>CAVRXH010000006.1:0-4800000 GCA_963725175.1 uncultured Actinomycetota bacterium
GCCCGACAAGTCCCTGGCCATCGCCGCCGCACTGCCGACCGGGGCCGACGTACCTTATCCCCGGCTGGTAAGCCGACTGCGCCACCGCCTAGACGTGGCCAGCGCTCATTCCCTGCTCGGTGAGCACAGCGAGGCGCTTGCGGCACTTCAGGACGTACGGCAGCGGGCACCCGAATGGCTGGTGCAGCAGCACTACGCTCGCGACATAGTGACCCGCATCATCAGCCGCCGCAGGACACTCACCCCGGAAATGCGGGACCTCGCAGACTTCATGCACCTGGCACTCTGACTCTGCGTGGCACTTTCCGGCCCGGCCCGGTAACAGTGCCATAGCGCGGGGAATCCGCGCCGCATAGCGTCGGATCATGATCGAACAGCCCTCCGCTGCTGACCGCAATGGCCCGCCTGCGGCCAATCCGGATGCTTGGCTAGGCGCTGTATCGGCCAGGCTTGCGAAATCGGGACTTAATGCCAGGGTCAACCCTGCCGGAACAGCAGACTGAAGTTAAGCGCCGTCCTCCAGCGGCCGGAGCGCCGCGCAACCGAGCTGACCCTCAGCGAGGACGGTTACGCCGAACTCCGCTGGTGGAACGACTTCAGCTCGACGCCTGCGCAGGTCACCACAGTGATCATCCGCGCCGTCACTGCCGTCACCGCTATTCCGCCCGCTGCACCCCCACCGTGACCTTCTGCTACTAGTCGGCCCATCTTCAATAGGCCGATTCGGACCGGGCCGCTTCCGCCCCGCCATCACTCACGAAAAGGGACGCTCGTCATGACTGACACCAGCCTCGCTACACCCGTCACCGCCGACCCGATCCTGCGCTGGACCTCAATTGCCGAGCATGCCAGGGCGGCGCATGGTGCCCGCTGGGCTAACGACACAGAGGCGATCAACGCCATCATCGGGGCCTTTGACGCCATCTTGCCCACTGGCTGCGGCTATAGCCCTGTCACAGGTGTCATCGACGCCGACGACAGCGAGGCGGTACCCGGGCGGCAGGGCTCGAATGACCCGCCGATGCTCGCCTGTGCCGTCGCCTCCCTGGCCGTCGCCCTGCCCGAATGCGACCTGGAAGTGCTTCACCAGACCGAGACCCTCGCTGCTTGACCGCGGCACCAGGACGCTGCTGATTCAGGCACATAGAGCTGTATATGCTCTAAGTGCGTTATCGTCGTAGACATGCTGCAAATCGACCCGATCGGAGACCCGCGCTCCGCCTACCTTCAAGCGGCCGACGACCTCGCTGTCCGGATCGCCGCCGGGAATACCATCGCAAGCTGCCTGCCGTGCGTGAGCTGGCCCGCCAGTATGAGGTGGCGTACTCAACGGTGCGTCATGCCATGGCGGTGCGCGGGAACGCGGGCTGATCATCACCCAGCACAGGCGGGTACCTTCGCTACTCGCCCTGCGGAGGTCTCCGGTGGCAGCTCACCGCCAGGACAGTAGGGCGCCGCCCGGCGCGCGATCGTTCAACGGGGCAGGTCCGCAGTCAAGGGCAGGTGCTTTCCGCGACGGCCTTGCCGACCTTCGTGCAGCACCGACCGATCACGGTCGGCGAGGGTCGCAACCGGCGCAGCCAAACCGAGCGTACTCCGGCCGTGCAGATGCAGCGCCGACCGATCGCGGTCGGCGAGGGTCGGCGACTCCATCGAGTGGATCAGGCGGCAAGCGTCCGGCGCAGCGCCGCCGACGTCGATGACGACGCGGCCTGTCCGGAGGCGTTCCGCGGACCGGGCGGACCGCCCAGTGAACTGCCGGTGCTTCGAGCAGTCGGTCATGCGGGCCTTCTGGAGTTCCGCGCAGCGGGAGTAGGCTCGGTTTGGCTGCGCCGGAAGATCACGCCTCTAGCACGTGGGTGATGACGTCATGAGCGAGCAGGTTCTCGTGCCGTTCGAGGGCGGGAATTCAGGGACCGCAGACCTCACCTGGGGCCAGTGGGACATCCTGCCCAAGATGCGGTTACACAACTTCTCCTTCAGCATCAGCGGCTATCAGTCCTTACCGGTCGGAGCGACAGTCGCCGATGTCGCGGCTGACCTGCGCTTCCTTGCCTGCCGATACCCGGCGCTGCGCACCCGCCTCGCTTACACCGCCGATGGCGTGCCGCAGCAGGCCGCGGCCGCGGTCGGCGAGATGGTCATGGACGTCGTGGACGCCGGGGACGCCGACCCGGAGAACATCGCCGCGGACCTGTACCGGCGTTACGACGCCTACGTGTTCGACGAGGCGACAGAGTGGCCGGTTCGCTGGGGGGCCGTGACCAGCCACGGCGTGGCCACGCACATGGTGTGGGCGATCAGCCATCTGGTCGCGGACGGGCCGAGCATGGTGATGATGCTCGATGACCTGGCGGCCAGGGACCGGGCAACCGGCGCGGCGGCCGGCCCGGTGACGTCGCTGCAGCCGATCGAGCTGGCCCGCTGGCAGGCCTCGCCGGACGGGAAGCGCAAGAGCGCCGCCGCGCTCCGGCGGTGGGAACGGCTG
The DNA here is from genome assembly GCA_963725175.1 of uncultured Actinomycetota bacterium. Taxonomy (GTDB): domain Bacteria; phylum Actinomycetota; class Actinomycetes; order Streptosporangiales; family Streptosporangiaceae; genus DASUBV01. Next base: position 2,489 of record CAVRXH010000006.1, read on the forward strand.
CTGCGGGAAATCCCGGCCCGCCGGTTCTCCGGCTCGGAACCGCAAGAGCCGCCGTACTGGGAACTGGGCTACAGCTCCCCGGCCTCACACCTGGCGTCGTTACTGCTGGCGGCGCGCACCGGCACCAGCACGACGACTGTCATGCTGGCCGGGTTCGCCATCGCGCTGTCCCGGATTACCGGGATCTCCCCGGCCGTGGTGCAAGTGGTGATGAACAACCGGTTCCGCCGGGAGCTGGCCGGCACGGTCAGCCCGCTGGCGCTGCCGGTGCCGGTGGTGATCGACGTGGACGCCGATTTTGACGAGGTAACCAGGCGGGCCTGGCGGCGGGCGGTCGGGGCCTATCAGCTCTCTTACTACGACCCGAGGGAACGGGACGAGCTGATCGCCCGGGTCAGCCGGGAGCGCGGCGAGGAGGTGGACATCGACTGCTTTGTGAACGACCGCCGGGTGCTGATGGGCGAGCCGGACGGCGACCCGCCCGCGCCCGGGCAGGTGCGCGAGGCGCTGGAGCGCTCGAAGCTGACCTGGGGCTGGCAGAAGGACGTCCCGGGCAACCGGATGTTCCTGCACGTCATGGGCGTGCCGGACACGGCGGACTTCAGCCTCTCGGCGGACACGCGCTATGTCCCGCCCACGGACATGGAAGCGTTCGTGCGCGAACTGGAGGCGGTCCTGACGGACGCGGCGCTGAAGCCACCGGGATAACGGTGGCGCACGGCTGGGCGCACGCGACCGAGCCGGCTCAGGCGAGCCAGGCGCCGTCGCGCATCACGGTGCGGCCGGTGATCTCGGCTACGTTCCGCCAGGCCTGGATCGTGACCGGCCGGAGCAGGAGGAACACCCAGTCGCCGCCGTCGGCACCGGGCTGCCAGCCGGTCCGCTCACGGTAGCTACCGGCGATCGCCGGCGCCGCGTCCCGGCAGGCGACGGCTGACGCCTCGGCGTTGATCATGACCACGTCCCGGGTCGGGCCAAGCGCCAGCCGGACCCGCCCGGAGGCTGCCGCGTTGCGCGCCGTCCGGCTCCTGGCCTCGACCGCGACGACGACCATGCCGTCGTGCCAGCACAGCGAGAGCGGCACGAGATGCGGGACGCCGCGGTCATCGCCGGTGGCCACCCACACGTCCTCGTCGTTCTCGAGCTTCTCGATGGCGTCCGACTTGCGCTGCGCGACAGATCTCATGGCCGTGAACCTAGGCCCTCAAGCGCACCTGAGGTCAACCCGCCTGCCGCACCCCGTAGAGGTGCTCCAGGGCGAGCTGGTCAAGCCGCTCGAACGCCATCCCGCGCGCCGCCAGCCCTTCCACGTCGGGGGTGAAGTCGCGCACGTCGCGCCAGGTCTCCCCCTCCCCCAGCGTGGGCAGCGACAGGTCCGGCACCCGGGCCGCCGCCAGCGCCGCAACCACCTCAGGGTCGGAACGGAACGCTCGCACCTTCTCCCGCAGGATCAGGTAATTGCGCATGCAGCCGGCGGCGGAGGCCCACACGCCGTCGTCGTCCTCGGTGCGCGGCGGCTTGAAGTCGAAGTGCACGACGCCGTCGTAGCCGCCGGCCTCCAGGGCGTCCACGACCCAGAACGCGCCGCGCGCGTTGCCGGCGCCGAACCGCAGGTCCTGGTCGTAGCGCGGGCCGTGCTGGCCGTTGAGGTCGATGTGGAACAGCTTGCCGTGCCACAGGGCCTGGGTGATGCCGTGGGCGTAGTTGAGCCCGGACATCTCCTCGTGCCCGACCTCGGGGTTGATGCCGACGAGCTCGGGATGGGCGAGTTCGTTGATGAACGCGAGCGCGTGCCCGGCGGTGGGCAGCAGGATGTCGCCGCGCGGCTCGTTGGGCTTGGGCTCGATGGCGAACCGCAGGTCGTAGCCCTGATCGAGGACGTACTGGGTGAGCACGTCGAACGCCTCGCGCAGCCGGTCGAGCGCGGCGCGGACGTCCTTGGCGGCGCCGGACTCGGCGCCGTCGCGGCCGCCCCAGCAGACATAGACCTGGGCGCCGAGGCTGGCGGCGAGGTCCACGTTCCTGATGACTTTGGCGAGCGCGAAGCGCCGCACGTCGCGGTCGTTGGCGGTGAACCCGCCGTCCTTGAACACGGGGTGGCCGAACAGGTTGGTGGTGGCAGTGGTGACGACGAGCCCGGTCTCGTCCAGCGCCTTGCGGAAGTCGGCGATGCGCCGGTCCCGCTCGGCGGCGCTGGCGCCGAGCTCGTACACGTCGTTGTCGTGGAAGTTGACCCCGTAGGCACCGAGCCGGGCGAGCTCGCGGACGGCCCGGTCGGCGGCCATCGGCGGCCGGGTCGCGCCGCCGAAGACGTCCACGCCCTGCCACCCGACGGTCCATATCCCGAACGAGAACTTGTCGGCGCGACTTGGCTCAAACTTCCCGGTGGTCACGGGCTGGTCACTTCCTTCTTCGTCGCGGGTCAGCTCTTGACGGCGCCAGCGATCCCGCCGATGAGGTGCCGTTCTGCGAACACGAACAGGCCGAGCGCCGGCAGCATCGACAGCGCGGTGAAGGCGAGGATCCTGGCGGTGTCTTGTGAGTACGTTGTCTGGAAGGTAGCAACGCCGAGCGGCAGCGTGAAGTGCTGCGGGCTGGTGAAGACGAGCAGGGGCAGCAGGTACAGGTTCCAGCTCAGCACGAAGGCGAGCAGCCCGACGGTGATGAGCGCGGGCCGGGACAGCGGCAGCACGATCCGCCAGAAGAACCGCAGCCGGGAGGCACCGTCGACAACGGCGGCGTCCTCGATCTCGCCGGGGATGGCGCGCATGAACGGCCGCAGGATGACGATGGTGTACGGGAGGGAGAAGGCGGCCTCGGGCAGGGCGACGCCGAGCAGGGTGTCGAGCAGGCCGAGGCGCTGCAGCAGCAGGTACAGCGGCAGCGAGGCGACGCCGATGGGGAACAGCAGGCCGATGGCGAACAGCAGGAAGATGCCCTCGCGCCAGCGGAAGTCATACCGGGACAGGGCGAACGCGGCCATGGAGCCGAGGCCGACGGCCAGGCCGGTGGCGATGACGGCGATGATGGCGCTGTTGGCGAGGTACTGCCAGAACACCCCGGAGTCCAGCACGCTGGTGTAGTTGGAGGTCAACCAGGGGTGCGGCAGGCCGACGGCGGAGCTGTTGATCTGCGCGCTTGACCTGAACCCGTCGAGGAGCACGATGATCAGCGGGATCAGGGTGACGCCGAGGATGACCAGCGCGACGAGGTAGGTGGCGGGGAGGACCGGGGACAGCCGCCGGCGGCGGCGCGGCAGGCGGGCGGCCGGGGCGGCGGGGGCGGCGGCGCTCACGTGACGGCCCTGGTGAGCGCGCCGGCGGTGTCGCGGCGGAGCACGAACCGCTGGTAGACCAGCGCGAACGCGAAGCAGATGATGAACAGGATCACCGCCACGGCGCTGCCGTACCCGAACTCATAGCGCTGGAACCCGAAGCTGATCAGGTAGGTGGCCATGGTGCTGGAGGCGTTGGCGGGGCCGCCGCCGGTCATGATCCAGACGAGGTCGAACTGCTGCAGGGACCCGATGATGGTGAGGAAGGCCCAGATCCGGATGGTGGGGCCGAGCAGCGGCAGGGTGATCCGCCTGGTCACCTGCCAGGCGGACGCGCCGTCGAGGGCGGCGGCCTCGCGCAGCTCGGCGGGGATGCCCTGCAGGCCGGCCAGCAGCAGGATGATGCCGAAGCCGATGTACTTCCAGGTGAGCACGGCGAACGCGGTGTACAGCACGATGCTGGTGTCGGCGAGCCACAGCTTCACCAGGCCGCCGAGGCCGGCGGCCTTGAGCACCTGGTCGGCGAGGCCGCCGGGCTGCAGCAGCAGGGACCACATGACGGCGGTGACGGCCTCGGACAGCACGTAGGGCGCGAACACGGCCAGCCGCAGGAACGACCGTCCGCGGAACCGGCGGTTCAGCAGCAGGGCGATGCCGATGGACAGCGGCCCCTGGATGGCCAGCGACGCCGCGGCGATCAGGATGTTGTGCAGCACGGCGCCGCGGAACACGGGGTCGGCGAGGGCGGTGCCGTAGTTGTGCAGGCCGGTGAAGTCGCTGAGCGGCCCGAACCCGGACCAGTCGTAGAGGCTGTACCAGGCGGCGATGACGATGGGCGCCAGCACGAAGCCGACGAACAGGATGAGCGCGGGACCGAGCAGCACGGCCAGCTCGATCCGGCGGCGCAGCCGCCGGGCGGCGGTGCGCGGGCGGCGGGCGCGGGCCGCGGCTCCGGCCGGCCGTGCCGGAGCCGCGGCGGTCGCGGGGTGCGCCATTACGGGGCGGAGACGGAGGCCACGATGGACTGGGCGGTGCCCTGGCCGGCGAAGAAGTCCGCGACGGCGGCGTCGAGGGCCTGGCCGACGCTGGTCGGCAGCGCGGTGTCGAAGTAGGTCTGGATGAACGCGGCCTGCTGGCTGTAGCGCAGGATCTGCTGCAGGGTCGGGTCGGTCAGCGAGGACGCGGCGGCGGGGTTGGCGGGCAGGCCGGTGCTGGCGGCGACGAGCTTGTCCTGCACGGGCGCGCTGTCGATGTACTTGAGCACGTTGGCGCAGGCGGGCTCGGCGGCCCCGGTGGTGCAGGAGAACCCGTCGCCGCCGCCGAGCAGGGTGGTCGGGTCGCCGGCGCCGCCGGTGACGGCGGGGAACGGGAACCAGCCGAGCTGGGCGCTCAGGTTCTTGGCGCTGCTGAGCGCGGACATCACGCCGGGCTCCCAGTCGCCCTGCAGCTCCATCGCGGCCTTGCCGTTCGCGACCATGCCAGCGGAGCTGCCGGCGCCCTGCTGGGACGGGGTGCTGAGGAAGCCGGGCTGGAACGGGTGGGTTCCCAGGAACGACTTGAGGTCGGCGCCGGCCTTGAGGAAGCACGGCTCGTTCAGGTTGATGGCCTTCATGGCCTGCTGGAGGGTGGCGGTGGAGCACTCGCGGAGCGCGAAGTACTCCCACCAGAAAGCGTCGGGCCACTTGTCCTTGCTGCCGATGGCGACGGGCACGATGTGCGCGGCCTTGAGCTTGGTGACGTCGGCGCCGAACTGGGTCATGGTGGCGGGCGGCGCGGTGATGCCGGCCTTGGCGAACAGGTCCTTGCGGTACCAGAAGCCGACCATGTGCAGGTCGTAGGGGACGCCGTACTGCTGGCCGTTGACCTGCCAGCCCTGCGCGGCGTGGCCGAGCTCGCCGATCCAGGAGGCGGTGTACTTGCTGAGGTCGGCGACCTTGCCGGACTTGAGCTGGGTGGCCTCCTCGCCGCCGCCCCACTGCTGGTAGATGTCGGGCGGGGTGCTGGACTCCAGGGCGAGGGGGATCTTGGTGGTGAACTGCTCGTTCTGGATGGGGTCGATGGACAGCTTCACGCCGGGGTCGGCCTGGTTATAGCCCGTGGCGACCTGCTGCCAGACGCCCTTGAGCGGGTTGGCGGTGGCGTTGTTCCACCAGGTGAGGGTGACGGTGCCGCCCGCCTTCGATCCGGACGAGCTGCCGCCGCCGCTGCTCGCGCAGGCGGCGAGCGTCAGTAACGCCAGGGCAGCCGCCGTCGCGGCGGCGGCGCGGTTCCGGTTGCTGCGCATGTGGGTCATCTCCCAGACAGGTGAGGGGCCGGTGGGCCCGGCGCTGCGAGCCCGGCTTGCCGCGAGTGTTGCGCTTCATATCCGACTGTGTCAATCGTTATCGATAACGTTTTATAAGCTACCCTGGCGTCGTGCAGCCAAGCTCTCGCGTGACCATCCGCGACGTTGCCGCGCGGGCCGGGGTGTCGGTCGCGACGGTGTCCAAGGTGATCAACGACCGGTACGGGGTGGCGGCGGAGACCGGCGAGCGGGTCCGCGCGGTCATCGACGAGCTGGGCTACGAGGCCAGCCTGGTGGCGCAGAGCCTGCGCAATCACCGCACCAACGTGATCGGCATCCTGGTCGCCGACCTGGAGCCGTTCAGCACCGAGCTGCTCAAGGGCGCGGCGGACGCGATCCGCGGCTCGGGCTTCGAGCTGGTGATCTACTCGGCGGGCGGCCAGGCACGCAGCCGGGTCGGCTGGGAGCGCCGCTACCTGTCCCGGCTGAGCGGCACGCTGGTGGACGGCGCGGTGCTGGTCACCCCGACGGTGGTGGAGGTGAGCTACGGCGCGCCGGTGGTCGCGATCGACCCGCACGCGGGCCCGACGGGGCTGCCGACGATCGACTCGGACAACCTGCGCGGCTCGCAGCTCGCCGCCGAGCACCTGCTGGAGCTGGGGCACCGGCGGATCGGCATGCTGACCGGCCGGCCCGACCTGGAGTCGGCGCGGCTGCGCGAGCGGGGCTTCCGGCAGGTGCTGGCCGATGCCGGGCACCCGACAGGACGAGAGCCTGGTCCGGGCGGGCGAGTACGACCCGCAGGTGTCGTTCGCGGCGGCGCTTGACCTGCTGTCAGGGCCGCGGCCGCCGACGGCCGTCTTCGCCGCGAACGACGTGTCCGCCATCGCCACCATCGACGCGGCGGCGCGGCTCGGCCTGACGGTGCCGGGCGAGGTGTCGGTGGTCGGCTTCGACAACATCCCGGAGTCGGCGCTGTGCACGCCGCCGCTGACCACGGTCAGCCAGCCGATCCGGCAGATGGGCGCCCGCTCGATCGAGCTGCTGATCCGGCTGATCCGCGGCGAGCCCGCCGAGCACACCCATGTCACGCTGGCCACCGAGCTGGTGGTCAGGGGCTCGACCCGGGAGATCAGGTGAGCACCGACAGCGGAGTCTCCGCCGGCACCTGGCGCGACACCTCGCACAGCCCGGCCGACCGGGTGCGCGACCTGCTCGCCCGGATGACCCTGCGGGAGAAGGTGGCCCAGCTCTACGGGATCTGGGTGGGCATCGACTCGGCCGCGGGCGAGATGGCGCCGCACCAGCACGAGGCGGCGCCGGCGCCGGACTGGGACGCGGTGATCGGCGACGGGGTGGGGCAGCTCACCCGGCCGCTTGGCACCGCGCCGGTGGCCCCGGCGGCGGCCGCGGCGGCGCTGGCCGCCGCGCAGCGGCAGATCGTCGCGGCGGGCCGGCACGGCATCCCGGCGCTGGTGCACGAGGAGTGCCTGACTGGGCTGCTGGCCTGGCAGGCGACGATCTACCCGGCGCCGCTGTGCTGGGGCGCGAGCTTCGACCCCGGCCTGGTCGAGCGGGTCGGCGCGCGGATCGGCGCGGTCATGCGCTCGCTCGGCGTGCACCAGGGCCTGGCCCCGGTCCTCGACGTGACCAGGGACCCGCGCTGGGGCCGGACGGAGGAGACCATCGGCGAGGACCCGTTCCTGGCCGGGCTGATCGGCGCTGCGTACGTGCGCGGCCTGGAGTCGGCCGGGGTGGTCGCCACGCTGAAGCACTTCGCCGGCTACTCGTCCTCGCGCGGCGCGCGGAACATGGCGCCGGTCTCCGCCGGGCCGCGCGAGCTGGCCGACGTGATCCTGCCGCCGTTCGAGATGGCGCTGGCGGCCGGCGCGCGCTCGGTGATGAGCGCCTACAACGACCTGGACGGCCTGCCGGCCTCGGCGAGCCCCGAGCTGCTCACCGGGCTGCTGCGGGACCGCTACGGGTTCGCCGGGACGGTGGTGGCCGACTACTTCGCGGTGTCGTTCCTGCAGAGCCAGCATGGCGTGGCGGCGGGCAAGGGCGAGGCGGCGGCGCTGGCGCTGGCGGCGGGGCTTGACGTGGAGCTGCCCACGGTGGACTGCTTCGGCGCGCCGCTGCTCGCGGCGCTGGCGGACGGCCTGGTGGACCCGGCGCTGATCGACCGGGCCGCGACCAGGGTGCTGACCCAGAAGTGCGAGCTGGGCCTGCTGGACCCGGGCTGGTCGGCCGATCCCCCTGCGCTGCGCGAGGCCGCGTCCCCGGCGCGGGGCGGCGGGGACGGGCTGGACGATCCCGGGTCGCGCGCTCTGGCCAGGGAGCTGGCCAGCCGGTCGATCGTGCTGGCGCACAACGACGGCGTGCTGCCGCTGGCGCCGGGCCTTCGGGTCTGCGTGACCGGGCCGCGCGCCGACGACCCGGCGGCGGTGCTCGGCTGCTACAGCTTCCCCGTGCACGTGCTGCCGAACTACCCGGACCTGCCGGCCGGCGTGGAGCTGCCGACGGTCCTGGCGGCGCTGCGCGCCGACCCGGCGGGCTACGCGGTCAGCTACGCGCCGGGCTGCCCGGTGCTCGGCGGCGGCGACGGGCAGCTCGCCGCCGCGGCGGCGGCAGCGGCGGACGCGGACGTGTGCGTGGCGGTGCTCGGCGACCGCAGCGGCATGTTCGGCGCGGGCACCTCGGGTGAGGGCTGCGACGCGGCCAGCCTGGACCTGCCAGGCCGCCAGGGCGAGCTGCTCGACGCGCTGACGGCGACCGGGACGCCGGTGGTGCTGGTGCTGCTGGCGGGCCTGCCCTATGACATCGCCGCCTGGCTGCCCCGGCTGGCCGCCGTGGTCTGCGGCTTTTTCCCCGGCGAGGAGGGCGCTCCGGCGCTGGCCGACATCCTGTCCGGGCGGGTCAGCCCGTCGGGCCGGCTCCGGTCAGCTTCCCCGGCCCCGGCGGCGTCCAGGGCGGGTACCGGCAGCCCCGGCTCGGCCAGCGCGGCAGCGTGTCCAGCGTGGACCCGACCCCGCTGTTCCCGTTCGGCCACGGCCTGTCCTACGCCCCGGTCACCTGGGTCAGCGTCACCGCAGGCGGCCCGGGCGGGCCGGGCGAGTGGCCGACGGACGGCCGGGCCTGCCTGGAGGTGACCCTGCGCAACGACCACGTGCGGCCGGCCAGCGAGGTGGTCCAGGTCTACCTGCACGACCCGGTCGCCGAGGTGGCCAGGCCGGTGCAGCAGCTCATCGCCGCCGTCCGGGTGGACCTGGCGCCGGGCGAGGCCGTCACCGCCGTCATCAGCCTGCACGCCGACCTGGCGTCCTACACCGGCCGCGAGTGCCGCCGCCAGGTCGATCCCGGCGAGATCGAGCTGCGGGTGGGTGCCTCCAGCGCCGACATCCGGCACGTCGCGAAGCTGACCATGACCGGCGACCGCCGCGAGCCGGACCCGCGGCGCGTCCTGCTCCCCGAGATCACCCTCCGCCCGGCCTAGCCGTGCATTCCGCTCGGCGGCCGGGTGCCCGCCATCACCTCACAGGAGCGGAATCCTGCGCTGCCGCCGCGCGCTCCAGGCGCCCGCCGACCAGGCCGAGGCCCGCGCTTCCGGCTACTGAGATGGCCGCGAGGAATCCCCATACTGCTGGCGGCCCGATAGAGATCAGCCAGCTCAGGACCGCTACGCCAGCCGAATTCGCGACCGTCCAGGAAAGCTGGAAGGTCGCGATATACCGGCCGCGCAGCCCGTCTGGCGCGGCCTCGGCGGACAGCGCCGCCATCACCGGTGACTGGACCAGCTCGGCGGCGGAGAACAGCACGACGCCGACGACGACGAGCAGTAGCGCCGGAACGACCGAGAGCGGTTCCGCAGCGAGGAACACCAGCGCGGACACCGCAGTAAGGCCGCCGGCTAGCACCAGCATCCGGGTGGCGCTGCGCCCCTCGATCCTGGTCACCACGGGTCCCTGGACGAAGGCGACCAGTACGCAGTTGAGGCCGAAGCAAGCGCCAGCGGTCCAGGGGGGTAGCGCGAGCACATGCACGAGGTAGACCGGAAGCACGACGTCGAGGGCGTTGGAGGCGAGCGCGAAGAGCGTGTTGACGGCCGTCAGGACAAGGTACGGCCGGTCCGACAGCACCGCCCGCCACCCGCCGCCCGCGCCGGCCCGCTGCTCGCGCGGCGGAAGCGGCGCTAGCTTCAGCCGCGTCAGCAGGACGCCGGCGAGCAGAAAGCTCACCGCGTTGCCGATCACCACCGCGCGGTAGGCCGCCACCCCGCCGCCGGTCAGTGCCACGCCGGCCACCACGCCCCCGAGTGCGAACCCGACGTTACGGACCGCGCCGATGAAACCGAACCAGCGCTCCCGCTGGCCCGGCTCGGCCACCTGCGTGACCAGCGGGGTATAGGAGGAGTAGAACGCACGGTTGCCGACCTGGACGACGAACGCGGCAGCTAACAGCGCGGGAAACGAGTGGACGCCCAGGTAAGCGGCAAACCCGGCGGCGCGCACCAGGTTACTGGTCACCACGACCGGCCGCGGGCCGAACCGGTCGGCGGCCGACCCGAATACCGGGCCAAGCGGCAGGCTCGCCGCGCCAGCCACAGCGAGCGCCAGCCCGATCTGCGTCACTGGAAGTCGGGTGGTGGCCAAGAAATACAAGATGGTGAAGGGCAGGAACAGGCCGGTGCCGAGGGTGTCGATCACCATTGTCCACACCAGCGGCCAGTGCCCACGAACCGGCGGCAGCCCCCAGCGTTCCGCAGCACGAGCCATGGCCATCGCGCACCGTCTCCCTGGCCTGTCCTTGTCTGTGTCGCTTCGCAGGCTATAGGGATCCGGGCAGGCGCAGCGGACGAGCCACTGGGCGGGCAGGCCCTGATGTCGCGACGGTGCCAGGTAGGTCGCGGCGGCAGTCGGCGAGCATAGGCAGCATCGCGCGGATCCGGGCCAGCTCGGCCGGGTCAAAGTCGGCGCAGATCACCGCCTCGGCGCTGGCAGGCCCGCGGCCGAGCTCGCGACCCTCGGGATCGAAGATCGCGGCGCCACCGCTGAACTGCCAGGCACCTGCTCCGGCAATGGCATTGGTGAAAACTACGTACATAGTGTTCTCCAGTGCCCTAGCCCGGAAGTACACGTCACGACGGTGGTCACGGCCTACCAGGAACACGCTGGGGCATAGGTAAGCATGCGCTCCCGCCAGGGCGGCAGCCCTGGCATGCTCGGGAAACGAGGCGTCGTAGCACACTCCGAGGCCCAGCTGCCAGCCGCGGAAGGCGACCACCGCCGGCCCGGCACCGGGCGGTGCCGACGTGAACAGCCCCGGCTCGTCCGATCCCCATAAATGCTGCTTGTCGTAGACGACGCGGGTCGGGCCGCTGCCGATGAACAGCAGAGAGATGGACCGCCGCTGGCCGGGATGGCGCACGCTGGCGCCGATCAGCACCGCGGCGCCTGCTGCCTCGGCAGCCTCAGCCAGCGGGTCGAGCCGCTGGTCTGCGACCAGCCCCTGCTCATCAGCCCGTAAGTCATGGCAGTCACTGGCGGCGAGCGTCGGTGGATGGTAGGCGGGCACGAACAGCTCGGGGAAAACGGCGAGCTCGGCGCCCAGACCGACCGCGCGCCGCGTCAGGCGGGCTGCGGTTGCGACGTTCCCGCGGACATCGCCGGGAATAGCAGCAGCCTGGACAGCCGCAACCCGCATCGGCACGGTCGGCAGCCGACTGTCCGCCGCAGACGGTTCCGTACGGCCCGGCTGTGGCGACCCCCGGCTACCTGGCATGCCCGCAACCACTACGCCGTGCGGATGCCGTGCCCGCCGGCTCGTCAGCGCCGGCGGGCACGCGTGCCGCTTCTCTGACGCTGTCCAGCCGGTTGATCCGGTACATGGTCCGGTCGAACAGGTCTCCAGCTGTGAGGACAGGGAACACGGCTGCGCCGTCCAGGCCGACAGGCAGCGTCAGCGGCGTGAGCACGGTCCACGGAACCGGATGACAGAACTGGACGACAGACAGCCGGCCGTAGTCTTGGCCAGGCTCGGCGCGGACGCGGTGGAATACGGCCGGCACGGCGCCGCTGGTCAGCCGCTCCAGCACCATCCCCGCCATGATCACGCAGTACTTCCCCGGCACCGTCACCCGGTGCCAGCCGCCGCCGACCCGTACCTCAAGCCCGGCGGCCGTGGCCGGGGGCAGCGCGGTGATGAGATCGAAGTCCTGGTGCTCGACAGCCCACCACGAGCCGGGCGAGGGCGCTGTGGCGGCCGGCGGGTACCAGGTGGCACGATTGACGACCGGCCCGTCGTCCAGCATCTCCCTGAAGTAGCCAGACCCGGTGCCCAGCGCTGCGCCGATCAGGTCCGTCACCTCAAGCTGGAGGTCAAGCAGGGCATCGTGCAGCCGGGTCAGCGCCGAGCCGATGCCGGGAATCAGCTCATCGGGCATGACGGGATCCGGATAGCGGGCCGGATACCTGTCCCGCAGAGGGTGATGCACGGGCAGCGGCCTGCCCCAGTGGAACAGCTCCTTCCAGTCCGGCTGCCGGGATCGCTCAGCGGTCTCGACCAAGGCCGGGGTGTACCCGGCCTGGCCATTGGTGCCAGGCACGCGGCAGTCCAGCTTCGCTGTCCCAGGCAGTCTGAAGAACTCCCCGAGCAGACCGTAAGACTCTTCGAGCGGGCCGGCCAGGGCTGAGCTGGGCACGACGAAGACTCCGTCGCGCAGAGCCTCGCGGACAGCGCCAGCTCCAGATTTCGGGGTGGCTGCGCCCGTACCGATCTCCTTAAGCATCAGCAACTCCCTGCTGGTGGCTGCCCGGTCGCGACTCGGAAGCCGCACGGGTAGAGCGGGCTGGGGAAGGCTCCGTGACGGCGGCGGGTACGGGCCAGGTCACCGTATCGGGCGAAGCTGCCGCCCCTGGTCAGCCTGTAGCAGCCCAGCTCCTGGGTCAGGTGATCGTCGACGGGCGCTCCGCCGGGGTAGGGCCGGTAGCTATCGGCGACGTACTCCTCGACATTGCCTGCCAGGTCCAGGTGCCCGAAAGGACCAGCGCCGGCCGGGAATACCCCTACCGGTGTAGTGGTGTGGATCCCGCTTTCCCTGGTGTTGGCCTTATCGGGGCAGAACTCTTCGCCCCAGGGGAATTCCCGGCCCGGCACGCCCTTGGCGGCGTGCTCCCACTCTGCCTCGGTCGGCAGCCGGTAGGCGTGCCCGGCCAGCTGCGATAGCCAGCTTAGGTAGGCGTCGGCGTCGGCGTCGGCAATGCCGCAGACCGGGTGACTTGGCCGATCCCACGGGAAGGCACCGAGATACCAGGTGGAAGGACGACGTTCATAGCCAGTGTCCCGCAGGAAGGCGGCGTACTGGAAGTTCGTCACCGGGTAGCGGCCGAGCCAGAAGTCACTCAGGCAGGTTGTCCAGTCCGGGGTCTCCTTGGCGATCCACGCACGCCTGACTCCGGCATGCCGCCACCGGGCGACGACGGCGTCCACCTGGTCCGCGGACAGCCCGATCCGTGGCTGACCGCCCGGAACTGCCATGACTCTTGGAATCACCGGCACTCTCGGGTCGCCTGCGACCTGCAAGAGCGCGGTCGCGGCGAGCCGATCCGGAAGCGGGACAGCGGGATCTTCCGCTGCCATGGCCAGCGCGGCCGGGTCACTGTGCCCGGCGGCAGCAGGCAGGCCCGGCTTCCCGGCCGCCCGCAGGTCCAGCCAGGTAAGGTCCGCCTGCTCGCGGAAGTGCGGGTCGCTGGCCGTCACCGGCCCTGCTCCGTCGAGAAGCGCAGCCGATGCCTTCCGATCTCCGCCTTGGCGTGCAGGTACGCCCGGTTGTAGGGGTTGGCATGCACCTCGGTGGCTCGTACGGAACGCAGCACGATGCCGTACCCGCGCAGCTGCTCGACCTTGCCGGGATTGTTGGTGATCAGGTGGATCTCCCGGATCCCGAGGGCGATCAGCATCTGCGCGGCGGCGGCGTACTCGCGCTCGTCTTCGCCTCGGCCGATCATCTTGTTGGCGGTGAAGGTGTCCACGCCGGAGTCCTGGAGAAGATATGCGTCCAGCTTGTTGTAGAGCCCGATGCCGCGCCCCTCCTGCCGCATGTACAACAGCACGCCACCCTCGCCGGCCAGCGTGTGGATAGCCTCGTGAAGCTGGGGGCCGCAGTCGCAGCGCAGCGATCCGAGCACGTCACCTGTGAGGCACTCGCTGTGCACTCGGACCAGCGGCACGGACCGCTGCGGGTGCCAGATGCAGGCCAGGTGCTCCTCACCGTCCAGCAGGCCTGCGAAGGTAACGACCTCAGCCTGGACGGCAGCGCCCCGGTTCGGCGAATGGCCGGTCATCATGCGGACCCTGGCGCGGACTGACGCTACCGCCAGCTCACCCTCGGCTCTTGCCTGCGTCCCGCTCATGCCAGCTCCCCCGCCGCTGCGCTGGCGATCAGGTCGCGCACCCAGAAGCTAGCAACCTCGCGGACCGTTCGGCGCGGCGAGGGCACCAGCTCGTAGACCCCCACCCGGCCGTCCCACCCGGCGACCGCCGCAGTTCGCCGGTCGATCCGGCACATGCAGGACAGGCCCTGCCCGTAGCTGGCCACGAGCGTGCCGCCGCGCAGGCCGCCGGGCTCCGGTAAGGGACCTAAGGCCCAGGCATACAGCCCGAAGTCATAGGAGCCGGCCAACACCGTGGGAGCGTCGGCGGTGCCGAGGAGGCTGACGCATTTCACCGACTCATCCGGGCCGATCAGCGTCTCCAGGCGGCACACCCGCCACCGGGCGCCCGGCTGGCGGGTAACCCATCCGACCTTGACGGTGTGATCGCGGGAGGCGCTGGCGATCACCGCGCGGTTGGGGCCGCCGAGCACAGCCACCGAGTTCACCAGGTTGCCGTGCTCCCACAGGGTCTGCCGCCCGGTAAGCGAGCCGATCGCCACGAGCCTGTCCGTCGCCGCGGAGACGAAGATGTCGGCGTCAAGGCCGGCCAGAGCCTTAACCGACCCGTCGTGCGCACGCTCGCGGCGTACAGTGGCCAGGCTCCTGGCATCCACGACCACCAGGTCGCCGCCGTAGGTGCCACCGATGATCACATGGCGCTGGCACAGGACAGAGGGCAGCGGCGTGCCGACCGAATCGCCGAGCCGGGTGGCGCCGCCCATGACCAGGCTCGCGATACGGCCCGAGTAGGTGCCGACGGCGACCTGTCCGCCGCACGCGGAAAGAGACAGCACCGGGCCTTCCGTCACTACGCGAGTCCTCGTCGCGGGCCTGCCCCGCAGCCGTCCTGGCGGGCGCGGGTCAACTCTAAGCACACGTCCGGAGTCAGTGCCGATGTACAGCTCGTGGCTACCGCGCGCGGTGAGCGCGTTGGGTCCATGCGTGGGCACGGCGGGTCGGAACCGGATCTCGCAGCTGTCCAGATCGAGCAGGAACGGGGCGGACCAGAACGATCCGACAGCGATAACGCCGCCTGCGACGGCGACCGAGCGCGGCCACATGCGGTCGTCGCTCAGCTGGCCCAGGTGCTCGCCTTCCCCGCTGAGCACATGCACCATCCCGTCGTAGGAGCCGACTACCAGCCGCCCACTGTCATCGGACCAGGCGACGGACCTGGCCGCCGAGGATGACACCCTGATCGACCTGAGCACAGTCAGCTCCCGGTCGAGGACGTCGACAATGCCGTCGTCGCGACCGACGGCGAGTAGCCCTGACGAGCGCGACCAGGCGCAGCCTTCCACCGAAACGGGATAGTGACGAGTGCTCGTCGTCCCGGCATAGGGGTCAATGACGGCGACCATGCCATCCTCGCCGACCGTCGCGACTAGCCCGTCGTTGCCGCAGGCGGCCATCATGCAGTGTGCCGCGTGCGATATCAGGCGGCTGAGGAACCGCCCGTTGAGCGCATCCCAGATGGTGGCGCTACCGTCCTCGGAAACGCAGACCAGCCGACGGCCATCGGGCAGCCAGGCCAGCGAGTTGACGTCATCGGTATGCCGGGCCAGCACGGCAAGCAGACGGGCCTCCGGCCGCCCGGTTTCCCACACCGCGGCCGTCTTGTCGGCCGAGGCGGTCGCCAGCAGACCGGCGTGCACGGGGTTCCAGGCTGCCGCGTTGACCAGCCGACGGTGCGTGAGCCTGGTCACCGGGCGCGGTTCGGCGAGATTGGATATATCCCAGGTGAGAACCGTGCCGTCGTAAGAGGAGCTAGCCAGCATCAGGCCGTCGGCCCGCAGCGCTACATTCGTGATTGGAGCGGCGTGACCGGCCGTCGCGGCAGGGATGTCGATAGCACGCACCGAGCGTCTCCCGTCACCACTCCGCCACGCTCTCCTGCCGGGGCAGGTACACGTCGCGAAGCTTGGCGAAGGTCCCCTTCGCCGGACCACGATCGATCCGGTAGGTGGTGAGGTAACCGCTGCGCCCGCCGACCACGAGGTAGGCGGTGCCGCCCGGATCGCGGAGCACGGACAGTGACTTGGGATAGTCCGGCAGGTTCTCCTGCAGACCGACAACCTCGCCGGTGGCATAGTCGAAGGCGCCGAGTTGCATGCCGTAAGAGGACAGGCAGACCAGCCCGTCGGCGATTACACCGCTCTCCGTCGTGTTGCACATTAACTCGGTCCAGTGCCGCACCACCGCAGACCCGTCGGGGGCGATCTCCTTCAGCCCATTGGCTCCGTTTACGTAGATGGCCGTGCCGGTAGCCCACATCCGCTTGGGGTACTCGCCGAGCGCCAGTCGCCACAGCCGGGTGCCGTCGTCGGCGAAGGCGCAGATGTCGCCATTGCGGGTGCCGACCAGCCGCTGGCCGGACGGTGAGTAAGCGACGACCCAGGTCGGCAGCCCGTCCACGCTCAGGCGCGCGCAGGGCGCTCCGGTGTCAGCGTCCAGCTCCGCGGTCCCGCCATTGGTGGCGATCAGGACCCGGTCGTAGCCGGGTGACACCGCGAGGGTGTGAACAAGGTCAGGGAACTCACGCGTCCACAGCAGCCCACCCGACTGGTCGGCGCGGAACGCCTTCTGGTCGCGGGTTACCCCGACCCAGCCACCGGGCACTGCGGCCACCCGCCGGGTGAAGCCGAAGCCCGTTACATGCCTGGCAGCCAGATGCAGCAGCGGCCCCGCCGCGGAGCTGAAATCGGTTTCCACCACTGCGACCCCGTCGTCGGTAGCGCAGTAGAGCCTGGCAGGGTTCTCGACGGCCGGCTGGATGTCCCAGACCGCCTGACGGCGGAACGGCGTCCGCGCCCGGACCACCTCCGCCTTCGGATCGAAGCGGCGGACCATACCGTCCTGAGTCAGGATGATCAGCTCGTCGTCCGGTGTGCCGACACAGTCCCATAGCTGGTGGGTAAAGCCGCGCAGGACCTTCACCGGCCGGGGCTGCCTCTCGGTGTTGTCAAACACGTGCAGCGTGCCGTCGAAACCGCCGACGTAAGCGCGGGCATAGTCCGGTGAAAAGACGACGAACTCCACGTCGTCGTTGGCGAACATGCGCTCGGTCTCGGTGCTGCCGTCTGGATGGATGATCACTACGCCGTTCAGCACGTTGTAGTTCTCGCCTGCGCCGAAATCCTGGGTGCACCAGAACCGGTCATGCCGGGCGTCGTAGCGCACCCGGTGGATCGTGCCCTCGTCCAGCTTGGCGGCCAGGCTGAACTCGAGGGTGTCCAGTGACCCGAAGAACAGCCTGCCGTACTTGTCGGAGACGACGTGCTGGCCGGGGCGCTCCGTGCAGATCCACTCCATCGCGCTTTCGCCGCTGATGTTGGGTGCGATCTTGTCGATACGGAAGGTCGGCAAGTCGATGACGGCCATCTGGTCGTGGTAGCCGAGGGTCACGTAGACCTTGCCGCGCCAGATCCCGATGCCGCGGTTGTTCACCGGAGAAGGCACCTCATCCTCGATAAGCCGCCGTTCGTCACAGGTGGTCGCCGGGTCCAGCCTGTCCAGCAGATCCAGATCAGGCAGCGCCCAGCGCATTACAGTCCCACTACGGTCCCGTCCGACAACCCATCCGTGATCGGCGGCAAGCCCGTGAATCGGCCGCGCATTATCGATGACCGGAGAAGACCGAATGAGCCGGAGGCAGTCATCCATGAGATGAATCCGGCCCGAGACATCCGCAAGCACCACACCTGTTCCCGGCAAGTAGAGAACACGTGTAATACGGCTAGTCAGTTCCATGGCACTTTAACCCTCCGCAGGCGATAGGCCACCTGCTGGTGAAGACAAGACGGCACGCGACCGGCGAGGATTACATCGCCGGCAGGGAAGAACACTGCGAGGACAGTGCTCTTCCCTGGTCTCAGCCGATGAGGCTGCGCGACATTACTTCGCCACGTAGGAGAAACGGCGGACTGGCTTCACGAACATGCTGATCACCTCCTTTCGCTCACGGATTCCAGGCTTCCTGCTGCCCGCGGATTGCTGCGGCCCGGCCCGATGGGCTCGCCCAGCCGGCCCGCAGGCCCTCGCACTCGACCAGAACTCTGCAGGAAGAAGGCTCCACGCCGAGTGGCATTTGTAGGTCTACGAGCAGATCGCCGTTACCACCGGACCCGTGCTCGCCTAGGAATATCGTGCTTCCATCTGGGGCCACGAGCGTGATCCGCCAGCGGTCGGCGGCGATCCCACCGTGGCCGGTAGCGGCGACGCGCAGTATCGGTTGCCCTTGCTCAGGCCAGATGACCTGGGCTCCCGCAATCACCGCCGCCCTGCTGAGCTGGTCGCCGAGTGCGTGCATGCGGTCATGCTTGACTAGCGGTCGGCCCGTCCCCGTGTGCACGGCGACTACTTCGCCGATCAGCAGCAGATAGCCGGGAAGCGCGACCTCATGTCGGAGTCCGCACTCGAAAGCGGCCAGCCCTCCGGCCGCCCACGGCGTCTGCCCCGCTATCGGGGGCCGTAGATCGATCGCGAGGCTGGACAGCTTGTCGATCTCGCGAGCCGAGAAGCTGCCCGCGAAATCGGCGATCTCCGCCTGAGTCTCCGCGCAGAGCGTCACGCAGAACTCCCGCTGCCGCCTGATCAGGTTCCTGGTGGCTGCCCGGACGGATAAGTTGACGGCCAGGTACGGCGGGTCCTTGCTCACAAAATAGATCCACTCAGCAGACATGATATTAAGGTCTTCAGGCTGCCCGGAAACGACCAGGCCCACAGTCGTGGTGAGGTGCTTCCAGAGATCCCGCATAGCAGGATATCCCTTCGCGGGCGAGAATCTTGAGTGGCTACAAGTTGCTCAGGCCAGTAGCAGCATATGCCTGGATATCAGTGGGCGGCAAATTGCCGTGATTAAATTCTGGCCGATAATACATCGTCACCACATTTCCTCCGCGTCAGCAAGGGGCGCGAGGGGCATTCGCAGACCGAGGCATCAGAATCAGCGAGGTGGGGATGTTCTGGTTGAGGCGGGACATGTTGGCAGGACGTGCATGACAGTCAAGAGGCCGTCACTGCCGTCACCAGCCCGGCATAGCCGTAGCACCGGGATCGCCCGGCGGCGCGGCATGCCGCTGCGCTTGCGCCGCGTCGCCGAGGTGCTTGCCGACCGTCCCGATGCCGGCGCTGCCCGCGACCCCGATGACCGCCAGGGCGCCCCAGGCGGCCGGCGGGCCGAGGGAGATGAGCCAGCTCATCACCGCGACGCCGGCCGAGGTCGCGACCGCCCAGGAGAGCTGGAACGTGGCGACGTACCGGCCGCGCAGCGCCTCGGGCGCGGCCTCGGCGGACAGCGCCATCATCACCGGCGCCTGGATCAGCTCACCGCCGGCGAACAGCACGACCCCGGCGGCGATCAGCGTCACCGCGACGACGGGCGGGAACGGGTCGGCGGCGAGGAAGACCAGCGCGGACACGGCGGTGAGCAGGCCGGCCAGCACCAGCATCCGGATCCGCCCGTGCCGCTCGATCCTGGCCACCACCGGTCCCTGCGCGAACGCGACGAGCACGCAGAGCAGGCCGAAGCTGGCCCCGGCGGTCCAGGCGGGCAGCTTCAGGACGTGCACGAGGTAGACGGGAAGCACCACGTCGAGGGCGTTGGAGGCGAACGCGAACAGCGTGTTCACGACGGTCAGCATCAGGTAGGCGCGGTCGGCCAGCACGGCCCGCCAGCCGCCGCCAGCGCCGGCCCGGTGCTCGGGCGGCGGCAGCGAGGGCAGCTTCTGCCAGATCAGCAGCAGGCCGGCGAGCAGGAAGCTGGCCGCGTTGCCGATCACCACCGCGCGGTAGGCGGTCAGCCCGCCGCCGGTCACCGCTACCCCGGCGACCACGCCGCCGAGCGCGAGCCCGATGTTCCGTACCGAGGCGATGAAGCCGAACCAGCGCTCCCGCTGGCCGACGGCGGCGAACTGGGTGACCAGCGGGGCGTAGCTGGGCCAGTAGGCGCGGTTGCCTGCCTGGACGGCCAGCGTCGCCGCGAGCAGCGCCGGGAAGGACCGCACGTCCAGGTAGGCGGCGAACCCGGCGGCGCGGACCAGGTTGCTGGCCACCACGACCGAGCGCGGGCCGAAGCGGTCGGCGAGGGCGCCGCAGACCGGCCCGAGCGGCAGGGCCAGCGCGCCGGCTAGCGCGAGCGCGAGCCCGATCCGCGCGACGCCGAGCTGGGTGGTGGCCAGGAAGTACAGGATGGTGAACGGCAGGAACAGGCCGGTGCCGAGCGTGTCGATGACCATCGCCCAGACCAGCGGCCAGTGCCCGCGGACCGGCGGCAGGCCCCAGCGCCGCGCGGCGCGGGCCATCACCATCGCGCCGCCTCCCTGACCCAGTCCCGGTTTGTCCCGCTTCCGCCAGGTTACCGGGACCCGCGGCGCGGCCATCCGGCCGGCCGCTGGCTGCCCGCGCGCCGTGCCGGGGCCAGGTTACCGGGGCCGGGCTACCGGGCCGGGGGGGATGTTCTGGTTGAGGCGGAACATGTTGCCGGGGTCGAAGGTGCTCTTGAGGGCGGCGAGCCTGGCGTAGGCGTCCTCGCCGTAGGCGGCGCGGACCTGGTCGCTGCCCTCGCCGGCCAGGAAGTTCAGGTACGGATCCCCGGTGCTGTACGGGGCGAGCGCGTCGTGGCTGTCGCGTACCCAGCGGATGTGCGGGTCGTCGCCGCCTGGCTCGGGCCACATGCCGAGGATGTTGACCACGAACTTCGGGTCGCGGTGCGCGAACGCGCTGCCGCCGGCCGGCTGGCAGCTGGTGGCGCCCTCCATGTGATGCACGTGCATGGCGGCCAGCGGGAACAGCCCGTTCATCCCCTGCCCGGAGCTGACCAGCGCGCCGATGGCCTCGGGGCTGAGCTCGTCCAGGTAGGCGCTCTTCCAGTAGCTGCGGATGCCGCGCGGCGCGGACGGGTCGAAGAACTGCTGCATCATCGTGTACGGGACGGGCCCGATGACGTCGGCGGCGGGCTCGGCGAACTCGCGCAGCGGCGCGATGGCGGCCTCGCCGTCGGCGAGCGGCCCGCAGTAGCAGGCGGCGATCCCGATCGCCGGCTTGCCGCGCAGCCCGGCGGGGATAAACGGCTCGGGCGGCGCGGTGAGGAACGCGGCGACGGTGGTGAGCTCGTCTGGCTGCCTGGCGGTCCAGTCGGCGTAGAACGCGAGCAGCTCGGCGGCCATCTCCCTCGGGTACAGCGCCGCCCCGGCGTAGACGATCGGGCCGACCTCGTGCAGCGCGAACTCCATCGAGGTGACGATGCCGAAGTTCCCGCCGCCGCCGCGCAGCCCCCACAGCAGGTCCGGGTTCTCCCGCTCGCTGGCGGTGATGAGCTGGCCGCCGGCGGTGACGACGTCGGCGGAGATGAGGTTGTCGGCGGCGAGGCCGTGCTCGCGCATCAGCCAGCCGATGCCGCCGCCGAGGGTGAACCCGCCGATGCCGGTGCCGGAGACCACGCCGCCGGTGGTGGCCAGGCCGAGCGCCTGGGTCTCGTGGTCCAGCTCGCCCCACAGCACGCCGCCCTGGGCGTGCGCGGTGCGGGCGGCGGGATCGACCCAGATGCCCTTCATCCCCGACAGGTCGATGACCATGCCGTCGTCGCAGGTGCCGAACCCGGCGACGTTGTGGCCGCCGCCCCTGACGGCGACCTTGACGTCCCGGTCGCGGGCGAACCGGACGGCGGCCAGCACGTCAGCGGCGCCGGCGCAGCGGACCACCACGGCGGGATGCCGGTCGATCAGGCCGTTCCATACCGCGCGGGCCTGCTCGTATCCCTCGTCTCCCGGCATGATCACGTCGCCGAGGATGGTGTCCCGCAGCTCCTGGGTGATGGCCTCGCTGAGTACCGAACCGGTGGTCATAGCGCCTCCTAGGCTGGCCAGGCTTCATCACCGGTTGTACCTGCCGGGACTTAGCGGCGGCTTAAGCGCCTAGAGGTCACGCTCCAGGCGTGCCGCGACCTCCCGGTAGCGGCTGACCGGCACCAGGTGCACGCCGTCGAAGGCGCCGCTGTCCCGGATGGCCAGGACCTGCCGGCAGGCGGCGTCCACCCCGGCGCCGCGGTCGCGCTCCACGGCATCGACCAGCTCGCCAGGGATCTGGATGTCGGGGATCGCGGCGGCCAGGTTCCTGGCCATGCCCGCGCTGGCCAGCACCATCACCCCCGCGTACACGGGCACCCGCAGGCCGGCCTGCTCCCGCCACCGCAGCAGGGCATCGACGGAGAAGCTGACCTGCGTCAGCACGAAGTCAGCGGCGGCCTTCCACTCGGGAACCGGGCGCAGGCCAGAGGTGACGCCAACGCCGAAGGGCAGGAAGCCGGCGAAGGCCGGATCCGCGGCGCAGCCGCGGGCTTCCCCGATCATCGCCCGCACGGTCAGCTCGCTGGTCCGCCCGCCCGCGGCGGGCTTGTCGCCATGGACGAACAAGAACCGGTCCACCCCGTAAGCGGCAGCGGTCAGCAGGTCCCGGCGCAGCCCCAGCAGGTTGCGGTCCCGCGAGTTCAGGCAGGCGATGCCGCGGGCGCCCATCGCCTGCACCTCATGCGCGACCGCCACGCTCGACACCGTCGCCCGCCCGAGGTGGTTGTCCGGGATCAGGAACGAGTCAGCCACCACGCTCAGCACGCCGATCTGGTGCCGCACCCGCTTCAGGTCCGGGCGGGTCGGCGGCTCGATCTCACAGACAAGCTCGAACCCGTGATCGGCCATGCGGCGACCCTACTGTCCCGGCGGCACTGTCCAGGCGGCGCGGGGGTTACCGGCGGTCACCAGGGCGGCGAAGGTGCCCGGGGCGATGTTGCCGCCGGAGACCACGACGGCGGTGCGCCGCCCGGCGCCGGGCACGGCGCCGCTGCGCAGCGCGGCCAGGGCCGTCGCGCCGCTGGGTTCGACGACGATCTTCATCCGGCTGAAGCAGAACCGCATGGCCTCGATGATCGCCTCATCGGGCACGGTGACGACCCGGTCGAGCAGCCGGGACAGGATCGGGAAGGTCAGCTCGCCCGGCTGCTCGGCGAGCAGTCCGTCGGCGATGGTGCCGGGCGGCGGGATGGTGATCCGGCGCCCGGCGGCCAGTGACTGCCGGGTGTCGTCGGCGGCGGCGGGCTCGACGCCGATGACCGGCACGCCGGGCAGCAGGGCACGGATCGCGGTGGCCACCCCGGACGACAGGCCGCCGCCGCCGACGGGCACGAGCACCTGGTCCACCGGCCCGTCGCCGGCGCCCCGGCCGGGCTTGCCCGCGGCCTGCTCGGCTAGCTCGATGCCGAGGGTGCCCTGGCCGGCCATCACGTCGTAGTCGTCGAACGGCCGGATCGTGGTCAGGCCCCGCTCGGCGGCGATCTTCGCGGCGATCTCCTCGCGGCGCTCCGAGGCCGGGTCGTACTGGAGCATCTCGGCGCCGTAGCCCTCGATCGCGGCGAGCTTGGCGGGCGCGCCGGTGCTGGGCACCACGACCACGGCGGCGATGCCGAGCAGCCGCGCGGCCAGCGCCACCGCCCCGCCGTGGTTGCCGGAGGAGTACGCCACGACCCCGGCGGCGCGCTGGGAATCGCTGAGCAGGCTGAGCCGGTTGTAGGCGCCGCGGAACTTGAACGCGCCGGCCCGCTGGAAGTTCTCCGCCTTGAGGAACACGGGGCCGCCGCAGTCGGCGTCCAGGGTCGCGGAGGTGAGCAGCGGGGTCCGCCGCGCCACGCCGGCCAGCCGCCCGGCGGCCGCCTGGACCCGCTCGAAGGTCAGTCCCTGGCTATGGTCGTCCTGTAGGCCCGTCACCCGCCCATTCTGCCAAAGCCGACAACTCGCTCATTCGGCACGCCCGTAGGATCGGGGGCCAGGCTGCTGCCCAGGGAGGAACCCCGGATGCCCGAGTACGCCACCATCGACAGGCCGCGGCTGCACGAGCTGATGAAGCGGGAGGAGAGTGCCTACCGGGCCGGCTGCCCGAAGTCCTGGGACGCCTTCACCGAGGCGGGTGATCACCTGCTCGGCGGGGTGCCGATGACCTGGATGCGAATGTGGCCGGGCGGCTTCCCCGTCTACCTGGCGACCGCGACCGGTGCCCGGGTCACCGACCTGGACGGGCACGAGTTCACCGACTTCTGCCTGGGCGACACCGGCGCGATGGCCGGGCACTCGCCGGTCCCGGTGGTCGAGGCGGTGCGGCGCCGCTACGGCGAGATCGGCGGCGCGACCACCATGCTGCCGACGACCGAGGCGGCCTGGGTGGCGGCCGAGCTGACCCGCCGGTTCGGCGCGGCCTACTGGAGCTTCACGCTGACCGCGACCGACGCGAACCGGTGGGCGATCCGGCTGGCCCGCCAGGTCACCGGCCGGCCGAAGATCGCGGTGTTCAGCTACTGCTACCACGGCAGCGTGGACGAGTCGTTCATCATCGCCACGCCGGAGGGCCCGCGCAGCAGGGACGGGAACGTGGGACCGCCGGTGGACCCCCGGCAGACCACCCGGGTGGCGGAGTTCAACGACCTGGATTCGCTGGAACGGGAGCTCGCGCACGGTGACGTTGCCGCGCTGCTGATGGAGCCCGCGATGACGAACATCGGCATCGTGCTTCCCCTGCCCGGCTATCTCGATGCCGTCAGGGAGCTGACCCGGCGCCACGGCACGCTGCTGATCAACGACGAGACGCACACGTTCAGCGCCGGGCCCGGCGGCTGCACCGCCGCGTGGGGCCTGGCGCCGGACATCGTCACCATCGGCAAGGCCATCGCGGGCGGCATCCCGGCGGGCGCCTACGGGCTGTCCCCGGCGCTGGCCCAGCTCATCGCCGAGGACAGCTCGGCCGACATCGAGGACACCGGCGGGGTCGGCGGCACGCTGGCCGGCAACGCGCTGTCGGTCACCGCGATGCGGGCGACGCTGGAAGAGGTGCTGACCGACGAGGCGTTCACCGGGATGACCGAGATGGCCGGCCGGTTCACCGCCGGAGTGCAGGAGGTAGTGGACAGCTACCGGCTGCCGTGGAGCATCGTCCAGCTCGGCGCCCGCACTGAGTACCGGTACACGCCGGAGCCGCCGCGCACCGGCGGGGAGTCGGCCGCGGCGGCCGACCCGGAGCTGGATGACTTCCTGCACCTGTACGCGCTGAACCGGGGCCTGCTGATGACGCCGTTCCACAACATGGCGCTGATGTGCCCGGCGACCACCGCCGCGGACGTGGACCACCACACCGAGATGTTCGCCTCGGCCATCGACGAGCTGGTCGTCTAGCCAGCCTGCTCAGGCCGCCTGCATCCCCCGGCAGTAGCAGGAGCTGCGGATCGGCACGTCCGCGTAGGCGGTGGCGATCCGGAGCTGCTGGGCGATGATCTGAGCCTGCTCGGTCTTGCCGAGCCGGGTCAGGCACTCGTGGTAGCCGTGCAGGCTCCACACGTTGCCCGGGTGCTGGAGCGCCCTGGCCAGAGTGCCGTCCAGGCCGAGATCGGCGCGGTAGACGGCCTCGGCCTCGGCGACCCGTTCCTGCTCAAGCAGCAGCGCGCCGAGCGCGTGCCTGGCCGGCTGCATCCAGCCCCACGGCTCGTCGTAGGGCAGCCCGTCGTCCAGCTCGACCGCGCCGCGCAGCAGCGCGAACGCGGCGTCGTGATTCCCGCGCCGGTACTCAAGCTCGCCGTCCAGCATGGCGCTCGCCACGGCCAGGATGTCGCGGCAGGTGTTGTTGAACAGCATCCGCGTCTCTGGCACCCTGGCCACCGCGGCGGCGAGCAGCTCCCGCTCGGCCGCGGCGGCCTCGACCTGGCCGGACGCCGCGCAGGCGACGCCCCTGGCGTAGTGCGTCATCGCGGTGGTCACGCAGTACAGCTCGGGGTCGGCCGGCAGCGGCATGGCCGTCAGCTCGGCCCACCGGCCGAACCTGATCAGCACGTGCAGCCGCATCGGCACGAACCCCTCCAGCCAGTCGGCCATCGGCGGCTCGGCCACCCGCAGCAGTTCCTCGGGGATGGCGGCGGCGAGCTGGCCGGCGCCCTCAAGCGCGGCGGCGGACTGGCCGAGGAACATCGCGCCGTAGATCTTGAAGTGCAGGTCGTGCGCCCGGTACAGCGTGTAGAAGTTCATCGCGCCGCGCCGCTCGCGGTAGCGCTCGTCGGCGGCGATGGCGGCGGAGTTGCCCGACACCACCCGCCGGTAGTCGCCGCACAGCACGTCCAGGTGGGTCGGCATGTGCCGCAGGTGCCCGGCGTCGGGCACCAGGTCGCGGAGCAAGTCGCCGGCGGGCAGCGCGTCCTCGGGCGTGGCCGACATCTCCATCAGGTGAATGTAGAAGTGCAGCACGCCGGGGTGCGCCCGGCCGCCCTCGGTGGCCAGCGCCGCGTCCAGCACCTGCCTGGCCTCGATGGCGGCGCTGCCCGGCGCGGGCTCGCCGGTGCGCAGGTCCCAGAGCTGCCACGGGGTCAGGTTCAGCAGCGCGTCGGCGAACAGCGCGACGATGTCCAGGTCGCCGGGGTGCGCCCGGTGCGCCTCGCGCATGGCAGCGGCGTAGGCGGCGCTCCACTGTGCCAGGTCCGTGGCCGGCTCGGCGGCGGGGAACCGCGCGGCAGCCGCGTTCAGCAGCGCCTGCTCGGCCGGCGTCGCGGCGGCGGCGTGCGGCGCGGCGGCGGCCAGCGCGGCGTGCGCGCGGGACACGCTGGCGGCCAGGTCGGCGGGGTCGAAGGCGTCCCAGGGCTTGTTGTAGTTCGGCCCGGCCGCGTACGCGATGCCCCAGTGCGCCAGCACGCAGGACGGGTCGGCCTCGATCGCCTGCTCGAAGCAGGTCAGCGCTTCCTCGTGGTTGAACCCGTAGGCCCAGGTCAGGCCGCGGGCCGCCCAGTCCCGCGCGGCCGGCGAGCCGGTGATGGCCTGCCGGGCGCAGCCGCCGAGATCGAAGTCGTAGCCGGGCACCTTGGCTCCCTCCCGCGTGATCCGCCAGGTACCGATCATCTCGCGCCGCGCGCGGCGGCGGCAGGGCCGGCCCGGTGGGGGCCGCCGGGTTAGGGTGAGCCCATGCCGGATCGCAAGGAGATCATCGAGGTCAGCGGCCGGTCCGTGGCTGTCTCCAACCCGGACAAGGTCTATTTCCCGCATACCGGTCACACCAAGCTGGACCTGGTCCGGTACTACCTGAGCGTCGCGGACGGCGCGATGCGCGGCGTGAGCGACCGCCCGATGGTGCTCAAGCGGTTCGTGAACGGTGCCGAGGGCGAGGCGTTCTTCCAGAAGCGGGCGCCGTCCTCGCGGCCGGACTGGCTGGACACCGTGGTGCTCAAGTTCCCCTCCGGGCGGTCCGCCGAGGAGATCGTGCTGCGCGAGGCCGCCGGGCTGGCCTGGGTCGCCAACCTGGGCTGCATCGACCTGAACCCGCACCCGGTCCGGGCCGGCGACCTGGACCATCCCGACGAGCTGCGAGTCGACCTGGACCCGGTGCCCGGCGTGGAGTGGCCGCAGATCGTCCGGGTCGCGCTGGTGGCCAGGGAGGCGCTGGCCGACCTCGGGCTGACCGGCTGGCCGAAGACCTCGGGCTCGCGCGGCATCCACATCTACGCCCGGATCGAGCCGGGCTGGAGCTTTGCCCAGGTGCGCGGCGCCGCCGTCGCGCTGGCCAGGGAGATCGAGCGTCGCGCCCCGCGGGACGCGACGTCTAAGTGGTGGAAGGAGGAGCGGCACGGCGTGTTCGTGGACTACAACCAGAACGCCAAGGACCGCACCGTCGCCTCCGCCTACTCCGTCCGGCCCACCCGCGACGCCCGGGTGTCCGCGCCGCTGACCTGGGACGAGGTCCCGGACTGCGACCCGGCCGACTTCACCATCGACACCATGCCGGGCCGGTTCGCCCGCGTCGGCGATGTCGGCGCGGGGATCGACGACGCTGCCGGGTCGCTGGAGGCGCTGCTGGAGCTGGCCGCCAGGGATGAGGCGGCCGGGCTGCCCGACGCGCCATGGCCGCCGCACTACGAGAAGCAGACAGGCGAGGCACCGCGCGTCCAGCCGTCCAAGCGCCGCCCGGCCGCCCCGGCGCCCGCCGCGCCCGGCAAGAGCAGCGGGGCCAGCGGCCGCCGCAAGACCACCATGCCGCTGATCGAGGTGGCGCGCGCCGCCGCCAAGGCCGAGGCGATGGCCGGGCTTGACCGGTGGAAGGAGCGGCACCCGGAGGCCGCCGCGCTGCTGGAGCCGCCGGACGTGCTGGTCGACTCGATGCGCGGCCGGTCCTCGACCTGGACCCGGATCCGGATCAACCTGATCCACGTCCCCGAGGCGGACCGGCCGGCGCAGGAGGACCTGGAGGTCGATTACGACCCCTGGGCCGGCGTCGCCGACCCCGGGTCCGGCTGACCCCTACGCCATCTCGCCCGCGCGAGGTACGGTCGGGATTGCCCCTGTCGCCTGAATCACCGGCCGTACCGGCCGGCGAGCGGAGGCCCGATGGCAGCCAGCCCCGATCAGGTTCCCGTCGTCGCGGTCGCCAGCGGCAAGGGCGGCGTCGGCAAGACGACCGCCGCGGTGAACATCGCGCTCGCGCTCACCGCCGCGGGCGTGCGGGCCGGCCTGGTGGACGCCGACCTGTACGGGCCCGACGCCGCGCACATGCTGGGCCTGCGCCGCAAGGCGTCCGCCAGTCACGTCACCCTGTTCGCGCCGCGCGGCGCCGGCGGCTCCAGGCTCCAGGCCGCGCAGCAGCACGGCGTGCAGATCGCCTCCGCCGCGTTCCTGATCGGCGAGTCCCAGGGGCTGGGGTTCCAGGCGCCGCTGGCCCAGCTCCTGGTGCACCGGCTCATCCTGGAGACCACCTGGGACGGCGTCGAGTGCCTGGTGATCGACCTGCCGCCCGGCACCGCCGACATCCAGCAGGCCGTGTTCGCGCTCGGCAAGCGCACCACGTTCGCGCTGCTGGTCGTGACGCCGCAGCTCGTCGCGCACCGCGACGCGCACCGGCTGCTGCACGAGCTGGAGCGCGGCCCGGTCGTGATCCTCGGCGGCGTGGAGAACATGGCCGGCCAGGTCTGCGCGAGCTGCGGCGAGGTCACCCCGCTGTTCCCGCCCGCCCCGGCGGAGGAGACGATCTGGACCCGGATTCCGCGGCTGGTGAGCGTGCCGTTCAGCAGCGCGGCGGCCCAGGACGCCGATGAGGGCCGGCCGGTGATGCTCACCAGGGCGGTCCCCGAGCAGGTCACCGCCTACGAGCTGCTCGCCGCCACCATCCGCGACGCGCTGCGCAGCGGGATCACCCGCCCGGACATGAACTAGCCGGACATGAGCTAGCCGGGCGCACCCGGCGGGGCTGGCCCGGGCATGAGCACGCCCGGCGCGGTGGCCGCGCGATGGCGCCGCCAGCCGGCACGACCCGGCTCGCCCGAACCGGCTGGCGGCACCACGAGAGCCTGCCAGGGTTACTCACGCGTAGCCTGAACGCAATCCCCGTGATTGCTGCGAATCCAGAGACTCAGCCTGCCGGCATCTCTTGCTGTTATCAGTAATCATGGGATTGGCCGACGGCAGCGGGTCCGCTCGGCGGGCTCAGCCGATCAGGCGCGCGAGCAGCTCCAGGTGATCCAGGTCGGCCAGGTCAAGCACCTGGAGGTAGACCCGCTCCGCGCCCAGCTCCGCGAAGGTGCCCAGCCTGTCGGCGATCTGCTCCGGCGACCCGGCCAGCCCGTCCCGGCGCAGCTCGTCCAGGTCCCGGCCGATCGCCTCGGCACGCTGGCGCACCTGCGCGTCGCTCGTGCCGCAGCAGGCCGTCTGCGCCGCGGAGAAGATCAGCGTGCCGGGGTCCCGGCCGGCCGCCGCGCACGCCTCGCGCACCCGCGCGAATCCCTCGCCGGTCTTTTCCGGGTCCATGAACGGCACATTGAACTCGTCGGCGTAGCGGACGGTCAGGTCCGGCGTCCGCCTGGCGCCGAGCCCGCCGATCAGCACCGGCGGCCGGGGCCGCTGGGCCGGCTTGGGCAGGCCAGGCGAGTCGGTCACCGTGTAGTGCTTCCCGGTGAAGGAGTACGTCTCGCCCTCGGGCACCGCCCACAGCCCGGTGATGATCTCCAGTTGCTCCTCCAGCCGGTCGAACCGCTCGCTCACCGGGGGGAACGGGATCGCGTACGCCTCGTGCTCCTCCTTGAACCAGCCCGCGCCCAGGCCCAGCTCGACCCGGCCGCCGCTCATCTGGTCCACCTGGGCCACCGAGATCGCCAGCGGCCCCGGGTACCGGAAGGTCGCGGAGGTCATCAGCGTGCCCAGCCGGATCGAGGTGGTCTCCCGCGCCAGCGCGGCCAGCGTCACCCACGAGTCCGTCGGCCCTGGCAGCCCGCTGACCGCCTCCATCTTCAGGTAATGGTCGGACCGGAAGAAGGCGTCGAACCCCAGGTCCTCTGCTGCCCTGGCGACACGCAGCAGCGTTTCGTAATCGGCGCCCTGCTGCGGTTCGGTAAAGATGCGCAGTTTCATGACAGACATCCTATGACCTGCGGAAACACGGACAGAGCCGAACGCGGGCAGCCCTGCTAACAGGCAGGTCAGCTGGGTAGGCCAAAGGGGAACCCCCAGCGGGCGGCGTGATTACCCTGGCATCCGCCTGCCCGGCCCGTAAAGGCAGTCACCCGGCAGGTCCGGCCAGAGTGCCTATCGAGGCGGGGCCAGGCGGGAATGCCGGCCAATCCGTACTAACGGTCTCCATTCAGACGACAAGCGATCTCCATCTCGCCGGGCTATCTACACCTGTATGCTGAGCGGCGATTCAACTCGGGAAAACGGAGTCACAACTATGGCCCAGCGCACGGAGATAGTCTTCACCGATGACCTCGACGGCGGCCCCGCCGAGGGCACGGTCACGTTCGGGATTGACGGCACTACCTACGAGATCGACCTGTCCCGAGCGAATGCCGAGAAGCTAGCCAAGGCCGTCGGGCCTTACATCGAGGCTGGCCGGAAGGTTTCCGGCGGAGTCCGGCGGCGCGGCAAGGCAGGCACGGGCGGACGCCATGACCTGTCGGCGGTCCGGGAATGGGCGCGCGAGGAAGGCTTGCGCATCAGCGACCGGGGCCGTATCCCGGCCGACGTGGTCGCGAAGTACAAAGCAGCTCACTAGCGAGCGAGCGGCGAAGGCCGGGCGCGGAAGCTTTTCCGTGCCCGGCCTTCGCTATTCCTGGCCGGGCCGGCTGAGCACGGCCAGGCATTCGACGTGATGAGTCATCGGGAACGCGTCGAAACCGCGAAGCTCACCCAGCGTCCAGCCGCCCGCGATCAGCAGGGCGAGATCGCGGGCGAGCGTGGCCGGATCACACGAAACATAGGCGATGCGCCGCAGCCCGCTGGCATCCGCCGCCGAGCCGGGCTCGGGCCTGGCGAGCAGGGCGTCGATCACCGGCCGGCCGGCGCCGGCCCTGGGCGGGTCGAGGACGGCCAGCGACGCGCCGCCCGGGCCGATGCGGCTCAGTACCTCGCCCGGCGTCGCCGCGGTGCACCCGCGCCCACGGCCACTCACGCAGGTTATGCCGGGCATCGCGGACGGCGGCCTGGCTCGGACTCGATGCCGATGACCTTGCCCTCCGGGCCGACGGCCGGGGCCAGGACGCCGGCGAACAGGCCAGCGCCGCAGTACAGGTCAAGCGCGACATCGCCGGGCGCCGGGCGCAGCGCGGCCAGCACGGCGGCGGCCAGGGTGTCGGCGGCGGCGGGATGGACCTGCCAGAAGCCGCCGAGGTCGACCCGCCAGTCCCGGCCGGCCGCGTGCTGGGTCAGGGTGCCGCGGCCGGCCAGCGCCGGTCCTGGCCCCGTTCTGGCGGATCAGCGCGACGTGGCCGGCGCCGGTGCCGGGCAGCGGGCCGCGCGGCGCGCCGGCCAGCAGGACGCCGCGCTCGCCGGTCGCGGGCACCACGGTGACCTGGACCGAGCTGACGCCGGGCCAGCGGGCGGCGGTCACGCCGGCCGCGGTCACCCCTGGGTGCGCGATCGGGCACTCCCCCACGTCGATGACATCGTGCGACCGGTGCCGCCGCAGCCCGGCCCTGCCATCGCCGCCGACAGCGA
The DNA here is from genome assembly GCA_963725175.1 of uncultured Actinomycetota bacterium. Taxonomy (GTDB): domain Bacteria; phylum Actinomycetota; class Actinomycetes; order Streptosporangiales; family Streptosporangiaceae; genus DASUBV01. Next base: position 34,463 of record CAVRXH010000006.1, read on the forward strand.
AGCTGACCCTGGTCCGCCAGCCCAGTCCCGGCTCATGCCCCGCCTCGCCGGCCCTGTCCTTGGGCAGCACCGCGATCGCCGGCGACTCGTCGCCGGCCCTCTCTCAGCTAGCACCGTTGTTGAGCCGCTGGCGGCGGTTCATCGCCGGCCAGCGGCTCAACAACGATCTCGCGGTCCAGGCCGGCGATCCTGGCGAGCTGCTGGCGGATCACGGCGGCCTTGAGCCGCCGCTGCGCGGGCAGGCTGGCGTGCTGCCAGTCACAGCCGCCGCAGCCGCCTGGCCGGGCGTGCGGGCACGGCGGCGGCACCCGGTCGGGCGAGGGGTCGAGGATCTCGACGGCGTCGGCCCTGGCAAGCTTGGCTGGTGACCTGGGTGATCCTGGCCCGGACCCGCTCGCCGGGCAGCGCATGCCGGACAAACACCACCAGGCTGCCGTCCGCTCGGCGACGCACCAGCCGCCGTGCGCGGCCTCGCCGGCGGTCAGTTCTAGCACGTCTCCGGGCAGGGGTCCGGTCAGCGGGCGGGAGGTCACTGGCACCATGTTGCCGTGCCCGCTCGCCGGCTGGGCAGGAGGGGTACCGCCGGGCTAGCACCGGGCAGCATCTGGGCATACCGTGATCAAGCACTGATCCGGGCGGGAAGGAAGAGCGTGCACATCGTCATCATGGGGTGCGGGCGGGTCGGCTCCACGATCGCCCACATCCTCGAGGACCAGGGCCATTCGGTCGCGGTCATCGACCGGGACGCCGAGGCGTTCCGGAAGCTCAGGTCCGGCTTCAAGGGCAGCCGGATCACGGGCATCGGCTTCGACCGGGAGACCCTGGCCGAGGCCGGCATCGAGCGCGCCGACGCCTTCGCCGCCGTCAGCAGCGGTGACAACTCCAACGTCATCGCCGCACGGGTCGCCAGGGAGTCGTTCGGCGTGCAGCGGGTGGTGGCCCGCATCTACGACCCCCGCCGCGCCGATGTCTACCAGCGGCTGGGCATCCCGACGGTGGCCACGGTGCGCTGGACCGCCGACCAGATGCTGCGCCGCCTGCTGCCCGAGGGCGCCGAGCCGCTGTGGCGCGACCCGACCGGCGCGATCGTGCTGGCCGAGGTGGCCTGCGTGGACGACTGGCTGGGCGAGAAGGTGTCCGCGCTTGAGGAGATGGCGCAGACCAGGATCGCGTTCATCGCCCGGCTCGGCCAGGCGATGATCCCCGGCCCCGGCACCGTGCTCCAGGAGGGTGACGTGCTGCACGTGGTCGCCGAGGAGGGCGACATCGGGCGGATCGCCGGGCTGTTCTGCCGGCCGGTGCCAGGAAAGGGAGCGCACTGATGCGCGTCGCCATCGCGGGCGCCGGCGCCGTCGGCATGTCCATCGCCAAGGAACTGATCGAGAACGGCCACGAGGTCCTGCTGATCGACAAGGACCCTAAGGCGATCAAGGTCTACAGCGTGCCCGGCGCCGAGTGGCTGCTCGCCGACTCCTGCGAGATCACCGCGCTGGACGACGCCTCGCTGGAGCGGTGCAACGTGGTCATCGCCGCGACCGGCGACGACAAGGCCAACCTGGTCACCTCGCTGCTGGCCAAGACGGAGTACGGGGTGCCCCGGGTGGTGGCCAGGATCAACCTGCCGGACAACGAGTGGCTGTTCAACGAGTCCTGGGGGGTGGACGTCGCGGTATCCACGCCCCGGCTGCTTTCCGCCCTGGTCGAGGAGGCGGTCAGCGTCGGCGACCTGGTCCGGCTGATGACCTTCCGGCAGAGCGACGCCACCCTGGTCGAGCTGACCATCCCGGCGGACGCGCCGCTGGCGGGCCAGCGGGTCGGCAGCATCGACTGGCCGGCCGACACCGCGCTGGTGGCGATCCTGCGCGACGGCCGGGTCATCGTGCCGAGCAGCGACGACCCCCTGGAGTCGGGCGACGAGCTGCTGTTCGTGACCAGCCAGGACGTCGAGGCCGACCTGGCCAGGCTCCTGCACGCGGGCGCGTAGCCGCGCGCCGCCCGCGCCGGGCGACTTAGCGGATCTCGGTGATCTCCGGGCCGCGCTCGAAGGGGTTGGGCATGCCGTCGGCCTCGGCCTGCTGCTCGATGACCTGCCTGGCCTCCTCGGGCAGCGAGATGTCCAGCGCCTTGCGCGGCGGCTCGGCGTGCTCGCCGCGGACCACCACGACGTCCGCGAAGATCTCCTCGAACGGCTGCGCCAGCTCGGGGCGCTGCGCCGCCGGACCGGTCAGCAGCCCGCGCAGGAACCAGCGGGGGCCGTCAGCACCCAGGAAGCGCAGGGACTGGGGCTGAGGGCTGCCCTGGTCGGGAGCGGGAGTCACGCGCGCCAGTAGTTCAGGCCCGAAAGGACCGTCGGCTTCCTCGCTGCGGCCGCCGTTTCCGGCGACCTCGGCCGCGATCTCCTGCCGTACCTCATCCCACAGGCCGCTGCGCTTGGGCGCGGCGAACGCCTGGAGCTCCAGCGCGCTCTCGCCGTAGACGACGATGATGCCGCTCTCGCCGTCCATCGGGATGTGGATGTCGAAGCCCTCCCTGGCCGGGACCAGCAGGCTGCCGAACTCCATCCGGTCGGACTCGGGATAGCCGGCCGCGGCGTCCCACGGGCCGGCCGCCCGGTGCCCGTGCCGGGCCCGGCCGCGGCGGGATCGCGCAGCCGGGTCCAGGTCATCGGGTCGCCGAGATCCTCGGCGGGGCCGGACCTGCGGGCCGCGGGCGCGTCGTCCCGCTCGTCGCCCGGCTCACCGTCCTCCGGCTCGCCCAGCTCGTCCTCGTAGTCCTCGTACTCGTCGTCAGGCTCGTCGTCCTCGAGCGTCCTCGGCGTCCTGCTCGCTGATCCCGGCATCGCCGGGCCGCTCCGCGTCCTCGCGGCGGCGTCGTCCGAACACCCCGCACGCTCCTTCGTCTGGCAACCGGGGTTAGCCTTGCCGGGACCTCCGGCTGGCCGCGCTCGCGGCGTGACCGCCGGTCGAGCCGAACCCGCCCTCGCCTCTGGCCGACCCCGGCAGTGTCTCGACCTCGCAGAACATCCGGATACGCCACGCGCTGGATGACCAGCTGGGCGATTCGGTCTCCGCGCTGGAGCCGGACCGGGTGATCGGCATCGGTGTTGAGCAGCGTCACCCTGATCTCGCCACGGTACCCCGCGTCGACAGTACCGGGCGCATTGACCAGGGTCAGCCCGTGCCGGGCGGCCAGGCCGGAGCGCGGGTGCACGAAAGCGGCGAACCCGTCCGGCAGCGCGATGGCCACGCCGGTGGGCACCAGGGCGCGCTGGCCGGGGGCCAGTTCCACGTCCTGCGCCGCGTACAGGTCGGCGCCGGCGTCACCGGGATGCGCGCGGCTGGGCAGCGGCAGGCCTGGATCGAGCCGCGTGATCAGCATCTCGACGCGCTCGGGAAAATCGCCGCCATGCGGCATGGCTCACCACCCTCATGCTGGGACCGCCGATGGAGCACCTTACCGCCGGCAGCTAGCCTTCCGTGCCTTCCGCCGACGGTCCCGGCTCCGGCTCCGGCGCGTGCCCGGAGCCGCGCAGGAACGGCCACGCGTAGGTGATCACCGCAGCGGCCGGGACGGCGACGATCGCGCCGGGGATCCCCGCGGTCACCCCGCCGACGGCGAGCGCGAGGATGATCGCCAGCGGGTGCAGCCGCACTGCCCTGCCGACCACCAGCGGCTGCAGCAGGTGACCCTCGATCTGGTTCTCCACCAGGAATACCGCTATCAGGATGACGGCGGCCAGCCAGCCCTTGGTGGCCAGCGTCACCAGGATGGCCAGCGCGCCGACGACCAGGATGCCGATCAGCGGGATGAACGCGGCGAGGAACACCAGGATGATCAGCGGGACCAGCAGCGGCACGCCAAGCAGCCACAGCGCCAGGCCGATGAAGACGGCGTGAATGGCGGCCACGACGGTGGTGCCCCTGACGTAGCTGGTCAGCACGTGCCAGGCCGCGTCGCCCGGCGTTCGACATGCGCCTGCGGGCCTCGGGCGCCAGCCCGCCGATCAGCCAGCGCCAGATCTTCGCGCCGTCCTTGAGCAGGAAAAACGAGATGAACAGCGTGAGCACCAGGCCGGTCAGGATCTCCAGGAAGATCCGCCCGCCGGTGACCACGGTGCCGGCGATCACCGACTGGTGCTGGGAGATGAACTTCAGCGACCTGGTTGGTGAGCTGCTGGAGCCGGGCGCCGTGCAGGTGGAACGGCGGGCCGGCCAGGGACCGCTGAACCTGGTTCGCGGTCCGCTTCACCTCGGCGACGAGGGTCGGGTAGTCGGCGCTGACCCGGTTGGCGGTCAGCGTCACCGCGCCGGCGATCAAGACGATCGCCATCAGCAGGGTGAGCCAGGTCGCGGCGAGGGCGGGCACGCCGGACCGGCGCAGCCGCGCCGCCAGCGGCTGCAGCAGCGCGGTGAGCAGCAGCGCGGCGATGAACGGCAGCACGACAAGGCGCAGCTGCACGGCCACCCGGAAGGTGCCGTAGATGAGGATGGCGACCAGGATGAGCCGCCACGCCCAGGCGGCGGTCTGGCGCAGGATCCGCGGCACCTGCTCATCGGGCGGGACCAGCACGACCGCGGCGGGGACGCCGGCGGTGGCCGGGCCCGGCGCCTCGTGGCTGGGGTCCTCCGCGGCCGCGGCGCCGGCCGCCCGCAGCCGGAGGCCGATCCCGCGCAGCCACCCGGCGGCACCGGGCGGGCCAGTGCCGGGCCGCGGGGCCGGCGGGCGGGCCGGGGGTGCCGCAGATCCTCCCCGGCCGCCGCGGTCGCCGACGTGAGGCCGGCGTCTTGCTCTGCGGTCGGGTGGTCCGTCATGGGGTCCATGTAACCAACTACGGTGTTCTCATGCGTAACTACCGGGAGCGCCTCCGCGTGCCGGCGTCGTACTGGGTGCTCGGCATGTTCACCATGGCCAGCTTCGCGACCATCGTCTGGGCCGGGTTCAGCATGGCGATCGGGTACGCGGTCTACGTGGTGCTGCTCGGCGGCCCGGCGCTGGCGCTGGTGGTCTGGGGCCGGTTCGCGGTCGAGGTCAACGGCGGGGAGCTGCGGGCCGGCAAGTCCGTGCTGCCGCTGGCGCGGGCCGGGAAGGTGCAGGCCCTGGACGAGGCGCAGACCACCAAGCTGCGCGGCCCGCTGGCCGACCCGGCGGCGCTCATGCTGACCAGGCCGTATCTGCAAGCGCGCGGTGTACGTCGAGGTCGCCGGGGACAGCCCGGTCCCGCCGTACTGGCTGGTCGGGACGCGTCACCCGGACAAGCTGGCGACGGCGATCGAGCTATCGCGCCCGCCGTGCCCGCGCCGGCGAGACCTCCATGGCATGATCGAGCGACGCCGCAAGGGTCGCGAGGAGGGAGCACCAGATGTCTGCCAAGAAGGCTGACGCGGGGACACGTGCCATGAACGCGGTGGCCGGGATGGCGGCCGCCTTCCTGGCGCGCAAGCTGCTCGCCTTCGCCTGGACCAAGGCGACCGGCAGGAAGCCGCCGGAGCACCCGGAAGACCCGCAGGTCGCCCTGGGCGAGGCGCTGGCCTGGGGGATCATGCGTCGGCGCCGGCGTGCACACCGCGCGGCTGCTGGCCACCCGGGCGACCGGGCGGCACGCCGGGGAAGACCTGGAGGAGCCGGCACCAGAGCTAGAGCGGAACTAGCCCCACGTCCGCGGGCCGTGCCGGGACCGGGACAGACCGCCTGCCGCCGGTCAAAGCGCGGTAACTTTCCGTACACGAGAGTTACGCAGCGCCGGCAAGTTCCCTCGCTGCCGCGTCCTGCCCGCCTACGCTGAGGCGGGTGCATGCCAAGGACAGGTCACGGCTGGCCTACAAGATCACTTACGCGCTAGAGCACCCGGACCGGATCGCCGGCTACGCCCGGCGCCGCGGCCGGGACGCCTGGCTGGCGCTGCGCGCCCGCGACCACGTCGCCTACTACCGGGCCGTGATGCGCTCGGACGCCGCCCGCAGCCGGACGGCGCGGTCGGCAGCAAGACCCACGAGTCCTGGCTGGAGATCGGCCAGCTCCAGTTCGACTACCTGGCCGGGCACGGGCTCAAGCCCGCGCACCGGATGCTGGAGATCGGCTGCGGGAACCTGCGCGCCGGGCGGCTGTTCATCGACTACCTGGACAGCCGAGAACTACTACGGCGTCGACATCTCCCCCGACATCCTGCTGGCGGCGCAGCAGACCGTGATCGGGTACGGGCTGCAGGCCAAGCTGCCGCACCTGAGCATCGTCAGGGACCTGCGGCTGGAGTTCCTGCCCGACGCGCAGTTCGATGTCGTGCACGCGCACAGCGTGTTCTCGCATTCCCCGCTCGCGGTCATCGACGAGTGCCTGGCGCACGTCGGCCGGGTGATGGTGCCCGGCGGGTTCTTCGACTTCACCTTCGACCGCACCGAGGGAGCCGAGCATCAGGTGCTGCGCGAGGACTTCTACTATCGGACCCAGACCCTGACGAACCTGGCGGAGCGGCACGGGCTTCATGCGCGGTTCATGGACGACTGGGAGCTTCTGCCGCATGAGCAGTCCAAGATACGGGTAACTCGCCCGACATAGCCGTCAGGCAGCGCACCTGCCGCGCCGAGGCGGTCTGGCCCCGAAGCGGAGCCCGTCACGGGAGGTGGCTGATGACAGACCAGCCGCGAATCCTGGGCATCGTGCTGGCCGGCGGCGCGGGCAAGCGCCTGGCCCCGCTGACCGACGACCGGGCCAAGCCGGCGGTGCCGTTCGGCGGCCTGTACCGGCTGGTGGACTTCGCACTGTCCAACCTGGTCAACGGCGGCTTCCGGCGCATCTGCGTGCTGACCCAGTACAAGAGCCACAGCCTGGACCGGCACATCACCACCACCTGGCGGCTGAGCAGCCTGCTCGGCAACTACGTCACGCCGGTCCCGGCCCAGCAGCGGCTCGGCCCGCACTGGTACACCGGCTCGGCCGACGCGATCTACCAGTCGCTGAACCTGGTCTACGACGACCAGCCGGACATCGTCGCGGTCTTCGGCGCCGACCACGTGTTCCGGATGGACCCGATGCAGATGATCGAGCAGCACCGGTCGTACGGGGCGGGCGTGACCGTCGCGGCGATCCCGGTGCCGCGCGCGGAGGCGTCCGCGTTCGGCGTCATCAAGACCGCGAGCGACGGCCGGACCATCGAGGCGTTCCTGGAGAAGCCGGCCGACCCGCCGCCGATGCCCGGCCGCCAGGACCAGGCGTTCGCGTCCATGGGCATCTACGTGTTCACCACCAGCGTGCTGGTCGACGCGCTGCGAGCAGGACTCCGCCGACCCCGCCAGCCGGCACGACATGGGCGGCGACATCGTGCCGATGCTGGTCCGCGAGGGCACCGCGCAGGTCTACGACTTCCTGGACAACAAGGTGCCGGGCGCCGAGCCGCGCGACGCCGGCTACTGGCGGGACGTGGGCACGCTCGACTCCTACTTCGACGCGCACATGGACCTGTGCGCCGTGCACCCGGTGTTCAACCTCTACAACGACAAGTGGCCGATCCTCACCCACGTGCCGTCCCAGCCGCCGGCCAAGTTCGTGCACGACAGCGGCGACCGGATCGGCCGGGCCATCAACAGCGTGGTCAGCAACGGCGTGATCGTGTCCGGCGGCCTGGTCCGCGACTCGGTGCTGTCGCCGGGGGTGCGGGTGAACAGCTGGTCGCGGGTGGAGCGGGCGGTGGTGCTGGACAACACCCGCATCGGCCGGAACGCGGTGGTGCGGAACGCGATCCTGGACAAGAACGTGGTGGTGCCCGAGGGCGTCGATGGTCGGCGTCGACAAGGAGCACGACCGGGCGCGCGGGTTCGCGGTGTCGGCGGGCGGGGTCACCGTGGTCGGCAAGGGCCAGGTCGTCGAGCCGTGACCGGCCCCGGCCGCCGCCTGGCGGTGGCGATGCTGACCAGGGAGTACCCGCCCGAGGTGTACGGCGGGGCGGGCGTGCACGTCGAGTACCTGGCCCGCGAGGTGGCCAGGCTGGTCGACCGGTGACGGTGCACTGCCAGGGCGCCGACCGGGACGGCGCGGTCGCGCACCGGCCGTGGCCGGCGCTGGCCGGGTCCTCAACGCGCGCTCAGAGCCATCTCCGCCGACCTGTCCATGACCGCCGGGACCGGCGGCGCCGACCTGGTGCACTCGCACACCTGGTACGCCAACCTCGGCCGGCCACCTGGCCGGGCTGCTGTACGGCATCCCGCACGTGCTGACCGCGCACTCGCTGGAGCCGCTGCGGCCGTGGAAGGCCGAGCAGCTCGGCGGCGGCTACGCGCTGTCGTCCTGGTGCGAGCGGACTGCCATCGAGGCGGCCGCCGCGGTCATCGCGGTATCCGACGGGATGCGGGCCGACATCCTGAGCTGCCTACCCGGCGGTCCGCCCCGAGCGGGTGCACGTGATCCGCAACGGCATCGACACCGCGCAGTACGCGCCCGATCCCGGCACCGGCGTGCTGGACCGCTACGGCATCGACCCCGCCGCGCCATCGGTGGTGTTCGTCGGCCGGGTGACCAGGCAGAAAGGGCTGCCGGTGCTGCTGCGCGCCGCCGCCGCGCTGCGACCGGGCAGCCCAGCTTGTGCTCTGCGCCGGGCAGGCCGACACCCCCGAGCTGGCCGCCGAGGTCGCCGGGCTGGTCGAGCACCTGCGGGCGACCAGGCCCGGGGTGATCTGGATCCCGGAGCATGCTGGCCAAGCCCGAGGTGATCCAGATCCTCAGCCACGCCACCGTGTTCGCCTGCCCGTCGCTGTATGAGCCGCTGGGCATCGTGAACCTGGAGGCGATGGCCTGCGGCACGGCCGTGGTCGGGTCGGCGGTCGGCGGCATCCCCGAGGTCGTCGCGGACGGGCAGACCGGGCTGCTGGTGCCGCCCGGCGACCCCGGCGCCCTCGCGGCGGCGCTGAACGCGCTGGTCGCCGATCCGGAGCGGGCGGCCGCCCTGGGGCGGGCCGGCCGTGCCCGCGCGGTAGCGGAGTTCAGCTGGGCGACGATCGCGCAGCAGACGGTGCGGCTGTACGACACCCTCGTTCCGGCCACTGTGGCGGCCGGGTAGGCGGCAGTCGCGGCGGCGCGGGCCCACGGGTTAAGATACATCGCGACTTAGCGCCGCAGGCCAGAGGAGACCAGGATGGACGCACGCGACCCGCGCCCCGCCGCACCCGCGATTGCGGAGCGGCCTGCCGAGCCCGCCCGGCCCGCGATGCGCGTGTCCGACGCGGAGCGCGACGCGGTCGCCCAGGTGCTGCAGGCGGCATTCGCCGAGGGCCGCCTCGACGACGGCGAGTTCGACGAGCGGATGCGGGCCGCGCTGACCGCCAGGACCACTGCCGACCTAGAGCAGATCACCACCGACCTGCCGAGCGGGCCGCCGCGGCCCGCCGCGTTCGCCACCTCGGTGCTGGCCGGACCGGCGCCAGGCCGGTACGCCATCGCCTACAAGAACTCGATCAGGCGCGGCGGCCGGTGGCGGGTGCCCGAGCGGTTCACCTCTGTCGTCTACAAGGGCAGCGGCTGGCTGGACCTGCGCGCCGCCGAGCTGACCGCGCCGGTCACCACGGTGCTCGCGGTGGCCTACAAGTCCCGCATCGACGTCCTGGTGCCGCCCGGCGTCCGGGTCGAGCTGGACGGCTTCGGCGTCAGCAAGGGCTGGTCGCAGCAGGAGGAACTGGAGCGGCTGGCCCCCCGCGACGCCCCGGTCGTGCACATCCGCGGCATCGCCTACAAGGGCACCATCGAAGTAGCCACCCGCCCGCCGGGCTCCGACTAGGCAGCCCATCCCTCTCCGTCTAGGCCAGTAGACAGCATTTTGTCTATCCGTCTAGACTTGTATTGTGGTCCGTGGATCGAGAACCGCTGCGCAGGCCGAGCGCCTGCTCCGGAGAGCCGCACGCCGCGTCGCCGGGGACTGGAGCGTGCGCGAGTTAACCGGAAGGGATGGCCGGCGACGCGGCAAGGGGCAGGTCATGCTGGCCTGGACGACGATCCCGCGGCATCCCGGCGATCTCTCGCCGGTGGTCGCGCGGGAGATAGAGGCGGCCTTCGAGCCCTATCTCGGGAAGGGGTGGATGGACAAGTGACGCCCGCATATCAGGTCCGGGTCTGGCAGGACGAAGGCTGGTGGCTCGCCCGGGTAACAGGCGCCAGCGACGGTGCCAACCCGGCCCCGCTCAACGCACTCACCCAGGCGCGTACCCTGACCAGGATTGAGGCGATGGGTCGTGACCTCATCGCCACTGTCCTCGATGCCGATGAAGCTTCCTTTGAGATGGACGTGGAGTACGACCTGCCGGGTGACGCCGGGGATCTGGTCCGTCAGGCAAGGGGGGCGAGGGCATGGCTGGACGCGGCCCGGGACCTGTGGCACGAGCGGTCAGCGGTGGCGGCCCGCGCCCTCGCCGATCGCGGCTACTCACTCCGAGACGCGGCCACCTTGCTGAGGCTGTCTCATCAGCGCGTCGACCAGCTACTCGACAGCGGCCCGGAACGGCGCTGCGCTGCCTTCGTGGTCTTGGAGTACCCCGGCCATCGCGCCGGAGACACGCACCCGGGCGGGGATGGCTACACGACCGGCGTAGAAGCCCTCCTGGTGCTTCGCCAGCAGCTCGCCTCCGGGGACTCCCGCCAGCCCACGCTACCCGCCAGCGAACTCGAGGCCAGGTTCGGCGAGCGGATCCAGAAGCTGCTAGCGGACATGACGCTGGACTATGCGCAGGCACGGGAGCCCAGCCACCGCAAGGCTTCGGCCTAGCGATCCCGGGCATGCCAGCGGCGGGCCTGGTCGGCCGCCCGGCTGCCCGGCACCTCGGTGCCGGGCAGCCGGGCGGGGCCGTTACCTACATCCCGGCCACCCAGTTGTCGATGAAGCCGCCATTTTGGAGGCCGCTCGGCTGGATCATGACACTGTCGCTCGGATCGACCATGGTGACCTCGTCATACGGGAACGACGAGATGCCGCCCTGGTCGCTGATGGTCCGCCCGGTGGCGTCGAGCACCGGCCAGGTGAGGAAGTCCGACAGCGCGTAGCCCTCGCTGGAATCCCACGGGCCTGGCTGGCCGATGATCCACTCGATCGTGTACCCAGGGCAGTCAGCGCAGGTCTGGTGGATCACGAAGTTGTCCTGGTTGCTTGGCAACACCGACCGGCGCGCCGCCAGGCGGACGTCCGGGTGGGTGGTGTCGGTGACGGACAGCGTGAACGCTGTGCCGTTGCGGGTCACCGATGCCGCGATCGCGTCACCCGGCCGGATCGACGATCCGACTAGCTGGATGCTCGTGTTCGGGTCCATCTCCCACCACGTGTAGTAATAGGCCACCCCCTCGTAGCACTCGCCGAGCGTCCCCGCTGCCTCCAGCGTCGCGTTGTTCATGCCGTCCATGCCGACCCAGAAAGCGGCGTAGGAGTTCGTCGCCGTGCACCTGACCGTCGGCTGGCTCCAGCTTCCCGACACCCCGGTGTAATTTCCGGGTGCCCCGGTCGTGTCGACGTAGCCTCCCCAGTTCGTGGCCTTGAGGAGAGCCTGGTTGCGGATTTTCCCGACCTTGCTGACCCCCGGGGCGGCCCCGTGGTCGCCGCCCCAGCCGTCGGGCCCGTGGCGCCCCAGCAGGCCGCTCATCGCGGCGCGGGCGGCGGCCGCCGCGCTGGCGGCCGTGCCGGGCCGGACCGCGGCCGTGCTGGGACCCGCGGCCAGCCCCATCGCGGCGAGGGTGCCGACCATGGCCAGGCAGGAGGCTAAGGAGGTCAGGAGTAATCGGCGAGTATGACGCATGGCGGTACTTACCTCCCGCTCACGGCGGCCGGGGTGGCCGCCTGTGCGCTCATGGTAAATTCGCGCCACTTTTCCGACTAATAATTCCCGTCATCGGCCGCCAGGAATCGCCGCCCGGCCCGCCCGGAAACAGCGCTACCCTGCCGTCCCGACCGGTGCCGGGCTGACCATGCTGACCAGGATCAGCCCGGCACCGGGCCAGTGTCCCAGCGACAGCGGGCTGGCTTTCGCTGTCGCTACATGCCGTTCACGAAGGTGTCGGTAAACCCGCCGCCTGAGCCGGTGAGGTAGCCCGGCTGGATCATGATATTCCCGCCTGGATCGACCATGGTCAGCTCGCTGTCCGGGTTGGATGAGATGGTGCCGACGTAACTGCCAGCCCTGGCGATCGCGTTGTACAAGGTCCAGCTCTCAAAGTCGGGCACCGCATAGCCCTCGCTGGAGTCCCACGGGTCGGGCTGGCCAATGATCCACTCGATGGTGTAGGCGGTACAGCCGTTACAGGCCTGGTTGATCACGAAGTTGTTGGCGTTGCTGAGGCCGGTGACCCGCCGGGCCAGCCGGACATCCGGGTGCGTGGCGTCGGTGACCTGGAGGGTGAACTCGGCGCCGCTGCGGGTCACCGACGCGGTGATCACGTCGCCAGGCCGGATGGTCGAGCCCACCAGCTCCATGCCCGTGGTCGGCGCCATCTCCCACCAGGTGTAGTAGTGGGGCACGCCGTCGTAGCACTGGGCCAGCGTGCCGGCGGACTCGGTGGTGGAGTTGCCGAAGCCGTCCATGCCGACCCAGGAGGCCGCGTAGGAGTCGGTGGCCGTGCAGGCAACCGCCGGCTGGTCCCAGCTCCCGGTGACCCCGGTGTAGGCGCCCTGCGGTCCGGTGGTGTCGACGTAGCCGGCCCAGTTCGTGCCCGAGCGCATGGTCAGGTTGCCGATCCGGTGCGCGGCGGGCATCACCCCGCGTACCGGGCGGGCAGGCACCCGGCTGGTGCCCCAGGTGCCCGTCCCGCGCCTGCCGCCGACCATCGGTCCCACCGCGGCTCGCGCCGCGGCAGCGGCCCGCTGCGCCGCGCTGGGCCGGACCGACGCGGTGCTAGCGCCGGCGGATAACCCGATCGCCGCCAGCGATCCCACGACGGCCAGGCAGGCGGCTAAGGAGGTCAGGAATAATCGGCGCGAATGACGCATGGCGGTTATACCTCCTGCTCACGGCGGCCGGGATGGCCGCCCGTGGGCTCATGGTAGATTTGCGCCACTTTTCCGACTAATAATTCTTGCCATCGGGCGTCATGAATGGCCGGGCGGCTCGCCCGGAAAGCAGCCTGCCCGGAAAAGGCCTTTCCGGGCAGGGGGCCGCGGCGGGCAGCCACCAGGCCGGCTGAGGTAATCGAGCCGGCCGCCGCGCCGGTGGCCTTTTCGCCCCAGCGGGCCAGTTCGGCGTCCAGGTCCAGGGGTGCGATCATCGTGCCGTCCGCGGCGGCGATCTCCTGTTCCCAGTGCTCGGCGGGCACCCGCCACATGACCTCGAACTCGATGCCGCTGGGGTCCCTGGCATACAGCGACTTGGACACCCGGTGGTCGCTGGCGCCGACCAGCGCGCCCAGGCCCGCCAGCCGCTGCCGGATCTCGGCTAGTTCGGCGAGCGTGCCGACCTCCCAGGCCAGGTGGTACAGCCCGAGGTAGCGGCCCTGCTGCGGTGCGCCGCCCGGCACCTCGAACAGGCCGAGATCATGATCGTTGGCCGAGCCGGGCGCGCGCAGGAACGCGGCGCGGCCGGGGATCTCGGTCCGCACCTCGAAGCCGAGGGCGTCGCGGTAGAAGCCCACCGCGGCGGCGACGTCCGCGACGTACAGGACCGCGTGGTTGAGGCGTCGGACGGGCATGGGCACTCCCCTGGTATCAGGCCCCTGTGATCAGCGTGATGCCAGTGACAAGCCGCCCGTGCCCGTCCTGATTCCCGCCTCCCGGCTCAGTAGCCGATCTGAAAGTGGCCGTTCATCCCGAACTGGTTCAGGAACACGTTCGTGATCTGCACCAGCTTGCCGCCCTCGCGCAGCCATTTCCGCAGGTCCGCGACGGTGCTCTCGTAGGACCTGTCGGAGTCGCCCCGGTGCGCGTAGGCGACGTACAGTCCCTCGAACTCACCGCGGGCACCGATGGCCTTGATGATCTCCATGAACTTGCCGTAGTCGATGGCTCCGGCATTGGCGTGGTACACGTAGCCGACCGGGCCGCCGCTGCCGGAGTTCACGAAGCAGATGGCCGCGCAGGTATGCAGGCCGGTGGCCCGTACGCCCTGGCTGGCCTCGCCGATTGCGACGACAGCGCCCTGGTCCTCCGACACCTCCGTGAAGCCCCTGGCTAGCTCGGAGAACGCGATCCTCTTGCCGGGATCAGCCTCGCCGGCCCGGAGCACGCCCGCTAATGACTGGGCTTCCTCCGAGGGCGCCACCTTCTCCTCGGCCTTGACATGTGCTGGCATTTCGTTTCCTCCCCTTGCTGCTCAGGGCGGTCAGTAGCCGATCTGGAAGTGACCGTTCATGCCGAACCGGTTGAGGAACAGGTGGGTGATCTGGACGAGCTTGCCCTGGTCGAGCCAGTCGCGCAGGTCGTGCACCATGCTGTCGTACGCGCCGTCGGAAGCGTTCCGGTGCGCGTAGGCGACGAGCACGTCAGCGAAGGGAGCATGGGCGCCGATGTCCCCCATGATGTCGTTGAACTTGCTGCGCGAGATGGACCCGGCGTTGGCGTGATACACGTAGCCGGTCGGCCCGCTGGTGTTCAGGAAGCAGATAGACGCGCACGAGATCAGCGGGGTAGCCCGGATTCCCTCGCTCGCGTCGCCCAGCGTGACGACGCCGCCATCGCGAATCCCGACCGGGATCAATCCCTCGTCTAGCTGGGAGAACACGACCTCCTTGCCGGGGTCGGCCGTGCCGTCGTGGACCACGGACGTCAGCGCCCTGGCCTGCTCCCCCGTCTTGCTCGCGGCCTTCACATGTGCCGGCATCGCGTCAGTAGCCGATCTGGAAGTGGCCGTTCATGCCGAACTGGTTGAGGAACAGGTCGGTGATCTGGACAATCTTGCCTTTTTCCAGCCACCCTTGCAGTTCCTTGACTGACTTATCGTGCCCTTTGTCGGTGGGGTCCCGGTGGGCATAGGCGACGTAGACCCCCTCGTACCCGTCGCTGGGCTTGGCGCCGATGGCCTTGATGATCTCCGCGAACTTGGCGAAGGAAATGCTTCCGGTGTTGGCGTGGTAGACGTAGCCGAGAGGCCCGTCCTTGCGGCGGGTGTTCACGAAGCAGATGGCCGCGCAGGTGTGCAGGCCAGTGGCCCTGACCCCGTGGCTGGCCTCGCCGAACGCGACGAGGTCGCCGTCACCCTCGGCCACTTCCTGGAAGCCCTTGTCCAGCTGGCTGAACGCGATCTGGGTGCCGGGCTTGCTCTCGCCCGCCTGGAGCACGGACGTTAATGCCTGCGCGTGCTCGGATATCTTCCATTCTGCCTTGACAAGTCCGGCCATTCGCTTTTCCTCCCGCTCGCCTACGGGAGGTCTTGGAAAGGCCCCCCGTATCCCGCTATCGAGCGTAAATCGGCGGGCCGCGAACGTCTATACGTCAGGCGGGCTTTCCGGCGGCGGCCAGCCCGGCCTCGGCCGCGGTGCTGAAGTCGGCGTCGATGGAGACCACGTCCCGGCCGGCCGCGGCCAGCAGCGACGCGGCGATCGCGGCGCGGTAGCCGGCCTGGCAGTGCACCCACACCTGACCGGGCGGGATCTCGCCGAGCCTGGCGGCCAGCTCGTGCAGCGGAATGTGCAGCGCGCGGCCGAGGTGCCCGGCGTCCCATTCGGAGCGGCGGCGCACGTCCAGCACGACCATGTCGCGGCGGTCGGCCAGGGCGGCCAGGCCGGCGAAGTCGGCCACCGCGAACGAGCCGGGAGCGGTGCCGTCCAGCCACTGCGCCAGGCCCCCGCTGATGGCGGCGGCGGGCCGGTCGATGCCGATCCTGGCCAGCTCGCGCTGCGCCTGCGCGACGTCCTGCTCGGTGTCGCCGAGCAGGGTCAGCGGCGTCCCCCACGGGATCAGCCAGCCCAGATAGGTGGCCAGGCTCTGGCCGAGGCCGAAGCTGAGCGTGCCCGGCAGGTGGCCGCGCGCGAACGCGGTCCGCGACCGCAGGTCCACCACCCACTCCCCCGCGTCGATCCGGCGGCGCAGCTCACCGGGGCTGGCCTGGCGCGGCGGAGACAGGTCGGACGCGGCCGGCCCGGCCAGGTTGGCCGGGCCCATGTGCGCGTAGTAGGCGGGATAGTCGTCCAGCCCGGCCAGCAGCGTCGCCACGTACTGCGCCTCGTCCATGGTCAGCGCGGGGTTGCCGCGCAGCTCCTGGGCCAGGGTGGTCGCGGTGCCGCCGGCGGCGGCGGAAGCCGAGCAGAAGCTGCCGAACCCGTGCGTCGGGCAGACCTGCGCGGTGCCCGGCAGCTCGCCGGCCAGCCGTCGCGCGGAGCCGAACTGGGCGGCGGTCAGCGCCAGCTTGTGTTCCTCGCCCAGCAGGTCGGTGCGGCCGGTCGACCCGTTCAGCAGCGAGCCGCCGGTGAAGACGGCGGGCACGGCGTCGCCGTCGAGCAGCGCGTAGGAAAGATGGGTGAAGGTGTGACCGGGGGTGGCGAGCACCCGGACATTGAACGCGCCGGCCTCGATGACATCGCCATCGCGCACCGGATGCCGCTCGAAGCTGACCGGGTCGTCGGCGTTGACCAGGTAGTCGGCGCCGGTCGCGCGGGCAAGCGCCAGGCCGCCGGTCACGTAGTCATTGTGGATGTGCGTCTCCAGCACGTGCGTGATCACCACGTCATGCTCGGCGGCGACGGCCAGCACCCGGTCGATGTCCCGCTGCGCGTCGATGACGACGGCGGTCGCGCCGCCGGCCACCAGGTAAGCCCGGTCGCCCAGCGACGGGGTGTCGATGGCAAAGATCTCGATCACGGCAAACCCCCTGGCCGGCTGCCCGGCCCGCTCTAGATGCAGTTGACCTGCCCGGTAAGGCCATCGGCTATACCGGGGCCGTGCTCAAGTCAGCCCGCCTGCGCCGGCGGTCCCGTGTAGACGCTGCGGGGCCGGATCGGGGCATTGCGGTCATACTCCTCTAGCGCGTGCGCGATCCACCCGGCGGTCCGCCCGACCGCGAAGATGGCCTCGCCCGCACCGGCGGCCAGCCCGCCGACGCTGGCCAGCATGGCCAGCCCGAAGTCGATGTTCGGCTCCGGCAGCGCCCGGCGGCGCGCCTCCGCCAGCACGGCGCGGGCCGCCGCGAGGCGCGGCGACCGCGGCGCGTGCCGGGACACCACTTCTATCAGCAGGACGGCCCGCGGATCGCCCGACTTGTACACGAAGTGCCCGAAGCCGGGGATCCGCTCGCCGCGCCGCAGCAGGTCGCCCACGACGTGCGGCGCGTCGCCCGGACCGGCCGCGGCGCGCAGCATCAGCTCGGCGCCGAGCGTCGCGCCGCCGTGCAGCGCGCCGCCGAGGGCGCCGAGCCCGGTGGCGACCACCGCGTAGGGGTCGGCCCGCACCGACGCGGCGACCCGGACCGCGAAGGTGGACGGGGCAAGCTCGTGGTCGGCGACCAGCACCAGGGCGGCCTGCACGGCGGCCACCAGCCCGGCGGGCGCGGGTCCCGGGCAGAGCGCCCTGGCCACCCGCGCCGCCACTGACCCTGCCACGCCGGCACCGTCCGGAGCGACCGCGCCGCCGCCGGCCGCGCCCGCCCCGCTGCCCTGATTCGCCCCAGCGCCCGCATCCGCCCCGCCCCGCGGCCCGCCGCCGGCGGCAGCCGCGGGCGCGAGGCTGTCCGCCATCCCGGCGATCAGCGCCCGGCCCGCCGCGATCACCGCCGGCGGGTCCAGGTGCAGCCGCAGCGGGTCGGTGGCCGCCATCGCCGGCACGATCACCTGCAGCCGCTCTAGCGGCAGCGTGCCGTCCGGCAGCGCGTCCCGCGCGGCGGACCCGGCCGCGAGCGCGGCCTGCGTGGCCCGCCAGCCCGGCCCGTCCTCGCCGTTTCCGCTGTCACCGCTGCCATCCGCGCCCCCGCCGTCCAGGTCGCCGGTCCACAGCAGCTCGGCAACCCGCTCGAACGACTCCCGCCGAGCCAGCCCGATCATGTCCCGGCCCCGGTACCACGGGCGGTCCCCGGAGATCTGGGTCAGCGCGGACTCGATCAGCAGCTCGGTGCCGGCCTGCGCGCGGCGCGGCCTGCCCTTGCGGGCCAGCGCGGCGATGTCGTCGGCGTCGAACATGCTGGCCCTGCTGCCCGGCTCCCGCCGCCGCTCCAGCACCCCCCTGCTGACATAGGCGTACAGGGTGGCGGGCTTGACGCCCAGCCGCCCGGCCGCCTCGGCCGCGCTGATCCACTCAGTCATCCGGTCCCTCCCAGCGTCCGGCCAGCATAGTTGATCATAATCAACATTGATTAACTCTATACACTGTTAATCAACTCAACGCGGACCGAGTAGCGGAGGTCGGCCAGTGCCCACGGTTCATTTCCTCGATGTCACCAACCGCGACGGCGTGCAGACGGCACGGACCGGACTGTCCAAGTTCGGGAAGACAATGGTCAACTTCTACCTGGGCCGGCTGGGCGTGGCGCAGTCGGAGATCGGCTTCCCCTTCCTGTTCCATGAGGTCCCCTACGTCCGGGCGAACGTGGCGCTGGCCCAGGCCGGGGCGTTCGGCGACCTGCGGCTGTCGGGCTGGTGCCGGGCCATCGCGCAGGACGTGGAGAAGGCCGCGCCGCTCGGGCTGCGACACTACAATCTGTCGATCTCCACCTCGGACCAGATGATCGCGCACAAGTTCCGCGGCAGGCTGGACCGCGCGGCAATCCTCAGGGAGATGACCGGCGCCGTCGCCGCCGCGAAGGCCTCGGGGGCGCTGACCATCGGCGTCAACGCCGAGGACGGGTCGCGCACCGACGACGGCTTCCTGCTGGAGTTCGCCACCGCCGCGAAGGAGGCCGGGGCGAGCCGGGTCCGGTACTGCGACACCATCGGCGGCGACTCCCCCGGGCGGATCCGCGAGCGGTTCGCCCGGCTGGCCGCCGCCGTCGGCATCCCGGTCGAGACGCACTGCCACAACGACCTGGGCATGGCCGTCGCCAACTCGGTGTCCGGCGCCCTCGGCGACCTGGACGCCGGGCAGGACGCCTGGGTGAACACCTGCGTCAACGGCATCGGCGAGCGGTCGGGCAACGCCGACCTGCTGTCCTGCATCCTGGCGTTCTCGCACGCCTTCGGGGTCAGCGGGAAGGCTGCCATCGGGGACAAGCTGGACCTGTCCTGGGCGCGCCGGTTCGGGCTGTGGGCCAGCTACGCCTTCGGCCAGCCGCTGCCGCAGAACCAGCCAGGCACCGGGCGGAACGCGTTTGCCCACGAATCGGGCATCCACGCCGACGGCGCGCTCAAGGACCGGCACAACTACGAGCTGTATGACGATGACGCGCTCGGCCCATTCCCCGCCGACTGGCAGGCCACCCAGGGCCGCGTCGTGCTGACCGGCGAGTACGGCGGGATGGCCGGGTTCCGGCATGTGCTGGACGGGCTCGGCATCGAGGTGGGTGACCAGGCCGACCTTATTTTCCGGCTTGTCCAGGTCTGCGCGTCAGCGACGGGCAAGCCGCTGACCGACGACGAGCTGCGCCTGATCGCCGCCTACCCGCGCGAGCTGTCGCTGCTGTTCCCCGGCCTGCTCAGCTAGCGCGGCCTGCTCGGCTGATCCGGCGCCCAGGGCTCGACCCACAAGCACAACAGGGAATCCGTCTCGTTGCTCACATCGGCGCAGGGCCCCGGAGTGTTCCCTGGATGTCCGAGGAGCACTTGCCTTTACAGGCGGGCTACGATCTCTTCGTCTATCAGGGCTGTTATAGAGGTTCGCTGGGAGCCGCCCCCTTCCACGTGGGCGGTTACGGTTACCACCGCTTCCTTATCCGGGGAGATTATGCAGAGCTGGCCGTAGAGGCCTGCCATTTTGTACGTTTTTTCCCCGGAGGTGCACCAGACGCCGAGGCCGTAACTGTCCGAGAGGCGGAAGCCTTCGTCTGTCGGGTCCTGCACGGTCGGGACGGTCTCTGTCGCGATTCGTGCGCAGTATTCGGCGGGGACCAGCTGGCGGCCTTCGTGGCGGCCCTCGTCTAGCAGGAGGCGGCCGAAGCGGGCCAGTTCGGACGTCCTCAGGTAGAGGGCGCTCTCCGCTACCGGATGGCCGAGGGGGCAGGTGTGCCACTGGGGGTTGTGGATGGCCAGCGGGGTGAAGAGGCGGGGCAGCAGGTAGTCGCGGACGTTGGCGCCGGTCGCGGCGCGCAGGGCGCGGGCCGCTACGTACGGGCCGATGCCGGTGTACCTGAAATACGTGCCGGGCTCGTGCGCGAGCGGGGTCGCGAAGAAGTCAGCGGCTAGGTCCGGGACCACGACAGGGTCGTAGGCGGACCAGGAGTACGGGCTACCGGACGTCATCATGAGCAGGTGCCGGAGCGTGACCTGGTCCAGGCGGGGCGCGGCAGAGCCGGCTAGCTCGGGGTAGTACTGGAGGGCGGGGTCGTCCAGGGCGAGGCGGCCTTCGGCTTCGGCGATGCCAAGCGCTACGGACGTAAAGGTCTTCGAGACCGACCGCACGTCGACTCGGTCGTCCGAGCGGAGCCTGCGTTCGACCGGCTCGGCACCGCGGCGGTAGACGTGCACTCCGTAGAGTTCCATGCCCTCTCGTTCGGCGGACCGGACCAGGGCGTCAATGAGTTCTCGCACGGCGGGGAGCCTAATAGCGGGGTCTGACATTCGCGGCTGTCTGCGGCCGCGTCACTATGGCCCCAGGACCCCGGAGTGTTCCGTGCCTGACCGGGCTTGAGGCTGTTGTGACCGGACAGGCTCTAGTTGCCGAGCTGCTTGCGGCGGCGGTTCTCCCGGAGCCGCCGCCGCTGCGACGGGTCCAGCATCGCGTAGGCGATCGCCGGGACGGCGACGGCCAGCACGATCACGCCGAGTGCCAGCCACGGGCTGATGATGAACAGGATCAGCCCGATGACGACACCGGCGATGCCGATCTTCATGTGAGGCGTCAAGGCGGGCTCCCTCCGTAGCGGCCGGGCCGCTAGTACTGCTGACGTGGTCAACTCAACCACACCTGCCACCCTGTTGAACGGGCGGCCGGGTCCCGGTGTTCCGGAGCCGGCCATGCTGGATGATGGAGTCCGCGAATTACGGAGGCCCCATGTCACTGTCGCTGCCGGTGGAGGACGCCGCCAACGAGCTGCTGTCCCGCAGCCCGCTGGCCCTGCTCATCGCCATGCTGCTGGATCAGCAGGTCCCGCTGGAGAAGGCCTTCAGCTCGCCCTACCAGCTCGCCGTGCGCCTGGGCCACGAGCCGACCGCCCAGGAGCTGGCCGAGTTCGATCCCGAGGCGCTGGCCGCGGTCTTCTCCGAGCGGCCCGCGCTGCACCGGTTCCCCCGCGCGATGGCCGCCCGGGTACAGGAGCTGGGCCGGATCGTCGCCGACGACTACGACGGCGACGCCGATCGGGTCTGGTCCACCGTCGCCGATGCCGCCGAGCTGCGCGCCCGGCTGTCCAGGCTGCCCGGTTTCGGTGCCTACAAGGCGCAGATCACCATGGCGCTGCTCGGCAAGCAGCTCGGCGTGCGGCCGGAGGGCTGGCGTGAGGCCGCGGGGCCGTTCGGCCACGAGGGCTCGTATGTCTCGGTCGCCGACATCACCGACGACGACTCCCTCGCCAGGGTCCGCGCCCACAAGAAGGAGCGGAAGGCCGCCGCCAAGGCCAAGGCCGGCCGCTAGCGCGGCCGCGCCGGCGCGGGCCGGTGACGGCGACGGTGACGGCGGCCTGATCTTGGTCAGGCACCCTCGCGCGGGGATCGGGGAGCATTTTGGGGTCGTATACGCCCAAAATGCTCCCCGATCATGGACCGACTGTCTCCGCAGCGCGGCGCGGCGGCCGGATGAGCCGGCGGCAGGCCTCCGTCCGCGAGGGGCGTATCGTCTGCGGACATGACAGATTTGTCGTTTCCGGCGACCGGAACTGCGCGGGTGCATGTCGTCCATGAGGGGTACCTGCGCGAGGCGGACGACGGCGAGCATGTCGGCGGCACCGTCACGCTGATCATCGACGGCGACGCGGTGATCGTGGTGGACCCCGGCATGGTCTCCTCCCGCGACTCCCTGCTCGCCGCCATCGCCGGGCACGGCGTCGCGCCGGGCGACGTGTCCGACGTGGTGTTCAGCCACCACCACCCCGACCACACGGTCAACGCCGCGCTGTTCCCCGCCGCGAAGATCCACGACCACTGGGCGACCTACGACGGCGACCTGTGGATCAGCCGCGAGGCCGAGGGCGCGCGGCTCAGCGAGTCCGTCGCGCTGATCGCCACCCCCGGCCACACCGGCGAGGACATCACCACGCTGGCCGCGACCCCGGACGGCGTGCACGCCTGCACGCACGCCTGGTGGGGCAGCGACGGCCCGGCGGACGACCCGTTCAGCGACGACCCGGACGCGCTGGCGGCCAGCCGGGCCCGCATCCTGGCCCTGGCCGCCGTGATCATCCCCGGCCACGGCCCCGCCTTCACCCCCGGCCCGGACACCCCCCGCTAGCTGCCCTTTCGTCCGGAACTGGCTCCGCACCCGACTCTTGCGCCAGTGGCCCGGTCAGGCCGTGGGAGCGCGGAAGTAGTGGCCCTTGCCGAGGTCGTCTAGCACGCCCGGCTGGGCCGGCTGCCAGCCGACGAGCTTGCGGGTCAGCGTGCTGGAGGCTGGGCAGTCGGCCGCGACGAAGGCCGACAGCCAGCCGAAGTGCTGCCCGGCGTCCCCGGCGGGCACGGCGGTCACCGGCACGTCCAGGTGCCGGCCGATCACCTCCGCGATGTCGCGGAGCGGCACGCCCTCTTCCGCGACCGCGTGCAGCACCGATCCCGCCGGGGCCTGCTCTGCTGCCAGCCGGAACAGCCGCGCCGCGTCGAGCCGGTGCACGGCGGGCCAGCGGTTCGAGCCGTCACCGACGTAGCCGGACGCGGCCTTGTCGCGGGCGATGCCGACCAGGGTCGCCATGAACCACGGATCGCCCTCGCCGTGCACCGTCGGCGGCAGCCGCACGATGGCGGACCTGACACCGCTCTCGGCCAGCGACAGCGTCAGCCGCGCCGTGCCCAGCCGGTCGGGCGTGCTGTCGCCCTGGGCCTCGGCGCCGGCGTCGCGGCCGTCCTGCTCGGTGACGACGCGCCCCGGCACGGGCGGCAGCGTGGACGCGATGACGAACGGGCGGCCGGAGTCATCGAGCGCCCCGCCGATTGCCTCGACGGCGCGCCGGTCGGCCTCAGCGGCGGCCGGCATGCTCCCGGAGAAGGCGAGATCGTGCCGGAACGCCAGGTGGATCACGCCGTCTGACTCGGCGGCCGCCTCCCGTAGCCCGTCCAGGTCATCCAGCGAGCCGCGACGGACCCGCGCGCCTGCCTCGGTGAGCGCGGTGGCCGAGGCATCCGAGCGGGCCAGGCCGGTGACCTGATGGCCCGCGCCGATCAGCTCGGGAACGACGGCAGAGCCGATCCAGCCAGACGCTCCGGTCACGAAAATTCGCATGAGGGACCTCCAGGTCGCCCGCGGTTCCCGCTCCAGGACCGCCGCGAAGGCGGGGCTGCCGGGAACATAGCTGATGTCAGTTACTGTCATCGTTAGCATAGCCGACGATGTCAGCGACTGTCATCAACTAGGATTCGGTCATGGTGCGATGGGAGCCAGGCGCGTGCGAGCGGCTGCAGCAGGCGGCGCTTGAGCTGTATCTCGCGCGCGGGTACGAGCAGACCACGGTGACCGAGATCGCCGGCCGGGCCGGGCTCACCCAGCGCACCTTCTTCCGGTACTTCGCCGATAAGCGCGAGGTCTTGTTCGCGGGCTCCGAAGCGCTGCAAGATCTGCTCGTGAAGACCCTGGCCAGCGCGCCCGAGTCCGCCGCCCCGATCGACGCGGTGGCTCTCGCCCTGGCGGCCGCCGGCGCCGACATTCAGGAGCGCCGCGACTTCTCGCACAAGCGCCAGGCTGTCATCGCCGCCAACCCGGAACTGCGGGAGCGCGAGCTGATCAAGCTCGCCTCGCTCGCCGCCGCGCTGGCCGTGGCGCTGCGCCAGCGCGGCGTCGCCGACCCCGCCGCGAGCCTGGCCGCCGAGGCGGGGATCGCCGTGTTCCGCATCGCGTTCGAGCGGTGGAGCAGCGAGCCTGGCCAGCTCGACCTGCCGCAGCTCATCCGCGAGTCGTTCGGCGACCTGAAGGCCGTCACCGCCGGCGAGTGATCTCGCGCGGCCCTGCGGTGCCTCCGAGAACACCGTTAGCCGGTCCGGGTAGTGCTCGGCCCGTCATTCTCCGTAAAGTCGCCGCATGGACGCGGGACTGACCTGGACGGTAGTCGGGTCGCTCGCGGGCGTCGCGGCAGTCGGGATCGGGGTCGCGCAGCTCCGGCAGAGCCGCAAGGATCGCGGGCTGACGCCGGAGCCAGCCGCGCCGGGCGGGTTAGCTCCGGGCGGGTTAGCGGGGAACGGCGCTGTCGCGGTGCCGGTGTCCGTACCTGCGGCGCGAGCGCCTGAGCTGGAACTGCCGCTCGTGGCACCCGCCGCTGAGCACGCGCCGCTGGTGGTCGGCGAGGTGCCGCAGCAGCCGGTCGGGTACCAGGCGCGGGCCGACCTGCTGGCCGCACTCGACGCCGGGCCCGGCTCCCGAGTGGTGGCCATCGCCGTCACCGGCATGCGCGGCGTCGGCAAGACCCACCTGGCCGCCGCCTACGCCAGGGCCAGGATCGCCGAGCACGGGCGGCTGGTCGCCTGGGTCAACGCCGAGGATCTCGGCGGCCTGCTCACTGGCCTGACCGCCATCGCGACCGCGCTGGGCACCGGCGCCGGCCTGGACGCGGAGGCCGCCGGCCGGGCGGTCCGGCACCGGCTGGAGACCGAGGGGGAGCGCTGCCTGCTGGTCTTCGACAACGCCACCGACCCCGACCTGATCCAGCCCTACCTGCCGGCCGCCGGCCCGGCCATGGTCATCATCACCAGCAACGAGCAGTCCATCGCCGATCTGGGCACCCCCGTGGACGTCACGGTCTTCACCGAGGACGAGGCGCTGGCGTTCCTGGCCGAGCGCACCCGCAGCGCCGACGAGGCCGGGGCGCGCGAGCTGGCGGCGGAGCTGGGCTGGCTGCCGCTTGCTCTCGCCCAGGCCGCCGCCGTCATCGCCGCCCAGCACCTGGATTACGCCACCTACCTGAGCCGGCTCCGCGACCTGCCGCTCGCGGAGCTGCTGCCGCCCGCCCCGGCCGGGCAGTACCCGCGCGGCACCGCCGCCGCCATCCTGCTCGCCCTCGACAGCGTGACCGCCGCCGACCGCACCGGAGCCTGCGCGCCGATCATGGACCTGCTCGCGGTCCTGTCCCCCTCCGGTATCCCCCGCTCCCTGGTACACGCCGCCGCACGCGGGTTCTCCGCAGACGTTGCCGAAGAAATCACCGTCGCGTCAGCAGACGAAGCCCTCGGCCGCCTGGCTGGCGCCTCTCTGCTCACCTTCAGCGTCGACGGCGCCACAGTGTCGGCACACCGCCTGGTCACCCGCGTCATACGCGACCACCTCACCGCCACCGACCGCCTGACCGTCGTGTGCCGACTCGCAGCCGTCCTGCTCGACGCCGGGGCCACAGAGCTTGATTCAACCTGGCACCAGCACCGGCCAGCAGTCCGCGACCTGATCGACCAGATCACCGCCCTGCACCAGCACGCGGCAACGTGCCGGGACGACACCCTCGACAGCGAAATCCTCCGGCTCCGCTTGTGCGCGGTCTACCTCCTAAACGAGCTAGGCGACTCCACTGCCCAGGCCATCCTCGTGGGCGAACTTCTACTGGCTGACCAGGAGCGCACCCTCGGCACCGACCACCCCGACACCCTCAGCTCCCGCAACAACCTCGCCAGCGCCTACCAGGACGCGGGCCGCACCAGCGAGGCGATCACCCTGCACCAGCACACCCACACCGCCTACGAGCGCACCCTCGGCACCGACCACCCCCACACCCTGAACTCCCGCAACAACCTCGCCCTCGCCTACCAGGACGCGGGCCGCACCAGCGACGCCATCACCCTGCACCAGCACACCCTCGCCGCACGCGAGCGCACCCTCGGCACCGACCACCCCGACACCCACGCCTCCCGCAACAACCTCGCCAGCGCCTACCAGGAGGCGGCCCGCACCAGCGAGGCGATCACCCTGCACCAGCACACCCTCACCGCCTACGAGCGCACCCTCGGCACCGACCACCCCCACACCCTGAACTCCCGCAACAACCTCGCCCTCGCCTACCAGGACGCGGGCCGCACCAGCGACGCCATCACCCTGCACCAGCACACCCTCGCCGCACGCGAGCGCACCCTCGGCACCGACCACCCCGACACCCACGCCTCCCGCAACAACCTCGCCCTCGCCTACCAGGAGGCGGCCCGCACCAGCGAGGCGATCACCCTGCACCAGCACACCCTCACCGCCTACGAGCGCACCCTCGGCACCGACCACCCCCACACCCTGAACTCCCGCAACAACCTCGCCCTCGCCTACCAGGACGCGGGCCGCACCAGCGACGCCATCACCCTGCACGAGCAGACCCTCACCGCCTACGAGCGCGCCCTCGGCACCGACCACCCCCACACCCTCACCTCCCGCAACAACCTCGCCAACGCCTACCGGGACGCGGGCCGTGCGGACGAGGCTGATGCGCTGCTTCAGCGAGATGGCCGGGGCGAGCCGCCGCCGGAGGCGGGGGGCGGCGGCTGACGGGGGCGGGGCTGGGCCGGGCCGCCGGCCGGCGGGGTCTATACCGGTTCGGGCGATTCCGGGGCTGGCCGTAGGATGCCCAGACGGGAGGTGCCCAGGGGAGGTCCGTGCTGATGGCAGGTGAGCGGCCCGCGCCTGGCGGCCGGCCGGCCACGGCGGTGCGGCTGGTCATCGCGGCGGTGCTGCTGGCGGTCGCCCTGGTCGGGCTGCGCGCGAGCGTGCACCCGCGCGGCTGGCGGAACGGCCCGCTGGCTGCCGACGGCCTGGTCATCGGGATCGTCCTGGAGCTGATCCTGGTCGGGCTGCTGGTCGTGATCGCGATGCGCTTCCGGCGCGGCCCGGCCGTCGGGCAGCCGGCGGCGGGGCTGCGCGCGGGGCTGCGAGCGTTCCTGATCATGGCGGCGCTGGCCATGCCGGTGCTGCTGATCCTGGATCACATCGGCCCGGCCAAGCCGCATCCGCCGCGCACCACGGCCACACCGCATCCGCCGGCCTTCCCGCGCCACCTCAGGCTGCGGGGTCACGGCGGCGGAACCGGGATCAGCGGGACGGCGCTGCTCTACATCGCGATCGTCATCGGGCTGGCGCTGCTCGCGGTGATCTGCGTGCTGGTCGCCCGGCGGATGACGTCGGATGACGGCTGGGGTGGCGAGGGCGAGCCGACCGACGACGAGACGGCGGAAGCGCAGCTCCGCCGCGCGGTGGCGTCGGGCCAGGCGGCGATGCGCGAGTACGACGACGCGCGGCTGGCGATCATCGCGTGTTACGTGGCGATGGAGACGAGCCTGGCGAGGGCGGGCGCGGCGCGGGGGGAAGCGGAGACTCCGGATGAGCTGCTCTCCCGGACGGTGGCGGACGGCCTGGTGCCCGCCGGGGAGGCGGGCACGCTGACGGAGCTGTTCTACGAGGCCAGGTTCTCCAGCCACCCGCTGCCCGAGGGACGCCGGGGGCAGGCGCGGCAGGCGCTGGAAGTCATCGCGGCGGCGCTGAAACGCAAGTCCGTTCCGGCCGAATCGGGCACTGGGAGCACGCCGTGACCGGGTGGCGGGCGGCCCGGCCCGAGCTGGCGGTCGCGGCCGTCGCGGTCGCCGCGATCACGGCGGCGGCCTGGCTGTACGGCGGGACCGCCGTGGCGGTGATCGTGGTGAGCGTGGCCGGGGTGCTGGCGCTGGCCGGGCTGCGCTGGCTGACGCCGGAGGACGACGCGCCGGTGGGCTACGAGGAGCAGCAGGCGGAGCGGGCGGTGACGTCGTTCGCCGGGTTCTGGCGGCGTCAGGCGGGGGTGTCGGCGGCGACGCAGTCGATGACGGGCTTCGACTTCGAGCTGCGGCACACGCTGGAGCACCTGCTCGCGGCCCGGCTGGCGCAGCGGCACGGCGTCAGCCTGTACGAGGACCCGGCGGCGGTGCGGCGGCTGTTGGGCAGCGACCGGCTGTGGTACTGGCTCGACCCGGCCCGCCCGCCGTCGCAGGACAAGGGCGCCAGCGCGGGCATCCCGCTGCGCACGCTGGCCGCCATCATCGACCGACTGGAGCGACTGTGACCGAAGTGAGCTACGCGCCTGGCCAGACGGCGCAGCGCTGCGCCGAGATCCTGGACGAGGTGGAGCGGGCGGTTGTCGGCCACCGCCGGGCGCTTGAGCTGGTGCTGACCGCGATCCTGGCCGGCGGGCACGTGCTGCTTGAGGACCTGCCGGGGCTGGGCAAGACACTGACCGCCCGGTCGTTCGCGCAGGTGCTGGGGCTGAGCTTCGCGCGCATCCAGTTCACGCCCGACCTGCTGCCCTCTGACGTGGTGGGCGCGCCGCTGTATGACCAGCGGACGGCCGAGATGGTGTTCCGGCCAGGGCCGGTGTTCACCCAGCTCCTGCTGGCCGACGAGATCAACCGCACGCCGCCCAAGACGCAGGCCGCGCTGCTGGAGGCGATGGGCGAGGGCCAGGTCAGCATGGACGGGGTGACCCGGCCGCTGCCGCAGCCGTTCGTGGTGCTGGCCACGGACAACCCGATCGAGTACGAGGGCACCTACGAGCTGCCCGAGGCGCAGCTCGACCGGTTCCTGGTCCGGCTGCGGTTCGGCTACCTGAGCAAGGATGACGAGATAACGATGCTCGCGCGGCGGCTGGACCGGCGCACCGAGCAGGTGGAGCTGCGCGAGGTGGTGGACGCCGCCGGGCTGATCGCGATGCGGGCCTCGCTTGAGCAGGTGGAGGTCTCCCCCGACCTGCTGGACTACGTGGTCTCGGTCGTCGGCGCGACCCGGACGCACCCGCAGATCCAGGTGGGCGCGAGCCCGCGCGGCGCGCTGGCCCTTGTGCAGCTCGCCAGGGGCCAGGCGCTGCTGCGGCAGCGCGATTACGTGACCCCCGACGACGTGAAGAACATCGCGGTGCCGGCCCTGGCACACCGGATCACGCTGCGGCCCGAGCTGTGGGTCCGCCAGGTTTCCCCTGACGACGTGATCGGCCGGCTGCTCGGCACGGTGCCGGTGCCGCGCACCGACCCGGCCGGGGCGGCAGGCGCGGCGGGCGCGGCGGGCGAATGACCGCGCCGGCCACCGCCGCCTCGTCGTCGCCGGCCTGGGCTGCCCCGGCCGACGATGACCCGCCCGGGTACCGGGTGAGCTGGTCGCTGTCGGGGCACGCCCGGCGGCTGCTCACCCTGGCGCTGACCGGGCTGGCGGCGGCGGTGATCACCGGGCGGGCGGAGTTCGCCGGGCTGGCCGCGCCGGCGGTGCTGCTGCTCGCGGCCTGGCGGCCGGGCCGCCCCGCGACGGTGACGGTGCGGTCGGGGTGACCGCGCGGCAGCTCGTGGAGGGCGACGACGCGGCCGTCACGGTGACGATCGGCGGGCTGCGCGGCTACGCGGCGACCGCCTCGATCGCCAGCTCCGACGCGTTCCGGGCCGGCCAGCCGGCCTACCAGGCGGCGGGCGCCGGCGCCGCCAGGCTGCGGGTCCCGTTCCGCGCGGAGCTGTGGGGCTCCCGGCGGATCGGGCGGCTGGACGTGGTGCTGCGCGACCGGTTCCAGCTCACCGAGGGACGGCTGAGCGCGGGACTGCCCGCGGTGTACTGCCATCCGCTGCCGGCCACGCTGACTCGCCGGGTGGTGCTCAGCCGGCTGCCGAGCAGGCTGGGCGAGCACCGGTCCCGGGCGGTGGGCGAGGGCGTCGAGTTCGCCGGGGTCCGCGAGTTCGTGCCCGGGGACCGGCAGCGCCGGATCAACTGGCCGGCCACCACCCGCCTTGGCACGATCCAGCTCAGCACCTTCACCGCCGAGCGGACGCAGAACGTGGTGGTACTCGCCGACGCCAGCACCAACGTCGGGGCAGCAGGGCGCCAGCAGCCTGGACCTGGCGTTCCGCGCCGCCGCCGGGACGATCTCCGGCTACCTGGCCGGCGGCGACCGGGTCGGGCTGATCGTGTTCGCCGACCGGCTGAGCTGGATCGGCCCCGGCCTCGGCCGGCGGCACTTCCACCGGCTGATGGACCTGCTGCTGTCCAGCCATCAGGGCTGGGAACGGGCCGCCGGGCTGACCCGGCTGCCCCGCGCGGCGCTGCCGCCTGGCGCGCTGATCCTGGTGTTCAGCCCGCTGCTGCATCCGCGCCTGGTCGAGGCGCTGCGCGACCTGCGCGAGCGCGGCTTCAGCGTGCTGGTGGTGGACGTGCTGACCGCCGAGCCGACGCTGCCCCGGCGGCGGGAGGCCAGGCTGGCCAGGCGGATCTGGCGGCTGGAGCAGCAGGCGATCCGGTTCTCGCTGACGGAGCTGGGCATCCCGGTGGTGCACTGGGACGGCGTGCAGAGCCTGGACGAGCCGCTCGCCCCGTACACGCGGCGGGTCATGCTGGCGGGCCGGACATGACCCGGCAGCAGGCCAGGGCACTGGCCGTGACGGCGCTGCTGGCGGCGGTCTCGATCGCCTGGGCGGCGGTGCCGGCCGGCGGCGCGCGGCCGGGCCTGCGGCTGGCCGTCATCGCGGCGGTGGCCTGCGCGATCCTCGGCCTGGCCCGGCTCGCCGTCGGCGAGCTGCGGATCGGCGGCAACGCGTTCGACTCCGTGCCGGTCCGGCTGGCGGGCCGGGCGGCGGAGCTGGCCAGGTCGCTGCCCTGGCCGGAGATGATGATCATCGCGGTGGTGGCGGCGGAGGCGCTGCACCGGGCGCGGCCCTGGCACACCGCCGTGCTCGGCGTCGCCCTGCTGGCGTTCGTGTTCGCGGCGCACCTGGCCGAGTCGGCAAGCCCGCCCGGCGTGCTCCGCCCGCAGCTCCCGGTGCTCGCGGCGGGCCTGGGCCTGCTGGTCCTCGCGGTCGGCGCGGCGGCGCTGCCCGCGCCGCAGGCCGGCCCGGTCCGCGCGATCGCGGTCATCGCCGCCGTCCTGGCCGCCGGCCTCGCCCTCCCGGTCCGCCGCGGCTAGCCAGGGGCCGCCGCGCTAGCGGCCGGCGGCGTAGCCCTGCATGCCGCGGGGGTTGGCGCCGGCGTAGAGGAAGCCACCGGAGCGGGCGATGGCGCTGACCCGGCCGAGTGACCACGGCGGCCGCACGTCCACCTCGTGCCCGCGCCTCCGCAGGTCCGCAACCGCCTGCTCGCTGACCCGCGACTCCACGGCCAGCGACCGGGGCAGCGACTCGCGCGGGTAGAACGAGGACGGGAAGTGGTCGGTGTGGAAGGCGGGGAAGTCGATCGCCTCCTGCAGGTTCATCCCGAACACGGCGTGGTTGAGGAACACCGCGAGGGTCCACTGGTCCTGCTGGTCGCCGCCGGGGGTGCCGAACGCCAGGTACGGCTCGCCGTCGCGGAGCGCCAGGCTGGGCGACAGGGTGGTGCGCGGCCGGCGGCCCGGCGCCAGGCTGCTGGCGAACCCCGGCGTCAGGGAGAACATCTGCGCCCGGCTGCCGAGGCAGAAGCCCAGTCCGGGCACGACGGGCGAGCTCTGCAGCCAGCCGCCGCTCGGCGTGGCGGACACCATGTTGCCGAACCGGTCGGCGACGTCCAGGTGGCAGGTGTCGCCGGGGCCGAGCGTCGGCGCGGCGACGCCGAACGCGGCGGTCGGCTCGCCGGCCCCGGCGCCCGTCGCGGCCCGGCCGCCGAACCTGCCGAGCGCGTACTCGGGCAGCCGCCCTGGCACGCCGCCGGGGTCGCCGGGGAGCAGCTCAGCCGACGACTCCTCGCCGATCAGCTTGCGGCGCCGCTCGGCATACTGCGCGGACAGCAGTTCGTCCAGCGGGATGTCGCTGTGCCGGGGATCGCCGTAGAACGCCTCCCGGTCGGCGAAGGCGAGCTTGGACGCCTCGGTGATGACGTGGATCAGCTCGGGGCTGCCGGCGCCCATGCCGTCCAGGTCGAAGCCGTCGAGCAGCGCGAGCTGCTGGAGGAACACCGGCCCCTGGCCCCACGGGCCGGTCTTGCACACGGTGTAGCCCCGGAACTGGGCGGTGACCGGCGCCTCGGCGCTGGCCCGCCAGCGCGCCAGGTCATCGCCGGACAGCACGCCGCGGTGCCGCTCGCCAGTGATGTCCATGACCTCGGCGCCGTCCAGGTAACCCGCGATGGCCTCGGCGACGAATCCCTCGTAGAAGGCCCGCCTGGCCGCCTCGATCTGCGCTTCCCTGTCGCTCCCGGCGGCCTGCGCCTCCGCCACGATGCGCTCGTAGACGGCGGCGAGCACCGGATTGGCGAAACGGGCTCCCGCGGCCGGCACGCCGTTCGCCAGGTAGACCTCGGCGGAGCTGGGCCAGTGCTCGCGGAAGACCGGTGCCACCGCCTCGATGGAGGCGCTCGCGGTGGGCAGCATGGGGTAGCCGTCACGCGCGTAGCCGATCGCGTACTGCAGCACGTCGCCGGGGCGCATGGTGCCGTACCTGCGCCAGCAGCAGCATCCAGGTGCCGAACGCGGCGGGCACGCAGGCGGCCAGCAGCCCGGTGCCCGGCACCAGGTCAAGCCCGAGGGCCTGGTAGGCCTCCAGGGTGGCCGCGGCGGGCGCGGGCCCTGGCCGTCCAGCACGAAGGTGCCCGCGCCCGCGGCGTCCCAGCCGATGACGGGGACCTCGCCGGCCGGGCCGTTCAGGTGCGGCTCGACGACCTGGAGCACGAAGCCGGCGGCGACGGCGGCGTCGAAGGCGTTGCCGCCTTTCTCCAGCACGGCCATCCCGGCGGCGGTGGCCAGCCAGTGCGTCGAGGCGACCATGCCGAAGGTGCCGGCGAGCTGGGGGCGGGTGGTGAAGGGCGGGGGTTGCGACACAATGCCTCCTGCGCGGTTCTGCCCCGACGTTACGCCCGGGCAAAATCGCCAACCGCAGTGGCACCGGCGGCGTCTTAACCGGCAGTAAGTCCCGCAGGCCCGCGCAACGCTGGCTGAACGTCCCCTGGGAGGAAGCCCCATGACATTCCCCGTCCCGGCAGCCCGGCGGCTGGCCGCCGCCGCCGTCCTTGGCTGCGGCGCGCTGCTGCTGTCCGCCTGCGGCTCATCCGGGGGCTCGTCCGCCAGCTCCACCTCGACGGTCACCGTGACGGCCGCCCCGTCCAGCAGCGCCGCCGCGTCGGCCCCGGCCGGCACCAGCTCGGCGCCGACCACGGCGGGCGGCGGCTCGTCCGCCTGCGCGTCGTCGGCGCTCCGGCTGTCCATCGGCCAGGGCAACGGCACGGCCGGCAGCGTCGTGGTGCCGGTCCAGCTCACCAACGGCTCATCCTCGGCGTGCACGCTGTACGGGTACCCGGGCGTCTCGTTCGTGTCCGGCCCCGGCGGCTCGACCATCGGCAAGCCGGCCGGCGAAGACTCCGCGACCAGCCGCGAGCTGATTACGCTGGCACCGGGCGCCGAGGCCAGCGCGCAGCTCAACGTCGTGGTGGCGCAGAACTACCCGGCCTCGCGCTGCCATCTCGCGCACGCGCACTGGCTGCGGGTCTACCCGCCGGGGCAGACCGCGCCGCTGTACGTGAAGTACAGCTCGGACACCTGCGCGAACACCAAGATCAACATCCTCAGCGTGCAGGCGGTGCGCTCGGGCAGCGGTAACCCGTAGCCGCTAGTCCCTAGCCCGACCTGCGGAAACAACCCTGCTGGCCTGATCTGCGTC
Source organism: uncultured Actinomycetota bacterium (assembly GCA_963725175.1). GTDB lineage: Bacteria > Actinomycetota > Actinomycetes > Streptosporangiales > Streptosporangiaceae > DASUBV01. Next base: position 68,144 of record CAVRXH010000006.1, read on the forward strand.
GTACAAGACGAAGCCGCTCCCCCGGCGGCTCCGACGAGAGGCGACGCCGATGACGCTAGCCGGATCCCGAATCGCCTGTGCCGCGGCGCTGGCGTGCGCTGGCCTCCTGACGGCCGCGTGCGCCAGCCAGGCCGGCCATCCCCGCGCGGACGCCCGCGGCGCCCGGCGGCTGGGCACGCACTCCGGATCGCCTGGCCCGGTCAGCCGCTCCGGGCACGCCCCGCCGGTCATCGTGCACACCACCACCCCGGCCGCCAGGCCGCCGCGTCGCTCCGGGCACTCATCCTCGTCCGGGCCGGCGCCCGCTCCGCAGCCGGCCAGCAGCGCCCCGGCGCCAGCGCCGGCCCCTGCCCCGCTGGCTGACTGCGCGACCGGCGCGCTCAGGGCGAGCCTCGGGCCGCCCGGCGGCACGGCGGGCAGCGTCTTCTACCCGCTGGACTTCACCAACATCTCGGGGCAGCCGTGCACCCTCTACGGCTACCCGGGCGTGTCGTTCGTGTCCGGGCCTGGCGGGCGCCAGCTCGGCGGGCAGGCGGTGCGCAACCCGCAGTTCGGCCCGTCGCTGGTGACGCTGGCGCCGGGCGCCGTGGCGCACGCGGCGCTGCAGGTCACGATCGCGCAGAACTACCCGGCCGCCCTGTGCAAGCCGGTCAGCGCGCACTGGCTGCGGGTCTACCCGCCGGGCCAGGTCACCCCGCTGTACGCGAGCATCACCGCCACGACATGCACCGGGCGGGTCCCGGGCGGCAGCACCCTGGGGATCTTCGTGGTCAGGCCGGGAGCCAACGGCTCATAGCTGCCCCCGGCGAGCAACCTGATCGCGACGGCGAACAACCCTGGGCCGCGCTAGCTGCGTCGTACTCATCAAGGGTCCAATTCCCGGCCGCCAGGAAGGCGACGCTGATGCTGACACGCTTGCCGCGCCACGCGGGCATCTTCATGCCGCTCGTGCTGGCCGCGCTGCTGGCGGCCGGCTGCGGCAAGCCGGGCACGCTCGGCGGCCGGCCAGGGCGCCGGCAGCACGCCGCGCCCCGCCGCCTCGGCCGGCCGCACGCAGGACTGCCAGGCCGGCGGCCTGCGGGTCCAGCTCGACACCTCGGCCGCCGGGGTGGCCGCGGGCACCTACTTCCTGCCGATCGAGTTCACCAACACCTCCGGGCGGGCCTGCCAGCTCGCCGGCTACCCGGCCGTCGCGTTCACCACCGGCCAGTCTGGCCAGCAGATCGGCACCGAGGCGGCCGTCGACCGCGCGGTACCCGCCCGCAGCGTGCTGCTGGCCCCCGGCGGGGTCGCGCACGCCTGGCTGCAGATCCTCGACACGGCGAACTACCCGGCCGGCAAGTGCCACCCCGTCACCGCCGCCGGACTGCGCGTGGTGGCGCCGGGGACGCAGGACGCCACCTACGTTGCCGCACTCGGTGCCGGCCTGCAAGGCCGTGATCAGCGGCGGGCCGGTGCTGACCGTTCACCCGGTGCAGCAGGGCCGGGCGCGGCGGGGAACCGCCTAGCCACCAAGACGGTCGCACCTGGCGAGCCGACCGGCCGCCGCGACCCGAGGACCCGCGACCAGCCTGGTAGCGGCCGCAGAGATAACGGGCCTCGGCCCGGAAAGAAGGGGGCAAGTCGATGAAGCTGACATTCCGCGCTACCCGCCGCATCCTGGGCGGCACGGCGCTGCTCTGCGCGGCGGCCTTACTGCCGGGGACCGCCATGGCGGCGAGCGCGCCGTCGACGCACGGCAGCACGCATCACGCCAAGGCAGCCTGGGGGCTGCCGCGCTGCAAGGAATGGCAGACCGACGATCTGGCTCGGCCTGGGCAACGGGGGCGGCACCGCCGGCACTATCGTTCCGCCCGGTGGAGTTCACCAACACCAGCAGGCACGCGTGCAAGCTGCAGGGCTTCCCGCGGGTCTGGGGCATCGGCTCCTCCGGCCACCAGGTCGGCAAGGCGGCCAGGCACCTGTCGCAGCGGCACGGCACGGTCGAGCTGTGGCCGGGCCAGACCGCGCACGCCACGGTCGGCTTCATCGAGGCCGGCAACGTGTGCAGGCGCCCGGTCGGACGACGGGCCTGGCGGTCCGCGCGCCGCATCAGGGCAGCTCGACCAAGCTGCCGTTCTTCTTCAAGTCGTGCCCGCACCGCCGGGTACTGGTCATCGGGCCGGTCGTGCCGGGCGTGGGCATTCCCTAGCCGGAACTAGCCCAGCAGGAAGCGGGCGCCGGGCATCGTGGCCCGGCGCCCGCTTCGCGCGCGCTGACCGGTACCGTGCGGTCATGGATGACCTGACCCCGCGGCTGCGCGCCGTCTGCGACCTGACCATGGCCGAGGTCCGCGAGTACGCCGGCCGGCACGAGTACGACGGCCAGGTTCAGGACCTGTCCAGGGCCGGGGTCACCGCCGGGCTGGCGGCACTGGCCGCGGCGGCGGACCTCGACCCGCAGGACGACGCCTTCGACGAGGCCCACCTGAGCGCGGCCGCCGCCACCCTCCGGGTCGCCCTCGGCGACCTGGAGCTGCACCGCCGCGACCCCGGCCCGCACCTGGAAAACCTCGACCTGGCCTGCTACGACCGCGAGTACGCGCCCGCCGCCGAGCGGGACGCGGCCCGGCGGGCGCACCTGGCCGCCTGGCCGGAGGCCATCGACGCGGCCTCGACGCGCTCGACCAGGTCAGCGGCCCGGTCGCCGACGCGCTGTCCAGCGGGATCCCGGCCTGGCCGCCGGCATCCCGGCCGACGCCGACCCGGCGGACCGGGACCGGGCGCTGGCCGCGCACGCAGCGGCTGGTCGAGGTCGTCGAGCAGGCGAAGCGGCACGGCAGCCCGGACGCCGCCCTCGGCGGCGGCTGGCCTGACCGCGCTGATGAGCAGCGCCGAGGCGACGCAGCTCGACCTGGGCCGGCTGAGCGAGCGCGCCGACGCCGAGCGGGACCGGCTGACTGGCCAGGCTCGCCGACAGCTGCGCGCGGATCGACCCGGACGCCCGGCCGTTCGAGGTGGTCCGCGGGCTGATCCGCCAGCACCCCGACATCGACGGCGTGCTGGCGGCGGCCCGCACCTGGACCCAGCGGGTCATCGACTTCACCGCCGAGCACGACCTGGTCCCCGACAACGGCGGCGAGTGCCGGGTCGGCCTGGCCCCGGAGAGCCGGCGCTGGGCCATGGCGATGATGTCGCCGGCCGCGCCCGGCGAGCCCGACGGCCCGTCCTGGTACCACATCACGCCGCCGGAGCCGTACTGGCCGGCCAGCGAGATCGAGGACTGGCTGGCGGTGTTCAGCGACACCACCCTGCCGGCCATCACCGCGCACGAGGTAGCGCCTGGCCACTTCTCGCACGGCCGCGCGCTGCGCGCGATGACCTCCCCGGTCCGCCGCACCCTGCACTCGAAGGCGTTCGTCGAGGGCTGGGCGCACTACGCCGAGGAGCTGTTCGTCGAGGAGGGCTTCTGCGCGGACGACCCCCGGTTCGCGATCGGCGTCTGGATCGAGGCGCTGATCCGGGTCACCCGGCTGGCCTGCGCCATCGGCGTGCACACCGCCGGGATGACGGTCGCGGAGGCGACCCGCAGGTTCGAGTCGGACACCCACCTGACCGGCGTAGCGGCGGCGTCCGAGGCGAAGCGGGCCACCTTCGACCCGACCTACGGCCGCTACACCTGGGGCAAGCTGGAGATCATGGCCCTGCGCGAGCGGGCCCGCAAGGAATGGGGCCAGGAGTTCTCGCTCAAGCGGTTCCACGTGGCGATGCTCGCCCTGGGCTCCCCGCCGCTCGGCCTGCTGCACACCGCCATCGACCGGGGCTAGCCGGGCGGCGGCTGGCCGGGCACGACCAGGCCGGTCTCGTAGGCCAGCACCACGGCCTGGACGCGGTCCCGCAGGCCCAGCTTGGCCAGCAGGTGCCCGACGTGCGTCTTCACGGTCGCCTCGCTGACCACCAGCTCGGCGGCGATCTCGGCGTTGCTGGCGCCGCGCGCGACGTGCAGCAGGATGTCGCGCTCGCGCGCGGTCAGCGACGCCAGCCTGGACGGCGCGGGCAGGGTCCGCGGCGGCCGCCTGGCGAACGCCTCGATCAGCCGCATGGTCACCGACGGGGCCAGCAGCGCGTCGCCGGCCGCGACCCGGCGCACCGCCGCGATCAGGTCGTGCCTCGGCGCGTCCTTGAGCAGGAAGCCGCTGGCCCCCGCGCGCAGCGCCTCGTACACATAGTCGTCCAGGTCGAACGTGGTCAGCATGACCACCCGGGCCCGGCGGCCCGGTCCCCGCCGGTGATCTGCCTGGTCGCCTCGATGCCGTCCATCTCCGGCATCCGCACGTCCATCAGCACCACGTCGGGCGCCAGCTCGCGGGCGGCGGCCACGGCCTCCGCGCCGGTCCCGGCCTCCCCGGCCACGGCGATCCCGTCGGCGGCCTCCAGGATCACGCAGAACCCGGCGCGGACGAGCTCCTGGTCGTCCACGACCAGCACCCGGATCGCGGCGCTCATAGCGCCGGCAGCCGGGCGGTCACGCCGAAGCCGCCGGCGCTGGTCGGGCCGATGGACAGCGTTCCGCCGCAGGACGCGACCCGCTCGGTGATCCCGGCGAGTCCGAACCCGCCATCGGCGGCTTCGGTCTCGCTGTGCCGCCGCGCCGGGTCAAGCCCACCCCCGGCGCGTCCGAACCCGCCCCCGGCGGCTTCGGTCTCGCTGTGCCGCCGCGCCGGGTCAAACCCACCCCCGGACGGCTGGCCGGTATCGGTGACCGAGACTGTCACGAAGCCGGGCTCGTAGCGCAGCGTGACGCTGGCCCGGCGGGCCGCCGAGTGCCGCAGCACGTTGGTCAGTCCCTCCTGCACGATCCGGTAGGCGGTCAGGCCGACGCCGAGGGCCAGCTCGACCTGGGCGCCCTCGACGCTCAGGTCGACGGCCAGGCCGGCCTCGCGGACCTGGGCGAGCACGGTCTCCAGCTCGCCCAGCGACGGTACCGGCGCGGCCCGCGGCTGCTCGCCGGGTCCGCGCAGCACGCCGAGCAGCCGCCGCAGCTCGGCCAGCGCCTGGCGGCCGGTGTCGCCGATGACCCGCACGCAGGCCGCCGCGGCGGACGGCTGATCCGGCAGCAGGGCGTCCGCGGCCTCGGCCTGGACCGCCATCAGGCTGACGTGGTGGGCCACCACGTCGTGCAGTTCCCTGGCGATCCGGCCGCGCTCGGCGGCGGCGGCCAGCGCGGCCTGCCGGTCCCGCTCGGCCTCGGCCCGCTCGGCCCGCGCCTCCACCTCGGCCAGGTAGGCGCGCCTGGTCCGGCTGGTGATGCCGGCCATCCCGGCGGTGGCGAAGATCAGCACCGCGACGAAGAAGTCGTAGGGCTCGCTGTGGCCGGGCAGCGACTGGGACACCACGATGCCGGCCAGGACCACGGCGGACACCGCGGCCCGGACGCCGGTGGAGCAGCGCTGCATCACCGTGTAGTAGGCGATGGCCGGGCCGAGCGGGACCGGCGCGTACCCGAAGCCGAGCTGGTCATAGACCGACCGGGGCAGCCCGGTGGCCAGGATCACCCCGACCGGCCAGGACCGTCGCCAGATCAGCGGCACCGCCTGGAGCACCAGCAGCGCCATCGCGAGGGCGAGCGGGGAGAGGTGACCGATGAACGGGAACTGCGCCGAGCGGGGCCGGACGGCGGCGAGCTGCGCCCGGTAGGGCAGCGCGGTACCCACGTTCACGGCCGCGATCACCAGGCCCAGGATCAGGTCCTGCAGTCGCGGCGAGACCGCGGCGGCCCTGGCCGCCAGCCACTTCACGTCCATGATCGTAGAACGCGCCCGGCGGGGCGGCATCGTCCCGGAGGCTGATCCGGCTTCTGCTACCTCAGCGGGAGACCGGGCGCCGCGACGCTACCCGCGGGGCGGTCTCAGGTTCAGCCCGCAGGCCGGCGCGCACGGCCGCCCCGGCGGGCGAGCATGGCCGACATGACCACAACCCCCGCCGCCGGCACCCCCGCCGCCGCGCTCGCCGGGCAGGACCGGCCCGCCGGCCAGGCCGCCGCCGCGCCGGCACCGGCCCGCTGGATCGCGCTCATCGCGGCGGCCGCGTTCGGGCTGGAAATGGCCTTCGCGACCCGGTACGGCTACCACCGCGACGAGCTGTACTTCCTGGCCGCCGGGCAGCACCCGGCGTTCGGCTACGTGGACCAGCCGCCGGTCACCCCGCTGCTGGCGCGGCTCACCGCCGCGCTGTCCGGGAACTCGCTGATCGCGCTGCGGCTGGTCCCGGCGCTGGCCCTGGCCGGGCTGGTCGTCGCGACCGCCGCGATGAGCCGGATGCTCGGCGCCGGGCGGGCCGGCCAGGTGCTCGCCGCGCTGGCCGCCGCCACCTGCGCGGAGTACCTGGGCGCCATGCACCTGCTCACTACCACCGTGCCTGACATGGTGTTCTGGACCGTCACCCTGCTGCTCGTGCTCAGGCTGCTGATCAGCGGCGACCGGCGCTGGTGGCTGGCCATCGGGGCGTGCGCGGGGGTCGCGGCGGAGGCCAAGTGGAACATCTGGTTCCTGGTGGCCGCGCTGGCCGCCGGGTTCGCGCTGACCCCGGCGCGGCGGCTCGCGGCGAGCTGGTGGCTCGCGGCGGGGGCCGCGCTCGCCGTCGCGATCGCGCTGCCCGACGTGCTGTGGCAGGCGGCGCACGGCTGGCCGCAGTTCGCCGTGTTCGGCGCGCTGCAGGGCCAGGCCGGGCTCAACCGCCTGGCCTACTGGCCGGCTCAGGTCCTCTACACCGGGCTGGCGCTGGCGCCGCTGTGGATCCGCGGGCTGATCTGGGCGCTGCGCAGCCCGGAGGCGCGGCGCTTCCGGCCGCTGGCGATCGCCAGCGTGGCCGCGCTCGCGCTGTTCTTCGTGCTCGGCGGCAAGCCGTACTACCCTGGCGCGATCTTCACCTTCCTGTTCGCGGCGGGCTGCGTGCCGCTCGGGCGGCGGCTGGAGGAACGGCGGGCCGCCGGGGGCGCGCGGCGGCCCGCGGGCCTCGGGACGGGGGCGGCGATGGTGGCGTCCGGGCTGCTGGCCCTGCCGATCGCCGTGCCCGTGCTGCCGGCCGCGACGCTGCGCACCGTGCCGCTGCAGAAGATCAACTACGACCTGGGCGAGACGATCGCCTGGCCGAAGCTGGTCGCGCTGACCGCGCGGGAGTACCGCGCGCTGCCGGCCGCCGCGCGGGCCAGGACCGCGATCCTCACCGGGAACTACGGGGAGGCCGGGGCCATCGACCGGTTCGGCCAGGCGGACGGGCTGCCCGCCGCCTACAGCGGGGCCAACAACTTCTGGCTCTGGGGGCCGCCGCCGGCCCGGGACACCGGCGTCATCGCGGTCAACGTCTCCCCCGCGCTGCTGCGCCGCGAGTTCGCCGCGGTCCGCCGGATCGCCGTGTTCCGCAACGGGCTCGGGGTCAGCGACGACGAGCAGGGCGCCCCGCTCTACCTGGCCACCGGGCGGCGGGTGAGCTGGGCGCGGGCCTGGCCGGCGTTCCGCGACTACTCCTGACGCCGCCGGCGCGCGGGGGGCGTGAGACGATGGTTCGCGCCGTGACCGAACGGAGAGCGAACATCATGCTGAGGAACGCCGCCCGCGCGCCGTGGCGCGGGCCGTCCACCGGGCCGCTGGCCAGCGGCCTCGTCAGGGGCGCGGCCGTCGCGCTCGCCGTCGTGCTCGGCGCCGCCCTGTCGGGCTGCGCCGTCCGGGCCGAGGCGAGCGGGCCGGTGATGGAGCTGGCGACCGCCTACGTCGGGGCGCCGCAGAACGGCGGGGCCACCGACGCCTACCTGGTGATCAGGAACAACGGCGCGGCCGACCGGCTGGTCTCCGCGCGCACCAGCGCCGGCGGCACCGTGACGCTGCGCGGCCCCGCGGCGACGGACGGGGCGCGGGCGGTGACCTCGATCCGGGTTCCCGGCCACACCATGATCCGGCTGGACCCCAACAGCTACCACCTGGTCATCACCGGCGCGCGCCCGATGAAGGCCGGCACGGACATCACGCTGACCCTGACCTTCGCCAGGTCCGGCTCGTTCAGCGTCCCGGCGCAGGTCACCAACCCGCAGACCGGCGGGTCCAGTTACTTCCTGAACTAGCGGCGCCGGGCGGGCCCTGCTCTCGCTAGCTGGGGTCGAACAGGGCGCTGACCGACTCGCCCTCGTGGATCCGGCGGATCGCCTCGGCCAGCGCGGGCGCGATGGAGATCACCGTCAGCTCCGGGTGCGCCTCGCTGACCGGGACCGGCACGGTGTTGGTGCAGACGATCTCCGTCACGTCCCCGGCGGCCCGGATCCGGTCCAGCGCCCCGTCGCAGAACAGGCCGTGCGTGCAGGCGATCCGCACCGACCTGGCGCCGTGCTCGCGCAGCACGCCGAGCAGCTCGACGATGGTGGTGCCGCGGGCGATCTCGTCGTCCAGCACGATCACGTCCCGGCCGTCCACCTCGCCGATGATCGAGCTGATCGTCACCCGCTCGTCGTTGTGCCGCTCCTTCGCGCCCGCCGCGACCGGCAGGCCGAGCATCCGAGCCAGCGCGGCGGCCTGCTTGGCGTTGCCCAGGTCCGGGGAGACCACCACCGCGTTGCTCAGGTCCACGCCGCTGAAGTGACCGGCCAGCTCGCGCAGCGCGTGCAGGTGATCGACGGGCACCGAGAAGAACCCGTGCACCTGCGGGGCGTGCAGGGTCATCGCCAGCACCCGGCTGACCCCGGCGGTCACCAGCAGGTCGGCCACGAGCCGGCCGCCGATCGATACCCGCGGCATGGCCTTCTTGTCGGACCTGGCGTAGCCGTAGTGCGGGATGACGGCCGTGACCCTGGCCGCCGAGGCACCCCTGGCCGCGTCGAGCATCAGCAGCAGCTCGACCAGGTTCTCCTGCACCGGCGGGCCGAGCGGCTGGATGAGGAAGACGTCGCGCTCCCGGCAGTTCGCCTGGAGCTGGACTTCGAGACAGTCGTTGGCGAACCTGCTGAGCCTGACCGGGCGCAGCGGCACCCCGAGCTGGGCGCAGATCTCGGCCGCCAGGGCGGGGTGGGCGCTCCCCCCGAACACCGCGATTTCTTGCACGACCACAGGCTAAATGGTGCCGCTCCGCCGTCTCAGGTCAGGTCACGGGCGAGCTGCTGACCTGCGGCTTTAAGCCAGCGGGCCGGATCGGCGATGGCCGGTGCCCGGCCGCCCGCCAGGTCGGCGAGAGCCAGGCACGCGGTGCCGGGCGGCGGATCCCCCGCCACCACGCCCGCGACGACGGCCGCGCGCACGCCCGCCTGGCGGGCCGCCGCGCAGACCGCGCCGGCCACCTTCCCGGTGCCCGAGGTCGCGTCGTACTGGCCCTCGCCGGTGATGACGAGGGCGGCCCCGTCCAGTGCCGCGGCCAGCCCGGCGATCCTGGCGATCTCGGCCGAGCCCGGCAGCAGCCCGGCGCCCCAGGCCGCCAGGCCGTAGCCGGTGCCGCCCGCCGCGCCCGCGCCCGGCCGCTCAGGCTCGCCGCCCAGTGCCGCGGCGAGCGCGGCCAGGCCGGCTTCCAGCAGCGCGACCTGCGCGGCGTCCGCGCCCTTCTGCGGCCCGTAGACCGCCGCCGCGCCGTCCGGGCCGAGCAGCGGGGCGCGGACATCGGACAGGCAGGCCACGCCGCCCGGCGGCAGCGGCCGCAGCCCCGACAGGTCCGCGGCGGCCAGCCGGGTCAGCGCCGCGCCGCCGCGCGGCAGGTCAGCGCCGGCCGCGTCGCGGAACCGGGCGCCGAGCGCGGCCAGCGCGCCCGTGCCGCCGTCGGTGGAGGCCGAGCCGCCGATGCCCACCAGGACCCGGTGCGCGCCGGCGTCAAGCGCCGCGGCGATCAGCTCGCCGACCCCGGCCGTGTGCGCGTGCAGCGGATCCAGCTCGCGCAGCAGCGGCAGCCCGGCGGCGCTGGCCAGCTCGATCACGTGCACCGCGCCGGGCAGTTCCAGCCACCGCGCGGTCACCTGCCCGGTCACCGGGCCTGACACCCGCGCCGTGTGCCAGCGCGCCCCGGCCTGCCCGGCCGCCAGCACGTCCGCCGTGCCCTCGCCGCCGTCGGCCAGCGGCAGGCACCGCACGTCGTCACCAGGCCGCGCCGCCAGCCAGCCCTCCGCCAGCGCCGCCGCCGCGTCCGCCGCGCCGATGCTGCCCTTGAACGAGTCGGGCGCGACGACCACCCGCATCAGGACGCGGGCCGGTCCTGCGGCGGCGCCTTGTAGGCCGGCAGCCCGAGCGCGGTCCTGATCTCCTGCTGGACCAGGTCCTTGTCCGGCCTGGTGTCCACCGTGACCACGTACTCCTTGCGGCGGAAGATCTCCAGCACCGGGTCGGTCTTGGTGTGGTACTCCCGCAGCCGGACCGCCAGCGCTTCCTCGGTGTCGTCCTCGCGCCTGATCAGCTCGCCGCCGCAGGCGTCGCACCGGCCGTCCGCGCGCGGGCTGTTGTCGATCAGGTTGTAGTCCATCCCGCAGTCCGCGCACAGCCGCCGGGCCAGCACCCGGCGCCGCACCTCGCTGTCGGGCAGGTACAGGTGGATCACGCCATCGATGTCGTAGCTCTCCAGGAAGAACTCGGCCTGCCGCTCGCTGCGCGGAAAGCCGTCGATGATGAACCCGTAGTTCCAGTCATGCTGGTCCATCCGGTCCTTGACCACGCCCTCGATCACGTCGTCGCTGACCAGGTTCCCGGCGGCCATCGTCCGCCTGATCTGCGCGCCGAGCTTGGTGTGGTTCTGGACATTCCAGCGCAGGATGTCCCCGACGCCGATGTGCACGAGGTTCAGGTCCTCGGCGAGCATGGCGCTATGGGTGCCCTTGCCGCTGCCCTGGACCCCCATGATGACGTATTTCCGCATGGCGCAACCTTAGGCCCAGCGGCTCACGCGGTGAGGTAGCGGACCAGCCACACCGCCGCGCCGTCCCGCTAGAGGGCCGGGACGCCTATACGGCGGGCGAAGCTTCGCAACCCATTGAGAGCGCGGCGGTGGTCAGCCCGGAGGAGATCCTCGGTGATCCGGTGGACAGGAGGGCGATAGCGGACTTCGGCCGGGGCGGCACGCTCGGCGGCCAGCAGCGCCAGGAAGCATGGCTCGGACTTGCCCCATTGATGGTAAGAGCGAGCCACGTCAATCCAGTACCGGCCCCGCCGTTCCGCTGTGGGGATTGCAGAGGCGCGGACCGCCCTGGCATGCTCGATGGCGGTCCCGCTGTCACCGAGAACCTGGGCGATGCTGAGCTGATGAAGGACCACGTTTGAAGGGCCGAACGCGGTAAATCTATGGTTGGCGTCTCTTCCCAGGCGGCTTGCAGCCTCCTTGGCCTCGCCGATGAGCGAGAGGGCCATGGGCCGACTGCCATCGACCGCTGCGGTGTAAGCGGCGGCTTCGAGCAGCGTTCCGTACATCGACAGCCGCTCTGGGGACGGGTCTCCTTTCGGCTCGATGTCATTGGCGGCGGAGATCAACAGCTCACGTGCTCGCTCCCGGCGCCCCGTGCGGCGCATCACGGTAGCCAGAACGCGGCGCGCGTCGGCAACGGTGAGCGGATCATCGCCGACCAGGGCAGCCTGGAGCGCGCGATCGGCTACTGCCCAGGCGAGCGGGTCGTCATTCAGCTTGATCATGAGATTGGCGGCGCTGATATAAGCGTCAGCCAGCAGGCTGCTAGCAGCGGCACGATCGTCGCCCAGCGCGCCGTCGCGTGTGGCGATACCAGTCGCGATCAGGCGGGGGAGGCTCAGCGCGAGCCGGTCATAATGCGCAGCCTGGAAGTCGGTGCGGGCTCTGATGACGGCAGCACGCAAGGTGGGAGCAGGCACAGGCTCGGCCGTACTGCCGCTGTAGAGCAGGTCTTGGATACCACCAGCCGGGTCGGCCTGGCTGCGGGCGCGGGAAACTCCCGTCTGGCTGAGGGCGGTTACGCCCGCAAGCCCGGCAGTTGCTGACAGCAGTTCGCGGCGTCGCACCGGGTCCTCACCGTCCTCGCTGAGGAATGCACGATTCACCCTAGAGTCACATGTACTGCCGGGCCGATCATTCAGCCAGGTTGGGGCGTGTCGCCCGGCCGGCACGATCTCCTGGGGTGCGAGACCGAATGTCTGAGGGCTGATCGCGAGTGCCTCAGCGAGGCGGCGAAGTAACGTGATGTCGGTGAGCGGCTGAATGCCGCGTTCGTAACGGGAAATCTGCGAAGCCGAGTAGCCGCACCGGCGACCCAGGTCTGCCAGGGTCAGGCCAGCAGCCAGGCGGGCTCTGCGGACAGTGGCTCCAGCATTCTTGCTGTTCCGGGCCGTGGCTGCAGCTTGTAACGCACCCACTGGGGTCATCGGATTCATCGACTGCTCCGCATAGGTACCCCTCTGTGACAGTAACCCGCGTCCGCATGTTGACGCACGAGCGTTTGCACGATGTGCAATCCGTTGCCGAAGCCTGCCGAGGGCCTTTCACTCGCAGTGTTACCGAGCGTCTCCTGAAGGCACACGAGCGGAAGGAGAATCCTGATGAGTGCTCAGGAGTTCAAGCCTGGGCAGGAAGCCAGCGCGGCGGAGATGATGCGCTCTGGTCTGCTGCTCATCGCCGATGGGGCTCAGGTCAGTGCCAGCGCTGTATTCGTGCCTGCTGATGCGCATGGTGTCACCCGTCGGGTCAAGATCGGGCCGGGATGCCGCGTGGCGGCATACGCCGTCGTCCACGGCGGCACCGTGCTGCACACGGAAGCCAGTATTGAAGAGCACGTCCAGGTGGGCAAGCCCGAAAGCGGCTACGCCGTCGGGCACGTCTACCCAGGTACGGGTGCAGGCACCGCTGTCGGTACGGGTGTAGTTGTTCGCGCCGGGGCGGTGCTCTATGCCGGTGTCGAGCTTGCAGCCGGGGCAGTGGTCGGCCACCACACGCTGCTTCGCTCGTTCGTCAGGGTCGGCGAGGGCACCCAACTTGGCCACCATCTGACCGTTGAGCGGATGAGCCGCATCGGTGCATCGGTCCGCTGCTCGCCAGGCAGCCACATCACCAGCTCGTGCGTTCTGGAAGACCGGGTATTCCTGGGAGCCGGCGTACGTACCGTCAACGACCGGGAACTTATCTGGCGCGACTCCGAGCGCCAGCCAGATCTGCGCCCGCCGCGCTTTGAGACCAAGGCCAGGGTGGGCTCAGGGTCGGTGATCCTTGCCGGGGTCACCATCGGCGCGGATGCGCTTGTAGGGGCAGGTTCAGTAGTGACCAGGGATGTGCCGCCGGGATCACTGGCTTACGGTGTGCCCGCCCGGCTGCACCGCAATCCAGGGCAGAAGGCAGCGGAGTCATGAGCAGCGTGGCACACGGAGCGACAAGGTGGCTGGCGCCTCTACTGCCCAGCATCGCCGGGCTGACGGACCAGGATTCGCTACGGATAGCACAGTTCGAGGAATTCCTGGCGGCACTGCTGGCGGCGCACCCGGTGGGACCTGGCATAGAAATGCGACTGCGACGGCTGCGGCTCACCCGCATCCGTCGTGAACTGGGCAAGGCGGGCCACCTTTCGCTGGCGGTGCCCGCCCATGACGGCGGGACGGGCCGCCCGCCAGTGGTCCAGGCGCTGATGCAGTTCATCTGCGGGTATCTCGACGCCGACCTGCGGGATGCGACCGGGCTCGGCCATGGACGCCTGATCGCCCGCCACGGATCTCCAGGGGCGCGCGACCGTTGGTTACCCCGGCTGCTAGCGGGAGACCTCCCAGGGATCGCGATCACCGAGGCACACGGCGGGAGCCAGATCCACGCCACAGCCACCGCGGCAGCCCTGCATCACGACGGCAGCTGGCGCCTATCTGGGACAAAGACCTGGATCAGCCGACTCGAAGAAGCTCACGTATTTGTCGTGTTCTTCACCGATCCGGTCGGCCGCCTGACCGCGGGTCTCGTCGAGGCTGCCGCAAGCGGCCTTGATCGCCGACCAAATAATCCCTCCGGGCTGGCGGGCTGGTCGTGGGGAGAACTTCGGTTGCGCCAGGTACCGATGTGCTCCCAGGATCTGCTTGGCTGCCCTGGTCAAGGCATCGAGTTGCTACGCGAGCACTTCGCCTACTACCGGCCGTTGGTCGCCGCTACGGCGCTTGGTGCTGCGGCCGCGGTCAGCGATCACGTCACCGAGCAGTTGTGTGCCCGTCGGTCATCCGGACTCATCACCGACCTCCGAGACAATGCCCTGATTACGGTCGGGCGGTCGCACGCGCAGATCAACGCGGCCCTGCTCGCGGCCCTAGCGGCACTGCGGCTGTCGGATGCCGACGATCCGGCCGCCAGCATGTGGGGTTGCGCTACTAAGGCGCACGGTGTTGATACTGCTCACACATCAGCGTCCGAACTCGCGCTGCTGACCGGCGCGAGCGGGTTCGTCGCAGGGTCTCGGCTGGCCAAGACTCTGAGCGACTTGAGCGCCCTGCGATACGCCGATGGCATCCATGACAGCCTCTACCGGGCAGCAGGCCGTGTGCTGACGAACACCAGGCCGGTCGTCCCCGCCACGGTTCGCGCTGCTCTTGGCGAGATTGGAGACCGGGTCGCCAATCGGGCGCGGTAAGACGGCGCAGCAGGCAGCCCGGCAACCGCGCAGCTCAGCTGGCCGGGCTGCCGCCCTCAAGCGACGCCACTGTTCCCGTGGCCAGGGCGTTCAGGCACGCGCCGATTCGGCGGCCGACCAGCGGCGTCACTAAGTGACTCACGGCTTCGGGGCGGACGAACGCGAAGCCCGCTAGCTCGCCGTCCTGAACCGCGATGCCCTCGATGTCGGCTGAGCCCAGCACGCCGCCGTCGTAGACCACGACCAGGCCTTCCGGGCGTTCCGGCCGGGACGGCACCCAGTCCACCGCCAGGACGCGCCCGGCCGCACGGTCAAGCCCGAGTTCCTCAGCCACCTCGCGCCTGCACGCGGCTTGCGGGGACTCCTCCGCTTCCACCGCCCCGCCCGGCAGATCCCATGTATCCCGGTAGACCGGATCCACCAGCAGCACCTTGCCGGCCTCATCGCGGAACAACGCGCCCGCCGCCATCCGCTTACGTGCGAGGGATGCCACATACTCAGCGGCTGGCAGTATCGGAGCCCTGCCACCATGATCCATGCGCGTGAGGGTAGTCCGCCAGGATCGCCGCCGCCGATCCTGCCAGCGGCTCACGCGGTGAGGTAGCGGACCAGCCACACGGCCGCGCCGCCGAGCGCCGCCGCGAGCAGCACCAGGATCCCGGACTGAGTGAACTGCCAGGCCCACAGCGATCCGGTCAGCGCCGTCGGCAGGTGGTGATGCAGCCAGCCGCTCGCCAGCACCCAGGCCCAGACGCCGAACACGATCGTCAGGTAGACCGACACGACCGTGCTGTCCATCAGCTCCCCGACCAGCGTCGCGAAGGCGAAGCACGCCAGCGTGCCGGCGATCAGCACCGGCGGGTACAGCCCGGTGGGCCCGCCCGCCACGCTGATGGGCGGCCACTGCCAGGACTGGACCGCGACGCTCGCCTGCCACCAGGTGACCAGCCCGGCCACCGTGGCGGCAGCCGCCAGCACTGCCCCGGCCCTGATGAGCTGCCCGGCCGCCCAGCGGCGCCTGGTGACCCCCTGCGTCCAGGCGAACCGCGCCGTTCCGCCGCGGACCTGGCCGCCCAGCAACTGGGCGCCGGTAAGGCCGCCCGCCAGTACCGGCATCAGCGTCCCGAGCACCGGCTGCGGGCTGAGCCGCCCAGGGGATTCCTGCCAGCCGGCGACGAGCCAGATCACCGGCGCGATGAGGACCACGACCGACCAGGCCAGCCGCCACCCGTGCAGCCGCCAGGTCACCATCGTCAGCGCCACGCCGGCCCGGCGCCGCGGCCCCGGCCAGCCGACGCGCCCCGTTCCGGCGGCTTGCTCGCCGCCTCTTGCTGTTATCAGCCCGTCGAGAGCGGAGCTGCCGGCAGGCTTGCTGCTGATGGCTGAGCTGCTGATGGCTGAGCTGCTGATGGCTGAGCTGCTGAAGGCCGAGCTGCTGAAGGCCGAGCTGCTGAAGGCCGAGCTGGCGGCCGGGCCGGGGATGACCCTCGGGCGGCGGAGGCGAGGCAGCTCGGCGCGGCTGAGGCGAGGCAGCTCCGCGCCGCTGATCCGCCACCACGCCAGGGCGGTGAACGCCGCCGCAGTGACCGCGAGCAGCGCCAGCTCGGTGAGCTGCGCGGTCCAGAACCCGCCGCCGGACAGCGCCGGCCAGCCGGGGTACTCCGGCCGCAGCGCGCTGCTGACCAGCTTGTCCAGCGCCGCGTAACCGGCCACGCCGGCATACAGCGCGTAGGCCGGCTGGCGGATGAGCGCCCCGGCGGCCAGGCCGATCGCCACGCCGGCCAGCGCCCAGCCCGCCAGCGCCGGGCTGAACAGGCCGAACGCGTCGCGCCGGGGAAGGTCCGCCGGATACACGCGGTAGTACCAGGCAAATGCCTGGCCAAAGGCGGCGGCAGCCGTTGCGAGCAGGCACGTGCCGGGCAGCGCGGAGCCGAGCAGCCAGCGAGCCCGGCCGGCGCCCTGGGCCCAGGCGAAGGCGGCGGTGCCGTGCTCCGTCTCCCGGCTGGTGACCTGCACCCCGAGCGAGACGCTGACCAGCATCCACAGCACGCGCAGGGCCACGTCGGGATACTTCGGGCTGTAGGACACCGGGGCGATGCGCGCCCACAGCGGGCCCGCCTGGGCGGCGATGCCCGGCAGCCGGATGGCCGCGTCGATCACGCAGCCGACCGCGATGAGGAGGAGGACGAGCGTCACGAGCAGGGCATTGCGGTGCAGCAGCCAGGTCACCCGCAGCCAGGAGCGTGCCTGGCCGCGCGGGGCCTGCGGCCAGGCACGTCCGCCGTTCCGCCCGGCACCGCGACCCGCCGCCTGATCGCCGGTCACCGAGCCGCCGGTTACAGCGCCGCCAGTTACAGCGCCGCCGGTCACAGCGCGCCGCCGTCGGACGGATTGGCCCGCGCCGCACCGGATGGGCCGCCGCCGGACGGGCCGGTGCCGGGCAGGCCCGCGCCCGACAGCACCGCCGGTCCTGGCAGCGCGCTGGCGGACGGCTCGCGCAGGTAGCCGAGGACCAATTCGGCCAGGCCGGGCCTGCTGGCCACGAAACCGTCCGGCACCGGGTCCCGCTCGCAGGCCCGGACCAGCGCGTGTACCCGTCCGCCCTGGCCGCTGACCCATACCGGCGCCAGGCCGGCCATCCCGGCGAGGGGGCCGGCCAGTACCCGGTGCCCGTCGAGCAGGTCATCGACATCGCCGGCCACCTGCACCCGGCCCCGGTTCAGCACGATCAGGTGGTCGGCGATGGGCTCCAGCTCGGCGAGCACGTGCGACGACAGGATCACGGACATGCGCCGCTCGGCGACGGCGGTCATCAGGTGGGCGATGAACTCGTGCCTGGCCAGCGGGTCAAGCCGGGCCAGCGGCTCGTCCAGGATCAGCAGCGCGGGCCGCTTGGCGAGGGCGATGGCCAGCGCGAGCTGGGCCTTCGCGCCGCCGGACAGGGCGCGGACCCGGCGGCGCGGCGGGATGCCGAGCGCGTTCATCCGGGCGGCGGCGCCGTCGGCGTCCCAGCCGGAGTTCAGGCAGGCGGCCAGGGTCAGCGTCCCGCCGACGGTCAGGTTCGGATACAGCGGCGCGTCCTGGGCGACGAACCCGACGCCGGGCAGCGCGGCCGGCGATCCTGGCCGCAGCCCGCCCAGCACTGAGATGCTGCCCTCGGTGCTGCAGGTCAGTCCGGCCGCGAGGTGCAGCAGCGTGCTCTTGCCCGCGCCGTTGGGGCCGACCAGCGCGGTCACCCGCCCGGCGGGCACGCGCAGCGAGCAGCCGCGCAGCGCCCAGTGCCGGCCGTGCTGCTTGCCAAGCCCGGCGGCGGCCAGCACGGCGGCCGGCTCGCCAGCGGCGCCCGCTCCCCCGGCGCTCAAGCCACGGCCCCGGAGCGATCAGCGAAATCCCGCATCGCGGCGGCGAACAGCGCGGCCATCCCCTCGGTGTCCAGCCCGGCGGCCGACGCGTCGCGCAGCCAGGCCGCAAGCGCCGCGCGCAGCCGCTCCTGCTGGGCCGGGCCGACGTGGCGCAGGGTCCCGGCGACGAACGTGCCCTGACCGGGCCGGCCGGCCGCCAGGCCCCGGTGCTCAAGCTCCCGGTAGGCCTTCAGCACGGTGTTGGGGTTGATGGCCAGCGCGCCGACGGCCTCCTTGACCGTCGGGAGCTGATCGCCGCGGCGCAGGTGGCCGAGCCTGATGGCCTGCTCGACCTGCTGCACTAGCTGGAGGTAGGTCGGCACGCCGCTGCCGGGATCGAGCCGAAAGCTGATCGCCGCGCCCTGGCGATCAGTCCCTTTATCTATACTCATAGAGAAACAGATATAGCGTTCCCCCGCCGCTGTCAACCGAGGCGGCGCGGGGCGGGACTGAACGGGCGCGCCGCAGGGGGCTCAGCAAGTCGCGGGGACGGGACACGGAAAGGCAGGGCGGGTGCGGGAACGGGGCGAAATGCGGGGAGCGCGGGACGCGGGGAATGAGAGGCGCAGCGCGGGGGCACGAGCATGCTGGGTACGGCGCGTGAGGTGACGGAAGTCGGTGACTCGCCTCTGGAATCCCTTCCGCCGCACCCGACTCGCCAGCACCAGCCAGAGCCGGGCTGCCGGCCCGGCCGCTCAGCCGTTTACGACAGTGAACGCGCTTCTACGGTCGCTCTAGCAGCAGGAAAAGCGGGTTTACTGTCGTTCCCGCGCAGCGTGCGGCTAGCCCGGCCCGCCGCATCCGGGTCGCGTCCGGGGCAGGAGAGGCCGGTGTTACTGACGGGACCGGAAGGGCGGCATGGCGGGGATCCACCGCCGACAACCCGACGGGTGGCGGGCGGGCTGCGCTGGCGAGGCGGTCAGCCACGGGCGGGTATGCGGACTGTCGGCATGGGCCGGGCTAGGGCGGGTCCCGTGCCTGCGGATCACTTCGAGGGACGCCTTAGTCGCCGTCGGGCAGCTCGGCGGCGGATCCTGCCCCGACGGGCCCGGTACTGACCGGCCCGGCACTCGGCGGCACATCGCTCGCCGGGTCGGCGCCGGCGCCGGCGCCCAGGTCGAAGCGGCGCTCGCACGAGCGGCGCAGCCGCGGGTCAAGCGCCTCGCTGATCAGCGGCCAGTCCCGGCGCAGCAGCTCCGGGTTGAGGTAGCGCTTCATGTCCATGGCCTGGCCCTGGGTGAGCACGATCCCGTACATGCTGCGCCGGGTGCTGTCGTCGGTGACATCGCACTCGCGCATGCCAGGCCAGGACAGGTGCCGGGGCAGCACCACCACGCCCTGGGCCGGGCCCCGCAGGTCGCCGAGCCGGTCGGGCAGCCGGGCAGCGTGGCCGAGCTTGCCCGACAGCAGGTCAGCAAGAGACATGACTGTGATTATCGCCGACGGCCGGCCCTGGTACGCACAGTGACTCACCCCGGACGGCTGTGACTCACCCCAGGCAACTGTGGTCGCGCGCCAGCGCTAGGCTCCTGGGTATGTCCGGTACCGGTGCCTGGTCGCGATGGCGGTTCGTCGTCGCGCCGCGCTGGCTTGCCTGGCACGCCTTCACCGTCGCGGCCGTCATCGGCATGCTGTGGCTGGGCGACTGGCAGTTCCACCGTGCCGAGGGCGGCAACGCGCTTAGCTGGGCGTACACGTTCGAGTGGCCGGTCTTCGCGGCGTTCGGCCTGGTCTTCTGGGCCAAGACGATCATCGACGAGGGCAAGCCGAAGACGGCTGCCCTCGCGGCGGAGACCGCGGCGCTCCAGGTGCCAGGCGACGACGGCCTGCCGGTGACCGGGCGGCGCCCGGTGCCGGTGCCCGACGACGGCGCGGACGACGACCCGGAGCTCGACGAGTACAACGCCTACCTGGCTCAGCTCGGCCAGCGGGCGCAGGGCAGCGGCGGGCGGCCAGGGCCGCGCTAGCCGGCTCCGCGCGCCCAGCCCCCGGCAGACAGTTCATAAGGAGGTCCCGGTGCGCGCAGACGCGCTCGCGCTGGTGGTGCGTGCCTACCGGGTGATGGCCTACGTGACCGGCGTGGTGCTGATGGTGCTGTGCTTCGTCGGCATCCCGCTCCAGGTCTTCGCCCACAACCTGTTCGTGGTCAAGTACGTGGGCACCGCGCACGGCGTTCTCTACATCGGTTACGTGCTGGTCGCCTTCGCGATGACCCGCGCGGTGAAGATCCCCATCGCCAGCCCGCGGACGGTGATCGTGCTGCTGGCCGGTACCATCCCGGTGCTGACGTTCGTGGTCGAGCGCTGGGTCACCCGCACCTACATCACCCCGGCCCTTGACGCCGCGGGAGTCCCGCCTCGTGAGCACCCAGTACTTCGCTGAGCGGCCCGGGTCCGCGCACCGGCCGGGGACGGTCCATGTCGTCCTGCCCGACGTGCACCTGCGGCTGGACACCGACTCCGGGGTGTTCTCCCCCGGCCGGCTCGACCCCGGCACCCGGCTGCTGCTTGAGGCAGCCCCGCCGCCGCCGGCCGACGGTGACCTGCTGGACCTGGGCTGCGGCTACGGGCCGGTGGCGCTGGTGCTGGCCAGCCGCGCGCCGCGCGCCCGGGTGTGGGCGAGCGACGTGAACAGCCGGGCGCTTGAGCTGTGCGCCCGCAACGCGGCGAGCGCCGGCCTGGAGCGGGTGCGCTGCGTGCCGCCCGACGACCCTGAGCTGCCCCGCGAGTTCGCGGTGATCTGGTCCAACCCGCCGATCCGGATCGGCAAGCCACGGCTGCACGAGCTGCTCGGCGGCTGGCTGGCCCGGCTCGCGCCGGGCGCGGCGGCCTACCTGGTGGTGCAGCGGCACCTGGGCTCGGACTCGCTGCAGCGCTGGCTGGCGGAGTCTGGCTGGGCCGCGGACCGGGTGGCGGCCCGCTCGGGATACCGGCTGCTGCGCGTCGCCCGCGACCCCGGGGACGGCGCGTGACCGGGTCTGAGGCTGCGGCGCCTGGCACCGCGGCACAGGTGGGCACCGTGGCACACGAGGGCACCGTGGCGCCGGGAACGGGCCGGCGGCAGCTCGGCGCGACGGACGTGAAGCGGCTGAACCGCTCCTGGCGCCGGCGCACGAACGGCCGCGTCACCCTGCTGCTTGAGTCGGTCGCACAGCCGTTCAACGTGGGATCGATCATCCGCACGGCGGCGGCCTTCGGCGTCGAGCGGCTGTGGCTGTGCGGCGACGGGGCCTCCCCTGAGCATCCCTCGGCGCGCAAGACGGCGCTGGGCACTGGCCGGTTCCTGCCCTGGGAGCAGCTCGGCGACGCGGCGGCGGCGGTGGCGGCGGCGCACTCCGGCGGGCTGGCCGTGGTCGCGGTCGAGCTGGCGTCCGGCGCGGTGCCGCTGCACGAGGCGGCGCTGGACGGCGATGTCTGCCTGGCGCTCGGCAACGAGGACCGGGGCTGCTCGGCGGGGCTGCTGGCGGCGGCCGACCAGGTCGCCTACATCCCGCAGGCGGGCCGGGTCGGCTCGCTGAACGTGGCGGCGGCCGCCGCGATCGCGCTGGCCGAGGCCAGGCGCCGGGAATGGGCGGGGCAGTGACGCCCGGTTTCCTCGATCAGCCCGGCCCGCTGGCGTTCGCGCACCGGGGCGGGGCGAGCCATTTCCCCGAGAACTCCTGGCGGGCCTTCGAGCACGCGGTCGGCCTGGGCTACTCCTACCTGGAGACCGACGCGCATGCCACCGCCGACGGCCAGGTGGTCGCGTTCCACGACAAGACCCTGGACCGGGTGACCGACGCGGCCGGCGCGATCGCCGCGCTGCCCTGGTCCCGGGTCAGCGCCGCGCGGATCGGCGGCACGGACCCGATCCCGCTGCTGGCCGACCTGCTGGCCGCCTGGCCGGACGTCCGGTTCAACATCGACGTCAAGGACGCCCCGGTGATCGGCCCGCTGGCGGAGGTGATCGCGGCGGCCGGGGCATTTGACCGGGTCTGCCTGACGTCGTTCTCCGGCGTGCGGCTGGCGGCGATGCGCCGGGCGCTGGACAGGCCGGCCTGCCTGGCCACCTCCCCGGCGCAGATCGGGCTGCTGCGGCACGGCGGGCAGCCGGCCCGGCTGGGCGCCAGGCTGGCGGGCTGCTGGGTGCGCTGCGCGCAGGTGCCGGCCTCCATCGCCAGCCCCCGGTTCATCCGCCGGGCGCACGCGGCCGGGCTGGCGGTCCATGTCTGGACGGTCAACGACCCCGCCGTGATGACCCGGCTGCTCGACCGGGGCGCCGACGGGATCATGACCGACAGCACCGAGGTGCTCCGCGAGGTCCTCAAGGACCGGGGGGAATGGCACGCGAGCCGCCCCGCAGGGCCGGAACGCGATTTTCAGACGTAACGAGCGGTGCCGGCGGACTGTCCGTTACTCACTGTATGTACGTTTAGGCCGCTCTTGCCCTGCTGCGCGTAATCCGTCGAGATCGGCCAGCCCAGCGGGGTTGGAACGCACGTGAGCCGGGAATCTTGTCCGGGTACTCGCCGTTGTGATGGAGGACGGCTGAGCGCCTGAGAGGCAGTGGAATTTATGGCCGAACGCGCACTTCGCGGCACTCGACTCGGAGCCACCAGCTACGAGAACGACCGCAACACCGACCTGGCACCCCGCCAGGAGGTAGCTTTCGACTGCCCCAAGGGGCATCGTTTCACGGTGCCCTTCTCCGCCGAGGCCGAGCTGCCTGCCAACTGGGAGTGCCGGGTCTGCGGAGCGCTCGCCGTCACCGCTACCGGCGACATGCCGACGCCGAAGAAGGCCAAGCCGCCGCGCAGCCACTGGGACATGCTGATGGAGCGCCGGACGCTCGCCGACCTGGAAGAGGTGCTGGCCGAGCGGCTGGCCGTCATCCGGGGCGAGCGGGACCCCGGCCAGTCCTCCCGGCCGCACGCGCCCCGGCACCGCAAGAGCGCCTGACCGGCCGCCTACCGCAGCATCGCTTACCGCAGCACCGCCTGCTCAGCCGGGGCCTGGTCCGCCTGCGCCCGGGCCGAGCGGTCGCGTGCCGCCCGGCGCGCCCGCATCGGGCGCAGCCGCCTGGCCGCGCCCCACACCGTGACCCGCCACAGCGCCTCGGCGACGATGGCGGCGGTCATCTTGCTGGCGCCGGCCGCGCGCTCGGTGAAGGTGATCGGCACCTCGCGGACCGCCAGCCCGGCGGCGAGAGTGCGCAGCGTCAGGTCCACCTGGAAGCAGTAGCCCTGCGAGTGCACCTGGTCAAGGCCGGCCGCGCGCAGGGCGCCGGCCCGGTAGGCGCGGTAGCCGCCGGTCGCGTCACGGACGCCGATGCCGGTGGCCAGCCGGGTGTAGAGGTTCGCGCCCCTGGACAGGATGGCCCGGCGCCTTGGCCAGTTGCGGACCACGCCGCCCGGCACCCAGCGGGAGCCGATGACCAGGCTGGCCCGCTCCAGCGCGGCCAGCAGCGCGGGCAGCTCGGCGGGGTCGTGCGAGCCGTCGGCGTCCATCTCGACCAGCGTGCCGTAGCCGCGGTCAAGCGCCCAGGTGAAGCCGGCCACGTAGGCCGCGCCCAGGCCGGCCTTAGCCTCCCGGTGCAGCACCCGGACGTGATCGTCGGCGGCGGCCAGGGAGTCGGCCAGCTCACCGGTGCCGTCCGGGCTGGCGTCGTCCACGACCAGGATGTCGGCGCGGGGAACCGCCGCCCGCACCCGCGCCACGATGGCTTCCAGATTGGCCAGCTCGTTGTAGGTCGGAATGACCACGGCCACGTGGCCGATAGGGCCGGCCGCGGGGGCATGAGGGGACACGTCGCCTGCCTTGATGACTGCCAGTCTGCTGCGCCGCGATGACCCGCCGTGAAGATAGCCGGACGCCGCGTCCACCGCCGTCAGCGTCTGGCCTCGGGGTTTGGTCCCGGGCAGCCCGGCGCCCGGGGGGCGCCGGCTGATTCTTCATACCGCGCCAGGTGCCCGTGCCCGGCGGGCGGGCGGCAATCTTGACTATGCGTTTCCCTGCCGCTGGCCAGCGCTTTCCCTGGCGGCCTCCGGCGGCGGGCTGCCGCCGGGGTAACTGACACGGTCCTGGCACGGGCGAAGGAAGGGCCCGGGTCACCTTCGGACCGGATCGCATCCCGTCGGTAACGGGATGCGATCCGTTGTCTACTGGGTACCCGGGCCCATTCTCCGTCCAGCCCCCCGTCCAGCCGGGGCCGCGCGCGGCGGCCGGGCCGTCCTGCGCCTGGCGCCAGCCGGGCGCGAGCCCGTCTGGTGGCGCAGCCGGCCTGGCCCGCTGCCCGCCCCGACCGGCTGGCCCAGCGGCGGACTGGGCAAAAACTTACCGTCGATCGCGCCGATGTCAACCTGTCCTACCAGGAACGATGCGTTCACCCGCCGCCGCATGACGGGCCTGTTCGGGGTTGTCCGCCAGCGATACGATTGAGGCTCCCGTAGCGTGTGGGGGCAGCATGGCAGGGATGTCATGGGCGGCCAGTACATGCCAGGTCCGGTGCCGCGTGCCCCGGCCGGCGCTCGCCCGGTTACAGCCCGCTGGCCGCTCCCGCCCGCGCACTGAGCCTGACCCGGCACATAAGGTGCGGCGCGCAGCGGCGCACGGATTCAATCTCGGCTGGAGGACGCGGAATGACAGAAAGCCCAGAATCGCAGGTCTCTGAGGCCCAGATCGCGGTGCACTGGCGCGAGGAAGAGTATTACCAGCCGCCCGCGGCCTTCACAGCCCAGGCCAACGCCAATGACCCGGCTATCTTCGAGCGGTTCAGCGAGGACAAGTTCCCGGAGTGCTTCACCGAATACGCCGACCTGCTGACCTGGGACGAGCGCTGGCACACCACGCTGGATTCCAGCAACCCGCCATTCTGGAAGTGGTTTGTCGGCGGCAAGCTGAATGCCAGCTACAACTGCGTGGACCGGCACGCGGAGTCGAGCCCGGACAAGGACGCGATCATCTGGATCGCCGAGCCCGAGGCCGACGAGCCGGTGCACATCAGCTATTCGGAGCTGCTGACCAGGGTTAACGAGTTCGCGGCGCTGCTGCGTGACTTCGCCGGGCTGAAGGCGGGCGACCGGGTCACGCTGCACATGCCGATGGTCCCCGAGCTGCCGGTCACCATGCTGGCCTGCGCCCGCCTGGGCGTGGTGCACTCCCAGGTGTTCGGCGGGTTCAGCGGCAACGCCTGCGGCACCAGGATCGCCGACTCCGGCAGCCGGGTGCTCATCACCATGGACGGCTATTACCGCAGCGGCGAGATGGTCGATCACAAGGTCAAGGCCGACGAGGCGCTGGCCGAGGCGGCCAGGCAGGGCCAGGAGGTGGACAAGGTGCTGGTCTGGCGGCGCACGCCGGGCGAGTACCAGTCGCAGACCCCGATGACCGGCGGCCGCGACTTCTTCGTGGACGAGGTCATCAGCGGCTACGCCGGCCAGACGGTGCCGCCGGTATCCCTGCCCGCCGAGGCGCCGCTGTTCCTGATGTACACCAGCGGCACCACCGGGCGGCCCAAGGGCGCCCAGCACAGCACCGGCGGCTACCTGTCCTACGTGGCCGGGACCTCGAAGTACTACCAGGACATCCACCCCGACGACGTGTACTGGTGCATGGCCGACATCGGCTGGATCACCGGCCACTCCTACATCGTCTACGGGCCGCTGGCCCTCGGCACCACCACGGTGATCTACGAGGGCACGCCGAACTACCCGGACGCGGGCCGGCCATGGCGGATCGCCGAGAAGCTCGGCGTGAACATCTTCCACACCTCGCCGACCGCGATCCGGATGCTGCGCAAGGTGGGCCCGGACGAGCCGGCCAAGTACAACTACCACTTCAAGCACATGACGACGGTCGGCGAGCCGATCGAGCCCGAGGTGTGGCGCTGGTACTACAACTCGGTCGGCAAGGGCGAGGCGGCCATCGTGGACACCTGGTGGCAGACCGAGACCGGCGGCTTCCTCGGCAGCACGCTGCCCGGCCTGCAGCCGATGAAGCCGGGCAGCTGCGGCCCGACCGCGCTGGGCATCTACGGCGTGATCTACGACGAGGACCGCAACGAGATCCCGGCCGGCAGCGGCAAGGCGGGCAACATCTGCATCCGCTACCCGTGGCCGGGCATCATGCAGACGATCTGGGGCCAGCCCGAGCGGTTCATCGACGTGTACTACCGCAAGTACAACGCCGACCCGGACAGCAAGGACTACAAGGACTGGCCGTACTTCGCCGGCGACGGCGCGCTCCAGGCCGCCGACGGCTACTACCGGATCCTGGGCCGGGTGGACGACGTGATCAACGTCGCCGGGCACCGGCTGGGCACCAAGGAGCTGGAGTCTGCGTCGCTGACCGTGCCCGAGGTCGCCGAGGCGGCCGCCGTGCCGGTGGTGGACGACATCAGGGGCCGCGCGGTGGAGATGTACATCGCGGTCAAGCCGGGCGTCAGCGCCGAGGGCATCGAGGCCAAGGTGACGAAGGCCATCGAGGTGGAGATCGGCAAGATCGCCAGGCCGAAGAACGTCTGGGTGGTGCCGGACATGCCCAAGACCCGGTCCGGCAAGATCATGCGCCGGGTCATCGCGGCGGTGTCCAACTTCACCGACGTGGGCGATGTCACCACCCTCGCTAACCCGGAGGTAGTGGACGGCATCCGGCACAAGGTGCAGAGCGCCAAGGTCGCCAAGGGCGACGTGCCGCGCGAGCTGACCGAGGCCGAGCAGGCAGATATCAAGTCCTTCGGCGCCGAGTAGCGCCCGGGGACAGCAGGGAGGAGCCCTGCCAGGCACCGCTACGGCGGCCAGCCTGGCAGGGCTTTTCTCACACTCGGCGGACGGTAGAATTTGCGGTACGGACCTTCCCAGACAACATGATCTTGCGTAGAGTGCCGGAACTGCGAGTTTTCGTCCGGCCCCGGCCCTAGTTCTCCAGGCCGGCAGGCACAGAAGGGCAGGCGCGCCGATGATCGAGCAGCCATACGTCTACCGCCACCGCGAGCTAGTGGAGCCGGACTGGCGCCGCCTGCCGGGCTGGGCCGATGTCACCGAGCAGGAGTGGGCCTCGGCGCAGTGGCAGCGGTCGCACTGCGTGAAGAACATCCGCCAGCTCCGCCAGGTGCTGGGCAGCGGCCCGTCCGAGGCGTTCTACGCCGACCTGGAGCGCGACCAGGCGGAGCGGGCGACCATGTCCATGCTGGTGCCGCCGCAGATGGTCAACACCATGGCACCGGACCTGGCGGCCAGCGATCCCGGCTTCAGCGAAGCCTTCTACGCCGACCCGGTGCGCCGGTACATGATCCCGGTGTTCAGCGACAGGGACCCGGACTGGCCCTCGCACCCGCATTCCTCCCGCGACTCGCTGCACGAGGCGGAGATGTGGGCGGTGGAGGGGCTGACCCACCGGTACCCGACCAAGGTGCTGGCCGAGGTGCTGCCGACCTGCCCGCAGTACTGCGGGCACTGCACCCGGATGGACCTGGTCGGCAACCCGACCCCGCTGGTGGAGAAGCACAAGTTCGGGATGAGCCGCGACGACCGGCTCGGCGCCATGATCGACTACCTGAACCGCACGCCCGGCGTGCGGGACGTGGTGGTCTCCGGCGGCGACGTGGCGAACCTGCCCTGGCCCCGGCTTGAGGCGTTCGTCGCCGACCTGATCGAGGTGGACAGCATCCGGGATATCCGGCTGGCCACCAAGGCGCTGATGGGCCTGCCGCAGTACTGGCTCACCGACGAGGTGCGCGCCGGGATGGAGCGGCTGGCCGCCAAGGCGGAGCGGCACGACGTGAGCATCGCCATCCACACCCACGTGAACTCCGCCCAGTCGGTCACCCCGCTGGTCGCCAAGGCGGCCAGGGCGATGCTGGACACCGGCATCAGGGACGTGCGCAACCAGGGCGTGCTGCTGCGCGGCACCAACGACACGTCGCACGCGCTGCTTGACCTGTGCTTCGCGCTGCTGGATGACGCGAAGATCATGCCGTACTACTTCTACATGTGCGACATGATCCCCAACGCCGAGCACTGGCGGCTGTCGCTGGGCGAGGCCCAGAAGCTCCAGCACGACATCATGGGCTACCTGCCCGGCTTCGCCACGCCCCGGTTCATCTGCGACGTGCCGTATGTCGGCAAGCGCTGGGTGCACCAGGTCGCGAGGTACGACACCGAGCTGGGCATCTCCTACTGGACCAAGAACTACCGGACCGGCGTGGAGCTGGATGACCCCGACGCGCTGAGCCGCCAGTACGAGTACTACGACCCGATCTACCTGCTGCCCGAGGCCGGCCAGCAGTGGTGGCGCGACCAGCTCAGCCGCCAGGGCGCCGTCGACGCGGTCGGCGCGGTCAGCTAGGGGCCTCTAGCAGCACTGCGGTGGGGGGCGGCCTCCCCAGGCCGCCCCCCACCGCTTACTTCCCGCGTTCCCTGTCCCCCGCCGGCCAGGTTCCCCAGAACCTCCCCGCTAGCCGGTCACCCGCAGGGTGCGGGCTGGCGAGTACCCGTAGAGCAGGTACCCGGCCAGGTCACTGACGACGGCACGGTAGGCGTGCGCCCCGGCCGTCTTGCCCTTGATAGTGAACTTGTACGAGCCGCTCGCGCTCTCATGCGTCGAGGCGACGTCGTACCAGCGGCCCGACCTCTCCACCTGGAGCTCGACCTTCCGGCCGGAGCCATGCGGGCTGACGGTGCCCGAGCCGGTCGTGGAGTGGCCCTTGCTGACCCGTGAGTGCTTCAGCGTGAATGACACGCTCTGGCTGCCCAGCACCGGGAAGCCGACCGCCGGGTTGGTGCCGAGCACCAGGCCGCTGCCCCTGGCATCGAGCGCGACGGCGAAGCTGCTGGCGTCGATCGCGTTACCCAGGTCCAGCGGGCTGCTCCAGTGCGCGCCCGTGGACGTGGACTGCTCAAATAGGTAGTAGTCGCGGGCCAGGTGGGTCGACTCGCTGAAGACGTGCGCTCGGCCGGACGGGTCCTGGTCGACTCCGAACCACTCGGGGCCGCCGCCCTTGGTATGCGGGACGGCGTGCTCGGCGCCGAACCCGGTGCCGTTGAACATGCGGAAGCTCTAGCTCCTCGCTGCCGGAGGTCTTCTGGGTGACCAGCGCGCCGCCGGAAATCCCGGTCAGGCTCTGCCCGCTGAAGGTCCCGACGATGTGATACGAGGAGGACGCGTCGAAGTTGCTGCCGGCCGGCGCGTAGGCGACCCTGGTGGTGTCCGGGCTGCCGTCGTCGTCGGCCGCGATCAGGACTCCGTTGTGGTAGCTGCCCACGCCGACGTCGACCGCCACCTGCTTGATCGCCACCGCGGTCGACGCGGGCGGCCCGCTCGCGCCGACAGGGATGCTCTCCACCTGCGCGCCGCCGCCATCGTCTCCCCCGAGGAAGACGATCCTGCCATCGACAAGGGCGGCGGCGTTCGCGGTTATCGTCCCGACACGCACCGGGCTGCCGAAACTCCGCCCGCCATTGGTGGAGGTGAACAGCAGGTCCCCGCCCAGGGGCGACGAGTCGCAGCAGTCGGTCTGGAGCACGGAGACGTGATTGGCCGACGAGACGAACGCATAGGTGCTGCCGAACTTGTCGTCACCGGAGAGCGGGCTGAGCGTCGTCTTGTGCGTGCACGCGTGCCCTGCCCTGGCAAGGACGCAGACGGCGGTCTCGCCGTTGCCGGCCCCGGTGCCGTAGGCGACGACCAGGCTGCCGTCCGGCTCGATGGCGACGCTGCCGCCGGTGGTCGCCGCGCCGATCTTGAAGGACTTGAGCTCGGGCTGCGGCGAGCCCTTGACTCCGGAGCTGGCGAGCGCGGCTCCGCCGGTGAGGGTGACCGCGGCCAGCAGGCCGGCGGTGACCGCGGCCAGGACGGCCCCCGGTACATATCTGATCATCTATCGCTTCCGTCCCGGCCGGCCGCAGCAGGCCCGTCTCGTAGCTGAGCTAGAGACGACGCTAGCGATCACTAGCTACCGGGCGAATCATGGAAAGCATGTATCCGGCGGGCCGGCACCCGCCACCGCGCGGCCCAGCGGAGCCGCCGACAAGACCTGGCGGGCGGGCGCGCGTTATAACACCCCTGCCGTTCATGTACTAAAGGTCAGATTACTGATGAGATTTGCAGATTCATACTGCGAGGAAAGGGATGCCTGCCAGCGGGCGTCCCGCTGCCCGCAGGAGGACACATGACAGAACTCGGCACCAACCCGGCCGGCGACCTGGAGGAGGAGCTGGGCCAGCTCTTCGACCTGTCGACCGCCGCCGCGGAGTCCATCGAGTCCGCGTCCATCTCCAGCTGCACGAGCAAGTACTGCTATACCTTCGCGGTCACTGCCTGATCCGCCAGGGATAGCCGAGCGCGCCGGGCGGCACTGCCGTCCGGCGCGCCGGACGGAACGGAGCGCCATGCCCGCTATCGCAGGACCCGGCACGCCCGGCTGGCTAGCCCGCGCGCTGTCGCTCGGCGAGCGCGCCGGCCCGCCCGCGCCCGCCAGCCGCACGGACGCGGCCGAGCGCCTGGCCCGCTGGCAGGCCAGGCCGCCGTTCCCCGACGGCCCCTGGTGGCAGGCCAGGCTGGACGCGGCCGGCCTGGACGACGGCCGGCTGCGTGCACTGCTCGCCGAGGACGGCGACGCGCTGGCGGGCCGGGTTCCCGAGCCGTGGTGGGCCGCTGAGCTGCGGGTTATCCTGGGCGACTCGGTTCCGGCTGCCGAGGTCGCGGGGCCGGAAATCCCGTTCGCGGCTGCGGTGGCGCCGCTGCTGGCGGAGAGCCGCACCCGGCTGCTGCAAGCGCTGACTGGCCTGGCGAGCGACACGGGCGAGACCGCGTTCGATCCGGAAGTCCTGGCCGGGCAGCTCTACGCGCCGCTGCCCGTCGCGCTGAACGCCATCGTGTTCCGGGCCCTGGTCCTGGAGCTGAACCTGGCGCGGCTGGCCGGGCGGCTGACCGCGGCCAGTCCCGCGGCGCGGTTCGCCCAGTTCACCGAGGGCATAGCCGATCCGGCGCGGCGGCGCGAGCTGCTAGGGCGCTACCCGGTGCTGGCCCGCCGGCTCGCCGTCGAGGCCGACGCATGGCTGGGCGGCAGCCTGCGGCTGGCCGGGCACCTGGCGGCCGACCAGGCCGCGATCGGCGCGGCCTGCCGCGGCGGCGGCTCGCCGGGCCCGGTGACCGAGGTGGTCACCGGCCTGGGTGACCGGCACCGCGGCGGTGCCACCGTCTCGCTGGTCACCTGGTCCAGCGGGCTGCGCCTGGTCTACAAGCCGCGGCCGATGGGCATGGACGCGCACTTCCAGGATCTGGTGGGCTGGATCAACGACCGCGGGCTCGACCCGTCGCTGCGCACCGTCAGCTGCCTGGACCTCGGTGACCACGGCTGGATGGAGTTCGTCACCGGCCGGCCGTGCGCGGAGCCGGCCGAGCTGGCGCGCTTCTACCAGCGCCAGGGCAGCCTGCTCGCGCTGCTGTTCCTGCTGGGCGCCACGGACTTCCACTCCGAGAACCTGATCGCGGCCGGTGAGCACCCGGTGCTGGTCGACCTGGAGACGCTGATCCTGCCAAAGCTGCCGGCCGACGAGTCCGGGCAGACCGCCGCCGAGCTCGCGGCCGCGGAGGCGGCCCGCGGCTCGGTGCTCCCGGTCGGGCTGCTGCCCCAGCGCGCGTTCGTGGACAGCGGCGACGCCGCCATCGACATCAGCGGGCTCGGCCACTCCCCCGGCCAGCGCACCCCGCTGGCCCTGCCGACGATCCGCGACCCCGGCACCGACACGATGCGGCTGGAGCTGGCGCACGGGCAGCTCGGCATGCCAGCACACCGGCCGGTCGAGGGGGACGCCCCGCTGCGCCTGCTGGACTACGCCGGCGAGGTGCTGGACGGCTTTACCCGCGCCTACCGGCTGCTGGCCCGGCACCGGGCGGAGCTGGCTGCCGGGCCGCTGGCCGCGTTCGCCGGGGACGAGGCCCGGGTGATCCTGCGGCCGACCGTCTGGTACGCGACCATCCTGCAGACCTCGTTCCACCCCGATGTGCTGGGCGACGGCCTGGACACCGAGCGGCACTACGACGCGCTGTGGCGGGACGTCCCGCAGTTCCCGGCGATGGCCGCGTGCACCGAGCACGAGCGGGCCGACCTGTGGCGCAACGACATCCCGCTGTTCACCGCCAGGACCGACGAGGCCGTGCTGCGGGACAGCGAGGGCACGGTGGTCGAGGACTTCCCGCTGGTTCCGGGCCTGAGCCGGGTGCTGGCCCGGCTGGATGGCCTGGGCGAGGCGGACCTGGAGCGGCAGCGCTGGCTGGTCACCGGGGCGCTGGGAACCTCGGCCATCTCCGGCCCTGACTCCGACGAGGCGCTGTACCAGCACGCGGTGAGCCCGCGCCCGGCAGCGGCCCCGGCCGGCCCCGCTACCGGGCCCGAGCTGATCGCGGCGGCCGAGACGGTCGCCGCGCGGCTGGCGGCCATCGCCTTCCGCGAGGAGGGCAGCGCGCAGTGGCTGGGCATCAACGCGCTGCGCGGCCAGTCCTGGTCGCTCGGCCCGCTCCAGGCCGACTTGTTCCACGGGCTGCTGGGGGTGGCGCTGTTCCTTGCCCAGCT
Organism: uncultured Actinomycetota bacterium; assembly: GCA_963725175.1. Classification (GTDB taxonomy): domain Bacteria; phylum Actinomycetota; class Actinomycetes; order Streptosporangiales; family Streptosporangiaceae; genus DASUBV01. The sequence continues at coordinate 100,645 of CAVRXH010000006.1, forward strand.
CGGCGCGCTGACCGGGGACCGGGCGCATGCCCGGCTGGCCGCCCGGGCCCTGCGCACCGCCCGCGGCCAGCTCGACCGCACCCGGATGCACCAGACCGGTGGCATGGCGGGGGCCGGCGGGGTGATCTACGCCTACGGTGAGCTGGCCCGGCTGCTCGGCGACGAGTCGCTGCTTGACGCGGCGGCGGACTACGCCGGGCGCGCGGCGCCGCACCTGGACGCCGACACCCGCAACGACTTCGCGACCGGCTCGGCGGGCACCCTGGCCGCGCTGCTGCGGCTGCATGAGGCGCGGCCTTCCGGGCCGGCGCGCGACCAGATCGGCGCCGCGGCGGGGCGGCTGCTGGCCACCGCCGTCCGGGACGAGTCCGGGGCCGGCTGGGTGTCCGGGCTGCTGCGCGACACCGGGCAGGCCAGCGCGCCGATCGCCGGGTTCGCGCACGGCACCGGCGGCGTCATCACGCCGCTGCTGGAGGCGGCGGCGGTGCTCGGCGACGACCGCTGCGACGAGGCCGCCCGCGCGGGGCTGCGTTACGAGCAGTCGCTGTTCGACCCGGCCGCCGGGACCTGGCGCGAGCTGCGCACCGGCGGCCAGGCCGACAGGCGGGCGTACTGGTGCTACGGCGCGATGGGCATCGGCCTTGGCCGGCTGCTGTCCTTGCCGTCGCTCGGCTTGCCGTCACCGGGCCTGCCGCTGGCCGGCCAGGAGCCGGTCAGCGCGCGGGAGATCGACGCGGCCCTGGCCATCGTCGCCGGGCAGGCACCTGCCGCGCACTGCCTGTGCCACGGCGACCTGGGCAACCTGGAGCTCTACCTGCAGGCCGCGCGGGTGCTGGGCGAGCCCCGCTGGCTGGCGGCGGCCCGGCAGCAGGCCGGGGCGATCCTGGCCGACATCGCGCAGTCGGGCTGGATCTGCGGCACTCCCCTCGGCGTCGAGGTGCCGGGCCTGCTGACCGGTCTCGCCGGGATCGGCTACGGCCTGCTGCGGGTCGCCGAGCCCGCTCAGGTACCCGCGGTGCTGGCGCTGCGGCCGCCGGAGGGGACGGCCGCACGCGCCAGGCCGAGCCTCGGGGCGAAGGTCAGGTAGACCCCGTCCATCGCCTGCTCAGGGCTGACCGGCTCCTCGCGCATCCCCGGCAGGTCGCGGAACGGGCTGCCGTCCCGGTCATCCCCGGCCTTCAGCCGCGAGATGACCAGGTCGAACGCCGCCTCCTGAGCGTCTTCCATGTCCTCGACCCCGGAGATGATCCGCAGGAACGTCTCGTGCAGCCGGAACTGGCTCTTCTCCCGCCCGGACAGCTTCTGGGCCTGGTAGAAGTGGTAGTCGCGGCCCCGGTAGGACTCGTAGAAGGCCGAGACCAGCAGCACCATCCGCTCGTAGGCCCGGCGGTAGGCCCGCTGGTAGAAGCCGAACGCGCGGTCCTCATCCAGTTCCCCGCGCAGCACGCTGCCGATGGCCGCCGCGGCGACCATGCCGCTGTAGGTGGCCAGGTGCACCCCGGTGGACAGCAGCGGGTCGAGGAAGCACGCCGCGTCGCCGCTGAGCAGGTAGCCCGGGCCGGTGAAAGCGTCAGCCACGTAGGAGTAGTCCTGCTCGACCCTGGCCGGCGAGACCGCCGCCGCGCCGTCTAGCAGCGCGGCGATCCCCGGGCACCGGCGGACCGCGTCGGCGTAGACCGCCTCGGTGCCACCCAGCTCGCGGCGCCGCTCGATGAAGGAGTCCCGGCCGGTCACCAGGCCGACGCTGACCGTCCCGTCGTGCAGCGGGATGGCCCAGAACCAGCCGTCCGGCAGCGAGTACACGCCGGTCGACCCGGCGGGCCCGCCGGGCACCTGGCTCGCCCCGGTCCAGTAGCGCCACACCGCGACGTTCCTGAACATCTCGTTGGGCTGGCGGTTCTTCAGGTAGCGGCTGGCCAGCACGCCGCCCCGCCCGGAGGCGTCGATCAGGTACTCGAACGTGGTCCGCCCGGCGGTGCCGTCATCGCGCGTCCACCGGGCCGCGACCGGCAGGCCGCCGTCAAACTCGATGTCCCTGACCGTCACGCCCTCGCTGACCTGCGCGCCCAGCTCGGCGGCGTGCCGCAGCAGGATCTCGTCGAACTCCGAGCGCACCACCTGCCAGGCATATGGCGTCTCGTCGCCCAGCTCGTTGAAGGCCAGCGACCACTCGTCTGGTCCCCACTGGAAGACCACGCCGCGCTTGACCTGGAAACCGTGCGCCTCGACCTTCTCCCGCGCGCCCAGGACATTGAGGATGGCCAGCGAGGACGGCAGGATCGACTCGCCGATGTGATACCGCGGGAAGTGCTCCCGCTCGGCGACGGTGACATCGAAGCCCGCGCGGGCCAGCAGCCCGGCCGCGGTGGCACCCGCCGGCCCGCCGCCGATGACGAGAATCTGAGTGGCGTCGCGCATCGCGTCCTCCGGATTTCTCCGTTTTGTCTCACGACACCACGGCACCGGAGGGCAGACAACACGACCAAAGGCAAGGTTTACGGCGCGGGCTCGGTCGCTGGCGCGGGCTCGGTCGCTGGCGCGGGCTCGGTCGCTGGCGCGGGCTCGGTCGCCGAGGCTGGCTCGGACTCGGGCGCGGGCGCTCCCGCCGGCTCGGCGGCGGGACGCCAGGTCCGGCTGTCGTAGCGCCACAGCATCGGCAGCGCGGCGGTGACCGCGACCGCCGACACGATGCAGGCCAGGCCGCCGGACACCATCGCGACGCGGACCGAGCCGGTCAGCGACGCGGCCAGCCCGGACTCCAGGTTGCCGAGCGGCTCGCCAGTGGTGTAGCTGATCATCTCCAGGCCGGCCAGCCGGCCGCGCAGCCGGGACGGGATCGTCTGATTCCAGATCGTCATGCGGAAGATGCCGCTCACCATGTCCGAGCCGCCGGCCACCGCCAGCCCGGCCGCCGCCCACCACAGGCCAGGCGCGAAGCCGAACGCGGCGATGCCGGCACCCCAGCCGATGACCGCGAGCGCGATGGCCCGGCCATGCCGGTGCACGTGGCCTGCCCACCCGCTGGTCGCGCTGACCAGCAGGCCGCCGATACCGGGCGAGGCATACAGCACGCCCAGCGCGGCCGGCCCGCCCACCCTGGCCGCGAAGGCGGGGAACAGGGCGTACGGCGCCCCGAAGAACATCGCGGTGATGTCGATCAGGTAGGTCCCGAGGATCTCCGGCCGGCCGCGCGCATAGCGCAGCCCCTCGGCGATGCCGCGCAACCCTGGCCGCTCCTCGTGCGGCGCCGGCGGGTAGCCGCCCATCCTGGTGAACAGCACCAGGGCGATGATGCTGGTCGCGGCGTCCACCCAGTACCCGGCCGGGCAGGCCGGCGGCGGCGATCAGCACCCCGCCAGTCAGCGGCCCGAGCACCTGCGCCGCGTTGCCCAGCAGCCCGCTCAGCGCGGCGGCCGCCGCCAGCTCGTCGCGCGGGGCGATCTGGGGCGTCAGCGCTTCCAGCGATGGCCGCTGCAGCCCGTAGCAGCCGCCTCCGGCCACCGCGATGACGAACAGCACCCATAGCTGATGCCAGACCGCCGCGTTGACCGCGAGCACAGCCGCGCCGCCAACCGCGCAGTACTCCGTGGCCAGGATCATCAGCCGCCGGTCCACCCGGTCAGCGAGCAGCCCGCCGAACAGCGCGGCCAGGATCAGCGGCCCCAGCTCCACCAGGCTGAGCAGGCCGACGACGAGCGACTGGTGGGTGAGCTGGTATGCCTGGTAGGGCATCGCCACGTAGGTGATCATCGACCCGGCGAAGCTGGCGGCCTGGCCGCCATACAGCCGCCGGAAGTCGGCGCTATGCCGCAGCGGCCCCAGGTCCGGCCGCAGCCGACGCACCAGCCCGCCGAGTCCGCCCCCGCCAGGCTGTGCGTCAGGCCGGTCCTGGCCAGGGCTTTCATCCACGGCTGTCACATGCTGCCCCACCCCACCCCGCCCGTCCACCCGATTTGCCGCCACTTGCTGTTATCACCCACCTGCCGGGGACTGAGGCTCGGCAGGCCGCTGCCTCTTGCTGTTATCACTGGCGGGGGTGGGGTGGGCGGAGTTGTTTTGCGACAGCAGACTCGCTGTCGTTGGCGGTGCCGGGTCGGGCGGGGCCGGCCGGGCGGACGCGGGCGCTGGCGCTGGCGCTGGCGGGGCACGAAGGCGGCGGCCGGCGGGCGAACCGCTGCGGCCGGCTGGCGACCGGCTGGCGACCGGCGGATTGCGACAGTGAACCCACTTCCACTGTCGTTAGAGCGGCAGTAGAGGTGAGTTCACTGTCGTTGGGGAAGCGTCAGCGGGGGCAGCGTCTGGGGCGGGAGGGACCAGAGGGGCGGGTTAGGTACCCGGGACGGGGCGGATCGCGGCGTCTGCGCGGTCCTGACGGGCCGAGCCGTCCTGGCCCGCGTCGTCCTGGCCATCGGCGGTGTCCCGGCCGCCCGGTCCGGCTGACCCGTCCCGGCTGGCCTGGTTCGCCCGGCCGCTGTCGCCGGCCTGGTTCGCCTGGCCGCTGTCGCCGGTCTCGCTGCCTTCGGCGGCTTCGGCGGGGCCGGGGGTGGCGGGGTTGCCGGGGCGGCCGTCGGGCGGGGCGCCGGAGCGGCGCTGGGTGAGGGCGAACCAGGTCAGGCCGGCGATGACGCCGGCCGAGGCGACGTAGAAGTTCAGCCGCAGGCCAAGGAAGTGCTCAGAGGAGTCGATCCGCAGGGTCTCCTCGAAGATGCGGAACGCCGAGTACCCGGCCACGTACAGGGCGAACAACCCCGGCGGCCGGATCCGGCGATGATGGCCGAGCCAGACCAGCACGGCCGCCCAGGCCAGGTCGAAGATCAGCTCGTACAGGAACGTCGGCTGGAAGGTCCCGAACGCCCCGTAGCCGGCCGGCCGGTGCACCGGGCTGATCGACAGCGCCCAGGGCAGCCCGCTTGGCTTGCCGAACAGCTCCTGGTTGAAGTAGTTGCCGATGCGGCCGACGGCCTGGGCGACGAGCAGCGCGGGCGCGATGGCGTTGGCGAACAGGCTGGCGCTGGCCCCGGCGCGGCGGACCCGCCAGACCCCGGCGGCGGCGCCGAGGGCGATGCCGCCCCAGATGCCGAGGCCGCCGGACCAGACGGCGAAGATGCCCCACCAGTGCGGCGGGATGTCGCCGGGGGTGGTGATGTCGAAGTAGATCCGGCCGCCGATGATCCCGGCCGGCACGGCCCAGGTCGCCACGTCGGCGACGAGCACCGGGTCGCCGCCAAGGGCGCTCCACCTGCGCCGGGTGATGTAGATGGCCAGCGCGATGCCGACCACGTACATCAGCCCGTAGAAGTGCACGAACAGGGGCCCGATGTGGAACCCGTTGATCGGCGGGCTGGGCAGGAAGGCCAGCGGCATGCGGGACGCGTGCGACAGCATGCCCCAAAGGCTATGCCCCGCGCGCCCCTGCCCACGGCGAGCCCGGCATTCGCAGGGCTGCCAGTCAGCACGGCCGCCAGCCAGCACAGCCGCCAGCCCGGGCGGCCGCCGGGCTAGGCTGGCGGCCGTGAGCCGACGCAGCGCTGTACTCAGTCCCGAGATCGCCGACTACCTGACCGCGCACAGCGCCCAGCCCGACGAGGTGCTGGCCGGGCTGGCCGCCGAGACGGTCCGGCTGTTCCCCGACCCCTCGGGCATGCAGATCGGCCCGGACCAGGGCGCGCTGATGACGATGCTGACCCGGCTGGCCGGGGCGCGCAGCGCGGTGGAGGTGGGCACCTTCACCGGGTACAGCTCCATCTGCATCGCCCGCGGCCTGGCCCCAGGCGGCCACCTGACCTGCTGCGACGTCAGCGAGGAGTGGACGGCGGTGGCCCGGCGGTACTGGGCGGCGGCCGGGCTTGCCGACCGGATCGAGCTGCGGCTCGGGCCGGCCCTGGACACGCTGCGGGCGATGCCGGCCGACCCGCACCTGGACCTGGCGTTCATCGACGCCGACAAGGCCGGCTACGGCGGCTACTGGGCGGAGATCGTGCCCCGGATCCGGCCAGGCGGCATCATCCTGGTCGACAACACGCTGCAGAACGGCAAGGTGGCCGACCCCGGCGCGGAGCTATCCGGGAACGTGGTGGCGATCAGGGAGTTCAACGACCAGGTAGCGGCCGACGACCGGGTGGACGTGGCGCTGCTCCCGGTCGGCGACGGCCTGACCCTGGCGATCCGCAAGTAGCAAGCAGGAGGTCAGCTATCCAGCACGGGCCCGTACAGCTCGGGGCGGCGGTCGCGGTGCGCGTCGTTGCGGGGGCCGCTCGCCTTGTGCCTGGCCTGCCGCAGGTCGCAGGCGGCGACCAGGACCTGCGGCCCGTCCGCCCCGGCCGGGCCGGCCAGCGGGTAGCCGTCCGGGCCGGCGACCAGGCTGCCGCCGACCCAGCTGACCCCGCGCTCCGCGCCGACCCGGCAGGCCGCCGCGATGAACATCCGGTTGGCGTACGCCGCGGCCTGCACGTTGGTGACCACGTTCGGCCGCTCGCCCGGCGGCACCGGCTCGGCCGGCCAGTTGGTCGGCACGGCCAGCAGGTCGGCCCCGGCCAGGGCGGGCAGCCTGACCCACTCGGGGAATTCCACGTCGTAGCAGATCATCACGGCGATCCGGCCGTGCTCGGTGTCCACGACCGGCGGCGGGTCGCTGCCCGGCTCGAAAAAGTCGGCCTCGGCGTGCCACAGGTGCGCCTTGCGGTAGATCGCGCGGAGGCCGCCGGGGTCGGCCAGCACCGCGCTGTTGTAGAGCAGGCCGTCCTCGCCCAGCTCGGCGAAGCCGCCGATCACGATGACGCCCCGGCTGGCGGCCAGCTCGGCCCAGCCGGACACGGTCGGGCCGTCCGGGCGCTCGGCGGCGGCGCGTGCCTCCGCCGGGCTGGCGAACACGTAACCGGAGTGCGCAAGCTCGGGCAGCACGATGATCGCGGCGCCGGCGTCGGCCGCTGCCGTGGCAGCGGCGAGCGACGCGGCACGGTTCCCCGGCGTGTCGCCGACCAGCAAGCTGACCTGGCAAACCGCAACTTGTATCAATTGGTTATCAGCGGCTACCGGCACATGGCCACCCTAGCCGTAGCCGGGTCGCTACGATGTCGCGCTATGGCGGTATTGTTCAGCCGGATCATTCCCATCCTCTTCGTCAGCGACCTTCAGGCTGAACGGGACTTCTACGTACGCCTCGGCTTTCACGTCACCTACGAGGGTCCTGAGTACCCGTACTTCCTGGCACTCGGGCATGGCAAGCTGGAGTTCGGCATCGAGTGGCGCGAGGGGTTCTCCACCTCACGCCCCGACCAGGTGCTGACCTGGCAGTTCGGCGTCAGCGACCTGGAACTGGCCAAGAAGAGGCTGGCCGAGGCGGGCGTGCGGTTCCGTGAGGAAATGATGACGCCGAGCGAAGACTGGCAGTACCGGGTCCTGCACGCGCGGACGCCGAACGGCTATCACCTGCTGCTGGAGGAAGGCAGCGATTAGCGCTGCCCCGCCGGTCATCCGGCCCGCCAGGCCCGCGGACGTGCCGGGGATACACCGGCTGATCCGCGAGCTGGCGGCCTACGAGGAGTCGGCGGACCAGGTCGCGGCCACCGAAGACGACCTGCGCGCGGCGCTGTTCGGCCCGTTCGCGCACAGCCAGTCCGCGGCGGTCTTCGCGCACGTGGCGCAGGCCGGCGGCGAGGTCGCCGGGTTCGCGCTGTGGTTCGTGAACTACTCGACCTGGACCGGTCAGCACGGCGTCTACCTGGAAGACCTGTACGTGACTCCGGCGCTGCGCGGCACCGGCACGGGCCGGGCGCTGCTGGCCGCGCTGGCAAGACTCTGCACGGAACGGGGCTACGCGCGGCTGGACTGGGCGGTCCTGGACTGGAACACGTCCGCGCTGGACTTCTACGTGGCGATGGGCGCGCGGCGGCTGAGCGACTGGGTGCCGCACCGGCTGGAGGGCCAGGCGCTGGCCGACCTGGCAGCGCTGGCCCCGCCGACGGCCAGTCAGGAAGGCTAGGTCCCGCGCGGCGGCGCGGTGGAGCCGCGGCTGACGAACGTCGGGGTCAGCAGCGTCGCCGTCGGCGGCCCGGGGTTCCCGGTGATCCGGTCAAGCAGCAGGCCGCCCGCCTGGGTGCCGAGCTGGTAGTGCGGGAACGCGACGGTGGTCAGCGGCGGGCGGAGCCGGTCGATGAACGGCATGTCGTTGAACCCGACCACCGAGACGTCGGCCGGGCAGCTCAGCCCGGCCTCCTCGATGGCCGCGTAGCAGCCGACGGCGAGCATGTCGTTGCCGGCCGCGATGGCGGTGCAGCCCGGCATGGCGGCCAGGACCTCCGCGCCGCAGCGCTGGCCCTCCTCGATGGAGAACGACTCGGCGAAACGGACCAGCGCCGGGTCGGCGGGCCGTCCGGCGTCCTGCAGGGCGGTCAGGAAGCCGCGGTACCGGTGCAGGCCGGTGGACAGGGACTGCGGGCCTGCCACGTAGCCGATCCTGGTGTGGCCAAGCTCGATGAGGTGGCCGATGGCCAGCCTGCCGCCTAGCTCGTTGTCCACCGAGACCGAGGGGAAGGTGCTGTCGGCCGAGGTGCGGTTCATCAGCACCACGTTCAGGCCATCGGCGGCCGCGTCGGCCAGCAGCTGGCTGTGCAGCCGCGCGGTGGCGAACGCGTAGCCGTCCACGTGCCTGGCCCGCATCTGCTCGAACACCTGGTACTCGCGGTCCAGGCTGCCGTCGGTGTTGCCGATCAGCGTCACGTAGCCGTCGGCGGCCAGCCGGTCCTCCAGGCCGCGCACCATCGGCGGGAACAGCGGGTTGTTCAGGTCGGGGATCAGCACGCCGACGGTGTGCGAGCGGCGGGTGCGCAGGCTCCTGGCGACCGCGTTGGGCCGGTAGCCGAGGCTGGCGGCCGCCTCGGTGACCCGGCGCGCGGTGGCCTCGCTGACCAGGCCGCGGGTCTGCGGGCTCAGCGCGCGGGACGCGGTGGCGGGATGCACTCCGGCCAGGCGGGCGACGTCCTTGAGCGTCACCGCATGGTCAGGCATCGGCTGTCACATTCCTGCCCCCGCGGCCGGCCGGGCCGCTGCCCGGAACACTGGACCGCATATTACCTGGCCGTGGCCCGCGGCGCGCGGGCCTGGCGCGGGGGTCCCTGCGTGCGACGATGTGCTCATGCGGATCAGCGGCGTGATCTCATCCGTGCTGTTCACCGGCCCTGCCGCCCGCCCCCGGCAGGTCATCAGGGTCACGCTGGCCGGCCAGGGCGGGGCCGCCGGGCCTGGCCCGGTGCGGGTGGCCATTACCGGACCGGGGGTCAGCACCCCGGAGCCGGCGGTGGTGCCCGCGCCGCGGCGGGGTGGCGAGCAGGTCGCCGAGGTCGGCATCGAGGCCGGCGCGCCGGCCACGCCGGGCAGCCGCCGCCCGGTCACCGTGACGGCCTGGCAGGACCCGGGCCAGCGGGGCGGAGGCCAGCGGAGCGGGGGCCTGCGCGGCGGGGGCCAGCGCGGCGAAGGCTGGCGGGCCGAGCTGGCCGCCGAGATCACGGTCGCCGAGCCGGGCTGGACGATGTGGATGATCAGTCATTTCCACTATGACCCGGTCTGGTGGAGCACCCAGGGCCAGTTCCTCCAGTCCCGCGCGCTGCTGCCGGCCGACGACGGCGCGCTGCCCGAGGTCAGGACCGCGTTCGAGCTGGTGGCGCTGCACCTGGAGGAGGCCAGGCGGGACCCGGACTACAAGTTCGTGCTGGCCGAGATCGACTATCTCAAGCCGTACTTCGACGCCCGCCCGCAGGACCGGGCCGACCTGCTCGACTTCATCGCGGCCGGGCGCATCGAGCTGGCCGGGGGCAGCTACAACGAGCCGAACACCAACCTGACCAGCGCCGAGTCCACGATCCGCAACGCGGTCTACGGGATCGCCTACCAGCGGGACATGCTGGGCGGCGACCCGCGCACCTCGTGGATGCTGGACGCGTTCGGCTTCGACCCCGGCTACCCGGGCCTGATGGCGGCGGCCGGGATGCGCCAGTCCTCGTGGGCCAGCGGGCCGTTCCACCAGTGGGGGCCAGGCCGGACGGCCGGGGACAACGCCCTGATGCAGTTCGCCGCCGAGTTCGAGTGGATCTCCCCTGACGGCACCGGGCTGCTGACCAGCTACATGGCCAACCACTACTCGGCGGGCTGGGGCACTCAGCAGGCCGGTGACCTGGCCGGCGCCGAGCTGGCGGCCTACCAGCAGTTCCTGGAGCTGGCCCCGGTCGCGGCGACGCCGAACGTGCTGCTGCCGGTGGGCGGCGATCACGTCGTGCCGTCCCGCTGGGCGACCGCGATCCACCGGGACTGGAACGCCCGGTATGCGTGGCCGAGGTTCGTCACGGCGGTGCCCGGCGAGTTCTTCGCGGCGGTCCGCGAGGCGGACGCCACCCGCGGCGATGTCTGGATCACGCCGCAGACCAGGGACATGAACCCGGTCTACACCGGCAAGGACGTCAGCTACATCGACACCAAGCAGGCCCAGCGGGCGGCCGAGACGGCGCTGCTGGACGGCGAGCGGCTGGCCACGCTGGCCTGGCTGGCCGGCGCCCGCTATCCGGCGGCCAGCCTGGACCGGGCCTGGCGGCTGCTGGTGTTCGGCGCGCACCACGACGCGATCACCGGCACCGAGGGCGACCAGGTGTACCTGGACCTGCTGGCGGGCTGGCGGGAGGCCTGGCAGCGGGGCGGCGAGGCCAGGGACGCGGCGCTTGGCTACCTGGCCGGGCTGGCCGACACGTCGGGCGGGACCGGCGGGGCGGACGGGACGGGCGCCGTGGTCGTGTTCAACACGCTGGCGCAGCCGCGGGACGGCATGGTGACCACGGCGCTGACCCTGCCCGCCGGCGCCGGGAGCTGGATCGGGCTCGCCGACGAGTCGGGGGCGGCGGTTCCGTTCCTCGCCGAGGGGGTGCGGCGGCACGACGACGGGTCGCTCGCGGAGCTGACCGTGACATTTCGCGCGAACGGGGTGCCCGCCTGCGGGTACGCCAGCTACCGGGTCCGGCCCTCGGCGCAGGAGGCAGAGCCGGGCTGGCGGGCTGTCGCGGGGACGGTGATCGCCAGCGAGGCGCTGGAGGTCACGGCCGACCCGGCGCTTGGCGGCACGCTGACCAGCGTCGTGTGCCGGGCCACGGGGGCGCAGCTGCTGTCCGGGCCCGGCAACGAGCTGGTCTTGCAGGAGGAGTACCCCAGGCACCCGAGGTGGGACGAGGGACCCTGGCTGCTCTGCCCGGCCGGTCCTGGCACCGGGTCGGCGGGCCGCACGGCGCGGGTCCGCGCGGAAGCGCTGCCCGGTCGGGTCGCGGCTGGTCGCGGAGCTGGAGCTGGGCGGGCTGCGGGTCACCCAGGAGACGCTGCTGTGGGACGGCGCGGACCGCGTCGAGTTCCGCACCCACGTGGACGGCTCGATCGGGCAGGACCGGCTGCTGCGGGTGGCGTTCCCGGTGCACGCGCCCGGCGGGCTGCCGGTGTACCAGACGGCGATCTCGGTGATCGGCAGGCCGCCGGGGCCGCTGGGCACCGACGTGGCACAGCATGAGTTCACGCTGGACAGCCCGGCGAGCGAGTGGTTCGGAGTGGGGTCGGTCGCCCAGGTGGCGCTGGCCCGCGCCGATGGCGCGCGGGAGCTGCAGGCCATCGGGGTCGGCGAGGTGGTCACCCCCGACCCTGGCGGGGCCGGGCGGGACGCGGTGCGCGGCCTGCTCGCGGCACTGGCCAGGCAGGGCGTGACCGCGACCTGCTCGCGGCCGGACGGCCCGCGCTACGGGTACCTGGCCGTGGACTCGAACCTGCCCGACTTCCGGATCGCGCTCGGCGGCCCGGACCACAGCGCGTTCACCGCGGGGGTGCTGGCGGCCGCGCCGCCCGGCTATGCCGCCGAGCTGGGCCGCCGGATGGCGGGCGGCGGCACGGCCCGGCTCTGGGTGCCGGCCGCGCGGAGCCGCGCGGAGGCGTTCGCCGACAGCGCCGACCTGCGCGCCGCCGACAGCCTGCCGGTGCTGATCATCGCGCCGGGCGGCGGGCTGGCCGGGCTGAGGGCCGCGCTCGGCGAGCTGGCGGCCGACCTGGACGACGGGGTGATCGAGGTGCCGGCGTTCGCGGGACCTGGCGGCGCGGGCGGCGGCGCGGGCGGGCCCGGCACGGCGCTGGCCGGGCGGGGCGCGGCGCTGCTGAACCGGGGCACGCCAAGCGCGCTGGTCACCCCGGACAACATCGCCAGCATGGCGCTGATGCGGGCCTGCAGCTCCTGGCCGTGCGGCACCTGGATCGACGGGCCGGCCAGGACCACGCCGGACGGGACCAGCTTCGCCTGGCAGCACTGGAGCCACACGTTCGAGTACGCGCTGGCCGGCGGCGACGCCGACTGGCGCGCGGCCGGGTTCGGCGAGCAGGGCCAGGACTATGGCAGCCCCCTGCTGGCGGTCAGCACCGGGGCGCACGCCGGGCCGCTGCCCGGCCGGGCCAGCCTGGCCAGCGTCGACCAAGCCAGCGCCGACCAAGCCAGCGCCGAGCCGGCCTGGTGCTCAGCGCGCTCAAGCCGCGCGGGAACCCGATGGCCCCCGGTGCCCAGCCGGACCCGGCCGACGGGATAACCGTGCGGATCCGCAGCGCCGGAGGCGGGCCGGGACCGGTGCCAGCCAGGTTCTCGCTGTTCACCGGGATCAGCGGGGCACGCGAGAGCAGCCTGTGCGAGGACGCGGACGGCGACGCCCTGCCGGTGAGCGACGGCGCGGCGGAAGTGTCGGTGCCGGTCGCGGGGACGGCGACATTCGCGGTGACGCCGGCCCGGCTGGAGGCGCGGCCGGACAGCGCGGGCACGGGGATGCCGGCGGCCGAACCGCCGGCCTACTCCCGGTACTGGCTGCACGGCACGGGCCCGGCCCCGGCGGGCAACATGCCGGTGGCGGTGCACCTGTCCCCCGCCCGCACGCACCTGTCCCCCGGCGAAACCAGCCGGCTGACCCTCACCGTCGCGGCGGGCGGTGGCCCGGCGGTGGGCGAGGCGCGGATCGAGGTTCCCGGCGGGCTGACGGTGAACCCGGCCGGGCCGTTCCCCTACGAGCTGCCGCCGCGTGGCGTGGCCCGCTGGGATCTTGCAGTGACCCTAGAGGCGAGCAGGACTGGCGGGGCTGATGGGGCCAGCACGTCCGACGGCGCAAGTGGGGCAAGTGGGCCTGGCGGGGTCAGCAGGACAGGCAGGGTCAATGGGGCTGGCAGGGCGAGCGAGGCAGACGAGGCCAGCAGGTCTGGCGGGACTGGCAAGACTGGCGGGCACCGGTTCGTCACGGCACGGGTCACCGGCCCGGACGGCCAGGAGACCGAGGACGCGGTCATGATCGCGGCACGGCCCAGCGAGGCCGGCGCGGCCGGGGGTGGCGCGGCCGTCGGCGGCGGGGCCGGGGATGGCCGGGACCGGGACGCGGCGGCCGGCGACGCCGCCGTCGGGGTCCGGCCCCACACGGACCTGCTAGCCGCCGGGGACGCCGAGCAGGCCGCGCTGGAGGCCGAGCTTGACCTCCGGGTCACCGCCAGGTCGCTGACGCTCGCACCCGGCCGGGACGGCGTGATCGAGGCGGTGCTGACCAGCCGCGCCGGGTCGGCCGTGCGGGGCGAGGCCCAGTTGCTGTCCCCGTGGGGAACCTGGGACGCCGTCCCGCGGTGGACCATGCCGGTAGAGGTAGCGCCCGGCGAGTCCGCCACGGTTTCGTTCCGTGTCCGCGTTCCGGCCGCTGCCCGGACGGGACAGGCCTGGTGGGCGATCGTCAAGATCATGTATTTCGGCCGGACGCACTACAGCGAGCCAGTAGCCGTGGTCATCGCGTGACCGTGCGCGGCCAGCCGGTCACCTTAGCGGCCAGAAAGCGGCAGATGACCCAGATCGGGGGTTACACAGAGCCGGCACGATTGGGGCTGAGGTGCGAGAATGGTCACAGGGCGGCAACCAGTCCAGAAGGGCCATGACCTCCGACATACTGCTCAGCGCCGGCAACCTCCCGGCTGAGCCGAACAGCTTCGTCGGCCGCGAACGCGACCTGGCGGAGCTTGGCATGCTGCTGCGAGAGGTCCGCGCGCTGACTCTGTGCGGTCCCGGCGGCATCGGCAAGACCCGGCTGGCGCTGCGGCTCGCGGTCGGCCTGACCCCGGAGTTTCCTGACGGGACCTGGCTCGCCGAGCTTGCCGACCTGGCCGACCCGGACCTGGTGGCCCAGCGGGTCGCGGCCACCCTGGGCATCCGCGAGGAGCCGGACCGGGCGCTGACGGAGACGCTGATCGACGCGCTGCGCTCGCGGCGGCTGCTGCTGGTGCTGGATACCTGCGAGCACCTCGTGGACGCCTGCGCCGCGCTGGTGCACCAGCTCCTGGCGGGCTGCCGGCAGGTCCGCGTCGTGGCGACCAGCCGCGAGCCGCTGCGGGTCCGCGGCGAGACCGTCTGGCGGGTGCCGCCGCTTGAGCTGCCTGCCGCCCGGCCCCGCTGTCCGCCGACGAGCTGATGGAGCACGAGGCGGCCCGGCTGTTCGCCGACCGCGCCGCCGCCGTCCGGCCGGGCTTCATCATCGGCGCGGCCAACGCGGAGGCGGTGGCCCGGCTGTGCCGGATGCTGGACGGCATCCCGCTGGCCATCGAGCTGGCCGCCGCCCGGATCCGGGCGCTGTCGGTCGAGCAGGTTGCCGCCAGGCTCAGCGACCGCTTCCAGCTCCTGGCCTCGGGCGACCGGACCGCGCCGCTGCGCCAGCAGACGCTGCGCGCCGCGGTGGACTGGAGCTTTGAGCTGCTCAGCGAGCCCGAGCAGACGCTGCTGCGCCGGCTGGCGGTGTTCTCCGGATGGAACCTGGAGATGGCCGAGCAGGTCTGCGCCGATGAGCGGATTCGCGCCGATGACGTGCTTGACCTGCTCGCCGCGCTTATCGACAAGTCGCTAGTCAGCCTGGACGGCGAGCTGGCCGGGGACGCGAGGTACCGGCTGCTCGACACCATCGGCGAGTACGCGGCCGGGCAGCTCGCGGACTCAGGCGAGCAGGACGCGATCAGGGCCGCGCACCGCGACTACATGCTGGCGCTGGCCGACGGCGTGGTGGCCAGGGCGTTCGTGCGCGGCGACCCGCCGTGGCCGGCCAGGGTCGCCATGTACCACCGGATCGACGTGGAACGGCCCAACTTCCGCGCCGCGCTCGCCGAGTGCCTGCGCCGCGGTGACTACGAGCCGGGCCTGCGGCTGTGCATCGCGCTGCGGCAGCTCCTGGGTGGCGTACGGGGACGTGTCGGAGGGGATCACCTGGTTCGACCGGTTCCTGGCCCAGCCGGCGGGCCTGCCAGACGCGCTGCGGGCGCGCGCGCTGGTGCACCGGGCCGAGCTGGCCTTCGAGCAGCAGGACTACCGCAAGGCGGCCGAGTGCGCTCGGGCCGGGGTGGACCTGGTGGCGGGGGCGGGCGAAGCCGGGACGGCCGGGGCGGCCGGCCGGGCGGGCGGGCTGCGCATCCTGGCGCTGACGGCGCTGCGGGCACACCAGGCCGAGGCGGCGCTGGCCAGCGCGGACGCGGCGGTCGACGCGGCGCGGGCGGCCGGTGACTGCTGGGAGGAAGGCCTGGCGCTCGGCGCGCGGGCCGTGGTCATCGCCCGGCTCGGCCGGCTGGGCGAGGCGCAGCAGGCGTTCGAGACCGCGCTGGAGACGCTGCGGGACAACAACGGCTGGGGGGTCGCGCAGACCAGGTACGGGTTTGGCGCCCTGGCCAGGCAGCGCGGCGATAACGCCGCGGCGCTGGCGCACTTCCGCGCCGCCCTCGGCCTGTACCGGGAGATCGACGCCCGGCCGGAGATCGCCCGCTGCCTGGCCGGCATCGGCTGGGTGGCGCTGGCCCAGGGCGACCTGGAACTGGCCGGCCGGAGCCTGGCCGAGAGCATCCAGCTCAGCCTGGCCACCGGGCAGCGGCTGGCCATCGCCAGGGGCATCGACGCGTTCGCGGCCCTGGCCGTGCTCCGCGGCGACCTGCCGCGCGCCGTCAGGCTCGCCTCCGCCGCGGCGTCGCTGCAGGCCAGCGGGCACGGCCCGTCCGCCGGCGCCCGCGCCAGGCTGGAGGCGCTGCTGGAAGCCGCCCGGCGCGAGCTGGGCGCGGACACCGTCGCGGCGCTGGCGGCGTCCGGTGCTGCGCTGTCCGGCTCCGAGGCGGCCGGCACGGCGCTGGAGCGCGACGAGGCTGGCTCGGTGGGCGGAGCCGGCGGCGGGAGCTTTGCTGGCGGCGGGGGCTTCGGTCCTGGTGAGGGGCGGGATGCTGGGAGGGCTGGTATTCCGGGAGGTACTGGCGCTAGGCCCGGAGGGGGCGGCTCCGCGCCGGGCCGAGGCCGGGCCGGCGGGCTGCCAGTGCTCGGCGAGCCTGGCGTGCTCACCGTTCGCGAGATGGAGATCGCCCGCCTGATCGCCCGCGGCCTGTCCAACCGGGGCATCGCCGCCGAGCTGACCATCAGCCCGGCCACGGCGGCGCGGCATGTGGCCAACATCTTCGGCAAGCTGGGCTTCACCTCCCGCGCCCAGGTCGCCGCCTGGACCGTGGAGCGCGACTCCCCGGGTTCGCGACCCGGCTCCTGATCCCCCGCGTACTGCGGCTCAGCGGCCGGGCGCGGACGTCAGGATCGTCCGCCGAACTGCCAGTTGTGTACCTCGATGCTGGCGTAACGGTCCGGGGCCAGGGTGGCGCGCGCGGCGTCCTGGTCCGGCGCGCGGACCAGCGCCGCCGTGCCCAGCCAGGTGGTGCCATCGTCGGCCAGCAGGGGTCCGTAAGCGATCAGGTCGTCCTGGTCCTGGTCGTGGTCGGGGCGCCGTGGCGGGGTGAGGTCGGCGGCCTCGCCGGTGCCGAGGCCGATCACCAGGTACCGGCTGCCGCCTTCCCGGCCGCCGGGGAAGTCCCACATGGTGCGGCCCAGCAGGTTGCGCCACCGGCGCAGCAGCACATCCCGGTATGCCCCGGCCTGGTAGTTCGGCTCGTCGAAGGCGAACGCGCGGGCGGCGGCCGGGCCGGGCAGGTCCACGATGTGCACGCTGCCGGTGGGCGTGTCGCCGTCGCTGGCCAGGGTCGGGCCGCGGGCGATCAGCTCCTTCGCGAACCGGTCCATGTAAGACCAGTGCGCTTCCAGCAGCTCGCCGCGCAGCGCCGCCGAGCCCGGCCGGTCCCGGTGATAGCAGAAGAACTCCACGCCCACAGTCTTAACCATCGCACCGGCGCCCGCGCCAGGCGCGGGTGCCGGTGCCGGGACGCTCGCCTCAGGATGCGGCGACGGGCTGGGCGGCCGGGCTGGCCGGCTCGATGATGACTTTCGCGTGCGTTCCCGGCACGGCCAGCGCATCGAAGGCGGCCTCGACGCCGGGCAGCCCGACGGTTCCCGTCACGATCGGTGCCGCCTTCACCTTGCCCTCGGCGAGCATGTGCAGTGTGTCGCTGAATTCCGCCGGCGTGTAGCCCATGACAAACCGCAGGTCGATCTCCTTGTTGATCGCCATCACCGGCCGGATGGTGTCCGGTTCCGCGCAGACCCCGGCCACCACCACACGTGAGTACAGCGGCGCGCTCGCGATGATGCCGTCCAGGATGCCGGGAACGCCAGCGCACTCGAAGATCACCGGGTGCTTCGGCTTCCCGCCCAGCGTCTCCCCGAGTCGCCAGACGTGCTTCCACGGCACCGGCAAGGGCCTGAGCTTCTCCATCGTGCCGATCACGAGCCCGACGGCGGCCGGGAGGCTCGTCAGGAAACCGCGGTCTCCCGGCGCCTCGTACGGCGACTCGCAGCCCGGGTCCACCACGATGTCCGCGCCGCACGCGGCGGCAAGCCGCCGCCGGCCAGGAGAGAAATCGCTCGCCACGACCGCGGCGACGCCACGGGCCTTGAGCAGGCAGATGACGGCCAGGCCGACGGGGCCGCAGCCGATCACGATCGCGACGTCGCTCTTCTTGACCTCCGCGCGGCGCACCGCGTGCCAGCCGACCGCCAGCGGCTCGGTGAGGACGGCGAGCTTGCGCGACAGGCCGTTCGGGAGCGCGAACATGAGCGACTCCTCGACCACCACCTGCTCGGCATAGCCGCCCGGTGCCACCGCGGACAGGCCGGTCGCGTGCGTCTCGCCCGCGCGCCGGGTGAGCGGCACGGCCACCACGGGTGTCCCGGTCGCGATCTTCTGCCGCGTCCCTGGCCCGTAGCCGGCGACCTCGCCGACGAACTCGTGGCCAAGCACCACCGGCTGGCCGGAACGCATGAAGCCGTCGTAGCCGATCTCCGCGAGCATGTCGGCCTCCGCGTCCGCGTGGTAACGGACATGCAGGTCGGACCCGCAGATACCGCAGCCGAGGACGTTGATGACGACCTGGCCGGGGCCAGGTCGCGGGTCCGGCAGGCCGACGAGTCTCAGCTTGGAGTTCTGGCAGGTGACCGCCTTCATCGCGCGACTTCGCTCATCCGGGCAGCAGGCTGGTGTCAAAGGGCGGCAGCGGCTTGATCAGCGGAGCGAGCAGCTCGCCCGCCTGCCTGGCGGTCAGCACGTCGGCCGGGTCGAGCTTGATCAGGGCGTGTTCGGCGTCGTCGAATTCCCACAGGTCCTCGCCGATCAGGCGGCACTGGTCGTCGTACGGCCAGACCATGACCATCTGGAAGCGCTCGAGGTACATGGCGCCGGCGTCGGCGTCGAGGCCGGACGCCGCGAGCTCAGAGCCCAGCCGCTGCTGGTAGCCGATGCCCCGGCCCACGATCAGGTGGTCGCCGACCGCCACGGACTCGTCCTCGACGTAGAAGACGCACTGATCCGTCCGCGTCCAGTGCTGGTAGACCGCTTCCACCTGCGGGCGGCCGTCCAGCGCGAACCTCGGCTGCCCGATCAGGCTGAACCGGTAGAAGGGGTGCTCGACGGTCATCTCGGGCGCGAAAATCTCCTGGTACCGTCCCGCCGACTCCAGGTACCGGTGCCGAAGATAGGACTGGAGCAGGTACCGGTGGCGGGGATTCTCGGTGACCTCAAGGACCCGCTCAACCGCTACGTTCTGTTCCCTGATGTCGAGTTGCCTCGTGCCGAACTGCGGCATTTCCTCTGTCCTCTCGTGCCGTCGCGCGGACTGCGAGCTCAGGCGCTGAGCTTGGCCAGTTCTGCCTGGACCAGGGCCTCGTGCTCTTGCTCGTCGCGCTTGGCGTCCCTGGGACGCCACCGGCCGAGCAGCAGCGGGATGGAGAGCAGGAACAAGATGATTCCGCCGAAGCACACCCAGTACCAGGTCTTCCACTGACTCGCGGTCTGAGCGCCGGCCCGCTGCACCGCGGCGCCGTGGGCGGTGAGGTAAGCGATCGCTGCCTTCGGCACCTTGGACAGGGCCGTCAGCTGCGCGCCGTACGGGGCGATGGCCGTTAGCTCGGCGGAGTACGGCGCGATGGCCTTCAGCTGAGCCGAGTACGGCGCGATGGTTTTCAGGTCGGCCGCGTACGGTGCGACCGTCGCCAGCTTCGGGCCGACCGCGATGACGCCGTCGATCGCGGCCTTATTGGCGGCGATCGTGGACAGTACGCCAATGCCCTTGGCCCCGCCGCCCGCGGCGGCGACGGCCTGCCCCCGCAGGGCCGGGTTAGCAGGGTCGGCGGCCAGCCTCGCGAACAGGGCCTGGTGGGACTCGATCACGGCCAGTTCCGGGGCGAACCTCTGCGCGTTCGCGAGCTGCGTGCTGTACGTGCTGGCAGTGGCAAGCACCGACGCCGGGATCTTCGCCGCGGTGGCGGTCACCGCGGCCGGGATGGCCGCCGCGGTGGCGAGCACCGTCGGCGGAACCTTCTGCGCGTCGGCCACCATGGCCGGGTGGGCCTGCGCGAAGGCGAGCTGGGGGGCATACGCGGCCGCGTAGGCCTGAACCGAGGGCCCGTAGGTGACCAGCGGCGTGACCGAGCTGACGATGGCGGGGATGATCAGGAAGGACGCGAAGACCACGACCCGCTGGATCCAGCCCCAGATCGCCAGGCCGGTCGCGGTGAGCGCCGGGTTCCTGGCCTCCACCGTCTCGGTGAAGCTCGCCATCCACGGGGCGAAGGCGATGCCGAGCCCAAGCGACAGCCCCGCGAGCATCAGCGCGATCGTGTAGTAGCCCGGATGGTGGCCGGCCTGATCCAGGTAGACCACCACCATGACCGCGGCGATGATGCCGCCGGCCACCATGAACGGCTTGCGCACCCGGAACCGGTCGGAGATGATCCCGACCAGCAGCACCGCGATGACGTTGAAGCCCCAGTTCCAGTTGCCGAGGCCGTTGCCGTCCTTGACCGAGAAGCCGAAGACCGTGGTCAGGTAGATCAGCGAGAACCCGACCGCGGTGTAGTAGACGAGCAGCATGACCGACACGGCGAACGCGGAGACGACGATGTCGGCCTTGAGCAGCTGACGGAACGGATGGCGCAGCGCCGCCTCGATGTCCAGCCCCTTAGCCCGCGCCTCGATCAGGGCGCGGTCACGGATGGACACCATCAGCTGATCGCGCAGCCGGGGGAGAGCTCTCCGCAGCCCGAGCAGGGCGATCACCCAGACGACCAGGCCCGCGACGCCGCAGATGACGTACTGGTGAGTCCAGATCCGGTCGCTGGTGACGACGGCGGGGACCGTGGCGCTGCCGACGACCGCGACGATCAGGCTGCCCGCGACCGGGCCGACGGTCCAGAACCCCATCGCCGTGGCCCGCCCCAGCTGCGGGGAGAAGTCACGGATCAGGGCCGGGGTAGCGACCAGGCAGATACCCTCGACCAGGCCGACGGCGAAGCCCTCAATGCCGAAGGACCACTTGCTGGTCGCGTTCGGCAGGAAAAAGGCGGTGAGGATCCCCGTGACCAGCAGACCGCCGACCACCAGGTTGGCCCGGCCCAGCCGGTCGGTCAGCCCGGCAAGCAGCGAGCCGAACGCCCCGACCAGGTTCCCGACGGCCAGCAGGACCACGAAGAACGTAAAGGTCATGTGAAGGTTAGCCAGAATCAGCGTGGACACCGAGCCGGCAACGTACAGCTCGTAGTACAGCATGATGGTGGCCAGGACGGTGATCGCCAGGAACACCAGGCGGGGCCTGGTGTCGGGATACGCCTCGAGCTGCCGCCGCCACAGCCACGATGCGCCGCTGCTGCGCCTCATACCGGTACCTTCCGCGGTCACACTCATGCTGACCTCGCCATCGTCGTTGGCGCTCGCACCACCCCGGGTGCGGCGAAGGTCACACTATGCGCACTGAGAGTGCAAATTCAATAGCCTGTCCCCGGCTGTTTCCGGCACCTGCCTAACGCTTCCAGGCACCTTCGACCAGCGCCTGCTGCAGGCGGTTGGCGGTGTCGACGTCCGGCTTGCGGTCGGCAAGCACGTCCGCGTACAGGAACGACTCGCCCAGCCGCACCAGCGCGTAGGCCAGCGCGGGCTCGTCGTCGAGCAACGTTGCAATCCCCTGCTGGGAGATGTGATCCTGACGCATGGACTTCAACCTGGCGGTGATGCTGCGGGAGTCGGCTCGCCGCGCGCCGGACGCGACGTCGCTGATCCTCGGCGAGGACACGACCAGCTACGCGGAGCTCGACGAGCTCTCTGACCGGGTCGCAGCCAGCCTCACGGCGGCGGGCCTGGCCGCGGGTGACCGGGTCGGACTCCAGCTGCCGAATATCCCGGAATTCGTCATGGCCTACTTCGGCGTGCTCAAGGCCGGAGGCGTCGTCGTGCCAATGAACGTGCTGCTCAAGGCACCGGAGATCGAATTCCAGCTGCGCGACTCCGGCGCCGGCGCGCTGATCACCTACGGCCCCTTTCTCGGCGAGGCCGCCAAGGCGGCCGATGCCGCGGCGGTCCGGTCGCTGTACGTGGTGGACCACTCAGGCGGGGGCGCGCCCGGCGTTGACTTCCGCGCGCTGCTCGCGGGCGCCCGGCCCGAGCCGCAACTGGCCGCGCGCGGTCCCGCCGACCCGGCCGTCATCATCTACACCTCCGGAACGACCGGCACCCCGAAGGGCGCCGTGCTGTCCCACTTCACGCTCTACATGAACGCCGAGACCTCCGGCCGGCTATTCGAGTTCCACGACGGCGATGTCGTGGTCACCGCGCTGCCGCTGTTCCACGTGTTCGGGCTGTCCAGCATCATGAACATCTGCGTACTCCTGGGCGGGGCGATGTCGCTGGTCCCGAGGTTCGATGCCGCCGCGGTACTCGAGCTCATCCAGCGCGACCGGGCCACCGTGTTCGAGGGGGTGCCCACCATGTTCGCCGCGCTTCTCCAGGCACCCGGCCTGGACGGCTATGACCTGTCGTCGCTGCGCGTCGCGGTATCCGGCGGCGCGCCCCTGCCGGCCGAGATCATCGACTCGTTCGAGCGGCGGTTCGGCGTCACGATCCTGGAAGGGTACGGGCTGACCGAAACCTCCTCGACGACGACCTTTAACATCAGCGCCACCGAGCGCAAGATCTACAGCGTGGGCAAGCCCATCTGGGGAGTCAGCGTCCAGATCTGGGACGGCGACGGGCGGCCGCTGCCGGCCGGAGCCGGCCACATCGGCGAGATCGTGGTGCGCGGGCCGAACGTGATGACCGGCTACCACGGCAACCCCGGAGCGACCGCGCGCGCCTTCTCCGGCGGCTGGTTCCACACCGGCGACCTCGGCTATCTCGACGCCGACGGGTTCTTGTTCATCGTGGACCGGATCAAGGACCTGATCATCCGCGGCGGGTACAACGTCTACCCGCGCGAGGTCGAGGAAGTCCTGTACGCCCATCCCGCCGTCGCCGAGGCCGCCGTCATCGGCGTCGCGGACCCCCGGCTGGGAGAGGAGGTGCACGCCATCGTCGCGGTCAAGGCCGGGCAGCCGGTGACGCAGGCCCAGCTGGTCGATTTCGTGAAGCAGCGGGTGGCCCCCTACAAGTACCCGCGCACCGTCGAATTCCGCGACAGCCTGCCCAAGAGCGCTACCGGCAAGATCCTCAAGAAGGAACTGCGCGTGTCCCGCACGGATGCTCGTTAATCCATTTCGGCCGCTGTTCGCGCGGGCCCGGCTGCCCCGGCACGCTGGCTATCATGAACGGGTGCGTGCCGAGAGTTCGCCTGGTTCAGTTGCCGGGCCCAGGCCTGGCAGCCCTGCCCGTGACGCGGCGGGGGTCGAGCCATCGGATGGCCGGGTCGCCCGGTCGCACCGGAGCCGCCAGGCGATCGTCGACGCGATGCGGGCGCTGCACGGCGAGGGCGACCTGCGGCCGACGGCCCCGCGGATCGCCGAACGGGCGGGCGTTTCGCTGCGCACGGTCTGGCAGCAGTTCGCCGACATGGAGGCCCTGCTGGTAGAGGCGATCCGGCGCGACCATGAGATCCTGTGGACGCTCGTGGAGCCGATCGACCCCGATCAGCCGCTGACCACGAGAGTCGCGCTGTTCGTCGGCCAGCGGTGCCGGGTGCTAGAGCGGATGGCCCCGAGCTGGCGAGCCGCGCGGCTCCAGGAACCTTTCTCCGAGCATCTCCGGCGTGACAAGGCCGAGACGATCGCCATGGCGAGGGCGGAGCTTGAATCGGTGTTCGCGATGGAACTGAACAGCCTTCGCGGGCAGCGGCGGAGACAGCTGGCCGACGGCTTGCACGCCGTCAGCCTGTGGGCGTTCTGGGAGTCGCTGCGCACCGAACTCGGCCTCGGCCCCGAAAAGGCGGCGGCCCAGGTCAGATCCGTTTTCAGCACGCTGCTGGCCAACGCCGGATTCCGGTAGCGTGCGCCGGGGCATGCCCCGGCCGCAAGTGCGCAGGGGCGGGTGTCTAGCCGGCTGGCGGGGTGCTGCGGGGCTGGTCACGGGGATCGTCGGCGGCGGCCTTTCCTGAAGTGCTGTCGTGACGATCCTGGTCGCGGTCGAGCCGGGCCTGCTGGCGCCGGTACTCCTCTTCGTACAAGGCGGAGTCGGCAGCGGCGAGCTGGCGGTAGATCATGACCGCTTCCCGGTCGGCGTCCAGGGCCTCGCGATGGCGGCCGAAGCCGCGCAGGCTGGTGCCGAGGTTGGTCAGGCTGGCGGCGAGCCCGGGCTGGTGGGCGGGGCTGCCGGCGGCTAGCTCCCGGTAGCGGGTAAGAGCTTCCTGGAAGGTGTCGAGGGCTTCGTGGCGGCGGCCGAGGTTATGCAGGCTGATGCCGAGGTTAGTCACGCTGTTGGCGAGCCCGGGCTGGTGGGCGGGGCTGCCGGCGGCTAGCTCCAGGTAGAGCGCGAGAGCTTCCTGGTCCGCGTCGAGGGCCTCGCGATGGCGGCCGAGGCCGCGCAGGCTGGTGCCGAGACCGGTCAGGCTGGCGGCGAGCCCGGGCTGGTGGGCGAGGTTGCCGACAACCAGCTCCCGATAGAAAGCGATGGCTTCCTGGAAGGTGTCGAGGGCCTCGTGGTGGCGGCCGGCGTCGTGCAGGCTAGTGCCGAGATTAGTCAGGCTGCTGGCGAGTTCGGCCTGGTGGGCGGGATTGCTGGCCGCCAGCTCCCGGTGCAGGGCGATGGCTTCCTGGCCTGGGTCGAGAGCCTCCTGGTGGCGGCCGGCGTCGCGCAGGCTGAGGCCGAGATTGGCCAGGCCCCTGGCGAGTCCGGGCCGGTGGGCGGGGTCGGCGGCAGCCAGCTCCCGGTGGAGGCTGAGGGCTTCCCGGAAGGTGTCGACGGCTTCGCGGCGGCGGCCAGCGTCATGCAGGCCGATGCCGATGTTAGCCAGGCTGCGGGCGAGTCCGGGCCGGTGGACGGGGTCGGCGGCTGCCAGCTCCCGGTAGCGGGCGAGAGCTTCCTGGTCGGCGCCGAGAGCCTCCTGGTGGCGGCCGGCGTTGCGCAGGCTGATGCCGAGGCTGGTCATGCTGTCGGCGAGGTCGGGGCGGTAGCGGTCGGGGCTGGCGGCGGCGAGCTCCCGGTAGAGGACGACGGTTTCCCTGAAGGCGCCTACGGCTTCGTGGTGGCGGCCGAGATCGCACAGGGCAAGGCCAAGGTTGTTCAGGGCGGCGGCGAGGTTGGGCTGGTGGGCGGGGTTGACGGCGGCTAGCTCCTGGCATAGCGCGAGAGCTTCCTGGAATGCGTCAAGGGCTTCGTGGTGGCAGCCGAGGCTGCTCAGGTCGGTACCGAGGGTGGTGAGGGCGTCGGTGAGGCCTGGGGGATGGCCGTCCCGCCGGCGGCGGTCGACGTCCCGGGCGGCGAGGGCGGCGCGGGTTCGGGGAAGCTGCCAGCCGGCGTGGTCGTGCAGGTCGGCGAGCTGGCCATCGGGGAGGTTCGAGGCGGGGATGAGCGCGGCGAGGTGGGTGTCGAGACGAGGGCGGCCGGTGGTGGCGGTGAGGGCGGTGGTGATGGCGGCGGATAGCAGGCCGGGGGTGTCGGTGCCGGTGATGCGAGCGTGCAGGGGCGCGGCGCCGGGGTGGTGGTCGGCGGCGCGGGCGAGGGTGGCGAGCAGGGTGGTCTTGGCCGGGGCGGGGAGGGTGCGGGCGTAGGCGGTGAGGGCGGGGCTGGCGGTGAGGCTTTCGGTGATGAAGGTCTCGTGGATGAGGGCGGGCTGGAGGGCGAGGGGCAGGGGGTAGAGGCTGGCGGCCCAGCGGGTGAGGTCGCTGGCGAGTCCTGGTGCGCCGGCGAGGTCGGGGACGGCGCCGCGCAGCGCGGTGGCGGCTTGCTCGGGGGTGGCGGCGGCGGTGGCGGCGAGGGCTGCGATGGCGGCGTCGAGGGTAGCCGCGGAGGTGCCGGCCAGGCCGGCGCCGGAGGCGGTGGCGGTGTGGTGCCAGTGCTGTTTCTCGTAGTCGAGCAGGGCGGTGCTGACCTGGGTGAGGGGCGGTGTGGTGCTGAGACCGGGCGGGCGGAGGGGGCGGCGCTGCTCGCTGTCGAGGACGAGCAGGGCGGCGCGGGCGTGGACGGCGATGATCGGGCCGGCAGCCGGGGTGTCGGCGGGCTGGCTGAGGGCCGCGGGAAGGTCGGGGGGCGGGGTGCGGCGGGCTGCGGCGTAGGCGCGGACGGCCTCGGCGGTCCAGCGGGCGTGGTCGGCGTCGGTACCGAACAGGCCTAGCTGGCGGGCGGGAAGGCTGGCGGGGTCCAGCAGCCACTGATGATCGCCTGGCAGCGCCTCGGTGACGGTGCGGAGTTCCTCGGGGGTGCGGGTGATGAGCAGGACCCGCACGGCGGGGCTGCCGTGACGGCTGGCGAGGGCGGACAGCAGGGCGGGCACGGCGGGGTGCTGAGCGGCGTTGTCGGCGAGGATCAGGGCGGGCTGGCCGCACGCGGTGACCGCTTCTATGGCGTCGGCTCCTGCGGCGTCCGCGGCGAGCCAGCCGGCGTGCCAGCCGGGCGGGAGGGTTAACGCGGCCTGGACGGCGAGGCGGGTCTTTCCGGTGCCGGCGGCGCCGGAAAGCTGGGCGGCGGGGTGGCCGGCGGGGTCGTCGCGCCAGGCGGTGAGCCAGGCGAGGGCCGCGGCGCGGCCCCGGAACGGCGGGGCGTGCTGGCGGGTGGGCGACAGCAGGCCCAGGACGCTGCGGTCGGTGGCCGGCGCGGGAGTGGTCACGGGGTGCAGCGCCCGGTCGCGCCGGGCGAGCGCGGCGGCGCGCCGTTCGGATCGGGCCTGCGCACGGTCGGCGCTGATCGCGGCGGCGAGGCCGGCCGCACCGCCTGCCGCGCCGCCGGCGGCGCGGAGGGTGGTGCTGGTGCTGGTGGCGAGGGCCGCGGCCAGCCCGGCGCCGGCGCCGGCCACCATCAGGCCAGTGCCGATCCCCCACCGTGCGGCTGTTCTTCGGTGTGCTGTTGCCGCGTTCACGGGTCCTCCCCCTGGTGCAGCCGTGAACACGATTGGTCTCACCAGGGAGTGCCCGGTGTCAAGCCGCCTGCCTGGAGGTGTTCTCGCACGCTCGCGCCGCAGAAGCCGACGCTGCCGCCGGCGGCGAAGTAGCTCATGGCGGACGATGGGCCAGACGCCGGGCTCTTACCTGGCCGCGCCGTCAGCAGAGGGCGGCGCGGGCGAACTCGGCGGTCAGCCGGTGCCAGCGGCTCATCCCGCGCAGCATCGCGTGGTCGCCGCCGTGCACCCGGACGGTGGTGACGGAGGTGACTTCCCGTGCCCGGGCGGCGAAGGCCCAGGTTTCCGCGGGGCTGGTGGCCCGGTCGCGGTCGCCGTGGGCCAGCAGCACCCGGGTCCCGGCGAGGTGGGCGACCGGCTCGCAGGGCGGCAGCCAGGGCGCTAGGCCCGCCACGGCGCAGACCAGGGGGTGACCGGCGGCCCGCAGGGCTGCCCGCGCACCCATGGAATGCCCGATGAGGGCGACGGGGACCGGGCCGAAGCGGGTCGCGGCCTCGTCCAGCCACCGGGTGACGTCGGCGACCGGCGAGGCCAGGTCCCCGTTCCAGCCCCGGACGGTGAACCGGGGGCGGTCGACGACTATCCCGGTGCCGCACAGCGCCCGGCGCACGGGCGGCACGATGGCGGCGACGCGCAGGACGCTGAGCTGCACGGGCGAGGTCGGCACGGTGCTCTGCGAACGGCCGCCGTGCAGCACGAGCACCAGGCCAGCGATGGCATCCCCGTCAGCGCCTCCGGCCGCCGCGCCGTCGGCCCCCGGCTTAGGCAACCGCGTTGGGGCTGGCGATCGCGCTGGTCCCGGCGGCGCTGGTCCCGGCGGCGGCGGGCGCGCCCGCCGCGGCGGGCGCGGTGGCCAGGGCGGCTTCCACCCAGCCGCCGATCCGGTCGATCAGGTCGGGGGTGGTCGCGGACTCGGCGTGGCCGAGGCCGGGGATGAGCCACAGCTCCTTGGGATCGCGGGCAGCCTCGTAGATCTGCTCGGCGTGGTCCACGGGGAAGAACTCGTCCTGATCCCCGTGCACGACCAGCAGCGGGGTCGGCGCGATGCGGGCGGCGGCGGCGTCGGGCGGCAAGGGCACGGGGTCCCAGCGGCCGCCGCTGATCCTGGTATGCAGGAAGTTCCTGGCGATCATGCGGCCGGCCCGGCGCTCGATGGCGAAGTGCACCCGCCGCATGGGCTTGGTGCCGCGGTAGTACCACCGGCCGGGGCCGCTGACGGAGACGACGGCGTCCACGCCGCCGATCAGGCCGGCGTGCCGCAGCACGGTGGAGGCGCCCATGGAGAAGCCGACGGTGACGATCCGCGCGTAGCCGAGCTCGCGGGCGTAGGCCACGGCGACCTCGACGTCCTTGATCTCCAGGTCGCCGAGCGTGGACGCGCCGCCGGACCGGCCGTGGCCGCGGAAATCGAAGCTGACCACCCCGCCGAACCGGTTCAGCCGGGTCGCCACCCGCCACACGGCGGGCCGCTGCCAGTTCAGGGTGAAGCCGTGCGCGACGACGATGCCGAGCTGCTTCTCCCCGGGCAGGTGGATCGCCTCGATGGGGACGCCATCGTCGGTCACCAGGGTCCTGGCCTTTACCACGGGCTTGGTCATGACTCTATTGTTCTCCCCGGAAAGAACCTCTCAACCCGCGCGCCGGTCGCACCGGCTGGGACAGATGCCGTGCGGCCGGACAAATGTTCCGGCCGGCGGCCTGGTGTCAGTGTTGTGCTGGCCCGGCGGGACCGGCAGGCTGGTGCAATCCTCGCCGGGCGCGCGCCCGGCGAGCCGGACCCGACCGCTGGAGGCACGGGGTTATGGCGATTCTGGACCAGCTCATCTCGGCGATCCGGGGTAACGCGATCGAGGTCGTGGATCTCACCGCGCGGCTCGAGGCCACGACGCCGCTGATCCAGCTCCCGCCCCCGTTCAGCAATACTGTGCCCTTTTCCCTGCGCGAGGTGAGCCGGTATGACGAGCGCGGCCCGGCCTGGTACTGGAACGACATCACCACGGGCGAGCACACGGGCACCCACTTCGACGCGCCGGTGCACTGGGTGACCGGGCGGGACGGCGAGGATGTCGCGCAGGTGCCGGCGTCGAGCCTGATCGCGCCGGCGGTGGTGCTGGACTTCACGGCGGAGGCCGCGGCCGACCCGGACTTCCTGCTGGAGATCGAGCACGTCCGGCGCTGGGAAGCGGAGCACGGTCCGCTGCCGGAGCGGGGCTGGCTGCTCTACCGGACGGGCTGGGACACGCGGTCCGACAGCCAGGAGCGGTTCCTGAACGCGAGCGAGACGGGGCCGCACACGCCGGGCATCTCGGTGGCGTGCGCCCGGTGGCTAGCTAATGAGGTGCCGGTGCTGGGCCTGGGCGTGGAGACGGTGGGCACGGACGCGGGCGCGGCGCACTCGTTCGACCCGCCGTTCCCGTGTCACGCCTCGCTGCTGGGCGCGGGCAAGTACGGGCTGACCCAGCTGCAGAACGTGGGCAGGCTGCCGGCCACGGGGGCGGTGGTGATCGCGGGGCCGCTGCCGATCACGGGCGGCTCCGGCAGCCCGGCCCGGGTGCTCGCGCTGGTGGAGCGCGGCTAGCGATGCTGGTCAGCGACGCGGTCGCCGAGGTGCTGGCCCGGATGGGGGCCGATACCGCGTTCGGGCTGGTCGGCAGCGGCAACTTCCGGGTCACCAACGCGCTGATCGAGCGGGGCACCCGGTTCGTGGCGGCGCGGCACGAGAACGGCGCGGCCAGCATGGCCGACGGCTGGGCGCGACTGACGGGGCGGCCCGGCGTGCTCACGGTGCACCAGGGACCGGGGCTGACCAACGCGATCACCGGCATCACCGAGGCGGCCAAAAGCCGGACCCCGCTGCTGGTGCTGGCCGCCGACGTCGGCGCCGACGCGGTGCGGTCGAACTTCCGCATCGACGTGGCGGCCATCGCCGCCGCGGTCGGCGCCACCCCGGCCCGGCTGCACTCCCCCGGCTTCGCCATCGACGACACGGTCCGGGCCTACCGGACGGCGGCGCTGGAACGGCGCTGCGTGGTGCTGGCGCTGCCCCTGGACGTGCAGGCCGGCGAGTGCTCGTGGCCGCGGGAAGTGCCTGGGCTTGAACGGCTGGCGTCGGGCGGGACCTGCCCGGCAGGCCCGGCGCCGGATGCCGCGAAGGCGGCGGCGCTGGCCGAGGCGATAACGGCGGCGTCCCGGCCGGTGTTCATCGCGGGCCGGGGCGCGCGGGCCGGCGGCCGGCGGCGCGGCGCGAGCTGGACCGGCTCGCGGGGGCCTGCGGCGCGCTGCTGGCGACCTCGGCGGCGGCGAAGGGCCTGTTCAAGGGCAGCCCGTGGGACCTGGACGTGAGCGGCGGGTTCGCCTCGCCGCTGGCGGCCGAGCTGATCCGCGGCGCGGACCTGGTGGTGGGCTGGGGCTGCGCGCTGAACATGTGGACGCTGCGGCACGGCTCGCTGATCGGCCCGGACGCGGTGGTCGCCCAGGTGGACACCGAGCCGGCCGCGCTGGGCGCGCACCGGAAGGTGACGCTGGGGGTGACCGGCGACGTGGCGGCCACGGCGGCGGCGGTCGCGGACCTGCTCGGCGGGACGGGCGACGGGACGGGGAGCGCGGCCGACGGCGCCGGCTACCGGTCGGCGGCGCTGGCGGAGCGGATCGGCCGCGAGGTGCGCTGGCGGGACGTCCCGTACGCCGACGAGAGCGACGGGCAGCGGATCGACCCGCGAACGCTCAGCATCGCGCTGGATGACCTGCTGCCGGCCGAGCGGATTGTCGCGGTGGACTCGGGCAACTTCATGGGCTACCCGAGCATGTACCTGAGCGTGCCCGACTCTGACGGGTTCACGTTCACGCAGGCCTATCAGTCGGTCGGGCTCGGGCTGGCCTCGGCCATCGGCTCGGCGGTCGCCAGGCCGGACCGGCTGACGGTCGCCGCGCTCGGCGACGGCGGGGCGCTGATGGGCGCGAGCGAGCTGGAGACGGCGGTCCGGCTGCGGCTGCCGATGGTGATCGTCGTCTACAACGACGACGCCTACGGCGCGGAGGTGCACCACTTCGGGCCGGACGGGCACCCGCTGGACACGGTGATGTTCCCGCCCGCCGACCTGGCGGCGATCGGCGCCGGGTTCGGCTGCGCGGGGGTCACCGTCCGGCGGCCCGCCGACCTGTCCGGCGTAGCGGACTGGCTGGCCGGGCCGCGGGACCGGCCGCTGGTCATCGACGCCAGGGTCACCGCGCAGCACGGCTCGTGGTGGCTGGAAGAGGCGTTCCGCGGACACTGAGCGCACGGAGGTAACTGGGCGCACGGAGGTACTAGGCGCACGGTTCCAGGTGCTGTTCGCCGACCGCGCCGGTGTCGTGGTCGGTGATGACCCGCACGCGGCCGAGCGCCCCGTGCTCTGGCGCAGCGCGGATGGCGGCGCGCGCTGGCGGGTGGCCTTCTCCTGACCGGGCCGCCCCTGACCCGGCCGGTCCTGACCGGGCGCTCCTGGCCGGGCGCCGCGGAAAACCGGGTGCGCCGGCCGGGAGCGCCGGGTTACGGTCGCGCGGTGACTGACCCAGACGGCGTGTTCGGCAGGGCCATCGCGGCTCGCTACGACGAGGCCTCGGCGGAACGGTTCGAGCCGGCCGAGCTGGACCCGACGGTGGATCTCCTCGCCCGGCTGGCCGGCGACGGCGCGGCGCTGGAGCTGGCCATCGGCACGGGCCGGGTGGCGCTGCCGCTGGCCGGACGCGGCGTGCCGGTGCACGGCATCGACATGTCCCGTGCGATGGTGGACCGGCTGCGGGCCAAGCCGGGCGGCGACGCCATCGAAGTGACCATCGGCGACATGACGACCGCGACGGCGCGCGGCCCGTTCCGTGTGGTGTATCTGGTCTTCAACACGATCAAGAACCTGACCACGCAGGCCGCGCAGGTGGCCTGCTTCCGCAACGCGGCGGCGCACCTGGAGCCCGGCGGCTGCTTCCTGGTCGAGGCGATGATCCCCGAGCTGCGGCGGCTGCCGCCCGGCGAGGATGTGCTGCCGTTCCGGGTCAGCGCCGGCTCGTGGGCCTACGACCAGTACGACACCGCGACCCAGCTGATGAGCTCGAACTACCTCCAGGTCATCGATGGCCGCGCCGAGTTCACCACTTACCCGTTCCGCTACGTCTGGCCGGCCGAGATGGACCTGATGGCGGAACTGGCCGGGATGCGGCCGCGGGCCCGCTGGGGCGGCTGGTCGGGCGAGCCGTTCACCAGCGCGAGCGAGCGGGCCGTCTCGGTCTGGGAGAAGCCGGCGGCCTGACAGAGAGCGCCGGCGGGCCGGCCCGGGGATTAGCCGGGCCGGCCCGCCGGGGCCTTGCCTACCTCGTCAGTTGTAGCTGACGTTCGGTGCTAGCTGACGTTCAGGGACGTGTCGTCGATGACGAACGAGGTCTGCTTGGTGTAGTCCTCGGTGCCGGTGAACTTCAGGGTGATGGTCTGCCCGGCGTAGGCGGACAGGTTGTAGGTGTGCTGGGCGTACCCGGTGTTGTGGTTCAGGTTGGAGAAGGTCGCCAGCGTGCTGAGCACTGTGCCGGAGCTGTTCAGGATCTGCACCGTCATGGTGTCGTAGGCGGTGGTGGTGGTCGTCTCGGCCGTGTCGATGTGCAGCCAGAAGCCGAGCGAGTAGGTCGTGCAGCCGCTGGGCACCGTCACGGTCTGGGACAGGGTGTCGGTGTGCGTGGTGCCGTACCCGTCCAGCCAGGCATCCCAGCTACCGCTGTGCGGCGGCTCCTTGCTGCTGTCGTTGATGACGCTGGCGGAGGTCACCCACGGC
This sequence comes from uncultured Actinomycetota bacterium, assembly GCA_963725175.1. Taxonomy (GTDB): domain Bacteria; phylum Actinomycetota; class Actinomycetes; order Streptosporangiales; family Streptosporangiaceae; genus DASUBV01. The sequence goes on from CAVRXH010000006.1 coordinate 133,224, forward strand.
GCGGCGGTCCCGGTCTCGAAGCCGGGGTTGCCCAGGAGCTGCGCCGCCGTGCATCCCGAGCCACCGGAGATGGTCCAGGTGAAGGTGATGCTGGCGTGCGCCCCGGTGCTGTCGGTGACGGTAATGGTCACCGTGTAGGTGCCAGCCACGGTCGGCGTGCCGGAGATCAGGCCGGTCGAGGAGCTGATCGACAGGCCGGTGGGCAGCCCTGTCGCGCTGTAGGTGAGGGTCTGGCCCGATGCCGAGTCCGTGGCGTGGATCTGCAGGCTGGCCGCCGTGCCGACGGTGCCGGACTGGCTGCCCGGGTTGGTCACCGTGATCGTGTTCCCGCCGGCGGCGCTGATCGTCCAGGTGAACGCGGCGCTGCCGGACGCTCCCGTGGTGTCCTTAGCGGTCACGGTCGCCGAGTAGGTGCCCGCAGCCGTCGGGGTACCCGAGATCAGGCCGGTCGAGGAGCTGATCGACAGGCCCGTGGGCAGCCCGGTCGAGCTGTAGGTGAGGGTCTGGCCCGATGCCGAGTCCGTGGCGTGGATCTGCAGGCTGGCCGCCGTGCCGACGGTCCCGGACTGGCTGCCCGGGTTCGTCACCGTCACCGTGTTCGACCCCGCCGTGCCGATCGTCCAGGAGAATGTCGCGGAACCCGACGTGCCGGTGGAGGACTTGGCCGTCACGGTCACCGAGTAGCTGCCCGCGGTGGTCGGGGTACCCGAGATCAGGCCGGTGGAGGAGTTGATCGACAGGCCGGCCGGCAGCCCGGTCGCGCTGATGGTCGCGTTGCCCGTGGTGGTGTCGGTGGTGGAGATCGGCAGCTGTACCGCGGTTCCGGTGGGGGTGGTCTGGCTGCCCGGGTTGATCACGGTGACCTTGTTGGTGCTGGTCCCGTTGAAGTCGGCGGTGAAGGTGTTCTCCACGCCGGTGATCACGGCGGAGTCGCTGATGATCAGGCCGAGCTCGCGGTTGTCGTTCAGCGAGTTGTCGGTCCAGTTCTCCGAGCCGAGGAACACCTTGGCGTCGGAGTAGCCGTAGTCGGCGACGATGGCCTTGCCGTGCACGTAGAACCCGGTGCTGCTGGAGTAGCCGGTGTACTTGCCGCCCGCGGCCGTGACCTCGTTCAGGTCGGTGGTGTAGTCCGAGGGGGTCTCGATCACGATCCGGACGGTCACGCCGCGGTTCTCCGCCGCGACGACCGCGTTGGTCAGGGCCGTGTCGTCGAACTCCTCTTCCTCGATGTCGAGGGTGTGCTGCGCGCCGTTGATCAGGGACAGCAGGCGCGTCTGCGAGTCAGTCGGGGACCAGACCAGGTCATCGCCGTCGGACGGGGTAATGGAGGTCTTCGCGTAGTCGGCGTTGAACACCGCAATGATCGCCGCGACGTCGTTGGCGTCGGTGTCGAAGACGCCGTAGTCGCGGGAAGTGTTGTAATAGGTGGTGTCCATGTTGCCGGTGCTGATGTAGGACTCGTCGTTGTCGACGGTGATCGTCTTCTGGTGGGTGTAGGTGAACGCCGTCGAGGAGTAGGTGACGCCGACCCCGCCCGCCTGCAGCGCGCTGTAAGCCGCGGCGTTCACCGACGTCTCGGCCTGGTCCAGGATCACCCGGACGTTGACGCCGGCCTTCTCCCTGGCGATCAGGTCGTTCTCCATCGCGGTGTCCCGCAGCTCGTACATCGTCATGTCGATCGAGCTCTGCGCCGAGTTGATGAAGTTGTAGATCGCGCTCTCGCCCTGATCCGGCAGGATTAACAGGGAATAGTCGCTGGCCGCCTGGGCGGCTGGCGCGGTCGCCGCTAGCCCGCCCGCTACGGCGAGGGCGGAAGCGGCGATCGCAACGAACACGCGGCGCATGCCTATGCGGGGCATACGGACCTCCTGGTGTTAATGCGAACAAACCTGAACGCTGGGGCGCCCTGAACATATAACGCCCGTACGGGCCGCGATAGCCCTCATTTCGTCACCGCCGGTGAACACCTGGCCACACCAGGACGACCAGGTCGCGACGGCCGCGAAGACACGTTTCTCCGGCCCGCGGCCGGCCCGCCCGCCCTACTTATCGGCCGCCGCGGTGATCTTGCCGGAGGCGACAGCGGCGCACAGGCCGTCGTAATCGCGCTCGTTCTGGTCGGCGTAGGCGCCCGCGAACGCGGCGATGGCCTTGTCGAACACCGCCGAGCCGCCCAGGTAGGACGCGATGGCGATCCGGTCGCCCGAGCAGGCGTGCGCGCGGGCCAGCGTCCAGCCGCACAGTTCCCCGTACATCTGCATCCCGCCGGGCACCATGGCCTCGATATCGACGGAGAACTTCCAGTCCCGTAGCTGGCGGACGTAGAAGTCGCGGGACTGGGCGTCCAGCGGGGACTCGACGCGCTGCCAGCCCAGGAAGATGTCGCTGGAGGCCTGCATCAGCCGCTGTCCGGCGACCACCCGCTGACCCTGGTTGGCGTACTTGCTGGTCGCCAGGTAGCGGCTGAGCACCGACGCCTCTGCCTCCTTGACCTGAAGGAAAAGCGGGTCGGTGTCGTGGCGGCCGAGCATCAGGATGATCCAGCAGCGAGTGCCGACGCTGCCCACCCCGACGACCTTGCGCGCCATGTCGGCGAACTCGAACTGCTCCAGCAGGTAGCGGCGGTCGGTCTCCAGGGTCCGCCGGTACTTCGCGATCAGGTCGGTCAGCCCGGCGACCACCAGGTCCCGGTCGGGCTTGCCCGGCAGCATCTCGTCTACGGGCACCAGCAGCGGCGGGTCGGAGATGATCCGCGGCTCGCCGTCGACCATGCGGGTCAGCTTGGCGACCTCCTGCATGCTGTCCCTGGTCCTGGCCTTGGCCAGGCCCTTGCCTACCAGCTTGACCTGGCGGCCGGACAGCCGCTGCCCGAACCGGGACCTGAACTGGTCCATGTCGGTATGCGCGTACCAGACGTCCAGGTCACTCATCCGGGCGAAGCCGCGCATCGCCCGCCGGTAGCTGGCCGCCGTCGCGGTCACGATGGACCGGCGCTGCTTGCGGGAGAACCCGTTGCCCCTGGCGGCGACCTCCAGGCTCGCGGCCAGCCGCTTGATATCCCACTCCCACGGGCCGGGCAGGGTCTCGTCGAAGTCGTTGACGTCGAAGACCAGGCGGCGCTCGGCGGACCCGAACACGCCGAAGTTGGCCAGGTGCGCGTCGCCGCAGGCCTGCACCGCGAGGCCGGTGACCGGCGTGTGCGCCAGGTCGGCGGCCATCGGGAGGGCGGCGCCACGGAAGTAGCTGAACGGGGAGACCATCATCCGGCCGTACCTGACCGGCACCAGCTCGGCCACCCGGGTCCTGGCCTGCTCCTCCAGCAGGTCCACCGGGTCGGACCGGTCCGAGGGGAGGTCCAGCAGGGCATGGGCCTCGCGCGGCACGTCCCGGCGGGCGGCCTTGCCCCTGGCGGCGCGCTCGGCGGTGGTGAAGCTGCCGAGCCTGGTCTCTAGCTGGTAGCCGTGCAGCCGGCGTTCGTGCTCGGCCTGGGTCAGGGTGGGGACGGCCTTGCCCTTCTTCTGGGCCTTAGGCTGCTTTGTCTCCTGCTTGGCCTTCTTCGTCTCCTGCTTGGCCGGCTGATCGCCGGGCTGCTGCCGAGCTGCCGACGTCGGCTCGGCCGGCTTGGACGGCTTGGCCGACTGGGACGGCTGCGGCTTCGCCGGGGCCGGGCGCCTGGCGCGGGGGGAACGGGACTGGGCCGAACGGGACTGGGCCGAACGGGACTGGGCCGAACGGGACTGTGTCGAACGGGACTGGGCCGAACGGGACTGGGCCGAACGGGACTGGGCCGAACGGGACTGGGCCGGGCTGGAACGGCGCGTTCGCGCTCGATGCTGCGGCGCCTGCCGGGCCTGCTCCGTGGTCATGCTCATGACTGGTTTCCTCCCCGATGCGCCCGGATGCCGGGCCGCCCGGCGACCACCCTGGCGAGGGTGGCCGCCGGCGCCGCCTGACCCGGCTGGTGATGGCCTGCATTAGGCGCATACCCAGGGTCGGGGCGGCTTGCTCACCCCGGCGGGGTGAAGCGAGCGGCGGGACGGGCTTGGACCGCTCAGTCCGGCTGGCCGGCCAGCGCCGGGACGGGCTGCCCTGTCTCCCCCGGCTGTCCTGTCTCCCCCGGCTGTCCTGTCTCCCCCGGCTGTCCTGTCTCCCCCGGCTGTCCTGTCTCCCCCGGCTGCCCCGCTTCCCCCGGCTGCCCCGCTTCCCCGGGCTGGCCTGGCTCGCCGTGCCGAGCGGCCCCGGCCGGCTGTGCCGTGTCGCCGGGCGGCAGGTCGGTTTCCAGGCCGTGGTAGGCGACCTCGCCGTGCACCGCGAGGTCGCCGGCCTCCAGTTCCGCGTCGGTCATCCGCAGCGGGGTGAACAGCTTGATGCCGCGCAGGATCAGGTAGGTCATCAGGCCGGACCAGGCGATGACCGTCAGCGCCGCGCCCGCCTGGACGGCGAGCTGGCGCGGGTTGCCGTAGAGCAGGCCGGCCGTGGTGAAGCCGGGGTTCTTGCCCAGGCCCAGGTAGACGATCATCTTCGGGTCGGCGAGCACGCCGGTCAGCAAGCCGCCGAGCAGGCCCGCGAAGCCGTGCGTGTAGACCACGCCGAGCGCGTCGTCGACCTTGGTGAACGGCCAGACCTTGCGCGGCAGGTAGGTAAAGGCCACCCAGACCACCGCCGAGCAGGCCAGGCCGATGACGATCGCGCCGACGCCGTTCACGTAGCCCGCCGCCGGGGTGATGCCGACCAGGCCGCAGATCATGCCGTTGATGCCGCCGACGAAGGTGGGCTTGCGGTCCTTTCCCGCGCTCATGTCCAGGATGACCCAGGTCATCATGGCCACCGCCGTGGCCAGGTTGGTGTTGACCACCGCCGAGGCGGCGTCCGCGCCGGCGAAGTACGGGTCGCCGCCGTTGAACCCGTTCCAGCCCAGCCACAGGATGCCCGCGCCGACCGCCATGAACAGCAGGTTGTTCGGGCGGGTGGCCTGCCGGTCGGCGGCCAGCCGGGGACCGACCACGGCCGCCGCGACGAAACCGGAGACCCCGGCCGCCAGGTGGATGACGTAGCCGCCGCTGTAGTCAAGCGCGCCCTTGGCCGCCCAGAACCCGCCGCCCCAGAGCATGAACGCGTTGACGGTGTAGGCGAAGGTGATCCACAACGGCACGAAGATCAGCCAGACCTTGAACCGGATCCGGCCCAGCACGCTGCCGGCGAACAGGATCGGGGTGATCCCGGCGAACACGAACTGGAAGTAGACCAGCGATCCCTGCGGGAACCGGAAGCCGGGCATCAGCCCCTTGAGCATCGGGATGCTGGCCCTGGCCTGCTCCCCCGCCGCGCCGAGGACCGCGCCTGGCTTGCCGAGGAAGGTGCCGATCCAGGGCTGGCCGAAGCCCATCCGGAAGCCCCAGAGCAGCCAGACGATCAGGGTCAGGCAGAACGCGCTGAACACCATCATCATCGTGTTCACCGCCCACTTGCGCTGCACGATGCCGCCGTACAGCACGGCGATCGCGGGGATGCTCATCAGCCCGACCAGCGTCGCCGCCATGAGCTGCCAGGCGTTGTCGCCCGCGCTGAGCCAGCTCGGGTAAGGAACCACTTTTCCGCCTCCCAGGGCACGTCTACGAGAAGCGCGGCGGGCGGCCAGGCAGCGCTGACCAGCGCGGACCCGGCGCCCGCTTCGTGGTTGCTATGCCCTACATGTCTTTCATGGCCGCGTTTCCGGTACGTTTCCTGACCGTTACGCCCCCGGCACGATGAGTCGCCGTTCGCCCCCTTTGTTTCCCTCGTGTTGCCCCGCTCCACCCGGCTGCGCCGCCTCTTGCTGTTATCAGCGCAGGGCGGTGGGCAGGGGGCGGGATTTACGACAGTGAACCCGCTTCTACTGCCAAAACAGCGACAGCAGAAGCGGGTTCACTGTCGTTGGGCTGAAGAGGGCGGGGAGGGCGGACCGGGGCAGGCGGAGGAGGGCCGGGGAGGGGCGGGGCGAGCCGGGCGGGGTGCCGGAGGCGGCGTGGTTCGCCGACCGGGAATCACGGTTCGGTAACAGTGCGAATGTGGGCCTTTTTGGGCGCGCGGGGCTCGATCTACGCTCCAGGCAGCGCTTGGTAAGCGCTTACCTCCCGGACAGGATGGCGGTGCGGACGGTGCCGCCGGACCTGTGCCGGCCCAGCCGGTAAGCGCTTACCTGCGGGAGGAGGGCACCGTGACACCCGAGAGCACCACCAGCGCGGCTGCCAAGCCGCCGCCCACCATCTATGACGTGGCCCGGGTCGCCGGCGTATCGATCGCGTCGGTCTCCCGGGTGCTGAACGACCGGCGCAACCCGCGGGCCGAGACCAGGGACCGGGTCCTTCAGGCGGTCGCCGAGCTGGGGTTCGTGCCCGACGGCGCGGCCCGCGCGCTGAGCGCGCGGCTCAAGGAGGTCGTCGGGATCATCGTCAGGCGGCCGCACCTGTCGGCGTCGGAGGGGGCATTCGCGGACGAGGACAAGAACCTCCAGTTCCCCGACATGATCAACAGGGGCATGGAGCTTGTCGCCCGCCGCTACGGCTACGACCTGCTGATCAGGTCGGTGGACCTGCACGAGAACGACGGCGCCCGGATCTACGCGCTGGCCCGCAAGAGCGACGGCCTGATCCTGCACGACCACGTGCTGCGCGGCGACCAGCTCGCCCGGCTCGGCCGCCAGATCCCGGTGGTCACGCTCGCCTCGGTGCCGACCTCCGCGACGGTCAACGTGCGCAGCGACAACGAGGCGGGGATGCGCGAGCTGATCGCGCACCTGGCGGGCGAGCACGGCTACCGGTCCGCGGGCTACCTGGCCGGGCACACCGACAGCCCGGACAACGTGGCCAGGACCGGGGCGCTGCGCCAGGCGGCGAGTGCCGCGGGCATGCGGCTGCACACCGGGCCGCACTGGCAGGGCGACTTCTCGGCGGCCGGCGGCGCGCGGGTGACCGAGCGGCTGCTGGCCGGCGGCGAGCCGCTGCCACGGGTAATCATCTGCGGCAACGACCAGACCGCGATCGGCGTGCTGCACGTGCTGGCGCAGCACCGGATCGAGGTGCCGGGCCAGGTCGCGGTGTGCGGGTTCGATGACATCCCGGTCGCGCGGCACCTGAGCCCGCGGCTGACCAGCGTCCGGCAGCCGATCCAGGAGCTGGGCGCGACGGCGTTCGAGACGCTGCACGCGATGATCTGCCCGCCGCAGGCCGGCTGGCAGGCGCCGCCGGGCCGGGACATCGTGCTGCCGACGCTGCTCAGCCGCCGGGAAAGCTGCGGCTGCCGCCCGGACTCGGTGGATCCCGCCTGACGCCGGTGAGGTCCCCCGCCCCGCTGCCCAGAGCCCAGGAAGGACACCAGGCCGCCCATGACGAGCACAGCTGACCACCGGACGCAGGCCCCGCCGCAGGACACCGACCCCGACGCCGCCCTGCTGGACCGGCTGACGACCGCCGAGAAGGCGGCGCTGCTCACCGGCATGGACAGCTGGCGGGTGCCCGGCTGCCCGCCGGTCGGGCTGCGGCCGATCGTCACCTCGGACGGCCCGTCGGGGGTGCGCGGGGTCACCAAGGACGAGCGGACCCCGTCGACCTGCCTGCCGTGCCCCTCGGCGCTCGGCGCCACCTGGAACCCCGAGCTGGTCCGCGAGGTGGCCAGGGGCCTGGGCGGCGAGGCGCGCGGCAAGTCGGTGGACGTGCTGCTGGCGCCGACCATCAACCTGATGCGCACCCCGCTCGGCGGCCGCGGCTTCGAGTGCTTCGCCGAGGATCCGGTGCTCACCGCCGAGCTGGCGGTGGCCTACGTGCGCGGCGTGCAGGACGCGGGCGTGGCCGCCACCGCCAAGCACTTCGTCGGCAACGACAGCGAGACCCGGCGGTGGAGCTACGACGCGCGGATTCCCGAGCACGTGCTGCGCGAGCTGTACCTGGTGCCGTTCGAGGCGTGCGTGCGGGCCGGCGTCATGTTAGTGATGGCCGCCTACAACTCGGTCAACGGCGCGTCGATGACGCAGAACGAGCCGCTGCTGCGGGACCTGCTGAAGGGCGAATGGGGGTTCGACGGCGTCGCGGTCTCCGACTGGCACGCCACCCGCAGCACCGAGCAGACCGCGCTGGCCGCGCTCGACCTGGCCATGCCGGGCCCGCGCAGCCCCTGGGTCGCCGAGCTGGCCGGGGCGGTGGGCGACGGCCGGGTCGGCGCGGATGTGCTGGATGACAAGGTGCGGCGGCTGCTGCGGCTGGCCCGCCGGATCGGCGCGCTGGCCCAGGGCGCCGACGAGCCGGACTGGGCACCGACTGCCCCGGCCATTTTCGACCCTGAACTGCTGCGCCGTGCCACCGTCGCGTCCTTCGTGCTGCTGCGGAACGAGAACTCCGCGCTGCCGCTGGACCCCGGGGCGCTCAGCAGCGTGACCGTGGCCGGGCCGAACGCCCTGTGGCCGACGGTGCAGGGTGGCGGCAGCGTCACCGTGCACCCGGCGGCGGTGTCGGTGCCCGCCGACGCGATTACCGCGGCGCTGGCCGGACGGGCGCGGGTGCACGCCGTGCCCGGCTGCCAGACCTGGGAGGCGGTGCCCGTCCCGCCGCCCGGGTCGCTGCACGACCCGGTCACCGGCGAGCCGGGGGTCCGGGTGGAGTTCCGCGACGAGGCCGGGGAGCTGCTGGCCGCCGAGCACCGGTCCTCCCCCAGCCTGACCTGGTGGGACTCGGTGCCGCCCGAGGTGGGCTGGGGCAAGAACGGCAGGATCGTGCTGCTCGCCTCGTTCCGCGCCGGGCTGACCGGCGCGCACCTGGTCGGCGCGGCCGGCATCGGCGACCTGCGGCTCGCGGTCAACGGCGCGGTGGTGATCAGCGAGACCACGGCGGTGCCCGAGGACCCGGTCGAGGCGATGACCCGGCCCAGCGAGGTGCGCGACCAGCTCTGGTTCGAGGCCGGGGTGCCGGTGTCGCTGCGGCTGGAGCTGCTGCCGGCGCCGCACGGCGACGGCCCGCTCGGCGTCCGGCTGGGCATCGTGGTGGCCGCCGACCCCGAGCAGCTGATGGCTGAGGCCGAGGCGGCGGCCGCCGCCTCCGACGCGGCGGTGGTGGTGGTCGGCTCGGCGGAGCTGACCGAGAGCGAGGGCTTCGACCGGCGCACGCTGGCGCTGCCAGGACGCCAGGACGAGCTGGTCCGGCGGATCGCCCGGGTGAACCGGCGGACCATCGTGGTGGTCAACTCGGGCATGCCGGCGCTGCTGCCGTGGGCCGATGAGGTCGCCGCGATCATCTGGGCCTGGCTGCCCGGCCAGGACATCGGCGCGGCGCTGGCCGACGTGCTGCTCGGCGCGGAGCCGGGCGGCCGGCTGCCGGTCACGCTGCCGGCCGCCGAGGCCGACTGCCCGGTGCTGCACGCCATTCCTGGCCAGGACGGCACGCTGCGCTACGACGAGGGCCTGCTCATCGGCTACCGGGGCTATGACGCCAGCGGCGCGGTGCCGCGCTACCCGTTCGGCCACGGCCTCGGTTACACCACCTGGGCATATGAGGAGCTGGACGGCGGCGGCGAGCTGGCGGAAGACCAGGACCTGGAGCTGACAGTCACCGTCCGCAACACCGGGACCAGGCCGGGGCGCGAGGTCGTACAGGCCTACCTGGCCGGCCCGCCCGGCGACTGCTCCCGGCCGGTCCGGGTGCTGGCGGCGTTCGCGTCGGCGGTCGCGGCGCCTGGCGCCGCGGTGCGGGTGCCGCTGCGCATCCCGGCGAGGGCGTTCGCGCGCTGGGACACCGCGGCGGGCGGCTGGGCATGGCGCGCCGCGCAGTTCGAGGTGCAGGTCGGCCGGTCATCGCGCGACCTGCGGCTGACCGCCGAGGCCCGGCTGGCCGGGCCGGCGGCCTGAGCCCGGTATAGCCCGCTCGCCGGGACGGTCAGCCCTCGGGTGCCGGGCTGGCCGTCCCGGCGGGCGGCTCGCCCTGCTCTCCCAGCCCCGCCGGTGCGGGCGGCTCGCCCGGCGGGACCAGCTCGCCCGGCGCGACTAGCTCGGCCTCGAAGCCGTCGACGTTCTCGAGGTAGGCGGCGTAGTGCTCGGGGCCGCCCGCGTGCGGGTACTGGTCGGCGAACATCAGCCGCCAGCCGTGCTGCCCGGCGTCCACAGACAGCTCGTCGGCGCGCGCCCTGCTTTCCACGTGGAAGGCCAGGTGATTCAGGCCGGGCTGGCAGCGGTCGTGGCGGCCCGCGGTGCGGGCGGGCGACTGCTCGATGACGATGTAGGTCGGCCCGGAACGCCAGCTCCGGCCGCCTGGCCAGTCCTGGAACACCTCGTAGCCGAGCTCGCCCAGCAGCCAGCCCCAGGTCGAGATGGCCCGGTCGAGGTTGGTCACCCAGAGCTCGACGTGATGCAGGGTCCCGTGTCGTGCGTGATCCACAGCCCTAGCATGCCTGCTGACCGGCCGCGATACGGCCGAATATGGGTCAGTTGTAACCAGCGCGGGCAATTAACCGGCCTTCCGGTGCCGCCGGGATGGCGGACCGGTCACGGAAGGTGCGCCGGTAAGCGAGTGGCGTGGTGGACCGCCAGAGGCGGAAGTGGTGCCGCAGCGCGGTGGCGTTGCCGAAGCCGGCCTGCTCGGCGACCACGTCGATGGTCTCGTCGGTCTCCTCAAGGAGCTGCTGGGCGAGCAGGATCCGCTGCCCGGTCAGCCAGCGCTGCGGGCTGGTCCCGGTCTCCTGGACGAACCGCCGGGCGAAGGTGCGCGGCGACATCACCGCCAGGCTGGCGAGCCGCTCCACGGTGACCGGCTCGGACAGGTGCCCGGTCATCCAGGTCATCACGTCCTGCACGGTGTCGCAGGCCGGGCCGGCCAGCGGCCGCTCGACGTACTGGGCCTGGCCGCCGTCGCGGTGCGGCGGCACCACCATCCGCCGCGCGATGCCGTTGGCCACCCTGCTGCCCTGCTCGCGGCGGACGAGGTACAGGCAGGCATCGATGCCCGCGGCCGTGCCGGCGCTGGTCAGCACCGGATCCTCGTCCACGTACAGCACCGAGGGGTCCACCTTGGCCTGCGGGAACGACCGCGCCAGCAGCGGGGCGTGCGCCCAGTGCGTGGTGCACCGCCGGCCGTCGAGCAGCCCGGCCGCGCCGAGCACGAACGCGCCGCTGCACACGCTGAGCACCCGCGCGCCGCGCTCGACGCTGGCCCGCAGCGCGGCCAGCAGCGGCGCCGGATAGTCCAGGGGCGCACGCCCGAGCCTGGCGTTGGACACCGCCGCCACGACCACGAGATCGGCGCTCGCCAGCCGTTCAAGGCCGAAAGGAGCGTCCACGCCGAACCCGTTCGCCGACCGGAGCGGACCCGGCTCGCCGGCCACCACGCCGAGGTCGTAGGAGGGCAGGCCGTCATCGCTGCGGTCCACGCCGAACACCTCGCAGATGACGCCGAGCTCGAACGGCGTGAACTGGTCAAGGATCACCACGGCGACGTTCTGGAGCATGTCACCCAGCATGCCTCAGCGGCTGGCAGGATGTCTATGTCCATCGGCAGCACTGCCACTGTCGGCGGTCGCCGAACACCGCAAGACTAGGCCTATGAACAGCGCAGACAGCCGCCGAACCTGGTCCGGCCGCATGAGAGGAATCGCCCGCAGGATCGCTGCCGTGCTCGCGGAGTGCCGCTACGCGCAGCGCCGGATGGCGATGCTGCGAACAGCGGCGGATACCTACTCCTCGCAGCCCAACAAAGCGCCGGATACCTACGCGGAATTCCTGTTCCGCACCTCGGGCGTCCTGCTGCACGAGCCCTCGGCCAGGGCCAGGGCCGGCCGCTCCCGGATCCGCTAGACGGACATGGCCGCCGGCCGCGAATCTCGCGCGGGCCGGCGGCCATGCGGCCGGATGGACGCCCCTCAGTTACCGGTTAAAGGAGCGAGGAGCCATCCGGGTCAGGGGTAGTTGATCGGGCTGCCCAGGCCGGTCACCAGGTCATACCCGGTGCCCGCGGTGCAGTCGGTGCCGCAGCTTCCGTTGGTGCCGCTGGTGATGTCGCGCAGGTTGGTGGTGTAGCCACCGGAGTAGATCTTGGTGTTGCCCTGCAGCGCGGTGGAGCCCGCGGCGGCGGCGGCCGCCAGGATGCCCGCCCAGTTCGGCGCGCCGACGCTGGTGCCGCCGACGGTCCACCAGCCGGACTGGAGCTCATAGGCGGTGCTGTCATAGATCGACACGCCGGTGCTCGGGTTGCCGTCGAAGGAGACGTCGGGGACGCCGCGCTTGCCGCCGGTCAGCTTCGAGATGGTGGTGGTGCTGTAGACCGGGCCGGTGTAGCTGGACTGGTAGCTCGGCAGCGTCTCGTATGCCGAGATGCCGCCGCCGCCGTCGGACCAGGTGGTCTCGCTGGTGAAGCCGGAGCAGGAGGTGCCGGAGCAGCCATTCAGCGTGGTGCCGCCAACCGCGATCACGTTCGGGGAGGACGACGGGTAGATGACGCCGTGCCCGCTGTCGCCGGCCGAGGCGGTGTAGAGGGTGCCCGCGTGGGCGAAGTCGCTGTCGTTGCTGCTCTCGGTGCTGGTCTCACTGCCGCCCCAGCTCATCGAGACCTCGGTGGCGCCCAGGGTGTTGGCGGCCTGGACAGCGGCGTACAGGTTGGCGTTGCTGGAGGTCTTGGCCTCGACCAGGACGATCTTCGCGCCAGGCGCCTCGGCGTGCGCCCACTCGATGTCCAGCGACTCCTCCAGCGCCCAGTCGGCGTTGTTAGCTGGCTTGCCGGACGGCTCGTCCACCTCGAAGCAGGCGCCGGACTGGGTCAGCGAGGTGCAGGTGGACAGCGCCGGGTAGCCGTACTCGGCGTTGAACACGTTCAGGTCGGCCAGCGAGTTCGGGTCGTTGTAGGCGTCCACGATCGCGATGATCTGGCCGGCGCCCGCGTTCGAGGTCGGCGTCAGGCCCGACAGGTTGTATGCCTTCTGGATCGCGCTCGGGGACAAGCCGGTCGGGGTGGTGCTGGTGACCTTCGGCGTGCCGTTACGCAGAGTGCCGATGCGGTGAATCTTGATGGTGACGTGCGCTACGCCCGCCGGCAGGTTGGGACCCGCGGACGCGGCGCTCGCCGGGCCGCCCGCTGACATCGCCATCGCTGACGCCAGTGCGAAGGCGGTGCCCCCCGCTGCCAGGCATCGCTTCCAGTTCATGCGCTGCTTCTCTCTGCCGGACCGCTTTGTACGGCCTTCTTCACGCATCGTGATTCGCCGGACCACTTCCGTCAATATCCGATCTGTCACGGAGGGTCGGCTGATGCCGGCCTTGGGTACTCGACGGACATGACCAGTACCGCGGCGGGTCGCGGGCGCACGAGCTGGTGGAGGCCGGGCAGGTACGGGGCGCCTGCTGCTGCGTCCCTAACCGGCCCGCGCGCAACCCGATGACGCCGGGCGGTGTTTCTCCCTCTGGAGCGGTATCGGCCGCCGCTGTCAGGAGCTGGCAGCGCGCGGCGAGCACCGGGTCCTGGCGAGAGGAACGACATGCCATACGTGACGGGGGAACGCACCGCGGGGGCGGGCCGGAACCACGGAGCCGCGCGTGCCGCGGCGTAGCATCGGCCCGGCCGTCATCGTGGACCCGTTCTCGGCCGGCACGCTGTACGCGGCTGCCTTCGCCGAGGCCGGCATCCCCGTCGTCGCCGTCATGTCCGCCCCGGCCGTGCCGCCGGCCTTCGCGGACTCCTGGCGGCCCGACTACTTCGACGACGTGCTGCGCCACGACGCCGACGAGGCACGGCTGGCCCGCCGGCTGCGGCGGCTGCGGCCCCGGTGCATCCTGCCCGGCGTGCCCAGCGGGGTGCCGCTGGCCGACCGGCTGGCCGCCCGGCTGCTGCCCGGCCAGGCTAACGACCCGGCGACCGCGGCCGCGCGGCTCAGCCCGCCAGGCGAGCCGGGCATCGAGGAGCTAGGCATCGGCGAGCAGGACCTCGGGCACGGGGCCGCCGGGCGGGCACCGGGCGACGGGCCCGAGTACGCCGTGGACCTGTTCAGCTACGAGGGCACGCACACGGTGACCGACGTCTGCCGCTACGAGCGGGCCGGGGAGGGGCCGCGCGCGGGCGCCTACGAGAGCATGGAGTGGCTGCCGCCTGATGACCCGGCGGTGGCCGGCCTGGCCGCCATGGCCGGCCTGCACCTGGACGTGACCGGGTTCCGCTGCGGCGCCGCGCACGTCAGGCTGGCCGCCACCGGTGACGGCCAGCGCCTGCCCAGCTTGCGGGCCTGCCCGCACGGCGGCTGCCAGCCCGCCATCACCCGCGCCGCGACCGGCGACAGCCAGGTGCACAGGGCGGCCCGCTACTTCGCCGGGCGGCGCGACCTGCCGGCCGGCTACGCGCTGGCGCGGCCCACCCTGGTGGCGTTCCTGACCGGGAGCAGCGCCGGGGTGGTGCGCAACGCCGAGGTGTTCGCCGCGTTACCTAAGCTGCACAGCCACCTGTTCGCCCGGATCCGGGTGCGCAGCGGCCAGCGGCTGGAGCTGCCCGCCGACCGGCCGGGCATCACCGACCTCGGCTTCGTCGTGCTCTCGCACCGCAGCCGCGACCAGGTGCTGGCCGACTACCTGGCGGTCCGCGAGATCGAGCGATCGCTCGTGGTGGCGCACCGCAGGCCGGCCAGGACCCGGTGCCGGCCCGCCGGCTGCCCCGGCGCCAGCGACCCGCTGCCGGGCTGAGGCGGCGGCCATGTTCGGCGTAGGGATGGAGCACGCCGGGGAAAGCGAGCTGGCGGAGCGGCTCGCGGCGGACCTGCAGGGCGGCTTTACCGAGCTGGTCCAGGTGCACGCCGCCGCCGTCCGCACCTTCCTGCTGCGGTTGTCCGGCGCCCCTAGCGAGGCCGACGACCTGGGCCAGGAGACGTTCCTGCGCGCCTACGGGGCGTTACGCGGCTACTCCCCCGACCGGCGCCGCGCGCTGCGGCCCCGGCCCTGGCTGATGACCATCGCCGCGAACACCTGGCGCAACCACGTGCGGTCCGCCATCCGGCACCCGGTCACCACGCTGCCCGACGGCGACGCCGGCGGCTGGCCAGACCGCGGCCCCGGGCCAGAGGAGCGGGCGGAGACCGCGCTGGACCGTGACATGCTGACCGCCGCGCTTGTCCTGCTTCCGGAGACCTACCGCGTCGCCGTCGTGCTGCGGCACGTACTTGGCATGAGCTACGCCGAGGTCGCCGTGGTACAGCAGTGCCCGGTCGGCACCGCCAAGGCGCGGGTCTCCCGCGGGCTCACCGACCTGCGCGAGCTGCTCGGAGCCGACGGCGGGCAACCGAGGGAGGTGACGATGTGAGCACCGACGCGGACGCCTGGCGAGGCGTCTCCCTGACCAGCCTGCGCCATCGCCTGGCCCAGCTCGGCGACGCCGAGTGCGGCGACTTCGCGATGCGGGTACTCCGGCAGGCCGGCATCCCCGAGGACCGCTTCGACGCCTGCGTGCTGGTGGACACCCCGGCCGGCGGCCTGTACGCCGCCTACAGCCGCCGCGGGCTGACTTGCTCGCTGCTGAGCGCGGTCGTCGCCGGCCGGTCGGAGTTCGAGGAGCTGCACTGGCAGGCCACCGGCCGCCGGGCGATCCGCACCAGCCGGGTGCCGGCCGGGGTGCACGCGGCGGTGCACGCCGGCGGCGACGGGCTGGTGCGGGTAGACGACACCGCGATGACCGGCCCTGAGCGGGCCGTGGTCGGCGTTGTCCTGGCCATCCCGCGCGGCGAGCTCCGGCCGCTGTCCTGGGTGCGCAGGGACGCCGGGGTGACGGGCCGGGCCAGGTGCTCGCGGCCCTGGCGCGCAACCGGCTGCAGCTCCTGGTGCCCTGTCACCGGGTCACCCACGACGACGGCCGGCCCTGCGACGCGGCCTACGGCCAGGCGGCCGGGGACCTGCTGCGCCAGGCGGAGGGGATCGGCCCGGACCTGATCGAGCGGCTGGTGGCGTCGCGGACGGTGTTCGTGGGCAGCGACGCCTTCCGGACGTTCTGCTACCCGACCTGCGCGGACCTGTCCCGGATCGCCGACCCCGTGCCGCTCGGGTCGGCCGCGCAGGCGCGGCAGGCCGGCTACCGGCCGTGCCGGAGCTGCCGCCCCGTCCTCGCCTAGCCCGCGATCCACCGGGGACCGACCAGACAGAAGCCGCCGCGGGCTACCGCCGTACCCGCTTACCCTTCCCGGTGCCGGGACTACTCTCGCTGGCGGTGCAACGATCGGCCCGGTACTGGCCCTAATCGCAATGACGCGAAGGGAGCCAGCGTGGACAGCCCCGATCCCGGCGATGGCTATGCCGAGGCCTTCGACCGGTACGCCCCGGTCATCCTGCGGTATGCCCAGCGGCGGCTCGGCGGCCAGGATGGCGCGTGGGACGTGGTGACCGATACCTTTACCGCCGCCTGGCGGCACTGGGAGCGGCGGCCGGCCCCGCAGGAGATGCTGCCCTGGCTGTATGCGATCGCGGGCAACTCTGTCCGCGATCAGCAGCGGTCGGCTCAGCGCCGCCGGCGACTGATCGCGCGCCTATCGGCGCTGCCGACCCCGCGCCCGGCAGCCGACCCGGCCGAGAGCGTGGTACTCACCCAGTCCATTACCGACGCGCTCGCCCGGCTGCCCGAAGCCGACCAGGAGATACTGCGGCTCATCGCCTGGGAGGGCCAGACCGACGCGCGGGTCCTCGGCCTGGTACTCGGGCTGAGCGCCGGAACGGCCCGCAGCCGGGTGCACCGGGCCAGGCGCCGCCTGCGCGCGGCACTGGCTGACGCCGGCCAGCCAGATGCTGGCAGCGACAGCGCGGCACATGATGGGGGCCGCCGCTCCGCGTCCCAGGCGGCCGACGGCAGCCGGCCCCGCGGCGGGTCATCCGCCGATCCTGCCCGGACAGTCCCAGCCCAGCTGCGACAGCACGCGAAAGAGGCCTGAGATGTTGTTCTCCCGGCCCGGCTTTGACGACGCGGTCAGCGACATCACCACGCTGCTGGCCGAGCAGGCCCCCGAGGTAAGCAGCTGTGATGAGGAAACCCAGGCCCGGATGCGGCAGATCCGCCGGGCCGTCATGGGCCGGCCACGGAATTCTGCCCGCCACCGTTCCTGGTGGCCGGGGCGCCCTCAGCGACAGCGCCGCCGTGCCGTCCTCACCTGCGTGGCCATCCCGGTGCTGCTGGCCGCCACCGCCGCAGGCTGGGCCATCGCCGTGTCGCCGCCGGCGAGCTTCGTCACCAACGATGTGCTGTGCTTCCAGAAGGGCGTCAGTCCTGACCAGGTCCCTTCGCCCTCGGCCGCCTCGACCCTATCCGACGGCGCATCGCCGACAGCCCTCTGCGCGCACCTATGGGCCACGGGAGTGGTCACGGGCGATCCGCACGACCACTTCGTGCCGCCGCTGACCGCATGCGCACTGCCTCCACCGGCGCACCCAAATACCGAGGGCGTCACCGGGCAAGTCGGCGTCTTCCCGTACACGACCTGCGCCAGGCTGGGGCTGGCACAGCTGCCGCGAGGCTACGACCGGGCGGCCCGCCGCTTTTCCGCCCTGGACCGTTATCTCAGCGCCGGGGCGCATCGCTGCATGAGCCCGGCCGCGACAGTCGGCTTCGCCCGGCAGGCGCTACGCATCTTCGGATATAGAGGATGGCGGATAACCTTCCCCTGGGGCCTGCATCCGAAGGGGACCAAACCGGGTGCCTGCTGGGAAGGCAAAGCCGACAGCGCCGGCCAGGCTGTCCAGGTGCTCCCAGTACCCGTGCCCGGATACGCGGATTATCCCCTGCTGCGCGTGCTCAGCAGGGCGTTGAAGGTACCCGAGGGAGCGTGCAGCAGCGGAAACCCGCCAGAGGACGCCGCAGTGGTCATCGCCCGGCTCAAGGATGCCCTTCGCCGCGCTGGCTACGGAACCTGGAAAATCACGCTCTTCGGCGGCAGGGCCAACCGGGAATCCCCCTGTTACCAGCCGATGACCTTCACGCTAAGCCGCCACAGCTTCCAGCTCACCCCCGCGATCTTCACCGGCACCGGCTTCAAGTAGCGCTAGGTGCCGGCGGCTTGCGCCGTGCCGAGGGCGTCTTCCAGGCCGCGCTGGATCTTGTTCATGCCGCGCAGCCACCGGTCGGGGTCGGCGGCCCGGCCCGCGTACATCTGGCCCGCCTCCGGGTGCGGCAGGACCAGGAACCGGCCCCGCGCCATCGCCTCGATGACCGCGTCGGCCACCGCTTCCGGCTCGATCGCCGAGTCGCCGAGGACCAGCTCGGCGCGCGGGTCGCTGCCGTCCAGCATCGGTGTGCGCACGCCCAGCGGGCAGATCGCCTGCACCGTGATCCCCCGGTGGGAGTAGGTCAGCGCCATCCACTCCGCGAACGCCAGCGCCGCGTGCTTGGTCACCGAGTAAGGCGCGGTGCCCACCATGGACAGCAGGCCGGCCGCCGACACGGTGCAGATCAGGTGCCCGCTGCCCCGATCCAGCCAGGCCGGGGTGAGCAGTCGCGCGGCACGGACGTGCGCCATGACGTTGACCTGCCAGGACTCATCCCAGCCCGCCTCGCCCGCGTCGGGGCCGCCGAGGCGGACGATGCCCGCGTTGGCGCAGTACAGGTCGATCTCGCCGAGCTCGCCGCGGGCCGCGTCTATCAGCGCCGCGACGCCCGCCTCGCCCGCCGCGTCGCCGGGCACCGCGACCGCGCCGCACTCGGCAGCCACCCGGTGCGCGGACTCGGCGTTGATGTCGTTCACCACCACCCGCGCGCCCTCGGCCGCGAACCGGCGGGCCAGCGCCGCGCCGATGCCGCTGCCGCCGCCGGTGACCACCACGCCGGCTCCGCTGACCTGCTGCATGCTGCCTCCGAGGGGTAAGGAGTGGCCGGCTAGGCGCCGGCCGGCGGCAGGTCCGCCAGCACGGCCAGCGACGCCCGGTGCGCGCCGGAGGTGCCCAGGCCGATGGAGTCGGCCTTGGCGCGCTTGAGGTACAGGTGCGCCGGGTGCTCCCAGGTGAAGCCGATCCCGCCGTGCAGCTGGATCATCTCCTGGGCCGCCTTGAGCGCCACGTCCGAGCAGGTCGCCTTGGCCAGCGCCACCGCCACCGCCGTGTCCGGGCTGGCGCAGGCCAGGCAGTCGGCCGCGTACCTGGCCGCGGCGCGGGCCTGGACCACGGCGGTCCACAGGTCGGCGAGCCGGTGCTTGAGCGCCTGGAACGAGCCGACCGGGCGGGCGAACTGCCGCCGCTCCTTGACGTAGGCCAGGGTGATCTCCAGGCAGCGCTCGGCGATGCCGAGCTGCTCCGAGGCCAGGATGCCCGCCCCGGCGGCCAGCGCGGTGGTCACCGCGCCGATCGCGGCCGGCCCGCCCGCGACCTTGGCACCCGCCGCGCCGTCCAGGCTCAGGTCGCAGAGCTGCCTGGTCATGTCCAGCGAGGTCACCGGCGTCCTGGTGACGCCAGGATCATCGGTCCGCACCGCGTACAGGCCGTAGGGCACGCCGTCGGCGGGGACCAGCAGGATGTCGGCGGCCAGCGCGTCGGCGACCCCGGTCACCTGGCCCGCCAGCCGGGCGGTGCCCGGCTCCTCACCACGGCGCGGGCCGCCCAGCCGGACCGTGGCGGGCGGCACCGCGCCGCCGGCCAGCCCGGCGGCGCTGACGCTGAACGGCACCGCCAGCGCGACGGTCACCGCGCCGCCGGCCGCCAGCCGGATCAGCTCGGCGTCCCCGGCCGCCAGCAGCGCCGTCGTCGCGATTACCGCGCTGCCCAGGAACGGCACCGGCGCCACCGCCCGGCCCAGTTCCTCCGCGACCACCGCCGCCTCCCGGTAGGAAGCGCCGGCGCCGCCCAGCGATTCGGGGACCAGCAGCCCCGCGCAGCCGACGTCCGCGGCCAGCACCCGCCACAGGCCGGCGTCGCTGGTCTGATCGGTCTCGGTCCTGGCCAGCACGTCGCGCCAGGCGGCGCGGTCGTCCAGCAGCGCGCGCACGGCCTCGCGCAGGTCGGTCTCGTCCTGCCCGTAGAGCAGGTCCGCGGCCGCGGCGCGGCGCTCGCCCGCCTGGGCCGCCTGCGTCGCCTCAGTCGCCTGGGTCATCGGGGCAGGTCCTTCCATGGCACGCCCTTATCCGCCCTGGCCTCGGGCGGCAGGCCGAGCACCCGCTCGGCGATGATGTTGCGCAGGATCTCCGACGTGCCGCCCTCGATCGAGTTGCCCTTCGACCGCAGGAACCGGTAGCCGGACTCGCGCCCGTAGAAGTTGGTGGTCTCCGGGCGGCGCAGCGACCAGTCGTCGTAGCGCAGCCCGTCGTCGCCGGCCAGCTCCACCTCGAACTCGGTGATGTCCTGGTTCAGCCGGGCGAACACCAGCTTGGCCGCCGACCCCTCGGGACCCGGCTGGCCCGCGGCGAGCTGCTGGCGCAGCCGCATGCCCGCCAGCCTGGCCACCTCCGCCTCGGTCCACAGCCGCAGCATCCGGTCGTGCAGCCCGGCGGTCCGCCGCGCGGGCTTCTCCCGCCAGGCCCGCGCCGCCTGGCCGATCATGCCGCCCTCGCGCGGCCACGCGCCGCCGCCGATCGCCACCCGCTCGTTCATCAGCGTGGCCGTGGAGACCGGCCCAGCCCTGCCCGACCTCGCCGATCCGGTCGGCGTCGGGAATCCGCGCCTCGGTGAGGAACACCTCGTTGAACTCGGCCTCGCCGGTGGCCTGGCGCAGCGGCCTGACCTCGACCCCCGGCGCCTGCATGTCGGCCGCGAAGTAGGTCAGGCCCTGGTGCTTGGGCACGTCCGGGTCGGTCCTGGCGACCAGCAGGGCCCGCTTGGCGATATGCGCCGAGGACGTCCAGACCTTCTGCCCTGAGACCACCCAGTCCTCGCCGTCACGGACCGCGCGGGTGCCGAGCCCGGCCAGGTCCGAGCCCGCGCCTGGCTCGCTGAAGAGCTGGCACCAGACCTCCTCGCCGGTCCACAGCGGGCGCAGCCAGCGCCGCTGCTGCTCCGGGCTGCCGTAGGCCAGGATCGTCGGCGCGGCCATGCCCAGGCCGATCCCGTTGCGCTCGGGCCGGTTGCCCGGCGCCCCGGCGGCGGCGAACGCCTCGTCCACCGCGCCCTGCAGCGACCGGGACATGCCCTGGCCGCCGAGCCCGGCCGGGTAGTGCACCCAGGCCAGCCCCGCGTCGAACCGGGCGCGCAGGAACTCCAGCCGGTCCTCCTGGTCGTGTCCGGCCAGGAACTCGCTGACCTGCGACCGCAGGCGATCGGCCGCGCTGGCCTCAGCTAGCACAACGGGCCGCCCGCCACGTAGATGACCTGGCCGGAGATGAAGCCGGCGCCCTCGCTGGCCAGGAACGAGACCGCGTGCGCCACGTCCTCCGGCTGCCCGACCCTGCGCACCGGGATCCGGTCGACCGCCAGCTTCTGGAAGTCCTCGAAGGACACGCCGACCCTGGCGGCCGTGGCGGCCGTCATGTCGGTGACGATGAAGCCGGGCGCGACCGCGTTGGCGGTGATGCCGAACTGTCCCAGCTCCTTGGCCAGCGTCTTGATGAAGCCCTGCAGCCCGGCCTTGGCCGCCGCGTAGTTCGCCTGGCCCCGGTTGCCCAGCGCCGAGCTGGACGACAGGCTGACGATCCGGCCGTAACTGTGCTCCACCATGTGCGCCTGGCAGGCCCGGCTCATCAGGAACGAGCCGCGCAGGTGCACGGCCATCACCGTGTCCCAGTCATCATCGGACATCTTGAACAGCAGGTTGTCGCGGAGCACGCCCGCGTTGTTGACCAGCACCAGCGGCGGGCCCAGCTCGGTGGCGACCTGCTGCACCGCCGCCGCGACCTGCGCGGAGTCGCTGACGTCCGCGCCGACCGCCAGCGCGGTGCCGCCCGCCGAGGTGATCGCGTCGACGGTCGCCCCGCAGTCGCCCTCCTTGAGGTCGAGCACGGCGACCGCCAGCCCGTCCGCGGCCAGCCGGATGGCCGTCGCCGCGCCGATGCCCCTGGCCGCGCCCGTGACGACGGCAACCCGCCGGGAACCCTCCGACATGTATGTCCTCCTTGACGGTTAGCTGTACTTTCGCAGCTCGCGCCGGGCCAGCGAGCGCTTGTGCACCTCGTCTGGGCCGTCCGCGAACCTGAGCGTCCTGGCGCTTGCCCACAGGTGAGCCAGCGGGAAGTCCTGGCTGATGCCGCCGGCGCCGTGCGCCTGGATCGCCTTGTCGATCACCCACTGTGCCATCCGCGGCGTGGCGATCTTGATCGCCTGGATCTCGGTGTGCGCGCCCTTGTTGCCGACCGTGTCCATCAGCCACGCGGTCTTGAGCACCAGCAGCCGGGCCGACTCGATCCGCACCCGCGACTCGGCGATCCAGTCCTGGATCACGCCCTGCTCGGCCAGCGGCCTGCCGAAGGCGACCCGGCTGGTCACCCGCTCGCACATCAGCTTCAGCGCCCGCTCGGCCGCGCCGATCTGCCGCATGCAGTGGTGGATCCGGCCGGGCCCCAGGCGGGCCTGCGCGATGGCGAAGCCGTCGCCCTCGCCGCCGATCAGGCTCTCCGCCGGGACGCTGACGTCGGTGAACACGACCTCCGCGTGCCCGCCGTGGGTGCCGTCGGTGTACCCGAAGACGTGCATGCCGCGCCTGATGTCCACGCCTGGGGTGTCGCGGGGCACCAGGATCATCGACTGCTGCCGGTGCCGGTCCGCGGCCGGGTCGGTCTTGCCCATCACGATGAGGATCTGGCAGCGCGGGTCCATCGCGCCCGAGGACCACCACTTGCGGCCGTTGATCACGTACCGGTCACCGTCGCGGCGGATGCTGGTCGCGATGTTCGAGGCGTCCGAGGAGGCCACGTCCGGCTCGGTCATGCAGAATGCCGACCGGATCTCGCCGTCCAGCAGCGGCTTCAGCCAGCGGGCCTGCTGCTCCTGGCTGCCGAAGTCGGCCAGCAGCTCCATGTTGCCGGTGTCCGGGGCCGCGCAGTTCAGCGCCTCCGGGGCCAGCGCCGGGCTGTGCCCGGTGATCTCGGCCAGCGGCGCGTACTGGAGGTTGGTCAGCCCCGCGCCGTCGTCGCGGTGGGTCAGGAACAGGTTCCACAGCCCGGCCGCCCTGGCGTGCTTCTTCAGCTCGTCGATGACCGCCGGCCGCTCCCAGCCCCGGCCCTGGGCCTCCAGCTCGGCCACCTGCCGGGCGAAGACCGGCTCGGCCGGGTAGACGCGGTCGTCCATGAAGGCCAGCAACTGGCCGGCGAGCTCCTCGGTGCGCGCGTCGAACGCGAAATCCATCGGCTGCCTCCCGGGTCCGCACCAGCGTACCTACCGGCCGGTACGACTCCACGCTACGGTCGGGGCATGCCGCTGGTCGAGACCGTCCGGGGCCCGTCGACGCGGGCACCCTGGGCCGCACGCTGATGCACGAGCACGTTTTCATCCTGAACGAGGAGCTGGCGCGCAACTACCCGGCAGGCTGGGACGAGGACGCCCGGATCGAGGACGCCGTGGCCAAGCTGTCCGTCCTCGCCGCGCGCGGCTGCTCCACCATCGCCGACCCCACCGTCATCGGGCTCGGCAGGGACATCGAGCGCGTTGCCCGGGTGGCGGCCCGGACCGACCTGAACATCATCGCGGCCGCCGGCCTGTACACCTACAACGACGTGCCGCTGTACTTCAGGTACCGGGGCGCGGACCGGGCCGGCACCTCGGATGACCCGATGACCAGGATGTTCATCGGCGACCTCACCGAGGGGATCGCCGGGACCGGCATCCGCGCCGCGTTCCTCAAGTGCGCGATCGAGGAAGCGGGCCTGACCCCCGGCGTGCAGCGCGTGCTGCGCGCCGTCGCCGCCGCGCACGCCGCGACCGGCGCGCCGGTCATGGTGCACACCCACCCGGGCTCCGGCTCCGGGCTGGCCGCGCTCGACGAGCTGGCCTCGGCAGGCGCCGGGCCCGCCGGGGTGCTGCTGGCGCACTGCGGCGACACCGCCGACCTGGACTACCTGACCCGGCTGGCCGACGCCGGCTGCCTGCTCGGCATGGACCGGTTCGGGCTGGACATCATCCTGCCGTTCGCCCAGCGGGTCGCCGTGGTCGCCGCGATGTGCGAGCGCGGCTACGCCGAGAGCATGGTGCTGGCGCACGACGCGTCCTGCCACATCGACTGGTTCGAGCCCGAGCAGATCGCCCAGTTCGCCCCGTCCTGGCACTACCAGCACATCTTCGACGACGTCATCCCCGCGCTGCGGGCGCGCGGCGTCACCCAGTCCCAGCTCGACACCATGCTGATCACCAACCCCCGCCGCTTCTTCGGCGGCACCGGCTAGCGCGCGATGGTGATGAACCAGGGAGCCCAGCCAACCCTGATGGCGCGGCCCGCGGTGTCTGTGGCCGTGCTGACGGGGACCACGCTGCCGGCACCGAACTTGATCTCGTCCCCGTGTATCCAGACCGGCCCGCACAGTACATAGCCGGTCCGGCCACCCGGCACGAACGCCATCGCGAACGGAACAGGCCCGACGGTGATCCGCTTGCCTAGGCCTCCGGTGGCCGGACTGACCGGCGTGACATAGCCGGGGTGGGTACCGGTTGGGGCACCGAGCAGGTACAGCCGCCGGCCGCCCGGTGCGCTCACCAGAACGCCCGCGCTGCGACGCACGTCGGTCGTCCAGATGATCTTCCTGGTCCTGGTGCTGACGGCCTGCACGGTGTCGTCCTGGGTCAGCAGGTACACGGTCCCGCCGCGCGGGGCCATCAGCGCCTGGAACGGGTCGGTGACGGGGATGGGCTTGCCGGGACGGTTCGTCGCGACGGGGATCGGCACCAGGTGGCCGCAGAGCAGAGCCTTCGCCTGGGCCGCTGAGGTCCCCGCTGCCGATGGCCCGTCCGCCCGGCGAGGGGCAGTCCAGCCGAAGGCGTTCCGGCGGAGAGCAGCTAGCGAGCCGGCCGGGCCTGCCTGGACGGGCGGCGGAAAGCAGCCCGGCGCGGTGTCGGCGTCAGTGGCCGCGTAAAGCGTCCGGCCATCCGGGCTCAGCACAATGTCCAACGGCTCCCACATGCGGATCGTCCGGACGACCCGGTCCCCCCGGATCACCGTCACGTTGCCGCCGCCGTCCTGCGAGTTGAAGCCATTCGTGGCGACGTAGACCGTCCGGCTGTCCGGCGTGATCACGACCGGGCCGGGGCCGAATCCCACCCGCACCGGCCTGCCCGCCTTATTCGTGGCCGTGCTGATCGGCGTGACCCGGCCGCGCACCTGATCGTTGTCGTCCATCTCGCTCACCACGTAGAGCGTCTTGCCATCCGGGGTAATCGCCAGGCCGTCGGGCAGGTGCGGCACCTTGATCGGCTTGCCGACCCGGCCGGTCCTGGTGCTGAACGGCGTCACCGTCGAGTTGAAGTAGCTGGCGACATAGGCCGTCTTGCCGTCCGGCGTGACCGCCACAACCCACGGCGTCGAGCGGCGGGCCAGCCGGATAGGTCGCAGGAGCCGGTCGGTCGCGGTGTCGATCCGGCTCACCGTCCCGGACTCCATGTTGGCCACGTAAGCGATGGCCCGCGCCTTCCGGGCCGGCGCCGGGCGGGCCGTAGCCGTGCGGGCAGTGGCCGGCCCCGCCCCGAGGAAAGCCAGCACGGCCAGGCAGCCGCCGGAGATGGCGATGATCCGTTTGATAGCCAACCGTGGCATGCTGCCTCCCAGGCGTCGTCGCTTGCCCGTCACTATATCGGCTGCCGATACAGTGGCAAGCCGGCGCCGGGACGCCGCCGGGACGCTGGACACTGCGAGGTGCGCGATGGACCTGAACCGCTGGCTGAGCGCCGGGGCGGACGCGGCCGGCGGGTGGCAAGACGAGTTCGGGCCGTTCGAGCCGCATCCCTCGCTGGCCGTCAGCGACGAGCGGATGGCCGAAGTGTTCGGCGAGTTCACCGGACGGCTGCGGGACAACTACCCGTTCTTCCACCCCGCCTACGCCGGGCAGATGCTCAAGCCGCCGCACCCGGCGGCGGTGGCCGGCTACCTGACCGCGATGCTGGTCAACCCGAACAACCACGCGCTGGACGGCGGCCCGGCCACCGCGAAGATGGAGAAGGAAGTCGTCGCCGCGCTGGCCGCGATGTTCGGCATGAACACCCATCTCGGGCACCTGACCACCAGCGGGACCATCGCCAACCTGGAGGCGCTGTTCGTCGCCCGCGAGCTGCACCCGGGCAAGGGCATCGCCTACAGCTCCGAGGCGCACTACACCCACGGCCGGATGTGCGGCGTGCTCGGCATCACCGGGACGGCGGTCGGCGTGGACGGCGCGGGGCGGATGGACCTGGACGAGCTGGACGTCCTGCTGGCCAAGGGCCAGGTCGGCACCGTGGTGGCGACCGCCGGGCACGACCGGGCTCGGCGCCATCGACCCGGTGCACGGCGTGCTGGCCGTCGCCCGGCGGCACGGGGTGCGGGTGCATGTCGACGCCGCGTACGGCGGGTTCTTCACGCTGCTGGCCGGGCTGGACGGGCCGAGGGCCTGGACGCCGGCGCCGTGGCGGGCCATCGCGTCCTGCGACTCGGTGGTGATCGACCCGCACAAGCACGGGCTGCAGCCCTACGGCTGCGGGGCGGTGCTGTTCGCCGACCCCGAGGTGGGCCGGTTCTACCTGCACGACTCCCCGTATACCTACTTCACCTCCGGCGACCTGCACCTCGGCGAGATCAGCCTCGAGTGCTCGCGGGCCGGGGCAGCGGCGGCCGGCGCTGTGGCTGACGTTCCAGCTCCTGCCGCCCGAGCCCGGCGGCCTCGGCCAGGTGGTCGCGGCCTGCCGCCGCGCGGCGCTGGCCTGGGCGGAGCTGCTGGACGGCTCGGTGCGGCTCGACCTGTACCAGCGGCCCGAGCTGGACATCGTCTGCTATTTCCCGCTGACCGCCGGGCACCGCCTGAGCCAGGTCGACGCCGCGTCGGCCCGCCTGCTGGCCGACGGGATGACCCCCGGCCGACAGCGGCCGCTGTTCGTCTCCACGCTGAAGGTGACCGCCGCCGCGCTCGCGAGCCGCCATCCGGCGCTCACCGCCGACGCCGACGGCGCCCGGATCGTGCGCAGCGTGCTGATGAAGCCCGAGTCCGAGAGCTGGGTCCCCGAGCTCCACGCCCGCGCCGAGGAACTAGCCAGCGACCTGGCCCCCCGCTAGCTGACTGCTGACAGAGTTCGCCTCTTACCGCTACTGAGATTGGCGCTTGACCGTCAGCGCCCGGCCATTGCACGCTGGTGTCGGCGCAAGCTTGCGCAATTGCTGAGGAGGCATTCATGAACCTGGAGTTCATCGGGATCGACCCAGCGACCGATAGCGACAACTGTCCGGCGGTATTCGTAGACCAGGAGTCCGGTGATCTGGTATTCCAGGGCTGGACGGTGACTGACGCGCAGGACTTAACTGCCGTGGCGGCTCACAGCCCGATCGGGACCGGCGAGTCGGTGGTACGGCTCATCGCCGCTGGCGAGCAGGTTCGCTGGCTGCCACGCCGCAGGTGCTCAGACCTGTGCCTGCCGGGCAACGACTTCTGGGTCTTCGATGACCGACTGGTGAGATTCGGGCACTTCGCTGGTGATGGAGGGTTTCTCGACCACGAGCTAACCAGGGATCCCGCCGTAGTCCGCCAGTGCGCGACGGCGTTTGAGGCCGTCTGGGAGCGGGCCATCGACCACGCTCAGTATCAGCTGGCCTGACCGGGCCACTAGCAGTCAAGCCGCCATGGCAATCTCCCCTTCCTCAAGCGTTCAGCAGGCCCGGCAGGAACTCGCTGGCCGCCTGCGCGAGGTCCGGCTGGATGCCGGCCTGACCGGCCGGGCACTGGCAGCGGCCGCCGGGTGGCACGAGGCTAAGACCAGTCGCATCGAGTCGGCCCGGCAGGCTCCCAGCGACGCTGACATCACCACCTGGTGCCGGGTCTGCGACTCCGACAGTCTGGCCGCCGACCTGATCGCGTCCTCCAGAGCCGCCGACTCGATGTACATCGAGTGGCGCAGACTGCACCGCACGGGCATCCGCCGGGCTCAGGAATCACGGATCCCGCTGTACGAGCGGACCGCCCTGTTCCGCGTCTACTGTTCCGGCGTGATCCCCGGGCTCTTGCAGAGTCCCGAGTACGCCCACGCGCTGCTGGCCGGGATTACCGCCTTCCGCGGCATCCCCGACGACGTGGATGCCGCCGTGCGCGCCAGGATGGGCCGCAACCGCATCCTGCGTGCCGGCCACCGATTCGTGATCATCGTCGAGGAGTCCGTGCTGCGTTACCAGGTCGGCGGCCCTGATGTCATGGCCGGGCAGCTCGGTCATCTGCTCAGTGTCATGGCGCTCCCCGCCGTCTCCCTGGGCGTGGTGCCCTTCGCCACACCCGCCCGGCCGATGTGGACAGTGGAGGGATTCACCGTCTTCGATGATGCGCGCGTTCACGTAGAACTGCTCTCCGCTCAGGTCGCGGTGACCGCGCCTGGAGAAGTGGCGCTTTATCTGCGCGCCTTCTCGGCTCTCGCGGAACTGGCCGTCTACGGAGCCCCCGCGCGGGCTCTCATTACAGCCGCGATAGACACACTGAGCTAATTAGCGCGCAAGTTCACGCAAGCTCTCTTAACAATGGGGAGGCCTGCTCCTAGGTTCGAGCTGAAGATCACGACAGCGGTACACCAGGGAGCAGACAGCAATGGATTCCGCAATGGGAGCGCCCACCGCCACAGCCGAGACTGCACAGGGGGAGACCGCCGCGCAGATCCAGCGGGCGTATCCCGGCTGGCGAGTATGGGTGAGTGATGAGGGCTGGTGGTACGCCACCCGCATCCGGCCCTGGGCACGCGGCCAGTCGGCCACCGTGACCGGATGCGACCCCGATGAGCTGACTGACGAACTAGCCGCTGAGAGCGCGGCTCACCAGGCCGCGATGGCCGCCTCATCAACGATGCCGGGACAGGGGAAACCTACCTGACCATCTCGCTGTCGCGGCCTGGCTGCCGGGAGGCGGAGGTAATCCTGGATCAGGATGGCTACTGCGAGCTGCGCTGGTGGCTTACCGGCTCGCCGGATCCTGGGTATGCGGCAGCCGCCGTTACCGCTGTGCTGCACGCCGCGCACCCACCGGGTGGCTGCTACCAGAGGTCGCCGCTGACTAGGACGTAGAGGAACGGGATCAGCGGGATCAGGGCGACGATGGCCCAGATCAGCTTCTTCCCGCCGCTGATGTCGTTCCGGCCGGCCAGGTCGATCCAGATCAGGATGACGGCGATCGGGTGCAGAAAGCAGACCAGCAACTCCAGTAGCTTTTTCATCCCCTGCACTTACCCTCAGCCGCGCGCCTCATCCGCGGCGAGCTACTTCAGCAGCAGGCCGCTGATCCGGCGGCTGGCCAGGGCGAGGCCGGCCAGGCCCATGATCCCCAGGTAGAGGACGGGCCAGAGCAGGGCGGGCGTGACCGGGCCGAGGGTCAGCGCGCGGATCAGGGTGACGCCCTGGAACAGCGGCGTGCACTCCACCGCGATCTGCAGCGGCCGGGGGTAGACGGACAGCGGGTAGAAGGTGGTGGAGAACAGGAACATCGGCAGGGTGGCCAGGGTGACGAACTCGAAGTGCTGCCAGCTGCTCATGAACGTGGTCGCGGCCATCCCGGCGCCG
Organism: uncultured Actinomycetota bacterium; assembly: GCA_963725175.1. Lineage (GTDB taxonomy): Bacteria > Actinomycetota > Actinomycetes > Streptosporangiales > Streptosporangiaceae > DASUBV01. The sequence goes on from CAVRXH010000006.1 coordinate 162,797, forward strand.
GCGAAGCCGAACCCGATGAGCAGGGCGGCGGGCAGCGCGGCGGCCGCCCAGGGGGTGTGGATCAGGCCCATGACGGCCATCACGACCAGGAACGACAGCGCGTACAGGCCGCCGCGGATCAGCGCCCAGGCGACCTCGCCGAGCGCGATGTCGCCGGACCGCATGGGGGTGGCCAGCGCGGAGTCGTACAGCTTGGCGTACTTGAGCCGGAAGAACACGTTGAAGGTGGAGTCCATCACCGCGCCATTCATGGCCGAGGTGGCGAGCAGCGCGGGGGCGACGAAGCTGGTGAAGCTGACGGGGTGCCCGGCCGGGCCGGCGACCCTGCCGACCAGCGAGCCGATGCCGATGCCGATGGACAGCAAGAAGAACAGCGGCTCGGCCACCCCGGACAGCAGCATCACCCAGGCGTGCCGGTAGACCCTGGCGTGCCGTTCCACCAGGTGCGCGCTGCCCCGGCCGCCGAACGCGCCGCCCCTGGTGGCCAGCATCGGCCTGGGCAGGATGCGCAGCGCCAGCCCGCTGCGGCCCGACGGCGCGGTGCGGCTAGACATACAGCACCGCCCGGCTAGACATACAGGCGCCTGCGATAGGTGCGCTGGCCGATTAGCAGGCCGATCACGGCCAGCGCGGCCAGGTAGGCGACATGCCCGGCGGTGCCCGGCAGGTCCGGGTGGCCCAGGGTCAGCGACCGGCACAGCGCCACCCCGTTCCACAGCGGCGTGGCGTAGGCCAGCGGCCTGATCACGGCCGGGAGCTGGGTCACGGGGAAGAACGTGCCGGAGAACAGGAACAGCGGGATCAGCCCGAACCGGTACAGCAGCGCGAACGAGCCGTCCTTCTCCCTGGTGACCGCGAACGCCTCGATCGGGGTGGCGAACGCCAGTCCGGTGAGCACGCAGACCGGGATGGCCGCGATCGCCCAGGGCGAGGCCGCCGCGCCGAACGCGGCCATCACCGCCAGGAACAGCGCCGCGGTCATGGCCAGCCGCATCGAGGTGAACAGCAGGTGGCCGCGGAACAGGTCGCGCGGCGCCAGCGGCGTCGCGGCGGCGGCCTGGTAGGTCTTCAGCCACTTCACCGAGGACATCACCGGGTAGGTGGACTCCCCCAGCGCGGTCTGCATCGCGGTCGACGCGAGCAGGCCCGGCGCCAGGAACGCCAGGTAGCTGACCCCGCCCAGGCTCGCGGTGCCGCGGGCGTCGACCAGCGAGCCAAGGCCAAGCCCCATCGCGCCGAGGTAGAGCACCGGGTTGGCGATGCTGGTGTAGATGCTGCCGCGCCAGGTCCGCCGGTAGTTGGTCAGCCAGAACCGGAACGCGCGGACCGCCATCGCCGCCTGGCCGGACAAGCCGGGCCGCGCGGCGGCGGGGCGGGCAGTGGCAGGCGGTGCGGCGGGAGACTGGGCTGTCATCAGTCCCCCAGCCGGCGGCCGGTCAGCCGCAGGAACACGTCTTCCAGCGTGGACCGCCGCACCAGCGAGGTCAGCGGCTCCAGGCCGAGCGCCCGGACCGCCGCCAGCGCCGCGTCGCCGTCCGGCACGTACAGCAGCACCCGGTCGGCCAGCACCTCGGCCCGCTCCGCCGGCACGCCGGCCAGCTTCTCCGCCGCCTGGTCATGATCGTCGGGCCGGAACCGCAGCTCCAGCACCTCCGGCGTGGAGTACTTCTCGATCAGCTCCCGGGGCGACCCGCCCGCCGCGATCTGGCCGGCGTCCATCACCACCAGCCGGTCGCAGAGCTGCTCGGCCTCGTCCATGTAATGCGTCGTCAGCACCAGGGTCACGCCCTGCTGCTTGAGCCGGAACAGCCGGTCCCACACCACGTGCCTGGCCTGCGGGTCCAGCCCGGTGGTCGGCTCGTCGAGCAGCAGGATCTCCGGCTCGTTGATCAGCGACCTGGCGATCGTCAGGCGGCGCTTCATCCCGCCCGACAGCGGCTCAACCTGGTCCCCCGCCCGGTCGGCGAGCTGCACGAACTCCAGCAGCCGCGCGGACCGCTCCGCGATCACCGCGCGCGGCAGGCCGAAGTATCGGCCGTAAATGAGCAGATTCTCCTGAACGGTCAGCTCGACGTCCAGGGTGTCCTCCTGCGGGACGACGCCCAGCCTGGCCCGGATCGCCTGCCCGCTGGCGGCCGCGTCCATGCCCAGGATGCTCAGCTCGCCGCTGGTCGGCGGCGATACGCAGCCGATCATCCGCATCGTGGAGGATTTGCCCGCCCCGTTCGGGCCGAGGAACCCGAACGCCTCGCCCCGGTGCAGCTCGAACCCGATCCCGGCGACGGCCGTGAACTCGCCGAACCGCTTGGTCAGGCCCGTGGCGCGGATGAGGACTTCGGAACTGGGCACGGCGCCGAGGCTACCGCCAGCCGCCGACAGTTTCCGAACGAGATTTCGCCCGGCACCCCGGCGGGCGCCCGGCGGTGCTGGCCGGGATTACCCCCGAAGGATGACGTCACCCGGCGGCCGGCCGGGTAATGTTCCCTCAGCCAGCGCCGTCAGGCCAGCAGGCCAGCGCCGTCAGGTCAGCGCCGTCAGTCAGAAGGAAGGTCGCCCAGGTGGACAGCGTGCTGCGCCGCTACGCGCGGTTCCGTGAGCTGATTCATAACGCGGCCAAGTTCCTGGTCGTCGGCGGCGCCGCGTTCCTGGTCACCGAGCTGCTGTCCAACGTCCTGCACTTCGACGCCGGGCTCGGCCCGCTGACCGCCACCGTGCTGGCCAACGTCGTCGCGACGGTCGTGTCGTACCTGGGCAACCGGTTCTGGGCGTTCCGGCACCGGGAAGGCAGCCCGATCGCCAGGGAGACCACGCTCTTCGTGGCGCTGAACGTGATCGGCACGCTGATCCAGCTCGCCTGCACCGGGTTCACGTACTACGCGCTCGGGCTGACCGGGCGGCTGCCTTACAACGTGGCGCTGGTCATCGGCATCGGGCTCGGCACGCTGTTCCGGTTCTGGTCCTACCGCAAGTGGGTCTGGCGGGAGAGCAGCGAGGTCCCTCCTACTGAGCGCGAGCCGCTGGAGCCCGCGGGCGCCGGCGGTCCCGCCAGTCCGGCCGGCGCAGCCAGCGGCGAGCCCCGCTGAGCATCTAGTTCAGGAAGAAAGCAGGGTCAGGACCGGCAGCCCCGGCCGCCGTCCTGCAGCAGGATGCGCAGCGGGATCCGCAGGTCCGCGCTGGCGCGCGCCTGGGTGATCTTGCCGGTGTCCACCAGGCGGCCCATGACGTGCAGTTCCCTGAGCCTGGCGTTGCCGGGGTCGGTGAGCGGGTCGTCCAGCGACGGGCCCTGGACCAGGCCGGCCAGCAGCGCCGCCTGCGGCCAGGACAGGGCGGCCGGGGGCGAGCCGAAGTAGCCGCAGCTCGCGTCCCGCAGGCCCCAGAAGCCGTTGCCGAAATAGGCGACATCGGAGTACAGGCGCAGGATCTCCGGGCCGCTGTAGGTGAACTTGAGCTTGACCGCCAGCGCCACCTGCTCAGGGGCGACCGCGAACCCCGTCCTGCCCGGTGTGTACAGCATCTTGGCGAGCTGCTGGTAGATCGTCGCGCCGCCCTGGTCACCGCCGCCGGTCAGCTCCGCCACGCCCGCCCGGGCGAAGGCAAGCGGATCCACGCCGGGCTCCGAGCTGAACCTGTGGTCCTCGGTCGCCTCCAGCGCCGAGGAGAAGCGATACGGCACCCGCGGGCCCGGGTAGGCCGCGTGATGCCGGGCGTCCTGGGCTCGGGCCACGGCCCGCGCGTTGCTTACCGACGGGGTGAGCACCATCAGGCCGCTGAACCCGGCGAGGCCGATGCACAGGATCACCACCAGGAGCCCCGCGAACAGCCGGACCAGCCGGACCCACCAGCGCCGCCGTGGCCGGCCGCGGCCCGTCGCGCGGCCCGCCTGCCGTACCGATCCCCGTACCGTCACGCCGCCTGCCCCGCATCCGCTCGCGGCCGGGCCTGCCCGTCAGGTCCCGCGCGCCGCGCGCTTGTCGTGATCCGGTAACGCCAACGTCCGGCCGGGCCGCGAAGTGCCCGGCCCCGCTATGGCGTGCCCCGTCTGCTCATCATGCCCGTTCCGGGTGGCTGGGGCGTTATGACGGGCCGGCGGCCAGCCCGTCCAGGTGGGCCATGATCTCGCTGACTTGCCCGTTGCTGCCGGGACGGTGACGGCGCGGGCCTGTTCCGCCTGCCTGCCAGGGACGCGGGCCGGCCAGCGGGCGGTACTCCAGGCCGGCCGCGTCCAGGCGGGCGAGCTGCGCCGTGAGGCGGGTGGCGAGGTCTGGCGTCATCGCGTCGGCGTCGGCCGGGGTCGCGGCGGTGCCGGACCAGGCGACGTCGGCCAGCACGCAGCCGCGCGGGAAGATCATGTACTCCAGCTCCCGGCTCGTGCGGATGTACTCCGTCCAGACCTGGAACTGGGTGCCGACCAGCCGATCCCGCGCCGCGTCCGGCCAGTCCGCCGGGACAGGCGAGAACGCCGCCACGTCCGCCGCCGTGACCGGGCCTGCGATGCCCGCCGGCTCATCCGGTTCGTCGGACTGGAAGTAGTCGAAGTACGTCGGCATGACCGGCGCCGCGATCACCTCGTGACCCGCCTCCGCCGCCCGCCGCGCGATCGCCATGCCCCGCCAGGCCATCACGATCGTGTCCGCGCGCAGCAGCCCCGGCTGGCCGCCCGTGCTCGCGAACCCCTCGTCCCAGACCACCGCCCGCGCGCCGAAGTCGTCCGCCAGCAGGTCCGCGACCTCGCGCAGGAACACCGCGTGCAGTTCCTCCGCGCTCGCCAGGTCGCGCCGCTGGCGGTAGGCGTCGATCGCCGGGTCCGCGCGCCAGGAGTCCAGCACGCACTCGTCCCCGCCGATGTGCACGTACCTCGCCGGGATCGCGTCCAGCAGCTCGGCGAAGATGTCGCGCAGGAAATTCAGCGTCGGCGGCAGCGGCGACATCAGGTTCGGGAAGATCCCCCAGTCCGGGAGGACCTGGTACCCGCCAGGCGGCGGGCTGCCCGAGCCCAGTTCGGGGAGGGCCGCCAGCAGCGCCGTCGCGTGGCCCGGCACCTCGATCTCCGGCACCACCGTGATCATCCGGTCCGCCGCGTAGGCGTTGATCTCCGCCAGGTCGGCCAGCGTGTAGTAGCCGCCGTGCGGCGTCTCGTCGTAGACCGGCGGCTGCTCGTAGCTCACGCTGATCCGGGTCCGCGGGCGGTGCGAGGCCAGCTCGTGCAGGGCGGGGTAGCGGCGGCTCTCTATCCGCCAGCCCTGGTCATCGGTGAGATGGAGGTGCAGCCTGTTCAGGCGAAGGCCGGCGAAGGCGTCGATCAGGGCCAGCAGCTCGCGCTTGGGGAAGAAGTGGCGGGCGACGTCCAGGTGGGCGCCGCGCCAAGGCAGCGCCGGGGCGTCCTCGATGGTGGCGCAGGGCAGGCGCCAGGGTGTTGCTGGTGTAGCGGTCGCTCGCGCGGGGGCGGCGCGCCAGGCGTCGGCGGGGAGGAGCTGGCGGATGGCCTGGGTGGCGTAGAAGGCACCGGGCAGGCCGCTGGCTTGGATGGAAACCGCGTTCGGGGTGATGGTGAGTCGGTAGGCCTCGTGGGGTAGCTCGGGGGCGACGGTCACGGCGATGTGGCCGTGGCCGTGGGTGCCGGTCTGGGTGTCGTGCTGGGTGCTGGGTGGCCAGGGGATGGCGCGGAGGGCTCGGCGGACGGTGCTTGCTGCTTCTTCCGCTGCCGCCTGCCCGGCCGGGGCGGCCGTCACCGGTGTCCCGGCCCCGATGGTGAACTCGCCGTCTGCCGCGCGAACCGTTCTCGGGCGCGGCATCAGTCCCGCCAGGCGGTCGTCCATCTGCTCCATGGCTCCGTTCCCGCTCGGCCGCGCCGCACCAGCCAGCCTCGCCCGGCCGCGCCGAACGAGGCGAGACTACCGGGCTGGGGCTGGGTTGCTTTGCGGGGTCCGGCGGGGGGTGGGCGGGTTCCTGGGTGGCGTGCCGTGCGACCTGGCTGGTGTGCCGTGGGACGCTTCCTGGCTGGCGGGTACTCCCCCGCTGGCATGGCTCCGGTTCCGGTGCGCGGGTGGCCTTCGCGGTGGCTTGGCCGCCTCGATCCTGCGCTAAGGTAGGGGGGTCCGCCGCTCAGCGGCGGACGGTCGGTTCCGGGACGTAGCGCAGTTTGGCAGCGCACTTGACTGGGGGTCAAGGGGTCGCGGGTTCAAATCCCGCCGTCCCGACCATTTTTCGAACGCCGTGGGAGCCAGCCTGGGAGTCACTGACTCTCAGAGCGACACGAGGCCTTAAGGCGCGCATCGGTCTGCGGGCAAGGACGAACGAGTACGATGCCACCATGTCCGCAAGCCTGGCGACCCCACTTCCGAGCGGGAACGACTTTCCGGCACCCCGGTCGATACGGGATGTCCTGCTGCCAGAGGAAGCCGGGGACTTCGACCGCGAATATCGCACCGCGATGGCCCAGGCGACCGAGTCGCTTGAGCTGACTGACGTGCTGCAACTGCTTGAGCGCTGGCGGCGCGTAGCCGAGTCGTCTCGGGATGCAGAGGCCCACCGGCGCATGCTCCGCAACGCCAACCTGCTCGGACATGCCAGTACCGCCGATCAGGTAACAACGGAAGCCTGGTCGGTCACTCGTCACCGTCTGGGCCTGTAGACCGATAACCCCAGGCCAACAGGTGTATTCGATCGAGGCAGAGACTGCCGCGCCCTCGGCGAGGTCGCTGCTCTCCCCGCAGAGGCGCTACCCGCCCATGCCGAGCTGATGACCCTACTGGAACTGGCTCCGTGGTCAGGCGATCCGTACAACCGGGAGCGCCCGGATGCAAACATGCGTACCCACACGTTCGCTGACGAGGGCCGCGGACTCGTCATCTACCTTGTGCTGGAAACCTAGCGGCGAGTCGTGATCCTTCGAGTGCTATGGATCAGCTAGACAAGCACCCTGCGTCACGGTCTCGGCAACTACCGGCACGGGATTCGTCCCGGTCATCGCTGCCAACGCGCTACTGATCAGCAGATGTCTAGTAAGCAGGTGTGTCTAGTAAGCAGGTGTCTAGTCCCACCAGATGCTTGACGGATCGGTCCCACGACATGCTTTCCAGGTGGCCTGGGAAGCATGGGCAGCCTTGCGGGGCTGCTGGGCCTTGATGGCGCGGGCCGGCTGGGTAGTGGTCCGGCGGATGGTGCGGGTGTCGTCGCTGGCCAGGTCGATATTGGGGGTGCCGGCGGTGACGTGGACTGTGACGACCTGGCGGGCGTGGATGCGTCCCGGGGCGATTTTCTGGCCGGTGACCATGATGATGCCGGTGTTGCTGGCGACCCGCTGCACGGTGACCGGCTCGGCTGATGGCCGTGGCGTCGGCCCGGCGGGGCGGGCGCCGCGGAGCCTGCGGGCCTGGTCCCAGCTCAGCGGGCTGGGACGGGTGCGCAGCAGCTGCCGGGTTCGGGGGTCGAAGAACATCAGGGTCGTGGCCTCGATGCGGATGCCGACCTGCCGGCCGGCGAGGATCTCCCCGGCCGCGATGCACTGGCTGGCGAGGTGGACAGAGCCGTTCCTGCTGACGACCCGGCCGGCCTCGATCGCGGCCCCGGCCTCGGCGGGCAGCGGCGGCGTCCCGGCGGGCCGTCCTCCCGCAGCGGCCAGGGCAGCCAGGCCGGCGGCGGACAGGCGGGGGCGCAGGGACTTGACGCGGGTCCCGGCCCAGAAGGTGACCGTCATCCCGGAGCGGTGCGGCCCGAGCCAGAACTGCCGGCGGGCGACCTGCATGTTCCCGCTCGCCGGAACCACCCGCTCGAACTCCGCCGGGCCGCCGTCGTAAGCCTGCTGCCGTGGCGGGACCGGTGCCGGGCCAGCCTCCGCGGCGGCCGGATCCAGGCTGGCGGCGGGCGCCGGGACCGGGGCCAGGGCGATGGCAGCGGGCAGCCGCAGCGGCAGCGGCGGCAGGTCCTCTCCGCCCGACCGGCCGCGGTGCTGAACCGGTCCGCCGGGGTCGCCATGCCCAGGGCCCGGTGCGGCCGGGTGGTGCTGTACTCGGTGACCCAGCTGTCGATCGCGGCCTGCGCGCGGCCAGGCCCGCGAACGGGACCGCATCATCGAGCAGCTCCCGGCGCAGGCTGCCGTGGAACCGCCCGATCTTCCCCGTCGTAGCCGGGTGCCGGGGCCGGGTCAGCCGGTGAGCGATGCCGTTGTCCCGGCAGATCCGGCCGGACAGCACCTCCCCGCCCTTCCCGGAACGGTCAGTAGACTGCTTGCCGTTGTCCGTGAGCACCTCGCCGGGAACCCCGAGCCGGCGCAGCGCGGCGGCGAGCGCCAGGCACGTCGCCCGGCCCGTGGCCCAGGGCACGACCTGGCAGATCACGCAGAACCGCGAGTGATCATCCACGCCCGTGACCAGCCTGGCCTCGGTCCCGTCGGCCAGGAAGATCCCGCTCACCAGGTCCACCTGCCACAGCGCCATCGGGGCGTCCCGCTCCCACCGCACATAGCTGTCCCGCGGCCTCTTGCGGGGCCGCGGGTCGATCAGCCCGCGGCGGACCAGGACCCGGCAGGCACTCATCGGCGACGGCACCGGCGACACGCCCGCCCGGCCCAGCTCGTGCGCCAGCCGCAGCGGACAACACCGGCGAGGACGCCCGCCGCAGCTCGCACACCGCCGCCTCCACCTCCGCGTTCACCTGCCCGGGCGACGACGCCGGCCGCCGCGACCGGTCCATCAGCCCGCCCAGGCCACCCTGCTCATACCGGCGGACCCACACATGCACGCTCTGCCGCGACACCCCGAACTGGTCAGCGAAGTGGCGTCCGGGGAAGTGGTGGCGAAGTTTCGCCTGGTAGGCGTGGCGTCGTGACGTAAGACGGTCATCGCGTGATTCTCATCGAGTTCCGGCCAAGGATCTCTGGTGAGAAGGAGTCACGCGATGACCGCTGGTCCCGGTACCGGCATGTCCGGCTGGCTGCACGAGCGTCTTGACCAGGCGAGCCCGGACCTGCTGCGGGAGATGGCCCGCTCGTTCGCGCGGGCGCTGATGAGCGCCGAGGCCGGCGCTGTGTGCGGCGCCGCCTGCGGCGTGCGCGGCGATGAGCGCGCGAACACGCGCAACGGGTACCGGCACCGGGAGCGGGATACCCGGGCCGGGTCGATCGACCTGGCGGTCCCCAAGCTGCGGCAGGGCAGCTACTTCCCCGGCTGGCTGCTGGAGCGGCGCCGCCGTGCCGAGGCCGCCCTGGCGAGCGTGGTGGCGGCCAGCTGCCTGCCGGGGGCCTCCGCGCGGCGGGCGGAGAAGCTGGTCCAGCAGCTTGGCATCACGAGCCTGTCCCGGTCGCAGGTCAGCGAGATGGCCCGTGACTTAGACGGCCAGGTGGAGGCGTTCCGGACCCGGCCGCCGGACGCCGGGCCGTACATGCTCGCCGCGGCGGGCGCGCTGGTGCTGAAGGTCCGCGAGGCGGGCTGGACGGTGAAACTGCATGCCATGGTCGCGACCGGGGTGAACGCCGGGGGATACCGGGAGATCCCGGGCCTGCAGGTCTCCCCGGCCGAGGACGGCGCCGGGTGGCTGGCGTTCTTCCGCGATCTGACCGCCCGCGGCCTGTCCCGCGTCGCCCTGGTCACCAGCGACGCGCACCGCGGCCTGACCGGCGCGATCGGCGCGACCCTGCCCGGGGCGTCCTGGCAGCGGTGCCGCACCCGCTACGCCGCCAGCCTCATGGCGATCACCCCGAAGCCCGCGCGGGGCGGCGTCCGGGCCCTGCTGCACAGCGTCTATGACCAGCCTGACGCCGACGCCGTCCACGCCCAGTCCGACCGGATCCCCGATTCGCCCGGCGAGAAGCTGCCGCAGGTCACGGCCCACCTCGACGCCGCACGAGCAGGCATCCCGGCATTCACTGCCTTCCCGAAGGCCATCTGGCGGCAGGTCCGGCCCGATCACCCGCAGGAACGCCTCAACCGCGAGATCCGCCGGCGAACCGACGTCGCGGGCATCTTCCCTGACCGCACCGCCCTGATCCGCCTTGCCGGTGCCGTGCTGGCCGAGCAGCACGACGAGCGGACCGAAATGCGCCGCTACATCGGCCTGGACATCCTCGCCCGCTGCCGCCAGGCCACCACCACCCAGGAAAAGGCACAGGAGGTGACACTGGCCGCCCTGACAGCCTAAAGTCCCAGCTGAGAATCACGCGGAGCCGCCTTCAAACACCACCCCAGCGGACGTGACCCGCCACCGGGCTCTGCGTTGGGACGCCCGCCCGGCGAGGGCGCGTCCTCGCCGCTGCATGCCATCGATCCCATGACCCATCATCCGCGAGCGGTGGGACCGCAGGCCCTATCTTCCTCGGCTCCGATTGTCCGGCTCGCGGCCACCGCGTCTAGGGCGGCCCTCCGGGCCGTCGCACGCGATCGGCTGCGCCGACCCTAGACCGGCGTCCCCTCGCCTGGTTCTGGCGCCTGCGAGGAAGAGGGGAGGATCCAGTAATCGGACAGTTGACGCCGAGCCTGGTCGCCTTCACTGAAGCCACCTAAACCGTTTGAGGTCACAAAGACCCGGCCGTTAAAATCGATCCTTCCCGAGCGCCGTTCCGCGCAGCGGCCGGCGAGGCTGTCCTGCCTGGTTGCCGGCACCGGCGGCGAGGGCGTCGGCGTGGCGGCGCTGAAATGGATCTTCGTTAGAAGGTGGCTAGCCGAAGTGGACGTGCGGAGGGGTATGGAAGGCGCGAAGTTCAGCATAGTAATCCCGTATCGAAGGCGCCTTGACAACATCCGGGTAGTCTTCCAGTCACTGACTGAGCAGACGATGGATCCTTCAGAGTTCGAAATAGTCATCGGCGCGATTGAATATTCCGAAGGGTTTGTAAGGCTCTGCCAGGAATTCACTGACCGCCTCACGATCACAACCGTCATGAGTGAAGGCGAATGGAATGTATGCCGGGCGCGGAACCTCGCGATGCGTCAGGCAACCGGGCAGGTCATCGTCATCTTGGACGCGGACATGGCCATCCCGCCCCGATTGCTGGAGCGACTGAGCAGCGAGTACTTCACCCAGGGGCGCGAGATCTGCGTGCTTGGCCGCGCCGCTGGCTACGATGACATGCTCAGCAAAAGCGACATCCCCTCAGCGTCGGCGCTGCCGTCCGGTCACTACAGGGAACTCCTGTCGGAACTGGAGCGGAACGGCGGCGTTGTGGAAGACCTCCGTGATGACCTCGAAGATCCTGCGCTGCCCTGGACTTTGGTATGGGGCGGCCTGGTGGCACTGCCCGCAGCGCTCGTCGCGCGGCACGGCCTGACCTTCGACGAGGGGTTTACGGGCTGGGGGGCGGAGGACCAGGAGCTCGGGTACCGTATCCAGGCTGCGGGCATCTCGATTGAACTTGCGCGAGACATTTATGGCCTCCATATGCCGCACGACCGGGACATCGCTTTTCAGGATGAGTTCTCCAGAGTTAACGAGCGGTATTTCCTGACTAAATGGCCCTCGCTCGGTGTCGAGTCCTGGCAGAGGTTCACCTGGCACGAAGCGAACCTTATTTACCGCGATATCGAGGAAGAAGTGACACGGTGCGCGGGGGAATCAGGCCGTATGCTCGGCGTGGCATGGGGGACGGTTGACGGCAGCAAAGTCCTGGTCGTCGGTGCCGTGCTCGACGAGGACCACAGGCTGATCGGCCAGGAAGTCCCTGCCATCTTTGACGGTACGATGCCGCGCGAGGTTCTGCCGCTCGCCGGTTTCGCGCTGCCCTACGACGACCTGCAATTCCAGGAATGTCACGTGATGCCTCCCGTGTATTGCCTGAGGGGGCGCTACCGTGAGGCTGTGCTGGCCGAGGCCAGCCGAGTCGCTGGCCGCGTGGTGCCAGAACATGGCGGCACGTAAGCGGTCCTCGCTGACAGCAACGGGAACGACCTGCGACGTCCATGGCCGAGTGCCGAATTGACCCGTACTAGATCAAAGTGGCGGCGCTCCGCGTCGCGGCGGCACCCGCCACCGGGCTCTGCCTCTTCGAGGCCCGCCCGGCGCGGCGGCGTCAATGGCCCGATAACGGCCCTGGAAACCCCTCGAACCAGCCTGAGACCTACTACGGTGACCGGGTGGATACCCCTGTCGGCCAGCTGATGAACATCGTCGTGGACTGCCCGGACGCCGACATCTCCGCCCGGTTCTGGGCGGCCGTCCTCGGCTGGGAGCGGGTGCAGGAGAACGCCGGCTGCGTCGACATCGCGGACGCCGCCGACGGCCGACGACGCCTGGTGTTCCAGCAGATCGCCGATTACCGCCCGCCCGGCTGGCCGGACCAGGGGCCACCGCAGCAGCTTCACCTGGATGTGCGGGTCGACGACCTCGAGCTCGCCGGACAGCGGGTGCGCGCCCTGGGCGCGGTCCCGCTTGGGGAACGCGTCGTGCTCGAGGACGAAACCTACCGGGTCTACGCCGACCCGGCCGGACACCCGTTCTGCCTCGTGCAGCCCGAAACCACCTGAACCGCGACGCCCCATCGGCGTCTTTGTTCTTGTTGGAACTCCAGCAACTCTGGCTCAGCTGCGGAAGTATTTGCCAACGCTGGCTACGGTGACATCCTTCCAGTCAGCGGAATGAGCTGTTCTGATTATGCGCCCAACATCCAACGGGTTTGTCGCGGGAAATTTCCGAGCGGCGAGTCGTGATCCTCGAGTGCTATGGATCAGCTCGAAGAGCATTTACTCACGGTCTCGACAATTACTGGCCCGGGGTTCGTCCCGGTCATCGCTGCGAACGCGCTACTGATCAGCAGGTGTCTAGTAAGCAGTTTCTACTAAGCAGGCAGCGCCGAACTGAGTCTTACTGGATCAAGGCGGCGCGAGCACCGCCGCGCCCGGATGCGCTCACGGCGGGCTGCGGCCTGGCGGCCGGTTCCGCCGCAGCGCGCCGGGCACGCTATGAGCAGCCGTCGATGGAAGGACGCGGCCGAGCGAAGCCGAACGGCGCGGGATGCGCGCCCCGGTGCTCGCGGTCGGCGACGGGGCGCTGGGATTCTTGGAAGGCGCTGCGCGAAGTGTTCGCTGAGACCCGCGAACAGCGCTGCTGGGTCCATAAGACAGCAAATGTCCTTGATGCCCTTCAACGCCCCGCACCTGGTCGCGCTGGTGGCCCCCGTGCGCGCCGGCACCCAGTTCGAGAAGGGCGTCCTCGTCGAGCGCGAGGAGGCGAACGCGGCATAACCGGCCTGGGGACATCTACCGTCCACCAGCGGGGAGCTCTGTTGTCCGCCACCCGGGAGACCCAGCTATCCCTTGACAGTTGAGGACGGCGAACCGCCACGACCCGTCGGCCGACCGGCGGGCGACGGCCGTCGTCGTTCCGGTCGGCGAGATCCGGGTGCCGTCCGGCAACGTCGCCTCGAGGTTCCAATCGACGATGATCAGGGCCGTGTCGCCCCCGATCTGGGTGAACCTGGGCTTGTTGGTCAGACGCGCCTGAGCCGCGATCGAGTTGACCGTCTCAGCGCGCAGCGCCTCCCGGTCGGTGAGGACTTCGCCGGTGAAGGTGCGCATCGTCGCGTCCTGGTGGAACAGCGCGAGGACGGCGTCGGCGTCCCCGGCGTTGAGCGCGTCCGCATACGCGAACGGGAGGCGGGCCGGGTCGACGATCCGGGAGTCGACGGTTTCCCGGCTGTTCATGGCTGACTCGCTCCTCATGTGGGTTCGACCCGGCCGCCGACCGAGGCCACCAGCGCTCCGGCCCGAGGTACCTCGCGCCGGACAATATCGCGCGCTCCGGATCCAACCATCGCCGCCCCCTGCCCTCGCCGCCGCAGGACGCCGCTGCGGCACCAGCCCCGAACCACAACATCAGGAGATCCCGCATCTGTCCGACCGGCCAGCCCGGCGTCTGGTGGGCAGCGATAATTGGTCGCCGTCACAACCTGGCTACGGGGCGCTCATCGCTTTCGGCGTAGGATCTATCGGGTTCGCGGCGGCGTTCCTGGCAAGTGACGACCCGCTGGATGGCGCGGCGATGATCGCATTTGGAACAGGCTCTGGTCCGGTTACGGTCAGTGCCGACCTTCCAAGTGGTGAGGATATTGCCAAGAAAGTTGAGGCCCCAAAGTTGTAGACGGTCGTCGCCTAGCTGCGTGACCGTCAATGTGATTAGGTTCACTCGCCCATTTATATTCCAGTCGGGTGTCCATGGTGACCATTGCGCGTCGGAGTCGGTCGAGAGCTGCCAGCACGAGTAAACAGGGCCGATCCCTCCGCCATCTGCGATACTAGCTACCCAAAGTTGAAGTCGCCCATCGGAGAGGACGGCCACGGCGTTATTTCCACCAGAGATATCGGCGTTGCCGAAGGCGGGGCGGGCAGGAAAGGCTCTGACCCGGTCGGCCAGAACGAAGTCCAGTCACTCCAGTCGGATTCGGCGTCGTCCGCCGTGGTCTGGATCGATGTCCATATTCCTTCGTCGCCAATCCCCCAGATCTGGTTCCCCCCGTCGGGTCGGGTCGCAGCCATCAGACGGCCCAATGGGGACCCTATCTGCGCCTGAGGCTGAGGCTGGAACGGAGCCGCCTGGGTCTGTAGGCGGCTCGTCGCGGGATTAGTCGGGCTTATTCGGCCACCCCGGTCCAGTCCTGGCACTAATCGCCGCCAGGGCTGGACCGGGACATGGGCCTAGCTACTGGCGAGCACCAGTTCTGCGGGGACAGGGGCTGCTAGCGGCCCTGTTCCCTCGGTCCGGTTGCCGTCCTGGCCGGAGTTGATGCGCCGCCACGCTGTCACGAATGCGCGGACATCTTCCGGGGTTGCCTCGCAGCCGATGACGATCGCCCTCATGACTTCCTGCCTGGGCAGGTCGTCGCGGATGAGCGCGGCGTGCATGGTGGAGTGGACGCAGACCTGTCCGGCCCGCTTGGCCATCTTCCGGTAGGCCGGGTTTCCGGCCCACTTCCGGTACTGCCGCAGCGCGGCCATGAACTCCGCGGCCGTGGTTGCCGTCAGCGGGTTCGGCTTGGTGCTGAACCCGGCAACGTCTTCCATCTGCGGCCCGGCGCTCGCGGGATAGCCGCGCAGGACGCCGGAGCGGTGCCGCCCAGGGCTACCGGTGGGATCGAGGTACGGGACGAGCTGGGCATCGAGCTTGCGCACCTCGTCGCGGACTGCCGGGTGGGCGAGTAACTGCTTGTCCTGTAAATTGCGCCGCAGCCGGGCGATATCCGCGGCGACCCTCGCGGCGTTGGCCTCGTCGAGCCCCCGGGCGGGCATCTCTCCTGGCTGGCGGGTCATAGCTGGCCCTCCAGCATGACGACCGCCTGGCGGCTGGCGGCCGGCCCCACGGCGAACAGGCCCATGATGGCGCCCGCCGTCATTGGTACCGCATCGCCGGGCACGAGCCGGGAGACGATCAGGTAGATCAGTACGACGATAACTACTCGTAACCGCGGCCCAAGGCGCGGCACGGTCAGGCAGAAAAGGCGCATGGCCCCTCCGTTTGATTTGGCCGTGCCGGGGGCGCCTTCTGGAGGCGTCCCCGGCCTATTGCTGGCGTGTTTTTCGTCGATCCGCTGGTGCTCCTTGGAGTGCGGCCAGCGGCTCTTGGGGTGGGAACGTACTCCTATACGCCGATCTGTGCGCCGCTATCGGCGGGATGTGCCGACACTCAGTACAAGTCGCTACGGTGTTCGAGGGCGGGCACTATACGCTGACGATCTTGTGATGTCATCTGCGCCACGCGGACATTACGGGCACCGTCGGGGCGTTCGGAAGCGTTCGCAAGCGTTCGGAACTGTTCGTCGCGGACCCTGGGTACTAGCAATTACCATCGGCGGAGATATAGCGTGTGCTGCATTGCACGCCTGCCGTTCTCAATTCTGCAAAGCGTGCTGGCCGCCCGTGTGCCTGGTCTTTGCTGGCGTGGACACGATGGTCATAGCAAGGGGTTCGTCCCGGTGGAGCGGGCCAGACCCAGCCCGTGAGGGTCCGGCCGCAAGTCTCAGGCCGGGCCTTTGCGGGTCATATTGCTAGCGTCGGCCACCGAGCAGCTCATCAAGCCGGATGACCGAGGCGGCGCTCTATGGGCACTGCGTTGACAGCGGATGCTCTCTCGGCGCTAGCCTATGGCTAATGAATATCATGCCGAAATTTTGGTACTGCCAGCCCATCCTGCCGTTCGTGACGTAGTTTATCCGTACTCGGTTCAGCGTGTACCTGCCAGGCTTGAGCACTTTGAAGGCGACAATAACCTGCCAGTTGGAGTCACGGTGCGGCGCCGTGACTACCCGCCCCAGTGGATAGGGCGGGGTGCGCGGGCAGTCACGGATCAGGTTGCCTATGGTGATGGCTATCCGGACAGGAGATTCCTTGTAGGTGTAGGCGTAGATCCTGAACACGCGGACTCCGCTTGGCAGGCCTACTGGCTGGATCGAGCGGATCCGGACACTCCTGCCTGTTGTGTTGTGAATCCGCGCCAGCCCGACGTCCACGATAGTGCCGACCGGGAAATGGCCGCCTTCGCTCAACGACGTGGACTGGAGGGTTAACACAGTCCGGCCGGCTCGGGCCTGCCCGGCGCACGCCGGGACAGCCAGGACCACCAGCAGTACCCACAGAACCGCGAGCTTTCTCAGCTTCTTCTCATCTCAGTAAGCTGTAAGACGATGTCGGGCTTTGCTGTTTCGCGACCGCCCACCGCCGGCTGTTGGCAGCCGTGCCGCGGCGCTGGCTGTAGCCGATCTCGTTGAGTATCTCCCTGGCTAGACTGCGCTTCATGGACGAGCCGGTGTATGTCGTCAAGGCTCTGGATGAGTCGACGTGGGCGGCGTTCGCCGCGCTGGTGGAGTGTAACGGGGGCATCTTCGGGGGCTGCTGGTGCATGGGGTTCCATCCCAAGGTCTCCCCCACCGATGTGCCTGGGACCGATGTGCCTGGGACCGGCGTGCCGTCGAAGCGTGCCGCGAAGGAAGAGCTTGTCCGGACGGGGCGGGCGCACGCGGCACTCGTTTTTGAGGGCGATGGCTGCGTGGGCTGGTGCCAGTTCGGCGCGCCGGACGAGGTGCCCAGGATCAAGAACCGCGCGGCGTATGACAAGGGCCGGGCGACCTTGCCGGACTGGCGGATCGCGTGTTGTTACGTGGGAAAGGGCCACCGGCGTCAGGGGGTGGCTACGGCGGCGCTGGCGGAGGCGCTCTATCTCATCGCGGGCCTGGGCGGAGGGGCTGTTGAGGGGTACCCGGAGAGCGCCGCCGCGGTGCCGGCCGGCTTCCTCTACCACGGTGCCTTGTCGACCTACGAGAAGCTTGGGTTCATCCGCGACCGCAAGATCGGCAAGCATCGCTGGGTCGTGACCAGGGTCGTCGAGCCGCTGCCGGCCTAGGGGCGAACGGCCGACGACCTCGCCGACGCACGTGGCGCTCAGTCCCGATCGCTGCTCGCATCAGCCCGAGGGTTGCTCGTCCTGCGCCGCCCGTCTGCCAGAATCGCGCGGTTAAGGACTCTGGCGTCTGCCGTTTCCAGTCACACGCTGGGGAGAGTGAGCACCAGCCCGGGATAGGTCGCGGACATCCAGTCATTGGTCGCCGTGGTTGACATGGCGGTGAGGTCTGGCATGCCGAACACGTAGCCCCGCTCGATGCCTTCAGCGTTCGGAATGACCTGAGCAGCGGCCTGGAGCTGGGCCTCACTCCATTGGCGGAGAGCATCATCCGCGGTCGACGCGTCGGCCAGGGCGTCCGTCAATGAGATGGCATTGCCTGCCGCCCTCAGGACGCCGCTCCCCGCGAACGGGGGGAACACCGCACCGGCGTCGCCGACCAGGCACAGGCGATCGTGCGCGTAGCTGGGGGCCATATAGGAGTAGATGGCCTGGACTGACGAGTTGCCGCTCTGTTGCACCAGCTCGAACAGCGACAGGGGCAGCAGGCCCGCGAGGCGGGACTCCAGGGCCGCCCTGACCTCCGGATGCACCTTCCCGAACGGTACCGAGCCGGACTGCTGCCGCTCTTGATCGTCGACGAGCACCGACGCCAGGGCGCTCTCCGGAACCTGGAGGTAGTAGCCCCACATGACAAGGCGTTTCCCCTGTTCGGTGCCCAGCCCGGGTCCAGGGACGTAGTACGCGATCCCGTGGCCCCCCTGGTATACGGGTCGCAGCAGGTCGCAGCCGTCGAGGGCATCGACGCGGATGCCGCGCTCGGGGAGGAGCCCGCGCCACAGCACCATTCCCCGGTAGGCAGGCACGGCACCTGGGTCGATGAGCCCGCGTCCCAGCGAGCGGTACCCGTCGGCGCACACGACGAGGTCGAAGTCCAGTGAGCCGGCCGAGGGAAGGTGCAGCGTCGTGCCGTGAGGCGTCGTTTCGATCCGCTCGACTGCCGCGCCGCTGCGGTATTGATCGTCAGGCACGCACCGCCGAAGTCCCTGGTAAAGGTGAGCCCAGTTGAGCAGCGTGAAGCTCATCTGGAAGTCGCCCAGCCATCGCTGCTGGCCTGTCCCGGACGCACGGGTGACCAGCCGGGAGTAGTCGGCCCGGCAGGCGGGAACGGTCCCGTCGATCAGGCCGTGCGCCATCATGTCCTGCCACGCGGCCGTCGTCATAAGGATCCCGGCGCCACGGCTCACCAGGTCGGACTCGGACCGCTCGAAGACGATTACATCGTGCCCGGCCCGATGCAGGAGCGTCGCTGTCGCGCATCCGGCGATCGATCCCCCGATAATGCCGACTCTCATGCCCGTCGCCCCCGAACCTCATGGAGCGCCACCCGGGAGGTGACCGCAATCCGTCAGCGTAGCGGCCACATGTTCTCGGAGGGAGCCGACGGAACGGGGATCGGAGAGTCAGCAGGTGACACGTTGCCCCCCTCCCCTGACCTCCCATGTTCCTTCATCGCGGCCTCCGAGAACCGGGCTAGCGTTGCCGGTCGCGGCACCAGTTGCCTGACGATATCCCCGTATCCGGGCGTACCTCCGCCCAGGGTATTGGGCGGAGGCACTCAGCGGCAGTGGCTACAGCTCGGCTGCCAGGGTGGACAGGCGGCGGGCCAGTTCCCGGTAGTCCTGCAGCGTGGTGCGCAGGTCCTCGGTCCCTGGCTGGCCGGACTGCCAGCCGTCGCGCAGCGACTGCTCACGGTTCCTGGCCGCCGTGCTGAGAGCGGTGAGCGCGGCGCCGGCGACCTGGGCCGCCTGCTCGACGGCCCGGCGGGGATCGTCCACGAACAGCGACTGGATCTCCGGCCAGTTGGCCTCGGACTGGGCGGCATCCGCCGCGTCAGAGGGCTGGCCGTTAGCGGTCTGGCTCCCGCCAGCGGCCTGACCCGCTGCGGGCGGGTTCGCGTCGGGTACCTCGGCCGGCCCGCCGAGGGAGATGGGCGAGGTGCCGGCAGTCACGACAGGCTCTGCATCGGTGGCCAGCGCGGAATCCGCCGACATCGCCAGTGCGATTGCCGCCTCGTCCTCGTCCTCGTCGGCGTCGTCGTCCGGGCTGTCGTCGACTATCCCCGAGTGCTCGGCGGCCAGGCCGTCGTCCTCGGCATCCGCGTCTCCACCGTCCTCGTCTTCTTCGTCGTCCTCGCTGGCTGGGTCGTCGGCGGCGCCACCGGCGGCCGCGGCAGCGAGGCCATCGTCGGTGTCGAGATCGTCCTCGTCGTCCTCGCCATCGAGGTCCTCGGCGGCGCTGCTGCCGACCGTGGGGGCGAGGCTGTCGTCGGTGTCCAGGTCGTCCTCGTCGTCCGGGTCGTTGTCCTCGCCGAGCCGCGCGGAGCCAGTGCTCGCGCTTGGGTCGTCGGCGGCGAGGCGTTCGTTCTCAGCGTCAGACGGCGTGCTCACGATGTCCTCTTCGGTCACGATGATGACGTCGTCGTCCGTGTGATCGTCGGCCAGTGTCACGTGGCTCACCTCTTTCCGGAAATGCGCTCTGCGAGAGACGGCTTGCGGGCCGGGGGCTCGCCGGCGGGGTCGGGGTCGGACGCGTCCTCGTCGGCGGGCTCGCCGGAGTCGGCTGAGCCAGCGGGGTCGGCTGAGTCATCGGTCACGGCCGGGATGGTCCGGGTGTAGTCAGGGTCGGTGTCCGCCGGGCCGACGTCCGCCGCATAGCTGTCGGCCGAGGGCTCGACCTCGGAGGCCGGGGCCGCGACCTCGGGGTCGGCGCTGACCGGGTCGGTGACAGCCGGACCGTCGATGACCGGATCGGTGCTGACCGCGCCAGTGCTGACGACACCGGCCGGGCTGGCTGCCGGGGAGACGGGGTCCGGGCCGGTGGGCGGCAGCCCAGCGGGGCCGGCGATGGCGGGATCGGCCGTGCCTTCCGGCGCGCCGGCTTCCGGCGCGCCGAGCAGTTCGGTGAACAGCGCCCGGTAGTGCACCATGGCCTGCCGCAGGTCCTCGGTGCTGGCGCTGCCCTCGGCGGCCCGGCTGCTGAGATCGGTCGCGGTGCGGAACTCGTCGAGCGTCTGGGCGTGCTCGACCGACAGGTCGGCCATGATCTGGTCCAGGTCATCGGTGGGATAGCCGCGCTCGGACATGACGCTGGTGATCAGCGACTGGGCGCCGGAGACCGCGCTGTCCGGGCTGTCGACGAACTGGGCCTGGATGGCGGACCACTGAGTCTGGTAGCGCTCAAGCGCCGCCGCGTCCAGCGGCTGGATGTCGAGCTTGCGCACCCGGCGCTCGCGGTCGGCCAGCTCCGATTCGGCCTTCAGGCGGCTGCCGCTGTCGGCCACCGCCCGGTCGTACTCGGGGCCGAACTGCCTGCGCAGCCGCCGGCTCCGCGCGTACATGGTGGCCAGAACCACCACCGCGGCTACGACGATAATCGCGACTACTACCGCGACAATGGTTCCGGATGACATGGGAACCTCCTGATTTATGAGATGACGAGTCGCTGAGCTTCCCGGCATCGGCCCTGCCAAACAGGAGGAACCCGGCAGAGGTCGCTTACGGTCGCAGACCGTGCAGGGCTGCGAAGTCCTCAAGCTGGCGGAGCTGCCCGGCCAGGCCGCCCGAGGCCGCGCTGACGACGAGGCGGTCGACGCCCAGGCCGGCGTAGGCCTCGACGGCGACGCGGTCCATGTCGATCGAGCCCCAGCGGGTGTGTTCGAGAGCCGCCGGGTCGCGGCCCTCGGCCAGCGCGGTCGCGCGCATCAGCTCGATCTGCGCGAGTCGCTCGTCCGAGGCCAGCCGGCCGCCGGGAAAGTACCCGTCGCCGCGCCGGCCGGCCCGGCGGGCGGCGGGCGCGCTCGATCCGCCGATATGGATCGGCAGCATCTGCAGCGGCTTGGGGAAACTGGTTATCTTCTCGAACGAGAAGAACTCGCCGGCGAAGCTCGTGCCCTCAGCGCCGCCCGCCCACAGGGCACGCAGCACGTCGATCGCCTCGTCGGCTCGCCGGCCTCGGGTCGCGTAGTTGATTCCGACGGCGGCGGCCTCGCCCGGCAGGCTGCTGACCCCGATGGTGAACAGGCGCATCCGGCCGCCGGAGAGCACGTCGATCGTCGCCAGCCGCTTGGCCAGCACAACGGGCTGGTGGAACGGCAGCAGCAGCACGGCCGTGCCGAGCAGGATCCGCTTCGTTGACGCGGCGACGAAGGCCAGGCACTCCAGCGGGTCGGCGATGTCGAGGTCAGGAGCGAATTCCATCCGGCCGGCCCGCGCACCGGGGTAGAGGGCGACGTGCTCGGGCACGTAGAACGACTCAAACCCCAGGTCGTCGGCCTGCCGCGCGATCGCCGTCAGGTTCGCCGGGTCGGTGCCCGCGAGGGCCGTGTTGTACATGACGCCAAATTTCATGCGCCCAGTCTCGCCGGCCTTGAGATGATCGGCGCTGGTAGGTCCTTACCATCCCACCAGGGAGAAAGACTGACCACGCTTGTATGCCATGATCCCCTCTGCCGTGTACGGGTACGTCTCGGCAGGTAGCTGATCGGCTGGCCACCACCTGATCTGGGAGCACTTGTGCGGCTCGGCATTGTATGGTTCGCCGTGCCAGGAGAGGACCCGGAAGAAGACGCCGATGCGCGCATCACCTAAATGGTTGCGATAGTGGATCAGGTGCACGAACTCGAGATCACTCTCGGCGGTATGTATCCCGATCTCCTCGAGCCCTTCGCGCCGGGCCGCCTGGAGGACGGTCTCGCCGTCTTCGAGCTTGCCTGATGGCAGGTTCCAAGCTCCGTCCGCGTATCCGGTGCCCTGCCGCTGGGCAAGCAGCACATGGTCATTGCGGACGAGAATGAGGAGTGCGTCCACGATTGACCGGTACGGTGCCAGCAGCACTGGTGGGGTAGCGCCCATGGGCACAGGAGCCTAACGGTCTTGCAACCCGATATCCGCGAGATTCGCGTGCCTGCGCGCGGGCTCATTCCAGGCGGAGGATGGTTTCCTCGATGTCGCCGTTCCGCGCGGGCGCGTAAGAGACCTCGGTCCCGATGGCCTGGAACCCTGCTTTCCGCAGGACACGCAGGGAGGCGAGGTTGTCGCTGGCCGCGCGGGCATGCAGCGGCCGGGTGGTGACGAGCTCCAGCAGCAGCGCGAGTGCCTGGCTGGCGATGCCGCGGCCCCAGGCGGCGCGGTCGATCCAGTAGGTGATCTCGGTCTCGTCGCCGGAGGGGAAGCTGGCGATCTGGCCGACCAGCCGCCCGTCGCTGGTCACGGCGCGATGGATGATGCCGGGCGAGGCGAGCACCCTGTCCATGTGCGCGTCGAACGCGTTCCTGTCGTCCGGGTCATCGGCGGTGAACGCGGCCATCCGCACGGCCTCGGGGTCGCGCATCTGCTCGAACAGCGCGTCAAGATCGCCGTCCTCGACCGGCCGGAGCGCGATCACCGGCTGGCGCGCCGCCCGGCCGCGCCCGGCCGGTCGAAGTAGGCGGCGGCGACCCGCTTGGGCACCACCATCTGCCAGGCGTCGAGCACGAGTTCCTCCATCTCCCCCCGGCCGAGGGCGGCAAGCCGGGCGTTGACCCAGTGGTAGCGCAGGTCGCCCTGGCCGGGCATCAGGAACTTGGCGGGGTCGGACGCGACCAGCGCCTCGCGCTCCTCCTTGGGGAACCCGAAGCCCATGATGGTCTCGTCCCTGGAGAACGCCAGGAACACGATCCGGCCGACCCGGAACTTGACCCGGTCCCTGACCAGGACCTCATACGCGCGGGGCAGCGGGCTGGCCACGGCCCGCACGTCGTCAATGGTGACCATGACCCGAGCATGCCCCAGGCCACCGACATCGCGGCGGCGGCCGGGAACCGGAGCGGCCGTCAGGCCGAGACGAGCGCGGGGCTGAGCCCGGTCACGTACCCGGCGCCGTCGGCGTCGATCCCGGCGCTGAACAGCTCCTGCCCGGCGACCAGCCCGTCCACGAGCAGCCGCCGGCCCGCGCCGCCCGGCCGCGCGGGCGGCGGCGACACCCGGACTCGCCCGGCGGGCACGTCGACCTCCAGCCCGAGCAGCGCCTGGACGAGCGCCCCGGCGGCCGCGGCTGCCCAGGCCTGCGGCCGGCAGGACGCGGGGTAAGCCGACGGCCACGGCACCCGGGGACGGCCGTCGCCGGCGAACAGCTCGGGCAGCCGCCAGCCGAACTCGGCCGCCGCGTCGAGCAGCCCGTCGGCGAGCACGGCCGCCGCGCCGTGCCCGCCGCGCGCCATGCCCCTGATCACGATGGCGGTGTCGTGGCTCCACACCGACCCGCAGTGGTAGCTCAGCGGCGAGTAGCCGCCATTCGCGGCGGACATGGTGCGCAGCCCCCAGCCGGAGCTCATGTCGGGCGCGGACAGCCGGGCGACGATCTGGTCCTCTTCCTCAGCGGTCAGCAGGCCGGTACCGAGCAGGTGCCCGATGTTGCTGGTCAGGGAGTCGGCGGGGCGCTTGGCGGCGTCCAGGGCGAGGGCGGGATAGGGACCGGCACCGTCATTGACCCAGAACGATTCGCGGAACCGGCCGGCCAGCTCTCCTGCCCAGTGCCGCCACTGGCCGGCGCCGGCTGCGCCGAAGGCGTCGAGCAGGTCGGCACCGCTGGTGGCGGCCTCGTAGGCGTAGCCCTGGACCTCGCACAGCGCGACGGGCGGGCTGGCGATGGTGCCGTCGGCGAACCTGATGGCGTCCCCGGAGTCCTTCCAGCCCTGGTTGGCCAGGCCCCGGCCGCTCTCGTCGATGTACTCAAGGAAGCCGTCGCCGTCGGCGTCGCTGTAGTCGCGCAGGCAGATCAGGGCGGCGGTCAGGCTGGGCAGCAGGGCGCGAACCTGCCCGGCGGGCATCCCGGACCGCCAGGCGTCATGCAGCAGGCAGATCCACAGCGGGGTGGCGTCGATGGTGCCGTAGTACAGCGCGGGCAGCCCGGACTGGCGGCCGGCGGTGCGCAGCTCGTGCGGGATCTTGCCGGGCGCCTCGCCGGTCGCGGGGTCCACCTTGGTGCCCTGGAGCGCGGCGAGGGTGCGCAGGGTCCCGGCGGCGAGTTCCCAGCCGAACGGCAGCAGCAGCCGCGCGGCCCAGATGCTGTCCCTGCCGAACAGGGTGAGGTACCACGGCGCGCCCCCGGCCAGGAACTCCTCGCCGGGCCGGGCGGCGGTGGCCATCCGCAGCGCGGCGGCGTCGGGCAGCGCCTGGTGCAGGAGCTGCGGCAGGCGCGGGTCGTCGGCCCGCGCCTGGACGCCGGGCCATGCGGCGCCGGCGCCCTGTCCCGTGCCAGCTTCCTGGCCCTCGCCGACTTGGTTCTCGTCAGCGCCGCTGAGTGAGGCGACGACGACGGCGTCTGGGTCGGTGACGGCGAGTTCCCAGGTGAGCTCCTGCTCGCCCCTGGGCGGCAGCCGGACAGGCCAGCGCAGCTCGGCGTCGCCGCCGGGCAGCACGGCGGCGGCCGCGCCGGGCGCGGCGAGCCGGACCTGCAGCGGCCCGGCGCCCCAGGTGAGCAGGACCGGGCTGGCGAGCGGCGCGGGAGCGACGGGGCTCGCGGGGCCTGCCTCGCCGGCATCGGCGGGCCTGGAGTCGCTCGGGCTGGAGCCGGCTGGGGTTCCGGCGGCCGGGCTGGCGGGCGGTGGTTCCGCATTGGTGCCGGTGGCGACCTGGCCGGAGACGGGGGCGGGGCGCGGCAGCCCGTTCGGGATCATCATGGTCGCCGGCGGGCGAGGCGGGACCGTGCCGGACTTGATCTCGCCGATCGAGGCCAGGTCGGCCGACAGGCGCAGGGTGACCTCGGTGTCGATGGCGGCGGCCGCGGCGGAGCTGACGGTAATGCGCTCGCGCAGGTGGCCGACGGTCACGGTGCGCTCGCGCTCGACGCGGACGGTCGGGTCGGGGCCCGGGTCGCCGAGTTCCCTGGCGATGCCGATGAACAGGGCACGGCCGGCGTCGAGCAGGCCGCTGCTCACCGGGACGGGCTCGGCGCCGCCGATGGCCAGCTCGGCTGCGGACAGCACGCGGGCGTCGGCGTGCAGGACGCCCTGGGCGCCGCCGGGCCTGATCTGGCCGCTGCGCTCACTGAGCACCACGGTCGGCGCGCGCAGCGCCGTCACCAGGTCGTGCAGCCAGGGCTGGCCTGTCGCTGACATCCATCGCCTCGCTCTCCGGGCCGACTAGAAAGTGCCCCGCGCTTGACAGCCAGCAGGACAAAGTCCACGATAACACTACTTTGAACGATCAAATTTAACGCTCCAAGTGATGAGCCGGCTATCCGGCGGCCCGGCAGGGCTGGAGGTGAACGGCATGCCCGCGCGTCAGCAGCGCCCCACGCTGGAGACCGTCGCCGAGGCGGCGGCAGTCTCCCGGCAGACGGTGTCCAACGTGCTGAACGCGCCGCACCTGGTCCGCCCGGCGACCAGGCAGCGCGTCGAGGCGGTCATCGCCGAGACGGGCTACCGGCCGGTGAAGGCCGCGCAGACGCTGCGCACCCGCCGCTCGCACCTGATCGCGGCGGGCATCCCGACGCCGGCCGAGGGCATGGGCGAGCTGCTTGACCGGTTCCTGCACGCGCTCACCGACCAGGCGCAGCAGCGCGGCTACCGGATCCTGCTGTTCACGGCCGGCGGCGACGGCGCGGAGATCGGCGCCTACGACGCGCTGCTGAGCGAGTACGACCTGGACGCGTTCGTGCTGACAGGGACGCACACGGGCGACAGCCGGACCACGTGGCTGGCCAGGCAGCACGTGCCGTTCGTCACGTTCGGCCGCCCGTGGGGCACGCCCTCCCGGCACTCCTGGGCGGACGTTGACGGCGCCGCGGGCATGCGGTCCGCCACCGAGCACCTGATCGCGGCGGGTCACCGGCGGATCGCGATGCTGGGCTGGCCGGACGGTTCGGGAGTCGGGGACGACCGGCTTTCGGGCTGGGAGGCGGCCTGCGCGGCGGCCGGGCTGGACACCGGCGGCCTGCTCTGCCGGGTCACCGACAGCCTGGCCAACGGCCGCGCCGCGTGCGCCGGGCTGCTGGACTCGGCCGCGCCGCCGACGGCGTTCGCCTGCGTCAGCGACACGATCGCGCTCGGCGCCTGGACCGAGCTGACCTCCCGCGGCCTGGTGCCCGGCCGGGACGCGGCGGTGACCGGGTTCGACAACTCGGCCGCGGCCGCGGTCACCGGCCTGACCAGCGTCGCCCAGCCGGTCGGCGACGTGGCCGCCGCGTGCCTGGACTCGCTGCAGCGGCTGCTGGCCGCGCGCGGCGGCCGGCCTCGGTCACACGACCGGGTGCTGCTCAAGCCGAGGCTGGTGGTGCGCAGCTCGGCCTGACCGGGCCGCCGTGCCAGGCGGCCCCCGGAATCTTTCCCGCCCTGTCCGCCCTGGGCCTCCCCGCCCCCGAGGAAACAGGAAGTCAGATGAGAATCAGACCCACCAAGATCGCCGTGGCCGTCACCGCGGCCGGCCTGCTTACCCTGGCGACCGCCTGCGGCTCAAGCGGCGGCAGCAGCAGCGCCAGCAAGCCGAACAAGAAGCCGCTGACGCTGATGTTCGGCTCCAGCGGGCCGGCCGAGACGAAGGCGGTCGACACCGCGGCGTCCGCGTTCACCAGGCAGAGCGGCATCAAGGTCAAGGTGATCGCGGCGTCCAACCTGGTCCAGCAGCTCGCCCAGGGGTTCGCGGGCGGCGCTCCGCCCGACCTGTTCTACCTGGACCCTGGCAGCTTCCAGAACTACGCCAAGCAGCATGCGCTCGACGCCTACCCGCAGCAGCTGGCCAACTCGGGCAGCTTCTACCCGGCGCTGCGCCAGTCGTTCACCTACCAGGGCAGCTTCGAGTGCGAGCCGAAGGACGCCAGCACGCTCGCCCTGTACATCAACAGCAAGGACTGGAAGCAGGCGGGCCTGTCCGCCACCGACATCCCGGCCAACTGGAGCCAGCTCAAGGCCGTGGCCAGGAAGCTGACCACCGCCAAGCGGGCCGGCCTGGTGCTCGACCAGACGCACTCGGGCATCGACGAGTTCCTGTACCAGAACGGCGGCACCGTGATGAGCGGGCCGGACAAGGTCGACCTGGACAGCACGCAGAACGTGGCCGCGCTGACCTACCTCAAGGGCATGATGACGCAGGGGATCATGAAGTTCCCGTCGCAGCTCGACTCGGGCTGGAGCGGCCAGGCGTTCGGCGAGAACAAGGCCGCGATGGCGATCGTCGGGAACTGGGTGGTCGGCGCGATGCAGTCCGACTACCCAAGCGTCAAGTACCAGGTCGCGCCGCTGCCGGCGGGCCGACCGGGACCAAGGCCACGCTGGCCTTCACCAACTGCTGGGGCATCCCGGCGACGTCGAAGAACCTGGCCGGGGCGATCAGCTTCGTGAAGTTCCTGACCACCCCGACGCAGCAGATGGCGTTCTCCCGCGCGTTCGGCGTCATCCCCTCGCTGAGCACGCTCCAGTCGCAGTGGCAGAAGACGTTCCCGGCCCTCGCGGTGCACACCGAGGAACTTCCCTACGCCCACCCGGACATCGCGCTGCCCGGTGACACGCAGGCGCTGGCCGCGTTCGACTCGGCGCTGGCTCAGCTCAAGACCTCCAGCCCGGCCGCGATCCTGCGGGCGGCACAGCGTAACCTCCAGTCCGTCGCCAGCCAGGCTGCCTCCTGACGCCGATGGCTGCCAGAGCCCTGTCCCGCAGGGAAAGCCGGTCCCGGCGCGCCCCCTCCCCCGCTCCGGGGGCGCGCCGGGGCCACCTGGCCCGGCGCCGCGAGGCGGCGGCGGGCTGGCTGTTCAGCGCGCCGGCGATCGTCCTGCTGATCGTGTTCCTGGTGGTGCCGATCGTGATGGCCGCCTGGGTCAGCCTCAGCGACTGGGGCGGCATCGGCAGCCCGTTCTCCTCCGGGGTGCGGGCGGTCGGCCTGGCCAACTACAGGGCGCTGCTGACCCAGCCGGGCCTGCCGCAGCAGGACCTGGCCCTCAGCCTGCGCGACAACCTGTACTACGTGCTGCTGGTGGTGCCGTCGCAGACGGCGCTCGCGCTGGGGCTGGCCCTGGTGGTCAGCCGCCGGGCGCTGCGCGGGCGCGGCTTCTTCCGCACCGCCTTCTACTTCCCTTCAGTGACCAGCTCGGTGGCGGTCTCGATCGTGTTCCTGTTCCTGTTCGCCGACTCCGGGGTGGTCAACGGCCTGATCGGCTACCTGGGCGGCAACGGGCCGAACTGGTTCTCCGACCCGAACGGCCTGCTGCAGATGATCCTGAGCGGGCTGGGCGTGACCAAGGCGCCCGCGGTGCTGGCCGGCCACGGCTTCCTGGGGCTGTCCTGGTGGAACTGGCTGGCGGGGCCGAGCGTGGCGATGATGACGCTGATCATCCTGGCCGTGTGGACCACGGCGGGCACGTTCATGCTGCTGTTCCTGCCCGCGCTCTACAACATCTCCGGCGACATCGAGGAAGCGGCGCTGATCGACGGGGCGGGCGCCTGGACCCGGCTGCGCCGGATCACCATCCCGCTGATCAGGCCCGCGCTTTTCCTGGTGCTCACGCTGGGCCTGATCGGCACCTGGCAGGTGTTCGACCAGGTGTTCCTGATCACGCAGGGAAACCCAGCGGGGACCACGCTGACCCCGGCCTACCTGGCCTACCAGGTCTCGTTCGGCAACGACCAGTGGGGCCAGGGCGCGGCGATCGCGTTCATCCTGTTCGCCATCATCGTGGTGTTCACCGTGGCGCAGCGCCTGCTGCTGCGGGACCGGGGCGCGTCGGCGTCCCTGACACCGGGGCGGTGGCGGTGACGGCCGGCAGCGGGCCGGCCGGGCGGCGGCGGCGCCCCTGGCTGCGCTCGGTGACCTACCTGACCCTGATGGTCGCGGCCGTGGTCTACATCTACCCGTTCCTGCTGGAGCTCGGCACGTCGTTCAAGACGGAGGCCGACGCGGCGAACCATCCGGTCAACCCGCTGCCGCAGCACTGGGTGACCACGGCGTTCACCCAGCTCGGGCAGCAGGACTTCCCGCGCTGGTTCACCAACTCGGTGGTCGTCGCGCTGTTCGTCACGGCGGGGCGGCTGCTGTTCGACTCGATGGCCGGGTACGCGCTGGCCCGGCTGCGGTTCCGCGGCCGCCGCGCGGTCTTCTCCGCGATCCTCGCGGTGATGGCGGTGCCGAGCGTGGTGCTGCTGATCCCCAAGTTCCTGGTGATCAAGCAGCTCGGCATCTACGACACCTACCCGGGCCTGATCGTGCCGCTGCTGACCGACGCGGCGGGCGTGTTCATCATGAAGCAGTTCTTCGAGTCGATTCCGCGGAGCATCGAGGAAGCGGCCCAGATCGACGGGGCGGGCACGTTCCGCATCTTCTGGTCGGTGGTGCTGCCGATGGCCAGGCCCGCGCTCATCGCGCTGACCATCCTGTCGTTCCAGGGCTCGTGGAACGACTTCTCCGACATCCTCATCGCGCACCAGAGCCCGTCGCTCGACACGCTCACCACGGGCGTGGGCCGGCTGGTCAGCGGCGAGCTGGGCGGCGGGACGCAGTACCCGCTCAAGCTGGCGGCGGCCGTCCTGATGACGGTGCCGGTCGCGGCGGTGTTCTTCGTCTTCCAGAAGTTCATCATGCGCACCGGCGACGGGGCGGTGAAGGAGTAGGAGCGGGCGGGCAAACCAGCTAGCGGAAGGCGTGGGTCTCACGCCAGGCTCCCCAGGATGGTCTTGCCGCGCATGCGGATGCTCTGGTCGATGGAGTCCTGCAACTGCGGGGCGGGGTCGAGAATGCTTGCCCGCCGCAGCCACTCAGCCTGTGTGCGCTCCACTGTGGCGGCCGCGCACTCCGCGAGGTCCGCATCGCGTACTCGCAGGCGCTCCTGGAGCCGGCTGAACGTTGCGAGGCTGACCCGGTGGAAGTCCTTGGACCCGCCGAACTTCAGCCCAAGATCCTCGATTCGCTGCCCGGCGAAGTAATGTGCGGTGGAGACAAGGTCATAGGCCGGGGCCAGGGCCGGAAGCCTCTCGTCGCGGTAGATAAGCGACCAGTTCTTCAGATGATAATCGCCGTTTGAGATAAGCACAGAGAATGTCAGACGCCTGGTGAATTCGAGAAGCGAGGCTACATCACGCCCGCGATAGACCAGGCTGGCGACGGTCTCGAAGTTTCCCTCATATTTCCGTTCCGGGTATACGTTCCTGACCTGAGCCAGATCTTCGATGTGAATGCGTCCCCGGCGGCTGTCCCTGTCGAACCGGCGAATCGCGTAAGCGACTTCCTCGCCCTCTGGCCATACACTCTCCGGCAGCCGGTCATCGAGACGCTGCCGCGGCACGAGCATAATCTCGGGAACCTCGATGCCGACGGCACCGGCCAGCGACATCATCGCGAACTCATTGAGCGGGACATCACGGAATCTGTTATCCGGAGTCTTCACGATCCAGTCGCCGCCTTCACCATGGCCAGGGATGGTCAGGCGATCTCCGCGCATCAGCATGGAGAACTTCATCGCGACGCCCGCAAGTGAGAACCGGATGCCCGCGCCATCAAGATCCCCGGCGCCCTCCCCCGAGTAGGTGTCGGGCTCGTCACTCCACGCCGGGTCGAGGGGTACCTCGCCCTCGGGCAGCAGGCGGACTGCACCCGGCAGGTCATGGCCTACCTGGGCGAGAAGCTCCATCTCGCGTTGCGGGCTCACGCCGCGCTGGCCAGCGATCCAGTCTCGCAGCCTCCCCTCGGGGAGCAGGTTGGAGAACCATGGGGCGACCCTGACAGTGGCGACATGAACCCGCTCCGGGCGGTCCTCGAATACCAGCCCGAGCACGGGGCGGCTCGGATCCTCCCGGTAGTCAAGATCGAGCGAGAACCGCGTGCGGTCCGCGACACGTTGGATCGTCCCCGCTCGCCGGTCACCGATCCAGACGCCGAAGCTGTCAGAGTCAGGATGAGTCATCGCCCAGCTCCTCCGCCTCGGCCTCGTCGTCGAGCACCAGCGAGTCGAGCTGCGGCGTGTCCTCGAACTCCCACTCACACCGCTGCTTGAGGAACAGGTCGAACTGGCGCTTCAGAGCTTCCTGCCTGGTCGTGAGAAACTCCGTGACCTCGCCACGCTCCTCGGCCAGCTCAGCGAGCTGCGGGCTGATGTTGTGTGATTCCAGCGCCGCCGCCCAGTCCGCCGGGCTCAAGGGCCGCCGGGCGGCTGGGCGGGCGAGCATGCTCTCCACCGGCCCCAGCTCGTACTCCACTGCCGGGTACAGGATCCGGTTGGCCGACCAGGACCTGAGCTCGCGCTGCACGAAGTGACGAGAAACCACGTACTGAACCGCGTCCAGCGCCGTGTGCGCCTCATCAAGGCGCAGAAACAGGTCCGAGCTGCTGAATGGCTCTCCGGTCGTCAGCGATCGCGGACCACGACTCCACCATGAGCAGAGGACGAGCTTCGTCGCGGCCTCGTTGCTGCGGAATCGCTTGAGATCCGGTATCCGCGCCGCCGACTGCGGGACGAGCTCGAGCAACCGCTGGATCGAGCCCTCACGATCACCCGGTTTCACCGCCCGGTTTAGTGCCCGCACCGCACCTGAGGTGCTGCCCCGGAAGATCTCAGGCCCGACGAGCACCGCCCGCCAGAACCACCTGCGCGCGAGCTGCAGGCTGCGCTCGTCGATGTCCCCGAAGTGAGCGAACAGCCGCGTCAGTACCACCAGCGGATACTTATACGGCAAGAACGTGAAATGCGGAACGCCTGCCGTGTCCCGCAGGAAGCCCACCGCACGGCGGATCGCCTCCTCGCCTCGCGCATAGGCAGTATCGCGGTCCTCATCGGGGAACTCGATAAAGGCGCGGGCATCCGCGCCGAACTCGCTGCGGATCTCCCGGTGCACATCCGGTGCACGTCGGGCGAGTACCGCCTGAAGAACAGTGTCGTTGTCGAGCAGTCCGAATTCAAGATCATCATTGATGTTCTGCGCTATCCGGTCGAGAGTTGGCGTATCATCGCGCGCGCTCTCCGGCCCGGCAAATAGCGCCGCGAAGATCTCCGCTCTGGTAAGGCGCTTGCCGTAATTGTTCATGCGGTCGAAGATGTCCTCGAGAACCTCGGGACTTTCTTGAGCGACCTCGTATGCCGGAATCTTGAACTGCCGAATCGTCTGTGTTATCTCGTTAGCGTCGTTGACATAATCGGCTAGCTCCGGATGATCCGCGAACCACCGCAGAACCTCGCGCAGGTCGAAGATCACCGGAATCGGGACCACCGTCGCTTCGGCATCTCGCGGCGTCGGAACAAATGCCTTTTTGCGAAGGTCGTAGGATATCCTGAACCGCTCATCTGACTGACCATCGGGATGCAATGCGTTAGCCAGGCTGATGATGCGCTGCTGCCCGTCCACGACGAACAGGGCGTCAGAAATCTTCGGTGCCCGAATGCGGAGCGCGCCGAATTGCAGCGTCTCAGCCGGGGCGGGCCGGTGCCACAGCAGCAGAGACCCGACCGGGTATCCGCGCACGATGCTGTCGAAAAGCTTGATGACATCGGCCCGCTGCCAGCGCAGTGGCCGCTGGAAGTGCGGAACCCGGATTCTCCCGTCCCAGGCCCACCTGGTGATCCGCTCGACGTCAAGCGTCGTCGCGGTCGGGCGAGTGTCAAGTCCGGCGCTCATCGGCCCCCCTCGCCATCTGTGCTCGCTGCGGGAAGCGTACGCGCCACGGCGGGCCGTCTCTGCCGAGGAGGCAGGCGAGATCCCTTGACCGTCCCGATGGCACCGGCCAAGGCGACCGCGCAGCGCGGCTTCAGGGGTTCCACGCGCACCTGCCTATATATCGGAGAGAGATCTTCTGATGACCGTGTGGTACAGCGTAACGATGTTTCCAGCGTCCCTTCAGACTCATTCCTGACCATCGTCATCCCGAGGGGAGGGGCTTGCTCGCCTTACCGCGCGGGGTGTACCTGCACCTGGCGCGGCTAGCTGCACCGTCAGGACGACTGGAGGAGGCGGCCGAGGGTACGGCGGCCGGTGGCGGCCATGACCGGGTTGGTGGTGACGTAGTACCAGACCAGGCCCATGGACTGGGCGAAGGACCAGGCCATGCCGCGCCGCCATTCGGCGTCGTCGCAGCCGAGGGCGTCACGCAGCACCTCGCGCGGGCCGTCCTCTAGCAGGTGCCAGGCGGCGACGAGGTCGAGCGCGGGATCGGCGGGGCCCAGGCCGCCGACGTCGATGACGCCGGCCAGGCGGCCGCCGGCCACGAGCAGGTTGCCGGGCATCAGGTCGCCGTGCGTCATGAGATCCGGCACCCCGTTCCTGGACGCGGTCCGCAGGTCCTGCCACAGCCGGCGCAGCGCGGGGACGTCCAGCAGCCCCGCACTGCGGGACAGGCAGGTGTCCATCCACTCGTCCTCCCCGGTCAGCTCGCCGCCACGGCCCCGGCCGGCGAATGTCCGGCCGCGGGTGCCGATGGCCCGGACGCCGCCGATGAACTCCGCGAGGTCACGCGCGAAGGCAGCGGAGCCCGGGTAGGTGTCGGTCGCGATCGAGCCGGGCAGCCAGGTCTGCACGGACCAGGGCAGCGGGTACCCGTGGCCTGGCTCGCCCAGCGCCACCGGCTCGGGGGTGGGGAACCGGGTGCGCCCGGCCAGCTCGCGCGCCGCGCTGGCCTCGGCTTCCAGCCAGCGCCGGATCTCGGTCACGTCGCCGGGCGACAGCGGGAACCGGGCCGCGAGCCGGTCTCCGATGCGGAACAGCGCGTTCACCGTCCCGTGCGAGACCACTGGCCTGATGGGCAGGCCCGCCCACTGCGGGAACTGCTCGGCGAGCAGCGCCCGGACGGTGCCGGGCGCCACGGTCAGCTCGTTAGGGTGCATCGCCACCGGCACAGGATCGCGTCTGCCGGCGGGCGCCCGCACTTTATTTTCTGCGGCAGTAGCGATTTCGTGCATTGATTTACCGCGCCAGATTGGCAGGTAAGGCCGCTGCGGACAATGACATAGGCGAATGTGGCGAGCATCGGGCCGGACTAGAATCCCGCTTGGTCGGCGAGGCTCGTTTCCTCTGCCGCTGCTCGCGGGAGGAAAGGATTATGCCGTCTGATGAGGTGCCGTCCGGCTCGAACTCCGTTACCCGGCTGACCCTCGCCCAGCGGCTGCGGCGGGTCCGCCGCTACCTGCCGTTCTTCCTTGCCATCCTGAGCGGCATCTCGGTGGCAGGCCAGCCCACCGCCACCGGCAGCATCGCCCGGCAGGCCCTTGAGGTGCTTCGCGCCGGGCTGGGCGGCGCGGTGTTCGTGCTGACGTTACTGCCGGCCTACCTGTGGGCGAGCAGGACCCGCCGGACGCAGGCCGCGCCGCTGCCCCGGTGGCAGTACCTGCTGTTCGCCGTCCCCTTGCTTGCGGTGGCCGGCCAGCTAATCGTGCTTAGCCTGCTTATCAGCCGGTCTCATGACGGTCCGGGCTGGCTGGCCAGGGCCTACCTCGCCTACGGCGCCTGGTTCGCGGCGACCGGCCTGGGCATGCTCGGCCGCGCCGCGTTCCGGGGCCGGCTCCGCGACCTGTTCTGGTGGGAACGGCCGCGCTGGCGCGACGAGCCCGGCACCGAGCGGGTCAGGCCAGGCTGAAAGCGGCGCGCCTGGACCAGGGGGCGCCGTCGGCGGGCCGGGTGTAGAGACTGACGCTGGTGGCGCGGGCCTTGACCGGGAGGCTCGGCTGGACGGCGCGCTCGGCTTCGCGCAGGTCGGCGAGCGGGCGGCCGTGGCCGATGGTCAGGTGCGGGACGACCTCGGTGAACTTTCCCTCGTACGGTGAGCTGCCGGGGAACTCCTGGCACACCAGGCCGGTCAGGTCCCGGAACGGGGCATCGGGCTCGGGGCCGAGCCACAGGACGTCCTCGCCGAACCAGTCGGTGCGGCCGAGCCGGAAGCCGAAGCCGGCGACGCCCCGGAACAGGGCCGTCAGCCGCGTGAGCAGCTCCGGGCCGACCTGGCCGGCCGGCACGAACGGAAAGAGCACGGTGATGTGCGCGGGGATGCCGAGTGCGGCGCTGCTGTCCAGCCGCTGGCGAAGCGGGGCCACGACGGGCTCGGCCGCGGGCACTTCAAGGAGCAGGGCGCTGGGCAGGCCTGGCTGATCCATGACGGGCACGATAACGGGCGCGCGGCCAGCCGGTGAAATGGTTATGGGGAAGGCTGGGAGGCATGGTGGACATCCGCGTGGTGCAGGAACTGGCCTGGGCGAACAAGAAGGCCAAGGGGTTCAACACGACCGACGTGGCGCTGGAGTTCGGGCTGCTGACGGCGGAGGTGAGCGAGGCGTTCACGGCCTGGCGCAAGCGGCTGCCCGACTTCGGGGAGGAACTGGCGGACGTGGCGATCTACCTGGCCTGCCTCGCGGAGATGACGGGGGTCGACCTGGCGAGCGAGGTGGAGGCGAAGCTCGCGAAGAACGCGGCGCGCCGGTACGAGCGGGACGACCGCGGAGTGCTGCACCGGGTCGGCGAGGGAGGGTGACGGGCAGTGATCCGGGACGGAAACGAGCTTGCGAGAGGCCCCGCGTGGCATGCGAAGCTGAGGATATGGTCGAGGCGATCTGGCGGTTTCCGCTGAAATCAGCGCAGGGTGAGTCGGTGCGCAGCGCCTACTTCGGCAAGGACGGGCCGGACGGGGACCGGTCGTGGGCGTGCATCACCGCGGCGGACGGGCTGGTGGTGAGCGCGAAGAACCCGCGCAGGTTCGGCCGGATCCTGTCGGTTACCGCGACGCTGGAGCTGGACAGCGGGCAGGTGCTGGTCGGGGTGCCGGGGCAGGCGCCGTTGCCGGCCGGGTCGGCGGCGGCGGATGAGGCGCTGTCGGGGTTCCTGGGCGAGCGGGTGCGGCTGAGCAGTGAGGTCCCGCCGGACGCGAAGCTGCACAAGCTGTGGTCGAAGGTGCCGGGGATGATCCCGGAGTGGGCGACGGCCGAGGGCGGGGACGACGAGGTCAGCGGGGTGGGCGGGGCGGTGCCGGGCGGCCGGTTCGTGGACTTCGCGGCGGTGCACGTGGTGACGGCCAGCGCGCTGGCGAAGCTGACCGCGGAGGTCCCGGCGACCGACGTGCGGCGGCTGCGCCCGAACCTGGTGCTTGCCCTGGAGCGAGAGCCGGAGCCGAACGACCGGATTCATGTCGGCCCTGAGGTCACGCTGCGGGTGATGTCGCCGACGCCGCGCTGCGTGATCCCGTCGGCGGCGCAGCCGGGGCTTGAGCACTCCTCGGACATCCTGCGGGCCATCGCCCGGCGCCGGCTCGACGTGGCCGACCTGGGCAAGGGCGCCTGCTTCGGCACCTACGCCGAGGTACTCACGGCGGGAACCGTCACGGTCGGCGACAGCGCCGCCATCGCCTCCTGACCCGCGGCCGGCGACGCTCGGCA
Source organism: uncultured Actinomycetota bacterium (assembly GCA_963725175.1). Taxonomy (GTDB): domain Bacteria; phylum Actinomycetota; class Actinomycetes; order Streptosporangiales; family Streptosporangiaceae; genus DASUBV01. Next base: position 199,478 of record CAVRXH010000006.1, read on the forward strand.
TGATGGCGACGGGCCTGCCGCGGCGGCGGCTCCCTAAGTTCCCGGGGTGGCGCCGACGGCGGGCCGCCTGCATCCTGGATGAACCGGCTGCCGCGGGTGACCGGCAGGGACGGGCGGGACGAGCGGACCAGGCCGGCGTGAAGGGCGGACCGTGACGGGTGAGGGCCGCGAGCTGGCTCCTGGCGGGATGCTCGCGCGGACGGAGCACCGGACCAGCCGGATGCTCGCGCTGGTCCGGGTGGCGACCTCGCTGTTCGCGTGCCTCCCTCTTTTCGTCTGGGGCTCCCTGGCGCATCCGTGGATCGCGGCGGCATGCGCGGCGGCGGCACTGGCCGAGGCCGGCTGGTTCGCGCAGCGGGTCCGCCGCGTCGGGACGCTGCGTGACCGGCCGCTGGTCATCGTGGACGTGCTGTTCTGCCTGGCGCTGATGCTTGCGGGGACGCGCGCGGTGGTGCCGCACGACCACAATGTCATTGCCACGGAGCTGGTCCCCACGATGCTGGCGAGCGCGGCCATCGTGGGCTTCGGGTTCATGTTCGGGATCTTTCAGGCGGTCGCGGTGGCTGCGCTGATGGCCGGCTGGGTGCTCGCCGTGATCCCGGATGTCACCCTGAAGCTGCCGTCCGACCTGCTCGGGTTCGCGCTCTGGTACGTGGTCGCGGCGCTGTCCATGCGCGAGTTCCGGGCCATGGCCCTGCGCACCGACCAGGCGCAGCAGGCGGCGCAGGAGAGCGCGGTCGCGGCTGAGGCCGCCCGGCAGCGGGAGCGGATCCACGGCGAGGTGCACGGCAGGCTGCTGCCCATCGTGGAGCGGCTGATCGTCGGCGAGCCGGTGACCGAGCAGACCATCAGCGAGGCAAGGCGGGCCGCGCGGCGGGCCCGGCAGCTCATCGCCGACCCTCGCGCCGGGGCGGAACTGGCGGGCGCGCCGGCCGGGTTCGCCGCCATGCTGCACGAGACCATCGATAGCTGCGCCGGGCGGCTGGCCCTGGAACCGGTGCTGGTCATCACGGCAGAACCGGGCACCGAGCTGGCCGAGGCGCTGTGCACGGCGGTCGGCGAGGCGCTGCGCAACGTCAGCAGGCACGCCGGGCCACAGCCGAGGGCAAACCTCTACGTGGAGTCGACGGCCGAGCGCGGCCAGGTCACGGTGCGCGACCGGGGGCCGGGGTTCGATCTGGCCGCGATCCGGCCCGGCGGCGGGTTCGCCAGCACGTTCCCGGCCCTGCGCCGGCACGGGGCGGACTGGCACGCGGACTCGGTGCCGGGCCGCGGCACGACGGTGACAATCACCTGGACGCCGGCGGAGCGCGAGCCGGACCGCGCGCGGCAGGCCGGTGCCCATGGCTAGCGGCGCGCGGATCTGTGTCGCGCTGGTAGAGGACTACCCGGCCACCGCCGACGGGCTCGCCCTCGGCTTCACCAGCGCTGGCTTCCGCGTCACGGCCATCGTGACCAGCTCGGCCGGCCTGGGCGAGCTGCGGCCGGACGTGGTCGTCTGCGACCTGCACCTGGGCGATGTGCCGATTCAGGACACCATCCGCGCGCTGGCCGGGCGGGGCCTGCGAGTGCTGGCGGTATCCGGCCCGGCCACCGGCGAGGAGATCCTGGACGCGATCGACGCTGGCGCCAGCGGGTTCGCTGACAAGCTGGAGCCGACCTCCGTCATCTGCGAGGCGGCCGCCGAGGTGGCTGGCGGGGGCTGCTGGATCGGCCCCAAGCTCGCCGGGCACCTGCTCATGGACGCCCAGGTGCGCCGGCTGCCCGACGGCGACCTGGGACCGGATGAGCTGGCCGTGCTGCGGGCCATCGCCCAGGGCGACACCGGGCAGGAGGTCGCGGACGCGCTGGGCACGGGCCTGGCCGGGGTCCGGGCGATCCGCGCGCGGATCCTGGATACCGGCCGGCGGCGGCGGGCGCTGCTGCGGCCCACGCCGCGCCAGCGCGAGGTGATGGTGGCGGTAGGCCGGCGCGGCCTTACCCAGCGCCGGGCCGCCGCCGAGCTGGGCATCGCCGAGTCCACGCTCGCGGAGCACCTGCAGCGCATCAAGGAGATCTACCTGCGCACCCATCCGGACGCCTACCCGGATGTGACGCCGGCGAACGCCGCCCGGCTGCTCGCCGAGGAGCGCGGCCTGCACTGACCCCACCCCCAAGTTCCCGGGGTACCGGGGGGCGGCGCGGCGACCCGAAACTGAGACTGCCGCGCGGACGGGCGCGGACAGGCGGCGGGCCGGGTGGCGCGCACCGGGCGGGAGGACACCATCTTGACTAGCAGGCTAGGCGGCAAGGCCGGCCGGCGGACTCGGTTCCGCGCGGCCGTGGCGGTGCTCGGCGTGGCCCTGGCCGCCACGACAGCCGCGGCTTGCGGCTCCAGCGGCGGGGACGGGAACGGCGGAGGCGGGAACGGGGGCAACGAGAATGGCGGCGGTCAGGTGACACCCGCTCCGACCACGGTCTCCTACATGCTGGCCGAGTCCACCCAGGTTGAGCTGCTGAGCCTGGACATCAGCAACCCGGACCAGGTCACCGGCGCCCTGGAGTACGAGTACAACTGCGGGAACGGCCAGAGCGCCACCGGCAGCGCGCTCAGCGTCACCGGCACCCAGGTCAGTGCCACCACCGTCGACCTGCAGTTCTCCGGCATCAGCACGCAGTTCACCGGGGTCTCCAACTCCGCCGGGATGCAACTCAGCGGCCCGGGCGGGAGCGAGCAGCTCACGCTGATCGGCGGCGACAGCACGCCGCGGAACGCGCTGTCCCAGATCCCCGCGGTCTCGTCGGTCTCCGGTTACTCCTGCTCCGACCTGCCGCCGAATCCAGGGCCGTGACCGCAGCTCGGGTCAGGCTCCGGGCTCGGCGCGCGCCGCTGTCCTGGCGACGGCCGGGGCGCTGATCAGGTGCGCGCCGGGGCGTGCTCGTCGCGCGGGCGGCCGCGGGGCTGGAGCCTGCCAAGCGCGAACAGGCTGTGCAGGAGCTGGACGGCGACGGAGCCCTCGCCGACGGCGGACGCGACGCGCTTGGCGGAGCCGTGCCGGACATCGCCGACCGCGAAGACCCCCGGCATGCTGGTCTCCAGCAGCAGCGGGCCGCGTCCGGGCGGGCGGGACACGTCGCCGGGCAGGTCGGTCCCGGTGAGCACGAACCCGCGCTCGTCGCGCTCGATCTGCGGAGGCAGCCAGCCTGTGCGCGGGTGCCCGCCGATCATGAGGAACAGCGCGGCGGCGGGGACGGTTTCCGCCGACCCGGTCTGCCGGTCGCGGAGCACCAGGCGCTCCAGCCGGCCGTCGCCCCCGCCGCTGACGATCTCGGTGCCGAGCCTGACCCTGATGCCGGGCGTGGCCTCGACCTCGCGCACCAGGTAGTGCGACATCCCGGCACGCAGGTCGGCGCCCCGGACTACGAGGGTGACGCTGCGCGCGTACCTGGCGAGGTGCAGCGCGGCCTGGCCGGCGGAGTTCGCGCCGCCGAGGATGTAGACGTCCTGGCCGGTCATGGCGGCGGCCTCGGAGGCCGGACCGCCGTAGTAGACGCCGGCGCCGTTCAGCGCCTCGATCTCCGGCACGCCGAGCCTGCGGTAGCTGACGCCGGCCGCCAGCAGCACCGCGCGGGTCGCCACCTCGCCGCTGTCGGACAGCGCGACGAGGATCGAGTCGCCCTCGCGCCGCAGGCCGGCCGCCCGCTGCATGAACGCGAAGTTCGCCCCGAACACCCAGGCCTGCTCGTACGCCTGCTGGGCGAGCCGCCGGCCGCTGACCCCGCGCGGGAAGCCGAGGTAATTGCGGATCAGCGGGCTGGAGGTCGCCTGGCCGCCGATGCCGCCCTCATCGACGACCAGGGTGGCGAAGCCCTCGGACGCGGCGTACACCGCCGCCGACAGGCCGGCCGGGCCGGCGCCGATGATCACCACGTCGAACTGCATCCGCTCGGGGTGCACCGGGGAGCCGGCCGCCGCGGCGAGGTCGGAGTTGCTGGGGTCGCTGAGGAACGTGCCGTCGGGCAGGGCGACGATCGGCAGCCGGGCGCCGTCGCCGGCCTTCGCCACGAACGCGCGCCCGTCCCTGGAATCGGCCAGGCAGAACCGGTGCGGCATCGCGCACCGGCCGAGCACGTGCCGCAGCTCGTAGGCGCGCCCGGACCAGGACTCGCCGACCACGCTGATCGTGTAGGGGGAGGCGCGCCGCGCCTCGGCCCACTCCACCAGCAGGCTGGAGATGGCCTGGTGGAACACCTCGTCCGGCGAGCCGGACGGCCGGACCACGAAGTTGTCGATCCAGCCTCGGGAGATGGACTCGAAGACCCGCTCGCCGGTGGCCCTGTCCCCTAGCCGGCCCCAGGGCATCAGCAGCCCGCGCCGGGCCTGCGGGTGCAGGTGCCGCACCTGGTCCAGCAGCTCGCTGCCGGTGACCCCGGATAGCTCGGGCCCGGCCAGCACCAGCGCGACCGGCTCGCCGGCCGCTGCGAGATCGGCCAGGCAGGCACGCGCCTGCGCGGCGGACCGCCGGCACACGACGCGGTACTGCCGCGCGTACCGGTCGCGCAGCTCGCGCTCGACGTCGGCCAGCGCGTCCGGGTCCTCGTCCACGGCGAGCAGCACGGGCGCGGCAGTCTCTGCACTAGATGTCACCGTTCATATACTATCTGTCACTACTTTCGCGCCGGAAACCGCCGCCTGTGGGGATGGACGGGCGGCGGTTCGCGCTGCGGCGCCCGGCGTCAGGCGGCGGGCTCGGCGAGCGCCGTCGCCCTGGCGCCGGCCGGGGCGGCGGTCTCGGTCAGTTCCTCCAGGCTGCGGCCGGCCGGCTCGGGCAGCACCAGGGTCAGCGCCAGGCCGAGCACGGAGACCCCGCCAGTGAGCAGCAGGGTGCCGCGCAGCCCGAGCGAGGTCTGCAGGAACGGGAACAGGAACACCCCGATGAACGCGCCGAGCTTGCCGATGCCGGCCGAGATGCCGTGACCGGTGGTGCGCATGTGCACCGGGTACAGCTCGCTGGGCATCACGAACGTGGTCATGTTCGGCCCGAACTCGGTGAAGAAGTAGCTCACCCCGTACACCAGCAGGAACGGCACCACGACGGTGGTCATGCCGGGCACGACGCCGATGACCAGGAAGCACGCGCCCATCATCGCGAAGCCGATGAGCTGGAGCTTGCGGTGGCCGATCTTGTCCAGCCGGGCGATGGCCAGGATGTAGCCAGGCACGGCGGCGACCACGAAGATCGCGAGCTGGATGGCGATCTTGGTCATGGTGGTCGCGCTCGGCGAGATCAGGCCGATGATCTGCGGGGTGGAGATGGTGTTGCCGTAGTAGGCGTAGTCGAGCAGGAACCAGCAGCCCGCCGTGCCGGCCAGCGTGATCAGCCATCGCCGGTTGGTCAGGAAGGCCCGCAGCCCGGACTCGGAATCGGCCTCGCCAGCGACGGCGCCGGCGCTGACCTGCTCGCCGGTCATCGCGGCGATCCGGCTGGCGGCCTGGTCGGCGCGGCGCTGCACCTGCGCCTGGTAGCGCGGCGACTCGGGCATCCGGCAGCGCAGGTAGATGACCGCGGCGGCGGGCAGCGCGCCGAGGCCGAGCAGGATCCGCCACACGATGTCGTCGCTGGCCCCGGAGCCGAGCAGCGCCAGCGCGATCAGCGGGCCGACGATCAGCCCGACCGCCTGGGTGCCGAACACCATGCCCACGAGCCGGCCCCGGTCCTTGCGGTTGGCGTACTCGCTGACCATGACCGCGCTGACCGGGTAGTCGCCGCCGACGCCGAAGCCGAGCAGGAACCGGAAGACGATGAGAATCCAGAACGACGGGGCCAGGGCTGACCCGATTGCCCCGACGATCATCACGGCCGCCACCAGCCAGTAGACCCGCTTGCGGCCGACGACGTCGGCGTACCGGCCGAACACCATCGCGCCCAGGAAGGCCGCTGCCAGCATCGCGCTGTTCAGGATGGCCAGCCGGGTGGAGCCGAGGTTCCAGTCCTTGGTGATCAGCGTCGAGGCGATGCCGATGACGAACAGGTCATAGGCGTCGGTGAAGAACCCCATGCCGGAGGCCACCACGGCCCGCATGTGGAACTTGCCGACGGTCGCCTCGTTTAGCGCTGTGACGACGTCCCTGGACGAGGTGTTGGCCACCGGTCCTCCACTGCTCGAAAGCGCCGCCTGCCGCTCCACCAGGACGGTCACGTTTCCAGTTATCGGCCGAAAATTACCCAGTCCAGGCGACAGGAAGCCGACTTGCGCATGAACGGCAAGTTAACGACTGATGTGGAGCAATCAAATCGATATGGCCACCGGACGGGGCATCCCGGCACCGGGCGTAACGTTGCCCCTGGTGGCAGAGACCAGGAACTGCGAGAGATGCGGCACGCTGTTCACGCCTGCGCGTGAGCACGCCCGCTTCTGCTCGCCGCGCTGCCGGGTCGCGTGGAACAAGCAGAACTCCAGTGAGCCGCCGGCCGAGTCCGGCACGCTGGACTGGTCGGCGACGGCAATGCGGGAGACGACGGCCCGGCTGCTGCAGGCCGGCGGCTGGGACCAGCGGCACGCCTTCGCGATGATCAGCGAGGCGGTCTGGTGGGTGACGATGGTCGACGCCACGCTGATGCGCTACCACCCCGACATCTACGACCGGGTGCTTGACGGCTACCCCAAGGCCGAGCGGCAGGTCATCGAGGACACCTTCGGCGGGCTGCGGTACCTGCGTAACCAGATGGGCTTCGACGCCGATCACGCGGACTTCATCCAGCCGCTGAACAGCAGCTCAGGGGCGGTCCCCGTGGCCACCTGGACGTGGAAGTCGGTGGCCGCGCCGCCGCTGGCGGAGCTGTCCGAGCGCGGGCAGGAGTGGGAGATGACCCGGTACCGCTCCTACCAGGACCAGCTCGCGGGCCGGCCGATCGGCCAGGCGTTCTCCCTCGCGACCGAGTTCCTTGACCTGGCCTGCGGCCGCGCCCTTGCCCCCGGCTAGCACGGCCCCCTGGCTAAAGGTCACGACAGCCGGCGCCGGACCCGCCAGGACGTCAGGCCGGCCAGGGCCAGCGCGAGCACCAGGTAGATGCCGGTCTCCGCGAACTGCAGCGGCCAGAACCTGGACGCCGGCTCGTAGCTGATCTCCTGCCGGTAGCCGTGCCTGGCCAGCCGGGCGAAGCATGCCTGGTCGGGGTCGCCGGGCCTGCTGCCGGGGCACTGAATGACCCAGGCTGGCGGGCTGACCGCCCGGCCCGCCGCGTCGATGGTGTGCTGCCCGGTGAGCCAGGCGCCCGGCCGGTCGACGGTGATGGTCAGGCTGTTGTCAATGCTGATCATGGTCAGGTCGGCGGCGGTGATCGGCGCCGTCAGGTGCCGCGGGGCGAGCAGGTTCGGCCGCACCACCACGGACATGAGCACCTGGGTCACCGCGAGGACGGCCAGCAGCAGCGCCATGGCCGGCAGGACGCGCTTCACCAGGACCCCGATGGCGACGCCGAGCGCGAACGCGAACGCGGCGTAGCCGACGGGCACGATGCCGCGTGAGTCGAAGATCTCCGGCCACAGTCTCGGGAAGATCAGGATGCCAGCCCCCGGCGCGCCGTCGCGCGTGGCGATGGCGGCGTCGACCGGGGCCGCCCACCAGCTCACGGCCAGGCTGAGCAGCCCGGCGACGGCCATCGCGGCCAGCCCGGTGACCGCCAACTTGGCGGCCAGCCAGCGGCCTGGCGTGGTCAGGGTCCAGGCCAGCCGGTGCGTCCCGGCGGCCAGTTCCCTGGTGACCAGCGGCGCGCCCCAGAACATGCCGATGAGGAACGGCACGGCGAGCACGGCCAGCGCGCCGACCACGTACAGCGCGGTGTCGGTGCCGCTGACCTGGCCGAGGAAGGCCGGGCCGTGCGCGCGGAACTGCTGCGCGAGGTGCGGTCCTGTCCCGGCGAGGAACGCGGCGAGCACGGCAACGGCGCCGTAGACGACAAGAGCCTGGGCGCGGAACTGACGCCAGGTCAGCCAGATCACCGTTGCACCTCCGGCGACGGACGGCCGGCGGCAGCCGGCTCCAGGTGGGCGAGGACGAGGTCTTCGAGGCTGACCCGGCCGCCGGGGCCGGGCGCCGCGGCGGCATGCGCCGCGAGCAGGCTGGTCACGTCGCCGGCGAGGCGGACCCGCGAGCCCACGAGCACGATGAGGTAGTCGCAGACCCGTTCAAGGTCGGAAATCAGATGCGAGGAGTGCAGGACACTGACTTCGTGCCCGGCGCTCACCTGCGCCAGGTCGGTCAGGAACTCGCGGCGGGCCAGCGGGTCGAGGCTGGCCACGGGCTCGTCGAGGATCAGCAGCTCGGGCCGCCTGGCGATGGCCAGGGTCAGGGCGAGCTGGGCGCGCTGGCCGCCGGACAGGCTCCCGGCGCGCTGGCCGGGGCGCAGGCCAAGCCGGCCGATCCGGGCGGCCGCCAGCCGCTCGTCCCAGCGCAGGCTCAGCCTCGCGGCCAGCTTCAGGTGCTCGGCGACGGTCAGCCGCTCGTACACGGGGGTGTCCTGGGCGACGAACGAGACCCTGGCGAGCTGCGCCCGGCTGGCGCCCGGCCGGCCGCCGCACACCTCGATGCTGCCCGCGGTCGGGGCGAGCAGGCCGGCGGCCAGGCTGAGCAGGGTGGTCTTGCCCGCGCCGTTCGGGCCGACGAGCCCGACGACCCGGCCGGCCGGGATATCCAGCGTGCAGTCCGACAGCGCCCAGCGCCGCCGGTATCTCTTGCCGAGCCCCGCGGCCCGCAAGATCGGAGTCATGCGTGTCCTCCTGGAGTTAGTCAGCGGAAAAGCACGGGCCTTACTGTCCCGGTCCCGGAGGCGCGCCGGCATCGGCCGCAAGTACGGTCCGCACGCCCGGCGGTCGTACTTTCGGCCGATCCGCCGCGCGGCCGGGGCTTCGTAGGCTGGCCGGCATGAGCGTGGCGAGCGGGATCGTGCTGGACCAGCTAGACCGGCGGGGCGGGGCCGTCCTGAACGCCGGCCTTGGCGTGCTGCTCGTGGCCGGAACCGCCTTCCAGGTGCTGCTGGTCGGGAGCAGCCACGGCGCGTGGTGGTTCGACCTGGTCAGCGAGGCCGCCGTGGTGGCGCTGGCACTGCTGCGGGCCAGGTCCCGGCTGTGGACCGCGACGGCCGCGCTGGCCCTGGCGGGCGCCGGCGAGCTGGCCGCCGCTGTCTGGCACCTGCCGGGCCAGCCGGGACCCGCCGCCGCGCTGGCGCTGCTGGTGCTGACCGGCTCGGCGGTCCGGGTGCTGCCGCTGTGGCAGGCCGGCGCCGTCGCGGCCGGCGGGGCGGCGGTGGCGGCGGGCAGCATCGAGCGGTACCTGTTCTTCCTGGACGCCGGCCGGCCGAACGCCTACACCGCCACCCGGCTGTTCTGCCTGGGCTGGGGGGTGGCCGTCGGGACCGGGCTGGTGCTGCGGCTGCTGGACGCCCGGCGCGCGTACACCGTGGAGAAGGTGCGTCGCGGCGAGCGGCTGGAGCTGGCCAGGGAACTGCACGACGCGGCCGCGCACCACATCACCGCGCTGGTGGTGCAGGCGCAGGCGGCCAGGGTCGTGGCCCGCAAGGACCCCGGCGCGCTGGACGGCGCGCTGGCGGGCATCGAGTCGGCCGGGGCGGACGCGCTGAACGCGATGCGCCGGGTCATCGGGCTGCTGCGGGACGACGGCGACGGCGACGCCGGCGGGCTGTCCACCGGCCCCGAGCAGCTTGCCGACCTGGTCGCTCGGTTCGCGGGCCTGCATCCGGGCACCCGGCTGGAGCTGCCGGACGGCCCGCCGGGGACGGACTGGCCGCCGGAGCTGACGGCGACTGTCTACCGGATCGTTCAGGAGGCGCTGACCAATGTGGCCAGGCACGCGGCGCAGGCCGGTTCCGTGCTGGTGCGGCTCGCGCATGACGAGCGGGGCGTCACCGTGTCGGTCACCGACGACGCGGCGGCCGGGGCGCCGGTGCTCCCGCACCAGGGCGGCTACGGGCTGACCGGGATGCGCGAGCGGGTCGAGGCGCTGGGCGGCACGCTGCACGCCGGGCCGGGCGGGCCGGCGGGGTGGTCGGTGCGGGCCACGCTGCCGGCGGCGCTCCCCGCGGATGCGGCGGGCCTCGGAGACGGCGGGGACGCGGCGGACGGCGCGGCAGCGGACGGCGCGAGCCGGCCATGACGATCCGGGTGCTGATCGCGGACGACCAGGCCATGATCCGCGGCGGGCTGCGGCTGATCCTGGACGACCAGCCGGACATCACGGTGATCGCCGAGGCGGCCGACGGGCCCGAGGCGGTGGAGCTTGCCCGGCGGGAGCGGCCGGACGTGTGCCTGGTGGACATCCGGATGCCGCGGCTCGACGGCATCGCGGTGACCAGGGCGCTGGCCGGGCCGGGGGTGGCCGACCCGCTCCGGGTGGTCATCGTGACGACGTTCGACCTGGACGAGTACGTCTACGGGGCGCTGCGCGCGGGGGCGGCCGGGTTCGTGCTCAAGGACGCGGGCCCGGCGCTGCTGGCCGAGGCGGTCCGCGCCGCGCACGCCGGCGACGCGCTGATCTCCCCGTCGGTCACGGTGCGGCTGCTGGCCCGGCTCGCGCCGGCGCAGTCCCGCCCGGCCGGCCCGGCGGTGCCGCTGTCGGACCGCGAAGCCGAGGTGACCCGCGCCATCGCCCGCGGCCGGACGAACCAGGAGATCGCCGCGGAACTGTTCATCTCGCTGAGCACGGTCAAGACGCACGTCGCGAGCATCCAGGCGAAGCTAGGCGCCAGAAACCGCGTAGAGATAGCCGCCTGGTGCTGGGAGTCCCGCCTGCCCGGCATCACCGCCTATTAGCGGTTAGCATCCTGTCTAGGAGTCTCGTCACCGCATCAGCTATCGGGCGAGGGGGATTCATTGCACGAGTTAGCAGCCGAAGCGCTCGCCGAGACTATCGGCGGGCTCACGACCGAGGCCCTGAAGCCATTGCTGTACCGGGCAAGCCACCTGGCGGAACAGCATATTAAGCCCAGACGCGTCAACTTCTACCAGGACTACGTCCGGCTGCTGACCGCCGAGAACAAGAAATATGTAAATCAGCCGCGTTCCGCGTCGGTGCTCTCCGCGTATAACTCGCTGCCGCCGAACGTCAGCCTCGCGCAGGTGAAAGACGCGCTGGACACCCCCACGGCCTACGGCCTCATCCGCCGGCTGGCGGCCCTCCACATCATTGGCGCGGACGGGGATATTCGCGCCCGGAACGAGCGGGACGCGGATCAGCGCCGACTCTTCAGGCTGGTCACTAGTTACCTGAATGACGTGCTCGACATCACCGTGATTCCTCCCGCGGACGACGGCGCTAGCTCGGGCCTCGGGTCCAGCCGGTATGTTGCCGCGGATGCGCATGCCGCTTTCGTCGCGGATATCCTCAGCATCCTTAACCGGCAGAGCATGCTGGCAGCCGAGCAGCTCCTCCGTCATTCCAAGAGCCAGCAGTACGTGATCTCGTGGGCGCAGGCCACGCAGGCGCACGAGGTGCTGAACTCCATCGAGCGGTACGCCGCGCTGGCGGCGGGCGAGAACGTCCCCTCGCCAGGTGAGCGGAAGGAATGGCTAGCCCGCTACCGGTACCTGTTTACCAAGCGTCATCAGGACATGACGATTCCCGATCTTGAGAACCGCACGTCTGTGCCCTACGAAAAGCTCTACGTCCAGCCCAGGCTGCGGGCCGAGTCGGGCCGGGAGCTTGGGCTCTCCAATGTCCTCGATGAACTCGACCGCACGGTCATCCTCGGGAACCCGGGTGCGGGCAAGTCCACGGCCAGCCAGTTCCTGGCCATGGAGTACATTCAGACCAGGCAGTACGTGCCGTTCATCCTGCCGATGAAGTCCATCGTGATCAGCGACGACTCCGGGTTCTCGATCATCGACGCCATCACCAGCCGGATACGCAGGGCATATCAGCTCGACTGCCCGCAGAACCTCATCGAGCAGTTCATGACCGAAGGCTCAGCGATCATCTTCCTCGACGGCCTCGACGAGCTGCTGGACCCCGGCACCAGGACGGACGCCGCGGCGGCCATCGAGATGGCCAGCCTGAGATACCCGCTGGCCAAGTTCCTGGTCACCTGCCGCCACGTCGGATATTCGCAGAGCAAGCTGAAGAGCGAGCTGTTCTCTGAGTACTCAATCCTCCCGTTCGATACCGGCCAGGTATACAGCTACGTCACCAAGTGGTTTACCGTGAGTGGCGATACCGACAAGGGAGACGATCAAGATACGGGCTCGCAGCCACAGACGGCCGCGGCACAGGCCAGCGACTTCATGCAGGCGAGCGAGCCGATCTCTGACGTCCGCGCTAACCCCCTCCTGCTCAGCTATATATGCATCATTTATCGAGGAGAAGGCATACCGCCCAGCCGACCTCTTCTTTTCGCGAAATGCATCAACCTGCTGATCAGGGCCTGGGATTCCTGGCGAAAAGTCAAGACGCCCGTCCCTGACAATACTTACGAGCTTGCCCTGGCCGAGGTAGCGGAGTTCGCCACCACTAACCCTGAATATCGCGCCGGGATTCCGGCGAACGTGCTGAGAGATGTACTGGCAAACTACTTCATAAATTACACGAGCTACTCGGAACCCAAGGCTTTCGAGGAGGCAGAGTGCATAGTTGACCATTGCAAGGGCAGGGCCTGGATTCTTTCCGATGTAGGCCAGTCCGATTCCGGCACCGCCCTGTACGAGTTCACGCACTCAACGTTCCGCGAGTATTTCTATGCATGGTCTCTTACCCGGCGGGTATCGGATTCCGATGACCTGGCCGGCCACCTGTACGACCTGCTCAGGGAAGGCCAGTCACAGGTCGCTGTTCAGGTGGCGGTTCATCTCTATGAAGAACGCGGGGTGAACGGGGCCACCGCATGCGTGCTATCCCTGCTGCGAAGACTGGCGGACGAGGAGCAGCGAGGCGCCCCGGCGGCGGAGTCCGTGGCGGCGCTGGACGTCATCCTCGACGCGGTGGCGGACGTCCATCTGAGAAAAGATGCCCTGGCCGTCCTGTGCCGCACGCTCGTATGGCAGGTCATCGGCCCCTGCAAGCGCCCTGGCAGCGACCTGGGACGCATCTTCGCGCCCGAGTTCCGCCATGCCTCAGGAGTGCCGGGCATCTACGCGCCGATGATGCATTCCCTGCTGGGCAGCGGCGATGAATCCGCGCAACTCCGGCTGTGCTGGCTCTATACCTGCGCCGCGCAGTACCTGCCACCCGGCGATGAATGGCAGGGCGTGATAGCGGAGCTAGAGCAGCACGACCGCTCGGAGGAGTTCCTCGCCCTGATCCGGGCCGAGAAGGACAGGTCGGAGCTCGCCTGGCAGCTCGCACTGAGGTGGGCGGTCCTGGCGCACAGGGACATCCGGCCAGACGCCGAGTCGATCGCACGCGGGTTTCTCACCCGCCTGTTCGAGCCATGCAGGGACTCGGCCGCGAAAATCGGCGACGACAGCGGCTTCATGTGGATCCTTCATGTCCTGGCATCCCCCCGGCGCACCAGCAGGTGGGTTTCCGCGGCGGTGCAGGCGCTCCGGATTCTCGGGCAGTCAGCAGACCCTGGCCTGCTGCGGAACATCCAGCTTCCTGAGCCGTGGATCGAGGCGATCCGCGAGAAGGTCCGGGGTGCCCTGGAGGATGGAACCGTCGAGGCCATGCTGAGCAGGCTCGCCGGCACCAGCAAGGAGATCCGGCAGTCCGTGGGCTACTTCACCCTGGCCGCGCTGGACGTCTTTATCGACACGCGGCCGTCGCTTACCTCCGCTCCTCGCTCCTCCAACTACGAAGTGCGGTTCAATCTGGTCTACCAGAGCCTGTTCTCGGGCTCCGGCGACCTCGACGACTCGTTCCGCAACTACCTGAAGACCTGGGCGCCCGGACTCATCTGGGAAGCTGAGGGATCTCAGGTCGGCCCTACGGCGTAGCAGCCTGCCCGGCTCGCGGCAGCAAGGACCCGTGCTTCAGGCGCGGCAGCACATGGCGCGCGAACAGGTCGCACTCAGAGCCGTGCGGGTAGCCGGACAAGATGAAGGACTCGATGCCCAGGCTGGCATATCCCGCTAGCTTGGCCAGGACCTGGTCGGGATCGCCCACGATGGCGGCGCCGGCGCCAGAACGCGCCCGGCCGATGCCGGTCCACAGGGCTGGCTCGACGAATCCGTCGTCGTCGGCCAGCTCCCGCAGCTCACCCTGCCGCAGCTGGCCAATCGACGCGGGATGCAGCGACTGGTTCCGGATCCGCGTGCCGGTTTCCGCGTCCAGGCGCGAGACAAGACGCCGCGCCGCGGCCCGTGCTTCCCCTTCCGTCGGTCGCACGATCACGTGCGACCGGTAGCCGAACCTCAGCTCGCGGCCGTGCCTCGCCGCGCGGGCGCGCATGTCGGCGATGACGGCCTCGACCGCCGGCATCGTGTCCGGCCACATCAGGAACACGTCGGCCGCCTGCGCCGCGACCTCACGCGCCGCCTCGGACAGGCCGCCGAAATAGAACGGCGGACAGCCGCCAGCCGGCCGGATGCCGGGCGGACTCACCGTCAGGCGGAAGAACTCGCCCCGCACGTCCACGGGGCTTCCGTCCAGCAGATCGCGCAGAATGCGCATGATCTCAAGGGTGCGCCGGTAGCGGGGCGCTGACTCAAGCTGCTCCCCCGGCAGGTCGGACGAGATGATGTTGATCGTCAGCCGGCCGTTCAGCATCTCGTCGATCGTCGCGAGCTGGCGGGCAAGCTGCGGCGGCCACATCTCTCCCATCCGGACCGCGACGAGGAGCCGCATCCGCCGCAGGTACGGGGCCAGGCCCGCCGCGAACGCCACCGAGTCGATCCCGGTGCTGTAGTTCGACGGCAGCAGCATGTTGTCGAAGCCGGCTTCCTCGGCCCGGAGCGCGATGTTGCGAACGTGTTCCCAGCCGGACTTCAGCGCCGGATCCGGCACGCCGAGGAACTCATAGTCCTCATCGCACAGCGGAGCGAACCAGGAAATCTCGCAGCCCAAAGACCCGCCTCCAGCTCCTCAGCCGCCAGGCCGGTCGCCGCGTACGGCCGGAACCGGCGGCATCAGGCGACGTCCACCAGAAGGGTCAGCTCTTCGGGTATCCCGAACTCGGCGATGAGGCCGGTCAGGGCCTCGCTGAGATCGGCGATGGCCGCTTGCCTGGTCTCGCCCTCACCATGCGCGCCCAGGCCGGGGCGGAGCTGGGCGTGGGCGCACCAGACGCCGTCCTCGTCTTCCTCGACGGTGTAAGGGACGTGCACGGCATGGGTCATCGCGGCTGGCTCCCCTGGTGCGGCAACTGCTGCCATCGTATCGGCGGCCGGGGCGGCGGGCATGCTGCCGCTGCCGGTTACCAGATGCGGACGCGGGAGGCGGGGGCTAGCCAGAGGCCGTCGCCGGGCTGGACGGCGAATGCCTCGTGGAAGGCGTCCAGGTTCCTGACCACGGCGTTGCAGCGGTACTCCTCGGGCGAGTGCGGGTCGACGACCAGCCGGCGGGAGATCTCGGCGTCCCTGATCTTGCCGCGCCAGACCCGAGCCCAGCTCATGAAGAACCGCTGCGGCCCGGTCAGCCCGGCGATGACCGGCGGCTCCGCGCCGTCCAGCGACAGCAGGTAGGCACGGTAGGCCAGCGCCACGCCGCCGAGGTCGCCGATGTTCTCCCCGACCGTCAGCGCGCCGTTGACGTGCTGGCCGGGGGCCTGCTGGGGCTCGAGCGCGTCGTACTGGGCGATCAGCGCGGCGGCGCGCCCCTCGAACGCGGCCCGGTCCCCGGGGGTCCACCAGTCGTTCAAGGTCCCGGTTCCGTCGTACTTGGAACCCTGGTCGTCGTAACCGTGCCCGATCTCGTGGCCGATGACGGCGCCGATCCCGCCGAAGTTCACGGCCGCGTCGGCGGCGGGGTCATAGAACGGCGGCTGGAGGATGGCGGCGGGGAACACGATCTGGTTCATGCCGGGGTTGTGATAGGCGTTCACGGTCTGCGGGGTCAGCAGCCACTCGTCCTTGTCGACGGGCTGGCCGAGCTTGGCGAGGCTGCGGTCCAGCTCGGCGGACTCGGCCCGCTGCACGTTCCCGACCAGGTCATCCCGGCTGATCGCGATGGCGCTGTAGTCCCGCCACCGGTCCGGGTAGCCGATCTTCGCCGTGAAGGCGGCGAGCTTCTCCAGCGCCCGTTCCTTGGTCGCCTGGCCCATCCAGTCCAGGGACTCCAGGTTCTGCCGGTGCGCCTCGGTGAGCGTCGCGACCAGCTCCAGCATGGACCGCTTGGCCTCGGGCCTGAAGTGCTCGGCGACGTAGGCCTTGCCGAGCGCCTCGCCCAGTGCGCCCTCGACCACGTCGAGGCCGCGCTTCCACCGCTCAAGCTGGCACGGCACGCCGGCCAGCGCCTTCTGGTGGAACTCGAAGCTCTCGACTGCGAAGTCGCTGGACAGCAGCGGCGCGGTGGCGGTGATCAGGTGCGCGGCCAGCCAGAGCTTCCAGTCGGCCAGCGGCACCTCCGCCAGGGCCTGAGACAGCGCGTCCAGGTAACCGGGCTGGCGGACCACCACCTGCGCCAGCGCGATGCCGGGCGCGCCGAGGCCGTCCTGCCAGGCGGCCCAGTCGAAGTGCGGCGCCAGCTCGTCCAGCCCGGCCCGGCTGGTCAGGTTGTAGCAGCGGACGGCGTCGCGGGTCGCGGCCCGGTCCCAGTGGTCGGCGGCCAGCCGGGTCTCCAGCGCCAGGATGCGCCTGGCGGCGCCGGCCGGGTCATCGATGCCGGCCAGGCGCAGCAGCTTCTCCAGGTGCGCGCGGTAGCCGTCGCGGATGCCGGCCAGGCTCTCGGACCGGTAGTAGGACTCGTCGGGCATGCCGAGGCCGCCCTGCGCCAGGTACATGATGTAGCGGTCGGAGCGGCGCGCGTCGGTGCTGACATACATCTTGAACGCGCCGGAAACACCCTGGCGCTGGAACTGGCCGAGGGCGCGGGCCAGCCCGGCTGGCGACTCGATCGCGGCGATGGCCGCCAGGCCGGCCCGCAGCGGCTCGATGCCCAGCCGCTCGATGGCCTGCTCGTCCATGAAGCTGGCGTACAGGTCGCCGATCTTGCGCAGCTCGCTGCCCTCGGGCGCGTCGCCGCCGGCGGCTCGCTCGACGATCTCGCGCACGTGCTGCTCGGTCACGTCCCGCAGCTCGCGCAGCGTGCCGGTGGAGGGCCGGTCTTCCGGGATGGTCGCGGTATCGATCCAGGCACCGTTGACATGGCGGAACAGGTCGTCCTGCGGCCGCACGCCCGGCAGGCGGCCATCCAGGTCCAGGCCGCCGAAGGCCATCGCTGCCGGTGCGCTCATGCCCCTGCCCTTCTCTGCCAGCCGGGCCGCCCGACCGGGCAGCCCGGCGTCGGCCGGCCAGTGTGCCGGCATCGTTGCCTACGCGGCTGACCTTATCTGCCCGACCTGAGCAGATCCGCCGGCCGTCAGGCGGGCAGGTCCGCGCGGTGATAGCGCAGCAGCACGACGCCGCTGCCGAAGGCGCGCGCCTCCAGAAGGGTCAGCGCGGCTGGATCCTCGGCCGGGCTGAACACCTGCCTGCCCTCGCCCAGCAGGATCGGGTGCACGTAGATCCGGTACTCGTCGATCATGTCCAGCCGCCGGAAGGTCTCCGCGAGGACAGCGCCGCCGATGACCAGGTCGCCGCCGGCCCGCGCGGCCAGCTCCCGCACCTGGTCCTGGTCGACCTCGCGGGCCACGGTGGTGTTCCACCCGGCCTCGGGCAGGGTCCGGGAGTAGACGACCTTGGGCATCTCCCGCCAGATCCCGGCGAACTCGGCCATGGGCGCGCTGGCCGCGGGGTCGGCGTCGGCTGTCGGCCAGAACCCGGCCATCAGCTCCCAGGTCACCCGCCCGTCCAGGAACGCGCCCATGCCGCGCAGCTCGTCGTTGAAGTGCTGGTGCAGCTCGGTGTCGACGAGCTGCCAGTCCAGCTCCCCCGACGGTCCGGCGAAATAGCCGTCCAGGGACACCGACATCATGAAGATGAGCTTCCCGGCCATCCGTTTCCCTCCTCACCCGCCCGCGCACCCTTGCCCGGCGCGGCGTGTACGGTGAACCCTGCCCGAATCCTGATCTCGCGGCGCCCCCGGATCGCCTGGCCCGGCGCCGCCCCGCCCAGCGAGGACGCCGATGGCCGCTGCCGGTCGCAGCCGGGTGCGCAGCCCGCGCGCCCTGGCGGTGATGCTCGGCGTGGCCGTGCTGGTGCTGGCCGCCGACATCGTCTCCAAGAACCTGGTGCTGGAGAAGCTGCCAGGCCAGCCGCCGGTCCGGCTGCTGGACGGCCTGATCACGCTGCGGCTGACCTACAACGCGGGCGCGGCCTTCGGCTTCGGCACGTCCTACACGGTCATCATCGCGCTGATCGCCTGCGCGGTCATCTTCTTCCTGATCCGCACGGCGCGCCGGCTGCGCAGCATCGGCTGGTCCATCGCGCTCGGCCTGGTGCTGGGCGGCGCGGCGGGCAACCTGTGCGACCGGCTGTTCCGCGCCCCCGGCCCGCTGCGCGGCGAGGTGGTGGACTGGATCAACCTGCCGCACTTCCCGTGGACGTTCAACATCGCGGACTCGGCGATCGTCTGCGGCGCGGTCCTGATCGCCCTGCTGGCCCTCCGCGACGTGCACATCGACGGCACCCCGCGCCGGTTATCCGGAACCCGGCCAGGCGGCGCGGGGCGTTCCCGGCGCCGCCATCAGATATTCGCCATTACGCCACTGCCACAGGAAACGGCCAGTCGCTATGGTTCGGCCTATGAGCAGACATCTTGGCCGACTGGCCGTTCCCGCCATCGCCGCCGGCGCTTTAATCCTGAGCTCGGCCGGCCTCGCCGCCGCCGCGTCAGGATCCGGCGACGCCCCGCTGACCATTCACGCGCTGCTTGGTCAGGGACACCTGTCGCCGTACGCGGGCCAGTCGGTCTCCGGCATCGCCGGCGTGGTCACGGACGTGACCTCGACGGACTTCTACCTCCAGGACATCCAGCAGGTCGGCAGCACGCCATTCAAGCAGGCCGTTGACGTCTACGTCGGGCACAAGCCGACGGTCGCGGCCGGCGACGACGTGACGGTGTCGGGCACCATGACGGAGTACTACCCGGACCAGTCGGACACGCCGTCGGCGCTGCCGATCGGGGAGATCGAGGACCCGACGGTCACCATCGACTCGACGGGCAACGCGCTGCCGGCCCCGGTGATCATCGGCTCGGACGGCGTGCTGCCGCCCGCGCAGCGGATCTTCGGCGGCCAGCGCAGCCGCGATGTCACGGCGGTCGGCTCGTTCCGCCCGCTGCGCCGGGCGCTGGACTTCTACCAGGGCCTGGACAGCGAGCTGGTGCAGGTGGAGGACCCGGTCGCGGTCGGCCCGACCAACGACTACGCGTTCGCCGTCGCCCCGGACAACGGCGCGGGCGCGGGCGTCCGCACGGCGGCGGGCGGCCTGGCCGACGTGACCGCGAAGACGGTCAACTCGCGGCGGCTCGAGGTATACGCGCCGTACCCGGAGAAGGCGCCGGCGGTGAACGTCGGCGACCACTTCAGCGGCCCGGTCGAGGGCATCATGTCGGAGTACGAGGGCAACCCGGAGCTGGAGCTGACCTCGTCGGTGACGGGCGTGTCCGGCGGGCTGACCCCGCAGGTCGCGGCCCCGGCCGGCGCCGGCCAGCTCGCGGTGGCGACCTATAACCTCGACAACCTGTCCCCCACCGCGCCGGCCTCGAAGTGGGCCAGCCTGGGCACCCAGATCGTGCACAACCTCGGCGCCCCGGACATCCTGGCGGTGCAGGAGATCCAGGACAACGACGGCGCCACGGACGACGGCGTGGTCGATGCGAGCGTGACGCTTTCTGACCTAGTGTCGGCGATCCAGGCGGCCGGCGGCCCGACCTACTCGTGGACCGAGATCGACCCGGTCAACGACCAGGACGGCGGCCAGCCGGGCGGCAACATCCGCCAGGTCATCCTGTACCGGACCGATCGCGGGCTTGCCCTGGTCTCCGCGCCTGGCGGCGGCTCGACGGTCGCGGACTCGGTGACCGGCTCGGGAGCCTCGACGGCGCTGGCGCAGAGCCCCGGCCGGATCGACCCGCAGAACCCGGCCTGGAACGAGGGCTACACGCTGACCGACCCCGGCACGGGGCGGACGAGCCCGTCGGATGCCAGCCGCAAGCCGCTCGCCGCCCAGTTCACCTGGGAGGGGCACACGCTGTTCGTGATCAACAACCACCTGGACGCCAAGCTCACCGACGATGCCGACTTCGGCCGGTACCAGCCGCCGGTGCTGTTCTCCGAGATCCAGCGGACGCAGGGCGCGCAGGTGCTGCACGGCTTCGTGCAGGACATCGAGCAGGCCGACCCGAAGGCGGATGTCATCGTCCTCGGCGACATGAACGACCAGGGCTTCTCCCCGTCCTTCAAGGCGATGGAGGCCGGGCACGCGCTGGTCGACCCGATCTCCTGGCTGCCGCAGGCACAGCGCTATGACTACGTGTTCGACGGCGACAGCGAGGGGCTGTCCGGGCTGCTGGTCAGCCCGGCGCTGGCCAGGTACGTGACCACGGAGATCCCGGTGCACATCAACGCCGACTTCGCGGGCCAGACCAGCGACCACGACCCGCTGGTGGCCGACATCACGTTCCCCTCGCCCTAACCCAAGGATCCGGTGCCCGGCTCGTCAGGTCGAGCCGGGCCCGTCGTCCTAAAACAAGGATCCGGTGCCCGGCTCGTCAGGTCGAGCCGGGCACCGGGCACTCGGGCTCGATGATCCCCTCGCCGCCAAGCCCGCGGTCCTCGCGGGTGAACAGGTAGACGGCGGCCAGCCCCATCAGCGCCACGATGATGACCAGCATGAGCTGGTAGCCCAGCACGGTGATCAGGCCCGCGCCGAGCGCGATGGCGATGGTCTGCGGCACCGAGTACATCATTCCGAACGCCGCCTCGGTGCGGCCCATCAGGCCCGGCGGGGTGCGCCGCTGAAGCAGCGTGAACACCCCGACGATGATCCACGGCAGGCTGGCCCCGACCAGCGCGCAGCCGGGCAGCACGGCGGGCAGGTACGGCGGGATGAGCAGCAGGTAGCCGATCGCGGCGGCGGCGATGCCGAGCGCGGCGAGCATGCTCTCGCTGAGCCTGCGCATGATCGGCGCGGCGGTGACCCCGGCCGCGATCGCGCCAGTGCCCTGGGCGGAGATCAGCACTCCCAGGAAGGTGGCCGGGCGATGCAGGCCATGGCTGACCACCGCGAACATGACGGCCTCCGATAGCCCGAACGCGGTGACCACGACGGCTGCCGCTATGGCGAGCTGGCGCAGCACCACGGTGGCCATGACGTGCCGCGCGCCGGCGGTCAGCTCGGTCAGCCAGCGCTGCCCGGACGGGGACGGCCTGGACTCGGCCACCCGCAGCGCGGTCAGGGTGGCGATGGCCACCGCGAAGGTGACGGCGTCGCCGATGATCACCGGGGCCGGGCCGACCACGGCGAGCAGGCCCGCGCCGACCAGCGGGGTGATCAGCCGCATGCCCTGCTCGGCGGTCTGGAGCAGGCCGTTGGCCTCGCCGAGCAGGTCACCGGGCACGATGGACTGGAGCAGCGCGGTCTGCGCGGGCACCAGCACGGCGTAGGACAGCCCGTAGCCGAACCCGACGACGTAGACCAGCCAGATCTGCGGCCGGCCGTGCACCGCGAGCAGCAGCAGGACCAGGGCGGCCGTGGCCAGGTTGGTGACGATGAGCAGCGGCCGGCGGCGGACCCGGTCGGCGAGCATGCCGCCGACCGGGCCGAGCAGGCTGCCGAGCGCCTGGGTGAAGAACAGCAGGGCCGCCGCGGCCGAGCTGCCGGTGATGATCTTTATCCAGATGCCCATGGCCAGCACGAGGGCGCTGTCGCCGAAGATCGACAGGACCTGCCCGCCCAGGTAGATTCGGGCGTCTCGGTGAGCGAGCAGGGCACGCACGCGGTCAGCTTCGCGGCGGCGCGGCGGGCGCGTGGTCGGACAGCACGGCCTCCATCGGGCGCGGCGCTCGCCCGCATGCAGACGAAGGCACGGAAAGCGGCAGGGATCCTGTATTAAATGACACATCGGCCATGGTGACAACACCCGCGCTGCGGGTTGCGGTGGCCGGCGCGGGCCTTGGCGGCCTGTGCCTGGCGCAGGGACTGGCGGCGGCCGGCCTCGACGTCACCGTGCATGAGCGGGACGCCGGGCTGGCCTCGCGCCGCCAGGGCTACCGGATCCACCTGGGGCCGCATGGCGCGCAGGCGCTCGCCGCGTGCCTGCCGCCGCCGCTGTTCGGGCTGTTCACGGCGACCTGCGGCGAGCCGGGCACCGGGATCACCGTGCTGAACGAGCGGCTGCGGGTGCTGCACCGCGGGCACGGCGGGGCGGCCGGGGCGGCGGGCGCGGCCGGCCAGGAGCGGCTCGCGCCGGCGACGTTCTCGGCGCCGGCCAGCCGGCGGACGCTGCGCGAGGTGCTGGCGCACGGGCTCGGCGGCCGGCTCCGGTTCGGCGCGGAGCTGGCCGGGTTCGAGGCCGGGGCGGACGGCGTGCTGCTGCGCTTCGCCGGCGGCGGGAGCGCCGAGGCCGACGCGCTGGTCGGCGCGGACGGGGCGGGCTCGGTGGTCCGCCGTCAGCTGCTGCCCGGCGCGAGGCTCGCCGACACCGGCACCCGGTGCGTCTACGGGCGCTCCCCCTTGCGCGCCGAGCTGCTGGCCGGGCTGCCGGCGCAGGCCAGGTCCGGGTTCACCGCGGTGCTCGGCCGGCGGGCGGGGCTGGCGCTGGCGCCGCTGCGGTTCCGTTCTGAGCCGGGTGCGGCGGCACGCGAGGCCGGGCTGGACGGCGCGGTGCTCAGCCCGGAGGAGGACTACCTGATGTGGGCGGTCACCGCGCGGGGGCGGGACTGGCCGGTGGCCGAGTCGCGGTGGGACGCGCTGCCGCCCGGCGAGCTGCACGAGATCGCCCTGGGCATGACCGGCGGTTTCGACCCGGCGCTGCGGGAGATCGTCGGCGCCGGCGACCCCGGCGAGTGCTTCCTGATCCGGATCCGGTCAGCCGAGCCGGTGCCGCCCTGGGAGCCGGGCCGGGTGACGCTGCTCGGCGACGCGATCCACGCGATGAGCCCGGCGCGCGGCTCGGGGGCGAACACGGCGCTGCGCGACGCGGCGCTGCTGGCCGCCGAGCTGGCCGGGGCGGCTCGCGGCGGCAAGCCGCTGGTCACCGCGATAGGCGATTATGAGCGGGCGATGCGAGACTACGGTTTCGCGGCGGTCGCGGAGTCGGCGCGGGCCGAGGCCGAGACGGTGCGCCGCCGCCACGGTCTCGGCGCCCTGCTCGCGGCACGGCTGCCGCGCGGCCGGGGCGGGCAGTAAGCACAAGTCATCCGTTCAGGATCAATGGCGGGAGCACGGACGTGACGGAGCTGGACCCGGTCGCCTGGAACCGGGATGCGTGGGACAGGGAGGTCGAGTCCGGCAACGAGTGGACCGTGCCGGCCGGGCCGCAGGAGATCGCCAGGGCCAGGGCGGGTGACTGGTCGGTCGTGCTGATCGGGCACGAGCCGGTGCCGCGGGACTGGTTCCCGCCGAGCCTGGCCGGGGTGCCGCTGCTCTGCCTGGCCTCCGGCGGCGGTCAGCAGGGGCCGGTGCTGGCGGCGGCGGGCGCGCGGGTAACGGTGCTCGACAACTCACCGCGCCAGCTCGCCAGGGACGCCGAGGTCGCCGAGCGCGACGGCCTGGAGATCGCCACGGTGCTCGGTGACATGCGTGACCTGAGCGCGCTGGAGCCGGACAGCTTCGAGGTCATCGTGCATCCGGTGTCCAACGTGTTCTGCCCGGAGCTGGCGCCGGTGTGGCGGGAGTGCTTCCGGGTGCTGCGCCCCGGCGGCATCCTGATGACGGGGTTCATGAACCCCGACGTATATATCTTCGATGTCGCGGAACTGGACCGGGGGCGGATGGTGGTCCGGCATCCGCTGCCGTTCAGCACCCTTGACCTGCCCGCGCACGAGCGGCGGGAGGCGTTCGGGGACGGCCCGATCGAGTACAGCCACACCATGACCGAGCAGCTCGGCGGCCAGCTCGCGGCGGGGTTCGCGCTGACGCACCTGACGGAGGCGCCGCACCACCTGGACGTGACGGCCGGGTTCATGCCGGGGTACTTCGCCAGCCGGGCGGTCAAGCCGGGCGCGTAACGGCGGTCCCTGCTGGGGTCCGCGGGCGGCGGCCCGTGCCCGGCGCCGCGCCGCTCATGCCCGTATTGAGGTTCTTGTCGCTCTTGCCAGGCTCGCCAGCGAGCGTAGTGTCTTCAGTAGTTAATTTAAGGCTTGGACAAACTCTGGCGGCTGCGTGAGCGTGCGCCCGAGGGTGGCCGGCCACCGCCGGGAAGGGGTGCTGAAGGACATGATGAGGCAAGGGCGGGATGTGGCCCGCCGAGACGGCTTAGCGCGCCGGGCGCGCGGCCCGGCCAGGCTCACCGGCCGGACCAGGGCCAGGCTTACCGCTTGCGTAGTTGCCGCGTTCGCGGCCTTCCTCGGGCTGGGGCCGATCGTCGGCCAGGCGGTCAGCTCCTCGGCGGCCGCCGCCACCGAGACCCAGCTTTCCGAGACGGGCTGGACCGCCAGCTCGTCCACGGCGTCGGCGGGCGACCCGCCGGCCAACGCGATCGACGGGAACACCAGCACCCGGTTCAGCACGGACACCGACCAGGCCACCGGGCAGTGGTTCCAGGTCAACCTGGGCTCGTCGCAGACCTTCAACCAGATCGAGATGAACTCCGGCGGCTCCACGGGCGACTACGCGCGCGGCTACAACGTCGAGGTGTCGACGAACGGCTCGACCTTCACCAGCGTCGCCACCGGCACCGGCACGTCCTCGCCGGAGACCGTCACGTTCACCGCGCAGACGGCGCAGTACATCCGGGTCGTGCTGACCGCGTCGGTCACGACCAACTGGTGGTCGATCGCCGAGTTCACCGCCTACACCGCGAGCGGCGGGGGCGGCGGGTCTCCCCCGCCGACCGGCGGCAGCCTCGGCTCGAATGTGATCGTCTTCACCCCGAGCGAGTCGGAGAGCTCGATCCAGAGCCAGCTCAACTCGATCTACAGCTCGCAGCAGACGAACCAGTTCGGCACCCAGCGCTACGCCCTGCTGTTCGACCCCGGCACCTACGGTTCCAGCTCGGACCCGCTGGTGTTCAGCGTCGGCTACTACGAGCAGATCGCGGGGCTCGGCCAGAACCCGAGCGCGGTGGTGATCAACGGCGCGATCCAGGCGTTCAACATCTGCTCGGGCAGCACCTGCAACGCGACCACCAACTTCTGGCGGTCGATGTCGAACCTGACGATCAACGTGATGGGCAACACCGGCTGCTACTCGGGTGACGACTTCTGGGCCGTCTCCCAGGCGGCACCGATGCGGCGCGTCCAGGTCAACGGCAACCTGAGCCTGATGGACTACTGCACCGGCTCCCCGGACTACGCCAGCGGCGGCTTCATCTCCGATTCCCGGTTCACCGGCGGGACGGTCACCAACGGCTCGCAGCAGCAGTTCATCGTCCGCAACTCCAGCCTCGACGGCTGGAGCAACGCGGTCTGGAACCAGGTGTTCTGCGGCGACCCCGGCGCCCCGGCGCAGAGCTTCGCCAGCAACTCAGGCGACAGCGGCGGGCCGGAGTCCTACACCACGCTGAGCAACTGCCCGGTAACGGAGGAAGAGCCGTACCTGTACGTGAACTCCTCCGGCAGCTACAACGTGTTCGTGCCGTCGCTGCAGACCAACTCCTCGGGCCCGACCTGGACCGCCTCCAGCAACACCCCGGGAACGTCGCTGGCCCTCAGCACCTTCTACGTCGTCAACTCCTCCAGCACCGTGGCGCAGATCAACGCGGCGCTGGCGGCGGGCGACAACCTCATATTCACCCCCGGCGTGTACAGCTACGCCTCGACGATCAACGTGACGAAGGCCGACACCAAGATCATCGGTCTGGGCTTCCCGACGCTGATCCCGACCAGCGGCAACACCACGATGAGCGTGGCCGATGTCAGCGGCGTCAACATCTCCGGCATGATCTTCGACGCTGGCCCGACCAGCTCGCCGTCGCTGCTGACGGTGGGCACCGCGGGCTCGACCGTGAGCCACGCCAGCGACCCGTGCACCATCGACGACGTGTTCTTCCGCGTCGGCGGCGCGGAGTCCGGCACGGCCGCGACCAGCTTCACCGACAACAGCAACAACTCGATCATCGACGACGTGTGGGCGTGGCGGGCCGACCACGGCGCGGGCGCCGGCTCGTGGACCGGCGACCAGGGCAACACCGGCCTGATCGTCAACGGCAACAACGTCACCGCCTACGGCCTGGCGGTCGAGCATTACCAGAAGCAGGAGGTCATCTGGAACGGCCAGGGCGGCGAGGTCATCTTCTTCCAGAACGAGAACCCGTATGAGGTGCCGAGCCAGTCGGCCTGGATGGCCAGCTCCACCCAGGACGGGTACCCGGCGTTCTACATCCCGAGCGGGGTCACCTCGTTCCAGGGCTACGGGATGGGCAGCTACAGCTACTTCGACCAGGGCGTGGCGATCGAGAACGCGATGGCGTTCCAGGCACCGGACGTGTCCGGGGTCAAGTTCCACGACCTGCTCACGGTGTTCCTGAACGGGTCCGGCGGGATCCAGTCGGTGATCAACGGCACCGGGGCCGCGGTCAGCTCCAGCTTCGGCGGGCCTAGCGACGTGGTCAGCTATCCCTGACCTAGCTAGCACGCCGTAGAACGGCAGGCGCCGGTCCCGTCCCGCCAGGCGGGCCCGGCGCCTGCTACTGCGCTCTCCTCTTGCTGTTATCAAGTTTGGGCGTGAGGTATTTCTTGCTGTTATCAGGCGGGAACGACAGTGAACCCGCGTTTGCTGTCGCTGAAACGACAGTAGAAGCGCGTTCACTGTCGTCCGGCTGGACGCCGGGCGCACGATCGCGGGCGGCTGCTGGGGTGGCAGGGGCTGCTGGGGCGGTGGGCGGGTAAGCGGGCAGGCTGGGCCGCCTAGCGGGCGGGTTAGCGGGCGGCCTGGGCGGCCCAGCGGCCGGGCTGGCCGGGTACGCGGCGGGCCGGGCCGTGGCCGGCCAGCACCGCGCCGGCGGACAGCACCGTGGCGATCGGCAGCGTCGCGCCGCCCAGCGCCACCGCGTTCTGGCCCAGCTCGGCGGTGACGATCTCCACGCAGCTGAACGGGAGCTGGAGCGCGTGCGCGCCCGCCGCCTCGCGGATGCCGGGCAGCAGCTCCGCGCTGAGCGCGATGCCCAGCCAGCCGCCCACCACCACCCGCTCCGGGTTGAAGAGGTTGACCAGGTCGGCGATGCCCGCGCCCAGGTAGGTGACCACCTCGCCGAGCACCTGCGCCGCCGCCGGGTCGGAGTCACGGGAGGCGATGATCGCGGCGATCCTGCCCTCCAGGTCGGCCGGGCTCCCCGCCGTGCCGCCGGGCGACAGCTCCTCGTAGCGGGCCGCGATGGCCCCGGCCCCGACGTAGGCCTCCAGGCAGCCGCGCGCTCCGCAGCGGCAGGTACGGCCGCCCGCCATGATCGTGGTGTGGCCCCACTCGCCGGCGCTGCTGGTCGCCCCCCGGTACACCTCGCCGTTGCTGATGATGCAGGTGCCGACGCCCACGCCGAGCAGCACGATCACCGCGTTGTCGGTGCCCCTGGCCGCGCCGAACCAGCGCTCGGCCTGGCCTAGCGACTTGGCGCCGTTGTCCACCATGATCGGAAGCCCCGTGCTGGCGCGCAGCATCTCCTCAAGCGGGACGCCGAGCCAGCCGATGCTCTGGCCGTGCACCACCGCGTACTCGCGGTGCTCCACCAGGCCAGGCACCGCCACGCCGACGCCCAGGATGGCCTGCTCGGGCACGTCGGCCTCGGCGATCACCGCCTGGATGCCCTCGGTGATGTGCGCGACCGCGTCCTGCGGGTCCAGCACGCTCACGTCCGTGACCGAGGTGTGCCGGGCGCGGAGCTGGAGGCTGAAGTCGAACAGCTCGACCAGCACGGTCGTCTCGCCGACGTCCACGCCGATCACGTAGCCGTAGCCGGGGTTCACCTGGAGCAAGCCGCGCGGCCGCCCGCCGTTGGAGTCCTCAAGCCCGACCTCGGCCACCACGCCATCGGCGACCAGGTCTGCCACCAGGTTGCTCACCGTGGCCGGGCTCAGCCCCGCCACCGCGCCGACCTCCTGGCGGGTCAGCGGCCCGTTGAGGAACACCTGCCACAGCGCGCTGGACCGGTTGCTCTTGCGCAGGTCCCGCACTGTTGTTGTCCTGGGCCTGGGCATTAACCCCCCTGACCGACGGCGAGCCGCTGCGATGCGGCCCGTAAACCCCTATTTTACGTCTCGGAATAAGTCCGCAGGGCGATGGCCCCCGCGGCGCGCCGGCGCGGGATGAAAGGCGGGCCGGATCCGGACGTGCACGGACGGGATACGGGCAGGATGAGGACGGTCGCGGGAGCGCAGGCGCGGATCAGGTACGGGCGCGGTCCAGGGCGTCCCGAGCCTGGCGGTCGCGAGTCCGGGCGCGGCGGGCACGGGGCCGGACCTCGGCCAGCTCGTGCCGGGCGTCGGCCAGCCGTTCTTCCAGCTCCTGCACGGTCTGCTCTAGCCGCTGCTCGGCCGCCGTCAGCTCGCTCGCGGCCTGCGCGGCTTCCTGCGCCGCCTCCTGCGCGGCCGCGAGCGCCTGGCGGCGGCGCTCCTCGCGCTCCCGTTCCTGCGCGGCGGCGCGTTCCTCGGGGGACGACGCCGGCTCTTGGGCTGGCTCGCCGGCCTGGCGGGATCTGGCGGTCGCGCGAGCTGTTCTCGTACCGCCGGATTTAGTGCGGGCGGACCCGGTGCCGCCGGAGCTGGCATCGGCAGACCTGACGTCGGCGGACCTGGTGCTGGCGGACCTGCCCGACGCCGGCTTCGCACGGCCGCCTCGCGCGGCACCGTCCTTCCCGGAGCCGGCGTTGCCCGAGCCGGCGTTGCCCGAGCCGGCGTTGCCAGGACCCGGCTTGCCCGCGCCCGGCTTCTCCGGACCGGACCGGAGCTGACGCGCGGCCGGGGGGCTGTCGGCTTGCTCGTCCGGCTCCCCGTCTCCCTCTCCACCGTCCCCTTCTTCAGCGGACGGGACCACAGTCAGGGACGGTCCCGGCGCGCCGAAGCCGTCGCTGCGGGCGGCCCTGGACAGGGCGCCCGCTTCCAGGTTGGCCGCGACGTCAGAGTCAGCCAGGGCGGCGGCCAGGGTGGTGGAGACCTCATCGCGGAGCGCGGCTGGCGGCGCCGGCTGGCCAGCGGCGGCGAGCGCCTGGCGGGTCAGCCGGGCGACCAGCTCGCGGCGCCGGACCGACAGGTCCCTGATGGCAGCCCCGTCCAGGGAGCGCTGCGCGGCGCGCAGCTCCTGGCCGAGCCCCGCCAGCTCGGTCACGGCGTCAGGGTCGGCGCGGGCGAGCTGGTTGACCACCCAGGCGGACTGGGTCGGCTTGCGCAGCGCCGCGATCTCCCGCGCCGCCGCCGGGTCGCCAGCCGCGCGGGCCTGGGCGGCCAGTTCGCCGCGCCGGGAGATGAACTCGTGCGGGGCGGCCCCGTACAGCTCGGCGACCGCCTCCCGTACCAGGTCCGGACCGGTCATCCCCCTATCCTGCCCGCCCCGCGCCCCCGCGTCCCGCCCACCCGGTCCCGCTCCGCTCTCTGCCGGCCAGGACCAAGGCGACGCAGGCTGGCCGCCAGGCGTCAGCCGGGCAAGGCCTCCGGCGTAGCAGGCAACGCCGGGGCTACGCCGGCATGACCGAAGTCGTTCCCCTTGAACAGCAGAGTTTCCCCGGTGGCCTTGGCCAGGGCGTATGCGAAGCAGTCCCCGAAGTCCAGGCCCGCCTTGTGGCCGCTGCCCTTGCCGAAATCACGGTACGCATCGCGGGCAAGGCGGACCTTGTCGTGCGTCACTGGCTCGACGCGCAGCTCCGCGGTCCGCACCAGCTCGTCGAAGCGGCGGCTGGCGACCGGGTCGCGACTGGCATCGATAACGACGGCTGTCTCAAGCCAGTTCGCCGCAGAAATCCGCCGGTCCTGCGCTCCCTCGATAGCGTCGGCCATCTCCCTGGCATCTGGCTCGGCGCGCAGGATCGCGATAAGGGCGGAGGTATCGACGATCACGAGGGAAGCCCCCGCTGGTCGTAAAGCAGGTCACCGTGGTCGGCGCTGCGGAACAGCTCACGGAGCCGGGGTGCCGTATCAGCCCCGATCGCCAGGAGCCGATCAGCTAGGCCGGCCTCGCGCAGGCGACGGACCCTGTCCAGGCGCTCGCGGACCGCGATAGTCACCGCTGTCGCCTGGGTTTCACCGGTCAGCGCGGCGAGTTCCTGGACCAGCTCATGGGTCTCAGTACTTTTGATATTGAGGCTCATGGTCTACCTTTCTACCCTGGTCCTGGTCCTGGTCCTGGTCCTGGTCCTGGTCCTGGTCCTGGTCCTGGTCCTGGTCTACCTTGGCGAACCGGGTTCCGCTGACGCCCGCTGACCGGTAGTTGCGGGTCATCCGCTTCCCGAGACCATCAAGCCTCGGAGTGCCGCGCGGATTGGCCCGAGGAACGTGGCCAGCTACGGAAAACGGCCCGGTGCGATCTCGCCCGACCCGCGGGTGATCAGCCGGGTGCCGATGGTGTGGGTGACGGCGGGCGTGGTGTCGCCGTCCATCCGCTGGAACAGCATTTCGCAGGCCTTCGCGCCGATCGCGGCGGGATCCTGGGCGATGACAGTGATGGCGGGCTGGAGCAGGTCCGCGAGCAGGATGTCGTCGAACCCGACCACGGCGATCCGGTCATGCAGCCCAAGCTCGCGCAGGGCGCGGAGGGCGCCGATCGTGATCAGGTTCTGGGTCGGGAACAGGGCGGTCGGCCGCGGGCCCAGCATGAGGGAGCGGGTGGCCGCAGTCGCGGCCTCGGCGTTGTGCAGGTCCATCCGGATGAGATCGCTGTCCAGCCCGAGCTGAGCTTCCGCGAGTGCCTGGGTGTATCCGGCGAAGCGGTCGGCGGCGGTCGGAATCTGGTGCAGGTCACCCAGGAACGCGATCCGGGTATGCCCGGCCGCGAGCAGATGCCGGACCGCGAGCCGGGCGCCGCCGACGTGGTCGGAAACCACGGCGTCCGCGCGCAGCAGCCGGGGCAGCCGGTCGGCGAATACCAGGCTCAGCCCGGAGCGCTGCTCATTGGCCAGGTAGCTCTGGTCATCCCCGGCCGGAACGATGATCAGCCCGTCCACCTGCCGGGCGATGAGGGCCAGCGCCAGCTTGCGCTCGCGCTGCGGATCCTCGTCCACGCTGCTGGCGAACACCGCCACCCCGCGGCTGCTGGCGACGTCTTCCACCGCCCGGTGCAGTGCGGACGAGAACGGGTTCGCGACGTCCTCGAGCAGCACCCCGATGGTCCGGGTGCGGCGGTCGCTGCTGCGGAGGCTGCGGGCGGTCAGGTTCGGCCGGTAGTCCAGCGCGGCGGCGGCCCGGTGCACCCGGGCCGCCAGATCGGCCGCGACGCTGCTCTCGCCGTTGACCACCCTGGACACCGTCTTCAGGCTCACCCGGGCCAGGGCAGCCACGTCGCGCATGGTCGGCCGCGGGCGCCGCCCAGGGCCTTCCTGACCAGTGCCATTAGTTGCCTCTACCCTGGACAACGTTTCCCCACCCTCAGCCGCACCGCACTCAATAACGGACTCTACCAACAATAATTAACGGTATATACGGGCCCTTGACAGTCAAAGTTGACCACCTATATTGTCCCGGACAACGTTGTCTCCAGCAACGTTATCCAGGCCGCTGCCGCAGCGGGAGACCATCCAGAAGAAGGAGAAACCTCGTGCTATCTGGTAACCGTCTACCCGGCCAGGTCGAGCGGCTGCGGCCACGCCGGCCCCTGATCGTCTCGTTACTCGCCGCGGTCACCGCCGTTTCCCTGGCGGCCTGCGGCTCCAGCGGCCCGGGCGGCTCCGGCAGCAGCTCGGGCGGCAAGAGCGTCAAGGTTGCCCTGATCCTCAAGACGTTCTCCAACCCCTATTTCGTGTCGATGGAGAAGAGCGCGAAGGCGGACGCCGCCAAGCGCGGCGTCGAGCTGACCGTTTCGGCCGGCACCACCGACGGTGACACGGCGACCCAGATCACGGCCATCGACAACGCGATCGCGGCCGGAGACGCCGGCATCATCATCACCGTGAACGGCAACGCCGTGAATGCCGCGCTGCAGAAGGCGCGCGCCGCGGGCCTGTACACCATCGCGCTCGACACCGCGCCTATCCCGGCCAGCACGGTGAATCTCACCTACGCGACTGAAAACACCGCGGCGGGAAAGCTCGACGGCCAGTGGGCGGCTGCGAAACTGGCGGGCAAGTCCGCCGACATCGCCATGCTTGACCTGTTCAATAACCAGGTCGTCTCGGTGGACGTGGACCGCGATCACGGCTTCCTTGAGGGCATGGGAATCGCCGTCGGCGACCCCGGAATCAACGGCAGGGAGCCGAAGAACGGTCATTACACCGGCGGAAAGGGCGGCAGCTACAAGATCTCCTGCCAGCTCCCGACGCTGGGCGCGATCCCCGGCGGCAAGTCCGCGATGCAGACCTGCCTGCAGAAGGACCCGCACATCAACCTCGTCTACGCCATCAACGAGCCGGCTGCCGAGGGCGCGGCGCAGGCCCTGGCCGCGGCGCACAGCAAGGCGATCCTGGTCGCTATCGACGGCGGCTGCTCCAACCTGCCCTACGTCCAGCGGGGCCAGATCGGCGCGACCGCCGGCCAGTTCCCCGGCAAGATGGCCGCCGACGGCGTGGACGCCATCTACAACCTGGTGACCAAGCACAAGCACCCGGCGACCTCGCCCGGCCTGGGCTTCTTCAACACCGGGACCAGGCTGTACACCAACGATCCGCAGTCCGGCGTGCCCAGCATCAATGTCGCCGCAGCCAAGCAGCTGTGCTGGGGCTGAGCCCCGTTTCCCGCGAGGTTCCCGCCGCCGTGGCTCGCGCCCGGCGGCGGGGACCCGCACCCCGGCCCCCGGAACCCCCGCCTGCCCGCGAACCCGGATCAAGGAACCCATGACCGACACGCCTGCCGCCCTCGCACCGGAGAATGAACTCGACCAGCTGATCCCGCGGCTGACGCCGCTGGACCGGATCCAGCGGCCGCTGCACTCTCACCCGGCGCTCGGCCCGCTCGCGGTGCTCGTGCTGTCGTGCATCGTGTTCGGCCTGCTCAACTCGCGCTTTATCGCGGCCGAGAACATCTCGCTGATGCTTCAGCAGGTCGCTGTCGTGGCGGCGCTCGGCGCCGCGCAGACAGTGATCATCCTGACCGCCGGGATCGACCTCTCGATCGGCGCGGCGATGATCCTGGCCCAGCTCTACATGGCCCAGCTAGCCGCGAACAACCACCTGGCCGGGGCGATCGCGCTGGCGGCCGGGCTGGCCGTCGGCCTCGCGACCGGGGTGGTCAACGGCGCGCTGGTCACCAAGATCCGGCTGCCGCCGTTCATCGTCACGCTCGGCACGCTGAGCATCTTCACCTCCATCGGGCTGGTCTACTCCAACGGCCAGACGGTCCAGGCGTCGCAGATGCCCGCCATCCTCAACTGGACCGGTGACCCGCTGAACATCGGGCCGCTGAACCTGATCTACGGCGTGCTGGTGGTGCTCGGCGTCTACCTCGTGGTCAATTACATGCTGAGCAGGACCCAGTGGGGCCGCCACGTGTTCGCGGTCGGAGACGACGCGGAGGCGGCGCGGCTGGCCGGCATCCGCACTAACCGGGTCATCTTCTCGGTCTACGTGCTGGCCGGGCTGATCATCGGCATCGCGGCCTGGGTCTCGGTCGGCTACACCGGCGCGGCCAGCCCGAACAACGCGGTCGACGCCAACTTGCAGAGCATCACCGCGGTGGTGATCGGCGGCACCAGCCTGTTCGGCGGCCGCGGCGGCGTGATCGGCACCCTGTTTGGCGCCCTGATCGTGGTCGTCTTCACCTCCGGCCTGACGCTCGCCAACGTCAACGATCTCTACCAGCCGATCGCGCTGGGCATCCTCGTGATCGGCGCGGTCGCCATGGACCAGTGGATCCGGAGGGTTAAGGTATGAGTGCGCCATCGCGCGAGTCCGCCGCCGGCACCGGGGACGCGCCCGCCCCGGCACCCGGAGCAGACGTCCCGGCCGAGCCCGCCGCGCACGTGCTGGAGGCACGCGGCCTGGTCAAGACGTTCGGTCACGTGATCGGCCTGTCCGGCGTCGACCTCGTGCTCGACGCCGGCGAGGTGCTGGCGATCATCGGTGACAACGGCGCCGGAAAGTCCACGCTGATCAAGTGCCTCACCGGGGCCCTCCAGCCCGACCGGGGGAGAATCCTGCTGGAGGGCAGGCCGGTCTCGTTCAAGAGCCCGAGTGACAGCCGGCTGGCCGGTATCGAGACAGTCTACCAGACGCTGGCCGTGGCACCCGCGCTGGACATCGCCAGCAACATGTTCCTGGGGCGGGAGGTCCGCAAGCGCGGGCCGCTCGGCGTGCTGCTGCGCACGCTCGACACCCGCGGCATGCGCAGCAGCGCACGGGAGCAGCTCAGCAAGCTGGGCATCACCACGGTGCAGGACATCACCCAGCGTCTTGAGACCCTGTCGGGCGGCCAGCGGCAGGCCGTCGCCGTCGCCCGCGCGGCCGCATTCGGCTCCAAGGTGATCATCCTCGACGAGCCGACCGCCGCCCTCGGCACCCGGGAGTCGAACCAGGTCCTTGAGCTGATCAAGGAGCTGCGGCGGCAGGGCATGCCGGTGATCCTGGTCAGCCACAACATGCCGCATGTGTTCGAGGTCGCGGACCGCATCCACATCCAGCGGCTGGGCCAGTGCGCCGCCGTCGTTACTCCCGCCACCACCACGATGGCCGACGCCGTCGCGATCATGACCGGCGCCAAGCGGCTCGGTCCGCAACCAGCGGAAGAAGAGTAATCAAGCTACAATAACGATATGGACACCTACAGTCTCGCCGACGCGGCGAGGCAACTGGGGACCTCGTCTCCGCGTATACGGCGCGCGGTGGATCGCCTGGGACTGCCGGTGGAGAAGAACTCATCCGGAGTCTTTCACCTGACCGAGGACCAAGTCGGCGAGCTTGCCCGCGAGCTGGGAGTCTCTGCCCTGATACCTGACTTGTCCCGAACGGACGCGCAGGTGCTCGCCGCCTTGTCCAGGGCTTCCCGTGGCGTTATCTCGGTCCGTGAGGCGGGACGGCGTGCTGGCGTCAGCCCGACGGCTGCGGGACGGGCACTGTCGCGTCTCCTAGCCAAGGGCTTGATCACCCAGACACCGACCATGATCGCCCAGGGCCACGCCACATCCGCGACGGTCTACCGGGTACGGTTCGGGTCAGCTGAATGGCTCGCTCTCGCACCGCTCGTGGCGAAGATCCGTCTCCCGCACAGCGCCAGCCGATCGCGTGCCAAGCGGGTGCCGCCGTATTTGCGGCACTTGTTCTGGAACACAGCCTCCGCACAGCTTGATATCACCAGTTCAGCGCCCTACATCGCCAGGCGGCTACTCACGGCGTTCGACCCAGACGGCCTTGCCTGGGGCTCGGTCAACCTTCCCGCCAGCGCCTGGGAACACGCGGCAAGCACCCGTGGTCTCGAGCCCGCGCAACGCGCACTCGCACACAACCTGGCCAGGTACGCGCATGCCGTCTGAACGCACCCGGCTCATCCTGCCGACGGATACGGCATCGACCTGGGAGATCATCGCCCCCATCGTCCCGCCGACCGCATATCTCGGCGGAG
This sequence comes from uncultured Actinomycetota bacterium, assembly GCA_963725175.1. Taxonomy (GTDB): domain Bacteria; phylum Actinomycetota; class Actinomycetes; order Streptosporangiales; family Streptosporangiaceae; genus DASUBV01. Next base: position 235,291 of record CAVRXH010000006.1, read on the forward strand.
GCACAGCCATTGCCGTGCATCTCGCTCACCGAGTAAGCCGGGACCTGGACTTTTTCTTTCATCGGGACAGCGTCGATCTGGACGAGCTCATCACGAGGCTGGCCGCGGCCGGACCGTTCGCGGTCACCGAACGCGTACCTGGCACGCTCAACGGCGTGTTCTCCGCCACCAGAGTGCAATTCCTGCACGCGGACGAGGCACGCCCACAGCGCCTGCTGGAAAAGCCCACGCACGTCGACGGGCTCTGTGTCGCAGGCATCAGCGACCTGATGGCGATGAAGCTCAAGGTCGTGGGTGATCGGGGCGAACTCCGCGACTACTTCGACCTCATGACGATCGAACAGCAGACGGGCCGCACGGCTGATGAAGGACTATCGCTCTTCCTTGAGCGCTTCCAGCCTGAATATCCGGACCAGGCGATCAACCACGTCCTCCTTGGCCTCGGCTACTTCGACGATGTCGACCCGGACGACGCCCTCCCAGCCTCGCGTCAGCAGATCGTTGACTACTGGACGCGCAGGCAGCGCGAAATCGTCGCTACCCGCAGCCGCTAAACACCACGAAGGCTGTGCTGCCTAGTGCGATCCCGGCGGGCTACCGGGTGTTGGCGACCATGGTGAGGACGTCGTAGCGGGCGGCCACTGCGCCGCCTTGCTTGGTGACCTCGGCGTCCCAGCGGACCTCGCCGTGCTCGCTGCCGCCGCGCGGGGTGATCGCCTTGCAGGTCAGCGCGACGGTGAGCGCGTCGCCGGGGTAGACGGGGGTGATGAACCGCAGGTTGTCGATGCCGTAGTTGGCCAGCACCGGCCCGGGGTCTGGATCCACGAACAGGCCGGCGGCCAGCGACAGCACCAGGTAGCCATGCGCGACGATGCCATCGAAGAACGGGTTGGCGGCCGCCGCGACCGGGTCGGTATGGGCATAGAACGTATCGCCGGTGAACTCGGCGAAGTGGGCCACGTCCTGCTCGGTGACGGTCCGCGGGCCCGCGATGACGGAGTCGCCGATCCGCAGCTCGGCGAGGGACTTGCGGAACGGGTGGCCGCCGTCGGCGGCGCGCTCGCAGCCGGGCTGCCAGCGGCCGGTGACCTTGGCGAGCACCCGGGGGCTGGCCTGCACGGCGGTGCGCTGCATGTAGTGGGTGACGCCGCGGATGCCGCCGAGCTCCTCGCCGCCGCCGGCCCGGCCGGGGCCGCCGTGCACGAGCATGGGCAGCGGCGAGCCGTGCCCGGTGGACTCGGGGGCGTCATCGGAGTCGAGCACGAGCAGCCGCCCGTGCCAGGGCGCGGCGCCGAGCACGACGTCGCGGGCGAAGTCGGCGTCGCCGGTGACGATGGAGCCGACCAGGCTGCCACGACCGCGAGCGGCCAGCTCGATGGCCTGAGCGGTTCCTGAGTAGCCGATCAGCGTGGACACGGGGCCGAATGCCTCGATGTCGTGCGGCTCGGCGCGGCCGGGGTCATCGGCGCGGATCAGCACCGGGGAGATGAACGCGCCGCGGTCGGCGTCGGCGCCGGTCAGCTCGACGTGCTCGGGGTCGCCGAAGACCAGCGTTCCGGCGCCGAGCAGGGCCTTCACGGCACGCCGCACCTCGTCGCGCTGGGCGAGGCTGGCGAGCGCGCCCATCCGGACCGACTCGTCGGCGGGGCTGCCGACGGTGACCTTGGCGAGCCGGGCGGACACGGCCTGGGCGACGTCGCCGAGCAGGCCGGCCGGGACGATGGCACGCCGGATGGCGGTGCACTTCTGCCCGGCCTTGACGGTCATCTCGGTGACGAGCTGCTTCACGTACAGGTCGAACTCGGGGGTTCCCGGCCCGGCGTCGGGGCCGAGGATGGAGCAGTTCAGCGAGTCGGCCTCGGCGTTGAACCGGACGGACTGGGCGACGACATTGGGGTGCGAGCGGAGCTGGCGGGCGGTGGACGCGGAGCCGGTGAAGGACAGCACGTCCTGCTCGCGCAGGTGATCGAGCAGGTCGCCGGCGCTGCCGCAGATGAGCTGGAGCGACCCTTCTGGCAGCAGGCCGGAGGAGATCAGCAGCTCGGTCATCCGGGCGGTCAGGTAGGCGGTGGCGCTGGCGGGCTTGATCAGGCTGGGCATCCCGGCCAGGAACGCGGGGGCGAACTTCTCCAGCGGCCCCCAGACGGGGAAGTTGAAGGCGTTGACCTGGACGGCGACGCCGTGCCGGGAGGTCAGGATGTGCTGGCCGAGGAACCGCCCGCCCTTGCCGAGCTGCTCGGTCTCGCCGTCCAGCAGCACGGTGGAAGCGGGCAGCTCGCGGCGGCCCTTGCTGCCGTAGCTGAGCAGCACGCCCATGCCGCCGTCGACGTCAAACTTCGAGTCACCGAGGGTCGCGCCGGTGCGCGCGGACAGCGCGTAAAGCTCGGGCCGCTGCTCGCGCAGGAACAGCCCGGCGGCCTTGAGGATCGCGGCCCGCTCGTGGAAGGTCAGCGCGCGCAGCGCGGGGCCGCCGACGGAGCGGCCGTACTCCAGCGCGGCCGCCATGTCGATGCCGGCCGAGGAGATCGTGTCGACCTGCTCCCCGGTCACCGCGTCCAGCAGCGGCGTGCCCTCCGCCGAGGGCTGTGCCCAGGACCCGTTCACGTAACTGCGCAGCGCCATCCGCCAGCTCCATCGGTGTCTGATCGGCGTCTGTCCCGCCGGTGATTCCCGACCGAACGTTCAGTAATGAATGATACCGCCGGGCCCGGCGGGGCGGCCAGCGGGCGCGGCGGGGAGGGCCAGCGAGCGCGGCGGACCAGCCGGCCGGCCCGGGCACCGGCCGGAGGGCCGGCAACCTGTCCACGCCGGGCGCGCACGGGCCAGGCTGGCAGAGCCAGTTGCCTGCTTTCAGCCCGGATTCGGGTCACTATGTCTGCACCATGAGGCGCTCGCTAGACGTTCGGAACGAGTGGTTGCAGACTTAGCAAGTAGCTGTCTGACCGGAATGCTCGCATTTTCATGATCCTCGCATTTCCATGATCGGAGTGTCCGTGACATCCGTGGCCCCGGCCGCGTCCCGGCGGCGCAAGCCCCGGCTCACCAAGCCCCGGCTGGCACTGCCCTCGGCGCCGCTGGCCCTGCTGGACCCCCGCGGTGGCGAGCTGGCCTGCGCCGAGCTGTCCATGCCGTCCGATGAGGTGCTGACGGGGCTGCACCGCCAGATGGTGCTGGGCCGCCGGTTCGACGCGCAGGCGACGGCGCTGACGAAGCAGGGCAGGCTGGCGGTCTACCCGTCGTCGCGCGGCCAGGAGGCGTGCCAGATCGGCGCGGTCGCGGCGCTGCGGCCGGCCGACTGGCTGTTCCCGACCTACCGCGACTCGATGGCGGTCGCGGCGCGCGGCATCGACCCGGTCGAGGTGCTGACGCTGCTGCGCGGGAGCTGGCACTGCGGCTACGACCCGGCGGCGACAAGGGTAGCCCCGCAGTGCACGCCGCTGGCCACGGCCGCGCCGCACGCGGTCGGGGTGGCGCACGCGGCGAAGCTGCGCGGCGAGGACAGCGTCGCGCTGGTCATGCTCGGCGACGGCGCGACCAGCGAGGGCGACACGCACGAGGCGCTGAACTTCGCGGGCGTGTGGCGCAGCCCGGTGATCTTCTTCGTGCAGAACAATGGCTACGCGATCAGCGTCCCGCTGGCCAAGCAGACAGCGGCGCCGACGCTGGCGCACAAGGGCATCGGCTACGGCATCCCCGGCGTGCTGATCGACGGGAACGACCCGGCGGCGGTGTACGCGGCGGTGCGGCGGGCGGTGGAGCACGCGGCGGCGGGCGGCGGCCCGACGCTGATCGAGGCGCTGACCTACCGGATCGAGGCGCACACCAACGCCGACGACGCGGCCAGGTACCGGGCGGACGACGAGGTCGCGGCCTGGCTGGCCCGCGACCCGCTGGACCGGCTGCGGGCGTACCTGCGCGGGCGCGGGCTGCTGGACGACGCGGCCATCGCGGCGATCGAGGCCGAAGCGGAGGAGGCCGCGGCTGAGCTGCGGCGCCGGATGCACGAGGACCCGGTGACCGACCCGGGTGACCTGTTCCGCTGGGTGTACGCGGAGCCGACGGCGGAGCTGGCCCGCCAGCGCGACGAGCTGGCCCGCGAGCTAGCGGAAGCCGCACAGCTAGCCGAAGCCGCGCAGCCCGGCCAGGCCGGAGCGGCGTCATGACCGCGACGGCGGAACGGAAGCTGGCGCCGGCCCCGGCCGCGCCGGTCACGATGGCCGGGGCGCTGAACCGGGCGCTGGCCGACGCGCTGCGCGCCGATGACCGGGTGCTGATCTTCGGCGAGGACGTCGGCACGCTCGGCGGGGTGTTCCGGGTCACCGACGGGCTGGCGGCCGCCTTCGGCGAGGACCGGGTGTTCGACAGCCCGCTGGCCGAGTCGGCGATCGTCGGCACCGCGATCGGCATGGCGATGAACGGCCTGCGGCCGGTCGTGGAGATGCAGTTCGACGCGTTCGCTTACCCGGCGTTCGAGCAGATCACCAGCCACCTGGCCAAGCTGCGCAACCGGACAAGGGGCGCGCTGGAGCTGCCGGTGGTGATCCGGGTGCCTTACGGCGGCGGCATCGGCGGCGTGGAGCACCACTGCGACTCCTCCGAGGCGTACTACACGCACACCCCCGGCCTGCGGGTCGTCACCCCGGCCAGCCCGGCGGACGCCTACGCGCTGCTGCGCCAGGCGATCGACTGCCCCGACCCGGTGATCTTCCTGGAGCCCAAGCGGCGGTACTGGGCGAAGGAGACCGCCGTGCTCGACCACACCGGCACGGCCATCGATCAGGCGGTGATCCGGCGGCCCGGCAGCGACGTCACGCTGATCAGCTACGGCGGCACGGTCGCCACCGCGCTGGAGGCGGCGCAGGCCGCGCAGGACGAGGGCCGCAGCGTGGAGGTCATCGACCTGCGCACCCTGGCCCCGTTCGACGACGCGACGGTTGCCGCCTCGGTGCGGCGCACCGGGCGGGCGGTCGTGGTGCACGAGGCGAGCAAGTTCTGCGGGTACGGGGCCGAGGTCGCGGCGCGGCTGACCGAGCAGTGCTTCCACTACCTGGAGGCGCCGGTCGCCCGGGTGGCCGGTCTTGACATCCCCTATCCCCCGCCGCACCTGGAGGAGCATCACCTGCCGAGCGCGGACAAGATCCTGGACGCGATCGACCGGCTGCAGTGGGATGAGACGGCGCCACTGCGCGACGGCGGCGGCGGGGCGGGCAGCTAGATGGCCGCGTTCCTGCTGCCGGACCTCGGCGAGGGCCTGACCGAGGCGGAGATCGTGTCCTGGCTGGTCGGGGTTGGCGACACCGTCGCCGTGGACCAGGCCGTGGTCGAGGTGGAGACCGCCAAGGCGGTCGTCGCGGTGCCGGTGCCGTTCGCGGGGCAGGTGGCCGAGCTGCACGGCGAGCCTGGCGACGTACTGGCCGTGGGAGCGCCGCTCATCACGGTGACGCAGGCCGGGGCATCGGCTGCCCCCGGCCAGCCGCGAGGGAGTCAGCCGCGGGGGAATCACGGACAGCCGGTGCCGGCGCCAGTATCAGCGGCGGCGCCGGCACCGGTGCCAGCGCGATCGGCGTTCGCCGAGCCCGGGGTTGTGTCCCCGGACCCGGCGGACGGCGAGGACGGCGGCAGCGGACAGGTGCTGGTCGGCTACGGCACGCCGGGGACAAGCTCCCGGCGCAGGTCCCGCCGCCAGCATGCCCCGACCGCCCCGGCCGGCCAGGGGCGCACAGGACAGCCCGCAAACGGGGCTGCTGCCGGCCGGGACGTCAACGGCGCCGTCCCGGCCAGGTCAGCTCCCGTGGCGGGAGCAGCAGGACACGAAACGGGCGGCGCTGGCCGGCCCGCCGTGGTCTCGCCGGTCGTGCGGCGGCTGGCCCGCCAGGCCGGGCTCGAGCTGGCGGTGCTGCGCGGCACCGGCCCCGGCGGGCTGATCACCCGGCGCGACGTGGACCAGGCCATCGCGGCGGCGGCCGTTCCGCCGGCTCGCGCGGCGGACGGCCCGGCCGGCCTCCAGCGAATCCCGATCAGGGGCGCGCACAAGGTGATGGCGGACCGGCTCGCCAGGTCGCGCCGCGAGATCCCCGAGGCGACCGTCTGGGTGGACGCCGACGCCACCGAGCTGATGGCGCTGCGGGCCAGCCTGAACGCCGACGAGGCCGCCCCGAAGATCAGCCTGCTCGCGCTGGTCGCCAGGTTCGCGCTGCTCGGCCTCGCCCGGTACCCCCGGCTGAACGCCAGGATCGAGGGCGAGGAGATCGTGCTGGGCCCGGCGGTGCACCTGGGGTTCGCGGCCCAGACCCCGCGCGGCCTGGTCGTCCCGGTGCTCCGCGACGCCCAGGCCGCGACGCTGGAGCAGCTCTCGGCGGCGCTGGCCGAGCGGACCGGGCGGGCCAGGGACGGCGCGCTGACACCGGGTGAGCTGGCCGGGGGGACGTTCACGATCAACAACTACGGCGTGTTCGGCGTGGACGGCTCGGCGGCCATCATCAACCACCCCGAGGTGGCGATCCTGGGCATCGGCCGGGTCATCGCCCGGCCCTGGGTGGTCGGCGGCCAGGTCGTGCCCCGGCAGGTCACCGAGCTGACGCTGGCCTTCGACCACCGGGTCTGCGACGGCGGCGAGGCCGGCGGCTTCCTGCGCTTCGTCGCCGACTGCGTGCAGGCCCCGCTGACCGCCCTGCGCCACCTATAGCGCTGCGCCACCTACAGCGCTGGGCACCGCCGGCGCGGCTATCCCTCCGGGTCGGCCGCGCTGGCACCGTTCGCGGTGTCGTGGCCGAGCTCGTCGAAGATCAGCACGGTCTGGGTGGACAGCACCTCGGGCATGCTCTGGAAGTTCTCCAGCACCAGCTCGCGCATGGCGCCCAGGTCGCGGGTGCGGACCAGCAGCACGATGTCGGTGTCGCCGGACACCAGTGCCGCGTGCTCGACCTCGGGGAAGGACTGGAGCCGGGCGCGGAGCTGCTTCCACGAAGGCTGGGCGATCTTCAGGTGCACGTAGGCGGACAGCCCGTACCCGTAGCGCTGCGGGTCGACCCTGGCGGCGTAGCCGGTGATCACCCCGGCGGCCTCCAGGCGCTGCACCCTGGTGTAGGCCCCGGCACGGGAGATGTGCAGCTGGGCGGCCAGCGCGCGCATGGACATCCGGCCGTCGGCCCGCAGCGCGGCCACGACCGCGCGGTCCACGTCGTCCAGCACGGGCGGCGGCGCGGCGGCGCCATGATCGGCCTGGCCTGTGCTCATGAGCCCCCAAGGTACCGGCCCCGGCGGCTGCCCGGCGCCCGGGTCCCGGCGGGAAGACGCCCAGGCGGGCACGCCGGGCCGGTGACGCCGCTGGTGACCGGCTGGGTGCGCACCGTGATCTAGCTAAATGGATCTATCGGCGGTGATGGCGCCTCTCTTAGGCTGACGCAGCCGTAATGCCCAGCAGAAAGGCCCGGAACATGCGAAAGCACGGGATCTTCGCCATAACCGCCGCCGCCGCGGTCGTGCTCGGCCTGGCCGGCGCGGCCACGGCCAGCGCGGCGTCGCTGGCCCCGGCGCACCCGGCCGCCGCCGGCCACGCCACCGCCGCGCGCCAGCTCCTGCTCGAGCCCAGGACGGCCGGCCGCGCGGCCACCTCCGGCTGCGGCTTCACCAAGGCGGTGCCGTTCGACCGGTACAAGGGCCTGCCGCCGTTCACCCCGAAGAAGGCGGCCAGGGCCTACGTCGCCCGGATGCACACCACCCAGGGCCTCATCGTGATCCGAGCGCTGACCGCCAAGGCGCCGTGCACCACGTTCTCGTTCCGGTTCCTGGCCGGGCACAAGTACTACAACGGGACGCACTGCCACCGGCTCACCATCAAGGGCATCTTCGTGCTCCAGTGCGGTGACCCGACGGGCACCGGCTCTGGCGGGCCCGGCTACAAGTTCAACGACGAGAACCTGACCGGCGCGACCTACCCGGCCGGCACGGTGGCGATGGCCAACGCGGGCCCGAACACCAACGGCAGCCAGTTCTTCTTCGTCTGGAAGAACACCGCCCTGCCGCCGGACTACACGCCGTTCGCCGTCGTCACCAGGGGCCTGAACGTGCTGAAGAAGATCGCCGCGGCTGGCGACGACAGCCAGAACGGCCCCGGCGACGGCTACCCGCACCGGTTCACCGAGTTCCGCAGCATCCAGATCGACTTCACCCGCTAGGTACCGGCCGCGGGTGCGGCTGGCGGGCCCGGGACTACCCGGGGCCGCCAGCCGCGCCCGCAAAGCGGTGCTGCCGCATGAGGAACTTGCGCACCTTGCCGGTCGGGCCGGTGATGATCTCCTCGTCGGGCAGCACCACGATGCCGCGCAGCGTGGCGGCGGCCGCCGGGCCGAGCGCGGCGGCGATGGCTGCCCGCCGGTCGGCCGCCGGGTCGGCGCCGGCGGCGAGCAGCAGCAGCACGTCGGTGGCCACCGGGCCGCGCGGCCCGTCGGGGCGGCCGCCGAGCACCGTGCAGTCCCGCACGTCCGGGCAGCGGGCCAGGATCCGCTCCTCCGACAGCGCGGTGTAGAGCCAGTTCCCGCCGCCGAGGTCGACCGCGTCGGCCGCCCGGTCCACGTGGTAGTACCAGCCGCCGGCGTCCCGGTACATCAGGTCGCCGGTCAGGTACCAGCCGCCGAGCCGGCTGCGGTAAGTGCTCGCCGAGTCGTTCCAGTAGCCGGGCGCCACGGTTGGCGACTTCAGCGCCACGTGCCCGACCTGCCCGTCTGGCACCGGCTCGCCGGTGGCCAGGTCAAGCAGCGCGATCCGCGCGAAGCCGTACGGCCGGCCCACGCACCGCCCGTACCTGCCGCTGCCCGGCCGGTGCATGATGTGGAACGCCGCGTGGCCCATCTCGGTGGAGCCGATGCAGTCGCTGAACCGCGAGCCGGGCGCGCTGGCCAGCCGGCCGCCGTCGAAGGACGGGTGGCTGCCGGCCGCGATCAGCCGCCGCACGTGCGCCTCGTGCGCGCAGTCGCCGGTGTTGTACCAGAGGCTGACGCTGGCCAGGTCGCGCGCGGCCAGGTCGTAGCGGGCCAGCTCGGCCCAGGTGACGGCGAACCCGAAGACCCAGCTCGGCCGCCAGGACTCGATGGCGTCCAGCACCACCGGGCCGCTGTGACCTGGCGCGCCGCCCTGGCCGGACAGGAAGGCCAGCTCGTAGCGGTTGCACAGCGCCTCGTTGAGGGTGATGATCCCCGCGGTGTGCGCGGCGGGCAGGACTGACAGCACCCGGACGGCACCGTGCGGGCGCGGCTCGTTCAGGCGCAGCAGGCGGATCGCGGCGAACAGGCTGGCGTGGCTGTGCACGACCGCCGCGGGCACCCTGGTGGTCCCCGAGGAGTGCGTGATCGCGATCGGGTCGTCGGGGTGCGGCCGGTACGGGGCGGGCGCGGCGTCCGGGTCACCCGTGGCCGCCCCGGTCAGGTCGGCGGCGAGCGGCACGCCGAGGTCGTGCCCGGCCGGCAGGGCGCCGTGCGCGGCGTCGGTGAGCAGCGCGGCGGCGCGCAGCCGCGCGATGTAGCCAGCGGCGATCTCGCCGGGCATGCCGCCATTCAGCAACGCGGGGATGGCGCCCAGCCAGGTGAGCGCGAGGAAGGACAGCAGGGTGTCGGCGGCCGAGGTCGCGTAGACGGCGACGGGATCCCTGGGCCTGATGCCAAGCCCGTGCAGCCAGGCGGCCCGGCGGGCGACGGCGCGGGTCAGCGCGCCGAGGGTCAGCGGCGCCCAGGCGGGGTGCCCGTCCACCGGCACGTCGAAGGTGATGCCCGGCCCGGCGGGATCGGCGCCGTGCTCGCGCAGCCTGGTCAGCACGTTGCCGGCGCCGAGCGCGGCGTCGGCGGCGAGTGCCGCGCGGATCGCCCTGGCGGTCACGGTGCCCTCCTTCCGCCCTGCCCCGTCGCTGGCTGTCCGGCGCCCCGGGCCGGCCTGACTTTCACCGTAAGCCGGGAGCCGCCGGATTCCGGTCGGGGAACGCTCGGGAGCGCGCCGCGCCCGGCCGGGCGGAGCGCCGCGTCCGCGCCGTGGGCATGCCGGGGGCTGGTCAAGGGGATTCCCCGATGCTGGCACCGGCCCGCCGCGCGCACGCTGGGCTGATGAGCCTGCCCGACCCGCCGCCCGGCCTGGAGGTCCGCGTGCTCGGGCCGCTGCTGGTCAGCCATGACGGGCGCAGCGCCACGCCGTCCGCGCCCAAGCTCCGCTCGGTGCTGGCGGTGCTCGCGCTGCAGGCCGGCCAGAGCGTGCCGCTGACCGCGCTGATCAGGGAGCTGTGGGGGGACGCGCCGCCGGCCAGCTCGCTGACCACCTTGCAGACCTACGTGCTGCACCTGCGCAAGCTGCTGGCCGCCGCGCTGTCCTGCCCGGCCGCGGCGGTGGCCGGCGCTGTGCTGGTCACCCGGCCCGGCGGGTACCTGCTGGCCGCGCCGCCCGGCGGCTGCGACGTGCCCGACTTCGAGCGGCTGGCCGCGGCCGGGCGGGCGGCGCTCGCGGCCGGGCAGGACGGCCTGGCCGCCGACCTGCTGACCCGGGCGCAGCGGCTGTGGCGCGGCCCGGCGCTGGCCGACGTGCGGCCGGGACCGGTGCTCTACCCGCAGGTCAAGCGGCTTGATGAGTCACGGCTGACCACCATGGAGCAGAGCATCGAGGCACGGCTCCGGCTCGGCCGCCATCACGAGCTGCTGGCCGAGTTGGCCGGCGTCATGCCCGAGCACCGGCTGCACGAGAACCTGCACGCCCAGTTCATGATCGCGCTGCACCGCAGCGGCCGGCGGCAGGAGGCGCTGGCGGTGTTCCAGCAGCTCCGCGCCACGATGCGCGAGGAACTGGGCCTGGAGCCCTGCCGCCGGCTGCACGCGCTCCAGCAGGGCATCCTCAACGACGACCCCGCCCTGGAGGTCGCGCCGCGCACCGACGGACTGGCGCTGTTCCTCGACCAGGTCGGGGCACGCGCCTCATGACAGGAAGGACAGTTTCCCTGATGGTGGACGACGTCATCGCCTTTATCTTCGGCGTCCTAGGCGAGATGAACTTCTATCTGGAGGAGTCGGGCCCGGACAGCAAGTTCGGCCCGGCCGGCATCGACCTGGACTCGCTCGCGGTCATCGCGCTGGCGTCGCGCATCGAGGAAACCTACGGCGTCGCCCTGGCGGATGAGGACATGGAGCGGATGGCCGTGGTGTCGGTGCGGGACTTCGCGGCCGAGATAGCCCGCCAGGCGAAGCCGGGCGTGCCGGCCGACAGCCCGGCCTCCTAGCGGGCCGCCCGATGCCGGAAGACGACGCCGGGCTCGACGCCGCGCCGGATGCCGCCGCGCTGGATGCCGGCCTGTACCGCACGGTCGCGCTGATCCGCCGGTTCGAGGAGCGCGCGATCGAGCTGGCCAGGTCCGGGGAGATCGCCAGCGGCATCCACCCGTGCATCGGCCAGGAGGCGGTGGCGGCCGGGGTGTGCGCCTGGCTGCGCCCCGGCGACGTGCTGGTGACCCATCACCGCGGCCACGGGCACGCCCTCGCCAAGGGCACGGACCCCGGCGCGCTGCTGGCCGAGCTGTGCGGCCGGGTGACCGGCGTGAACCGGGGCCGCAGCAACTCCTTCCACCCGGCCGACCCGGCATCCGGCGTGTACATCGCCGGCGGCACGGTCGGGCACCAGGCCGGCCTGGCCGCCGGGGTGGCCTGGGCGCTGGCGCAGGAGGACGCGGACCTGGGCGCGGCGGACGGCGCCGCCGCGGACGGGGCGGGCGCGGGCGCCGCGGCTGGCGCGGCCAGGGTGGTGGCCTGCTTCTTCGGCGACGGGGCGATGAACCAGGGGGCGCTGCTTGAGGCGCTGAACCTGGCCGCGCTGTGGCAGGTGCCCGCCGTCTTCGCCTGCGAGCGGAACGGCTACGCCGCGACGGTGCCGATCGAGGCCACGCTGGCCGGCACCATCACCGGGCGGGCCGCCGCCTTCGGCATCCCGGCGCGGACGGTGGACGGCATGGACCCGGTGACGGTGGCCGGCGCGGCGCGGGAGGCGGTGCACCGGGCCAGGGCCGGCGGCGGGCCGACGCTGCTGGAGCTGCGCACCTACCGGTTCGGCGCGCATCACACCTTCGAGGACAAGACGCTGCCGCACTACCGCGAGGACGCCGAGGTCGCGGCCTGGCGCGAGCGCGACCCGGTGGCGGCCCAGGGCGCCCGGCTGCCCGCCGGGCGGCGGCGGGCGATCGACGCCGGGATCGAGGCGCTGCTGGCCGACGCGGTGGCCTTCGCGCTGGCCGGCCCGCGGCCCGACCCGGCGGACAGCTTCGACTACCTCTACGCCAGCGGCCTGCGGGCCCGCCCCGGCGCCCCCTGCTGACCGCCGCCCTGGCGGCACGAGCGACCCTACGGAGGGCCGGGCCATGGCCAAGCTGTCCTACTCCAAGGCGCTGAACCGGGCGCTGCGCGACGAGATGACCCGCGACCCGGCCGTCTTCGTCCTCGGCGAGGACATGAGCTGCGCGGTCGGGAACCTGACCACCGGCCTGGCGGAGCAGTTCGGGCCGCGCCGGGTGCTGGAGACGCCGATCTCCGAGCAGGGCTTCACCAACTTCGCCACCGGCGCCGCGCTGGCCGGCCGCCGGCCCGTGGTGGAGTACCAGATCGGCTGCCTGCTGATGCTGGTCTTCGAGCAGATCGCCAACCAGGCCAACCGGTTCTCGCTGACCAGCGGCGGCCGGTTCTCGGTGCCGGTGACCTACGTGCTGCCCAGCGCCGGCGCCCGCCCGGACTGGGGCGCGCACCACTGCGACGAGCCCTACAGCCTGTTCGCGCACCTGGGCGTGAAGACCGTCGTGCCGGCCACCCCGGCCGACGCCTACGGCCTGCTGGTCTCGGCCATCCGCGACGACGACCCGGTGCTGGTCTGCGCGCCGATCCCGGTGCTCGGGCTGCGCGAGGACACCGACTACGCCGCGCTTGGCCCGGTACCGCTGGGCACCGGGCGGGTCTGCCGCGCGGGCACCGACGTCACCGTGGTCGCCATCGGCCAGCACGTGCACGACGCGCTTGAGGTGGCCGCCGGGCTGCAGGGCGAGGTCTCGGTCGAGGTCATCGACCCGCGCACGGTGTACCCGTTCGACTGGGAGCTGCTGGAGCGCTCGCTGGCCAGGACCGGCAGGCTGGTCGTCATCGACGACTCCAACCGGTCCTGCGGGATGGGCGCGGAGGTCGCCGCGAGCGCCGCCGAGCGGATGCGGCTGACCGCGCCGCCGCTGCGGGTGACCAGGCCGGACGCGGCGGTGCTCGGCCTCGGGCCGGAACTGGACCAGGCCATGCGGCCGGGCCGCGAGCAGCTCGCCGCCGCGGTGCGGCAGGCGGCCTCCTCGCGCTGGTGACCGTTACGGGCCGGGCTCGTCGAGCTGGGCGAACAACCCCGCCACCGCGCTGCGCGAGGTGACGCCGAGCTTGGCGAAGATGTGCGTCAGGTGCGTCTCGATGGTCTTGGTGCTGAGAAACAGCCGCTCGGCGATCTGCCGGTTGGTGCGCCCGGCCGTGACCATGCCGACGATCTCCCGCTCCCGCGCGGTCAGCCCGGCGGGCCCGGCGCGTGGCCCGCCGCCTGCCGGGCGGCGGCGGCGCGGCAGGCGGGCCGCCAGGCGGCGCTGGGAGTTCAGCACCCCGGCGCGCATCCGCTGCGCGCCGCACGCGCCGAACAGCTCCTTGGCCCGGCCCAGCTCCTGCTGCGCCTGGCTGGCCTGCCCGGCGGCAGCCAGGCCGCTGCCGAGCAGGTGCCTGGCCTGGCCCTCGCCGCCGCGCCAGCCCAGCCCGGCGAAGGCGGCGGCCGCGGCCCTGGCGGCGGCGACGGCCGGCCCGGCCTGGCCGGCGGCCAGCGCCACCCTGGCCCTGGCCAGCAGCGCGTACCCGGCGGCGCCCGGCAGGCCCAGGCGGCCGGCCGCCGCGCCCGCCAGGTCCGCCCAGCGCCGGGCGGCGGCCACGTCGCCGGCCCGAGCTCGGCCTGGGCCAGCAGGTCATACACCGCGGGCCGCCGAGGTGCCGGGAAGCCGGGCAGGCCGGGGCCGCCGGCCGTGAGCAGCTGCCTGACCTGCGCGGCCGGGGCGCCGCTGGCCAGCCGGGCCCAGCCTAGGACGACCTGGCCGTAGCCGCGCCACAGGTAGTCGCCCGGCAGCGCGCCGCCGTCTGCCGCGGCCAGCGCCAGGCTCAGCCCGGCCCTGGTGTCGCCGCGCCACAGCGCGATCCCGGCCTGGCAGGCGGTCGCGCACTGCCGCAGCTCCTGGCTGCCCAGCCGGGCCGCGGCCTCGGCCGCGTCCTGCGCGCTGCCGGCCGCGTCGTCCAGCCAGCCCAGCCGGAGCTGCGCCGCCGCCGCCAGCAGCGACAGCTCGGCGTGTAACTGCCCGCGCCCGTGCCGCGCGGCCAGCGCCGCTCCCCTGGCCGCGTGCCGCGCCGCGTCGGCGTCCTCGCCCAGGGCCAGCTCGGCGCGCGTCACCTCGGTGAACAGCGCCAGCGCCGTCGCCGCGCGCTCGTCGGGCAGGCCGTCGAGCGCGGCCGCGGCCGGCCGCAGGTCGCGCTTGGCCGAGACCGGGCAGCCCGACTGGCTGTCGGCGGCGGCGTGCACCGCGAACATCGTGGCGGTCTCCGCGCCAAGACCGTCGCGGTCGGCCCCGGCCAGCGTCCGGCCCGCCAGCCGGCTCAGCTCGCGGGCCGCGTCGAAGCGCCCCTGCCGGATGGCGACAAGCGCCAGCTCCGCGCGCAGCGCGCCGGCGGGCTCGCCGTCGGGCCGCGCGGTGCCCAGCCGGCTCAGCTCCGCCGTCAGCAGCCCGGCCGCCGCGTCGTAGCGGCCCAGCATCCGCTCAGCCGCCGCGCAGGCCAGCACGGCCGGCATCCGGCATCCGGCGGGCTCGCCGTCCAGCAGCCGCAGTGCCTCGCGGGCCAGCTCCCGGCCGTCGCCGAGCTGCCCGCTCGCGGCGAGCGCCCGCGCGCGGCACAGCAGCAGCTCGACCCGCTGGCCGCCGTCCGCCTGGCGGGCGGGCAGCCGGCCGGCCGCGACGCCGAGCCAGTGCGCCGCCCGGTCCGGCTGGGTCGCCTGAACCGACTCGGCGGCCCTGGTCAGCACGCCGACCGCCGCGCCGCCGTCCGCGCCGCCTGCGGCCCCGGCCGCGACATGCGCGGCACGCAGCGCGGCCGGCGCACAGCGCCGTTCCAGGGCACGCGCGGCCCGGTCATGCGCCCGCGCCCGCCAGGCGGCGCCGGCCAGCTGGTAGGCGGCCGCGCGCAGCAGCGGGTGCCGGTAGCGGAACCAGGCCGGGCCGGCCGGCCTGATCAGGTCCCTGGCGATGAGCTCGGCCAGCCCGGCCAGGGCGTCGCTGCCGCCGATCGCGCCGGCTTCGGCGACCAGCTCGGCGTCGAACCGCTCGCCGGCCAGCGCGGCGGCGCTGGCCACCATGACGGCGCCCGGCGGCAGCGCGGCCAGCTCGCCGTGCACCGCGCCAGGCAGCACCGCGAGCCGGAAATGCTCGAACACCGCCTCGGGGTCGCGCAGCGACAGCCACGGCGCGGCCTCGCTGGCCTGGCGCAGCGCGTGCAGGAAATGCAGGTTGCCGTCGCTAGCCTCGTGCAGGGCGGCGCACCTGGCCGGCCCGGTGCCGGGCAGCAGCGCGGCGGCCTGCGCGGCGGGCAGCGGCACTAGCACCAGCCGGGTCCTGGCCATCGGGGAGAGCTGGCCGAGCGCGCGGGACAGCGGCGGCGGGAGCTGGCGCGGCCGGTAGCCGAGCGCCAGCTCGAACGGCACGGCAGGCGGGTGCCGCACCAGGTAGTCGACGAACCCGGCGGAACCGTCGTCGGCGAGGTGCACCTCATCCAGGATCACCGCCGCGCCCCGGCCCGCGCCGGCCAGCTCCAGCACGGCTGCCCCGGCCTGGTAGAGCCGCTGCCGGGCGACTCCGGCCCCGGCCTGCCCCGCACCCGACAGCTCGCGCAGGCTGGTGCCGGCCAGCCGCTCGGCCGGGCCCAGGGCGTCCAGCAGCAGCGCGAACGGGGTGGTGCCTAACGCGGTGGCCCGACCGGACAGCACGACCTGCCCGGCGGCGGCGGCCATCGCGCAGAACTCGCCGAGCAGCCGCGTCGTGCCGGTACCGGGATCGCCGGCCACCTCGATGAGCTGCGCCTGGCCGTCCTGGCCGGCCACGGCCCCGCGCAGCAGGTCCAGCTCGGCGGCCCGCCCGACCAGGGCACCGCCACCCGCCGCGCGGGCCTGGCCCGCCGCCCCGCCCGGCTGGCCGGGCACCGCGCGGCCTAACTCCGGTAACTCGGCCATCTCCCTTCTGCCCTCCTGCGGGTGGCTATCCACGGCCTGGCGGGCACGGGAAAGACGGCCCGGCGTGATCGTATTTAGTGCGGATTTCACTGTCCTGCCGACGCTAGATCGTGATACTTGACACTTCATGTCACCCGATCTGACGACACTAAGGACGAGCCCGCAATGGGTTCCGGACGGGCCTGTCCCTTAACGGCTGGCTTCGTCAGCGACGCAGGGCTACGGCATGGCAGACACGATCGATATTGCCCTGGTCACGGAGAACCAGATCATGGCCGAGGCGTTAGCCGCCTGGCTGCCCGGCCTGGGCGGGCTGTCCCTCGCGGCGATCGCCGCGTACCCCGCCGGGCTGCCCGCCGCCGTGCCGGCCGGCGCGGTCGTGATTGTCGACCTCGGCGACTCCGGGCAGGTCCGCTCCGCCGAGCGGGTGCGCGGCTTAGCCGCCCGCGGGTACCGGGTGCTGGCCATCGGGTCGGCGCGGGCGCCCGCGGCGATGGCCGGCGCCTTCGCGGCGGGCGCCCGCGGCTGCCTGGCCAGGGAACGGGGCCTGGCCGACTTAGCGGCGGCGGTCCGCAGGGTCGCCGCCGACGCGCTCATCCCGCCGGACGGCGCGGACGGGGCCCGTTCCGGGCCGGCCGTTCCGGGAATTGCGGGCTCTGGCATTCCCGCCCTGTCGGCACGGGAACGGGAGGTGCTGCTGGCGTACGTGTCCGGTATGACGCTAGAGACCGCGGCCAGGCACGTCGGCGTCCGGCCCGATACGGCCCGGACGTACCTGCGCCGGGTCAAGGCCAAGTACCAGGCGGCCGGGCGGCCCGCCTGGACCAAGATCGACCTCGCCCGGCGGGTGTGGGAAGAGGACGGCAGCGGCCAGGACGACGCGGGCCCCGGGTAAATACGAGCATTCCGCTAATTCATTCCGAGTGATTCCCGAGCATGCTTACTGCGGCATTTGCCATAACGCTGTTACCCTTTCGGCAGCGAAAGGAGCCTGCGTGATCCCGAGTTCCGAATACGCGCTATGGCATGGGACAAGGCCGATGCGCGGATTTCTCCACGACGACCTGTCCCGTGATCAGTTCCTCGTCGAGGGACGCGGGATATACGTACGGGATTACGGCGGGAAATGGTACGCGGACGCCCGGTCGTCTCTCTGGAACATGGCGCTCGGATACGGCCACCAGAAGGTAACCGCCGCGATCAGGCGGCAGCTCGACCTGCTCCCGTTCGCCACGCTGCTGTCCTACGCCCGCCCGGCGGCCGTCACCGTGGAGTTCGCGAACGCGCTCGCGGCCCGGCTGCCCGGGCGGCTGCGGCACATCCGGCTGGGCAGCACCGGCTCGCAGATGACCGAGGCCGCGATGCTGCTGTCGCGGTTCTTCCGGCAGGTCACCGGGGAGCCGGAGCGCACGGCGGTGATCGCCGTGGACGGCAGCTACCACGGCACCGGGCCCGGCGCCTCGGCGCTCAGCGGGTGCCTGCTGCCGGTCCGCGGCTGGAACGGCCCGGTGCTGCCAGGCGTCCATCACGTGCCGGCCGGCGGCCCGTGGGCGGCGGCGGTCCGCGAGATGGCCGGCCGCCTGGGCGAGGACCGGGTCACGGCGGTGATCATCGAGCCGATGATGGGCAGCACCGGGGTCATCCCGGCCGACGACGACCTGCGCGAGCTGGCCGGGTACTGCCGCGCGCGGGGCATCCACCTGATCGGTGACGAGGTGACCACCGGCTACGGCCGCACCGGGCACCTGTCCCGGCTGCTGCACCTCGGCATCGAGCCGGACCTGCTGGTCTTCAGCAAGGCCATCACCGCCGGGTACGTGCCCGGCTCCGCGCTGGCGGTGCACGACGAGATCTTCGACCCGGTCTTCCGGCTGGACACCGGGCAGGCGTTCGTGCACGGCTCGACCACCGACGGGCACCCGCTGGCGGCCGCGGCCGGGCTGGCGGTGCTGGAGGCCCTGTACGAGGACGGGGTCATGGCGGCGGTGCCCGCTACCGGGGAACTGCTCCAGGACGCGCTGGCCGCGCTGCACCGCGAGTACCTGCAGGCCGGCGAGGTGGGCGGCGCCGGCCTGATGCGCCGGTTCCAGCTCCTCGGCGCGGACGGCAGCCCCTGGCCGATGACCGAGGTCATGCGGCTGCACCGGCAGTGCGAGGAGAACGGCCTGCTGGTCAGCGCCGGGGCCGGGTGCCTGTGGTTCCTGCCGCCGCTGGTGATCAGCGACGAGCAGGTCGCGGAGGTGGCGACCCGGTTCGGCGACGCGCTGGCGGGCCTGCGCAAGGCCGGATCGGCGTACCTGATCTAGCGCCCGCCCGGCCTGCTCTCGACCGGCCCGACCTTGCTAGCCCTGGGCCTGGGCCTGCTCGGCTTCCTCCATCGCGCGGATCAGGCTCCTGGGCCGCATGTCGGTCCAGTTCGCCTCGATGTAGTCGAGCACCTCCTGGCGGGTGCCCTCGGGGTGCGCGATCGTCCAGCCGGCCGGCACCTCGGCGAACGACGGCCACAGCGAATACTGGCCCTCGTCGTTAATGAGCGCCAGGAACGTGCCGTTCTCGTCGTCAAAGGGGTTGCTCATCGTCCCGTCCCGTCGCTGTGCTGGTCAATGCTGTCTTCGCGCAGGGCTGTCTTCGCGCAGGTCACGCTGATCCCTGAGATAGCTCCTCAGGACGTCGTCGCTAATGGCGGGCAGCACAATCTTAGAGAAGCCGGCCTCTGGCAGAACAGTGCCGGACGCAGCCTTCGCCGGCCCAGCCGTCCCTCCGGTCTCTGCCGTCCCGGCGGCATCCGCCGCCCAGGCGGCCCCGCCGGCGGGCAGCACCGAGGCCAGGATGGCGTGCTCGGCCGGCAGCCGGTCGCGCAGCAGCGCCAGCCACCGCGCGGCCGGCCAGGTCTTTGTCACCGCGCCGTCGGCGCGGGCCAGGTCCAGCACGTGCCGCAGGCTCACCGGCCGCTCGCTGGCCAGCACCTGCCGCGGCTCGCCCAGCGGCATGACGGCGGCCCTGGCGAGCAGCCGCGCCGCCTGGTCGGCGGGCACCCACGACTCGGTGAGGTCGAGGTCGGGCGCGACCCCGGTGGCGACGGCGGCCCTGATCAGCCGGAACACCACGTCCCGCTCGTTGACCTGGCCGGAAAGCGCCGAGCCGGCGATCCGCGGCAGCCGGTAGATGACGGCGGGCACGCCGCGCTCGCGGGCGGCATTGACCAGCAGCTCACCGTGCCATTTGGAGATGGCGTACCCGGTCAGCCCCGCTGGCGGCGTCGCTGGCCGGGCCGCCGCCGGCGCGGCGACGCCGGGCCGCCCGGCCGCCGCGCGGGCGGCGGCCCCGGCGGACACCGTCGAGATGAAATGCAGCGGCTTCACCGAGCCGGTCACGGCCAGCCGGATCAGCTCGCCGGTCCCGGCCACGTTCGCGGCGGCGAGCTGGCCGTAGGTGGCGAACGCCTCGACCCGCGCGCCGTTGTGCAGCACCACGTCTACCTGGCCGGCCAGCCGGGCGAACGCCTCCGGCTCCAGCCCGAGCAGCGGCCCGGCCAGGTCGCCGGCGTGTGCGTGCAAGCGGCCGGTGTCCAGGCCGGCGAGCAGGCCGTAGTGCGCCAGGCTGGCCAGCAGCCGGTCCCTGGCCTGCTCGCCACCCTGGGCCCGGACCACGCAGTGCAGGTGCAGTCCCGGCTGCGCCAGCAGCTCGCTGGCCAGGAAAGCGCCGAGGAACCCGGTGCCGCCGGTGAGGAGAACGGCGCCTGGCGGCTGCGGCGCGCGCGGCGGCAGCGCCACGGGGACCAGCGCCGCCACGGCCCGTTCAGGATCGAAAGACGGCAGCGCGTCGGGCAGCCCTGGCGGGACGTCCCTGACCGGTGGCGGGACGTCCCTGGCCGTCGGCAGGACGTCCCCCGGCATCGGCGGGACGTCCCGCGCCTGCGGCGGCACGGGCAGCAGCGGGGCCAGGCCGGCGACGGTGGGCCGCGCGAACAGGGTGCGCAGCGATACCTCGGCCGCGCAGTCGTCCCGGATCGCGGCCAGCAGCCGGACCGCGAGCAGCGAGTTGCCGCCGAGGTCGAAGAAGCTGTCATCGATGCCGACCTCGGGCACGCCGAGCGTGCCGGCGAACACCGCGCACAGCGACCGCTCGGCCGGGGTGCGCGGCGCACGGCCGGCCGGGCCGGAGCCGGAGGGGGCGGCGCCGGGCGGGGGGAGGGCGGCCCTGTCGAGCTTGCCGTTCGGGGTGAGCGGCAGCTCGTCCAGCGTGACAACAGCGGCCGGGACCATGTAGTCGGGGAGCCGGGCCGCCGCCCAGGTTCTCAGGCCCGCTGCCCCGGCACCTGAGGTTCCTGCCGCGAGCACCACGTAGGCGACCAGACGGCGGTCCCCCCGGCGGTCCTCGCGGACGATGACGACGGCCCGGCCGACCGCCGGGTGCGCGGTGAGCACCGCCTCGATCTCGGCGGGCTCGATCCGGAACCCGCGCACCTTGACCTGGTCGTCGGCGCGGCCGGCGAATTCGAGCTGGCCGTCGGCGCGCCACCGTGCCCGGTCCCCCGTTCGGTACATCCGCGCGCCGGGCGGACCAGCCGGGCAGGCCGCGAACCGGCTCGCGGTCAGGCCCGGCCTCCCGAGATAGCCGCGCGCCAGCCCGTCGCCGGCCAGGTACAGCTCGCCGGTCACGCCGGGCGGCAGCTCCCGCAGGTACGCATCGAGCACCAGCGCCCTGGTGCCCGCCACCGGCCTGCCGATCGGCGGCACCGCGTCACCGCCGGACAGCGGGTCGCTGAACACCGACACCACGGTGGCCTCGGTCGGCCCGTAGGCGTTCACCATCACCCGGCCCGCCGACCAGGGGCCGGCCAGCTCGGCGGTGCACGCCTCGCCCGCCACCGTGACCGCCACGCCGGGCCAGCGGCCGGGACCGGCCGGCAGCAGGGCCAGCACGGACGGCGGCATCGTCGCGTGCGTCACGCCGGCCCCGGTCACCACGGCGTCCAGGTCCGGGCCTGCCAGGACCAGCCCTGGCGGCGGGATCACCAGCGTGGCGCCGGTCCAGAAGGTGAGCAGCAGCTCCCACAGGTGCACGTCGAAGCTCGGCGTGGTGAACTCCAGCACCCGGCTGCCCGGCCCGGCGGTGAGCCGCGCGGCCTGCGTTCGGGCCAGCGCCTCCAGGCCGGCGTGCGTGACGACGACTCCCTTGGGCGTGCCGGTGGAGCCGGAGGTGTAGATCACGTACGCCGGGTGCTCGGGACGCAGCGGCGCGGACCGGTCGCTGCCGGCCGGGTTGGTCACCGGGCAGGCTGCCAGGTCATCGGCCTCGGGAAGGCCGCTGGCCTCGGGCAAGTCGGCGGCCTCGGGAAGGCCGCCGTCCGGGGCGATCCTGAGCACCGGGGTGGCCGCGGGCACGCCGGGCACCGGGCCAGCGGCCAGCACCAGCACGGGCGCGGCGTCGGCCAGCATGAACTCGATCCGGGCGGCCGGGTAGGACGGGTCGACGGGGAGGTAGGCACCGCCGGCCTTGGCCACTGCCAGCGCGGCGATGATCAGCTCCGCCGAGCGGCCGAGGGCCAGCGCGACCAGGGTCTCCGGGCCGACGCCCCGGCGGATCAGCAAGTGCGCCAGGCGGTTCGCGCGCTCGTTGAGTTCCTGGTAGGTCAGGGCCGGCTCAGCGGGCGGGCTCGCGCTCGGGCCAGCGCTAGGGTCAGCGCTCGGCCTGGTCGCCGCGGTGACGCCGGGGCCGGCCAGCGCGGGGCTGGCGGGCCAGGTCCTGGCGGCCCGCTCGAATATCCCCGCCAGCGTCAGGCCGCCCGGCGGCCCGGCGGCCAGGTCGGCCGGCCGGTTCCAGCGGGCCAGCGCCGCCGACTCCGCCGGGTCCAGCAGGTCCAGCCCGCCCAGCCGCACCGACGGGTCAGCCGCGACCTGCTCCAGCACCCGTTCCAGCCGCCCGGCCAGTGCCCGCGCGCCCGCCTCGGTCCACACGTCCGAGCTGTACTCGACGATCAGCTCCAGGCTGGCCGTGCCGCCCTCGTCGCGGTGCTCGCGCACCCCGACCGACAGGTCGAACCTGGCCGTGCCCGTCCGCGCCGCGACCGGCTCGGCGTCCAGCCCCGCCAGCTCGAACGACTCCGGTCCCGGCTGCATCGCCACCATCACCTGGAACAGCGGCGACCTGCCCAGCGACCGCACCGGGTTGATCGCCTCCACCAGGTACTCGAACGGCACGTCCTGGCGGGAGTAGGCCCCCAGGTCCGCCTCGCGCACCCGGCCGACCAGCTCCGCGAACGACGGGTTGCCCGCCGCGCGCACCCGGATCACCAGGGTGTTCACGAACAGCCCGACCAGGTCATCCAGCGCCGCGTCGGCCCGCCCTGCCACCGGTGCGCCCAGCGGGATGTCCGTGCCCGCGCCGAGCCGGGACAGCAGCGCCGCGACGGCGGCCTGCACCACCATGAACAGCGTCGCCCCGGCCGCCCGGCCCAGCTCCGCCAGCCCCTGGTGCACCTGCGCGCCGACCTCCCGCACCAGCACCCCGCCCCGGCCAGAAGCGGCCGGCGGCCGGGTCACGTCGCCCGGCAGCTCCAGCTCGGCGGGCGCGCCGGCCAGCGCCTCGCGCCAGTAACCGAGCTGCCGCGCCAGCAGGCTCGCCGGGTCGGCGGCGCTGCCCAGCAGCTCCCGCTGCCACAGCGCGTAGTCCGCGTAACGGACCGGCAGCCCCGCCCAGCCCGGTGCGCGGCCCGCCCGCCTGGCCGCGTACGCCGCGGCCAGGTCCCGCCACAGCACGCCGACCGACCAGCCATCCCCCGCGCTGTGATGCAGCACCAGGATCAGCACGTGCTCGGCCGCCCCGGCGCTGGTCTCCCCGGTGCTGGCCAGCACCGCGCGCAGCGGCGACTCCGCCGCCAGGTTGAACTCGTGTCCCGCACTAGTCGCCACCGCTTCGCGCCAGTCGGTGCCGGGGTCGGCGAGAACCAGTTGCGGGCCGTCGGCAGGTTCCCTGACGAGCTGCCGCGCCACCCCGCCAGACTGCGGCAGCACCGTCCGCAGCGTCTCGTGCCGGGTGGTCACGTCGCGCAGCGCGGCGCGCAGCGCCGGCACATCCAGGCCGCCGCGCAGCCGCACCGCCAGCGGGATGTTGTAGACCGCCGAACCGCCCTCAAGCTGCCACAGGAACCACAGCCGCTGCTGCGCGAACGACAGCGGCACCTCGGCCGGCAGCTCGCGCCGCGCCAGCACCGGCCGGGCCAGACCCGGCCGGGCCGGGCCCGGGATGTCCGCGGCAGAGACCCGGCTGGCCAGCGCGGCGGGTGTACGCAGCTCGAACACCTCGCGGATCGCGATCTCCGCGCCCAGCACCGCGCGGATCCGCGCGGTCAGCCTGGTGGCCAGCAGGCTGTCCCCGCCGAGATCGAAGAAGCCGTCCTCAGGACCGGCCGCCGCGACGCCAAGAACATCGGCGAACAGCCCGCAGATGATCTCTTCCTGCGCCGTCCGTGGCAGCCGCCCGCCGGACCCGGCCAGCTCGTGCCCGGGCGGCGGGAGCGCTCGCTTGTCGGTCTTGCCGATGGGGGTGAGCGGGACGGCATCGAGGGGCACGAACGCGGCGGGCACCATGTACTCGGGCAGCCGCTCGGCAACCCAGGCGCGCAGCTCGCCGACAGCGGGAACGGAGCCGGCCGTAGCGGCGGCGGTTCCGGGCGCTGCCGGGGTGACGTAGGCGACCAGGCGCTTGTTTCCGGGGCGGTCCTCGCGGGCGATCACCACCGCCTGCCCGACGCCAGGATGCGCGGCCAGGACGGCCTCGATCTCGGCGGGCTCAATCCGGAACCCCCGCACCTTCACCTGATCATCCGCCCGCCCCGCGAACACCAGCTGGCCGTCGGCACCCCAGAAGCCCAGGTCCCCCGTCCGGTACATCCGCTCCCCCGCACCGCCCCACGGGCACGCCACGAACCTGGCCGCCGACAGCCCCGGCCCGTTCGCATAGCCGCGCGCCACTCCCGCTCCGGCGACATACACCTCGCCCCGCACCCCCGGCGGCACCAGTCGCAGCCCGCCATCCAGCACCCATACCCGGCTGTTCAGCACCGGTCGGCCCGCCGCCGGCACCCCATCAGCCCCGACCGGGTCGCTCACCGTCGCCGCGACCGTCACCTCGGTCGGGCCGTAGGCGTTCACCAGCCGCCGCCCCCGCCACCACAACCCCGCCAGCTCAGCCGAGCATGCCTCGCCCCCCACCACCGGAACGCCAAGCCCCGGCACCCCACCCGGCGACACCCCTGCCAGGGCAGCGGGCGGAATCAGCGCATGCGACACCCCGCCATCGCAGATCACCCCCTCCAGCGCCTCACCCGCCAGCACCACCCCCGACGGCGGCACCACCAGCGCCGCGCCCGCCGTCCACGCGGTCACCACCTCCAGCACCGACGCATCAAAACTCGGCGACGCCAGCAACAGCACCCGCGACCGCTCAGACACCGCCAGCCGCTCCGCCAGCGTCACCCCCAGCGACACCAGCCCAGCCGCCGGCACCACCACCCCCTTCGGCACCCCCGACGACCCCGACGTAAACACCACATACACCGACCCACAACCCACCGGACCCGCCACCGGCCGCCACCGCACCAGCACCAGCACCAGCACCAGCACCAGCACCAGCACCAGCACCAGCACCAGCACCAGCACCAGCACCAGCACCAGCACCAGCACCAGCACCAGCACCAGCGTGCAGTCCCGCCACCGCGCCCGCGCCCAGGCCAGCGTGCGGCTTCGCCTCCAAGCCCGCGCCCGCGTCCCCTCCAGCATGCGGTTCCGTCCCCGCGCCCGCCTCCCCGCCGGCGTCTGGCCCCGCCTCCGCCGCGGACCCCGCTTCCTCCCCCGCCAGCCACCCGTCCGGCCCCAGCACCACCACCCGCACCCCCGCCGGTACTCCCGCCACCGGCCCCCCCGCCAGCACCAGCACCGGCCCCGCATCCGCCAGCATCAAGCCGATCCGCGCCGCCGGGTAAGAGGGATCCACCGCGACGTAGGCACCCCCGGCCTTGCCCACCGCCAGCAGCGCCACCACCCCCGCCACCGAACGACCCAGCGCAACAGCCACCACCACCTCAGCACCCACACCCGCACCACGCAGCCACCCCGCCAGCCTGCTGGCCCGCCCATCCAGCTCCCCGTAACCCACCACCAGACCCGCGCCCCGCCCCCCCAGCGACAGTGAACCCGCACCTGCCGCCGTTACAGCGACAGCAAACCCACGTTCACTGCCGCTCGCCGCCACCCCGCCCGGCCCGGCACCCCAGCCAGCGCCCCCGCCCGCCGCCACCCCCGCAACACCCGAGCCAGCAGCACCACCCGGCCCGCCATCCGCGCCACCCGGTGCCGCGCACTCGCCACCCAGCACGGCAACCACACCACCCGAGCCAGCAGCACCACCCGGCCCGCCATCCGCGCCACCCGACACCGCTCCCCCGCCACCCATGCCTGCGAACGGCGCCTCCGAGCCCCCGCCCAGCGCCTCCGCCACCCCCGGGCCCGCCAGCGCCGCGCGGCCCGGCCACAACCGCGCCGCGCGCTCGAAGATCCCCGACAGCGACAAGACCGGCAAGTCACGGGACGTCTCATTCAGCCCCGCCAGCCACGCCCGCTCCCCCGGCGTGAGCAGGTCGAGCGCGGCGAGGCGGCTGCCGGGGTTGGTCGAGGCCTGGTCCAGGACCGAGGCGAGGCGGGCCGCGAGCGCGGTCGCTGCCTCGTCGGTGAGCACGCCGGGCTGGTAGGCGAGACGGAGCCGGAGCCGGGGACCGGGCATGACGGCGAGAGCCACCGGGTAATGCGTGGCGTCGCGTCCGCTGACGCCAGTGAGTTCAAGCCCTCCGGGCAGTTCGGTAGCGCCGGGCGCGGCGGCCCGGCCGGCCGGGTAGTTCTCGAAGACCAGCACCGTGTCGAACAGCGGGCCGAGGCCGGCCAGCTTCTGCACCTCGGGCAGGCCGAGATGCTGGTGCGCGAGCAGGCCGGCCTGGCTGGCCTGGAGCCGGGTCAGCAGGCCGGCGAACGTCAGCCCGGGGCCGGCCCGTGCCCGCACCGGCAGGGTGTTGATGAGCAGCCCGACGATGCCGTCCGCGCCGGGGAGCTCGGGCGGGCGGCCGGAGGCGGTCGCGCCGAACACGACGTCGTCCCGGCCGGTGAGCTGGCCGACCAGGATGGCCCAGGCTGCCTGGAGCACCGTGTTCGGGGTGACGGAGCAGCGGCGGGCGAGCGCCGCGACGGCGGCGGTCTGCCCGGCGGTCAGCTCGGTGCGGATCTCGCGTGGCGCCTCGGCGGGCTCGCCGCCGGGCGGCCGGGGCTGGGCCAGCAGGGCCGGCTCGGCTAAGCCGGCCAGCTCCCGCGTCCAGGCGGCCCGCGCCGCGGCGGCGTCCTGACGGTGCAGCCAGGCCAGGTAGTCGCGGTACGGCGTGACGCGCGGCAGGCCGGCGGCGTCGCCCTGGCAGGCGTAGGCGGCGAACAGCTCGCGCCGCAGCACGGCCATCGACCAGCCATCGAGCAGCAGGTGATGACTGGTCAGCACCAGCCGGTGCCGTCCCGGCCCGAACCGGATCAGCAGGAAGCGCAGCAGCGGCGGCCTGGCCAGTTCGAAGCGCTTGTCCGCGTCCTGCCGGGCGAGCCCGCCCGCCTGCGCCTCGGCGTCGGCCGCCGGGCGGCCGGTCAGGTCGGCGGCCTGCCAGGGCAGCGGCACGGCGCGGCGGATCACCTGAACGGGCTCGTCCACGCCCTGGTGGTGGAAGCCGGCGCGCAGCGCCGGGTGCCTGGCGAGCATCGCGGCGGCGGCCGCGCGCAGCCACCCGGCATCCAGCGGCCCGGCCAGGTCGAGCCGGAGCTGCGTGGTGTAGACGTCGGCGCCCCGCTCGTCGTACAGCACGTGAAACAGCAGGCCGCGCTGGAGCGGGGACAGCGGCAGCAGGTCCTCGATCTGGCCGGCCGGGCCGGCTTCCGGGGGCGGGGTCATGGACCGGTCTCATCCAGGCCGTCCGCGAGCACGGCGCGCTCCAGGGCGGCGAGCTGGTCCTGGCTGATCGAGACCAGCGGGACGTCGGACGGGGTGCGCCCGCCGGCGCCGCCGCGGGCGGTGTGCGCGACCAGCCCGAGCAGCGCCTCGCGCCACAGCCCGGCTAGCCCGGCGGCCAGTTCGGTGCTGAGCAGGGTACCCGGCCAGGTCAGGCTGAGCCGGAGGATCGGCCCGCCCGGCTCGTCAAGCGCGAGCGCGCTGATCTCGATGACGTGCGCGAACGGGGTCGCGGGGCCGGTGCCGGCGAAGATCCCGGTCCCGGCGGCGAGCGCCCAGTCACCGGCCGCACCGACGGGGCTGACAGCGCCGGCAGGGCTGACAGCGCCGGCCGTCCCGGCGGTGCCGGGCCGGCGGTCATCCGGCCGAGGTAGTTGAAGGCGAGCTGCGGGGCGGGCTGCGCGGCCAGGGTCGGCCCGGTCGCCGGGTTCAGGTAGCGCAGCAGGCCGTAGCCGATGCCGTGATCGGCGATGCCCCTGAGCTGCTCCTTTACCCGCTTCACGGCCTGCCCGGCGGCCGGCCCGCCCGCCTGGACCTCGGCCCAGCTCACGGCCCCGGCGTCGAGCGCGGCCGGGTACAGGCTGGTGAACCAGCCCGCGGTCCTGGACAGGTCCGAGCCCGGAACTATTTGCTGCTCCCGCCCATGTCCCTCCAGGTCGATCAGCATTGTGGTGGCAGTGCCGAGGCTGCGCCGCCGCCGCCACCGAGCGACCGCGAGGGCGAGCCCGGCGAGCAGCACATCGCCGGCCCCGGCATGGAACGCGGCGGGCACGGCGGTCAGCAGCGGCCCCGCGGTCTCGGCCGGCAGGTCCATCGTGAGCTGCTCGGCGGTGTCGGTCGTGTCGATGGCCGGATCCAGGTTCCGGGTGGTCAGCGGCGGGTCGGCGGCCTGGCCGATCCGCGCCCAGCCCGGCAGCTCGGCGACCCTGGCCGGGTCGGCGGCGGCCAGTTCGAGCTGCCGCGCCCACCAGCGGAACGAGGTCGGCACCGGGTCGAGGCGGGCCAGGCCCGCCCGGATGTCCGCCCAGGCGGCGGCCAGGTCGGGCAGCAGGATGCGCCAGGACACCCCGTCGGTGACCAGGTGATGCAGGGTGATCAGCAGCATGCCCGGCCGGCCCGGCCCCGCGTCCAGCCAGGTGAGCTGCCACATCGTGCCGGTGCCGGGATCCAGCCGGCGGCGGGCGGCGCGGGCCAGGTCGGCGGCGTGGGCGGGCAGCGCGTTCGGGGCGAGGGCGGCGATGCTGACCAGGGACACGCTGGCCGCGACGGACGCCGTGCCCGGCTCGGTCACCTCGAAGTCCCAGGAGGTGTCGGCGGTGGCTGGCCCGGCCGACCCCCGGCTCTCGCCAGCCCGGCGCAGCCGGAGGATGTCGTGATGGTCGACCACGGCCTGGAAGGCGGCGGTCAGGTCGGCGAGGCCGGCGCGGCCGGCACCCGCACCAGCACCGACTGGCTGAACTCGGTAACGTCCGCACCCCGGTCCCGCATCCAGGCCATGATCGGCGTCAGCGGCACCGGGCCGGCCTGGGCTTGCGCGGCGGACTCCTCGCCAGCCGAGGACGCGGTGGCTGCGGGCGCGGCGAGCCGGGCGGCGGCGGCCAGCTCGCCGGGGGTCTGATGCTGGAAGATGTCCCTGGTCGCCACGTCCAGGCCCGCGCCGGCGCGCAGCCGGCCGACGAGCTGGATGGCCAGGATGCTGTCACCGCCGAGCGCGAAGAACCCGTCGTCGGGGCCGACGGAGGGCAGCCCGAGCACCTCGGCGTACAGGCCGCAGACAGTCTCCTCCAGCGGAGTGCGCGGCGCTCGGTCCCCCGCCCGGGCGGTGTAATCCGGCGCGGGGAGCGCTCGCCTGTCCGTCTTGCCGATGGGCGTGACCGGGATCGCGTCCAGCGCCACGAACGCGACGGGCACCATGTAGTCGGGCAGCCGCTCCGCAACCCAGGCCCGCAGGTCTCCGGCAGCGGGAACGAGGCCGGCCGGAACGGGGGTGGTGTAGGCGACCAGGCGCTTGGCTCCGGGCTGGTCCTCCCGAGCGACTACTACTGCCTGGCCGACACCAGGATGCGCGGCCAGGACAGCCTCGATCTCGGCGGGCTCAATCCGGAACCCCCGCACCTTCACCTGATCATCCGCCCGCCCCGCGAACACCAGCTGACCATCGCCGCCCCAGAACCCCCGATCCCCCGTCCGGTACATCCGCTCCCCCGCACCGCCCCACGGGCACGCCACGAACCTGGCCGCCGACAGCCCCGGTCCGTTCGCATAGCCGCGCGCCACTCCCGCTCCGGCGACATAGACCTCGCCGCGCACGCCGGGCGGGAGCAGGCACAGACCGTCATCCAGCACCCAGACCCGGCTGTTCACCACCGGACGGCCAGCGGGAGGCGGACCATCTCCGGCCACCGGATCGCTGACCGTCGCTGCGACCGTTACCTCAGTCGGGCCGTAGGCATTCACCAGGTGCCGGCCCGGCCACCACAATTCCGCCAGCTCGGCCGGGCATGCCTCGCCCCCGACCACGGGATGAGAGAGCCCTGGCACCGCATCCGGCGATACCCCCGCCAGTGCGGCCGGCGGAATCAGCGCATGCGACACCCCGCCATCGGAGATGACCCGCTCCAGGACCTCACTCGCCAGCACCGCTCCCGGTGGAGGCACCACCAGCGCCGCCCCCGCCGTCCAGGCGGTCATCAGCTCCAGCACCGACGCATCAAAACTCGGCGACGCGAACAGCAGCACCCGCGACCGCTCAGACACCGCCAGCCGCTCTGCCAGCGTCACCCCCAGCGACACCAGCCCAGCCGCCGGCACCACTACCCCCTTCGGCACCCCCGACGACCCCGACGTAAACACCACGTAAGCAGCCCCAGAACCTCGCGCCAGCGCACCTGCACCCGCGCCCCCGCCAGCGCGCGGTCCCGCCGACACCACCGCAACCGCGCCGGCACCAGCGCCAGCATCCGCGCCCTCACCCTCGCCGACGTGCGGTTTCGCCTCCGTGCCCGCGTCCAGCTCGGCGCCGGTGTCTGGCCCCGCCTCCGCGGCGGTCTCCGCGTCCTCCCCCGACAGCCACCCGTCCGGCCCCAGCACCACTCCCGCTCCGGCCACGGCACCCATGTCGCCGCTCCCGCTGGCGCGCGGCCCCGCATCCGCCAGCCACCCGTCCGGGCCCAGCATCACCACCCGCACCCCGGCCGGCACGCCCGCCACCGGGCCAGCAGTCAAGACCAGCGCCGGCCGGGCATCGGCCAGCATCAAGCCGATCCGCGCCGCCGGGTAAGAGGGATCCACCGCGACGTAGGCACCCCCGGCCTTGCCCACCGCCAGCAGCGCCACCACCCCCGCCACCGAACGACCCAGCGCAACAGCCACCACCACCTCAGCACCCACACCCGCACCACGCAGCCACCCCGCCAGCCTGCTGGCCCGCCCATCCAGCTCCGCGTAACCCACCACCAGACCCGCGCCCCGCCCCCCCAGCGACAGTGAACCCGCACCTGCTGCCGTTACAGCGACAGCAAACCCACGTTCACTGCCGCTCGCCGCCACCCCGCCCGGCCCAGCACCCCAGCCAGCGCCCCCGCCCGCCGCCACCCCCGCAACACCCGAGCCAGCAGCACCACCCGGCCCGCCATCCGCGCCACCCGGTGCCGCGCACTCGCCACCCATGCCTGCGAACGCCCCCTCCGAGCCCCCGCCCAGCGCCTCCGCCACCCCCGGGCCCGCCAGGGCCGGGCGGCCCGGCCACAGGCGGGCCGCGCGCTCGAAGATCCCCGACAGGGACAGGCACGGCAGGTCGCGGGACGTCTCATTCAGCCCCGCCAGCCACGCCCGCTCCCCCGGCAGCAGGATTTCCAGGTCGGCCACGGTGACCGCCGGGTCGGCCGCGACCTGGGTGAGGACCGCCGTGAACCGGTCGGCCAGGGCGGTGGCTGCTTCGGGGCTGAACACGTCGGTGCTGTACTCCAGCATCATGTCCAGGCCGCCAGGGGCGCCGGTCTCGTCCTGGTGCTCGCGCAGCGCCACGGACAGGTCGAACCTGGCGGTGCCGGTGCGCGCCGGGACCAGCTCGGCGGTCAGGCCGTGCAGGCCGGGACTGGGCAGGCCGGGACTGGGCAGGCCGGGACTGGGCAGGCCGGCGCCGGCGGGCGGGCCGGACTGCATCGCGATCATGACCTGGAACAGGGGGTGCCTGGCCAGCGAGCGTTCGGGGTTCAGGGCCTCGACCAGGTACTCGAACGGCACGTCCTGGTGCGCGTACGCGCCCAGGTCTGCCTCCCTGACCCGGTGCAGCAGCTCGCGGAAGGCCGGCTCGCCGGAGACGTCGGTCCGCAGCACGAGAGTGTTGGCGAAGAACCCGGCCAGCTCATCCAGCGCCTCGTCGACCCGGCCCGCGACCGGGGTGCCGAGCACGATGTCGGAACCGGCGCCGAGCCGGCTGAGCAGGGCGGCGAGCGCGGCCTGCGCCACCATGAACAGGGTCGCGCCCTCGGCCCGGCCGAGCCGGGCGAGGCCGGCGTGCAGGCCGGCACTGAGGGCGACCGTCAGCGTGCCGCCCTGGCCGGACATGACCGCGGGGCGGTCTCGGTCGGCGGGCAGCTCGATCTGCGGGGGCGCCCCGGCGAGCGCGGCGCGCCAGTAGCCGAGCTGGCGGGCGAGCAGGCTGGCGGGGTCACCGGGATCACCGAGCAGCTCGCGCTGCCACCAGGTGTAGTCGGCGTAGCTGACCGGCAGCTCGGGCCAGCCAGGGGCGCGGCCGGCCCGCCGGGCGGCGTAGGCGGTCGCCAGGTCGCGCCAGAGCACGCCGAGCGACCAGCCGTCGCCGGCGATGTGGTGCAGCACCAGGACGAGCACGTGCTCGCGGGGGCCGGCCTCGATCAGCTCGGCCCGCACGGGAAGCTCGGCGGCGAGGTCGAAGCAGTGCCGCGCGGCGGCGGTCACCAGCTCGGGCCAGTCATCGCCGGCGGCCGGCCGCCGCACCAGCGGCAGGTCCGCCGGGCTCAGCTCGCGGACGTGCTGGCGGGGCACGCCGCCGTTCTCGGGGAACACGGTGCGCAGGCTTTCGTGCCTGGTCAGCAGGTCGGCCAGGGCGGCGCGCAGCGCGGCCTCGTCCAGGTCGCCGGCCAGCCGGACCGCGAGCGGGATGTTGTAGGTGGCGGACGGCCCGTCGAGGTGATGCAGGAACCACAGCCGCCGCTGGGCGAAGGACAGCGGGACCTCGGCTGGGCCGGCGTCCGCGCGGCGCAGCGCGGGGCGGGGCCGCCCGGCGGCCGCGACGCAGCGGGCCAGCCCTGCCGCGGTGGGCGTCTCGAAGACCTGGCGCAGCGTCAGCTCGGCGCCGAGCACGGCCCGCGCCCGCGAGGTCAGCCGGGTGGCGGTGATGCTGTCGCCGCCGAGGTCGAAGAAGCTGTCATCGGCGCCGGCGGCGGGCAGGCCGAGCACCTCGGCGAACAGCCCGCACATCAGCTCCTCCTGCGGGGTACGCGGGGCGCGGCCGGCGGTCACCGGGCCGGTGCCCGGCTCGGGGAGCGCGGCCTTGTCGAGCTTCCCGTTCGCGGTGAGCGGCAGTTCCGGCAGCACGACCACGGCGGCGGGCACCAGGTACTCCGGCAGCCGCGCGGCCGCCCACGCCCGCAGCCCGGCCCCGTCCACGGCCAGCCCTTCAGGATCAGCCGGAACGGCATACCCGACGAGCCGCCGCTCGCCAGGCCGGTCCTCGCGCACCACCACCACGGCGCGGCTGACGCCGGGGTGCGCGGCCAGCGCGGCCTCGATCTCGCCGGGCTCGACGCGGAACCCGCGCACCTTCACCTGGCTGTCGGCCCGGCCCGCGAACTCGAGCTGCCCGTCGTCCCGCCACCGGCCGAGGTCACCGGTCCGGTACATCCGCTCGCCCGGCGCGCCGAACGGGCAGGCGACGAACCGGCTCGCGGTCAGCCCGGCCCGGCGCAGGTAGCCCCGGGCTAGCCCGGCGCCCGCGACGTACAGCTCGCCAGTCACCCCGGGCGCGGCCAGCCGCAGCGCGGCGTCGAGCACGAGCAGCCGCTCGTTGACACCGGGCCGCCCGACCGGCGCCGGGCCGCCGCCCGGCGGCAGCGGGTCGGTGATGGCGGAGCACCCGGTGGACTCGGTCGGGCCGTAGCTGCTGATCACGGCCCGGCCGCCGGCGGCCCACCGGCTGGCCAGCTCGGCGGGAAGCTCATCGCCGCCGAGCAGTACCGCGCGCAGCGCGGGCAGCCCGGTGGCGGCCGCCGCCGGCACGGTGGCCAGCAGAGTGGGGGTGAGCAGCACATGGGTGATGGCGCCGGCGGCGAGTTCCCCGCCCAGTGTCTCGCCAGCCAGCAGCTCGTCGGCCGGGCTGACCAGGGTGGCCCCGGCGGACAGGGCGAGCAGCAGCTCCATCAGCGACATGTCGAAGCTGGGCGAGGCGACCTGCAGCAGCCGTGACCCGCGCCCGACGCCGAACCGGCTGGTCATGGACTCGGCCAGGCTCTCCAGGCCGGCGTGCGTGACGACCACGCCCTTGGGCGTGCCGGTGGACCCGGAGGTGTAGATCACGTACGCCGGGTGCGCCGCCAGGGCCGGCCGCCCGCCCGGCTCCCCCGGCCCGCCGGCCGGCCGCGAGCCCGCCGCCCGCACCAGTACGCCGCCCTCGTCCAGCACCGCGACGGGCAGCCCGTCCGGCACCCCGGCGACCGGCCGCGGGCCGGCCAGCAGCAGCACCGGCGCGGCGTCGGCCAGCAGGAACTCGGTCCGGGCGGCCGGGTAGGACGGGTCGGCGGGCAGGTAAGCGCCGCCGGCCTTGGCGATGGCCAGCACCGCGACGGCCAGCGCCGCCGACCGGCCAAGCGCGACCGCCACCACGGACTCGGGCCCGACGCCCTGCCCGGCCAGCCACCCGGCGAGCCGGCTCGCGCGCTGGTCCAGCTCCCGGTAGCTGACCGGCCCGCCCGGCCCGTCCAGTGCCACCGACTCCGGCCAGCGCCGCGCGGACCGCTCGACGAGCCCGCCGAGGGTCAGTCCCGGCAGCCGCCGGGAGGTGCGGTTCCACCCGGCGAGCCGTTCCCTGTCATGGTCGCCGAGCACCTCAAGCGCGGCCACCGGCCGGTCCCGGCCAGGACCGGGCCCGAGAGCGGTGAGCAGCCGCAGGAAGCGTTCCTGGTGCCGGGCGAGGCCGGCCGCGTCGTACAGGTCGGCGGCGGCGTCGAAGTTGACCAGCACGTCGGCGCCGTCGCCCCGGTCGTGCACCGAGATGGTCAGGTCATCGACGGTCCCGATGGTGAGGTTGTGCGGGACCGCGAGAAATTCGCCGAACTTCAGGTGATACCGGAAGCTGAAGATATTGATGACCGGGCCGATCAGCGTCCTGATGCCCGCCTGGATATGCGCGTCGCGGACGATATCCTCGCCCCGGTAGCGGCTGTGCATCAGCGCGTCGAATATCTTTCCCGACGACTGCCTCAGCAGCTCCGCGACGGTCATGCCGGGCCGGATCGCGACCCGCACGGGCAGCAGGTTGGACACCATTCCGGGGGTTCGCGCCACGGCCGGGTCCATCCGGCCGGTGACGGCCAGGCCGAACACGATGTCCTGCGAGCGCCCGGCGTGCTGCAGGTAGGCGGCCGCGGCGGCGAGCACGGCGGCGGCCAGGTGCCTGGCCTGCCCGGAGCGCCCCTTCACCCCGGTCACGTACCCGGCGGGCAGCCAGGCCGTCTGCCTGATGGTGCCGGCCGGGCGCCCCGAGGGCCGGCCAGATAGCCGGGCCGGCTCGATGACGCCGGCCAGCTCCCCGCGCCAGTAATCGCGGTCGGCGCCGAACCTGGCCGAGCGCCGGTAGGCGGCGTCACTGGCCACCAGCCGTTCCAGGGAACCGAACTCGCGCGGCGGGGCCGGCTCGCCGCAGGCGAGCGCGGTGTAGCGGGCGGCGATCCGGCCGGCCATCAGGAACACGCTGACCGCGTCCATGGCGATGTGGTGATAGCCCTGGAACAGCAGGTAGCGGCCGGGCCGACCCGGAACAGCGCGTAGCTGAACAGCTCGCCCCCGGCCAGCTCAAGGCCGGCCAGCGCCGCCCGCATCCGGTCCTGTGCGCTGGCGACCGGTTCTGGCAGGCCGCTGAGGTCGGTGACCGGCAGCGGCACGTCAGGCGCGGGGCCGACGACCTGCCACGGCTCGTCGCCGCCGGCGTCGGCGCCGAAGCCGGCCCGCAGCGCGTCGGTCTCGGCGACGGCCTGGCGCAGCGCCTCGTGCAGCAGCCCGGTGTCGATCTCGCCGCGGATCTCGATGTACTGGCCGTGCTTGTAGAGCAGCCCGGTCGCGGCGATGCTCTCGTTCAGCCAGATCTCCCGCTGCCCGGCGGATAACGGCAGCCGAGTGGAATGCCTGTCGTCGATGACGCCGCTCCGGGGTACACGGGGAAATCCAGGTAGAGGTTCGCGGTCAGCCTATGCAGGCATTTCCGGGCCTAGCATCGGGGGAACCCCTGACCCCGGCAGGGAACTAATGGAATTCTGGTAGAGAACCACGCTGGTGATATGCCTGTTATAGAGCTGCTGCCTCGGAATTGAGCATGACCGGCTTACCCTAATGCTGCGCATGATCAGGAGGGGCAATATGAGCGACTGGCCGGGCAGCTCCGCCCGCTGGCCCGCGACGGGGACCTACCTGGACAGCCTGCTGACCTCGCTGGCCGCAGGCGGCGAGCGCGAGGCCCTGGTCGGCGGCGGCACCAGGCTGACCTACGCGGCGGCCTACGGCGCGGTGCTGCGGACCGCCCGGGCGTTAGCCAGCCGCGGGCTGGGCCCTGGTGACGGCGTGGCGCTGTTCACCGGGAACCGCCCCGAGGCGGTAGTGGCGCAGCTCGCGACCCACCTGATCGGCGGCCGGCTGGTGCAGGTGATCCCCGAGCCAGGGCCAGGCGAGCTGCGCGCGTTCGTGAACCAGGCCGACGTGGCGGCGCTCGTGTTCGACCCGGCGCTCGGGCCGCGGGCGCGGGAGCTGGCCGGCCAGGTCAGGGTCGGCGAGATCCTGTCGCTCGGCCCGGCGGGCACGGGCACTGACCTGCTGGATCTGGCCGGCCGCGAGCCCGCCGAGCCGCCCGCCGTCCGGATCGGCCAGCGCGACATCGTCACGGTCATGTACACCGGGGGCACCACCGGCCGGTCCAAGCTGGTCACGCACGGGCACCTGTACTACGACGTCTGCGTGCTGGCGGCACGCCGCCGCCGGGCCGCGGCCGGGCCGGCCGCCGAGCGGCTGCTGATCTGCACGCTGGCCACGCACAGCAGCGGGCACGTGTCGATCGTGACCGGGCTGATGGCCGGGGTGACCCTGGTGCTGAACGACGACTTCGACGCCGGGGCGACGCTGGAGGTCATCGGCCGCGAGGCGATCACCGGCATCGCGCTGAACCCGCCCGCCCTCTACGAGCTGCTCGATCACCCCGGCTGCCCGCGGCGCGGCCGCAGCACGCTGGCCCGGATCTCCTACGGTGGCGGACCCGCCGCGCCCGCCAGGCTCCGCGAGGCGATGGAGGTGTTCGGCCCGGTGCTGAACCAGTCCTACGGGCTGACCGAGGCGCCGTTCATCACCGCGCTCGGCCCAGCCGAGCACGGCCAGGCCCGGCCGGAGACGCTGCGTAGCTGCGGCCGGCCGCTGCCCACGATGGAGGTCGAGGTCCGCCGTGAGGACGGCGCGGTCGCGGCCCCCGGCGAGGTCGGCGAGATCCACGCCCGCGGCCTGATGGTGATGACCGGCTACTGGGGCGACCCGGCGCGGACCGCCGAGGCGCTGCCCGGCGGCTGGCTGCGCACCGGGGATCTCGGCTACGCCGACTCCGGCGGCTATCTGTACCTGGTGGACCGGTCCAAGGACGTCATCGTGACCGGCACCGGTTCCGACAACGTGTACTCCCGGCTGCTGGACGACTTCCTGGTCACGCTCGGCGGCGTCCGGCAGGCCGCGGCGGTCGGCGTGCCGGACGACCGCTGGGGCGAGGCCGTGCACCTGTTCGTCGTCCCCGAGCCGGGCGCCGCGCCGGCCCTGCCCGACCTGGCCCGCCAGGTCGTCGCCGAGCTGGGGCCGCACTACGAGCCGCAGGGCATCACGCTGGTGCCCAGGCTGCCGTGGACCCCCCTGGGCAAGATCGACAAGAAGGCGCTCAGGGCAGGCTACGCCGCGGCGCTGCCCGCCTGATGAACGAACCCGTCCAGGGCACGAAACGGGGCCGTGCCCCGCTGATCTCGCCGGCCGCCTGGCGGGGCGCCTGGCGCACCGGGCCGCTGGCCGAGCGCGGCTTCCGGCTGCTCGCCGCCGGGCAGCTCACCTCTACCGTCGGCGACTACTGCTACGCGGTGGCGCTGCCCTGGCTGGTGCTCTCGGCGCACGGCGGCGCGGCGACCCTCGGCGCGGTGCTGGCCTGCTACGGCGTGCCGCGCACGGTGCTGATCCCGGCCGGCGGCTGGCTGGCCGACCGGACCGGGCCGCGCACGCTGATGCTGGCGGCGGACGTGATGCGCTGCGCGGTGGTCGCCGCGCTGACCGTGCTCGCGCTGCGCGGGCTGTCCTCGGTGGCCGCGCTCGGCCCGCCCGCCGCGCTGCTCGGGGCCGGCGAGGGCCTGTTCCTGCCGGCCTCGTTCGCGATCATGCCGACGCTGCTGCCCGCCGCGCAGCTCGCCGCCGGCAACGCGGTGTCCACCGCGCTGGTCCAGCTCGGCTCGATGGCCGGCCCGGTGCTCGGCGGCGCGGTGGTCGCGGCGGCCGGCTCCGCCCCCGCGTTCGCGGTGGACGCGGCGACGTTCGCGGTGTCGGCGCTGACCCTGGCACTGATCCGCCCGCGCCGCCACGCCGGGGCCGCGCTC
Source organism: uncultured Actinomycetota bacterium (assembly GCA_963725175.1). Lineage (GTDB taxonomy): Bacteria > Actinomycetota > Actinomycetes > Streptosporangiales > Streptosporangiaceae > DASUBV01. The sequence continues at coordinate 273,471 of CAVRXH010000006.1, forward strand.
CGTGCGGACACCACGGGCAGCGCCGATGCCGCCGGCCCGGCGAGCCCGAGTGACGGCGGGGCCGCCGGCGCCGCGGCGGGCCAGGATGCCGGGGCCGACCTGGCAAGCAGCCCGGTGCCCGGTGTGTGGACGCTGCTGCGACGGGAGCGGATCTTGCAGGTCATCCTGGTGATGGCCGTGATGACGAACCTGGCGGGCGCGGGCACCTTCGCGGTCGCGCTGCCCGCCCTGGCACACGCCGCGTTCGGCGCGGGCGGCTACGGCGCCCTGATCGCCTGCGCCGGCGCCGGGACCATCGCCGGGACCGTCGGCGCGGCGCGCGGCACCCGGCTGCGCCGGCCCGCGATCACGGCCTGCGGGTGCCTGCTCGGCTTCGCGGCGGCGACCGCCCTGGTGCCGTTCCTCGGCGGGCTGCCCGGCGCCTGCGCGGCGCTGGCGGTCGTCGGGGCGACCAACGGGTGCTGCAACATCATCATGATCACGATGCTGCAGCGCTGGGCGCCGCCGCGGCTGCTCGGCCGGGTGATGAGCCTGGTCGTGCTGGCCGTCATGGGCACCTACCCGGTCTCCGCGGCGGTGACCGGCGCGCTGATCCGGAGCACCGGGCCGCGCCCGTTCTTCCCGATCGCCGGCGCCGCCGTCGCGGCGGCGGTCGTGTTCGCGCTCGCCCAGCGGGAGGTCCGCGACTTCAGCATCCGCGACCGGCCATCGCCCGCCCGGCCCGGCGGCGAGCTGCCAGCGGACTAGGCCGCCGGACTGTGGTCGCCGGGCTGGGGTCGCGCTAGGGCTGGCCCGCCAGGTCGACGAGCAGGTCGTTGAGCCGGCCGACGAACTCGGCCGGGTCCTCGATCTGCGCGCCGAGGGTGAGCACGGACTGGCTGAACAGCACGTTCGCCCAGCTTGCCAGCCGGGGATCGTCGGGCGCGGCGTTCAGCCGGGTGATCAGCGGGTGCTGGGCGTTGATCTCCAGGATCGGCTGGCTGGGCAGGCCGGAGCCGCGCAGCCGGGTCATCATGCTCAGCTCGCCCTGCGGCTCGTTCGCCACGATGCAGGCCGGCGAGGTGGTCAGGCGGCTGGATACCCGCACGTCGTAGACCTTGTCGCCGAGGATCTCCTTGATCTTCGCGAGCAGGCCGGCCAGCTCGGCGGACGCCTTCTGCGTCTCCTCGCGCTCCTGCTCGCCCGCCAGTCCGCCGAAGTCGGGCGCGCCCTGCGCGACGGACTCCAGCCGCTTGCCGTCGAAGTCCTGCAGGCTGCTGACAACCCAGTTGTCGACGGCCTCGCCGAGCAGCAGCACCTCGATGCCCTTGTCCCTGAACGCCTCCAGGTGCGGGCTGCTGGCGGCGGCGGCCTGGGTGGGGGCGAGCAGGTAGTAGATCTTTTCCTGCCCGTCCTTCATCCGCGCCACGTAGTCGGCCAGGCTCACGCCGGCGTCCTCGCCGGGCGAGGCGGTGGTACGGAACCGCAGCAGCCGGGCGATCTCGGCCCGGTTGTCGTAGTCCTCGGGGATGCCCTCCTTCAGGACCGGGCCGAACTCCTTCCAGAAAGCGGCGTACTTCTCCGGCTCGCTCTCCGCCAGCTCGGTCAGCAGCTTGAGCACCCGCCTGACCGCCGTGGTCCGGATGCTGTCCACCACCCGGCTGCTTTGCAGCAGCTCCCTTGACACGTTCAGCGGCAGGTCGCCCGAGTCGATGATGCCCCGGACGAAGCGCAGGTACATCGGCAGCAGCTGGCCGGTGTCCTCCATGATGAACACCCGACGGACGTGCAGCTTGACCCCGCGCCGGCCCTCGGTCATCCACAGGTCGAACGGCGCGCGGGCGGGCACGAACAGCAGCAGCGTGTACTCGTAGGTGCCCTCGATCTTGGCGTGCAGGTAGGCCAGCGGATCGGTGAAGTCGCCCGCGATGTGCCGGTAGAAGTCGTGGTAGTCCTGCTCGCTGAGCTCGGACTTGGACCTGGCCCACAGCGCGGAGGCGCGGTTGACCGTGGTGTCCTGCGCCGCGCCGGAGTCCTCCCCGGCGGCCTGCTCGGCGGGCATCACGATCGGCAGGCTGATGTGGTCGGAGTACTTCTGGATGATCGACCGCAGCCGGAAGCCGCTGAGCAGGTCATCCTCGCCGTCGCGCAGGTGCAGCACCACGCGGGTCCCCGGCTGCTCGACGTCCGCCTGGGCCAGCGTGTACTCGCCCCGGCCGTCGGACTCCCAGCGGACCCCCTCGCCGCCGGGCAGGCCTGCCCGGCGGGTGGTCAGCGTGACCCGGTCGGCCACCACGAACGCCGCGTAGAAGCCGACTCCGAACTGCCCGATCAGCGTGGCGTCCTTGCGCTGGTCGCCGCTGAGCGCCTGGAGGAACTCGCGGGTCCCTGACCGGGCGATGGTGCCGATGTTCTCGATCACCTCGTCGCGGCTCATCCCGATGCCGTTGTCCGCCACGGTGATCGTCCTGGCGGCGCTGTCGTAGCTGACCCGGATCCGCAGCGGGTCGTCGTCTTCGCGCAGCTCCGGCTGGGAGAACGCCTCGAAGCGCAGCCGGTCGATGGCATCGGAGGCATTGGAGATCAGCTCCCGCAGGAAGATCTCCTTGTTGCTGTAGAGCGAGTGGATCATCAGGTCCAGGATCTGGACCACCTCAGCCTGGAAGCTGAAGCTCTCCTGCTCCGCCTGGGTCGTCATCGGCTGCCCGCCGCCTCCTGCTCGAAAAGTCGCCTGCCGGGGCCGTCATCGGAAACGCCGTCACGCTACCCAGCCCTTCGGCCCCATAGCGTAATACCGCCGCGCCCCCGGTCAACCTCCCAGCCTTGCGCGGCCTGTGTGCGCATATCCTCACCAGCGGCGTGCGTCACCTTATGGTAACTGATACCGTTGGTGAGGTTAAGGTAACGAAGGAGCTGAGCGATGCGGAGCTGGGGGAACATCTACACGGCTGCTGACCTGGGCAGGTTCCTCGCACGCGCGAGAGAGGAACATGGTCTGACCCAGCAGGCCCTCGCCGACCAGCTCGGCGTGAGCCGCCGGTACGTCAGCGAGATCGAAAACGGCAAACCGGGGCTGTACACCGAGCGGCTGTTCCAGGCGCTGCGCTTGCTGGACATACGGCTGACGGCGGAGCGCGGTCAGTGAAACCGACCACCGCTGGACGCATGGCCATACGGGACTCGGATCGCAACCATTACCGACCGCGCCGGGCACATCGGGCTCCGCTGGACCGGCCCGGGCTTATGGAAGCAGTGCGTTAATTGACGCTAAATTCGGTCGCGCTACTATCGCCGGGGAAGTTATCTGATCATTTTCAAATCCGGCCAACGCGACATATCAGCACGACGCACCCTCACGACAACCGGTACAGTCACCCGCAGTTGACCGTTATCACTTTCGGGTGATACAACACGGACTGTTACCTGCCAGTCGCGAACGGGAGGCTTCGTGAGACACGGAAGGTTTTTCAGAAGACTCGCCTTAGCGAGTCCGTTTGTCGCCGCTCTGGCGCTCGCTCTCCCTTCGAGTGCAGCCGGGTCGGCCCAAGCAGCCCCGGCTTTCAAGACCAGCCGGGGAGTAACGCATAGAGCCGGGATGATCACCGTCACGGGCCGCGTCCTTCATCTCCGCGACGACGGAGTCATCGAACTCTTCGCCGAGCCGCCGACGTCGAAGACGTCACACCTGAGTGTTGGCCAACGCGAGCACTGGACGCGCGTCGCAGCCAGTGTCCCCTCGGACAACGGCCGCTTCGATGTGCCCATCGCACCAGCGAATCTACGTAGGTTCGCGAATCCCGATGGCATCGTCAACATGCAGGTGTTCGCAGCGACGGGCCGCAAATTCAGCGCCTACGGGCTCTCAGCCAGCCTTGCCGGGCGAAGCGACGCGGTCAGCGCAGGCGCCATGCGTCTGTGGCCAGCTGCTACGAAACGAGGATTCCCGGCAATCGCGTCATGGCTGGCCAAGCCGACCGGCGCGATACCCGGCATCGGCTGCGCAACACCGCAGTTGATCAAGCTCTACAAACCAAATTGGGGAAAGATCGGCTGGACCAGCATTATTATCGGAGGCGGTGAACACCAGCAGTTCACCTACAAACACGATCAGAATTCCAGCCTGGGCCTGGCATGGGCCCAGAATGACTGGGCAGAGAGCGGGACCAAGTCCATAAGCAGCAGCAGCAACGTGCCGTATAAGAAGAAGGGCGATAAGTCGAGCTGGGTTTACAAGACCCAGTTTAGATATGGTGAGTATTCCGCCGGCGAATGCGGTGTCATGACCCAGGTACATTCCTACTACGGCGGCTCGCAGACTGACAAGTCGTCCAAGCAGAAGGCGACGCACTGCGCGCGATACGAAGCCGGAACCAGCCCGCAGTTCACCACCTCGAAGGCGGCCACCTTCAGCGCTGGCATACCGGTGCCGGTCAACGCTGGCGGCATCACCCTGAGCGCTCAGACCGGCTGGGACACGAGCGGCTACATCACCTACAGCATGGGGTCGCACAGCCACGATATCTGCGGCGCGAAAGACGGCCCTGGCGGCAAGCCGGGATGGATCGTTGTCGGACTACCATAAAAGGATGACACGCACGGTCATCAGGATCGCGGCCATCGCGGCCGTGATCCTGATGGCTAGCTCGTGCGGAGGGGATCCGGCGGTCAACTCTGGCCCGCTGGGCGACGGCGGAGACCCTGGCGGTATCTGCGTGCCTATCCGGCCCGGCCAGGTCGAGTCGTGGGGCATCACTGAGCTGATCAACACCGGCCGCTCGAACGCAGTTATCGAGACGACCCGCCTGGACAGCGCGCGACGCCTCCGCATCGTGGATGCCTACGTGGTGCCGATCACCGGACCACAGGAATACGGCTCATGGTTCGGCTACCCGCCCGCTCCCTACCAGCGGGGAGTCGAGTGGTCGCAGCGCACCCGGGCGAAGGGGGCACGCGTGCCGCCCCGCAGCGGCTCCAGACACGCTGACCTGCTCATTGTGCTGCAGCCAGCAGGACCGGTCGCCAAAGCCCGGGGCATCACCGTTCTTTACCGGGAAGGCGGCACACAGTACGAGCTGCGGACCCACTACCGCTTCGTCCTGCTCGTCGGCAAGAAGACATGTCCGACCAACTGGCCAGCCAAGTACCCGGCCTAAAGGCGCTCATCCACCGGAGATCCCCAGCGTTCCCGCTAGGACCCGGAGGCGGTCGGCCCTGCCGCTGACCGGGCGGGGCTTGCGTCCCTCGCGCGGCCGGGGCGGCGGAGCAGGCCGGGGGCGGACATGATGGCGGAGGCGACGGCGCAGGCGGCCATCACGTAGTAGATGTCGGTGTAGTCGGTGAGGCTGGCGACCAGGCCGGCCACCGGGGCGCCGACGGCGATGCCGATGTCCCAGAACGAGGTGAACGCGCCGAGCGCCGCGCCCTGCTGCTGGGCGGGCGCCCGGTTGATGACGACGAGCGCCAGCGACGGGAACAGCAGCGACAGGCCGGCCCCGACGATCAGGCCGCCGATGATCACCACCGGCAGGTCGCGGGCCAGCGCGACGATGATCAGCCCGGCGGTCTCGATCAGCGCCGACCAGAACGCGACCTTGCGCGGGCCGAGCCGGTCGGGGACGTTGCCGATGAACAGCCGCACCCCGATGTAGGTGAAGCCGAACGCGTCGAAGGCGGCGATGCCGTTGCGCACCCCGCGCGACAGCATGGTCAGCGACACGAACGCGGCGAGGGCGGCGTAGCCGAGGGCGGACAGCGACAGGGCGATGCCGGGCACCACGGCGGCGGCGGGCAGCAGCGAGCTGCGCGCGGTGCCCGGCTCGGGGCGCGGCGGCGCCTTCTTCACGCTGACCGACACGAACCCGGCCAGCCCGGCGAGCACGCAGAACCCCCAGACGGCACCGAACCCGATGACCCGCATGGCCACGGTCCCGGCCACGGTGCCGAGCGTGATGCCCAGCCACATGTAGATGCCGTACAGGCCGACGACCCGGCCGCGCCGCTCCTGGGGGCACATGCTGACCAGCCAGGCCGCCCCGGCGGTGTACACGGTGCCCTCGCCGATGCCGTGCAGGATCCGGATCACGATCAGCGCCACGATGCCGGAGGCCGCGTAATAGCAGGCCCCGGCGGCGGCGCAGGTGAGCGTGCCGCAGAGCATCAGCACCTTGTAGCCGTGCCGGTCGGCCTGGCGGCCGGCCAGCGGCCGGGTGACCACGGCGGCCACCGAGATCGCGGCCACCGCGACGCCCACCTCCACGGTGCCGCCGTGCAGCTGGCGCAGCACGAAGAACGGCACCGTGGCGAGCGAGGCGCCCACGCCGAGCAGGCAGCAGAAGATGCCGCCGAACATCGGCATGAACGGCCGGTAGAAGCTCAGTGTCTGGCCGCCGGCTGGCATGCGCCCTCCCTAGTCCTGCGGCGCGTCCGCCGGGACGACAAGGAACAGGTGGGTTGGCAGGTGCACGGCGACGCCCTCGTAGACCTCGCCGCAGACCGCCAGGCCGGGCCCGGCGAAGGTGCCGGCGGGCGGCTGCGCCACGCGGATCACCGAGCGCCCGGCGTCCAGCAGCCGGACCGCCTCGGCGAAGTCGCCGGCCAGCGCCTGCCCGGCGGGGATCATCCGGGTCCGGCTGATCAGCGTACCGTTGGCGGCCAGGTCGGCGAGCAGGCTGCCGCGGCCGACCAGCCCCCGGTAGTAGTCGCGCGGGTTGATGATCATCGCGTGCGCGGTGGAGCCGGTCTGCTCGATCTCGTCGAACGCGGCGAGGAACCCCTCCGCGAACTCCCCGGTGTAGGGCAGCCGGGCCAGCTCGGGGTGGCGCAGCAGGCCGTGCGGGCCGATGGTGAGCGCCTGGTTCTCGGCGGTGGCGATGCGGACCAGCAGCCGGTGGTCGATGAACTCGGCGAGCGCGACGGGGTCACCGGTGAGCTCGGGCGGAACCTGGACCCAGGCACGGACGGGGTGCACGGCGGCGGAGTCGGTGCTGAACTGGAACGCGGCCTCGCGGCGCAGCCCGGAGTCCCGCACCCGGGCGGCCTGCTCGCTGGTCGGCCTGCCCTCACGCCAGAACGTGGTCACCTCCTGGCTGACCGGGCGCCGCTTGAGCAGGCCGCGGACGGTCAGCCGGGGCTTGGGCCTGTCCGGCTTGTGCGCGTCGGTGATCGTGTAGTCGTAGTGCACCTCGGTGTGCTCGCCGTCGGCGGCGAACGCGGCCGCGAAGGCGGCGCCGGGGGAAAGCGCGGTGGTCGCGGCGGGGATCGTCGGAGTTGCCATGCCTGCTCCCTGGTCAGCGTGCGTGCTGGACGATGCGCTCGTAGTAGGGGTAGTGGTGGTCGTAGAACGCGCGGAGCGCGGGTGAGTTGTCGATGGTCACCGGGTAGTCGTGCTCGCGGGCGGCGAGGCCGGAGCTGGCGATGGCGTCCAGGTGCCAGCCGCGGTGCCGGTGCCACTCGGGCCGGTCGCCTGGTGCCCAGCTCAGCGCGGCGGGCAGGAACGGCAGCCCGACCGCCTGGCAGTAGTCGCGGACGGTTCCGGCCGGGTCGGCGAGCAGTTTCTCGGCCCTGATCACCAGCGGCGGCGCTCCGGCCGCCGCCCAGAGCAGCTCGAACAGCTCATGCAGCCGCTCGTAGCCGATCTCCGGGCAGGTGACGGCGGGCTTGACCGCGTAGTGCGAGCTGATCGCCTGGCGCGGGTCGCGGACCAGGAAGGTATGCGTCATCGGGGCCAGCCTGGCCAGGTGATCGAACACCTCCGGATAGCGGTAGTCGAGGACTTCCTTCACGAAAACGGGGCGATGCGTGGCGAGCCGGGACAGCGCGGCAGCTAGTTCCGGGCCGGAACGGGCCAGCGCGGGCGGGCCGCCGTCCGGGGCGGGGACGGGCACCCGCCCGTCCTGGTGCAGGGCGAGGAACGGCTCGTGCAGCACGGTCACGTCGCCGCGCTCGATCATCATCCGCAGGAAACCGGTGGACGCCGAGCGCGAGTGCGCCCACAGGAAGATGACCCGGCGTGCCCCGGCCAGCTCGCCCGCCCGGCCGCTCACCCCGACCACCGTCCTGGCACCCGGTCCCAGCGGTGCGCGCGGAGCCGGCCAAGCAGCCCGGCGTCGAGCGGCTGGCCGTCGCTGACCGCGAGGTTGGCCTCGACGTGGCCGGGCTTGCGCATGCCGGGGATCACCGTGGTCACGTCCGGGCTGGCCAGGATGAACCGCAGCGCCAGCTCGGGCAGGGTCATGCCGCGGCGCGGCAGCTCGTCGCCGATGTCGGCGATCAGCCGCCCGTAGCGCTCGACGCTCGGGGCGAGGTTCTCCGGGCCGAAGTAGTCGTTGCGCCAGTCGCCCTCCGGCCAGGTGCTGCCCGCGTGCACCGCGCCGGCCAGCGTGCCCTCGTCGAACGGCACCCTGGCGATGATCGCGACGCCGTCGCGCCTGGCGCGCGGGAACAGCTCGTCCTCCGGCGCCTGGTCGAAGATGTTGTAGATCACCTGGATCACGTCGATCAGCCCGGTGTCCAGCGCGGCCAGGCAGTTGGCCGGCTCCCAGCGGTTGACGCTGATGCCGATGCCGCCGATGACGCCCTCGGCCTTCAGCTCGCGCAGCGCGTCCTGCCAGCGCTCGTCCTTGGCCCACCGGTCCTCCCAGACGTGCAGCTGCATCAGGTCGATGCGGCTGACGCCGAGGTTCTCCAGGCTGCGGTAGGTGAACTCGCGGATGTGCGCGGCCGGGAACACCTCATCCAGGGAGCTGCCCGGCATCGGCGGCCACTCCCGGTCCTTCGGCGGGATCTTCGTCCCCACGTAGAGCCGCTGGCCGGGGTGGCGGCGCAGCAGCGCGCCGAGGAGCTGCTCGCTGATGCCGCGCCCGTAGGCGAAGGCGGTGTCGAAGAAGTTGCAGCCCAGCTCGACGGCCTGGTCCAGGCAGCCGGGCGCGGTGTCGTAGTCCCAGCCGGTGAAGCCGCCTGGGCCGCCGCCGATGCCCCACATGCCGTAGCCGACCTCGCTGACTTCCCAGCCGAGCCTGCCCATCGTCCGGTAACGCATGTCATGGCCTCCCTGCGTGTGCCCGTGCCTGGTCCTGGCGGCCGGCGGCGGAGTCCGCCGTGGCGGCCAGGTAGCGGTGGTAGGCGGCGATGGCGCCGCTCAGGTCGGGATCATCGAGCCGCCAGCGCTGCTCCAGCCGTGCGCACCCGTCCTTGCGGTACAGCGCCGGGGTGTCGGTGAGCAGCCCGTCCAGCGCCCGGCGCAGCGCCGGCTCGGGCTGGCCGCCGGCGCCGGGAGCAGCGCGGCCAGGGCGGCAAGGCCGGGCTCGGGCGAGCCGGCCGCCGCGGCGTGCAGCCGGCCCAGGAACTCCGCGCAGCTCACCGGGGCGACCGCCGCGCCGGCGCCGGCCAGCGCACCCGCGAAGCTGACGCTCCGCGGGTGGAACACGTGCAGCACCTGGCCCCAGGCCTCCCGGTCGAGCACGGCGGCGCGGACCCGGCGCGCGGCGTAGTCGGCGGTGGTGTAGTCGGACCGGATGGCGGCCTCTGGCCAGCAGCCGAGCCGGTGAATCGCGGCCAGCAGCAGGTGGGTCAGCGCCAGCGGGTTGGGGTGCGGGCGGTCCGCGGCCGGCAGCACCTCGCCCAGCCGCAGCACGGTGACCAGCGCACCCTCGCGGCGCGCCCGGGCCAGGTAGCGCTCGGCGACCCACTTGGACCGGGAGTAGCCGCGCAGCGGCGGCGCGGCCCGCGACGGCAGGTCCACCTCGGGCAGCGCGCTGCCGCGCTGGCGGGCCTCCTCCTGGAGCGCGGACAGCGTGGAGATGTAGTGCACCGGCACCGGCCGCCCCGACATGGCCAGCCGCAGCACCTCCTGGGTGCCGGTGACGTTGGCGGCCCGGTGCGCGGCGTACCCGGTGACCAGGTTGACCAGGGCGCCGTTGTGCAGCACCAGGTCGGCGTGGCTGGCCAGGTGCCGCCAGGCCGCCTCGGGCAGCCCGAGCCCTGGCTGCGCCAGGTCGCCGGCGAACCCCTCGATCCGGCCGGCGAAGCCCGGCTCCCACAGCTCGCGGGCGGCCAGCGCGGCGGCGACCCGGTCCGCCGCCTCAGCGTCGGAGCCGGCCCTGGCCAGGCAGAGCACCCGCAGGCCGGTGTGCGCAAGCAGGTCATGCACCAGCGCGCTGCCGACGAACCCGGTGGCGCCGGTGACCAGCACGGTGGCAAGCTCGCCGTCCGGCCGCGCGGCCAGGACAGGCACCGCGCTGGCGGCCTCGGCGTCCCGCTCGAGCTGGGCGATCTCGCCCTCGTCGGGGGCGGTGCCGTCCTCGCGGGCGGCCAGCAGCGCGCCGAGCTGCTGCGCGCTCGGGTGCTCAAGCAGGTCCTGCACGCACACGTCGATCGCGCCAGCGTCGGCGAGCACCCGGACCGCGACCAGGGCGCGGATGGAGTCGCCGCCGGCGTCCAGGAAGTTGGCGTCGCCGTCCAGGTCGGCCCGGCCAAGCGCCTGCCGGAAGGCGCGCAGCGCCCGGCCCGGCCAGGTGCTGTCCCCGGCGGCGCTGTCCCCGCTAGCCTCTGCCGCGCCGTCCCGCGGCCCGGCCGCCTGGTCGTCAAGCAGCCGTTCCAGCATCGCCTGGAGCTTCGCGCCAGTCCACCTTGCCGCCCTCGCTGAGCGGCAGCCGGGGCAGCACGTAACAGTGCCGGGGCACGCTGGTGCGCGGCAGCGCGGCGCGCAGCGCCTGGCGCAGCCTGGCCTGGGTCAGCCCGGCGTCCCCGGCCGCGAACAGGGCCAGCGACCGGTCGCCGTCCCGCTCGGCGACCAGCACCTTGGCCTGCGTCACGCCGGGGCAGCGCTGCGCGGCCGCCTCGATCTCGCCCAGCTCGATCCGGACGCCGCCGATCTTCACCTGGAAGTCGCGGCGGCCGGAGAAGTACAGCAGTCCCGCCTCGTCCAGGTAGCCGTAGTCGCCGCTGAGGTACAGCGCGCCGCCAGGGATGTCGCCGGGGAACGGGTTGGCGATGAACGCGCGGCCGGTCGCCTCGGCGTTGGCGTGGTAGCCCGCGCCCACGCAGGCGCCGCCGATGGCGATCTCGCCGACCGTGCCGCGCGGCAGCGGCGCCCGGTCGGCCCCGAGGACGGCGACGTAGCAGTTGTCGATCGGGGTGCCCAGCGGGATGAGGTCGCCCTCGGCGCCGGTTACCCGGTGGAAGACCATGCCGATGGCGGTCTCCGTCGGCCCGTACCCGTTGGTGATCTCCACGGCGGGCAGCAGCCGCCGCAGCGTGTGCACCGCGCGGGCGTTGATCTCCTCGCTGCCCACGATCAGGTAGCGCAGCGAGGCCAGCTTGCGGGCCGCCCGCTCGTCGGACTCCGCGATGGAGACCAGGATGTTGAAGACGCTGGACACGAAGTCGGCGGCGGTGACCTGCTGCCCGGCGATGATGTCGATGGTGTGCGGGAGATTGAGGAACTCCCCCGCCTGCGGCAGCACGGTCCGCCCGCCGGTGGTCAGCGGCCAGCAGAGCTGCCACAGCGAGGAGTCGAAGGTGTGCTTGCTGTTCTGCAGCACCACCTCCTCCCCGGTGGCCGACCAGTACCTGGTCATGAAGCCCAGCCGGTTGGCCAGCCCCAGGTGGGTGTTGAGCGCGCACTTGGGGGTGCCGGTGGTGCCGGAGGTGAAGAACCCGTAGCAGACCTCGCCAGGGCCGGCCGGCACGCCGGGGCGGTGCCCGGCCGCGGGGAGCTGGCCGGCCGCCACGTCCAGGAAGGCGCCGGGCCCGGCCCGCGGCAGCGCCGCCGCCGGGCTGGCCCCTGGCGGGTGCAGGATCAGCCGCGGTTCCAGCACCTCAACCGCGGACCGCAGCCGCTGCGCTGGCCAGCGCGGGTCCACCGGGACGAACGCGGCGCCCAGCTTCATCATCGCCAGGTAGGCGACGGGCAGCTCCAGGCTGTTGCCGAGCGCCACCGCGACCCGGTCGCCGCGCGCCACGCCGCGCTCGGCGGCCAGCCCGGCCAGCCCGCTGGCCAGCTCGTCCAGCTCGCGGTAGGTCAGCTCGCTGCCGGCGTAGTGCACCGCCACCCGGCCGGGATGGCGGCGCGCGGTGTCCTCGATCCTGGCGTGCACCGGCCGGAACGGCCCGTCGTCGAACGCCCGCCCGGCGAAGCTGGGGCGGGCAGCCGCCCGGCCGCCTGGCCCGGCCGGCTGGCCGCCCGGCACCGCCGGCTGGCCGCTCATCGGCTCTCCCCCCTGCCGCGCACCGGGTTACCTGCCTCGTCCCGGCGCCAGCGCGGCCACGTCGAAGTCCGGCTCGCGGCCGTCCACCCGCGGCGGCTGGCCGGCCGCCAGCGCGGCGGCGAGCTGGCCGACCGCCGGCGCGCTCTGCAGGCCGTAGCCGCTCAGCCCGGCCACCCAGGCGAAGCCGGGCGAGCCCGGCGCCCTGCCGACCACCGGGGTGTCGTCGGGCGCGGCGGTGCGCAGCCCGGCCCAGGCCCGGCGGATGTGCCGGATCCGCAGCGTGGTGGCCGCCTCCACGCGGGCCGCGGCGGCCGCCACGTCCAGGTCGTCCGGGCGCGCGTCGCCGGGCGGCGACGGCGTCGCGTCGGCCGGGGAGATCAGCAGCGCGCCGGACTCCGGCTTGACGTAGAACGTGTCGGTGACGTCGCCGATCATCGGCCAGTCCGGCACCGGGACGCCGCCGGGGGCCGGCTCAGGCGCCGCGACGAGGCAGGCGGTGCGCCGCAGCGGCACCAGGCCGGCCGGGGCCACCCCGGCCAGCCTGGCCAGCTCATCGGCCCACGCCCCGCCGGCGTTCACCACGACCTCGGCGCTGAACTCCCCCGCGTCGGTGACCGCCCGCCAGCGCCCGCCGGAGCGGCCAAGCACGCGGACCCGCGCGGCGGCGCGCACCTGGCCGCCGCGCGCCCGGATGCCGCGCAGGAAGCCCTGGTGCAGGGCGTCGGTGTCGATGTCCATGACGCCCGGCTTGACCATCGCGCGGCTGAACCAGCCCGGCCGCACCGCCGGGCATCGGGCGACCGCCTCGTCGGTGCCGACCTCGCGGGCGGGCAGCGGCGCGCCCTGCCCCCTCGCGAGCACCTCGTCGAACTCGTCCTCCGCGCCGTGCGGGCACAGCGCGAGCACGCCGCGCGGGGTCAGCAGCGGCCGGGCGAAGCCGGGCGGCGGGGCAGTGTAGAACGGCCGGCTGGCCGCGGTCAGCGCCCGGACCACCGCGTTGCCGTAGTACTCGGAGAACAGCGCGGCCGACCTGCCGGTCGAGTGGTAGCCGGGCGCGCGCTCCATCTCCAGCACCGTGACGCTGCCGAGGGCGGCGAGGAAATAGCCGGCGCTGGCACCAGCGATGCCCCCGCCCACCACCAGGAAATCCGACCCCACAGCTTACGAAGCTAACCGATAATGATCGCGCCGCCTAGCGGGAATATTTGCATGCCACTCTGGTCACGCCATTAACTGCACTGGCCTGCGCAACATGGGTCTCAGCATGCACAGCCAGTTCAGGCCGCAAAAAGGTAAAAGGATGGCTAGTGCGCTTCCCGCGCCGGGGTTAAGCTGCACGCGACCAGGGCTGTCTCGTGGGGGCTGAGCGCATTCAGAGATGACAAAGAAACGTATCCCTGAGCCGTATGTCAACAGCATCGAGGCACCCGTCTACTCCAGTGCCTCTTACTACTTCGACGACGCGCCGCACGTCCGCGCCGGGCTGCACGAGCTGAGCAGGCCGGCCGCGTACGGCCGGTACAGCAACCCGACCTGGCTGGAGGTCGAGGGCCGGCTGAGCGAGCTGAGCGGCGCGGAGGCCTCGCTGCTGTTCGCCTCCGGGATGGCCGCGCACTTCACCACGTTCATGGCGCTGCTGCGGGCCGGCGATGAGGTGGTGCTGCCCGCCGAGTCCTACCGGCAGGTCAGGAACGTGTTCCACGAGATCCTGCCGAAGTTCGGCATCAAGGTGCACGAGATCTCCATCAGGGACAGCACGGCCTTCTGCGAGGGAATCGCGGCGCTGGCGGGGCGGCTGGCGCTGGTGCACCTGGAGATGCCGTCCTCGCCGCACATGTACCTGATCGACATCGCCCGGGTGCGCGAGATCGTCGGTCCCGACGTGGTGATCACGCTGGACAGCTCGTTCTCCCCGCCGCCGAACTTCTACGCGCTGAGCTGGGGCGTGGACCTGGCGCTGTTCAGCGCGACCAAGTACCTGGGCGGGCACGGCGACATCGTGTCCGGGGTGGCCTCGGGGCGCGCCGACCTGATCGAGCGGATCCGCTGGTACCGGGACACCACGGGGCCGGTGGCCGACGGCAACGCCGCCTTCCTGCTCCGCCGCAGCCTTTACACGCTGCCGCTGCGGATGCAGCGGGTGAACGCGCATGGCATGGAGGTGGCCAGGTACCTGGACGAGCACCCGGCCGTGCGCCGGGTGTACTACACCGGCCTGGAGAGCCACCCGCATTTCAAGCTCGGGCAGGATTACCTGGCCGGGCACGGCGGGGTGGTCACCTTCGAGCTCGGCCGCAGCGAGGCGGACACGGCGCGGTTCGTGGACCGGCTGGAAGTGCCGTTCATGGCGTCGAACTTCGGCGCGCCGCATACCCTCGTCGAGCAGAGCACGTTCTTCACCTATTTCGAGTACGACGACGCGGGCCTGGCCAGCATCGGGGTGGATCGCAGCACGGTGCGGCTGGCGCTCGGCTACGTGAACGAGGTCGCCGACGTGATCGCCGACCTCGGCCAGGCACTGAGCGGATAAGCACGGGGCGGGTAAGCACGGGGGCGATAAGCACGGGGCCGACAGCCAGACGAGAAACGGCGGTGCGGATCGCGTGACCGAGCGGATACTCATCCCGTTCTCCCGTGCCGGCTCCGGCACCGCCGAGCTGACCTGGGGCCAGTGGGAGCTGTGGCCGGCCATGCAGCTCGAGCGCTCCTCGTTCGCGATCGGCGGCTACCTGCCGGTCGCGCCCGGCCGGACCGTCGCCGACATCGCGGGCGACCTGAAGTTCCTGCTGGAGCGGCACGCCTCGTTACGCACCAGGATCGAGGCCGGCGCCGACGGCAGCCCGCGCCAGATGCTGGCCGACTGCGGCGAGGTGCCGCTGCTGGTGACCGACGCCGGCGCGGAAGACCCCGAGCAGGTCGCCGCGGCGCTGCAGCGGCGCTGGGAGGACGAGGTCTTCGACTACGCCCGCGAGTTCCCGATCCGCTGGGGCGTGGTGACCAGCCAGGGCGCCGCGCGGTACCTGGTCTCGGTGATCTGCCACCTGGCCGCCGACGGCGCGGGCGTGATGGTGCTGCTCGACGACCTGGCCGGCCGCGACCCGGCGACCGGCGCCGCGGCCGGGCCGCCCGGCGGGCTGACGGCGCTTGAGCTGAGCGGGCTCCAGCGCGGCCCGGCCAGCAAGCGGCAGAACGACGCCGCGCTGCGGTACTGGGAGGACACCCTGCGCAAGGTGCCGGCCGCCCGGTTCCCGCAGGTGCCACCGCAGCAGCCGCGCTACTGGCAGGCGCTGTACAACTCCCCCGCCGCGAACCTGGCCGCCCAGGCCATCGCCGCGCGGACCGGGTACGACACCTCGATGGTGCTGCTCGCCGCGCACGCGGTGAACCTGGTCCAGGTCTCCGGAGTGCACCCGGCCGTGGTGCAGGCGGTCACCAACAACCGGTTCCGCCGCGGCATGGCCGGGCTGGTCAGCCCGGTGTGCTCGTTCGCCCTGTGCGTGATCGATGTCGGCGGCTGCACGTTCGACGAGGCCGTCGGCCGGGCCTGGCGGGCCGCGCTGCGCGCCTACAAGCTCGCCTACTGCGACCCGCTCCAGCGCCAGGCGCTGATCGCCAGGGTGACCGGGGAGCGCGGCGCCGGCGAGATCGACATCAGGTGCTTCCTCAACGACCGGCGGCTCAACAACAGGCAGGAGCCCGGCGCCGAGGCCCCCGGCCCCGACCAGATCCGCGCGGCGCTGCCGGGGACCACGCTGACCTGGGGGTTCCGGCACGAGCTGCCGCACGAGCGGTGCTACCTGAACATCGACAACGTGCCCGACACGGTGCACTGCGAGCTGCGCGCCGACACCGCCTACGTGAGACCCGCCGACATGGAGGCGCTGCTGCGCGGCCTGGAGGCGATCCTGGTCCAGGCCGCGCTCAACCCGGCCTTCTAGAGCCTGCCCGAAGGCACGGCAGCGGCGGCGGCCTGCCGTCAGCCTGCCGTCAGCGACAGTGAACCCACTTCCACTGTCGTTACAGCGTCGGTAGAAGCGGGTTCACTGTCGTTGGGCAAGCCCGGCTTCTAGGGCCTTTCTCCCGGCGCGACCGCCGCAGCGGCGAAACGGGTGAGCTGCGCCAGCTCCCAGCCCTCCAGCAGGCCGTGGCACAGCGCCGCGCCGAACGCGGCACCGGGCTTGTCTGGGTCCGCTGGCCTGGCCGGCTCCGTGCTGGCCGGCTCCGTGCTGGCCAGCCTCGGGCCTGCCCGGACCTGGCGGACGGTATCCATGCCCAGTACTTCACTGGCCTCGTACCTGATCACCGCCAGCCGGACGCCGTGCCCGAGCAGCGCCCAGCCGACGTCGACCGGATCGGCTGGCACCGGATGGGCTCCTCCCGGATCGGCGGCTTCCTGGCCGACGGGCACCGGATCAACAGGCACCGGGCTTGCCGCCCCGGTCGCGGCCGCGCACGCGGCCAGGTCGCCCGTCGCCAGGCTGGCCCAGTCGAGGCCCTCGCGCGCCCACCGCCGGCGCTGGCCCGGCCCTGCCTGTTGTTCCCGCGCCTGTTGTTCCCGCGCCTGTTGTTCCCGCGCCTGTTGTTCCCGCGCCTGTTGTTCCCGCGCCTGTTGTTCCCGCGCCTGTTGTTCCCGCGCCTGTAGTTCCGGCGCGGACAGTCCCAGTGCCGATAGTTCCGGCGCCCAGAGTTCGGGCGCCCAGAGTTCGGGCGCGCAGTCCAGGTCCAGGATGGTGTGCCCGCGCCGGCCCCTGGACTCCATCGCCGCCAGCGCGGCCGAGCGGCCCGGCTCGGCGATGAGCGCTTCGAGGGTCACCCAGAGCACCCCCGCGCCGCGGATCGCGGCGAAGTCCAGCTCGTGCTGCGGTCCGGCGGCGACCGCGACCGCGTGGCGGCCGAGCCGGGCGGCCGCCGCCGCGACGCCGGCCTGGCGCCCGCCGGCCGCCGCGCCCATCGCCAGCACCTCGGGGGCCGCGCTCACCGGCTCATGCAATCCAGCAGGCCGCCGCATGTCAAGCGCCGCGTGCCCGCCGCTCGCCTCTTGCTGTTATCAGGCCGGATGGCGGCATGGAATGGTCGGGCGGTGCGGCTGGGGACGGCGGGGCGGGACGGCGGCGGGATTACCGGGCGGTTTGATCAGCTGCCGGGCGGGCAGCGCCTAGGCATGTCTGCGCTACGGTCAATCGCCCGCCCGATGCTGGCCTCGATTTTCGCCGTCCAGGGCTACGCCACACTGCGCGACCCAGGCCGGGTCGCCGCCCGCGCCGAGCCGGTGGTCCGCCAGCTCGCCGGCGCCCAGATTCCGCTCATCCCAGAAAGCACCGAGGACGCCGTCCGGCTGAACGGCGCGGTCCAGGTCGGCGCGGCGGCACTGCTGGCGGCCGGCTGGTGCCCCCGGCTGGCCGCGCTCGCCCTGGCGGGCACGCTGGTCCCGACGACACTGGCCGGGCACCCGTTCTGGGAGATCGAGGACCCGCAGGAGCGGGCCGCGCAGCGGATCCAGTTCCTGAAGAACCTGGCCATGCTCGGCGGCCTGCTGATCGCGGCCGACGCGGGCTGAGCCCACGCGGGTCGAGCCGACGCGGGCTGAGCCGAGACCGGCTGACCAGGCCGGGCAGGCGGCTGGCGGGCACCGGGACCAGCCGGTTTGACAGGACGGGACCACCTATAGCATTGTGATATCACAAATACGGGACCCGCCCGTTCCCCCGGAAGCAGGTGTGCCATGACCGCCTACGGCACCTGGGTCAGCTACAGCGGCTCTGCACGGATCTGGCTCGCGATCGGCCTGCTGGCCATCGCCGCTTGCGTGGTGATCGCCGGGGCCCGGCTGCGGCTCCCGGCCCGGCTGCGGCGACGGCCGTCCGGGGTGGCGGCCGGCGCCCTGCTGGCGGTCTGGTTCACCTCGCTGCCGCTGTTTCTCGGCTTCGTCGCGATCTACATCCAGCACTACGTGAACGCCTACCCGAACCTGCACGCGGCCGCGCCCGCTGACCCGATCGCCCCGGTCACCTTCCTGTCGGCGATCGCGGTGTTCATCGCGGTGCTGGTCCAGGACACGCCCCGGTTCTGGGCCAGGGCAGGCGGCGCGGCGGTGGCCGCGATGGCCGCGCCGATGATCTTCGAGCTGCCCTTCGACCTGATCGTGATGAGCAGGACCTACCCAGCCATCCACCCCGACCCGGCGCTGAACCGGGTGCTGTTCTTCGCGCCGCTGTTCCTCATCGAGCTGACCACGCTGGCGCTGCTCACGCTCACCTCGATGGTGACGGTCCGGCGGGCCACGTTCTTCTCGTTCGCGCTGCTGCTGGCGGTGTTCTCGGCCTGGGCGCTGACCGGGTTCGGCTACCCGTCCTCGCCGGCGCCGATCGCGTTCAACGTGATCTCCAAGCTGCTGGCCTTCGTGACCGTGCTGACCCTCTACTTCCCCCGGCACAAGGAGCAATCCGAGGTCAGCCCGCCAGACCCGGCGGCGGCCTGGGCCGGGACCGGCCAGCCGGCCATCGTGGTGCACGGGCTGCGCAAGAGCTTCGGCGCCAAGGAGGCGGTGGCC
The DNA here is from genome assembly GCA_963725175.1 of uncultured Actinomycetota bacterium. Lineage (GTDB taxonomy): Bacteria > Actinomycetota > Actinomycetes > Streptosporangiales > Streptosporangiaceae > DASUBV01. Next base: position 292,206 of record CAVRXH010000006.1, read on the forward strand.
GGGATCGACCTGGAGATCGCCGCCGGGTCGCTGGCCGGACTTGTCGGGCCGAACGGGGCGGGCAAGACCACGTCGCTGTCGATGATGACCGGGCTGCTGCGGCCCGACGCGGGCGAGGTCACCGTCGCCGGGGTGGACGTGTGGGCGAACCCGGCCGCCGCCAAGGCGGTGATCGGGGTGGTGCCGGCCGAGGCCCGGCTGTTCGAGCGGCTCAGCGGCGCCGAGATGCTGGAGTACGCCGGGCGGCTGCACGGCCTGTCCGCCGGCCAGGCCCGGTCCCGCGCCGCCGAGCTGCTGGCCATGCTGGACCTGGGCGAGGACGCCAGGCGGCTCGTCGCCGACTACTCCACCGGCATGCGCAAGAAGATCTCGCTGGGCTGCGCGCTGATCCACAACCCGGCCGTGCTCTTCCTCGACGAGCCGCTGGAGGGCGTGGACCCGGTGTCCGCCGACGTGATCAGGCGGCTGCTGACCCGGCTGACCGCCGCCGGCGCGACGGTGCTGTTCTCCAGTCACGTGATGGAGCTGGTCGAGCAGGTCTGCGACCAGGTCTGCATCGTGGACAAGGGACAGATCGTCGCCGAGGGGAGCACGGCGGCGGTCCGCGGCGGCAAGAGCCTCCAGCAGGCGTTCATCGACCTGGTCGGCCCGCAGCAGGGTGAGGAGGGACTGACATGGCTCGGCTCTTCGTCCGCCTGAAGCTGCGCATCCTGGCCAACGCGCTGAACTCGTCTTCCAGGGCCAAGGTCTCCTTCGTGATCTCCACGATCTTCGCCGTGCTATTCGCGGCCGGCGGCTTCACAGTACTGGCCCTGCTGCGCGGCTCGGCGTCCTCGGTGAGCATGACCGCGGGCCTGTTCACCCTGCTCGCGTTCGGCTGGCTGATCCTGCCGTTGCTCGCTTTCGGGCTGGACTCCACGCTGGACCCGGCGGCGCTGTCGCTGTACCCGGTGCGCACCGGGCCGCTGGCCGCGGGCCTGCTGGCCGCCTCGGCGACGGGCGCCTGGCCGGCCGCCAACGTGATCGGCCTGCTCGGGGTGACCGTGGGGCTGGCGTCCGGGCCGCTTGGCCTGCTGGTCGCGGTGCTCGCGGTGCTGCTGGAGGTGCTGTTCTGCATCACGCTGGCCCGGCTGGTGACCACCGGCCTGGCCGGGCTGCTGCGGTCCAGGCGCGGCAAGGACCTGGCCGCCCTGGCGATCATCCCCATCGTCGCCTGCTACGAGCTGTTCACCCAGGTGGTGCCCAGGCTGGCCGCCTCCGGGCAGCTCACCGCCGCCAGCTTCGACGGCCCGGACCGGTGGCTGCGCTGGCTGCCGCCCGGCCTGGCCGCGCACGCGATCCAGGACGCCTCGCAGGGGCGGGCGGGCCTGGCGCTGGCCCGGCTGGCGGTGCTGGCCGCGGTCATCGCCGTGCTCGGCCTGCTGTGGGTGCGCTCGCTGGGCCGCGCCCTGGTCAGCCCGGACAGCTCCACCCAGTCCTCATCGCGGGTGCACGGCGCCGGGCTGCCGCTGGCCAGCCACGGCCTGCGCGGCGCAGTCATGGCCCGGTGCTGGATCTACCAGCGCCGCGATCCATCCTCGCTGGTCCTGTGGGGCATAGTCGTAGTAATCATGGCCGCCTCGTCCGTCAGCTCCATCATCGGGTCGCAGCGGCACGTCGGGGTGCTGCTGCTCGGCGCGGTGCTCGGCACCGCCTTCACCGGGGTGTTCCACGCCAACGACATCGGCGCGAGCGGTCCCGGCTTCACCGTCGAGGCCACGGCGCTTGATAGCACCGCCGCGCTGCGTGCCTACTTCTCCGGCCAGGACATCGCGCTGGCGGCGATCGCGGCGCCGCTGCTCAGCGGGGTCGCCATCGGCCTGTCCCTGCTGGCCGGGCGGCCCGGCTACGGGGGCGTCGGGGTCGCGGTGGTGCTGGCCGGGCTCGGCGCGGCGCTTGGCCTGGCCAACCTGTACTCGGTGGGGCTGGCCTACCCGACGCAGAAGCGGGCGGGGAACCCGAGGGGCAGCGCCGCCGAGGGTTACGGATCCTCCGTGTTCGCCGGGACCATCGGCAGCATCTTCGGCGTCGGCCTGCTGACCGCGCCGGTGATCGTCGCCGGGCTGGCCGGGGCCGGGACCGACCTGACGGCCCGGCTGCCGGTGCTGATCCCCGCCGCCGCGCTGTACGGGATCGGGCTGGCCTGGGCAGGCCTGCGGCTGGCGGCGCAGGCCGCCGGGGCGAGGCTGCCCGAGCTATGCCAGGTCGCGGCCCGCACCGTGCTGTGAGGCGGCGCGGGCGGCCCCGGCCGCCCACTCCCGCTCGGTGATGGCGTAGATCAGCTCATCCACCCACGCGTCCTTGACCCACAGGCAGTCGGCGAAGCAGGCCTCGCGGCGCATGCCGAGCCGCTCTAGCACCAGGGCGGAACCGGTGTTCCTGGCGTCCAGCGACCCGACGATCCGGTGCAGCCCGAGATCCTCGAAGCCGAGCCGGAGCATCGCCGCCGCGGCCTCGGTGGCGTAGCCGTGCCCCTCGTGGTCGGGGTGCAGCAGGTAGCCGACCTCGCCCCTGCGGTGCTCGCCGCTCAGCCACTTGAGCACCGCCTCGCCGATCACCTGGCCGGTGCCGGGCAGCTCGATGGCCAGGCTGAGCACCTCGCCCGCGCGGACCAGCACATGCTCGCGGATTCGCAGCTCCAGCATCACCCTGGCCTGCTCACGGTCCAGCGCGGAGATCATCAGGTACCGGCAGACCTCGGGCCGGCCCCTGATGGCATGGAAGTCGGCCAGGTCGGTATCGGCGTAGGGGCGCAGCAGCAGGCGCGGCGTGGCGATCGGGTACGCGGGCTTCAGCACGGGCTGATGGTAATGCCGCCCGCGAGCCGGCCTTATGCTCGCTGCCGGGAGAGGCCGGAGCCAGCGCCGGGAGCCAGCGCCATGACGCACATTTACCACATCGCCGAGGCGGCGGACTGGGAGCGCGCCCGCGAGGCGGGCGAGTACCTGGTGTCGACCCGCGGCCATTCGCTGGCGCAGGTGGGGTTCATCCACGCCAGCACCGCCGCGCAGGTCGCGGGGGTGGCGAACGCCTTCTACCGGGACGCGGGCGAACTGGTGCTGCTGGTCATCGATCCGGCCAGGCTCACCGCGCCGGTGCGCTACGAGCAGGTCCCCGGCCTGGATAGCCCGTTCCCGCACATCTACGGGCCGCTGCCCGTGACCGCCGTGGTGCGGGTGCGCCCGCTGCGCCCCGGCGCGGACGGCGAGTTCAGCTTCCCTGGCGGCGGCTAGTTCCCGACGGCGGCTAGTTCCCTGGCAGCAGCTAGCCCGGCGCGGAAGCCGGCCGGGCGCAAAAGCGTTAGGCCGCGGGGGGTGGTCCCGGCGATGCTGGATGCCGGACCGCCCGGGGCGCCTGCCCCCGATGCCCGCCAGGATAAGGAGACCGACGTGCCCGCCAGCCTTGCCGAGGTGCGCCGCGCGCTGCCCGGCCTGATGCTGGCCGACCAGCGGCGGCTGAGCCGCCGCGCGGACCAGGCCGCGGCGCTGCGCGACCAGCAGGCCCGCGAGGAGGCGCTCGGCAAGGTGGCCGCCGAGCTGGACCGGGCGGCCAGCCGGGTAGCGGCCAGGCGGCTGGCGATGCCGCAGCTCAGCTACCCGGCCGAGCTGCCGGTCAGCCAGCGCAAGGACGAGATCGCCGCGGCCATCGCCGCGCACCAGGTGGTCATCGTCGCGGGCGAGACCGGCTCGGGGAAAACCACCCAGCTCCCGAAGATCTGCCTGGAGCTGGGCCGGGGCGTGGCCGGGCAGATCGGCCACACCCAGCCGCGCCGGATCGCCGCCGCGACCGTGGCCGAGCGGATAGCCGCGGAGCTGGGCACCGAGGTGGGCACGGCGGTGGGCTACAAGGTCAGGTTCACCGACCACGCCAGCGACGCCACGCTGGTCAAGCTGATGACCGACGGCATCCTGCTGACCGAGCTGCAGCGGGACCGGCTGCTGCTGCGCTACGACACGCTGATCATCGACGAGGCGCACGAGCGCAGCCTGAACATCGACTTCATCCTCGGTTACCTGCGCGCGCTGCTGCCCCGCCGGCCCGACCTCAAGGTCATCATCACCTCGGCGACCATCGACCCGGAGCGGTTCAGCCGCCATTTCTCGGTGCCAGGCCGGCCGCCCGCGCCGGTCATCGAGGTGTCCGGCCGGACCTACCCGGTGGAGGTCAGGTACCGGCCGCTGGCCGACCCGGACCGGCCGGAGGCGGAGCAGCGCGACCAGGTGCAGGCCATCGGAGACGCGGTGGACGAGCTGACCGCCGCGGGGCCCGGCGACATCCTGGTCTTCCTCAGCGGCGAGCGGGAGATCAGGGACGCCGCCGACGCGCTGGCCGGGCGTGACCGGCTGGAGGTGCTGCCGCTGTACGCGCGGCTGTCCACCGGACAGCAGCGCCAGGTGTTCGCGCCGCACGCCGGCCGGCGGGTGGTACTGGCGACGAACGTGGCGGAGACCTCGCTGACGGTGCCCGGCATCCGGTACGTGATCGACGCGGGCACCGCGCGGATCTCCCGGTACAGCCACCGCACGAAGGTGCAGCGGCTGCCGATCGAGCCGGTCTCCCGCGCCTCAGCGAGCCAGCGGGCCGGCCGCTGCGGCCGCACCTCCGACGGCATCTGCATCCGGCTGTACGGCGAGGAGGACTTCGAGACCCGGCCGGAGTTCACCGAGCCGGAGATCCTGCGCACCAACCTGGCCTCGGTGATCCTGCGGATGGCCGACCTCGGCCTTGGCGCGGTCGCCGACTTCCCGTTCGTGGACCCGCCGGACGCCAGGAGCGTGTCGGACGGCATCGCCCTGCTGGAGGAGCTCGGCGCGGTGCTGCCGCCGCCGCGCGGCGCGGCGGGCACGGCCGCCCTGCGGCTGACCGGCACCGGCCGCAAGCTGGCCAGGCTGCCGGTCGACCCCCGGCTTGGCCGGATGATCCTGGAGGCGGGCGAGCAGGGCTGCGTGCACGAGGTGCTGATCATCGCCTCGGCGCTGTCCATCGTGGACCCCAGGGAGCGGCCGTCCGACGCCAGGGAGGCCGCCGACGCGCAGCACGCCAGGTTCGCCGAGCCGGACTCGGACTTCCTCACCCTGGTCACGCTCTGGGACTACCTGCGCGAGCAGCAGCGCGAGCTGTCCTCCTCGGCGTTCCGCCGGATGTGCCGCCGCGAGTACCTGCACTACCTGCGGACCAGGGAATGGCAGGACGTCTACGGCCAGCTCCGCCAGGCCGCCGCCGACCTCGGGATTACCGCGGGAACCCGGCCGGACGGGCCGGTCGCGCGGCCAGGGGAGTCCGGCGGCAAGGATCCGGCAGCGGGCCGCTATCCCGCGGAGCTGGCCAACCGGGTGCACACCGCGCTGCTGGCCGGGCTGCTGTCGCACATCGGCATGAAGGACGCCGATCAGCCGGTCAAGGGCAAGCGGCGCGGGCCCGCGGAATTCACCGGAGCCCGCGCCGCCCGTTTCGCGATCTTCCCCGACTCGGTGCTGGCCAGGAACCCGCCGCAATGGGTGGTGGCCGCCGAGCTGGTGGAGACCTCGCGGCTGTGGGCGCGGACCCTGGCGCGGATCGAGCCCGAGTGGGCCGAGGCACTCGGCGGGACCGCGCTGCGGCACACCTACGGCGAGCCGCGCTGGGACGCGCGGCGCGGCGCGGCGGTCGCCACCGAGAAGGTCACCCTGTACGGGCTGCCGATCGTGGCCGCGAGGCAGGTCAGCTACGGGCGGGTCAACCCGGCGGGCGCGCGGGAGCTGTTCATCAGGTGCGCGCTGGTGGAGGGCGACTGGCAGACCAGGCACCGGTTCTTCCACGAGAACCGGCGGCTGCTTGACGAGGCCGCCGACCTGGAGCGGCGGGCGCGGCGGCGCGGGCTGGTGGCCAGCGACAACGACCTGTTCGACTTCTACGACGAGCGGATCCCGGCCAGCGTCACCTCGGCACGGCACTTCGACTCGTGGTGGAAGAAGGCCCGTCACGACACTCCCGGCCTGCTCACCTTCTCCCCCGGCCAGCTCGCCAGGCCAGACGCCGAGCAGGTCAGCGCGGCGGACTACCCGGACGGGTGGGACGGGTTCGGGCTGTCGTATGAGTTCGCGCCTGGCGAGCCCGACGACGGGGTCAGCGTGGACGTGCCGCTGGCGCGGCTCAACCAGGTGGACGCCGACGAGCTGGGCTGGCAGGTCCCCGGCCTGCGCGAGGAACTGGTCACCGAGCTGATCAGGTCGCTGCCCAAGTCGCTGCGCACGCTTTTCGTGCCCGCGCCGGACACCGCGCGAGAGGTGCTGGGCGAGCTCGGCGAGCCGCGCGGCAGCCTGCTGGAGGCGCTCGGCGACGAGCTGTCCGCGCGGGCCGGGGTGCCGGTGCCCGCCGACAGCTTCGACCTGACCCGGCTGCCGGCGCACCTGCGGGTCAGCTACCGGGTGCTGGACGGCGACCAGGTGCTGGCGGCCGGCAAGGACCTGGCCGCGCTGCGCCGCCAGGTCCGGCCCCGGCTCCAGGCCACGCTCGCCGCGGCGGCCCGCGACATCACCAGGACCGGGCTGCGGGACTGGGACTTCGGGTCGCTGCCGCGCGAGTTCACCGCCGGGCAGGTCCGCGGCTACCCCGCGCTGGCCGACACGGGGAACGCCGTGGACATCGCGCTGTTCGATACCCCGGCGCAGGCGCAGGCGGCGATGTGGCTGGGCACCAGGCGGCTGCTGCTGCTAGGCGTCTCCGCCGCCGCCCGCGCCTACGCCGGCGGCCTGCCGGTCGCGACGAAGCTGGCGCTCAGCCGCCATCCCTACCCCGGCGCGGTCGCGCTGCTTGATGACTGCGCGGCCTGCGCGGCGGACCGGGTGATCGCGGAGCCCGGCGGGCCTTCGTGGACCGCCGAGGGCTTCGCGGCGCTGCTCGCGGCGGCGCGGCGGGACCTGGCCGGGTACACGGCCGAGGTGATCGACAACGCGGCCCGGGTGCTGGCCGCCGCGCACGAGGCGGAGACCGCGCTGGACCGGGCGGCCAGCCCGGCGTTCGCGGCGGCGGCACAGGACATGCGCACCCAGCTCGGCGGGCTGGTGTTCGCCGGGTTCGTCTCGCTGGCCGGCGCGCGCCGCCTGCCCGACCTGGTGCGCTACCTGCGGGCGGTGTCCTGGCGGATCGACAAGGCACCTGGCGGCCTAGCCAGGGACGCGGAGCGGGCCGACACGGTGCACCGGGTCACGCAGGCATGGCAGGACGCGGCCCGCCGGCACCGGCTGCTGTCCGCCGCCCGGGTGGGCGCGGCCAGCTACCAGCCAGGCGAGGCGGCGGGCACGGTGGCCGCCGGGCGGCTGACCGCGGCGGCCTCGGGCCTCGGGGACGGCGCCGAGCTGGTCGCGATCCGCTGGATGATCGAGGAGCTGCGGGTCAGCCTGTTCGCCCAGACGCTGGGCACCCCTGGCCCGGTGTCGGAGCGCCGCATCCTGGCAGCCCTGGACCGGCTGCAACGACGGTAGCGAAAGGCCGCGCCCGCCGGCCGCGGCGCCATGATGGCCTCATTGCAAATTTGCGGCATACTTTCGCAGGAAATGACACTGACGTGCAAGGCCGGCCAGAATGCTCGCCATCGCTTGGGCAACCTTGATCTGCGATTACCCCGGAAGACCTGCACAGGTGCCGTGAAACTGCTTGCACAAGCAAGCCATTCATCGATTTATTTCTTAATCTCGTAGAAACATTGCGGCATCACAGGAGATTTTGTACGGTGATAGTGGATCCAGCTATCACTCGCAGCTGCACGACCACGGGGGGCATCACCCGGCGGCATGTCGCCCGCCGGCCTCCTCGAAGGAGCAGCGCTATGCAGGATCCCAGCATGTCCCGTGCCCGGCGGCGCGTTCACCGCGGCCTGCGGAGGTTATCCGCCGCGCCGGCCGCATTAGCCCTCGCGGCCGCCGGGCTGGCGGGCGCCGGCCTCGCGGGCTCGGGCCTCGCGGGCGGCGGGGTGGCGGTGGCGGCGGTCACGGCCGCGAGCGCCGGGGCGGCCCGCCCGGCCATCGCGCCGGGCGCCACCGTCCCCTTCACCGAGTACAACGCGGTGAGCGCCGCCACGAACGGCAAGATCCTCGGCCCGGACTATTACTTCGGCACGCTGGCGTCGGAGGCGACCGGCCGCCAGGCCGTGCTGCTCGCCGGCCAGGGCGAGTACGTGCAGTTCACGCTCACCGCGCCGGCCAACGCGGTCGACTTCCACTACGCCATCCCCGACTCCGCCGACGGCACCGGGCTGACCGCGCCGCTGAGCCTGTACATCAACGGCACGCTCGACAAGTCGCTGCAGCTGACCTCGGACTACAGCTGGCTGTACGGGTCGTACCCGTTCACCAACACGCCGGGCAACGGGCTGGGGCACGACTTCTACAACGACGTGCGGACGATGCTCGGCTCCACCCTGCCCGCGGGCACGACGGTGAAGCTGCAGATCGACTCGGGTGACAACTCCCCCTGGTACGCGATCAACACGGCGGACTTCGAGAACGTGGGCGCGGCGACCGCGCAGCCGTCCGGCTATATCAACGCCACGGCGTCGCCCTATAACGCGGACCCGACCGGCGCCGCCGACTCGACGTCGGCGATCCAGGGCGCCATCAACGCCGCCTCGGCGGCCGACACCGGCGTCTACCTGCCGCAGGGCACCTACAAGGTCAGCTCGCAGCTCACCGTGAACAACGTCAAGGTGGCCGGAGCCGGCCCCTGGTACACCGAGCTGACCGGCAACGACGCCGGCTTCTCCGGCAACCAGAACCCGGCGAGCAGCAACGTCACGGTCTCCAACCTGTCGATCTTCGGCACGGTGAACGTGCGCAACGACAGCGACTCCTCGGTGAACGGATTCAACGGCGGGTTCAGCAACTCCACGATCTCGAACGTCTGGATCCAGAACACCAAGGTCGGCATCTGGGTCGACGGCCCGTGCACCAACCTGACGATCACCGGCGTCCGGATCCAGGACACCACGGCGGACGGGGTCAACTTCGACGGCGGGGTCACCAGCTCCACCGTGACCAACACCTTCACCCGCAACACCCAGGACGACGGCCTGGCCATGTGGTCGAACGGGACCGCCGACACCGGGGACAGCTTCACCCAGGACACCGTGGACTCCCCCGGCCTGGCCAACAACTTCGCGATCTACGGCGGCTCCGGCGACTCCATCACCAACGACGTCGGCCAGGACACGATCACCCAGGGCGGCGGCATCCAGGTCGCGAACAGGTTCAGCTCGGTCGCGCTGTCCGGTACCACCACGGTCAGCGGGAACCTGCTGGTGCGGGCCGGCCAGTTCGACCCGAACTGGCATTTCGGCGTCGGCGCGATCTGGCTCTACGCCGACGACAGCGCGATGACCGGCACCATCAACATCACTGGCAACACCATCGAGAACAGCCCGTTCGAGGCGTTCCAGTTCATCGGCAGCAACATCAGTAACGTCAGCATTACCAGCAATACGATCACCAACGCCGGGACCTACGCCTTCCAGGATCAGGCCCCCGGCTCGGTCAGCGTGTCCGGCACCACCGCGACCGGCCTCGGCCAGTCAGGGGTGTACGACTGCGGCTCGGGGATGACCATCAGCCAGGGCTCGGGCAACTCCGGCTGGTCGACCACGACCTGCGGGTTCCCGGCCAGCCAGGCGCTCGATGCCAGCCCGGACATCCTCACGTTCCCGAACGTGAACTCGGGGTCGACCAGCGCCAGCCAGTCCGTCACCGTGCTGAACGGCGCCACGGCGGCGGCCACGATCGGCTCGATCGCGGCAACCGGCGGGTTCGCGCAGACCAGCAACTGCGGCACCAGCCTGGCGTCGGACTCGACCTGCACCGTCAGCGTGACCTTCACCCCCACCGGGTCGGGCGTCACCACCGGGAGCCTGACCATCCCCAGCAACCAGCCAGGCAGCCCCACCACGATCACCCTGGTGGGCACCAGCGGGAACTCGGTGGTGGGCAACAACAGCCTGACGGTCTCGCCGACCAGCCTGGCGTTCGGCGACGAGGCGGTCGGCTCGACCACGGCGGCACAGTCCGTCACGGTCTCCAACCCCGGCTCGGCCGCGGCGACGATCTCCTCGATCGCCGTCTCCGGCCAGTTCACCCAGTCGGGCAGCTGCGGCAGCTCGCTGGCCGCGGGGGCATCCTGCACGGTCAGCGTGAAGTTCGCGCCGACCTCCGGCGGCAGCCAGTCCGGCACGCTGTCCATCACCAACAGCACGACGACGACGCCGGTCACGGTGTCGCTGTCCGGCACCGGCGTGACCTCGACGACCAACCTGGCGCTCGGGGCGAGCATGACGGCTAGCGGCTATACCCAGACCTACACGCCCGCCAACGCCAACGACGGCAATACCAGCACCTACTGGGAGAGCACCAACAGCGACTTCCCGCAATGGCTGGAAGCCAACCTCGGCTCCGCCCAGACCATCGGGTCGATCACCCTGGACCTGCCCCCATCCAGCTCCTGGGCCACCAGGACCCAGACCCTGTCCGTACTCGGCAGCACCAACGGAACCAGCTGGACCACGCTGGTGGCCTCCGCCGGCTACACCTTCAACCCCGCCACCGGCAACACCGTCACGATCAGCCTGCCGTCCGCCGTGAGCGAGCAGTACCTGGAGCTGAACTTCACCGCCAACACCGGCTGGCCGGCCGGGCAGGTATCCGAATTCGAGATCTTCTCCGGCAGCAGCGGCGGGCCAGACCTGCCGCTGCGGATCACCGGCGCGGGCTTGCCAGGCCAGGCAGGGACGGCGCGCCAGCAGAAGGCGTAACGGCCCCGCGCACAGCAGCCGGCCCCGGAGCTCACCCGAGCTCCGGGGCCGGTCCCTTGCGGCTGACCGGGGTCAGTCAGCTAACGATGCGGGCACCTCCCGGTCAGGGAATGTTCCACTGCTGGTTGGAGGTATCCGCGCAGTCCCAGATCTGGAGCTGGGTGCCGGAACCGCCGTAGCCAGTGTCGTCCAGGCACTTATTGGACTGCGGGTTGTACAGCTCCTTGTTGGACTCGGGGATGAAGACCTGCGCGGCTGTGTTGTTGCAGGTGTACAGGTCGACGGTGGTCCCGTCGGCTGTGCCGCCGCCGTTGATATCCAGGCAGCTGCCGAGCGCGTGCAGGGTGCTGCCGGCCGTCACCACCGTCCACTGCTGAGCGTTGGTGCCGTTGCAGGTGTAGACCTGGACCGGGGTGAAGTTCGCGGGGTTCGCGCCGCGGACGTCCACGCACAGGCCCTCGTAGCCGGTGATCGCGCCGGTCGTGCCGGTGCCGCCACCGCCGCCACCGCCACTGGTCGTGTAGGCGGCCACGTAGGCCACGCTCATCGTGCCGCCCGAGGTGGTCGAGCTGCTCGGTGAGGTGCAGTTGCAGACGCCGTTGGGGTAGGCGCCGCCCATCGCCAGGTCGAAGATGATCGACATGCTGTGGTCGTACGCCGCCTGCCAGGTAGAGGTGCCGACCTGGCTCTCGCTCACGGAGAAGTACTGATTCCCGTCGAGGTAGAAGGTGATCGACTCGTTCGAGGTGTTGGTGCGGTTCAGGATCATCGTGTAGGTGTGGTAGCCGGTCTGGCAGCCGCCGCAGCCCACCAGCCCGCTGCCGATGCCGTCGGGCTCGTTGCACGGGCCGCCGGGGTCGGTGCCGCAGTGGATGGTGCCGGACAGCTCGGACAGCTCGTTGACATCCTCCATGATGTCGATCTCGCCGTTCTCCGGCCACTGGCCGGGGCCGAGCATCCAGAACGCGGGCCAGTAGCCGAGGCCGTTCGAGGCGTTGGGCTGCTCGATCGACGCGGTGACCTCAAGCTCGCCGCCGGACGGCGCGCTGACGTTGGCGCTGGTGGTCTGGATCCGGCCGGACGTCCACGACTGATTCGAGCCGAGCGCGGTGATGTCCAGGTCACCGTTGCCGTCCAGGTGCACGTTGGACGAGGAGTTCGTCATCGTCTCGATCTCGCCCGTGCCGAAGCTGGAGCCGGCGCCGGTGTCATACATCCAGCTCGACGACGGCCCGCTGCCCGAGGACCCGTTGAAGTCATCGCTGAACTGGGTCGACCATCCCGACGGGGGCGCCGGGACGGTGTCGGGGCGGATCGTCTGCGCGGTCTGCCGCGCGGCCACGGCTGCGCTGACGGGCTTCGCGGCGCCCGCGGGCCCCGCCTTGGCTGCCGCGTGCGCGCTGGCCGGCCCCGAGATCACCGACGCCGAGGCCGGTGACCCGGCCATCGGTGCCCAGATCCCGAGCGCGACGACGCCGAGTCCCGCCAGTACCCGGCGGCCGCTGCGCGACCAGGCGACGGCTAACCGGGCGCCAGCCCGGCCGTCCTGCAGATTTCGGATCACTGTCGGACCTCCAAACTATAAGGAAAGTTTCCTTATAGTTTGACTACCCCGCCAGCCGGAGTGCGTCAAGGTGCCCAGAGATATTCATTCGGGCATATTTCTCCCGCCATCCCTCAAGGGAAGCCGGTGACCCATGCAGCGACGAACCCGGCACCGCGCAAGATGCCGGCCAGGACGGCAGCGGCGGCGATGAGGCGGCCGACGCCGAGATTGCTCAGCTCGTCCCCGAGAGGGCCGGCCGAACGCGGCGTGCTCACTTCGGGTGCCCGACCGCGAGGACGGTGTACACGCTGCCGTCCGTCTCGCGGACCTCGGCCCGCGCCGGCGAGCGCCACTGCTCGGTGAGCTGGTCGAGGATCGCGGCAAAGTCCTCGCGCCGCCACGGCGGCGCGAACGGCGCCAAGCGATGGCCGGCCGAAGACGCCAATGACGGCGAGTATCACCCGAGGCTCAGCGTCCTCGCCATCGTCGGGCTGCCCGAACGCCTACAGTCCGTCCGCGTTGCGGTAGATGCCGGTCTCGATGAGGGTGAGTGTTCGTTGCCAGTTGCCGGGTGTCGTGTTGGACATGTTGGCCATGACTGCTCGCGTGATTCGGACGAAGTCCCGGAAGTCGAAATCGGCCCGGACATGCCCTGCCTCGACGGCTCGGGCGATGATGGCGCTGGCGAGGTCCTTGAACGGTCGCTTGACGTCGTCCACGTCGTCCCAGGGAGTCGGGTCGGGTCCGAGGACGCTCCACCGGTAGGCGGCGTCGGCGGCGGCGGAGTCCAAGTAGTCGCGTAGCAGCTTGTCGAACGCCGCCGCGGCATCGGGTAGACCGGCAGCGTCTTCGGCGGCGGCGGTCATGAGCCGGAGGCGGCGGGCGATGATCGCCGCGACCAGAGCCTGCTTCGTCGGGAAATGGCGGTACAGAGTCCCCATTCCCAAACCGCTGCCCTGGGCGACGTCATCCATCTGCACAACAGTGCCCTGCTCGGCGAAGAGCCGCGGCGGCATCGAGGATAGCTTCGCGGTTGCGCCGCGCGTCCGCACGCAGTTTCGGTTCGCCAGTCGCGGCTTTCATGACTGCCCAGCATACCGCCATGATACAATCGGAACCAGAACTCCGCTTCCGATTATCGTTCACGCTCCGCAGGGAGACACCGCATGATCGTGCTCACCACACCAACCGGACGAATAGGCACAGCCCTGCTACCGCACCTGCTCGAGGCGAAGGCAGAGGTCCGCGTCATCGCGCGGGATGCGTCGAAGCTTCCCCCGGAGATCCGCGAGCGCGTCGACATCGTCGAGGGCTCCCACCAAGACCCGCAGGTGATGTCCGGGGCGCTTCGCGGCGCGGACGCGCTCTTCCTTCTGGTGCCGCCCGGACCCGATCCGGAAGGCGCACGCCATCGTTACCTCGAGTTTGCGCACGCCACCACCGTCGGGCTGCGGGACAACCACGTCCGCCATGTCGTCGGGATCACGAGCGCCGGGCACGACTGGGCCGGACCGGCCGGGCTCCTGTCCGCGGCGTTCGCGATGGATGCCACGCTGCGCGAGACCGGTGTCGCCTACCGGGCGCTGTCGATGCCGTGGTTCATGGAGAACTTCCTCGGTCAGCTCGAGTCGATGCGTAACACCGGTCAGGTGTCGATGGGATACGCATTCGACCGGGTGCTGCCCTCCATCGCCGCTCAGGACGTCGCCCAAGCCGCAGCACGGCTGCTCCTCGACTCCGACTGGACCGGCCAGGAGGATGTGCCCGTGTTCGGTCCCGACCGCCTGACCCCGATCGAGATGACGGAGATCGCCGGCCGCGTGCTCGGGCGACCACTGCAGTACGTGCAGATCGGGCTCGACACAATCCGGGCAGGCTTCCTCGGGCGCGGCAGGCCGCAGGTCGCAGCCGACGACGTCACCCAGATGATCGCCGCGCAAAACGCCGGCATCTACGACGCCGGCGTTGTCACCTCCTCCCCCGGGGAAACGAACTTCGAGACCTGGGCCGAAACAGTCCTGCGACCGGCATTCGAGGCACTGACGTAGAAGGCCGGCCGCACCGGCGAAAGACCGCCCACACGCGCCCGCTCGCACCCGGCCGGGGCATCGCCGACCTGGCCACGGTCGGCCCGGCCCCCGGCCTAGACCCGCTCCGGCGATCATGAGCGGTCCCCCGCGCGCGACGCCGGGGCGGGGGAGGCAACGGAGTCAGCGCCGGCGGCGGGAGGCTCGGCGGGGACCGGGGCGAGCCGGATCAGGGCCTGGTAAGTGATGACCGCGATGGCCAGGTGCATGAGCATCAGCACCGCGACCGCCCTGGCGGGCTGGCCGAGCACCAGCAGGTAGAGGTCCGGCAGGTAGAGCACGAGGGTGACCAGCACCGCGAGGCGGCAGAACAGCCAGCGCGGCGCCGAGCTGATCCTGGTCACGACCGGCCAGCCCGCGCAGGCGATCAGCACGCCGATGACCGTCAGCTTGGCGTAGTCGGCGAACTGGAAGTGCACGTAGCCGCGGGTCGCGGGGAACACGGCCGTGCCGATCGCGGCCAGCGCGGCGTCGGCGGCCAGCGAGCCGGCCAGCGCCACGAGCGTGGCGGCGGCCACCCGCAGCGGCCCCGGCTGGCGGCGCGCGGGGGGAAAGTCCAGCCGGGCCAGCGCGAGGCAGCGGGTCAGGAAGGTGTGCTGGGGCATGGCGAAGTCCTTGGGTCCAGCCCGGAGCGGAGGCCGGGCGCAGGTGAGCCGGGAAATGCGGCCGAGCTGTCCGGCGTGGCGGCCGGCGGTGCGCGGCGGAAACAGGGTGAGCCGGACGCGGACCGCGTCGGCGGCCAGGCTACACGGCGCCGCGGGAATCTCCGGCGACGTCATTCTTTCCGGCACGGACCGGTGAAAGAAAGCGCGGGAAAAACATTGCACATCGCCCTCCTGGCCAGCGCAAATGCGGCATTGTTGCGGTAACTATGCTGATTCGCTGCGGATCTGAGATCGGCGGCGCTACGATGCGGATGCCGGCTGGGGGATCTGCAGTTTTTGTCCAGGTCATAGCGACCGGAGCGGGTAAGCGCCAGTCATGCTGGCGCGCTCGCGCTCCTGGCTCGCCGCAGCTCCTCACGGGAGGCATCAGTGTCTGCCAGGCGCCAGCATGCGCGCCGCCAGCAGCGGACCCGGGTCGCCCCGGACCGGCCCGCCCGCCGGCCCGGAGTGCTCAGCCGCCCGTCGGTGAGCTGGCCGGCCGCGTGGCTCGCGATCGTCGTGGTCTCCGTCGCCGTCGTCCTGGTGGCCGAGCGCTCCGCGCACGGCCGGTCCATCGTCAGCTCGGTCCAGCGGTTCCTGCTCTTCTATGTCGGCGTGTTCGCGCTGATCGGCCTCACCGCCGCCGTCGCCGCCGGCCTGCTGGCCACCGACCGGGTGATCATGCGGCCGGGCAGCCGGGTGGTGGCCCAGGCGGTGCACCGCGGCCTGTCCCTCGCCGCGCTGGCCACGCTCGCCGCGCACATCGTGCTGGAGATCCTGGCGCACCGCTCGGACGGGGTCGACGCGTTCGTGCCGTTCCTCGCCCACCGCAGGACGCTCTACGTCGGCCTCGGCACCATCGCCTCCGACCTGATCGTGCTCATCATCGTGACCGGCTTCCTGCGCGGCCGGTTCGCGGCCCGCCACCCGGCCGCCTGGCGCGGCATTCACGCGGTCGCCTACCTGGCCTGGCCGTTCGCGATCGTGCACGGGCTGATGGCCGGCCGGACCGCCAGGCCGTACGTGGACTGGAGCTACGGCGGCTGCCTGGCGGCGGTGGCCCTGGCCCTGACGATCCGGCTGGTCGTGACCACCAGGTCCCGCGAGGAGAAGGGGTCGCAGCCGGTCAGCGACCGGCTCAGCGGCCCGTCCGACGGGCTGCTGCCCGGCGCGCGGGTCACGATGACGCCGCTGGCCAGCCAGGTCTTCGCCCAGCCGGTGATCACGCCGCCGGCCGCGGCCGCCCCGCTGGCGCCGCTGCCGCTGCCGCTGCCGCGGGCGACGGCCAGCCAGCCGGGCACTTGGCCGCCGGCCGGGACCCGCCCGTGAGCCTGCCGCCGGTCCCCGAGACCCTGTGCATCGGCCAGCCCCGGCTGACCGCCGGCCTGGACCGGCTAGAGCGCATCGACCTCGCCGCCTACCAGGCAATCTTCGGGAAGCTGCCGCGGCTGACCGCGAGCCAGCTCATCGCCATGACCGAGCGGGTGGACCTGCGCGGCCGCGGCGGGGCCGCCTTCCCCGTGGCCCGCAAGCTGGCCGCCACTGCCGCCGCGGCCCGTGCCCGCAAGCGGCAGGCCATCGTGGTGGTCAACGCCACCGAGGGCGAGCCGGGCAGCTACAAGGACAAGACCCTGCTGCGCAAGTCCCCCTACCTGGTGCTCGGCGGCGCGCTGGTGGTGGCGTGGGCGCTGCGGGCGCGGGAGATCGTCGTCGGGGTGACCGACAGCGCGATGGCCCGCTGGGTCAGCGCGCTGGCCGACGCCGAGCCCGACCTGAACAAGATGCTGCTGGTCGTACAGGCCCCTGACCGGTTTGTTTCCGGTGAGAGCAGCGCATTGATAAACGCGGTGAACGCGCGGCGGCCGCTGCCATCCGGCGGCCGGACCAGGGCCAGCGAGAGCGGCGTCGACGGCCGCCCCACGCTGCTGTCCAACGCCGAGACGTTCGCCCAGATCGCGGTGCTGGCCATGCTCGGCCCGGAGAACTACGCGACCGCCGGCACCCCCGAGGAGCCGGGCACCGTGCTGCTGTCGGTCAGCGGCGCGGCGCGCCGCCCGGCGGTGGTGGAGGTGCCGGCCGGGCTGCCGCTTGGCCAGGTGCTCGACCTGTGCGGCGCGGAGCCGGCCGACGGCGTGCTGGTCGGCGGCTACCACGGCATGTGGCTGCCGCCGGAGGCCGCCTACGACGTCCCGGTGAGCCGGGCCGGGCTGGCGGCGGCCGGGGGCACCCTGGGCGCGGGCATCGTGCTGCCGCTCGGCGGCGGCACCTGCGCGATCGGCGAGGTCGCCAGGGTGGCCAGCTACCTGGCCGGGGAGTCATCGGGGCAGTGCGGCCCGTGCCGCCTCGGCCTGCCCGGCATCGCCCGCTCGCTCACCTCGGTAGCCGACGGGTCCGGCGGGCTCGACGCGCTGGACACCGCGCGCCGGGCGGCCGCCTCGGTGCGCGGCCGGGGCGCGTGCAGCCACCCCGACGGCGTGTTCAGGTTCGTGCTGTCCGCGCTCGACGTGCTGACGCAGGACCTGACGGCGCACCTGTTCCGGGGCAGCTGCGGGCGGCCGGTGCTCGGCATGCTGCCGATGCCGGCCGGGCACGCCGGGCACCGGCTGGCCATCGACTGGACCCGGTGCCGCGGCCACGGGCTGTGCGCGCACCTGGTGCCCGAGCTGATCCAGCTCGACCGGCAGGGCTACCCGGTGCCGCTGGACATGCCGGTGCCGCCGTGGCTGGGCAAGCAGGCCAGGCAGGCGGTGGACATGTGCCCGGCACTGGCCCTGAAGCTGACGGCCGCGGATGCCGGGGCCGGCCGGGGCGCCGCGGCGGCGGCCGGGCCGGCGCCGCGCGGCCAGGAGGTGCTGCGCCGGGAGCGGCGGCAGCTGCTCGCCGACACGCGCACCGACCTGGTCGTCAGCGAATCGTGGATAGCCGGGCTTTCCGAGCCCGCGGGCGGGCCGCCTGGCCAGCAGGGCTAGCGCGGACAGCGGGGTGGATGGGCCAGAACTGCCTATCGACCGCGGAGCTGACGGTCCAGCGCGTCGACCGCGTCCTTGGCCTCCTTGAGTCCGATCCCGGTCATCTCCCGGTACATCTTGATGGCCGGGATCAGCTTCCGCTGCTGCACCAGGCTGACCAGCTCCGGCGGGTACTGCCCGCCGCCAATAGGAGAACCCGACGGGGCCTCGCAGGCCTGCGGAGCGCCGAAAACGTCGGCGGGCGAGGCGAAGACCGACCCCGGCGGCGCCGCGCCCGCGGCCTGCTCAGGGTCGATTCCGAGGTGCTGAAGAAGGTAGCTGACCTGCCGCTCCAGGCGGGTCACGCGGTCGTGCTCACCAAAAGTCATAGCCGGATGGTACGCACCGGGCAGGTGGGTCACCAGTTCGGATAGCGTGCAGCCCATGCGCATTTTGATCATGGGCGGGACGGCCTTCGCCGGCCGGCACATCGCCCAGGCCGCCCTCGACGCCGGCCACGAGGTGACCCTGTTCCACCGCGGCAAGACGGGGGCGGGCCTGTTCCCCGCCGCCACCCACCTGTCCGCCGACCGCAACGGCAGCCTGGCCGAGCTGGCCACGGGCACCTGGGACGCCACCATCGATGTCTGCGCATACGTGCCCCGCCAGGTCCGGTCGCTGGCCCGCGCGCTCGGCGGCCGGGGCGGCCAGTACCTCTTCATCTCCTCCACCTCGGTGTACAAGACCCCGGTCAGCCCGGGGTTCACCGAGGACGCGCCGCTGGCCGGCCTTGACGACCCGGACACTGAGGAGATCACCGAGACGACCTACGGCGGGCTCAAGGTCGCCTGCGAGCGGCTCGGCGCGGAGCTGTTCGGCCCGGCCACCGCCGTGGTGCGGCCGACCTACATCATCGGCCCCCACGACCGGTCCTACCGGTTCACCTGGTGGGTGGAGCGGATCGCGCGCGGCGGCGAGGTGCTGGCGCCCGGCGACCCGGCCGATCCCATCCAGGTCATCGACGCCCGTGACCTGGCGGCCTTCACCGTCGGGCTGGCCGAGCACGGCACCGCCGGCGCCTTCCACGCGGTCAGCCCGCCGCCCCCGTTCGGCATCGGCGACATGCTGGCGGCGATCGCCGCCAGGGTGGCGCCGCCGGGCACCCGGCTGACCTGGGTCGACACGGACTTCCTGGTCGCGGCGGGGGTACCGGAGGAGTCGCTGCCGCTGTGGCCGGGCGGCGACCCTGAGGCGGACATCAACGCCGCCGACCCGGCGGCCGCCCGCGCCGCCGGCCTGCGCTCCCGGCCGCTGGCCGACAGCATCGACGACATCCACGCCCACCAGGCTGTGGCCCCGGACACCTGCCCGGAGAAGACCGGCATGGACGCCGCCCGCGAGGCCGGCCTGCTCGCGGCGTGGGCGGCCCGGTCTACATGACCAGCCCCCAGGTGTACATACGGTCCTGACCTGCCCCGACGCCAGAGCTGCACATCGGAATGGCTCATTCGGCGCATGCGCGGCCAGGGCAGGTCAGCCTAACTTGGCGATGACGAGGCGGTGCGCGGTCACGGCACGTCCGGTCGCCAGGAGGGGGGCGACCGGCCTGGCCAGGGCCGCGCTCTCGCATCGCAGGCCCGGCAGGCAGCCGGGCCGACGCGGTCGCGCCGGCAGCAAGCTCGCCGGCTGGCGCGGCCGTGCGCCCGGACCGCGGCCGCCGGCCGATGTACATACCCGACTACATATTCCTGACGATGCGGCGGCGCCTGCACCCTGCGTAACGTCGGCGCGGCGGTGCCCGCAGGGGCGGCACCTGGCAAGACGGCGTGCAAGCGGGATGTCGCGGCGGGCAGTACGGCGGGACGGGCAGTACAGGCGGACGGGCAGCAGGGCGGACGGGCGGGACGGGTCAGCAAGAATGCCGGGAGACCAGACAGGGAGGGCGCGGACGTCCATGACGACCGCTGATGCGCCAGCGGGCGAGGTGACGGTCACCCAGCGCCTGCTGGACAGCGCCGCCGCCCGCGATGGCCGGACGGCCCTAGCGGGCGGCACGGCCAGTCCCGCCTACACCTATCCCGGCCTCGCGGCCCTGCTCCAGCGGGCCGCCGCCGGCCTGGCCTGGCGCGGCGTCCGGCCGCGCGATGTGGTGGGTGTGTACGTCGATGACGCCGCCGCCTACATACTCGCCTGCCACGCGGTCCGGGCGGCCGGCGGCGTGCCGTCGCCGGTATGCCCGCACACCCCGGTCACCGACGCGGCGGGCCAGCTCGCCGACTGCGGCGCCCGCATCCTGATCACCACCCAGTCGCTGGCCGCGCTCGCGCTGGCCGCCGCGGACCGGTCCTGGGTCCGCCAGGTGATCTCCTTCGGCGAGGCGCCGGGGGCGACGCCGTTCACCACCCTGCTCGGCCTCGGCACGATGGCGCCGCACCCGGTGCGGGCGCACGACCTCGCGCTGCTGCCCTACGCCCGGCGCCGCGACGGCTCGCTCGGGCAGGCGGGCGTGACGCACCTGGACCTGTCCGCCCGGCTGCTGGCCCTGCACACGGACGACGGGCTCACCGAGTGCGACGTGGTGCTGGCCGCTCCCCCGGCCGGCGACAAGCTCACCTACACCGCGTACGTCGATCACGCGCTGCTGCGCGGCGCGCTGGTGGTGGCCGCGGCACCGGGCGAGCTGCCCGCCGCCGCCCGCGCGCACCAGGGCACCGCCGCGATCGTGACGCCGGACGCCGACCCGGCGGGGCTGGCCGGGAGCCTCCGCACGCTCACCGTCCCCTGGGACTGACCCGGCCCCCGGGCTGGCCCGGCGCCTGGCAGGCCGGCTACACCGCGGGCGGGCGGTTCTCGTACGGGGTGCTGAGCACGATCGTGGTGCGGGTGGACACGCTGGCCGCGGTGCGGATCTCCTGGAGCAGGTTCTCCAGGCCCGCCGGGGAGGCGACCCGGACCTTGAGGATGTAGTTCTCCTCCCCCGCCACGCTGTAGCACGCCTCGATGGCGGTCAGGTGCGCCAGCCGTTCCGGGGCGTCATCGGGAGCCGAGGCGTCGAACGGCCGGATGGAGACGAAGGCGGTCAGCGGGAGCCCGACCGCCTCCGGGCCGATCAGTGCCGCGTAGCCGCTGATCACGCCCCGCTCCTCCAGCCGCCGGACGCGCTGCTGCGCGGCCGACACCGACAGGCCGGTCTGCCTGGCCAGCTCGGTGAAGCTCATCCGGCCGGACCGGGCCAGCAGGGAGATGATCTTCCGGTTAGTGTCCTCCACCCCGACACGGTAGCGCCCGCCGCCGGCCGGCGGTTATAACGGCCAGGTATCGCCGCTCACGCCTGCATAACGCTAAGATCGCCGATCTGTCACAAATGGGCATCCGGCCGGTATTCTCGCGGCAGCGCTGGCTGAACCGGCCGGGCACCCCGCTGAACTGGAGAAGCAAGTGGCACAGATCGTGCTCGACCAGGTCGACAAGGTTTACCCGGGTGGGACGAAAGGCATCGACGGCCTGAGCCTGGACATCGCCGACGGCGAGTTCATGGTTCTAGTCGGCCCGTCGGGGTGCGGCAAGTCGACCGCGCTGCGGTCCATCGCCGGCCTGGAGGAGATCACCTCAGGCACGATCAGCATCGGTGACCGGGTCGTCAACGACCTGCCGCCGAAGGACCGCGACATCGCGATGGTCTTCCAGAACTACGCGCTCTACCCGCACATGACCGTGGAGCAGAACCTCGCCTTCGGCCTGGAGCAGCGCAAGACGCCCAAGGACGAGATCAAGCGCCGGGTCGGCGAGGTCGCGCGGATGCTCGGCCTGGAGGAGTACCTCAAGCGCAAGCCGGCGGCGCTGTCCGGCGGCCAGCGCCAGCGCGTCGCGATGGGCCGCGCGATCGTCCGCGAGCCGCAGGCGTTCCTGATGGACGAGCCGCTGTCCAACCTGGACGCCAAGCTCCGGGTGTCGATGCGCGCCTCGCTGTCCCAGCTGCACGAGCGCCTCGGCGTCACCACCGTGTACGTGACCCACGACCAGGTCGAGGCGATGACCCTCGGCCAGCGGGTCTGCGTGCTGCGCGACGGCATGCTCCAGCAGGTGGACAGCCCGCAGACGCTCTACAACTCGCCGGTCAACCTGTTCGTGGCCGGCTTCATCGGCTCCCCCGCGATGAACTTCGCCACCGCGAAGCTGGTCCGCGACGACGGCCCGGCGGTCACCTTCGCCGGCCATAAGATCTCGCTGCCGGCCTCCGTGCTGGCCGGGCGGCCCGGCCTGGACGCCTACTTCGACCGCGAGTTCATCCTCGGCGTCCGGCCCTCGGACTTCGAGGACGCCTCGCTGGCCGAGGCCGGCTGGCCGCGGGTGCCCATCACCACCACGGTCACCGAGGAACTGGGCAGCGAGATCAACGTCATTTTCGCCATCGACGCCCCGCAGGTGCAGCACGCCAGCATCGCCCAGGCGGCGGCGGGCGACGAGGGCGACGAGGCCATCCCGCTGGCCGGCGGCAACAAGACCATGTGGACCGCCAGGGTCGCCGCGCGCAGCGGCATCAAGCCGGGGCAGTCGGCCGAGCTCGCGGTGAACAACGCCAACCTGCAGTTCTTCGACGCGGAGAGCGGCCTGGCCATCGGGCATCCGGCCACCGTGGCGGCTGCGGGCTAGCTGCCGAGCGCGGCGGTGGTGGGGGCGCGGGCATACCGGCGGGCCGCTACCACCGCCGTCAGGCCCGCGACGGCCACGGCCAGCAGCACGGCGATGGCCAGCGTGAGCCCCCCAGGCGGCCGCCCGATGCCGGCCCCGAGCCCGTACACCCGGGCGGCCAGGTTGATCAGCCCGGTGCAGGCGGCCAGTCCGAGGGAGACCCCGAGGGCGACCGCCGCCAGCGCCAGCACGCTGGTCCGCGCCACCAGCGAGGTCAGCACCTGGACCGGCGTCAGGCCCATGGCGCGCAGCACCCGCACGTCGCGCAGGTGCTCGCGGAGCCCGACCACGGACGCGGTGATCAGGTTGGTCAGCCCGATCAGCGCGAGCACCCCGATCACCCCGGCGATCAGCGCCCGGACCACGCCGAGCTGATCGGCCGGGTTGGCCACCTCGCTGATGTCCAGCCGCCCCCGGGAGTGGCGGACCAGCCAGGCCTGCGCGGCGGCCGGGCTGGCGCCCCGGCGCAGCACCAGGCTGTAGAAGAACGGCGGGGCGACGGCCCCCTCGTCGGCGAGCGTGTCCCTGCCGTAGGCCAGCACCTGCCCGTCGTACTGCGGGTCGATGATCCGGCCGACGATCCTGAAGGTCACCAGCACCCCGCCGAACGGCATCTGCACGAACTCGCCCACGTGCACGCCGAGCAGGTCAAGCAGGCCCTGGGTGGCCACCGCCTCCTCGGGCGCGTGATACAGGCTGCCCTGCACGACGCGGAACGGGAACGGGTGCGCCGAGGTGCCCATGCCGAGCGTGGTGATGGTGGTGCTCTCCCCCGAGGACACCGCGGTGACCCGCACGCACCGGTACGCGGCGGCCACGTCCGGGTCGGCGTTGACGAGCTGCCAGGACCGGCCCTGTCCCGCCGTGCCCGGGCTCACGGTCAGGCTGGCGGCCAGGCCGATCACGGCCGGGTTGCGCTGCACCTCGTCCAGGGTGGACCAGAAGCCGAGCCCGATCGTGATCATCACCATCGGCACCGCGAGGCCGCCGATGGTCAGCAGCGCCGACAGCCGCCGCGCGAAGGCGGCCCTGGTGCCGAGCACGATGGCGGGCGGCAGCCGGGAGGCCATCGCGGCGCGGGCCAGCGCCGACAGGTGCCGCTGCGGCGGGAGCTGGCGGACCGCGGCGACCGGCCAGACTCGGCCAGCCCGCCAGCCGGGCACCGCGGTGGCCACGATGACGGCCAGCTCGATGCCGCCGATGATGAGCAGCGACCAGCCCCACGGCAGCGCCACCGCCCCGGCGCTGACGCCGGGCACCGCGCCGAGCAGCCGCGGCGCGAGCAGCGGCGCGGCCGCGACGCCGAGGACCAGTCCGGCCAGCCCGAGCATGGCGTGCTCGGCGACCAGCATCAGCATCACCTGCGCGGGAGTGAACCCGAGGGTCTGCAGCATGCCCAGGTCGGCGCGCTGCACCAGCACCCGGCCGCCGGTGGCGTTAATGATGGCCAGCATCGCCGCGCCTAGCGCGACCAGGCCGAACAGGGCGAGGACCAGGCCCAGCAGCGGGTCGCGCCTGGCCATCGACTGCTCGACCTGCTGCCAGGTGGACACGTCCTGCACCGCTCCGGTGCCGAGCTGGGTGGCCACCTGCTGGATGACCGGGCCGGTGGCTGCCGGGTGGGCGATGCGCAGCCCGACCACGTCGTAGGTGTCGCCGGCGTCGGGCTGCACCTGGTGCAGCACGCCGGGCAGCACCCACATCAGGCCGGGCGTCTGGTCGGGGTAGAACCCCTGGTCGGAGGTCTCGGCGATGCCCGTCACGGTGGCCTTGCCGACCGCGATGCCGTCCAGGTTGCGCAGCGACAGCACGCTGCCCACCCTGGCGTGCAGGGCCTGTGCGAAGGAGGACTCCAGGACCACGCCGCCTGGCCTGGCGGCGCTCAGCCAGTGCCCGGCGGTGACCACCGGCGTGCCGATGCCGGGCAGCCGGGGCCGCATCTCGCGCAGCTCTGCCGGCTGCCGGTCGGCGGGCTGGCCGTCGGAGTCCAGCACGGCGGTAGCCGACGCGGCGCGGTAGGGCCGGCCATCGCGGTGATGCCCGGCACCCGGTAAGGGAGCTGGCTGACGTCGCTGCCCGGCGACAGCCGCAGCCAGACCTGCGCCCCCCTGGTCGCCGCGAACAGCCCCTGCCACGGGTTGGTCGCGCCCTGGAGCAGCGCGGCGGACAGCAGCAGCGCGGTCACCACTCCGGCGACCACGAGCACCACCACGGCTGCCTGGCCACGGCGGGCACGCAGGTCAGAGCGGATCCAGCGAAGGGTGGCGCGCACGCGGCGGTCAGCCCCGCAGCCGGAGCACGGCCTGCAGCGTCGCAGGCGGCCGACGCTGCACCCGCAGCGCGGCATCGTCCGCGATCATCCCGTCGAACAGGCTGATCACCCGCTCGGCGGCGCTGGCCACCCGGGCATCATGGGTGACCAGCAGGATGGTCTGGCCGTCGGCGTGTGCCCTGGTCAGCAGCCGGAGCACCGACTGGCTACCGGAGCTGTCCAGGTTCCCGGTCGGCTCGTCGGCCAGCAGCAGGGTCGGCCGGTTCGCCATCGCCCTGGCCAGCGCCACCCGCTGCTGCTCGCCGCCGGACAGCCGGCCGGGCGCCGCGTCGGCCCTGGCGGTCAGGCCAAGCTCGGCAAGCAGCTCATCGCGCCGCTCCCTGGCCTGCCGCCTGGTGGCGCCGCCCATCAGGGCGGCCAGCTCCACGTTGTCGGCCACCGTCATGTTCGAGACGAGGTTGAAGAACTGGAACACGAAGCCGATATGCCGCCGCCGCAGCACCGCCCACTTGGCCTGGCTGAGCCCATCCACCCGGCGGCCATCCAGCCAGATCTCGCCGCCTGACGGCCGCTCCAGGCCGCCGAGCAGGTGCAGCAGCGTGGACTTGCCCGAGCCCGACGGCCCCATGATGGCCGCGAACTCGCCGCGGCGCAGCGTCAGGTCGACGCCGCGGACGGCGGGCACCGGCACGCCCTCGGACCGGAAGGTCTTGGTGATCTCGGCCGCGCGCAGCAGCGGCTGCCCGGCCTCCTGGCCGGTCACAGCAGCTCTTCCTGGCATCGTTCCAGCCAGTCGAGGTCGGCCTGCAGGTGCAGCATCGCGCCTTCGATGAGCAGCCGGGGCACGCCGGGCTCGGTCATCGCGGCCAGCGCCGACAGGCTGCGGATCTGGTTGAGGTAATCGCGGCGCTGCCGGTTGATCAGCGCCAGCCGGTCGGTGGCGCCGGCCAGCGGGCTGAGCGCGAGCTTCATGAAGAAGTCGTCGCGGATCCGCGGGCCGTCGCTCGGCCGGTCCACCCAGTCGGCCAGCGCCGACCGGCCGGCGTCGGTCAGCTCGTACACCCGCTTGTTGGGCCGGGCGTGCTGCACCACGTCCTGGCTGCAGACCAGCCCGTCGCGCTCCAGCCGCTGCAGGGTGACGTAGATCTGCCCGATGTTGGGCGAGGGGTACGCCTCGCCGAAGATCTGCTCCAGCAGCATCTTCAGCTCATACCCGTGCGCCGGCTCCTTGGCCAGGAGCGCCAGCAGCGGCATCCGCACGGCCCGCCCCTTCCGCCAGCCCACCGAGGCCGGCCTGGCCGGCCTCGGTCGCCAGCTTAGCCAACAGCCCTAGCTAACGGATAGGTACAGCACCCAGATGATCTTCCGCCGGGGCGGCCCGGCCGTTTCCCCGCGTCCGGGTGCCAACCGGATGATCTCCGCGTTGACTGCTACATAACAGTGGTATATAACACGCATGTACTTGCCAGCGTGAGCGCAGGTCCCGGCCGGGATGTCCCGGTACCCGGCCCCCGCGCGCGACCCCCTGTTGCTGGCAGAAGGCGGAGAGACGATGCCGCGGTTGGCGCGACGCACCAGGCTGGCCGCGAGCATAGCGGCAGCCGCCGCGGTGCTGGCCGCCGGTGCCGCGAGCGCTGGCTGCGCCGCCGCCGTGCCCGCCACCCCCGCCGCCGCGTCCGTGAGCGCGCGCGGGCCGATCACCTTCGCCACCGGCAAGCTGGACACCGGTTACCTGCCCGGCCTGGTCGCGGCGTGGAACTCCGCGAACCCGCGGCAGAAGGTCACGGTCATCTACCTGCCCGACGACTCCGACGAACAGCACGCCCAGCTCGCGCAGAACCTTCAGGCCCGCAGCGATGTCTACGACGTGATGAGCCTGGACGTGATCTGGACCGCGGAGTTCGCCGCGAGCGGCTGGATCAGCCCGATCAGCCCGCAGGCCGCGCCGCTCGGTGAGTTCCTGCGCCCGGCGGTCGCCACCGCGACCTACGAGGGCAAGCTGTGGGCAGTCCCGTTCACCAGCAACGCCGGGCTGCTGTACTACCGCAAGGACCTGGTCCCGCATCCCCCGGCGACCTGGGCGCAGCTCGCCGGCGACGCGCGCACCATCGCGCCGCGGCACCACATGGGCGGCTACGCCGGCCAGTTCGCCGCCTACGAGGGGCTGACGGTCAACTTCGCCGAGGCGGTCCAGTCAGCCGGCGGCTCGATCCTGTCCCCGGACGGCAGCCGCGCCACGCTGAACACTCCGCAGGCCAGGCGCGCGCTTGACTTCCTGGTCAGCGGCTTCCGCGAGGGCTGGATCCCGCGTGCCGCGCTCGGCTACGACGAGGAGGCCTCGCGCCGCGCGTTCGAGGCGGGAAAGCTGCTCTTCCTGCGCAACTGGCCGTATGTGTACGGCGAGGCCAGCAAGCCAGGGCCAGGCAACAAGGTGGCGGGCAAGTTCGGCGTGACCACGCTGCCAGGCCCGGACGGGCCGGGCTCCAGCACCCTGGGCGGCGCCAACCTCGCGGTCAGCGCGTTCTCCCGGCACCCGGCCACCGCGCTGTCCTTCATCCGGTTCCTGACCAGCCTGAGCAGCGAGCGCCGGGTGCTGGTGGACAGCGCGCAGCCGCCGGTGTGGACCCAGCTCTACGGCGACCCGGCGCTGGTCGCCAGGTTCCCGTACCTGCCGGTGCTGAAGCAGGCGATCCTCGCCGCCAGGCCCCGGCCGCAGATCGCCGCCTACAACCAGCTCAGCCTCGCGATCTCCAGCGCGGTGCACCGGGCGCTCGCCCAGCAGGTGCCCGCCGCCCAGACGCTCGCCGGCCTGAACGGCGAGCTGAACCAGCTCATCGGGAACGGCTGATCCGGGACCGGCCCGGATCACCACGATAAAGAGGAGGTGGCCACATGCGAATGTGGCCAGGAAACGGGCGCCGCAAGGCGCTCGCGGCCGCGACCGTGTGCGCGGCCGCCACGCTGGGCCTCGCCGCGTGCGGCAGCTGCAAGCGGTTCGAGCGCGGGCAAGCAGACGCCAGCCAGCGCCAAGCAGACCATCGTGTTCGCCACCCAGGGCCTGGGCGGCGAGGGCACCGCGACCAAGGCAGCGGTCGCGGCGTTCGAGAAGCTGCACCCCAACATCACCGTCCAGATCCTGTCCCTGTCGCCCACCTCAGACGTGGCGCTGCAGCAGCTCCAGCACTACTTCATCGCCGGCTCGGCCACCCCGGACGTGATCACCACCGACGTGACCTGGCCCGCCACCTTCGCCCGCTCGGGCTGGCTGGACAACCTCAGCTCCTTCCACCCCAGACACCAGCGCGTTCTTCTCCGGCCAGATCGCCACCGGCGCGTACAACGGCGGCACCTACGCGATGCCGTGGTTCATCAACGCCGAGGGCCTGTACTACCGCACCGACCTGGTCAAGACCCCGCCGACCTCGATCACCCAGCTGGTCAGCGACGCCAAGTCGGCGATGTCGAAGGACAAGCAGCCTCAAGGAGGGCCTGGCTTTCGAGGGCGACGAGTACGAGGGCGCGGTCACCGCGTTCCAGAGCTTCGGCGCCCAGATCGGCCTGAAGAACCTGTCGAACATCGACAACCCGGCCAATACCGCGGCGCTCGAGCTTCGAGTACAACGCCATCCACACCTACAAGATCGCCCCGTCGGCGGTGACCGGCTGGGAGGAGTCCAACGTCCAGTCCGCGTGGCTGTCCGGGCAGACCCCGTTCGCGCTGAACTGGCCGTACATCTTCCAGCTCTCGCAGTCCAAGACCGGCAGCAAGGCGGCCTACCCGGCGGTCATGAACAAGACCGGCTGGGTGCCCGTTCCCGAGCGCTACCCCGCAGTCCTCGCTGGGCGGCGACGACCTGGCCATCAACGCCAAGAGCACGCACAAGGCGGCAGCCTGGGAGTTCATCCAGTACCTGGACAGCGCCAGCGCCCAGGACACCAGGGCGATCAACGCCGGCGACCCGCCGTCGCTGAAGGCCGCCTACAACTCGACGCTGTACGCCGCTGCCCCGTACTACAAGCAGGAGCAGGCCGTCTACAACGTGGTGGTGCCGCGCCCGGTCACCCCGGTGTACCCGGACATCTCCAGCCAGCTCCAGACGATGATCTCGTCGGTGCTCAGCGGGCAGGCCTCCGCGGCTGCGGCCCTCAAGGCCACCGCGCCGACGGTCCAGCAGCTCGTCCAGGCCGGCAGCTAGGCCAGATCCGGCCATGACTGCCAATACAGATGCCGCCGTCCCGTCCGGGTCCCGCAAGGCCCGGACGGGGCGGCAGCCCGCCAGCCACAGCCTGATCACCCAGGACCGCCGGTTCGGGTACGCGCTGATCGCGCCGCTGCTGATCGTGCTCCTGGCGATCACCGCCTACCCGCTGGTGTACAACGTCTGGAACTCCTTCCACCACGACAACCTGCTGATCCCCTACCTCAAGGGGTTCTCCGGGCTGACGAATTACAAGGAGCTGTTCACCGACAACCTGTTCCTGCCCGCGCTGATGCACACGGTCGGCTTCACCGTGGTGTCGGTGGCGCTCGAGACGGTGGTCGGGCTGGCGCTGGCGGTCGCGCTGAACAAGCCGTTCCGCGGCCGGGGCGTCGTCCGGGCCGCGGTCTTCATCCCGTGGGCGGTGCCGACCGTGGTCTCGGCCGAGCTGTGGCGGTCGATGTTCGACCCGCAGCAGGGCTTCGTGAACTACGTGCTCACCACCCTGCACCTGCCGCTGGCGCACACCACCTGGCTGGACAGCACCTGGACGGCGTGGTCCGCGGTGCTGATCGCCGACGCCTGGCGGAACACCCCGTTCATCGCCATCGTGCTGCTGGCCGGGCTCCAGGTGATCCCCGGCGACATCTACGAGGCGGCCAGGATCGACGGCGCCAGCGCCTGGCAGACCTTCCGGCGGCTTACCCTGCCGCTGCTCAAGCCTGCCCTGATGGTGGCGCTGATCTTCCGCACCCTCCAGTCGTTCCTGGTCTTCGACGTCGTCTACATCATGACGAGCGGCGGCCCTGGCACCTCGACCAACGTGCTGGCCTACCTGGACTGGAAGGCGTTCCTGGTGTCCACCGACTTCGGTTACGGCGGCGCGGTCTCCGTGGCGCTGGTGATCTTCGCCCTGATCATCGCGGGAGTGTACGTGCGCACCTTCCGGGTCGAGCAGGCGGCATGAGGAGGCTGGCATGAGCGCAACCACGGCGGCCGCCTGGCGGCCGGCCCGCAGGACCCCGCGCAAGATCGCCCAGCGGACCGGGTTCTACCTGCTGATCGCCCTGTTCGTGGTGGTCAGCCTGTTCCCGTTCTACTGGATCGTGATCACGTCGCTGAAGACGCAGCAGGCGATCAACGCCGGCACCACCAGCCTGCTGCCCGGCCACATCACCTGGAGCAACTACGCCACCGACTTCACCAAGGAGGATTTCATCCGGCCGCTGCTGAACAGCGCGATAGTGGCCGTCTGCACCACGCTCCTGACGGTCATCATCGCGTCGCTGGCCGGCTACGCGCTGTCCAGGACCCAGATCCGCGGCCGGACCGTCATCCTCGGCTTCATCCTGGTAGCGAACTTCTTCCCGATCATCGCGATGGTCGGCCCGCTGTTCATCGCCTACCGCAGGCTCGGCCTGCTGAACAGCTACCCGGCGCTGGTGATCTCCTGCCTCATCTACACCCTGCCGCTGGCGACCTGGCTGCTGGCCAGCTACTTCTCCCAGATACCCCGGTCCCTGGAGGAAGCGGCGCTGGTAGACGGCAGCTCCCGGCTGCGCACCCTGCGCAAGGTGATCATGCCGGTGGCGCTGCCGGGCGTGTTCACGGCCGCGATCTTGTCGTTCATGCTGACCTGGAACGACTTCACGTTCGCGCTGTCGTTCATGTCCACGCCGGACAAGTTCACCGCGCCGCTGGCGATCGTGGACCTGGGGCAGAGCCAGTACCAGACGTTCTATAACCTGATTGACGCGGCGGTGGTGATCATCTCGATCCCGATCGCCCTGCTGGTGATCTTCGCTCAGCGCCGCATCGTGTCCGGCCTCACGGCCGGATCGTTCCGCTGAGCGCCTGAACGGGACTGGCCCGGCTGCACGCCCAACCCTCGGCCGGGCCAGTCCTTCCAGAAACGCAGTCCTTCCAGAAGCTAGGAGCGCCTGCGGCTCAGCGCTGCTTGCTCAGGGCGCGGCCGATCACCATGCGCTGGACCTGGTTGGTTCCCTCGACGATCTGCAGCACCTTGGCCTCGCGCATCAGCCGTTCCGCCGGGAAGTCCTCCACGTAGCCGTAGCCGCCGAGCACCTGCACCGCGTCGGTGGTGACCCGCATCGCCGCGTCGCTGGCGAATAGCTTGGCCATCGCCGCCTGCTGGCTGAACTCCAGCCCGGCGTCCTTGCGCCGCGCCGCGCTCAGGTAAAGCTCGCGGGCCGCCGCCACTGAGGTGGCCATGTCGGCGAGCATGAAGCTGATGCCCTGGAACTCGATGATCGGCTGGCCGAACTGGCGGCGCTGCCTGGCGTAACTCACCGCCGCGTCCAGCGCGGCCTGAGCCACGCCGGTGGCGCACGCGGCGATGCCCAGCCGCCCGGCGTCCAGCGCGGCCAGCGCGAGGCGCAGCCCGCCGCCCTCCGGCCCGACCAGGTGCCCGGCCGGCAGCCGGGCGCCGGTGAACAGCATCTGCGCGGTCACCGACGAGCGCATGCCCATCTTGTGCTCGGGCTGGGCGGCGGCCACGCCCGGGGTCTGCGCGGGCACGTGGAAGCAGCTGATGCCCTTGGTGCGGCCCGGCCCGTCTGGCTCGCCCGAGGTGCGGGCGAACAGCGCGTAGAAGTCAGCCTGCCCGGCGTGCGAGATCCACGCCTTCACGCCGTCCACGGTGTAGTCGTCGCCGTCGCGGGCGGCGCGGGTGCGCAGCGAGGCCGCGTCAGAGCCGCTGCCGGGCTCGGACAGGCAGTAGGCGCCAAGCAGCTCGCCGCCGAGCATGGCGGGCAGCCAGGCCTCCTGCTGCTCGGGGGTGCCAGCGGTGGCCAGCGGGAAGCAGGACAGCGTGTGCACGCTGACCCCCAGGCCCACGGTCAGCCAGGCGCCGGCCAGTTCCTCGACGACCTGGAGGTAGGTCTCGTAGGGCTGCCCGCCGCCGCCGATCTCCTCGGGGTAGGGAAGGCTGAGTAAACCGGCCTTGCCCAGCGTCGCGAAGATCTCGCGGGGGAACCGGGAGTCACGCTCGGCCGGGCCGACCGCCGGGCGCAGCTCGGCGTCGGCCAGCTCCCTGGTCAGGTCCAGGAGCTGGCGGGTGGTCTCGTCGCGGATGTCGCGCTGGGCCCCGGCCATCAGGCGCTCACCACGACCAGGTCGCGGGTGACGTTGTTGAGCCGCTGATGGCCATCGGGCGTGCAGACCACGATGTCCTCGATCCGGGCGCCGTGCTCGCCAGGGTAGATGCCGGGCTCGACCGAGAACGCGTGCCCGGCCTCCAGCGCCTCGGCGTTGCCCGCGACGATGTAGGGGTCCTCGTGGGTCTCCAGGCCGATGCCGTGCCCGGTGCGGTGCATGAAGAACTTGCCGTAGCCGGCCTGCGTGATCGGCTCGCGGGCCGCGGCGTCGATGGCCTCGGCGCTGACGCCGGGCCGGATCGCGGCGCAGGCGGCCTCCTGGGCCGCCTGGAGCACCTGGTAGTAGGCGACGAACCCGGCGGGCGGCTCGCCGATGGCGTAGGTGCGGGTGCAGTCCGAGCAGTAGCCGCTCGGCATCGCCCCGCCGATGTCCACCACCACCACATCGCCGCGCTGGAGCCTGCGGTCCGACGCCGAGTGGTGCGGGCTGGCGGCGTTGCGCCCTGAGCCGACGATGGTGAAGTCGACGGTGGCGTGCCCCTGCGCGAGAATCGCGTCGGCGATGTCGGCGGCCACCTCCAGCTCGGTGCGTCCTGGCCGCAGCCAGCCGGGTACCTGCGCGTGCACCCGGTCAATCGCCTCGCCGGCCGCCAGCAGCGCCGCCACCTCGGCCGGGGTCTTGCGCATCCGCAGGCTCCGCAGCGCGGTGCTGGCCAGCTCCTGCCTGGCGCCGGGCAGCGCGGTGCGCATGGCCAGCACCATCAGCGCCCACATCCGGTCCGCGAGGCCGGCGGAGGTGACCCGGCTCAGCCGCGAGGAGAGGATCGCGTACGGGTCGTCGGTCTCGTCCCAGCCGACGATCTCCAGGTCCAGGCCGCCGGCCGGGGAGGCCAGCGCGGCGGGCCGCTCCAGGTTGGGCACCAGCATGAACGGCTCGGCCGCGCAGGCCGTGGTGCCCTGCGCCGGCACCACCAGGCAGGTCAGCCGCTCCATCTGGTGAGCGTCGTATCCGACGACATACCGCAGGTCGGGGCCGGGCGTCAGGAGCAGGGCATCCAGCCCGGCGTCCCTGGTCGCGGCGGCGACGGCGGCAAGGCGGCTCGCGGGGTACAAGTCCCGGCTATCCTGGCCGCGTGCATCGGTGTCGGGCCCTTCCTGGTTATGTCCTGCCTGACCCACTGATGCCCTCCAGCTACCGTTGGTCGCGTGTGCGGCGTGCGCCGCTCGCATCATCTCACGCCCCGCAATCCCGTCCCCATCTAGACAGCGGCACCTCCCATGCCTCACGCTAGGTGCACACCGGCTGACCTGATGTAAACCGTGATGAGTTCTGAAACTGCCGAGGTTCCTGCCACGCATCCAGGTTTCGCTGCCGAGCAGTCCAGCCGCGGGGGACGTCCGGAAGTATCCGGCCCCGTGGCCGCTTCCGGCTATCCCCGGCCAGGCAGGCGGGCCGTAGAGTCCCTGCTGGCCGCCGAGCTGGCCGAGCAGCGGCACGTCACCGTGGAGCTTCAGCACGCCATCCTGCCGCTGCATGACGAGCCCTTCGACCTGCCGGGGCTGCGCGCGGTCGTCCGCTATCTGCCCGCCTCGCACGACAGCCGGGTGGGCGGCGACTGGTACATCACCGCCGAGCTGCCCAGCGGCCAGGTGCTCATCGCCATCGGCGACGTGGCCGGGCACGGACTGGCCGCGGCGGCGGGCATGGCCAGGCTGCGCGGCGCGCTGGCCGGCCTGGCGATCACCGGGGCGCCGCCCCACCAGCTCGTGGACTGGCTGAACAAGCTGGTCTGCTTCGTCGAGCCCGAGCACACCGCGTCGGTGGTGGCCGGCTACTTCGACCCCGGCAGCCGCATGCTGACCTGGGCGCAGGCAGGCCATCCCCCGCCGGTGCTGGTCAGCGCGGACGGGGCACACCCGCTGCCGCAGCCGGACGGCATCCTGCTGGGCGCCGGGGACCGCGGCTACGAGGTCGCCAGCCGGCAGCTCTGCAAGGGCGACCTGCTGCTGCTCTACAGCGACGGCCTGGTGGAGCGGCGGGACCGGTCCATCGACGACGGGATGACCACGCTGGTCCGCGCCGCCGCCGGGGCCGGCGGCCCGGAAGCGGTGATCAGCGCGGCGCTGGCGGCGCTGGGCAGCTCACCGACCGACGACGACACCTGCCTGGTGGCCCTCCAGGTCCTCTAGCGCCACGGGCAGCCAGGGCCCGCGGAGCCGGGCCAGTCCCGGCGAGGCCAGTCCCGGCGAGATCAGTCCGGCGGCGGGACCGAGAGCGCCGACAGCAGGCGGCCAAGCGAGGACCCCAGCCCCCACCGCTCGTCCAGCTCGGCCAGCAGCCTCGGGTCGGCCGGCCGGGACGGCAGCGCGCCGCCCGGCTCCGGCACCGGAGCGTCGGTCGCCACCTGGACCACCGGCACGCAGGCCTCCAGGTAGGCGCGGTCGGCGACCAGCCGGGCGCGGCTGCCCATCGGGAACCCGCCGTGCCCGGCGTCCAGCGCGGCCAGCATCGCCTGCACCGAGCCGAACACCCGGACCAGCGCGGCAGCGGTCTTCTCCCCCACCCCGGTGACGCCGGGCAGGCCGTCGCTCGGGTCGCCGCGCAGCGCCGCGAACGCCGCGTAGTCGCGGCCGGGGATCTGGTAGCGGCTGGTCACCGCCGCCTCGTCGACGACCTCCAGCTTGGCCAGCCCGCGCGCGGTGTACAGCACCCGCACGCCGCGGGCGTCGTCCACCACCTGGAACAGGTCCCGGTCGCCGGTCACCACCTCCACCGGGCCGCCGTCGCGGGCCGCCAGGGTGCCGATCACGTCGTCGGCCTCGTAGCCGGGCGCGGCGGCCGTCGCCACCCCGGCGGCGGCCAGCACCGCCTCGATGACCGGGACCTGCGCGGTCAGCGTCTCCGGCGCCTGCTCGGTGCCGTCCGGATCGGCCCGGTGTGACTTGTATGACGGGATCGCGGCGGTGCGGAAGGCCGGCCGCCAGTCGGCGTCCATGCAGGCCACCAGGCGGCCCGGGGTCCTGGCGCGGACCAGCCGGGAGATCATGTCCAGGAAGCCGCGCACCGCGTTGACCGGGGTGCCGTCCGGCGCCGTCATCGTCTCGGGGACGCCGTAGTACGCCCGGTAGTACAGCGAGGCCGAGTCCAGTAGCATCAGCGTGCCCACGTCGGCCATCCTGCCAGGCCGGGCCGACAGCCGCCGCCATCGCGGCCACGCCGGCGCCAGGCGATCTCCCCCGCCGGCCAAACCATACATTTCCTCTATGGATCTATGGATCTTTGGCATTGGATCGGGACGGTCATGTCTACCTAGGCTGAGACCAGGGAAGACAGACCGGCGGGAGGGTGAATATGAGCACGCTGAGCGCGGTCCGGACGCGGTGTCCCGGTGACCTGGTCCTGGCCATCCGTGACGCTACCGCCCAGCACGCCGACTGGCAGCGGACCGCCGGGCTGGTGGCCGCCCAGCTCCGCGCGCACCTGCCAGGCCCGGAGATCCTCACCCCGCAGGAGCTGCTCGGCGACCCGGACGGGTACCGCTGCCACGTGCTGCACGTCGAGCCGGACGGGGCGTTCTCCGTGACCGCCATGGTCTGGCGGCCCGGCCAGGTCACGCCCATTCACGACCACGTCACCTGGTGCGTGTTCGGCGTGCTCCAGGGCATCGAGTACGAGGAGCTGTACGCGGTGAGCCCAGACGGGCTTTCGCTCACCGAGGTGGGCTCGAACAAGAACCTGACCGGCGAGGTCAGCGGGTTCGCCCCGCCCGGCGACATCCACCGGGTCCGCAATATCGGCGACGGCGTGGCCGTGTCGATGCACGTCTACGGGGCCGACATCACCCGGCTCGGCAGCAGCGTCCGCCGCACCTACGAGCTGCCCGTCACCGCGCCCGCCTAGCCCGCCCGATCCCGGCTGCCCGGTCGTGACTACAGAGCCGGGAACTGGCGGCCCGGCTGCTCGCCGCTCTCGAACACGCTGGCCGCGGGGCCGGTGATCAGCGGGTCAGGCACGCCGACCACCGCCTCGTCCTTGCCCTCGTAGGGCAGCGCGTGCAGCACGAAACGGAGCGCCGCGAGGCGAGCCCGTTTCTTGTCGTTGCTCTTGATCACCGTCCACGGCGCGTCCGCGGTGTCGGTGTAGAAGAACATGGCCTCCTTGGCCTCGGTGTAGGCGTCCCACTTGTCCAGCGACGCCATGTCCATCGGGCTCAGCTTCCACTGCCGCACCGGGTCGGTCTCCCGGCGCGCGAAGCGCCGACGCTGCTCGCCGCGCGACACCGAGAACCAGAACTTGACCAGGTGGATGCCGCTGCGCACCAGCATCCGCTCGAACTCCGGCGCCTCGCGCATGAACTCCATGTACTCGGCCGGGGTGCAGAACCCCATGACCCGCTCCACGCCCGCCCGGTTGTACCAGGAGCGGTCGAACATCACGATCTCGCCGGCCGCCGGCAGGTGCGTCACGTAGCGCTGGAAGTACCACTGAGTCTGCTCGCGCTCGGTGGGCTTCTCCAGCGCGACCACCCGGGCGCCGCGCGGGTTCAGGTGCTCGGTGAACCGCTTGATCGTGCCGCCCTTGCCGGCCGCGTCCCTGCCCTCGAACAGCAGCACCAGCTTCTGGCCGTCCTGCTTCACCCAGCTCTGCAGCTTCAGCAGCTCAATCTGGAGCGACCGCTTGAGCTTCTCGTACTCGTGGCGGCTCAGCCGCTTGTCGTACGGGTAGCCCTCGCGCCAGGGCTTGTCCGCGCTGCTCATGTGCTCATCATGGCCCATCGGCAGGGCAGCGGGCGCTATCCAAGCGGCCTGGCCATCATCAACTCCCAGTTGTGCGGGTCGTCGGGGAAGACGAGCTGCCGGTCTCCGGTCGGGGTGAACCCGGCGCGGCGGTAGAACGCCTCTGCCCGGTGGTTCACCCCGGTTACCCACAGCTCCATCGCCGTGCCGCCCCTGGCCCGCGCCGCCGCGCAGACGGCGGCCACCAGGGCGCCGGCGAGGCCCTGGCCGCGCAGCTCCGGGCTGACCCACATCGAGACCAGGTGCCAGGCACCCGCCGCCACCGGCGCCGCCGGGTCGGGGTTGGCGAAGAAGCCGGGCGCCAGCCCCGCGACCATGCCCGCCAGCCGGTCACCGTCGAAGGCGCCGAAGTACACGCTGCGCTCGTTGGCCAGCCGGTCCCGCCAGGTCTGCTCGGTGTGCCGCAGCTCCCGCTCCAGGGTCGAGGCGAAGGCGTACGGCGCCTCAGTCAGCGCCTCGATCCGCGCCGCGCGCAGCGCCGCCGCGTCGGCGGTGGTCAGCCGGCGGACTCCAGCGGTGGTCACGGGCGGGGGCGAGGGCGGGAGGGGAGACGAGGGCAGCGGAGCGGAACTCATCCCGGCAGGATCGCTAACCCCTCCCGGTGCGGTCAACCCGTTTGCCGCTAGCCGGGCTCGCCGGGCCGGGCCTGGAGCCCTCGTCAGGCCACCGAGGAGTAGGCGACCACGCCGCGGCGCAGCGCGTCCACGGCCGCGCGGGCGACGGCGGCCAGCGGGTCGCCGCCCGCCGCGACGGCGATCTGGTCGAGCAGGTCCACGAGCTGCTTGACGGCCCGGACGAAATCACCGGGGGT
Source organism: uncultured Actinomycetota bacterium (assembly GCA_963725175.1). GTDB lineage: Bacteria > Actinomycetota > Actinomycetes > Streptosporangiales > Streptosporangiaceae > DASUBV01. The sequence continues at coordinate 330,131 of CAVRXH010000006.1, forward strand.
CAGCTCCCCCAGCGCCTTCTCCAGGTCCGCGCCGCTCGCCCAGGCATGCGCGCTCCAGGCGAAGCTCAGGTCCGGCTCGCGCAGGAAGGACAGCTTGTGCCCGCGCTCGGTCTCGTCCAGCTCGGCCCACAGCCGGATCATGCTGGTCAGCACGCCGCGGACCGCGCCGCCTGGCAGCCTGGGCGGGCTGACGTCATCGGGCCGCCTGGACTCGAAGGTGAGCGCGGACACGCAGGCGGCCAGCTCCGGCGCGGACAGCCCGGCCCAGGTGCCGCGCCGCAGGCACTCGGCGGCCAGCAGGTCCAGCTCGGTGTACAGGCCGGCCAGCCGGCGGCCGTCCGGGGTCACCTGGTCACCGCTGATGTAGCCGAGCTCCTCCAGCGCGGCGCAGACCCGGTCGAAGGTGCGGGCCAGCACGTGCGACCGGCTGGACACCCGGCGCTCCAGTGCCTGCGCCTCGCGCTCGACCCGGAAGTAGCGCTCGGCCTGCCGCAGGTGGTCCTCCCGGTCCGGGCACTGGTGGCAGGGATGCTCGCGCAGCGCCCGGCGGAGCTGGGTGACCTCCGGGTCCGTCTCGCCGCCCCGGCCCGGTCCCTGCCCCCGCCGCCCTTGGCCCGGCCGTTCCCGTCCGCCCGGCCATTGCCGGCCGCCGACAGGTCCTGCCCGGTCATCTTGCTGCGCACGGTCGCGGCCAGGTCCCGCCGGTGGTGCGGCGAGCGGGCGGAGAACCAGCCGGGGATCCTGACCCGCTCGATGGCGCTCACCGGGACCGGGAAGTCGGCCAGGGACAGGCGCTTGACCTGCCGGTTCTGGGTCAGTACCAGGGGCATCGGCGCACCGTCCGAGGCAGTGGGCTCGAGCACGATCGCGACACCAGGACGACGGCCGCCTGGCACGTGGATGATGTCACCCCTGCGCAGCCGTTCCAGCGACTGCGCGGCCGCCGCCCGCCGGGCCGCGGATCGCTGCCTGGCCTTCGCCCCTTCCAGGTCGGAAAGCTCGCGGCGCAGCGCGGCGTACCCGGCGATGTCACCGCGCTCGCAGCTCGCCGCCAGGCTGGCCAGCTCGGCGCGCAGCTCGCGGGACTGCCGGGCCAGCCCGGCGACGCCGCGGTCGGCCTGGAACTGGGCGAAGGACGACTCGAGCAGCACCCCGGCGCGCTCCCTGCCGACCTGCCCGACGAGGTTAACCGCCATGTTGTAGGACGGGCGGAAGCTGGAGTTCAGCGGGTAGGTGCGGGTGCCGGCCAGGCCGGCCACCGACGCCGGGTCGGTGCCGGGGTGCCACAGCACCACCGCGTGCCCCTCGATGTCGATGCCGCGCCGCCCGGCCCTGCCGGTGAGCTGGGTGTACTCCCCCGGCGTCAGGTCGGCGTGGGTCTCCCCGTTCCACTTGTCCAGCCGCTCGATGACCACGGTCCTCGCGGGCATGTTCACGCCGAGCGCCAGCGTCTCGGTGGCGAACACGGCGCGGACCAGCCCGGCCTCGAACAGCTCCTCCACGACCTCCTTGAAGGTCGGCAGCATCCCCGCGTGGTGCGCGGCGATGCCCCGCCGCAGGCCCTCCAGCCAGATGTCGTAGCCGAGCACCGGCAGGTCCCGGTCCGGGATCCTGGCGGTCCGCTCCGCGGCCAGCTTGGCGATCTCGGCCGACTCGGAAGCCGTGGTCAGCCGGAGCCCGGCGTCCAGGCACTGAAGCACGGCCGCGTCGCAGCCTGCCCGGCTGAAGATGAAGGTGATCGCGGGCAGCAGCCCCGCGCCGTCCAGCCGGCTGATCACCGTCGGCCTGGTCGGCGGCCGGTACCTGGGCGGGCGGCGGCCGCCACGCTGCGGGCGGCCGTACCCGGCCCGGCCCCCGCCCTGCCGAGCACTGCCCTGCCGCTCCCCGCCCCAGCCCTCGCGCTGGGCGAACCGGAGCAGCTCGGGGTTGACTACCCGGTGCTCGCGGCCCTCAGCGAACAGGTCATAGATCCGGCCCCCGGCCAGCATGTGCTGCCACAGCGGCACCGGCCGGTGCTCGTCCACGATCACGGTGGTGCCGCCCCGGACCTGCGACAGCCAGTCGCCGAACTCCTCGGCATTGCTCACCGTCGCCGACAGCGCGGTCAGCCGCACGGCCGGGCCGAGGTGGATGATCACCTCTTCCCAGACCGCGCCGCGGAACCGGTCCGCGAGGTAATGCACCTCATCGAGCACTACGTAGCCAAGGCCGGCCAGCGTCGGTGATCCGGCGTAGAGCATGTTGCGCAGCACCTCGGTGGTCATCACCACGATCGGCGCCTCGCTGTTGATGCTGTTATCGCCGGTGAGCAGGCCCACGCTGGCCGAGGAGTAGCGGCGGACCAGGTCGCCGTACTTCTGGTTGGACAGCGCCTTGATGGGCGTGGTGTAGAAGCACTTGCGGCCCTGGGCCAGCGCCAGGTGCACCGCGAACTCGCCGGCCACGGTCTTGCCCGAGCCGGTCGGCGCGGCCACCAGGATCCCGTGCGCCTTATCCAGGGCCTCGCAGGCGGCGAGCTGGAACTCGTCGAACTCGAAGTCGTAAAGCTGCTGGAACTCCGCGATCCGCGGGCCGTGGGAGTCCCGCCGGCGCCGGGAGGCCGCATACCGGTCCGCTGGGCTGGCCGGCGTCGTCATAGCCACAGCCTAGGTGCTCTAGGCCGGGCGGGAAGGCCCTGGTCCGGCCGCTAGCCGGAGTTGCTGACGGTGGGGATGTCGTCGTCGGACGGCAGGGTGCCGTACTCGGCGGCCTCCAGGCGGGCCCGGCGGCGGTCGTTGAAGTAGGCGAACACCTCCGCCAGCTCGACCAGGACCACGCAGGGCACCGCCAGCAGCAGCATGCTGATCGGGTCCGGGCTGGGCGTGGCGACCGCCGCGAACAGGAACACCGCGAAGATGATCATGCGGCGCCACTTGGCGAACCGCTGGTGGGTCAGCACGTGGGCGACGTTGAGCAGGATGAAGACCAGCGGCAGCTCGAAGGCCAGGCCGAAGATGGTCAGCATGGCCAGGGCGTAGCTGATGTAGGTGTCGATGGTGATCAGCGGCTGGACGCCGTACGGCAGGATGCCGAGCAGGAAGCGCAGGCCCTTGGTCATCGCGAAGTAGGCCAGCGTGCCGCCGATGGCGAACAGCGGGACCGCCGAGCCGGCGAAGAAGTAGGCCCAGCGCCGCTCCCTGGAGTACAGGCCGGGCGCGATGAACGCCCAGAGCTGGTACAGCCACAGCGGCGAGGTGAGGACCGTCCCGGTGATGACGGCCAGCTTGATCTTCAGGAAGAACCCGTCGAAGATCCCGTTGACGTAGAGCTGGCAGCCCACCTTGTGGTTGGCCAGCACCGCCAGGTGAGCCTGGGGCAGGCGGCAGTAGGGCGCCTCGACGAAATGCCAGACGTGCGGGTAGACGATCCAGCCGATCACCGTGCCCGCCGCGATGATGACGGCGACCTTGAAGACGCGGTTGCGCAGCTCGCGGATGTGCTCCATGAGCGGCATGCTGGCCTCGGGATTGCCCCGCTTGCCCGGCAGGCGCATGCCTGGCCCGCCCGGCTGCCGAACGTCGTCAGCCGTCACGTCATCCCGGGTTGCCATCTGGCCCGGCCGGGCCTAGAAGGGCTGCTGGGTGCGCTGGGTCTCCACCGGGGCAGCGTCGCCCGCCGGACCGCTGCTGCCGTTCTGGCGCTGCAGCTCGGAGAGCTGGCGCTGAAGGTCGGCGAGCTGCTGCTGGGTGGCGTCCGGCGGGGCGGGCGGCGGGAGCTGCTGCTGCGCGGAGGCGGGCTGGGCGTAGGCCGCCTGGCCGGCCTCGGGCTTAGCCTCGTCGTTCTCGTCGTGCAGCTTCTTGGCCTCAGAGCGGAAATTGCGCATCGCCTGGCCGAGCGAGCTGGCAGCGCCAGGCAGCCGCTTCGAGCCGAACAGCAGCAGGATCACCACCAGCAGGATGATGATGTGTGGCGCGCTGGGATCGAACATGTCTGCCCCATTCAGCGGGAGGTTTCCGCAGGCCTAGCTTCTCCGGTTGAGTCTACACGCGCGACCCATCGAAACCCTGCCAGCAGTCGGGCGGGCCGACTGCTGGTGACGGGCCGGTGAACCGGGCGCGTCGAGTGCCCGTAGCTACCGCCGGCCAGGGCGCGCACCGGCCAGCTTAGCCAACGCCTGTGACGGGTGTGATCAATGCGCGATTTGCCCGTATTCGGCCAGGGCCGCCTCGGCATCGGCGATGACCTGGGCGGCCAGCTCGGCCGGCTCGGTCACCCGGCCGTCCTCGCCCAGCCGCAGCGCCAGGCGGCGCACCCACTGGGTGTCGGGGGTCCGCAGGCTGACCCGCAGCCGCCCGTCGCCCAGGTCGGTGACCTCTTCGCACGGGTAGTACTCAGCCACCCAGCGCCCGGCCGCGGCCAGCTCAAGCACCACCGCGACATCCTCCGGCGACGGCCGGAACAGCCCCTGGTCCAGGTCCACGGGCTCGGCCTCGGCCGGCACCTGCGCGGGTACGTCGAGCACCTGCGCGGCGAGGATCCGGTCCAGCCGGAACAGCCGGACGGCACCGGCCCGGCGGCACCAGCCCTCCAGGTAGGTGCGGCCCTCCACCACCAGCAGCCGCATCGGGTCCACGTCCCGCTCGGTGGCCTCGTCCCTGCCGGGCACGTAATAGGACAGGTGCAGCCGCCTGGCCTCGGCGAGGGCCTGGCTGAGCCGCTTCTGCACGGCCTGCCCGCCCTGGCTGGTCACCTGCACGGCCACCTGCGCGGCCGCCTCGCCGGCGGCGCCGGCCGCGGCTTCCAGCTTGGCGGTGGTCCTGGCGAGCGCCGACCGCTCCCCCATGCCGGGCAGCTCGGCGAGCATCCGCAGCGCGACCAGCAGCGCGCTGGCCTCGTCCACGCCCAGCCGCAGCGGCCGGTCGATGGACTCGGCCTCGCTGACCACGATCTCCCCGCCCTCATAGGACAGGTCGATGGGGCAGTACGGATCGGGCGAGCGCAGCTCGACGCACCAGAGCATGTTCAGGTCGTCCACGAGCTGGCTCTCGCTGACCCCGAACGCCGCCGCCGTCTCGGCCAGCCCGACCACCTTGCGGGAAACCACGTAGGGCACCAGGGCCAGCAGCCGCTGCAGCCGGTCGGTCGCGGTCGGCGGCCTGGCCGCCTGGCTCGTCCCGGTCATACCAGCGCCCCCTTCAGCCGACCGATGACCGCCTCCCGCAGGTCGGCGGGCTCCAGCACCACCACGTCGGCCCCGAACGAGGCCAGCTGCTCGCTCCACCAGCCGGTGTCGGAGTAGGTGACGGCGACGGTGTCCCAGCCGGCCGTCGGGCCTGGCTCGACCGACACGGCGTGCCTGCGCAGCCCGTGGCCCGTCCCGGCGCGCACGGCCAGCACGCTGGTGTGCCGGGTGGGCGGTTCGTAGTCCCAGGCCCGGACGGCGGCCCTGACGTCGGTGCCCGGCGGCACCTGGACGGCGCCTGGCGGGCCGGTGAAGGTGACCGGGCCGGCGATCCGGCTCAGCCGGAACACCCGCTGCTCGCCCCGGTCGGTGTCCCGGCCGACGACGTACCAGCGGCCGTTGCGGTTCATCACGCCCCACGGCTCAAGCCGCCGCTGCTCGGCCTGCAGCCGCCCGGCGCCGGGTAGGCGAAGGTGACGGCCCGGTGATCGCGGACCGCCTGCCACAGCGGCCCGAACGCCGCCTCGCCGGTCCGCAGCCTCGGCTCGATGCCCGGCTGGGTGGTGTCCTCGGCCTCGATCCCGGCGGCGCGCAGCTTCAGCAGCGCGCCCTCGGCCGCCCCGGCGAGCTCGGCGCGGCGCCACACCCGGGCGGCCAGGCCGAGCACGGCCGCCTCGTCGGGCTCCAGCCGGATCTCCGGCAGCTCGTAGGCCTGCCGCGGGATCCGGTAACCGGGCTCGGAGTCGGACTCGGAGTTCGTCCCCGTTTCCAGGGGAATGCCCAGCTCGCGCAGCTCGTCCTTGTCGCGCTCGAACATCCGCTTGAAGGCCTCGAACGAGTCCGGGTAGCCGGGGACCGCCGCGCGGATCTGGCCCGCGGTGAGGTACCTGCCGGCCGACAGCAGGCAGACGACTAGGCTCAGCAGCCGCTCGGTCTTGCGCCTGGACACCGCGCCTCCCTCCGGTCCCGGCACCGACGCTACCCTGCCGGAGTGATCAGGTGGCGAAGTGGCGAGGTTTCCGCGGTGCGGCGTTCCTGGAACGGCGCGGTCGAGCTTGACGTCCAGGTCGGCACGGTGACGCTCCGGGCGCTCGCCTACCCGGCGCTGACCGGCGCCCCGGAGCCGGGCGATCGAGGTGCTGCTGAACACCAGCGCGCTGGACCTGGGCCTGGGCACCGGCGGATATGCGCTGGTCATCGCGGTGCCCGGCCGCCAGCCCGCCGACCCGGACTTCCCCGGTCACCTGATCAAGGCCCGCTACACCCCGCTGCAGGCCTGCGTGCAGGGCGCCGACGAGCAGGGCTCGCCGTACCACGAGCAGCTTCGCGAGGCCGACACGCTCGACGGCATGCCGGTGGTGATCGCCGACCTGCACTCGGCGCTGCCCGCGGTGCTGGCCGGCTACTACGCCGCCCGCGCGGCCAGCTCGCCCGGCCGGCCTTGGACGGCGTGGCGGGTGGCCTACGTGATGCTGGACGGCGGCGCGCTGCCCGCCTGGTTCTCCCGCAGCGTCGCCGCGCTGCGCGAGGCGGGCTGGCTGGCCGGGACGGTCACCGTGGGCCAGGCGTTCGGCGGGGACCTGGAGGCGGTGACGCTGCACAGCGGCCTGCTCGCCGCCCGGCACGTGCTCGGCGCGGAACTGGCCATCGTGACCCAGGGCCCTGGCAACCTGGGCACCGGCACGCGGTGGGGGTTCTCCGGCGTGTGCGCGGGCGAGGCGGTCAACGCCGCCGCGGTGCTGGGCGGCACCCCGGTCGCGGCGCTGCGGGTCAGCGAGGCCGACCCGCGCGAGCGGCACCGCGGGGTCTCCCACCACAGCCTGACCGCCTACGGCCGGGTCGCGCTGGCCAGGGCGCAGGTGGTCGTGCCAGACCTGCCGGGCGAGTTCGGCGCGGCGGTGGCCGCGGCCGCCGCGCCGCTGGCCGCCCGGCACGACCTGGTGCCGGTCGGCGTGGCCGGGCTGGCGGAGGAACTGGCGGCCTGCCCCGTCCCGCTGTCCACGATGGGCCGGGGCCTGCGCGAGGACCTGTCCTGCTTCCTGGCCAGCGCGGCGGCTGGCCGGCACGCGGCCGCGGTGGCCGCCGCGCTCCCGGCCGTGCCGCCCGAGCTGTCCTTTGACCTTGAACGGTCCGCGGTCCGGGCTGTCGTTCAGGATCGCGACGACCGGATCCTGCTGTTCCGCGCGTTCCTCGGCTCGCGGTCGGACCAGGTCTGGTGGGAGCTGCCCGGCGGCGGCATCGAGCCGGGCGAGACGCACCTGGACGCGGTGATCAGGGAGCTGCGCGAGGAAACCGGCCTGGAGGTGACTCCCGGCCAGGTCAGCGAGGTGCGCTGGCGCAGGTCCGCCACCTGGACAGGCCGCGGCATCCGCCGCCTGCAGCACGAGGTGGTCGTGCACGTCCGCATCGACGCCAGCCAGCCGGAGATCACCGACGGCGGCCGCACCCCGCAGGAGCTGGAGGAGTACAGCGGCACCCGGTGGTGGACGCCGGAAGAGATCATGACCAGCGCCGAGCGGTTCTATCCAGGACGGCTGCCCGTGCTGCTGCCGGGCTTCCTGGCCGGTCAGTTCACCGACGAGCCTTTCGAGCGGTGGAACTGACCGGCCAGGCCGGCTGACCTGCTGCCGTTACTACTGGGCCGTTACTACTGGGCCGTTACTACTGGGCCGTTACTACTGGGCCGCTGCTACTGGGCCGCGCCGCTGGCGGCCGGCCCGAGTCCAGCACGTCAACCACGAACACCAGGGTGTCGGTGCCCTTGATGCCCGCGCTGGACTGCCCGGCCTTGCCGTAGCCGTCGGCGGGCGGGATCACCACCATCACCCGGCTGCCGACCGGCACTCCGGTCAGGCCCTTGATGAAGCCGGGGATCACCCCGGTGCCAGCCAGCTGGAAGCTGAACGGCGTGCCGGTCGCGGTGGCCGATGGCGCGCCTCCGGACGGCCAGGTGGAGTTGAACACCTTCTTGGTCCGCCAGTTCACCGCCACGTACTGGGCGACCACGGTCTGCCCGGTGGCCAGCGCCGGCCCGCTGCCCTTGATCAGGACCTTGCTGACCAGCTTGGACGGCGGCGAGTTCTTCGGGATGGTGATGACCGGCGCGGTGCCGGGGGTGGCCTTCACCGACGGCAGGCTGCCGCCGCCCGAGGAGATCTGCTTGCCGGTGGCGCCGGCGGTCGGGCTGAACTCCTTGATCAGGTCGATGACCCAGACGGTGGTGTCGGTCCCGGTGACGCCGAGCTGGGAGTTGCCGGTGGCACCGTAGGCGTACTTGGGCGGCACCACGGCCAGCACCCGGCTGCCGATCTTCTTGCCCTTGACCGCGTCCGCCAGGCCGGTCAGGCCGACCTTGGCGGGCAGGATCTGCGGGATCGAGGTGAAGGTGCTGTCCAGCATCTTGTGCGTCTTGCCGCTCCACACGTAGATGGCCAGGTTGGCGAGCACATCATCACCCGAGGCCAGCGCCGGGCCTGATCCGGTGATCGGGGTGGTGATGGTGAGCTTGCTAGTCGCCTTCTTGGCCGGGATCTTCACGGTCGGGCTCTTGCCGAACGCGCCAGAAACGCTCACGGCGGAGTTCGGGTTAGACGAGGCTGACGAGCCGGAAGAGCCGCAGCCGGCGACCGCCACCGCGGCCAGCAGCGGAATCGTCAGCGCAGCACAGATGCGTCGCATGGGAAATTCCTCGGAGTTGAGATCAGAAGCCGCCAGCCTACCTGCCATTAGTTCTTCATCTGAGTCAGCAGGTTTTTGTTCCAGACCAGGATCGTGTACGGGCCGACATAGCTGATGCTGGCCGGCTGGCCGAAGGTGGCCCTGATGTCGGGCAGCAGCGGGCCGACCTGGCCGCCAGGCACGTTCGGCCCGGCGACCAGGAAGCTGGCCTGGTGCACCGCCGGGTCATACCACGACGACCGCGCCTCCCAGTTGCCGCGGATGACCCGCTTGCGGGCGGTCAGCACCGGCCGGACGCTGACCTTGCCGTCGGTCTCCAGGGTGACCACCGAGGCCTGCCAGTAGTTGCCAAGCCCGTAGCTGAGGTGGTGCTGCGAGAGCCAGGCCGCCAGCGCGGTGTCCTGCGCGGGCGCGGCGGGCAGCGCCGCGACCCGGCCCAGGCTGAGCAGGTAGGCGGTGGCCAGCACCGCCAGCGCGGGCACCATCCTGGCCCCGGCCAGCCGGCCCGCGAGCAGGCGGCCCGCCAGCGCCGCGCCGCATGGCAGCACGGCCACGAACTCCCGGCTGCTGTGCAGGTCCACGGCGTTGCGGCCGAGCAGGTAGGCGGCGAGGCTGACCAGTACCGTCACCGTCAGGAGCTGCACGGCCAGGCCGGCGCCGGCGAGCCGGCGCAGCGCGGCGCACAGCCCCCAGGCCGCCAGGCCGAGTCCGGCCAGGTGCGCGGCGGCCAGCGCCGCGACGTACCCGGCGTTGTGGCCGAGGAAGTCCGCGCCGAACAACAGCAGCAGGCCCTGCCCGGTGAGCAGCGCGTTATGCGGCACCATGGCGGCGGTGGCGAGCTGGTTGCCCACCGGCCAGACGAAGAACCCGCCGTGCGCGCCGATCAGGCCAAGCACGCCCCGCGCGGCCCCGGCGGCGGCCAGCGCCGCCGCCGCGAGCGCTGCCTCGAACCAGGCCCGGCGGGCGGGCTCGCCGCCGCGGATGATGAGCTGGTAGCCGCGCGCCACGGCCACGGCGGCCAGCGGCAGCACCCCGGTCAGCAGCACGATGCCGTCGGCCACCAGCGCCCAGGACAGGATCAGCCCGGCGGCGGCCGGCACCCACCAGCGCCGGGGCGCCCGGTCAAGCACCAGGAAGGCGGCCAGCACCGGGACCATGCTGCCGGTGTGGTCGGGCGAGGTCATCAGCACGTAGACGCCGCTGCCAAGCTGCGGGGCGAGCATGATCCCGATGGCCAGCGCGGCCCGCAGCAGGCCCTCCCGGCCGGCCGCACGCCCCTTGGCCAGCAGCGCGGCGCCGAGCACCAGCAGGGTGTAGGTCATCGCCCCGGCCAGGTGCACCACGTCCGGGTGCAGCCCGGCGAGCACCTCCAGCAGCAGGTACTGCGGCAGCTCGGTGGTGTAGAAGGACACGTCGGACAGCCGCCAGCCGCGCAGCAGCGGGTTGCCGTGCAGCATCTGCCAGGCCTGCATCGCGTTGGAGGCCCCGTCGGAGTCCACCGGGCTGGTCCTGGAGACGTGCAGGTACACGGTGAACAGTGCTACCCCGACGACCAGCCAGGTGGCGAAGGCGGCGATGGCCGCCGGGCGCGGTGCGCGCGGGCGGGGCAGCCGGAGGCGAAACCGGGGTAGCCGGGGCCTGGGCAGGCGCGGCCGCGGGAGCCGCAGCCGGGATAGCCGGTGCAGGGACAGCCGGTGCAGGGGCAGCTCGGCGGGGCAGCCGGCGCGCGGCACGGCGCTGGCGCGGGATCAGCAGCGCCGACCAGCGGAACCCGGCCGGCCGCGCACCGCCCGTTTCGTACGAAATCCGGGGGTGCGGGACGCGCGCCACCCGGCGTCGTAACTGCGGCAGCACGCTAACCCCCCGGCTTGTGCTCGCTTCCCCCGAGCGCCGATGTTAGCAACACTAAGTAATCACGGGAGTGCGCTTAGCGACAGCCGGGAGCGGGCCTACATGCCGGCGATCAGCTTCTCCACCCGCTCGTCCACCGAGCGGAACGGGTCCTTGCACAGCACGGTGCGCTGTGCCTGGTCGTTGAGCTTGAGGTGCACCCAGTCCACGGTGTAGTCGCGGCGCCGCTCCTGCGCCCTGCGGATGAACTCGCCGCGCAGCCGCGCCCTGGTGGTCTGCGGCGGCACCGACTTGGCCTCGAAGATGTCGATGTCCCGGCAGGCGCGCTCCACGGCGCCCTTCTTCTGCAGCAGGTAGTACAGCCCGCGGCCACGGTGCACGTCGTGGTAGGCCAGGTCGAGCTGGGCGACCCTGGGCGAGGACAGCGTCAGGTCGTGCTTGGCCCGGTACCGCTCGATGAGCTGATACTTGGTCACCCAGTCGATCTCCCGCGCCACCAGGCTGAGGTCGCCGGTCTCCACCGCGTGCAGCGCCCTGGTCCACAGGTCGAGCACCCGGTCTGTGCTGGCGTCGCTGCCCCGCCGCTCGGTGAACTCCACCGCCTTGGCCAGGTACTCCTGCTGGATCTCCAGCGCGCTGACCTCGCGGCCGTTGGCCAGCCGGACCTTGCGCCTGCCGGTCATGTCGTGGCTGACATCGCGGATCGCCCTGATCGGGTTCTCCAGGGTCAGGTCGCGCATCACCGTGCCGGCCTCCACCATGCGCAGCACCAGGTCGGTCGCGCCGACCTTGAGCAGCATGGTGGTCTCGCTCATATTGGAGTCCCCGACGATCACGTGCAGCCGCCGGAACCGCTCGGCGTCCGCGTGCGGCTCGTCGCGGGTGTTGATGATCGGCCGGGACCTGGTGGTGGCCGAGGAGACGCCCTCCCAGATGTGCTCGGCCCGCTGGCTGACGCAGTACACCGCGCCGCGCGGGGTCTGCAGCACCTTGCCCGCCCCGCAGATGATCTGCCGGGTGACCAGGAACGGGATCAGCACGTCAGCGAGCCTGCCGAACTCCCCGTGCCGGCCGACCAGGTAGTTCTCGTGACAGCCGTAGGAGTTTCCCGCCGAGTCGGTGTTGTTCTTGAACAGGTAGATGTCCCCGGCGATGCCCTCCTCGCGCAGCCGCCGGTCGGCGTCCACGAGCAGGCCCTCCAGGATGCGCTCGCCGGCCTTGTCGTGGGTGACCAGGTCGGTCAGGCTGTCGCACTCGGGGGTGGCGTACTCGGGGTGGCTGCCCACATCCAGGTACAGCCGGGCGCCGTTGCGCAGGAACACGTTGCTGCTGCGGCCCCAGGAGACCACCCGCCGGAACAGGTACCTGGCCACCTCGTCCGGCGACAGGCGCCGCTGGCCGCGGAACGTGCACGTCACGCCGTACTCGTTCTCCAGACCGAAGATCCGCCTGTCCACCGGCTCGCCTCTTCCCGTCCTGAGCTAGCCTGCCGCCGCGCAGGCCGTCATGAGCTGACGATCACCAGTCGACCGCGATGTACTTGGTCTCGGTGAATTCCAGCAGCCCGTCGTGACCGCCCTCGCGGCCAAGGCCGGACTGCTTGACCCCGCCGAACGGCGCGGCCGGGTCTGACACCACTCCCCTGTTGATCCCTACCATGCCCGATTCCAGTGCCTCCGCCACCTGCAGCGCGCGCCGCAGGTCGGCGGTGTACAGGTAGGAGACCAGGCCGTACTCGGTGCTGTTGGCCAGGTCGATGGCCTGCTGGGGATCGGTGAACCTGACGATCGGGGCCACCGGCCCGAAGATCTCGTGGCTGAGGATGCCCGCGTCGCCTGGCACCTGGTCCAGCACGGTCGGCGCGTAGAAGTAGCCGCGCCGGTCCGGGGCGTGGCCGCCGGTCACCACCTTGCCGCCGTCCTTGGCGGCCGACTCCACCAGGGTGGCCACCTTGTCCCTGGTGTCGGCGTTGACCAGCGGGCCAAGCTCGGTCCCGTCGTCCAGGCCGGGGCCGACCCGCAGCGCGGCGAGCCTGGCGGCGAACTTCTCCGCGAACTCGCCGGCCACCGCGTCGTGAACGTAGAACCGGTTGGCGGCGGTGCACGCCTCGCCGCCGTTGCGCATCTTCGCCAGGTACGCGCCATCCACCGCCGCGTCGATGTCGGCGTCCTCGAAGATCAGGAACGGCGCGTTGCCGCCCAGCTCCATCGAGGTGTTGGTCACTGTCTCCGCGGCCTGCTTCAGCAGCGTCCGGCCGACCTCAGTGGACCCGGTGAAGGACAGCTTGCGGACCCGCGGGTCGGCCAGCATGGCCTCCGTCATCGGGCCGGGCTTGCTGGTCGGCAGCACGTTGACCACCCCGGCGGGCACGCCGGCCTCGGCCAGGATGCCGGCCACCGCCAGCGCGGTCAGCGGCGTCTCCTTGGCGGGCTTGAGCACCACGGTGCAGCCGGCCGCCAGCGCCGGGCCGATCTTGCGGGTGGCCATCGCGGCCGGGAAGTTCCACGGCGTGATGAGCACGCTGACGCCGACGGGCTGGTGCTGCACCAGGATCCGGTTCGCGCCGGACGGGGCCACGCTCAGCGAGCCCTCGTTGCGCACCGCCTCCTCGGCGTACCAGCGGAAGAACTCGGCCGCGTAGGTGATCTCGCCGCGCGCGTCGGGCAGCGCCTTGCCGTTCTCCAGCACCATCAGCCGGGCCAGCGGCTCGGCACGGGCAATCATCAGCTCATAAGCCCGGCGCAGGCACTCGCCGCGCAGCCGGGGCGCCGTGGCCGCCCAGCCGGGCAGCGCGCCGGCGGCGGCGTCGACGGCGGTCAGCGCGTCGGCGATGCTGGCGTCGGCCACTTCCGCGATCGGGTCCTCGGTCGCCGGGTCGTAGACGGGCAGCACGCCGCTGCCGCCGGCCAGCCACTCGCCGCCGATCAGCAGCCCCGTGGGCGCCTCGATGCCCGCCCGGGTCGCCAGGTCGCCGCTCACATGTCCTCCACTACCGCCGCCCCCTGCCAGGGCGGCGCACTTCCTGACACTACAACGGGCGGCGGACCGCCCCGCTAGCTGGCGTCGCCCGCACCGCTGCCCTTGCCCTCGGCGGAGCTGCCGTTAGCGCCGCTGTTCCCCTTGCCGTCACTGGGCTTGCTGTCACTGGGCTTGCTGTCACTGGGCTTGCTGTCCGTGGCCTTACTGTCCGCGGCCTTGCTGTCCGCGGCCTTGCTGTCGCTGGCCTTGCCGGTGGCGCTGCTCGCGCTGCCGCCGCCGGGCTTGCCCGGCCTGGCCTCCGCCAGCAGGTCATCCAGGGGGACACCGGTCAGCCGGCGGAAAGTCCGGTGCGAGCGGGACCGGTCAAGCATCGCCACCTCCAGCTGCGCGCCGGTGATGCCCTCCCGCTGCTCGGCGCCCTGGGCCGCGGCACCGCCCGCCGCGCCGTTGCCCTGGCTGGACAGCGCGGTGATGGCCACCTCCATCGCGCCGGCCAGCGTCAGGCCCTCGCGGTAGCGCTCCTTGACCACGGTGGCCACCTGGTCGGCCTGGCCGCCCATCACCACGAAGCCCTGCTCCTCGGCCACCGAGCCGTCGAAGGTGATCCGGTAGATCTGGTCCTGGGCCGCGTGCTCGCCCACCTCCGCGACCACGATCTCGACCTCAAGCGGCTTGTTGCTCTCGGTGAAGATGGTGCCGAGGGTCTGGGCGTACCAGTTGGCCAGGCTCCGCGAGGTCACGTCCTGCCGGTCGTACTGGTAGCCGGTCAGGTCCGCGTACCTGACGCCGGCCTGGCGCAGCCGCTCGAACTCGTTGTACCTGCCCACCGCGGCGAACGCGATCCGGTCGTAAATCTCGCTGAACTTCCGCAGCGCGCGGGACGGGTTGGGCGCGACGAACAGGATCCCGCCCTCGTAGCAGATCACGACTCCGCTGCGGATCCGCGTGATGGCCTTGCGCGCGTAGTCCGCCTTGTCCTTCATCGCCTGCTCAGGCGATACATAGAAGGGCATCGTCACCGCTGGCACTCGTCCTTAAGTCGAGGTGGTCTCTGCTGGCTGTCCGGGGCGCGCCACTCCTCTGGCGGCACGCCCTGGCTACTCGTTGCCCGGCGCGCCCGGCAGCTGGGCCGCCGGGCCGTCGGGCCTGCTCATCCGCTCGTCCACCACGGCCTGGGCGTAGCGGCCCGCCTCGGCGTCGCTCAGCCGCTCGAAGCCGTCCCGCGTGACGGTCGCCACCACCGGGTAGATCCGCCGCGCCATGTCGGGGCCGCCGGTGGCCGAGTCGTCGTCGGCCGCGTCATACAGGGCCTGCATACACGCCATGACGGCGTCGCTGGCCGGCATGTCGTCCCTGTAGAGCTTCTTCAGCGAGCCGCGGGCGAACACCGAGCCGGAGCCGATGGAGTGGAACCGCTGCTCCTCATACCGGCCGCCGGTCGGGTCGTAGGAGAAGATGCGGCCCTGGCCGCGGTCCTCGTCGAACCCGGCGAACAGCGGCACGACCACGAAGCCCTGCATGGCGGAGCCCAGGTTGGACCTGACCAGGCCGGCCAGCCGGTTGGCCTTGCCCTCCAGGGACAGCGCCCGGCCCTCCAGCTTCTCGTAGTGCTCCAGCTCCACCTGGAACAGCCGCATCAGCTCCAGGCCGATGCCCGCCGCGCCGGAGATGCCGATGGCGGAAAGCTCGTCGCTGCGGAACACCTTCTCGATGTCCCGCTGGGCGATCATGCTCCCGGCGCTAGCCCGCCGGTCGCCGGCCATGATCACGCCGCCGTCGCAGACGGCGGCCACGATGGTGGTGCCGTGCGGCACGTCGGGGGCCGTGCCCGCGGCGCCGATCCTGGCGGGCAGCAGGCCGGGGGCGGCCATGCTCAGGAAGTCAGAGAACGACGATGTCCCGGCCGTGAGGAACGGAGTCGGCCAGGTTGATCCCGTCAGCCGCACGCCATCGAAGTCAGGGGCCACCCGCGAGTCCTTCCGGTTGTCGTTCGCCTGTCGTCCGCCGAGCCAGGGCTAGCGCGGCTAGCTCAGCCCAGTGCTCCTGAACCTATCGCGCGGCGCCGTCAGGAGCACCGGCTGCCCGTCTTGCGAGCAGTGACCGTCGCTGTGCCGGATCACTGTGCCGGATCACCGGGCCGGATCACCGGGCCGGATCACTGGCCGCCCTTCTGCACGTATGACCGGACAAACTCCTCGGCGTTCTCCTCCAGCACCTCGTCGATCTCATCGAGGATGGCATCGACGTCGTCGGTCAGCTTGTCCTGCCGCTCCCGGACGCCCTCGCTGGCCTGGGTCTCGGTCTCCGCCTCTTCCTCGTCGCGCTTGGGTGCCTGGCGCTGCCCGCCGGTGTCCTTAGTCGCCATGCTGAAACCTCCGTGGATATGCGGGTTAACCGCTCTCAGCCTCAACGCTATCCTCGCCCTCCGCCGCCTCGCCCAATCCTGCGATCGCGCATCGGTTTGGTTCCGCGATGTCCGATACGCGGCGGTGACGGGCGGCCCGTGACGCGGGCGCGGCGGGCCTTTAGTCCCGCCCGGTAAGGGCCGCGACCAGCTCAGCGGCGGTGTCGCAGCGGTCAAGCAGCGCGCCAACATGCTGGCGGGTACCGCGCAGCGGCTCCAGGGTCGGCACCCGCTGCAGCGACTCGCGGCCCGGAATGTCAAAGATGACCGAATCCCAGGACGCGGCGGCCACCGACTCGGGATAGCGCGCCAGGCAGCGGCCGCGGAAGAACGCCCTGGTGTCCTCTGGCGGCTCCAGCACGGCCCGCTGCACGGCCCGCTCGTCCACCAGCCTGGTCATCCGGCCGCGCGCGGCCAGCCGGTTGTACAGGCCGCGCTCGAGGCGGACGTCGGAGTACTGGAGGTCGACTAGCTGGAGCCGCGGGTGGTTCCAGGACAGCCCGTCCCTGGACCGGTAGCCCTCAAGGATCTCCAGCTTGGTCGTCCAGTCCAGCTCCCCGGCGGTCTGCATCGGGTCATCGGCCAGCCGGGTCAGCACGCTCTCCCAGCGGGCCAGCACGTCCGCGGTGGCCTCATCGGTGTCGGTGCCGTACTTGTCCTCGGTGTACTTGCGGGCCAGCTCCAGGTACTCCATCTGGAGCTGGACGGCGGTCATCCGGCGGCCGTCGCGGAGCGCGACCAGGTGCCGGCAGGACGGGTCGTGCGAGATCGCGCGCAGCTCGCCGACCGGCCCGTCCACCGACAGGTCGCCGGCCAGGAAGCGGTCCTCGATCATGGCGAGCACCAGCGCGGTGGTGCCGAGCTTGAGGTAGGTGGACACCTCGCTCATGTTGGCGTCGCCGATAATCACGTGCAGCCGCCGGTACTTGTCCGGGTCGGCGTGCGGCTCATCGCGGGTGTTGATGATCGGCCGCTTCAGCGTGGTCTCCAGGCCCACCTCGACCTCGAAGAAGTCGGCCCGCTGGCTGACCTGGAAGCCCTCTTCCCTGCCGTCCGCGCCGCGGCCCACCCGGCCGGCCCCGCAGACCACCTGCCGGGAAACGAAGAACGGCGTCAGATGCCTGACAATGTCGGCGAACGGGGTCGAACGGGCCATGAGGTAGTTCTCATGGCAGCCGTAGGAGACGCCCTTATTGTCGGTATTGTGTTTATAGAGCTGGATGGCCGGGCCGCCCGGCATGGCGGCGGCGCGGGCCGCCGCCTCGGCCATCACCCGCTCACCCGCCTTGTCCCACAGCACGGCGTCCAGCGGGCCGGTGCATTCCGGCGCCGAGTACTCCGGGTGGGCGTGATCCACGTACAGCCGCGCCCCGTTGGTCAGGATGACGTTGGCCAGCCCCAGGTCCTCGTCGGTGAGCTGGGAGGAGTCCGCCGCCTCCCTGGTCAGGTCGAAGCCCCGCGCGTCGCGCAGCGGGTTCTCCTCCTCGAAATCCCACCGCGCCCGCCTGGCCCTGGCCGTGGTCGCGGCCTGGTAGGCGTTCACCACCTGCGACGAGCTGACCATCGAGTTCGCGCCGGGCTGGCCGGGCACGGCAATGCCGTACTCGGTCTCAATGCCCATCACGCGGCGAACGCTCATGTCCTAGAGCCTAGTGCCGGAGCAGGGCAGCCGCCGCGACCCGTGCTAGAGGTACTGGCCCGTGTTGGCCACAGTGTCGATGGACCGGCCGGCCTCGGTGCCGTGCTTCCCGGAGACCAGCGTCCTGATGTAGACGATCCGCTCCCCCTTCTTGCCCGAGATGCGCGCCCAGTCGTCCGGGTTCGTGGTGTTAGGCAGATCCTCATTCTCGCTGAATTCGTCGACGCACGCGGACAGCAGGTGTGCCACCCGCAGGCCCTTCTGGCCCGTTTCCAGGAATTCCTTGATGGCCATCTTCTTGGCACGGTCCACGATGTTCTGGATCATCGCGCCGGAGTTGAAGTCCTTGAAGTACAGCACTTCCTTGTCACCATTGGCGTAGGTGACCTCCAGGAACCTGTTCTCCTCGGTCTCCGAGTACATCCGCTCGACGACCCGCTGGATCATCTCCGAGACGGCCGACTCGGCCGACCCGCCGTGCTCGGTCAGGTCGTCCGGGTGCAGCGGCAGGCCGGGCAGCACGTACTTGGAGAAGATGTCCCTGGCCGCCTCGGCGTCCGGCCGCTCGATCTTGATCTTCACGTCCAGCCGGCCCGGCCGAAGGATCGCCGGGTCGATCATGTCCTCGCGGTTGGACGCGCCGATCACGATGACGTTCTCCAGGCCCTCCACGCCGTCGATCTCCGACAGCAGCTGGGGCACGATCGTGTTCTCCACGTCGCTGGACACGCCGGAGCCCCTGGTGCGGAAGATGGAGTCCATCTCGTCGAAGAAGACGATGACCGGCATGCCCTCGCTGGCCTTTTCCCTGGCCCGCTGGAACACCAGCCTGATGTGCCGCTCGGTCTCGCCGACGTACTTGTTCAGCAGCTCCGGGCCCTTGATGTTCAGGAAGAAGCTGCGCCGCTCCCGAGCCGGGCTGCCCGGCTCGTCGTTGGCGCTCTGGCCGGTGCGCGCCGCGACCTGCTTGGCCAGCGAGTTTGCCACCGCCTTGGCGATCAGCGTCTTGCCGCAGCCGGGCGGGCCGTAAAGCAGCACGCCCTTCGGCGGCCGGAGCTGGTGCTCGCGGAACAGGTCGGCGTGCAGGTAGGGCAGCTCGATGGCGTCCCTGATCTGCTCGATCTGCGGGCCGAGGCCGCCGATCTCCAGGTAGGAGATGTCCGGCACCTCTTCCAGGATCAGCTCTTCGACCTCGGCCTTGGGGATCCGCTCGTAGACATAGCCGGAGCGCGGCTCAAGCAGCAGCGAGTCGCCGGCCCGCAGCACGCCAGAGCGCAGCGGCTCGGCCAGCCGGGCCACCCGCTCCTCGTCGGCGTGCGAGATGACCAGCGCCCGGTCGCCGCCGTCCAGGATCTCCTTGAGCATGACGACTTCGCCCACGGTCTCGTATCCCTGGGCGATGACGACGTTCAGCGCCTCGTTGAGCACGACCTCCTGGCCGGGCCGCAGTTCCTCGGTGTCGATACTCGGGCTGACACTGACCCGCATCTTGCGGCCGCCGGTGAAGACGTCCGCGCAGCCATCGGGCGCCGACGAGAGGAACACGCCGAACCCGCTGGGCGGCTGGGCCAGCCGGTCGACTTCCTCCTTGAGCGCGATGATCTGGTCACGCGCGTCGCGGAGCGTCCCGGTGAGCCTTTCGTTCTGCCCGGTGATCGCCGCCAGGTTCGCCTCGGCCTCGCGCACCCTCTCCTCAAGCATGCGCGCCTGCCGCGGCGAGTCGGCCAGCCTGCCCCGCAGTTCCGCGACCTCCTCCTCGAGGAAGGAAATCTTCGTGGTCAGGACCTTGACCTCGTCGTCGTATCGCCCAGAACGAGCGCTGTCGTCACGAGAGGCCATGCCCCTCACCCCCTCCTTAGAGCGGACTTACCTAGACCCTACCTATCAAGGATGGTTCCGTAACCTGGCGGTGGCCTGTGACTGTGCTCTCTCCCGTTACGATCCGGGAACGGCCCGGCCGCGTTACCCGCCCTGTCACGCTTGATCATCTCCGTGTTCGGCCAGCTCATCAGCCGCCTGAGCGCCCTTTGACGGCCGCCGGCGGCGCGGCGGGGCGGTGACACCGTCGGCGAGCCGGCGAGCCGTCACCAGAAATCCGGTATGACCGACCATGCGATGCTCGGGCCGGACCGCCAGCCCGTCCACGTGCCAGCCGCGCTGCATGGTCTCCCAGGCGGCCGGCTCGGCGAAGCTGCCCTGCTCGCGCAGCGCGGCCACGGTCCTGGCGAGCTGCGTGGTGGTGGCCACGTAGCAGCACAGCACCCCGCCGGGGATCAGCGCCGCCGCGGCGGTCTCCGCGTGCTCCCAGGGCGCCAGCATGTCCAGCACCATCCGGTCGGCGTCGGTGACCTCGCCGGCCGCCAGGTCGCCGGTGGCCAGCCGCCAGGCCGGGTGCGGGCCGCCGAAGTAGCCCTCGACGTTGTCCCTGGCGATCTGCGCGAAATCCGGCCTTCGCTCATAGGAGAACAGCACGCCGTCCGGGCCGATCGCGCGCAGCAGCCAGCAGGACAGCGCGCCGGAGCCGGCGCCCGCCTCCACCACGGTCGCGCCGGGGAAGATGTCGGCCATCGCGATGATCTGCGCCGCGTCCTTGGGATACACCACGGCGGCGCCGCGGGCCATGGACACCGTGTAGTCGGCCAGCAGCGGCCGCAGCGCGATGTACGGCGTGCCGCCCGAGGACGTCACCAGGCTGCCCTCAGGGGCGCCGATCAGGTCGTCGTGCGCCACCGAGCCCCGGTGCGTGTGGAACGTGCGGCCCGGCGTCAGCACCAGCCGGTGCTGACGGCCCTTCGGGTCGGTCAGCTGAACCTGGTCGCCGGCGCACAGCGTCCCGCGGGGGTGCTTCATCACGCCCGACACCCTAGCTGCCCGCCGTGCCCGCGCGGTCCCCCGCGTAGCGCGCCATGCCGCCCCCCGCCAGGCTCAGACACCGGCGAACGCGTGGTCCAGGTCGGTCGTGGCGAGCACTCCGTACACCTGGCCGGACGGCTCGATGAGCAGGTACTCGCTGGCGGGCATCGCGCGCACCGCCTCGATCAGCGCGATCCCCGACAGGTCGGCGGACAGCACCATGCCAGGGGCCAGGGTGCGGGCCAGCGCGCCGACCTCCACCCACGGGCGGCGCTGCGGCGGGGTGGCCATGACGGCTTCCTCGTTGACGATCGCGATCGGCGTCGCGGCGTGGTCGACCACCACCAGCGCGCGGGCCTGCGCCTCGTCCGCGCGCCTGATCGCCTCGGCGAGCGGCACGTTGGCCGGGACCGGGATGGCCCGCCTGGCCAGCCGCCTGGCCTCAAGCGAGGGCAGCCGCTCGCGCACCTTCGCCGCCCGGATCGCCTGGCCGGACTGCATCCACATGAACGCGGCGATGAATACCAGCCACAGCCAGTACGTGCCGTTCAGCAGCGACTGGAACTGGCCGCCGGAGATCGCGATGGGGACCAGGATCAGCGCCACCGCCAGCACCCGGCCCGCCCACGCGGCCGCGATGGTCGCGCCGACTGCCTTGCCGGTCACCTTCCACCAGGCCGCCCGGAAGATCCGGCCGCCGTCCAGCGGCAGGCCCGGCAGCAGGTTGAACAGGCCGACCAGCAGGTTGGCGCGGAACAGCTGGTCGATCAGCAGGTTCGGCAGCCCGTCCGGCACGACCTTGGTGAGCAGCGCGGCGAGGCCGGCCAGCACCAGGGACAGCACCGGGCCGGCGACCGAGACCAGGAACTCCTGGGACGGCGTCGGCGGCTCCTGCTCGATCTCGGAGAAGCCGCCGAGCGGGTAGAGCAGCACCCGGCGCACCGGCAGCCGGAACGCGCGCGCGACGACGCAGTGGCTCAGCTCGTGCACCAGCACCGAGGCGTACAGCAGCACCACGAACGCGGCCGAGACCAGGTAGCGGGTGTGGGCGGGCTGGACGCTGCTCTCCAGCGAGTGGGCGTACAGGTAGACAAGCAGCGCGGCGACGAAGAACCAGTACGGCGAGACGTAGACAGGGATGCCGAAGACCCTGGCGATCACGATGCCCAGGCGCGGGTCACGGCGGCGCTGTGCCTGCTGGCCCGGCCCGCCCTGCTGGCCCGGCCCGCCCTGCTGCGGGGCCGGCGGCGGCTGAGGCTGCTGGTAGGCCGGGTCCTGAGAGGGGCCGTCACCGGGGGTTGTACCTGCCACGCCCTGATGCTACGCGGTACAGGGGGCATTCCCCGCCCGCCGCTCGCGGGAGTTGACCAGTGCCGGGGTGTTGCGTGGCATCAGGCGCATCTGTCGGCGGGCTCCCCTAGGCTCCGGTGACATGAGCGACGCACCCACAAGCGACGCACCGCTTGCCGCGCCCGATTCCGCCCCTGAGTCAGCGCCGGATCCGGCCCCTGATTCAGCGCGGCCGGGCGGCGAGGTCTCCGTGCACCGGAGCCTGTCCCCGTCCCGCGCGGCCGACTTCCTGACCTGCCCGCTGCTGTACCGGTTCCGGGTCATCGACCGGCTGCCCGAGCCGCCGAGCCCGGCGGCCGCGCGCGGCACCCTGGTGCACGCGGTGCTGGAGCGGCTGTTCGACGAGCCCGCCAGGGCACGCACCCCGGCCGCGGCGCGCGCGCTGATGCAGCCGCAGTGGGAGCGGCTGACGGCGCAGGAGCCCGAGCTGGCCACGCTGTTCGCCGACGAGGCGCAGCGCGAGGTCTGGCTGGACGAGGCCGCCACCATGCTGGACCGGTACTTCACCCTGGAGGACCCGACCCGGCTTGAGCCCGCGCACCGGGAGATGTCGGTGCGACCGTGCTGGACTCCGGCCTGACGCTGCGCGGCTACATCGACCGGCTGGACGTCGCCGCGACCGGCGAGGTCCGCATCGTGGACTACAAGACCGGCACCGCGCCCCGCGAGGAGTACGAGGCCAGGGCGCTGTTCCAGATGAAGTTCTACGCCCTGGTGGTGTGGCGGACCCGCGGCGTGATCCCGCGCCAGCTCCAGCTCATCTACCTCGGCAACGGCGAGATCATGCGGTGCGTCCCCGACGAGGGCGACCTGCTGGCCACCGAGCGCAAGATCAACGCCCTGTGGCAGGCGATCGAGCGGGCCCGGGTCAGCCGGCGACTGGCGGCCCCGGCAGAGCCGTCTCTGCGACTGGTGCGCGCACCAGCCGCTCTGCCCGGTCTTCGGCGGCACGCCGCCGCCACTCCCCGCCGACCCCCCGCCACCGCCCGCTGAGTCGGCCGAAGACGCCGCCGAAGTCGGCCTGGTGCCCGTCGGCACGACCCCGGCAGGCTGAGCCCGAGGTCATGCGGGCCGGTAGATATCGGACCGGTGATCCACGCGAACGACCCGCACGACGCGCTGCTCCTCATCGATTTGAAGCACGACCCGGTACTCGCCGCGCCTAGCTCCGCGAAACCCTTCCAACTCGTCGTGCGGAGGCTTGGAGACTCTCCAGGGGTCCTGGCTCAGCGGCCCGTGGATGAACTCAAAAATCGCCCATGCGGCGCTCAATGGGATTCCCCTGGGCGGCCCGGCTTGCAGGGTCCGCAATGCGCCGGGAGCCAGCCGGACCGAGTAGGCGTCGCTCACGCCTGTCCGTCCTCCTGGCGCTGGCGCTCATCAAGCGCGGCCCGCAGGTCCTCAAGCGTGTAGTAGTTGCCCTCCGCAATGTCCTGGTTCGCGGCCCGGATGTCCTGCACCGCGCCGGGCTCGGCGAGCAGTTCGCGAGTCATCTGCAACGACTCGAAGTCATCAACGGAGATCACCATGACGTGCGGTCGGCCATTTCGCGTGACGATCACGCGATCCTGGGTGGCCGCCACCTCATCGGCGATGGCCGAGAAGCGCGTCTTGACATCATTCAGTGGCAGTATCGTCATGACTAGAATTATAGTTGACCATAATCCTGACTACAAGCTGAGCCCGATCCTCCTGGCTGGCTACTTGATGCCGCGGCGGCGGAGGATTTCCTGGACGTCGCTCATGTCGTCGTCCTCGGGACCGCGCGGCACGGGGGCCTTGCGGCCGTCGACCGCCGGGGGCGAGCCCTGCGGCGTAGCGCCGCGGGACTTCCTGCCGCCGCCGCCTTCGGCGGCGGCCTTGCGGCGGGCGCGGGCCTTACGCCAGTTCAGCAGCGGCAGGCCGCCGGAGCTCAGGAACAGCGCGGCCGCGATGCCGACCACCACGATGCCCGCCCATGCCTTGGGCGAGAACACGAAAGATCCGGCAAACCGGACCACGGCGTTGACCAGCCTGCCGAGCAGCAGGACCGCGCCGGTGAGGTAGGCAGCCAGCGGCAGCAGCGACCAGGCGACCGCGCGCATCCCCCGGACGGCGCCGTTCCTCCGCCAGGTCAGCCAGCTCAGGATGAGTCCCACAGCGGTGACCGCGACGCAGACAGCACCGCCGATGCTGCTCCATACACTCATGTCCGCCTCCCCTCCTCACCCCCATCGTCGCACACTGGCGGATCAGCGAGCCCCGGCCAGGGCGGTGAGCTTGCCCAGGCTCAGCTCCGCCAGCGAGCCCACCACGACCCGGCCGGGCGCGGCCGGGACCGGGATCAGGCTGGGCACCGCGATGGTCAGGCAGCCGGCCGCCTCGGCGGAGGCCACGCCGTTCGGCGAGTCCTCCAGCACCACGCAGCGGCGCGGGTCCACGCCGAGCAGGGTGGCGGCCAGCAGGTACGGCTCGGGATCCGGCTTGCTGCTGCGCACATCGTCCCCGCAGACGGTGACGGGGAAGTCGATGGCCAGCCGCTTCAGCACGGCGTCCTTGATGGGCCGCTCGGATGAGGTCACCAGGGCGAACGGCAGGCCGGCCTCGGCGACCTCGGCGACCAGCTCGCGGGCGCCCGGCATGACCGGCAGCGGCCGGGTGGCGAGCAGCTCGACCATGCCGTCGATCAGCCACTCGCCGACCTCCGACCTGGCCGCCGGGACGGTCGCCTTGGCCAGCAGGTAGTCCATGCTGCGCTCCAGCGAGCCGCCGACCAGCGCCTCCTGGTCGGCCCGGTCCCAGGCACCGCCGAGCCGGCTCATGATGGCGCACTCGACCTCGAACCAGAGCGGCTCGGAGTCCACCAGCAGGCCGTCCATGTCGAACAGCACGGCGGCGAGCCCGTCGTGGCGCCCCGCCGGCCCAGCCGCCGCCCGCGTGCCGTCAGGCACTGAAGTACTTCGCCTCGGGGTGATGCACCACCAGCGCGTCGGTGGACTGCTCGGGGGCGAGCTGGAATTCCTCCGAGAGGACGACGCCGATCCGGCCGGCGTCCAGCAGTCGCATCACCTTGGCGCGGTCCTCCAGGTCCGGGCAGGCCGGGTAGCCGAACGAGTAGCGGCAGCCCCGGTAGTTCACCTTCAGCAGTCCCTCCAGGCCGTCCGGGTCGTCACCGGCGAACCCCAGCTCGGACCGGATCCGCTGATGCCAGTACTCCGCCAGCGCCTCCGCGAGCTGCACCGACAGGCCATGCAGCTCCAGGTAGTCGCGGTAGGCGTTCTTGGCGAACAGCTCCGCGGTGGCCTCGCTGATCCGCGGGCCGACGGTGACGAGCTGGAAGCCCACCAGGTCGGTCTGCCCTGACCCGGCCGGGCGGAAGAAGTCGGCCAGGCACAGGTGCCGGTCGTGCCGCTGCCGGGGGAAGGTGAACCGCTCCCGCTCCTTGCCTGAGTCGTCCAGCACCACCAGGTCGTCGCCCTCGCTCACCGCCGGGAAGTACCCGTACGCCACGGCGGCCTCGACCAGCCCCTCGGCCTTGATCCGGTCCAGCCAGCCGCGCAGCCGCGGCCGTCCCTCGGTCTCGACCAGCTCCTCGTAGCCGGGGCCGCCAGTCCCGCGGGCAGGCTTGAGGCCCCACTGGCCCATGAACGTGGCCCGCTCGTCCAGGAACGCGGCGTACTCGGCGAGCGGGATGCCCTTGGCAATCCGGCTGCCGGTGAACGGCGCCGCCGGCACCGGGTTGTCGGCGGCCACGTCCGAGCGCGCGGGCATCTGCTCGGGCTCGGTCACCTTCAGCGTCGCGCCCGAGGCGACCCGGCGGGCGCGCAGCGCGGGCAGCTCCGCGCCGGCCACGCCGCGCTTGACCGCCATGAACGCGTCCATCAGCCGCAGTCCCTCGAACGCGTCGCGGGCGTAGCGGACCTGGCCGTCGAACACCGCGGCCAGGTCCTGCTCCACGTAGGCGCGGGTCAGCGCGGCGCCGCCGAGCAGCACCGGCCAGCGTCCGGCGAGCTGCCGCGAGTTCAGCTCGGCGAGGTTGTCCCGCATCACGACGGTGGACTTGACCAGCAGCCCGGACATGCCGATGACGTCGGCGCTGTGCTCCTGGGCGGCTTCCAGGATCGCCGAGATCGGCTGCTTGATGCCGATGTTGACGACGTCGTAGCCGTTGTTGGACAGGATGATGTCGACGAGGTTCTTGCCGATGTCGTGCACGTCGCCCTTGACCGTGGCCAGCACGATCCGGCCCTTGCCGTCATCGCCGGAGCGCTCCATGTGCGGCTCCAGGTAGGCGACGGCGGTCTTCATCACCTCGGCGGACTGGAGCACGAACGGCAGCTGCATCTGCCCGGAGCCGAACAGCTCGCCGACGGTCTTCATCCCGTCAAGCAGCACGTCGTTGACGATCTCCAGGGCCGGGCGCCCGGCCAGCCCCTCGTCCAGGTCGGCCTCCAGGCCGATCTTCTCGCCGTCGATGATCCGCCGCTTCAGCCGGTCCCAGAGCGGCAGGGCGGCCAGCTCGGCCGCCCTGCTCGCCTTGACCGCGGCGACGTCGACGCCCTCGAACAGGTCAAGCAGCCTGCTCAGCGGGTCGTAGCCGGGCCTGCGCCGGTCGTAGACCAGGTCGAGCGCGACCTGGAGCTGGTCGGCGGGGATCCGGGAGATGGGCATGATCCGGGAGGCGTGCACGATCGCGGAGTCCAGCCCGGCCTGCACGCACTCGGTCAGGAACACCGAGTTGAGCACGGCGCGGGCGGCCGGGTTGAGCCCGAAGGAGACGTTGGACACCCCGAGCGTGGTCTGCACGTCGGGGTAGCGCCGCTTGAGCTCCCTGATCGCCTCGATGGTCTCGATGGCGTCGCGCCTGGTCTCCTCCTGCCCGGTGGCGATCGGGAAGGTCAGGCAGTCCACGATGATGTCGCTGAGGCGGATGCCCCAGTTGCCGGTCAGGTCCTCGATCAGCCGGGTGGCGACCGCGACCTTCCAGTCCGCGGTGCGGGCCTGGCCCTGCTCGTCGATGGTGAGCGCGATGACCGCGGCGCCGTGCTCGCGGATCAGCGGCATGACCCGCCGGATCCGGGACTCAGGCCCGTCGCCGTCCTCGTAGTTCACCGAGTTGACGATGGCCCGGCCGCCGAGCAGCTCCAGGCCGGCCCTGATCACGTCGGGCTCGGTGGAGTCCAGCACCAGCGGCAGGGTGGCGGCGGTGGCGAACCTGCTCACCACCTGCGCCATGTCGGCGGCGCCGTCCCTGCCGACGTAGTCGATGCACACGTCGAGCAGGTGCGCGCCGTCCCTGGTCTGCGCGCGGGCGATCTGCACGCAGTCCTCCCAGCGCTCGGCCAGCATGGCGTCGCGGAACGCCTTGGAGCCGTTGGCGTTGGTCCGCTCGCCGATGGCCAGGAACGCGGTGTCCTGGCGGAACGGCACGTGCTGGTACAGCGAGGCGACACCGGGCTCTGGCCGGGGCTTCCTGGCCGCCGCGGGCCGGTCGCGCAGCCGCTCCGCCAGCGCCTCGATGTGCGCCGGGGTGGTCCCGCAGCACCCGCCGACCAGGGTCAGCCCGAACTCGCGGGTGAAGCTGTCGTGCGCGCCCGCCAGCTCATCTGGCTGCACCGGGTAGTAGGCGCCGTCTGAGGTCAGCTCGGGCAGCCCGGCGTTGGGCATGCAGGACAGCGGCAACCGGGAATGCGCGGCCAGGTAGCGCAGGTGCTCGCTCATCTCGGCCGGACCGGTGGCGCAGTTCAGCCCGATCACGTCGATGCCGAGCGGCTCAAGCGCGGTCAGCGCCGCGCCGATCTCGCTGCCCAGCAGCATCGAGCCGGTGGTCTCGATGGTCACCTGGGCGATGAGCACGACGTCGGGCGCGCCGGGGCCGGCGGCGGCGATGGCCCGCCTGGCGCCGATGATCGCCGCCTTGGCCTGGAGCAGGTCCTGGCAGGTCTCCACGATCAGCGCGTCTGCGCCGCCGTCCAGCAGCCCGGCGGCGGCCACCTCGTAGGAGTCGCGCAGCGCAGCGAACGAGGTGTGCCCGAGGGTTGGCAGCTTGGTGCCAGGGCCCATCGAGCCGAGCACCCAGCGGGGCCGCCCGCCGGCCGAGAACCGGTCGGCGGCCTGCCGGGCCAGCCGGGCGCCGCTGGCCGCCAGCTCGGCGATCCGCTCGCAGATGCCGTACTCGCCGAGGTTGCCCAGGTTGGCGCCGAAGGTGTTGGTCGTGACGCAGTCGGCCCCGGCCGCCAGGTAATCCTCGTGGATGGCGGTCACGATGTCGGGCCTGGTCACGTTCAGGATCTCGTTGCAGCCCTCGTGGCCGTCGAAGTCATCGAGGGTCGCGGAGCTGTTCTGGAGCATGGAGCCCATGGCGCCGTCCGCGATGACGACGCGCTCGGCGAGTGCCGTCCGCAGGGCGGACGGAGCCTGGTGCGCGGATAGTGCTGGCGATGAAGGATGGTCGGTTCGCGACATGATGCTCTCATCTTAGAGCAGCTCACCAAGGGAGTCCCTGGTCAATTACGGCCGGCCAGGGGCGGCGCGGCGACCGCTGCCGGGATGGCCCTATCCTGGGTCCGCCCTTCAGGCGGCCAGGCACGTAGGCTGATGGTGTCCGACCGTGAGGCAGCGCCGACAGGCAGGTGCTGTCCTGCCTGCGGGACAGGCGGACCGGAGGGAGGTGGCGGGCGATCGAGCTCGATGCCATTGGCAAGCTCACCTCACCAGCGCTGATCGCCGCGTTTGAGGGCTGGAACGACGCCGGCGAGGCAGCGACGGGTGCGATCAGTCATCTCGCCACGGCCTGGGATACCAAGCCGATCGGCCAGATCGACCCTGAGGACTTCTACGACTTCCAGGTCACCAGGCCCGTCAT
This sequence comes from uncultured Actinomycetota bacterium, assembly GCA_963725175.1. GTDB lineage: Bacteria > Actinomycetota > Actinomycetes > Streptosporangiales > Streptosporangiaceae > DASUBV01. The sequence continues at coordinate 358,890 of CAVRXH010000006.1, forward strand.
GGAGGTCAGCGACGGGAAGACCGAGCGGCTGGTCTGGCCGACTACCCGGCTGTCCGTCGCCCGCCCGGAAGGGCTCGGCCGTGACCTGGTGCTGGTGCAGGGCATCGAGCCGAACATGCGCTGGCGCGGCTTCAGCACCGAGCTGGCCGCCGCGTTCGCGGAGCTGGACGTCGAGATGGTCATCCTGCTCGGCGCGCTGCTCGCCGATTCCCCGCATACCAGGCCGGTCCCGGTGACCGCGGCCGCCTCCGACCCCGGCCTGGCCACCCGGCTGCACATGGAGGCCGTGGACTACAAGGGGCCGACCGGCATCGTCGGGGTGCTCCAGCATGCCTGCGCGACCGCAGGCATCCCGGCCGTCTCGCTATGGGCGGCGGTGCCGCACTACGTGGCCCAGCCGCCGAGCCCCAAGGCCACGCTGGCGCTGCTGCACGGCGTCGAGGACATCCTGGACATCTCGCTGCCGCTGGGCGAGCTGCCCGATGAGGCGCGGGCCTGGGAGCGCGGCGTGGACGAGCTGGCCGAGCAGGACTCAGAGGTCGCGGACTACGTGCGCACCCTGGAGGAAGCCAAGGACGCCACCGACCTGCCCGAGGCCAGCGGCGACGCCATCGCCAGGGAGTTCGAGCGCTACCTGCGCCGGCGGGGCGACCGCGGGGAGCACGGCGGGCGCTAGATGGGCGGCCAGGGCACCGCGGGCCAGTCCGCGGGCGGGAACGGGTGCACCCGGTGCCGGATCAGCAGCTCCACCCGGGCCCGGAGCGCGTCGAGCTCCTCGGAGTCCAGCCACTGCGCCAGCGTCGCGGCCAGTTCCGCGCCGGCGCCGAGCAGCCCGTTCAGGCGCTCCAGGGCGGCCACCCCGGCACCGGTGAGCTTCTTGCCGCGCCATTGCCACAGGACGGTCCGCAGCTTGTAGTCCGAGCCGAAGCAGACGCCGTGATCGCAGCCGTACAGATGGCCGTCGCGGGCCGGCAGCAGGTGGCCGATCTTGCGGTCGGCGTTGTTCACTACCGCGTCGAAGACGGCCATCTGCCGCAGGCCGGGATGATCCGTGCGCCGCGACAGCGCCACGATGTCCACCGCGGGGTCGGTGTCGATCCACAGCTGGCACATGCCGGGGCCGAACGGGCCGTCCCGGTACACCGTCGGCGGCACCACGTCCCACCCGGCGGCGCGGGACACCTCGTAGGCGGCTACCTCCCGGCCGGCCAGCGTGCCCTCGGGGAAATCCCACAGCGGCCGCTCCCCCGACACCGGCTTGTACACGCAGGCCGCCTCGCCGGCCTCGCCGCTGATCTTGCAGTACATGGTGATATTCGAGGCATCTACCAGCCGGCCTGTCATGTCCAGGCTGCCGGCCCGCAGCAGGTCAAGCGCGTCCCGCTCGGTCAGGTCCTGGCGCTGCGGCGCGCCAGGATCGCCAGCAGGGTCAGCCATGCCCGGCCCGGTGCCCGTTCTGCCGGGGGCAGACGTGCCCGGCCGGGTCCAGCGGCAGGCCGCACAGCGGGCACGGCGGGCGGCCCGCGCTGACCACCTGGAGCGCACGGCGGGAAAACGCCCGCGCGGTCGCCGCCGAGATCCGCACCCGGAGCACGGCGGGGCCGTCCTCTGGCACCTCCTCGGTCAGCGGCTCGATGGGCTCGTCGGTTTCCTCCTGCGCCTCGATAATGACCCGGTCGCCGTCGTGATCCCAGGCCAGCGCGATCGCCCCGACCCGGAAGTCCTCCATCAGCGGCAGCTCAAGCGGGCCGTCGTCGGACAGCCCGGACGGCGCGGCGGCCGGGATCGCCGCGCTGCCGGCGGTCCGTCGCAGCACCTCGTCGAGAAGTTCGTCCAGCCGCTCGGCGAGCTGGCTGACCTGCCCCTTCTCCAGGGCCACGCTGGTGGTCCTGCCGCCGCCGCTGGCCTGCAGGTAGAACGAGCGCTCCCCTGGCTGACCCACGGTGCCCGCGATAAACCGCTCTGGCGGGTCATATGAATAGACCGGCATGAACCTATCCTCCTGCGCCGCCGCCTACCTGCGCTTCTTCCTCGTGCCTGGCCGCCGCCTGCGCGGGCCTGGCTGGTCTCTTCAGCCCGCCGATGTCGCCCCCGGTGTCATTCATCCGCAGCACGAACGGGCGCAGCGGCGTGTACCTGATCACGCTGAGCGAGCACGGGTCCACCTGGATGCGCTGGCACATGTCCAGGTGCATGCCCAGGCTATCGGCGAGGATTGACTTGATCACATCGCCGTGCGAGCAGGCGACGTAGACCGCCTCGCGGCCCAGCCGCTCGTTCCAGTCCCTGATGGCGCCGACCGCGCGGGCCTGCATCCCGGTCATCGACTCGCCGTCGGGGCCGGGAAACCGGACCGCGCTCGGGTGCGCCTGGACCACCCGCCACAGCGGCTCCTTGGCCAGCCGCCGCAGCGGCTGACCGGTCCAGTCACCGTAGTGGCATTCGCCGAGCCGGTCGTCGGTCTGCACCGGTGGCCCGTCCGGCCGGGCGTCCGCGATGGCCTGGGCGGTCTCCTGACAGCGCTCAAGCGGGCTGGAGATGATCGCGTCTACCGGCACCTCGGCGAGCCGGGCGCCCAGCGCCCGCGCCTGGGCACGGCCCCGGTCATCCAGCCAGATGCCCGGCGTCCATCCGGTCAGCGCCGTCCCGGTCGAGGCCGTCAGGCCGTGGCGCACCACCAACACCAGGGTCACGTCTTGAGCCTAGGGGGTAACGGCCTTCGCCGCCCAGCCGCCGGGCGCTCAGCGCGGCGGCCCGGCGGCAGGACGGCGGTCAGGCCAGCCGGATCCGGGGGTCGGCGACGGTCAGCGAGATGTCGGCGAGCAGGTTGCCCAGCACCGTCAGCACCGCGCCGACCATCGTGTACGCGAGCAGCACCGGGTAGTCCTCGTCGTTCAGGCTGTTGTAGAAGAGCAGTCCGAGGCCCTGGTAGTTGAAGATCAGCTCGGCGAACAGGTTGCCGGCCAGCAGCGCCGGGATGGACAGCCCGATCAGCGTGACCATCGGCAGGCAGGCGTTGCGGGCCAGGTGCCGGTAGAGCACCAGGCGCTCGGGCAGGCCCTTGGCCCGCGCCGCCTTGATGTAGTCCTGCGCCAGCGTGTCGATGGCCTGCGAGCGCATGTACCGGGAGTACCCGGCGACGATCAGCAGCGCGTAGCCGACGATGGGCAGCGTCATCCCGCGCCAGTCCAGCATGACCCGGAAGACCGAGTCGGACTGGCTGGCCTCGTAGCTGAACAGCGGCACCGCGAAGACGAAGAGCTGAATGATGATCAGGTAGAAGAAGTAGTCCGGCATCGCGTACAGCACGAAGGCGGTGGCCCCGAGCGTCGCGTCGCCGGCGCTGTTGCGCCGCACCGCCTGGTAGATGCCGAGCGGGATCGCCATCAGGATGGCCAGCAGCAGCGCGCTCCCGGTCAGGAACGCGCTGCGTGCCCAGCGCTGCGCGAACAGCGAGGCCACCGACTGGTTCAGCTTGTAGGACCAGCCGAAGTCGCCGTGCAGCGCGTGGCCGACGTACTTCAGGTACTGCACGAAGACCGGCTGGTCGAAGCCGTGCTCCTGGTTCCACGCGTGAATCAGCGCGGCGTTGCTGCGCGGGCCGAGCACGTCGATCGCCGGCGAGGGGTAGATCACGTGCAGCAGCGTGAAGGTGAGTACCGAGATGCCGATCAGCACGATGACCGATATCCCGGCCCTGCGAAGCAGGTACGTGATCACGGCGCGGCGAGCACCCCAGAGGAGCCGTTGCCCTCCGCGGCCGCCGCGATGGCCTCGGCCCGGCGGCACGTAGTTCTGCAGCGGGAAGTGGCAGGCCGCCAGGTGGCCCACGCCGAACGAGCGCAGCTCCGGCTCCTCCTGGGCGCAGAGCTCCTGGGCGAACGGGCACCTGGTGCGGAACCGGCAGCCGGACGGCGGGTTGATCGGGCTCGGCAGCTCGCCCTTGATGCCCTCCTTGGCGGTGGCCTTGGCCACGGCCGGGTTGGGCACCGGGATGGTGGCGATCAGGCCCGCGGTATACGGGTGCACGGCGCGGTGGTAGATGTCCTCGCCGGAGCCCAGCTCGACCATCTTGCCCAGGTACATGACGCCGATCATGTCGGCCATGTACTTGACCACCGCCAGGTCGTGCGAGATGACGACGAAGGTCAGCCCGTGGTCGGCCTGCAGCCGCTTCATCAGGTTCAGCACCTGGGCGCGGATCGACACGTCAAGCGCGCTGACCGGCTCGTCGGCGACGATGACCTTCGGGTTCAGGGTGAGCGCCCTGGCCAGGCCGATGCGCTGCCGCTGCCCGCCGGAGAACTCGTGCGGGTAGCGCTCGACGGCGTTGCGCGGCAGGCCGACCTCGTCCAGCAGGCTGTAGACCCGCTTGCGCTGCTCGGCGCGGGTGCCGATGCCCTGGATGGCCAGCGGCTCGCCGATGATCGCGCCGACGCGCATCCGGGGTCGAGCGAGGAGTACGGGTCCTGGAACATCAGCTGCAGGTCACGACGGTACTTGCGCAGGTCGCCGCCGCTCATCTTGGTGACGTCCCTGCCCTCGAGTAGCACCGCGCCGCTGTTGGGCTTCTCCAGCGCGACGGCCACCTTGCCGATGGTGGTCTTGCCGCAGCCGGACTCGCCCACCAGGCCGAAGGTCTGCCCGGCGCGGACGGTGAAGGACACGTCCGACACCGCGTGCACCGCGCCGACCTTGCGCTGCAGGATCGCGCCGGAGGTGACGGGGAACTCCTTCACCAGGTTGCGCAGTTCCAGCAGCGGGGCGTCCGGGTCGGTGCCGGCGTCCGGGCCTGCCGGGCGCTCGGTCACGGTCACCCCTGAGGCCTCGGGAGCCTTCTTCTGCACCAGCGGCCCGTCCACCGGGTGCCAGCACGCGAACCGGTGCTCCAGCGACTGGCCGACCAGCGGCGGCTCCTGGGTCCGGCACTTGTCGTCCGCGCGGCTGCACCTGGCGGCGAACCGGCAGCCCTCCGGCGGGTTCGACAGGTCGGGCGGGATGCCGGGGATGTTGGCCAGCCGCAGGCTGGCGTCCTGGTCCAGGCGCGGGATGGAGGCCAGCAGCGACTGGGTGTAGGGGTGGTGCATGTGCTCGAAGAGCGTCTCGGTGTCGGTCTCCTCGACCAGCCGCCCCGCGTACATGACGTTGACCCGGTCGGCGTGCCCGGCGATGACGCCCATGTCGTGAGTGATCAGCAGCATCGCCATGCCGAGCCGGGACTTCAGGTCATCGAGCAGCGCGAGGATCTGCGCCTGGATGGTCACGTCCAGGGCGGTGGTCGGCTCGTCGGCGACCAGCAGCTTCGGCTCGCAGGACAGCGCCATCGCGATCATCACGCGCTGCCGCAGGCCGCCGGAGAGCTGGTGCGGGTAGTCCGACAGGCGCTCCTTGGGCCGGGGCAGGCCGACCAGGCCGAGCACCTCGGCGGCCCGGTCAAGCGCCTCCTTCTTGCTCGCGCCGCGGTGCAGCCTGACCGGCTCGCCGACCTGGTACCCGATGGTCTTCGTCGGGTCCAGCGAGGTCAGCGGGTCCTGGAAGATCATCGCGATGTCGTTGCCGCGGATCTTGCGCAGGTCCGCCTCTGGCAGGCCGACCAGCTCCCGGCCTTCCAGCTTGATTGAGCCGCCGACGATGGAGCCACCTGGCGGCAGCAGGCCCATGATCGACAGGCCGGTCATGGACTTGCCGCAGCCGGACTCGCCCACCAGCCCCAGCGTCTCGCCAGGCTCGATGACCATGTCGACGTTGCCAACGGCCTGGACAATCGACTTGGTCAGCTTGATGTGGGTGGACAGATCCGTGATCTCGAGGATGGGGGCCATCCGCGGGTACTCCTCAGCTCAGTGGGTGTGTTCGGGGGTCTGGCGGGTCAGCGGCGAGCGCCGCGGTCAGCGGCGGCGCAGCCGGACGTCGAGCGAGTCGCGCAGCGCGTCGCCGATCAGGTTGCAGGCCATGACCACCAGGACGATGCAGACACCTGCCGGGTAGATCAGCCACCAGTTGCCGTTCTGCATGTACGAGATGCCGTTGGAGAGCATGTCGCCCCAGTCAACGGTCGGGTAATGCAGTCCGAAGCCGAGGAAGCCGAGGGCGGCCACCGCGAGGATGGAGTCGGCCACGTTGAAGGTGACGTTCACGATGATCACGCCGAGCGAGTTCGGGATCAGGTGCCGCCGGATCAGCCGCCACTGGCTGGACCCCGCCGTCCTGGCCGCAGACACGAAGTCGCGCACCCGCAGCGTCAGCACCTCGCCGCGGACCAGCCGCGCGGGCACCAGCCAGTTGAAGGCGCCGATGATGATGCTGAGGCTGAGCACCGAGGCGCCGTAGCGGACCGCGACGATCAGGATCACGAACAGGATCGGGATGGACAGGAACACGTCCACGATGCGCATCAGCGTGGCGTCGACCAGGCCCCCGGTCAGCCCGGCCACCGCGCCGACGAGGGCACCGATGACGATGCCGATCACGGCCGCGAAGAAGCCGACCTCCAGCGAGGCCTGGCCGCCCTTCATCAGCTCGCCGAGGACGTCGAAGCCCTCGTTGTCCGTGCCGAGCGGGTGCCCGGCGCCAGGCGACTGGAGGGTCTGGAGCAGGTTGGAATCGGTGTAATTGCCGTGGTAGATGAGCGGTCCCGCGAAGCAGAACAGCACGAAGAACACCAGGATGGCCACGCCGATGACGGCGAGCTTGTTCCGGGCGAACTCCCGGAGGGCCAGCCGCCAGCCGCTCTGGACGCTGGTGACGTCGCCGCCCTCGGGGGCGCGGTTGATGTCAAGTGGCGGAAGGGAAGAGGGGGCGAGTGCCACTGTTGCCTCCTAGTAATCGCGGCCGGCGCTCAGGCGAGCCGGATTCGGGGGTCCGCCACCGTCAGCGCGATATCGGCGACGAAGTTGCCGACGACGGTCAGGACGGCACCGATAAGGGTGTAGGCCAGCAGGACGTTGTAGTCCTCCTGGGACAGGCTCTGGATGAACAGGTAGCCCAGGCCCTGGTAGTTGAAGATCTGCTCGGTGATCAGGTTGCCGGCCAGCAGCGCCGGGATGGACAGCCCGATCAGCGTGACCATCGGCAGGCAGGCGTTGCGCACCAGGTGGCGCATCAGCACCAGCCGCTCGGGCAGGCCCTTGGCCCGCGCGGCCTTGATGTAGTCCTGCGCCAGCGTGTCGATGGCCGTGGACCTCATGAACCGGGAGTAAGAGGCGACGGAGATCAGCGTCAGCAGCGCGATCGGCAGGGTCATGTCGTGCCAGTCGGCCATCACGCCCCAGAGCGACATCGACTGGCTGGCCTCGTAGCCGAGGATCGGGAAGGTGAACGCGAAGAGCTGGATCAGGATCAGGCCGAGGAAGAAGCTCGGCATCGCGTAGGCGATGAACGCGGCCGAGGTCACCGTGTTGTCGGAGATCGTGTTGCGCTTGACGGCCTGGAAGATGCCCAGCGGCATGCGCGATCAGCACCGAGAGCACCAGCGCCATGCCGCTCAGGTAGGCGCTGCGGGCCCAGCGCTCCGCGAAGAGCGAGGTGACCGGCTGGTTGTACTTGTAAGCGAAGCCAAGGTTGCCGTGGAACAGGTGGTTCATGTAGGTGAGGTACTGCGCGAACCACGGCCGGTCGAAGCCGTGCTCCTGGTTCCAGGCGTGGATAAGCACCGAGTTGGCCTTAGCGCCCAGCACCACGATCGCCGGTGACGGGAAGATCACGTGCAACATCCCGAAGATGAAGATCGAGATGCCGAGGACGACGACGACGGAGGCCCCCAGCCGGCGGAGTAGATAGGTGGTCACAGTCCGTGCCCTTCCTGGCCCTCTTCATGACGGGATGTCACCTGCCGTCCCTGGCCTCCGGTGTATCACCGGAGGCCAGGGACGTCCAGGTTGCCGCGATAAAGCGAAGACTAGCGTCGCTTTATGGCGTATTACGGACTAACTACCTACTTCTTGACGTACCAGAACTCCGGGTTGAAGTTGTACTGCGTCAGCGTCTCGAAGGACGCCGGCGTACCGGAGACCGTCTTCTTCCAGCAGATGATCAGGTCCGGGTTCGGCTCGAACAGGCCCGGCTGCTGCTGGGTCAGGTACGAGGCCTCCGCCTTCACCGCCGCCGAGTTGGGGCTGGAGATGGACGCGCTGATCAGCTTGTCGGCGGTCGGGTCCGCGTAACCGCCGAGGTTGCTGGAACCGGTGCTGTTGAAGACGCCGAACGTGGTCGGGTCGGTGGAGTTGGTGAACCCTCCGAAGTCCTCAATCGCCCACTTGTTGTCGTTCTTGGGCGCGGCCGGGTCGTTGTAGTTCTCGACCATGTAGTTGAAGTTGCTGGAGGTCAGGTGGATCGCGATGCCCGCCTTGGCCGCCTCGGAGGTGAGGTTGGTCATCATCTGGCCGGTCGTCGCCGGGGTGGTGTTGTACACCAGCGGGAACGCGAGCTTGGTGCCGGCGGGGATGCCAGCGCCACACTCGTTGGCCGCGGTGCCCGCCTTGGCGCAGGTGTCAGTGCCACCCGCCGCGATCTTCCAGCCGTGGTTCTTGAGCAGGGTGGTCGCGGAGCTGACGCTGAACGGGTAGGGGTTCGTCATCGCGTCGGACGGGGTGTAGGGGCTCTGCGGGATGGACGGGACCGGGCCGTAGGCCTGGCCGCCAGCACCGAAGTAGAACGCCTTGATGTAGCCGGCCTCGTCCTCCAGGTGCGCGAGCGCCTGGCGGATGTAGAGCTGCTTGATGATGTTGTTGAAGTCGCCCGCCGTGTCCTTGAAGTTGTAGGCGGCGTAGTTCCAGCCGAAGTCCGGGTACCCGAAGACGTCGTAGCCCTGCTTCTTGATTCCGGAGATCTCGTTGAAGTCGGTCTGCGGGATGTAGCCCTGGTCGACAGCGCCAGACTTCAGCGCGTTCACCTCAGCGTCGTCCGAGGTGTACGGGACCGACTTGATGGTCGGCACGATCGCCGAGTGCGGGCCGCCGTAGCTGGAGTTGGGGGCCATGGTGAAGGCACCGTTGGTCACGTTGAAGGACGTGAGCTTGAACGGGCCGTCCACGACCTGCCAGATCGGGTTGGTCGCCCAGCTCGCCGACGGCTTGGACGCGGCCGCGAGCCAGTTGTAGATCTTCTTGGCGTTGGCCGGGCTCTGGAAGTTGATGATCGGGCCGCCGGAGGTGGCCTTCGCCCAGGCGTGCGCGGGCATCGGCTGGATGTCGCCGACCTCGTCCTCGGTGAACCAGGTCGGGTTGACGGCCTTCTTGAGCTGCATCACGACCGTGTTCGCGCTGGGCGCGGTGATCGAGGAAACATCGTCGGGGATGCCCAGGCCGGGGGTGTAGGCGGCCCAGTTAGCCGGCGACTCCTTGATGGCGGCCTTCATGACGTCCCACCAGAACAGCACGTCCTTGGAGGTGACGGGCTGGCCGTCCGACCACTTGTAGTTGTTCTTCAGCGTGATCGTGACGGTCTTGTCGCCGTTGGTGTAGACCGGCAGGTTCGCCAGGCTCATCGACGCCGTCTGCTTGGGCTCGACGCCGTTCACGAACCAGTACAGCGGCCGCCACATCTCATAGTCGAACGACAGCACGGTGTAAACCGAGTTGTCGGCAGCCGTGATCAGCGGCATGATCCAGGTCGGCGCGGTGCCAGGCGGTGCGGCAAAGGTGATCGTGCCAGCGGTCGCCTTGCCACTCGCCGCCGGGACCGTGCCGAACGCGCCCTGGGGGCCGAGCGCGATCTTGCTGGTGCTCGTACTCTTGCCGCAGGCGGCAAGAGCCATGGCACCGACCGCGGCAAAGACCGCGATCTTCATTGCCGGACGGGCGAATCTCATCGGGTTCCCTCACTCTCGTGGCGGTTGCAGGCGGACTGAAGGGTCAGACACATCGCTGCTCCGCCCCTTCCTGTCTGCAGTCGAGTCATTGGCTCGCCGCCTCTCTGTTAGCCCGTCCGGCGGGTCGCGCCGCCGGGGCAGCGTCACTGCTCCGGTGACGGGTTGCCCGCAGCGTAGGGTTTCGCACGTAGCGAAGTTGGCCCGAAAACGTCACAAGTTGTTATCGATGCACTGTGCCGTGCCATCCCGGTGCGATGATGAAGATCAGGCCGGTCACCAGGCCAAAGCCCGAAATCGTCGGCCTTGAGGCGTCCCGCCGCAGGTAAACGGTGAGGTAACAGAGGCTGACGAGCAGCCAGTGCTCGCCGAATATCGGGTTGCGCGTACCGCTCGGTTACTGTCCGTATCCAGGCGAGCGGGCCCCGTCAGCCCCTGTCAGGCGCCGGTGGCGTGCAGGCCGCCGTCCACGTGCACGATCTCCCCGGTGGTCGCGGGGAACCAGTCGGACAGCAGCGCCACGCAGCCGCGCGCGGTCGGCTCCGGGTCGCCCAGGTCCCAGCCCAGCGGCGCCCGGTCGTGCCAGACGCCCTCGAACCCGGTGAAGCCGGGGATGCTCTTGGCCGCCATGGTCTTGAGCGGGCCTGCCGAAACCAGGTTGACCCGGATGCCGCGCGAGCCGAGGTCGCGGGCCAGGTACCTGGTGGTGGACTCCAGCGCCGCCTTGGCGACGCCCATCCAGTCATAGGCCGGCCAGGCCACCGTGGCGTCGAAGTCCAGGCCGACCACAGATCCGCCGCCGGTCATCAGCGGCAGCAGCGCCATCGTGAGCGACTTCAGCGAGTACGCCGACACGTGCACCGCGGTGGCCACGTCCGCCCACGGCGTCTGCAGGAAGTTGCCGCCGAGCGCGGTGCCAGGCGCGAAGGCGATGCCGTGCAGCACGCCGTCCAGGCCGTCCACGTGCTCGCTGACCCGCTCCGCCAGCGATCCCAGGTGGCCGTCGTCGGTCACGTCCAGCTCCAGCACCGGCGGTGGCTCGGGCAGCCGCTTGGCGATCCGCTCCACCAGGCTCAGCCGGCCGAAGCCGGTCAGCACGACCTGAGCGCCCTCCTGCTGCGCGATCCGCGCGACGTGGAAGGCGATGGAGGCGTCGGTCAGCACCCCGGTGACCAGGATGCGCTTGCCCGCCAGGATGCCCATGCTGGTTCTCCCTGAATTCCTAGTGACCCATGATTCCTAGTGGCCCATGCCAAGGCCGCCGTCCACCGGCAGCACCGCACCGGTGATGTAGCCGGCCTCCGGGCCGGCCAGGAACGCCACCGCGGCGGCCACCTCGTCGGCCGACGCGATCCGGCCGAGCGGGACTCCGGCCACGATCGCCTTCTTGCGGTCCTCCCCCAGGGCGTCGGTCATGTCGGTCTCGACGAACCCGGGCGCGACCACGTTGGCGGTGATGCCGCGCGAGCCGAGCTCGCGGGCCAGCGACCTGGCCAGCCCGACCAGGCCGGCCTTGGATGCCGCGTAGTTGGCCTGCCCGCCAGAGCCCATCAGCCCGACCACCGAGGAAATGAAGATCAGCCGGCCCCGGCGCAGCCGGATCATGCCCCGCACCGCCCGCTTGGCCACCCGGTAGGCGCCGGTCAGGTTGGTGTCCAGCACCTCGGCGAAGCTGTCCTCGCTCATCAGCGCCAGCAGCTGGTCCCTGGTGATCCCGGCGTTGGCGACGACCACCTCGACCGGCCCATGCGCCTGCTCGGCGATCGTGAACGCCTGGTCGACCTGGGCGGCGTCCCTGATGTCGCACTTGGCGACGGTCAGCCCGTCGATTTCTTCCCCGGAACGGGAGGTCACGGTGACACTGTCGCCGCCGGCCGCGAGCCGCCGGGCGATCGCCAGGCCGATGCCCCGGTTGCCGCCGGTCACCAGTACGGAGCGACTCATCGGTGCGGGTACCCCTTCTCCAGGATCTGACCGGGATCTAGCCGCCCGGGATCTAGCTGAGCGGAGTGCGAGCGTACCCCGTGCCGCGCGCGGGGCGCAGGCCCGGGATAGGTTGCGGCTCGTGGACGATACCGGCCAGTTTCCCGATCAGGAATTCGCCGGCTACCCGCTGCGCGCGATGGCGGACGCGGCCCTGCAGCGGGCCGCGAGCTGGGCGCGGCGCACGCCGACTTCCGGGCCGCGCGGATGAGCGGCCAGAACCTGGCGCTGTCCGATGGCCGCCTGGAGACCCTGCAGGACAGCGACGAGCTAGGCCTGGCGGTCCGGGTGGTCGCCGACGGCGCCTGGGGCTTCGCCGCCGCCTCCCAGCTGACCCCCGAGGCCGCCGCGGCCGCCGCCGCGCGTGCGGTGGAGGTGGCACGGGCCGCCGCGCCGGTGAGCACCGAGCGGATCGAGCTGGCCCCCGAGCCCGCGCACGGCGAGGTCAGCTACGTGTCGGCCTGCGAGCAGGACCCGCTGGCGGTCAGCCTGGCCGACAAGGTGGCCGTGCTGGCCGGATGGAGCGCCGGGCTGCTGGCCGATCCCAGGGTCAGCCACGTGGACGCCTCGCTGATCCAGGCCAGGGAGTCCACGTTCTACAGCGACGGCGCCACCACGTCCCTGCAGCGGCGGATCCGGGTCTGCCCCGAGGTGACGGCCGTGGCGATCACGGCGGACGGCCAGTTCGAGACGATGCGCACGCTCGCCCCGCCGGCCGGGCGCGGCTTTGAGTACCTGACCGGAACCGGCTGGGACTTCCCCGCCGAGCTGGCGGAGCTGCCGGAGCTGCTGGCCGAGAAGCTGGCCGCGCCCTCGGTCGAGCCCGGCCGCTACGACCTGGTGATCGACCCGTCCAACCTGTGGCTCACGCTGCACGAGTCGGTCGGGCACGCCACCGAGCTCGACCGGGTGCTCGGCTACGAGGCCGCCTACGCGGGAACCTCGTTCGCCACCACCGACCAGCTCGGCGTCCTGGAGTTCGGCTCGCCGCTGCTGAACGTGACCGGCGACCGCACCGCCCCGTTCGGCCTGGCCACGACCGGCTATGACGACGAGGGGGTGGCCGCGCAGTCGTTCGAGCTGATCACCGGCGGCGTGCTGACGGGATACCAGCTCGATCGCAGGACCGCGGTGCTGGCCGGGCGCCCCGCTCCAACGGGTGCTCCTATGCGGACTCCCCCGGCCACATGCCGATCCAGCGGATGGCCAACGTGAGCCTGGCCCCCGCGCCCGGCGGGCCCAGCACCGCGGCGCTGATCGCCGGCCTCACCGACGGCATCTACGTGGTCGGGGACAAGAGCTGGTCCATCGACATGCAGCGGTACAACTTCCAGTTCACCGGGCAGCGGTTCTACCGGATCTCCGGCGGGCGGCTCGCCGGGCAGCTCCGCGATGTCGCCTACCAGGCGAACACCACGCAGTTCTGGAACTCGGTGCAGGCGGTCGGCGGGCCGCAGACCTACGTGCTCGGCGGCACGTTCAACTGCGGCAAGGGCCAGCCCGGGCAGGTGGCCGGCGTCAGCCACGGCTGCCCGGCGGTGGCGCTGAGCGGCATCAACATCCTGAACGCGACGCGGGAGGGCAGCTGATGGCAGTGCGGCCGATGAATGGCGGCGACGGCACGGGGGCGTCCGCGCAGGAGCTGACCGAGCGGGCGCTGGCCGCGTCGCGCACCGACGAGTGCGTGGTGATCGCCCGCGAGTTCTCCGCGGCGAACCTGCGCTGGGCCGGCAACACACTGACCACCAACGGCGTCGAGAGCTCCCGGCGGCTGACGGTCATCGCGATCGCCCGCGGGGCGGGCGGCGCCAGCGCCGGCGTGGTCTCCGCGACCGTCACCGATCCGGGCCAGGTGGCCGGCGTCGTCGAGCTGGCCGAGCGGGCCGCCGCGCAGTGCCCGCCGGCGGCCGACGCCGAGCCGCTGCCGGGTCCTGGGCCGGGGCCTGGACCGGGCGAGCCGGCCGGGGCTCAGGCGGCGGCTCAGGCCGGGGCCGGGTGGGAGGAGCCGCCGGCGGAGACCGGCATCGGGGTGCTGAGCCGGGTGGCCGCGGAGCTGGGCGGCGCGTTCGAGGCGGCGGCCGGGCAGCGACAGCTCTACGGGTACGCCGAGCACACCATGACCACCAGCTACCTCGGCACCTCGGCCGGCCTGCGGCTGCGGCACGTCCAGCCCGCCGGCTCCTTCGAGCTGACCGCCAGGGGCGCCGCGCCCGGCGCCTCGGCGTGGGCGGCGACGACCACCCGTGACTTCACCGACATCGACGTCACCGCGATGGCGGACGGGCTCGCGCGGCGGCTCGGCTGGGCGCGGCGGCGCGTCGAGCTGCCACCGGGCCGGTACGAGACCCTGCTGCCGCCGACAGCGGTGGCGGACCTGATGATCTGCGTCAGCGGCGCGCTCGGCGCCCGCGACACCCGCGACGGGCGGACAGTGTTCAGCCGGCCCGGTGGCGGCACCGCGCTCGGCGAGCGGCTGGCCGGCCTGGACCTGTCGCTGCGCGGCGACCCAGGGCAGCCGGAGGTGGCCTGCGCGCCGTTCGTGCTCACGCACTCCTCCGACCGGATGCAGTCGGTGTTCGACAACGGGCAGCCGCTGGCGGCCACCGAGTGGATCTCCGGCGGCACGCTGGCCGCGCTGGTCCAGACCCGGCACTCCGCGCGGGAGGCCTCGATGCCCCTCACGCCGCTCATCGACAACCTGATCCTCGACGTGCCAGACGGCGCCGTGCCGCTGCCGGAGATGATCGCGCAGACCAGCCGCGGGCTGCTGCTGACCAGCCTGTACTACGTCCGGGAGGTGGACTCGCAGACGCTGCTGGCGACCGGGCTGACCAGGGACGGCGTGTACCTGATCGAGAACGGCGAGATCACCGGTGCGGTGAACAACTTCCGGTTCAACGAGAGCCCGGCCGCCATGCTCGCCAGGACCACCCAGGCCGGGCCGGCGGAGCGGACCCTCGCCCGCGAGTTCGGCGAGTACGTGCCGCGTACCGTGATGGCGCCGCTGCGGGTCGAGGGCTTCCACATGTCGTCGGTGAGCCAGGCGACATAGCGCCGGTCCGGGCCGGGCGCTGGCTGGCTACGCGTCTTCCAGCCGGAAGCCGACCTTGAGGCCGACCTGGTAGTGCGCCACCTCGCCGTCCACGATCTGGCCGCGGACCTGGGTGACCTCGAACCAGTCCAGGTGCCGCAGCGTCTCCCCCGCCCGGTGCAGCGCGCCGCGGATGGCCGGCTCGATGCCCTCCGGCGACGTCCCGACGATCTCGGTGACACGGTAAGTACGCTCGCTCATCCGTTCCTCCACACTGGTGTCGTGACTCCAGACATCGCCCGGCTACAGCGCCAGGCCGCCGCGCTGCTGCCGCGCGGGGTCTACGACTACTATGCCGGCGCGGCGGGCCGGGAGCGGACCGCACACGCCAGCGTTCGCGCCTGGCGGCATACCTGGCTGGCGCCGCGGGTGCTCCGCGACGTGACCGCGGTGGACACCAGCACCGAGCTGCTCGGCACGCGGCTGGCCACCCCGGTGGCGGTGGCGCCGACCGGCTTCCACAAGCTCGCGCACCCCGACGGGGAGCTGGCCACCGCGGCCGGCGCCGCCAGGGCCGGGGCCCTGTTCGTGCTGTCCACCCGCAGCACCTGCCGGATCGAGGACGTCGGCGCGGCCGTCGCGGCGGCGGGCGGCACCTGGTGGTTCCAGGTCTACGTGCTGCGCGACCGGGACATCACCGCCGGGCTGGCCGCTCGCGCGGCCGCCGCCGGGGCCGCCGCCCTGGTGCTGACCGCCGACACCCCGGAGGTCGGGCGCAAGCGCCGGGACAGCGACGACCTGGACATCGCCGATTCCTACGTGAACACCGGCCGCCCCGCTGACCCCGGCGCGCTGGCTCAGGCCGCCGACGTGACGACAGCGGACATCGGCTGGCTGGCTGAGGTGAGCGGCGGGCTGCCGGTCGTGGTCAAGGGCGTGCTGCGCGCCGATGACGCGGCGCGGTGCGCGGCCGCCGGGGCGGCGGCGGTGCTGGTGTCCAACCACGGCGGCCGCCAGCTCGACGGCGCGGTGCCGACCGCCTGGGCGCTGCCTCCTGTCGCCGCCGCGCTGGCTGGCTCCGGGACGCCCGCGTACGTGGACGGCGGGATCCGCCGCGGCGAGGACGTGCTTTCCGCGCTCGCCCTGGGTGCCAGGGCGGTGCTGGTCGGCCGGCCCGTGCTGTGGGCGCTGGCCTGCGGCGGCGCGGACGGCGTCACCGAGCTGCTGACCGGGCTCACCGGCGGCCTGGCGCACGCGATGGCGCTGGCCGGGGCGGCGACGCTTGACCAGGCCGCGGGCCTGGCCGCGGAACCCGCGGTGCGCCGGTCCTGGCCGCCCGGCGGCTGGACTACCTTGGAAGCGTGAGCCAAGGCCAGCTCCCGTCAGGGAATCCGTCACCGCGCAAGGCAGCGTCAGGCAAGGCAGCGTCAGGCAAGGCAGGACGCCGCCAGCGGGCGCAGCTGGTGACCGAGGCCAGGCCGTCCCTGGCGCAGGACATCGCCTACCGGCAGCGCCGGTACCTGATCATGATGGGCATCCGCGCCGTCTGCTTCATCGTCGCGGTCCTGTTCTTCGTCAACCACCTCGGCTGGCTGACCGCCATCCCCATCGTCGGCGCCATCGCCATTCCGTACTTCGCCGTGATCTTCGCCAACGCCGGGCGCGAGCCCGTCGTGCGCCGGGGGTTCATCCCCTACGAGCCGAACCTCCCGGTGCGCCGCCAGCCAGGCGATGGCGACACGCCGGACGTGCCGGGCGGCACCGGCCCAAGTTTCCATGATCCCGGCAGTACGGGCGACACCGGCGCGCCTCCGCAAAACGCCTGATCCCGCCCGATCCGGGTACACAAGAACAGGTCGTAAAGGGGCGTCAGGGCACGACTAGACAGGGTGCGTGACGAGATTGGCTCGTAATCCGGTCTTGACGCACAACGGGGAGGTTCGGTGTAACATGATTCTCGGTGCTCTGGTCCCCCGCTGGGGCACCGTGCCGGCGTTCCGGGCCCCCGTCGGAGCGCCGATGAATGCGACGCCGGGTGGTTTGCCCCCGTAGCCACCCGGCGTCGCTCTATCTCTAGGGACGTTAACCTCCAGAGTCGTAACTCTGAGTATCAGCCTTGCAGTAACTCTCAGTGGCGGATCTGCGGACCGGATACGCGCTTGTTTGTCTTCATCGCCCGGCCACCGGAGCCACGAAGTCGCCGGGCTGGGCACCGCGCCGCGCATGTCAACGTGCATGTTGCACGCAGAACGCGCCAGCCGGCGGCCCGCCTCTGGACCGCCGGCCGTGCCGCCTGGCGGGTGACTCCTATTCGGTCTTGCGGAACTCCGCAATGGCGATTGCCATGAGCGTCAGGCCCATTACCGCGACTATTGCCAGTGATGCCCATAGCGGTACAAGCCAGCCATCCCAGGTAATGCCGGGAGCCAGAACCTTAGAGAACGCTGGCGGAAAGCTGAGATAACTGAAAACCGCGTGCCGCATGGGGCCGACAACGTAGGTCAGCGGGTCGATTCTTGTCAGCACGCTGAGCCACGCCGGCAGCCCGCTCAGCGGGTACAGCGCACCCGACAGGAAGAACAGCGGCATGACGAGCATCTGGGTCAGCGCCATAAACGCCTGGAACTGCTTGATCCGCGCCGCCATCATCACCCCGAACGCGGTCAGCGTGAAGGCCAGCAGCAGCAGCTCCCCGACCAGCGTGAGCAGCAGCAGCGGGTTGTAGGGCACGTGCGCCAGGCCCGCGAGGGCCAGGAAGATCACGCCCTGGAACGTGGCGATCGTGGCACCGCCCAGGCACTTCCCGATCACTATCGAGGCCCGGCTAACCGGCGCCACCAGGATCTCCCGCAGGAACCCGAACTCCCGGTCCCAGACGATCGACGCCGCCGAGAAAATGGCCGTGAACAGCACCGACATCGCCAGTACACCGGGGTAGATGAAGGTCTGGAAGTGCACTCCCGGTGGCATGCTGCGACCTGCAAGGGCAGACAAGCCGGTTCCCAGGATGAACAGGAACAGCAGCGGCTGAACCAGGGACGTGACCGCGCGCAGCCGGTCAGTCCGGAACCTGATCAGCTCACGCCGCCAGACAATCGAGACCGCGCGGACATCGTGCCGCAGCCCGCCGCGCGGCGCCGCCACCCGGATCCGGGCCGCCACCGACTCCTGGCCGGCGCCGGGGTCCGCCTGCGGCAGGCCCGTCGTCTGAGCCGCCATGCTCACCGTCCTCCCCGCAGGCGCGCCATCTGGCGCATCCGGTCCATTCCTGAAGCCTCGGCGTCACGGATAGTAGTCCCGGTGTAGGACATGAAGACGTCGTCCAGTGACGGTCTGGATACGCTGACCGACCGGATCGCCACCGGGAACTCCGCGAAAAGCCGGGGCACGAACTGCTCCCCGGCCGCGACCGCGAAGGTCACCGCGCCCTCGCGAACCGCCGCCTCGATGCCGAACTGGTCCGCTAGCGCAACGATCGCGGCACCGTCATCGGCCGTCTGGATCTGCACCCGGTCCCTGCCGACGCTCGCCTTCAGGGCTTCCGGCGAGTCGATTGCCACGATTTTGCCGTGGTCGATAATCGCGATCCGGTCACAGTGCTCCGCCTCGTCCATGTAGTGCGTGGTCAGGAAGATGGTGATGTCCTCCTGCCGCTTCAGCTCGTTGATGTACGCCCAGATCGAGGACCTGGTCTGCGGGTCTAGCCCGACCGTCGGCTCGTCAAGGAACAGCACGTGCGGCGCGTGCAGCAGGCCGCGGGCGATCTCCAGGCGGCGCTTCATGCCGCCGGAGAACGTCGATACCCTGCTGCCCCGCCGCTCCCAGAGCCCGACCATCTCCAGCACCTGGCGCATCCGCGGCCCGATCGCCGAGCGCGGCACCCCGTACAGCTCCGCGTGGAACCGGAGGTTCTGCTCCGCGGTGAGGTAGTTATCCAGCGTCGTGTCCTGGAAGACCAGGCCGATCGACCGGCGCACCGCGTCCCGCTGGGTCGCCGCGTCGTAGCCCGCCACCCGGGCCGCGCCCGCCGTCGCGTTCGCGAGCGTGCACAAGATCTTGATCGTGGTCGTCTTGCCGGCCCCGTTCGGGCCGAGGAACCCGAAGGTCTCGCCCCGGCTCACCGCGAAGTCGATGCCCCGGACCGCCTCGATGTCACCGTAGCTCTTCGTCAGCCCGGTGACCTTGATCACCTCGTCGGCGGCGGGCCCGGCCTGATGGCCGGTGCCCGCCTCGGTCTCGGTGCCTGCCGCCATATGCCGCCTCCTTGACCTCGTCCGTCCGAGCCTAACCGGCCGCTACTTCGCCTCGCCGGAGTCGGCAGCGTCGGCGGCCGCGTCGTCCTCGTCGGCCGCGAGGATGCGGTACAGCGACTTGCGCGTGTCGGTCAGCACCTTGCGCGCCTGCGCCTGCTGCGCCTCCGTGCCCGCGCTGATCACCTGGAACGCCGCCATGCCGAGCTGGCCAAGCAGCGAGCGCATCTCGATCACCGTGTCCCCGGTGCCGCCCGCTACCTCATCCCACGGCGCGCGCAGCTCGTCCGGGTGCTCGTCCGCGTAGCTGCGGCCTTCGTCGGTCAGCACGTAGCCGCGCCGCCCGCCGTCTCCCGACTCCGCCCGGATCAGGCCCTCGTCCTCCAGCTGCTGAAGCGCCGGGTACACCGAGCCAGGGCTCGGCCGCCAGATGCCGCCGCTGCGCTCGCCGATCTCCTGGATGATCTGATAGCCGTTCATCGGCTGCTCGGCCAGCAGCGCCAGCGCCGCCGCCCGGACATCGCCGCGCCGTGCCCGCATGCCGCGCGTCCGCGGCTCACCCGGCATCGGCCCGAAACCGTGGAAGCCAGGCGGCATCGGCGGCAGCGGCGGCCTGCCGGGGTACCCGCCGCCGCGCACGTGGCCGCGCCTGCCGCCGCGTCCCCTGCGGCCTTCCTCGTCACTGCGCTCCCTGCGGCCTTCCCGCTCGCCGTCGCCGTGACCATGGTGATGCCACGCGGCGGCCAGGTGCGCTCGCTCCCGGTCCTCACTGGTCCAGAACTCTTCGTCTCTCATGTCTCTCTCCTTGTTCGTGTGGCCCCGTCTCGCAGCCTGATTCGCTTCACTGTCGTATTCTCAGACTGTCTTCGGAGCTTCCGGATAGCTCAAAGATATATCGTTAACATTCTTAGAGCAAGCCCTCCGAAGAACTTCGTGCCGGATTTTGCCGCCCGCGCCTCTTGCTGTTATCAGATGTGCAGCGGGACGGGTGGGCGAGCGGCGCGGGCCAGGGCCGACGGGTGGACGTCGGCGGCGGACGTCGGCGGCGGACGCGGGCAAACAGCCGCAGGAGGGCAGGCGCAGGCCGAGGCGGACGGACGGACGCGGAGAGCGATATGAGGACGGTCGGAAACTGTCGGGATGTCAGCTGCTACGGGTCCGGTACTGCCGCGGCCCTGCTACCGGATCGCTGCGGAGCCGCTCAGGACTGCCGGGATTCCTGGGGCCAGCGGGCGGCCAGGGCGCGCAGGCGCTCGGCTGCCTCCGTCAGGTCCTGTCCCCGGCCAGCGGCCAGGCCCAGCAGGAACGCCGTCAGCGGCGCGGCGGGGCGCTCCACCTGATGCGCGACATCGCGGGCCAGGTCCAGGATCTCCCTGGCCGGAGCGGCACCCGCCGGAAGGCCCAGCTCAGCGCAGGCCGCCGCCGTCCAGTCGTCGATGGTGGTCACCGGTCAGCCTCCCGAGCCGTCTCCTGTTGTCTGCCGCGCCCAGGCACGGGCGGCGGCCACGTCGGCCGGGGTGTCGCAATCCAGCCACGGCGGTGCCCCGTCCCCGGCAGCGTAACGGACCAGCGTCGGCCCCAGCGGGCCCAGCAGCCCCCGCAGCGACCGGCCCTCGTAGTCCCCGAGGGCTGCGCGCAGCACCTCGGTCCGCCAGCAGCCTGTTAGCCACTGCCGCTGTCCTTCGTCGTCCAGCAGCACCGCCCCCGGCGGCTCCCCGGCACCATCCGTCCCGGCCGGCCTGTCCCCCGCCAGTGCGCCAGACGGCCCGCCGGCTGCCGCGTCGAGCAGGTCACGCAGATGGCCAGGCCGGAGGAACGGCATGTCGCCGGCGAGCAGCGCTACCCACGTCGCCTCGACCAGGGCGAGGCCAGCGCGCAGGGCGGCCACCGGGCCCGCTCCCGGCGGGTCTTCCCTGGTCACCACGAGCTGGCCGCCTGCCGCGGCGATGGGCTCTGCCAGGCCAGGACGTTCCGGGCCTACCACGATGATCCGGCGGGCGCCTGCCCCGGCTGCCGCGCCGGCCACCGCCGCGACCAGGCTGGCGGCGCCGATCATCAGGCCCGGCTTGTCGATGCCGCCGAGCCGCGCGGCAGCGCCGCCGGCCAGCACGACCGCGTCGAGGCTGCCGGCGGTCATGTCGGTCAGGGTCAGCCGCCGATGGCCGACATCGGCCTGGCCGGCTGGAGGAACCCTGGCTCGTTGATGCCGTGGCCAGGCAGCTTCGCCGCCACCGCGCGGACCCAGATCGCGGCCAGTTCCTCGTCGCTCGCGCCCGCGCGCATCCGGCCGCGCAGGTCGCTTTCCTCGCGGGCGAACAGGCAGTTACGGACCTGGCCGTCCGCCGTCAGCCGCACCCGGTCGCAGGCGCCGCAGAACGGCCGTGTCACCGAGGCGATGATGCCGACCCTCGCCGGACCGCCGTTCACCAGGAACGCCTCGGCCGGGGCCGCGCCTCGCTCCGCCGTGTCGTCCGGCGTGAGCGCGAACTCCTCGCTCAGCGTCGCCAGGATCTCATCGGCCGTGACCATCTCCGCCCGGTCCCAGCCGTGTTGCGCGTCCAGCGGCATCTGCTCGATGAATCGCAGCTCGTAGCCGTGGTCCAGGCAGTACCGCAGCAGCGCCGCCGCCTCCCCGTCGTTCACGCCCCGCATCAGCACCGCGTTGACCTTGACCGGCGTCAGTCCCGCATCGGCGGCAGCCCTCAGGCCCGCGAGGACGTCGGCATGGCGGTCGCGGCGGGACAGGGTGGCGAAGGTTTGCGGGGAGAGCGTGTCCAGCGAGACGTTCACCCGGTCCAGGCCCGCCGCTCGCAGGGGCCTGGCGAGTCTGGCCAGGCCGATCGCGTTGGTCGTCAGCGACAGCTCGGGCCGGGGCTCCAGATCCGCCGCGCGGGCCACGATTCCAGTCAGCCCCTTGCGCAGCAGCGGCTCGCCGCCCGTGAACCGGATCTCGGTGATCCCGAGCATGGTGACCGCCACCCGCAGCAGCCGGGCCAGCTCGTCGTCGGTCAGCAGCTCCGGCTTCGGCAGCCAGTCCAGGCCCTCCGGCGGCATGCAATAGCTGCATCGCAGATTGCACCGGTCGGTCAGCGAGACCCGGAGATCGGTCGCAATCCGGCCGAACGAGTCGTTCAGCACGTGACTGCCTCCCTCCCCGGATACCGGACATGCTGGTCAGCGTGCCACTACCCAGCACAGCACCGTCATCCTTTCCTAGAGCGTAGCCGCCGCCTGCCCTGTTCCCGCAGGCCCGCACCCAGCCGGACCTTCGCCCGGTCCCCGCGAGCCCGGCTCACGCGACGAGAGGAGGGCTGTGGCCGTGCAGGGTGCGGGTGCCGTCGGGGCTGGTGGCGGTGGTCGTGCCGTCCGCGTGCAGGGCCAGTACCCAGCCCCAGCGATGCACGGCGATCAGGTGATGAAACGAGCAGAGCAAGGTGAGGTTGTGCAAGGCAGTAACGCCGCCCCTGGACCGGGGCAGAACGTGGTGGACCTGGCAGGCGGCGGGCGGCTGGGCGCAGCCGGGGAACGCGCAGTGCCGGTCGCGGGTGATGACCGCGCGGCGCAGATGCGGGGGCACCTCCGGGGTCGGCGTGCCGGTATCCAGGACCAGCGACGCTCCCGCCGCGCCCGGCCCACCGGCCCGCTGCCGCAGGAACGAGGCGAGCCCGCCAGGGCCGGACAGGACGGCGACGGCGTACCGCGCCAGCGCGTCGTTTAGCCGTGCGGCGGTTCCCTCGGCCATCCCGACCGGGACCGGCAGCCCTGGCGCGACCGGCGTTCCTGGCGGCATCTGCACGCCCGGTGGCCAGGCTGGCAGGCCCGCATGCGGCCGCCCGAACGGCTGGCCCGTCGGCTGCCCGAACGGCTGGCCCGTCGGCTGCCCGAACGGCTGGCCCAGCGGCTGCACAGGGGTGCCTGGCCTGCCGGGACAGCCCGGCGAGCTGGCCGCGTTCTCGGGGTGGGGGCAGGGCAGCCCGGACGGGACGCTCTCTCCCGTCAGCGCCCCGCGCCGGGCACGGCAGGCCTCGCCCGTGCTGCCATCGCCCGTGCTGCCATCGCCCGTGCTGCCATCGATCGGGCAGCCATCGATCGGGCAGGGCTGCGGGTCACCCGCGTTCAGGTAGTCATGGACCATCCAGGCCAGGGCGGCCGGGTCGACCCGGCCGGTCACCACCGGCGCGATCCGCGCATCACATGCATACGCCTCGGCCGCCGCACCTGACAGCCATCCCGCGCCCTCCGGCAGCAGCAGACCGGCACTCGCCCCGGAGGCCCCCGCGCCGGCAGTGCTCTCCCCGGCGCCGGCAGCATCGGTCCCTGCGCCGGCAGCGTGCGCGCGGGCGAGCTGGTCCAAGGTCATCTGCAGCTGCAACAGCACCGGCTGACCCGCCACCTCCGGCAGGCAGCCCGCGCTGATCAGCCGCCTGCACGCTTCCTCAAGCGCGTCATGATCACGCTGTACCCGCGACCGCACGTCCTCCGGGCCCGCCCGCCGGCCCAGGGACTCCAGCACCGCGGACAGCGCCGCCGCGCACTCCGGAGTCAGGTCACCATCCAGGCGCCCGGCGCCCTCGAACGTCCGCTCCAGCCGCAAGCGGCGCTCATCAAAACCACGCCCGCCGTCACCGTCCGGACCAGCCGACCGCTCCACCATCTCCCGCGCCAGCCCGGCCAGGTCGCTCAGGTCCGCGCCACCCGCCGCCGCCTCAGACAGGATCTCGTCGGCGTCCTGGCGGACACCTTCGGGGAGCTTGTCGGTCCAGTCCGCGAGCTGCCGCACCCACGACTCCGACAGCTCTCCCGACGCCAGGCCCTTCTCCAGCACCGGATGCCCGGCCAGGCGGCGCAGCCATCCCACAGCGCCGCTGGCCGCACCGCGCGTCACGCGCGACCGCCAGACCAGCCACCCCCGCGCCGAGCACTGGCCATCGGCCGCCAGGCCACCACCCGACACGAACACCGACAGCACCCGCGACCGCACCGCGACCAAGCGCGATGACCACCGCTCAAGCCCCCGCAGCAGGTCCGCCTGCTCATCAAAGGTCAAGTCAGCGGCGTCCAGCCCGGCCAGGAACGCGAGCGCCGCCTCGGCCGCCGCTACCGCCTCAGCCGCATTGCGCAGCGCTACTGGACTGTGCTCAACCAGGCTGTGCGGCACTGCCGGCTCAGCGACAGGGACAGCCACCACGCACCTCCCGCAGGCGTCACGGCCAGGCAGGCCGGTAACGGCCAGCACCAGCAAGGCTCGGTCAGGGACCCACACACCCGAAGCCACGCACAGCCAGACGGCGATGGAGGGGCCGCCACCGGGACGCTCGCTCCCCGAAGGGAGCCGCATCAATCAGTATCCAGAGCGATTCACTGGTCCCGGTGGCGCCAACACTCTCGAAACTATTATCGATAGTATAGCAGTCAGCGCCAGCTGGCTAGCGCATTTATCTGATAGCGAGACGAGCCGCCTAGCGAAAACGGGCCGCCGCCCAGGTGGTGAGGTGATGGTGCTCACCACCTGGGACACGACGCCGACGTCCTGCGTCCCGGCGGGCAGCCCGCTTCCTAGGCCACCTGGTCGGCGGTGGCCGCGAGGGCGGACCAGCCGCGCTCGGCGTAGTCGGCGAAATCCGGCTGCATCCGGTGGTAGGCGCGGCCGAACAGCGGGGACGAGATCAGGAAGTCCGCGCTGGCGCGGTTGCACGCCACCGGGATGTTCCAGGCCACGGCCAGCCGGAGCAAGGCCTTGACGTCGGGGTCGTGCGGCTGGGGCTCCAGCGGGTCCCAGAAGAAGATCAGCAGGTCGACCTGGCCGTCCGCGATGCGGGCGCCGATCTGCTGGTCGCCGCCGAGCGGGCCGCTGCGCATGCAGGCGACGGGCAGGCCGAGCTCGTCGCGGAGCAGCCGGCCCGTGGTGCCGGTGGCGACCAGTTCGTGGCGGCGCAGGATGGCCAGGTTGAAGCGGGCCCACTCGATCAGGTCCGGCTTCTTGTTGTCGTGCGCGATCATGGCCACCCGGCAGGCGGGGACCCGGTCGGCATTGATGCTCATGCCAGCCAGGCTGCCAGGCCGATGTTTCCGTCCCGGTAATGCGGAGTTACCAAGATGTTGCCAGCGGGCGAGGACCGGGCGGCGCGGCGGAACTGGCGCTGGCGCGGGTGTCGCGCGACGGGAGCGCTTCCCCTACAATCTAGTAGGTTTTTCCGCCGCTGCTGCCGCCGCAGTGGCGATGCGCCTCGAGGGTGAGCGTTCGCCGATGATAAGACCATGACCGTGAGCAACGCCGCCTGGCGAGACCAGCTAACCGCCGTCGAGCGGGCCGCGCTCGGCCGCGAGGACGGGCCGGTCGGCGGGTCCCGGCCTGACGTGCTGGTCGTCGGCGGCGGGATCATGGGCGTCAGCGTCGCCGCGGCCTGCAAGGAGATCGGCGCGGGCTCGGTGCTGCTGATCGAGACGGGCCGGCTGGGCGCGGGCGCCACGGGCGGCGCGACGGGGCTGCTGATCCCCGAGCCGCATCAGTGGAGCGACCCCGAGCCGTTCGTGGACCTGGAGCGGGCCAGCCTGGAGCGCTGGCGCGACCTGGAGCGGGCCATCCCCGGCGGCGTCGGGCTGAGCGAGGTGGACTGGCTGGGCCTGGCCCCGCACGACGGCGGGTTCGCCGCGCACCAGCCGCGCGCCGTGGAATGGCTGAATCCCAGCCAGGTCGACGACCTGGTGCCGGGGCTGGCCAGGCCGATGGAGGGCGCGCTGATCCGCCGCCAGGCCCGGGTGAACCCGCTGCGCGCGGTGGTCAGGATCGCCGACGGGCTGCCCGCGGTCGCCACCGGCGTCGCGGCGACCGGGGTGACGATCCGCGACGGCCGGATCACGGCGGTGAGCACGTCGGCGGGCGAGGTCGCTCCCGGCGCGGTGGTGTTCGCCACCGGGCGGCCGCCGGTGCTTGACGGGCTGCACCTGCGAGATCCCCTCGGACCGGGTGAAGGGCCACCTGCTGGTCACCGAGCCGACCAGGGTGCGGCTGCCCGGCATCGTCGCGCCGGTCGCGACCCAGATCGAGGACGGACGGCTGCTGGCGGGCGGCACGTTCGACGTCGGCGACGAGTCCCCGGCGATCCGGCCGGAGATCATCGAGTCGATCATGGCGGGCCTGACCGCCGCGCTGCCGGAGCTGGCCGGGCTTGGCGTGGCCTACCAGTGGTGCTGCTTCCGGCCCCGGCACCCGGACCGGCGGCCGGTCATCGACCGGGTGCCCGGCCTGGCCAACGCGTGGCTCACCTCGGGTCACTTCCGCACCGGCATCCTGAACGCGCCGGCCACCGCGACGGTGATCGCCCGGTGGATCACCAGCGGCGAGGAGCCGGCCGAGCCCGCGACCTGGTCGGCATCCCGGTTCACCGCCAGGGCCAGCTAGCCGGAGCGCCTGCCGGTCTTAGCCCAGGCCGCCCAGGCCGCCCTGGGCGAGTCCCGGCGGCTGCGGTCGCTTCTTGCTGTTATCGCGGGAGGGACGCGGACGGCGGCGCTGGTGTTCCGATGGCGGGCGCGTCCTGGCTGGTGACCGCGCTAGTCTCCGCCGACTGGGCGGCGGCCGGAGCGACCTCGGGGCGGGGCCGCACCTGACGCCGGTCGTCGGGCAGCCGCTCGGTGACGCCGGCCCGGTCCAGGTACTCGAGCAGCGGGATCGCCGTGCGCCTGGTGGTGTTCAGCGCCTGCCGGGCATCGGCCGCGGTGAACGGCTGCGGCAGGCCAGTCAGGATCGCCGCGGCGGCCTCGTCGGCGCCGGGCGCCAGCACGATGCTGTCGCTGATCCGCAGCAGCAGCCCGGCCCGCGCCGCCGCGGCGGTGGCCCGCACGTCGAGGCCGAGCCTGCGCAGCCGCTCGGCGTCGGGCGCCGCGAACGGGGTCTGCGCCAGGTCGGCGCGCAGGATGCGGATCGCCGCCTCCACCGGCTCGGGCAGGCCGCTGCCGGACGGACCGCCGGCGGCGGGAGTGAGCTGGATAAGGCCGCCTGTCACCCGGAACGGCGGCCTGGCCAGGGCGGTGACCAGGCGCCGGTCGGGCAGGCTGAGCGCGGACCTGGCGGCCTCCACGGGCAGGCCGGGGGCCAGCGGCTCCCTGGCCGCGTGCGCGGCCAGCACCTCGCCAAGCTCGGCGGCGAGCGCGTTCCACCTGACCGGGTCGACCAGCCACTCGCCGGTCACCGGCTCGGGGTGCTCGTGCACGCCCATGGCCAGCAGCACGGTGGCCCGCATGATGCCGTGCCGGCGCAGCAGCTCGGCGGCGCCGGGCTGGTCGGGCCAGGTGGCCAGCTCCCGCGCGGCAGCGGCGGCGGCACCGCGCCTGGTGAGCGGCGGCGGGGCCACGTCGAGCACGACGGCCCCGGCGACGCCCGGCCAGCCTGCCGCCTCGCCCGGCGCGCCGGCGATGCGGGCGGCGGAAGCGTGCGCGGGGGCAGGGCCAGGGACCGGGTGGGCAGCGGGGCCTTTGACGGCGGCGCTGCTGATGCCGTTGGGCGAGGGCGTGCCTGGCAGCGCTTCGCGGACGGCCGGGGCGGCACCGGCGCCGGGGCTGGTGTCGGCGCTGGCCTCGGCGGCGTCGTCCAGGTCGGCGCTGTCTGTGCTGTCTGTGCTGTCGGTGGTCTCAGCTGCGTGCGTGCCCAGCGTCAGCGTGCTGCCGCGCCGGGGCGGCCGGGCGACGCCGGGGTCGCGGAGCAGGATCCGGTCGCCGCAGTGCAGTGGCAGCGGATCGCGCAGCCGGAGCCTGGCGATGGTCGCCGACAGCGGGCGGACCCTGGCCACGGTCCGCGCGGACCCGATGTGCACGGTGACGGTGCGCGGCAGCATGGCGGCAAGCTCGGCGGGGCCGCCGGCGCTCTCCGGCGCGGCCTCGCCAGCCAGGCTGCCGCCAGCCTGCTCACCGCCGGGAACCTCCTGGCCAGCCGCCTCGGGGTCGGCGCAGACCCGCACGTCGATGACGTCGGTGGGCAGCCAGCGGCCTGCCTGCACGATCGCCATGCCGCGCGACAGGCTGTCCTTGGTCACGCCGCGCAGGTTGAGCGCCACCCTGGCGACGCCGGTCGCCTCCGGGGCGCTCTCGCCGAGGGTCTGGATGTCGCGGACCCGGACGGGGCGCATGGACGGGGTGACGACCAGCTCGTCGCCGCGGTGCACGGTGCCCTCGGGCAGCGTTCCGGTGACCACGGTGCCGCTGCCGGTCATGGTGAAGGCCCGGTCCACCCACAGCCGTACCGGGCCGCCGGGGTCGGGCACCGGCAGGCCCTGGGCCAGCTTGTCCAGCTCCGCGACCAGCTCGGGCAGGCCATCCCCGGTGACGGCGCTGACCGCCACGGCCGGCGGCGAGCCGAGGCTGCTGCCCCGCATCGCGGCCAGCGCCTGCGCCCGCGCCGGGCCCGGGTCGGCCAGGTCGGAGCGGGTAATCACGAGCAGGCCGCTGGCGATGCCCAGGGCGTCCACCACGGCCAGGTGCTCGGCGGACTGCGGCATCCAGCCCTCGTCGGCCGCCACGATGAACAGCACGGCGGGGACGGGCCCGACGCCGGACAGCATGTTCGGGACGAACCGCTCGTGGCCGGGAACGTCGACGAAGGCGATCCGCTCCCCTGACGGCAGCCTGAGCCAGGCGAACCCGAGGTCGATGGTCATGCCCCGGCGCTTTTCCTCGCGACCACCGGTCGGGGTCCATCCCTGTTAGCGCGCGCAGCAGCGTCGACTTGCCGTGGTCGACGTGACCCGCCGTGGCAATGACCTGCATCTCGTTTACCTCGCCCGCCTGGTCGCCGTGACGTCGCGCAGCCTCGCGGCGCCCTTGATTTCCGATACCCCGTGCTCCCCCGTTGTCCCGTGCTTCCCCTGAATCCCCGCGAGCCCCGTCCCGGCGAGCCCCGTCGCCGCGAGCCCCGTCGCCGCGAGCACAGCCGCGATGAGCGCGTCGTCGTCCGCCGGCGGCACCGCGCGCAGGTCAAGCAGCAGCCAGCCGTCCTCTACCCGGCCGACCACCGCGGGCACCTCCCCGCGACCTGACGGGCTGGCCGGAGCGCAGCGGCCCCGCCAGTTCCGCCGGCAGGCGGACCGCCGCGCCTGGCAGCTCCACTCCCGGCGCGCCACCGCCCCCGACGGCGCCGGCGGCCCGGCAGGCGACCGCGTCCAGGCCTGCTTCTGACAGGCGGCGGGCAATCCGTTCCGCGCGGTCAAGCAGGTCACCGGGATCGGCGGTCAGGGCCTGCGCCACGGGAACCTGCGGGCCCGGCCAGGGTCGCCTCCAGGGCGGCGGCGGTCAGCTTGTCCACCCGCAGCGCCCGGGCGAGGGGGTGCCGGGCCAGCGCCGTGATCAGGTCGGCGCGGCCGAGCAGCAGGCCGGCCTGCGGGCCGCCGAGCAGCTTGTCGCCGCTGGCGGTCACCAGCGGCCGCGCCCGCCTGCCAGCCAGGTCGCGGCGTCCGGCTCGGCGGGCAGCAGCGGATGCGGCCGCAGCAGCCCGGAGCCGATGTCACCGACCACCGGCACGCTCGAGCGCGGCCAGCTCGGCCACGCTGGCGCTGGCGGTGAAGCCGTCGATCGTGTAGTTGGACGGGTGCACCTTGAGCACGAAGCCGGTCTGCGGGCCGATGGCGGCGGCGTAGTCGGCAACGCTGGTCCGGTTGGTGGTGCCGACCTCGCGGATCCGGGCGCCGGTGGACTCCAGCAGGTCAGGCAGCCGGAACCCGTCACCGATCTCGATCAGCTCGCCCCGGCTGACGATGATCTCTTTCCCGGCGGCCAGCGCGGTCGCGGTCAGCACCAGGGCGGCGGCGTTGTTGTTCACCACGTGCACGGCCTCGGCGGCGGGCACAGCGGCGGCCAGCGCGGTCAGCATCCCCCGGCCGCGGCGGCCCCGGCGGCCGGTATCGAGGTCGAACTCCAGGTCGGTACAGCCGGCCGCGGCCTGCACGGCCTGGCGGGCGGCGTCCGACAGCGGCGCGCGGCCGAGGTTGGTGTGCAGCAGGACGCCGGTCGCGTTGATCACCGGGGTCAGCGTGGCGGCCACGGGCGGCAGCGCCGCCGCGGCGGCGTCCGCGACCGCGCCTGGCTCGATCTCGCCGGCCCTGGCCCGGTCCTGGGCCTGGCGGACGGCGGCGAGCACCAGGGGCTTGCCGAGGCGGCGCGCGGCCCCGGCGAGCCGGGGGTCGGCGAGTACCGCGTCGGTGCGCGGGACCATCCTGCGGGCGTCCACGAGCGCGACCATACCTGCCCGCAGCGGCCAGGTGCCCTGCCGTGAACTCGTCTTCTTTGCCGTTTTGCCAGCACTTTGCATAACCGGCCGCCCGGGGGGTACCCGCCATGTGTAAGTCTTAATCTTCCTATTACTCAGGGAGTGAGACCCGATGGCTGGTGTGGCACGTATTCCCCGCAGACGGGGCGGCCTGTGCGGCCTCCTGCTGATCCTGCTTGGCGCCTGGGGCGCGCTGGTCCCCTTCATCGGGCCCTACCTGAAATTTGCCTATACGCCGGACACGGCGATGCACTACACGACGGGGCGGCTGTACCTGTCGGTGATCCCCGGCGCGATCGCGGTGCTGGCCGGCCTGCTGGTGCTGGCGACCCGGAGCCGGGGCATCGGGGTGCTGAGCGGGCTGATCGCGACGGTGGCCGGAGCCTGGTTCGTGGTGGGCGCGGCGGTCACCGACACGGTGCTGAAGCGGACCTCGATCTCGCCTGGCCTGCCGGTGTCCCGCTCGGTGGCGGGCATCTCGCCAGCCACCTGGATGTTCCTGGAGCAGATCGGGTTCTTTGTCGGCGTCGGCTTGCTGATCATCTTTTTCGGCGCGCTGGCGATGGGCAGGTTCTCGATGATCTCGGCCAGCGATCCGGTCGAGGATGACTACGAGGACTACCCAGAGGACACGACCAGCCACGACGACGATGCCCCGGCGTCCACCCAGTTCCCGACCTCGACGGGCCAGTTCCCGTCCGCCTCGGGCCAGTTCCCGTCGCCGGGGGCCAGCACGTTCCCCGGCACTCCAAGGCCGTTCCCCGGCGAGGAGAGCACGCAGACCCAGGACCGGGTGCCGTCAACGGGGCAGTTCCCGCCGGCCGCCTCCCAGTTCCCGAGGCCAGGCAACTAGCTAGCGCCGGGCGCTGACGCCCGCCCTGGGCGCTAGCGCTCGGGGTGGGTCTGGGCGAAGTGCAGCGGGAAATGCGGGTTGCGGCAGCGATGTGACGGCAGCGCGCCGCACCTCGGGCAGGTCCTGGCCTGAACGGCGTACTCCAGGTGCGCCCGCTCGTCGGCGCTGAGCCGGCGCGGCTCGGCGGGGCGTCATCCCGGGAGGCGCGGGCGCGGACCTCCAGCTCGTGCCTGAAGTCCTGGAAGCTCTCCTCGCACGCCGAGCAGCGGCAGCCCTTGTGCCAGGACAGCACCGTGCCGTGCGGCGGCGGCGCGGGCGGGATGGTGGCCCAGCGCGCGTCAGGGCGCACGGCCCGCCGGCCTTCTGGCGGCTGTGCTGCTGGCGGCTGTGCTGCTGGCGGCTGGGTTTCTGATGGCTGGGTTTCTGATGGCTGGGTTTCTGGCGGCTGTGTAGCTGGCTGGGCGTCGGGCTGGCCCGGCATGCGAGTTTCCCCCGGTCTGCGTGGCTGCGCCCTCCCAGCCTAGCTCCGCGTGCAAGGTGAACCTGCTGGCGGAGGCGGACGGGAATCGAACCCGCCGACGACGCGGCGCGCCGTCCGCCGGTTTTGAAGACCGGGGGGGCCACCAGGCACCCGGACGCCTCCGCGTCAGACCCTAACGTGTCGGGGCCCGATACTCACCTCATGCCGTGCGGCGGCGGGCGCCAGGGCCGGGGACCGGGGTCACCTCGCGCGCCGACGGCACCTCGTGGCCGGCGGCGCAGCGCATGCCCAGGGTGACCGGGGCGCCGCAGTCGCGGTGGGTCAGCGTCACGATCGGCCCGGCCGGGCCGGCGGCGTACTTGTCCCCCCACTCCAGCAGCGCGGTGATCACCGGGAACAGGTCGCGGCCCTTGTCGGTCAGCCGGTACTCGCTGCGAGTGCGCTGGCCGGGCTCCTGGTAGGGCTCGCGGTGCATGATGCCCTCGTCCACCAGGGTGGCCAGCCGGTCGGTGAGCACCTGGCGGGGCATGCCGGTGCGGCGGCGCATGTCGTCGAAGCGGCGGATGCCGTTGAAGGCCTCGCGCAGCACCAGGAAGGTCCACTTCTCGCCCACGACGGAAAGCGCGGCCGCGATGGTGCAGCCGCTGGTCTCGAAGCCGAGCGGCCAGGAATCGGTCATCTCTCTACGCTAGGTCTGCCGGGCAGACTGAGCAAGCACGCAGCCCGCGTACCGGGCTCAGCCCGCGTACAGGGCATCGAGCACGTCGGCGTACTTGGCGTGCACCACCCGGCGGCGCACCTTGAGCGTCGGGGTCAGCTCCTCGCTCTCGGCGGTCCACTCGCCGGGCAGCAGCCGCCACCGCTTGACCTGCTGCACCCTGGCCAGCCGGGCGTTGGCCGCCGTGATGGCCTCGCCGACCTCGTCCAGCACGGCCGGGTGCTGCGCCAGCGCGGCCAGCGACCCTGCGTCGATGCCGCGTGCCCTCGCCCAGGCCGGTGCCACCTCGCCGTCCAGCGTGAGCACCGCGACCAGGTAGGGCCGCCGGTCGCCGTAGGCCAGCGCCTGGCCGATCAGCGGGTGGGCGATCAGCAGGTTTTCCACGGCGGCCGGGGACACGTTCTCGCCGCCGGCGGTGATGATCAGCTCCTTCTTCCTGTCCACCACGGACAGGAAGCCATCGTCGTCAAGCGCGCCGATGTCCCCAGTGTGCAGCCAGCCGTCGGCGTCAAGCAGCTCGGCGGTCTGCTCGGCGAGGCCGAGGTAGCCGGGGGTGTTCAGCGGGCCGCGGGTCAGCACCTCGCCATCCCCGGCGATCCGCACCTCGGTGCCGGTCACCGGCCGGCCGACGGTGCCGAGCCTGAACTCGGGCATGGTGTTCGTGGTGAACGCGCCGGTCGTCTCGGTCATCCCGTACACGTCGAGGATCCGCAGGCCGAGGCCGGCGAAGAACTCGCCGGTCTCCGGCGGCAGCGGCGCGGACGCGCTGACCACGATCTCCGCCTCGCCAAGCCCGAGCAGCGAGCGCACCGGCCCGAGCACGGCCGCGTCCGCCACCGCGTACTCGGCGGCCAGCTCCGGCGAGGTCTGCTCGCCGTACTGGCAGCTCCGCACCCAGCGCAGGCCGGCGTCCATCGCGCCGGCCACCGCCGCGCGCCTGGCCTGGTCGGGCTCGGCCGCCAGCAGCGCCTGGATGCCGGCCTGGATCTTCTCCCAGACCCGCGGCACGCCGAAGAACGCGGTCGGCTTCACCTCGCCCAGCGTGGCGGTCAGCTCGGCGGAGGCGTTGTGGCAGAAGTAGGTGTGGTTGCCGTTGCAGATCGCCAGGTAGAGGGTGAACATCCGCTCGGCGATGTGCGCGAGCGGCAGGTAGGAGACCCAGCGCACGTGCGGCCGGGCGTTGCCGGAGGCGGTCACCGCGACCACCTCGTAGACGACGCTGGCGTGGGTGATGACGACGCCCTTGGGGTTCCCGGTGGTGCCCGAGGTGTACAGCACGGTCACCGGGTCCTGCGGCCGGATGGCCGCCACCCTGGCGGCGATCTCGCCGGCCAGTCCCGTTTCCCGCGCCTCGGCCAGTTCAAGGAAGGAATCCCAGCTCAGGAACTGCTCGCCGGGCGGGCAGGCGGCCGGGTCCCTGACGATCACCCTGGTCAGTCCCGGCAGCTCCGCCAGCACCGGCTGCCAGCGGGCCAGCTCGGCGGCCCCGTCCAGCACCGCGATCCGCGCGTCGCAGTTCCTGGCCATGTAGGCGACCTGCTCGGGGGCGAGGGTCGGGTAGAAGGTGACCGGCACGGCGCCGGCGTGCAGCGCGCCGAAGTCGGCGAGCACGTGCTCGGCCCGGTTCGGCAGCATCAGGGCGACCTTCTCACCTGGCCGCAGGCCGAGCGCGGCGAACCCGGCGGCCAGCCGGAGCGCGGTGTCCCTGGCCTGCCGCCAGGTCAGCGTCGTCCACTCGCCGGGGCCGCCGGGCGCGGACGGGCCGGGGTCGCGGTCGGAGTAGGCGGGCAGCTCGCCCCACTGCTCCGCGGCGGCCCGCAGGCAGTCGGTCATGGTGCGCCCGCCCGCCCGCTCCGTCATGGCCGCCCGCTCGGCTAGCACCTGTCCGGTCACCGCTTACCTCCGTGCGCCAGGCCCGCGGCGTGCCCCCGCAGGATGGCCCTCATTACAGTTCACCCGCGCCCGCGCGGACAAGTGAAACTCCCGTCCCGCCCGTTAGTGTGCAGGCATGACCACACCGGAGCCAGTCCGGCTTACCCAGCTCGCACGCGGCGGCGGCTGCGCCTGCAAGATCCCGCCCGGCGAGCTGGAGGAGGCCGTCGCCCGGCTGATCCCCGGCCAGCCCTCCCCCGACCTGCTGATCGGCGTCGAGCACGGCGACGACGCGGCCGTGGTACGGATCGGCCCCGGCCGCGCCGTGGTGGCCACCGCGGACTTCTTCACCCCGGTGGTGGACGACGCCTACACCTTCGGCCGGATCGCCGCCGCGAACGCGCTGTCCGACGTCTACGCCGTCGGCGGCGAGCCGCTGGTCGCGCTGAACCTGCTCGGCTGGCCGCGCGAGGTGCTGAGCGCGGACCTGGCCGCCGAGGTGCTGCGCGGCGGGCTTGACGTGGCCAGGCGGCCGGCTGCCACGTGGCCGGCGGGCACAGCATCGACGACCCGGAGCCGAAGTACGGCATGGCCGTCACCGGGCTGGCCGACCCGGACCGGCTGCTGCGCATCGACGCCGGCCGGGCCGGGCTGCCGCTGTCGCTGACCAAGCCGCTCGGCATCGGCGTGCTGAACTCCTGGCACAAGGCCACCGGCGAGGTGCACGCCCGCGCCGTCGAGGTGATGACCACGCTGAACGCGGCGGCCAGCAGGCAGGCGCTGGCCGCCGGGATCACCTGCGCGACCGACGTGACGGGCTTCGGCCTGCTCGGCCACCTGTTCAAGCTGGCCAGGGCCAGCGGGGTGACCGCCGTCATCGACAGCGCCGCCGTGCCGTACCTCAGCGGGGCGCGCGAGGCGCTGGCGGCCGGCTACCTGCCCGGCGGCAGCCGCCGCAACCTGGACTGGGTGGCCCCGCACACCGACGCCGGCGACGCCGGCGAGGACGAGCTGCTGCTGCTCGCCGACGCGCAGACCTCGGGGGGCCTGCTGCTGGCTGGGGAGATCCCTGGCGGGACGGTGATCGGCGAGCTGGTGCCGCGCGGGGACGCCGTCCTGGTCATCCGCTGAGCGGGCGCCCGTCGGCTGGCCGCCCGCCGGCGGTCAGTAAGAGTGCTCCGCCACTACTTCCGCCAAGATGATCCAGGCAACCGCGAGCGGTGCCAGCGCCCAGGCCCAGGCCGCCAGCCGCCGCCGGGCGGCCGGGCGGCGCAGGCCCGCGATGAGCAGGACCAGCGCCGTCACGGCCAGCAGCCACTGCCCGCCGCCGCCGGCGATCACCGAGCCCTCGGCAACCCGGCACGGCGGGCAGAAGACCGAGCCGCAGCTGTAGTGGTCGGTGCAGCCCGTCCCGACGCCCATCCCGAGGATGAACCAGCCCAGCGAGCCGAGCGGCACCGTCACCACGACGGCCAGCAGCGCCGGCAGCTCGACGGTCCACGGCCGCCACAGCCGGGGCGCGCCCGTCATGGTCTCCATATCGCGGCCTTCACATCGACGAGCCTGGCCGGCGGCAGTCGGCTACGCGTCTCGCCCAGGAGCCGATGATCCCTCTTGCGTTCACTGCGAACGGTCGGCGGTTCCGCCTTTGGATCTGTGGTGAGTCTGCAGCCACGCTGCCGCTGTCACCAGCATCACCATGCATGCTGCCGCCAAAGCCGCCCACTGCACGGCCACGTTCCTGTCGCTCTGCCCAAGGAAGGAGATGCCGACGAAGAGGAACGTCAGGGATACCCTGAGATTACGGTTCCGTCCACTGCGTGGGTCTGGGCTGCGAGTGCCCGGCCTCCTGCTCGCGAGGAGCGAGGGGAGGCCAGCGACGGCGGCCAGGGCTGCGATGCCGATATCCAGCCAGGCGATCGTGGCGTAACTCATCCGGCTCTCCGCTCGTCAGCTAGGGTTCTTGCCTACTATGCCAGGAGATCCGCACCTGTCGTACTTGCCACCGGTCGGGCCTTTCGTGCAGCTGCGCTTGTAGTAGTGCTGGTAGTAGTAGGGCTGGAACGGATCACCGTTGAAGTGCGTCTTAATCCACCAGCCGTCTTTTCTGTGCTTGCCCGGACCCGAGTTCCACCATTTCAGGAACTTCTTCACTATTTTGTACGTCAGCTTGACGGTCCAGCCGGCCGCAGCGAGCGCCAGCGCGACGGTCGCTACGATCGCTACTACCCTGGAATGGTGCATGAACTTGGCCAGAACACCGGCGAGCATGCTGAGAAACGCAGATGTGCTGACGACCACATCGCCGGCCTTCTTGATGACGACCGCGATTTCCTGGGTCATCTTGACCGAGTAGTCGTAGTCCTCGTCGTCGGTCAAGTGCGTGAGGCTCTTCCACGTGTCGTAGATGTACCAGTAGGCCAGGCCGGTCGGGTCGGAATTGAGGACGGGATCGCCGCCGCCGTAGGCGTACGGCTCGAGGGTCTGGCTCAGGTCCGGGTCGACGGAGGTGAACTGGCCGAGCCGGGGGTTGTAGTAACGGTTCAGGAGATAGAGCAGGCCGTCAGGATCGGTGTAGCCGCCCGCGAACCCGAACGGCGTGGTCGCCGTCAGCCCGCCGGCGGTCTGCGGGTTGCCCCAGGCGTCGTAACTGGTCGTGCCGGTCAGGGTGCCCGAGGAGCTGACCGTGCCGCGGACCGACCCGAGGGAGTCAGCTACCAGGTAGGTGACGGTGCCCGCTGTCAGGCTTACCTGCTCAGCAGGAGTGTTGCCGGCTGTGTAGATGTAGGCGTTCGTGCTGTCCATCAGCAACTGCGGAACTGCTGGCGACGTGTTCCAGACATACCCCTGGGTTGCGGCGGACCCGCCGGACGGGGTGGTGGTAGTTGAGGTGCGCAGCCCGGTGCCGTTGTACGTGGCAGTGGTCATGTCCGCGGCCGAGTTGCTGTAGGCGGTCAGTTCCTGAGCGCCGTTCCAGGTGCCCGACGACACCGTGGTGGCTCCCTGAGAAGCGGTTAGCTGCTCTCCGTCAGCGTTGTAGGAATAGTCGGTGGTCGTGCCTGACAGGGCCGACGACGTCAGCTCGCCCGCATTGTCGTAGGTGCCAGAAGCACCGGTGGGCAGCGAGGTCAGGTTCCCGGACGCATCGAAGGAATAATTCAGCGCCGCTCCGGTCCCCGGCGTCATCGAAGTGACCCGGCCTTTGGCGTCGTAGGTGTAGACGGCCGGGGATTTCGACGAAGACGGAGTATCGGTCTCGGACAGAACGTTCCCGGCCGGGGCATCGGAGTAGGCGAATGACTGCAGTGTGGAGCTGGAGTTATTCAGGCTGATCAGCGACGGACGGCCAGTGTTGTCGTAGGTAGTGGCGACCGTGTCCCCGGTCGAACCCAGCGCCGCTGAGTCCGGCAGTCCGTCGGCGGTGTGGCCGATGGTGATCTGGTGGCCGTTGAAGTCGGTCGCTGACGTCAGCTCGTCAGCGTTGTCATAGCCGTAGCTCACCGTGTCGGTGCTCGCCCAGGTCGCGGCGGAGGGCAGCGGGTAGGTGATTCCGGTAACGCCACCATCTGCGTTGTACTGGTAGCCAACCGTCTGGCTGGCGCCGTTCTCAGCCGAGGTCAGCTCCCCGAACGAGTCATAGCCGTAGCTGGAGGTGCCGCTCCCGTCGGTCATACCGGTCTGCTGGCCGTCCGCGTCGTAGGTACTGGTGACGGAGCGGGCTGAGGATCCCGAGTAGCTGACGGTCGCAGCCTGGCCTTGCGGGGTGTAGGTGTACGTCATCGTGGTCCCGTCGGGGTCAGTGCTGGTCAGCACGTTCCCGTCCGAGTCATACGTCAACGTCGTCGCTGCCCCGGACGGTGCCGCCGTGGTAGCCGGAGTGGTGGTGGAGACCAGTTCGCCGACGGAGTCGTAGGAATAGGCCGTCTGGTAGGCCGCCTGAGCCGGGTGCGCGCTCGGGGACACCGTCCACGGCGCGGACGTCTCGCACGGCGCGGCCCCAGAGGCGTTCCCGTCCGGGTAAACCATGGACGTCATGTCGCCGTTGGCGTCGTAGCAGTAGGAAACGGTCGAGACAGCGGAGGTGCCCGCGCCGGTAGTCACCGTTGCCACATCGTCGTCTGCGTTGTAGGTCTCGGTCGTGACCTGAGCCGACCCGCTGTTCGCAGTCGCCGGGGCGGTGGTCGTGGTCAGGTTCCCGGCCGGGTCATAGGCATAGCTCGTCGTCTCGGAATCTGAGTGCCCAACGGGCGCCGGCGTCGTGACCATCGTTAGCTGTCCGGCCGCATCGTAGGCCTGCGTAGTCGCGTCGCTAGCCAGCCGGTCTCCGAAACCCGCCGGATACAACGTGGGGCACGAGGCCGCCGTGAGCGAGTTCGCGGCCACTCCAGCCGGTGGTACCGTCTGCGTCACCTGGGCGTTGCCGTCGTAACAGGTCAGGTCGGCGTCGCCGTCCGGGTTGGTGACCAGGGTCGCCTGATCATCGGCGTTATAGGCGGTCGTCGTGGTGAAGCCGCGGGCGTCAGTGACGGTGGTCTGGTTACCGCTGGCGTCGTAGCCGTAGCTGGTGGTCCGCGCAGTATCGGTATGGCCGGTCCCGCCACCGCCGGTGTCCGAGGTCTCGTCACCATCGGCGTTATAGACGATGGAGGTCGTGTAGTTCCCGGCGTTCGCGCCCGAGACGTTGCCGTCCGGATCGACCTCCGTGAGCTGCTCCCCGTCGGCGTTATAAGTGTCGGTCGTCGTCGCCAGCTCGCTGCCGTTCCCGTCCGGCGTCGATGACGAGACCGGGTCACCTTGCGCGTCGTAGGACAGCTGAGTGACAACCCCTTCGGCGTCGATCGTCGCGCACGGTAGCGACATGGAGGGTGCCGACGACGAGCACGAGACAGGCGTGCTAGTGCCGGGCAGCGTCACCTCGTTGCCGTTGAAGAGTTGGTAGCCCGTCTGCGTGTACGCAGCAGTGCTCCCGCCCGGCTCGTAGACGCCCGACGTCGTGTACAGCTCGTTCCCGTCGGTGTCATATAGCGAGTACGTCAGGCCCTGCGGCGGCGCCGACGTCGGCGGCGAGATCACCCCGCCAGGCGCCACCGGCGACGGCCCACTGTCCTGCGCGCATGTACTGCCGGGGCTCGCTTGTGCGGTCCCGTCGCAGATCACATCCTGGAGGCTGGGCGTGTAAGCAGTGGTCGTCGCCGCCGACGTGCCGTTAGCGCCGGGGGCGATGCTGGATGTGATATTCCCGTCCATGTTGTAGGCATCGGTGGTGATGTTGCCGTCACCATCGGCTGAGGAACCACCCAGCAGCGTGCCGCCGCTGGTACCGCCAGCAGCAGTGTCCGGGAACACGCTTCCGTCCCAGGCCAGCGTCGAGCCAACCGCCCCCGTCCAGGACGACTCCGCAGCCTCGGTCCCCTGGTCATAGTCATAGACCGTGGAGTTGCCGTCGGGATCGGTAACCGTGACGAACCCGGTGCCAGTCGCTGGGTCCATGCAGTTGCCGGCAGCGGCGCTTACGCAGTAGCTGAGGGTGGTGGTCCAGCCCATGGGGTCGGTTTGGGAGGTGACCTGCCCGGCGGCGTTGTAGACGTTGACGGTCTTGTCGCCGGCGTCGGGGCCGCCGGGCTGGGCGTTGGGGGCGGTGATGGTGAGCATGTCGCTGGCGAGCAGCGGGTTGCCTGTGGAGCCCTGGCCGTAGGTGTAGCTCGTGACGTTGCTTATCGGGTCGGTCGCCGAGGTCAGGTTTTGCCCGGTGTACCCGTAGGTCCACCGCCGGCCGAGCGGGTCGGTCACCGAGGTGACCAGGCCCGCGCTGCTGGAACCGATGACCAGCGCCCGGCCCGAGGCGGAGGTGATGGTCTCGCATGAGCTGGCCGATGCCGGGCAGTTCCCCGAGCCGGGTACCGGGCTCAGGTAGGTCACCGTCAGGGTGTCGCCGGCGGTGTCGGCCTCCGACACGAGCTGGCCTGCCTGGGAGTAGGTCAGGGCGTCTGAGCCGGGTGCGGGCGTGAAGGTGTAAGTCTGCGTGGTGGTGCTGTAGGTGAGCGTGGCGCCCTCGAACGCATGCGGCACGCAGTACCCGCCGGCGGTGACCAGGCCGGCCGCGCAGGAGCCGCCGGACTGCGGGGTGAAGGTGACCTGGGCGCCGCCGGGCTGGGCGACGGTGACGTTCGAGGGCTGCGGGGCGAGCGCGAACGCCGGGGTGGCGGTGGCGGTCACTTCCAGCAGCGCGTTGCTCGCGGAGGTGGGCAGGAACAGGTCGCCGTCGGCGTCGACGCCGATGTCCTCGGGCGATTCCAGCCGGGCGGAGGCCGCCGGGCCGCCCATGCCGGTGGTGCCGCTCAGCCCGGACGCGCTGCCGGCCACGGTGTAGATGTCGCCGGCGGTCATGGACTGGCCCCGCTGGCTGCCGTTCGCGGCGGCGACCTCCTGGATCCGGTTGTTCTCGCTGTCGGCGATGAACAGGTCACCGCTGGAGTCGGTCGCGATGTCGGCGGGGAAGTCGAGCAGCGCCGAGCCGGCCGGGCCGCCGTCGCCGGTCACCCCGCTGGCCCCGGACGCGGACCCGGCGACGGTGTAGATGTCGCTGGCGTGCATGCTCTGGCCCCACTGGGTGCCGGTCCCGGCAGCGAGCTCCTGTATCCGGTTGCTGGCCGAGTCGGCGATGTACACGTCACCCCCGGCATCGACCGCCACGCCGCCGGGATTCTGCAGCAGCGCCGAGGTACCCGGGCCACCGTCGCCCGTGGTGCCGGACGCACCGGAGGCCGAGCCGGCGACCGTGTACATGTGCCCGGCGGTCATGGACTGACCCCAGCGGGTGCCCGAGGTCGCGGGCACCTCCTGGACCCGGTTATTGGCCTGGTCGGCGATGTACAGGTCCCCCGAGCCATCCACGGCGACGCCCATGGGCAGGTCCAGCAGCGCCGAGGTGGCCGCGCCGCCGTTCCCGCTGTCACCCGCGGTACCGGACGAGCTGCCGGCCACGGTGTACTCGTCGCCCGAGGTCATCGAGATGCCCCACTGGCTGTGCGTGGCGGCCGCGACCTCGATGATCCTGCTGTTGCCGGAGTCGGAGATGTACAGGTTCCCGGCGGCGTCTACCGCCACGTTGACGGGGGTGGTCAGCAGCGCCGAGGTCGCCTTGACGCCGTTGCCTGAATCGCCTGCCTGACCCTGCGCGCTGCCGGCCACGGTGTAGGTGTCCCCGGCGGTCATCGAGATGCCCCACTGGCTGTGCGTGGCGGCCGCGATCTCCTGAACCCGGTTGTTAGCGGAGTCGGCGATGTAGACATCGCCCTGCGGATCGGAGGTCACGCCGTCCGGGGTGGCGAGCCCTGCCCCGGTGGCCGGGCCGCCGTCACCGGAGTCGAACACCGTGTACCCGTTGCCCGCGGTGTCGGTGATATCGGAGGTGGTGGCGCTGACCTCGCGGACCTCGTTGTTCCCCGAGTCCGAGACGTAGACGTTGCCGCCGGCGACGTAGACGCCGCCGGGATCGTTCATCAGGGCCGAGGTGGCCAGGCCGCCATTGCCGGAGTCGCCCGGTGTCCCCGAGGAACTGCCGGCGACCGTGTACGCGTAGTCGGCGGTCATGGACTGGCCGAACTCGGTGTGCGTCGTGCCGGCCACCTCCTGGACCCGGTTGTTGAAGCTGTCGGCGATGTACAGGTTGCCGTTCGGGTCACGCACCGAGGTCGGGTTCCACAGGTTCGAGGACGTGGCGATCTTGTTGTCGTCCCCGGCCGAGCAGGAGGTCCCGCCGGACCGCCCGGATACCGTGTACATGTCGTCGGCGGTCATCGACTGGCCCCACTGCGTGCCGGTGGACGCGGGGACCTCCTGCACGCGGCAGTTGCCGGTGTCGGCGATGTACAGGTCGCCGGAGCTGGCGGTGGTCAGGCCCTCCGGGCCGTTGAGGCCGGCGCTGGTGGCCGGGCCGCCGTTGCCGCCTGCCCCCGAGAGGCCTGCTGAGCTGCCGGCCACGGTGTAGACATAGCCGGCGGTCATGGTCTGGCCCCACTCGGTCTCGCCGGTCCCGGCGACCTCCTGGATCCGGTTGTTGCCGTAGTCGGCGATGTACAGGTCGCCCGTGCTGCTCGAGCCCAGGTGCAGGCCTGCCGGCCACGACAGGTCCGAGGAAGTCGCCGCCTTGTTGTCATCGCCAAGCGAGCAGCCGCCGGTGCGGCCCGCGATCACGTACTCCTCGCCGGCGGTCATCGAGATGCCCCACTGCGTTCCCGACGAGGCCGGGATCTCCAGCACCCGGCAGTTGTCGGTGTCGGCGATGTACAGGCCGGTCGAGTTGACTGCGACACCCTCGGGGTTGTCCAGCAGCGACGAGGCCGCAGGCGTCCCGTTCCCCGACGCGCCCTCCATGGCCGTCGGGCTGCCGGCCACCGTGTAGATGTCGCCGGCGGTCATCGACTGGCCCCACTGCGTGCCGGTGGACCCGGCGATCTCCTCGATCCGGTTGTCCTGGGCGTCGGCGATGTAGGTGTTTCCGCCGCTGGCATCGACCTGAGCCGGGGCGTCCAGGGCGCCCGACGTCGCCGGGCCGTTCTGCCCCGCGTCGGTGCCGAGGCCGCTGACTGTGAAGATGTCACCGGGAGACGGCTGCGCCGCGGTGAGGGAGGTAGCCCAGTTGTCGGTCCAGCCGTAGCCCATCGGGCCAGGGGTTCCGGCCTGGGTCTGGGCCTGTGCCTGCTGGGCGTCGTAGCTGC
Source organism: uncultured Actinomycetota bacterium (assembly GCA_963725175.1). Taxonomy (GTDB): domain Bacteria; phylum Actinomycetota; class Actinomycetes; order Streptosporangiales; family Streptosporangiaceae; genus DASUBV01. The sequence goes on from CAVRXH010000006.1 coordinate 401,857, forward strand.
GGGTGAAGTCCAGGTCCGGGCCGAACGTCGGCACGGACACGTCGCTGGCGTCCTGGGTGAAGTCGCCGTTCTCGGTGTTGACCGGGTCGCCCGCGCTGCCCTGGGCGATGCCGGGAGAGGCGGCGTTATCCGTGCCGCCGGTCGTGGATCCGGCCGGGACCTCGCCGCCCACCGACGGGGCCAGCGCGGCGGTCGCGGCGCTCACCGGCTGGCCCAGCAGCAGATAGGGCTGGCCGGCCGCGCCGTCGGAGGCGGTGAAGTCACTCGCGGCGTCTGAGGCCGCGTCGTAGCCCACCGGGGTGAACATCGCCGGCCAGGAGTCGAACGCTTCCTGTACCGGGCAGGCCGGCGAGGGCCACGAGCCCGACGCCCCGGCGGCCAGCTTGTCGCTGGCGAACCCGCCGAACGTACCCGCGGCATCGGCCTCCCAGGTGTTCACTGTCCCGGAGTCCGCGCAGGACAGGTTCCCCTGCACGGTCAGGCCCCCCGTCGTGCCGATGCCCTCCACCCCGTTCAGCAGCGGCACGCTCGTGCCGGCGGCCGACGAGGAGTACTCGCAGTTCAGCGACTCATACAGGCCAGTCCCCGTACCCGCGGACGAGGAGTACCCCGCCGCCGCGTACCCGACCGCATCAGTGATCAGCGTGTCCGCGCCTAAGCTGCCGGCCAGCGCCGGGGCGGTGCCCAGCACGGCCACGTTCCCCGTCACCGCCGACTGCCAGCTGGTGCCCAGAGCGTCGCCGCCTGAGGTCCCCGTGGTCGGGATCAGGGACGAGCAGGATCCGCTGGATGGATCGCCGATCACCAGCGCGGCATAGGCCGCGAACGCGCTGGAGGACATGCCCGCCCACGTCGCCGGGGTCACCTGAGTGACCGAGTACCCCGCGCCCTGCAGCACCGCGGTCTCGGGAGCGGTGGACTCGCCGTTCTGCAGCAGCACCAGCACTGGTCCCGCGACAGCCGCCTTCGCCGGGGCGGCCGCCGCGACTGCCGCCACGGCCGCGCCCGCCCCCACCGCGAAGGTCACCGGAACCAGCCACGTCCCCGCCGCCAGCGCGAGAGGCAGGAACCCCGCGGTCAGCCGCCGGCATCTCCCGATGGCCTTGCGCGTTCGGGCGGCGCGGCGGCCGCGCGCGGCGCGGCGGGTGAGGGCGGCGGAAACGATGCCAGTGATCCGGCTCAGCCGGTGCCCGGCAGTCAGCGGGCGCATGTTCATGGGATCCTCTCGGCAGGCATGACGGCCGCAGGAGAACCTGCTGCGTGACCCGTCAGCTAATGGTGAGTTCCCTCAGTCATACCTGGAGAAAGAGAGGTAAGAAAGCCACAAAAGAGTGGCACGCGAGACTCTATACTTACCCGGCTCTCGTGATATGGAATAAGCACAGGACAATCGAATTAGCAGTAAATAAGACAGGCGTGGTCGCGGTAAATTTCAACCGCGGTAAATAGGACGTCGCGGTAGATCTAGGCAAGGCACAGGGATATTAATCGCCGGATGATGGCAGACGGCCGACCAGGGCACGGAAATCACGTAGGCGCAGGTCAGCGGAGCGAGCAGTCAGGCCCAGGCACCAGCCCGCCACGCGCGGCCAGGCGGCGCACGCCGGCACGTTGTCCTGGGGCGAACTATTCATGTTCCGCCGGGTAATATCAATGCGAGAGCAGTCATGCCCGGCACCGTTGGTGTCATCGTTAAAGGAGTCTCTCGCCGGGATGCCGATGCAGGTGTGCGGCCGCCACCCGCCGCTTGAGCTGACTCATCCCGCTCAGCGTCACGCTATTTCCCTGGAATAGCTGATAGGCCGTCTGGGGGGTTCAGGCTCCGTGCCGTCGGCGGCCGGGATCGCCCGCAGTATCGCGAGGACGAGCAGCACCACGATCACCAGGGATCCCCGTGTCACCCGAGGGTAGGCACCGCCCGGCGCGGCGTCCTGGGGTGAACTACTCAGCTCCGGCGGCCGTTTGCGGCGGTCTGGTCCTTTTTCGCGTATGCGGATCCGCACCATTCCGGCGGTACTCCGAGTATCACGGCCGGGAACGGGGCATTTGAGGGAAAGGACCGGACGCGAAAAGCCGGTCCCGGCTCACGGTCAGTGCCGACCGGCCGGTACGGTTCCGGTCTGCCCGCCGCCGTCGGCCTGGAGGAGACAGCACGCCGTGACCAGTCGCATCGATGCCGCCATCGAGGCCGTGAGCGAGAACATCGGCGGGTGGGTGCCCGAGAGCGCCCTGGACCTGGATGAGTTCCTGGCCGGGCTGCCGCGCCTGTTCGAGACGCTGGCGACCTCGGTCGCCACGGTGGCCGAGATGCTCGGCGCCGAGTATCCAGTCGACCCGGCGCTGCCCGAGCACCTGCTGGAGATCGCCGCGACGGTCGCGGGCATGGGCGACCTGGCGGCGGAGGCACATAACATTCACCGGATAGCGCACGCCGCGCAGCTTGAGCGGATTGAGGACCCCCGCCCGAATGAGCAGCTCTGGGACGTCGTCGAGAATCAGTGAGAATCCGCCGGCAATGGCGGCGCGCGACGGGCGGGGCGGGAGCCCGCGCTGGCGCCGGGCCGCCGGGACGGGCGTGCTGGCCGCCGGGGTGCTGTACGGCGCCGGGCTAGCCGCGGGGGCGGCCAGGCTGACGCCGCTGGCGGTCGCGGTCATCTGCGTCGCGCTGGCAGCCGGAACCATCGTGGCCGCGCTGCTGATCATGGACGCCGGGCCGCGGGCCGCCTACACGGGCGCGTGCGGGACGGTGGCGGCCGGCTGGCTGGGCTTCGCGGCCGCGGCGACGCCGGGCCCGGGCCCGCCGCCGTGGCCCTGGCGATCCCGGCGGCCGCGCTGGCCGCCGCCTACCCGAAGGTCGCCGCCAGGGAGGCGGACGCCGCCCGGCGGGCCAGCGAGGCGGCCGACGCCGCCGCGGCGGCGGCCGAGCAGCGCCGGTGGCCCGACCTGCTGGGCCGGATCGGGCACCAGGGCGTGATGTTCGCCGGGCGCGAGGAGACGCTGGCGGGCTACCTGGTGCACCTGCGGCTGCCCGGCTCGGGGCGGGTCACCTACTCGGGCCTGGTGCCCTCCACCGAGGCGCTGGAGGTCGCGGCGCGGCTGCGGCACGGCTCGCTGCGGTTCGAGCGCGGCACGCACGCGCACCAGGTGGTGCTGCACGTCGCCGTGCGGGACGTGCTCGCTGAGACCGTGCCGCTGCCGGCCAGCGCCAGCACGCTCAGCATCACCGCGCCCCTGCCGGTCGGGCTGTTCGAGGACGGGCAGGTCTGCGCGGTCACGCTGCGCGAGGTGGCCACGCTGATCGTCGGGCTGCGCGGCTCGGGGAAGTCGAACCTGCTGAACGTGCTGCTCGCGCAGCTCGCCCGCTGCGCCGGACGTGCTGATCTTCGCCATCGACCTCAAGGGCGGCCGGATGGCCGCGCCGTGGATCGAGCCGTGGCTGGCCGGCCGGGCGGACCGGCCGATCGTGGACTGGCTGGCCACCGACCGCGACGAGGCCGAGCGGATGCTGCGCGCCTGCCTGCGCGCGGTAGGGGCCAGGTCCCGGTCTGGCAGCGGCGGGGAGAAGATCAGCCCGTCGCCCCGGCAGCCGGCCATCCTGCTGGTCTGCGACGAGATCGCGGTGATCCTGGGCATGGGCACCGGCGGCCCGCGCAGCTCGCTGGGCGGGACCACCAACGCGGCGCTGGCCGGGCTGGTCACCCAGCTCGTGATGACGGGCCGCAGCGAGGCCATCGACCTGATCATGGCGACGCAGCGGGGCACGGTGACCATGCTCGGCTCGGCCGACCTGAAGTCGCAGTGCGCGCTGCGCATCGGCCTGGGCGTGTCCTCGGAGGCGGACGCCCGGCTGATCATCCCCGACGACGTCAGGATCGCGGCGGACCTGGCCAGGCTGCGGCACCCGGGCACCGGGATCGTGCAGCAGGGCAAGACCGGGCGGGTGCTGCCGGCCAAGTTCTACCGGATCGAGCACCACGAGATCGGCGCCATCGCGGAGCGCTACGGCAGCGTCCGGCCGGGCCCGGACAAGCTGCTGGAAGAGGCCCTGGGCGACGACTACCAGGCCCGCTGGTCGGCGGACCGGGTGGCCAGGATCCCTGGCATCGGCACCGCCGCCCGGCCGATGCCCGGCGGCCCGGCCGGCGAGCAGCCCGCCGGCGCCGCGAGTCCGGCGGACGACCCCGCGCGGGAGCGGATGACGACGCTGCTGCGGTCGGCCGGGGTCAGGGGCATGACCATCCCGGTGCTCGCCGGGCAGCTCGCCGCCGCCGGGCACCAGGTCGGCCAGGACGACATCCAGCGCTGGCTGGCCCAGGAGGCCGCCGCCGGGCGGGTGCAGGACGCCTCGTTCGGCCGGTGGAAGTGGGCAGCGGCCACCGATCCGGCCACCGATCCGGCCGGAAGCTAGCTGGCGCTGCCGCGCTGGCCGGCGATGACGTACTTCGGGTCGGCCACCGACGCCGGCCCGGCCCTGAACACCCCGAACCTGGTCGCCAGCGATCCCCCGGCCAGCAGCCCGGCCGCCGCGAGGCCGGCCACCCGGCTGCGCGGCGCGGCCAGCGCGGCGACCGCCCCCGCCGGGGTGAGCCAGCGCGCCGCGCGCATCATCTGCCCGGCGCCGCCGCTCGCGTAGGTCTCGCTGACCAGCCCGGTGCGGTGCTCCAGGTCCAGCGCCGCCGCCGTCTCGATGGCCGCGCCGAGCACCGCCAGCCGCGCGGCGGGGCCGCATTCGGCGCGGGCGGACCGGCCGCCTAGCGCCGTGGCGGCCAGCCCGGCCGCGCCCGCCGACGCCATCGCGCTGCCGGCGAACAGGAACGGGAGCTGGCGCTGCGCCTCGTGCCAGGCCGGCACGGCGGTGTCGGCGAGCAGCACGCCGGTGTAGGTGGCCAGCAGCGGCCCGGTCAGCGCCGAGCCCGCGCCCGCCGCCGCGCCGAGGCCGGGTGCCACGCCGGTCACGTCGCTGGCCGCCGCCGCGCCCGCCAGCGAGGCGTGCGCGGCCAGCAGCCAGGCGCCCATGCTCATCGGCGAGGTCGGCTTGGCCACCCGGAGCATGTTCAGGAACCGCTCGGGGCGGCCCAGCTCGGCGATCAGGAACCCGGTGCCGCCGAGCGCCGCCGCGGCGGCGGTCAGCCGCCCGGCCCTGGCCAGCGCGGGCCGGCCGGTCGCGGCGGCCGCGGCGCCCAGCACCGCCGATGCCCCGGACAGCCCGCCGAGGAACAGGTAGGCCGGCAGGTGCGGCTCCTTCCAGCGCGGCATCTTCAGCATCGGCCGCCCGTAGTAAGAACGGAAGTCCGCCTCGGGGACCTGCGCGACCTCGGTCACGGCCGCCGCCCGGCGAACGCCACGGCCACCCCGGCGGCCAGCATGGCCGCCGCGACGCCGGCCCGCTGCCACATGGCCGGCAGGTCCCTGGTGGTGACGACCGGGTCCGGGGGCAGGCCGTAGACCTCCGGCTCATCGAGCAAGAGCAGGAACGCGCCCGCGCCGCCGATGCCGTCGTCCGGGTCGGCCCCGTACAGGCGCGCCTGGCGGTGCCGGCCTCGTGCAGCTCCTCGACCCGTGCCTGCGCGATCTCGCGCAGCTCGTCCAGCGGCCCGAACTGGATCGAGTCGGTCGGGCAGGCCTTGGCGCAGGCGGGCTCAAGGCCGCCGCGCAGCCGGTCGTAGCACATGGTGCACTTCCAGGCGCGGCCGTCGCCCTCGCGGCGGTCGATCACCCCGAACGGGCAGGCGGACACGCAGTAGGCGCACCCGTTGCACACGTCGGGCTGCACGATCACGGTGCCGAACTCGGTCCGCACCAGCGCCCCGGTCGGGCACACATCCAGGCAGGCCGCATGCGTGCAGTGCTTGCACACATCGGACGCCATGAGCCACCGGGTAGTTCCTTCCCCGTCAGCCAGCGCCCGGATCACATCCGCGTCTTCCCCAGCCCCGCCCCCCGCCCCCACCACATCCTCGATAAACGCGACGTGCCGCCACGAGTTAGCCCCGAGCTGCGTCGTGTTGTCATAGGACATCCCGCTGAGCAGCAGGTCGCCTGGCTCCGGGTCGGGCAGGCCGTTCCACTCCTTGCAGGCCACCTCGCAGGCCTTGCAGCCGATGCAGACGCTGGTGTCGGTGAAGAAGCCGACCCGCCGCGGGTGCCCGTCGTCGTAGCCCGCGTCGCCTGAGACGTCGTCCAGCGGCCCGTACAGCCGGTTACCGGTCACCCTGGCTCGCCTCCTTCATCCAGGCCCGCCTCGCGGCGGTAGCGGGCGACCAGCTCCATCCTGGCAGGCCCGCGCGGGCGGCGTCCCGGCCGGATGTCACAGGTGGCCACCTTGCTCTCCTGGATGAACACGTTGGGGTCCAGCACCACGGGCAGCAGGTCGTTGACCGAGTCACCGGTCACCAGGCCCTCGCTGCCCCAGTGGTAGGGCAGGCCGACCTGGTGGATGACGCCCTCGCCGGGGATGCGCAGCGGCCGGATGCGGCGGGTCACCAGCACCCGTGCCTCGATCGCCGCCCTGGCCGTGACGATGGTCGCCCAGCCGCCGTTCTCCAGCCCGCGCTCGGCCGCCAGCGACGGCGACACCTCGCAGAACAGCTCGGGCTGGAGCTCGGCCAGCCGGCCGAGGGTGCGGCTCATCGATCCCGCCGTGTGGTGCTCGGTCAGCCGGTAGGTGGTCATCACGTAGGGGAAGGCCCCGGCGTGCCCGGCGACCTGGCGGCGGACCCGCTTCCCGGCGTACTGGATGGAGACCGGGCTGGTGTCCTGGCCGTAGACGCGGTTGCGCACCGGTGACTCGGCGGCCTCGAAGTGCGCGGGCAGCGGGCCGTCGGCGAGCCCCTTCGGCACGAACAGCGCGGCCTTCCCGTCGGCCTGCAGGATGAACGGGTCGGCGCCGCCGAGCGCGGCAGGCCCGGTCGCGCCAGGCTCCGGCACGAACCCCGGCGGCTTGCTCTTCTCGAAGTCCGGCACGTCGTGGCCGGTCCACTCGCCGGCCTGCTCGTCCCACCAGACATAGGCCTTGGCCTCGCTCCACGGCCGGCCCTCCGGGTCGGCTGAGGCCCTGTTGTAGAGGATCCGCCGGTTGGCCGGCCAGGCCCAGCCCCACTCCGGCGCCACCCAGGACTGCTCGCGCCACGGCTTGCGGCGGGCGGTCTGGTTCACCCCGCCGGCGAAGCAGCCGGCGTGGATCCAGCTCCCGCACGAGGTGGAGCCGTCATCGGCGAGCTGCCCGAAGCCGGCCAGCGGCGAGCCGTCGGCGGCGTAGCCGTTCAGCTCGGCGAGGATCGCGGCGGCGGACGGCTCGGCGTGCTCGCCTTCTTCCGGGTAATCCCAGGTCAGGTCGAGAACCGGCCGGTCGGCCTGATCCAGTGACCCGGCCAGCTTCGCCCGGATCCGCTTGCCCAGGTGATAGATGAACGACAGGTCGCTGCGGGCCTCGCCCGGCGGCTCAAGCGCCTTCTCGTGCCACTGCAGCAGCCGCTGGGTGTTGGTGAAGGTGCCGTCCTTCTCCACGTGCGCGGCGGCAGGCAGGAAGAACACCTCGGTGGGGATCTGCCCGGTGACCAGCTCGCCGGTCTCGATCTCCGGGCTGTCCTTCCAGAACATGGCGCTCTCCACCATGGCCAGGTCCTTGACCACCAGCCAGTCGAGCCGGGCCAGCGCGAGGCGCTGCAGCCGGCCGCCCGCCGAGCCGACGGCCGGGTTCTCGCCGAGCAGGAAGTAGCCCTTGACCTTCTGGTCGATCATGTCGAGCACGGTCCGGTAGGTGCCGTGGTCACCCGTGATCCTCGGCAGGTGCCCGAAGCAGAAGTCGTTGTCCGGCGTGGCGGCGTCGCCGAACCAGGCCTTGAGCATGCTGACCAGGTAGGCCCGCTTGTTGCCCCAGAAGCCGGTGCCGGGGATCTTGGCCAGGTACTGCTCCAGGCTCTCCCCCGCGCCCGGCATCGGCAGGTACCCGCCGAGCAGGTGGAACAGGGTCGGCACGTCGGTCGCGCCCTGGATGTTGGCGTGCCCGCGCAGCGCCAGGATGCCGCCGCCCGGCCTGCCCATGTTGCCCAGCAGGGTCTGCAGGATGGAGGCGGTCCTGATGTGCTGCACGCCGGTGCTGTGCTGGGTCCAGCCGACCGCGTACACCCAGGCGGTGGTCTTCTCCCGGCCGCTGGCCGCGACCAGGGTGTCCGCGATCTTGCCGAACTCCGCCGGGGCGATGCCGCAGACCTGCTCGGCCAGCTCCGGGGTGTACCGGGCGAAGTGCCGCTTCAGCACCTGGAACACGCAGCGCGGGTGGGTCAGCGTCTCGTCCCGCTCGCCGGTCGGCTGCCAGGTGGCGTTGTCGTAGGTCCTGGTCTTCGGGTCATAGCCGGAGAACAGCCCGCCGCGTCGGAGTCCTCGGCGTCGGTGAAGTCCTCCGGCAGGATGTCGGCGGCGTTGCTGTAGGCGGTGACGTACTCGCGGAACTCGTGCCCGCCGGACAGCACGTGGTTGATCAGCGCGCCGAGGAACACGATGTCCCCGCCCGCCCTGGTCGGCACGTGCAGGTTCGCCAGGGCGCTGGTCCTGGTGAACCTCGGGTCGACGTGGATGACCGTCGTGCCGCGCTTTTTCGCCTCCACGACCCACTGGAACGCGACCGGATGGCACTCGGCCATGTTCGAGCCGCAGATGACGATGGCGTCGGAGTTGATCAGGTCACGCGGGAAGGTGGTGGCCCCGCCGCGGCCAAAGCTCGTTCCCAGACCGGGAACGGTGGCGGAGTGTCAAATCCGGGCCTGGTTCTCGATCTGGATCGCGCCGAGCGCGGACCAGAGCTTCTTGATGAGGTAGTTCTCCTCGTTGTCCAGGGTCGCGCCGCCGAGGCTGGCGAAGCCGAGCGTGCGGGCCACGCGCTTGCCCTGGTGGGTCTCCTGCCAGGTCGCCCGCCTGGTGGCCAGCACCCGGTCGGCGATCATGTCCATCGCCTGGTCCAGCGGCAGCGGCTCCCACGCGGTGCCGTAAGGCCGCCGGTACAGCACCTTGACCTGCCGGCCTGAGTGCGTGACGAGCTGCTTGCTGGCCGAGCCCTTGGGGCACAGCCGGCCGCGGGAGACCGGCGAGTCGGGATCGCCCTCGATCTGGGTGACGGTGTCCTTGCCGTTCACCTGGGCGACGTAGACCTTCTGGCCGCAGCCGACCGCGCAGTACGGGCAGATCGAGGAGGTGACCCGCTGCGCGGACTCGGTGCGCGGCGCGGCGGCCTCGGTGTGCGGCGAGCGCACGGCGGCACCGCGCCCTAGCCGGTCCGGCCCGGTCAGCTGCCGGAACGCCGGCCAGTTCGTGATCAGCTCGCGCGGCGTCCGCCGCCCTGCGTGAGTCACCACCCCATCCAACCGGACGTACGCTCGGTCACACAAGCGGGCAGAGGACCCCAAAGGAGGCGCGGATGAGCGGCCGGACGGCGCGGCGCCGGGTGCTGCGGGTCACGGTGCCGGACGGGACCGGTGCCGGGAACGGCAGCCGCGCGACCGCGCGGGCGGACCTGCTGGCGGCCGAGGAGCCGCTGGGCATCCGGGTGGGCGGCGAGGCGCTGGCGCTGACGATGCGCACGCCGGGCGACGACATCGACCTGGCGGCCGGGTTCCTGGCCGGGGAGGGAATCGTCAGCGCCCCGGCGGATATCGAGCAGATCGTGATCTGCTCGGGCGAGCGCTGCGGGCACGACCACGCCGAGGAGGAACTGGGCAACATCGCCGACGTCACGCTCGCGGACGGGGTGGCGTTCCGGGCGGGCCAGCGGCGGAATTTCCTGACCACGAGCGCCTGCGGCGTATGCGGGAAGTCGAGTATCGCCGAGCTGGCCGTTCGGGGAAATTATGACCTCGCCGCCGACCGGGTGCCGGTCAGCCCGGCGGTGCTGGCCGGGCTGCCTGACGCCCTGCGGGAGGCGCAGCGGGTGTTCGAGGCCACGGGCGGGCTGCACGCCGCGGGGCTGTTCAGCGCCGAGGGCGAGCTGCTGGCGATCCGCGAGGACGTGGGACGGCACAACGCGGTCGACAAGATCGTCGGCTGGGCGCTGCGGTCCGGGCAGCTCCCGCTCACCGGGCGGGTGCTGCTGGTCAGCGGCCGGGCGTCGTTCGAGCTGGTGCAGAAGGCCGTCCTCGCGGGCATCCCGGTGCTGGCCGCGGTGTCGGCGCCGTCGTCGCTGGCCGCCGACCTCGCCGCGCAGGCGGGGCTGACCTTGGTCGGCTTCCTGCGCGGCGGGTCGATGAACGTCTACGCCGGCCAGGAACGGGTCGGCGGCTAGCTGGCGGCGGGGTCGAGCAGGCCGCGGCCGCGGCGGATGCTCCGGTCCAGCTTGGTGAACAGGGTGTCCACGATGATGCCGATGACCAGGATCACGATGATCATGGAGCTGGCCCCGGTGAAGTCGAGGTTCTGCTGGTCCACGCTGAGCAGCTGGCCGATGGAGAGCTGACCGATGATGGCGACGAACAGCTCCGCGGCCATCAGGCTGCGCCAGGCGAAGGCCCAGCCCTGCTTGAGCCCGGCGACGTAGGCCGGCAGCGAGGCGGGCAGGATCAGGTACCGGTACAGCGCGATCCCGCGCAGCCCCATGGTCTTGCCGGCCCGCAGCAGCAGCGGCGGGGTGTAATCGACCCCGCTGATCAGCCCGTTGGCGATCGATGGCGCGGCGCCGAGAACCACGACGAACATGATGCAGGTGTTGTTCTCGCCGAACAGGATGATCCCGAACGGCGCCCAGGCGACCGACGGCATCGTCTGCAGGCCGGTGATGATCGAGCCGACCGCGGCGCGCAGCGGGGCGACCCTGGCCACCAGCATGCCCACCAGCGAGCCGATGACCAGCGCGATCAGGTACCCGGACAGGGCACTGCGCAGCGTCCAGCCGATGGTGGACCAGAGCTGCCCGTGCCGCGCCTGCTGCCACAGGTCGGCGAAGACCGGGCCTGGGCCCTTGAGCACGTAGTGCTTCCAGCCGGTCAGCGTGACCAGCTCCCAGATGGCCAGCACCAGGACGATCGCCAGCAGCTTGGGCCAGGCCACGGCCCAGGCCCGCCGGGCGGCGCGCACCGGGTCCCTGCTGCCGGGGCCGGTGCCGAGCTCCAGGGTGTCCAGGCCGTGCAGTGCCTGATCAGCGGCCATGACGCCCCATTTCCTCGCGCAGCCGGTCGGTGAGCTTCGCCGCGACGTCCGCCACCTGGGCGGAGTCGATCCGGCGCGGGCCGGTCCGCGGCAGCGCCACCTCGTCGATGACCTTGCCGGGGCGGCTGCTCAGCACGATGACGCGGTCGCCGAGCCGGGCCGCCTCGCGGACGTTGTGGGTGACGAACAGCACGGTCAGGGTGCGCTCGGCGCAGATCCGCTCCAGCTCGTCGTGCAGCAGGTCGCGGGTCATCGCGTCCAGGGCGCCGAACGGCTCGTCCATCAGCAGCACGTCGGCGTCCTGGGCCAGCGCCCTGGCCATCGCCACCCGCTGCCGCATGCCGCCGGACAGCTCGTGCGGCCGCTTGGCGCCGAACCCGCCCAGCCGGACGGTCTCCAGCAGCTCGGTGGTCCTGGCCTGCCGCTCGGCCCTGGGCACGCCCCTGGCCCGCAGCGCCAGCTCGACGTTGCGGGCCGCCGACATCCACGGGAACAGGGCCGGCTCCTGGAACATCAGCGACACCCGGCGGCCGGCGGTGCTGACCTCGCCGGAGGTCGCGGTGTCAAGCCCGGCCACCAGCGAGAGCAGGGTGCACTTGCCGCAGCCCGATGCGCCGATCAGGCAGAGGAACTCGCCGTCGGCGACGGTGAAGGAGACCTTGTCCAGCGCCTGCACGGCGCCGCTGCCTGTCCCGTAGACCTTGGTCACGTCGGTCAGCGTGACGGCGGCCCGCGCCGTCCCGGACAGGGCTGTCGCCCCCGGGGAACCCCCGGGGGCGACGCTTTCTGACAGGGCTGACGCCCCCGGGGGATTCCCCGGGGGCGTCACCTGGCGATTCGCCATGCTCACGAACTCACCTGTGACTGACCCGCGGCGGTCAGCACCTTGTTGAGCGGTCCGAGGTCGTAGATGCGCCGGCAGGTTCTTCACCGGCGTGAGCAGGCCGACGGAGACCGCGTGCTGCGCGTCGGTGATCAGGGACGAGGCGATCGGGTCGTTGGTGAAGGTGACCTGGGCGAAGGCCGCCGACAGGATGGCCGGCTTGAGGCTCTTGCCGCTCAGGCTGGCCAGCTCGGCGTTGGCCGCGCTCTCGGCGGCGGACTTATTGGAGGCGATGTAGCTGTTCGCCTGGACCTGGCCCTTGAGCAGGCCGCTGATCACCGAGGGGTGCGCCGAGATGAACGCCTGGGTGGCGACCAGCTCGGTGGTGACGAACTGGCCCTGCGGCCACAGGCTCGCCTCGTTGACCAGGACGTGGCCGCCAGCGGCGACCATCTCCGCGTCGTAGGGCGCGGGCTCCCAGCCGCCGGCGATCTTGCCGGCGGTGAAGGCCAGCACCGCGTCGGAGTTCGGCGTGATCGGGGTGATCGGCACGTCGCCGCCGCCGGTCGCGGTGGTGGTCAGGCTGTGCTGCTTGAGCCAGTAGCGCATCGACACGTCCTGGGTGTTGCCCAGCGACGGGGAGGCCAGCTTCTGGCCCTTGAGCTGCGCGGCGCTGGTGATGCCCTTCTTGACCACCAGCTCGGCGCCGCCGGAGGCCGCGCCGGAGATGACCCTGATCAGCTTGCCGCTGGAGGTCTGCCAGGCCTTGATGGCCGGGTTCGGGCCGACGTAGGCCGCGTCGAGCTGGCCGGCCAGCAGCGCGGTGGCCTCCTCGGTGCCGGTGCTGAACGGGTAGAGCTTGAGGGTCACGTTCTTGCCCAGGTCCTTGGTGAAGAACCCCTGCTTCACGCCGACCAGCGCGGAGGCGTGGGTGATGTTCTCCAGGAACCCGAGCCGCAGCACGACCTTCGCGCTGGGGTCGCCGGACGAGGAGCCCGCGGACGCGGAAGCCCCGCAGCCGGCCGCCAGGGCGCAGACGGCAGCGGCTGCCACCGCAGCGGTCAGGGCACGACGCATGTAAAAACCCTTCGGTTATCGAAATTTCTCGACTGGTTAAGTAGGACACAGAAGTAATACCATATTGCCGATAGGGAATACAAGCTAGCTAGGTAATGGACAGCGCGAGCGCGACCTGCTAGAGGACCGTTACTGTCGGTGATGCTCCCACCGCTGCCTGGCGGCTAAACCGCTCAGGCGCCGCCGACGTCCAGGATGGAGACGCCGTTGACGGCGTGGAACCGCTGCAGGCAGGAGTGCAGCTCGGCGAAGTCGCGCCCGGTGGCGTGGCTGGCGACGTACCGGACGGCGTAGCGCACCTGGAGGTCGCTGGAGACATCGGACTCCGGCAGCGGCGGCAGGTTGGGGATGTGCGAGCAGGCCTGCCGGACCTTGGTCACGGTGGCCACGGTGGTATCGGGCCGGAAGTTGACCACGGCCCACTGCTTGCTCAGCGCGGTGTTGACCTGCCCGCAGCCCGGCAGCACCAGGACAGCGGCCGCCGCGGCGGCGGTCATGGCGGCGGCGGTGATCATCACGGGCAGTGCCCGCCTGCTGGCGCCGGCGGCGTGCCGCCTGGCGCGCCTGCCCCCGGTCTCCGATCCTGGCACGGGCAGCAGCTTACGGTAACCGGCAGGCCCGCGCGGCCGGTCAGCCCCCCTCGTCGCCCTCGTCGCCCGGGGTGAAGCCCTGCACCGAGGGGAACTTCTGCACGCATTCCTGTAGCTCCGCCACGTTCGCGTCGGTGGCGTTGGTGGTGTCGAAGCGAACCCCCGCCATCAGGTTCAGCACCGTGTGCTTGGCCGGTATCGGGTAGGGGTGCACGTTCGGCACGTGCGAGCAGGCCGAGCGGACCTTCTCGATGCCGGCCAGCGTGGTGCTCGGCTTGAACGTCACGTCCACCCACTGCTTGTCCAGGGCGGCGTCCATCTTGGCGCAGCCCGTGACGGCGAGCGCGGCGGCCAGGACGCCGGCCAGTGCGGCGGAAACTGCGGCTGCGGGGCGGGACACGACACGAAGCTTACGGCTGGCCCCGAGTATGTTGGTCGGCGGAGCCGGGCCTGCCGCCCGGCGCAGGCGGAACCAGCCAGCGGGCCGGCAGAGGCGGAGGCGGCGTTGACCGGGCTCATCGAGGACTACGCGCTGATCGGTGACATGCAGTCAGCGGCGCTGATCGACCGGCAGGGCTGCGTCGACTGGCTCTGCCTGCCCCGGTTCGACTCCGACGCCTGCTTCGCCGCGCTGCTCGGCGACGAGCGGCACGGGCACTGGCGGATCAGCCCCACCGCCGCGCGAGGGTCCCGAGCCGCGGCGCGGCGAGGTCAGCCGGCGGTACGAGGACGGCACCCTGGTCCTGGCGCACCCGGTGGCACACCATCGGCGGCGTGGTGGACGTCATCGACTTCATGCCGCCACGCGACGGCGAGCAGCCGGTGCTGGTCCGGATCGTGGAGGGCGTGCAGGGCGCCGTCGAGATGGAGTGCGATGCTGCGGGTCCGGTTCGGCTACGGCAAGGTGCTGCCGTGGATGCGCCGGGTGGACCACTGCCTGTCCGCGGTGGCCGGCCCGGACGCGGTCTGGCTGCGCACCCCGGTCAGGCTGACCGGCAAGAGCATGCGGCACGAGGGCGCCTTCACGGTGCGGGCCGGCGAGCAGGTCCCGTTCGTGCTGTGCTGGATGCCCTCGCACGCGGGCGCCCCGCAGCTCGCGACGAGCAGGCGGGCGAGCTGCTGGACCGGACCAGGAGCTTCTGGACGGACTGGAGCGCGGGCTGCACCTACCAGGGCGAGTACGCCGAGGCGGTGCTCCGCTCGCTGATCACGCTCAAGGCGCTGACCTACGCCCCGACCGGCGGCATCGTGGCCGCGCCGACCACCTCGCTGCCCGAGGACCTCGGCGGCGTGCGGAACTGGGACTACCGGTACTGCTGGCTGCGGGACGCGACGATCACCCTGGAGGCGCTGCTGCGCACCGGCTACACCGCCGAGGCGGCGGCCTGGCGGGAGTGGCTGGAGCGCGCGGTGGCCGGCAGCGCCAAGGACGTGCAGATCATGTACGGGGTGGCCGGCGAGCGGCGGCTGGCTGAGTGGGAGGCGACCTGGCTGCCCGGCTACGAGAACTCCGCGCCGGTGCGGATCGGCAACGCGGCCGTGGACCAGCGGCAGCTCGACGTCTACGGCGAGGTCATCGACGCGCTGACCCTCGGCAAGCAGGCCGGGCTGCGGTTCGACTCGCACACCTGGGCGCTGGTCCGCCAGCTCCTGGAGTTCCTGGAGAAGCACTGGTCCGAGCCCGACGAGGGCATCTGGGAGGTGCGCGGCCCGCGCCGGGACTTCGTGCACTCCAAGATCATGGCCTGGGTCGCCTTCGACCGGGCCGTCCAGGTGGCCGAGCTGGCCAGCCGCCGGCGCGCACGAGCGGTGGAAGACGGTCCGGGACCAGATCCACGAGGAGATCTGCGAGAAGGGCTACGACGCCGAGCGCGGCACCTTCACTCAGTACTACGGCAGCTCGGAGCTGGACGCGGCGGTGCTGCTGCTGATCGAGGTCGGCTTCCTGCCGCCCGATGACCCGCGGGTGGTGTCCACCGTCCGGACCATCCAGCGCGACCTGGTCCGCGACGGCCTGGTGCTCCGCTACACCCAGCCGGACGCGGCGGCGGCGGGCGGGGCCGCCGACGTGGACGGCCTGACCGGCGGCGAGGGCGCGTTCCTGGCGTGCAGCTTCTGGCTCGTCAACGCGCTGCACCAGATCGGCGACTACGACGCGGCGGTGGCCCTGTTCGAGCGCCTGCTGGCGCTGCGCAACGACCTGGGGCTGCTCAGCGAGGAGTACGACCCGCGCTACGGGCGGCTGGTCGGCAATACCCCGCAGGCGTTCAGCCACGTGCCGCTGATCCAGGCCGCGCTGAACCTGGCCAACCACGAGGGCCACCACTGCCGGGTGCCCTCCGGCCGCGAGACTACCCTCGCTGACCAGCGATAACGCCTCCGCCGCCGGGACGCTCCGCCGGGTCCGCCGCAGCTGGTCAAGGCGGTCTAACGGGGATGCCACACTGATGGATAGCCATGCCACCCAGACCCCACATTCTGGTCGTTAACGGCCGTAAGGTCCGCCAGCCGGTCTTCATCATCGGAGCCCCGCACTCGGGCGCGGACCTGATCTCGCGCGCGCTCAAGCAGTCGCCGGGCTTCCACATCACCATCGGCCAGGCCAGCGTGCGCAGCGTGGTCTACGCCTTCGCCCGCAGCCCGTCCATCCAGCGCGGCCGGGGCGAGGCCGCGGCGACGGTGCTGCGCGACGCCTTCGCGCAGGCCTGGCAGGTGACCGCGCACGGCTGCCTGTCCTGCTCGGCGGACTGCCGGGAGACCGGCCGGGTGAACGGCGCGGGGACCTGCGTCGAGGAACGCGACATCACCAGGTACGGCGACGCCACCCCCGACCTCATCTACTGCGCGGAGTCGGTGGTGGATGCCTTCCCCGACTCGCGGATCGTGCAGATCATCAGGGACGGCAGGGACGTGGTGGCCGGGATGCTCGGCGATGCGCAGTTGCTCAGCTTCCTCAAGCGGGACACCAACAGCATCCAGGGCGAGCTGCCCAACCCGTTTCTCGGCATCGAGACCGAGCAGGATCTGGCTGTCTGGCCCGGCCTGTCGCCGGCGGGAAAGTGCGCGATGCGCTGGCGCGGCTCGGTGCGGCAGATGGCCAGGCTGCGCACCAGCCTGGACGCCGAGCAGCTCACCACGCTGCGCTACGAGCAGACGGTGCGGCACCCGGCGGCGGCCACCGCCGCGGTCGCGGAGTTCATCGGCGGGCAGCTCCGCCCGATCGGGGCGGCCGCCAGGTCGGGCAAGCAGGCCGTCGAGCCGGGCGGCTGGCGGCGGCTGCTGAGCGCCGCGCAGGTCGCCGAGATCGAGAAGGTGGCGGGCCAGGACCTGCGCCGGGTCGGGTACGGCGCGCCCTAGGGTTACCTGACGGGAGGGGGGTTGCCGGCCGCGCTGGCGGCGAGGCCGGGGTCCCAGGAGCAGGCGACGCAGGCGTGCCGGAATGCCGAGGTGGCGAACTCAAGCGCCGCGGCGTGCGAGTCGGCGCTGGCCCGCACGTCGTCCCACTCCAGCAGGTACTCCCCCAGCGCGGCGTCCCAGGTCGCGGCGGCCGGGGCGAGCTGCTGGCCGCCGAAGCCGGGCGGCGCGGGATGGGCGTAGGCGTAGAACGCGGCGGTGGGGTGCCGGGCGTCGCCCGGCCACCAGCCGATCGCCACCTCCTGGGAGTCCATCGCGTTACGCATGATGAAGTCGTCGGACGGCGGCGTGGCCGGCTCGCCAGAGAACATGCTGACGGCCAGGTCGAAGGAGCCCCACCAGGCGTTCACCGGGGTGGACCTGCCCCGGTAGGGCGCGCGGAACGCGGCCAGCACGGCGGCGGCCTGGGTGGCGGCGGCGAAGTAGTCGGCGACCTGGTCCGGGTCGTAGCTGGCGTGCTCGCGGTCGGCGTCAAGCGGCACGGTCCAGCTCACCTCCTGCGGGGTCAGGTCGAGCGACACCGGGCCGACCGCGCGGCCAACCGCCTCCAGCAGCTCGCCGGTCACGTCGGCCACCGGCCGGTCGGGGGCCAGCGCGATCCGCTCCACCCGGCCGTCGCTGTGCTCGGTGACGGCCTCGTGGAAGCGCAGGTCGAGCAGCACCACCAGGGACCCGGAGCCATCGGGGGCCGGCAGCGGCGCGGTCTCCCAGCCGCGCGCCGTCAGCCGCAGCGCGGCGTGCTGGAGCTGCGGCTCTGGCGGCGCGAGCCGGGCCGCGAGCTTGCCCAGCACCTGGGTGTGGGCGTGCAGGGTGTCGCAGGTCTGCGTCCAGCGCTCATAGGATGCTGACGGCCAGTCACGAGGCATACGAGAAACGTTATTGGCTGCGAGCCGGCCACTCAAGTCGCCATCCCGTGTCGGGCTCAGGCAATTGCCTGGCGCACATGCTCAGCTAAGCCAGCGCGGCGGGCTCCTGCTGGGCGAACTGGGTGCGGTACAGCTCGGCGTACAGGCCGCCGGCGGCCAGCAGCTCCTCGTGCCTGCCCTGCTCGCGGACCCGGCCACCGTCGATCACCAGGATCTGGTCCGCCTCCCTGATGGTGGACAGCCGGTGCGCGATGACCACCGAGGTGCGCCCGGCCAGCGCCGCCTTCAGCGCGCGCTGCACGGCCGCCTCCGACTCCGAGTCCAGGTGCGCGGTGGCCTCGTCCAGCACCACCACGGCGGGCGCCTTGAGCAGCAGCCTGGCCAGCGCGACGCGCTGCTTCTCGCCGCCGGACAGCCGGTAGCCGCGGTCGCCGACCACGGTGTCAAGCCCGTCGGGCAGCGCCGCGATGAGGTCCCAGATCTGCGCCGCGCGGCAGGCCCGCGTCAGGTCCTGCTCGGTGGCCCCCGGCCGGGCGTAGGCCAGGTTGGCGCGGATGGTGTCGTGGAACATGTGCGCGTCCTGGGTGACCACGCCGACCGCGTCGTGCAGCGACTCCTGGGTCACCTCGCGCAAGTCCGTGCCGCCGATCCGGACCGAGCCGGTCACCGGGTCATAGAGCCGGGCGATCAGGTGGGTGATGGTGGTCTTGCCCGCGCCCGAGGGGCCGACCAGCGCGGTGAGCGCCCCGGCCGGGGCGCGGAAGCTGACGTCGCGCAGCACCTCCTGGCCGGCGCCGGCCCGCTCGGGCACCGGCAGCGCGATGGACTCCAGCGAGGCCAGCGAGACCTCGGCGGCGGTCGGGTAGCGGAACGACACGTGGTCAAGCTCGATGACCGGCGCCGGGGCGCCGGGCGCGGCACCCGGCTGACCGGCCAGCGTCAGCGCGGTCGCGCCTGGCGCGTCCTCGATCAGCGGCCGCAGGTCGAGCACCTCGAAGACCCGGTCGAAGCTGACCAGCGCGGTCATCACGTCGACCTGGACATTGGACAGCGCGGTGATCGGCCCGTAGAGCCGGCTGATCAGCAAGGTCAGCGCGACCAGCGTGCCGACCTGGAACGCGCCGTGGATGACCAGCAGCCCGCCCATCCCGTACACCACGGCCATCGCGAGGGCGGCCAGCAGGGTGAGCGCGATGAACAGGGAGCTGCCGTAGACCGCGGTGACCACGCCGATGTCGCGGACCCGCGCGGCCCGGCCGGAGAACACCTCGGCCTCCTCGCGCGGCCGGCCGAACAGCTTGACCAGCATCGCGCCCGCGACGTTGAACCGCTCCGTCATGGTGGAGCCCATCTGCGCGTCGAGCTGCATCGACTCGCGGGTCAGCCGCTGCAGGCGGCGGCCCATGTACCTGGCGGGCAGCACGAACAGCGGCACCAGCGCCAGTGAGATCAGCGTGATCGGCCAGGACAGCAGGAACATGGTGATCAGCACCAGGACCAGCGACACCGCGTTGGACACCACCGCGGACAGGGTGGTGGTCAGCGCCTGCTGGGCACCGATCACGTCGCTGTTCAGCCTGCTGACCAGCGACCCGGTCTGCGCCCTGGTGAAGAAGGCCACCGGCTGCTGCTGGACATGGGAGAACACCTGCGCGCGCAGGTCATAGATCAGGCCCTCGCCGATCCGCGCGGACAGCCACCGGCCGGCCAGGGTCAGCGTCGCGTCCGCGACCGCCAGCCCGGCGGTCACCGCCGCGATGCCGATCACCAGCGCGGTGTCCTTCGCCAGGATGCCCTGGTCGATGATCACCTTGAGCAGCAGCGGCACCGCCACCATGACCACCGCGTCCAGCACGGTCACGGTCAGGAAGACGGCCAGCGTGCCCCGGTAGGGGCGGGCGTAGGACAGGATGCGCTTCACGCTGCCCGGCTTGAGCCGCTGGCTGGTGACCGACCGGTCGCGGGTATACGACCGCAGAGTGTGCCAGTTGCTCATCGACATAACCCGGTGAACCGGGGAGGCGCCGGAGATCTTCCCGTGTCAGCTCAGGGCGAAGCCGCTTGCCAGCTGAGCCAGACCGGCTCAGCCGGACTGGCTCAGCCGGACTGGCTCAGGCGGGCGCGCAGCAGGGCGGTCTGGGCGGTTCGCTCCGCTAGCGCCTGCTCCGCCAGGGAATTGCCTGGCGCGGCGGCCAGCAGCGCCTTGGTGGCCCTGGCCGCCGCCGGGTCGATCGCCAGCAGCGCCGCGACCAGGTCATCGACGGTCTCGTCCAGCTCGGCGGCGGGCACCACCAGCTCGGCGAGCCGGAGCTGGGCGGCCTCGGCCGCGCTGACCGACCTGGCGGTCAGGCACAGCTCAAGGGCGCGCGGCAGGCCGACGATGTCGACCAGCGGCTTGGTGCCGGTCAGGTCGGGGACCAGGCCGAGCGCGGGCTCCTTCATGCAGAGCTCCGCGTCGTCGGCGAGGATGCGCAGGTCACAGGAGAGCGCGAGCTGGAAGCCCGCGCCGATCGCGTGTCCCTGGACCACCGCGATGGACACGAAGGCCGGGTCCCGCAGCCACAGGAAGCCCTCCTGCCAGCTCGCGATCTTCTCCTCGAAGCCGGGCTGCGCGGCGCTCGGCATCGGCTCCTCGTCCGGCACGCCCCCCGAGAAAAGCCGGACGTCGATCCCGGCGCAGAAGGACGGCCCGGCGCCGCGGACCACCACGACGCGGACCTGGCCGGGCAGGCTGGCGCCGACCTCGGCGAGCGCCCGCCACAGCCGGGGGGTCATGGCGTTGCGCCGCCGCGGGCGGCTGAGCGTCACCGTTGCCAGGCCGCCGTCGATCTCCAGGATCACGCCGCTGGCCGCCAGCTCGGCGGCGCTCATCGCCACCGCCTCTACTTAGCCTTGGCCTTGCCCCTGGTAGCGCCGCCTCGGCCGCGCAGGGTCACGCCATTCTCCGACAGGATCCGGTGAATGAATCCATAGGACCGTCCCGTGGCAGCCGCCAGCGAGCGGATACTCTCGCCCGAGTTGTACCTCTTCTTGAGATCGGCTGCCAGCTTGGTGCGGTCGGCGCCCGTAACTCGGGTGCCTTTCTTCAGGGTCTCTGTCACTCGTTCCTCCCGGTGAGCTGAGGCGATCACAGCGTTACCGTATCTCCGCCATGATCACGCATCCGAACGGGATCGGCTACCCACCCAAGTGCAAAAAGATCACCACGTTTACCGGGACATCGGTGGCCAAACGGTTGCCCTGGCCATTGCGCCCGCTGGGTCAGGCAAGCGCCACCAGATCGCCCAGATCCTCGCTCCAGGCATCCTCCACGCCGTCGGGCAGCAGCACCACACGCTCGGGCGACAGTGCCCCGACCGCACCCTCATCGTGGGTGACCAGCACAATCGCGCCCTGATAGCGGCGCAGCGCGGAGAGGATCTCGGCACGGCTGCCGGGATCGAGGTTGTTGGTCGGCTCGTCGAGCAGCAGCACATTCGCGCCGGAAACGACCAGCAGGGCAAGCGCGAGCCTGGTCTTCTCGCCGCCGGACAGGACAGATACCGGTTTGGCAACATCATCGCCGGAAAATAGAAACGAGCCGAGGATCTTGCGCTGCTCCGCTTCGGTGAGTTCCGGCGCGGCGGTCCGCATGTTCTCCAGAACGGACCGCTCGTTATCCAATGTCTCGTGCTCCTGGGCGTAATAACCCAGCCGGAGCCCGTGCCCAGGCAGCACCTCGCCGGAATCTGCCTCCTCGACGCCGGCCAGCAGCCGCAGCAGCGTGGTCTTCCCCGCGCCGTTCAGGCCGAGCACCACCACCCGCGATCCCTTATCCACGGCCACGTCGACGCTGGAGAAGACCTCAAGCGAGCCGTAGGACTTGGACAGGCCGCGGGCCGACAGCGGGGTCTTGCCGCAGTGCACGGGATCGGGGAAGCGCAGCCGGGCCACCCGCTCGGGCGCCCGGTCCGCGCTGACGCCCGCGAGCAGCTTCTCGGCGCGCTTGGCCATGCTCTGCGCGGCCTTCGCCTTGGTGGCCTTGGCCCGCATCTTGTCGGCCTGGGACTGGAGCGCGGTGGCCTGGCGCTCGGCGTTGACCCGCTCGCGCCTGCGCCGCCGCGCGTCGGTCTCGCGCTGCTCCAGGTAGGCCTTCCAGCCCAGGCTGTAGATGTCCAGGGCGGACCGGTCGGCGTCCAGGTGGAAGACCTTGTTGACCACGGCGTCCAGCAGCGCGGTGTCGTGGCTGATCACCACCAGGCCGCCGCGGAAGGTGCGCAGGTGATCGCGCAGCCAGGTCACCGAGTCGGCGTCCAGGTGGTTGGTGGGCTCGTCGAGCAGCAGCGTGTCCGAGCCGCCGAACAGGATCCTGGCCAGCTCGACCCGGCGGCGCTGGCCGCCGGACAGGGTGCGCAGCGGCTGCTTCAGCACCTTGCCGGGCAGGCCGAGGCTGGCCGACAGCGACGCGGCCTCTGCCTCGGCCGCGTAGCCGCCGAGGACCGTCAGCCGCTCCTCCAGGTTGCCGTACCTGCGGACGGCCTGGTCCCGGCGCACCGGGACCGGGCTGGCCATGTCCTCCTCGGCCGCGCGCAGCGCGGCCAGCAGTGAGTCCAGGCCCCTGGCGGAAAGGATCCGGTCCACCGCCAGCGCGTCCAGGTCACCGACCCTGGTGTCCTGCGGCAGGTAGCCGACCGAGCCGCCGGTGCGAACCGCGCCGGCGGCCGGGGTGCCCTCGCTCGCCAGTACCCGGGCGAGAGTCGTCTTGCCCGCCCCGTTCCGGCCCACCAGGCCGATCTTGTCGCCGGCGGCGACCTGGAAGGAGACGGAGTCGAGCAGCAGGCGCGCGCCAGCGCGCAGCTCAAGCTCGTGAGCCGAGATCATGGGAAAGTCGCTCCAGATTCATTGTCAGGTGTCAGCGGGCATACGTGTCCCCTGCGGGGAGGGCTGACATCAAGACATGAGCGGCTGCACGGGTCCTATGGTAGCCGCAGAGCCGGACGACTCCAACGCGTTAACGCGGCTCGGTGAGCCTGACCCGGATGGCGCGGAACATCCTCGGGGTGCCGCGCAGCACCGCCAGCCGCGGGTCGGGCACGGTGAGGAACCGGTCGGCTGCCAGCGCGAGCAGCGGCCGCAGCCGGGGATCGTCGCGAAGCCCGGCGATGGCCCGCCGGTCCCCGCCGAGCACCAGCGCGTCCAGCCGGCCCGCGTACGGGCCGAGCACGGCGGCGGCGGTGTCGGCGGCGGCGCCGAGCGCCTCGCTGGCCTGCTTCTCCCTGCGCCTGGCGAACCGGCGCTGCGAGGTGCCGCCCGCCGCGCTGCGGCCGTGCACCAGCCGGGAGCCGACCTTGGAGGCGACCAGCCTGGCGTCCGGGCCCTCGAACACCCCGGCGGCGTAGCCGCCCAGGCGCACCAGCAGCACCCCGACGGTGCGCGGCGCGGCGGCGTGCGCGGCCATTGACCTGGCGATGGAGCCGGCCTGCGCCCCGCCGGGGTCGAACGGGGGGAACGGCACATGGCACTGCGCCACCGCGCAGTCGGCGGCGGTGAAGGTGACGACGTCGGGTCCGGCGTCCAGGCCCGCCAGCCCGCCGTGCCTGACGGCGAACTCGCCGACCCAGCCCGCCAGCCGTTCCGGCGCGATATCCAGCCAGCGCGGCTCGCCGGCTGCTCCGTTTGTCATTACGCCCCGCTTCTCAGCGAATACCATCCGTTACATGACGTTGCCCATCGCCCAGGCTGGCGTGGTGATCAGCACGCGCGGCAGGGACGACGCCGTGGAGCGCGCGTTCGAGGCCGCCGTCGGGCAGCCTAGCGAGACCGGCGCGCTGCTCGACGCGCTGTGCCAGGGCCGGCTGTGGCTGCCGCTGGCCGATGACGGGCGGCCGGTGGACGGGTCGGCGGTCCGGCTGCCGACACTGCGCTACCTCGGGCAGCTCCTCGTCCCCGCCTACACCAGCGCGGCGCGGCTGCTGCGCGCCTGCGAGCCGCCGCCAGGCGAGCGGATCTCGGTGCTGCCGCACGCCGTGATCGGCGCCGCCGACCTGGCCAGGCGGCTGCCACCGCCGCTGGGCATCGCGCTGAACCCGGCCGGGCCCGCCAGCGTGCCGGTGCTGCGTCCCGGCGTGGCTCAGCTCGCCGCGCTGCGGGCCACGGTGGACGGCGTGCTGGTCAGCGTCGGGCCGCTGCCCCAGACGCCGAGCGAGCTGCTGGCCGCCGTGCGAGCCGGGCTGGCTGCGCTCACGCAGGTCAGGGCGGCGGTGGCCGCCTGGCTCACCGTGGCGGGGGCGGGCGAGGGCATGGTGCTCGCCGTGACGCTTGACGCCCCCGGCGACGGCGCCGCGCGGGACGCCGCCGCCGAGGCGGTGCAGCGCGCTGTCGACATGGCGGGCGGGTACGGCTGGCCGGTGGACGTGACGTTCCCCGGCGAGGGCGAGCCGGACCTGATCGACCGCTGGGCGGACGGCCATGCGGCACCGTTTTACCAGCGGGCCGTGGTGCTGCCCGCACCGCGCCCCCCGACTCCCTAGCTCGCCACGCGAGCGGCGCGGTTCAGCGCGCTGATCACGCCGCGCAGCGAGGCGCGGACGATCGACTCGCTGATCCCGGCGCCCCACAGCACCCGGTCGCCGACCTGGATCTCCAGGTAGGCGGCGGCCTCGGCGTCCCGGCCTGAGGTCAGCGCGTGCTCGGCGTAGTCGAGCACCCGGACGCTGACTCCGCCCAGGCCCATGTCCACCGGAGACAGCGCCTGGCAGAACGCGGCGATCGGGCCGTTCCCCGTCCCGGTCAGCAGGTGCTCCCTTCCGAACGCGCGGACCGTGGCGCTGATCCGCTCGCGGCCCTCCTCGCTCGCCGAGCGGAAGCTGACCAGCTCGAACGGGCCGTCCGCCAGGTACTCGCCGGCGAAGATCCGCCACATCGCCGCCGCGTCGACCTCGCCGCCCTCATCGTCGGTGTGCCGCTGAATGACGTGGCTGAACTCGATCTGCAGGCGGCGCGGCAGGTCCAGGTGGTGATCGGTCTTCATGATGTAGGCGACGCCGCCCTTGCCGGACTGCGAGTTGACCCGGATGACCGCCTCGTAGGACCGGCCCACGTCCCGCGGGTCGATCGGCAGGTACGGCATCGACCAGGGCAGCTCGCCCACCGGGAGGCCTGCCAGGGCGGCGCGGGCCTCCAGGTGGTCGAAGCCCTTCTTGATGGCGTCCTGGTGCGACCCGGAGAACGAGGTGTACACCAGGTCTCCGGCGTAGGGGTGCCGCTCGTGCACGCCGATCCGGTTACAGAACTCGACGGTCCTGCGGATCTCGTCGATGTCGCTGAAGTCGATCATCGGGTCGATGCCCTGGCTGTACAGGTTCAGGCCCAGGGTGACCAGGTCCACGTTGCCCGAGCGCTCCCCGTTGCCGAACAGGCAGCCCTCCACCCGCTGCGCGCCGGCCAGCATGGCCAGCTCGGCGTCGGCGGTGGCGGTGCCCCGGTCGTTGTGGGTGTGCACCGAGAGCGCGATGTGCTCGCGGCGGGACAGGTTCCTGCTCATCCACTCGATCTGGTCGGCGTACACGTTGGGCGTGGACCGCTCCACGGTGCACGGCAGGTTGAGCACGATCTCCCGGCCGGCGCCCGGCTGCCAGGCGTCCATCACCGACTCGCAGAGATCGGCGGCGAAGTCCAGCTCGGTGTCCATGAAGATCTCGGGCGAGTACTCGTAGCCCAGGTCGGTGCCCGGCAGGTAGGTCTCGGCGAACTTAAGCACCGCCTGGGTGCCCTGCACCGCGACGGCCCGGCACTGCTCCCGGCCGTCGCCGGGGAAGCCGAACACCACGTTGCGGAACTCCGGCGCCGCCGCGTTGTACAGATGAACGGTGGCCATCGGGGCGCCCGCCAGCGACTGCACGGTCCGCTCGATCAGCTCCTCCCTGGCCTGGGTGAGCACCGAGATGCGGACGTCCTCCGGTACCCGGCCCGAGGTGATCAGGTCGCGGACGAAGTCGAAGTCGGTCTGGCTGGCCGCCGGGAAGCCGACCTCGATCTCCTTGTAGCCCATCCGGACCAGCAGGTCGAACATCACCTGCTTGCGCTGGGCGTTCATCGGGTCGATGAGCGCCTGGTTGCCGTCGCGCAGGTCGGTGGAGAGCCACCGCGGCGCGGCGGTGATGACGGCCGAGGGCCAGCGGCGGTCGG
This sequence comes from uncultured Actinomycetota bacterium, assembly GCA_963725175.1. Taxonomy (GTDB): domain Bacteria; phylum Actinomycetota; class Actinomycetes; order Streptosporangiales; family Streptosporangiaceae; genus DASUBV01. Next base: position 427,926 of record CAVRXH010000006.1, read on the forward strand.
GCAGGTCCACGGGCGGGAACGGACGGTACCGGTGACAGGGCATGCCCGAGGGGCGCTGGTGATTAACGGTGGTCACGGGGGTGCTTCTCCTTGGCTGGCCGGGCTGACTAGCGGCCGGCGCAGCACTACGACCCGCGACGAGGGGCCGACCGGCTGATTACCGGGCCTCGCCGCGGCCGCGAAGAAGCAGCACACTCAGCATGATGATCACCAGCGTAGCACCATCTGCTCCCTGGCCTGCGGAAAGCCGTCCAGCGGCAGAAAAGCCGCCGGGCAGGCGGAACCGGTGGCGCGGTGCGGCAGATGCGTAATATCTTGTTCCCGGATTCGCGATGTATCGCTTCTCGTGGGGAGACCGGGATGACGGCCAGGGCCAATCGCGCGATGGAGCGGCTGATCGGGCAGTTCTTCGAGTCCGGCGAGGTCGTCTCCGTGGCGCTGGTCGCGGGCCGGATGCGGCGCATCACGCTGGCCGTGCCGGAACTGGACTGGCTGCCGGGCCAGCAGATCCGGGTCTGCACCGGGGACGTCACGTCGCCGGCGGGCTGGCTGGATGGCATGCGCCGCGCGTACTCGGTCTGGGACTACGGCGCCGGGCAGCACGGGGGCGACCAGCACGGCGCCGACCAGCACGGCGCCGACCAGCATGGGGGCGGCCTGCTCAGCCTATGCGTGCTCGACCACGGGGACGGGCCGGGGGCGCGCTGCACGGTCGGTGACGCCGGGCCAGGAGGTGCTGTTCAGCCGTCCGGAGGGGAACATGGTCATCCGCCCGGCGGGCTATCACCTGTTCGCCGGGGAGGAGACCGCGTCAGCCGCGTTCGGGCCGCTGGATTAACCCAGGCTGGATTAACCCGGGCTGGATGAGCTCAGACGTTGAAGCCGAGGGCGCGGAGCTGCTCGCGGCCGTCCTCGGTGATCTTGTCCGGGCCCCACGGGGGCATCCAGACCCAGTTGATCCGAAAATCGCTGACCAGGCCCTCCAGGGCGTCCCTGGTCTGGTCCTCGATGACGTCGGTCAGCGGGCAGGCGGCGCTGGTCAGGGTCATGTCGATGGTGAGGGACTTGTCCTCGTCCAGGGTCACGCCGTACACCAGGCCGAGGTCCACGACGTTGACGCCCAGCTCGGGGTCGACGACGTCGCGCAGCGCCTCCAGCAGGTCCTCGTTCTCGGGCGTGAGCTGGCCGACTGCCGATTCCGTGGCCGCTGATCCCGCTGATTCCACTGTTTCCTCGGTCACTGGCTTTCCTCCTTGCTACTGAGCGCGCGGGCGGTCGCGTCCTTCCAGGCCATCCAGCCGAGCAGGGCGCACTTGATCCGCGCCGGGTACTTGGCCACGCCCTCGAACGCGACCGCGTCGCCGAGGATGTCCTCGTCGGGCTCGCCCTCGCCGCGTGACTGCATCAGCGCCAGGAACTCGGCGCTGATGTCCATCGCCTCCGCGACGGTCTTGCCGAGCACCATGTCGGCCAGCACCGAGGTGCTGGCCTGGCTGATCGAGCAGCCGAGCGCGTCGTAGGACACGTCGGCCACGGCGGGCTCGCCGCCGGCGTCCTTCAGCGTGACGCGGAGCGTCACCTCGTCGCCGCAGGTGGGGTTGACGTGGTGCACCTCGGCGTCGAACGGGTCCCGCAGGCCCTTGTGGTGCGGGTGCCGGTAGTGGTCCAGGATGATCTCCTGGTACATGGATTCAAGCTGCATCACGGCGATCTCAACACATCAGCCGCCGCCGGTGTTCCGCCGGAACCCATCAGACCTTGTCCCATCAGACCGTGTCCCATCAGACCGTCCCGAAGAACTTCTGGGCCTGGCGGATGCCGTCGGCCAGGGCGTCTACCTCATCGTGGGTGTTGTATAGGTAGAACGTGGCCCTGGTGCTGGCCTGCGCGCCGAGCGCCCGGTGCAGCGGCCAGGCGCAGTGATGCCCGGTTCGCACCGCGATGCCCAGCTCGTCCAGCACCTGGCCGACGTCGTGCGGGTGGATCTCGTCCACCACGAACGAGACCGCGCCGCCCCGGTGCTCGGTGGTCAGCGGGCCGAGGATGCGCACCCCGCCGATCGCGGCCAGCGCCTCCAGGGCATGATCGGTCAGCGCCTCCTCGTGCGCGGCCACGCTGGTCATGCCGACGCCGTCCAGGTAGTCGCAGGCCGCGGCGAGGCCGACCGCCTGCGCGGCGGCGGGCACGCCGGCCTCGAACCGCTCGGGCGGCGGCAGGAAGGTAGAGCCCTCCATCCTGACGACCTCGATCATCGAGCCGCCGGACACGAACGGGGGCATGGCCTCCAGCAGCTCGCGCCGGCCCCAGAGCACGCCGATGCCGGACGGGCCGAGCATCTTGTGCGAGGAGAACGCGATGAAGTCGGGGCCGAGCGCCGACACGTCGACCGGCTGGTGCGGCACCGACTGCGCGGCGTCGGCGACGACCAGCGCGCCCTTCGCGTGCGCCAGCGCGGCGATCTCGCCGACGGGCGGCACGGTGCCGGTCACGTTGGACTGGTGGGTGACGGCGACGATCTTGGTCCGGTCGTTGATCAGCTCGCCGGCCTGGCTCAGGTCGATCCGGCCGTCCGGGGTGACCCCGAACCAGCGCAGGGTGGCGCCGGTCCGCTGGCAGAGCTGCTGCCAGGGCACCAGGTTGGCGTGGTGCTCCATCTCGGTGATCAGCACCTCGTCGCCGGGACCGATCAGGAACCGCTCGGCCTCCTGGCCGCCGGTGGCGGCGTTGCTCATCGCGTAGGCGACGAGGTTGAGCGCCTCGGTGGCGCTCTTGGTGAAGACGATCTCGCCGGGGTCGGCGCCGATGAAGTCGGCGACCCTGACCCGCGCGCCCTCGTAGGCGTCGGTCGCCTCCTCGCCGAGCAGGTGCGCGCCGCGGTGCGCGGCCGAGTTGTGCATCGTGTAGAAGTCGCGCTCGGCGTCCAGCACCTGGCGCGGCTTGTGCGAGGTCGCGCCGGAGTCCAGGTAGATCAGCGGGTGACCGCCGCGGACCGCCCGGCCGAGGATCGGGAAGTCCGCCCGGATGGCGCTGGAGTCAAGCGGCGCGGGTGCCGCCGTGGCGATGGGCGCGGTCATGCCGGCGATCCCGCCGTGATGAACCGCTCGTAGCCGCTGGCTTCCAGCTCCTCGGCCAGCTCGGAGCCGCCCTCGGCGACGATCCGGCCGCCGACGAAGACGTGCACGAAGTCCGGCTGCACGTAGCGCAGGATGCGGGTGTAGTGGGTGATCAGCAGCACGCCGTGGTCGTCGGCGGCGCGGAACCTGTTGATCCCCGCGGAGACGACCCGCAGCGCGTCGATGTCCAGGCCCGAGTCGGTCTCGTCGAGAATCGCGATCTTCGGGTTCAGCAGCTCGAGCTGGAGGATCTCGTGGCGCTTCTTCTCGCCGCCGGAGAAGCCCTCGTTCAGGCTGCGCTCGGCGAACGCGGGGTCCATCGCCAGCTCGTCCATCGCGCCGCGCAGCTCCTTGACGAAGGTGCGCAGCTTGGGCGCCTCGCCGCGGACGGCGGTGACCGCGGTCCGCAGGAAGTTGGCGACCGAGACGCCTGGCACCTCCACCGGATACTGCATGGCGAGGAACAGCCCGGCCCTGGCCCTGGCGTCCACGCTCATCCCGAGCACGTCCTCGCCGTCCAGGGTGATCGAGCCCTGGGTGACCTGGTACCGCGGGTGACCGGCGATCGCGTAGGCGAGCGTGGTCTTGCCCGAGCCGTTCGGCCCCATGATCGCGTGCGTCTGCCCGGCGGACACGCTCAGGTTGACGCCGCGCAGCACCTCACGGGCCTCGCCAGCCGCATCCGTCACGCTCGCGTGCAGGTCACGGATCTCAAGGGTGGCCATCTATTTCTCCAGCTGTCGCTATTCAGGGACGGCGACGAGCACATTGTCGCCGTCGATCTTTACTTGGTAGGTGGCGACCGGCTCGGTGGCCGGCGGCCCGGTCGGCTTGCCGGTGCGCAGGTCGAAGCAGGAGCCGTGCAGCCAGCACTCGACCGTGTGGTCGTAGATATCGCCCTCGGAGAGCGGGACCTCCTCGTGCGAGCAGACGTCGTGAATGGCGTAGACCTGGCCATCGGCCCGGACGATGGCCACCGGCCGGTCACCGACCTGGACGCCGATCGCGCCTTCCTCCGGCACCTCGGACATCGCGCAGGCGCGGACGAACTCGCTCACTTGTCCGCCTCCAGCTCCCGCTCGATCGCCGCGCTGACCCGCTCCCTCAGCTCTGGTACCTCGATCTGGGCGATCAGCTCGCCGAAGAACCCGGTGATCACCAGCCGCCGCGCCTCGGGCTCGGGAATGCCGCGCGCCATCAGGTAGAACATGTGATGGTCTTCGAGCCGCCCGCTGGCGCTGGCGTGCCCGGCGCTGACCACCTCGCCGGTCAGGATCTCCAGGTTCGGCACGGAGTCCACCCGGGTGCCGTCGGACAGCACGAGGTTCCTGTTGTACTCGTAGGTGTCGGTGCCGGTCGCCTCGGCCCTGATCACCACGTCGCCGATCCACACCGCGTGCGCGTCGCCGCCGGCCAGCGCGCCCTTGTAGGACACCCGGCTGCGGCAGTTGCGCTCGGCGTGATCCACGAACAGCCGGTGCTCCAGGTGCTGGCCGGCGTCGGCGAAGTACAGCCCGCGCAGCTCGGCGTCGCCGCCGGGGCCGCCGTAGCGCACGGACGGCGCCAGCCGGACCACCGAGCCGCCCAGCGTCACGGCGGTGTGCCGGAGCCTGGCGTCCCGGCCGAGCTGGCCGTGGTGATGCGACAGGTGCACCGCGTCGTCGTCCCAGTCCTGCAGCGAGACCACGCTCAGCTCGGCGCCGTCGCCGACGATGAACTCGACGTTGTCGGCGTAGGTGGCGCTGCCCTGGTACTCCAGCACCAGCACCGCCCGCGCGTTGGCCCCGACGTTCACCACCAGGTGCCCGAACGCGGCTCCGCTGGCGTCCTCGCCGCGGACGGTGACCCAGGTCGGCTCGCTGATCTCGGCGCCGTCGGGCACGGTCACGATGCTCGCCTCGGCGAACGAGGCGAACGCCTGGGCGCTGACCCGGTCGGCGGGCACGTAGGCCGAGCCGACCGCCGGGTCGCCGCGATCCGCGGCCGAGACGATCACGCCGGGCGCGGCGTCGATGGCCACCCCGACCTTGCCGTCGGCGGCGAAAGAGCCGTCATGCAGGCCGCGCAGGCGGCGCAGCGGGGTAAACCGCCACTCCTCCTCGCGGCCGGACGGCGCGCCGAAGTCGGCCGGATCGAACGACTGCCGCTCGTGCAGCCGCGACACCGGCGCCGTCTCGACCGCGCCAGCCAGCCCTGGCCGTGGGGACTTCGCCCCGCGGCCACCGTCGGTGCCGCCATTAGCCGACTGCTCCTTCCATCTGCAGCTCGATCAGCCGGTTCAGCTCCAGCGCGTACTCCATCGGCAGCTCCCTGGCGATCGGCTCGACGAAGCCGCGGACGATGGTGGCCATCGCCTCGTCCTCGGTCATGCCGCGGCTCATCAGGTAGAAGAGCTGGTCATCGGAGATCTTCGAGACGGTCGCCTCGTGGCCCATCTCCACGTCGTCCTCGCGGACATCCACGTAGGGGTAGGTGTCACTGCGGCTGACCGTATCCACCAGCAGCGCGTCGCACTTCACCGTGGACTTGGAGTGCTCGGCGCCCTCCCGTACCTGGACCAGGCCGCGGTAGGAGGTACGGCCGCCCGCCCTGGCCACCGACTTGGACACGATGGAGGACGAGGTGTTCGGCGCGCAGTGCACCATCTTGGCGCCGGCGTCCTGGTGCTGGCCGCGCCCGGCGAAGGCCACCGACAGGGTCTCGCCCTTGGCGTGCTCGCCCATCAGGTAGACGGCCGGGTACTTCATCGTGACCTTGGACCCGATGTTGCCGTCCACCCACTCCATCGTCGCGCCCGCCTGCGCCACGGCCCGCTTGGTGACCAGGTTGTAGACGTTGGCCGACCAGTTCTGGATCGTGGTGTAGCGGCAGCGCGCGCCCTTCTTCACGACGATCTCCACGACCGCCGAGTGCAGCGAGTCCGAGGAGTAGACCGGCGCGGTGCAGCCCTCGACGTAGTGCACGTAGGCGTCCTCGTCGACGATGATCAGCGTCCGCTCGAACTGGCCCATGTTCTCGGTGTTGATCCGGAAGTAGGCCTGCAGCGGGATCTCCACGTGCACGCCCTTCGGCACGTAGATGAAGCTGCCGCCGGACCAGACCGCGGTGTTCAGCGCGGCGAACTTGTTGTCGCCAACCGGGATGATGGTGGCGAAGTACTCCCGGAACAGCTCCGGGTGCTCCTTGAGCGCCGTGTCGGTGTCCTTGAAGATGACGCCCTGCTGCTCCAGGTCCTCGCGGATCTTGTGGTAGACGACCTCCGACTCGTACTGAGCCGCCACCCCGGCGATCAGGCGCTGCTTCTCCGCCTCGGGGATGCCCAGCCTGTCGTAGGTGCTCTTGATGTCCGCGGGCAGGTCGTCCCAGCTCGCTGCCTGCTTCTCGGTGGAGCGGACGAAGTACTTGATGTTGTCGAAGTCGATGCCCGACAGGTCAGAGCCCCAGTTCGGCATCGGCTTGCGGCCGAACAGCCGCAGGCCGCGTAGCCGCAGCTCCAGCATCCACTCGGGCTCGTCCTTCTTGGCCGAGATGTCCCGGACCACGTCCTCGGACAGCCCGCGGCGCGCGGCCGCGCCCGCCACATCCGAGTCGGCCCAGCCGAACTTGTATCGTTCCAGCCCCTCAAGCTCCGGGTGCGCGGTTGTGGTCATGCGGAGATTCCTCCGGACTTGTTGTCGTTACTACGGTTGTGCACGAGTTCTGACGCCGTGACATGCGTGGTGCATATCCCGTCGCCGTGCGCGATGGTCGCGAGGCGCTGAACGGGCGTGCCGAGCAACCGCCCGAACGCCTCTGTCTCCGCCTCGCACAGCTCCGGGTACTGCTCGGCGACTCGCGCCACCGGGCAATGATGCTGACAGAGCTGGTCTCCCCCGCCGGCGGCAGGGGCACCACTCGCGGCGGCGGCATATCCGTCCGCGGACAGCGCCTCCGCCAGCGCCTGCACCCGCCGCGCGGGGCTGGCCGCCTCGACCACGGGCTGGTAGCGGCGCTCCAGCTCGGAGATCTGCTGACGGGCAAACTCCGCGACCGCGTCCGGGCCGGCCTTTTGCGCGATAAAGCGTAGCGCGCTGCTGGCCAGGTCATCATAGGCGTGCTCGAAGGCACGCCGCCCGGCGTCGGTGATGGCGAACATCCGCGCGGGGCGACCGCGACCGCGGTTCCCGTAGGTGCGGGCCATCCTGGTCTCGATCATGCCGTCGGCGAGGAGATTGTCCAGGTGCCGCCGGACGCCGGCCGGGGTCAGGCCCAGGCGGGCCGACAGGCCGGCCGCGGTGGCGGGGCCGTTCTCCAGGATGAGCCGGGCGATCCGGCCCCTGGTGCTGCGCTCGGCGCGGTCGGTGCCGCTGGCACGCGCTTCGGCGAACGTCTCCGGTCCTGCGTGCTCCCGAGGCACTGTCTGCTCTCGGGCCGCTGCCTGCTCGTGTGTCATGGTCACCTCCCGTGCCCTCTCCGCGCCGCGCTCACTGTTTTGACAACATCATTGTGCCGTAATTCGTTCCTGGGGCGCAATCGGGGCTGGCACACGGGCGGCCGGGGGCGCGCAGCGGGCTTTCGGCGGGTGCCTGGCCTGGGCCGGAGGGCGGGGGGCGGCGGGGACCATGCGTTCCGTATCGGGGTTTTTGGGTGCTGCCTTCCGCGGCTGGCGGGCCTGGGCCATGGGTGGCGGGGGCGCGGGCTGCGATGATGACAGCATGGACGATCCGGGTGTTGCGGGCCGTTCCCGGCCGGCGCTCGCCGACCTCGCGAATCCGGCCATTCTGCCCGATCCTTATCCGCTGCTGGCGCGGCTGCGGGCGGCGTCGCCGTTCGCGGAGTTCGACGGGGCGCTGGTGGTGGCGGGGCGGCACCGGGACTGCTCGCGGGTGCTGCGCGAGCCGCGGGCGAGCAGTGACCGGTCCAGGTCGCTGCTGACGTCGCTGTCGCCCATTCAGCCTGGGTCTGGCTCGGAGGAGCCGGGCGAGGCGGCAGGGCTGCGTTCGTTCCTGTTCCTCGACCCGCCGGACCATACGCGGCTGCGGCGGCTGGTGTCCCGTGCGTTCACGGCGCGGACGGTGGCGCGGCTGGAGCCGCGGATCGTGGCGCTGGCGGATGAGCTGCTGGGGGCTGCCGGGGCAGGCGGCGGGGCGGGGGGCGCGCGAGAGTTTGACGTGGTGCGGGAGCTGGCTTACCCGCTGCCGGTGCGGATCATCTCGGAGCTGCTGGGGGTGCCGGCGGAGGATCATCCGCGGTTCGCGGGCTGGTCGGGGCGGCTGGCGCATTCACTGCAACCGCCGTTCGGGATCACGCCGGACCAGGCACGCGAGCAGGCCGAGCAGGTCAGGACGGCGCGATCGGAGTTCGCGGCCTACTTTCGCGAGCTGATCGCGCGGCGGCGGGCGCGGCCGTCCGAGGACCTGCTTTCCGAGCTGATCAGGGCGGAGGACGACGGGCAGCGGCTGACGGAAAGGGAGCTGATCGCGACCTGCGTGCTGCTGCTGGTCGCGGGGCACGAGACGACGGTCAGCCTGATCTCCAACGCGATCCTGGCGCTGCTGCGGCACCCGGACCAGCTCGCGCTGGTGCGCGCGGACCCGGGGCTGGCGGGCGGCGCGGTGGAGGAGACGCTGCGGTACGACGCGCCGGTGCAGCTCACGTCGCGGGTGGCGCGCGGGGAGATGACGGTCGGGGACGTGACGGCACCGGACGGAGCGGTGATCTTGCTGCTGCTGGCGGCGGCGGGGCGGGATCCGGAGGTGTTCACCGATCCTGACCGGTTCGATGTGCGGCGGGGGAGGGGCGGTTCGGGCCCGGGACGGGGCGGGGCGAGCGCCGTGGGCTCGGGGCGGGGCGGGGATCATCTGGCGTTCGGGGCGGGACCGCATTTCTGCCTGGGGGCGCCGCTGGCGCGGCTGGAGGCGACGGCGGCGATCCGGGCGTTCGCGGCGCGGGTGACGGAGCCGGAGCTGGCGGCGGGCGGGCTGAGCTACCGGCCGAACCTGAACCTGCGCGGGCCGGAACGGCTGGTGGTTCGGTGCGGCGGGATGACCTGAGCGGCGGGATGACCTGAGGCGTCGTGTTTCCGGCGGCGCGCGGGATCTGCTGTGGGCACGGGATCTGCTGTGGGCTAATAATCGCTTGCCTGTTCGAGCCTTATCGGAGAATGTCAGCGGGGGTCGCTATGGTGATCTAAGACGCGACGGGCCGGACGGAGGTGGCGCGGTGGCTGAGGACGAGGCTCGGGCGGGGAGCGACGCCGGGGCGGGGAGCGATCGGCCGACTGAGTCTGGCGCTGCTGAGTCTGGCGCCGCTGGGTCTGGCGCCGCGTTCGTGCTTGATCTGGATGGGCTTGACCTAGCGGGGTTGCTGACGTCCCTGGGCGCGGCACCGGGCGGGGAGCTCGCGGACCAGGAGACGGTACTCGCCGAGGAGACCGCCGCTATCGAGGCGGCGGGCGGCGGGACCGTGCGCGACGTGACCGGCGAGCTCGCCGAACTGCTGCCGGCCGGGCCGGCGCTGGCCGGCTGGCTGGCCGGGGCCGCGCCTGCCGGGCTGTCGGACTGGGACCTGCCGGGGGTCGCGGCCTGCTACCGCAAGGTCGCCTCCTGGGCACAGGCCGGCGAGTTGCGCGCGGTCGCCACGGTCGCGTCGCGCGCCGCCGCCAGGGACGAGCACATCGGCACCGACGACGAGGGCCTGGCCAGCCTTTCGGCCAGCGCGGCGGGCGAGGTATCGCTGGCCCTGTCCATGTCGCATTACGGCGCGACCTGGTGGGCTGGCCTGGGGATCAGCCTGGCCTGGCGACTGCGGGCCACCGGCGCGGCCCTGGCGGCGGGCACCATCGACCTGACTCGCGCCCGGATCATCGCCGAGGCGACCGCGCTGCTGGATGACGACACGGCGCGGGCGGTCGAGGCGGTGGTGCTGCCGAAGGCGGGGCAGCAGACGACGGGGCAACTGCGAGCCGCGTTGAAGCGGGCGATCCTCACCATCGACCCTGGCGGCGCCGACGATCGCCGGCGGCGCGCGGAGCGCGAGGCCAAGGTGAGCCTGTATCCCGATCACGACGGGACTGCGGCACTGGCGGGTTCGAGCCTGCCGGGGGTGCACGCGGCGGCGGCGATGGCCCGGATCACCGCTCTGGCTCGCGCCCTGAAGTCATCGGGCGCGACGGGGGGTATCGACCTGCTGCGGGCGCATGTGTTCCTCGGGTTGCTGCTTGGGACGATGCCGCCGGTTCCGCAGGGCGGGGATGAGTCGCCGGATCAGCCACCGGGTCCGGGCGGTGAGGCTGGTTCTGGCGGCGCTGGTTCTGGCGGGCCGGGTGGGGCCGGGGGGCGGATGGGACGGGGTCGGGTCGCCGTCGGCCGGGAGGCACGCGGGCTGGTGGTGCGCGGGCGGACGGCTCTCGACCCGGCGATGGGCGGCCGGACAACTCCGGGACAGACTGCGGGCGCGACGCTGGCGAACAGCACGATGGCGTGCAGGGCGAAGGCACGGGCGAGGCGGGGTGGGACGGGCGGTCCGAGTACGACGAAGACGAGGACGACGGCCGCCTGGCGCAGGAACCGCCGCGGGCCTGGCCCCAGTTGTCAGGGACTCGACTTCCGCCCGCGTGGACACGCCCGGCACCGCTGGAAGAAGTAGCGCGGCTGGGCGAAGGCGCGCCTTCCGGGCCGGCCGGGGCCAGGTTCGGCGATGGAGCACGCGCCGGCCCATTGACCAGTGCAGGAAAGACTGCGGGTGATCAGGCCAGCACCGACCGGCGGGGGTCGGCCGGGATTTCCGGACGGCCGCCGCCCGGACTGCTGGACCTGACGATTCCCTGGCGGGTGCTGACCGGGGCGGCAACGCTGCCTGCCCGGCTGAGCCGGATCGGTTTCGTCACTCCGGATGAGGCGCTGCCACTGGTAGCAGCCGCCGCGCTGGACCCGGCGGTCCGGTGGCGCGTAGTCCTCACGACCGCTGACGGCGAGGCGCTGGCGACTGAGCCGGTTTACCGGCGGCGGCCGCGGAGCGGCGGCGAGCGGCGGACTGGTCCTGGCATGGTTGGCCGAGTGACGGTCACGGTGGCCGAGACGGCGCTGAGCATGGCTTCGCCTGGCTCGGGCAGCGCGAAGCGGACGGCCGCCGCGGTGCTGGCACCGAAGCTGGCAGCCGCGCTGGCCGTCAGCGGGATTGGCGGCAGCGGGATAGGCGACAGCGGGGCGGGCCTGCTTGCTGGCATCTGGAGAGCTGCCGAGCGTGCCGCTGCGCGGGCGCGGGGGCAGCGCGGCCAGGGGGTACAGCGCTACGGGGAAGGACAGCGCAGCCGGGAAGGACAGCGCAGCCGGGAAGGACAGCGCGACCAGGAAGGACAGCGCGACCAGGAAGGACAGCGCGACCGGGAAGGGACCGGTCCGCCGGACCGGTGCTCGCACGCCGGGGCAGCCAGCGGGTACCGGCCGTCGCCGCGGATTCGCGAGTTCGTCCAGGTGCGCGACCAGACCTGCCGCAACCCGTCCTGCCGCCAGCCCGCCTCCCGCACCGACCTCGACCACACGACGGCCTACCATCGCGGCGGCCCGACATGTGAGTGCAATCTGAACTGCGAGTGCCGACTGCACCACAAGATCAAGCAACTCCCAGGCTGGAGCCTGACGCAGCCCGAACCGGGTGTGCTCCGGTGGACCACGCCAGCGGGGCGCAGCTATACGGCGACGCCCGACCGCTACGTCGTGTGAGATGACTACGTCGTGTGGGGTGCCTACGTCGTGTGAAACCGGCTACATCGTGCGATGGGAGCAAGGCGCGGCTCGGCGGGCTATGCCTGCGTTCGCGATGAACACGCGCAGCCTCGCGGATCCCCTGACGGCGCGCCACGGAGGATTACGCTCCGTGACGCGGAGAAGGGGGAACCGTGGCGCGTCATGCGATGGTGAAAGACGGGGTCGGCCGGCGGGGCCAGCCGGCTTCTCAGGGGCGGCAGCACGAACGGTGGCTGGGCTGGCCAACCGATCCGGATGCGGGCACGGCCCACCGGGGCAAGCCTGCGGGCAGCACGGCCGGACGGGACGGACGGGACGGACGGGACGGACGGGACCAGGCTCGCGGGAGCCAAGGCCGACGGCCCGAGAGCGGGCGGGGCCGGAGCGGACGGGGCCGGAGCGGGCGGGGCCAGGGCAAGCTCGGGCAGGGCCGGCGCGGGCAAGCCAGGCCGGAGTCAGCCGCCGACCCAATCCAGGTGCCAGCGACATCCGCAGGGACCTCATCAGCACGCACCTCGTCAGCACAGGCCCGCTCAACCAGGACCTCATCAGGGAGAAGCGCGCGGCAGTTCCGGATGCCCCAGTCCAGGACACCCAGGTTCTGGACGCCCAGGTTCCGGATGCCCCGGTTCTGGGTGCCCAGGTTCTGGATGCCCAGGTTCTGGATGCACTGGGGATACGTGTTCGGCGGCTCCATGGCCCTGTTCCTGTTCCGGTTCCTGGTGCCCTCCCCCGTCGGGCTCGCCGACGGCGGCGACGGCCCGCGGCTGATGTGCGGCCTCGGCGTCGCGCCGGTGACCGGCGGTCACGTCAGGTACGACGCGTACGCCTACTTCCGGTACGCCGTCTCCCCCTCCGCCTGCGCGCATGCCAGCGTGTATCAGTCATCGCAGCATCTCCTGCTGGTCGCGGCGCAGTGGCTGACACCGGTCCTCGGCCTGTCCGGGAAGGTGAACCTGATCGCCCTCGGCGTGCTGACCTGCGCGCTGGCATCGGCGGCGATCGCAAGCATCGCCTGTGGGTTCGGCGTGTCGGTCCGCAGCCGGCTGGTAGTCGCCGGGGTGCTCTGGCTGGTGCTGGCGGACGCCGCGTTCTTCGACACGTTCGCGAGCCCGTACAGCGAGGGCGCGACGCTCACGGGACTGGCGCTGGTCGCGGCCGGCCTGGCTTACCTGGGCAGAGGCGGCTGGGCGTCGGCGGCCGGCGTGGTGATGGCCGGGGCGGGCGGTTACCTGAGCATCCTGTCGAAGGAGCAGTACCTCGTCCTGATCGTGCCGGTGATCGGCGGGCTGATCATGGCGGCGACGGCGCGGGACGGGCGGCGCGGCATTGACCGGCTGCTGACCGGGCGGATGGCGGCGGCGGTGATCGTGTCGGGCCTGCTGGCGGCGGCGACCGTGTCGTATGCCTCGGCGGACGCATCGTCGCCGTACACCAGGCAGCTGCATCAGGAGCAGGTCGTGGACGTGGTGTTCGGTGACATCATCACCCGCGCGGACACCACGCCCGTTGGCGACTCCTACCTCCGGGCGCTGGGCCTGCCGGTGTCCTTCGCGCAGTACTCCGGGGACACGTTCTGGGCGCGGCACTCGGTGTACTACGACCCGCTGTGGTCGAAGTACGCGGGCAAGTTCACCGATTCCAACCTGGCGCATTTCCTGGTGACGCACCCGATCAAGAGCATTGAGATCGCGCAGAGCGCGGCGGTGCAGGCGCTGGACCTGCGGGTGACCTACCTCGGCAACTACGCGCCCGGCTCGAAGCTGCCGCCGGGCTCGCTGGAGAACCGGGTGCAGATCATCAGCTCGATCGAGGGGGTAATCCCGGCGATGCTGGGCCTGTTCTGGCTCATCCCCCTGTGGGCGGCGATGCTCGCGCTGGCCGTCGTCACGCTGCGCCGGCCGCGCCGTTCACCGTGGCATCACGACGCGGCGGTGGTGGTGCTGTGCCTGACCGGCTGCGCGGTAGCGGCGTTCGTCCCGGCGGCGTTCTTCGCCGGCGTGGAGACGACCAGGCACATGATGGGCTCGAACATGGCGACCGCGCTGGCCTTCACCATCAGCGTCACGCTGCTCGGCTCCCTGCTGCGCAGCGGCCTGGCCCAGGGCGGCGGCGCGGCCCGGTCGCGGATGTCGGTGCCATTCCCCAGGGACGGCGTCCCGGGAGACGGCGACCGCGTGCCCAGTCCCGTGACGGCGACAACCACCGATCTGAGCCTGAACGGCTGACGTAGCGGACCGCCGTTCCGTACAGGCGGGCCCGGTTATCGGAGGAACCCGCGCAGCAGCGAACCGGTGCCCGCCAGGTGCTCGGTCACGGCGGCCCGTGCCGCTGGCGCGTCGCCGGCCAGGATCGCGGTGACGATGGCGCGGTGCTGGACGGCCGTGTGGTCGATGTTGCGCTGGAGCACCGGGATCGCGTTGAGCAGGTCGTTCAGCCGCAGCCTGGCGTCGGTGCAGGCGGCCAGCAGCAGGCTGGAGCCGGTCAGCTCGGCGATGCACAGGTGGAACAGCGTGTCCAGCCGCCGGTAGTCCTGCGGGCTGGCCCCGTTCACGTCCTCCAGCCGGGCGAGCAGCGCGGCCCTGCCGTCGGCGCCGACCTCGGCGATCCCGGCGATCCCGGCCCCGTTCGCGGCGAACGCCGTGGCGAGCGCCTCGGCGGCGCCGCTCTCCACGGCCAGCCGGAAGGTCAGCGCGTCGCTGAGCTTGTCCCCGTCTTCCGCCGCGAGGCGGCGCAGCTCGCCATGGTCGGGCTCGGGCCTGGTGTAGGTGACGAAGGTGCCGCCCGACCTGCCGCGCCGGCTGCACACATAGCCCGCCCGCTGCAGCTCGCCGAGCGCCTCGCGGAGGGTCAGCCGGCTGATGCCGAGCTGGGCGGCGAGCTCGCGCTCGGGCGGGAACCGCTCGCCGTCGGCGACCATGCCGAGCTTGATCACGGTCAGCAGCCGCTCGACCGTCTCCTCGAACGCGTTGCCCTGCCGGACCGGCAGCAGCATCCCGGCCGCCCCGGCGCTCACCGGTGAGGTCATCGCGCCCGCCGAGTCAAGCGCGGCACCATCTCTGGCAGCACCGTCTCCGGCACGCGGGTCCCCCCCTTGCCCGCGTGCCGGAGACTTGCCCCTTGACAACACGCCTCGTAGCCCCGTCAATGGTTCGATAATAGACCATTGGTACTTACCCTGCTAGATCAGTGGAGCAGCCATGGCGGTCAACGAGCAGACACCGTCCCCGCTCAGTAGCGACGAGGAGACCCTGCACCAGCTCGGCTACGCCCAGGAGCTGCGGCGGCGCATGTCGGGGTTCTCGAACTTCGCGGTCTCGTTCACGATCATCTCGATCCTGTCCGGCTGCCTGACCCTCTACGGCTTCGGGATGAACACCGGCGGCCCGGCGGTCATCGTCTGGGGCTGGCCGTTCGTCGGGGTGATGACCCTGTTCGTCGGCCTGGCCATGGCCGAGGTGTGCTCCAGCTACCCGACGGCGGGCGGCCTCTACTACTGGGCCGCGAAGCTGGCCCGGACCAACGGGCCGGCCTGGTCGTGGTTCACCGGCTGGTTTAACTTCCTGGGCCAGGTGGCCGTCACGGCGGGCATCGACTTCGGCGCGGCGCTGTTCATCAGCGCGTTCCTTGACCTGCAGTGGGGCATCTCGGCGTCGCCGCCGCACGTGGTGCTGGTCTACGCGATAGTGCTGGCGCTGCACGGGGTGCTGAACCAGTTCGGGGTCCGGCTGGTGGCGCTGCTGAACGACGTGAGCGTGTGGTGGCACCTGCTCGGCGTGCTGATCATCGTCGGGGTGCTGGCCTTCGTGCCGTCGCACCACCAGTCGTTCAGCTTCGTGTTCGGGCACACGGTGAACAGGACCGGCTTCTCCAGCATGCTCTACGTGGTGCTGATCGGCCTGCTGCTGGCCCAGTACACCTTCACCGGCTACGACGCCTCGGCGCACATGACGGAGGAGACCCACGACGCGGCGCGCAGCGGCCCGCGCGGCATCGTGATGTCGATCGTGGTCTCGCTGTTCGCGGGCTGGGTGCTGCTCATCGGGATCACCTTCGCGATCCAGAACTACACCGGGGAGGTCGGCTCGGCCACCGGGGTGCCCCCGGCGCAGATCTTCATCGACGCGATCGGTGCCACCGGCGGCAAGCTGCTGCTGCTGGTCGCGATCGGCGCCCAGCTGTTCTGCGGGATGTCCTCGGTCACCGCCAACTCGCGGATGATCTACGCGTTCTCCCGCGACGGCGCGCTGCCCGGCTCGTCGCTGTGGCACCGGGTGAACAAGCGGACCAGGACCCCGACCAACGCGATCTGGCTGGCCGCCGGCTTCGCGTTCGTGCTCGGCCTGCCCTACCTGTGGAACTACGCCGCGTACGCGGCGGTCACCTCGATCGCGGTCATCGGCCTGTATATCGCCTACGTGCTGCCCACGTTCCTGCGGCTGCGCCAGGGCGATGACTTCCAGCGCGGCCCCTGGCACCTGGGCCGGTGGAGCAAGCCGATCGGGATCATCGCGGTGACCTGGGTCGTGATCATCACGATCCTGTTCATGCTGCCGCAGGTCAGCCCGATTACCGCTGGTAACTTCAATTACACGGTGGTCGCCGTGGCCGTGGTGCTCGGTTTCGCCGGCATCTACTGGCTGGTCTCGGCCAGGAACTGGTTCACCGGGCCGCGGGTGCAGGGGTCGGCGGAGGAGCTGGCGCAGATCGAGCGCGACCTGTCGGCGTAATCAAGGGAGCAGATCAGCGGTGGACATGGGGCACAGCGGTTCGCAGCACAGCGGTTCGCGGGACAGCGGTTTGCGGCTGGGCGGTCTGCGGCACGGCATGCTCACCCTGGAGCAGCTGCGAGTGGAGGTCGGCGAGGGGAAGATCGACACGATCGTCCTCGCCTTCACCGACATGCAGGGACGGCTCCAGGGCAAGCGGCTGGCGGCCGAGTACTTCGTCGAGGAGGTCGCCGAGCACGCCGCCGAGGGCTGCAACTACCTGCTGGCGGTGGACGTCGAGATGAACACCGTCGACGGGTACGCCATGTCCTCGTGGGAGACCGGCTACGGCGACTTCGTGCTCCGGCCTGACTTCGCCACGCTGCGGCGGCTGCCGTGGCACGAGGGCTCGGCGCTGGTCATCGCGGACCTGACCTGGCTGGACGGCGCCCCGGTGACGGCCTCGCCGCGGCAGATCCTGGACCGGCAGGTGCGGCGGCTGGCCGAGCGCGGGCTGGTCGCCATGGCCGGGACGGAGCTGGAGTTCATCGTCTACCGCGATTCCTACGAGGAAGCGGCCGGCAAGGCGTACCGGGACCTGGTCCCGGCCAACCAGTACAACGTGGACTACTCGATCCTGGGCGGCTCCAGGGTCGAGCCGCTGCTGCGCAAGATCCGCAACGGCATGACCGGGGCGGGCATGTACGTGGAGTCCGCCAAGGGCGAGTGCAACCTGGGCCAGCACGAGATCGCCTTCCGGTACGCCGAGGCGGCCGCCACCTGCGACAACCACTCGATCTACAAGACCGGGGCCAAGGAGATCGCCGCGCAGGAGGGCATGAGCATCACGTTCATGGCCAAGCCGGATATCAGGGAAGGCAACTCCTGCCACATCCACCTGTCGCTGCGCGGCGCCGACGGCACCCCCGTGCTGGCCGGGGACCAGGCACACGGGCTGTCGGAGGCCGGCGAGCACTTCCTGGCCGGCCAGCTCGCCGCGCTGCGCGAGCTGACCCTGTTCTACGCGCCGAACATCAACTCCTACAAGCGCTACGTGCCGGGCAGCTTCGCGCCCACCGCGGTCCGCTGGGGCATCGACAACCGCACCTGCGCGGTGCGGCTGGTCGGCCACGGGCTCGGACTGCGCGCGGAGAACCGGACGCCGGGCGGGGACGTGAACCCGTACCTGGCGGTCGCGGCGATGATCGCCGCCGGGCTGGACGGGATCGACAGGAAGCTGCCGCTGGAGGACGCCTGCGCCGGCAACGCCTACTCCGATGACGGGCCGCGGGTGCCTTCGACGATGCGGGAGGCGCTGGAGCTGTGGGAGGGCAGCGAGCTGGCGGCGGCGGCGTTCGGCGCGGACGTGGTCGCGCACTACGCGAACTACGCGCGGGTGGAGCTGGCGGCGTTCGACGCGGCGGTCACGGACTGGGAGCTTAAGCGCTGCTTCGAGCGCCTGTAGGCCACTTATTCCCGCTAACCCACTTATTCCCGCTAACAGAGAAGTGGATCATGCCTGACCTCAGCCAGTTCACCGTCGTCAACCCCGCCACCGAGGAGACCGTCACCACCGTCGGCCTGACCTCGGCGGCGGAAGCCGACGCCGCCATCGAGCGGGCCGCCGCCGCGCAGGCCGGCTGGCGGGCCATCTCGCCTGGCGACCGGGCCCGGCTGCTGCGCCGGTTCGCGGCCGAGGTGGACGCGCACGCGGCCGAGCTGGCCGCGCTGGAGATCAGCGGGTCCGGACACCCGGCCGGGCAGGCCAGGTGGGAGGCCGAGCACGTGCGCGACGTGCTGCTGTACTACGCGGGCGCGCCGGAGCGGGCGGGCGGGCGGCAGATCCCGGTGCACGGCGGGCTGAACGTCACCTTCGCCGAGCCGCTGGGCGTGGTCGGCCTGATCGTGCCGTGGAACTTCCCGATGCCGATCCTGGCCTGGGGCCTGGCGCCGGCCCTGGCGGCGGGGAACACGGTCGTCGCCAAGCCGGCCGAGCTGACCCCGCTGACCGCGATGCGGATCGGCGAGCTGGCGCTGTCGGCCGGGCTGCCGGAGCACGTGGTCCAGGTGCTGCCGGGCAAGGGCAGCGTCGTCGGGCAGCGGCTGGTCGGCCACCCGGCGGTCCGGAAGATCGTCTTCACCGGGTCCACCGAGGTCGGCAGGCAGGTGATGGCGGGCTGCGCCGCCCAGGTGAAGCGGCTGACCCTGGAGCTGGGCGGCAAGAGCGCGAACATCGTGTTCGCCGACTGCGACCTGGAGAAGGCGGCGGCCACCGCGCCGTACGCGGTGTTCGACAACGCGGGCCAGGACTGCTGCGCCCGGTCCCGGATCCTGGTCCAGCGGACGGTCATGGACAAGTTCATGGAGCTGCTGGAGCCGGCCGTGCGGGGCGTGCGGGTAGGGGACCCATCCAGCGCCGAGACGCAGATGGGCCCGCTGATCTCCGCCGCGCACCGGGAGCGGGTCGCCGGCTACGTGCCCGGCGACGCCCCGGTCGCGTTCCGGGGCAGCGCGCCGTCCGGGCCTGGCTGGTGGTACCCGCCGACGGTGCTGGCGCCGGTCTCCCGCGACTACCCCGCCTACACCGAGGAGGTGTTCGGGCCGGTCGTCACGGTCACGCCGTTCGAGGACGAGGCGGACGCCATCGCGATCGCCAACGACACCCCCTACGGCCTGTCCGGCTCGATCTGGACCGGCGATATCGGGCGGGCGATCCGGGTGGCGCGAGCCGTCGAGACCGGCAACCTGTCGGTCAACTCGCATGCCTCGGTCCGGTACTGGACCCCGTTCGGCGGATTCAAGCAGTCGGGGCTCGGCCGCGAGCTCGGGCCCGACGCGCTGGCCAGCTTCACCGATATCAAGAACGTGTTCATCGCCGCTGAGTAGCTACCGCTGAGTGGCTACCGCATAAGCGAACGGAGAATCATGGAACGGCTGAAGGATCGGGTCGCCGTCGTCACCGGCGCCGGCAGCGGCATCGGGCTGGCCACCGCGCGGCGGTTCGCGGCAGAGGGCGCGAAGGTCGTCGCCGTCGACATTGACGAGGCGGCGGGCAAGGCCGCGGCGGCGGAGGCCGGCGGGCTGTTCCTGGCCGCGGACGTGTCAAGCGAGGAGCAGGTGTCGCGGCTGTTCGACGAGGTGGCGGAGCGGCTGGGCGGCATCGACATCGCGTTCAACAACGCGGGCATCTCGCCGCCGGAGGACGACTCCATCCTGACCACCGGCATCGAGGCGTGGCGCCGGGTGCAGGAGGTCAACCTCACCTCGGTCTACCTGTGCTGCAAGTACGTGATCCCGCACATGCGGCGGCGCGGCAAGGGCTCGATCATCAACACGGCCTCGTTCGTGGCGGTGCTCGGCGCGGCGACCTCGCAGATCTCCTATACCGCGTCCAAGGGCGGGGTGCTGGCGATGACCCGCGAGCTGGGCGTGCAGTTCGCCCGCGAGGGCATCAGGGTCAACGCGCTGTGCCCGGGGCCGGTGTCCACGCCGCTGCTCCAGGAGCTATTCGCCAAGGACCCGGAGCGGGCCGCGCGGCGGCTGGTGCACATCCCGATGGGCCGGTTCGGCGAGCCGGCGGAGATCGCGGCGGCGGTGGCGTTCCTGGCCAGTGACGACTCCTCGTTCATGACCGCGTCGCAGTTCCTGGTGGATGGCGGGATCAGCGGGGCGTACGTGACGCCGCTGTAAGCTCGGGCGCAGCCAGCAGCACGGGCAGGCGCCAGCAGCACGGGCAGGCGCCAGCAGCACGGGCAGGCGGAGGAAGGGAAGCTCAGTGAGCGAATGGACGGGTCCCGCTGATCGCCGGCCGCTGATCGGCATCAGCAGCTACCGGGAGCACGCGCGCTGGGGCTCGTGGAGCATGGACGCGGTGCTGGTCCCCGACCGGTACGTGGCGCGGGTCACGCAGGCCGGCGGCATCCCGGTGCTGCTGCCGCCGGTGGACGGCATCGAGGACGCCGTCGGCCGGGTCGACGGCCTGGTGCTGGCAGGCGGCGGGGACATCGAGCCCGCCGAGTACGGCGCGCCGCGGGACCCGAACTGCGGGCAGGCCAACCCGCGGCGGGACAGCGCCGAGCTGGCGCTGTGGCAGGCCGCGCTGGACCGCCAGCTCCCGGTCCTCGGCATCTGCCGCGGCATGCAGGTGATGAACGTGGGGCTCGGCGGCACGCTGCACCAGTACCTGCCCGACCTTGTCGGGCACGACGAGCACGCGCCGGAAGCCAGCGGCTACGGCGCGCACGCGGTGTCGGTCGCGCCGGGCAGCCTGCTCGCCTCGGTGCTGCGCCGCACCGACCTGACCGACCACCTGCCGGTAGTCGTGGCCACGCACCACCACCAGGCCTTGGACAAGCTGGGCGACGGGCTGGTGGCGACGGCGTGGGCCGCTGACG
Source organism: uncultured Actinomycetota bacterium (assembly GCA_963725175.1). Classification (GTDB taxonomy): domain Bacteria; phylum Actinomycetota; class Actinomycetes; order Streptosporangiales; family Streptosporangiaceae; genus DASUBV01. The sequence goes on from CAVRXH010000006.1 coordinate 448,868, forward strand.
GGACCATCGAGGCCGCGGAGCTGGACCCGGCGCGGCACCCGTTCGCGGTGGGCGTGCAATGGCACCCGGAGGCGGGCGAGGACCTGAGCCTGATCCGCGCGCTGGTCAGCGCCGCGGCCCGCCGGACGGAGCCGGTCTCGGCGTAGCCCGGCTTCTCCAGCGCTATTTACGGCGTAGCCGAAAATCATGGCCATGACACAAACATGGCAATAATGGGTGGTAACCATCGCCTGGTCCCGTAAACGGCCGCTATGATCTCGCGGGTGATCACCCGCCGATCCTGTCTGCGCCCGGCCCGCGCCGGATTACCTGGGCTGATCCCTGGAGGCGCCCCCAATGGGGGCGCCTTTTCTGCTGCCCGCATGCAAGAGGAGAGCACATGACAGATCAACCGGCCGTGGCCGTTGCCGGTGCGGCATCAGCGCCACCCGCCAGGCTGGAGCCCGATGCGATCGGCGTGGCCCAGGACACGGTGATCGGGATGGCCTCGTCGGCGCCGGCGGTGTCGGTCGGCCTGACCCTGGCGGCCTTAGCGGCGGCGACCGCGTATGGCGGCGGGCCGGTCATCATCCTGACCGCCATCCCCATGCTCATCATTGCTAACGCCTACCGGCGGCTGAACATGTGGAATGCCAATTGCGGCGCGTCATTCGAGTGGGTCGGCAGGTCGATCAGCCCGTCGCTCGGGTTCATCACCGGATGGCTGATGATCGCCGGATATCTCACCGGCGCGGTCAGCGGCGTGGAGGTGCTCGGCCCTTCGGTGGTCGCGGTCTTCAGCAAGAACGGCAACGCGGGCGGCACCTGGGCGGACATCGCCATCGCCACGGGAGTCACCATCGCCATGATGATCATCGCGGTGGTGGGCATCAGGCTGACGGCGCGCACCCAGGTGGGCATGGCCATCCTGGAATACGCCCTGCTGATCGGGTTCGCCATCGCGGGGCTGTATGAGGTGCTCAACCATCACGCCGGCACGCTGCACTTCAACAGCGGCTGGCTGAGCCTGTCCGGCGTCGGCGGGCACGGCAGCGCGGTGTCCGGCCTGCTGATCGCGGTCTTCATCTTCAGCGGCTGGGAAGGCACCCTGTACGTCAACGAGGAGGTCAAGCACCGCCGGATCAACCCCGGCCGGGCCGCCATCTGGGCGGTGGTGCTGCTGACCGGCATCTACGTGCTGGCCACGATCGGCCTGCAGGGCGCCGTCTCCCCCGCCAAGCTCCAGGCGCACTCCACCTCCGCGCTGGTCTACGTGGCGCAGCAGATCGCCGGCCCGAACTGGGCCAAGGCGATGGCGCTGTCCCTGGCCCTGTCGGTGATCGCCCTGACGCTGACCAGCGTCGTGCTCACCGCCCGGATCATCTACGGCATGGCCAGCTACCGCACGCTGCCGGAGTTCCTGTCCACGGTGTCCAGGCGGTTCGCCACGCCGGTCTCTGCCAGCATCCTGGTCGGCGTGCTGATCGTGGCGCTGACCTGGATCTACCTGCTGGCCACCTCGGTGCAGAACGCGTTCGACGACGTAGTCGACGTCAGCGGCCTGCTGTTCGCGGCGTTCTACATCCTGACCGCGCTGGCCACCATGGTCTACTACCGGCGCCGGGTCTTCACCGGCGTCTGGGACGCCATCGTGCTGGGCATCCTGCCGCTGGCCGCGGCCGCGTTCCTCGGCTGGATTATCGTCAAGTCGATGATCGGCGCCCCGGCGGCGCAGATCTGGTCGCTGGCGGGCATCCTGGCCATCGGCATCGTGCTGATGTTCATCGCCAGGTTCGGGCTCAAGTCGCCGTTCTTCTCGATCCCGCGGGAAAGCGACGGCGCGCCGGAGTAGCCCGCCGGCCACGAGCCCCGGCCGGCGTGTCCCACCCCCCGGGCACGCCGGCCGGGCTGCACTTCGGCCTGCCGGGCCGCGCTCCCGCCCTGCCGGGCCTGGAACCCGTTAAACCGGCTTCCGCGCCGCCGGCGGCGGTGACTAGCCTTGCTTGCCATGACCTCTAGCGCGAATGACGCCGCCGGCTCCGGGCAGGCAGACGACAGCACGGCCAGGGACAGCACGGCCAGGGACAGCACGGCCAACGACAAGCCAGCCAAGGACAGCACCACCGGCAAGCCGGCGAAGCCGGAGCCCGCCGATGACCTCGCGGTGACCCATCACGAGATCAATGCCGGCGGGACGACGCTGCGCTACACCGCCACCGCCGGGCGGATGGTGCTGCGCAAGGAGCAGTACGGCGAGGAGTTCGGCGGGCACCAGGCCACCGCCGAGGTGTTCGTCGTGTCCTACACCCTGGATGACGCCGACCCGGCGACCCGGCCGGTCACCTTCGCGTTCAACGGCGGCCCCGGCTCCTCCAGCGCATGGCTGCACCTGGGCCTGCTCGGCCCGCGCCGGGTGCTGTCCGGCGACGCCGGCGCGCTGCTGCCGCCCCCCTACGCGCTGGCGGACAATGAAGAGACCCTGCTCCGCCACTCCGACCTGGTCTTCATCGACCCGGTGTCGACCGGGTACTCGCGGCCGGTCAACGGCGGCAAGCCGGCCGACTTCCACGGCTACTCCGCCGACCTGGAGTCGGTCGGCGAGGTGATCAGGCTCTGGCTGACCCGCGGCGACCGGTGGATGTCGCCCAAGTACCTGTGCGGCGAGTCCTACGGCACCACCCGGTCGGCCGGGCTGTCCCGCTACCTGCAGGAGAAGTTCGGGATGTACCTGAACGGGGTCATGCTGATCTCCAGCGTCCTGGACTTCGGCACGGTCATGTTCACCGCGGGGAACGACGACGCCTTCGTCTACTACCTGCCCACCTACGCCGCCATCGCGCACTACCACGGCCTGCACCCCGGCCGGCCGCTGCGCGAGGTGCTGGACGAGGCGGAGGCCTACGCCCAGCGCGACTACCTGTGGGCGCTTGGCCGGGGCTCGCGGCTGTCCGCCGAGGAGCGGGCGGAGGCGATCCGCCGGGTCGCCGCGCTGACCGGGCTGTCGGAGGACTACGTGGACCGGGTCAACCTGCGTCCCGAGCACGTCAGGTTCTTCACCGAGCTGCTCCGCTCACAGCGGCGCACCACGGGCCGGCTTGACGGCCGGTTCACCGGCTGGGACACCGACTACGGCCGCGAGCAGTGGAGTAACGACCCGTCGATGGACGCGATCACCGGTCCCTACGCGGCGGCGCTCAACCACTACGTGCGCGGCGAGCTTGAGTACCGCAGCGACCTGCCATACGAGGTGCTGACCGACCGGGTGCAGCCGTGGTCGTACAAGGAGTTCGAGGGCGCGCACACCTTCGTCTCGGACAAGCTGGCGGCGGCGATGCGCGCCAACCCGGACATGCGGGTGCACGTGGCCTGCGGCTACTACGACGGCGCGACCCCGTACTACGCCGCCGAGCACAGTTTCGCGCACCTGGCCATCCCGCCGGAGCTGGCGGGCAACATCGAGTTCGCCTACTACGAGGCCGGGCACATGATGTACGTGCACGAGCCGAGCAGGCTGGCGCAGCTCGAGGCGCTAGGCGAGTTCGTCCGCGGCTAGTTCATCCGCTAGTTCGTCCGCGGCTGGCGGCGTCGCGGCGTTCAGGCGCGAGAGGATCAGTGGCAGCTCGGGCGGGTAGTACGGCTCGTCCGAGGCTGCCAGCTCCGCCGGGTCCCACCACCGGTGCCCGGTGAAGGTGTCCCGCTCTATCTGCTCCAGGCCGTCCTGGCTGACGGCGGTCTGCGACGTGCGCAGCACGAAGAACTCCTCGTCCTGGCGCAGCAGCTTGCCGTTGAAGCTGAACTCGGTGTGCCGGCGGTAGACCGGCTCGCCCAGGTCGGCGGCCTGGGCGCGGATGCCGGTCTCCTCGCGCAGTTCCCTGGCGGCGGCCTGGGCCTGGCTCTCGCCGGGCTCGGTGCCGCCGCCGACGGTGAACCAGAACCGGGTCTGCGGCCTGGCCGGGTCGAAGCCCTGGAGCAGCAGCAGCCGCCCCCGCGGATCCAGGACAAGCACGCGGCCGGTGATCCGGTCGATGATGACGGGCATTTCCACGCGGACCAGCGTCTCACGCCGCCCGGCCAGGCGGTGCCGCCCCGCGGCGCCGGCGCGCGCGGCGCGACCCTAGACTCGCCAGCGTGAGCAGCCCTCCGGCCGTTGACATCCGCGGCCTGGTCAAGCAGTACGGATCCACCACGGCGGTGGCCGGCCTCTCGATGACCGCCGCGCGCGGTCAGGTGACCGCCGTCCTCGGCCCGAACGGGGCCGGCAAGACCACCACCATCGAGATCTGCGAGGGCTTCCGCCGGGCCGATGACGGCACCGTCGCGGTGCTCGGCATGGACCCGGTGGCCGATGCCCGGCGGCTGCGGCCGCGGGTGGGCGTGATGCTCCAGGCGGGCGGCATACCGCCGGCGGCCAGGGCGAGTGAGTACCTGCGCGCCCAGGCGGGCTTCTACGCCACCCCGCTTGACCCAGCCGAGCTGCTGGACCGGCTCGGGCTGGCCGGCAGTGCGCGGACCCCGTTCCGGCGGCTGTCCGGCGGCCAGCAGCAGCGGCTGTCGCTGGCCGCGGCGGTCATCGGCCGCCCGGAGCTGGTGTTCCTCGACGAGCCGACGGCCGGGCTGGATCCGCAGGCCAGGCTCGCGACCTGGGAGCTGATCGACGGGCTGCGGGCCGGCGGGGCCGCGGTGGTGCTGGCCACGCACTACATGGAGGAAGCCGAGCGGCTCGCCGATCACATCGTGATCGTGGACCACGGCCAGGTGGCGGCCAGCGGCACGCCGCTTGAGCTGTGCGGGTCCACCGGCCAGCTCCGGTTCCGCGCCGAGGCCGGGCTGGACCTGGACGGGCTGGTCGCGGCGCTGCCGGCGGACAGTGCCGCGAAGGAGTCGCCGGCCGGGCATTACCTGGTCGAGGTGCACGACGGGGTGGACCCGCGGCTGGTGGCCTCGGTGACGGCCTGGTGCGCGGAGCGCGGCGTGCTGGCACAGAGCCTGCGGATCGAGAGCCGCACGCTGGAGGACGTGTTCCTGGAGCTGACCGGCCGGGAAGCTGCGGTCATGAGGGGTCGGGTCATGAGGGGGGTCGGGTCATGACGAGCATCGCGGACCAGCCGGGCACCGCGGACCAGCCGGGCACCGCGAAGCGGTGGCCCGCCCCCGCGCCCGGCGCGGCCCCGCTGGGCAAGATGATCACCGTGCAGGCCGGGCTTGAGCTGCGGATGCTGCTGCGCAACGGGGAGCAGCTGCTGCTCACCCTGATCATCCCGGTGCTGCTGCTGGCGGCGTTCGGGCACGAGCCGCTGGTCAGCGTGCCCGGCAGCCGGATCGACTTCGTGGTGCCCGGCATCCTGGCGCTGGCGGTGCTGTCCACGGCCTTCACCAGCCTGGCCATCGCCACCGGCTTCGAGCGCCGCTACGGCGTACTCAAGCGGCTCGGCGCGTCGCCGCTGTCGCGCGGCGGGCTGATCGGCGCCAAGACCCTGACGGTGCTGGCCGTGGAGGCCCTCCAGGTGGTGCTCATCGCCGGGCTGGGCCTGGTGCTGGGCTGGCCCCGCACCCGGGCGCGGGCGGCGCGGCGTGGGCGCTGCTGCTGCTGATCGCCGGCACCGCCGCATTCAGCGGGCTGGCCATGCTGCTGGCCGGGACGCTGCGCGCCGAGGCCACGCTCGCCGGGGCGAACCTGCTCTACCTGGTCATGCTCGGCATCGGCGGGGTGGTCTTCCCGCTGGCCAAGTTCCCCGCCGGGGTCCAGCCGCTGCTGAAGCTGCTGCCAGCCGGCGCGCTGGCCGACGGGCTGCGGACGGCGCTGGGCGACGGCGCGCACGCTGGCCTGCCAGCCGGGGACCTGCTGGTGCTGGCGTGCTGGGCCGTCGCGGGCATCGCGCTGGCCGCCCGTTACTTTAGCTGGGAATAGCCGTTACCACCGGCCAGGCTCGGCGCTCCGCCGCCACCGCGCCCAGGCGCGGCGGCGCGGGCCGCGTCCCGCCGTCGGTGCTGGTGATCACGGGCTGCGTCAGCGTGCAGGTGGGCGCCGGGCTGGCGGGCCGGGAGTTCGGCCAGGTGTCGGCGGCCGGCTTCACCGGGCTCCGGCTGTGGTGGGCGGCGGCGATCCTGGCGGTGCTGGGCGGCCGGGGGCTGGTGAGCACGGCCAGGTCGATCGTGACGGACCGGGCCTGGCGGGACGCGGCGGTGGTGATCGCGTTCGGCGTCACGCTCGGCCTCATGAACTTCTCGATCTACCAGTCGTTCGACCGCATCCCGCTGGGCGTCGCGGTCACCATCGAGTTCCTCGGCCCGCTGGCCATCGCGGTGGCCTCGTCCCGGCGCCTGGTCGATTTGCTCTGGGTGGCCCTGGCGGCGGCCGGCGTGCTGGCGCTCACCAGGGACGGTCACGCCACCGGGCACGGCTCGGCAGCGGCCGGCGTCGGCTTCGCGCTGGCCGCGGCGGCGTGCTGGGCCGCCTACATCCTGCTCAGCCGCTCCACCGGGCGGCGGTTCACCGGCTCGGGCGGGCTGAGCATCGCGATGGTGATCGCGGCGGTGGTGGTGACCCCCACGGCGGTGATCAGCGGCGGCGCCGCGCTGCTGCGCCCGGCCATCCTCGGCATCGGGCTCGCGGTAGGGCTGCTGTCCTCGGTGATCCCCTACCGGCTGGAGCTGGAGGCGCTGCGCCGCATCCCGGCCCGGATCTTCGGCATCTGGATGAGCATGGAGCCGGCGGTGGCCGCGCTGGCCGGGCTGGCGCTGCTGCACCAGTCGCTCGGCCTGGTGCAGTGGCTGGCCATCGGCGGCGTGACGGTGGCCTGCGCCGGCGCGGCGCGCGGCGGGCCGGCGGAGGAAAGCGCGGCGCCGCCCGCCGCCCCGCCGCCCGCGGGGTAGCGAGCCGGCCAGCGACCGGTAGCTCCTACGATGGCTACGTGTCCGGACACCTTGCCGCGCCTGCTCCGCCGACCGCACCCGCCCCGCCGGCCGCGCCGCTGCGCTGGGCGAGAGCCGCCGCCCGCGCGCTGCTCGCCCCCTCCCCCGCCGCCATGCGCCGGATCTCGGTGGCGGGCCTGGCCTGCTCGATCGCCATCATCATGACCGGCGCGGCCGTCCGGCTCAGCGAGTCGGGCCTCGGCTGCTCGGACTGGCCGCAGTGCACCAGCCGCAGCCTGACCGCCGGGACCGACCACGGCGCGGCGCTGGTCCACCAGTGGGTCGAGTTCGGCAACCGGCTCGCCGGCATCGCGGTCTTCATCGTGGCCATCGTGGTCAGCGTGGCCGCCTGGCAGTTCCGCGCCGCGCCGGGCGCGCCGCGCCGCAAGGACCTGGTCTGGCTGGCCGCCGCCCAGCCCGCCGCGATCATCGTGCAGGCCGTGGTGGGCGGGATCGTCGTGCTCACCAGGCTGAACCCCGGCTGGGTCTCGGCGCACTACCTGGCCTCGGCGGCCCTGGTGGCCGCGGCCGTGGCGCTGTACGTGCGGTGCCAGGAGGGCACCGGGCCCGCCAGGCCGCTGGTCCGGCCCGAGGTCAGGTGGATCTCGCTCGCGGTGGTCGGGGTGGTCGCGCTGATGATGGCGGCGGGCACGGTGGTCACCGGCACCGGGCCGCTGGCCGGGGCGCCGCTGGCCGGGCAGCGGACGGTGCCCAGGTACCCGCTGCCGCTGGCCGGGGTGACTCAGCTGCACGCCGATATCGGCTGGCTGCTCGGCGGGCTGGTCATCGCGCTGGTGCTGGCCCTGCGGCTGTCCGGCGCGCCGCGCCGGGCGGTCCGGCTCGGCTGGCTGCTGCTGATCCTGGTCGCGGCCCAGGGCGGCATCGGGTACGGGCAGTACTTCAGCGGGCTGCCCGCCGGGGTGGTCTGGTTCCATGAGGTAGGCGCGGCGGTGATCTGGACCACGGCGCTGCTGCTGCCGTTTGCGCTCCGTGATCGGGGACACCTGGGCGACCGGGGATACCCGGGCGACCAGCGATAGGGTTTTCCCGGTGCGGGCGGCCGGAACGGCCGCCACATCAGTGCCTGCCTGGAACATTTCGGGGCCTCGGCCGACTATCACTAGGTGTACGAGGAGGAGATGATTGTCATGACGACCCCCGACGACCGGCTGGGCCAGCTCGCAAAGCTGGGCGTATCGGCCTGGCTGGACGACATCAGCAGGGAGCGGCTTGCCACCGGCAACCTGGCCATGCTGATGCGCGACTTCCACGTGGTGGGCGTGACATCCAACCCGACGATCTTCGCGGGCGCCCTGTCCAAGGGCAGCGCCTACGACGAGCAGATCACCGACCTGGCCGCCCGCGGCGTGACCGTGGATGAGGCGTCCCGCGCCATTACCACCAGGGACATCCGCTGGGCCGCCGACGTGCTCCGCCCGGCCTACGACGCCAGCGACCGCCAGGACGGCCGGGTCTCGCTGGAGGTCGACCCGCGGATCGCGCGGGACACCGTCGCGACGGTCGCCGAGGCGCGGGCGCTGTGGTGGATGGTGGACCGCCCGAACATGTTCATCAAGATCCCGGCGACCCGCGAGGGCCTGCCGGCGATCACCGCGGCCCTGGCGGAGGGCATCAGCGTCAACGTGACGCTGATCTTCTCGCTGGAACGGTATGCCGAGGTGATCGACGCCTTCATGGCCGGCCTGGAGCAGGCCTCCGACGAGGACCTGCCGGGGCTGGCGTCGGTCGCGTCCTTCTTCGTCAGCCGGGTGGACACCGAGGTGGACAAGCGGCTGGAGAAGATCGGCACGCCGGCGGCGCTGGCGCTGCGCGGCAAGGCGGCCATCGCCAACGCGCGGCTGGCCTACGAGCTGTTCGAGCAGCGGACGGCGACGCCCAGGTGGGCCGCGCTGAAGAAGCGCGGCGCCCGGCCGCAGCGGCCGCTGTGGGCCTCGACCAGCACCAAGAACCCGGACTACTCCGACACCATGTACGTCACCGAGCTGGTCGCGCCCGGCATCGTGAACACGATGCCCGAGGCGACGATCCGCGATGTGGCCGACCACGGCGAGCTGCGCGGCGACACGGTGCGCGGCGGCTATGCCGAGGCACACCAGTATTTCGATGAGCTGCGCGCGGCCGGGGTGGACTTCGGTGACGTGGTGCAGGTGCTAGAAGAGGAGGGCGTGGAGAAGTTCGCCGCGTCCTGGGGCCAGCTCCTGGACTCGATCAGCAGCGAGATGGCCAAGGCGGGCGGCAAGGCGGGTAGCAAGTGATCCCGAATCCGCTGCGCGACCCGCGCGACCGGCGGATCCCGCGGGTCGCGGGCCCGTGCGTGCTCGTCCTGTTCGGCGTGACGGGCGACCTGGCCAGCAAGAAGCTGCTGCCGGCCATCTATGACCTGGCCAACCGGGGGCTGCTGCCGCCGGGCTTCTCGCTGGTCGGCTTCGCCCGCCGCGACTGGGAGCACGAGGATTTCGCCCAGGTGACCCACGACGCGGTCAAGGCGCACGCCAGGACCCCGTTCCGCGAGGAGGTGTGGCGGCAGCTGTCGGAGGGCGTCAGGTTCGTGCCGGGCGAGTTCGCCGACGACGCCGCCTTCGACCAGCTCGCGGAGACCGTGGCCCAGCTCGACGCCGAGCGCGGCACCGGCGGCAACTACGCGTTCTACCTGTCGGTGCCGCCCAAGGCGTTCCCGCAGGTGGTACAGCAGCTCAAGCGCTCGGGGCTGTCCACTCCCCCCGAGCGTGAGGGCCACGCCACGCCGTGGCGCCGGGTGGTCATCGAGAAGCCGTTCGGCCACGACCTGGCCAGCGCCAAGGAGCTGAATGCCATGCTGTCGGCGGTGTTCCCGCCGCACGCGGTGTTCCGCATCGACCACTACCTGGGCAAGGAGACGGTCCAGAACCTGCTGGCGCTGCGGTTCGCCAACTCGCTGTTCGAGCCGATCTGGAACCGCGGCTACGTGGACCACGTGCAGATCACCATGGCCGAGGACATCGGCATCGGCGGCCGGGCCGGCTACTACGACGGCATCGGCGCGGCCCGCGACGTGATCCAGAACCACCTGCTCCAGCTCCTGGCGCTGACCGCGATGGAGGAGCCAGTCTCGTTCTCCGCCGACTCGCTGCGCGCGGAGAAGGAGAAGGTGCTGTCGGCCGTCAAGATCCCCGAGGACCTGACGGCGGGCACGGCACGCGGCCAGTACGCGACGGGCTGGCAGGGCGGCATCGAGGTGCCCGGCTTCCTGGAGGAGGAGGGCATCGCCCCGGACTCGGTCACCGAGACCTACGCGGCGCTGCGGCTGGAGATCGACACCAGGCGCTGGGCGGGCGTGCCGTTCTACCTGCGCACCGGCAAGCGGCTGCCGTCCCGGATGACCGAGATCGCGGTGCTGTTCCAGCGTGCGCCGCACCTGCCGTTCGCGGCCACCGACACCGAGGAGCTGGGGCAGAACGCACTGGTGATCCGGGTGCAGCCGGACGAGGGCGTGACGGTCAGGTTCGGCTCGAAGGTGCCGGGCTCGGCCATGGAGGTACGCGACGTGAACATGGACTTCGCCTACGGCGAGTCGTTCACCGAGTCCAGCCCCGAGGCCTACGAGCGGCTGCTTCTTGACGTGCTCATCGGCGACCCGCCGCTGTTCCCGCGCCAGGAGGAGGTCGAGCTGTCCTGGAAGATCCTCGATCCGATCGAGGAGTACTGGGCCAGCCACGACAAGCCAGAGCAGTACCCCGCGGGGACCGCGGGGCCGCCCGGCGCGGACGCGCTGATCGGGCGGGACGGCCGTGCCTGGCGCCGGCTCTAGGCGAGGGGAACTTCCATGCTCATCGACCTGACCGACACCACCACGGGCGAGGTACGGGGCGCCCTGACCAGGGCCAGGGACCAGCTCGGCGGCCCGACCACCGGCGTGGTGCTCAACCTGATCATCATGACCGACGAGTCGCGGCAGCACGACGCGGTCCGGGCGGCCAGCCAGGCCGGCCGGGAGCACCCGTGCCGGGTGCTCGGCGTGATCAGCCGGGGCGCGGCGGGCGTCTCCCGGCTGGACGCCGAGATCCGGTCCGGCGACGGCGCGCCGGGCCAGACGGTGCTGCTCCGGCTCTACGGGCCGATGAGCCTGCACCCGGACTCGGTGGTCATGCCGCTGCTGGTGCCGGACACGCCGGTGGTCACCTGGTGGCCCGGCACCTGCCCGGACGTGCCGTCCGGCGAGCCGCTCGGCGCGCTGGCGCAGCGCCGGATCACCGACGCGGCCTCGGCCAGCCACCCGGCCGACGCGCTGACCCGGCTGGCGATGGCCTACCGGCCCGGCGACACGGACCTGAGCTGGACCAGGGCGACGACCTGGCGGTCGCTGCTGGCGGCGACGCTGGACCAGACCGATGACACGATCCTCGGCGGCACGGTCAGCGCCGAGCCGGACAACCCGACCGCCGAGCTGCTGACCGCGTGGCTGACCAGCCGCCTCCAGGTGCCGTTCGAGCGGGAGGTCTCCGACGGGCCGGGGATCACCGGAGTGTCGTTCCGGGTCGGCGACGGGGACGTGGCCATTACCCGGCATGACGGCCGCACCGCGACGCTCAGCCGCCCCGGCCAGCCCGACCGGCACGTGGCGCTGCAGCGCCGGGATACCCCCGACCTGCTCGCCGAGGAGCTGCGGCGGCTGAACCCCGACGAGGTCTACGGCGAGACGCTCGCCGCGGCCTGCACGGTCAGGAGCTAGCGCCATCGCCGCCCCGCAGGTGCTGGTGCACCGGGACGCAGAGCTGCTGGCCAAGGCCGTCGCCGCCCGGCTGGTGACCCGGCTGGTGGACGCCTGTGCCGGAGGATCGTCGGCCAGCCTGGTGCTGACCGGCGGCGGCATCGGCACCCGGGTGCTGGCCGAGCTGGCCGCCGCCCCGGCCAGGGATGCCATCGACTGGCAGCACCTGGACATCTGGTGGGGCGACGAGCGGTTCATGCCCTCCGGCGACACCGAGCGCAACGAGACCGGCGCCCGCGCCGCGCTGCTTGACCACGTCGCCATCCCGGCCGGGCGGGTGCACCCGATGCCCGCCTCCGACGGGCCGGACGGCAATGACCCCGAGGCGGCCGCCCGCCGGTACGCCGCCGAGCTGCGGGCCGCCGCCCGGCCCGAGGACCACGGCCCGGTGCCCTCCTTCGACGTGCTGCTGCTCGGCATCGGCCCGGACGCGCACGTCGCGTCGCTGTTCCCCGGCCTGCCCGCCGTCTACGAGCAGGACCGCCCGGTGGTCGCGGTGCGCGGCGCGCCGAAGCCGCCGCCGACCAGGCTCACCCTGACCCGCCCGGCCATCCAGGCGGCCAGGGACGTGTGGGTGATCGCCTCGGGACCCGACAAGGCGCCGGCCGTCAGGCTGGCGCTGTCGGGGGCGGGCGCGGGCGCCGGTGCGGGTACCCGCGGCGGCGGCGCGCGGCCGTCAGCAGACGCTGTTCCTGCTGGACCGGGCCGCCGCGGCGGAGGTGCCGGCGCCGCTCGGCCGGATCGCCTCGCCTTAGGGTGATAAGTAGGCAATTCCCCATAGGATCGCGGGATGTCCCCCGCCCTGCGCCAGCGTGGCCGGCGCGACCACATCGTCCTGTGCGGCGGCGGCTCGCTGGCCCTGCGGATGGCCGAGGAACTCACCGCCAGGTACGGCCAGCAGGTCACGGTCCTGCTGCGGTCCGCCGAGCAGGGCCGGGGGCCGCAGATCGGACGGCTGCCCGGCGTCCGGGTCATCGAGCGGCCCGAGCCCAGCAGGCAGGCGTTCCTCGACGCGGACCTGGACACCGCGCGCGGCCTGGCCCTGCTGGACCAGGATGACCTCGGCAACTTTCACGCGGCGCTGCGCGCCCAGGAGATCAACCCCGACCTGCGGCTCGTCATCGCGATCTTCAACACCGGCCTGGGCGAGCGGATCCGGACGTTCTTCACCGACTGCGCGGTGCTGTCGGAGTCGGCGATGGCGGCACCGTCGTTCGTGGCCGCCGCGCTCGGCGAGCCGGCGCCCAGCCACGTCCGGCTGGCCGGCCGCACCCTGTACGTCGCCCGGCGCGAGGACGTCAGCAGCGACCACATCGTCTGCGGGCTGACGCGATCAGCGCCGATTCCGCCGAGCCCGACCTGCGCCCGGCGCAGGCGGCCCGCACCGGGCTGGTGCTGGCGGTGGCCGACGGCGACGCCGCGCGACCCGCTGGCCCGGCCGCGCCGGCATCCGCTTGGCACCGCGCTGCGGGCGCTGCGGGCGCTGGTCAGCAGCAAGGTGGGCGCCGCGTTCACCGCGCTGTTCTGCGTGCTGGTGGTCGGCTTCGTGCTGCTGGCCACCGCCGGCCGGTTCTCGGTCGGCAACGCGCTTTACCTGACCCTGCTGGACGCCGCGGGCACGGCGGTCACCAGCCCGTCGCTGTCCACCCCGGAGAAGGTCGCCCAGTTCCTGCTCACCTTCGACGGCATGGCGTTCCTGCCGCTGGTCACCGCCGCGGTGGTCGGCGCCCGGCTGACCGGCTCCGCCGTCGGCACCGACCGGCCGCTCAGCGATCACGTCATCGTGGCCGGCCTGGGCAACGTCGGGACCAGGATCGTCGGCCAGCTGCACGACCTTGGCGTGGACGTGGTCTGCGTGGACAAGAGCGAGACCGCCTCCGGGCTGGCGATGGCCAGGCGGCTCGGGCTCAAGGTGGTCATCGGCGAGACGCACCGCGAGGAGACGCTGCGCGCCGCCGGCATCGACCAGCTGCCAGGCGCTGGTCTCGGTGACCAACAGCGACATCGTGAACCTGGAGACGGCGCTGCACGCCAGGGCGCTGGCCGAGGACCCGCGGATCGTGGTCCGGCTCTACGACGACGACCTGGCCAGGCGGGTCCAGCACACGATCAGCAACACCATCTCCCGTTCGGTCTCCTACCTGGCCGCACCGCTGTTCGCCGCCGCGATGCTCGATCACCAGGTGCTGCGCACCATCGCCGTGGGCCGGCACGTGCTGGTCATCGCCGATGTTCCGGTGTGCGCGGACGCGCCGCTGGTCGGGCGGCCGATCGGCGAGGTGAACGCGGGCGGCACGGTCCGGGTGCTCGGCACGCGCGGTCCCGGCACGCACCTGGTCGACTGGGCGCCGCACCCGGAATACCGGCTCACCGCCCAGGACCGGATCTACGTGCTGGCCACCAGGTCCGGCCTCAGCGAGGTGCTGCGGCTGGCCGGCTCGGTTCCGGCCGCCGGCCAGCCTGCCGGGCCGCCCGCCGGACCGCACGCCGGGTCCCCTGCCGGGCCTCCTGCCCCGGATGGCGGAAAGCCGGGCCAATAGGGAAAACTGGGTCTCCCCAAGAGAAGGTCGCTGGCGCTACGCTCAGGGCACGATCTTCAGCCTGGTCTTGTTCTCCAGTGCATTGAAGACACGGGAAGGCTGCGAATGGCCATTTCGTCCTTCAGGCCATGGATTGCTCGTTTCCGGCGATCGGGCGAATCCCGCCCATGCCGGGCCGTCAGCCTGGCATGGCCAATAGCGCCATCCCGCATATCCGAGCGCCCGCCCGGCCGCGGTCGGCCAAGCCGCCGCCGCGCGGGCCATTCACTTCAGGAGGAAAGCTATTGAGCACGAACGATGATGCTCCGGCTCCAGCCCCCGTCGCCGCTGCCAGCGGAATAGCCGACCCGGCCCCGCTCGGGCTGGCGGCCTTCGCTCTGACCACGTTCCTGCTGTCGGCGATCAACGCCGGCCTGGCCAAGACCTCCACCGGGAGCGACTGGCTCGGCTACGCGTTCGCCTACGGCGGCTTCGTGCAGCTGCTGGCCGGCATGTGGGAGTTCAAGAACCGGAACGTATTCGGCTCGACCGCCTTCTCCACGTACGGCGGGTTCTGGATCGGCCTGGGGCTGTGGGCCCTGCTGGTGGCGCCGCACGCGACCAGCGCCACCGCCGCTAATAAGGATCTCGGCTGGATCCTGCTGGCGTTCGCCATCTTCAACACGTACATGATGATCTTCAGCACCCAGGTGAACATGGCCGTGTTCGGCGTGTTCCTCACCCTGGAGCTGACAGAGATCTTCTTGTTCATCGGAGGATTCTCCGGCAACGCCAACATGACCAAGATCGGCGGCTACCTCGGTATCCTCACCGCCCTGGTGGCCTGGTACACCTCGGCCGCCGGTGTGATCAACGGCATGAAGGGATCGGTGGTCCTGCCGGTCGGCAAGCCGCTGATGAGCAGCGCCGCCTAGCGGGGCTAGCACGGCTAGCTAGCCCCGCTGGCCCTGGCCAGCCAGCGGGGCAACGCCGAGCCGGCGTATCGCGTGAGCCCGGGGGCCATCAGGCCTCCGGGCTCACGCGCGCCCGGGGGCGGTTTGGCACCCGTTGGTAGCGTTGTCCGGGTAGCTGAGAGGGGCAATGGATCTTCACGAACGACACCAGCTGGACATGCTCGAGCAGATCTCGCGGGTACGGGCGAAGGCCCGGCCGTGGCGGTCGATCATCGCGCTGCTGCTGGCCGTAGCCGCGCTGACCGCCGGGGAGCTGGGACGGCACGCCCACTCGCTGGACCCCGGCACCGCCCAGGCGCTTATCTACTGCGGGGCCATCTGCTTCTTCCTGTTCGGCACGGCGGCCGCGTTCGGGCTGTCCTGGCAGGCCCGCCGCCTGCTGGTGCCGGTGATCGGCGCCGCCCATGCCACGGTGACCAGGTACGCGCTGGTCCTGGCCGGCATCTTCACGGTGCTGGTCATCGCGCTGGACCTGGCCAGGGTGCCAGTCCAGCAGCTGATCCTGGGCGGCGCGGTGACCGGCGTGCTGATCGGGATCGCCGCGCAGCAGCCGCTGGCCAACCTGTTCGCGGGCATGGTGCTGCTATTCGCCCGGCCGTTCCAGGTCGGGGACCGGATCCAGCTCCGGGCCGGCGCCCTCTACGGGCGGCTGGAGGGCACGGTCATCGACATCAGCCTGACCTACGTGCGGCTGGACACCGAGGAAGGCACGCTGTTCATCCCGAACACCCAGGCGCTCGCCGCGGCTGTAGGCCCGGTGACCGGGCCGCTCGGGCCGGTGACGGGCGTCGCGATGCCCGCTCCGCCACCCGCGACCGCGCCGGTGCCGTCGCCTGGTGCTGCCCCGGTACCAGGGACAGCACCGACTCCGGGCACAGGCCCGGTGCCCGCGGCGGCAGCGGCTGCCGCCGGCGCGGTTCCCCAGGAACAGGCCGGGCCGCCAGCGCCCGACAAGGACGCCGGCGGCCCGCAGCCGCGTTAACCGAGCTGTGCCCTGCTAACCGAACTGTGCCGTGCTAGTGGCTCGCCTCGTACCTGTTGATCACCTGAGCCGGGATCCGGCCGCGGTCGCTGACCTTGATGCCGGTGCGCTTGGCCCACGAGCGGATCTCGGCGCTGCGCTGGCGGTGCGCGGCGGTCCGGCGCTTGGGCCGGCCAACCCGGCCGGTCACCCGGCGGGCCCTCTCCGCGAACCTGGTCACGGCCTCATCGAACTTCTGGCTGTGCTTCTCGCATAGGTCAATCTCGTAGTCCCGGCCATCGAGGCTGAACGCTCGCGTCAGGTGCTCGCCGTCGGGAATCTCTTTGGAGTCGTAGTCACAAGCGAATGTGACGGAGACCTTCTGTGCCACTTGTGTATCCCCCTTCCCCCGCCGTCCATGTATCCCCAGGAGCCTCAGCGCGGTAAACGATGCGGTACCAACATTTCTGCTGGGTGCTTCTGGTGTGGTGATGATGTGGCGATCAGGTGCAGCCGCTCCATCGCGGCCGGCCAGGGTAACCCGGGGCACGACATCGGCTGCTGCGATGCCGGCCCGCACGACGCTTCCCACTGCCCTGGATAGCGCTGCCCTGGATAGCGCTGCCTGGGATAGCGCTGCCTGGGATAGCACGCGGAACGATGCGCATACCGGTGATGCTCCCTGCCGGACTGGCCCGCGTTCCGCCCCGGGGCCAGTCCCCGTTATCGCCCGATGCGCCGCCATAGTCGGCCGACGCACCCGCCCGATCGTGGTCCATCCGGCCGGACCCTATCATGATCTTGTGTATCTGATCATGAGTATAGGCCGGCCCGCCATAGCTAGCGCCACCAGACCGCCATCATGACCGGCTAATCGCTGCTGGCCAGCGGATTAGCGGCCGCGCCGCTGCCCGGAGCGCCCAGAAGACGGGTAGTGCTCCTCGTAGCCAGGGCCGCCCTCATAGCCGGGACCGTCCTCGTAGCCCGCTCCGGTGTCGTAGCCGGGGCCGTACTCGGGGCCGTAGCGCCCGTCGCCGTAGCCGACCCCATCGCCATGGCGGGCCCCTTCGCCGTAGCTAGCACCGCCGCCGTAGCCAGCCGCGTCGCCGTAGCCAGCACCGTCACCGTAGCCAGCACCGCCGCCGTAGCCGTCGGCCTCCTCGTAGCCCGCGCCTTCCTGATAGCCGGGGCCGTATGCGGGATCGGAGTAACCGCTGTCCCGGTAGCCTTCCTCGCGCTGAAATTCGTGTCCGCGCGGGTATTCGGGACCGGTAGCGTAATCGTGTCCCTGGCCAGTTTCGTGGCCGGATTCATAGCCGGGGCCGGATTCATAGCCGGGGGCGGCCTCGTAGCCGGGACCCGTTTCGTAGTCACCGGGGTAGCCGGGCGGATTGCCATGACCGCCGCTCGCCGCATATCCGCAGTCTTCGGCGCCCGCATAGTCGCCGCCCCGGCCCGCCGTAAATCCGGGTTCATCGGCTACGGCATAGTCGCCGCGATTCGCGGGAAATCCGGGGGCATCGCCCGCCGCATAGTCGCGGCCATGACCGCCCGGATAGCCGGGCTCATCGGCCTCGTAATCCGCCGGATGACCGCCCGGATAGCCCCGGCCCGCGCCGCCCGGATAGTCCGCGGGGACGCCGCCCGGATAGTCGGCGGCGGGGTCAGCCGGATAGCCGGACGCGGGGCCGGCATAGTCGCGGTCGGCCGGCGGCCCGTAAGGGTCGCCTGGCTGGCCGCCGCCAGCACGGGAGTGGCCGCCGGAGCGGCGGCTCCCCGGCGCGTCCAGGCCGCGTGCATCTAGGCCGCGCGGATCCAGGCCGCGCGGATCCAGGCCAAGGGGGTCCAAGCCGAGGGGGTCGTCCCGGCGCGGTTGCTCGCGCGAGTCCGGGCCCCGCGAATCGAGGCCCCGCGAATCGAGGCTCCGCGAATCGAGGCCCAGCGGGTCATGCGACCGCGAGTCGAGGCCCCGTCCGTCTAGGCCCCGCGCCTCCAGGCCCCGTGCGTCCAGGCCTAGCGGGTCGAGAGCCCTTGGGTCCGGGCTCCGTGCGTCCAGACCCCTGGGGTCGGGGCTCCGCGAGTCGAGGCCCCGTGGATCGAGGCCCCGCGGATCCAGGCCCCGCGCGTCCAGGCCCCGTCCGTCTAGGCCTAGCGGGTCGGCAGCACGGGGGTCGGCACCGCGCGGCGGAACCGACGGATCGCGGGAACCCAGCGGGTCCAGCGCGTCCGCCCGCCGGTCGGCCGCCGCCGTCGGCAGTGCTAGCGGGTCACGAGCCAGCGGGTCACGAGCCAGCGGGTCATGGCCCAGCGGGTCGCGGGCTAGCGGATCACGAGCCAGCGGGTCGCGGGCCAGCGGATCATGCGACCGCGGCGCCGGAGCCAGGCCGGGCGCCCCCGCCAGGGGATCACCCTCGGGGCTGCTGCGCAGGGTCGCGATCATCCGGCCGAGCTCGTCCGCCGGAAGGCGGAATGTGCCAGTACACCGGCCGCCTTGCCAGATGCTGAAAACGGCGACGCCGGTGTCGCCGTACCAGCTCATCCGCATGCTCCGCGACTCGCCCCTGACGTCGAAAAAAACCTCGCCAAGGCGAGGAAGGGGGGCGGCGTCAAACGACGACATGGAGCCTATGGTTACCTCCCACGACACGACTTGTCCAGTTAATGATCACATGGCGTGACACCTGACACGTTGCACGACAGCAAATTCGCCACCCGCCTGCGCGGCGATACCGGCGGGTGGCATCATGGGCACCGCGGAACCGGGCCAGAGCGGCGCGACACGAGCGGGACATATCACGCAGGTCCGCTGGCCGGCCGGGGCCGCGATCCAAGCAGGGAACACCACAGCTTTGCCATGCGTTGTGTCATGCGACGGGGCGAAAGCCGCATCGCACGGGAAAGTGTGCGTCCAGCCGGGCGCCACACGCTGGCCTGGCCAGCACGGTCTGGCTGGCACCGCCTGGCTGGCACAGCGCTGGCCATACAGTGCCGGTTAGTTCAGTGCCGGTTTAGCTCAGCACGGGTTAATACGGCACGGCCTGGGCACGGGGCCTGCAAGCTCAGGGGCGGACCATCCGCCTAGTAGGACTGTACACGCCGAATCGGTTGAGGAGAGCACACCATGTCTGAGGTACGTCGTCAGGCCGCCCTTATGCAACGGCCGAATTGGGGCTGGCAGGACGACGCGGCGTGCCGCGGCCGTGATGTCGTGCTCTTCTTCGGCCCGGATGGCGAGCGCCAGCCGGAGCGGGAGATCCGCGAGCGCCAGGCCAAGGCCGTCTGCGCCGCCTGCCCGGTCCGGTCCGAGTGCCTGGGGTACGCGCTGGGCCGCCCGGAGAAGTACGGCACCTGGGGCGGGCTCAACGAGGACGAGCGTTCCTCCGAGCGCCGTCGCCGGATGCGTCGCGCCAACGCGGCCTAGCCCACTTGGGCCGATCTGGCTGACCTCCTGATTTCGCTACCCCCGGTCCCGCATCAGCGGGCCGGGGGTAGCTGCTTGAATAATGGGGCACATGGTCTGCAAGGCATGCCGCGAGCAGCTCCACGCGGACTGCCCCGGCGGCAACTGGTGCGACTGCCAGCACCAGCCAGGCAAGGACGCCGAGCCGCCGCAGGGCTGGATTCGCCAGGGGTAGTTCGCCCCGGGCCAGTTCACTCAGGGCAAGGCGCAGAGCCCGGAAGCGGCTGGGTCAGCCGTCCGGAATAGGCTGCCAGAGAACTTCGTTGGCCGAAATACCGAAGCCGACCGGGTACGCCGGCAGGCATGCCCGCTACCCCAGGTGGACCACTCACGCAGCCGGGAGGTCGAAAGTGACTTTCACGACACAGCGTGCACGTAGCCCCATATGCCCCTACTGTGGATCGGTGCTCACCGATCTCCGCAGCAGCAAAAGCGCCGGATCAGGAGTGACCGCTTGAACGCCGCCGATGCCAGGCCCACCTGGCTGGGTCTCCCCCAGCCCGCAGGTACTCAGCCCGCGACCGCTCAGCCCGCTGAGCGCGCCACCAGGGACGACGACGCGCGCACGGGCCCGCCATCGGAGCTAGAGCGGCTGGCCACGCAGGCCGCGGCGGACCTGGCCGGGGCGCCCGCGCAGGACGTCATCGCGTGGGCGGCCGCCACCTTCGGCAAGCGGCTGTGCATCACCTCGTCGATGACCGACGCGGTGATCATCCACCTGGCCTCGCAGCAGGTCGAGGGCATCGACGTGCTGTTCCTGGACACCGGCTACCACTTCGCCGAGACCATCGGCACCAGGGACGCGGTGTCGGCGGTCTACCCGGTCAACCTGATCAACGTCACGCCGCCCACCACGGTGACCGAGCAGGACGCGGAACTCGGCCCGCGGCTCTATAGCCGCAACCCCGATCTCTGCTGCTACCTGCGCAAGGTGGTCCCGCTGGAGCAGGCTCTCGGCCCCTACGACGCCTGGATCACCGGCGTGCGCCGGGAGGAGACCGAGTCGCGCAGCGACACGGCGGTCGTGATGTACGACCCGCGCCGCGAGATGGTCAAGGTCAACCCGATCGTCGAGTGGACCCAGCAGGCCGTGGACGACTACATCGCCCAGCACGGGGTCCTGGTCAACCCGCTGGTCTACGACGGCTACCCCTCGATCGGCTGCAAGACCTGCACCGTCCGGGTGCAGGAGGGCGCGGATCCGCGCAGCGGCCGCTGGGCGGGCACCGGCAAGAACGAGTGCGGCCTGCACCTCTGATCCACTGATCCACCCCACGATCAGGCCCGGCGCTGAACCGCCGGGCCTGATTCATGTTCCCCGTCGTACCATGTGTACTGACCGGTAACTTCGCCCGATGGCAGCGAGCCCATGTCCACCCATGAAGTACGCAACCAGGTCCCGCCGCTGGCTGGCTACGACGTAGCCGACGACCCCGCGCTGCTGGCCGCGCTGGCCCGCGAGGGCGCCGGCTGGGCCGGGCCCGGCGTGCACGAGCTTGGCCTGCTGGCCGGGTCGGCCAGGACCCAGGAGCTGGCCCGGCTGGCCAACGTCTACCCGCCGGTGCTGCGCAGCCACGACTCGCGCGGCAACCGGGCGGACGAGGTCGATTTCCACCCGGCCTGGCACGAGCTGATGACCACCGCGGTGACCCACGGCCTGCACGCCGCGCCGTGGCGGGATGCCCGGCCGGGCGCGCACGTGGCCAGGGCGGCCGGGTTCTATGTCTGGACCCAGGCTGAGGCGGGGCACTGCTGCCCGATCTCGATGACCTACGCCTGCGTGCCCGCGCTGCGGCACGCGCCTGGCCTGGCGGCCCGCTACGAGCCGCTGCTGGCCGCCCGCGCCTACCAGCCTGGCCTGGAGGTTCCCGACGGCAAGGCCGGGCTGCTGGCCGGCATGGGCATGACCGAGAAGCAGGGCGGCTCTGATGTCCGGGCCAACACCACCCGCGCGGTGCCGCTGGACTCGGCGGCCGCCGACACCGCGGCCGACGCCCGCGGCTACCTGCTGACCGGGCACAAGTGGTTCTGCTCGGCACCGATGTCGGACATGTTCCTGGTGCTCGCCCAGGCCCCCGAGGGCCTGAGCTGCTTCCTGCTGCCCCGGGTGCTGCCCGACGGCACCAGGAACGCCATGCACATCCAGCGGCTCAAGGACAAGCTCGGCAACCGGTCGAACGCCTCCTCGGAAGTGGAGTACGACGGCGCGCTGGCCTGGCTGGTGGGCGAGCCAGGCCGCGGCGTGGCCACGATCATCGAGATGGTCACCGCCACCCGGCTGGACTGCGTGCTGGGCAGCGCCGCCCAGATGCGCCAGGCGTGCGTCACGGCCGCGCACTACGCCTCCCGGCGCCAGGCGTTCGGGAAGACGGTCATCAGCCATCCGGCGATGGCCGCCGTGATCGCGGACCTGACGCTGGAATCCGAGGCGGCGGCGGTGCTGGCGATGCGGCTGGCCGGCGCGGCGGACCGGGCGGCTCGCGGAGACGGCGCGGAGGCCGACTTCCTGCGGCTGGCGCTGCCGGCGGCCAAGTTCTGGGTCTGCAAGCGGGCCCCGGCGGTCACCGGAGAGGCGCTGGAGTGCCTGGGCGGCAACGGCTACGTGGAGGACTCCGGGCTCCCCCGGCTGTTCCGCGACAGCCCGCTGAACTCGATCTGGGAGGGCTCG
This sequence comes from uncultured Actinomycetota bacterium, assembly GCA_963725175.1. Taxonomy (GTDB): domain Bacteria; phylum Actinomycetota; class Actinomycetes; order Streptosporangiales; family Streptosporangiaceae; genus DASUBV01. The sequence continues at coordinate 471,109 of CAVRXH010000006.1, forward strand.
GGCAACGTCACCGCGCTGGACGTGCTGCGCGCGCTGACCAGGACCCCGGCCGCCGCGGACGCGGTGCTCGCCGAGACGGACGCGGCGGCGGGCGCCGACCGGCGGCTGGACGCGGCGGCGGGCGCCCTCCGGACAGCGCTGCGGCAGGCGGCGGGCGCCGGGCAGGCGGGCCAGCAGGCCGCACAGCACGACGCGCGGCGGCTCGCCGGGCTGGCGGCACTAACCCTGCAGGGGGCGCTCCTGACCCGGCACGCGCCGCCGCAGGTCGCGGACGCGTTCTGCGCTACCCGGCTCGGCTGGGCGGCGGGCGACGAGACGGGCGGGGCTGGCGGCCTCGGCCCCGGCGCCCCGTTCGGGATGCTGCCGGCCGGGCTGGCGCTGCCGGAGATCCTGGCGCGATCATCAGTCCCGGCGGGCGGATAAAGTCTGCGGATGCGTCTCTGGCCAGGAACCGCCTACCCCCTCGGTGCCACCTGGGACGGGTCCGGCACGAACTTTGCCCTGTTTTCCGAGGTCGCGGAGCGGGTGGAGCTGTGCCTGTTCGGCCCGGACGGCGAGCAGCGGGTGGACCTGGCCGAGGTAGACGGCTTTGTCTGGCACTGCTATCTGCCGGGCGTCGGGCCCGGCCAGCGGTACGGGTACCGGGTGCACGGCCCGTACCAGCCGGAGCAGGGCCACCGGTGTGACCCGGCCAAGCTGCTGCTCGACCCGTACGGCAAGGCGGTGGCGGGCAGCGTGCGCTGGGACGAGGCGCTGTTCTCATACCACTTCAGCGACCCGGACTCGAGGAACGAGGCCGACAGCGCGCCGTTCATGCCGCGCAACGTGGTGATCAACCCGTACTTCGACTGGGCCGATGACCGGGCGCCGCGCATCCCGTACCACGAGACGCTGATCTACGAGGCGCACGTGCGCGGCCTGACGCTGCGCAACCCGGAGGTGCCGCAGGAGCTGCGCGGGACCTACTCGGGGCTGGCCACGCCGCCGGTGATCGAGCACCTGACCAGGCTCGGCGTGACGGCGGTGGAGCTGATGCCGGTGCACCAGTTCGTCACCGACCAGCCGCTGGCCCGGCGCGGGCTGGCGAACTACTGGGGCTACAACACCATCGGCTTCCTGGCCCCGCACAACGGCTACGGCTCGGCGAGCGAGCCGCATGACCAGGTCGCCGAGTTCAAGGCGATGGTGAAAACGCTGCACGCGGCGGGCATCGAGGTGATCCTCGACGTGGTTTACAACCACACCGCCGAGGGCGGCGCGCTCGGCCCGACGCTGTCCTTCCGCGGCATCGACAACGCGGCCTACTACCAGCTCGACGCGGCCAGCCCGGACCGGTACGTGGACTACACCGGCTGCGGCAACAGCCTGAACGTCCGGCACCCGCACGCGCTGCAGCTCATCATGGACTCGCTGCGGTACTGGGTGCTGGAGATGCACGTGGACGGCTTCCGGTTCGACCTGGCCTCCGCGCTGGCCCGCGAGCTGCACGGGGTCGACCGGCTGGCCACCTTCTTCGAGCTGGTCCAGCAGGACCCGGTGGTGTCGCAGGTCAAGCTGATCGCCGAGCCGTGGGATGTGGGCGAGGGCGGCTACCAGGTGGGCAAGTTCCCGCCGCTGTGGAGCGAGTGGAACGGCAAGTACCGGGACACCATCCGCGACTTCTGGCGCGGCAGGCCGGGCACCCTGCCGGAGTTCGCGTCCCGGCTGACCGGCTCAAGCGACCTGTACGAGACCAGCGCGCGGCGGCCGGTGGCCTCGGTGAACTTCGTCACCTGCCACGACGGGTTCACCCTTGCCGACCTGGTGTCCTATGACCGCAAGCACAACGAGGCCAACGGCGAGGACAACGCCGACGGCAGCGACGACAACAGGTCGTGGAACTGCGGCACGGAAGGGCCGGCCGACGACCCGGCCGTCACCGAGCTGCGCGCCCGCCAGGTACGCAACTTCCTGGTCACGCTGTTCTGCTCGCAGGGCGTGCCGATGCTGCTGGCCGGCGACGAGCTCGGCCGCAGCCAGCGCGGCAACAACAACGCCTACAACCAGGACAACGAGATCTCCTGGGTGGACTGGGAGGGCGCCAGCAAGCACGCCGACCTGCTGGAGTTCACCGCCACGCTGGCCCAGCTCCGCCGGGAGCACCCGGTGTTCCGGCGCCGCCGGTTCTTCAGCGGCAAGCCAGGCGACGACGGCGGCACGGCCGACATCGTCTGGCTGTCTCCCTCCGGCGACCCGGTATCCGCGGCGGACTGGGACAACGGCGAGCTGATGTCGGTCGGGGTGTTCCTCAACGGCGACGCGATCAGCGAGCCGGGCCCGCGCGGCGAGCAGGTCACCGACGACAGTTTCCTGCTGCTGTGCAACGCCCGCGGCGAGCCGGTCACCTTCCGGCTGCCGGGCCGCACCTGGGTGCCGGTGATCGACACCACGACGTCCGGCGGCCCGGCGGCCGGCCCGCTGCACGCGGGCGAAGCGGTGGACCTCGCCGCCCGTTCTGTGCTGCTGCTGCGCGCGGAGTAGCCCGCCCCCGTTGGGGGCTGCCCCGCGGGCGGCTACCGGTGCTGACTGGCCAGCGTGGCGGTGATCAGCACCAGCGCGAACGTGATCAGCCCGACCAGCCCGTGCATGGCCACGACCCGTGCGGGGAAATGCTGCTCGGCTCCCCTGGCGTGCCGGCCGCCCCGGCCGGTCAGCCACCGGGTCAGCATCACGAAGCCGAGCATGGCCGACGCGCTGAGCACCCCGAACCCGCACCAGGCGTAACTGACGTGACTGGTGAGGATGAAGGCGATCCAGAAGATCAGGCCCGTGGTGGCCAGCACCGGGTGAGCGAAGATCAGCACCGCGGGAAACACGGTGATCCTGGTGGCCTGCTGGCGTAAGCCGCCATGCGACAACCAGACGGCAAGCAGGTATAACCCGAAACATGCCGTTCCGCCCCAGATAACCAGGGCAATGATCTTCACTAAGCCGGCCTCGCTCCTATCGATTTCCCGCCCTTTCACATCCTGCCGTCTTATGTCCGCGACCGCTATGCAATCGCCTATGCAATCCCACCAATGCTCCGGGGCGACTGAACTTCGGGAGATGAGCTTCGGAACAGCTGATCACGGGGACAATGGCACCCGTGCGCCAGATCTATCCCGTGCCCGCCCCCGGCCAGGGGGACCAGATATCCGATACCGGGTCATTCCTAGCGGCGCTGTATGCGTACCCGGAACGGGCCGCGGCGGGCGAGCCCTGGGTCAGGGCCAACATGATTTCGAGCGTCGACGGCGCCGCCGTGGTGGACGGCCGCTCGGGCGGCCTGGGCGGTCCGGCCGACCGGATGCTGCTCCAGGTGCTGCGCAGCCTCGCCGACGTGGTCCTGGTCGGCGCCGGGACCGTCCGCGCGGAGAACTACAAGCCCGCCAGGCCGGCCGCGATGCTGGCCGAGCTGCGAGCCGGGCGGCCGGCCGCGCCGCCGATCGCCGTGGTCACCGCCAGCCTGAGCCTGGACCCTGACAGCCCGCTGCTGGCCGCCGCTCCGGCGGGCGCGCGGACCATCGTGATCACCACCGACGCCGCGCCGGCCAGCCGCCGCACGGCGCTGGCCAGGGTGGCCGAGGTGATCGTGGCGGGCGAGGAGCGCATCTCCCCCGCCGCGGCCGTGGCGGCGCTGGCCCAGCGCGGCTACCCGCGGGTGCTGACCGAGGGCGGCCCGAGCCTGCTGGCGCAGCTCGCCGCGGCCGGGGTGCTGGACGAGCTGTGCCTGACGGTCAGCCCGGTGCTGGCCGGCGGCGATGCCCGCCGGATCCTGGCCGGCCCGCCGGCCGCGCCGCCGCTGCCGGGCGGGCCGCGATCGCTGCGGATGGGGCACCTGCTGGCCGATGACGGGTTCTTGTTCTGCCGTTACCTGCTCGCGGGTTAACCGGGCACGCGCTAGCGATAGCGTGTGTGCCTGATCAATGGAGGCGGAATGGCCCTGCACGCCAAGCCGGCGCAGCCGGAATCGGCGCCGGACGTGGACGTCAACCCGATGTACGTGCGCGCGGCCGGGCACGCGCTGCCGCGTTACAAGATCGCGGCGGGCCGGATGCTGCCGGACACCGCGTCGCAGGTGGTGCGGGACGAGCTGATCCTGGACGGCAACGCGCGGCTGAACCTGGCCACGTTCGTGACTACCTGGATGGAGCCGCAGGCCGAGCGGCTGATGGCCGAGTGCTTCAGCAAGAACATGATCGACAAGGACGAGTACCCGCAGACCGCCGAGATCGAGCGGCGCTGCGTGAGCATCCTGGGGCACCTGTGGCACTCGCCGGAGGAGCCCGGCCAGGAGGGCGGCGCCACCGGCTGCTCGACCACCGGGTCCAGCGAGGCGTGCATGCTCGGCGGCATGGCGCTGCTGTGGCGGTGGCGCGCCCGGCAGGCCGCGGCGGCCGGGGATGGGGCCGGGACGGCGTCTGGCGGAACCGGGGCGGGAAACGCGCGGCCGAACCTGGTGATGGGCGCGAACGTGCAGGTCTGCTGGGAGAAGTTCTGCCGCTACTGGCAGGTGGAGCCGCGGATGGTGCCGATGGAGCCGGGCCGGCTCCACCTGACGGCAACGGAGGCCGCGGCCCGCTGCGATGAGAACACCATCGGGGTGGTCGCGGTGCTCGGCTCCACGATGGACGGCAGCTACGAGCCGGTCGCGGAGATCGCCGCCGAGCTGGACCGGCTGCAGGCCTCGGGCGGCCCGGACATCCCGGTGCACGTGGACGGCGCGTCAGGCGGCTTCGTGGCTCCGTTTATCCAGCCGGACCTGATGTGGGACTTCCGGGTGCCGCGGGTGGCCTCGATCAACTCCTCGGGGCACAAGTACGGCCTGGTCTACCCGGGCGTCGGCTGGATCATCTGGCGGGACGCGGCGGCGCTGCCCGAGGACCTGATCTTCAAGGTGAACTACCTCGGCGGCGAGATGCCGACGTTCGCGCTGAACTTCTCCCGGCCGGGCAGCAACGTGGTCGCGCAGTACTACAACTTCGTGCGCCTGGGGTTCGACGGCTACCGCGAGGTCCAGCAGGCCTGCCAGGACGTTGCCGTTCACCTGGCGACGCAGATCGGCGCCATGGGCCCGTTCGAGATGCTGTCGGAAGGTAAGGAGCTGCCGGTGCTGGCGTTCCGGCTACGCGACGACAGCCGCTACACGGTCTTCGACCTGTCCGAGCGGCTCCGGCAGCGGGGCTGGCTGGTGCCCGCCTACACGTTCCCCGAGAACATGCAGGACACGGCGGTGCTGCGGATCGTGGTGCGCAACGGGTTCAGCACCGACCTGGCGGACGCGCTGCTCGCGGATCTGAAGACGCAGGTAGAGGCACTCGCGGAGCTGCCCGCGCCGCCCGCCCCGCTGATGCCGGGCGGCCAGCGCAGCAGCTTCGCGCACTAGCGCGAGCTCGTCACGCGCTAGTGCGCGAAGTCATCGGGCGTCAGGCGCCCTTGCGGAGCCGCTCCAGCGCCTCGGCGAGGATCGCCGCTCCGTCGGTGTCGTTCCGGCGCTCCTTGACGTAGGCCAGGTGCGTCTTGTACGGCTCGGCGTGCGGCGGCGCGGGCGGGTTCGCCTGGTCCTGGCCGGCCGGAAGTCCGCAGCGCGGGCAGTCCCACGTCTCGGGGATCGCCGCGTCGCTGGCGAAGCTGGGAATGGTCTCGTGCCCGCTGCTGCACCAGAAGGAGACCCGCACGCGCGGTGCGGCCTCGCCGCGCTCCGCCTCGCCCATCGGGCCGGCCCCGACCCGGCTGCCGCGGATGGCGTTGCCACTACTCACTGCTTAACTCCTTGCTTCATGACGCAATGACCGCTAGCCGCGCTGGCAAGATAACACTGCCTGTCAGCGATTTGTCAGCAGTCCGAGTGCGACGATGCACAGGAACCACAGGACGCCCGTGAAGATAGTGATCCGGTCCAGGTTCCGCTCGACCACCGACGACGAGCCCAGCGTGGACGACACCCCGCCGCCGAACAGGTCAGACAGGCCGCCGCCCTTGCCCTTGTGCAGCAGCACCAGGACCACCATGAGCAGGCTGGTGATGATCAGGACGATGGAGATCGCGATATACACTGCCGGTTCTCGCCTCTGCTGGGTACCAATGAACACTGTTCTTACAACGAACACTGCGCAAGTGATGCCTGGACGGGAGGCCCCGCCTCAGGAAACCGTGGTCAGTTCACGATACCGGCAGATCCTGACGAAATCGCCCGCATCGAGACTTGCCCCGCCGACTAGCGCCCCGTCTATGTCTGTCTGGGCCATGATCGCGGCCATGTTACCTGGCTTTACTGACCCGCCATACAGGATACGCGCAGCTCTGGCCACCGCGTCCCCGTGAACGGCCGAAATGCGCTCCCGGATGGCGCCGCACACCTCCTGCGCGTCCTCCGGGGTAGCCACCTCGCCGGTGCCAATAGCCCAGACCGGCTCATAAGCGACCACCAGCCCGGCCACCTGCTCCCCGGTCAGCCCGTCCAGGCCGCCGTCGAGCTGGCCGATGGCGTGCGCGAGCTGGCCGCCCTCCTGGCGGACCGCCAGCGGCTCGCCGACGCAGAGCACCGGGGTGATCGCCACCCGCAGCGCCGCCCGGACCTTCGCGTTGACCAGCGCGTCGTCCTCGTGGTGGTACTGGCGCCGCTCGGAGTGCCCGGCCAGCACGTAGCCGCAGCCCAGCTTGGCCAGCATCTTGCCTGACACCTCGCCGGTGTAGGCGCCCTCGTCGTGCGCCGAGATGTCCTGCGCGCCGTAGCCGAGCTGGAGCTTGTCGCCGTCGATGAGGGTCTGCACGCTGCGCAGCGCGGTGAACGGCGGCAGCACGGCCACGTCGACGGCGGCGAAGTCCTTCGCGTTCAGCGCGAAGGCCAGCTTCTGGGTCAGCGCCAGCGCCTCGAAGTGGTTGTTGTGCATCTTCCAGTTGCCGGCGATGAGCGGCTTGCGCCCGGCCTGCTTGGTCATGCGAGGGCCTCCAGGCCGGGCAGCGTGGCGCCTTCCAGGAACTCCAGGCTGGCGCCGCCGCCGGTGGAGATGTGGCTGAACGAGTCCTCGGGGATGCCGAGCTGGCGGACCGCGGCGGCGGAGTCGCCGCCGCCGACCACGGTCAGGCCGGGCACCTTGCCGATGGCCTCGGCGACCGCGCGGGTGCCGAGGGTGAACGCGGGGAACTCGAACACCCCGACGGGACCGTTCCAGAACACCGTCCCGGCGTCGGCCAGCTTCGCCGCGAACAGCTCGCGGGTGGCGGGCCGATGTCCACGCCCTCCCGGTCGGCGGGGAACGAGGCGATGTCGTAGACGTCGTGAGCCGCGTCCGGGGCGAACTCGGCGGCGCCGACCAGGTCCACCGGCAGCACGATCTCCACGCCGCGGGCGGCGGCGTCGGCGAGCACCTGGCGGACCTGGTCCACCTTGTCGGCCTCCAGCAGCGACCGGCCCATCTCGTGACCCTGCGCGGTGAGGAAGGTGTAGGACATGCCGCCGCCGATGAGCAGCCGGTCGGCCTTGCCGAGCAGGCTGGAGATCACGCCCAGCTTGTCCGACGGCTTGGCACCGCCGAGCACCACCACGTACGGGCGGGCCGGGTCGGTGGTCAGCCGCCTCAGCACCGCGACCTCCTCGCGGACCAGGTCACCCGCCGCCGACGGGAGCAGCGCGGGCACGTCATACACGCTGGCGTGCTTGCGGTGCAGGGCGCCGAACCCGTCGCCCACGTACGCCTGCGCCAGCGCCGCGAGGCGGTGCGCCAGCCCGGCCCTGACGTCGGGGTCCTTGCTGGTCTCGGCCGGCTCGAAGCGGACGTTCTCCAGCAGCGCCACATCGCCGTCGGACATCGCCGCCGCGGTCGCGGCGGCCGACTCGCCCGCCACGTCCCCGGCCAGCGGCACCGGCCTGCCGAGCAGCTCGCCGAGCCGCCGCGCCACCGGCGCGAGCGACGGGCCGCCGGCCTTGCGCTCCGCGTAGTCCGTGCCCTTCGGCCGGCCCAGGTGCGCGACGACCAGGACACGGGCGCCGCGGCCGGCCAGCTTGGCAATGGTCGGCAGGCTGGCCCGGATCCGGCCGTCGTCGGTGATCGCGGTGCCGTCCAGCGGCACGTTCAGGTCGGCCCGGAGCAGGACCGTGGCGCCGCCGACCTGGAGGTCGTCGACGCTCCTCATGCGCGGGCAGGCAGCGAGCCGGCCACCAGCGAGGCCAGGTCGGCGATCCGGTTGGAGTAGCCCCACTCGTTGTCGTACCAGCCGATGACCTTGACCTGGTCGCCCGAGGCCATGGTCAGCGACGAGTCGAAGGTGCACGAGTACGGCGTGCCGACGATGTCGGAGGACACGATCGGATCCGCGGTGTAGTGCAGGTAGCCCTTGAGCGGGCCGTCGGCCGCCGCCCGGAACGCGGCGTTGACCTCGTCCTTGCTGACCTCGCGCTCGAGCTGCACGACCAGGTCGGTAACCGAGCCGTCCATCACCGGCACCCGCATGGCCATCCCGTCCAGCTTGCCCTTCAGGTGCGGCAGCACCAGCGCGGTCGCCTTCGCGGCGCCGGTGGTGGTCGGGATGATGTTCTGCGCGGCGGCCCTGGCCCGGCGCAGGTCCTTGTGCGGGAAGTCCAGGATCACCTGGTCGTTGGTGTAGGCGTGCACGGTGGTCATCAGGCCGCGCCTGATGCCGAAGCTGTCGGACAGCACCTTGGCCATCGGCGCGACGCAGTTGGTGGTGCACGAGGCGTTGGACAGGATGTGGTGGCTGGCCGGGTCATAGGCGTCGTCGTTCACGCCCATCACGATGGTGATGTCCTCGCCGCTGGCCGGCGCGGAGATGATCACCTTGCGGGCGCCGGCCTGCAGGTGCTTGCCGGCGTCGGCGGCCTTGGTGAACCGGCCGGTGGACTCCACCACCACGTCCACGCCCAGCTCGCCCCACGGCAGCTCGGACGGCTCGCGGATCGCGAGCATCCTGATCTCGTGCGAGCCGGCCCTGATCACGTCACCGTCCGCGGTGACGTCCTCGGGCAGGGTGCCGAGCAGCGTGTCGTACTTGAGCAGGTGCGCACATGTCGCGACATCGCCCAGGTCGTTAGCGGCCACGATCTCGATGCCGGCGCCCGCTCCCGCGTGCACAGCACGCCACAGGTTGCGCCCGATCCGTCCGAATCCGTTGATGCCCACGCGGACAGTCACTGCGATGTTCTCCTCTGGTCTTGCTCGGTGTCGGTGTCGCCTGCCGCTCCGGCTCCGTTGCCACGCCTGCCTGGCGCCTTGAGGTTACCGGACGGCACCGGCCGGGCCTGGCACCAGAGGTCGGAGTTCAGCGCAGCGGGAGTTCAGGGCACCAGCATGTCCGGCGTCAGCGTCGCCTCGGTGTTCGGCACGCCCAGCTCCATGGCCCGGCGGTCGGCCAGGGCCAGCAGCCGCCGGATCCGGCCCGCGATGGCGTCCTTGGTGAGCGCCGGCTCGGCGAGCTGGCCCAGCTCCTCCAGGCTGGCCTGGCGGTGCTTGATCCGCAGCTCGCCGGCCACGATCAGGTGCTCGGGCGCGTCAGTGCCGAGGATCTCAAGCGCCCGCTCCACCCTGGCGCCTGCCGCCACCGCCGCCCTGGCGCTGCGGCGCAGGTTGGCGTCGTCGAAGTTGGCCAGCCGGTTGGCGGTGGCCCGGACCTCGCGGCGCATCCGCCGCTCCTCCCAGGCCAGCACGCTGTCGTGCGCCCCGAGCCGGGTGAGCAGCGCGCTGATCGAGTCGCCGTCCCTGACCACCACCCGGTCTATGCCCCGCACGTCGCGGGCCTTGGCGTGGATCTTCAGCCGGCGGGCGGCCCCCACCATGGCCAGCGCCGTCTCCGGCCCCGGGCAGGTCACCTCCAGCGACATCGAGCGCCCCGGCTCGGTCAGGCAGCCATGCGCCAGGAAGGCGCCGCGCCAGGCCGCCTCGCAGTCGCAGGCCGTGCCCGACACCACCTGCCTGGGCAGGCCGCGCACCGGGCGGCCGCGGGCGTCCACCAGGCCGGTCTGCCTGGCCAGGCTGTCCCCGTCCCTGGTCACCCGCACCACGTACCTGTTGCCCTTGCGCAGCCCGCCGGGCGCCACCACGATCAGCTCCGAGGCGTGCCCGAAGACCTCGGCGATGTCCTTCCTGAGCCGGCGCGCGGCCACCCCAGTGTCGAGCTCCGCCTCGATGACGATGCGCCCGGCGGCCAGGTGCAGCCCGCCCGCGAATCGCAGCAGCGTGGAAACCTCCGCCTTGCGGCAGCACGGCTTGAGCACGGTCACCCTGCTGAGCTCGTCCTTCACCAGGCCGGTCAGCGCCATGGGCCTCACTCCCCCTCGAATATCTGTGCGAATGCGCCAGCTAGCCGCCGCGGATCATGGCGAGGCGACCCGTCCCCCATGGCCAGGTCCGCCAGCACGAGACGGCCGCCGAGCAGCCCGGCCGCCTTCTCGAGCTCCGCCTCTGGTTCCCTCCACCGCGGTGCGGTCCGCGAGCACCACGTCGACGGTCAGCCCCGGCGCATGGTCGGCCAGGACCTCGAGGTGGGCATGCGGGGAGAAGCCCTCCGTCTCCCCCGGCTGCGGTGCCAGGTTCAGCGCGACAATGCGCCGCGCGCTCGTGCCGGTCAGCGCCCGCGCCAGGTCGGGCACCAGCAGGTGCGGCAGCACGCTGGTGAACCACGAGCCGGGCCCGAGCACCACCCAGTCCGCGGCCCTGACCGCCTGCACGGCTTCCGGGCAGGCCGGCGGGTCCGCGGGTACCAGTGACATCGACCGTACCCGTCCCGGCGTGGTCGCGCAGGCGACCTGGCCGCGAACCACGGTGACCTCATCGGGCCTGGCCGGATCCGCGCCCTCGACCTCGGCCGCCAGGTCCAGCGGCACCGACGACATCGGCAGCACCCGGCCGTGCGCGCCGAGCAGCCTGGCCACCCACTCAAGACCCTGCACCGAGTCGCCGAGCAGCTCCCACAGCGCCACGATCAGCACGTTGCCGACGCTGTGCCCGCCCAGGTCCCGCTCCCCGGTGAACCGGTGCTGGATCACCCTGCTCCAGGTGGTGCCCCAGGCATCGTCGCCGCACAGCGCCGCCAGCGCCATCCGCAGGTCACCGGGGGGCAGCACACCGAACTCGCGGCGCAGCCTGCCGCTGGAGCCGCCATCGTCGGCGACGGTGACGATCGCGGTCAGGTCCCTGGTCACCCGGCGCAGCGCGGACAGCGAGGCGTGCAGGCCATGCCCGCCGCCCAGGGCCACCACCCGGCGGCGGCGCGGCCGCCCGGCGCCGGGCGCCGGCGCACCAGGGAGCTCCTGTGCCGGCTGGCCCTGTGCCGGCTGGCCCTGTGCCGGCTCGCCCGGCGCCGTCATGCCCTGAATCAGTGGCATCGGCCTACTCTCGTCCCAGGTCCCGGTGCGACACCTGGAGTCCTGGCCACGCGCCGGACAGCCGCGCGGCGATCTCCTCGGCGATCACGACGCTGCGGTGCTTGCCGCCGGTGCAGCCCACGGCCAGGGCGACATAGTGGCGGCCGGCCCGGTCATATCCGGCCAGCGCGATCCGCACCGCGCGGACATAGGCGTCGAGGAAGTCCGTCGCGCCCGGCTGGCTGAGCACGTAGTCACGGACCGGCCGGTCCTGGCCGGTCAGCGGGGCCAGCTCGGCGATCCAGTGCGGGTTGGGCAGGAACCGGCAGTCCGCGACCATGTCGGCGTCCACCGGCAGGCCGTACTTGAAGCCGAAGGACACGATGGCGACCCGCAGCGAGGTCTCGCCCTCGGCGGCGAACGTCTCCTGCATCCGCGCCCGCAGCTCGTGCACGTTCAGCGTCGAGGTGTCCAGCACCAGGTCGGCCTCGGCGCGCAGCGGCTGGAGCAGCTCCCGCTCGGCGGCGATGCCGTCGACCACCCGGCCGCCCTCTTGCAAGGGGTGCGGCCGGCTGACACTGTCGAACCGGCGCACCAGGCTGTCGTCCCCGGCCTCCAGGAACACCACGTAAGGCCGCACGCCGCGGGCGTGCAGGTCGCTGATGGCGGACTTCAGATCGGTGGAGAAGGCCCGGCTGCGCACGTCGACGACGGCGGCCAGCCGCGGCACCGCGCCCTTCGCCCGCCTGGCCAGGTCGGCCATGGTGGGCAGCAGGTCGGCGGGGATGTTATCGGCGACGAACCAGTCCAGGTCCTCCAGCGACTTGGCCGCCGTGCTCCGCCCGGCCCCTGACATGCCGGTGATGATGACGATCTCCGGCGCGCTCTCGTCGCCGCCCCGGCCGTGCGCCCGGCCCGCGGCAAGGGCCGCCGCGTCGGTGGCGCCGACCTCGCTGGTGCCGACCTCGCTGGTGCCGACGCCGCCCGCGCTCACGCGCCGCCCTCGGTCATCTGTGTCCCCCCGCGGTATCAGGTAGCTCGGTGCTAGGCAGCTCTGAATCAGTGGATAGGTGGTGCAGCGCAGCGTAGACCGCCTCGGCCGTCCGCTGGCCGAAGCCGGGCAGCAGGGCGATCTCCTGCGCCGACGCGGCGCGCAGCTTGCGCACCGAGCCGAAGTGCCGCAGCAGCGTAGCCCGCCGAGCCTGGCCAAGACCAGGAACACCGTCCAGCTCGCTGACGGTCAGCGCCGCCGAGCGCTTCTTGCGGTGATAAGTGATCGCGAACCGGTGCGCCTCGTCGCGGACCCGCTGGAGCAGGTAAAGGCCCTCGCTGGTGCGCGGCAGGATCACCGGGCTGTCATCGCCGGGCAGCCAGACCTCCTCCAGCCGCTTGGCCAGCCCGCAGACCGCCACCTCCACGACGCCGACCTCTTCCAGCGCCCGGACCGCCGCCGCGACCTGCGCCGGGCCGCCGTCGATGACCAGCAGGCCCGGCGGGTAGGCAAACTTGCGCTGCCGCTGCGCCGCGTCATCGGCCTCCTGGTCGGCCTCGGCGGGGTCCTCGCGCTCGTCCAGGAAGCGGCGGAACCGGCGGGTGATCACCTCGTGGATGGCCGCCACGTCGTCGGTGCCGTTCAGGCCCTTGATCGCGAACCTGCGGTACTCCGACTTGCGGGCCAGGCCGTCCTCGAACACCACCATCGAGGCGACCACGTGGGTGCCCTGGAGGTTGGACACGTCGTAGCTCTCGATCCGCAGCGGCGCGTCATCCAGGCCCAGGGCGTCCTGGATCTCCGCGAGCGCCTGGCTGCGGGTGGTGAGGTCGCTGGCCCGCCTGGTCTTGTGCAGCACCAGCGACTCGGCGGCGTTCTTCGCCACGGTGTCCAGCAGCGCCCTCTTGTCGCCGCGCTGCGGCACCCGCAGGCCGACCCGGCCGCCGCGCCTGGCGGTCAGCCACTCCTCCACCGCCGCGGCGTCGGGTGGCAGCTCGGGCACCAGGACCTCCCTGGGCACCCCGCCAGCCTGGCGCGGGATCGCCGGGGTGCCGCCGCGCCGCGAGCCGCCGGCCGGGGCAGGCGGGCTGCCCGCCGCCCGGTCCGCCGCCACCGCGTCGTCCCCGTACACCTGGCCAAGGAACTGCTCGACCAGCTCGCCGGTGCTGACGTCCTCGATCTTGTCCACGACCCAGCCACGCTGCCCGCGGACCCGGCCACCGCGCACGTAGAACACCTGGACGGCGGCCTCAAGCTGGTCCTCCGCCAGCGCGATGACGTCGCAGTCGGTGCCGTCGCCGAGCACCACGGCCTGCTTCTCCAGCGCCCGGCGCAGCGCCTGGACGTCGTCGCGCAGCCGGGCCGCGCGCTCGAACTCCTCCGCGTCGCTGGCCGCGCGCATCTCGCCTTCAAGCCGGCGGATGAACCGGCCGGACTGGCCCGCCATGAAGTCGCAGAACTCCTCGGCGAGCCGGCGGTGCTCGGCCTGGCTGACCCGGTCCACGCACGGCGCGGAGCACTTGCCGATGTAGCCGAGCAGGCACGGCCGGCCGATCTGGCCGGCCCGCTTGAACACCCCGGCCGAGCAGGTCCGCACCGGGAACACCCGCAGCAGGGTGTCCACCGTGTCCCTGATGGCCCAGGCATGCGAGTACGGGCCGAAGTACCGCACCCCGCGCCGCCGCGCGCCGCGCATCACCATCACCCGCGGGTACTCCTCGTCCAGGGTGACGGCCAGGTAGGGATAGCTCTTGTCGTCCCGGTACCTGACGTTGAACCTGGGGTCGAACTCCTTGATCCAGGAGTACTCGAGCTGGAGCGCCTCGACCTCGGTGCCGACCACCGTCCAGTCCACCCTGGCGGCCGAGGTGAGCATCGTCTGGGTGCGCGGGTGCAGGCTGGCGAAGTCCGCGAAGTAGGAGTTCAGCCGGGAGCGCAGGCTCTTGGCCTTGCCCACGTATACGACCCGGCCGTGCTCGTCACGAAATCTGTACACGCCGGGAGACTCGGGAATGGAGCCCGGAGCCGGCCGGTAGCTCGCCGGATCTGCCACACCGCAACTCTATGCAAGGCCGCGGACAGTGCTGCCCCAAACGGGCTGCGCCCAAACGGGCTGCCCGTCCCAAGCCCTTGCTTGATCTATCGAAGTTCGATAGGTTCCCATCGCAACTCGATAGAGAGGACAAATTATGGGAAAGCTGGCAGTGTGCGCGCTGCGCGTCGTGCTCGCCGGGGTGCTGGCCGGCACCGTGCTGATACAGGCGGGGATGGTGTGGGCGCTGGCTGATCACCTGGAGGCGGGGTCGTCGCTCCCGCTGACCGCGTTCCGCGTGATCACGATCCTGGGCATGGTGACGGTCCAGGTCTCGGTGGTCTGCGTATGGCGGCTGGTGACGATGGTGCGACGCGGGACTGTGTTCTCACCCGCCGCCTTCCGGTACGTGGACGTCGTGATCGGCGCGATCGTGGCGGCCGCCCTGGTGTGGTTCGCGGTCACGATCGTCAACGCGCCGGGCCAGGCGGCCGACCCTGGCGTCAGCGTCATCATGGCCGGGATTGGCGTGGCCATCCTGGGAGTCGCGCTCGTCGTGCTGCTGCTGCGGATGCTGCTCGCCCAGGCCGTCGCGCGCGACGTCGAGGCGGCGCAGATGCAGGCCGAGCTGGACCAGGTGATCTGATGCCGATCGCCGTTGACATCGACGTGATGCTGGCCAGGCGGAAGATGTCCGTGGGCGAGCTCGCGGACCGCGTCGGGATCACCCCCGCCAACCTGGCGGTGCTCAAGAACGGCCGCGCCAGGGCAGTGCGCTTCGCCACGCTCGCCGCGCTCTGCGAGGCCCTCAGGTGCCAGCCGGGCGACCTGCTGCGCTGGGAAGCCGAGGACGCCGCAGGAATAGCACGAAAGCACTAGACCGTAAGCCCGACACCTGAAAGTACGTCTAGTCGCCCATTTCGCCCCGGCCTAGGCTGCGCTCACAGTGGCGCCGGGAAATAAGCGTCCCGGCTGCCCGTGACTAGGAAGGTGGCGTCATGAGCCTGAAGATCACCGTCAAGAAGGTCACTGCCAAGAAGAACGACCCGAGCATCACCTCGGTCCTGACCTGCGGGTGACACTCGCGGCGCGGCGCGGCTCCGGCCGCGCCGCGTCCTCGGAAGGGAGCTGGCCGATGCCAGGGAACGCTGATCCTGAGTACCCGAGGCTGCGCCACTGCACGTTCAAGTGGCAAAGCGATAACGCGCCCATGACGATGATCGTGGGACTGGATCATTTCGAGCTGAGCGAGGACGAGGGCGACCGCGACACGTTCCTGAACATGAAACGGTACCTGGACGGCCGGCACTCGATCGCGCGGATCGCGGAGATCACCGGCGTGGCGCAGGAGTCGGTCAGGGAGATCGCCGGGCAGTTCGCCGAGCTCGGCCTGCTGCGCGCCGCCGAGCCGGTGGACTCCATCCCGGCTGATGTCTTCGCCAAGCAGATCGACGCGAGCTGCGACATGTGGGCCCGCCAGATCGGCTTCCACCGGCTGTTCTCCGGCATCCAGAACGGGGAGCTGCGCAAGGAGGTCTTCCTCGGCCTGATCCTGGAGACCTATCACTACGTCAAGGCCGCGCCCAAGCACATCGCCACGGCCATCGCGCACTGCGATAACCCCGCGTTCGTGCCGATCCTGTCGCGGTACTTCGTGGACGAGTGGAATCACGCGCCGCTCATCATGGAGGCGCTCACCGGCATGGGCCTGCCCCGCGAGTGGGTGGCGGACGCGCACCCGATCATCGGCACCTGGTCAATCATCAACAACCTGTGCGAGATAGCCCGCCAGGACACCCTGGCCTACCTGGCGTGCACGACCCTTTTCGAGGCGAAGGACGAGGATTTCGCCGGCGCCGCCGAGAATCTCCGCCAGGCCGCGCGGTCATTCGGCTACCCGGCCGACGCGATGGAGCCGATCATCGCGCACGCCAGGATTGACGTCGACGCCGGGCACGTGAGCCTGCTATCGGAGGCACTGAAAAGCGTCCCGGCCGTGACGGCCGAGCAGGCGCACCGCGCGGTGAACAACCTGCACGACATGAAGCACTCCTATGACCAGCTTCACGATCAGGTCATCCAGTATTACTCCGACATCGCGAACTACATCCCGCGAGTGAAGGTGGACTACTTTAGCTTGTGATGAGCGGACTGCCGGGTCGGCTGCGCGGTGATACCCCGGCCGCCAGCGAGGACGGCGGCCGGGGCTTAGTCCTGTTCTGGACGGCGACGTCGGTCAGCCAGGTCGGCGACGAGGTCTACACGCTGGCCATCCCGCTGATCGCCTACGCCGCGTTCGGGTCGGCCTCGGCGATGACGTTCCTGTACGGGGTGTCCATGCTGCCGCACCTGGTCTTCGGCATCGCCGGCGGTGCGTGGGCCGACCGCAGCGGCCGCAAGCTGCCGATCCTGTCGCTCAGCGCGGTCGCCTGCCTGATCCTGGCCGGGCTGGCGGTCCTGATCCTCCGCCAGCCGCCGACGCTGGCGATGCTGGCGGCGGGCGTGTTCCTGCTGTCGGTGGTGACCTCCGCGCTGCTCGCGTCCTACGACGGGGCGCTCAACGACGTGGTCAGGCCGCAGGCCAGGCTGCGGATGATCTCGCTGCTGGAAAGCTCAAGGACCGCGGCGGTTATCCTCGGCCCGGCGCTGGCAGGCGCGCTGTTCATGATCTGGCACGGCGCGCTGCCGCTGCTGGCCGACGCGGCCAGCTTCGCGCTCGCGGCGGTGATCATCGCGTGGGTCCCGTTCCGCCGCGCGGAGCCCGCGACCGTGCTGACTAACATCGGGCGGGGCGGCACCGGGCCGGCTGACACCGTGCTGGCTAACACCGGGCCGGCTGAACACCGGGCCGGCTAACACCGTGCTGGCTAACACCGTGCTGGCCGGCATGATCAGGGACGGGATCGGCTATGCCTGGCGGGCCGGCCGGATCCGGTTCGGCATCCTGCTCAGCTCGGCCAACAACCTGGTGCTCAGCTCGCTGGAGATCCTGGTGGTGTTCCGGCTCCGCGGCTCGATGCACGCCTCAGGCGCGGTGACCGGCCTGATCTTCTCGGCGGGCGGCGCCTGCGCGCTGCTCACGGCGCTGGTCATGCCGCGGTTCGCGGGCCGGGCCGGGCTGCGGGCGGCCATGACCGCCGGGATGGCCGGCATCGGCATCTCGGCGGTCGGTCTCGGGCTCGCGCCCGGCATCGTGGCCATCGGCGCGGCCCAGTGCCTGGGAACCTCATCCAGTTCCGCGTTCAACATCGGGTGGCGGACCTACCGGCAGAACACCTGCGACCCGGCGATGATCAGCCGGATATCCGGCGTCTGCCGGGGCATCGCCTACTGCTGCGTCACCATTGGCGCCTGGCTGTGCAGCGCCCTGCTCGCGGCCGGCGTGCCCGCCAGGACCTACCTGCTGGCGGGTGGCGTCATCGTCTGCGGCCTGGGCGCGGTGACCCCCCGGCTGCTCCGCGAGCGGCCCGCCGCCGGGCCAGTCACCGAGCTCCAGGACGAGGAAAGTACGAGCGTCGGCTAGGCGGCCCGCCATGCCGGGCAGGCACCGCTCGCTGGCGAGCCGGTCGTGGTAGGCCACCAGGCCCGCCTGTAATCGGGAGCAGACGCCCAGCCGCAGGAAGATCGCGCTGATGTGCTGCTTGACGGTCCGCTCGCTGCACCGCAGCCGCTGGGCGATCATCGCGTTGTCCAGCCCTGAGCCCAGCAGGACCATGACGGCCTGCTGACGCTGGGTCAGGCTCTCCAGCCGGCTGAGCGCGGCCAGCAGCCAGGGCGGGGGAAATTCCTGATCGCCCGCCGGGCGATCGCTCGTCATGACGGAGCCGGCCCCTCACAGGGGTACGAATGAGTGTCGTATCTACTGCTTTATCTCATTCCGGGGGCCGGGGCTAGCGTGTTTCCCGGTCAGCCGACCGTCACGACGACCTTCCTGAGAGCCGGGCTGGCGACGGTGGCGCGTCCCTTCCCCGCGCCCACGGTGTGCAGCAGGCTCCCGGAGATGCCCGCGCCCGCCAGGTACCCGCAGACGGCGCGTGCCCGGCGGCGCGACAGCGCGAGGTCGAACGCCGCCGTTCCTGTCCCGTCGGTGGAGCCAGTGCAGGTCACCGGCTGGCCTGGCGCGCGGAGGTCGATATCGGCGGCGATCTGCCGCAGGGCCGTCTTCGCGCCCGGCGTCAGCGCCGCGCTGCCGACGGCGAAGTCACCCAGGTGTTCCGACAGCGTGAACCGGTGCCCGTTCTGGCTCTGCTGTGCGTGCCGGATCGGCGGCAGCTGGATCAGGCCCTCGTCGGCCACCCAGCGCGTCGTCCAGCTCGCCAGGCTGCCGCCGCAGCGGGCGATCAGAGCGGTGAGCAGGTCGCGCAGCGCGAGCTGGTGGGCGGGCGAGCCGCTGGGCGGCACGACCATGTGCACGCGGTAGTCCTGGCAGCCGTGCGGCCCTGGAAACTCCTGGCCGGCGGTCGCCCGCCGCACGAGCACCGCCACGTCGCGGGCCGAGACATGGGCGAGGCTGACCGGGGCGAGCTGGTCCCCCGTCGTGTTGATCCAGATGTTGATGGCGTGATGAGCCACCGGGTGCTGGGACAGGTACCCGGCCGTGAGCGTGAACACGGCGTAGATGTCGGGATCGGCAGGTGCCGGGCTGGCCACGATGCCCGCCGCCGCGGCCCCGGCCTGGCGGTAAGCCTTCGCGATGGCGTCGGCGCACAGGAGCGAGTTGTCGTCGGGCGGGCACGACAGCCTCCCCGAGTAGCCCGGCGCCGTGCCGGCGGCCCCCGCGATCTGGGTGACCATGAGCTGGCCGCCGTTCGCGCGGGCCTGGGCCAGCTCGGCCAGCACGTCGGCGCCGACGGTCGCCTGGCTCCCAGGCTGCGGCTGGATGGCGATCTCGTTGAAGGTCGTGTTGGCGTGCTGGAGCAACTGCCGCGCGACGAAGAAGCCCGCGACGGCGATGATCACCACGGCCGCCGCCGCGATGCTCCGGATGCGCCGGCGCTTGCTCGGGCTCATCCTGCTGGCGTGGCCTGGGTAGCTCATCTGAACCCCTCCGCTCCGGAATGATGCGGTCCGGCCGCGGGTCACGCCGGCCACCTGGCCCCGGTGGCGTCCACGAAGGCGCGCGCGATGCCCCTGGCGATGGCGCCGGGAACGGCGGGGTCGGCGGTGAGCCGCTGCGGCTGGCCGGGGCCGGCCGAGAGCGGGTCCGCCTGGTAGCCGGCGCCGGGTGCCAGGCCGATGATGTAGAGGCGGGACTGGCCAGGACGCGGGCGGGTGGTCGGCCGGGGCGGCACCGGCCCGGCCGGCAGGACCCGCAGCCAGGCGGCGGGGCGAGTAGTGATCACGACGATCTCCCGGTCATGGCCCTGGGGCACCGGCGGCAGCCGGACAAGCCCTCCGGGCAGTGCGGACAGGATGAGTGCGGGGCGGGCTGCCGTCCTGGCGAGCCAGGACTCGCGGGCCGCGACGTGGCGCAGATGGCGCTGATCGCGCGAGAAGCCCAGCTCATCGCCCGGCAGCGAGTAGCGCGCGAGGTAGGCCACGTCGGCCGGCGCCTGCCGGGCGACGGCACGCAGGTCGCCAGGCGGCAGCGCGCTGTCGATGACCCAGATGGTGTCGAGCGGGACGGTGCGGGGGGCGTCGCCCAGCGGTCCCGGCAGCGTGAAGCCGGCCGGGCGGGCGGCCCCGTGGGCCGCGGGGTGCGCCGCGCCGCCCCTGGCCGGCGCCGGGCGTGCCCCGCCGGCTGGCGCGGCTCCCCCCGGTGCGGCTCCTCCCGGCGCGGCTCCCCCCGGCGCCGGCGCGCTCTGTGCCGGCGCTCCCCCGGACTGGTGATGCAGCGCGAGCGCCAGGAGCAGGAGCAGGAAAAGGCAGCAGAGCCCGGCGAGCGCCAGCGCCCGTGCGGGCCCCGGTGCGCGGCCAGCCCGGGCCCGCAGCCCCGCTGGCCTGGGCTGGCCTGCCGTCTGTGGCGGCGGCGGGTCGACGGCGACGTAGCTGACCACCGGGGCGATGGCGATGTCGCCCGCCAGCGGGTCATGCGGGGCCGGCGGCGCGCCTGGCCGCACGGGAGGATGCGGTGCCACCGGGGCGTGCGGGGCGACGGCGGTGCCGGATGGCGGGTAGACCAGCCTCGGGCGCTGGGCCATGGATCAGGTCTCCTGGTGGGAGTTGCTGCCGGCGGGCTGCGGCTGCTCGATGCGGTACACCGGCCCCAGGGCCGCTGCCGGGTCGTCGGCCTGCGGCTCCCCGGTCGCGGGATCTCCGGCCGCCAGAGCACTGGGCTCCGGAGCAGCGAGCGCCGGAGCACTGGCCGCCGGAGCGCTGGAGGAGCTGCCCTCGGGGCCCGGCGCCGCGGGCTCCTGCGCGGGCGCCAGCCTGGTGGCGATGGAGAACGGCAGTTCCGGTGGCGCGAGCGTGCCGAGCGGGTGCGCGTCCAGCCATGCCCTGGCGGCGACGACGAGCGGGGGCGGCTCGGGCGCCGGCAGTTCGCCGGTGATCTTGATGTGCGCGCCCGCGCGGTACCCGTCGAGGTAGGCGCCCGAGCACTTCCTGGCATGGGTGGTCTGAATCTTGTACTGGGTGATCAGCCGCTGCAGGACGGTGCGCAGCCCGGCGGCGGTGCTGCTGACCGCGCCCTGCGCCGCCGCGAGCCTGTCCTTGGCGACGTCGTATTCGTGGCGCAGTTCCTTGATCCCGGCGGTCCGGCCGGTCAGCTCGTCGGCGAACGGGTTGCGCATCGCCATGGACACGGCGACGGCCGCCGCGGCCAGCATGAACGCCAGGGCGACCAGTCCCCAGGTCGGGATGCTCAGGTGCTGGCCGGGGTGCGCCTGGCTCTGGTCAGAGAAGTACCTGGCGCGGATGGCCGCCGTGCCCAGGATGCCGATCACCAGCGCCGGGATGCCCAGGGCGAGCTCGGCCAGCCGGGCCGGCGACCTGCCCCTGGCGCGGGTGCGGTTCTCCAGCAGGTCGGCCGCGCAGTCACCGAGCCGGTGCGACAGGCCGATCACGCCGATACCCACCAGCACCGCGAGGACGAGGGAGCCGGTGGAGCTTCTCCCCTGTCGCGGTAAAGGCCTGGAGGTTAAGGAAGCCCTCGGCGATCGCCAGGGCAATGAGCACGCCATAGCCCCAGCCCCGCGGCACCTTGCGCTCCAGGATGTGCCGGAACGCCGCCGGTGCCTCCGTCGGGTCTTCGCCCGGCGACGCGACGGGCTCGCCAGGCGCGGCCCCGGATAGTTCAGGATTGACCAGGCCGACGACGCGGTCCCGCAGTTCGTCACGGGCCTGGGCCTCCGCGATCACCGCCAGTCCGGCATCGTGCGCCTCGCGCGCCGTGCGGTCAAGGAGATGCCCCGCCTGCTCGTGCGCGGCCTGCGCGTCGGCGACCGGGGCCTCGAAGTCGCGCTCGACCAGCGCGGCGACGAGGTCGTGATTGTCGGCGGACTCCTGGACGACCCGCCGGACCTGGCTGATGTCAACGTCCTCGGCCTGCTGAAACAGGTTCGCCTGCAGGTCCTGCTCGCCGGCCTGGCGGCCGGCCTCGTAGCTGTCGTCGACGCTCGGCCCGCTGATCGGGGCCGCCGTCACGACCATCTTCCTGTCTGCGCTGGCAGTCATTGTCCTGTCCTCACCGAAGGGTGACGTTCAGGGACCCGTGAATACGGGCTGTCGAGAGGGGGCGGCCGCGGCCGCCCCTCGTTAAGGTCCGCCGGCCGCGCTGGCCGCAAGCAGTGCTAGCGATACCGCCGTTCCAGCCTGCGGCCGCTTCCTACCGAATCTCTACCGGCCGCTAGTCACACGCGCCGATGGCGTTGTCCCAGTTCGTGCCGGCCGGGCAGGTCGCCTGGGCGACCGCGCTGGCGGGCTGGGCCGCGGCCGCGAGGGCGCAGGTGCCCGCCGGGATGGCGACGCCCGCCAGGACGAGCACGGACGTGAGTCGGAGGCAGAATGAGCGCATGGTCGTTTCCCCTTTCGGGATGACGAGAAAGATCTGGTGAACTCGGGTACCGCGCTGCCGGTCGCCTGGCCAGGCGACGGACATGAGGGCTGGCCGGCCCTGCGGTGTTACTCGCGCACGTCTGCGGATGGGCTGGCCGGGGGACCGGCCAGCTAGCGGTGACGAAGGATGGTTCCGGGTGCCGGTCGTACGCCGCGGCCGCCGCGGTCCTTCCTTATCGTCACTTCGACGATAACAACATCACCGACTTTATGTCAAGGCGACGATAAATTAACCGCGGGCGACCCGGTCGGCCGGCGGGACGCCGGCGCTGTCGTAAAGCTGGTCCATGCGCCGCCAGGCCGCCGCCGCGGCCGCGTCCTCGCCGCACCCGGCCAGCAGCCGTGCGAGCCCGGCCAGCGCGCGCGCCTCCAGGTATGCCGCGCCGCACGCGGCGAAGACCGCCGCCGCCTCCCGGAGCGCCTCTGCCGGGGCGGAGGCCCCGCCCTCGGCGCGGCGGAGCGCGGCGGTCGAGAGCAGTGCCCGGCCTTCGAGGACGGCGTCGGCCCCCTCCCGCGCCAGGGTGACCGCGCGGCCGAGATGCTCCCCGGCCGCCGCGAGCGCGCCCCGCGACAGGGCCGCATCGCCGAGCCCGTGCCGGGCATAGGCATGCCCGATACCCAGGTCCTCGGGGAATGCCGCCAGCACGCCGTCGAACTCGGCCTGCGCCCCGCCGAGGTCACCGGCCGCCAGCCGGGCCATGCCCGTCCAGTACCGGGTCTGCGCGATCAGGCGCTCCCCGCCGAGCTCGCGCGCGACCTCGTAGGCCTCCTCAAGCACGTGCACCGCGGCCCGGTCGTCGCCCAGGTCGAGGTAGGTCTGGCCGATGAAGCGCAGGGTCTGCCAGCGGCCGACGGTGTCCCCGCTGGCGGTGTAGTGCTCCAGTGCCTCCAGGAACTGCTCAAGCGGCTGGCCGAGGTGACCGAGCCTGCGCATCGCGTTGGCGAGGGTGCGCAGGGCGATCGCCTGCCCGTGCCGGTCGCCGCAGCCGGCCAGCAGGCCGACCGCGCGCCGCAGGTCGCTCAGGTCGCGCCCGCCGCCGGCCGGGCGCTGGCTGGCCACCAGGGCCGGCTGGCTCAGGCAGGCCAGCAGGATCCCCTCGCCTCGCTCGTCGCCCGCCTTCCGGCAGGCATCCAGCGCCACGGTGTGAGTGGCGAGCCAGTCATCGTGATAGCCGCGGATCGTGTAGAACTCGTGCGCGGAGACGGCAAGATCCCAGCACACCTGGGTCAGGCCGAGCTCGGCGCAGGCCTGGACCGCGACGCGGATGTTGCGGCGCTCGCGCTCGAACCAGGCCAGCGGGCCGGCCTCCACCTCGGCCAGCGCCGCCGGGTCCGCTGCCCAGTCCTCCGCCTCGCTGTGCACGACCTCGAAATCGCCCCCGTACAGGCAGGCGTGGGCACGCCTGGCCAGCGTGAGCAGCGCCCGGTACACCGCGACGGGCGCCGCCTCCCGGTCGCCGCGGTAGTCCGCCAGCGCGCGCAGCCGCGCGTACTCCCTGGTGAGATCGTGAAAGCGATACCGCTGCCCGGACCAGGCGGGCTCCAGCAGGAAGCTGGCCGTCAGCTCGGAGAGCGCGGCGGCGGCATCCTCGCCCGCCAAGGCGGCCGCCGTCCACAGCCCGAACTCGGTGAGCGGCAGCAGGCCCAGGGCGAGGAAAAGCTGCGCGGCCTGCGGGCTGAGCCGGTCCAGGCCCGCGCCCATGGTGCGGGCGACGCTCAGCCTGCCGTAGGCCAGCGCCGTGGCCGGTCCCTGGCTGGCCAGCGCCGGCCAGCTCGGCGGTCGTTCTCGGGTGGTAGTGCACGCGCAGGGCCGCGGCGATCCGCAGGGCCAGCGGCAGGCCGCCGCACAGCGCCACGACATCCGCGATGGCCGCGTCATCGCCGTCGCGCTCCAGCACGATGCCGGCCTCGCGGACGGCCGAGCGGAACAGCTCTGCCGCGCTGTCGTCGCGCAGCGGCTCCAGCGGCGCCACATGATGCGACCCGCTCACGCCGGGCAGCCGCTGGCGCGCCGTGACCAGGGCGGCGCAGCCGGGACCCGCCGGAAGCAGGTCATTCACCTGGTCGGCGTCGGCCGCGTCATCGAGCATGATCAGCATGCGGCTGTCCGCCAGCAGGGTCCGGTACTGGGCGAGGCGCTCGTCCCTGCTCTCGGGCACCGCGGGCACGCCAAGGGCGCGCAGGAACTGCGCGAGAACCTCGCCGGTGTCGGCGCTGGCCCCCGACGTACCGCGCAGCTCGGCGAAAAGCTGCCCGTCGGGAAACCGGTCCGCCGCCTCATGCGCGGCGCGCACCGCCAGGGCCGTCTTGCCGATGCCGCCGGGGCCGGAGATGACGACGGCCGACGGGGCGGCGCCAGGGCCGGCCAGCAGCGCGGCGACCTGCCCCGCCAGGTCGCCGCGCCCGATCACCGTCTCGGCGCGGGGCAGCTGGCGCGGCACCGCGGCTGGTGGGCGTGCCGTCAGGCCGGCTCGCCTGGTGATCGCGAGCTGCGCGGCCGCCAGCGCCATGTCGTCGGACCTGGCGATGGAGAAGTGCAGGTCTCGCAGCAGGCTGTCCGGCTCGGCGCCGGCTTCCTCGGCCAGCGCCTCGGCATGCCGGTCATACGCCGCGGCGGCATCGGTCGCGTGACCGCAGCGGCTGGCGGCGATCATGAGCAGCTCGCACAGCCGGCGGTCGCTGGGGTAGAAGCCGGCGACCTGGATCAGCTCATCGAGGATGCCCTCGTCGTGCGCCGCGGCGATCTCCAGCTCGAACAGCCGGGCCGCCGCGCGCTTGTGCCGCTGCTCCAGGCCCGCGATCTCCCGGCGGAACGCGCCGCCCGGCACGTTGGACAGCGGCCGCGGCCCCCGCCACAGCAGCAGCGCCTCGCGCAGGGCGGCGACCTCCTCCGCCGGGCGCCCGCCGGTGCCCGCCTCCTCCGCCAGGCGGATCAGGTGCTGGAAAATCAGCAGGTCAGCGTCCCGCGTCGCGATCCTCAGCTCGTAGCCGAACCTGGCGTGGGTCCGCAGATCCTCGCGGCGGCCGAACCCGGCCAGCACCTCGCGCACGGCCATGATCCGCTTGTGCAGCTGCGCTTCCTGGACCTCCGCGCCGCCCCAGGCGGCGCGGATCAGGGACACCTTGGAAAGGCGCCGGTTGGCGTTCAGCAGCAGCGCGGCCAGGATGATCAGCGCGGGGCCGCCCGGCAGCTGCGCCGGATCGCCTTCTGGGCCTACCTCAAGCTCGCCCAGGAGCCTGTAGATCACCGCGCGCCCCCCGCTTTCCGACCTGTGCTCGGATAGCCACCAGCGCGGCAGAAAGACGGTAGAAGAGTGCGGCATCCTGGCGACATGG
Source organism: uncultured Actinomycetota bacterium (assembly GCA_963725175.1). Lineage (GTDB taxonomy): Bacteria > Actinomycetota > Actinomycetes > Streptosporangiales > Streptosporangiaceae > DASUBV01. Next base: position 496,804 of record CAVRXH010000006.1, read on the forward strand.
GTGGTCTCGTGCTCCTCGTCCCTCTCGCCATTCGCGGATGAGCTGTCTTACTGACAGCTGTCTTACTCACATAGGCGCGCGAAAGGGGCCAGCGGTTCACATCACGGTCTCGGACGGCGGCCCTTGCACGACCTAGCTGTGCACGATATAGCCGTGCACGACCTAGCCGGCCAGGTCGCCCGGGCGGATCCGGCGGGCGTGCTCATGCTGTCAGGAGCGGGCGTCTCGCTGGATCCGCCGACCTGCCTGCCGGACGGCGGGACGCTCACCAGGCGGGTGTTCCATGCCTTCTTCACGTCGGACGCGCTGGAGACGGTCACCGCGCGGCACCTGGCGCTGGGCTGGCGGCCGGCCCGGTCGTGCCCGCGCGACCGGGCCGCGGCGGACGCGGCCCGGCTGCCCCGGCTGGAAACCGTGCTGGGCGTCGCGGCCGAGACCTGCGGGCAGCAGTCGGTGGCGGACATTCTCGCCGACGTGCGCGAGGCCCAGCCGAATTTCCTGCACGAGCTCTTCGCCGCGCACCTGGCCCGCGGCGGCCGGCATCTCACGGCGAACTTCGACGGGTGCATCGAGAAGGCCGCCGACGATCGCTTCGCCGGCTGGCGAGCCCGCGGCCGGATCTTCCACTTTCACGGCTCGCTGGCCGATGACCCGTCCGGCCTGACGCTCGGTGCCACCCTCGCGCGCGTCCAGGGCGGCTTCGGCGACGAGCAGGCGGCGGTCATCCGCGGCATGCTCACCGCCGCGCGGTCCCTGGTGGTGCTCGGCTACAGCGGCAGCGACTTCTTCGACTTCGACACCCTGATCGCCGCGCTGCCCGCCGGCGCGCTGGCGGCGGTGCGCGTCACCTGGATCTCGCACAGCGGGCATCCCTGGCACTCCCTGGACCCGGACTCACGCTCGCTGCCGCCGGTCATCGGGCTGCTGCGCCGCGCGGGCGCCGAGGTAAGCGTCCTATGCGGCCCGACGGCCGAGTTCGCCGTGGCCCTCGCGCGGTCCTGGGGACTGGCCGAAGTGCCACGCCAGGCACCTGACCCGGCGTCACGGGCAACGCGGCCGCCCGCCGTGGCCGCCAGTCCCGCCCAGCGGCGGATCGCGACGTTCCAGCTCTACCGGGAACTGGGCCTGCCCGGCGAGGTCGCCGCCACCATCGGGGCCGCGCGGGCGGCCGGCGCCGACCCGGCGTCGATCTGGCTGGCGCGCTCGGAGCTGCTGTGGGAGCAGGGCCGGTGGAATGCCCTGCGGCGGATGTGGGCACGCGGGCCGCTGCCGCCCGGGATCAGCCCCGCGCTGCGCGCGGAGCGCATCGGCGCCTGCCTGTGGGTGCAGGGCAGGCTGGTGCCTGCCTACCTGTGGCTGACCTGGCACCGGCACCGTGCCCGCGATCCGCAGGACCGGATGCTGCTCGCCGAGACCGAGGGGCGGGTCATCGAGCACATGCACCGGGTCCCGCCGCTGAACCTCCTCGCCGCCGTGCTGGCGCCGCGGCTGGCCGCGGTCATCGGCGGCACGAGCCAGCGGGCCGGGGTGCACCTGCACCGGCGGCGCAACGACCTGGTCAGCAGCCTGCGCTCGGTGAGCGGAGGCACCCGCGACGAGGCCGAGGCGCAGACCTCCAGCCAGTGGTTCGCCGAGGCCGGGAGCCTGCTGGCCGCGCTCAGCTACCGGCACCGGCAGCTTCGCGACACCTACCCCGCTGCCGCGCTGAGCGATGCCGAACTGAGCCGCCGCTACCGCGAGCTCCAGCGGCACTTCGCCGCGGTCGGATCGGTGTCCGGGCAGTGGCGGACGCACCTGCTGCCCGGCGCCGGGCGGGTCTTCGGCACCGCGGAGGTGCTGCGCGGGCTGTTCGCGCTCCAGTACGGCTGGCGGCAGCGGGCCTGGCTGCTGGCCCGGTTCGTGCCGCTGCGGATCCGCCACCTGGCCCGCGCCGCGGCAGCCCGACGCCGCCGGCGGGCTGCGGGCGGGCCGCCGGGGCCAGGCCGGCCAGCAGCGGGCCGGCCAGCAGCGGCACAGCCAGAAGCGGGGCGAGCCGCGGCCCGCGCGGGCGAGCTTCTCGTCTTCGCCGGCGCCGGCGTGTCCATGCCCATGCCGTCGGGCCGGCCGTCCTTCAACGAGCTACGCGGCGAGATCCTGCGCCAGCTCGGCCTGGAGCGCTACGTCGCCCGCCCCGTGGCTGCGCCTGCTGATCCGGCCGCGCCGGGTGACTTCCGGCCGGTGGTGGCGGAGCGCCTGGCGCCCGAGCCCTTCATGCTCGCCCTGGCCAGGGCGGGAGTGGCCATCGAGGACTGGCTGGTGCGGGTGCTGGGCCAGGCGCCGCCGAACGCCGCGCACCGGGTGCTCGCCCGGCTGGCGGCAGACGGCGCGCGGGTCTGGACCGTCAACTTCGACGACATGATCGAGCGCGCCGCCTCGCCGGGTGCTCGCTGCGTGGCCTGGCCGGCCGACCCGCGCGGGGACGGCCTGGTCATGAAGCCGCATGGCATCGTCGGCGGCGAGCTGATCGTGACCGCCGAGCAGGTACTCGCGCCGCTGCGCGGGGACTGGCTGGAGCGGCTGCGCCAGGACGCCGAGGGACGGACCGTCGTCTTTGTCGGGTACTCCGGCAGGGACCTGGACTTCCAGCCGGTCTGGGACGACGTGCTGGCCGGCGCGCCGGGCGTCTGGTGGTTCGACTACTGGGATGCGGGCCGTCCCAGGGACGAGACGTTCAAGCGGGGCGTGCTCCGCCAGGCGGACGACCGCGGCGCCCTGCATTTCCCTCCCCCTGCGCCACGGCCCGCGGCCATCGCCGGCGCGCCGGCCAATCCGTCCTGGGATTTCATCGCATGGTGCCGGGACCGGGGCCTGGAGCTTCCCTGACGGGCTGGACATCGGCGGCCTGCTCGGCGAGCGGGCCACGGTCAGCTATCCGCCGCTGCCCGGTGATCTCCGCTGGGCGCGGCCGGCCGTGCTGGGCATGCTGGGCGACTACCGGGCGGAGCGGCACGAGTACCTGCGGCTCGTCCTGCACCCGCGGTATCTGCGCCGGGCGATGCGGGCGCTCGGGAACTCCGTGCTCAACCACGGCGGCGACCGGATCGCCGCCGTACTCGCACTGGCCAGGCTGCTGCCCGCCACGGGCGCTCCCCGGCGCTGGCGCGAGCGGGCCCGGCTGAAGCGCGCGGCGATCTGGGCCAGGACCGGGCGGCACGCCGCCGTGCTCCGGATTACCAGGGATGTCCCCGGTCATGTGGTGTCCACCGAGCTGATCCTGCGCTCCGCCGCGCTGCGCATGACGGGCTCCCTCGATCAGGCCGCCGAGCTGGCACGGGTGGCCCGCGAGCAGGCCATCGGGGAACGTCATCCGGTCCGGGTCGCGAACGCCGCCTTCCAGCAGTGCCTGGCGCTGCTGTGGGCCGAGCGGCTGGCGGAGGCGCGCCGCTGCCTGGAGGACGACTTCGAGCCCTATGCGGCCATCGCGGCGACCAGGTGGATCGCGTGGGCGGACTTCATCGGCGGCGGGCTGGCGATCCGCGCCGCCGTCGCGGACGGCGGCGACGGCACCGAGGCGCTGCGCCGGCTGGCCCTCAGCGAGCGGCGCTTCCAGGCCGAGGCCCTCGCTGACGGAGTGGTCAGCGTGATGACTGCCCGGCTGGCCGCGCACCGGCTGCGCGGCGACGACGGCGCCTTCGCCGCGGAACTCGCGGGCCTGGCCAGGCTGCGCGCCCGCGGCGAGCGCGGCCAGCGTTACTACACGAGGGGCAACGCCTTCACCGACCAGACCATCGTGATCGAGCGGGCCGAGTTCGCGCGCGTGCATGAGCGTGCGGCCGATCGCGCGTGGCGGCTGTACGGGCAGGCGGCTGCGTCCCGGTACCCGCTGCAGGCTGCCCTGGGGCACCTGGGCCTTGGCCTGGTCGAGGCCGGGCGAGGCGGCGAGCCTGGGCACGCCAGGACCGCCGCGGACATCGCGGGGCGCATCGGCGCCCGGCTGGTGCGCGAGCGGGCGGGCGAGCTGCTGGCCCATCCTGCCGGGGAGTCGCTGCGCGAGGTGTTCTTCTGCTAGGCGTGTCCGGCGGAGGCGTGTCCGGCGCAAGGGCGTCCGGCGCAGAGGCGTCCGGCGGATGCCGGGGCCGCGCCGGGTATGCGAGGCTGGGCGAATGCTCGCCGCCGCCATCGCCGCGACCCTGGCCGCGCTCGCCTGGGTCTACCTGCTGACCTGCCACGGCGGGTACTGGCTGACCACGCAGCGGCTGCCCGGCCGGGCACCGGCCCGGCAGGGGCGGGACCAGCGAGAGCAGGGCGAGCAGCCGGACCAGTGGCCAGCGGTGACGGCGGTGATCCCGGCGCGCGACGAGGCAGCCGCGCTGCCCGCCAGCCTGCCGACGCTGCTCGGCCAGGAGTACCAGGGACGGCTGGGCATCGTGCTGGTGGACGACGAGAGCAGCGACGGCACGGCGGAGGTGGCGGCCGCGCTGGCCCGCGAGGCGGGCTGGCAGGTCCGCGAGGTCGGGGCCGGGACAGACAGGGCCGGGACAGGCGGTGCTGCTCCTCCGGATGAGGCTGGGATAAGCGAGACCAGCGCGGATGCGAGAGTGCTCCGCGTGCTCAAGGGCAGCTCACCGCCCGCCGGGTGGGCCGGCAAGGTGTGGGCCATGGCGCAGGGCGCCGCCCTGGCGGGCGAGGCGGATTACCTGCTGTTCACCGACGCCGATATCGGCTACGGGCCTGGCACGGTCGCCGGGCTGGCCAGGGCCGCACGGGACGGCGGCCGGGCGATGGTCTCGCAGATGGCGCTGCTGCGCGCGCAGACGGGCTGGGAGAAGATCCTGGTGCCGGCGTTCGTCTACTTCTTCGCTCAGCTCTACCCCTTCCGCCGGGTGAACAGGCGAGGCGGCAGGACGGCGGCAGCGGCCGGCGGGTGCATGCTGGTCCGCCGCGAGACGCTGGCGGCGGCCGGCGGGCTGACCGGGATCGGCGGGGCGCGCATCGACGACGTGGCGCTCGGCCGGCTGCTCAAGCGCGCGGGCGCGGACTGCTGGCTGGGCCTCAGCACGGAGATCACCAGCACTCGTCCCTATGACCGGCTGGCGGCGCTGTGGGACATGGTGGCGCGCAGCGCCTACACCCAGCTCCGCTACTCCCCCGCCGCGCTGGCCGGCACGATCGCCGTGCTGGCCTGGCTTTACCTGCTGCCGCCTGCCGCGGCCATCGCGGGGGCGGCGGCGGCCAGCGCCGGCGGCTGGGCGGTGCCCGGCGGGCTCGGCGGCGGGCTGAGCACCGCTGGCTGGCTGGCGGTCGCCGGGCTCGCGGGCTGGGCGCTGATGACGGTGAGCTTCCTCCCGATGCTGGCGCTGTACCGGCTGTCGCCGCTGCGCGGGCTCAGCCTGCCGCTGATCGCGCTGCTGTACGCGGGCATGACGGCCGACTCGGCCCGGCGGCACCACGCGGGCCGGGGCGGCGAGTGGAAGGGCCGCCTCATCGCCAGGGACCGGGCCTGAGCCGCGCCGCCCTGAGCCGCCCCGCCCTGAGCCGCGCCGCCGGGCCGCGCGCCAGGACCGCCGTGGCAGGACCGCCGTGGCAGGCCGGGTGGAACGGGCTGTTTACCCTGGTCTGGTGGAGAGCCCAGAAGCGTTCCTGATCGACATCTACGACACCATGATCACCTGCGACTTCACGGTGTTTAACCCCGAGATGGGGCGGCTCGCCGGGGTCAGCGCCGCGGCCTGGCGGGCCGGCTACGAGGCCAGCGTTGGCTCGGGCGTGGTCACGATCGCCGCCCGGATGGCCGAGATCCTGGCGCACTGCGGCGTGCCGGCCGAGCCGGAGCTGGTCGCCCGGCTGGCGGCCAGGGACGGCGAGCTGCTGCGGGCAACCTGCCGGCTCTACGACGACGTGCTGCCGTTCCTGCGGCTGCTGCGCGACCGCGGCGTCAAGATCGCGGTGGTCAGCAACTGCGACGAGCACACCCCCAGCATGCTGGCGGCCACCGGCGTGACGGCGCTCGCCGACGCGATGTCCTACTCCTGCGAGGTCGGCTGCCTCGAGCCGGCGCCGGCGATCTACCGGCACGCGCTTGACCAGCTCGGCGTGGCGCCGGGCGGGGCGGTGTTCGTCGACGACCAGCCGGCGTTCTGCGCGGCGGCGACCGGCCTGGGCATGGCGGCGGTCCAGATGGTCAGGGACACGCCGGTCGGCGCGCCGCCGCCCGGCGTGCCGGCGGTGACGTCGTTCCGCGAGATCGAGGAGCTATATTTCCCGGCCTAGCCTGCGTTTCCCCGGCAGGCTAGGCGCGAGTCTCCTCGGCGGGGGCGAACAGCACCAGCGCGGCCAGGTCCTGCGTCACGCCGGTGAACCTGTGCACCTCGCCGGCCGCCACGTAGACCACCGAGCCGGGGCCGACCGGCAGCCTGGTGACGTCTTCGCCGGTGCCGGCCTCCAGCGTCGCCGTGCCCGCCATGATCACGTAGATCTCGTCCTCGGTGTGCGGCGACTGGCCGTCGTCGGCGCCGGCCGGGATCGAGTAGGTGCCGACGCTGAGGTCGGGGACGCGGAGCTGCTCGGCCCAGTGCACGGCCTCGCCGGCGGCAGGAGTGGTGAACTGGCCGGCGTCGCTGATGAGCTGCATGATCGATTTTAGGCCGTGCGGACGTCGGCGGCGAACCACCGGGTCGACAGGCCCTTGCCGCCGCGCCAGATCTCGAAGCCGGACTCGATGTTCAGCATCCACCACCAGCGCCTGACCAGGCCCATCCGCTGCACCCGGCGGATGATCGGCAGCAGCGCGAGCTTCTTGACGTGGCTGGTCGGCCGGACCGCGCGGACCTGGATGTAGTGCCAGTGCGCGCCGTGGAACGAGGTCACCCAGTGGTACACATACCAGCGCCGGTGATCGACCCTGATGATCTTCGAGTGCCCGGCCGGGTAGTGGCGGGCGTTCAGCCAGATCATCAGCTCGGCGCCCTTGGCCTGCCCGTTCTTCGCCGATCGGTGCCGGCCGAACCAGACGTCGAAGGCGGCGTTCCAGCGCCCCGGCGCCTTGGCGCGCAGGTACCAGCTCGCGGTGGCGGAGCGTACCTTCCCCAGCCGGGCCGGCAGTTGCGAGCGGGGCGTGCACAGCCCCCAGCTGCACCCGTACAGGGCGAACGGGTAGGCCACCGGCTCGTAGCCGCGGGTATGCGCGGCGGACCTGGTCACGGTGAAGTTGGGCCGCAGGCCGTGGTTGGTGATGCACTCGGCCTGGCCGCCGAAGTTGCCGTTCTCGACCACGTAGCGCCGGCCCCAGACCGAGGTCACCACGCGGTAGTGATGCTCCTTGCAGATGGTGACCTTCCCGCGCGGCGCCGGGCTGCTCGCGGCCGCCGTGGCCGGGGCGGCCGGGGCGGCGGCGCACGCCACGACCAGCAGGACGACAAGCGGCACCACATGTCTGCTGAGCATCCCGCAACCCTCCGCTGACCCTGCGCTGGCGGCCCGCCCGGCGAGAAACGCCGGAAGCTGGACCCATGATCGGCAGCGCGGAACGCGGAGTCTTGCACCGAGCAAATACGGAGAGTCATCGCCGTGCCGGCCAGATGCGGACAGCGCGACACCGCCGCCCGCAGGCGGTAAAGCTAGATCTCGAAATCCTTCGGGGGCGGGCAGGAGCAGGCCAGGTTGCGGTCGCCGTAGGCCTGGTCGATGCGCCGGACCGGCGGCCAGTACTTGGACCGCCGGTCACCGCCGCCGGGATAGGCGGCAAGCTCCCGGCCATAGGAGTGCTTCCAGTCCCCGCTGACCAGCATGCTGGCGGTGTGCGGCGCGTTGCGCAGCGGGTTGTCCTGCGCGTCGTAGTCGCCGGCGCCGACCTCGGCGATCTCCGCGCGGATCGAGATCATCGCGGCGCAGAACCGGTCAAGCTCGACCAGGTCCTCGCTCTCGGTGGGCTCGACCATCAGCGTGCCCGCCACCGGGAACGACATGGTCGGCGCGTGGAAGCCGTAGTCGATGAGGCGCTTGGCCACGTCCTCGGCGGTCACGCCGGTCTGCGCGGTGATCGGGCGCAGGTCGAGGATGCACTCGTGCGCGACGAGCCCGCCGCGCCCGGTGTACAGGACGGGGTAGTGCGGGGCGAGCCTGGCGGCCACGTAGTTCGCGGCGAGGATGGCGGCCTGGGTGGCCCGGCGCAGGCCGTCCGCGCCCATCATCGCGATGTAGGCCCAGGAGATCGGCAGGATGCCCGCGGACCCGTAGGGCGCGGCGGCCACCGGCCCGGGCTGCCCGTCGCCCAGCGCCGGGTGGCCGGGCAGGAACGGGCCGAGATGAGCGCGGGCCGCCACCGGGCCGACGCCAGGACCGCCGCCGCCGTGCGGGATGCAGAAGGTCTTGTGCAGGTTCAGGTGGGACACGTCGCCGAAGTCGCCGAGCCTGGCCAGCCCGACCAGCGCGTTGAGGTTGGCGCCGTCCGCGTAGACCTGGCCGCCGGCGGCGTGCACCTCGTCGCAGACCTCGCGGATGGTCTCCTCGAACACGCCGTTGGTGGACGGGTAGGTCAGCATGATCGCGGCCACCGCCCCGGCGTGCGCGGCCAGCTTGCCGCGCAGGTCCGCCAGGTCGATGACGCCGTCCGAGCCGCACTTGACGACGACGACCCGCAGGCCGGCCAGCACCGCGCTGGCCGCGTTCGTGCCGTGCGCGGACTCGGGGATCAGGCACACCGTCCGGTCCGGCTGGCCCTGCGAGCGGTGGTAGCCGCGGATCGCCAGCAGGCCGGCCAGCTCGCCCTGGGACCCGGCGTTCGGCTGCAGCGAGACGGCCTCATACCCGGTGATCTCGGCGAGCCACTCGGCCAGGCCGGTGATCAGCTCGTGGTAGCCGGGCGCCTGGTCAGCGGGGGCAAGCGGATGCAGCCCGGCGAACTCGGGCCAGGTGATGGCCTCCATCTCGGCGGCCGCGTTCAGCTTCATGGTGCACGAGCCGAGCGGGATCATCGACCGGTCAAGGGCCAGGTCCATGTCGGCGAGGCGGCGCAGGTAGCGCAGCAGCGCGGTCTCGTTCCGGTAGGAGTGGAACACCGGATGGGTGAGGAACTCGCTGGTCCTGGCCAGGCCCTCGGGCAGCGCGGGGCCTTCCGCCTCGGGCAGGGCGCCCGGCAGCGTCGCGCCAGGGCCGGCGATGGCGGCGAGCACGTCGCTGAGCTGCTCGGGGGTGGTGGTCTCGTCGCAGGACACCTGGAGGGTGTCCTGCCCGGCCAGGTACAGGTTGTACCCGGCGTCGGCCGCCCGCGCGACGGCGGCCGCGGCCCCGCCGGGCACGCTGACAGTCACGGTGTCGAAGAAGGGCGCGCCGCCCGTTTCGTATCCCAGGTCATTCAGTGCCCTGCCGAGGCTGGCGGCACGCGCGTGCACCCGGCGGGCGATCTCGGTCAGGCCCTCCGGGCCGTGGTAGATCGCGTACATCGCGGCGATGACCGCGAGCAGGACCTGGGCGGTGCAGATGTTGCTGGTCGCCTTCTCGCGGCGGATGTGCTGCTCGCGAGCCTGCAGGGCGAGCCGGTAGGCGGGGTGCCCGTCGGCGTCCACCGAGACGCCGACCAGCCGGCCGGGGAGCTGGCGCTTGAGGCCGTCGCGGACGCAGATGTAGCCGGCGTGCGGGCCGCCGTACCCCATCGGCACGCCGAGCCGCTGGGTGCTGCCGACGGCGATGTCGGCGCCCAGCTCGCCTGGCGGGGTGAGCAGGGTCAGCGCGAGCAGGTCGGCGGCCATCGCGACCTGCGCCCCGGCGGCGTGCGCGGCCTCGATCACGCCGCGCGGGTCGGCGATGCCGCCGTGGGCGGCGGGGTACTGGAGCAGCACGCCGAACAGGGCTCCGGCCGGCTGCGCGGCGATCAGCTCGGCGGTCACCGGGGCGGTGACCAGCTCGATGCCGAGCGGCTCGGCCCTGGTGGCCAGGACGGCGAGGGTCTGCGGCAGGCAGCCGGAATCGGCGAGGAACACGGTGCCGCGCGGCGACAGCCGGCGGGCCAGGGTCATCGCCTCGGCGGCGGCCACGGCCTCGTCCAGCATGGACGCCCCGGCCACCGGCAGCGCCGTCAGGTCCTCGATCATGGTCTGGAAGCTCAGCAGCGCCTCCAGCCGGCCCTGGGAGATCTCCGGCTGGTAGGGGGTGTAGGCGGTATACCAGGCCGGGTTCTCCAGCACGTTGCGGCGGATCACCGCCGGGGTGTGCGTGCCGTAGTAGCCCAGGCCGATCATCGAGGTCAGCACCTGGTTACGGGAGGCCAGGCGGCGCAGCTCGGCGAGCGCCTGCTCCTCGGTCAGCGGCGCCGGCAGCTCCAGCGGCCGGTCCGCGGCGATCTGGGCAGGCAGCGCGGCTCTGGTCAGCTCGTCCAGCGAGTCGTAGCCGAGCGCGGCGAGCATGTGGTCCTGCTGACTCGCGGCGGGGCCGATGTGGCGATTCGCGAATTGCATCTGGGAGCCTCCCCGGTCCGGCACCCGGCGGTGCCTGATACGGCGACCAACTCCCCATCTGTCACTCGCGTCCGCGTCGTCCGCGCGCTCCAGAGATGCCTGCGCCGACCGGTCCTGGGTGCCTGAGAGGTTCCGGGGAAGTTGCCCCTTCGGCGGCCCGTGCTGGCGGCGCGGGAACTCTCCCGGCCGGCGTGCTCAGCACCGCAAAGCTTATCCGATCACCGCTCGATGATGCGCATCCCGGCGGGCACGGCGGCCAGCACGGCGCGCACCGCGGGGGTACGCAGCGGGGAGCCGGCGAAGGCGGCGGCGGCACCGCTGACGGACACCTTGATCCGCTTGGTCGCGCTGGCGAAATGGTCGGAGTCGCCGTTGTACTGGGCGATCCACGGCGCGCTGACGTAGACCGGCAGCCGGATGCTGAACCGGCCGGACGAGCTGGTCTTGGGCCGCTTCTTGTAGGCGTACCAGAGCTTCTGGTAGCGGAAGGCGATCATGACCTTCTTGCCGGAGTAGGGGTGCCAGGCCTTCGTGTGCCGCCACAGCCGGCCTGACACGGTCACGTCGCCGTCGCGGGCGACCTTGCGCGGCGAGATCTGGAACGAGGTGATCTTCGTGAGATACCTCCAGCGCTTGAGCACGGCGCTGCCGGCGGCCTGGAAGTTCGCGCTGCCCTTGGTGACCAGCCGGTAGTACGCGGACGCCAGCCGGGCCCCGAAGCTGCCCTTGACGACCAGCCCGTTCCCGTCGCAGTTCGCGCCGTCCGGGTTGATGGTGGCCAGCCGCCGCCACGGCCCGCCCCGGTGCGCTGCGTACTGGATGGTGACGGACGGGTATCCCTCCCCGTCGATCACCCCCGTCGCGTGCACGCAGCCCTCCGCGGTGAGCACGGCAAAGGCGCTCAGCGAGGCGCTGAACTTCGTCAGGCCCAGCTTCAGGGCGACGGTCAGCGGCAGGTCCTGCTGGGCGGTGCTGAGGTAGTCGTCGGTCGCCGGGTCACTGGGCAGGCCGCCCGCGTAGACCTGGTAGGTCACGTTCTTCCGGGCGGTGAGCCTGACGCTATACGCCCCGTCGGTCCCGGTCGTCGCGGTGGCGGCCGGCACGTAGTCGGTGTCAAAGGGATCGCCGTCGAAGACCTCGACCATGGTGCCCGCCAGCGGCTGGTAGCTGGACGCTCCGTCCGGCGCATAGGTCGCGGTGCCAGTAATCGTGACGGCCTGCCCGGCCTTCACCTTCGAGGAGCTGAGCCGCGCGGTGAGGGCGGTCGTCTCGTAGTCAAGCGTGAAGTTGATCAATGGTGAGACGCCGTAGGCCACGCCGGGGTCCTGATTCTGAACTGCCGCGATCGAGGTCTGGACATTGGCGAACGAGCTTTGCGGCTGGATCGTCGCCCGGTAGTCGCCGCTGCTGTCAGTGGTCAGCTCATAGGGCGACAGCCAGTCGGTGTCGAGCGCGACGTTCACGCTGGCCAGGGGCTGCGTGCTGCCGTCCGGCCACAGGCCGGTGGCCTGACCCGAGATGGTTACCTTCTGGTGCTGGTAGTCCACGGTCGTAGGGCTGGCGCTGAGGGTCAGCGTGGGCTGGATCAGGAAGCCGAGCGTGCCGGCATCGGCGCTGGTGCCGGTGCCGCCGCCGGAGTCGGTCGCCGTCACGCTGATCGTGTAGCTGCCCAGCGGGAGCTGGCCTGCTCCCGATCCTTCCGCGATCGGGGTCTGCACCGTCCACGTGCCGGTGGTCTGCCCGGCGGGCAGGGCGAAGTCGGTCACGGTCAGCACTGGGGCGCCGCCGGCCGACAGGATCGTCGCGGTGATGCTGGTGATCGGCGTGGTCGCGGTCGCCTGCACCGACAGCGTGCCGACGCTGCTCGCCGGGCTGCCGGCGGCGGTGATGGTGACGGTGTCCTGCGCGCTGCTCGCGACCGCGGGGGTGATGGCGGCGGCCAGCATGGCCCCCGCGCTCAGCGTGATCGCGGCGCCCAGCAGGGCAGCGCGCTCGGGGATCGGCACAAGGGCTCCAGGGGTGCGATCGGCGTCAGCCGGAGATAACCGGAAGGAACCTTACCTGACGAATAACAGCATCCTAAAACTCTTTTGCCATTCCGCGAGAATAGCTGCATTTACCGCCGTAATTCGCTTATACGTCGTCCCAGCGGAAGACGCGGACCGAGATCGCGGTCAGCACGGCCGTCAGGGCGAGCAGGATGCCGATGGCCGGCAGCGCCGACGCGGGACCCTCGCCGCGGGCCATCACGTCCTGCATGCCGGTCACCAGGTAGCGCAGCGGCATCACGTAGGACACCTCGCGGATCCAGGCGGGCGCGAAGTCCAGCGGGATGAACGCGCCGCCGAGGAACGCCATCGGCAGGATGATCAGGTTCGCGATGGAGGTGGCCGCCTGCTGGGTCTTGGAGAACGAGCCGACCAGCAGGCCGATGGACATGAACGCCAGCGTGCCGCAGAGCACCACGGGGATCGACATCCACCAGAACGCGGTCAGCTTCAGCCCGAAGTACGGGGTAGTGGCGATGCCCAGGAAGACGGCCAGCTGGACCAGCGCGATGACCATGCTGATGCCGACCCTGGCGAGCACGATCGAGCCGGTGCCGATCGGGGCGAGCCGCAGCCGGCGCAGCAGCTTATTCTGCCGCCAGCTCACCAGCGTGATGGCCGCGCCGAAGGTGCCGCCGGACGCGATGGCCCAGCCGAGCAGGCCGGGGGCCAGGTACTGGATCGCCTTGAGCGACTTGTCCTCGACCTGCTGGGTCCGCAGCTGGTACCCGGCCGAGCGGCCTGCCGCGGCGGCGTCGGCCTGCTGCACGATCGAGGAGAACACGGTCTGCACCACGGCGGCGGTGGTCTGGTCGGCGAAGGAATAGTGCACGACGAGCGTGTTGCCCTGTTCCTGCACGACCGCGTCGTAGCTGCCCTTGCGCACGTCGGCGAGCGCGGTGCGCAGGCTGGCCTCGTGGGTGATGGACAGGACCTTGGCGAGCTGGCTATGCGCGCTGACGTTGGCCTGGTCGAGCAGCTGAACCTTGCCGACTTCCAGAACGGTCAGCTTGGGGGTATTGGTGTTCTTGTAGATGGAGCCGAACAGCAGCAGGAACAGCACCGGGATCAGGATGGTGAAGATCACCGCCGAGCGGTCCCTGACGAACCCGCTGAACATGGCGCGGCTGAGGCTGCGCAGTGCGGCGAAGTTCGCGGTCATGCCCGGTACTCCCGTCCGGTGAGCTGGAGGAACACGTCCTCCAGGGTGGCGCCGGAGACCCGGAGCCCGGTCAGCGCGTGGTGATCGGCGAGCCCGGCGAGCACGGCGCCGGCCTCCCTGGTGGCGATGGTCAGCGAGACGCCGTCATCGGTCACGTCGGCGGCGCTGCCGCCGCCCGCCACGGCCAGGGCGGTGGCCTGCTCGGGGCCGAGCTCGCCGGAGGCGACGCTGACCCGGACCGGGCTGTCCAGCCCGCGGATCAGCGTGGCCGGCGGCCCGGACTGGAGGATCTTGCCGTGGTCCATGATGGCCACCCGGTCGCACAGGGTCTCGGCCTCGTCCATGTGATGAGTGGTCAGCACCACGGTGCGGCCGTCGGCGTTGATCTGCCGCAGCAGGTCCCACAGGTTGCGCCTGGCCTGCGGGTCCAGGGCGCCGGTGGGCTCGTCGAGGAAGACCAGCTCGGGGTCGTGCACCAGGGCGCAGGCGATGGACAGCCGCTGCGCCTGCCCGCCGGACAGCTTCTCGGCGCGTACCTGGCCGTGCTCGGTCATGCCGACGATGCCGAGCATCTCATCGGCGCGGCGCGCGCTGACCCCGTACAGCGAGGCGAAGGTCTGGATCTGCTCGCGGGCCGACAGCCGCTCGAAGAACGAGGAGGCCTGGAGCTGCACGCCGATCCTGGGCAGCAGCGCCGGGTTGCGCGGCCAGGGCCGCTCGCCGAGGACGGTGACCTCGCCGCTGTCGGCCTTCCGCAGCCCTTCCAGGATCTCTAGGGTGGTGGTCTTGCCCGCCCCGTTGGGGCCGAGGATCGCGAAGAACTCACCCTGGGCCACTTCCAGGGTCACGCCGTCCACGGCAGTCACGCTGCCGTAGCTCTTGCGGAGATCTCGCGCGGCGATGGTCGTCTGCACCGCGATACCTTAACACGATATAACGCGATGTCTGGGCACTATTGACACGCGAAACGCGCGCCCCGGCGGGAACGCGCGTTTCGCGGGTGAGCGCGGCAGCGCCGTGGCATCTGAAGTTCCTCTCGTCTCCCGGCGTACCGCGCCCTCACTATACTGCGCACATGTACTCCGTTCCTATACGCCGTACATTCCTCTCTACTCTGGCTTGTACGGCGTATAGTTGTCAAGACATGGACGCGAAGCAGAGCTCAGCGGCGGACAGGGCCCGGCTGAGCAAGGACGCCGTGGTCGACCGCGCGCTGGCGCTGGCCGATGCCCAGGGCCTGGACGGGCTGACCATCCGGCGCCTGGCGCAGGAGCTTGGCGTCACCCCGATGGCGCTGTACTGGCACTTCCGCAGCAAGGACGAACTGCTCGGGGCGCTGGGCGAGCGGGTCTGGTCCGAGATCGACATCGCCCTCGACCCGGCGGCGCCGTGGCATCAGCAGATCCGCTTCCTGATGGAGTCCCTGGTGCGCATGCTCCGCACCCACCCGGCCGCCTCGCAGCTCCTGCTGTCCAGCGAGAAGCGGCACGGCGAGGCGTCCCAGCGGGTCACCGAGACCGCGCTGGAAGTGCTGCGGCGCGGCGGGTTCGACGCCCAGACTGCCAGCGAGGTCGCCCGCGGCGCACTGTGGACGGGCATGGCGCTGGTGATGAGCGAGCCTGGCTACGACCCCTCGCTCAGCGACGCCGAGCGCGGCGAGGAGCAGCGGCAGAACCGGATCAGGCTGGCGATGCTGCCGCCCGAGAAGTTCCCCCGCCTGATCGAGTCGGCCGACTACATGACGAGCTGCGACGATCCGGACTATCACTACGACTTCGGCATCGAGCTGTTCATCACGGGCGTTACCGCCATCGCGAGCCGGACGGCCAGCGAGAGCCCGGCGGTCAGCCGGGAATAACGGGAAGTGGCGGCCCGGAAGTAGTGGCTCAGCCGGTCTTGCGTGCGCGGCGGCGGGCCAGCTCGTCGGCCGCGCGGGCCGCGTCCGAGCTGGCGTCCTCGCCATCGGCCCGCTCGGCGGGCAGGTCAGCGAGGCTGCCCTGCACCTCGCGCCAGACCCGGCCCAGGGCGATGCCGAACACGCCCTGGCCACCCTGGAGCAGGTCCACGACCTCATCGGGCGAGGTGCACTCATAGACGCTGACGCCGTCGCTCATCAGGGTGACCTCGGCCAGGTCGGTCGCGCCGCGCTCGCGCAGGTGCTCGACCGCGGCCCGGATCTGCTGGAGCGAGATGCCGGTGTCCAGCAGCCGTTTCACCACCTTGAGCACCAGGATGTCCCGGAATCCGTAGAGCCGCTGCGAGCCAGAGCCGGCGGCCGACCGCACGGTCGGCTCCACCAGGCCGGTCCGCGCCCAGTAGTCGAGCTGACGGTAGGTGATCCCGGCCGCGGCACAGGCCGTCGGCCCGCGATAGCCGACATCCAGCGGGTCGTCAGAGACGATCCGCGCGCCGAAGAGCAGTCCCTGCTCTCCAGCCTGCGGGGCGGCGGCCCGGTGCGCACCGTGCGCCGGTCCCTCGCCCTTCGTTGTCGCCACGCCCACCTCCGGCCCAGCTCCGGAAATCCCTGCGAAATCCCGGCGAAATCCCTGGGTGCACCTCTCGCACCGTAGGCCGGCCGCTACAGCCGCGTCAACGACCGGCCACGGCGCGTCGCGGTAGATCGTTTACCCAGCGCTCAGGTAGACCGGCCGAAGTCCTCGGGGCTGATGGTGTCCAGGAACTCCCGGAACTTCTCCACCTCATCTTCCTGCTCGTCCGGGATGGACACGCCGGCCTCGTCGAGGATCTCATCGCTGGCGAAAATCGTCGCCCCGGTGCGCAGCGCCAGGGCGATCGAGTCCGAGGGCCTGGCGCTGACCTCCTTGCCGTTGGAGAAGATCAGGTCGGCAAAGAAGATGCCGTCGCGCAAGGCCGTGATATTGACGGTTGTCAGCTCAACCCCCAGGGCGGCCAGCACGTCGCGCATCAGGTCGTGGGTCAGCGGCCGCTGCGGGACCATGCCCTGCTGGGCGAACGCGATCGCGGTCGCCTCCATCGGGCCGATCCAGATCGGCAGGTACCGCTCCCCCTGCATCTCCTTCAGCAGGACGATGGGGTTATTCGTAGGCATCTCAACCCGGACGCCGACGACCTCCATCTGCCTCACAGCGGCTCCGTCCTCGCATGCGCCCCAGGCGCACCGTGTTCTCCCGAACCCTGCTTACTGCCATTCCCCTTGCGCTCGCAGGCACTCCCTTTGTCAACGTACACCCGGTATCGCGCGACGCCAGAGCGCGCCCTGCGGCTGTCCGGGAGCGGCCTGGAGGCGGCTGTCATGCGCTCGCGCCCGCCACGCCCCGGCGCCGCCGGGCGTCAGGAAGCCCGGCCGCCCCGGCCGCCGCGGCGCCAGCTCCGGCCGGGCCCGGGGCGCCCTGCCCGGCCGACACGGCCGCGCGCAGGCCGGCCTCCGCCAGCTCGCCGTCGATGAGGGCCCCGTGCAGCCGGATGGCGAGAGCGGCGATCTCCCCCGCGGTCTGCATGGCGCTCTCCCGCGCCCCGGCACCGCGCTGCTTCAGGATGGGCGCGACCACGCCCTCGATGAGGGTCACCTCGCGCTCCACGGCGGCCCGGAACGGCCGCAGGTGCCGGGGCTGCACGCCGTACCCGGCCAGCTCACCGACCGTCCTGGCCACCTCAAGCGCGTCAGCCCCGTACATCCGGCCGGTCTTGCGCAGCAGCCCGTAGGTCTCCAGCTCGGTGAGCTGCGGGTCGGTGATCCCGGCCCGGTCGAGCAGCTCCCGCCTGGTCATCGGGCCCTGGCTCGCGCCGCTGGCCAGCCGCTCCCTGATCACCCGCAGCGGCAGGTACTGGTCGCGCTGCGCGGTGAGGATGTAGCGCAGCCGCGCCACGTCGGCGGCGGCGAACCGGCGGAACCCCGACGGTGCCCTGGCCGGCGCGATCAGCCCCTCGGTCTCCAGGAACCTGATCTTGGACACGCTGATGTCAGGGAACTCAGGGCGAAGCTGGGCGAGCACCTCGCTGATGCCGAGATAGCCGCGGCCGGGCTGAGCGCTCATCCCCCGACCTGCGTGCCTCCGCCGTATTCGGCCTGGGACCGCGGCCCGAGCAGGAACACCAGCCGGAACTTGCCGACCTGCACCTCGTCGCCGCCGCTCAGGTCGGCCTCCTCGATCCGCTCGCGGTTCACGTAGGTGCCGTTCAGGCTGCCGACGTCGCGCACGGTGAACCGGCCGCCGGAGCGGTAGAACTCGGCGTGCCGCCTGGAGACCGTGACGTCGTCGAGGAAGATATCGCTGTCGGGGTGCCGGCCGACCAGCGTCAGGTCGCTGTCCAGCAGGAACCTGCTGCCCGCGTTCGGCCCCCTGCGCACCACCAGCAGGGCCGTGCCCGGCGGCAGCGCGTCAAGCGCGGCGGCGTCGGCATCGGCCTCCTCGCCGTACTCCTCGCCCAGGTCGGCGCCGCCCAGCGAGATCGTGGAGGTCGTGTCGGCGACACGGTCCGCCTGACCGCGGATCAGCGGCGTCCCGCACTGCGAGCAGAACCGCGCGCCCTCTGGATTGGCCTCACCGCACCCCGTGCAGTACACGCTCGGCATCTGCTCCCCTGGCCTCCCGCCTATCGGACCGGCGGCCGCCGCGGAGGCCAGGCCCGCCACTGCCGCGCTCCGCGCGTATTCCGGTGGTGCGCCCAACGCTACCCGCGCTGAGTCCTGCCGGTCCACGCGCCACGCTCGGCGCATGGACCATGACCCGCGCTTGCCAGCGGTGCCGCGGGGTCCCGCGCCCGGCGCTCGCGCGGCCGCATCGGGCCGCCCCGAGCCCGCCTGGGCACTCTCGCGACGTCTCCGCCACATCCTGGCCGCACCTCCGACGCACCACCGACATTCGAGCGATGGTCGCGATTCTCTCATGCCAGCAGGCATCCGCGTCCACCGTAGCCAGGTGCGGGCCCGCGGCCAAGGCCGGCCGAACCGGGATAACCCCGGCCCGGCCGCGCGCTCAGCCGCCCGCGCGCTCCACCACCCGCGCCCACTCATCGAGCAGCGCGGCGGCGTCATCGGCGTCATCGCCCTCGGCCCACAGGTGCGTGACGGCCTCTGACGGGTCGGGCAGCACCAGGATCCAGCCCCTGGCCGGCTCCACCACCCGGACGCCGTCCGTGGTGTCGAGCTCCCGGTCTCCGGCCGCCTCGACCACGGTGCGCATCACCATGCCCTTGGCCGCCCACGGGGTCGGGATGGACCGCCGCAGCAGGTGCACGTCGGGGATCCTGTCCTGGATCTGGCTCAGCGTCAGCCGGGTCCGCGCGACCAGCCCGAGCAGCCGCGCGAACGCGGCCACGCCATCGATCGACCGGGAGAACTCCGGCACGATGAAGCCGGCCCTGCCGTCGGCCGCGAAGATCACGTCGTCGCCCGCCGCCGCCGCGTACAGCCGGTCCAGGGACGTCGCCGTCCAGTCGATCCGCACGTCGTGGAACCGGCTGACCTGCTCGGCGACCCTGGTCGTGATGACGGGCAGCGCGACCCGGCCGCCGCCGCGCTCGGCGCAGATCAGGTCGAGCACCACCAGCAGCGCCCGCTCGTCGCTGACCAGCGCGCCGGTGTCGTCCACCAGCGTGATCCGCTCCCCCACCGGGTCGAACCTGACGCCGAACGCGGCCCGCGAGGAGGACACCAGCTCGGACAGCCGCTGCAGGTCCGCCCGGGTCTGCGCGAGGGACTGGGTAGGCGTGGACTCATCCAGCCGGTTGTTGACCGTCAGCACGTCCACGCCGATCTTGCCGAGCAGCCCGGGCAGCACCATCGAGGCCGTGCCGCCCGCGCAGTCGGCGACCACCTTCAGCTCCGCCTCGCGCACCCCGGTCATGTCGATGCAGCGCAGCAGCTCGTCGGTGTAGGACTCGACCACCCGCGGCGGGTAGGTGAGCACCGCGATCTCGCCGGGGAACGCGCGGCGGAACTCCTGCCGGGAGAACACCCGCTCCAGCTTGCGCTGCGCGGCCTGGGACAGGTCCGCGCCGCGCTCGTCCATGAAAATGATGTCCACCGACTCCGGGTCGCCGGCGGTGGTGCGGATCGCGATGCCGCCCACGCAGTCGCTGCGCGCGGTCTCGAACCTGGCCACCGGCATCGGCTGGGCCTCCAGGTCCACCACGTTAATGCCGCTGGCGTTGAGCGCGCCGTGCACCGCGCGCTTGAGCGCACGGGCCGCGCGGGACACGTCCCGAGCGGTGGTGACCGTGGCGCCCTTGCGCAGCGTGGTCGCGTACGCGCTGGCCAGCCGCACGCACAGCTCGGGGGTGATCTCCACGTTGACCAGGCCGGACACCCCGCGCGGCCCGAACAGGGTGCGCTGGCCGCGCGATTCCCAGATGACGCTGGTGTTCACCACCGCGCCGGCCTCGATGGTCTTGAACGGGTAGACCTTCACCCCGGCCGACAGGTAGGCGTCGGGCTCGATCACGCACTCGTCGCCCACGACGGCGTTCTCCTCGATCCGCGCGGCGCCCATCACATCGGTCTTCTTGCCGATCACGCAGCCGCGCAGGTTGGCGCCGCGGCCGATGTAGACGTTGTTGTGCACCACGGCGCGGTGCAGGAACGCGCCTTCCTTCACGATCACGTTGCTGCCGATGACGGTGAACTCGCGGAGCTCGGCGCCGGCCTCGATCCTGGCGTACTCACCCACGCAGACCGGCCCGGACAGGATCGCGTCGGGGTCGATCTCCGCGCCGTCGGCCACCCAGACCCCTGGCGACACCTCGAACCCGTCGATGTCGGCCTTGACCTTCCCCGACAGCACGTCCGCCTGCGCCTTGAGGTAGCTCTCGTGCGTGCCGACGTCCTCCCAGTACCCGTCGGCCACCCAGCCGTACAGCGGGGCACCGCGCTCAAGCAGCCGGGGGAACACATCGCCCGACCAGTCCACCGACTCTCCGGCCTGGACCTCGGCCAGCACCTCGGGCTCCATCACGTAGATGCCGGTGTTGACGGTGTCGGAGAACACCTGGCCCCAGGTCGGCTTCTCCAGGAACCGCTGGATCCGGCCGTCCTCCCCGGCGATGACGATGCCGAACTCCAGCGGGTCTGGTACCCGGGTGAGCGCGACAGTGACCAGCGCGCCGTGGTCCTTGTGGTAGGCCACGAGCGCGGACAGGTCGATGTCGGTGAGGGCATCACCGGAGATCACCAGGAACGGCTCGTCGCGCAGGGCGGCCTCGGCGTTCTTGACGCTGCCCGCGGTGCCCAGCGGCGTCTCCTCGGTGGCGTACTGGAGGAACATGCCGAAGTCCTCGCCGTCACCGAAGTAGTTGCGCACGAGCGAGGCCAGGAACTGGACGGTCACCACCGTCTCGCTGAAGCCGTGCTGGCGCAGCAGCAGCAGCACGTGCTCCATGATGGGCCGGTTCACCACCGGCAGCATCGGCTTCGGCTGGTTGGCCGTCATGGGACGCAGCCGGGTCCCCTCCCCGCCGGCCATCACGACTGCCTTCACGGCTGGGTAGCGCTCCCTTCTTCGTGGACTGGCCGCTCGTCGCGGAGTAGCCGCCTGGCCTGGACGATGTACAGGAGGCCGGCGCACCAGTAAAGTGCACTTCCCCAGATCACGAAGGCCCAACCGGTGACCCGCGCCGTTTCGGCGTAGCTGCTGGGGTGCACGCCCAGGAAGAGCAGCGGGAACGCGTACAGCAGCGCCAGGGTCGCCGCCTTGCCCACGAAGCTCACCTGCAACGGCCCCCACCCGTGCCGGCGCAGCACCATGAGCACTCCGCCCAGCAGGATCTCCCTGACGGCCAGCACGGCGACCAGCCACCAGGGGATGATGCCGCGGACGGCCAGCCCGATCACGGTGGCCACGATGTAGAGCCGGTCGGCGGCCGGGTCGAGGAGCTGGCCGAGCCGACTGGTCTGGTTCAGCGCCCTGGCCAGCTTGCCGTCCAGCCAGTCGGACGCGCCCGCGGCGATCAGCAACCCGATCGCCCACCAGTCGCCGGTCTGGCTGCGGGGGCCGAGCACCAGCCACAGGAACACCGGGACGCCCGCCAGCCGGGCCAGGCTGATGATGTTCGGGATCGTCCAGATCCGCCCGAGATCGCCGTGATCGGACTCCGGCGCCGCCGCGGCCACCTGGCCTGGCTGCATGCTCATGGCTGGTGCTGGCCTCTCACGCGCAGTGCTCCCCTGCGGCCGACCATATCCTGACCCGTCCGATGCCGCCGCGCCGGGACGGCGGGCCGGCGCGGCGGGCGCGACTGGCCAGGGCGGCTGGCCAGGGCTGCTGGCCGGCGCTCCTGGCAGGCGCGGCGGCTAGGGATTCGCGGCGGCCACCGGGAGCACGTGCAGCTCCAGGCTCGCCGGGCGGGCGGCCAGCTCACGCAGCACCGGGTAGCGGCCGGGCCGGCTGCCGTCGCCGCGGGCCAGCACCATCTCGGTGGTGCCGTGCGCGCGGGCCCAGGCCGCCAGCTCGGCGGCCGGGTCGGTCCCGGCGAGCACCGCCAGCTCGCCGCCGAGCCTGGTCACCAGCGCCGCGTACCCCGCGATCTGGCCATCCGCCTCCCCCGGCAGCACCATCGCGGCCTGGAACTCGCCGTCCACCTGCGCGGCCAGCGCCGCGCTGCGGCGGATGAGCTGCTCCATGCCGGGCACCGGGGCGACGCAGGCCAGGATGGCGGGTCGGTGCAGCGCCCCGGCCCCAGCGCACCGCGCCGGTAGGCGGCCAGCCGCCGGTCGGCGTGCTCGGCCACGATGCGGAACGCCTGCTCCCGCCGCTCAGTCAGGACATCGGGGGCGTACTCCCCGGCCAGTGCCTGCGGCACCTGGTCGGCGGGCACGATCTCGCCGCGCCTGACCCGGTCGATCAGCGCGGACGGGGCGACGTCCACCAGCTCCACCTCGTCGGCGAGGGCGAGCAGTGACGCCTCGTCCAGGTCACCGCCCAGGTGCGCGGTGGCGATCACGGTGATGCCCGCGTCGGCCAGCCGCCGGGCGGCGGTCAGGCGGCCCGCCGCCGTGATGTCGTCCACGCAGGCCACCTCGGGCCGGCGGGCCAGCACCCCCGCCACGTCAAGGTCAGCGCCGCCGCCGTCGCGGCTGTCGCCGCTGCCAACGTCGACGCTGCCAGCGTCGCTGCTGCCAGCGTCGCCGCCGACTGGCCCCAGCTCGTCCAGCAGGGCGTGCACGCCCTCGCGGTCCGCGCCGCCCGCGGCGGCGACGATCACGTCCGCGCCGCGCGCCTTGCGCCGCACCGCCTCCTCCAGCATGGCGGTGGTCGTCCCGCAGCCGCGGGCGTAGCCGAGGTAGACCCGGATCGCGCCCCGCTGCGCTGGCCGGCCGCCGGGGACCGGCTCGTCCTTAGGGTCGGCGGCAGCCGGGGCAGTGCCAGCCAGGCTGGTGCCAGCCCGGGCAGTGTCAGCCGGGCTGGTGCCAGCCGCGATGGCGGCAGCGCTCGGCACGGCCGGCGGCTCGGGCGCGGGGCTGGTGTCGGGTGGCGGGAGCACGTGCAGGTGCACGTCGGGGAGCTGGGCGAGCAGCCGTTCCGCCGCGCTGCCGCCCAGCCGGCCGAGCGCGCCGCCGCGCAGCACGCCGGAAGCGCTGCCGCGCAGGCGGTCCAGCACGCCGGGCGGCTGGGCGGCGATGACCAGGTGCCGGGCACCGGACTGCCGGACCGCCTGCGGGATCACCGTCGCGGCGTCCCCGTCCCGCTCAAGCACCTCGGCGTCCGCGTCCGCCGCGGCCTGCCTGACCTCCGCGACGATCCCGGCCCGCTGCTGTGCCTGCCGCGCCACCGACGTGCCCTGGGTGACGGCGCCGACCGGGGTGGCGGGCCCGCGCGACGAGCCGAGCAGCAGCACGCTGCACCGCGCGCCACCGCGCCTGGCCAGCCGGATGCCGTGCCTGACCAGCTCGACGGACCGGTCCTGGCCGGTCACCGCCACCAGCACGTCCTGCGTCTCGCGGGTCCTGGCCTGGGCGGGGGCGGGCAGCGTGTCGGCGACCAGCCGCAGGCCAAGCTCGCGCAGCGCGGCCAGGCTGGCGGTCTCGAAGGTGCCCGCCAGCTCGGGCGGCGCCTGGCCGCCTGGGTAGATGTTGCCGTGGCCGAGGCGCTTGCGCAGCGCCTCGGGCGAGCTGTCCACGAACTGCACCTCGTCGGCGTCGGCGAGCATCTGGTCGGTCACGGTGGCGGCAGGCGGGCGGCCGGTGATGCCGGCGACCGCGCCCGCCACCCGCTGCACGTCGGCCACGTCGGCGGTGCTGATCACGTCGATCCCGGCGGCGCGCAGCGCGGCGATGCCTGCCTCGTTCAGGCCAAGATCGTCCACCAGCGCGATACCCGGCCGCCTGGCCAGCACGGCAGCGGTGTCCATCTCGCCGGGGTTCGCGCCCGGCGGGCCATGAAGCGGGGGCACAGCCTCCAGGCCGCCGATCGCCTCGGCGGTGCGCGGCCGGCCGTGCGTGCGCACCGCGCCGATGACCACGTCCTCACCCTGGGAGCGCAGCACGCGGCCCTCGCGCAGCATGGTGAAGGTCTTGCCCGAGCCTGGCGCCGCGCCCAGGTACAGGGTCAGCGCGCCGCGCCTGGCCGGCTCGGCACGGTCGGCGAGGGTCGCGCCGATGCCCTGTTCCTCCCTGATCACCTGGTCCCGCCCGGCATCGAACGCGTAAAGCTCGGCGTACCTGCCCCAGTTGATGGCGACGTCGAGCTGCCGCGCCGAGTCCTCCTCGCCGAAGCTGGTCCGCAGGATGTCGGTGAAGAACCCGGCGGGCAGGTTGCCGTCCAGGCTGCCGCGCAGCGCCCGGTAGATGGTCCTGACCAGCGGCGCGCGGTCCAGGCAGGCGCGGGCGAAGATCTCCTTGCTGTCCTGGATGCTCGCGCCGGCGAACACCCGCCCGGCGGCGGTCAGCGCCAGCCGGTCGGCGGTCAGCTCGGCAAAGCCGAGCAGCACCAGCGCGTCCACCAGCGGCAGCAGGTCATCGACCTCCAGGCCCAGGCTGTCGGCCAGGTCGGCGAGGTCGGCGGCGCCGCCGTGCCGGCCGAGCATGACCTCGGCCAGGCCAGACAGGCCGTCGACGGTGGTCAGCGGCAGCGGGGTGTCGCTGACCGTGCCGCGGGTGCCGCCCCGGCCGGCCGGGGCGGCGGCGGGCGCCTCGTCCCGCTGGGTCATCATCCGGTAGATCTGGTCAACAAGCTCCTCGAACTCCGGCGTGCGGCGGCGGCGCGGCCGGGCCAGCGGGTTGCGCATGTCGGTCCGGATCCGGCCGGGGTTCGTGCCGAGCACCAGGATCCGGTCGGCGAGCAGCACCGCTTCCTCGATGTTGTGGGTGACCATCACGATGGTCTTGGTGAGGAACCGCTGGCCCTCCCACAGCTCCAGCAGCTCGCCGCGCAGGTTCTCCGAGGTCAGCACGTCCAGGGCGCTGAACGGCTCGTCCATCAGCAGCGCCGCGGGCTCGACCACCAGGGCGCGGGCGAAGCCGACGCGCTGGCGCATCCCGCCGGACAGCTCCTTGGGATAGGCCGACTCGTACCCGTCAAGGCCGACGATGTCGATGGCGCGCAGCGCCCGCTCGGTGCGCTGCGCGGGCGGCACCCCGCGTGCCTCCAGGCCCAGCTCCACGTTCTGCTGCACACTAAGCCACGGCAGCAGGGCGAAGGTCTGGAAGACCATGGTGGTCTCGGTGTTGCTGCCGGTCAGCCGCTCGCCCCGGAACAGCACCTCGCCCTGCGTCGGCGCGATCAGCCCGGCGATGCAGCGCAGCAGGGTCGACTTGCCGCTGCCGCTGCGGCCGAGCAGCGCGACGAACTCGCCCTCGGGGACGTCCAGGTTGATGTCATCGAGCACCGGCAGCGGCCGCCCGCCAGGGCCGGCGAACGACTTGCTCAGCGAGCGGACGCTGATCAGCTTCGCCGTGGAGTCCTGCGTCATGCCAGTGCGAACCTCGTCTCGGCGAGCTTGTACAGGCGCCGCCAGAGCAGCGCGTTCAGGCCAGTCACGTAGAACGCCATGACGAGCAGGCCCGCCAGCAGCGCGGGCAGCCCGGCACGGCTGCCACTGTGCTGGGCGATGAAGCTGCCCAGGCCCGCGGCCTTCAGCACGTGCCCGTTGTAGGTGACGATCTCGGCCACGATGGAGGCGTTCCACGCCCCGCCGGCCGCGGTGATCGCGCCGGTCACGTAGGCGGGGAAGATCGCGGGCAGGATCAGCCGCTTCCAGCGCTCGCGGCCGCGCACCGCCAGGTTCTCCATCGCGTCCTTGAGGTCGCTGGGCACGGCGCTGGCCCCGGCGATGACGTTGAACAGCACGTACCACTGGGTGCCCAGGGCCATCAGCACGATGGCGCCGAAGTTCAGGCTGATGCCCAGGGCCAGGAACACCACGATGGCGAACGGGAAGATGAAGTTCGCCGGGAAGCTGGCCAGCACCTGCACGACCGGCTGCATGAACTGGGCCACCCGGGGGTTGAACCCGATCCACACCCCGACGGGGACCCAGACCGCCGAGGAGATCGCGACCACCACCACGACCCTGGTGAAGGTGAGGAAGCCAAGGCCGAGCGCGTGCCCGAGCACGGATATGCCCTCCGGGCCCTGCGCGATGTAGGCGAGCATGCTGTAGAGGCCATAACCGAGCAGCAGGGTCACGGCGATGGTGAACGCCAGGTCGCCGGCCCGCCGGCGCGCGGCGTGCTCGGCCAGGCTCTGGTCATCGGTGCCGGTGACCAGGGCCATCACCCGGTTCAGCGGCTCGGCGGCGGCGCGGCGGCCGCGCCCCACCGCGGCCGGCCAGCTCGACCGGCGCAGCGCGGTGAGCACCAGCGAGCGAGGCGGGCTGCTTGACGGGGACTGCTCCACCCGGTATCGCTCGGCGAGCGCCACCATCGGCCGCCAGAACGCCACGTTGACCAGCAGGATCATGACGATCATGGTGACGATGCCGAGCACGACGTGGCCGAGCTGGCCGCGCGCCTCGGCCACGCCGACGTAAGAGCCGACGCCGGGCAGCGCGTAGCTGCGGTTGGAGATGGTGATCAGCTCGGAGGCGGTGAGGAAGAACCAGCTCCCGCCGAAGCTCATCATGCCGTTCCAGACCAGCCCGATGGCGCCGCCTGGCACGTCGATGGCCCAGAACCGCTTCCACCTGGACAGGCCCATCAGCTTGCTGGCCTCGTCCAGCTCGGGCGGCTGGCTGGTCAGCGAGTAGTAGAAGGAGAACGTGATGTTCCAGGCCTGGGAGGTGAAGACCGCGAAGACCGAGGCCGCCTCCAGGCCCAGCTCCGAGCCGGGGAACAGGCCGGTGAAGAAGGTCACGGTGATCGCCAGGAAGCCCAGCACCGGGACCGACTGCAGGATGTCCAGGGCCGGGATCATGATCCGCCGCGCCCGGCGGCTGCGCGCCGCCAGGTAGGCGTAGCCCAGGCTGAACGCGTACGAGCAGGCCAGCGCGATGAACATGCGCAGCAGGCTGCGCGCGGCGTAGTACGGCAGCTCGGCGGGCGAGGAGCTGATCGCGGCTGCGGAGTGGCCGGCGTGAAAGGGCGCCCGCGCGCTGGCGCCGACCCGGACCACGGCGTAGACCAGCAGCGCCACGGCGACGCCGACGCCCACGTCGACCGGCCGGAACCGGAGCCGCCGCAGCGACTCCCGGCTCGGGAAGGTGGGCGTGACCGCCATCCGGCGCTCCCGTCGAGCAGCGGCGAGTAACCAGGGACGGCCGAATGCTATCGGAGGGCCAGGCTGCGGCTAGACCTGGTGCGGCAGCGATGCGCCGTGCTGGCCGGGGCGCTGAGGGCTGGCGGCCTGCCGTGGCGCGCGGCGGGTCGTCACCCGCGACCCGTTCTCAGGCGTCTTACTGGAGAAATCACGCCAGATCGCGCCGGCTCGGCGCAGCAGAGGGGACCCCGTTTCGCATGGGACGACGTATCGCGCTGGTCATCACGGCATGCGGTCTTGCGCTGATCACGGCGTGCGGCGCCAGTAGCGGCAGCGGCTTAGGGCAGGGCAGCTCGCCCGCGGCCGGGACGACCCGCGGCAGTTCTCCATCGGCATCGATGGCCGCTGGCACGGCCAGCGCGCCGCCGCCGGGCCAGGCCACCGCCCCGGCACCGGGGACCACGCTGGCCTCCGTCCAGGGCGAGGGGCGCGTCAACGTCATCTCCAACCTGCAGGGTCGGGGTTTCACCGTCGTGGACAGCCTGCTGGACGGCGACCAGGACGAGTCGTACTTGCAGGCCTACGACGCGGCGGGCAACGCGCTCGCGAAGCTCCCGCCCGGCTCCCTCACGGGCGAGTGCGGCGCGGCAGATGTCATCAACAGCAAGGGCCGCCTGCTCATTGCCGAGAAGGTCATCCATCACGACGCGCAGGGCATCCAGCCCGCCAGCGACACCCTGACCATGACCGCCTACGACGCCGCTACCGGCGCCCAGGTCTGGACGGCCACCCTCGACAACCGCGACGAGAACGGCATTGACTGCACCGCCTACGACGGCGACCTCGGTGACCAGGCGAATGGGGACACGACGTTCACCAGCACGGTCAACGGCCAGTGGGGCGTCTATCAGCCCGACGACACCTACGACCTGTCGCATTCGGTGGCGATCGACCTGACCACTGGCAAGACGTACCCGCGACCCGGCCTGTACGGGGCGCTGGGCAACTACGTCGCGGTCGCGAAGATGTCCAACTTCCTGCACTCGCCCGTCAGGCTGACGCTGATGACGCCGGGCTCGTGGGTCGCCCACGGCACGCTGACACTGGGCGACAGCGGCATGTTCGAGGAGATCCCCGGCCCGTACAACCCGACGCTGGTGACGTCCGGCGCCCAGTTCCCGACCAACGACGTCACCGACCCGACCTCGGCGGTCATCACGCCGGACGCCAGCACGCTGATCGGGGTGCGCGGCAACTACGATCAGGGCGAGCCCACGACGACGGTGGCCTACTCCCTGCCATCGATGCGGAAGCTCTGGTCCATCCCGACGCCGAAGTACTACACCGACAGCGTGGCAAGCATCAGCAACTCGGTCGTGGTGCTCGCCAGGCAGCGGAACGACGGCGACGGCGTCACCCGCCTGATGGCCCTGAGCACCCAGTCCGGTGCCAAGGTCTGGCAGCAGAACATCAAGGTCAGCGTCTCGGTCTGCGCCCTTACCAGCTCCCAGCTCGTGCTCCTGGTCAACGATCAGCTGGCATTCCTGAACGCCAGCACCGGGGTGCAGACCTCCTACCAGGCCGACAGCACCCAGGACGGCTCCGGCGACGACACCTGCCCCGACGTGCTGGCCGGCGGCGTATCGGGCGTCGGCGTGAACAGCGACAACACCGTCATCCAGCTCGCGACTCCGTAGGCCCGGGCTGCTAGACGGGGCCGCGGGACCAGGCGGCTAGGCCGGGCCGGCTGGCCTAGGCGGCCGCCCACAGCGCGGCGATGCCCTGGCCGACGCCGATGCACATGCTGGCCGCCGCCCTGGCGGCGCCGCGGCGGCGCATCTCGTGCAGCACCGTGGTGGTGATCCGCGCGCCGGAGCAGCCGAGCGGGTGGCCGATCGAGATGGCGCCGCCGTTCACGTTGACCCGCTCGGGATCGAGCTTGAGCTCATCGACGACGGCCACCGCCTGCGCCGCGAACGCCTCGTTGACCTCCACCAGGTCCACCTGGTCCAGCGACCAGCCCGCCCTGGCCAGCGCCCTGCCCACGGCGGGGACGGGGCCGATGCCCATGTAGTCGGGATGCACCCCGGCCGTCGCGGTGCCCACGTACCTGGCCAGCGGGGTCGCCCCGGCCGCCGTCATGGCCTGCTCGGACATCAGCAGCAGCCCGGCCGCGCCGTCGTTGAGCGGCGAGGAGTTCCCGCCGGTCACCGTGCCGTCCTTGCGGAACGCGGGCCGCTTGGCGGAAAGCTCACCCAGGGTCATCGCCGGGTCGATGCACTCGTCGGCGGTGACCTCGCTGGCAGCCGCGCCGCGCCCGCCCGGCACCGTGACGGGGATCAGCTCGGCATCGAAATGACCCGCGGCGGCCGCCGCGGCCGCGCGCTGGTGGCTGGTCAGCGCGAACTGGTCCTGCCGGTCGCGGCCGACGCCGTACTTCGCGGCCACGTTCTCCGCCGTCTCGCCGAGGGTGATCGGCGGGTACAGCTGCTTCATCAGCGGGCTGACCAGCCGCCAGCCCAGCCGGGTATCGGCCAGCCCGGCGTCGCGCGCCCAGGCCGACTCGGCCCTGGGCAGCACGAAAGGCGCCCTGGTCATCGACTCGGCCCCGCCGGCGATGCAGATGTCCAGCTCGCCCGCGGCGATGGCGCGGGCGCCGGCCGAGATGGCCTCCATGCCAGAGCCGCAGAGCCGGTTGACCGTGGCGCCGGGGATCTCGACCGGCAGGCCGGCCAGCAGCACGCCCATCCGGGCGACGTTCCTGTTGTCCTCGCCCGCCTGATTGGCGGCGCCCCAGTAAACGTCGTCGATGGTGGCCGGGTCGAGCCAGGAGTTGCGCGCCAGCAGGGCCCGCAGCACCTCGGCGGTCAGGTGGTCGGGCCGCACGCCCGACAGCGACCCCTTGATCTTCCCGATCGGCGTCCGGCAGGCATCGACGGCAAACACCGCAGGCATGGCACCATCCTCGCTGTCACGAAACTAGCTGCGCCAAGCCAGACACTACCCGCCACCCCGCCCCCACCCCAGCCGCCCGCCACCGCCCCAGCCACTGGCTTCTTGCTGTTATCAATGATCTTGAGGTTCGCTAACGGCAGTGAACCCACTTCTACTGTCATTACAGCGACAGTAGAAGTGGGTTCACTGCTGTATCCGCAGGCTGGACATTTGGGGCCGGCCGGATAGGGGTGGGCGGTGGGGGCGCGGGCCGCCGGGCCGGGGCTGAGAGCCGGGCACAGGGGCTAGGGCAGGGGGAAGAGGGCGCAGCCAGGGCCGCCATGGCGCGGGCGGGCTGGCTGGCACGGGCGGGCGGGCTGGCTGGCACGGGCGGGCGGGCTGGCTGGCACGGGCGGGCTGGCTGGCACGGGCGGGCTGGCTGGCGCGGGCAGGCTGGCTGGCGCGGGCGCGGGCGCGGGCTGGCGGGCGGGCGCGGGCTGGCGGGCGGGCGCGGGCTGGCGGGCGGGCGCGGGCTGGCGGGCGGGCGCGGGCTGGCGGGCGGGCGCGGGCTGGCGGGCGGGCGGGCGCGGGCTGGCGGGCGGGCGCGGGCTGGCGGGCGGGCTGGCGCGGGAGGCGGGCCCGGTCAGGGCGGCGGGAGGCGGGGGGTGATGAACGCGGTGAGGGCGGCGAGGCTGGCGAGGCTGTCCAGGTTCAGGTCCTCGGCGGCGACGTCCACGCCCAGCTCGGCGCGGACCTGCCGCAGCAGCAGCGTGCCGGTCAGCGAGTCCAGGCCGACCCCGGCGCCGAATAGCGGCAGATCCGCCGGGATACCGGCCAGCTCGGACCGCCCGGTGACCCTGGCCAGCAGGTCGCGGAGCGCGGCGAGCACGCCAGCCGGATCGCGCGCGGCAGGCTGGCCGCCACTCGCGCCGGGGCTTGTCGTGCCCGGGCCGCTCGTGCCCGGGCCGCTCGTGCCAGGGCCGCTCGTGCCGGGCCCGGCTCCGGGGCCGGTCATGGCCGGTTCTCCGCGGCTGCCGTGACCGCCCAGCCGGGAAGCGCTGGCAGCGGCTCGCACAGCCGGCGGGAAAAGACCGCCTGCTCCCCCGCCGCCGGCAGCGGCCCGGCGGCGCGGAACCCGGCGGCGGCCAGGGCCAGCCGCAGCGGCACGTTCGCGTCGCTGATGACGCACGGCACCAGCAGCCCGGCCGCGCTGTGCGCGGCGGCCTCGGCGCACAGCCAGGCAAGCAGGGCGTCCAGCACGCCCCGGCCGAGTGCCCGGCAGGACATCATCAGCAGCGGCACCCGCCAGGGCCGCGAGCCGTCCGCGACCCCGCCGGCCCGGACGCCCTCGATCACGACCCCGCCCACCAGGCCGTCGTCGCCGAACCGGTCGCTCAGCCAGGCCGCCGCCAGCAGCTGGCGGGGCGCGCGCAGCGCGGCCGCGAGCGCGTCCCTGCTCACCGGCTCGCCGGCCGAGTTGAACTGGCGCGTGCGGGCCGACAGCTCGTGCAGCCGGTCCAGGTCGGCCTCGGCGGCCCGGCCGATCGTCACCACGGTGCCGGCGTAGCGCAGGAACTCATCCCGCGACCCGGCGAACTCGCTCGCCTCCTGCTGCCGCACCCGGCGCTGGGCATACAGCTCGCCGCGCCTGCGGCCCTCGGCGGTCAGCACCGCCGGGCTGAACTCGGGCCAGCCGGGCGCCTCGGCCGCATCCTCCGGGGTGAGCACGAGCACCTGCGGGAGCGCGGCCGCCACCTGGGCCCGTTCCATCATGTCGTCATCCACGAAGGCGACCGTGCCGGCGCCGATGCCCAGGTCGGCGGCGATCCGGGAGATGGCGGCCGACTTGTCGCCCCAGCCGCACTCGGCGGCGGCGAACGGCAGGCCGGTGACCTGACCCACGTACTCGGCGGCCTCCGGCGGGTTCTTGCTGGCCAGGGCGTTCAGGATGCCGCGCTCGCCCAGCTCGCGGGCGACCGCGACCAGCTCAGGGTCGGGCCGCGGCGGCTGCCCGGCGGACTCCAGGTAGGTCCCGGTGAGCAGGGTGTTGTCGATATCCCAGATCACGCACTTGATCACGAGGCGGGCTCTCCGGCGGGCTGGCGTCGTTCCATGGTCAGGTGCGCGGCGGTGAAGCCGAACTTGCGGTACAGCGCGCGCATGCCGAGGTTGCCGGCGTGCACCTTGCCGGTGAGCTGGGTCATGCCGCCGGCGTCGGCGGCCTCCAGAACGGCGCGCATCAGCAGGTCGCCGAGCAGCGGCCTGGCCGGCCCGGCCACGACCGCCAGCGACCGGAAGTTGCCGTACCTGGCCCCGGTCAGCGAGTTGGTCCTGGCCGAGAGCCAGGCCCAGCCGAGCGCGGTGTCCGGCTCGTCGACGGCGGCAGCGACCAGGGTGACCTCACCGGGCTTGCCGAGCGCGCCGCCGACGCGGCGCCGGTGCAGCGCCGGGTCGGTGATCGCCTCGTCGCCGAAGGAGACCACGGCGATGTCGATCTCGAACCCGACCAGGGCGTCCAGGTCACTCTCCCTGGCATCCCTGACCAGGAACTCGCCACCCACGACCTCGCTCACCCCGCTGTGCCCTCCGCTCCGGATTCCTTAACTGCCGCGTCAACTGCCGCGTCCCGCGGCCCGCGCGCCGTCAGCGGCAGCGGCCGGAACACCGTACCGCCGCACTCCGGGCAGCCGGCCTCCTGGAGCAGCGCGATCCGCTCCCAGCGTGCGCCGGGGCCGACCTCATGCACGGCCCGGCAGGAGGCGCACCGGTACGGCCTGGTCACCGTCGAGCGGCCGGACGCGCTGTACAGGTCGCCGTCGTAGGCACCCTCGATCAGCGGCGCGGCGGCCGGGGTGCTGCGCAGGTGGTACAGGTGGCTGGTGCCGCCGAGGGTGCCGGCCCCGACATAGTCGTTGAAGTTCGGCAGCAGCGCCCGCGTGGCCAGTCCCATCTCGGCGATGGCGAGCTGGACCTCGACGGTCTCCCGCGGCCTGCGCGCGCCGAACGAGAAGAACACGTGCCGGCCGGGCTGCTCGGCCAGCGCGGTCACGGCGCGGGACAGGAACAGCCGGGCGCCGGCCACCGTGTACGGCGGGTCGGTCAGCACCACGTCGAACTGCCCGGCCAGCTCAGGCGGCAGCGGCTGGCGCAGGTCGTGCTCGACCAGCTCGACGCGCACCCCGGTGCGGGCGGACTGCTTGCCGATCCAGGCCAGCACCTCGGGATCGGTGTCCACCACCGTCAGCCTGCGCGCCAGGTGCGGGGTGCCCGACCTGGCCGCCAGGGCCGCGATGGCCACGCTGATCAGGTCGTCGTCGCCGAGCAGCAGGATCCGCTGGCCGGCCAGCGCGTGCGCGGCGTGCATCCGCAGCACCCGGGCGATCTTGGTCTGCACCGTGCAGTGCGTCTGGTCCAGCTCGGGCCGGGCCTGCGGGGCGCCGGCGGCGACCTGCTCCAGCTCGTCGGCCAGCCCGGCCAGCTCGTCGCCGACGATCACGCCGCGCCCCTCGCAGGCCGGGCAGCCAGGCCGCAGCCGGGGCCCGCGGCGGTGACCGCGGCGCGCCCGGCGGGAGTCAGCCGGACCGGGCGGGTCTTGTCGATCACGCCGCGCTTGCGCAGCTCGTTGCAGGCGGCGGCGACGATGGGCACGGGCAGCTCGGCCAGCCGGCTGATGTCGCGGACCGCGACGGGCTCGGCGTCGGCCACGGAGGCCAGGATGTCCCTGACGCCCGCCTCGCCCTCGGCCAGCCCGACCGCGGCGGCGACCTGCGCCACCGCGGCGTCCAGGCCAGCCGCGTCCAGGCCAGCCGCGTCCAGGGCGCCCGAGTCCAGGTCGGCGTCGTCGGGACCGCCGGGGGCCGGACCAGGGGCGGCCGGACCGGCTGGCAGGCTATCTGGCCAGGGCATACGGTATCCTCCCACATCGTGCCGGGCATGGACGCAGTGAGCAGCTACGCCGAGCTGAGGCGCCAGGAAGCCACGGCGCCCAAGACTCTGTACGCGGTGGATGGCCGCTGCACGCCGCAGTCGCCGGTCACCGACGTCGCGGTGCTCACCGGGCTGGCCAGGGCGGCGGTGGACGCCGGCGGCGGGCATGTGCTGGACACCAGCCACGTGATCTTCCCGAACGGCGCGATCACGCTGGTGCTGATCCTCGCCGAGTCGCACCTGAGCATCCACACCTGGCCCGAGGAAGACCTGATCGCCATCGACCTGTTCAGCTGCGGGGCCATCGACGGCCAGGCCGTGCTTGACCGGCTGGCGGGCTCGCTGAAGCTGGCCGAGCTGACGGTCCGCCAGGTCAGCCGGGGCCTGCCGCACGAGTAACGCCGCACTAGCAAGACAGCACTAGTAACACTGGCAACGCCAGTCTCATTAACCGCCTGTTCACCCAGGTGTCACCTCGATGACGGCAAATCGTTTGGTAGCCGTTACGTAACAAACCGTAGTTTCAGCTGCATGGGGGCTTACGGGGGGACACAGGGCAGCGCGTTCGCCCGGCTGGATAACCGGGGAATCAGCCGGTTTCAGTGGAAGATCATGTTCGTCTCCGGAATGGGCTTCTTCACCGACGCTTATGACCTTTTCGTCATCGGCATCGTGGTCGCGCTGCTCAAGCCCGAGTGGGGGCTGTCCACCGGCCAGGTCTCGCTGCTGAACTCGGTCACCCTGCTCGCGTCCGCGGCCGGCGCCATCATCTTCGGCCGGATCGCCGACATCCTGGGCCGCAAGCGCATCTACGGCTACGAGGTGCTGATCCTCGCGATCGCCGCGCTGGCCTCGGCCTTCGCCCCGAACTTCTGGGCGCTGCTGGCCTGCCGGGCCGTGCTGGGCATCGGCATCGGCGGCGACTACCCGGTATCGGCCACCATCATGAGCGAGTACTCGGGACGGCAGTCGCGGGGCCGGATGGTCGGGCTGGTCTTCGCCATGCAGGGGGCGGGCCTGGTAGTCGGGCCCCTGCTGGCCTCGGCCCTGCTGGCCTCCGGGCTCTCGCACAGCCTGACCTGGCGGGTCCTGCTCGCCGCCGGCGCCGTTCCCGGCCTGGCCGTGTTCTACCTGCGGCGCAGGATTCACGAGACGCCCAGGTTCGCGCTGGCCGGCGGGGCGACAGAGGAGGCGGAGGCGGCCATCGCCGCCGCGTCCGGGGGCAGCGGCGGCGGGAGCGGGGGCCGTGCCGCCAGGCGCCGGCCCAGGGAATCCGCCGCCCGGCACCCGCAGACCGCGCTGGCGGGCTTCCGGACCCTGTTCACCAGCCGCCGGATGCTGACCTGGCTGATCGGCACGGCGAGCGCCTGGGCGCTGCTGGACTTCTGCTACTACGGCAACACCATCTCCACGCCGGAGATCCTGGCGCTGCTGAACCCGGCGGCCAGCCTGCTGCACAACACCCTGATCCAGCTCGCGATCTTCGCGGTGTTCGCGCTGCCCGGCTACGTGGTGGCCGTCGCGCTGCTCGACCGGGCGGGACGGCGCTGGATCCAGGTGCTCGGCTTCGGGATGATGGCCGCGATGTTCCTGATCATCGGCCTGGTCCCGGCGGTGACGGCGATCGCCGCCCCGTTCATCCTGCTCTACGGGGTCAGCTACTTCTTCACCCAGTTCGGGCCGAACACCACCACGTTCGTCTACCCGGCGGAGATCTTCCCCGTCGAGGTGCGGACCACCGGGCACGGCATCTCGGCCGGCGCCGGCAAGCTGGGCGCGTTCGCCGGGGCGTTCCTGTTCCCCGACATGCTCGCCTCGTCCCTGGGCATCAGGGGCGCGGAGATCGTCGCCGGGGTGGTGGCGCTGGCCGGCCTGGTGATCACGCTGGCCTTGCTGCCCGAGCCCAAGGGCAAGAGCCTGGAGGAGCTGAGCGAGGAGGCCCGCGCCCCGGAGGCGTCGGTGCTGGAGCGTGCCGCGTGACCTACCGGATCGTGGCGGGCGTGGACGGCTCGCCGCACAGCTCGGCGGCGCTGCGCTGGTCGCTGGAGCAGGCCACGGAACGGGGCGGTGCGGTGACCGCCATGCTCGCCTGGCAGCTCCCGTTCCTGTCCATTCCCGGCGCCTTCGACCGCGACGAGCTTGAGCGGGCCTACCGGGAGTTCCTGATCAAGACGGTCAGCGAGATCGCGCCGGCCCCGCCGGTGCCGCTGGAGCCGGTGCTCGCCGAGGGCGATGCGGCGGCGGCGCTGATCAGCGCCTCGGCCGGCGCGGACCTGCTGGTGGTGGGCATCCGCGGCCGCGGGCCGGTGGCCGGGCTGATGCTCGGCTCGGTGAGCCAGGCCTGCGCGGCCGGGGCGTCCTGCCCGGTGGTGCTGGTCAAGCGCTCCGGTGAGCCCGAGCCAGGGGCAGGACAGGACCCAGCGGCCGAGACGGGGCCAGGGCCGGCCGAGACGGCCCCGGGTCCAGCGCCCGACTGACCCGCCGGGCCGGGGGTACCTTACGGGCATGGCCGACCGGGAGTTCGACGTCATTGTTATCGGCATGGGCCCAGGCGGGGAGCATGTCGCCGAGTCGCTCGCGGACGCGGGCCTGGCGGTCGCCGGGGTGGAGTCCCGGCTGGTCGGCGGCGAGTGCCCGTACTGGGGCTGCGTGCCATCCAAGATGATGATCAGGGCCGCCGGGCTGCTGACCGAGGGCCGCCGGATTCCCGGCATGGCCGGGGACTCCACCGTCAGGGCGGACTGGGCGCCGGTGGCCGACCGGATCCGTGCCGAGGCCACCGACGACTGGGACGACAAGGTCGCCGCGGACCGGTTCACCGGCAAGGGCGGCACCCTGCTGCGCGGCTACGGCTCGATCACGGCGCCCGGCGAGGTGACCGTCGGCGGCGAGGTGCTGCACGCCCGCCGCGGCATCGTGCTCAACCCCGGCACCGCCCCGGCGGTGCCGCCCATCCCCGGCCTGGCCGGCACCGCGTACTGGACCAACAGGGAGGCGATGGAGGCTACGGCGGCCCCCGCCTCGCTCATCGTGCTCGGCGGCGGGCCGATCGGGGTGGAGCTCTGCCAGGTCTTCTCCCGGTTCGATGCCCGGGTGAGCGTCGTGGAGATGGCCGACCGGCTGCTGTCGGTCGAGGAGCCCGAGTCCAGCGCCCTGCTCGCCGAGGTCTTCGAGCGGGAGGGCATCAGCGTCCATACCGGGGTCAGCGCGGCCAGGGTCAGCCACGACGGCGGCGAGTTCACCGTGACGCTGGGCGACGGCAGCGAGCTGATGGCCGAGCGGCTGCTGGTGGCCACCGGGCGGCACATCGACCTGCCCGGCCTGGGCGTCGCCGCCGTCGGCCTGGACGACCAGGCGAAGCACATCGAGACCGACGGCCGGATGCGCGCCGCGCCGGGGGTCTGGGTGGTCGGCGACGTGGCCGGCA
Source organism: uncultured Actinomycetota bacterium (assembly GCA_963725175.1). Taxonomy (GTDB): domain Bacteria; phylum Actinomycetota; class Actinomycetes; order Streptosporangiales; family Streptosporangiaceae; genus DASUBV01. The sequence goes on from CAVRXH010000006.1 coordinate 534,342, forward strand.
AGGGCGCGTTCACGCACCTGTCCATGTACCACGCGGACATCGTGATCGCCGACATCCTGGGCAGGCCGGTGCACGAGGCGGAGTACCACGCCGTGCCGCGGGTCACCTTCACCGACCCGGAGATTGGCTCGGTGGGCCAGTCCGAGGCCAGGGCCAGGGCGAGCGGCATCGACGTCAGGGTGGCCATGACGCAGATCCCGGCGTCCCCGCGCGGCTGGATTCACAAGGCGGGCAACGACGGCTTCATCAAGCTGATCGCCGATGCCCGGCGCGGCGTGCTGGTCGGCGCTACCTCGGCGGGGCCGACGGGCGGCGAGGTGCTGAGCATGCTCACCCTGGCGGTGCACGCCCGGCTGCCGGTCCAGCGGCTGGCCGAGATGATCTACGCCTACCCGACCTTCCACCGCGCGGTCTCCACCGCCGTCGCGGACCTGCTCTAGCCGGGCCGCACCGGCCCGGCCGCGGCGGCCCGGGCAGTGCGGCCCCTGGGACCCAGGCCAGCGCGGTGATAGTTTTATATCGAAGGGATTGAGGCCCCGGGACGGGGAGCGAGGTGACGGGGATGCAGGCGATGGACGACGACCGCGCCAGGGCGGGGATGACCGGCGGGCGGCAGGAGCCCTGGCAGCAGGGATCCGGGCCAGGTGGCGGCGACGGCGGGCTGCGGGCCTCTGACGCGGAGCGCGATCAGGTGGCCACCGAGCTGGGCGAGCATTTCGAGGCGGGGCGGCTGGACCAGGCCGAGTTCGATGAGCGGCTGACCCAGGCGCTGCGGGCGAAGACCAGGGGCGAGCTTGACGTGCTGCTGCGCGACCTGCCGACGGCCAGCAAGCGCGGCCGGCTGCCGCACGACACCAGCCCGGCGGTCGCCGCCGAGCCCGGCCGTCCCGTGCCCCGGCTGCCGGTGGCGCTGATCCCGCTGCTGGTGGTGGCGGGCGTTGTCCTGGCCGGGGCGCTGAGCGGCGGGCACGGGCCGCACAGCGCGTGGCCGTTCCCGCTGCTGTGGGTGGCCATCGGCGCCTTCATCTGGCTGCGCCGCGCGCACGGGGTGAGCGGGCGCGACGGGCGCTAGCCCCAGACGCCGCTAGCCCCCTCGGCCACGAAGTCGCAGCCGCCCGCGGCCACCCGGGATGACCGGAAGTTGCCCCGGCACATGTGCGTGGTCACCGCCAGCCCGTCCGGCGGGGCACGCCGCCGGTCAAGGGCCGCTGGCGGTCGCTCGCCGCCGGCGGCCCCGTGCCGGGCCTGGTTACCCCTGGTAGTAGCCGTCCGCGACGGACAGCGCGTCGTCCAGCAGGGCCAGTCCCTCCTTGGCCTCGGACTCGCTGATGGTGCACGGCGGCACCACGTGCAGCCTGTTGTAGTTGGTCATCGGCATCAGACCGCGCGACTTGCAGGCGGCGACCAGGGCGTTCATGCCCTCTGACGAGCTGCCGTAGGGGGCCAGCATCTCCTTGGTCTCCCGGTTGGAGACCAGGTCAAGCGCCCAGAACACGCCCACGCCGCGGACCTCGCCGATCACCGGGTGCCGGGTGGCCAGCTCCGCGAGGCCGGGGCCGAGCACCTGCTCGCCGATCCTGGCGGCGTTCTCCACGATGTGCTCGTCCTTCATCACGTCGATGGTGGCGACGATGGAGGCACAGGCCATCGGGTGACCGGAGTAGGTCAGGCCGCCGGGGAAGACCTTGTGGTCGAAGGTGGCGGCGATCTCGTCGGAGATGATCACGCCGCCGACCGGCAGGTAGCCGGAGTTGGAGCCCTTGGCGAAGGTGATCAGGTCCGGCACCATGCCGTGCTGCTCGAAGGCGAACCAGCTCCCGGTCCGGCCGAAGCCGGCCATCACCTCGTCGGCGATGTAGATAATTCCGTGCTTGTCACACAGTGCCCGGACCCCGGCCAGGTAGCCGGGCGGCGGGACCAGCACGCCGGCGGTGCCGACGACGGTCTCCAGCAGGATCGCGGCGATGGTGCCGGGACCCTCGTACATGATGACCTGCTCCAGGTGCTCTAGCGCCCGGCGGGTCTCCTGCTCCAGCGAGGTGGACCAGAACGGCGTCCGGTACAGGTGCGGGCCGAAGAAGTGCACGTGCCCGGTGGCGAACTCGTTGGGCCAGCGGCGCGGGTCGCCGGTGGCGTTGATCGCCGCGCCGGTGTTGCCGTGGTAGGAGCGGTAGGTGCTGAGCACCTTGGCCCTGCCGGTGTGCAGCCTGGCCATCCGGATCGCGTTCTCGTTGGCGTCGGCGCCGGCGTTGGTGAAGAACACCTTCTCCATGCCGTCGGGAGCCAGCGCGGCCAGCCGGGCGGCGGCCTCCACCCGCGGCGCGCTGGTGTGCTGCGGCGCGATGGTGGTCAGCTTCGCGGCCTGCTCGGCGATGGCGGCGACGACCTTGGGGTGCTGGTGCCCGATGTTGGTGTAGACGAGCTGGGAGGAGAAGTCCAGGTACCGGTTGCCGTCGTAGTCCCAGAAGTAGGAGCCTTCCGCCGAGGCGATCGGCAGCGGGTTCAGCCCGGCCTGGGCGGACCAGGAGTGGAAGACGTGCGCCCGGTCCATGGCGACGACTTCCGCGCCGCGTGCCGGGTCAGCTGCGTGGTCAGTCATGGCGCTTCTCCCCATGGGTGCTCTGCTGCTGTCCTCCCGCCAGTCTCCCTCACGGGGCCGGCGAGGCGAAATGACACTCTGTCTACGGTATGCGGCCCGGCCTGACAGCCTGCTAGCCAGCTAGCGCGGGGATGATCGTCGCGCCGTAGGCGGCCATGGTCTTCTCCGGCTGGTCGTGCATCAGGTACACGGCGAACTGGTCAGCGCCGATCTCGGCCAGCTCGGCGAGCCGGTCCAGGTGCGCGTCCTCGGGCCCGGTCAGGCAGAACCGGTCCACGATCTCGTCGGGCACGAAGTCGGTCGAGGTGTTGCCCGGCCCGGCCGTGGTGGGAGTAGTCGTAGCCCTGCCGCCCGGCGATGTAGTCGGTCAGCGCCCTGGGCACCGGCCCGGACTCGCCGTACCTGGCCACCAGGTCGGCGACGTGGTTGCCGACCATGCCGCCGAACCAGCGGAGCTGGTCGCGCTGGTGGGCCAGGTCGCCGCCGACGTAGGCGGGCGCGGCCACGCACATGGTCAGGCTGGCCGGGTCCCGGCCGGCCGCGGCCGCGGCCTCGCGGACCGCGCCGAAGGTCCACCTGGCGATCTCCGGGTCGGCGGTCTGCAGGATGAACCCGTCGGCCTGCTCGCCGGCCAGCTTCAGCGCCCGCGGGCCGTAGCCCGCCATCCAGATCTCCAGCCTGCCGTCGCGGACCCACGGGATAGTGACCGCGGTGCCGTCCACGTCAACGGTGCCGCCGCGGGCCAGCTCCCTGATCACGTGCATCGCCTCGGACAGCGTGCCCAGGGTCGACGGCGTGCGGCCGATGACCCGGCGCGCGGAGTCGCCGCGGCCGATGCCGCACACGGTCCGGTTGCCGAACATCTCGTTCAGGGTGGCGAACAGCGAGGCGGTGACGGTCCAGTCCCTGGTCAGCGGGTTGGTCACCATCGGGCCGACCATCATGGCCGAGGTCGCGGCCAGGATCTGGGAGTAGATGACGAACGGCTCCTGCCACAGCACGTGGGAGTCGAAGGTCCAGCCATAGCCGAAGCCGAGTTGCTCCGCCTCGCGCATCCTGTCCACCACCGCCCTGGCGGGCGGGTCCGTCTGCAGCACCAGGCCGAACTCCACGTGCGCTACCTCCTCATCACGGGCTGGCTGATCCCCCCAGGGCGGCGCGGGCCGCTAGCGCAGGTACTGGCAGCCGTCGCGGCGCAGGAACTGGCCGTGGCCAGGCTCGCCGTGGTACTCGCCGGCGTCCAGGACGATCTTTCCCCGGGACAGCACGGTCTCTACCCGGCCGGTGATCTCCATGCCCTCGTAGGCGGAGTAATCCACGTTCATGTGGTGCGTCCGCGCCGAGATCACCTGGCGGGCGGCCGGGTCGTAGATCACGATGTCGGCGTCGGAGCCGGGCGCGATGACGCCCTTGCGCGGGTACAGCCCGAACATCCGGGCCGGGGTGGCGGAGGCGACCTCCACCCAGCGGGCCAGCGACAGCTCCCCCGCCGCCACGCCCTGATGCAGCAGGTCCATCCGGTGCTCGACGCCGGGAATGCCGTTGGGGATCTTGGAGAAGTCGCCCCGGCCCAGCTCCTTCTGCTCGCGGAAGCAGAACGGGCAGTGGTCGGTGGACACCACCGACAGGTCATCGCGGCGCAGCCCGCGCCACAGCGAGTCCTGGTGCAGGGGCGTGCGCAGCGGCGGCGAGGCCACGTACTTGGCGCCCTCGAAGTCCGGCCTGGCCAGGTCGTCCAGGGACAGGTACAGGTACTGCGGGCAGGTCTCGGCGAACACGTTCTGCCCGGTGTCCCTGGCCAGCGTGACCTTCTCCAGGGCGTGCGCGGCGGACAGGTGCACGATGTACAGCGGCGCTCCGGTCACCGAGGCCAGCGTGATCGCCCGGCTGGTGGCCTCGGCCTCCAGCTCGGGCGGCCGGGTCAGGCCGTGCTCGACCGGCTCGCCGCGCCCGGCCGCCAGGGCCTGGGCGACGAGCTGGTCGATGGCGATGCCGTTCTCGGCGTGCATCATGGTCAGCGCGCCGATCCTGGCCGCCTGCTGCATCGCCAGCAGGATCTCCCCGTCGGTCGCGTAGAACACGCCGGGGTAGGCCATGAACATCTTGAAGCTGGTGACGCCCGCGTCCACGCAGGCCGGCATCTCCTTGAGGGTGGCCTCGTTGACGTCGGAGACGATCATGTGGAAGCCGTAGTCCACGGCGCAGTTGCCGTCGGCCTTGGCATGCCAGGCGTCCAGCGCGGCGAGCAGGCTGGTGCCCTTGGGCTGCACCGCGAAGTCGATGATCGTCGTGGTGCCGCCCCAGGCCGCGGCGCGCGTCCCGGTCTCGAAGGTGTCGGCGGAGAAGGTCCCGCCGAACGGCATCTCCATGTGCGTGTGCGCGTCGATGCCGCCGGGCAGCACGTACTTGCCCGTGGCGTCGATCACCTGGTCGGCGGTGCCCGCCCAGGCGGCGGCCACCTCGCTGCCCGGCTGGCCGAGCGCGGCGACCTGCTCGCCGCTGATCAGCACGTCGGCCGCGATGGTCCCCGCCGGGGTGACGATGGTCCCGCCGGTGATCAGGGTCCTCATGGCTGCACCAGCGTCCCGTAGGCGTCGGGCCGCCGGTCGCGGTAGAACGCCCACAGGTCCCTGACCTCCTGGAGCTGGTCGAAGTCCAGGTCGCGGACCAGCACCTCGTCCCGGGTGTCGGAGGCCGCGTCCCCGATGAGCTGGCCGCGCGGGTCGGCGAAGTAGGTCTGGCCGTAGAACTCGTTGGCGCCGAGCGGCTCCACGCCGACCCGGTTGATCGCGCCGACGAAGTACTCGTTGGCGACCGCGGCGGCGGGCTGCTCAAGCCGCCACAGGTACTGCGACAGGCCGCGGCTGGTGGCCGAGGGGTTGAACACGATCCTGGCGCCGGCCAGCCCGAGCGCCCGCCAGCCCTCGGGGAAGTGCCGGTCGTAGCAGATGTAGACGCCGATCCGGCCGACCGCCGTGTCGAACACCGGGTAGCCGAGGTTGCCCGGCCGGAAGTAGAACTTCTCCCAGAACCCGGCGACCTGCGGCAGGTGCGTCTTGCGGTACTTGCCGAGGTAGCTGCCGTCGGCGTCGATCACGGCGGCGGTGTTGTAGTAGAGGCCCGGCTGCTCCTCCTCATACATCGGCACGACCAGCACCACCGAGTGCTGGCGGGCGACCTGCCGCATCAGCTCGGTGGTCGGCCCATTCGGGATCGCCTCGGTGAAGGAGTAGTAGTCGGCGTCCTGGACCTGGCAGAAGTACGGCCCGTAGAACAGCTCCTGCAGGCAGATCACCTGGGCGCCCTGTGACGCCGCCTGCCCGATGGCGGCCACCGCCCCGGCGATCATGGACTCCTTGTCCCCGGTCCAGCTCTGCTGCACCAGGCCTGCCCGGACGATACTCGCCATCGCTACGCCTCCTTGCTGCGCCGGGACCCGGCCGCGCGGTGCGGCCCTGGCGGGCGCGGCAGTCGCCAGGTTCTGACGTTAACCCTCCGGGCCGCCCGGCGGCAGCCCCTCACGGCAGGCCGGATGTCCCCGTTTCGGCCGTCCTGACGGGAAAGGGGTGCGGGACCTCGCTGTAGCGGCGGGGTCCCGGCCGTGCTAACCGGGAAAGGTGCGGGACCCCGCCGCAGCGGGGTCCCGCACGACAGGCTGTTCAGCGCCGGGTGCCCGGCTGCTGCCCGGCCGCCGCGGCCGGCTCTACCTCGATCCGCTCCTTGCGGATCTCGTCGCGGATCGTCTGGTCCTCCTCGACCTTCCTGGTGACCAGGCGAACCCGCTCGACGGGCACGGTCTCCTTGCGCAGCACCGCGCGCTCCTCGTGCAGGATGATCTCCCGCTCGCCCTCGGCGAGGTCGCCGCTGACCCGCTCGCCCTCGGTGATCGGCACCCGCTCGACGTCGTACTCCTCGCGGGTGATCTTGACCGCCTGCTCGACCGGCTCGGTGTCCACGTACTTGCGGATCCTGACCCGGCCGGCCTCCATGGTCTGGGTGCCGAGGCTGATCCGCTCCTCGGCCCTGACCAGCCACTCCGCACCCACCTTGGCGTCCGGCTCAGCACCGCCCGGCTGGGCCGCGGCCCGGCTGTCTGGCCGCTGGTTCGCCTGCGTGCCCGTCCTGCCGGGCGGCTCGCTGGCCTGGGTGCCGGTCCTGCCGGGCTGTGCCTGCTGCTGCTGGGCCTGCTGCTGCTGGGCCTGCTGCTGGGCCTCCTTCGGCGGCGCCTGCTGGCCCCGGTCGCCGCCCTGCGGCGGCACGATCAGGCCGTAGTAGCGGCTGAGCTGCTCGGCCTGGGTGGCCGACATGTGCTGATCCGCACTGATTTCCGGGCCGCCGACGATCCGCCTGGTCTCGAACGGGACGCTCAGCCCGCCGTCGCCCAGCCGGCTGCCGCCCAGCGGGACGAACCGGTTACGCCGCCCGGCCTTGATCCGCGCCCATACCGGGGTGCCGTCCACATCGTCGTTGAACACCTGCTCGACCGTGCCGACAACCTGGCCGTCGGTGCTGGTCACCCTGGCGCCCACGATGTCCTGTGCGTGCATGGTCATGGTGCTGCCTCCCCCGAGTCGCTCACCCCATGCAGCGGGTGGCAGGGATCAGCCCCCGCTGTTACCTATGCCACACACCGATGGTAACCCTGCGACAACGGAACGCGACAGCCTAGATTTCCTGGTCCGCGAACAGGGCGGTCACCTGGTCGTGCGGGAGAGCCACGCTGAGATGTCCGTTTAGTCCTGTCATGTCGCTGTTGGCGACCAGTGAATTCGCGACTGCCTCTTCCGTGCTCTGGACCACCGCCGCGTAGAAGGGATCCATATATCCCCACGGCACGAATGTCAGCTGGTCAAAGTGCTCGGTCGTCGAGGTCCGCAGGGCATTCGCCGTCGGGGTGATGCCGCCGGAGTTGGCGGTGGAGTAGGCCAGGAACAGGTCTCCGGAGAAATGCGACCCGACCGTGCCGGTGCGCGCGAGGCCGAGCGTTGCCCGCCTGGCCAGGGCCGTGCACTGCTGCGGCAGCAGCGGCGCATCGGTGGCGATGATCACGACCGCCGAGCCCGCGCCGTCCTGGATCATGAGATCTTCGGCCATCGGATTGTCGGCGTCTACCAGCAGGCCGACGGGGACGCCGGCCAGCGTCAGCTCCGTCCGGGAGCCGAAGTTCGCCTGCACGAACGCGCCCACGGTGTAGTTCGTGCCGGCGAACAGCACTCGCCGGGACGCGGTGCCGGAGCCGGACTTGAACTGGAAGCTGTTCATCCCGGTCCCGCCGCCGACTGAGCCTTCCTCGATGTGCCCGGTCCTCGCGGTCTCCAGCGCCTGGACGACATGCTCCTCGCTGACGTGGTGGCCGTTCAGGTCGTTGAGGTAGCCGTCCGAGGTCTCGGTGGCGACCGGCAGCAGCCAGGCCCTGGCCGACTCCGGGTGATGCCGGACCGTCCAGGCCACGATCCCCGCGTGGGCGATCCCGACGGCATGGGTGTTAGTGATCGCCACCGGCCCGGAGAAGTTGCCGGACTCGGTGATCCAGGGGATCCCCGTCATCTCGCCGTTGCCGTTCTGGCAGAAGAGTCCGGCGGCTACCGGGTCGGCCGCGCCCTGGCGCCCGCGCGGGTGGATGCCCGTGACTCCGGTCCGCACGGAGTCGCCCCTGATGAGCGTGACGTAGCCGACCTCGGTGCCAGGCACGTCGGTGATCGAGTTCCACTGGCCCGGCCGGCCTCCGAACGGGATGCCGAGCGCACGGGCACGGGGCTTGCCCGACGGTGTCGCCGCGTGCGCGGCCGGGATGGCGGCAGGACTGCCCATGGATCAGAACTCCTCGTCAACGTTCGCGTCCAGCATGGCCGCAGGTCGGGCCTCGCTGCGGGAAGAAAGCCATCGCCCAGCATGACAAGCCGATAATTGCCGCCATTGTAATCTGATCGCCGCCATTGTGATCAAGATGACGGCGGCGGTCAGTTCCGCCGGGCCCGTCCGCGGCACCGCGGGAGCGGGCGGGCCGCACGGTGGCCCTTCCGGCCCCGGTCGCGCGGCTGCCGCCATTGCCGCGCCTGGCGGAATTTCCGGTGCCGCCGGTCGGCGCGCGGCGGCGCCGGCGCGAAAGCACAGTCGCGCCATAATTGATCGTCGGGTTATTTCCGCGGCCCGTATTACAGGTAGCTGCGCGACCCGAACGAGAACGCCGCCGAGGCTACCTCATCGCCATTCCGGGAGGCTCGGATCGTCCTTGCCCGGCCCGGATCAGCGTGCTAGGCTCCCCCATGCACCTTTAAAGGCAGACAACATCGGGTATTTGATTTGCACCTGATGATCATATGCCTGCCGGCATTTTCCGGCAAGATGCTAACTGGATATGCAGATATGGCCGGCTGGCCGCTCGGAATGAGCGGCGGGTGGCTGACGCGCTCTGGCCTACGCTGGCGCAGACGTGACCAGCGAGGGGAAACGCAGATGTTTCAGGGCCGCGTCGCAGGTCAGCGCTGGCTCCGGCCATTTCGGCAGCTGTTATCCGCAATTCCTGGCCGACCGGAGGGCCGGCCGCAGCCTAGCGCCCGATTATCTCGCGCGGATCCAGGAAACGCGGCGGTGCGAAACCGGGGGCCGATCGTCATGGCCGTATTTTCCGCGCTCCGCGCCGTCATGCCGGACATCACGGCCACGGAGGCAGCGCGGTGAGGCCGCGTACAAAGATCGTCTCCACGCTCCCGTTCTCGATCGGGAACGTCATCCTGCCGGTCGTGCCGACGGTGACAGCGACGACCGTGATGCGCAGCTCGCTGAGCGATCTGCGCGACATCTCCACCGAAGCCCTAGTGCGGACAGATGAGCATTTTGGACCACATTTCTACTACGGTGGCGTGGGGACCCCCACAATCGATCACCTGGCGAATGTCATCGCCGGATGGGAAGGTGGCAAGGCTGCGGTGCTAGTGCCCTCGGGGCAGGCCACTATCGCGGCGGCAATGACCACGCTGGCACGGCCGGGGTCCACGGTGCTGGTGCCGGATAACGTCACGTCCAGCACCCGGTGGTATTTCGACCGCATCCTCGGGGCCACCGGGATCGGCGTCGAGTACTACGACGCCTGCTCCACCGCCGACGTCCGGGCGCGGATGAGCGCGGCGACAAGCGTCCTGTTCGTCGAGTCGCCGGGCGCCGTGACCTTCGAGGTCGTGGACCTGCCAGCCCTGGCGGCCGCGGCGCGCGAGCATGGCGCGGCGGTGGTGGCCGACAACTCCTGGGCCGCCTCGCACTACTTCGACGCCATCGCCGCGGGCGCCCACGCGGTGGTGGTATCCCTCACCAAGTACCAGGCCGCCCCGGCCGGGGTAGCACTCGGCGCGGTCATTACCGCCGACCCCGCGCTTGACCTGCGGGTCAGGGACACCGCGGCGCTGCTCGGCCTGTATGTCGCGCCGGAGTCGTGCGTGAAGGCCGCCGTGGCCATGAGCACCCTGTCCGTCCGGCTGGAGGCGCAGGAGCGGACCACCGCCAGGGTCCTGGCCTGGCTGAGCGCGCATCCGGCGGTGCGCGCGGTGCACCACCCCTCGCTGCCCGGCGCGCCGGGCCACGAAATCTGGCGGCGCGACTTCACCGGGGCGAACAGCGTCTGCTCCATCCAGCTTGCCGACGGCCGGCCCGAGGCGGCGTACGCCGCGGCCAGCGCGATGCGGCTGTTCCGGCCCGGCTACGGCTGGGGCGGCAGCAACAGCCTGTGCAGCGTCATCCGGCCGTACGCCGACCGCACCATCATGAAAGGCGAGCCCGACGCCGCCTACATCCGGCTCTACCTGGGCCTGGAGGATCCCGAGGACCTGGTCGACGACCTGGAGCAGGCACTTGCGGCGGCGCCGGCCGTCTAGCTGCTGACGGGGAAGCCCAGGTTGACGCCGCCGTGGCTCGGATCCAGCCAGCGGGAGGTAACCGCCTTGCCCCGGGTGTAGAAGTGCACGCCCTCGGTGCCGTGCACGTGCGTGTCCCCGAACAGCGAGGACTTCCAGCCGCCGAAGGAGTAGAACGCCATCGGCACCGGGATCGGCACGTTCACGCCGACCATGCCGACCTCCACCTCGTGAGTGAACCGGCGGGCCGCGCCGCCGTCGTTCGTGAAGATCGCCGTGCCGTTGCCGTACGGGTTTCCGTTGATGACCTCCACGGCGGCCGCGTAGCTGTCCGCCCGTACCACCGAGAGCACCGGGCCGAAGATCTCGTCCCGGTAGCAGCCCATGCCCGGCGTCACCTGGTCGAGCAGGCTCGGCCCGAGCCAGAAGCCGTCGGCCGCGCCGCCGGTCACCGGGTGGCCCCGGCCGTCGATGGCCAGCACCGCGCCCTCGGTCACGCCGCTGTCCAGGTAGGACGCGACCTTGTCCCGGTGCGCCCTGGTGACCAGCGGGCCCATCTCCGAGCCCGCGTCGTCGCCGGGGCCGACCGTCAGCCTCGCGACCCGCTCGGTGATCTTCGAGATGAGCTCGTCGCCCACCGGGTCCACCGCGACCACGACCGAGATGGCCATGCACCGCTCACCCGCCGAGCCGAACCCGGCCGAGACCGCGGCGTCGGCCGCCAGGTCCAGGTCGGCGTCGGGCAGCACCAGCATGTGGTTCTTCGCGCCGCCCAGTGCCTGGACCCGCTTGCCGGACGCGGTGCCGGTCTCGTAGACATACCGGGCGATCGGCGTGGAGCCGACGAAGCTGACGCCGCGCACGCCGGGGTGGGTGAGCAGGCCGTCCACGGCCACCTTGTCGCCGTGCACCACGTTGAACGCCCCGTCGGGCAGCCCGGCCTCCGCCAGCAGCTCGGCGAGCAGCAGCGAGGCAGAAGGGTCCTTCTCCGACGGCTTGAGCACGAAGGTGTTGCCGCAGGCCAGCGCGATGGGGAACATCCACATCGGGACCATCGCCGGGAAGTTGAACGGGGTGATCCCGGCCACCACGCCGAGCGGCTGGCGGATCGAGTACGCGTCCACCCCGGTGGAGACGTTCTCCGAGAAGCCGCCCTTGAGCAGGTGCGGGATGCCGCAGGCGAACTCGACGACCTCCAGGCCCCTGGCCACCTCGCCGGCCGCGTCGGCGGCGACCTTGCCGTGCTCGGCGGTGATCAGCGCGGCCAGGTCGCCGGCGCGGGCGGCGATCAGCTCGCGGAACGCGAACATCACCCCGGCGCGGCGGACCAGCGAGGTCTCCCGCCAGCCGGGCAGCGCGGCGGCGGCCGCGGCCACGGCGGCGTCCACCTCGGCGGCGCCGGCGTAGTCCACGGTCCCGCTGACCTGGCCGGTGGCGGGGTTGTAGATGTCACCGCGCCGGGCGGCCTCCCCGGTCCACGGCTTGCCACTGATCCAGTGCGTCCGGTGCTGGCTCATCGCCCTGCCCTCCCTCGGCTCGGCGCCCTTGCGCTGCCTCCAGTGTGCCGCCGGGCCGGCGGCAGGCCAACTGACAGGGTGTCAGCTACCCGATGTGATGGCTACCATCATGTCTGGCCGGGCGGCGACCAGGGTCGCAGCGCCAGGGCCAGCGCGGGGAAGAGCAGGACCGAGACCAGCGCGGCACCGATCAGGGCCGCCGCGGTGGACTCGCCCAGTAGTCCCAGGTCCCTGCCTACCTCGGCGACCACTACGGGGAAGGTCAGCGTCGTCGCCTGCAGCAGGCCCGCGGCCAGGGCCGGCCGCGCCCAGCCGGCGGCGGAACACCAGCGCGGGGCCGGCCCTGACCGCCAGGATGGCCAGCACCAGGGCGGGCAGCAGCGCCAGCGATGAGGCGCTGGCCAGCAGCGATCTGAGGTCGAACTGGACGCCGGTGACGACGAAGAAGACGGGCACGAGGAAGCCGTAGCCGATGGCGCGCAGCTTGCCCTGGAAGCGCTTCTGGCCGGGCCGGTCGTCGGAGTCGGCGATGTTCAGCACGATGCCGCCGATGAACGCGCCGAGCAGCGCGTCCACGCCGAACTTGTGCGCGATCCCGGCGAACCCCAGCAGCATCACGAAGGCGCCGCGCACCCGCAGCTGCGACGTCGAGTTGTCCGAGCCGAGCAGAACCCGCTTCATCCACGGCGACTGCCAGAACCGCTGGATCGCGACGGCCCCGACGAGCGCGGCGACGCCGAGGCCGGCCACGTAGAGGACCTGGACGATGGTGGGTTCCGGCTGCGCGGAGAACAGGATGGTCAGCAGCAGCAGCGAGCCGAACTCGCCGACAGAGCCGGAGATCACCACGAGCTGCCCGAAATCGGTCTGCACCTCGCCTGCGTCGCGCAGCACGGGCACGATCACGCCCAGCGAGCTCGCGACCAGCGCGAGGGTCAGCAGCCGCAGGTCGGCACCGGACGCGATCGGCCGCAGCGCCAGGGCCGCCACCAAGCCGAGGCACAGGCTGATCAGGAAGCTGAGGGCCGACAGCCGGAACGAGGGGCCGCGGAACCGCTGCACCTCGACCTCCTGGCCGGCCAGGAACAGCAGGAACCCGAAGCCCAGCAGGTAGAGCAGGTAGACGCCGCCCGCGGCCCGGACCAGGTCAAGGCCCTGCGGGCCGATGGCCACCCCGGCCAGCACCTCCAGCACCACCGGCGGCACCAGCCGCCTGGGGATCAGCCCGGCCAGCACGGGCGCGACGAACGCCGCCACGGCTACCACGAGCAGGCCCGTGTACTGGACGGTCAACCCGGCTCCCCCCGAAGCCGGGCGCGCCCCGCGCCCGGCACCCCTCCCAGCGCGTTCTTACCCAGCGAGCCGCCTGGACAGCGAGCCGCCTGGACAGACTGTAAGTTGATACCCGGAATGTCCTGACTTTCTGTCATGGGAGGCCGCCCGTGCTGCCCACCGTCGCCGAGGTGCTGGCCCTGGATCCGGTGCGGCGCGGCGCGCCGCGGCTGCTGGCGGCGGCCGACCTGCTGGACCGGCAGGTCCGCTGGGTGCACGTGATCGAGCTGGCCGAGGCGGCGCACCTGCTGCGCGGCGGCGAGCTGGTGCTGTCCACCGGCATCGCGCTGCCCGGCGACCCCGGCGGCCTGGCCCGCTACGTCGCCGACCTGGCCTCGGTGGGGGTCAGCGCGCTGGCGGTGGAGCTGGGCTCGCGGTACTCACGCAGTCTGCCGGACGCGCTGGTCGCCGCCGCGGTGGCGCACCGGCTGCCGCTGCTGGTGTTCGAGCGGGAAACCCAGTTCATCGAGATCACCGAGGCCGTGCACGCGCTGATCATCGACAGCCAGCTCGCCGAGCTGCGCGCCGCCGACCGGATGCACCAGGTCTTCACCGAGCTGGCCGTCTCCGGCGCGCCCGCCGACGAGGTGGTCGGCCAGGCCGCGACGCTGGCCGGCTGCCCGGTCATCCTGGAGAACCTGGCCCATCAGGTGCTCGCCTGCGCCGCCGGGGCGCGGGACACCGCCAGCCTGCTGGCCGGGTTCGCCACCAGGTCCCGCGCCGTGGCGACCGAGGAGCGTACCGGCTATGACCCGATGTCGGGCTGGCTGGTCACCGTGGTCGGGGCGCGGGGCCAGGACTGGGGGCGGCTGATCATGGTCCGCGGCGAGCCGCCCGCCCCGCGCGATGTGGCGCTGCTGGAGCGGGCCGCGACCACGCTGGCCCTGGGCCGGCTCCTTGACCACCAGCGGGAGAGCCTGGAACGGCAGGCACACCGGACGATCCTGGCCACTTTTCTCGGTCACGGCTTCGGGGACCCGGCGGAGGCGCAGGCCAGGGCGCGGGCACTCGGCGTGCCGGTCACCGGGCGACGGCTGCTCGCGCTGGTCATCCGGGTGGCCAGCGGTTCTGACCTGGCCGCGCAGGCCAGGACCGCGTCGGTGGCCGACGCCGCCGCCGACGCCTGCCGCGAGCAGCGCATCCCGGCCCTGGTCGCGGCGCTGGACGAGAGCCGGGTCGCGGTGCTGCTGGCGCTGGCGCCGCGCGCCGACCCGGACGCGATGCTGACGCTGCTGGCCGGGCGGCTGCGGCCCCGGCTGGATCGCGGCGACGTGATCGGCGCGGGCTCGGCGGTGGAGTCGGTCACCCAGGTCCAGCGGTCCTTCCTTGAGGCCGACCAGGTCGCCGAGGTGGCGGTCCGCTCCCCCGCCGGGCTGCCGTTCTACCGGCTGCCCGACCTGCGGCTGCGCGGCCTGCTGCACCTGCTGCGCGACGACCCCCGGCTGCAGGCGTTCGCCGAGCGGGAGCTGCGGCCGCTGCTGCTGCACGACGACACCGCAGGCACCCAGCTCGTCGCCGCGCTCACCGCCTACCTGGACGCGGGCGGGAACAAGGCGGAGGCGGCCAAGCGGGCGCACCTGGCCAGGCCGACGCTGTATGAGCGGCTGCGGCAGATCGAGGAGGTGCTGGGCACCAGCCTGGAGCCGGCCGAGTCGCGGCTGTCGCTGCACGTGGCGCTGCTGGCGCTGGCGGCGATCACCGGCCCGGCCTGGGGCGAGGCCGGGCCGCCAGCCTCCGGCTCAGCCTAGGAGTCCCCCGGCGCGGCCTAGGAGTCGAAGCCGAGGCCGACCGAGTCGAGGGCGCGCAGCCACAGGTTGCGGGTACCCTCCCGGCGGTCGGCGCGGGCCAGGGACCAGCGGGTCAGGTTGATGCCGGCGGCCCGCAGCGGCTCGGGCGGGAACGGCAGCGGCCTGGTCCTGACCAGCTCCAGCTCGGTCAGCTCGGTCGGCTCGCCGCCCAGCAGGTCGAGCAGCACCGCGCCGCCGAACCTGCTGGCACCCACGCCCAGGCCGGTGTAGCCGGCCGCGTAGGCCAGCCGGCCCTGCCAGCCGGTGCCGAAGAACGCGCAGAACCGCGAGCAGGTGTCGATCACCCCGCCCCAGCGGTGCGTGAACGACAGCCCTTCGAGCTGCGGGAAGGTCTCGAAGAAGTGCCGGGCCAGCAGCTCGAACGTGGCGGGCCGCTGGTCCAGGCTCGCGGCGATCTTGCTGCCGTAGTAGTAGACGGCGTCATAGCCGCCCCACAGGATCCGGTTGTCGGCGGTGAGCCGGTAGTAGTGGAACTGGTTGCCGCTGTCGCCGATGCCCTGCCGGTCCTGCCAGCCGATGCTGGCGAGCTGCGACGCGGTCAGCGGCTCGGTCATCAGCACGTAGTCGTAGACCGGCACCAGGTAGTAGCGCAGCCGGCGCAGCAGCGGGGCGAACGCCCCGGTGCCTACCGCGACCCGGCGCGCGGTGATGGTGCCGCCGGGGGCGCGCAGCTCAAGCGGCGCCTGCCGCCCGGCTGCCGTTACGCCCTCGGTGATCGCGGTGACCGGGGTGTGCTCGTAGATCCGCACCCCGGCCGCGAGGCAGGCCCGGCGCAGCCCCCAGGCCAGCCGGGCCGGGTCGACGGTGGCGCAGCCGGCGGTGTCCTGCAGCCCGGCCAGGTAGGTGGGCGAGTGCACCGCGGCCTGGACCTGCGCCGCGTCCAGCAGCGTCACCTCGACGCCCAGGGCGCGGGCGGCGTCCGCGCTCTCGGCCAGGGCCCGTGCCTGCCAGTCCGCGGTGGCCACCGCCAGCTCCCCGGTGCGCGCGAAGTCGCAGTCGATGCCGTACCTGGCGATGGCCTGCTCGATCTCGCCGAGGTTGCGCAGGCCGAGCCGGTGCAGCTGGGGCAGCTCGGCGGGGAACCGCTCAAGCCCGTTGGCGAGCCCGTGGGTAAGGCTGGCCGCGCAGAAGCCGCCGTTGCGGCCGGTGCCGGCCCAGGCGACCTTGCGGGCCTCGGCCAGTACTACCTCGCGGCCGGGGTCGGCCTCCTTGGCCTGGAGCGCGGTCCACAGCCCGGTGAAGCCGCCGCCGACGACGGCGAGGTCGGCGCCGTCCGCCCCGGCCAGCGGCGGCTCCGCCGCCGGGGCGTCCGCCCGGTCCAGCCAGTACGGCACGGGCCGGGAGCCGGCCAGCGCGCGGGACACCGCCCGCGCGCTGCCCGGCTCCGTGCTCACTGTTATCTCCCTGGGTCGGAAGGGCGGGATCAGAAGGTGCTGCTGGGGTCGGCGAAGCCGCCGGGGTCAGCGGAGCTGCCGGGGTTACCCCGGCCGCCGGTCCCGCCAGTGTTGCCGATGTTCCCCTGACCGGGGAAGGTCGGCGGGGTGAAGTTCTGCGGCGGGGTGAAGTTCTGCGGCGGGGTGAAGCCGGCCGCCCCGCCGGGCTGCGCGGCACCCGGACCCTGGCTGAAGGTGCCGCCTGCCGCCCCGCCCGCCGCAGCGCCTGCCAGCATCGCGGCCCTGGCCGCGGCGGCGGGGTCCTTGCGCTTGGCACTCCGCAGGCCGATCCCGATCAGGAAGAGGACGATGCCGCCGAACACGCCGAGGAAGCCGCTGGCCACGCCGACCTTGCAGGTCGGCCCGGTGCAGGTCTGGGCGAGCGGCGCGCCGAAGCCGCCGATGGTCAGGTCGATCATGCCGCCGACGAACAGGTGAAAGGCGGCCGCGACCAGCACGCAGCCGACCAGTGCCGTGCCGAGCTTCCTGTTGCGCCGCGTTGCGCTGCGCACCGTGCCGAACAGCAGCAGGACGAGCAGCGCGCCGGAGGCGATCAGCAGGTACATGCTGTACGGCGGGAGGCCGTGCGCCCCGGTGAACGAGGTGCCGGTCAGCGTGGCCTGGGTGAGACTGGTCCCGCCGAGGTTCGCGCCGTTCAGCTTCGCGTGGGCCAGGTCGGTCTGCACCATGCTCGTGCCGGACAGGTTCGCGCCGGTGAAGTTGGCCCCGGTCGCCGTGGCCTGGTCCAGGGTCGCGTTCGACAGGTTCGCCCCGGCAAAGTCAGCACCGATGATCGTGGCCTGCCCCAGGTCGGTGTGCTGCATCTTGGCCTTGCTGAAGTTCGCGTCGCTCAGCGTCGCCTGGGTGAGGTCGGCGTTGTCCAGGTTCGCGCCGGACAGGTTCACGCCGGGCATGGTGATCTGGATCAGGCTGAGCCCGGTCAGGTTCGCGCCGGACAGGTTCGCGCAGGCCAGCTTGCCCGAATCGGAGTAGCTGCTCAGCTGGCTGGCGGTGAGTGTCCGGCCGGCCAGGTTGATCCCCGAGCCGGGCTGGCAGGCGGCGGCGTGCCCGGCGGACTGCGCGGCGAGCGCGGTCGCGGACAGTGCCGTGCCCGCCAGCGCCACACCCGCCAGTGCCGCGCCCGCCAGCGCGACCGCCCCGCGTGACCCCGTTTTGCGCAGGACAGAAGACAGGAAAGTCATCGGTATGGTCCCCCATTTCGACCATTAGCAACGATTCGGCAAAATTGCCGGAGCCATAGCATGATGCCGCCGGCCCGGCCGCGCAATTCGGCGCGCGGCCGGACTTTCCTGCCTGCCGGAGCTAGGTGCGCTGGCGGCTGAACACGACGCTGGCGATGGCGCAGGCGATGCCGACGGCGAAGATCGCGCTGCCGAACACGAACACCTGCGGCGGGATGCCGATCCTGGTCGCCCCGTATACCCAGACCGGGAACGGCACCGCCGCGCCGCTGACGAAGTTCGAGGTCACGAAGTCGTCGATGGACAGCGCGAAGGCCATCAGCGCGCCGGCCAGCACGCCGGGGAGGATCAGCGGCAGGGTGACCTTCTGGAACGTCACCCACGCGCTGGCGCCGAGATCCTGCGCCGCTTCCTCCAGCGACCGGTCGAAGCCCGACATCCGGGCGCGCACCGTGACCGCCACGTAGGCGATGCTGAACGCGACGTGCGCCAGCAGGAGCGTGACGAAGCCGCGGGCCAGGTTCATCGTCACGAACAGGCCGAGCAGCGAGGCGCCCAGCACGATCTCTGGCGCGGCGATGTTCAGGAAGATGATCTGCTCGATGGCGGTCTTGCCGCGGAACCTGGGCGGGCTGTACCTGACCAGGGCCAGCGCCAGCAGCGTGCCGATGACCGTGGCCAGCACGGCGGTGAGCACGGCCAGCCGGATGGACAGCCAGAACGCGGCGGTGAGCTGCGGGATGCCGCTCCACTGCCGCCACCATTCCAGGGTGAACCCGTTCCAGGCGAAGCTGACCTGCGGCAGCCCGGTGGTCACCTTGTTGAAGCTGTACAAGATCATCACCAGGATGGGCAGCACCAGGTAGGCGATGACCAGCCAGGAGTAGACCGGGAGGACGAACCGGCCGACGCGTCGGGTGCCCGTGCTCCGGGTACCCGCGCTATGGGGAGCAGCGCTCACAGGTACTCCTCGATCGTCTGCGAGCCCAGGATCCTGGCGTAGGCGAAGATGCCGACCAGCGCGACGGCCAGCAGCACCGCCGACAGCGCGGAACCGCCCGCGTAGTCCAGGTTCACCAGGAACGCGTTCTGGATCACCGTGCCGATCATCGTGTCGCTGGTGCCGCCGAGGATCTGCTGGTTGACGTAGTCGCCGAGGGCCGGCACGAAGGTCAGCAGGAACGCGGCGAACAGGCCGGGCACGGTCAGCGGCAGGATGACCCTGGTGAACGCGCTGCGCCTGCTGGCATACAGGTCATAGGCGGCGTCCAGCACCCGCTTGTCGATCCGCTCGATCGCCACGTACAGCGGCAGCGCGGTGAACGGCAGGTAGTTGTAGGCCAGCCCGGCCACCACCGCGTACCCGGTGGCCAGCACGTGGAAGCTCTGCGGCAGCAGGTGCGCGTTCTTCAGGCTGCCCAGCACGATGCCCTGGTCGGACAGGATGAACTGCCAGACGACCGTGCGGATGACGAAGGACACGAAGAACGGCACCAGCAGCATCAGCAGGAAGAAGTTCTTCCGGCGCCCGCCGTAGAACGCGATCCAGTACGCGATCGGGAACGACACCACCAGGTCGATCACCGTGGCCGCGCCGGCGAAGTAGAAGCTGGTCACGAACTGGCTGTGATACAGGCTGAGCTGCTGGCCGAACTCGGCCCAGTGCCAGGTCATCACGCACGCGCCGGTGCCGGTGTTGCAGCTCTGCAGGGACAGCGAGAGCATCACGACCAGCGGGATCAGGAACAGCGCGAGCAGCCAGAGGCCGCCGGGCAGGGTCAGCAGGTAGGGCGCGAGCGCCTTGCCAGGCCGGGTCCGCCGCCTGCCCGCGGGAGCCGGCGGCGCCGGGACAGGCGGCGCCTGCTCCGCAACGCTCACTACGAGCCCTCGGTGATCGGCAGGAACAGGTTGTTCCACGCGGTCAGCTCGTCCTGGTTCTTGTACTGGTAGTAGTTGCGCGAGTTCTTGATGTACTGCGGGGTGGGGAACACCAGCGGCGCGTCGGCGGTCACCGACGGCGGCAGCCCGATCTCCGGCTTGAGGGCGGCCAGCGCCTGCTTGGCCCAGCCGGTCGGGTGCAGCAGCACCTGCTTGGCGGCCGGCACCGGGCAGACATAGTCGTTGTAGTACTCCACGACGGCCTCGACCTGGGGCTGATAGAAGAAGTCCATCAGCGTCATGGCGTCCTTGGGGTTCTGCGCGCCCACCGGGATGCACATGTTGTCGGTCCAGAACATGCCGCCCTCGTCGGGCATCAGGAACTTCAGGTCCCGGTACTTGGAGTTCAGGTCGGCCTGGAAGATGTCCCCTGACCAGGCCTGGGAGACGACGATGTCGCCGTTCTTCAGGTTGTCGATGTAGCTCTGGTCGTAGTAGGAGCGGACCAGGCCGTCGCTCTTCTGCTGCTGGAGCTTCTTGGCCGCCTTGGCCCAGTCCGACTCGGTGGAGGTGGCCGGGTCCACGCCGATGGCCAGCAGCCCGACGCAGCCCAGCTCCTGCGGGTCGCTCATCATGCCGATCCGCCCCGAGTACTTCTTGTCGAACAGGATGTCCACGCTGGTGCCGGGGTTCTTCACCACCGAGGAGTTGTAGCCGATCGCGGTCCAGCCGGACTGCCAGGCCATCGTGTACTTGTTGCCGGGGTCCCAGGACGGGCTCTTGATCAGCGGCCCGGCGTAGGTGTTGAAGTTGGTCATCATCGACCGGTCGAGCGCGGTGAGCCAGCCGAAATCGATCAGGTACCCCAGCGGCGGGCTGGAGTTGGTCATCACGATGATGTCGTAGCCGATGTACTGGCCGGCCTGGAGCGAGGGCCGGATCTTCGCGTAGAACGGCAGGTTGTCGCTGATCGGCTCGGAGTAGCTGACCTGGATCCCGGTGACCTGGGTGAAGTGCTCAAGCGAGGGGTGCTTGCCCTTGAGCACGTCGATGTAATACGGCCAGTTGGCGAAGTTCACCGTGTGGTGCAGCTGCTGCTTGGCCCACCACTGGGCCGAGCCGACCCCGCCGGCGGCGGTCTTGCCGCTGGCGGCCGGCGCGGCGGTGCCCTTGACCCCGCAGGCGGCCAGCAGCGCCGAGAAGCCGAGCGCGCCCGCCCCGGCGCCCGCGCCGGACAGGAGCTGACGGCGGCTCAGCCGGGGCGCGGCCAGGCCGCGGGCGATCGACGGGTCGAGGTACTCGCCGCCGGGGTCGGTGTGCTCTGCCATGACTAGGTGCTCCTTCAGCCGATCAGGTACGAGTGCTCGGGGTCCCAGCAGAGCCAGACGTGCTGCCCCCTGCTGAGCTCGGGGCCGGCGGCGGCCGCGTTCTGCTGGAAGACGACCATGTCGGCGCCGGCCGAGGTGGTCACCGTGAAGCTGGTGGAGGTGCCCAGGTAAACCACCTCGCTGACGGCGCCGCGCAGCGCGCAGCCGCCCCGCGGGGCGTCGGCGGCCAGGCTGATCTTCTCCGGCCGCACGGTCAGCTCCAGCTCGTCGCCGGGCGCGGCGGCGACATTCCGCAGCGGCACCTGCACCCGCTGGCCGTCACTGGAGTCCAGCACTGTGCCGAAGTCCAGCACCGCGCCGCCGGCGTCAATGCTCGCGGCGGTGCCGCGCAGCAGGTTCGAGGTGCCGATGAAGCCGGCCACGAACCGGGTGCGGGGGTGCTCGTAGATCTCCCGCGGCGGGCCGAGCTGCTCGATCGACCCGTCGTTCATGACCGCGATGCGGTCGGACATGGTCAGCGCCTCGTTCTGGTCGTGCGTCACGTAGACGAACGTGATGCCGACCTCGCGCTGGATCCGCTTCAGCTCGACCTGCATGGCCTGCCGGAGCTTGAGGTCAAGCGCGCCGAGCGGCTCATCGAGCAGCAGCGCCCGCGGGTTGTTCACCAGCGCCCTGGCCAGGGCCACCCGCTGCTGCTGGCCGCCGGACAGCTCGCGCGGACGGCGCTTGTCCCGCCCGGCCAGGTCGACGATCTCCAGCATCTGGCCGACCCGGCGGCTGGTCTCGGCCTTGCCCACCTTCTTGCGGCGCAGCCCGAACGCGACGTTGTCGAAGACGTTCATGTGCGGGAACAGGGCGTAGGACTGGAACACCATGTTGACGTCGCGCTTGTTCGGCGAGACCCCGGTGACGTCCTGGCCGTCCAGGGCGACGGTGCCGCGGGTCGGCTCCTCGAAGCCGGCGATCATCCGCATCGTGGTGGTCTTGCCGCAGCCCGAGGGCCCGAGCATGGAGAAGAACTCGCCCTGGGCGATGGACAGGTCCACGCCGCGCACGGCGGCCACCGTCTCGCCTCCGGAGTGGAACTCCTTGGCGACCCCGGTCAGCTCGATGGCCGCAGCCTGGGTGTCGGTCATTGCTGCCGCTTCCGTCAGGGAGCCCGGCAGTAAACGGGCCGGGCGTCCGGTGATGAATCACCAGATCCTGACAGACGACCTGTCCGATTTCAATCGATTCAGTGGTTTACGTACCTGCTCACAACCGATCCAGTACCCACGGGCGCTATTTACCGCCGGGGATCAGGACTCGATGTTGCTCATCACGTGCTTGACCCGGGTGTAGTCCTCGAACCCGTACATGGACAGGTCCTTGCCGTAGCCGGAGTGCTTGAAGCCGCCGTGCGGCATCTCCGAGGCGAACGGGATGTGGGTGTTGATCCACACCGCGCCGAAGTCGAGCTGCCGCGCCATCCGCATGGCCCGGCCGTGGTCGCGGGTCCACACGCTGGCCGCCAGGCCGTATTTCACCCCGTTGGCCCAGCGCAGCGCCTCGTCCTCGGCGCTGAACTGCTGGACGGTGATGACCGGGCCGAAGATCTCGTCCTGGATCATCTCGTCGTCCTGGCGCAGGCCGGATACCACGGTCGGCGCGTAGCAGTAGCCGCGCTCGCCCACCCGGTGCCCGCCGGTCACCACGCTGGCGTGGCCGGGCGCCCGCTCCACGAAGCCGGCCACCCTGGCGAGCTGCGCCGGGTTGTTCAGCGGGCCGAAGTCGGCCTCGGGCAGGTCACGGCCGCCGGTGCGCATCGCCCTGGCCCGCTCGGCGAGCGCGTCGGTCAGGTCGGCGCTGATCCGCGGCCCGGCCAGCACCCTGGTCGCGGCGGTGCAGTCCTGGCCGGCGTTGTAGTACCCGGCCCCGGCGATCACCTCTGCGGCCTGGGCCACGTCCGCGTCGTCGAAGACCACGACCGGCGCCTTGCCGCCCAGTTCCAGGTGCACGCGCTTGAGCCCTGCGGCAGCCGCCGTGGCCACCTCGATGCCGGCCCGCACCGAGCCGGTGATGGAGACCATCTGCGGAATGTCGTGCGAGACCAGCGCCCGCCCGGTGTCCCGGTCCCCGCAGATCACGTTGAGCACGCCGGGCGGCAGGAACTCGGCGGCGATCTCGGCCAGCAGCAGGGTGGAGACCGGCGTGGTGTCCGAGGGCTTGAGCACCACCGTGTTCCCGGCGGCGAGCGCAGGGGCGAGCTTCCAGATGGCCATCATCATCGGGTAATTCCAGGGCGTGACCTGGGCGCATACCCCGATCGGCTCGCGGCGGATCATCGAGGTGTGGCCGCGCAGGTACTCTCCGGCCGACTTGCCCTCTCCGAGCCGCGCCGCGCCGGCGAAGAACCGCAGCTCATCCGCGCACGGCGGCACCTCGTCGGTGCGGGTCATCGCGACCGGCTTGCCGGTATTGCGGGATTCGGCCTCCACCAGGTCCTCGGCCCTGGCCTCGATCGCGTCGGCGAACCTCAGCAGCGCCAGGCTGCGCTCCCCCGGCGTGGCGTCCCGCCAGGTCTCGAACGCCTCGGCGGCGGCGTGCAGCGCGGCGTCGACGTCGGCCGGGCCGGAGACCGGCGCGCGCAGGTAGGCCTCGCCGGTGCTCGGGTCCACCACCGCGCTGGTCCGCCCGTCGCTGGCCGGGACGCGCTTGCCGCCCACGAAGTTCTCTAGCTCGGGCTGCGCCCCGTTTGCGGTCATCGACGGCCTCCCAGTGCTCGTTACGACCCTGACAGAGATTTCCTGCTGCCACAAGTGATTCAGTCACGAAAACGCCCCATCGCGACTGAATCAGTTGACAGACGGCGATTGCGTGGCACGATTGAGAGTGCGAAGGAGGCCACTAGTGGCGCACACGCCAGGTACTCCGCTCGCCTCCGTCGCGCGATATCGCGGCGCTGCGGGCGGCCGGGACAACGACTGCGTCCGGGTCGTGCTGGACAACGTATCCAAGCAGATTATCGAGCAGCTCCAGGCCGACGGGCGGCGGTCGTACGCCGCCATCGGCAAGGCGGTCGGCCTGTCCGAGGCGGCCGTCAGGCAGCGGGTCCAGCGGCTGATCGAGGTCGGGGCCATGCAGATCGTGGCCGTCACCGATCCCATGTCGCTGGGGTTCCTGCGCCAGACCATGATCGGGATCCGGTGCAGCGGCGAGCTCGAGCGAGTAGCCGAGCACCTGGCGGGAATGGAAGAGATCGACTATGTCGTGATCACAGCAGGGTCATTCGACCTGCTCATCGAGGTTGTCTGCGAGAACGACGACCAGTTGCTCGACATCCTGAGCCGGGTTCGGGCCATCCCGAGCGTGACCACGACGGAGACCTTTGTGTACCTGAAGCTGTGCAAGCAGACCTATAGCTGGGGGACCAGATGACCGGATACTCACCCGAAGAGATCGCCGCCCTCCAGGAGACCGCCCGGCGGCACCTGTGGCTGCACTTCACCCGGATGTCCTCCTACTCCGACGCCGAGGTGCCCACCATCGTGCGCGGCGAGGGCCAGTACGTCTACGACCAGCACGGCAAGCG
This sequence comes from uncultured Actinomycetota bacterium, assembly GCA_963725175.1. Taxonomy (GTDB): domain Bacteria; phylum Actinomycetota; class Actinomycetes; order Streptosporangiales; family Streptosporangiaceae; genus DASUBV01. The sequence goes on from CAVRXH010000006.1 coordinate 558,857, forward strand.
CTACCTCGACGGCCTTTCCGGGCTGTTCGTCAGCCAGATCGGGCACGGCCGCACCGAGGTCGCCGAGGCCGGCGCGCGGCAGGCCGCCGAGCTGGCCTACTTCCCGATCTGGTCCTACGCCCACCCGCAGGCCATCAAGCTGGCCGAGCGGCTGGCCGACATGGCGCCCGGCGACCTGAACAAGGTGTTCTTCACCACCAGCGGCTCCGAGGCGGTCGAGTCCGCCTGGAAGCTGGCCAAGCAGTACTTCAAGGTCACCGGCGAGCCGAACCGCTACAAGGTGCTCAGCCGCGACATCGCCTACCACGGCACCTCCATGGGCGCGCTGGCGATCACCGGCCTGACCGACATCAAGTCGCCGTTCGAGCCGCTGACGCCCGGCGGCGTCCGGGTGCCGAACACCAACTTCTACCGGGCGCCGGCGTTCGTCGCCGACGACCGCGCCGCCTTCGGGCAGTGGGCCGCCGACGAGATCGAGCGGACCATCCTGCGCGAGGGCCCGGACACGGTGGCCGCTGTCTACCTGGAGCCGCTGCAGAACTCCGGCGGCTGCTTCCCGCCGCCGCCCGGCTACTTCCAGAGGGTCCGCGAGATCTGCGACCGCTACGGCGTGCTGCTGGTCTCCGACGAGGTCATCTGCGCGTTCGGCCGGCTCGGCTACTACTTCGGCTCCGAGCGGTACGGCTACCAGCCCGACATCATCACCTTCGCCAAGGGCGTCACCTCCGGGTACGCGCCGCTCGGCGGCATGATGGTCGCCGACCGGCTGATGGAGCCGTTCCGGCACGGGCAGGCCAGCTTCCTGCACGGCGTCACCTTCGCCGCGCACCCGGTGTCCTGCGCCGTGGCCATGGCCAACCTCGACGTCTTCGAGAAGGAAGACCTGCTCGGCCACGTCAGGGAGAACGAGCCCGCGTTCCGGTCCACCCTGGAGAAGCTGAACGACCTGCCGATCGTCGGCGACGTCAGGGGCGACGGGTACTTCTACGGCATCGAGATGGTGAAGGACAAGGCCACCAGGGAGACGTTCAGCGACGACGAGTCCGAGCGGCTGCTGCGCGGGTTCCTGTCGCACGCCCTGTACGACGCGGGCCTGATCTGCCGCGCGGACGACCGCGGCGACCCGGTCATCCAGCTCTCCCCGCCGCTGACCTGCGGCCAGGAGCAGTTCGACGAGATCGAGCAGATCCTGCGCAGCGTGCTCACCCAGGCCTGGGAGCGGCTGTAGGCAGGCAAAGCCGCAAAGATCTAGCTACTTCTCCGGGGCCGGCCGCGCAATGCGGCCGGCCCCGGTGGGCCGTTTTGGGGGCATCAGGATAGTTGTTATCAAGTCGTGATGCTCCGGACGTAACGAAAATGGCGGGCGAACGTGTCTAACGGGTAGAGGGTCCGCGGACGGCCTGACGTTATCGGGGTGTCACCCGCCGCCACGGGCCTCGTACCACGGGAGGCACCATGTCCGCTGTCCGCGACTGGGCAGAACTCACCAGCCAGAATGAGCGGCTCGCCGAGCCGACGGACCGCGACAGCGGGCGGGCCGGCACCGCGGCCGGGGCGACCGGACGGCGCACGCGGCGGGGCGCCGGGCACCGTTATCAGCTCGTTACCAAAATTCTTGTTCGGATTCCCGGTCCTCGCGCCTCTCACTAGCGAAGGCCGGACGTCGCGACACCCGCGGGCCCGGCACCACCGGTAGCGGGAGGCGACATGACGGGAACAACGGGCCGGCACGCACGCCGGACGGGCCAGAGCGGCGCGGGCCAGGGCAGCACGGACCTGGACGGCGGCCAGAGTTACGCAGTTGTAACCGGTTGCGCTGCGTCCGAAAGGGCGGCTCGGGGGTCTTATGAGCAGACGGGGGCAGGCACGGTGCCTGCGAGCCCGCTGGACTCGGCGGCAGCCACGGGAGGAAAGATGTCGGGGAGCACTCCAGACTGGAGCGCACTGGCAAGTCAGAACGAGAAGCTGATCGGCGGGACGGCGCAGGTCGGCGACGCCGCTTCGGGGGGCGCGGCGGTCACGGCCACGGCAGCGAGCACGGCCAGCGCCGGGGAGCGGGGCCGGCATCGCGCCGCCCGGCACTCAATGTGGCGCGGGCGCGCGACCCGGGTCGCCGCCGCCAGCACGGTCGGCGTCCTCGCGGTCACCGGCGTTGCCGCGGCGTCCGCCGCGGCCGCCACGCCGGCCAGCGCGTCGTGGCGAATCGTGAAGCGCGTGCACGCCGGGTTTGGCCAGTTCACGGCTGTGGCGGCGGCTGGCCGGACGGGAGGATGGGCTTTTACCGGGAACCCCGGCAAGCCGACTGCCTGGAAGCGCTCCGGGAGCACCTGGACCAAGGAGTCCTTCCCTGCCAAGAGCGACGAGACCGTGGCAGCCGCCGCCGCGTCGTCGGCCTCCAACGTGTGGGCCTTCACCTCGAACTTCTCGAAGTCGCGGGCGCTACGGTGGAACGGCCACCACTGGAGCGTGGCCCGGACTTTCTCCGGGGTCGTCGGCGGTGCTGTCGTCCTCAGCAGTAGCGACGTCTGGGCGTTCGGCCAGCCGTTCATCCCCGGCTCCGGGCTTGGCGCGTGGCACTACAACGGTCATTCCTGGGCTCATGTCTCGTCGGGCCACGGGCTGCAGGGCGGCAGCGGCCTGTCGGCCAGCGATGTCTGGGCCTTCTCCGGCACGAGCGTGGCTCGCTGGAACGGCCACACCTGGTCCCGCACCTCGGTCAAGAGCCTGCTGCCCGCCAAGGGGTCCGAGAACCTCCCGGCCGTCGTCGGCATTGTGGCGGACTCCCGGCACAACGTCTATGCCATCGGCACCGGCGGCACTCCGGACGATGGCGGGCCTACTGTCGTGCTGCACTACAACGGCCATTCCTGGAAGAAGGTAGCGGAGGGGAACTACGGCCTCGGCACCCAGCCGCTCCAGGCGGCCAGCTCGGACGGGCACGGCGGCCTGTGGATCCCGATGCCGGGCGGTGGCGGTCGGCTGTCCTACCTGCTGCACTACTCGGGCGGCCACCTGAGCAAGGCGAAGCTACCCGTCTCCAGCGGCAAGATCGGCCTGGTGTCGGTGTCCCTGATCCCGCACACCGAGCAGGTTCTGGCCGCTGGCAGCACCTATGCCTACGAAAATCCTGGCGAGCATGTTCTCGCCGCGATCCTCCAGTACGGAGGCTGATCTGCGGGGCGTCAACCGCTGATCGGGCGGTTGCCGGAACTGGCCTTCTGACCAGTTCCGGCAGCCGCAAGACTGTCATCAAGCGGGTGCCGGCACCGGGTCCTCGGGTCGGCGTCGGCACCCGCAAGACCTGAATAACGCGAGCGGCCGTCCATGCGGGGGCGGTCGCTCGCTCGTTTGTGACTAATTCGTAACCGACTGTGATGGTCCGGACGGGCGACCCGGAAGTCTTAAGGGCATACGGGGGCAGGCACGGTGCCTGCGGGTCCGGTAGACACGGGAGGAACGATGTCGGACAGCACCACCATTTTAGGAATCACGGACGGCACGGCCAGGGCCGGAGGGCGGGGCCGGGCACGCGCCGCCGTTGCCCTGCACTCGCTGCGGCGCGGCCGCGCGGCCAGGGTCGCGGCAGCCGGCACGGCGGGCGTGCTCGCGGTCAGCGGTATCGCGGCCGCCTCGGCTGCGGCCGCCACGCCGGCCAGCGCGACATGGCGCATCGTGAAGCGCGTGCACGCCGGCGATTCCAGCGAGTTCACCGCCGTCGCCCCGCTGGGGTCGCGCGGCGGCTGGGCGTTCCTGACCGAGAACGGGGTGACCGCCTACAAGCGCAGCGGCAGCTCGTGGACTAAGGTGCCCTTCCCGCACAAGCCCGGCGAGTGGGTCGTCGCGGCCCGCGCCCTGTCCTCCACTGACGCGTGGGCATTCACCGCGAGCGGGCTTACAACCCGCGCGGTCCGCTGGAACGGTCATAGCTGGAAGGCCGAGCACAACTTCGCCTACTCGGTCACCGGCGCGGCCGTGATCAGCCAGGACAACATCTGGGCCTTCACGAACTCCTACGCGCCCGACCGCGGCGGCGCCTATCACTACAACGGCCACTCGTGGAAGCACGTCGGCTCCGGCTTCGGCCTGAACGGCGGGAGTGCCTCGTCGGCGGGCAATGTCTGGGCCTTTGGCGGCGAGAAGGTAGCCCACTGGACCGGGAGCGCCTGGAAGCTGACCTCGGTCAAGCACCTGCTGCCCAAGACTGTCCCCGGCCCTCGGAGCTACCCGGCCGTGGTCGCCATGTGGGCGCAGTCCGCCCACAGCGTCTGGGCGTTCGGCGACGGCAACAACGTGGACGAGGGAGGCCCGATCGTGCTGCTGCACTACAACGGCCGCTCGTGGAAGAAGGTCGCGTCGGCCAGCCGGACCCAGAAAATGGGGCGGAGCGACTCGGACGGGGCAATCAGCCCCGACGGGCATGGCGGCCTGTGGATCCCCGTCGAGGCGGGAGCGCAAGCGTTCCTGCTGCTGCACTACACCGACGGCAAGTTCAAGGTGGCGAAGCTGCCGGTGCCTGACACTCAGATTGACCTCTGGGCCATTGCGGCCATTCCCGGCTCGCACGGCGGCGAGCTGGCCGCTGGCTTCACCGCCTCGTCCTCCCACAGCGTTGCGGTGGGCACGATCCTGCAGTACGGGGGCTGATCCGCGGGGCGTCATCCGCTGATCCTGGAAACACGAACGGCCGTCCCGGCGGGACGGCCGTTCGTCGCGTTTCGCGCAGCGGGGATTAGCCCCTGACCAGGGCCGTGACGTGCCGCACGACTTCGCTGACGGCAATCCGTTCCTTCTCACCTGTGGCCCGGCTGGTGACCTCGACCAGGCCATCGGCAAGGTCGCGGGCACCCACGGTGACCCGGAATGGGATGCCGGTCAGCTCGGCGTCCTTGAACTTCACGCCAGGCCGCTCGTCCCGGTCATCGATCACCGCGTCAAGACCGGCGACCCGCAGGTCCTGGTAGAGCTGCTCGGCGGCGGCCCGCGCGGCCTCGTCGCGAGTGGACAGCAGGATGACGCTGACCTCCAGCGGGGCGACATTCACCGGCCAGCGCAGCCCTGCGTCGTCGTGGTGCACCTCGGCGATGGCGGCGATGGCCCGCTCCACGCCGATCCCGTAGCTGCCCATGATCGGCGTGATCGCGGCGCCGTCCGGGCCGAGCACCGAGACGCCGAGCGCCGTGGTGAACTTGCGGCCCAGCTTGAAGATGTGCCCGACCTCCACGGCCTGGACCAGCTCCAGCGGCGTGCCGCAGCGCGGGCACGGCTCCCCCGCCCCGATCTCGCGCAGGTCAGCCCAGGTGCCGACCGCGATGTCGCGTTCCACGCTCACCCCGGTGAGGTGCACGTCGTCGGTGTTCGCGCCGGTCGCCATGTTGGTGCGGCCGCGCAGCGCCAGGTCGGCGATGACCGGCAGCTCGGTCACGCCCACCGCGCCCAGGCTGCCGGGCGACGCGCCGAGCGCCGCGACGATCTCGTCGGGCTGCGCCGGCCTGATCGCCACCGCGCCGGTCGCGTCGGTGAGCTTCTGGTCGGCCAGCGGGTGATCGCCGCGCAGCAGCACCAGGGTGAGCTGGCCGTCGACGACCTGCACCAGCGTCTTGATCTGCCGGTCGGCGGCCAGCCCGTGCCGCTGTGCCAGGTCCTCGATGGTGCGCACGCCTGGGGTGTCCAGCGTGGCCGGCGCGTCCGGGCCCGGCTCGTCGGCGACGGGCGCGAGGGCCGAGGTCGCCTTCTCCAGGTTGGCCGCGTAGTCACCGGCCGGGCAGCGGGCCACCGTGTCCTCGCCCGCCGCCGAGGGGCACATGAACTCGACGGAGTCGCTGCCGCCCATCGTCCCGTTCGACGCCTCCACGGCGAAGGCGGGGATGCCAAGCCGGGCGAAGATCCGCTCGTAGGCCGCCCGGTGCGCGTCGAAGGAGACGTCCAGGCCGGCCTCGTCGATGTCGAAGCTGTAGGAGTCCTTCATGGTGAACTCGCGGACCCGGATCAGCCCGCTCTTGGGCCGCGGCTCGTCGCGGAACTTCACCTGGAACTGGTACCAGAACTGGGGCAGCTCGCGGTAGGAGGAGAGTTCGCCCGCGATGGTGGCGAAGATTTCCTCATGAGTCACGCCGAGCACCATTTCCGCGCTCTTGCGGTCCTTGAGGCGGAACATCTCCTCGCCCATGATGTCCAGCCGCCCGGTCCGCTCCCAGATCTGCGCCGGCTGCATCGACGGGAGCAGGAACTCCTGCGCCCCGATCCCGTTCATCTCCTCGCGGATGATGTCGATGATCTTCGCCCGGACCCGTATGGCCAGCGGCAGCAGGGAATAGTGGCCGGCCATCAGCTGGCGGATGTAGCCGGCCCGCAGCAGCAGCCGGTGGCTGGCGGCGTCGGCGTCCGCTGGGTCCTCGCGGAGGGTTGGTATGTGCAGCTGTGACCAGCGCATGTGACAGCCTTTACTAGACGAACGGGGAAGTTGGCGGAACCCGCATTCTATGGGCTTGCCGCCCTGACCGCCGAGTTTGCGCCGTCGCCGGACGGGGATCCTGCCGCTATGCCGAGGGTCAGGTCGCCGCGCCGGGTGCTGGCTATCACCATGGGAATCGCCGCGATCTTCGACCTCACGGGGACCACGGTGTACCACCGGATGATGGACATGATGCCGCCGGCGCCGCCTCGAGATGAGCCCAGCGACCCGTTCCAGGCCGCGATGGCGACGATCATCAGCGCTAACCGCGAGGTGACCGCGCAGGAGGCAGATCACCCGGTCGCGGATCACCTGGCCAGGGAGGGCGCGCCCGGCGACAGCATGACCGTCGCGGCTGCGCCTGCCACAGGCGAGACCGTGCCGGACACGGGCGATACCGCCGTTGCCCCGGCCGGCGCGGGCGACGCGGCGGGCGGCAAGCACGCGGGCGGGCGGCTGGCGGGGCGGCTCGGGCGGGCCGGGCTTGGCGTCGGCAACCTCGCCGCCGGCAACCTGGGCACGGGCAACCTGGGCACCGGCAAGCTCAGCACCGGCAGCCTCACGGCCGGCGAGATCGCCACCGAGGGCCTGGAGGCCGACGGCATGGCCGCCGACGGGATGTCGTCGAGCGAGATCACCGCCGACGACACGAGCGGCGCGGCGTAGCCGCGATGACCGACATCAACCATGTGCCCGCCGGCCAGCAGCCACCAGGCCCGTCCGTCCAGATCCCAGTCGAGCAGGCCATCGCGCTGCGCGAGCAGGCACCGGAGATGTATGACCTGTGGCTGCGGATCGCCCAGGAGAAGGCCGCGACCGCGAATTACGTGGACCGGGCGCCCTACGAGGTGCCCGAGCGGCTAGCCCAGTCGGGCCGGCCGCGCGCGCTCGGCGCCCTGATCATCGTGCTGTCGTTCTGCGGCTACCTGGCCTGGCTCGGCGGGCCTGGCCCGTACATCGGCGGGCTGATCGCCATCCTCGACCTGGCGGTCATGTTCGGGATGTTCTTCGGCCTGCGTCCCGAGCGGCTGCCCGAGTCCAGCCGCCTCGATCCCCGAGACCGGCCTCGCTAACTGAGCCCGGTTGGCTGTGGGCGGGTGTCGCTGTCCGGGGGGCAGGACAGCGGGCTGGTCGAACGTTCGTTCCCTGACCGCCAGCGACCTGAAGGCCGGTGGGCTCGGTCGTTTAGGGGGCATGCCGGTGTGCGGTGGTGGCATAGATACGTCCGGCGGAGGTCTGCCAGCGGAAGGTGCCGGGTGTGGTCTGGGTGAGTGCCCAGTGCTGCTGCTGCTTGAGTCGGTGGTGTCGGCGGCAGAGCGGCCCGAGATTGCACGGGCAGGTGAGTCCGCCGCAGTGGAACGGCGTGGTGTGGTCGAGGTCTCCTCTCCAGGCGGGCTGTCGGCAGCCGGGGAACCGGCAGGTCTGGTCCCTGGCCTCGATGAAGTCACGGATCGTCGGCGGCGGCCGGTAGGCCGGCGAGGCCGTCGTGTGCGCGCAGCCGGCGTCGGCTTGCTGGTCGGCGGTGGCCTGCCGGCGCGTCCTGGCGGCGGCTCTGGCGGCGGCGCGGAGGATCGCGGCACGGATGCTGGTCCCGGCGAGCTCGGCGGCGCTGATCTGGTCCAGGGCGGTGACCGGGATGGTGACCGAGACCCGTCCAGTGATGCTGGCGGCCGGCCCGGCCAGCGGCAGCATCGGGCCGCCGGTGCCCGGGTCGCTGGCTCTCCCCGCCTGGGCGGCGGATGCCAGGCGCCGGGTCACCGTGGCGGTCTTGATGGCGTGACCGTGGTGGTCGGTGAGGATGACCCGCCACCGAGTGCCGGGCGCGGTGCTGGCCGCAGCGGCGAGGGCGCGAGCCTGGGTGGCGGTGACCGGCCCGATCCGGCCCAGGATCCCAGGCGCGGATGCGTAATCGGCGAAGGTGGCCCAGGGCAGGGTCAGGTCCAGCATCCCGGCTCCCGGCCGTCCGGGGCTGCTCGCGGTGCCGGACGCGGTAGTGGTGCTGGGCTCGCCGGTCCTGCCCGCGCCCGTCGTTCCCGCGCCGATCGCGCGGCTGCCGGTAGTGGTGAGCGGCCGGGTGCCGGTGATGCCGGGGACGGGCGGCCAGGCGGGCAGCGGGCCGGTGCCGGGCAGGTCGAGCGGGTCCTCGCCGTAGCGCAGCCGGTCGTCCTCGCGTGGCTCGGGCGGCGGGTCAGCGTATCCGTCGTCCAGGTCGGGCGCGTCGGCGTCGGCGAGCGGTGGCACCTCGGGCCAGGGGTCAGCAACGCTGCCTTCGTCCCCGGGCGGGGTGCCGGCGGGCGTACCGGAGCCGGGCGGGGCGTCACTGGGCGTGGCGTCACCGGGCAGGCTGCCGGGCGCGGTGTCGCCGGGTGAAGTGACGAATGCAGGGCTGATGCCCGGCAGCGCGGCTGCGAGCGGCTCGGGACCCGGCCGGTGCGGACCGGATGGCCGCGGGCCCGGTGGCTGGGAACCTGGCGGGCCAGCACCTGGTGGTCTTGGCCCAGGCTGCCCGGAGGCTGGCGACCCCAGATCGGGTGACCCCGAGGGCGGTCCCGGGCTGGGCGGCCCTGGCCTGGGCGGGTGGGCGCCGGGCGGGCGGGAGTCTCGGGGCGGAGCCTTGCCGTCGCCGCGCGGGCTGCCGGCCGACGCGGCATCGGGCGGCGGGTTTCCGGCCGCCTGGCCGGAGGGCTCGCCTCGGCGGGGTGCCGGGCTGCGGGGTGACTGGTCGCGGCGTGGCGGCGGCCCGCTAGATGGCTGGCCTCGGCGCGATGGCCGGCTGCCGCGTGAGGGTCCGGGGTTCTGGCCGCCGCCGGGCGGCGTGCCGCCGGGCCGGCCGTGACCGGAGCCTCGAGGCGTGCTGCCAAGCCGGCCGTCGCCTCGCGGGCCGCCAGGCCCGTCGCCGAGCTGGCTGTCGCGTGGCGGGCCGCCAGTGCCGCCGCCGTCTGGCGGCGGGCCGTCTGGCGGCAGGTCGTCGTCTGTTGGTTCGTCGGGCTGACCGCCGTCGGCGGGCGGAGGGATCGGGGGCAGGGTACCCAGCAGGAGGCCCAGGAAGATATGGGCACGCAGCAGGTCCGTGCCACCCCCAGCCCCGGAGGCCTTCAAAGCCCGGGCCAGGGCAGTGATCCGGGCCATCGCCGCCGCCGCATGCGGAGCCGGAAGACTCGTCCCCGTCAGCGTCGCAGTCCCGTCATCATCGGGATACAGGCTCACCCGCGCCCGCCGCTCCGCCGCCCTACGGCGATCCTCCGCGCCCTCCGGGTCCGCGACGATCACCGCCTTGCGCAGGCGGGCACGGAGCTGGGCATAGGTCAGTTCCCCTGCGCCGGGCAGCACGTCGTCCTCAACACGGCGGGCGGTGTCTTCATCGAGGAGGCTGGTGGCCTCGGTGATGAGCCGGGCCCGGTAGGCGTCGATCTGGCCGGCGGCGAGGGCGGCGCCGGTGGCGGGCAGGCGCCAGGTCAGGGTGACGGCCTGGCTGGTCCACCACTCCGCCGTCCCCGGCGACAGGGCCAGGGCCAGCGATACCTGCGCGGCGGCGTCCGGAGTAATCGCTGCGGGACGCCCGTCTTCCTCCAGGCCGGCCTTCTCGCTCCTGGCCGCGGACCGGGCGGCGATCTGCGCGATCGCAGCGAACTCCCGGGCCTGCGCCCACGCCGCGACCCGCCGCCACCCCGCCGCCACCGCCGGCAGGTCAAAGTCACTAGCCTCAGATAGGTCACGCTGGTCCAGCCACGCGGCCAGGCCCGCACTGCCCGGCAGGTACTCCGCCACCACATCCAGCCCCACGCCGCCCTCATCAGGAAGCAGCACACCGCCAGCACCGGCGGGATCCGCGTCCGCGCCGCCTGGGCCGCTCCCGGCCGGGTCGCTGGCGGTCGGGCCCGGCCCCGCGAGCGTGCCCTGACCGCCGCCGGGGCCGGGGCCGGACATGCCCCTGGCCGCTGCCGCCAGGATCGCGTCCAGGTCCACGCCAAACGACCAGCACAACCCCCCGCCCACGCCAGGACCTTCGCCGTCGGCAGGCTCCGCGATCAGCAGCCGCTCCGCAGGAACCGGCTCATCACCCGGCACCAGGACCAGCCCGCTCAGCCGGCGTCTTCATCGAGCCATCCGGGCTCACCGGCCGGCTGGTCCTCGCTCGGCGGCTGCTGCGGCTGATCGTCTGGCACCTGGTCACCTCCCGCCCTGCGGCCGTTTCCTGCCATGGCTAACAGTATCGAGAGGGTCTGACATTCTGGCATCAAGATCGATATTAAGTTCGATAGGAGTAATCCGCAGCCCGCCTGGTTGACTGAGTCCATTGGCCTGTTAGTGGTTGTCGGGTGACACGCTCACGCCCAAGCGGACTCAGTCACCTAGCTGGAGCCGGGACGCCAGTCGTCCTGACCGGGGCGGCGCATGCCATCGGTGTTCTGGTCGTCGGGCGTCCAGCTATCCGACGGCCAGCCGGGCGTGGCCTGCTGCTCATCGGAGACCGGCGGCCACGCGTCGGCGGCCCAGCCCTCGGCGGCGCGCCGGTCGGCGTCCAGCCCGTCCGGCCCGACGCTCGCGGGGTCCCAGATAGAGGTGGTTCCGCTGCCGGGGGCGCCGTCCTGCGAGCCGCCTGACTGCGAGCCGCCTGATGGCAAGCCGGGTGAGGGCAAGCCGGGTGAGGGAGAGCCGGACCAGGCCTGGCCTGACTGGTGCGGGCCTGACGAGAGCGGGCCTGACTGGTGCGGGCCTGACGAGAGCGGGCCTGACTGGTGCGGGCCAGACGAGTGAGAGCCTGACTGGTGCGGGCCAGACGAGTGAGAGCCTGACTGGTGCGGGCCTGACGAGAGCGGGCCTGACTGGTGCGGGCCAGACGAGTGGGAACCTGACTGGTCCGGGCCAGACGAGTGCGGGCCTGACGAGTGCGGGCCGACGGACGAGGCCGGTGACGAGGCGGCAGAGAACCAGTCGCTATCCCCGCTGTCCGCCGCGCCGCCGTGAGCACCGCCGCCGTGAGCACCGCTGCCGTGAACGCCATCGCCGTGAACGCCATCGCCGTAAGAGCCACTGCCGTAAGAGCCGTCGCGGTAGCTGTCGTTGCTTCCGTCGCGGTAGCTGTCGTTGCGATGGGAGCCGTTGCCGTAGCCGGGGCTGCCGTAGGCAGGGGTGCCGTACGCGTCGCCGTTGGCGGCGCCGCCAGGCGATGAGTCGGTGTGGCTGTCGCCTGCGCCGAAGCTGCTGGTGCCGCCGCTTCTCGTGGTGCTGCGCCAGCCGCCGCCATAGGCGCTGTCGTCGTCCGCGCTGCCACTCTGGCTGCCGCTCCCCCACAGGCTGCTGCCCGGCGAGCCATAGTCCGGCGCGCCGTGGTCGGGCGAGCCATGGTCCGGGGAGCCATGGTCCGGGGAGCTTCCGAAGGGGCTGCCGTTGGCTGAGCCGCCACCAGGCGAGCTAATCGCGAACGGGCTGCCGTTCGCTTGACCCCCATTCGCAAGACCGCCGTTCCCAGGGCCGCCGTTCCCAGGGCCAACGTTCGCGAGGCCCCCGTTCGCGGGGCCGCCGCCCTGGTCGCCGGGGGACGTGCCGGACCCAGGCGAGCCGCCGAGCAGGCTGCTGCCTGGCGAGCCGCCATAGGGCGAGTCGCCGGGCTGCTGGCCGCCGTCGGATGAGTCGGTGTCGTACCAGTTGCCGCTGGGCGAGCCAGCGACACCGGACACGGTGTTATGGGCGGACGGGTCATGGAAGGACGAGCCGTCGGCGGACAGGCCATCGGCGGACGATCCGGTTCCGGCGGCATCGGATCCTGGGCCGTCGAGTCCTGAGCCGCCAGATGCCGGGCCCCCAGATGCCAGGCCGCCTGGCGCTGGGCCGCCTGGCGCTGGGCCGCCGGACGGTGAGCCGCCGAGCCCGAAGCCGCCCGGTGCCGGGCCGCCAGGGTGCTGATCACCGGGGCCGGATCCGGTAGGCGCTGACACGGCGGGGTTCTGGCCGCCGGGACCCTGATTCGCGGGACCCTGATTCGCGGGTTCCTGGCCGGCGGCGCGGGGGTGGCTGGGGAAGCCGTGGCCGGTGACGGCTTCCCGGTTCATCCAGCCGACGCGCTCCATGAGCATGGATTCACCACGGAACATGGGGGTCTGCCTGACCTGCCGCTCAATGGCGGCGGCGGACATGGTGTAGCCGAGGAACAGGAACAGCGAGATGGCCTGGATGATGATCGGGATCCACAGCGACGCGAACGCGCCGGCACTCCAGTCATAGAAGCCATGCAGGAGGGCGGGCACGGCGATGCCGAAGACGATGAGCGCGGCCCGGCGCCTCGGGTAGTTCACGGCCATCCCGATGAAGAACGCGGAGACCCCGGCCCAGATGGCGTGCTGGAATCCGTCCACGAAGACGCGCTCGGCGAAGGCCAGCACCTCGACGATGGCCTGGCTGTTGCCCTGGGCGCTGGCGATGCCCTGAATGTCCTGGAGGGTGTAGCCGGCCTGTTCTGTGACACCGAACGCGAGGCCCACGACGGTGCCGAGGAACATCCACATGCGCACGTCGAGCTTGACCGACCGCATTTTGAGCAGGAGCAGGGCGGCGATCAGGATGGGCAGCGCCTTGGTGACTTCCTCATTGATGCCCACGCCGATGGCGCCGGGGAAGGACAGGGGCTTGCCGGCCTGGCCCATCAGCTCGTTGACCGGGATCGTGACGATGCGGATCCAGATCAGCACGAAGACGACGGCACTGGCGCTGATCACCGCTTCGCGGCGGCTGACCGGTCCTGGCCTGATGAGCAGCCAGAAGACGATCGCCCACAGCGGGGCGATGTACAGGCTGTAGGCCCAGCCGGGAGTGGACAGGTCGCCCGAGGAAGCGAACAGGGCGATGAAGACGAGCGGCAGCAGTCCGTACGGGATCACCAGCAGGCGCAGGAACTGCCGCCAGCCCGGATCATGTAGCCAGCTCCGGATCGGCACCAGGATGTGCAGCGCCGTGGCGATCTCATCGACCTGCTGGCCGGGCACGGGCCGCACCCGGGGGGGCTCGGCACCTTGGTACCCGTCGCCTGGATAGCTGCCAGGGCCGCCGGGCGGCGGCCCGCCGCCGTACTGGCCGCCGCGCTGGGCGTCCCCGTACTGGCCATCGCGGTATTGGCCGCCGCCGTACTGGCCATCGCCGTACTGGCCATCGCCGTACTGGCCATCGCCGGGCTGGCCATCGCCGGGCTGGCCATCGCCGGGCTGGGCACCGCCGTAGGGGCCGTCCTGGTACTGGCCATCAGCGAACTGGCCGCCTGGGTACGGGCCGCCGGGCTGGCCGGGAATGCCGGGCGGGCCGGGGCTGCCGGGCGGGCCGGGGCTGCCGGGGCCAGCGCCTGGCTGGCCGGAGTCCTGGTAGCCGCCGGGGCTCGGGGCACCGGCATACCCGGCGTCGGCGGAGCCGCCTGACGCACCTGGGCGCGCCTGGCTGGGCGGATAAGGCGGAGCGTCGAAGTCGTCCTGCCCGCCGGGGTAGTCGAGAGCGTTGGGGTAGCCGGGTCCTGCCGAGTAGTCGAGCATCCCCGGGCCGCCGGCGCTCGAATAGGCACCGCCCACTGGTGGGCTGCTCGCACCGGGACCGTAGGGGTCGGGCTGGCCGGACGACTCGGGCGGGCCGTACGGGTCCGGCTGAGCATAGGGATTGGGCTGACCGTAGGACTCGGTCTGGCCGGCCTGGCTGTGCTGGCCGGGCTGGCCGGGCTGTCCGGGCTGGCTGTGCTGTCCGGGCTGGCCGGGCTGGCCGTACGAATCTGGCTGGCCGTACTGTCCTGGCTGGCCGTACTCAGGCTGACCAGGCTGGCCGTTCTCAGACGGGCCGTATTGGCCCTGCTGGCCCTGCTGGTCGTACTGGTCGTACTGCCCGGGCTCGCCGTACTGCCCGGGCTCGCCGTACTGCTCAGGCTCGCCGTACTGGCCGGGCTGGGCGTACTGCCCAGGCTCGCCGTACTGGCCGGGCTGGTCGTACTGCCCAGGCTGGCCGTACTGCCTGGGCTGACCGGATTGACCCTGCTGGCCGTACTGGCCGGGCTGGTCGGGCTGACCGTGCTGGCCCTGGCCCTGGCCCTGGCCCTGGCCCTGCTGGCCGTACTCACCGGGCTGGCCCTGCTGGCCGTACTGACCGTATTGGCCACCAGGGCCGGGGATGCCGGACTCGCCGGGCTGGGCTGGCTGGCCCGGTTCGTATGGGTCGGGCGGGCCGTATGGGTCGGGGGCCGATCCCGACGGGGAGGCAGCGCCGGCGGGCAGCTCGCCGGGGAACCCGGCGGCACCGGGGAAACCCGCCCCGCCGGGGAATCCGATGGCACCACGGAAGCCGCCACCGCCGCCGGCATTGGTTCCGGCACCGCCGCTCCCGCTGCCACCGCCGGGTTCGCCGGAGAAGGCGGCGTTGTCCATGATCGCGGTGCGCTTGCCGAGATCCCCGCCCGGCGCGGGCGGCGCGGCCTGCTGCGCCGGGCCCGGCCGCAGGCTGACGGACAGGACCGGGCCGCGCACGGAGGCAAGCTGGATGTTCGCCTGGTCGGCCAGCACGGTGTGGTTAACCGGCCGCCCGTCGAGAAAGCTCAGCGCCCGGCCGACGTTCTCGAACTCCCAGCCGCCTGGTCCCAGGCTGATCCGGGCATGCTGCCGCGACACCGTCGGGTCACTCACGACGACGTCGTTATCGAGGCTGCGCCCGATCCGCGCCGTCTCGCCGGGACCGAAACGGTAGCTGCGGTCACCATGGGTAACGTGAAGCTCGTTCATCCATATCGATGGTGCCATGTCCGCCGCACTGGCACTGCCGCACTGGCACGCCAGTCGCTCCCGCATCCTCCCGATTGTCTACACAATCTGACCGCTTGCGCCCGCAATCTGTAGCACGTCAGTATGGGAAGAGGAGACCGGGGCGAGGAGCCGACGATGACGATCACGGGCCATGACCAGCCAGCATCAGGCCAGCCAGCATCGGAACCGGTCTCGTTCGCGACCGAGCCGGCCAGGTACCGGCACTGGCGGCTGTCGGTCGATGGCAGCATCGCGACGCTGACCTTGGATATCGCCGAGGACGGCGGCATCACGGGCGGCTACGAGCTGAAGATGAACAGCTACGACCTGGGCGTCGACATCGAGCTGCACGACGCGGTACAGCGACTGAGGTTCGAGTACCCGCAGGTCAAGGCGGTGGTCGTGACCAGCGGGCGGGACAGGATGTTCTGCTCGGGAGCCAACATCAGGATGCTCGGCCAGGCCAGCCACGCCTGGAAGGTCAACTTCTGCAAGTTCACCAACGAGACTCGCTCGGCGATCGAGGACGCGACGGCGTGCTCGGGCCAGGTCTACATCGCGGCGCTGAACGGGACGGCGGCGGGCGGCGGCTACGAGCTGGCGCTGGCCTGCGAGGAGATCGTCCTGGTAGATGACGGTTCGTCGGCGGTGGCGCTGCCGGAGGTGCCGATGCTCGGGGTGCTGCCGGGCACGGGCGGGCTGACCCGGCTGGTGGACAAGCGCGGGGTCCGGCGGGACCGGGCGGACGTGTTCGCCACCACGGCGGAGGGCATCAGGGGCGAGCGGGCGGTGGCCTGGCGGCTGGCCGACGAGGCGGTGAAGGCGAGCGAGTTCGGCGCGGCGGTGCGCCGCCGGGCGGAGCGGGCAGCCGCGCGTTCCGCGCGTCCGGCGGCTGACACGGCGAGCGGCGCCGGGGACGCCGGCGTGGCGCTGGTCCCGCTATCGAGGACGACGGCCGGCGGGGTCACTAGTTACGACTATGTGCGCGTCGAGCGGGACGAGGACGCGGGCACGGCGACGATCGTGATCACCGGGCCGGACGCGGGCGCGGTCCCTGCGGGCCTCGCGGAACTGCACGCCGCCGGGGCGGCCGCGTGGCCGCTGGCGGCGGCCAGGGAGCTGGACGACGCGATCCTGACACTGCGCACCAACGAGCCGGGCCTGGGCACCTGGCTGCTGAAGACGGAGGGTGACCCGGCGGCGGTGGCGGCGGTCTCCAGCCTGCTGCTCGCGCACCGCGGCGACTGGCTGGCCGCCGAGATCATCGGGCTGTGGAAGCGCACGCTGTGGCGGCTGGAGGCGACCTCGCGCAGCCTGTTCGCGCTGATCGAGCCGGGGAGCTGCTTCACCGGGCCGCTGCTGGAGGTGGCGCTGGCGGCCGACCGGCAGTACATGCTGGACGGGGTCTTCGAGGACGCCCGGGAGCGGGGCGGGCCGGCGGTGATCCGGCTGGACGAGTTCAGCCTGGGGGTGCTGCCGGCGGCGAGCGGGCGGTCCCGGCTTGAGGTCCGGTTCTGCGGCAGCGACGCGGAGCTGGCGGCGGCCACGGACGCGGCCGGGCGCGACCTGGACGCGGCGGACGCGGTCGCGGTCGGCCTGGTCACGCAGGCCCCGGACGACCTGGACTGGGCCGACGAGCTGCGGCTGGTCATCGAGGAGCGGGCCAGCTTCTCCCCCGACGCGCTGACCGGCATGGAGGCCAACCTGCGGTTCGCCGGGCCGGAGAGCGTGCAGACCAAGGTGTTCGGCCGGCTGGCGGCCTGGCAGAACTGGATCTTCCAGCGGCCGAACGCGGCGGGGCCGAACGGCGCGCTGCGCCGGTACGGCACGGGCCAGCGGGCGGACTACGACAGGAGGCGAGTCTGATGAGCGGCGACAAGCTGACGGGCGCTGGCGCTGGACTGACTGGCGCTGGACTGACTGGCGCTGGACTGACTGGCGCTGGGCTGACTGGCGCTGGGCTGAGTCACGAGGAGCTGGCCGGCGACGAGCTGACGGGGGCCGCCCCGGCGCCGCGGGGGCCGGTGAGCGTCATCGACTACACCGAGCGCATCCCGAACAACGTCGGCCTGGCCACCGACCGCCGCCTCCAGCGGGCCCTGGAGTCCTGGCAGCCCCGGTTCCTTGACTGGTGGTCGGCGCTGGGCCCGGCCCTGCCGACCCGCGACGTCTACCTGCGCACCGCGACGGCGATCGGCAGGGACGGCTGGGCGAACTGGGCGCGGGTGCCGATGGAGCGCTACCGCTGGGGCATCTTCCTGTCGGAGCGGGACCCGGACCGGGTCATCGGGTTCGGCCGGCACTCCGGCGAGCCGGCCTGGCAGGAGGTGCCCGGCGAGTACCGGGCCGACCTGCGGCGGCTGCTGGTGATCCAGGGCGACACCGAGCCGGCCTCGGTAGAACAGCAGCGGCACCTGGGCGCCACCGCGCCGAGCCTGTACGACCTGCGCAACCTGTTCCAGGTGAACGTGGAGGAAGGCCGCCACCTGTGGGCGATGGTCTACCTGCTGCACGCCTACTTCGGCCGGGACGGCCGCGAGGAGGCCGAGCAGCTCCTGGCCAGGCACTCCGGCGACGCGGACAGCCCGCGGATACTCGGCGCGTTCAACGAGGAGACGACGGACTGGCTGTCGTTCTTCATGTTCACCTACTTCACCGACAGGGACGGCAAGTACCAGCTCGGCACGCTGAAGGAGAGCGGCTTCGACCCGCTGGCCCGGACCTGCGAGTTCATGTTGCGTGAGGAAGCGCACCATATGTTCGTCGGAACGACTGGCGTGCAGCGGGTCGTGCGGCGGACCGCGCGGCTGCTCGCGGAGCACGGCACAGACGAGGAGCTGTGGCGGCACGGCGGCATCCCGCTGGCGGTGCTCCAGAAGTACCTGAACTTCCAGTTCGCGGTCTCGCTCGACCTGTTCGGCTCGGAGACCTCCACGAACGTGGCGGGGTACTTCACCGCCGGGCTCAAGGGCCGGTGGATGGAGACCCGCCGCGACGACGATCACCTGCTGGCGGCCGGGACCATGGAGGTGCCGGTGATCGAGTCGGGCGCTATCACCACCAGGACGGTGCCGGTGCTGACCGCGCTCAACCTGGACCTGCGCAACGAGTACGTGCTGGACTGCGCCCGCGGCCTGCGCAAGTGGAACTCCGAGCTGGCGGCGGCCGGCCTGGAGCAGCGGCTGACGCTGCCGCACGAGGGGTTCGCCAGGAAGGTCGGCGCGTTCGCCGGGCACCGGATCAGCCCGGACGGCCAGCTGCTTGACGAGGAGACCTGGGCGGCCCGCGAGGGCGACTGGCTGCCGGCCGACGATGACCGGGCGGCGGTCGCGGAGCTGATGACGGCGCACTACGAGCCCGGCGAATTCGCGGGCTGGATCGCGCCGCCTGGCACCGGGATCAACGACCTCCCCGTGGAGTACGACTACGTGCGATTCTGAGCAGCGGCCGGGATGCGGAGCCCGGCGCGGGAGCGGGCGTAAGGAGAGCGCGCAGTGCTGGACGGACGACTGCTGGTGGACGCCCACGTGCACGTGGCCAGGCTGACCTCGGTCTCGGCGGACTGGCGGGCCTGGGTGGCCAGGTACGGCGGCGAGATCGGCGAGCTGTACGACGGGGACGGCGTGCCGCGCCCGGCGGCGATCGACGAGCACTTCGCCCGGCAGGGCGTGGACCACGTGCTGCTGTTCTCTGAGTACAGCCCCAAGGCGACCGGCATCCAGCCGGCGGAGGACCTGCTGCCGGTGATCGCCGCCAGCCCCGGCCGGTTCCGGCTGGTGGCCAACCTCAACCCGCACCTGCACTACCCGGTCGCGGCCGAACTGGCCCGCCAGGTGGGCCTGGGCGCGGTGGCCCTCAAGATCCACCCGGTGCACGGCGGGTTCGAGGCCAGCGACCGGATGCTCTACCCGGCCTACGCCTGGGCCGAGGGGCACGGCCTGCCGGTCATCGTGCACTGCGGCACCTCGACGTTCGCCGGCTCGGTGAACGCCTACGCCGACCCGGCCCTGCTTGACCCGGTGTTCCGTGACTTCCCCGGCCTCACGGTGGTGCTGGCGCACGGCGGGCGGGGCTGGTGGTATCAGCAGGCGGCGTTCCTGGCGCTGATGCGGCCCGGCACCTGGCTGGAGATCTCGGGGCTGTCGCCGCAGCGGCTGCCGGATTATTACGGCCCCTCCTTGCGGCGGCTGGCCGGCAAGATGATCTTCGGGACGGACTGGCCGGGGGTGCCGGGGGTGGACCGCAACGCGCGTTCGGTGCGGAAGGTCCTGCTCGCGGCGGGCTGCGGCGAGGACGAGGTGGCCGGGGTGCTGGGCGGGAACGCGGCCCGGGTGTTCGGCCTGGGCACCGGGACCAGGCTGGAAGGGGCGCCGGGGGCGGAGAGGGCCGAGGGGGCGGCGGGGGCACGTTGACCCGGCGCGGTGCGGCGGCTTACGTTTCCGGTAGCTGACCAGCCAGGACCCGACCTCAGGGAGAGCCGTGCCGCACGCCGAGCCCGCTACGCCCGCCGCCGTGCCAGAGACCGAGTTCGATGTCGCCGCCGTCCGCGCCCGGTACACCGCGCTGAGCGGCGACTTCATCTTCCTGGACGCGCCCGGCGGCACCCAGGTGCCGGACGAGGTCGGCGAGGCAGTGGTGACCGCCTACCGCACGGCCAGCGGGAACATCGGGCTGCCCTACCCCTCCAGCCGCGCGATCGGCGAGATCGTGGCGCGGGCCAGGGATGCCTCGGCGCGCTTCCTTGGCTGCTCCGCCGAGGAGGTCATCTTCGGCGGGAGCATGACGGCGCTGAACTTCACGCTCACCCGCACCCTCGGCCGGACGCTGACGGCCGGCGACGAGATCCTGGTGACCCGGCTTGACCACGACGCCAACGTCGCGCCCTGGCTGGAGCTGGCCCGCGACCGCGACCTGGTGGTCAAGCTGGTCGACGTCACCGCCGACAGCGCGCTGGACACCGACGACCTGCGGGCCAAGCTCGGGCCGCGGACGAAGGTGGTGGCGTTCGCCTGGGCCTCCAACGCGCTCGGCACCATCGCGGACGCCCGCGCGGTCTGCGACCTGGCGCACGAGGCGGGCGCGCTGGCCTGGGTGGACGCCGTGCAGTACGCGCCGCACGAGCCGGTGGACGTGCGGGCGATCGGCGCGGACATCCTGCTCTGCTCGCCGTACAAGTTCTTCGGCCCGCACGTGGGCCTGGGATACGGCCGCCGGGAGCTGCTGGAGTCCTGGCGGCCGTACAAGGTCAGGCCGTCCGGCCTCGATCCGGTCGGGCACCGGTTCGAGGCCGGCGCGCTGCCCTACGAGCTGCTCGCCGGGCTGTCCGCCACGTTCGGCTACCTGGACAGCCTGGGCGGCATCGCGGGCACGGTGGCCTGGGAGCGGCGGCTAGGCGAGCGGCTGCTGGCCGGGCTGCCGCCGGGCGCGCGGCTGCACGGGCTGCCAGGCCTGGACGGCCGGGTGCCGACGTTCCTGGTCAGCTTCCCCGGCTTCAGCCAGGAACGGCTCTGCGAGCAGCTCGGCGAGCGCGGCATCGGCATCTGGCACGGCGACAACTACTACTCGGTCGGCCTGCACGAGAGGCTGGCCTGGGGCGAGGCGCTGCGGATCGGCGTGGCGCACTACAACACCCCCGCTGAAATCGACAGGTGCTGTGAGGTTCTGGCGGACTTGACGTCCGCCAGAACCTCACAGCGTGCCTAATTAAGACCGCGAGATTCTGGCGGACCTGACGTCCGCTAGAGCTTAGCGGCGGCCGCTCGCCGCGAACGCGAAGGCCAGCAGGGAGTCGGCGGTGTAGTCGTCGGCGGGCTCGACCGACGGCCAGCTCACCACGTTGTCCTCATAGGCCGCGGCCTTGGAGTTGAACGGCGCGAAGTGGCCGGCGCCGCACGCCCGCATGCCGGAGACGGTGCCCAGCCCCTGGAAGTTGTCCGGGCTGCTCGGCCCGTCGGTGGTGGCGCCGAGCTGGAGGTCGCCCTTGCCGGTCAGCGACCCGGCCAGGTTCG
This sequence comes from uncultured Actinomycetota bacterium, assembly GCA_963725175.1. Classification (GTDB taxonomy): domain Bacteria; phylum Actinomycetota; class Actinomycetes; order Streptosporangiales; family Streptosporangiaceae; genus DASUBV01. The sequence continues at coordinate 580,081 of CAVRXH010000006.1, forward strand.
CGATCTCGCTCTGCGTGCAGTGCGGGAAGGTGTCCCCGGCACCGACCACGAACGAGCTGCCCCACGCGTTGCCGCCGAGCGCGAAGTTGAGCTGCTGCTGGGCGAACGCCTGATAGCGGCCTGAGCCGCCGTACCGCTGGAACAGCGCGTTCGTGATGAACAGGCCGAAGGCGTGCGGGGCCGCGTCGGACGGGCCGAGGTCGGTACCCAGCTCGAACGGGTCGCCCTTGGCCCAGGCCTCGCCGGTACGCAGCTGCGCGGCGAGGTCGGCGACGAGCCTGCGCGGCGCGACGACGGGCCGGGCGTGTGCCTGCCGCATGGCCTGGAGCAGCTCGCCCTCGGCGACGGCCCCGGTGTTGTACAGGTTCTGCGTGTCCCCGCCGGCCGGGTGGCCGAGCGCGAGGTAGGCCCGCGCCCAGCGCGCCGCGGTCGCCAGGTCGGCGGTCACGGTGCCGCGGGACGCGCGCAGCGCCTCGTCGGCCAGCGCGATCTCGGCGGCGCCCCAGAGCATGTCGCTCTTCCACTCGCTGCCGGGGTAGTAATCGTGCGGGTAGGTGGTGAGCAGGCTGCCGACGTCGCTGGTCCTGGCCATCGCGTACACGCCGCGGGCGAGCGAGAGCAGGTGCGCGGCGCGGCCGCGCTGGCCGGCGGCGGCCGCCTGCTGGGCGCCGAGCGCGAAGTCGGCGGCGAACCGGCCGGCGAAGTCCGGGTCGATCTTCTTGCCCGGCGCCGCCGCCTCGAACACCGGGCGGTACTTCACGTAGCGCGCCGTCGGGCCCGGGCTGCCGCCCTTGCTGACGTTCATCCGGTCCTCGGCCTGCGGCAGGAACCAGAAGTTGTAGTCGCCCTGGATGGTGTTGCTGGCGTTGCCGTTGCCGATGCCCACCTGGATGTAGAGCACCTTGCGCTTGGGGTTCCACAGCCGCTTCAGCCAGGTCAGCCCGAAGTCGGCCTCGGGCGCCAGCGTGCGGTAGCCGCTGCCGCGGAAGTCCCTGGCCGCGACCAGCATCAGCCCGTCGGCGTAGCTCGCGGTGTAGGCGAACTTCTCGTAGCCGCCGCCGGCGTCGAACCAGCCGCCCGCGACGTCGACCGGCCCGGCGATCTTGCGGAAGGTGCCCAGCAGGTTGTCGTCGCTGTCGAAGCGCGGCGACTTGTAGACCGTGGCGTGCCGGTCGGTCAGGTTCGCAGGTCTGCGGTCCAGCACCGCGTGCACCACGTCGGCGCCGTCCCGCTCAGAGGTGAAGTAGCGCACCGAGTTCAGCACGAGCTGGTGGTAGAGCACGGCGGACGGGGCGATGCGGAACACCGGCGAGACGGCGGTGGCGCCGCCGGCGCTGATCGCCACGCGGTACCGGCCAGGCCGGTGCAGCCGGGAGAAGCTGAGCTGGTAGACGGCCTGGTAGCCGGAGTTCCACGAGCCGGCGTCGGCGGTCGAGGTGCCGCGCAGGACGACGCCGTGGCTGCCGGTGACGGTGAAGCGGACCGAGGCGACCGGGGCGGGGAGCATGGCCAGGGCGAGCTTGGGGGCGCCGGGCGCGTAGCCGACCTGGTTGACCCGTACCTGCGGCTTGGGGGTGCTGGCCGCGCTAGCCGTCGGGCGAGCGCTGGCCGGGCTGCCGCCGGCGAGCGCGAGGGCGAGAGCCGCCGCGGTGGCCGTCCCGGCGGCGGCCAGGCTCCGCGCCCGCCGCCTGATCTTGCTGCTCCGCTGCGTGCCGGCCCGCCGCGCGCTGGCGCCCGCGCCGGCCCTGTCGCTGAACTTCGCCATCATTGTCAGCCTCCGCTTTGGCGCTGGCCCGGCCCCTGGGATGTTTTGTTAGGAAACGTACCGAACCAATTGGGGCTGCCACAAGGCTCACGGCCAGCGCTTCCGGCGCTGGCCGTGAGCTTGCTGGCCGTGAACCTTGCCAGGCGGGCCTAGTGCGCGGCGAACCAGCTCACCCAGATCGGGTGCCCCTTGCCCGGCGCGCGGCTCAGGTAGATCGTCGCCTTGCCCGTGGAGGCATGCGGCACGGCCGCGGTCACGAAGATCCCGGCGTTGCTGGCCACGGTCGCGACGACGATGGTGTTGCCGGAGATGCCGCTGGTGACCTTCACGGACACGCTCTTGTTCGGCCAGGAGACCTTGACCCGGCCGGCGCGGTCCTGCGGAGTGCAGTTGACGCTCAGGTGGAAAGGCTCATTCGTCGCGGTGCCCGCGGCGTTGAACGTCTCCACGAAGACGCCGTCCACCGACGCCGCCAGCCCGACCACCGTGACGGTCCCGTCGCCCGCGGTCCCAAAGTCGGTGGGGAGGCCCACTGTCGCGATGTAGGCGCAGTTCCGCACGTTGCGCGGGAAGGTGACCTGGTACTGCCCTTCTGTCAAGTTAGAGGACGCCGTGCCGGGGCAGCCTGCCCTGGCGAGGCTGCCACCGATTTCCACCACGGCCCACAGGGACTGGCAGAGCGACGCCGCGCTGACCGCGGGACGGGTAGCCGCGTGCCCGGCGGGCAGGGTGTTCGGGCCGCCGCTGGCGGCGGCGAGGGCGGTGCCGGTCAGGGTGAGGGCTGCGGCGGCGACCGCCGCGCCGGCGACCGGGAGGATCCGGTGCCATCGTGATGCTAGGAAGGACAAGGACTTCTCCGCTCCTGAAACGAGCCGCGCACACCGCACGGCCTCGGGCCGCGCACACCGCACGGCCTTAAGCGCGATCGTACGCGCGGGGGCGGCGCGAACCCCGGACGTTCGCCCGATAGCCGCGGGCGGTCGCGGATGCCCTATCACGGCGCAACCACCACGCAGTCCGGCGTGCCGTCGCTAGCACCAATAATTACTTTAAGTAATCACACGATCGCGAAGCGCCCGTGGCGTTGCCGCATCGGATTTCGACCGGCCTGAAGATCCGCCGGCGGTCGGCTGCCCGGCCATTGCGAACCGGGGACACGAGTCCCGCCGCGCTAGTCCAGTTCGGTATTTATGCAGGTCAAAACACTTGTGTCGACCGCAGGGCAGGCGCCTCGCGATGCTAGCGGTACGCGCGGGGCTGGACGGGCGACAGCCGATCTAGTTGAGGAAATGCTGAAAGTTGATGGCGACCGGATGTCCGACCCTTGACCGGTGCTTTACACTCAACCGCCATGCAGTGGGAACGGCGAGTGAACGCGACACTCCGACGGACTATCGGGTACCAGCTCGGCAGGCCGCCGGGGCACCCGTCGCGGAAATTGCAGGCAGCGCGCGGTGAGCGGCTGCTGGCTGCACCGGTATTCATCCTGTCACCAGCCCGGGCGGGCTCCACGCTGCTGCGGATGATCCTCGGCAGCCACTCCACCATGTACGCGCCACCGGAGCTGCCGCTCCGGCAGCTCAGCGTTCGCGCCGAGACGAACTGGATCCAGGCGTCGATGCGCGAGCTGAAGCTAACCAACCAGGAGCTGGACTACCTGCTCTGGGACCGGGTCTTCGCCGACCTGCTGTCCCGCAGCGGCAAGCCGACCCTGGTCGCGAAGACCCCCAGCAACGTGCTGATCTGGGAGCAGATCGCCGAGTGCTGGCCGGACGCGCGGTTCATCTTCCTGCTGCGCCACCCGGCGGCCTCGGTCGCGTCGCTGAACGCGGCCTGGACCTCGACCTGGCACCCGGCCGAGACCGGCACCATCGACGAGTCGGCCGCCAAGGCACTGCGGTACATGACCCGCCTCGAAGAGGCACGCCGCGCGCTGCCCGGGCACACCGTCAGGTACGAGGACCTCACCGCCGAGCCGGAGATGATCGTCCGGCAGGTCTGCCGCTTCCTCGGCGTGCCGTTCGAGGCGGAGATGCTGGAGTACGGCCAGTTCGGCCACGGCAGGATCGCCGCCGGGCTTGGCGACACCTCGGACAATCTCAAGTCCGGGCAGATCCAGGCCGCCGCGCCGCCGCCGGACCTCGGCGAGCTGCCGGACGAGCTGGTGAAGATCTGCGCCGCCTGGGGCTACATGATCCCGGCGCAGGGCTCGGGCGAGGCGAGCGACCGGGCCAGCGAGACCGCCGACGCCGGGAGCTAGAATCCGGCGCACGCTGCCAACGGCGCATTTGCTGGAATTTACCCTCATATCGCTGGCGCTGATCGTCGTTCCCGGCCCGAACGTCCTGTTCGCCGTGAGCAGGTCGCTGCAGCACGGCCGGATCGCGGGCCTGGCCGAGATGCTGATGCTCGGCGCCATCTTCACCGGCATGGCGCTGGTCTCGGACAGCACCTGGGCGCTGATCGCGGGCACCGCGCGCGACTGGTTCGCCCGCTCCCCGCGCCGCCTGGAGATCGTCGGCGGCGCCGGCGGCCTGGTGATGATCGGCATCGGCGCGAGCCTGGCCCTCACCGGCCGGACCGGCTGATCTCCCCGCCGCTCTCCCCGTCGCCGGGCACCGGCCGCGGTATTAGCCTGGGCCCGCAGGCACCGCCGCCACCGACTCCACCGCATCCACTCGCAGCAGGCAAGGACGCACATGACCGCGACCGAGATCTACCGCGAAGAGACCCGCGAGCGCGCCGGGCTGATCAGCGCCGAGTCGTATGAGATCTGGCTCGACCTGACCCGCGGGCCTGAGACGTTCCGCTCGACGTCGGTGATCAGGTTCGGCTGCGCGCGCCCCGGCGCCGCCAGCTACGTGGACCTGATCGCCGAGCGAGTCCATGAGATCGTCCTGAACGGCTGCCGCGTCGACCCGGGCACCGCGGTCAGTCCCGGCCGGATCGAGCTGCGCGACCTGGCGCAGGCCAACGAGCTGCGGGTCACCGCCGAGTGCCGGTACTCGCGGGACGGCACCGGGCTGCACCGGTCGGTGGACTCCGCCGACGGCAAGGTGTACATCTACACCAAGTTCGAGCCGGCCTACGCGCGGCGGATGTTCGCCAACTTCGAGCAGCCCGACCTGAAGTCCCGGTTCACCTTCCACGTCACGGTGCCCGCGCACTGGGCGGTGCTATCTAACCAGCCGGCGCTCGACGGCCAGCCCGAGCCCGCGCCCGCCCCCGGCGGCGAGTCCGCCGTGACCTGGAACTTCCCGCCCACCCCGGTGATATCGACCTACCTGACCGCCGTGATGGCCGGCGATTACCACGTGCTGGCCGGCTCGCACACCACCGCGCGGGGCCAGCGGGTCCCGCTCGTGCTGGCCTGCCGCGCCTCGCTCGTGGCCAGCCTCGACGCCGAGGACATCCTGCGCATCACCAGGACCGGCCTGGACTTCTACACCGGCCTGTTCGAGGCCGACTACCCGTTCGGGCAGTACGGCCAGGTCTTCGTGCCCGAGTACAGCGCCGGCGCCACCGAGAACGTCGGCTGCGTGGCGCTCAGCGACGACCTGCTGTTCCCGTCCAAGGTCACCGACGCCATGTACGAGCTGCGCGCCATGATCGTCTTGCACGAGATGGCGCACATGTGGTTCGGCGACCTGGTCACCATGCGCTGGTGGGACGACCTGTGGCTGAACGAGTCGTTCGCCGAGCTGTGCGCCACCATCAGCAGCTCGGAGGCCACCAGGTTCACCGACGCCTGGACGACGTTCTCCATCGTCCGCAAGACCTGGGCCTATGAGCAGGACCGGCTGCCGTCCGCGCACCCCGTCGCCGCCGACGTGCCCACGCTCAGCCAGGCCGTCGCGAACTTCGACGGCATCAGCTACGCCAAGGGCGCGTCGGTGCTCCGCCAGCTCGTCACCCTGCTCGGCCGGGATGAGTTCTTCGCCGGCATCCGCGCTTACTTCGCCGAGCATGCCTTCGGCAACGCCACCCTCGCCGACCTGCTGCGCGCGCTGGAGGCCAGCTCCGGCCGGCCGCTCGGTGACTGGGCGCGGGCCTGGCTGCAGACCGCCGGCCCGAACACCCTGCGCGCCGAGTACCAGGCCGGCGCCGACGGCGTGATCACCTCGTTCGCCGTGACCCAGACCGCGCCTGAGCTGTACCCGACGCTGCGCCCGCACCACCACGTCGCGATCGGCCTCTACGACCGCGACGGCGCGGGCAGGCTCGCGCGGCGGCTGCAGGTGACGGCCGACATCGAGGGGCCGCGGACGCAGATCGCCGAGCTGGCCGGGCACCGGGCGGCCGACCTGATCGTGGTCAACGACGGGGACCTCGGCTACCTGAGCACCCGGTTCGACCCGCGCTCGCTGGCCACCCTGAGCGAGTCCATCGGCGGCCTGGCCGACCCGCTGACCCGCGCCGTGTGCTGGACCGCGCTGCTGGACATGGCCCGCCAGGCCGAGCTGTCGCTGCCCGCGTTCATCCGCGTCGTGGTGGCCGGGATGGGCGCCGAGACGTCCATGTCCGCGCTCCAGGCCCTGCACAGCGTGACCGGCCAGCTGATGACCACCGGCGACCCGGCCGAGGTGACCGAGGGCAAGGCACAGCTCGCCGCCGAGGGCGGCAGGCTGCTGCGCGCGGCGGCCCCCGGCAGCGATCACCAGCTCGCCTGGGCGCAGCTGCTGAGCTGGACCGCGACCACGCCCGACCAGCTCGACCTGATCACCGCGCTGCTGGACGACTCCGGGCACGGGGTGGCCGGCCTGGTGGTGGACGCCGGACTGCGCTGGGCGCTGCTGCGGCGGCTGTGCGCCGCCGGCCGGGCCGGCGACGAGCGGATCGCCGCCGAGCTGGTCCGCGACCCGACCGACGGCGGGCGGCGGCACGCGATGAGCTGCCGGGCCGCCATCCCCGACGCGGCGCACAAGCAGGCCGCCTGGGCGCTGCTCACCGAAACCAGCGAGCTCGGCGTCCAGGGCGTCAGCGAGGTCGCCCAGGGCTTCGCGCTGCCCGAGCACGCCAGCCTGCTCGGCGGCTACGCCGAGCGGTATTTCGAGGTGCTGCCCGGGCTGTGGGACTCGCGCGGCGAGCACTTCAGGAACATGCTGGCCCAGGCGCTGTTCCCGGCCGTGAACCCCGGCCCGGCGCTGCTGGACCGGGTCGATGAGTTCCTGGCCGCCGCCGACCGCGGCCCCGGCCTGGTCCGGGTTCTCACCGACCGCCGTGCCGTTATCGAGCTGGCGCTGCGGTCCCGGGATCTGCCGGCGTGAGCCGGCGCGGCGGGGGGGATCAGCGGAAGTCGCGGCTGCGGGCGGCCGCGACGACTCGCAGCCGGGACAGCCGGGTGGCGAGCAGGCTGACGGCCCCGTCCAGGCGTTCGACCCGGCCGTGGATCAGCAGCGCGGTGGCGCTCACCCCGATCTTGCGGTAGCGCTGCCAGACCCCCGGCGGGCAGATGATGTTGGCCATCCCCGTCTCGTCCTCCAGGCTCAGGAACACCACTCCGCGTGCCGTCCCCGGCTGCTGCCGGTGCGTCACCAGCCCGCCGATCGCGACCGGCGCTCCGTCGGCGGCCGTGGCCAGCGCCTGCGCCGGGAGCACGCCCTGCTCGGCCAGCAGGTCCCTGATGTGCGCGACCGGGTGCGTGCCGTAGGTGCCCGTCGCCCACAGGTCCGCGAACGTCTCCTCCGCCGCGCTCATCGCCGGCAGCGGCGGCGCCGTCATGCCCAGCGTCGTCCCCGGCAGGTGACCGGGCCGGACCGTGGCCGCCGCGCCCGCCGCCCACAGCGCCGCACGGCGGCTCAGCCCGAAGCACCCGAACGCGCCCGCCAGCGCCAGCGCCTCCAGCGCCGCGACCGGCAGCGCGGTCCGCCGCGCGAAGTCCTCCAGGCCGGCGTACGGCTGCCCGGCGACGATGTTCGCGGCCGCGGCGTCACCGAGGTTACGGACCTGCGACAGGCCAAGCCGGATCACCGGCTGCGGCGGGCGGCGCCGCCACGGGCCGGTCCCGGCCCCCGTTTCCGGCCCGGCCCGCGCATGCCTCTTGCTGTTATCACGGCCTTTCGGCTGGCCGGCGGTTGCGGGCCTCTTGCTGTTATCAGCGCTGGCAGGCGGCTGCGGCGCAGCCGGGGGTGGCTCGGGCCCGGCCGGGCCGGGGGCGGGGGGCGGCGGGAGCGATTCGTTCGGGATCTGATCTCTGTCCGGGATCCGGATGGGGGTTCCCTCGGGGGTCTCTAGCGTCGCGCGGACGCCGCTGGCGTTCACGTCCGCGCCGCGGACCTGTACCCCGTGCCTGCGCACGTCGCCGATCAGGCTGGCCGGCGCGTAGAACCCCATCGGCTGGGCGCGCAGCAGCGCCGCGGTGAACGCCGCCGGGTAGTAGCACTTCAGCCAGGCGCTCGCGTAGACCAGGTAGGCGAAGCTGATCGCGTGTGATTCCGGGAACCCGTAGCTGGAGAACGCCAGGATCTTCGCGTAGATGTCCTCCGCGACCGCCGCCGGGATGCCGCGCTCCGCCATCCCGGTGAGCAGCCGCTCGCGTAGTTCCTCGATGCGCTCCGGGGCGCGTTTCGCGCTCATCGCCTGCCGCAGCCGGTCCGCCTCCGTCGCGCTGAACCCGGCGCAGTCGATCGCGATCTGCATCATCTGCTCCTGGAACAGCGGCACCCCGAGCGTCTTGCCGAGTGCCTGGCGTATCGACTCGTGCGGCAGGTCCGACTGCTCGTCGCCGTGCCTGCGCCGGATGTAGGGGTGCACCGAACCGCCCTGGATCGGGCCTGGACGGATCAGCGCCACCTCGATGACCAGGTCATAGAACTTCTCCGGGCGCAGCCTCGGCAGCGTGGCCATCTGCGCGCGGGACTCCACCTGGAACACGCCCACCGTGTCCGCCGCGCGCAGCATCGCGTAGACGCCGGGGTCCTCCTGCGGGATCGAGTGCAGGCTCCAGCGCGTCCCGTGCGCCGCCGCGACCAGGTCAAAGCAGTCCCGCAGCGCGGTCAGCATGCCCAGGCCGAGCAGGTCGAACTTGACCAGGCCCGCGTACGCGCAGTCGTCCTTGTCCCATTGCAGCACCGTGCGGCCCGGCATCCGCGCCCACTCCACCGGGCACACCTCGCCCACCGGCCGGTCGCAGATCACCATCCCGCCCGAGTGGATGCCCAGGTGCCGGGGCAGCCGCTGCATCCGCTCCGCCAGGTCAGCGACCCGCTGCGGCACCCCGGCGTCCGGCGGGACCGGCTGACCCGGCGCGTACTCGCGCGGCCCGACCTGCTTGGACCACAGGTCCTGCTGCTCCGGCGAGTAGCCAAGCGCCCGGCCCGCGTCGCGCAGCGCCATCCGCGGCCGGTACGAGATCACGTTCGCCACCTGCGCCGCGCGGTCCCTGCCGTAGCGGTCATAGACGTACTGGATGACCTCCTCGCGGCGCTGATGCTCGATGTCCAGGTCGATGTCCGGCGGGCCGTCCCGGCCCGCTGACAGGAACCGCTCGAACAGCAGGCCATGCTGAACGGGATCCACGCTGGTGATCCCCAGCGCGTAGCAGACGGCCGAGTTCGCGGCCGAGCCACGGCCCTGGCACAAGATGTGTTCTTGCTCGCAGAACCTGACGATGTCGTGCACGATCAGGAAGTAGCCGGGGAAGCCCTCGCTCACGATGACCTCAAGCTCGTGGGCGACCTGGGCGTGCGCGCCAGGGACCCGCTCGGCGCCTGGCGGGCCGTAGCGGACGGCGGTGCGCTGCCAGGCGAGCTCGCGGAGCCAGCTCGCTTCCGTGTGCGAGGCGCGTACCGGGAAATCGGGGAGCTGCGGGGCCACCACGCCGAAGTCGAAGGCACAGTCGGCCGCCAGCTCGACGGTCCGTTCCCGTGCTCCCGGGTACCGGCGGAGCCGGGCGGCCATCTCCTCGCCAGAACGCAGGTATCCCCCGCCTCCGGCGGCCAGCCAGCCATCCATCTCGTCCAGGCTGCGCCGCGCCCTGATCGCCGCGAGCGCCTGGGCCAGGCGGGCGTCCCTGGGCGCGGCGAAATGGACGTTGCCGGTGGCGATCGTGTCGACTCCGGCGCGGGCCGCGAGCTCGGTGAGCGCGTCGTTGCGCTCGTCGTCGGCTGGCTGGTCGCCGATGATCAGCTCCACCTTGACGTTCTCCGCGCCGAAGGCGTCGATGAGCGCGTGCAGCTCGCGAAGCGCGCGCGAGTAGCTGGGGCTGTCCGGGGAGCCCGGGGTGGTGAGGCCGGGGGTGGTGAGGCCGGCGGGAGCGGGGCCGGCGGAGGCGCTGGCGGAGGCGCTGGCGAGGGCCGCGGGGACCGCGCCCTTGCGGCAGCCGGTCAGGACTACCCAGTGCCCGCCGTGCGCGGCGGCCAGGGCCGCCTCGTCGTAGACCGGGCGGCCCTTCTCGCCGCCGGCTAGCTGCGCGGCGCTGATCACCCGGCACAGCCGCCCGTATCCCTCCGAGTCGCGGGCGAGCACGAGCAGGTGCCGGCCCGCTGGGTCCGGGTTCCCCGCCCGGACCGGCCTGCCGGGCAGGCTGGGGCCGAGGCCGAGTTCGGCCCCGAACACGGTGCTGAGCGTGCCGCCCTGGTCCCGGAGCCGCGCCACCTCCTGAGCGAACTGCGGCACCCCGTACATGCCGTCGTGATCGGTGATGGCCAGCGCCGTCAGGCCGAGCTCGGCGGCCTCGGTGACTAGCTCGCGCGGGCTGGATGCCCCGTCGAGGAAGCTGTAAGACGAGTGACAGTGCAGCTCGGCCCAGGCGACGCGGCCGTGCTGGCCGGAACTGGCCGGGTCGTTCCGCCGGGCCGGCGGGAGGCGCGTGATGGTGCCTGGCCCGTCCGCGCCGCCATTCCCTGCCCCGCGCTCCCCGGCGCTGTGCTCGTCCTGGGCAGTCCGGCTGGCCTGGCCTTTGCGCCAGGACAGCCGCCGCTCGAACTCCCGCCACGACGTCGGCGGGTTATCCCACCCCATGATCGCTCCCGCCGTCTGCCGTTCCGCCTCCCCCGCGCGCCGTGCCGTAGTTCCCGCACGCCGCGCCGTTCTTCCCGCGCGCTGCGCCGCGCGCTTTCCCGTACCCACCGCACCCGGAGCTGCTGGTGGCTACTGCCGCCCGCATGGCATCCCAGAGCTGGCTAGCTGGCATGGCTCGCCGGGGTTGCCGTGTAGGTGCGGCCGGTGGGGGTGGTCCACTGGAATATGCCTGGCTGGGGCTGGGTGAGCTGCCAGTCGGGGTGCTGTTTGAGGATGTGGTGGTGGCGGCAGAGCGGGCCGAGATTGCAGGAGCAGGTGGGTCCGCCCTGGTGCCAGGGCTGGGTGTGGTCGAGGTCGCCGCGCCAGGCCGGCTGTCCGCAGCCGGGGAACCGGCAGGTCAGGTCCCGTGCCACGATGTACTCCCTGAGCAGCGGCGCCGGCCGGTAGGCAGCGGTCGAAGCTCGGGTGTGCACACGCGGCGCTGTCCCCCGCATCCGGGCCGGCGCTGTCCGTACCAGACGCGCCCGCACCCGGCGCGGCGGCGGCAGCCGCCCGGGCGGCTGCGCGAAGCGCGCGTTCCATGATGTCGCCCGGCAGCGAGAGCTCGGGCGGGCGGCGGGTCAGGTCGGCTGGGAGGATCAGCGTCACCCGCCCCACCAGCCCGGCCCCCGGCTCAGCGCGACGACTGCCGGTGCCAGCGCCGCCCGTACCAGCCCCGCCCGCGCCAGCCCTGCCGGTGCCAGCCCCGCCCGTACCAGCCCCGCCCGCGCCAGCCCTGCCGGTGCCAGCCCCGCCCGTACCAGCCCCGCCCGCGCCAGCCCTGCCGGTGCCAGCCCCGCCCGTACCAGCCCCGCCCGCGCCAGCCCTGCCGGTGCCAGCCCCGCCCGTACCAGCCCCGCCCGCGCCAGCCCTGCCGGTGCCAGCCCCGCCCGTACCAGCCCCGCCCGCGCCAGCCCTGCCGGTGCCAGCCCCGCCCGTACCAGCCCCGCCCGCGCCAGCCCTGCCGGTGCCAGCCCCGCCCGTACCAGCCCCGCCTGCGGCGGCCCTGCCGGTGCCAGCGCTGCCGGTGCCAGCGCCATCCCGTGAGCGGGCAGCCCGAACCCGCGAAACCCGCGCGACAGCCATCGCCGCCCCGGTCTGGTCGGTCAGGATGACCCGCCACTGAGCAGCGGGGTCAGCCGCTGCTGCCTCGGCGATCTCGCGGGCCTGCGCGGGCGTGACCGGCCCGAGCCTGCCCACGTGCCCCGCGCTGGGCGAGGTGCCCGCGAGGGTTTCCCACGAGACGGTGAGGTCAAGCAGCCCCGGTGACTGGCCCGGCGGTGACTGGCCCGGCGGCGGACGGCTCAGCGAGGGCCGGGCCGCCGACTGCCCCGATAGAGATCCGGGCACGGTTCCTGGCCCCGGCCCCGCGCCTGACGGCGGTGGCAGGACCGGTAGCGGTGGCCATACCAGGTTCGGGTTTATCGCACCTAGTTCGCCCTCGTCATCGTCCAGGTCCGCCAGGGCGTCAGGCTGGGCCCACGCGGGGTCTCCCCCGAGTGGATCGTCCAGGTAGTCGTCGCGGGGCACATCATCGTCGCTGGCCGCATCTTCGCCGGGCGCATGCGATGGGTCGCTGGGATCGGGGGCGGGCGCAGCGGGAGCTGGACCACCGGTGGCCGGACCGCTGCGAGCCGGACCGCTGGAAGCTGGACCGTTGGAAGCCGGGCGGCCGGGAGCTGGACCACCGGTGGCCGGACCGCTGGAAGCCGGACGGCCGGGAGCTGGGCGGCCGGGAGCTGGACCGCCGCGCGCTCCAGCGCTGGGAGCCGGACCGCTGGGAACTCGGCGGCCCGGTCCCCGGTTCCTTTGCGCGGCCCCTCCCGGCGCGGCCCCTCCCGGCGCGGCCCCTCCCGGCGCGGCCCCTCCCGGCGCGGGATCTCCTGGGGCGGGCGGGCCTGGCGGGTCGTCTGGCGGCCCGGCTGGGGGTTGGTCTGGGGGTGCGCCGGGGGCTGGCGGGATGGCGGGGAGGGTGCCGAGGAGCAGGCCGATGAACACCTGAGCGCGCAGCAGGTCCATGCCGCCGTCGGCGCCGGATGCCCTGAGCGCGCGGGCCATCGCGCTGATCCGGGCCATCGCGGCGGCGGCGCGGGTTCCTGGCAGGTTCTGGCCGGCCAGGGCGGCGGTGCCTTCCTGGTCTGGGTAGAGGCTGACCTTCGCGCGGCGCTCGGCGTCGATGCGGCGGCGGTCCGCACCATCGGGGTCAGCCGCGATGACCGCGCGGCGCAGCCCGGCCCGCAGCTGGCTCGTGGTCCGCTCCCCGGCGCCGGGCAGGACGGCTGCCTCGACCGCCTGAGCGGTTTCGTCATCTAGGAGGGCCGTCGCCTCGGCGATCAGCCGGGCACGGGTCAGGTCGATCTGGCCCGCCGCCAGCGCCGCGCCGGTTGCGGCCAGCCGCCAGCTCAGCGTGACCCCGAGATCCGCCCACCAGCAGGCGCCGTACCGGGACATGGACAGGGCCAGCGCGACCTGGGCCGTCGCCTCGTCCGGAACCCTGGCGGGGCGGCCCTCGCCGTCCACGCCGATCTTGTCGTCAGCCGCGGCGGACCGGGACGCCAGCTCGGCGACCGCGGCCAGTTCCCCCGCCTGCGCCCAGGAAGCCAGCCGCCGGAACGAGGCCGCCACCCCGGGCAGCGCGCCGCTGTCCAGCTCCCGCGGCGAGGCAGCGGCCAGCCAGGCCGCCAGGTCAGGGCCAGGAGGCAGGAACTCCGCGACCCGCCCGGCTGCCTCCGCGACCGGAACCTCCCGCGACCGGCCCGCCAGCATCGCCTCGGCCATCGCCGCCTGGATGGCTTCCTGATCGCCCTGATCATCTGGGAAGCCGAGGGACTCGCCCCCGCCTGCCTCGCCTCTGGCCAGTGACCCTTCAGCGGCGGCCTGCGTGGTCGGCGGAAATGAAGCGGCTGACGGGCCCGGCGCGGCCGGCCCGGCCGGCCTGGCCGGCGCATCCAGCGCGGACGACTTATCCGGCGCGTCCGGCCCCGGCGGCGCGTCCGGCGCGGACGGCTCATCCGACCCGGCTGGCTTATCCGGCAAGGTCGGCGCATCCGCCTCGGACGGCGTGTCCGGCGCGGGCGGTGTGTGCGCCTCAGTCGGTGTGTCCGGCGCGGGCGGCGCGGGCGGCGCGGGCGGTGTGTGCGGCGCGGGCGGCGCGGGCGGTGTGTGCGGTGTGTGCGGTGTGTGCGGCGGGCGGGGATCCGGCCGGCGGGTGTTCCAGGGGGCGGGCTCGTTCAGCACCGACATCAGGGTCTCGAAGTCGAGCTCCCGCGACCAGGACAAGCCCTGGCCCGCCGACGGGGAACCCGGCTGCCCGTCACCCGGCTCCGGGAAGCACGACTCGGGGAAGTACGACGCCGGAAAGCCGGGCGCCGGGGAGCCGGGGGCCGGGGAGCCTTGGGCCGGGGAGCCTTGGGCTGGCTTCCTGTCGCGGGGTCCTGGCTGCCCGCTCTCCGCCATCGTGATCACCTCCCGTCCTGGCTAGCACGTCCCGGGCCAACCGCTCACGCTGTCCTGGCCGCACTGTCCTGGCCGCACTGCCCGGGTCGCGCTGCTCGCGCGGCCCGCCCGGCGGTCTCCTCGCAGGTCAGCCGATCTTCGATCAGCATAGCGACAGGGTCTGACAAAACCAGATACGTTCGAATGAAAATTCGGAGATCCTTGCTCGGAATGTCAGAGGCATCTGCCAAAATGCCAGGCATGACAGAGCAGGCAAGCAAGCTCACCCGGCAGGAGATCTCGGACGCCGTCACCGGCCTGGGCTGGCGGTACATCCTGGGCGCGGTGCAAGCGCGAGTGCGCGTCGGGTCGCTGGCCCAGGCGGTGGCGGTCGCCGAGCGGGTGGCGGCCCTGGCCGACGGCGACGCGGCCGCGAGCGTGCGCGCGGACCTGCGCGCCGACCAGGTGATCTTCACTCTTCAGTCACCAGAGACGAGCTGGGTCACCCACCGTGAGATCGAGCTCGCGAGCCAGATCTCGTCCGCCGTGGTCGGCCTCGGCCTGATCACCGACGCGGCGATCGGTTCCGGGGCGCGATCGGTGCAGATCCTGGAGATCGCGATCGACGTGCTGGATATCGCGGCCGTGCGCCCATTCTGGAAGGCGGTGATGGGCTACCGCGACGACCCGGGCGAGTCGGAGGCGCCGAACGCGCTGATCGACCCGGCCGGGCAGGGGCCGGCGATCTGGTTTCAGCAGATGGACGAGCCCAGGCCGCAGCGCAACCGGATTCACTTTGACGTCTCGGTGCCGCACGACGAGGCGGCCGGGCGGATCGCGGCCACGCTCGCGGCCGGCGGGACGCTGCTGTCCGACGCGGAGGCACCCTGCTTCTGGGTGCTCGCCGACGCCGAGGGAAACGAGGCTTGCGTCTGCACCTGGCAGGGACGCGACCGCTGATCATCCAGCTCTTGCCAGGTCCAGCCTGACGCCGTAAGGTAAATCCTGACGGCGTCAGGCACAGCCTGACATTGAAAGAGGAGCCTGGCGATGATCGAAGCTGACGAGGTCAAGGCGCACGTAGCCTGCACGTTCTGCCTGAAAGGGACAGAGGCGGTCGAGACGATGGTCGCGGGGCCTGGCGTGTTCATCTGCAACGAGTGCGTCGGCCTGTGCGCGGATCTGATGGCGAACAAGCCAGCCGATCCCCCATCGCGGGCGGCATGGGAGCAGCAGCTCACCGACGACGGCCTGCTGGACCTGCTGCCGAAGATCGCGGCGGCGAGCGAGCAGGTGGACCAGCAGCTGGCGAGCTGGGTACGCAAGGCGCGCGACCGCGACATCACCTGGACCAGGATCGGCGCGGCGCTCAGCATGACGCGGCAGTCGGCGTGGGAGCGGTTCTCGGGAGAGGAGTAGGCCGGGTCTGCTGGCCGGCCTGGGAGGCCGGGTCTACGGGGCCGGGGCCGGGAACGGGGAATGCGGCGGAGCGACAGTGATGCCAGGGAACCGCTTACGCTGGCGGTCAAGGCGGGCGGCCGACATGTCAGCGGTGACCCGGGCCGGGTTCGGCCGCCAGACCATGTCGAGCAGGTCGGCGAGGCCGTGCGGTGCGCAGACCTCGATGCTGGTCGCCTGGCCGGACCCGGCGTCGGCCGCCGGCGCTCGCTCGGCGGCGCCTGGACTAGCGTCGGCGGGCAGGCGGCGGATCGCGACGCAGGTGGCGGTCTCTGGCCAGGTGGCGACGGCGTCGTGAACACAGCCGAACGGCGGGACGGGCGAGCCGCCGAAATACTCGTGGAACCAGGTATGCACAGCCGCCTGGTTCGTCGCCTCCCACGGCAGCTCATCCAGCAGGCGGGCCAGAGCGCGCTGCGCCTCCTGATCACGCTCGCCGCTCAGATCCTCCGGATCAAAGAACGCCACATCAATATCCCGGACATCCGCCGGGTCGAAACGGTCCTGCCGCTGGCCCCAGACGACATCGCGGATGACGCCAGCGCCGATCCAGGCATCGGGCAGGCCGCTGGCCGCGACGGCATCGAGCGCGCGAAGCAGCCAGGGCTCGGCGGACACCAGGTCGGCCAGCTGCCCGGCCAGGCCGGCATCGGCGGGCGGGCAGCGGTGCGGCAGCCCGTTCGGGGAAGAAATGCGCTGGCCTGCTGTCACGGCCCCGTCCTATGGTGCGGCAATGGAGACAACCGTAACGGTGGGCGCCGACAAGGTCTGGGCAGAGGATTCGGGCGGCGGCGGGCCGGTCGTCGTATTGCTGCATCCAGGCGTCGGGGACGCGTTCATCTGGGGCGACATGTGGCCGACGCTGACCGGCAGGTGCCGGGTCATCAGGTACGACGTGCGCGGCTACGGCCGGTCGCCGGCAGCCACGGAGGAGTACACGCTGCTGGGCGATCTCCTCCAGGTGATGGAGCATTTCCAGATAACGGCCGCGCATGTCGTCGGCTGCAGCATGGGTGGCGGCGCGGCGGCGGAACTCGCGCTGACCGCGCCCGAGCGGGTCATCTCCCTGACGCTGCTGTGCCCGGGCGTGGACGGCTACCCGGCACCGAATGAGCCAGAGGCGACCGCCCGGTGGAAGGCGCTGCGCGAGGCCGACGACGAGGACGGGCTGGTGGTGTTCTACCAGCAGCTCCTGGCAGCGGCCGGGGCGCAGCCCAAGGTACTGGAGCAGCTCTATTCGGCCGTCCGGGCGGAGGCGAACGAACTGCGGTTCAGGAAGCAAGGCGAACCGATTTTTGACCGGCTGCACGAGGTGAGCGCGCCGACGGTGCTGATGGTCGGCGACGCCGACACGCCCTGGCTGGTGGCGTGCGGCGAGGAGATCGCGCGGCGAATTCCTGGCTGCCGGTTCGTCAAGGTGCCGGGCGGAGATCACATGCTGCCGCTGCGGGCGCCGGAACTGCTGGCGGCGGCGGTGCTCGACCAGGTGAGCGGTGCCGGGCTGCCTTAGTCATAGCTGGCTAGCAGCAGCCAGCGGCCATCCTGAAGGACCGCCAGCCAGGCGGCACCGTCGTCGGTCACGAGCTGGAACCTGGCCTGGCGGCGGGCGCGGGCGGGGTCCCACCAGCGTTCGGCCACGGGCCAGGGACCGGCCCAGCCGGTAATGGCCCGGGTGCGTTCCCGCCTTTCCGCCTGGCCGGGTGCCGCCTGCCCGGACGCTGACTGCCCGGACGCCGGCTGCCCGGCCACTGACAGCGTGGCCGGCGGGGCGGACAACCGGGCTCGCGCGGTGACGGTTACGTCGGCGCCCGACGCGTCGGTCACCTCGGCGGGCAGCGGCTCGGGGTAGACGGTGGCCGGCGCCGGGGGCGGGAGAGCTGCGGGCCAGGGGCGGTCGGCGGGACGTTCGGGCGCGGCGACGTCTCCGAAAGGAACGAGCAGTACCTGCTCGGCCAGGTCCCGGCCACCGGTCAGGACGGGCCGGGTCACCGCGCCATGCCCGAGCATGGCCTGCACGCGGATGGCGGCGCGCGCCACCCGGTCGCTGACGACAGCGTCCCCCCAGAGGCCAAGCTGGCGTCCGGTGGACGGGACTAGCTGATCGGGGATCAGCCGGAGCAGCGCGATCCCCCCGGCGGTCACCCCGTCATCGCCGCCATCGCCGTCGCTCGCGCCGTGCTGGCCATCGAGTTGCCAGCGCACCCGCTCGGCGACGGCTAGGTCAGAGAGCAGGCCATCGTGACGCCAGAGCCGGCTGCCCTCCCGGCCGTCCTCGTCGCGCACCAGGACCCGGACCCGGACGCAGGCGAGGCCGCTGGCGGCCAGGCGAGCATGCAGTTCCCCGGCGAGGGCCTTGGCCGCGAACACGACGGGCTCAGACTGCTCAGCCGCGGGATCAAACTCGCACTGGACGGACAGGTCGGCGGCGGGAAGGCGGGGAACCAGCGGGCGAGGTTCGAGGCCGCTGGCCAGCCGGTGGGCGAGCGCGCCCTGCGCCCCGAACCTGCTGGCGGCCTCGGCCGCGGGCAGCGCGGCGAACTCGCCGAGCGTGGTGATCCCGAGCCTGGGCAGCAGGTAGTCCAGCTCGGGGCTGCCCAGCACGCTCACCGGCTGGCCCGCGAGGAACGCCAGGGTCTCCCCCGCCGGGATGACCAGGCTGCTGGAACCGGCGGGGCCGAGGTCTGCGGGGCCGGGGCCGGAGCTGGCGCGGCCGAGGCTGGGGCCGACGGAGGCGGGGGCGGGGGCGGGGGCGGGGGCGGGGGCGGGGGCGGTCCGGCCTGGGTCGGCGCTGGTAGCGCTGGTGGCGAGACTGGCCGCGAGGCCGGCGGCGAACAGGCCCTCAGCGATGCCGACCCCGCAGCCGAAGCCGAGCTCGCGGACGGCGGCGGAGATCTTCTCGGCAAGCGCCTGCTCTCCGCCGAAGTACCGGGCCGGACCGCGTACGCCGATCGCGCAGGTCCCTGGCCGCAGCACCTCGACCTTGGGGCAGAAATCCTCGACGGCGTCCACCACCGCCTCGAAGGCCCGCGCCGCATCCGCGCTTGCCGACCCGGCTACGTCGGTCGCGCTACCCGCCGGGCCGGAATCGCGTTCCCAGTCGGGACAGCGCAGCACGAGAATCCGCTGCGGCACCTGGAACACCATGACTACCCGGCCATAGCCTCACCCGCCCGCTGCGACATGGATCGCCGCCGCTGGCTGGTGCGCCGCGCCGACAGCAAGGGCCGATGCCAGCTCCGAAGCCGCGGCGGGCAACGGAGCCGGGGCGGGAGCCAGAGCCGGGGCGGGAGCCAGAGCCGGGGCGGGAGCTGGGGTCACCGATCCGTCGGGGCCAGGCAGCCAGAGCCAGGCGGAGCGCGGTCTGGCGCCGGCGCCGCGCCCCTCGGCGGTCACCTGAGCGCGGCGGGCTCGCAGGCGGCCGTGCCCAGGCCCGATGCCGGTCCACGCCTGACCGGTGACGGCCAGCCGGGTCTGCGCGCCTTCCCACTCCCCCGCGACTAGGAGCACGCCACCGTGCCTGCGGATAGTGGCCTCTAGTTTCCGGCGTAGCTGGGCGCTCGGTCGCTGGGGCAGGCGGAGCATGACGATGTCGCACCCATCCAGCAGCGTGGCGACGACCTGAGCCCAGCCGGAGCCGGGCTGAGCGACGAGCAGCATCCGGTCGGGATCGAGCCCAGCGTCAGCGGCGGCGCGGATTCCCGCGGCGGGCAGGCCTACCGCGGCGCACCATGCACCGGCGGCCGACGCGCCGGCAGCCAGCGCCAGGCAGAGCAGCCCCCAGCCGCTGGTGGCCACGACCTGGCCGCGCTGAAGCGCGCCGAACGGCAGCAGCTCCCGCAGCGCGGCCAGCACCGGCCACGACCCCGCATCCGCGGTGACGCTGCCCCGGAGAGCCCGGAGAGCGCCGTCCCGCCGCATGTCATGCCGTTCCCACGGGACCCGGCCGGGATCGCCGGCTGGGCGAGGCGGGAGAACCGCCGTGGCGCCTGGCGGGGGGCCTGGGTTGCCCGGCCAGGCAGCCACGGCGGATGCCGGGGTCGGCACCACCCCAGCGGCGGCTGCCCTGGCCGGCGGGGGACTCGGCCGGGCAGTCGCGCTGCCAGGCCCGGCGGAGGAGTTGCCGGGCCTGGCGTTCGGGGAATGCGGCAGGGCTGACGCCGGTATCAGCCCCCAGCGGCCGGCGCCCCCCAGCCCGACGGCCCTCGGGCCGCCAGCACCCGAGCCGCCAGCACCGAGATCGCCAGCACCGAGATCGCCAGCATCAGGGCCGTTACCACCCGAGCCAGCGAGCCTCTCCGCACTCATGACTCTACTATCGAATACATATTCGATTACGTCAAGCTCTCGCGCCGGTCCGGTGCCCAGGGCCAGCGCCTCCCGCCACAGCCCCGCATCGGAAATACCCCCGAATATCCGGATCAGATTGACACCCCTCATGATCAACCGGTACTGCTATCGAGCTATGCGGCTAGATAGTGATTCGCGGGCGGAACGGCGAGCCTGGCTGTTCGGCTGGATCGTGGCCCTCGTGGTGATCGTGGTCGCCGGGGTCGTGGTATTCGCCGTCCGCACCGGCACCGGCCACGCCGCAGCGGCACCATGGACGTCGGTCAAGGCCGACACCACGGCGCGGGCCGCCGCCGCGCGCCCACGGGCGGGCGCATCCGGCGCGGGCACCCCCGCCGGCACCGGCCGCAGCGCGGCCACGTCGGCCTCGCCGTCCGCGAGCAGCACATCCTCGGCCGCGCCAGGCTCCGCCTCCGGCGTCAGCCCCGCCACCCCGCCACTGCACTTCCGCACGCTGCCGCCGGGCGCGAAACTGCCCAGCGGCGCCGCCTGCGCGCGCTGGGTCAGGAAAAGCCCCAAGCGCGAGAACAAGGCCGCGAACCGCCACTTCAACCACACCAAGGGCGAGCGGGTCGGCGCGCATTTCTTCTCGGCCGGAGACAGCCCGAAGGCCGACAAGCTGCTCGCGCCGCGGATCAACGGCGACTTCACCGGCACCACCGAGGAAATCCTGCGCTGGGCCGCCTGCAAGTGGGGCATCAGCCAGAGCGTGGTGTTCGCGCAGGCTGCGGTCGAGAGCTGGTGGCAGCAGGACACGCTCGGCGACTGGGGCACGGACGCGAGCGCCTGCCCGCCGGGGCACAAGCTGGGCGCGGACGGCAAGGCGGGCCAGTGCCCGCAGAGCTACGGCATCCTGCAGAACCGCTACCCCTACGAGAAGGGGAGCTGGCCGGGCATCGGCAGGTCGACGGCGATGAACGCGGACACCGCCTACGCGATCTGGCGGTCCTGCTACGACGGCTACGAGCCCTGGCTGAACGACGTCCAGCACTCCGGCACGTATCACGCCGGCGACCTGTGGGGCTGCGTCGGCGCCTGGTTCGCCGGACGCTGGCACACCGCGCCCGCGCAGGGCTACATCGCGAAGGTCAAGCAGTACCTGAGCGAGCAGATCTGGCGGACCAAGGACTTCCAGCAGGGCTGACGGATACCGTCCGCCCCATGTGGATCCCGCCGCTCCCGGCGGCCCTGAGCTGGGATCACAACCAGCATTACCACCGGTGGCTTCTGGCCCAACTGCCCGATAATCCCGAACGGGTCTTCGATGCCGGCTGCGGGTCAGGAGCGCTGGCGGTCCTGATGGCGGGACGCGCCGGGTTCGTGGACGCGGCGGACCGGTCGGCGGACATGATCGCGCTCGCTCGCGCCCGGTGGCCGGCCGCGAGCAACGTCCGCTGGCTGCGCGGCGACATCCTCGACCCCGAGCTCCCCGTCGCCCCCGCCGGATACGACACGGTGACGGCGCTGTCCAGCCTGCATCACGTGGACCTGCACGCGGGCCTGACGCGGCTGGCCAGCCTGGTCCGGCCCGGCGGAGTACTCGCCGTCGTCGGGCTGTACCGGGACGCGACGGCGGCGGACCGCGCCTGGGAGCCGGTCAGCCTGCTCGCCAACGCGGCGGTCGGCGCCACCCGCGCGGCCCGCCGCCGCGCGGGCTTCCCCCACCCCTCCGACCGGCCCTACGCCGCTGCCTGCCCCCAGGCCGCCCGCCCCGAAGGCGCGCTCCCTGGTGAGGCCAGCGAGCCGCGCCCCGGGATCGGGCTACCGACCAGAGTTAAGCAGCCGGCCGGAGCTGGGCAGTCGGCCGAAGCCGGGCAGCAGCCCTACGATTCCGGCCTGCCCATGCGAGCCCCGCAGGACTCGCTTGCCGAGATCGCCGCCGCCGCGCGGCAGCTCACTCCGGGCGCGCGGATCCGGCGGCGTGTCTTCTGGCGCTACACGCTCGTCTGGCGCCGCCCGCTCCCCTGACCTGCCCCGCGGCGCCCAGTCACGGGACGCCTCTTGCTGTTATCACGCTGCGATCGAGTGGGCAGGGAAGCGATGGGGCCAATGTGATGAAAGGGACTGGTGGAGTGGCACCGGGTGGCGACACAGTGCGGCGCCAGTGCGGCGCCAGCGACAGTGAACTCGCTTTTGCTGTCGCTGTTTCGACAGTAGATGCGGGTTCACTGTCGTTGGCCGAGCCCGCTTGCGGCCAGGGAAGGACCCGGCGCAGGGAAAGGGGTTACATGGAGGGACTTCTGGGGTTGGTGGGGCTGGAGGTGCCATGCCAGCCGCAGCCGGACGGGTACGGCGGCCGGGCGGAGGCAGGGCCGGGCAGAGGCTAGGGCCGGGCTGCGGGCGGCGGGCGGAGGCAGGAGGGCCGGGCGGAGGCCGGGCCTGACGGCGGGCGGCGGCAGGAGGGCCGGGCGGAGGCCGGGCCTGACGGCGGGCGGCGGGCGGGGCCTGGCGGCGGGCGGCGGGCGGCGGGCGGCGGGCGGCGGGCGGCGGGCGGGGGCTAGGGCCAGCAGCGGGACGGGGCCGTGACGGCGATGATGCCGGACTCGCCGCTGGCCAGGAACTCATGTCTCGCCGGGCTCACCGCCTGCACGTCGGCGCCGTTCGCCAGCGCCCCGAGCCTGGCCCGGGCGCGGACGACGCCGGTGCCTGGCGCGACGCAGGCAACGGTGCCCTGGACGCCGGAGATCAGCCACAGTGACCCGCCGCCGGCTCCGGTGCTCGCGTCCATCCCCCACCGGTACAGCTTGTTGTCCCTGGCCGGCAGGCGGACGACGCGGAGGGTGCGCTGGCGGAGCAGTACGGTCTGGCCGAGCATGCCGGTACGGAACGAGGCCCAGACGCCGCCGGGCACGGCGGTCAGCGCCGCGCCGCCCGCGGAGTACCGCAGCGGGGTGCGGCCGGCGCGGGCCAGCAGCGCCCCGGACCCGGCGGTGTACTCAAGCGCGGTGGTCGCGCCGTCGGCGTTCTCGGCGGACACGTACAGGTACCGGTGCGACGGGTCGACGGCGAGGGCCGAGGCGAGCAGGCCGCCGGGCACCCTGACCCGGCGCAGCACGGCGCCGCTGTGCGGGCTGACCCGCCACAGCATGTGCCGCGCGGTGACCCAGACGCTGCCGCCGGGGCCGGCGGCCACGGCGACGCTGGCATAGACCTTGGTCCTGGCGGCCGGCCGCCAGGAGTGCAGCACAGCCAGCGTCGCGGGGCTCACCTGGTACAGGACGGGCTGGTAGTACCGGGAGCCGATGTCACCGGAGACCCAGACGTAGCCGGCGGCGACGCTGATGGTGGAGACGGTGAAGGTCCGGGTGGTGACGGCACGGGCGCCGGTCGCCAGGCTGACCCGGCGCAGCCGGTAGGGACCGGACCCGCCCTCGGCGCGGGCGAGGAGCTGGAAGTCGGAGTAATCGGCCAGGTCTACGGCGCTGCCGGCGACCCGGCCGGGGACGCTCAGCAGGTGGTGCGCGGCCCAGCCGGAGGCTGCGGGCGAGGTGGACGGGCCGGGCGACGGGGAGCCGCCACCCGGCGCGGGGCTCCCCGACGGTGCCGGGCTGCCGGAGGCGCCGGGGCTGGCTGGCCCCGGGCTTCCCGACGCGCCGCCCGGCGGGGAGGACCCCGGGCTTGGGCTACCGGGCGGCGTGCCGCCCGCGGCGCTCCCGGACGCCCCTGTAGCCCCGGGAGCTGACTGGCCGCGTACCAGGGCGCCGCCATCGACACCACCGTCGCGCTGGGCACCGGCACCGGTAGCCGCGTGCCCGGCGGCGGGACCGCCGCCGAAGGCGAGGACGATGCCGAGGACCACGACGGCGACGGCCAGGAGGCCGGCGCCCGCGACTGCCGCATGCTTGCCGCGCATGTCCTGCCTCCTGACCGGCGCCGCTGGCGCCGCCCTGATAATGACCGAGTCAGCTCAACAGACGTCAGAGCGCCCCGCACGGTTGTGATTTCGGCGGGGCCAACCTGGCGCGCATCCGCTTATGCCGCGAAACGCGCGCTTGCTGTCGTTAGCAATAGCGCCGCCCGGCCCGCGAGCGTTACGCGCCGCGCTGGGCCCGCCCCGGCCCGAGCCGTCCGTCCCGCCCCTCTAGCCTTTAGCCATGCGCCGTCCCGCCGTGCAGACGCTGCTGTCCCGCTACGCCGTCGCCTGGTGCTACACGCTCGCGGCGATCGCGGCCGAGATCTGGTACGTGCTGGCCTCGCCGGGCTCGCGGCTGGCCGCGGCGCGCTGGGCCAGCACCAGCGTGCACAACCTGCACGCCCACCCCGTCGCCGCGATGGTGGCCTCGGCGTTCGTGCCGACGAACTGGCCGACGGCCTGGCCGGCGCTGATCGCGGTGGCGCTGGTCGCGTCGTGCAGCGTGCTGGGCAACTGGCGGACGCTGGTGGTCTGCGCGGCCGGGCATGTGATCGGCACCCTGGTCAGCGAGGGCATCGAGGACTACCGGATCCTGCACGGCACGGTGCCGGCCTCGGACCGCTTCCTGATCGACGTGGGCCCGTCCTACATCGTGGTGGCCGCGCTCGCGGTGGCCATCCTGTACGGGGGGTGGCTGGCGCGCGGCGTGGCGCTGCTCGGCCTGGCGCTGCTGGCGTTCGTCGGGGACATCTTCTCGGGGCTTGACCACCTGGCCGTGTCCGCGGTCGGGCACGTCACGGCGCTGGCCACCGGCGTGATCGCGGGCAGCCTGGCGTACTGGAACCTGCGGCGGATGCGGCGGCGGCGCGCGGCTCAGGCCGCGGCGGCCGGCGCCCCGGCGGACCCAGGCGCGCCGGGTCCGGCCGACCCAGACGTGAACCGGCCGGACCACAGCGCCCAGCCGCGCCCCAGGGCATAGCACACCGCTCCCCCGGCCCCGACGAAGAACCCGACGGGCCAGTCGGTCTGGTACGACGCCGCGACCGAGAACCAGGCCAGCGCGACGGCGATGACCACCGACAGGCCCATCGCCCGCAGCGGGCTGCTGGTCAGCGACCTGGCGGCGGCGGGCGGCCCGATCATCAGGCTGAAGATCAGCAGCGCGCCGACGACGGGCAGGGTCATGCTCGTCGCGATGGCCACCACGACCAGGAACAGCAGCTCGACGCGGGTCGCGCGGACGCCCTTGGCCTCGCCGGACTCGGGCGCCAGCGAGGACAGCAGCAGCGGGCGGTAGCTGACCGCGATGACGGCGACGCAGAGCAGGCCGAGCGCGGCGACCGGCAGGATCTCGGCGGAGCTGATGCCGAGGATCTCGCCGAACAGCAGCGCGAAGATCTCCGACGAGTACTGCGTGGTGAAGCTGAGGAACAGCGCGCCGAGCCCAAGCATCAGCACCAGGGTCAGCGCGGTGGCCACGTCGTGGCGGCCCTTGCGGCCGAGCCAGCCGATCGCCAGCGCCCCGGCCAGCGCGAACACGCCGAGGCCGACGAGCGAGCTGACGCCGACCAGGCTGGCCCCGGCCGCCCCGGCGAACGCGCCCTGCGGCACGGCGTCGGCGACGAAAGCCGAGCCGCGCATCACGACGAAGAACCCGACGATCCCGGCCACCACGGCGACCATCGTCGCCACGATCCAGGCATTCATCATGAACGGTGCGAACATCAGCGGGCCCCGCTTGCCGGCCCGGTGCCGGCGGGGCCGGCGCAGGCTGCGCCGGCGCATCAAGGGCTGGGGCGGGATGGGCTGAGGCGGGATGGACCGGCGCGGCATGGGCGGGCGCGAAATGAACCGGCCCAGAGTGAGCCGCCGCAGGATGGGCCGGCCCCGGATGATCCGCCGCGCCGGCGGCCCCTTCCGCCCGGCGGCCCCTGCCCCCGCCCCGGCCCCGGCCGCCGGCGAACTGCGCCAGCAGGTAGCCCGCGAACGTCAGCGCGACCACGAAGAAGCTCACCGGCCAGCCGTCGTGCACCGGCGGCCAGGTGAAGCTGTCGTAGGCCAGCACGATGCCGAGCCAGGTGACGGCGACGGCGATCAGCGCCGAGGTGATCGCGGCCAGGCCGGGCCGCCGGGTGATCCGCAGCGCCGTCGCGGCGGGACCGACCAGCAGCGCGGTGGCCAGGATGGTGCCGATGGTCAGCGCGGACAGCGAGACCGCCAGCGCGATGGCGATCAGGCAGGCGAACCCGACGAGCCGGACCGGGATGCCCCGCGCGGCGGCCAGGTCGGGGCTGACCGAGCTGAGCAGCAGCGGCCGGTAGCAGATCACGATGATGGCCAGCGCCACCGCGCTGAACGCGATGACCAGCGGGATCACCGACGGGGAGATGGTGAACATCGACCCGAACAGCACGGTGACCGCGACCCCGGTGGTGTTGGTGTGCGTGGTGTCCCAGTACAGCAGCAGCGCCGCGAGCCCGAGTCCCGCACCGCGGACGATACCGGTGGCCAGGTCACGGCCGCGCGGCCGCCGGACGCCGATCAGGTCCATCGCCCCGGCGGCCAGCACGCCGGCCCCGGCGAACCCGGCCAGCGGGCTGATGCCCAGCAGGTAAGAGCCCGCGCCGCCGGTCACGCTGATGTCGGAGAGTGCGTGCCCGGCATAGGACTGGCCGCGCAGCACGGTGAACGCGCCGACGGCGCCGGACACCAGCGCGGCGATGCCCCCGACCAGCAGCGCCTGGCGGACCGGCGCGCTGGCGAAGAACCCCGGCGCGAACAGCAGCCGGGCCAGCTCGGTCACGGCTCGTCCGGCGCGGCCTGCGGGGCGCAGATGTCGGCCCCGGCCTCGGCCGGGATGTCCAGCCCGTCGCCGGTCCCGGCGACCACCAGGATCCGGCCGTGTACCCGGATCACGTCCACGTGGTGCCCGTACAGGGCGCTGAGCACGTCGGCGCGGACCACCTCGCCGGTGCTGCCGCTGGCCGCCCGGCCGCCGGCCAGGTAGACGACCTTGCTCATCACCGGCAGCAGCGGGTTCATCTCGTGGGCCGAGATGAACACCGCGACCTGGCGCTGCGCGCCGATCCTGGCCAGCAGCGCGATGATCTCCTGGGCACTGCGGATGTCCAGGTTGGCCAGCGGCTCATCGAGCAGCAGCAGCCGCGGGCTGGAGATCAGCGCGTGCGCGATCATGACCCGCTGCTGCTCGCCGCCCGACAGGTTGCCGACCCGCTCGTCCGCGAACCGCAGCGCGTCCACCGCGTGCAGCATCTCGTCGACGAGCTGGCGGCGGCCGCGGACCGGCAGCGGGAGGCCGAACCGGTGCCCGTCCAGGCCGAGGCCGACCAGGTCGCGGGCGCGGACGGGCATGTCGGGGTCGAGCTGGATCTTCTGCGGCACGTAGCCGACCAGGCCCTTGGCGGCGGCCCTGGCCTGGCCGCAGACGCTGACCGTGCCGGCGGTCGGCTGCTGCAGCCCGAGGATGACCCGCAGCAGCGTGGTCTTGCCCGCCCCGTTGGACCCGATCAGGCCGGTGAACTCGCCGGGGCCGATGCCGAAGCTCACGTCGCGCAGGATGTCCCGGCCGCCGAGCCGGACGCTGACCCCGGAGACGTCGAGCACGCCGGCGGCCGGGGCGGCGGCGCTGGCTGGCCCGGCCGGCGGCGGCGCGGCCGGGGCCGGGGCGGCGGCCGGGGCCGGTGCTGATCCGTACGGCGGCGTCATAGCTTCTCCGTGGAGACCTTGTCGGTGACGGCCCGCTCCAGGGCGTGCACCTCGGCGAGCATCCAGGACTGGTAGCTGTAGCCGGCCGGCATCGTCTCGTAGACGCCGACCACCGGGATGCCCGCGCTGCGCGCGCGATCAAGGAAGGACTGCGTGACCGGGTCCACGACCTGCTGGTTATAGACGAACACGGCGACCTTGTGCTGCTGGAACAGCCGGTCCTGGAGGGTCACGTACTGCGGCGACAGGTCGACGCCGTTCATGATGTCGGCCTGCAGCGGGAACGGCGTCAGGTTCCTGATGCCGAGCGCGGTGAGCAGGTAGTCACCGACCGGCTCGGTGGTGGCGACGGGGGTGCCGCCGTGCGCGGCGCGGAAGCTGGCGATGGCGTCCCGCCAGGGCGTCAGGGACGCCTCGAACTGGCGCAGCCGCTGCTCGAAGTACGCCCGGTGGCCTGGCCGCAGCTCGCTCAGGTCGGCGGCGATCGCCTTCGCGACCGCCGGCATGGTGGACGGGGCGTACCACAGGTGCGGGTTCGGCGTGGAGTCCGGCAGGCCCAGCAGGTGCTGCACGTCGATGACCTTGCGGTCGGGGTTGGGCGAGCCAGACTCGATGTTGTCCATGTAGGAGTCGTAGCCCAGGCCGTTCTGCACGATGAGCTCGGCGGCGGCGACGGTCTCGCTGACGCTCGCGCTGGCCTCGAAGCTGTGCGGATCGGTGTTCGGATTGCTCTCCACCGCGCTGACCCGGACGTACTTCCCGCCGATCTGGGCGATCACGTTCGCGTACTGGTTCTCCGCGCCGACCGCCACCACGGTCCCGGTGCGGGCCGTCGCCGTGCTGCTCGCGGAGCTGGCGGCACACCCGGCGGCCAGCAATCCAGCCACAACAGCACCAGCAGTAACAGCGGTCACACGGCGCAGCGACATGCCTCTCCCGCGGATTCGGCCAGATCAACCCGGCCAGTGGTTATCGAGACAGCTCAGAAGCTCGCGGCGGCCGCATCAGCGTACGCGGCGCCCGCCCTTCTTGATAATGAAAACGATAACCACTTTGAACGGGGCCGTCAACCTGACCCCGGCCCCGCAGCCCGGCCCGGCTAGCCGAGATTGACCCCCGGGTAGAGCGGGTACCCCGCGACCAGCTCGGCGGCCTGGGCCGCGATCCGGTCGGAGATCCTGGCGTCCAGGTCGTACTTGACCTTGGACGGCCGGCCGTCGGCCGTGCGGCCCGCCGACGTCTCGGTCAGCACCGTGGCGATCAGCCCGGCGATCGCGTCCATCTCGGCGGTGCCCAGGCCCCGAGTGGTCAGCGCCGGGGTGCCGATCCGGACGCCGCTGGTGAACCAGGCGCCGTTCGGGTCCCGCGGGATGGCGTTGCGGTTGGTCACGATGCCCGAGGCCAGCAGGGCGGCCTCGGCCTGCCGCCCGGTGAGCCCGAACGCGGACACGTCGAGCAGCACCAGGTGATTGTCGGTCCCGCCGGTCACGAGCCGGACCCCGCGCTTGAGCAGGCCGTCAGCCAGCGCCGCCGCGTTCCGCACGATACGGCGGGCGTAATCGCGGAAGTCCGGCGTCGAGGCCTCGGCCAGGGCCACGGCCTTGGCCGCCATGATGTGCGACAGCGGGCCGCCCAGCACGGCGGGGCAGCCCCGGTCGACGTACTGCGCCAGCTCGGGGCCGCACAGCACCATGCCGCCGCGCGGGCCGCGCAGCGACTTGTGCGTGGTCGTGGTGGTCAGGTGCGCGTGCGGCACGGGGTCGAAGTCGCCGGTCAGCACCTTGCCCGCGACCAGGCCGGCGAAGTGCGCCATGTCCACCATCAAGGTGGCGTCCACCTCGTCGGCGATCTCGCGCAGCTTGGCGAAGTCGACCAGCCGGGGGTAGGCGGAGTAGCCGCCGATGATGATCAGCGGCCGGAACTCGCGGGCCTGCTCGCGCAGCGCGCCGTAGTCGAGCAGCCCGGTCTCCGGGTCGGTGCCGTAGCTGCGCTGGTCGAACATCTTGCCGGAGATGTTGGGCCGGAAGCCGTGGGTGAGGTGACCGCCGGCGTCCAGCGACATGCCGAGCAGCCGCTGGTTGCCCAGGTCCGCGCGCAGGCTGGCCCACTGGGCGTCGTCCAGGTCGTTGATGTGCCGGGTGCCGAGCTTCTCCAGCGCGGGGTGCTCGACCCGCTGCATCAGCACCGACCAGAAGGCGACCAGGTTGGCGTCGATGCCCGAGTGCGGCTGCACGTAGGCGTGCGGGGAGCCGAAGAGGCTCTGGGCGTGCTCGGCGGCCAGCGCCTCGACGGTGTCCACGTTCTGGCAGCCGGCGTAGAACCGGCGGCCGATCGTGCCCTCGGCGTACTTGTCGCTGAGCCAGTTGCCCATGGTCAGCAGCACGGCGGGCGAGGCGTAGTTCTCGCTGGCGATCAGCTTGAGCGACTCGCGCTGGTCGTGCAGCTCGGCCACGATGGCGTCGGCGATCCGCGGCTCTACCGCCCTGATGACGTCGAGCGCGGCGCGGTAGGCAACGGACTCAAGCTCGCTGACCTGCGCTGTCACGGGTTCGGCTGCCACGGTTGCCTCTTTCCTGCCTGATCGCCACGCCGTGGGCTACATGCTAGTTGGGCGGGCCGGATCCGCGCAGGCTGGGCTCAGCCGGGACACCCCTTCCACCAGCGCGCCGTTCAGCCGGGCCAGGGCGCTGCCCAGGTCCGCCTGGCCCTCGCCGTCCCAGCCGCGGACCAGGTCCTCGATGTGCCGGCGCCGCTCGAGCTGGACCTCGGTCATGACCTGACGGCCCTGCGCGGTCAGCGCGATCGAGGTGGACCTGGCGTCGGCGGGGTTGGCCCGGCGCTCCACGAAGCCCAGCCGCTCCAGCGCGGTGACCTGCCTGGTCACCGTGGAGGCGTCCAGGCCAAGGGACTGGGCCAGGGCGTTCGCGCTGGCCGGCCCCAGGTCGTCCAGGGTGCGCATGGCCAGGTACCCGGCCCGGTCCACCCGGACGTACAGCGAGCTGCGCCGCCCGAAGGTCTCCAGATGGCGGACGAGCTTGAGCAGCTCAAGCTCGATGACGCCAATCGGGTCGGCATCTGGTGCCACGCCGCCCATCGCCACTCCCCTGCCAGGCCTGTTCCGTGTAGAATACAAGGAGATATTTGTATGGTACATGCATCTTACTGGTACACATGTGCCAAGCGAGGATCAATGATCTTTGTGCTTGCCCTGGGCGCGGCACTGGCTAACGCGCTCACCAGCGTTTTCCAGCGGCTCGGCGTACAGGACGCGCCAGAGAACAGCACGCTGCGGCTCAGCCTGCTGCGGTACGCGCTGCACCGCCGCGTCTGGCTGGCCGGATTCGGGCTGATGATCGTCTCGTTCGTGCTCCAGGCCACGGCGCTGCACCTGGGCAGGCTTTCGCAGGTCCAGCCGATCCTCACCACCGAGCTGGTCTTCCTGGTCCTGGTGCTGGCCACCTGGTTCGGGTTCAGCGCCGGCCGCCGCGAGTGGCTGGGCTCGGTGGCCGTCACCGGCGGCCTGGCCGGGTTCCTGTACTTCGCCCACCCCGAGTACGGCATGCGCACGCCGCCGCTCGGCGAGTGGGTGCTGACCGGCTGCGCGTGCAGCGGCGCCATCGCGCTGGCGATCATCGCGGCGCTGCGCGGGCCCGGCTGGTGGCGGGCCGCCATGTTCGGCACGGCGGCGGCGATCAGCTTCGCCTTCACCTCGGCCTGCACCAAGGCGGTCTCCGACTTCGCCGCTCACGACCTGGTGTCGGTGTACCGGCACTGGCAGACCTACGCGCTGGCCGGGTTCGGCGCGCTGGCGGTGTTCCTCGCCCAGAACGCCTTTCACGCCGGCCCGATCGTCGCCTCCCAGTCCACCATCGTGCTGGTCGACCCGCTGGCCGGCATCCTGATCGGCGTCGGGATCTTCGGCGACAGCCTGCGCACCAGCGGCATGTGGGGGCCACTTGAGGCCATCTCGCTGCTGGTGATGTTCGCCGGCGCCTACGTGCTCGCGCACTCGCCGATGGTCGGCGAGCTGTACGAGGGCGGGCTTGACCGCACCAGGGTCTCCTCCGGCGTGCTCACCGAGGTCGCATAGCCGGGCGAAGCTCCCGCTCTCGCTGGGCATAGCCGGGCGAAGCTGGCACATCTAACCCTGACGTTAAGGTGAGATAGACTCCTGGCCATGCCACAAGAACTAACCGTGCCCGCGGTGACGGACCGCAGGAGCGACCGCTACAAGTGGATCGCGCTGTCGAACACCACGCTCGGCATCCTGATGGTGACCATCAACCAGTCGATCCTGCTGATCTCGCTGCCGGCGCTGTTCCGCGGCATCAAGCTCAACCCGCTGCAGGCCGGCAACACCTCGTACTTCCTGTGGGTGTTCCTCGGCTTCATGCTGGTCACCGCCGTGCTGGTGGTGAGCCTCGGCCGGGTCGGCGACATCTACGGCCGGGTCAAGATGTACAACCTCGGCTTCGCGATCTTCACCCTGTTCTCGATCCTGCTCTCGGTGACGTTCCTGACCGGCCCGGCCGGCGCCATGTGGATCATCATCATGCGGATCTTCCAGGGCGTCGGCGGCGCGTTCCTGTTCGCCAACTCCAGCGCCATCCTGACCGACGCCTTCCCCGTGAACGAGCGCGGCAAGGCGATGGGCATCAACGGCGTCGCCGCGGTCGGCGGCTCGTTCCTCGGGCTGATGCTCGGCGGCGTGCTCGCGCCGATCGAGTGGCGGCTGGTGTTCCTGGTCTCGGTCCCGTTCGGCCTGTTCGGCACCGTCTGGGCCTACCTCAAGCTGCGCGACAACGGCATCCGGCTGCCCGCCAAGATCGACTGGCTCGGCAACACCCTGTTCGCGGTCGGGCTCATCTCGGTGCTCACCGGCATCGTGTACTCGCTGCTCCCCTACGGCGGCCACCCGACCGGCTGGACGAACCCCAAGGTGCTCGCCGCGATCATCGGCGGCGTCATCGCCCTGGTGGTGTTCGCCTGGGTGGAGACCAAGGTCGCGGAGCCGATGTTCCGGCTCGGCCTGTTCAAGATCCGCGCCTTCACCGCCGGGAACATCGCCGGCCTGCTCGGCGCCCTCGGCCGCGGCGGCATCCAGTTCATGCTGATCATCTGGCTGCAGGGCATCTGGCTGCCGCAGCACGGCTTCAGCTTCAGCCGGACCCCGCTGTGGGCCGGCATCTCGATGGTGCCGATGACGGCCGGGTTCCTGGTCACCGGGCCGCTGGCCGGCATCCTGTCCGACCGGTACGGCGCCAAGACCTTCGCCACCGGCGGCCTGTTCATCTCCGGGGCCAGCTTCCTGCTGCTGGAGACGCTGCCGATCAACTTCAGCTACGTCTGGTTCGCGCTGCTGATCTTCCTGTTCTCGGTCGGCATGGGCCTGTTCTTCGCGCCGAACCAGGCCGCGGTCATGAACAGCCTGCCGCCCGACCAGCGCGGCGTGGGCGCCGGGATGGTCAACACCTTCCAGAACTCCGCGACCGTGCTGTCGATGGGCCTGTTCTTCACCATCGTGACCCTGGGCCTGGCCAGCCGGCTGCCCTCGCACCTGTACAAGGGGCTGGTCGCGGCCGGCGTCAGCCCGGCCGCCGCGCACACCGTGGCCAGCGAGCCGCCGATCGGCAGCCTGTTCTCCGCGTTCCTCGGCTTCAACCCCGTGAAGGAGCTGCTCGGCCCGACCGGGGCACTGCAGAAGCTGCCGCCGCACCAGGTCGCCTACATCACCGGCCGGTCGTTCTTCCCCAAGCTGATCGAGCAGCCGTTCGCCGCCGGCCTGCACCTGGCCTTCACGTTCGCGGCGATCGCCACGGCCATCGCCATCGTGGCCTCGGCGCTGCGCGGCAAGCGCTACGCCCACGCTACGGAGCCGGTCGGCGAGGAACTGGCCGAGGGCGCGGCGGAGAGCGCGGGCCTGGTCGGCGCGATTCCGGCCGACCCCGCGATTCCCGCTGCGGCCGGGGCCGGGAATGGCGCGGTGGCCGGGAATGGCAAGCTGAGTACGACGGAGGCAGCCGCCGCCAACGGGCACCCGGCACGGGACCCGGGTACCGAGGTCGGCGGGGAGGTTGGGACCGCACGGGGAGGCGCCTGATCCGATGAGCAAGCTGGACGAGGCCGCCGGGCGCGCGGCAACGGGCGGGCAGGCAGCGGCGGGGCGGTCAGCGGCCGGGGCTGACGCGCCGGACGGGGCAGCCGAGCTGCTCGGCATCGGCGCGGCTGCCGCCAGGCTCGGCGTGTCCGAGCGGGCACTGCGCTACTACCAGGAACTCGGCCTGGTCGAGCCCGCCTGCACCACCCCCGGCGGCCTGCGCAGGTACGGGCCGGGCGAGCTGGCCAGGGTGGAGCGGATCCGGGAGCTCCAGTCGCTGCTCGCCCTGAACCTGGACGAGATCGCCATCGTGCTGCGCGGCGAGGACCGGATCGCGGAGATCCGCCGCGAGTTCAAGGACGAGCGGGCCACCGAGTCCGAGCGGCGCGAGCTGACCCGTGAGTGCCTGGACCTGCAGAAGGGGCTGCGCGCGACCGTTGAGGCCAAGCGCCAGGCGCTTGAGCACTTCCTGGCCGACCTGGACGCCCGGATCGAGCGCGGCACCAGCCTGCTGGCCGGGCACGCTGCCAGCCCGCCCGCCGGGACCGGCGCCGGCCGGGCACCATAGGAGCCGGCCGGCCCGGTCAGTCGGCGCCGGCCGGGCACAATAGAGCCATGACCGACACCGACCGCTGGCACCAGCCGCTCGTCCGGGTACGCGGGCATGAGCTGCACGGCGACACCGGCCAGACACCGGGGATGACCCGCCGGGAGGCCATCTCCGGGCGGACGGCCGGGTCGGCCAAGGTCTGGATGGGCCAGACGCACGTCGCGCCCGGCACCTCGTCGGGCGACCATCACCACGGCGAAGCCGAGACCGCGATCTACGTGCTTCGCGGAACCCCGGTGTTCGTCTTCGCCGACGGCGACCGCGAGGTGCGGCTGGAGACCCAGCCAGGCGACTACGTGTTCGTGCCGCCGTTCGTCCCGCACCGGGAGGAGAACCCCGGCGCCGAGGAAGCCGTCGTGATCATCGCCAGGAGCAGCCAGGAAGGCATCGTCGTCAACCTGGACAGCCTCTGGCCCGGCGGCACGGAAGGGTAGCCAGGCCGGCCGACGGGCTATCGGGGGCGGGGCCCTACTCGCGCTGGGCGATCATGACCAGCTCGCGGCCGGGGCGGTCAGGGGCGTCCCGCACGTCAAGCACCCGGTAACCGCAGTCCGCCAGGCTCGTCTCGACCTCCTGACGGCCGCGGAACCGCAGGGTCGAGTCCGAGTGGAGCACCGTGCCGTCCGCCAGGAAGGAATAGGTGTAGCGGAACGAGACCAGCGGCAGGCTCACCCTGGTCACCTCGCAGTGCCGCCGCACCAGGCCGGTACCGGGCACCTCACGGACGACGGGGCCGGGATCGGCGGCCCAGTCCTCCCAGGCGCGGCGCTCGGGCCGCCTGGTCTCGAACACCAGGTACCCGCCGGGCCGGAGCGCGGCACGGATGCCCAGCAGCGCACCCGCCCAGTCGCCGTCGGAGCGGAACACCTGCGCCACGTTCCCCGTCATCACCGCGAGGTCGGCACCCAGAGCGGGGACCGATGCGGCACCGGCCTGGATCCACGTGACCATCCCGGCCGGATCCTTCGACCTGGCGATCTCCAGCGACGCGGCGGCCGGATCGGCCGCTACCACGGTGACGCCCACCTGCGCCAGGCGGACGGCCAGGCAGCCGGTCCCGCAGCCGGCGTCCAGCACCAGGCGGGCGCGCAGCTCGGCGGCGATGGCGACATAGGCGTCCAGATCGTCCCGGTCGCCGTCGAAGGCGTCGTAGACCGCCGCCAGGCGGGGGTGAGCGAAGAGGGGGTCAGACACCGGTTCCCGCGCCGCCGTCGCCATGACCGGCAGTCTGGCCGCCGCCCCGGCATGCTGGCCACTAGTTTTCCGCCGGGCGCGCGGGCGGCCGCGCCGCCGTCTCCGCGCGCTATCAGAGAACCCGCGTCTAGGGCGGGCATGCTCCAGGGGCGAGACCTGCGCGACAATCGGAGCGGCAGCAGGGAGGCCGAGCATGTGCCTGATCGATACCTTCTACATTGGCGGACGCTGGACCGAGCCGGCCAGCCAGCGCCGGCTGGAGGTCGTCAACCCGGCGACCGAGCAGGTGGCGGGGCTGGTCGCGGCGGGCAGCGCGGCCGACGTTGACCTCGCCGTCCAGGCGGCCCGCGCGGCGGCGCCGGCCTGGGCGCGCAGCACCAGGGAGCAGCGGGCCGGGCTGCTGCGGTCCGTGCTCGCCGAGTACCGCGCCCGGACGCCCGACCTGGCCGCCGCGGTCACGGAGGAGATGGGGGCGCCCGCGCGGATCTCCGCCTCCGGCCAGGTCGCGATGGGCGCCGGGCACCTGGAGGCGGCGATCAGGGTGCTGGCGGAGTTTCCCTTCGCCGAGCCGCGCGGCACCACCCTGGTGGTCCGCGAGCCGATCGGCACCTGCGCGCTGATCACGCCGTGGAACTGGCCGCTGAACCAGATCGCCTGCAAGGTGGCCCCGGCCCTGGCCACGGGCTGCGCGATGGTGCTCAAGCCGTCGGAGGAAGCGCCGTTCTCGGCCCGGATCTTCGCCGAGGTGCTGGCCTCCGCTGGGGTGCCCGACGGGGTGTTCAACCTGGTCAACGGCGAGGGCACGGTGGCGGGCGCGGCGCTGGCCGCGCATCCGGGCGTGGACATGGTGTCGATCACCGGCTCGGTACGGGCCGGCGTCGAGGTCGCGCGGGCGGCGGCGCCGACGGTCAAGCGCGTGCATCAGGAACTGGGCGGCAAGAGCCCGTGCATCGTGCTGGACGACGCCGAGTTCGAGCGCGGGGTCCGGTCGTGCGTCGGCAGCGCGATGAACAACGCTGGCCAGTCGTGCAACGCCGCGACCAGGCTGCTGGTGCCCGCGCGCCGGATGGACGAGGCCGCGCGGATCGCCGCCGAGGCGGCACGGAAGATCGTGGTTGGCGACCCGACCGGGGATGCCGGGATGGGGCCAGTCGTGTCGCGGGCGCAGTGGGAGCGGGTCCAGTCGCTCATTCAGGCCGGGATCGACGAGGGCGCGCGGCTGGCGGCCGGCGGGCCTGGCCGGCCCGACGGCCTGCCGCGCGGCTTCTACGTGCGGCCGACGGTCTTCGCCGACGTGACCAACGACATGACCATCGCGCGCACCGAGATCTTCGGGCCGGTGCTGTCCATCCTGGGCTACGAGTCGCTGGAGCAGGCTGTCTCCATCGCCAACGACACGCCCTACGGCCTGGCCGCCTACGTCTACGGCGCGGATCACGCCCGTGCCCGCGAGATCGCCGCCGAGCTGCGCGCCGGGCAGGTCCGGCTGAACGGGCCGGCCACCGACTTCGACGCCCCGTTCGGCGGCTACAAGCTCAGCGGCAACGGGCGCGAGTGGGGCCAGGACGCGTTCAGGGAATTCCTGGAGACCAAGGCGATCGTCGGTTACGACCGGGTGGCCTAGGTGTCCTGATCGGGGAGCAGCCGGGCGCGCGCAGCGGCGAGGTCGATGCCCGCCGCCACGCTGAGAATGCCCTCGCCGGGTACGCCGGGATCGTAGGCGCCGCCGTCCCAGCGGATCGAGCGGCCCCCGGAGCGGCCCACCAGGTAAGCGCCGGGCGCGTGGTCCCAGGGATGCGTGCGCCGGTAGAGCGCGGCGTCCAGCCGGCCGGCGGCGAGCAGGGCGTACTCGACCGCGCAGGAGCGCGACCCCGGGCCGCGGGTCACGCCGCGCCGGCGCAGCGCCGCCCGGTGCGCCGGGTCGAAGTCGCCGGCCGCCACCACGGTCCCGCTGATCGTTCCCGGCCGGCTCCCGACATCGGCGCGGAACGGGCCGCCGTCCCAGGCCGCGACCTGCCAGCCGAGGTCCGGGCAGGCGATCCAGCCGCCGATCAGGCGGCCGCCGCCATAGGCCGCGACCTGCACGCCGTAGACATCGCTGCCGGACAGGAACGAGGCGGTGCCGTCGATCGGATCGATGATCCAGGTCAGCGGGGCTGCCGGGTCGGC
Source organism: uncultured Actinomycetota bacterium (assembly GCA_963725175.1). Taxonomy (GTDB): domain Bacteria; phylum Actinomycetota; class Actinomycetes; order Streptosporangiales; family Streptosporangiaceae; genus DASUBV01. The sequence continues at coordinate 617,735 of CAVRXH010000006.1, forward strand.
GGCCTGGCGGCGGGCCGCGCCCTCCTCCGCCAGGATCTCGGCGGGGCCGAACGCCGCGAGCAGGCCGTTCGCCAGTTCCTCCTGGGCCAGCAGGTCGGCGCTGGTCGTCGGGCCCTCGGCGGTGCGCGAGACGACGGCGACCTCGCCGGCGGCTCGCATCCGCGCCACGCCCTGGCCGGTCTCGGCGACGAGCGCGGCGACCCGCTCGCCGTCGAACGGCGTCACGAGCGCGCGGCCGGGTCGCCGGGGCTCAGGCCGGCCAGGCGGCCAGCACGCGTCACCGGGTCGCTGCCGGGTCGCCGAGGCCGTTGTAGTAGGCCTGCATGGCCGCGATGTGCTCGCCCGCGACCACCGGCACGCCGTCGGGCCCGTCGATCACGGCGTCCAGGCCGGGCTGGTGGAAGTAGACCGTGCTCATTCGCCGCCCGCCCGACGCCTGCACGACCCGGTGCACTGGGGCCTCGGTGCCCAGCCAGTGCGCGAAGAGCTGGCCGATGAGGATCACGCCCGCCCGGCCGGCCAGCCCGGCGGGCACGCTGACGGGCCGCCAGCCGCTGCCGGTCTCGAACTCCAGGGACTCCAGGCCCTCCGCCGCGAAGATGAGGCTCAGCCCGCCGAAGTCGGCGTGCGGCTTCATCTTCACCGCGTCGCCGCTGCCGCGGCCAAGGCCCGACCGGTAGCTGTTCACCACCAGGGTGCTCTCGTCGTCCTCGCACCACAGTGCCTGCGCCTTCGCCGCGTCGTGGCCGGCGTTCAGGCTGACCTCCCGGACGGCCGCCGACACCAGCGCGGCGCAGATGGCGGCGACCTCGGTGAGCGCGCGCCGCAGGCCGCTAGCCTGATCGCTTCGCCAGGGCCACTCCCCCTCGCCGACGGCCATCGCCTGCCGGGTCGTCTCGAACCGGTCGACATGATCGAGCACGTCCGGGTCGCCCGCCGGCATCGGCTGGTACCCGGCCCACATGCCGTCGCCGGCCCACTCCGATCTCGCGCGGACCCCCGGCGGGGCGCTGAAGAAGCGCTCCGCCGCCGCGTCCAGCCGCCCGAAGGCATCCTGCTCGGCGGCGGTCAGGCCGAACAGCGACCAGCCGCGGCCGGCCAGGTCGCTCGCCGCGTCACGCATCCGGTCGCCTCGCATGGGCTGCTCCCTTCACTGGGCGGTACTTCACTGGGCGGCACTTCACTGGGCGGCACTTCACTGGGCGGCACTGGGCTGGGCGGCACTGGGCTGGGTGCCGGCGCGGGGGATCTTCAGCGAGTACGTCAGCTGGCCCGCCGCGTCCGTGATCGACACCGCCTCGCGCCCCGCGCCGGTCAGCGCCATCGCGATGCGCTCCGCCGCCGCCCGCTCCTGGCCGGTCATCTCGGTCAGCAGCCGGATGCGCACGCCGCGCTCGTCGATGGCGACGCTCGCGGTTCGCGGGCCAAGAACCTCCCCGAGCGCGTCGAGGACGTCGCGGGGCCAGGCGCCGCCCAGCCTGGTGTCGCCGGCCCGGCCAAGCAGCCGCAGCAGGCCGGCCGCATCGTGGCCGCCCAGGTCACCGGTCGCGATCCAGTCAGGAGCCTCGCCGGCGGCCGGCTCGAAGTGGCTGTCCAGCGGCGTGCCGGTGAAGGGCGAGCGGACCCAGACCGTGAAGTCGCCGTCGATCCGGCAGTCCACGCCTGGCACGGTGTAGCCGACGGTGCCGGCGGACTCCAGGGTGCCGTCGGTGTCGAAGTGGGTGAGCGACAGCGTCTCTGTCGTGCCGTAGCCCTCGCGGATGTCGATGCCGGCCCGGCGCAGGCGGGCCAGGTACGGCCGGGACACCGGCGCGGCGCCCGAGTCCACCAGCAGGTCGGCCTCCGGCAGCGACTCAAGGCCGCCGGCCTCCAGCAGGACCGGGCTGGCCAGCACGATGACCCGGTCCCCCGGCGCCCCGCCCTCCGGCACCCGGCCCCGCGCCGCACGGCCCTGCGCCGCACGGCCCTGCGCCGCACTGCCCTGCGCCGCACTGCCCTGGCCGGCCCGCGCGGCCAGCCAGCTCACCACCTCGGTGTGGGTGCGCGCGAACACCATGGCGGACCCCGCCGACGCGGCCGCGCAGACGCCCGCGACGAAGGCGAAGTTGTGCGCCGCGGGCAGCGCGGTCACGATCGCGGCCCGCTCGTCGAGCCGGTAGTAATCCCGGTAGAGGTCGCAGACGCCGGCGAGCTGGCCGGTGCTGAAGCCGAAGGTGCGCGGCGACCCCGTGGTGCCCGAGGTGCACATCGCGACGTCCCACGGGCCGGCCCGCTCCGTGAGCCCGCCCGCCTCGACCAGCTCGTCGGCGCCGCCGAGCGCGACGCGCAGCGAGAAGTCGCCTTCGGCCCAGCGCCGCAGGTCGCGCTCCCCCGCCGGGAAGGCGACCTGCCAGCCCAGGTCCAGGGCGCGCAGCGCGGTGCTGGCCAGTCCCACTGAGTCGCTGCCGGTGAGCACGAGCCCGGCTACCCGTGCCCGCTCGATCGCGCGGACCGCCTGGCCAGCGGCCGGCGTGCCGCCGCCCGCGGCCGGGCGGGACCAGGCGGGGGTCAGTTTCCAGCCCATGCCGCCACTCCCGTCACCATCTCCTGCTCGCAGACAGACCCGTGCTCGAAGACGTAGCGGTCGTCCGGCACCGGGAACCGCTCGGTGAGCGCCACCGCCACCACCTCGCCGACCGAGTGGCCGGCCAGGGCGGGGTGCGCCCAGCGCCGCGCGAAGTCGTGCCACTGCTCGCTGTCCCTGGCGAAGACCGCGGCGTCCTCGCCGAGCGCCTCCTGCAGCCGGACGCGGACCGCCTCGGCGAGGTGCGGACGGGGATACAGCCACCTGACCCGCCCGGCGCCGCCGGCCGGGGCGGTGCAGTACCGGGGGTTCTCCACCGATGCCCAGGCGGCCAGGTGGCTCCGATCGCAGATGTTGCGGATATGCCCGTGGTCGGAATGGACCAGCACGGTGTACCCGGCGCCGGCCAGCTCCCGCGCCGTGGCCGCGATGTCGTGCAGGGCGCCGGTCAGCTCGTCGCTGTAGCCGTCGCGGTGAATGTGGTCATCGAAGTTCACGTAGACCCAGCGGCAGGAGGCGCGGCCGGCCTCCTGCCGGGAGCGCAGCCCCGCCACCGCCTCCCTGGCCATCCGGGATGGCGACAGGCGCAGCGGGTCCAGGTCGGCCAGGGGATCGTGGCGTTCGGCTCCCGCCGTCAGCAGCGCGATCCATGCCTCGCTGATGCCGAGGAAGTCCCCGATCAGCACCTCGCTGGTCAGGCCGAGGCCCGCCAGCTCCTGGAACATGGTCGGCGCCGAGGCGGCGGCCAGCGCCGGGCAGCCCTGGCCGTCCTCGCTCGCCTCCGCTGGCTGCTCCCCCGCCGCCCAGCTCGCCTCGCTGTCGGCGATGTAGTTGCTCGTCCAGCCGGGCCGGACGCGCAGCACGGGCCCGGTGACCGGGTGGCTGCCTGGCCGCAGGCCGACGGCCGCCAGCCAGCTCACCAGCGACGTGGAGGGGAAGGTGGAACGGTAGGGGATGAACTGGTCCGCGGACGCGCAGGCCCGCTCCAGCACCGGCGCGGCGATCCCGTCCACCGCGAAGACGACCACCTCCTCGCGCCGCCCCGGGCGAAGGCCGCCCGACCCGCGCAGGCAGGACAGCACCAGGTCCGCCACGACGCCGGGACCGGGCAGCGCCAGGTGCGGGAAGGACGCGGGCAGGGCGGTCAGGCTGGCGTGGCTCACGGCCGGTCCCGGTGCTGGCGCGCGTAGGCGCTCAGCCGGTCAAGGGCCAGGCTGAGCTCGCCGGACTCCCGTCCCATCGTGATCCGGACGCTGGCATCCGCCAGGTCGAACGCCAGGACGTTCGGGTAGACCGAGACCCCGGCCTGCTCCAGCACGTCACGGAAGAATCCGTAGCTGCTGTGCTGGCCGAGGGCATCGAGGCTGCAGTTCACCGAGTACCGCGGGCGGGTGACCGCGAACCCGGCCTCGGCGAGCCGGCCGACGGCGTACTCGCGCTGCCGCAGGAAGCCTTCCGTCCGCTCGCCCTGCTCGCGGCGATACTGCTCATACCAGTCGCTCGCCTCCGCGAGCGACATGTCGTACCGCTCGGCGACGCCGGCGAGCTCCTGGCGCTCGACCGCCGCCGCGGCGCTGCAGCGGATCAGCTCGAACGTCATGTACACGTCAACCAGGGAGTAGAAGAAGGACGCGGGGCCGCCGTAGATCGTCGAGGCGTACTCGTAGTAGTCGTCGACGAAGTCCTGCGCGGCGAGAATCCAGCCGACCTTCATGCCCGGCACGGACAGCTGCTTGGACAGGCTCGCCACGCGCACCACCCTGGGGTGCGCCCGCAGCCGGGACAGGGCGCGGGGCTGGCCGAGGCACTCGTGCGCCTCATCCAGGATGAGGTAGGTGCGCGGGCCCAGCGCGCGGATCAGGCCCTCCAGGTCCGCCTCGGAGACGGGCAGCCCGGTCGGGTTGGTCACCGACTGGAGCAGCACCACCCTGGTGTCGTCGTCGATCGCCTCGGTCAGGGCGCCGATGCGGGTGACGTCGCCCGCGGACTGCGTCCCGACCAGCCTGGCCGGCATCTTGCGCGCCACCGACTCGACCAGCGGCGGGTAGTTGGGAATGGCGCAGACGGCGTGCCCGCCCGGCATGGTCAGGCTGAGGTAATCGATGACGCAGGAGACGCTGAAGGTCCCGCCGAGGGTGAGGGCGACGCAGTCCTCGGAGTAGGCGTCCATGCCGAGCCGGTAGTTCTCCAGCCGGACGACCGCCTGGCGGGCGTTGATGCGACCGCGCGAGTCGGAGTAGCCGTACCAGTCATGGGACAGCGCGACGTCCAGGCATCGCTTCATGCTCGGCGACAGCCCGAACGTCGGCTCGTGCGTGCTGCCCGAGGACAGCACGATGTAGTCACGGGTCCGGTGCGGCGCGTAGAGGTCGTCACGGAAGTAGTAGTTGAACAGCCTCTTGGTGAAGCCGATCACCGCGCGGGAGGTCTGCGGCGAGCCCAGGTCGAGCGCCGCGGGCGCCGGCCGCGCGGCGGCCGGGGCAGGCCCGCACGCGAAGGCGACGTACTCGCCGATCAGCGCGTCCAGCTCGGCCGGCCCGGCGCTGCCAGCGCTCGCCAGGTGCCGGGTGAAGAACTCGCTGACCGGGCCGGAAGCCTGGCCGGCGCCGACGGCCTGGCCAGCTGCGCCGGCCCGGCGCGGCGCGGCGGCCGCGCGCTCGTCTAAAGCCATGGATGCCCCGCGATGCCGGGATCGACGTGCAGGTCGCGGCCGGGCATCTGCGCGCCGAGCAGTTTCAGCCGGTCTTGCGGCGCGTTCTCATACGCCTGCCACGGCAGCGGGGAGTCGTGCTCGTACCGCTTGAGCCACCAGTGCCCGAAGTACAGCAGCACCAGCCTGCGCGGCCCGCTGGCGGTCCGCGGCGTCCCGCTGTGGATCAGCGTTGACCAGTTCAGCACGGCGTCGCCCGCGCGGACCGGGACCAGGACCTCGCCGGGGACCGGCTCGCCGTGCTCCGCCGGCCCGGCCCGGTCATGGTGCGAGCCGGGCAGCACCGCCGTGGCGCCATCCCCGGCGTCCAGGTCGTCCAGGTACAGGATCACGTTCAGGCTGATCAGCCGGTCGGTGATGAAGTCGAAGTCCCGGTGCCAGCGGCGGGCGGCGTCGCCCTGGGGGTTCTCGCCCCGGCGCAGCACGTACATGAGGAGCTGCAGCTGGTCGCCGAACGCCTGCCTGGCCATCGCGGTCACCGCCGAGTCCGCCAGCAGGCGCAGGAACACCGGGGAGGTCAGCAGGACCCGCTGGTCGACGCCGCCGGGATGGGCCTCGAAGAGGCGGTCGAACTCGGCCCTGACCTCCCGCACCTGGCCGCCGTTCAGCAGCCCCCTGGCCGCGACGTAGCCATCTTTGGCGAGCTGGCCCAGCCAGTCAGGACCCAGCCAGTCAGGACCGAGCCAGTCAGGACCGAGCCAGCCGGGACCCGGCGCCGGCGGCTGGTCAGGCATGGAGGCTCCGCAGCCCGGCGCCGTAGGGCGAGAACAGCAGGCACTCCAGCGAGATCTCGACGCCGAGCAGGGCGGCGAGCTGGCGGACCTTCAGTTCCAGGGGCTCGTAGTAATCCTCCAGGATGTTCAGCACGATCGCGGTCTCGCCGCGGCTCGCGCGGTCCCGCTGGAGTGCCGTGTAAGCGTCGAGGTACGGCGTGCCCGGCTGCGCGGCGATGGCCGCGAACGGTCTCTTCCACAGCTTGTCCATCCGGCAGCGGTAATCGGCGCGGTCCGCCGGGTGATCGAGCTTGTCGTAGCTGGCGAGCATGTCCTGATGCAGATCGCCGTCGTAGCCCGAGCGGTCCGCGAACACCGCCCGCATCACCGGCCTGGCGGCCCGGTACAGCGTCAGCGCGGTGTCGTAGACGACGCAGCCGATGCGCATCCCGTCCTCGACGTCCTCGACCAGCTCGATCCGCAGGATCCCGCTTTCCAGGTACAGGTTCGCGCCGCGGCGCTGCAGCGCGTAGCCCTGGCCGTCGCGCCGCACCGCCACCTTGAGCAGGTCGCAGGCGATGTCCAGGATCGCCGGGCTCGACTCCAGCACGATCTCGGTCGCCGGCACGCCCTTGCTGGCCAGGACGCGCTGGTACCGCGCGTAGGACAGCCGGTTGACGACATGATCATCGTCGATCATCGGCACGATCTCCAGGTCGACCCGGCGCGCGGCGCCGCGCTCGGCGTTCAGCCGCGCGACCTGGCCGGCGAGCAGCACGCCCAGGTCGATGCCGCGCTCCTGGATGGGACCGAGCTCGCGGTCGGCGTGCACGTGGCCGACCTCCACCGACAGCGAGACCGCACCCCGCTGGGACGCGACCCGCGATGCCAGGTACTCGCCGACGGCCTGCTCCGCCTCGTGCGGGGGCGCGGCGGCGGGCTGCGGCTTGAACACGGCGACCAGCCCGGTGCCGAGGGCGCGCACCGCGTTGTCGTGCAGCAGGATCCGGCCGCTCTTGTTCGGCCGGCTCAGCAGCGTCGACAGCGCCTGCCGCGGGTGGTCGTGCCGGCCCAGCGCCAGCACGAGGCGCTCGGCGGGCCCGATCTCGAAGACTGCCCGGCCGTAGGCCGTTGACCTGCTGCCCGCCGCGTCGCCGGCCAGGGTGGTCAGCTCGCTGGCCTCCTGGGCGTAACCGTCCCTGCGGGCCTTGAACGCCAGGGCGTCGCCGCACGCCCAGACCTTGACGCGGCGGGCGCCGAACCAGTCGGCCGACGCCGCGGCGGCCAGCGCGCACGGCTGCTCCCCGTTCATGTGCATCTCGTAGTCCAGCAGTCCGATCGCGACGCCGAGCGGATGCTTCCCGCAGTACGCCTGGAGCCGCGCCAGGCATCCCGAGGCGCCGGGGCCTGCCGCGACCGCGACGAGCTGCGGCGCGGACTCCCGGACGAGCACCGCGCCGACGCCCTCGATGGCCGTGAGCCTGCCGGGCTGCGCGGACCCCGCGCTGAGCCATTCCGGCTGCTCGTCGCCGCGCAGGATGCGGCGCTCATAGGTGAGGGTGAGCAGCCGCTCGGCCGCGGCGAGCGGGCCGGTGTCCCAGACGTTCTCCCGGCGGCGCTTCAGGTCGCGGCCGTTGCGCAGCGGCTCCAGGTCCATGATCCGGTCAAAATGCAGGATCTCGTCGCGGATCTGCGAGCGCCCCGCCTGCTCGCGCTCGGCGCCGGACAGCTCGGACGGCAGGCGGCCGAACTCCACCAGCGCGTCGAGGCGGGAAATCAGCCCGTCCGTCCCGCCCGTCTCCGGGCCCGCCGGGACGGCCAGGGCCTGCGCCAGCCGCGCCGACCCTCCCGCACAGGACAGCTCGGCCGCGATCGACAGCCGCTTGACCATGTCACCGACGTGCCGGTCGCGGGCGGCCGGGAGCAGCGAGCCGTAAATCGAGTGATCGACGGGCGTAAAGGCGTTCAGGGCGATCTCAGCGGCGAGGCGATCAGGGTCCGCGCTCTTCATGATCTGCTGACTCCCTCGGTGTGCGTGAGCCGGGCGTGCCACGCGCGCCGTCCGGCCGTGCTGGCAGCCCGGACGGGGCAGTCGCTGTCAGCGGCGGTCAGGTATCCGGGCCGGAACGGGAAAGTACTGGGTCTCCTGCTTCGACCGCCCGGTGCTCAGGTGCCGGGCGAACAGGCCGCGCTGGATGTCGGAGTAGACAGCGACGCTGATGTCGTCGGCGAACTCCATGCCCGGCCGCGTCAGCCGCCACAGGGACCCCCGCTCGGGCGGGGTTCCCTGTCCGTGCAGCCCAGCCGGGGAGCCCTGCTCGCGCAGGATTCCCTGGTCGCGCAGCTCCGCCAGGACCGGGTGCTCGCTGAACGGGTCGGCCAGGAAGCGGCGCGTGTACGCCTGCGCGTCGATGGACAGCTCCAGCAGGCTGTTCACCACGAACGACCGGCGCAGCTCGGCGCCGGAGGACCGGCCGTAGCCGGCGATCGCGCCGCCGGCGGCCCGCTGTTCCCACAGCCGGCGCTCCGGCTCGCAGACCACCGGCATGCCGGCCACGTAGCCGTACGCGCCGGGACCCACCGGCAGGATGTCGAAGTCCAGGCCGGCGCAGAGCCGGTTGTACTTGTGCAGCATCCCGTCCCGGTAGAAGTTGCGCACGCGCTGGTTGGCGTAGCCGAGCCCGTAGAGGGCGTCGCCGATCAGCCGCAGCCACTCGCGCTTCTCCGCGCCGTCCGCCTCGGTGCCGCCGGTCGCGCTGTAGGGCGTCCCCGAGGCCAGCTCCAGGATGTTCGTCGAGATCATCGCGGCACCGCAGGCCGCCGCCCGCCGGATGTCGTCCAGGTGATCGCCGATGACCTGCCCGGCGGCGTTGCACATCAGGTCGATGTTGTAGTTGGTGACGCCGCGGGCGCTCAGCCGCCCGATCAGGTCATCGACCTGCTCGCCGGCGTGGTGACAGCCCAGGCTGGCGAGCGTCGCGGGGTTCCAGCTCTGCGCGCCGATGCTGAACCTGGTGACGCCGAGCTCCAGCGCGGTATCCAGTTTCTCGTCGTCCGCGTCAGCCGGGTACCACTCCATCGTGATCTCCGGCGCGGCCAGGTCGAAGGCATCGCGGATCGCGCCGAACAGCGCGCGCATCCCGGCGGCGCTCAGCGCGCTCGGGCTGCCGCCGCCCATGAAGATCGCCGCCACGGCGGCCTGGCGCTTGTCCGCCGCCGCCCACCAGCCGAGCTGCTCGGCGGCGGCGCGGATGAACCGCTCCTCGATCCCGCCCGAGTTCGGGCCCGGGTAGAAGCGGCAGTAGTGGCAGCGCTGGTTGCAGAACGGGACGTGCACGTACAGCAGCCGCGAGCCTGGCGGCTGGTCCTGCCCGATCCGGTGCTGCCCGATCCAGTCCTGGCCGATCCAGGCCGGGTCGAAGGGGACGTCGGGCCGCGTCGTGGGCAGCGGGTAGAAGCCCACCGGCCGCGCCCGCTCGGGGAACCTGCGGTGCAGCCACTCGCGCTGGCCTGCCGTGTCCCGCGCCGTGTCCCGTGCCAGGTCCCGCGTCATGACCGGCCCCGGCCATCGGCGCTTATCCGGATCCGCCGCAGGTGCCGGCTCCCGCCGTGCCCGCCGCTGCGCGCGTGCAGCCAGCGGCTGTTGTCGATGACCGCGAGCTGGCCGTCCCGCCAGCGGATGCCCTTGACGGCGGTGACGTCATACAGCCGCCGCAGCAGCTCGGCGAGCGCCTCGGTAACCTCCCGGTCGCCGAACGGCGATCTCCAGGTGAAGGGCGCCGGGGCCGGGTCACGGAAGTTCAGCCGCTGCCGCCCGTCCAGCTCGCAGATCACGCTCGCGTCCGTCGACTCCGGGGTGAGCACCGTCTGGGCCAGGACAGCGCGGGACGGCCCGGACAGGGCGGCCAGCACGTCCGGCGCCGAGCGCAGCAGCGTCTGGCCGCCCCGGTCGGGCTCAGGCGCCGTCACGCAGTGAAAGAGCAGGCAGGACGGGCTGGTGCCGAGGGGACGGCGGCTTCCCTCGGTGTGGAAGGTTAACGGGCTGTCAGTGAAGGGCTGGCTGTGCTCGGTCACCGGCTCCGCGCTGTCCGGGCGGAGGTTGAGGACCACGCCGGAGTCCACGCGATGCATCAGCGAGCGCTCGGTCTCGGGCTCGGGTACCCCGAGGTACGAGGCGACCTCGATGAACCGCGCCGGGTCCAGCGGCCCCGAGACCTGGAATAGCGCCAGCCCGGCCGGGGCCAGGGCATCCCGCATGATGGACGGGCTGGCGGCCAGCTCAGCGACGGTCACCGGGCGGGCCGCGGCAGCCGCGGGGAACCATTCCCGCCGGTCCAGGACGGCACTGCGTGCCCGCGCGGCCAGGACGTCATCGACTTCCGCGGACATGGTGACGATTGGCACTATTCGGTCCCCCCAGTATCAATCGTACTCTTTGCCCATTAATTAAAGACGGTAATCACCGCCTGTTTCGGTTGTCAAGGTGGGCGAATCACCATAGGAGTAACGGCGGGATCCCAGCTGCCCGGCCTTGTTCTCCCTGATGAGAGCGCTAGAGAGTTTTGGGCGTAGTGACCGTTATCGGAGTATTACCCGGTTTCCGCCAGTGTCTGATTTACTGAGGCCGATCATCCTGAATGGAAATGGCATGAACAGGGCAGTATGCTCCCTGAATCCCCTATCGGCCACTGGCCCATATGCGACAATCCGCCGCATGCGTCCCTGCGCCCTGATGGAGCCTCCGCAAGGGCGCGGACGCCCGCCCTCCGCTCGTCCTCAGCTGAGGGCGGACAGGCGCCGCGCGACCTCGTCTGGGCCGAGCACCCGCGCCACCGCGTGCAGGTCGGGGCTCCGCGTCGAGCCGGTCAGCGCGACCCGGACGATCTGCGCGACCTCACGGACCGCGCCGTGGTAGCGGCCGGGCTCGGCCTTGTGCTCCTTCGGCGTGGCGGCGAACCCGTGCCGCGCGGCCAGGGCCCGGATCTGCTCGAACCACTCGTCCCGGTCCGGCAGGTCCGCGTAGCCGGCCGCGAGGTCGGCCGCGACGGCCGCGACGACGTCACGGTCGATCGCGGCGAGCGGGCCGGCGGGCAGCTCCGTCACCGGCGTGAACAACTCGGGGAAGAAGTAGCCGTAGACGGCCCGGAAGTCCGACCACTTGCGCAGGTCCTTGCGCGGGTTGTCCTGGCCGTCCCGCTCGATGCTCAGCGCCCGCAGCGCAGTCGGCTCGCTGGCGGCCAGCACCGTGGCGAGCTCGGGATCGAAGGTGGTCGCCCACTCGGTGACCGCCGCCCAGATCTCCTCCCCCGACATGGTCGCCACGTAGTCGCCGCAGATGTCCTCCAGCTTCACCAGGTCGATCAGCGAGCCGGAGTTGCCGCACTCCGCCAGGCGGATGGGCTCGGCCAGCGCCTGCTCAAGCGGCAGTTCCGCGAGCCGCCCGTTCGCCAGCCCGCGCAGGTAGTACATGACGGCAGGGACCGGGTAGCCGGACTCGACGTAGAAGTCGACCGACGCCTCCGGGTCCTTGCGCTTGGAGAGCTTCCGCTTGCTTGAGCCCTCCTTCTTGAGCAGCTGGGCGATGTGCGCGTAAGGGATCGGCGGGAACCCGAGCGCCGCGAACAGCTGGAGGTGCAGCGGAACTGACGGAATCCACTCCTCGCCCCGCAGCACCAGGCTGATGCGCATCAGGTGGTCATCGACGGCGTGCGCGAAATGGTAGGTCGGCAGCCTGATCTCCTGGCTGGAGCTCTTGAGGATCACGGCGTCGTTGTAGTTGTCCTCGGTCTCGATCCGGCCGCGGATCGCGTCGGTGAACTCCACGCGCCGCCCGGCGACGCCCGGCGAGCGGAAGCGGACCACGTAGGGACGGCCCTCCGCCAGCGCCCGCGCGACATCCTCAGGCGCGGCATCGCGCCACCGCGCCCACTGGCCGTAATAGCCGGTCGGGACCTTGGCCGCCTGCTGCTGCGCCGTGCTGGCGGCCAGCTCCTCCCGCGTCGCGAAGCACAGGTAGGCCTTGCCCTCGCGCAGCAGCTCCCGGACGTAGGTCAGGTAGATGCCGGCCCTGGCCGACTGGAGGTAAGGGCCGTAAGCGCCGGTCTGCTCGTCCTCCAGCGGAACCACGCCGAAATGCTGGAAGGCGCGGGCGAACTGCTCCTTCGCGCCCTCGATCTCGCGCGCCTGATCGGTGTCCTCGATCCGGACGAGGTAGGAGCCGCCGGAATGGACCGCCAGGTCGCGGTCGATCATCGCGGCGTAGATACCGCCGATATGCAGATGGCCCGTCGGGCTCGGGCTGAAGCGCGTGACCATCGCGCCTGGCGGCAGCGGGCGCTCCGGGTAGCGCTCCTGCCAGGACGCCGGCCCCGGCAGGTCCGCGGGGAACAGGCGGTCGATGGTCTCCTGGTCGGGCATCCGGATGCTCCTTAGCCGCGCGGGTACCTCGCACGGGCCGGTCCAATGGGCTACTGGGCAGGATATGACCCCCGCGCCCGTCAAGCCGCCCACCAGCCCGCCCCGCCCGGCCCCGCCCACTCTGCCTCTTGCTGTTATCATCTCGCCAGCGACAGTGGACCCGCTTTCACTGTCGTTACAGCGTCGGTAGAAGTGGGTCCACTGTCGTATTTCCCCGCCCGGCGACGTCGCATCGGACCTGGCTTGGCCCAAATTAGTGCCCGATAGATGAGAACCGCGCGAGGATCGCTGGCCTTGGTGCCGTCCGAAAGCGGCTAGCCCATGACGGTGCCGGAGGTTTCGGCGTTGAAGCCGCGGCGGCGGGAGAAGGCGGCCAGGTTGATCTCGGCGCCGGTATGGGCACACGGGTAGCGGACCGGGTCGGCGTCGTGGTCGCGGCCCGACTCCACCGCCTCGATCAGCGCGGCGAGGAACAGCCCGGCCAGCGGCGCGTTCTTGAACTGGTTGCCGCTGGTGCCCATGGCGACGTAGAAGCCGCCCAGGTCGGTGCGGTCGTAGATCGGCGTCCAGTCGTCGGCCACGTCGTAGACCCCCACGATGCCGACTGGCGCCGGCGGCACCTGGAGGCTGGTGAGCCGGCGCGCGGCCCTGGTGACCTGGGCGTCGAAGCTGGCCGTGGTGACGTGCGGCAGCACCGCGTCGGGGTCCTGCGCCCAGTCCATCGGGTCGCAGGCGGGCTCGGTGCCGCCGACCAGGATGCCGCCGCCGGGCGCGGACCGCAGGTAGGTGCCCATGTCCAGGTCGGCGATGGCCGGGCCGTGCCGCTCGCCGGGCGGCACGTAGCCCTGCGGCGCCCGCACCTGGTGCACCTCCTGGCGCAGCGGGCGGACGCCGACGGTGAAGTCGCCGCCGACCCCGGCCAGCTTGTTGATCGCGCCCGACCACGGGCCCGCCGCGTTCACCACGACCGGCGCGGCGATGGACTCGCCGCCGGCCAGCCGGATGCCGCGCACCCGGCCTCCGTCGCGGTCGATGCCGGCCACCGTCCGGCCGAACAGCAGCTCGGCGCCGTGGCTGGCCGCCGCCGCCGCGAGGTTGTGCGCGGCGAGCTGCGGGTCGCTGATGAAGCCCGCGTCGGGGGTGAACAGGCCCCCGAGCTCCCCCGCCGGCCCGGTGAAGAACTCCTCGTCGGTGACCTGCCGCGGCGGCCAGTACCGGCCGGTGTCGATGCCGGGAATCCGCTGCGCCAGGGTGGCCGCGTCCCACTCCTCGTAGGGCACGCCGACGGCGTCGAACAGCGCGATGGCCCGGTCCCTGGGCACCGGCGGCGCGTCCAGCATCACCAGCCCGGTGCGGTGGAACTCCGCCAGCCCGGCCGGGTCGGCGAAGTCCAGGTGCTGCGCCCACCGCGCCCAGATGTGCCTGGCCTCCCAGGCGGTGGCGACGCCATCGCGGGTCGAGTAGTTGAACCGGACGATCGCGCTGGACGCGCTGGTGGACCCGTGCCCGGCCGCGCCGGCCCGGTCCACGACGGTCACCCGCCTGCCTGCCCTGGCCAGCTCCAGCGCGATGGCCGCGCCGATCACGCCGGCGCCGATCACGATCGCGTCGGCCGCCGCCGCGCGCCCGCCCGGCGTGCCCGCTCCTGCCATCGGCCCTCCCGCTCGCCCGTGCGCAGCAATCTACCCAGTGTGCGCGCACGCGCCGCCGCCCCGTTCCGCAGGCGTCCGCTCCCCGCGTCCCCGCTGTCCGCCGGGCCGGGCCTCCGGTCCCGGCGGACAGCTAAGCGGGCCGCGCGGGCCGCCGTCGTCAGGACGACTTCGACCAGGCGGTGCCGTTCCAGTGCAGGATGACGCTGCTGCCCGACCTCGTGCCGCCGACCGCCCAGGCGTCGGACGCGGAGACCACCGCGACGCCGCTCAGGTAGTCCCTGGAGGACACCGGGATGGCGGTGCGGGCCCAGGTCCTGCCGTTCCAGCGCAGCAGCATGTAGTCCTGGTCCCCGAAACCGGTGCAGCCTTCCTTCTTCGGGCAGTACAGCCCGATCGTCCAGGCGTCACGCGCGGACAGCGCCGCGACGGACTCCACGGCGGTGGCCGCCGGCCGGGCCGGGAGGTGCGCCTTCGCCCACGACCTGCCGTTCCAGCGGTCAAGCACCGCGGCGCCGGAGTTCTTCGCGCGCTCATAGCCGGCCGCGAAGGCGCTGGACCGGGAGGTCGCGGCCACGCTGGTCAGCAGGCCGTCCTTCGCCGGGAGTGCCTTGGCCGTGACCTGCCGCCAGGCCTTGCCGTTCCAGCGCAGCAGCAGCCCGTGCGCCGGCTCGCCGGCCTTGCTGGCGATCCAGCCCGCCGCCCAGACGTCACCCGGCGACACCGCGGTCACGCCGTAGAGGGCATCACCGGCGCTCTTGGCGCCCGTAAGGCCGGGGGTGGGGCTGGTGACCCGCTTCCAGTCGCTGCCGTTCCAGTGCAGGGTCAGCGTCCGCGCCTTGCTCTTGCCGCTGGTGCCGACGATCCAGGCGTTGCGCGGCGAGCTCGCGGTCACGCCGAACAGGTTGGTCCAGGACGGCAGGTGCGGGCTGACCCGCGCCCAGCTCGTGCCGGCCCAGCGCACGATCAGCGGCGCGCCGTTTCCCGTGAAGCCCACCGCCCACGCGCTGCTGGCGGAAGCCGCCGCGACCGCGGTCAGGATGCTGCCGCGCGGGGCGGACACCGGGACCTTCGCCCAGCTCGTGCCGTCCCAGTGCTCGGCCAGCGCTCCGCTCCCGCCAGAGCCGACCGCCCAGGCGTTGCTGGCCGAGGTGGCGGCCACGCCCGCCAGCATGGCCGAGCCGGCCGCCGGCCGGGCCAGGCCAGGCCAGGCTGCGCCGGGCCGGACGGCGAGCGACCGGGGCATCGGACGGCGGGACGCCGCCGCCCGGCCAGCGGCCGATGCCGCCGGACTGAGCGCCGCTACCCCGGCGGCCGCCACGGCCAGCGCGAGCACACCGCGTGCGGCGTGCCTGAGTGCGGGGCCGCGGCTGATCCCGTCCGGTCTGCGGATGTTCCTGCGCCTGCTGACAGCTCGTAAGGTTTTCATCCCGTGATGGTGGCAATCCGCGCGAGCAGGCTCAAATGATTAACGGCCTGTCCGAGGCGGAGCGGCGTCAGGACGACGGTGCCCAGGCGGTGCCGTTCCAGTGCAGGATGAGGCTGCCGCCGGCCTGCGAGCCGCCGACCGCCCAGGCGTCGGAGGCGGAGACCACCGCGACACCGCCCAGGAAGGCCCTGGCCGGCAGCGAGGCGGCGGTCCGCTGCCAGCTCTTGCCGTTCCAGTGCAGCAGCATCGGCTGCTCGCCCTGGCCGTCGGTGCAGCGCTTCTTGGTGCAGTACATGCCGATCGCCCAGGCGTTGCGCCAGGTGGCCGCCGCGACGGTCGCGATGGTGGCGACGGCCGGCCGCGCCGGGAGACGCATCTTGGCCCAGCTCCGGCCGGTCCAGCGGTCGGCAATCCCGGCGCCGGAGGCCTTCGCGCAGTCGCAGCCGACCGCGAACGCGCTGGACCGGGAGGTGCCGGCCACGCCGGCCAGCACGCCGCCCTGCGCCGGGATGGCCCCGGCGGCAACCCGCTTCCAGGCCTTGCCGTTCCAGCGCAGCAGCAGCCCGCGAGCCGGGTTGCCGGACTTGCCGGCGAGCCAGCCCGCGGCCCAGGCATCTCCCGGCGATACCGCGGACACGGCATCGAGCGTGTCACCGTGCGTCCCCGAGGGCTTCGGGTCCGGGCTGGCCACCCGCTTCCAGGCCGTGCCGTTCCAGTGCAGGATCAGCGTCCGCCAGTTGTCCGCGCCGCTGCTGCCGACGATCCAGGCATCGCGCGCCGAGGCCTCGGTCACCCCGTACAGGTAGCTCCCGGACGGCAGGCTCACGGTGACCCGCGCCCAGCCTGAGCCGGCCCAGTGCAGAATCAGCGGCTTGTCGGTGCCCGTGGAGCCCACCGCCCACGCGTCGGTCGCGCCGACGGCGACACCGGCCAGCGAGCTGTAGGCGGGGGCGGGCGCCGGCACCTGCGTCCAGCTCGCGCCGGTCCAGTGCATGGTCAGCGCCTGCCCGCCGCCGTAGCCGACCGCCCAGGCGTTGCTGGCCGAGCTGGCGGCAACGCTCGTCAGCAAGCCCGAGGTGGCCGCCGGCCTGGCCGGGCCCTGCCAGGTGACCGCCGGCCGTCCGGCGGCCGAGGCCGCGGTACCGGCCGCGGTCACCGTGACGGCCGCGGCGGCCGCCGCGACGAGCGCGACGCCGCCGCGGCCCGCGAGCCTGCGTACCGGGCCGCGGCCAGTTCCCCGCGATGCCCCGGTCACCATCTGCCTGCCGGCCGCCCCGTTGAAGTCCATCCCGCGATCGTGGCAGCCCGCGACCGCCGGCTGAACGGCCTGACGGCCCATAGGATGCCCGCGCCGCCTGCCGCGGCGCGGGCATCGACGGGACTGGCGTCAGGACGACGTCTTCCAGGAGCTGCCGTTCCAGTGCAGGATCAGGATCTTGCCGGCTGAGCTGCCGACCGCCCAGGCACTCGACGACGAGCGCGCCGCGAGGCCGATGACGCTGGCACCATGCGCCACCGGGGCAGCGGACAGCTTCCAGGAATCGCCGTTCCAGCGCAGGAGCAGCGGCCGGTAGGCGGCATGCTCGGTGTCGCAGCCGGACTTGCAGTACTCGCCGACCGCCCAGGCGCTGCGCGCGGAGGCCGCGGCGATGCCGCTCAGGCTGCCGCCGAGCGACCGCACCGGGAGGTGCGCGCTCGTCCACGACCGGCCGTTCCAGCGGCCGATGACCGCGCCGTCGGGACCGCCCGCGCAGTCGCAGCCGCCGACGAAGGCGCTGGACCGGGAAGTGGCGGCGATGCTGGTCATGCCGCCGGTCGACTTCCCGGTGACGGCGCTGGCCGAGGCCTGCCGCCAGGCCTTGCCGTTCCAGTGCAGAATCAGCCCGCCGACCGGGCCGGCGTACCTGGCGGTGCGGGCACCCGCGGCGAAGACGTCCCCGTTCGAGACCGCGGAGACCGCGGAGAGCACGTCGCCGTTGTTCCGGCCGGCCTTCGGGTTCGGGCTCTTTTCCTGCTTCCAGGTCTTGCCGTTCCAGTGCATGATCAGCGTCCGCGGATTGCTGGCGTCGTGGCTGCCGACGATCCAGACACTGTGCGCTGAGGCCGCGTCCACGCCCAGCAGGTAGCTCCCCGACGGCAGGTGCGGGGAAATCCGCGCCCAGTTCTTGCCGTTCCAGTGCAGGATCAGCGACTTGCTCGCTCCCGTTTCGCCGACGGCCCACGCGCTGGCGGCCGAGGCGGCGGCGACGCTGTTGAGGTAGCTGCCGGAAGGCGCGTGCGCGGAGACCTGCGACCAGCTCGAGCCGTTCCAGTGCATGATCAGCGCACCGTTGCTGCCCGCCGTGCCCACCGCCCAGGCGTTGCTGGCCGAGGTGACGGCGACGGAACCCAGTGAGCCGCTGATGGAGCTGGCCGGCTGGACGCCGGGCCGGGCGGCGGCCGAGGCGGCCGGTGCGGTGGCAGCTCCCAGGGCCGCGAGCAGGACGAGCGCGGTGGCGCCGCGCGCCAGGATGGTGCGCACTATGTCTTTTCCTCCGTTCACGGCCGGCTAGCAGCCGTAAGTGACGGTTCTCAGCCCGATAGTGACAGGACGTGCACGGCCGCTCAATCGGCTGAGGCGTTATAGGAGTACGGGCGGGCGCGGCGGTGCGGCACCGCCTGCCTCAGCCCGAGCCGCCCGCCGCGTCCTGATGCCGGCCGAGCGGGACGGGCATCAGGACGACAGCGCCCAGGACCTGCCGTTCCAGTGCAGGATCAGCGGCTTGCGCGCCCCCGTGCCGCCGATGGCCCACGCGCTGCTGGCCGAGGTGGCAGCGACGCCGTTGAGGCCGCTGCCGGACGGCCCCCGCAGTCGCTAACAGGATGAGTGTGGCGGCGCTCCGCGCCAGGATCTTGCCCACCGTATTTTCCTTCCGTCTACGGCTGACTAGCCGTATGCGCACGGCCGCTCAATTGGCCGACGCACTATAAGAGCGCCGGGGCGGCGTTTCCGTTGCGGCCAAGACCGCGGCCTGCCCGGACGGTTTGTATGACAATGATCTCCAACGCGCTATTCAGGGGGCGGCCCAGGGCACGGAGGCCTGATGTTAAGAGAGCAGCCCGGTCCTCCCCCCGAACTCGGCGACCTCCTGCGCGGGTACCGGCTGGCACGCGGCCTGAGCCAGGAAGAACTCGGTGAGCTGTCCGGGCTCAGCGCCAGGGCCATCGCGAACATGGAACGCGGCAGAACGGCCCGGCCCTACCGCAGCTCGGTGCGCGCGCTGGCCGACGCGCTCGGCCTGCCGCCAGCCCAGCGAGCGCAGCTCGACCAGGCAGCGCGGACGGTCCCCGCCGCCGTGGCCCAGCTGGCCGGCGCCCAGCACGCCGGCGCGGATCAGGCCGACCCCGATACGCCGCGCCAGCTCCCGGCCGCGGTGCCGCAGTTCACCGGCCGCGACGCCGAGCTGGCGGCCCTGAACACCGCGCTGGAGCAGGCCGGCCCCGACGCCGAGGCGCCCGTCGTGGTGGCCGTCAGCGGCACGGCCGGGGTGGGCAAGACCGGGCTGGCCGTGCACTGGGCGCACCGCGTCGCCGGCCAGTTCCCCGACGGCCAGATCTTCGCCGACCTGCGCGGCTATGACCCGGAGCAGCCGGTCTCCGCCGCGAGCGCGCTGGCCGCCATCCTCGCCGCCCTCGGCGTGCCGGGCCGGGACATCCCCGCCGGCACCGGCGAGCGGGCAGCCAGGTACCGCACCCTGATCGCCGGGCGGCGGGTGCTGGTGCTGCTGGACAACGCCAGCGACCCCGAGCAGGTCCGCCCGCTGCTGCCCGGCGACCCGGGCTGCCTGACGATCGTCACCAGCCGTCACGACCTGGCCGGCCTGGTGGCCACGCACGGGGCCCGCCGCGTCGAGCTCGACCTGCTGTCGGCCGAGCACGCCATCGGGCTGCTGCGGCTGCTGGTGGGCGAGCGGGCCGCCGCGGAACCTGACGCCTGCGCCATCCTCGCCGAACGGTGCTGCCGCCTGCCGCTGGCGCTGCGGGTCGCCGCCGAGCGGGCCGCCGCCCAGCCGGCCCGGCCGCTGTCCGACCTCGCCGACGAGCTCTCCGACGAGCACCGCCGGCTCGACGTGCTGGACGCCGGCGACGCACGGGCGGCGGTGCGCGCGGTGTTCTCCTGGTCCTGCCGGCATCTCAGCGCCGGCGCGGCGCGGGCGTTCCGGCTGCTCGGCCTGCACCCCGGTCCCGACTTCGACCGCTACGCCGTCGCCGCGCTGGCCGGCACGGACCGGAACGAGGCGGCCCGCTTCCTGGACCAGCTCGCCCGCGCGCACCTGGTCCAGCATGGCGGCGCCGGCCGGTACGGCATGCACGACCTGCTCCGCGCCTATGCGCGTGACCTGGCCGCGAGCGACGAGCGGGCCAGCGACGCGATCACCGGCGACGGAGAACGGGGGGCGGCACACGCCAGACTGTTCGGCTACTACCTGCATGCGGCGGCGAACGCGATGGACGCGATGTTCCCGGCCGAGGCGCCCAGCCGGCCGCCGTTGCGCGAATCCGGCTGCCCCGTCCCGCCGCTGCCGGGCCCCGACGCCGCGCGGGCCTGGCTCGACGCCGAGCGCGCGAACCTGGTCGCCGTCGCCACCCGGATGCCCGGCGACGACCTGGCCGGGCTGATTGCCCAGCTCGCCGCCACCGTGGACCGCTATCTGCGGGCAGGCGGCTACTTCGCCGACGCCATCATCGTCCAGACCCGCGCCCGGCAGTCGGCGGCCGCGGACGGCGACTGCGCCGCCGAGGCGGGCGCGCTGCGCAGCCTCGGCGCGATCGAGCTCCAGCAGGGCAGGTACGAGCAGGCCAGGGTGCTGATGCGCGACGCGCTCGCGCTGGCCAGGCGGGCGGGCAGCCAGTACGCCGAGGCCAGGACGCTGCACGACCTCAGCCTCATCGACCTCCAGGTCGGCCGCCGGAGCCGGACCGCCACCCGGCACCTGCGCCGGTCCCTGGCCCTGTTCCGCGACCTCGGGGATCTCGCCTTCCAGGCCCGCGCGCTGCGGAACCTCGCCCTGGTCGGCATCCGCGTCGGCCAGTACGCGGCGGCGGCTCGGGACCTCAGCGAGGCGCTGGAGATCTCCGAGCGGACCGGGGACCGGCCGGGGCAGGCGTACGCGCTGGCCCACCTCGGCCTCATCGACCTGCGCCGCGGCCAGTACCCGCGCGCGGGCAGCCACCTGCGCCAGGCGCTCGCCCTGTGCCGGGCCATCGGCGACCGCAACGGCGAGGCCGACGTGCTGCGCAGCCTCGGCGTGCTGTGCCTGTCGACCGGTGAGCCCCGGGAGGCGGCCGCGCAGCTTGAGCGGGCCCTCGCGCTTTACCGGCAGACCGGCGACCGGCGCGGCGAGGCGTGGGGGCTGTCCGGGCTCGGCCTGGTGGAACTCCGCCGCGGCCGGACCGACCGGGCCGCCGGGTGCTTCGAGCAGGCGCTGGCGATGTCCCGCCAGTCCGGGAACGAGTCCGGCCAGGCCGAGGCGCTGAACGGCCTGGGCGAGGCGCTGCTGGCGGCCTGGCCGCAGGACGCCAGGGTCCGCCACCTGGCCGCGCTGAGCCTGGCCGACCGGACCGGTGAGCTGGACGAGACCGCCCGCGCGCACCAGGGGCTGGCCAGCGCGCACAGCGCCGACGGCCAGCTGCTCTGGGCGCAGCGCCACCAGCGGGCGGCCCTCAGCACCTACGTCAGCCTGGACGTGCCCGAGGACGCCAGGCCCCGCCCCGGCGTGGACCTGCCGGTCCTGTCGGAAGCCGGCGGCTGACCGGGTCAGGTCTGGCGCATCGATTCGAACAGACCGCGCCGGACTCGAACTGACCGTGCCAGATTCGAACAGACCGATTAATTCTGGCGCCGCGCAGAGTCTAAGCTGCTGAATGATTCCCGAGCACAGATGGAGGAAAGGCATGGCCTTCCCCGAGATCGTGACCCGCGAGGAGTGGCTGGAGGCGCGCAAGGCGCTGCTGACCAGGGAGAAGCAGGCGACCCGCGAGCGGGACGCGCTGAACGCCGACCGGCGGCGGCTGCCGATGGTGGCCGTCGGGAAGGAGTACCTGTTCGACGGCCCGGACGGGCTGGTCTCCCTGGCCGGGCTGTTCGGCGGCAGCCGGCAGCTCATCATCCAGCACGTCATGTTCGGCCCCGACTGGGACACCGGCTGCCCCGGCTGCACCGCGTCGATCGACGAGATCTCCGACGGGCTCCTGACGCACCTCAAGTCCAGGGACACCCACTTCGTGCTGGTGTCGCGCGCCCCGCTGGACAAGCTGGAGAAGTACCGCGAGGAGCGCGGCTGGAGCGTGCCCTGGTACTCCTCGGGCGGCGGCGACTTCAACTTCGACTTTTACGCCACCGTGGACAAGGCCAGGCAGCAGTTCACCTACAACTACCGCGAGGAGCCCGACATGCTCGGCGACAACGAGTCGACCGAGGTACCGGGGCTCAGCTGCTTCCTGCGGGACGGGGACCAGGTCTTCCACACCTACTCGACGTGGGCGCGGGGCACCGATGGCCTCGGCGGCAGCTACTCGCTGCTGGACCTCACCGCGCTGGGACGGCAGGAAGACTGGGAGGAGCCCAAGGGCCGGGCGCCGCGCCTGCACGGCGCCGACCCTACTTTTACCGACTAGCGCCTGCGCGGGCCGTGGCTGGCCGGTCGCCAGCCTGGGCGGCGGGCCAGCCGGGCGCCGTCCGCCGTTCGGGACGAAAAGAGCTAGCCGGCCAGCCGGACCGCCACCGGGCGGAGGTAGCCCTTCGCGCCCCAGCCCTGGCCGACCGCCACGCAGGAGGCGGCGGACCCGCAGGACAGCGCGTTGAGGACGGCGCTGTCCGAGCCGGCGGGCGCGGGCACCGCCGCCGCCTGCCACCTGCCCCCGGCCAGGGTCTGCGCCAGTCCCTGCCAGCTCCCGTCCTTGCTGGTGTAGTAGCCGGCCGCGCGGCAGTTCCCAGCCGAGGCGCAGGCCACCTGGAGCTGCTCGGCACCGTTGATGGCGCCGGCGGGCAGGCCCGCTACGTGCAGGGACCACTTGCCCTGCGACAGGGTCTCCAGCAGTCCTTGGTAGTTGCCTGCGTTCTCGGTGCCCCCTGCGGCGACGCACCAGGCGGCCGACGGGCAGGAGACAGCGGACAGCCATGCCTCGTTTCCCTCGCTGTCGGCGCCGGTCGGCTGCGGCGCGCGGGTATCGGCCCACTTCCCGCCTGAGAGAGTCTCGATCACCGCGCGGCCGAGATAGGAGGCCACGACGCCGGGCGATGAGTACACCGCGCTGGTGTACTGGCCGACGGCCACGCACCGGCCCGCCGACGCGCAGGTCACCGCCATCAGCTCGGTGGGGGGAACGTCCGGCATCGGCGCGATATTCACGGCATCAGGCGGCAGCGGCGCCCGCAGCACGTGCCACTTCCCGCCGGACAGCGTCATGAGCAGGCCCTCCGGGTGGTCGCCGGCCGGGGCGTCGATGTAGACGCCCGCCGCGGCGCACGAGGTCGCGGACGGGCACGAGATGGAGGCTAGCTTGACGTCGTAGTTGTACTTCGACAGGACCGGCACGCTGGTGACCTTCCAGGTGCCGCCCGACAGGGTCTCCAGCACGCCGTCGTCGCCCTCGCTGGCGTCCGGCGGGGAGTAGTTGTCTTCGCCGGCGATGACGCAGGCGCCGGCGGACGGGCAGGACACCGACGACAGGTCCAGGCTGATGCTGGATCCGGCCGGCTCCTTCGGCAGCGGCGCCTCGCTGACCTTCCAGGCGCCGCCGGAGTACGCCGCGATGAGCCCCCGGTCCCCGTTGGCCGTCGGGTAGAAGCCCGCCGCGACGCAGGTGCCGGCCGCCGGGCAGGACACCGACGACATCGTCACGCCCTGCTCGCCTTCCGGGCTCGCGTCGGCGGGCAGCGGCGCCTCCTGAGCCGCCCACCGGCCGCCCGACAGCGTCTCCAGCAGGCCCACGGCGTTGCCCGCCGCGTCGAGGTAGCTCCCGGTCGCACCGCAGAACGCGGCCGACGCGCAGGACACCTGGGTCAGCGAGGCGCCGCCGTCGCTCGTCCCGCCCGGCGGCACCGGCGGCGTGCTGCCGCTCCACCGGGCCAGCCGGGCCGCCAGGAACCGGGCCACCGCCGTGTCGGTGACCCGGCCGCCCGCCGTGGCCGGCGCGGTGTCCTTTTCCGGGTACAGGAAGTGCGGGCATGTCTTGCTCAGCTCGGGGACCGGCACCACGACGCTGCCCACGATGCTGGCGAAGAACTTCGCCCAGACGCCGACCCGGAAGCAGTGCACCGCGTTGGACCAGGTGTAGTTGCAGATCATGTCGCCCTTGTCGCAGACGCTGATCGTGGCGGCGCGCAGCGCGGCGGGGACCAGCTTCCTGCGGCCCTCGGCGTGGTGCTCGGCGGGGAAGAGCGGGAACTTGCCGAAAATGGGCCCGTATTTCGGGTTGAACGAACCCGCGTCGATGGAGGTGCTCGCCGGGTTGAACCGGGGATCGCCGAGCATCGCGACCCCGGCGATGTGGCTGGTCACCAGCGACGGCAGGCCGCTGGCCAGGTACTTGCCGACCACGTCGGCGCCCTGGCTGTAGCCGGCCAGCACCAGCCGGGTGTCCGGGCACTTGGCGAGCTGACCGATGACGAGGCTGGACAGGGCGGCGACGCCCTTGTCCCGGCTGGCCTGGTAGTTCGCGCCGTTGAACAGGCCGCCGTCGATGGCGGCCAGCGCGGACACGGCCGGATAGGAGACGGGCACCACCGTCATCCGGACGCTGCCGGCCAGGTCGGTCTTGAGCAGGCTGGCCAGCGTGCTGATGGTGGGACCCATCGAGGCGGAGGAACCGTTCTCCGCGGAGCCCTTTACTCCATAGAACACGGCTGGCGCGCAGCCCTTCGCCTGCCGGGCCGCGGCCTGGCTGGGCGAGGCCCCGGCCGTGACCGTCGCGACGACCGCCGCGACCGCGGTCGCGACCGTAAGGACGCCGACTACCCTGCGCGGATGCGATTGTCGCATCGGTCCCCTCCCCCGGCTGTGGCCGCGCCCGGCGGCCACGAGCCCATTACGCCTGGACTATGCCCGACGCCCGGGCACATCGCAATAGAACGTTATGGCGGCAGGTGCATGCGCCATTCCGATACCGCCGAATTGCCGGTTTGCATCAGGCAATTGCGTTGCCCCTGATGAGGCTGCAGGCAGATCTCAAGCAGGTGCGCTGCTCGCGGGATCGCCTGTCGGCAACCGCTGCCTGTCGGTAACGCCGCTTACGGGCGGCGGTAGATCTCGGATCGATGGTCAATATCGAGAACGTCGACTGTGGCGCTGCTCTCGTCGATCCGGTAGACGACGCGGTAGGTGCCCCGACGGGCACCGTGACAGCCTGCCAGCGGCCCGAACAGCGCCTCGCCGACCCGGTGGGGATTCAGGGCAAGTGCGGCGTCGCAGAACTCCAGAACCGCCGAGGCGACGCTTTCCGGGAGCCGATGGCTGATCGCTTGTCGTGCCGCAGGCTGGAAGCGGACCTCGTAGCGCACGGGACGTTCCGTCACGAGCCGGCGGACCGGCGGCGAGCCAGGTCCTGACGAACGGTCGCCATGTCGGCGCCGGGCTCGCCCCGCTCCAGGGCGACGAGGCTCTCGTAGACGCGCGCGATCGACTCCCGGTCGCCGAGGACCTCCAGGGTCATCTCCAGGCCCTCAAGATCATCTACAGAGAGCAGGACAGCCTCGGCCACACCGTTACGGGTCAGCGTGATCCGCTCATGCTGCTGGCGTACTCGCCTGGCCAGCTCCGACAGATGAGCCTTGGCTTCGGAGAGCGGCACGGGCGTCGCGGCGATGCTCATGATTAGAAGTATAGTCCTCGTTGGTCCATATTCGGATCAGGACGCTACCCGGCTCTCCCTGGAGCAAGCTTCAGGCGCGAAGGCAGCGGCGCCACGGACCGCGATGATGGTCACGCTACCTCGGGCTGGCGGTGTTCAGGCCTGGCCTGGTGGTCCGCCGGCAGGGAGGAACAGGCCGGGCTTCGTCAGGCCGCGCGGCCGGCGTAGTACGCCTCGGCATCGCCGGAGAGGGCCACGCTCGGGCGGCCGTCGACGCCGGCCGGGACCGGACCCGCCACGGTGACGCGCTCGCCACGGCGGTGCTGCGTGCCGTAGTCGAAGATGGCGTAGTGCTGGGTGGAGCGGTTGTCCCAGATCGCCAGGTCGCCAACCCGCCACTGCCAGCGAACCGTCTGCTCGGGCCGGGTGATGTACTCCTGCAGGATCCGGATCAGGTCCCGGCCCGCCTGCGGCGTCAGCCCGGCCACCGAGCGGGCGAACCCGCCGAGCAGCAGGGAGCGCTCGCCGGTCTCTGGATGCACCCGGACCGCCGGATGCTCGGTCTCGTAGATCCGCGAGACGAACTCCTTGCGGCGCGCCTCGGTGGCGTCGTCGAGCCGCTCTTCCCGGCCAGGTGCCGCCGCGTAGTCGTAGGCGTTGGTGTGCACGACCCGGAGCCGGTCGGCTAGGTCGCGCAGCTCGCCGGGCAGGCTCTCGTAGGCCGTCGCGGTGTTCGCCCAGATGGTGTCGCCGCCGACCGGCGGGATGACCACGGCCCGCAGCAGCGTGAACGCCGGCGGCCGCTGCACGAACGTCACGTCGGTGTGCCAGTAGTTGGCCCGGCCGCCCTGGTGCGAGTCGATCTCCTCCAGGAACGGCCGTCCCGCCGGCGAGGCCAGCGTCGGGTGGCCCAGCGTGAGCGAGCCCAGGCGCTGCGCGAAGGCCACCTGGCCGGCGTAGTCGAGCCGCTGGTCGCGCAGGAAGATCACCTTGTGCCTGAGCAGGGCCGCCCGGACCTCCGCGACCGTCGCGTCGCTGAGGTCCGCCGCGGCGTCCACGCCGGTCACCTCCGCGCCGATGCGGCCGGCCAGCCTGCGGATCCCGGCGGACGCCGGAGCGCTGAGCGTGTCAGTCATCTTGCCGCCTTCCTTCCTTCGGGCACATCGCCAGCGTCGCAAGCAGCCTCGGTATTGTCAATATTTCCTATCAATAAAGTCTTATATTGAACTGAACATGCCCCGGCGGGGTGCGCGGATTTCCTGCGCACCCCGCCGGGGCCGGGACTGGTTTACCAGCCGATGGCTACCTGTACGTACTGGGCGTTGGTGCTGTTGAAGTCGGAGGACTGGCCGTTGACGTCGTCGTAGGCGAAGCCGTACTGGAGGCCGTTGACGGCGACGGAGTGCCAGAACCAGGAGTAGTAGTTGAACGGGGCGGTCTTGTAGTAGTCAGACGGCGTGTTCTGCACCGTCGTGGAGTCCTGCGCGACGCCGCGGTTCAGGGCCGCGCACAGGGTCGGGTCACCGCTGAGGCTCGGGGAGCCTCCGCCCTCGCACCCGAAAACCTCCTGGGTGGTCTCGGTAGCGCCGACCGACGCGGCGTACGACACCATGTAACTGGCGTCCGCGCCGCCGGGCTGGAAGGCCGCGACGTCGCTGGGCGCGGGAATGCTGTAGGGCGCGTTCACGGTGGCGAGCTGCTGGAACGGCGCGGGCATCGCGTTCTCGAACTGGGAGAACAGGGCCGTCCTGGTCTCGGCGAAGACCTGGTCGTCCTCCCCCACCACGGTGTCGGTGTTGTTGGAGTTATGCAGGTGAATCGCCAGCGGCAGCCCGAAGGCGTCGACCCGTGAGGTGTCGGCGTTGATCGTCGTGCCGCTGGAGTTCAGCTCGATGAAGTCGTTGTACGAGCTGCTGGTCGATCCGAGGTAGAAGTAGATCCGGCAGGCGGTGCACGAGGTCATCGTGTAGTACGGCGATTGCGCGATCGACTCCTCGACGCCGTTGACGTCCCAGTAGACCTCGCTGTCGGGATACTGGCCGTTGGTGGCGTTGATGAAGTCGAACTCGATGGCGCCCGACCCGGCGCTGGGGATGCTGCTGGTGTTGCCCCAGAACGAGGACGGGAAGCCGCCGTAACCGGTTCCGCCGGTCCCGCCGCCACCGCCGGACGGCTGCACGAGGCTGAATTCCTGCGCGCCGGTGCCGTTGCAGGTGTACTGCTGGAGCTGCACCCCGCTGGCGGTGGACGCGCCGGGAGTGTCGATGCACAGCTTGGAGTTGTCGGCCACGAAGTTGTAGTAGCCGTTGCTCTGCTGATTGGCGGCGAACAGCTCGTTGGTATCGCCGGTGCCGCCGTAGGCCCAGGTCTGGAGCAGGGCGCCGTTGCCGGTGGCGCCCACTCCGCCGGTGATGTTCCAGGCCTCGGCCGCGGACTGGGCGTTGTCGTTCAGCACCTCGTACTCGCCGCTGGCCACGGAGTCGAACTGCCAGAGCTGGCTGGTCGCCCCGGTGCAGGCGAGCTGCTCGACGGCGGTGCCGTTGGCGGTTCCCCCGCCGGCGGCGCTGGCGCACAGGCCGGAGTTCTCGTTCACGACCTCGTACCACGCCGAGGTGCTGATGCCCGTGGTGCCGAAGGTCAGGTAGTGAATGTTCCAGCCGGCGTTGTCCTGATCCACCGTCAGCGTCTGCACGCCGGCGGTCAGCGCCACGCTGGCCGTGACGGTCGTCCAGGTCTGGTAGCCGCCGGTGGCCGGCGCGGTGACGTTACCGGAGAGGTTGGTCCCCGCGGCGTTGGCGATGTGCAGCGCGTCGGTGACCGCGCTGGGCGCGGCCAGGCGCAGGCTGACGGCGTAGGTTCCGGCGGAGGCCACGTCGATCGTGTACTTGAACCACTGTCCGGACGCGGTCCACCCCAGGTCATACCCGCAGCCGGCATCCGAGCACGCCTCCAGGTCGACCCCGTCGGACCGGTAGCTGTTCGACGTGCCGTTGGTGGAGGTGACGTTGTAGGCGACGCCCTGCCCGCCGGTGTCGTAGTTCGCCGCCTGTACCGTGCCGGGCACCGCGACCGGCGTCCCCCCGTAGGCGCCTTCGGTGGCGGCGTTAGCCGCGGAGTGCGTGCCGCCGGTCAGCGTCAGGGCGGCCAGCGCGACAGCCGCGAAGCCCGCGCAGCCCGCGACACGGAGCCTGCGTAATCTGGCGCGCCGGGTTCCGGCCGGCTGCGGGGCGGGGATTAGGCCCATCCTCTTGCTCCTCTTCTCATGCCCTGCCGGGGCCGGGATGCTCGCTCCCGCGCCGGGGCAGGCGCGTCCCGCGGAGGTATCCGCGGGCAGGGGCGGGTGATCCGGGAGAGGCCCGCACGCACGCGGCGGCTCCTAATACAGGACTTTTATTAAGACGTGATTTAACACGTCCCGTCCGGTCCGTCAAGGAACCGGCGGCCCGGCTGGCTGCCCCGGCTGGCCGCGCGTCATCGCAGTCGCTGGTCATCCAGGCCGAGGGCTGGGGCCGTAGCCGCCAGACAGGGCCACGATCCCGCCGGCGACGGCGATGGCCTTCGCGCCGCCGGCAATGGTGTTGTGCCAGCCGGTGATCGTGCCCGCCTGGACCCGCACCACGGGAAAGTCGGTGTAGTAACAGGCCCAGGCGGTGTCGCCATCGACATTGAGCGCGTAACAGTCGCTGATCGCGCCCCAGGGCGGGTCACCGGCCGAGGGGTAGTGCCAGTCAGGCTCCAGTTCCGGCGAGAACCGCACGAGCCCCGCCGCGCCGAGCGGCGGCGGCGCTCCGGAATCGCCCAGCCGCAGTTCCCGAAGATGCCCTCGTCGAAATACCCCACCCAGATATGGCCTGAACGGGCCGCGCGCACGTGCTCGATACCGTCGCCAAGAGTCTTCTCGGCGACCGCGCGGCCGGCGCTGTCGTAGATGATCGCGTTGCGGTCGGGGCCGTCTGGCCGCCACCGGCAGCGGGCCGCCACGATGAGCACGCGGCCGCCGGGAAGCACCTGGACGGCCGGATGAGCAAGTGGCAGGTCCGCGATCTCGATACTCGCTGTCTCGCCCTCCCGGTACACGGTGACCCGTGCCCGCACCGGGCGGGACGCTCGCGGGTCGGGAAAACTCGCCCATCCCGGAGCCACGCCTCCCAGTCAGTCACCGCCATATCTGACCATTGACCGCGACGCTGGTCCGCTGGTTAGCGATCTCGGCAGCCCTGGCTCGACTGATATCTTGGCTTCCATTATATTGGTCGCCATGGTCGGGAAGCCCATGACAGGGCAGGCGTTCTTCGTGCTCACCGCGCTGGCCGATGGCCCGCGGCATGGGTACGGCATCGTGGGCGAGGTTGACGAGCTGTCGCAGGGCCGGGTCCGGCTGAAGATCGGCGGCCTGTACGGGGTGCTGGACCGGCTCGCCACCGAGGACCTGATCGAGCCCGACCGGGAGGAATCGCACGACGGGCGGCTGCGCCGCTATTACCGGCTTACCAGCGACGGGCGGCGTGCGCTGGCTGAGGAAGCCGAGCTTCGTGCCGCCAGCGCCCGCGTCGTGCGGGCGAGACTGGGCCGGCTCGGCACGGAGGCAGCTGGATGAGCGGTGACCGGAACCTGGAGAAGCGGTACCGGCGGGTGCTGCGGCTGCTGCCCGGCTACTACCGGGAAACCTGGGAAGAGGACATGGTCGCCGCCTTCCTGGACACCTGGCTGACCGGCGACCAGGAGACCGACGAGGCCGTGCAGAAGTTCTGCAGGCCTAGCTGGCCGGAGCGCGCGAGCGTGGCGCGCCTGGCCGCCCGGCTGTACCTGGGCGGGACGGGCGCCCCGCGCCGCTATTTCGCCTGGGGGCAGGCCGTGCGAGGCGCGGTACTCGCCGTGCTGCTGATCCATGCGGTGCGCGGCCTTGAGCCGCTCCTGTTCCTGGCCGCGACGCCCTACCGGGTGACTCCCGCGCCGCCCGCGGCCATCCTCACCTACTCGCCTGGCGGCATGTGGCCGCCCACGGTGTGGTACCTGCTTGGCTGCGCCTGGATCGTGGTCTTCGGGGCGATGATCCTGGGCCAGTACCGGGCCGCCCGGATCATCGCGGTGCTGGCCATGCTCGCGGACCTGGTCTGGCTGACGCACTGGCAGCTCACCGGCGGCCTGCAGTCGCCTTACGGGTCGTGGGCCTTCTGGTTCCTGCTCGACCTGGCCCCGGTCCTGGCCATGGCCGCGTTCCACCGGGACGCCCCGCCGCCCGCGCGCCGACCCTGGCTGCTGGCGCTGGCCGCCGTCACCATCCTGGGGGGCGCGACGCTGCTGGCCGGGCCGGCCGGGCACCCTGCCTGGCAGCCCGATTTCCCCGGACTGTGCTGCATCCTGGTCATCCTCGCCTGCCTGGCGCACGCGCCGCGAGCCTGGTCCGGCCGCGCCGGTTCTGGCGTCTGGTCGCTGACCCTGGTGCTGCTCGCCGCCGTCGCCGGGGCCTACCGGATCGTCTCGCTCGGCAACTACCTGCAAGACCCCCGGCTGACCTATTACCTGCAAGGCCCGCACCTGGTCTATGTCGGCCTGGCGGAGCTGCTCATCCTGGTGATCGCCGCCGCGCTGGTCGCCCCGGACGCCGCCCGCGGCCAGCGAGCCCTGCCCGCGCAGCCGCTGCGCCCGCACCGGGGATGACGCCCGCCTTGCCTATCCCGCTGTGCCTATCCCGCTGTGCCTATCCTGGAGGACGTAACCGTGCGAGGACGTACCGTGCGAGGAACTGGCAGCCGCCCGGCGGGTGCGGGCATCGTGATCTCGGCCCTGGTGCTCGCCGTTTCCGGCTGCAGCCATGTGCTCCCTTTAGGGCCCGTGGCATCGCCCGCCCCGCGCCACCTGGCGACAGCGATCGTCCTGGAAGCCGTGCTCAGCCAGCCCCCATCCGCGGCGGGGCACTGCCCGTCCGGTACCGCCGGGCTCCCCCCGACCATTGTCCCGACTCCCGGCGGCGCCCAGTGCTACCGCCAGCTCGGCAAGCCGGTCACGATCACCTCCGCCGGGATCACCCTGGATAAGCAGCCCCCTGGACCGAAGGGCCAGCCCGTCGGGTACGCGGTCATCGCCACCCTGCCCGCCGCCGGCAAGGCGGCCCTGACGGCGGTCACCACCGCCGCCTACCGCGCCAAGGGCCAGGTCGCCATTATCGTCGCCGGCAAGACCTGGGCCGCTCCCGTCGCCCTGCAGCCGATCACCCAGGGGAGTTTCGAGATTCCGGCGCCCAGCAAGAACATGGCCTTCCAGCTCCAGCGCATGCTGGTCCCGTCTGGCTGACCGTCCGTGTGGTGCGCCGGTCCCGCGAGAGCTCTGCGTGGAAGGCTAAAGGACCGGGCTGGACCCTCCGTCGAGGTTGATGGCCGAGCCCGTCACGTAGGACGAGCGGTCTGACAGGAGATACGCCGCGAGGTCGGCGAACTCCTCCGGCCGCCCGAACCTGCCCAGCGGTATGCCGGCTTGCTCGGTCAGCTGGCGGTACAGCTCGTTCTCTGACTGGCCGGCCGCCTCGGCACGACGCCGCCACTGGCCGCTCTCGACCATGCCGATCAGGATCGCGTTGACCCGGATGCCCTGCCCCGCGAGATCCTTGGACGACGCCTTCGTGATGGCCAGCCCGGCCGCGCGGGAGGCAGCGGTCGGCAGCGACCCCGCACCCGGGGCCTTGCCCGCGATGGCCAGCACGTTGACGATGGCGCCCCCGCCCGCCGCGGCCATGTGCGGCACCGCCAGGCGGGTGCACCGGATCGCCCCGAGGACCTTGAGGCTCAGGTCCTCGGCCCAGACCTCGTCGCCGATCTCATCGACCCGGCCCGTGGCGCTCCTGCCCGCGTTGTTCACCAGCCCGTCGACGCGGCCCCACCTGCTGACGGCGGCCTCGGTGAACCGTTCGAGATCAGCCAGGCTGGTCACGTCGGCCTGCACCGCCACCACGTCGCCCCCGGCCTCGCGCAGGCACTCCTCGGTAGCGGCCAGCCTGCCGGGGTCCCGCCCGCAGACCGCCACCCTGGCGCCTTCCTCGACGAGCCGGACCGCGAGCGCGGCGCCCAGCCCGTCGGTCCCGCCAGTGATCAGGACAACTTTGCCGTCGAGATGCAGATCCATGGGGGCCATTCTGGCGCACCCGCCAGAAGCGCACGAACACCCAGGTCCCCGCCCGGCAGTCCCGGCGCCCGTGAATAGCCAGGGGGGCGGGGCAGTAATCCGGCTTTAGCTGAGGCGAGCCGGACCGATGGGCTCTGGCTCCTGGTGGCCAGGCCGGAACAGCACTGCCGCGCCCGTCCCGAGTGCACTGAACTGTCCGTTCAGGAAATGCACGGCGGCCTCCTCGCCCACGCCGATCACTTCATGACCCTCGCGCGCCGCAAACGTGCGCAGTTCGCCGTCGTTCTCGGGCAGGTAGTGCGGCCAGATGGAGGTGCCGGCGAGCAGGCCGAGACCGCTGAAGTCCGCCAGCCCGGCGTCGTTCGCATCGAAGAACGCCGCCGGGGCGAGGCTCGCGCCGAACAGGATCGCGCCGGCGCTCATGCCGTAGATCAGGCCGCCGGCTGCCAGGTAATCGGCCAGGGCCAGGCCGAGGCCGGCCGAGCGTACCGTCGCCATCAGCTGGAATGTGTTGCCTCCGTCGATGTACACGGCGTCGTAAGCCGGCAGTGGCCGCGGCAGCTCGTAGGGGTCGCCCCATACCTCGATGCTGCCGATCTCCGTAGCGAAGCTGGCGCGCAGCTCCCGGAGCCTGACCGCCGGCTCGTCGTCGCGCGCGAACGGGACGTAGAGCAGCCTCGGCCCGCGAACCAGCTGCCGGAACGCCGCGTCGACCGCCTCGGACTGGCGCGGGGTGCCACCCCCGGCCATGATCAGTCCGGGCATCAGCCGCGCCCGTCCGGCGTGCGCGTCGGATCCGCCGGCTTCCCGATGCGCGGCACCGCGGCCACCAGCCGGCGGGTGTAGTCCGCACCCGGATGACGCAGCACGTCAGCGGTGGCGCCGTGCTCGATGATCTCGCCGCCGTACATCACCGCTGCCCGGTCGCTGATGGCGCTGACGACGCCGAGGTTGTGCGTGATGAGCAGGATCGCGAGATTAAGCCGGTCCCGCAGGTCGGCGAACAGGTCCAGGATCATCGCCTGCACCGACACGTCCAGCGATGACGTGGGCTCGTCCGCCACCAGCACGCTCGGCTCCAGGGCAAGCGCACGGGCTATGGCCACTCGCTGCCGCTGGCCACCGGACAGCGCCCTGGGGCGCACGGCGGCGACCCTGGACGGCAGCCCGACTAGCTCCAGCAGCTCGACGGCACGATCCGCGCACTCGTCCTTCGCGCGCAGCCGGTGCACGCGCAGCAGTTCGGTGAGAGCGCTGCCCACGGTCCGGCGGGGGTTCAGGCTGCCGTAAGGGTCCTGGAAGACCATCTGGATCGCACGAGCCTGGGTCCTGGTGCGCCGGGCGGGCAGCACCGATCCGTTCAGCGCGATCTCCCCGCCGGATGGCTCCAGCCCGACCAGGGCGCGGGCCAGCGTGGACTTGCCGCAGCCGGATTCGCCGACCAGGCCGAGGATCTCAGCCTGCTCGATGGCCAGCGAGACGTCGCGGACCGCGTGGACGGCGGGCTGGCCGCGCCGCCCGCGGTAGCTGACGGTCAGCCCGGTCACCCGCAGCACGGCCTGCGGCGCGCGGCCCTGATCCACCGATGTCCCCGTCATGCCGCATGCTCCGATCCGGCCGGGTGGAAGCACGCGACGGCATGAGCGAGGTCGCCATCGGCGCCGGCCGCCGGCACGCGGGTGAGGACCGGCAGCTCGGAGCGGCACCGCGACGAGACCGCCGGGCAGCGCGGCGCGAATGAGCACGCGGTGGCGGCCGATCCTGTCGGAGGCATCCCGGCGATCCCGCGCGGACGGCGGCCCACCTCCTCGATGTCGGGCGCCGAGGCGATCAGGCCGGCGGTGTACTGATGCGACGGCTGCCGCAGCACCTGAGCCGTCGGGCCGGACTCCACGATCCGGCCGGCGTACATGACCGCGATCGAGTCGCAGGTGTTCGCCACCACCGCGATGTCGTGGGACACCAGCAGCATCGCCAGCCCGAGCTCGGTCCGCAGCGCCGCGAGCAGGTCAAGCACGGTGGCCTGGACGGTGACGTCCAGCGCGGTGGTCGGCTCGTCGGCCAGCAGCACCGCCGGATTCATCGAGATCGCCGCCGCGATGCCGATGCGCTGCCGCTGACCACCCGACAGCTCGTGCGGGAACGCCCGGAACAGCCGCCCGACGTCGGGCAGCTCCACCTTGGCCATCAGCTCCCTCGCCCTGGCGGCGGCCGCCCGGCGTGAGACGGTCTCGTGCGCCCGGATGGTCTCCACGATCTGGTCCCCGACCCGCATGACCGGGTCCAGGCTGGACCCGGGGTCCTGCCAGATCACCGCGATCCGGTTGCCCCTGATGGTGCGCAGCTGCCTGCGCGACAGCGACAGCAGATCCTGGGCGCCGAACTCGACCCGGCCCGCGACGGGCACGACCGACTGCGGGAACAGCCCCAGCACCGCCCGCAGGGTGGTGGTCTTGCCACAGCCCGACTCGCCGATCAGGGCCAGGGATTCTCCCTCCCGCAGGGCGAAGGTGACGTCGCTGACGATCGGCCTGATGCCATCGCGGGTGCGCACGCCCACGCTGAGGTCGCTCACTCGCAGGAGGCTCATCCGCGGTTCAGCTCCTGCGCGATGCCGTCGCCGATCAGCGAGAGCGCCAGTCCCGTGATGATCACCGCGATGCCGGGCGCGGTCGCGAGCAGCGGATGCAGTGACAGGAAAGCGCTCCCCTCCTGCATCATGCTTCCCCACTCCGGCGCCGGCGGCTGGACGCCCAGTCCCAGGTACCCGAGCGTGACCACGGCGAGGATCGTCAGGACGACGTCGCTCATCGCATAGGTGATCGCCTGGGTCACGACGTTCGGCGCCAGGTGCCTGATCAGGATCCGCAGCGTGCCCAGTCCCGCCGCGCGGGCCGACTGGATGTAGCCGAGCCGGGAGGCGACGAGCACCTCGCCCCGGACGATGCGGGCGTACGTCACCCAGCCGACGCAGGTGATGGCGATGAAGATCGACGACACCCCGGCGCCGAGCGCGAAGACAACCGCGATCACCAGGATGTAGAACGGAAAGGCCACCACGATGTCGACGACTCGCATGATCACCAGGTCGATCCAGCCGCCCAGGTAGCCGGACAGCAGTCCCAGGGCGGTGCCGATCACGAACGGGGCCAGCACCGCGGTCACGCCGATGAGCAGGTCGACGCGGCCGGCGTACAGCAGCCGCGCCCAGATGTCGCGCCCCAGTTCGTCGGTGCCGAGCAGATGCGCGTGCGACGGTGACCGCAGAATCTGGCCGAGGTCCTGGTGGACCGGGCTGGCCGTGGCCAGCACCGGCGCCAGGACCACGGCCAGGACGATGAGCAGCAGCGCCAGCAGCCCGGCGAGCAGCGTGCGATTGCGGACTATCCGCGCCGCGCCCCGGACTTCCCGCGCGCCGGGCTCCGGCTGGCCGTCCCCGGTGGCCGGCAGGCTGAGCAGCCCGGTCATGGCGCGAGCACCACCCGCGGGTCAAGCGCGGCATAGGCCAGGTCAGCCGCCAGGTTGATCACGACCACGATGACCGCGTAGACGAGAGTGACCGACTGGACCACGTCAAAGTCGCGGTTGAAGATCGCGTTGAGCAGCAGGTTCCCGACGCCTGGCAGGCCGTAGACGCTCTCGATGACGGCCGTGCCGCCGAGCAGCAGGCCCAGGTTGACCGAGAGCACGCTCACTCCGGGGATCGCCGTGTTGCGCAGCCCGTGCCGCACGAGCACGCGGATCGGCCGCAGCCCCTTGCCATGTGCCGCGGTGATGTAGTCGCTGTCCAGCACGTCGATCAGCGCGGCTCGCAGGCTGCGCACCAGGACCGGGGCCATCGCGATCGCGATCGTCACCCCCGGCAGGATCAGCGAGCTGACATGCTCGCTGAAGGTGAAGCCGTAGCCGCCGGCCGGGAAGAGCCTCAGTTTCCGCGCGAACAGCAGCAGCAGGACGAAGCCGATCCAGAACGGCGGCATGCCCAGGCCGGCCAGCGGGACCGCGCGCACCAGCTGGTCGGGTAGCGCGCCCGGCCGGTGCGCGGCCACGATGGCCAGCGGGACAGCCAGCACGATCGCGAACACCACGCCGATCGCGATCATCGCCAGGGTCACCGGCAGGGCATGGCCGATCAGCGCGGACACCGGCGTCTGGTACTGGGTCGAGGTGCCCAGGTTCAGGTGCGCCACCCGGTCCAGGTAACTCAGGTACTGGCGGTAGACCGGGCGATCCAGCCCCCACTCGTGCCGGAGCATCGCGACCTCGCGGTTGGTGGCGTGCACGCCCAGCAGCGTCCTGGCGGGATCGCCGGGCACCAGGTGCAGCAGCGAGAAGGTGCCCAGCGTGACCCCGAACATGACCAGCACCAGCAGGGCCACCCGGCCCGCCAGGTATCGCCTCACTTGCTCAGCCAGGCATCCTGCAGGTCCTCGTAGCCCTCCGGGAAGACGTAGAAGCCGTGCAGGTCGCTGGTGTGCGGGTAGTTGTACGGGCTCTCGCCCAGCCACACCATCGGCGCGTCAGCCGCCACCTGCTTCTGCACCTGCGCGTACAGGCTGGCCCGCGCGCTGCCGGAGAAGGTCTTCTCAGCCGCCTCGATCAGCTTGTTCACCTTCGGGTCGTTGTAGTGAGTGAAGTTCGAGAAGGAGCCGGCGGTGCCATCGAAGCTGAACCCCGCGTACTCGTCCGGGTCGACGATGTCCATGGTCCACAGGGTCTCGCGCATCCCGAAGTGGAACGACTGCTCCTGCGCGGTGACCTGCGACGGGTCGAGCGAGCGGATGCTGACGTTGATGTTCAGCGGCTTGAGGTCCTGCTGGACGATCTGGGCCACGGTCGACTGGACCTGGTCTCCGGCGGCCGCGATGAAGTCGATGCTGAAGCCGCCGTGCGGATAGGCCGACCTGGCTAGTTCCTTCCTGGCCTGGGCGAGGCTGAACGGCAGCACGCCGGCGTCCGGCGTGTAGTAAGTGACCGCCGGCATGAACGGCGAGTCGGCCACCGTGCCCTGGCCGAAGAAGACCGCCTTCATCAGCGCGGTCCGGTTAATCGCCTCGCTGATGGCACGCCGCACGTGGATGTCGGCGAGCTGCTTCACCTTCTCGTTCATCGTCACGTAGTCGATCCGGGTCGAGGGGTAAAGGCCGGTGTTGAAGCCAGCCGACTTCAGCGAGCTGATGAGGGAGTACGGCGCCGACTCGATGACCTGCGCCTGCCCGTTCTGCAGCTGCGACACCCGGGTGTTGCCGTTGGCGATCGCGTCAAAGGTCACGCTGTCGAGGTAGGGCCTGCCTGGCTGCCAGTAATCCGGGTTCCTGACCAGCTTCACGTACTGGCCCTTGACGTACTTGTCGAACTTGAACGGCCCGGTGCCGATCGGGTGGTTGTAGAAGGCCGCGGCGGTCTGACCGCCGTAGCTGGCGGGCAGGATCGCGTTGCCGACAAAGGCGATGTCGGCCAGCAGCGGGGCCCAGGGGTACTTCGTCCTGACCACCACGGTGCTGTCGTCGGGCGCCGTCACCGAGGCGATCGCGGAGTCCACGAACGAGAACACGTTCTTCGGATCGCGGGCCGCGTTGAGCGAGAAGACCACGTCCTTGGCGGTCAGCGGCGCGCCGCTGGAGAACTTGACTCCCTTGCGGAGCGTGAAGGTCCACACGGTGCGATTGCCGGACACGGTGTAGCCGGTCGCCAGGGTGGGGGTCAGCGACTTCCCGTCCCGGCCGTTGGAGTACAGCGTCTGCGCCACCTGCTCAAGGATCCAGATGGACTCGTTGTCGACGGTGGCGTTGGTGTTGAAGTCGACCGGCGGGGTGAGCGTGTCGATCACCAGGTTCCCGCCAGCCCGCGACCCCGTGCCGCCCGGCGAGCTCGATGACGGCGACCCGTTGTCGGCACAGGCGGTAAGAGCGAGTGCGGCTGCGATACCAGCGACAGCGAGCAGGCGGTGTCGGAACAGCGACATCCTCGGCCTCCTAAGACAACGTTTTCACAGGGCTCACTTCTTACTGGCCAGACGCCGCCCGTGTCAATAGGATCTCGCCTGAAAGCTTCGCCGCTACGT
Organism: uncultured Actinomycetota bacterium; assembly: GCA_963725175.1. GTDB lineage: Bacteria > Actinomycetota > Actinomycetes > Streptosporangiales > Streptosporangiaceae > DASUBV01. The sequence continues at coordinate 656,230 of CAVRXH010000006.1, forward strand.
ACCCTTTTGACCGGGCGTAACGTGGACAAGCCCGGCTTCGAAGCTCGGCGAGGCGGCTCGCCTGGTCGGCTGCGTTCCTGTATAACGTTTTCAGGAACCCGGAAGATGAGAGGGCGATGGACGACAACCACACGGTTACCCTGCGCGACATAGCGGTCGCGGCCGGCGTCTCCGTTTCCACCGCTTCGCGGGTGCTCAACGGCGATGACAGGGTCGGCGCCGACCGCCGCGCATCGGTCCTTCAGGCCGCTGACCGGCTCGGCTATGTCGTCAACCGGGCGGCACGCTCGCTTCGCACCAGGCGCAGCGGCACGATTGCCGTGGTGCTGGCCGAGGAGAGCACGATCGTGTTCGGCAGCACCTACTTCGGTCAGCTGCTCGGCGGCATCGCGGAGATCCTCAATAGCTACGACCTGCAGATCGCCGTGTTCCTGCCGCAGAACGACCACGATGAGCAGCGGCTCCGCGCGTACCTGGCCACCGGTCCTGTGGACGGGGTGCTCCTCACCTACAACGAGACCAGGGACAAGCTGCAGGATCACCTCCTGGACAAGGGCATCCCGCTGGTCGCCAACGCGCGGTCGCTGTCCAAGAAGTCGGCCAGCTACGTCGACGTCGATAATGAGCAGGGGGCCTACACCGCGGTGCGGCACCTGCTCGACAAGGGATGCCGGGTGGTCGCGACGGTGGCCGCGCAGCAAGGCATCGCACCCGGCGTGGACCGTCTCAGCGGCTACCGCCGGGCCCTCACCCAGGCTGGCCTGGAGCACGGCGACGACCTGATCGGGTTCGGGGACTTCACCACCGAGTCGGGCCGGCTGATCACCGCGGAACTGCTGGCTGGCCGGCCTGATATCGACGGGCTGTTCGTAGCCGGCCAGCTGATGAGCTACGGCGCGCTGCGGGCGCTGCGGGAAGCCGGCCGCCGCGTCCCGGCGGACGTGGCCGTGGTCGGCTTTGACGACCTGCCCGGCGCCGAGAGCACCGATCCGCCGCTGACCAGCATTCATCAGCCGGTCGAGCAGATCGGCCGGGAGCTGGCCCGGCTGCTGGTCGCGGAGATCGCGGACAAGGGCACGTCCCGCAAGCGGGTCATCCTCGACACCGAGCTCGTCGAGCGGGACAGCAGCCAGCTCGGGAGGGCCTGAGCCGTGACACGCGCCGCGCCCGCCACTTCATGGCTCGCTGACGCCGTCCTGTACCAGGTCTATCCGCAGAGCTTCGCTGACTCCAACGGCGACGGCATCGGTGACCTGCGGGGGGTGATCGACCATCTCGACTACCTGAGCTGGCTGGGCGTCACCACGGTCTGGCTCTCGCCGTGCTTCACGTCGCCATTCCGTGACGCGGGCTATGACGTCGCCGGCTACCTGGGCATCGCTCCCCGCTACGGCAGCAACGATGACCTGGCCAGGCTCGTCGACCAGGCGGGCCGCCGGGGAATCAGGATTCTGCTCGACCTCGTCGCCGGGCATACCTCCGATCAGCACCCCTGGTTCACCAGTTCCGCGGATGACCCGGCCGACCATCGCTACATCTGGGCGCCGGACCCGGCGCCGGACGGCTTCGTGCCCTCGCCGGGAACCAGGCCAGGCGGCTACCTGCCGAACTTCTTCGACTTCCAGCCGGCGCTCAACTACGGCTACGCACGACCCGACCAGAACCAGCCATGGCGCCAGCCGCCGGACTCCGAAGGCCCGCGGGCCAACCGGGCGGCGCTGCGCGGCATCATGGGCCACTGGCTCGGCCTCGGCGTGGCAGGATTCCGGGTCGACCTGGCCGCCTCCCTGGTCAAGGATGATCCCGGCCACGCGGAAACGGCCGCGCTATGGACCGGCATGCGGTCCTGGCTCGACCGGGAGCACCCCGGCGCGGTGATCATCGCTGAATGGGGAGACCCCGCCACCTCCGTCCCGGCGGGATTCGATGCCGACTTCTTCCTGCACCACGGCGGGCCGGGCGACGGACAGCCGCTGCGCTCCCTGTGGAACAACCGCCAGGGCACCGACCAGGACCAGTGGCCCCCGGCCGCGCCCTACTTCGACGCCGCCGGCCGCGGCACGGCACGCGCCTTCGCCGATGCCTACGCCGCGGCCGCTGCCGCCGCCGGAGGACCGGGCCGGATTCTCCTGCCCACGGCCAACCACGACTTCGCCCGGCTGCGCTGCGGCACCCGCGAGGCCGGGCAGCTGCCCGCCGCCTTCGCCTTCCTGCTCACCTGGCCCGCCATCCCCGCCATCTACTACGGCGAGGAAATCGGCATGCGCTTCGTCCCCGGGCTCGGCGACGTCGAGGGCAGCGTTCTGGGACCCCGCCACAACCGGGCGGGCTCCCGCACCCCCATGCAGTGGGAGCCCGGCGCGGGCGGCGGCTTCTCAAGCGCCCCGCCGGAGCGGTTCTACCTGCCGCTCGACCCCGACCCGCAGCGCCCTGACGCCGCCACCCAGCGAGCGGACGAGCACTCGCTGCTGCACCTGGTCCGGGACCTGATCCGGCTGCGCAAGGACAACGCCGAGCTCGGCACAGGACCGGCCGCCAGCCTGGAGGTGCTCCACGACGGCTACCCGCTCGCCTACGTGCGGGGCGGTCGTTTTCTCGTGGTCGTCAACCCCTCCGGGCGGACCGAGCGCTTTGCCCATGAACTCCCCCGGCTGGCGACCGCGAAGGCCGTCCTCGGATCCGGAGTCACCGTTTCCGCGGCCGCGGTGACCGCCAGGCCGTTCGGCTTCACGATCTTCTCTATCGCTCAGTGAGTCAGCGCCAGCCGTGCCAGCGGCCGTGGCCCCGGGTCTCCGCACGCAGCCGGTCCAGGTAGGCCGCGTCAGCATCGGACTGCGACGGGTCCGTACGCTCCGTCGCATCCGGCTCGGCCGCCGGCTGTCTGCTCCTGTCCCGTACCTCCTCGCGCAGCGACCTGGCCCAGAACAGCAGCCCGAAGATGGCGAATAGCGGCCACTCGAAGGTGTACGCCCAGCTCAGCTCATTTCCAGACTCGGCCCGGTGCAACTGCCAGCGGCCTAGCCAGAGCATTCCGAGGGTCGCCAGGACCGCGAACGCGTGCCAGCACAGCCACTTCGGCCGGAGCAGGAACAGCCAGGACGGCCGGGTCCGCTCGCCGGCGGGGGTCAGGCCGGGGGTCACGCTGGCGGGGGTCACGCTGATCAGCCTCGCCACGGCAGCAGCGACGTCACCGCCACGGCCGCGAACAGCAGCGTGAGGTAGGCGATCGACAGGTGGAACAGCCGCATCGGCACCGCGGGCGCCGATGCGGCGACCCCGCTCCTGAGCCGGTGCGCCTCGGCAAGGAACCAGCAGCCGAGCACGATCGCGCAGCCGCCGTAGACCCAGCCCGCGTACGGGATCAGCGCGAGCGTGGCGGCCACCATGAGGTAGGAGTAAACCAGGATCTTGCGTGCGACGGTCCGCGCGGAAGCGACGACTGGCAGCATCGGCACCTTCGCGGCCGCGTAGTCGTCGCGGAACTTCATGGCCAGCGCCCAGAAATGCGGCGGAGTCCAGAAGAAGATGACCGCGAACAGCAGCACCGCGGGCCAGCCGACCGTCCCCGTGACAGCGGCCCAGCCGACCAGCACGGGGAAGCAGCCGGCCGCGCCGCCGATCACGATGTTGGCTGCGGTCCTGCGCTTCAGCCCGAGGGTGTACACGAACACGTAGAACAAGATCGCCGCGTCCGCGAGGGCCGCGGCCAGCCAGTTGGCCAGCAGGCCGAGGACGAGCGTCGACGCGACGCCGAGGGCCACGCCGGAAATCAGCGCCTCGGCCGGCGTCACCGCCGCCCGGCCATCCTTGGCTCTGGCCACGAGCGGCCGCCGGGAGGTCCGCTTCATCACGGCGTCGATATCCCGGTCCAGGTAGCAGTTGAGCGTATTCGCGCTGCCGGCCGCCAGCGCGCCGCCGGCGAGCGTCACCAGGATCAGGCCCGCGCCGGGCACGCCGCGCCTGGCCAGCAGCATGGTCGGCAGGGTGGTGACCAGCAGCAGCTCGATGATGCGCGGCTTGGTCAGCAGGAACAGCGACCTCGCCAGCTGCCCCGCGGTGCGGCGGCCAGGTCCGGCCAGCGGCCGCTCGGCGGCCGCGAGCTGTGTCACTCGCTCGCCCCCGGATCAGTCTCAGTCTCGGCCGGATCGGCCTCCCCCGGCTCAGCCGGCTCGAACTCAGCCGGCTCGAACTCAGCCGGCTTGATCTCGGCCGGCTCGGCGTGGCCGGCCGCCGTCAGGTGCGCGCCGGGGCCTTCCAGGTGAGACTCGGTCGTGCCGCCGCCCGGCGCGGTGCTGAGGCCCGCGGCGATCGCGGCGGACCTCGCCGCCTCGGCCGTCGGCACATCCGTGCTGGCCGGCATCGTGACCCGGCGGCTGGGCACCCGCCGGTGCGGACGGCTGAACAAGAAGTACAGCGCCGCGCCGATGACGATGAACAGCAGCATGGGGAACGCGAACGTCCAGTTGTACCCGTGCGGCGTGTTGTCGGGACTCACCGCGGCGAGGATCAAGCGGGGCACTGCTGCCTCCTGCGACGTGTCATTGCCGGTCAGTGCACCAGGTAGAACAGGATCCAGGCGACGACCGCGACGACCGCGAGATAGTTCCAGGTCACGGTGAACGCGCTCAGCGCCGCCTGGAACCGCTGCACCGCGAACGCCTCGGCATAGGTCGGGGGCTGCTCGACGAACGAGATCTCCGGGATCTGCCTGGCCCGCATGATGAGCGTCTCGAGCCACACCAGGGCGCAGAAGGCGATCGCCGCGAAGACGGGGCTAAAGCCAGTGAACACGCTGGCGAAGCCGCTCGCGCCTGGCCAGAACGACAGGCTGGCTAGCTCATAGATCTGCAGCGCGACTGCCGCGAGCCCGAGCACCAGTGCCGCGAGCGCGGCGATCTGCCAGGCACCCTTGCGCCCCGCCTTGATCCGCTGGAGGCCGGCGGTCTGGACGATCGCGCTCACCACGACGAGCAGCATGATCGCGGTGCCCTGCCCGGCCGGCGCATGCGTCTTCGCGGTGTACCACAGGTGCCAGGAGTTCAGCGATCGCAGGTAGAAGAAGGCGAAGATGAACGCGCCGAACAGGAAGGACAGCGCGCCCACGGCGAGCCGTACGCCCGTCCAGGTCGCGTTCAGCCCGGCCTCGTGATAGAAAACCGCCTCTTCCTCGGCAACGCTCGCTGCCGGGGGCGGTGCTGCTGTCTCCGCCATCTGCTATGCCTCCGCTTCGGCCGGAAGGGCCCTGCTGATCGCCTGGGTCAGCACGCCGGCCGGCGGCGCCAGGTCGGCCACCGGCGGCGCGTCCTTGCTGCCGTACTCGTACGGGCCGGACAGCACGACCGGGACCCGGTCGAAGTTGCCGGCCGGCGGCGGTGAGGGCACCTGCCACTCCAGGCCGCGCGAGACCCACGGGTTACCAGTCTCGGGATCGCGCACGATCACTGTGGACCAGACGAAGTTGAACACGAACAGCAGGATCGAGCCGCCCAGGAAGAACGACGAGATGGAGACCCAGTCGTTCAGTGTCTGCAAGTTCCTCGCATACTCGAAAACACGCCGGGGCTGGCCGTCCATGCCGACCGCGAACAGCGGCAGGAAGGTCGAGTTGAACGCCAGGAACATCGTCCAGAACTGCCACTTGCCCAGCGTCTGGTTGAGCCGGATGCCCATCATCTTGGGCAGCCAGTAGTACAGCCCGCCCATGAAGGCGAAGATGAGCCCGCCCATGATCGTGTAGTGGAAGTGCGCCATGACGAAGAAGCTGCCGTGCTCGGTCGTGTCGGCGGGCACGTCGGACAGGAACACGCCGGAGATCCCGCCGATGAGGAAGTTGAAGTACATTCCGAGCGCGAACAGCATCGGCACCGTGAAGCGGATCTTCGCCTTCCAGAACGTGCCCATCGCGACGAGGTAGATAAAGCCGGTCGGGATCGAGATGAGCTCGGTAGTCAGCATGAACAGCGGCCGCATGTCCGGGTTGATGCCGCTGTCGAACAGGTGATGCTGCCAGACGAAGAAGCTCAGCAGCGTCACGCCCGCCATGCCGGCGGCGGCGGTCTTGTAGCCGAACAGGGGCTTGCGGCAGAACACCGGGATGATCTCCGACACGATGCCGAAGCCAGGCAGCGCGAGGATGTAAACCTCGGGGTGCCCGAAGAACCAGAATAGGTTCTGATAAAGGTAGCTGCTTCCGCCGAGCCGGTCCTCGAAGAACGCGGTCTGCGCGGTCCGGTCCATCAGCAGCATGTACATGCCGCCGACCAGGACCGGCGCGGCCAGCACCATGAGGAACGAGGTCGCGACCATCGACCAGACGAACATCGGCAGCCGGCTCCAGCGCATGCCAGGCGCCCGGTAGCAGATCACCGTCACGATGATGTTGAGCCCGGCGAGGACCATCGACACGCCCATCAGGCCGAACGCGACGGCGTAGGAATCCGCGCCGACTGTCGCCTGAATGGACAGCGGCGCGTAGCCGGTCCAGCCGAACGGGAAGCCGCCGAGCAGCAGCCCGCTGAGCAAGATGAGGAACGCGCACGGCGTGAGCCAGAACGACAGCGCCTCGATCCGCGGGAACGCGACCCGCTTGGACCCGATCATCAGCGGAACCAGGTAGTTGCCGAACGGCCCCAGGACCACCGAGGACATCAGCATCATCATCATGGTGCCGTGCTCGCCGACGATCTCGATGTAGACCTGCGAGCTGAAGACGTGGTCAGTCGGCGAGAGCAGCTCGGTCCTGATCGCCATCGCGAACAGGCCGGCCGTGCAGAAGTAGATCAGCATGCCGACCAGGTACTGGATGCCGACGACCTTGTGGTCAAGCGAGTAGCGGAAGTACCTGGCCAGGCCGCCGGCCTCGTGCTCGGGCAAGCCGCCGGCGACCGCCGTCGGGCGGCCGGAGGCCTGCCGCAGGATGTCGTTGAACACCCCGAGGCCGGCCAGCCAGCCCACGATCGCCAGCACGTAGCCGAGCACGATCGGCCAGTCGCTGGAGTCTGACAGCGCCAGGTTCGGGTACTGGCTGTTCCCGGCGCCGGCCAGGATGTTGCCCAGCAGGTGGCCGATCAGGTAGCCGATGATCGCGCCGGCGATGGCGGTGTGGATGGCGGGCCTGCGCCACCAGGGCCGGGAACCGCGCGTCGCCGGCACGCCGCCGGCTGATCCCCGCTCCGGCTGGGTCTCGATGGCCATCACGTCACCTCTTCGATGCTGCGTAGACGCGGGTCGTCCTGGTCGTGGTCGCGATCAGGGTCACGGCTGCGCCGGGTCGTTGGGCGGGTAGTAATAGCCGTTGGCGCCGGCGATGCCGGCCTTCGCCATGGCCTTGTTGATCTGCGGGACCAGAGTCGGGTCGTAGCTGGTCGCGTACGGCGGCAGCATGGCGGTGACGGCGGCCAGCTGAGCCCTGGTCCGTGCCGCCCAGGCCCGGAATTCCGCGTCCGGCAGGACCTTGCCGTCATTGAACATGGCGCCGTGCCACAGTCCGCACAGCTCGGCGCAGCGGACGGTGATCTGGCCGAGCTGAGCGGGCGTCGTGTAGGCGACGTCGTTGACGCCCGGGTTGGCGTCGGCCTTCACGCCGAGCTGGTAGGCCCAGAAGCTGTGGATGACGTCGAGCGAGGTGACGTTGAACTGGACAGGCTCATTGACCGGCAGCATCAGCTGGCTTGTCTCGAAGCCGCCGAACTGCGGGTAGCGGTAAGTGAACCGCCACTGCTGGGCGATGACCTGGACCTGCAGGACGCTGCCGCCGGCCGGCTTCCAGATGGGACTCGGGCCCTCCCCGGCGCCCGCGCCGGCGGCGTGCGGGTTAGCCAGCTCCCAGGTGCCGAAGCCGGCCAGGAACAGCACGATCACCGTGGTCGCCGTGATCCAGGTGAACTGGATCCTGGCGTTGCCGTGGATCGCCGGGCCGTCCTCGTCGTCGCCTTCCCTGTGCCGCCAGGTGATCAGCGCGTAGCCGAAGTAGACCAGCACGAATGCCATCACCGGAGCGGCCAGGACGGCCATCACCTTGATGTCGAACTGCTGGCTGGCCGCGGTGTCCGACATCCGGCCCGGTGGCAGGTGCGGTCCCCAGACGAACCAGATGAGCACGTCGGCGGCGACCGCGATCGGCAGCCAGAGCAGGAAGATCCGCAGGCCGTGACGGGCGTCTGGCATCCCGCCGTCCTGCGTGGCGCGTTCCGCTACCGCGGCCATCAGGACACCACGTCCATGTTGCCGGTCATGAAGCCGATCGTCTGCATAGGTCCGCCGAACCCGTCGATAAAGCCACCGCCGCAGGGCACCCGGCACTGCCAGAAGTACACGCCGGGCGTGCGGGGCGAGTCGAAGCTGAACGTCACGGTCTGGTGCGGGCCCGAGGTGCAGGGCGACGTGCCGCACAGGCTGGCGGTCAGCGATGGCGAGGCCATCGGCACGTTCAGGTTGATGCCGGGGATCGAGAACGTGTGCCCGACGTTGCAGCCAGACCAGGAGTTGATATTGCTCACCGGCTTGCCGTTGACGTACTCGACGCCGCCGATGGTGCCGGTCACGTGGCCGAAATACGGGTTGCGCAGCGGAGTGCAGCCGTCGTAGCCGTAGATCGTGACGTCGATCCGGGAGCCGGCGGGGACCTTGAACAGTGTCGTGTGCACCCACTGGCCGGTCTTCGGGCTCTTGATGAAGTACGAGACCCAGTCCGGATGCGTGCTCACCGTGTTCTGCGGGTCTTCCTGCAGGACGACCTGAACTCGCGCGCCCGAGTCGGCGCTGACGCCGCCGGTGAAGTCCACGGTCGGCGGGCCGCCCAGAAAGTAGTGCACGACTATGAAGGCGGCCCCCGCCGTGACGGCAAGGAGCGCCGCCAGCAGAGTGCCGACCCGGGCCGGCAACGACACCGGCCATCACCTCGCTTCTCGCGTCGGAGTCGTCTGAATCTTGCGATCGGACAATCCGGCTGGGCAAGGATGCGCGGGCTCAATGACGAAATTGTCATAGTTGTACGGCCAAACGGTACGGCCGATACCGTGGCCTAGGACGTCCGCCCAGCATCCCTGTTATGCAATCGATTGGTTTACAGCTGGTAGTTCCTCTTGACCAGGCATGGGCAGCAGGAGTAAACGGGTCCTGTCTCCCAGCCGTTGTCGCTGACGTGCAAGGTCGTGCGGATCGTGATGGATTACCAGGCCGACTGGCCCCAGGCACCGCAGCGCCTGCTGGTCATCGAGGACGAGCCGAGCATCCGCAGCATGATCGTCCGGGCCTTGCAGGCGGCGGGCTACGAGATCGACTCGACCGGCGATGGCGCGAGCGGCCTGCAGCGGGCGCTGTCCGGCGACTACCGGCTCATCGTCCTCGACCTGGTCATGCCCGGCACCGATGGCCGCGAGGTACTGGACCGGCTGCGGCACGTTCGCCCGGAGCAGCCGGTGCTCGTGCTGTCCTGCCTGTCCGACGTGACCACCAAGGTGAGCTGCCTGGACATGGGGGCGCAGGACTACCTGACGAAGCCGTTCTCGCTCGACGAGCTGCTGGCCAGGGTCCGGGTCCAGCTGCGCGGTGATCAGCCGGGGCATCATGCGGAAGGCGTGCTGCGGCATGGTCCGCTCATCCTCGACCTGGGCCGGATGCAGGCCGACAGCGGCCTCGGCCCGGTCTCGCTGACCAGGCTCGAGGTACTGCTGCTGCGGGAGCTGATCGACCATTCGGGTACGGCGGTCAGCAAGGGCGCGCTGCTCGTCACGGTATGGGGGATGGACTTCGACCCTGGCTCGAACGTGGTGGACGTGTGCGTCCGGCGGCTTCGGTCCAAGCTCGGGTTCCATCTGATCGAGACGGTGCGCGGTGCGGGATACCGGCTCGCTGCCTAGCCCGGTCGCGGTCAGCCAGACCGCGGTCGCGGAGTCCCCGGCCGGACACCTCACGCGGGGACTGAGCACGGTGAGCCTGGCCCAGGCCTGGTGGGCCGACGCGACGCAGTCCCACCCAGGCTGGATCGACCTTGCCTGGGTGCTGCTGTGGATGCTCGGGCTCGCCGCGATCGTCATCTTCGGGCACTGGGAAGAGATACCGTTCGACCTGATCTGGATCTCCTTCGCACTCGTCTACAGCTTCCGTGTTCGCAGCACAGGACCGACGCTGTGGCTGCTGGCCGCGATGGAAATCACCACGTTCGGCGCGATCGGCGTCGACGTGCTCCGCCATTTCCAGCCGGCCGACGAGCTCACCGCGGTTCCGCTGATGGCCGCCATGTTCTGGGTGATGATGTGGCACGGCCGCCGGCGCACCGCTGCCAACGACGAGCGAGTCCGGATCAGCGAGGAAAACGCCCGGCTGCTCGCGACCCAGCAGCAGTTCCTGCAGGACGCGTCGCACCAGCTGCGGACCCCGATCACCATCGCGCTTGGTCACTCCGAGCTGCTGGCCCGGCACCTGGCCGAGAATCAGGACAAGCGCGACATCAACGTGATCGTCGGCGAGCTGAACCGGCTCCGCAAGCTCAGCGAGCGGCTGCTGCTGATCGCCGCGTCGGCGGACCCCGACTTCCTGCAGCCCGAGCCGGTCGAGCTTGACCAGTTCATCACCGATGTGCTCTGGCGCTGGCAGCCCGCGGCGGACCGGCACTGGGAGCTCGGCCAGGTGGACGATGCCGTGATTCTCGCGGACGTCGAGCGGCTCGGGCTCGCCATCGACGCGCTGCTGGAGAACGCGATCGCGCATACGACGCCCGGCGACCTGATCCGGCTGGCGGTAGCCAGGAACGACGAGGACCGGATCGCCGTCATCGTGGTGCAGGACACCGGGTCGGGCATTCCGGTCACGGAGATGACCCACATCTTCGAGCGGTTCGCGTCCGGCCAGCAGGCGGCAGGCCGCCGCGGCACCGGGCTCGGGCTGCCGCTGGTCCGGGCGGTGACCGAGGGGCACGGTGGCCAGGTGCGGGTACAGAGCAGCCCCGGCCTCGGCAGCCGGTTCGAGCTGCGGCTGCCCATGCCGTCGGCCAAGGCCGCGCGGCCAGTTCAGGGCCGGCCCGCTGTCCCGGTCGTGCGCGCCGACGCGGCCGGGCCTGATAGCTGCCGGAGCAGCCGGTGACGAGCACGCTGCCGTCAGGCTGGCCGGCCCGCCGGACGCCGCGCTGGCTGCTCGTCGCAGCGATCCCGGCCCTGGCGGCGGCGATCGCGGTCTCGCTGGCACACTCGCCGACGAGAGCCGAACGCGCCAGCGACCTGCGCGGCTACCTGCAGGCGCTGAACACCGACGTCGAGTCCTGCGCCGGCGGCGTCCGGGAGTCACTGACCGCGCTGCGCCTGGTCGAGGCCGAGCACTGGCGCAGCGCCAGCGACATCAGCGACGGGATCAGCGTGGCGGAGCAAGGCGCCGCGAACTGCGGCCCGGCGGCGAACGAGGAGATTGACGACCTGGAGAACTACCAGGCCCCCGAGTCGCTCGACGGCTTCGGCCTCGTCGCCGTCGTCACCAGCCTGGTCGACTGGGTCGCGCCGGACGCGCAGAAAGTGGAGACGGGCGTGGCGAAGGTGCTGGCGGCGCCGTCGCCACTGGCCAGGGCGCGGGCGCAGGCGGAGCTGACCGCGGCGATTCGCCGGCTGAACGGCAAGCGCGCCGCGGTCAACGGCCCGATCAGGAAAGCCATCGCGGCGCTCGGCGCGCGGGCGACGCCGCTGAGCCTGCCGGGCTGAGATGGCGACGGAGCGGAGGGACGAGCGCCGATGCCGGGCATGAACTCCGGCCTTTCTGATACCAACCCCATCCTGGTGGCGGCGTTCCGCGCCGCGCTGCTGCACCAGGGCCTGCTGGTGCTCATCCTGCTGGCCGCGCTCCTGGCCAGCTGGCTGAGCGCGCGCGGTTTCGCGGCGCGCACGTCTCATGGAGGCTGGTCCGTCTTGCGTGCCCGGGAGGCTGCCGCACCAGAGCCGCCGGGGCGGCGCCTGCTGCGCGTCGGATTCGGCGTGATCTGGATCTTCGACGGCCTGATGCAGGCCCAGCCCGCGATGGCCGCTGGGCTGCCCGGCCAGGTCATCAGGCCGGCCGCGGTGACCTCACCGGCATGGGTGCAGCATCTGGTGAACTGGGCCGGCACTACGTGGTCGTTCCACCCGATCCAGGCCGGCGCGGCCGCGGTCTGGATCCAGGTTGGCATCGGTGCCTGGCTGATCGCGGCCCCGTCCGGCTGGCCGTCACGGGTGGCCGGCCTGGCCAGCGCCGGCTGGGGCCTGGTGGTCTGGGTGTTCGGCGAGGCGTTCGGCGGGATCTTCGCGCCCGGCCTGACGTTCCTGTTCGGCGCTCCCGGCGCGGTCCTGTTCTACTGCGTGGCCGGAGCACTGGTCGCGCTCCCGCCAGAGCGCTGGACGGGCCGGCTCGGCCGGGCGATGCTGGCCGGCCTCGGCCTCTTCCTGGCCGGCATGGCCGTCCTGCAGGCCTGGCCGGGGCGCGGCTTCTGGCAGGGCGAACTGCACGGTCATGACGGGTCGCTAGCCACGATGGCTAGTTCGATGGCTTCGGTGCCCCAGCCCCGGCCGCTCGCGGTACTCGTCCGCTGGTTCGCGGCCGTGGACGCGGCGCACGGCTTCGCGGTCAACCTCGTCGCCGTCCTGGCGCTCGCGCTCATCGCGGCTGCTCTCATCGCGGCGGGCCCGGGCCGAGCCGGCCGCCGCTGGCCCGGTCGTCGCTGGCCCAGTCATGGCTGGCCCGCCCGGCGCTGCTGCTCCTGCTCGTGTTCTGCCTCGCCGACTGGGTGCTGGTCGAGGATCTCGGCGTCTTCGGCGGTCTGGGCACTGACCCCAACAGCATGATCCCGGTGGCGCTCCTGGCCGTCGCCGGGTACCTCACGCTGATGCCTCGGCCGTCGCGGCAAGCCGTCCCCGCGGCACAGCCAGACCTGGCGGGCCGCGCCGGCGCGGCTGGCGCCCGTGCCGCGCTGATCGCCTGGGCCGTCGCGGTCGTGCTCGTCGGAGCGGCGCCGCTCGCGGTCGCGCAGGCCAGCCCGCACGCGAACGTCATCATCGCCCGCGCGATCGACGGCAACGCGGCTCCGCTCAACCTCGTCGCGCCCGCCTTCACGCTGACCGACCAGGCCGGCCAGCAGGTCAGCCTGGCCAGCCTGCGCGGCAAGGTGGTGCTGCTGACCTTTCTCGACCCGGTCTGCACGTCTGACTGCCCGCTGATCGCGCAGGAGTTCCGTGCGGCCGACCGGCTGCTCCACGGCCGGTCCCGCCAGGTCGAGCTGGTCGCGATCGTGGCCAACCCGGTATACCGGACGCTCGCCTACACCCGGGCGTTCGACCGCCAGGAGGGCCTGGCCGGCGTGCGCAACTGGCTGTACCTGACCGGCCCGCTCGCCCGGCTGCGACAGACGTGGAAGAACTACGGGGTCGCGGCCGAGATCCTGCCGGCTGGCGGGATGATCGCGCACAATGACGTCGCCTACGTCATCGACACCACCGGGCATACCCGGAACGAGCTGGACTTCGACCCCGGTCCCGGCACCGCGAGCTCGACATCGTCGTTCGCGGTCGAGCTGGCCGACGCCGCCGGCCGCTACCTGGGGCGGTCGTGAAGTTCCGGCGGCCGTCGCTCAGCCGGGCGGCGGCCGGGCTGGCCCTGACCTTGCTCGTTCCGGCCTGTGGCAGTGTCCCCGCGGCGAAGCAGGCCGCCGCCAGGCCGATCGCAGGCGACATCACCGGACCCGGTCTGGCCACCAGCTTCGCGGCCGGCAGCGACGGCTGGGCCATCGTCGAGATGGGCGGCGCGGCCGCACGCGAGGAAAATTTCTGGGAGCTATTTACCCGGCCACCCGGAGGCCGCTGGCGGCTCGTGACCCCGCCGGGCGTGGCGAGCAACGGCGGCATCGTCGCAGCCACCTCGACGGCCGGCTCGCTCGTCACCGCCTTCCGGCCGAGCCAGGACCTCACTTTCTCGCCGCTCGCGGCGACGGCCGACGCGGGCCGCCGGTGGGCACAGGCCAACGTGCTCGACGCCGGGCTCGCGGACATGCCCACCGCGCTCGCGGCCAGCCGGGCGGGCGACCTGCTGGCGCTGACCGAGCGCGGCACCGTCGACCAGGGCGCGGCGCTCGGCGCCCGCTGGCGGCCGCTCACCAGCCTGGTCGCGCTCCAGGCAGCCCCGGCGATCAAGGCCGTGTGCCGGCTGACCGGACTGACCGCCGTGGCCTGGTCGGCCGCCGGCTCGCCCGTCCTCGGCGGCAGTTGCCCGGCGCGCCCGGCCGGGGCGCAGCCGCTCCGCGTGCCCCTGCTCACCGATTCGGCTGGCTCGTGGCAGGTAACCGGGCCGGCCCTGCCGGCTGCCCTGGCCGGCGGTCCGGTACGCGCGCTGGCGCTCGGCACGACCGGCGCCGGCATCACCGCGGTCGTGGCGGCGGGCACCGGCGCCGCCGCCTCCGTTTTCGCCGCCTGGTCAGTCAACGGCGGGCGCACGTGGGCGATCTCGACGGCCCTGCGGGCCGGCCCGGTGCGGCTCTCCTCGGTCTCGGTCTTGGCCAACGGGTCGGCCGGCGTCGTCATGGCCGGCGGCCGCGCGGCGGCGATCGGCTGGCGCGCGGCCAGCTGGCGCGACCTGCCCTTGCTGCCGGCCGGGACGGCCACGCTGGCGACGGGTAACGGCGGTGTCCTGCAGGCCCTGGTACCGCGGGGCGGCCTGCTGTCCGTCTGGCAGCTCGCCGCTCCAGGCCGGTGGACCGTCGTGCAAGCGGTGCGAGTCACCATCCCTTACGGCTCGTCGGGCTGAGGTGCCATGCACTACGTGCTAGACCACTGGTCCTTCGATCCGTTCCTCATCGTGGTGCTCGTCCTGGTGGCATGGCACGAGACAGGCCTGGCCAGGCTGGCGCGCCGGTCGCGCCCGGACCGGACCCGGCAGCGAAGGCGCCGGTCGCTGAAGTTCTACGGCGGGCTCGCGGTGCTGCTGCTGGCGGTCGAGTCCCCCATCGACTACTGGGCTGACGCCTACTTCTTCGTGCACATGGTCCAGCACCTGCTGCTCATGCTCGCCGCCCCGGCGCTGGTCGTCGCCGGCGCGCCGTGGCAGCCGCTGCTCGACGCGCTGCCCGGCCGGACCGGACGAACGGCCACTCGCGAGGTGGCAACTGGCGACTGGGCAAGGCCGCTCCGAGCGCTCAGCGGATTCCTGCTGCGGCCGTGGGTGAGCATCATCGCCTTCAACGCCGTCATGGTCGCCTGGCACGTCCCCGTCCTGTTCGACCTGGCCGCACGCAACCAGAGCGTGCACATCTGGCTCATGCACGGCAGCTTCTTCGCCGCGGGCCTGCTGCTCTGGCTGCAGTTCATCCCGTCACCGCCGCTGCGGCCCACCATGACACCGGCCTCGCAGGCCGTCGCCCTGTTCGCGACCAACATGGTCATGTGGATCCTGGCCATGGCGCTGGGCATTCTCAGCAGCGCCTCGTGGTACCCGGCCTACGCCCACGTCCCCGGAGTCACCCTGCCGGCCTTCGCCGACCAGCAGATCGGCGCGGGCATCTTGTGGATCTGCGGAGACTTCTGGGCGGTGCCGACCATGATCTCGGTGATCCGCCGGTTTATCGCCGAGGAAGGCAGCGTCAGCGCTGGGCTAGACAAGATCCTGCGCCGCGACTCGGCCCGGTACCACTGGGCCAGCCGAGGCTAGCAGTCCTGTCCCAGCGCTTGCTTATCAGCGGCACGTCTTCCCAGCGCCGCGCAGCCTGAACGCAATGCCTCGTGAACGGGAAGCTACGCGGGCGCCCAGGTCCGGGCTTGCCGGTTCGACCACCGCCCACGGCGCAGGTTGCCTACGTAAGACAGCTCGTCTTACACTTGCACCATGGCCGAGACCATCACGATCCGCACCGACGAGGAGACCGAGCAGGCTCTCGATGTGCTGACGAGCGGAGGGGTGTCCCGATCCGCGGCGATCCGGCAGGCGGTGATCCAGGCAGCCGAGCGCCGCGAACGTGCCGCACAGCTGCGCCGCGCTGTGCTGGCGATGGAGATCGGCGAGCCCGATGGCATTGATATCGCAGCTGAGCTGGCACGTGACCGGGGCGACGAGCGCTGATGATCTACCTGGACTCGGCCGCCGTGGTCAAGCTCGTCCACGCCGAGGCAGAATCTCCGGCGCTGCGCGGCTGGCTCGACGAGCGAGCCGAGACCGGATGGACCAGTTCCTCCCTCGTGGAAGTCGAGACGTTCCGGGCCCTGGCCCGGTATGCGCCGGAAGCGGTGAGCAGGCTGTATCCGGTCCTGGATCAGATCGACATGGTTGAAATCAGTCCGCGCGTCCGCATCTTGGCGCAAACCGTCCGGCCTGTCACGGTCCGCTCGCTAAACACCATCCACCTAGGCACCGCCCTGGCCATCCGGCCACGACTGACGTCCTTCATCACCTACGACAGGCGACTGCTAGAGGCAGCGATGGCGGCCGGGCTCCCGACGGAATCCCCGGCGTAACGACGCCGAGACGACGATGCTGCGGCAGTTCCAGCGGGCTCACGGCGGCAGCTACCGGACGCTCGACAATCGCCAGGACCAGCAGGCCGCGATCGCGGACCCGGTCGCCTTGGCGGCAGAAGGAAAGGCACCACGTCTCATCGACGAGGTGCATCTGGGCGGCAACTGGCTAGTCCGCGCGATCAAGATGGCAGTCGACGAGGACCCCCGTCCGGGCCGCTTTGTTCTCTCCGGATCCAGCAGGTTCCTGACGGTGCCCACGCTGTCGGAGTCACTGGCCGGGCGCGCGGCGTTCATCGACCTGTGGCCGCTCAGCATGGCTGAGGTAACCCGAGGTCCCGCCGACTTCCTGAGCCGGGTATTCGCTGACCCATCCAGCCTGCGCGAGGCGGAGTCAGCGTGGACGAGAGATGATTACATCCAGGCCATCTGCTCGGGCGGATATCCGGAGGCGCGCGGGCTGCGGTCGCAGTTGGCGCGGAGTGCCTGGTATGACGGCTATCTCAGCACGGTCATCAACCGGGATATCAGTGACTTCGCCGAGATCGGAAAGGTCCGCGCGATCCCCCGGCTACTTGGCCTGGTCGCTGCTCGAGCCGGATCGCCACTGGTGATAGCGGATCTGGCCCGGTCCGCTGACCTGGACCGCGCTACCGTGCGGACCTACCTGACCTACCTGGACACTGTCTTCCTGACAACCGAGGTGCTGTCCTGGTCGACCAACCTGACCTCCCGATTGTCGAAGACGCCCGAGGTCTTCCTGACGGACTCCGGGCTGGCAGCTCATCTGGTGGGGACATCGGCGGCCGATCTGCGGCGAGTGGGCCACCCGGCACTCGGCGGCCTTGTGGAGACCTTTGTTCATGCCGAGCTGATGCGGCTCAGGACGGTCAGCGAGACCCCGGTATCCATCTGGCAGTTCCGCGAGAACGATAACCGGGAGATCGACTTCATCCTGGAAGGACCTGGCGGCGCCGTGGTAGGCATCGAGGTCAAGGCGACGACCTCGCCCGGCGCGGACTCGGCAAAGCACCTGCGCTGGCTGCGCGATCGCCTGGGCGAGCGGTTTACCGCGGGCGTGGTCCTGCACCTCGGCCAGCGCGCCAGTTCCTTCGGCGACGGCATCCACGCCATTCCCGTCTCCGCTCTCTGGGACCACTCCCGCGCCTGACCGGCATGACCGCCGCGCCCGGTGCTGGCCGCGCCGGCTTACAGCTTGAAGGAGACGGCCTTCCAGCCCCATCCGTGCTCGTTGACCGCGTCGCGAAGCGGGTCCCTGATCTCGCTGCTGCGGAACTTGTACTTGTAGACCTGGCCGAACTGGCCTTCCTCGGTAAAGCCGTAACCCTGGCCGACCTCAACCTCGTTGATCTGGCCGCGAGACCACGACTTACTGATCGACGGGATGCCGCTCTGCCAGCTAACGGTCGCCTGCTCGTCCAGGTTGCGCACCTCGTGCGCCGCCCCGTCGAACTTCAGCTTGATCCGGAACACGCTCTTGAGCCCGTACGCGGAGAAGATCCCGTACCACTGCGCGTCGACGATCCGCCATTCCGCGACGAGGTCGCACTTGTCCTCGGCGCCGTCGCGGACATACCAGGGCGCGGTGTCCCGGTTCAGGCCGAGCAGCACGTCGCGCAACTCAGCTACCGGCACCGGCGCGACACCGGGCTTCGCCGGCCTGGTTCCCGTCAGCTTGTCCAGCAGACCCATGACGCTCACTCCAGGAAATCGGTTTCACTTTGCCGGGCTCCCGGGAGAGTACCGCAGCACGCGCCCGAGTGGCGTCCACGGAAGTGGCGCCCCGGTTTCCGCTGGCCACCGCCGGTGATCCCCTTGCTGCGGGCGGTATGGTCCGCCCAGCGGTCAGCAGCAATCGCCGCGCGGGTAGTCGTCGATACCGCTGGCCGGCCGGAGCCCGAGCTGCCCGGCTGGCCGGCACGTCTTACGGCACGGGCGCCGCGATGTCGATCTTGGCCATGTTCCAGCCGGACAGGCTGATCACCGGCGTGGCGCCCTGCAGGTCGGCCGAGTCGTAGGTGACGGTCAGGGTCTGCGACTCGCCGGGGAACAGGGTGATGTCGTTGCCCTGCCAGATCGAGGACTGTAGCTCGTTGTCGCCAGCCAGTTCCTGGCCGCTGGCGGTGCCCCGGCGCATGTCAGCGCGCAGGAAGAAGGCCACAGTCGAGGATGAGGTGTTGGTGATGGTGACCGTGGTGGCCAGGTCCGCGCCGTCCGGCCCGGCCTGCTGCGTGGTCGCCGCGGTGGCCTGCACCGATGCCGCAGGCAGGGACTGCAGGCCGGTCAGGTTCGCGTAGGTGGTGATCACGCCCTGCGGCTGATCCAGCGATTTGGTCCAGTTCACCGCGTCCTGCTGGGTGGACAGCCAGTAGACGTTGCGGTCGATAAGAGTGCCGTTCTGGCGCAGCAGCAGTTCAACGAAGTAGGTCTGCACGGGCGACCCGGATGGCACCTTCGGGGTCAGCACGCCGTTGAGAACCTGCTGGCTGGCCAGGGTGAGGTTGCTCGCCGTCTGGTCATCGGTCACCGTCCCGGCCAGGCTGTACACCTTGGACTCGACCGACAGGCCGGACTGCGCCGAGCCGCCCAGGTTGTCCAGCGTGACGGTGCCGTTGTCCAGCGCGTAAAGCGCGTGCAGGGTGCGGTTGGCCTCCTGAACGCCGAAGTAGCTGCCCGCCTGGTCGCCGTCACTGCCGTACAGCTCCCACAGCAGGCTGGGCCAGCCCTTGTTCATCTGCCAGTAGATCGTGCCGGTGGACGGCAGCGGGGTGTTGTTCGCGTGGTCGATGAACGCCTCGAACTGGGCCCGGGTGTTCTCGTAGTTCTGCACCTGAGCTTCCTCGACGTACTGGGCCAGGCTGGTCGGCGTGCCGTACCGGGCGTCCAGGGCGGCGTCGAAGTGGCACAGCGTGCCGAAGGAGTAGCCCTTCTTGCAGGACGCCTCGTAGTTGGCGTGGTACTGGTTGAAGCTGGAGTTCTGCCACAGGCTGGCCTCGTCGCTGGCCGACATGAAGCGGTTCAGCGAGTCGAGTGTGGGCACCGTGTCCCCGGCGCTCTCCTCGCTGTCATACCCCCAGGAGCCGCCCGCGTTGGTCTGCGACGAGTCCCCGGTGTCGTAGTGCGTGGTGTCGTACCAGTAGTTCGGCGGCACCCAGTCGTAGGGGCCCTCCTTCTCGCCGGAGACGCCCAGTTGCGTGCTGCTGTTGTACTCGGCGGAGGAGATCACCGGGTCGGTGAAGTCGGCCTGCGCCAGCGCGGTCAGGCTGACCGATTCCTGCTTGGTGGTCGGCGCCTCGTCACTCCACTGGAAGCTGAACACGCTCGGGTGGTTGCGCAGGTCCTGCCCGATCGTCAGCGCCGAGAGCTGCATGATCGCGTAGTCGGCGGAGGTGGTCAGCCCGCTGCTTTGCAGCTCCCAGGCGTCACAGCACTGGTAACCGGCGTTGACCAGGATGCCCGCCGCGTCCATCTGCTCGAAGAAGTCCGCCGGCATGATGTGACCCTCAAGCCGGATCGTGTTGACGCCCATGTTCTTCATCAGCGCGATCTGCTTGGCCGTGTCGGCAGCCGAGTAGTGCAGGAAGATGTTCGGTGACCACCCGCCGCCGCGGATGACGATCGGCACGCCGTTGATCTTGAATGCCCTGGCCCCGGACGGCTCGCCCGCGGACGACCCGGTCAGGTAGGAGGTCACGTTCCGAATGCCGAACGTCTCGCTAGTGGAGTTCAGCACCGTTCCGCTCTGCGCTACCGATGTAGCGAGTGCGTACAAGGGCTGGGCACCGAGCTGGTAGGGCCACCACACCTGCGGGCCGGTGATGGTCAGGGCCGGGTAGGTGCTCGGGGTGAAGGTCACCGTCTGCGTGCTGGATGCTGGGACGGTCACGGACTGGCTGACCGTGATCGGCGTGCCGGCGCCCGGCGGGGTGATAGTCGCGCTGACCGTCCCGGTCTGCGAGGCGGTCGTGTTGTTGGTGATGTCGGCCTTGACCGTCAGCGCCGAACTGCTCAGGTTGGCGGCGTTGTTCTCCACCACGTGCGCGTTGGCGTCAGACAGCGCCTTGTCGACGGCCAGCTCGACCGGGAACTGGATGCCGGTGTTGTTGTCCGGGGGGATCTGATTCCAGTCCACGTCGTCCAGCGTGAACATGGTGTTCGGGTTGTTCGGGTTCACCTCGATCGCCAGCGAGTTGGTGCCCGATCGCACCAGGCTGGTGACGCTGAAGCTGAACTTGGTGTACGCGCCGGTGACGGTGGCCGAGGTGGCGACCTCCTGGCCGTTCACCCATACGTTCGCCGAGCCGATCACGCCGTTCACGATCAGCGTGGCGTACTGCCCGGCCGCCAGGTTCGGGGTGAAGTCGGTGCGCCACCACCAGGGCACGTCGAATCGCGCAACAGTGTCGGCGCCTATCGAGCTCAGGTAGCCGTAGCAGCTCCGCATGTTGGTCGAGTAGTACACGCTGCTGGTGCCGTCGCTGCTCAGGTTGACCGGCTGCAGGGCGGTGTCGCCAGGGCACTGCCCGTTCTGCGCCAGGGCCTCGATCTCCGTGCCCGGCGCGCCGGCGTCGTCATTGCTGACTGGCAGCCAGCCGCTGGTGCTGAAGCCGGGGGTGGAGATCTGCGCGCCGGTCTGCGTAGCGACGGCGCTGCTTTGCACCGCCCAGCCGTTCGCGCCCAGGTCGGACAGGTCGGAAGCACCAGTTCCGGCCGAGGCGTTCACGATGGCGCGCGCGGCGGCGCTGAGTGCGGCGTGTGACCCGGCGCCTGGATGCCCGTTCGGCGTTGGGGCTAACGCTGGCCGGGGTACCGCAGCCAGCCGCGCCTGCGCGCTGACCGCGGGAACAAGGGCGGCCGTAACCGCGAGGATGACTGCTGCGGGGACGGCTGCGGCGCGATAGGCGACCCGCCGTCGGGAGGCTGTGATCATGGCCTGGCAACTCCTGTCCCGCGGCCGTGCACCGCGAACGCCGGGCTGCTCCCTGGGTAGTTAGTTCGTATACTTTCCAAACCAAAGAGTCAATAGCCGCCCGTCCCAGGCCAGCAGGCCGGCGGTCGCGATGCTGGTGCACTGCTGGCTTCGGCGTCGCCGAATTCGGGTCGAGGCCGGCCGTCCTCCCGCCTGCGGTACCGACCCGGCCCGGTCAGCGCCTCGCGTAGTCGGCGAACCCCTGCCAGTCGATGACCACGCACGGCTCGTCGCCGACGATCCAGGCGTCGTGGCCCGGCGAAATCTCGAAATAGTCGCCGGGGCTGACTTCCATCTCCTGCCCGTCGTCCATGACCACGTGCATCCGGCCGGACACGCAGTAACCCAGGTGCGGTGCCTGGCAGCTGTCGGTCTGCGCGATGGGCCGGACATGCTTGGACCACTGCCATCCCGGCTCGAACACCGCCCGGCCGACCGCGCCCGATTGCGTGCCGACCAGGTCAAGCCGACCCATGTCCGCCTCGAAAGGACGGGTCTCCTCCGGCGAGTCCAGGCTCTTGCGAATCATTCCTGCCATCCCAGCCACCCCCAGGGCCAGATGTGCCTGACTGCTTCGTGAGTCCACTGTAACGCTGGCCACTTTCTGTGATCCCTGTTGCTGGTGGTGTGGTCCGCCGCCCCGCGGTGCGTCCCTGCGGTGGCGGCAGCGGCAGCGTGGTCAAGATCCACAAAGACGGCGGGAAGCCGCAGGCCAGCATGCTGATGATCTTGAGTGGGCGGGTGGGGCTCGAACCCACGACCGGCGGATTATGAGTCCGCTCCCCCGCCATCCGGGACGGTCCGGGAGGGTCCTGAACTGGGAGTATGAACCTTGGCGAACCATCGCGGACGGGGGTGAACTGCAACCAGAACTGCAACCAAGGCATGAACGTGATGCCTGGATCCCTGCCCTGAGCATCGTGCTTAAGTCGGTCCCGAACCGTTGCCGGAATTGCAACCGCTACCTGATGGCCACGAGCTAACAATAGGAGTCCGCTTTGCTGCCACGCCGGGATGCGCCAGCCCTTTCTGGCCCGATGGCTGGAGATCAACCATTCCGCCAGTTCCAAGGCCGGGCGTCCGCAATGCTTGCGTCCCGCGCCGAAACGGCGGTACATGGCGGCCTAGCGTGGTTGGCGTAGGGATGTAGTGCCAGCACGCTGGGTGGCTAGGCGTCAGCGGGTGACGGCGACGTTGATGATGTAGATAGTCGCGGCTGTCACGTCGACTTCATACAGGA
Source organism: uncultured Actinomycetota bacterium (assembly GCA_963725175.1). Classification (GTDB taxonomy): domain Bacteria; phylum Actinomycetota; class Actinomycetes; order Streptosporangiales; family Streptosporangiaceae; genus DASUBV01. The sequence continues at coordinate 678,911 of CAVRXH010000006.1, forward strand.
TGCGGATACTGTCGGCGCGAAGCCGATAGATGCCGGTGTCGCCCCACGGGGATCGCGTTTTCGGGGTGGGGCTGGTCGGCTAACTGGGTGATGGCCTGACGGACGCGGGTAAACAAATCCTTATCGTCGCTGCGCAGCGGGCTAGGCTGCGCAGAGCGGTGTCGCGGACGACGACGGTGAGGGTCATGCCAGGTGCTGGGCGTCGATCTGGTCGAGCGCAGTGTCGAGGTCGGCCAGGGGCGTGCCGACGCGCCCGGCAGCCTTGTCAGCTAGATGAGCGGCCAACGCCGCGCGGTCTTGCAGGTCGGCGAGGTCGTCGATGCTGATCACCGCAGCAACGGGTTGGCCGTCCTGACTAATGGTCACGGGTTGGTGGCTGTGGCGGTCTCGGCGACGAGATCGCCCAGTTGAGCTTGTGCTGATGCCAGTGGATAGGCCATGGCCCGACGGTAACATCCCCTGGTGACGTTCCGCGGGAAGCACTGCGCTCCAGCCGGTAGGGATGCATCTGCCCCCCGGCGATTCGCAGGCGGACGGCGGCTTCATGATCTTCTGCAACTCCGCCCCTGCCCTAGCGAGCCTGGACCAGCTGCTATCGCTTCGAGCCGTGCAGCGTAGCGTCGCATCGACCGCGGCTCGGCCTGCCTGATCAGGGGAACTTGGCACATCAGAGCCTCCGGACTCGCCGAGGCGGTTCAAACGGCGCGCGAATTTCGGCTTCCGTTGCCAGGAGGCTGACCGTAATCCGGCGTGCGGAGGCCGGAGTCCTTTCCGGGGAGGCGCCAGTACCTGGCGCCTCCCCGGAAAGGAACGGTCACCTGCACGGGTCAGGCGGAGGTCGCCGGGGTGCGGCGTCAGGGCGGCCAGCCGGGTTCTGGCGCACCGGCGGGCTGGGCAGCCTTCGCGCGGAGGTTCCGGAACCCGCGCCGGACCCGGGCGGGGGTGAGTCGGCCGGGGGGCGGGGCCTTTTCCCAGGGGCGGCGCAGGTCGGCGGCGAGCGGGCGGGCCAGGCGCAGCTGGGTGTAGGCGGCCAGGATCAGCCAGGTCCAGGTGTCGGCTGCGGCGGGTTCGCGGATCTTGGGGCAGGTCCAGCCGAGGGTCTGCTTGAGCATGCGGAAGGTGTGCTCGATGTCGAAGCGGCGCAGGAACGCGTGCCAGAGCCGGTCCACGTCTGCGGCGTGCAGGTCCACGCCGGAGTACCACAGCCAGACGGGCCTGGGGATGGCGCCGCTGGGCAGCCGGGCGACTTCCAGCCGGATGACGGTGCCCTCGATCACCGGCAGCGGCCAGATTTCGCCTGCCCAGGCCGAGCGGTGGGTCAGCCGGGGGTGCAGCCGGTCCCAGGACCGGGCGGTGGCCGGGCCATACAGGCGCGTTGTGGTCGTGGTGGTCACCTCCGGTTCCTCCCAGGTGGCCGGGTCGCCGAAGACGAGCTCCCCCGCCATGGCGGCGCGGGCGCCCCCGGGTGCCGGGGGCCGCCGGCGGGGCCGCGCGTCGCAAGACCCGGTCCGAGCGCATCCGGCCCAGCACCGCCACCGGCAGGTCGTCCAGCAGATATGCCAGCCGGGGCGCGTCATAGCCAGCGTCGGCCACGATCAGGATGTCCGGGTCGCCGGGCTGCCACTGCCCCGCGGTCATCACTGGCGTGAGCTCCTCGCCGAGGCCTCGGTCAGGCCCGCGCGTGTCCACGATGCCCGCCACACCGCAGCGACCCTCCTGCTGGAGCAGGGCGTCGGCATCCGGGTCGTCCAGCAGATCCTCGGCCACTCCCAGGTCAGCCAGACCGAGCGCTACACCCACGTCACCACCCAGCTCGGCAGGGACGCCGCGCAGCGGATGGCCGGCGCCCTGTGGGACTCCGCCACGCAACTGCAACCAGAACTGCAACCACCGGCCCGGCCAAGGCCAGAGCAGGACCCGCGAGGAACCGAGAACTGCGCAGGTCAGCGCAGTGGTGATCATGAGTGGGGCGGGTGGGGCTCGAACCCACGACCGGCGGATTATGAGTCCGCTGCTCTGACCGGCTGAGCTACCGCCCCGGGGTCACTGGTCCGGCGGGACCAGGTGACGTACCCTACCCGGCCTGCCAGCTCAGCGGTTGCTGAGCTGCATCGCCATCGCGTGCTCGACGAGGGCGATGAGGGTGGCCTTGGTCGAGGCGCGGCCTCGGGCGTCGCACTGCACGATCGGCACCCGCGGGCTGATGGACAGGGCCTCCTGGACATCGGCCACGGCGTGCGGGTAGTCGCCATCGAAGCCGTTGATGGCGACGATGAAGGGCAGCCCGGCGGACTCGAAGTAGTCGACGGCAGGGAAGGAGTCGGCGAGCCTGCGGGTGTCCACGAGCACGACGGCGCCGATCGCGCCCTGGATCAGGTCGTCCCACATGAACCAGAACCGGTGCTGCCCTGGAGTGCCGAACAGGTACAGGATCAGCCCGGCGTCCAGGGTGAGGCGGCCGAAGTCCATCGCCACGGTGGTGGTCGTCTTGTCGGGGGTGTGCGACAGGTCGTCCACGCCATCGCTGGCGGAGGTCATCACGGCCTCGGTGGTCAGCGGCGTGATCTCGGATACGGACCCGACAAAAGTGGTCTTGCCCACACCGAAGCCGCCCGCGACGACGATCTTCACCGAGGTCATCGCGGCATCCGCGGCCTCGGCGGCGGCGACCTTAGAGCTTGCGAAGTCCACTGAGCACCCTTTCAAGCAGGTTCATATCCGGGCGACCTTGCTCATGGTCAATCTGATGGACCCGGACCAGTCCGTCCATCGCCATGTCCCCGATGAGGACTCGGGCCACCCCGAGGGGCATCCGGAGCACGGCAGAGATCTCGGCCACGGAACGCCAGTCTCGGCAGAACCCGAGTATCGCCTGACACTCGGGGCTAAGTACTGACAGGTCGCGCGCCTCGTAGTGCGAGGCGGCGACCATGGCCTCAATCTGAAGCTGATATTTCGGTTTCGTCCGACCGCCAGTGACGGCGTACGGGCGCACGAGAGCGCTGCCGCTGCCAGCCGACGCTGACTCGGGCACGAATGGATCGCGCGGAGGCGGGGCGAAGCCGGCCGCGAACTCGAGCTTCGGGCTGGGCAGGCTGCCCCGTCCCGGCCGGGTTCGCGCGCTCGGCAGGCTCCCATCTATCGCGGCCTGGTCCAGCCACCGCACCCTCCTGTCACTATCGGCCACCGTTAGGCCAGCCTGAGGGCAGGCTCCCGCGCACATCCGGGGTCAGTGCGCTGCCGACACGCTCGACGAGCAGCGCCATCTCGTAGGCCACGAGGCCCATGTCGCAGTCGGCCGAGGCGAGCACGGCAAGGCTGGAGCCGTCGCTGATCGCCATCACGATCAGCAGCCCGCGCTGCATCTCCACGACCGTCTGGGTAACGGCGCCACCCTCGAAGACCCGGGCGGCGCCCTGGGTCAGGCTGGTGAGGCCGGAGGTGACCGCTGCCAGCTGGTCCACGCGGTCGGCAGGGAACCCCTGCGAGAACGCCATGGGCAGACCGTCAGCGGAGACCACGATCGCGTGCGCGACCGAGGCCACTCGCTCGACGAAATTCGTGATCAGCCAGTTAAGGTCCTGCGCCGGGCGCACTAGCGGACTCACGGGCGTTCCTTCCTCTCATGACGGGCAGCCGAAGGGCCGGTGCCCGGCAGTGCGCCGGTCACTGAGGCGACCGGCGGGCAGCCGAATGGCATTTGGACACTAAGCATGACCATCGCAGGCACTTCGTGCCACCCGTCATCGGGAACCGTCATCCTCTCCGGCCAGCGTAGCTCGCTGCCCGCGGCAGCGCGGCCTTCCCTGATCCCGCGCTGGAAGCTGGCGAACCGCTCGCGAGTCGCGGCAGCGGACCTGGCCGGACCCGCTGGCGCGGCCGTCGCCGTGTCCGCCGCGGTGCCGGGCACGAGATTAGCCTGGGGCACCCGCTTGGGCAGCCCGGCCGTGGTCGTCCCCGCGGACGACGGGGAGCTGAGCGCGGCAGCGGCCTGCCAGCCCTCGTCGGCGGGGGAAGACCAGTCGGGCGCACAGGCGGCGCCCCGTCGTCCTGCGGGGACCAGCCGACGGAGTTGCGGCCGCGGCGGAACCAGTCGGACTCTACGGCCTCGAAGATCGGCAGCCGGTACTCGGAGGTCTGCTCGGCGGGCGGCACGACCACGCCGTCGTCAGAGCCGCCGCCGTTGTCCCAGCCGAACCCGGCTCCGCCGTTGCTCCCGACGCCAGCGCCGGCGGTGGAGTCGGCTCCGGTGGACGCGGCGTAGTCCGTGCCGACGGGGGCGTTGAACACCGGCAGGGAGCCGGTCGGGGCGTCGGCGGGCTCCGCCTCGGGGGGCGGGGCCGACTGACCGGGAGCGCTGCCGGGCGCTGCGGACCGGCTGGCGCTGAACAGGTCGGAGGCCGACGACAAGCCGCTGCGCGGACTGAACAGGTCCGACCCGGCGCCAGACCGTTCGGCGCCATCGCCTGCCTGGTCGCCGACGCGCCGCTTGGGAAGCTGGCTCCCGTTCCCGCCCTGCGGAGCGGCGGGGGGCGGGCCGGCGGGCGGCTGCACCATGCCGGGCTGGGTCGCGCCGGCTGGCGGCTGCCCGCCGCTTGGCGAGGACCAGCCGGACCCGTCGCCGCCGATGAAGCTGCCGGCGGCGGGCGGACGCGGGATATCGAGGTCGTCATCGTCGCCGGACTGCGGGCCGCCGCGGAACGCGGGCAGCGGGCCGGTGCGTGGCCCGCCCGGTACCGGGCCGGGGGCCGACGCCAGGCACGCGGCGCGGCCCGAGGACGCCCTTGTCGCCGGCGGCGCGGTCGCAGCGGCGCGAACCTGGGAGTCCTGGCGGCGGTGACTTCCTGCGCGGTGGCGGCCCGCTCGTCGGCTGGCACGTCGGTGCTGAACTCGCCGAGGCCTGCCAGGCCGATGGCATCGGCCGCGCTGTCGGGGAACCGGGAGCCGGTCGGGCTGGCGGCGCCCTCACGGCTGATGACCTCATCGGGCAGCCAGACCAGGGCGGTGAGGCCGCCGGACGCGGCGGGGCGCAGCCGGACCCGGACGCCGTGCCGGGCGGCCAGCCGGGCGACCACGAACAGGCCCATGCGGCGGGACACGGCGACGTCCACGACGGGCGGGTTGTCCAGCCGCCAGTTCGCGTGCGCCATCTCCTCGGCGCCCATGCCAACACCCTGGTCGGTGATGTCGAGCAGGACTCCCCCGCTGCTGAGCAGGTGCCCGGAGATGGTCACCGGGGTCTCGGCCGAGGAGAACGAGGTCGCGTTCTCGGCCAGCTCGGCCAGCAGGTGGACGACGTCGTTGACGGCGTGGCCGCGGACGGAGATGCCGGGCTGCACGTTCAGGCTGACCCGCTCGTACTGCTCAATCTCGGAGACCGCCGCGCGGAGCACGTCCACCAGGGCGACGGGCTGGTTCCACCGCCGGGAGGAGTCGTGGCCGGCCAGGACCAGCAGGTTCTCGGAGTTGCGGCGCATGCGGGTGGCGAGGTGGTCCATCTGGAACAGGCTGGACAGCCGCTCAGCGTCCTGCTCGCCCTGCTCCAGGTCGTCGATCAGGCGGATCTGCCGTTCGACCAGCGACTGGCTGCGGCGGGACAGGTTCACGAACATGGCGTTGACGTTGCCGCGCAGGGCCGCCTCGTTGGCCGCCAGCCGGATCGCCTCGCGGTGGACCTGGTCGAAGGCCCGCGCCACTTCACCGATCTCGTCGGCGGAATCGACATCGATGGGCGCGACGGTGAGCGGCACCCCTGAGCCGTCGCTCTCGCTCATCCGGCGGACTGTCTCGGGGAGCTGAAGCCCGGCGATCTCCAGGGCTCCGGCTCGCAGGCGGCGCAGCGGCCGGACCATCGACCGGCCGACCATGGTGGTGAGCAGCAGCGCCAGCAGCAGGACCAGGATGATCGCCGCGCCGATGCCGCCGCCGTCGATGATCGCGTCGCGGCGCAGCGTGCTGGCCTGGGTGACGGAGTCGCCCACTAGGGTCTGCTCCACCTGGCGCATCGCGTCGATCTTGCCGGACATGGCCCCGAACCACTCTTCAGTGGTGGTCGCGGAGGTGGTCAGCGGCTTATGACCCTGGCCGAACGCCAGTGCCTGCTGCTCGTACTGGTCGGCGAGGTCGACCAGGGCGCCGGACACCTTGTTCTGGTACAGCGCTGTCTGCTGCACGGTCGCGGCGTTGTCGAACTCGCTGATGTTGTCGTTCATCTCGGCCTGGGCGGTGCTGCAGCGCGGTGAGCACGCCAGGGCCGAATTTCTGCTGGGTCAGCGCGTAGGCCAGGATCGCGCGCTGCTGGGAGGCCTCCTCGGCGATCCGGGAGGTGATGCCGAGGGCACGGACGTCGCTGGCCAGGACGGGGTCACCGGAGTCCAGGGCGATGTCGTCGTCGATGGCCAGCAGCGAGTCGATGGTGGAGGTGTACTTCGACACCACGACCAGGGACGGCAGGAAGGTGTTGACGGAGGCGTAGCGCAGGTCGGGCAGGCCGGCGAGCTGCGCCCGGATCGCGGCTGCGTCCTGCTGCACCTGGACGGGGTAGCCGGAGCCGATGTTGCCGAGCTGGCGGCGCACCTGGGCGATCCAGGGAGCGGTAAAGGAGTACTGCTCGTGCACGAGCTGGAGCTGCGGCGCGGCGGAGGCCTTGCCTGCCTTGGTGCCGGCCAGGTCGGCGGCCCGGCCGATGGGGCCGTCCGCGATGTAAACGACCGTCCAGTCGCGCTCGTCCTCCAGCTTGGCGGCCAGGCCGGTGACGGCGGAGCTGAGGTTGGCGAGCTGGCCGATCCGCTGGTAGGTCAGCGCGTTCTGCACGGAGCTGACGATGCGGGTGCCGCCGAGGATGACGGCCGTCAGGGTCGGGATGGTGATGAGCAGCAAGAGCCGCGAGCGCACACGCCAGTTCTTCAGCGCCATCCGCGATGGCGCCTGCGCGGCCGCGCCGCCGGAGGCCTGCTGACCAGGCCCGGCAGGCTGGGACGGCGCGTCGGGCGCCTGCGCCTGGGCCGACCTGGTCGCGCGGTCGGCGGCCGGGCTGACGGCAGCCCCGCCGCGGGGCTTGTTGTCTCGGGACGGCACAGCCTCTGTACCCCTCACCTGGCTATCGTGGCGAGGCCAGCGGCCGGCGCGGTACGCGCCACAACCGACACGACGGACCTCCCGGATAACGAAATCTGCATCGCGGCACAGCTACGCAGCCAGGCGCAACTCTAACGGGTAACCGGGTACCGTGCACCAATACGTGCATGAACCGGAAAAACCGATGTAACGTGACGTTTGCCCTAGCACCTGGCAGCATTAGGGTACTCTCTGGGCGGAACGCGGGTTCAGGAAACCGCCCGGATCTTCGTCGGATTTGCGCACCGCGCCGACGGATCCGGCTTCTCGCCAAGGAGTGTCATGAGGGGTACGGCGGCTGGCCTGGCGCGGCCGACCTGGACACGCGGCCCGGCCGGATCCCGGCGTCTGCTGGCGGTCCTCGCAGGGCTCAGCGCGACGGTCCTGGCGGCGGGCTGCTCGGGCGGCGGATCGGCCGGCGGCCCGGTCTCGGGGACGGTCACCGTCGCGGCAGTGCCCGGCATCGACAACGCCCCCCTTGACCTCGCGGTCAGCCAGGGCATGTTCAGCGCCGAGGGACTGACGGTGCACATCGTCAAGTACCCCACGGTGGACGCAGAGCTAAAGGCCCTGAACGACGGCAAGGCCGACATCGCCGCCGGGGACTACGGGCCGTTCCTCTACCAGGCGTCCCAGCAGAAGGCCACCAACCTGCGGATCATCTCGGACGGCTACGACGCGACGGCGGGCGTCCTGGAGCTGCTCACCCTGCCGGGCTCGAAGATCACCAGTCCGGGCCAGCTCGCGGGCCAGAAGATCGCCGCGCCGGCGTCGGCCGAGCTGACCACCCCGCCCGGCACCCCGGACAGCCTGGACACGGCCGCGACGACCTCGGTGCTGCGCAGCTACGGCGTGGACATGGCCACGGTCACCTGGAAGGTCATGCCGCAGTCGCAGGAGATCTCGGCGCTGCGGGACAACCTGGTCCAGGCGATCCTGGTCACCGAGCCTTATATCTATGAGGCCGAGAGCGAGCTGGGCGCGACCGAGCTGCTCGACGCGTGCAGTGGCGCCACCGCGGACCTGCCGCTTTCTGGCTACTTCACCACCAGCGCGTGGGCGAGCAGCGAGAAGAACGCGGTGGCCGACTTCCGGGCCGCGATGTCCCGCGCCCAGACCTCGGCGGCGATGGCCGGCCCGGTGCAGAGCGCCCTGCCGGGCTACACGGGGATGAGCAAGCTGGACGCCGAGGTGGTGACCGTCGGCTCCTACCCGGCCACCACGAACGTCGGCGACCTCCAGCGGGTCTCGCAGCTCATGTCGGATGAGGGCATGCTCAGCAACCCCGTAGAGATAGGCAAGCTCATTGCGGGCTAGATAGCCCGCAATGAGCTCGTGCTTGCCTGGCGGCCTTTCGGCCGCGGGCCCTACGGGCCGCCCGGGGGCAGTCTTGTTCCCCGTGGCAGGTTAGGTTGCCTGGTCGAGGCCTAGCTGGCGGGCCAGGACCATGCGCTGGACCTCCGAGGTGCCCTCGCCGATCTCCAGGATCTTGGCGTCCCGGTAGAACCGGGCGACGGGGAACTCGTTCATGTAGCCGTAGCCGCCGAAGATCTGGGTCGCGTCGCGGGCGTTGTCCATGGCCGCGTTCGAGGCCGTCAGCTTGGCGATCGCGGCCTCCTTCTTGAACGGCTGGCCCGCGAGCAGCCTGGCGGCCGCGTCGTACCAGGCCAGTCGGGCCACGTGCGCCCGCGCCTCCATGTCCGCGATCTTGAACTGGATGGCCTGGTAGTACCCGAGCTGGTGGCCGAACGCGGTGCGCTGCCCGGCATAGCGCAGGCACTCATCCACGCAGCCCTGGGCCAGCCCGGCGCCGAGCGCGGCGATGGCCACCCGGCCCTCGTCCAGGGTGGCCAGGAACTGGGCATAGCCTCGCCCGCGCCCGCCGAGCAGGTTCCCCTCCGGGACCCGGCAGGAGGAGAAGGCCAGCTCTCTGGTGTCCGAGGCGCACCAGCCGACCTTGGAGTACTCGGCGGCCACAGTGAACCCGGGCGTCCCGGCCGGGACCATGATCGCGCTGATCTCGGGCTTGCCCGCCTCGGTCCGCCCGGTGATCGCCAGCGCGGTCACCACGGAGGTGATCGAGGTGCCGGAGTTGGTGATGAAGGCCTTGGAGCCGTCGATCACCCAGTGACCGTCCTCCAGTCGGGCCGTGGTCCGCATCCCGCCGGGGATATCGGAGCCGCCGCCGGGCTCGGTCAGGCCGAAGGCGGCCAGCCGCTCGCCCCGGCACAGCGGCGGCAGCCACTCCTGGCGCTGCGCGGCGGAGCCGAACCGGTAGATCGGCATCGCGCCGAGGCCGACGCCGGCCTCCAGCGTGATGGCGACCGACGAGTCCACCCTGGCCAGTTCGTGCAGCGCGAGGCAGAAGGCGAAGTAGTCGCCGCCCATGCCGCCGAGCTCCTCGGGGAAGGGCAGCCCGAACAGGCCGAGCTTCCCCATCTTGGAGATGATCTGATACGGGAACTCGCCGCGCTCGTAGTAGTCGCCGATAACCGGCGCGATCTCCGCGCGGGCAAAGTCCGCGACGGTGGACCGGAGCGCTTCCTGCTCCTCATTGAGCGTGAAGCCGACCATACCGCCGATGCTACCGGTCGGTTAGCCGCCGATCACTAGGCGGCCGTTGCTCGCGGCCGGCCGATCCGGGCACCACCGGCGGGGTTCCGCACGTTAGTCTCTCGTGCGGGCGGCCGGTTCGCGATCTTCGCGGACGGCCCCCGAGCCCCCTTACCCCGACTGGAGGACGTGATGGCGAACCTGACCTGCCCGGCCTGTGCAGCGACGGTGAAGCCGTCCGACCTCATCTGCTTCACCTGCGGCGCGAACCTGCCGCACGCGGCGGCGTGGGACGACGATCAGCCGGCCGCGACGATCATGCAGGAGTTCGTGAAGCGTGACGACAAGCCGAGCCTGATCTCGGCGTCGGTGCTGCGGCTCTCGTTCCCGACCGGGAACGTGGAGGTGCCGGCCGGCACCTCGCTGCTGCTCGGCCGGGACCCGGCCGAGTCCCTGGTCGCGGCCGCGTTCGCCGGGTACGAGAACGTGTCGCGGCGGCACGCCACGGTGACCATGGATGACGCCGGGCACGCGAGCATCCGCGACGAGCACTCGACCAACGGGACCTTCGTGAACGGTGACCGGGTGCTGCCGGGCGTCGCGGTCCGGCTGGCCGACGGGGACGTGGTCAGGCTGGCGGCCGACGTGGCGGCCGAGGTGGTGCTGCCCCGCTCCGAGCCCGACCCGGCCGCGCTGAGCCGCCCGGATCTGCCCTGAGCAGCGGGCCGTCGTAACCTTGACGTCGTGTGCCGGACTGCTCTGGTTAACCAGCAGGCCTCGGCTGGCATGCGGTGATTGATCTCGAACTGTCCTGGCACGAGGCGGCCGTCGCGGCCGGGCTGCTCGCTGTCGCGACCGTCCCGATGCGCCGCAGCAGCAGGCCGAAGCTCGTCGCTGCCAGCGTTTTCACCCAGGAAGCCGCGCTGCTGCTCGGCCTGTTCGCGCTCTGGCAGTACGCCGGCTCGTTCGGCCTGCTCGGGCCGGGCGGCGCGCTGGCCAGGTCCCAGTGGATCTGGCATATCGAGCGGGTGCTCGACTTGCCAAGCGAGACCGCGCTGCAACGGGTGTTCCTGCCTTATCCGCTGCTGGTGCAGTTCTTCAACCTGTACTACGACACGCTGCACTTCCCGGTGCTCATCGGGACGCTGATCTGGCTGTTCGTCCGGCACCGGGGGAAGTACACGCGGGTCCGCACGACCGTGGTGGTCTTCACCGCCGCCAGCCTGGCCATCCAGCTCATCCCGGTCGCCCCGCCCCGGATGCTGCCAGGGACCGGCCTGGTGGACACCGCGGTCCTGTACCACCAGTCGGTGTACGAGAGCACCGCCGGGTTCAATGCCGACCAGCTCTCGGCCATGCCGTCGGTGCACGTCGGCTGGGCCGTGCTGGTCGCGGTGGCGATCATCGGCACCGCCAGGACCCGGTGGCGCTGGCTATGGCTGCTCTACCCGGCGATGACCACGCTGGCCGTCGTGGTGACCGCCAACCACTTCTGGGCGGACGGCATCGTGGCCGCCGCCCTGCTCGCCCTGGTGCTGGCCGCCCAGGCGGCCGGGCGCAGGATGCTGGCCGCCATCCGGGCGCGGCACCGCTCCGGCGCCGCGCCGCGGGCGGCCCCCGCCCCGGCCGATGCTGATGCTGATTCAGGTCTATGTCCGGCGGTCCCGACATGGGATGATTCCGGCGACAAGCCAGACAAAGACACCTCCAGCATCAGAGGCAACAATGGCAACAGCGAGCGAGAAGGCGTCACCGGGTCTCCGGCGCGACGCGATCGGCCTACGTGAAGTCCTCTTCCAGAGCATTACCGACATGGCGCCGGGCGCGGCCATCGCGGCATCGATCCCGGCTGGCGCGGCGTTCGCCGGCGGCTCACTGCCGCTGTCGGTGGTCTTCGCCCTCGTGGCCTGCCTGTTCTGCGCCTGGTCGATCGGGCTGCTGGCTAGGGAGATGCCCTCGGCGGGCTCACTGGCCACCTATGCCGCACGGGGCCTGCACCCCTCGCTCGGCTTCCTGACGGCCTGGGGATATGTCCTGGTCGGGCTGCTGATCCCGCCGCTGGTGCTGCTCCAGCTCGGCTTCACCACGGCCGGCACGCTGAACTCCGAGTTCCACTCCTACCCGGCGAACCTGTGGTGGCCCTGGTCGCTGGCGGGCGCGCTGATCGTGCTCGCCGCCGGGTTCTACGGAGTCCGGACCTCGACCAGGCTCGGCACGATCCTCGGCCTGTTCGAGATCGGGGTGTTCGTCGTGCTGGGCGTCTTCCTCATCGTGCACGCCGGCAGCCACAACACGCTCAGCGTCTTCGGCACCTCCTACACCCCCAAGGGCTTCAAGGGCATGGCCGGGGTGATCGGCGGCTCGGTCTACACGATCCTGGCGTTCGGCGGGTTCGAGGGCGCGGCGCCACTGGCTGAGGAGGCCAGGAACCCGCGTCGCACCATCCAGCGCGCGGTGCTGCTGGCCACCCTGCTGATCGGCGCGCTTTACGTGTTCACCACCTATGCGGTGGACGTCGCCTACGGCCCGAAGGGCTTCTCCGCGTTCGCGGCCGAGACCGGCAGCGCGTCCTGGGAGGGCCTGGCCCGCGCGCTGTACGGGCTGTTCTGGTTCTTCGTGTTCCTGGCGATCATCAACTCCACCATCGCGAACGCCAACGCCGGCGTGAACGTGTCCAGCCGGACGGCGTACGCGATGGGCCGGATCGGCGCGTTCCCGCGGCTGCTGGCTATGGTGCACCCCAAGCACCGCTCGCCGGTGGCGGCCATCATCGGCGGCTTCGTGGTCACCGTGGTGGTCACCCTGGGCCTGGGCCTTGGGTACGGCGCGACGGACGCGTTCTTCATGATCGGCACGGGGCTGGTGATCATCCTCGCGGCGATCTACATCCTGATGAACGCGGCCTGCATCGGCTACTTCGCCAGGAAGGGCGGGCTGCACCCGGTGAAGCACGTGCTGATCCCGGTGCTCGGCATCGTCACCTTCATCCCGGCCTGGCTGACCTCGGCGGGCATCAAGGTCTTCTCGTTCGTCGCGCCGCTGTCCCCGCCGGTCTCTTACATGGGACCCGCGGTCGCCGTGTGGATGGTGCTCGGCGTGATCTACCTGGTCTACCTGTACCGGACCACGCCGGAGCGGGTCACCCAGGTCGGCCTGGTCCACCTGGACGAGCCCGCCGAGTAGCGTGCCGCCGCGCGGCGGCACGCAGTGATCTTGAAGGGTCTTGGGCGATATAGGCCCAAGACCCTTCAAGATCATGGGCAATCGCCTTAGTGGTGGTGGATGACGGTGTGGGGGATGTCGTGCGGGCCGCCGTGGCCGCCCGCGTGCTCGACGGCGTGGTGCGCGGCATGGGTGGCCGCGTGTGTCGCGGCATGGGTGGCGGAGAGGATCACGGCGGCGGCAGCCGCGGCGCCGGCGCCGTACGACGCGCCCTCGTAGGCGTCCTCGATCGCCCTGGCCGATCGCGGCGGCCGGGTCCCCAGGGCGGCGAGCCCGGCGCGCAGCACCCGGCCGCGGCGGCCGGGGTACAGCAGCCGGTCCAGGTCGATGGCGTGCGCGAGCCCGCCGAGCGCCGCGGCGGCCGCCGACACCGGCTCGCCGGCCCGGTGCTCACTCGGGCGGTGCTCAATCGCGCAGCGGCGGCGACCGCGTCGAGCCGCGCGCGGGCGGCGGCCAGCCGTTCCCGGTCGGTGACCCGCCACCTGCTGGTCCGCGAGAACATGCCGCCCGGCTCGGCGCGCACCGCCCCGGCGGCGGTCAGCCGGGCCAGGTAGGCGGCCCGGATCCCGCTCCACGGGTTAGCCACCCAGTCATCGGCAAGCGGCGGGCGCGGCTCGCGTGCCAGCCCGCGCAGCGCCGCGTCTAGCTCGTCGTCGCCGGTGGGCGCGGTGTCGCGCACCTGGATGCGGCCGTTCTCGATGGTGATCCGGCCGAGCGCGGCGAGCTGCACGAGCTGGGCCCCGACCAGCCCGAAGTCGATCCGCTGCTCGGTCATCAGTCCCCCGCCGCCGCGCCGGAACGACAGCAGCAGCAGGTCTTCGGGTAAGGCGCTGAGCTCGGCTGAAAGCCCCCGTGTCTCCATATACGAAACGGTAGCTCCGCTGTTAGCCCGCCACCAGGCGTGCGCGGCGGCGCGTGCCACCCGGCGAGCCCCACTCGCCCCACGCACCCCGCCAGCCCGCCGCCCCGGCGGCGTGTTCCGTTATTGGGGAGCGCTTTGGGCGTATGTGGCCCAAAGCGCTCCCCAATAACGCGCCCAGGCACAGGGCGTGCCCCGGCGCGCGCGGCGAGCGGTCAGGGGGGCGGGAGGCCGAGGTAGCGCAGAACGTCGGCGGCTTCGGCGGCCAGGGCAGCCGCCGTGGCGGCGGGCAGGGCGGCGAGCCGGTTCAGGGTGAGCTTGTTCCCCGACAGGGTCCAGGTGGCGGCCGCGCGGCCGTCAACCAGGGCGAACGGCCGGAACAGGCCGTTGACCGTGACGATCTGGGTGTGCTCGCCGGTGATCGGCTCGCGGGACACCCAGCCGTGCAGCAGCGGGTCGAACGACCCCAGCAGCCGTGGCGGCGGCACCCCTCCCCCGCGCGACTCGACGGGCGCGGCCGGGCGAGCGGTCCGCGTGGCAGGCGTGCCCGACCCGGCGGGGCCGACCTTGGCAGCGGCTGGGCCGGCGGACGCAGCGGGGGCGGCGGACGCAGCGGCGCCGGCCATGTATGTGGCCGGGTTGGGAGGGTTGGCCAGCTCGGCTAGGTCGTCAGCGCGGCGGCGCAGCTCGGGGGCGATGGCGGACAGGCCGGAGCGGGCGTCGCGCAGCGGCAGGCCCGACCACTTGGCGAGGTCACGGTCGCTGGCCGGGCCGTGCCCGGCCAGGAAGCGGCGGGCCATCTCGGCCAGCGCCCGGTCCCGCCAGTCCCCACTTGAGGCCGGCCTGCCACGGGTGCCGGACCCCGGCCCGGCTGTTCCGGGCTGGCCCTGGCCCGGCCGGCCGCGCGGGGCGGACCCGGCCAGGGCCGCGCCGCGGCCGCCGGGCCACGCCGCTGCCCAGCGGGCGGGCGGGGGGCCGAGCCAGTCCCTGGTCAGCGCGTAGGCGTGCTCGCCGCCGGTCATCGGGCCGCGCACCGCGACCCCGCGCAGGGTGGCCAGCAGCAGCTCGTGCACGAGCGCCTGGCCGGCCGTGCGGAGGCCGGCCGCGTCGAGCCGGGCTCTGAGCTGGGCTCGGGTGAGCGGGCCTTCGGCGGTGAGCGACCGCTCGATGACCGCGACCGCGTCGTCGGCGGCGTCCGGGGTCACGCCCTCCTGGGCCAGGCGGCGGGCGCTGGCGGTGACCAGCTGCGGGGTGACCAGCGGGTGCAGCCACCAGTAGTCCGCGCTGCGGATCAGGTGCAGCGTGCCCCGGTTCAGCCAGGTGATCAGCAGCGACCGGTCCTCGGTCAGCGCCCGGTCAACGTCGGCGGCGGTCAGCCCGGACGTGCGCGCCCGGATGGCCAGCCTGGCCCCGCGCGGGTCCTGGGCCTGGACCGCGAGCAGCGGCCGGCCACCGTCACCGGATCGGGCGCGGGCGGCCCGGTCAGGAGCTGGGCGGCGAACCGGGCGGCCAGGACGGCGGGCGGCACCGCGGCAGCCCCGTTCCGGGTCGAAAGGCCTTGAGGGCTCATCGGAGCGTTGCTAGGCGGGCGCGCGCTCGCTGTCCAGGGCGGTCATCTGGTGCGGGTCGTAGCGGTCGCCGGCCACCGACCCGGCCGGAACGGCTGCCTCCAGGCTGGCCAGCTCCTCGCCGGTCAGCCGCAGCTCCAGGGCGCCGAGGGCCTCGGTCAGCCGGTCCCGCCGCTTGGTGCCGATCAGCGGGATGATGTCGTCCCCCTGGCCAGCGCCCAGGCGAACGCGAGCTGCGCGGTGGTGACGCCGCGGCCGTCGGCGATCTGCTCCAGGGCGGCGACCAGGTCGCAGGTTGCGGCGCAGGTTCTCGCCCTGGAAGCGGGGGAAGCGCTGGGCGCGCATGTCGCCGTCGCCGATCGCCCGTGCGCTGGCCGAGCTGAGCAGGCCGCGGGACAGGATTCCGTAGGCCGTGACGCTGATGCCGAGCTCCCGGACGGCGGGCAGGATCGCGGCCTCGATCCCGCGGCTCATCAGCGAGTACTCGATCTGCAGGCCGCTGACCGGATACGCGGCGTTCGCGCGGCGGATCGTGTCGGCGCCCATCTCGGACAGGCCGAGGTGCCGGACGTAGCCGGCCTGGATCATCTCGGCGATGGCGCCGACGGTGTCCTCGATCGGCACCCGCGGGTCCAGCCTGGCCGGCTGGTACAGGTCGACGTAGTCGGTGCCGAGCCTGGTCAGGGTGTACGCGAGCGAGTTCTTCACCGCGACGGGACTGGCGTCGTGGCCGATGAAGTTCCCGCCGGGATCCCGCTGGCCGCCGAACTTGACCTGGATGAACACTTTGTCCCTGTCGACGCCGCGCAGCGCGTCGCGGAGCAGCAGCTCGTTGTGGCCGTGGCCGTAGAAGTCGCCGGTGTCCAGCAGGGTGACCCCGGCGTCGATCGCCGCGCGGATCGTCGCGATGCTCTCCGCCTCGTCGGCGGGCCCGTAGACCCCCGACATGCCCATCAGCCCCAGGCCGACCCGCGAAACCCGCGGCGCCGCGCCCGGCGGGGTGCTGCCCAGCGGCACTGTGCCGATCGTCATTGACTCCGCCTTCCCGATCCAGCCACTCGTGCTTACTTACTTACACACTAGCGGTCAGCGGGAGTCAGGACCCGAAGACCCTTTCACCCTGAACGAAGGTCTGCGCCACCCTCGTGTATCCGATCTCGGACTCCGGTCCCTCGAACGGGTCGCGGTCCAGCACGACCACGTCGGCGAGCTGGCCCGGCTCGATGCGGCCGGTTTCGCCGTCGAGGTGATTCACATACGCAGAGCCGATCGTGTAAGCGGCCAGCGCCTCCGCCAGCCCTAGCCGCTGCGCGGGCAGGAACGGCTCGGCCTCCGCGCCGGCCGCGCCCTGGAGCGAGCGGTTCACCGCGACGTGAATCGCGCGCAGCGGGTTGGCGCTGCTCACCGCCCAGTCGCTGCCGGCCGCCAGCCGGGCGCCCGACGCGAGCAGCTCCGCGAACACGTACTGCCGCGCGGCGCGCTCAGGGCCGAGGAAGGGGATGGTCAGCTCGTCCATCTGCGGCTCGTGCGCGGCCCAGAGCGCCTGCATGTTCGCGGTCACGCCGAGCGCCGCGAAGCGGGGCACGTCGGCCGCGTCGATGACCTGGAGGTGGGCGATGTGATGCCGGTTCGAGGCGGCGCCGGCCTGGCCGTTGGCGCGGCGGGCGGCCTCGATGGCGTCCAGCGACTCGCGGACGGCCCGGTCGCCGATGGCGTGCAGGTGCACCTGGAAATGCTCGGCGTCCAGGGTGGTCACGGCGTCGGCCAGCACCTGCGGGTCGACGTAGGACAGGCCGCTGCCGTGGTCAGCACTGCCGTGGTCAGCACTGCCGTGGTCAGCACTGCCATGGTCAGCACTGCCATGGTCGGCGCTGCCGTGGCCGGCGTCGTCGTGGCCCTGGCAGCTCACCGGGTTCAGGTACGGGTCGATCATCGCGGCGGTGAAGTTCTCCGGCACGCCGTCCTGCATGATCTTGACGGTGCCGGCGGTGAACCGGCCGGCCTGGCCGGCCTCCCGCCTGGCCAGGATCTCGGGGATCTGCTCGGCGCCCCTGGCCCGGTCCCACCACAGCGCGCCGCGCACCCGCGCGGTGAGCTGCCCGGCCCGCGCGGCGGCCAGGTAGGCGGGCATCGGGTCAAGCGCGCCGAGGTAGTCGCCGATGATCGCGTCCTGCCAGGCGGTGATGCCGCGCTGGTGCAGGTGCGCCTGGGCGAGCAGCAGGCCGGCCACCCGCTCGTCCAGGTCCGGCTCGGGGATCAGGGTGCCGACCAGGTTCGCGGCGCCCTCGTGCAGGGTGCCCTGCGGGCCGCCGCCGGCCTCGCGCTCGATCCGGCCGTCGGCCGGGTCGGGGGTGCGCGCGTCGATCCCGGCCAGCTCAAGCGCGCGGGTGTTCACCCAGGCGCCGTGACAGTCGCGGTTCGTCAGGTAGGCGGGCCGGTCACCGATCACGGCGTCCAGCGCCCGGCGGTCCGGCGTGCCGCCGGGGAACCACTCCATCCGCCAGCCGCCGCCGGCGATCCACTCCTTCTCCGGGTGCGCGCGGGCGTAGGCCGCGATCCTGTCCAGCGCCTCGTCCAGGGTGGCGGTGCCGATCAGGTTGCAGCCGATCATGGTGACGCCGGCGAAGGCGGGGTGCACGTGCGCGTCCTGGAAGCCGGGCAGCAGCGCGCCGCCGCGCAGGCTGATCACCTCGGTGCGCGGCCCGGTCAGGTCCGCGACCTGGCCGTCCGCCGCGTCGCCGACGGCCACGACCCGGCCGTCGCGGATCGCGGCGGCCGTCGCCGGGCGGCCGTCAGGGCCGGCGGCCCGCACCAGCCGGCGCCCGGCGGGGTCGGCCGTGTAGACCGGGCCGCCGGCGAAGACAAGTTCCGCGTGGGTGCTCATGGGGTCGCTGCCTCTCCGCCGCCTGCAGATCGGGGTGCCGCCGCCCCGCGCCCGGAGCGGCGTGACCATGCTGCCGTAACCCCGGCGCGGCGGGAAGCCCCGGCCTGCGAGGATGCACGGATGGCTACCCACGTCGCCCTGCTGCGGGGCATCAACGTCGGCGGGCGCAACAAGGTCGCGATGGCGGACCTGCGGGAGATCGCCGCCGCGCTCGGGCACACCGAGATCGTCACCTATATCCAGAGCGGCAACATGGTGTGGACCAGCCAGCAGACCGACACGGCCGCGATGGCTGAGGCGCTGACCGGGGCGATCGGGGACCGGCTCGGCCTGCGTCCGAGCGTGGTGGTGCTGTCGCGCGACGAGCTGGCCGCGGCGATCGACGCGAACCCGTACCCGGCCGAGGACAACCCCACATGCCTGCACGCCGTGTTCCGCCGGGAGCCGTGGACGCCGCAAGACACCGAGCGGGTCGCCGCCGCGGTCGCCGCGGCCGGCGCCAAGGGCAGCAGGGACACCGCGACGATCGCTGGCCGCGTCCTGTACCTGCACACCCCTGATGGCCTGGGCCGCAGCGAGCTGGCGGCGCAACTCTCCAAGTCCGGCGGGGCGATGGCCGCCAAGGCCGGCGGCACCGCGCGCAACTGGGCCACCGTCACCAGGCTGCTGGCGCTGGCCGACGGCTGACAGCTGCCGGCCTGCGGGCTTCTCCGGGCTTCCGCGCTGGCTTCCGCACGGCCGCCGCACCGTCACGCGATCACGTCCGGTCTTGTCCGGTCATCCGCCTGGCCGGGAACAGGCGCGGGCCGATGTTAGTTTCGGCGCCGGGATCGCCCGGCCGGCAAAGGCCCGCGATCGGGAGCGCCGTTTTTTGCCAGCAGGACAGAATCCAGTTCAGCAAGGTTGCGACGAGCCAGCAGGCGGCGTTCATGGCCGCGATTAAGGCCGGGCCGAGCGTGTGGGCGTGAGGTCGGTCGACGAGGTCAACCAGTTCCACGCCTGGTGCGCGCCGACGCCAAGGTCGCCCTGGTGGGGGCCGACGACTACGTGCTCGGCGTCACTCCGCACGACGAGTCAGTGCCGGGATGCCACGCGACCAGCGCTGGCCCGTGACGGCCAGCCGAGTCCACGAGCCCGGGTTCCCCTGACCCTCCAGCGTGTCGAGAGCTATTTACCGCTGGGCTTTTCGGTCACATTATTGTCGCAGTAAATGCAGTTCCGGGCCGAGTTACGATTGATCGCACGGTGGCCCGGTCCTGTGGCTTACAGGGGGCCGCGATAGCCGACCGGGGAAAGGGCACAGCGTGTGGGCTGAAACTCCCGGAATGGGGATCTCCCCGTTCTCCAGCGACGCGACAGCACCCGTCGAATACGCGGTGGCGGTGGAACGCTACCTGGCACAGGCCAGCCTGACGGCAGCCTCCCGCCGCGTTTACCGGATCTCGCTGACCGGCTGGGCCTGGCCCCTGGTCGGCAAGCCGATGCCGACCGGGCCGCGGCGGCGCGGGGCGATGCCGCCCGTCGTCCCGCTCGCCCTGTTCGACGTCCAGGACACCCCGGCGCGGCTGGCGGCCGCCGTGGCCGAGCGGGCCGAGCACGCGGACGCGCGGACGGTCAACCGCGAGATCTCGGCGCTGCGCAGCGCGCTTGGCTGGTGGCGGGACCTGGGCTGGATCGAGACCGACCCGATAGCCGGGCTGCGGCACCTGACCAGCGGGCCAGCCGCGCTGCCGGCGCTGACCGAGCGTCAGGTGGCGGCGGTGTTCGGGCTGTCGGCCGGCCTGCGCGAGCAGGTTCTGTGGCGGCTGCTCTACGACTCTCGCCAGCCGGCCGATGTGGTGCTCGCGATGGATGCCGCCATGGTGGACCTGAACCGCCGGGTCGCCACGCTCCGCCAGACCAGCCCGGCCTGGGTCCCGGGAACGCGGATCGGCTGGCACCCGGAGACATCAGCGCTGCTGGCCTGGATGCTGTCGGGGCGGCGCTGGGGGCCGCTGTTCCTGACCGACCGTCGGGCCGCCACCGGCGTGCCCTCGAATGATGTGTGCCCCGTGTCTGGAAAGGCCCGGATGTCCTACCGCCGGGCCGAAGAGATCTTCACCACATGCACCCGGCCGATCGACCCGGCGGGGCGCGGCTGGACGCTGCACCAGCTGAACCGGCGGGACACGCCGGCCCGGCTTACTTCCTAGAGCCCCCCTGCGGGCACGCCAACCGGGGCCGCCGGCCTCCGGTGCTCTCGGCGTGCCCGTATCGTGCCCCTGCCATGCCTCGGGCGGCATCGTGCCGCCGGCGACGGCCTGAGCCGCCCGGCAGCATCGCTGTCGCGCCACGTGCCGCCGGGATGGCGGCAACCTGCCTGGTCACGTAATCACTCACGCGCCGGTCAGGCCGCACACTCCCGGCAGACAAGCTGGCTGCCCTTGGTCTCGGCGAGCTGACTCCTGTGGTGCACAAGGAAGCAGCTTGAGCACGTGAACTCATCCGCCTGCCGCGGGATGACCCGGAACGAGAGCTCCTCGTTGGACAGGTCCGCGCCCGGTAGCTCCAGGGACTCGGCGACGTCATCGGGGTCGAGGTCTATCACCGTCGATGACTTGTCCATCCGACGCGCCTGGAGCTCCTGGAGGCTGTCCTCAGTGAGCTCGTCATCGGTCTTCCTCGGGCTGTCGTAGTCGGTAGCCATGGTGGCCCTTACCCCTCCGTCTTCACTAACCTCGTCGCGCGGATGTAACGCTCGGGAAGCCTCGGTTGTGCCCGATTCCGGCGGGGAATTCTTCCACGTCCCGGCGCGAGGTACACCTCTACGGGGTAACCACTTGCCGTGTCGCGGCCCGGTCGCCGGCCCAAATGCCCCGGCATGAGCGTTCAGCCGCAAAAGTTACCCTCTCCGGGAGCATGCGCTGACGCAGGCCAGGCACGGGAAGTTGGGCTAATCGTCGGCACAGCCGGACGCAGGGTGCGTATCGTACGAACACCTCATCTCGCCGCCCCTTGCCGTCCACCCATGCCGCCGCGGAGGTGAACTGTGCCCAGCGTCACTCCGCTGCGCCCCGACGACCCCGACCGCGTCGAGCAGTACCAGCTCGCCGCGCGCCTGTCCGGCATGCCGGGCGAAGGGCCGGTCTACCTGGCCACCGCGCCCGACGGCAGCGATGTCGTCGTCCAGGTGCTGCGCGGCGACTGGACGACGGACGCGGCCGCCAGGGAGCAGTTCACCGCCGAGGCAGGCGCGGCCCGGCAGGTCCCCCCGTACTGCACCGCCCGGGTGCTCGACGTCGGCGTCACATCCGACTACGCCTACCTGGTGAGCGAGTACGTCGCGGGGAAATCGGTGCTGGAGATGGTCTCCGAGGGCACCCTGCTGGCCGGCGCCGAGCTGGATGCCCTGGCCATTGGGTCCGCTACCGGGCTGGCCTCGGTCCACCAGGTGGGGCTGGTGCATGGCGGGTTCGGCCCTGAGCACGTGATCGTCAGCGCGGCCGGGCCCCGGGTGGTCGGGTTCGGCGTCACCCCGCCCTACAGCAGCGCGACGCCGGCCGCCGACATGCGCGCCTGGGCACAGACCATGGCTTATGCGGCTATTGGCCGGATGCCGACCACGTTCGCCGATCTGGAGGCGCTGCCCGCCCGGCTCCAGCAGGTGGTGGCGGGCTGCCTCGCGGGCGAGCCGACGGCCCGGCCCTCGGCCAGGGCGGTCGTGCTGGACCTGCTGGCCGAGGACGGCGCGGACGGCGCCGACGACGCGGCGGCGGGCACCTTGGCGGGGGCGGGCGCCCTGGAGGGCGCCGCCGGGCTGAGCGGCGCGGACGGGTCCGGCGGCACTGGGCCTGGCACGGCCGGGTCCGGCGGCACTGGGTCCGGCGGCACTGGGTCCGGCGGCACTGGGCTCGGCGGCACTGGGTCCGGCGGCACTGGGCTCGGCGGCACTGGGTCCGGCGGCACTGGGCTCGGCGGCACTGGGTCCGGCGGCACTGGGCTCGGCAATCTGGCGGGGGCCGCCGGCGCGGCTGGGATGAGCGCTGCCGGACGGCTTGGCGATCGGGACCATCCGGGTCGGGAAACTGGGCAATCGGGCGGCAGCGGGCAGCCTGGGGCCCCGCTGGGACCAGGCGGCGGCCAGGTGGGCCAGCGGGACGACGCGTGGCCCTCGCAGCGTTCGTGGCCTGACGACCCGTCCCGCGATTCGGTGTTCTCGCCCCGGCGCGGCGGCCTTGGCGAGGACAGCAGGCCCGAGGGCAGGCGGGCCGAGGACAGCCAGCTTGAGGACAGCCAGGTCCAGGCCAGCCAGGTCCAGGCCAGCCAGGTCCAGGCCAGCCGGGCTCAGGCCAGCCGGGCTCAGGACAGCCGGGGCGATGACCGTACGGGTGAGTATCCGGCGGCCGAGAACGGTACGACCGGCCAGTACCAGACGGGCGAATACGGGACGGGCCAGTACGAGGCCGACCAGTACACGACTGGCCAGCATGCGACTGGCCAGCACGAGACAGGGCAGCACGTGACAGGGCAGTACGAGGCGGGGCAATACCCGGCGGGGCAATATCAGGCGGCGAGCGCGTCTGAGGCTGCCGGGACGGATGTCGGCGGGACGGACCATGGCGGGCGCTCCCGGCCAGGCCAGGCGGCCGCGCAGAGCGATTCGGTGCAGCAACTGTCGCCGCTTGACGACTTGTGGCGGCCGACAAATCGCGACGACTCCGGCGGGCACGGTTCGGCCGCCGGGCACGGTTCGGCCCGCGGCCAGGACACTGCCGGGCCGGGTGCGCGGGACGCCAGCGGCCTGCGGCAAGGGCAGCCTGGGCTGGACGAGCCACGGGCGGATGCCTGGTGGTTCCGTGGGCCCGCAAGCGACGACGGGCCGCGGGCCGACGGCCAGGATAAGTCGAGCGACCCAGGTGACCAGCCTCGAAGGCGGGCCAGAAGCGCCGGAGGGTGGCCGGATGACCTGGCGGCTGACCCGCTGGGACTCACCTCCGCACCCGGCCGACCCGGTGCGGAGGCCTTGCGGCAGGACTCATGGCGGGATCGGCTGCCGGGCGCCGACGGCACGGCCCAGGGCACGCCGGCACCAAGCGCCGCCGAAGCGGACCCATTCGCGCGGGAAGCAAGCGCTGCGACTCCAATGCCGGACGCGGTCGGGCGAGACGCGGACCGAAGGGACGCGGCCGGGCTGAGTGCGGGCGGGCAGGACGCGGGCGCATATGGCGGCGCAGGCGGGGAGGCCGGCGGACGGCTCGGCGGCCTGAGTGCCGACGCGGAGCCGGTGGCGCCTATTCAGGGCGGGCGGCGGTTCCTGGGGGCCTGGCCAGAGGAACCGACGGCCACGGATCGGCGGCGCGGCGCGGAGTCCGGATCGGGACGGGTCAGCTCTGGCGACGGTGTCATGCCCGGCTACGCCGGCAGCGACGTGACACGAGGTTCTGGCGAGAGCAGCCCGGTGGCCGACTACCGCGACGGAAGCGCAGCCAGCCGGGACGGCCTTGGCGGCCGGGACAGCTTCGGCGGGCGGGACAGCGCCGGCGGGCGGGACAGCGTCGGCGGCGGAGGCAGCGCGAGGGGGCGGGACAGCGTCGGCGGGCGGGATGGCGTCGGCGGGCGGGATGGCGTGCCCGCGGGGGGCGGCCTGGCGGGCGGGCTCAGGTCGGGAGCCCATCCGCTGGGTCTGGACCAGCCGCGCGACAGGTCGTGGTGGTTCCGCGAGCCGGCTGATGACTCGCAGCCTGACCGGCAGGGACCTGCCGGAGCCGACGCCGACGCGGCCTGGGGAGACCCAGCGGCAAGAGCGGACTCGGCAGCTCAGCGGGATCCGGCGGCACAGTACGACCCGGCTGGCCCGCAGGACCCGGCTAGCCGGCAAGGCCCGGCTGGCCCGCAGGACCCGGCTAGCCGGCAAGGCCCGGCTGGCCCGCAGGACCCGGCTAGCCGGCAAGGCTCGCCTGGCCCGGAGGATCCGGCGGCGCAACTGGACTCCTGGCGGCAGCCTGGCTTGCCTCGCCGGGGCGAGCCAGGCGACCACCTAGAGCGCGCTGGGGGTGAGCTGGCCGACGGGCTGAGCGGGCGCGGCGACGGCCCGCGGGCCGAATCGCCGACCGGCGAATCGCAACGGCCCGCTGGGCGGCGCCGGCGGCGGGAGCCGGACCCGAAGGACGGAGCCGAGCTGCCCAAGGGCGGTCCGCCCTGGCAGGACATGCCACGGCCCGCCACGGACCCGGACGGCGCGTACCCAGACGGTGCCCGCCAGGACGGTGGGGACTCGTACGGTGCCCGCCAGGGCGGCGCGGATCCGTATGGCGCTGACCCATACGGCACGGACCCGCCTCGCGCGGACCTGAGCGGGACGTCGGTGAACGGCATGCGGCACGGCCGCCATGACCCGGACCGTCCGGGCGCGGACCGTCCCGGCGCGGAGTCCCCCGGAGCGGCTCTGCCTGGCACGGGCCTGCCTGGCACGGGCCTGCCTGGCACGAACGAGCCGGGCGCGCGCCGGGCAGGCGCGCGCCACAGCGGCGCGGGCGGGCCAGGCGGGGACTGGCCGGCTGAGGACTGGACTGGCATGAGCGGGCGGGGCCTTAACGGGGCCAGCCACGGCGAGCCGGGCCAGGGCAGCGCAGGCCCTGACGGTGCGCACCGGGGCAGCGCGGACCGGGGCGGCGCCGATCAGGGCGGCGCCGATCAGGGCAGCGCAGGCCTGGGCAGCGCAGGCCCTGACGGTGCGGGCCTGGGCAGCGCGGGTCTGGGCAGCGCGGGCCAAGGCCATGCAGGCCAAGGCAGCGACGAACGGGGCAGCGTCTACCGGGGCAGCGGCGATCAGCGCAGCGGCGATCAGGAATGGGACGCGCAGGGCTGGGAGGACCGGGTCAAGCCCGGCGGTACCGTGCCGGGCCTGGACGAGGACTCCTACGACGGCGATCCGGAACCGGAGCAGGCGGCCCGCGCGGCGTATGTGGACGAGGTCTGGGCGGGCGGCGGGCCGCCGGGCCGCGCTCCCGCGCCTGACGACTTTGACGACTGGGCTCAGCCGAGAGCGTCCTACTACTCCGCCGACGAGCCCGAGCCGCGCCGGCGATCGGCCATCCCGCTGATCGCGGGCGGCATCGTGGTCGCGGCGATCGCCGGGTTCATCGGCGTGCACGTGGTGCAGAACGCGGGCAAGCCCGGCGGCTTCCTGGGCGGCCCGGTCGCTAGTTCCTCGTCGCACACCTCGGCGGGCGGCTCGCCCTCGGCCGTCACGTCCGCCACGCCGAACATCCCGGACACCACGCCCAGCACGAACCACAAGGCGAAGAAGAAGGCGGCGGCGGGCAAGGTCCCGGCCGCGCTGGCGGGCACCTGGGCGGGCCAGGTGAAGCAGGCGCACCCGGCGGACACCTTCGGCGTCAGGGTCGAGCTGACGAGCGGGTCCGCGAGCGGCGGCATCGTGTACTCGAGCTCGACGTTCTCCTGCACGGGCGACCTGACGCTGGCCTCGGACCACGATCACACGCTGGTGCTTGACCAGCACATCGTGAAGGGCTCCTGCGGCCCCGGCACGGTGACGCTGGTCCCGGCGGCCGCCGGGACGGTGCAGTTCACGTTCAAGGCGACGACGGGGCTGGTCGCCACGGGAGTGCTGAGCAAGAGCTAGGCGCGGTCCTGGTGCTCGCTAGGCATCGCGCTCGGGGTCCAGGCCGGCCAGGGCGTCGTGCAGCTCGGCGAACAAGCCTGGCCCGGCGGCGATGGTCAGCGACTCGCTGGCGGGCCTGCCGTGCAGGCCGCCGACGGTGGCGCCGGCCTCGGCGGCGATGAGCCCGCCGGCGGCCATGTCCCACTCGTGCAGGCCGCGCTCGTAGAAGGCGTCGAGCCGCCCGGCGGCCACGGAGCACAGTTCGACGGCGGCGGCCCCGCCGCGTCTGATGTCTCGCACCCGAGGCAGCAGCGCCGCGACGACCTCGCCCTGCACGGCCCGGCGGGCCGCCTCGTAGCCGAACCCGGTACCGACCAGCGCCCTGGGCAGCGTGATCCCGGTGGTGCAGGACAGCCGCCTGGGCACGGCGCGGCCGTCCCCCGGCTCGGCCTCCCAGGCCGACCGCAGCCAGGCCCCGCCGCCGGCCACGGCGGCGAACAGGCTCCGGTGCAGCGGCACGCTGACGGCACCGGCCACCACGGTGCCATTCAGCTCGGCGGCGATGCTGACGGCCCAGTCGGACAGCCCGTACAGGTAGTTCACGGTGCCATCGAGCGGGTCCACGATCCACCGGACGGCGGCGCCGGAACCGGTCTGGCCGCCTTCCTCGCCGAGGATGGCGTCACCGGGGCGGGCCGCGAGGATCCGCTGGCGGATCAGCTCCTCGGCGGCGCGGTCCATCTCGGTGACGATGTCGGTCGGGCTGGACTTGGTGTCGACGACGCCTGCCTGGCCATGCCGGGACAGCAGCAGCTCGCCGGCCTCCTGGGCGATGGCGCAGGCCAGCTCGACCAGCTCGGCCAGGTCCGGCGCGGTCATCGGACGGCTCCCGGCAGGCCGGGCGACGGGACTGCGGCGCAGCAGCCGGTGCCGCAGAACCCGTCTGGCCTGGGCGGGCCGTCCGAGCCAGGCGGGCCGTCCGAGCCCGGCGGCAGTTCCGGCGGCCTGGCCTGCCACTGGCGCACCAGGTCGGTGATCATCGCGACGAAGGCCGGCGCGGTGCCGGGCGTGGCGGCCCGGGCGAACGGCAGGCCGAGCCGGCTCGCTGTCTGCGCGGCCTCCACGTCGAGGTCGAACTTGACCTCCATGTGGTCGGAGACGAACCCGATCGGAACGACGGTCACGCCGTGCGACCCGTTCCGGGCCAGATCCTCGATGCAGTCATTGATGTCGGGCTCCAGCCACGGCACCGAAGGCGGGCCGCTGCGGCTGGAGTAGGCAAGCCGCCACGGCCTGCTGACCCCGGCGCTGGCCGCGACCAGGCCGGCGACCTCGGCGAGCTGGGCCGGGTAGGCGCCGCCGGCCGGGCCGCTGCGCTGCGACATGGACACCGGGATGCTGTGCGCGGTGAAGACGAGGTCGGCGTCGTCGCGGACACCGGGCGGCAGCGACGCGATGGCCTGCCGGGTGGCCGCCGCGAACGACTCAATGAAGCCGGGGTGGCGGTAGTACGGCGTGATCTTGTCGATCCGGGGCGCCCGCTCCCCCGCCCGGGCGCGGGCGCGGCCGATGTCGTCGAGGTACTGGCGGCAGCTCGAGTAGGAGCTGTAGGCGGAGGTGGCGAGCGCCAGGGCGCGGGTGACCCCGTCGGCGGTCATCCGCACGACGGTGTCGCCCAGGTACGGCTGCCAGTTCCGGTTGCCCCAGTACACGGGCAGGTCAATGCCCGCCGCCTCGAAGTCCTTCTCGATGGCCTGCAGCAGCGCGCGGCACTGCTCGTTGATCGGGCTCACGCCGCCGAACTGGTAATAGTGCTCGGCGACCTGCGCCAGCCGGCTGTCGGGCACGCCCCGCCCCGCCGTCACGTTGCGCAGGAACGGCAGCACGTCATCAGGCCCTTCCGGGCCGCCGAAGGACACGAGCACGAACGCGTCGTAGGCGGGCATGACCACTATCCAACCAGTCCGCGGCGGTCCGCCGGGACGCTGCCCTGCTCGCGGTCAGCGGTAGTCGGCCGCGTACTGCGCGGCCAGGCCGAGCACCTCGCGGACGTACCAGTCGGCGTGGTTGTAGTCGAAGATCGCGTTGTACAGCGAGCGGCCGCCCTTGGCCGCGCCGTCGGCGCACAGCAGCCGGGCGGCGGCCGGGACCGCGTCGTAGGGGTTCATCACGTCGGGCGGGCCGGTCTGGCCGAACCCGTCGATCCCCCACTCCGCCCAGGTCGCCGGCATGAACTGCATCGGGCCGAGGGCGCCTGCGGTGGACGGGCCCATGTTCTGGCCGTCGGCGCTCTCGATCTGGCCGATGGCCGCCAGCACGGTCCACGACAGGCCGGGGCAGTACCGTGCGGCCGAGGCCCTGAAGAGCTGGAGGTAGGTACTCGGCCGCCCGCCTGGCGTCGTCTTGGTGACGGGGAGCTGCTGGCTGCGCAGGCTCTCGGTCCTGGCCCCGGCACCGAGCACGGAGCGCACCGCGGCGGTCAGCTTCGGCATGCTCATCCCCGGCGCGCTGATCAGCGCGGCGACCTGGTGGACCAGGCCGAGCCTGCGGGACATCTGCTGGTTCACCAGCAGGTCCACGCCGGTCAGCCCGAGCCGGGCTGCGGAGCCGAAGGTGACGACGGGCGAGCTGCCGCCGGAGAGCTGGTAGCTGCCGCCGTCGGTCAGCTTCAGCCGCTGGGCCGCCGGGCTGGCGGCGACGAACTGGCCCTGGCTCAGCGCGGTCCAGAACTGCTGGTCCGAGGCGGTGCGCAGGGGCACCCAGGAGCGGAAAGCGGTCGGGCTGACGCCGATGGCGCTGGCCTTCTGGCCGCCCACGGTGATCTCGGCGCCGTCGAAGGAGATCATGTTGCGCACGCCGTGGATGGCGCCGAGCCTGGCGATGTCGCCGCTGGTCAGGCCGCTCGGGTCGACCACGAGCAGGTCCGGCAGGATGATCCGGCGGAACGACCCGTCCTGGACGTCGCCGGCGGGCGGGCCGGACTGGCGCAGCCGGGCGCGGCTCAGCCAGGAGCCGGCGCTGCCCTGCCCGTTGTCCAGCACGGGCGCCGGGTTGCCCTGGGCAGCCGCCTGCGGCGCGTGCGCGGCCGAGGCGTAGCTGGGCTGGGCGCGGAACGCGAGCTGCCCGCCGATCCCGAGGCCGCCCACGCCGACCACGGCGGTGGTCCCGAGGGTGCCGGCCAGGCGGGCCAGGCTGTGGCGGCGGGACGGGCCAGGCGCGCGGGCGCGGCTGGCTGAGCCGATGCTGGCTGAGCCCATAAGAGAACAGGGCGCGGCGGCGGCGCGGCTGCGCCGGGCAAGGCGTCCCATAACTCACCTACAGTAACCGGCGCTCGCGGCCCGGCCAAGATACAGATGACCACGTCCAGGTAAACAGCTTGCCTAGGCCGGTAGGGTCGTATGAGGGCAGATGCACACATGACGGACATCCGCGCCGGAGCCGGCGAAGATCAGCGTGAGCGAAGCCAGCCGGGCGGCAGTTCCTACCTGGCTGTGCTGCGCTCCCCCGGCGCGCTCAGGTTCAGCGTCGCCGCCGCCGTCGGCCGGGTGCCGATGTCCATGTACGGGCTGGGCAGCCTGCTGCTCATCGCGGCGCTGACCGGGCGGTACGGGCTGGCCGGGACCGTGTCGGCGGCGGGCTCGGTCGGCTACGCGGCCTTCGCCCCGATGGTGGCCAGGCTGGCGGACCGGTTCGGCCAGGGCCGGGTGCTGCGGCCCACGGCGGTGGCGTTCGCCATCGCCACGGCCGGGTTCATCACCGCCGTTGAGCTGCGCGCGCCGCTGGCCGTGCTGCTTGCTTCCGGCTGCGTGGCGGGCGCGCTGATGCCGTCGCTCGGCTCCATGGTCCGGGCCCGCTGGAGCGCGCTGCTGGCGGGCCAGCCGCAGCGGCTGGGCACGGCCTACGCGCTGGAGTCGGTGATCGACGAAATCATCTTCGTGGTCGGCCCGGCGGTCGTGACGCTGCTGGCCACCGAGGTGTCGCCGCCGGCCGGCGTGCTGACGGCGGCGGTGGTCTGCGTCGGCGGCACGCTGGCGCTGGCCGCCCAGTCCGGCACCGAGCCGCCGGTGCAGCCGCCCGCACCGGGCGGCGGACGGCGCGCCAGGGAGGGCGGGCGACTGCCAGCCGCCGGGCTGGTCATCCTGACGCCCTTGTTCATCTTCCTGGGCGCGATGTTCGCCTCGATCGACCTCAGCACGGTGGACTTCGCCCAGGAGCAGGGGCACAAGCCGCTGGCCGGGCTGCTGCTCGGCTGCTACGCGCTGGGCAGCGCCGTGGGCGGCATCTGGTACGGCTCGCGGACCTGGCGCGCGCCGCTGGAGCGGCGGTTCGCGATGACGCTGTTCCTGGCGATCTGCGGGGTCGGGACGTTCTGGCTGGTGCCCAGCCTCGGCGTGCTGTCCGCCGTCATCTTCGTGGCTGGCCTGGCGATCTCGCCGACGCTGATCGCCGGGTTCGGGCTGATCGAGCGGCAGGCCCCGGCCAGCCGCCGGACCGAGGGCATGACCTGGCTGTCCTCTTCGATCTCGGTCGGGGTGGCGGCCGGCGCGGCCATCGCCGGGCACATCGTGGACGCGGGCGGCGCCCGCTGGGGCTACGGCTTCGCCGCCTGCTGCGGCGGCGTCGCGGTTATCACCTGCGCGGCCGGGCTGGGCAGGCTGCGCCTCGCACCTGCCGGGCAACCGGCACAATAGTCGCGTGACCAGGCCGCAGACCGCCGCCCCCGCCTGGCGGAACTGGGCAGGCAACGTCAGCGCCAGGCCGGCCAGGCAGGCCTGGCCTGGCTCCGCGCAGGAGGTCGCCGCCGAGGTGACCCGCGCGGCGCGAGACGGGCTGACGGTGCGGATGGCGGGCACCGGGCACTCCTTCACCCCGGCCGCCGCGACCGACGGGGTGCTGCTGCACCCAGGACGGCTGACCGCCATCCGGTCGGTGGACCCGGCCGCCGGGCTGGTCACGGCCGAGGCGGGCTGCCCGCTGGCCGTGCTGAACGCCGCGCTGAACGCCCGCGGCCTCTCGCTGGCCAACATGGGCGACATCCAGGTGCAGACCGTGGCCGGCGCGATCGCGACCGGCACCCACGGCACCGGCCGCGACGTCGGCGGGATGGCCGCCCAGGTCGCCGGGCTTGAGCTGGTGCTGGCCGACGGCACGCTGACGACCTGGAGCGCCGATACCCCCGGCGGCCTGCTGGACGCCGGCCGGGTGTCGCTCGGCGCCCTCGGCGTGCTCACCGCCGTCACCTTCCGCGTGGTGCCCGCCTTCCTGCTGCACGCCCGCGAGGAGCCGATGAGCTGGGCGCAGGTCATCGGCGGTCTTGACGAGCTGACCGCCGAGAACGAGCACTTCGAGTTCTACTGGTTCCCGCACACCGAGGGCTGCCTGGCCAAGCGGAACAACCGCAGCGAGGGCCCGGCCCGGCCGCTGCCCCGGTGGCGTTACCTGCTGGATGACGAGATCCTGTCGAACACCGTGTTCGGCGCGACCTGCCAGGCCGGGCGGCGGCTGCCCGCCGCGATCCCGGCGATCAACAAGGTCGCGGCCAGGGCGCTCGGCGCCCGCAGCTACACCGACGCCGCCTACCGGGTCTTCACCAGCCCGCGCCGGGTCCGGTTCAAGGAGCAGGAGTACGCGGTGCCGCGCGCCGCGCTGGCCGGGGTGCTCGGCGAGGTCCGCGAGCTGTTCCGGCGCCGCGACTGGCGGGTCAGCTTCCCCATCGAGGTGCGGGTGACCCCGGCGGACGACGTCTGGCTGTCGACCGCCTACGGGCGGGACACCGGGTACATCGCCATCCATGTTCCTTATTACGCGGATCACGCCGGTTATTTCGCCGACGTGGAGTCGGTGATGACGGCAGCGGGCGGGCGGCCGCACTGGGGAAAGATGCACACCAGGGACGCGGCGTACCTGGCCGGGGCCTACCCGCGGTTCGCCGAGTTCGTCGCGCTGCGGGACCGGCTGGACCCCCAGCGGCCGGCTGGGCAACGCCTATACGGAGCAAGTATTCGGCTCTTACCCGGGTCGCGCCTGACGGGCGGCGCGCGATCGGACTAGTCTCGCTGCATGACTAGGGAAGGTGGCCAGGTGCCGGGGGGCGGGCCGCCCGGGCGTCATGAGGTGACGGACCGGCAGCGCGGTGGCCCGGCGACGAGGCCCTGCCCCGAGCCGGCCCCGGCGGTGCATCCCGTCAGGCCAGCCGCGCGCCAGCGGCGCTCCTCGCTCGGCGGCGGGGCGCCCGCGCAGGGCAGGGCACTGGGCAGGCAAGGGCAGAAGACGGTACGCAAGCTGCTGGAAGCCGGGCTCGCCGAGTTCGACGAGCGGGGCTTCCAGGCGGCCAGGGTCGACGACGTGGTCCGCCGGGCGAACATCTCGCACGGCACGTTCTACCTGTACTTCTCGAACAAGGACGACCTGTTCAAGACCCTGCTCGGCGACGCCCTCGACGACATGAAGATCATCACCGATGACTTCCCTGTGGTGACCAGGAACGACTCGGGCCGGGCCGCGCTGCGCGCCTGGGTGGTCAAGTTCTGCGACGTGTACGCGGCGCACGCGACGGTGATCCGCATCCTCAGCCAGGCCGAGGTGGTCGGCGAGGAGGTTTACGGCGACGGCCTCCAGCTCTTCTTCAAGCTGGCCGAGGCCATGACCCAGGGCATGACGGCCGGCGCCCTCGGCGGCGCCCCGGCTGCGGGCGACGGCGCGCCGCGCAACGACGGCAGCGGGGCGCTCAGCGAGCACGCCGAGCTGACCGCCGTCGCCTGCCTGATGATGCTGGAGCGGATGAACTACCTGCTCAGCGTGGAGGTCCGGCTGCCCAGGGAAGAGATGGTGGACCGCGTGAGCGCCATCGTCTATGCCGCGTTCCACCTGGCCTGAGCAGCGGAGCAGAATCGGAAGCGTGCGATTCACGACGCAGCCCGTTCATGACCTGACCTACAGCGACGTCTTCCTGACGCCCAGCCGGTCGGCGGTCGGCTCCCGCCTGGATGTCAGCCTCGCCACCCGCGACGGCAGCGGCACCACCATCCCGCTGATCGTGGCCAACATGACCGCGGTGGCCGGGCGGCGGATGGCGGAGACGGTGGCCCGCCGCGGCGGCATGACCGTGCTGCCCCAGGACATCCCGGCCGACGTGGTCGCCGAGGTGATCTCCTGGGTGAAGAGCCGCGACCTGGTGTTCGACACGCCGCTCACGCTCGGCCCGGCCGACACCACCGGCCACGCGCTCAGCCTGCTGCCCAAGCGGGCGCACGGCGCCGTCATCGTGGTGGATGCCGGCCGCGCGCCGGTCGGCGTGGTCACCGAGGCCGACTGCGACAGCGTGGACCGGTTCACCCAGCTCGCCCAGGTGATGTCCGCAGAGCCGCTGACCATCACGGCGGGCACCCACCCCGAGCAGGCGTTCAGCCTGCTGCACGGCGGGCGGCACCGGCTCGCCCCGGTGGTGGACGAGGCCGGGCGCTGCGTCGGCATCCTGACCCGCACCGGCGCGCTGCGCGCCACGCTGTACCAGCCGGCCGTGGACGCGGCGCGGCCGGCTGC
Source organism: uncultured Actinomycetota bacterium (assembly GCA_963725175.1). GTDB lineage: Bacteria > Actinomycetota > Actinomycetes > Streptosporangiales > Streptosporangiaceae > DASUBV01. Next base: position 712,258 of record CAVRXH010000006.1, read on the forward strand.
GCATCGGCGCGGCGCTCGGCATCAACGGCGACGTGGCCGCCAAGGCCAAGCTGCTGCTGGACGCCGGGGCGGACCTGCTCGTGGTGGACACCGCGCACGGCCACCAGGAGAAGATGCTCCAGGCGCTGCGCGCGGTCCGCTCGGTCAGCCCGGCGGTCCCGGTCGCGGCCGGCAACGTGGTCACCGCCGAGGGTGTCACCGACCTGGTCGAGGCGGGCGCCGACATCGTCAAGGTCGGCGTCGGGCCGGGCGCGATGTGCACCACCCGGATGATGACCGGGGTGGGCAGGCCGCAGTTCAGCGCGGTGCTGGAGTGCTCGGCGGAGGCTCGCCAGCTCGGCGCGCACGTCTGGGCCGACGGCGGCGTGCGGTACCCGCGCGACGTGGCGCTCGCCCTGGCCGCCGGGGCCTCCAACGTGATGATCGGATCGTGGTTCGCCGGGACCTGCGAGTCGCCCGGCGACGTGTTCCGGGACGCGGACGGCCGGCGGTACAAGGAGAGCTTCGGGATGGCCTCGGCCCGCGCGGTCCGGCTGCGGACGGCGGCCGACTCGGCGTTCGAGCGGGCCCGCAAGGAGCTGTTCGAGGAGGGCATCTCGACCTCCCGGATGTACCTGGACCCGCAGCGTCCCGGCGTCGAGGACCTGATCGACGCGATCACCGCCGGGCTGCGCAGCGCGTGCACCTACGCGGGCGCGGACACCCTCGACGGGCTGCACGAGCGCGCGGTCATCGGCATCCAGGGCGCCGCCGGCTACACCGAGGGCATGCCGCTACCGACCGGCTGGTAGCCAGGGCAGACGCCAACTCCGATCCAGCGGCCGGCTCTCCCGTTCACGCTGAGCGCCTCGACGCCCCCGCGGTTACACCTATTTACCGGCGGTGAAATGAAGCTACGATTGCGCCATGAGCGCATCACTTCATGATACGGGCCGCCCTTTATCATGGGGGATACTCGGAACCGGGAAGATCGCCCGCACCTTCACCGAGGACCTGCTCCGCCTTGACGATCACCGGGTTGCCGCTGTCGGCTCGCGGACGGCCGACAACGCTCAGGCATTCGCAGACGAGTACCGGGTGGAGAGGGCGCATAGCTCATACGAGGCTCTCGCGGCAGACGATGGTGTCGATATTGTCTATGTGGCGACGCCCCACTCGGCCCATTTCGCTACGGCCCGGCAGTGTCTCCTCGCTGGCCGCGCGGTATTAGTAGAGAAGCCGTTCACCACCACTGCGGACGAAGCCGCCGAGCTGGCCGAACTTGCGGCACGGCGAGGGGTGTTCGCCATGGAAGCGATGTGGATGCGCTTTAACCCGCTGATCCGCCAGATCCGGGATATCGTTGCCGAGGGAAGCATCGGCAGCGTCACGTCCGTCCAGGCTAGCTTCGCGTTCGCAGCTCCCTATTCGGCGGCGCACCGGCTCTGGAATCCGGACCTCGCCGGCGGTGCCCTGCTGGACATTGGCGTCTATCCGATCTCGCTCGGGTCGATGCTGCTCGGCACGCCGGACCAGGTTCGTGCGGTATCCGTGTCAGCGCCTACCGGTGTCGACGCCAGCATGGCCATTGCCGCCCGTTATCCGGGCGGCGCGGTGGGCCTCTACCACTGCGGCCTGCAAGCCAACTTGCCTGCCACGGCCAGTATCACGGGAACAGCGGGATTCATCACTGTCGGCGAGCCTTTCTTCCGGCCATCAGGATTCACTGTCCAGACAGGCGGCACGCCATCGAGGGAATATTCCCTCGCCGTAACCGGGCATGGTTATACTTATCAGGCAGAAGAGGTCGCCCGCTGCCTGCGTGCTGGCTTCACCGAATCACCCCTTATGCCGCTCGACGAGACCGTCGCGATCATGAGGGTAGTCGATTCCGTGCGCGCCGAATTCCGCCGGTAATGCGGGATGACTGCTCGCGTCCCGCTGGCCCGGCGGCGGACTCGTTCGTTCAGATGAGGTTCGCGACGGTCGCCTTACGGATCGCATCCACTCGCGACACCGCGCCGAGCTTGGCATAGATATTAGTTAAATGCCGCTTGACAGTGGCCTCCGTGATGTACAGGCGCGTGCCGATCTGCGTGTTAGTCAGCGCCTGAGCGGTAAGCTTGATCACCTCTAGCTCGCGCTCGGTGAGCAGCGACGCCCGGAGGGACTCACGTTGATTTTCAAGATGTTCGAACGTCTTTCTGGAAATCGACAGCAGGACATTGTCAGAATGGCGGACGACCGAGCTGATAGCGGCGACAAGCTCCGCGCGCATGCTTGTTTTCGACAGGTAGGCCCCGGCGCCGCTGTCGATCATGTTGTGGACGAGATCGGCGTAGTCGTGCATGGACAGGACTATGACGCGAGTCTGCGGACTGCTGGCTCTCACCTGCTTGATGACGGACGCAGCGCCCAGGCCAGGCATCTCAACGTCGAGGATGAGGACATCCGGCTGGAAATTGGTGGCCAGCGCTGCGGCAGAGTCTCCGGTATCGGCCTCGGCGACGACTCGCATTCCCGGAATTGTGGAAAGAACTTCCTTTATTCCCTCACGGAACAGGGTGTGATCGTCGGCCAGTCCGATAGTGATCTCGGCCGGGCACTCGAGCATACCCGCGGCGCCGTCGGGCATGCTCATGGTCCGCCCGTACCCAGCGGCGCCGTGACGGATACCATCGCTCCCCTGCCGATACTGCTCTTTACCTGGAGGACACCGCCGAGCAGCCGGGCACGCTCGGCCATCGACAGCAGCCCGCCGCCCCCCACCTCAGCGGCCCGGTCATGACTGAATCCGCGCCCGTTGTCGGTCACCGAAGCGGTCACGCTCCGCTCATTCACCGCCAGGGCCATCCGCAGCTCAGTGGGATCAGCATGACTCAGCGCGTTGCGGATCGCCTCGCGCAGGATGAGGTACAGCTCCTCGGTCATTTCTGGCGGAAGCGTCCTGGCATCGCCGGTGATGTCCAGGGACGCGTTTACGTCAGCCGGCACGCTGGCATTTAAATACTCTCGCAGGGCATGCTCGATGCCGTCCTTGGTGACCGAGCGCCGCAGGCTCGCGGCGAGTTGCTGGACGGTGCTTAAGGCCTCGGTCAGCAGGTCCCTCGCGGTGGCGACCTCGGCTGTCGCGCGCGCGGCGTTCTGCTCCCCGTAGTGGCCATGCAGATCGAGATGGTGGAGCGCGAGAGCCATGCTGGGGGCCAGCCTGTCATGAATATCGCGTGCGATCCGCCTGCGCTCCTCCCAGCGAGACGCGTGCAGCCCTTCTGCCAGCGACTGCCCGTATGACGGTGCGGCGGGCAAGATCCGGTCCATGATCGCCGCGTGCAGGGCCAGGCTCGTGCCGAGCACCTGCCTCGGTTCCAGCTCTGGGCGCCGCGACAAGATGACCGGCAGCGCGGTCTCGAAAAGCAAGGACGCCGCGAGCAGCGATTCGGCCGAGCGAATGCTCTGCCGGGCGTGCCGGACCTGGGCCTCAACGGAGGATAAGCGCGCGTCTCCGGCCGCGACCGCGGAACCAGGCGCCGCGTGCGCGGAAAATGCGGAGTCGCTTCCGCCCAGCACCTCTTCGACGATTAAGCCAACCTGGCGTTCCAGCTCTTCCCCAGCGGCCGGATTCCGCATCAGCGCGCTGCCCCGCGACTCAAGCCGACCGCGAAGCAGGGCGAGAATCTCCGCGGTGACCGGTGCCGCCCACGGACCCACGCGATCCTCTGGCTGCATCGCGTCCACGACTCTCCCGCCGACATGTTCCCGGCAGAAGCCATCTGGCCGGTAAAGGCCTCATTGTACATAGATTAGTCACAAGCTGTACACCTGCTGCCTGCCACTAGATGGCAGCTATGGTGATTACATAAAGTAACTATTTCGGTGATCGATAACCACTGCTCGCTTGCCTGTAGTTCCTGCCGAGTGCTGCTCCCGCCCCGGCCGGAGACCGTGGCACCGCTGGTCACCTGCGGGCATTGAAGTCACGGCCACGGTGGATGGCCACGGGAGGGGGGACCGCTGCGACCTTGGGCGTAGCTCCGTTACGACCTTGGTCTATACCTGCGCATTAAAAGCAGTCGCGGTCTTGCACGGCAACAAGACCTTTCCTATCGTTCCGAGCCAGATAGCCGAATCATCGGAGGCGCTCGCGAATGTCCAGCAACTGGTCTTCATTCCTGCGGGTCAGCGGCACTGACCTTGTCGACGGCGCAGGCACGCCGGTCAAGCTGCGTGGCATAGGCCTCGCTGGCTTGCTGACGATGGAGAACTGGATCACCGGATTCCCTGGGCACGAGAGCGGCCAGCGGACGGCCGTCGGGCATGTCCTCGGACCGGAGCTTACGGAATTCTTCTTCGACCGGTTCATCGAGCACTTCTTTACCGAGGCGGACGCCGCATACCTGGCTTCGCTCGGGCTGAACATGGTGCGAGTCCCTTTCCACTACCGGTTCCTGGAGCGCGACGACGCGCCCTTCGAAATCCGTGAAGAGGGATTCGAGTACCTGGACCGCGTCATCCGCATGTGCGCCGCGCATGGTATTCGGACCATCATTGACCTGCATGTCGCACCGGGATGGCAGAGCCAGGACTGGCACTGCGACAACCCGACGCATACGGCCCAGTTCTGGCGTCATCGCCACTTCCAGGATCGGCTGCTGAACCTCTGGAAGGCGATCGCGGCACATTACAAGAATGATTTCCGGGTGATTGGCTACAATCCCCTCAACGAGCCTTCCGACCCGACGGGCAGCCAGGTGGGTCCTTATTGCCGGCGGCTGGTCGAGACGATCAGGGAGATCGACCAGGACCACATAATCTTCCTCGACGGAAATCGCTTCGCCGTGGACTTCCACGTATTCGGCGATACCCTGCCGAATGTCGTCTACTCACCGCACTATTACCCGGCGCCCAGCTTCACGCCCGGCAGCAGCTATCCTGGGCTTGTGCACCTTATTCAGGTTTACGCTCCTGAAGAAGGCAAGCATGCCGAGGTCGAGCCCGATATTAAATTCTGGGACCAGGCAGAGGTGGAGCGCGCCTTCCTGGAGCGGACCGCATACGTGCGGCAGACCAGCACGCCCCTGGTGATCGGCGAATTCAACGCGATCTTCCCCGGCGACCCGGAGACCGACGAGATGCGGATCAACCTGCTGGCGCACGAGCTGGACACGTTCCATAAGTACGATGCCAGCTGGACGTACTGGTCATACAAGGATGTCGGCCTGGCCGCGCCCCTGACCGTCGCCCCCGACAGCCGGTGGGTCACGCGGATCCGCCCGGTGCTTGACAAGAAGGCCAGGCTCGCGGTGGACCTCTGGGGCGGCCGGCTCGAGAACATCGCTCATGTGCTCGAGCCGGTTAGGGAAGTCTTCTCGAAGGAGTTCCCAGGCTACTGCCCGTTCCCGTGGGGCAGCGAATTCATGATCGAGAGGCTGATCCCGCAAATTCTCTTCGCGTCGGCGATGCTGCCCGAATTCGGCGAGCTGTTCCGCGGCATGACCGAGAATGAGATCGACGAGATGATGCGCTCCTTCCGGCTCGAGAACTGCCAGCCGCGGCAGGATCTCATCGCATTGCTGAGCGCAGCCGCCGCACGCACCGACAGCGATGACGCGCACAGCTGACCCGGCCGGGGCGCTGGCGCTGACACGTGCCGGCGCCCCGGCGGCGCGCGCCGCCGGCAGCGCCCGGCAGGCGGTCACTCCGGAAGGGGCTGACGCCGAGCTGCATCTGAAGGCCACTATGACCGCATCGTTCCGGCTCGATGTGGTACCTGATCTGTTCAATCCCGGCAACGATGCGCTGGCTAGCGCCTGGCGCCTGGCTCGCCGCCTGGTCGTCGTGTGCGATGAGCACGCGGGCGAGCGGGCGGAGATGCTGGTTTCCTACCTTCGCAGCGCCCGGGAGCACGGCCGCATCGATGACTTCCTCGTCGCTGACGCCAGCCTGGGCACCGGTGCCGGGCTGAGCGCCTGCGACACGGTGGTCGAGTCGGCGATGCGGGCCCGGCTAGGCAGGCGTGACGTCTTCGTCACCTTCGCCGGCGAGCGGACCAGCCAGATCGTAGCCGCGGCCGCGGTCTCATTCCGGAGATACACACCGTCCATCCGGATTCACCGAGACCTGGCCGCCACCATGACCGCAGTTCGCGACGGCGTGCGAGTGCCACTGCATGACGATCCCGTCAGCGCCCTTCAGCGCGACACCGCAGTCGTCGTCGATGAAGAAGGCTTGCTGGCCGACCGGCCAGCAAGCCAGGCCGAGCGATGGGCGCTGCTGGCCCTGGCCCTGCTCGACCAGCGGGTGCTTGACCGGATTGGCCGCGCCGCGCCGGAGGAGTGCCGGGCAGAAGGACTCTCCGCGATCCTCCGCTTATGCCGCCGGCTCGGACCCGGCCATCCGGCCTGGCGCATAGCCGAGACCTGGCTGCCGCTGGCACCGCCGACGATGGACCCCGATCGCCGGCGGGTGTGGTCGCTGCTGCTCGCGGGGCAGGTAGCGCACCGCCTTGGCGTGCTTCCCGCTGACATGCTGGGTGAGATCGGCAAGCTCGCGGGCCGGCTGGACCCAGGGCTGCCGGCCGATGCGCCCGCGGTGGTTTCCGCGCACGCGGCGCGGCGCTGGGCAGCCGGCCAGCCAGCCTCCGGCGACCACGAGCTGACCGTTCCGGTACCGACCGGGCGCGACGACGGCGCGCAGCTAGTGACCGTGAGCCCGGCCCTGCTGGAGGCGGCACTGACCTCAGGGACCGGAACGCCTGCCCGGACGGCCGACGGCGGCTCCGGCGCGGTGGCTGTCACGTCGCCGCGCCGCCCATGGCAGGCCTCCGCCATGACGATCAGGGCGGAGGCGGGCACGACCATGCCGGCCAGCTTCCCCGTGCGGTTCGCCAGCCGCGTGCTCGACCCCCGCAGCAAGGCGCTCGCCGACCTGCTGCCCCCCGCCTGCAAGGTCCTCGCCGTCGTCGACCCCTACCTCCCTGGCCAGCCCCGCCGGGTCCGCCGGCTGCTCGCCGCCCACCGCGACCGGGGGGACGTGTCGCGGTTCACGGTCATGCCGCTCGCCGCCACCGAGCGGACCAAGACACTCGACCAGGTATCCCGGGTGATACATGCGGCCGAGCGCGCCGGCCTCGGCAGCGGCGACCGGCTCATCGTGATCGGCGGCGGGACGGTCATGGACATCGCCGGATACGCCGCGTACCTGTATCGCGGCGGCACGCCGTATATCCGGGTCCCCACCACACTGGTCGGAATGATCGACGCCGGCATCGGCCTGAAGGTCGGCGTCAACGTCAGCGCCCACAAGAACCTGCTCGGCGCCTATCATCCGCCGCTCGCGTGCGTCTGCGACGCGGGCTTCCTGCGGACCCTCTCCGCGCAGCAGCAGCGCTGCGGCATGGCCGAGGCAATCAAGATCGGCGTGGTCTGCGACGGTCTCCTGTTCGACCTCATCGAGCAGGGTCACACGGACGTGCTGGCCGGAGCGGACACTCCGGTAGTAGAGGCGATCCTCAAGCGGTCGATCTCCGCGATGCTGCGCCAGCTTGAGGCCAATCCGTTCGAGGAAAATACCCGGCGCCTCCCGGATTTCGGGCACGAGTTCGGGCACATGCTCGAGTCTTTGTCCCAGTACCGGCTGCGGCACGGCGAGGCCGTGGCGATCGGCATGGCGCTGTCCTGCTGCCTGGCCAGCTATGCGGGCTACCTGCCCGACTCCGAGCTGAACCGCGTGCTCAGCCTGCTGCACCGGGTGGGACTCGCGCTGTATGACCCGGTATGCGATGCGGGCGTGCTCTGGCGCAAGCTGCACGACGAGGTGCTGCCGCATAAGGCGGGACAACTGCACCTGGTGGTCCCCCGCCGGGTCGGTACCGGTGACTTCATCGACTCCATCGGCGACATCAGCCTCGCGATGCTGGCGGCCGCGTGCGATCAGCTGCGCGCGGGGCGGCTGGGCGGGCCGGAATGAACAGCGCGATGACCTGGCGGTCGCCCGCCGGGGCGGAAGCCGCGATTGTCGTGGACATGGGTGGCACGACCACGCGGGTTGGCGTGTATCACGACGGCCGGCTGGCGGGCAGCCCGGCTAGTTTCGCGACCATGAAGCCAGTACCAGGCCAGTCGGTGCGCGACCGTCACCTGGACGAAGTCGCCGCGCAGGTGAGCCGGCAGCGGCTCGCGCATCCGCATCTGGGGCTGCGTGAGGTGGGGCTGGCGGTCGGCGCCACCGTCAGCGCGGCGGGCGAGATCCGCAACGCCTCGATGCTGTGGCACGAGGCCAGCACCGGATTCGATCTCGCCGCGGCCATGTCCGGCCGGCTGCCCTGGGCGGATATCAGCGTATGCAACGACGTGGCCGCCGCGGCCTGGCGCTACCGCGACCTGGGCCGGTTCGCCATCGTCACGGTCAGCACCGGCATCGCTATCAAGATCTTCGATGATGCCCTGCCCTTCGACGCGAAGCTGCTGCTCGATGATGATGCGCTGGGCGGCGAGATCGGCCATGTCCGGCTGGATGTTCCCGGCCAGGATGGCGAGACGGCAAGGTACCGGCGGCTCGGCCGTACCGCGGCCGACGGGGACCTGGCCGCACGGGCCGCTCTCGACGCGGCCAGCTTGCCGTGGTGCGAGTGCGGCAACGTCGCAGACCTATGCTCCTGCTCCTCTGGCCCCGCGACAGCGCGGGCGGCCACGATGCGCGCCCGCGCGCATCCAGGCCAGTGGCGGCGCTCGGTGCTGCGTGAGATGTGCGGCGCAGACCCTTCCCGCATCACCACTCACCTCCTCGTGCGAGCCGCCGCCCGCGGCGACGAGTTCACCGCTCGGGTCCTGCATGCCGCGACCCGGCCGCTGGCCGCGCAGATCTTGCAGATCTCGGCGCTGCTGGGCTTGCGCCGGTTCGTCATCATGGGCGGGTTCGCGCAGGCCGCTGGCCCGCCCTGGTTCGCCGCGCTGCGAGCCAACCTGGACGACCTGCTCCCCGGCGGCGGCTGGTTCACCGGATGGTCGGCCGTCCAGCTGGACTCCCTTGTCATCCCGTCTGCTGACGCTGAGGACAGCCTGATCGGCATGGGCCTGCTCCTGGCCTGCAGGCGAGCGCAGTGCCGCGATCTGCTCAAGCCAACCGGCGAGCCGCGCACCCTGGTTCGCCGCATGCCGCGCCCGCGATGCGGCCGCGAGCAGTTCGCGGCGCGAATCGCCTTCGCCGGCGTCTGCGGGACCGACCTGCAGATCCTGCGCGGCGAGCGTGGCTGCGAACCCGGTGTGCTCGGGCACGAGTGCGTCGCCCAGGTGGTGGAGGCGGGGGCCGATGTCCGCGGCGTGGCAGCGGGCGACGTGATCGCGGTCAACCCGAACCACCCGAGCGACGAGCACGCCAGGCTCGGCCACGACCAGCCGGGCGTGTTCCGTGACCTGGCGGTCTGGGACACCCATATGGCTGAGCGCGGCCAGGTCATCCGGCTCCCCCGCGAGGGCCGGGCCGAATGGGTGCTGCTCGAGCCGCTTGCCTGTGCCGTGCGCTCCCTGCGGCTTGCCGACGAGTGGAAAGGGCGGCGGGTCCTGGTGGTCGGAGCCGGCGTGTCAGGGTTGCTGCACATCCTCCTCGCCCGGCACTGGCAGGCGCACCGGGTGCTGCTCGCCAACCGCACGCCAGACCGGGCCAGCGTGGCGGTCTCGCGCGGGGTCCTGCCTGCTGATGACTGCCTTCCGCTCGACGCGGGCCTGCCGGAGCGGATCAGCCAGGCAACCGCGGGGAACGGCCTCGACCGCGTCATCGTCTCGGTCTCCGGAGGGATCGGCCCCGCCATAGTCGAGAAAATCTGGCCCTGCCTGGCGGACGGCGCTACCGTCCATCTGTTCGGCGGCTTTCCTCCTGATTCCGCCCTGCGGATGCCGGACGGCGGCCTGGCGGACTGCCACCCCATCCGCGGGTACGGCCAGCACCGCCGGGTCGGCCTGCCGGACGGGCGAACGGCCACCTTGGTCGGCTCGCGCGGCGCGGCGGCCGACGATTTCCGCGTCGCCCGCGCGCTGTGCCTCGGCGAGGAAGGCAGTCCAGGCCCGCTGGACCTTGCTCCGCTGATCACGCACGTGATCTCACTCGAATCGGCGCCGGCCGTGCTGAACGAGCTGATGGCCGGCGGCCGGATAGCGGGCGAGCCCGTGCTGCGCGCGGTGGTCGATCTGAGCCTGGCCGGCCCCGCGATCCGGGCAACTGACGGTACCGCTCTGCCGCGCCTGCGGACGATGTCATGAGCCAGCACGCCGGCCTGGCCCGCCTCGGTGCGGACGAGCTGTGGAGGCACATCCGCGCCGCCGCGGCAGGGACCCGCTCGGGCGGGGCCGCGATCGTGGCCAGGCAGTGCGTCAGCGGCGAGTCGGTCAGGCTCGGATGGGTTCACCCGCCGCCCTGGAGCGCGATCGATCAGAGAGTCTCGGCGATCCGCGCCGGGCTCGGGCCGCCGGCCGGCCACGGCCTGCTCGTGCTCGCGACCGGGGGCTGGAGTTTCGCGGCGCAGGCGCTGCGGGAAACCGCCTGGCCGCCCGGCGCGGCCCGGCGGCTGACCGTGCTGGACAGCCTGGAGCCGGCCGCGATCTCCGCCGCGCTCGGTGCTAGCGGCCGGCGGCCAGACGGGTACCTGGCTATTTCCGGATCGGGCGGTACCGTCGAAACGCGGCAGCTCGCCGGCACGGTCCTGGCGCTGGCCGGTCACGGCCGGGCCCGCCTGGTCTGGCTGCGCGACCGGGCCGCTCCGCCTGGCGCGTTCGCGCTTTCCCCCCGCGGAGCATGCGACCAGGTAGCGATGCTCGGGGCACCGCTCTCGATGGCTTTCCTGTTCCCGGCCGCGACCATGGACCGGTCCGCGCTCGCGACCGCCTACTGCGGACTCCGGCAGCGTTATCTGCGCATCGGCGCCGACGCCGCGCGCCGCGCGGCCTGCATAGCGCCGTACGGTACGCCGCGACTGCATATCGCCCTTCCGCCGTGGGCGGGCCGCGGGCTGCGGCTGTGGGTGCTCCAGCTCGGCCGGCAGGTGCTGTGCGGCAAGTCAGCCCGGTTCCGGCCTTGGGTGGACGTGACCGGCACCGTCTACCCGCCACCGCGGGGCGCTGACGTGAGCCTGGATCTCAGCGGCGTGCGGTCCGGGCTGAGCGGCCTGATGGAGATCATGTACACGGCCGGGCTCTTCACCGGATGCCTGGCCCTCCGCGCCGGCGTCCAGGTCGCCGAGCATCACCACGTACGTGCCTATAAGGAGCTGCTGGCCGGGGCGGACGCTGACGACGCCTCGCCCGGCACCGCCGCGCCCGCCGACCTGCCGGCGCTCGCCGCGGGCTGGCTCGCCGGCCGGGCGGAGCTGACCCGGCTGCACGTCGTGCTCTACGACTCGCGCGCGGCTGGCCCTGGCACGCTGCCCGAGCGGTTCACGGCGGCGACCGGCCGTCCCTGCGAGGTGCACGCCGGGAGCGCGTGGAACCACCACTCATTTCACGCGGTCTACGCCGACCTTGCCGTGGCGGTCCTCCTGGTCGTCGCGCCACCCGGCCGGGACGCCGGCCTGACGACGCAGGCCACCGCGGTGGCGGCCCGGACGCTCCGGCGGATCGCGGTCGCCACTCACCAGGCGCTGCGGTCCCGCAGCATGGTCGTTCAGCTCTCCTCGCTGACAGTCCCGGCAAGGCCGTGACGTGCGGGCCGACGCCTTCGCCGGGCAGCGCCTGAGCGCGGTTCTGTTCGATATCGACGGAGTGCTGCTGGATACCGGATCCTTCTACCGGCGCATCTGGAGCAGCTGGGCGAAGGCCTGCTGCCTGGACCCCGGCTGGGTGGTAGCGCACACGCACGGGCGCCGCACGGATGACACCCTGCGCGAGGTCGCCCCCCAGCTTGATCCCGGTCCGCAGCGGCTGGCCCTCGATGAGCTGGTACGCGCCCGCATCAGCCAGGTCAGGCCCATGCCAGGGGCGCGCGCCCTGCTGCGGTCCCTGAACGCCGCCGGTGCCCCGTGGGCGCTCGTCAGCTCGGGCAGCCAGTGGTTCGCGCGGCAGTGCTTCGATGCCGGGGGCCTGCCGCTGCCAGCCGTGCAGGTCTACGGCGAGGACGTGCGCCACGGAAAGCCGGCTCCCGAGGGTTATCTGGCCGCGGCGCGGTTGCTGGGCGTGCGCCCCGGCTCCTGCGCGGTGGTCGAGGACTCGCCTGGCGGGGTCACGGCCGGCAAGCGCGCGGGATGCATGGTCCTGGCGGTGTCCTCCACGCATGAAGCCGCCCAGCTTGGCGACGCCGACGCCTGCGTGCCCACCCTGGCTGACGCAGCCAGGGTGATCCAGCTCGCCCTGGGCACTGCGGTCCGGCCCGCGACGGCGGCAGGCCGGGCGGCGGTCGCGCAGGCGCGAGCCGAGGGAGACAGCTCATGACCGATCAGACTGTGCCGGAAAGGCCGCCCGCTGCTCCGGGGACTCCGGAGGCTCCGGGCCGCGGGCCGGAACGGCCGGCGGCCCCGCCTGCCGGCGCCGCCCCGCCCGCCGACCCTGTCCTGCGCGTTCAGGGCCTGGTCAAGCGTTATCGCGGCCGGACAGCCGTCGGCGGCATTACGTTCAGCGTCGCGTCCGGCGAGCGGGTCGCGCTGGTCGGGCCTAACGGCGCGGGAAAGACAACCACCCTGATGTCCTGCCTGGAGGCGATCCGGCCGGATGCCGGCGTGATTGAAGTTCTCGGCCAGACCACCGGGAGGGCCCGACGTGCCGCGCTGGCCAGGGTCGGGTTCGCGGCGGGCTACCTGCCGCTGCCGGCCCGGATCCGCGTGATCGAGTACCTCACCATGTACGGCCGGCTTTATGGCTCGGCCGACCCGGGAGCGCTGGCCACCGCCGGCCTGCGCCGCTTCGGCATCGAGGACCTGGCCCGGCGGATGGGCACCGAGCTGTCCAGCGGGCAGCGCACCCTCGTCGGCATCGTCAAGGCGACCATGCACGCTCCGAGCCTGCTCATCCTCGACGAGCCCACCGCGTCCCTCGACCCGGAGGTCGCGCTGCGAGTCCGCGCCGGCCTGCTGGACCTGTGCCGGGCGAAGACCACCGCGCTGCTCGTGACCAGCCACAACATGGCAGAGGTCGAGCAGCTCGCCGAGCGCATGATCTTCATACTCGGCGGCAGGCTGGTCGCGGACGGCTCGCCGGCAGCGATCACCGCGCAGCTGGGGCACGCCAGCCTCGAAGAGGTCTACCTGCAGCTCAGCGGGTCAGCTCCGGAGCCCGAGGCCGCCAGGAGCGGAGCGTGATGCCGGGCATGACCGCACTCACCGCCCGCCGGGCCCGCGGCCAGCGCGCCGCACCGCGCGATGTCATGCGGCGGATCCTCGCGGTGGCGGCCCGTCAGGCCTACGCCACGATCCGCACCCCGTCCCGTTACCTCGACGTCGCGGTATGGCCGGTCGTCGACACGGTGCTGTACGGGTCCATCGCCATTTTCATGCGCCAGGGCGCCACGTCCGGGGGAGCCACCAGGTTCGCCTTCGCCATACTGTCCGGCTTCATCATGTGGCACGTCATCTTCCAGGCGCAGATCGCCGTTTCCACTGGCTTTTTTGAAGAGGTGTACTCACGTCAGCTAGCGAGTCTCCTCGCCACGCCGCTGCGCCCCATCGAGTGGGTGCTCGGAACCGCGCTACAGGGCCTGGCCAAGGTGGCGATCGGTGTCGTCGCCGTCGCCGTCACCGTCGCCGTCCTGTACCAGTTCAACCTCGCCGACGTCGGCGCGAGCATCGTGCCGGTGATGGCCTTGCTCCTGCTCACGGGCTGGGCGATGGCCCTGATCGTCATCGGGCTGACGCTCTTCCTCGGCTCAGGAACCGAGGCCCTGGCATGGGGCCTGCTGTCCATGGTGCTGCCGCTGTCAGGCGCGCTCTATCCCGTCTCCGTGCTGCCGGCTCCGCTCCGGCCGGTCTCGGCGGTGCTGCCCACCACCTACGTGTTCAGCGCGGCCCGCACCATCGTGCTGGGCGGCGCGCCGCCCTGGGGCGAGATCGGGGGCGCCGCCCTGGGAACGGCGGCGCTCATGGCCGCCGGGGTTGGCTTCGCGGCCTTCGCGCTGCGCACGTTTCAGCGCCGCGGATTCATCAGCCGCTACCTATGATCCGTGGGTTTACCGGGCAGAACGGAGCCAGACCGTGACAGCGACTACCTGCGGCGACTACCTCGGCAGGCTGCGGTTCCCGTCAGGGGAATCGCCTGCCGCCGCCTTCGAGCCGCGCAGCCGCGGGCCGAATCCCGGGGTGACCGTCCTGATCCCTACCTACACGAGCGCGGACGGGGACAGGGCTGCCAGCCTGCGGCAGTGCCTGGGCAGCGTGCTGGCCGAAGGCCGGGACGGTCACCTGCCGATCGCATTCGTTCTCGTCGACAACGGGCTGTCGCCGTCCGCTGCCCGCCAGGCCGGCGAGCTGCTTCGCCGGTCCGGCTGCCCCCATTTCATCGTGCGGGCCGCCCCGGCCCCCGGCCGCCGGTACACGGCAGCCGAGGCACGCAACGCCGGCCTGGCCACGCTGGCCGGGCTGCCGGCATCCTCGGGCCTCCGGCAGCGGTATCTGCTCTTCCTCGACGATGACACCGCTCTCGGGCCGCGCACCCTGACCCGGCTGATGGCCACCCTCCGCGCCGAGGAGCCGGCCATCGCCGCCTGCCCCAGGGTCCTGCCGGTCACCGACCTGGCCGCCTGGCGGGCCGCCGGTGCCACGGCACCGCCCGGCGTCGGCGAGCCTCCCCGCACGCGGGCGCGGAGGCTGCCAGGGCCGCTGACCGGTGATGGCTACGATCTCCTCTCGGTGACCGCGTACGGCAGCCTGGTCACCGGCCGGGCCGTCGGGCTGCTGGTCCGCCAGGATCCGCTGCTGCGCTGGATCGGACGGCACGGGCCGCTGTTCTACGCCGGCACGCCGTACGGCAGCTCCGAGGACATGCTCGCGATGGCGACGCTTTCCCGTCTCGGGCAGTTATGGTCGGTCCCGGCCGCAACGGTTGCGGACGAGGTGCGCAAGTCGCCGGGCGCGACCAGGCGACAGCAGTTCGCCTGGGGATACGATCACGCCTGGCTGGCCCGCAGGCTCGCCGAGGCGGGCCTGCTGCGCCCCGGCGTGCACGCCCTGACATGGACAGCGCGCCCCGCGGGCGCCACGGCCGGCTGGGAGCTCAGCCATGCTGACTGGGGCGGGCCGGTCGGCTTCCTGATCAATCCGCGCGAGCTGCGCTTCGGCCACCGGCTGCTGCGTGCGGCCAGCTCCGCGCCCGAGGTCGCGGCTCAGCTATTCGGCGGGCACGCGGCTGCTGTCGCCGCCGGGACCGCGCAGCTAGGCCGGGTGCTCGGTCGCTGGGGCGGCGTCCAGGACGCCGCGCACCGCCAGCCCAGGCCCGACCTGCCCCGGCTCGGCGATCGCGACTGGTCCAGCCTGCGCGACGGACTGGACGCCCTGGTCGGGCACCTGGCCGGCAACGTAGCCGGAAGCCGGGACAACGGCGCTGACCCGGCCGCCGTGCCGCCGTTCTTCCTCTATGGCGCCCGCCAGCCCGCGGCTAGCCCCCGCCGGGACGGCCGCCGCCACGGAGAACCCGTCAGCCCACCCGAACCCATGCCGCTGAATGTCGCGTCATGAAGATCACTTGGAGGATGCCATGGATTACTGTATCGGCATCGTCGGCGCAGGCGTGCTGACCAGGCAGGCTCTCGCCCCGGCCCTGCATGGCGTGCCGGATATCAGGCTCGCCGCGGTCCTCGACAAGAGCACGGACGCGCTCAGGGCAGTCGCTCCTCAGTGTCCCGGTGCCATCCTCACCACCGACGAGGAACAGTTCTTCGCCGCTTCCCTCGATGCCGTCCACGTGGCCACTCCTAATCACCAGCACGAGCAGTTCGCCTGCCGGGCGCTGGAGCGGGGCCTGGCCACCCTGGTTGACAAGCCGCTGGCACACACGGTGGCCTCCGGCCAGCGGATCCTGGCGGCCGCCTCCGCGGCGGGCGTCCCGGCCCTCATCGGGTACATGGCCAAGCACAACGTCTACAACCGTGAAGCGCGGCGGCTCGTCGCCTCGGGGGCGATCGGCAGGCCGCTGGCGATGACGGCGTCGCGACTCGGCTGGCGGAAATATGACTGGCGGAGCCGGATCAGCGAAAGCGGTCTCGGCTGCCTGGCCGATCTCGGCATCTACCCCGTCCTGACCGCGGTGGACCTGTTCGGTGCCGAGCCGAGGCGGTGCCAGGCGACCACCTGGCCTGTCCATGATCCACAGCACACGGACGTCTACGCACAGGCGACCATCTGGTTCGACGATCACCGCTATCTGCATTTCGAGACCGCCGCCACATTCGACAAGCAGCCGGCCTCAGCCGAGGTGTCGGCGTATACCATCGTCGGCGACGGCGGGATCATGCAGGTCGCCGGCTCGTGGGCGATGAACGGTGCCGGATCCCTGGACCTGTGTGACGCGTCCGGCTGGCATTCCGCCCGGCTGACCCCCGCTGACCCGTACTTAAGCCAGTACCGGCTGCTCGCCTCCTGCTCGGCAGGTGCGCCGGTACCCGCCGAGGTCAGCATCACCCGCGGCCTGGCAGACCTGGAGATCCTCTACGCGATCACCCGTAACGCGGCCGCCGCGTCCGGGGTCACGGACATTCGCCCGCGGACCGGCCCGCGGCCGCTACCGGTCAGCATGGGGTGAGAGTGATGCGAACCGTCCTGCACAGCTACTCCTTCCGCAGCTACCCGCTCGATCATGTGCTCAAGGTCGCGCGGGCTGGCTCATGGCCCGCCATCGAACTGTCGTGCTGGCACTTCGAGACCGGCGCGGCTACGCACAACATCAGGGAAGCTCTCCAGGCCGCGCGGCACAGCCAGGTGCCCGTTCACTGCGTTGGCTACTGGGGTGACTTCGTCACCCCGGACGAGACGGCCCGGCGGCAGTCCATCGACCGTGCCTGCCGCACCGCGGAGGCATGCGCCGAGTATGGCGTCGGCCTCATGAACGGATCCGGCTGCTGGCTGGTATCTGACCCCGCCGCTGGCCCCGGCCGCGACTGGCGCGGCAACGGCAGCAGCATCGCCGCCGACGAGCACTACGCGCGCGGGGCCGCTGCTTACCGTGAGCTGGCCGAGTACGCCGCGGGGCACGGCGTCCAGATAGCAGTCGAGGTACATCCCAACACGATCCATGACACGGTGCGGGCAACTGCCCGGCTTCTCGACCTCGCCGGCCATGACAACATCGTCGTCACGATCGACCCCAGCAATGCCGCCGCGCTGAGCGCCGAGGACACCGACCCCGCGATCACCGCGGAGCTGGCTGGCCGCATCGGCTATTTCCACCTCAAGAACTGCGTGATCCGTGACGGGTCGGCTGAATTCGAGATGGACGCATCCACCGGGGTCGTCGACAATTACCGCTGGCTGGAGTGGGCTACCAGGTCCGCGAGGGTCCCGGCCATCTGCGTTGAGTACTGCGGGGAAGGCGACCCGCATCCTCAGCTTGACGCCTCACGCAGGTATCTCGACGCTACCCTCGGCCGGATAGCGGCACTGCAGGCCGGCCAGCCGCCAGAGCCTGGCCGAGGAACGAGCCAGTGACCGCCTGGGTACCCGCCGGTGACCGCGCGCCTCCTGCCGCGGGCTTTCTTCAGGCGGACCCGGCCCCGGGGCCAGGGCGGCTGCTGGTCGTCACCGACGAGGACCCCGCGTCGCCGGCCGGCTCTGGAGTGGAGATGCGCACCAGCGCGCTGATCGCGGCGCTGCGGGCATCGGCGCCCACGGACGTGGCGCCCCTCCGGACGATCCGCCGCGGCATCGGCTGCCAGCAGCAGTGCCCCCGGTGCCGGGACGACCAGGTGCTGATTGACGGAGGCCTGGCCCGGTTCCCGCTCACCTGGCGAACCTGCGTCAAGGCGGCCAGCCTCCTCGCCGGGTTCGTCCGCCAGAATCCGTACAGCGCCGTGCTGGTCAGCGACTTCCAGCTCTACAGGTGCGCGGCGGCGGTCCGCGCGGCCAGCAAGGCCGCGCTGATCGTCGACCTCCACAACGCAGAGGCAGACCTGTATGCCGAGATCAGCCGCCACCCGGCCTGGCCGGCTTTTCTGTCCCCGAGCGATCCCCTCGTGAAGCCGCCGATTCCCGGCGGCGTCGCGGCCGTACGGGAGGTGGAGCGCCAGCTCGTTGCCCTCGCCGACCTGGTGACGATGCCATCAGCGAACGACGTCGGCAAGCTGGCCAGCCGCTATGGGCGAGAGACCAGCTTCGCGGTTGTGCCCAACTGCGTCCCGGTTGCCGGCGCCGCGCCATCACGCAGCCTCGGCAGGCCAGTCAAGTGCGTCTTCATCGGCGCTCTTCCGTACTTCCCGAACATGCTCGCCGCGGTGGAGATCGGGCAGACGATCGCCCCGGCGATCCGGTCCGCCGTCCCCGGGATGCGCGTCATTGTGGCCGGGTACCTGCCACCGAAACCTGTCAGCCGCGCACTCCGATCATGCCCGGTGGAACTGGACGGCAATGTGCCGGACGTCAGGTCTCTGCTGGCGCAGGCCATCGTGATCGTGCCGCTGCGCGTGGGCGGCGGCACCCGGTACAAGATTCTTGAGGCGTTCGCGGCCGGTGCCCCCGTCGTCTCCACCAGGAAGGGAATCGAGGGTATAGACGCCCGGCCGGGCGCGCACTACCTGCCGGCCGAGGAGACCGCCGACTTCGTTTCGGCTGTCCAGCAGATAGTGTCCGATCCGGAAGCAGACCTGAGGCGACGGCGGGCGGCCTGGGAGCTCGTCAGGTCCCGGTATTCCTGGGCGGCCCTGCCCGCCATCCTCCGCGAGGCCCTGCGGCCGCTCGGGGTCTGGGAGCAGGGGTGATGTGCCCGTATATTTCAGGTGCCTTGCCTATGAGGGTGCGGGTACTTCCTGGGGGGACTTGTGGGCCGTAGACCGCTAATAGTGACATTTGCCTTAATAACTGCCCTCGCGGGCGGAATGGTATCGGCCGGTGCCGCGGCAGCCGCGCCTGTGACGCGCGCCGCAGCGGTTTCAGCCGCGGGCCGGCGGCCGTCCGTCTACTCGGTCACGCCGGATGCGGGACCGGCCGGCGGCGGGAAGACAGTGACTATTCGCGGCGCGCGGTTCGCGAAGGTGGACTGGGTCAAGATCGGCGGCAAGAAGGCGCGGCATGTGCGCGTGCGGTCCTCGCGCGAGCTGACGGCCGTCATTCCGCGGCACGCCGCGGGCAGCGTGACGATCAGCGTCAGGGAGAAGGCGGGAACGAGCCCGCGGTCAGCGGCACGGTTCCATTACCTCAGCCGGCCGCGGATCACCGGGATGTCCGCGCACGCCGGGCCGGTCACCGGCGGGCAGGCCGTCACGATCGACGGAAAGAACCTGTCGCGTGCGACGGCCGTGCGGTTCGGGACGCTGCGCGCGGCGGTGCTCGCGCGCTCGTCCGGCACCAGGCTCCGGGTGAAGACCCCCGCCTCCTGGGCGGGCACGGTCCAGGTCGTGGTGGACACCGGCGGCGGCTCGTCGGCCCGCTCGGCGGCTGATCACTTCGGCTTCCAGAACCCGGCACGGCGGCTGACCGGGAAGGTGACCCCGGCCGCCGGGGACGTGGTCGACACCGGGGCCGAGGTGACAGCGGTCACCGGCGGGCAGGCCACGACCTCGGGCAAGGGCATCAGCCAGGCGCCGTGGGTGGTGACGCTCGCCGCCGCCGCGCCCGTGCCGGCGGTGGGACAGCGTTTCCTGCTCAAGCCGGGCAGCTCGGTTTACCCGGCCGGCCTGGCCGGCACGGTGACGGCCGCCGACGGGTCCGCCAGCCCGGCGACGATCACGGTGGCGGCCCCGCCGGGTTCGCTTGACGCGGTGCTGCGCACGGCCCAGGCCGCCTACTCCGGGCCGCTCGGCGACGCCAGCGCCAGCGGAGGCGTGGTGCGCGAGCCCGGCGGGCCGTACGGCGGCTCGAGCCTGACGAGCACCATCGACTTCGGGTCGATCTCGGGGTCCACGCTGAACTGCCTGGATCCCGAGGGCCGGTCGGTCGGCGTGACCGGCAGCCTCAGCCTCAAGCTGGAGGATGTCGAGGCCCACGTCGACGTCGAGACCGGCAGCCTGCTGAGCAAGCCGTTCGTCGACGTGTGGATCTCCTACCAGCCCACCCTCACGGCTGGCCTCACCGCTTCGGCACAGGCGCAGTGCACGCTGCCCGCCGCCTGGCAGAACACCCACGAGAAGCTTTTCGTCCTGGGCGAGACCGGCGCGACGATCGCGATCGCGCCCGACGCGACGTTCACGGTCAGCGCCGACGGCACCGTCTCCTTCCAGCAGCACAGCTACCGGATCCTCGGGTTCATCTCGAACGCCGACGGGTCGATCAGCAAAATCGACGGCCAGTCGTCCGACCCGGCGCAGGTGCACGTGTCCGCCGACGTCAAGGCCGAGGCCTACGGCGGCGTGCAGATCCAGGTTGGCGAGCTCAACGTCATCGGCGTCGGGATGTCACTCGGCGGCGGAGTCACCGGCACCGCCTCGTCGGACTGGCCGCCGCAGGTGTGCCTGAGCGCCTACCCGTTCCTGCGCGGCACGCTGTATGCCTATCTCAACGCGTGGGTCAAGGAGTGGAAGCTCCAGGGCTTCTCGGTCGAGCTTGACCTGGCCGGGATCAGCACATGCACCGGGACGGGCTGGCACGTGGCCTGGCAGTCGAAGGACGCCGACCTCTACGACATCACCTGCCCGACCACTCTGGAGTGCATCGCCGTGGGCGAGGCGTCCGGGCATGGCTACGTCCTGCGGACAACGGACGGCGGCCAGAGCTGGAAGGCGGCAACCGTCACCGCTCGTGCCAACTTCTCCCGGGTGGCCTGCTCCGACGCATCGCACTGCGTGGCCGGCGGTGACGCGGGAGCTGACGGGGCGAAGGTCGCGGTCACCTCGGACGGCGGGGCGAGCTGGTCCGAAGTCGGCTTGCCCTATTACTACTCGCCGCTCGTCGCGATCGGATCCGTCGCCTGCGTGCCCGGCGGGACCTGCTATGCCACCGCCTTCATGACCAAGTACAGCGGCGAGCTCGTCTACGGCTCGGCCAACAGCGGCAGGACCTGGTCCCTCGATACCGTGGTCGACAACGAGCCCGACGCGATGACCTGCCTCAGCGGCTCGTCCTGCCTGGCGCCGGGCGCGATCCCGACGAGCGAGGGGATCTCCTTCCCCGCGGCCAGCCAGGCGACCCGCAACGGCTGGGCATCGTCCTACACCGGCAGCTTCCCCAAGAACACCCAGGAACCGGTGTCCGCCTCCTGCCTGAGCCTGTCGCTCTGCTACGCCGCCGGGATCGGCGGCCTCCTCACCACGACCGACTTCGGCAAGACCTGGAAGGCCTTGTCCGTGCAGGGCCTGGAGTCCAACGCGGTTGGCTGTGCGTCCAGCACCACCTGCGTGACGGGCGGGTCGAGTTCCGGCGCGGCGCAGTACATCGCGGAGACTGTCGATGGCGGCCATAGCTGGACCAGGACGACGATCTCCACCTTCCCGTCCGCCGACGACATGCTCATCGTCACCCTCGCCTGCCCCAGCCTCGGCCACTGCATCGCGATCGAGGGCAACGCCGGCCTGACCGCGGTCGTAGTCAGCTAGGCCCGCCAGGGACGACGGGCGAGATACCCTCGACCCCCGCACGAGCGCGCTGCCATTGGCATCCAGGCACCGCCGGCTTCACCGAGGGCATCCCGCTGGCCGCCGTCAGCGCTCATATGCCTGGCCGCGAGCCTCGATGCCGCGGAGATGGCCGGGTCGAACGCGACCTGGCGCGCATCGCGACCATCGCCCGCCAGTTGAGTACCTGAGCGTTCGGTGACCCGGACGGGTTTACGACAGTGAACTCGCTCCTGCTGTCGTTACAGCGACGGTAGAAGTGGGTTCACTGTCGCTGGGCGGGGATTGGGCGGGCCTTTTCTGGTGGGGTGGGTGACCGGAATGGGGGCGGATGGCGGGGCGGGGTTGTCCGGGTTGTGGCGGACTGGAAAGCTGTGGGCCGCCTTGTCCCCGATGTCTGGGAGTGCTGTGCGGCCGTCGATCTGGTTCCGAGCCGGCGGGGTGCTCGCCGGGCTGACCATCTCCGCGCAGGTCATCGCGCTGGCGGGAGCGACGCCGGCCGGAGCGGCCGGCCGGGCCTACGGCGGGGCGGGCGGCGGGCCGTCCCCGGCTGCGGTTGCCGGGTCGCCCGCGCCGGGTTCACCGGCCCCCAGCACGCCGACGCCGACACCGAGCACGCCAGCACCCAGCACGCCAGCACCCAGCACACCGACACCTAGTGCACCGACACCCAGCCCGCCGACGCCGAGCACGCCCGCGCCCGGAATGCCGGCGTCCGGCGGCGCCCCGGTCACCGGCCCGGCCGGGACCACGGCCGTCAGCAGCGGGCCGAGCGGGATCGATGCGGCGGCGGCTGACCTGGTGGACTCCACGACGGGCAAGCGGCTGTGGAGCCGAGGGCTGATTCACCGTCGGCCGATCGCGAGCATCACGAAGGTGATGACGGCGCTGGTGATCATCGGGGCCGGGCACCTGGAGCAGAAGATCCGGGTGCCGGAGGCGGCGGTGGTCTACGCACGGGACAACGACGCGGGCACGGCCGGGCTGCACGCGGGCGACCTGCTCACCAGGCGGCAGCTGCTGGAGGCGCTGCTGCTGCCCTCCGGCGCGGACGCGGCCTACACGCTGGCGCACGCCTACCGGCACGGCTGGAAAGCGCTGGTAGCGAAGATGAACTCCACGGCGCGGCGGCTGCGCATGACGAACACGCACTTCGCGAACTTCGACGGGCTGCCGTACCCGAGCGAGAGCTCCACCTACTCGACGCCGCACTCGCTGATGATCCTCGCGGCGGCGGCGATGAAGTCGGCGGTGTTCCGGGCGATCGTGGCGCAGTCCCGGCACGCGCTATCGCCGACCAGCCAGCACCACGGCTACTCCTGGCACAACACGAACCTGCTGATCGGCGAGTACCACGGCGCGATCGGCATCAAGACCGGCTTTACCAGCGGCGCGGGCTACTGCGTGCTGTTCGCGGCCCGCCGCCACGGCCAGGTGCTGACCGGCGTGGTGCTCGACGCCACCTCGACCTACCCGAACCTGCGCTTCACGGTCGCGGAGCGCCTGCTGAACTGGGGGTTCAGCCGGATCGGGAAGTGAGCGCCCGGCAGGCGGCGGCGAAGCCGCCTGCGGTGCCGTAGCGCAGCACGACCGAGGCGTGCCCGTCGTCGGCGGTGGAGGTCGCCGTGCGGATCGCGCCGCGCGGGGTGAACACCTGCGTGAACGCGTCGTCGGTGTTCGCGACCGCCAGCTCGGGCCCGTGCCAGGCCCCGGCAAAACTCACCAGGAACGGAAGCGACCGCGGGCTGCCGCCGGACAGGTCAATCACGGTATGCGCACCATTGGTGCTCAGCCAGGCCCGCACCTCCCCCGATATCTGGAAGGTGTAGGTGACCCCGCTCTCGGTGCACAGCCGCGCGGTGCCCTGCAGGGTGTCGCAGCCGCTGAACCGATCGCAGACGCCGCCGTGCCCGCCATTGGTGACGAGCCCGCCGTTCAGGCTGGTGAACAGCTCGTAGCGGCCGCCGTTGCTGCCGGTGACCTGGCCGTACCCGGACCACCTGGCGAGCGGGCTGAACCGGCCGCCCATATGGAAGGCCCACGGGGTCAGCCCGACGTACACGACCCCGAGTACCACGACCAAGATGAGCACCAGCTTGAGCAGCTGGTGCCGGCGCCGACCGCGCCGCCGGGGCACGCCCCGGCCGGTGAAACTTGTTTCCATGGCCCGCTCCCGGCGTTCCGCTGGATTGTTACGCGCAATCTAGCCAATCCGGGCGTGCCTATCCAGGTCGTTTAGGCCGATAATCGGTATCCGGGCAGTTAGCCCTGTGTCACCTGCTGGGGGACGCCATGTTCGGAATGAGCGCGTCGATCAGGATCGGGACGCCGACGATGACCGACCCGGAGGGCCGGGCCGGTCCCGGCCACTGGTGGCTCAGCGGCTCGGCGCGCCCGGAGCTGCTGTCAGCTCCACGAGTACCTTCCCGCGCGGGCTGGCTGCGCCGCGCAGCACGGCGACGGCGCGGCCGATCTCAGTAAACTCCCGCCATGAGTGCCCCGATTCCCGGCGAGCCGGGCATTTCAGGCGGCGTGCCCGGGCCGCCGCCGATCACGCTGTTCCGGCAGCGGTCGCAGCTCACCGCCGTGTACGGGACGCTGATCGCGGTGTTCGTTCTCGCCCTGCTCCGGGGCGAGTTCGGCGCCGCGACCACCGGCGGGCGGATCGCGGTAGCGGCCTTCACCGGCACCTTCATCATCTTGCTGACGGTGTCGGCGATCCTGGTGGGCAGGCGGCACGACCGGATCGAGGTCACCCGCGATGCCATCACGCACCTGCGCGGGGACGGGCGGCAGATCACGGTGCTGTCCCGCGCGCAGGGCGGTGAGCTGCGCCTGGTCCGGCGCGGCGGCGGCGCCAGGTACCGGGCCTGGGCGCTGACCAACGACAACCGCTCGTTCGTGGACCTGTGGTTCTTCTCCCGGCACGCGGTCCAGGCCGCCTGCCTGGACCGCGCCTGGCACTTCTAGCAGCGCCGGCCCGCGCCTGGGGTTAGGCGCGGGCCGGGAAATTCGCCGCGTAGGGATGGCGGCCCCGGCCGCGGTCCCCACACCGCCCGCGCCTGGGGTTAGGCGCGGGCGGGAAGAGTCGCCGCGTAGGGATGGCGGCCCCGGCCGCGGTCCCCACACCGCCCGCGCCTGGGGTTAGGCGCGGGCGGGAAGAGTCGCCGCGTAGGGATGGCGGCCCCGGCCGCCATCCCTACGCGGCCGGACGGCCGTGAAGGTGTCGTAGGCGATGGGGGCCGGGTTGAGGGCCGAGGGTGTCGCGGCCGGGGTGTGGTAGAAGGTCATCTTGATGCTGGTCTCGTCGCCGGGCCAGCGGCCGGGGTCCACGTCGAAGACGCCGATGCCCCAGGGGTAGGTGGTGTTCGGGTCGCGGACCGCCGACCAGGTGGCTACCTCGGTCTCGTTGGCCACCGCCTTGAAGGGCTGCGGCTCGGTGTAGATCTGCGAGGCGACCGGGTCCCCGAAAGCGGTGTTCGGCGGGCCGTACACGTCGTCGTGCGAGGACGTGCCGCCGCCGCCGAGGACGATGTGCACCAGGCCCTCGCTGGTGTCCACCCGGTTCATCTCGGTGCTCACCACGGTCGGCCGCAGGAACGTGCCGGGGTCAGTGCCGCGGACCAGGTAGCTCCGCTCGTAGTCATGGTCGTGCCCGGCCAGCACCAGGTCCACGCCGTACTTGTAGAACAGCGGCATCCAGGTCTGCCGGATGCCCAGGTCGCTGCCGCTGCCCGAGACCGAGGTGGACATGGCGGGCTGGTGCATGTAGGCGATGATCCAGTCGATCGACGGGTCGAAGCTGGCGAGCTGGAGGGTGCGCTCCAGCCACCGCTCCTGAAGGCCGTCCGAGTAGCCGCGGATATAGAGGGCGTCGGTGGTGTTCAGGAAGGCGCCGCCGTCGTTCTCGTATACCACGTCGTTGTTGTCCAGCGAGATGAACAGCACCGAGCCGACCTGGAAGCTGTACCAGTTGCCGCCGAAGGAGGTGTGGTTCGGCGGCAGCGTGTACCTGGTCTGGTAGGCCAGGTAGCCGAGCGGGCCGTTGCCGGCCTCGACCTCGTGGTTGCCGAGGGCGGGCATCCACGGCCGGTGCATGGCCGAGGGCATGGTGTTGTTCAGGAAGTCGGCCCACACCGCGGGCATGGTGGCCTGGTTCACGTTGGCATAGGACAGGTCGCCGTTGAGCAGGTGCACGACCGGGTCGAACTGCTCGATCTGCGCGGTCGCGGTGATCGCGTTCAGCGACGACTTGGACCAGGCCGGGTTGCCCGAGCCGATGTCACCGAAGCTGGTGAAGCGGAACGGCACCCGGCCGGCCGGCGCGGTGCGGAAGGTGCCCTGCACGGGCGTGGCCCCGTCGCTCAGCACCGAGTAGACGTAGCTGGTGTCGGGCCGCAGGCCGGTGACCGGCGCGTGCTGGGTGATCGTCTCGACGCCGTTGACGCCGTCGACGTAGCTGCGGGTCTCCGCCGGCACGATCCGGCCGAACCCGCCTTCCGCGGTGCCGACCAGCAGCCGGGGCCTGGACACCGAGGTGTCCGTCGCCCAGGACACCGTCATCTCGCGCGCCGCGTCGGCGCCGAACTGGAGATGGACCTGGTCAGCGCTCGCGGTGCCGGCGATGGCCGGCTGCCGCCAGAATGTCGGCCCGGCGAGCAGGATGCCCGACGCGGTAGCACCGCCGATAAAGGAACGGCGGGACAGAGAATGGCTCACCCAGACCTCCAGATGCCCGATCAGCAGACCCTGGAGATGGTGACAAGCCACGGCTTACGCGCGAAGACGCGCGCATGGACGGGACGTTAACAGCGGCGGAGGAAATGCCGCCGCGCGGACGGTGCCGCTAGCTGATCATGCGCAGGCAGAGCCAGCCAGGCACCCGGTACTCCTCGCCGCGGTTGGCCGCGATCGTCGCGATGATCACGAACACCAGCAGCGCGATGCCGTAGGCGAACCAGACGAGCAGGAACAGCACGAACCCGACCCCGTGGGTGAACGCGCCGGTGACGATCGCCAGGATGAACAGCACGACGCTGGAGATGACCGAGGTGATCATCATGTTCAGCGACTGGGCGGCGTGGTGCCGGACGAAGGGCGACTCGTCCTTCTTGACGAAGTAGATGATGAGCGGCCCGAGGAAGCTGACCACGATCGTGCTCAGGTAGGCGAGCATCGCCCAGGTCTTATCGTCGCTCGCGGACTGCGGGCCGTATCCGGCTACCGGCGTGCCCTGAACGGGCGGGCTGTAGCCGGCCGGCTGGCCGCCGTACTGCTGCGCGCCGTACTGCTGGCCGCCGTAGCCCGGCTGGCCGTACTGCGGCTGGCCGCCGGCCGGCTGCCCGCCATACGGCTGCGCGCCGGGCTGCTCAGTGCCGTACTGCTGGCCGCCGTACTGCTGCTGGCCGCCGTACTGGCTCCACCCGGTGCCCGGCTGCTCTGGCGAATTCTGCGACATGGCCGTTTCCCCGCCCTTTCGTGACCCCGTAACCGGGAAAACTCTAGCGCAGTGCGCGGGTCCGTCCCGCCGCTCGGCCGAGCAGCCGGACGGCGATGGGCGCGGCGACGATCGTCCGGGTTGCTGGTCATGCGGTCATGAGGCCGCCTGGGCGATCTCGGAGGGGTCGAGGAACCGCTCGTCGAGGAACCTGACCATCGCCTTCTCGCAGAACTCGGCGTGCTCGGGCAGCTCGCGGCCGCGCATCGAATCCAGCGCCAGCCGCGGCATGTCCACGCCGCTGGCCACGGTCAGCGACAGCGAGCCGGGGGCGCGCGGGTTGACCTCCAGCAGCGCCGGGCGGCCGGTGTCGTCGCGGCGGACCTGGACGTTGGCGATGTAAGTGAGGCCGGCCGCGGTCGCGACGCTGGCGCCGAGCTGCTCGAGCTCACGGTCGTGCAGGGTGCGGCCGGCCACCGAGACGCCGGAGTCCACCCTGGCCCTGACCCTGGGCACGCCGGCCACCACCCGGCCGCGCGCGTCGGCCAGCACGTCGATGGAGTACTCCTCGCCTGGCAGGTATTCCTGCACGATGAAGTCCGGCGACGGGCCCACGTTCTTGAGTTCCTCGGCGGACACGATCGCGGTGATGTCCCGCGAGCCGCTGCCGGTGCGCGGTTTGACGATCACCGGATAGGTCCACTCGTCGGGGCTCAGCTCCTCGCTGAGCAGCTCGGTGCGCGGCACGGTGACCACCCCGTCGCAGGCCCTGACCAGCGCGAGCTTGTCCAGGGCCACGCTCAGCGCGTGCTCGGGTGGCAGCATCAGCCCGATCCCGGCGTCCTCGAAGGACCGCCTGGCCGCGGCCAGCGGCCGCAGCTCGGCGTCCACCGTCGGGATCACGATGTCGGCCCGCAGTTCCTGGCAGCGGGCCAGCAGCTCCGCCGCGAAGCCAGGATCCTGGCCGGACGGGATCAGCGTCCGGTCGGCGGGCGGCACCAGGTAAAGGCCGGCCGCCCAGTTGTCCATGTCCGCCGCGATCAGCGACACGGACGGGTCAGCCCGCAGGGACTTGATCACGGCGATGGCGGCGGGGCCGGCGGCTCCGGTGACGAGCACCCTGACGTCGCGCGGTTCACGTGCTGACATGCCTGGCCTCCAGGATCCGCCCGGCTGGTGCGGGCTGTTCCGGTGAGGACTGCTGCTGCTCGTGAGCTACGTGCTGCTCTCGCTGTGGCTGCTCCTGCCGTGGCTCCTGTCGTGGCTGCGGCTGCTGGGCGCGCACGGCGCCGGGCCGGCGGCCGCGCGGTCGCGGACTACCTCGAACGCCTCGGCGAACCGCCCGTCGCCGAACCGGGACCAGTACCGGGCGGTCGCCTCGATCAGGTCGGGCTCCAGGTGCTGGCGGACCTCCGCCCGGGAGGTGAACGCGTCGATGGCGGCCTGCTTGACCGCCAGGTGATCGTCGATGCCGATGAACCGGCTGGGGCGGAAGTGCACCGTCGCCGACGGCGACTGGTAGCAGAGCACCGAGCCCACCTCCCTGGCCGCGACCATGACGGCACGGTGGGTGTTGCGGTGATCCTGATGCACGTCGTGGATCGAGTGGGTATAGACGATGGTCGGGCGCAGCTCTCCCACCACGGCCGCGATGGCGCGGATGGTCGGGTCGGACTCGCTGATCCTGGTGTCCTCCAAGTCCTCCAGGTACAGCGCGGCGCCCAGCAGCGTCGCGGCCCGCCGCGACTCCCGCACCCGCTCACCGTCGGGCCCGCCGCGCGCGCCCCGGCTCATGGTGAGGATGGCGACCTCATGACCGGCGGCCCGGTGCGCGGCCAGCGTGCCCGCCGCGCCGATCTCGACATCATCGGGGTGCGCGCCGATCGCCAGCACCACTTCCCGGCCGCCGCGGCCGCGCTCCGCCAGCCGGGTCACGGCGGTGACCAGCGTGTCCGGGCGCAGTGGCTTCTCCAGGAACTCATCGGCCCTGGCGCGCAGCGCGCCCACGGTGTTGTCCACGGTGGCGTGCGCGGTGATCACCACGACCGGCAGGGCGGGCGCCCGGCGGCGCAGCGTCTCCAGTAGTTCGATGCCGGTCATGTCCGGCATCTCGATATCGGTGATGATCAGGTCCCAGTGCTCGGGGCCGATCCGCGGCAGCGCGGCCGCCGGGACTGGCTCGTGCTCGACGTCGAACCCGCCCTTCGCTCGCAGCACATGGGTGATGAAACGGGCGCTATCCGGGTCGTCCTCGACCACGAGGACCCGGCCGCGCGATGAGGGCTGGTAGTCGCTGGCCATGCCCACGATCCTGCGCCGCCGGCGTTGCGGCGGGGCAGGCCGCCGGTAGCAGTCTCGTTGCAGGCGGGGTTAGCGGGGCGGGAGGTAGCGGTAGCCGAAGCCGCGGACCGCTTCGATCGGCCCGTCGCCGCCGTGCTGGCCGAGCTTGCGGCGCAGCCGCATGACCGCGAACTTCACCCGGTCATGGCCGGTGCCGGCCGGGTCATGCCAGACCCGGGACACGAGCTGCTCGGGCGACAGCACCTGCCTGGCGTTGCGGACCAGCATCGCGAGCAGCCGGAACTCCGTCGGGGTCAGGCTCAGCTCCCGGCCGGCCGCGCTGGCCTCCCCGGTGCCGAAGCAGACCCGCACCAGGCCGTCCTCATACACCTCGGCCGGGCCGCCTGGCCGGCCCGCGCGGCGCAGCAGTGACTCCACCCTGGCGAGCAGCTCGGCGTTGCTGAACGGCTTGGTCACGTAGTCGTCGGCGCCCGAGCGCAGCCCGCGGACCTTCTCCCTCTCCCGGTCGTAGGAGGTCAGCACCAGCACCGGGACCTCGCTGAGGTCGCGGATCCGGTCCAGCACCTGCCAGCCGTCCAGCACCGGCAGGCCGATGTCCAGCACGACCAGGCTCGGCCGGCCCGCGTGAAAGGCGCGCAGCCCGGCCCGGCCGTCCGCCGCCGACAGTACGTCCAGGCCGGCCGTACGCAGCACGGCGGCGACCGCCCTGGCGATGTCGGCCTCGTCCTCGATTACCAGGACCGGGCCGGTGCCGGGCGGCTGCCCGGTGCTTCTTGGCTGCCCGGTGCTTCTTGGCTGCCCGGTGGTTCTTTGCCGCACCGTCACCGGACGATCGGCAGGTAGACGGTGAAGGTGGTGCCGCGGCCGACCGCGCTGGCCACTTCGATCCGGCCGCCGTGCAGCTCGGTGATGGCCTTCGCGGTGGGCAGGCCGAGGCCGGTGCCTGGCACGTGCGCGCCGCGCGCGTTCGAGGCGCGGAAGAACCGGTCGAACAGGTGATCAAGTTCGGCGGGCGGGATGCCGATGCCGGCGTCGACCACGTCGATCCGCCACTCGCGGTCGTCGTGGGTGGCCCGCACCTCGACCCGGCCGCCCATCACCGAGAACTTGACCGCGTTCGAGATGAGATTGTCCAGCACCTGCTGGAGCCGCAGGCTGTCGGCGTGCACGTCCGGCCCGTCCTGCGCGGAGATGTCAAGGATGATCCCGTCGGCCGCCGCGATCGACCAGCCGGTGCGCACCGACTCCCTGGCCACCAGCGGCACCGAGATGGGCGCCAGGTCGAGGCGCGCCACGCCTTCCTCCAGGCTGCTGAGGTCCAGCAGGTCGGCGACGATCCGCAGCAGCCGCTCGGCGTTGCGCTGGATGATGTCGAGGTACTCCCCCGGCTCCGCGCCGAGACCGGGCGCCTCGGAGCGGATCAGCTCGGAGAACGAGACGATCGAGGTCAGCGGGGTACGCAGCTCGTGCGAGACGGTGGCGAGATAACGGACCCTGGTCTCGTTCAGGTCGCGCAGCTCCACGTTCTGCTCGGCGAGCTGGCGCCGGCTGGCCTGGATCGCCGCCTCGGTGCGCTTGCGGCTGTGCACATCGGTGAGCGCCGCTACCCGGCCAACCAGGTTGCCGCGCTGGTCCAGCACGCGGCGGACCACCACGTGCACCCAGACCTCGCCGCCCGCGGCGGTTTTCAGGCGGCAGTCCGTGGCCAGCTCAGTAGTCCCGCCGCCGCCGCCGCGGTCCCGCATCTCGTCGATCCGCAGCACGTCGTCCTCGTTGATCGTGGCGCGCCAGTTCTCGCCGAGTACCTCGCCGGCCGTCACGCCCGACATCTCGCACCACTTGTCGTTCACGAACCGGCAGCGGCCCTCCAGGTCGGTCTGCACGATGCCGACGGGTACCAGATCAGACAGCAGCCGGAACCTGGCATCGCCCTCGGCCACCGCCATGGTGGCGTTCTCCAGTTCGCTGGCGTCCCGCAGGAAGCCGAAGAAGTACGTCTGGCTGCCGAGCTGGACCGGCATCGGGGTCAGCTCGACGGGCCGCTCGCTGCCGTCCGCGCGCAGCGCCCGCAGCCGGACCTTGCGGGTGACCCCGCTGCGGTCCCCGGTGGCCAGGAAGCCGACCATCGCGTCCACGAACGGCTGCCGGAACGTCTCGGGGACCAGCGTCTCCGGCATGTCCAGGCCGAGCACCTCGGCGCGTGCCCGGCCGAACAGCTCCTCGGCGGCGGGGTTGAACTCCCGGATCCGGCGGGCCGAGTCGACCGCGACGATCGCCGCGGGCGCGCCGGCGACCAGGGCCCTGGCCAGGGCGTCGCCTGCCGCCGGGCTGGCCGGCCCGCCGGGCGTCAGCGCGGGCCAGGGCGAGGGGCGCTCCTGGTCGCGCGCCCGGCCGCCGGCGCCGTTTCCGGTGCTGGCGTCGGCGCCGGAAACGGCAGCGTTGCCGTTCCGGTGGGTTGTCCCGGCGCCGGTCGCACCGGACCGCCGCCGGCGGCCGGGCCGGACGAGCCGCAGGCTTGGCCGCAGGTCATCGCCGGGGAAGTTCCTGCCGGGGGCATCCCGGTCGCCGGCATCCCGGTCGGCTGGGCTCTCGCCGGGCTGAGCGGAGGCCGGCTGGGCAGAGGCCGGCTGAGCGGGGCCGGGCCTGGCCTGCTGGCCGAGGTCGTGCACGGCGGGCCGCGCGGGCAGCGGCAAGATGGCCACGAGGCTGGCCAGCGCCTTCAGGGTCGATCGCGCGCCGGCCTTCCACTGGGCTCCCTCGCCGATGACAGCCAGCGCGCAGGGCTGCCGGCCCGCGGCCGGCTCGGCCGGGGCGACCAGCAGGCTGACCGGGCCGCTGCCGGAATCCAGCCGGACCTGCACGGCATTCCCGGTGGTGAGGGCATGGCTGCCGTGCGCGGCCCAGGCCGACCTGACCTGGGCCATCAGCATCAGGTCATTGCGTGCCTCGGGCGGGTGCACGGCGTCCTCGCCCACCGGCCACGCCGAGCCAGGCCGGACCGTCAGCGCGGCCCTGGCGCCGAAGTCCGCGGCCACCCGCTCCAGCAGCCCGGCCAGCGCGGGCGGTGCGCCACCCGGCGGCAGCAGGGTGGTGAGGGCACCTTCGAGCAGGGCGGCCCGCACCCCGGCAGCCGGGTGCCCGGCACCACCCGGTGCCCGTCGCGGCTCGCAGCTCATGACCCGATTGCCCCCGATGCCCCCGTTGGCCCTGTGGCGTCCCGGCCAGCCAGCCCGCCTGCCCGCCTGCTCTCACCAGCGTTCCCGCCCGGTCGCCGGGCAATCGCGAGCACCCATCAAGGGCATACCCCCCGCTACCGGGCGAGCCGCCGCCGCGGCACCAGGGGCCGGGGCATCCGGAGGCTGGCCAGCAGGGAAAACGCTCGTGCCCGCGCCCCGTTCTTCGGGGTGCGGGCACGAGCGCCACAGCGGGCTGACTGGGCTGCAGGCTCAGGAGGCCAGGACCGCCTCGATCTCCAGGTGCAGGGTGATCTTGTCGGCTACCACCACGCCGCCGTTCTGCATCGGGGCGTTGAAGCTCACGTTGAAGTCGCGCCGGTTCAGCTCACCGGTCGCGGTGAAGCCGGCCCTGGTGCCGCCGTAAGGGTCGGGGCCGAAGCCGTTCAGCTCCAGGCGCAGCGGGACGCTCTTGGTAACGCCCTTGAGGGTGAGCTCGCCGTCGAGGACGAACTCGCCGTCCTCGGAGCGGATGCCCGTGGACCGGTAGGTCATGGTGGGGTACTTCTCGACCTCGAAGAAGTCCTCGCCCTTGATGTGCCCGTCGCGCTGCTCGTTGCCGGTGTCGAGGGACCCGAGGCTGATCTCGGCGGTGACCGAGGAGCTCGCCGGGTCCTCGCCGGTGACGAGCTGGCCGGAGAAGTCGGTGAACCGGCCGCGGACCTTGCTCACCATCATGTGCCGGACCGAGAAGCCGACCTCGGAGTGCACCGGGTCGATGCTCCAGGTGCCCGCGATATAGCCGGGGATCTCGACCGTGGTTGCTTCCGTCATGGCTACTCCCGTGGGATACGTGGCTAAGCTGTTGGTTGAATACTCAAGGAGTATCACCGCGGCCGGATTTTGTCAAACTCTCAACTACATCGAGTATGATGGCTTCGTGGAGCAGACACCGACCCGCTGGCTGACCGACGCCGAGCAGCGGACCTGGCGGGCCTTCCTGGGCGCGTCCCGCAAGCTGTTCGCCGAGGTGGAGGGGCAGCTGCAGCATGAGGCCGGGATCCCGCACGCCTACTACGAGATCCTGGTCAGGCTCTCCGAGGCACCGCGCCGTGAGCTGCGGATGACTCAGCTCGCCGACGCATCGGTCTCCAGCAAGAGCAGGCTCTCGCACGCTGTCGCCCGCCTCGAGGAGCGCGGCTGGATCGAGCGCACGGCCTGCCCGACCGACCGGCGCGGCCAGGTCGCCCGGCTCACCGAGGCGGGGTTCGCCGCCCTGGACGCCGCCGCCGCCCGGCACGTGGAGCAGGTCAGGCGCATCCTGTTCGACCAGCTCAGCCCCGAGCAGGTGGAGCAGCTCGGCGAGATCAGCGCGGCCATCGAGGTCGGCGTGGACGCGGTCGCGGCGTCGCCGGAGGCGGCCGCCTGCCGGGCCGCCCGCGAGCTTGACCAGGACCTGCGCGACCCTGGCCTGCGCGACCTCGACGACTCCTGCTCGTTACGGTAGCGCGCCCGGCTGGGCAGGCTAGTCTTCACGGCCGGCCAGCGCGGCGTCCATCTGGTCGGCGATGGCGGCCGGGCCGGGACCCGGCTCGCCGCGCAGGCCGCGCACCGTGCCGGCCTGGTCGGCGACGCCGCGGTTCTGGCTCAGCTTCCTCTTGGCCTCGACCGAGGCGATGGCCATCTCGACGCCGACAATGCCGCGAAGCTGCCCGCTGACGTAGTCGGGCGGGGCATCGGTGACATGCCACGGCCGGTCGCGGCCGCCCTCGTACTTGCGGGTCAGCCTGGTCACGATGTCGCGCAGCCACTCCGGGTCGCGATGCACGGTCAGCTCGCCGGTCAGGTGCACGGCCTCGTAGTTCCAGGTCGGCACGACCCGGCCGTGCTCGGCCTTGCTGGCGTACCAGGACGGCGAGATGTAGGCCTGCGGGCCGCGCACGATGGCCAGGGCCTGCGCGCCGGGCTGGGCGGTCCGCCACTGGTCGTTCGCCAGCGCGATGTGGCCGAGCAGCCGGCCGAGCTCCTGGCCGTCCTCGTCCTCATCCCCGGCGGCGCCGTTAGCCGCGGCGCCGTTAGCCGCGGCGCCGTTGGCCGTACCGCCGCTAGCCGCGCTGCCGGCCGGGGCGGGGGGCGGGGCCGGGCGATCCCAGATCACCGGGAGCAGAGTGGCGACGGGCCTGGTGCCGTCGAAGGTGACCAGGTCCGCGGTCCCGGCCGCGTCGACGAAGGAGCCGATCGCGGCGAGGTCGGCGAGGGCGAAATGACGGGGCACATACATCCTCACAGGGTAAGGGCGGCGGTATCGCCCGGCCCAGGGGGATCATGTGCCGGGCGCAGTACCAGGGCCGGAGCCGGGACCCGGGCAGAAACTCCTTCGGCCGCGGCCGGGACGCCGGGTAAGGTATGCGGCAACGCGCAGACGGAGACAAGTAGCGCGGGAGTACGCGAGCAGGCGATCCGGCCGGGCCAGCCGGCCAGGCGCCAGAGAGCCGCCGGCAGCTGCGAAGGCGGTCTCGCGCCCCGGCCGCGAAGACCCTCCCGAGCGCGGGGAGGAACGGCCGCCGCGGCCAGCGGCGCGCCCCATGCCCCGCCGGCTGGCCCTCGTCACCGGGCCGCAGCGAGGCCGCCGCCGGCCAGTCGGCAGCGGTGAAAGTGCGGTGGCACCGCGAGTTCCCTTCTCGCCCGCACTCCCAAGGGGTCACGCAATCCTCAAGGAGTGTGATGATCTCTCGTGTCCTAGCCGCCGACCTGCCTGAGCATGTCGGCGAGCACGTGACGATCGCCGGCTGGCTGCATCGCCGCCGGGAACTGAAGTCCGTTACCTTCCTGATCCTGCGCGACCGCTCGGGCCTGGCCCAGGTCGTGCTCCGGGACACCGGCACCGACCTGCCAGGCGAGGAAACCGTTCTGCAGGTCGAGCGGCATGGTGACGGCCAGCCCGCAGGCGCCGGGCGGCGCCGAGCTCACCGAGCCCGTCATCACGCTGCTGTCCGGCCCGGCGGCGCCGCCGCCGCTCGAGATCTACCGCCCGGCGGTGACGGCGGGGCTGCCCGCCATCCTGGACGGCGCGCCCACCAGCCTGCGGCACCCGTCGCTGCGGGCCGGGTTCGAGATCTCGGCCGCCAGCGTGGCCGGGTTCCGCGCCGCGCTCGACCGGCTCGGCTTCACCGAGGTGCACACGCCCAAGATCGTGGAGTCCGCGACGGAGTCGGGCGCCAGCGTGTTCGGCGTCGATTACTTCGGCCGGCCTGCGTACCTGGCCCAGTCGCCGCAGTTCTACAAGCAGGCGCTGGTCGGGGTGTTCGAGCGGGTCTACGAGGTCGGGCCGGTGTTCCGGGCCGAGCCGCACGACACGGCGCCGGCACCTGGCGCAGTACACCAGCCTGGACGCCGAGTTCGGCTTCATCGCCGACTACCGCGACGTCATGGCGGTGCTCCGCGAGGTGATCGCCGGCATGGCGGCCGGCGTGCGGAGCGGGCCCGCGCCGCCACGGAGCTGCTCGGGCTGGAACTGCCGGAGGTGCCCGGCGGTGATCCCGGACATCCTGTTCGCGGACGCCCAGGAGCTGATCGCCGCGCACGCGGGCTGGGACCCGCGCGGCGAGCCGGACCTGTCGCCGGCCGACGAGCGGTGGCTGGGCGAGTGGGCGCTGCAAGGAGCTGGGCAGCGACTTGCTGTTCGTGACGGGATACCCGATGGTCAAGCGGCCGTTCTACACCCATCCCGGACCCGGCCACGGCCAGGCTACTCCAACAGCTTCGACCTGATCTTCCGCGGGGTCGAGCTGGTCACCGGCGGGCAGCGGCTGCACCGGCACGAGGACTACCTGGCGGCCCTCGCGGCGCGCGGCCAGGACCCGGCGCCTTACGCGGGCTACCTGCAGGTGTTCGAGCACGGCATGCCGCCGCACGGCGGCTTCGCCATCGGCCTGGAACGGTGGACATCGCGGCTGACCGGCGCGTCGAACGTCCGGGAGGTCACCCTGTTTCCCGGGACCTGCACCGGCTCCGGCCGTGATGGCGATGCCATAGGGTCGGCGCATGAGCGATGCGGACAATCTCGACCAGCTGTCCTCCCGCGAGCTGCACGACCTGGCGGTGCACCGCGCGCTGCGGCACGTCGACGTGAAGTTCCTCTGGGACCTGCTGCGGGAGCTGCCGGCCGGCGAGGCGGCGGCTGGCCATCCCGACCAGGCCACCGCCGACTCGCTGCACCTGTCCCGGCTGATCTCCGACGCGATCGACTCGGGCGAGGGCGACGTCGCCCAGGCCATGCGCCCGTTCTACCTGGACTACCTGCGCCGCACGCCGTCTACCGCGCCGGACGCCACGTAGCAGGACGCCGCGGGCGGCGGGCGGCTAGCTCGTGATCGGGGAGCGCTTTGGGCGTATGCGACCCAAAGCGCTCCCCGATGACGTCCGGCACCGGCGGCGGTGCCGGACTGCGGCGGGCAGGGTCAGGGGGTGACCAGGACCTTGCCGACGGCGCCTGCCTGGACGGCCTCGTGCGCCGCGGCGGTCTCGCCAGCGGGAACCTGGTCACCGGCAGCTCGGTGAGCGCGCCGTCCGCGAGCGCCTGGCTGATGTCGGTGGCGGCCTGCGTCAGCGCGGGACGCGGCACGCCGTAGAGCAGGATGAACCGCATCCTGATGTTGGCGGTCATGCAGGCCCGCACCGGCAGCACCGGGTCGGCGGGCTCGGCGGCGTAGTCCACGATGACCGTGTCTGGTGCGCGACAGCGCCAGGTCTAGCTGAAGGTTGGCGCCGAGAGCCAGCTCCACGACGCGGTCCACCGGCCCGAACGAGCGGATCTGCTCGGCGGCGTCGGCGTCCCTGTAGTTCACCACCAGGTCGGCGCCGGCCCGCCTGGCCAGCTCGGCCTTTGCCGGGCCGCTGACCGTGGTCGACCACCCGCGCGCCCGCGTGCCTGGCCAGCTCGATGGCGAAGTGGCCGACCGCGCCCGCGCCGCCGGCGACCAGCACGGTGGCCCCGTCGATCGGGCCGTCGGCGAACAGGCACCGGTGCGCGGTCATCGCCGGGCACGCCGAGGCTGGCGCCCAGCTCGGCCGAGGCGCCGTCGGGCAGCGGCACGGCCTGCTCGCCGGGGACGACGCTGTACTGCGCGGCGGTGCCCCAGGGCCGGGTGGCGGCGAGCCAGAGCCAGACCCGCTGGCCGGCCCGGCCCGGGTCGACGCCCTGCCCCACCGCGTCGATGACGCCGGCGCCGTCGTGGTGCGGGATCTGGAACCCGTCGATCGGGCGCGGCGTCGCGCCGCTGCGGGACTTCCAGTCAGTCGGGTTGACCCCGGAGAGCCTCGACGCGGACCCGGACCTCGCCGGGGCCGGGCTCGGGCCGGTCGACCTCCGCGACCCGCAGCACCTCGCGGGCGCTCCCGTAACCGTTGTACAGCACAGCTTGCATGATGGGCAGCCTCCGAATGCGGCGACGGTACCGGGCGTCGCGCCCGGCACTCTCCACTTTGCCGCATACCGCGCCGCGGTGCGGCCCGGGCACGAGCGCGGCCCGGCCGCGAGCGGGCCGCGCGGGCCGGGCTACTCCGGTGGCCCGACCGGCTCGGCCTCGACGCAGACCTTGTTCCAGCCGGTGCGCTTGGCGGTGCCGAGCGCCGTGTCGGCCGCGCCGATCAGCTCGTTGAGCGCGCGCCTGGTCTCGTTCATGACGGCCACGCCGATGGACACCGTCAGCCGGAACACGAAGCCCGCCTGCGTGCCGGACTCGATCGCGATGGACTCGCCGGCGATCCGGTCCCGCAGCCGCTCGGTCATCCGCTTGGCGTCGGCGATGCTCGTGCACGGGAACAGGATCGCGAACTCCCTGGCACCGAAGATGCCAATCAGGTCCTGCTCGCGGAGCTGCTCAGCGAGCATGGTCGCGACATCGCGGCGGAGCTGCAGCGCGACGTCGTCGCCGACGGTCTCCTGCACGGAGCCGAAGTGATCGATGTCGATCATGGCGACCGCGAGCGGCGTGGCGGAGCGGACGGCGCGGAAGAACTCGACCTCGGCCTCGCGCTGCCAGGTACGCGGGTTCAGCAGGCCGGTGCCGTCATCGACCCGCACCGGGCTGGCGAGCTGCGCGCGCATCAGGTAGCGGCGGCACAGCACCACCGAGGGCAGGGCGAGCGCCATCAGCAGCGGGTTGATCGCGACGACCAGGGTCAGCGACACCGCGAGGCTGACCTCGAGCAGGTCGGCGGTGACCGACTCGCGGGTGCCGACGAGCTGCCGCACCGGGGTGGTCCTGTCGGCCAGCTTGGCCGCGACGCAGACCAGGCCGCAGTTGATGACATAGCCGGTCAGGCCGCACAGCGCCACGGCCGCGGTCCAGGTCAGGACATGTACCCCAGAACCAGGTTTTGTGCCAGCCAGGCTATCTGGGATACTTCTGAACATAACGGATACGACACCGTATGCGATGCTAATGGTTGCGTTACTGAAGACCCGGCGATGGACCAGGCCGCTGCGCACCCGCCAGAGCCGGTAGGCGGCCATCGGGACGGGGGCCAGCATGGCATATCCGGGCGGGAGCGTGACCGCCGCCGCGAGGTACCACACTGCCTGCAGGTCCCTGCCAACGGTGCCGTGTACCTCGCGTACCGAGCGGGTCGACTCGATCGCGACGATCCCGCAGATCAGCAGGCCAAGGAAGACAAGCAGGTTGTAAAGCTGCCATGGCGTCCTGGCAAGGAGGATGGAGGTCGTCGATACGGCGATGCAGGTAATGCCTACCAGGTAGCTGCGCAGCGGTTCTGGCAGCGACCACACCTGCCATCTGCCCGGCCGAGCGATGGCCTGCCAAAGCCTGCCTAGCTGGCTACTGACTGGTCGCGGGGCAAGCATGTGCAGCCTCCGCAGGGATGACATCAATGCGGTACAAGGCGAGTATCGGGTGACAGAGAAATTATGCCGCATATTGACACTAATCTCTACCGGCTGTCAAGCCCGCGCAGGTCACGGAGGTCCTGCCTGCCCAACTGAATGGCGATACATACTGAACCTCAGCAACCGCCAGCGGCACACGAGCTGACTCACGTAACTATTGCAGGGTAACTCCTGCCACAGTCGTCATGTCCGTCCACAGCCGGAAGGAGTGCCCGATGCGCGTCGAGTGGCAGTAATCCGGTCCATCCGCCGTCCGCAGCGAGCAGAAGGGAGACCGCGGTGCGCGTCGAGTGGCAGTAAGTTTCTGCAGGTCAACCGCCCTCTACCAACTCCAGGGAGCATGCAGTGCGCGTTGAGTGGCAGTAGTCCCGCTAGAGCCAGCGTCCGCTTCGAGCCGAAGGAGACCGACATGCGCGTCGAGTGGCAGTAACCCAGGCCAGGCCCGCAGCCCCAGCGACCAGAAGGAGACCGACATGCGCGTCGAGTGGCAGTAGAGCCCGCAGGCCAGCCATCCGCATCGACCCCGAGGAGATCGCCATGCGCGTCGAGTGGCAGTAACCCCCCAGTACCGTCAGCCCATCCCGTCGACCAGAAGGAGCAGACCGTGCGCGTCGAGTGGCAGTAGACCCCGTCAGGCCGGCCATCCGCATCGACCCAGAAGGAGACCGCGATGCGCGTCGAGTGGCAGTAGTCCCGCAAGAGCCAGCCAGCCGCATCCAGCGGAAGGAGACCGCAGTGCGCGTCGAGTGGCAGTAACCCAGGCCAGGCCCGCAGCCCCAGCGACCAGAAGGAGACCGACATGCGCGTCGAGTGGCAGTAGCCCCAGGCAGGCCAGCCATCCGCATCCAGCCAGAAGGAGACCGACATGCGCGTCGAGTGGCAGTAGGCCCCCGGTACCCGCAGCCCATCCCGTCGACCAGAAGGAGCAGACCGTGCGCGTCGAGTGGCAGTAGACCCCCGGCAGAGCCAGCCAGCCGCATCCAGCGGAAGGAGACCGCCGTGCGCGTCGAGT
The DNA here is from genome assembly GCA_963725175.1 of uncultured Actinomycetota bacterium. Taxonomy (GTDB): domain Bacteria; phylum Actinomycetota; class Actinomycetes; order Streptosporangiales; family Streptosporangiaceae; genus DASUBV01. The sequence continues at coordinate 752,727 of CAVRXH010000006.1, forward strand.
GGCAGTAACCCAGGCCAGCCCCGCAGCCCCAGCGACCAGAAGGAGACCGACATGCGCGTCGAGTGGCAGTAGGCCCCCGGTACCCGCAGTTCATCCCCGTCACCCGGAAGGAGAAGATCGTGCGCGTCGAGTGGCAGTAATTCCCCCGTCGGATCCCGACATCCCCCAGGTCCGTCCCTGCCCCCGAAGGAATCCCCATGCGCGTTGAGTGGCAGTAAATCCCTCGCACGCTCGCGGCAGCCAGCCGCCGACAGCACGACCCTGGCTGCGGCTCCCGTGCGCCACTAGCCAGACTGCACGGCGCCCGGCCGCACAGCGCCCGGCCGTTCCACGCCAGAGCGCCGGGAAAGCGTCAGGATCGCGGCCAGCGCCGCGCCGACGGCCCCGCTGACGGCGATCACGAGAGCGGGCGAGAACGCGTGCTCCGCCGCGACTCCGGCCAGCACGATCCACAAGCCCTGAAATACCTGCATGCCGCCGTTGGCCAGCCCGAACGCCTGACCGCGCCGCTCGGCGGGCACGGCCGCCACGAACGCCGAGTTGGCGGCGAGCTGATACGCCGCGCAGGCGCCGGAGACTGCGATGACGATGAGCGCTACCGCGAGTCCCGGATGCAGGCAGACGAGCGCGAGCACCCCGCACGAGGCGATCGCCAGCGGCCCCAGCCAGCTATCCCGCCGCGCCGACGGAACCAGCCGGCTGAAGGCGATGGACCCGGCCATCGTCCCGAACGGGCCTGCGGCGAAGACCAGGCCCGTCACCACCGCCAGCTTGAGACCGGTATGCAGGCTGTCCGCGTACGGCGCCGCCAGTCCCATCGGCACGACGTAGAACGTCACCAGCCAGCCGTACAGCACTAAGGTCCGCAGCACCCCGCTGCCGAAGACCAGCCGCATTCCGGCCGCCATCTCGCCGAGCCGCGATCCGCCGGCGCCGCCGGCGGATGCCGCGGGCCTGGACCGCACCCCGAACCTGACCAGCAGCGCGGACGCCGCGAAGGTCGCCGCGTCCAGGACCAGCGCACCGCTGACGTTCAGCGCCGCCACGACGAGCCCGCCGAGAGCGAAGCCCGCTACCATGCCGGTCTGCAGGGCGGTCTGGGAGACCGCGACGCCCAGCACGTAGCGCTCCCCGGTAAGGATGTCGGGCACCATCGCCGACCGTGCCGCCTTGAACGGGGAGTCCAGCAGCGTGACCGCGAACAGCAGCGCGATCAGCAGCCCGAGAGCCAGGCCCGACGTGCTGCCCAGGCTCAGCAGGGCCATCACGCCGACCAGCAGCATCCGGATCACGTCGCAGGCCACCATGACCTGCCGCCTGGGCAGCCGGTCGGCAAGACCGGAGAGCGCCAGGCCGCCGAGGATCCAGGGGACCAGGGTCACCGCGTAGGTAACCGCCGACCAGAACGCCGACCCGGTCCTGTCGTAGACCAGGACCGTCAGCGCGACCCTGGCGAGCTGGTCGCCCGCCACCGACAGCACCTGGGCGATCCAGAGCGCCCGGAACTCGCCGACCGCGAAAACGTGGCGGAAGGTCACCCGCTCCGACGGCGCGGCGCGCCCAATCGCGGCACTCCGCGCCGCATTTTCCACCGCTTTCTCCTGGAGCTGCTAGATGCTGCGTGGCCCCTTCTGTTCAACAATCTACTCAAAGTCCGGATCGCCGCAACGCGCGAGGCGACACGACCGGGGGGCCCAGCCCCATCACGGCCCGCGCGCAGCGACAGGCAGCCACGCCGCGCCGCCCGTTCCGTAGCGCATCCGGGCAGGCCAGGGCGCTGCCGTAACGCCCAGCGGGGGTCTGCGCGCTAGCGGTACGTGCTCCAGTTCCTTAACCTCACATGTTTCGTCTCTAGCTCAGGGGCAAAGAGAACGTCACAATCAACTTCAGTGACCGCAAACAAGCTCAGTCGCGACGTACCGCGCGCCGAGCGGATCGCCGAAGGGACTCACCGGGCGCAGGATGAAACTCACAACTTCCGATGGCGGTACCGGGTGAGCGCACTACACGCGAGTGCGGGGCCGCTGGCGGGGCGGCTGATCAGGCGCGCGGCGGCGGCGACCACGGTGGCGCTGGCCAGCGCCGCCGGGCTGTTCCTGATGACGCCGAGCGCGGACGTGCCGCCGGCGCTCGCCGCCCAGCTAGAGCATCCGGCCGCCACGCCGTTCAACGGCACCGCCGCGGTCGGAGCGCTGTTCTCCGATGTGCACGGGAAGCTGAAGCACTTCTGCACGGCCAGCGTGGTGCGCAGCCCGGCGGAGAACGTGCTGATCACCGCGGCGCACTGCATCCAGGGCCGGAAGCTGACCCCGCTCGGGGCGGTCACCTTCGCGCCCGGCTACCACGACGGCAAGTTCCCGCACGGCCAGTGGGTGGTGCGGGCCTCGTTCGTGGATCACATGTGGCGCAAGGACCGGGACCCCAATGACGACGTGGCGTTCCTGATCGCCGGGCGGCCGGGCCGGCACATCCAGAAGTTCACCGGCGCGGAGCAGCTGGAGACCAGCGCCAAGGTGCCGCAGAAGGTCGCGGTCATCGGCTACCCCGACGCCTCGGACTCGCCGGTGACCTGCACGGCGCTGGCCCGCCCCTGGTACCGCACCGGCCTGCGCCAGCTCGTCTTCGACTGCGACGGCTACACCAACGGCACCAGCGGCGGGCCGTTCCTGTCCGATGTCAGCACCACGACGGGCGAGGGCAAGGTGATCGGGGTGATCGGCGGCTACCAGGAGGGCGGCGACACGCCCAACGTCTCCTACTCCTCCCGGTTCCTGTCCGCCGTCAAGGCGCTGTACAAGAGCGCCACGTCCTGACCTGGGACCCGCTCGGCGCGGGGGCTACCCGCGCCCGGTGAGCGCGCTGATCTCCTCGATGTCGGACGGCTCGGGGACCCAGGCGGCCGCGGCGGCGTTGGCCTTCACCTGCTCAGGCGACATGGCGCCGGCGATCACCGACGTGCAGCCGGGCAGCGCGGCCAGCCCGCCGATGGCGACGTCAAGCAGCGAGCGGCCGTGGCCGTCGGCCCAGTCCGCCAGCGCCTCGACCTTGTCCAGCCTGGCCTCGGTGACGTACCCGGCGCGGTCGTGCAGCCTGGTGCCTTCCGCCGGGCCGTGGCCGCGCCGGATCTTGCCGGTCAGCAGGCCGTTGGCCAGCGGGAAGAAGGGCAGCACGCCGAGGCCGAAGTGAATGGCGGCGGGCACGACCTCGTCCTCCGCGCCGCGCTCAAGCAGCGACCAGTGGTTCTGCGCCGAGATGAACGGCGGCACGCCGAGCTGGCTGGCCACGGCCGACGCCTCGGCGATCTGCCAGCCGGCGAAGTTGGAGTTCCCGATGTAGCGGACCTTGCCCTCGGCGACCAGCTCGCCCAGGGCGGCCAGGGTCTCGGAGATCGGCGTGCCGGGATCCGGCGTGTGCAGCTGGTACAGGTCGATGTGGTCGGTGCGCAGGCGGCGCAGCGACAGCTCGACCGCGCGCCTGATGTAGGCGCGGCCGCCCTTGGCCCCCGCCGCGGTCCCGTAGCCCATGTCGTGACTCTGGTGGCCGAACTTAGTGGCGAGGACGACCTCGTCCCTGCGTCCGGCGAGCACCTGGCCGAGCAGTTCCTCGCTCTCCCCGGCCCCGCCGTACATGTCGGCGGTGTCGAGCAGGGTGACGCCGGCGTCGATCGCGGCGTCGACCACCGCCCTGGTCCCGTCCAGGTCGAGCCGGCGGCCGAAGTTATTACAGCCGAGTCCCGCCACGGAGACGACCAGCCCGGAGTTGCCCAGTGACCTGTACCGCATATCCCTGCCCTTGCTCGCGCCCGACCGGCCTGGCGCCGGCCGCTAGCGATCTTAGCGATCCGGCTCATCCTGGCTCCGCCGGGCCGCCGCTGAGCTGCCGTAACCGTTAAGGGGGTGGCGTGAAATCCCAGCTGCGATATCATGAAGTAAGCGACGTATGACAACAAGTTCATGACGCAATTGCGCGGGAACTTCCGCCCAAAGGGCGCGGTCAGGCAGAGCGACAATGCAATAGCCCGCGACCATGCAAGGATGACTACCAGGGCCTGGACGTGCGAGACGGAGTGCGATTCATGACGGAAGAAGCATCTGGCCCGACGGTTCTCCGCATCCTCCTCGGTACCCAGTTGCGGCGTCTCCGGGAATCCAGGGGCATCACGGCGCAGCAGGCCGCCAAGGCGATCCGGGCGTCGGAATCCAAGATCAGCCGCATCGAGTTAGGGCGCAACGCGTTCCGCGAGGTCGACATCGCCGACCTGCTCAGCCTGTACGGGGTGGCCGACGTGGCCGAGCGCGAGCAGCTGCTGTCGCTGGCCAGCCAGGCCAACCAGCCCGGCTGGTGGCATCGCTACCAGGACATCCTGCCGACCTGGTTCCAGGCCTACATCGGGCTGGAAGAATCGGCGGAGTCCATCAGGAGCTTCGACTCCCAGTTCGTGCCCGGCCTGCTGCAGACCGAGGAATATGCCTCGGCCGTCATCGAGCTCGGTGAATTCTCCCTCGATGAGACCGACCGGCTTGTCGTGCTGCGCAAGGAACGGCAGCGCCGGTTCACCTCGGGCGGGCTGCGGCTATGGGCGATTATCGACGAGATGGCGCTGCGCCGCCCGGTGGGCAATCCCGGCCTGATGCGCGGGCAGCTTGAGTACCTGCTGGAGGTCAGCGAGCGGCCGGGGCTCACCCTCCAGGTCACGCCGTACCCGTCCGGCGGCTCATACCTGGTGCCTGGCAGCTTCAGCATCCTGCGGTTCGCCACCTCGGACCTGCCCGACGTGGTCTACGTGGAGCAGCTCACCAGCGCCATGTACCTGGACAAGCCATCGGACGTCGCCCGGTACACCGGCGCCTTGGACAAGGTCAGCGCCACGAGCGCGACCCCGGAGCAGAGCAGGGAACTCATCTGCCAGTTGTTGCAGGACATGGAGGGAACCGGGTGAGCGACATCCACAATGGAATGGCTGCCTGCGCCCTGACGGACGCCGTCTGGGTCAAGAGCAGCCGCAGCGGGCCGACGGGCGGGAACTGCGTAGAGATCGCGTTCCTGCCGGGCGGCGACACGGCCATGAGAAACTCGCGGTATCCAGGCGGCCCGGCCCTGATCTTCACCAGGGCCGAGTGGGACGCCTTTGTCGGCGGCGCCCGCGACGGCGAGTTCGGGTCGCCCGCCTAGGGACGGCCGCGTATGCGCGATGACCAAGAACGGCCCCCGGGTTCGCTGAACCCGGGGGCCGTTCCTATGCCGTGCTGGAGAGTTCAGGCGGGCAGATCGAACTCGCCATTCCGCACGCCCTCCAGGAACGCCGACCACTCGCCGCCGTCGAAGACGTGAGCGGGCTTGGCCGTGTCCTTGGAGTCGCGGAGTGCCACTAGACCACCGGGCAGATGCGCGACCTGCACGCACGCGGAATTATTGCAGGCCCGGCTAGTGATCCAGACAGCACCTGAGACGTCGGGGTTCATAAGAGTCCTTTCCGTTATATCAGGTGAATTGCATACTAATGGTCCGGATGAGATCAGCGGAGTCAGATGGCGGCAATGCCGTCGCGCGTAGGAGGTCAAAGGCCTCGGCCCTGGCCCTGACCTCCTTCTCCCGCTCCTCCACGTAGCCCTGCCCGCCGACGCCCTCGGAGTAGACCACGTCCGGGTCGAAGCGCTCAGGGAACTCGATGATCGCGAACGGGCCGTTGAGGGCCGGGTGCAGGCCGCTGGAGAACTCCAGTACCTGAAGGGTCACGTTCGGAAGCTGGCTGGTCTCGGTCAGCTTGGCAAGCTGGCCACGCATCACCTCAGGCGGCCCCATGGCGCGCATGATCACCGCCTCGTCCAGGATGATCCACAGGGCCAGCGGGTCGGCACGGTACAGCACGTCCTGGCGCTGCATCCGCAGCGCGACCAGGTGATCGATCTCCTCGGGGGTCTGCCGCCGCCTGACCGTGGTCATCACGGCCCTGGCGTACTCCTCGGTCTGCAGCAGCCCGTGCACGACCTGAGCCTCGTAGACCCGCAATGAGGCGGCCTCGGCCTCCAGCCCGACATAGATGTTGAACCCGGTCGGCAGCACGTCTTCCCAGACGGCCCACCAGCCCTTGCGATGGCCTTCCCTGGCCATCTCGGTCAGCATCTGCCGCTGCACTGGATCGGTGACGCCGTAGAACTCCAGCATCGACGACAGGTAGGCGCTCCTGGTCGGCGCCTTGCCCGTCTCGATCCTGGACAGCGTCGACGGCGCGAGCCCGAGCCGCTCGGCGACCTCTTCCAGCTTGATGGATTGCGCCTCGCGCAGTCGCCTTAACTCACTGCCGAGCCGCCGACGACGAACCGTCGGTCCAATCGACACGGGCACTCGCCCCCTTAGGGGAACGCGGCGCCAGGCCCGTCGATTTCTCGCGATCACTCGGAAGAAGGGACGGCTGAGCGCTCGCTTGGCTTCGTGGTCACCATACCTGAAAAACAAGTGTGTGATGAGATCTCATCTGAGATTTCGTATGCAATATTTCTGTCACGCACTTGCGTGTCATGCACGGTCAGACCATTATGAGTAACACGACGTCACGCCGCGCAACCACCGTCGGCAATCCGGCGTCACCGTCACAAAGGGGGCGGACCGCCATTTTACGGTGCGGCTTGGGGAAGGAGCGACCGAGATGGCAGTAATGGTCACGCATGCCAGCGACGCGACGGAAGATCTCGCGGCAATGTCCGGTGCTGCCGTTCTCGGCAGCCTGACCATTCCGGGCCGCCCGGAGCAGGTTTGCCAGGCACGTGCGTTTGTCGCCGCGAAGCTGCGCGACTTAGGCCCGGTCGCCGAGACGGCGGTGCTGCTCACCTCGGAGCTGGTCACCAACGCCATCCGGCACAGCAACTCGGCCTCGGCGGGCGGCACGGTCACGCTGGACATCGTCGAAGCCGACGATGACGTGCGGATCGAGGTCACCGATGACGGGTCAGACGCCAGCTCCCCGGTGGTGAAGGGCGACGCCTTCGCCTCCGACGGGCACGGCCTGTTCCTGGTCGAGATGCTGGCCCGCCAGTGGGGGTACCTGCGCGACGAGGGCTGCACCAGGGTCTGGTTCCGGCTCGGCCTGCCGTCCCCCCACCGCGCCGCCGCGGTGCGCTAACTCCGACTGGCCCCCTGGCGACGCTTTTCCCGCAGGCGCATGGTGACGTGCACCGGGCTGCCGGTGAAGCCGAACTCCTCGCGCAGCCGCCGCTCCACGAACCGCCGGTAGCCGGCCTCCAGGAACCCGGTCGTGAACAGCACGAAGTGCGGTGGCTTGATCCCCGCCTGAGTGGCGAACATGATCTTGGGCTGGCGCCCGCCGCGCACCGGCGGGGGCGTGGCGGCCAGCAGGGCCGTGAGCCAGGCGTTCAGCCTCCCGGTCTGCACCCGCGTCTCCCAGCCCTCCAGCGCCGCCTCCAGGGCCGGGACCAGCCGCTCCACGTGCCAGCCGGTAGCGGCCGAGATGTTCACCCTGGGCGCCCAGCGCGCGTTGTAGAGCTGGCGGTCGATCTCCTTGTCGAGGAACTGCCGCCGGTCGGCGTCCACCAGGTCCCACTTGTTATAGGCGATCACGAGTGCCCGGCCGGCCTCGATGACCATGGACACGATGCGCAGGTCCTGCTCGGCGAGCGGCTGGCTGGCGTCGATGAGGACGACGGCCACCTCGGCCCGCTCCAGGGCACGCTCGGTGCGCAGCGCCGCGAAATAGTCGGCACCCTGAGTCTCCCGCACCCGGCGCCTGATGCCCGCGGTGTCGACGAACCGCCAGGTCTTGCCGCCCAGCTCGATGATCTCGTCCACCGGGTCCCTGGTGGTGCCCGCGACGGAGTCCACCAGCACCCGCTCCTGCCCGGCGAGCTTGTTGAGCAGGCTGGACTTGCCCACGTTCGGCCGCCCGATCAGGGCGACCCGGCGCGGCCCCGCCTCTGGGTCCAGGCGCTCGGCGGGCGCGGGCGGCAGCGCCCCGAGCAGGGCGTCAAGCAGGTCGCCGCTGCCCCGGCCGTGCAGCGCGCTGACCGCGAGCGGCTCGCCGAGGCCGAGCGACCACAGCGAGGTGGCGCCGGACTCCCCCGGTGCGTCATCGACCTTGTTCGCCGCGACCACCACGGGCTTGCGGGACCGGCGCAGCACCGCCGCCACGGCGGCGTCCGCGTCGGTGACGCCGACGACGGCGTCGACCACGAACAGCACGGCGTCTGCCGCGTCGACGGCCATCCTGGCCTGCGCGGCGATCTGGGCGGACAGCGAGCCGGTGCGCTCGAAATCAGGCTCCCAGCCGCCGGTGTCCACGATCGTGAACGCCCGGCCGCGCCAGGTGGCGTCGTAGCTGACCCGGTCCCTGGTCACGCCAGGGGTGTCCTGCACGACGGCCTGGCGGCTGCCGAGTATCCGGTTCACCAGGGTGGACTTGCCGACATTGGGGCGGCCGACGACCGCCAGCACGGGCGCCGCCGGGCCGCTGGCCTCCGCCAGGTCCCAGTCGTCGGGCACCTGCCCGGCCTGGCCGTCCTGGCCGGCCGCCTGGCTGTCCCGCTGCTCAGGCACGGGGCACCGCCCCGCGGTCGCTGGCCAGGCCGACGATCGCGGCGATGACCTCGTCCAGGGTCAGGTCCGAGGTGTCGATCTCGGTCGCGCCGGCCGCCCTGGTCATCTGCGGGGCATCCCGGCTGTCCCTGCGGGCCTGCTCCTGCCTGGTCAGCTCGGCGGTGACCGCGGGGTCGGCGGCCAGGTCGGCGCTGCGCCGCCTGGCCCTGACTTCCTCGCTGGCGGTCAGGAAGACCTTCACGTCGGCGTCGGGCGCCACCACGCCGCCGATGTCCCTGCCCTCGGCCACGATGCCGGCGCCGCTCGCCGCGGCGGCCGCGATGATGGCCTTCTGCTGGGCGATGAGCTGCTCGCGGACCTGCGGCAGCGCGGCCACGGAGCTGACCGCGTTGGACACTTCCCTGGTCCTGATCGGCCCGGCCACGTCCGTTCCGTGCACGCTGATCCCCGGCGCGCCGGGGTCGGTGCCGACCTCGATGCTGGCCCGCCGGAAGCTGGCCAGCACGGCGGCCGGGTCTGCGACGTCCACCTGCCGGGACAGCAGCCACCAGGTCAGCGCCCGGTACATGGCCCCGGTGTCGAGGTAGCGCAGGCCCAGAGCGCGGGCCACTCCCCTGGCCGCGGAGGACTTGCCAGAACCAGCCGGGCCGTCCACCGCGATCACCGGGCCACCGGGCGCGCCGCGGAGTCCGTCACGCCCGCTGGCGTCCTGGCCGGCCGCGTCCTGGCCGGCCGCCTCCAGGCGGGAGCTGGCCTGCTGCGTGCTGGCCTGCTGCATGCTGCCCTGCTGCGTGCTGCCCTGCTGAGCGAGGGGGGCCGAGTTTGTCACGAAGGCGATGCTACCGGCGCACGGGCCATCCGCTGGCCGCCAAGGCAGCGGTCAGCGGCCCGGCGGCCTCTGGCCGCACCGCCAGCTCGGCCACGCCAGCGGGCAGTCCCGGCGAGTGCTCGATGCCGACATCCTCGATGTTGATCCCTGCCTGGCCTGCCGCCTCGAACAGCCGGGCCAGCTCGCCGGGCCGGTCAGGGATGACGACCTGCACGATCGCGTAGTCCGGGGCCGGCCCGCCGCGCTTGCCCGGCACCGCCGCAACCCCCGCGCCGCCGCGCTCCAGCAGCCCCGCCAGGTGCTTGAGCGCGCCGTCATCACCAGCGGCGACGCCGTCCAGCGCGTCGGCGGCGGCCTGGAGATCGGCGGCCACCCTGGCCAGCACGGCGGCGGCCGGGCGGGCGTTGGCGGTGAGGATCTGCAGCCACAGGACCGGGTCGCCGGCCGCGATCCTGGTCACGTCCCTGATGCCGGGCCGGCCAGGGCGAGCGCGCTGGCCGGGGCGTCCCCGAGCTGAGCGGCCATGCCGGCCGCTACCACGTGCGGAACGTGCGAGACCAGGGCGACAAACCGGTCATGCTCGGCGGCCGCCAGGGTCACCGGCTGGGCGCCGCAGCCGGCCGCCAGTCCTGTCGCGGCGGCCAGCGCCGCCGGCGAGGTCACCGGCTCCGGGCACAGCACCCAGGGCCGGCCGAGGAACAGGTCGGCCCGCGCGGCCGCGGGGCCTGACCGCTCCCGGCCGGACAGCGGATGCCCCGCCACATAGCTGCCCAGGTCGCAGCCCAGGTCGCGGGCCTGGCGCAGCGGCAGCTCCTTCACGCTGGCCACGTCGGTGTAGCAGCGGGCCAGGCCGCGGGCCTGAGCCGAGGCCAGCTCGGCCGCCACCGCCGCCGGCGGGACGGCCAGCACGGCGATATCCGCCGGGCCGTCCGGCGGGCCGCCGGGCGGCAGCGGCTGCCCCGCGCCGATGTGCCCGGCCAGCAGGGCTGCCTCCGGGTCGGCGTCGGAGAGCCAGACCGTGGCGCCCCGGCCGCGCATGGCCAGCGCGACGGACGTGCCGATCAGCCCGGCGCCGATCACCACCACGGTCCGCGGGACCGCGGCGGCCGGGGCGACCGGCCCGGTCACTGCGCGATGTCCAGCCGCAGCGCGGCGGCGCCGCGCAGGTAGACGTGGTGCACTCCAGACCTGGGCAGGTCCGTCTCGACGTGCATGAGCAGCCGGACCACCCGCGGCATCGCGCCGGGCACCGGGATCTCCCCCGCGCACAGCAGCGGCACCTCCTGGAAGCCGAGCTTGCGCGCGGCCAGCGCGGGAAACTCGGCGTCCAGGTCCGCGGTCGCGGTGAAGATGACGCTGATCACCTGGTCGGTGCTGAGGCTGTTCCGAGCCATGACCTCGGTCACCAGCTCGGCCGTGCCCGCCAGGATCGCGGTGCGCTCATTGCTCTCGACCTGGACGGCACCGCGGACTGCCCTGACGGCCACCTGCGCCCCTCTCCCTCGCCACGCTGCTCTGAACTCTTCCTACAGGCCTACCGCCGCGTACAGCTCGCCGATCTCCTTGGTGGTCAGCCGCCTGGTGGCGCCCGAGCGCAGCGAGCCAAGCGCCACCGGTCCCACGTGGGTGCGGACCAGCCGGCTCACCGGGTGACCGAGCGCCCCGAGCATCCGCCTGACGATGTGCTTGCGCCCCTCGTGCAGGGTGATCTCGACCAGCGCCCGCGATCCGGCCCGCTCCACCACCCGGAACCCGTCGGCGCTGGCCACCCCGTCATCCAGCTCGACGCCGGACATCAGCTGCCTGCCCAGGTCCCTGGGCAGCGGGCCGGGGACATCGGCCAGGTAGGTCTTGAGCACGCCGTACCGGGGATGGGCCAGCCGGTGGGCCAGCTCGCCGTCGTTCATCAGCAGCATCAGGCCCTCGGTGTCGTAGTCCAGCCTGCCGACGTGGAACAGCCGCTCGTCCCAGTCCCCGAGCAGGTCGGCGATGGTCTTGCGGCCGCGGGTGTCGGACATCGTGGTGAGCACGCCGACGGGCTTGTTCAGCGCCATGTAGACCAGCTTCTCGCTGGCCGCGATGCGCCGTCCGTCCACCCGGATGATCTGGTGCTCCGGATCGACCCTGGCGCCGTAGCGGCGGACGATCTCGCCGTCTACCTCGACGCGGCCCTCGCCGATCAGCTCCTCGCAGTGCCGGCGGCTGCCCACCCCGGCGGCGGCCAGCACCTTCTGCAGCCGGACCCCGCCCGGCACGTCGATGAGCGAGTCCCTGGCACCCGCGGGCCCGAAGTCGTCGTCCGGGCCGAAGTCATCGTCGTCGAAGTCGCGCGGCGGCGCCAGCTCAGCCTCGGTGCCCCAGGCCCGGACCCAGCCCGGCCTGCTGCCCGCGGTCACGCCGCGGCTGGCCGCCCGCCCGGCCGGGCGGCCCGGCTGCCCGGCGTCCCGCTGGCCGGCGCCCCTGGCGCCGCCGCGGGGACCCGCGCCCTGCTTGCCCGCCCCCCTGGGGCTTGCTCCCCTGGTTCCGGCACCGCCGGAACCCGGCTGGCTCTTGCCGCCCCGGCCAGTCCCCGGCTGGCCGGGGCGGCCCGCGCCGTCCCCGCTCCGGCGGTCACGACCCGACATTCTCATGGCCTGCGTCCTGTTCGTCGTCTAGGTGATCGGGGAGGAACGGGGCGAAGCTCCGGCAGCTCCGCCAGGCTCGGCAGGCCGAGCCGCTCCAGGAAGTACCCGGTGGTCCGGAACAGGATCGCCCCGGTCTCGTGGTCGGTGCCCGCTTCCTCCACCAGGCCGCGCAGCACCAGGGTACGCATGACTCCGTCGCAGTTGACCCCGCGAACGGCCGACACCCTGGCCCGGCTGACCGGCTGCCGGTAGGCGACCACCGAGAGCGTTTCCAGGGCCGCCTGGGTCAGCCGGATCTCCTGGCCGTCGCGGACGAACCGCTCGACCACGGCGGCGCAGTCGGCGCTGGTGTAGTACCGCCACCCGCCGGCCACCTCGGAAAGCTCGAAGCCGCGGCCCTCGGCCAGGTAGGCGGCGGACAGCTCACGCAGCGCGTCCTCCACCTCGCCGGTCGGGCGCTCCACGACCTGCGCGATCACGTTGCCGGGCACCGGCTCGTCGGCGACCAGCAAGATCGCCTCCAGGCTGGCCCGCAGCCCCGGAGCCTGGCCGGGCTCGGCGGAGCCGCCGGGGTCTGGCGACGGCGGCGGGCCGGGGACGGGCTCGGGTTCGGGCACCGATCCGTTCTGCATATATCTAGTCGTATTCCTCGTCTGGGGATGCGGGCGATGCGTCCTGGCCGGCCGGGCTGTCACCCGACCAGGTCACGAACAGGTCGCCGAGCGGGGCCACCTGGTCGAGCGTGATCCGGCTCTCCCGGTACAGCTCGAGAACGGCCAGGAACCGCGCCACCACCTCATAGGTGCCCGCGCAGTCGGCGGTGAGCTGGCGGAAGGTGGCACGGCCGAGATCTTTCAGCCGCACCGCCAGTATCTCAGTCTGCTCGCGCACGGTGGTGCGCGGGACGTGCAGGTGCGCCGTGGAGACGGTGGGCGGCTTGCGCGGCGCCATCGCCATCGCGGCCAGCGCCGCGAACTCCACCGGGCCGAGGCCGAGCAGCACCTCGGGCAGCAGCTCCGCGAACCGGGGCTCCATCGGCACCCGGCGCGGGAACCTGCGGCCCTGCACGGCCATCTGCGCGGCCAGCACCGCGGAAACTTCCTTGTAGGCGCGGTACTGGAGCAGCCGGGCGAACAGCAGGTCCCTGGCCTCCAGCAGGGCCAGGTCCTCCTCGTCGTCCACCTCGCCGGCCGGCAGCAGCCGCGCGGCCTTGAGGTCGAGCAGGGTCGCCGCCACGACCAGGAAGTAGCTGGCCTGGTCCAGGTCCCAGGCATCGGCCAGGGCACGGATGTGCGCGATGAACTCGTCCGTCACCGCGGACAGCGCTATTTCCGTGATGTCCAGCTTGTGCTTGGAAATCAGCGCGAGCAGCAGGTCGAACGGGCCCTCGAAGTTGTCGAGGTGCACCTCGAAGCCGCTGGCGGGCTGAGCGGGCGATGCGTCGCCGTGCTCACTAGTCGCCATGATCGTCATTCAGGATCCGTTGCCGCCGCTGCTTGTCGTGTGCCGTCTGCTCGCGGCACTGATGACCGTATCCGATCGGCCGCCGCGGTCAGGACTGGTGACGCAGCCGCCGCGCCACCAGGCTCCGGTCTCCCTCTGCGTCCAGGTCGGCCAGCAGGACCGCGAGTGCTTCCCGCACGACCCTGCCCCGGTCCACCCTGATGCCGTAGCCGCGCAGCGCCAGCCGGGCTCGCTCCAGGTCGAGCAGCTCGCCCGCGGACAGGTACACGGTTATCTTCTGCGGGTGGCTCTCCCTGCCGCTGGACGGCCGCTGGGGCTCACGCTGCGGAGCCCTGGCGACCGGCCGCAGCAGCTCCGCCACCCCCGGCACGCTTACCCGCCGTGGGCGGGACCTGCCGGCACCCCCTGACGCCACCGCTCCAGAACCTCCTTGGCAAGATCCCGGTACGCGCTGGCCCCATTGCACTGCGGGTCGAAGCGCGTGATTGGTTCTCCTGCCACGGTAGCGTCAGGGAAGCGCACTGTCCGGCTGATGACCGTGTGAAATACGCAGTCGCCGAACCCCGCGACCACGTTGGCCAGCACCTCGCGGGTGTGCAAAGTGCGCGAGTCGTACATGGTGGCCAGAACCCCGTCGATGGCCAGCTTGGGGCTGAGCCGGCTGGACACCTTGTCGATGGTCTCCATCAGCAGGGCCACGCCGCGCATCGCGAAGTACTCGCACTCCAGCGGGACGAGCACGCCGTCGGCGCAGGCGAGCGCGTTGACGGTGAGCAGGCCAAGCGACGGCTGGCAGTCAATGAGGATGACGTCGTAGTCCGGGATGACCGGCTGGAGCACCCGGCCGAGGACGAACTCGCGGCCCACCTCGTGGACGAGCTGGACCTCCGCGCCGGACAGGTCGATGTTGCTCGGCAGCAGGTCCATGCCGTCGACCGCGGTCTTGAACAGCACGTCCCGCGCGCTGAGCCCGCGTTCCATCAGCAGGTTGTAGATGGTCGCGTCGAGCTCGTGCGGCTGGATGCCGAGGCCTACCGACAGCGCGCCCTGCGGGTCGAAGTCGACCAGCAGCACGCGGCGGCCCTGCTCGGCCAGCGCGGCGCCGAGGTTGATGGTGGTGGTCGTCTTGCCGACGCCACCCTTCTGATTGCAGATGGCCGTGACCCTGGCCGGCCCGTGCGTGAGCAACGGCTCAGGGTCGGGAAAGATCGGAATCGGCCGACCGGTAGGACCAAGCACGCCCGGCCTGACCTCCAAGGTTCGGGATGCTGCCACAGTTGCCTGCACCTCCCCGGTGCCAGCGCGCTGAAAGCGCTGGCTGGACCGGAATCTAGGTGCTGCACCCGCCTGGGGCAAGCGGACTCACCGTTTACGGGGAAATGACTCTGCCCCAAGATACACCTGCATGTGGCCCTTATTGGCACACTTTCCGTTCTGTTCCGGCGGTCTGATGGCCGAACGGCGGCCCGGGCGGCTACCCCAGCGCACGCGGGTGCGCGGCCGCGTAGACCTCACGCAGCCGGTCCACGGTGACCAGCGTGTAAACCTGCGTGGTCGTCACCGAGGCGTGCCCGAGCAGCTCCTGCACCACCCGGACGTCCGCGCCGCCGTCCAGCAGGTGAGTGGCGAAGGAATGCCGCAGGGTATGCGGCGAGACCTGAGCCAGCCCGGCCCTGGCGCAGGCGGCGCGCAGCGCGCCCCAGGCGCCCTGCCTGGTCAGCCGGCCGCCGCGCACGTTCAGGAACAGCGCCGCGCTGGCCGGGCCGCGCCTGGCCGCGGCGGCGAGCGCGGGCCGCGCCCTGATCAGGTAGGACTCGACGGCCTCGCGCGCGTACCTGCCGACGGGGACGATCCGCTGCTTGCCGCCCTTGCCGCTGAGCCGGACCGCGCCAGGCACCTGAGGGCTGCGCGACTCCCCCGACAGCTCCAGGTCATCCACGTCCAGGCTGACCGCCTCGGAGATCCGCGCGCCCGTCCCGTACAGCAGCTCTAGCAGCGCCCGGTCGCGCAGCGAGGCGGCGCCCGCCGGCCCGTCCGCGCCCGCGGCCGCCGCCAGCAGCCGCTCCACCTCGGTGATGGAGATCGCCCTGGGCAGCCGCCGCGGCGGCGCCGGCGGCCTGACCTCGCGGGCCGGGTCGCCGGCGGCCATCCCCTCGGCCAGGATGAAGGCGTGCAGCCCGCGGACCGCGACGACCGCCCGGCCGGCCGAGCTGGCGGACAGCGGCTGGTGCTCGCTGTCCCCCTCGCGCAGGCCGGCCAGGTAGTCGGCGACGTCCTGGGTGGTCACCGCCGCGATCTGGGTGCACCCGGCGGCGGCCAGCGTCGCCGCGTACCGCTCCAGATCCCGCCGGTAGGCCTCCAGCGTGTGCGCGGCCAGGCCCCGCTCCACGGTCAGGTGATCGAGGTAGCGGCGGATCGCGGCGGCGACAGTGGTCAGCTGATTACCTCCGCCAGCGGGACAAGCGGCAGGTCGAGGGCCTCGGCGACGGGCTCGCAGGTGACCGCGCCATCGTGGGTGTTGAGGCCGAGGGCCAGCGGCTGGTCCCGGCGCAGTGCCTCCATCCAGCCGTACCTGGCGATCTCCACCGCGTAGGGCAGGGTGACGTTGGTCAGCGCGTAGGTCGAGGTGTGCGGAACCGCGCCCGGCATGTTGGCCACGCAGTAGAACACCGAGTCGTGCACCGGGTAGGTCGGCTCGGCGTGCGTGGTCGGGTGCGAGTCCTCGAAGGTGCCGCCCTGGTCGATGGAGATGTCCACCAGCACCGAGCCCGGCTTCATCCGGGACACCAGCTCGTTGGAGACCAGCTTCGGCGCCTTGGCGCCCGGCACCAGCACCGCGCCGATCACCAGGTCGGCGTCGATGACGGCCCGCTCGATCTCGTAGGCGTTGGAGGCGACGGTCTGCATGTGCCCCTGGTAGATCGCGTCCGCCTGGCGCAGCCTGGCCACGTTCCGGTCCAGCAGCAGCACCTCGGCCTGCATGCCGAGCGCGATCGCGGCGGCGTTCATGCCGGACACGCCCGCGCCGAGCACGACCACCTTCGCCGCGTACACGCCGGACACCCCGCCCATCAGCACGCCGCGGCCGCCGCCGTCGCGCTGCAGGTGATGGGCGCCGACCTGCGGCGCCATCCGGCCGGCCACCTCCGACATCGGGGCGAGCAGCGGCAGCGAGCCGTCCGGGAGCTGCACCGTCTCATAGGCGATGGTGGTGACCCCGGCCTCCAGCAGCGCGTCGGTGCAGGCCCGGCTCGCCGCCAGGTGCAGGTAGGTGAAGAGCACCTGGCCCTTGCGCATCCGGTGGTACTCCTCGGCGACCGGCTCCTTGACCTTGAGGATCAGGTCCCCGGACTGCCAGACATCGTCGGCCGTGGGCAGGATAGTCGCCCCGGCGGCGGCGAAGTCGGCGTCCGGGATCGAGGAGCCCGTGCCCGCGTCATGCTGGACGAAGACCTCGTGGCCATCCCTGACGAGCTCGTGCGCACCCGACGGGGTGATCGCCACGCGGTACTCGTGGTTCTTAACTTCCTTGGGAACACCGATCCTCATGACCCCGAGCCTCCTCGTTCGCTGGGGCGGCCCGGCCTCGTTACCAGGCGATTCCCCTCAATCAACCGGCCGGCGCGGCTACAGGCCCTCTGGCGCGCCGATCTCGCGCAGCGTAACCCAGCCAGCGGGCCTGGCGGCATACGCGGACAAGATACCCACCCCGGTAACGCCATTGTGCAGGCCGCCGGCCAGAAAGCTGAGCACGGCCTCGTCCAGCGGCACCCACTCGACGGTCATGAACGCCTCCTCGTGCTCGGGCACGTAGGTCCGCTGCGACGGCGGCACCTCGGCCAGGCCGCGGGCCAGGAAGATCCGCAGCCGCTCGGTGCTGCTGCCGGGCGAGGGGAAGAAGTCCGCGAGCACCCGCCACTCGGCCGCGGTGTACCCGGTCTCCTCCAGCAGCTCCCGCCGGGCCGTCACGTGCGTCGGCTCGCCGTCCACATCGCGCAGCCCGGCCGGGATCTCCCAGAGCACTCCCCCGGCGGGATGGCGGTACTGCCGGATCATCAGCACCTGGTCGTCCTCGTCGAGCGCCACGATGGCCACGGCGCCGGGGTGCTCGACGACCTCCCGGCCGGCCACCTCGCCGTCCGGCATGGTGACCATGTCCCGCCGCAGCCGCATCAGCACGCCGCTGGCCAGCTCTGCGGTGGCCGCGACCGGCCACCGCTCGGGCTGATCGGTGAGGTCAGCCATCCCAGCGACCGCCGGCGCCCGCGGCCCTGGCCGGCGCCGGGCGCAGCCCGGCCGCCGCCGTCTCGCCGGCCGGCTGGGCATGCGGCCTGGACTTGGACCGCTCGATGGCCGCGGCAGCCAGCCCGCTGAACAGCGGGTGCGGCCGGGTCGGCCGGGACAGGAACTCCGGGTGCGCCTGGGTGCCCACGAAGAACGGGTGCACCTCGCGCGGCAGCTCGACGAACTCCACCAGGCGGCCGTCCGGCGACAGGCCAGAGCACACCAGCCCGGCCTCCTCCAGCGCGGCGCGGTAGGAGTTGTTCACCTCGTAGCGGTGCCGGTGCCGCTCCTGCACCACCTCCGCCCCGTACAGCTCGCGCACGATGCTGCCGTCGGCGAGCACGGCCGGGTAGATGCCCAGCCGCATCGTCCCGCCCATGTCGCGCTCGCCGGCCACCACGTCCTGCTGGTCGGCCATCGTGGCGATCACCGGGTGCACGGCCGAGGGGTCGAACTCGGCGCTGTTGGCCCCGGCCAGCCCGGCCAGGTGCCGGCCGGCCTCGATGGCCATGCACTGCAGGCCCAGGCACAGGCCGAGCACCGGGATGCCCTGCTCGCGGCAGTACTGGACGGCGCCGATCTTGCCCTCGATGCCGCGGAACCCGAACCCGCCGGGCACCAGCACGCCGTCCACGTCCGCCAGCCGCTCGGCGGCCCCCTCCGGAGTCTGGCAGTCGTCGCTGGGCACCCACCTGATAGTGACCTTGGCATCGTTGGCGAACCCGCCGGCCCGCAGCGCCTCGGCGGGCGAGAGGTAGGCATCGGGCAGGTCCACGTACTTGCCGACCAGCGCGATAGTGACGGTCCTGGCCGGGCGGTGCACCCGGCGCAGCAGCTCGTCCCAGTCGCTCCAGTCCACGTCGCGGAACGCCAGGCCCAGCTTGCGCACCACGTAGGCGTCCAGTCCCTCGCTGTGCAGCACCTTCGGGATGTCGTAGATGGACGGCGCGTCCGGCGCGGAGACAACGGCTTCCTCGTCCACGTCGCACATCAGGCTGACCTTGCGCTTCAGGCCATCGTTGATCGGCCGGTCGGAACGGCAGACAATGGCGTCGGGCTGGATGCCGATGCTGCGCAGCGCGGCCACCGAATGCTGGGTCGGCTTGGTCTTCAGCTCGCCCGAGGGGCCGATGTAGGGCAGCAGCGACACGTGCAGGAAAAAGCACCTGTCCCGGCCGATCTCGTGCCGGATCTGGCGGATCGCCTCCAGGAACGGCTGCGACTCGATGTCGCCGACCGTCCCGCCGACCTCGGTGATCACCACGTCGGTCTCCGGGCCGCCCATGGCCAGGATCCGGGCCTTGATCTCGTTGGTGATGTGCGGGATGACCTGGACGGTGTCCCCCAGGTAATCGCCGCGCCTCTCCTTGGCTATCACGCTGGAGTAGATCTGGCCGGTCGTCACATTGGCCGAGCCGGGCAGCCTGATGTCCAGGAAGCGCTCGTAGTGGCCGACATCCAGGTCCGTTTCCGTGCCGTCGTCGGTGACGAACACCTCGCCGTGCTGGAACGGATTCATCGTGCCGGGATCGACGTTGAGATACGGGTCCAGTTTCTGCATGTTGACCCGCAGCCCGCGCAGCTTCAGCAGGCGGCCGATGCTGGAGGCGGTCAGGCCCTTGCCGAGGCTGGAGGCGACGCCCCCGGTGACGAACAGGTGCCGGGTGCTGACCGGTCGTGATACGTGCGCTGGCATCGCCAAGGTGTGGCTCCCGTGGTCTGTGCCGGACGGAACACCCGCCGGTCCACGGGGTCTCAGAATATCAGGTCGCCGGGCCCGGGACGTGGCCAAACACGCGGGGTGGCAACAGGGCTGGGCATTCAGGGCGCTTTCAGGACGGCCTCAGGGAGCCAGGTCGCCTGCGGGCACGGCGGTATCGCGCCCGGCCTCATGCGCCTCGTGCTCGGCGGCCTCGCCGAACCTGGCCAGCGCGACCGCGCAGCACACCGCCAGCACGAACCCCGCCACCGCGACGCCCTCCATGCCGCGCCGGGTGGTGTCCCCCAGCAGCACTACCCCGACCACGGCTGGCGGGGTCGTCTCGGCGAGCACGACGGCCGCCGTGGCCACCGTGACGCTGCCGCCCTCCAGCGCGGAGGCATACAGCATGAACGAGACAATCCCGGCGGCGGCCAGCGTGTAGGTGGCCGGGTCCCTGACGAGCTGGGCGGGCGAGAAGCCCGGCAGGATCCGGGCCGAGACGGCCAGCACCGCGTAGCCCAGGCCGGCGATGGCACCGAGCGCGGGCGTCCGGTAGGCGTCTGGCAGCCGGGCGGCGGCCAGCCCGGCCACCGCCACGCCGGCCACCGCGACGATCAGGCCGAGCTTGAAGGCGAAGCCGACGTGCGAGGCACCCTCGGCTCCCGCCGAGGAGCCGAGCAGGCCGACGCCGATGACCACACCGGTCACCGCCAGCCACTCCCGCAGGCTCAGCCGCACGTGCATGAGCCAGGCGGCGAAGATGGCGGTGACAGCCAGGTTCGCCGCGACGATGGCCTGCACGGCGAACAGGGGCAGCCTGGACAGCGCCACGAGCTGGGCGAGGAAGCCGATCAGGTCGATGCCGAGGCTGGCCACGAACGGCCACTGCCGCAGCATTCTGACCACCAGGCCGGGGTCCATGCCGGGGCCAGGGCTGGCAGTCCCGCTCGCCCCGGCTGCCCCGGCCGCCCCGTCGCCGACCCGGTGGCTAGCGGTCCGCACCGCGATCGCCTGCATGACCGCGGCTACGCCGTAGCAGAAAGCCGATACCAGAGCGGCGACCAGGCTCTCCAGCATGAACCCGACCCTACGCCTGACGCGGGCGGTGCCACGGTTCCGGCACCGCCCGCGCAGGCCCTCTCGCCTGAGCTACTTCGTCGCCTGAGTTATTTCCTGGCCACTGCTCCCGGCTGGCGCTACTTCTTGGTAACCCCCGCGGGCCGGTCCGGGCCAGGGCAGGACTTGACCGGCGTGCCTGGCGGGGTGCTCGCTGACCGCGGCGCGCAACCGTGGCCATTGCCGCTGCCCGGCGGCAGCACCGGGAGGCCCGGCGCGATCGGCCCGCCCGGCAGGTGCCCCGGCCAGCCAGGGGCCGGGCCGCCGAGCCGGGCCAGCATCCGCCAGAAGGCCGTCTTGCCGGCGGCGGTCCTGACCGGGCTGATGCCGGTGACGACCTCGCAGCCCGACTCCTGGGCGACCACGGCCGGGACCTTGAAGCCGACGGCGGTGAAGGACATCCGGAAGGTGCCGAGGAACAGCGCTGGGCAGTTGATGGGGCCGCGCGGCATCTTCGGCAGGGCACAGATGGCACGGGCCAGCTCGCGCGCCCGCGCGGCGCTGGTTACCCGCACGATCTTTATCGGGATCACGCCGGGCGCCGCCGCGCCGCCAGAGGTCCCGCTGACCGCGCCGCCGTTGGAGGGCAGCTGCGGGGTTTCGCCGCCGGCCGGAACCCTAGGCGTCCCCGCCGACCAGGCGATCGCCGCCTGGCGGACGGCCGCCGGCCGGGCGCACAGCCGGCTGGCCAGCGGCATGACCCGGATCGCGGCGGCGTTCGCCGCCCCCGAGGCCGAGTTCGCGGCGGTCTGGGCCGCCGTCATGCTCCCGCAGCCGGCCACGGCCAGCGCGGCGACCGCCGCGCCGGCGGCCAGCAGCGCGCCGCGCATCGGGGCATGCAGAAGGGTGGCGGCGCGGCGCGGCGCTCGCGGTACGGACGGCCGCCACGCGGACGGCCATTGTGCTCTCGCCATCGAGGCCTCGCTCTCTGACCCGGGCTGGCGCCAGGGCAACCGTTTCGCTGTCGGCAGGATCATCCTGCGCCGACTTAGACGGGTACGAGGCCCGATCCGTTCCGTCTTCTTTGCGGTCTTCTTCGCGGCAATGGCGCGCGCCGCCAGGTGCCGCCCAGCGCTGGCCTGGCGGCCGGGGGGGCGCGGGAGGTCGCCCTGGGCCGCAGGGCGCCCCCGGTGCCGCCGGGTCAGACCCCAGCGGCCTGCATGCCGCGCAACTCGTGCTTGAGCTCGCGGATCTCGTCGCGAATCCGCGCCGCCACCTCGAAGTGCAGCTCGGCGGCGGCGGTGTGCATCTGCTCGGTTAGCTCGCCGATCAGCGACACCAGGTCGTCCCTGGCCGGCCCGCCGCCCGTGCCCTTGCCGCTCTCGGCCGCGGCGACGGCCGCCTTGGCCCGCGATGACAGGCCCGGCACCGGCGCCTTGCCCCGGCTCTGCTGCCGGCCCGCGCCGCCGAGCAGTTTCTCGGTGTCGGCGTCCTCGCGGGCGAGCTGGTCCAGGATGTCGGCGATCCGCTTGCGCAGCGGCTGCGGGTCCACGCCGTGCTCGGTGTTGTAGGCGATCTGCTTATCCCGGCGGCGGGTGGTCTCGTCGATCGCCCGCTGCATCGACGGGGTGACCTTGTCGGCGTACATGTGCACCTGGCCGGAGACGTTCCGCGCCGCGCGGCCAATGGTCTGGATCAGCGACGTGCCCGAGCGCAGGAACCCTTCCTTGTCCGCGTCCAGGATCGCCACCAGGGAGACCTCGGGCAGGTCAAGTCCTTCGCGGAGCAGGTTGATGCCGACCAGCACGTCGTACTCGCCGACGCGCAGCTCGCGCAGCAGCTCGACCCGGCGCAGCGTGTCCACCTCGCTGTGCAGGTACCGGGCGCGGATGCCCAGCTCCAGCAGGTAATCCGTCAGGTCCTCGGCCATCTTCTTGGTCAGCGTGGTGACCAGCACCCGCTCGGACTTCTCCGCGCGGTCCCTGATCTCATGCACCAGGTCGTCGATCTGGCCCTTAGTCGGCTTGATGATCACCTGGGGGTCGATCAGCCCGGTCGGCCTGATCACCTGCTCGGTGACCTCGCCGCCGACCCGCTGCAGCTCGTACGGCCCCGGCGTGGCCGACAGGTACAGCGTCTGGCAGATCCGCTCGCAGAACTCGTCCCAGGTGAGCGGCCGGTTGTCGATGGCGCTGGGCAGCCGGAAGCCATGATCGACCAGCACCCGCTTGCGGGACACGTCACCCTCGTACATGGCGCCGATCTGCGGCACGGTGCTGTGCGACTCGTCCACGACCAGCAGGAAGTCCTCGGGGAAGTAGTCGAGCAGTGTGTTGGGCGGGCTGCCGGGCTGGCGGCCGTCGATGTGCAGCGAGTAGTTCTCGATGCCCGAGCAGCTTCCGACCTGGCGCATCATCTCCACGTCGTAGGTGGTCCGCATCCGCAGCCGCTGCGCCTCAAGCAGCTTGCCCTGCTGCTCCAGCTCGGCCAGCCGGCCCGTCAGCTCGGCCTCGATGCCGGCGATCGCTCGCTCCATCCGCTCGGGACCGGCCACGTAGTGCGAGGCGGGGAAGACATACAGCTCCTCGTCCTCGCTGATCACCTCACCGGTCAGCGGATGCAGGGTCATCAGCCGCTCGACCTCGTCGCCGAACATCTCGATCCGCACGGCCAGCTCCTCGTACTGCGGGATCACCTCGATGGTGTCGCCGCGCACCCGGAACGTGCCGCGGGTGAAGGCCAGGTCGTTGCGGGTGTACTGCATGCCGACGAGCTGGCGCAGCAGCGTGTCGCGGTCGATCGTGTCGCCGATCCGCAGCTTGGTCATCCGGTCGACGTACTCCTGCGGCGTGCCCAGGCCGTAGATGCACGACACCGACGCGACGACGATGGTGTCCCGCCTGGTCAGCAAGGAGTTGGTCGCCGAGTGCCTGAGCCGGTCCACCTCGTCGTTGATCGAGGAGTCCTTCTCGATGTAGGTGTCGGTCTGCGGGACATACGCCTCGGGCTGGTAATAGTCGTAGTAAGAGACGAAGTACTCCACCGCGTTGCGCGGCAGCATCTCCCGCAGCTCGTTGGCGAACTGCGCGGCCAGGGTCTTGTTCGGCAGCATGACCAGGGTCGGCCGCTGCAGCCGCTCGGCCAGCCAGGCGACGGTCGCGGTCTTGCCGGTGCCGGTCGCGCCGAGCAGCACCGTGTCCGGCGCGCCGGACCGGATCCGCTGCTCCATCGAGGCGATGGCCCCCGGCTGATCCCCCGCGGGCACCATGTCCGTGATGACCTCGAACGGCGCCACCCGGCGCTGGAGGTCGGTTACCGGGCGCATGACGCCCCCGGCCTGGTCATCCCCCGCGACGGCCCGCGCTGCCGGACCCCGCGCTGATCACGATCGAGCTGATAGTTCCTCACGCTTCCACTGTAGGTGGGGGGCCCGACAGTCTGCTCCCTGCTGACGGCGGGCAGCGGCCGGCTGCCTGGCTGCCGGTGCGTCAGCCGGTGCGGCTGAGCTGAGCGCGGCGGCGCAGCTCGGTCCACAGGTCGCCGGCCAGCCGGTCCAGCTCCGCCAGCGAGCCCGAGTTGTCGATCACGATCCCGGCGATGGCCAGCCGCTCGGCGCGGCTCGCCTGCGCGGCGATCCTGGCCTTCGCCTGCTCCTTGGTCATGCCCCGGTACCTGACCACCCGGTCGAGCTGAATGCGCGGCGGCACGTCCACCACGACGACCAGGTCATAGTTCTCGGCGAGATTGTTCTCGGTGATCAGCGGCACGTCGTGGACGACGACCGCGCCCGGCACCGCCGCCTCCTCCACCGCCCGCATCCGTGCCGCGACCAGCGGGTGCACGATGCCGTTCAGAGTGGCGCGGAGCCGCGCGTCCGCGAACACGATGTCGCCGAGCCTGGGCCGGTCCAGGCTGCCGTCGGGCCGCAGCACGTCAGGCCCGAAAGCCGCCACCACCTCGGCCAGCCCGGGCGTGCCCGGCTCGACCACCTCGCGGGCGATGGCGTCCGCGTCGATGATCACCGCGCCGTGGGCGGCCAGCCGCCGGGATACCTCGCTCTTGCCTGAGCCGATCCCGCCGGTCAGGCCGACCCGGAACATCTCAGGCCGCCCGGTCTCGGCAGCGGTGTCCGGCCGGACGCCCGCGGGAGACCACGGACCGGGTGTGATGGCCTCGGGCATGACAGTGGCGGGATTCCCGTGCACTGCACGGGAATCCCGCCACGATCACGAACCGGGCCTGGCCGGTGGTCAGCTCTGGCCGCCGGAGAGCTTGTCCCGCAGGGCCGCCAAGGCCTCGTCCGAGGCGAGCGTGCCCTGCGCCGGCGCGTCGCTGCGGCTGGAGGAGCTGCGCTCCTCGCGGTCGGCGTTGGCCTTGCTCTGCGCCTCGGCGACCTGCGCCTGGTGCGCCTCGTAGCGGGTGCGCGCCTCGGTGTACTGGCGCTCCCACTCCTCGCGCTGGGTATCGAAGCCTTCCAGCCACTCGCCCGACTCGGGGTCGAAGCCCTCGGGGTAGACGTAGTTGCCCTGCTCGTCGTAGGTCGCGGGCATGCCGTAGAGCGTCGGGTCGAAGTCCTCGCCCAGCGCCTCGCCGACGGTGCCCTCGTTGGCCTGCTTGAGCGACAGGCTGATCCGGCGCCGGTCCAGGTCGATGTCGATGATCTTGACGAAGATCTCGTCGCCGACCTGCACGACCTGCTCGGGGATCTCCACGTGGCGGTCCGCCAGCTCGGAGATGTGGACCAGGCCCTCGATGCCCTCTTCCACCCGGACGAACGCGCCGAACGGCACCAGCTTGGTGACCCGGCCGGGCACGACCTGGCCGATCTGGTGCGTGCGGGCGAACTGCTGCCAGGGGTCCTCCTGCGTCGACTTCAGCGACAGCGAGACCCGCTCGCGGTCCATGTCGACGTCCAGCACCTCGACCGTGACCTCCTGGCCGACCTCGACAACCTCGCCGGGGTGGTCGATGTGCTTCCAGGACAGCTCGGAGACGTGCACCAGGCCGTCCACGCCGCCCAGGTCGACGAACGCGCCGAAGTTGACGATCGAGGAGACCTGGCCCTTGCGGATCTGGCCCTTCTGGAGCGTGTTCAGGAAGTTCTGGCGAACCTCGGACTGCGTCTGCTCCAGCCAGGCACGGCGGGACAGGACCACGTTGTTGCGGTTCTTGTCCAGCTCGATGATCTTGGCCTCGATCTCCTTGCCCACGTACGGCTGGAGGTCGCGGACCCGGCGCATCTCCACCAGGGAGGCCGGCAGGAAGCCGCGCAGGCCGATGTCCAGGATGAGGCCGCCCTTGACCACCTCGATGACGGTGCCGGTGACGACGCCGTCCTCTTCCTTGATCTTCTCGATCGTGCCCCAGGCGCGCTCGTACTGCGCGCGCTTCTTGGACAGGATCAGGCGGCCCTCCTTGTCCTCCTTCTGGAGAACCAGGGCCTCGATGTGCTCGCCGGCCTTGACGACGTCATTCGGGTCGACGTCGTGCTTGATCGACAGCTCCCTGGACGGGATGACGCCTTCGGTCTTGTAACCGATGTCGAGCAGGACTTCGTCTCGGTCGACCTTGACGACGGTGCCTTCAACGATGTCGCCGTCGTTGAAGTACTTGATGGTCTCGTCGATCGCGGCGAGGAAGGCCTCCTCGGAACCGATGTCGTTGACCGCTACTTTGGGGGTCGAGGTGGCCTCGGTGCTGCTCGTCATGTGTTGGTGGACTCCGGATGCGGACAGGATTGGCTGGACATGCGCCATGCACAAAGCGTCCGACACGGAAGGCCAAGGCTCAGACGTGACGCGCCTGGACGGTACCTAAGGCGACTGCCCGGTAACGGCAGCCCCGAAGTTGTCCGGCCATGGCGGACGACAGGAGAACACAACGCAGCGTTCAGCATATGAGAGCCCGGCCGACGGGTCAATCCAGCCCAGCCCCATAGCGCGCCCCGCGCGCAAGCCCCGCCACGTCCCTCATTCCCGCACCAGCCGCGCCTTCCCGCCGCCCGTCGAGCACTTAACCGACACACCGATCCATATCGAACCACTCCCGCCCACACAAGCCCCAACCCGCCCACCCCACCCCGCCCGCGCACCCCGCTAACCCCCGGACCTCGTGATCTTGAAGTGTTTTAGGCGATATACGCCCAACATCCTTCAAGATCACGAGGAACCGCAGCCGCCACGGGCCGAGGCCGAGATGCGCGGCAGCGCGAGCCCGCTGACGGCCCGGCCCGGCGGCCGAAGCTGGTGCCCGGCGGGCACCAGGCGGTGGAACTGGTTATCGGGGAGCGTTTTGGGCGTATGCGGCCCCAAAACGCTCCCCGATCATGGAAACTCGGCCCGCCGAGCGGGCCCGACCAGTGAGCGGTCACGAGCCCGATGCTGGCCGGAACGGCCGGCGAACCCATCCGGAACCGGTCACCTGGCCGATGCCGGCCGGAACGGCCGGCGAACCCATCCGGAACCGGTCACCTGGCCGATGCCGGCCGGAACGGCCGGCGAACCCATCCGGAACCGGTCACCTGGCCGATGCCGGCCGGAACGGCCGGCGAACCCATCCGGAACCGGTCACCTGGCCGATGCCGGCCGGAACGGCCGGCGAACCCATCCGGAACCGGTCACCTGGCCGATGCCGCGCGGGAGGGCCGGCAACGCCGGCCCGAGCGCCCGGCAGAGGGGTCCGGGGGGCGAAAGCCCCCGGTCTGGGGGTCCGGGGGTTATCCCCCGGGCAACTCAGTGCGCCGCCTCGGCCCAGCTTCGGCCGGTTCCCATCGAGACTTCGAGGGGGATGGCCAGGTCGAAGGCGCTGCCCATGGCGGCGGGGACGATCTCGCGGAGCTGGTCCAGCTCGCCGTGGGCGACCTCGAACAGGAGCTCGTCGTGGACCTGGAGCAGCATCCGCGAGCGCAGCCCGGCGGCGGCTAGCTCGCGGCGGATCGCCAGCATGGCGACCTTGATGATGTCGGCGGCCGAGCCCTGGATCGGCGCGTTCAGCGCCATCCGCTCGGCCATCTCGCGGCGCTGGCGGTTATCTGAGGTCAGGTCGGGCAGGTAGCGGCGGCGGCCCATCATGGTCTGGGTGTAACCATTGGTCCGCGCCCTGGCGACGACCTCCTGCAGGTACTCGCGGACGCCGCCGAACTGCTCGAAGTACTCGTCCATGAACCCGCGGGCCTCGTCGGGCGTGACGTGCAGCTGCTGGGACAGGCCGTAGACCGACAGGCCGTAGGCCAGGCCGTAGTTCATCGCCTTGACCTTGCTGCGGAACTCGGTGGTCACGTCCTCGGGGTCGATGCCGAAGACCCGAGCGGCCGTCGCGGCGTGGAAGTCATGGCCGGAGCCGAACGCGGCGGCCAGCGCCTCGTCACCGGACAGGTGCGCCATGATCCGCAGCTCGATCTGGCTGTAGTCGGCGGTCAGCAGGCAGTCGTAGCCCTCGCCGACGATGAAGCCCTGCCGGATCCGGCGGCCTTCCTCAGTCCGGATCGGGATGTTCTGCAGGTTCGGGTCGGTGGAAGACAGCCGCCCGGTGGCGGCGATCATCTGGTTATAGGTGGTGTGGATCCGCCCGTCGTGCCCGGCCATCGGGATCAGCGAGTCCACGATGCTCTTGAGCTTGGCCACGTCCCTGTGCCGGAGCAGGTGCGCCAGGACCGGGTGCTCGGTCTGGGCGAGCAGGCCGGTCAGCGCCTCGGAGTCGGTGGTGTAGCCGGTCTTGATCCGCTTGGTCTTGGGCAGCCCCAGCTCGGTGAAGAGCACTTCCTGAAGCTGCTTGGGCGAGCCGAGGTTGAAATCGTGGCCGACGATGGCGAACGCGCCCTGCTCAGCCGCCTTGACCTCGCCGCCGAGGCTGGCGGACATTCCGGCGAAGTGATCGACGTCGGCGGCGATGCCCGCCTGCTCCATCTCGGCGAGCACGCTGACCAGCGGCAGCTCGACCTCGGCGAGCAGCTCCGTGGCACCCCGGCTGGCCAGGTCGGCGTCGAGCGCGTCGGCCAGCTCGGCGGTGGCCTGGGCGCGCTGGGCCAGCACGTCGCCGGCCTGCGCGGGGTCGGGCATGTCCAGCGTGAGCTGGCCCGTGGGCGTGGGCGCGTCGGCCAGCTCGCGCTTCAGGTAGCGCAGCGCCAGGTCGGCCAGGTCGAACGAGCGCTGGCCGGGCAGCGCCAGGTACGCGGCCAGCGCGGTATCGCTGGTCAGGCCGGCGAGCGTGAGGCCGCGTGCCGCGAGGGCGTGGATCGGGCCCTTGGCGTTGTGCAGCGCCTTGGGCCGCTCGGGGTCCGCGAGCCAGGCACCGAGCGCCTGGTCGTCCTCGGCGGTCAGCGCAGTCGGGTCGATGAACGCGCAGTCCCCGTCCGGCGCGGCGATGGCCAGCCCGTCCAGGTTTCCGGTGCCGCGGCCCCAGGTGCCGCGGGCTGCCAGCCCGGCCCGGCCGGCGGCGCTGCCGTGCGCGGCCAGCCATGCCGCCACGTCACCGGGTCCGAGCACCGCGGCGGTGACGTCGAACTCCCCGGCGGCGGCCACCGCGGCGTCGGCGTCCGGCGGGCCCGCGACGATGCCGTTGGGCAGGGTGGCGTAGAGCCGGTCCCTGAGCACCCGGAACTGGAGCGTGTCAAAGAGCTGGTGGATCTGCTCCCGGTCCCACGGCACCGGGCTCAGCTCCGGCGGGGTGACCCCGAGCGGCACGTCCCTGGCCAGCTCGGTGAGCTGGCGGTTCAGCAGGACGGCGGCCAGGTGATCGCGGAGCTTCTCCCCCGCCTTGCCCTTGACCTCGCCGACCCGGTCGACCAGCTCGGCCAGCGAGCCGAACTCGATGATCCACTTCCCGGCCGTCTTCTCCCCGACACCGGGGATGCTCGGCAGGTTGTCGCTCGGGTCGCCGCGCAGCGCGGCGAAGTCCGGGTACTGGGCCGGGGTCAGCCCGTACTTCTCGACCACCGCCTCGGGCGTGAACCTGGTCATGTCGCTGATGCCGCGCCTGGTCATCAGCACGGTCACCGAGTCGTTGACGAGCTGGAGCGCGTCCCGGTCGCCGGTGACGATCAGCACGCTCATGTCCGGCGCGGCCTGCGTCGCCAGGGTCGCGATCAGGTCGTCGGCCTCGTACCCGGCCACCGACAGCCTCGCGATGCCGAGCGCGTCGAGCACCTCGAAGATCAGGCTGAGCTGGCTGCGGAAGTCGGCCGGGGTCTCCCGGCGGTTGGCCTTGTACTCGACGAACTGCTCATGCCGGAAGGTCGGCTCGCTGCGGTCGAACGCCACCGCGACATGCGTCGGGCGCTCGTCCCGCAGGGCGTTGATGAGCATCGCGGTGAAGCCGTAGACGGCGTTGGTCGGCTGGCCGGTGGTGGTGGAGAAGTTCTCCGGCGGCAGCGCGAAGAACGCCCGGTAGGCCAGCGAGTGCCCGTCAAGCAGCAGCAGGCGGCCCCCGCTGCCGGGCGTCGCGGCGGTCTCATCCTGGTTCGCTTCCGGCTTCGTCACCACGGCCGGAAGTCTAGTCGGCGGCACCGACAGGGCTGGGCCGATCGCGGCGGCCCCGGCCGGCTCACGGCGGGTCCGCCGGGACCCGGGCGGTCAGCGGGCCTCGGTGCTGCCCGCCCGGGCCGACCCGGCGAGTACTGGCCCGGCGGAGATGCCCGGACAGGGGCTGTCCGACCGGGCCAGCACGGCGTTCGGCTCAGGGCCGGGGCTGGCCGGGACAATGCCCGGCCAGCCCGGGCGCTCGGCTCAGGAGGTGGAGAACTGGAAGATGGTGCTGGAGCTGAACACCTGGCCGGCCTTCAGCTCGGTGGTGGGGAAGCTGGGCTGGTTCGGCGAGTCCGGGAAGTGCTGGGTCTCGAAGGTGTACCCATCGGACTGCCGGTAGATGTGGCCACTGATTCCCACGAGCGTTCCGTTCAGGAAATTACCGGAGTAGAACTGCACGCCGGGCTGGTCCGTCCAGACGCTCAGTTCCCGGCCGCCGGCCGTGCCCCAGGCGCGGGCCGCGAGGCGAAGGCCGTCGAGCTTCGGGCCGGTCTTGTTGAGCACCCAGTTGTGGTCGTAGCCCTGGGCGATCAGGAGCTGCTGGTTGTTCTGGTTGATCCGCGAGCCGATGGTGTGCGGCGTGCGGAAGTCGAACGGCGTCCCGGCGACCCGCGCCAGCACGCCGGTGGGGATCTGGGTGGCGTCGGTGGGCGTGTAGCGATTCGCGTTAATCATGACCTTCTGGCCGTAGACGGCGCCCGACGCCTCGCCGTTGAGGTTGAAGTAGCTGTGATTGGTGAGGTTCAGGACGGTGTCCTGGGTGGTGGTGGCGCGGTAGTGGATGCGCAGCTGGCCGGCGTTGTTCAGGGTGAAGGTCACGTAGACGGTGAGCTGGCCGGGGAAGCCGGTGCATGAGCAGCCGACGTTCGAGCCGTCGTCGCCGTTGGGGCTGACGAGCTTCATCTGCACCCCGGCGCCGCTGGCGTTGCGCACTTCGCGCGAGGCCCAGACGTGATTGCCGAAGCCGACGAGGCCGCCGTGCAGGGTGTTGCCGTTGTTGTTGATCGGCAGGGTGTAAGTGGTGCCGTTGAGCTGGAAGGTGCCCTTGGCGATCCGGTTGCCGTAGCGCCCGATGGTCTCGCCGAAGTACGGGCCGCCGTTGGCCGTGACCGGCGGGCTGTCGTAGGTGATGTAGTCCTTCAGGGTCTTGAACCCGAGGACGACGTCCGCGAGGTGGCCGCCGCGGCCTGGCACCTCGATGGACTGGATGATGCCCCCGTAGGACAGGATCCGGACCCGCATGCCGTGGCAGTTGGCCAGCGTGTACCGGTACACGGGCAGGTTGTGACCCGCGTAAAGGTCGAACGCGCTGCCGAAGTGATGCCGCGAGACGGTGGCGGCCGCGCATCCCGCGCCCCGCTGCGCGGTCCCGGAGGCCGAGGCCTGGCTCATCCCGAGCGAGACGGTTAAGCCGGCGACGAGGACGGCCGCTGAGCCAGTGCGAACGGCCCAGTTCATCCTCGGGCGGGTTCTGAGGTTAATCATGGGACCTCCTGCCCGTTGTAGCGTCCCGGTCACGGTCAACCGGGGCTCACGCAAATTGTTTACGCTAACAACGGATAAGTCGACCTCTTTGGTTGATAAAGGCAGCAAAGTTCGTAAAGCAATGATTGATGCTGGTGGTGCGGGTGGGTGCGGAGGTGGCTTAGGAGACCCACGGCCGGGCGGACGAGCGGGCGGCAGGAGGGGCCGCGTGTGGGCCGCGGGCGGGGCCGGCGGGCGGGCCGTGGGCTGGGTCGGCGGGCGGGCGTGGCGGGGCTAGGCTGCCTCGCGGAGGTGGCAGGGTGAGCGACGGGCAGGACAGCGCGGTAACCGCGCACGCGGCGGAGATCAAGGCGGCCTTTGACCAGGCCCCGGACACGCTGGTCGGGCGGATGGGCATCAAGATCCTGGAGGCGTCGGCCGAGCGCGTCGTCGCGACGATGCCGGTGGCGGGCAACACGCAGCCGTACGGGCTGCTGCACGGCGGGGCATCGTGCGTCCTGGCCGAGACGATCGGCTCGCTCGGGTCCGCGCTGCACGCGGGACCCGACCTGATCACCGTCGGCATCGAGATCAACGCCACGCACCACCGGGCCGCGTCATCCGGCCTGGTCACGGGCGTGGCGACCCGGGTGCACGGCGGGAGCACGCTGACCACCTACGAGATCGTGATCACCGACGAGCGCGGCCGGCGGGTGTGCACGGCGCGGCTGAGCTGCCTGCTGCGGGCCGCGATCCCTGGCAACAAGCTGACCCCGACCGCCACTCCCCGGGTGGGCTGACGCGGGTCCGGGCGCGGCTGTGCGCCCGGCGTGCGCCGGGCTCGGACGGTGGCCTGCGCCGGGCTCGGACGGTGTTGGCGGGCACAGGGAGGCCTCGGACGGCCGCAGGAGGGCGTGGGAGGCGCGGCGACACGCCGGATCGAAGGGACGTTTAGCCCATAGGGGCCGGGGAATCCCGGTGTCTTTGCGCGGCGGCGCTGACCGTCGCTACCGTTGAGACGGGTTCGGTGAGCCGAGTAGAGAACGTGCCAGTCCGGGGAAGACTGGTATGGCACCAAAGGCCACAGCCGGACCCTGACCGCTGGTCACGGGGCGCGGCAGCATGCCCTGTTGCTGGCGGAAGCAGGCGGCCGGAGCCGGGGCGGCACCGGGGGGTTGTGCCCCCGGCCCCGCCCGCCTGCACCTCCCGCCCGGCTGCTCGTCTTAGTCCGGGCCGCTCCCCGCCTAGCCGCTCCGCGGCCAGTCCACTGGCTAGCCGTATACCGCTTGTTGCTGTTATCAGCGAGGTGAGCCTGACTTGTTGCTGTTATCGGTCAGGCCCCGCTGGCTCCAACGACAGTGAACGCGCGTTTGCTGTCGTCCTAACGACAGTGAAAGCGCGTTCACTGTCGTTAGGACGCAGGCGCGGACCCGGGATGTCGGCCGCGCGGGGCGACAGGACGATTACTAAGGGTGCGCTGGGCGGGGCTGGCGGTGCGAGTGAGGCTGGAGGGATGGGGCAGCCAAGGAGACGACCTGGTTGGTCCCGACCGGTTGGGATCAGCCAGGCGAGACCAACCGGGCGGGACGGCCGATGAGATGGCCTGGGCTGGCGTCCAGAGCGGCGTCCAGCCCCGGCTGAGGCCCAGGTGGGCGGGTCCAGGCGGGGGCCGGTCGCGAGTGGGCGGCCAGCCCGGCTGAGGGCCAGGTGAGCAGCCCGCCGACTGTTCGCGGATGGACGGTCCCCCCGGCTGGAGGGCTTGGATGGGCGGTCGACCCGGGCCGGGGCTGAGGCGGCCGGGCTGAGGCGGTCGGGGTGAGGCGGCCGGGGCGGGATGGCCAGGGCGGGATGGCCGGGGCGGGATGGCCGGGGCGGGATGGCCGGGGCGGGATGGCCGGGGCTTATCCAGGCCGCAGCAGGGCTGGCGGCCAGCCCTGCTGCGGCTCGGGTGGGCCGGGCTAGCTGGGCTGGCCGGGGGTTGGGCGGCCGGGGCCGGGCTTGGGGATGGGACGGCCTGGAGTTGGCTTGCCGGGCTCGGGGCGAGTGCCCGCGCCGGGGGCCGGGCCGGGCGTTGGCTTGCCGGGCGGGTGCGGGGCGGACGGGCCTGGGCGACCCGGTCCCGGCTGGCCCGAACCAGGCTTGCCGCTGCCCTGCTGACCCGAACCTGGCTGGCCCGAACCTGGCTGGCCCGAACCTGGCTGGCCCGAACCTGGCTGGCCCGAACCGGACTGGCCCGAACCGGACTGGCCGGGGGCAGCGGGACCGGAGGCAGAGTCGCCGGACCCAGGCTCGCCCGACCCTGGCTGACCCGAACCTGGCTGGCCCGCACCAGGCTGGCCTGAACCAGGCTGGCCCGCACCCGACTGATCCGAGCCGGACTTGGCTGCGGCCGAATCTGGGCCTGCGTCACCGGCAGCATCACCCGTGCCAGCCTCAGTACCGCCCTCAGCACCCTCCCCAGCACCGCTGGCCGCCTCAGGGGCTGGGGGCTGGCTGGCAGCGATTACTTCCTCGGCGACCGCGCGCATGGTCAGGCGGCGGTCCATGGAGGTCTTCTGGATCCAGCGGAACGCGTCGGCCTCGGTCATGCCGCGCTCGGCCTGGAGCAGGCCCTTGGCCCGGTCGAGCAGCTTGCGCACCTCGAGCCGGTCGCGCAGGCCGGCCACCTCGGCGTCCAGGGCTGCGATCTCCTGGAACCGGCTGACGGCGACCTCGATAGCGGGCACCAGGTCGGCCTTGGTGAAGGGCTTGACCAGGTAGGCCATGGCGCCAGCCTCGCTGGCCCTGCGGACCAGCTCATGCTGGGAAAACGCGGTCAGGATCACCACGGGCGCCAGCCGCTGCTCGGAAATCTGCGCGGCGGCGGAGATGCCGTCGAGCCCGGGCATCTTGACGTCCATGATGATCAGGTCGGGACGAAGCTTCTGGGCGAGGTCAACGGCAGTGGCGCCGTCGCCAGCTTCGCCGGCGACCAGGTACCCCTCCTCCTCCAGCATCTCCTTCAGGTCGAGCCGGATGAGGGCCTCGTCTTCGGCGATCAGCACGCTCAGTGACTTGCTCACGGGCTGAGATTACCGAAAGGAGGTACATTAGCGCTCGGCCGCACTGCCCTGATGGTGATCGACGGTCCCGGCAGGCCCTGCTGGGGCGGGGTTGCGTGCCCTGGCGGCACCTCGTAACCATCCCGGCGACGGTAGGTTTACCTTGTACGGGCGCGTCTCGGGCTAAGTTGCTTATTGCCCTGAAACGCGGCATTAGCCGGGATGGCGGAACGGCAGACGCGGATGCCTCAAAAGCATCTGTCCGAGAGGACGTGCGGGTTCGAGTCCCGCTCCCGGCACCTCGAGTCCAGGATTCGGGCGGGCGACCCCAGAATCCGGTGGACCCTAGGACTCGGCGGGCGGCCTCAGGACGCGGCCGACGTCGGCGGCGCGGCCGGAGCAGCGGCCTGAACGCCCGCGGTGACGACATGGCCGTCTTCCAGGCGCAGCACGGAGTCGGCGAGCTCCAGCAGCGCGGCGTCGTGCGTCGCCACCAGCGCGGTGATCCCCTCGGACTGCACGACGGTGCGCAGCAGCCGCATGATCTGACGGCCGGTCTCTGAGTCGAGCTGGCCGGTGGGCTCGTCGGCGATCAGCAGCTTGGGGCTGATCGAGAGCGCCCGTGCGATGGCGACGCGCTGCTGCTGGCCGCCGGACAGCTCGCCTGGCCGCTGCCGGGCATGGTCGGCAAGGCCGACGATGTCGAGCATCAGCCTGACCCGGTCCTCGCGCTCGCGGCGGCCGACGCCGGCGATGCGCAGCGGGATGCCGACGTTCTCGGCTGCCGACAGCATGGGGATGAGCCCGAACGACTGGAACACGAACCCGACGGTGCCGCGGCGCAGCAGCATCCGCTCGCGCTCGCTGAGCTCGGTCAGCTCGTGGCCGTCGATCCGGACCTGGCCGCTGGTCGGGGTGTCCAGGCCGCCGACGATGTTCAGCAGGGTGGTCTTTCCGGAGCCTGAACGGCCGCTGAGGGCGGTGAGCTGGCCCGCCGGGATGGTGAAGGACACACCGCGCAGGGCGTGCACGGCGGTGCTGCCGTGCCCGAAGCTGCGGCGCACATCGGTGATGGCCACCAGCGCGCTGTCCGCGGCCTGAGCCGGCGCGGCGCCGGGCAGGTGATCGCTGGCGGCAGTCATGACTGTTCTCCCTCCGGCGCGCGGCTACCCGGCGGTCGGCTACCTGACGCCCCGTTGTCCGGCGGCTCCCCCTCGGGCCGGCTGTCGGGCCAGACGCCGATGTGGTCCGGCTCGGACTGGAGCCTGACCCGGTCGCGCATGCCGAGCCGCTCGACCATGTCCCTGGGCAGCTGCACCCGCCCGGCGCGGTCCATCACGGCGTACTCCTGGGCGTGCTGCCAGGTGGTGCCGCTCTCCCCCGCTACCGCCCGGCGCAGGGTCTCGCTGCTGGTCCTGCCGTCCCTGATGGCGATGGTCCGCTTCACCTGGTCGGCCACGGCGGGGTCGTGGGTGACCACCAGCACGGTGACGCCCAGCTCGGCGTTCGCGGTCCTGAGCCCGTTGAACACGTCCCTGGCGGTCGCGCTGTCCAGCTCGCCCGTCGGCTCGTCGGCCAGCAGCAGGGGCGGCTGGTTGGCCAGCGCGGTGGCGATGGCGGTGCGCTGCTGCTCGCCGCCGGACATCTGGTCGGGCCGCCGGTCGGCGCAGTGCGCGACGCCGAGCGCGCCCAGCAGCTCATCGGCCCGGCCGCGGCGCTGCGAGCGGGCCGCGCGGGAGAACCGCATGGGGGTCATCACGTTCTGCCGCGCGGTCAGGTAGGGCAGCAGGTTGCGGGAGGTCTGCTGCCAGATGAAGCCAACCTGGCGGCGCCGGTAGTCCAGCCGCTCCCTGGCGCTCAGGGTGCCGAGATCCTGCCCGGCCACCCGGACGGTGCCGGCGGTCGGGGCGTCAAGCCCGGCGAGGATGGTCATCAGCGTGGACTTACCGCTGCCCGAGGCGCCGACCAGGGCGGTCAGCTCGCCGCGCTGCACCAGCAGGTCCAGCCCCTGGAGGGCCTGGACCTCGATGCCGTCGCCCGAGTAGATGCGCACCACCCGGTCGCACGCGACCAGGGCGCCCTCGCCGTAGGCGGTGCGGGCGGCCAGCACCTCGGCGCCAAGTTCCGCCACGCCGGACGCGGCCCGCACCGGGCCGCCCGCGCTCACCTGCGTCATCCGCCGCTCCTCATCCCAGTCCCCGGTCCCTCAGTCCCCGATCCGCAGTGCCCTGGCAACGCCACGCCGGCCCACGACGATGGCCTGGCCGGTGAGCGTCACCATAGCCACCACCAGCAGCCCGGCGGCCGTCGCCGCCAGCACGACCGGCACGGGCCTGACCGGCACCCCCGCGGCAGAGCCGGTGAACGGCGCCAGGTTCAGGTCCGGCCCGACGATCAGCGCGAGTCCCCAGGCGCACGCCGACCCGGCCAGCACGACGAGCACGATCTCGGGCAGCGTCTCGGCCATCAGCAGCCACCGGCCCTGCGCGGGCGACAGGCCCATGGCGGCCATCCTGGCCAGCGTCCGCTCCCGCGCCGCGGCGT
Source organism: uncultured Actinomycetota bacterium (assembly GCA_963725175.1). Classification (GTDB taxonomy): domain Bacteria; phylum Actinomycetota; class Actinomycetes; order Streptosporangiales; family Streptosporangiaceae; genus DASUBV01. The sequence continues at coordinate 789,803 of CAVRXH010000006.1, forward strand.
CGGTCAGCAGCGTGATGAGCAGCACCAGCAGGCCGAACCCGGCGGCCACGCCGGCGCCGATCGCGTAGGCGACGTAGGTGGCGCGCGTCAGCGGGGCGCGGGCCAGCGTGGCGGCCGCCTGCGCGCGCAGCGCGACCTGGGCGCCGGGCAGCAGCCGCCTGGTAAGGGTGAGCAGCCGGGCGCTGTCCAGGTGCGAACCGGTGAGCAGCATCAGGTTCGGGGCGGGCGGCTGGTGCAGCGCCCACCGGGGCAGCACCACGATCCCGCCGGGGGTGGCGCCGCCGTGGGAGATGCCGGGGCCGAGGGCAACTGGGCCGGCCACCTTGATGCCGATCCGCTGGCCGATGTTGCCGACGGCGATACTGTCCGTCGTCTCGCCGAGCGCGGCGATGGCCGAGCGGGTGGCGAGCGCCGGGACCAGCGGCTGGCCGAGCCCGCCGCCTGCTCCGCCAGACCGTTCCGATCTGATCAGCTTTCCCGCCGGGAACGCGGGCCCGTGCGCGGACGCGGCGAGTGCCGCGTACTGCCGGGGGCTGACGATGACCACGGTGAACTGGGAGCCGTTCACCTGCAGGCCGGTCGTCACCGTGACGGCGGCGGCGTGCTGGACGCCGGGGACGGCGCTGATGGCCCGGACGGTGGCGGGGGTCAGCCCCGGCGACGCGTTCTGCGTGTTGATGCTGGCGTCCGCGCCGACCTGCTGCCAGGACGCGTCGGTCTCGCCGCGGCTGACCGCGGCGTGCACCATGCCGCCGAAGGCGACTATGCCGAGCACCAGGACCAGCGCGAACACCGGCAGCACGGCGGCCGCCGAGGCTCGCGCGGCGCGGGCCAGGCCCACGTAGGCGACGGCGCCGCGGCGCAGGCCGGCGAGCCGCAGCAGCCACCGGGCGAACAGCGGGCAGACCCGCATCGCGACGATAGCCGCGGGGATCGCGACCAGGACCGGCGCGGCGCTGGCGAGCAGGTCGGAGCCGGCCGCCGGGACGCCCTGCTGACGGGCGACAGCCAGGCCGGCCGCGGCCACCGCGACAGCGGTCAGCTCGGCGGTGAGCCGGCGCGCCCCTGACCGGCGGACCAGCGTCCGCGCGCCATGTGAGCGGCCCGATCCAGCCCCGGCGGCCAGCCGGCCAGCCCTCCGCTGCCGGGCCACGACGATGGCGGGGAAGCCGATCAGCGCGGTGCCGAGGGTCAGGCCGGCGAGCAGCCAGGGCACTGCGCCGGAAGCGCCGGGCGTGACGGCGACCGCGGCGGCGGCGCCGACGACCGCGGCGGGGATCGCGATCAGCGCGGTGGCGCGCAGCGCCAGGGCGGCGAGCTGCCAGCTCCCCGCGCCCCTGGCCCGCATCAGGGCGAACTCGCCGCCTCGCTGGTCGGCCAGCAGCAGGGCGCCGAGCAGCACCACGACCAGGCCGATGGCCGCCAGGCTGACCACCAGCAGGCCGAGCACCCCGGCGACGGCGGCGCTCTGGCCGGCGAACCCGGCCAGCACCCCGCCGATGCCGGCGTCTAGCTGGATCTGCTGGGGCGGGTCCTGGCTGATCACCCCCAGGCTGGCCATGCTGGCGGGGCTGACGTCCTGCGACAGCATGCCGCCCTGGGTGCCGGTGAGGTGCGCCACCGTGAGCGGGAAACCCCAGTTGAGCTGCATCGGCGCGGCCTGGGTCGCGTCAAGCAGCGGCAGCTCGCGGCTGGAGATCAGGACCGCGCCGAGCCAGATCGGCACGCCGTCATGCGACGGGTTCTGATCGGGCGTGGCCAGGTTGGCGTCGACGGACCAGAACGCCGAGCCCGGCTGCAGCGGGCGGACGATCCCGGTGACGTCCAGCACGGTGCCGGGACCCAGCGACGACGGCGCGCTGGCCTGCAGCGTCATCTGGGAGCCGGGGTGCAGCCCGAACCGGCGGGCGGTCGCGGCCGTCACGGCGACCTGGAACACCGGGCCGTGCGTGCCTCCCGCCCGCTGGCCGGCGCCGGGCAGGTGCCCGGCGAGCAGCCGCGAGTGCGCGCTCAGGTCGCTGCGGTAGGCGAGCTGCGCCTGCGGCTTCATGAAGCCGTCGTACGCGTGGTGGCCGCCGGCCTTGACCACGAAATAGCTGGTGTTCTGGCCGGACCAGTCGGCGCCGTCCGGGGCCAGCGGGAGGCGCGCGCGTTGCAGGTTCTGCCTGAGCGTGCTGGTGATGCCGTCGAGCGCCTGCTCGGTGCCGGGCATGGACGGCCTGAACAGGTTGTCGTAGCTGGTTGTGCCCACCACCGTCTTGTCGTACGGGGTGAGCTTGGCCAGGGCGCCGCGCAGCGCCTGAGATCCCACGCTCTGGCTGCCCCGCGCCGCGGCCACGCAGACGAACGCGCTGGCCAGCACCAGCAGGGCGAGGGCGAGACAGGCGGCCACGCCGGTCCCGGCGACCTGCATCCAGGCCTGCCGGACCCTGGCCAGCCCGCCGCGCGCGCTCATGTCGCCTCCGCGGCGCGCAGCTGGGCCGCCGGGTCGGGCCGCCTGGCGACGACCACGGCGGCCACCGCCACCGGGGCCACCGCCACGGCGGCGGTCAGCAGCACGATCCAGCCCAGCGGCGCCTCCACCAGCACCGGCGGCAGCGGCACGGTGGCCGCCGGGGTCAGCGTCATCGCCGGGACGAGCAGCTGGGCCAGCCCGATCCCGGCGCCGAGGCCGGCCAGCGCGGCGGGCACCGTCAGCATCAGCTCCTCCAGGCACAGCCCGCGGGCCTGCGCGGCGCGGGAGTGCCCGAGCGCGGACAGCAGCGCGGCCTGCGCGCGCCTGGACCGCACGCTCGCGGCGACTCCCACCGAGAAGCCGAGCGCGGCGAGCAGGGCGGCCGCCGCCGCGATGGCCAGCCCTTCCAGCAGCGGGGCGACCGACAGCGGGTTGACCAGCAGCCGGGCCCGCACCAGGTCCCTGCTGATCACCGCCGACCCGGCGGGCAGGCCGCGCGGCACGGCCCCCCCGGCCGTGGTCAGCCAGAACTGCGAGGTGGGCAGCGGCGCGCCGCCCGCGCTGGTCATCGCGTCCGCCAGCGCGCGCTGATCCACGATCAGTCCGCTGACGGCGGTGGGGAACTCCTTGATCACGGCGGCGATGGTGACCCTGACCGGCGTGTTGTTCAGGTTCAGGGCGAGCTGCGAGCCCAGCCGGGCGTGGTTGGCGGCCAGGAACCTGCTGGTGGCGATCGCGGGCAGCGGGCCGGCCGGGACGGGCGGGGCCAGCCGCAGGTTGCCGTAGAAAATCGAGCCGACGCCGGCCTCTTCGAGCTCCCGCAGCGCCTGCGGGCTTGGGCTGTAGCCCTCCACCAGGCTGACCTGCGTCACGCCGGCCGGCGCCGACGCCCCGGTGATGACCGCCGGCAGGGCGTCACCGACGACGTCCGGCGGGCCGAGGTCGCTTAGCGCGGACGCCGAGGCGCTGGCCAGCCAGCTCGCCAGGGCGGCGCCGCGGGCGAACGGGGCGGCGAACGGCCCGGTCGCGGTGCCGGAGGCCGCCACCGAGGTAAAGGTGAGCGTGGCCGGGTTCCGCGCGGCTGTCCTGGCCCGCGAGGCGGCGGGCCTGACCGGCTCGGTCCAGCCGAGCGAGAGCCCGGTCAGGCGCAGCGGGTAGGCGGCCTGGCGACCCGGAGACAGCGGGATGACCAGGGCGTGGCTGTGACCGTCGGCGAGCAGCGTGCCGGCCGCCACCGCGTAGGTCGCCCCGGTCGCGTCCTGGATGTCGGCGGTCACGGCGACGTGGCCCAGGCCTGGCGCGCCGGGGGCGACCCGGAGGCTGGCCATGATCTGCGCCCTGGCGGGCCGGCCAGGCAGCGCGATGCCGGGCGCGCGCCCGGCCGGGGTGATCCGCCGCCACAGCGCCGCGCTGGGCACCGGCGACAGGTCCCGGCGGAGCAGCACGGTGCCGGCGGCCTGCCGGGAGTCCACGGCCAGCACGCCGCTGCCGGTGATGCTCAGGGAGGTCCTGGCGACGGGCATCGCGGTGGTCACGCCCGGCAGCGCGGCGATCAGCCCGGACCGGCTCAGCGGCGTGGGCCGGCCGGCGTGACCCGGACGTCGGCGCCGGCCGTGAACGCGGCCTGGTCGCTCGCCGACCGGTGCCAGCTCTGGTACTGGGCGAGCGACAGCGTGCCGGTCGCCACGGCCAGCACGGCGAGCAGCACCGGGCCGCTCTGGGTGACCGCCCGCCTGCTGATCTCCCAGCTCGCCAGCGCGGCTGACAGGTGCCGGCCGCGGGCGATCAGCCGCTCAAGGCCCCTGGCCGCCAGCGGCAGCAGCCGCAGCAGCACCAGGCTGACCGCGGCGAGCGCCAGCGCGGGCGCGGCGACCAGCACCGGGTCGATGCCCAGCCCGCCGGCCGGGCCGTGCGCGACGGCTGAGTAGGACCGCAGCTCGCGCACCGCGATCAGGGCCACCACGATCAGGCCGACGTCCCCGCCGGAGCGGGCGATGCCCGCCAGCGCCGCCTGCCTGCCGCGCCGGGCACGCACCGCGCCGGGGGTGGCGGGCCGCAGCGCGGGGGCGGCCGTGATCAGCACGGCCAGGACCGCCGCGCCGCCGACCGCCAGCCAGGCGCTCAGCGGCAGCCCGGCCGGGTGCAGCCCGGCGCCGGCCAGCGGCCCGGTCCTGGCCAGCAGCACGGCGAGCCAGCTTCCGGCGAACGCGCCCGCGACCGCCGCGAGCGCGGCCAGCAGGCCGATCTCCGGGACGGTGAGGCCGGCGAGCTGCCAGCCCGCCGCGCCGCGCGAGCTGATCAGCGCCGTCTCCGCCGCGCGGTGGCCGGTGAGCAGCCTGCTGGCCAGCGCGAGCGCGGCGGCGGCGAGCAGCAGGAGCTGGAGGGCGCTGATCACCAGCATCGAGCGGGCCACCGCGACTTCCCTGCTCAGGCTGTTGAGCAGGGCAGGCAGCCCCGAGCTGACCTGGAGGCCGCCGAGCCGCACCGAGCCCTGGAGGTACCGGGTGGCGGCGCCGATGCGGGCGGCCAGCGCGGTCATCCCGCCCGCCGGCACCCGCGCCGGGCTCACCAGCGCCAGCCACGATGCCTGCCCGACCGCGAGCCCTTTCGTTCCGAACGAAGCGGGTGCGACGATCACCGGCCCGAAGGTGATGAATCCCGGCTGTGTGCTGGCCCCGGAGGTGCCGACCAGGTCCATGCTCCAGTAGCGAGCCGCCGGGTCGCGAATCCGGTAGACGCCGCTGATGGCCAGCCGGGCGCTCGCCTTGGTGTCCCGGTCACGCACCGTGATCACCTGGCCGGTGCGCAGGTGCAGCTGGGCGGCCGCGATGGCCGGCACCGCCACCGGGATCGGCCCGCCCGGCGCCGCCGTGCCCGGCCAGTGCCCGGTGGTCAGCGCGGCGTGTGCGCGGAAGCCGTCTGGCGCGGCGGCCTGGAAGAGCCGGACCGGGCCGCTGCCCTGGGCGGCCAGGCCCAGCGGGTTGGACCACAGCGCGCTGTCGGTCTGGTATGGGATGCCCTGGAAGATGCCGCGAAGGGCGGCGCGGACCGGCGCGGCATCGGCGCGGGCGATGTCGGCGTCAACGGGGCCGCTGACCACCACTGCGGTTCGCGCCGAGGCGGTGAGCTGCTGGTGCGCCGCCTCCGGCAGCACCTGTGCGTCGAAGCTGGCCAGTGCGGCGAGCAGCGCGGCGGTGATGAACACGGTGACGGTCAGCCCGGCCAGCAGCAGCCAGGCCGAGCCCATCCGGCGGAGCAGGAACGGCGCTCCCGCTCTCGCCATACCCGCGCTCCCTCCGGACGGACAGACAGGTCACGGGCGCGCCGGCGCCTGGACTGTGCATGCTCTGCCTGGCAGGTTACGTTCCGGCCGTCACTCTCAGCGACAGACGACGCAAATGGTTACCCGACCGTTGGGGATTCGTTGCGACCCCGCAGCAGGCCAGGCGGGCCCGCCGGCCCGGCGGCGTCCGGGGCCGCCTCGGTGACCTGGACGGACGCCGATGCCGTGGCAGTCGGTGCCGGCGCGGTCGCGGTCGGTACAGAAGGTACGGCCGGTGCCGCTGGGGCGGCGGATACTGACGGTGCGGCGGCTGCCGCTGGCGATGCCGGAACCGGGCCAGGCGACGCGGCGGGAGCCGCCAGGCGGTCCTGGCGGGCGCGGGACAGGTAGAGGTAACAGGCTGCCACGGCCGCGACGACCATGGTGGTGCCCTCGGTGACCCGGATGCCCAGCAGGTGCGGCGAGGTGTCGATGCGCAGCAGCTCGGTGACGAACCTGCCCGCCGCGTACAGCCCGGCGTACAGCGCGAACGCCCGGTCGCCGGCCAGCAGGAAGCGCCGGATGGCGTACGCTACCGCCGCCGCGACCAGCAGGTCCCACAGCGACTGGTAGAGGAAGACCGGCTGGAACGTGCTGAAGCTCTCGTAGTCATTAGCCCGGCGCACCGGGTCGATCGCCACCGCCCAGGGCAGCGAGGACGGCGGCCCGTACAGCCGCTGGCCGAACCAGTTGCCCCAGGCGCCGATGGCCTGCCCGATCGCCAGCGCGGGCGCGGCGGCCAGCGCGATCGGCGCGAGCGCGTACCCGTAGTGCCGGCAGTAGGCCCAGGCGCCGATGGCCCCGGCGCCGATCAGCCCGGCGGTGCCAAGGCCGCCGTCCCACAGCCGGAGCACCGCCACCCAGTCGCGGCCGGCGCCGAAGTAGGCGTGGTAGTCGGTGAGCACGGCGTAGATCCGGGCGCCGATGATGCCGGCCGGCACCGCTACCGTCGCCACGTCCAGCACCATGCCGGACGGGCCGCCCATCCGCCGGTAGCGCCGGTCGGTCAGCCACAGCGCGACCAGCACGCCGGCGATGGCGCACAGCGCGTAGCCGCGCACCGGAATCGGGCCGAGGTGCCAGACTTCGCGGGCGGGGCTGGGCAGGTAAGCCACCGGCATGTTGTGTGACGTTACCCGCCCCGCCGCCCCGGTCGCGACATTTAAGGTCCCCCCGCCCAGCGCCAGACAGCCCGGCTGCGCTGACGGTGGTCCGCGCTCGCGGCGCTGGCACGCCGCGCAGACCGTGGCGCGCGGCGCGCGCCACACTCGCGCCGCAGGCGCGCGGCAAGCACTCCAGCGCCGTCCCGCTGCGCAGACCGTGGCGCGCGGCGCGCGCCACACTCGCGCCGCAGGCGCGCGGCAAGCACTCCAGCGCCGTCCCGCTGCGCAGACCGTGGCGCGCAGCGCGCGCCACACTCGCGCCGCAGGCGCGCGGCAAGCACTCCGGTGCTGTCCCGCTGCGCTCAGCGCAGCGGGACAGCACCGGGGTCGATGGCGGTGGGGAGGGTGGTGTCGCCGGCCAGGCTGGCGTCGACCGCGGCGGCGGCGGACCGGCCCTCGGCGATGGCCCAGACGATCAGCGACTGGCCGCGGCCCATGTCGCCCGCCACGTACACGCCGGGCACGGCGGTGGCGTAGCCGTCGTCCCGTGCCGCGTTGCCGCGCTCGTCGAAGGCCACGCCCAGCTCGGTGACGAGGGTGCCGCGCTCGGCGCCGGTGAACCCCATCGCCAGCAGCACCAGGTCGCACGGCAGGTCTCGCTCGGTGCCCGGCGTCACCTCGATCCGGCCGCCGGCCAGCTTCGCGCCGGCCACCCGCAGCGCGCGAACCCGGCCGGCCTCGTCGGCGAGGAACCGCTGGGTGGCGGCGGCGTAGACGCGCTCGCCGCCTTCCTCGTGCGCGCTGGACACCCGGTACAGCATCGGGTAGGTGGGCCACGGCTGGCCGGCGGCGCGCTCCCGCGGCGGCCTGGGCATGATCTCTAGCTGGGTGACGGACGCGGCGCCCTGGCGCAGCGCGGTGCCCAGGCAGTCGGCGCCGGTGTCGCCGCCGCCGATGATCACGACGTGCCGCCCGCGCGCGCTGATCACCGGCTCCCCCGCGCCGGTGCCGGACGGCGCCATGCCGTCCGGCACCGGGCCAGCTAGCACTGTGCTGCCCGCGACTGTGCTGCCCGCTACCGCGCCGCCCGCTACCGCGCGGTTGGCCAGGGGCAGGTACTCCATTGCCTGGTGGATGCCGTCCAGCTCGGCGCCGGGCACCGGCAGGCCGCGCGGCACGGCGGCACCGCAGGCCAGCACGATGGCGTCGTGCCTGGCCCGGAGCTGGGCGGCGGTGACCTGGTCCCCGGCGGACACGCCGCAGCGGAACTGGGTGCCCTCGGCGAGCATCTGCACCAGCCGCCGGTCCAGGTGCCGCTTCTCCAGCTTGAACTCGGGGATGCCGTAGCGCAGCAGGCCGCCTGGCGCGTCGGCGCGCTCGTACACGGTGACGGCGTGCCCGGCCCTGGTGAGCTGCTGCGCGGCGGCCAGCCCGGCGGGCCCGGAGCCGACCACGGCGACCCTGCCGCCGGCCCGCATCGCGGCGCGGGAGGGCCGCCTGGGCGGCACCCAGCCCTGCGCCCAGGCCCGGTCGATGATCTCCACCTCGACCTGCTTGATGGTGACGGCATCGGCGTTGATGCCGAGCACGCAGGCGCTCTCGCACGGCGCCGGGCAGAGCCGGCCGGTGAACTCGGGGAAGTTGTTGGTGGCGTGCAGCCGCTCGGCCGCGCCGCGCCAGTCCCCGGTGGCGACCAGGTCGTTCCACTCGGGGATGAGGTTGCCCAGCGGGCAGCCCGAGTGGCAGAACGGGATGCCGCAGTCCATGCACCGCCCGGCCTGCCGCTCCAGCTCGCCCTGGCTGAAGTCGGCGTAGACTTCCCGCCAGTCCCGGATCCGGATGTCGACGGGGCGGCGCGCGGGGGTGCGCCTCGGGGTGTTCAGGAATCCTCTGGGATCCGCCATGGCCGCCTCCTTACCCGTGCGCCGCGGCCATCACGGCCTCGTCCACGTCCAGTCCGTCGCGGCGAGCCTGCTCGGCCGCGGTGAGCACCCGCTGGTAGTCGGCGGGCATCACCCGGCGGAACCGGGCCAGCGCGCACGGCCAGTCGGCCAGCAGCCTCGCCGCCACCGCCGAGCCGGTCTCGGCGTGATGCCGCCTGAGGAGCTCCTCCAGGGGCCCGGCGTCTTCCGGCGGGACCGGCTGGAGGTCGGCCATGCCGGTGTTGACCCTGGCCGGGTCGGCATCGAGCAGGTAGGCGACGCCGCCGGACATGCCGGCCGCGAAGTTCCTGCCGACCGGCCCGAGCAGCACCACGGTGCCGCCGGTCATGTACTCGCAGCCGTGATCCCCGGTGCCCTCGGCGACGGCGGTGGCGCCGGAGTTGCGCACGCAGAACCGCTCCCCGGTCACGCCGCGCAGGAAGATCTCGCCGCTGGTGGCGCCGTAGCCGATGACGTTCCCGGCGATGATGTTGGCCTCGGCGGCGAACGGCGAGCCTGGCGGCGGCGCGGCGATGATCCGGCCGCCGGACAGGCCCTTGCCCAGGTAGTCGTTGGCGTCGCCGGACAGCCGGAGCGTCACGCCGCGCGGCAGGAACGCGCCGAGCGACTGGCCGGCGGAGCCGGCCAGTCGGACGTCGATGGTGTCGTCGGGCAGCCCGGCGCCGCCGTAGCGCCTGGTCACCTCGCTGCCGAGCATGGTGCCGACGGTCCGGTTGACGTTGCGGACCGGCAGCTCGAGCCGGACCGGCGTGCCGGACTCCAGCGCGCCCTCGGCGAGCAGGATCAGGGTGTGGTCAAGCGCGCCGTCCAGGCCGTGGTCCTGGGCGGTGACGCAGCTCCTGGCCGCCCCGGCGGCCTGCTGGGGCACGTGCAGCACCGGGCTGAGGTCCAGGCCGGCCGCCTTCCAGTGGCTGATCGCCGCGGCGGTGTCCAGCAGCTCGGCGTGGCCGACCGCCTCGGCGATCGACCGGAAGCCGATCGCGGCCAGGTACTCGCGGACCTCCTGCGCCAGGAACTGGAAGAAGTTGACCACGAACTCGGGCTTGCCGGCGAACCGCTGCCGCAGCGCCGGGTTCTGGGTGGCCACGCCGACCGGGCAGGTGTCCAGGTGGCAGACGCGCATCAGCACGCAGCCGGCCACCACCAGGGGCGCGGTGGCGAACCCGAATTCCTCGGCGCCCAGCAGCGCCGCGATCACCACGTCGCGGCCGGTCTTGAGCTGCCCGTCGGCCTGCACGACGATCCGGCCGCGCAGCCCGTTCAGTACGAGTGTCTGCTGGGTTTCCGCGAGCCCGAGTTCCCACGGCGCTCCGGCGTGCTTGATGCTGGTCAGCGGCGCGGCGCCGGTGCCGCCGTCGTGTCCGGAGATGAGCACGACGTCGGCGTGCGCCTTGGCGACGCCGGCCGCGACGGTGCCGACGCCGGGCTCGGCGACGAGCTTGACGTGCACCCGGGCACGCGGGTTGGCGTTCTTCAGGTCGTGGATGAGCTGGGCCAGGTCCTCGATGGAGTAGATGTCGTGGTGCGGCGGCGGGGAGATCAGCCCGACGCCGGGGGTGGAGTGCCTGGTCTGCGCGATCCACGGGTAGACCTTGTGGCCGGGGAGCTGGCCGCCCTCGCCGGGCTTGGCGCCCTGGGCCATCTTGATCTGCAGGTCGTCGGCGTTGACCAGGTACTCGCTGGTCACCCCGAACCGGCCGCTGGCCACCTGCTTGACGGCGGAGCGGCGCAGGTCGCCGTTGCCGTCGGGGGTGAACCGGCGGGCGTCCTCGCCGCCCTCGCCGGTGTTGGACCGGCCGCCGATCCGGTTCATCGCGATGGCCAGGGTCTCGTGTGCCTCGGCCGAGATGGAGCCGTACGACATGGCGCCGGTGGCGAACCGGCGGATGATCTCCGCGACGGGCTCGACCTCCTCGACCGGCACCGGATCGCGGGCCGGGCCCGCGCCGGGGTCGACGCCGCGGATGCGCAGCAGGCCGCGCAGCGTCATCAGCCGCTGTGCCTGGTCATCCACCAGCTTGGTGTACTGGCGGAAGACGTCGGCGCGGCCGCTGCGGGTGGCGTGCTGCAGCCGGAACACGGCCTCGGGGCTGAACAGGTGCGGCTCGCCCTCGCGCCGCCACTGATACTCCCCGCCGGTCTCCAGCCGGCGGTGCGCGGGGGCGGCGCCGTGCGGCGGGAAGGCGCGGGCGTGCCGCCGGCCGGCCTCGGCGGCCAGCTCGGCGAAGCCGATGCCGCCGAGCGGCGAGGAGGTCCCGGCGAAGCAGGAGTCGATGACCTCCTGGCCGAGGCCGACCGCCTCGAACACCTGCGCCCCGGTGTAGGAGGCGACGGTGGAGATGCCCATCTTGGACATGATCTTGAGCAGGCCCTTGCCCAGCGCCGTGATCAGGTTCGCGGCGGCCTGCTCTGGGGTGATGTCGCCGAGCACGCCGCTGGCGGCCAGCTCGGCGGCGGAGTCGATGGCCAGGTACGGGCAGACGGCGGCGGCACCGTAGCCGATCAGCAGAGCGATGTGGTGGCACTCGCGGGCGTCTCCCGCCTCCACGATCAGGCCGGCCAGGCTGCGGGTCCGCTCGCCGATCAGGTGGTGGTGCACGGCGCCGGTGAGCAGCAGCGAGGGCACCGGCGCGGTATGGCCGGGCGGCGTGCCCGGCTGCTCGCGGTCGGTCAGCACGATGAACCGGGCCCCGGCGGCGATGGCGGCGCTGACCTCGGCGCGGATCTCGGCCAGCCGGGCCGTCAGCCCGCTCCCGCCGGCCGCGGCCGGGTACCGGCCGTGCACCACGTGCGCCGCGAACCCCGGCAGGTCGCCGTCGTCGTTGATCCGCACGATCTTGGCGAGGCCGGCCTCGCTGATCACCGGGTAGGGCAGCACGATCTGGCGGCAGGACGCGGGCCCAGGGTCGAACAGGTTGGTCTCCGGGCCGATGGTGGCCACCAGCGAGGTGACCAGTTCCTCCCTGATGGCGTCCAGCGGCGGGTTGGTGACCTGCGCGAACAGCTGGGTGAAGTAGTCGAACAGCAGCCGGGGCCGGTCGGAAAGCACGGCCAGCGGCGTGTCGGTGCCCATCGACCCGACCGGCTCGGCGCCGGTGCGGGCCATCGGCGCGAGCAGCACCCGCAGGTCCTCCTCGGTGTAGCCGAACGCCTGCTGCTGGGTGACCAGCTCGCGGCGGTCGGCCAGCTCGCGGGTCCTGCCGGGCAGGTCGTCCAGGTGCATCCGGCCGGCGTGCAGCCAGTCGGCGTACGGGTGCTGCGCCGCCAGCGCGGCCTTGACGTCGCGGTCCTCGATGATCTGGCCGGCCCCGGTGTCGGCGAGGAAGATCCGGCCGGGCTGGAGCCTGCCCTTGCGCACCACGCTCGCCGGGTCGATGTCCAGCACGCCGACCTCGCTGGCCAGCACCACCAGGCCGTCGGCGGTCACCCAGTACCGGCCGGGCCGCAGGCCGTTGCGGTCCAGCACCGCGCCGATCACGGTGCCGTCGGTGAACGCGATCAGCGCGGGCCCGTCCCACGGCTCCATCAGCGAGGAGTGGAAGTCGTAGAACGCGCGACGGCCGTCGTCGAGCTGCTCGTTCTTCTCCCACGGCTCGGGGATCATCATCAGCACGGCGTGCGGCAGCGACCGGCCCGCCAGGTAAAGCAGCTCCAGGCAGGCGTCGAAGCTGGCCGAGTCGCTGGCGGTCTCGTCCAGCACCGGCAGCAGCCGGCCGAACTCCTCGCCGGCCGCGTCGGGGCCGATCAGCGGGGTGTCGAGCAGCGCCTCGCGGGCGCGCATCCAGTTCCGGTTCCCCCTGATGGTGTTGATCTCCCCGTTGTGCGCGGTCATCCGGTAGGGGTGAGCCAGCGGCCAGGACGGGAAGGTGTTGGTGGAGAACCGGGAGTGCACCAGCGCCAGCGCCGAGGCATACCGGGGGTCGGCCAGGTCCGGATAGAACCGCTCAAGCTGCTCGGGCGTCAGCATGCCCTTGTAGACGATGGTCGCGGACGACAGGCTGGCGATGTAGCAGCCGGCCTCCCGCTCGGCCCGCTTGCGCAGGCAGAAGGCGCGCCGGTCCAGCTCCGCGCCCGACTCGCCGGCCAGCCCGGCCACGAACACCTGGCGCAGCTCCGGCAGCACCGCCCTGGCGGCCGGCCCGCACCAGGCCGGGTCGTGCGGCACCATGCGCCAGCCCAGCACCTTCAGGCCCTCAAGCGCGGCCAGCCGGTCAAAGATGGCGGGCGCCGCCGCGCCGGCCTGGCCGGGCCGGCCGTCGGGCAGGAATACCAGTCCCGCCGCGTAACTGCCGCGCGCCGGGAGCCCGAATTCGCATTCTGAACGGAATAGCTCGTCCGGAATCTGCGTCGTTATGCCGGCGCCGTCGCCGGTATCGGGATCGCTGCCCTTGGCGCCCCGGTGATCCAGGTTGCGCAGCACGGTCAGCGCGCGGGTGATGGTGTCGTGGCGCCGGGCGCCGGTCAGGTCGGCGACGAAGCCGACGCCGCACGAGTCGTGCTCGCGGCTGGCGTCGTACAGGCCTTCGCGATGCGGGCCTTCGCGATGCGGGCCTTCGCGGCCCGGGCCGCTGGTCAGGTTGCCCGTGGTCGGGGTCCCCGCGGCAAGGCGCGGTTCACCCAGGTACGGCGCAGGTGGCATTCAGCACTCCTGTCGTCTACTCCACCAGGTACTGCGTGGGGCGGGACGACATTGGCCCTGCCGGATACGGCGGTTGCGGCCAGCGACGATGCTGGCCGGTCACGGGTCTTGCCTGCGCACCGCCGGCGAGCGCCGCCGACGGTGGCCGCCAGCCCGCTCATGGGGCGTGCGGAGTGGCCTGGCCCGGCGTGATTTTCATCCGCCTGGCCTACTTAGCTACCCGGATTAATCTCAATTATAGCGAGTAACCCCCGCCGAGTTAACGTGACATTTCCGACGCCTGGTGGCCATCAGGGGCGGGCGGCGGCCCGCACCCCGGCGGCCAGCTCGGCGGCCAGCGCCGCGGCGGACTCCGCGCCCGCCTCGGGGCTGGCGGCCTCCAGCAGCCGCTGCACGAACGCCGAGCCGACGATGACGCCGTCGGCGAAGCCGGCCACCTGCCTGGCCTGCGCGCCATCGCGGACCCCCAGGCCGACCGCGACCGGCAGGTCCGTGCAGTCGCGGACCCGGCCGACCAGCTCGGCGGCCGCGCCGCCGACCTGGTCCCTGGCGCCGGTGATTCCCATCAGCGCAGCCGCGTAGACGAACCCCCGGCAGGCGCCGCTGATCAGCTCAAGCCGCTGCCGCGACGAGCTCGGCGCGACCAGGAACACCCGGTCCAGGTCATGATCGTCCGCCGCGGCCAGCCACGGGCCGGCCTCCTCCGGGGTCAGGTCGGGGGTGATCAGCCCGCTGCCGCCGGCCGCGGCCAGGTCGCGGGCGAAGGCGGCCACGCCGTAGTGGTCCACCGGGTTCCAGTAGGTCATCACCAGCACCGGCACGCCCGCCGCCGCGACCGCCTCGACGGTGGCCAGCACGTCGGTGACCCTGGTCCCGGCGGTCAGCGCGCGGTGCACGGCCTCCTGGATGACCGGGCCGTCCATCAGCGGGTCCGAGTAGGGCAGGCCGATCTCGATGACGTCGGCGCCGCCGCGCGCCATCGCGATGGCCGCCTGCGCGGCACCGTCCACGGACGGGAAGCCGGCCGGCAGGTAGCCGACCACGGCCGCCCGGCCGTCGGCCGCCGCCTTGGCGAATGCCGTGCTGACCGCGCTCACCGCGTCCCCTCTCCGAGGTGGCCGAACCACCGGCCGGCGATATCTACGTCCTTGTCACCACGGCCGGACAGGTTCACGACCAGCAGTCCGTCGCTGCCGAGCTCCTGGCCGACCTGGAGCGCGCCGGCCAGCGCGTGCGCGGACTCGATGGCCGGGATGATGCCCTCGGTGCGGCATAGCACCGAGAACGCCTCCATCGCCTGCACGTCGGTGATCGCCCGGTAGCTGGCCCGGCCGGTGGCGTGCAGCCAGGAATGCTCGGGGCCGACGCCCGGATAGTCCAGGCCTGCCGAGATCGAGTGCGTCTGGCAGGTCTGCCCGTCGGCGTCCTGGAGCAGGAAGGTGCGCATGCCGTGGATCACGCCGGGCGAGCCGCCGGCCACCGTCGCCGCGTGCCGGCCGGTCTCCAGCCCGTCGCCGCCGGCCTCGCAGCCGATGAGCGCCACCTGCTCGTCGCCGATGAACGCGTGGAACGCGCCGATCGCGTTGGACCCGCCGCCGACACAGGCGACCACCGCATCGGGCAGCCGCCCGGCCGCCGCCTGCACCTGCTCCCTGGCCTCGATCCCGATCACCCGGTGAAAGTCCCTGACCATCATCGGGAACGGGTGCGGGCCCATCACCGAGCCGATGCAGTAGTGCGTGGAGTCGACGCTGGCGACCCAGTCGCGGAACGTCTCGTTGATCGCGTCCTTCAGCGTGCGGCTGCCGGTGGTGACGGGGACCACCTCGGTGCCGAGCATCCGCATCCTGGCCACGTTCAGCGCCTGCCGCTGGGTGTCTTCCTCGCCCATGTAGACGACGCAGTCCAGGCCGAGCAGCGCCGCCGCGGTCGCGGTGGCCACGCCGTGCTGGCCCGCGCCAGTCTCGGCGATGATCCTGGTCTTGCCCATCCGCCTGGTGAGCAGCGCCTGGCCGAGCACGTTGTTTATCTTGTGCGAGCCGGTGTGCAGCAGGTCCTCGCGCTTGAGGAAGACCCGGCAGCCGGCCCGCTCGCTGAAGCGGGGCACCTCGGTCAGCAGCGTCGGCCGGCCGGCGTAGCCGGTCAGCAGCCCGCGCAGCTCGCCCTGGAAGCCGGGGTCGGTCCTGGCGATCTCATAGGCGGCCGTCAGCTCCTCAAGCGCTGCCATCAGCGCCTCTGGCGCCAGCCGGCCGCCGAACTCGCCGAAGTGCCCGGTGGCGTCCGGCAGTGTCGGCCGGTCAGGGGTCGGCCGGTCAGGGGCCGACCCGGCTGGGGCCGACCCAGCAGGGGCCGGCCCAGCAGGGGCCGACCCAGCAGGGGCAGCCGCCTGCGGTGCGGAGGTGCCTGTCGTGCTCATGAGCCGTCCTGGCCTTTCTGCGGTCCGTCGTCTTGCCCTGGGCCCCGTCCGCCGCGCCGTCCCGCGCCGCCACGGTCGCCGCGCAGCGCCGGGTGCGCGCCGGCGGTGACCAGGTCCGCCACCGCGGTGCGCGGGTCCTTCCCGGTGACCAGGCTCTCGCCCACCAGCACCGCGTCCGCGCCGGCCGCCGCGTAGGCGAGCAGGTCATGCGGGCCGCGCACGCCGGACTCGGCGATCCTGATGACGCCGTCGGGTATCCGCGGCGCGAGCTCGGCGAAGATGGTCCTGTCCACTTCCAGCGTGGCCAGGTTACGGGCGTTCACGCCGATCACCGTCGCGCCGGCCTCCAGCGCCCGGTCCAGCTCGGCGGCGGTGTGCACCTCCACCAGCGGGACCAGGCCGATCGACTCGGCACGCTCGATCAGCGAGACCAGCGCGTTCTGCGGCAGCGCGGCCACGATCAGCAGCACCAGGTCAGCCCCGTAGGCCCTGGCCTCCCAGAGCTGGTAGGAGGTCACCACGAAGTCCTTGCGCAGCACCGGCACGCCGACGCGCTCCCGGACGGCGGCCAGGTCATCCAGGCTGCCGCCGAACCGGCGCCGCTCGGTGAGCACGCTGATCACCTGCGCGCCGCCCGCCTCGTAGTCCGCCGCGAGGGAGGCGGGGTCGGCGATGGCGGCGAGCGCTCCCTTGGACGGGCTGGCGCGCTTCACCTCGGCGATGACGCTGACCTCGTCCCCGCAGAGCACAGGGCGGACGTCGCGTGGCCGGGGCGCCCGGGCCGCCGCCTCCTTGAGCTGGTCCAGCGGCGCAAGCTGCTGGCGCTCGGCCAGGTCTGTTCGCACACCCTCGAGGATGTCGTCGAGCACGCTCACGCGGTTCTGCTGCCCCCTCGGATGGGATGCCTTGCGACCAAATCGTAGCGAGGACGTCGCGGCGCGCTCGCCGACCCCCTCGCCGGGCGGTCCGGAACGCCGGGGTCAGCCGGCCCCGCCGCCGATCCCGCCGGCGTTCTCGGCCAGGCTGGCGTCGCCGATCCTGACCTCCGCGAAACCGGGCTGACCAGGCCGGGACTGCCGGGAACCGGTCGCGGTAAACGCGCGTCCGACCGCCGGGTGCAGCAGCACGCCGAGAGTGATGATGGCGAACAGGGTGCCGCCGAGATAGTCCAGGGACATCACACGGACCAGGCCGAGCAGCGCGATCGCGCCCTCGGCCACCACCGCCGCCACCCAGGCCAGGTGGGTGCCCGTCCTGGCCAGCCCGGAGAGGCAGCCAAGCAGCACCGCCAGCATCAGGGCGAACAGCAGCCAGGTCACGCTGCGGCGCCAGAAGGCCAGGCTGATCACGGCGGTCGCGCCGGACTGCACGAGCAGGAGCCGGCCGACCAGCGCGACCAGCGGATGCGGCTGGCTGCGCGCCGCTGCCCGGGTAGCAGTCCGAGCCCCAGCCCGCGCCCCAGTCCGGGCGGCAGTCCGAGCCCCAACCCGCGCCCCAGTCCGGGCCCCAGTCCGGGCGGCAGTCAGCGCCCCTGTCCGAGCCCCGGTCCGGGCGGCAGTCCGCGCCGTTGTCCGCGCTGCGCTCCGGGCCGCTGCCGGGTCGCCCGGCCCGCCACGCCGTCCTGCCACTGCCACCTCCGAGGTGGGTTTTCGCTGGTCCTGCCGCCCAGGGTATGTCCTAATGACTGATATTCCCGATACGACCCCGGCTACCCGCCGGGTCCTGCGAGCGCCCGACCGCCGCTGCGCGGGTCTCGGCCTCCGTGCCGCGCCGAGTCAGGCCGCCCTCGGCGGGCGATGCCGGGCGGCGGCGGCCTGGCCCGCCGGGCCGAACTTCCGGCTCAGCCGCAGCGGTGGGTTAAGGACCGCCGAAAGCGGTCATCTCGTTATTGGGTAGCGCTTTGGGGCCATATACGCCCAAAGCGCTACTCAATAACTCCTCAGCCCGGCCCTCCGCTGACCGAGGCCGGCCGACGCCCGGCGGGCGTGGCGGGCGGGCCGAGCGGGCGGGGCGGGGTACGCCGAGCGGGCGTGGTGAGTGGCCAGAGCCCCGCGGGCGCGGCGGGGTACGCCGAGCGAGTGTGGTCGGTGGCCAGAGCCCCGCGGGCGCGGCGGGGTACGCCGAGCGAGTGTGGTCGGTGGCCAAGGCCGGGCGGGTGTGGCGCCGGGTCCGGCGGGCGTGATGGCCAGGCCTGGCGGGTGGCGGCCAGGCCAAGCGGGTGTAGTCGGTGGCTAGGGCCGAGCGGGCGTGGCGGCCAGGGCCGAGCGGATGTAGTCGGTGGCCGGGGGCCGGGCACGGGCGATGCTGCGCACTCGGGCTTAGGAGGTCGGGTCCTCGCCGTGGCTGAGCGACTCCCACATGCTGGCCGAGTCCCGCCGCTGAGCTGGCTGGCTGGCGCCGACCTCGGTTCTGCCTGGCCCGGCGGCGGCCGACTGGGCTGCGCCTCTCTGGGCTGCGCCTCCCTGGGCCGCGCCTCCCTGGGCCGCGCCTCCCTGGGCCGCGGCTGGCTGGGCTGCAGGTGACCTCGGTGCGCCTGACGGGGCTGCGGCTAGCTGAGCTGCGGTTAGGTGGGCTGCGGCTGGCCCAGAAGCCGAACCGGCTGCGGCCAGCCCGGTGACGGCCGGCTCGACGGTGGCCGCCTCGGCGGGGGCCGGCCGGGCGGGGGCCGGGGCGTCGTAGCGGCTGGACATCACTGGCAGTAGCGGGCCGCGCCAGGCCACCAGCATGCCGGCCGCGACGATGATCAGCGCGCCGATGATCGCCAGCGCCTGCCAGGACGCCGCGTTAAGCACCACGTGAGAGTGGAACCCGGCCACGTCGGGCACGGCAGCCTGGCTGCCAGCCAGGCTGCCGGCCGTCACCGAGCCGGCGGAGTTGCCCGCGCCGCTGCCGGTGGCCGGCCCCAGCGTCCCGGCGGCGGCCGCCAGCGCGGCGGACCTGGTCACTCCGGCAGCTACCCCGGCGCCGAGCCCGGCGCCGAGCCCGGCGAGCAGCACGCCGACGGCCCGCCTGGCGAGCCCCCTGGTCGCGAGTACCGCCGCGAGCGCGGCCAGCGCCGTGATGGCCAGCGTCTCGGCGTAGGGGATCATGCTCTGCCCGGTTGCGGTCACCACGCTGTCCGGCAGCGGCGCGGGCGCGGCGGTCCTGACCTGCGCCCAGCCCTGCCGCATGGCCATCAGCACCAGGCCCGCGCCTGCCGCGCCGAGCACCAGCACGGTCACCAGTTCCTGCCGCGGCGTCATCGCCCGCAGCGCGGGCAGCCGCCGCGTGCGCCCGCCCGGCACCGTCGTCTCGCTGGTCATCGAGCATCCTTCCGACTCGCCCCGGCCCAGGTAAACGCTAGCCCCGCCGGCCGGGCGTCCCGCACGCAGGCGACCACCTGCCAGGCGACGAGCCCAACGTGGCCAGGCGACGGGACCCAGCGTGGCCAGACGGCAGGGCCCAACGTGGCCGGGCGCGGGGCCCAACGTGGCCGGGCAGACCCTGCCGGCGGGGCAGGTGACCTACGATCAGGCAGGTGACTTATGCCCGAGATGAGCGCCTGGCCGTCGCCGACCTGCTCGGCCAGGTCGGCCCGGGCGCGCCCACGCTCTGCGCCGGCTGGCAGGCCAAGGACCTGGCCGCGCACCTGGTGCTGCGCGAGCGGCGGCCGGACGCTGGACTCGGGGTGCTGGGCGGCCCGCTGGCCGGGCACACCAGGCGGGTGCAGGACCGGCTGGCCATGCGCACGCCGTTCCCGCAGCTCGTCGAGATGATCAGGACCGGGCCGCCGCGACTATCGGTGTTCGCGCTGCCCGGCGCCGACGCGCAGGCCAACTCCGTGGAGTACTTCGTGCACCACGAGGACATCCGCCGGGCGCAGGCCGGCTGGGAGCCGCGCGAGCTGGACCCCGGCATGGCGGAGCTGCTATGGAAGCGGCTGCGGATGGCCCGGCTGATGCTGCGCCGCGCGCCGGTCGGTGTCGAGCTGGCCAGGGATGACGACCCCGGCCGCGATGGCCGCGGCACCGATGGGCCGCTGCGGATCACCGCCAAGGCCAGGGCGCCAATGGTGACGGTGTCCGGCACGCCGGCCGAGCTGACCATGTGGGTCTTCGGGCGGGACGGCGCGGCGCGGGTGCGGATGGAAGGCAGTGCCCCGGACATCGCCGCGCTGTCCTCCGCCGGCTGGCGCTCGCACTGAGCCAGGCTCCTGTCTTGCCGTCCGGGTGGCGGCTGCTGTCTTGCCGTCCGGGGAGTGGCCGCCGCCTTGCCGTCCCCTTGGGCGGGCTGTCCTAAAGCGTCCAGGCCGTTTCCGTCCAGGGTCAATTCACCGGTTCCCGGCTAATAATTGGCTTATCCGCGGGTAGCTAACGCGGCGGACATCACCGCAGGGAACGGAGAGTGTATTTAGCCATGCTTTTTAACACTCGAATTCGCGTCATTCTTTCTGTCACCGCTATCGCCGGCGCGCTGGTCGGCGGCTCCGGCACCGTCGCCATCGCGGCGACGGCAGGCGGCCCGGCGGCCGCCCGCATGGTGACCGCGGACTCCCCCGCCCCCGCCACCCCTGGCGGCATCGGCTGGGACGGCACGCAGGTGCCCGCGGGCACCGCCTCCTGACACCGCCAGGAACGGAACCGGAGGCAGCGCCGACATGTACATCACCAGGCTCAACCTCGTCAGCTCCGGCGGGCGGGTGCCCGCGGCGGCCGACGCGGAGCTGGTCCGCGACATCCTGTGGCAGCACGCCAGCCCGGAGGCCGAAGTCCAGCACATCACCGTGACGGCGATGCCCTACGGGCTGGACGTGGTCTTCTTCTTCACCGACCGCAGGGACCTGAAGGGGCGCTCGCTTGAGGTAGTCAGCATCGCCTCGGCGGCGTCCGGCGTCCTCAGCGAATGGCGCGTGCTCAGTGCGATCCCGCCGCTCATCGCCCGGTTCGAGCCCGACGACTCGCAGCCGATCACCGGAAGCTGGCTGTCGCCATGACCGCCATGACCGCCGCGCCCGGGCGCGCCGCGCTGCCGGACACGGCCGGCCAGCCGGGCCGCCGGGTGCCGCTGCGCCGGATCGCGGCGCTGTTCTCGCCCTACCGCGGCCGGATGACCCTGCTGCTGCTCGTCGTGCTGGCGCTGTCCGCGATCTCGGTGATCCCGCCGTTCTTCATCCAGGCGATCATCAACGACGCGCTGCCGCGCAAGAGCATGGCGCTGCTGACCGCCTATGCGCTCGGGATCGTGGCCGCGGCCGGGACAGGCAGCGCGCTGTCGGTCGCGTCGCAGCGGCTGTCCTCGGGAATCGGCCAGCAGATCATGCACGATATCCGGCTGTCTGTTTTCTCGCACTTGCAACGGATGTCATTCGCATTCTTCACGAATACGCGCACCGGCGAGATTCAGTCGCGCATCGCGAACGATATCGGCAGCATCGACAATATTCTCGTCAACACGGCCGCCTCGGCGGTGCAGAGCGTCGCGACGGCGCTGGCCGTGGCGGTCGCGCTGACCATCCTGGACTGGAAGCTTGCCCTGGTCACGCTGGTGGCCGTGCCCGCCTACCTGGCCTTCACGCTCGGCATCGGCCGCACCCGCCGCACCATCGTCAAGCGCCGCCAGGAGCGGCTGTCCCGGCTGACCTCGCTG
Source organism: uncultured Actinomycetota bacterium (assembly GCA_963725175.1). Taxonomy (GTDB): domain Bacteria; phylum Actinomycetota; class Actinomycetes; order Streptosporangiales; family Streptosporangiaceae; genus DASUBV01. The sequence goes on from CAVRXH010000006.1 coordinate 811,306, forward strand.
ATCCACGAGTCGCTGTCCATCGCCGGCGTGCTGCTGGCCAAGACGATGGGCCGCCAGGCGGCGCTGCGCGAGGACTTCCGCAAGGAGTCGCTGCACATCTCCCGGCTGGAGGTCGAGGTCGCGATGGCGGGCCGCTGGCGGCTGGCGGCCCGGCGGACCAGCCTGACGGTGATCCCGGCCATCGTGTACTGGCTCGGCGGGCTGCTGCTCACCCGCAGCGCGTCGGCCGCGTCCATCGGCACCCTGGTCGCGTCCGCCAGCATGCTCAACCGGCTCGCCTCGCCCGCTAGCTCGCTGCAGGGCATCGGCATCAGCGTGTCCTCGTCGCTGGCCATCTTCGGCCGCATCATCGAGGTGCTCGACCTGCCGGTGGAGATCGACGAGAAGCCCGGTGCGCGCGAGCTGGCCGTTCGCGGCCAGGGCGGCGTCTCGCTGCGCGGCGTGGGCTTCCGCTACGAGCCGGCCGGCCCGTGGACGCTGCGCGACATCGACCTGGACATCCCCGCGGGGACCACGACGGCGATCGTCGGGCAGACCGGCTCGGGGAAGACAACGCTGGCCTACCTGATCGCCCGGCTGTACGAGCCCGAGCGGGGCCAGGTCCGCATCGACGGGACCGACGTGCGCGAGGTCACCCTCGGCTCGCTGGCCGCCACCATCGGGTTCATCTCCCAGGAGACCTACCTGTTCCACGCCAGCATCGCCGAGAACCTGCGGTTCGCCAGGCCCGAGGCGACCGACGAGGACCTGGAGCGCGCGGCACGGGCGGCCCGGATCCACGAGACGATCATGGCGCTGCCTGATGGCTACCACACCGTGGTCGGCGAGCGAGGATACCGGTTCTCCGGCGGCGAGCGGCAGCGGCTGGCCATCGCCAGGCTGCTGCTGCGCAACCCGCCGATCGTCATCCTGGACGAGGCGACAAGCGCGCTGGACAACGAGACCGAGCGGGCGGTGCAGGAGACACTCAGGGACTTCGCCGTCGGGCGGACCACCGTGGTGATCGCGCACCGGCTGTCCACGGTCAGGGACGCCGACCAGATCGTGGTGATGAACCACGGCCAGATCGCCGAGCGCGGCTCGCGGGACGAACTGCTGGCGCGCGGCGGCCGGTACGCGAGCCTGGCCGGCGCGGAACTGGTCGGATAGCGGGGTTCGACACGGGTTACCCGGCTGGCGGGCCGCCGGCCGGGTAACCCGCCGCGCAGGATGGCCCGGCCGGGGCCCAGCGCTGCGGCGTGCTTCCGGCGCGCCGGGCCAGCCCGGCTTCCTCCAGGTGCACCAGGTGGGCCAGCGTCTCGCTGGCCGCCTTGCGCTGATGCCGCCACGGCGCCTCGCCGAGCGGACGCGCCCAGGTGACCGCCTGGGTGACCTCCCAGCAGCTCAGCGCCGGCCGACGGGCCAGCAGCGCCGCGATCTCCGCCAGCCGGGCCTGATGGTGGCGGGCAAGCTGCCCGGCCCGGTCCGCCAGACCCGTGAACCGGTACTCGTGCGCGGGCAGCACGCGCACCTCCCCGAGCGCGCCGACCAGGCGCAGCGACCTCAGGTAGGCACCGAGCGGGTCACCGCTCCCGCCGGGCCGCGCCGACACCTGCGGGCTGATCCGCGGCAGGACGTGATCGCCGGCGAACAGCAGGCCCCGGCCAGGCTCGTGGAAGCACAGGTGCCCGGCCGAGTGACCGGGGGTCCAGACCGCCCGCAGATCCCAGCCCGGCAGCTCAGGCCGGCTCCCGTGCTCCAGCAGCAGGTCGGCGTCGCCGGGCAGGACTGCATCGCCGGGCAGGACTGCATCGCCGGGCAGGACTGCATCGCCGGGCAGGACTGCGGCGCGGCGGGCGGACTGGTGCGGCGCGGTGGCCTGCCCCGGCAGGCGCCCCGGCGGGCCCGGCATACCCAGCTCCGCCAGCCGCCAGGCCGCCACGCCGGGGGCGGCACTGGCCGCGGCAGCAGGGTAAGCGGCGTCGGCGGGGTGCAGGGCGATCCAGGCACCCGAGGCGTCGCGGACTCGGCGGGCCAGGCCGAGGTGGTCCGGGTGGGCGTGCGTGACCAGCACCGCGCGGACATCCGCTACGCGGTAGCCGGCCACAGCCAGTCCCCCGGTCAGCGCCTGCCAGGCCGTGTCGTCGGGCCAGCCGGCGTCCACCAGCGCGACGCCGTCGGGCAGCTCAAGCGCGTAGATGAGGGTGTAGCGCAGCGAGCCAGGCATCGGCACCGGGATCGACCACAGTCCCGGCGCGACCTGCTCCGCGGGCGGCACCCGCCCGGCCCGCCAGGCTGCGTACTGCACCGCCGCGTTCGCATCCGGGACAACGCGAGCATGAGCGGCAGCGTCCCCGGCATGGCCGGCATGGTCGGCATCCGGGGCGGTGGTGGTCATGGCCGGGGGCGGTCTTCCCGCTCGCGGCTCGGCCGGGCCGCGCCTGGCGGGGTCCCACCTGGCGGGGCCGCACCCGGCGGGGCTGGGGCTGGCGTGCCGAAGATCCGGGCGTAGGCCGGGAGCCGGGCGGCGGCGTCGGCGCGGGCGCTGGCCCGCTCGGCGTCCGTGGCCATCTCGCGGACGGCGGCGCGCTCGGCCTCGCGGGCGGTCGCCAGGTCGGTCGCCAGCGACCCGGCCAGCAGCCGCTTGGCGGTCCGCAGCGCGTAGGCCGGCTGCGCGCTGAGCCGACAGGCGAACTCCAGCGCCAGGTCCATCAGCTCGCCTGGCCCGGCCACCCCGTCGGCCAGGCCGATCTGCTCGGCCCGCGCCGCGCCGGCCGGCTCGCCGGTCATGATCATCTGCCGGGCCATGGTCAGGCCGACGATCCTGGGCAGCAGCGCGGTGCCGCCGCCGCGCGGCAGCGTGCCGAAGGTGATCTCCGGCAGGCCGATGCTCGCGGTGCTGGCCATGAACCGGAAGTCGCAGGTGAGCGCCAGCTCGCAGCCGCCGCCCAGGGCCGCCCCGTTGATCGCCGCGAGCACTGGCTGCGGGAGCTGGCTGAAGTCGGCCGCCCCGGGGTAGGCGGCCAGGCCCGCCCGCCGCTGCTCACGCCCCTCGCGCAGGTCGGCGCCCGCGCAGAAGTGCCGTCCGGCGCCGGTCACGATCACCACCCGCACCGACGGGTCGGCCGCGATCTGCCGCTTGGCCTGGTCCAGGTCGCGGCGCAGCGCGGTGTTCAGGGCGTTGGCGCTGGCCGGGCGGTTCAGCGTCAGGATCAGCACACCGTCCCGCCGGGTAGTCAGTACCGCCGGCTCGGCGCTGTCGCTCGCCATCCGCTCAGAGCCGGAACGCCCGGCCAGCCCAGAACGGCTCGCGCAGGGCGGCCTTGGCGACCTTGCCGGTGTCGGTGCGGGGCAGTTCCGCGACAAACTCAAAGACCCTCGGCCGCTTGAACGAGGCCAGCCGGGCGGCGACGAACTCGCGCAGCTCGCCCAGGTCCACGGGCTGGCCATCGGGGGTCTGGCAGCAGGCCATGATCTGCTCCCCGTACTCCTCGTCGGGGATGCCGATGACGGCCGCCTCCTGGATGCCGGGATGCGCGGCGAGGACGTTCTCGATCTCGGCGGGGAAGACGTTGTACGCGCCCCGGATGATCATCTCCTTGGCCCGGCCGGTGATGTACAGGAAGCCGTCCTCGTCCAGCCGGCCACAGTCGCCGATGCGGAAGAACCCGTCGCCGGTCACGGTGCCGTCGTCCAGGTCCGGCTCACGGAAGTAGTTCCTGATGGTCAGCGGGGTCCTGATCTCCAGCTCGCCCTCGACGTTGGCCGCGACCGGCTGCCCGGCCCGGTCGACCACCCGGATCTCGACCTGCGGCCTGGGCCGCCCGCAGGAACCTGGCCTGGCCAGGTGCAGCTCGGGCGGCATCAGGGTGACCAGGCCGACCTCGGCCGCGCCGTAGGACTCATACAGGCACGGCCCGAAGCAGGACAGCACCCACTGCTTCAGCGACATCGGCACCGGCGCGCCGCCGACGCCGAGCGCCCGCATGGTGCCAACCCGGTGGGCGGCCAGCACGTCGCCGGGCAGCATCCGGATCCGGTGCAGGTTGGTCGGCACGGTGGACCAGTGCGTGATGCCCTCGCGGTCGATGATCTCCAGCGCGCGCAGCGGATCGAAGCGATCGAGCAGGTAGCAGGTGCCGCCGCGAGAGTAGCACTGCCGCGCGGCCTTCAGCCCGATGCCGGTATAGAAGTTCGTGGTCAGGAGGGTGCGCCGGTCCGGCATGTCGGCGGGCACGCCGGCGCCCAGGGTGGCCAGGTTCTTCTCGGGCGCGAAACCCGCCGCCACCCGGCGGCGGAGCCGGTCGGCCTCACTGGCGGGCGGCGGGCGGCGCACCCCCTTGGGCGTGCCGGTGCTGCCGGAGGAGTACCGCACGAACGGCGCCGTGGTGCCGGAGAACCGGGGCGCCGGCGCCGGGTCGGTCAGCAGCTCAGCCAGGGCGATGGCCCCAGGCGCGGACGCCGGGCCCGCGCAGATGACCCGGACGTCGTCGCCGCGCAGCGCGGCGGCCAGCGGCGCCGGGTCGGCGTCGTCGGCGAAGATGACCCTGGCGCCGCTCGCGATGACGACGTCCCTGGTCTCGGCCGGGCCGAACTGCCAGTTGATCGCGACGTGATCCCAGCCGAGCTTGTCCAGGGCAAGCCGGATGATGAACCACTCCACCCGCTGATGGGTGCGCACGCACGCGGCAGGCGGGACGCCGAAGTCCGCCAGCGCGCCGGCGAGCTGGTCGGCGGCGGTGTTCCAGTCCCGGTAGGTGAGGGCGATGTCGCCATCGACGAAGGCCGGCTGATCGGGGCGGGCAGCGGCCCAGAACTCGGGTGGCGCCCAGTATCCGGGCCTGCGCCCGGTAGCGGTGCTGGCCATGAGCCGCCTCCCCTGGCTGTCGCTGTCATCCTAGACCGCGCGAAAGGGGGTAAACCAGATCGTAATTGCCCGCACCAGGCGATTTAGCCACCCATTCTCGTGATCATCACGTGCCATTCGCTTCCCTGGCGGGCCGCCGGCCCGCGCGTATCATCCCGGTATGCCGCGCCCCCGCCTGATCGTGATCAACGGGCCGCCTGCCTGCGGCAAGACGACGCTCGCCCGCAGGTACGCCGACGGGCACCCGCCGGCGCTGCACCTGGACATCAGCGCGCTGCGCGAGCTGATCGGCGGCTGGCAGGCCGACCCGGTCGGCACCCGGCTGCTGGCCAGGAACATCGCGCTGGCCTCGGCGCGGGCGCACCTGGGCGCCGGGCACGACGTGGTCGCGGGCCAGTTCCTGTCCAAGCCGTCCTTCTACGGGCAGCTCGCTGGCCTGGCGGACGAGGCGGGCGCGGCGTTTCGCGAGATCGTGCTGATGGACAGCAGGGAGAACGCGCTGGCGCGGTTCGCCGAGCGGGAGCTCGCGGAGACCGGCCAGCCGGCCCGGATGACCCCGGCCAGGGTGGCCAGGCTGTCGCGGATGTACGACGACCTGGTAGCCGCGACGGCCAGCCGGCCACAGGCGCGGCTGGTGCAGTCGCGGCAGGGCGAGGCCGACCGCGCCTACGCGGATCTGCTCGGCGCGCTGGCCTGACCCTTTCCGGACTGACCGCGCCGACCCGGCCGCCCGCCGAAAGCCCGTTCTGCCGTATTTCCTCCTGCTGCGTCATGCTCGGTCTGCTGTTAGGCTGGTAAACGGCATTTGCGCAGAGAAGAGTACGTGCATGCTCCAGGGAATCGGGCTTAGCACAACGGCTGAATCGGTATACCGGGCCATGCTGGCGGAGCCAACCCTGGGCGTCGCCGGCCTCTGCGAGCGGCTCGGCCTCCCCGAGAGCGAGGTCAGGGACAGCCTGGACGAGCTGGTCCGGTTCAGCCTGGTGCGCGAGTCCCGCGAGGATCCGGGACGGCTGCGCGCGGTAACCCCGGACATCGGGCTCGCCGCCATCCTGCACCGCCAGGAGGAAGACCTGGCCCGCCGGCGTCACGAGCTGGCGCTCAGCCGGGTAACCATCGCCGAGGCCCTGGAAGAGTACTCCGACCTGCTCCCCGGGCGGCCCGCCGACGGGATCGAGCACCTGGTCGGCCTGGACGCGGTGCAGGCCCGGCTGGAGATCCTGGCCGCGGAGCTGACCAGCGAGTGCCTGTCGGTGATGCCCGGCCCGCAGTCCGAGGCGAGCCTGGCGGCCTCCCGGCCGCTGGACGCCGACGCGCTGGACCGGGGCATCTCCGTGCTCACCCTGTACCAGGACAGCGCGCGCAACGACGCGGCCACCTATGCCTATGCCCGGTGGCTGACCGACCTCGGCGGCGAGGTCCGCACCGCGCCGCTGCTGCCGCCGCGCATGCTGATCTTCGACCGGCGGATCGCGCTGGTCCCGATCGACCCGGAGAACACCAGGGCCGGGGCCATCTGCACGACCGAGGGGGGCATCGTCGCCTCGATGGTCGCGATCTACGAGCAGGCATGGGAGATCGCGGTCCCTCTCGGCGCGTGCGCCGCGGCGGACTCGCTGACCGGCCTGACCCCTGAGGAGCAGGAGATACTCCGGATGATCGCGATGGGGCTCACCGACGAGGCGGCCGGACGGCGCCTGGGGCTGTCCGAGCGCACGGTCCGGCGCAAGATCTCCGGGCTGATGGAGCGGCTCGGCGCCACCAGCAGGTTCGAGGCCGGGGTGAAGGCGGCGCAGCGTGGCTGGCTGTGAGTTCGGGCGGACCGACCAGTGGGTGGTGGACCGTGTCTACGCCACGCTGCACGTGCTGGATGAGCTGCTGGCCTGGATGGCCGTCCCGTACAGCATCGTCGGCGGGACGCTGCTCGGCGCGGTGCGGCACGGCGGGTTCATCCCCTGGGACGACGACGCGGACATCGTGATCATGGAGGACTCCGCGTTCAGCCGGGCGCCGGCTACCCGGTGGCTGGAACGGCGCGGCTTCGGGCTCGGCTCGGGCAGCCGGGTCAGGTACCGCGCTTATCCCCTGGATGGCCGGCGGCTCCGGCGCGGCGATGACTTCCTGCACCCGTTCGTGGACATCCTGCCGCTGCGCGAGCGCCGGATCAGCCACAAGCTCGCGCACGCGGACGCGGGGGCCAGGGACCGGTGGCCAGGCGAGTACTTCTACGACGGCGAGCTGGACGAGCTGATCAGGCGGCCGTTCGGCCCGCTGAGCCTGTCCTCGGTGCGCGACGAGCCGGCCCGTGGCTACCTGGACCGGATCTACGGCTCGCGCTGGCCCGCCGAGGCGTACCGGACCTATGACCACGGCAAGATGATCGACCATCACGGTGAGGTGATCACGCTGACCAGCTTCGAGTGCAGCCTGCCATCGGCGGGCGTCGTGCCCGCGAGCGCACGCTGATGGATCTCGCGCAGCGCATCGAGACCGCGATCGGGGACGGCGCCGCCCGCGTCTCCGGTGAGCTGATGGTCGCCGTCGCCGCCCAGGATCCGCTGCTCACCGAGGTGGCCGGCCACCTCATCGGCGCGGGCGGCAAGCGGATCAGGCCGGCCATCGCGCTGTGCGCGGCGGCCGCGGTGTCTGGGACGGTCAGCGACGCCGTGGTGCAGGCGGCCGTCGCCGTGGAACTGCTGCACGTCGGCACGCTCTACCACGACGACGTGATCGACACCGCGCCGTTCCGGCGGGGTGTGCCCAGCGCCAACGCGCGGTGGGGCAACGTCATGGCCGCGATGGCCGGGAACGTCCTGCTGTCCCGCGCGTCGCGGATCGCCATGTCGCTCGGTGGCGACACGGTCGGCCTGATAGCGCTGACCCTGGCCAGGCTCTGCGACGGCGAGCTGGAGCAGATGCGGTACTCCTACGACGCCGGCCGCACGGTGGCGTCCTACCTGAGCGCCATCGGCGGGAAGACCGCGTCGCTGATGGCGGCCGCCGCGCGGATGGGCGCGCTGGCCGCGGGCGGCCCTGTCGAGCTGGCCGGCGCACTGGCCAGCTACGGCCAGGAGTTCGGGATGGCATTCCAGGTCTGCGACGACATCAAGGACATCGTGAGCGCGACGCATGAGCTGGGCAAGCCGGCCGGGCACGACATGGTGGAGGGCACCTACACGCTGCCGGTCATCTACGCGCTGGAAGACCCCGTCGCCGGGCCGCCGCTGCGCGAGCTGCTGGTCGCGCCGCTGGATGACGAGCAGCGGGAGCAGGCTGCCGCGCTGGTCACCGGCTCGGACGGCGTCGAGCGGGCCACGGCCGACGCGCAGGCCAGGGTCGCCCGCGCGCTAGACGCGCTGGAGGTGGCCGCCGCGCTGGGCGCACGGCCGGCCGCCCTGGACGCGCTGGCTGCCGTGGCCGGCTCGCTGCTCGCCGGCTGAACCGGGTGCAGCGGCCGACTCGCCGGACAATTTGAGCCGGGTGCCGTGGCTATTTCACTGTCCGGTAGCTGAACCGGATCCGGTAGCCGACTCGCCGCGCGGCGCAGCCGGGTGTCGTGATGGGCCGCACTCGGTGGGTGGGCGCGGCGGTGCCAGGTGCCCGGCGTGCCGACGGGACTGCGGCGTGTCGGGCGTGAGCGCGGCCGCCGCCGCGTCGCAGAGCCAGTCCCACAGCCCGGCCTCGACCGCCAGCCCGCCGGCTATCGCCGGATGCGGCGCGGCACGGGGCGCACCGGCCGGCCCCGGCTCCCCCGCCAGCGACAGTGAACTCAGTTTCGCTTTCGCATTTACGACAGTGAAACCGCGTTCGCTGCCGTAAGGCCCGTCGCAACCGGGCAGCACGGTGCAGGTCACCACCGCGGAGCCGATGCCCCGCGCCGCGCCGCACGGAATCCGCGCGGACAGCCGGTAGCCAGGCGGATAACCCGCCCCGGCCAGTTCCGTGCCGCCGGGTCCGGCGCCTGCCGACCCTGCCATTACAGGTCCTAGGCCCGCCGCGTGCAGGCCGACATCGGGAAGGCCGAGTGCCGCCAGGAAGACGGGGTCGCGGATGGACGTGACGCGGACCTCGGCGGTACGGAGCCCGCCGGGGTCAGGGCTGGCGGGGATGGAGCTGGCGGGGATGGAGCTGGCGGGGATGGAGCTGGCGGGGATGGAGCTGGCGGGGATGGAGCTGGCGGGGATGGAGCTGGCGGGGATGCCGGCTGTCGCGATGGCTAGGTCGGCGAGGTCGGGGGCGAGCAGCAGGGCTGCCCGGCCGCCGGCGTCCGCGCTCACCTGGCCGGGACCGGTGTGCCGGCAGGGCAGGCCGGGGTGGCGGGCGTCTGCGCGCAGCGCGTTGAACTCGGCGCGCAGGTAGCGCAGGGCGGACGCGCCGGCGGGCGCGGCCAGCTCCGCGACGATGACGAACTCGGTGACGGCCGGCACGGCACCGGGCGGCAGCCCGGCGGCCAGCAGCAGCCGCCCGATCACCAGCCGGGCCTCGCGCAGCGAGACCCGGAGCACTGGCCGGCTCATCCCGGCCCGCCCGGCACCGGCTCCACCACTGGCACCGGCCTCGCCACCGGCGCTGCCGCCCGCACTGGCGCTGCCGCCCGCGCTGGCGCTGGCGCTGGCTCCCGCGCTCGCGTCGGTACTGGTACTGGTACTGGTACTGGCGCCAGCTCCGGCTCTGGGGGCCAGAACCAGTCGCCGTGCCAGCCGGCCAGCTCACCGCGCGACGGCGCGCCCTGGAACAGCACGCCGAGCACCGCGCGGTCCCGATAGTTGACGGTCTTGTCCAGGCCGTGAAAGGCCGCGTTGACCAGCCGGGTGATCTGCACGGGGAGGAAGCCCTCGTCGGCCATGTTCATGTGCGGCGAGTGATAGCGCAGCCCGGCGAGCCCCTGAACCCGCTGCACGGCGGCCCGGTGCTCCGGATGGCCAGCCAGGAACTCTCCGACTGCCCCGGGCCCGGCCCCGTACCCATCGGACCCGTACTGGCCAGCGCCGTACTCGCCGGTGCGGTACTCACCGGTGCTGTAGTCGCCGAGGCCTGGCCCGGTGTCTGCCATCAGCCGCTGGAGATCGCCCGGCAGGTCAAGCGCCCAGTCGCGGCCGTCCGGCACCTCCTCGCGGCGGCCCCGGCGCGGTTCCTCGGCCAGCCGGGACCGGTACCAGGTGTAGGCGCGGGCACCGGGCGCGTCCAGGTCGGTGCGCAGCGCCCAGGCGTACTCGCGGGCGACGATGTCGCGCAGCCGGGCCAGCGGCATGCCGGGGTCGCGGGCCAGCACCTCGTCCCGCCCCGGCTCGGCGGCGAGCCGGTCGGCGAGACCGGGCACCAGCTCGATGGCCAGCGCCCGAAGCACCTCGGTGGCCGGCTGGCCGATGCCCTCGGCCAGCGCGGCCAGCACCTCCCCCAGGCACGGCGCGGGACTCTGCTCACCACTCTGCTCCCCACTGTGCTCACCACCGGGCGCACCACCGGGCTCCCCACCGGACCCGCCACCGGACCGGCCACCGGACCCGCCGCCGGGCTCCCGGCCTGCCCCGCGACCTGCCAGCGCATCCAGGCGGCCGGCGGCGGTGCGCAGCCCGGCGGCGATGGCCGCCGGGGCAGGGAACGCGGTATAGCTCAGCCGGTCCTGCGCGTGATAGTCGATGGCGCGGGCGATCAGCCCGCCAAGCCGGCCCAGGCACGGCGCGCCCGGCCCGGCGGGCAGCCGGCCGGCGGCGTCCAGCGCCGCCGCCCGGTTACTCAGCCACCGGTCCACCAGCAGCGGATGGTTATTGACGAAGAACACCAGCCCCAGCCCGGACCCGTTGCCAAGCCCGAGGTAGCGCCGCAGCCCGGGGACGAGCACGGCGGCACGCCCGGCGCCGCCGGCGAGCTGCCTGGCCAGGTGCTCGGCCAGGTCGGCGGCGAACTCGCGGATCAGGTACGCGGCCAGCATCTCGGCCTGGTACGGCGCGGCCAGCGGGTGCCCGGCGCCCAGCGACAGGTAGGACCGGGTGCCGAACGCGCCGTTGCCCTCCAGGGCCGCGTTCCGCATCAGGTAGCCGATGCCGGCGAGCCTGGCCAGGTCGGGCTGGCGGCCGGCGGCCAGCCGCCGCACGGTGTGCGCGAACGCGCGCTCGCTGCGATTGGACCGGCACCACAGCAGCGTGCCAGGCGCGGCCCGGCCCCGGTACAGCCTCGGCATCTCCCGGCGCGCGCCGTCGATCAGCGCCGCGGTGGCGCGGCCCTCGGTCAGCACGCCGGTCATGTCCCAGTGCTCGGAGATGATCCGGCCGCTGCGCCGGCCCGGCGCCGGCTCTGCGGAGAACACGACGAACTCGAAGACCTGGCCGCCGGCGGTGACCCGGTACACGGCCTCGCCGCGCGCCCGGCTGTCGATCTCCATCCGGCGCAGCTCGACCTGCCAGCGCTGGGCGATCATCTTGTGCACCAGCGCGCGGCTGGCGCTCAGCCGGGACGGCGGCAGCATGGCCAGCCGCTCTGGCCGCATCACCTCGTCGGGATGGCCAGGCAGCTCGGCGGGCACGCGGGGCGATCCCATCAGGCCAGCGGCGTCCGCAGGCCGTGCAGGTCGAACCGGAACGGCGCGTTCGCGTACCCGGCGATGCGCACGTCATCGGCGCTGACCCGCTGGTAGCCGGCGCCGCCCAGCAGTGCGCTCAGCTCCGCGCGGTCGTAGTAGCAGTGCTCAAGGCCGCTGTAGCGGCGCTGGTACTCCGCCGGGCCACCCACCGCGGCGATCCGGCTGGCGACGGCCTGCTCCCGGCGGGCGGCGTCCGGCAGGTCCAGGATCAGCACCGCGTGCCGCGCGGCCCTGGCCATCGCGGCCAGCACGGACCGCGCGTACCGCTGGCCGGGGAAGTACATGAAGACGCCGCAGGCGACCACGACGTCGGCCCGCTCGGCGCCGCCGAAGTCGGCCGCGTCGGCGACCCGGAACCTGCCGTCCGGCATCACCGACCTGGCCACCGAAATCAGCCCGGCGGACAGGTCAAGGCCGCCGACGGCGCAGCCCATCAGGGAGAAGTCGTGCAGGAACGCGCCGGCGCCGCAGCCGATCTCGAAGACCGACATGCCGGGCGTGATCCCCAGCTCCGCCCGCCAGTACGCGACCATCTCGCGCCAGGCGGACTCCGGGATATGGCCGAACGCATTGTCATAGCCATCGGCCGCGAGCAGGCCGGCCAGGTCCGTGGCAGCGGTGGCCGGGGCCGGCCGGGACCGCCAGATCCGCTGCCAGTCTTTTCCCGCCCCACCCAGCCCTGCCGCCCCATCCCGCCCTGCCGCCCCGTCCTGGCCCGCCCCGGTCACCGGGCCGCCGCCAGGTCGAGCGAGCCCATCGCCGCGAGCAGCCGGGCGTTGTCGGCCGGGGCGCGGACGGTGATCCGCAGCCGGGGCACGCCGCCGGGGAAGCGGCCGGTCACGTCCTTGACCTCGATCTTGTCCCGCTCCAGCAGCGCGGCCCTGGCCTGCGCGGCGGCGCCGGGGCCGCCGCGCAGGTCGGCCAGCAGGAAGTTAGCGGCGCTGGGGTGCACCTGGCTGACCAGCGGCTGCGCGGCGAGTCGCGCCGCGAGCCTGGCCCGTTCCGCCACCACGAGCCGGATCGACTCGGCCAGCTCGGTGCGGTACTTGATGGCCAGTTCAAGGAAATGCTCGGCTACGGAGTTGACGCCCCAGATCGGCAGCTCCGCGCGGAACCCCGCGCGCCACTCCTCGCCCGCCGTGTACACGTAGCCCAGCCGCAGCCCCGGCACCCCGAGCGACTTGCCCAGGCTGGACAGCACCACGACGTTGCCGAGCGGCGCGGCCTCCAGCAGGCCGACCATGGACGGCTGGCCGCTGAAGGCGATGAACGACTCGTCCACGACGAACGTGGTGCCCGGCAGGCCAGCCGCCAGCTCGTAGAGCGCCTGGGTCGGCAGCACCGAGCCGGTGGGGTTGTTCGGGTTCACCACCACGGCCAGGTCCGCGCTGGCCGCCGCGGCGGCGAGCCCGGCCAGGCGCGGTCCCGGCGGGTCGGCGTAGGTCCGCGCGCCGGGGAAGCAGCGCGGGTACTCCCCGAACGTCGGCGTCGGCAGCAGCACCGTGCCGCCGCCGTGCCGGGCGCGCAGCAGCGGGTAGGCCGCCGACGCGCCGCTGATCAGGTGAATCCGCGCCGGGTCGCAGCCGACCAGGTACGAGGCCTTCTCATCGAGCAGCGACTGCGCAGAACCGTAGCCGGTGGCCAGCTCGGGCAGGCTGTGCCGCAGCGCGGCCAGCATCGCGGGGGTGGGGAAGTACGGGTTGGCGGGCAGCGAGAAGTCCAGCAGCCCGGCCGACCAGCGCGCGGTGAACGCCTCGTCCAGCATCGCGGCGCGCCCGGCCGGGTCGAACAGGAACCGGGCGGCCCGCAGGTCGGTGGGGTCATCCACCTCGGCCCAGTCGCTGCCGTCTACCGGCTGGGCGTAGACGCGGTGCTCGGGGATGTTCGCCAGCATGCCGAGCACCAGCTCGTAGTAGCAGTTCGGGTCCACGTAGCTGGCGTAGGCGCGGAGCATCGGGGCCAGCGTGCGGCGGCAGAACTCGCGGTCGAACCGGTACAGGTTCAGCGTCTTGAGCTTGTCGTCGTAGCGGAAGCCGGCGTCCTGCCGCGCGGTCGGGAAGACCTCGCTGACGTACCCGTCCCTGGTCGCCACGACGGTGCCGTCCATGCCGGTGCGGTAGGAGTCGACCAGCGCCACGTTCCGCGCCGGGTGCGCGACCAGGCCGTCGATCAGGTGCGGCTCGAACAGCAGGTCGCACTCGACCACGATCACGTCGGCGTCGTAGCTGATGCTCTCCAGCGCCAGGGCCAGGGAGACGATGTTGTTGGTGCTGGCGTACTTGTGGTTGGTCACGAACCGGACCGGGGCGCCGGGGTAGCGCCGGGTGACGAACGAGACGATGTCGTCCTCGCGGTGCCCGGTCACCACGGTGACCGGGGCGACCCCGGCCGCCAGCAGGCTGTCGAGCGCCCGGCCCAGGATGGTGGTCCCGGCTATCTCCAGCAGCGCCTTGTGGCACCGCGCCGACAGCGGCTCCATGCGCCGGCCCTTGCCGGCCGCGAGGATAACCGCCTGCATGACCCCGCCAGGCCCGGCGCCGTCCCCGTCATCCCCCCGCCGCGGCTGCGGCCGGCTCTGGCTGCACTGCCGCGGCTGCGGCCGGCTCTGGCTGCACTGCCGCGGCTGCGGCCGGCTCTGACTGCACCGCCGCGGCGCCGGCCGGCTCTGGCCGCGCCAGGGAGATGGCGTCGATGTCGCCCTCGGGCTCGCCGGGGGTGAAGGTGGCCGGCAGCGACTGCGGCCGGACGGTGAGGCGGCGCAGGAACTCCCGGTCGGCCTGGAGCTCGTAGTCGGGCATCCGGCGCAGCACCTCGGTGATGATCATGGCCAGCTCCATCCGGCCGAGCGCGGCGCCGACGCAGAAGTGGCCGCCGTGGCCCATCGCCACGTGCGGGTTCGGCGACCTGGCGATGTCCACCTCGTTGGGGTTGTCGAAGACCGCCGGGTCCCGGTTGGCCGCGCCGTAGCCGATGACCACCCGGTCGCCCTCGGCGATCTCGGCCGGCCCGAGGGTGGTCTGCTTCGTGGCGGTCCTGGCCAGCAGGGGTACCGGGCTGAAGTAGCGCAGCATCTCCTCGACGGCCGGCCCGATGGCCTCGGGGTCATCGATGAGCCGCTGCCGGTCAGCGGCGGAGCAGCCGAAGTGCCACAGGCTGCCGAGCGCCCCCTTGGCGGTGGTGGACATGCCGCCGATGATCATCGTCAGGCAGATGGCCAGCACCTTCTTCTCCGGCACCCGGCTGCCATCGGACTGCACCGCGACCAGGTCAGAGATCAGGTCGTCGGCCGGCTCGCGGCGGCGCTCGATCATCGCCTCGATGATCTGCTCGACGGTCTGGGTCCAGACCGGGCTGAGCGCGAACCGGTCCTCGCCCCTGACGTGCACGGCGTCGGCGACCTGGCCCGCGTACTCAAGCGGCAGGCCGAGCAGCCGGAAGGTGACCATCGCCGGCACCAGCTTGGCCAGGTCGTGGAACAGGTCGATCTTCCCGTCGCGGATCCGCCGGTCGATGCACCAGGTGACGTAGCGCCGCACGTCGGGGGCCAGCGCGGCGAGCCCGCGCGGCAGCAGCCGGCGGTTCACCGCCCGGCGCCGGACCGCGTGGTCGGGCGGGTCCAGCTCGATCGGGTTGGCCGCGATGGGGGTCGGCGGGACCATCACGCCGAGGTAGGGCGAGCTGCCGTTGGGGATGTCGTGCCGGGAGGAGAAGGTCTCGCTGTCCTTGGCGGCCTGCATGACCTCCTCGTGGCCGGCTACGAACCAGAACCCGCCGCGCGGCCACCAGGCCACCGAGCGGCCGGCGCCGTGGAAGGCGCGGTAGGTGCTGTCCAGGTGGTCGGGGCGCTCTTCGTAGACGTCGTCAGTCACTGGCGGCCTCCGCGGCGGTGATCTCGCGCAGCCGGGCGCTGACGTCCACGACCAGCGGCGCGCCATAGGTGGAGAGGAAACCGCCGAGGGCCACCACCTTGCTCATCGGGCCCTGCACGGTCATCCGGCCGTCGACCATCGCGGCCAGGCCGTCTTGCACGATGTCGCCGCCCAGCAGCAGGTCCTGGGCGGTGCCGTAGGCCATCACCAGGGTGGCGTGCGGGGCGGACAGGTGCCCCTCCTCGACGTCCACCATGGTCTCGCTGCACTCGATGTGCCCGTGCAGTGACCGGTCCTGGCCGGGCAGGCCGGTCACCGTGACGTTCAGCCGGACGATCAGGCTGGCGTCCCCGCCGTCGAGCCCGGCGAGGCCGAGGTACTCGTCGCGGATCTTGCGGGCATCGTTGATCCACGGGCCGCTGAGGAACGACGACGCGGCAGGGGAGGGATGGCGTTGCGCCACGGGAGTGCTCAGGTGCCCACCTCCACGGTTACGGGCCGGCCAAGGACAGACAGCAGCCGGGCCATGTCATGTCGGAGCTCGCGGTCCAGCGCGGGCAGGACCGGCGCGGCCGCCGCGGCCGCGAGATCGAGGTGGCGGAGGGCCGCGGCGGCCGGGTCGCCGCCGGGGACCGCCGCGGGGTCCGGGTCGTCGAGGATGCGCGCCGCGATGCCGATGTTCTCCCCGGTGCGCGCCAGCGCCTCGCGGGCCGGCCCCGGCACGCCGCTGAGCAGCGCGCCGATGGAGGCCAGGGCCGCGAAGGTCGCCCCCGTGGTGTCGCGCGCAACGGCCAGGTACTCATCCGGCGTCAGCGGCCGCCCGGCGACCCGGCTGGCCGCGATGGCCGCGGCGCCGCGGAACCGGCGCTCGAACAGCGCCAGGCACTCGCCGGCCATGATGTCGCGGGTGGCGGCTGGCAGCGCCCCGCACAGCGCGGCCGAGGCGGCCAGGTTCCAGTCCGCGCCGAGGACCAGGATCGCGCGGTTCTCGCCGGGCGGGCAGGCCAGGCCGTCGGTGAGCCGCTCCTGGAGGGCGAGCGCCCTGGCCGCCATGTCGATGGCCGCGCCGCCGCGGATGATGTCATCGGAAAGGCCCGCGCCGCTCAGCCGGGCACCGGTCACGAACACGGCGAGGCGGAGCGCGGAACGGCTGTCCCGCAGTTCCAGGAAATGCCGGCCTAACGAGAAATGATCATGATCTGGCGAGCAGAAGGCGTCCTGGACCAGCTCGCGCATGCGCTGCCAGCAGGCGGGCAGGCCCCAGGCCGCAGGGTAGGCGCTGGTGTCCATGGCCACCTCCGGGTCCGCCGTTCGCTCAGAGGTCCCGGCGCCAGGTGACAGCGCCCCCTATATGCGCCGATGGTAGCAAGCCGCCTATGACGCGACAAGATACGACAGATCAGATTATCTGGCGACGGACGAGTCAGTGGACGCCCAGGTCGGGGCGGGTATGGCCGGTGCCCGGCGACGTCAGCGCGGCAGCGGCGCGAACCGGCGCAGCTTGCCGGCCACGGTGCGCTCCAGCGCGGCGACGACAGTCACGCGCACCTGCGCCCCGGCCAGCCCGACGGCCTCAAGCGCCGAGGTGACCTCGGCCTCGATCCGGGCCGCTACGGAGCCGTGTGCGGCCGCGCCGCCGGCCGCGGGCACGATGTCGATGTCGGCGCCGCCTGGCGTCTGCCGGACCTGGTAGGCCAGGATGCCCGGCTGCACGCTGAGCGAACCGCGGAACACGTGCGGGTGCACGACCAGCCCGCCCTGGTAGGTGAACACCTCGTCCAGGCGGCCCTGCGGGGCGCCGATGACCCGGAACGCGCAGCCGCAGGGACAGGCCCGGTTCAGGACCATGAGCTCGTCGGTGACCTCAAGCCGGATCAGCGGCAGCACCGGGTTATACAGGTTGGTCACGTAGACCGTCCGGGACAGCGTGCCGGAGCCGACGATCACGCCGCCGGGGCCGGCCGGCTCGGTGATGCACAGGTCATCGGGCAGGTGCAGGCTCTGCCCGCAGGACCGGGCGAACAGGCCCTCTGACATCCCGTAGTTGCTCACCGGCAGCACGCCCCAGGCCGCCGCCACGGCCTCGCTGATCTCCGGGAGCAGCGGCTCGGCCAGCCCGATGACCTGGCGGGGCGCGATGCGCAGCCGCCCGGCGGCGGCCTGCGCCGCCAGCGCGGGCAGGAACGAGCTGTAGCACATCAGCACGGTCGGCTCGATCCGGTTCAGCCCGGCTACGATCTCGGCGGCGCCCTGGCCGACGGAGAACATGGCCCGGCCGCCGGCCCGCGGCCGGGAGAAGGTCAGGTTGATGGCGGTGGACAGGTGCCGCGGGCTCGACCCGGCGACCACCGCGGTCCGCCTGGGCACATCCGCCAGGGCCGGATCGCCCGCCCAGGCGCGGCGCTGGAACCGGACGATGGAGGAGTAGCAGATTGCCCAGGCATCCCAGCCGTAGACGAACATGCCGCGCAGCCCGCTGGACCCGCCCGAGGCGACGACGTGGTACTCCCCCAGCAGCCGGACGTCGCGATCGCCCGCCAGGCCGTCCAGGTGGCTCTCGCACAGCCGCCGGGTCAGCCGGCGGTCGGTGACGATCTCGTCGAAGTTCTCCATCAGGTCGGACTTCGTCATCACCGGCAGCTCGGCCAGGGTGTCCTCGGTGATCTCGCGCGGGTCGATGCCCGCCAGCCGCCTGGCGTGCCAGGGCGACCGGGCCTTGGCCACCGCGATAAGGTCGCGCAGCGCCTGCTGCCGCTCCGCCCGCAGCCGCGCGGCGCTCCAGTCAGGGCGGCCGGCGTACTCGGCCGCCAGCTCCCGGTACCTGGCCCGGTGCCGGGCCTGCCGGGCGGCGTCGTCATCGCCCGTGCCCGGCGCCGCTAGCATGCGGGCAGCCGGCCGGCCGGGAACGGGGCCGCGATGCGCAGCTCGACGTTGCGGTCGGCGGGGCTGCCCGCGCCAGGACCCGACGTGCCGGCGAACGGCATGTTGGCGGCGAGCTCCCGGTGCAGCGACGCCAGCTCGGCCGTGCTGACGGCCGCCGCTACCTGCGCCGGGGTGTCGTGATCGAGCATGGTGCAGACGATGGACAGGTACTCGCCCGCGTCGACGATCTCGACCAGCCGGGTCTGGCACGGCCAGTCCACCACGGCGCAGGTGGTGACCTCCCAGAAGCCGCCGCCCGGCGAGCCGGGCGGCGCGGGCCTGGGGTGCACCGCGTTGATGTGGGTGTGCCCGTTCAGCCAGAGCACCACGTTGGGGAACCGGTGCAGCAGGGCCACGAGCTCGGTCCCGCCGAGCAGCGGCTCGCCGTCCGGCCCGGCGTGCCCGACCTGGTCGTTCTCCAGGGTGGAGACGCCGTGGTGGGAGAAGAGGATGACCAGCTTGTCGTCGTTCCCGGTGGCGACCTGGTGCCCGTCGGCACCCAGGTAGGCGGAGCTGACCTCCGCTAGCTGCCGCGCCAGCCAGCTGGCCTGGTCGCGGTCCAGGCAGCCGTCGGCGCCGCCGGCCACGCAGTTGGTGTCCAGGGCGATGAGCCGGGCGGCCGGGGTGTCGTGCACGTAGTACGCGGTGCCGTCGCGGCGGTTGGCCTCGGTGAAGCCGTGCCCGGCCGGCCGCGCCCCGGCGCGGAAGTGCGCCGCCACGAACTCCTGCCGGGTCACCGGGCGGCGCGCGGGGTCGGCGGCCACGGCGGCCGACGGGCCGGCCATGAACACCTCGGCGCTGCCGGTGAACAGGGCCAGCGCCTTGTCATGGTCGAAGCCGTCCGCCAGCGCGGTGGGCTTGCGGTCCCCGGTCAGCGCGGCGGCCAGGCCGGGGGTGAGCGCGCCGACGCCCTGGATCAGCGCCTCGTGGTTGCCGAAGCAGGACAGCCAGGGCATCGTCAGCCCGGTCGCGGTGAACTCGGCGAGCGCGCGGCCCAGCAGGCCGGGATGGTGCGGGAAGCCGAACATGGCCCGGAAGATGTCCGGGCCGCCCGGCCCGTCGCCGTCCGGCCGCCAGAAGATGTCGTCGGGCCAGTCCGCCGCCTGCACGCCCTGGTAGCCGGGTCCGCCGGAGTTCATCGCCACCGCGCCGCCGTCCAGCAGCGCCAGGAAGTTCTGCGTCTCGTTCCACTGCGCGTTGTCGATGGCGTCGCCGGTGGTGATCGCGAGCTGCGGCGGCACGCCGGTGGCCGGCCCGGCCGCCGCGTTCACGGTGGCCAGGGTGGCCCGCACGGCGTGCGCGGTCAGCGCTTCCTGCGGGCGCTGCACGGGGACCAGCTTGGCGTACCTGGGGTCGGCGAAGTACCTGTTCAGGAACTCGAACCTGGCCGGTGACTGCACGTCGGCGAGCTGCAGGTCGGTGACGTGCACCAGGCTGAGCAGCGGCCGGCTGGCGGCCCGGCGCGACTGGTCGTCGCCCGTGCGCAGGTCCCTGATCAGGTGCGGCTCGCCGGCGATGACCTGGACGGCGCGGTACGCCGCGGCGGTCCCTGTGCGCAGCACCGCGCCGGGACCGAGGCGGCGCTGGGTGGTCAGGTAGGGGTGCTGCCCGCTCACGCCTCGGCCTGCACCGCCGCGGGCTGGTCCGCCGAGACGAGCACCGGGTCGGGGCGGATGGTCAGCGCCACCTGGCTGCCGGCGGCCAGGCCGGCCGCGTCGGCGGTGGAGAGCTGGGCCAGCACCGTGGTGCCGCCCAGGTCCACGCTGACCCGGCTGGTCGCGCCGAGGAAGGTGATCGCGATGACGGTGCCGGTCAGCGGCCCCGACGGCTGCCCGGCGGCGGCCGCCAGGCTGACGGCCTCGGGGCGGACCAGCGCGATGGCCGGGCCGTCGGGCACGCTGGCCGCGTCCACCAGCGGCAGCTCACAGCCCCGCACGACGACCTTGCCGCCGGACACCGTGCCGTCCAGCCGGTTGGTGAGCCCGACGAACTCGGCCACGAACGAGGTGGCGGGCCTGGAGTAGACGTCGGTCGGCGTGCCGAGCTGCTCGATCCGGCCGTCCCGCATGACGCCGACCCGGTCGGCGATGGCCAGCGCCTCTTCCTGGTCGTGCGTCACGAACAGGGCCGTGATGCCGACATCGAGCTGGATCTTGCGGATCTGATCCCGCAGCTGGGCGCGGACCTTCGCGTCCAGCGCCGACAGCGGCTCGTCGAGCAGCAGCACCTTGGGCTCGATCGCCAGTGCCCTGGCCAGCGCGACCCGCTGCTGCTGGCCGCCGGAGATCTGGCTGACGTACCTGTCGGCCTGAGCGGCGAGGCCGACCAGCTCCAGCATCTCCAGGGCACGGCGGTCCCGCTCGGCGCTGCCGACCTTGCGCAGCCGCAGCCCGAAGGCGACGTTCTGGCGGACGGTCAGGTGCGGGAACAGGGAGTAGGCCTGGAAGACCATGCCCATGTCCCGCTTGCTGGCCGGCAGCCGGGTCACGTCCACCCCGCCGACGGTGATCCGGCCCTGGTCGGCGTCCTCAAGCCCGGCCAGCAGCCGCAGCGTGGTGGTCTTGCCGCAGCCCGACGGGCCGAGCAGCGCGACCAGCTCGCCGGGGTGCAGCGTCAGGTCCACGCCGTTGAGGGCCACGACCTGGCCGTAGCGCCGGTGCAGGCCCTCAAGCCTGACCTCCACGCCGGCCTTGGCCGGCGCGGTGTGGGTGTCGGCGGCAGAAGTTGTCACGTCGGCTCCGTTACCGCCTCGCGCGGCGGCGGCCGCGGAAGGCGTAGGACAGGATGAACAGCAGGACGAAGGCGAACAGCAGCGAGGCCGCCGAGGTCGCGAAGAGCACCCCGGCGTTGGTGCTGGCACGGCTGATGTTGAACAGCGCGACCTGGAGGTTGATGTAGTTGAGGATCTCGGCGATGGGGAACTCGCCGAGCACCAGCGCCGAGGTCAGCAGCAGGGTGTTCACGATGGCCGGCCACATGTTGGGCACGATCACCCGGAAGATCACGGTGCCCCAGCCGCCGCCCAGGCTGCGGGCCGCCTCCGACAGCGTGGTCACGTCGATCGCGTCCAGGCCAGAGGCCAGCGCCCGGTAGCCGTAGGGCAGCGCCAGGATGACGTAGACCCAGAACAGCATCAGCGTGGACAGGTTGTAGCGCTCGATCTGGTTGTAGATCGGGCCGAGGCCGACGACCAGGACGATCGCCGGGATGGACAGCGGCAGCAGGCAGATGAACTCGAACGTCCTGCTGAGCCGCCTGACCCGCAGCCGGATCCAGATCATCGTCGGGACCAGCAGCAGCAGCACCACGCCGCAGCTGATCAGCGCCAGCTCCAGGGTGACCTCGATGGCGCCGAGCAGCCCCGGGTAGGTGGGGATCTGCTCCCAGGCCGACACCGACCAGGTGCCGAGCTGCTTGCCCTCCAGCGAGAACCGCACCATCGCCAGCAGCGGAAGGCCGATGAACAGGCCGAAGACGGTGAAGACGGTGTAGCGGAAGGCCTGGAGCCGGCGGTTGGGCCTGATCCGCGGCCCCGGCGGGCCGCCCGGCTCGGCGAGCGCGGACTCGCCGAGGTAAGTTACCGCAGCCATCGTGCCGCCCTCCGCTGCATCAGCGCGTACCCGGTCATCACGATCGCGACCACCACGACCATGCCGAGCGCGAGCACGTCACCGGCGTTGGACGCCAGGCCGACCTCGCTGTTGATCGCGTTGTAGATCTGCTGCGGCACGGTGTAAGGGATCTGGTTCTCCCACGCCTGGATGGTGGCGTAGGCCGACAGCGCGTTGGCGAACAGGAGCAGCAGCGCGCCGAAGAACGCGGGCGCCAGCAGCGGGCCGCCGACGTAGCGCCAGTACTGCCAGGTCGACCCGCCGAGGGTCTGGGACGCCTCGCGCCACTGCGCCTTCAGCCCGTCGATGGCCGGCAGGAACACCAGCACCATCAGCGGGACCTGGAAGTACACGTAGATCAGGCCGATGCCCTGCGGGAAGTCGTAGTACCAGCCCGCGTGCAGCAGGAACCCCGCGCTCGGGCCGATGGCGGCGTTGAACGCGAAGGCCAGCGTGACGCCGGCGAACTGGGACAGCACCCCGGAGCCGGCCAGCGAGATCCGCCGGACGAACCCGTCGGGGTTGCCGGAGGCGACCGCGTAGGCCACCAGCGCGCCGAGCACCGCCCCGGCCACCGCCGAGATCGCGGACAGCTCAAGCGAGCCGGTGAAGTAGCTGCGGACCGTCGGGTTGAACAGCAGCTTCAGGCCGGAGATCGCGAACCCGCCCGTGGGGCCCCTGATCGCGTCCCAGACCACGATGCCCGTGGGCAGCAGCAGGAAGACGGCGACATAGGCGAAGAAGGGGACGGTGCCCGCCAGGGCAAGCGGCGCCCGCCGCCCGGCTCGGTTGAGCCGGGCGGCGGGCGCTGGGGCGACGCTCACGCAGCCTCGCTACTTGATCGCGGCAGCCCAGTTCGTCGCCAGGTAAGTGGCGGCGCTGGTGGACTGGGCCGGGCTGAGGAACACCGGGGAGCCGCCCACCGGCGGCAGCTTGGCCGCCGCGGCGGTGTCGATGGTGCTGTTCGACGTCATGGCCGCCTGCTCGACCGGCCGGGCACCGCCCTGCAGCCACAGGTTCTGGCCGCCGGTAGCGGCCTGCGAGAACAGGTACTCCTCCCAGAGCCGGGCGGCAGCCGGGTGCGGGGCGTTCTTGTTGATCGCCTGCGCGTAGTAGCCGCCGAGCACGGCGTTCGCGGGCACGAAGACCTTCCAGCTCGGGCCCTGGCCGACCACCGAGTCGGTGTTCAGGTAGTCCCAGTTGATCACGACGGGCGTGGTGCCCTCCTTGATCGTGGCGGCGGTGGCCTGCACCGGGGTGAAGTTGCCCGCCTGCTTGAGCTTGTGGAAGAAGCCCACGCCCTGGGTGATGCTGCCCGCGCTGCCGCCGTTGGCGAGGCTGGCCATCATGACGCCGTTCAGCGCGGCGTTGGCCTCGGTCGGGTTGCCGTTCAGGGCCACCGCGTTCTTGAACTTCGGCCCGAGGAGCTGGCTCACCGAGGTGATGGTGCCGAACTTGGCGGAGTTGTAGCCGATGGACATGTAGCCGCCGTAGTCCTCGAACCACCGGCCGGCCGAGTCCCTCTGGGCCGCCGGGATAGCGCTCCAGGTCGCCACGTGGTACGGCGCGAACAGGCTGGCGTACTGCACGGCGATGGCCACGCCCACGTCCACCACGTCCGGCGCCTTGGCGGTGCCGTTCTCCGACTTGATCGCGTTGACCTCGTCCTGGCTGCTGCCGTCGGGGTTCGCGGTGACGACCTTGATGCCGTACTTGGCCTCGAAGTCCTTGATGATGGTGCCGTAGTTCGCCCAGGTCGGCGGGAGGGCGATGGCGTTAAGCGTGCCCTCCTTCTTCGCCGCGGCGATCAGGGCGCTCATGCCGCCGCCGCCGGCCACCGACGTGGCGTGAGCCCACTTGGAACTGGCGCCCGAGGAGCCCGTCGAGGAGCACCCCGCCCCCAGCAGCGCCAGGCCCGCGAGCCCGGCGAGCGCAAGCCGATACGACGATTTCACGGAATGCCTCCTGATTGTGCTTCCGAACCATTTACCCGCATCGGGACTGCCAGGAAAACTGTGGCGCATCGCCGCTCCGAGGTCGATGACCCCCCACGGAGCGGCATGGCGGGAAATGGTCTGAAACGTTTAGCATCGGTATGCTGACGCAGCCTGAGCTGGGGTGTCAAGGGAAGTTACCGAGTTGACGCCCGTACCTGGTCCGGCGTTCATCTTGGCCCGTGACCTCCCGGTTCGCCCCGCTCGCCGGGCGCCGTCAGGGACGCTCGCTCGACCAGTTCCACGGCCGCGATGTGATCGTCTGGCGGCACCTGCCCGAGCAGCCTGAGCATCAGCGCGCGGCCCATCTCCCGCTGGTCCATCGCCACCGTGGCCAGCGGCGGGTCGAGCAGCTCGGAGGTGGGCAGGTCGTCGTGGCCGACGACCGAGACGCCGGGTCCCACCGGCAGGCTCAGCTCCCGCGCCGCCTTGTATACGGCGTGCGCGGTGTAGTCGGAGTTGGTGATGATCGCGGTCGGCGCGCCCGGCTGCGCCAGCAGCGCCCGGCTGGCCCGCTGCACGTCGGGCAGCGCCAGCGGCGAGTACAGCACTCGCGGCGACAGCCCCAGCAGCCTGGCCATCCGGCGGAAGTGCGCCAGCCGGTCCGGGTCGGCCATCAGGCCCTCCGGCGCGGACAGGAACGCCACCCGGACGTGCCCAAGCTCGGCCAGCCGTCGCATCGGCAGCTCCACCGCCGCGGCGTTGTCAGGGACGACCCGGCACACGCCCCGGGCCCCGGCCGCCGCCGCGTTCAGCGCCACCACCGGCGCGCCGGGGCGGATCTCCTGCCACAGCGCGATCGACTCCCCCGCGCCGACCGGGGCGATCGCCAGCCCGGCGAGCCGCTGCGCCGCCATCTCCCTGACGTGCTCGCGCTCGGTGTCCACCGAGTAGCCCGAGTCCAGTACCAGCAGGGTCGCGCCGGCCTGCGCGGCCACCTCCTGCGCCCCGCTCAGCACCTCAAGGAAGAACGGGTTGGCGAAGTTGCGTACCACCAGCCCGTAGGTCGTGCTCCGGCCGGTGCGCAGCGCCTGCGCCTGCGGGTTGGCGTGGTAGCCGAGCTGGCCGGCCGCCTCGACGATGCGGCTGCGGGTGGCGGCCGCCACGCCGGGCTGGCCGTTCAGCGCCAGGCTGGCCGTCGCCACCGAGACCTCGGCCAGCCTGGCCACGTCCCTGATGCCGGCCGGCTGCCCCGGCCGGCGCTGCTGACCCGGCATGACCTCTCCCCGCAGGCAACGTCGGGCCTGAGCGGGTGCCCGGCGTCGCCGGGCACCCGCTCAAACCGCGTGAAACCGCCGGCACCCACCATGCATGAGCGCGCGCGCCGGGGCAACCTGGCACCGCCAGGTTGCCCCGGCGCGTGCTTGCCTGGCCGCCTGGCGGCGGCGATTATGCCGCCGGCTAGCCGGCGCCGGGAACTGCTGAGACCGGTAGTTATCCTGGCCGGGTGATCACCGCGGAGCGTCACCTGGTGCCGGGCGAGCCGGGGGCCGGGGGCTACCGCGGGCTGCTGGCCGCCGACGGCGAGCCGCACGCCACCAGGGACGAGCTGTCCGGCGGCGGGCCCGGCGCGGGCTGGCACGGCGCGGGCTGGCACGGCGCGGGCTGGCACGGCGCGGGCTGGCACGGCGCGGGCTGGCGAGGGGCGGCCAGGCCGCTGCTGGTGCTCGCGCACCTGTCCGACCTGCACCTGATGGACCACCAGTCCCCCGGCCGGGTCGAGATGCTGGACCGCTACTCCGACCACGGCTCCCCGCTGCGCGAGGTGTTCGGCGTCATCGGCACCTACCGCGCGCAGGAGCTGTTCACCTTCCAGGTCGCCGAGGCGATGGCGGCGGCGGTCCGGGCACGGCGCGGCGGGCCAGTGTCGGGCGCGCCGGTCGACTTCGCCGTCATCACCGGCGACGCCACCGACAACAGCCAGCTCAACGAGCTGCGCGCGTGCATCGACCTGCTGGACGGCGGCGAGGTCACGCCCGACCCGGCCAGGGCGCCGGTCAGCCGGGCCGGGTTCGTCCGCGAGCACTCCAGCAGCACCGGCAGCCCGGCCGGGCACGGCTACGGCGAGCGCAACCTGGCCGACGGCACCGCGTACTACGCCTTCGATCACGGCGTGGTGCGCTGCGTGGTGCTGGACACGGTCAACAGCCACGGCGGCTGGCAGGGCTCGCTGGATGAGGGCCAGCTCCGCTGGCTGGAGGCCGAGCTGTCCGCCAGCGCCGGCCGGCCGGTGATGCTGTTCAGCCATCATCCGCTGGAGACCCTGGTCAACGACCTGCGGCCGCCGGGCGCGAGCCGCCGGGTGCTCGCGGCCGAGCTGCGCGAGGTGCTGCTCGCCCACCCGTGCGTGGTCGCCTGGCTGAACGGCCATACCCACCGGCACGCCATCGGGGCCATCACCGACCCGGCCGGGCGCGGCGGGTTCTGGCAGATCACCACGGCCTCGCACATCGACTGGCCGCAGCAGGCCAGGATCGTCGAGCTGCTGGACACCGGGCGCGGGCTGGCCATCGCCTGCACGGTGCTGGACAGCGCCGCGCCGCCGGCCTACTCCGGCAGTGACACCCCGGCCGACCTGGCCGCGCTCTCCCGCGAGCTGGCCGCCAACGACTGGCAGGTCAGGGACGAGATCACCGCCGAGGGCGGTGCCGGGGCCGGCCAGGCGAGCGACCGCAACGTGATCCTGCCGGTGGACTGGCCGCGGACGGCCGCGCAGGCCGGGCGGCGGTAAGCGCGCACCGCCCGTTCGGGGAGAATTCCTAGTCCCGGCCGCGCAGGACGGCGGTGCAGACCAGGACGGTCAGGCCGGCCAGCAGGAAGGCCGCGGCCAGGGTGCCGCCGCTGCCGTAGGTGGCGCTGGTGAGCGTGAGCGCGAGCACCCCGCCGAGGGCCGCCGCGCCGCCGGCCAGCGCCGCGGCTCGCCGTGCCCCCGGCCGGCGCCTGCCGGACGAGCAGGTCCAGTCGATGCCGTGGGTGGCCCTGGTACGGCCGCACAGCGCGCACTTGTCGAGGTTCGACATGCGCGAGCCGAGGATCATGAACTGCGGCTGCGACGTCGCCTGGCTCATAGCGTCCTCCGCGCCAGTGGCCGGCCCGGATAGGTCAGCAGCGCTGACAAGGCCATCATCGCGCGCCGCGCGCCCGGCCGCCAGCCGGCTTTCGTACCCAGGGGCGGCGGGCCTGGCGTGAAGCCGTACGCTCGGGGCAGCTAGCACTTTCGCCCGACTAGTTCGCCCCAACCAGTTCGCCCCAGTCAGTTCGCCTAGCCAGCGGGAGGTCAGATGGCGCAGGTACTCGGCATCGATATCGGCGGAACCGGGATCAAGGGCGCACCGGTAGACGTACTGGCGGGCAAGCTGGCGGCCGACCGGCAGAAGCTGGCCACCCCGCACCCGGCCAAGCCCGACGCCGTCGCGGACGTGGTCGCCGAGCTGGTGAAGAAGTTCGGCTGGAGCGGGCCGATCGGGGCCACCTTCCCCGGCGTGGTCACCCAGGGGCAGGTCAGGACGGCGGCGAACCTGGATTCGGACTGGATCGGGGTCAACGCCGCTGACCTGTTCGGCAAGGTGACGGGCCAGCAGGTCACGGTGGTCAACGACGCGGACGCGGCCGGGCTGGCCGAGATGCGGTTCGGCGCCGGGGTCGGGCACCGCGGCACGGTCCTGATGCTGACGCTCGGCACCGGGATCGGCAGCGCGCTGTTCATCGACGGCGACCTGGTGCCCAACACCGAGTTCGGGCACATCGAGATCCGGGGCAAGGACGCCGAGAAGCGGGCCTCCGAGCTGGTCCGGGAGGAAAACGACCTGAGCTGGGGCAAATGGGCCGGCCGGGTCGATGAGTACCTGGAGCACATGGAGGGACTGCTGTCCCCGAGCCTCATCATCATCGGCGGCGGGATCAGCAAGAAGGCGGACAAGTTCATCCCCCGGCTGAGCGGGCTGCGCGCCCCTGTCGTGCCGGCGGCGATGCTCAACGACGCGGGGATCGTGGGTGCCGCGATGGCGGTCGGCGCCGGCGAGCCGCCGCCGTCGGTCCGCGCCGCGCGCGGCTAGCGGCCGCGGGCGGCCGAGCCCCGCTGGCCGGCGGGCGGCGCGAAGCCGGAAGCTGACGGCTGGGCCGAGGCCCGCTGGCGCTCGCGCAGCGCCCGCACCAGCTCGATGCCGCCGATGACGACGGCCGCCGCCAGCGGCCAGAACGCCAGCCCGCCGTGCGCGCCCAGGTCGACGGGCTGGCGCAGCAGGGCACCCGGCTTGCTCACGCCGAGCTGGTGCCGGAAGCTGCCCAGGCCCGCGTTCTTGCCCGGCCCACCAGGCCAGGAACGCCGCGCCGGTCGCGCCCGCCAGGGCGGCGACGGCCGGCACCGGGCCGTGCCTGCGGACCCCGGCCAGCCAGGCGCCGAGGCCGATGATCGCGCCGCCGACGATCCCGACCAGGCAGAACCAGCCGTCGGCGGCGATGAACGCGCTGGTCTCCGGGTTGACCACGTAGGCAACGCCGTGCGAGGTCACCACGAACAGGGCTCGCGGCGCCAGGGCGGCCCAGGCCAGGCCGCCGGCGATGCCGAGCAGGCCGCTGCCGAGGATCACGGCGAAGGCTACTGCCAGAACTCTGACCCGCAGCATGTCACGCCCGGGGCGCGCGGTGCCTGCGGCATCGCCCTCGGGCGGCGGGAGCGGGTGCTGATGGTAGTCGGCCATTCTCCGCAGCAGCGTACGGGACAAGGCTGAGCAACCGGTTACCGGGCGGGCACGACACGCCTGTGCCCGCGCGGCCGATTAAGCCGTCACTGGCGCTCTTCCATCATTGCTAGGTTGGACCTGGCCATCAAGCCGCAGAATCCGCGCCCGCGATGGGGAGAGCATGATTGAGGCTCGCGAGCTGACCAAGCAGTACGGCGGCAAAGTCGCTGTTGATCATTTGTCGTTTACGGTTCAGCCCGGCAAGGTGACGGGCTTCCTGGGACCGAACGGTGCCGGCAAGTCCACCACCATGCGGCTGATCCTCGGCCTGGACCGGCCCAATAGCGGCACGGCCACCATTGACGGCAAGCGCTACAGCGACCTGACCAACCCGCTGCGCACCGTCGGCGCGCTGCTGGAGGCCAAGTCGGTGCACGGCGGCCGCAGCGCCCGCAACCACCTGCTGGTCCTGGCCCAGTCGCAGGGCCTGCCCGCACGCCGGGTGGATGAGGTGCTTGACCTGGTCGGCCTGCACGACGTGGCCCGCAAGCGGGCGGGCTCGTTCTCGCTCGGCATGGGCCAGCGGCTCGGCATCGCGGCGGCGATGCTCGGCGACCCGCGGGTGCTGCTGCTGGACGAGCCGGTCAACGGGCTGGACCCGGAGGGCGTGCTGTGGATCAGGAACCTGATGAAGTACCTGGCCGGCGAGGGCCGCACCATCCTGGTCTCCAGCCACCTGATGAACGAGATGGCGGTGACCGCCGACCACCTCATCGTCATCGGCAAGGGCAGGCTGATCGCCGACTCGGCCACCAAGGACGTGATCGCGCGCAGCTCTGAGCAGTCGGTCCGGGTCGCGACCCCGCAGCCCGAGCAGCTCACGCCGCTGATCGAGGCCGAGGGCGGCAAGGTCGCCGCCGGGGCGGGGAGCCCCGCCGCCGGCGGCGCCGCGACCACGCTGACCGTGACGGGGGTGCAGGCGCCGCGGATCGGCGAGCTGGCCGCCTCCGCCGGGGTGGTCCTGCACGAGCTCAGCCCGCAGCTCGGCTCGCTGGAGGAAGCGTTCATGGAACTGACCGCGGACAGCCTGGAGTTCGGCGTGCACGCGGAACATGGGGAGGCCGCCGCCCCGGCGGCTGAGGGGAGCGCGAAGTGAGCACCCAGACGCCGGCGATCCCGGCCACCGCGCCCCTGCCGCCCGGCCGGGCCGGCTTCGGCCACCTGATGCTCTCGGAGTGGACCAAGATCAGGTCGGTCCGGTCGACGGTCTGGTCGCTGGCCCTGTTCATCGTCATCACGGTCGGCCTGACGGTGCTGTTCACCTGGCTGACGGAGGCGAACTGGAGCCGGGGCCAGGGCGCGGCGGCCCGCGCCGCGAGCGTCTCCGCCGACCCGGTGAGCTTCATCATGGGCGCGGGCGCCGGCCTGGGCCAGCTCACCATCTGCGTGCTCGGCGCGCTGCTGATCACCACCGAGTACTCGACCGGCGCGATCCGCTCCTCGCTGCTCGCCGTGCCCAGGCGGGTGCCGATGCTGGCCGCCAAGGCCGTGGTGTTCGGGATCCTGATCCTGATCGTCGCGGAGATCGTCTGCGTCAGCTCGTTCCTGGTCGGCTCGGCGATCCTGTCCAGCAAGATCTCGGTGACGATGAGCGACCCCGGCGTGGCCAGGGCAGTCATCGGCTCCGGCCTTTACCTGACCGCCATCGGGCTGCTGGCCATGGCGGCCGGCCTGCTGATCCGGCACACCGCCGGCAGCATCGCCGCGATCATCGGCGTCGTGCTGGTGCTGCCCATCCTGAGCGGCCTGCTGCCAGGAAGCTGGGGCGCGCACATCAACGCCTACCTGCCCGAGCAGGCCGGCACGCTGATCGGGCAGGCGACCCGCGGGTCCGGCGACCTGCTCGGGCCCTGGCAGGGCTTCGGCGTGCTCTGCCTGTGGGTGGCGGTGCTGATGACGATCGCCATCGTGCTGCTCAAGCGCCGCGACGCCTAGCCGGGAATGAGCGGCACGGCGCTGGTGCCGGGGCTGGTCTTCGGCCCGGCGGCCGTGGTCAGCCTGGCGGCCAGCGCCGTGCTGGTCACCCGGCTGGAGCGGCTCAGCGCCCGGCTCGACCTGCCGGAGGCGCTGCTCGGGCTGATCGTCGCGCTGGCGGCCGACGCACCGGAGATCACCTCGGCGGTGACCGCGCTGCTCAGCGGCCAGCGCAACGTCGGGACCGGGGTGATCCTCGGGTCCAACGCCTTCAACCTGGCCGCGCTGCTCGGCCTGGCCGCGATCGTGGCCGGCGGGATCGCGCTGCACCGCCGGGTGGTGCTGCTGGAAGGCACCGTCGCGCTCGCCCTGGCCGCGATCAGCATCGCCCTGGTGACCGGGGCGCTCGGCGCGGCCGCCGCGTTCGCGCTGGCGGTCATGGTGCTCATCCCGTACGTGATCATCTCCGCGGTGCATCCAGCCAGGCGGCACCGGCTGCCGCTGCTGCCCGCCAGGTGGCGGGACTGGCTGGCCGGCGCGGTGGACGAGGAAGAGCTGGAGCTGACCCAGGCGCTGCGCCAGCGCGCCGGCGGCCCGGCCGACGCGGTGACCGGTGCCCTGGCGCTGATTGTGGTGGTCGGCGCCAGCGCGGTGATGGAGTGGGCCGGGGCGCGGCTCGGCGCCAGGTACGGGGTGCCCGGCATCGTCACCGGGGCGCTGGTGCTGGCGGCAGTGACCAGCCTTCCGAACGTGGTGTCCGCGGTGTACCTGGCCAGGCGCGGCCGGGCGTCGGCGACGCTGAGCGTCGCGCTGAACAGCAACACGCTGAACGTGCTGGCCGGCCTGCTGATCCCGGCCGTGATCCTGGGCGTCCCGGCCAGCTCGTCCGGCGCGATGGTGACGGCGGCCTGGTACGGCGGGCTGACGGTCGCGGTGACCGGGCTGGCGCTGGCGGGCCGGGGCCTGAGCCGGCGTTCCGGGCTGCTGATCGTCGTCGCCTACCTGGCACTGATCCCGGTGCTGCTGGCCGGCTGAACCCGGAGCGGGACAGGTCCGTTGACACCCGGTGTCAGGGTTCACTAGATTTTCAGTACGTTCGCGAGAAGAACCTATGTTCGAAATGCGAACGCCGCTCACCATCGGATCGGGAGCGCTCATGTCATTCCTGGACGACGCGGCCTGGCGCGGCAAGGTCTACTCGGGCGGCTGGACCGCCGCCGACGCTCAGGCCCCGGTCACCGAGCCGGCCACCGGGGACGAGCTGGGCGTGACCGGCATCGCCGGCCCGGCCGACGTGGCCAGGGCGGCCGGGCGGGCCGCGGCGGCGCAGCCGGACTGGGCGGCGCGGCCGCACACCGAGCGCGCCGCGATCCTGCGCAAGGCCGCGGAGATCTGGCTGGCCAACGCCGCCGAGATCGAGGGCTGGAGCGTCCGCGAGGGCGGCAAGATCCCGCCCGCCGCGCAGTTCGAGACGCACGTCGCCACCGAGGAGATCTTCGAGGCCGCCAGCCTGACCAGCCGGGCCACCGGGGAGGTCATCCCGAGCGAGCAGCAGCGGCTCAGCCTGGTGCAGCGCGTGCCGGCCGGCGTCGTCGGCGTGATCGCGCCGTTCAACTTCCCGCAGATCCTGGCGATCAGGTCGGTCGCCCCCGCGCTGGCCCTGGGCAACGCGGTGATCCTCAAGCCGGACCCGCGCACCGCGGTCTGCGGCGGCGTGGTGCTGGCCAGGGTCTTCGAGGAGGCCGGGCTGCCCGAGGGCCTGCTGCACGTGCTGCCGGGCGGCGTAGACGCGGGCGAGGCGCTGATCGCCGAGCCGGCCGTGCGGATCATCTCCTTCACCGGGTCCACGGCGGCGGGCCGGCGGGTCGGCGAGCTGGCGGCCCGCCACCTCAAGCGCGTCCACCTAGAGCTCGGCGGCAACTCGGCCCTGGTCGTGCTGGACGACGTGGACCTGGACAAGGCGGCGTCGGCCGGCGCCTGGGGCTCGTTCCTGCATCAGGGCCAGATCTGCATGACCACCGGGCGGCACCTGGTGCACGAGGCCGTCTACGACGAGTACGTGGCCAAGCTGGCCGAGAAGGCCGCGCACCTGCCGGTCGGTGACCCGGCCTCCGGGCAGGTCGCGCTCGGCCCGGTGATCGACGAGCGGCAGCGGGACAAGATCCACGCGATGGTCACCGGCAGCGTGGACGCCGGCGCCCGGCTGGCCGCGGGCGGCAGCTACGACCGGCTGTTCTACCAGCCGACGGTGCTGGCCGAGGTCGCGCCGAGTATGCCCGCCTACGCCGGTGAGGTGTTCGGGCCGGTCGCGCCCGTGCTGCGGTTCTCCACCGCGGACGAGGCGGCCAAGCTCGCCGCCGACAGCGAGTACGGGCTGTCGCTCGGCATCCTCACCCGCGACGTGATGCTTGGCCTTGACCTGGCCCGCAAGATCCCGACCGGCATCGTGCACATCAACGAGCAGACGGTCGACGACGAGCCCAACGCGCCGTTCGGCGGGGTGCTCTCCTCGGGCACCGGCACCCGGTTCGGCGGCACCGCCAACCTGGACGCGTTCACCGAAACCCGGTGGATCACGCTGCGCGGCGACATCGCGCCGTACCCGTTCTAGCGTGATCCGGTCGAAGACCCAGGTCGGCATCGTCGGTGCCGGGCCTGCCGGACTGCTGCTGTCCCACCTGCTGGCGCTGCGCGGCATCGACTCCGTCGTGGTCGAGCTGCGCAGCCGCGCGTACTGCGAGGCACGGCAGCGCGCCGGGGTGCTGGAGCAGGGCAGCGTGGACCTGCTGCGCGCGGCCGGACTGGCGGGCCGGCTCGACCGCGAGGGCCTGGAGCATGGCGGCATCTATCTCCAGTTCGGCGGGGAACGGCATCACCTGGACTTCCGGGAACTGGCCGACGGGCGGACCGTCACGGTCTACGCGCAGACCGAGGTGGTCAAGGACCTGATCGCGGCGCGGACCGAGACCGGCGGGTCCATCGAGTTCGACGTCAGCGACACCGAGGTCGCCGACGTGGACAGCGACTCCCCCGTGCTCAGGTACACCGACGCCGCCGGGGAACGGCACGAGGTCGCCTGCGAGGCCATCGCCGGCTGCGACGGGTTCCACGGCATCTGCCGGGCGGCCATCCCGGCCGGCCGGCAGACGGCGACCGAGCGGGACTACCCGTATGCGTGGCTCGGCATCCTGGCCCGGGTGCCGCCGTCCACCGACGAGCTCATCTACGCCTACCACCCGCGCGGGTTCGCCCTGCACAGCCTGCGCACCCCGCGGATCAGCCGCCTCTACCTCCAGGTGCCGCCCGGCACCGGCATCGAGGACTGGCCAGACGACCGGGTCTGGGCCGAGCTGCATACCCGGCTCGGGCTGCCCGGCTGGGAGCTGCGCGAGGGGCCGGTGCTGGAGAAGTCGGTCACCCCGATGCGCAGCTTCGTGAGCGAGCCGATGCGCCACGGGCGCCTGTTCCTGGCCGGGGACGCCGCGCACATCGTGCCGCCGACCGGCGCCAAGGGCCTCAACCTGGCGCTGGCCGACGTGGCGGTGCTCGCCGACGCGCTGTGCGGGCTGCTCGGCGGCCGGCCCGGCCTGGCCGACCAGTACTCCGGCACCTGCCTGGACCGGGTCTGGCGGTCCACTCACTTCTCCTGGTGGATGACGACCATGCTGCACACGGCGCCGGACGCCGACGCGATGACGGCCCGGCTCCAGCTCGCCCAGCTCCGCTACGTGACCCGGTCGCGGGCCGCGGCCGCGTCGCTGGCGGAGAACTACACGGGCTACCCGCCACTGGCCACGCCCGCCAGGGACGGGCTAAGGTAACCACCCTCGGCCACACTCGATATGCCATTGAGGGTTCTGACCCGTCCTAGCCTCGGCGAGCGCTCTTCGTCGGCCAGGGCGGCCGGCGGACCAAACCGGTAGCGTCCTGCTCTTGGGTCATGCCGCTGCGCTTGCGCGTTTCTGCCAGTCGCCGGCTGCGGGCGTCGTCTAGCATCGCGGCGACCGCAGTGTCGAAGGCCTCCTGGCCGCCGGCGGTGCCGACGGCGCGCTCCAGGTGGCCCGAGTCCCGCCAGCGCTGCAGATCGCTCATCGGCCTGCCTCCTTCTCTCGCCCGGCGAAGTGATCGGCGCTGCGCCAAACCGCTGTTTAGCACCGTATTCCTTATATGAAATACGGTCTTTCGTATTCCATATAAGGAAACGTCGGCTGGCCGCTGGGCCGAGGCTAGCGCCGGGTCAAGGAGGCGACTCGAACGGGCGACCTGCGCCACCGGGTCTGGCAGTCCACCTTGCGTTGATCGCGTTGCCTGGGGGCGCGGCTGGCCTGACCTCCATGTCGTCATCACCTGCTACCGTCCGCGTGACCGCTCGTAAGTCGCAATCACTCAGGAGGTTCGCGGTGCCGGACACCACCTGCCACATGTCGATCTCGCTTGACGGCTTCGTCGCCGGGCCGGACCAGAGCCGCGAGGACCCCCTGGGCAAGCGGGGACGGGAGCTGCACGGCTGGCATATCGGCGACCCGCGGGCCAACGATGCCGACGAGGTCGCTAACGGGTGGCTGATGCGCCCGCGGGGCGCGTATGTGATGGGCCGGAACATGTTCGGTCCGATCCGCGGGGACTGGGATGAGGAATGGACCGGTTGGTGGGGTGCCGAACCGCCGTATCACGCGCCGGTGTTCGTGCTCACCCATCACGGGCATGACCCGATCCAGATGGACGGCGGGACGACCTTCCACTTCGTCACCGAGGGCTTCGACGTGGCTTACTCCGCAGCGTGCCAGGCCGCCGGGGACAACGGCGTGGACATCGCCGGCGGGGCCTCGACCGTCCGGCAGGCACTGAGCGCCGGCGTCATCGACGAGCTCACCCTCGACATCGCACCGGTCCTGCTCGGCTCGGGCGAGCGCATCTTCGACGAGGTTGAATCCTTCGACTTTGAACCCGTCGAGGTACTTCACTCACCGCTGACTACCCACATCCGCTATCGACGCGCCAGCTAACTCCGCAGGCACTGCCGGCCTGCCTGCGCTCTCGATGCCCGGTTTCCGGATCAGGGCGGCGGCATTACTCATCCATTACCGCCGGCTGGTTCAGTATGCGCGTGACCACTCGATCAATTCGCCAGTACATGCCCATCATCGCCGTCAGCGCTGGCCTGTGCCTGCTCAGCTTAACTGCCTGTTCCGGCAGTTCACCGGCCAGCACTTCGGGCAGTGCCGCAGCCGCGGGCGGCGGCTCATCCGCTGCTGGGTCAGCGGCATCCGGAGGATCCCCGGGCAAGGCCGGGAGCCCCTGCACCCTGGTGACCGCGGCTGAGCTGAGCCAGGCCGTCGGCGTCCACTACAAGACCATCACGGCTGCGGGCAACCTGTGCGCTGTCATGGGGCCGGGCTCGGCTTCGTTCGACTTCACGGTCCAGAAGGAATCTCCGACTAACACGTGGAGCCAGCAGGTCGCCATCATCAAGGGCGACGACGGGCAGGCTTTGAGTGAGCCGGGAATCGGCGATCGGGCGGTCTGGGGCGGAAAGGAATTCGCGGCCGAGGCTGATGGCTACATCGTGGGCGTTATCGGCGCTGACTTTCCGAGCACCCCGCAGGGGAGCGGTTTCGCCCGGACCGGGAAAATCGCGAAGCTGCTCATCAGCAAGCTGTGAGCCAGCAGGCGCGAGCCTGCGAGGAACTGACCGGGCTTGTCACCGGCGACCAGCAGCACCGCCGAGCGCCACGGGTCGAAGATGGCCAAGCAGCTGCTGGGCCGTCGGCGTTGTGCGGTAGAGAACATGCGCGCCCGCCCGGTGGCGTTCGGCCAGGCCCGCGTCGGCGAGGATGCGCAGGTGGCCCCCGATGGTACCGAGCGCAAGCCCGGTGACGGCCGCTAGCTGCGTGGTGGTGATGGGCTCATCGATCAGGAGCAGGATCTCGGCCCTGGTGGGTCCGAGCAGCCGCCGTAGCGGTTCTGGTGCGGCGGGCGCGGCGGGGCTGGCGAGCATTCCGGCGGCCGGGTAGATGACCGCGAACCTGGCTGGGTACTCCCAGGCGACTCGCCCACCCCGCAGGCTGCTGGGAATGAAGACGAGTTCGGCGTGTCCCAGGTCGAGGGGCGCGTGGTCCTTGACGGTGATCTGCAGCTGCCCGTCACCGAGCCAGCGGACATCTTGCGCGATCCCGCTGATGGCGGCGGCCCAGCCTCGCTGACTGAGCACGGTGGTGCGGCTGATGATGTCAGCCTCGTATTTGCGCTTGCGGCGCGGCCAGTCCGCCCGGACGGTGAGATCCCACGTCCACTGGACCAGGTCGGCGAAGGCACCCGCTGGGTCGCTGACATCGAACGCGGCCGGGAGCCGTCCCCTGGCGGACTGGGCCAGATCGAACTTGGCTGCCCGCGGCGGGACGGCCCGCACCTGGGCCAGTTCTTGCTCGAAGGTGGTGTCGCCGGGACGCGGGGGCAGGCTGAGGTCAACCAGGAGCCACCCGCCGGACTGCACCGCCCGGGCCAGCGCCGTGGCGAACGGGTCCGCCTTGATCCGGTCCCGGAACGCCTCGCTGTAGCGGGCTAGCCAGTCCCGTTCCCAGGGCTGGGGGTTGCGGGCCGCCAGCACGCCCAGCGCGTTGACGGTTTCGATCAGCGGTGAGGTAACGAACCGGCTCGCGGCCAGCACGTCGGCAGTAACCAGCCACACCCCCATGTTTCGCCTCCCGCCGAAACTCTAGGAGCCTGTGCGGCGGACGGGCAAGCTGACCACCCGTGACAGGTACAGGCCGTTCCCTGCCATCCCCGGCAGATTCCCGCCCGCCGTCCGCTGCGACCCGCGTCTCCGCTGGGCGCTCGCGGGTCGCGGACGCCATCGGGCCGCTGGCCAGCCGGCCCTACCGGC
Organism: uncultured Actinomycetota bacterium; assembly: GCA_963725175.1. Lineage (GTDB taxonomy): Bacteria > Actinomycetota > Actinomycetes > Streptosporangiales > Streptosporangiaceae > DASUBV01. The sequence continues at coordinate 848,667 of CAVRXH010000006.1, forward strand.
TGATGTGGGCGGGCTCCGCTACCTCCGCGCTCGGCGACGCGGTGGTCCAGATCGCATTGATCTTCGCGATCTTGCATATCAGCGGAACAGCGTCCGACATCGGCATCGTCCTCGCGGTGACGACGGTCGCACGGGTCGCTTTCCTGCTGGCTGGCGGGGTGTGGGCCGATCGGCTGCGGCGGCAGTACGTGATGCTGGCCGCCGACGGCATACGGGGCGTGGTCCAGGCGACCCTCGCGGCGCTGCTGCTGAGCGGGCACGCGCACATCTGGGAACTCTGCGCCGGAGGTGCTCTGTACGGGGCGGCGGCGTCCTTCTTCGGCCCTGCCTCGACTGCCCTGGTCCCCGAGACCGTGCCGGCTGAGCAGCTGCAGCAGGCCAACAGCCTGCTCGGGCTCCCGCAGGGCTTCTTCAGCGTGGCCGGACCCGCCGCGGGCGGCGTGCTGATCGCGCCCCTGCCTGGGGTGCCCTGTCCGCGGCATGGGGGGCCGGGGCGGTCGCCGGCGGCATCGTCGGCCTGCGGGTCAAGCCGCGGCGGCCGCTCGTCGCCACCGACCTGCTGATGGCCGGCATTGGCCTGCCCTTACTTGCCCTGGCGTTCTCGCGCTCGGTGGTGCTGATCGCGACGGCGGAGGCAGTGTTCGGCTTCACGATGGTCATGGGGAACAGCGTGTGGTTCACCGCTATGCAGGTACTGATCCCGGACGTGGTTCGCGCGCGGGTGGGCGCCTACGACTGGTTCGCTTCCCTGGTCATCATGCCGGTCGGCTGGCTGGTCACGGGGCCGCTTTCGTCGTCGATCGGCTTCACCCCGACGCTGGCCGCCGCAGCGGGCCTCGGGTCGATTCCGTGTGTCCTCGTCGCACTCGTGCCGCGCGTCAGACGCGTCCGCCGGACCCCCGCCGGAGAGATCCTCGTTGACGCGTGCAGGGACAATCATCAGCCCAGCCGCTGACTGTTCGGTCAGGTGAGGAAGAGCAGGCTTTCCAGCATGGGGAGCATCAGGTACTCGGTGCGCGCGGCCGTGACCAGCGTCCGGTAGCCGCGGCCGTCGATCAGGCCGGACCAGACCCGGGTGAACGCGCCTGACGCGGTGTCGCGGTAGGTGACGGTGACGGCCCGGTGGCTGGCCAGGAACACCGAGGTGCCGCTGCCTGACGGCTGATAGCGCGGCGCGGGAAACGTTCTGGCGCACCAGTCGTGCTGGATGGCCGCGATCGTGGCGGGGCCGGCGTCGAAGCTCTCGGCGGCTACTCGCTGTCCGGGCTTCGCCCGGATCAGGTCGAGCCGCTCGGCGGCGGTCCAGCCCTGCGGGACGTCCGCGCCGACGCGCAGCTCGAAGGACCGGGCCCGGTCTACCCGGTCGGCCTCGATCACCAGCCGGTCGGCCACCTCCCTGACCCGCTCCGGTGCGGTGATCACCAGCCACCGGTCGCCGGCCTGCAGGTAGCGCTGCACGTACGGCTCGCGGTGCGGGCCGTCGCCGAGGGTGTAGCGCCGTTCCAGGCCGTCGCCGCCGAGCACGGCGGCCGGGATCAGGGCCACGGGCGCGTAGCCTCGGCCGGGCGCGGCCAGGCTCTGCTCGGACGAGGCGGCCAGCGCGGCCACGTCCGGCCCGGCGGCCGGGGAATCGACGACGTGCACCAGCGCACCGTCGCCCTGAAGCGCGAGCTGGGCCGTGCACGAGCTGCCCTGCCGCCACAGCTTGCTCGACCGGTTGCCGGCCAGGCGGCCGCGGAAGTGCGAGCCGCGGGCGAGCCTCCTGGCCACCACGCCGGCGGCGGCGCCGAGCGCGCTGGCCGCCTCGGGGTCGTCGGGCAGCTCGGGCGCGGCCCTGATCAGCTCCCAGACCCGGTCGGCGACCAGCGGGATCCGGCTGGACCCGCCGATCAGGTAGAGCCCGGCGAGGTCGGCCGCCGCGACCGAGGCGGCGGCCAGCGCCTGCCGCAGCACCTCGACCATCTCGTCGATGACGGGCAGCATGAGCCGTTCGAGCTCGGGGCGGGTGAGCTGCACGTCCAGGCCGAGCACCGGGATGGCGACCTGCGCGGCCATCCGCTGCGAGAGCTGGTGCTTGGTGACGCGGACGGCGGCCCGCAGCTCTAGGGCGCCCTGCCGGAACCGCTCGCTGGCGGGGGCCATCAGCTCCGGCCAGTCTTCGTGCCGGCCGGCCGCCCCGTCGCCCAGGTGGGCCACGATGAGCTGGTCGATGTCCTGGCCGCCGAGGTACTCGCGGACGGCGGGCGGCCCGGCCAGCGCGAAGCCGTCCGGCCCGGCGCGCAGCACGCTGGCGGTAGTGGTGGCGCCGCCGATGTCCAGGAATGCGACAGGCCCGGTGGTCCGCTCGGGCCGCAGCCCGACCCCGGCGGCGGCGGCGACCGGCTCGGCGATCAGGCCGGCGATCAGCCCGGCACCCCCGAATCCGGCTGCGGGGCTGAACCCGCCGGTGCTGAGTCCGCCGGTGCTGAGTCCGCCGGTGCCGGGGCCTGTCGCCGCGCGGGCGGCGGGCGGGGCGGATGGGACCGCGCCCTGCGCGAGGGCCGTCGCGGCGGCCTGCTGCAGCGCGTGCCGCCTGGCCGGCCTCCAGTGCGCCGGGTAGGTGAGCCGCACCTCGGACGGCGGGGCGGGGATCGCCCGCGCGGCCGCGACCAGCGCACCGCTGAGCAGCGCGCCGATGGCCGCGCTGGCCGGCACCAGGCGGCCGCTGAGCAGCAGGTGGTCCTCGCCGGCCGTCCGCAGCGGTTCGGCCTCGAACCCCTCGGGCGAGGCGGCCGCCAGCGCCAGCGCGGCGGTGCCCGACTGCCATCGGCCGTCTGGGCCGGCCCAGACGGCCGATGGCATCCAGTCCCGGCTGTCCTCCAGGGGTACCCGGCGCGGCACGCCGTCGATGGTGGCGGCCACGATCGTGGCGTGCGAGCCGAGCCGGACCGCGAGCGAGTAGGTCACCGGCCCGTCTCCCCCGCGCTGCCGGCCTTGCTGACGGCGGCCGGGCCAGCCGCCGGCGGCCCGATGCCCGGCGGGCCAGCGGCCGGCGGGCCAGCGGTGATTATCCCGGTCGCGCGGAACGCGCCGAGCTGGGCCAGCAGCCGGTCCGTGGCGGCGATCTTGCTCCGGATCCGGCCGAGCCCGGCTTCCACCTCGCGGCGGGCCTGCTGGCCGCCCGCCTGGTCGGCGGCCAGCGCCCGGTCGCAGCTCGCCACGATCTCATCCAGCTCGCGCCGCCGCCGGTCCAGGTGGTCGGCCAGCACCTCGCGCAGTTCCTCCTGCACGTCCACCATCCGCCGGGCGAAGTCGCTGGCGATCAGCCGCTGCCCCTCGCCGAGCTGGGCCTGGCACCACGACTTCAGCGCACTCTGCAGGTTCAGGTCCCGGCGGGCACCGCGCATCAGGACCGAGAAAACCGCGCCAGCGCCCAGCCCGATGCCGATAACCGGCAGCGCGGCGCCGGCGAACAGCGGCAGCGCGGTGACGATCCCGCCCATCGACTTGCCGCTGGAGAAGCTGACCAGGCCCGCCAGCTTGTCCACCCTGGTCAGCTCGCGGGACGCCGCCTTGTCCAGCCGCACCGTGCCGGGCTGGAGGCCTTCGGAGGCCAGCGCGACGGCGGCGGTCAGCCGTGCCTCGTTGTCAATGTCGCCGAGCAGCTCGGTCATCAGCTCGGCCAGCCGCAGCCCGGCCCGCTCCGACAGCGACGCGGCGAGTTCCTCGATGTCCTCCACGAGCTGGTCGGCGATGGCCTCGTGCTGGGCCCGCTTGGACTTCTCGATGGAGTGGAAGCAGCGCCGCTGGAGCGCGCTCAGCTCCCGGCCCAGCGCCTCGGCGTGATCGATCTTGATCTTCTGCACGCCCGCGCCGAGCTTCCCGCTCCACCGAGAGCCCTCCCGGCCGAACCCGGCCAGCCGGGTGCGCTCGGCGGCCAGCCGCTCCCGCAGCGCCGGGTCGCCGCGTGCGGCGGCCAGCCCAGCTGCCGTCAGGGAACCGACCTCGGCCAGCCCGTCACGCGCGGTCAGCAGGACGTTGCAAGCCCGCAGCACGCCGGCCCGGCCCGCCACCCGTTCGGTGAGCTGCTGCTCCAGCGCGGCCAGGCCTGACTCCTGCCACAGCTCGTCCGCGAGCGGGCCGGGCGGCTGCTCCAGCGCCGCCTCCGCCACCTGCGCGGAGACCGGCAGCACCGGCAGGCCGCGCAGCGATGGCGCGTACCTGGCGAGCAGCGCCCGGTCCTCGGCGACGATCCGCTCCCAGCCGGGGTAGTCGTCGGTCTTGGCCACCACCACGATCACCGCGTCCACCTGGGCCGCCGTCTCGCGCAGGAACGCCAGCTCCGGGGAGGTCACCGGCGCCCCGGCATCCAGCACGAAGATCACCGCGCCGGCCTGGCGGGCCACCGGGACGCTGATCGCGCCGTGCACCGACTCCAGGCCGCCCCGGCCGGGGGTATCCACCAGGGTCACCGAGCTCAGCAGCGGCACCGGCAGGCTGACCTCCACGCCGAGCACCTGCCGCATGTTGCCCGCGTTGCCCGCCGTGGTCGCCCACTCGCCGATCTCGTCCAGGCCGATCTCCCGCCGTGTCACCTGGCCGGCCGACAGGGTCGCCACCCGCGCCTGCTCGGCGTCGCCGTAGCCGAGCACCACATACGCCGTCGTCGCCAGGTCCACCCCGGCCGGCGACAGCCCCGGCCGCCGCATCAGCACGCTGACCAGGGAGCTCTTGCCCCGCTTAGTCTCCCCGGCGACCAGCACCACCGGCCTGGCCGGCTGCTGCCTCCCGACCTGGCCGGCCACCTCGTCCACCAGGTCAGGGCGGCCCGCCGCGCGGAACTCATCAAGCGCCTGGTTCACCGCGCTCTGGTAACCCCGGCTCAGGTCGGTCCCCGCCCGGCCGGGTGTCCCGGTGCCCGCCGGCTCGCTCATCGCCCACCTGCCTGCTGATATGCCAGTGCATAGGAACGCTGCATGATCCGCGCGACCCGCGCCGTCGCCGGCCCCGCGCCGACCGCCGCCGCCCGCCACTCGGCCGCCCCGGCCAGCGCCGCCTGCCGGGCCGCCGCCGCGTCGCCCGCCGGCACGCCCAGCCGCTGCGCCAGCGTCGTGCCCGCGGCCATCAGGCGGACCCCCGCCAGCAGGGCGGCGGGCAGCTCGGCCGGGATGGCCTCGCACAGCGCGAGCAGGTCCGCCTCGGCGAGCTGGTGCCCCGCCGGACCGAGCCGCAGCCGCTCGGCATCCCCGGCCAGCGCGGCCAGCGCCGCCGCGTTCGGGTCGCTGCCGGGGACGCGGCAGAGCTGGTCGATCGCCTGGAGTGCCGAGCGGATCTTCAGCGCCTCGCCCTTGCCCCGGAACACCTCGGTGATCACCGCGCGCAGCCCCGCGATGCCCGATAGCCCGGCCAGTTCCTCGCGCAGCGCGGCCGCTCCCGAGGTGCCCTCCCTGATCATCTCGATCGCCGCCGAGATGCCCTGCAGGTCGAGCATGGCCAGCAGCCGCTCCCGCTGCGCCGCCGGGATGTCAGCCGGCTCCGCGCCGGTAAACCGCTTCGCCGAGAGCAGCAGCAGCGACAGCCGCTCCGGCTCCAGCTCCGCGAGCCGGGCCAGCACGCCGGCGTCGTCCTCGGTCAGCTCGGCGCCCTCGGCCGTCTGCGCGATCAGCCCGGCCAGCGGCACGACCGTGACGACGTCCTCCTGCAACTGCTCGGCCAGGCTCTTGGCCAGTTCCTCCGCCGTGCCCCACCAGTCGCCGCGCGGCGCTAGCTTGTCCGCCTTGGACAGCACCCCGATCGCGTTGCCGGTCCCGCCGTCCGCCCCGCCGCCTGCTTTTTCCCTGAACGAGCGGAGCGCCGCGGCCTCGTCCTGCCGGGCAGCGCTGTTCAGGGTGAAGACGATCGCGTCCGCGACGCCGGTGACCTCGCCTGGCGCCAGGCCTAGTTCCGTGCCTGGATCCTCGCCGCCGGCCAGGAACTCGCTCGCCGTGTCGTGCAGGTCCGCGGTGAGCGTGGCCAGTCCGGGGGTGTCGATCAGCGTCATCGTGCGGAGCGTCTCGTTGGCCAGCCAGACCTCCAGGCAGCGGACCTCGCCGACCAGCACGCCGCCCAGATCCGGGGGGAGCCGACCGCCCGCGCCGAGCCGCTCGCGGCGGCGGGTGCCGTCCCGCATCACGATCTCCAGGCGCTGCGGGCTGCCGTACCGGTACCAGGTGACCATCCTGGTGCACTCGCTGACGTCGGTCGGCGCGACTGCCTGGCCGACCAGGGCATTCACCAGCGTGGACTTGCCCGCGTTCACCCTGCCCGCCACCGCGATGCGGACCGGCTCGCGCAGCGCGTCCCTGATCCTCGCGAGCTGTGCCCTGGCCGGGTCGGCCAGGGTGAGCAGCGCGCGGTCGGCCAGCGCGATCACCGCGTCGGTGACCTCGCTCAGCGACCGGGCTGCGGGACCGTCTGCCGTGGCGGCCGTCATGCCGCTCCCGGTGCCGCGCAGCGGGCGGTCCCGGCCGGCGCGGCCCGGCTGAGGGGGTCAGTCACCGGGGTCCGCCGGAGCCTCGACCGGGGTATCGACCGGTGCCTCCGCGGGCGCCTCGTAACCGCCGTCGTCGTAGCTGCCACTGTCGTAGCTGCCGCCGTCGTCGTAGCCGCCGTCGTAACTGCCACTGTCATAACTGCCGCCGTCGTCGTACCCACCGCTGTCGTAACCACCGCCATCGTCGTAGCCGCCGCCGTCGCCGCTGTCGGAACCGTCGCCACCGTAGCCGCCATCAGAGCCGCCGCCGTCGTAGCCGCCGCTCCCGTCGTCACCGCCGGTCCCGTCGCTACCCACCCCGCCGTCGTCGTAGCTCCCGTCGTATCCGCCGCCGGCACCGTCGTCCGTCCAGCCGTCGAACCCGGCGGGCTGGTCCGTCCAGTTCGCGCCGAACTCCTGGTCCGCCGGCGGATCCGCTACGACATAAGACGCGTCAATCAGGTCCGCAGATGACCCGAGCGCACCGGCGGAACTAGCCGCCTGGTAGGAGATCCCGCCCGTCAGGTCGATCGCCGAGCTGAGCGACAGCGAGTAGCCGGGGTCGCTGGCGGTGCCCTGACCGCCGAAGTCGATGTCCGGCGCCGCGCCGGCGCCGTCCGGGCCTGAGCCGTTCGCGGAGGCTGAGCCGTCCGCAATGGCCGAGCCGCCGGGCAAGGCTGAGCCACTGGCGGAGGCTGAGCCACTGGCGGAGGCTGCGTCGCCGGCGGGGGCTGGACCGTCGGCAGCGGCTGCCTCCTGCGCGGCCTGCGCCGTTTCGCCGGCGGCTCCCGCCAGGTCCTGCGCCTGCGCCAGGTCGCCCTGGGCCAGGTCGGTGTAGCCCTCCCCCGCCGCGTCGGCGGACAGCGCGACCGCGTTCCGCGCGCCGGCCGCGTCGTCCAGCGCGGTCGCGGCCAGGCCGGAGCCGTCGCCGCCATCCAGGCCGTCGCCACCGCTGCTGCCCTCGCCGCCGCCAGTACCAGCGTCGCCCGAACCGCTGCCGACCGCGCCGACCGCATCCTGCCCGTCCGCCGGGCCGTCCCCGTACGGCGTCCCGGTCAGCGCCATCGCCGTCTCGATCGGCATGACGTACTGGCCAGGCGGCGGTTCCTGGCCCGGACTGTCGTCCTCGCCGAAGAGCGGGTTGCTCTCCTGTCCGGAGTTCAGCCAGTCGATCGTGCCCGGCGTGAACAACCCGTCCGGCTGCGTCAGGCTGTCCGGCGTGAGCACCCCGGCGTGATCGTCGATCATCACCGGCCCCGAGCCGGCGCCCTCTGTGGTCTGGTCACCACCCTGATCGCCGCCTTGGTCACCGCCCGCCGGGTCGGGCAGCACACCGACCGAGTCGTCCGGCGTTGCCGACCCTCCGGCCGGCTGCGCTTCGCCCGTCGGCTCGCCGCCGGTGCCGGGTTCTCCGGTCTGGCTGTCCGGGCCATCGGCGAACAGGGGGTTGTTCTCCTGGCCGGGATTCAGCCAGCTAATCGTGCCGGGCGTGAACGCCGGGTCGTCAGGGAACACCTGGCCGAACACCGACCCGGCCGCCCCCGGCCCATCCGGGTCGTCATCCTCGTCGGCACCCACCGAGGTCACGTCGCCCAGCGGCCCCATCGGCTGCCCCGCCGCGAGCCCTTGCTGTCCCTGCCCGAGGACCTGCCCCGCCACGTCCTGCGTCGCGCTGGGCGTCAGCACCTCGCCGGAGACCTCCTGCGGCACATCCGGTGGGAGTACCTGACCCGATACCGACTCGGCCGCAGACCCGCCATCGCCGTCAGGCGGATCACCCAGCGAGCCTGCCGGCTGGCCCGCCGCCAGCCCCGTCCCCGGCGAGTTAAGCACCTGACCCGTCACGTCCTGCGTCGCGTCCGGGGTGACCACCTGACCGAAGACCGACTCGGCGGCGTCGGGCGGGGCGGCGGTGCCGTCAGGCGCGGTCTCGGCGGGGGCGGCAGCGTCCGTGGCGGGAGCGGCGAGGGCGCCGGCGGGCTGGGCCGATGCGAGGCCGACTGCCGGGGACGGCGCGATGATCTGGGCGGCGACAGTCTGCGTGGCGGTCGGGTCGGTGTCATCGGAGGTCACGTCGCTCAGCGAGCCCGCCGGCTGGCTGGCGGCCAGGGCGGTCGGCGTGGACTGAGTGAGGAGCTGGCCGGACACGTTCTGGGTGATGGCTGTGCCGTCGGCGGGCTGGACGGGACCCGGCCCGTCGGTGCTGTCGCCGGCGGCGGGATCCTGGCCAGCCGTGCCCGCCGGGCCCGGCTCGGCCGGGCCGTCCTCGGCCGGGCCGCCTGCCGCTGTACCCTCTGCCGCCCGGTCGTCCGCTGCCGGGCCTCCTGCGGGCTCGTCGGCGCCGTCGGGCTGGTCACCGAGCGAGCCCATCGACTGACCCGCCGGAAGCCCCGTCGGCGTCGGCTGCTGCACCACCTTGCCAGACACTTCCTCGGCCGCGTCCGGCAGCACCTCGCCGGAGACCTCCTGCGACGCAACCGACGGGAGTACCTGGCCCGACACCGACTCCGCCGCATCGGGCGGGGCGGCGGTGTCGTCAGGCGCGGTCTCGGCGGGAGCGCCAGCGTCCGTGTCGGGCACGGTGGGAGCGCCGGTGAGGGTGCCGGCGGGCTGAGTCGCCGCGAGGCCTACCGGCGGGGGCGACGCGATGATCTGAGCGGCGACGTTCTGCGAGACAGTCGGGTCGCTGAGCGAGCCGCCGGCTGGCTGGCGGGCAGGGCGGCCGGGGTGGACTGAGTGAGGAGCTGGCCAGACACGTTCTGGGTGATGGTGGTGCCGTCGGCGGGCTGGACGGAACCCGGTCCTTCGGTGCTGTCGCCGGCGGCGGGACCCGGGTCGGCCGTGCCCGCCGGACCCGGCTCGGCCGGGCCTTCGTCGGCCGGGCCGCCTGCCGCTGCGCCGCCTGCCGCCTGATCGTCCACTGCCGGGCCTCCCGCCGACCCCTCGCCGACCGGGTCGCCTCCAGCCGGGTCGCCTCCGGGCACCGCCAGTTCAGGCGCGGGGCCGTCATTGACCTGATCCGGCGGGGCGGTCGCCTGGTCCAGGCTGGACGCCTGCTGGTCCGTGGTGTCAGCGAGATCGCTGTCGGGGAGCTGGCCGTGCGGGGTCAGCAGCGGTTCGGGGCCGTCGGCGTCCGCGACCAGCGGCGGCGCGGGCGTGGCGTCCGGCGGGCCGGGCTGGCCTGGGCCGGCGGGGCTGGCCGCCGCGCCGCCGGACAGCGCGGGCTGCTCGCCGCCGCGCGGCGCGGTCGCGTCGTCCTGGGACACATAGCCCTGGTATAGGTGCGGCTGGCCGCCCTCCGTACCCGCGCCCAGCCCGGCGCCTCGGCTTTCGGCAGCCGGGTCCTGCCAGGACAGGTAGCGCTGGCGCAGCTCGTCGAGGGCGGCGCCGGGGTTGGTGACGATCGGCATGACCTTCACTCCGGTCACGGAAAGTGCGCTGATGCCGAAGGCGCGGGCCGAGATGGGCAGCGGGCGCGCCTTCATCGCGAACACCCACCTGCTGGGCATGGCCCCGTCCAGGATCGGGACCATGCGGCCCATCTCCTCGACGGAATCGAAGACGCCGTGCACGTCATAGAACTTGAGCTTGCCGAGCTTGTCGACGAATGCCCCGATGACGTGGAAATCCCGGTTCGCCAGCTCCACCGAGATCATCGTGACTTTCCCGATGGGCTGGCGCAGGGCGTATTTGCTGATGGCGTCCCAGGCGCCCTCGCCGTCCTTCCAGGGCAGCGCTTTCATCCGCGACACTTGCTGGCCCAGCGCCTTGGCCTGCTCCCAGGTCTGGTTGAAGTTGATGCCGTCGCCGGCCTTGATGGCCTTGGCGAGATTCGCCGGCAGCTTGGCGATGGCCTGCTGGAAGGTGATGAAGCCTTCGCCGCCGCTCAGCATGTGGCCGATCGCGGCTGCCTGGGTGCACCATCCCCCGGCGCTGACGCCCTGGGCTCCCTGGCCGAAGCGCTCGATGATCTGGCCGGCGGCCTCGCGGTTGGCCAGCGCGTTGATTTCCTGGGTCGCGTCGCCGAACGGGGTCATGGCGGCCAGCCGGAACCCGTCCGCGAGCAGGCCGCCAGCGGTGCCGCTCTTGATGCCCTCGCCGAACTTGAGCGGGTCCGCGAAGGCGGTCGACACGTCGATGAAGATCTGCCCGGCGTTGGTCCCCGCCCCGGTGAGCATGTCGCCGGGATGCTCGGCGCGGACCTGGGCGAGCGCCTGGTCGGCCTGCTGCGCGCGGCCCTCGATCCAGCGTTCCGCGTCGCCGCCGATGGTGTGCTGCGGGTCGTGCGGCATGATCATGGCCGAGGAGGCCGCCGCGACGTCCGCGCTGGTGTCGATGACGGTGTGCCCGGCCACCACCATGCCGACGCTGAGCTGGCCGGGGTTCTTGACGAGCCAGTCATCGAGCACCCGGTCGGCGACGGCGGCATTCCCCTTGACGCTCTGGATGAACTGCTGGCGCATCTGCTCCAGGTCGATCAGGTCTTGCGCCGTCATGCCCGTCAACTCCGCCGTCTGCTTAACGCCCGCGGTGACCCCCGGATCAGACCCGGCCACCGCCGAATGGCCGGCGCCGCGCGTCACCCCCGCCCCTGGCCGCCCTGGCGTACCGGGCAAAGCGTCCCTGTCGTTGCTGAGCGTAGCTATTGCTTATAGTGCGCGAAAGGTCCGGCCGTTGTAACCCTAGATATCTAGGGTGCGGGATTCCGGACATTTAACCCCGGAATTCACGATCAGGACTCGGCGGTCAGGACGTCGATCGCGTGTGCCAGGTCGGCGGGATACTCGCTGGCGAATTCGACGCGACGGCCGTCGGCCGGGTGAGCGAAGCCGAGCCGCCTGGCGTGCAGCCACTGGCGCTCCAGGCCCAGCCGGGCGGCGAGCACGGGATCGGCACCGTAGAGCCGATCCCCGGCACACGGGTGCCTGATGGCGGACATGTGCACCCGGATCTGGTGCGTCCGGCCGGTCTCCAGGATGACCTCGATCAGGCTGGCGGCCCTGAAGGCCTCGATGGTGTCGTAATGCGTCACCGAGGGCCGCCCGTCGGCGATCACCGCGAACCGGCCGTCGCCGGCCGGGTGCCTGGCGATGGGCGCGTCCACGGTCCCGCGCAGCGGGTCGGGATGCCCCTGCACCAGGGCGTGGTAGATCTTGTCCACCTCACGGTCGCGGAACGCCTGCTTGAGGACGCTGTAGGCATGCTCGCTCTTGGCCACCACCATGAGGCCGGTGGTGCCGGCGTCCAGCCGGTGCACGATCCCCTGCCTCTCGGCGGCGCCGCTGGTCGCGATGGTGTGCCCGGCGGCGAGCAGCCCTTGCAGGACGGTCGGCCCCGTCCAGCCTGGCGTGGGATGCGCGGCGACCCAGACGGGCTTGTCGACCACGATGATGTCGGCGTCCTCGTAGACGACGGTCATGCCGGGCACCGGCTCGGGGATGGCCACCGGAGGTCCGGGCGGCGGGGGCAGGGTGACATCCAGCCACTCGCCGGCGGGCACCCGGTCGGACTTGGTGGCGGTCCGCCCGCCGAGCAGCACGTCGCCGGCGCTGATCAGCTCGGCGGCCCTGGCCCTGGACAGCCCGAACATCCTGGCCAGCGCGGCGTCGAGGCGCTCGCCGTCCAGGCCGTCGGGAACGGCGACGCGGCGTGGCCCCGGCGTGCTCATCAGCCGCCTGCCGAACTCGCGGGCGGCTGAGCGGCTGAGCCGCTGGCCTCGACGCCGGACCCGGCGCTGGTGTCACCCGTTGCCTTCGCGCCGGACCCGGGCGCGGTGACGGGGAGGCCGTCCAGCCGGATGCCGCGGGCGGACAGCAGCACGACGAGGATGCCGCCGCAGACGATCGCCGAGTCCGCGAGGTTGAACACCGGCCAGTGCGGCACCTCGATCCAGTCCACGACGTAGCCGCGGAACAGGCCGGGGTAGCGGAAGATCCGGTCGGTCAGGTTCCCGGTCGCGCCGCCGAGCAGCAGCCCGAGCGTGATCGCCCAGGGGATGCTGCGGATCCGCCGCGAGGTGCGCAGGATGACCACGATCACGCCGATGGCGATCGCGGAGAACACCAGCGTCATCGAGGTCCCGATGCTGAACGCGGCGCCGGGGTTGCGGGACACCAGCAGCGTGAGGAACCCGCCGAGCAGGCGCACTGGCGGCCGGCTGGAGAGGGTGGCCACGACGGTGACCTTGGAAACGATGTCGAGCGTGAGCACGATCAGGGCCGTGCTCACGAGAATGCCAATCCGGCGTGGGGCCACAGTTCTTCCTGGCTCGTAAGGTCTTTGCGGCCCGTGCGGGCCCGCTGGCTCGTCCTGCCCAGCCTGATGGTCGCGGCGGGCGGGCCCGGCGGGCTGCCCTGCCGCGGTAGCGGAGGTCGGGGAGCCGGTCAGCGGCGCTCCTCGCGCTGCTTGCAGGCCACGCACAAGAGCGCGCGCGGAAATGCCTGCAGCCGCGCCTTTCCGATGGGCTCGCCGCACGACTCGCAGGTGCCGTAGGCGCCGGCCTCGATCCGCTCTAGGGCGTGCTGGGTCTGCGTCAGCAGCTCGCGGGTGTTCTGGGCCAGCGCTAGCTCCTGCTCTCGCTCGAACGTCTTGGCGCCCGCATCCGCCTGGTCGTCGCCGGCGTCGCCCGTGGCATCGACCAGCCTGCTGGCAATGTCCGATTCAGCCCGGTCTATGTCGGAGCGCAGCTCGGCCGCCTCGGCGGCTAGCTGATCGCGGACTTCCGCCAGCTCGGCCGCGGTCCAGCGCTTCTCCCCCGAGCGGACTGGAAGCGCGGCAGCTCCCGAAGCCGCGGCAGCAGTCATCTTCTGTCTCCCTCGACGTCCGCTTGACCCCGTGTTGAGTGGCGGCAGTCACCGGAGGATAGGTGCTGCCGTAGCCGTCCGCCAACATAACCGGCTGCTGCCAGCCGAGCAAACAGGGCCTGCGGCCATCGCCTTGACCAGGCCTGATGGCCCGGAAAATTGGAGTAGCCAGGGAATTGCGATCCGTTATCCTAAGGGCCTCGCAGGCGCTGACGGGGCAGCGGCCGACGGCTGCGGACAGCCAATGGCCGCGGGTTTACCGGGCAATGGAGGCTCGCCGGGCGCGATAACCGCAGGAGGCTCGGAAGACATGTCGCGACCAGACGCCGGTTCCGCCGCGTTCGCGGCGCTCCCCGCCCGGGTCGACCTGCCCGCCATCGAGCACGAGATGCTGCGCCGCTGGCACGACGCCAAGGTCTTCCAGCGTTCCCTGGACCAGACGGCAGGCGGCCCGCGGTGGACCTGCTACGAGGGGCCGCCCACCGCCAACGGGATGCCGGGCGTGCATCACATCGAGGCACGGGTGTTCAAGGACGCGTTCCCGCGGTTCAAGACGATGCAGGGCTTCCACGTGCCGCGCCGGGCGGGCTGGGACTGCCACGGGCTGCCGGTCGAGGTGGCCGTGGAGAAGGAGCTCGGGCTCACCGCCAAGCAGGACATCGAGGCCTACGGGATCGCGCAGTTCAACGCGCGGTGCAGGGAGTCGGTGCTCCGGCACGTCGGCGCGTTCACCGAGATGACCGAGCGGATGGGGTACTGGGTCGACCTCTCGGCGGCCTACCGCACCATGGACCCGGCCTACATCGAGTCGGTGTGGTGGTCGCTCAAGGAGGTCTACGACCGGGGCCTGCTGGTCAGGGACTACCGGATCAGCCCGTACTGCCCGCGCTGCGGGACGCCGCTGTCCGATCACGAGATGGGCCAGCCCGATGTCTACCAGGTCGTCACGGACCCGTCGGTGATCGTCCGGTTCCCGCTGCTTGGCCTGCCCGACGGCGCCAGCCCGGAGCTACGCGGCGCCGACCTGCTGGTCTGGACGACGACGCCGTGGACACTGGTCTCCAACACCGCGGTGGCGGTGCACCCCGACGAGATCTACGCGGTCGCCCGCAGGTCCGGTCACGGGGACCGGGTGGTCATCGCCGACAACCTGTTCGCGCGAGTGCTCGGTGACGGCTGGCATGTCACCACGAGGATGCGCGGCGCGGAGCTGGCCGGGGCCAGCTACCAGGCCCCGTTCGGGCTCATCGAAGTTCCCGGTGTCCGGCGGGTGGTCACCGCCTCGTTCGTGACCACGGCCGACGGCACCGGGCTTGTGCACCTGGCGCCGGCCTTCGGCGCGGACGACCTGGCCGCCGGGCGGGAGCACGGGCTGCCGGTGGTCAACCCGGTGCTGCCGGACGGGCGGTTCGAGGAGCACATCGGCCTGGTCGGCGGGCTGTTCTTCAAGGCGGCCGACCAGCGGCTGATCAGCGACCTGGCAGACCGGGGGCTGCTGTTCCGGTCGGCGCCGCACGAGCACAGCTACCCGCACTGCTGGCGGTGCGGCACGCCGCTGCTCTATTACGCGCTGCCGTCGTGGTTCATCCGCACCACGGCGATCCGCGGCCAGCTCCTGGCCGAGAACGAGCGGACCAGCTGGCAGCCGCCGACGATCAAGAACGGCCGGTACGGCGAGTGGCTGCGCAACAACGTGGACTGGGCGCTGTCGCGGACCAGGTACTGGGGCACGCCGCTGCCGCTGTGGGCCTGCCCGGACGGGCACTACACCTGCGTCGGCTCGCTGGCCGAGCTGTCCGCGCTGGCCGGGCGCGACGTGACCGGGCTGGACCCGCACCGCCCCTACGTCGACGAGGTCGTGATCGGCTGCCCGGACTGCGGCGCGGCGGCCCGGCGGGTCCCCGAGGTGATCGACGTCTGGTACGACTCGGGGTCGATGCCATTCGCGCAGTTCGGCGCGCCGCTGCGGGATGCCGAGGAGTTCGGGCGGTCCTACCCGGCCCAGTTCATCTGCGAGGCGATCGACCAGACGAGAGGCTGGTTCTACTCGCTGATGGCCGTCGGCACGCTGGTCTTCGGCCGGTCGGCCTACGAGAACGTGGTCTGCCTCGGCCTGCTCGCCGACGAGAGCGGCCGGAAGATGAGCAAGCACCTGGGCAACGTGGCCGAGCCGATGCCGCTGATGGACACGCACGGCGCGGACGCGGTGCGCTGGTTCTTCGCCGCGACGGGCTCGCCGTGGGCGACCAGGAAGCTGGACGGCGGGGTGCTAGAGGAGATCGTCCGCAAGGTACTGCTGACCTACTGGAACACGGCGTCCTTCCTGGTCACCTACGCCAACGCGGCGGCCGCGCAGGGCCGGGCCTGGACCCCGGAGGAGCTGCCGGACGCGCCGCCGCCCGCCGCCCGCCCGGCGGTGGACCGCTGGCTGCTCAGCGAGCTGAACACGCTGGTGCTGGAGGCGACGCGGGCGCTGGAGGAGTTCGACTCGGCGGCGGCGGGGCGGCGCATCGCCGCGTTCATCGACGACCTGTCGAACTGGTACGTGCGCCGGACCAGGCGGCGGTTCTGGGACGGGCCTTCGACGCCGGACGGGGCGGCGGCGTTCGCCACGCTGTACGCCAGCCTGGACACGCTGACCCGGCTGATGGCCCCGGTCACGCCGTTCCTCACCGACTACCTGTGGGGCGTGCTGCGCGCGGAGTCGGCGCCGGACTCGGTGCACCTGGCGGCGTGGCCGGCCGCCGACCCTGGCCTGATCGACCCGGCACTGGCCGGGCAGATGGCGCTGGCCAGGCGGCTAGTCGAGCTGGGCCGGGCGGCCAGGGCGAGCGCCCTGATGCGGGTCCGGCAGCCGCTGGCCCGCGCGCTGATCAGCGCGCCCGGCTTCGCCGCGCTGCCAGCCGAGCTGCGCACGCTGGTGGCCGAGGAGCTGAACGTCCGGGCGCTGGAGCCGCTGGACAGCGGCGCCGGCGGTGCCGGGGGCCTGATCAGCTACACGGTGAAGCCGAGCTACCGGGTGCTGGGCCGCCGGTTCGGCAAGGACACCCCGGCCGTGGCGGCCGCCATCGAGGCCGCCGACGCCGAGCGGCTCGCCCTGGCGCTGGCCGACCCGGCGAGCAGCACCGAGGTGGAGGTGGACGGGGCACCGGTCACGCTGACGCCGGACGAGGTGGTGATCACCCAGACGCCGCGCTCGGGGTGGGCGGTGGCTAGCGCGGCCGGGGAGACGGTGGCGCTGGAGACGGTTATTTCTCCTGAACTACGGCGTGAGGGACATGCCCGCGAGATAGTCAGGCTGGTTCAGGAGGCGCGGAAGAGCGACGGGTTCGAGGTCAGCGACCGGATAGCGGTGCGGTGGGCCGCGTCGGACCCGGAGGTAGCGGCGGCGCTGGCAGAGCACGGCGGGCTGATCGCGGCAGAGGTCCTGGCCACGGACTACGGCCCGGCTGAGGCGGGCGGGGTAGGTAGCGCGGCCGGGTCGAGCGAAGCAGGTGCGACAAGCGAGCTTGAGGCGAGTGGGACGAGCGAGCTGAGTAAGGAGGATGAGGCCACTGGGGTGGAGTCTGGCATCGCGCATGTCGCGCCCGAACTGGGCCTGATCTTCTGGGTCGCCCGCATAGATGCTTAGGGTCCGCCGAAAACGGGTTCGCTGTTATTGGGTAGCATTTTGGGGCCTATATCGCCCAAAACGCTACCCAATAACGCTGGCGGCGTTCTGCCGGAACCTACTTATCGGGGCGGCAGGCCTTGCAGGGGATGCAGGACGCGGCCTCGGCGGCCTGCCGGGTCATCGTCTCCAGGTCGGATTCGGCGAGGAACCGGATCAGGATGCAGTCCGGCAGGTGGTACCGGGCGATCCCCGGAACCACCGTCACCTGGATATCGCCACCCGCCCCGGTCGCGCCTCCGGCGGACGCCCCGGAGCCAGACGCCCCGGAGCCCGGCGACCCGGAGCCCGGCGGGGCCTTCTTCGCCGGGCCGACGGTACTCGCGCTGCTGGAGGCACGATCGTCAGGCTCCGCCATGTCGGCGGTCGGATTGGCCGCCGCTGGCCCGGCTGAAACTGGCCCGGCTGAAGTCGGCCCGGCTGAAGCTGACTTCGCCGAGGTCGGCTTGTCCGGAGTCGGCTGGTCTCGGGCCGACTCGGCCGAGGCTGGCTTGGCGGGACCCTGCTTATCCGCCTCTGGCTTGACCGAGGCCGGCTTCGCCTCGCTGGTCGCCGCCCCGCCGCTCGCCGCTCCACTGGTCGCAGCCCCAGCGCTCGCCGCTGTCGCAGCGGCAGCGCTAGCGACGGCGGCGTTGGCGGCGGAGATGCGGCCGGATTCGCGGCTCGCGCGGCGTAGCAGCTCGTCGACGCTCGGCGGGCCGGCGGGGCGGGCCGGGGCTTCGTCACCGGCGCTCCGCCCGGCCGGGCCGCTACCCGAGTCCGCCTTGGGCGTGCCCGGCGCTGCCTTCGCGGCGACCTGGTCGGCTCTGTCCGCCTGGTCGGCTCTGTCCGCCTGGTCAGCCCTGTCCGCCTGGTCAGCCCTGGCGGCCTGATCCGCTCTGGCGATCTGATCGGCTCTGGCGGTGCCCGAGTCCGGCTTCGCGCTGCCCCGGCTCCCCTGAGCGGCGGCGGCCTCGGCCGGCCCGGCCGGTGATCCGGGCTTCGCGGCGCTGGCGGCGGGCTTGTCCTCGGTGGCACGGGACGCGGCAGCACGGGACGCGGCGGCAGCGGACGCGGCGGCAGCGGATACGGGCTTGGCCGGGGCGTCGGCGGCGGATGTGGCCTTAGCGGCGGTCCCGGACTCACTGCCTGCGGCCCTGTCACTGCCTGCGGCCCTGTCACTGCCTGCCGGCTTGCCACGGCCGGTCCCGGCGCTGGCCGCGGGCTGGCGCTCACCGGGCTCGTCGGCGGGACGGGATGGGGTGGCACGAGGCGGGGTCCCGGTCCTGCCGGTGCCTGCCACGTCGCTGGCCGGGGTGACGGCGGGCGCGGGGCCAGCGGCCGGGGTGTCGCGGCGGCCCAGGGGGTCGCGGCGCCGCAGGCTGATGAGGGCGGCCGGGTCCAGCGGGGTGGCGGTGTCCAGCGGATCGGGCGCGCTGCCGCGTCCCGCCGCGCCAGCACCCCGCCGTGCGTCGCCGGCCGATGCCGCCGCCGGCCGTTCCGCCGGCGTCGGCCGGGCCGACTCCGGCCGACCGGAGTCTGAGCGGCCGGCGTCTGGATGGCCCCCGTCCGAACGGCCCGAGTCCGGCCGACCGGCGTCCGGCCGACCCGAGTCCGGGCGGCCAGCAGCGGGCCGCGCGAAGTCCGGGCGGGCGAGGTCCGCGCGGGCGGGCTCCGAGCGAGCCGACTCTGGGCGGGCGGGCTCCGAGCGGGCCGAGTCTGGGCGGCCGGCGCCGGGCCGCGCGAAGTCCGGGCGGGCGAAGTCGGCGCGGGCGGGCTCGGGGCGAGCCGGCTCTGCGCGGGCGGGCTCGGGGCGGGCGGGCTCGGGGCGGGTGCGGTCGGGGCGACCGGGGGTGAAACGCGGTCCCTCGGGCGGCGCCGGGTCGCGGCGGGAGTCCGGCTCGCGGCGGGAGTCCGGCTCGCGGCGGGAGTCCGGCTCGCGGCGGGGATCCGGCTCGCGGCGGGAGTCTGGCTGGTGCCGGCGCGGGGCGGGGGACTCGTCCGCGTCCGGGGTCAGGGCCGCAGGGCCGCCGCCAGCGGCACCGGCTCCCGCACCGCCATTGACTCCGACTCCGACTCCGACTCCGGCACCGACTCCGGCACCGGCTTCGCTGGCACGAGCGGTTGCGGGCTGGCGGTACGAGCGCCTGCCGCGCTCGTCTGGTGCTGCACCTGACGTAGCGAACTGCCCGCCGGCGCTGTGGCCGGCAGGCAGCTCGCGTTCCGCGTCCAGGGTGTGCGCGGCGTCGTGGGCTGGTGCGACCCCGTCGCGCTCAAAGGGTGCGAGCTGGCCGGACCCGGTCTGGAGACCGGGCCTGGCCGTCTCGCCGAACACTTCGTCTCGCCAGAGGAGCACTCCGCCGACCAGCATCGCCAGCGCCAGCGCCGCGATGCCGATGGCCAGGTAGACGAGCAGCAGGCTGCCGGAGACAGCTCCCGCTACCAGCAGCCCGACCGCTACGACGACAACCGACAGGATGACGCTGAACCGGATCACCGACAGGCTCCACTAGCTAGCGACGCCCGTGGCTGACCTCGGGCTACCGACGGTCGTGGGTTACCGGCGGTCGTGCTGGCCAGAGTCGGACGGGTGGAACCCGGCGCCGTTGTGGCCGACGGGCTCGGGAACGCCCGGGTACGACCCGGCAACGGACTGCTGACCGCCATTCATGCGGCCCACCCCGGCCGGCACGCTCTGCGGGCCCGTGGAGATCGCCGGGAACACACCGCTGTCGGCGGCACCGGCTTCCAGGTCCCTGAGCTGGCCTTCCAGGTATGCCTTGAGCCTGCTGCGGTACTCGCGCTCGAACGCCCGCAGGTCGTCCACCCGGCGCTCCAGCTCCTCGCGGGACTGGACGAGCGAGCCCATGGCCTGACGGTGACGCTCCTGCGCGTCCCGCTCCAGGCTCTCGGCGCGCGCCCTGGCGTCGCTGGTGATCTGCTCGGACTGACGACGGGCCTTGGTGAGGATGTCGTCGGCCTCGCGGCGGGCCCGGCCGAGCGTCTCGTCGGCCTCCCGCCTGGCGTCGGCGATCGCCTGGTCGGCGGTCTGCTGGGCGAGGGCGAGGACCCGGGCGGCCGTGTCCATGTTGTCCTCGACCGGCTTCATCATCACCGGCTCGGGACGGCGCTCCGGCTCATGCCGGGGCAGCTCGGGCATCAGTTCAGGCGCGGGCTCGACGTGCGGGGCGTTGAGAGCGACCGGAACGGGGGCCTTCCCGCCACGCAGGACCTCAGCCAGCTTGGCACGAAGCTCTTCGTTGTCCTGGATCAGCCGGTCGAGTTCTGCCTCTACCTCGTCGAGGAAGGCGTCGACTTCTTCCTCGTCGTAGCCTGGCCTGAGCCTGGTCGTGCTGAACTGCTTGTTCCGCACATCCGCGGGCGTCAGTGGCATCTCGTCGTCTCCTTGAGCATGGTCCCCTAGGACGCTACATCACTTCCGCTTACTGCACCTGCACTACCTGCCAGAGCACCAGCACCACCAGGAACAGCAGCATGAAGCTGAGGTCAAGAGCCACAGTACCGAGCCGCAGGGTGGGAATGTAGCGCCTTAGCAATCTCAGTGGCGGATCAGTGGCCGAATACACAGCCTCGGCCAGCACCAGCACGACGCCGCGCGGACGCCAGTCGTGCGCGTAAGCCTGTACCCAGCTGAGAATGAGCCTGCCGATGAGAAGCAGCAGGTAGACCGACAGCGCGTAGTACAGAACCAGCTTGACGATGTTCACGTCCCTGCCCTGCTTGCCCTGCCGGGCACCGCGCGGCGCGGGTCCCGGCTAGCTCTGGTTGAAGAAACCGCGCTCCGCCATCCGGGCCTTGTCCTCCGCCGCAACCTCGACGTTGGCCGGTGACAGCAGGAACACCTTGTTCGTCACGCGATCGATGCTCCCGCGCAGTCCGAAGATCAGCCCGGCGGCGAAGTCCACCAGTCGCCTGGCGTCGCTGTCGACCATCTCCGTCAGGTTCATGATCACCGGAGTGCCCTCGCGGAAGTGCTCTCCGATCGTACGCGCCTCATTGTATGTGCGCGGGTGCAGCGTCGTGATCCGGGTCAAATCGGTGGTCTGCACCTGAACCGGGGCGGTTTCGCCAGGAAGGCGGGGCGCGTCGGCGAACCCGGCGTACGCATCAGGCTGGCTCTCCGAGGTGACCAGCTCCGCGCCGTACTCGTCGTATTCGTCGTCGGTGCCGTATTCGTCCTGGTACTGGTCGTAGCGGTGATCGTCCTCTACCAGGCCGAGATAGACCGCCATCTTGCGCATCGCGCTGGCCATCTTCTGTCCTCCGTCATGCCCGCCAAGCAGCCCACTCGCAGCACGGCGTGCCACGCTTGGTCGGACATTACCTGACGAAGGCTTGCCGGCCGCCGAGCAACGCCGTACCGATCCGCACGAGTGTCGCGCCCTCGGCAATGGCCTCTTCCAGGTCACCGCTCATTCCGGCCGAGATGACCGTAGCGTCCGGATGCGCGACCGGCCACCTTGTCGGCTATCTCCCGCAATTTACGAAACGGGGCCCTGGCGGGAACTCCGAGCGGCGCCACAGCCATCACGCCGCCGAGCGACAGGCCGGGCTCGGCGGCGATCTGGTCCGCCAGCGCGAGCACCTCCCCGGCGGGTGCCCCGCCCCGGCCAGGCGCGTCGTCCAGGCCGACCTGAATCAGGCAGCGCAGCTCCCGGCCGGCCGCGACGGCCCGGCGGCCCAGCGCGCTGACCAGTCTGGGCCGGTCCACCGAGTGCACGACGTCGGCGTAGGAGGCCACGCTGGCGGCCTTGTTGACCTGGAGCTGCCCGACGAAGTGCCAGGTCAGCGGCAGGCCCAGCGTGGCGGTCTCGGCGGCCTTGCGTGCGGCGTCCTGGTCCTTGTTCTCGCCCACGTCGGCAATGCCCAGCTCGCTGAGCAGGACAATGTCCGAGACGGGGAAGGTCTTGGTGACCGCGACCAGCGATACCTCGCTCGCGGGCCGTCCGGCGGCGGCGCAGGCCTGGCCGATCCGGTCCCGCAGCCCGGCCAGGTTTTCCGCCAGCACGCCGCGGCGCTCGTCGGGGTCGGCCGGGGAGGTGTCGTCATGCCGCTGAGTCACCCGGACATCATCGCGCGCCGCGCCCGGCTCGGCTACCACGCGACGTCAGCGCGGTGCTGTCGCGCGGTGCCCGGCTACTTCAGGAAGTCGGGGACGTCGAGCTCGTCGTCTTCCTCGAAGACGACCGAACGGCGCCGGGTGCTGGCGGTGCCGGCGTCGCCGAGGCGGGACGCCGTGGAGTCTGCCGACCAGGCGGCGCCTGCCTTGTCCGCGGCGCCCTTCCCCTCATCGGCGGCGCGGGGCGCGGGAACGCCCTCGACCTTGGCGGCATCGGTGCCCGCCGAGTCCTGCGCGGGCTGGGAACCGGCCGCCGCGCTCAGCCCGGCGGAGTCCGGCTCGCCGGCGTCACCGCCAGCGGACGAGTCGCTGGCCAGCGGGCTTTCCTCGGCGGCGGCGACCGGCGCGGGCAGCACCAGCGGCGCGGGGCGCTCAGCCGCCGGCGCGGTCCGCCAGGACGAGGACGAGGTGGCGTTGAACGTGCCGCCAGCCGTGCTTGAGGCCGGCCGGGGCCGGCCATCCTGCGGCTCGTCGAACCCGGCCGCGATAACGGTGACCCTGACCTCGTCGCCGAGCGCGTCGTCGATGACCGCGCCGAAGATGATGTTGGCGTCGGACGCGGCCGAGTTGGAGACGAGCTGTGCCGCCTCGTTGATCTCGAACAGGCCGAGGTCAGAGCCGCCCTGGATGGACAGCAGCACGCCGTGCGCGCCGTCGATGCTGGCCTCGAGCAGCGGGCTGGAGATGGCAGCCTCGGCCGCGGCCACGGCCCGGTCGTCGCCGCGCGCCGAGCCGATGCCCATCAGCGCCGAGCCGGCCCCGGACATGACGGACTTGACGTCGGCGAAGTCCAGGTTGATCAGCCCGGGCGTGGTGATCAGGTCGGTGATGCCCTGAACACCGGACAGGAGCACCTGGTCGGCGGCCTTGAACGCGTCGAGCACGCTGACGTGCCGGTCGGAGATGGACAGCAGCCGGTCGTTCGGGATGACGATGAGGGTGTCGACTTCCTTGCGCAGCCGCTCGATGCCGGAGTCGGCCTGCGCGGCCCGGCGCTTGCCCTCGAAGCCGAACGGGCGGGTGACGACGCCGATGGTGAGCGCGCCGAGCGACCTGGCCACGCCTGCCACGACCGGGGCGCCGCCGGTGCCGGTGCCGCCGCCCTCGCCCGCGGTGACGAACACCATGTCAGCGCCCTTAAGGACTTCCTCGATCTCCTCGCGGTGGTCCTCGGCGGCCTTGGCGCCGATCTCGGGGTTGGCACCGGCCCCCAGGCCGCGGGTGAGTTCCCTGCCGACGTCGAGCTTGACGTCGGCGTCACTCATCAGGAGCGCCTGGGCATCAGTGTTGATCGCGATGAACTCAACGCCCCTGAGTCCCTCTTCGATCATCCGGTTCACGGCGTTGACGCCGCCCCCGCCGATACCGACGACCTTGATGACCGCCAGGTAATTCTGCGGTGCTGCCACGAGGAGGAACCCTTTCCGCTCGTCTGCTGTGCCGAGTATCCGCGAGTCCGCGGCTACGCCCAGCCTGCCTGCCGAGCTCGGCGCGCCCCTGGTCTGAGCTCGCCAACCCCCCGCGGATTCCAGCGAGCCAAACTCTCATTCTCAACTTGAGATTTAGAGTTATGTCAAGCTGTCGACTGATAGGGACAGTAGGGTTGCGCGCTACCTGCGGTCAACTAACCAGTAGCCAATGCTCCCCGGCGTGTCGCAGCGAAGCCACCCTGGGTCTCGCCCGGCCATGTCCGATACTCACTGTCACATCCCGATTACCGAGTGCGGACCGCTGTTCCGCCGGGCGACGCCCGGCGAGGCGCCGCGACGCGCCCGTCACGGCGCCGTCACCGCATCCTGGGGAGAGCTGACGTCGTAATAGCGGGCACCGGTGCGCAGCAGCGCCGCCAGCTCGCGCGCCTTGGCGCGGGTTCGGCCGGTACCGCCCCAGCGCACGGTGATCTTCCCCCGCAGGTGCAGGGTAACGGCGCCGTTGGCCGAGCCCACCGATAGCACCCGGCTGCGCAGCCCGGCGGGCAGCTCGCGCAGCACCAGCGCCGCCGCGCGAACTCGCGGGCTGCCGCGCAGCGGCACCGGCGCCGAGCGCAGCAGCGGCAGGCCGGCCGGGCGCGCGGGCACCGTACGCACGACCACGCCATGCACGTCCACCAGCTCGAACTGGCCGCCGCTGGCCACCGCGAGCTCGGCGACCCTGGCCGTCACGGTGATCACCACGGTGTCCGGCCAGCTCCTGGTCACGTGCGCGGACAGCACCTGGGGGATGCTCTCCACCCGCCGGGTCACGGCGGCGGTGTCCAGCCTGGCCAGCGGGGTACCTGACCGGACGGCCGCCGCCGCGCGGACCTGCGCGGCGGGGACCTGCCCGGCGCTGGTGATCCGCACGTGCCGGACCACGAGCAGGCTGGAGCCGAGCAGTGCCCAGCCCGCGCCGACCAGGATGGCGAGCGCCAGCACGCAGATAAAGGCCGTCCGCCAGGGGTCGGCGCCCCGGCGCGGCCGGCCGGCGGCCGGGCCGCCTGCCTTTCCCCCGGCAGCCTTCCCGCCCGCGCCCTGGGCCTTGACCGGGCCGGACTGGCTGGCGGCCTGCCGGGTGCCGGGCTGGCTGCCCATTCCCCCGGTGCCCATTCCCCCGGTGCCCATTCCCCCGGTGCCCATCCCCCCGGCGCGCTGGGTCACGCCGGCTCGCCGGCCCGGTCCCGCAGCGCGGCCACGATCAGCGGGCCGAGCGTGGTCACGTCGCCCGCGCCCATGGTGAGCACGAGGTCGCCGGGCTTGGCCAGCCCGGCGATCAGCGCGGGAACTCCGGCCTTGTCCGGCACGAACCTGGCCCGCTCGCCGGGCACCGCCGCGGAGACCAGCTCGCCGGTCACGCCGGGCTCGGGGTCCTCGCGGGCCGGGTAGATGTCGAGCACCAGCACCTCGTCGGCGCTGCCAAGCGCCGCGCCGAACTCCGCGGCGAAGATCCGGGTGCGGCTGAACAGGTGCGGCTGGAACACGGCCACGACCCGGCCGGCCGCGGCCACGTCCCTGGCGGCGGCCAGGTCGGCGGCCAGCTCGGTCGGGTGATGGGCGTAGCTGTCCAGCACGGTGACCCCGTCGGCCTCGCCCTTGACCTCCATCCGCCGCCGGGCGCCGCCGTAGGCGGCCAGGCCCGCGGCGATGCCGGCCCGCGGATAGCCCAGCTCGGCGGCGAGCGCGTAGGCGGCGGCGGCGTTGAGCGCGTTGTGCCGGCCTGGCACCGCGATCTCGATGTCGGCGGGACCGTCCTCTGCGGCCCTGGTGCCAGGCCCGCCGGTTACCGCCAGCTCGGTCGACATGCCCCGCGGGCTGATCCGGTGACCCGGTAGTCGGCGTCGGCGGCGGTGCCGTAGCTGAGCACCCGCAGGCCCGGCCTGGCGGCCCGGACGGCGAGCGCCCTGGCGCCGTCGTCGTCGGCGCAGGTCATCAGCAGGCCGCCGGCGGTGATCTTCGCGGCGAACGCGGTGAACGCCGCCTCGATCTGCGCCAGGTCGGCGTAGTTGTCCAGGTGGTCGGCCTCCACGCAGGTCACGATCGCGGCGTCGGGGGCCAGCATGAGGAACGAGCCGTCGCTCTCGTCGGCCTCCGCCACGAACGCGGTCCCGGTGCCCAGGTCGGCGCCGAGGCCGGTCTGCGCGAGGACCCCGCCGATGACGTAGGACGGGTCGGCGCCGCAGTGCCGCAGCACGGTGGTGATCATGGAGGTGGTGGTGGTCTTGCCGTGGGTACCCGCCACCGCGATGTTCTGGCCGCCGCCCGTGCCGTCGCCGAGCATCAGCGAGGCCAGGGCGCTGGCCCGGTGCAGCACCCGCAGGCCGCGCTGCCGGGCGGCGACCAGCTCGGGGTTGTCGGGGCGGATGGCGCTCGACACGACCAGGGTGTCGGCGTCGCCGAGGTTATCGGCGGCGTGCCCGACCGCGACCCTGGCGCCGAGCGCGGCCAGCTCGCTGAGCTGAGCCGAGGGCGCCGAGTCGCTGCCGGATACCGCGATGCCGCTGGCCAGCATGATCCGGGCGATGCCGGACATGCCGGCGCCGCCGATGCCGGTGAAGTGCACCCGGCCAAGCTCGCGCAGCGGCACTGGGTCCACCGGTGTCACCAGGCCCATCCCGTGCTCCTTCCCCTCGCGTCCCCCGCCGCGCCCTAGCGCCGGCCGCGGCCGCGGCGGCCCTCGCTGGCCGCCGCCATCACCTCGCTGGCCAGCAGCTGGTCGGCTTCGGTGTTGCCCGTGCCCGCCGCCGCCTTGGACATGGCCGCCACCAGCTCGGCGTCGACCAGGATCGGCAGCAGCGTGGACAGGATCCAGTCCGGCGTCAGCTCGGCGTCGGCCACGATCAGCCCGCCGCCGGCCGCCTCGATGGGCACCGCGTTCAGCCGCTGCTCGCCGTTGCCGTGCGGCAGCGGCACGTAGACGGCGGGCAGGCCTACGGCGGTCAGCTCGGCGCAGGTCATCGCGCCCGCCCGGCACAGCGCGAAGTCCGCGGCGGCGTAGCCAAGCTCCATCCGGTCCAGGTAGGGCAGCACCACGTAGGGCACCTCGCCGCGGGGCACCTCCACGTCGGCGGTGCGCGGCCCGACGACGTGCAGCACCTGGATGCCGGCGGAGGTCAGTCCGGCTGCCGCGCCGAGCACGGCCTGGTTCAGCGACCTGGCGCCCTGCGAGCCGCCGGTGACCAGCAGCACCGGCAGGTCGGGGCGGAGCCCGAAGTGCGCCCGCGCCTCGTCGCCGAGGGCGAGCCGGTTCAGGCTGGTGATCTGGCGGCGGATCGGGATGCCGATGTACCGGCTGTGCGCCATCGCCACGCCCGGCTGGCCGGTGAAGACCCGGTGGCTGAGCCGGGCGCCGATCCGGTTGGCCAGGCCGGGACGGCAGTTGGCCTCGTGCACCACGATCGGCACGCCGCGCCGCCAGGCGGCGAGGTAGCCGGGGGTGGCCACGTAGCCGCCGAACCCGACCAGCACGTCAGCGCCGGTCTCGTCGAGAATCCGGGCCGCCGCGTTCACCGAGGCGAGCATCCGGCCCGGCACGGACAGCAGCTGCGGGGTGAGCCGCCTGGGCAGCGGCACCGGCGGGATCAGCGCCAGGTCGTAGCCGCGAGCGGGCACCAGCCGGGTCTCCAGGCCGCGCTCGGTGCCCAGGCAGGTGATGGTCATGCTGGGGTCGGCCTGCCGCAGCGCGTCGGCGAGCGCGAGCGCGGGCTCGATGTGCCCGCCCGTGCCGCCGCCCGCGATGACCACGCTCATCGCCATCCGTGTCTCACTTTCCCTCCGCCGGCCCGCCCGGCGCCGCGTTCAGCGGCGCGCCGCGCCCAGGCCCAGCCAGCTTAGGATGCGCCGGGGCACGCCGGGACCAGCCGCCGCAAGTGCCTGGCTGGCACCGGGCTCCTGGCGCGCGAAGGACATCAGCATGCCCAGCGCCACCATGGTCACCAGCAGCGAAGACAGGCCCTCGGAGACCAGCGGCAGCGGAATGCCGGTGATCGGCAGCAGGCCGAGCACCGCGCCGATGTTGACCAGCGCCTGGGCGACGATCCACACCGTGACGGCGGCGGCGGCCAGCCGCATGAACGTGTCCTTCATCCGGCGGGCGATCCGGATGCCGGCGTAGGCGATGCCGCCGTACAGCAGGATCACCGACAGCGTGCCGGCCAGCCCCAGCTCCTCGCCGAGGATGGCGAAGATGAAGTCGGTGGAGCTCTCCGGCACCCAGCCCCAGGCGGACCTGGTCGCGCCCAGGCCGACGCCCAGCGGGCCGCCGGAGCCGAGCGCGTACATGCCGTTCAGCTCCTGCAGGCCCGAGCTCAGCGGGTGCGCCTGCGGGTTCAGGAAGCCGGTGAGCCGCTGCAACCGATAGCTCTCGACCATGATCAGGATGGCCACGACGAAGATCATCAGGCCGAGCATGCCGACAAACATCCTGCCGGGACTGCCGATCACCCACAACAGGGCCAGGAAGATCACGATCAGCATCAGCGTGGTGCCCAGGTCCCGCCCGGCGAGCACGAGCACGGCCAGGATCGCGGTGCCGGGCAGCAGCGGGATGAGCAGCTGCCGGGAGTCGGTGAGCTGGCCCAGCTTCTCCTTGCGGGCCAGCAGGTCGGCGCCCCACAGCACCAGGGCGAGCTTGGCCAGCTCGGACGGCTGGACGGCGAAGCCCAGCACCGATATCTCGCGGGTGGCGCCCTGCACCGGGTGACCGACGACCAGCACCAGCAGCAGGCCGAGCACCGACAGGCCAAGCATCGGGTAGGCCAGCCGCCCGGTACAGGCGGGGTGGCGCCTTGGCGGCGAGCCACATCAGCGCCAGCCCGCCCACGGCGCCGAGCAGCTGGCGCTGGAACTCGCTGTACGGGGGCTGGTTGCTGTCCAGCGCCAGGGCCAGCGAGGTGGACAGGACCATGACCAGGCCGATGGCCAGCAGCAGGATGGTGCAGCCGAGGATCAGGTAATAGGAGGCCAGCGGCCGGTTCAGCAGCCCGGTCAGCCGGCTGACGCCGGCCGAGATCCCGGCCGCCGCCTGGCTCGCCTGGCTCTCGGACTGGCCGCGCTCGGCGGCGGTCCCCGCTGTCACGCTCACCGGGCCGCCGTTTCCCTTGCCGCTGCTGCCGCCAGTTTCATGTCTCCAGTGTCGGTGGGGAGCACCGCGACAGCCGGGATATCCGGGCGCGTGTCGCGGGCTGGTTGCCCGGCCGCGCTCAGCCCGGCAGCCACTCGACGTAGAAGATGCCAAGGCCCAGCGCGATGCACAGCGCGGCGATCAGCCAGAACCGGATCACGATGGTGGTCTCGGCCCAGCCTCTCAGCTCGAAGTGATGCTGCAGCGGCGCCATCCGGAACACCCGGCGCCTGGTCATCTTGAAGAACCCCACCTGGATGATCACCGACAGGGTGATGATCACGAACAGGCCGCCCAGGATGAACAGCAGCAGCTGGGTCTTGGTGCAGACGGCCAGGCCCGCGAGCACCCCGCCGAGGGCCAGCGACCCGGTGTCGCCCATGAAGATCTTGGCGGGCGGCGCGTTCCACCACAGGAAGCCGAAGCAGGCGCCGAGCACCGCCGCCGCGACCACCGCCATGTCCAGCGGGTCGCGCACCGAGTAGCACTGGGGGGCGAGGAAGTTCGTGCAGTCGTTGCGCTCCTGCCAGATGCCGATCAGCACGTACGCGGCCAGCACCAGGCAGGTGGCACCGGTGGCCAGCCCGTCCAGGCCGTCGGTCAGGTTCACCGCGTTGGACATCCCGGCGATCATGATGACGATCCACAGCACGAACGGCAGCACGCCGATGGTGGGGCCGAAGTCGCGCAGGAACGACAGGTGCGCGTCGGCGGGCGTCAGGTCAAAGCCGTCCGGGTAGCGCAGCACCTCCAGCGCGAACAGCGCGCCGACGACGGCCTGCCCGGCCAGCTTGGCGCCGCTGCGCAGGCCCAGGCTGGTCTGCTTGTAGATCTTGATGAAGTCGTCGATGAAGCCGACCAGGCCCAGGCCGGTCATCAGCCCGAGCACCAGCAGGCCGGAGGCCGACATCGGGTCGGAGGTGACCTCATGACCGACCAGGTAGCCGATCAGCGCGGCGATCACGATGACGGTGCCGCCCATGGTCGGCGTGCCCCGCTTGGTCTTGTGAGCCTCCGGCCCTTCTTCCCTGATGAGCTGGCCGTACCCGCGCCGCCGCAGTACCCGGATGGCCAGCGGCGTGCCGAAAAGCGCCAGGATCATGGAGACCCCGGCGGCCACGAGGATGGTCTTCACTGAGCGGGCTCCGCGCTGCCCGCCTGGCCGGCCTGGTCGCTCGCCACGGTCAGCGCGACCTGTTCCAGGCCGACCGAGTGCGATGCCTTGACCAGCACCACGTCGCCGCCGCGCAGCCGCGCGCGCAGCGCGTCCACGGCGGCGGCGCGGTCGGGTACGTGCACCATCTCGCCCTGCCAGGACGCGACCGCCTTGGCGCCGGTCAGGATGGGTGCCGCCGCGGCCCCACCACGATGAGCCCGGCTACGCCGGCCTGCGCGGCAAGCATGCCGGCCTCCTCATGGAAATGCTGCTCCTGATCCCCCAGTTCGGTCATCTGGCCAAGCACGGCGAACCCCCGCCGTCCCCCGGCCGTCATGGCTGCCAGCGCCGCCAGCGCCGCCCGGACGGATTCCGGGTTGGCGTTGTAGGCGTCGTTGACGATGGTCACGCCGTCGGCGCGGTCGGTGACTTCCATCCGCCACCTGCTGCGGGACACCGCTGTGCTGAGGCCGCGGGCGATGGCCTCGGTCTCCATGCCAAGCTCGCCCGCCAGCGCGGCGGCGGCCAGGGCGTTGGTCACGTGATGCTCGCCGTGCAGGGCCAGCGCCACCGGCGCCGAGCCCGACGGGGTGACCAGGGTGAAGGCGGCCCGGCTCTGGCCGTCCACGGTCACGTCGACCGCGCGCACGTCAGCGCCGGGCGAGCGGCCGAAGGTGACTACCCTGGCGGCCGTCCTGGCGGCCATCGCCAGCACCCGGCTGTCGTCGGCGTTCAGCACCGCCACGCCGTCGGCGGGCAGCGCGGCGGGCAGCTCGCCCTTGGCCTTCGCCACCTGGTCGATGCCGCCGAACTCGCCGGCGTGCGCGTGCCCCACGCACAGCACGGCGCCCAGCCGGGGCGGCGCGACCGCGCACAGCGCGGCGATGTGGCCGGGGCCGCGCGCCGACAGCTCGGAGATCAGGTACCGGGTCTGCCGCGTCACCCGCAGCACGGTGAGCGGGTGTCCGATCTCGTTGTTGAAGCTGCCCTTGTTCGACACCGTGGGGCCGATCCGCTCGACGAGCTGGGCGGTCAGGTCCTTGGTGGTGGTCTTGCCCGCCGAGCCGGTGATCCCGGCGATCGTCAGGTCCGGCAGCGCGCGGACCACGGCGGCGGCGATGGCGGCCAGCGCGGCCGGGACGTCGGGAACGATCAGCGCGGGCGCGCCGACCGGGCGGGTGGCCAGCACCAGGCTGGCGCCGGCGGCCACCGCCGTGGCGGCGAAATCGTGCCCGTCGGTGCGCTCGCCGGGCAGCGCCGCGAACAGCGCGCCGGGGACGGCCTCCCGCGAGTCGATCACGACCGGGCCGGACAGCACCGCCCCGGCGTCCGGTACCTCATCGAGCGCGCCGCCGGTGATCTCGGCGAGCCGCGCCACGGACAGCGGGATCACTCGTCCTCCGGGTCGCGAGCGGTCTGGTAGGGACTGGCGGTCAGGTAGGCGCCCGGCTGGCCGGCGGCGCCGCCCGACATCGTCCCATCCTCGGCCCGGCGGCGCCGGGCGAGGGCCTGCATGGCCATCTCGTGGTCGTCGAAGGGCAGCACGGCGCCGCGGACGTACTGGCCGGTCTCGTGGCCCTTGCCGGCGATGAGCACCACGTCGCCCTTGCCGGCCGCCGCGATGGCCATCTCGATCGCGGCCGCCCGGTCCGGCTGCACCGTGACCGCCGCGCGCTCGTCCTGCGGCACCTCCACGGCGCCGGCCAGCATCTGCGCCAGGATCGCCAGCGGGTCCTCGGTGCGCGGGTTGTCGCTGGTGAGGATGGCGTTGTCGGCGTGCCTGGCGGCGGCTGCGCCCATCATCGGCCGCTTGCCGCGGTCCCGGTCACCGCCGCAGCCGAGCACCACGGTCAGGCTGCCGACGGTGACCTGGCGCAGCGCGGTCAGCACGGCCTCCACGGCGCCCGGCTTATGCGAGTAGTCGACCAGCACGGTGAAGTCCTGGCCCGCCTCGACCCGCTCCAGGCGGCCGGGCACGCCCGGGCAGGCGGCCACCCCGGCCACCGCGTCGGCCAGGCTGATCCCGGCCTCGACCAGGGCGACCACCGCGCCGAGCGCGTTGGTGACGTTGAATGCCCCTGGCATGGCCACCGAGGCGTCGGCAGAGACGCCGCCGGGGCCGATGATGCGGAAGGTGCTGCCGTCCGCGCCGGAACGCAGGTCGACCGCGCGCCAGTCGGCCTGCTCGCTGCCCAGGGCGGAGAACGTGGTGATCGGGATCTGCGCTCGCGAAGCCAGTTCCCTGCCGTACTGGTCGTCGAGGTTCACCACGCCGGCCGCGGCGTAGCGCGGCGTGAACAGCTCCGCCTTAACCTCGAAGTACTCCTGGAGGCTGGCGTGGAAGTCCAGGTGATCCTGGGACAGGTTGGTGAACACGGCCACGTCGTAGCGGGTCCCGGCGACCCGGCCGAGGGCCAGGGCATGGCTGGAGACCTCCATCGCCGCGGCGGCGACGTGCCGCTGCACCATCAGGCCGAACATGCCCTGCAGGTCGGCGGCCTCGGGGGTGGTGAACTCGCTGTCCACCGCGACGTCGCCGAACCTGGTCTGCACCCCGCCGATCAGCCCGCTGCGGTATCCGGCGGCGCGCAGCCCGGACTCCAGCAGGAACGTGGTGCTGGTCTTGCCGCTGGTCCCGGTCACCCCGATGAGCAGCAGCCGCTCCGAGGGATAGTCGTAGATCCACGCGGCCACCTCGCCGAGCCGGGCACGCGGGTCGGCGACGACGAAGACCGGCAGCCCGGCCGCCACCGCGTCCTCGCGGCCCGCGGGGTCGGTCAGCACCGCCGCGGCGCCCGCGGCGGCCGCCTGGGCACAGAACCTGGCACCGTGCACCCGGTTGCCCGGCAGCGCGGCGTACAGGTCTCCCGGCCGCAGGTTCCGGGAGTCATGGCTGACCCCGGTCACCCCGGCCGGCCCGCTCCGGCCGGTGAACGCATCGAGGGCATCCTGGCCAGAGGTCCTGAGGCCGAGGAGTACCGCAAGTCCCGCGAACGGACGCACCGGGACGCGTTCGGGACGAAGAGCCGCTGGCACGGGGTGAGGTTACCTCCGATCACGGCTGCGTGAGCCTGATGTTGGGAGCCCTGGCATGCGTAGGAGGAATCTTCAGCGTTTGCAGGGCGAATTTCATGACGTTGTAGAAGACCGGCCCGGCGACCTGGTCGCCGTAGTACCCGGCCGTCGGGTCCTGGATGTTGACCGCGACGACGAGCTTCGGGTCCTGGGCCGGGGCGATGCCGATATAGCTGGAACCGTACTGGCACAGGCCCTTGCACGCCTTGCTGTCGGAGACCTGGGCGGTGCCGGTCTTGGCCGCCACGGGATAGCCGGCGATCAGGCCCCAGGGCTCGTCCTGCAGGGCGTCGACCTTGGGGACCTGCTCCATCATCGTCATCAGCTCGGCGGCCGTCTTCGCCGGGATCACCCGGCGGCCCGCCGCGCGCCGCGCCGCCTTGAAGGTCCCCGAGCTGGTGGTCGTGCCGGCCACGATGGAGGGCCGCACCCGGACGCCGCCGTTGGCGATGGTGGCGTAGATGCTGGCCATCTGGATCGCGGTGACGCCGACGCCCTGGCCGAAGGACAGCTCATACGGCTCGTCCCGCCAGTAGTCGAGCGTGCCCGGCTTAGCTAGCAGGCCCGCGCTCTCCCCCGGCAGGCCCAGGCCGCTGAGGGAGCCGAGGCCGAACGAGCGCAGCAGGTCGTACTGCTGCGTCGGGGTGATGTGCTGGACGATCTGCACCATGCCGTCGTTCAGCGAATTGGCCAGGATGCCGGCGATGGTGTAGCGAAGATCGGGGTGCTGCTCGGCGTCGTGGAAGTTCATGCCGTCCACGTTGATCTGCCAGGGCACCCGGTAGGTGCTCAGCGGCGTCTGCCCGCCGTCGTCCAGGTCCGCCGCGACGGTGACCGGCTTGAGCGTGCTGCCGGGCGCGAACACGTTGGCCACCGCGATGTTCTTGGTGACGGCGAGGGAGGTGAGCTGCTTGTTCGGGTTGAACGTCGGGTACTGGGCCATCGCCAGGATGGCGCCGCTACGCGGGTTCATGACCACGATCGAGCAGTTCTTGGCCTTGGCCTGCTTGACCCGCAGGCGGCATTCCCGCTCGGCCGCGTACTGGATGCTGGACTGGATCGTCAGCCGCAGGTTCCGCGCCTGGACCGGCCGCTTCACCTTGGCCTGGGTCAGCGGGATGGGCACGCCGTCAGCGCCGGTCTCCACCTCCTCGCTGCCGTCCTTGCCAGCCAGCACGGAGTTGAACTCCTGCTCCAGGCCAGCCTCGCCGGCCAGGTCGCCGTTCTGCAGGTCGGTGAAGCCGACCAGGTTAGCGGCCAGGCTGCCGTTGGGATACGAGCGCGAGTAGCTCGGGTCGGTGGTGATGCCCGGCAGCGACATGCTGGTGATGCGGCTCGCAGCCGCGGCGCTGACGCCCTGCTTGAGCGGCACCCACTCGTGCGCGGGCGGGTTGTCGATCAGGTGCAGGATGGCGGCGGCCTGCATCTTCAGCGGCCCGGCCAGCTCGCTAGCCACCTGCGCCCGCTGGCCCTGGGCGATCAGGGCGGGGTCGGCGACGACCTCGTCGGTCTGCACGGTCAGGGCCAGCACCGTGCCGTCGCTGGTGGTGATCGAGCCACGGACGGTGGGGATGGACAGCACCTGGGTGCGCTGCTTCTGGGCCAGCATCTTGTACCGGGACCAGTCGAGGCCCTGCATCTGCACCAGCCGCCCGGCGAACAGCGACAGCACCACGGCGAAGGCGAGCAGCGCGGCGTTCAGCCTGCCGCGCGGGTTCTTGCGGCGCAGGATGGCCCGCGCCCTGGCCGGGGCGCGCCGTGCTGCCGCGCTGCCGCGCTGCCGCGCGCTGGGACGGCGGGCGGCACCCTGCCCGGCGGCACCGGCCCGGCCCGCGCCGTCGCGCGGGCCACCCGGCTCGCCGCGACCGCCGCCGCCCGCTGGCCGGCCGCTCGATGGTCGTGCCGCGGCCGGACGGCCGCCCGCATTGCGTCCGCCGGCCCGGCCAGGGCCGCGGGCATCCTGGCCCGCCGCGCGCGTGCCGCCCGGCCCGCGTGGCCGGTCGGGACCCCGGCTGCCGCCCCCGGTCGCGGGCCGCCGCCGCGGGCGGCGGGGCGGCCAGTCGCCGCCCTCGTCGCCGCTCACGGGGTGAATCCCGGCGGGATCACCAGGTTCGGCATGCCGGGAATGGTCGGCGCCTGCTGGTAGATGTGGCCGGTTCGCGCGTTCAGGAAGGTCAGCCGCTTCTGCTCGCGCATGCCGAGCTGGCGGGCGCGCCTGGAGATGGTGGCAGGCGCCTCGTCGGCGGCGATCTGCTGCTGGAGCGTCTGCTCCTGCTGCGAGAGCGAGGTGTTGCCCTGCTGCAGGTTGGAGATCCGGAACTGGGCAGTGGCCAGCGTGGTATTGATCACCAGCAGGCAGATCAGGCCGCCGCCGAGCAGCGCGAACACCAGCAGCACGAACGGCATCCGCGGCACGCCAGCGAACGGCTGCGCGCCAGTGCCGCCGCGCGGCCCGGCCTGCTCCGCAGGCGGCGCGGCAGGCCGGCGCGGCCGGGGCGTGACGGCGGGCCTGGACGGCGCGGCCGGCCCGGTCCTGGCCGGCCTGGCCCGGCGGGCAGGCGCGGGGCGCCTGGGCGCCCCCGTGCTGGCCGGCACCGTGCTGGCCGGCACCGTGCTGGCGGCCGCCCGGCCGGCGGGCGCCGGGCGAGCGGGCGCGGCGGCGGGCGCCGCGGCTCCCCGCGCGGCGGTTCCCTTCCCCTGGGCTCCCGGTGCCGGGGCGCCCGGCACAGGTGCCCCCGGTGCCGAGGCCGGCCGCTGCCGCTGCCGCGGCAGGGCGGTGACCTGGCCGCGGGTACCGGGCGCCGTGGTGGCGTCCTGCGCGCGTGTCTTCAGCTCGGTTCTCATCCGGTTACGTCCGTCCTCCCCCTGTTACGCCCGGCGGGCCGGCCATGCTGGCCGGCGCCCGGCGCCCTGCGAATGCGCACCTGCCCCCAGTTGCCGCGACCGCGGCCAGTGATTCTGTTGCCGCGACCGCGGCCAGTGACTCTGTTGCCGCGACCGCGGCCGTGACCCCGCCGCGGCATCAGGCCGCGGCCCTGACTCGCTGCGCCGCGCGCAGCCGCGCGGACGCGGCCCTCGGGTTCGCGGCGGTTTCCTCTTCGCCCGGCCGCTCCGCGCCCCTGGTCAGCAGCCGGAACCGCGGCTGGCTGTCCGGGAGCGGCACAGGCAGGCCCCTGGGGGTCGTGTCGGCGGTCCGCTGCGCGAGCGCGCGCTTGACCGCCCGGTCCTCCAGGGAGTGATAAGCCAGAACGGCGATCCGCCCGTCCACGGCGATCGCGTCCAGGGCGTCGGGCAGCACCCGGTGCAGGGCGTCCAGCTCGCCGTTCACCTCAATGCGCAGCGCCTGGAACGTCCGCTTGGCGGGGTTGCCGCCGGTCCGCCTGGCGGGCGCGGGGATGGCCGCGCGGACGATCTCGGCCAGCCGGAGGGTAGAGGTCAGCGGCTCGGCCTCCCGCTCGCGCACCACCGCGTCGGCGATCCGGCGCGCGAAGCGCTCCTCGCCGTAGTCGCGCAGCACCCTGGCCAGGTCGGCGGCGGGATAGGTATTCAGCACCTGGGCGGCGGTCAGCTCGCCCGAGGTGTTCATCCGCATGTCCAGCGGGGCGTCATGGGAATAGGCGAAGCCGCGGCCGGGATCGTCGAGCTGGGGCGAGGAGACGCCGAGGTCGAACAGGATGCCCTGGACGCTGCGCAGGCCGAGGCGGGAAAGAATGCCGGCCAGTTCGTCGTAGCGGGCCTGGACCAGGGTGACCCGGCCGGGAAAGGCGGCCAGCAGCCGCCCGGACTCCTCTATCGCGGTCGCGTCCGCGTCAATGCCCACCAGGGCCAGGCCGGGATGCTCGGCGAGCAGCGCGCTGGCGTGCCCGGCGCGGCCGAGGGTGGCATCGACCAGGACCGCGCCGCGGCCGCGCAGCGCAGGCCCGAGCAGGGCCACCACCCGGTCCCGCAGGACCGGCAGGTGCCCTCCCGCGGCCGCGCCTGATGCGCTCATCGAGCCCCCTCTCCCGCTGTTGCCGCCGCCTGAGCGGCGCCCTTCCCTGGCCGGCGCCCGGTCTCGCACCCGGTTATTCGCCGAGATGCCCGGCCAGGCCCCCATCCGCGTCTTGCCTAACCCGCGCCTCGCACTGACAGCCGGCCTGCCGCCTGACGCCGGGGAAGTGGCGTCAGCCGGGCTAGCCGCCGGGTCGCGGGTGGGGACCTCGCCGGGCATCACCCGGGCGCGCGATGATCCGCGCGCCCTACAGAACTCCTGGCAGTACCTCCTCGGATGCGTCGGAGAATGCGTCTTCCTGGCGGTCCAGGTAAGTGGTCCAGGCGTCGGCGTCCCAGATCTCCAGCCGGGTGTTGGCACCGATCACCACGCAGTCGCGCTGCAGGCCCGCGTAGTCGCGCAGGGCGGCGGGGATGGTCACCCGGCCCTGCCGGTCGGGGACCTCGTCTGAGGCGCTGGCGAAGAAGACCCGGCTGTAATCACGGACGGCCTTCGCGGTCACCGGCGCGGTCTTCAGCGCCTCGGTAATCCGGTCGAATTCCGGCAGCGGGAAGACATAGAGGCAGCGCTCCTGCCCTTTCGTGAGCACCAGGCCCGGCGCTAGCTCCTCGCGGTACTTGGCCGGCAGAAAAATACGGCCCTTTTCGTCCAGGCGAGGGGTGTGAGTGCCGAGAAACACCGGCAGTCACCTCCCCAGTCCCCCACCGGCGGTCTCTCATGGAGCTGCTCGGCTCCACGGTCCACCACTGTACTCCACAATGCTCCACCGTCAACGACTCACAGCCGGGATTTCTCCCCATCAGCCCCACAACACCCCTGGTCACAGGCGTGGAGCGAAGTGGAGCGGGCGAACCGGCCCAGGCTGTTACCCCGAAGAGACCGCAGCGGCATCGCCCAGTTGCCCGCTTACGACGTACTGTCTGATCGCACGGGTTTGTCATGCCGAACGGCACGGGGCCGCCGGCGGATCGCTGAAACGCGCCGCACACCTGACGCGGGAGGACGATGTGGTGGTGGAAACTGGGCGTCCGGCCGAGCCCAGCCTGGACGAGCTGGGGGAGATCGCCCGGCGGATCGGGGCCGCGGTCGAGACCGTCATCGAGGGCAAGCCGGCGGCTGTCCGGCTGGCCCTGACGGTCCTGCTGGCCGAGGGCCACGTGCTCATCGAGGACGTGCCCGGCGTCGGGAAGACGCTGCTCGCCAAGGCCCTGGCCCGGTCCATCGACTGCTCGGTCCGCCGGGTCCAGTTCACCCCGGACCTGCTGCCCAGCGACATCACCGGGGTCAGTGCCTACAACCAGGAGATCCGGGAGTTCGAGTTCAAGCCGGGGCCGATCTTCGCCAACATCGTCCTCGGCGACGAGATCAACAGGGCCTCGCCAAAGACCCAGTCGGCGCTGCTGGAGTGCATGGAGGAGCGCCAGGTCACCGTGGACGGCGCGACCTACCCCCTGGAGCCGCCGTTCATGGTCATCGCGACCCAGAACCCGGTCGAGATGGAGGGCACCTACCCGCTGCCGGAGGCGCAGCGGGACCGGTTCACCGCACGGATCGCCATCGGCTACCCCGACCCCCGCGCCGAACTGGCGGTCCTGGAAACCCACGGTTCTGCCTCTCCCCTGGATGACCTCAAGCCGGCGGCCCACGCCAGCGACGTGCGGGCGCTGGTCGCCGCGGTGCACGGCGTGCACGTCGCGCCGCAGCTCCGGCAGTACGTGATCGACCTGGTGAACGCCACCAGGCAGTCGCCGGAGCTGCGGCTCGGCGCCTCGCCCCGCGCGGCGCTGCACCTGTTCCGGGCGAGCAAGGCGTTCGCCGCGCTGGACGGCCGCGACTTCGTCATCCCCGACGATGTCCAGGCGCTGGCCGTGCCGGTCATCGCGCACCGGCTGCTGCCCACCGCCGAGGCCCTGGTCAGTCACCTGCTCCCCGAGCAGGTAATGGCCAAGATCGTGGAGCGGCTGCCGCTCCCCGCCCGGTAGGGGCGCCTGGTGTCTGTCCGCCAGGCAGGCTCGCGATGAGGTCGCTGCTGGCCGGGCTGACGACCAGGGGAACGTCGTTCCTCGCCGCGGGCGCCGCCACCGTCCTGGCCGGCCTGCTGCTCGGTGCCCGCGCCCTGCTCAGCGTGGGCTTCGTGCTGATCCTGGTTCCGCTGCTGGCCCGGCTCGCGGCCGGCCGGGCCAGGTACCGGCTGAGCTGCACCAGGACCATCAGCCCCGCGCAGGTACCCGCCGGGCACACCGCGACGGTCACGCTGCGGCTGGAGAACGCCTCCCGGCTGCCGACCGGGCTGATGCTGGCCCAGGACACCGTGCCCTACGCCCTCGGCAGCCGGCCCAGATACGTGCTGGACAGCATCGAGCGCGGCGGCTCCCGCGAGCTGACCTACCCGCTGCGCTCCGACGTCCGGGGCAAGTTCCAGCTCGGGCCGCTGGAGATCCGGGTCGCGGACACCTTCGGCGTGGTCGAGGTGCCCCGGTCGTTCTCCTCCCGCACCACGCTGGTCGTCACGCCGAAGATCGTGCCGCTGTCCCGGACGGCGGCCAGCGCGACCTGGGCCGGCGACGGTGACGGCATGTCCCGCACCGCCGCGGCGGCCGGCGAGGACGACGTCATCCCCCGCTCCTACCGCAGCGGCGACGAACTGCGCCGGGTGCACTGGCGGTCCACCGCCCGCTACGGCGAGCTGATGGTCCGCAGGGAGGAGCAGCGCTGGCGGAACCGGGCGCTGCTGTTCCTGGACACCCGGCGGATCTCCCATGCCGGCAGCGGCATGTCGTCCTCGTTCGAGTTCGCGGTCAGCGCCGTGGCCTCCATCGGCGTGCACGTCGCGTCGGACGGCCTGGACGGCCAGCTCATCACCGACTCCGGCGCGCTGGAAAGCGGCGGGATCTTCGAGGACGTGCTGCTTGACGCGCTCGCCGTGGTCAGGTCCTCGGCCAACAGGGACCTGTCGAGCGGGCTGGCCGGGCTGCGCGCGGCCGACGGCGGGGTGATCGTCGCCGTCACCGGCCGGCTGTCCGCGGCGGAGGCCAAGCAGCTCGCGGTCTGCCGCCGCGAGCAGTGCCAGGGCATCGCGCTGCTGCTCGCGGCCTCTACCTGGGCCGTCCCGGCGCCCGCCGCGCCGGGCGGGCGCAACGGCAAGGCCAACGGCAACGGCGGCAACGGCCAGCAGGCGGACGGCGGCCAGCCGGGCGAGGCAGCCGCAGCGGGGAACGGCACCGGCTCCGAACAGGCGTCCGGCGCCGGGCACCCCGTTTCGCACGAGGAAACCGCCGCCGCCGCGGCGATCCTGCGCGCGGCCGGCTGGCGGGTGGTGTCCGTCGACGCGAGCACGCCGCTGGCCCTGGCCTGGCAGCGGCTGCCGAGGCTGGCCGACAAGCCGGCGCCCGCTGCCGCGGCGCCGGGCGCGAGCGGGCCAAGGTGAGGTGACGATGAACTACCGGCTGATCATCACGGCGGCGGTGGCCGTCCTGCTGGCCTCGTTCTCGCTGTTCTCTGTCATCCACGGCGCGGCCTGGATGGTGGCCAGCGCCGGCGCCATCATCGTGGTCGCCCTCGCGGGCATGGCCACCCGGCTGCCCGCGCTGCGGGCAGCGGCGGTCGCCACTGCGCTGGTGCTGCTGGCCGTGGTGCCGCTGCTGAGCGCGGGCTGGCCGGGCCGGATCGGCACCCTGGTGATCGTCGCGGCGGTGGCGGCCAGCTCCGTGGCCCGCCGGCTGCTGTCCGCGCTGGCGACGGTGGCGACCTACCTGGCGGCGCTGTTCCTCTACCTGAACATCGTGTTCGCCGGGGCGCACTCGCTGATCCGGCTGATCCCTTCCGCCGAGTCGGTCCGGCACCTGGGGCACCTGGTCAGCCTCGGCATCGCCGAGCGGGACTACGCGCCGCCGGTCCCCGACATCCACGGCATCGCGCTGATCGCGACGGCCGGCGTCGGCCTGATCGCCATCTTCACCGACCTGCTCGCGGTCCGGCTGCGCAGCCCCGCCGTCGCCGGGCTGCCGCTGCTAGTGCTGTTCAGCGTGCCGGTGGCCACCAACGTCAAGCACGACGGCATCGGGCTCACCGTGTCGTTCTGCCTGGGCATCACCGGCTACCTGGCCCTGCTCGCGGCCGACGGGCGGCAGCGGCTACGGCTGTGGGGCCGGCTGGTGACGGTCTGGCAGGACCTGCCGGGCGACGACGAGCCCACCCGCGGCCCGGACACCCGCGCGCTGGCCGCGTCGGGCCGCCGGATCGGCCTGGCGGCGGTCGTGGTCGCGGTACTGGTCCCGGCGCTGGTGCCGGGCCTGGACAACCGGGGGCTGTTCAGCAGGTCCCACGGGCACGGGCCCGGCTCCGCCGACTTCGTCTCGGCGCCGCAGCCGGTGGACCAGCTCACCGCGCAGCTGCACAGCGAGTCGGACCAGACCATGCTCACCTACCGCACCACCGCCAGCGACCCCGCCCAGCAGTACCTCCAGATCTACGTGCTGAACTACGCCGGCGGCCAGTGGACGCTGCTGCCGCAAAAGCCGACCACCACCGTCGGCCCCGAGTCGCTGGCCACTACGCCAGGCCTGTCCGGCGCCGTGGCGACCAAGAGCAGCCGCACCACCATCACGCTGGCCTCGCACGGGGGCTACCAGTCGCGGATGAACTTCCTGCCGGTGCCCTACGCCCCCGAGTTCCTCCAGACGAGCAAGGGAAGCTGGCTGGAGACCACCTCCACCCTGATGATCTACGGCTTCCAGCCGGACGGCGGGATGACCTACACGGTCACCAGCCGGTCGCCGGAGCCGACCCAGGCGCAGCTCGACGCCTCGTCCGGGGTGCCCGCCGGCGTGAAGAAGACCTACCTGGACTACTCGGGCCCGGACAAGCTGCAGCTCACCCAGATCGCCAGGGACATCACCAGCGGCGCGACCAGCTGGTTCGCCGAGGCGCAGGCCATGCAGGCCTGGTTCAACGCGCCGGGCAACTTCACCTACACCCTGAGCGCCGCGCCGCCCAAGTCGCTCCTTGCCTTCCTCACCACCGACAAGCGCGGCTTCTGCCAGCAGTTCGCCTACGCCATGGCCATGCTCGCCCGGCTGCTCGGCATCCCGTCCAGGGTCGCCGTCGGGTACACGGCGGGCAGCAGCACCGGGCACCACACCTGGAAGGTGACCGGGGCCGACGCGCATGTCTGGCCCGAGCTGTACATCCCCGGCCTGGGCTGGCTCAGGTTCGAGCCCACGCCGCCGGGCGCCGCGGCGGGCGGGACGGCCACCACTCCGACCTACAACGCGCCAGGCCCGGTCACCTCGCCGACGGCGCCGGCCACCGCGCAGACCGGTCCGGCGGGCAAGGCCGGCAAGAAGGCGGGCGGGAACGGTAACAAGTTCCGGCCCGATCCGGGCGACAGCAAGAACCAGGGCCTGACCGCCCACAGGGGTCACGGCGGCTTCCCCCTCGGCTACCTGGTGCTCATCGTGGCGGTCGCGCTGGCGATCAGTCCCGCGGTGGCCCGGCTGATGATCCGGCGGCGGCGCTGGCTGACCGCCTCGGGGGACGCCGGGCGGGCGCACGCGGCCTGGCGCGAGCTGGGCAGCGACCTGACCGACCACGGCGCGCACGGCGCGCTCAGCGAGTCGCCGCGCGCCGTGGCCAGGCGGCTGACCGCCGACCTGGCGCTGGACGAAGCGGCCAGGCAGGCCGTCGGGCGGCTGGCGGCCGCCGAGGAACGGGCGCGCTACGCGCGGACCCCCGCGGGCAGCGAGACGCTGCCGGCCGACCTGGCGCTAGTGCGCCGGGCCCTCGCGGCGAGCGTGCCGCCGCTGCGGCGATGGCGGGCCAGGCTGCTGCCGGCCTCGGTGCTGATCCCGGTCTGGCGGGGGCTGCGGCAGGCATCCGACGTGTTCGGCTGGCTGGACGCGGCGAGCATGCGGGTGCGCGGGTCGCTGCGGCGGCTGCCGCACCCGGGGCGTGCCGGGTAAGGGTGTGCTTGACCGGCTGGGCGGAGTAAAGGCTGGGCTGGTCGTTCCGGGCGGATTGCGCGGTCAGGGACGCTACGGGAGGTTACCTGTCGCGTTCCTGGCGGCGGCGCCAGCGCTCTTCGAGGCGGTCCATCATGCCGCCCTGGCTCTGGGCCTTGGCCTGACGGCGGCTCTGCCTGCCCTGGCGGCCCTGGCGGCCCTGCCGCCCGCCCCGGCTGGCGGCCATGCCGCGCCCCGCGGTGATGCCGGACATGTGCCGGTAGCTGCTCAGCGCCCACATGCAGCAGGCCAGCATGACCACGAAGCCGGACACGCCGATCCAGAGATTCTTGGTCGCTACCCCGCCGACCAGTAGCCCGACACCGACGAGGAACCCGATGGCCGCCTGGAAAACTCGCCGCCGGTAGTGCACTCGCGGGTCGCTGGCGCGCACACGGCGGGCAAACCGCGGGTGCTCGGCATAGAGCGCCTGCTCGATCTGCTCGAGCTGGCGCTGCTCGTGCTCAGAGAGCGGCACGTCGCCTCCCCATTGACTCACGCATGGACGGCCTCGATGACCATCGGTACACGGCCTTACGCCCAGAATACGAGCGCTGGTGCGTCAGGGGGAAGGGTACACGGCAGCGGGAGCAGGGCGGCTCGCCGCGCCACGGTGCCCCCTGTCTCACCCGTCACCTGCGCATCCGCCGCTCCCGGCGTGACACGCCGGGAGCGCCCGCCGCGACAGTCACCCAGGGAATCATTCTAGTCACCCTCCGGAAGCGAGCGGACCTCCTGGCCGCCCTCGACCAGGGTGGCCGGGCGGACCGCCCCGGTGCCGAAGCGGCTGGCGATGCGGTCTACGGCCCGCTCGGCCTCCCGCCACGACTCCGGCCGGTCGTCGAGCGCGAGCTGGGTCGCGGCGCTGGCGGCCGGCACCAGCCCGGTGGCCCGGACGCCGACCAGGCGCAGCCGGGCCCTGGCGCTCAGCCCGGAGCCGGCGTACAGGGCGCAGGAGGTGGCGTAGATCTTGTTGGCCACGTCGGTGGCCTCGGGCAGCGTCCGGGACCGGGTGATCGTGGTGAAGTCATCCCGGCGCAGCTTCACCGTGACGGTCCTGGCCGCATAGCCACCCGAGCGCAGGGCCTGCGCCACCCGCCCGGACAGCCGCAGCAGCTCGCGGCGGATCACCGCGGGATCGCCGACGTCCGTCGCGAAGGTCTCCTCGGCGCCCAGGCTCTTTTCCTGAACCCGCGAGGAAACGTGCCGGTCATCCCGGCCGGCGGCCAGCGCGGACAGGTGCGCGGCGGCGGCACGGCCGAGCTGCGCCTCCAGCACGTCCACCGGGGTGACGGCGATGTCGCCGACGCTGGCCAGGCCGAGCCTGGCCAGCGCCCGGCCGGTCTGCTCCCCCACCCCCCACAGCGCCGAGACCGGCAGCGGGTGCAGGAAGTCCAGCACGCCGGCGGCCGGGATGACCAGCAGCCCGTTCGGCTTGCAGTGCACGGACGCGAGCTTGGCGAGGAACTTGTTCACCGCGATCCCCACCGAGCAGGTGATGCCCTGCTGGGCCACGACCGCGGCGCGGATC
This sequence comes from uncultured Actinomycetota bacterium, assembly GCA_963725175.1. Classification (GTDB taxonomy): domain Bacteria; phylum Actinomycetota; class Actinomycetes; order Streptosporangiales; family Streptosporangiaceae; genus DASUBV01. Next base: position 893,095 of record CAVRXH010000006.1, read on the forward strand.
TGCGCGCCGATCACGGCGGGCCGGCCCAGCCGCCGCAATGCTCCTGATACGTCCAGGAACGCCTCGTCAAGGGATAGCGGCTCCACCTCCGGGGTGACGGCCCGGAAGATGCTCATGACCTCCTTGGACACCGCCGAGTACAGCGCGTGCCTGGGCGGGATGATGACCGCCCGCGGGCACATCCCCCTGGCCCGGCCGATCGGCATGGCGGAGCGGACACCGAACTTCCGCGCCTCGTAGGTGGCGGACAGCACCACGCTGCGGCCGGAGGCGTGCGCCACGATCACGGGCTTGCCGGCCAGCTCGGGCCGGTCCCTGATCTCCACGCTGGCATAGAACGCGTCCATGTCCACGTGCAGGATCGTGCAGCCGGCATCGTCGGCTGCGCCCGGCACTGTCCCCGGGCCCGGCACTGTCTCCCGCACCTGCCGACTGTAACCCCGCCCGCCGACAGTCCGCCCAGCCCGCCCCGCTAGCCCGGCCAGCCGGGCCTGTCAGCCCGCCCGTCACGAAGGCGTGAAGATGTCCGCGGCGGTGATGCCGAGTACGTCGTCGTCCAGGTTGATCAGTGCCTGCCTGGCGCAGACCGCGTAGCGCAGCGTGTCCGGATCCGCCAGCTCGGCCGCCTTGCGCTCCAGCCCTCGGCGGATCCGCGCCGCATCCACCTGCCGGGACCACTTCGACTCGCCCACCAGCACCGGGCGCCTGGTCTTGCCCTGCTTCGCCAAGACAACGGCATCGAGCTGGTCCTGGCCATCGTGCTGCCACCACGGCCCGACGGCGACGATCGCCGGGCCGAGCCGCCCCTGCGCCGCCAGCCGGCGCAGATGGCCGCGGAACGCCTCCTCATACACCAGCCCCATGTGGTCGTCGAGGTCGTTCAGCAGGGCATCGGCGATTGTGGCGCCGAGACCGCGGTCGATCTCGGACCTGTAGTGCGACAGGATCCCGAGGTAGAAGGCGAGGAAGTTGTCGGCGATCCGGTAGATACGCCGCTTGCTGCGGTTCGGGTCCTCGGTGACCGGGATCAGCCGCTCCACCAGCCGCATCGTGATCAGCCGGTCGAGAGTGCGGCTTGGCTCCGCCCGGATCGCGTCCTGGATCTCGTGGTACTTCGTCCGGCCAGCGGCCAGCGCGTACAGGATGGCGGCAGGCCGCTCTCCGGACTCGATCTCGGTGCCCAGGACCCGCTCCCCCTCGGTGAGCAGGAGAGCGCCGGGGCGGCAGGCCAGGGCACGCAGGTTCTCCCGCACGGAGAGCTCCTGCCGCCACCATTGCAGGTACTGCGGCATGCCGCCGGTGATCCCGTACACCAGCGCCCGGTCGGCGGGAGTCAGGCGCGGCAGCATCGCGCCCGCCTCGTCCGGACGGAACGGATGGAGCAGCACGCTCTCGTCGAACCGGCCGTACAGCGGCTCGCGGTAGTCCTGGATCGCTTCCATCACCCGGACCGAGGATCCGCAGATCAGGATCCGCAGCAAAGTGCTGCCACGCGACCGGTCGAGGAACGCCCGGAGAATCCCCGGCAGCGCCGGGGACATGGCGATCAGCTCGGGAAACTCGTCGAGGACCAGCAGCAGCGGCTCGGCGCGGCCCAGCTCCGCGAGCCCGTCGAGCAAGTCCTCCCAGCGCTCGTACGGCCGCTCCCGCAGGTCACGCTGCAGCCCCGCCGCGACCGGCGCGATCCTGGCGGACAGTTCCCTCAGCTCATCCACCTCAGGTCGGCGCGCCGAGGTATGGAAGACCATCCGCTTGCCCTCGGCGAACCTCTCGATCAGCGCCGTCTTCCCGACCCGCCGCCGTCCCCAGACCATCGCGGGCCGCGGTGCGGGCGCGTTCCACCACGCCTCAAGCGCCGCCAGTTCCTCCGCCCGGCCGATGAAGGTCCCCATGGCAATAAACTAACACGGCATGCAACTAACATCGCGCGTTAGTTGCATGCCGTGTTAGTTCGGGAGTCCCCGGATGACGTAGCACCGGGCTGTCCTGCGCTACAACTCCAGGCTGGGCTTGAGTTCCAGGAGTCGGGCGAGCAGTCCGTTCACGAAAGAGGGCGAGGAGTCGGTGGACAGGTCCCTGGCCAGCTGCACGGCCTCGCTGATCACCACCGCGTCCGGCACGTCGTCCTGCCAGAGCAGCTCGAACGTCCCGATCCGCAGGACGTTGCGGTCCACGGCGGGCATCCGGTCCAGAACCCAGCCCTCCGCGTGCGCGGCGAGCAGCTCATCGATCCGGCTCAGGTGCGCGGTGACGCCCCGGACAAGCTCGTCGGCGTAGGCCGACACCGGCGGGCTGGCGGCGGTGGTCCGCTCGTCCAGCACGGCCAGCGGAGGGCTGGCCCGGATCTCGGCCTCGAACAGGATGTCCAGGGCCCGCTTGCGCGCCTTGCTGCGTGCTGCCATCGCTGCCGCCCCCTACCGCGGCAGCCGCGAGCGCACCGGGCCGCAGTGACCGGCGGCGCTCACGCCCGGCCGAGATAGTCGCCGGTGCGGGTGTCGACCTTGATCTTCTCGCCGGTGGTGATGAACAGCGGCACCTGGATCTGCGCGCCGGTCTCCAGCGTGGCCGGCTTGGTGCCGCCGGTGGACCGGTCGCCCTGCAGGCCGGGGTCGGTCTGGCTGACGGTCAGCTCCACCGCGGCGGGCAGCTCGACGTACAGCGGCACGCCGTCGTTGAACGCGATCACGGCCATCTGCTCTTCCAGCAGGTAGTCCGAGGCGCCGCCGACCGTCGCCGCCGGGATCCGCGGCTGGTCGTAGTCCGTGGTGTCCATGAAGACGAAGTCCTCGCCCTCGCGGTAGAGGTACTGCATCTCCCGCTTGTCCACGTTGGCGATCTCGACCTTGACGCCGGCGTTGAAGGTCCGGTCGACCACCTTGCCGGACATCACGTTCTTCAGCTTGGTGCGCACGAAAGCGCCGCCCTTGCCCGGCTTCACGTGCTGGAACTCCACCACGCTCCACAGCTGGCCGTCGATGCTCAGCGTCATGCCGTTCTTCAGGTCGTTCGTGGTGGCCACGTTGTTCCGTCTCCTGCGCGCATCGGACCGCCGCGCCCTGCCGCCGCGCCGAGCGCTGGCCGTGTCACAGGACGAGCAGTTCCTTGGTGGTCATGGTGAGGATCTCGGCCGATCCCGCCCGGGCCCCTTCGCGGACGACCAGGGTGTCCTCGATCCTGACGCCGCCCCTGCCGGGCAGGTAGATGCCTGGCTCGACGGTGACGGGGACCCGGTCCATGAGTGTACCTGTCCGGCCATACCCGATGATCGGTGCTTCGTGTACCTCCAGGCCAACGCCGTGACCGAGGCCATGCGAGAAGTTCTCGCCGTACCCGGCGGCGGCGATGACGTCCCTGGCGGCGGCGTCCACGCCGGTCACCTCGGCGCCCGGCACGGCGGCGGCCACCCCGGCGAGCTGGGCGGCGGCGACCAGGTCGTAGATCTCCCGCTGCCAGGCGGCGGGCTCGCCCAGGGCGACGGTGCGGGTCATGTCGGCGTGATAGCCGCCCGCCAGCGCGCCGCAGTCGATGGTGACCAGGTCACCGCGTTCCAGCAGGCGGTCACCAGGCGAGTGATGCGGGATCGCGCCGTTCGGGCCGCTGGCCACGATGGTGTCGAAGGCCAGGCCGTCCGCGCCGTGGTCGGTCATGGCCCGCTCCAGCGCGATGGCGACCTCCCGCTCGGTGCGGCCTGGCGCCAGGAAGCCCAGCACCTCCTCGAACGCCGCGCCGGTGATCGCGCAGGCGCGGGCGAGCAGCCCGATCTCGGTGTCGTCCTTGACCATCCGCAGCTCCTCGACCACCCGGCCGAGCGGGACGAGCCGCGGCACCCCGTCGAGCGCGGCCAGCTCGGCGTGCCGCTCGACGGTCATCTCCTGCGCCTCGAAGGCCAGCACGGCCGCGCCGCGGCGGGCAGCGAGCAGGGCAAGCGCGGGCTCGGTCAGCCGCTCGCTGAGCAGCTCGATGTCGGGGCAGCCGCGCTCCGCGGCCGCCGCGTAGCGGGAGTCGGTGGCCAGCACGCCAGGGCTGCGCGCGGGCAGCAGGACGGCCGCGTTGGAGCTGGCGAGCCCAGTCAGGTAACGGACGTTGGGCGGGCTGGTGATGAGGGCGGCGTCGGCACCCGTCGCGGCGATCAGCTGCTGTGCGCGGGCCCGGCGGGCGGCGTGAATCTCCGGCATGCCTGAACTGTACGGGCGGGACCCGCGGTGCCGTCTACCCCGGCTGCGTTTACCCCGGCCGGCCCGGCTGCCCCGGGCGGCCGCCGGGCTCGCTGTCCCCGCCCGCGGGGTCGTCGCCGACGATGATGCCGCCGCCGCGGCTCCAGGTGAGGTAGCGCCAGGACAGGTTCACCAGCGCGACCACCCGGTTGCGGTTGCCCAGCAGCGTGTACAGGTGCAGGGCGAGCCAGGCCAGCCAGGCCAGCGTGCCGCGCAGCCGGACGCCGACCGGCAGCTCGACGACAGCCGAGCGGTGCCCGATCGTGGCCATGATGCCCTTGTCGTGATAGCTGAACGGCTGGGCGGGCTCGCCCGCCAGCAGCCGCAGCACCTGGTGTGCCGCGTGCCGCCCCTGCTGGATCGCCGGCTGGGCGAGCTGCGCCACCGGGTCGCCGGCGCTGACCGAGATGTCGCCAGCCGCGAAGACCCGCTCCTGGCCCTGCACCCGCAGGTCCGGGCCGGTGACCAGGCGGCCGTGCTTCCCGCTGGACAGCCCCGGCCGCCAGCCCGCGTCCGGCGCGGCCACCCCGGCCGCCCAGACCGTCACGTCGCTGGGCACCGTGGTGCCGTCGGCCAGCAGCACGCTGTCCGGCCGCACCTCCTTGATCGCGGTATTCAGCCGGACCTCGACCCCCCGCTGCTCTAGCTGCCGCCTGGCGTACTCCCGCTGCTTCTTCCTGAACGGGGCGAGCAGCGCCGGCGCCTGCTCGACCAGGGTTACCCTGAGCCGGGCTGGATCGATGCCAGGGAACGCGGCGGGCAACGCGATGTTGCGCAGCTCGGCCAGCGTGCCGGCCAGCTCGACACCAGTCGCGCCGCCGCCGGCGATGGTGATGCTCAGCCCGGCCGTGTTCCCGGCCCAGCTCCGCTGCTCCAGCTCGGCCATCAGCCGCTCGCGCAGCGCCACGGCGTCCCTGCGCGTGTACATGCTCATGCTGTGCTCGGCGGCGCCCGGGATGCCGAAGAAGCTGGCCGTGACCCCGCAGGCCAGGATCAGGTAGTCATAGCGCAGCCGGGCGCCGTCATCCAGCACCGCGACCCGCTCGTCCAGGTCCAGGCCGGCCAGCGTGCCCCGGTGGAACTTCGCGCCGGTCTTCCTGGTCACCGACCACAGCGGGTACGCCACGTCCGACGAGGTCAGCCCGGCCGTCGCCACCTGGTACAGCAAGGGCTGGAAGGTGCTGTAGACGTTCTGGTCGACCAGCGTCACCGCCGCGCCGCTGCCCTTCAGCGCGTGCAGCGCCGACAGCCCGGCGAAGCCGCCGCCGACCACGAGCACGCGCGGCGCCGCGGCCCGGCGCGCCCGGTCACCGGTCCCTGTCGCTGGCCTGCCTGGCGCGGGAACCGCCCGCAGCCGTGTCATGCCGACTCCCTCCGGTGTCGCCGCCGCCCGGTCTTGCACTCCCCTACCCAGTTCTGCCCTTGCCCAGGGCGTTCAGGTATCCCTCAGGGGCCAGCGGGATGCCGGGCATGTTTATTTCCCGTGCAGCGGGCATCCCGGTCAGCGTCCGTTATCCGGCTCTCGTGGAGGCCCCGTTGACCACCACAGTTTCCGCGCCGCGGCGCACCTACCAGGCCGCCGACGCCGCCGGCCTGGCCGCGCTCGAAGACCAGGACCTGCTCAGGCTGATCCACCGGGCGCGCGGCGAAGATCGCGATCAGGCCTGCGAGATACTGGTTACCCGGTATGAGTCACTCGTCCGGTCCTGCGTGCGGCGGTACCTGAGCAGCCCGGAGAGCACCGACGAGCTGATGCAGGTCGGCTATGTCGGGCTGATGAAGGCCATCAACCGCTTCGACCCCGACCTGGGCACCAGCCTGGCCCCGTACGCGCTGGCCTGCGTGAGCGGCGAGATCAAGCGGCACTTCAGGGACCGGCGCTGGCAGGTGCGGGTGAAGCGGTCCGCGCAGGAGCTGGTCCTGGAGATGCGGCAGGCCACGGCCGACCTCGCGCAGCGGCTCCAGCGCACGCCCACCGACGCCGAGCTGGCCGACTTCCTGCGCGTGGAGGAAGCCGAGATCCGCGCGGCCAGGCGCGCCGATCTCGGCTTCTCCGCCTGGTCGCTGGACGCCCCGGTGTCCGCCCAGTCCGACGCGGACAGCCTCGCCGAGCTGCTCGGCACCGAGGATCCCGGCATGGAGCACGCCGTGGACATGGCCACCCTCGAAGTGCACTGGAGCGAGCTGCCCGAGCGGGAGCAGCGGATCCTTCTGCTCCGCTTCTACGGCAACAAGACCCAGGCGGAGATCGGCAGGCAGCTCGGCCTCTCCCAGATGCACGTCTCCCGGCTGATCAGCCAGTCACTGGCTTACCTGCGCGACCGGATGCTGGGAGGCGAGCGGCCGGCGGCGACCGCGGGGTCATGAGGGCCGCGCCCGCCATCGGGCTCTCCGCCCTGGCCGCCGGGGCGATCCTCACCTTCGCGGTCAGCGCCAGGGTGCCCGGCATTAACCTGCGCATCGCAGGGGTGATCATCATGCTCACCGCCATCGCCGGGCTGATCGCCCCGACTGAGGCGGGTGCCTGGCTGCGCCGCCGCGCCCGGCTGCACGTGCCGCACGGCGTGGCCCATGAGCGCGGGGAGTCGGCGTTCGACGAGCCGGAGGACGCCGGCTACCCCGCTTTCCTGCTGCAGGATCCCGCCGTGCTGGCCGCCGAGGTACTCAAGAGCACCGCAGCGGTCAGCACGGCGGGCGAGGGCGGCGAGGACGAGGGCGGCAGCAATGTCCGGCGGATGTTCTAGCGGCTGTTAGCCCAGCTCGGGATGATCAGGACTGATTTATCCGCGACCAGCCGCGCTGTCTGGTTTGGGAAAAGGCTCCACTGGATATACATTAGGCAACGGTGTCTACGACGCAGGCACAGTCCCCCCCACGCCGTCACGGTGTGGCTGCGGAGGCAGCCTGCGCGGATCCCCCGAATTCTCCAGATCCCCGGCGAGTTACGGCTCGCGCAGGCACTGGTTTCTAGGTCCCCGTAGGCGCCGCCGAGCGATCCGGAGTTCACGACTCGCCCGGCCGCTGCCCGGTCAGCCGCGCTCCCCGCATCCTCCCCGTGATCGTCGTGAGATCCCCTTAGGAGGAACTCGTGAGGATCGCCCTCGTCACCGGCCACGCCGCCCCCCAGTCCCCCACTGCACCGTCGCCGGACCCGCGCGGCCAGGCGCTGCGGGTGGCAGCGCTTGCCAGCACGCTGGCCGGCCTGGGCCACCAGGTCACCGTCTACGCACGCAAGGACTCCCCGGCCCGGCCCGCCTCGGAAGAGGTCGCCGGAGTCAGGTTCGAGTACGTCCCGGCCGGCCGGGCCGCCGCGCTGCCGTCCGAGAAGGTGCTGCCGCTGCTCGGCGAGTTCAGCGACCAGCTGTCCCGGCGCTGGCAGCGCTGGCAGCCCGATGTCGTGCACGCGCACTACTGGACCAGCGGGCTGGCCGCGCTCGGCGCGACCCGCGACAGCAGGGTCCCGGTCGTGCAGACCTTCCACTCCGTCGGCACCTCTCGCCGGACCGCCCCGGCCGCCGATGCCCGCGCCCGAGCGCGGCTTGAGCGGCTGGTCGGCCGGGCCGTGCGCGGCGTACTGGCCGGGTCCACCGCCGAGCTGAGCGCGCTGACCGGACTCGGCGTCCCCCGGGCCGCCATCACCCTGGTGCCGTTTGGCGTGGACACCGAGCGGTTCGGCCCCGAGGGCCCGGCCGCGCGGCGCAGCAAGCGGCCCCGGCTGCTGGCCGCCGCGCCCGCCTCAGCGGACCATCGCCTCGGCACCGTCATCGCCGCGCTCGCGGCGCTGCCCGGCACCGAGCTGATGATCGCGGGCGGGCCGCCGCGGGCCGAGATCTCGAACGACCCGGTGCTGCGGGACCTGGCCAGGCTGGCCGAGCGCGCCGGGGTCAGCGACCGCGTGCTGTTCACCGGCCGGGTGAACCAGTCCCGGATTCCGGCGCTGCTGCGGTCGGCCGACCTGTTCGTGCAGGTGGCTGGCGAGCCGGGCGGGATCCTGCCGGTCGAGTCGATGGCCTGCGGCACCCCGGTGATAGCCGCCGAAGACGGCGCCGACGCCGACGAGATCGTCGACGGCGCGACCGGCGTGCTGGTCAGGCCCGGCGACGCCCGCGCGCTGGCCCGCCAGGTCCGGGACCTGCTGGCCAGCCCGATGCTGCTGGAGGGGTACGGCATCGCGGCCGCCGACCGCGCCAGGGCCCGGTACTCCTGGGAGCGAGTCGGCCAGCAGACCGTCGCCGCCTACGAGCGCGCCGCCTGACCCACCCAGCGCGGCCCCGGCACCGCGGCGCCCTCGCGCCCGTGCCGGGCCCGCCCCAGACGCGGGCGGAGGATGGCTGCTTTTCCCGCTCGCGGCATCCTCCGCCCGCCCGGACCCCCTCAGCTCGTCGGCCGGTCGGCCCGTCGCTGCGGCCTTCCCTCTCGGGCCGCGTACTTGCGTCAGAGAGCCGTCCAGTCCACCTCGGGATCGGCGATGGCGACGATCCGCCTCAGCAAGGCGAGGCGGGAGGCTCGGACAGCGGGATCAGCGTCGAGAACCCGGATGGTGCCGAAGAACTCCTCGACCGCGTCGGGGAGGGCGGTGGAGACGGCGAACAGGTTGGCAAGATCGCTGTCTCGGCCGCTCATCGCCTTCTCAATCCTGGCTACCACGCCGGCGAGGGCGATCTCAGCGGGCTCGGTGAGGTGCGAGAGTTCGCTGACGGCTTCGGGCTCGCCCGGCGGCAGGATCCGGATGACCCGCTGAACGGCCTTAACCATGGCCGCGCCCGGATCAGTCTCGGCGCCGTCCGGAAGCCGCTCCGTCAGGATCGCGAGCAGCGCATCCGCGTGTGACGGGCAGTCGGCGGCAGGCAGGACCGCGCGCACGAGTCGATGTGACTTGCCCTGCTCGAGAAGCTGGAGCTCGTACCGCTGCCGCACGAAGTCGGCCGCCCGGCCGATCATCAGCGGATCGGCCGGGACGCCCTGGCGGGCAAGCCGGCCGGCCGCCGCGGCGATGCCCGTGCTCACGGTGACCGCCGAGAGGGCAGGAAAATCACGGAGCACCCGGACGATGCCGAGGGCCGTCCGCCGGACCCCGTACAGATCCGCAGAGCCGGTCGGGATCGCGCCGATGACATACATGCTCGTCAGCAGATCGAAGCGGTCGGCGAGCGAGAGGACGGCCCCGGGGAGGGTCGTCGGCGCCGCCGAGGCAGAGGAGCGAGGCATCTCCATCTCCGCCAGCGCGAGGGCCACCTCGGCGGGCTCGCCAGCGCGCGTGGCGTATTCCTTCGCCATGGTGCCGGCCAGGCCCGAGAACTCGATAACCATCTGGGACGCCATGTCGAACTTTCCGAGCGAGGCGGTGCGGCGGACAGTGGCGGCATCCCCTTCCGACAGACCAGCCACGGCGGCGAACGTGTCCGCCACGTCAGCGATCCGGGCGACCCTGTCGTCGAAGGAGCCAAGCGTGTCCTCAAAGAGCAGCTGGTCAAGCCGGGACCGGAATTCGGCCGGAGTGACCTTGAGGTCGGCATTCCAGAAGAAGGCTGCGTCCTCATACCGGGCACGGATGACTGACTCGTTCCCGGCCCGGACCGCATCCACGTCACATGGGCCGTTGGCGAAGGTCACGAAGTGAGGCAGCAGGGTCCCGTCCTGGCCAACCACCGGCAGATAGCGCTGGTGCTTCCGCATGACCGTGGTGAGCACGGGCGCCGGAAGCTCCAGGAACCGCTCCTCGAACGAGCCAAGGATCGGGTATGGATCCTCGGTGATGTCGGTGATCTCGTCGATCAGCTCGCTCTCGGCGTCCACGTCGACGATGCCGCCCGCTGTCACGGCCAGCTCGCGGGCACCGGCGACCACCCGCGCACGGCGCTCCGCTCGGTCGAGGATGATCCCGTGTGACGCAAGGAGCTCCTCGAAGCCGTCAGCCGAGGCGACCTCGATAACCGCCTTGCCCGCAGTGCGCCGCACTCTGGTGGTCGTGCCGGATGCCAGCGTGGAGACGCCGACGGGGACCGGGGCGTCGCCGAGGAACACGGTGAGCCACCGGATCGGGCGCGCGAAGCTCAGCTCGGGATCGCTCCAGCGCATGTTCTTGTCCGCACGCAGGCCGCGGACCACCTGGCCGACGATGCCTGGCACGATCTCGGTCGCCCTCCGGCCGGGCACGTGCTGCTGCACCGCCACGTACTCGTGCTCGCCGACCGTGATCCGCACGACCTGACCGGGGCTCGCGCCCTTGCCGCGCAGGAAGCCCTCAAGCGCCTTCGTGGGCTGCCCCTCGGCGTCGTAGGCCGCGCTCGCCCGCGGACCACGCACCACCCGCGTGGAATCGGGTTCGACCGGCGGCACGCCTGCCACCGTCGCCACAATCCGGCGCGGAGTCGCCTTGACCACCAGCTCACCGGTCGCCAGGCCGGTGCTGCCGAGCTGGGCGGCCAGCATGTCTCTTACCGCCTCGGTCGCCTTGCGGACCTCGGCGTGCGGAAGCTCCTCGACGCCGATCTCGACGAGCAGCGTGCTGAGGGCCTCGACCGTGGCCTGCGCTGGCAGCACCGGGGCCAGGATCGGCGCCACCGTGCCGAGCGGGAACCCAAGCTCCTCGCGACGCGCCACCCATAGCTCGGAGACCGCGAGGGCGAGCCGACGCATCAGGCCGAATGACCGTGTCCGCTCGGTAGTGGAAACTGCACCACGGGCATCGAGCACGTTGAACGCGTGAGAGCACTTGAGGATGTACGAATACGCGGGCACGGGCAGATGCTGGTCGAGCATCTTCTGTGCTTCCTCGGCATAAAACTCGAAAAGCTGGCGATTAAGGCCGATATCGGCCTCATCAAGGTAATAGCGGCTCATTTCGTATTCGGACTGGCCATAGATCTCGCCGTAAGTCACGGAGCCGTTCGGGCCGTCTGCGAATCGAATATCTCTGAAATGACTGACGGCCTGCAGGCTCATGACGATCCGTTCCAGGCCGTAAGTAAGCTCCACCGCGACCGGATCGAGGGGCAGGCCGCCGGCCTGCTGGAAATAGGTGAACTGGGTGATCTCCATCCCGTCCATCCACACTTCCCAGCCAAGACCCCAGGCGCCGAGCGCGGGTGAGGTCCAGTTGTCCTCGACGAACCGGATGTCGTGCGCGCGCACGTCGATTCCGATCGCCTCCAGGCTGGCCAGGTAGACCTCTTGCGGATCGCGAGGCTCCGGCTTGAGGATCACCTGGTACTGCGTGTGCGTCTGCAGCCGGTTGGGGTTCTCGCCGTACCGGGAGTCGTCGGGACGGACGCTCGGCTCTACATAGGCCACGTTCCACGGCTCTGGGCCCAGAACCCGCAGGGCAGTCGCTGGGTTGGCGGTGCCGGCGCCGACCTCGGTGTTGAACGGCTGCTGCAGGAGAACGCCCCGCTTGGCCCAGAACGCCTGCAGCCGGAGGATGACCTCCTGCATCGTCGGTGCGGTGGAGCTCGTGTCAGGCTCAGTCATGGTCTCTTCGTCGTGAGTCGGGTGGGCGGGACGGCCCCGCTCGGGGATGTCCACACTAGTAGCCGTCATCCGCGCGTATCTGCCGCCGCCACGACCCGCAGGTGATCCACGACGGTGTCGCGGGCCGCGGCCACACTGCGCTCCGCGTCGTCTGGGTGGAGCGGGCTCAGCGCTCTGCGGATTTCGCCCTCGGCGGCCACCGCTGCGACCAGGTCGGCGGCGAGATCCTGCACGGTGCCCGGATACCGGTCAAGCGCCACTCGCAGCAGCTGGCGGTACCGGCCGCTCCGCCCTCGCGCGGAAGGGCGCATGCCGTCCAGCGCCAGCACCGCTGCGGTTCCGATCGCGTCGAGGAGCATGAGATCGCCGAGATGAGGAGCAGCCTGGACAGCCGGAGACACGAGCAGGGGGTGCCGGGCGCCGCCAGTCGCGACTAACAGCATCGTGGCGCCGAAGGCCAGGTCGACGCCGATCGGCCTGCCTGCCGAGCACACCACGATCACGTTCCCGACCTCAACCGGCCCGTGCCCCGCGTCCACGGCCATGTTGGTATTGCGGCCTGTCACACCAGGGATGCCGAAGCGGTGCCGGAACGCCGCTGGCCGTGTCGGGTCCTCCTGCACCTGCCACCCTGCCGCCGCGCCCGCAGCCAGCAGGTCTTCGTCCGCAGGGTCGCCGCGCATCAGCAATGAGCCCTGGCCGCGGAGCAGGGTGCGGAGGAACTCACGGGCCAGGACCGTGGCCTCCTGAAGCCCGTCGCCGGGGAGCAGCGCGCCGAAGGCCGTGAACGAGCAGCCGTAGGCGGAGACCTGGCCGTGCTCGCGATAGTAGTCAAGGTTGCGCAGCCGGACCGCCGGCTGCGCAACGAACAGGCGCTGCGCCGAGCCCAGCGCGAATTTCAGGACGCTGATCGAGGAATTGGTGAAACGGATCGACGGGTCGTGGCGTGACACAACATTGCGGCGAAAGGATTCCGCGACGCCCGCTGCCTCCATCGTAGCCCGGAACTGGCTCAGCACCATATCCGTGAGCGCAATCATGCTCACGCCAGTGTTCAGCCCGCGGCTCGGAACGCTCACGTCATACCTTGCCGACTCCGGTATACCCGTAAATAGCGAGGCCTGCCGACGATCCAGGAAGCATATGACCGGGACAGGACGTACCGGGCAACTATAATCGCTTTCGCAGCCAAGCACAGTAAAGAGGTTCGCGCCATGGCTATCAGCGAGGATCACTTCCTGCGCATCCTGGACGACCCGAAGACCGCCCTGCTCGTCGGAATGCAAGACCTCGTCACGCGCCGGACCAGCGAGTTCTGGGCCGCATACGGTGCCAGGAACATGCACCTGCCGATCACCACGAACGCGGTCTCCAGCCCCGCAGGCCTCGGCAGCGACAGCCTCCCCGTCCGGATCGACCTGTTCGGACAACCGACATACCTGGCCGACTCCATGCAGTTCATGCTGGAGTACGGCTGTCGCCTCTCTGAGCGCGGCGCGTGGTACCTCATGCCCAGCTTCCGCGGGGAGCAGGCGGATCATCGGCACCTCAATCAGTTCTTCCACAGCGAAGCCGAGATCACCGGCGGGCTCTCCGACGTCATGGAGGTCGCCGAGGCCTATGTCAGGCATCTCACCGCCGCCGCGCTCGACGAGCACGGTGCGTCGCTGCTGCGCCTCACCGGCGGCGTTGACCGGCTCGAAGCGATGCTGAAGGCGAAGCGATTTCCCCGGATCACGCTCGATGAGGCCGCAGATGCGCTCGGCGACGATCCGGTCTCGATCCAGCGGCACCCGCTCGGCTTCCGCGCCCTGACACCCCACGGCGAGCGGCGCCTCATGGACAAGGTCAGCCCGTTCCTCTGGGTGACGCACTTCGACCACCTGTCCGTGCCGTTCTACCAGGCCTACGGCGATCCCGATCTGCGAACGGCCCTCAACGCCGACCTCCTTTTCGGCATCGGCGAGACCGTTGGCTGTGGTGAACGCCATGTCGATGGCGAGGCAACGCGACGGGCGCTAAAACACCACGGCGTACTCGAGAACGACTACGACTGGTACATCCGCTTAAAGAACCGCAGGCCGATGCGGACGGCGGGTTTCGGGCTCGGCGTCGAACGCTGGATGATGTGGGTGCTCGCCTCCGCCGACATCCGCGAGATGGCGATTCTTCCGCGCTACCACGGTGTGCGGATCGTGCCGTGACCGCACTCACCCACTGGACGCGGGAGCTGGAGTCCTTCCGGCACCACCTGTCGCTGGACCCGCGGCACGACTACCGCTCCTGGCAACCCACGAAGTGGCAGTCCCTGGAGTCATTGCGTGACCGGCTGCTGGGCATCTGCTGGGCTGGGCAGCCAGGTCCGGACGCCTCGGCCCTCGAGCTGGGCTGCGGCTCGGCGACCTTGCTGCTCCAACTCGGCCAGGCCGGCATCCGCGGCACTGGCGTCGACCGCGACCCTGGAGCTCGTGCCATCGCGGTGGCGGCGGCTTCCTCCCTCGGCATGCCGGCGCCCGAACTGCTCGATGCGGACTTCCTCGACGAGCAGGCAGCCGCCGAACTGCCCTGCGCCGATCTAGCGTTTCACATCGGCGTCATCGAGCACTTCGACGAGGCCACCCAACTGGCATTCCTGCGGCTGTCGGTCCGGTTGTCCCGGCGCTGGGTGCTGGTCGGCATCCCGCACCAGGACGGGCCGGTCTTCAGCGGATTCCTCCGGGCAGTCACCGCTGCCGGCACGGTCTACGACGACCGTCATGGTCGCGTCGACGTGCCCGCCCTTGCCGATCGCGCTGGCTGCCGGCTCGTTCACGCTGACGGGCTCCACCTCTTCTACAGCTCCCCGGACTACTACGCCCCTGGCGACCCCGGGCTCGACGCCCTCTACGCGGAACTGCGGCAGCGCCTTGTGGCCGCCGGCGGTGAGCGCTATGCAGCCTTTCCGCACGTGTCCTTCATCCCCGAGGACATCGCGGTACTCCGTCGTGTCGAGGACGAAGCCGGGCGCGAACTCCGCTACCGCAACGGCTTCCTGCGCTACTACATCATTGACGCCGAAGGCTCCGCATGACGGGCTGGGACGGCGATCTGGTGGCCGAAGCCCTCAAGGATCCCGGCGAGGCATACGCAGCACTGTGCCGCCGCGGCGCCGTCGTGTACGACGTCGGCACCGCAACCCACTACGTCCTGACCGCCGACCTTGTCCGCAGCCTTTCCCGTGACCCGCGGTTGCGAGCCAGGGGCGTCCCCGCGGCTGTCCGGGACCTGCCCGCCGGGGAGCAGGAGGTCGTCCGCCCGGTCGAGGAGTTCTTCGGCCGGTGGCTGGCCTTCTCCGACCCACCGCGCCAGGCGCGAGTGCGCCGCGCGCTGGCGCCACGCCTGGCGCGGGCAGCGCTGGTCCCGCTTCTCGCCGGACTCCCCGCTGTCGCCCGCGGCTTCGCTGACAAGGCAGCCGACCTCGTCGCGGACGTCGCGAGGCCCTTGTCTCTGTGGACCACGGCCGTAATCCTCGACGCGAGCGCCAACGAACTCGGCGCCCTGGCTGAGGCATCCGCCGCGCTCATCCGATACCTCGCCACACCCGGCCTGGCCGTCGAGGCCGCAGCTAATGCCTCCACGGCAATTGATCGTCTACGCGAAATCGTGACGGGTGCCCTGGTACCACGTCGCGGCCCGGTGGCGACCGCGCTGGCCGATCTCATGACGACCGAGCCAGCCATCAACGAGACCGACGTGCTCGCGGCTTATGCCCAGCTCCTGACCGGCGCTATGGAGCCGCTCACGGCGGCGCTGGTCGGGACCCTTCTCACAGCGGCCGACGAGGACGGCGCACCGCTGGACAAGTCACTGGCGACAGATCCGCCCTTCCATTTCGCGCCGCGCGTGGCCGCCGCCAATCTGGACATCGGCGGGCACGCGATTTCCGAGGGGGACCGCGTCGTGCTCAACCTGTTCACCGCCAGCGCCGAGCTTGCCACCGGGTGTCCCCACGGCTCAGAGCCGCAGCACCTGGCCTTCGGCTTCGGCGCTCATTACTGCCTCGGCGCCGCGGCGGCGCGCCTGCACGTCGAACTCGCCCTGCCCCAGCTTGCCCACCTGATTCCGCGAATCGACCGCGCCGCTGCCGTACGATCCCATGGGTTCGGTGCCAGCGCCTGGGAACGGGTACCGCTGCGCGGACAGAGCGAGCGGGCATGACGACACCGGAGTCGCTGTTGCCGCCGCCCCTGCGCCTCGGGGACCTGGTCGCCGTCGTCTCGCCCTCTTCGAACCTCGCGGGCCGGCATCCCGCCCGGCTGGCGGCCGGGTGCCAGGCGCTCCGGGCGATGGGATTCCGGACCCGGGTGATGCCTCATGCGACGCTGGTCGGTGACCGGTTCGGAGTGTCCGAAGCCGACCGGATCGCCGACCTGGAGCGAGCGTTCGCCGACGAGGAGGTCCGCGGGATCGTCTGCACCATCGGCGGATGGGGAGCCAGCCGCCTCATCGACCGCCTCGACTACGAGATCGTGCGCAGGAATCCCACCGTTTTCTGCGGCTACTCCGACGCCACGGTGCTGCACGCCGCTCTGCGCCGCGAGACGGGACTGGTGACCTTCTACGGCCCTTCAGTATTGATGGAGCTTGGCGACCATCCCGCCCCGTTCCCAGAGACGGTCGGGGGCTTCCTTCGCGCCACCGGCGGCGAGGTCGTCGGCGAGGTCCCCGCCCTGGCAACGGTAGTCACCGAGGGCACCGACTGGGATGCCCCGCATGAGCGTCACCGTGAGCCCGCCCCGGAACCGCGCCTGGTGCGGGATGGCGCGGGCCGCGGGCCACTGGCAGGTGGTTGCCTGCCGCGCGTGACCAGCCTGACCGGTACTCGCTGGCAGATCCCCACCGCCGGCCGGATCCTGGTGCTAGAAACCCCTCAGCACCCGTTCACGCCCGGCCAGGCGCTCGACGACCTCTGGCACCTGCGCCACGCCGGGCTGCTCGACGACCTCGCAGGCCTCGTAGTCGGCTGGCCCTTCGCGCTCGATCAGGTCGACGATCTCGAAGCTGCGCTGAGGCACGCCGTCCCGCTCAGCTCGGACTACCCTGTCCTGCTCGGGCGACCGTTCGGCCACACCAGCCCGTTCCTGACCCTGCCGCTCGGAGTGGAGGCCCTCCTTGAGGGCCACAACTTCCGCGTCGTCGGCCGCGCTACGGCTGATAGCGGATGAGCCCGCCCGGCAGCTGGCGCCACCGGGCGCGGGCCGGGTTACGAGGCCAGGTCGCGGATTTGCTCGATGAGGGCGACGCGGTCGGCGTGCGTCTCGCCGAGCGGGGCCACGTTCAGCGTCGTCACGCCGCTCTCGCGCATCGCGGCGACCCGCTCGGCCACCAGCGACCTCGGCCCGACCAGCGCCGTGCCCTCCAGCAGCGACGCCGGGACCAGCGCCGCCGCTTCCTCCTTGCGCCCGTTCAGGTAGGCGTCCTGGATCGCGGCGGCCTCCTGCTCGTAGCCATAACGCACGGCCAGGTCGTTGTAGAAGTTGCGGCCCCGCGCACCCATCCCGCCGATGTACAGCGCCAGCAGCGGGCGGCCGAAATCCAGCAGCCCGGTCACGTCCGCGCCGATGGCCAGCGGCGCCTGGGCGATGATGTCCAGCGGCGGCAGCGTCGGGTCGCGCCGCGCCGCGCCTGCGTCCAGCGACTCGCCCCACACCCCGGCGGCCTTCTCCGGGTAGTAGAAGATCGGCTCCCAGCCCTCGGCCAGCTCGGCGGCCATCGCGACGTTCTTCGGCCCGAGGGCCGCGATCACGATCGGGATCCGCTCGCGCACCGGATGGTTGATCAGCTTGAGCGGCTTGCCCAGGCCGGTGCCCTGATCGGCCGGCAGCGGGATGGAGTAGTGCTTCCCCGCGTACTCGACTCGCTCGCGCCGCCACACCGCGCGGCAGATCTCGATGACCTCGCGGGTCCGGCCGATGGGCGCGTCGTAGGGCACCCCGTGCCAGCCCTCGATCACCTGCGGCCCAGACGCGCCGAGCCCGAGCACGAACCGGCCGTCCGACACGTAGTCCAGGCCTGCCGCGGTCATCGCGGTGAGCGTCGGGGTCCTGGTGTAGATCTGCAGGATTCCCGAGGCGATCTCCAGCCGCTGCGTGCGGGCCGCGATGTAGCCGAGCTGGCTCACCGCGTCGAAGCTGTAGGCCTCGGGCACGAACACGATGTCCAGGCCGGCCTTCTCGTAGTCGGCCAGCTCGGCGACGGTCTCGGCGAAGCCGCCGGCGTAGTTCAGTGCCATTCCGATGCGCATGAACCCATGCCCTTTCGCGCCGAGATCACCGGCCCTGACCGCCCGGATGCGCCGGACGCCAGGCGTTCCGCGTTGCTTGAATCGTAACGGCGGGCCCGGCCCGCTGCCTAGGCCCGGCCCGGTCAGCCGGCCGCCGCGATGGCCCGCAGGGCCAGCTCGTAGGAGAGCAGCCCGAATCCGGCGATGGTGCCGCTGGCGACGCCGGCCACGACCGAGGTGTGCCGGAACCGCTCGCGGGTGGCCGGGTTGGACAGGTGCACCTCGATCAGCGGCGCGGTGCGCATGGCCAGCGCGTCGCGCAGCGCGTAGGAGTAGTGCGTGAACGCGGCCGGGTTGAGGATGACCGGCAGCCGCTCGTCGGCGGCCTGGTGCACCCAGGCGATCAGCTCGGCCTCGTCGTCGGTCTGCCGGACCTCGACGGTCCAGCCCAGCTCGCCGGCCACCTTCGCGCAGGCGGCGGCGATGTCGGCCAGGGTGTCGCTGCCGTAGATCTCCGGCTCCCTGGAGCCGAGCCTGGCCAGGTTCGGGCCGTTCAGGATGAGCACGTGCGGCATCTCAGCTCACCTCCGCGTAGGCGCGCTCCAGCAGTTCTTCCGGCGGGTCGGCCAGGATTCCCGGCCGGGCCAGGCCGTCGAGGACGACCAGCCGCAGCCGGGCGGCGCGGGCCTTCTTGTCCAGCGACATGGTCGCACGCAGGCCCGGCCAGGCACCCGCCTGGTACCGGGTCGGCAGGCCGACGGCGGCCAGGATGTCGCGGTGCCGCCGCGCGGTCGGCGCGTCGAGCCGGCCCGCCAGGCGGCCTACCTCAGCGGCGTAGGCCATGCCGATGGCGACCGCCTCGCCGTGCCGCATGGTGTACCGCTCGGCCCGCTCGATGGCGTGGCCGAGGGTGTGCCCGTAGTTGAGGAACTCGCGCCGACCGCTTTCCCGCAGGTCGGCCGAGACCACGCCCGCTTTCATGGCGATGGCCCGCTCGACCAGCTCGCGTTCGTGCGGGCCGCCGGGCCTGGCCGCGGCGGCGGGGTCGGCCTCGACCAGGTCCAGGATCACCGGGTCCGCGATGAACCCGGCCTTGATGACCTCGGCCAGCCCGCTGGCGTACTCGGCCGGTGGCAGGGTGCCCAGCAGCGTCGAGGTCGGCGAGCACGCCGGCGGGCGGGTGGAACGCGCCGACCAGGTTCTTGCCCTCGGGGATGTTGATCGCCGTCTTGCCGCCGATGGCCGCGTCGGCCATGCCCAGCAGGGTGGTCGGGACGAGCACCACGCGCGATGCCGCGCAGCCAGGTCGCGGCGGCGAACCCGGCCAGGTCGGTGACGGCTCCCCCGCCGACGCCGACGATGACGTCCTGGCGGCCGACTTCGTGGGCGGCCAGCCGGGACCACAGCCCGGCGAGCACGCCGACCTCCTTGGCCGCCTCGCCGTCGGGCACCGGCTCGGCGTGCACCTGGTAGCCGGCCTGCTCCAGCACCCGGCTGGCGGCCCGCGCCTGGCCGGCCTGCCCGGCCGAGTGCACCACGACCACGGCGCGGGCCTGGCCGCCGACCATCGCCGGCAGCTCGCCGAGCACGCCGGCGCCGACGACGACCTCATACGGACGTTCGCCGCCGACGGCGATCCTGGTCGCGGTCACGGCGGCGTCAGCTCCCGCTGGCCAGCAGGCCGGCGATCTCGGCGGCGATCTGCTCGGGGTCGCGCTCGTCGGTGGCGACGGTGATCGCGGCCAGCCGCGCGTACACCGGCCTGCGCTGGTCCAGCATCGTCTTGAGCTGGGCGCGCGGGTTGATGCCGATCAGCAGCGGGCGCGGCTTGTCCAGGCCGACGCGCTTGGCCAGCTCGGTGAAGCCGGTCTCCAGGTAGATCACCCGGTGCCCGGCGAGCAGGCCCTGGGTGCGCTCGTCCAGCACCGCGCCGCCGCCGAGCCCCACCACCCCGTCGTGGCTCGCCAGGGCGGCGGCGACCGCCTCGTCGCTCCAGCTCGCGGAACGCCGGCTCGCCGTCCTCCACGAACATGTCGCTGACCGGCTTGCCCGCCACCGCCTCGACGCTGGCGTCGGTGTCCAGGTAGGCCACCCCCAGCCGCCCGGCCAGCAGGGAGCCGACGGTGGTCTTGCCCGCGCCGGGCGGGCCGATCAGCACCGCCACCGGGGGGTGCGCGCCGTTCCCCGCGCCGTTCTCACTGCCGTCCTCGCTCACCGGATCACCAGTGCCTTCAGGTAGCTGTCGCAGTTGCGCGCGGTCTCCTCCACGGCGTCGCCGCCGAACTTCTCCAGCACGGCATCGGCCAGGATCAGCGCTGTCATGGCCTCGGCGACGACCCCGGCGGCGGGCACGGCGGTCACGTCGCTGCGCTGGTTGATCGCCCTGGCTGGCTCGCCGGTGCGGACGTCCACGGTGGCCAGGGCGCGCGGCACCGTGGAGATCGGCTTCATCGCGGCGCGCAGCACGCAGCGGCTCGCCGGTCGTCATGCCGCCCTCGATGCCGCCCGCCCGGTTGGTCAGCCCGGCGGAGGCCCGCGCCGGTGCCCTCGATCTCGTCGTGCGCCTGCGACCCCGCCGGCGGGCCGCCGTCTCGAACCCGTCGCCGACCGCCACGCCCTTGATCGCCTGGATGCTCATCAGCGCCCCGGCCAGCCGGCCGTCCAGCCTGCGGTCCCAGTGCACGTGGCTGCCCAGGCCCAGGCGGCAGCCCGTAAGCAGGCCACCTCGACGACGCCGCCCAGGGTGTCGCCGTCCTTGCGGGCCGCGTCGATCTCCGCCCGCATCGCGGCGCTCGCCGCGCGGGTCCAGGCAGCGCACCGGGTCGGCATCGATCCGCTCGGAGTCCCGCGGCGAGCGGAAGCAGCCCGTCCGGGGCGCTGACCGCGCCGATGGCCACCACGTGACTGACGATCTCGGCGCCGATGGCCTGGCGCAGGAACCGGCGGGCGACCTCGCCGAGCGCGACCCTGGCCGCCGTCTCCCGCGCGCTGGCCCGCTCCAGCACGGCGCGCGCGTCGTCGTAGCCGTACTTCTGCATCCCGGCCAGGTCGGCGTGGCCGGGCCGGGGCCGGGTCAGCGGCGCGTTGCGCGCCTGGCTGGCTAGCTCGTCTCGGCGGCACCGGGTCGGGCGACATGACCGTTTCCCACTTGGGCCACTCGGTGTTGTCGATCCGGATCGCCACCGGGCCGCCTAGCGTCCGGCCGTGCCGGACGCCGGCGGTCAGCTCGACCTCGTCCTGCTCGAACTTCATCCGCGCGCCCCGGCCGTACCCGGCCCGGCGCCGGGCCAGGGCGGCGGCGATGTCCGCCGTGGCCACCTCGACCCCGGCCGGCACCCCCTCGCAGATGGCCAGGAGGGCCCGGCCGTGAGACTCCCCTGCGGTCAGCCAGCGCAGCATGCAGCCGATCCTGCCATGCCGCCGGGACCGGCGTTTGCCCGGCAGGCCGCCGGGTATCACCCGGGCGCACGACGGGGAACCGTCGCCACGGGCCAGCGCCGGGACGCTGGACCGGCGTATCCGGGGGGAGCGCCGGGTGGCGGCGGCGTGCTCGTTCTCGGGGGAGGACACGTTTCATGCGCCTATTCAGGTATGCCGTCCTGGCGGCTGTGCTCGCTGTTCCCGTGCTGGTCATCAGCGCCCCGGCGGCTTACTCCGCCAGCTCAGCCGGCGGCAGCCGCGCGAGTGGGGCGGCAGGACTTGGGCGGGCCGGCGGGGCGGCCGGCCATGGGCGGGCCGGCCGGGCGGCCGAACTGTCCGGCGGGTCCACCGCGTTCGCGAGCCCGTCGGTGGTGAACCCCGGCGGCCGGGTCACCTTCACCGCCGAATGCAGCCCGGCAGCGAACGCGGGCGGTGCCAGCGCGGTCCTGTTCGGGGGCATCCTGGGACTGCCCCAGCGGATTCCGATGACCGCGCATTCGTCGGGGAGCTTCACCTTCTCCGTCACGGTCGGGCTGCCGTCGGACATCGCCACCGGCACCTACCGGCCGGACATCGACTGCCCCGGCGGCACGTCGGCCAGGCCGACCCTGCACGTGGTGCCGTTCCCGCGCGGCGGCGCGGCCACCGGGGACGGCACCACCGCCACCACCTCTAACGGGCCGCTCGCGGCGCTCGGGCTGGGCCTGATCGGCATCGGAGCCCTGACCGGCGGCTTCGCGCTGCGGCGCCGGGGCGCCCGGTCGGCCAGGGCGCGGTCAGCCAGGGCGCGGTCAGCCGGATGAGCGAAGCGGCGGGATGAGCGAGCGGCCGGGGCGAGCGCGGCGAGAGGCGGCGGCCCGGCCGGGACAGGCCAGCTGCGGCTGACTCTACGAGCGGCCGGCCAGCCGCAGCTGATCTAGTGATCGTGCCGGCATCCAGGCGAGCACCGCCGGGTGCCGGCCACGATCGCGCGCGGGCTGGCCGCAGAGTTGGCCAGCCGCGGGTTGGCTAGCCGGTGATGGCGAGCTCGATGCCGCGCCGCAGCCGGCCGCCGAGCTGCTGGATGACCGCCTGGCCGATCATGGCCGCGACGGTGTCGCTACCTGGCTGGCCGGGACCGCCCAGCAGCCGCAGCTCGATCAGCAGGTCCCCGTCCTGCGCCGGCGGGGCCAGCCGGAAGCCGCCCGCGCCCGCCGTCGCGGCCGCGACGATCGCGGCCACCGCGTCCCGCACCTCGGCGTCCTGGTGCGGCGGCGGTGGCGGCTCCCCCGTGGCCAGGGCGGCCAGCCGGGCACCTTCCACCGCCAGCGGCACCGGCCCGGCGACGTCGATGACCACCGCGCAGGAGTCCTGCATGGCCGCCTGCCAGACCAGCGTCGCCTCGGTCGGCAGCGGCCTGGCGTCCGGACGCCACCTGGCCAGCGAGGCCACCGACGTGAAGGCGGGAATGGCCGCGCGGCCATCCGCGCCGACCAGCATCGGCAGCGCCATCTCGCTGGACTTCTCAGCCGCGCCCGCGGCGCCCGCCGCGTGCGGGTGCGCAGCGCAGGAGTCACCGCGGGCCGCGCCGCCCCCGCCATCGCCCCGCAGGTCGCCGCCCAGCGGATCGCCGCCTGGCGGATCGCCGTCCGGCGGGTCCTCGCCCAGCCTCGCGACCACCGGCACCAGCAGCCGTCCGGCGGACAGTGCCGTCAGCGCGTCAAGCTCGCTGCCCTCGCCCGCCGCGAACGCGGTGAGCGCCGCCGCCGCGCGGGGATCCGCCGACCCGTCATCACCAGCGAACCGCTCGCCGCGCAGCCCCTCGCTCGCCAGCTCGACGCCGGCTGAGGCTTCGTTACCACCGCGTTGCACGGGCCAACTGTAGCCGGGTCGGAACATAGCGCTACCTGCGACGTCACGGGGCTGATGCGTGCTGCCGGTAGCCTTGCGCCGGTGCGACCCAGGTCCGCAGAAGCAGTTGAGGATGGATTTCGCGATATGAGAGTCTCATGGGACTGCAGCAGAGTCTGACCGCTGAGAACACGTTGCACCGGGTCGATGGGATCCCCATGGTGGTAGAGCCGGGAACGCTGATGCACAAGGCGATCCCTCCTCGCATGGTCGAGCCGTACCTGACCGGCCGCCGCTCGATCATCGCCGGGTTCGTGCACCGCGTCGCGGACAGTTCGTTCACCGAACCCGCCGACCTGTTCCACGCGATGAGCCTCGATTACGACGGATCGGAGTTCAGCCCGGATATGGAGGAGCTGTACGTGCTGCGCTGGCGCGCGGTCGGCACGTGACTCCTACCGGATTCCTTACTCCGTCGCGCTCGGCGGTGACTGGGCGATGAAGCCGCCGTTCACCGGGACGGGGTACACGGCGAGGCCGGCGCACCCGGTGCCCGAGTTCTATCATCGATCCCGTCCCGGTTCCGGTGGGGGCGGAAATTTACCGGATCTGCACCGGGCGGGCGGAGTTCGTCGCGCGCTACGACGGCCAGGTGTGGCTTCGTCCTTCTGGGGGGATCTGACCAATGCGCTACCGGCTCATGGCGACTTACCGAGGATCTCCCTACGAGGCTGGCGTGGGCCCGGCCGACGGCGAGGTGGTGCTGTTCGCCGCCTGCCCGCCACCCGAGGAGCTCGGTTTCGAGCCGGCCACCGGTCACTGGCGCAAGATCCTCAAGCTGACCGACGTCCAGGCGGTATGGCAGTCTCGGCCCGTCGGGACGTTCCGTGGCGAACGCTGCATCGTGCTGGACGACCTCGGCGACCGCCTGCACATCGGCTATCTCGGGCACGACGGCTACCGGGCTGAGCAACTCGGCTACTGGCAGGTGGACCGGGGCGTCTTCGAGCTCGTCACCGCGCGCGACGACGTCACCAGCATCGTCGAGGAGCGCACGGACTACCCGGGCCACCCCGGCAGCGAGCCCAGCGTGTCCATTCCGGGCGGCGCCACCGGCCCGCACCGATACTCCTCCGGGCCGCCCAGCCAGCCGCTGCCGGCCTACCCAGCCGCCGGCCGTCCCGTGCAGCCTGGCGCAGGCGTCCTGGGCGCGCCCGATGGCGGCGTCGCGCTGCCGCCGCCCCCGGCCGCCGGGCCGCCGCTCCCGCTGGAGGCCGAGGCGATGCGGGCGGCTTCGGCCGCCGGCCGCCGCGACCAGGCCGGCGCGCAGGGCACCGGTCAGCATCCCGTCGGCCAGTACGGAGCTGGGTCCGGCAACACGGGCCAGTTCCCGGCAGTGCAGAACTCCACGGGCCAGTTCCCGGCCGTGCAGCACACCACGGGGCAGTTCCCCGCCGTGCAGCACTCGACGGGGCAGCACCCCACGGGGCAGCACCCCACGGGGCAGCACAGCGTCGGTCCGCAGGGCACCGGCTCACAGGGCACCGGCTCACAGGGCACCGGCTCACAGGGCACCGGACCTCAGGTGCCTGAGTCTCAGTCAGCCAGGCAGCAGGAGACGGGGACGCAAGTCTCTGACCTGCGCAACACCGGACCATACCGCGTGGGACCACACGACTCCGGACCATACGACTCCGGACCACAACGCTCCGGGCCACAAGGCACGGGACCGCACCGCGTCAGCCAGCAGGCTGCCGGACCACAGAGCTCAGGGCCGCAGGGCGCGGGTCCGCAAGGTGCGGGACCCCGGGCTGCGGGCCCCCAGGCTGCTGGACCCCGCGCTGCGGGGCCCAAAGCCGTCATCGCGCAGGGCACCGGACCGCAAGCCGTCATCGCGCAGGGCACCGGACCGCAAGCCGTCATCGCGCAGGGTGCCAGCGCGCAGGGCACCAGAGCTTCGGGTGCCGGGCGTCAGAATGCCGGGACCCGAACAGGTAGTCGGCAGGGCGCAGGCCCGCAGGGTTCTGGATCCCAGGGTTCCGGGCCGCAGGGTTCTAGCCCGCAAGAATCTGGCCAGCAGGGTTCCGGCCTGCAGGGTTCCGGCCAGCAGGGGCGGCGAAAGGGTCCTGCCGTCGGGCTGGGCGCAGGCGCGCCTGGCGGACTCGCCGCGGCCCAGGGTTTCGCTGGCCCGACCGGGCCGGTCGGCGCAGGCGTGCCGGGCAACCCGGTTCCCGGCGCGGCTACCCCGCCCGCTGGACAGTTCCCCGATGCCTTTGGCATGCGGGGTATATCGGACCACAGCGCGTCGATCCCGCCGGGAACGCCGCTTTCCGGGTCCCCGGTCCAGCCGGGCGGGCCGACCTCCGGGGCGGATGTCTTTCCGAGCGGGCAGTTCCCTGGCGGCCTGGCTCAGCCAGGCGCGGCTTCCGGGGGATCAATCCCGCTAGGAGCGCCGATCCCCGGCATGCAAACTCAGCCGGGCTCGCCGCACCCAGGCGTACCGGGCCAGCCGGGGCACGGCGAACAGGGTCAGGCAGTACAAGGGCAGGCAGTACAAGGCCAGGTAGCGCAGGCCCGGGCCGCGCCAGGTCAGGCAGCGCCAGGTCAGGCCGCGCCAGGTCAGGCTGCGCAGGGTCAGGTCCTGCATAGCCAGGAGGTGCCGAGGCCGGCGGGACCTGGTGGTGGGCCGGGGCACCAGGGATCGGCTCCTGGCGGGCCAACAGCGGCTGATTCTCGGGCTGCAGGTGCTGTGCCGCCGGGTTCCTCGGGAGCGTTCGCGCGATCGGGAGGACTCGAAGTCGGTTCCTTTGCGCCGGCCGGGCGCCGGCCGGTGATATCCCAGCTCGCCAGGGCAGCCCCGCTGCGGCGCAAGCCGATGGCGCGCCGCCGGACCAGGCTGGTCGCGCCACTACGGCCTCGGGCCGCCGCAGCCGGGCCTCGGCTAAGGGTTCCGCTAGCAGCCGCCCCGCCGGGATTTCGGACCCGGGCGGCGCAGCCGCTCCCCCGCCGAGTCCGGCGGGCCTGTCCGACCCCGCTGGCCGCGTGCCGCAGACCGGTCCGGTCTCGCTCGGTGCCGCGATGCCCGGGGCAGGTGCACGGTCCGGCCGACCTGGCCAGGCGCCAACCGACGTCCCGCCCGCCCAGGGCATCTCGATGGCCGCGAACGCGGTCCCGCCCGGACAGCCCGCCACGGCGGGCATGCAGCCGGCTTCCGGTGACTCTGCCGGAACCGGCATGGCCACCACAGGTGCTGCGCCCGCCGGCGACGGAGCGCACGCGGCCCCGATGCCGGAAGGACCGGCTGGTGACGGCGGCCCGAAGGTCGGCCATGACCAGCAGGCTGCGCCGAGCACCGGTACTGCCGTCAGCGCGAGCGGCCCGGCCTCGCAGAGCGGCGTCGTCCCGCAGGCTGGACAGGCCCCCCAGGCGGCCCAGGTCTCACACAACGGCACGATCCCCCAGAACGGGGTGATCCCGCAGAGCGGCATGGTCCCGCAGGGCAGCCCGGTTCCGGCGGGTGGCCAGGACTCGGCAAGCTTCGTGCCAGCGGACGGCACACCGTCGTCCGGGACACATCCCGCTGACCAGCCGGGCGCAGGACAGGCCGGCGCGGGGCAACAGGCGAACGACGCGGTCCAGGCCAGCGAGCAGTTCCCGGCGAATGACGCGGTCCCGACTGGCGCCCAGAACCTGGCAGGCGGCCAGTTCCCGCATGGAACAGCCCCGCAGATCGGTACAGCCCAGCAAAACGGCGGAGCACCGCAGAACGGCCAGCCCCCGCAGAACCGCCTGTCCCCGCAGAGCGGCCTGCCGGCGCAGAACGGCCAGCCCCCGCAGAACATCCAGCTCCCGCAGAACGACCAGCCCCTGCAGAACGACCAGCCCCCGCGGAACGACCAGTTCTGGCAGAACGGGCTGTCCCCGCAGGACAACCAGTTCCCGCAGAACGGGCTGTCCCCGCAGGGTGACCCGTACCCGCAGAACGGGCTGCCCGCGCAGGGTGACCCGTACCCGCAGAACGGGCTGCCCGCGCAGGGTGACCCGTACCCACAGAACGGCCTGTCCCCGCAGGGTGACCAGTTCTCGCAGCATGGCCAGTTCCAGCAGCATGGCCAGTTCCAGCAGCACGGCCAGTTCCAGCAGGGCGGCCAGCTCGCGCAGGACGGCACGATCCCGCAGGACAGCACAACCCAGCAGGGCGGGCCGGACTCGCAGAGTGGCCAGTTCGCGCAGAACGGCGTGGGTCCGCAGGACAGCATGGCGTCTGGCAGCGGACCAGATGCCGCCGGCGGCGCCGGGCCGGGGGGCGCTGGCGCCGTGCCGGGTGCCACCGCCTCGCAGGCGGCGGGCGGCCAGCTCGACCCGCCCCAACTCGGCCAGGCCCAGTTCAATCCGGCCCAGTTCAATCTGGCCCAATCCGGCCCAGTCCATCCCGGCCAGCCAGTCCAGCCCGCCCAGGCTGAGTTCGATCAAGCGCAGCATGGCTCGGCCCACGCTGGGCCGGCGGAGCCTGGCGCGGGGCAGCTCAGTGCGAATCAGCCTGGCCTGGTGCAGCCAGGCCCAGGCCAACAGGGTGCAGGGCTGCCCGCTCCGGTACAGGCTGGTCTGGCGCTGGACAATCCCGCGCAGCCCGGCCTGACCCAGCCTGGTCCGGTGCAGCCTGTGCCGGCACAGCCTGGCCTGACCCAGCCTGGCCCGGCACAGCCTGGTGCGTTGCTGGCCGCGCCGACGCTGCCAGGTCCGGAACAGCCAGGTCCCGGACTGCCAGGTTCGGAGCAGCCGGGTCTGGAGGAGCCGGGTCTGGGGCAGCAGGGTCCGGCGCAGTCAGTTCTCGGTCAGCCCGGCCCGCAGGGGAGTCCGGCGCAGCCGACATCGCGGCGGCGGCGCTCGGCGCGGCGCCGGATGGCCACCGAGCGGATCTTCAGCGAGCTGGCCAGCCTGGCATCGATCCCGGCGGACTCCTATGCGGTGGGCGAGGAGATCGACGGGGCGATGTGCCTGCTGGAGACTCCCTCCGGGTTCGAGGTGTTCAGCTCGACTGGCGGTGTCCGGCACGAGATCCGGGTGTTCTCGGACGAGGAGTCGGCCTGCTTCTACCTGTTCGGCCTGCTGGCGGCGGACGCGGTGCGTACGGGTGTCCTGGTCCCCGCGGACCGGATGGCGGGCGCCGCCCCGGCTACCCGGGGTGGCGGGCGGCGGTAACGCTCCCCCGTAGCCCGGCTTAATCCCGTCGCGGGACGGGAAAGAAGCCGGGCGAGGGTCGCGGTGCCAGCGGGGGGACGATGCGGGACGCGGCACGCCCGGAACCTGCCATCCCCGGCGCGGGCCACCGGCCAGCTGGCGCCCTGCCGGCGCGAGAGCCAGCCCGCCTGGTCGGCGGCCTCGCCTGGCTGAATCTGATGTCCGCGCTGCTCATCGCCGCCGGCATCGTGATCGCCTTCATCGGTCACGACACGCTGCGCTGGTCGCCGCCGCCGATCCCGCCGGCCTGGGCGGCGGGAAAGCCAGGCGACCCGCCCCGGCAGCTGGGCGGCGCGGCGGCGCGCCGCATACGGCGGTCGGAGCCGGTCAGCATCGCCATCCCGGTGATCAAGGTCCGCGGCCGGGTGGTCAGGCGCGGGCTGAACCCGGACGGCAGCATCGGCGTCCCCTCGCTCAGCACGCCGTTCCTGACCACCTGGTATGACGGGGGGCCGACGCCGGGATCGCCGGGCGCGGCGGTCATCCTGGGCCATGTTGACGCGGCCGGGGCCGGCCCGGCGGTCTTTTACAACCTTGGCGACATGCGGCCGGGAAACCGGATTTACGTACACCTGCGCAGCGGCCGGACGGCGATATTCGAGACATATTCCGTCGCGCTTTACCTGAAGACGCGATTTCCGACATCACGGGTCTATGGCTATACAAACTGGCCGACGCTGCGCCTGGTGACCTGCGGCGGGGAATTCGACCCCCGGACCGGTCATTACCTGGGCAACACGGTCGTGTTCGCCAGCTACGTGGGCCAGCGCAAGGGCTAGCGGCGGGCTGGCGGCCCAGGGCAGATGGCCGTCCCGGCGCACCGGCTGCCCGGCGGCACTGCCTGCCCGGCTGCACTGCTGTCCGAGATTGCGCGAGTAATTCCGTGGCGCGGGATTTCACGAGCGATGGACGATAGCGTCGATCAGGCCAGACAAACCGGTGACCTGGGCAGTTCTCCGCCTGCTATCGGGCCCTGCCCCCCATCCAAGGCGTGATCTTGAAGGATCTTAGGCGATATATGCCTAAGATCCTTCAAGATCACGAAGGGCACCGGCGAACGCGGCGGGCGGGCTTTAAACCTGGCATCGGCAGGGCTGATCGAAGCCACGTCTTCGGCTGCGCAATTTGCACCCTGCTTGACGCACTAAGAGCCGCGTATTTACTTTTGGATAAGTATTAAGCAGTTCCCGTCCTGTGCGCTTTGGGGGGCGCAGTCAGGTACGCGGATCTCCGAGGACACAGGACACACGCACATGCGTGCAGGCGGCCAGAAGGAGGTCCCATGAGATCATTCATGCGCCGGCTCTTTGCCGGCGTGCTCGGGCTCGTAGCCGTCGCCACCATGGCGACACTCGTCGGCACCGCGCCGGCCGGGGCCGCCGTGAACACGGCGACGCCGCGGACGCATGACTGGACGACCTCGGTTCGCTGGCCCATCGTCCGCAAGGGGACGCGGAGCCAGCGGGTCGTCACCATCCAGTACCTCCTTCAGGCCAGGGGATACCGGCTGGGCGTAGACGGTGTGTACGGGCCGGCCACGTCGCGTGCCGTGCGCAACTTCCAGAACAGCAGGGGCATCAACCCCGCTAACCACGTCGGTCCGCAGACCTGGCGGAAGCTGATCGTCCGGCTGAACCTGGGCAACCGCGGCCCGGCGGTGCGTGCCGTGCAGCACGCCTTCCGGTTCGTCTACGGATTCAGGTTCCAGGTGGTGAACGGCTTCTTCGGCCATCCGCTGCTGAACCGCGTGAGGTTCTTCCAGGCTCACTCGAACCTGCCGGTCTCTGGCACGGTGGGCTACCACACCTGGCAGACGATCGTCTTCTTCGAGTAGCAGAACAGGCAAGCGCCAGCCGCGCACGCGGCTAGCTGATCGGGCCGGGACCGGCAGGCTGCTGGTCCCGGCCCGACCCATGCTCACCGGCCCCGGCCCCGCCGCCAGCTCCAGTCCCGCCCCCGGCCTCCGCCTCATCCAGCCAGGCACGCACGGCGGCATCGTGCTGGCCGAGCAGCGGCGGCGCCCGATGAGCCCTGGCCGGCTCCCCGTCAAAACGCAGCGCGGGGCCGGGCAGCTCGATCTGCCCGAGCACCGGATGGTCCACCGAGATAAGCAGGCCCTGAGACCGGGTCTGCTCCCACTCGTACACCTCGTCGATCCGCCGGATTGACCCGGCAGGCACGCCGGCGCCGGTCAGCAGGCCCAGCCAGTGCTCCCGGTCCGCCCCGGCCAGCACCGCCTCGATGGCACCAGTCAGCTCGTCCCTGCGGGCGACCCGGCGGTCGTTGCTCGCATACCGCTCGTCGGCGGGGTCCAGGCCGACCAGCGGCGCGAACCTCCGCCACTGCTGCTCGTTGGCCACCCCGACCTGGATGATCCCGTCCGCGCACCGGAACGTCCCGTAGGGCGCGATCACCGGGTGATGGTTCCCGGCGGGTACCGGCAGCTCCCTGGCGACCGTCCAGCGGGTGCCCTGGTTGGCGTGCGCGCCCACCATCCCGGCCAGCAGCGAGGTGCGTACCACCCGCCCGGCCCCGGTGCGGTCCCGCTCGTACAGGGCGGCGACGATGCCGAGCGCGGCGTTCCCGCCGGCCATCAGGTCTGCGACGGACAGGCCGGACTTCATCGGGTGCTCGGCGTCGGGCCCGGTGACGCTCATCAGGCCGCCCTCGCCCTGGGCGATCTGGTCGTAGCCGGGCCTGCCGCTGTCCGGGCCGTCGTGGCCGAACCCGGTGATGGAGCAGATCACCAGCCGCGGGTTCAGCTCCAGCAGCCGCTGCTCCGCGAAGCCGAGCCGGGCCAGCACGCCGGGCCGGAAGTTCTCCACCAGTACGTCGGCCTGGCGGACCAGCCGCCTCAGCAGCTCGCGCCCGGCCTCCTTCCGGATGTCGCAGCTCACCGATTCCTTGTTCCGGTTGCAGGCCAGGAAGTAGGTGCTGACCGGTGCCTGGCCTGGCCCGCCGGCGGCGACGAACGGAGGCCCCCACAGCCGCGATTCGTCCCCGGTGCCCGGCTGCTCGATCTTGATCACCCGAGCGCCGAGGTCGGCCAGCAGCATCGTGGCATGCGGCCCGGACAACGCCCTGGTCAGGTCCGCGATCACGACGCCAGCCAGCGGTCCTGTCATGTCTTTTCCTCCTGCGTCCTGACGCCATCCAACTACCAGCAGTGTTGCGGAAGTTCGCACCAGTGCGCTTCGGGGACAGCTAGGGTGCAATTGCCGGCGGGGCTGAAGGTCCCCCGCTCCCCAAGCAGCCCCGTCGGCGCTGACTTCCGCAGGCCGCCCTGGCGGCCCCGCGCACGGGCGATGCGCGGCCTGCGCGACGCGGGCCGCGGGCCGCGCCGGGCAGGCAGGAGAGCGATGACCGGGGCTGGCGAGATTCCGCTGACCGGAGCCCAGCACGACATCGCCGCAGGCGACTACCGCGCCACCATCACCGGGCTGGGCGCCGGGCTGCGCTCGCTGAGCTATCGCGGCCGCCCGGTGCTCGACGGGTTCGGCGCCGACGAGGTGCCGCCCGCCGGGGCGGGCCAGCTCCTGGCACCATGGCCGAACCGGGTGGACGGCGGCCGGTACTCCTTCGCCGGCCAGGCGCACCAGCTTGACCTCTCCGAGCCCGGCCGCGGCAACGCGATCCACGGACTGACCCGGTGGGCGAGCTGGGCACGGCACAGCGCCGGGGCCAGCCACGCCGAGCTGCGCTACGTCCTGCACGGCCAGCCCGGCTATCCGTTCTGTGTCGAGCTCACGGCCCGCTACGAGCTGGCCGCCGGCGACGGTCTCACGGTCACCGTGACGGCCCGCAACCCCGGCTCGCGGCCCGCGCCGTACGGGACGGGCCACCACCCCTACCTGACGGCCGGCACCGCGCTGGTCGACGAGTGCGATCTTGAGCTGCCCGCGTCCAGGTGGCTGGCGGCCGACGGGCGCGGCATCCCGTCCGGCGGGCCGGCCGACGTCGCGGGCACGCCGTTCGACTTCCGGGCCAGGCGGCCGATCGGCGGCACCCAGCTCGATCACGCGCTGACCGGGCTGGCCAGGGACGCCGATGGCCGGGCCAGGGCCACGCTGGCCGGCAGCGGCACGCAGGTCACGCTGTGGGCCGGCCCCGGCTATGACTGGCTCCAGGTGTTCACCGGCGACCCGCTCGGCGCGGACCGGCGCCGCAAGGCCCTGGCGGTCGAGCCGATGACCTGCCCGCCGAATGCGCTGGTCAGCGGCGAAGGCCTGGTGACTCTGGCGCCGGGCGACAGCGTCACGCACTCGTGGGGCATCGAGGTCACCCACCTTTAATTACGGAACGGGGCCGTCCGGAGTCATCAGGCTCTCGATACTGGCGAGATCCTCGGGGGTATCGATGTCGTCGGGCCGTCCGGTGTCGCCGCACTCGACCAGCGTGACCAGCTCGGGGTGCGCGCGCAGGAATGCCCGCGCCCCCTGGTCGCCCTGCGCCAGCCCGGTGACCTCCGCCCAGTGCTCCCGGCCGATCAGCACCGGGTTGCGCGGCCGTCCGGCATAGGCGGCGACGGCGACGCTGGCCCCGGCCAGGTACGCGGCGATCAGCCGGGCCACGGCGGCGGGGCCGACCAGCGGCTGGTCGGCAAGAGCCACCACTGCGGCCTGGCTGTCGTGCGGGGCGGTGGCCAGCCCGGCGGCCAGGGACGAGCCCATGCCGGTCAGCCAGCGCGGGTTATGCACGGTGATCACGCCGGGCAGGTCCACGGCCGCGGCGCCGGTCACCACGATCACGGGCGCGGCGCCGCCGTCGCGCAGCAGCGCCACGCCGCGCTGCGCCAGAGTCTCGCCGCCGATCTCGATGAGTGCCTTGGGCCGGCCCAGCCTGCTGCCCTCCCCGGCGGCGAGCAGGATGCCGGCAACGTGAGCGGTCACCCGCTCAGCGTAAGCCCGCGGCGCTCAGCGCGCGGTCAGCCCGCCGTGCACAGCGCGCGTTCAGGGAGCCGGCGTCAGCGGGTGCGGCCCTCGGTGAGGCGCTCGTGGTGGATGCGGCCGGTGGTCGCGGTCAGCGGCTGGCCCGAGCCGCCCCAGCGGAGCTGGATCAGCTCGGCGGCGATGGCCACGGCGGTCTCCTCCGGGGTGCGGGCGCCGAGGTCCAGGCCGATCGGCGAGCGGAGCCTGGCCAGCTCGCCCTCGGTCAGCCCGGCCTCGCGCAGCCGGGCCAGCCGGTCGTCGTGGGTCCGCCTGCTGCCCATCGCGCCGATATAGGCGGCGGGCAGCCGCAGCGCCACCTCCAGCAGCGGCACGTCGAACTTGGGGTCGTGGGTGAGCACGCAGATGACGGTGCGCGAGTCGGTGCTGATGCCGGACAGGTAACGGTGCGGCCAGTCGGTCACCACCTCGTCGGCGTCCGGGAACCGGGACGATGTCGCGAAGACCGGCCGGGCGTCGCAGACGGTCACCCGGTAGCCAAGGAACTTGCCGGCCCTGGCGACGGCCGCGGCGAAGTCGATGGCGCCGAACACCAGCATCCGCGGCGGCGGGGCGAACGACTGGACGAAGACCGACAGCTCGTCGCGGCGCCGCTCGCCGTCGGGGCCGTAGCGGCGGATGCCGGTGAGGCCCTGGGCCAGCATGCCGCGCGCGTCGTCGTCTACGGCCTCATCCAGCCGGTCCCCGGAGCCGAGCGAGCCGGCGGACCCGCGGTCGCCATCCCAGATGATCCGCCGGGCGCCGGCCTGGCCGGGGCCGCTGATCACGGTGGCGGTGGCCACCGGCCTGCCGGCGCCGACCGCCCCGGCGATCTCGCCAAGCTCGGGAAACGCGGCCTTGCTGACCGGCTGAACGAAGATGTCGATGATCCCGCCGCAGGTCAGGCCCACCGAGAACGCGGTGTCGTCGCTGATCCCGTAGCGCTGGAGC
This sequence comes from uncultured Actinomycetota bacterium, assembly GCA_963725175.1. Classification (GTDB taxonomy): domain Bacteria; phylum Actinomycetota; class Actinomycetes; order Streptosporangiales; family Streptosporangiaceae; genus DASUBV01. The sequence continues at coordinate 927,408 of CAVRXH010000006.1, forward strand.
ACCGGGGTGCCGGTGGCGGCCGCCTCGGTGGCCAGCTCGTAGACGGCGCCCTCGACGCAGCCGCCCGACACGCTGCCGGCCACCTCCCCGTCGCCGGACACGGCCATGGCCGCGCCGGGCTCGCGCGGGGCGCTGCTGAACGTGCCCACCACGGTGGCGAGGCCGAAGGTCTCGTCTGCCTCCCACCACTTGGAGATCAGGTCAAGGATGTCGCGCACTAGCCGACCACCTCGCAGGATGCCGGGGCCGTCGCCGGGCTGGCCCCCTGTCATCAGCGTACGTGCCGGGGGATGACTTTCATCACAGCCAGGCACCCTCGCCGGCGGCCCGGGCGTTTGTTAGCTTAGCCTAAGTATTCTGAACTTAGGTAAGCCTAACTTGTGCACCCCCGTCCCTCCCGCCTCAAGGAGAAGCGAACGCATGTCCACTCCACGTGGCCAGGTACCCGGGCGCCGCCGCCGGCGTCCGGGCGGTCTCACCCGGACGAACCTGGCGGTAGCGCTCACCCCCGGGCTGGTCCTCGCCCTGGCGCTCACCGCCTGCGGGGGGTCCTCGTCGTCCAGCGCGGCCGCCACGAAGAAGGCATGCCAGCAGGTCGGGGCGGTGCTGTCCGACGGCCCCGACCCCGATGCCGACCCGGCGGGCTACGCGGAGGCCCAGATCCTGCCGCTGAGCCAGATCCACGCTCCGGACCGGCGCCTGCGCGCCGCCATCGGCCAGCTCGACGCGGCCTACAAGCAGGTGTTCGCCAGCAACGGCGCTAGCACGGCCGCCACCAGGGCCGTCGCCTCGGCCAGCAAGAAGGTCAACTCGATCTGCCCCGGAGCCGCATCATGAAGCGCCTGACCAGGACCACGGCGGGCGTACTGGCCGCTGCCGCCGCGCTGGCCGCCTCCGGACTGCTCGCCGCCTGCGGCAGCGCCTCGGCCGCCGGCTCGGGCGGCGCGGTCACCCTGACCCTCTACAACGGCCAGCACATCCAGACGGCGGAGAACCTGGTCACCGCGTTCGAGAAGAAGACCGGGATCAAGATCGCGCTTCGCAACGACGACGAGGACGCGCTGGCCGATCAGATGGCCACCGAGGGCTCGCACTCCCCGGCCGACCTGTTCTACACCGAGAACTCCCCGCCGCTGGAGAGCCTCCAGGAGAAGGGGCTGCTCTCGCACGTCGACCCGTCGACGCTCGCGCACACGCCGTCGCGGTACGACTCGCCGTCCGGCGACTGGGTCGGCGTCTCCGCGCGGGTCAGCGTGATCGTCTACAACCCCTCGCTCATCTCGGCCAGCCAGCTCCCGACCAAGGTCAGCCAGCTCGCCGAGCCCAAGTACAAGGGAAAGCTGGCGCTGGCTCCCGAGGAGACCGACTTCCAGCCGATCGTCACCTCCTACGACCGGGCCTACGGCAAGGCGGCCACGCTCAAGTGGCTGACCGCCATCAAGGCGAACGCGGCCGGGCACGTCTACCCCGACAACGAGACGATCGCGTCCGAGGTCAACCAGGGCGCCGTTGCATTCGGCGTGGTGAATCAGTACTACTGGTACCGGATGCGCGCCGAGATCGGAGCCGGGCGGATGCACTCGCTGGTCACCCACTTCGCTCCAGACGATCCCGGCTATGTCGTCGATGTCTCCGGAGCGGCCGTGCTGAAGTCGAGCAAGCACCAGAAGCAGGCTCAGGAGTTCCTGGCCTTCCTGGTGAGCCGCCAGGGCCAGGAGATCATCGCGCACCCGGGCAACGGGCCGAGCCAGTCGATCAGCTTCGAGTACCCGCTGGCCGACGGGGTGCGGACCCTCGCGCCCGAGACGCCGTTCAGCCAGCTCCAGCCCTACCCGATGACGATCAGCGAGCTGGGCGACGGCACCACCGCGATCTCGCTGATGCGCCAGGCAGGCCTGCTGTGACCTGGCAGCACCGGTGACCCGGCAGGACCGTCGATGAGCGGTCCCGATCTTGTCGCCGCCGCGCCCACGCGGCCCGCGGCGGAGCCTGTCGCGGGCTCCGTCCGGCCGCGGCGGGCGCGGCGGCCTGCCGCGCTGCTGGCCCTGGGCGGGATCGTCGCCGCCGTGCTCGCGCTGCCGCTGGCCTTCCTGCTGATCGAGGCGAGCGGCAGCGGCATCGGCAACATCGCCCGGCTCATCTTCCGCTCGCTGACCTGGCAGCTCTCTGGAACACTGTCCAGCTCACCGTGGCGGTCACGGTGGCCTGCGCGATCATCGGCACCGCCGCGGCCTGGCTGGTCGAGCGGACGAACCTGCCGGGCCGGCGGATCTGGGCCGTGCTGCTGGTGGTGCCGCTGGCCATCCCCGACTTCGTGGTCAGCTTCGGCTGGGCGTCGCTGTGGACCTGGGTGCACGGCTTCCGCGGCGCGGTGCTGGTGATGAGCCTGGCGGTGTACCCGCTGGTCTACCTGCCGGTCGCGGCCAGCCTGAGGTCCGCCGATCCCGGCCAGGAAGAGGTGGCCAGGAGCCTGGGCACCGGCCGGGTGCGCACGTTCACGCGGGTCACCCTCGGCCAGGCGCGCGGCGCGATCCTGGGCGGCTGCCTGCTGGTCGCCCTGGTGCTGCTCGCCGAGTACGGCGCCTTCGAGCTGCTCGGCTATCAGACGTTCACCACGGAGATCTTCACCGAGTTCAACCTGTCGTTCAGCGTGCCGGCGGCCTGCGCGCTCTCGCTGGTGCTGGTGCTGCTCAGCCTGCTGGTGCTCGGCGGCGAGGGGATGCTGCGCGGCCGGGGCCGGGTAGCCAGGACGGGCTCGGGCGCGCAGCGGGCCATCGCGCCGGTGCGACTTGGCCGGGCCACCTGGCCGACGCTGGCCGGCGTCGCCGTCCTGGTGGCGCTGGCGCTCGGCGTGCCGGTCGGCTCCAGCCTGTACTGGATGTTCGAGGGCGGGGTGCCCTCGGTGACCGGCGGCAGCGTGTCCATGCTGGACGCCAGCATGCACACGGCCCTGTACGGGATCTGCGCGGGCGTGCTTGACACCCTCGCCGCGCTGCCGGTCGCGCTGCTGGCCATCAGGCACAGCGGCAGGGCCAGGCATTTCCTGGAGCGCAGCACCTACCTGGTGCTGGCCATGCCGGGCGCGGTGATCGGGTTCGCGCTGGCCTACTTCACCGAGCGCTACCTGGGCGGTGCCGGCTATCAGACCGCGCCGCTGCTGGTGATCTGCTACGCGATGATGTTCTTCCCGCTGGCCCTGGTCGGCGTCAAGGCCGCCGTGGCCCGGGCTCCGGCCAGCCTCGACGAGGTGGCCAGGTCCCTGGGGCGCGGCCGGGCCGCCACGCTGCGCCAGGTCACGCTCCGGCTGGCGGGTCCGGGGCTGGCGGCCGCGTTCTGCCTGGTCTTCCTGTCCGTGGTCACGGAACTGACTGCCACGCTGCTGCTCATCCCGACCGGCGTCCAGACGCTGGCCACGCAGTTCTGGCAGTACGAGACCGACAACTCCTATGCCCAGGCGGCGCCGTTCGCGCTGGTCATGATCGCTGTTGCCGCCGTGCCGAGCTACGTGCTCGGCCGGTTCTTCGACCGTTCCGTAACGCGAGGACAGACGTGACCGAGCTGACCGTGCAAGGACTGCACAAGGGATACGGCAGCCACCCGGTGCTCACCGGGCTGGACCTGACAGTGCCGGCGGGCTCGCTGACCGCCATCCTCGGCCCGTCGGGCAGCGGCAAGACGACACTGCTGCGGGTGCTGGCCGGGTTCGAGCAGGCCGACGCCGGCACGGTGCGGATCGCCGGCACGGTCGTCGACGGCCCGGCCGCCCGGGTGCCGCCGGAACGGCGACGGATCGGCTACGTGCCGCAGGATGGCAGCCTGTTCCCGCACCTGAGCGTCGCGGCGAACGTGGGGTTCGGGCTGCCGGCCAGGGAGCGGCGCGGGCCACGGGCCGCCGAGCTGCTGGAGTCGGTGGGCCTTGCCGGGCTGGGCAGGCGGTACCCGCACCAGCTCTCCGGCGGCCAGCAGCAGCGGGTCGCGCTGGCCAGGGCGCTGGCCATCGCGCCGGCGATCGTGCTGCTCGACGAGCCGTTCGCCTCGCTCGACGCGCACATGCGGGCCAGCGTGCGCGCCGACGTGCAGCGGATCTTCCGGGCCGCCGGGACGACGGCCATCCTGGTCACCCACGATCAGGACGAGGCGCTGTCGATGGCCGACCGGGTGGCGGTGCTGCGGGACGGCCAGATCGCCCAGTGCGCGGCCCCGCAGGACCTGTACGCGCGGCCCGCCGACCCGGACCTGGCCGCCTTCATCGGCGAGGCCAACCTGCTGGACGGCGAGCTGACGGCGGACCAGGCGGTGCAGACCGTGTTCGGCTCGCTGTCGCTGGAGATCGCGGCGACCGCCTCGGCGGGCCGGGTCACGGTGCTGCTCCGGCCGGAGCAGGTCGAGCTGGCCGACGGGCCGTCCGGCAGCGGCGGCTGCCTGGCCGGGCAGGTCGTGGCCTGCGAGTACTACGGCCACGACGCGGTGCTCCGGGTCCGCCCGGACGGCGGCCAGGCCAGCGGCGACGCCCAAGCGCCGGACATCATCGTCAGGACGGCCGGCGGCCCGCAGCTCAGCCCGGGCGCCCCGGTCCGCCTCCGCGCCCGCGGCCCGGTCCTAGCCTGGCCCAGCCGCTGAACCCGCCCGCTCTGCACGGGTCGGTGAGATCCTGAATGCTGTGGCGAAGAAGGAAATGGCTAACGAGGGTTCCCTCGACGATGCCCTGCGAACGCTAGGGCGCGAGCACCTGGACGAACTTGCCAGTGGCGCATTGCCCGACCTCGCCAACCCGGAGGTCATGGCCAGGGCCTGGCGATCGCGCGGCCCCCATCCGCGGCTAGGCGGAGGTCCGGGTGGTGCGGAGGGTGCGGAGGAGGAGGGCGGTTTCTACTGCGGCTAGGACGGCCTCCCAGCCCTTGTCTTCCGTGCTGTTGTCCGCGCCGCTGCGGTCTAGGGCCTGCTTGATGTCGTCACAGGTCAGGACGCCGTTGCCGACCGGCGTGTCGGTGTCGAGGGCGACCCTGGCCAGGCCGTAGGTGACGGCGTCGCAGACGTAGTCGAAGTGCGGGGTGCCGCCGCGGATGACGGCGCCGAGGCAGGCGACGGCGTCGTGGCGGCGGGCCAGCTCGGCGGCAACCACCGGCAGCTCGACGGCGCCGGGCACCCGGACCACGAGCGGGTCAGGGATGCCGCACGCCTGCGCGGCGGCCACGGCGCGAGTGACGAGCTGGTCGGTCACCTCGGCGTGCCACCGGGTTGCCGCGATGGCGAGCCGCAGGCCGGCGGCGTCGGGCAGTTCCGCGACGCCGGGCCGGCCGGCGCCACTCACCGGGCGCCGGCCGCGAGCTGGGCCGCCGCGGGCGCGCTAGCCGCGACGTCGGCGGCGGCCGCGACATCGGCGGCGGGCAGGCCGCCGAGCTGGTGGCCCAGGCGGTCGCGCTTGGCCAGCAGGTAGCGGAGGTTGTCGGGGTTGGCGGCGACGGGCAGCGGCACCCGGCCGGTGACCTTGATGCCCATGTCGGACAGGCCCTGGATCTTGGCCGGGTTGTTGGTCAGCAGCCGGACGGAGTCCAGGCCGAGGTCGGCCAGCATCTGCGCGCCGGCCGAGTACTCGCGGGCATCGACGGGCAGGCCGAGGCTCAGGTTGGCGTCAACCGTGTCGGCGCCGCCGTCCTGCAGCTCGTAGGCGCGCAGCTTGCTGAGCAAGCCGATCCCCCGGCCCTCGTGGCCGCGCAGGTACAGCACCACGCCCCGGCCCTGGGCGGCGATCTCGGCCATGGCGGCGTCGAGCTGGGCACCGCAGTCGCAGCGGAAGGACCCGAACACGTCGCCGGTCAGGCACTCGGAGTGCATCCGGACGAGCACGTCGGGGCCCTCGGCGGCGATATCGCCGAGAGCCAGCGCGAGGTGCTCGGTGCTGTCCACCGAGTTGCGGTAGCCGAACGCGCGCCACTCGCCGTACTGGTTGGGGATCCGGGTCTGGGCCACCCGGTCGATCATGTGCTCGGACCGGCGCCGGTACTCGATGAGCTGCTCGGTGGTGACGAGCGCGAGACCGTGCTCGTCGGCGAACTCGCGCAGCCGGGGCAGCCGGGCCATGGTGCCGTCGTCGTTGACCACCTCGGCCAGCACCCCGGCCGGGTTGAGCCCGGCCAGCCGGGTCAGGTCGACGGCCGCCTCGGTGTGGCCGGGGCGGGTCAGCACGCCGCCCGGCGCGTAGCGCAGCGGGAAAATGTGGCCGGGCCTGACGATCTCGTACGGCTCGGTGGCCGAGTCGGTCAGGGTGCGGATGGTCCGCGCCCGGTCGGCGGCCGAGATGCCGGTGGTCACCCCGTCCCTGGCGTCCACGCTGACGGTGAACGCGGTCCGCATGGACTCGCTGTTGCGCGCGGTCATCAGCGGGATCTGGAGCCGGTCCAGATCCCGGCCGAGCATCGGCACGCAGATCACGCCGCTGGTGTAGCGGATCATGAAGGCGAGCATCTCGGGCGTCGCGGCGCTGGCGGCGACGATGATGTCGCCCTCGTTCTCCCGGCTGGCGGCGTCCACGACGACCACGGCCCGGCCGGCCGCGATGTCGGCGATCGCCCGCTCGACGTCGTCCAGGCGCACCTGCGGCGCCTGCTGCGATGGTGCGGTCCCGGTCACATCTGCCTCCCCGCGAGCAGCCGCTCGACGTACTTGGCGATCATGTCGACTTCCAGGTTCACCGGCTCGCCTGCCTGCTTGGCACCGAGCGTGGTCCGCGCCAGCGTCTCCGGGATCAGGCTCACCTCCAGCCACGGCTGCTCGTCGCCGGGCTGGCTGAGCGCGGAAATAGTCAGGCTGACCCCGTCGACCGCTACGGACCCTTTTTCGATCACGTAACGGGCTAGCGCGGCCGGCAGCGAGATTCTGACGATCTCCCAGCCATCGGCCGGGCTGCGGGCGAGGATGACGCCGGTGCCGTCGACATGCCCCTGCACGATGTGCCCGCCCAGGCGGCCGTCGGGGCGCATCGGGCGCTCCAGGTTCACCGCCGCGCCGGGGACGAGCACGCCCAGGCTGGACCGGTCCAGCGTCTCCCCCATGACGTCCGCGCTGAACTCGCCGTCCGCGGTCGCCGTGACCGTCAGGCAGACGCCGTTGATAGAGATGGAGTCGCCGCGGCTGGCATCGGCCGTCACGGCCGGCCCGCGCACGGTCAGCCGGGCGCTGCCGCCCGACCGGTCGAGCGCGACGACCTGGCCCAGTTCTTCCACGATCCCGGTGAACAAGCTGTCCTCCTCCGGAGCCTTCCCTTCCTGGCTCCGGGGGGATGCGCGAGAGCGCGGCGCGGCCTGGGCGAGCCGGGAGAACCCGGCCGTCACCCTGCCGCGCGCGTGCTGCCTCCCATCCGGACTTTAACCGTCGGTCCCGGAATTTCACCGGGTCAGCCAGCCGATGGCCTCGGCTGGGTCGCGGACTGTCACCGCCGGCTCGGAGTTTCACCGACCCCGGAGCACGCTTGCTTGCACAACCAGTGTGCCATGGACCGTATTCCGCACAAAGGGGCGCCCCGGCGGGGCGCCCCTTTGTCATCACACTAAGGCGGGGCGGCAGCCCCGCCGGGGCTGCCGCTTTGCCATCGCTGTCGGCAGGGCGGCAACCCCCGCTGGGGCTGCCGCTTTGTCATCGCCGGAGGCGGCCCAGGGTCAGGCGGGCCCAGGTCGGGTCACCAGCTCCACTGGTGCCAGTTTCCGGTCCTGCTGGCGTAGAGGTAGTCCTCGTTCGCGCTGCCGTTGGTGATCAGGGTCGCGTTGGCCCCGTACTCGCCGTTGCCCAGCTCGTTGGCGCCCTCGTTGTACCAGGACCCGTCGTCGTTGCAGTTCTCCAGCTTCACTTCCGCCCCGTTGGTGCCGGTGGCGGCCAGGCAGAGGCTGGTCTTCTGGGCATCTTCCAGGTAGAAGCAGGCGACGCCAGCACCGCAGTCGGGATCTGATACCTCCTCCACTTATCACCATTTGCGTCGGCCTTGTCGTAAAGCCAGATGCGCGTGCCGGCCGTATTGTTGTTGTCCTTGACGTCCGCACACTGGGTCGAGGCGTTCGCGAGGCACACGGTGATCGTCGAAACCGCAGGTGAGGCCGCCGCGCTCGCCGTTCCCAGAGCGGGACCCGTGCCCAGCGCGAAGACGGTGAGCAGCGCGCCGAGACAGGAGACTAACTTATTCACCGGTAATTGTCTATCAATTAACAATTACACCAAAGACTGAATTTACCGCAAATATAACCCGGTAACGCGAGCAGGGAACGGCCCGCCGTGGACCGTTCCCTGCTCGCTGAGGTCGCGCTGCCGTCAGGTGCTGCCGCGGCCCCGCCGGGTGAGCGTGTCGACGGTCACGGCCGCGAGCAGCACGAGCGCCGTCCACATGAGCTGCGCGGAGGCCGTCAGGCCCAGCAGCTCCAGGCCGTTGTAGATGACGCCGACGACCAGGCCGCCCAGCAGGGCATCCATGATCTTGCCGCGGCCGCCGAACAGGCTGGTGCCGCCGATGACCGCCGCCGCCACGCCGTACAGCACGTTCTGGCCGCCGTTCACGCCGCTGGAGGCGCTGCCGACGTAAGAGGACAGGATGATCCCGCTGATCCCCGCGGTCAGGCCGCAGAGCATGAAGGCCAGCGTGCGGATCCGGTTCAGGTTGACGCCGGCCCGCCTGGCCGCCTCGGCGTTGCCGCCGATCGCGTAGATATAGCGGCCGAACCTGGTCCGGCCCAGCAGGATCGTGTACGCCACCAGGACGGCCAGCACGATCAGCACCACCCAGGGCAGCCCGCGCAGGGTGATGAACCCAGTGCCGCGGTTGGTGTTGGCCACCAGCACCACCACCAGGCCCGCGATCGCCATCACGGCGATCTTCAGGATCGTCACGCTGGCCGGCGGAGCGACCAGGCCGCTGGTGCGGCGCCGCCGGTCCCGCAGGAACATCAGCACGCCCGTCACCACGACCAGCGCGATCATGACGACCCAGCTCGCCAGTGGGTTGAGGCTGCCCGCCTCGATGTCGTTGACCACGTTGTTGTGCAGGGCGATGTTGCCGCCCAGGCCGACCGGGCCACTGGCGCCAATCAGGAACAGCAGCGCACCGGACAGCCCGAGCAGGCCAGCCAGCGTCACGACGAAAGACGGCAGCCGCAGGAATGTGATCACCAGGCCCTGGAGCGCGCCATAGGCGGCCGCGGCGGCCAGGCCGGCCAGGATCGAGACCCACCAGGGGTAGTTGTCCGCCAGCATCCAGAAGGAGATCACAGCGGCGCAGGCCGCCGTGAACCCGGCCGCGAGGTCGATCTCGCCGAGCAGCAGGACGAAGACCTCGGCCATGCCCAGCGTGACGATCCAGGCGGCCTGGGTCATCAGGTTGACCAGGTTGCCGGCGGACAGGAAGAGCGAGTTCTCCACCTGGAAGATCAGCACGATCACGATCAGGCCGGCGATGACCGGCAGGGCGCCGCTCTCCCCGTTGCGGATGCGAATCAGCCAGATCCGCACGTACTCGCTCAGCGACCCCGCCAGCAGCTCAGGCGAGGCGACGGCCGCCGACACCGCTGCCTGGTCGCTGGCCTCGTCTCCGGTACGGACGGCACCGCCGTCCGGCTCTGGATTCGTGGATGTCATCGTCAGCCCTCCGGGCCGCTGTCGGGAGAACGGGCAGGGCCGGAAGATCCGCCGTTCGGGCCGCCGTTGCCGCCGACCCGCTGTGACGCGCCGGTCGTCATCAGGTCGACCGCGGAGGCCGTGTCGTAGTCCGACACTGGCCCGGCTGACACCAGCCGCCCCAGGTACAGCACCGCGATCCGGTCGGCGACCTGGAAGACGTCGGTCAGGTTGTGCGAGACCACGAGCACGCCGATGCCGCGCCGGGCGAGGCGGCCGATGAGCTCAAGCACCAGGGCGGTCTGGGAGACGCCAAGCGCCGCCGTCGGCTCGTCCATGATCACGAGCCGGGCATCCAGCATCACGGCCTTGGCGACCGCGACGGCCTGCCGCTGCCCGCCGGACAGCGAGCCGACCGGCTGGCGGATGTTGCGCACCGTGGTGACGCGCAGGTCCCTGAGGGTCTGCCGCGCGGTGGTCTCCATGGTGATCTCGTCGAGCAGCCCCGACCGCCGCACCTCGTGGCCGAGCAGCATGTTCTCCACGATGTCCAGGTTGTCGCAGAGCGCCAGATCCTGGTAAACGGTGGCGATCCCGGCGACGGTAGCATCCCGCGGGCTGCGGAAGTGCACCTGCTTGCCCTGCAAGATGAGCCGGCCGTCGCTCGGCTCCCAGATGCCGGAGATCGTCTTGATGAGCGTGGACTTGCCCGCCCCGTTGTCGCCGACCAGCGCCGTGACCTGCCCCGCGGGGATATCGAGGTCAACGCCGCTGAGCGCCTGCACCGGCCCGAAGTTCTTGCCGATGCCGCGCAGCTGAAGCAGCGGCCCGTCGTGGGCAGGGTGTCCATCGCCGAGGCTGTCCGGAGCCCGGCCCGCGTCCGCGGGCCGGGCTCCGTCCTCCGGGCTACCGGTCACTGCTGGTCTCCCGGCTGGTCATGCGACTCCATTCGTCAGCCCGAGATCCCCGCGGCCGTGCAGGCTGCCGCGTACTTGCCAGAGCAGAGCTGCGAGGCGGGGACGAACTTGTCGGCGATGATAGTGCTGTTCATGTTCGCCGTCGTGACCCACTCCGGGGTGAGCAGCACGGAGTCGACCGAGGTCTTGGTCTGCGGGTCCGTGGTGGTGCCGTTGAGCAGGCTGGCCGGCGGGCTGACGCCCGCGCGGACGTACATGGCCAGCGCCACGGCGGCCTGGGCCTCCAGGTAGATCGGCTTGTAGGCGGTGCCGCACTGGTAGCCGCTCAGGATGTTCTGCAGGCCGGTGAGCGTGGCGTCCTGGCCGGTGGTCGGGAAGGTCTTCGCCTTGATGCCCTGGTTCTGCAGGTAGTGGATGATCGGCGCGCCGTTCTCGTCGTTCGGGATCAGCGCGGCGTTGATGTTCTTGTGCGCCGTGTACTGCTGCTGGAACTCACTCAGCGCGGTCGGCGGGTCCCAGGTGCCGGGCGGGTTGCTGACGTCCTTGTACTTGCCGGACTTGAAGAACGGCGCCAGCACCGCGTTGTAGCCCTGCGCGAACAGCGTGGCGTTGTTGTCCGTCGGGGCGCCGCGCATGACGATGACCTGCGGCTTCTTCAGCTTCCATGCCGAGATGCAGCTCACCAGGCCCTGCCCGATCAGCTTGCCGACCTGGACGTTGTTGAAGCTCACGTAGTACTTGCGGGTGCCGCCGAGAGTCAGCCGGTCGTAGTCGATGACCGTGACGCCGTGCGACTTGGCGTAGGACTCGATGTGCGCGCCGACACCGGAGTCGAGCGGGTCGACGACCAGCACGCTCGCGCCCTTGGTGATGGCGGTCTGCGCGTCGCTGAACTGAGTGGTGTCGCTGCCCAGCGCGTTCTGGACGGTGAACTGGGACGACTTAAGCCCGGCCTTCTGGAACGACTCCTTCAGGTACGGGGCGTCGAACTCGACGTAGCGGGTCGAGGAGACGGTGTCAGGCAGGATCACGGCCACGTTGCCCTTGCCGCGCGCGGCAAGAGGCTTGAGCGTGGTCATCGCCGAGAAGCTGTTGTTGAGCTGGGACAGCGTCAGCTGCGGGACCGGCGCGCTCGAGCCGCCGGAGCCAGACCCGGAGTTGCCGCCGCTGCTGCCGCAGGCGGCGACAACCAGCGCGGCGCTGGCTGCCATGGCCACTGCCGCGGCCGTTTTGGTAACCGAATGCAAGAAAACCACCTCGTTGATGGGCGGAACTGTCGGACAACAGGCCCGTTCGAGGCCCGCATGACCGGTCCGTGCCGGGCCAGAACGTCCTGACCAAACCATAGGGCTCGGCGAATTAACGTCTCCGTTAACATCGCGGAAACCGCATGAAAATTTCGTAAACGATAGAACCGCAGCTCGCTAGAGCGCGGGCACCAAACTGACGAGACAGTCAGCTACTACGGGATAAATCGGCAGCAATCCGGTAGCCGGCCCTGGGCTGGGTGAGGATTACGGGCGTTCCGCCTTCCGTTTCCAGCTTCGCCCGAAGCCGCCGGACATAGACCCGCACGTACTCGGTCTCGGTCTCGTAGCCGTGCCCCCACACCCGGCGCAGCAGGTGGGCGTGCGTGAGCAGCTTGCCCCGGTTCACCGCCAGCTCGCGCAGCAGCGCGAACTCGGTCGGGGTCAGGTGCACCGCCAGCCCTTCCCTGGTCACCTGCTGGGCCGCCAGGTCGACGGTCAGGTCGCCGATGGTGATCACCATCGGCGCGCTCTCCGCGGCGATGGCCGGCCGGGTCCTGCGCAGCGTCGCGGTGATCCTGGCCAGCAGCTCCTCGATGCTGAACGGCTTGGTCATGTAGTCGTCAGCGCCGACGTTCAGCGCGGTGACCTTGTCCCGCTCGCCGCCGCGCGCGGACACCACGATGATCGCCACCGCGGAGCGCTCCCTGATCTGGCGGCACAGCTCGAAGCCGTCCACCTCGGGCAGCATCAGGTCGAGCAGCACGATGTCGGGCGCCTCGGTCTCCAGCAGCCGCAGCGCGCGCAGCCCGTCCACCGACACGATCGTGTCGAAGCCGCGGACGGACAGGTTGGACCTGATCAGGTCCACGATGTTCGGGTCATCCTCGACCACCAGGGCCCTGGTCCTGACCGACTCGTCATGCACCTGGGGACACTCCGATCTCCTGCTGGCCGGCGGGCGGGGTGGCGTCGGCCGCCTCGACCGGCAGCCGGATCCGGAAGCAGGCGCCCGTCGTGTGCCCGCCGGATACCAGGTCGATGGTGCCGTCGTGAGCGGTCACGATGCCGCGCGCGATGGACAGGCCGAGGCCCGCGCCCGAGGTCGGAGTCCGGCGGCGGCGCGCGGGCTCGAACGGCGCGGCGGCCAGCTCGGGCGGCAGCCCGGTGCCGGAGTCCGCGACGGTGACCACGACGTGCGCCGGGCCGTCGGCGGTCGCGGTCACGGTCACCGTGGTGCCCGGCGGGTTATGCCCGAACGCGTTGCTGAGCAGGTTGACGAAGACCTGCTCAAGCCGGTCATGGTCGGCCCAGACCACGGGCAGGTCGGGATCGCAGCGCAGCCCGGCGAACGGCGCTGCCGACGGCGGCAGGCAGGCGATGGCGGCCTCCACGACCAGCGGCAGGTCGCACCAGTCGCGTTGCAGGCGCAGGATGCCCGACTCGATGGCAGAGAAGTCCAGCAGGTCATCGACCAGCCGCCCGAGCCGGGCGGACTCGGCGGCGATCCGCACCAGGAACCGCTGCTGCGACGCCCCGTCCCAGGTCACGTCGGGCTGAAGCAGGCTGGAGGCATAGCCGCGGATGGCGGTCAGCGGGGTGCGCAGCTCGTGGCTGAGCCGGGACAGGAAGTCGCGCTGAAGCTCCTGGGACCGGCGCAGGGTCATCGCCTCCTGGTGCGCCACCCAGGACTCCTCGCGCTCCAGGGCCAGCCGCAGCGAGTGCGCGGCGTCCTCAAGGAGCGCGGCGGCATCCGGCGGCGGGGCGCCGGATGACCAGCAGGCCACCACCGCCGCGCCGCAGCCCGGCGCGGCGAAGGTCACCGCCAGCTCGCGGCGGCCGTCCGCACCGCCCCGATGCATGGCCACGTCGTCCCTGCGAACCACGCTGAGCACGCTCGCCGCGGTCTCCAGCAGCCCGGCGGAGACCTCCTGGCCGGTACCCTGCCTGGTCACCGCGGCCCGGCAGCGCGGCGCGGCGCCGGGCACCCTGATCACCAGCGCCGCCTCATCGGCCTGCAGGCCGTGCCGCAGCGCCTGGAGGGCGACCCCGAGGCCCTCAGCCACCCGCAGCGGCCCGGCCAGGGTCTCCAGCATCTCCCTGATGGTCTCCAGCACCCGGTTGCGGGTGGTGACCTCCTCCAGCAGCCGGTCCCGCTCGATCGCGCCGGCGGCGTACCCGGCATAGAGGGTGACCAGGTCCAGGTCATCGCGGGTGGGCCGGCCCGCGATGGAACGCAGCACGGTGATCACGCCGACCAGGCCGCCGGGGCCGAGCACCGGCACCGACCAGGACGCCGCCACCTTCACGGCCCTGGCCAGGTCGCCGAAGGGCGCCCAGCTCAGCCCGGCGCGCACGTTGTCGTCGATGACCGGCGCCTGGGTCGCCGCCGCCAGCCCCGGCGGGCCGCCGGCCGGCCCCTTCGGCAGCCGCGACCACGCGGCGAGCAGCGCCGGCGGCAGGCCCAGCGACGCCGAGCAGACCAGCGACTCGCCGGACAGCAGGTGGATGCACAGCCGCTCGCTGCCGAGGGCGGCGCCGAGCGCGGACAAGATCAGCGACAGGCTGGACGACGGGTCGGCGGAGACCAGCCGGTCGGCGAGGCCGTGCAGCCGGGTGAGCTGGCGGCGGGCCGAGGAGTCGACCGCCTGGCCGGACAGCAGCGCCACCACGTCGTCGGGGTGCACATCGGCGGGCATCACCTCGGCGGCCACCCGGCCGTGCCGCAGCACCACGATCCGGTCCGCGAGCCGGAGCATCTGGTCCACGTCGTGGCAGGCGAGCAGCACCCCAGTGCCCTGCTCGCGCAGCCCGACGATCATGTCCTCGACCTGCTTGGAGATCTGCACGCCCAGCGAGGCGGTGGGCTCGTCAAGCAGCAGCACCTGCGGCGCCCTGGCGATCGCCCTGGCCACGGCCACGAGCTGGCGCTGGCCGCCGGACAGCGTGCGCACGCTCCTGGTGGTATCCCGCAACGGCACGCCAAGCCCGGCCAGCAGCCGCATCGCGTCGGTGTGCAACCTCACGTCCGAGCGCAGCTGGCGGCGCTGCTCGCGGCCGAGCATCAGGTTCGCGGCGATGTCCAGGTTGTCGCAGAGTGCCAGATCCTGCCAGACGACGCCGATCCCGTGCCTGGCCAGCGCGGCCGGGTCGGCGGGCAGCACCTTGCCCGCCAGCCGGACGGTTCCTGAGGTGGGCTCGATGTCCCCGCCGATGCACCGAACCAGGGTGGTCTTGCCCGCGCCGTTCTCGCCGGCCAAGGCCACGATCTCGCCCTCGCGGACGGCCAGGCTCACCCCGTCGAGCGCGCGGACCGCCCCGAAACTGACGGACAGGTCGGAGACCGCCAGCAAGGGCACGCACGATGGGCCGGCCAGGGCCGCTAGGGCGGACATGCCCCCCATTGTGCCGGCTTGCCGCCGCCACCGGTACTCGGGAGTCCGGCAGGTCAGCGCGTCATTCGCCGGCGGCGCAGCCTGGGCCGGCGCCGAGCGAGGCCAGCCGGCGGGCCAGGAACGCGCGCTCGGCCTCGTTCTGGGCCAGATCCAGGGCCCTGCGGTAAGCCGCGGCGGCCTCGTCGTCCCGGCGCAGGCGGCGCAGCAGATCGGCGCGGGCGGCGGGCAGGTAGTGGTAGCCCGCGAGCCGGTCATCGCGCTTTTCCAGCGCGTCGAGCTCGGCCAGCCCGGCGGCCATCGCCACCGCGACGGCGCGGTTCAGCGCCACCACGGGGGACGGCCAGGCGACCAGCAGCGCGTCGTAGAGGGCGAGCAGCTCGCGCCAGTCGGTCGCGGCGAAGCCGGGTGCCTCGGCGTGCACCGCCGCGATGGCCGCCTGGATCGCGAACCGGCCTGGCGACCCGCCGCGCAGCGCGCCTGGCACCAGCGCGGCGCCCTCGGCGATGGCGGCCTGGTCCCAAAGCGACCTGTCCTGGTCCTCCAGCAGCACCAGCTCGCCGTCGGCGCCGGCCCGCGCGGCCCGCCGGGAGTCGGTGAGCAGCAGCAGCGCCAGCAGGCCGCGCGCCTCGCGCTCGTCGGGCATCAGCGCGGCCAGCATCCGGGCCAGCCCGATCGCCCTGGCCGCCAGGTCGGCGCGGGCCAGTTCCTCGCCTGCGGGCGCGGTATGCCCGGTGGTGTACAGCAGGTGGATGACGGTGAGCACGGCGTCCAGCCGGTCCGGGAGTTCTGGCGCGTCCGGCACCCGGTAGGCGATCCGCGCCGCCGAGATCTTCTTCTTCGCCCTGGTAACCCTGGCGGCCATGGTGGCCTCGGAGACCAGGAACGCCGCCGCGATCTCGGCGGTGCTCAGCCCGCAGACCAGCCGCAGGGTGAGCGCAACCTGCGCCTCCCTGGCCAGCGCCGGGTGGCAGCAGGTGAAGACCAGCCGCAGCCGGTCATCGGGGATCACGCCGCCGGGGTCTCGCCCGGCTGCCCCCTGGCCTGGCGCTGCCTCGGGCGCTGGCTCGATCAGCAGGGGCAGCTTCGCGCGCAGGGTCTTGTCCCGGCGCAGCGCGTCCAGCGCCTTGCGGCGCGCGGTGGTGGTCAGCCAGGCCGCCGGGTTGTCCGGCACCCCCTGCCGGGACCAGGCGTCCAGCGCCGCGACGTAGGCGTCCTGCACGCATTCCTCCGCCACGTCGATGTCGCGGGCCACCCGCGCGGTCGCGGCGAGCACGAACGCCCACTCGCGCCGGTGCGCCTCCGCCACCGCCTCCCCCGCCTGCGGCGACGGGGCGCCGCGGGGCGCCGGGTCATTGCCGGCCCCCCGCGGCTGGTGATCGTGCCCCGTCACGATCCCCGCCTCAGCCGCCTGAGGTGTCCATGACCGGGCGCACCTCTACGCCGCCATAGGGCGCCGGGCACAGCTTGCCGATCTCCAGCGCGTGATCCAGGTCGCGCGCCTCGATCAGGTAGTAGCCGCCGAGTACCTCCTTGGTCTCCGCGAACGGCCCGTCGGTGACCACGTCGCCGCGGATCGAGGTGGCGGTGGTGGTCGGCTGGAGCGCGTCGCCGCCCAGCAGCTTGGCGCCCTTGGCCATCGTCTGCTCGGCGAACCGGCCGTGCGCCGCCATGCCCTGCTGCCACACCTCGGGCGACATGTCGAGGTAGTTGCTCTCGTTCTCGTAGATCAGGATCAGGTACTTCGCCATCACGGCCTCCCCATGAGCTGACTGACTGTCTGCTTGTCCCGACGGACGAGATCACGGAAATCGACAGCCGCCGGGAAAATTTCTTGATCTAGACGAACGGAGCCTGGGCGGCCGCGGCGCGCAGCGCCTTGACCCTGGCCGCCGGGTCGTCGGTGCCGAACACCGCCGAGCCCGCCACGAACACGTCGGCGCCCGCCTCGGCGCAGCGGACGATGGTCTCCTCGGTCACGCCGCCATCCACCTGGAGCCAGACCGGTACCCCGGCGGCGCTGACGAGCTGGCGCGCGCGGCGGATCTTGGGCAGCACGGCGTCGATGAACGACTGGCCGCCGAAGCCAGGCTCGATCGTCATCAGCAGCAGCATGTCCAGCTCGGGCAGCAGGTCGGCGTACGGCTCGACCGGCGTCGCCGGGTTGACGGCCAGCCCGGCCCTGGCGCCCGCCGCCCGGATAGCCCGGAACGTCCGGATCGGCGCGGTGGTGGCCTCGGCGTGGATGGTGACGTTCCTGGCCCCGGCCTCGGCGTAGGACGGCGCCCAGCGATCCGGGTTGTCGATCATCAGATGGCAGTCCACGGGCAGCCGGGCATGCCGCAGCAGCGCCTCCACGACCGGCAGGCCAATCGTGAGGTTCGGCACGAAATGCGCGTCCATCACGTCCACGTGCAGCCAGTCCGCGACGGACGCCACCGACTCGGCCTCGTCGGCGAGCCTGGCGAAGTCGGCGGCCAGCAGGCTGGGCGAAATCTGTACCGTCATCGGGAGCGAGTCTAGAACGCCGGGGCGGGTGTCGGTGGCGACGGCTATGTTCGGCATGCCCGCGGAGCTCGCCAGGAGGAGGCCGGCCAGATGACCAGCGACGGACCGCGCAGCGAGGGACCGGCCAGCGAAGGGTTGCACAGCGAAGGGTTGCACAGCGAAGGGCTGCACAGCGAAGGACCGAACGGCCAAGGGCTGAACGGCGAGGCGCCCGCCAGGCTGCTCGACCGGGTGCGCAAGCTGCTGGCCAAGGCTGAGGACGAGTCGTGCACCCCGCCGGAGGCCGAGGCGCTGACCGCCAAGGCGGCCGAGCTGATGGCCAAGTACGGCATCGACCGCGCGCTGCTCGCCGCGGCCCGCCCGGAGACCGACCAGCCCGCCAGCCGCTTCGTGGACATCGACAACCCGTGGGGCCGGGTCAAGGCGCACCTGCTGTGCGGTCTCGGCGCGGCGCTGCGCTGCCAGTGCATCATGCTCACCTCACGGTCCGGCCTGCGGATTCATGTCTTCGGCTACGCCTCTGACATCGAGCGCACCGACCTGCTCTACACCTCGCTGCTGATCCAGATGTGGCACGGGCTGGCGGCGGCCAGGGTCCCCGACCGGGCCAGCCCGCGCGCCTGGCGGCGGAGCTGGCTGCTCGGCTTCTCCGCCGCCGTGATCAGCCGGGTGCAGGCGGCCGAGCGGACGGCGCAGGACCAGGCCAGCCGTCCCGGCCCTGACGGCGGGCGGTCCCGCACGGCGCTGGTGCTGGCCGACCGCGCCCTGGTCATCCGCCGCGCGGTGCAGCAGGAGTACCCGGTGACCCGCGCCGCCCGGATGACCTACAGCGGCAGCGGCTACGGCGCCGGCTATGCCCAGGGCCAGCGCGCCGACATCGGCGGCCGCCGGGTGTCACCGGGCGGCGGCCGGGCGCTGACCCGCGCGCGGAGCTAGGTAAACGACGCTGACCAGCGAGGGAACACGCCGGTCCAGCGGGTATTACGCGGCCCGCCGCCAGCCATTTTCGCGGCGTTACCGGGGTGTTTAAGGTAACCGCCAACTTTTAATCTCGGCCTAATCGCCGCGTTGCTTTTCGGTGATGCCGCGGCCGGGCGCCGCGTCCATCGTTGCGCATGGCAATTCCCGCCACCCCCCGCTCGGATGGGAGTAAGCCTTGCCCGAATTGACCCGGCGCCGTCTGCTGACGGCCGCCACCGCCACCGCCGCCGCGACCTTCGCGGCGGAGTTCCTGCCGGCCAGCGTCCGCAAGGCGCTGGCGGCCGGACCGCCACGCGGATCCGGAAACCTGCGCGACATCAAGCACGTGGTGATCCTGATGCAGGAGAACCGGTCGTTCGACCACTACTTCGGCACGCTGCCGGGCGTACGCGGGTTCTCCGACCCCGGCGCCCTTCAGCTCAGCACCGGAAACTCGGTGTTCTACCAGCCCGACAGCGCCAACCCCGACGGGTACCTGCTGCCGTTCCACCTGGACACCACGACCACCAGCGCCCAGGCCATCCCCTCCACCAGCCACGCCTGGACGGTGCAGCACTCGGCCTGGAACGGCGGCGCGATGGACAACTGGCTGCCCGCTCACCTGGCCGCGGACGGCAAGAACGGCCCGTTCACCATGGGCTACTACACCCGCGATGACATCCCCTTCCACTACGCCCTGGCGCAGTCGTTCACGATCTGCGACAACTACCACTGCTCGGTGCTCGGCCCCACCTGGCCCAACCGGCTGTACCACCTGAGCGCCTGGATCGACCCGGCCGGCGTCGGCGGCGGCCCGATCATCAGCAACATCGACCCGGTCTCCTACACCTGGACGACCTACCCAGAGGCGCTGACCGCGACCGGCGTGAGCTGGCAGGTCTACCAGGAGGTCGACAACTACGGCTGCAACCTGCTGGAGCCGTTCCAGGCATTCCAGGACTGCCCGGTCAGCTCGCCGCTCTTCAAGAGCGGCATGCGCACCTTCAGCACCGGCCAGTTCGAGTACGACGCCACGCACGACCGGCTGCCGGCCGTGTCCTGGCTCGTGCCGACCAGCTACCAGTCCGAGCACCCCGACTACACCCCGGCCGCGGGCGCGGACTTCGTGGCCAGCAAGATCAGCGCCATCGCCGCCAACCCGGATGTCTGGGCCAAGACCGTTTTCATCCTGAACTACGACGAGAACGACGGCCTGTTCGACCACGTTCCGCCGCCGGTGGCACCAGCCGGTACCGCCGGCGAGTACATCGACGGCGTGCCGATCGGCGCGGGCTTCCGGGTGCCGTGCATCATCGTGTCGCCGTGGACGACCGGCGGCTGGGTGGCCAGCGAGACCTTCGACCACACCTCGGTGCTGCGCTTCCTTGAGGCCCTGACCGGCGTCACCATCCCGAACATCACCGCCTGGCGGCGCTCCGCGTTCGGCGACCTGACCTCGGCCTTCGGCTTCCCGGCGCGCGGCGGTTACCTGCCCCGGCTGCCCGACACCAAGGCGCCGCTGGCCAGGGCCGCGTTCGCGGTCAACAACTACCCCGCCCCCGTCTTCCCCACGACCAGCCAGACGCTGCCCGTCCAGGAAGCCGGGAACAGGCCCCGGCCGCGCAAGACGGTCCGCGACAGCTAGCCCCGGCGAGAGAGGAGAACCTGACGTGTCAGCAGCAACAGGCAAGCGCGGGATGCGCGCCGGGGTGGTAGCGGGCGCGGCGGTCGCCGGGCTCGTCGTCCTCGGCGTGCCGGTAACCACGCTGGCGCTGACCAGCGCCCCCGGGCACGGGCACCCGGCGCCGGCCCCGGTGAACACGCCCGAGCACCAGATCAAGTTCCAGGCGGGACGGCACCTGTCGGTCAGGAAGGGCGCCGTGCGCAGCTCGGCCGGCGGTGCCGACTACCACGCCTACGTGGCACTGGCCGGCGGCTCGTCGGTCGCGGAGGTGGACACCGCCACCGACACGATCATGGCGGACAGCATCTCGGCCGACACCACGGAGGGCGTCGCGGTGACCCCCGACGGATCGCAGCTCTTCGTCGCCGAGACCGGCCAGTACCACGTGATCGCGGTCAGCACCGCGACCGGGGCGAAGACGCCCATCGAGGTCGGCCCCTACCCGCAGGACGTCGCGGTCTCGCCGGACGGGCAGCAGGCCTACGCCACGGTGACCGGCGGCGACACCGGCCCCGGCGGGTCGGACGTGGTCGCGGTGATCAACGTGTCCTCGGACGCGGTGAGCGGCGACATCAAGGTGGGCAGCGGGCCGCGCCAGGTGGTGTTCAGCCCGGACGGCTCGCGCGCCTACGTGACGACCGAGCGCGGCATCGCGGTCATCGACACCGGCGCCGGGCGGGTCATCCGGCAGATCCCCGACCCGTCGGGACCGCAGGACATCGCGGTCAGCCCGGACGGCTCCCGGCTGTATGTCACCAATCCCGGTGCGGGCACGCTCTGGGTGCTCAGCGCGGCGACCGGGCGGCTGCTCGCCAGCGTCGCCGCCGGCGCCGAGCCTTACGGCGTGGCGGTCACGCCCGACGGGACGCAGGCCTACGTCACCGACCTGAACTCCGACACCGTCACGGTCATCGCCACGGCGACCGACCGGGTGACCGCCGCGGTCGGCGTTGGCCGGCTGCCTGCCACGGTGGCGGTGGTGCCGGACGGCTCGCAGGTCTGGGTCGGCAACGTGGCCTCGGGCAACCTGACGGTGATCAACCCGGCGACCAGCACGGTCGAGGGGACGATCTCCGGCGGCACCGGCACCGCCACGCTGAACGCGGCACCGCTGGGCATCACGTTCGCCGCGGTCCCGGCGACGACGCCGTAACCCCGCTCGCGCGAGGCCGGGCCGCACGGGCAGCGTCGCCGGTGCGGCCCGGCGCGGGTTATCAGTCCTGCGCCGGCATGTACTTCTCGAACCAGGTGACGATGCGGGTCAGGTAGTCGGTGACGGCGGGGAACCGGCTGACGCCGTGTCCTTCGCCTGGGTAGATCACCAGCTCGGAGTCGACGCCGTGGCTGCGCAGCGCCCGGTAGAACTCCCTGGCCTGGCCGGCCGGCGTGCAGCGGTCCTGGGCGCCCGCCGTGAGCAGGGTCGGCGTGCTTGCCTTGCTGGCGTGCAGGACCGGGCTGCGGGTGTGCGCCTGGGTACCGGGCTGCTCCAGATCGGCGTTCTCCAGGAACCACAAGCCCCAGCCGGGGATGTTGGACGTGAAGGTGAAGCTGTACCACTCGGTCACCGGCGAGGTGGACACGGCGGCCTTGAACCGCTGGTCCTGGGTCACCAGCCACGCTGACATGAAGCCGCCGTAGCTGACGCCCATCGTGCCGATCCGCGCCGGATCGGCGATCCCGCGCTCGACCATCGCGTCGATTCCGGACAGGTAGTCGAAGGTGTCGGCGCCGCCCATGTCGCCGACCACCGCGGCGGCGAACTCCTGGCCCCGCCCGGCGCTGCCACGCGGGTTCGGGTGCAGGACGGCGTAGCCGCGGGAGACCAGCAGCGGCACCGCGTCCTCGCGCATCGCCCAGCTCTGCCGGTAGGCCCAGATCGGCCCGCCGTGCACGTTCAGGATCAGCGGGAACGGCCCGGCGCCCGGAGGGGTGCAGAGGACTCCCTCGATCAGGGTGCCGTCGGGCGCGGTCCAGCTCACGTTCTCCGCCGAGCCCGCGACGGACCGGAGATAGTCGGTGCCGTCATGGGCCAGCGAGGCCAGCACCTGGTCGGTGCCCGCCCCCATGATCGCGACCTGCTGCGGGGTGTCGTAGTCGTCGCGGACCACGATGACCCGGCCGTCGGCGGTGAAGGTGCCGGAGGGGTAGAACCGGCTCGCCCAGGACTGCGCGGACGCGGCCAGCTCCGTGGCGGTGATCTTCTCCGGCAGGACTCCCGCCCCGGCGTCGGCGATCCCGGCGACGCTGTCCAGGTGCCGCTGGCCGACGTAGCCGACCCGCGTCGCGTCGAGCCACTCGACCGCGGTGACGTCCGTCCCTGCGGTATGGACGGCGCACCTGGTGCCGGTCACCAGGTCCAGCAGGATCAGGTCGCCCGCGACGATCAGCCGGTCGCTGCACGCGGCCGCGACCACGGCCGCCAGCCGGCCGTCGGCGCTGCCGGCGGGCAGCCCGAGCTGGACGTCGCTGCGGAGCAGCTCGGTGACCGTGCCCGCCGAGACGTCCAGCCGGCTGAGCACCGCGGTGTACCAGTCGTCCTCGCCGGGCTGGTCGCTGGTGATGGCCAGCACGTGCCCGGGTCCGGACCAGGCCGCCTCCCAGACGTTCAGCCCGTCGGGCGAGACCCTGGCGAGCTCGCCGGAGGCCGGGGTGTACAGCCACAGGCTGCGCCAGGCGTCTTCCGGGGTGCCGCCCTCGACCTCGGGAAACCAGGACGGCAGCTCATCCTCGTCCGAGCCGGCCGTGCCCGAGCCCTGCGCGTCGGAGATCTCCGCGCCGAGCCCGGCGACTCCGAGCAGGATCCGGGTGCCATCCGGTGACCAGGCCAGGTACTCGATCGTGCCGGGAACGGCGGGCGCGGGCCGTGCCTCGCCGAGCTGGCCGTCGGCCAGCAGGTAAAGCTGGAACACCTGCGGCTTGGCCCGGTCGGACAGGAAGGCCACGGCCGAGCCGTCCGGGGCGATGCGGGCGGACCTGGCGGACCCGCCGCCGGAGGTCAGCGCGTGCAGCCCGCCGTCCCGCACCTCGTACAGGGCGGTGCGCGGCGGCCCGTCGAGCTCGTCATAGACCGAGCCTGTCACCACGATCCGGCCGGCATCGGCCGAGGTAACCGGGTCGGTGACCCGGTGCGGCCTGCCGAACGACGGCTCGTGCAGCCGCCGGAGATGCTCGGTGACCAGGGCGTACTCAGCGGATTCCCGCAGGTCTTTGCGCATAATCCGGGATGATCTCACGCATCCCGCCGCCGCGCCCGGCCAGGGCACCCTGACTTCGCGACCGCGGGACCGCGGCTGCCGCTCATCCCCCGGCGGCGCCCGCCCCGTGGATCAACCGTCGGCTTGGGCGGCAGGCACGGCGGTGGCCAGGGTGGCGGCCAGCCGCCGGAATCGCCGCACCGCCTCGGGCTCGCCGGCGATCTCCACGCCGGAGCCCGACCCAGAGCCTGACCCGGAGAAGATGAAGGCGGCCAGGGCCTGAGTGGTCGCGGTGATCGTGACGTCGGCCGGCGCGGTGGCGGTGGTGGTGAGCGACCACCGGCTGCCATCGCCCTGTGCCAGGTAGTCCGAACCGTCCAGGCGGAAAAGCCAGCGCCCTGGCTCGTGGTCGCCGGAGTCATCGACGGCCCGGATGACGGCGCTGAGCAGGTGCTCGGCGTGCAGTGGCTCGCCGTCCCTCGGCCAGCGCCAGGCGTGCCGCAGCCCCCACGAGCCGAGCGCGTCGATGACGGGGCTCAGCTCGTCCCCGGCCGGTGTCAGGTGGTACCAGACCTCCCGGCGACCCGGCTCGCGGTCGGCGGCCAGGACTCCGGCGTCTTCCAGCTCGCGCAGGCGCTGGCTGAGCGTGGCGGGCGTGATCCCGCCGAGCCGGTCCATCAGGTCGGTGAACCGCCTGGGACCGGTGACCAGGTCACGGATCACCAGCAGGCTCCACCGGTCACCGACCCGTTCCAGAGCGCGTGCCAGCACGCAGAAGTGGCCGTAGCTGCGGATGTTTCTCGTCACGCTCTCCATGATACTAGTTGAAGAATACTATGTTAAATATAGTATCTTAGAGCTACTCAATCTGAGGAGGATGCCATGTACGACCCGCCTGGCTACATATGGCTGATCACCATCGCCGGGGTTGCCGCGATCGCGGGCGCGACCTGCGTGGTGCTGTATGGCGGCGCGCGACGGGCCGGCCAGGACCGGAGACGCGCGGCGCTGCTCGCCGGGGGCGCGGCTGTCCTGTGCGGCGGCTGGCTGACCGCCAGCGCGGTGATCGCGGCTCACGGCGGTTTCGACACGCCGCTCGGTCACGGGGTGCCGTGGATGCCGGTCGCGTTCGCCGGCTTCCTCGGCACGCTGCTGGTGCTCAGCCGGATCCCGGTCGTGGCCCAGGCCCTGCAGGCGCCCGGCATGGTCAGCAGCCTGCTGCGCCCGCACACGTTCCGGGTGGCCGGGGTGGCCTTCCTGCTCGTCATGGCGCTCGGTCATCTCCCCGCCCTGTTCGCACTGCCCGCGGGCCTGGGCGACATCGCCGTGGGTATCGCCGCGCCGCTGACCGCACGGCGGCTCGCGCGCGGCGCAGGCCGCCGCGCCGTGCTGTGGTTCAGCGCGGCCGGCAGCGCCGATCTCGTCGTCGCCCTCGTCCTGGGCGCCGTTACCCGGTACCAGCTGATCGGCGTCACCCCGTCCAGCGCGGCGATCAGCGAGCTGCCGCTCGTGCTGATCCCGACCGTCGGCGTGCCGCTGCTGCTCAGCCTGCATATTTCCAGCGTGCTGGGGCTGGTCAGGTCCGCCAGGCCAGGGCAGTCGGCCGCCGGCCGGCCTGGAGCGCTCACGCCGGCGGCCTGACCGGGCGCGGCGGCCGGTCAGGCGCGGCGGTGGGTCAGGCGCGGCTTTGGGTCAGGCGCGGCTTTGGGTCAGGCGCGGCGCAGCAAGGCCAGGAAGATCGCGTCGGTGCCGTGCCGGTGCGGCCAGAACTGCGCGTACTTGTCCAGCGGCGCCGGGCAGGCCAGGCCGGGAACCTCCGCGAGCACGGCCGGGGCGTCAAGCACCTGCGTGCCGGGCCGCGCGGGCAGCACGTCCGCGAGCACCTCCGCCGTCTCGGCCAGGTGCGGGGAGCAGGTCACGTAGGCGACCAGCCCGCCCGGCCTGGCCGAGTCCAGCGCCGAGGCGAGCAGGTCGCGCTGGAGGCCGCCGAGCGCGGCTACGTCCTGCGGCGTGCGCCGCCAGCGCGCCTCCGGCCGGCGGCGCAGCGAGCCCAGTCCCGAGCAGGGCACGTCGGCGATGACCCGGTCGAACGAGCCTGGCCGCCAGGCCGGGCGCGTCCCGTCGGCCGCGATGACGGCGATCCGGCCGGCATCGGGACTCCCGGCGGCACGGCTTCCGGCAGCACGGCTTCCGGCAGCACGGCTTCCGGCAGCGGGGCCGCCGGAAGCGATCAGGCGCGCCCGGTGCTCGTGCAGCTCGGCGGCGACCAGCCGGGCGCCGGCCCCGGCGGCCAGGCCGGCCAGCAGCCGCGCCTTGCCGCCGGGGCCGGCGCACAGGTCAAGCCACCGCTCGCCAGCCCGCACCGGTACCCCGGCGCTGCCGGCGCCCGCGCCAGCCAGGGCGACGGCCGCGAGCTGGCTGGCCTCATCCTGAACGCCGGCCCGGCCCTGCGCTACGGCCGCGATCCTGGCGGGGTCGCCGCCCTCCAGGTACGCGCCATACGCCGACCAGCGGGCCGGGGCCGCGCCGGCCTCGAGTAGCTCCGTCTGCCCGGCCGCGCCCGGCACCGCGCACAGCGTGACCAGGGGTCGCACCCCGTCGGCGGCCAGCGCCGCCTCGGTCTCGGGCAGGCCGGCCGCCGGATCCTCGCCGAGCGCGGCGGCGAAGGCCTCCACGATCCACTCCGGGTGGCTGTACCGGACGGCCAGGTGGCCGGTCAGGTCGGCGGCACGGGCCGGGGCGGCGATCTCCAGCCAGGCGCCCAGGTCCCTGGTGCTGACCTTGCGCAGCACCGCGTTGACGAACCCGGCAGGCCGCGGCCCGGCCACGTCCCTGACCAGGTCCACCGAGGTCGCGACGGCGGCGTGCGCGGCGACGCCGGTGGCCAGCAGCTGATGCGTGCCGAGCCGCAGGATCTCCAGGACCGCCGGGTCCAGGCTGGACAGCTCGCGGTCGCTGCAGATGGCCAGCACGGCATCGTAGGTCCCGGTGCCGCGCAGGGTTCCGTAGGTCAGCTCGGTGGCCAGCGCGGCGTCCCGGCCGGCCAGCCCGCGCCTGGCGAGCGTCGCGGGCAGCAGCAGGTTGGCGTAGGCATCGCGCTCGGCGACGGCGAGCAGCACATCGCAGGCGGCCCGGCGCACCGGGTCGGCCCGCCCGGCGGGACCCGGCCGCGGGCCGCCGCGCTGCCCGCCCCGCGCCGGCCCGCCCCGCGCCGCGCCGCCGCGGCGCTGGCCGTTGCGCGCGGGCTCCTGGCCGGCCACCTAGCCCAGCACCGCGCGGCGGCCGTCCAGCCGCAAGCCGCGTGCCCAGTCGGCGGCCGGCATCCGGCGCTTGCCATCGGCCTGCACCTCGCCGAGCCGCACCGGGTGCGTGCCGGTGCCCGCCAGCACGCCGTCCTTCCGCACCACCAGCTCACCGGGTCCCGGCAGCTCACCACCGGCCCCGGCGTCCGCCGGCGGCTCGGGCGTGACCGGGCTCAGCTTGACGCGGGCGCCGTCCAGCCTCGTCCAGGCGCCGGGCGCGGGCGTGCAGGCGCGGATCAGCCGGCTTACCGCGTGGGCCGGCAGCTTCCAGTCCACCTCGGCGTCCGCCGTGGTCAGCTTCGGCGCGAAGCTGACGCCCTCGGCTGGCTGCGGCCGTGCCTCCAGCTCCCCGGACTCGATCATGTCCAGCGTGGTGACCAGCAGCCCGGCGCCCGCATGGCTGAGCCGCTCCAGCAGCGAGCCGGCCGTGTCGGTCTCGCTGACCTCCTCGGTCAGCACGCCGAACACCGGCCCGGCGTCCAGCTCGCGGACCAGCCGGAAGGTCGTCGCGCCGGTCACGTCATCACCGTGCAGCAGCGCGTGGTTCACCGGAGCCGCGCCGCGCCAGGCGGGCAGCAGGGAGAAGTGCAGGTTTACCCAGCCCCGTGCCGGGATCTGCAGGACGTGATCGGGGATCAGGGCGCCGTAGGCGGTGACCGGGCAGCAGTCGGGGGCTATCTGTTGCAGCCGTTCGACAAAATCAGGGTCGCGGGGGCGGGACGGCCGCAGGATCTCCACGCCCGCCTCGGCGGCCTGGGCCGCGACCGGGCTTGGGCCTACTTTCAGCCCCCGGCCTGCGGCGGCATCCGGCCTGGTTACCACGGCGGCGACCTCGTGGCGGGAGCTGAGCAGCGCGTTCAGCGACGGCACGGCGGCCGCCGGGGTGCCGGCGAAGACGAGGCGCATCAGCTAGCTGGCCCGGCCGTTGGTGGGGTGCGGGGACACGCGCACCACCGGGGCCGGCTCGCCCCACCACTGCGCGGACCTGATCTCCTTCATGGCCAGCTTGCGCTGCGCCGGGTCCAGCCGGTCGATGAACAGCACGCCGTCCAGGTGGTCGGTCTCGTGCTGGACGCACCTGGCGAGCTGCGCGGTGCCCTCCAGGGCGATCGGCTCGCCGTGCATGTCGAAGCCGGTCGCGACAACCCCGTAGGGGCGCGTGACCGGGTACTGGAGGCCGGGGAAGGACAGGCAGCCCTCGTCGTCGGTCTCTTCCTCATCCGACAGCCGGAGCGAGGGGTTGATCACGTGGCCGAGCACGTCATCGACGTAATAGGTGAAGACGCGCAGCCCGACGCCGATCTGCGGAGCGGCCAGGCCCACACCCGGCGCCTCCAGCATGGTGTCGTAGAGGTCCTGCACGAGCTTGCGCAGCTCGACATCGAATTCGGTGACTGGCTCGGCCGGCGTCCGCAAGACCGGATCGCCGAACAGCCGGATCGGCTTGGTGCTCACCCAGTTCCTCCTGGCAGGTCCGCGCCCGCTATCGCGGCACAGCTAAGTCTATGAACCCCGGCGACCGCCGCCGGCCAGCGGCGAGCGTGCCTTGAACGCGGCCTTGCGGGCGGCGCGGGCCACACCAGGGTCGGGATGGTGGTCACTGAGAGCGGTCAGCAGGTCGATGACGCCCGGATGTTCCACCTGCCACAGGCCGGCCACGATGTCGGCCTGCGCCTGCGGCGGCACCTCGGGCAGCAGCTCAGCTACGACGTCCTGGGGATCGGCTTCCTCCAGCAGGCCGGCGCCCAGGTCCACCAGCAGCCAGGTACGGTCAGCCGGCCGCAGTTCGGCTTCCTCGTCGTGCTCGTGCAGCCAGACGGCGGCGTGCGCGCGCAGCAGCGGGTCGGCCAGCGCGGCGCGGACCTCGGCGGACGCCTCGGGGCCAATCCGGTCCAGCACCGCGAACGCCGCGCCGCGCAGGCCGGGCGATCCGCTGGCGGCCGCGTTGATCAGCTCGCGCGCGGCCTGGGCGGGCGTGCGCCCGGCCAGCCAGGTGCCGATCTCCGCCTCGCCGTCCTCGGCGTCGCAGCTCGGCAGGGTCTTCAGCAGCCCGACCGCGCCGTCGCGGCCGGGGCTGCCCAGCACCGGCACATGCCAGCCCTGCGCGCGCAGCCGCCGGTGCACGCCCCAGACCCCGAGCGGGGACAGCGCGACGGTCAGCCCGCCCGCCAGTTCCTCGGTGCCGAGCTCCACGACGCCCAGGTCGGCCAGGGTCTCCAGGGCGCGCGACAGCGCGGCCGCCTCGTCGGCGTGCGCGGAGTCTGAAACGAAACGGGGGTCTTCCCGCGGCAGCTCGCTGGCCTGCCCGGCCGGGACTCCCTGGGCCAGGCTGGCGCCGTGACGAGTGCCGTGCTGACTGTCGCTGTCCTGGTCCGGCCCGTTCGCGGCGGAGCCCGGGCCGGCGTGGCGCGGCGGGCGGCGCGGTCCGGCGGCCGCCGTATACGCCTCGAACAGCGCGTCAATGGTGATCGGGCACCCGACCGTGTAGAGCGCCGTGGCGAGCCCGTCCAGGTCGTCGGCGTCGAGGATCGCTTCCAGCGCGCAGTCCCAGGTATCCAGGACCTGGGCGGAGTCCCCGCCATCGCGGCCGGCGGGGGTGGCGTCGCCGTCGAGCAGCCCGGTCGCCAGCACGACCCGCCAGGCGGCCTCGACCTCGCCCTGGGTCAGGTCAAGCGCGACGGCTGCCGTCGCGACGCTGGCCAGGGCGGGCGGGTCGCCGGCTATCCGGCCCGACCCGCTGCGGGCCCACTGGCTGAGGTCGTCGGCGGCGCGCAGCAGCGGCACCACCCGGGCGGCGGCGGCCAGTTCCTCTCGCGGCGCGAGCCGGACCGGCGGCATCCGCGACCGGTCCTTGCGGCTCCGCCGCCGACCGCCCTGCTGGCTGCTGTCGTCCTGGTGGCCGTTGTGGTCCTGTTGGTGACCGTTGTTGTCCTGACGGCCGCTGCCGTCCTGGCGGCCGTTGAAGTCCTGGTGGCTGTTGTCGCCTGCCTGGCCGACCTGGGCCGCGCTGCTGCCGTTGCTCGCCTGGATGGCCTTTTCCTCCGTGCTGGTCTTTCCCGCCTGAACGCTCTTTCCAGGCCGGCTGGTCTTGCCCTGACGGCTGTTTTTCCCTGGCGGGCTGCCCTGCTCAGGCTGGCCGTTGTTCCCAGGCTGGCCGTTCTGTGGCCGGTCGTTCTGTGGCCGACCGTTCTGTGGCGGCGGGCCGCTCTTTGCTGACGGGCCGCCCTTGGCCGACCGGCTGGATCTTGCCGCCGGGCTGGCTTTCGGTGAAGGGCCGGCCTTCGCCGCCGGGCGGCGGGGCGCGGGTTGGTCGCTGGGGCCCGCGGTGCCGTTCTTCGCGGCCGGGCCGCCTGGCTTGCCGCTGACGCCGGAAGCCCGGCTGGTGCGGGGCTCGCGGGGGCCGGTGTCACGGCTGGCGGCCTTGCGGCCGGTGCCGGCCTGGCTACCGGTGCCGGCCTGGCTGCCGGTGCCGGCCTGGCTGCCGGTGCCGGCCTGGCTGCCGGTGCCGGCCTGGCTGCCGGTGCCGGCCTGGCTGCCGGTGCCGGCCTGGCTGCCGGTGCCGGCCTGGCTGCCGGTGCTGGCCTGGCTGCCGGTGCTGGCCTGGCTACTGGTGCCGGGCTGACCGCTGGCGTCGGGATCGCGGCCGGTACTGTCGCTCCGGGACCCAGCGCCGGTGGCACGCGCCCGGACGCCCGCCGATCCGGAGTCCCGTCGTGTGGTGGCCACGCAAGCACCCTACGGCCTTCGCGCGGTTCCGTCAGATCAGCTCGACCGGGTCCAGCTCAAGCCGGACCACGCCCGGCTCCTTGCGTGCGGTTCGCGCGGCCAGGCCCTTTCGCAGCTCGGCCGCCAGGGCCGTCCCGGCCGACCTGGGTGCGCGCACCAGGAATCGGACCTGGTCGACGGTGGTATCCGGCCCGCCTGAATCACCGGATCCGGGCGGGGCACCCGGCGGCGCGGGAACCGGGACCGGCCCTAGCACCTCCGAGCCGGCCGGCAGCTCGGCACCGTCGAGCACCGCCCGGACGGCGCTGTGCGGGCCCGACAGGGCCGCCATCCGGGCGATGGGCGGGAATCGCAGCTCCCGCCGCTCGGCCAGTTCGCGCCCGGCGAAGGTCACCGGGTCCCAGCGCACCAGGGCCTGCACGGCGGCCAGTCCCGCGTCGGCGACGACCACCACCCGGCCGCCGGCCGGTCCCGGGCGGACCAGCGCGGCGGCGTTCATCCAGCGGCGGGCCGCTTCCTCCCCGGCGCGCAGGCTGGCGCGGCCGAGCAGCGCCCAGCCATCGAGCAGCACTGCCGCCGCGTAGCCGCCGTCCGCCAGCGGCTCCGCGCCCGGCGTGGCGACCACGACGGCGGGATCCTGGGTTACCTGGGTGAGCACCCTGCTGCCGCCCGACGTGCGCACCGGCACCGAGGGGAAGGCCCGGCCCAGTTCCTCGGCTGTCCTCGTGGCGCCGGTGACCACGGCGCGCAGGCCGGCGTGCCCGCACTCCTGACAGGTCCGGCTGATGATGCGGTTGCACCACGCGCAGCGCGGCGCGGCCTGCGGCCCGGGGAGCTGGGCCGGCCCGCCGCACTGGCAGCGGATCCGGGCATGGCACCGCTCGCAGGCGATGGCGGCCAGGTAGCCGCGCCTGGGCACCTGGAACAGCACCGGCCCGCTGGCCAGTGCGTCTCTCGCGGTCCGCAGCGCGAGGCTGGGCAGCCGCGCCGACCGCGCCGCCTCGTCGCGAGCCAGCTCGGTGTCCTCGCCCGCCGCCGCGACCAGCGGGGCGAACCGGCGCACGGTCGAACGGCCGGCTGTCCAGCGGCCTGGCCCAGCCGGCGGTCGCGAGATGCTCGGCCTCGGCGGTCCTGGCGAACCCGCCGATCAGCGCGGCGGCACCGGCCCGGTGCGCGCGCAGTGCCAGCACCTCGCGGGCATGCGGGTACGGCGCGCGCGGCTCGGCGTGCAGGTCGTCGCCCTCATCCCAGAGCACCACCAGGCCCAGGTCGCGAACCGGCGTGAACATGGCCGACCGGGTGCCGGCCACCACCGCCACCTGGCCACGCTCGGCGGCGAGCCAGCGCCGGTAGCGCTCGGCGGGCCCAGGCTCGCCGACAGCACCACATGCGCACCGGGCCCGAGGGCTGCGGCTAGCGCCGCATCGGCCTGTTCCAGGTCACGGGCGTCCGGGACGACGATCACAACGCCGCGCCCGGACGCCGCCGCGGCGGCTGCCGCCAGCGCGATCTCGGCGGCCCAGCCACCCTCCCCCAGCGGCGCGCCACCAGCGGATTCCGTGCCAGCCGAGCCGGCGGGATCCGCCCCGGCAGCGACGGAACCGGCGGTCGCGGGACCGGCGGTCGCAGGACCGGCGCCGGGCAGGGCCGACCAGATGGCGCGGGGTGCCCGCCCGGCGGCGAGCGCCGCCAGGAAGGACGCCCCGGCCGCGTACCGCGCCCACGACCCGGGCTCGGGCTCCGGCGGACGCACCGCCGCGAGCTGCGCCGCGTCCGCCCCTTGCGCCGCCGGCTGATCTGCTTCCGGCTTGTCTCCTTCCGGCTGGTCTCCTTCCGGCTGGCCCGACCCAGATTGATTCGGCGCTGCCTGATTCGGCCCTGCCTGATTCGGCCCTGCCTGATTCGGCCCTGCCTGATTCGGCCCTGCCTGATTCGGCGCTGCCTGATTCGCCTCGGACTGGCTCGGATTGGCCTGGGGCGCGGCCTTGGCCGGCGAGACCCGGCGGGCGGCGGACTCGACTGCGGCGTGGCGGGGCGGGATCGCCAGGCGCAGGACGTCGGCCAGAGTGCCGCCGTAGCGATCCGCCACGGCGCGGGCCAGGCCGGCGATCTCCTCGGTCAGGACCGGCTCGGGCGACACGACGCGCTCCAGGTAGCCCAGCCGCCCCTGATGCTCGCTTTCGGCCGTCCTGCGGAGCAGGTATCCGCTGGTCAGCCGACCGGAGAAGCGGACCCTAACCCGGCAGCCGACGGTGGCCGCGGCGTCCAGGGACTCGGGCACCAGATACTCGAACGGCCGGTCCAGGTGCGGCAGCGACACATCCACGGCCACCTGCGCGACGGGCAGCGTGGCGGCGGGCCGGATCGCAGCGGACTTGGCTGTGCGCGACTTGGCTGTGCGCGACTTGGCCGTGCGGGACTTGGCGGTGCCCGGCTTGGCGGTGCCCGGCTTGGCGGTGCCGGACCCTGCGGGGGTGGCGTCGGTCGGGGCGGAATCGGCCGGGGCAGCCTTGGCCCCGGCAGCCTCAGCCGAGGCGGGCCGACTCGCCGCCGCGCGCTGACGCTCCTGAACTGCCGGACCTACCACGTTCCTGTCCTACCAGACGGTCCCGACGGCTCTCTCCCGCCCGAGCGCTGCCTGGCCGGAACGCTCAGGTTACGAGCCGCAGGCGCTGTCGGCGGCCGATGCGTCGCTGCTCAGCTCGCCGGCGAGCTGGCTGGGCACCTGCCCGCCGCCGGAAACCTGATCGTCAGCAGCCTGGAGGTCATCGGTCAGCGAGGACAGCGCGTTGCGCACGCTCAGGGTCCACGACTTGGCGGCAGCCTTGTTGATCACGACGGCGGCGTGGTGCAGCTCGCCGCCGAGCACGCTGGCGGGCTTGCCGTTCCTGATGGCGGCCATCACCTTGGTGGCGGCGGCCCGGCCGTGTGCCTGATAGGCCTTGCAGCCGGGATCGGGCGGGGCGCTGTTGCCTGGCACGGCGACCAGCACGATGCCGGCTGCCCACAGCAGCGAGAGCGCGATGCCGAGCCAGGACGCGACCCGGCCGGTACCGGTGACGCTGGCGCGGCGCAGGCCGAGCACGCCGAGGATCAGGCCGGGCAGCACCAGGATGCCGAGGACGCCGGTGATGAGCGCACCCGCTGCGAGCGGGTTGGCGGCCCATCCGGCCGGCTCAGCGGCACCGGGCTGGCCGCCGGGGTCCGTAGCGCCGGCGGGATCCCCGCCGAGAGCGCCCTGCGTGGCCGCACCGCGCGCGGGCTCGTCGGCGGGGTCCTGGTGCTCACCTGAACCGTGCCACGGGCCGGACTCCCAGGGCGGCGGGGCCTGCGCCCCGTCGGCCGCGGACTCGCCGGCCCACGGCGGCGAACCGGCGACTCGGGTGGCGGCACCGGCCCGGCGACTGGCGGGCTCGCGGTCGAGCTGGCCGTCGTCCACGGTGACCGCCTCGGGGGCCAAGGCAGCCCGGCCTGTCGGCAGGAACCAGGAGGTGTCGGGCTCGTCATCCAGGAACCCGGAGTCGTCCCGGCCGTCAGCCCAGCCGCCCGCATCCGCGCCGTCGGCCCCGCTGGCACCGTTCGCGCTGGCACGGTTCTCGCTGGCACCGTTCGCGCCGGCGCTACTCTCGCTGGCACCAGAGTCACCGGCGCCGCGCTCGTCCCCACCGCGCTCATCCGTACCGCGCTCGTCCGCACCAAGCTCGTCACCGGCCCGGCCTTCGGCGGCTGCGTCCTCGTCGGCCACTGTCACGTCCGCTCTCTCGTCCACCGGGCCGCCGCTGGCGGCATCGGCCTCGGCACCCGCGCCGTTCCCGGCCGACTGCCCGGTGCCGACCGTGCCCGGCGCAGCGGCGGTGCCGCCACCCGGCTTCGTGCCAGCGGCCGGCTTCGCGCCGGTCGCTGGCTTCTTGCGGCTGGCCGCCTTGCGGGTGCCCGACGTCGCACTGGCACCTGACGCTGAGTCGGCGGGCGGCTCCGCAGGGTCGCCGGCCCCGGCCGCAGCGGCCTGCTCGATGGACGATGACATGGACCGTCACTTTACTCGAAGGCGACCGTTTTGGGCGCTCAATGCCCGAATGGCCGCTCAGTCCACCAAACGTCCCATCAGCGCAGGTCAGCGGGCTGACAACGCACTCCAGCAACTACCCGCCCACCACCGTGCGGGGGGTCCTCAGCCGCGCCGCCGAACGGCTTCCCCCCGCTCACCCGACACCGCGCCGCGACGACGGGTGTTCCTCGTCATCGTCCCGGCTCCAGCCAGAGCCAGACACTGGTGATCTTGAAGGATTTTGGGCGTATATCGTCCAAAATCCTTCAAGATCTTTGAGTTACCCGCACGCGTGAGGCCGGACTGCGAGGTGGGGCTGGAGCGACGAGCCACAGGCCGACGAGGGACCGCGGGACGCAGCCCGGCGGCGCGGGTGGCACCGCCGGGCAGTCGGTCGTCAGGCGCCGGCGGCGGAGCGGAGGTCGGCCGCGCGGTCGGAGCGCTCCCAGGAGAAGTCGGGCTCCTCCCGGCCGAAGTGGCCGTAGGCGGCGGTCTGGGAGTAGATCGGCCTGAGCAGGTCCAGGTCGCGGATGATCGCCGCCGGGCGCAGGTCGAACACGCTGAGCACGGCGTCCTGGATCCGCTCGACCGGCACCTGCTCGGTGCCGAAACACTCGACGAACAGGCCGACGGGCTTGGCCTTGCCGATCGCGTAGGCGACCTGGGCCTCGCACCGGTCGGCCAGCCCCGCGGCGACGACGTTCTTGGCGACCCAGCGCATCGCGTAGGCGGCGCTGCGGTCCACCTTGGACGGGTCCTTGCCGGAGAAGGCGCCGCCGCCGTGCCTGGCCATCCCGCCGTAGGTGTCGATGATGATCTTGCGGCCGGTGAGGCCGGCGTCGCCCATGGGGCCGCCGATCTCGAACCGGCCGGTCGGGTTGACCAGCAGCCGGTAGCCGGTGGTGTCCAGGTCGAGCTCGCCGAGCACCGGCTCGACGACGTGCTCGCGGATGTCGGGGGCGAGCAGCTCGCGCAGGTCGATGCCGGGCGCGTGCTGCGTGGACACCACGACGGTGTCAAGCCGCACGGCCTCGCCACCCGAATACTCGATGGTGACCTGGGTCTTTCCGTCGGGCCGGATATAGGGCACGGCACCGCTGCGCCGGGCCGAAGACAGCCGCCTGGCCAGCCGGTGCGCCAGGGTGATCGGCAGCGGCATCAGCTCGGGGGTGTCCCGGCAGGCGTAGCCGAACATCAGGCCCTGGTCGCCGGCGCCCTGGCGGTCCAGGTCGTCGGCACCCTCACCCTCGCGGTGCTCGAACGCCTCGCGCACCCCGAGCGCGATGTCCGGTGACTGCGCCCCGATGGAGACCTGCACGCCGCAGGACGCGCCGTCGAAGCCCTTGGCCGAGGAGTCGTAGCCGATCTCCAGGATCTTTTCCCTGATGATGCCGGGGATGTCGACGTAGGTGTCGGTGGTCACCTCGCCGGCCACGTGCACCTGGCCCGTGGTGATCAGTGTCTCCACGGCCACCCGGCTGTGCGGGTCGCCCTTGAGCATGGAGTCCAGGATCGCGTCACTGATCTGGTCGGCCATCTTGTCGGGATGACCCTCGGTGACCGACTCGGACGTAAACAGACGACGGGCCACCTGACCACCCATTCCTTTGCCCTGGCACTATGCCTGGAGCTTATCTGGGAGTTGCCAGTTCGTCTGCGGCGGATCAGGAGCGGCTCCACTGAGCTGCGACAAGGTCCCAGATGACGTCCGCAAGCACCGCTTTCGGACTACGCGGCACGGTGACTTCCGGACCGCCTGAACGCAACACGATGGCCTCGTTATCCGGGGTGCCGAAGCCCAGCCCGCCGCCGACCTGATTGACCACGAGCAGATCGCAGCCCTTGGCGGCGAGCTTGGCCCGCCCGTTCGCCAGCAGGTCGCCGGTCTCGGCGGCGAACCCGACGATGACCTGGCCGGCGGCCGGGGCCGCGGCGTTCCGCGCCATCACGAGCTCGGCGAGGATGTCGGGGTTCTCCGCCAGCTCGATCGGCTCGGGCGGCTGCTGGGTCTTTTTCAGCTTGAACGGGCTGCGCGAGGCGGGCCGGAAGTCTGCGACCGCGGCCGCCATCACGAGTGCGTCGGCGCCGCTGGCGGCGGCGAGCATCTGCTCGCGCAGCTCGGCCGCGGAGGTGACCCGGATGACGGTGGCGCCGGCCGGGTCGCCCAGCCCGAGGCCGCCCAGCCCGAGGCCGCCCAGCCCAGCGCCCGCCAGCTCCGCGCCGCCCAGCTCCGGGCCGGCTGCGACGAAGGTGACCCGCGCGCCGCGGCTGGCGGCGGTGGTGGCCAGCGCGTAACCCTGCCGGCCAGAGGAGTAGTTGCCGAGGAACCTGACGGGGTCAATGTCCTCGCGGGTGCCGCCGGCCGAGATAACGACATGCCGACCGACCAGGTCGGGGGTCAGGGCGGCGGCGCCGCGGGCCAGCACCCGCTCCGCCACGGCGAACAGGGCGGCGGGGTCTGGCAGCCGTCCCGGCCCGGTGTCGGCGCCGGTCAGCCGTCCCGCCGCCGGGTCGATGACGATGGCACCACGCTCGCGCAGGGTGGCCACGTTGGCCCTGGTGGCGGGGTGCTCCCACATCTCGGTGTGCATCGCGGGCGCGAAGACGACCGGGCACCTGGCGGTCAGCAGCACGGCGGTGAGCAGGTCGCCGGACATCCCGGCGGCGGCCCTAGCCAGCAGGTCAGCGGTGGCGGGGGCGACCAGCACGAGGTCGGCCTGCTGGCCGATCCTGACGT
This sequence comes from uncultured Actinomycetota bacterium, assembly GCA_963725175.1. GTDB lineage: Bacteria > Actinomycetota > Actinomycetes > Streptosporangiales > Streptosporangiaceae > DASUBV01. Next base: position 964,717 of record CAVRXH010000006.1, read on the forward strand.
GCGGGACCTGGTCCACATCGGTCCAGGGGGTGGTCGTCACGGGCTGCCCGGACAGGGCAGCCCAGGTGGCGGCACCGACAAAGTTAAGGGCGTCCGGGGTGGGCACGACCCGGACGGAATGCCCTGACTCGGTGAGCAGCCGGAGCAGCTCGCACGACTTATATGCCGCGATCCCCGCAGCTACGCCGAGGACGACGCGCATCAGGGGCTCCGGGCTGGGTCAGTCCTCGGTCTCGGGGGCGACGGGATGCTCCGCGGAGAGCATCCGCTCGCTGATCTCGCGCAGCGCGATGGACAGCGGCTTCTCCTGCACCCTGGTCTCGACCAGCGGCCCGACGTACTCCAGCAGGCCCTCGCCGAGCTGGGCGTAGTAGGCGTTGATCTGCCGGGCGCGCTTGGACGCCATGATCACCAGGCCGTACTTGCTGTCGACCACCTGGAGCAGGTCGTCGATGGGCGGGTTGATGATGCCCTCAGTGGACGGAGTCGCTGCCACGTCTGCCTTCCGGTTCTGGATCGTGTGCCGTCAGCCGGGCACGCTCGCGCGTCCGGCCGGCCGGGCCATCATCAAGGCTACCAGCTGGCCGCACACGATCATCGACTGACGTGTTGACGAGGGTGATATCGAACTCGCCATCGGCGGCCAGCTCAAGCCGGGCAGCCGCCAGCCGCCGCTCGATGACCTGGGGAGACTCGGTCTCCCTGCTCGTCAGGCGGCGGACGAGCTCGTCCCAGGACGGCGGTGCCAGGAACACCAGAGTGCTCCTGGCATCGCCGCCCGGACTTGCCGTGCGCCCTCGACGTCGATCTCCAGCAATGTCGCGATTCCGGCCTGGAGCTTCTCCGGTAACGGGCGCTCGCGGGGTGCCGTACTTATTCCCCGCGAAGCGTGCCCATTCGAGGAGCTTTCCGTCAGCGGCCATTACGTCAAAGTCATGTTCGCTGACGAAGAAATACTCCCGGCCGTCGATCTCGCCCGGCCTTGGTGGCCGGGTCGTGACCGACACTGATTGCCAAATCTGCGGCGCGAGACGCCGCAGTCTCGCGACTACCGTGCTCTTGCCGACGCCCGAGGGCCCCGACAGCACGGTCAGACTGGCAGGGCCTGAGGCGAGCCCGGCATGCCCGCGGGCAGTGCCCGGTACGGCTCCTGACACGCTGCCCTTGCCCCTGTCCTGCAAAGTCCGCCGCTTCTGTCAGATGTCCTTGAACTCATTCTCCAGAGCCGTGCGCTGGTTGGCGCCGAGGCCGCGGACGCGCCGCGACTCGGCGATGCCGAGACGCTCCATGATCTGCTTCGCCCGGACCTTGCCGACGCCCGGCATGGACTCCAGCAGCGCAGACACCTTCATCTTACCGACGACGTCGTCGGTCTGACCCTCCTTAAGGACCTGGGGGAGAGTCGTCGAACCGTGCTTGAGCTCGTTCTTAACCTCCGCACGGTCTTTACGCGCCTTGGCCGCCTTCTCAAGCGCCGCCGCACGCTGCTCGGGAGTAAGTGGAGGAAGAGCCACGCTGAGGTCACCTCGGGTTTCGTATCGAAAAACTCGCTCCGCGAGGGGAAACTAGCGACTTCGGCCAGCATCGGCAACGCGAACCCCCGTTTGTGTCGTCACAAATTGCCCATTATTACGTGACGTACATTCGACCAATAACTCAACGTAGTCGAACTAGTGCACAAGGACCCGTTCAGCGCCGTCATCCGCCGGTCAGCGCCCTGCGACCTCCGCACGCCGCAGCGAGGCCGCGATGGCCGCCGCAGCCGCGCCCGGATCGGCGTTCCCGGTAATCGGGCGGCCGATCACGAGCAGGTCGGCACCGGCCCGCAGCGCCGCCTCCGGGGTGGCCACCCGGGCCTGGTCGTTGGCATCGGAGCCGGCCGGCCGGACGCCGGGAGTGATCAGGGTGATATCCGGGCCGACCTCGGCGCGCACGGCGGCGACCTCCTGCGGCGAGCACACCAGTCCCCCGGCGCCCGCCGACACCGCGAGGACCGCCATCCGCCTGACGGCGTCGCTGACGGAGCCGGTGACGCCGAGCGCGGCGAGGTCCCCGCCGCCCAGCGAGGTGAGCACGGTCACGCCCACGATCGTGGTGGACTCCGGGGCGGCGTCCACGGCCGCCCTGATGGCCGCGGGACCCGCGGCGGCATGCACGGTCAGCAGCGCCGGGCGCAGCCGCGCCACGGACGTCACGGCGCCCGCCACGGTCGCCGGGATGTCGTGCAGCTTCAGGTCGAGGAAAACCGCCACGGCGCTGGCGCCGCGGATGGAGGCGACCGCTTCAGGGCCGTACCGCAAGTACAGCTCCAGGCCGACCTTGACGGTACTGACGTGCGGGGTCACCAGGCTCGCCCACTGCGCCGCGGTATTCAGGCTCGGCGCGTCCAGCGCCACGGCGATCGGTGCCAGGCCGGTCACGTTTTCTCCATTCTTGGTCGCGCTACTCGCGCAGCCCGGTGAGGCGGCGGCGGGGCCGCGGCCCGCGGCTCGTGGGCGAGCCCGATCACGTCGGACAGCCGCTCGATGCCGCGCCGGGACAGTTCCTCGTCCAGCTCGCGCAGGATCCTGGCGCAGGCAGACGGGTCATGGAAGATGGCGGTCCCCACGCTCACCATCGACGCGCCGGCCAGGATCAGCTCCAGGGCATCCTGCCCGGTCTTCACCCCGCCCATGCCGATGATGGGCACGTCGGGCAGTGCCTCGCGGACCTGCCAGATGCACCGGACGGCCACCGGCCGGATCGCCGGGCCCGACAGCCCGCCGGTCAGCCCGGCCAGGGCCGGCCGCATGGTGTTGGTGTCGATGCTCATCCCGAGCAGGGTGTTGATCAGCGACAGGCCGTCGGCACCCGCCGACACGCAGGACTTGGCGATGGCCACGATATCGGTGACGTCCGGGGACAGCTTGGCGAAGACCGGGATGTCGTAGCGGGCGCGGGCGCGCACGGCCTCGATGACCGACGCCGACGCGGCGGGGTCGCAGGCGAACACCTGGCCCCGGTGCTCCACGTTCGGGCAGGAGATGTTGACCTCGATGGCGGTCACGCCGGCCGCGTCCGACAGCCGCCCGGCCAGGTCGGCGTACTCGGCCACGGTGCTCGCCGGCGATGGACACCACCGCCCTGGCCCCGCGCGACAGCAGCCAGGGCAGGTCCCGCTGCAGGAACGCGTCGATGCCGGGTCCCTGCAGGCCGATGGAGTTGAGCATCCCGCTCGGCGTCTCCGCCATCCGGGGGGTCGGCCGCCCGGCCCGCGGCCCGAGCATCACCGACTTGGTGACGATGGCGCCGATCTTGGAGACGTCGATGAACTGGGACAGCTCCCGGCCGGAACTGGCGCAGCCAGAGGCGGTCAGGACGGGGTTGGGCAGCTCGACATGACCAAGCCGGGTCCGCAGGTCCGTCATGCCGCCGCCGGTCCCCTAGCCGCGCCGCCGCCTCGCCTAGCCATGGTTCCGCCTCGCCGCGGGGCCGCCCGGCGACTTGGCGGCCTGCCCGTCGCGCCGCGGCCGCCCGCCGTGGGCCGGTGCCTCGCTGGCGGCGACCGCCCGCCTGGACCGCGGCTCCCAGCCAGGCGCGCCGAACGCGTCGAACGGGATGGTGCCGACGTCGTCCCAGCGCACCTGCTCGCCGCGGAACACCGGGCCGTCCACGCAGGAACGGACCATCCGGGTGATCCCGTCGCTGCCGGTGACCGGCAGCACGCAGGTCATGCAGACACCGACCCCGCAGGCCATCGCCTCCTCGACGCAGGCCTGGACCGGGATGTCATACCGTCCGGCCAGCGCGGTGACCTGCCGCAGCATGGGCATCGGCCCGCAGGCGTAGATGACGTCGGTGCGCGCCTCGTGGATCACCTGGCCGAGCATGTCGGTGACCAGGCCGCGGACGCCGAGCGAGCCGTCCTCGGTGGTGATGGTCGCGGTCCGCCCGGTCCGCCTGGCGGTCAGCGCGCCGAACACCTTGTCCCCGCTGGCCGCGCCGATCAGGAAGTCCACCGTGCAGCGCCGCTCGCGCAGCCGGCTGGCCAGCGCGAACAGCGGGGCGCTGCCGTAGCCGCCGCCGACCAGCAGGCAGCTCGCCGGGTCCCTGGGCACCGGGAACGGCCGGCCCAGCGGCCCGGTGACGTCCAGCACGTCCCGGCCGCGCCGCTCGGCCAGCCACTGGGTGCCCCGGCCGTGCACGGCGAAGACGAACTCGACGGTGCCGCCGTGATCGGACCGCACGTCGTGGATGGAGAACGCGCGGCGCAGCAGCATGGAGGTGTCATCGCCGCCGACGGCCACCGCGATGAACTGGCCGGGCCGGAACCGCGCGGCGATGCCCGGCGCCACGATGGTCATCGCGTAGTAGGCGTCGACCCGGCGCACGGTCAGCACGGTCCCGCGCACCTGCACGGGCCCGGCCTGGACCTCTGCCTCGCTGTGACTCACCCGCCCACGTCCTTACCCGCCTGCTGCCCGCCCGGCGTGCCGCGCAGCTGGGCCGCGTACTCCTGCAGGGAGCGCACGCCCACCTCGCCCCTGGCGATGGCCTCAATGCCCTGCACGGCGGCGGCAAGCCCCTGGATGGTCGTGACGCACGGGATGCCGCGCCGCACGGCGGCGGTGCGGATCTCGTAGCCGTCCAGCCGCGGCCCGGACTGGCCGGGGCTGCCGAACGGAGTGTTGACGATCAGGTCAACCTCGCCGTCCAGTATCCGGTCGACGATGGTCGGCTCGCCGTCAGGCCCCGGGCCCTCGCTGTGCTTACGCACGATCGTGGCACGCACCCCGTTGCGGCGCAGCACCTCCCCCGTCCCCTCGGTGGCCAGGATCTCGAAGCCGAGGTCGGCCAGCCGCTTCACCGGGAAGATCATCGAGCGCTTGTCCTTGCTGGCCACCGAGACAAAGGCCCTGCCCTGCACCGGGAGCGAGCCGTAGGCGGCCGCCTGGGACTTGGCGTAGGCGGTGGCGAAGATCCGGTCGATGCCCATCACCTCGCCGGTAGAGCGCATCTCAGGGCCGAGCACGGTGTCCACGCCCCGGCCCTGCTCGTCGGCGAACTTGGCGAACGGCAGCACCGCCTCCTTGACCGCGATCGGCGCGTCGAGCGGCAGCGTCCCGCCGTCCCCGTCCGGCGGCAGGATGCCCTCGGCGCGCAGCGCGGCGATGGTGGTGCCGGTCATGATCCGGGCGGCCGCCTTGGCCAGCGGCACGGCGGTGGCCTTGGACACGAACGGCACGGTGCGCGAGGCGCGGGGGTTGGCCTCCAGCACGTAGAGCACCCCGCCGGCCAGCGCGTACTGGACGTTCAGCAGGCCGCGCACGCCGACCCCGGCCGCGATGGCCGCCGTCGAGTCGCGGATGGCGGTGATGTCCCGGCTGGACAAGGTGATCGGGGGCAGCGCGCAGGCCGAGTCGCCGGAGTGGATGCCGGCCTCCTCGATGTGCTCCATCACCCCGCCCAGGTACAGCTCGGCGCCGTCGAACAGGGCGTCCACGTCGATCTCGATGGCGTCGTCGAGGAACCGGTCGATCAGCACCGGGTGCTCCGGGCTGGCCTGGGTGGCCCTGGCCACGTAGGCGGCCAGCGTCACGTCGTCGTAGACGATCTCCATGCCCCGGCCGCCGAGCACGTAGGAGGGGCGGACCAGCACCGGGTAGCCGATCTCGGCGGCGACCGCCTGGGCCTGCTCCACCGAGGTGGCCGTGCCGGAGCGGGGCGCGGGCAGGCCCGCCTTCTCCAGCACCCGGCCGAACTCGCCGCGGTCCTCGGCCAGGTGAATCGCCTCGGGGCTGGTGCCCACCACCGGCACGCCCGCGGCGGCCAGCGCGCGGGCCAGGCCAAGCGGGGTCTGCCCGCCGAGCTGCACGATCACCCCGGCCACGGTCCCTGACTGCTGCTCGGCGGCCACCGCCTCCAGCACGTCCTCCAGAGTCAGCGGCTCGAAGTAGAGCCGGTCGGAGGTGTCGTAGTCGGTAGACACGGTCTCGGGGTTGCAGTTGATCATGATGGTCTCGTAGCCGGCGGCCGAGAGCGCGAAGGAGGCGTGCACGCACGCGTAGTCAAACTCGATGCCCTGGCCGATCCGGTTCGGCCCGCTGCCCAGGATGATCACCTTGGGCCTGGTCCCTGGCGGCACCTCGGTGCCGAGGTCATAGGTGGAGTACAGGTAAGGCGTCACCGCCGCGAACTCCGCCGCGCAGGTGTCCACCACGTGGTACACCGGCCGCACGCCCCGCTCCAGGCGCAGCTCCCTGACCTGCGCCTCGGACCGGCCGGTGAGCTGGCCGAGCTGAGCGTCCGACAGCCCGGCCGCCTTGGCGCTGGCCAGCAGCACGGCGTCCAGCTCGGGCGCCGCGGCGACCTGCTCGGCGATCTCCTGCACCCCGGCGATCTGGTCCACGAACCACGGGTCGATCCCGGACGCGGCGGCCACCTGCCCGGTGCTGGCGCCGGCCCGCAGCGCCTGGTGCACGGTGCCCAGCCGGCCGTCGTGCGGCATCACGCAGCGCGCCAGCAGCTCGCCGGCGTCACCGGGCGGCAGCGCCCAGGTGAACGGCGCGGACCGGTTCTCCAGGGAGCGCAGCGCCTTGCCCAGCGCCTCGGGGAAGGACCGGCCGATGGCCATCGCCTCGCCGACCGACTTCATGTGCGTGGTCAGCTCGGGGTGCGCGCCAGGGAACTTCTCGAAGGCGAACCTGGGCACCTTGACCACGACGTAGTCAAGGGCGGGCTCGAAGCAGGCCGGGGTCTGCCCGGTGATGTCGTTGCGGATCTCGTCCAGGGTGTACCCGACGGCCAGCCGGGCGGCGATCTTGGCGATCGGGAAGCCGGTGGCCTTCGAGGCCAGGGCGCTTGACCTGGACACCCGCGGGTTCATCTCGATGACCACCATCCGGCCGGTGGCCGGGTGGACGGCGAACTGGATGTTGCAGCCGCCGGTGTCCACGCCGACCGCGCGGGCGGTCGCGATGGCCACATCGCGCATGTGCTGGTACTCGCGGTCGGTCAGGGTCATCGCCGGGGCGACGGTGACCGAGTCGCCGGTGTGCACCCCCATCGGGTCCACGTTCTCGATCGAGCAGACGATGACCACGTTGTCCTTGCGGTCCCGCATCAGCTCGAGCTCGAACTCCTTCCAGCCGAGGACCGACTCCTCCAGCAGCACCTCGGTCACCGGGCTGGCGTCCAGGCCGGCGCCGGCCATCCGGTGCAGCTGCTCCGGGGTCCTGGCGACCCCGGAGCCGGTGCCGCCCAGGGTGTACGACGGGCGGACCACCACGGGGAAGCCCAGCTGCGCCGCCGCGCGCTCGCAGTCGGCGAGGGTGTGGCAGATCCGGCTGTCTGGCACCTCGGCGCCCACGCCGGTGACGATCTCCTTGAACCGGGACCGGTCCTCGCCCGCGCGGATCGCCTCGAACCCGGCCCCGATCAGCTCCACGCCGTACTTGGCCAGGATGCCGGCCTCATGCAGGGCGACAGCCGCGTTCAGTGCCGTCTGTCCGCCAAGGGTGGGGAGGATGGCATCCGGCTTCTCCTTGGCGATCACCTTCTCCAGCACGTCCAGGGTGATCGGCTCGACGTAGGTCGCGTCGGCGAACTCGGGGTCGGTCATGATCGTCGCGGGGTTGGAGTTGACCAGGCTGACCCTGATGCCCTCCTGCCGCAGCACCCGGCACGCCTGGGTCCCCGAGTAGTCGAACTCGCAGGCCTGCCCGATCACGATCGGCCCGGAGCCGATCACCAGCACAGAACGCAGGTCAGCGCGCTTCGGCATGACCGGCCTCCATCAGGTCGCAGAACCGGTCAAACAGGCCCGTCGCATCGTGCGGGCCCGGCGCCGCCTCGGGGTGATACTGCACCGCGAAGGCCGGGGCGTCCAGCAGCCGCAGCCCTTCCAGCACGCCGTCGTTCAGGTTCACGTGGGTCACCTCGGCCTCGCCGAACGCGGTCGGGAACCTGGCCGGCGCCCGGGCGGCGCCCGGCTCCCAGGCCGGGCCGTTCCGGCCGTCCGGGGCGCCGCCGTGTCCGGGCATGGCCACCGCGAACCCGTGGTTGTGGCTGGTGATCTGCACCTGCCCGGTGGCCAGGTCGGCGACGGGCTGGTTGACACCACGATGGCCGAACGTCAGCTTGTAGGTCTCAAGCCCGAGCGCCCGGCCGAGCACCTGGCTGCCCAGGCAGATGCCGAACACCGGCAGCCCGGCGGACAGCACGCCGCGCATCGCCTCCACCGCGTAGCCCAGCGCCGCCGGGTCGCCGGGGCCGTTGGCGAAGAACACCCCGTCGGGCGACACCGCCGCGATCTCCTGCGCGGTCGTGGTGGCGGGCAGCACGTGCACCTCGCAGCCCAGTCGGGCCATATAGCGCGGCGTGGCCGTCTTGATGCCCAGGTCCACCGCGGCCACCCGGAACCGGACGGGGGTGCCCTCGGGCGGGCTGACCACGTACGGCTGCTCGGTGCTGACCACCCGGGCCAGGTCAGCGCCGGTCATCTGCGGGCTGGCCAGCACCCGCTCCAGCAGCGCGTCCGGGTCCCGCTCGGTGGTGCTGATCCCGGCCCGCATCGCGCCGGAGTCGCGCAGGTGCCGGGTCAGCATCCTGGTGCCCACCGTGGCGATGCCCGGCACGCCCTGCCTGGCCAGCTCCTCGTGCAGGCTGCGCCGTGCCCGCCAGCTCGACACCAGCCGGGCGGGCTCGCGCACCACGTAGCCGCTGACCCAGACCCGGCGCGACTCGTCGTCCTCGTCGTTGATGCCGGTGTTTCCGATGTGCGGCGCGGTCATCGCGACGATCTGGCCGGCAGTACGACGGGTCGGTCAGGGTCTCCTGGTAGCCCGTCATGCCGGTGTTGAACACCATCTCGCCGAAGCTCTCCCCGGCCGCGCCGAAGCCGGTGCCGGCGAAGGTGGTGCCGTCCTCAAGGACCAGGAGCGCCCGGCTGCCCGGCCTGCGCTGGCTGCCCGGCTTGCGCAGGCGCGGTCACCGGGCCAGCTTCCCGTCGAGCACGGTCGGCGTGCCGCGCAGGAACGTCGCGACCACCTTGCCGGGCAGGGTCATCCCGGCGAACGGCGAGTTGCGGCTGCGCGAGGCGTGCCCGGCCGGGTCTACCACCTCGCGCGGCGCCGGGTCATAGAGCACCAGGTTTGCCGGGGAGCCCGCGGTCAGCGGGCCGCCGTGCCGCGGCGCGGCGGCGCCGTCCAGCCGGCCGATGGCGGCCGGCCTGGCCGACATCCGGTCCGCCACGCCGTCCCAGCCCAGCCGCCCGGTGCCCACCATCGCCTCCTGCACCGCGCGCAGCGCCGTCTCCAGCCCGGTCATCCCGAAGGCCGCGGCCTGCCACTCGGTCTCCTTGTCCTCCATCGCGTGCGGCGCGTGGTCGGTGGCCACGCAGTCGATGGTGCCGTCGGCCAGTCCCTCCCGCAGCGCCGTGATGTCGGCGGCGGTGCGCAGCGGCGGGTTGACCTTGAATACCGGGTCGTAGCCGGCCGCCAGGTCGTCGGTGAGCAGCAGGTGATGCGGGGTCACCTCGGCGGTGACCTGCCAGCCCTTGGACTTGGCCCACCGGATGATCTCCACGGACCCGGCCGTGGACACGTGGCAGACGTGCAGCGCCGCGCCGACGTGCGCGGCCAGCAGGCAGTCCCTGGCGATGATCGCCTCCTCGGCGACCGCCGGCCAGCCGGCCAGGCCCAGCCTGGCGGACATCTCACCCTCGTTGAGCTGGGCGCCGTCGGTCAGCCTGGGCTCCTGAGCATGCTGGGCGATGACCCCGCCGAACGCCTTGACGTACTCCAGCGCCCGGCGCATCAGCACCGCGTCCGACACGCACTTGCCGTCATCGGAGAAGACGCGGACCCTGGCCGCCGAGTCGGCCATCGCGCCCAGCTCGGCCAGCCGGCTGCCCGCCAGCCCGGTGGTGACCGCGCCGACCGGGCGCACGTCACAGCGCCCGGCCTGGCGGCCGAGCCGCCAGATCTGCTCGACCACGCCGGCCGTGTCGGCGACCGGGTCGGTGTTGGCCATCGCGTGCACGGCGGTGTAGCCGCCCAGGGCGGCGGCCGCGGTGCCGCTTTCCACGGTCTCGGCGTCCTCCCGGCCGGGCTCGCGCAGGTGCGTGTGCAGGTCGACCAGGCCCGGCAGGCCGATCAGGCCGGTGGCGTCCAGCGGCTGCGCGCCGGGCGGCGCGGTGACCGAGCCGGCCGGCCCGGCCTCGGTGATGATGCCGTCCGCCAGCAGCAGGTCGGCGGGCTCGCCGCCGAGCAGGCCGGGCGCCCCTGATCAGCCAGGGCGGGGCTGACCCGCCCGTGCTCCGTTTGCTCGTGCTCAGCTCGCCCGTGGTTGGCCCGCCGGTCATGCCCGTGCCTCCGATCCGCCCAGCAGCAGGTACAGGACAGCCATCCGCACGCTGACGCCGTTGCTCACTTGCTCCACGATGGCCGAGCGCACCGAGTCGGCTACGTCGGCGGAGATCTCCACGCCCCGGTTCATCGGGCCTGGGTGCATCACGATGGCGTGCTCCTGAAGCGCCGCCATCCGCCCGGCATCCAGCCCGTACCTGCGGCTGTACTCGCGGACGGTCGGGAAGTACGCGGCGTTCATCCGCTCCTGCTGGACCCGCAGCATCATCACCACGTCCGCCTTGGGCAGCGCGGCGTCCAGGTCATAGCTGACCTCGCACGGCCAGGCGGGCACGGCCAGCGGCAGCAGCGTGGGCGGGGCCACCACGGTGACCTCCGCGCCCAGGGTGTGCAGCAGCCAGATGTTGGACCTGGCCACCTGGCTGTGCAGCACGTCGCCGACGATCGCGACCCGCAGTCCGTCCAGCCGGCCCAGCCGCCGGCGCATCGTGTAGGCGTCAAGCAGGGCCTGGGTGGGGTGCTCGTGCGCGCCGTCCCCCGCGTTGACCACGCTGCCGGCCACCCAGCCGGCCAGCCGGTGCGGCGCGCCGGCGGCCGGGTGCCTGACGACGACCGCGTCGGCGCCCATCGCCTCCAGGGTCAGCGCGGTGTCCTTGAGGCTGTCCCCCGTGGCCACGCTGGAACCGCGGGCGGAGAAGTTGATCACGTCGGCGGACAGCCGCTTCGCGGCGGCCTCGAACGAGATCCTGGTCCTGGTGGAGTCCTCGTAGAACAGGTTCACGACGGTCCGGCCGCGCAGCGTGGGCAGCTTCCTGATCGGCCGCTCGGCCACCTGCGACAGCTCGCGGGCGGTGTCCAGGATCAGCAGGGCATCGTCCCGGCTCAGGTCGGCCGTGGAGATGAGATGCCGGTTCACCGGGCCGCCCGGTCGCTGAGCAGGACCGCGTCCACGCCGTCGATCTCCTCCAGCAGCACCCGTACCGTCTCGCGCTGCGAGGTGGGGAGGTTCTTGCCGACGTAGTCGGCCCGCACCGGCAGCTCGCGGTGACCCCGGTCGACCAGCACCGCGAGCTGCACGGCCCGCGGGCGGCCCAGGTCGTTCAGCGCGTCAAGGGCGGCGCGCACCGTGCGGCCTGAATACAGGACGTCGTCCACCAGGACCACGGTCTTGCCGTCGATCCCGGTCGCGGGCACGTCGGTGTGGCCGAGTGCCCTGGCTGGCCGCAGCCGCAGGTCGTCGCGGTACATGGTGATGTCCAGGGAGCCGGCCGGAACCTGGCCGTGCCGCGTCCCGTCCTCGGCCCGGTTCTCGTCGGCCCGGTCCTCGACCTGGCGCAGCCGATCGGCGAGCCGGTGCGCCAGCGACACTCCCCTGGTCGGGATGCCGAGCAGGACGACGTTCGAGCCGCCGTCGGTACGTTCGAGAATCTCGTGCGCGATCCGGGTCAGCGCCCGGCGAATCTCCGCGCTGCCCAGGACGGTCTTGCCGTCCGGCGGCACCTGGCCGAGGGCATGCATGAGCCTACGGACCCCCTTTCCCGCCTCACAGGACGGGCCTTAAAGGAGACTCTGACGGTGCCAAGTTACCAGTTCAGACCCGGCCAACAGCGGCAGGCCACGCAGACGTGACCGCGATCACCATCGCGGTATTACCCGACATCACCCCGTTCGGCGGGTCAGGGTGCACAACGAGTGACAGTGTGTGATCTCGGTCACACGATGCGCTGTTTTATAGGGATACACGGCTTTCATACGGCCGCCCGGACCGGGCTCGCGAGGTCCGGAATCGCCGGCGTGGACGGCGATCCCGGAGGCGTCAGGGGCAGCTGAGGTGATCGCGTTAGGATGCGGCGACGCGCGTAAGTTCATCCGCTTTTTGGCATTCGGCTTGACCTTGTGCGCCCGGCGGCCTACCGTCACTGTGCGTAACCACTACTGTCAGCAACCACCAGGCCAGGGGGCCGAGCACCATGCCATCTGATTACGCCAAGACTCTCGGCTCCAGGCTGCGGGCCATCAGGACGCAGCAGGGTCTCTCGCTGCACGGCGTCGAGGAGAAGTCGCGCGGCCGGTGGAAGGCAGTTGTCGTCGGGTCCTACGAGCGCGGCGACCGGTCGGTCACCGTGCAGAAGCTTGCCGAGCTTGCCGAGTTCTACGGGGTGCCCGTGTCTGAGCTGCTTCCCGGCGACGTGCTGCCCACGCTGCTAGCGCCATCGCCCAAGCTTGTGATCGACCTGGAGCGGATGGCCCAGCTCCCCAAGGAGAAGGCTGGCCCGCTCGCCCGCTACGTAGCTACCATCCAGAGCCAGCGCGGCGACTACAACGGCCGGGTGCTGTCCATCCGCCAGGAGGACCTGCGCTCGCTGGCCGTTATCTACGACCGCACCCCCGGCGACCTCACCGAGGAACTGATCAGCTGGGGCATCCTCGACGCCGACGCCCGCGGCGCCATCGACACTTTCTAGCAGGCGGCCCCGCCCGGGCAGCCGCTCCGCTCCGTGCGGCTGCCCGGGCCGCCCGGCCGTCGTCGCTGCCGGTGAAGCCCGCTGAGATACGCTTGCATCGCTTTGCGCTACCGCGAGCTGAGGAGGTGAGTCCGATCAACGCTGTGACAGGTCGGGACTCCCTCCCTCGCCAGGCCTAGGGAGTGCCCGCAAGAGGCATCCCGAAAGGCCAGGAACGCTATGCGCTTCCTCTCCGAGATGTCGACCGGCGGCGTCCGCGAACAGCTCTTTTCCCTCGATGAGATCCCCGGCGTAGAAATCCCCGGCGTGCTGTGGACGCCGCAGGACGCCGCTGGCCCTCGTCCGCTGATCCTGCTGGGACACGGCGGCGGGCAGCATAAGAAGACCCCCGGCGTCGTGGCCCGCGCCCGCCGCTTCGCGGCCGAGTGCGGCTTCGCGGCGGCGGCCGTCGACGCGCCCAACCACGGCGACCGGCCGAAGGACGAGAAGTACGACCGCATCGTGACCGAGATGCGAGCCAGGATGGCCGCCGGGGAGGAGCCGGCTCCGCTGATCGCCGATTTCCAGGCGTTCGCGGCTCGCCAGACCGTCCCCGAATGGCGTGCCGTGGTGGACGAGATCCAGCAGCTTGATTACGTCGGCACCGGCCCGCTCGGCTACTGGGGCGTTTCGCTGGGCTTCGGGCTCGGCGCCCCGTTCATCGCCGCCGAGTCACGGGTTCGCGCGGCGGTGCTGGGCCTCGGCCTGGGCGGGACCGCGGCCCTCGCCGCCGCCGCGCGGATCACCGTGCCGGTGGAGTACCTGATGCAGTGGGACGACGAGCGGGTGCCCAGGGAAGACAGCCTGGCGCTGTTTGATGCCCTGGCCTCGGCCGAGAAGACGCTGCACGCCAACCCCGGCAAGCACGCCGATGTGCCGAGGTTCGAGGCGGACAGCACGGTGAGCTTCTTCGCCCGCCACCTCGGCTGATCCCGGCCGGGTCGGCTGCGGCGCCGCGCGCTAGCCTGCCGTGCGCAGTGGCAGGGCCTCCTGCGCCGGGATACCGAGCGCGCTTTCCGCCAGGCCGACAAAGGTCTCGGCGTCGCGCAGCAGGTCATCGGCCTCGCGCGCGGACACGGTCTGCAGCCCTGCCTCGGCGGCTGCCCGCTTGCCCGCGCCCGCGGCGAAGAACGCCGCCCACTCGCACAGCGCCGGCTCGACCCGGGGCAGCAGCTCCCATACGCTCTGCGGCCGACGTCGGCGACTGACCGGCTCGCTGCGGGCGGCCACCACGGCGGCGGCCGCCCGCAGCGCGGCGAGGTGAGCGGCAACGTACCTGGATCCGCCCGAGGATTCGCCGCCTGCCGATGCCAGCCCCTGTCGTGCGGACGCCATGAGCGCCAGCGCCGACGGCGCGACCCGGCTGGGCCGGTCGGTCCGCATCTGGACGATCGCGGTCATCTGTCCTCCTCATCGTGCGGGACCCGGTCGGCCGGGGCACTCGCGCGCCCTGGACCTGGCCGGCGCCTGGCAGCTCCGGGGGCTGAGCTGCCAGGCTCCACTCTATTCGAACACGTATTCGTTCGCCTGTCCACGCTTTGCATGTGCTTTCGAAGTTACAAGGAGGGTCTGACAATTGCCGTGCGTGGTGGCGGTGCCAGCGGCGGCGGCTCCCGCCACGGGCTCAATGCGGTGGCGCGGGTCGGCCCGCCGGCACGCCGACAGCGGCCTCCGTCTCACCACGCCAGCCGATACGCTGGCCCGCGTGCCAGGCACAGCACTGCTACGCGAGATCGGCCGGGCGGAGTTCCGCGCTGAGCTGGAATCGCTGCTCGCTGTCTATGCCGCTGCCATGCAGCCAGAGCCGGTCCAGCTCCCCGGACGGCTGTCGATCATGGAGCGGCACTCGGGTTATCCGGGGTTCCGTGCGATCGTGGCCAGCGCGGAACCGGACACGCAGATCGTCGCCTTCAGCTACGGGTTCCGGGGCAAGCAGGGCCAGTGGTGGCACGACGTGGTGCGATCGGCCATCAGCGCGCAGGCCGGGAGCGCGGCGGTGATCACCTGGCTAGCCGACCCGCTGGAGATCGCCGAGGTGCACGTCCGGCCGGAGTTCCAGCATCAGGGCATCGGCCGCCGGATGATGCGCGCCCTGACCCTGGACCGCGCCGAGCGCACCGCGATCTTGTCCACGCAGGACACCGAGTCGCCCGCGCGCCGCCTCTACCAGGGGCTGGGCTTCACCGACCTGCTGACCGACTTCGTCTTCCCCGGCGGCGGTCCGCCCTATGCGGTCATGGGCGCCGCCCTCCCCCTGATCACCGAGCACCACCCCTAGTCTGTCCCCCGCGCGGCGGTGCCCCACGCCGCGCCATCCCGGGACCGGGGCGCGGGCGGGGCTGGAGGGCGGGGCTAGATGGCGGCGGAGCCGGCGGGCCCAGGCCGAGGAGCTGGTAGATCTCGCGGGTGGCGCGGGAGCCGTTGAGCGTGTAGAAGTGCAGGCCGGGGACGGCCTCGGCGAGCAGGCGCTCGCACATCTGGGCCGCGTACTCGACGCCGATCTTCCGCACGGCGGCCTTGTCGTCGGCGTGCTCGTGCAGTTCCTCGGACAGGGCGGCGGGGAACCTGGCGCCGGACAGCAGCACGGCCCTATCGATCATCGGAACGCTGATGATCGGCATGATCCCGGCGATGATCGGGACGTCGCAGCCGCGCGCCACGACGTCGTCACGGAGCCGCAGGTAGTCCTCGACGTAGAAGAACATCTGGGTGACGGCGAAATCGGCGCCTGCCCGGCACTTGGCGACGAAGTGCTCGATGTCGGACTCCCGGCTCGCCGACCTGCTGTGCCCCTCAGGGAACGCGGCCACGCCGACACAGAAGTCGCCGGACGACCGGACCAGGCGGACCAGCTCGTCGGCATAGCTCAGGCCCTCGGGATGCGCCTGCCACTCCCCGTTGGGGTCACCGGGCGGATCGCCGCGCAGGGCCAGCACGTTCCGGACGCCGACGGCCGCGTAGGAGCCGATGACGTGACGCAGCTCGGCGACGGAGTGGCTCACGGCGGTGAGGTGGCCGACCGGCGTCAGGGTGGTCTCGGCGGCGATCCGGCCGGTGACCCGGACGGTCCGGCCCCTGGTCGATCCGCCGGCGCCGTAGGTCACCGACACGAAAGTGGGGCGCAGCGGCTCAAGCAGCCGGATGGAGTGCCACAGGCGCTGCTCCTCGGCGGCGGTCTTGGGCGGCATGAACTCGAAGGAGTAGGACCGGCCGCCTGCGGCCAGCAGGTCGGTGAGGACAGGCGACAGCCGGGTCTGTCCGGCGTGCCCGTCCGGCGCTGCGTGACGATCCGGCGCATTCACGTCCACAAGGATACCGGGGCGCTCCGCGCGGGCCCAGGCAGTTACCGGCCACCTTCTGCCGCCAGCACGCAGAAAACCCCAGTTCAGCGACAGGGCAGCCAGGTTCGCGCAGTCGGCAGGTAAAGGCCGGCCGGTACAGGCTGACCGGTATAGGCCGGCCTAGTTACGAGGCTTCGGCCAGCCGGTCGGCGAGGCGGCGGGCGGCGGCGCCGGGCCGGCCGGCCTCGGTCAGGGCGCGGACGACGACTACCCGGCGCGCGCCCGCGGCCAGCACCTGGTCCAGGGTGGTCTCGTCGACGCCGCCGATGGCGAACCAGGGCCGGGCGGTGCCGAGCCCGGCCGCGTACCTGACCAGCGGCAGGCCGGGCGCCGGGCGGCCCGGCTTGGTCGGCGTCGGCCATACCGGCCCGGTGCAGAAGTAGTCGGCCGCCTGCTCGGCGGCGCCGGCGGTGGCCTGCCGCTCGTCGTGGGTGGACAGCCCGATGACCGGGCCGGCGCCGAGGATCTGCCTGGCCACGGACGGCGGCAGGTCATCCTGGCCCAGGTGCAGCACGTCCGCGCCTGCCGCGTAGGCGACGTCGGCGCGGTCGTTGACGGCGAGCAGCGCGCCGTGCGCGTCGCACGCCCGGCGGAACTCGGCGAGCAGCCGCAGCTCCTCCCCCGCCTCCAGGCCCTTCTGCCGGAGCTGGACGATGTCCACGCCGCCGCCGAGCACGTCATCAAGGAAGGCGGGCAGGTCACCCTGCCGCTGGCGGGCGTCGGTGCACAGGTAGAGCCGCGCCCGCGCGAGCCTGGCCCGCGGGGCGTCAGTCACCGCTGCCAGCGTCCGCTGCGCTGCCGGTCAGGACGCTGCCGGTCAGAACGCTGCCGGTCAGAACGCGAGCGCCTGGGCACGCCTGTTCACCTCGGTGCGACGGTGCTCGGCGAGCGCCTGGATCGGCGTGCCCGGCAGCGTGTCGTCCATGGTGAACAGCCAGCGCAGTGCCTCCGTGTCGGTGAAGCCGCAGTCGACGAGGAGGGTCAGGGTGCCGGGCAGGCCCCTGACCACCTGGTCGCCGTCGAGGAACGCGGCCGGCACGGCGTAACCGCCTTCCGGCCGCTGGACGGCGAGCAGCTTTCGCTCGCGCAGGAGCTGCCTGACGCGGCTGACGGGCAGGTTAAGCCGCTCAGCGACGTCCGGGAGGGTCAGCCAGTCACCGACGATGGCGTCGGTCGGGGGGTCGATCTGTGCCACGTCTCCAAACTTTCCACATCAGGTATCGGTAAAACCAGGGCCGGCCCGGTACCGCGCCGGGCCGGGCCGGGCCGGCCACGCAGCCTAGCCCACTGGCTAGCGCAGCACGCAGTCGCGCACCGGCACGGCGGGGTCGGCGAGCTTCGCCGGGTCCACCGCGGCGCCCGAGCCGATCACCCGGCGCCCCTGGAGAAGGTCGCGGGGCAGGCCCACGGTCAGCAGGGCGATCAGCCGGTCCCCGTCCAGCCAGGCCGCGCCCCAGTGCTGGTCGGCGGCCGGGTCGCCGCGGTACAGCAGCCGGCCCGCGCCGCCGTGATAGCCGACATACTGGACCATCCGCCCGAACTGCTCGGACCAGAAGTACGGCACGGGGTCGTAGACCTCCGCGCCGCCGAGCAGGTTCGCCGCTGCCACCTCTGGCGCGTGCAGCGCCACGTCCCAGTGCTCGAACCTGCAGCCGGCGGCCGTAGCGCGCCGACCAGAAGGCGGCGCAGTCCCCGACCGCGAACACGCCGGGCAGGCTGGCGCGCAGCCCGCCGTCCACGGCGACGCCGTTGTCCAGGTCCACCCCCGAGCCCGCCAGCCAGCCGGTCGACGGCCGCACTCCGACGGCGGTGACCACGACGTCGGCGGCCAGCCAGCCGCCGCCGGCCAGCGCGAGCCCGCCCGGCCCGACCTCGGCGACCCCCTGCTCCAGCCGCAGGTCCACCCCTGCCGCCGCGTACCAGGGCACGGTCAGCGCGCCGACCTGCGCGCCGATCCCGGCGGCCAGCGGCGCGGCGGCAGCCTCGACGACGGTGACCTGGCAGCCCAGGTGAGCCGCGGCGGTGGCCAGCTCAGCGCCGATCCAGCCCGCGCCGACGATGGCGAGCCGGGTGCCAGGGGTGAGCAGCTTGCGCAGCTCCAGGGCATCATCCAGGGTCCGCAGCAGGTGCTGGGTGCCCTCGCCTGGCAGGGCGACCGGGCTGGCCCCGGTGGCCAGCACCAGGGCGTCGAAGGCGATCCCGCCGCCGTCGGTGACCAGCACGCCGTCGCCCAGGCCCGTCGCCCGCCGGGCCAGCAGCGCGCGCACGCCGAGCCCATCCAGGTCGGCCCGCAGCGTGGTGTCGTCTAGCTCGCCGGTCATCAGCTTCTTGGACAGCGGCGGCCGGTCGTACGGCGGCTGGGCCTCGGCGCCCACCAGGGTGATCTCGCCGGCGAAGCCCCGGCCGCGCAGCTCCTCGATGGTGCGCAGGCCCGCGAGGCCGGCTCCGGCCACCACCACGTGCCCAGGGGCGGTCATCTGGCTCGTGCTCCTCGGTCGGTCGGCTCGCACGGCTCCCCGGCCGGGCCGGGCGGCCGTCACTCCCGCCTCATCATGGCCGGCGGCGCACGGCCCCGGCCAGGCCGCCGCCGCCCCCGTGCCCTCGGTGCCCTGCGGGGGCGGTTCTGGCGGGCGAGCCCAGCCGCTAGGCTGGCAGGAACATCGCGCGGGAGTCCGGTGGCGACCGGGCTGAGAGGGCGGCTAGCAGCCGCCGACCGCAGGAACCTGATCCGGGTCATGCCGGCGAAGGGAGCGGATCATGACCGACCTTCCACCGCACCCGCAGGAACCGCCGCCCCCGGCGGCGGCCGACGTGCTGGTCATCGGCGGCGGGATCATCGGGCTGTCGGTCGCCTGGCGGGCCGCGCAGCGCGGCATGTCGGTGGTGCTCGCCGACCCGGCGCCCGGCCAGGGCGCGACGCACGCCGCCGCCGGGATGCTCACGCCGGTCGCGGAGGCGGCCTACGCCGAGCGGCAGCTATTCGAGCTGGGCAGCGAGTCGCTGCGCCGCTATCCGGACTTCGCGGCCGAGCTGACCGAGCTGACCGGCCTGCCGACCGGGTTCCGGCGCGGCGGCACGCTCCAGGTCGCCTACGACGGCGACGACCTGGCCGTGCTGGAGGAGATGCGGCTGCTCCAGGAGTCGTTCGGATGGGGGGCGCAGCGGCTGACCGGCCGGGAGTGCCGGACCGCCGAGCCGCTGCTCGACCCCTCGGTGCGCGGCGGCCTGCTGGTCGCCGGGGACGGCTCGGTCGACCCGCGGCTGCTGGCCGCCGCGCTGCTGGCCGCCGCCAGGGCGGCGGGCGCGAGGCTGATCCGCCAGGCCGCCACCGAGCTGCTGACCAGCGCGAGCACCGTCGCCGAGCCGGACGGCCGGGTCACCGGCGCCCGGCTGGCCGACGGCAGCGTGATCAGCGCGCCCCGGCTGGTGCTGGCCGCCGGGTGGCAGTCCGCCGCGCTGGCCGGGCTGCCGGCCGACCTGGCCCCGCCGGTCCGGCCGGTGAAGGGCCAGATCCTCCGGCTGCGCCCGGCCCCGTCCGGCGGACCCGCCGACCTGCTCAGCCAGACCGTGCGCGGCATCGTCCGCGGCTCGTCGGTCTACCTGGTGCCCCGCGAGGATGGCGAGCTGGTCATCGGCGCTACCCAGGAGGAGCTTGGCCCGGACACCACGGTCACCGCCGGCGGGGTCTATGAGCTGCTGCGCGACGCCCGGCTGCTGGTGCCGGGCATCACCGAGCTGGAGCTGGCCGAGGCCGTGGCCGGGCTGCGGCCCGGCACCCCCGACAACGCTCCGGTACTCGGCCCCGCCGCGCTGCCCGGCCTGGTCCTGGCCACCGGCCACTTCAGGGGCGGGGTCCTGCTCGCCCCGGTGACCGCCGACGCGGTGACGGACTACCTCGACACTGAACGCATGCCTGACCTGGCTCTCCCCTTCTCCCCCGCGCGGTTCTCCGCCGGCGGAGAGCGGCTGGCCACGCGGGCGAGATAAGGAACGCCTGTGGAGATCACCATCAACGGCGAGCGGCGGCCGGTCTCGGACGAGTCGTCGCTCTCGTCAGCCGTTTCGCTTATTACCAAGGCCAGCACCGGAGTCGCGGCAGCGCTGAACGGCGAGGTGGTCCGCCGGGCCGCCTGGGACGCCACGCCGCTGACCGCCGGCGATGAGGTCGAGGTCGTCACCGCCGTGCAGGGAGGCTGACATGGACGACCCGTTCGTGCTCGCAGGGGAGGGCTTCAGCTCCCGGCTGATCATGGGGACCGGCGGGGCGCCGAGCCTGGAGGTGCTCGGCCGGGCGCTGGCCGCGTCCGGGACCGAGCTGACCACGGTGGCGATGCGCCGGGTGGATCCGGCCGCCACGGGCTCCGTGCTGGACGTGCTCACCGCCAGGGGCATCAGGGTGCTGCCGAACACGGCCGGCTGCTACACGGCCGCCGAGGCGGTCAAGGTGGCCAGGCTGGCCCGTGAGGCGCTGGACACGAGCTGGGTGAAGCTGGAGGTCATCGCGGACGAGCGGACGCTGCTGCCCGACGGCGTGGAGCTGCTGGCGGCCGCGGAGCAGCTTGTCGCCGACGGGTTCACGGTGCTGCCCTACACCTCCGACGACCCGGTGCTGGCGCGGCGGCTTGAGCAGGCCGGCTGCGCGGCGGTGATGCCGCTGGGCTCGCCCATCGGCTCGGGCCTTGGCATCAGGAACCCGCACAACATCGAGCTGATCGTGGAGGCGGCCGGGGTCCCGGTGATCCTGGACGCGGGCATCGGCACGGCCAGCGACGCGGCCATCGCGATGGAGCTGGGCTGCGACGCGGTCCTGCTGGCCACCTCGGTGACCAGGGCGCGGGACGCGGAGCTGATGGCCGAGGCGATGCGCTGCGCGGTGGCGGCGGGGCGGCTGGCGTTCCGCGCCGGGCGGGTGCCCCGCCGCCGGTACGCCCGAGCGTCGTCTCCTGCCTGAGGCCTGCCGGCCGATGGTCCTCCGGCCGGATAAACCCGCAGGCAGGCTCGCTGTGGGTGAGCGGCCGGCCGCGCAGCGCCGTTACCGGGGCAAGCGGGCCGGTCACCGCCTTACACTGCTCCCGATGGACACGACCCTCTCCCCGCCGACCGGGCAGCTGCTAGACGGCCGCTACCGGGTCGATTCCCGCCTGGCCCACGGCGGGATGGCGACGGTGTACCTGGGCAAGGACGTCCGCCTGGAACGGGTCGTCGCGCTCAAGATCGCGCACTCGGAGCTGGCGGGCGACCGGGAGTTCGTCCGCCGGTTCATCACCGAGGCACGCGCGGTGGCACAGCTCTCCAGCCCCAACGTGGTCGCGGTCTACGACCAGGGCACCTCCGGCGACCTCAACTACATCGCCATGGAGTACGTCCCGGGCCCGACGCTGCGCGAGGTGCTGGCCGCGCGCGGCGCGCTCAGCATCCGCGAGGCGCTGGATGTCATCGAGGGCGTGCTGTCCGGCCTGGCCGCCGCGCACCGGGCCGGGATCATCCACCGGGACGTCAAGCCGGAGAACGTGCTGCTCGGCACGGACGGCGTGGTCAAGGTCGCGGACTTCGGGCTGGCCAGGGCGGCCGCCGCGTCGTCGCATACCAAGACCGGCATGATCATCGGGACGGCCGCCTACCTGGCGCCCGAGCAGGTCGCCGACAGCACCTCGGACTCGCGAACCGACGTGTACGCGGCCGGGGTGATGCTGTTCGAGATGCTGACCGGCGTCCAGCCGCACACCGGCGAGTCGCCGCTGATGGTCGCCTACAAGCACGTCAACGACGTGGTGCCGCCGCCGTCCAGCCTCCAGCCGGGGCTGCCGCCCGCGCTGGACTCGCTGGTCGCGCTGGCCACCTGCCGGGACCCGGCCGGGCGGCCCGCCGACGCGGCGCAGTTCCTCCAGGCGGTCACCGAGGTCAGGTCGGGGTCGCCGATCTCGCTGCCGGTGCCCGGCCAGGGCGGCGCGGGCAGCGGCGGCCGGCACGCCGCGGCCAACGGCCAGCCGACCGGGGCCGACCCGCTGGAGGACACCGACCTGGGCCCGCTGGCCGGGATCTCCGACGGGTCCCTGGCGCTGCCGCCCGCCGGGCCGCGCGGCGGCCAGCCCGCCCAGGCCAACCACACGCTCGTGGTGTCCCCCGACAACTTCGTCCCCGGCTTCGGTCCTGGCCAGGGCGGGCGCGGCCGGCGCGGCCGCTTCCAGTCCGACCGCGAGCCGCCGCTGCAGCGGCTGCTGTTCAGCCGACGGCTGCTTTACCTGCTCGGCGGGCTGGCCGTGGTGCTCGTGACGGTGCTGGTCGTCTGGTGGCTGACGGCCGGGCAGTACACCAAGGTGCCGCAGGTGGCCGGGTGGTCCACCGGGCTGGCCCGGACCGAGCTGACGCACCTGGGGTTCAAGGTCTCCGACGGTCCCGGCGTGCACTCCAACCTGCCGCAGGGGAAGATCGTCAGCACCAGCCCGCGGGCCGGCACGAGCGCCAAGGACGGCTCGACGATCACGCTGACGCTGTCCCTCGGCCCGGTCAAGATCGCGGTTCCCTCCGTCACCGGGGAGCCGCTGGCCCAGGCACAGCAGCAGCTCAAGTCGGCCGGGCTGATTCCCGGCACGCCGGTGCAGACGCCGTCCACCACGATCGCGGCCGGGGTCGTCATCAGCACGAACCCGGTAGCCGGCACGGACTGGCCCAAGGACAAGCCGGTCGGCATCACGGTCAGCGCCGGGCCGCCGCTGCCGGACTTCGTCGGCGGCCCGGTCGCCGCGGCGGAGGCGGCCGCGGCCACGGGCGGCTATCACATCAACCCGGTGAATGCCACCAAGAGCACCCAGCCGAGCGGCACGGTGGTCAGGCAGTCCCCGGTGGCCGGCACCCCGATCCACGCCGGCGAGGTGGTCACGGTCTACGTCTCCACCGGGCCGCCACAGGTGGCGGTACCGAACGTGGACGGCATGGGCATGCACCAGGCGGAGAAGACGCTGGAGGCGGCCGGGTTCCAGGTCACCGTGAACAAGGGGTTCGGCAACCGGGTCACCGGCTACTCCCCCTCGGGTGAGGCCCCGGCCGGCTCGACCATCACCATCAACGTCGGCATGGTCCTCTAGCGCCGCCCTGATCTTGCGGACAGCGACGATAGAGGCGGCGCCGGCACAGGCGGCGGCAGCACAAGCGGCGGCAGCGCGGCCCGCGCCGGGCACGGCGCCGCGGCCGGTGGGCGCGCACGCCCCGGTGGCGGGCGGGCTGGCCGACGGCGCGCTGGCCTACGCGGCGGCGGTCGGCGCCGAGGCCATCCAGGTTTTCGTGTCCAACCCGCGCGGCTGGGCGCCGGGTCCCGGCGACCCGGCGCAGGAGTCCGCCCTCGCCGGCCATGTCGCCCGCACCGGGCTGCCGGTCTTCGTGCACGCCCCTTACCTGGTCAACGTCGGCTCGCCGGACCCGGCGCTGCGGGAGCGCTCGGCCGCCGCGCTCCGGCTCGCGCTGCGCCGCGGCGCGGCGATCGGCGCACGCGGCGTGGTGGTGCACGCGGGCTCGGCGACCGACGGGAACCGCGCCGCCGGGCTGGCCAGGGCGGCCGACCTGCTGCTGCCGCTGCTGGACGAGCTGGACGACGGCGGGCCGGACCTGCTGATCGAGCCGATGGCCGGGCAGGGGCAGATGCTCTGCTCGGTGGTGGGTGACCTCGGCCCCTACCTGGAGGCGCTGCGCTGGCATCCGCGGGCGCGGCTCTGCCTGGATGTCTGCCATGTGTTCGCCGCCGGGCATGACCTGGCCGCCGACGGCGGGCCCGCCGCGATGCTCGCGGAACTCACCGCGACGGCGCCGGGACGGCTGGCCCTGGTGCACGCCAACGATTCCAGGGATGGCTGTGGGTCGCGGCACGACCGGCACGAGTCGATCGGCAAGGGCCAGGCCGGGCTGACGGCGTTCGCCGGGCTGCTGCGCCACCCGGCAACCGCCGGGGTGCCGTTCGTGGTGGAGACGCCGGGCGGCAAGCAGGGGCATGCCGCCGACGTGGCGGCGCTGCGGGAGCTGCGCGATGACCCGGCCGGGACCGGGACCGGCGCTGGCGCCGGGACGGCGGCCTAGGCCGGGGGCCCTCGCCTTCCTCTTCCTGGTAGGAATAACGCTGCTCGCGCCAGGGATCGGCGGTGTTGTGGTAACCGCGTTCTTCCCAGAAGCCGCGGCGGTCCATGGTCAGGTACTCGATGGCGCGCACCCACTTGACGCTCTTCCAGGCATACAGCCGCGGCACGACCAGCCGCAGTGGGTAGCCATGCTCGGGGGTCAGCGGCATCCCGTTCAGATCAGTGGCCAGCAGGGTGTCCTCGGCCGCGAAGTCACCGATCCTGATGTTGGCGCTGTAGCCGTAGTCGGCCCAGATCATCACGTGGGTCACCGCGTCGGCGGGCGGCGCGAGGCGCAGCACCTCAGCGGCGGGAACGCCGACCCAGCGGTTGTCCGGGGTGGTGAACCTGGTGACGCAGTGCAGGTCGGCGACCACCTCGCGGCGCGGCAGGGCGCTGACCTGCTCCCAGTTCCAGGATTGCTCGTCTCCCGCGGCCGTGGCCCCGCTGATGCGCAGGTCCCATCGCTGCGGGCGGAAGGCGGGCACCGGACCGTAGTGCAGCACCGGCAGCTTGCGCGGGATGTACTGGCCAGGCGGCAGCGGGCGGTCACCGTCGCCCGTGGCCCCAGGGGCCTTCCGGGCGGTCGCGGGCCGCTGCTCGCCGGCCTGCTCGGTGGCTGGCCGCCTGTCGCCAGTCCGGTGCGCGCCGGTTCCCGGCTGCCTCATCTCCGGACGACCTGCTCCTTCCCGCCTGCCAGCCGCGCGTCCTGCGGCGGCGGGGCGGTGGCCGCCCCGCAAGGTGCAGCCATCTTGCCACCCCGGGTCCTGGCGCTTACCCGCGCCCACCCGTGACGGCGCGGTAAACCGCATGCGCTAAGCTACGGCTCGTGCAGCGCGAGTTCTGGTTTGAGTATGGCTACCGGCCCGGCCCAGGGACGGTCGCCCGCCAGACTCTGCACTGACGCGAGCGACGTTGCAAAAGCCCCGGGCCGAGAGATCGGCCCGGGGCTTTTGTTGTTGGCGGGACTAGCTGTTGGCGGGACTAGCTGTTGGCGGGGCCAGCCGTTGGCGGGACCCGTTATTGGCGGGATGACAGGAGGACTGAGATGGTGGTGGTGATGGCCGCCGAGGCCACCCAGGGTGATGTCGACGCGATCGTCGACCTGGTCAGGACCGCGGGCGGCGAGGCCTTCGTCAGCCGCGGCGTGTCCCGGACCATCATCGGCCTAGTCGGGGACATCGAGCAGTTCAGCGCGCTGAACCTGCGCAGCCACCCCGGCGTCACCGACGTGGTGCGGATCTCGGTCCCCTACAAGCTGGTCAGCAGGGAGCACCATGCCAACCGGTCGGTGATCACGGTAGGCGGGGTGCCGATCGGGCCGGATAACTTCACGCTGATCGCCGGGCCGTGCACGGTGGAGACTCCGGAGCAGACGCTGATCTCGGCCCGAATGGCCCAGGCGGCGGGCGCCTCGCTGCTGCGCGGCGGCGCGTTCAAGCCCCGGTCATCGCCGTACGCGTTCCAGGGCCTCGGCGAGGCGGGGCTGCGGATCCTGGCCGACGTGCGCGCGGAGACCGGGATGCCGGTGGTCACCGAGGTGATCGACCCGGCGTCGGTTGACCTGGTGTCCTCCTACGCGGACATGCTCCAGGTCGGCACCCGCAGCATGCAGAACTTCGCGCTGCTCCAGGCCGTCGGGTCCTCGACCAAGCCGGTGCTGCTCAAGCGCGGCATGAACGCCACCATCGAGGAATGGCTGATGGCCGCCGAGTACATCGCGCAGCGCGGCAACCTGGACATCGTGCTCTGCGAGCGGGGCATCAGGACGTTCGAGACCGCCACCCGCAACACCCTCGACATCAGCGCAGTCCCGGTCGCCCAGCGGCTGTCGCACCTGCCGGTGATCATCGACCCGTCGCATTCGGGCGGGCGGCGGGACCTGGTGCTCCCGCTGAGCCGCGCGGCCATCGCGGTCGGCGCCGACGGGATCATCGTGGACGTGCACCCGCAGCCCGCGACCGCGATGTGCGACGGCGACCAGGCGCTCACCGGGGAGGACATCGCCGAGCTAGCCGCCGCGGCGGCGGCGCTGCCGCCGGTGATGGGCAAGACGCTGACCCCGCCGCTGGAGTCGGCAGCCACCGCCGGCGTGCGCTAGCCAGGCCGGGCCGGCCAGGGCTGGACGGGCCGGGGCCGGGGCGGGCCGGGCTGGTTACAGCCCGGCCACCGCCGGGATGACCTGGCTGCCGATGACCTCAAGCGGGGTCACGTCCCAGACGTTCGCGACGCTGCCGATGGCCGCGCTGAATCCCATCGCTGCCAGGGCAGCCAGCTCGTCCGCCACGGCCGCCGCCCGCTCGCCGTTCCTGCCGACATCGAACCGGTGGTAGCAGGTCTTGGTGATCTCGTCGTAGTCGCGGCCCTCGGCCTCGCAGTGCGCGCGCAGCACGTCCAGCTTGCGGGCCAGCTCCGGGCCGGGGAACAGGTTGCACGCCTGGGCGTAGCGGGCCACCAGGCGCAGCGTCTTGCGCTCTCCCCCGCCGCCGATCAGCACCGGCGGGTGCGGGCTGGAGACAGGCAGCGGGTGACCGAGCGGCCGCTCTAGCTGATAGTGCCGGCCGTGGTAGGGCGACTCGTCGTCCGCCCACATCTGGAGGCAGATCCGCAGGGTCTCCTCCAGCCGCTCGAACCGCTCGGCGACCGGCGGGAACGGGATGCCCAGGCCGCGTGACTCCTCCTCGTTCCACGCCGCGCCGATACCGAGCCAGGCGCGGCCGTGCGACAGCACGTCCAGCGTGGCGATGATCTTGGCGAGGATGCCGGGGTGCCGGTAGACGACCCCGGTCACCAGCGTCAGCAGCTTCGCCCGCGACGTGCACCCGGCCAGGAAGCCGAGGGTGGTGTAGGCCTCCAGCATGTCGTGCTCCACCGGGCCGACCGGGCCGATCTGGAAGAAGTGGTCCATCACCGCGATGTAGTCGAAGCCGGCGTCGTCGGCCGTCCTGGCGACCGTGGCCAGGTCCGCGCCGAGCCCGCCGGGACCTGCCTGGTGGGTGAAGTCAGGGATCTGCAGCCCTATCTGCATGCGAGTACCTCCGGCGCCCAGCCTCCCATAGACCCGGCCAGCACCGGGCCGCCGCCGCTGGCCGCGGCGATTTACCAGCTAAGACGGCTCCTTTGCCGGACTCATGTGCGAGCCTTAGCCTGAACTTGTGCGTCCGCTCAGGTCCCGCCCCGCCGTCAGGAGCGCGCTGTCGTCATGAACCGCACCGTCCGTGCCGCGACAGCGCTGCCGCTGCTGGCCGCGCTGACGCTGGTGCTGCCGGGCAGCGCGCGCGGCGGGCCGGCGCAGGCGGCGGTGACCCGCGGCGCGGCGGTGCGGGCGTTCGCCAGGCGCACGTTGCAGCGCCGCCTGGCCATGCGCCTGTCGGTAGCCGTGGCGACGCGGTCCGCGGCCAGGCGCAGCGTGCTGATCCGGGCGGCCGAGGCGGACGCCGGCGGCTGGCAGGTCGCGATCACCCGGCATTACGGGCTGGCCCGCGACGCCTCTGGCTACTCCGCGATCGTGGCGCCTGGCCCGCGGGATGTCTGGGTCTTCGGCGGGACCAACCCAGGCGGCGGCGGCATCCCGGTCGCGCTGCACTGGAACGGCGCCTCGTGGCGGCGCTGGGCGCTGCCGAGGCGGCTGTTCGGCTTCATCGGCGCGGCGAGCGCGCCGTCGCCGAGCGACATCTGGGCGGTCAGCGACACGGGCGGCTACGTGCTGCACTGGAATGGCAAGCGCTGGACGGTGGCCAGGCGGTGGGCCGACCACGACGACGCCAGCGGGGTCACCGCGCTGAGCCCGGCGGATGTCTGGGTGTTCGGCGCCACGCCCTCGGGCGCGCACGGCATCGGCACCTGGCATTTCAACGGCCGGGCCTGGACGCAGCTGCACGGGCTGGCCGGCCAGGTGCACCGGGCCAGCGCGCTATCGGCTCGTGACATCTGGGCCGTCGGTGCCAGCCGGGGCCTGGCGATGGTCGCGCATTACAACGGCCGCCACTGGCGGCGCAGCCGCACCGGCCGCGCGCTGTCCGGCGCCAGCCTCGATGACGTGCTCGCGCTGTCGGCGCGCGACGTGTGGGTGGTCGGCAACCTGTCCGGGAAGCGCGGCGAGGGCCGGATGATCCTGGCGCACTACGACGGCCGCCGCTGGGATCGGGTGACCACGCCCTGGTACGCCGACACCGGCCGGCTCGCCCGCGGCGCGGACGGCGCGGTCTGGGTGACCGCCGACTACGCGGGCAGCAGCACCTACTCGCTGGTCGGCCACCTTACCGGCCGCCGGGTGAGGTGGACCCTGCTGCGGCACGGCCAGGGCTGCGGCATCAGCGACGTGGCGACCGGGCAGGCGGGCGGCCGAGTCTGGATCAGCGGCGGGTTCCTGACCTCGTCAGGCGGCGACGCCGCGGTCTGGTCCCGGCGCGACCTCCCCGCCCGCCGCGACGTCATCGCCGCGCCGGCCAGGCCGTGGGCGGCGGCCCCGCTGGACTTCTGGCCCCGTCACCTGAGTGAGCTGCTGGGCCGCGCGGGAGAAGCGCCAGTTCTCGCCTGAACGGCGCGACCGGTGCTGGCCCGGGCTCATCGGCCGGGACGTCAGACCCGCCCTCCCGCTCTTAAGACAGCACTGAGCCAGGCCGGGACGTCAGACCCGGCCTCCCGCTCTTAAGACAGCACTGAGCCAGGCCGGGACGTCAGACCCGGCCTGGCGTATGTTCCTGGGCGGCGGCGGCCAGTTCCTCGGCCAGGTCATCGGCCTCTAGCCTGGCCTCGATCCGGCGCAGGTCCGCGATCCGGGCCCTGGTCTCGGCCTGCCGCGGGGTCAGCAGCGAGCAGCAGTCCTCGTCGGGAAGCTCGGAGATCGACAGCGTGGCGATGCCGCGCGCCTCGGCGATGATCTCGTTCTTGTCCAGGCCGATCAGGGGCCGCAGGATCGGCAGCGACACGGCGTCGTCCAGCGCGGTGATGTTGGTCAGCGTCTGGCTGCTGACCTGGCCCAGCGAGTCGCCGGTGACCAGCGCGGTGGCATGCAGCCGCCGGGCCATCGCCGCACCGGTCTTGAGCATCAGGCGGCGCTGGGCGACGATCTGGAGCCGGCCAGCGCCGGAGGAAGCAAGCCGCCGCTGCGCGTTGCCGAAGGCGACCACGAACAGCCGCGAGTCACCCTGGAACCTGTCTAGCTGGCGGACCAGCCCGTAGGCCTTATACACCGACTCCGGGCCGGTCAGCGGCATCCCGGAGAAGTGCAGGAAGGAGCAGCGCAGGCCGCGGCGGATCATCCGGTAGGCGGCTACCGGCGAGTCGATGCCGCCCGACATGAGCGCCAGGCCGCGGCCGCTCATGCCCACCGGCAGGCCGCCCTGGCCTGGCTGGCCGTCGGTGAAGACGAAGACCTCGCTCTGGTCCACCTCCACGTACACCGTGAGGTCGGGGTGGCGCAGGTCCACCGGATAGCCGTACTCGCGCTGGATCCGGGCGCCGATCTCGATGGCGAGCTGGGCGGAGGTCACCGGGAACCGCTTGTCGCGGCGCCTGGCCCGGACGGCGAAGCTGCCGGACCGGCCGGCCGCCAGCTCGACGGCGGCGGTGATCGCCGCCTCGGGATCCTTGGCCACCCGGATCGCGCGGCAGACCCTGGCCAGGCCCATCACCGCGCGCATCCGCTCGGCGATCATGTCGGCGGCCGCCTCGGCGGCCAGCGCCGAATCCGCGGTCGCGGCGGGGATCAGCCGCAGCACGATGACGCCCTCGCGCTGCCACAGCCGCACCCCGGTGCCGAGGTCGCGGATCGCCCGCCTGATGTTGGCGTGCAGCATCTTCTCGAAGCGCTGCCTGTTCCCCCCCTTGAGCACGACCTCGCCGAGCTTGAGCAGGACGCACGGCTCATACGGCAGCGCCGGGCCCAGGGCAGCGGGCGCCGTCGAGGCGGGGGTAACGGACATAGCTTCCAGTGTGCCAGCCCGCGGACGGCGGGTGCGCCGAGCGAGCCCGGTGGCCGAGACTCGCGCGTTACTCTCTTTAACATTGCTTGGCCCGGTCTATGCGGCCGTATGACTGATAACTACCACTTTCCTGACTCCAGATCATCGGGCGACACGGACCTGAGCCTCAGCGAAGCCTGAGCAAGGGCCGAGATCATGTTCGCCAGCACACGACGGCCCAGCACGGGAGGGCCCAGCACGGACAGTGCTGTCAGGGAAGGCAGAAGCAGGACATGGGAGCCAGTCGTCTGACCCGCAGGCAGCTGCTTGAACGCGGCGGGGCCGTCACGGGCGGCATTCTCGGGCTCGGCGCGGCCGGCCTGGTCGGGTTCGAGCTGCCGCACGGCAAGGCCGCCGTGACCCCCGCGGGCAGCACCTCCTCGCCGGCGGCTGGCGGCCAGGGGGGCTACGACCCGGACGCGGTCGTCAGGCGGTTCGTGACGAGGCCGGACCTGACCCCGCCCGCGATCACCGTGACCAGCATCGGCACCGGGGCGCCCGCGACGCCGCCGTACGTCTTCCTGTCCTCCAAGGGCTACCCGGGCGCCGGCCCTGGGCAGGCCGGGAACATGATCCTGGACCGCTCGGGCCGCGTCATCTGGTTCCGGCCCAGCGGCCAGCTCGCCTATCTCGGCTTCGACACCCAGACCTACCAGGGCAAGCCGGTGCTCACCTGGTGGCAGGGCAATGTCGTTGCCGGGCACGGCGAGGGCGAGGACGTCATCGCCGACGCCTCCTACAAGATCGTCGCCCGGGTCCGCGCGGGCCGGGGGCTCGACGCCGACCTGCACGAGTTCGCCATCACCCCGCAGGACACCGCGCTGATCACCGCCTACCGGACGGCCCCGCAGGACCTGTCCAGGGTCGGCGGCAAGGCCCGCGGCTTCGTGCTGGCCGGGAACGTCCAGGAGATCGACATCGCCACCGGCAAGCTGCTGTTCGAGTGGGACAGCCTCGACCATGTCCCGGTCACCGAGACCATGACCCCGTTCACCGGGGGCACCCGCAAGCTGCCCTTCGACTACTTCCACATCAACTCCATCGCCGTGGCGCCAGACGGGGACCTGCTCATCTCCGGCCGCAACACCTGCGCCGTCTACAAGGTCTCCCGGTCGTCCGGCAAGGTGGCCTGGCGGCTCGGCGGCCGTAAGTCGAGCTTCCGCATGGGCTCGGGCACGCGGTTCTACTTCCAGCACCATGTCCGGCCGCACGGCGTCAGCATGCTCAGCGTGTTCGACGACGGCGGGTCACCGCCGCAGATCGAGAAGCAGTCACGGGCGATCCTGCTCGACCTGGACACCGCGACGATGACCGCGAGGCTGCGCAGGGAGTACATGCACCCCGCCGGGGTGGCCGCGGCGAACCAGGGCAGCATGCAACTGCTGCCCGACGGGCGGGTCTTCGTGGGCTGGGGCAACGAGCCCTACTTCTCGGAGTTCTCGGCGGCCGGGCAGCTCACCCTGGACGGGGAGTTCCCGGTCGGCGACCAGTCCTACCGTGCCTTCACCGCGGCGTGGACCGGCACGCCGACGGAAAAGCCGGCGGTATCGGCGCACGTCAACCCGGCCGGCGGCGCGATCATCTACGCGAGCTGGAACGGCGCGACGCAGGTGGCCGGCTGGCGGGTGCTCGGCGGCAAGACCCCGGCCACGCTCGCGCCCGCCGGCCAGCAGGAATGGCACGGCCTGGAGACCGCCATCGCGGTGCCGGGCACCGGGCCGTACTTCGCCGTGGCGCCCTACGACGCCAGCGGCGCGGAGCTCGGCAGGTCGAAGGCGGTGAAGATCCAGGATGCCTGAGCCCACCAGGCGCCAGGCGCTGCTCCTGGGCGGCGCGGTGGCAGGCGGCGCGGCGCTGGCCGGCTGCGCGTCCGCCGCCCCCGCCGGGCAGGCCAGCGGCGCGGCCAGCGCGGCCGGGGCCACGGACACCGGCGCACCTGGCGCCGCCGCGGCCGGCACCGGCAGCGTGGCCCGCTATCACTCCCGGCCCGGCCTGCACCCGGCCCGCGCGGTGACCGGCAAGGACACCGGCAAGGCCGAGCCTGGCGTGCTGCTGATGGACAGCCACTCGGGGGTCGGCCAGCAGGGGCCGATGATCCTGGACAGCGCCGGCGAGCTGGTCTGGTTCAGGCCGCTGTCCGAGCACGCCACCGCCCGGCTGCGCGCCTTCAACCTCCGGGTACAGCACTACCAGGGCAAGCCGGTGCTGACCTGGTGGCAGGGCAGCGTGGTGCACGCGCACGGCCGCGGCCACTACGTGCTGGCCGACGAGAGCTACACCGAGATCCGCCGGGTCTACGCGCACCGGGGCTACAGCGGCGACCTGCACGACTTCGTGCTGACCGACGCCGGGACTGCGCTGTTCACCTGCTACGGCACCGCCAGGGCCGACCTCAGGTCGCTCGGCGGCTCGTCGGACAACCTCTACTACTACGGCGAGGTCCAGGAGGTGGACCTGGCCACCGGGCTGCTGGTCTTCTCCTGGCGCAGCGACCAGCACGTGCCGTTCAGCTACTCCTACGCGCCGATGGTCACCAGCGCTAAGTCAGGGTGGGACCAGTTCCACCTCAACTCGGTGAACGTCGCCCCCGACGGGAACCTGATCGTCTCCTCGCGCAACACCTGGACCGTCTACAAGGTGCACCGCAAGACCGGCAAGGTGCTGTGGCGGCTGGGCGGCAAGCACAGCGACTTCACGATGGGCCCGCACACCAGGTTCGCCTGGCAGCACCATGTGACCCCGCACCCCGGCGGCATCCTCACGATCTTCGACAACGAGGCGGGCGACTACAAGGTCGGCAAGCACTCCCGCGGCCTGGTCCTGCACGTGGACGAGGCGAAGCGGGAGGTGAGCTTCGTCCGCCAGTACGACCCGCCGGTGCACATCCTGTCCTCGGCGCTGGGCAGCGTCCAGCTCCTGGGCAACGGCCACGCGCTGGTCGGCTGGGGCGAGCGGCCGTATGTCACCGAGTACACGGCCGACGGCTCGGTGGTGTTCGACGCGCACCTGGAGGGCCACGGCACCTACGACTACCGGGCCTTCAAGTCCGCCTGGACCGGCAAGCCAGGCGGCCGCCCCGACCTGGTCGCCAGCCGGTCCGGCGACACCGTCACCGCCTACGTGAGCTGGAACGGCGACACCCAGGTCGCGCACTGGAAGCTGCTGGCCGGCCCGTCGGCGGACCGGCTCAGCGTGGTGGAGACCGCGGCCAGGCACGGCTTCGAGACCCGCCTGCACGCCCGCAGCCGCGCCGCCTATGTCGCGGCGGCCGGCTACGGCGGTGCTGGCCACGAGCTGGGGCGCTCACAGCCGGCCCGGCTCTGAGCGCCGCAGCCTGACGGGCTGGCCACGAGCTGGGCCGCTCAGTGCCACGCAAGCTCTGAGCGGCCCAGCCAGGCTGTCTCAGCCGAAGAAGACCTCGGCCTCGGCGTAACGGTCCTCGGGGACCAGCTTCAGCTCCCTGGTCGCCTCGGCGAGCGGCACCCGGTCGATGCTCGTCCCGCGCAGCGCCACCATGGTCCCGAACGCGCCATCGGCCACGGCCCTCATGGCATGCACGCCGAACCGGGTGGCCAGCACCCGGTCAAAGGCCGTCGGCGTGCCGCCGCGCTGGATGTGCCCGAGCACGGTGCAGCGGGCTTCCTTGCCGGTGCGGCGCTCGATCTCGTCGGCCAGCATCTGGCCGACGCCGCCCAGCCTGGCGTGCCCGAAGGCATCCACCTTCTGGTCGGCGATCTCGTCTGAGGACTTGGGGTGCGCGCCCTCGGCCACCACCACGATCGGGGCGTACCTGGTCTGGAACCGGTGCTCCACGTAGGCGCAGACCTGCTCGATGTCGAACGGCTTCTCCGGGATCAGGATCACGTTCGCCCCGCCGGCGATCCCGGCGTGCAGCGCGATCCAGCCGGCGCTGCGGCCCATCACCTCGACGATCAGCGCCC
Source organism: uncultured Actinomycetota bacterium (assembly GCA_963725175.1). Taxonomy (GTDB): domain Bacteria; phylum Actinomycetota; class Actinomycetes; order Streptosporangiales; family Streptosporangiaceae; genus DASUBV01. The sequence continues at coordinate 998,920 of CAVRXH010000006.1, forward strand.
GGTGGTGGCTTTCCGCCGTGGTGTGCAGCCGGTCGATCGCCTCGGTGGCGATGTTCACCGCGGTGTCAAAGCCGAAGGTGTAGTCGGTGGCGCCCAGGTCGTTGTCGATGGTCTTGGGCACCCCCACGACCTTCGCGCCCGCCTGGTTCAGCTTGCTGGCCACCCCGAGGGTGTCCTCGCCGCCGATCGCGACCAGCGCGTCAACACCGAGGCTGGACAGGTTCTCCTTGATCCGCTCCAGGCCGGACAGGCCGCCCGCGGAGGCGGAGTCAGCCAGGGGATTCGTTCGGGAAGATCCAAGGATGGTGCCTCCGCGCGGCAGGATCCCGCGTACCGCCTGTACATCGAGGACCATGGTGTCGCCCTCAAGCGGCCCTCGCCACCCGTCACGGAAGCCAATGAACTCACAGCCATGCTCGGCCACGCCGGTCCGTACGACCGCGCGGATCACCGCGTTCAGGCCCGGGCAGTCGCCGCCTCCGGTCAGCACTCCGACTCGCAATGGATTCTCCCTCCAGCGTTGAGATCGCCCCGTCACACTAGTGCCCATGAGCGTCCTGGCGATTGACGCAGGCACGACGGGCGTCACTGCCCTGATCGTGGCCGCCGATGGCACGGTAGCAGGTCGCGGGTACTGCGAATTCCGCCAGTATTTCCCGCAGCCCGGCTGGGTTGAGCACCTGCCAGAGGGAATCTGGCAGGCTGCGCTTGAGGCCTGCGCGCAGGCCCTGGACACAGCCGGGCGGCCCGCCCTGGCCAGCGTCGGGATCACCAACCAGCGGGAGACCGCGGTGATCTGGGACCGGGCCACGCTGGCTGCGCCCCGGCGGGCGATCGTCTGGCAGGACCGGCGGACCGCCCGGATCTGCGGCCGGCTGCGCGAGCAGGGCCATGAGCCGCGGGTCGCCGAGCTGACCGGGCTGCGGATCGACCCCTACTTCACCGCCACCAAGCTGACCTGGCTGGCCCGCCAGGAGCCGGGGCTGTGGGCCGGGGTGCTGGACGGCTCGCTGGCCCTGGGCACCGTGGACTCCTACCTGATCGCCCGGCTCACCGGGGGCCGGCGGCACGTGACCGACGCCTCCAACGCCTCCCGGACGCTGCTGTACGACATCTCCGCCGGCCAGTGGTCGGCCGAGCTGTGCGAGCTGTTCGGGGTGCCGCCGCACGCGCTGCCCGAGATCGCCGCCTCGACCGGGGTGACCGGGCACACCGACCCCGAGGCGTTCCTGGGCCTGGAACTGCCCATCGCCGGCATCGCCGGGGACCAGCAGGCGGCCATGTTCGGGCAGGCCTGCTACGAGCCTGGCGCGGCCAAGTGCACCTACGGCACGGGCTCGTTCGTGCTGGCCAACACCGGGCAGCAGATCGTCAGGTCGGCCGCGGGGCTGCTGTCCACGGTGGCCTGGATGGACTCGGCGGGGACGCTCACCTACGCCCTGGAGGGTGCGGTCTTCGTGACCGGCGCGGCGATCCAGTGGCTCCGCGACGGACTCGGGCTACTGGAGAACGCGGCGCAGAGCGAGGCGCTGGCCCGCTCGGTGGACGACTCCGGCGGGGTGATCTTCGTCCCGGCGCTCACCGGGCTTGGCGCGCCGGACTGGGACCCCGACGCGCGAGGAGCGATGTTCGGGCTGACCAGGGGCACCACCCGGGCGCACGTGATCCGGGCGACCCTGGAGGCGATCGCGTACGAGGTCCGCGACGTGGTGGACGTGATGATGGCGGAGGCTGGCCTGCCTGGGGCGGGGCTGTCCGGGGCGGGGCTGTCCGGGGCCGGCGGGCAGGCGGCCCGCGCGGCGCGGCCGCGCTCGCTGCGGGTGGACGGCGGGGCCAGCGCCAACGACCTGCTGCTGCAGATTCAGGCCGACCAGCTCCAGGTGCGGGTCGAGCGCCCGGTGATCGCCGAGACGACCGGGCTGGGCGCGGCGTTCCTGGCGGGCCTGGGCACCGGGGTCTGGGCCTCCCCCGCCGAGCTGACGGCCACCTGGCAGCTCGGCGCGGCGTTCAGCCCCGGGCCGCGCGATGACGAGGGCTACGCCCGCTGGCGCAAGGCGATCACCCAGACGAGGGGCTGGTCGGCCTAGGACGCTCTAGCCGGCGTCGGTGCTGCCGGGGGCCGGGGCGGTGCGGCCCTGGGCTCGGCTGTCCTCGGCGGTGCTGTCCTCGGCGGTGCCGTCCTGAGCGGTGCTGTCCTGAGCGGTGCGGTCCTGAGCGGTGCGGTCCTGAGCGGTGCTGTCCTGAGCGGTGCCGTCCTGAGCCGGGGCCGCGCCGTTGGCGGCGGGCCGGACGGCCGGGCGGGCCTTGCGCAGCGCCGGGAGGCGGGACTTGCCGCGCGGGGCGTACTCGTCGACGTACTCCTGGCCGGAGATCTTCATCAGCGCGTACATGATCTCGTCGGTGACGGCCCGCAGCACGATGCGGTCGTGCTCCATGCCGTAGTACCGGGAGAAGTCGAGCGGCGGGCCGAACCGGACGCCGGGCCGGATCCGCAGCCGGGGGGTGATCTTGCCAGGCGGCTGGAACTCGAAGCCGCCGATCATCGCCGTCGGGACTACCGGCACCCTGGCCTCAAGGGCCAGCCGGGCCACGCCCGTCTTGCCCCGGTACAGCCGCCCGTCCGGGGTCCTGGTGCCCTCCGGGTAGATGCCGAGCAGCTCGCCCTGGGCGAGCACCCGCAGGCCGGTGCGCAGCGCCCGCTCGCTGGCCTCGCCGCCGGACCTGTCCACCGGGATCTGCCCGACCCCGCTGAAGAACGCCTTGCTGGCCAGCCCCTTCAGGCCCCGGCCGGTGAAGTACTCGGACTTGGCGAGGAACACCACCTTGCGCGGCAGCGGCAGCGGCGCGAAGAAGTGGTCAGAGAAGGACAGGTGATTGCTGGCCAGGATGGCCGCGCCGGCCCGCGGCACGTTCTCCGTGCCCTCGGCCCACGGCCGGAAGATGACCCGGAGGAACGGGCCGAGTATGGCTTTGACCACCCAGTAGAACATTCTCCATATGTTCCCACGCCACCCGGTGTTCGGGACATGGTCGCCGCCTCTGGGTGCGCGGATCCGCTGCGGGCGCGGGTTTCGCGGGGGCAACCGCTGCCGCCCGGCGGGCCGGCATGACACGATCAAGGGGTTACCTCGCAGCGCTGCCCGAGAGGACCACCGACATGCCGCTGATGCCCGGGGCGGAGCCGTTCAGCCATCGGGGCGGCGCCACCGGCGTGCTGCTCTGTCACGGCTTCACCGGCAGCCCGCAATCGCTGCGCCCGTGGGCGGAGTACCTGGCCGGGCAAGGCCTGAGCGTGTCGCTGCCCCGGCTGCCCGGCCACGGCACGACCTGGCAGGAGATGGCCAGGACTCGCTGGGAAGACTGGTTCGCCGAGACTGAGCGCGCCTTCGAGGACCTGCGCACCTGGTCCGAGGAGATCTTCGTGATGGGCCTCTCGATGGGCGGCTGCCTGGCGCTGCGGCTGGCCGAGCTGCACGGCCCCGCCGTGTCCGGACTTGTCCTGGTCAATCCCTCGGTCACCGCCGACACCCGGCTGTTCCTGCTCGCGCCCGCACTCAGGCTCGTCGTCCCCTCGCTGAAGGGCATCGCCAGCGACATCAAGAAAGAAGGCGCGGCGGAGGCGGGGTATGACCGGATCCCGGTCAAGGCCGCTGCTACGCTGCCAGGCTTGTGGCGCGTCACGAGTGAGCACCTGAGCGAGGTGACCCAGCCCGTGCTCAGCTACCAGAGCACGACCGACCACGTGGTCGGCCCGGCCAGCCTGCGCGTGCTGCGCGACGGCCTGACCAGCGCGGAGCTGGAGGTTCGCGAACTGACTGACAGCTACCATGTCGCGACCCTGGACAACGACGCGCAGACCATCTTCACTGGGAGCCTGGAGTTCGTCCGGGCACACAGCCGCGTCGGGCGGGAATCAGGCAGGGAATGAGGCGGTGGGCGGCAGCGAGGGCGTAGACGGGGACGTCAGCGGCGAGGAAGCCGCCTGGCGCGATCTTGTCGCGCGCTTCGACCTGCCGGCGGAGACCGGCACCAGCCCGGCGCCCTGGCCCGCCAGGGAAAACCTCACCGAGCCCGCCGAGCGGCAGCCGCCCGAGCGGGGCGGCAGGGGCAGCCGTGACGCGCCCGACCCGCCGGAGGGCAGGAGCAAGCGGGGCACTGGTTCCGCGGGGCACGGGGGTGCACGGGGCAGCAGGGGTTACGGGGGCGGAGCGGGGCACGGGGGTTTCTGGGACTCCCCTGGCGTATGGGATACGCCCGCCGCCGACGTGGCGGGCGGGACCGGCCAGGCGGGAGCGGACGGAGCGACCGGGGCGAGTCCCGGCGCGGCCGCCGGGCCAGCGGGCATCGGCGACTCGGCCAGCACGGCGGACGCCGCTGACCCGGCGGACGCGGGCCGCCCAGCGGAGAGAGCCAGCACAGCGGAGACGGCCAGCACAGCGGAGACGGCCAGCACAGCGGAGACGGCCAGCGCGGAAGCGACTGGTACCGCCGGTGCCGGCCCAGCGGAAGCGGGCACAGCGGAAGCAGGCACAGCCGAAGTCGGCACAGCCGAAGCGGCCGGGGCCGGAGCCGGAGCCGGAGACGGCTGGGCCACTGGAACGGACTGGGCAGCTGGAACGGACTGGGCCGAGGGAACGGACTGGGCGCCGGACGGCGGCACGGCCGAGGACGAAGACGAAGACGATGAGGACGGCGGGCGGTCAGGCAGCCGCCGCCGAGGGCGCGGATCACGGGGGTCACGGCACGGCAGCAGGAGCGGGAGCGGACCAGAGGGCGGGAGCTTTCCCGGCAACCGGGCCCGCATCGTCAGGCGCGCCGCGCAGGTGCCCCGCCCGGCGACACCGCCGGACGACGACGACGAGGACGACCGCTACATCCCGCCGCCACCCGAGCCCCTGCCGCACCTGGATTCGACCGCCAGGTTCGCCTGGGCCGGCCTGATCGGCGGCCCCGGCTACCTGCTGGTAGCGACGCTGGCGAACTGGCAGATCGCTGACTGGGCGGCGCTGGTGGCGATCATGGCCTTCATCGGCGGCTTCGTCGCGCTGGTCTGGCGGATGGGCGACCGGCCGCACGACGACGATGACAATAACGGCGCTGTCGTCTGAGGCTCAGGCTGTCTAATCATCACGCTGTCTAATCATCACGGTGCCTGATCATCACGGTGCCTGAGCGCCACGGTGCCTGAGCGCCACGCGCGTGATCGCCGGGCCGACCGCAGCCGACCCCGCTAGGCGGCTTCCCTGGCCAGGTCGGCGGCGCCGATCAGGCCCGCGTCCGGGCCGAGCTGCGCCAGCCTGATCTCCGCCATCGGCCGGTAACCGCGGCCGGTCAGGCCCGCCTCGAACGCCGCGCGGGCCGGGTGCAGCAGCAGGTCGCCCGCCTCGGAGACCCCGCCGCCGATGACGAAGCAGCCTGGGTCAAGGACGGCGGCCAGGTCGGCCAGGCCGGTCCCGAGCCAGTGCCCGATGTTCTCGAAGCACTGCACGGCGACCGCGTCGCCCTCCCTCGCGGCCTGCGTGACGGCCGGGCCGTCGATGCCCTCCACCCTGCCCCCGGCGAGCTGAAGCAGCCGGACGGCGGCTCCAGGCGCCCGCCTGGCAAACTCGCGTGCCTCGGCGACCAGGGCGTTGCCGCTGACGTACTGCTCCCAGCAGCCGCGGTTCCCGCAGCCGCAGAGCCGCCCGTCTGGCACCACCCGGTAGTGCCCTGGCTCGCCCGCCGCGCCCCACTGTCCCCGGTACAGCCGGCCATCGAGCAGGAACCCGGCACCGATGCCGGTGCCGACGGCCACCAGCAGCGCGTGCTGCTGGTCCCTGGCGGCGCCGAACCTGGCCTCGGCCCAGGCGGCCGCGTTGGCGTCGTTCTCGACCACCACGGAGCGGCCAAGCCGGTTCTCGACCTGCTTCTTCACCGGCTCGTCGCGCCAGGCCAGGTTGGGCGCGAACATCATCGTGGACCTGGTCTCGTCCACGAAGCCGGCCGTCCCGATGCCGACCGCGCCGACCTCGTGGCGGCTGAGCAGTTCCGTGACGACCTCGACGATGACGGCCTCGGTGCCGGCCGGGCTGGCGGCCGGGGTGGGCCGCTTAAGCTTCTCGATGACCTTGCCCGACGGGTCCACCACGCCGGCGGCTACCTTGGTGCCGCCGACATCAACTCCGATCGCCAGGCTCATCCGCTGCCCTTTCCGCTTCCGCTTGCTCACTCGCGGAACCGGCAGGTCGGCGGCCCGCTGCCCGGTCCGCAGGCGGCCGGTCACCGTGACTCGCCGCGGACCGTGACAGTACTCCGTCCAGTACCCCCACGGCATCCTGAACGGCGGCGCTGACCGCCTCGGACACCCCGGAGAACCGGGAGCCGCGCCCGCCAGAACCTGGCTCGCGCATCCGGCGGGCCGCCTGGCAGATCGGGCACCAGGTGCACTCGGGCGCCTCGCCGACGCCGGGCGGCGGCTCGGTGGTGGCGGTGCCCCAGACATCGGACCGCTGTTCGCGCGAGCCGGTCAGGGTCTTGCGGACCTGGCCCTCGATCTCACGGCGCATGGTCTTCGCGCTCGACTTGATCAGCCAGCGCTGCACGCCGGACAGCAGCTCGGTGCTGAACTGCCCCGGCCGGCGGTCCTCGCCCTGGCCGCTGGCCTCTCGGCCGACGCTCCCCCGGCCGCCTCCATCACGGCGGCTTCCATCACGGGCGGCACCGTCGCGGCTGGTCCTGGCGGCAGGCCGCCCGGCGGCCGAGCTGCGCTGGGCAGGCCGCCCGGCGGCCGAGCTGCGCTGGGCAGGCCGCCAGTCCGCGGACTGGCCAGGGCGGCCGCTGCCCGCGTCCCTGATGTTCGGGTCGGGCTGGCCCGGCTTGCGCACCAGGGGTGCCCCGGTGCCGATCGTGCCGTGCGCGTCGCGCGGCCCGGCGCCCGGCCAGCCGGTGCCAGATTCCCCGTCGGCCGGCTCCTCGCCGGACTCGCCCGCGGCCGCCGCATCGGCGGCGGGGGCGCTGGTGGCGGGGGCCCTGGTGGCGGGAGCGCTGACCGCGGCCTCCCAGACGCTCGCGGCCGCGTCGTCCGGCGCGCCCTGCGTGCGGTCCCCGGGCTCGCGGACCGGCTCAGCCACGGTTCCCGCCTCCCGGCATGCTCTCGGCCCGCGCGCGCAGCCCGCGCAGCGCGGTGTCGATGATCGTCTTCTCGGCCCGGCGCTTCAGCATCCCGATCATCGGTACCTTCAGCCCCACTTCCAGCTCGTAGGTCACCCGGGTACCGCCGCCGTCGGGCACCAGGCGGTAGCCGCCGGACATCTGCGAGATCATCGATCCCTGGCTGTCCAGCTCCCAGCGCACCCCGGCGTCGGCGTCCCAGTCGTAGGCGAGCACGTAGCTGTCCCTGATAACCCCGGCATCCAGCGTGAACCGCACCCGGGCGGGCAGGCCGTCCGTCCCCGACTCGACGACCTGGGCGGAACGGACTCCGGTCGCCCAGTCCGGGTAAGCGGCGAAATCGGCGATAACGCTCATGATCGCCGGCGCTGGCGCGGCCACCGTGATGTCAGAGCTGGTCCTGTCCGCCATGACTCGGAGCGTACCTCTCGCGACGCAACGCTCGGGCCAGCCCGCCTGGGCCTGCACGCCCGTGGCGTTGTACGGTCCTTAAAGATCCGCGTGAATGCCCGCCTGGCCAGGAGGTTACGTGCGCGACTACAGCATTCCGGCGCTGGCTCAGATCGCCGACAGCGCAGGCGCGGCCGACGTCGTGTTCAGCCGGGCGGCCGCCGAGCCTGGCGCCACGATGCTGCGCCGCCGGACGGCTGAGGGAAGCTGGCAGGACGTCACGGCGGAGGTCTTCCACGCCGAGGTGACCGGACTGGCGCGCGGCCTGATCGCGGCCGGGATCCAGCCGGGCGACCGGGTCGCGCTGATGTCGCGTACCCGGTATGAGTGGACGCTCATCGACTACGCCATCTGGACGGCGGGCGCCGCGACGGTCCCGGTCTACGAGACCTCATCGGCCGAGCAGGTCGAGTGGATCCTCAGCGACTCCGGCGCCATCGCGGTCTTCGCGGAGACGGACCGGCACGGCGAGCTGATCGGCGGTCTCAGGGACAAGCTGACGGACCTGCGCGAGATCTGGTCCGTCGAGCGGCTCGGCGAGCTATCCGGCACCGCGGCGGCGAGCGCGGTGACCGACGAGCAGATCGCCGCCAGGCGCGCCGCGCGCGGTGCCGATGACCTGGCCACCATCATCTATACCTCCGGCACCACCGGTCGGCCCAAGGGCTGCGAGCTGACTCACCGCAACCTGCTGTCCGACGTCCGCAACGCGGTCGCCATCGCCCCGCAGCTCTTCGACGGCTCGGCGGCCACGCTGCTCTTCCTGCCGCTGGCGCACTCGTTCGCGCGGGTCATCCAGGTCGGCTGCCTGGAATCGGGCGCCGTCCTCGGGCACTGGCCAGATGCCAGCACGGTGGCCAAGGGCCTGCCCGAGTTCCGGCCCAGCTTCCTGCTGGCCGTGCCGAGGGTCTTCGAGAAGGTCTTCAACAGCGCCCAGCAGCAGGCCAGCGCGAGCGGCCTGAAGAGCGCTATCTTCCGGGCCGCCACCGACACCGCGATCGCCTGGAGCAAGGCCGGTGACGCGCAGCCGGGCGGCCCCGGCGCGGGGCTGCGGCTCCGGCATGGCCTGTTCGACCGGCTCGTGTACGGCAAGCTGCGGGCCGCCGTCGGCGGCCGGGTGCGGTACGCGGTGTCCGGCGGCGCGCCGCTCGGTGACCGGCTCGGCCACTTCTTCCGCGGCGCGGGCATCACCGTGCTCGAAGGGTACGGACTGACCGAGACCTCGGCCGCCGCCGCGGTGAACCGCCCGGACCGCAACAAGATCGGCACGGTCGGCCAGCCGCTGCCCGGCGTGAGCATGCGGATCGCCGACGACGGCGAGATCCTGATAGCCGGGGCTAACGTGTTCCCCGGCTACTGGCGGAATCCCGACGCGAGCGCCGAGGTGCTGGACAGCGACGGCTGGCTGCACACCGGCGACCTGGGCGAGCTGGACGAGGAAGGCTTCCTGCGGGTCACCGGCAGGAAGAAGGAGATCATCGTGACGGCCGGCGGCAAGAACGTCGCGCCCGCCGTGCTGGAAGACCGGCTCCGGGCGCATCCGCTGGTCAGTCAGTGCATGGTGGTCGGCGATCAGCGGCCCTACATCGCCTGCCTGGTGACCCTGGACACCGAGTCCCTGGAGCACTGGACGCAGCAGCACGGCCAGCCGGCCGGCACGCCGGTGGCCGAGCTTGCCGCCGACGCCGAGCTGATCGCGGAGATCCAGGGGGCGGTGGACGACGCGAACAAGGCGGTGTCCCGCGCCGAGTCGATCCGCCGGTTCCGGGTGCTGACCGTGGACTTCACCGAGGAAACCGGCTACCTGACCCCGTCGCTGAAGGTGCGCAGGTCCGTGGTGGCCAAGGACTTCGCCACCGACATCGAGGCGCTCTACAGCTAAGCCCTGGTACGACGCCAGAGGGCGGCAGGCACTGTGGTGCCCGCCGCCCTCTGGCGTCTGTTGCGGCCGCCCTGGGCCGGCTCGTCAGTGCTGGGAGCCAGACTCCCCCTCGGACGAGGACGAGGCCGAGGCGGGCGTGGTGTCGTGCCCGGACTCGATGGCGTGGCCATTGCCGTGGCCGTTGCCATGCCCGTTCGGGTGATCTTCCATCGGCACGCTCTCGGTGACGACCTTGTACAACCGCTCCCTGACCCGGCCGATCGCGCCCCGCATGCCGGGCGCGGGGACGTCGCCGTCCGCCTTGTCGGCGGATGGCAGCGCCGGGTAGGAGGTCCTGGCCGCCAGCACGGCGGCCTTCTCCTCGGAAACCGGCCTGGTCTCCTCGATGAACTCGCCGTTCGGGAGCTGCCTGATGATGCCGGTCTCCAGCCCGTGCACCAGCATGTGCTGGTCCTTGCGCTGCAGGCCGAGACAGATCCGCTTGGTCAGGATGTAGGCGATGATCGGCCCGACCAGCCACATCACCCTGGCGATCTCGGTTGTCAGGTACAGCGAGATGTTGAAGTGGTCGGCGATCACGTCGTTGGCGCCCTCAGCCCACAGGATGCCGTAGAAGGCGATCACCGCGACGCCGATGGCCGTCCTGGTCGGCGCGTTACGCGGCCGGTCGTTGATGTGGTGCTCGCGCCTGTCCCCGGTTACCCACTGCTCGATGAACGGCCAGAACGCGGCCCCGGTGAAGATGATGCCGAGCGGCACCAGCGCCGGGATGAACACGTTGAACGCGAACGTATGCCCGAACACCACCCACTGCCAGGCCGGGAACACGCGCAGCGCGCCTTCGAGCATGCCCATGTAGAAGTCGGGCTGCGAGCCCGCCGACATGGCCACCGGGTTGTAAGGACCGTACAGCCAGACCGGGTTGATCTGGGCGAAGGTGGCGGCCAGAGCCAGGGCGCCGAAGGTGAAGAAGAAGAACGCGCCGGTCTTGGCCATGAAGTACGGGTACATCGGGGCGCCGACCACGTTCTCGTTGGTCCGGCCCTTGCCCGGCATCTGGGTGTGCTTCTGGAACACCATGATGAACAGGTGCGCGGTGATCAGCGCCAGGATCAGGCCGGGGATCACCAGCACGTGCAGGATGTACATCCGCGGGATGATGTCGTGGCCGGGGAACGGGCCGCCGAACACGAAGAACGCCAGGTAGGTCCCGACGATCGGGATGGACTGCATGACGCCCTCGAAGATCCGCAGTCCGGCGCCGGACAGCAGGTCGTCGGGGAGCGAGTAGCCGAACAGGCCCTCCAGCATGCCGAGGGTGAACAGCACGATGCCGATCAGCCAGTTCACCTCGCGCGGCTTGCGGTACGCGCCGGTGAAGAACACCCGGATCATGTGCGCCATGATCGCGGCCATGAAAAGGTCCGCGGCCCAGTGGTGGATCTGCCGCATGAGCAGGCCGCCGCGGATGTCGAAGCTGATGTTCAGCGTCGAGGCGTAGGCCTCGCTCATCCGCACGCCGTCCAGATTGTGGTACGACCCGTGGTAGATGACCGTGGACATGCTCGGCTCGAAGAACAGCGTCAGGAACGTGCCGGTCAGCAGGAGGATGATGAACGAGTAGAGCGCGATCTCGCCGAGCAGGAAGGACCAGTGGTCGGGGAAGACCTTGCGCAGGAAAACGCGCACTCCCCTGGCACCGTGCAGCCTGTCGTCCAGGAAGCTGCCGACTCCGGTCAGCGCCCTGTTGGTGGTCATGACCGCTCCCAGTAGCTCGGGCCGACTGGCTCGTGATAGTCGCTCGCGGCGACCAGGTAGCCCTGCGCGTCGGTGGTAAGGGGAAGCTGCGGCAGCGGCCGGGTGGCCGGGCCGAAGAGCACCTTCGCACCGTGCGCCGCGTCGAACGTCGACTGATGGCACGGGCAGAGGATGTGGTGCGTGGTCTGCTCGTACAGGGCCGCCGGGCAGCCGAGGTGAGTGCAGATCTTGGAGTAGGCGACGATGTCGTTGACCGTCCAGTTCATGACCGTCGGCGCACCGAGCTCGCCTGGCCGGAACTTGATCAGCGTGGTGACCGCCTTGGCCAGCGCGTCGTCGTCGTCCTCGTAACCCTGCGGGATGACGCTCAGCGATGCGCCCGGCGAGCTGAAGTCGGCCGGGGTGAGCGGGCGGCCGGTGCTGTAGACGACCAGCCGGGTGCCCCGCTTCCAGACCGTGAACTCCAGGCTCTTGCGGGGCAGCGGGCCCATGTCACGCAGCAGCACCACCGGGGCGAGCGCCACCGGCACGGTGGCCGCGATCAGCGTCCTGCGGATCAGCGGGCGCTTGACGAACTGGCTGGTCTCCGCGCCCTCCTCGAAGGTCTCCGCGAACGCCGCCCGGTTCTCGTCGGTCGACCGCAGCGGGTGCCGCTCCTCGGTCATCTCCACGTGCGGCATCAGGTGCCTGACCCAGATGGTCGCGCCGACTCCCATGGCCAGGAACGCGACGGCCATGGTGGTGCCGAGGGCCAGGTTGGAGTGCAGCACGTTATTGACCGAGTGCACCTGGAAGATCACGTAGGCGGCGATGAAGCCGATGCCCGCGAGCATGGCGAGGAGGAAGCAGGCCGCGACGACCTTCTCCACCCGCTTGGCCCGGTCGAGATCCTCCACGTCGGCCGGCAGCTCGCGGACCGGAGCCCGCTTCGCCTCTTCTTCCTGGTCGGCGGAGAGCATCGTGCGGGACTGCGCCGGGGCCGGCGTGCCGATCACCCGGCGCGGGCCGCGCGGACCCTCCGCCTGCCCGGCGTCCCCGCCGCTCGCGGCGAGGTCGGCCATCAGGTCATCGCCCTGCCGGGACTCGCCTGGCTGTCCGGGGGCGTTCGATTCACTCATCAGTAGTTGACTTCCCGTGCTTCGCAGTGATCCAGAGAGCCGCCAGGACCATGAACAGCAGCAGGCCGAGGAAGGCCACCAGGCCCTCGGTCACCGGGCCGACCCGGCCCAGGCTGAACCCGCCAGGGTTGGCGAGCTGCCGCGTGCTCGTAACGTAGGCGATGATGTCGCGCTTCTGGCCGGGCGTGATGGTGTTGTTGTTGAACACCGGCATCGCCTCGGGGCCGGTCAGCATCGCCTCAAAGATCTGAGTCGGGGTGGACTGCGTCAGCGGGGGCGCGAACTTGCCGTAGGTCAGCGCGCCGCCGGCGCCGTCGAAGTTGTGGCACTGAGAGCAGTTGGCCACGAAGAGCTGCTGCCCGAGCCCGATGTCCGCGCCCTGGGTGCTCACCTCGGCCGCCGACGGCATGGCCGGCCCGCCGCCCAGCGAGGAGATGTAGGCCGCGACCGCGTGGGTCTGCGTGGTGTTCAGCCGGGGCGGCTTGCGCGGGTTCTCCGCGCCGAGTTCGGCAGCGGGCATCCGGCCGGTGCTCACCTGGAAGTCGACGGCGGCCGAGCCGACGCCGATCAGGCCGGGAGCGACCCCGGGAGTGCCCTGCGCGGCCATGCCGTGGCAGGTCGCGCAGTCCTGCAGGAAGATGGTCCGCCCGGCACTGATCTGCGCCTCGTTGCGAGGCGCCGGAGGCGCGGCCGAGGCCGCCGTGCCGGCTCCGGTGATGGACGCGTAGACGGCGCCCACCAGCAGGAGACCGAGCAGGAGGATGGCGTAGCCCGCCGCCGGGTGCCGCCGCCTTGAGGTGATCCAGGTCACAGCTTTCCCCAGTCCCCGGGTTAGTGGATCAGGTAGATGGTGGTGAACAGGCCGATCCAGACCACGTCAACGAAGTGCCAGTAGTACGACACGACGATGGCGCTGACCTGCTGCTCATGGGTGAACTTCTTGGCGGCGAACGTCCTGCCGAGCAGGAACAGGAACGCGATCAGGCCGCCCGTCACGTGCAGCCCGTGGAAGCCGGTGGTCAGGTAGAAGACCGACCCGTAGTTGGTGTGCGAGAGGGTCACGTCCTGATTCCGGATCAGGTCGAGGTACTCGTAGCCCTGGCCGCAGACGAAGTACAGGCCCATCAGGAAGGACAGCACGTACCACTCGCGCAGTCCCCACTTCGCCACGTTCCAGATCCGGCCGAGGCGGCGGATCTGGCCGCGCTCCACCGCGAACACCCCGAGCTGGCAGGTGACGCTGGAGAGCAGCAGCACGATGGTGTTCGCGGTGGCGAGCGGCAGGTCGAGGTGCGCCATCGGCCAGTGCTTGCCCATGCCCTTATCCACCGCGCGGACGGTGAAGTACATGGCGAATAGGCCCGCGAAGAACATGAGCTCGGAGGACAACCAGACGATCGTCCCCACGCTGACGAGGTTCGGCCGGCTCGCGGGAGTGCGCGGGACCACCTCAGTAGTTGCTGTCGCCACGGGGCCATTATTACGACACCGCGTAGGTCTTCGTGCCCCGACCCCCCGGGTCGGTAGCATCCAGTTCCATGAAGGTCGTTGTGTATAGCCACGATGCGGACGTCCGAGCCAGAATCAGGCTCGCGATCGGCCGCCGTCCCGCCGCTGATGTCCCCGAGGCCGAGATCATCGAGGTCGCCACGCAGCCCGCGCTGATCCGCCTGCTCGACGCGGGCGGGGCCGACGTGATGGTCCTTGACGGGGAGGCCCAGCCCGCGGGCGGGATGGGCATTTGCCGCCAGGCCAAGGACGAGGTCTACAACTGCCCGCCGGTCCTGCTGGTCGTCGGCCGGGCCGACGACGGCTGGCTGGCCACCTGGTCCCGCGCCGACGCCGTTGTCAGCAACCCACTTGACCCGGTGGCGCTGGCCAGGGAGCTGGCCGGCCTGATGCGCGAGCGCGCCGCGGGCACGCCGGCCACCAGGGCCTGACGCGGCTATGGACGCGCGGACGAGCTGGCCGGGGCTGATCGGGGCGCTGATCAAGGGCGAGTCCCTCACCGCCGAGGAGGCCGCCTGGGCGATGGGCGAGATCATGGACGGCGCCGCCACGCCGACCCAGATCGCCGGCTTCGTGGTCGCGCTGCGGGCCAAGGGCGAGAGTGTGACCGAAGTCACTAGCCTGGCCAGGGTGATGCTCGCGCACGCCGCGCCGATCTCGGTGCCCGGCCGGATCACCGACCTGGTCGGCACCGGCGGGGACCGCGCGCACACCGTGAACTTCTCGACCATGGGCACCATCGCCGCCGCGGCGGCCGGGGCGCGCATGGTCAAGCACGGCAACCGGGCCGCCTCCTCGTCCTGCGGGACCGCCGACGTGCTGGAGGCGCTCGGCGTGGTGATCGACCTGCCACCGGAGGCGACCGTGCGGCTGGCGCAGGAGGTGGGCGCGGCGTTCCTGTTCGCCCCGCTGTACCACCCGGCCCTGCGGCATGCCTCGGTCTCCCGCCGCGAGCTAGGCGTGCCCACGGTGTTCAACCTCCTCGGCCCGCTCGCCAACCCGGCCAGGCCCGCCGCGCTGGCGGTCGGCGTCGCCGACCCGAGGCTGGCGCCGATCCTGGCCGGGGTGCTGGCCACCCGGGGCAACTCGGCGCTGGTGGTGCACGGCGACGACGGCCTCGACGAACTGACCACGACCGCGCCGTCCACCGTCTGGGTAGTGCACGGCGGCACGGTCAGCGAGACCCGCTTCGACCCGGCCAGCCTGGGCATCCCCAGGTCCGCCCCGGCGGACCTGACCGGCGGTGACCCGGCGGTCAACGCCGCCGTGGTGCGCGCGTTCGTCGGCGGGACGCCCGGGCCGGTGCGGGAGACCGCGCTGCTGAACGCGGCCACAGCGCTGGCCGCCGAGGCCGGCGTGTCCGGCCCGGATGAGCTGCCCGCCGCGCTGGCCGACGGGTACGCCCGCGCGGCGCAGGCGGTGGACTCCGGCGCCGCCGCCGACCTGCTGGTCCGCTGGGCGGAAACCAGCCGCCGCCTCGCCACCGGCCGGGACTAACCCCGCCCCCGCCATCCCCGCTAGCGGCCCGCGACGTTAGTCGGGTACGCCGGGACTAGTCCGGGCGCAGGAGGCCAGCTAACACTGCCGGGGCGGTGGGCGGGCTAATCCTGCTCGGGGTAGCCGATGGCGAAGGCGGCTTCGAGGTCGTGCCGCGAGTAGGTGCGGAACGCGATGTGCGTCTCGGTGTGGGTGACGCCATCGACCTTGTTCAGCGAGCCGGGGATCACGTCGCCAAGCTCGTCGTGCTGGCGGACCCTGACCAGCGCGACGAGGTCGAACTCGCCGGTCACCGAGTACACCTCGCTGACTGCCGGGAGCTGGGCGATCTTCTCAGCCGTCTCCGGAATGCGCGCGACATCGGCCTTGATCAGGACGATAGCGGTGACCACGGTCGCCTCCTGGGCTCGCCGGGAACCCGTGCCCCGGCCGCGGCAGTAGCGTACAGCGGCAGCCCGCGCAGGCCGGGACTGAGCGGCTGAGTAGCGGCCGGCAGGACGACGGGCGAGCCGCTGGCGGGCAGGTGGCCGGCGGGGAGCAGGCCGTACTCGGCCCGCATTTCGGGTGAGCCAGGTAGCTCGGACTCCCCTAGCAGGCCGGCCGCCCGGCGGGCCGCGAGCTCGCCGAGCAGGCCGAGCAGGACGTCGACGGTGGCCCTGGCATCGGCCAGCGCCCGGTGGCAGGGGTGCGTGGCCGCGCCGAAGTAGCCGGCCAGGGTGGCGAGCTTGCAGTCGGGCACCTGCTCACCGTCTAGCACGAGGCGGGCCAGCACCGCGGTGTCCAGCACGGTGGCGGCCGGCCAGGACAGGCCGCTAGCGAGGCTGCCGCCGGACAGGAAGGCCAGGTCGAACGGGGCGTGGTGGGCGACAAGCACCGCGCCCTCGGCGAAGGCGAGGAACGCGGCGAGCGCGGCGGCCGCGCGCGGGGCGGGGCGAACCAGCTCGTCGGTGATCCCGGTCAGCTCGCTGATGTCGGGCGGCACCGGCACGCCTGGGTTGACCAGGGAGAAAAACTCCCCCGTCACCCGCGAGCCGGCGCAGCCGGACGGCGCCGATCTCGATGATCGTGGCCTCCTGCGGCAGCAGGCCGGTCGTCTCGACATCCACGATGACCGCGGGGACATCCTCGGGCAGCCCTGCCCGGCGCCCGCTCCACGGCGGGCCGGCCGGCCGAACGGCGGCCAGATTATGCCCGTCCGGAATATGCCCGTCCGGGGGATGATGACCGTTACCGCGGGTGCCGGAGATTTGGCTCTGCGGGATTTCCAGCGATCCGGTCACGCCTTCACCGTAGGCCGGGGCACTGACAGCCTCGCCGCCCGCGTCACACCGCCTTCGTGCCGTCACGCAGGGCAGTCGGCGGTGCCGCGCGGCCGGCGGGATGAGATTCGTAATGCCATCGTTATCGCACCCGGCCGCGAATACTTGATCCACGGGAAGTTACGAACCGGTTGAATACACCATTGCAGGTTCACTAGTCTCAGCCCCGGGCCGTCTCGCTCATCAGCCGCCCAGCAGGGCGGCGGCGACCGGCCGTGCCGAGTCTCCGCACATCGGGCCGGGTGGACTTCCCCGGCAGCGGGAGAAGGAGCTGTCACGCCGGTGCATACGCCGCCAGAGGATCGCCGGGACCAGGCCGGAGCGCCGCGGCCAGACGGCGCGCCCGGCCGCAGCCACGCACCGCGGCTTAGCGGCGCCCCCGCCTGGACCAGGTGGCGCGCCGGCCGCCGGGGACTGAGCGCGCGACTGCGGTACCCCGCCACGGCGGCGGTCACCGCCACCCTGGCCGCGCTCGGCATGCTGGTCTCCACCGGCGGCGTCGCGGTGGCCCGCCCGCAGCTCACTGTCGCCCAGGTGCAGAAGAAGCTGAGCGAGCTCTACACCCAGGCCGACAAGCTGGACCAGCAGCTCGACCAGGCCAAGCAGGAGCTGCAGCTCGGCCAACCAGCGGCTCAAGATCGTGAACAGGGAGGCCGCGAGGTACTCCAAGCAGTTCGCGGGGCTGCGCACCGAGGTGGGCCGGATCGCGGCGCAGGACTATGAGCAGGGCGCCATGAACTCCTCGATGGTGCTGCTCACCTCGGGCAACCCGCAGCAGGTCCTGGACCAGTCCTCGATCCTGCTGGAGCTGTCCTCCGCGAACGCGGCCGAGATGGACCAGTTCATCGCGGCGGCCAAGGCACTGACCAGCGCCCAGCAGGCGGCCCTGCACACCAGGGAGGGCATCGCCAAGCTCAAGGCCAGCCTCACCAAGCGGAAGGCGGCCCTGGAAGCGCTGATCACCAAGGAGAAGGCGCTGCTCAACCAGCTCACTCCCCCGGAGCGGGTCGGCACCGGGCCTGGCGGCGGCGGTGGCGGCGGCGGTCACTACCACGGCCCCACGGGCAGCCAGGCGGACAAGGCCGTGGAGTTCGCCTATGACCAGCTCGGCTGCCCGTACGTCTACGGCGGCACCGGCCCCTGCAACTCCGGGTTCGACTGCTCGGGCCTGATGATGGCGGCCTGGGCCTACGCGGGCATCTCCATCCCGCGCACGAGCTACGAGCAGATGAGCGGCCTGCAGAGCGTCTCTACCTCCGACCTGGAGCCCGGCGACATCCTCGGCTTCGCCGGCAACTCGCATGTCGGCATGTACGTCGGCGGCGGGTACCTGATAGACGCCCCGCATACCGGCGCGGACGTCGAGAAGGTCAAGCTGTCCGGCTGGTACTCCGAGGAGCTGGACGGGGCCGTCGTCCCGTAGCGCCCGCGGGCCGGCCCGGCGGGCCGGTAGGCTCGCTTACCTTGCCGGCCCAGGCCCGGCCGCACGGGAGAGCAATGGGCAACGTCCTGATCGTCACCAACGACTTCCCGCCGCGCAGCGGCGGGATCCAGTCGTTCGTGCACGCGCTCGCGACCCGGCTGCCGCCCGGCACGGCCTGCGTGTACGCGCCCGCCTGGGAGGGGGCCGCCGAGTTCGACGCCCGGCAGCCGTTCCCCGTGGTCCGGCATGCGACCTCGCTGATGCTGCCGGTCCCCGGCGTCGCCCGGCAGGCGGCGAGCATCCTGTCCGAGTACGAGTGCGACACCGTCCTGTTCGGGGCGGCCGCGCCGCTTGGCCTGCTGGCACCTTCGCTGCGCAAGGCGGGCGCCAGGCGGATCGTCGCGCTGACCCACGGCCACGAGGCCGGCTGGGCGGCGCTGCCGGGCGCCAGGTCGCTGCTGCGGCGCATTGGCGACGACGTCGATGTCCTCACCTACCTGGGCGAGTACTTCCGGATCCGGCTGGCCAGGGCGCTGTCCCCGCAGGCCGCCGCGCGGATGGTCCGGCTCGCGCCGGGGGTGGACACCGCGGCGTTCCGGCCCGGCGCGGGCGGGGCGGCGATCCGGCAGCGGCTGGGCATCCCGGCCGGCCGGCCGGTGGTCGGCTGTGTATCGCGGATGGTGCGGCGCAAGGGCCAGGACACGCTGCTGCGCGCCTGGCCCGCGGTTCGCGCGCAGGCCGGCGGTGACCCGCTGCTGATGCTGGTCGGCGACGGGCCGTACCGCGGCCAGCTCGGCGAGCTGGCCGGCCGGCTAGGGCTGGGCGACTCGGTGCTGTTCACCGGCCCGGTGCCGTGGGCGGACCTGCCGGCCTACTACGACGCGGCGAACGTGTTCGCGATGCCGTGCCGCACCAGGCGCGCCGGGCTGGACGTGGAGGGCCTGGGCATCGTCTACCTGGAGGCGTCCGCGACCGGGCTGCCGGTCATCGGCGGTGACTCAGGCGGCGCGCCCGACGCGATCCTGCCCGGCGAGACGGGCTACGTGGTGCCCGGCAATGGCATCAGCGAGCTGGCCGCCCGGCTCACCGAGCTGCTGGCCGACCCGGCCGGCGCGGCGGCCATGGGCGACAAGGGCCAGGAGTGGGTGGACCGGGAGTGGCGCTGGGACCTGGTCACCGCCCGGCTAGCCGAGATCCTGGCCGGCTAGCCGCGCTAGGAGATCCCGTAGGCGTGGTAGATCGTCTCCACGGTGGAATCGCCCTTGACGTTGGTCACGGTGCTGCGCAGCGACACGAAGCCGCCGGCGGGGGCGGTGATGACGCCCTGCCAGCCGCCGCCGCCGCGGGTCAGGTGCAGCCGGTGCCAGGTCTTGCCGCCGTTCCCTGACTCCTGCACCTCGACGGCCCGCAGCTTCGCGGTCCCGCCGTGCAGTACGTGGATGACGACGGTGGTGCGGGCGCCGGGCGCGGCGCTGTTCTCGGTGCTCAGGCCGCGGGGCTGGAAGAGCGTGTTGGTCACTCCGAACGGCTTGTAGACGCCGTTCGGCGGGACCGGCACCGCGTAGAACCGCTGCACCAGGGTCACCAGGCTGGACAGCAGGCCGGCGCTCGCTGCCGTACGGGCTCCACTTCCGTGAGCTGATGCTGAGGGTGTACCAGCCGCGCTTGTGCAGGGTCACGTTGAAGGCGTTGTGCTCGCGCCATTCGCTGCGGTCCTGCTTCTTGATCAGGTGGCTGCCCTGGCGCAGGGTGACGACGGACTTGTCGCAGCAGTTGTCCCCCCGCGCGACCGGGTCGGCGAACAAGTCCGACACGTCGGCGTTGAACAGGTCGCCCTCCATGGCGGGGATGATGTCGCGAGGGCCGTAGCCGGCGGTAAGGAACCGGTCGGCGTAGCTGTGCCCGGCGCGGTAGGTCCTGGTCCGGTAGATGTAACCGGTTCCGCGGCTGCCCCGCTCCACTCCGATCGAGGTGAGCCAGGAACCCGGCGTGCGGTAGACGGTCGTCGCCGAGGGGGCGCTGACGTTCGAGTAAAGGCCGGCACCGGACTGGCAGACGGTGTTCCCGCCGTTGGGGTCGGCCTGGACCAGCAGGTTGCCGGGCGGCGTCTCGTTCGCGCGCAGCACGAAGTCAATCTTCGCCAGGCTGGACAGCCGGGGACGGAATGACAGGACGGACGGGATGCCGTCATGCCGGTTACCGGAAAGCTGGTACTGCGCCGACGGGCTCTGCCAGTCACTCATGTAGGTGAACATGACGCCGCCGTGCCGGGACGGCACGGCGTAGACCGCGACGCCCTGGCCGCCGCTCGCGGAGGCGGCGATCTCGCTGCCGCTGCTCGGCGCCAGGCAGGCCATCACGGTCAGCGACTGCTGCGCGGCCCCGCTGACCGCCAGGCCCACCCGCACCAGCTTGCCGTGCTCGCCGTTCAGGCGGACCGTCTCGCTCCTGGTGATGGTCACCCGGCGGACGACCAGGGTCTGGCTGACCGCCTGCCGCGAGCTGTTGTAGGTGGGCACTGAGCCGCCCACCAGGTAGGTACCGGCCGGCAGCCGGACCGCCCCGCCCGCGGAGAAGTAGGTGTACCCGCTGGTGACGTTGATCAGCGAGGGCTGGACCGAGACGACCTTGCCGGCCCGGTTCAGGCCGTCGACCTTGACCTTGATCGTGGCGGCGGGTGTCACCGCGGCGCCCGCGGCGCTCGGCAGCAGGGCGGCCAGCGCCAGCCCGGCCGCCCCGGCCGCGAGCGGCAGCGCCAGGCGAGACGGTCTCGATAGGTTCCGGAAAGTGCGCACCCCGTACATGGCGTTCCCCTCTGCCCGCAAAGACCGGTTCAGCCTATGCGGGTCGCGTCGCGAGAAGGTAACGCCATGTAGGGATGGCAGGAGTGGCGCCGCTAACGGAGCCTGGCCACGCGCCGGTCAGTGCGCGTAATGGCCCCGGTAATACTCGAAGACAAAGCCGATCATCGACAGGATGACGGCCAGCGCGCCGATCAGGAATAGCCACCAGCCGATCGCCATGCCGATCGCCGCCAGGCCGCCGGCCAGGCCAACGAACAGCGGCCACCAGCTATGCGGGCTGAAGAAGCCCAGCTCGCCGGTGCCCTCGTAGATCTCGCCCTCGGGGTTGTCCTCCGGCCGCTGCGGAAGCCGGCGGCCAGTGAACAGCACGTAGAACCCGGTCAGGAACGCCAGGCAGACCGCGAGGGCCAGCGCCGTGGTGCCGGTCGGGTCATGCGAGAAGTTCCAGTACACGAGGTCGGCGGCACCGAAGAAGCCCGCGCAGCCCAGGAACAGGTAGGCCTCGACCTTCACTGGCTCTCTCCGTTCTTCAGCTCCAGCTCACGGTTGCGGCCCGAGGTGATGTGCGGGTAGTGCAGGTCGAACGCGGGGCGCTCGGACCTGATCCGCGGAATGGACGTGAAGTTGTGCCGCGGCGGCGGGCAGGACGTGGCCCATTCCAGCGAGTTGGCGAAGCCCCACGGGTCGTCGGCGGTGACCTGCTCGGCGTTCTTGTGGGTCCAGTACACGTTGTACAAGAAGATGAACGTGGACGCGCCGAGGATGAACGCGCCGATCGAGGAGATGTCGTTCAGCGTGGTCGCCAGGTGTGGCAGGAACGGGTAGTTCGCGACGCGGCGCGGCATGCCCATCACGCCCAGCCAGTGCTGCACCAGGAAGGTCAGGTTGAAGCCGATGAAGACCGACCAGAAGTGCCACTTTCCGAGCGTGCTGTTGAGCTTCTTGCCTGTCCACTTCGGCCACCAGAAGTAGAACCCGCCGAACATGCAGAACACCACCGTGCCGAACAGCACGTAGTGGAAGTGCGCGACCACGAAGTAGGAGTCGCTGACCGCGAAGTCCAGCGGCGGCGAGGCCAGGATGATGCCGGTCAGGCCGCCGAACAGGAACACGATCAGGAAGCCCAGGATGAACAGCATGGCCGGCTCGAAGGTGAGCTGGCCACGCCAGATCGTGCCGACCCAGTTGAAGAACTTCACCCCGGTCGGGACCGCGATCAGGAAGGTCATGAAGGAGAAGAACGGCAGCAGCACCGCGCCGGTGGTGAACATGTGGTGCGCCCACACCGTCAGCGACAGGCCGGCGATGGCGATGGTCGCCCCGACCAGGCCCTTGTAGCCGAAGCACGGCTTGCGGGAGAAGACCGGCAGGATCTCGGTGGCGATGCCGAAGAACGGCAGCGCCACGATATAGACCTCCGGATGGCCGAAGAACCAGAACAGGTGCTGCCACAAGATCGCGCCGCCGCTGTTCGCCGCGAACACCTGCGCGCCGAGCTTCCGGTCGATCTCCAGCACCAGCAGCGCCGCGGTCAGCACCGGGAACGCCAGCAGCGCCAGCATGCTGGTGAGCAGGATGTTCCAGGTGAAGATCGGCATCCGGAACATGGTCATGCCCGGCGCCCGCATGCACAGGATCGTGGTGACGAAGTTAACGCCACCCAGGATCGTGCCCAGGCCCGCCAGCACCAGGCCCATGATCCACATGTCGCCGCCAATGCCCGGCGAGTAGACCGAGCTGGTCAGCGGGGCGTACGCGTACCAGCCGAACGCGGCCGCGCCGCCCGGGGTCAGGAAGCTGACCACCAGGATCAGGCCGCCGAACAGGAAGAAGTAGTAGCTGAGCAGGTTCAGCCGGGGGAACGCCACGTCAGGCGCGCCGATCTGCAGCGGCATGATCTCGTTGGCGAACCCGACGAACAGCGGCGTCGCGAACAGCAGCAGCATGATCGTGCCGTGCATCGTGAACAGCTCGTTGTACACCTGGTCAGACACGATGTGATTGTCCGGGCCCATCAGCTGCGCCCGCATGATCATGGCCATCAGGCCGCCGATCATGAAGAACCCGAACGACGTGATCAGGTACAGGTGACCGATGATCTTGTGGTCGGTGGACGACAGCCAGTCGGCCAGCAGCGAGCCCTTGTGGTAGCCCTTTGCCTGGACCTGCGGAGCCGTCTGCACGGCCGGGTTGATCGCCGTCACTGAGCACTCCCAGCTGCGTTCTGCTGCGCCTGCTGCGCGTGGATCCACGCATTGAACTGGGCCTGCGTCACGATCTTCACCCGGAAGAGCATCCGGCTGTGGTAGAGCCCGCACAGCTCGGAACAGCGGCCGATGGAGGTGCCCGTCGAGGTCGCGACCACCTGGAAGTGGTTCGGGTGACCGGGCACCACGTCACGCTTGAACTCGAACGGGACGACCCAGAACGAGTGGATGACATCCACCGAGGTGAGGTTGAACCGCACCGTCTCGTGCTCGGGGATCTCCAGCAGCGGAAGCTGTCCCCGGTTGCCGGGGATCTTGCCGTTCCAGGTCTGGCCCAGCTCGCAGACGTCGTCGCCGCCGCACAGGGCCTTGCCGCTGTTCACCTGGTACTGCGGGTACTGGAAGGACCAGCTCCACTGGAACCCGGTGACGTTCACCACCACGGCCGGGTTCGGCGAGAGCTTGTCGATCGAGTTCTCGTCGCGGGCCGTGAAGTAGAACAGCACGCCGACCATGACGAACGGCACGACCGTGTACAGCATCTCGATCGGCAGGTTGTACCTGACCTGATGCGGCACGCGGTCGGACCGCTTGCGGTGGAAGATGATCGCCCAGATGATCATGCCCCAGACGATGACTCCCGACCGCGATGGCGGCTATCCAGGACCCCTGCCACAGGTTGATGATCATCTGGCCCTGCCGGGTCTCCGGCGGCACCAGGCCGAGCCTGGTGAAGGTCGTCGACTTGCAGCCGGCGGTCATGGTCATCAGGCCGATGACCAGCGCCGTGCGCGGCAGCCAGCGCCGCAGCTGGCGTGCTCTCACCCCATAGTTCGGGTGACTGCGGATGAGACTCACAGATTGCCTTCCCAGCGGATGACTCCCGGCTCAGGACAGGCCGGGAAACGCTCGTCCTACAGCCTGTCGTGGAAACAGTACAACGAACCGGGGGACCATCCTGCGCTGCCCCCGGTAACTGGGGCGGCGGATGTTGCGCGAGCAGCCGGCCGCGTCACGCATTGCCGTCAGCTCGCCACCGGAGGCGAACTGCGTCAGACTGTCTGGGTGCTAACCGCGAGGGGGAGGTAGGCGGGTGGTAGCCGAGAATGCCGCTGCGCTGACCATTGACGCGCTGGGCCGCAAGTGCCCGATCCCGATCATCATGCTGGCCGAGCGGATCGGCGAGGTGCCCATCGGCGGGGTCGTCGAGGTGCTGGCCGACGACCCGGCCGCGACCACCGACCTGCCGGCCTGGTGCGCGCTGAAGTCGCACGAGTTCGTCGCGGCCAGGCGCCAGGAGGCGGGCTGGTCGTTCCTGGTCCGGCGGAGCTACTGAGTCTCTAGCGGGGCTACTGGGTCTCGTCGGCGCCGGGCTCGACGGCCTCGAACCTGCCCGCGAACCGGCGGTCTGACTCCCACCAGGGCTTGCCCGTCGAGGCAAGCACGGGCGAAACCAGCGCGGGCTCACCACCCTGCGCGGCGGCCGCCTGGCCGGCCGCTGCCTGAGCCGCCTCGGCCGCGTCCAGCTCCGCGTCGATGACCTTCGCGTCCGCCTCGTCCTCGCGGATCATCTGGATGAGCTGGGCGACCAGGAACGGCAGTCCGACGATGTCGCCGAGAACCCACAAGGTGCCGCCGCCCAGCACCTGGTCGGTGGCCAGCGTCGGCCCCCACGGCCTGGCCAGCGCGTGGTAGTAGGCGCTGGCGATCAGGCTCGGGTCGGCGACGATGGCCAGGCCCAGGATCGCGTCGCCGATCACTTCCGCGCCGGTGATCCACAGCGCCACCACGTACGGGTAGTTGACCGGCACCGGGTCCACCCGCAGCAGCGTCCAGAAGAACACGAAGCCGGGGACCAGCAGCGCCAGGTGGGTCAGCTCGCGGACCGCCACCGACTCGAGCCCGGCCGGGTACCAGTGCGTGAAGTAGACGATGAACGGCACGACCACCAGCACCAGCGTGGTGATGGCCGGGAACGTGGCGATCTTCGCCACCTTGCTGCGCAGCGCGGCCTCGATCCGCGGGCCGGTCCGCGGCGCCGCCGCGATGGCCAGGGTGATCGGCCGGCCCAGGGCCAGGAACAGCGGGACGACCAGGAGCAGCACCGTGGTCTGCGCCGCCCTGGCGTAGAACAGCACGTTCTGGTAGGCGCCGAGGAACGACATGGTCGCGATGACCGCGAAGCCGAGGCCGAACCCGCAGAACGCGACGATCCGGCCCGCCGGCCAGTCGTGCCCCGCCTTGCGCGCCCGGCGCACCCCGGTCAGGTACGCGCCCGCCAGCACCAGCACGAAGGCCAGCGCCCAGGGATCGAGCACCCACTGGCTGAACGCGGTGGACAGGGTCAGCTCAGGCGGGCCGTGATACCCGGATGCGAGGACGGACGGCATGGCCGCCACGCTACCGCGCGCTGCCGGGGAACAACTGCGCGCATCCCGGCGCGTTTGCCTTGCATGCCACTCCCCCAGGCTGGATGGTGGGCCTAGCGGCCGCCCGAATGGCGGGCCGCCGAATCTTCCCCCCAATCAGGAAGGACACCCGCATGCCTCACCATGCCCGGCTACGGGCTGCCAGCTCCGGGCTGGCCATTGCCGCGCTGGGGGTCGCCAGCGCGGCCATCGGGAGCGGTGCCGCCTGGGCCCAGTCCGCGGGCACGCCCTCGGGCACCCAGCGCGTCGCGATCGCGGGCACCCACCCCGCCTGGGCGGTCGCCGCGCACCTGGCCAGCCAGCGCGGCGTCACCTCAGGGACCGTCCGCGCGCGGGTCTACCTCGCACCACGCGACCCGGCCGGGCTGAACGCCGAGGCCATCGCCGTGTCCACCCCCGGCAACCGCGACTACCGGCACTTCCTGTCGCCGGCCCAGCTCCAGGCCAGGTTCGGTACCACCGCGGCGCAGGTCGGCTCGGTCCGGTCCTGGCTGAGCCAGTCGGGCATGAAGGTGACCGCGGTGCACGCCGGCCACGTCGCCGACAGCTACGTCACGGTCTCGGGCTCGGTGGCGGCGGCCAGCGCCGCGTTCGGCGTCAGGTTCGCCGACTACCGGCTGAGCGGCCAGGGCGTCGTCCGGGCGCCTGAGCAGGCGGCGACCGCGCCGGCCAGCGTGGCCTCCTCGGTGCTCGACGTGACCGGACTGAGCACCGCGCGGCAGGTGATGCGCCCGATGGCGGCGGCCACGGCATCGGCCACCACGGCATCGGCCACCACGGGGGCGGCCACCACGGCGTCAAGCAAGCTGCCGCCACCCGGCCCGAACTACTACATCGCCAAGCCGTGCGGCGCGTACTACAACCAGAAGACCGCGCTCAAGAAGCCGACCGCGTACGGGAAGCACTGGCCGTGGGCGGTCTGCGGGTACACCCCGCGCCAGGTCCGCGGGGTCTACGGCGTGGCCTCCTCCGGCATGACCGGGGCCGGGCAGACCGTCGCGGTCGTGGACGCCTACGCCTCGCCGACCATGCTCAAGGACGCCAACACCTACGCCAAGGTGGTCGGCGACGAGCCGTTCGCCAAGGGCCAGTACCAGCAGTACCTGCCGTCGTCGTTCACCCAGGCCGGCCCTGACCAGTGCGACGCGGCCGGCTGGTACGGCGAGCAGACCCTGGACGTGGAGTCGGTGCACGGGCTGGCGCCGGGCGCCAGGGTGCGGTTCGTCGCGGCGGCGAGCTGCGACGACCCGGACCTGGCCGACGCCATCGCCCGCATCGTCAACAACCACCTGGCCAGCATCATCAGCAACTCCTGGGGCGACACCGAGGATGGCGCGGCCGGCTTCACCGACGTGTACCACCTGATCTTCCAGGCGGCAGCGGCCGAGGGCATCGAGGTGATGTTCTCCTCCGGCGACAACGGCTACGAGTCCCCCGGCGAGGACCCGGGCGGCTCCGACAAGATCCAGGTCGACTACCCCACGTCCGACCCGTTCGTGACCGCGGTCGGCGGCACCAGCCTGGCCATCGGCAAGACCGGCAACTACATGTTCGAGACGTCCTGGGGCACGATGATCAGCCCGCTGGCCAAGGGCGGCAAGAAGTGGCAGGACAAGCTGCCCGGCAAGTGGCCCGCGGACTTCGACGGCGCCAGCGGCGGCGGCACCTCCACGCTGTACGCGCAGCCCGGCTACCAGAAGGGCGTCGTGCCGTCCTCGCTGTCGGAGCGGCTGCCCAACGGGTCGCACAGCTCCACGCCGATGCGCGAGGTGCCGGACGTGTCGGCCTACGCCGACCCGGCGACCGGTTTCCTGGTCGGCGAGACCGTGCTGCTGCCCAACGGCAAGAGCTACGGCTTCGCGCTGAGCAGGATCGGCGGCACCAGCGTGGCCTGCCCGACGTTCGCCGGGATCGAGGCCGACGCGCAGCAGGAGTTCGGCGGGGCGCTCGGGTTCGCGAACTGGGCGATCTACCACCGGTACGGCAGCAGCGCGTACCACGACGTGACCGACCACCCGCTCGGGCCCGGGCCGCTGGCTCAGGTCAGGGACAACTACACCAACCCGGCCACCAAGGGCGGCCCGCTGCAGTACTTCCTGCGCACCCTCGGCGTGGACGGCGAGGGCGCGGCGGCGCTGCACGCGACCACTGGCTATGACGACGCCACCGGCGTCGGCTCGCCCGCGGATTACATCCAGAGCTTCCGCCGGGGCTGATCTCCGGCGGGGCTGATGTCCCCGCGCATGGCGTCTGGCCCTGGCCCGCTCCCGGCGGGCCAGGGCCAGACGTTTAGCCGAGGCGCGCGGCGATCTCCTGAGCGGCCTCGGCGCCGTAGGCGGCGGTCAGCCGCTCGGCCATCCGCAGCGGTTCGACGACGTACTCCTGCGGGCCGGTGGTCTCCAGCACCATGACGGCGAGCAGGTTGCCGAGCTGGGCCGCGCGCTCCAGGCTGAGCCCCCAGCTCACGGCGGACAGGAAGCCGGAACGGAAGGCGTCGCCGGCTCCCGTCGGCTCGGCCGGCGTCACGTCCGGGATCGGCCCGACGAGCACGGGCTGCTCTCCCGTCCGGTCCACCCGGGCGCCGGCCGCGCCGAGCGTGGTGACCCGCACGCCGACCTGCCCGGTCACCTCGGCCGCGCTCCAGCCGCTCTTCTGCTCGATCATCTCGGCCTCGTACTCGTTGCTGAACAGGTAAGCGGCGCCGGACACCACTTCCCGCACCTGGTCGCCGTCCATCCGGGCGAGCTGCCAGGAGGTGTCGGCGGCGAACGGGATCTGATGCTGGCGGCACTGGGCGGTGAAGGCGAACATCGCGTCCGGGTCACCGGGGCTGATCAGCACCAGGTCGGTCTGGCCCGCGAGCTCGCCCAGGTCGATGCGGCCGTCCTCGCTCATCGCGCCGGGATAGAACGAGGCGATCTGGTTCATGTCGGCATCGGTGGTGCCGATGAACCTGGCGGTGTGCTGCCGCTGCGACTCCCGCACCCCGCTGGTGTCCACGCCGTGGGAATCCAGCCAGGCCCGGTACTCGGCGAAGTCCTTGCCGACCGTGCCGACCAGCAGCGGCCGCAGGCCCAGGCAGCCCAGCCCGAACACGATGTTAGCGGCCACCCCGCCCCGGCGGATCTCCAGGTTGTCCACCAGGAACGACAGGGCGACCTTGTCCAGCTTGTCCGGCATGAGCTGCTCGACGAACCGGCCGGGGAACGTCATCAGGTGGTCAGTCGCGATTGAACCAGTCACGGCAATGCGCACAAGGGATCCTTCGGCAGGCGCGGGCGAGGACAGGACTAACACGGCGGTGTCAGGCTATCGCGGCCAGCGGGAGCCCCGGAAAGCGCGAACGGCTACGGCGCGCCGCGCAGGCGGTGCGCCGTAGCCGTCTGGCCGGGCTAGAAGATCAGTGGAACGAGTCGCCGCAGGCGCAGGAGCCCGAGGCGTTCGGGTTGTCGATCGTGAAGCCCTGCTTCTCGATCGTGTCCACGAAGTCGATGGTCGCACCGGACAGATAGGGCGAGCTCATCTTGTCGGTCACGACCTCGACGGCCCCGAACCGGCTGATTACGTCGCCGTCCACCGAGCGCTCGTCAAAGTAGAGCTGGTACCGCAGGCCCGAGCAGCCGCCTGGCTGGACCGCGATGCGCAGCCGCAGGTCGTCACGGCCCTCCTGCTCCAGCAGCGCACCGACCTTGGCCGCCGCGCCCTCACTGAGGATGATGCCCTGGGTGGCAGTCTGGTCCTGAACTGTCATCTGGATGAGTCTCCCGGTCCGACTGGCCCGCGCCCCTGCGGCGCAGCCCCGTTACCTGCACTACCAACCATATGCCCTGCCCCGGCATTCCGGCGATGGCCGCCGGCCAAGTACGCCTGGTCAGGGTGCGCCTGATTAGAGGCCGGGAGCGCCCCAGACGGGGAACCACCGGCCCAGCTCGGGCTCGATCTTGAGGTCGTTCTGCAGCACCCCGCGCATCTGCAGCTCAAGGCCGTTGTCGCGGCGCTCGCCCGACTTGGGGGCGAACGGGTAGAACGTCCCGCGCTTATACAGGTAGACCAGCCCGAGGTTGCGCCCTCCGGTGTCCTTGAACGACATGATCGTGCAGAGCAGCTGCGGGCCGAAGCCGCCCAGTTCCAGCGAGGAATTCACCGCGTGCAGGTTGGTCACCAGGCCCTCGGGGTCGCCAGGGTCATGGCGGCAGACCAGCCAGGAGAACCCGTAAGAGTCGGTGGACACCTGCACCGCGTTGCGGTCCTCGCCCATGCTGAGCAGCTCGCGGACGTCCTTCTCGATGTCGCTGAACGCCCGGCCCTCGGCCGACCGGAAGCACACCGACCCCGCGCCGGTCGGGGTGAAGTCGGTCGCCGCCTGGAGGGTGATCGCCGCGCCGGGCAGGGCGAAGAGGTTATCCAGGTTCGGCGGCGCCGGCTTGGTACGGCCCAGCAGGGTGTCGAGGAATCCCAAGCGTGCTGCGCTCCTACTGGCCGAGCTGCTGAGAGATCTTGTCCAGCTGCTTGAGCCGCTTGTCGAGGGACGGGTGGGTGGAGAAGATCGCGGACAGGCTCAGCTCGCCGCGCTTGCTCGACAGCGCCGGGGTGAAGTAGAAGGCGTTCAGCGGCTCGGCGGCGCGCAGGTCCCTGGTGGGAATCCTGGCCATCTCGCCGGTCACCTTCACCAGCGCGCTGGCCAGGGCATGCGGGCGGCCGGTGAGCAGCGCCCCGGACCGGTCGGCGGACAGCTCCCGGTACCTGGACAGGAGCCGGATCAGCAGGAAGCTGATGGCGTAGACGACCATCCCGACCAGCATCACGATCAGCATGATGGGCAGGGCGTTCTGGTCGTTGTTGCCCCGGCCGCCGCGACGGCCGCCGCCCCCGCCGAACAGCTCGGAGTAGAAGGCGAACCTGACCAGCAGCGCGGCGACGATGCCGAGGAACGAGGCCATCGTCATCACCGCGACGTCCTTGTGCGCCACGTGCGACATCTCGTGCGCCAGGACGCCCTCAAGCTCCTCGTTGTCGTCCAGCTTGTCCAGCAGGCCGCGGGTGGCGCAGAGGACCGCCACCTTGCTGCTGCGGCCGGTGGCGAAGGCGTTGGGCATGGCGGTCGGCGCGATGGCAACGCGCGGCTTGGGCATGTTGGCCAGCGCGCAGAGCCGGTCCACGATGGCGTGCAGCCGGGCCGCCTCCGGGCCGTCATCCGGACCCACGATCCGGGCGCCCGAGGTGCGGATCGCGATCTTGTCCGACCAGTAGTAGGACCCGAACGCCGCGCCGATGCCGATCAGTGCCGCGAAGATGACCAGGCCGTCGCCGCTTGACCCCTTGCTGTAGACGTTCAGCAGGAAGAACAGGCCGACGATCAGCCCGACGAAGACAAGCCCGAGCAGGAACATCGTCGCGCCCATGCGCGCGATGAGGCCGGGGTCAGACGCGTAGCGAGTTCGCGCCATCTGGGGGCGCCTCCGTTTCCTCAGCGGTCCCCGGTCGGGAACCGCCTTACTTCATTACATAGCTACAACGATCTGACGCCGGTGATCGTTCCCCGGTCAGCCGGGGATCAGCCCGTCCCCGGCGAGCAGCCTGCGCACGTCGTCCATTGTGGCGTCTGCCTGCGGCAGGATCAGCGAGGACGGCTCAAGCGCGTCCGGCTCGGCCGGGCGAGCCGAGCTCCCTGACCCGGCCAAGCAGGGCCGATAGCGCGGTGGCGAACCCGGCCTCGTCGCCGCGCTCCACGGCCGCCTCCAGCTTGGCGTCGAGCTCGTTCAGCTCGGGCAGCGCCGAGTCCACGATCTCCAGCTGGCCCTCTCCCAGGATCCGGACGATCACTGCGGGTCACCCACCTGCTTCTCGGCTGGAGAGGCGGTCGCGGCACCGGCCGACTGGCCATCCTGGCCGCCCTCGATCTCCTTCGGCGCCTCGCCCTGGTCAAGCTCGGCCTTCATCCTGGCCAGCTCGCTGTCCACGTCCCGGCCCCCGCCCATCCGGTCCAGCTCGGCCTGGATGTCATCGCGGGGGCCGCCGACCACGTCGTCGAGCGCGCCAGAGGCCATCAGCTCATCCAGCGCGCCGGCGCGCGCCTTCATCTGCTCGGTCTTGTCCTCGGCCCGCTGGATGGCCATGCCGACATCGCCCATTTCCTCGGAGATGCCGGTGAATGCCTCGCTGATCCTGGTCTGTGCCTCGGCGGCCGTGTAGGTGGCCTTGATGGTCTCCTTCTTGGTGCGGAAGGCGTCCACCTTGGCCTGCAGCCGCTGCGAGGCGCCGGTCAGCTTCTCCTCCTCGCCCTGAAGCGAGGTGTACTGCGTCTGGAGGTCGCTGAGCTGGGAGGCTACGCCGGACTTGCGGGTCAGCGCCTCGCGGGCGAGGTCCTCGCGACCGGCCGCCAGCGAGTCCCTGGCCTGCCGGTCGAGCTTGTCGGAGGACTGCTGGAGCTGATTGATCTGCAGCTCGACGCGCTTGCGCGAGGTAGCCACATCCGCGACGCCCCGGCGCACCTTCTGCAGGAGCTCCAGCTGCGTCTGGTAGGAGTAGTCCAGCGTCTCCCGAGGGTCCTCCATGCGGTCCAGGGCCTTATTGGCCTTGGCCCGGAAGAGTGTGGACACTCTCTTCATTACGCCCATGGGCGCGACCATCCCCTCATACATGTACACCGCTGCCGCAGCGCGGCAGTGCCGCGGACTAGCGGCCTGCGAGAGGCAACGGACATTGCCGGCACGTGTGGCTTCCACCCTACGACGCCCTGATACCCCCGTCAGCACGCAGGGCTCGTCCGTAGCTGGCGATCTGCGGCCGTTCGTCCCGGTAGGCTGAGCAGCGTGTTCCGACGACGCGCCAGCGATGCGCCCGCCTTGCTAGAAGAGGAGCCCGAGGCCGGGCCAGAGCAGGACGGCCAGGAGGGTTCCCGCCCCGGCTTCACGGCGGCCAAGGGCAGGCCCACGCCCAAGCGCAGCGAGGTCGAGAAGCGCCGCCGCCAGCCCTACACCGCGCCCGGCGACCGCAAGGCCGCCTCGCAGCAGTCCAGGGACCGGGACCGGGTCACCAGGCAGCGCCGGATGGAGGCGATGCGCCGCGGCGAGGACTGGGCGCTGCCCCGCAAGGACCAGGGCAAGGTGCGCGCGCTCGCCCGCGACGTGGTGGACGCCAGGCGCGGCATCAGCGAGTACTACCTGTACGGGGTTGCCGTGCTGGTGCTGCTGCTGTTCATCCCCGGGCTGCGCGGCAGCGGGATCGTGGACGTCCTGATCGTGGCCATCCTGCTGATCATCATCGGCGAGGGCTGGTGGGTGAGCCGCCGGGTCATCGCCCTGGCGCAGGAGCGGTTCCCCGGCGAGAGCGTGCGCGGCGTGCGAATGTACACGGCGCTGCGCGGCACCCAGCTTCGCCGGCTCCGGATGCCGTCACCGCGGGTCAAGATCGGCGACAAGGTCTGACTTAGCAGGCCAGCGGGCGGGCCAATAAGTACGGGGCCGCTAAGTTAGGCGGCATGGAATACCGCCACCTCGGCCGCAGCGGCCTGAAGATCAGCGAGATCGCCTACGGCAACTGGATTACCCACGGCTCCCAGGTTGAGGAGGACGCGGCGCGTGCCTGCGTCGCGGCCGCACTCGACGCTGGCGTCACCACCTTCGACACCGCCGACGTCTACGCCGGCACCAAAGCCGAGGAAGTGCTCGGCCGCGCCCTGCACGGGATTCGCCGCGAGTCGCTGGAGATCTTCACCAAGGTCTACTGGCCGACCGGGCCCGGCCAGAACGACCGTGGCCTGTCCCGCAAGCACATCATGGAGTCCGCGCACGCCTCGCTGCGCCGGCTGCAGACCGACTATGTAGACCTGTACCAGGCCCACCGCTTCGACCACGAGACCCCGCTGGAAGAGACGATGCGGGCCTTCGACGACCTGGTGCGCCAGGGCAAGGCGCTGTACATCGGCGTCTCGGAGTGGCGCGCCGAGGAGATCGCGGCCGCGCTGCGCATCGCCGCCGACCTCGGCCTGGACCGGATCGTGTCCAATCAGCCCGAGTACAACATGGCCTGGCGGGTGATCGAGTCCGAGGTCGTGCCGCTGTGCGAGAAGGAAGGCATCGGCCAGGTCTGCTTCTCGCCCATCGCGCAGGGCGTGCTGACCGGCAAGTACCTGCCGGGCCAGGCGCCGCCCGCGGGGTCGCGGGCGACCGATGAGCGCGGCGGCGGGTTCATGACGGACCTGCTGACCGAGGACCTGCTGACGAGGGTGCAGCAGCTCAAGCCGCTGGCGGCCGAGGCCGGGCTGAGCATGGCCCAGCTCGCGGTGGCCTGGGTGCTGCAGAACCCGAACGTGTCGGCGGCGATCGTCGGCGCCACCCGGCCCGAGCAGGTGCGCGACAACGTCGGCGCCTCCGGGGTCCGGCTGGACGCCGACCTCCTCGCCAAGATCGACGAGGTCCTCGGCCCGGTGATCGTCTCCGACCCGGCCGAGACGGTCAGCCCGCCGAGCCGCCCGTAACGGCTCGCACGTCGCGCGCGGCGCGGTCCCGCGATTCGGCGGGGCCGCGCCCGCAGTTCGGGCAGCACGCGCGGCGCTGGCGAGACCGTCAGGCCGGCGGGGCCAGGCTCATCGGGCCGTACTCGACCCGGCCGTCCTCCACCAGGCTGACCTGCTCGACACCGCCGTCGAGCAGTTCGCGCCAGTGCTCCCCCAGCCAGCTCTCCGCGTCACCCTGGCTGCCGAAGGTCTCCTTCGCCAGCTCGCGGGACGCCGTCGCGTCGGTGTTCTCGCTCTGCCAGGTCCAGGTCATGACTCGCCCTCGGTAACTAGGATCGGGCCGGTCGCAGCGGCCGGCGGACGCCGGCCCATCGTAAGTCACTGACATGGCGAGGGCAGGGCATTGGACGTCCGGTTTCTGGGCACCGGCGGGTCGGCGGGCTGGCCGCAGGCGGGCTGCCGGTGCGCGTCGTGCCTGCGTGCGGCCGTCGGCGGCGGGCGTCAGCCGGGCCGTCTGCTCGTGGATGGCGTGCTGCTAATCGAGCCGGGCCGCGCGCCGGCGCCGGTGGCCGGGGCCGGCGGGGCGGGCGGCACTGGGCCAGGCGGGCACCGGGTCACGCGGGTGCCGGGCGGCTGGGACATCACCGGGCCGGACGGCGCCCGGCTGCTCGTGACCGCCGGACCGGGCCAGATCCCCGAGCCGCCGCCCGGCACCGCTGCGTTCGGCATCGTCGTTCTCGACCTTCTCGGCAACCCGGCCCAGCTCGGCGGGCTGCGGGCGCACGGCCTGGCCGGGCCGGCCACCATCGCCGCGCTCTGGTGCGCCGACCATCGGGTCCGGTCAGAACGGGAACTGGCGCGGCGGTGCGGGTTCTGGGACGCGGTCGTTCCAGGTGACGGCGACACGCTGCGCGCGCCGGCCCCGCTGCCGGGCGGACCCGGCCACCAGGCTGGCTCCGTTCCGGCTCTGCCGCACCGGGCGCTGATCCTGGGCGGGGCGCGGTCGGGGAAATCGCGGGAGGCCGAGCTGCGGCTGGCGGCCGAGCCGGAGGTCACCTACGTGGCCGCCGGGCCGTATCCCGGCGGGTGGACCGGGGCCGACGGCAGCCCGGACACCGAGTGGGCGAGGCGGGTCGCGGCGCACCGGGCCAGGCGGCCGGCGTGGTGGCGCACCATCGAGACCACCGACCTGGCCGCCGAGCTGCGGCGGCTGTCCGGGGCCGTGCTGGTGGACGGGATCGGCACCTGGCTGGCGGCGGTGCTGGACGCCGAGGGCGCCTGGGCCGAGCCGCCGGCCCACGCCGGCGCCCAGGACGCGGGGGTCGAGGACGCGGGGGGCACCGCCGGGCGGGCGCAGGCCGGGATCGAGGCCAGGGTCGACGATCTGGTGGCGGCCTGGCGGGCCACCGGAGTCCGGCTGGTGGCGGTCAGCGACCAGGTCGGCTCGGGCGTGGTGCCCGCGTTCGCGGCGGGACGGCTGTTCCGCGACCAGCTCGGCTGGCTGAACCAGCGGCTCGCGGCGGAATCCGAGGAGACCATGCTGGTCGTGGCGGGCCTCCCGGTCGCGCTCCAAACGTGATCGAATCGCTCCTAAGCATGGTTTTCGGAGCCCGAACCGCACGAGCGCGGTCTGGGAAACTGTTAAGTTCTATGGGCTAGCTCCGAGCCGGGCCCGGCTCCGGGAGCTGCCTGCTCAGCCCAGGTAATCAAGGTGGTGAGACGACATGACGCGGGTCGTCGTCGTTGGTGATCTCATGACGGACACGGTCGCTCATGCCGCCCTGCCGCTGGCCAGGGGCAGCGACACGCCTGCCGTCGTGACCATGCACGGCGGCGGCTCTGGCGCGAACATCGCCGCCTGGCTGGCCGTGGACGGCGCGGAGGTGGCCTTCGTGGGCCGCCGCGGCGCCGATATCGCCGGCCGGAACAGGGACATGGAGCTGATGGGTTACGGGGTGGACGCCCGCCTCGTGATGGACCCGGAGCGGCCGACCGGCACCTGCGTGGTGATGGTCACCCACAAGGGCGACCACACGATGCTGTCCGACCCCGGCGCCAACGCCGCGCTCTCCCCCGACGACCTGCCCAAGGACCTGTTCACGCCGGGCGGGCACCTGCACGTCTCCGGGTACACGCTGCTGAACGAGGGGTCCAGGCAGGCCACCCTCGCCGCCATGGCGCACGCCCAGCACGCCGGGATGACGATCTCGGTGGACGGCGCCTCGTCCGCGCCGCTTGAGCGGGTCGGCGCCGAGCCGTTCCTCCAGCTCACCAACGGCGCCGTGCTGCTGTTCGTGAACGCGGACCAGGGCCGGGTGCTGACCGGCCGCGAGGAGCCAGAGCAGGCCGCCAGGGTGCTGAACGCCTGGTACCCGCACGTGGTGATGAAGCTCGGCGGTGACGGCGCGCTGTTCTACGCGAACGGGCGTCCCGACCCGGTCCGGGTGCCCCCGCCGCCGCTGGAGAAGCTGGTCGACAGGACCGGCGGGGGCGACGCGTTCACCGCGGGCTTCCTGCCCGCCTGGCTGGACAAGAAGCCCCCGGCGGAGGCCCTGGTCAGCGGCTGCCGACTGGCCGCGAGGGCACTGAGCCTCGTCGGCGCGCGGCCGCTGCTCTAGCCCGTGCCCGCGCGCGAAGACTGCCCGCTGGCGTGACCGGGTACCTGGAGCGGCTGTTCTCGCTGTCCGGGCGGGTGGCCGTGGTCACCGGTGGCAGCTCGGGCATCGGCCGGGGCATCGCGCTCGCGCTCGGCCAGGCCGGCGCGTCCGTCGTGCTCATCGCCCGTGACCAGGACCGGCTCGCGGGCTGCGCCGCT
This sequence comes from uncultured Actinomycetota bacterium, assembly GCA_963725175.1. Classification (GTDB taxonomy): domain Bacteria; phylum Actinomycetota; class Actinomycetes; order Streptosporangiales; family Streptosporangiaceae; genus DASUBV01. Next base: position 1,035,738 of record CAVRXH010000006.1, read on the forward strand.
GAGCTGCGGGCGGCCGGAGCCCGCGCCGAATGGGTCGGCGCGGACCTGGCGGACCGGGCCGCGCTCGCTTCGGCCGCCGGGCAGGCGGCCGGCTGCTTCGGGCCGCCGGACATCCTGGTGAACTGCGCGGGCGTCAACCTCCGGCCGCCGCTCGGTGAGCTGACCCTGGCGGACTGGGACCTCACGATGGCGGTCAACCTGACCGCGCCGTTCCTGCTCGGGCAGGAGTTCGGGCCTGGCATGGCGGCGCGCGGCTTTGGCCGGATCATCAACATCACCTCGCAGCAGGCGGAACGGGCGTTCGGCAACAGCGGCGGGTACGGGGCCGCCAAGGGCGGCCTGGCCGCGCTCACCCGGTCCCAGTCCGAGGCGTGGGCACCGCGCGGGGTGTGCTGCAACGCGCTCGCGCCGGGGTTCGTCGCTACGCCGCTGACCGCTTCGGTCGCCGCCGACCCGGGCCGGTCGGCGGCACTGGCGGCCCGCACGATGGTGGGGCGTAACGGCGAGCCTGCGGACTTCGCGGGGGCAGCGGTCTTCCTGGCCAGCCTGGCCAGCGACTACGTCACCGGCCAGGTCATCCGCGTAGACGGCGGCTTCTCCTCGACGTAGCCGGGCGCCGGCTGGCCGGGCCGGCTGGCCCGGTGGCCCGGTGGCCCGGTGGCCCGGTGCCTAACGACAGTGAACCCACTTCTACTGTCGTTACAGCGTCGGTAGAAGTGGGTTCACTGTCGTAAAACCCCTCGGTGCGGGGCGGGCAGCCAGCGTAAACGAGGGACGAGCGGGCCTAGTGGGACTGACGGGGCGGAGCAGGTTAGCCGGCGGGGCCGGCAGGGACTGGGCGGCCGGGGCCGGCGGCGCGGACGGACTGGCGGCGCCAGGCGGCGGGGTCGGCGGGGTCGGGCGGGGCGGTCGCGCAGATGACGTACCGGGCCGGGGCCATCGCCGAGTAGCGCATGATGGCCGGGGGTTGCGGGCCGGCCGGGAGCACGGCCATGCACGCGGCGTGCGCCTCCTCGGGCGTCAGCGGTCCTGACGGCGCCAGCCAGGCAGTCAGCACGGGCTCGCCGCCCCCGCTACTCTCGGCGGTGACTAGGGCGGGCACGCCGGGGAAGGCGTCGGCGACTAGGCGCTGGACCTCGGCTAGCTCGACCCAGCAGGAGTCGGTCAGCACCCAGCCGGGGCCGCGGGGCAGCGGGGTCACGCCGGTGATCTCGCTGATCCGGTCCAGCTTCACGTCCGCCGTGGCGGCCTCCACCAGCAGCAGCTCGACGCCGCGCAGCAGCGCCTCGATGTCGGCGCGCGGCATCCGCGAGGTGTCGCTGGTCATCGCGCCGAGCAGCAGCTCGCCCTCGACCTGCCAGAGGAAGACCGCGAGCAGGGTGCCGATGTCGGCGGCGTCGACGAAGTGCAGTTCGCTGGCGGGCAGCGCGGCGCGGGCGGCGCAGGGGTTTGCTGGCGGCTCGGACGGCACGAGGTCGATGTAGCTGGTGTCGTTATAGGTGCAGTCGCGGGCGTAGGAGATGCCCCGGTCCACCTCGACGGCGCGGACCAGGCGGGCCAGCTCATCGCCGTCGACGGCACAGCCCTTGCCGGCCCGGAGCGTGGTCATGGCGGCGCGCCTGGCTAGCTGGTCGAGGCTGTCGGCGCGGGTATCGACGGTGATCAGGGTGTCGCTGGCGAGGCTGCCGACGTACTCGCGCAGCCGGAGCCCGAACCGGTTGTGCATCAGCGCCGTGAAGGTGCAGTCGGGCTGGCTGGTCCGGTGGCTGAGCACGGCGGACAGGGCGGCGAGCACGGCTGCTTGCTTGCCTGCCTCGGTCCTGGCCGCGATGTGCGGCAGGGCCAGCGCCGCCGCCCGCGACCACAGCCACGCGGCGGCCGGCGCAGTAACGGCCGACTCAGTAACGGCCGGCTCGCTGCCTGCCTGGCCGGCGGCGGGGTCGGCGCTGGCCCGCTGGGTGACGTAGGTGCACTGCGGGATGGTGCGCAGCCGGCCATGCCAGGTCCGCAGGGCGGCCTGAGCGGTGCGCTGGCCGCGCGGGGACTGCTCCACCACGGCCTGGTCGAGTGGCTGGTGGCCGGGCTCACCCGGGTGCCGGCTGGCCGGGTCGGCGGCCAGCTCGGTGAACTGCTGACCGACCAGGGCCATGCCGATCATGTCGGCGGCCATGTGCGAGAACGACGCGGCGGCAGCCAGTGGCACATCGCCGTCCACGGCGACGGCAACCCGCACGGGCAGGTCACGGGTCAGGTCGAACTCGGCCGACCGGAGCCGCCCGATCAGCGCCATAACGAGCTCAGCGGGGGTCGGGCTGGCGGGGAGCGGCTCAGTGAAGCCGGGCTCGGCGGCGGGTGGGCTGAGGGCGGCCTCAGCGGCGGGGGCAGGGGCGGCATCAGCGGTGGGGGCGGTCGCGGGCGGGGCTATCGCGTACAGGTCGACGGTCAGCTCGCCGTGCTGGATGAGGTGCTGCACAGGGCCGTCGTCGCGGTCGGGATAGCTGGTACGCAGCGACTCATGCCTGGCTAACAGGATCGCGAGCGCCGCCGTGATGTCCTCCAGGGTGGCGCCGGGCGGCAGGTCGAGGCCCCAGTCGACCATCCGCGCGAACTCGTTCTCGTTCCTGACCCAGGACAGCGTGTTGCGCTGCCCGGTGGTCAGCGGCCCCTCGCCACCGCGCCGGCCGGTGAACCGCGCCGCGCGGTGGCCGGCCGGCATGAGGACGACGGGTCGTGCCCGCTTAGCCGGTCCTCGCAGGGTGTCCATCAGTTCACGCATGTTCACCGTGGGCCTCCAGTGCGCAGGCCCCCGCTCGGGCCGACTACAGGGTGGCTATCTATCTGTTCTCGATTGTCCCCTTACTCGGTGCTGCCGGATAGCGACTATCCGGCAGCACCGAGTAATCCGTGGCAGGCGGCTCACTAGGGATGCTCAGACATCAGTACTGGACGAAGATCTTGGTGAAGTCCAGCGGTGACTGGCTGATCTCCGAGCACTGGGACAGGCCGCTGGCGCTGCCGCCGCACGGCTGGTCCCTGTCCACCGACCAGAATGCCAGCCGCCCGAGGCCGTTCGACTTGGCGAAGCTGACCAGGGTGGAGGCGTTCGCCTCGGTGAAGATCTCGGCGGAGTCGTCGTTCTGCCCGATCATCGGGGTGACGCCGATGTTGGCGTAGGTGTCACTCGGCCACAGCGTCTTGGCGTAGGCCAGGGTGTCCTGCGCCGCCTCGGTCGCGTAGGCGCCCATGTTGGCGCCGCCGGTGTCCCAGGTGCCGTAGTAGTCCATGGTCATCACGTTGATGACGTTGATCTTGGTGCCGTTGGCCTGTGCCTCCTGGAGGAAGGCGTCGCCGTTGGAGTCGGGGCCGTTGGGGTTCACCGGGATGGTCACCGAGACGACCAGGCCGGGGTTGGCGGCCTCCAGCGCGTTGATGGCCTGGAAGCGCATGTTGTTGTTGGCGGGGTAGGCGATCTCCGCGCCCTCGATGTCGAAGTCGATGTGCGTGACATGCAGGGTGTTGATGACCGACTGATAGGCGGCGGTGAGCTGGGACAGGTTGGTGCAGGAGTCGGCCAGCTCGGAGCCGTCGGCACCGCCGAAGGACACGATCGGCTCAGCGCCGTCGGACTCGGCGGTGGTGATCTCGCTGGTCACCGTCGGGTCGTTGGTGACGGGCAGAGTGTCGCCCCAGATCGGCGTGCAGCCGCTGCCGATGACGAACGCGGCGGTGAACGCCTTCAGGCCCGCCTGGGTGGCGGCCTCGTTGAGCATGGGCTCCTGGTTGTTGGACATGTCGACGTAGGGCGCCACCGTGTAGTTGCCGGAGCCGGTTCCCCCGCCGCCGCCCGACGACGAGGTGGTGCCGGTGACCGAGCCGGAGGCGGGACCCTCGCCGTAGCTGTTGTAGGCGGTCACGTCGAAGGTGTACGTGGTGGACGCGGACAGCCCGCTGACGGTGGCCGAGGTGCCGGTCGCCGAGCTGGCCTTTGTCCCGTTCTCGTAGATGTTGTAGCCGGTCACGGTGCCAGCGGGCGCGGTCCATGACAGCGACACCGACGAGGAGGTGGTGCCGGTGACCTTCAGGCCGGCGGGCGCGCCGGGCGCCGAGCCGGTACCGCCACCGCCGCCGGGGCCGGTGAGCGACAGGTCGTCGGCGTAGTAGGTGCCCTGGGCATACCAGCCGTGCGTGTAGATGGTCACGCTGGTGGTGGACGAGCCGGTGCTGAACGAGGTGGAGAGCTGCTGCCAGCTCGTCGCGGACGGCGTCCAGGCGTCGGTGTCGGAGGTCCCCGTCCCGGTGTCGCCGATGTAGACGTAGTTGCCCTCGACCCAGCCGGTCAGCGTGTAGGAGGAACTGGGCGTGACGCTGACGACCTGCGAGCACTGGGCGTCGTCGCTGTTGCTCGCGGCGCCCTTGAGCGCGTAGGAGCCGGAGTGCACGGGGCTGGTGGTGACGCTGTCGGTGGCGGAGCAGGTCCAGCCGGACAGGCTGCCGGACTCGAAGCCGGGGTTGGCCAGTAAGTTCGTGGCGGCACCCGCCGGGCTGGCCCCGGCGGTTAAGGACAGGCCGCAGGCCAGCAGGGCCGCGGGGGCTGCCAGCGAGAGCAGCCGGTTGCGCTTCATGGGTCCTCCAGGGGGAAATACGCGAAGGCGCGGAGGAAGATTAACTAATAGGAAAGTTTCCTAATAGTTAATCGGTATTTTACGCCGCTGGTCCCGACCGTCAAGGCTCGCAAGCGTGCCGACGCGCGCGATGGCGAGCGGGACGGCACAATGGCGGTCATGGCCAGACGCACCACGACAACTCCGCCGCCGGAGGACTTCGAGGAGAACATCGTTGACATTGATGTCACCGATGAGATGCGGGGCAGCTACCTCGAGTACGCCTACTCCGTCATCTACCAGCGCGCGCTGCCCGACGCGCGGGACGGGCTCAAGCCCGTGCAGCGGCGGATCCTGTACCAGATGAGCGAGATGGGCCTGCGGCCCGACCGTGCGCACGTCAAGTGCGCGCGGGTGGTCGGCGAGGTGATGGGCCTGGCTGCACCCGCATGGTGACAGCGCCATCTACGACGCGCTGGTCCGGATGGCCCAGCCGTTCGCCATGCGGCTGCCGCTGGTGGACGGGCACGGCAACTTCGGCTCGCTCGGCGGTGACGACGCCCCGGCGGCGATGCGGTACACCGAGGCGCGGCTGTCGGCCGCGGCACTGGAGATGACCGCCTCGCTCAACGAGGACACGGTCGACTTCATCCCGAACTACGACGGCCAGGACACCCAGCCGGACGTGCTGCCGGCCGCGCTGCCGAACCTGCTGGTCAACGGCGCCTCGGGAATCGCGGTCGGGATGGCCACCAACATGGCCCCGCACAACCTCGGCGAGGTGGTGGCCGCCGCCCGGCACCTGATCGCCCACCCCGACGCCGATCTCGACATGCTGATGCGGTTCGTGCCCGGCCCCGACCTGCCGACCGGCGGCAAGATCGTCGGGCTGGACGGCATCAGGGACGCCTACCAGACCGGGCGCGGCATCTTCCGCACCAGGGCGGCCGCCAAGGTGGAGCAGCTCACCCCGCGCCGCGCCGGGATCGTGGTCACCGAGCTGCCCTACGGCGTCGGCCCGGAGAAGGTGATCGCCCGGATCAAGGACCTGGTACAGGCCAGGAAGCTGCAGGGGATCGCCGACCTGAAGGACCTGACGGACCGGCACCGCGGCCTGCACCTGGTCATTGAGGTGCGCAACGGGTTCCATCCCGAGGCCGTGCTGGCGGAGCTGTACCGGCTCACCCCGATGGAAGAGACTTTCGGCATCAACAACGTGGCGCTGGTCGACGGGCAGCCGCGGGTGCTGGGGCTGCGCGAGCTGCTGCAGATCTACGTGGACCACCGGATCGAGGTCGTCCGCCGCCGCACCGACTGCCGCCGGCGCAAGCGCCAGGAGCGCAAGCACCTGGTGGATGGCCTGATCGTCGCGCTGCTCAACATCGACGAGGTCATCCAGGTCATCAGGGAGAGCGACGACGCGGCGGCCGCGCGGGACCGGCTGATGACCATCTTCGACCTGTCCCAGGTCCAGGCCCAGTACATCCTGGACACCCCGCTGCGCCGGCTGACCAGGTTCGACCGGCTGGAGCTGGAGACCGAGCGGGAGACGCTGGAATCGGAGATCGCCGAGCTGACCGCGATCCTGGAGTCGGAAACCCGGCTCCGCGAGGTGGTCTCCAGCGAGCTGGCGAGCGTCAGCGAGCGGTTCGCCACGCCGCGGCGCACCGTCCTGCTGGAGGGCAGCGGCGCCACCCGCACCGCGGCCGTCCCGCTGGAGGTGGCCGACGACCCGTGCACGGTGCTGCTGTCCTCGGCTGGCCTGCTGGCCCGCACCGCGGCCCGCCCGGCGGATCAGCCGGACGGCACCCCGGCGGACGGCGGCCCGTCGCCCCGGCTGGCGCACGACGTGATCGTGAGCGCGGTGCAGGCCACGGCCCGGGGCACCATCGGGGTCATCACCTCGCGCGGGCGGCTGATCAGGGTGGGGGTGCTTGAGCTGCCCGCCCTGCCGCCGAGCGCCCACTCCCCCGGCCTGTCCGGCGGCGCCCCGGTCAGCGAGTTTGTCACCATCGCGCCGGACGAGACCGTGGTGGGCGTGGTCGCGGCGGACAGCGCGGGCGCCGGGCTGGCGCTCGGCACCGCGCAGGGCACCGTGAAGCGGGTCGCGCCCGAGTACCCGCAGAACGCCAGCGAGTTCGAGGTGATCTCGCTCAAGGACGGGGACTCCGTCGTCGGCGCGGTCCAGCTCTCGGACGAACGGCATGACTTGTGCTTCATCACCAGCGACGCGCAGCTCCTGCGCTTCGGCGCGGCGGCCGTCCGGCCGCAGGGCCGCGCGGCGGGCGGGATGGCCGGCATCCGGCTGTCCGCGCGGGCGGAGGTGATCTGGTTCGGCGCGGTCGACCCGGACAGCCCGGCCGGCGGCGAGCCAGGCGAGGGCGGCCTGCCAGCGGGCGTGCCGGTGGTGGCGACCGTCGCCGGCGCGGCCGGCGCGCTGCCCGGCACGGGCGCCGCGACGGTGAAGGTCACGCCGTACGCCGAGTACCCGGCCAAGGGCCGGGCCACCGGCGGAGTCCGCTGCCAGCGGCTCCTCAAGGGCGAGGACCGGCTGGTGCTGGCCTTCGCCGGCCCTGGGCCAGCGCGCGGTGCCTCCGAGGCGGGCATGCCGGTCGACCTGCCACCCGCTAACGGCCGCCGCGACGGCTCGGGCGAGCGCATCGCCCAGAGCGTCGCCGCTCTCGGCGGGACCGCGCCGGGGGGCTCCTAGCGGCAAGCCGGCCGGTGCGGTGGCTAGCCGCGCCGGCTGTTGACCAGCGCGGCGAACCGGTCCAGGCCGGCGTCGATCTGATCCGCGGTGAGCTGGCTGCACGCCAGCCTGGCCTGCCGCTGGCCGCCGCTGCCCGCGTAGAAGTGCGCCATCGGCGTCCATAGCACGCCGTGCTGCCGGGCGGAGTGCTCAAGCAGCGCGTCGTCCACGTCGAACGGCAGCGTCACGACCACGAAGAACCCGCCCGAGGGAGCGTTCCAGGTGACCGTGCCCGCGTCGCTGGCGCCGGCCGGGAAGCGGCGGGCCAGGCCGTCAAGGAGCTGCCGCCGGTTGCGGCGGTAGGTGGCGGTCTCGCGCTCGTTGGCCGCGGTCAGGCTGAAGTCGTGGGCGAGCAGCTTGCCGCCGATGATGGCCTGCACCACCGGCGAGGTGTTCACGGTGAGCATGCTCTTGATCTTGGACAGGTGGTCGGCGAGCAGCAGCAGGCCGCCATCGGACCCGGTCACCCGCTGATCGGCGATGGCGTAGCCGACCCTGGCTCCCGGGAAGCCGGTCTTGGCGAACGAGCCCAGGTAGACCACCTGCCGGGTGGTGTCCAGGGACTTCAGCGTGGGCTGGGCGGTGCCGTCGTGGAAGGTGCCGTACGGGTTGTCCTCCAGCAGCAGGATGCCCTCGCGCGCGGCGACCTCCAGGAGCTGGCGGCGCTGAGCCACGGGCATGCTCATCCCTGACGGGTTGGCGAAGTCCGGCATCACGTAAAGCCCGCGGGGCCGCAGCCCGGCCGCCCTGGCCCGGCGCAGCTGGCGGTCCAGGTCGGCGAAGTCCACCCCGTCCGTGCCGCCCTCCACCAGCCAGACCGGCATGTCGGCGAGCCGGGCCGCGCCGGTCAGCCCGACGTAGACCGGCGCGACGGACAGCAGCACATCCTGCTCGTCCGCGCGCAGGGCACGGATCACCAGGAACATGGCTTCCTGGCAGCCGACCGTCACCACCACGGACTCGGGGTCGGCCTCGATGCCCTCGTCCACGGCGAGCTGGCGGCTGATCAGGTCATGGATGATGCCCTTGGTCCTGCCGTACTGGAACAGCAGCCTGGCGACCTGCTCGTCGCTGTGGCCCAGGGTGTCGCGCAGGTAGTCGCAGTAACGATCGATGTAGCGGTGGATCAGCGCGACGTCGAAGAACTCCTCGGTCGGCCGCCCGGAGGCGAGGGAGATCGCGTCGGGGAAGCGGCTGGCGACCTCGTTGAGGAAGTTCATCGACTCCAGCGCGGGATCTTCCAGCGAGGCGTGCAGCGTCGCCGTCGCCAGCTCGCCGGCCGCTATCTCCCAGCCCGGCATCTCGGCCCGCACGGCAGTCATCCGGCCCGTCTCCTTCCCGCCGCAGGCGGCCACCGGAGGCGGGCAGCCCGCGGCTGGTGGCAGCCGGGAACCCCCTCCTTACTCGTACGCCAATCCTTTCCGCCGCGCACCAGATATGCAATATCCGGCTCTGTACGGCTTGCCAGCCTTGTCTTACCTTGTGATTTGGGGAAATCACACGCCTGTGACAGCGGAGGTACCAGAGATGCCACGTTACGACTGGGACGGAGCCAATCCCGGAATCGAGCGGCTCAAACAAGCCGTGGAGCCCGCCAGGCAGCGGGTCATCACGCACAAGCTCTACGGCCAGCTCAACTCCATGGACGCGGTGCTGACCTTCATGGAGCACCATGCGTTCGCGGTGTGGGACTTCATGTCGCTGCTGAAGTCCCTGCAGCGCCACCTGACCTGCATCCAGGTGCCGTGGGTGCCGACCGGCCCGACAGGCAGCCGCCGCCTGATCAACGACATCGTGCTCGTGGAGGAAAGCGACGAGCTTGGCGGGGGGTTCATCTCTCATTTCGAGCTCTACCTGGACGGCATGACGCAGGCCGGCGCCAGCCGGACCGCTATCGACAGCTTCATCGAGTTGATCCGCGCGGGCAAGCCGGTCCTCAGTGCGCTGAAGGAGGCGGAGACCCCGGCGCCCTCGGCCGACTTCACGACGATGACCTGGGGGTTCATCGAGAACGCTCCGATTCACTGCCAGGCCGCCGCCTTCGCGTTCGGCCGCGAGGACCTGATCCCTGACATGTTCGACCAGGTCGTGTCGGTCAACAAGGAGATGGGCAACCAGCTCTCGGTGTTCGTGGACTACCTGGAGCGCCACATCCAGGTGGATGCCGAGGAGCACACGCCGATGGCCATGCAGATGCTGGCCGACCTCTGCGAGGACGACCTGAGCAAGTGGCGCGAGTGCGAGGAGGTCGTGAACACCGCGCTCGCCGCCAGGTGCCAGCTCTGGGACGGGATCCTGGCCGCGGTGGAGCAGGGAAGGGCGTAGCGCCAGATCGCTCTTGTGACAGGAGGGAAAGGATGAGGCCGGCATGGACTTGCGGGGCCAATTCCGTGCTTGACACAGATGCCCGGCAACATCAATCTAGCCATTAAAGCGGACCTTCTCCCGATTGGTCCGTGTTGCCGACGGCTCGGCGGTTCCGCGTCCGTCAGCGCCCTTGCGGCACGGCGTTTACTGCCGTAGCCCGCCGCGCGGTCGCGCGACCAGCACGCCGATGCGGCCTGCCCATGCGGAAGGAGGTTGCGCAGATGAGGGACGACGAGGTCAAGGCCAAGGACTAGTCACGCATCAGGTACCAGGCGACCCGCCAGCATGCGGCAGGTGGCAGTGCCGCCAGCCAGCAGCCCCGGAGGGAGGTGTCCCCAGATGCGCGACGACGAGCTCAAGTCTGTTGACGCCTAAGGCGAGCTAAAGATGTGGCGGGTCCCGGCCGATGCCGGGACCCGCCACATCTTGCTGGGGCCGGTTACGCGCTGGCGGCGGCGCGCTCCACGTAGCGGGCGCGGAGCAGCTTCTTGTCGATCTTGGCCAGCTGGGTCATCGGCAGGTCATCGGCGAACTCGAAGCTGCGCGGGGTGTAGAGGTTGTTCAGCTCGGCGCGCACCAGGTCGCGCAGCTCCTCCTCCGGTACCTCCGCGCCGCGCTCGGTCACCACGACCGCGTGCACCGCCTCGCCCCACAGCTCGTCGGGCACCCCGATCACCGCGGCGGCCCGCACCCTCGGATGGCTCATCAGCACGTCCTCGATCGGCCGCGCATAGACGTTCGCGGCCGCGCTGGTGGTCACGATCATGTCGCAGGCCCGGTCCACCAGGTACAGGTAGCCGTCCTCATCCAGGTAGCCGATGTCGCCGGTCCTGACCCAGCCCGCCGACATGGCCTGCCGGGACGCCTCCGGCTGCTGCCAGTAGCCGGCCATCTTCAGCGACCCGTTCACCCAGACCTCGCCGGCGTCACCGGTCTTGCACACGTTCCCGTCGGCGTCGCGGATCTCCAGGGTCGTGTCCGCGAACGGCTTGCCGGCCGAGCGCAGCCGTTCGGGATGCTCCGGGTCGTTCACCAGGAACGGCAGGTCGGTGATGAGCGGCAGCTCGCTGGAGCCGTAGACGATCCGCAGCACCGGGCCGAAGCGCTCGATGGCCTCGGCCAGCCGGGCCGGCGAGGCGGCGGCGCCGCCGACGTTGAGGTACCGCATGCTGCTCAGGTCGGCCGTGGCGGCGGCCGGGTGCTCGGTCACCTTGTACAGCAGGGCCGGCGTCAGGAACGTGCTGGAGATGCGCTCGGCCTTGATCGTGTCAAGGAACTCCTGGATGTCCCAGCCCACGCTGAGGAAGAACGCGCCGCCCTGGAACAGCGTGAGGAAGGCCGGCATCTGCCCGCTGACATAGGTGAACGACGAGCCGGACAGGAACCGCATCGGCGGCTCCCCCACGCTGCGGTAGTAGGCGGAGATCGCCAGCAGCATCTTGTAGAAGCCCTGCCAGTGGTGCACCAGCTTGGGGTGGCCGGTCGTGCCGCTGGTGTAGAACAGCGACTCGGGCGAGGAGCCGACCAGCTCGGCGGGCAGGTCGGGGGCCTGCGCCGGGATGGACGCCAGCAGGTCAGGGTGCGGGCCGCCCGGACCGAGCGCGAGCACCTTGAGCGACGGATCGCGCTGCGACAGCTCGGCGGCCAGCGCCGCGCGGCGGGCCACGGACGGGCTGTAGATCAGCGCGTCGGCCTGCACCATGTCGAAGAACTCGACCTGGTCCTTGTGCGGCGCGTACGGAGCGATCCAGGCGGTCCGGCAGCCGAGCAGGTGCAGCGCGAGCTGGAGCGAGGCGGCCTCCGGCGCGTCCCTGACCAGCATCGCCACGGCGGTGTCCTGGCCGAGGCCGGCGGCGTGCGCGGCGGCGGCCAGGCCGCGGGTCAGGTTCGCCACCTCGGTGTAGGTGATCCGCCGGTCGCCGAGCACCACGGCCTCCGTGCCGCCGTAGCCGTCGAAGAGCGCCAGCGCCGACAGCACGTAGTTGTCCGGCGGCGCGGGCAGTCCCTCCTGGCCAGGCCCGCCGTCCTGCTGAGCCTGCGGTGCCCGTGCTGCCTGCTCACTCACGCGTGCTGCTCCTTCATGCCTGGCGCCTCGGGGTCGTATGCGGGCGCGTCCTGCGTCTCGGATCCCGGCCAGCTCTCGCCCTGCCAGGCGCGCAGCTCCGCCTTGGTCGCCCCGCGCGGCGCGACGATGACCCGATCGCCGAACCACGCGTTGATCTCCGCGAGCCGCGACTCCAGCTCCGCCGGGCTCGCCGCCGTCATCATGACCTGCCCGATCCGGCTGCTTGTGCTGTCCAGCGCGCCGATGACCGAGCCGGGCGGCTCCTCGATCCTGGCGTACCGCGCGCCTGGCCTGGCCCGCAGCTGGCCGGCCGGCGGACAGGACACGAGCACGCCGGGGCGGCCGGGGCGGCCGGTCAGGTAGGTGGTGCCCACCGTCTCCGGGGCCACCTTGACATCCAGCCTCGGCTGCCAGCCGATCGCGGCGCGCACGGCCTCCTCGGCCAGGTCGACGCGGAACTTGCAGAGCACTTCCTCTTGCACCAGGGCGGCACCCCGGCGCGCGGCGCACTCGCCGAAGACCAGCGGCCCGCCGCCCGGCGGCTTGAACAGCTCCATGTGGAAGACGCCGTCCAGCATCCCCAGCGCCGCCAGCGCGGCCCTTGCGGCCTGCCCGGCCTCGTCGAATACGGCCGCGTCGGTGCCGGGGTCGAAGCGGCGGAAGGTCAGCGGCGCCTGGCTGGCGAGAGTGGCCAGGCACGGCCTGCCGTACCTGGCGACGGAGTAGAAGGCCAGCTCGCCGCCGGACAGCACGCCGTCGACCAGCCACTCATCGCCCTCGATGAACTCCTCAAGCACGAAGGTGCGGTTCCGCTCCCGGCGCACCGCCTCGGCGGCGGCGCGCAGGGCCGCCGGGCTGTCCACCACCGTGGTCAGCGCGGTACCCGCCCCGGCCACGGGCTTGAGCACGGCGCGGGCGGCAGGCAGCTCCGGCAGCGCGCGCAGGTCTCGGATGTCCTCGATGAGCAGCTGCCTGGCGGCCGGGAGGCCGGCCGCGCGGACGCGCTGCTTTTGCAGGTACTTGTCCCTGAACGCCAGGGTCACCAGCGGGTCAAGCCCCCGGCAGCCGAGCAGCCCGGCCAGCAGCCCGCCGAGGACCAGGGTGTACTCGTTGCCCGGCACCACGCCGTCGAAGCGCGTGCCGCCGAGGCCGGCCCGGTGTAAAGCGGCCAGCACGCTGTCGGCACCGCGCATGTCATCCACGAAGACGGGGGTCAGCCCGTCGAAGCGGGGCATCAGGCCCTCGTCGCGGGTCGAGCCCCCGTACAGCAGGACCGCGCGGACGCCCAGCCGCTCGCAGGCCCGCAGCGCGGCCCGGTCGGAGCCGATCAGCAGGACAGTCGGTGCCGCAGGAGGCGCCGCGGGAACAGTCATCGCACCCCCACGCCGTGCCCGATGGTGGACGGTGCCTCACGGGTGAGACAACGCAAGCAGCGTAACTGAAATGAACTGGTTCGTCATGAGCGACTTTGATGGGCTGAATCTCCCTGTTGGGGCGTTCTGCCCCTCGACGGCGCCAGGTCAGCCGAGGCAAGCTGTGGGAGGTAACCGGGAGTCCCGGCGCGGCATTCAGGAGGCCCCGCGATGAGCACGCGCGAACCCGTCACGCTGGCCAGGACCCCGGCCGAGATCCTGTCCGGGTTAGCCAGGCCCGCCGGGCGCGATGACCCCTACCCGCTGTACGCGGAGCTGCGCCGCGTCGCGCCCGTGCACCTCACCGCCAGCTCGGCCTACCTGACCAGGTACGGCGACTGCCTGGGCGCGATCCGCAACCCGCTGCTCGGCGCGCAGAGCGCGGAGTGGATGGACACCGTGCGGCCCGGCTGGCGGGCGCACCCAGGGCTGCGCGCCACCCACGAGTCGTTCGTGTTCCGCGACCCGCCCGATCACACCCGGCTGCGCCGCCAGGTCTCCAGGGAGTTCACCCAGCGCAAGGCCCAGGCCATGCGCCGCTACATCGCCGCGCAGACCGGGCAGGTGCTGGACACCCTCGCGGACGCCACCCGCGACGGCGGCACCGCGGACCTGCACGAGATCCTCGCGGCCTCGCTGCCGATCAGCGTGGTGAGCAAGGTGCTCGGCGTGCCCGCCGCGGACCACCCCCGGCTGCGCGGGCCGCTGGAAGGGCTGCGGCTGGCGGTGGACGGCGGCGCCACCGCGACCACGCTGCCGCTCATCGACGCGGCAGCGACGGATCTCACCGGCTACTTCGCCGGGCTGGTGGCCGCTCGGCGCGCCGAGCCGGCCGGCGACCTCATCTCGGCGCTGGTGGCGATCAGGGACACCGGCGGGGACCGGGCGCTGACCGAGGACGAGCTGCTGCAGACCCTGATGCTGATCTTCAGCGCGGCCATCGAGAGCATGGTCGACCTGCTGCTGAACGGCACGGCCGCGCTGCTTGGCCACCCGGAGCAGGCAGCGCTGCTGCGCGCCGATCCCGGCCTGGCGGCCGGCGCCGTGGAGGAGGCGCTGCGCTACGACGCGCCAGTCCAGGGCATCGGCAGGATCTGCGGCACCGACGTGACGATCGGCGAGGTCACCATTCCGGCGGGCACGCTCATCCTGCCGCTGCTTGGCGCGGGCAACCGCGACCCCGAGGTGTTCACCGACCCGGACGCCTTCGACCTGACCAGGACGGGCCCGGCGCCGCTGTCGTTCAGCGGCGGCGCGCATTTCTGCCTGGGCGCCGCGCTGGCCCGGATGGAGGCGGCGGTGTTCCTGCCGGCGCTCCTGACCCGGTTCCCCGCCCTGGCGCACGACGGCCCGCCAGTCCGCCGCGGCCTGACCCTCCGCGGCTTCGCCACCTTCCCGGTCACCACCGCCTAGCCCCGCCCGCCGGGCATGGCGGGCGCGGCGCCGACTAGGCGGGGGTGAAGGCCTGGCGGAGGCGGCCGGCGGCGGTGGCGGCGGCGGCGCGGGCGGTGTCCAGGATGCCGACCATGGTGAAGAAGCCGTGCATCATCCCGTCGTACCTGATGACCTCGGCCGGGACGCCCGCCTGCTCCAGCCGCGCCGCGTACAGCTCGCCCTCGTCGCGCAGCGGGTCGTACTCGGCGGTGATCACGGTGGCCGGCGGCAGCCCGCTCAGGTCCGGGGCGAGCAGCGGCGAGGCCAGCGGGCTGGCGCCGTCGCCGGGCTCGGCCAGGTACATGCCCCAGTACCAGCGGATCGCGTGCGGGTTGAAGAAGTGCTCGTCGGTCATCTCCCGCATGGAGGAGGTGTCGGACTGATAGTCGGTGTTCGGGTAGACGAGCAGCTGGTGCACCAGTGCCGGGAAGCCGCGGTCGCGGGCCATCAGGGCCGTCGCGGCGGCCAGGTTGCCGCCGGAGCTATCTCCGCCGACCGCCAGCCTCGTGCGGTCGATGCCCAGCTCGGCGGCGTGCTCCGCAGCCCAGGCCAGGCCCGCGAAGGAATCCTCGACGGCGGCGGGAAACTTGTTCTCCGGCGCCAGCCGGTAGCCAAGCGAGACGACCGCGCAGCCGGCCGCGTTGGCCAGCTTCCGGCAGATGGCATCCGAGGTGTCCAGCGTGCCCAGGCTCCAGCCGCCGCCGTAGTAATAGGCCAGGGCCGGCAGCGGCGCCTCGCTCGCGGGCCGGTACAGCCGCCCGGCCAGCTCGCCGCCCGGCCCCGGCACGGTCAGCTCGCGTACCTCCGCCACCGGCTCGGCCTGCCCGGCCGTCGCGACGGAGCCGCGCAGGTCCTGGGCACGGGCCTCCTCGATCGGCAGCGTGTACAGGTTGGGGACCCGGTCCCTGGCGAGCTTGTCGCGGATCGCCTGGACCTGGGGGTGCAGCGGCATGGTTCTCCTTGGCTCAGTACGCGGGGCTCAGCACGGGACGGCCTCGATGACGCTCTCGGCCTGGCCGGGACGCAGCGGAGCTGGGCGGACCGAGGTGACCTCGAAGCCCGCCCCGGCCAGCAGCGCCCGGTACTCCTGCTCGGTCCGGTCGCAGCCGGACAGCATGACCAGCATCAGCAGGTCGATCAGGTGGCTGGTGGCGGCGCTGGCCTGGCCGGACGCGGGCGGCGCGGCGGGCGGCGCGCCGGCCGGCTGGGCGTCCGGCAGCAGTTCCTCGAAGACGACGAGCCGGCCACCGGGCGCGACCGCGGCCCTGACCCGGCCAAGCACGCGCGCCGCGTCGTCGTCGTCCCAGTTGTGCAGCACCCGGCTCAGCAGGTAGACGTCGCCGCCGGCCGGCAGCGGGTCGAAGAAGCTGCCCGCCACGACTTGCGCGCGGTCGGCGACACCGGCCCTGGCCAGCCTGGCGGGCGCCTGCGCCAGCGCGGCCGGGAGGTCGAGCAGCACGCCGCGGGCCTGCGGCTGCGCCCGCAGCACCCTGGTGAGCAGGCCGCCGTCGCCGCCACCGACATCCACGATCAGGCGCGTGCCCGACAGGTCGCAGGCGGCCAGGGCGGCGGGCACCGGGGCGGCACCCATGGCGGCGGCGAACCGCCGCGCGGCCTCGGGGTGGTCGCCCAGGTAGTCGTAGAACGGCTGCCCGTAGACCTTCTCGAAGGCCGGGCGGCCGGTGCGCAGCGTATGGGTGATCTCGGCGAACGAGGCGTGCACCTCCTCGCCGAACATCACGGCGGCCTGGTGGCTGGAGCGGGGCACGCCGGACAGCAGCGGCTGGCCGAGCGACGTCAGCGCGAACTCGCCAGGCGTGGTCTCGCGGGCCAGCCCGGCGGCGGCCACCGCGCGCAGCACCCGCAGCAGGGCGCGCCGGTCGGTGCCGGACTCGCGGGCCAGGCTCGCGGCCTGTCTGGGGCCATCCGCCAGCAGGTCGGCGACGCCGAGACTGGCCAGCGCGTAGCAGGCCTGGGCCAGCCAGGTGCCGGAGAGGATCTGGAACAGGGCGATCCGCTCGGCCATCGTCGGCGGCAGCGGGCCGCCGGCCGCCTGCGCGCCTCCTGGTCCGGCAACCGCCGGCCTCGCATTCGCTGGTCCGGCTTCCGCCGGCCCGGCGGCGGCCATCAGCGCGGCCCGGCGTCGGCGCGGGCGGCCCGGCGCCCGGAGCTGTCCAGGTGGGCGCCGAGCCGGCGGATCGTCTCCGCCGCCGAGATCGCGTGTCCGCGCATCGTGCCGTGCCGCAGGTCGGCGCTGTAGATGCTGGCGTCGCCCGAGGCCGGGTGCGCGGTCAGCGGCACGTGCAGGGTGCCGAGACGGCCGGCGATGGCCTGGGTGCGGCCGGAGAGGTCATGCAGCCGGTCCCGGAACGGCGCGCGAAATTCCTCGGGCAGCGCCGGCGCCCGCGACCCGTCGAAAAGGCCGACGGTGATCACGTCGCAACCGGTCTCGGTAAAGGCGGCGGCAATGGCGCCCAGCGTCGCCGCGACGGCCGCGGCGTCGTAGGCGGGCTGCAGCAGGTCCCACCCGCCGCAGGCGACCAGCGCGAGGTCGGGCCCGCGGCCAGCGCCGCCGGGAGCTGCTCCGCCTGGACGGTAGCGGCCGGGATGTTGCGGGTGCCGAGGTTGAGGTAGCTCATGCCGGGCCGCTGCTCGCGCAGCTCAGTGGCGATGCGGTCGCACCAGGGCACGTCGGGGTAGCCGGGGCAGGAGTCGCCGAGGCCCTCGGCGATGCTGTCGCCTACCACCACGAACGACCGCCAGGGATGGCCCGCGAGCAGCCGCGCCGCCTCGCCCTCCCTGAGGCAGTAATCGTCCGCCGCTTCCGCCGGGTACTGGCTCGGGCTCACCACCCTCGCACAGTACGGCGCGGGCAAAAGAGAATCAATGAGGCTATTGCGGGACCGGGCATCTCCCCTGGCTCACCGCGCCATTTCCGGCAATGTGCCGCTTGCCCAGGTATAGGCGGCAGGATCGGACCCTGGCAAACTAGAGCGGATGGAGGAAACCGGCCCGTCGGCCGCGGTGCCGGCACGACCAGCCGATCCCGCCGCTATCCCTCCTTCTGGGCCTGAACGGCCGCCGCGCGGCGACTCGGGCACTGCGGCCGGGACCCAGGACGGCGAGCCGCAGGCTGCGCCGAAGCCAGGCGGGCCAGAACCGGGCAAGCCCGCGGCCGCCCTGGTCCCGCTGCGCCGCAACAGGGACTTCAACCTGCTGTGGACCGGGCAGGCCCTGTCGGACCTCGGCACCCAGATGTCCGCCATCGCCTACCCGCTGCTGATGCTGGCCGTCACCGGCTCGGCGGCCGACGCCGGCCTGGTGGCCAGCGCCTCGCTCGTCGGGACGCTGCTCATGCTGCTGCCCGGCGGGGTGGTCGCGGACAAGTACCCACGCAAGCGGGTCATGGTGATCGCCTCGGTCGTGCAGATGGTGGTCGGGGCGAGCGTGGTGCCAGCCGCGCTGACCCGGCACGTATATCTGGCGCACCTGATCGCGGTGGGGTTCATCCAGGGCGCGGCGCTGGCCTTCTATGTCGGGGCCAGCCGCGGCTCGATCCGGCGGCTGGTGCCGCCGCAGCAGCTCCCCGACGCGGTCGCCAGGTCGCAGGCGCGGGACCGGGCCGCCACCATGCTCGGGCCGCCGATCGGCGGCGCGCTGTTCGGCGTAGCCAGGTTCCTGCCGTTCGCCTGCGACTCCGGCTCGTTCGGCATCATCGCGCTCGCCGCGGCGCTGCTGCGCCGGCCACTCGACCCGCCGCCGGCGCCGGCCGGCGCGGTCCAGGCGCCGTTAAGGCAGCGGGTCACCGAGGGGCTGCGGTTCATCCTGGGCCAGCCGTTCCTGCGGATGTTCGTGATCTGGGCGACGGCGGTCAACGCGCTGGTCGCCGGGGTCCGGCTAACCGTCATCGTGCTGGCGCAGCGGCGCGGTGCCACGCCGGTGGAGATCGGCACGCTGTTCACCATCAGCGCGGGCTGCGGGCTGGCCGGGGCGCTGGTCTCGGTCCGGCTGACCAGACTGCTCAGCGGCCGCTCGCTGACGCTGATCTCGGCGTGGATGTTCCCGCTGTGCGCCGTCGGCATGGTGCTGTCCCCGTCGGTCTGGCTGATCGCGCTGATGGCCGGCCTGACCGGGTTCGCGATCATGCCGGTGAACGTGATCCTGACCGCGCACGCGGCCCGGATCACCCCGGACAACATGCAGGCGCAGAGCGGCAACGCGATGCAGCTCTGCTACTCCAGCCTGACCTGGATCGCGCCGACGGCGTTCGGCGCGCTCAGCGACGCGTTCGGCCCGGAGGCGGCGCTGCTGGTGGCGGCGGTGGCGTATGCGCTGACGGCGATCTACCTTCAGTTCCACCGGGAGCTGCGGACCCTCAGCAAGAACTCGCCGCCCAGCGCGGTCGCGTGATGCCCGTGCCAGGCCCGCCCCCGCCCCCGCCCGCGCAGGAGGCCAGCGAGTGAACCTCACCTTCGTCGTCAGCACCGG
Source organism: uncultured Actinomycetota bacterium (assembly GCA_963725175.1). Taxonomy (GTDB): domain Bacteria; phylum Actinomycetota; class Actinomycetes; order Streptosporangiales; family Streptosporangiaceae; genus DASUBV01. The sequence continues at coordinate 1,054,854 of CAVRXH010000006.1, forward strand.
CCGGGCCGGCTCGACGCTGCTGTCGCGGATGCTGCACGAGCATCCGGAGGTGCTGAGCGTCAGCGAGTTCTTCGCGGTGCTCCAGGGCGTGCTGCGACGCAACGCCTACCCCGGCGGCGAGCTGGACGGCGCCGCGCTGTGGAAGCTGGTCAGCGCGCCGGATCCGATCGCGGACGCGCTGGTCCGCGACGGGCTGGCCTCGCCGGAGATGTTCTACCCCTACGCCACCGGGCGGTACCGGCCGCAGGCCGGCATCCCGGTGATCTGCCACAGCACCCTCTCGCTGCTCAGCGAGGACCCGGACGGGCTGCTCGATGTTCTGGCGGCGGAGCTGCCCGGCTGGCCCCGGCGCAGCGCGGCCGACCAGTACCGCGCCCTGTTCGCCTTCCTGGCCGGGCACCTGGGCCGCCCGGTGGTGGTGGAGCGCTCCGGGGGCTCGCTGATCCTGGTCCGGCTGCTGCGCCGGGAGTTCCCCGAAGCCCGGTTCGTGCACATGCACAGGGACGGTCCTGACTGCGCGCTGTCGATGAGCAAGTTCCCGATGTTCCGGCTGGGCATCGTGACCCTGCGCGCCGCGCTGGCCGCCGGGCTGCCCGCCGGATCCACCTTGGCGCAGATCCAGGCCGCGCTGCCGGACGCCTATGCCGGGGTGCTGTCGCCGCCGTATGACCTCACCGGCCTGGGGGGCCTGGACATCGCGCCCTCGGTGTTCGGCGGCGTCTGGTCGGACATGGTTACCGGCGGCATGGAGGCGCTGGCCGGACTGCCGACAGGGACCTGGTCGATGCTGGCCTACGAGGACCTGCTGGCCGACCCGGCCGCCGAGCTGAGGCGGCTAGCGGAGTTCATCGGGGTGGAGGCCACGCCGGGCTGGCTGGCCAGCGCCGGCGCGATGGCCGACCCGGTCCGGGCAGGTGCCGCGGCCCGGCTGGGCCCGGCGGAGCTGGCCCGGCTGCGCGACGCCTGCGCGCCCGGCATGGCCGCCATCCAGGCCTGGCAGGCGAAGGCGGCCCCGGCGGCGGGCTGACCCGGCGCGCGCTAGGCGACTCTGCCTCGCGGCCGCCCGGCACCCGGTGGGCGGCTCCGGTGAGCTGCGGTAGATCCGGGCATGCGCAGGCGAGCCTGGCCCGGCGTTCCTCTTATCGAACTTGTTGTCGATCTTGTGGCCAGAATGTCAGACCTTCTCGATACTGTTAGCCATAGCAGGAAACGACCGCGGGACGGGAGGTGACCAGGTGCCAGACCACCAGCCGCAGCAGCCGCCGAGCGAGGACCGGCCGGCCAGCGAGCCCGAATGGCTCGATGACGAGGACGAGCTGGATGGCGTGGTCCTGGTGCCGGGCAGCGAGCCGGTTCCCGCCGACCGGGTACTGCTGCCCGAGCCTGCCGGTCCTGGCGGTGGTCTGGGCGGCGGGTTGTGCTGGTCGTCTGGCGTGGACCTGGGCGCGATCCTGGCGGCAGCCGCGAAGGGCACGCCCGGCCCCGGCGCCGGGCAGGGCACGCTGGCCGGGCCGCCCGGCCCGGGCCCGGATCCGCCGGCGGCAGCCCCGGCCCTGGCGGTGTGCTGCATCCTGATGAGGGCGGCCTGGGGCTGGACGTGGTGGCGGAGTACCTGCCCGGCAGCGCGGGCCTGGCCGCGTGGCTGGACCAGCGCGACCCCGCCGGCACCAGCGACTACGACCTGCCCGCCGTCGCCGCCGGATGGCGCAGAGTCGCCGCCTGGGCACAAGCCCGCGAGTTCGCCGCCATCGCCCAGATCGCCGCACGGTCTGCGGCCCGGAACGAGAAGGCCGGCCTGGAGGAAGACGGCCGGCCCTCAGCGGTCACTCCGGACGCCGCCGCGCAGGTGGGCCTGGCCCTGGCCCTGTCGCCAGGGACGGCGGAGCGGTGGACCGGGCAGGCCGTCACTCTCACCTGGCGGCTGCCCGCTACGGGTGCGGCGCTGGCGGCGGGGGAGGTTGATGCTTACCGGGCGCGGCTGATCATCGAGGCGACCAGCCTCCTGGAGGAGGACACCGCCCGCCGCGTCGAGAACGACGTCCTGCCCGGCGCGGGAGAGCTGACTTACGCCCAGCTCCGCGCCCGGCTCCGCAAGGCCGTCATCATCGCTGACCCCGAGGGTGCCGAGGACCGCCGCAAGGCGGCTGAACGGCGGGCTCGGGTCAGCCTGTATCCCGATGATGACGGGACCGCGACGCTGACCGGGACGAGCCTTCCGGCTCCGCACGCGGCGGCGGCCATGGCCCGGATCACCGCCCTGGCCCGCGCCCTGAAGGCCTCGGGAGCCGGCGGTGGCACTGACCTGCTCCGCGCCCACATCTACCTCGGCCTGCTCCTGGGCACCCTCCCCCCGATCCCCCCGCCAGCCGACGGCGGCCAGCCCAGCGAACCAACAGACGACGACCCGCCACCAGACGACCCGCCCGGCGACGGGCGCGGCGGCCGGCCGCCGCGCGGGGGCCAGCCACCCAGCGGGCCGGCACCACGCCGCGCCCGGTCATCCCGCAGCACGGCACCACACCGAGACGAGCCCGCCGGCGCAGCGGCCGGCGACCAGCCGCCCGACGCCCCGCTACCCGGCAGCCAGCGCGGCGACGACAAGGCCCCGGCCCCAGATCACGGCCCGCCACACACGAGCCCGCCCAGCTCGGGACCGCCCAGCTCGGGACCGCCCCACTCGGGACCGCCCCCAGGGCCACCCGATCCGAGGCCGCCGGCCTCCCGCCCACCCGGGCCATGGCCACCAGGCACCGACCCGCCCGGCGGCCATCCCCCAGATCCCGGACCACCAGGTCCCGAGCCACGCGCAACCGCGCCACCAGGCATCAGCCCGGCACCCGACACCTCACCCGGCTCCGCCGCGCCTGGCAGCACCCTGCCCAATCCCGGCCCGCCCGCCGGCGGCATGCCCGGTGACGACGGCAGCGTGCATGACCCCTGGCCCGAGGTGCCGCCGCTCACCGACCCCGACGCACCCCACCCCGACGACAGCCACGCCGGCCCGCCGCCCGAGCCTGACGACGACGACCGGCTCCGCTACGGCGAGGACCCCCTCGATCTCCCCGACACCGGCCCGCTACCCGCCTGGCCCTCCATCCCCGGCACCACCGGCACCCGCCCGCTCCCCGCCACCAGCGCCAGCGCCGCCAGCGGGCCCGCGCGCGACGCCACCAGCACGGACGAGGCCGCCACGACCAGCGGCACAGACCAGACCCGCGCGCCCGGCAGCACCGGCAGCGCAGGCAGGAACGGCAGCGCAGGCAGGACTGGCAGCCCAGGCAGCACCGACAGCGCAGGCGGGGTCAGCGCACCCGGTTCCGCGACTGGTGACGGCACGGCCGCCAGCCCCGCGAGCACGGGACAGCCGGGGGCCGGGATGCTGGACCTGACCCTGTCCTGGGCCACCCTCACCGGGTCCTCAGCGCCGGGGACGCTCGGCCGGATCGGGCCGGTCACCGCCACCCAGGCCCGCGCCATCGCCGCCACCGCCAGCATGACGCCCGGCACCCGGTGGCGCATCATCCTCACCGACCACCACGGCCACGCCATCACGACCGCTGCCATCCCCCGGCGCCTGACACCCGCTGCTCGGGCCGGGACAGCCGGCCACCGGGCCGGCGGCCCGATGCTGCCCCTGACCGGACCAGGCACCAGCCTCACCGGACGAGTCTCCGTCACCATCCCCGCCGCTGCCCTGGACCACATCAGCGCCGCCGAGCTCGCCGGCACCAGCACCCGCGCCGCGATCCTCCGCGCCGCCGCCAAAGCCGCCGCAAAGATCCGCCGGCAGGCTGCCGCCGACCAGGACGCCGACTCAGGCTGCGCGCACACTGCTGCCTCGCCCGCCTACCGGCCCCCGGCCACCATCCGGGACCTCATCGAGGCCCGGGACCAGACCTGCCGGTTCCCCGGCTGCCGACAGCCAGCCTGGCGAGGAGACCTCGACCACACCACCCCCTACCACCGCGGCGGGCTGACCTGCCCCTGCAACCTCGGGCCCCTCTGCCGGCGACACCACCGACTCAAGCAGCAACACCACTGGACACTCACCCAGACCCAGCCCGGCACCTTCCACTGGAAGACACCCGCCGGACGAATACACACCACCACCGCACACCAGCACTCGCGTTAGATGACCGAGCCCACCGGTCCTCAGCGGCCGCGGGCGGCCAGGAAGCGCTTAACCAGCCCGCTGCCCAGCCCTCCGGACAGCGAGCGCGCCCACGCCCAATCGGGCTCAGTCATCTAGCCCGGCGCGCATCGCTCCGGCGCAGGCCGGGCGGCGCTACCAGGTCACCGGGAGGCTGTGCAGCGCTCGGACCAGGGTGTCCTGGGTGTAGCTCAGCTTGGCGGGGTCCACCGCGAGCCGCAGGCCAGGCAGCCGCGCGGCGACCGCGCCTAGGGCGACCTGGAGCTCGACCCGCGCCAGTGGGGCGCCCACGCAGAAATGCGGGCCGGCGCCGAAGGTCAGGTGCGGGTTGGGTGACCGGCGCAGGTCGAACCCGCCGGGATCGGCGAACTTGGCCGGGTCCCGGTTCGCCGACGGGATGGACACCTGGACCGCGTGGCCGCACGGCACCGTGCCCGACGGCAGCGCCACCTCCTGCGCGGCGACCCGCAGGAAGGCGCCCTCGCTGGCTACCTCGTAGCGCAGGATCTCCTCGACCGCGGTCTCCGCCAGGGCGGGTTCGGCGCACAGCGCCGCCCACCGCGACGGCTCCCGCAGTAGCGTGGCGATGCCCCTGGCCAGGATCGCCGAGGTGTTCTCCTGGCCGCCGATGAACAGCGCGGAGATCATCTGGTACAGCTCGGCCTCGCTGAGCGCGCCGTCGTCCGCCGCGGCGATCAGCTCGTCGGCCAGGCCCGAGCGCGGGTGCTGCCTGCGGTCGGCGACCAGGCCCTTGACGTAGCCGAAGAACGCCCCGCCCGCGGTCAGCCGGTCGGCCGCGGATACCTCGGAGGTGGCGAAGAAGATGCCGGTCCAGCTGATCAGCTTGCCGGTGTCGGCCTCGGGCACGTCGAGCAGTTCGCACATCACCCGGATCGGCAGCAGCCGCGCGTAGTCGGCGACCAGGTCGGCGGGCGGACCCGCGGCCGCGATCTGGTCCAGCAGGCTGGCGGTGATCCGCTCGGTGGCTGGCCGCCAGGCGGCGGCCCGGCCGGGCCGGAACGCGGCCTGCACGGTCCGGCGCAGCCGGGTGTGCTCGGGCGGATCCAGGTTCACGATGGCATCGGGGTTGGTCGACATGTCGTCGCCCGCGACCATCCGGGGCGCGCCCGGGTAGCGGAAGTTCCGGCTGAACCGCCGGTCCTTCAGCACCTGGTCGACCTCACCGTGACCGCGCACAAACCAGGCCAGGTCGCCGCTGGGCAGCCGGATCTGGCCATGCGGGCAGCCGGGGGCGCGCTCGTACAGCCGGGTCGGCGTGCCGTGGTCACCGGGGAGCAGGCGGAACGGGAATGCCTCTGGTGCGGTGTCCGCCATCGCCGCCTGGTCCCCTTTCCTGGGCCGCCTCCCGCCCCTAAATGTCCCAGACGGCAGCCCGGGTGACTAGGCCGCGCGGACGTGGCTGTGACTGATGATGCTCATGCCTGAGTATTAACCCTGCTGTCGTATTTTCCGGCCCGGCAGGAATGGCACTGACCGCCCGCTTCTCAAGGACAGGCCGCGTGCCTACCATGACGGCGCGGGCGTTTGCCCGCGGCGGCGCGGGCGCCAGGCCCGGCGGCGGAAGGACCCTCCTGCATGAGCACAGCGCAGCCCGCCCCGCCCACCGGCGGCCCCGTCCCCGAGAGCACCATTCCCGAGAGCACTGTCCCCGAGAGCACTGTCCCCGAGAGCACCGTTCCCGACGGTGCCGCGCTGCTGCGCGGCCTGGCCGGCTCGGGCGGCAGCGCCGATCCGTACCCGGTCTACGCGCGGCTGCGCGAGCTTGGCCCGGTGACCTTCGCCAGGGCCATCTTCCTGACCAGCTACGACGACTGCTCCGCGCTGCTGCGCGACCCGCAGGTGCTGTCCCAGAGCCCGGACTGGTGCGACCGGGTGACGCCTGGCTGGCGCGCGCACCCGGCCAAGATCGCCACCTTCGAGACCATGCTGTTCCGCGATCCCCCCGACCACACCAGGCTGCGGCGGCTGATCGGCGCGGCGTTCACGCCGCGCGCGGCGCAGCGGGCCCGCGACGACGTGGTCACCCTGGTCGACCGCGCGCTTGGCCGGCTCGCCGACTCGGGGGCCGACGGCTCCGCGGTGGACCTGCAGGAGGTGCTGGCGGGCACGCTGCCCATCGCGGTGATCGCCGGCCTGGTCGGGGTGCCGGAATCGGACTGGCCGCTGCTGCGCGCGCAGATGTCCGCGCTGCTCGCCCTGGTCGAGCTGGTGGTCAGCGACGCCGCCCTGGCCAGGGCGGATGCCGCGGCGGTGACCCTGCGCGACTACTTCGCCGGGCTGGCCGCCAGCAGGGCCAGCGAGCCGCGCGATGACCTGGCTACCGAGCTGGTGGCCGCGCACCAGGCGGGCGCCTGCACCAGGGAGGAACTGCTGCAGACGCTCACGTTCGTCTTCATGGCCGGCGTGGACACGATGACGAACCTGCTCGCCAACGCCACCAGCGCCCTGCTCGCCCACCCGGAGCAGGCGGCGCTGCTGCGCGCCAGGCCGGAGCTGGCCGCCAGCGCGGCGGAGGAGGTGCTGCGCTACGACCCGCCGATCCAGTTCGTCGGCCGGGCGGCCGGCCCGGCGACGCGGCTGCACGGCGAGCGGCTGGCGCCCGACCAGCTCGTGGTGGCCATCCTCGGCGCGGCCAACAGGGACCCGGCCAGGTTTCCCGACCCGGACGCCTTCGACATCACCCGCTCGGGACCGACCGTGCTGTCCTTCGGCGGCGGCCTGCACTACTGCCTCGGCGCGCCGCTGGCCCGGCTGGAGGCGGCGGTGTTCGTGACCGAGCTGGTGCGCCGGTTTCCCCGGCTGCGGCAGGCCGGCGAAGCGCAGCGCACGGGCACGGTTTTCCGGGGCTTCCGGTGCCTGCCCGTAGCCTTGAGCTAGGTCCCGGTCACATTCTGCTCATCCGCGAAGTAATGCTCCGGGCGTGCTCCAGCTGGTCCCTTGACCCGGTAGCGGCGCTGTGCAACTCTCACGACAAAAGCGCCCTTCACTAACAATGGCCTGCCTAAGGGATAACAGCATGCCTGACAGTCCGCACGCGCCCGCATCCGGACAAATAGCCACACCCATAGCGGAATGGCCGGATGCGGAGCTGCTGGCAGGCGATCCCTCGGACATATGCCTGTGGATGGGCGGGCCGGTGACCCGCGCCGAGCTGCGCGAAGCCGTGGACGCCGAGCACGGCAGGCTGACCGCGGCCGGGCTGCGCCCCGGCGGCACGGTCAGCCTGCACCTGCCGCCCTCGCTGGCCTACGTAGCCACCCTGCTGGCGGCCTGGCGGGCCGGCGCCCAGGTGAGCCTGCTTGACCACCGGCTGGCCCGCGCCGAGGTGGACCGGGCGCTTGACCGGCTTACCCCGCAGGTCCTGGTCAGCGTCGCCAGCTCCGCCAGCCCGCCGATGAGCGGGTACGCGAAGGTCAGCACCGACGTGTCCGCTCGGGACAACGGCGTGCCCGCCGCGACAGCGCACGCGCTGGTCCAGCTCAGCTCCGGGTCCACCGGGCCGTCCAAGGTCATCGCCAGGACCTCCGCTGACCTGCTGACCGAGCTGGGCCGCTACGAGGTCCTTCCCGAGTACCCGGCGGCCGGCGAGCGGATCGTGCTGCTCGCCTCGATCGTGCACGTGCTCGGCCTGGTCGGCGGGCTGCTGCACAGCCTGCATGCCGGGGTCCAGCTCGTCTTCCCCGAGCGGCTGACCGCCGACGGCATCAGGGCGGCGATCACCGCCGCGCCCGAGCCGACCATGGTGCTCGGCGTCCCGTTCCATGCCGAGCTGCTGTGCGCGGGCGCGAGCAAGGCCCGCGAGCTGCCGAACCTGACCCGCATGGTGGTGGCGGGCGAGCTGGTCAGGCCGTGGGTGCCCGGCGCTTTCCGCGACATCTACGGGGTGCCGCTCGGCACCATGTACGGGATGACGGAACTCGGCGTCATCGCTGTCGACCTGGCCGGCGAGCTGGCCCCCTCGGTCGCGCCGGCGCCCGGCATGCGGGTCCGGCTGAAGGACGGCGAGCTCCAGGTCGCCCAGGCGGCCTCCCCCTACATCGGCCTGATCGACCCCACCCGCTGGTCCGATGGCTGGCTGAGCACCAGGGACGCCGCCGTCATCGACGAGCAGACCGGGCTGGTCACCATCCGGGGGCGGCTCGACTCGCAGATCGCCATCGGCGGGCTCAAGGTCGACCTGACCGAGGTGGAGCAGACGCTATCGGCGCTGCCCCAGGTCAGCGCGGGCGTGATCGCCTTCCACAATCACATCGAGGCTTACCTGGTGCTGGATGGCGACGCCAGCGTCGCCGACGTCGAGAACGCCCTCGCCGACCAGCTCGCCCCGTTCAAGCGGCCGCGGCGCATCTACGCGCTGCCCGAGCTGCCCAGGACCGCCACGGGCAAGGTCGTGCGCGACCGCAGCGTGCTGAACGCCGCGGCCAGCGCGGCTCCGGCGGTGGCGCCGTGACCACAGGGCAGGCGGCGCATGCCACCTGCCCGGCCCGGCATGTCCGTGTCCCCGATCCCGGCCCCCGGCGGTTTCCCGGCCGCCCGAACGCCTGGATCTTCCCCGCTAGGTATCCGATAGGAGCCCGTTACAGATGGACGATGAGATCCGCCAGTTCGTCGTCAGTGCACTGAAGGACATGAATTACGACGTCAGCGAGGTCACCGGGGAGACCGACCTGGGTCCAGCGGGCCTGGACCTTGAATCGCTGGCAGTCGCCGAGCTCGCTGTCCTGGTCGAGGACAGGTTCGGTGTCAAGTTCAGTGACGGCGATGCCGAGCAGCTCGCGCTCATGACCCTCGATGAGTTCACGACGGAGGTCGCGGGGCGGATGGCTGTCGCGGCCGGAAGCGGCGGCGAATGAGCCAGGTACAGGCGCCGGACAGGGACGAGGTCGTCGGCCTGCTGGCCACCATCGGCGACTGCGCGCCCGACCAGGTCGCGGAGCGGATCGGCTCGCTGGAGCTGACCTGGCTGATCACCAGGATCGAGGAACTGCACGACGTCACGCTCGATCTGAGCGACGAGGCGCTCGCCGAGATGACCACGGTGACCGGCGCCGTCGCGGCGCTGCGCGCGGCGCTGGCGGACGCGGGCCATGACTGACGCGCGCGGTGCCGGCCCGGCGGGCGGGGTGGTCATCTCTGGCATGGGGGTGACTTCGGCGTTCGGCCGGGGAACGGGGCCGCTGCTCGATGGCGTCTTATCAGGTCAGTCCGCCTTCGGCCGGGTGGACCGGTTCGACACCGGGCCGTGCCGGGTCAAGGTCGGCGCGCTGCTGCCCGGCGCGCCGACGCTGGCCGATGAGCTGGCCTGGGTGCTGAACGACGCCGCCAAGACGGCCGGTCTTGACGCCGCCGAGCTGGCCCGCACCCCCCTGCTGATCGGCCTGCACTCCGACTCGGCCGCCGCCAGGAAGCCGGGCGCCGGGCCGGCCACCGGCGATACCGCCAGGCTGGTGGCGCGGCGCTGCGGGATGGCGCCCCCTGACCGGGTCTACGCGACCGCGTGCGTCGCCGCGAGCACGGCCGTCGCGGACGCGGCGGCCATGATCACGGCCGGCCGCGCCGAGCGCGTCATGGTCAGTGCCGGGTTCCTGGTAGACGCCGACGTCTTCTGGCTGTTCGACGCCGGCCGGACGCTGGCCGCCGACGGGCAGGTCCGGCCGTTCAGCGCCGGCCGCCGCGGGCTGCTGCTCGGCGACGCCGCCGCGGCGGTGCTGCTGGAGTCGGCCGACGCGGCCGCCCGGCGCGGGGCCGCTCCCCTGGCCCGGCTGGCCGGCTGGGGCCGGGCCGGCGACGCGCACCACGTCTGCCAGCCACATCCAGGCGGCACCGGGCTGGCCCGCGCGATCGGCGCGGCCCTGGAGCGGGCGAAGGTGGACACCTCGGAGGTCGGCTACATCAACGCCAGCGGCACCGGCACCAGCGCCAGCGACGCCTCGGAGACGGCCGCGCTGCACCTGGCGCTCGGGCACCGCGCCGTCACCATCCCGGTCAGCTCCACCAAGTCGGTGCACGGCCACGCGCTTGAGGCGTCGGCGCTGCTGGAACTGGTCGTCACCGTGCTCGCCGTGCAGGCCTGCCAGCTCCCGGTGAACGCCGGCTACCTGGCCGCCGACGAGGCCTGCGACCTGGACCTGGTGCTGGGCACCGCACGGGCCGCCAGCCCGCGCTACGCGCTCAGCCTGAACGCCGCGTTCGGCGGCGCCAACACCGCGCTGCTGGTGGCGGCCGCATGAGCGCGCCATTCGCGGTCGCGGAGGACCAGCCGGGCAGCCCGCTGCGCCGGGCCGGCCTGGTGGTACTGGCCTCAGCGGCCTGGCCCGCTACCGACGGCCAGGCCGCGCTTTCCTCACCCGCGCCGTCCCCGCCGGCTGCCGCCGCGGAGGCCGGCCAGGGCCTGCCGCCGGTCGCCGGGTTCATCCTGTCCTCGTTCAGCCCGCTGGCGGCCACCGTCGCCGAGTCCTGCCTGCGCGCCTACTTCGGAGCGCCGCCCGCAGACCCGGACCGGGCCGCGCGCACCGGCATCGTGCTGGCCAGCGATACCGGCGACATCGCCACGGCCGTGCACATCGGACGGGCCGTTGATGAGGGGCGGCGGGTCCCGCCCCTGCTGTTCTACCAGTCCAACCAGAACGCGATCACCGGCCACATCGCGGCCCGCTGGGGCCTGACAGGACCGGTGGTCTGCACCATCCCCGCGGCCGAGGCGCTGGCCGACGCGCTGGACAGCGCGACGGCGCTGATCGAGGACGGCGACGCCGGCGCCGCGCTTGTCATCGTCGTGCACCAGGAATCCATCGCGGACTACCAGGGCAAGGCGGTGTCACCCGGCGGCCCGGCCGGGCCGCCAGGCGCAGGAGGCCGGCGATCACGGCGTGGCGCTGCTGGTCGGCCCGCAGTCCTGGCAGCCGCCCGCCGAGCCGGGCCGCACCGGCCAGTTGCCGCACGGCCGGGAACGTAAACGGCCAGGCACTGCCCGGCGACTCCTCGATCGAGCCGATACCAGGAGGTAACTGAGATGACCGCCGGGAGCATCAGGGCGCGGCTGGCCGCCGACACCGCCGTGGGCGCCGGCAACGTGCTGACGACCCTGATGGACTGGGGCGAGGACCTGGACCGCCCGGTACTGACCTTCGACACCGACGCGGATGGCCACCCGGCCTGGACGCCGGTCACCCTGCGCGAGCTGCACCGGCTGGCGGCGGCCCGGGCCGCGGTCCTGCACGCGGCCGGGATCGTCCGCCGCGACCCGGTGGCGGTCTGCGCGCCGTCGGCCGCGGACACGGTGCTCACCTTCCTCGCCCTGGCCCGCCTCGGCGCGATCCCCGCGCTGGTCAACCCCAACCTGAGCGCCGACCTGGCGGCGGCCTACATCAGGCGGCTGCGGGCCACGGCGCTGATCACCGACGCCGCCCACGCCGCGCTGCTCACCGAGCAGGCCACCGGCGTACCGGTGCTCAGCGACTTCGCCGCGCTGGCCGCCGGGGACCCGGCCAGCGCCCCGGCGCCGTTCCGGCACTATCGCGATGATCCCGTGGCGATCACCCACTCCTCGGGGACGACCGGGCTGCCCAAGGCGGTCGTGCACTCGCACGCGAGCCTGTACGCGGCGATCAGGTACCGCCTGCGCCTGCCCAGGCCGCAGGGCACTGAGCGGATGCTGAGCGCGCTGCCCGCCGCGCACGCCGCCGGGCTGATCATGCTGAACCTGACTATGAGCTACGGCAGCCAGGCGCTGCTGCTGTCCAGGCAGACCGGCCCCGGCGTGCTCGACGCGATCGAGCGCTGGCGGCCCGGCGCGGTGGTCGGGTTCTCGGCGACCTGGCCGGACCTGGTGAAGTCGCAGCTGGACGGCCGGGATCTCGGTTCGGTCGCGCTGTGGTGGAACACCGGCGACTGCGCGCACGAGGCGCACATCAGGCGGCTGGTCGCCTGCGGCAGCAGGCAGGTGGTGTCCGCCGCCGGCCGCGAGCGGATCGGCGGCTCGGTGTTCGTGGACGGGCTCGGCTCCTCGGAGATGGGCCATTCGCACTTCCATATCGCGCACACCACGCAGACCAGCAGGTACGGCCGGTGCATCGGCAAGCCGCACAGCTTCGCCGACGTCGCGGTATTCGGCCCCGCTGGGGAGAAGCTGGCCGACGGCCAGATCGGCGAGCTGGGCACCAGGTCGCAGACGCTGGCGCTCGGCTACTGGAACGACTCGGTCACCACCTACCGGACCAGGACCGACGGCTACTTTCTCACCGGCGACCTGGTGTTCAGGGACGCCGAGGGCTACTTCTACCACCTGGACCGCAAGGTGGACTCGGTCGACATCGGAGCGGGAGGGCGGCTATTTACCGCAGCCTGCGAGGAGGCGATCCTGGCCGCCTGCCCCGACGTGCTTGACTGCACGCTGGTCACCGGGCGGCAGGACGGCCAGGTGGTCACGGACGTGCTGCTCCAGCTAGAGGCGGACGCCGACACCGGGGCCGACCGCACCGCCGCCGTGCTCGCCGCGCTTGACCCGCAGGCGGCGGCGACGGTGCGCAGCGTCAGCGCGGTGGATGACGAGAACGTCCCGCTCACCCCGACCGGCAAGGTGCGAAAGGCGATCCTGCGCGAGCGGCAGCTGGCAGGTGCCCCGCGATGACGGCAGGCAGCGCGATGACGGCAACCGGGGCGGAGACGGCAACGCGGGGCGGAGACGGCAACCGGGGCGGAGATCACCGGCATCGGCGTCATCACCCCGGCCGGGAGTGACGTCGAGGCGTTCTTCGCGACCCTGTGCAAGGGGCCTTCCGGACTGGCGCGGCCGCCTGAGGGGCACCCGGTGGCCGGGCTGCTCGACGTGGCCGGCCTGGCGCCACCCGTCGAGCCGGCCAGCGTGCTGCCACCGCGCGAGACCCGCTGCGTGGACCGGTTCGTGCTGCTGGGGCTCGCCGCCGCCGCCTCGGCGCTAGCCGACGCCGGCCTGGTGGTGGGCCAGGACGTGGCGCCGGACCGGGTCGCGGTCGTCGTCGGCACCGGCGGCGGCGGGCTTGAAACTTTCGAGCGGTACTCCCATGCCCGGATCCAGCGGGGCCGGGCCGGGGTCAGCGCCTACCTGCTGCCCGGATTCCTGAACAACATGGCCGCCGCGCGGATCGCCATCGTGCACGGGATCGAGGGCTTCAGCACCGCGCCGTCCACCGCCTGCTCGGCCGGCGCCCAGTCGGTCGCGGAGGGACTGCGGCTGATCGCCGACGGCAGCGCCGACGTGGTGGTCTGCGGCGGCACCGAGTCGCCGCTGCACCCCACCATCGCCGCCGCGTTCGCCAACGCCCGTGCGCTGGCCACCGACTGGGCGGACCCGGCCGCGGCGAGCCGCCCGTTCGACGTGCGGCGCAACGGCTTCGTGCTCGGCGAGGGCGCGGCGATCCTGATCGTGGAGCGGGCCGCGCACGCCGCCGCCCGCGGCGCCAGGTCCTACGCCCGGCTGGCCGGCTGGGGCTCGACCACCGACGCGCACCACCCGACCATGCCGCGCCCCGACGGCGCGGGCGCCGCCGCGTGCATGCGCCAGGCGCTGCGCCGGGCCGGGCTTGACCCGGCGCAGGTCGGCTACCTGAACGCGCACGGCACCAGCACCAAGCTCGGCGACGCCGCCGAGACCAGGGCCATCCGCGCCGTCTTCGGCGACAGCCCGCCGCCGGTCAGCTCCGTCAAGGCGATCACCGGCCACATGCTCGGCGCCTCCGGCGCCGCCGAGGCCGCGGTCAGCGCCCTGGCCCTGGCCCGCGGCGTGCTGCCGCCCACGCACAACCTCGATGAGGTAGATCCCGACTGCGATCTGGACCATGTCCGCGGCGCGCCGCGGACCGCGGCCGTCAGCGCCGTGCTGTCCAACTCATTCGCGTTCGGCGGTCACAACACAAGCCTGGTCTTCGGGCCGCCCACCATCACCCGCCGCTGCGAGCCCGGCCTGCCCGCCGATGATGGCCCGCCCACCGCTGCCGTGCGACAGCACGGCGCAGATGTCGAGAGGTAAGCAATGAAGATCCAGGGAATCGACCATGTCGAGTACTACGTCGGTGACCTAGAAGCGAGCGTGGCCAGCCTGTGCCGGTCGTTCGGGTTCCGCGTGGCGGGCTCGTCGGCGCCGGGGCAGGCAGGAGGCTCCAGGCTGCTGCGCCAGGGCCAGGTGCAGCTCCTGGTCACCGCTCCCCGCGAGGAGACCGACGCCGCGGCGCAGTACGTGCGCGCGCACGGCGACGGCATCGGCGTGATCGCCTTCGCGGTGGACGACGTGGCGGCGGCGTTCACCGAGGCGGTCACGGCCGGGGCACGGCCGGTCCGCGCCCCGGAGTTCGCCGGGCAGCCGGGCAGCCGGGTCGGCACAGCGGTCGTCTCCGGATTCGGCGACGTGACCCACCAGCTCGTGCAGCGCGAGGGTGGCGCCGAGTTCGCCCCCGGCTCGATCACCATGAGCCCGGCGCAGGCCGACGACGGGCTGCTGGCCGTCCTCGATCACGTCGCGGTCTGCCTGCCGGCGGGCCAGCTTGAGCCCACCGTGGAGTTCTACCGCGACGTATTCGGCCTCGCCCAGATCTTCGACGAGCGGATCGAGGTCGGCGGCCAGGCGATGCTCTCCAAGGTCGTCCAGGACCCCGGCCGCAACGCCACCTTCACCCTGATCGAGCCTGACCTGACCCTGGAGCCAGGCCAGATCGATGACTTCCTCAAGAGCCACGACGGCGCCGGCGTGCAGCACCTGGCGTTTCTCACCAACGACATCGGCGGCGCGATCAGGACCATGTCGGCGCGCGGCGTCGATTTCCTCACCGCGCCCGACGGCTACTACCGGGCGCTGGAGTCCCGGCTGGGCGAGCTGGCCATCCCCGCGGGCGAGCTTCAGGAGCTGAACGTGCTGGCCGACAGCGATCCCTGGGGGCAGATGTTCCAGATCTTCACCATCTCCACGCACCAGCGGAAGACGTTCTTCCTAGAGCTGATCGAGCGGCGTGGCGGACGGACCTTCGGCACGCGCAACATTCACGCGCTGTATGAGGCACTCGAGGAGACACGGGCCGGTCACAACTGACCAGGAACGGCCGGGAGCGGAAGGCAGACCCATGACGAGTACCGACGAATTCACCCGCGCCGAGATGGACGCCAGCCTGCTGCCATCCGACGACGACGTGCGTGCCTACGCCGAGCACGGCTGGTACCTGACGAAGAAGCTGTTCACCGACGACGAGGTCGATGCCCTGGTCGCGGCGAGCGAGGAGTTCTACGCCGGGCACCGGGACCGGACGCTGCCGCAGCGGCCGCCGCACCTGGCGTACTGGGAGCCGTCGCAGGGCGCGGTGCAGCGGCACAACGACTACATCCACTACGAGTCCAAGGCGATCTGGGACATCCTGTCCAAGCCGGTCATCGGCGCGGTCGCCGCGCGGCTGGCGCAGGCCGACGAGATCCGGGTGTTCCAGTCCACGCTCATCTACAAGCCGCCGGTGGACGGGGAGGTCAGCAACCTGGTGCCCTGGCACGCCGACCGGCACTACTGGTCGACCTGCACCTCGGAGAAGATGCTGACGGCGTTCATCCCGTTCCACGACTGCGGGACCGAGATGGGCACCATCACGATGATCGACGGCAGCAGCACCTGGGCCGAGACCGAGAGCGACGACTTCACCCGGCACTTCGCCCAGCGGGACCGGTCCGAGCTAGCGGAGATCCTGGCCGCGACGGCGGCGCACAACGGCACCACGGTCAGCCCGGTCCCGATGATCATCCCCAAGGGGCACATGAGCTTCCACCACTGCCGGACCTTCCACGGCAGCGGGCATAATCGCAGCTCGATCCCGCGCCGGGCGATCTCCTTCCATTTGCAGAACGGGGAGAATCAGTGGCGGCCCTACCACAGGCCAGACGGCAGCCTGCTGGCCTATAACCACGACTCGCTGGTTCGGCAGACCCCCGAGGGCACCCCGGATTACGCGGACCCCGAGTTCTGCCCGGTGCTGTGGCGGTCATGACGCCGCATCCCTTACTCGCCGCGCGAGGGCCGGCCGGGCCGGCCCTCGCGGACCCTGGGCTAGCCGGGCTGGACAGCCCGGCCGGCCGGTACCAGCGGATGGCGCTGATCCGCGGCTTCGAGGAGCTGGCGCTGCGGCTGGTCGAGTCCGGTGACGTGGCCGGCGGCATCCACCCCTACATCGGGGAGGAGGCCGTCGCCGTCGGGGTGTGCGCCGGCCTGCGGGCCAGCGACCTGATCACCAGCACGCACCGGGGCCACGGGCACGTGCTGGCCAAGGGCTCCGACCCGCGGCGGATGCTGGCCGAGCTGTGCGGCAGGGCGTCCGGGCTGAACGGCGGGCGCGGCGGCTCGATGCACGCGGCGGACATCAGCGTGGGCATCCTCGGCGCGAACGCCATCGTCGGCGCGGCCGCGCCGATCGCGGCCGGCGCGGCCTTCGCGGCCCGCCGGTCAGGCGCGGACACCATCGTCGCCACCTTCCTCGGCGACGGGGCGCTGAACCAGGGGGTGCTGCTTGAGGCGCTCAACCTGGCGGCGCTGTGGCACCTGCCGGTGCTCTTCGTCTGCGAGAACAACGGCTACGCCACGACCATGCCGGTCGCCACGGCGGTGGCGGGGACGGCCGCCGGGCGGGCCGCGGCGTTCGGCATCCCGGCGGTGACCGTGGACGGGATGGACGTGGAGGCGGTGCACGAGGCGACGCGGGACGCGGCGGCGGCGATGCGGCCGGTCCCGGCGCCGGACGGCGAGCTGGCCGGCGGCGCGCTGACCGGCGGCGGGCCGGCGCTGATCGAGTGCCTGACCTACCGGTACGGGCCGCACCACACCATCGAGAAACGGGTCAGGCTGTCCTACCGGACCCCCGAGGAGATCGCGGCGTGGCGTCAGCGGGACCCGCTGACGCTGGCCGGCGCACGGCTGGACGACGGCGAGCGGAACCGGCTGGACGAGCAGGTCGCCGGGCTGCTCGCCGAGGCCGAGCGGTTCGCGCTGGCCAGTCCCCCGCCGGATCCGGAAGGCGCCCTTGACCACCTGTACGCGAGCGCCCCTTTCGGCCGCGGCATGAGCGGGCGGGCGCTATGACCAAGCTCTCCTACGCCAAGGCGCTGAACAAGGCGCTGACCGACGAGCTGGACGCCGACCCGTCGGTGTGCGTGCTCGGCGAGGACATCAGGGCCGGGATCGCCCGGATCACCATGGGCCTGGAGAAGCGGTTCGGGCCCGAGCGGATCATCGACACGCCGATCTCCGAGCAGGCGCTGACCAGCCTGGCCACCGGCGCCGCGCTGTGCGGGCAGCGGCCGGTGATCGAGTTCCAGATCCCGTCCCTGCTGTTCCTGGTCTTCGAGCAGATCGCCAACCAGGCGCACAAGTTCTCCCTGATGACCGGCGGCCAGGTCAGGGTGCCGGTCACCTACGTCCTGCCCAGCTCGGGGTCCAGGGAAGGGTGGGCAGGCCAGCACTCCGACCATCCCTACAGCCTGCTGGCCCATGTCGGCGTCAAGACGGTGGTCCCGGCTACCCCGGTCGACGCCTACGGGCTGCTGGTCTCGGCGATCCGGTCCGATGACCCGGTGGTGGTGTTCGCCCCGGCGCTGGCCATGGACATCCGCGACGACGTGTCGCCCGGCGAGCTGGTGCCGGTGCCGCTGGGCCGCGCCCGGGTGCACCGGGCCGGGACCGACGTGACCGTGGTCGCCGTCGGCCACCTGGTGCAGGACGCGCTGGCGGTGGCCGACGAGCTGGCCGGCGAGATCTCCGTCGAGGTCTTCGACCCCCGCACCGTCTACCCCCTGGACTGGGCGGCGCTGGCCGGATCGCTGCAGCGGACCGGCCGGCTTGTGGTGCTCGATGACTCCAACCGGGCCTGCGGCCTGGGCGCGGAGATCCTGGCCACCGCGGCCGAGGAGATGCGGCTGATCGCGCCGCCCCGCCGGGTCTGCCGGCCGGACGGCGCGGTGCTACCGTTCGCGCTGGCGCTGGACCGCGCGCTCCAGCCGGACCGCCAGCAGCTCGCGGCGGCCATCCGCGCGGTCATGGCCTAGCGCGGCAGGGAGCGGGTCATGACAGCAGCGCAGCCGACCATCATCGCGACCAGCATCAACTTCCGCCGGTCGGCGGCGGGCGGCCTCTGGGACGGCGACGCGGGCCCGGCCTACGACTACGCGGCGAAGCTGGCCAGGGCGGGCCGTCACCCGAGGATCTGCGTGCTCGCCACCGGAGTGGGCGACAACCCGATGAACATCACCGCCTACTACGGTGCGTTCGGCCGCCGGGACATGCTGGTCACGCACCTGGCGCTGTTCCCGATGCCGAGCATCGCCGGAATCCGCGAGCACCTGCTGGCGCAGGACATCATCTGGGTGGCCGGCGGCAGCACGTCCAACCTGCTGGCCGTCTGGCGGGTGCACGGCCTGGACGCGATCCTGGCCGAGTGCTGGGCGGCGGGCGTGGTCCTGATGGGCGTCTCGGCCGGCTCGATCTGCTGGCATGCCGGCGGCACGACCGACTCGTTCGGGCCGCTGCGCGCGGTCACCGACGGGCTCGGCTTCCTGCCGTACTCCAACAGCCCGCACTATGACGTGGAGCCGGGACGGCGGCCGCTATTCCAGCGGCTGGTCGGCGAGGGCGTGCTGCCGGACGGGTTCGCCACCGACAACGGCACCGGGCTGGTCTTCTTCGGCACCGAGCTGCACGAGGCCATCACCGAGGTCGCGGGCGCCAGCGCCTACGAGGTGCGCAGCGGGCCAGGCGGCGTCACGGAGAAGGCGGTACCGGTCCGCCAGCTCTGACGATCCGCCGCGTAATTACAAATTATTGACATATTTGCCAATAATGGTGAGTATCAGAGAAAGGCGGCGGCTTGGTCATACCTGCCGCCAGCCGCGACGGCAATGGTGCCGGGCGGTCGCTCGCATACCGGCCGGACGGTGGCGTTGCCGACGCTCCGGATCAGGAGGGGAGGTGCACGACCAATGCGCGGAGCCAGCAAGCTCAAGGGTATTGAGGCCCTGCCGGGCGTCGAGAAGCTCTAGCCATCACCAGCGATGAGCAGGGACCCGGCGCGATGTTCCGCGCCGGGTCCCTGTTCGCTGAAGCTCTTGGTACTGCAACCGATTTCATGCTACTAAATCGGGCACTCCGACAGTAATGGGCATTGACATATCTGTTGATAATGTGATTATCGGAGAAAGGCGGCGGCTTAGCGTGACTTTGCCGCCGCCCGCGTCGGCAATGGGGCCGGGCGGGGTGGATCGCAAGGCCCGGACCGGTGGCGTCGCCGGCGATCCGGAACGGAGGGGAGGTGCACCACCAATGCGCGGTTCCGCGAGGCTCAAGGGCGTTATGCCGATCAAGGGCATTATGCCGGTCTATGGCACTATGCCCGTCTAGGGCATGACCTCTGGTCCTGACCAGTAAGGGCAGCCGCCCGGCGCGGATCGCGCCGGGCGGCTGCTCGCGGTTACTGGGCCAGGCCGGCCAGGTGGCGCTGGCGCATGAGGAACTTGCGGACCTTGCCGGTCGGGCCGACGACGATCTCGCCGTCAGGAACCACCTCGATGCGGCGCAGGGTCGCGGCGGCCGGCCCGCCGAGCGCTTCCCGCACCGCCGCGCCGCGGTCCGCGTCTGGGTCGGCGCCCGGCTGCAACAGCAGGAGCACGTCCGTGACAACCTCGCTGCCTTCGGCCGGCCCGGCCACCACCGTGCAGTCCCGCACATCCGGGCAGGCCTTCAGGATCCGTTCCTCCGACATGGCCGTGTAGAGCCAGTTGCCGTTGCCCAGGTCGACCGAGTCCACGGCCCGGTCCACGTGGTAGAAGTAGCCGTCGGCGTCCTTGTACATCAGATCGCCGGTTAGGTAGTAGCCGAACCGGCGGAATTTGTAGGTGTTCACCGAGTCGTTCCAGTAGCCGACTGCCAGCGTCGGCGACTTCATGCCGACATGCCCGACGGTGCCGGCCGGCAGCTCCTGCCCGGTCTCCGGGTCCAGCACTACCATCTCGGCGAAGATGTGCGGCTTGCCGACGCACCGGCCGAAGTGGTCGCTGCCGAGGGTATGGCTGATCCGGAAGCCGGAGTAGCCCATCTCGGTGGACCCGATGCCGTCGATGAACCGCGATCCCGGCACCCGCACGATGCCCTCGCGGGTGAACTTCGGGTGGCTGCCCACGGCTACCAGCCGCCGGATGTGCGTCTCGTGCGCGCAGTCGCCGGTGTTGAACCAGACCGAAACCGAGTCCATCTGGTGCTGGGAGAGATCGAACCTGGCCAGCTCGGCCCAGGTCACCGCGAACCCGTAGACGGCGCTTGGCCGCCACCGCTCGATGGCCTCAAGCACCCGCGGGCCGCTTTCGGCGAACGGGCCGCCCTGCGCGGACAGGAACAGCAGCTCGCTGCGCCGGCACAGGGCCTGCTGGAGAGTCAGGATGCCGGCCGTGTGCGCGGCGGGCAGCGCGGACAGGATGCGCTCGGCGTCCTGCGCCCGCGGCCCGGACAGCCGCAGCAGCCGGGTGGCGGCGAACAGGCTGGCATGGGAGTGCACCACGGCCGCCGGCATCCGGGTGGTGCCGGAGGAATGCGTGATGACCACCGCGTCCTCGGCCACGTACCGGTACGGGGCGGGGGCCATCGCCGGGTCGCCAGAGCCCAGGTCCGACGGCTCGGCCAGGATCGGGGCACCGAGGTCCTGGCCGTCAAGCAGCGCGGCATGCGCGGCGTCGGCGAGCACGCCGACGGCCCGCAGCCGCCGGATGAACTCCACCGCGATCTCGCCCGGCATCGAGCCGTTCATCAGCGCGGGGATCGCGCCGATCCAGGTCAGGGCCATGAAGGTGAGCAGGCAGTCGGCTGAGGAGGTGGCATAGATGGCGACCGGGTCCCGCGGCTTGATGCCATAGCTGTGCAGCCAGGCGGCGCGGGCCGCGACCCTGCCGGTCAGCGTGCCCAGGGTCAGCGGGGTCCAGGCCGGGATGCCGTCGACGTCCACGTCGAAGACGATGCCGGGACCGGCGGGATCGGCCCCGTGCTCGCGCAGCTTGGTCAGCACATTTCCGGTGCCCAGCTCGGGGTCGTCGGCAAGGGCGGCGATGATGCTCGGGCTGCTGGTCATGGCCCCTACTCCGCCGCAGCCCCGGCCAGGGCGATGCGCTGGGCGACGACAGCGCAGAACTCCCCGACCGTCTTCCCGGCCAGCTCCTCGGCCTCGTCTTCCTCGAACTTCACGCTGTACTCGTCCTCGACCCGGATGGCGAGCTCCGCGAGCGCCAGCGATGACACGTCGGCGCCGCGCGGCCCTAGCTGGGTGTCCTCGTCAATGTCCGCGGTGTCATAGTTCATATCCCGGAGCGAGTCGAGAATGAACTGCTGGATAGAGTTGGCCATCTCCAGGTCCCCTCCGAGCAAGAATCTGTGCTACGGGCGCGAGCGTATCATGCCGGTGAATAGTGGGCAATGAGTGCAAAATGGTTTCCGCTTGCTAACTCTGAGCCCAAGCGAGAATGCGGTGAGTTACGTCACCGCCTAACCTCGGCGAGGACCCGGAGCGGCCCTATTTCATGCGGTCGGCGAGACGGCCGCGAGATGTCCTGGATAATAACAGGACGAACGGCGCGCCATTGACGGTGCAGATGGCGGGCAGTACCGTTTCTCTGGTATATGTCCGGCATGCGGCGAGGCACGGAATGGCGGCCGGCCCGCGGCGCAGAGCGGTGAGGTGGACGTGGCCGACAAGGTGGTCGTGCCGTTCGCTGGCGAGGGCTCCGGGCCCGGCGAGTTGTCCTGGGGGCAGAAGACCGTCTGGCGGGGGGTCCAGGGCCGCGGCGGTCTCCCGGTCTGGCTGATCGGCGTCGAGGAGGTGCCGCTGGGCAAGACGATCGAGGACATCGCCGGCGACTTCACCTTCCTGATCAGCCGGCACCAGGCGCTGCGGACCCGGCTGATCGTGCACAGCGACGACTGGGTCGAGCAGGTGGCCGACTCCTCAGGCGAGATGCTGCTGGACGTGGTGGACGCCGACGACGACGCCGACCCCGCCGAGGCAGCGAGCGCGGTGAAGCGGGCCTACCAGGACGCCCCGCGCGATTACGCCACCGAGGGGCCGGTCCGGGCGACGGTCATCCGGCACCGCGGCGTGCCCGGCTACCTGGTGACCTGCATCTGCCATACCTCGATCGACGGCTTCAGCCTGCTGACCCTGAAGAAGGATCTGGACTCGCGCGACCCGGTCACGGGCGAGGCTGCCGGGCCGGTAACCTCGATGACGCCGCTGGAGCAGGCGCGATGGCAGGTCAGCGAAGCTGGCCAGCGCCGCAGCAGGGCGGTCGAGCGGCACTGGGAGAAGGTGCTGCGGACCATCCCGCTGCGCCGGTTCCGAGAGCCCGGCGAGATCGTCGAGCCGTTCTACTGGCGGGCGGCCTTCAGTTCCCGCGCCCTCTTCCTCGCCGCTCAGGTAGTGGCGGACCGGGTCGGGCTCGACACCTCGCCCGTGCTGCTGGCCGGCTTCGCCTCCGGGATGACCCGGATCAGCGGCATCAGCCCGACGATGACCAGGCTCATGGTCAATAACAGGTTCCGGCCCCGGCTGGGCGACTGCGTGGGCCCGCTCTCCCAGACCTCCCTGTGCGTGATCGACCTGGCGGGCGCCACCTTCGACGAAGCGGTCAGGCGGGCGTACTCGGCGTCCCTCACCTCGTTCAAGAATGCCTACTTCGAGCCAGCCGCGATCCGGGCGATCCTGCGCCGGGCCGATGAAGAGCGCGGTGCCGAGGTCGATATCGATGTGCTCTACAACGACCGGCGCAGCACGGGCGGGGCGGGCGAGGTAGGTGCCTCCGCGGGGCTGGGCCGCGGCGTCACCGAGCCGCTGGCCGGCCAGGCGGACGTGGCGCGGGCGCTCGCGCTGACGACGCTGGAGTGGTTATCCGCCGAGGACCCGATGGACGTCTGCCATGTGCACATCGCCCCGTCCCCCGACACCATTGACGTGCTGTTCTTCCTCGACGCGCGGCACATCCCGCCGAAGGACGCCGAGGCGCTGCTGCGGCATATGGAGACGACAATCGTCGCGGCGGCGCACGACCCGTCCGTCGCTGCCGTTCCTATCTTGCCGTGAGTAAGGAATGAACTGCTGGATAGCAGCCGGGCTATCGCCAGGATTCTTCCGGCAAAGAACCTTTGCTATCGCCGCGACCGGCGGCGAAGACCATTTTAAAAGTGTGGCCTGCGGGTCAGGGCGGTGGTGAGGACATGGCCGACAAAGTGGTCGTGCCGTTCGCCGGGGAAGGTTCCGGCACCGGTGAGCTAACCTGGGGGCAGAAGACCGTCTGGCGCGGCGTGCTGTCGCGCAACGGCGCGCCCATCTGGCTGATCGGCATCGAGGAAGTGCCGCAAGGCCGGACGATCGAGGATATCGCCGGCGACTTCACCTTCCTGATCAGCCGGCACCAGGCGCTGCGGACCCGGCTGATCGTGCACAGCGACGACTGGGTCGAGCAGGTGGTCTCGGACTCCGGCGAGATGCTGCTGGACGTCGTGGACGCCGACGATCCGCGCGACGCCGCGGACGCGGCCGAGAAGGGGTACGGGGACGCGCCCCGTGACTATGCCGTGGACTGGCCGGTCAGGGCGACGGTGATCCGGCACCGCGGCGAGCCCCGGTACGTGGTGACCTGCATCTGCCATACCTCCGTGGACGGCTTCGGCACGCTGACCCTCAAGAAGGACCTAGGCTCGCGCGACCGGGTGACCGGCGAGGCCGCCACCCCGATGACCGCGATGCAGCCGCTTGAGCTGGCACGATGGCAGGTCAGCCCGGCCGGCCAGCGGCGCAGCGCGGCGGTGGAGCGGCACTGGGACAAGGTGCTGCGGGCCATTCCGCCGCGCCGGTTCCGCGACCCCGGCGAGGTGGTGGAGCCGTTCTACTGGCAGGTGACCTTCAGCTCCCGCGCGCTCTTCCTGGCCGCCCAGGCGGTGGCCGCGCGGGCGGGATATGACACATCGCCGGTGCTGCTGGCGGGCTTCGCCGCCGGGATGGCCAAGGTCAGCGGCATCAACCCGACGGTGCCCAGGGTGATGGTGCACAACAGGTTCCGGCCCAGGCTCGCCGAGTCCGTCGGACCGCTGTCGCAGACCTGCCCGTGCGTGATCGACGTCGCGGGCGCCACCTTCGACGAGGCAGTCAGGCGCGCCTACTCCGCCTCGCTCGCCGCCTTCAAGAACGCCTACTTCGAGCCGGTCAGGATCCGGGAGATCCTGATGGCGGCCAGCGAGGACCGCGGCATCGACATCGACGTCGACCTGCTCTACAACGACCGGCGCAGCATCGGCTCCGAGGGCGAGGGCGGCGCGGGGGCCGGGGTGGGCCGCGGCGTGACCGAGCCGCTGGCCAGCCAGGACGAGCTGGCGCAGGCGCTGACGCAGACGACGCTGACCTGGGAGTCATCGGAGGATCCGATGGACGTCTGCCACGTCCACGTGATGCCCGCCGACGACACGATCGACGTGCTGATCTTCTTCGACACGCACTACATCTCCCCGGCCGACATCGAGACCGTGCTGCGGCACATGGAATCCACGATCGTGACCGCCGCGCACGACCCATCCGTCACCACCGGGGTATAGCGGCTGACCCGCTCTTGCAGACCGTGCGGATCGCGGTGGCGAGCTGGTCGCGGCTGGGCAGCAGCGCCATGTCCATCTCGGGCACGCAGCCGAGGATCGCGCTGTCCGGCCTGGTCACCCGGCGCGGCAGCGCGTCCAGCCGCATCTCCTCGATGGCGGTTGCCATGATCTCGGCGCCGATGCCGCTGAACCGGTTGGAGTCATCGAGCACCACCAGCCGGCCGGTCTTCGCCAGCGACGCCGACAGCGCGTCCCAGTCGAATGGGTACAGGGTCCGCGGGTCGAAGACCTCCACCGAGATCTCCCCCGCCAGCTCGTCGGCGACCGCCAGCGCGTCGTGCACCAGGTGGCCGATGGCGACCACCGTCACGTCGCTGCCCTCGCGGTGCACCCGCGCCGACCCGATCGGCACCGGCGCCAGCTCGCTGACCACCACGTCCTCGCGCAGCCCGTGCGCGGCGATCGGCGCGAACACCACCACCGGGTCGTTGTCCCTGATCGCGCTGATCATCAGCGCGTAGGCGTCGGACGGGGTGGCGGGCAGCACGGTCTTGACGCCGAAGTGGGCGAACATGCTGTAGGGCTGGTCGGAGTGCTGCGCGCCCCAGGCCGGCCGCCAGCCAGCGGCGGGCAGCAGGTAGGTGACCGGCACCCTGGCCTGGCCGCCGCTCATCAGGGAGATCTTGTTCGCCTGGTTGGCGATCTGCTCGATGACCAGCAGCAGCAGGAACGGGATCTGGTACTCCACCACCGGCCGCCGGCCCGCAAGCGCCGCCCCGGTGGCGAAGTTGGTGAAGCCCTGCTCGGACAGCGGCGTCTCGATCACCCGGTCCGGGCCGAACCGCTTGAGCAGGCCGACCGTGGTGTTGGTCAGGGCGAGGTTGATGTCCTCGCCCATGATGAAGACGTCGGGGTCCCGCTCCATCTCATCGCCGAGCGCCTTGTTGATCGCCCGCAGGTAGGACAGGTTCGGCATCTACGTCACTTCTCCCCGCTCGCTGTCAGGTAGCTGCCACTCCGGCGCGCGGCCGCAGTCCGTCTGAGTAGAGATGGTCAAGGCCGTCGGCCGGGCCGAGCCGCGGGCTGCTCAGGGCGAATTCCACCGCCGCGTCCAGCACCGCCTCGACCTCGGCGTCGATGCGCTCGCGCGCACCGGGCGCCACCCGGCTGGCCTGAAGCGGCAGCGGGTCCCGCTCGCGCCAGGCGGCCACCTCCTCCGGCTCCCGGTAGTGCAGGCCCGCGGTCATCTCGAAGGTGTGGTGGCCCTCGTAGCGGTAGGTGCGGAACTCCAGCAGGCTCGGCCCCTGCCCGGCCCGCGCCCTGGCCACCGCGCGGGTCATCGCGTCCAGCACCACCAGCGGGTCCATCCCGTCATGGGAAGACGACGGGATGCCGAACGCCTCGCCGCGTCCGGTAACCGAGCCGGCGATGGCCGCGGCCGCGGGCAGGGTGGTCGCGTACAGGTTGTTCTCGCAGACGAAGATCGCCGGGACCTTCCACAGCGACGCCAGGTTCAGCCCTTCGAGCAGCGCGCCCTGGCTGACCGCGCCGTCGCCGAAGATGCTCACCGCGACCCGGTCGGTGCCCGCCTTGGCCATCGCCCAGGCCGCCCCTGCCGCCATCGGCGCACCGTGGCCGACCGTGCCGGTAGACCCGTAGACCCCGGAGCTGAAGTCCGACGGGTGGAAGGACCCGCCGCGGCCCCTGGCCACCCCGGTGGCCCGGCCGGCCATCTCGGCGAGCAGCCGGCCGGGATCGCTGCCCTTGGCCAGCAGGTGCCCGTGGCCGCGGTGATTGGCCATCATGATGTCGTCAGGGCGCAGCGCCGCGCCGATCCCGGCCGCCACCCCTTCCTGCCCGATGCACGGGTGAATGCCGCTGGCGATGTCACCCGACTTGACCAGCTCGATCGAGCGTTCCTCGAAACGGCGGATCAGCCGGATCGTCCGGTACAGATCTTCCGGGGGTACTCCCCCGCGCTCGGCCATGACCGCTGTCCCCTCCTCACAATGCTTTAGGTAAGCGACTCTGGTGACGCCCGCGCGGGCGGTTACCTGACTAGTCGCCCGAATGTCCGTACCGACCAGGTGGTGGTCACGGTGGCCAGGACGATGACAATGATGAAGCTGATCCATACCGAGGAGGCGGCTATATCGCTGTTAAACAGCGAGCGCATTCCGTTGGTCGCCCAGTAGAAGGGATTCCACCTGGCGATCTCCAGCAGCCACAGCGGGGCCAGGGTCAGCGGCAGCATCACGCCGGCCAGCAGCATGATGGGCTGGCCGAATGTGTTGATCATCGGGCCCAGGGTGGCCTCGTTGCGCACCTTCAGCGTGATCGCGTAAGAGAACTGCACCGCCATTACCGACAGCAGGAACAGCAGCAGGTACGCGATCAGCAGGTCGCCGATGTTGACCCGCAGCCCGAACGGGATCGCCAGCAGGGTGATCAGCACGCCCTGGAGCATCAGCATGACGTTCTCGCGGAAGCCGCGGCCGAGCATCAGCGCCAGCCGGCTGCACCGGGGTGACCCTGGCCCGCTCGATGATGCCCGAGCGCAGCTCGCGGAGCAGGCCGAAGCCGGAGTAGGTGCCGCCCAGGATGGCCATGACCGTGAGCAGGCCGGGCACGTAGATCCGGTAGGCCTGCGCGTAGGTGGTCACCCCCTCGGCCGACAGCGCCAGCTTGAGCATCGGGGCGAACAGGATGATGTAGGTGACCGGCTGCCCGAGGCCGACCGCGATCCATAGCGGTGAGCGGCCGACCAGCAGGAAATGCCGCTGGAAGATCAGCCAGGTATCGCGGAGGAATTTCACGGCAGGTCCCTTCCTGGCTACTTCTCGCGCAGCGTGCGGCCGGTCTTGGTGAGGAACACGTCGTCCAGGCTGGGGCGGCTCAGCTCGATCGCGCCCAGCTCCACGCCCGCCCCGTCCAGCACCCGCTGGATCAGCGGGATCGCGGTCGCGCCCTTGTCCACGTACAGCCGCAGGCCGCCCTCGTCGATGAACTCGCACTTGTTCACGTAGGGCTGCGCGCCGAGCAGGTCGGCGGCCCGTGGCGCGGAGCCGTTCAGGGCCAGCGCCAGCACGTCACCGGAGATCTCCTGCTTGAGCTCGTCCGGCGTGCCCTCGGCAACGATCTCGCCGTGGTCGATGATGGCGATCCGGTCGCAGAGCGCGTCGGCCTCCTCCAGGTAGTGCGTGGTGATGAAGACGGTCATGCCTTCCTTGCGCAGCCGCCTGATCTCCTCCCACAGGTGCGCGCGGCTCTGCGGGTCAAGGCCGACGGTCGGCTCGTCGAGGAACAGCATCTGCGGCTCGTGAATGATGCCGAGCGCGATGTCGACCCGGCGGCGCTGGCCGCCCGAGTAGGTCTTGCACCGGCGGTCGGCGAACTCGGTGAGCTCGAACGCCTCAAGCGCCGCGTCGGCCCGGCGCCTGGCCTCGGCCTTACTCAGGCCGTGCATCCGCGCCTGGAGGATCAGCTCCTCCCGCGCGCTCACCTCATCCCAGGTGCCGCCGCCCTGCGCCACGTAGCCGACCCGCTCGCGGACCAGGCCCGGATCGGTGCGCAGGTCCGCGCCGGCGATGATGGCCTCGCCGCCGTCCGGCGGCAGCAGGGTCGCCAGCATCCGCAGCGTGGTGGTCTTGCCTGCGCCGTTCGGGCCAAGGAAGCCGAAGATCTCGCCCTCGGCGACCGACAGGTCAACGCCGCGCACCGCCTCGACGGTGGTCGCCTTGCGGCCCTTTCCCGACTGGAAGGACTTGCGCAGGCCTTTCGTCTCAATCATCACAGCAGGCTCCCGGCAGGGCGATGAGCGCGCGGCGGAGCCGGCGCGGAAGGGTGGGCGGGCAGGCCTGGCAAGGCCGGCGGGCGAGCTGGCCAGCGCAGGCTCGCCGGCCAGCGACTCCAGGCGCTCCGCGGCCGCCGCGGCGCCGCCCGCCTCGGTAAAGGAGTCACGGATGCGCTCCGCGGCGGCCCGGTAGGACGGGTCACGCAGGATCGTGCGGATCGCCTCGCGCAGCTCGGCCGGGGTGACCCGGCCGAACCGGACCCGCAGGCCGGCGCCGAGATCGGCTACCCGCTGGGCGTTGATCGGCTGGTCGCGGGTCAGCGGCGCGACGACGAGCGGGACGCCGCGGCTGAGGGTCTCGCAGACGGTGTTCTGCCCGCCGTGGCAGACCACCAGGTCCAGGCGCGTCATCAGGTCGAGCAGCGGCACCCGGGGCATGACCAGGACGTTCTCCGGCGGATCCGGGACCTCCCCGGCCGGCGCGATGAGGATGCCCTGCACCTGGTCGCGCAGCGGGCGCAGCGCCTCCACGGCTCTTATATAGAAGTCTCCCGAGCCGCTGGCGTTGCTCTCCGCCATGGTGCCCACGGTGACCAGCACGTGCCGCCGCGCCGGGTCCAGCCAGTCCCAGGGGAAGTCCGGCGTCTCCGGCCGGGGCCCGAGGGCGGGCCGACCAGCGCGTAGTGACCGGGAAAGTGGTAGTCGCCGGTGAACGCGGCCGACAGGAAGGCGATCACCAGGTAAGGAGAGAAGCGCAGGTCGGGGCTCGCCGGCCCGGCGGGCAGCCGCGCGGCCGCTCGTAAGGTCTCCTGGTGGCCGCGGATCCAGGCGTCCACCTTCGGCATGTGCGCGTACGGGTGGGTCAGCTCCATGGACGAGCTGGCCATCGTCGCCCACCGCAGGCCGTGCCGCTCGGCGACCAGCGCCCCGGCGAACGCGTGCTGGTCCACCACCACCACGTCGGGCTGGCTGGCCCGCACTGCCTTCTCCACCGACGGCAGGGTGAACTTGGTGAACGGCAGCACGAACTCGGCCCACAGCGAGCGCACCGACGCCAGCTTGATGTCGCCCTGCCCCCGGTAGGGCCGCATGCCCGTGGGGTAGATGACCGGGCCGGCGCCGATCCAGGAGCGCAGCTTCCTCTCCGCGCCCACCCACCGCACGTCATGACCGCGCGCGGTCAGCTCCTGGGCCACCGCGTCCGCCGGGAACACGTGGCCCGCCAGCGGCAGCGGCACGAACAGGAACCGGCTCATCCGCGCGCCCCGGCGGCCAGCGCTCCGGCCGCGCCCGCCACGTAGCTGGCCACCCCGGCGACGGTCAGCGCCAGTATCTCGTCGATGCCCAGGCTCGCCACGTAGCCGGCCAGGTCGACCTCATCGCCGTAAGCGCGGGCCAGCGCCAGCGACAGGGCGGTCAGCTCCACGCTCTCGATGTCCAGGTCGGCTTCGAGCCGGCTATCCGGCGCGACGGCGGCGGCCCACTGGTCGCCCTCGCCCGTCACCTCGGCCAGGATCGCGGGCAGCGCCGCCAGCACCAGATCGCTGACCTGCCCGCGGGCTGGCTCTACCGTCATCCCGGTCCCTCCCTGTTGGCCGGCGACCCGGCCCGCTCCCCCGGCTCGCGGTGGCGCACGCGACAACGGCCTCCGCTGGGAGAGGCGTGTCAGATGCTACGAAAGCACAATGATTGCCGATTTGAAAGGGCACTTTGTTCTAGTTCTGCACCGGGTTATGATCCGGTCATCTGGCGCGGAAGCCGCACTCGCTGCTGCGCGCACGACGGCAGTGAGGTGGCATGACGGAGCAGGTCCTCGTCCCGTTCGATGGGGAAGACTCCGGTGTCGGCGAGCTGACCTGGGGACAGCGCGAGATCTGGCTGCTGATGCGGCAGCAGCGCTCGTCGCTGTGCATCGGCAGCACGTTACCGCTGCGCCGCGGAACGACCATTGACGACGTCACCGCCGGCCTTTCTTACCTGATGCGCCGGCACCAGTCGCTGCGCACTCGCCTGGAACTGCGAAATGGCGAGCCGCCGCGCCAGGTGCTGGCCAGCTCGGGCAAGATCGCGCTGGAGGTCATCGACTCCGGCGGCACCGACCCGGCACGGGCAGCCGCCACAGCTTGCTCCCGTTTCGCGGAAGAGGACTTCGACTACCAGGCCGAGTGGCCGGTGCGGTGGGCGCTGATCTTAGGCGATGGCACCCCTTGTTACCTGGTCTGCGTGGTGTGCCACCTAGCCGCCGACGGCTACGGGGTCGCCGCGCTGCTCGCCGACCTGGACAGCCGGGGCCTGCCGGGCAGGAAGGCGCCGGGGCAGAAGGCGCCCGGCCAGAAGACACCGGGCACCCAGCCGCTGGCGCAGGCCCGCGCGCAGCAGGCGGCGGCCCGCACCAGCGCCAAGGCGCTGGCCTACTGGGCGCGGCTGCTGCGCGACATCCCGGCCCGCCGGTTCGGCCACTCCCCCGGCCGCTGCATGCCGCGGTACTGGCAGCTCTGCTATGAGTCGCCCGCCTCGCACCTGGCGGTGCTGGCGGTGGCCGCGCGAACCGGGGTCAGCACCTCGACCGTGCTGCTCGCCGCGTTCGCGGTGATGATGTCCCGGCTCACCGGCAGCCAGCCGGCCGTCGTGCAGGTGGTGGTGAGCAACCGGTTCCGCCCCGGCTTCGCCGCCACGGTCAGCCCGGTCAACCAGACCGGCCTGTGCGTCATCGACGTCGCGGACGTCACCTTCGACGAGGCGGTCGCCAGGGCCTGGAAGGCCACCATGGCCGCCTACAAGTTCGCCTACTACGACCCGCGCGGCCGGGAGAAGCTGATCGCCTCGGTCAGCGCCGAGCGCGGCGAGACCGTCGACGTCGGCTGCTTCCTCAACGACCGGCGGATCGCCAGCCGCCGCGAGCCCGACGGCGCGCAGCCGCCGCCCGGCCGCCAGGCGCTGCGCAGCGCCCTGAGCCGGTCCGAGCTGCGCTGGGGATTCCGCAGGGACCGGCCGACCGGCCGGTGCTTCCTGCTGATCGACGACGTGCCCGACATGGTCTTCTACGAGATGGTCGCCGACACCGACTACGTGTCCCCGGCCGACATGGAGGCCTGCCTGCGCGGCATGGAGGACGTGACGGTCGCCGCCGCCCTCGATCCGGCCGCCCGCACCGGGGTCTCGCCCGTGCCGCAGGAAGCCTGAGACGGGCAGCCGTGACGGCGCTGGAGGCGGTGTCCACCTACCTGCCCGAGCACCGGGTGCCGATCGAGGACCTGGCACCGGGGTTCGGCCTGACGACGATGCAGATGAAGGTGTTCAAGCGGTTCCAGGGCCTGTCCGAGATCCGGCTGGACCCCGGCGGCTCGCTGACCGACCTGCTGCTGGCAGGCGCCGCCGGGCTGGCGGAACTGCGCGGCCGCGAGCACCTGGTCAGGTACGTGCTGCACGCCAGGGCCATGCCGGTGGTGGCGCCCTACCCGGTCAACCCGCTGCACGAGACCTGCCGGGCGCTCGGCCTGGAGAAGGCGCTGACCTTCACGGTGACCCACCACGCCTGCGCGACCAGCCTGCTCGCCATCGACCTGGCCGGCCGGCTGCTGGCCGCCGACGGCGAGCCAGGCGCGCTGGCACTGGTGCTGTCCGGCGAGAAGGCCTTCACCAGGGACGCGCAGATCGTGCCCGGCACCTCCATCTTCGGCGAGGGCGCCGCCGCCTGCCTGGTGCGGGCCGACGGGGACCGGGACCGGATGCTCTCCTACGCGACCACCACGGTCGGCGAGTTCGACGGCCGGCTCGACGACTCGCCCGAGGTGATGGCCAGGTACGAGCAGGAGTACCCGCTGGCCCTCGGATCTGCGGTGCAGGGCGCGGTGGCGCAGGCCGGGCTCAGCCTCGACGACATCAGCGTGATCCTGCCGCACAACGTCAACGTGGTGTCCTGGCGCCGGCTCAGCCGGCGGCTCGGCTTCCCGGTGGACCGGGTCGTGCTGGACAACGTGCCCGTCACCGGGCACGCGTTCTGCGCCGATGCCTTCCTCAACTACGCCACCGCCCGGCGGCGCGGGCTGCTGTGCCGCGGCGGCCGGTACCTGATGGCGGCGGCCGGGTTAGGCGCCACGTTCTCCGCCATGGTCTTCGAGCATTAGCGGCCGGATGGGAGAGACACGAATGGGACAGGAAGCCGTGACCACAGAACTCGACGCCGAGCTGCGGCAGCAGGTCTACGACGCCATCGGCGAGCTGCTGCCGCGCGTGCTTGGCCGGGAGATACCGCAGATGACCGAGGCCTCGCTGCTGATGAGCGAGCTTGGCATGCGCTCGGCGAACATGCTGGAGCTGCTGCTGGAGCTGGAAGAGAGCCTGGAGATCCAGATCGACGTCGAGGACATCGACCAGGGCAACGTCAGCTCGGTCGGCGACCTGGCGGACTTCGTGGCCGGCCACGCCACGACGGACGGCTGAGCCGGTGTACCTGGCCGGCCCGCCCGACGCCGCGGGGCCCGGCGGGCTCCCGGTGGGTGGCTGGCCGCTGCGGGTCAGCCCCGCGGGCCGGGCTCTCTTCGACGGCTCGTCGCCGGCGGCGCTTGACCCGATGCTCCGGGTCTACCTCGCCGACATGGTCCGCCCGTACGGCGTGCCGCTCCGCGACGACCTGCTGGAGTCGGGCGCCGGGCAGTCCTACGGCGAGATGGCGGGCGCGCTGCTGGAGAAGGAGCTGCCCGCCGGCGAGCCGGTCGACCTGCTGGTGCTGGCGTTCGCGGTAGGCGACGTGGTGCCCGGCCGGGCCACGGCATCGCACCT
This sequence comes from uncultured Actinomycetota bacterium, assembly GCA_963725175.1. GTDB lineage: Bacteria > Actinomycetota > Actinomycetes > Streptosporangiales > Streptosporangiaceae > DASUBV01. Next base: position 1,088,217 of record CAVRXH010000006.1, read on the forward strand.
GAGCTCCCGTTGCCCCGGACGGCCTGCCGCCTTCGCGGTCTGCGACCAGGGCATCGCGGCGCCGTTCACCGCGCTGCGGCTGATCCGCGAGTACGCGCGCACCCCGGGCTGCCGGCGCGCGCTGCTGATCGTGACCGAGCAGGCCACCCTGCATTACGAGCAGCCGGCCCCGGCGGCGGTGCCGGCCAGGCACGCGGCGGTGGCGCTGCTGTGCGCGGACTCCGGTCCCGGGCGGCTGGCCACGCTGCGGCTGCGCACCGGGGTGGGCGCGGACGAGGCGGCCGGGGCGCTCGGCGAGACGCTGGCGGAGTTGACCAGCGGGGTGGGCGGGGCGGAAAGTACGAGCGTGATCCTCGGCGAGGGCGCGGCCGGGCTGGCCGCGAGCGTGACGGGCAGTCTCGGCGGCGGGCTGGCCGCCGAGGTGATCGCCGCGCCGGCCGGGCAGCCGTGCACCGGGGCGTGGTGGGAGCTGGCGGGCCGGCTGCCCGGCTGGAGCGAGGCCGGCCGCCGGGTGCTGCTCGCCGACTACGAGCCGGCGCTCGGCTACCTCTGCGCCAGCGTCATCGAGGTCGAGGCGGCGGGGGCCGCCGCGCGGGTGGCGGACGGGGCGGCGGTGCCGGGCGGGCGGCGGGAATCGTGACCGGGCACGTTGACCTGTGGCTGATCCGCACCGGGCTGCCCGAGGACCAGCTAGCTCGCCTGGAACGGGTGCTTGACGCCGCCGAGCGGGACCGGGCCGCCGCCATGACCCACGACGGCGACCGGCGCAGGTTCATCGCCACGCACGGCGTGGCACGGCTGATCATCGGCGCCCGGCTGGGCCTGCCGCCCGAGGAACTGCGCTGGCGGCACGGCCCGCACGGCAAGCCGGAGCTGGCCGGCGACGCGGCCGGGCTTGAGGTCAGCCTGTCGCACTCCGGCGGACTGGCCGCGCTGGCGCTGGCCGACGGGCGGCCGGTCGGCGTGGACATCCAGTTCCGCACCTCGGGCCTGGACCCGGCGCGGATGTCGGCCAGGTTCTACCCGCCGGCCGAGGCGCGGTTCGTCACCTCGGCCCGCGGCCAGGACCGCCAGGCCAGCCGGTTCCTGCGGCTGTGGGCGCGCAAGGAAGCCGTCGTCAAGGTTTCCGGCGGCCGGCTCTTTCCCGGCCTGCGGCTCCCGGTCAGTGGCCGGGGCCAGGTCATCGTGCCCGGCGGCGGGCTGCCGCCGGGACCCTGCCTGGTCCGCGACGTCCCGGTCGCGGCGGGCTGCTACGGCGCGGTCGCGGCGGACGGCACGCTGCCCTGCCGGGTCACCAGGCACTGGTGGCCGGCGGCGGGCTGAGCGGGCCAGGGTGAGCGGGTCAGGGGAGGACAGGTTGCCAGGGCTTCAGGTGCTCGCCGTCGGCGCGCATCCAGACGACATCGAGATCGGCGCGGGCGCGCTCATCAGCAAGGCCATCGGGCTGGGCATCCAGGCCCATTTCCTGATCCTGACCGACGCCGGCGACGACGGGCCGCTGCGCCGGGCCGAGGCCGCCGGCGCCGCCGGGGCGCTTGGCGTGCCGGAGAACCGGGTGCATTTCGCCGGGCTGCGGGACGGCCGGCTGCGCGCCGACGGCCGGTCGGTGGCCAAGGTACGGCGGCTCGCCGCCGCCAGGGGGGTCAAGCCGGACCTCATTGTCACGCACACCACCGCCGACAGCCACAACGACCACGTGGAGGCGAGCCGGCTCGCGCACGCCGCGTTCCGCGAGTGCGCGTTCCTGCACTACTCCACCTACCTGTCGCGTGAGCACGAGCCGTTCGCGCCGCGGGTCTTCGTCGAGGTCAGCGGCGAGAAACTGGCCCGCAAGACCAAGGCGCTCGCGCACTTCGGCTCGCAGGCGCCCCGGCTGGCCAGGCGGGACCTGGCCGCCTACGAGGCCGGGTTAGGCGCGCTGGCCGGGCTGGAGCGGGCCGAGGCGTTCGAGGTGAGCCTGCAGGAGGGCGCGACCGGGCCGGCCGCGCAGATCCTGGAGCTGAGCGAGTCGGCGTTCCACCGGTTCTGGAGCCAGCTCATCACCGGGCCGGAGATCACCCTGTTCTACGAGGCCTACACCATGCCAGGCGCCCCTATCGACTGGCCCACCAGCCACGAGAACGCGGGCCGTGACCTGCTGCGGCAGGCGTTCAGGGACCGGTGGCTGCCCGCCTCGCCGCTGGTCGAGGCGCCGTCAAGCAGCGCCACGGTCCAGCAGGTGCTGGGCAGCCAGAGCGTCATCCTGGCCGGGGGCGCGGTCAGCAACCTGGTCGTCCGCGACCTGTACAACAGGTTCCGCAGCACCCGGTGGGCCATCGACTACGAGATGCCCCGGCTGGAGCCCGCCTACCTCTATAACCGGGCCACCGGGGCCCGCTATTACCCCGAGTACGACGCCGAGATGAACCCGGTCAGCGACTACGGCGTGCTGGCCAGGGTGGCCAGCCCGTACGCACCCGGCCAGCACGTCCTGTTCGCCGGCGGGGCCACCGGGCTTGGCACCAGGGTCGGCCTGGAGTTCCTGGCCGACCCCGGCGCGGGGCGCGAGCTTGGCCGGCTGTTCGAGGAGCCTGGCGACGTCCAGGCAGCTTTCTCCGTCCACGCTGATACCGGCAAGCTAGAGATACTGGATACCCAACATGCGCACAGAAGCTGAACCCGCTCGCGCGGTCCTGGTCACCGGCCACTCCTTCGGGATCTCAGCGTTCGAGGGGATCTTCTCCTCCGCCGCCTACCTGGACGGGCTGCTGGAGATCCCGCTGATGATCGGGCTCGACGACACCAGGGCCGGGGCTACCGTCGGCTTCCGGTCGCTGGGCGGGCTGGCCGCCGAGCAGGGCGTGCCCTACGTCGCCACCACCGACGGCCGGCTGACCTCGCTGGCCGGGCGGATCCGCACGGCGGCGCCTGACTACCTGCTGGTCATCGGCTGGTCAGCGCTGATCCCCGACGACGTGCTGGCGATTCCCGGCCAGGTAGCCGCGGGCCGGGGACCGGCGGCGGATGTGGACGGGGCTGGCGGGGACGGGCCAGGCGGCCATGGCGCGTTCGGGTGCGTCGGCATGCACCCCACCAAGCTGCCACTCGGCCGGGGCCAGGCGCCGATCCCGTGGACCATCATCAAGGGCCGCAAGCAGACCGCCCTGTCGGTCTTCTTCCTGGAGGCCGCCGCCGACACCGGGCCGGTCATCGCGCAGTACGACCTGGACGTGCGGGACCGGGAGACGGGCGCGTCGCTCTTCTACCGGATCGGGCACACGCACTTCGCGGCCGGGCAGGACCTGGGCGAGGCGATGGGCGCGCGGCGGGTGCCGGCCCTCGCCCAGGACGAGTCGGCCGCGTCCCGGTGGCCGAAGCGCCGGCCCGCCGACGGCGCGATCCTCGCCACCATGACTTGCGGGGAGGCGGACGCGCTTGTCCGGTCGCTGCTCGGCCCCTACCCGAGGGCGTTCGTCACCGAGGGCGAGACCCGGCGGTACGTGCGCGCCGTCGGGATGGTGCCAGGCGGCCCTGGCACCATCCCGTTCGCGTGCAGCGACGGCATCGTCTACCTGACCCCCGACCCGGACTTCGGGTCCTAGGGCGCCAGGCCGGCGCGTGCCGGACGGCCGCCCGGCCGTCTGGCCGTGCCCTAGGTAATCTTGAGCTTCTCCGTGGCGGTGACGCCGCTCGGGTCGGTCAGCCGGGCGGTGAAGGACACCGTCTCCTTCTTGGCCGGCTTGCCGGAGATCAGGCCGGACTTGCTGAGCTTGAGTCCCTTGGGCAGCTTGCCGGCCGAGACCTTCCACGAGTAGGCGCCGACGCCGCCCGCCGCGACGAGCTGATCGCGGTACCACTTGCGGGTCTTGCCCGCCTTGAGCGACCTGGTGCTGATCGTGAGCCGGGCCGGCATCGCGGCGAGCTGCCCGGCCCCGGCGGCCAGGCTGACCGGCTTGCCGATCGTCGAGATCGTCCCCGAGTAGTAATTGGCGACGTACAACGTCTTGCCGCTGGGCGTGATGGCCAGGCCGGCGGGCGCCTTGCCGACAGGAATGGACTTCGCCACCTTGCCGGCACCGGAATGGCGGCGCGCTGTTACGCGGGTCCCCGCCAGCGTGAGGAAAGCCTAGGAGCGAGAAGACCTTTTAGAGTGATTGGCGCGTTAATTCCCAAATATCCCTGAACATATAGTCCGGACCCCCGATCCGGGCGCGCTACTGAACCACCCGGGTGAACATGCGCACGGACCAGGCAACGGTCACCGCGGCCAGGACGACGATGATGATGGCGCTCTGCCACACCGTCGGCGCGTTGATATGCCCGTTGAACAGGTCGCGCATCCCGTTGGTCGCCCAGTAGAACGGGTTCCACTCGGCGATCCTGGTCATCCACAGCGGGGCCAGCGTCAGCGGCAGCAGCACGCCGGACAGCAGCAGCACCGGCTGGCTGACGGTGGCAATGGTCGGGCCGAGGATCGCCTCGTTGCGCACCCGCATCGCGAAACAGTAGGACAGCGCGACGGCCATGAGGGCCAGCAGGCCGAGCAGCACGTAGGCGAGCACCAGGTCCCAGAACGACACCCGCAGCCCGAACGGGACCGCCAGCAGGGTGATGACCACCGCCTGCATGAGCAGCATGGCCACCTCACGCAGCGCCCGGCCGAGCAGCAGCGCCAGCCGGCTCGTCGGGGTGACCCTGGCCCGCTCGATGACCCCGGAGCGGATCTCGGCCATCAGGCTGAAGCCGGCGAACAGGCCGCCGAACACGGCGGTCAGGGTGAGCAGGCCCGGCACGTAGATGCGGTAGGCGGCGGTAAAGCTGGTGACACCCTCGGCGGCCAGTGCCAGCTTCAGCATCGGCGCGAAGAGCAGCAGGTAGGCGATCGGCTGGGCCAGCGCGAAGACGATCCACATCGGGGACCGCGCGACCAGCAGCATCTGGCGCTGGAAGACCAGCCACGTATCCCGGGCAAGTTTCACTCACCAAGATTAGACCGGCGCAAAGATCGCGACAATAGCCGCAGCCGGGGCGGCCGGCCATTCACCGTGACACTTAGTGACACCCCAGGAACGCTAGGGCACCTGCGGTGCAGGGGCTTCACATGGTGAATATGGGGTGCGATGCTCTGGGCATGTCGACGGCAAAGCTAGTCGAGTTCGACGATGGCCTGCAGGTCTTCGCCTCCAGCAACATCGAGGTGCGGTTCCTGCACGAAGAGATCTTCCGGGACGGCTGCTACGACGACATCGAGCTGCCCGCGGAGCCATTCGTGATCGACGCGGGCGCGAACATCGGGATGTTCGCCCTGTACGTCAAGCAGCGTTATCCAGCGGCGCGGATCCTCGCGTTCGAGCCCGCGCCGGAAACGGCGGAGGTGCTGCGGCGCAACATCGAGCTGCACGGCCTGGACGGGATCTCGGTGTACGAGATGGCGCTCGGCAGCATGGCCGAGCCGCACGCCTCGTTCACCTATTACCCGGCCATTCCCGGCAACTCGACCCTGTACCCCGGCCAGACCGGCCCGGCCAAGGAGGCCCTGGGGAAGATCTACACGGCCAGGGTCGCCGAGCGGTTCTACAAGGGCCGCGAGATCGCCGTGGATGTCCAGCCGCTGTCGGCGTTCCTGCCCGCCGGCCAGCCCGTCGACCTGCTCAAGGTGGACGTGGAAGGCAGCGAGCTCGACGTCCTGCACGGCATCGAGGACGCGCAGTGGCCGCTGATCCGCCAGGCGATGCTGGAGGTCCAGGGCGGCGATGCCCGGCTGGCGGCGGTCTGCGACCTGCTCACCGGGCACGGCCTGGAGCCATCAGTCGGCCGCGGCCCGCAGTCCGATACCGACGTGCCCGCGCGCCTCGTCCACGCCATCAGGCGGTGAGCCGATGGTGGCTCTCCCTCAGTTAGCGCGGTCCCGGATTGTCCGGGCTGGCCAGGCGCCTGGCACGGTGATCCGCTGCGGGCTGACCGACACGATGATGGCGAACGTGCCGGTGTCGCTGGTGTTCTTCTTCGACCGGGTCCTGGACGAGGAACTGCTCGCGGACAGCCTGGCCGCCGCGCTGGCCCTGGTCCCGGCATTCGCCGGCCGGCTGCGGCTGGGCGAGCGCGGGCTTGAGATCGTCTGCGACGACTCTGGCGTGCCGATGACCAGCTTCGACATCCCCGAGACGCTGCCCGAGGCGATGGGCCGGGTTACCCTGCCCGGCTCCGGCCTGGTCGCGCACGTGGATGCCGCGGCGGCCCGCTCAGGCGAACTGCCGCTGCTGACCGCGCAGGTCTGCCGACTGGCCGACGGCGGCATGACGCTGGGCTGCTCCTGGCATCACGCCATCGGTGACCTGCGCAGCTTCATGCTGCTGATGCGGGCCTGGTCGGCCGCGGCCGGGGGCGGGGAGCAGGCCGAGCCCGCCATCCTGGTCGGCGACAGGGACGCCTACCTGGACCAGGTGCTCCCTGCCACCGATAGCGGGCGGCCTGGCATCCGGCTGCCGGACGCCGACGAGAGCGCCGGCCGGCAGCGGGAGCTGGAGGCCGCGGTGCTGAGCGGCCGGGTGGTCCAGGCCTACTTCGCCGACGCCGAGGTGGCCAGGATGCGGGCGGCGTTCACCGAGGCGGCCGGGGCGGCCGGGGCGGCCGGGCAGCGGCTGTCGGCCAACGACGCGCTCTGCGGGCACCTGGTCGCCACCATCCGCCAGCTCGACGAGGACACCGAGGCCAGGCGGCTGGCGGTGGCGGTAGACATCAGGCCTCGCCTGGGCCTGCCGCTGACCGTGGTCGGGAACCTGACCAACGAGATCTGCCTGACCTGCGCCCCGGCCCCGGCGCCGGAGGTCATCGCGGGCCAGATCCGGTCCGCCATCGCCGCCTTCGCCAGCGACCACCTCAGCATTCGCTCCAGTCACGCGCTGCTCGCGCGGATCGGCCCCGGCCGGCTGGCCGACTGCGTCCCGGTCGGCTTCGACCTGCGGAACAAGACGCTCACCTTTAACAGCTGGAGCCGGTTCGGCCTCTACGACACCGTGCTGTGCGGGCAGCGGCCGGTGTTCTTCAGCCCGTCCCCGAGCGTGGCCGTGCCGTGGACTTCCTGGCTGGTGGAGGGATGCGGGGGAAGCGGGTACCTGTACACGCTGGTGCTGCCCGGCAAGCTGGCCGGGCGGCTGCGCGGCGCCGGCGGCCGCGCCGCGCTGCACCGGTTCCGCTCGGAGTCCGACGAGCTGCCGCCGCTCGCCGCGACGGCGCGCAAGCTGCTGTAGGCGAGGTGCCGGGCCGGGCCGGACGCGTCGTCGCCGGGCGTGAAATCCCGAACGCCGGGTAGCGGCACAACAGCGTTACGCGACATGAGCCCGGCGCTGGTTTCCGGGTGTCCCTCTCGTCACATTATGCTCAGTATTTTCGCTGGCCATTTTGCTACCCGGCGGAATCGCCCTCACCATCCGCGCTTATACAACCCACGAGTGGCCTTGACATCGCCTTCCGGGCAATCTAGCGTCCAGCGCAGATGCCATATTGCGGACGATTTGGCGTCAACCCGTCCACGGAGGTAGCACATGAAGATCCTGCCCACGGCTAGCGCACTGACCATCGTCAGCGCCGCGTCCCTCATCGCTGTCGGCAGCAGCAGCGCGCTGACGATCGTCAGCGCCGCCTCGCTCTAGCCGAGCGGCAAGAAACAGCAAATAAGGTAGCAGGGGGCGGGTGACGCCCCCTGCTACCTGTTTCCTGCGGTCATTCTTTTCTGGCAGTGCATATATGATCGCCGGACCGCGCAGAATGCCAGCTGCCATTCTCTTGACAACCCCTCGGGCGCGTCTTAGCTTCCGCTTATAGTGCAAATTCCGCACTGTTAATGCGTTATATGCGCAAAGGGGGTGACAGCATGTCGTTCGTAATCAACGCCGCCAGCCTCACGGTCTCGACCTCGCCCTCCGGGCTTACGGTCTCGACCTCGCCCTCCGGGCTCACGGTTTCGACCACGCCCGCTGGCCTCTAGGCGCGGCAGGCAAGTCACGGTACCGGGTGCCAGGGGGCAGCCACTTGTCCCCTGGCACCCTCGCCATCCGGTCGCCTGATGGCCGACTGGCGACCGTCAGGTGTCGATGCGCGAGGGGTCGAGCTCGGCGGCACCGCCCACGATGAACTCCCGGCGCGGGGCCACCTCACTGCCCATCAGCAGGTCGAACATGCTGGTCGCCGCCGCGGCGTCCTCGATCCTGATCCTGCGCAGCGTCCGCTGCCGCGGATCCATGGTGGTCTCGGCCAGCTGGCCGGCGTCCATCTCGCCCAGGCCCTTGTACCGCTGCGGCGGCTCCTTCCACCGCTGGCCCTTGCGCTCCAGCTCCAGCAGCGTCCGGTGCAGCTCGGCGTCGGAGTAGGTGTACCGGTACTTCTGCTGGCCCCTGCGCGGGCTCACCAGCTCGATCCGGTGCAGCGGCGGCACCGCCGCGAACACCCGGCCGGCGTCCAGCAACGGCCGCATGTACCGGTGGAACAGGGTCAGCAGCAGGGTCCTGATATGCGCGCCGTCGACGTCCGCGTCCGCCATGAAGATCACCCGCTGGTAACGGGCCGAGTCCAGGCTGAACGCGCTGCCCGAGCCCGCCCCGATGACCTGGATGATCGCCGCGCACTCGGCGTTCTTGAGCATGTCGGCCAGCGAGGCCTTCTGCACGTTCAGGATCTTGCCGCGGATCGGCAGCAGCGCCTGGAACTCCGAGTCCCTGGCCAGCTTGGCGGTGCCGAGCGCGGAGTCGCCCTCCACGATGAACAGCTCGCTGCGGTCGTCGGCCGACCGGCAGTCCACCAGCTTCGCCGGCAGCGCCGAGCTTGCCAGCGCCGACTTGCGGCGCTGGTTCTCCCGGTGCTCGCGGGCCGCGATCCTGGTCCTGGCCGCCGCCACGACCTTGTCCATGACCGCTCTGGCCTGCTGCTTGCTGCCGCGCACCCGGCCTTCGAGGAAGTTGCGCAGCTCGGCGGAGACGACCTGGGCGACGATCCGGGACGCGGCCGGGGTGCCGAGCACCTCCTTGGTCTGGCCCTCGAACTGCGGCTCGGGCAGCCGGACCGCGATGACCGCGGTGAGCCCCTCCAGCACGTCTTCCTTGATCACCGGCTCGTCGCCGTTGCGCAGCAGCCGGGCCGCCCGCAGCTGCTCGTTGACCGTCTTGACGATCGCCCGCTCGAAGCCCGCGACGTGCGTGCCGCCCTTGGGCGTGGCGATCACGTTCACGAAGGACCTGGTGACCGAGTCGTAGCCGCTGTCCCAGCGCAGCGCCACGTCCACGGCCAGCTCGCGCTCGACGTCGGTGGGGGTGAGATGGCCCAGGTCATCGAGCACCGGCACGGTCTCGGTGAAGTGCCCGGAGCCGGTCAGCCGCAGCACGTCGGTAACCGGCTCGCCCGCCGACAGGTGGGCGCAGAACTCGCTGATGCCGCCGTCGAACCGGTATTCCGCCTCGCGCGGCCCGCCGGCCGCGTCGTCCTCGCCTGCCCCGTGCCGGTCCACGATCCTGATGGCCAGCCCCGGCACCAGGTAGGCGGTCTGCCTGGCGCGCTCGGCCAGCGGCCCGAATCCCCAGTCGGCGCCAGCCACGAAGACCTGCCGGTCCGGCCAGAACCGGGTGGTGGTGCCGGTCACCGACTTAGCCACCTTGCGGCCCTTGCGCAGCCCTGAGCCGGGCTGGAACGGCGCGTCGGGGCCGCCCGCGGCGAACTCCCCCGGCACTCCCCTGCGGAAGCTGGCCAGCCACTCGTAGCCGTCCTTGGCCACCAGCACGTCCGTGCGGGCCGACAGGGCATTGACCACCGAGGCGCCGACGCCGTGCAGGCCGCCGGAGGCGGTGTAGGAGCCGCCGCCGAACTTGCCGCCCGCGTGCAGCCGGGTCATCACCAGCTCGACGCCGTTCAGGCCGGTCTTCGGCTCGATGTCCACCGGGATGCCCCGGCCGCTGTCGGAGATCTCCGCCGAGCCATCGGGATGCAGGGTGACCTCGATCAGGTCGCCATGTCCGCCCAGTGCCTCGTCGACCGAATTGTCGATGATCTCCCAGAGGCAGTGCAGCAGGCCCCGGCTGTCGGTGGAGCCGATGTACATGCCCGGCCGCTTGCGAACCGCCTCCAGTCCCTCAAGGACCGTCAGGTGCCTGGCCGAGTAGCTGTCCGCCGCGCCCTTGCCGGGCGCCGCGGCGGAGCGCCCCCGGCGGCCGGCGGGCGGCGCGGTGGCGGGCGGCGCGACGGGCGGCGCGGGGGCGGCACTAACAGGGGTCACGCGGCTCTCCTGGGGCAGTTTCCTCGGGCTGCCGTCCCGGCGGTGGCGCGGGCCGGCCCTGAAGGCAGATTAGCCGCACAGCGGGCCCTGGCGGCGCAACCACGCCGCTCGCATACCAGGCGACCTGGCACAACGTCGTCCCTACCGGGGCGGTTAGGACCGGGCCGGCCGACCCCGCGCTGTTCGCCTACGGCATACTCACGGTGCGCAGGGGATGACAAGGACCCCGGCCAGGTGTTGTGATGCGGTGAGAGATCACAGTGAGAGGCCCGAAGGCACGGTGCCACCGCCCCCAAGGGTGGCTACCAGGACACCGGTGCTGCCAACCCAGGCAGCGCCAGGGATGGCGCCCGCAGGGCCCGAGGCGAGGAGGCGACATGACCGGAGCGATAGCCCCAACAAAGCCGCTCAGCGCCAGCGACCTATGCGACCGATGCGGAGCAACCGCTTACGTTCGCGTGCTGCTCCCGGGGTCCGGAGAACTTCTGTTCTGCGCGCACCACAACCGCCAGCACGCTGACGCGCTGGCGAAGATTGCGGTGGAGATTCAGGACGAGACAGCGAGGCTGGCCACGCAGCCGGCGTCAGACTCGCGCTGACGAACAGCCGCGACCGAGCGGAATACGCGAGAAGGGGCGGTACCGGAGGAAACCGGTACCGCCCCTTTCGCGTGCTCTGGGCCAGCCGTGCTCTGGGCCAGCCGTGCTCTGGGCCAGCTCTGCGCCGGCCGCCCGCTTAGTCCAGGTAGTCGCGCAGGACCTGGGACCGGGACGGGTGGCGGAGCTTAGACATCGTCTTGGACTCGATCTGCCGGATCCGCTCCCTGGTGACCCCGTAGACCTTGCCGATCTCGTCCAGGGTCTTGGGCTGCCCGTCGGTCAGGCCGAATCGCATCGACACCACCCCGGCCTCCCGCTCGGACAGGGTGTCGAGCACCGAGTGGAGCTGCTCCTGCAGCAGGGTGAAGCTGACCGCCTCGCCCGGCTGGATGGCCTCGGAGTCCTCGATCAGGTCGCCGAACTCGCTGTCGCCGTCCTCGCCGAGCGGGGTGTGCAGCGAAATCGGCTCACGGCCGTACTTCTGCACCTCGATGACCTTTTCCGGGGTCATGTCCAGCTCGGCGGCCAGCTCCTCGGGAGTCGGCTCGCGGCCCAGGTCCTGCAGCATCTGCCGCTGCACCCTGGCCAGCTTGTTGATCACCTCGACCATGTGCACGGGGATCCGGATGGTGCGGGCCTGGTCGGCCATCGCCCGGGTGATCGCCTGCCGGATCCACCAGGTGGCGTAGGTGGAGAACTTGTAGCCCTTGGTGTAGTCGAACTTCTCCACGGCCCTGATCAGGCCCAGGTTGCCTTCCTGGATCAGGTCAAGGAACAGCATGCCGCGGCCGGTGTACCGCTTGGCCAGCGAGACCACCAGCCGCAGGTTCGCCTCCAGCAGGTGATTCTTGGCCCGGCGGCCGTCGTCGGCGATCCACTCCAGGTCGAGCCGCTGCTCGGGGCGGAGCTGCTTGGCCTGGCCGTCGCCCAGCTTCTCCTCGGCGAACAGCCCGGCCTCGATCCGCTTGGCGAGCTCGACCTCCTGCTCGGCGTTGAGCAGCGGGACCTTGCCGATCTGCTTGAGATAGTCCTTGACCGGGTCGGACGTGGCGCCGGCCACCGCCACCTGGGCGGCGGGCAGGTCCTCGTCGTCGTCGCCGTAGACGAACGTCTCGTCCTCGGTCTCGGTCTCGGTGGTGGCCGCCTTGGCCGCCGGGGCCGCGGCGCCGTCCGCGGCAGGCACCTCGGCCGCGTCGCCGTCTTCCTCCTCGGCCGCCGCCTCAGGCGCCGCCTCGGCGTCGTCCTCCAGTTCGAGGTCGCCGTCGATCTCCTCGCCGTCGATCTCCTCGACGGCCAGGTCCTCCAGGTCTGGGTCGGTGTCCAGGCCATCGGCCCCTGGCAGCTCGGCGTCGCCGTCCTGGCTCTCGCCGTCCGCGTCGGGCCGCCTGGTGGCGACCTGCTCCGCCTGCGCCGTCACCTTCGCGCGCCCTTTGCCATTGCTGCCCCCAGCTGCCCGATCCGTCTGCTCTCCGGAGTCCGCGCCGCGCGCCGCGCGCTGCCGGGTACCCCGGCGGCCGGGCGCCCCGCCCTGAGCTTGCTCATCAGCGTCGTCCGCCAGCGCGACGGCACCCTCTGAGGATCCCCCACGGGCCTGCTGCGGAACACGCGTCCCCTGACCCGACGGCCGAGCACGCCGCCGGGCAGCAGAGCTAGCAGCGCCTGCCACCGCGGTCACCCCTTCCTTCGCTGGACGACTGGCCGCCGGCTGCCGGCCGCCGGCCGGGAGAACTGACAAGCGACACAGTCACCTCTCTGGCAAACGTCATGGCGAGAAACGGACCTTACCTGGCCGGGTTCGCCACCTGGACCAGGCAGCCACCCGATCCGGCGGGCAGCCGCCCGCGGAAGGCGAGCAGCGCCAGGTCCTGTCCCAACCACCTTAGGCGGAGTCTGAGGGTAGGTCGTACAGTCGCGGGCCGCCGGCGGGCTCCAGCGCCAGCCACGGGCACCGCCCGCAGAATGGTACCCGCATCCGTCATGTCCGCCCCTTCCTCGTCGCTCCGGCCACCCGTGGCCGGCGGGCCAGCGCCTGGCCGTCCCGCTCCGGCACGTGCAGCACCAGCACTGTCACGTCGTCGTCCTGCTCGTACCCGGTCAGCATCCGGTCTACGAGATAAGTGAGCAGCCGCCCGGGATCTTCCGCGACGCCGGGGGGCGCCTGCGAGGCCACGGCGACGAGCTCGTCCAGGCCCTTGTCCAGGCCGCGCTTGCGGTTCTCCACCAGTCCATCGGAATAGAGCACCGCGGTGTTGCCTGGCAGCAGCGGGAACCGGTACTGCTGGCGCGGACTTGCCCAGCCCAGCGGGGTTCCCGCCGGGGTGTCGTCCAGCCGGGGCGGCATGGTGGAGGACAGCATCAGCGGCGGCAGGTGCCCGGCATTTCCCGCCATGCCATCCCCTGTCTCGGGATCAACCACCAGGTAGGCGACTGTGGTGACCTGTTCCTCCAGCTCGGTGGCGATGAAAAGGCGGTCGAGGCCGGCCAGCACCGCGGCCGGGCGCGGGTCGGTCAGGGCCAGGGCGCGCAGCGCATTGCGTACCCGGCCCATGCCGGCCGCGGCGGTCAGCCCCTTGCCCATCACGTCGCCGGCCGCCACCGCGAGCTTGCCGTCGGGCAGCCGGAACGCGTCGTACCAGTCGCCGCCGATCTCCATGTTCCTGGTGACCGGCAGGTACCTGGCCTCCAGCACGATGCCGGGCACCGTCGGCAGCCGGTCCGGCAGCAGGCTGCGCTGGAGCGTCTCGGCCGTGGTGTGCTCGCGCTCGAACAGCGAGGCACGCTCAAGCGCCAGCGCGCACTGACCGGCCAGCGCCTCAAGGAACACCCGCTCCTCGTCGGTGATCTGCCGCGGCCTGGTGAAGGAGAACCGCAGCGCGCCCAGCGGCGCGCCAGAGGACAGCAGCGGCAGGCCCACCCAGGACTGCTCGTCGCTATGCGTCAGGAACAGGTCGAGGCTGACCTTGCCCTCGAAGTAGCGGCGCAGCGCGTCCCTGCTCTCGAACAGCAGCGGGTGCCGCTCGTTGATCGCGGCGGTCATCACGCTCGGGGTGTCCAGCGGGATGTCGCCGCTTGGCGCGCCGGGGCTGGACGGCAGGCCGCCAGGGTTGACCGTCTTGAGCCGCAGCCGGTCGGGGTCGAGCATCGCTACCGCGGACCGCTCCGCGCCGATCGCCGACCGGCCGACCTCGGTGATCACCTGGACCACCTGCTCGACGGTGAGCGCCTCGGCGAGCATCGAGGTGGCCTGCTGGAGCCGCGCGGTGCGCAGCGCCGCCGCGGAGAGCTGCTCGGTGAGCCTGCCGCGCATCTCCTCGGCCTCGCGCTGGCCGGTGACGTCGGTGCTGGCGCCGACCCACTCGATGATCTGCCCGTCCCGCTCGACCGCCACCGCCCGCACGTCGTAGTGCCGGTAGGAGCCGGTCTTATGACGGACCCGGTACCGGCCCTCGAACGCCTTGCCCGAGCGCAGGCTGTCCTGCCAGTCCTGCTCGACCCGCTCCCTGTCATCCGCGTGGATCACATCGAGCCAGCCGCTGGCCAGGTACTCCTGCACGCTCTGGCCGGTGATCCAGCGCCACTCAGGCGAGTCCTCGGCGATCTCGCCGGTCGGCGTGGTCACCCAGACCACCTGAGCGCCGGCCTGCACCAGCGACCGGTACCGCTCCTGGCTGCGCCGCAGCGCCTCGGCCTCGTCCTGGCGCCGCCCCTGATCCACCCCGATCAGCGTCACGCCGGCGATCCGCCCGTCGGCATCCCGCGAGGGATACCAGGAGAACGACCACCGCGCGGGCACCTGGCCCCCGTCCTTTGCCGGAACGGGCGGTGCGGCGGGAACCGAGTCAAGCAGCGGGACGCCGTCGGCCAGCACCCGGGCAAGCGCGGCCTCAGCGAACCTGGCCAGCGGCTCCGGCCACACCTGGGCCGGCGTGCGGCCGTCGTGCGCGGCGGGATCCAGGCCCGCGATCCGCGCGAGCGCGTGGTTGACCCGCTGGAAGCGCAGCTCAGCGTCGATGAAGGCGAATCCGACCGGTGCCTGGCGGAGCAGCGTGTCGAGCATCGCCGAGTCGGAGGAGTCCAGGCCGGGCGCGCGCGGCCTGGGCACGGACGTGCCGGTACTCACTGCCGACACCTCGCACCCGTGCGAGCGCGTGACATGGAAGATCTCCTTCCTGCTCACTGCGGACACTTGAAGGCTAGCGGCAACAACGAGCGCAAGATGCCCTGCGAGGGGAACTGCCTGCGCCGATATCGGCGCAGGCAGTTCCGTGCCGCCAAAAAGCAGGCCTGCGCCGTTATGCCGGCGCGCTAGCCGGGGGCTGCGGCGATGCCTGCCACCGCCTGGCCCGGCGCGATGCCAGAGGCGGAGCCGGCCGCTGGCTGGAGCGGGAAGTGGCAGGCGACGAGCTGCCCGGTGACGGCGCGGCGCAGCGGCGGCTCGGACCGCGCGCAGATGTCCTGCGCGGCCGGGCAGCGGGTGCGGAACCGGCAGCCTGACGGCGGGCTGACCGCCGACGGCGGCTCGCCGCCGATGCCGCGCCTGGCGGCGGCGCCAGCCTGCCCGTGCCCGGCGCTGAGCGTCACCACGGGCGCCGCGTCGAGCAGCCCGCGGGTGTAGGGGTGGGCCGGGCTCGCGCAGACCGCCTGGGCAGGCCCGGACTCGACGAGCTTGCCCAGGTACATCACGCCGATGACGTCGGCCATGTACCTGACCACCGACAGGTCGTGGGAGATCAGCAGGTAGCTCAGCCCGTACTGGCGCTGGAGCTTGCGCATCAGGTTGAGTATCTGGGCCTGCACCGACACGTCAAGCGCCGAGACCGGCTCGTCGGCCACGATCAGGTCGGGCTCCAGGATCAGCGCCCTGGCCAGCGCCAGCCGCTGCCGCTGCCCGCCGGAGAACTCGCGCGCGAAGCGCTGCGCCGCGTCGGCGGGCAGCCCTACCTCGTCCAGGATCCTGGCCACCGTCCGCCAGTGCGACCGCTTGCGGCCGGCCTTCTGGATGACCAGCGGCTCGCGCAGGATGGTCTCCACCCGCTGCCGCGGGTCGAGCGAGCCGAACGGGTCCTGGAACATGATCTGGATGCCGGGCCGGCCCCGGCGCAGCTCCCGGCGGCTCAGCCCGGACCGCTCCGCGCCACGGAACACCACCGAGCCCTCGTCAGCCCGTTCCAGCCCGACAAGCAGCCTGGCGAGGGTTGTCTTGCCGCAGCCGGACTCGCCGACCAGCCCGAACGTCTGCCCTGCGGCCACGTCGAAGCTGACCCCGGCCACCGCGCTCACCGTCCCTGCCCGGCGCGGCAGCACCGCGCCCGCGGTGATCGGGTAGCTCTTCACCAGGCCGGTGACCCGCAGCAGCGGCTCGGCCCCCGCGGCCTGCCCGGCCACGCCTGGCGGCGGCGGTGCGTCCGCCCAGGGCGCTCCCCCGGCGCCCGCCGGGTTCTCAAGCCCGGCCAGCGGCCCGGCAAGCTCGGCCAGCGGCCCGGCCTGGGCGGCCGGCCACGGCGGGCCCGCCTGGCCGGGGCGCGCGGGCCTGGCGACCGGGAAGAAGCACGCGTACAGGTGGCCGGGATGCTCGCCGGCCAGCACGGGGGCGTGAGCCGCGCAGTGGTCCCTGGCCTGCCGGCAGCGCGGCGCGAACCGGCAGCCGGCCGCCGGCGTGCTCAGGTCGGGCGGGCGGCCGGGGATGGAGTACAGCGCCCGCCGGCCCAGGCCGGCGGCCTCCGGGTCATCGGGTACCGCGTCGAACAGCGCCTGGGTATAGGGGTGGCGCGGGTTGCCGAACAGCTCGGCGGTCGGCGCCGCCTCCACGATCTTCCCGCCGTACATGACCGCGACCTGGTCGGTGTGCGCGCCGAGCACGCCGAGGTCGTGCGTGATCAGGATGACGGCCATCCGCAGCCGCCGCCGCAGGTCGTCGAGGAGCTGGAGGATCTCCAGCTGGGTCGTCACGTCCAGGGCGGTGGTCGGCTCGTCGGCGATCAGCAGCCGGGGCTCGCCGGCCAGCGCCATCGCGATCATGGCCCGCTGCCGCAGCCCGCCGGACAGCTCGTGCGGGTACCTCGCGGCGGCCTGCTCCGGGTCGGGAATCCTGGCCAGCCCGAGCGCGGCGGCCGCGGCCTGCGCCGCCGCCCTCCCGCGCAGCCCGCGGTGGATGGTGAGCACCTCGCCCACCTGCGCGCCGATGGTCATCGTCGGGTTCAGCGCGCCTGCGGGGTCCTGGAAGATCATGCCGACCTCGCCGCCGCGTACCCGGCGCAGCTCCGCCGGGGCCAGCGCGGTCAGGTCGGCGCCGCCCAGGCGGATCGCGCCGCCGGTGATCACCGCCCCCGGCGGCAGCAGCCGGAGCACGGAAAGCGCCGTGATCGTCTTGCCGCTGCCCGACTCCCCCGCCAGGCCCAGGCACTCGCCTGCGCCCACGGTCAGGCTCACGCCGTCCAGCGCGCGCACGACGGAGCCGCTGAGCCGGATCTCGGTGCTCAGGTCGGCGATCTCAAGCAGCGGGGCCATGGGTCCTCATCGGTGCCTAGCGGGCCGGGTCCGGCGGCCTGAAGCTGTCGCGCAGGCCGTCGCCGAGCATGGTGAAGGCGACCACCACGCAGATGATGGCCAGGCCAGGCGGGTAGATCTGCCACCAGTAGCCGTCGTAGATGTACTGGATGCCGCTGCCGATCATGTCGCCCCAGTCGACCGCCGGCGGCTGCACGCCCAGGCCCAGGTAGCTGAGCGTGGCCAGGGTCAGGATCGCGTTCGCCACCTGGAAGGTCACGTTGACCACGATCGTGCCGGCCGCGTTCGGCGCGATGTGCCGCAGCACCGCCCGCACCCCGCCGCCGCCCATCACGTGCACCACCTGCACGTACTCGCGCACCCGCAGGGTCAGCGACTCGGCGCGGACCAGCCGGGAGGTGCCCAGCCATGAGGTCGCCGCGATGACCAGCACCAGCACCCAGGGCGACGGCGAGTAGATGGCCGTCAGGAGGAGCAGCAGCACCAGGGTCGGGATGGCGATGGCCGCGTCCACGATCCGCATCATGATCACGTCGATGGCGCCGCCCAGGTACCCGGCGACGGCGCCCCACAGCGAGCCGAGCACGGCGGCCAGCGCGCCGGCCGCGATGCCCGCCTCCAGCGAGATCCGCCCGCCGGCCATCAGCTCGCCGAGCACGTCCTGCCCGGCCGGGTCGGTACCCAGCGGGTGGCCGGCCCCCGGCGGCTTGTTGGCCAGCCGGAGCGAGACGTGCAGGGCGTTCCAGTGGTAGACGAGCGGGCCGCCGAAGCAGAACACGCAGACGATCAGGATGATGACCAGGCCGGTGCAGGCCAGCGGACTGCCCGCGAGCACCCCGCGCGCCTGGCCGGCCGCGCTGGCCAGCCGGGAGGGCCGGGTGGGAAGGGCGGCCGGCGGCCCGGCCGGGGGCTGGGGGCGGCCTGGCGGCGGCTCGGCGGCGGCGTGCCTGCCCCGCCCCGTCCTCGGGTCGGCGGTCATGCCCTGGCCGGCCTGACCCGCGGGTCGAGCACCGCGTACCCGATGTCGGCCAGCAGCGAGCCGAGCACGGCGCCGACCCCGACGACCAGCGTGCAGCCGAGGATCACCGGGAAGTCCCTGTTCTGCGCCGCCTGCCAGATCTGCCAGCCCATGCCCTGCATGTTGAAGACGCTCTCGGTCACCAGGGCGCCGCCGATGATCTGCGGCAGGCTCAGCCCGGCCATCGTCACCAGCGGGACAAGCGCGTTCGGCAGCACGTGCCGCAGCAGCACCCGGCTTTCTGCCGAGCCCTTCGCCCGTGCGGTGCGCACGTAGTCCTCGCTCAGGCTGTCCGCGGCCGACGAGCGCATGTACCGGCTGAACAGCCCGACCGTGAGCAGCGTCAGGGTAATGACCGGCAGCGTCAGGTCATGCCAGTCGGTGATCACCCCGGCGAACCCCGGCGCCTGCGGGCCCTCGGCGCCGAACATGTGCAGCTTGACCGCGAACACCATGATCAGGACCGTGCCGAGGACGAACGACGGCGTCCCGTAGCAGACCGTGGTGAGCCCGCGCAGCAGGTGATCAGTCAGCCGGCCGCGGCGCACCGCCTGCGCCATCCCGGCCGGCACCGCGATGAGCAGCGCGAGCACCGTGGCGGTCACGGTCAGCGCCAGGGTCCGGGGCAGGCTCGCGGCCAGCAGCGTGGCCACCGGCTCGTTGCGCTGGTAGGAGAAGCCGAGGTTGCCGTGCAGCACCTGGCCCAGCCAGCTCACGTACTGGAGCAGGAACGGCGTGTGCGCGCCGAACTCGGCCTGGAACTGGGCCAGTGCCTGGCCGCTCGGGTGCGGCCCGAGCATCGCCGTCACCATGCCGCCGGGCACCAGCCCGATCAGCAGGAACAAGATGAGCGTGACCAGCACCAGGACGGCCAGCGACTGAAGCAGCCGGCGGGCCAGGTAGGCGGTCACCCGGCTGGCCCGGCCGGCTTGGCGCTGCGGCTCACTTCAGGTAGTACCAGTCTTCCGGCGTCAGCGTCAGCGTCGGCGGCTCGGTGGGCGCGTGCAGGTTATCGACGGTCTCGTTGAGCTGGTAGGGCGACTCCGGCTCCAGGACCACGGGGAGCTGCCCGTCCAGGTAGTTCTCCCAGGCGTAGAAGTCCTTGTAGAAGTCCTGCTTGCTGGCGTGCAGCGAGGCCTGGATCAGCTCGTCGTTCCTCTGGTTGTTGTAGTCGCCGAAGTTGTCGCCAGACCCGGTCTCGAACAGCTCCTCGCCGGTCGGCAGGTAGTCGGGCGAGTAGACCCAGCCCTGCCCCCAGTCCAGGATCTGCCAGCTGCACTTGGCCTCGGGGTGCGTCACGCCGTCACAGCCGCCGAGCTGGTGAGTCACGGCCTCGAAGCTGCCCTGCCTGACGCTGATGTGGATGCCCACCTCTAGCGCGTTGGAGACCATCTCCCTGACGGCCGACTGCACCCAGGACACCCCGGACACGTAGTAGATATTGAAGCCCAGCGCCTCGCCCTTGGTGATGTGCGCGCCGCACTCCCCCGGCCCGGTGCCGGGCGACTCGCACGTGGTGGTGCCGTTCGGCACCACATTCCAGCCGCGGCTTTCCAGCAGCTTGGTGGCGGCCGCCGGGTTCAGCACGTACTTGTCCCCGCCGCTGATCGCCTGCGGGGACAGGTACTGAGTGACCGGGTCGTCGGCGACCGGGCCGACCAGCGCCTTGCCGTAGCCGTGCAGCGGCCCGTCGATGATGCCTTCCTGGTCCACCAGGTACTGAATGGACTGCCGGATGTAGAGCTGCGCGAACAGCGGTCCGACCTGCGGGTTCATGAAGTCGTAGGGCATGTAGTTGATGCCCCACGCGGTCTGCGGCGCGAGCCGGTATCCCGCGACCGGGTTCTGGGACTGGCTGACCGTGCCGCCGGCCGGCGGCACCGGCGCGTCCACCGTCGGCAGGTAGCCGACATCCAGCCGGCTCGCCCCGGCCGCCTGGAGCTGGTTGTACTCGGCCTGCTCGGTGGTGAACGGGATTTCCTCGAACGTGGTGATGTGGTGCGGCGGCAGCTTGCCCCAGTAGCTCTTGTTCAGGGTGAAGACGGCGTCGCCGGCCAGGGCATAGCTTTTCAGCTTCCACGGCCCGTCCACGACGCTCCACAGCGGCGAGGTCGCGTAGGTCGAGGTGTCGGCGGCCTGCTTATTCAGGTAGCTGAGCACGGCGAGGCAGTCGCCGGGCACCGCCGCGCAGTTGCTGGGCCCGCTGGCGGTCCGGTCCCAGGCCTTGGGCATCGGCGTGATCTGGCTCAGCTCGTTGTCGGTGAACCAGATCGGCGTGTACTTGCCCTTGATCGTCATGGTGACCTCATCGGTGCCCACAGCATGCACGTCGGTCACGTTGTCGGGGAATTCACCGGGCACGTAACCGCCCCAGGCCGGGGCGCTCGAGGCGTCGGTCGCGATGAGCATGTTCATCCAGAACATGACGTCGCTGGCGTCCACCGGCGTCCCGTCCGACCACTTGATGCCCGGCTTGAGCTTGATGGTGACCTGCTGGCCGTGGTAGGCCGGCTGGTAGGCCAGGCTCTCGGCGCCGTTCAGCGTCGGCTGGGTGCCCTTGCCGTACCAGTACAGGGTCCGGTACATCAGCTCCTGGAAGTAGTCCAGGTTGGTGACGGAGAAGTAACTCGCGCCCGTCATCGGGAAGATCCAGTTCGGCCACTGGGACGGCTGCATGGCCCAGGTCACCGTGCCGCCGCTCACCGGAGTAGTGCCGACCGAGGTCGAAGGGTCGCTGGAGCCGCAGGCCGATGCCGTCAGGACCAGCGCGGCCGCCATGCTGCCTCCCGACAGGGCCAGGCGAGCCCGGCGTCGCGTTCCGGGCCGGCGATCCCGCCAGTTCGTCCGCAACATGGCCGCAACTCCTACTCGCATGAGGAACCGCCCGTCCTTCTCCCGCGCCCAACCACCCTGCCGCGCCGGGGACTCAGCGCCGACATGCCTCGATCAGGAATTATGTCCTAGTTACCGAGGTTCGGCCCGCCGTTCGCCCGCACCCGGCCTGCCGCGCGAGGGACGCGGCACAGACCGCGTCGTTGCAGGACGCTACCGGACTAATCAGCCACACGTACAATAGATGGGCCGTATGACTGGTATCCGGCCGGCTCGACCATCGGCGCGAAAGCGGCCGGGTTAGAAGGAATCGGACGGCGCGCCGGGCGCAGCCATAGCGGCGTCACGAGAGAATCTGGGAAGCTGGGGACCGTGAGCCCGCAGAGCCGACGTCGCGACCCCTCGGGGGGACGAGGCCAGTCCGGACATTCACGTCATTCGGGATCTTCTGGTCAGGGTCGCCGGGCGGCGAGCCTGGTCGCGCCCCCGCCCAACGCCCTGTTCGCCGAGATGCTGCGCGCCGCCAGGGAGCTGCTCGCCGTCCGCAGCCCGCTGGACGCCGAGCTGATGGTGAGCGAGCTGCTCGGCACCTGGTGGGGCCAGCAGCCCGGCCGCGCGGGCATGCGCCGCACCCGGCACCGCCGTGCCGACGTCGAGGAACTGGTCGGCGAGGGACTGGTCGCCTACGCCGCCGAGCAGGGCAGCCCGGCCGCGCTCGCGCTGCTGTCCGGCGTCGCCTGCCTGGGCACCCCGCGCCAGTGCGCGCAGGCGGAGGGGCACGCCCTTGAGCTAATGGAGCAGGGCGTCGCCCGGCCCGCCTGGGCCGACCACGTCGGTGCCGTCGAGGCCGCCGAGTGCTATGTCAACTCCGATGCCTACGGTGACCGCGACGAGGTCGTCTGCGTCTTCAGCTACGCCGGGCACGAGCAGCACGCCCTGGTCGTGGTGGTGGACTACAACGCTGGCGGGCTGGCCCGTGACGGCTGGGTCACCTCGCAGGTCGACAAGCTCCTCGACTACTGCAAGGACACCTCGCAGTCGACGTTCAGCCAGGTCGACCCGCCGCAGGCGCGCCGCCTGCTGGCCGCCGCCCTGAGCGTGACGGAGAACGCGATGGGGCCGTCCGTGAGCTCTTCGTTCCCCTCCTATCACGCGTTCATCCGGGCGCGGGCCCGGACGCTGCCGCCGGCCATGCCCAAGGGGGCGGCGAGCCTGCCGCCGGTGCCGGCCGGCGCCGCCATGACCGCCTTCACCCGGCGCCAGGCCTGGCGCAAGGACCGCCGGGCGATGCTGATCGCCGAGTTCCTCGCCTCCGACGAGGCCGAGGATCTGTCCGACCGCGAGGCCGCCAGCCGATGCGCCGACCGGATCGTGGAGTACGGCTGCGACCGCGACTTCGGCCGGCCGCTGCGGATGAGCCCGGCCAAGGTCGAGGCGTTCCTGCTGGACTGGCTGCCGCGCAAGGTGCTGCTCACCCCGGCCGAGCAGGACGCCATGCCGCATGCGGTGCTGGCCTGGGCGCGCTGGGCCACCGCCAGGACCAGCATGGACCCAGAAGCCAGGTCCGCGACGATCGACGCCGTCTTCGAGGCGATGCGCGCGTTCCCCGACACCTACCGTGACCCGGTGTCGTTCGGGCTGGAGCCGGCGCTGGTCGCCCGGCTGCTGCCGGACGGCGACCTGGAGGCGCTGGCCCGCCGGGCGTTCGCGTTCCCGCTGCTGCGCGGCACCTACCACGGCATCGACCTGGGCAAGCTCGACCCGGCGAGCCCGGACGACCGGCGGGCGCTGCTCGCCGCCGACCACGAGGACCAGTTCGGGCCGCCGGTCACCGACCAGCACCTGGACCGGCACGTGGCGCTGGCCGACCGGCTCTGGCGCGACGACCCGCCCGAGCTGTGGGACGCCGCGCAGCGGCTGCTCGACCTCGGCGAGGACCGGCACTCGGTACTGCACGCGCTGATGAACGCGATCCGCGCCGCCGGCGCGGACGAGAGCGAGATCGCGGCCGCCCTCGCCGACCTGCCGCCGGAGGAGCGCGGGTGACAGACCGCCAGGCGGCGGCTGACCTCAACGCCGACCTCGGCGAGAGCTACGGCGCCTGGCGGCTCGGTGATGACGAGGCACTGCTGTCCGTCGTCACCAGCGCGAACATCGCCTGCGGGTTCCACGCCGGGGATCCGCTGACCATCCGGCGCGCCTGCGCCGCGGCCGTGTCGCGCGGAGTGGCGATCGGCGCCCAGGTCTCCTACCACGACCTGGCCGGGTTCGGCCGCCGCGAGATGAGCGTGCCGGCCGACGAGCTCACCGCCGAGGTGCTGTACCAGATCGCCGCGCTGGACGGGATCGCCAGGGCCGAGGGCGGCCGGGCCGGCTACGTCAAGCCGCACGGCGCCCTGTACAACCGGGCCGTCTGGGACGAGGCGCAGGCCGGGGCGATCGTTGCCGCCATCCGCGCCTACGACGCCAGCCTGCCGCTGCTCACGCTGCCCGGCTCGGCCGCCGCGCGGCTGGCACGGGAGGCCGGGCTGACGGCGGTGACCGAGGCGTTCGCCGACCGCGCCTACACCGACGAGGGCACCCTGGTCCCCCGCACCCAGCCCGGCGCGGTGCTCACCGACCCGCGGCTCATCGCCCGGCGGGTCACGGCGATGGTGACCGGCGGCACGATCAGCTCGGCGACGGGCACCGCTATCCGGGTCAGCGCCAGGTCGGTCTGCGTACACGGGGACACGCCGGGAGCGGTTGCCCTGGCCAGGGCGGTCCGCACCGCGCTTGAGGACTCCGGTGTCGAGGTGGCCGCGTTCGCGTGATCGGGGGCGTTCGGGTGATCGGGGCGTTCGCGTGAGGGCGGCGGTTGCGTGAGCCGGGCGGCGGAGGTGCGGGCGGCCGGGGACGCGGCCGTGCTGGTCGAGGCCGGCCCCGAGCCTGGTGCCGCCGCGAGCCTGGCCGCCGCCATCGCCGCGCTTGGGCTGCCCGGCGTCACCGACATCGTGCCAGGAGCGGCGACCGTCCTGGTCGTCACCGAGCCTGCCGATCCCGACGTCGCCGGTCCCGGAACCGCTGATCCGTGCGGTGCCCGGCCGGGCGGCAGTGGGCTGGGCTGCACTGGGCTGGACGGGACTGGGCTGGACGGCACCGGGCTGGGCTGGCTCATGGGCCGGCTGAGGGCGTTGCTTGATGCCCCGCTGCCGCCGGCCCCGGCCACCGGGACCACGCCGGTCACCATCCCGGTCTGCTACGACGGTCCCGACCTAGCTGACGTCGCCAGGCTGACCGGGCTGAGCGCCAGGGAGGTCGCCGAGCGGCATCAGGCGGGCGAGTACCGGGTGGGCTGGCTCGGGTTCGCGCCCGGCTTCGGGTATCTGACCGGACTCGACCCGGCCCTGGCCCAGGTGCCCCGGCTGGCCACGCCGCGCCAGAAGGTGCCCGCCGGGTCCGTCGCCATCGCCGGCGGGCTGACCGCCGTCTATCCCTCGGCCTCCCCCGGCGGCTGGCACCTGATCGGCCGGACCACCGCGCGGCTCTGGGACCCGGCCCGCGAGCCGCCCGCCCTGTTCGCCCCCGGCATGCCCGTCCGCTTCCGCGCCGTCAGCGCCGCCGAGTTGGCAGCGTCCGGCGCGGAGCACCGCCCGCATAACGCCGATCCCGACGGCGCGCCGGCAGGCGGGTCACCGGCAGGCGGGTCACCAGCAGGCGGGTCACCAGCAGGCGGATCGCCGGGTCGGGCCACGCGGGCTGGGGCGATCGAGGTGGTCCGGCCGGGGCCGCTGGCCACCGTGCAGGATCTCGGCCGGACGGGCTACGCCCATCTTGGCGTGCCCCGGTCCGGCGCCGCCGACCCCGGCAGCCTGCGCCTGGCCAACCGCCTGGTCGGCAACGCCGACGACGCGGCCGGCCTGGAGTTCACGCTCGGCCAGGCCGTTCTCCGGTTCCACGCCCCGGCCGTGATCGCGGTGACCGGCGCGCCTGTCCCGGCCACGATCGAGCAGCAGGGCCGGCGAGCCGAGCCGGACGACGAGCCGGACGTGCGGGTGGTCCCGCCCGGCGAGGCGATCGAGCTGCCCGCCGGATCGGTGCTCCGGCTGCGCACGCCGCCGGCCGGACTGCGCACCTACCTGGCGGTGCGCGGCGGGATCGACGTGCCCGCCGTGCTAGGCAGCCGCTCGGCCGACCTGCTCTCCGGCCTCGGCCCCGCCCCGCTGCGCCCCGGCGACCGGCTCCCGGTCGGCCCGCCTCCGGCCACGACTCCGGACCAGCGCTCCCACGCCCATCCGCACCCGTCCCCATCGCCCCGCGCGGCTGGGGCACCAGACGCCGACGGCGTCGTTACCCTGCGGGCGATCGCTGGGCCGCGCGATGACTGGTTCGGGGCGGCGGCGCTGGAACTGCTCGACAGCGAGACGTTCCGGGTCACGCCCGCCAGCAACCGCACCGGGCTGCGGCTGACTGGGCCCGGGCTTCCCCGTGGCAGGACCGGGGAACTGCCCAGCGAGGGCATGGTGGCCGGCGCGCTCCAGGTACCACCGGACGGGCAGCCGATCCTGCTGCTCGCCGACCACCCGGCGACAGGCGGCTACCCGGTGATCGCGGTGCTGCGCACCGCCGACATCGGCCGCGCCGCCCAGCTCCGCCCCGGCCAGCTCGTCCGCTTTGCAGTCTCCCCGCCCCCTAACTAACGCCCCCCTGACTAACGACAGTGAACCCACTTCTACTGCCATTACAGCGACGGTAGAAGTGGGTTCACTGTCGCTGCGGGGCTGGGTCGTTAGCGGGCTAGCTCGCGGTAGGCGGTTTGCAGGTCCTGCGCCGTCACCGTGGTCAGGTCGGCCGCCGAGGCGTGGTCGCCGATCCTGGCCACCCGCAGGTCGCGGGACGCGCAGGCGCGCTCGAACAGCGACCGGGCGAACCGGCCGTTGCCCAGCTCGTCGATCTGTCCACGGGCCGACGTCTCGCCGAAGATCTGCGCCAGCACCGGGCCCGCGTCGTCGGCGAAGCTGTCGCCAGCCTGGGCGGCGATCACGCCGGCGATGTCGGTCAGCTCGGCGGGGCTGTAGCTGGGGAACCCGATCCGGACGCTGAACCGCGACGACAGACCCGGGTTGCTGCGCAGGAACCTGTCCATGTCGTCGGTGTAGCCGGCCAGCACGATCACCAGCCGGTCCCGGTCATCCTCGGCGCGCTTCAGCAGCGTCGCGACGGCCTCGGAGCCGAACGCGTCGCCGCCCGAGTAGCCCTGGTTGTACAGGGCGTAGGCCTCGTCGATGAACAGCACGCCGCCGAGCGCGGAGTCGATCAGCTTGTTGGTCTTGATCGCGGTCGAGCCCAGGTGCTCGCCCACCAGGTCGGCCCGGTGCGCCTCGACCACCTCGGGCCTGACCAGCATGCCGAGCGCGGCGAACATGCGGCCGAGGATCCGGGCCACGGTGGTCTTGCCGGTGCCGGGCGGGCCGGTGAAGACGAAATGCCGGGCGGGCGGCTGGCTGGCCAGCCCCTGCCGGTCGCGGAGCCTGGCCACCTGGAGCTGCGCGGCGATCTCGTGCACCTGCCGCTTGACCGGCTCCAGGCCGACCAGGGCGTCCAGCTCGGCGAGCGCGCTCTCCACGGTCGGCGTCTCGCCGTAGCCGCGGAACCGGGTGGTCAGCTCGGCGAACGCCTGCTCCAGGTCACCGCCGCGCAGGGTGACCAGGTCGGACTGGGACGGCTCGCCGGGACCGGCCATCACCCGGACGTCGCGGCGCTGTCCGGCCTTGGCCAGCAGGCTGCGCACGAACCGCCCGTTGCCCAGCTCGTCGCCGATACGCCGGCGGCCGATCTCGTCGAACATCCGGCGCAGCACCGGCCGGGCGTCGGGATCGAGCAGCTCGCCCCTGCGCTCCAGGGCCAGGTCCGCCAGCGCCGCCAGCTCGGCGGGCGCGTAGCCGGGGAACTTGATCCGGTTGCCGAACCGGGAGTTCAGGCCCGGGTTGCTGGACAGGAACGACTCCATCTGCCGCTCGTAGCCAGCCAGGATGATGATCAGGTCCTCGCGGTTGTCCTCGGCGCGCTTGAGCAGCGCCTGGACCGCCTCGTTGCCGAACCGGTCGGCCTGGCCGTCGCCCTCGTTGACCAGGCTGTAGGCCTCGTCGATGAACAGCACGCCGCCGAGCGCGGAGTCGATCAGCTCGTTGGTCTTGATCGCCGTCGCGCCCAGGTACTCGCCCACCAGGTCGGCCCGGTGCGCCTCGGTCACCGCCGGGGTGTCCAGCAGGCCGAAGGCGTAGAAGATCTTCGCGACCACCCGGGCGACGGCGGTCTTGCCGGTCCCCGGCGGGCCGAGGAACACGAAGTGCTGCATCGGCTTCTCGGTGCCGTGCCCGGTCATCGCCCGGCGCCGGGCCGCCTCCACCGACGCCGCGATCGACCTGACCTGCTCCTTGACGGCGGCCAGCCCGATCATGTCGTCCAGCTCGGCCATCGCCTCGTCGATGGTGATGACCGGCCACTCGGCGGGCGCCTGCTCGCGCGCGTTGTCCTGGCCCGGCTGGCTGCGCGCGCCGTCGCCGGCCTGCACGACCCGGACCGGGCCTGGCGGCCTGCCCGGCTGGCCGGCCTGCGCCGGGCGGGCGGACGCGGCGCCGCCGGGACCGGCGAACACCGGCGGGGACCAGGGGTAGGCCGGGCCGCCGCGCAGCTGCTGCTGTGCCTGCTCCCGGCTGCCGTGCAGGGCCCTGGCCAGCCGCCAGGCGAGAACCAGGCAGGCGATGACCCAGCCGAGGGCGGGACCGAGGTACGGCAGTGCGTTCCAGGTCCGGAAAACCACGATCGCCACGGGCAGCGACCAGAGCAGCGTCAGGGCAGCGGTGCGGCACGGGATGAACCAGCGGGCCACCGGTCCCAGCGAAGCGACAACCGCCACCGCCAGCGGGAGCAGGGTCAGCGCGTACCTCGGCCCGTCCCCGCTCTTGATCAGGACGGCCACCAGCACGAGGCCCCAGACCGTGACCGACACCGTCGCGGCGACGCCGCGGCTGCCGGTCCACAGCGCGTACGGGGCATAGATCAGGCCAGCCAGGATGGCAATTCCCGCGAACGGCAGCGCCACGATGCACAGGGCGATAGCCAGCAGGATCTTGACCGGCAGCGGCGCGGCGGCAATGGATCCGCGTAGCCTTCTGAGCCCGTCCTGCACGGCCCGCCGGCCGGGCAGGGACGGTGAACCCTCAGGTGACCGTGTCTCGCTCGCTCGCACTGAGACTTGTATAGCGCATTACTGACCGCATTCGGAGCCCCACGCTCGGATGATGCGGAAAAATGACACCGTTCCGCCCGCCGTTGTTCGCCCGGCACCGGGCGAACGGCCCGCGCTGGCACCGCCGGGCGCGCGCTTGGCAGGATGGACCCCGCGCGCCGGTCCCCGGCGCCGCGCGGCGGGTCAGGAAGGAACTGTCATGGAGCGGATCGACGCGGACGTGCTCATCCCTGGTAGCGGCGAGCCGGTCCGCGACGGCACCGTCCTGATCGACGGCGGCGTCATCAGCTATGCGGGGCCGGCCGCGAGCGCCCCGCCGGCCGACGGCGCGGTGACGCACCGGGCCGCCGCCGTGCTGCCCGGCCTGTGGGACTGCCATACGCACCTGTTCGGCAGCCGGGAGCTAGACATAGCCAAGCAGGTACAGGAGCCGCTGGCCCGGCGCGCGGCGCGCTGCGCGCACGACCTGATGAACGCCGTCAGCGCCGGGGTCACCTCGGTCCGCGAGGTCGGCGGGCTCGGCGTCGACCTCGCGCTCGCGGTCAGGGAAGGCACCCTCACCGGACCCGCGATCTACGCGGCCGGGGCGGTGCTCAGCACCACGGGCGGCCACGGCGACCTGCACTGCTTCCCGCTGTCCTGGGTCGAGGACTTCAGCCGGATCGACGGCTCGTTCCGGCTGGCCGACGGCACCGCCGAGTGCATGCGCGCGGTCCGCGAGCAGCTTCGCCGCGGCGCCGCCGTCATCAAGATCTGCGCCTCAGGCGGCGTCATGTCCGAGGTCGACGACCCCGTCCACCAGCAGTTCACCGGCGACGAGCTGCGGGCCATCGTCGAGGTGGCCGGGATGGCCGACCGGGTGGTGGCCGCGCACTGCCACGGCAAGCCGGGCATCATGGCCGCCCTTGAGGCCGGCGTCGCCACCATCGAGCACGGCACCTACCTCGATGAGGAGGCGTGCGACGCGATGCGCGAGACCGGCACGATCCTGGTGCCGACCCGCACCATCATCGAGGGCTTCCTGACCAGCCTGGATCAGCTCCCGCCGTACGCGGCGGAGAAGCTGACCCGCATCGCGCAGACCCACGCCGACATGGTGCGGATGGCCATCGAGCGCGGCGTTCCGATCGCCATGGGCACCGACATCCTGATGACCGGCATGGACCTGCCCTCTGCCTGGGGCTCCCATGGCATCGAGCTCGTGCACATGGTCCGCCTCGGCATGACGCCGCTGCAGGCCATCGAGGCGGCGACCGCGGCCGGACCGCGGACCCTCGGGCCGCAGGCGCCGCGGTCTGGCCTGCTGGCGGCCGGCTACGACGCCGACGTGATCACCGTGGACGGCGACCCGGTCGCCGACATCTCCGTGCTGGCCAAGCCGGACCGCGTCACCGGGGTCTGGCGCGGCGGGCAGCAGGTCAAGGGCGCCCAGGCCGGGCAGCGGTAGCGAACCGGCCGGGACCCGGCTTCCTGGGTGCTACCGATGTCTTACGGAACTGATAGTTCTGGGTTATGACCACGCCATCTTTCTCCGTGCTGCTCAAGATGATCGAAGACCGTTCGGCCGCGCTGCGGTCCGCCGCCGGCAAGGCCGGGCTGGCCAGCCGGGTACCTGGCTGCCCGGACTGGACCGTCCGCGACCTGATCGCCCACCTGGGCGAGGTCCAGCGGTTCTGGGCGGCGACGGTGACAGCGGGCACGGTCAGCGCGCCGCCCGCCGATGACGAGGTGCCGGACCGGGCGCCCGCCGCCACGCTGCCGGCCGACGCGCTGCTTTCCTGGTCCGTCGACGCGACCGACGTGCTCATCAGGGCGCTCATCGACGCCGGCCAGGACCGGCCGTGCTGGACCTGGTGGCAGGAGTCAGGCGCGCCGCTGACCGCCGGCGCGGTGGCCCGGCATCAGGTGCAGGAGGCGGGGGTGCACGCGTTCGACGCCCAGGCGGCAGCCGGGCATGCCGAGCCGCTGCCGCCTGACGTGGCCGCCGACGGGATCGGCGAGTACCTGACCGTCGGCATGGCCAGCATGGGGCCGTGGCCGCACGAGCCCGCCAGGGTCGGCATCGCGGTGGCCGGCGGGAGCACCTGGATCATCGACCTGGGACCCGGCGGCTCCCGGCCGCGCGAGACCGCGGCACGGGCCGAGGCCCCGGCGTCGCAGGCAGGCGGCTGGCTGCGCGGCACCGCGAATGACCTGGTGCTCGCGCTCTACGGGCGGTCCCTCGACGTGGTCATCGAGGGCGACCGCGACCTGGTCACCCGGCTGCTCGCCTGGACCAACAATGACTAGCGGTGTGGCGCCGGGCGGCTAGCCTGCCAGTGGGACCGCCGCGCAGTTGCTGAGGAGGATTCGTGGGACTGACCGACGACTGGGCTAGGGCGCTGCGGGACGAGGCCGCGTCCTACGCCCGGGTCGCGCTGGACAACATCAAGCGCGAGTTCCCCTCCGGCGTCTGCCACAACATGAAGGCTCCGGGCGACTTCCCGTTCCGGCCCCGCGCCAGGACCCCGGTCTTCTACGGCAGCTACGACTGGCACTCCTGCGTGGAGATGCACTGGGTGCTCGTCCGGCTGCTGCGGACCCAGCCGGGCCGGATTCCCGAGGGCGCGGTCCGGGCCGCGCTCGGCGCGCACTTCGAGCCGGTCGCGCTGGCCGCCGAGACCGAGTACATCGGCGGGCCAGGCAAGATCGGCCAGCGGCCCTACGGCTGGGGCTGGGCGCTCACGCTGATCCACGAGACCGCGAGCTGGGACGACCCGAACGGCCGCAAGTGGGCGTCCGCGATGACCCCGCTCGGCGACCGGATCACCGAGCTGTACCTGGAGTGGCTCGGCAAGGCCGACTACCCGGTGCGCTACGGGGTGCACAGCAACAGCGCTTTCGGGCTGTCCCGCGCCCTGCCGTACGCGACCACCCGGGCCCAGGGCGGCGACCCCGCGCTGCTCGACGCGATCACCGCGAAGGCCATGCGGTGGTTCGGCTCGGACATGATCTACCCGGCGGGCTGGGAGCCGTCCGGCTACGACTTCCTGTCGCCCGCCCTCACCGAGGCCGAGCTGATGGCCAGCCTGCTCGGCCCCGCCGAGTTCGGCGACTGGCTGCGGATGTTCCTGCCGGGCATCGAGTCCCGCGAGCCGGCCGCGCTGTTCACCCCGGCGAAGGTGTCGGACTCCAGCGACGGCTTCATCGCGCACCTGCACGGGCTGAACGCCAGCCGGGCCTGGTGCTGGCGGCGGCTCGCGCAGAGCCTGCCCGCCGGCGACCCGCGCATCGAGCCGGCGATGGACGCGGCCAGGCTGCACGCCGACGCCGCGCTGCCGCACGTGGTCGGCGACGACTACATGGTGGAGCACTGGCTGGCCGCGTATGCGGTGCTGCTCCTGAGCTAGCGGGGCGGGGCGGACGGGCTGGCTGGCTAGGCCGCGTCGTGAAAGACCAGGCCTAGGGTGAAGCGCTGGCCGGTCCTGATCATCGACACGCCGTGCCTGACCGGGGCGGCCGACCAGCCCCGAGTGGAGGGCACCGGCCGGTCCCTGGTGGTGAAGACCAGGCCGTGCCCGTGCGGGATCAGCGTGGCCGTGCCCCGCGACTGTGCCCGTGCCCGCTGCTCGACCAGCAGGAACTCCCCGCCGGCATGGTCGGTGCCCGGATGGCTCAGGTTGATCACCACCTGGAGCGGGAAGACCAGCTCCCCGTAGATGTCGCGGTGCAGCGCGTTCCAGTCCCCCGCCCGGTACCGCAGCAGGATCGCCGTCGGCTTCTGCTGGCCGGCCGCGTGGCACATGTCCAGCCATTCCTCCAGCGTGTCCGGCCACGGCGCGGGGCGGCCCAGGCGGGCGTGCCAGTCCCTGGCCACCGGCAGCAGCCGCGGGTACAGGGCCTGCTTCAGCTCGGTCACCAGCGCCGGCAGCGGGCGGGCGAAGTAGCGGTACTCCCCCTCGCCGAAGCGGTACTTGCTCATGTTCACGGTCGAGCGGAACAGCCGGTCCTCGTCGTAGAGCGCGGCCAGCCCGGCAGTCTCCTCCTCGGTCACCAGCGGCGGGGTCAGCGCGCAGCCGGAGGCACCGAGCTCGGCGGCGATGGCCGCCCAGTCGGCGCCCGCGACCCGCTGCGCCGTGCTCGCGGCCGGCCCGGCCGGGGCAGTCACGCCGCCTCCAGGCCGAGCAGCAGCCGCTTGGCGTCCGGCCCGCCGAGGTAGCCGCCCGGCGTCCCGTCGGCGCGGACCACCCGGTGACACGGCACCACCACGGGCAGCGGGTTCGTCGCGCAGGCCGTGCCGACCGCGCGGACGGCGCGCGGGCTGCCCGCCAGGACCGCCACGGCCCCGTAGCTGGCGGTGCTGCCGTAGCCGATGCCGGGGAGCTGGCTCAGCACCCTCAGCCGGAAGCCCTTGGCCAGGCTGAAGTCCAGCGGCAGGTCGAACGCGCGCCGCTGGCCGGCGAAGTACTCCTCCAGCTCCCGCGCCGTGGCGTCCAGGCGGCGCGGCGCGTTCAGCACCCGCGGGCTGACCTGGGCGGCCAGGGCCGCCAGCACGGCGGCGTGGTCCTCGGTGGCGAACGCCACCCGGACCAGGCCCTTGCCGGTCGCCGCCAGCAGCAGGCTGCCGACCGGGGTGTCCAGCGTCCGGTAGGCGATGTCAAGCAGGCCCTCCTGCTGGGCGCGGGCCGTGAGACGGTCATGGAGCGCGGCCAGGTGTTCGGGGCGAACCGAGGGCAGGCCGGCGAGCAGGTCAGGGGCGTCGGTCTCGTTCCGGGTCATCATCGGGTTCTCCTCTGTTCTGTCCGAGTCGCCGTCGACTGGCCCGCCAGCGGGTAAGTCGTGCGCAGCCGCGCGATCCCGTCCGCCGCCGACCTGCGGGCCGCCTCGGTCGTGCCGCCGAGCACGGCGGCGACCTCCGCATAGGGCAGGCCGGCCAGGTAGTGATAGCTGACGGCGGCCCGCTGCTTGTCCGGCAGCGCGGCCAGCGCCGCGTCCAGGTCCAGGTCACGGGCGTCGGCGGCGGGCGCAGTGGCTCGCTCGGGCGGCGCCGCGACCGGGACCGCGCGGCGGGCCGCCGCGCGGGTCACGTCGATCGCCTTGCGGTGCGCGATGGTCACGAGCCATGCCTGCACGCTGGCGTCCGCCGGGAGGTCCGGATAGGCGCGCAGCGCGGCCAGGAATGTCTCCGACCAGGCATCATCCGCGTCGGCGGCACCGAGCATCGCCCGGCACACCCGCAGCACGGTCGCGCCATGCTCGGCAACGACGGCCTCGAACGGCTGTTTTCCAGTCACGACAGGTAAACGCCCCAGCCCGTCAGAACGTGAGATCCCGATCCGTGTCCGGCCCGGTGCCAGGCGCGCAGCCCGCGGCCAGGTCGGCGTGAGCCGAACGTACCAAGCGCGGGCTGGCCCGGCGCCAGGCATGTCGTCGCGGCCGGGCCAGGATAATCACCGTAAATTTCGCTTTACTTATGCAGTAAATAACTACGCAACATGCACGGGATGCTATTCACCTGCGTATTCATATCTGCGTATTGACATGTTTTAGAAATCCTGCTTAATCTCACTCTCGTGCGTCGGCGCCGGCGCGCACCATTAGCCCCGGACTCCCCGTTTACCGCCGCTGCTCATGGAAGATCGGAGCGAGAATGAAGAAATCCATTGGCGTCGCCGCCGCCGTCGGCACCGTCACCGCCCTCGTCGCGCTAACCCCCGCCGGAGCGGCCACTCAGACCCACAGCGCCGCGCTGGCCAAGGCCTCTGCCAGCGTACATGCGGCGCACCAGAGCCGTGAGACGTTGCCCATCAGTTACTTTTACATCTACTCAAGCACGAATTACGGCAACCTCTGCACCCGGCTTAGCGTCGCGACCGGCAGCACCGGAAATGGCAACTCTTATAACCTGTCGGATGAGGGATGCCGAAACGTCGATGAGTCCATCGACAACGCGTCGCCGACGGCGGTGCGGCTCTACTTTGCTCCCAACGACGGCGGAGCCTGGACCTGCGTGCCAGCGAACATGGAGATAGCCAATCTCAATCAGCAGAAATACCAGTTCAACAGCGGCGGCAGCGGCCTGGGCGAAGAGGTCTGGGAGAACGTCGCCTCCGTGCAGGCATCGACGAGCAACGACTGCAACGATCCGATCGGAACCAACAACCCGTCCTCGATCGCTCGCCGCTAAGAAAGATCTTGGAGGGTTTTAGGCGAAATACGCCTAAAACCCTCCAAGATCTTCGGCCAGCCGCGCTGGCCGGCGTCCGGCGCGGAACGGTCGTTGAGGTGCGGGCACTGACCTGATGAACTGGGTTCATGCGCGCCCACCTGCTTATTGCGATCACTGCTAGCGCCGCGCTGGCGGTCGCGGCTTGCGGCGGGTCTGGGCAGCCGGGGGGCGCCCGCACCTCGGGTGCTCCGAGCGCGGGCGCGTCCAGCTCAGCGGGCGCGGGTCGGTCGACGGTCCCGCTGGTTGTCCCGAATGGCCTGAGTGGCGGGCCGTTCGGCAGCCCGCGGAAGGTGACCGTGCCCACCGGGTGGACGGCGCAGGTGTGGGCCAGGGTGCCCGGTGCCCGGATGGAAGCCTGGACCCCCGAGGATGATCTGCTCGTCAGCGTGCCCGGCAGCGGAAGCATCGTGGAGCTGAAGCCCGGCGCGCAGCGGGCGGCCAGCTCGCGCACGCTGCTGTCCGGGCTGAACTCGCCGCAGGGCATGGCGTTCGCCCGCGTCTCCGGCCACTGGGTGCTCTATGTCGGCGAGGCCAACCAGATCGACCGGTACCCGTGGGGCGCCCACGGCATCGGCGCCCGCACCGTGATCGCCGCGCACCTTCCCGCCCTGGACCCCGCGGGCGATGACGTTCACCTGGAAAAGGACATCGCTGTCGCCCCGGACGGGACGGTCTACTTTGGCGTCGGCAGCTCGTCGAACGCCAGTCCCGACGACCGGACCATGAAGCCGCCGCGCGCCGTGATCATGGCCGTGCGGCCGGACGGCAGCGATCTGCACGTGGTGGAGAAGGGGGTACGCAACGGCGAAGGGCTGGCCGTGGCTCCCGACGGTGTCGTGTGGACGGCCGTCAACAACCGCGACAACATCCCCTATCCGTTCCACAAGCCATACGCCGGGCACAAAGACGCCTTCGGCAAGGTCATCCAGGCGTACGTGAACAACCACCCGCCCGACGAGGTCCTGCCGGTGACCCAGGGCCGGGATCTCGGCTGGCCGTACTGCAACCCGGACCAGGACCTGAACCATCCGGCCGGCTCGCTAGCCCGCGTCCCGTTCGTCGCCGACGCGCTGACCAACCCCGGTGGCAAGCACCTGAATTGCGCCAGTCTGCCGAAGCTCCAGGTCGGGCTCCCGGCGCACAGCGCGCCGCTCGGCCTGGCTTTTCTGGAAGGCAGCAAGGTCCCAGCACCGTGGTCCGGGGGCGCCATCGTGGCCGTGCATGGCTCCTGGAATCGCGAGCCGCCCCGCGCCCCGGCGGTGCTGTGGATGGCGTGGAACGGCGCCAAGCACACCCTGACGCCATCCGTCGCCCTGATCACCGGCTTCCAGAACGCCGACGGGACTCGCTGGGGCCGCCCCGTGGACGCCGTTCCCGGCCCGGACGGGGCGCTGTACGTCAGCGACGACACCGCCGGCGCCATCTACCGCTTCACGCCACCCAGCTAGCCGACCCGCTCATGCGCGAACGACGACGATCCGCTCCGCTTTGGGCTGGTCTGGCTCCTCAACCAGCGTATTCAAGTCGTCCGGATCGCTGGTAAGCAACACGATCGGACGTTCCAGCCCGAGGGCTGTGGCAGCTACAACCGCATCAATGGCACACCTATGGCCGGAAAGCCCCGTCGTCCCGAGCAGTTCGCCAGCTCGGCGCGCGATCTGGGCGGTCACTGGTACGACGGTGCTTCTGGACAGCACACGGTGCACGGCCGCATCACGCGAGCCACCTCGAAGTGTCTCCGTCAGGGTGATAGCACTCACCGAAACCCGGGCGCGGCGAACCAGGGCAGTATCGAGATACGCGCGAGCGCGGAGGTTACCAGCCGCGAGTTTTGAGAGTCCCTCACTGTCGAGGACGAGAGTCCCGCCCATGGCTATTCGCTACCCGGCCATGCGGCCCGCGCCTCCGCGAGGTACTCCTCAGGAACAGGCCCATGCTCAGTAGTCAGCAACTCGGACAATTCACCGAGCAAGTCCAGCTCGAACTGGCGGGTAACCGCCTCGGTCACATACTGACTGAATTTCCCTCTGCCAACGCGCTGCTGGACAGCGACCGTAAGGTCCTCCGGCATGGACACACTGACCTTGCGGGCCGCGCCCGAGTGCTTAACTTCCGCGACTAGCTGACCGAAGACAGTCTCCGCCGTAGACACTTCTCCGCCTGGGAACCTGAACGCCAGCAATGGAAACAGCTCGCTTGCCAGGTGTGGCCTATCCACGATCTGCAAAGCGGCTACCGCCTCGACAGCACGCCTGGCCTCGTCACCCAGCCTGGGCAAGGCCAGGAACTCGGCCAGGTCGGCTGGTCCATGCACTTCGAGCGCATGGACCAGCCGAATCATCTCCTGGAGGTGATCGTCCTGCTCCTCCGCCTGAGCCGGCTCAGCAGCCATAACCCCATGCTACCAGCGGTAGCAACAATGAGCCGCAGTCACACGATGCCCGAATCCGTCGGGCGTTCCTGGCACATCAGCGATGTCACACACCGCCGGCGTCATCTATCGCTGCACGCCGGCCGCCTAGTCCTGCCCGGTCACGCCGGGCAGGACTAGGAGAGCAGCAGTTCGACCCGAACGGAGGGATAGCGGGCAGGCAGCTTCCGGTCGAGGGTTATCAACGGGGCGTCGCTGACCTGGGCGAAAGCCGCCAGATAGTCATCGGTCCACAGCTTGTGGCTCTGATCGTCACGGGCGGAGATCGCCCGCCAGACCGCGTCAAGCTCGGCTGGCTCATCTGCCCAGAGAACGCGTTCGTCAGCCCAGAGCTGGCCGTAGGTCCGCCATGCCTGGCTGCGGGCGATGACGTCATCGCCCATGATGGCGGGATTGGACAGCAACCGGAGCAGGCCCATCTGCGTAACCCGGCAGAAGGCGATGTCATCGGCTTCCTTGCCGAACCAGTCCGCCGCCACCGGATGATGAGCGTGCCGCCCCCAGACTGCTGCCAGCCAGACGCCGACGTCCACCAGCTTCACTAGGAGCCGAACCTATCGGCGTCCTCGGCATCGAACGCATCAGCGATGTCGTCGCTGGTCACGAGGACGGCCGAGGTAGCGTCACGCGCGATCAGCGGCAGCGTCACGCGCCCCGCCTTCCTCTGCGGCACAGCGGGAAGACCTACCTCGCGCGCTACCGCCCGGTTGACGAGATCCTTAAGGCTCTCGCCTGCCTCGGCGGCCCGGGCCTTCGCTGCTCGCGTCAGGTTAGCTGGCATGTCAATCGTGGTGCGCATAAAAGCATATTAGCATTAATCGCAGCGTGTGGTCGTCCTCAGCCAGGACGCAGAACGGCCTGTCCCGTCGGCCCGGACTTTCCCCTCGCTCCTCAGCTGTTCCAGGACAAGCCGGATGGTCTGGTCACTGACGCCGGGCACTGCCGTCCTAATGTCCGCGATGCGGAACGTGACCGGCGCGTGGCGCAGAATGTGCTCGCGGACACGCTGCTGCTTGTTCCCAAGGGTCTGGGCCGCCGCCGCTCGATCGGCGAAGACGGCGTACGCGTCAGCGAGCACCCGAGTGAAGTAGCCAAGCCAGGGCCATGGATCGGCGGTGCCCTCTTGCCAGCCGCGGGTGGAGTCCAAGAGCGCCTGGTAATAGGCGTCAGCGGATTCGGCGACCGCCTGCTCGAGACTGACGTAGCGGCCGACCGTATAGCCATGCCCACTGAGCATGGCGCTGCTGAGCAGGCGGGCCACACGTCCGTTGCCGTCCTCAAAGGGATGGATGACGAGGAGGTCGAGGATGAACAGCCCCGACAGGAGCACCGGATGGTGGTCGCCGACCGCGACGGCTTGCGCGTAGCGCTCGATAAGGTCATCGATGGCGAACGGGGTGCTCGCAGCGGACACAGGCTTGAACCGGACGGCCGTGGAGCCGTCTGGCGAGCGGTCCACTACTAGGTTGTCCTCCTTCTTGAACTCCCCGCCAGACATCGCCGTATGAGCGAACAGCATCCGGTGCAGGTGCATGATCAAGCCGGAGTTCAGCGGGCGCCAGTCCTGCCGGAACAGGTAGTCCTGAGCGTCGCGGTAGCCTGCCAGCTCCTGTTCGCTGCGGTTGCGCAGCGTCGTCGTCCGCCGGTCGATGATCCGCTGGGCGCGCCCGGCGTCCGCGACGATGACGCCCTCGATCGCAGACGATGCGGTAATGCTCTGGACGCGAGCCCGGTCGGCGAGTCCCGTCAGCAGCCCAGGCAACTGGTCACGGTAGAGCGCCTCTGAGCCCCGACCGAAGTCGATCGCGCTGAGCCGTCTGACGACCTGGGCTGGCACCAGGCCAACGAGCCCGTCAAGATCAGCGAAGCTGCGCAAGAAACCTCCCAAGCAACTAGCTAAACATGTTAATCATGGCATCGATTAGTTAGTTTAGTTAGTTGCTTGGTATGTTTACGCCGCGCGCCCGGCTCGTGAGAGTCCGGGCGCGCGGCATGCTAACTGGCGAGCGGCAGTTCTGGCGCAGGGCACTTATTTGGAGTGTGCGGTATTCGTCAGGCCGGGATCACCTGGTGCCGATGGACCTGGCCGCCGTCGGCTTACTGATCTCCGAAGCGCGCGTGGTGCGAGCCATCCTCGTTACCGGCCGGCAGCAGCTCACGACGACGTAGGCGATGACGGCGAACACAGGCGCGACGAGGCAGAAGACCCCGACCAGGAGCCCGGTGACATCGGCGAGACGACATGCGAGAGCCATGAGTAGCGAGGTGACGCCGGCGCCGATCATGGTCATCGCGACGGCGAGGGCGATGGCGAACGGAGAAACCCCGGTGGTCTTCGCCCGCAGCTTCGCAGCGATGCTGGACATGCCCCGTCCGGTCACGCTGAACTGAAGGTCCGACGTTGGCCCGTCAGTTCCACGCTGGGCGGGGAGGCTGCGAGGTGCGGTCCCCTGACGACTGGGCTGCCTGGGCTCGGACGACTTGCCGATGGACACGAGAAACCCTCATCTTTCGGGCAGGAAGAACCTGCCCGCCGATCAGAGGGCCTTGCGCACTGGGTCTAAGCGGTAGCCAGTGCCCCACCGGCGCATACGCGCTACTGCCTGTAAGTGCATCAGGGAGATGTCGACTTCAGTGCGCTGCTCGCGGCATGCCTCGGGGATGCCCAGCGCATCGAAGAGACGACCGAGGCATCGCGGGTGAGCCGAACGTCGCGGTCACACCGCTTGCACTGGAACCTGAATGTCTTGCTGCCGTCGGCGGGCCGCCAGTCGGTTATGGGCGACTCACCGCCCGTCTGCCAGAGGATCTCACCCTGTGCCCACCCACGCGAGTCCATGATGGGTGGCGCGACGACCGTCTTGGGGTGCTGGTTTCGATCTGAGCAGACGATGGTGGTCGCAAAGAACCGGGTCTGCCCTTCGGCCGAGGGCTCAAGTTTCTTCCGTCGGCTCAATCTGCGTTCTCCGAGTTGGCTGTCCGGGCGAGGTGCTTGTTCCCGGAAGAGGAATTGTCACGATCATTATGGGCATCGCCGGCGCGCTGGGCGACGTAGACAGTCCAGTCTCGCTTGGCCCAATGGGACCAGCGTTCGGCGGTGCTGATGCTGATGCCGGTCAGGTCGGCCAGCACCGAGGCGGGCAGCTCCGCGGCCAGGGCGAGGCGCCCGGTGTTGCGTCCGCTGTGGCGTCAATGCCATGCGATCAGCCGCCCCGGTTGCAGGCCCGAGGCAGCGGCGATCACTTAGCTCTTCCTGGGCTTCTTCTGCGCCAGGTCGCTAGCGGCCGCCTTCTTGTCGTCCTTGGACGACTTCGGATTGCTCAGCACCTTGCCCGCAGCCGAGGCTGCGGCAGCGCCGGTCCCGCCGCCATATCTATGC
The DNA here is from genome assembly GCA_963725175.1 of uncultured Actinomycetota bacterium. Classification (GTDB taxonomy): domain Bacteria; phylum Actinomycetota; class Actinomycetes; order Streptosporangiales; family Streptosporangiaceae; genus DASUBV01. The sequence continues at coordinate 1,128,662 of CAVRXH010000006.1, forward strand.
AAAATTTCACTGTTGTATCTGATGCAATACCGCTCACTTTTAGCTGCAACCGCTGGTGGAGCCGCAGCCTTCGCAGACGTAGCAGCTGCCGGCCGGGCGCATCTTGGTGCCGCAGGTCAGGCAGAGCGGCGCGTCGGCCGTCCGGCCCTGCTGAGACTCGATGAGCTCGGTAGAGCTATGCGGCCCCGGCGGAACGTCGCCCCCGGCGGGCTGTGCGGACTCTGGCTGGGCTGTTTCCGGCTTGGTCGCGGACTGCTTCGGGCGGACACTCTCGACCTGGGCCGACTGGGCCAGTTCCTCGGGGTCAAGCTCGTCGCTGACCGGCGCCGGGTCCTCGCCCGCGTGCTGCGCGGTCCGCTCCGCGGTGGTGAGGATGCCCAGCTCAGAACGCTGCTCGTAGGACAGGTGGTCGAGCGCGAGCCGCCGGAAGATGTAGTCCATGACGGAACTCGACATCCGGAGATCGGGGTCATCGGTCATGCCCGCCGGCTCGAACCGCATGTTCGTGAACTTCGCGACGTAGGACTCCAGCGGGATGCCGTACTGCAGCCCGACGGAGATGGCCATGGAGAAGGCGTCCATGACGCCGGCCAGGGTGGAACCCTGCTTGCCGAGCTTGAGGAACACCTCGCCGATGCCGTCGTCGGGGTAGCTGGACGCGGTCATGTACCCCTCCGCGCCGGCCACCGAGAACCGGGTGACCATGGCCGACCGCTGCCGGGGCAGGCGGCGGCGGACTGGCCGGACCTCGTGCGGCGACGGCCTGCTCGGCGGGCTCGGGTGCCTCGGCGGTCTTCTTCTTGGCGATCGAGAGCGGCTGGCCGACCTTGCAGTTGTCCCGGTAGATGGCCAGTGCCTTGAGGCCGAGCCGCCAGCCCTCGAAGTAGATCTTCTCGATGTCCTCGATCGTGGCGGACTCGGGCAGGTTCACCGTCTTGGAGATGGCGCCGCTCAGCGCGGGCTGCACCGCGGCCATCATCCGGACGTGCCCCATCGCGGTGATGGCCCGCTCGCCCATGGCGCAGTCGAACACCTCGTAGTGCTCGGGCCGCAGGCCGGGGGCGTTGACGACATGGCCATGCTCGGCGATGTACTCGATGATCGCCTCGGACTGCTCGGGCTGGTAGCCGAGGTTCTTCAGGGCGCGGGGCACGGTCTGGTTGACGATCTGCATGGAGCCGCCGCCGACCAGCTTCTTGAACTTGACCAGCGCCAGGTCGGGCTCGATGCCGGTGGTGTCGCAGTCCATCATCAGCCCGATGGTTCCGGTGGGCGCGAGCAGGCTGGCCTGCGCGTTCCGGTAGCCGTTGGCCTCGCCGAGCTTGAGGCACTCGCGCCAGGTCTTGTTGGCCAGGACGACGATTTCCTTGTCCATCTTGCTCGCCGTGCGGATCTGGGTGCTGGCCTCGGCATGCTTGGCCATGACCCGCTTGTGCGCGGAGGCGTTGCGCACGTATCCGTCGTACGGGCCGACGACGGCGGCCAGCTCGGCCGAGCGCCGGTAGGCGGTGCCCGTCATCAGCGAGGTGATCGCCGCCGCGATGGCCCGGCCGCCGTCGGAGTCGTAGGCGTGCCCGGTGGCCATCAGCAGCGCACCGAGGTTGGCGTAGCCGATGCCGAGCTGCCGGTAGGCCCGGGTGGTCTCGGTGATCTTCTCGGTCGGGAAGTCGGCGAAGCAGATGGAGATGTCCATCGCGGTGATGACCAGCTCGCTGATGTCCCGGAATCGCTGCACGTCGAAGGTGTCGTCGTCGCGCAGGAACTTGAGCAGGTTGATGCTGGCCAGGTTGCACGAGGAATTGTCCAGGTGGACGTACTCACTGCATGGATTGCTGGCGGTGATGCGGCCGGTTTCCGGGCAGGTGTGCCAGTCGTTGATGGTGCCGTCGTACTGGATGCCGGGGTCGGCGCACTCCCACGCGGCCTTGGCCATCTTGCCGAACAGGTCCTTGGCCTTGACCTGGCTCACCACCTGGCCGGTGGTTCTGGCGTTCAGGTCGAACTTGGCGTCGCGCTCGACCGCGCGCATGAACTCGTCGGAGACGCGGACCGAGTTATTGGCGTTCTGGTACTGGACGCTGACGATGTCCTTGCCGCCCAGGTCCATGTCGAATCCGCCGTCGCGGAGCACCCGGACCTTTTCTTCCTCGCGCGCCTTGGTCTCGATGAACTCCTCGACGTCGGGGTGATCGACGTCGAGGACCACCATCTTGGCCGCCCGGCGGGTGGCACCGCCCGACTTGATGGTCCCGGCCGAGGCGTCAGCCCCGCGCATAAACGAAACGGGGCCGCTCGCCGTGCCGCCGGACGACAGCAGCTCCTTGCTCGACCGGATCCGGGAGAGGTTGACACCGGCGCCGGACCCGCCCTTGAAGATCAGGCCTTCCTCGCGGTACCAGTCCAGGATGGCGTCCATGGTGTCGTCGACGGCGAGGATGAAGCAGTTGTGCACCCGGAGGTTCCCCGAGAGGTACTCGCCGCTCTCGGTCTGGATGTCGTAGACCTCCATCTCACCGAGCCGCTCGATTCTGGCGACCTGTACCAGGTACCGGTCGGTCCCCCCGACCTCCGGGTCCACGTGCAGCAGGTGATCGCCGGGGCGGATGAAGCCCGCCACGGTGAACTCGCCGGCCTGGGTGTCGGCCGCCCGCCACACCAGGTGGTCGGGGGTGACGTCCAGGGCTTCTTCTGAGGTCAGGTGCAGGCGCAGCACTTCCTTCACGCCGTTCGCCTTGACCGCGAGGATCCTGGTGCTGCCGAACGCGTCGTGCACCTTGCTGCCGACCGCGCTGTCCGCGACCAGCTTGCCGATCGGGATCATGCCCTCTGGCGTGCTGACCGGCGCGTCGTAGGGCTGGCAGGCGGACACCTGCTGCGGCGACGCGGTCCCGACGTTGAACCAGACCGGCGAGTTGAAGCTGAACACCTGGTGGATCAGGGCGTGGGTCAGCTCGTGCTCGAAGATCTCCGCGTCCTGCGCCGAGGCGAAGTAGCCGTGCTCGCGCCCGGCGGCGGTGTACGTGCCGACGACCCGGTCCACGAGCTGCTTGAGGCTCCACTCGCGCTGCGGGGTGCCGACGGCGCCGCGGAAGTACTTGGTGGTGACGATGTTCGCCGCGTTGACGGACCAGAACTCAGGGAACTCCACGCCGCGCTGCTCGAAGTTGACCGAGCCGTCGCGCCAGTTGGTCATGACGACGTCGCGGCGCTCCCAGGTCACCTCGTCATAGGGGTGTATCCCGGGCCGGGTGTAGATGCGCCGCATGCTGAGCCCCTTCCTGGTGCTCTTGCTAGCGCCCGCCGACCGGTTCGCCGTCTCGGTCATGTTTCCCCCTTCAGGTGTCGCGTGGACCCCATAGCGGACCTGGTCAGGCCCTTCCCGATGATGATTCTTAATGTCCGCCCGGCTAGCGGGCGGGTGGCACTGATGACGCGGACGAGCCCGCGGGGCGCTGCGCCTGGCCGGCTGGCTTCGGATCGGCCGCCTGTCGATCAGTGGCGCGCGGGTCGGCTAGCGAGGGCTCGGGCGCGGTGCCCGCCCTTGCGAGCAGCTCGTCATCCTCCGGTCGCCAGGAATCCTGGCGGCCGGCCCGCAGGGCGGCGATCTCGTCTTCAAAATCGGCTACCGACTCAAACCCCCGGTAGACCGAGGCGAACCGCAGGTAGGCGACCTCATCGAGGTCACGAAGCGGCCCGAGGATGGCCAGGCCGACCTCGTGCGAGGGGATCTCGCCGCTGCCTCGGCCGCGGATCGCGTCCTCGACCTGCTGCGCCAGGATCGCGAGCTGGTCTTCGGTGACGGGGCGGCCCTGGCAGGCTCGCTGCACGCCACGGACGATCTTGTCCCGGTTGAACGGCTCGGTCACGCCGCTTCGCTTGAGGACCGTCAGGATCACGGTCTCCTGGGTGGTGAACCGGCGCCCGCAGGCCGGGCAGGCCCGGCGGCGGCGGATCGCGGCGCCGTCATCGGCCGTCCGGCTGTCGATGACCCGGCTGTCGATATGACGGCAATAAGGGCAGTACACGCGATCACCCCCTCAAGCACGCGAACGTCTGCCGCTTGGCACAAGCTATAGGAAAACTACAGCGGTGTAACTACTAGATATTGTGGTCCAGGCGCAGCGCGAGCGCAAGTGGTTGCCGCAAGAAGGGAACTCGCTGGCAGCGGCACCCGGCCTGACCGGGCCCGCGAGCCGAAACTCGCCTCGCCCGGCCGGCGTGTCGCCCGTTAACGTCAGGGCACCCATAGCACCTGGCCGGCCTGGATAGTGACGCCGCTCAGCGAGTTGGCCTGCATGATCTGCGGGATCACCGCCCTGGGGTCGGCCTCCGGCTCGGCGGTGCTGGCGATCGTCCACAGGGTCTGGCCGGGCTCCACGACCACCTGGTGCATGCCCGCGTAGCCCGCCCTGGCCTGCCCGTGGCTCGACGCCAGGGCGCCGCCCGCGGCTGCCAGCGACAGCAGGCTGGTCAGCGCCGCCGCCGCGACCGCCGCCAGGGCGGTGACCACGACACGCCCGCGCTTGGTGAGCCGCAGCGGCGGGGCAGTCGCCTGGCGAGGAGGCATAGGGGCGGCCTTCGGGGAGGCAGCCGGGCGGACCGCGACACGCCGGGAAACTAGAGAGGGCGGACCTGGCGGCCGGACGGTCGCGGGCCGGCGAGTCGAGGCCCGCGAGCCGAGCCGCCGCTCGGACTGTCCGCGAGGCATTTCCGCAGGCCAGGCGCTCTGCCTGAGCACCACTACGCGCGGCCTCGCCGTCGTGCGCGACGCTCCCCTGGCGACCCCCGAATGGCTGCCGTCAACGTCGTCGGCAATGCCCACCGCAGGCATCTCCGCCGGAATCGCTGTCATTGCTGACCTCCCCTGCCAACTGCCGATCTTGTCGAATCAGAGTTCTATCGTACCTCTGTTCTATCGCATTCTCGTTCGATCGAACGAAGATACGGTACAGTTCTATCCCAGGGGTCCGACACTTACTGGTTGGTCGAACAGATGTTTGAGATCGGCGATCACAACCGCTAGCGTCGGCACAGACAGAGACCACTGAGCCGGGAGGCCGGAGATGAACGACGCCACCGATGACGCTGGGACGCAGGTAGCCTCGGCCGTCGACGCCGCCGCGGCAGGCGCCGGTGGGGGCATGGACGCGGCCGCCGGAACCCGGCGGGGCCGACCGGGGCGCAAGCCGCGTGGCAGCGTGCCCACGGTGGTAGCGGACATCCCCGACAAGCCCGATCCCGACCACGTCCTGACCTGGCGGCAGCGCAAGGTGCTCCAGGTGATCCGGGACTCCGTGCAGCGCCGCGGCTACCCGCCATCGATGCGCGAGATTGGCGAGGCCGTCGGCCTGACCAGCACCTCCAGCGTGTCGTATCAGCTTTCCACACTGCAGAACAAGGGCTACCTGCGCCGCGACGCCGGCCGGCCGCGCACCGTCGAGGTGCGGCTGCCCGGCCATCCGGCCGTCCGGCCCGAGCCGGAGGTCGACGAGGAGATGCCGATGGACATCACCTCGCAGGAGGCCGCCTACGTGCCGCTGATCGGCCGGATCGCCGCCGGCGGGCCGATCCTCGCCGAGCAGGCGATCGAGGACATCTTCCCGCTGCCCAGGCAGCTCGTCGGCGAGGGCACCCTGTTCCTGCTCAAGGTCGTCGGTGACTCGATGATCAACGCCGCGATCGCGGACGGGGACTGGGTCGTCGTTCGCCAGCAGCCGGTCGCCGAGAACGGCGACATCGTGGCCGCGATGATCGACGGCGAGGCGACCGTCAAGACCTTCAAGCGCGCCGCCGAACATGTCTGGCTGATGCCGCACAACCCGGCTTACACGCCGATCCCCGGCGACGAGGCCGACATCCTCGGCAAGGTAGTAGCCGTCCTCCGCCGCGTCTGACCTTGACATCGCGAGCGCGTCCTGATCGAACTGGCCGGGCACAGAGTCATCGCAATCGAGATCAAGGCTGGCAGCAATCCCGGCGCATCGGATGCCCGCCACCTCCAGTGCTGCGGGATGAGATCGGCGGGCGGTTTATCCACGGACTCATCCTGCACACCGGCGGCTTCATGCAGGAAATCGGCGACCGCATCACCTCAGCTCCGATCTCGGTGCTGTGGGGAGGACGCGGCCGTCTGGGCAACTCGCGCGCTGCCCGCCGGGTTTGTCGACAGTCACCTCGACGTCTCCAGGAGTGCCGAAGGCCGCCAGTGCGTGCCCCAATTCGCCGGCGGGCAGACCACCTGCTGGCTCAGGCGCGGGGCGCCGCGCGGAAGAACACGTCGTAGGCGTATTTCCCGGCCTGCGGGCGGGTGCTGACAACGCGGGTGCGGTAGAGGAACTGGTTGCCGTACCTGTCGGTACGGCTGGTGGTCCTGAAATTCAGGTAGATAGCCTTAATGCCCAGTTCAGGAAGAGTAGACAGCTTCCCGCGGACCACGACTCCGTTCCGGCTGGTGTCCTGCCAAAGCCGCAGCCGGTAGTAGACCGGGTCGCTGCTGTCGATGACGTCGCTGCGCTGACCGTCCTTGGCCAGAGTGGCGTAGGTGGCGAGGGCCAGGAAGCCATTGGGGTGAGCGGACCGCGGCTGCGGGGTGATATTGCCGAATAGTTCCCTGCCGTTCGTCACCCGGCCATGCACGGGCAGCACCAGGAATGCGTTCGTAGAACCAGGCGCGATCCAGGCCATCTTGATCGGGTGCTGATTGCCATAAAAGTCAAAGCGCACCCCGTTCGCGACGCTCGTCAGGTGGAACCCGCTGCCGTCGACGTCAATGATGATCGGGGACGACGGGTTCGGGCCGGGGCAGGTCCCGCTAGGCGTGCATATCGGGTTCGGTTGGCCGGCAAGCGGAGTTCCAGTCGTCGCGGTTCCTGCCAGTAAGGCCCCAGTAGCGCCAGCGGCTGCCGCCAGGATGAGCCCGGCACGGATGATATTGCGCATGGAAGATCCCTTCTGTCGCGCGGCAAATGGATGTCTTACCCGTGTATACAGCCGATTTACGCGCACGCCAATAGCTCTCGGGTTCATGAAAATCGATGATTCCGATAAATCATGAATACCGACAATTTCCGCGCAATGTCCCCGGCGCGGTCAGGCGGGGACGATGTTGACTAGCTTGGGCGGGCGGACGATGACCGTGCGGACGCCCCGGCCGTCCAGGGCGCGGGTGGCGCCGGCGCTGGCCAGGGCCAGCTCGCGCAGCTCGTCCTCGCTGATCCCGGCAGGCACCTCCAGCCGGTCCCTGACCTTGCCGCTGACCTGGACCACGCAGGTCACGGTGTCCTCGACCAGCAGGTCGGTCTCGGCGGCGGGCCAGCCGGCGTGCGCGACGGACGGCTGGTGGCCCAGGATCTCCCAGCACTCCTCGGCGGTGTACGGCGCGAACAGCGACAGCATGACGGCCAGCGCCTCGGCGGCCTCGCGGACGGCCGGGTCGGCGGCACCGGTGCCGGAGTCGATGACCCTGCGGGTCGCGCTGACCAGCTCCATCAGCCGGGCCACGGCCACGTTCAGCCGGGTGGCCTCCAGCAGCCTGGTGACCTCGTCGATGGTCTTGTGCGTCACCTTCCGCAGGGCGGCGTCGCCGGAGGCCCGAGCCGCGGCGGCGTGATCGGCGGCGGAGCCAGCGGGCGCGGGGCCGGAGTTGGCGACATCACCGGCCACCCGGGCGACGCGGCCCAGGAACTTGACCATGGCCTCGGGGTTCACATCGGCCCAGTCGATGTCGTCCTCGGGCGGGCTGGCGAAAATCATGGTCAGCCGGATCGCGTCGACGCCGTGCGCGGCTAGCTGCACGCCCAGGTCCACGCCGTTGCCCAGGGACTTGGACATGGACTTGCCCTGGTTGATCACCTGGCCCTGGTTGATCAGCCGGGTGAACGGCTCGGTGAAGTCCAGCATCTTCATGTCGTACAGCACCTTGGTGAAGAACCGGCTGTACATCAGGTGCAGGATGGCGTGCTCGACCCCGCCGACATACAGGTCGACGGGGCACCAGCGGCGGACGGCCTCGACCTCGAACGGGCCGCTCTCGAACTGGGGCGAGCAGTACCGCAGGAAGTACCAGGACGAGTCCACGAAGGTGTCCATGGTGTCGGTGTCCCGCCGCGCGGGGCCGCCGCACTTGGGGCACTCGGTGTTCACCCAGCCCGGCGCGCCGGCCAGCGGGGACACGCCCTTGGGCGCCAGGTCCTGGCCGCGCAGGTCGGGCAGCCGCACGGGCAGCTGCTCGTCGGGAACGGCGACCTCGCCGCAGCCGTCGCAGTACACGATGGGGATCGGCGCGCCCCAGAACCGCTGCCGGGAGACCAGCCAGTCGCGCAGCCGGTAGCTGATGGCGGCGCGGCCCAGTCCCCGCTCGGTCAGGATCTCGGTGATCCGGGCGATCGCGGCGGCCTTGTCCAGGCCGTCCAGCGGGCCGGAGTTGATCAGCGCCCCGTCGCCGGGGGTCGGGATGCCGGTCTGCGCCGGGTCGGGCTGGCCGGTGTCCACGACGGCCCGCACGGGCAGGCCGAACTTGCGGGCGAACTCCATGTCCCGCTGGTCGTGCGCGGGCACGGCCATGATCGCGCCGGTGCCGTAGTCGGGCAGCACGTAGTCGGCGGCCCACACTCCGATGCGCTCGCCGTTGACGGGGTTGATGGCGTGCCGGCCCAGGAAGACACCGGTCTTCTCACGGTCGGTGGACTGCCGCTCGATGTCGGTCAGCTTGCGGACCTGGTCCAGGTACCGCTCCAGTTCGGCGCTGTGCTCGGCGGTGCACAGCTCCTGGGCCAGCGACGAGTCGGCGGCGACCACGAAGAAGGTCGCCCCGTACAGGGTGTCGGGCCTGGTGGTGAAGACGGTGACGGGCTCGTCCCTGCCCTCGATCTTGAAGATCACCTCGGCGCCGTGGCTGCGGCCGATCCAGTTGCGCTGCATCAGCAGCACGCGCTCTGGCCAGGTGGCTTCCAGGTCCTTGGTGTCATCCAGCAGCCGGTCGGCGTACTCGGTGATCTTGAAGTACCACTGGGTCAGGGTCCGGCGGATGACCTCGGCACCGCAGCGCTCGCACCGGCCGGCGATGACCTGCTCGTTGGCCAGCACGGTCTGGTCGACGGGGCACCAGTTGACGTAACCGCCCTTGCGGTAGGCCAGGCCGCGCTCGTAGAGGCGCAGGAACAGCCACTGGGTCCACCGGTAGTACTCGGGATCGCAGGTCTGCAGCCGCCGCGACCAGTCGTAGGACAGCGCGTACCGCCGGAACGACGCCGCCTGGGTCTCGATGTTCCGGTAGGTGTAGTCGGCGGGGTGGGAGTTACTCCTGATCGCCGCGTTCTCGGCGGGCAGCCCGAAGGCGTCCCAGCCGATGGGGTGCAGGACGTTGTGGCCGCGCTGGACGTAGTAGCGGGCGATGGCGTCGGAGATGGCGTAGTTCTCCGCGTGCCCCATGTGCAGGTCGCCCGAGGGGTAGGGGAACATCTCCATTATGTAGCTGCGCGGCCGGGGATCGGCCGGGTCCTCGCTGGCCCGGAACAGGTCCAGCGCCGTCCAGCGCTGCTGCCACTTGTCCTGGACCGCGCGCGGGTCAAAGTGCGATCGGTCGGCAATGTCGGCTGTCATGGCTCCTCGCGATGTGATGAGGTCCGGTCCGGCCTCTGCCTGGCCGCTGCTCCGGAAAGCTGGCTACCTAAACAAAAAGCCCCCCGGGTCCACGAGGGGCAGCCGCGCCAACGGCGAGAAGGTTGACGCGGCTAGGTAAGGAGCAGCCTGGCGAATCGCATGCACCCAGGGTAGCGCATCCGCGCTGTTGTGGTAACTGCGATAACCGCCGCACGCACGGTGCGCTCCGGCGGCACGGCCCCGCCCGGGCTCCGTCCCCGCGGCACCACGGCCGGGCACCGATGGCGGGTGCGTGGCCGGGCGGAGTATGGCCAAGCGGGCATCTGGAACGGTACCCAGCAAATGCACGCGGGCAATCCACAAATGGCATCAGATATGAAAAGGGCGCAACCTGAATTCCGCCTTGACCGCTTCCGATAGCCCGCCAATAATGTCGTGAAACCCCGTCCTCGCTGATCTGCCGCAGCTCCGCCCGGCATCGTGGGGGCACGTGTGCACCGGGCTGATTACGCAGGCCAGGGCGTTGGCGGGGACCGGGCGAGGCAGGCTCGCCATGGGCAACGGGGTCGATAGCGGGGAAATATGATTAATGAGTCATGCGCGGAATTCATGCCATTCCCGTGCCTGATTCAGGGCCGCCGCATGCCGCGAGCGGCCGGAGCGCGCCGTGGCTCGCGCCGTGGCTGAGGCGTCCCGGCCGCCGACGGCGGTGACACCGGTCGCGATCGTCGGCCTGGCCTGCCGGTTCCCCGACGCCGATGACCCGGCGACGCTGCTGGACACGATCCTCACCGGGCGGCAGGCGTTCCGGCGGCTGCCGCCCGAGCGGCTGGACCTGGCGTGCTGCGACGGCGCGCCTGACGGGCTCCCCGGCGGTGTCCGGGCCGCCCTGATCGAGGGCTGGCGGTTCGACGCCGGGGCGTTCGGGATCTCGCCGGCGGCACGGGCGGCCGCCGGTCCCGCGCACTGGCTGGCGCTGGAGACGGCGGCGCGGGCGCTGGCGGCGGCCGGCTTCCCCGGCGGCACCGGGCTGGACGGCGACCGGGTAGGCGTGATCATCGGCAGCACGCAGGACTCCGGCGAGAGCCCCGCGGCGGAACTGCGGCTGCGCTGGCCGTACGTGCGGCGAGTGCTCACGGAGTCGCTGTTCGCCGGCGAGGTGCGGGCCGACCGGGCCAGGCGGGTGCTCCGGCACGCGGCCGCGAGGTACCTGGCGCCGCTCCCCCGGCTCGGCGAGGACGCGAGCGCGCCGGTCACGATCCCGGCCAGGATCAGCGGCTATTTCGGCTTCCGGGGCGGCGGCCAGGCCATCGGCGGGTCCGGGCTGTCCTCGCTGCAGGCGGTCGCGGCGGCGTGCGCGGCGCTGACCGCCGGGGACATCGACCTGGCGCTGGCCGGCGGGGTGGACCTGAGCCTGGACCCGGCCAGCCTGATCGGCCTGGCGCGGGCGGGCGGCGGGGCGGGCGGCGAGGGCGGCGTCCGGCTGTACGACGAGCATCCGACTGGCTGCCCGCCTGGCGAGGGCTGCGGCGTGGTGGTGCTGATGCGTGCCGCCCAGGCGCGGGCGGCCGGGCTGCCCGTCTACGCGGAGATCGCGGGCTGGGGCAGCTCGGCCGACGGCGGGCAGGCGGCGGGCAGCCAGCTCCTGGCGCTGCGCCGGGCCTACGAGCGGGCCGGCGTGGACCCGGCCGAGGTCGCGCTGTTCGAGGGCCGGGGAGCCGGCCTCGCGGCGGCCGACGAGGCCGAGCTGACCGCGCTCGCGGAGCTGCGCGCGGACGCCCGCCGGGCAGCGGCGCTTGGCTCGATCACGGCGAACATCGGGCACACCAGGGCGGCGGCGGGCGCGGCCGGCCTGATCAAGGCGGTGCTGGCGGTCAGCACCGGGGTCATCCCGCCGACCACCGGCGTACACCGGCCACACCCGCTGCTGCGCGACGGGGACGCAGCGTACTGGCTGCCGGAAGCCGCCGAAGAGTGGCCGGCCGGCCGGCGGCTCGCCGGGGTCAGCGCGGCGGACGCGGCGGCGGCAGCGTGCACCTGGTGCTGCGCGGCGCGCAGGACCGGGCCACCCGCCACGACCGGGTGCTGCGAGTGCTGCCCCGGCTGGCCAGGCCCGGCACCGGCCGGGAGCGCGGCCCCTGCGAGGTCAGGTCCAGGCCGCCGGCCCGGCGGCCGGCCGCTTACCTGCTGCACGCGCCGGACACGGCCACGCTAGCGGGCTGCGTGGACCGGCTTGCGGTGGTGGCCGGGTGGCTGTCGGACGCGGAGCTGACCGACCTGTCCTGCCAGCTCGCCAGGCAGGCGCGGATCCAGGGACCGGTCAGGGTGGCGATCGTGGCGGGCACCCAGGAGGAGCTGGCGGTCCGCGCGGCACAGGCCCGCGACCTGCTGCCCGGCGCTCACCGACGGCCTGGTCGCGACCAGGCCGGGGATCTTCGCCGGGGACCACGCGGACGGCCGGGTCACCCTGCTGCTCTCCGACGAGGCGGGGACCGGCTCGCTGGGCGGCGCGGGCTCGACGGCCCCGATGCCCGCCGTGCGCGACGGCGTCCTGGCCAGCCCGGCGGCCATCGGACAGCCGCTGGCGGCGCTGCGCTGGCTGGACTCGCTGGAGGTCAGCGCCACGGCGGCGGTCGGTCATGGCCTTGGCGAGATCGCCGGGCTGGCCTGGGCCGGCGTGCTCAGCGAGGCCGACGTGACCGAGATCGCTGCGCTGCGCGCTGAGTTCCTCAGCGGGCCTTCCGTGCGGGTGCTCGCCCCGGCCGGGAAACACGGGGCCGACCAGGACGCGGGCCGCCAGGTGGTCTGCGATCCGCTCGCGGCGCTGCGAGACGCGGTCGAGCAGTTCCGGTTCGGGCCGCCTCGGCGGCGGCTGATCTCCACCAGGACCGGCCGCGAGCTGGCCAGCTCGGCTGAGGTCATCGACCTGATCTGCGGCGGGTTCGCGGGCGAGGACCGGCTGGCCGAGGCGATCATCGCCGGGGCGCTGGGCGCCACGCTACTAGTGGAGACCGGCCCGGCCGGCTGCTCGCCGCGACGGCATCGCGGGCCTGCCGGGTGCCCACGGTCGGCTGCGCGGACGACGACGGTGCCTGGGCATGCGCGGCTCTGTTCGCGGCCGGCGCCATCGGGGACGCGCAGCCGCTGTTCGCGGGACGGCCATCACGGCCGATCGACCTGTGGCGGGACCAGGTCTTCATCACCGACGCCAGCCCGGCGGCCCAGTCCGGCGAGTACCAGCCCGGCGAGTATCAGCCCGGCGAGTACCAGCCCGGCGAGTACCAGTCCGGCGAGCCGGACGACAGCGAGGCGGCAGCCGGACAGCCGGGCGGGGAACGGCGGGCCGTGCCGTCGGCGGCAGTGCCCGCGCAGGCGATGGTCAGCCCACCCGGCGCACCGACTGCGGTCGGGCCGGCTGGCGGGCCGGCTGGCGTCACGCCGTGGGCACGGTGCTTTACCGAGGAACTAGGCCCTGCGGCCGGCTCTTCAGCCGAGGACGACAGCAGGCCCTGGAGAACTCATCTAGCCGGTAGCTACCCGTTCGGGAAGATGACGGGATCAGTGTTCGGCGACGATCCGGAGGCGGAGCGGACGCTGGCCATCATCGGCGACCCGGCCGGGCCAGGGGCGCTGCAAGTGGCGCTGCGTGCCGCCACCGAGAGCCTGGTCACTGGGCAGCTCGCGGTAATCACGTCCGGGCCGGGGCTGACCGGGTTCCTGGCCACGCTGCACGCCGAGCATCCCTGGCTGGGCGTCACGGTGCTGCGGGCGCCGGTCAGCCTGGACGGGCTGCGGGCGGCGGCGCGGTTCGCGGCGGTCACCCCCGGTGTGTTCCGCGAGCTGGTGATCGGCGCGGACGGCACGGCCCGCGAGCCGGTCATGACGGCGCGGCAGGCGCCGGGCGGCGGTGACTTCCCGCTCGGGCCGAGCGACGTGGCGCTGGTCAGCAGGGAGTCGGGCGGCGGCGCGCTGGCGCTGGCGCGGGTGCTCGCCTGCTGCGGCGCGGCGGTCGCGATGGTCGGCCAGGCCGGCCCGGAGGACGACGGCGCGGTGGTGGCCGGGCTGGAGGAGCTGCGGCTGGCCGGCGCGCGGATCGCCTACGAGATCGTGGACACCGCCGACCCGGCGGACCTGGCGCTGGCGGTCCAGCGCATCGAACGCCGCCTGGGCCCGGTCACGGCCGTCGCGCACGCGATACACGCCGGGTCCCCGGTGGCGTTCCGCGATCTGACGCAGCACGCGCTGGGCAGCCGGGTGGGCGCGGCGCGCACTCCGCTGCGCGACCTGCTGCGGCCGCTGCGCAAGGAACGGCTGCGGCTGGTGCTGACGTTCGGCACGGTGGCGGCGAAGTACGGCCTGACAGGCTACGCGGCGGCCGCGGCGGCCAGCGCGGCGCTGGCCGACCAGGCGGAGGCCACGGCGGCGGGGATCGCGGGCTGCCGCGCGCTGCATGTCGAGCTGCCGAGCTGGCCGGACAGCCGATTTGGCGAGCACCCGGAACTGGCCCGGCGGCAGGCGGCCGCGGGCACGACGGCGATCGGCGTGGACGAGGCGGCGCGGCTGCTGCTCAAGGTGCTGGCGACGCCGGGCCTGCCGGGCCGGGTGGCGGTGCACGGCCGGGTTGGCAGTCTTCCCGCGGCCGGCGGCGGGGCGGTCGCGGGCCGGTTCGTGCGCGAGGTGCTGGTGCATTACCCGGGCATCGAGCTGGTCGGCGAGGCCACGCTGTCGCTGGTCAGCGACCCGTACCTGGCGGACTACCGGGTGGACGGGCTGGCGGTGCTGCCGCCGGCGATGGCCGTCGAGGCGCTGGCGCAGGCCGCGTCGGCGCTGGCGGGCCGGCCGCTGCGGCAGGTCACCGGAATCGAGATGGCGGCGCCGGTGACGATTCCGACGGGCGGGGGTTCGGCGCGAATCCGGGTCTGCGCGGTCGCGGACGGCCCGGTCATCACGGCGGTCTTGCGCAGCGAGGAGAGCAGCTTCGCCGTCGATCACGTCCGCGCGCGGTTCCAGCTCGCGGGCGAACCGGACGGGGGCGCGGCCGGGATGCGCGGCGACGCGGGGATGAGCGGCGCGGCAAGTGCCGGGGGCGCGGCCGGTGCCGGGGGCGCGATCGAGTCTGGCCGCACGGCCGGGGCTGGCGGCGCGGCGCTTACGTTGCTGGCGGAGACGACGGGCATGGTGGACGGCGCCGAGCTGTACGGGGCGGTGTGCTTCCAGGCGGGCCGGTTCCGCCGGATAGCGCTGCTGCCCGAGATCACATCCCGGTCGTGCCGGGCGCTGGCGCGGGGCGCGGATGACCGGCCGTGGTTCGGGGATGACACCGGGCTGGACAGCGGCGGGCCCGGTGACGCACCTGGCGACGGGCTGCTGCTGGGCAGTCCCGGGCTGAACGACATCGCGCTTCAGGTGCTCCAGGCGTGCGTGCCGCACCGGCGAGTGTGGCTGGCGAGTTGCGCATCCGTGACGTTCAGCGGGCGGGCGGCCGAGGGGGCGGCGGAGGTCAGGGCGGTCGCCGTGCCGGTCGTGCGGCCCGTGCCGCCGGTCCGGAGGGTGTCCGCGCTGGTGCCCGCTCAGGCGCCGAACCCTGATCAGGCAGACGCCGGCCCGGCCGGTGCCGCCGGGGATGGTGCCGCCGGGGACGAACTCATTCCCGCGCCCGAACAGGCCTGGGACCTCGATGTCCGAGACGCCGCCGGCCAGGTGCTCGCGGCCTGGCGCGGGGTCCGGCTGCGTGAGGCGGGGATGCTGGCCAGGTCGGCGGCCTGGCCGCCGGCGCTGCTCTCGGCTTACCTGGAGCTGGGTGCCATTGGGCTGGGCCTCGATCCTGGCCTGCGGGTCACGGTGCGCTGCGACGGCCCGCCGGCCGTGGGCTCGCCTGCGCCTGGGCCGGCCGCCACCGCCGCTGCCGACCCGAGCTGGCTGGCCGAGGCCGTCCCCCGCCAGGTGGTACCCCCGCAGGCGGTGCTCCCGCAGGCGGTGCTCCCGCAGGCGGTGTCCCCCCGGGGGCTGGGCGCGGGCGAGCCGGCGGCCGGGCTGGTGCCCCGGCAGGCGGCCGGGGAGCCGGATGGCGTGACCGTGACGGGCGACGGGGCGCTGGACGGCTTCACACTGACCGTGAGCGGAGCCGGCGCGGTGTCGTGCGGCTGGGTGGCGACGGAGCCACATCCGCCGGGGCCGCCGGATGACGGGCAGTCGATGGCGGCGGTGTTCGCGCGACTGCGTGGCCAGGTCGGCGAGCCGGCCAGCTGGTCGGCGGCGCGGTTGCGCGCGGTGGCGGCCTGCCTGGCGACAGCGGGCCGGACAGCGACAGGCCGGACAGCGACAGGCCAGGCAGCGGCCGGCCAAGCGACAGCGAACCCGGCGGCCGACGGGGCAACGGCGGCCACGGCCTCAGCAGCCAGCGGTCCGGCAGCCGGGCCGGGTGACGGCCCGGTGGTGTTCCGGCGGGCCACGGCGGACGGCTGGGTGCTGCTGGAGGCGGGCGAGACCAGGCTGGCCTGCGCGATGGTGGAGATTCACGGCGTCGCCGGGCCGGTGGCGATCGCCCTGGCCACCGCCAGCGCCGCCACCCCCGCCCCGGCGGCCCCGGCCGCCGCGCCCTCGGTGGTCACCTCATGATCGGGGAGCACTTTGGGCCATATACGCCCAAGGTGCTCCCCGATACGGGCTCGGCGCCGCGCGCCGGCGTGGCGAAGCGCCGGCGCGGCTTGGTGAGGGCTTCCGGGCTAGAGGCTGGTCTGTCACGATGGACAAACCGAACCTCGTTCTAGCCAGAAGGGGGCTAATCGTGGCCTCAGCCGACCCTTCAGCCGCTGGTTCAGCCGGCCCCGCCCGCGGGAGCGCCGGTGTCGACTTGTCGCAGAACGACTTCTGGGCGATGCCCCCAGACCAGCGGCATGACGGGTTCGCGCGGCTGCGGGCGCTGCCGCGCCCGGCGTTCTTCGCCGAGCCAGAGACCCCGTTCCCGGCCTCGGAGCAGGACCAGGGCTACTACGCGCTGGTGAAGCACGCCGACGTCAGCGAGGCCAGCAGGCACCCGGAGCTGTTCTCCTCGGCGCGCGGCGCGACGAGCATCGCCGACCTGCCTGCCGAGTTCAACGAGTATTTCGGCTCGATGATCAACATGGACGACCCGCGGCACGCGCGGCTGCGCCGGATCGTGTCCCGCGCGTTCACGCCGCGGATGGTGCAGCGGTTCGAGGAGGACGTGCGGCGCACCGCCGCGCAGATCGTCGATGACCTGCTGGCGACCGGCCCGTGCGACTTCGTCGAGCACGTCTCGGCGCGGCTGCCGCTGAAGATCATTTGCGACATGATGGGCATCGGCGCCGAGCACTACGCGATGGTGCTGCGCAATACCAACATCGTCCTGTCCGGCGCGGACCCCGAGTTCATCAGCACGGACATGGACGAGGCGATTACTCAGATCCTGACGGCGGGCGGGGACCTGGCCAGCCTGGTTACCGACCTGGCGGCGGCGCGCCAGGACGACCCGAGGGACGACCTCACCACGGCGCTGGCGACCGCGAACCTGGACGGGGAGCAGCTCACCCCGGCCGAGCTGGCCTCGTTCTTCATCCTGCTCGTGGTGGCCGGGAACGAGACCACCAGGACGGCGATCTCGCACGCGCTGAACCTGCTGACCCGCCACCCGGACCAGCGCGAGCGGCTGCTCGCCGACCTGGACGGCCGGATCGGCGGCGCGGTAGAGGAGATCGTCCGCTACGTCTCTCCGGTCATCTGGATGCGCCGCTCGGTCACCAGGGACTGCACGCTGAACGGCCACGACTACCGCGAGGGCGACAAGGCCGTGCTCTTCTACTGGGCGGCCAACAGGGACGAGTCCGTGTTCGCCGAGCCCGAGCGGTTCGACATCGGCCGCACGCCCAATCCGCATGTCGGCTTTGGCGGCGCGGGCCCGCACTTCTGCCTGGGCGCGCACCTGGCCCGCCGGGAGATCAGCGTGATGCTGCGCGAGCTGCTGAGCCGCGCGCCGCGGGTGCGGGCGGCGGCCGAGCCGGACTGGCTGCTGTCCAGTTTCATCAACGGGATCAAGCACCTGCCGTGCGAGATCGACTAGAGCGTTTGGGGCCTGAACGAGGCGGCGCGAGCGGACTCGCCTCCGGCGGCGATTACACCCCGGAGTCATCGGCCTCAATCTAGTAACGAGCTGTAATCATCGCTGTACAACGTGTATAACTAGAGACCCACGCGGCGCTCAGAGCCCGTTCTTCACGGGCCGGGGGTTGGCAGCGCCGCGAGGGTTACGGGGAAAACCGTGAGTCGCGGAGGGGGACCTTCGTCCGGGGGGCCGTATCGATCTCCGGCGGGATCGCCCGGCTGCGTGACGCCCTGGCACAACGTGCCAGGGCGTCACCAGGTGGACGATGGTCGCGACAAGCGGTGGGGAATCCTCGACCTGCGGGCGGCGCCACCCGGGGGCGTGGCGCCGCCCGCAGGCACCAGCGGCCAGCGGCGGGCCCGGCTCTCAGCCCAGCCGGCTGATCTGGCCGGCCAGCGCGAAGTCCGCCGCCGTCAGGCCGCCCTCGGAGTGGGTCGACAGGGTGAGGGTGACCTTGTTCCAGGAGATCGCGACATCCGGATGATGGTTGGCGGTCTCGGCCAGGTAGGCCACGGCGCCCAGGTAGAGCAGCGCGTCGCGGAAGTCCTTGCGGGTCACCGTGGCAACGATGGCGTCCCCGCTGCGCTGCCAGCCGGACAGTGGGCCAAGCTCGGTGGCTATCTCTTCCTCGGTGAGCAGTGTCATGTATCCCGGATATCACATCCGGCGGCCGCCGGGCGGCTCCGGCCCGCCGGGAAGGCTGCCGGTAGGCTGGCCACCGGTGTTCCGGGCACGGATTAGCGCCCGCCCCCGCTCGCGCCGGCCCTTGGAGCTCTCATGACCGATCCCGGGATTACCAGCCCCGATGCCGCCAGCGGCGGCGGTTCGCGGCGGACGCCGCTGACCGGCGTGCATGAGCGGCTCGGCGCGACCCTCACCGACTTCGCGGGCTGGCTGATGCCGCTGCGCTATGGCAGCGAGACGGCCGAGCACAACGCGGTCAGGACGGCGGCCGGGCTGTTCGACCTGTCGCATATGGGCGAGATCTCGGTTACCGGCCCGCAGGCGGGCGCCGCGCTTGACCACGCGCTCGTGGGCAACCTGAACGCGCTGCGGCCAGGCCGGGCCCGATACACGATGATCTGCGCGCCGGACGGCGGGGTCCTTGATGACCTGGTGGTCTACCGGCTCGGCGAGGCTGAGTTCCTGGTGGTGGCGAACGCCTCGAACGCCCGGGAGGTGGTCGCCCTGCTGACCGAGCGGGCCGCCGGGATGGACGCGACGGTCACCGACCGCACCAGCGAGTACGCGCTGATCGCGCTCCAGGGCCCGGCCGCCGCCGCGATCCTGGAACCGCTCGCCGACCTGTCCAGGGCCGGGGTCAGCCTGGCCGAGGTGAAGTACTACGCGAGCTACCCGGCGACGGTGGCCAGCGCGGACGTGCTGCTGGCCAGGACGGGCTACACCGGCGAGGACGGGTTCGAGCTGTACGCCAGCCCGGCGGACGCCGAGCCGCTGTGGACCGCGCTCAGCGCGGCGGGCGCGGCCAGCGGCCTGGTCCCGGCCGGCCTGTCGGCGCGGGACACGCTGCGGCTTGAGGCCGGGATGCCGCTGTACGGCAACGAGCTGAGCGCGGAGCTGACGCCGTTCGACGCGGGCCTTGGCCGGGTGGTGAAGCTGGACAAGCCCGGCGGGTTCGTGGGCCGCGACGCGCTGGCCGGCGTGGCGGAGGCCGGGCCGCGGCAGGTGCTTGTCGGCCTGGTCAGCGAGTCCCGGCGGGTACCCAGGCACGGCTACAGCGTGCTCTGGGACGGCGCGGTGGCTGGCACGGTGACCAGCGGCGCCCCGTCGCCGACGCTGGGCAGGCCGATCGCGATGGCCTACGTGAGCCCGCAGGTCGCGCGTGACGCCGCCGGGCCGGCGGCGCCGGGCGGCTGGCGGTGGACGTCCGGGGCCGCGCGGAGCCTGCCAGACTGGTGCCGCTGCCGTTCTATCAGCGCCCCGCATAGGGCACAATTCGCGGATCGGGCCAGTAAGGATCGGGCCAGTAAGGATCGGGCCAGTAACACCAGACAGGAGAGGTGCTGATGAGCGTTCCCGAGGAGCTGCACTACACCCCCGAGCACGAGTGGGTGTCCATCAGCGGCTCCACCGCCCAGGTGGGCATCACCGACCATGCGCAGCGTGCCCTCGGTGACGTGGTGTTCGTGTCGGCGCCGGCCGGCGGCACGAAGGTGACCGCCGGGGAGCCCTGCGGCGAGGTGGAGTCCACCAAGTCCGTCAGCGACCTTTACTCGCCGGTGGACGGCGAGGTGACCGAGGTGAACCCCGAGCTTGAGGACGACCCGGGGCTGGTGAACTCCGACCCGTACGGGGCCGGCTGGCTGTTCAAGGTCGCGCTGGAGGACGACAGCGAGGAACTGCCGCCAGGCCTGCTGTCCGCCGCCGAGTACACCGCGCTGACGGCCGCCTCGGAGGACTGACCCATCGGCGGCGACCTGCGGCGCTACGACGCCGCGACGGCGCACCTGGAGCCGCCGTTCGCGGTGCTGGACCTGGCCGCGCTACGCGCCAACACCACCGCGATGACCCGGCGGGCGGCTGGCACGCCGATGCGGCTGGCCAGCAAGTCGGTCCGCTGCCGGGCGGTGATCGAGCGGATGCTGGCGCTGCCGGGCTTCCGCGGCGTGCTCGCCTTCACCCTCCCCGAGGCGCTCTGGCTGGCGGCCAGCGGCACCAGCGACGACATCGTGGTCGCCTACCCGACCACCGACCGCCAGGCGCTGGCGGCGCTGGCGGGTGACCGCGCGGCCGCGGCGGCGATCGCGGTCATGGTGGACTGCACCGAGCACCTGGACCTGATCGAGCAGGCCGTGGCCGCCGTGGCCGATCCGGCGCCGGTCCGGGTCAGCATCGACATCGACGCCGGCTATGTGGCGCTGGGCGGGCGGCTGCGGGCCGGGGCGCGGCGCTCGCCGGTGCGCACCCCCGAGCAGGCGGCCGCGCTGGCCGCCGCCATCACGGCCAGGCCGGCCCTGCGGCTGGCCGGGATGATGGCCTACGAGGGCCAGATCGCCGGCGTAGGCGACGACCCGCCCGGCAGGCCGTTCTATGCCCGCGCCATCCGGCTCATGCAGCGCCGGTCGGTCGCCGAGCTGGCCGGCCGCCGGGCGGCGATCGTGGCGGCGGTGCGCGCCGTCGCGCCGCTGGAGTTCGTCAACGGCGGCGGCACCGGGTCGCTGGAGAGCACCTCGGCCGAGTCCGCCGTCACCGAGATCGGGGCCGGGTCAGGGCTGTACCACCCGCGGCTGTTCGACGCCTACCGGGCGTTCTCCGGCGCTCCGGCCGCGCTGTTCGCGCTGCCGGTGGTGCGCCGCCCGTCGCCCGGAGTGGTCACGGCGCTGGGCGGCGGGTACCTGGCCTCGGGCCCGGCCGACGCCAGCAGGCTGCCGGTCCCGCACCTGCCGGCCGGGCTCCGGCTTGACCGGGACGAGGGCGCGGGCGAGGTGCAGACGCCGCTGCTCGGCGCGGCGGCCGACGGCCTGGCGATCGGCGACCGGGCCTGGTTCCGGCATGCCAAGGCGGGTGAGCTGTGCGAGCGGTTCGCCGAGCTGCACCTGATCGACGGCGATGCCGTGGTGGAGACAGTGCCGACCTACCGCGGCGAGGGCAAGACGTTCCTGTAGCCGCGGCCGCGGCTGGCTGCTTCCGGTCCCGGCTACTTCCAGCGCCGGCCCCAGATCCGGTAGATGGTGAACCCGACCAGGGCGAGCCCGGCCGCGGCCACCGCGAGCTGAACGTCGGGCCGCGACACCTGCTCGGCCACCCGTTCCTTCAGCATCCGCACGTTGTTGGCCGGGCTGACCTTGTCGGCCAGGGTGTCGATCGTGCGCGCCAGGTTTTCCCTGGTCCGCTCGATCTCGGCAACGATCTGGTCAGGGTCCCGCTTGGTCACCGTGCCCTGCACAGCCACCGCGCCGTGTACCTCGACCGCGCCGTCCGGATCGGCCATCGCACGCACCCCTCCTGCGCCAGTAACTCCGCCGCCGCCTGAGCGCTGGCATCGCCTGCCCCGCCAGCGCGCGTCCCGGCCCGAGTAATCCAGACCCCAGTGTCCCAGCCAGCCACGCCGCGTGCGCGGCCGGCCGGCAGATTGCCCTCACGGCACCTGTGGTAGGCCGGCCCCGGCCGGCGGTCTGAGCGAGTAAGGAGACCGCGAGAAACGAGGGAACAATGAGACATGCACCGGGTGAGTGAGGAGCCGGCCACGACCGCGCCGCCGGCCGCCCCGGAGGCGTTCGAGATATTCGTCCAGGACGTCGAGCCGCGGCTGCGCCGGGCCCTGGTCGCCGCCTACGGCTTCGAGGAGGGGCGGGACGCCACCGCCGAGGCGCTGGCCTATGCCTGGGAGCACTGGGACCGGCTGCGGGAGATCGGCAACCTGCCCGGCTACCTGTTCCGGGTCGGCCAGAGCCGGCGCCGCAGGCGGCGCCAGCCGGTCTTGTTCGACATCTCCGGGTGGACCGAGCCGCTGTTCGAGCCAGGACTGCCCCGCGCGCTCGCGGCGCTGACCCAGCGCCAGCGGCTGGCCGTCGTGCTGGTGCACGGCTACGGCTACACCCTGCGCGAGGTCGCTGAGCTGGCCGGCATCCGGCAGACCACCGTCCAGAACCACGTCGAGCGCGGGCTCGCCCGCCTCCGTGCCCAGCTAGGAGTGAGCGATGGGAACTGACATGCCCGCGAGAACGGAGCTGCCCGCGCAACTGCGGGACCTGATCGACGGCGGCGCGCCGGCCGTGACCGCCACGGAGATCACCGAGGCCGGGCCGGCCCCGCGGCCGGCGTCGTGCCGCTGCGCCGGCCAGGACGCCGCGTGCCGCGGCCGGGCCGGGCCGCGGCGCTGGCCGCCGGGATCGTCGTGGTCGGCTGCGCCGGTGCGGTCGCCGTGTCCCAGCTCGCCGGCCCGGCCCCGCGCCCGGCGGCGAGCCGGGCCGGCGACCGCCCCGCCGCGCACGCCGTGCAGCACCAGCAGGTCGTGCTGACCGCGCGGATGGTCCACAAGATCGCCCACGCGTCCCGGGCGGCGCTGGCGTCCGCCGGGCACGCGCTGGTCAGCTACCACAACGAGGACGGCGGCCTGTCGACAGTCTCCGGGACCGACGACCTGACCTTCTCGGGGAACAACTTCAACAACGTCGATCTCCAGGCCGGCTCGAAGATCGGCTCCTGGACGGACCGGGTCGTCAACGGCCAGATCTACGAGTACGGCGAGCTAGCGCCCGGCGACGCGCCGCACTGGTACCACTCCGTCAGCGAGACGCAGAACGTCCGAGAGGCCGTGCCAGACCCGCGCGACCTGCTCAAGGCGCTGGCGCCGGGCGCTCGGTTCGTCTCGGAGGGCTGGCAGGTGCTGGATGGGACGCGGGTGCGGGAGCTGCGCGCCACCCGGCTTTCCGGGCTGCCCGGCAAGCTGTTGTCGCTGGAGAACGCCGACCCGTCCCAGAAGCTCACCGCGCTGACCGTCTGGGCGGACGCCTCGGGCGTGATCCGGCAGGTCAGGACCGCGTTCCAGGGCCTACTCGACGGCGTCATCGACTACACCACGGTCAAGGTGGACTTCGTGGACATCGGCAAGCCGGAGACCATCACCGCCCCGACGTCCTACATCAACCAGGTCACGCACGGCTAGCGGCCAGGCATCCCCCGGCACGGGGGCGAGCGGGTCCCGGCTGGCGCGCCGGGACCCGCTCGGGCACGGCGTAGGATTCCTTCTCGTGAGCGTTCAGGCCGTGATCTTCGACTGGGGCGGAACGCTCACCCCGTGGCACACCATCGACCTGCGCGACCTGTGGCAGGCGGTGTGCGCGCAGCATTTCGGTGCGGAGCAGGCCGCCGAGGTCGCCGCCGCCGTCCGGGCCGCCGAGGCCGAGCTGTGGCAGCTCGGCGAGCGCGAGCACCGCAGCTCCAGCCTGGACAGCGTCTTCGAGCGGGCCGGGATCACCCCGACGCGGGAACTGCTGGCCAGCTACTCGGCCGCGTGGGAGCCGCACACCTACACCGACCCCGACGCCGCCGCGCTGCTGAGCTACCTGCGCGACCGGGGCGTCCGCGTCGGCGTGCTGTCCAACACGTTCTGGCCGCGCGCCTGGCACGAGGAGATCTTCCGCAGGGACGGCATCCTCGACCTCATCGACGGCGCCGTCTACTCCAGCGAGATCGAGTGGGCCAAGCCGCACCCGGAGGCATTCCGGGCGGCGATGAGCGCCGTCGGCGTGTCCGACCCGGCGGCCTGCGTGTTCGTCGGCGACCGGCCGTTCGATGACGTGCACGGCGCGAAGAGCATTGGCATGCGCGCGGTGCTGATCCCCAACAGCGACGTGCCGTCCTTCCCCGGCTCGGTGCCCGACGCGGTGATCACCCGGCTGGCCGACCTGCGGCCGCTGCTCGATAGCTGGATCTAGCCGGGCGGGCCGTCGCCAGCCGGATCCGCGCCAGGCGGATCGGCACCGGGCAGGGTTCGCTGCACCCAGGCCACGTCGTGCCACGCGCCGAGCTTCCAGCCGATCCGGCGGTAGGTGCCAACCGGCTCGAACCCCAGCGCGGCATGCAGCGCGGCGCTGGCCTCATTCGGCAGCGTCATGCCGGCCACCACGGTCCTGATCCCCCGCGCGGCCAGCCGGTCAAGCAGCGCCCCGTACAGCGCCCGGCCCGCGCCGGTCCGGCGGCGGCCAGGCTCCAGGTAGATGCTGACCTCGCAGGACCAGCGGTAGGCGGGCCTGGTGCGGTGCGGGCCGCCGTAGGCGTAGCCGATCACGCCGCCGTCGGCCTGCGCCACCAGCCAGGCGTGCCGCCGCTGGGCGGCCTCGATCCGGCCGGCCATCTCCGCGGGCCCAGGCGGCTCGCTCTCGAAGGTGACCGCCGTGCCGGTGACATACGGCGCGTAGATCGCCGCGCACGCGACCGCGTCGGCCGCCACCGCATCCCGGATCACCAGGCCGTGCTCACCCACCACGTGATCGCTCACCGCGCCCGTCCGGCCTGCTGCGTTACCAGCGGAAATGCGAGTGGGGCCGGTGGGATTCGAACCCACACTGGCAGGATCCTAAGTCCTGTGCCTCTGCCATTGGGCTACGGCCCCTGGCCGGTTCAGACGCCGAGTTCCTTGCGCAGCCGCGCGACATGACCGGTCGCCTTGACGCCGTACTGGGCCACCTCGATCCGGCCATCCGCCCCGACCACGAACGTGGAGCGGATCACGCCGACCGACTTCTTGCCGTACAGCATCTTCTCGCCGTAGGCGCCGTAGGCCTGGAGCACGGCCTTGTCCGGGTCGGATAGCAGCGGGAAGGTGAGCCCGTCCCGGTCCCGGAACTTCGCCAGCTTCGCCGGGGCGTCAGGGGAGACGCCGAGCACGGTAAGCCCGGCGTCGGTCAGCTCGGTCCTGCTGTCCCGGAAGTCGCAGGCCTGCTTGGTGCAGCCGGGCGTCATCGCGGCCGGGTAGAAGTAGATGATCACGCGCTTGCCGCGCAGCGCGGACAGGCTGACGTCGTTGCCGTCCGCGTCGGGCAGGGTGAAATCGGGCGCCGGATCTCCCGGCGCGAGCCGCACGTCCGTCACGGGCTCTCCTCCAGCCAGTCGCGGTGTCCCCCGCGAGCCAGTCGCTCGACTTACAGGCTCATACGGTACAAGGCTCAGCCGACCGTTGCGGCGATCACCGGGGCCAGCGCCCGCAGGGCCTTGCCCCGGTGGCTAATCCGGTCCTTCTCCTCGGCGCTCAGCTCGGCGGTGGTCAGCCCGGTCCGGCCGGCGTCCACCTTGCCCCTGGCCAGCTCGCCGGGGTCTGGCACGAACAGCGGGTCGTAGCCGAAGCCGTTCTCGCCGCGTGGCGCGTCGATGACCGGCCGCGCCACGATGCCCTCGGTGACGTGCTCGCTGCCGCCGCGCAGCACCAGCGCCGCGCTGCACGCGAACTGGGCGCCGCGCCGGTCCTCCAGCACGTCGGCGAGCTGGGCGAGCACCAGCTCCAGGTTCTCGGCGTCGGCACCGTGCCTGCCCGACCAGCGGGCCGACAGCACGCCGGGCATCCCGTTCAGCGCGTCCACGCACAGTCCCGAGTCGTCGGCCACCGCGGGCAGGCCGGTGAACGCGGCGATGGCGCGGGCCTTGAGCAGCGCGTTCTCGGCGAAGGTGGCGCCGGTCTCGCGGACGTCGGGGGCGCCGGGGAACTCCGCGAGGCTGACCAGCTCCACGCCGACGTGCCCCGCGGCCAGGATCCGGCGCAGCTCGGCCAGCTTGCCCTGGTTGGTGGTGGCGAGCACCAGCCGCGGCTGGCCGCTCATCCGGCCAGGGCCGCGCTCTGCAGGTCCGCCAGCTCGGCGCAGCCGGCCACGGCCAGGCCGAGCAGCTCATCGAGCAGGTCGCGGCTGAACGGCTCGCGCTCGGCGGTGCCCTGCACCTCGACGAACCGCCCGTCACCGGTGCAGACCACGTTCATGTCGGTCTCGGCGATGACGTCCTCGTCGTAGTTGAGGTCAAGCCGGGGCTTGCCGTCCAGGATGCCGACGCTGACCGCCGACACCGAGGCGATCAGCGGCTGGCCCTTGAGGCGCTTGCGCCCGGCCAGCCAGGTGATCGCGTCGGCGAGCGCGACGTAGCCGCCGGTGATGGCGGCGGTCCTGGTGCCGCCGTCGGCCTGGAGCACGTCGCAGTCCAGCACGATGGTGTTCTCGCCGAGCGCCTTGGTGTCGATGCAGGCGCGCAGCGACCGGCCGATCAGCCGGGAGATCTCGTGCGTCCGGCCGCCGATCCGGCCCTTGACCGACTCGCGGTCACCGCGGGTGTTGGTGGACCTGGGCAGCATGGCGTACTCGGCGGTGACCCAGCCCTGCCCGCTGCCGCGCCGCCAGCGCGGCACGTCCTCGGTGACGCTGGCCGCGCAGAGCACTCTGGTGGCGCCGAACTCGACGAGCACCGAGCCCTCGGCGTGCGCCAGCCAGTTCCTGGTGATCTTGACGTCGCGGAGCTGATCGGGCCGGCGCCCGTCGGGTCGAGACATGGCCGCCAGCCTAGCGGGGCGGCGGGCCGCCCCGTGCCCGGCGGCGGGCAGCCGCCGGGGTCAGCCGCAACGGTCAGCAACCCGCCCGGTCCTCCGCGCCGGCCTCGATCCACCGGTACACGGCGCTCACCCCGGTGCTCAGCGAGGTGGCGGGCCGCCAGCCCAGGTCCCGCTCGGCCCGCTCGATGGCCAGCGCGCTGCGCTGCAGCTCGCCGGGGCGGGCCGGGGCGAAGTCCGGCCTGACCTCGCGGCCGGCCAGTTCCCCGATCACCGAGGCGAGTTCCAGCACGCTGACCTCGCGGCCGGTGCCGATGTTCCAGGTGCCCGGCCTGCCCCGGTCGGCGGCGGCCAGGAACGCGGCCACGGCGTCCCCGACGTACACGTAGTCGCGGGTCTGGCGGCCATCGCCGTAGATGGTGGGCTGCTGGCCGGCCAGGATCCGCGAGCAGAAGATCGGCACCACGCCGGCCTCGCCCGTCGGGTCCTGGCGCGGCCCGTACACGTTGGCGAATCGCAGCACGGTGTGCGAGGCGGAGTGCAGCCGGTTGTAGAGGCCGACGTACTGCTCGGCGCAGTGCTTGGCCACCCCGTAGGGCGACTCGGGCAGCGGCAGCACGTCCTCAAGCGAGGGGATGGGCGCGTCCCGCCCGTACAGGGCGCCGCCGGTGGAGCAGAACAGCACCCGCGCGCCGACGGTCCTGGCGGCCTCCAGCACGTTCACGGTGCCGACGATGTTGGCCTGCGCGTCGGCGGCGGGGCTGGCCACGCTGGCCCGCACGTCGATCTGGGCGGCGAGGTGGCAGATCAGCTCGGGCACGAAGTCGTCGATCAGCTCGCCCAGCGGCCCCGCGGCGCAGACGCTGACCTTGTGCAGCGCGGCCCGCTCGCCGAGCCGCCCGGCCCGGCCCGCGGTCAGGTCGTCCGCGACGGCGACCTCGTCCCCCCTGGCCAGCAGGGCGTCTGTCAGATGTGAGCCGATAAACCCGGCGCCGCCGGTCACGAGTACGCGCATGGCTGTGGAGTCTATGTCCCGGCGGGCGGGGACAGGCCGGGACGCGTCTCGCACCTGTCGCACTAGCCACGCTAAATGCGCATGGGCTGCATTCGCGTAATACCCGCCACAAGATATTGAGTAGGCATACATAACACCAGAACTTTGCGGAGTTTTTGCGTCGGATCAGCGATATTCGGGCGCGCTCGCAACTGACGTGCAGTTATCCTCGACTCCGGGCACATCAAGAGGGTCGGGCATGCCGCGTGCCGGGATGACCCCCGACCCGCCCGCTGGCTCATGCGGGCGGCCAGCCGCCCAGACCGACGCGAACTGAACGAGTTTCCTGGCAGGAGGCCTGCCAGCCTGGTCGCGAGCTGGGCCGGCCAGGCGGGTACCAGGTGCCGGCGCCGGGAATCTCACGTATCACTGAATACGGGCGTATCGGCTTTTCTTTTCCCGGGAAATGCGGAGGCGACACGGGTGGCACTGCCGTCATCGGCCTGGCTGCGAAAAGCTGGTCTCAGCGGAGCGGGACGCCTGCGCAGGCCATCCGCGCTCGCCATTGGCGCATGGGCGCTGGCGCTGGGCGCCATCGGCTACCTGGTCTTCGCCAGCGTGACTGACCTGGGGCTGCTCCGGATGGCCGACCTGATGGTCTACCGCGGCGGCGGGCGGAGCATCGCTGATGGCGGGGCGCTTTACTCGATGCGCGCCGACTCGCTGCTGTTCACCTATCCCCCGGCCGCGGCCATCCTGGCCATGCCGCTGGCGCTGCTGCCGGTGCCGCTGGCGATGGCCGCCTGGGTGCCGATGGTCTACGTGCCGCTGGGCATCGTGATCTGGTTCTCCTTCCGCCCGCTGCTGGCCAGGGCGGGTGACCGGGCGCCGGCGGCCTTCGCCCTGCTGCTCGGCGGCTGCGCGCTGCTGACGCCGCTGCGCCAGGAGATCCATTACGGGCAGATCGACATCTTCCTCGTCGCACTGTGCCTGCTGGACTGCGCCGTGCCCCGGCCGCGCTGGCCGCGCGGTGTCCTCATCGGCCTGGCCACGGCGATCAAGCTGGTGCCCGGCGTCTTCATCGTCTACCTGCTGATCACCGGCCGCCGGAAGGCGGCGGCGGTCGCGGCAGGCACGTTCGCGGCGAGTTCCGGGCTGGCCTGGCTGATCGCACCGAAGGACTCGACGCTGTACTGGACCTCGGCGATCTTCAACTCGCGCCGCCTTGGCCCGAACAGGCAGGCCGCCAACCAGTCGCTGCGCGGCATGCTGATGCGGCTGTTCTACCCGCATGCCCTTCCTGCCCTGCTCTGGCTCGCGGTGGCCGCGCTTGTCGCCATCGCCGGGTTCGCGGCGGCCCGCGCCGCGCACCGCCGGGGCCAGGAGCTGGCCGGCATCGCGATCACCGGCATGCTCGCGGCGCTGCTGTCCCCGGTGGCCTGGATTCATCACCTGTGCTGGATCGTCATCGCTCTCGGCGTCATCATCGGCGACGGCCGGAACTGGCGGCGGGTCTACGTGGCGGCGGCTATCGCCGTCGGCTACACCAGCGTGCTGCCCATCTGGGGCAAGGACCTGTGGTACAGCCACGCGGTGCCGACCGTGGTGTCCCGGACCATCGAGGACTCCTTCGGCATCGGCGCGCTGATCATCATCGCGGTGCTGTTCCGGCTGCGGCGCGGCGGCTGGACGGTGCCGCGACCGCGCACCGAGCCGCGGCCGACGCCGTCGCTAGCCGTCGACGAGGGCAAGGTGCTGGCCGGCAGCCGCGAGTGACAGCGGCCCGCTGAACGCCCCGCTGGCCTCCTCCAGCGTCCTGGCCTGGTCATTCCAGGCCACCAGGTGGGTCAGCAGCAGCTCGCCCGCGGCCGCCCTCGTCGCGTGCTGCCCGGCCTGCCTGGCGGTCAGGTGCAGGTTGGCGGGCAGGCCGGGACCCTCCAGGTAAGACGCCTCGCAGACGAGCACGTCGGCCCCGGCTGCCAGGTCGATCAGGGCGTCGCACGGCGCGGTGTCGGCGGAGTAGGCCAGGCTGCGCCCGCCGTGCTCGAACCGGAAGCCGAACGTCTCGACTGAGTGATTCATCCGCGCGGTGGTGACCCGCAGCGGCCCGATCTCCAGGGTCCCCGGCGCCAGGGTGATGAAGTCGAACCCCTCGGTCATCGGCACCGGCGGGTCAAGGCCCAGCGCCCTGGTGAGCCGGTCGGCGGTGCCCGCCGGCCCGTAGACAGGCAGCTTGGGCCTGCGGCCCTGCGGGCTGTGGGTCTGCGTCACCAGGTACCCGGTCATGTCGATGCAGTGATCGGCATGCTGGTGGCTGATGCAGATGGCATCCACGCTGTCCAGGTCGCAGTACCGTTGCAGCGCGCCGAGCGCGCCGTTGCCGAGGTCAACGACCAGCCGGAAGCCGTCCGCCTCGATCAGGTAGCACGAGGCCGGGCTGTCGGGGCCTGGGAAGCTGCCGGCACAGCCGACGATCGTCATCCGCACGCTTCCCCACGCTACCGGCGGCCGGCCGGCCGCCGCAGGGCCCAGCCGGATTCCCGGTCTCCTCGGCCCTACCCAACGGCCTGGCAAAGCGGCATGATCCCCCCAGGACATTTCGTTCTGGAAGTAAACGGGCTAGCGGCCCGGCTGACGCGGAGGATGCCATGACCGGACAGGCGGCCGACGAGGCGCCCGCCCTCTCGCCGGCACTGGCCGAGCCGACGGCGCACGTGCGCGGCCGCTGGGTCGCCGGGCTCGGGCTGGCCTCGCTCGGCATGTGGATGGGCTCCCTGACGCCGCTTCAGGTCAGCATGCCGCAGCAGCTCCAGGACATCACCCCGCACCACAAGATCATCGCGCTGGCGATCGTGTCCGCGGTCGGGGCGATTGCCTCGGTCATCGCGACGCCGCTGGCCGGCGCGCTGTCGGACCGGACGACCGGGGCGTTCGGCTTCGGCCGGATGCGCGGCAGACGGCACCGCTGGACCATCAGCATGGCGCTGCTGTCCGCGGTCTGCCTGGTGCTGCTGGCGCGGCAGGGCTCGGTGGCCGGGGTGGCCATCTTCTGGGTGCTGTTCAGCGCCTTCCAGAACGGCGAGTACGCCAGCCTGTCCGCCGCGATCCCCGATCACGTTCCGGTGCGGCAGCGGGCCACGGTGGCCGGCTGGGTCGGCATGCCGCAGGCGCTTGGACTGGTCATCGGCACCGTCATGGTGGTTGACGTGTTCACGGTCAACACCCGCGCGGGGCTGATCGCCGGGTACGTCGGGCTGGCGGTGCTGATGCTCGGCCTGGCCCTGCCGTTCGTGCTGCTGACGCCCGACCACCAGCTGGCGGCGGGGCACGCCGAGCCGATGAGCTGGCGGCGGCTGGCGGCCTCGTACTGGATCAGCCCGAGACAGTACCCGGACTTCGGCTGGGCCTGGCTGACCCGGTTCCTGGCCTCGCTGGCCATCGCGATGGGCACGCTGTACCTGCTGTATTTCCTGCGAGACGGGGTGCACTACCCGCACCCGGCGCAGGGCCTGCTGATCCTGATCGTCATCTACACCGTGTGCGTGGTGCTGACCGCGATCGTCGGCGGGATGATCTCCGACCGGCTGGGCCGCCGCAAGGTCATCGTCACGGTCGGCGGCTCGCTGATCGGGGTGGCCGCGCTGGTGCTGGTGTTCGACGAGACCTGGTCGGCCGCGCTGCTGGCGGCGGTTCTTTACGGCTGCGGGTTCGGCGCCTACCTCGCGGTTGACCAGGCCCTGATCACTCAGGTGCTGCCGGCGGCCAAGGACCGCGCCAAGGATCTCGGCATCATCAACATCGCGATCGTCGCGCCCGGCGCGGTGGGCGCGGCGCTGGCCGGCCTGCTGGTGTCGGCCGGCGGCTATCCCACGCTGTTCGCCGGCACGGCGGTGGTGGCGATCCTCGGCTCGGTGCTGGTCTGGCGGATCAAGAGCGTGCCTTAAGCGGCCCCCGGCCGACCCTGGCGAGCTGCCGGCTCTGCGCGACGAGCTGGCCGGCCGCGTCCCACACCTCGGACTCCTCGTCGAACCAGCCGGCACTGACTCGCCGGCACCGGGTCGCGACGCGCAGCAGCCCTGGGCACGGCACGCCGCGCATGTACCAGCTCAGCTCGACGGTCGGCGCCCAGCCGGTGGCGCCGAGGCCGAACACCGCCGGCGGCAGCCCGTCCACGGCCAGCGCCAGCAGGTAGGCGTCGGGGTCACGCGGCTGCGCCAGGCCGAAGTAGCCGCGCATCTCCGGCACCCCGGAGGGGTCGCCGCGCCGCCACCCGGTCGTCGCGGGGTCGAACAGCAGCCGGACCTGGCGGGCGTAGCCCTCGATGCCCTCGGCGGACACGGTGCCCGGCCACGGGCCAAGCTCGACGCAGTCCTCCGGCGCGGGGATGCACGGCGGCTCGCCGGTCCAGGCCAGGTCGGCCGACCTGGCCTGCCTCTCAGCGCTGGCGGCCTGGCCAGCCGGCGGCACTGCGCCGCTGGCGCCCATCGGTACCTTCTGGCTGCCGGCGTGGCCGGCAGCCAGAAGCTCGCCGGTGGTGACGGTCAGGTCGATGACCGGCTGGCCCGCCTGCTCCAGGGTGGCGCGGGCGACGGCGGCGGTGCGGCCGCGCCTGAGCCAGCTCACCCTGATCACCGCGGGCTCCAGCCTTGCCACCCGCAGGAAGCTGGCGTTGGTGGCGACCGGGTAGGGGTGCGGCGCGTCGTCCAGCACGGCCCGCAGCACGGTCGCGATGAGCGCGCCGCCGTTGACCGCCGGCGGCGCGACGCCGCCGGGCGCGACCAGCGCGAACCGCTGGTCGGGCAGCGCCTCGTACGCCCCGTCGGCCCGCCGGGTAATGGCGGTGGCCTCGTCGAAGACGCTCACCCCGGTGGCCTCCTGGCTCGTCACGCCCATAGCTGCCCTTCCAGCCGCTCCTGTGCCTGCTCCAGGGTGCCGCCGTAGGCGCCGGTGGACAGGTACTTCCACCCGGCGTCGGCGACCAGCAGGGCGATGTCGGCGTGCTGGCCCGCCCGCTCCGCGCGGCTGGCGATGGCCAGCCCGGCGTGCAGCACGCAGCCGGCCGAGATGCCGGCGAACAGGCCCTCGGCCTCCATGAGCTGCCGGGTGCGGCGCAGCGCGTCCGGCGCTGACACCGAGAACCGGCTGGTCAGAACATCCGGGTCATACAGCTCGGGGACGAAGCCCTCGTCGATGTTGCGCAGCCCGTAGACCAGCTCGCCGTACCGCGGCTCGGCGGCTACCACCTGGACGTCCGGCTTGTGCTCGCGCAGGTACCGGCCGACCCCCATCAGGGTGCCCGTGGTGCCCAGGCCGGCCACGAAGTGGGTAATCTCCGGAAGGTCGGCCAGCAGTTCGGGGCCGGTCGACTCGTAGTGCGCGAGCGCGTTGCCCTCGTTGCCGTACTGGTAGAGCATCACCCAGTCCGGGTGCTGCGCGGCCAGCTCCTTGGCCACCCGCACCGCCTCGTTGGAGCCGCCGGCGGCCGCGGAGGAGATGATCTCGGCGCCGTAGGCCTCCAGCAGCTGGCGGCGCTCGGCGGAGGTGTTCTCCGGCATCACGCAGATCAGCTGGTAGCCGCGCACCCGGGCGATCATGGCCAGCGAGATGCC
The DNA here is from genome assembly GCA_963725175.1 of uncultured Actinomycetota bacterium. Lineage (GTDB taxonomy): Bacteria > Actinomycetota > Actinomycetes > Streptosporangiales > Streptosporangiaceae > DASUBV01. The sequence goes on from CAVRXH010000006.1 coordinate 1,161,979, forward strand.
GGTGTTGCCCGAGGTCGGCTCCAGGATGGTGGCGCCGGGGACCAGCCGGCCCTCCTTCTCGGCGGCCGCGACCATCCAGAACGCGGCGCGGTCCTTCACCGAGCCGGTCGGGTTGCGGTCCTCCAGCTTTGCCCACAGCCGGACCTGCGGGCTGGGCGACAGCCGGGGCAAGCCGACCAGCGGCGTGCCGCCGACGGAGTCAAGCAGCGAGTCGTAGCGCATCAGACCGGCGAGCGCTGCCCGCGCTAGCGGGCGCCGCCGGCCACGGCCGGCAGCACGGTCACGGTGTCCCCGTCCTGGACCGGAGCGGCCAGCCCGCCGAGGAACCGCACGTCCTCGTCGTTGAGGTAGACGTTGACGAAACGGCGCAGGCCGGAGCCATCCACGAGCCTGCCCCGCAGTCCGTCGTGCCGGGCGTCAATGTCGGAGAACAGCTCGTCCAGAGTCTCGCCGGAACCCTGAACCGACTTGGCGCCGTCGGTGTAGGTGCGCAAGATCGTCGGGATGCGGACCTCGATGGCCATCAGTTTCGCTCCAGTCATGCGGACATGGCCGCCAGCGGACGCTCTGGCGGCTCGCCTTGCACCAACCGGGACCCGGCCGGGATCATTCCGGCCGGCCGCCCGGCGCGTCGCCCACCACGACCTCTTCCTCGCTGACCTCGCCGTCGGCGATCCGGAACGACCGGAACACCGGCGCGCCCGGCTCGGCCGTGGAGACCAGCACGTAGTGGGCGCACGGCTCGCTGGCGTAGGAGATGTCGGTGCGTGAGGGATATGCCTCCGTCGCGGTATGCGAGTGATAGATCACCACGGGCTCCTCGTCGCGGTCATCCATCTCCCGCCACACCTGGAGCTGCTCCATCGAGTCGAACCGGTAGAAGGTCGGCGACCGCTCGGCGTTCAGCATCTGGATGAACCGCTCGGGCCGGTCGCTGCCGGCCGGCCCGGCGATGACCCCGCACGCCTCGTCCGGATGGTCCGCGAGGGCGTGCTCGATGATCTTCGCGCGGAGCGCGGCGCTGATGGTGAGCATGCAGGCAGACTAGCCAGCGGTCAGCCCGGTGTTCAGCCCAGCGGTCAGCTCAGCGCCTCCACGAGACTCTCCTGCAGGTAGGCCAGCCACTGGTAGACCCCCACGTAGGCGGCCCGCGGGTCCTCGGGCGGCAGGTCATGCGCCTGCTCGTCGAAGTCGTCGGTCACGCCGAGGATCACGCCCAGGCAGAGCCGGACGTCGTTGAGGGCGCGCAGCCAGGCCTGGGCGTCGGACTCGCTGAGCCGGACCCGGCCGCCGACGGCCGGCAGCGTGTCCAGCACGGTCCGGGCGGCCGCCACCTTGCCCGACCGCAGGCCCAGCTCGGTATAGCGGCGGAACTCCCCGGCCGCCTCTGGGTCATCGGCGTAGGCGTCGGGCAGCAGCCGGGCCAGCACCGGGTCATCGGGCAGCCCGGTGGCGTCGCTGAGGCCGAGCTGCGCGGCCAGGCTGTCGCCTGACGGCAGGTCGGACGAGCCGGGGTCGGCGGCCACGGCGGTGCCCGTGCCGGCGATGTCGCCCCCCGGGGCACGGCCAGCCTCGGCTTCATCCCCGCCGATCAGCTCGGCTACCTGGCTGACCAGGCTGCGGACGATGGCCGCCTGGCCGGCCGCGAACCGCGCGCTCGGCCCGCCCCTGGCGGCGCGGAAACCAGCCAGGTCATCCTCCTCGAAGTCGGAGCCCGCCCACGGGTCCTGGTCGGCGTCGCTCACGAGTCGTGACTCACCGTGGCCCACAGGCCGTACCCGTGCAGGGTCTCGGCGTCGCGCTCCATGGCCTCGCGCGCCCCCGACGACACCACTGCCCTGCCCTTGTGGTGCACGTCAAGCATCAGCTTCTCCGCCCGCGACTTGGGATAGCCAAAAACAGTCTGAAATACGTAAGTTACGTAGGACATGAGATTAACCGGATCATTCCAGACAATCGTGACCCACGGCGAGTCCAGGACCGCGTCCTGGCCGGTCTCTGGCCGCTGCACCTCAGCTGGCGCCACGCTCACCTGGCGTCACCTCCCCTGTTACATACTCTCTTACTCCGCCGGTGCTCCCGGTCCAGCCCTCCCGGCCCGGCCTCGGGCACTGACGTACCCGGCCCGGCCCATGCCCCGCGGCCGACCCGTAGGCTTCCTGGGTGACCACGAAGCAGGACGAGGCGGCCTTGCCCGCGGCCGGCGGCAGCACAGGACTGCTGACCGATCATTATGAGCTGACCATGCTGCGCGGCGCACTGCGCAGTGGCGCTGCGCACCGCCGCGCTGTCTTCGAGGTGTTCGCCAGGTACCTGCCGCACGGCCGCCGCTACGGCGTGGTGGCCGGCACCGGGCGGCTGCTCGACGCGCTGGAGCGGTTCCGGTTCGACGCCGGGCAGCTAGCGTTCCTGGAGTCGGCGGGCATCGCCGACCCCGCGACGCTGAGCTTCCTGGAGTCCTACCGGTTCAGCGGGGACATCTGGGGCTATGCCGAGGGCGACTGCTACTTCCCTGGGTCGCCGATCCTGGTCGTCGAGGGCACCTTCGCCGAGGCGGTCATCCTGGAGACGCTGGCCCTTTCGGTGCTCAATCACGACTGCGCCATCGCCTCGGCCGGCTCGCGGATGGTGCTGGCCGCCGCCGGGCGGCCGCTGATCGAGATGGGCTCGCGGCGCACCCACGAGCTCGCGGCGGTGGCCAGCGCCCGCGCGGCCTTCATCGCCGGCTTCACCTCGACCTCCAACCTGCAGGCCGGCCGTCAGCACGGCGTCCCGACCAGCGGGACAAGCGCGCACGCCTTCACGCTGCTGCACGACACCGAGGCCGCCGCGTTCCGTGCCCAGCTCGACGCGCTGGGCACGGACACCACACTGCTGGTCGACACCTACGAGGTCGAGGCCGCCGTGGCGACGGCCGTGAAGCTGGCCGGCCCAAGCTCGGCGCCGTCCGGATCGACAGCGGCGACCTGGCGGTGGCCGCCCGGCAGGTGCGCACGCAGCTTGACTCGCTCGGCGCGACGGACACCAGGATCGTGCTCACCGGCGACCTGGATGAGCACTCCATCGCGGCCCTGGCCGCCGCTCCGGTGGACGGCTACGGCGTCGGCACCTCGCTGGTCACCGGTTCTGGCGCGCCGACCGCGGCGCTGGTCTACAAGCTGGTCGCGCGGGCCGACGGCGATGACGACGGGGAACTGCGGCCGGTCGCGAAGCGCTCGGTCGGCAAGCCGTCCAGGGGCGGCCGCAAGTGGGCCGCGCGGCAAGCGGGCCCGGACGGCCGGGCGATCGCCGAGCGGGTCACCGACACGCCGCCGGCTGACGGCAGCGGGCGGCCGCTACTGCGCCAGCTCGTCCGGAACGGTGAGATCGTCGGCCGCGAGCCGGCCAGCGTGGCCAGGGACCGGCACCGCGCCGCGATCGCCGAGCTGCCCGAGCACGCGCTCCGGCTGTCCCGCGGCTATCCGGCCATCCCCACCACGTTCGTGCCCGACCGGGACTAGCCGGCTGAGTCCGGTTGCGCTTGCGTGCGTGTCGCTGTCCGCGGTGACCACTGAGCTGGCACGCGACACCTCCTCCTGGTCTAGCGCTCCCTGACTGCCAGCGACCATTGACAGGCCAATGGGCTCAGCCATCTGGGCGAAACGCGATTCTCATTATCGAATCTATTGTCGATCTTGATGTCAGAATGTCAGACCCTCTCGATACTGTTACCCATAGATGGAATGGCAGCGGGACGGGAGGTGACAGGTGCCAGACGACCAGCCGCGGCAGCCGAGCGAAGACCGGCCGGACGGCGAGCGTGATTGGCCCGATGAAGAGGCCGAGCTGAGCGGGCTGGTTCTGGTGCCGGGTGATGAGCCGGTTCCCGCGGAGCGGCTGCTGATCGCGGAGCCTGTTGCTGGCGCGGACCCTGGCGTGGGTGGCGGGTTGTGCTGGTCGTTTGACGTGGACCTGGACGCGATCCTGATGGCGGCGGCGAAGGGCATGCCCGGTCCTGCCGGCGGGCAGGCCACGCTCGCTGGGCCGGCCGGCCTAGCCGCCGGCGACCCGCGCGGCGAGAACCCGGACCCCGCCGCCGGCGGGCCTGGCGGTGTGCTGCTCCCTGACGAGGGCGGCCTGGGGCTGGATGTGGTGGCGGAGTACCTGCCGGGCAGTGCGGGCCTGGCCGCGTGGCTGGACCAGCGCGACCCCGCTGAGGCCAGCGACTTTGACCTGCCGGCCGTGGCGGCCGGGTGGCGGCGGGTCGCGGCGTGGGCCCAGGCCCGGGAGTTCGCCGCCATCGCCCAGATCGCCGCCCGGTCCGCGGCCCGGAACGAGAAGGCCGGCCTGGAGGAAGACGGCCGCCCGGCTGCGGTCACTCCCGACGCCGCCGCGCAAGTGGCGCTGGCCCTGGCGCTGTCGCCGGGGACGGCGGAGTGGTGGACCGGCCAGGCCGTGACCCTGACCTGGCGGCTGCCCGCCACCGGCGCCGCCCTCACCGCCGGCCAGATCGACGCTTACCGGGCCCGGCTGATCACCGAGGCGACCAGCCTCCTCGATGAGGACACCGCCCGAGCCGTCGAGAACGACGTCCTGCCCGAAGCGGGAGAGCTGACCTACGCCCAGCTCCGCGCCCGCCTGCGCAAGGCCGTCATCATCGCCGACCCGCAGGGCGCCGAGGACCGCCGCAAGGCGGCTGAACGGCGGGCTCGGGTCAGCCTGTATCCCGATGACGAGGGGACCGCGACGCTGACCGGGACGAGCCTCCCGGCTCCGCATGCGGCGGCGGCCATGGCCCGGATCACCGCCCTGGCCCGCGCCCTGAAGGCCTCCGGGCCGGCGGCGGCACCGACCTGCTCCGCGCCCACATCTACCTCGGGCTGCTCCTGGGCACCCTCCCCCCGATACCCCCGCCCGCAGACACCGGCCAGCCCGACGAGCCATCACCAGACGACCCGCCGGACGACCTGCCAGATGACGGCGGGCCAGGCGGGTCGCGAGGCGACGGTCATCACGGCGGCCCGCCACGCCACGGTCAGCCCGTCGGCCCACCCAGCGGCCACGCCAGGCCCGGCGGCCCGCCACCTCGCGACGGACGGCAGCCCGGACCGCCATGCGGCAGCCGACTACCACGTCGGCAGTCACCCAGCGGACCGCCGCCACGGCGTGACCAGTCACCCCAGAGCCCGGCATCCCGCCGTGACGAGCAGTCCGGTCGCCCGGTGCCTAGCCGAGACAAGCCCGCAGGGGCGGGAGACCCGCCGCCCGCTGCTCCGCCACCCAGCAGCCCGCGCGGTGACGACAAGGCCCCGCCCCCGGACTCTGGCCCGCCAGGCACCAGCCCGCCCGGTGCCCGCCCGCCCAGGCCAGCCCCGCCCAGGCCAGCCCCGCCCAGGCCAGCACCACCCAGCCTGGGACCACTGTCGGGGTCTCCTGATCCGCGACCGCCAGCCACCGGGCCGCCAGGGCCAAGACCGCCGGGCACCGAACCACCCGGCGGTGACCCACCAGATCCTGGGCCGCCGGGTCCTCAGCCACCCGGTCCTCACCCGCCGGGTCCCGAGCCGCCCGCAGCCGCACCGCTGGGCACCAGCCCGGTACCCGTCGCCTCGCCTGGCGACGTCGCGCCCGGCACCACCCTGCCCGGCGCCGGCACGCCCGGCCCCACCCCGGCCAGTCCCAGCCCCACCGTCGACAGCCCGGCCGGTGACGACGCCAGCGTTGCTGACCGCTGTCCCGAGGTGGCGCCGCTCACCGATGCCGACGCACCCAGCCCCGACGACGGATACATCGACCCGCCGCCCGAGCCTGACGACGACGACCGGCTCCGGTACGGCGAGGACCCCCTCGATCTCCCCGACACCGGCCCGCTGCCCGCCTGGCCCTCCATCCCCGGCACCACCGGCACCCGCCCGCTCCCCGCGACCGGTACCAGCGCCGCCAGCGGGCCCGCGCGCGACGCCACCAGCACGGACGGGACCACCACGACCAGCGGCGCAGACCAGACCCGCGCGCCCGGCAGCGCAGGCGGGAACGGCAGCCCAGGCGAGAACGGCAGGGCCGGCGGGAACGGCAGCGCGGGCAGGGCAGGCGGAACGGGCAGGGCAGGCGGAACGAGCAGGGCAGGCGGAACGGGCAGGAGCAGCGCGCCAGGTTCCGCAACCGGGGAGGGCGCGGCCGGCAGCTCCGCGAGCGCGGGGCGGCCGGGGTCCGGGATGCTGGACCTGACCCTGCCCTGGGCCACCCTCGCCGAGCACGCATCCGCGCCCGGGACGCTCGGCCGGATCGGGCCGGTCACCGCCGCCCAGGCCCGCGCCCTCGCCGCCGCAGCCGCCACCGCGCCCGGCACCCGGTGGCGCGTCATCCTCACCGACGAGCAGGGCCACGCCGTCAAGACCGCCACCGTGACCCGCCGCCTGGCACCCGCTGCTCAGCTGCCGACCGGCAGCCGCCGGGCCGGCGGCCCGATGCTGTCGCTGGCCGGGCCGGCCGCCAGCATCACCGGACGCGTCTCCGTCACCATCCCGGCCACCGTCCTGGACCAGATCAGTGCCGCCGAGCTCGCCGGGACCAGCACCCGCGCCGCGATCCTCCGCGCCGCCGCGAAAGCCGCCGCCAAGACGCGCCGCCAGGCCGCCGCCGACCAGCAAGCCGACACCGGCTGCGCGCACACCACCGCCACCCCCGCCTACCGCCCGCCCCCGACGATCCGGGACATGATCGACGCCCGCGACCAGACCTGCCGATTCCCCGGCTGCCGCCAGCCAGCCTGGCGCGGCGACCTCGACCACACCACACCATTCCACTGCGGAGGACTCACCTGCCCGTGCAATCTCGGGCCGCTCTGCCGACGGCATCACCGGCTCAAGCAGCAACAGCACTGGGCACTCACCCAGACCACACCCGGCACCTTCCACTGGCACACACCCGCCGGGCGCAGCTACACCACCACCCCACCCCGGCACGCCCGCTAGATGACCGAACCCACCGGCTCTCAGCGGCAGCAGGCAGTCAGGGAATGCTTGACCAGCCCCGCTGCCCTACGTCCGGACGGCGAGCGCACTCATGCCCAATCGGGCTCCGTCATCTATGGCCGGCGAGCCGGGATAACGTGGGGTCATGCGCGCGATGGTGATCGTGGACGTGCAAAACGACTTCTGCCCTGGCGGCTCGCTGGCCGTGGCCGGCGGCGCCGCGGTGGCCAGGGCCATCAGCGGCTACCTGGCCGGGGCGGGCGCTGGGCGCTACGACTACGTGGTCGCCACCCAGGACCATCACATCGACCCCGGTGATCATTTCGCCGCCGAGCCGGACTACGCCGGCACCTGGCCGGCGCACTGCGTGGCGGGCACGGCGGGCGCGGACTTCCACCCGGACCTGGACACCGCGCCGATCGGCGAGATCTTCCGCAAGGGCGCCTACGCGGCGGCCTACAGCGGCTTCGAGGGCACCGCCGCGGACGGCACCACACTGGGCGACTGGCTGGCCAGCCGGGGCGTGGACGAGGTCGACGTGACCGGCATCGCGACGGACTACTGCGTCAGGGCCACGGCCTCGGACGCGGCGGCGGCCGGGCTGCGCACTCGGGTGCTGCTCGACCTGACGGCGGGCGTGGCACCGGAGTCGACGGCGACCGCCATCGAGGCGCTGCGGGCCGGCGGGGTCACCCTGACGGGCGCCCCGCTGGCCGGCTAAGCGCCGGCTGGCCAGGGACCGGCCTACTCCTCGCCCTCGGGCAGCGACTCGTAGATTTCCTTGCACATCGGGCAGACCGGGAACTTCTTCGGATCGCGCGTAGGTACCCAGACCTTGCCGCAGAGCGCCCGGACCGGCGAACCGGATACGGCGCTGTCCACGATCTTGTCCTTCAGGACATAATGCGCGAAGCGCTCATGATCGCCGTCCCCGAACGACAGCTCTGGCCGGACTTCGGTCTCCTGGACGGTGCCCGTGTCAGGCACGACTTCTGTGCTCACAAGGGTTGAGTTTACCCGCGCTATCGCCTATGACCCCGGCCGGTCAGTTCAGGCCAGTTCAGTTCAGGACCGGGTCGTCGGGGAAGGTCGCGATCAGGGCCAGCTCGCCGCCCTGGCGGCGTAGCACCTCGGGCCAGAGCCGCTCGGGCTCGGCCATGAACGCATCGGCGGGCTCACCGGCCAGCACGTACCAGGCGCCCTCGTCGATCTCGGAGCGGAGCTGGCCGGCCCCCCAGCCCGCGTACCCGGCGAACACCCGGAACGAGCTGATCCCGCCGACCAGCAGCTCAGGCGGCGCCTCCAGGTCAACCAGGCCCACCCTGGCCATCACCGGGGAGCCCTCAAGCGAGCGCCAGCCGACCGGCTCGGCCTCGCCGCTGGCCAGGGCCAGCGCCAGCGCGCTGTTCGGCGACACCGGCCCGCCCCTGAACACCACCGGCGGGCCGGTGACCAGCTCGGTCCAGGCATCGAGCACCTGAGCCAGGGGGACCTCGCTTGGCCGGTTCAGCACGACGCCGAGGGTTCCCTCGCCCGGATCGTCCTCGACCACCAGGATGACGGTCCGCCGGAAGTTCGGGTCACCGAGCAGCGGGGTGGCCGCCAGGAGCCGCCCGCAGAGGGATTCTTCCGCCATGGCCCCCATGATGCGCCGGCCAGGCAGGGCACGGCAGGCCCGGCCCGGTTTCGGGCCTCGCGCGCCGTGATTGGGTGCCCGCCGGGCAGTTCCGGGCGCGATGACCCGGCTCCGGGCTAGGGACCGCCGGGCAGTTCCGGGGCGCGACGGCCCGGCTAGGGGCCGCCGGGACGTACCGTGTAAGTGTGTCTACGGGAACCAGTCCGGTACCTGCGGCCAGCACGGTACCTGCGGCCACCACGGGGCCGCTGACCAGCACGGCACTCGCCGGCGGCGGCCCGGCCACGGCCCGCGCGGTGCCAGCCGGGCCGGACATCGACGTGGCCAGGCTGCGGGTCGCGATCCTGCGGCTGTCGCGCCGGCTTCGCAAGCACGATCTAGCCGACCTGACGCCCACCCAGCTCTCCGCCCTGGCCACCGTGTCCAGGGACGGGCCGCTGCGGCTCGGTGACCTGGCCGCCGCCGAGCGGGTCGCGCCCTCCACGCTGACCCGGCTGGTCAGCGCCCTGGAGGAGCGCGGCTACGTGGAGCGAGGCGCGGTGCCGGGCGACGCCAGGGCCTGCCTGCTTTCTGTGACGCAGGCCGGCGTGGTCGTGCTGGACCGGATCCGGCAGGAGACCACCAGCCTGCTCACCGACACGCTGCGGCTGCTGCCAGAGGAGCAGCTCGCCGCGCTGGCCCAGGCGCTGCCCGCGCTTGAGCACCTGTCGGACGCCTGTCCGCCGTAACGGCGGACAGGCAGCATGCCTGAAAGGCACGGTCCGCCGTAGGGGCGCGGGGAGCTCAGAACAGCAAGCTGGACAGGGTCCCGCGCGCCCTGGTGACGAGAGGCTCGCGCGGCGGGAAGATCTCGAACAGGCCGAGCAGGTGCACTCGGGCCTTGTCCCTGTCCTCCCCCGCGCTCACCCTGATCAGGTCGAGCAGCCGGCGGAAGCTGGCATCCACGTCACCCCCGACCAGCTCCAGGTCGGCCATCGCGATCTGCGCCGTCACGTCGCCCGGGCTGGCGGCAGCCTCCTGGCGGACCCTGGCCTGGTCGTAGCCGGCCACCCGGCGGTGCAGCTCTACCTCACGCAGGCCCATCGTCGCGACGGGGTCGCCCGGCGAGCCGGCCAGCATCTTCTCGAACGCCGCCGCCGCGGCATCCAGGTCGCCTCGGCTCAGCGCCTGCTGCGCCTCGGCGAACGCAGGGTCCTGCGGGCCGTCCGCCTCGCCGGAGTCGTCCTGCGCGCCGGGCTGCTGGGCGCCGTCGCCGTCCGGTCCCGGCAGGCCCATCTGGGCGGCCACCTGGAGTACCTGCCCGATCCAGCCGCGGACCTGCTGCTCGGGCAGCGCGCCGAGGAAGCCGTCGGCGACCTGGCCGCCGATCACGGCGACCACCATCGGGATGCTCTGCACCTGAAGGGCCGCGCTGAGCTGCGGGTTGGCGTCGACGTCGACCTTGGCCAGCACCCAGGCGCCGTTCGCCTCGACCGCGAGCTTCTCTAGCACCGGGCCGAGTTGCTTGCACGGCTCGCACCACTCGGCCCACAGGTCCATGATCACCGGGACGCTGCGGGACCTGAGCGCCACCTCGGTGTTGAACGTCTCGTCGGTGACCTCGATGACGGCACCTGGCTGGCCGCCGCCGGCCGGTGCCTGGGCGGCCTTCTGCCTGCGCTGCGCCGCTGCCTGCCTGGCGCCCAGGTCGACGGCGCCGGAGATGGAGAAACCCTGGGGTTGCTGCATAACTCCATCCTGCCCCATGGCACGCCGGGCTCGCACCGCAGGCCGCGGCACTGCGCGAGGCCGGCGCCGCAGGGCTAGTTCAGGCCGGAAATCTCAGAACGCGGGGGCCTCGGAGTACCCGCCCCACTCGCCGCGCAGTGCCTCGCAGATCTCCCCGAGGGTCGCCTCGGCGCTGGCGGCGGCGATCATCGGCGGAATCATGTTCTCCTGACCGCGCGCGGCGCTGACCATCTCGTCCAGCGCGGCCCGCACCCGCGCGTCGTCCCTGCCCGCCCGGCGGGCGGCCAGCTCGCGGGTCTGCTCGACCTCGACCTCGTGGCTGACCCGCAGGATCTCGATGGGCTTCTCCACGGTGTCGGTGTGGCAGTTCACCCCGACCACCCGCTTGTCGCCCTTCTCCAGCATCCGCTGGTAGTCGAAGGACGCCTCGGCGATCTCGGCCATGAACCAGCCGTCCTCGATGCCGCGCAGGATGCCGCTGGTCATCGAGCCGTCCTCGCTCATCGACCGGATCTTGGCGAAGATCTCCTCGGCCTCGGCCTCCAGCCGGTCGGTCAGCGCCTCCAGGTACCAGGAGCCGCCGAGCGGGTCGGCGACGTTCACCACGCCGGTCTCTTCCATGATCACCTGCTGGGTGCGCAGCGCGATCTCGGCGGCCTTCTCGCTGGGCAGCGCCAGCACCTCGTCCAGCGCGTTGGTGTGCAGCGAGTTGGTCCCGCCGAGCACCGCCGCCAGCGCCTCGATGGCGGTGCGGACGACGTTGTTGTCTGGCTGCTGGGCGGTCAGCGACACCCCGGCGGTCTGGGTGTGGAAGCGCAGCCACTGGGCCCGCTCGGTACGCGCGCCGTAGACGTCGCGCAGCCACCGCGCCCAGATCCGGCGGGCGGCGCGGAACTTGGCGATCTCCTCGAAGAAGTCGATGTGCGCGTCGAAGAAGAACGACAGGCCGGGCGCGAACGTGTCGACGTCCAGGCCGCGGGACAGGCCGAGCTCGACGTAGCCGAAGCCGTCGGCCAGGGTGAAGGCCAGCTCCTGCGCGGCCGTGGAGCCGGCCTCGCGGATGTGGTACCCCGACACCGACAGCGGCTTGTAGTCGGGAATCTCCCTGGCGCAGAACTCCATCAGGTCACCGATCAGGCGCAGGTGCGGCTGCGGCGGGAACAGCCATTCCTTCTGCGCGATGTACTCCTTGAAGATGTCGGTCTGCAGGGTGCCGTTCAGCTTGCCGATGTCGGCGCCCTGGCGCTGCGCGGCCGCCAGGTACATGCAGAACACCGGCACGGCCGGGCCGCTGATCGTCATCGACGTGGTCGTGTCGGCCAGCGGGATGCCGCCGAACAGGGTGTCCAGGTCGGCGGCCGAGTCGATGGCCACGCCGCAGTGACCGACCTCGCCGGCCGACCGCGGGTCGTCGGAGTCGCGGCCCATCAGGGTCGGCATGTCGAAGGCGACCGACAGGCCGCCGCCGCCGGCGGCGAGCAGCATCTTGTAGCGCTGGTTGGTCTGCACGGCGTTGCCGAAGCCGGAGAACTGCCTGATGGTCCACGCCCGGCCGCGGTAGCCGGTCGGGTAAAGGCCGCGGGTGAAGGGGAACTCCCCCGGCCAGCCGATCCGCTCGAAGCCGGGCACCACGGCGCCCCGCGGCGGACCGTAGACGGGATCCACCTCCACGCCGGACAGCGTGGTGAAGTCGGCGTCCCGCTTGCGGGCACCGTCATAGCGGCGCTGCCAGCGGGCCCGCCCATGGTCAGCCGAACCGTGGTCGGCGGCGGGTCCGGTTGCGTCCATCGATGTCCTCCGGCTGTCCGGGCGTCCGGCATTTAGTTGGACGTCCTACTATCTCGTCCCCAGTCTACGCCGGATCGGGTCCAACCAGCGGGGCCGTACCGGCGTCCTAAGGGGAGGCCAGGCGTGCCGGGACAGGGCCGGCGGGCGCACTTAGGACGCGGCGGGAATGTGGTAAAACAAATGACGTACCGCAGCGATACGGGGTGTACTGCTGCCGCGGTATTCCTCGGAGCACCCTGGAAGGGCGGGACCGCTCCAGCGGCCAGGCAGGGGAGCACAGTGGCGGTCAGGCTCAGGACGGCCGACCGCCAGGCCGCGGAAGACCTGTTCAACGCCTGTTACCCGCGGCTGGCCGGCTGGGTCAGGCGGCTGGTCGACGACGACGAGACGGCGCACGAGATCGCCTCGGAGGCATTCACCCGGCTGCTCGCCAGGTGGTCGGGTCTTGACAGCCCGCAGAGCTACCTCTACATGATCGCCACCAACCTGGTCCGCGATCACTGGCGCAAGTCCGGCCGGGAGCGCAAGGCCATCAGGACCATGACCGCGGGCGCGCCCGCGGACCCCGTCTATCATCCCGCGCAGGACGTGGACGTGCGCGCGCTCATCGAGGCGCTGCCCGCGCGGCTGCGCAGCGCGTTCCTGCTGCACTACTACGCCGGGTTCGGCGTGCGCGAGGTCGCCGTCATGCTGGGCAGGCCGGAGGGCACCGTGAAAGCCGACCTGCACCACGCGAGAGCACGGCTGCGGGCCGCGCTGGGAGATGCCCGTGACTGAGCCACGCGACGAGATCACCGACTGGCTGGGCCACGAGGTCGAGCCCCTCGCCCCGCCGCCGGGAACGTTCGAGCGGATCCACGGCACCGCCCGGCGGCGCAAGCGCGCCCAGGGACTGGCCACCGCGGCCGGCGCGCTGGTCGTGGTGACCGGCGCGGTACTCGTGCCATCCCTCGCGACCGGACTGCTGCGCGGCGGCGGTCCCGGCCCGGCGCAGGCGGTGGCCGGCCTGCGCCAGGTCACCTCGCAGCCGGCCAGCAGCCCGCCGCCCCTCGCGACCCACAGCGCGCCGGCCACGGCCCCCGTCAGCGAGGCGCCGTCCGGCACCGGGCTGTCGGTCACCACGTCGGGGAATCCGCCGCCGTCGGGTTTCCAGCCGACCTCCGTCACCATGATCAGCGGTTCGGTCGGCGCGGTGATCGGCCAGGCGGGCACGCCAGGTCACTGCGGCCCGCCGGTCGCCGCCGACTGCACGTCGCTGGCCGGCACCTCCGACTACGGCGCCTCCTGGTACGGCGTCAGCGCGCCGGTCACCGGGGCGCCGAACGGCCCGGCGGGGGTCAGCGAGCTCCGGTTCCTGGACCTGAACGACGGCTGGGCCTACGGGCCGGAGCTGTGGACCACCACCGACCGAGGCGTCACCTGGACCCAGGAGCAGACCTACGGACGGCGGGTGACCGGGCTGGAGGCCGCGGGCAGCCGGGCTTTCGCCATCCTGGCCACCTGCACCGGCGACGGGGCCGACTTCGCGGCACACTGCTGGCGGTTCGCCCTGTACTCCTCGGTGGCCGGCAGTCAGTCCTGGCAGCAGGTCACGCTTGCCATCCCCGCCAGCAAGCCCGGCGCGATGGGCGAGATAGGCCTGGATAGGTCGGCAGCCCTGGCCATTGCCTCCGACGCCACCGACCCGCAGGACGGCACCGGGTACCTGCTGGCCCCCACGGGCATGCTGCTAAGCGGCCCGCTGGACGGCAGCGCGTGGCATTACGTGGGCCAGGCACCCTGCACGCCCGGCTACGCCAGCGCCAGCGGCACGCCGCTCGGCGCGCAGCTGGCCATTGGTCCCGACGGGAGCGTCCTGATCAGCTGCGATGCGGGCGCGGGCGGCACCGGGCCGACCACGAAGGCCACCGGGAGCGGCACGCCCGGTGGCACCTCGCAGGCAAAGCAGCTCTGGACGACGGACAACGGGACCAAATGGACCCTGATCGGCACCCCGCCGGCCGTCGGGCACGCGACCTCGATGGCTGGCACCGGTGACGGCTCGATCATGCTCGCCACCTCCGAGGGGATCTGCGTCTCGACGGACGGCGGCACCGGCTGGCAGCAGGCCGTCATCTCCGGCGGCCTGCCGAGCGGCGGCTTCAGCTACGTCGGGATGACCTCGGCGCGGCTGGGCGTCGCGGTGCCGGCCGACGCCGCGCTCGGCGAGATTTACGTCACCTCGAACGCCGGGTATACCTGGACCCCCGCTCCCATCACCGGCTGATCCGGCGGGCTGGTCAGGGACCGGCGAAGTCGCCGGCCGCGACGCGGAGCTGGCGGAGCATGGCGGAGATCTGCTCCAGGTCGCCGTCGGCGTAGCCGGCCATGCCGAACCGGGCGGCCATCAGGTCGGCGGTCGCGGCCTCGACGACCTGGCGGCCGGAGGCGGTGATCTCGGCCAGCCTGCCCCGGCCGTCGCGCGGGTCGGGACGGCGGACCACGTGGCCGTGCTCCTCCAGCCGGTCGATCGTGTTGGTCGCGCTGGTCGGGTGGACCATCAGGCGCTGCCCGATGACCCGCATCGGCAGCGCGCCCTCCCGGCTGAAGCTGAGCAGCACCAGCGCCTCGTACCTGGCGAACGTCAGCTCATGCGGCCGGAGCAGCGAGTCCAGCTCGGCCAGCAGGATCTGCTGGACGCGCATGATGGCGGTGACCGCCGACATGGCCCTGGCATCGCCGAACCGGCCCGACCAGATGCCGGCGGCCCGCTCGATGGGGTCGAAGGGCAGATCCAGCGGTTTCGGCACAGTCTTAACGTACCGGCGCGCAGCCCAGGCAACACGGCAGGAACCGCCCGGCGCGTCTGTGGACACGCATGACTACAGAAAGTTATATTGCCTGCTTGAGAAGCATGTGACTACACAAAGTCGGGGGATAATGTGGGTCAGTTTGCTTTGTCATGCCGGTAGCCGCTGCCCCGGTGACGCAGGCCGCCGCCGTGCTGGCCGCCGGGGTGGGCGCGCGGCGCGGCCTTGGCTGGGCACTGCGGTCGGCCAGCTTCCGGCTGGGCTCGCCGCTGGAGGGCCAGGGCACGCTCGGCATCCTGACCACGCACCGGGGCGCGGGCAGCGGGGTCCTCGACCTGCTGGCCGGCCTGCTCCCGCCCAGCTACGGCGAGCTGCGGGTGCTGGGCGAGGATATGCGCACCGAGCGTGGCCGCGCCGCGGTCCGCGGCCGGGTGGGCCTCGCCAGGCGGACCGAGCGGACCCGGCCCGGTATCCGGATCCGGGGACTCGTCGAGCACGCGGCGCGGCGCACCCGCCGGGACCGCAGCCTGCTCGCCGCCGCCATCCTGGACCGGCTCGGCCTGCTGCCCTGGGCCGAGGTCCCGCTGCGGGCGGCGCCGGACCCGGTGGCCCGGCGGGCCAGGCTCGCCGCCGCCTGCGTGCGCCAGCCGGAACTACTGCTCATCGACGGGCTGCTTGACGACCTGACGCCGCAGGACGCGGCGGCGCTGGCGCGCGGCATCACCGACATCGGGCTGGACACCGGCATCGTCCTGGCAGGGACCGACGCCGACTCCCTCGCCATGACCGGCGCCCAGATCCTGACGCTGCGTCACGGAGTGCTCGTCTCCGGGTAATCCCGGCGCCTGGCGCGGCACGGCTGGGGCGCGCGGACCGTGACCTCGGCCGGGGAAGCTGTCGTAGGCTGCGACGATGGACTGGAGCCTGGTCGGCTGCGGGAAGTCCGGGCACGTGACCTATGCGCCGGACGAGCCCGACGTCCGTGCGCGGCTGCTCGCCACCACCGCCGACGGCGGCGAGTCGTGGCGCTGCCTGCGCTGCGCCGCCTTCGTTCCCGGCCCGCCGGCCAGCTCGGGTCCCGGCGAGCAGGCACCCCGGGTGCGCCGGGGCAAGGAGATCCGCAGCGCCCTCATCCTGCGACTGTTCGCCATCGAGCGGTTCGTCCGCGCGCTGCTGTTCACTCGCCCTGGCCTACGGGCTCTGGCGGTTCAGGTACGCGCGCCAGTCGATCGAGGCGACGTTCGACCGGGAGCGGCCGGTCGTGCGCGAGCTGCTGCTCCAGCTCGGCTACAACATCGATCACTCCAAGCTGGTCGGGCTGATCCAGCACGCGCTGACCCTCAGCACCAGGTCGCTGACGCTGCTGGCGGCCGGCCTGGCGGGCTACGCGATCGTGGAGGTCTTCGAGGGGGTCGGCCTGTGGCTGACCCGGCGCTGGGGCGAGTACTTCGCCATGATCGCGACGTCGGTCGGGCTGCCGCTGGAGATCTACGACCTGACGAGAAAGGTCACCGCCACGACGCTGATCTTCCTGGCGGTCAACCTGGCCCTGGTCGCCTACCTGGTGATCGTCAAGCGGCTGTTCGGGGTGCGCGGCGGCCACGCGGCCTACGAGGCCAGGCTGCGCAGCGAGTCGGTCATGGCGGCGGCCATCGCGGCGGCCGCGGCGACCGCTGCCGCCCGGCCAGCCGACGAGCAGGCGGGGGATGCCGGCGCTGCCGGGAACGACCAGGATGCCGGGGAACGGGACGCCGGGGAACAGGACACCGAGCCGGACGGGGTGCCGACCGCCCCGGTCGCTCCGGCCTCGCCAGCCTCGCCGGGCTTGAGCTAACCGCCGATCAGCTCGTCCGCGGCGGTGTACGGGTCGATGTCGCCGTCCGCCACGTGGGCGGCCAGGTCCTCCAGCCGCGACTCCCCCGGCAGGCCGCCGAGCCGCCGCCGCAGCTCCGCGACCGCGATGGCCGAGATCTCCTCGCGGGCCCGCGCCCGGCGCCTCCGCTCGCCCTCGCCCGAGCTGTCCAGCCAGTCCTGGTGCTTGCCCAGCAGGTCCGCCAGGTCATCGATCCCGGTGCCGGCCGAGGCGGTGGTGCTGACGATCGGCGGCTTCCAGTCCTGCGGCGCCGTAGCCGGCCATGGCCAGCATGGTGCGCAGGTCCCTGACCACCTCCTGGGCACCGGGCCGGTCGCTCTTGTTCACCACGAAGACGTCGGCGATCTCCAGGATGCCGGCCTTGGCGGCCTGGATCGAGTCGCCCATGCCCGGCGCCACCACGACCAGCGTGGTGTCGGCCAGCGAGGCGATCTCGACCTCGGCCTGACCGACGCCGACGGTCTCGACCAGCATCACGTCGAACGCCGGCCGCGTCCAGGATCCGCAGCGCCTGCGGGGTGGACCAGGCCAGCCCGCCCAGGTGCCCGCGGCTGGCCATGGACCGGATGAAGACGCCGCTCGTCGGTGGCGTGGTCCTGCATCCTGACCCGGTCGCCGAGCAGCGCGCCGCCGCTGAACGGCGAGGTCGGGTCCACGGCCAGCACGCCCACCCGCGGCCCTGCGCCCGGTAGGCGCGGACCAGGGCGCCGGTCACCGTGGACTTGCCGACGCCCGGCGAGCCGGTCAGGCCGATGACCTGCGCGCCGCCCGCCATCGGCGCGATGACCTTCATGACCTGGCGCAGCTCGGCTGCGGAGTTCTCCACCAGCGAGATGAGCCTGGCCAGGGCGCGCGGGTCACCGCCGCGGGCGGCGGTGATCAGCGCCTCCGGGTCGGCCGGACCGCGCCGACCTGCCCGCGAGCGGGCGGCGAGTGGCGCCGCTCAGGCATCGGCCGGCGGGCACCCGGAACAGCAGCGCGTCACCCTGGCCGCCGCCGCCGCACAGCGCCGCGGCACCGAGGCCGCCGCCACGGCGGCGCAGCTCGGTGATCAGGTGAGCGCGATCCGGGCGCCGGAGGCGCCGATCGGGTGGCCGATGGCGATGCGCCCCGCCGTTGACGTTCACGATGTCCTGGCTGACGCCCAGGTCGCGCATCGACTGGATGACCACGGCGGCGAACGCCTCGTTGATCTCGATCAGGTCCAGGTCCGCGACGGACTGGCCGGACTTGCGCAGCGCGTGCTCGATGGCCCGGGAGGGCTGCGAGTGCAGCGAGTTGTCGGACCCGGCCACGATGCCGTGCGCGCCGATCTCGGCCAGCACCGGCGCGCCTGCGGCGCTCGGCGGCCTGCGCCGACATGACCACGACGGCGCAGGCGCCGTCGGAGATCTGCGACGACGAGCCCGGCCGTGATCGTGCCGTCGGCGGCGAACGACGGGCGCAGCCCGGCCAGCACCTCGACGCTGGTCGTCGGCGCGGATGCCCTCGTCGGTGTCGACGATCACGCGGCTCGCCGCGCCGCTGCGGCACCGACACGCGGACGATCTCCTCGGCGAGCAGCCCGTCCTTGGTGGCCCGCGCCGCGAGCTGGTGCGACCGCGCCGAGAACTCGTCCTGCTCCTGCCGGGTGATGCCCAGCCGGGCGTTGTGCGGGTCGGTGGACTCGCCCATCGACAGGTGGTCGAAGGCGTCGGTCAGGCCGTCTGCGCCATCGAGTCGATGAGCTGCGGCCGAGCCGTACTTGAAGCCGCGCCGGGCGCCGGGCAGCAGGTGCGGTGCCTGCGACATCGACTCCATGCCGCCGGCCACCACGACGTCGAACTCGCCGGCCCTGATGAGCTGGGCGGCCAGCGCGATCGCGTCAAGACCGGACAGGCAGACCTTGTTGATGGTGAGCGACGGGCACGGTCATCGGGATCCCGCCGGCCACCGCCGCCTGCCGGGCCGGGATCTGGCCGGCGCCGGCCTGGAGCACCTGGCCCATGATCACGTAGTCGACCCGGTCACCGGGCACGCCGGCCCGCTCCAGCGCCGCCTTGATGGCGATGCCGCCGAGGTCCGTGCCGCTGAAGCCGCTCAGCGAGCCGAGCAGCCGGCCGATCGGCCGTCCTGGCGCCGCCCACGATGACTGGTTCACCCATGCCTGAAACGATACTCGGGACCGAGTCCGCCGACCGGAGAGGCGACAGCATGCTGACCCGCATCGACCATGTCGGAATCGCCTGCCGGGACCTGACCGCGAAGCATCGAGTTCTACGAGCCTCCGTCTGGGCCTGACCGTGGTCAGCCGCGAGGTGCACGAGGACCAGGGGGTCCGCGAGGCGATGCTCGAGGTCGCCGACGCCCCGGCGGGCACCTCCTACGTGCAGCTGCTGGAGCCGCTGGCGCCCAGATACGCCGGTCGGGAAGTTCCTGGAACGGCGCGGCGAAGGGCGTCCATCACATCGGCTACGGAGTGGCGGATATCACAGCGGCGCTGGCGTCCATCGGGGCCGACCGGGGTGCAGCTGATCGACGCCGGCCGCGGCACGGGTCGATGGGCGCGTCGATCGCCTTCCTGCACCCGGCCGACCTCGGCGGCGTGCTGACCGAGCTGGTCCAGGCGCCGCCCCGCGGCCTGAGCGACGCCTGCCCGCGCCCGTTCGAGTTCTCGCAGGCTGCCGTCATGACGCCGATAAACCGGACGCGGGCGAAAATGACATATAACGTCAAAAAGAAGTATCTCTGGCGCGCAGCAACCGCGAACGGGCCGCCAACGGCGCAGCATGGGAGTACGCTGCCAGGCACCGGGCGAGCGGAATTGCGTACCGGCCGGGCGAGGGGCAGCCGTGACCGCTGTCGGCCCGGCGCTAGGACTCATGAGACGGTTGCCCCGGTGTGCGAACTCTCCCGTCTACACAGGATTAGGCGACATGCAGCCCGACATCGATGCACAGCTCAGCAACTTCTTCGAGGAAACTCCGCAGCGCGACTTTGCCCGGGTCATGCGTGGCTACGACCCGCATCAGGTCAACGAGTACCTGAAGCAGCTCGACACCGACCTGCGTCAGCACCGGGACCAGTCGCAGGCGCTCCAGCAGGAGCTCACCGACGCCCACCGCCAGCTTCAGGAGCAGGAGCGCCCGACCTACGCGGGCCTCGGCTCCCGCATCGAGCAGCTGCTGCGGCTCGCCGAGGAGCAGGCAACCGAGATCGTTCAGGAGGCACGCGCCGGCGGCCAACGAGGCCAACGCCGCCGCCAAGGTCGAGGCCGCCGAGCTGCGCGCCGCGGCCGAGAACGAGGCCGCCGAGCTGCGCGCGAACGCCAAGCGGGAGACCGACGACCAGCGCAGCTCCGCCGAGCGCGAGGCCGACGGCATCCGCACCAGCGCACGCCGCGAGGCCGACGAGCTGACCTCGACCACCGAGCGGGAGGTCGCCAAGCTCCGCGCCACGGCCGACCACGAGGTGGCCGAGAAGCGCGCCGCGAACGAGCGCGAGGTCGCCAAGATGCGGACCACCGCCGAGCGCGAGGTCGCCCAGATGCGGGCCTCGTCCAAGCGGGAGCGCGACGAGATCCTCACCACCTCCAAGCGCCAGGCCGACGAGATGCGCAGCCAGGCCCAGCGGATCCTGGAGGAGAGCGAGGCACAGCGGGCGCAGGCCGAGGCCGAGTTCGACATCCAGCTCGCCGCGCGCCGCGAGGAGGCCGAGCGCCAGGAGGCCGAGCGGCTCGCCGCCGCCCAGGCCGCCACGCAGAAGCTGGTCTCCGAGGCCGAGCAGCGGGCCGCGACCGCGGAGCAGCGGGCCACCAAGGCCAGCGCGCAGGCCGAGCAGACCCGGCGCGACGCCGACCAGCACTCGCGGCAGCTCGTCAGCAACGCCAAGAAGAACGCCGACCAGATCGTCGCCCAGGCCAAGGCCCAGGCCGACCAGCTCCTGGCCGACACCAAGTCCGAGGCCGAGCGGGTCCGCACGCCAGGCGCAGCGCCAGGTGGACGACCTGAACAAGCAGAAGGACAGCGTCGCGGCGCACCTGGCGCAGATCAGCCAGCTGCTCGGCGGCCAGATGCCGGGTCTCGCCGACGCGCTCAAGGCGCCGGCGGCGGTCGGTGCCCCGGCGGCCAAGGCCGTCACGGCGGGTCCGTCCAACGGCGGCAACGGCGCCCCGGCTGCCAAGGTCCCGGCCGGTGCCGCGACCAACGGCGGCGCGGGTGCCCCGAAGCAGCCCGCCGGCGCCAAGGCCGACAAGGGCGAGAGACGAGTGGTGGACCGAGTAGGTCACCGGTAGTCGCCAGCCAGTAGGCAAGCAAGCGGCCCCCGTCCCAGCGGGACGGGGGCCGCCACGCGCCTGGGGACGGGGACGCTCGCCGGCGGCTAGCTGGCCGCCGTCGATTACCAGGATCTGGCCGGTCATGTAGGACGAGGCGTCGCTGGCCAGGAAGACGGCCGGGCCGGCCATCTCCTCGGCGCGGCCCCAGCGCTGCATCGGCACGTTCGCGATGGTGGCCGGGCCGGCCACCGGGTCGTCCCACAGGTTGCTGTTCAGCGCGGTCGCGGTCCAGCCGGGGCACAGCGCGTTGACCCGCACGCCGCGCGCCGCCCACTCCACCGCCAGCGACCGGGACAGCGCGATCAGCCCTGCCTTGGCCGCGCCGTAGGGCGCGATTAGCGGCGCGGACGCCAGGCCCGCCACCGAGGCCACGTTGATCACCGAGCCCTGGCCCCGATCCAGCAGGTGCCCCGCCACCGCGTGACAGACGTAGACGGCCGAGCTGAGGTTGAGCTGCATCAGCTTGTCCCAGCCGGCCAGCCGCAGGTCGCGGAACTCCACCATGAAGTTGGACCCGCCCGCGTTGTTGACCACGATGTCCAGGTAGCCGAGCTGGTCGATGGCCGCCTCCACGGCGCCCGACACCTGCTCCTGGCTGGTCACGTCGGCCGGGAGCACCACCGCCTCGCGGCCGACGGCGGTCACGCTCGCCGCCGTCTCGGCGAGGCCGTCGGCCGAGCGAGCGACCAGCGCCACGTCCGCGCCCGCCTCGGCGAGCGCGATCGCGATCGCCTGGCCGATGCCCCGCGACGCACCCGTGACCAGTGCTTTCTTCCCGGCGAGCTCGAACAGGCTCATGTGCGCTTCTCCTTGGGCGATCGGCTCAGCACTAGGCTCAGCGGTGGGTGCGCGGGCCGGGACCTGGCCGACGCGGGCGGCGCTGCCAGCACGAATTGTGCCAGTGCCGGCGATCTTGCGCCCCGTCGGCCTGCTCGGGCCAGACCACGACGTGCGCGACGCCGGGCAGGATCTCCTGGTCGCAGCCGGGGCAGCGGTACATCTTGCCCGCCGCGGCACCCGGCACCTGGCGGACCACCCAGTCGCCGTCCGGCCAGGACTCGACCTGCGGCGGCCCGAGCCGGGCCGGGCCGTCGTCAGCCGCGCGGCCGCTCTTGGCGGGCTGGGCACGGCTGGCCCCGCGCCGGGGGCGGCGCGGCATCTCGGCCGGCAGACGGCGGGCCTTGCGCGGACTCACGAACGTCACCGTATGTGGTCAGTCGCGGAACCCGGTCCTGGCCGCGGCGTGCTCGCTCAGCAGCGGCGGCACGGCGAACGCCGGGTCGCCGCTGGCGGCGTGCATGGCCGCCAGCGCCTCGGCGACCCGCGCGGGGCCTGCCTCGTCGGCGAGCTGGAGCGGGCCGCGCGGGTAGCCGCAGCCCAGGGTCATCGCGGTGTCCACGTCGGCGGCGCTGGCGTAGCCGCCCTGCACCATCCGCGCGGCATCGGCGATGTGCGGGTACAGCAGCGCGGCGGCCAGCAGGTCCGGCACCGCCTGGCCGGCATCGCCGGGCAGGCCGGCCCCGGCTGCGGCGGCGGTCACCGCGGCGAGCGCCTCGCGGCCGGCCTCGCCGCCGGGTGGCTCCGTCGCGGCAGTCCCCTGGCTCGCCTCGTTCCGGACGATGTCCTGAGTCGCCTGGTGCTGGCCGCCGGCGTAATCGAAGATCCCGCGGCCGGACTTGCGGCCGAGCCGGCCGGCCGCGACGAGGCGGCGCAGCAGCGGCGCGGGCGTGTACCTGGTGCCGCCGAACGCCGCGCCGAGCACTTCCATGATCGACAGCGCGGTGTCCAGGCCGATCAGGTCGAGCAGCGCCAGCGGGCCCATCGGCAGGCCGGCGGTCTCGGTGATCGCGGCGTCGATGTCCTCGCTGCCGGCCAGGCCGGCCTCCAGCAGCGCCACGGCGTGATTCAGGTACGGCAGCAGCAGCGCGTTCGCGACGAACCCGGCCCGGTCCCGCACCTGGACCGGCGACTTGCCGAGCTGCCTGGCCAGGCCCGCGACCGCTTCGGTGACGGCCGGCTCGGTGACCTCGCTGCTGACCACCTCGACCAGCCGCATCACCGGCGCCGGGTTGAAGAAGTGCATCCCGGCCACCCGGCCGGGATGGCGAGTGCCGGCGGCGATGGCCGTCACCGACAGCGAGGAGGTGTTGGTCGCCAGGATGGCATCGGGCAGGCAGGCCGCATCCAGCGCGGCGAACACGGCGTGCTTGATCTCCATCCGCTCCGGGACGACCTCGACCACCAGGTCGGCCGGGGCGGCGGCGGCCAGGCTGCCGCCCGGCGTCACCCGGCCCGCGATCTCCGCCCGCTGCCGCTCCGTCAGCCTGCCTTTGCTGACCGCGCGGTCCAGGGACGCGCCGAGCGTGGCCAGGCCGCGGTCCAGCGCCACCGGGTCGGCCTCGATCGCGATGACGCCGAGCCTCTGCCCGCGCGAAAACCTCGGCGATGCCGGCGCCCATGGTTCCGAGGCCCACGACGGCCGCCTGGCGGATCTCCATGGCGGTGACCCTACAGTTCGGCGCCGTCGAGCTCGGCAGCGGCGTGGCCGGCGGCCAGCAGCAAGTCGCGCAGGGCGGCCAGGATCGGCACCTGGCCCTTCACGAGCATCTGCGACGCGCGGCCGACCGTCATCCACTCGGCCCTGTCGACCTCGGGGAACTCCCCGATCTTGCCCGAGCCCCTCGGCCATTCCATCGTGAAGGTGTTGCTGGCGAACCCGGCGATGTCGAACTCGCCGCGCACCGCGTAGGTGGTGATGATCTTCCCGCTCGGCTGCCGGCACTCGCCGAGCGCGGCCAGCTCCCCGCCGGGGGGCGGCGACCCCATTTCCTCTTCGAACTCGCGCCGCGCGGCGGCCAGGGAATCCTCACCTTCGGCGTACTCGCCCTTGGGGATGGACCAGGCACGAGCCTGCTTCCCGGCCCACAGCGGGCCGCCCATGTGGGCGACTAGCACCTCAAGGCCGCCGCGGCCGATCCGGTAGACCAGCAGCGCGCCGCTGCGCTTGGCCATGCGCGTCGTCCTCCCTCGGGTAGCGGGTCACCGCCAGTCTGCCCCGGGGCGGCGACGGGCCGGGCGGCACGGGCGGCACGTCGCTTTCGCACGGTCAGCTTCCTGGTCGCGGAGGCTGACTTGGCGAAGTCGGTGCTGCCGGGGTAGCTGGCGGTCAGGTGGTAGGTGCCCGCCTTGAGCTTCTTGGCCGACAGCTTGCAGGAGCCCTTGCCTGAGGACAGCGTGATCGTGCAGACCGTCTTGCTGCCCGACTTCACCGTGACCTTGCCGCCCGGGGTGCCGGAGAACTTCGGGGAGACGGTGACGGTGAGCCGCTCGGACTGCTCATGGCCGTAGGTGATGTTCGACGCCGACAGCGACAGCTTGGTCGTCGACGATGCCTTCGCCACGGTGAGCGTGTGGACTGCCGAGGTGGAGGCGGCGAACGAGGCGTTACCCGCGAAGGCCGCGGTCAGCCTGACGCTGCCCGCGCCGAACTTCCGTGCCGGCAGCTTGCAGGAGCCCGCCTTGGACGACAGGGTGACCGTGCAGACCGCCTTGCCGCCCGCCTTGATCGTGACCTGGCCGGACACGGCTGCCGTGGGCGTGGCCGTGACGGCGACGGACAGGTCTTCCGACTGCTCGTGCCCATAGCTGACCTTCGGCGCGGACAGCGACAGCGTGGTAGTGGTCGGCGTCTTCGGCGCCGTCGCGGTCTCGTTCGCGAGGAACGCGTTTCCGCCGTCGCTGTCGTCCAGGTAAGGGCCGCCGGCCGCGCAGTTTCCCGGCGCGGCGCAGGAGATCGCGCTGACGTGGTCGTCCGCCCCGGAGAAGTCGGGGAAGCCGCCAGGGGACAGCGTCAGCACCTGGGGCTTGGCCCAGCTGCCGCCGGTCTCGCTGCTGACGAACGGCACGTCGTAGTGCGCGGTCGACGACGTGAAGATGTACCCGCCGGCCGCGCAGTCCCCGGCGGCCGGGCACGAGACGCTGAGCACCTGCGAGGCGTCGCCGCCCGTCGCCGGGGTCGCGCTGGCCCAGGCGCCGCCGGACTCGATGGCCAGGAACCCCTCGGAGATCGGGGCGACACCGCCGTCGTCGCTGTACGCGTAGTAACCGCCGGCCACGCAGGCTCCAGGCGACGCGCAGGACACCGAGGTGACCTCGGCCTGGTCGCCGACGTTGAGCTTCCCGGTACCCGGCACCTCCACGGCGCTGCCCCACGTGCCGCCGGCCTCGTTCGCGACGTAGGCCTCGGTGACGGTCTCGCCGCCGACCGGGCTCGTGGCGTCCGTCGTGTACTGCCCGCCGGCCGTGCACGCGCCCGCCGCGGTGCAGGAGATAGCGGTGACCGTCGCCGCGTCGCCGGTATTGAGCGAGATGAGGCCGGGCACGGCCTTGGCTGCCTTCCAGGTGCCGCCCGTCTCGTCCGCCACGTAGGCCTGGTTGTCGTCGGAGTTATCGGTGTAGTCGCCGCCCAGCGCGCAGTTGCCCGCCGGGGCGCAGGACAGGGCGGTGACGGTGGCGTCGCCGTACTCGGGGCTCAGCGTGTCCGTTCCCGGCACGGTGATCGCCGTCTTCCAGGTCCCGCTCGCCTCGGTGGCGACGAACGCGCCGCCGTCGGTCGACCCGCCCGCCGCGCAGTCTCCCGCCGCATAGCAGGACACGGCGTTCACCGCACCGTACGCGCCGAGCGCTGCCGAGCCGGGAACCGCCTGGGCCTGCTTCCAGGTCCCGTTTACCTGGCTGGCCACGAAGGCGACTGTGGCCGGGCCGGACTCGAAACTCGTGCTGGCCGCGTAGTAGCCGCCCGCGGCGCAGTTCCCCGGCGACGCGCAGGAGACCGACGTGACCGTCGCCCAGTCGCCCTGGTTGAGCCCGCCGGTCCCCGGCACCTCCTGCGCTTTGCCCCAGGTGCCGTTCGACTCGGTCACCACGAACGCCTGCTGGATCCAGCCGTTCGTCTCGCTGCTTCCCGTGGAGTACTCGCCGCCCGCGGTGCAGTCACCTGGCGCGCTGCACGAGATCGAGCTGACCCCGGTCAGCCCGCCGCCGTAGGTGTTCAGCGCGGCCAGGCCCGGGACCGACTCCGCGTGTCCCCAGGCGGTAGCGGCGGGCGTGCTCGCCGCCGCAGGCGCGGCCGCCGCCGTCGCGATCGGCAGGCTCAGCGCCGCCGCGAAGCCGCACGCCGCCAGGACGGCTACTACGTTGACCCGGAACGCGCCGCGATACCTCATAGTCTCAGATATGCGGTCCCCGGCCATTAGCTGTCAAACCACGCGACCTCGGATAGAAGTGCCGGCCTGTCAGGTGCTAATGGCGGGGCTGCGCGCCGCCTCAGCTCGCTACAGTTAGCTCTCGTGCGCCTCATCATCGCCCGGTGCAGCGTCGACTACGCCGGACGCCTGTCCGCTCACCTGCCCCTCGCCACCCGGCTGATCATGGTCAAGGCCGACTCCTCGGTGCTGGTGCATTCGGACGGCGGCAGCTACAAGCCGCTGAACTGGATGTCGCCGCCGTGCCGGCTGGCCGAGGAACCGGGCCGCTGGGTGGTGACGGGCAAGTCGGGCGAGACGCTGACGATCAGCATCGAGGAAGTCATCAGCGACTCCGCCTATGACCTGGGCATCGACCCTGGCCTGGTCAAGGACGGCGTAGAGTCGCACCTGCAGGAGCTGCTGGCCGCGCAGGTGCACCTGCTGGGCGAGGGTTACCGGCTGGTGCGCCGGGAGTTCCCGACGCCGATCGGCCCGGTGGACCTGATGTGCCGTGACTCCGGCGGCGGCAGCGTGGCGGTGGAGATCAAGCGGCGCGGCGAGATAGACGGCGTCGAGCAGCTCACCAGGTACCTGGACCTGCTGAACCGCGATCCCCTGCTGGCCCCGGTGCAGGGCGTGTTCGCGGCGCAGGAGATCAAGCCGCAGGCCCGGGTCCTGGCCCAGGACCGGGGCATCCGCTGCCTGCTGCTCGACTACGAGGCGATGCGCGGCACCGACGACGGCGCCCTCCGCCTGTTCTGACGGAGCCACGTCCGGTGCTCAGCCCGGATACTGCCTGATCTCTGCGCGGTGGCTGGGAGCAGCCGCGAACTTGCCGTCGTCGGTGAGCAGCGGCAGGTCTAGCCGTTCAGCCAGCGCCACGTACATGGCGTCATAGGCCGTGAAGTTGTCCTTCAGCTCATGCGCGCGAACCTGCAACGGCTGCATGGGATGACGCACGATGCGCAAGCCGGAGTAGTCGGCCAGCATCAGCTCCGCCCTGGCTGACGTAATGCGGACGTTCGGCTTGCTGGTGATGCTCAGCGCCCGGACCACGCTGGAGACTTCAGCGTCGATAAGTGCCGGCGCGTGCACGGTTCGGGCCAGCCGGTGCCGGAGCAGGTCGTCACTCTGCTGGCCGGACAGCAGCCGGATGATGATCGAGCAGTCGACGACATAGGTCACGCGCGGCCGTCCTGCATGAAGGCGCGCAGGTCGTCGATCGAGTAGTTCACCGGCTCGCGGGCGGCGATCCCGGCCATCACGTCCTCGATGGGCGGCATCGCCGCTTCCTGCGTCAGCAGTTCGCGCACGTAAGAAGCGAAGGACTGACCTCGGCTCTCGGCCCGCGCCTTGAGCGTGGCGATGACTTCCTCGGGCAGGTCGCGCACCTGGACTGTTGTGCTCATGGAATCAGGATACCACTATTGCATGCATTTTGCATGCACCGCACCCGGTCAGCAAGCCTAGGCGGGCTGGACATGGTCGCGCCAGGTGTGCTTGGGGGTGAAGCCGAGGACTTCG
Source organism: uncultured Actinomycetota bacterium (assembly GCA_963725175.1). GTDB lineage: Bacteria > Actinomycetota > Actinomycetes > Streptosporangiales > Streptosporangiaceae > DASUBV01. The sequence goes on from CAVRXH010000006.1 coordinate 1,189,831, forward strand.
CGGGCGCGGGCGCCCGACATCAGGGACTCCGTGCCGGAAACCTCGGCGGTGAGCGGGACGCCGGGGAAATTCTCGGCCATCAGCTCGGCGGACGGCCGGGTCATCACGGAGTCGGCGGCGACGATGATGAAGCTCTGGCTGCCCGTCACCTCGGCCTCCAGGGAAAGGCGGCAGGCCGCGGCGGCGTCGCGCTCGTCGATGTAGCTCCACAGATTCCACTGCCGCAGCGCCGGGTCCGCCCAGCAGGCCGGGAAGCCCCGGTACTCCTCCGGGCCGAGGATGTTGGAGAAGCGCAGCGCGATAAACGGGATCCCCGACCACTCGGCGAAATGGCCGGCGATGGTCTCGCTGGCGACCTTGGACAGGGCATAGGTCGTGGTCGGCACGGGGTAGTGGTCCTCGTCGACCGGCGCGTACCGGGGCGGCACCTCGAACGGCAGCCCGAGGGTGGTCTCGCTGGACGCCCAGACGACGCGACCGCACCCCACCTGCGTCGCGGCGGAGAACACGTTGTAGTTCATCGCCATGTTCTGGTTGAAGGTGACGGCTGGAGTGTGCAGGCCCGGCGCCGGGATATTCGCGAGATGAACGACGGCATCGCTGCCGTTTACCGCCTCGGCGGCCTGGCCGAAGTCGGTCAGGTCCGCGGTCAGGTACTCCACGCCCCGCCGGGGGTCACTCGTCCGCCGCGTGTCCACGGAGACGACCTCGTGGCCGTGCTCTAGCAGGTCAGCGAGCACTGCCCGGCCGGCCCGGCCGCTGCCCCCGGTCACGCACACCTTCATGACGCATCCTCCTATTTCTCGTCATGGGCCATCATCTCGGACGATGCCGACAGCGGCAAAGCTGTAGTCAGGCGGTCACTCAAAGAGCCCAGACGGCGCGCTTGCTGGTTCCATTGCGAAAGGGATGACATGTCGTTACGGTTACTGCGAAAAGCACTTACCTACGCATTGGGGGATACACATGCGTCTAGTTCGCTGCCTGCTCACTTCTGGAGCGGCTGCGCTGGCCGTCGGGGGGCTCACCATAGCCGCCATGCCGACGGCCACCGTCGCGGCGTCGGGCCGGGTTGCCCACGTCACGGCCAGCGGTCCGTCGGCGAAGTTCATCGCCAACGCCAGGACCGGCCTGGTGACCTACCTCAAGCACACCCACCCGGGAATCATGTTCGTGCACCCGAAGACGGCGCACGCGACCGCCACCAGCGGCACGAGCAGCGCCGGCAGCTTCAACTGGTCCGGTTACGCCACCACGTCCAGCACCCAGCAGGCCTACAGCCGGGTCAGCGGCTCCTGGGTGACCCCGAAGATCTCCTGCCCGTCGAAGGAAGACCAGCTCACTTCCGAGTGGGTGGGCATCGACGGGTTCAGCACCGGCACGGTGGAGCAGGACGGCACGCTGGACTGGTGCTTCCGCGGCAAGGCGACCTACTTCACCTGGTACGAGATGTACCCGGCGGGCACCATCGAGGTCGGCAAGTCGCTGCGGCCAGGCGACCACATCACCGCCGTCGTGTCGCGCAGCGGCACGTCCTACACCCTCAAGGTGACCGACTCCAAGCATCACGGGAGCAGCTTCACCAAGCACTCGAGCTGCGCCGCGACCACCTGTCTCGACGAGAGCGCCGAGTGGATCGCCGAGCGGCCGGAGTTCTCCATCGGCATCGCGCCGCTTGGCGACTTCCACAGCTGGACGCTGTACAGCGGCACCCAGACGCGGAATGGCAAGTACGGGAAGATCTCCGAGGCCGGCAACGACCGGATCGCGATGATCGACGCCACCGAGTCTTACAACCTGGCGACCACCTCGTCGCTCTCGGGCGGCAGCAAGTTCAAGGTCAGCTGGCACAACAGCTGGTAACTGAGCTGCGCTGGCAGTTGCTAGCGGCTTAGCACCTTCGGTCTCGGCCCCGGACCCCCGCGAGGGTTCCGGGGCCGAGGCATGTGCGGGGCCATCTGGCCTTTTTCCGGGCATCCGCTGACTACCGCCGATCTTCACGCGAATCCCACAGCGGCCTCACCGACCGGCCACGGCCATGGGCTTAAATGGAGGTTTCGGGCAGCGGGGACTCTCGGGGGGGACTCTATGAGCACCGCAGGCGGACTCCTGATCCCGGCGTTCGCGGCGCTGGCGGCCGCCTGCGCCTTCGGGGTGGCGGCGGCCCTCCAGCACCAGGAGGCAGGCCTGGCCGCCAAGCCGGCGGAGGGGCGGACGCTGTCGCTGCGGCTGCTGGCGGATGTCGCCAGGCGGCCGCTGTGGCTGGCGGGGATGGCGCTGGCCACGGCCGCCTACGGGCTCCAGGCGATCGCGCTGGCCTACGGGCCGCTCACCCTGGTAGCCCCGATCGTGGCGGCGGACCTGCTGTTCGCGCTGCCGCTGGCGGCCCGCTGGTCGCGGCGGCCGCTGCGGGCCAGGGACTGGGCGGGCTGCCTGCTGGTCGCCACCGGGGTAGCCGTCTTCCTGGCCTCCTCTCCCCCGTCCAGCGACCGGCAGGACGTGCCGGCGCCGGACTGGATCCTGGTGTTCTGCGCGGTGGGGGTCATCGCGGTGATCGCGGTGACGGCCGGGCGGGTCACCGGCAGGCGGGCCAGGGCGGGCCTGCTGGCCGGGGCGGCCGGCGTGGTGTTCGGGCTGACGGCGGCGGTGACGGCGAGCTTCACCAGGTCGCTGCGGGCCGACGGGATAACCTCGGTGCTTGGCCACTGGCAGCCGTGGGTGCTGATCTCGCTGGGCATCACGGGCATCGTGCTGTCGACCGGGGCATTCCAGGCCAGCACGCTGTCGTCCAGCCTGCCGATCATCGACACGGTGGAGCCGGTCTCGGGCGTGATCATCGGTGCGGTGATCTTCGACGAGCGACTGGCATCCTCGACCAGCGGGCTGCTTGTCCAGTTCGGCGCGGCGGCGGTGGCGGCCGCGGGGATCGCGATGCTGGGCCCGTCGCTGGCGGCGGTCGCCGGGCACGCGCAGGCGGCCGGCCAGGAAACCCACCTGGTGCCGGGCGGGGTCAGCTTCCGGGCGGCCACCCTGGCGGCGGCGGTCCCGGCGCAGGCGTCCCCGGTGCAGGTGGCTCAGGAGCCGCAGGTGCCAGCCAGGGCGGACCGGCGGGCGGACCGTCCGCGCCGGCTGCATGCGGTGCCTGACCAGTGTGATCTGCTGGCAGCAGGACACCGGACCACCGCGGAGGACCGTGCTGATCAGCTTGGGGCCTGACCGCGCCAGCGCGGGCACCGGCCCGCGGCGCGGGGGGCGCCCATGATCGACCTCTCGCACCTGGCGATCGACTCGCCGGTCTCCTACCTGATCGCCCTGCTGCTGCCCGCTTTCGACGCACTGATCCCGATCCTGCCCAGCGAGACAGCGATCATCACGCTCGGCGTGGCGACGGCGGGCAGCGCGGACCCGCGGATCGCGATCCTGGTGGCGCTCGCCGCGGTTGGCGCGTTCCTGGGCGACAACCTGACTTACTTCGTCGGCGAGCGCATCGGCCCGCGGGTGGACCGCTGGCTGTTCAGCGGCGAGAAGGGCCGCAAGCGCCGCGACTGGGCGGAACATGCCCTGGACCGGTACGGAGCGCGGATCATCGTGGTCTGCCGGTTCATCCCAGGCGGCCGCACGGCCGTGTGCCTGACCTGCGGGCTGATCGGGTTCCGGCGGCGCACGTTCGTGGCGGCGACGGCGGTCGCCGGGGTGATCTGGGCCTGCTACGCGTTCTTCATCGGGCGGCTGGGCGGCCAGGCGTTCGAGAACCGGCCCTGGGCGGGCCTGCTGCTGGCCTTCGGCATCGCGCTAGCGGTCAGCGGGGTAATCGAGCTGGGCCGGCGGCTGCGGGTCTGGGAGCGGCTGACGGGCCGGCGTGGCGGCGGCAGCGGCGGTCCTGGCGGCGGACAGGACGGCCCTGATGACGACGGAACGGGCGGTGCGGGGCGGGCCGCCGGCGATGGCGCGAGCGCGCCGGGCGAGACCGAGCCGGCGGGCCGGCGGCGTCTCTAGTCCGGCAGCAGGTGAGCGTTCACGGCCCTGGCCCGCTGCGCCAGGCCGGGCAGCTCGGCCACGGTCACGCCCTGCCCGGTCAGCCAGTCCGCGCCGCCGCCCGGCACGAACACCGGCGGCTCCCGCCAGGCCAGCACGACCCGCCTGATGCCCGCCGCGACGATCAGCTGGGCGCAGGACCGGGGCCGGGACAGTCGTCGCAGGCAGGGCTCGAGCGAGCTGTAGATGGTGGCGCCGCCCAGTCCGGCGGCGGCCAGGCTCCCGGCGGTCCGCGCGGCCTTCGCCAGCGCCGTCTCCTCGGCGTGGTCGCGGGGGTCTCGCTCGCGGGAGTACCCGGTGGCGATGACCCGGCCGGGGCCGCCTGCTTCCGGGACCACCAGCACCGCGCCGACCGAGAACGCCGAGTCAGAAACCGGGCACTTCCTGGATAGCTCGATCGCCTCGGTGAGCCAGTGCCGGTCGGTATCATCTCGGACGTCAGGCGCCACTGCGCACCTCCTCGCCGCTGACGCTATCTCCCGTACCCGTGCGATGCTTTACTGGCACGCGGTACTCCGGACATGCCGGCTATAACCTCGATAGCGGACGCGGCACGCGGGCGTGGCGAGCGCGGGCACTGGGTGAATAGGCGCTGGGCGAAATGGTAGGTGGCAGCGATGGTCATGACGACAAGGGCGCCGGGGACGGCACGCGGCGCCGAGACCTTTGACTCACTGAACCCGGCGACCTCCGAGGTCATCGCCACCTTTCGGAGTATTCGGCGAGCAGGACGTCAACGCCACCGTCGAGCGGGCGCAGCGAGGCCGCGGCCTGGTGGGCGGAGCTGGGCTGGAAGGAGCGCCAGCGGCGGCTGCTGGCCTGGAAGTCCTATCTCACCCGGTACATCGGGCCGGCTGGCCGAGCTGGTGCACACCGAGACCGGCAAGCCGCTGGCCGACGCCCAGCTCGAGATCCTGCTCGCGGTCGTGCACATCGACTGGGCGGCCAAGCACGCCCGGCGGGTGCTGCGGGCCGCGCAAGGTGCGCAGCGGCCTGGTGGCGATCAACCAGGCCGCCACGCTGGAATACCAGCCGCTCGGCGTGGTCGGGGTGATCGGCCCGTGGAACTACCCGGTCTTCACCCCGATCGGCTCGATCGCCTACGCGCTGGCCGCGGGGAACGCGGTGGTGTTCAAGCCCAGCGAGCTGACCCCGGCCGTGGGCGGCTGGCTGGTCAGCTCGTTCGCCGAGGTGGTGCCCGAGCAGCCGGTGCTGCAGCTGGTCACCGGGTACGGCGCAGACCGGCGAGTTACCTGGCCCGCAGCGCGGTGAACAAGATCGCCTTCACCGGCTCGGCGGCGACGGCGAAGAAGGTCATGGCCGCCTGCGCGCAGAACCTGACCCCGCTGGTGGCCGAGTGCGGCGGCAAGGACGCGTTCCTGGTCGAGCGCCGACGCCGACCTGGACGCGGCGGCCGACGCCTGCGCCTGGGGCGCCATGTCCAACGCCGGGCAGACCTGCGTCGGCGTGGAGCGGGTCTACGTGGCGCAGGACGTCTACCACACGTTCCTGGAGAAGCTGACCGAGCGGGTGACCCAGCTCCGGCCCGGCGACGACCGGGAGGCCGACTACGGCCCGATGACGCATGCCCGGCCAGCTCGAGGTGATCGAGCAGCACATCGCGGACGCGGTGGCCCGCGGCGGCCGTACGGTGGTCGGCGGGATCTCCAGCATCCGCAAGCCGTACGTCGGCCCGGTCATCCTGGCGGACGTGCCCGAGGAGAGCCGCGCGGTCACCGAGGAGACGTTCGGGCCCGACGGTCACCGTGACCCGGGTCGCCGACCTGGCCGAGGGCGTGCGAGCTGGCGAACGCCAGCCGCTACGGGCTCGGCGCCACGGTGTTCGCCGGGAACAAGAAGGCCGCGATGAGCGCCGCCCGCTCGCTGCGCAGCGGCATGACGGCGATCAACGGCGTGATCTCGTTCGCCAGCATCCCGTCGCTGCCGTTCGGCGGGTCCGGCGACTCCGGGTTCGGCCGGATTCACGGCGCGGACGGGCTGCGCGAGTTCGCCAGGCCGAAGGCCATCGCCCGGCAGCGGATGAAGCCGATGGCGAACCTGACCTCGTTCGGCCGGACCGACGAGGACATGAAGAAGCTGCTGGGCCTGGCCACCATCCTGCACGGCCGCCGCTACCGGTAGCGGCGCCACCTGGCCGGGCGCGCCGGGCTCAGGCGTGGCCTGCCCTAGCCTGGCGCGGCGGCCAGGGCCAGGTCGGCGGGGTCCACCGGCGGCCAGCGGCGCGCGGCCGGAGATGAGGTCGGCGGCCCGCTCGGCGATCGCGATGATCGGCGCGTTGGTGTTGCCGCGCGGCACGGTCGGCATGACCGAGGCGTCCACCACCCGGAGCCGGTCGACACCGCGCACCCGCAGCTCGGTGTCCACCACGCTGGTCAGCTTGCTGGCGGCGAGCTTGGAGTCGCCGCCCATCGCGCAGGTGCCTACCGGGTGGTAGATGGTGGTGATCTCGCTGCGGATCCACTCGGTCAGCTCGGCCTCGGTGCGGGCGAAGTCGCCGGGCGCCAGCTCGGAGGTGCAGACCTTGCTCATCGGCTTGGCCGCGGCGATCTCGCGGACCAGGCCGATGGCCCGGATCAGCGGGTCCAGGTCGGAGTTGTCGGACAGGTAGGCCGGGTCGATCTCGGGCTTGTGCCGCGGGTCGGTGCTGCGCAGCCGGATCTTGCCGCGGCTGCCCGGCGAGACCAGGGTGATCAGCACGGACAGCGCCCGGCTGGCCGGGTCGGCCAGGCCGAAGTTCTGGTACGGGCACCGGCAGCACGTGCCACTGGATGTCCGGCGCGGGCAGCGACGGGTCGGTCCTGGTGAAGCCGCCCGCCTCGGCGATGTTGGTGGACATCGGGCCGGAGTGGGTGAGCTGCCAGCGGGCCAGGTTCTTCGGCCCGGACCTCTCCCACAGGCCGCGCGCGCTTCGGCGTGCTCCACATGGCGGTGACGACCGGGTGATCGGACAGGTTGGCGCCGACGCCCTGGCTGTCGGCCATCACCGCGATGTTGTGCTCGCGCAGGTGGTCGGCCGGGCCGATGCCGGACAGCATCAGCAGCTGCGGGCTGCCGATGGCGCCCGCCGCCAGGATGTACCTCGCCTTCGGCCCGGCGACCTCCTCGACGCCGTGGTCGCAGGTAGCGGACGCCGACCGCCCGGCCGCCCTCGATCGTCGATGCCGGTGGCCAGGGCGTCGGTGAGGATGGTCAGGTTCGGCCGGCTCGGCGGCCGGGTGCAGGTAGGCGTCGGCGGCCGACCAGCGGCGGCCGCCGCGCTGGGTGACCTGGTAGTAGCCGACGCCGTCCTGCTGCGGGCCGTTGAAGTCGTCGTTGGCCGGCATCCCGCTGGCCTGGGCCGCCGCCACGAACGCGCCGGTCAGGCTGGACTTGTAGCGCAGGTCCTGGACGCTCAGCGGGCCGGAGGCGCCGTGGTAGGCCGACTCGCCGCGCGAGTTGTTCTCGGCGCGCAGGAAGTAGGGCATGCAGGTCGTTGTAACCCCAGCCCTCGCAGCCGTAGTCGTCGCGCCAGGTGTCGTAGTCGTACCGGCTGCCGCGAATGTAGATCATCGCGTTGATGGACGACGAGCCGCCCAGCACCCGGCCGCGCGGCCAGTAGATCGACCGGTCGCCGGCCCGGCTCTGCGGGACGGTCTGGTAGTTCCAGTCGTAGGTGCTCTTGAACAGCAGGCTGAGCGCCGCCGGGATGTGGATCTCGTCGGCGTCGTCCGGCGGCCCTGCTTCCAGCACCAGGACCCGGGTATCGGGGTTCTCGGTCAGCCGTGAGGCCAGCACGCAGCCAGCGCTGCCAGCACCGACGATGACGTAGTCATACACGGCTAACCTCCCGGACTACCCGACGCAGGGCATAACCCTACTAGTCGCGGTGAACCAGGTTCGGCAAGAACTCCGTGTTGGCTGAAGAGCTGTGGACAGACCCCCAGGCATGAGCGTGCCCCCGGCCAGAAGGCCGGGGGCACGCTCCCCCCACCCCATTGGCCACCCCCGGGCCGGCGGGCCCCCGAGAACCGCCGGCACAACGCGGGGCGACCGTCAGCCGCCTGTAGCGGCTGCTCTGCGGGACCGTTTCGGTCCGGCAGAGGCTGTGTGGCCTAATCTCTGTTGGCCTTGCACTACCTTGAGTGACCAGCTCTAGATCACTCTTTGTGTCTATACGATGTCACATCGTGGCTGAGTTGTGAATACCCAAGGTCAGAGCCTTGTGATCTTTCTCCTGCCCTGAAATCTGCTGCTTACACACAGCGACAAGCATCCTGAGCCCAGGCGAGGCGTTTCCCCGGCTGCGCCCGCCTGGGACTCCCCTGCCACGATTTACGGACGCTTTGCCAGACGATTTAGGTCTCATGATCATCTGGGTCGGCGGGCGGGGCGCTAGCGTGGGGGCATGCCTGCCGACCGACCCGCCGCCAGCGGCCCCGCCCCAACCAGCTCAGCCAAGCCCGTCGTGCTGTCCCGGATCTACACCAGGACCGGGGACGCGGGCACCACCGCGCTCACCGACGGCAGCCGGGCCGCCAAGACCGACACCAGGCTCGCCGCCTACGCCGACGTGGACGAGGCCAACTGCGCGATCGGCGTCGCCGTCACCATGGGCGGCCTGGCCGACGACATCCGCGGGCTGCTGATCAGGATCCAGAACGAGCTGTTCGACGTGGGCGCGGACCTCAGCAACCCGGTGCGGTCCGACCCGAAGTACCCCCCGCTGCGGGTCACCGAGGACTACATCACGGGCCTGGAGCAGGCCTGCGACCGCTACAACGAGGACCTGCCGGTGCTGCGCAGCTTCGTGCTGCCCGGCGGCACCGCCGGCGCCGCCCTGCTGCACACCGCGCGCGCGGTGACCCGGCGGGCCGAGCGCTCGGCCTGGGCGGCCATCGGCGAGCACGGCGACAGCATGAACCCGCTCGCCGCCCAGTACCTGAACCGACTCTCTGACCTGCTGTTCATCCTGTCCCGCTGCGCGAACGCCGACAGCGAGAACCTGCTCTGGAAGCCGGGCAGCGACCGCTAGGCCTCCGGCGGCGGACCCCGGACGCCAGGCGTTCAGGCTGCTGGAGCGGGGTGACAGTCAGCCCAGGCCGGTGATGTATCCGGACGGCGGGGCGGCCTCCAGCCAGGCCAGGAAACCGGTCAGGGCCGCCTCGCTCATGGCCAGCTCCACGGTGGCGGCGGCGACGCTCGCGACGGTGTCGCCGAGGCCGGGCGGCGCGCTGGTCCGGCACTGCACGACGACCGTCCCCGCGCCGATGCTGACCACCTCGGCCGGCTCGGCCGGGCGGCGCGCCAGGACGCTCAGCGCCCGGCGGTCGAACACCTCGTCGGGGCGCAGCCGCACGCCGAAGGCGCTGAACCAGTGCAGCTGATCAGGCTGGTAGGCGGCCAGGCCAAGCCGCCACGCGGCGGTAGAGGCGCGCCGCAGCCCGCATTCCACCGTGCCGCCCGTGCGGCCCAGCAGGATCCGCCTGACGGCCAGCCCGATGGCCGCGACGACCACCACCGCCAGCAGGACCAGGAATGCCCAGCCCGCGACAAGCGCCAGAACCCCGCTCATCCCGGCGCCCCGCCCCTGCCCCGGTCAGGACCCGGAGCCGGCGGCGCGCAGTTGAGCCCGGTAGTAGCGGGCCTCGACGGGCTCCTCGCCCTGGCCGGGCGCGTCGGCCAGGGCCGCGTCCAGGGCTGCCTGCGCCGCCTCAGTGTCGACATCCGAGCCGAGCCGGGCCTGGCGGGCCAGGATCGAGACATGGTTGTCGGAGACAGAGAAGAAGCCGTCGCTGACCGCCGCCGTTACCTCGGCCGCGCCCTCGCCCTCCGGGCGGATCCGGACCAGGCTGCCGGCGGCCAGGATGCCCAGCACCGGGGCATGCCCGCTGAGCACGCCCAGGTCGCCGTCGAGCGTCTTGGCGATCACCATCTGGGCCTGGCCCGCCCACACCTCGCCGTCCGGGACGACGAGCTCTACCCGGAGTGTCATGACCGCTCCAGGCTCTTGGCCTTCTTCTCCACGTCCTCGATGCCGCCGCACATGAAGAACGCCTGCTCAGGAACGTGGTCGTACTTGCCCTCGGAGATCGCCTTGAAGGAGGAGATGGTCTCCTCCAGGGGCACGAACGCGCCGTCCTGGCCGGTGAACTGCTTGGCGACGAACATCGGGTGCGACAGGAACCGCTCGATCCGGCGGGCCCGCTGCACGGTCACCTTGTCGTCCTCGGACAGCTCGTCGATGCCCAGGATCGCGATGATGTCCTGCAGCTCGGTGTAGCGCTGCAGGATCCGCTGCACCTCGCGAGCCACGCTGTAATGCTCCTCGCCGACCACGCCGGGATCCAGGATCCGGGAGTTGGACGCCAGCGGGTCCACGGCCGGGAAGATGCCCTTCTGGGTGATCTCGCGGGACAGCACCGTGGTGGCGTCCAGGTGGGCGAACGTGGTCGCCGGCGCCGGGTCGGTGAGGTCGTCGGCGGGCACGTAGATCGCCTGCATCGAGGTGATCGAGTGACCGCGGGTGGAGGTGATCCGCTCCTGGAGCTGGCCCATCTCGTCCGCCAGCGTCGGCTGGTAGCCCACCGCGGAGGGCATCCGGCCGAGCAGCGTGGACACCTCGGAGCCGGCCTGGGTGAACCGGAAGATGTTGTCGATGAACAGCAGCACGTCCTGGCCCTGGACATCGCGGAAGTACTCGGCCATGGTCAGCGCGGCCAGCGCGACCCGCAGCCGGGTGCCCGGCGGCTCGTCCATCTGGCCGAACACCAGCGCGGTGTCCTTGATGACGCCGGACTCGGTCATCTCGGTGATGAGGTCGTTGCCCTCGCGGGTCCGCTCGCCGACGCCCGCGAAGCAGGACACGCCGCCGAAGTTCTTCGCGACCCGGGTGATCATCTCCTGGATCAGCACCGTCTTGCCCACGCCGGCGCCGCCGAACAGGCCGACCTTGCCGCCGCGCACGTACGGGGTGAGCAGGTCGATGACCTTGATCCCGGTCTCCATGATCTCGGTCCGCGGCTCGAGCTGGTCGAACCGGGGCGGGTTGCGGTGGATCCCCCAGCGCTCGGTGACCTTCAGCGAGCTGGCCGGCACGTCGAGCGGCTCGCCGAGCACGTTGAACACGTGGCCCTTGGTCACGTCGCCGACCGGCACCGACAGCGGGCCGCCGGTGTCGGTGACGACCGCGCCCCTGGTCAGGCCGTCGGTCGGCTGCATGGAGATGGCCCGCACGGTGTCGTCACCGAGATGCTGCTCGACCTCCAGGGTGATCGTCTTGGTCCCCTCGGCGAGGGAGACGTCCACGTGCAGGGCGTTATAGATCCGCGGCATCTCCTCGGCGGAGAACTCCACGTCCACGACGGGGCCGATGACCCGGACGACCCGGCCCTCGCCGCCCGTCTCGGTGTCGCCGCCGGCGGCCTGCGGGCTGTCTACGGTAGCGGTCATGATGCTCACTTACTCCCACTAATCGTCTCGGCCAGCGCGTTGGCACCGCCCACGATCTCGCTGATTTCCTGGGTGATCTCGGCCTGCCTGGCCTTGTTGGCCTCCCGGCTGAGCCGCTCGATCAGGTCGTTCGCGTTGTCCGTGGCCGACTTCATGGCCCGGCGGCGCGCCGCGATCTCGGCGGCCGCGGAGTCGAGCAGGGCCGCGAACACCCGGCTCTCCACGTACCACGGCAGCAGCGCGTCGAGGACGGCCTGCGGCGACGGCTCGAACTCATACACCGGCAGCGGGCCGTCCGGCGGCGGCTCCTCCGACTCCTCGATCTCCAGCGGCAGCAGCCGCCGGACGACCGGCTCCTGAGTCAGCATGGAGACGAAGCGGGTGTAGACGAGGTGAATCTCGTCCACGCCGCCCTCCTCCGTCGGCTTGTCATAGGCGGCCAGCAGCTCGCGGGTGATCTCCTGGGCGTTGGCGAACACGGGCGTGTCGGAGAATCCACTCCACTCCGCGGCCATCTCGCGATCCCGGAACCGGTGCCAGGACAGGCCCTTGCGGCCCGACACGTACGGCACCGCCTCGACATGCTGGTCGGCCAGGAGCTGGCGCAGCCGCTGGCCCTCGCGCAGCAGGTTGGAGTTGAAGCCGCCGCAGAAGCCGCGGTCGCTGGTCAGGATCAGCATCGCCGCCCTGGTCGGGCTCTGCGGCTCCCTGGTCAGCGGGTGGTCGATCTGCCCCGACCTGCTGACCACCGCCTCGACCGCCTGGGTGATCTCCCTGGCGTACGGGGCGGCCTGCTGGGCACGCTGCTGCGCCTTGATGATGCGCGAGGACGCGATCAGCTCCTGGGCACGGGTGATCTTGGCGGTGGACTGTACCGACTTGATCCGCCGCCGGACCGCTCGAAGCTGGGCTCCCATGCCGCCCCTCTACTTCCGCTTGTCCGAGCGCTGGACGCGCTTGGCGATCGTCTCCTGCTCGACCTCTGACTCCTCCAGCGGCTCGGCCTGCTCCTCCTGGACGAGCAGCCCGCCGCCGCTGACCTCGAAGCCGCGCCGGAATTCGTCGATCGCGTCCTTGAGCGTCACCGTCGTGTCGTCCGACAGCTCGCCGGTCTCCCTGATGGTGTCCAGCACGCCGCCGGAGCGGGCGAGCTGGTCAAGGAACTCGGCCTCGAACCGGCGGATGTCCTCGACCGGGACGTCATCCAGGTAGCCGGAGGTGCCAGCCCAGACCGAGACGACCTGCCGCTCCACCGGCAGCGGGCTGTACTGGCCCTGCTTGAGCAGTTCCACCAGCCGGGCGCCGCGGTCGAGCTGGGCGCGGGACACCGGGTCCAGGTCGGAGGAGAACGAGGCGAACGCCTCCAGGTCGCGGTACTGCGAGAGGGCCAGCTTGAGGCCGCCCGCGACCTTCTTCATCGCCTTGATCTGCGCGTCGCCGCCGACCCTGGACACCGACTGGCCGACGTTGATGGCCGGGCGGACGCCGGAGTTGAACAGGTCGGTCTCCAGGAAGATCTGGCCGTCGGTGATCGAGATGACGTTGGTCGGGATATAAGCCGAGATGTCGTTGGCCTTGGTCTCGACGACCGGCAGGCCCGTCATCGACCCGCCGCCCAGCTCCTTGGACAGCTTGGCGCAGCGCTCAAGCAGCCGCGAGTGCAGGTAGAAGACGTCACCGGGATAGGCCTCGCGGCCCGGCGGGCGGCGCAGCAGCAGCGAGATGGCCCGGTAGGCCTCCGCCTGCTTGGTCAGGTCGTCGAAGATGATCAGGACGTGCTTGCACGCGTACATCCAGTGCTGGCCGATGGCCGAGCCGGTGTAGGGGGCGATGTACTTGTAGCCGGCCGGGTCGGAGGCCTGCGCCATCACGATCGTCGTGTACTGCAGCGCGCCGGCGTCCTCCAGGGACTGCCGGACCTGGGCGACGGTGGAGCCCTTCTGGCCGACCGCCACGTAGATGCAGCGGACCTGACGGGACGGGTCCCCGGAGTCCCAGTTTTCCTTCTGGTTGATGATCGTGTCGATGGCGATCGCCGTCTTGCCGGTCTGCCGGTCGCCGATGATCAGCTCGCGCTGGCCGCGGCCGATCGGCACCATCGCGTCGATGGCCTTGATGCCGGTCTGCAGCGGCTCGCTCACCTTGGACCGGTTCATCACCGAGGGCGCCTGGATCTCCAGCTCGCGAAGCTCGGTGTCCTCGATCGGCCCGAGGCCGTCGAGCGGCTCGCCGAGGGGGCCGACCACGCGGCCGAGGAAGCTGTCGCCGACCGGCACCGACAGCACCTCGCCGGTGCGCCGGACCTGCTGGCCTTCCTCGATCTTGCTGAAGTCGCCGAGGACCACGACGCCGATCTCGCGGACGTCCAGGTTCTGCGCGAGGCCGCGGGTACCGTCCTCGAACTCCAGCAGCTCGTTGGCCATGGCCGAGGGCAGCCCCGCCACCCTGGCGATGCCGTCGCCGCACTCGACGACGGTGCCGACCTCCTCCGCGGAGGCGGCTCCCGGCTCGTAGCCCTCAACGAAACGCGCGAGCGCGTCCCGGATCTCTTCCGGCCGGATTGTCAGCTCCGCCATCTTCCTCGTGTCCTTCTCGTCTGGTTCTTCGATCGCTGGTCTGATGATCGATCTCGGTCAGGCGGCCATTCCGCGCCGCAGGCCCGATAGCCGGCTCGCCACGCTGCCGTCGATCTGCTCGTCCCCGATCCTGATCGACATGCCGCCGACGACCTCGGGGTCAACAACGATATTGAGGTGCACGTCCCGGCCGTAGGCCCTGGCAAGCGCCGCGGCCAGCCGGTCCTGCTGCGCATCGCTCAGCTCGGTGGCCACCCGCACGACCGCGACCAGCCGCTGCCGGCAGCTCGGCGGCGAGCTGCGCGTACTCCGCGAGCCTAGAGTCCAGGCTACGTCCCCGCGGGTGCAGGGCCGCCTGGCTGACCAGGGTCAGCGTCTGCGGGCCGACCTTGCCGTCCAGCAGGCTGCGCACCAGCTGGTCCTTCAGGCGCCGGCGGCGCGAACGGGTTGCTGAGTGCCAGCCGGCAGCTCCGGATCGCCGCTGACGACCCGGCCAAACCGGAACAGGTCGTCCTCCAGGTCATCCAGCGACCCGGCGCGCTCGGCGTCGGCCACCACGGCCAGCACCGCGAGTTGCTCGATGGCGTCGACCAGGTCACCTGGCACCGACCACCGGCTCGCGGCCGCCTCGGCGACCAGCGTGACGGCGTCCTGCCCGACCTTGCCGGACAGCAGCGAGGAGGCCAGCTCGGCCCGGGACCGCGGGGAGCGGGCCGAGTCGGCCAGCACCCGGCGCAGTGCCCGCTGGGCGTCCAGCAGGTCGGTGACGCCGAACAGCTCGTCGCCCAGCGACGCGCTCGCCCGGCTGCCCAGCGCGGCGAGCCGCTCCTTCGCCTCGGTCAGCGAGGCCCTGCTCGTTCCCCTCATGACGATGCCTGCGCCTCGCTCGCCGGCAGGCTCTCCAGCTCATCGAGGAACCTGTCCACCATCCGGCGCTGCCGCGCCTCATCCGCCAGCGACTCGCCGACGATCTTGCTGGCCAGCTCCACGGACAGCGCGCCGACCTCGCTGCGCAGCGCGGCGAGCGCCTGCTGGCGGTCCGCCTCCAGCTGCGCCTGCGCGGCCTCGGTGACCCGGCGGGCCTCGGCCTGTGCCTGCTCGCGCATCTCGGCGATGATCTGGGCGCCCTGCTCCCTGGCTTCCTCGCGGAGCCGCGAGGCCTCGTGCCGGGCCTCGGCGAGCTGCGCCCGGTACTGGTCGAGGGTGCGGGAGGCTTCGGCCTGCGCATCCTCGGCCCGCTTGAGGCCGCCCTCGATGGCGTCGGTGCGCTCGGCGAGCGTCTTCTGGATCCGGGGCAGCAGCACCTTGCCCAGGACAGCGAAGACGATCACGAACGAGATCGTCCCGATGATCAGCTCGGGCCAGGCCGGCACCAGCGGGCTGGCGCCCGGCACGACGGGTGCCGCGAAGAGAAGTCTCATCGGCCGGCGTCCTTCCTGTCAGACATCGCGCTCTCCTCGTTCGGCTCGCGATCAGCTTCCCGTGGCGTGGAAGATGTACGGAACCACGATGCCGATCAGGGCGAGCGCCTCGGTCAGCGCGAACCCGATGTACATGTTGGACTGGATCAGGCCGCGAGCCTCGGGCTGGCGGGCCATGGCCTCGACGCCGTGACCGAAGATCAGGCCGATGCCGATGCCGGGGCCGATGGCCGCGAGCCCGTAGGCGAGCGCGCCGAAGTTGATGACCAGCTTCGTGGGGCTGGCGCCGGCCGCGAGGACGTGGTGGGCGAGTTCAAGCATTTACGCATTCCTTTTCGATCGTGCCAGCGGGTTTCGCCGGCGGTTGTGGGCGAGGGGCTTGTGCGCCGCGAGGCGCCCGCTGCCATCCTGTGCCGTCGCGGATCACGTCAGTGCCCCGCTTCCAGCGAGCCGCCGATGTACTGGGCGGTCAGGATCGTGAAGATGTAGGCCTGCAGCGCCTGGATCAGCATCTCGAATGCCGTCAGCACGACAGTGAGGATGAACGAGGTGGCGCTGAACAGCAGCCCGATGGTCGCGCTGAACATGTACCAGGTCGCGAGCGTGAAGACTAGGAGCAGGATGTGCCCGGCGAACATGTTCGCGAACAGCCGGACCGCCAGCGTGAACGGCCGGACAAGGACGTACTGGAGGATCTCCACCGGGGCCAGCAGGCCCAGGATCGACCACGGCACGCCCGACGGGATCATGTTCTTGAAGTAGCCGCCCAGGCCCTGGTGCTTGATGCCCAGGTAGGTGTAGGTCACGTAGACCATCAGCATCAGCACGACGGGGAAGGCGATGAACGACATCGCCGGGAACTGCGCGACCGGGATGATCTCCATCAGGTTCATCACCCAGATGAAGAAGAACAGCGAGACCAGGAACGGCAGGAAGCTGTCGCCGCGCTCGCCCATCATCGGCCGCAGGATCTGGTCGCGGACGAAGCCCGATGCCCATCTCGCCGAGGTTCTGCGCGCGCCGCGGCACGAGCTGCGGGTTACCGAACGCGAACCAGAAGAACACGACCACCGCGACGGCGCAGACGAGCGCCAGCAGCATCGGCTTGGTGAAGTAGAAGCCGCCGATCCGGAAGAACGGCGTGAAGATAAAGGACGCCGGGTAGCCAGGCGCCGGGTAGCGGCAGTGCGCGGAGGACATGATGTGACTGTTCTCCTCAGTGCACCTGCTCCGCGACGAAGGCGACGATGTCACCGGTCAAGACGATGTCCTCCTGCTTCGCACCAGCACGCGGCCCCTGCCAGCGCGACGTAGATCGCTGCTTCGCCCGGCGGCCCGCGAGACGGCGTTGCCGGGAACACGGATGTTAGCTGCCCGACCCGCAGGCTTTACACGCGCATTACCTGTTAGGGCCGGCCGTACTTGAAGATGATCAGCACGATCGCCAGCACCAGCCCGACCAGCATGCCCACCGGGAACAGCACGACTGAGCTGCGTGACCCAGCCGACCAGCCAGCCGATCAGGCCGTACGCGGCCATCCCGGCGAGCAGGTAGGTGAAGATCGTCCAGCCGGCGTTCTGGTCTGCCGGGCCGCGCGGCGGCGGCGGGTCGCCCCGCCCGTACCGCCAGGCATGTCCGTGGCCCTGGCCATCGCGGGGCGGCTCGCGAGTGCCCATCGTCATGCGGGCGCCACGGGGCACGGCGGGAAGCCTTCACCGCGGGCCGCGTTTCGCCGTCCGGACGCCAGAGCACGATCACGGGTCATCCTTCTCCGTGCGGCTCGACGTAGAGGAACTTGAGGCGCATCGACCAGACGACCTGCGCGATGCACCAGACGAGGATGCAGGCGATCGCACTCAGGCCGAACATCCGCGTGCTGAACGCCGTAGTGCTGGCGAACCTGGCAATAACGAGCAGCAGGACCAGGATCTTCACGATGTAGGTGACCATCGCGGTGATCATCATGGCCTGCGGGCTGATCCGAGCGGCGCGTCCCACCGCGAATACGCTGATCGAGAAGAAGATCGCGACCAGGGCCACCCCGAGCAGCGCGCCGATCAGGCCCTTGACGCCATAGAACCCGGCGCCGACGGCAGCCATGATCACCGCGACTACGGCCGTGACCACGGCCGAGCGGCGGGCGATCCGGGCATAAATAGCCGGCATCTACGGGGCTCCGGGGGTCTCGGCGAGAGCCAGTGGCCCCCGCCGGATTGAGGAACGAACTGCCTCGGTACCGATCGGGTACCGGGCCGTCTGACAGCCACGATCGGTGCGGGCCGCCAGATGACCGAAACGTATCACGGACCTCTCACTCGTCATTGAGTAGATGCTCGTGAAAGATATCACAAGCTCTCAGACACGGGTCTCAGCGGGTCACCTAACGTGACGAACCAGCCCGGAATCTGGCCGCCGTGACCGCCCTGGGCGGCACCAACGGTAGCCGAGCCCGAGCATCCCCGTCAGCGGCTCGGCCCGTCCTGACCAGCGCTATTCCGGCCGGTCCTGGCCGACTGGCGGCGGGACGACCCGGCCGCCCGGCGCCGGCCGGCGGACCGGCCGGCCGTGCGCGGGCTCGCCGTGCGCGGGCTCGCCGTGCCGGGGCTGGCCTTG
The DNA here is from genome assembly GCA_963725175.1 of uncultured Actinomycetota bacterium. Taxonomy (GTDB): domain Bacteria; phylum Actinomycetota; class Actinomycetes; order Streptosporangiales; family Streptosporangiaceae; genus DASUBV01. Next base: position 1,207,926 of record CAVRXH010000006.1, read on the forward strand.
GCCTGGCTGGCGTGGCGCGGCCGGCGGCAGGCCTGGCGGCGGCAGCGTCTCGTCGGCGGCGGGCTCGCCGCCGGCCGTCGATGCCAGCCAGCTGCGCTGCCAGCGCGGCCCGGCCGGCTGGCCGTCGGACCCGGTCCCGAACGCAGCCGACGGCGCCGCGGGCGGCTGGGGCACAGGCGGCTGGGGCACGGGCGGCAGCGGGACGGGATGCGGCGCGGCCGGGGGGATGCTGCCGACCACCGACCGGTGCTGCCCGCCCGCCGAGGCGGGCGAATCGTCCCCTGCGGACGGCTCCCCAGAGGCGGGCGAGTCCGCCAGTGAGTCCACCAGCGGGTCCGCGAACGGCTCGCCGGAACTGGCCGACCTGCCGGAGCTGCCGGGATCCGCCTGGCTGAGGGGGTCCGCCTGGCTGAACTGGCCTGCCTGGCTGAACGGGTCGGCCTCGCTGGCCGGGCTGGCGTAGCGACCGTTCTGGCCCAGGTCGGTCAGCGTGTCGTCGAAGGTCAGCGGCGGCCTGCCCGGGTCGGCGGTGGCGTGCTGCCCCCTGCCGAGCTCTCCGGCGCTCCACCCGCCGGTGGCCGACCAGGCCGCACCCGGCCAGTCCCGGGTGGCCCCGCCGTGCTCCGGCTCCCCCGCCGCGATCCGGGTCGCCGGGTCGGCCGCCACGCCCACCAGGTGCCCCTCGGGGGCCAGCGTGTCGACGGGCACCGGGCTGGGCGCGGCCGCCACCGCGGCCGCCGCGATCAGCCGCCGGTCCTCGCGGCTCCACCAGCGCAGCCGGGGCATGGACAGCAGGAGCAGCACCGCGACCGCGCCGACGGTGATCATCGCGAAGACCCAGGACGGCCGCTTCTCGATGGACAGCCAGACCACCGCGCCGGAGAACAGGGCCGCCCAGAAGTACATGATCAGCACGCTGGACCGGTGCGAGTGGCCGATATCGAGCAGCCGGTGATGCAGGTGCTTGCGGTCCGGGGCGAACGGCGACATCCCGGCCCTGGTCCGGCGGAACACGGCCATCAGCATGTCGGTGTACGGGATGATCAGGATCGCCGTGGGAAGCAGCAGCGGCAGCACCTCGGGGAACCGGTTCACGGTGCCGAACCGGTAGGCCTGGTTGCTGGTCAGCGTCAGCGGGTCAAGCGAGCTGATACTGGAGATCGGCACGTAGGCGAGCAGCAGCCCGAGCAGCATCGACCCGGTATCGCCCATGAAGATCCGGGCCGGGTGGAAGTTATGCGGCAGGAAGCCCAGGCACATCCCGGCCAGCACGGCGGAGATCAGCGCCGGCTGCGCCTCGGCCGACAGCCGCAGCACATGGGTCAGCCAGTAGTAGTACATGAAGAACGAGACCGCCGCGATGGCCACGATGCCCGCGGCCAGGCCGTCAAGGCCGTCGATGAAGTTGACCGCGTTGATGGTCGCGACGACCACGAGGATGGTCAGGACCATCGCCTGATTCGACGTAGGCGAGAAGGTCGCGCGATTCAGCAGCGGCAGCCAGTTCAGCTCACATCCGCTCGCCACCAGGATGGCGCCGGCGGCGACCTGCCCGGCCAGCTTGCAGACCGGGCTCATGCCCCACCGGTCGTCGACGATGCCCATCGCCACGATCAGCAGGCCGGCCAGCAGCAGGCCGGTCTCCATGCTGAGCGTGCCGGTGCCGACGAAGACGCTGTTCAGCGGGGTCATCTGGCTGGCGACCAGCAGCCCGGCCGCGAGCCCGCCGTACATCGCCAGGCCGCCGAGCAGCGGGATCGGGGCGACATGCACGTCCCGGTCGCGGGCGGCGTGCATGACGCCGCCCTTGATCGCCCCGCGGCGCACCAGCGGCGTCAGGATGTACGTGACGGCAGCCGTCACCAGCAGAGTTAGTACGTACTCGCGCACCGGTCACCAGGTCTTCGCAGATGAGACGGGCATCGGGACAACTCTAGAGCACCTCACGCCCCGGTCTCGCCCATCCGCACCGCGGCGACCTCCCGAGCTGGCCGATCGAGATCGCGCCCGCCCGCAGCAGCCGCGGCGCGGTGTCCGTGAGGTCGACGATGGTGGAGGAGACCCCGCCGACGGCCTCGCCGCCGTCCAGGTACACGGCCACCGAGTCGCCGAGCTGGTCCCGGGCCTGCTGCGCGGTCGTCGCGGACGGCGAGCCGCTGAGGTTCGCGCTGCTGACCGCCATCGGGCCGGTCTCCTTCAGCAGCTCAAGCGCCACCGGGTCCTGCGGCATCCGGATCGCCACCGTGCCCCTGGTGTCCCCCAGGTCCCAGCTCAGCGTCCGGGCCGCCCGGCAGACGATGGTCAGCCCGCCGGGCCAGAACTCGTCGATGAGCTGCTGGCCGTACGGGCCCAGCTCCTCCACCAGCGCGCCGGCGGCGCGGACGCTGCCGACCAGGACCGGCGGCGGCATGTCCCTGCCCCGGCCCTTGGTAGCCAGCAGGTGAGCCACGGCGGCCGGGCTGAACGCGTCAGCGCCGATCCCGTACACCGTGTCGGTGGGCAGCACGACCAGCTCGCCGCGGAGTACCGCGTCCTGTCGCGGCGGTCAGCCCCTCGGCCCGCTGGGTCTGGTCGGCGCAGTCATACCAGGCGGTCATAGCCGATCATCCTGTCATGCGCCAGGTGGCGGTGACGAACCTGTCCCGGCCGGCCAGGTCAGCGTTGTTGCGGATCTGGCGCCAGCCGTTTTCCTCGGCGAAGATCCAGTACACGGCGGGTCCCTGCTGGTGGCCATGCTCGACCGCGACCAGGCCGCCCGGCCGCAGCAGCCGCCGCGCGGTGGCCTCCACCACGCCGATCGCGCCCAGCCCGTCGGTGCCTGACCACAGCGCCGTCGCCGGGTCGTACTCGCCGACCTCCGGCGGCACCCAGGCGCCCTGCGGGATGTACGGGGGGTTGCTGACCACCAGGTCCATCGTGCCGTCCAGCTCGGCCAGCGCGGTCGCCGAAGTCCCCGGCGTGCAGCGTCACACGGCCCGCCGTGTGCGGCGCGGCCGCCGCGCAGCTGTCGATGTTGCGCTGGGTCCACTGCCGGGCCAGCGGGTCGGCCTCCACCGCGTGCACCTGGGCGCGCGGCACCTCCTGGGCGATGGCCAGCGCGATCGCGCCCGAGCCGGTGCCCAGGTCGGCGACCAGCGGCTCGGCCACGTCCATCGCGGCGAGCCGCTCCACCGCCCAGCCCGTCATCACCTCGGTCTCCGGGCGCGGCACGAAGACGCCGGGGCCGACGGCCAGCTCCAGGTAGCGGAAGTAGGCCAGGCCGGTGATGTGCTGAAGCGGCTCGCGGGCCTCCCGCCGGGCGATGTCGTCCCAGAACCGCGGATCGAAGTCGGCGTCGGTGACCAGGTGCAGCTGGCCCCGTGGCACGCCGTGCAGATGCGCGGCGATCAGCTCGGCGTCCGCGCGCGGTGACTCGACCCCGGCCTGCGCCAGCCGGGCCGACGCCATCGCGATCTCGTCGAGCAGCAGGCTCATCGCCGTGACGCTAGCCCATACCGGGCCGCCGGCCGAAGCCGCATCGCGGGGCTGCCCCGCATCGGCCCGTCAGTCCGCATCGGGGCCGGCGATCTTCTCGGCCCGGTCGGCCTCCACCAGCGCGTTGATCACCGCGTCCAGGTCACCGTCGATCACCTGGTCCAGGTTGTAGGCCTTGAAGCCGACCCGGTGGTCGGAGATCCGGTTCTCCGGGAAGTTGTAGGTCCTGACCCGCTGCGACCGGTCCACGTCCGAGACCTGGCTGCGCCGCGCCGCCGCCGCCTGAGCGTCCGCCGCCTCCTGCGCCGCGGCCAGCATCCTGGCCCGCAGGATGCGCATCGCCGACTCCTTGTTCTGGAGCTGGCTCTTCTCGTTCTGGCAGGACACCACGATGCCGGTCGGCAGGTGGGTGATCCGCACCGCCGAGTCCGTGGTGTTCACGCTCTGACCGCCAGGCCCGGAGGAGCGGAACACGTCGATCCGCAGGTCGTTCGGGTCGATCGTGACATCCACCGGGTCAGCCTCCGGCATCACCAGGACGCCCGCCGCCGAGGTGTGAATCCGGCCCTGGGACTCGGTGACCGGCACCCGCTGCACGCGGTGCACGCCGCCCTCGTACTTCAGCCGCGCCCAGGCCCCGTCCGCGCCGCGGCCCTTGACCGCGACCGTGACGTCCTTGTAGCCGCCCAGGCCGGTGATGGTTGAGTCGATGATCTCGGTCTTCCAGTGCTGCCGCTCGGCGAAGCGCAGGTACATCCGCAGCAGGTCCCCGGCGAACAGCGCGGACTCGTCGCCGCCCTCGCCCGCCTTGATCTCCAGGATGACGTCCTTGCTGTCATAGGGGTCCCTGGGCACCAGCATCTCGTTCAGCCGGTGCTCCAGCCCCTGGCGGCGGGCCGCCAGCTCCTGCGCCTCGGCCGCGAACGACGAGTCCTGGGCGCCCAGCTCGCGCGCCGTCTCCTCGTCGGCGCCGACCTCCAGCCACTCGGCGTAGGCCGCGACGATCGGGCTCAGCTCGCCGTAGCGGCGGCCCACCGTCCTGGCCTTGTCGGGGTCTGCGTGGATGGCCGGGTCAGCGAGATCGCGCTCCAGCTGGGCGTGCTCGGTCACCAGGTCGGCAAGCCGCTCGAACACTGCGCTACCTCCTGCGACGCTGCCGCGCGGTGCCGGGGCGCCCGCGCGTGCATAGCCGGATCGCCGGCCTTCAGAAGGTCGGCGATCCGGCTAGATGACTTTCCTGGCCGAGCTGACGGCGGGCCGACGGGCCCGCCAGGCGCTCCCGGCTACTTGCTGGCGGCCTGCTGCTTGCCGAACCGGCGCTCGAACCTGGCGACGCGGCCGCCGGTGTCGAGGATCTTCTGCTTACCCGTGTAGAACGGGTGGCAGCTTGAGCAGATGTCGGCGTGAATCACGCCGTTCTTCGCCGTGCTCCGGGTGGTGAAGGTGCTTCCGCAGGTACAGGTGACCGTGGTCTCGACGTACTCCGGGTGGATACCCGACTTCATCTCATGCTCCTGGTTCCGCGGTCGCCGGGTCGGCGCGGCTAGCGCGCCGTGAACCGGTACCGCATAGTGGGCTTCCAGTCTGCCAGACGCGGTAACGCGGCCGGGCCTGGCTAGATTCCCGCCCCGGCCGGCACCTGGCCGGCCGGGGACGCCCGGACAGCTAGCTGTCCGGGCGGCGGCTAGTTGGAGGCGACCGTGGTCTTCTGCACCTTCAGCAGGAACTCCGCGTTGCTCTTGGTGTCCTTCATCCGGTCCATCAGCACCTCAAGCGCCTGCTGCGGCTCCAGCGCGTGCAGCACGCGGCGCAGCTGCCAGACGATCTTCAGCTCGTCCGGCGACATCAGCAGCTCTTCCTTGCGGGTGCTGGACTGGTCGACGTCCACCGCCGGGAAGATCCGCTTGTCGGCCAGGTCGCGGCGCAGCCGCAGCTCCATGTTGCCGGTGCCCTTGAACTCCTCGAAGATGACCTCTTCCATCCGCGACCCGGTCTCGATGAGGGCCGTGGCCAGGATGGTCAGCGAGCCGCCGTTCTCGATGTTGCGGGCCGCGCCGAAGAACCGCTTCGGCGGGTACAGGGCCGCCGAGTCGACGCCGCCGGACAGGATCCGGCCGCTGGCCGGGGCCGCCAGGTTGTAGGCGCGGCCCAGCCGGGTGATGGAGTCGAGCAGCACGACCACGTCGTGGCCCATCTCCACCAGCCGCTTGGCCCGCTCGATGGCGAGCTCGGCGACCGTGGTGTGGTCATCAGCCGGGCGGTCGAAGGTCGAGTGGATGACCTCGCCCTTGACCGTGCGCTGCATGTCCGTGACTTCCTCAGGCCGCTCGTCGACCAGGACGACCATGAGGTGGCACTCGGGATTGTTCTTGGTCACCGCGTTGGCGATGGCCTGCAGGATCATCGTCTTGCCCGCCTTGGCCGGCGAGACGATCAGGCCGCGCTGGCCCTTGCCGATCGGGCAGACCAGGTCGATGATCCGGGTCGTCATGATCGTCGGGTCGGTCTCCAGCCGGAGCCGGTCCTGCGGGTACAGCGGGACGAGCTTGGAGAATTCGGGGCGGACCTTGGCCTGCTCGGGGTCCAGCCCGTTGATCTTGTCCAGGCGGACCAGCGCGTTGAACTTCTCCCGGCGCTCGCCCTCGCGCGGCTGGCGGATCGCGCCCTCTACGACATCGCCCTTGCGCAGCCCGTACCGGCGGACCTGGGACAGCGACACGTACACGTCGTTCGCGCCCGGCAGGTAGCCCGTGGTGCGCACGAAGCCATAGTTGTCCAGCACGTCCAGGATGCCGGCGATCGGGATGAGGACGTCGTCCTCGGTGATCACGGGCTCGGCCTCGCTGCCGCCACTGCGCTCCCGGCGGCGGCTGCCGCCCGTGTTCCGGTTGCGGAACCTGTCGCGGTCCCGGCTACGCCGGCCGCCACTGCCCGAGTCATCGTCGCGGTCCCTGCCGCCCTGGTCCCGGCCGCCCTGGTTGTCCCGGCCGCCCTGGTCACGGTTGTCGCGACCGCCCTGGCCGTCACGGCCGCTGCCCTGGCCGTCGCGACTGCCCTGGCCGTCACGGCCGCCCTGGGAGTCACGGCCGCCGTCCGAGCCGTCGCCGGCCGCCCGCGGCTGCTCGTCGCGGCGGTTGTCGTCGCGACGGTCGCGCTGGCCGTTACGCCGACGCCGCTCGCGCGGGCCGTCACCGCCCTGGGAGTCGTTCTGGCCGCCGCCGGCGTGGGTCTCCTCGCGCGTCCCGGCGGCCGATGCCGCCGGCGCGTTTCCGGCCGTCGCGCCGTGCGCCGCGTCCTGCGCCGGGCCGCCGATGCCGCCCGCGCTCGCCGCCAGCGGCGTCTCCCCTATCCCGCCAGTGCTGCCGGCACCTATGCCAGGCTGCGCCGATGTCTGTGTGTCCATGGCATCCCGCTCAAGTGGGCGGCTCGCGCCGGCTCCCGCAGGCGCGCCCCGCTGGGCTGAGTTATCGGAAACGTCGCTGCGCTGGTCCCGCCGAGCCGCCGGCTCGGACGCCGCCGACCCGGTAACCAGGGCTGACCCTGTACCGCGCCCGCCGGCGCTCCCGGCGTTGGCACTTCTGCCAGCACCCCCGCGCTGCCTCTCTTCGATCGCTGCGACAAGATCGCCCTTGCGCATCCGCGCGGTCCCAGCGAGGCCTAGTGACTGGGCGAGCCGCTGGAGCTCGGGCATCAGCATCGCGGACAGGCCCTTGCCGGCCTGGCGGCCCGCCTGGGGTCCAGCGGCCGTGTCACTGCCGTCGTCCGCGCCCGGCCTGGAGCGTACCGCGCCAGCGCTGACCGGGGAAGTCCCTGCTGACGGCGCCGTGTCGGCCGACTGGCCGGCAGAGCGGGACAGACGGGGAGATTCCTCAAGCTCGCCAGAGGAGCCGGGGAACAGATCGAGGGTTTCGCTCACTAGGGGTCCTTCCCAGGGTGCGGGCCCGGCCACAGGTGCGGCCGGCCGATGCCCGCTGTCGCGTGTTGTGCGCGGCGTACGCCGCCCTCCTGGCCTCGCCGTCCTGCCGGGTCCAGGCCACGTGAGGGTCCCGAACCTGCGCATTACGGCATATGCCTGACGGCCCGGTTCGTGGTTCGCTGGCATCCTGGCCCGTGGCCAGGATCGGGCATACGTGGAATCCCCGCGTTAGGTGAGTGTCAGCGATAGCCACGCACCGCCGACAGCCATACGTTCGAACGGCTGGAGCGCGTGCGAGCACCTCTCCCCGAAGCACCGTCTCTCGCAACGGGGCATCTGGTGCAGCTACCAGCCTAACACCAACGGAGCCCACGGCATTCCTTCAGAGCTGTCCCTTACGACCGCGAGGGGCCGGCAGGGCTGGCGGAACCGGTCAGGGGATACCTGGCAATGGCCTGCCGACACGCCAGCGGATCCGCGCGCAGTGGTCGAAGTTGATGAGCTGCCGACCGGTGCCTGACTCCGCAGGCCGTGTCTTGCCTGTCGACTTCCAGGGGGCTTACACGCCATGCGGTACCCGTTTCGGCGGCGCTTGAATCGCGTTCTGGCCTGGCAGCCTTGGCCAGGATCCGCGAACATCCCGATGACCCGCGAACCTACTTCACCCGACGGCAGGGTTACAAGAGCCGCCAAAGAAGGACATTCCCCTCGAACGGCCGCGCGGGCTACAGCCGGTCCCGCGCTGTGACCCCGATCAGCTCTAGACCTGCGGCAAGCGCCACCCTGACCGCGTCCGCGAGCCATAGCCGGGCGGCGGTGCCCGGCTGGTCGCGCGGCGCCGAGCTGCCGCCGAACGGGAGGGCCGGGCACTGCTCGCGGCAGTCACGCCAGTCGCTCGCCAGCGCCTCCAGGTAGCGAGGCAGCTCCGCGGGACGGCCCCGGCGCGCCGCCGCCGCGACCCGCTCCGGCAGCCAGGACAGCCTGGTCAGCACGGCCAGCTCCGCCTCCGCATAGCGCGGCGGCCTGGCCGGCCACTCCCCCGGTGCCAGCCCCAGGTCCGCGCCCCAGCGCAGCACAGACGCCGCGTCGGCGTGCGCGAAGCTGACCGCGTAATCGGACGAGATTTCGCCGGGCGCGGCGGCTAGCCCGGCGCGGCGGGTGCGGTCCACGGCACGGGCGTAGCTGGCGACATCCGCCGGGCGGTCAGCCGGGATCCGGGACAGGGCATAGCGAACCGCGTCGGCGCCCGCGAAGGCCACCGCGTCGGCCACCGTGCCCAGGTCGGCCTCCCGGCGGCGGGTACCTGACGTCAGCCGTTCCGGCCCAGAGTCTTGAGTCGCCGCCACGCCGGCCAGCCGCGCCAGGCGCGCGGTCAGCGCCGCCGCCTGGTCCCGCCAGGCCGTGTGCCAGTCCGGCGCGGCAGCCAGGTCCGGCAGCGGGAGGGCCGGGCGGGTCGCGCGGCGGGCGTCGCTGCGGGCGCAGGCCGGGCCCGCCGCGACGATCCGGGGCACCAGGGCCGCGAGGGCGAAGGGCGTGACCGTGACCGTCAGGTAGCCCGAGCCCGTGGCCCGTGCGGACGCGATCCAGCTCGCTGGCTCGATGCGGCGGGCGAGCTGACGCGCGATCTGGGCCGGCGGCTCGCCGGTGACCACCGCCAGCCCGAACGGCAGCGAGGACGCGTAGCCGCCGGGGCCGGCCGGCCGCCAGGTGCCCGCCTGCGTGACGTCCCGCGCCGCCTGGGGGAACTCGCCCGAGGCGACGGCGGCGGTGAGGACACGGGCGAGTTCGGCGCCGAGGTCGGCTGGGATCACCGGATCAGGCTAAGCGGTACGGCCTCGCCGGGGCCGGGGTGCGGGCTCGGCGGGGCTCGGGTGGCAGGCCGGGAGGCGGGGCTCGGCGGGGTAACGGATTCGCGGCTGGGTCAGTCGAACGCGCTGCCCGGCGCGCCCGCCAACTCGCGGACCACGCGGATCATCTCGGCCGGGTCGAACGGCTTGGTGAGGTAGGCGTCCACGCCGATCTGCCGCCCCCTGCTCCGGTCGTCCTCCTGCGCGCGAGCGGTGATCAGCACCACCTTGATCTGCGCTGTGTCCGGATTGCGGCGCAGTTGAGTGGCCGTCACCCAGCCGTCGAGCCGGGGCATCATCACGTCCAGCGTGATCACGTCCGGGCCGACCTCGGTGACCTTCTCCAGGCAGTCCCGGCCATCCACGGCGGTGACGACGTCGAACCCTTCGAGGGTCAGGTTGACAGCGATGAGCTGGCGGATGACCTCGTCATCATCCACCACCAGCACCCGTCCAAGTCCCTGCGTCACCCGCGTGAGGCTATCCGCTCCGGTGGCCGGATGCGCGCCGTTCTGGTCGCGTGTCCGGAGATAGTTGACGGACTGATACTGTGTCTTCGGCCCGCAGGCATGACCGGCGCGGGCGATAGCGCCAGCCCCCATAGCTCAGGGGATAGAGCAACGGCCTCCGGAGCCGTGTGCGCAGGTTCGAATCCTGCTGGGGGCGCCCACCCAGGCCAGGCCATACGGCCGGTGACCTGCTCTTACGCCCGTTCGGGCAGCTTGATCTTGTGCAGCCAGATGCCGCTGAATGCCGCCGTTCATCGCGGTTCCCGGAACATACGCGGAACGGCCAGGAGGCCATCGACCCAGGTCAGCCCCGGCTGTCGCACGCCGGGCCACATCCGCAGAGACCAACAGATCAAGGTAGCTCTCACGACAGGCAGACCGGTCGCAGCGCAGCCGTCTTCCTCGGCGCAACACTGTCCAGCTCGCAGCCACCGGCTCCATAGAGCACCTCTGCCCGGCCGGACTACCACGTCAATTCCCCGCGGCGTGCCCACCACGCCTCGGCCCCGTCCATCGCTCTCTCCGCCTCGGGCAAGCCCACTGTTCCATGTACTCCGATTCGCTCATCCATCAACCCGGCCGTTGCGACCCAGTGCAGGGGAATCAGGGTGATCTGCGCCGGGAGCAACCGGCGCTCGTCGGGCGTCACGGGTTCGGGAGCGGAACTGTCGTAGGCGTCGCAGAGTTCGCGGAGGTCGACGTTGGCGCCACTCTCAGATGCCCAGTACAGGCTGCCGGCCACGTCGTAGAGCCGCTCCCGGATGCGCACGAAATCCAGATCGAGATTCAGCCAGGAGCCATCCGGCAGCTGGACCGCGTTGCCGAGAGTGTAGTCGCCGTGGATCGGAGCGCGCGGGAGCTCGACGCCGCGCCGGGCTCTGCCCAGCTCGCCGAGGAGGAGCTCGGCGCGGCGCACCACGGGCTCGGCCCCAGCGCCCAGACGGCGACGCGTGAAGCCGAGCCAGTAGTGCAACTGGCGGCTGGTTCTGTGGTCGTCGAGCGGCTGGGGCAGGTCCGGCTCCCAGGTCGCGCGCAGCCCCGCGTGCAGGCGGCCGAGCTCCTCGAACAACCGCAGGTACGACTCCTGGCTTGGGCTTGGCTGCGCGTGCGGGACAAATTCTTCGAGTTCCGCCCAGCGGCCACCGACCCTGGCCAGGTCCCGGCCGAGGATCGGCACCGGCCGGGCGACCCGAATCCCTGCCCGCTGGAGTCGCTCGCGCAGCCGGCGCAACCCTGCCACGCGGCCGCGCGTCGCCCATGGTCGATGCACACGCAGGACGTGCGGTGCAGCGGCGTCGAGCCGGACGTTGAGGTTGAACTCGCCACCGATGTCCTGCCACGTCCTGGCAGGCGCGACCTGATCGAGCAGCGCGGCGACCGCGGGGTCATCGGTGCTGGCCCTTGGCCCGAACCAGCTGGGCAGTGGCGGAGGTGGTGTCAAAGCCTGGGTCCTTCATCGCGGAGCTTCGCCGGAAGCATCCCATCCGCGGTAGAAACAGCATGCCCGGCACATTGAGGTTCTGCGTCTCAGCGTTCAAGAATCGGCAGCCTCGGATTCTCGCACGGCCTCCGCCGCGGAGTCGGGTGGCGAGAGGCGGACGCGGCCACGCCCCGCACCCAGACGCGATGGAAGTTGTCCGCCTAAGCTGCCCGATCAGTCACAACCGGTGTCAACCGAACCTGCAGCAGACCCACTTGCGGATCAAGTGTTGTGCCCGTTGCGTGCGATCGAATGGTCACCCTGCGAACTGACGGTCACTTGCGGGCAATCGCCATACACGCTGACCTAGGTATCGCCTGCGCAGCGATCTGATAGGCGCAGCCTTCCAAGCTGGCGTTCATGCTGCCGCTCCGTTCCGGCCAAATCTTTGCTGACCTGCGGAGATACGGCCATTTAGGGTTCCGGCGGGTATGCCGGTCCCACGGTCTGAGCGAGCAAGGACCGTCGGTCACTAACCTCGCCTTTCCCGCGCTAAGGCTTCGGCCACCAGCAGCGGCACGCCAGCCAGGGACACCGCGAGGCCATCGCCGACACCAGCAGCAAACCTGCCGCGCATAGTGCCGGCTACGTGCGGGATGTCGGGTGCTGCCGTACTCCGGGAGCCTCGGGCTTATGCCGACAACTCGGACTGCCAGATGGAGTAGAAGGCCCGGAAATCGGCTGGTGCGGTGCCATCGGGCAGGGGTATCTCGGTGTTGGAGAGCCGGTCCAGTGTGGCCAGCATGACTGCGAGGACCGCGCGGTCGAAGCCCGCGTCGATCTGGGTAGCGCGGGCTAGAAGGGTGTCCTTGCCGAATCGGCGTGCCAGGACGTAGACGTCGGCGAAGTCACGTGCGGCTGCCCTGTCGAATAGGGCCAGGAGCTTGTGACCGGCGAGTTCCTCTGGCGCGAGCGTTGGCCCGACCTCGGTAATGGACGGCGGAGAGTCCGGTGGGGCGCTTACAGCCAAGTCGACGAGGACTGTCCCGTGGTCGCTGCGGATGACCAGTCGGCAGAACGTCTCGCTGTCGTGAATCCGCTCAGTGCTCCAGCCTCGCCTCCGGGTCGCTTCCTCTAGGGCGTCACGGGCGGCGGGAACGTGGCCGTCCTCCGGTGGGGTGAAGAAGTCCAAGTCCTCGGTGGGGCGGGTAGTCAGGTGCTGGGCCAGCAGGGCCGCTCCCCCGGCTAGCAGGAAGCCTTTGCTTTTCGGCAGTCCGAAGAACAGCCGGACGACCTCCGCCTGGAAAGCGGCTAGCCCCGGCCCGCTATCCCCGCCTGCGGGCATGCCTGTATCCGGTATGGTCACGCTGCCGCCGGACGGGACGCATCTATCACTGGTGACCACGCCGCCCGGACGGCCCTCGGGAGCACCAGGTCGTCCCACAGGTCGGCGATCAGCGCGCCATCGACATAGGCGAGGATGTCCGCAGGCCGCCCCTCCTGCAGGACGACCTCGTATACCCGTGCACGGTCCGCGCGCAATCCCATGTTGAACACCCGGCCAGGGGCCGACCAGTTCAAGTGCACCGGAAGGTTCACCGCCGCCAGGGCGCTGGCCGTGTCTAGCCGCGGCAGTCGGCCCGGCACCCAGATGGGCCTGCCCCGCACGAGGTGCTGGGTGAACGACACATGCGGCTCGGCCGCTAATTCCCACCCCGCCTCGGCAAGCAGCCGGGCGAAGGTCGCGACTGTCGGCGATTTCCGGCCGTGCTCATAGGCCGACAACGTGGGCCGCGACGTCCCCGCCCGGTGCGCCAGTTCCTCCTGAGTCAGGCCAGCGCGGCCCCGGACCCGCTCCAGCAGCACTCCAGGCTCCATCACCCCTCCTTGGTATCCAACTAGATACTGTATCTGATTGGATACTAGCTTACTTGAACCCGCTAGCCGACCGCCGCTCTCGACACGCCCAGGCGACCCAGCCGGCTGGCATGAGACCAGGACGTCGTCGCGGGGGGGCGCCGGCGTGTGTCATCCGGACCCGCCCAGGTTGGTGCACCGGGTACGGGCCGGGCGGCCGTAGCGGGCAGCGCGGGCGGTGGCAGGCTAGGACCATGCGCTATGCGAATCTGGGCCGTTCTGGCCTGTCCGTCAGCCGCCTCTGCCTTGGAACCATGAACTTCGGGCCGCTCACCACGCCCGCCGACTCGCACCTGATCATGGATCATGCCCACGAGCTGGGCATCAACTTCTTCGACACCGCCAACCGGTACGGCGGCGCGATGAGCCCGCCCGGCCAGCTCGCGCCGGGCGAGACTCACTCGGGCTGGACCGAGGAGATCATCGGTGACTGGTTCGCCTCGGGCGGCGGCCGCCGCGAGCGCACCGTGCTGGCCACCAAGCTGTACGGGGCCATGGGCGACTGGCCGAACGAGGGCCGACTGTCAGCGCTGAACATCCGCCGGGCCTGCGATGAGTCGCTGCGCCGGCTGCGCACGGACTACATCGACCTGTACCAGATGCATCATGTCGACCGGGACACTCCGTGGGAGGAGATCTGGCAGGCGATGGAGGTCCTGGTCGCCCAGGGCAAGGTCCTCTACGTCGGGTCCTCTAACTTCGCGGGCTGGCACATCGCGAAGGCCAACGACGCCGCCGCCGCGCGCGGGTTCTTCGGCCTGGTCAGCGAGCAGTCGATCTACAACCTGATGACCCCGCGAGATCGAGCTGGAGGTGCTGCCGGCGGCCCTGGACTACGGGGTCGGGGTCATCCCGTGGTCACCGCTGGAGGGCGGCCTGCTCGGCGGGGTGCTGCGCAAGGAGCGCGCGGGGCAGCGCCGCCTGGCGGGCCGGGCCAAGGAGGCCGTCGAGCACCACCGGGAGCAGATCGAGGCCTACGAGCTGTTCTGCGAGGAGCTCGGCGAGGAGCCCGGCGCGGTGGCGCTGTCCTGGCTGCTGCACCAGGACGGGGTCACCGGACCGATCGTCGGCCCGCGGACGATGGAGCAGGTCGACAGCGCGCTGCGCGCCCTGGAGGTGTCTCTCGACGAGGACGCCCTGAAGCGGCTCGACGAGATCTTCCCCGGTTATAAGACGGCGCCCGAGCACTACGCCTGGTGAGCGCGGGGCCGCGCTAGCGGCAATCGCCAAGTACGAAATCGCTGAGAGGTTAGGGCGGTCATGCCATTAATTACGGGCGGCTCTGGGCTTTCTGAGTCCGAGAGGGATGACTTCTGGCGGCAGGGATTCATCGGGCCGTTCGCCAGCGGCCTCAGCCGGGACGAGGCACTGGCGCTCGGGGACCGGTACGAGCGGACGGTCCTGGACCGGGCACGGCACCCGTTATACGGGCGGTACTCGCAGCGGGACTGGCACCTGGTGCACGAGGACCTGGAACGGCTGCTGGTGCGCGACTCGATCGTCAGCCGGACCGTGTCGCTGCTGGGGCACGACCTGCTGCTATGGCGCTCGAAAATCTTCCACAAGCCGGCCAGGGGCGACGCGATCGGCTGGCATCAGGAGTGGGGATTCTTCGACGGGGAGGAGATCGGCAACACGGTCCCGTCGCTGCGGCCGGCGGACCCGGACGGCGGTATCTGGGACGTGACGGTCTGGATCGCGCTGGACGATGTCACTCGCGAGAACGGGGCGGTGCAGTTCGCGGTCGGATCGCACACGACGCGGTATCCGTGGCAGCGGGTGTCGATGACGCGGTCGGCGTTCTACGAGGATCCGTTCAGGGACCTGGACAAGCACGAGATCGCGCGGCGGGCCAGGGCGGGCGAGCTGCTGCTTGACATCGACACGGCGTCCTGGCTGGACGGCTTCGACGTGGCGGAGGCGAGCGCCGGGGAGATGGCCGCCTACCTGGAATCGCGGTTCGCGGAACTGCAGGCGAAGCACACGAGCTTCGCGCCGGCCGCGGATGAGGTCGCGACGGTGACGATGCGGGCCGGGGACTTCGTCATCTTCACCGAGCGCACCATGCACGGGTCGCCGGCGAACCGGTCCGATCGCCGGCGCACGGCGGTGAACTGCCGGATCGCCAGGGCGGACAGCCTGATCTACCCAGGCCGGCTGGACGGGAACTTCACGGACGGGTCGAACCTGGACATCAGCGGGCACACGAGCATCCTGGTATCGGGTGACCCCGCGGAGCCGCGCAACGTCTGGCGCAGGCCGGGGTGAGCTGGAGCGCGTCCAGATCGTGACGGGTGTGCCTGCTGCCGCCGGCGTGCTGCGGGACGGGCTCGGCGGTGCCGACGCCCGGCCAGGCATCCCGGAGCATGGCCAGTGCGACGGTCTCCAGCCGGGCAAGGAGCGACCCGCCGGTGTCGCCGGCGCGCACGGCGACGCGCTCCTGGCGGACGATCCCGCCGGCGTCGACGCCATCATCCATGACGTGCAGCGAGACGCCGGCCGGCGAGCCGTCGATAAGGGGCCACAGGTGCGGTGCCCGGCCGCGGTTATGCGGGAGATAGCCGAGATGAAGGTTGAGGGGATGCCAGCCCGCGAGCGCCAGCCATTCCGGCGGGAGTTTTACCTCGAATAAGACTGAGAGCAGCACATCGGGGCTGAGCGCTTTTATCTCGCTGAATCCGCCGGGCCATTCCCAGGCCGGGACGCCGAGCTCGCGCAGCGGACCGGCGGATTCCTGGATCGGCGCGGGCGGCAGCACTACGGCGGCGAGGTCGCGGTGGGCCATCAGGAACCGGCCGGCCTCGGCCGCGAGCCGGTAATTTCCCAATAGCACAGTTCGCATCCGGGCATTATACTGTACATATCAGGCCTCTAGAAGAGGAAATCCCATTGAAGAGAGGATCATGAGCTTACCGCAGAACGCGCCCGATGCCGGCCAGGCGCCATTCTGGCCGGGCTTATCGGGCGAGCTGATGGCGGAAATCCGCGACGTCTGCCTGAGTCCGGCGGGGGCCGAGACGCGGAAACTGGTGAGCCAGCGGTTCACCGTCTCGTATCAGCGGCCGCTGCTGTTCGCGATGCCGCTGGCGGTCGCGGCGGAGACGGCGGCCCGGCTCCGGGACTTCACGGCGGCGCTCTGCCGCATGGTCACGACGGTGGCGCGGACCTACTTCGAGGACGAGGACCTCCGCCAGGTGATCCCGCTCCCGCCGCGGCTGCTGGCCTCGGCGGCGGACCCGGCACTGCGGTCCCGGCAGCGGTTCGAGGTGGACCTGTGCCGGCTGGATCTCTACCCGACGAAGGACGGCGGCTTCCAGGTGCTGGAGGTCAACGCGAACTGCCCGGGCGGGGTGATCAACGCGGGCGCGGCGGCCGCGGCCTGGCGGCAGGCCCTGCCGCGGATCAGCGGCCGGCTGGAGCGCATGGGCTTCGAGGAGCCGGGCTGGATGGCCCGCCGCCTGCTCAGGGCCCTGCCGGACGCGGGCGGGCCCGGCGCGTGCGTGCCGGTGTTCTGCGAGAGCACCGGCTGGCAGCACGAGACCAGGGAGATCGCCCAGACCTTCCGCGACCTGGGCTTCACGAGCTTCGTCGCCGATCCCGGCGAGGTCACGCACGTCGAGAACTCCGGCGTCCTGGTGCGCGGCCGGGTGGCCCGCGCCGGGTACCAGAAGATCTCCATCCAGCAGCTGCTCGCGGCGCAGCAGCGGGCGCCTGGCTACTTCCAGGCCCTCGCCGCCGGGGACCTGGCGGTGCAGAACGGCCACCTCAGCCGCTTCATCACCGATAGCAAGCTGTGCCTGGCCGTGTTCTCGCAGGAGCGGTTCCGCGACCGGTTCCCGGCGGCGGACTGGGACCTGGTCGCGCCGCACGTTCCCTGGTCGCGGAACTTCGCGCGGTGCGGCGAGCGGGACCGCGAGCGGATCCTCCGTGACCCGGACGGCTACGTGCTGAAGCACCCGCTGGACACGCGCGGCGCGGGCGTGGTGGTGGGCCGGGACCGGGCCAGCGAGCAGGACTGGCGGCACGCCGCCGGCCGGGCGCTGCGGGAGGGCTGGCTGGTCCAGGAGCACGTCTCGCCGGCCAGCGTGGTCCGCTGGCCGGACGATCCGGTCCGCTACCGGCACGACATCAGCGTGTTCGCCAGCTCGGGGATCATCACGGGCGGGTTCGCGCGCAGCGGCGCGGCCTGGCGGGTCAACGTCCCGGCGGGCGGCGAGACGCACCCGCTGCTGTTCGCCAGCCAGCACGGCGACTCGGCCGACACGAGGACGGTCCGCGATGCCACGGCCTGAAATGACCGATCCGGCGTTCTGGCACTGGCCGCGGCTGCCGGTGCACGACGCGGTGATCGTGGGCGTCATCAACGCCTCGGGCGACAGTTACTACAAGGGCTCGTTCGCGGAGACGGCGGAGGCGGCGGTCGAGCAGGCCCGGCAGTTCATCCGCGGCGGCGCGCACGTCGTCGAGGTCGGCGGGCAGTCGGGCAGCACGTTCGCCCGGCGGGTCACCGCCGCTGAGGAAGCCCAGCGCACGGTGCCGTACATCGAGGCGATCCACGAGGAGTTCCCGCAGGTCACCATCTGCGTGGATACGTTCCGAGCGGAGGTGGCGGCGGCCGGGATCGCGGCGGGCGCGACGTGGATCAACGATGTCACGGCGCTCAGCCACGACCCGGACATGATCCCGCTCGCGGCGCAGTCCGGCGCCCGCACGGTCCTGATGCACCTGGAAGGACCGGGCGGACATGCGGGACGGACGCTGCACCGCCCGTTCTATGCCGATGTCGTCGGGGAGGTACGGGAGTACTTCGCCGTGCGGGCCGGGGAACTGCTGGCCGCCGGGCTCAGCGCCGGCCAGCTCATCCTCGACATCGGGCTGGGCGCGGGAAAGCGCCCCGCGCACGACTACGCGCTGCTGGCGAACGTCGGCGAGCTGACCGGCCTGGGCTACGACCTGATGGTGGGGCCGTCGCGGAAGGGGTTCATCAGGGCGGTCGCGCCGTCCACGGTGGAGGAGCTGCTGGGCGGCAGCGTGGTGGCGGCGCTGTGGGCGGTGCTGAACGGGGCACGGTACCTGCGGGTGCACGAGGCCAAGCCGTACGCGCAGGCGCTGGACGTGTGGAACGCGATCGTCGGCACCGAGCGCTGGCCGGGGCCGGAAGAGCCCGACGGCGGCGCGGCGGGCGGCGGTGACGGGCGCTGAGCGGGCCGGCGGCGGAAGCCGGGGCGCGGGAGTGGCCGCTGCTGGAGGCATACTCACGCGCGGTGCGGGAGCTGAACGCGGCCGGGAACCGGGACAGCGCGCGGGATGCCCTGGACCTGCTCCGGTTCGTCTGGCCAGACGCGGACCTGACGGCGGTCCCGTGCAGCACGGGCAACGACGCGGAGCGGCAGCGGTTCGATGAGCTGGTGCGGGCCCGCGCGGCGGGCACGCCGGTGGCCAGGCTGACCGGGCGGGCCACCTTCCTGGGCCGCGACTTCACGGTCACCGCCGACGTGCTGGTGCCGCGCGAGCACACGACCGCGCCGCTGGTGGCTGCCGGGCGGGCGGCGGTCCGGCTGGCCACGCGGCGCACGGGGCGTCCGGCCGTGCTGGCGGACGCGGGGACCGGATCGGGCAATGTGGTGATCTCCATCGTGGCTGGCGTCCCGGCCGGCTCGGTCCTGGCGGTGGCCACCGACCTGTCCCCCGGCGCGCTGCGTGTCGCCCGCGCCAACGTCGGCGAGACCGGCCTGGGCGCGGTGATCGCGCTGGCCCGGATGGACCTGGTCACCGGCCTGCGCGGCCGGGCAGGCGGCGCGAGCGGCGGGGTGGACGTGCTGGTCGCGAACCTGCCGTACGTGGCCAGGCCCGCTGGCCGGCTAGCCAGCGAGCCGCCAGCCGCGCTGCTGGGCGGCGGCGCGGACGGGCTGGCCGTCTTCGGCCGGATGGTGCGCGGCGCGGGCCGGGTGCTGAGCGGGGCGGGATACCTGCTGCTGGAAGTCCCGCCGAGCCAGGCCAGCGCCGCGCTGCGGGCCGCCCGGCCCGCGTTTCCCGAGGCCGTCCTGCTGCCAGATCCGCACGGGGTGCCGCGCGTGCTGGCAGCCGGCGGCCGGCCCGACCCTGGCGCGCGGCTGCTGGCGGACGCCATCGCCGGTGGCGCTGGCGGGGATGCCGGCTCGCTGTCCCGCGAGTCCCTTCGGCCCTGACGAGGAGGAGCCTCATGGACCTGAGCCTGTACTGGCTGCGCTCGCAGCGCGACCGGGTGAGCCTGTATGAGTGGTACCGGGACGGCAAGCTCGCGTCCTTCACCCGGCTCGCCGCGCTCGCGGGCATGGACCTGGAGGTCGTCACCGCCGACGAGCTGGCCGTGAGCGTCAGCCAGGACGGGAAGCCGGCCGTGTACCTGCGCGGCCGGGAACTCGACCCGGCGGCGTCGCTGTTCCATACCAAGGTGATGACCTGGCCCGCTTACCAGCCGGACGCCCTGCGGCACCTGACCCTGGTCACGATCCTGGAGGCGGCCGGGTTCTGCACCACCGTGCCCGCCTGGCTGAACCAGGTCAACAACGACAAGCTGCTTTCCTACCTGCGGATGCCCGCGCCCGGTATCCCGGTGCTGCCGACGCTGTATGTGATGACACGGCAGTTCGGCGCGATCCGCGACGTCGCCGACCCGGCGGCGATCCGGTACCCGGTGCTGGTCAAGCCCGCCGGCTGGGGCGGCGGCTTCGGGGTGTCCCGCGCGGACAACGAGACCCAGCTCAACTCGGTGCTGCAGCTAGCGGGCGCGGCGGAGCTGACCATGGTGATCCAGCCGCTGCTGGAGCCGCCGGTCACCGACTGCCGGGTCTACTGCATCGGCGGCGAGCCAGTCGCGGCGGTGTTCCGCACCGCCGTGCCGGAGTCCCTGGTCGGGAACTACACCCAGGGCGGCCAGCTGACGCGCGGCGAAGTCCCGGCGGAACTGGCCGGACCCGCCGGCGCGATGGCCGCCGCCATGAGCATCCCGTTCGCCTGCGTGGACTTCCTGCGCTCGGGCGACGGCGGGTACTGGTTCTCCGAGATCGAGGTGGACGGCGGCGGGCCCGGCGAGGCGTTCGAGGACCTCGGCGTGGCGAAGTTCGCGGCGTTCCGCGGGCACTTCGACGCCTACCTGGCCAGGCGCGCGGCCGGGTAGGGTCAGCCTGGCTCGGGCACCGGGATCTCGCGCTGGCGGATCAGCGGCGAGGCGACGATCCACAGCACGGCGAGCCAGCTTCCCGCCGCCCCGACCGCCATCGCGGCGCGCAGCCCGGCCGTCTCCCCCAGCCAGCCGCCGATCAGGGCGCCGAGCGGCAGCGCGCCCCAGATGATCCAGCGGATCGAGGCGTTCATCCGGCCGAGCAGCCGCACCGGGGTAACCGACTGCCGGTAGGACACCTGCGCGACGTTGTACAGGGTCGCCGAGACCGAGCTGACGAACAGCCCGGCGGCCACCATCGGCAGCCCCCAGCGCGGCTGGGCGAGCGGGATGGCCAGCACCACCCAGCCGGCGGACACCTTGCTGATCCACAGCAGCCGCGCGGTGCCGACCCGGCGGCCCAGCCGGGGCGCGATCAGGCCGCCCAGCACGCCGCCCAGGCTGCCCAGGCTGAGCGCCAGGCCGATCCCGGACGGCGTCTGGTGCAGGTCGTGCAGCATGAACAGCACCAGGATCGACCCCTGGATGCTGCCGAACAGGTTGGCCGTCGCCGTGCAGGCCGCGATCCGGCGCAGTACCCGGTGGCCCAGGACGTAGCGGAGCCCCTCGGCGATCTCGGCGCGCATGTGCCGGGCCGCGGCGGGTTCCGGCACCGGCTCTCGGGTGCGCAGCAGCGACACCGACGTCGCGCTCACCGCGAACGACGCCGCGTCGAATCCCATCGCCCTGGCCGCGCCGGCGAGCGCGACCAGCCCGCCGGCCAGGTTCGGCCCGATGACGCTCGCTAACGACGACGGCAGGCCCATCTTGCTGTTGGCATCAGCCACCTGGTCCCGGCTGACCAGGAACGGCACGAAGCTCTGGTAGGAGACATCGAAGGCCACCGACAGCAGGCCGGTGCCGAGGGCGACGCCGCAGAGCTGCCAGAACGTCAGCCGGCCCAGCGCGGCCGCCGCCGGGATGGAGCCGATCAGCAGCATCCGGCCAAGGTCAGCCCCGATCATCAGCGGGCGCTTGCGGTGCCGGTCCACGAACACGCCGGCGGGCAGCGCGATGAGCAGGAAGGCGGCCGTGCCGAGAGCGCGCAGTAAGCCGACCGCGAGTGCCCCGGCATGCAGCACGAGGATCGCCGTGAGCGGCAGCGCCAGGAGAGTCACGGCGTCGCCCATCTCGCTGACCAGCGCGCCAGACCACAGCACCGCGAAGTCCCGGTCCCGCCAGAGCGACGCGGGCCGCTGCGCCGCAGGGGGTGACGCCCCGGCATCGGGCCGACCCGGCACGGGGGACGCCGGCATCGTCACGCCACTCAGGCTATCGGCCCGCCTTCGGCCCGCCTTCGGCTGCTTCAGCATGGTCTCAAGGACCGAACCCTGGTATGCCGAAACCGGACGGACACTGGGCATCCCCGGCGGCGCCGAGAACATCCATATGTTCAAGCGTCTACAGGCGCCGGCGCAATGTAGCGTGCCGGTCACGTGAGTGACCCCTGCGAGGAGCTGAGAGATGCCCGGCCGACCGAGCGCGCGTTGACGTTGCTGGCCTGATCGGCCTGTCATCGCGTGCTGCCTCTGATTCGCGGCACAGCGAGCCTTTTTCCTCCTGAACTATCGGGCGCGTCTCGGTCGGTAGGCATGCGCGTGGCGCAGAGAAACGAACCTCCAGCGCCTCGCGCAACATGGCCAGCGCCTCGTCAATCGTCGCCCCGAAGCTGGCCACGTCCGCCTCAGGGCAGAGCGATACGAACTCCTCGCCCTCCTGCCAGACGAGCGCGGTGAGACGGAGGGTGCTACTCATCCTGGCCGTCCTCCCTGACTGAGATCGTCATCGTCGCGGGCCAGGTGGTGCTCGTCAGGCCTGTGGCTCGGGATCGCCGAGGGTGATCCCGAAGACCGACCGCAGGGACTGCTCGCCCTGGCTCGTCACCGTCAGGCCGCGGCCGCGCCCGGCCGGGCGGAGCCACTTCTGGTCCACGAGCGCGGCGGCCACGCCGGCGCCGAGCGAGCCGGCCAGGTGCGCGCGGCGCTGGGTCCAGTCCAGGCAGGACCGGGCGAAATGCCGCCGCGCGCGCCTGCACGCGTCGACGTCGACGCCCAGCCCGGTCAGCGCGGTCAGGCCGGCGGCGGTGACCTGGTACTCCAGGCCGGGCGCGCTGCCGGTGCCGCCGGCCGGATCGAGCCAGCCGAGCGCGCACATGCGCTGGAGCAGCGCGACGCCTACCACGCCGGCGACGTGGTCGTAGCAGAACCTGGCGGTCCGCAGCGAGCGCTGCGCGCTGGACTGGGCGAGCGACCGCACGGGCATGTCAGGGCAGATCAGCGACAGCGCCTCTAGCGCCTGCGCGACGTCGGCGCTGGCGAGCTGGTAGTAGCGGTGGCGGCCGGCGGTGACGACGGCCAGCAGGTCGCCGGCGACCATCTCGCGCAGGTGCTCGCTCATCGTGGACGCGCTGAGCCCGGCGAGCCGCGCGAGCTCGCCCGCGGACATGGGGCGGCCGTCCATCAGCGCGTTGATCACCACGGACCTGGCCGGGCTGGCGATCAGCCTGGCCACCACGGCGAAATCGGTGCCCACCGGCCCACTGTACTGCGAGCATTGTTCGGAGATCACCGAAGCATTTCGAGCCTACGATCGCGCCATGGTTACTCACCGTTCCCCCCGCCTCCCCGCCGACCTGGACGACCGGCCGGAGGTGGACGATCGCGACGTGGCGTCCCTGGTGCCGGAGGCAGTGGACCGCGTGCTGGACCTGGCGGGCACCTGGCTGGCCTGGGACGGGCGGCCCGCCTACTCGGACGGGAACGTCTGGACGCCGCACAAGGCATTCCGGCGGATCAACGATCACCTGCTCGACCACCTGACGGAGATCGAGTGCCGTCTGGTCGGCCAGTCCACGCTGCCGGACCAGTGGCACGGGCGGCTGGTCACGCAGGACGCGGACTTCGCGAGGTTCACGGAGGTGGACCTGGACGAGGCTACGAGCCGGCTGACCCACCTGGCCGCCTGTTACCGGGCCCGGCTGACCGGCCTCGATCCGCAGGTACTCGACAGCCGGCCGGACGAGGGCACCTGGACCATCCGCGAGGTCGTCCATCACGTCAGCAACGCGATCGTCTTCTATTCGGAACGGATCGACCGGCTACCCGCCACCTTGTCCTGAGCCCGCCTGACGGCGGCCGGCCGGGATCAGCGTTCGAGCGCCTCCAGCAGCGCGCGCAGAGTGCCAAGGGCGGCGCGGAGATCGGCCGGGGGGATGGCGGCGAGCAGGGTCGCGCGCGAAGCCTGCATCAGCGTGTCGCCCTTGCGGACCAGGGCCGTGCCGGTCGCGGTCAGGGCGACCGCGTGCTCGCGGCGGGAGTGCGGGGCGACCTGGACGGTCATGAACCCGGCCGCGACGGCCGCGTCGATCTGCCGGCTGACGGTGCCCTTGGTCAGCCCGAGCCGGTCCGCGATGGCCTGCTGGCTGAGGTGACCGGGGTAGGCGTCCACCACGGAGAGCACCAGGAACTGGGCCAGGGAGGTGCCGAGCTCGCGGCGGCACAGCGCGTCGCCGTCGCGGTCCATCACGGCCGCGGACCGGCGGATGAGATACCAGAGCGTCGCGAAATCGTCCGGTAGCTCATCGGGCAGGTCACGGCGTTCCACGAGGGTCAGCGTACTAGAGCATTTGACGGACAACTGTTCTCTGTGCAACGGTTGTTTATGCAACCTTAGTACGTGCGCGACGCCCGAGAGGAAACCCGGTGAGAGTCCTGATCGTGCTCGACCATCCGTACACCATCGAGTCGGCGCAGAACGTGCCGCACCAGCGCAGCTTCTCCGCCGCTGTCGCGGCGGCGGCCATCCGCGGCGCGCAGGCCGGCGGCCACGAGGTGGACCTGATCGACCTGGCCGCCGACGGGTTCCAGCCCGCGATGACCCGCGCGGACCTGGCGGCCTGGCGGCAAGGCGGCGTAGTCGACCCGCAGGTCGCCGAGTACCAGCGGCGGCTGCTGCGCGCGGAACACCTGGCGTTCGTGTTCCCGGTCTGGTGGGAGGCGATGCCGGCGGCCACCAAGGGGTTCCTCGACCGGGTGCTGACCAAGGGCATCGTGTACGAGGAGATAGCCGGCGCGAAAGGCAACCCGTTCCGCAACGGGATGACGAACCTCGGCGGGGTCACGGTGCTGTCGATCATGACCACCCCGGACAAGGCCTACCGCTGGTGGTTCAGGGATCCGCTCACCAAGATCATGTTCAAGGGGACCTTCGCCAAGATCGGCGTGAAGAACCTCCGCTGGACCAACTACGCCAGCGTGACCGCCAGGACCGCGGAACAGCGCGACCAGATGCTCCGCGATACGGAGCACGCGTTCGCCGCGCTGCGACCGGTCGCGCACACCAAGCCGGGCCGGGCGGCCGGCGACCAGGGCCGGGCGCGGGTGCCGTCAGCCTGACCGGGCTGCGGTGACGGCGACGGTCACATAGGGCATGGTGAAGCTGCCGCCCATGGCGTCGATGACGGCGCCGGCAGCGGCGAGCAGCTTCGCCAGCTCGTCCGGCGGCAGGCGGGTGTAGCCGCCGAAGGTCGGGAGCTGGTCGAGCCACTCGTCCCTGGCGTAGCGGCGCTCCCACTCGTATCGCCACTGCTCGGGCTCGCCGAACGCGCCGGCCTGCCGGATGCCGTCGGCGGTCTTGGCCAGGCCCGGCGCGTACAGGTCGAGGGCGTTGCGGTCCCAGAAGCTGCCGAGCGCGCCGGGATTGACCTGGCGGTCCATGGCGGCGAAGGCGCTCGCCAGCTCGGGGCCGGGCTGGAACACGTTCCAGAACGGGGCCAGCCGGCCGCCGGGGCGCAGCACCCTGGCCGCCGCCGCCGCGCCGGCCACGGGGTCCACCCAGTGCCAGGCCTGGCCGGCGGTCACGGCGTCGAACGCCCGCCCGGCGGGATCCCAGCTCTCGAACGCCGCCACCTCGGCGGGGACCCCGGACCGCCTGGCTACCTCGGCCATCCGGGGATCGACATCAACGCCGAGCACGGTGCAGCCCGCGGCCTGGAGCTGCCGGGCCGCGATACCGGTGCCGCAGCCGACGTCGAGGATCCGGCGGCCGGGACTGCGCAGCACGATCGCCTCGATCAGCGCGGCGGGGTAGCTGGGCCTGGCCCGGTCATACCTGCCCGCATCGGTGCCGAACGACTCGGCCATCTCCCGGTGCTCATGAGCCTCGCGACTGGGCGGGCGGGGCGGCGCTGGTGGCGTGGCGGTCATGCCGGCCACCTTAAATGGGCATGCGCCCACTCAGCAAGGAAACACGGGCCGGAGCAGGGCTTGTCCGCTCCCGGCGTAGGGACGGCGCGGCCGGGAGTTCCCTAGCCCGGCAGGTCCTCGACGGACCGCCAGAACTCACGCTGGGCCCAGGCTGCCAGTCCCGGCGAGAACGCCTGGCCGGGGCCGGCCGCGTCGCGCTCGGCGCTGGCGGCCATGGCCCAGGCGTGCAGCAGGTGCAGCGGCAGCCACAGGCTCAGCCGCTCGGGATCAATGGGCAGCTCGCGCTGGTAGGCGGCGAGGTAGGCGCTGACCAGGAGGGGGCCAAGCGCGCCGAGCAGGAACCGCTGCGCGCGGCGCGGCGCGGCCACCGCCGCGAGGCGGAACACCCACGCGGTGCGCGCGATGTCGGCGTGCCGGTCCCCGATGCCGGCGTCGGTCCAGTCGATGACCCGCACCTGCCGGCCAGAGACGAGCAGGTTGGCGGGGTGGAAGTCGCCGTGGCAGACCGCGAGGCTGTCGACGGGGCAGCCGGTGGCGAGCAGCGGCAGGAGCCGCTCAGCACGTTCCAGCGCCTCGGCGAGACCGGGCGGCGGGTCATCCGCGGCGAGGCGCCGGACCAGGCGCAGCCGGGCCTCGGCGACGGACCACTCGCTGGAAGTCGCCCAGCCGGGCACGGGCACCCGGTGCAGGGCGGCCTGGCTGGCGGCGAGCTGGCGGGCATAGCGGCGCAGGCGCCACGGCGCGGTGGTCATCGCCGCCGCCATGGTGGCGCCGGGCACGCGGGTCATCACCTGGACCGGGTACTCGAACAGCTCCCCCGGCAGCACGAGCTCCAGCACGGACGGCGCGGGATAGCCGTGCTCGGCGACCCACTCCTGAAGCCTGGTGTCGCGCTCTAGCATCTCGAACCGGCCGGGCACGGCCGGGATGCGCGCGACCACGGGCTGGGTCCACTCCCCCGGCAGCCCATCACCGTGAAAACGCAGGCCGTAGACCCAGAAGTCGTACCCGCCGCTGAGCCGCTCCGGCGCATCGGCGTCGGTCACCGCGCCGGGAAACCGCGCACTCAGCCGAGACCGCAGCGCGGCCGAGACCTCTTCGGGGGTAACCGCCTGCCGTGTCATCACCCCTGCACGATAGGGCCTACGGAGAGTCCGGCGAGCCGCCCGAGGATGCTGGCCGACTCGCACGGGCAGTTCGGCCCCGCCTCGAAGCCACAGCAGATGTCGTGCCATCCTGAGTCCGCCGACGCTAGTTCGTTCCAACTCAATGCGGTCGCGATGGCACCGCAGGATGCCACCCGGCGCAGCGCCATCAGCCCGCCGCGAACGGTGCCGTTGAGCGCCACCGAGCGCAGGCCGTACTCGGAGCAATGCGGTACGTTCTGGCAGTTTCCCTTGACGCGGGCCGGGGCCCAGAGCTGGTAGGCCCGGATCAGCGCCCGCCCGATGGTGCCCTTGCTGCCGTAGCTTCCGCCGGTCACCCGGCCATCCCCGCGGTTCACCATGCTCCGATCATCTCTCGGGAAACGGGGAAATAGTCATGCGCGATTCTGATGGCCGCCCGGCGGCGGAGACCTGGCTGCCGGGGAACGTCGGCGGGGCCTGGCGGTCGGGCGGCACGGTGCACCGGGCCGCGGGCGAGTGGACGCCGGCGGTGCACGCGCTGCTGCGTCACCTCGCCGGGCGCGGCGTCCGGCACATCCCGCGCGTGCTGGGGTTCGACGAGCAGGGCCGCGAGGTGCTGACCTACCTGGAGGGCCGGGTCACCGACATCGACACCGAGCTGCTGACGCCGGGCCAGCTCGACGCGCTGGTGAGCTGGACGCGCGAGTTCCACGAGGCGGTGGCGGGGTTCGCGCACGACGGGCCGTGGCGGTACCCGGCGCTGCCTGGCGCGAGCCTGATCGGCCACAACGACATCGCCCCGTACAACGCGTGCTTCGACGGCGATGAGCTGAGCGGGGTGTTCGACTGGGACCTGGCCGGGCGGACGAGCCCGCTGATGGAACTGGCGTTCATCGCCTGGAACTGCGTGCCGCTGTGGCGCGACATCGGGGTGGCGCAGGCGGCGGAGCGGATCACCCGGATCTGCGATGCGTACGGCG
This sequence comes from uncultured Actinomycetota bacterium, assembly GCA_963725175.1. Classification (GTDB taxonomy): domain Bacteria; phylum Actinomycetota; class Actinomycetes; order Streptosporangiales; family Streptosporangiaceae; genus DASUBV01. The sequence continues at coordinate 1,235,521 of CAVRXH010000006.1, forward strand.
GCGGCATCGGCCCGGTCGCGGTGGCGGACGCGGTGCCGGCCAGGATCGGGGCGATGCTGGCCTGGATACCTGCGGGCGCGGCGGCGGGTGACGCGGGCCTGCGGCGGCTGATGGAGCAGGGCGAGCCGGAGCGGTCCCGGCGGTCGCTGAACGAGCTGCTGCCCCGGCTGGCCCGGATCCGCGCCCTGCTGTGAGCCGGAACGCGCGCCGGGCGGGTCAGGAGCTGGCGAACGCCAGGATCATGAACCTGGGGAACCGGTAGCCATCGGGGATCAGGCTGTGCGGCGGGTGGTCGCCGGCCAGCGCCGGCAGGTCGGCGAGCTTGACCAGGCGCAGGCCCGCGCCGAGGAACGCGTCCAGGTACTCCTCCAGCGTCCGGTGATGGAAGTACGCGCGGATGCCGGCGGCCCACAGGCCGCGGTACGGGCTCACGGCCCCGGTCGCGAAGTAGTCGGTGGCGTGCCCCCTCGCGACGCCGGCGTAGGGGTTGTTGAACGCCAGCACGGCGGACCCGCCGGGCACCAGCGCTGCGGCGATCGTGGCGGCGAACCCCTGGTAGCCGGGCACGTCGTTCAGCACGAGGTAACTAGCCACGAGGTCGAACGAGCCGGCCAGTCCCGGCTGCGGCTCGCTGAGGTCGGCGACCCGGTAGTCGATGCCGGCCGGCCCTTGAGCCTGGCCTGCCCGACCAGGCTCGGCGCGATGTCGGCGCCAGTGACCAGCGCGCCACGCGCGGCCAGCACCCTGGACAGGTAACCCTCGCCGCAGCCGGCGTCCAGCACCCGGCGGCCGCGCACGTCACCGAGCAGGTCAAGCAGGGGCGGCAGGATGCCGAACGGGTCGGCCTCGGCCCGTTTCGCTCGCGCCAGTCCACGTTCCGGGCGAACTGCTCGGGATAGGCGTCGTAGTCGCCGCCGGCGGTGCTCGTCGTCATGGGCACTGTCTAGCTGACGGCCGGGCCACCTGGACGGCTGGCCGCCATGAATCTGCCAGCGGCGAATTAACTGGCCTACCGCCGCTGGCAGATGCAGAACAGGTGCCCGGCGGGATCCCGCATCACGGTCAGGCCCTCGCCGGCCGGCTGCGGGGCAACGCTCGCCGCGCCGAGCTCGTGCAGCAGGTCCCGCGCTACCGCCAGGTCGTCCACCCAGAAGTCCAGGTGCACCTGCATCGGGACGCCGGCCTCCGGCCAGGTTGGCGGCTGATAGCCGGGCACCTCGCGGAAGATGACCAGCAGCTCGCCGACCTGCAGCCACGCCGACCCGGCTCGATGCGGACGACCTGCCCGCCACACGCGGCGGAGTAGAACTCGGCCATCGGCGGGGCCGCCGCGCAGTCCACGACGACGGCGGCAACGCTGGCGATCGGCGGCATGTCCCCTCCTGTCTGCGGCCGGTGCGGCCGGTGCGGCCGGTGCGGCCGCCGGGCCGGGCTGGCGTTAATCCCGGCGAGTCTGCCCGGCGGGGTGTAGGAAAGTCCGCATGAGCCAGCAGTGGGGCCGGCAGGAGGTCGATGTCCGGCCGGACGTGACGGTCAAGCGGTTCAGTTTCGACGGCCACCAGTCACCCGGCAGCGCGGCGCGGCGGGAGTGGCGAGCCCTGGAATTGATTGCCCAGTACGCCCCCGGTCTCGCGCCCGAGCCCCTGGAGGCGGACCTGACCGGGCTGCCGCCGTCGGTGACCATGTCCCGGCTGGCCGGCACCGTACTGCGCGGCACGACGGTGGACGGCGCGCGGCTCGCGGCGCTGGTCAGCGCCCTGACCGAGCTGCACGGCGCGGTCAGGGCGCATGAGTTGGCCGCGCTCCCGCCACGGCTTGGGCACCAGCGCCTGGAAGCTGAGTCCCTGCTGGCCTGGGCGGGGGCGCCGCCGCCGGGCCGGGCGCCCGGCCCGCTGATCACGGAGGCGATCCGGGCGGGGCTGGACTGGCTGGCGAGGTCCGGGCTGGCCACGGGCGCGGGCGAGCTTGGTGTGCCGCCCGTGCTCGGGCAGGGCGACGGGAACCTGGAGAACTTCCTGTGGGACGGGACGCGGGTTCAGATTGTGGACTTCGAGTACTCGGGGCGCAGCGACCGGGCATTCGAGCTCGCCGACCTCACCGAGCACGTGTCCTGCTGGGTGGACACGGAGTTCAACGCGACGGCGTTCCTGGCCTGTTTCGACCTCTCCCGGGCCGAGGCGGCCCGGCTGCGGGAGTGCCGGCGGCTGTTCGCGCTGTGCTGGCTGAAGCTCCTGCTGCTCCAGGACCCGCCGCATCCCCGGAACCCGCCGGGCACGGTCGAGCGCCAGGCCCAGCGAGTCCTCGACCGCCTGGGCTGACCCGGTGCGGCGCGGGATGTCGGCGGGGGCCGGTTAAATGGTGCGATGGCCATGCGGACCTGGGAAGAGATGGGCGAGTCGATCGCCGCGCGGCTGGTGCGGCAGACCGGACACGACGTCGCGTGGTGGAACGAGCAGGTCGCCGCGCAGCCGGGACTCGGTGACGAGCCCGCGCTGCGGGCCTGGCTCGGCGAGCACGACGTCACGGGGTACCAGCAGATGCTGCTGGTGATGGAGCGGTTCGGGTACCCCGACTACCTGCTCGCCTCCTCGGACGAGCTGCTCGAAGCGCAGTACGGCGACCGCGAGGCGCTGCGTCCCATCCTGGACGCGGTCGCCACCACCGCGATGTCGTTCGGCTCGGTAGACGTCCAGGCCCGGAAGACCTACACCTGCCTGCTGACCCCGCGCCGCACCTTCGCCGCGGTCCGGCCGACCACCCGCAGCCGGGTCGACCTGGCTCTGCGCCTGGACGGCATCCAGCCCGGCGGCCGGCTGCTGGACGGCCGCCACACCGCCGGGGGCAGCATCAACCTGCGGATCGCGCTGACCTCGGCAGCGGAGTTCGACGAGGAAGCCGCCGCGTACCTGCGCCGCGCCTACGACGCCAGCCTCTTACCCGCCCGGCGGCCTTAATCAGCCACGGGGCGGGTACCGAGCGCAGTCCGGAGATTTGGAGAACGTCGTGGCGATGGTGAAGACGCCGATCGAGATCGACCAGGAAGCGCTGGCGGTAGCGGCCGAAGTGCTGGGGACTACGACCAAGAAGGACACGGTCAATGCCGCACTCCGCGAAGTCGGCCAGCGGATGGTGCGCCTCCGCGCCCTGGCTCGGCTCGGGGAGATGGCCGACCAGGGCGACTTCGACGAGTTCATCGGCAACAGGGCGGTGTCATCGCGACATGCCCAGTAGTCGAGCTTGAGTTCCTCTACTCAGCGCGATCGCTGGCCGACCGGCTGGAGAAACAGCGGCTACTGCAGGAGGTATTCGGCTGGGTCGGCATGCCTGACCAAGTTTATGAACGGGCCGCCGAGGTCTAGCAATTGCGGCCGGCCCGCATGGTGGCGCCCGCGCCGGCGGAGGCCGGCGCGGGCGGGTGCGGCTCGGTCAGGTGTACATGAGGGAGCCGGGGGTGGTGAGCAGCTCGCCGGTCTCCAGCCAGGTCTTCAGGCCCGACAGGATCATCGGCCAGCCGCCGTACAGCTCGTCGTTCGCGTTCTCGCGGAGCTGGTCGTGCGTGACGGTCAGCCGGCATGAGTCGGCGACCTGCTCGATCTCCCAGGTGATCCGGGTCGCCCCTTCGCTCTTGACGTCGTCGCTCCACAGCGCGGTCATGCTCTGCACGAGCCTGCGCGGCGGGTCGACCTCCAGGTTCTCCCCCTCGCCGAGCAGCATGCCGGCGGCCGCGGAGCCCATCTCGTAACGCGAGCCCGGCGTCCAGTCCGAGGTGACGCCCGCCCCGAAGTTGTACTTGGCCCTGATCTCCGAGTCGGTGATCGCCTCCCAGAGCCGCTCGGGAGTGGTCCTGATGTAGATCTCGAATACCTTCTCCATCGTCCTCTCCAGTTCCTGCTTCAGGCCGCTGAGCGACGCGGCCCAGGGCTCGGCGTACTTGCTCACCCACCGGTCGTGGACGAGCCGGATGGGGACCGGGTTCAGGAAGTGCAGCTTCTCTCTGCCGCGCCGCCTGGTGACGACCAGGCCCGCCGCTTCGAGCAGCTTGAGGTGCTTCATTACCCCGAAGCGCGTCATGGGGAACCGCTCCTCCAGGGCGCTCAGGGTCTGGCCGTCCTCGCGGAACAGCTCGTCAAGCAGGCTCCGCCTGGTCGGATCGGCCAGCGCCCTGAACACCTCGTCCATGCCTCCGAGATTAGGTGACCATTTGGTCACCTGTCAAGGCTGGCGGTGCGGACGGGCAGGGCCGGGCGAGGTTAGGAGTCGACGGAGCGGCGGGACAGGCCGGGGACCGGGCGCCACGCCACGGTCGGCAGCAGCGGCGTGAACAGGCGCTCGCGCAGGCAGCCCGCGTAGACGCCGACACCGTAGGCGGCCTGATCGGCGAGGGCGCCGGCGAGGTGGCGCAGCGGGTCGCCGTCCCGCGAGGCGGCCCAGTCGGCCAGTGCCGGGCCGGCCAGCAGGCTGGCGGCGGCGGCCCGGCGGCCCCAGCGGGTTCGTGCCCGGCGGCCGCCGGGGCAGGCGAGCGCGGCGACGGCGGCGGGCCAGGCGAACTGGCCGCACCAGCGGCCGGTGCCGAGCCAGGTCTGCCAGACGCCGCCGGCCAGCGGCCGGGCGAGGCCGTCGGCGGGCAGGCCGCTGGCGCGCAGCCGCCGGGACAGCAGCGCGGCCGAGGCGCCGAACGCGGCGCCGGCCAGCACGGGCCGGCGGCCGAGCAGCGCGGCCATGGTCAGCGCCGGCCAGGGCTGGAGCACCAGCGGGGCGACGGCGCCGGGGTGGCGGCGGGTGAGCGGCGCGGCCGAGGTCCCGTAGCGGAACCGGCGGGCCAGCAGCGCGGCCCGGCCGGCGGGCTCATCGTGCGCGACCTGGACGGCGGGCTCGTAGCGGACTCGCCAGCCCGCCTCGATCAGCCGCCAGACCAGGTCCACGTCCTCGCCGTAGCGCAGCGCCTCGTCGAACCCGTCGCCGAGTACCGCGCGCCGGGCCAGCAGGGCGGCCGTGGGCACGTACGCGACCTTGGTCAGCGGCGCGACCGTGGCGGGCGTCTGGCCGAGGTCAAGGCTGGCGGCAGCCGGGCGCGAGCTGGAGGCGGCCGGCACGATCCGGGGGGCGACGGCGGCGATCAGGGGGTCGGCGAAGTGGCCGGCCAGGGCTGCGATCCAGCCGGGCGGGGGCACGCAGTCGCTGTCCAGGAATGCGACCAGGCCGGCGGGCACTGCGGCGAGCGCGGTGTTACGGGCGGCGGCGGGCCCGCCGGTGACGGGACGGCGGATCAGCCGGGCGCCGTGCGCGGCGCAGGCGGCGGCGACGGCACCAGCGTCGGCCGACCCGTCGTCTATCACCAGCACGGGGTAATCCCGCCCGGCGGCCGCGAGGCACCGGGCCAGCTCGGCCGCCCGGTCTCGCACCGGGATCACGACCGTCACGGGCAGCGGCGCGGGCTCGTACGGGCCGGGCACGTTCTCCGGGCCGGGCGAACCCGCCGGGTCGGTGCGGCCGGCGAGGCTGGCCGGGCGCGGCTGGGCCATGCCCGTGTCAGTAAGGCGGCGGGCCAGGAGGCCTGCCGCCGGGGTGCGGATCAGGCCGGCCCGCAGCTCGGCCAGCGCGCGGACGCCCGCGCCGGTGAGCCGCAGCAGCCGGGCCGGCGATCCGCCGAACAGCACGTCCTCGGTGACCTGCGAAACCCCCGGGTCCAGTTCCACGGCCATCCCGGCCGGCAGCCCGGCCTCCGGGCTGACCCCCAGCTCGGCCGGCCCTGGCACCCGCAGCCCGGCGTCGCTCCCGAGGCGGGTCACAGGGCGAGGCCGCCGTCTACCGGGACGACCGCGCCGGTCATCGCGGCGGCATCGTCGCTGGCCAGGAACGCGAGCACGGCCGCGACCTCCGCCGGGGCCAGCAGCCGGCCGATGGGCTGCTGCCTGGCGAACTCCGCCGGCCCGGCCAGCCCGTACAGCCGGGCGCTCTCGTCCAGGATCGGGGTGGCGGTGGAGCCGGGGCTGACGGCGTTGGCGGTGACACCGGTGCCGCCAAGCTCGGCGGCGAGGGCACGGACGAACCCGGCTACCCCGGCCTTGGCGGCGCAGTAGGCCGCGAGCATCGGCAGGCCCCTGGTCGCGGCGGCGGAGGCGACGGCGAGGAACCGGCCGCTGCGCGGCTGCGGCCTGCGCAGCAGGGCGGGCACGGCGGCGCGGGCCAGGTTCAGCACGCCGCGCAGGTCGGTGTCGAGCACGGCGGCCTCCTGATCGGCCGGCAGCTCCCAGGCGGGCACGCCGCCGGCGATCACGCCGGCCACGGCGATGGCGGCATCAAGCCCGCCCCAGCGCCGCTCGGCCTCGGCGACCGCCGCACCGAGCGCGGCGGCGTCCCTGACGTCGGCCGCGAACGCGACGGCCGCTCCCCCGCCCGGCCCGCCGACCCCGCCAGGACCGCCAGCCCCGGCCACCACCCGGTCGAGCTCGTCACGGGTACCCAGGTCATAAGGCAGCGCGGGATCCGGGGCGCAGGCATCAACGGCGAGCACCCGCCAGCCGCTCGCGGCCAGCGCGGCCACGGTCGCGGCACCGATGCCCCGCGCCGCGCCGGTGACCAGCGCGACCCTGCCGTGAGCAGCCTCGCCCGCCGCTGCGCTCATCAGCGGAACACCACCGTTGTGCTCATCAGCGGAACACCACCGTTGTGCTCATCAGCGGAACACCACCGTCTTGTCGCCGTTCAGCAGCACCCGGCGGGCGGCGTGCCAGCGCACCGCCCTGGCCAGGGCCAGGCACTCGATATCCCGGCCGACGGCCATCAGCTCGGCCGGCCCGTCGCCATGATCGACCCTGGCGACCTCCTGCTCGATGATCGGCCCCTCGTCCAGGTCGCCGGTCACGTAGTGCGCGGTGGCGCCGATCAGCTTGACGCCGCGCGCGTGCGCCTGGTGATAGGGCCTGGCGCCCTTGAAGCTCGGCAGGAACGAGTGATGGATGTTGATCACCTTGCCCGCCATCTCGGCGCACCAGGAGTCGGACAGCACCTGCATGTACCTGGCCAGCACCACGAAGTCGGCCAGGTGCCGCCGCGCCAGGGCGAGGATCTCGGCTTCCTGCGCCGCCCTGGTCTCCGGTGTCACGGGCAGGTGATGGAACTCGACCCCGTACCCCTCCGCCATCGGGCGGAGGTCGGGGTGGTTGGCGGCGACCGCGACGACGTCGATGCCAAGCTGCCCGGACCGCTGCCGGTGCAGCAGGTCGTTCAGGCAATGCCCGGCGCGGGAGACGAGGATCAGCACGCGCGGCGGCACGGCGGTGTCCCACAGCTCCCAGTCCAGCTCCAGCACCGGGGCCAGCCCGGCCAGCGCCGCCCGCAGCCCGCCCTCGCCGGGCCCGGCCGCGGGAACGGTGAACTGGACCCGCATGAAGAACCGCCCGGTGCCGGTGTCGCCGAACTGCTGGCTCTCCACGATGTTGCCGCCGCGGCAGGCGAGCAGCCCGGACACCGCCGCCACGATTCCCGGCCGGTCCGGGCAGGACAGCGTCAGCACGAACTCGGTCAACACGGTCTCGGCCGGCCACCCGGCCGCGGCTGCTGGCACGCCGCCAGAGTACAAGCGCGCCCAGGTCAGCCGGTGATGGCCTGGACCGCGCTGTACGCGCCGAAGCCGAGCAGGATGGTCCCGGTGACCCGCTGCACCCAGGCCATCGGGATCACGTCCAGGCTCTTGGCCCCCAGGTTGACCGCGAGCGCGGCGACCGCGGACAGCCCCAGCACGGCCCCGACGGCGACGGCTAGCGGGTCGGCGTACCTGGCGGTGAGGTTGGCCGTGGTGATCTGGGTGATATCGCCCCATTCGCTGAGGAAGACCACCCCGAAGGACATCACCGCGATCTTCCTGAACGACAGCCCGGCATCACCCTGGCGTGCCGCGTCGGCCTCGTCCCCGTGACTGCCCTGACGGAAGCTGGAGGCCAGCAGGTAGCCGGATCCGGCGAGGAACAGGCAGGCCACGATGGCCTCAAGCACCCGGTGCGGGAGCAGGGTCAGCAGCTGCCCGGCGGTGACGGCGATGACCACATGCACGGCGAATGCCGCCGATGCTCCGGTCCAGACCGGCAGCCGCCCGTACCTGGTGCCGAGCACCAGGGAAGCGAACAGGCTCTTATCGGGCAGCTCCGCGAGGAACGTGATGCCGAAGACCGTCGCGATGATCGCGAGAGTGTGCACAGGGTCCTCCATCGCTGTTCAGCCTAGCGGGGTGCCCTGTTCGCCAGCTGCTAACCGGTTCGCGGACTGGCGTCGTGGCCGGTAAGTTGCAGTTCGCGGAGGCGCGACGGGGGCGGGAGGCACTCGCCGCGCGAGAGCGCGGAGGTGAACGCTCAGGTGACGCTAGACAGCTCGGCCCCGGCGATCCTGGTTGAGGGCCTGACAAAGTCGTTCGGCGAGGTACACGCGCTGCGCGGCATCGACCTGTCCGTGCCGCGCGGCACGATACTCGGGGTGCTCGGCCCGAACGGCGCGGGGAAGACCACCGCCGTTCGCATCCTCACCACGCTGCTGCTGCCCGACGGCGGCCGGGCGCTGGTGGAGGGCAAGGACGTGGTCAGGCAGGCCGCCGCGGTGCGCCGGTCGATCGGCCTGTCCGGGCAGTCGGCGGCGATCCAGGAAGAGCTGACCGGCCGGGAAAACCTGGAGATCATCGGGCGGCTGTACCACCTGAGCTGGCCGCAGGCCAGGGCCAGGGCCATGGAGCTGCTGGGCCAGTTCGACCTGCTGGACGCCGCGGACCGGGCGGCGAAGAACTTCTCCGGCGGCATGCAGCGCCGCCTGGACCTGGCGGCCAGCCTGGTCGGCCGGCCGCAGGTGCTGTTCCTCGACGAGCCCACCACCGGCCTGGACCCGCGGTCCCGGCTCGGCATGTGGGACATCATCAGGACGCTGGTGGCCGGCGGCACGACGCTGCTGCTCACCACCCAGTACCTGGACGAGGCCGACGAGCTGGCCGACGAGATCGTGGTCATCGACCACGGCCTGGTGATCGCGGCCGGGACGGCCGAGGAGCTCAAGGGCCGGGTCGGCGGCGACGTGCTGGAGTTCACCGTCCCCGACCGGAACAAGGTCAGCGACGCTGTCGCGGCCATCGGCCGGATCGGCGAGAGCGAGCCGCACGTCGACAAGGAGACGGGCGTGATCAACGTCGGCGTCGGCGGCCGAGGCTCCGACGCCCTGATCGACGCGGTCCGCGGGCTGGACGCCGCCGGGGTGGCCGACCCGCGGCCTGGCGCTGCGCCGGCCGTCGCTGGACGACGTGTTCCTGGCGCTGACCGGGCACGCCGTGGAGGAAGAGGAGTCCGGCCGGCGGCGCGGCCGCAAGAAGAAGGCCGACAAGTCCGAGCCCGGAAAATCCGAGCCCGGAAAATCCGAGACTGGCAACGCCGAGTCCGGCACGAGCACAGCGAAGGCAGCGTCATGACCGCCGTTACCGCTCCCGCGACCGCACCCGGCACGCCAGGCGAGCCCGGCCTGCTCACCCAGGCCCGCTGGGCGGTCAGCGACACCCTCACCATCACCCGGCGCAACCTGCTGGTCTGGATGCGGGTGCCCGCCTACATCGTGTTCACCGTCATCCAGCCGGTGATGTTCGTGCTGATGTTCCGCTACGTGTTCGGCGGGGCCATCCCGGTGCACGTGCCGGGCGGCTACGTCAACTTCCTGATGCCCGGCATCATCGGGCAGACCGCTGCGTTCGCGACGTTCGGCACGGCCATCGCCCTGGCCCAGGAGCTGAAGAAGGGCGTCATCGACCGGCTGCGGTCGATGCCGATGGCCAGGTCGGCGGTGCTGGCCGGGCGGCTGGTCGCCGACACCGCGCGGATGACCGTGACGATCCTGATCGTCATCGGGGTCGGTTACGCGGTCGGCTTCCGGTTCACCAACGGGGTGTTCCCGGCCATCATGATGGTCGTGCTGGCCATCGTGTTCGGCCTGGCGATCTGCTGCATCGCGGCGTTCACCGGGCTGGCCATCGGCGACGAGGAGTCGGTGCAGGCGTTCGGCCTGATCTGGCTGTTCCCGATCACGTTCCTCAGCTCGGCGTTCGTGCCCATCTCGACGATGCCCGGCTGGCTCCAGGCCTTCGCCAACAACCAGCCGGTGACGTACGTGATCGACACGATGCGCGGGCTGGCGCTTGGCTTCCCGATCGAGTCGAGCCTGTGGAAGAGCCTGGTCTGGCTGGCCGGGATCTTCATCGTGTTCGCGCCGCTCGCGGTGCGCGCCTATAAGCGGGCCGGCTGAACTAAGCGGGTCGGGGCGCAAACAATACGTTTCGCGTAGGAAAATGGCCGGGTGACCGCAACACCGCGCGCGCCCCTGCAGAACCGGGTGACCCCGTACGGCGAGATCGTCGCCGTCCCGGCACGCGGACTGCTGATGGGCAACCGCGGCTGCATCGCCCGTCCGGACCGGACGCTGGGCACCAGCCGGTGGCGGACCAAGATGTGGATCTCCTGCGTGCTCGACTGGCGCGGGCGGCGCCTCGACGTGATGCCGCCGGGGCGCTGGACGGCGCTGTTCTTCCTCGACGAGGCCACCGCGCTGGCGGCCGGGCACCGGCCGTGCGGGTACTGCCGCCGCGCGGAGCTTGCCTCGTTCGCGCGGGCCTGGCAGCAGGCCGCGGGCCTGCCCGGGCCGCTGCGGGCCGGGGAGATGGACACCGTGCTGCACGCCGAGCGCGTCGACTCACGGACCCGCGCCAAGCGGACCCGCCCCGCGGTCGCGGGCGAGCTGCCGGACGGCGCCATGGTCGCGCTGGACGGCACGGCCGGCCTGCTGGCCGGCGGGCGGCTGCTGCCCTGGTCGTTCAATGGCTACGCGGCGCCGGCGAGCCTGCCGCCGCGCGCCACCGTGGAACTGCTAACCCCGCCGGCGATCGTCGCGGTGCTGGCCGCCGGCTACCAACCAATGCTGCACCCCAGCGCGACCGCCTCGGCGTCAGCGCACTGACGAGGCAGACCGCACTGAACAGGAGTTCTGATGATCAAGTTCCCTGACGGGTTCGCGTGGGGGACGGCGACCGCCTCGTACCAGATCGAGGGCGCCGTCAACGAGGACGGCCGGTCGGCGTCCATCTGGGACACCTTCAGCCACGAGGACGGCAGGATCCTCAACGGCGACACCGGGGACGTGGCCTGCGACCACTACCACCGCTACCCGCAGGACGCGAAGATCCTGGGCTGGCTGGGCGCGGAGTACTACCGGTTCTCGGTGGCCTGGCCCCGGCTGCAGCCCACCGGGACGGGCAAGCTGCACCAGCCGGGCGCCGACTTCTACCACCGGCTGCTCGACGAGCTGGAGACCGCCGGGGTCAAGCCGTGGGTCACCATCTACCACTGGGACCTGCCGCAGGTGCTGGAGGACGCCGGCGGCTGGCCGGCCAGGGACACGGCGCTGCGGTTCGCGGACTTCGCCGCCGCGGTGCACGAGGAGTTCGCCGACCGGATCGAGTGGTGGACCACCTTCAACGAGCCGTACTGCACGGCGTTCCTCGGCTACGCGCACGGCTCGCACGCGCCGGGCCGCACCGAGCCAGCGGAGTCGCTGGCCGCCGGGCATCACACGCTGCTCGGGCACGGCCTGGCCGTCGAGCGGATGCGCGCCGCGAAGCCGGCCAGCAAGCTCGGCATCACGCTGAACCTGACGCCGATCCGGCCGGCCAGCCCGTCCGAGGGGGCGCAGCGGGCCGCCCGGCGGCACGAGGACCGCAAGAACCGGTTCTTCCTCGGGCCGCTGTTCGCCGACGGCTACCCGGAGACGCTGCTGGAGGAGGTCGCCGACCTGGGCTTCACCGAGCACGTCAGGGACGGCGACCTGGCGCACATCTCGGCGCCGCTGGACTTCCTTGGCGTCAACTACTACCAGCGGCCCTATGTCCGGCCGGCCACCCTGGCCGAGGCCAGGCGGATGGCCGACCGGCCGTCGGCCTGGGTGAACTGCAAGGACGTGGTCCGGGTCCCGCAGAAGCTGCCGACCACTCAGATGGGCTGGGAGATCGACCCCGACGGCCTGCGCGACCTGCTGGTCTCGGTGAGCCAGGAGTACACCCTGCCGCCGATGTACGTGACCGAGAACGGGATGGCCAGCGACGACCAGGTGCAGGCCGACGGCACGGTGCCGGACACCGACCGGATCAGCTACCTGGACGCCCACCTGCGCGCCGCGCGCCAGGCCATCGAGGAGGGCGCCGACCTGCGCGGCTATTTCGCCTGGTCGCTGCTGGACAACTTCGAGTGGGCGCTCGGGCTTGAGCGCCGGTTCGGGCTGGTGCACGTGGACTACGAGACGCTGGCCAGGACGCCCAAGGCGAGCGCGCACTGGTTCAAGGAGGTCGCGGCGGCCAACGGGCTGCCGGACCCGGCGGACGCCGCGAAGGCGGCCAAGGGCTCGGCGCCGGACGGCGAGGCGCCGCGCCGGGGGCTGCTCGGCCGGGCGAAGGGCGGCTGGCGACGGTCTGCGTCCCAGTAGCGGCGCGGCACAGTCGGGGCAGCCTGGGACAGATAGCACGGGACCGCCCCGCGACCGGGACCACGACGCGCCGGCCGACGACGCGGTCGCCGCCGACGGCGGCCGTTCGGGAGAAAATTCCCGGATGGCGGAGCCTCAGCCACCGGCGTCGGTCTTCTCGGGGACGACCGCCTGGGCACGGAGCCTGGAGACGCCGCTCCGCCAGTTCCTGCGCACCGAGACCGGCAGCGCGGCGATCCTGCTCGCCGCCACGCTGGCCGCCCTGGGCTGGGCCAACCTCGACCCGGCCGGCTACCAGGGCTGGTGGCACCTGGACCTGTCCGTGCACGCCAACAGCCAGGAACTCGGGCTCACCCTCCGCGAGTGGGTCAACTCCGGGCTGATGGCGTTCTTCTTCCTGGTCGCGGGGCTGGAGGCGCGGCGCGAGTTCGACATGGGCGAGCTGCGCGAGCGGCGGCGGCTGACCCTGCCGGTCGCGGCCGGGCTTGGCGGCATGATCGTGCCGATCGCCATCTACCTGGCGGTCAACGCCGGCACCGGCACCGCCTACGGCTGGGGCACCGCGATGTCCACGGACACCGCGTTCGCGCTCGGCATGCTCGCGCTGGTCGGGCGGCAGCTCCCCGACCGGGTCCGCACCTACCTGCTCACCTTCGCGATTGTCGATGACCTGGTGGCGCTGTCGATCATCGCCTTCGTGTACAGCGGGCGGCTGGACTGGCCGCCGCTGGCGGTCGGCCTCGGGCTGCTCGCCGTGGCCGCCGCCGGCCGCCAGCTCGGCATCCGCAACGGGGTCGGCTACGCGCTGATCGGCATCGGCGCCTGGATCGCGTTCTACGAGTCCGGCGTCGACCCGATCGTGGTCGGCCTCCTGATGGGCCTGCTGACCGTGGCGCACCCGGCGGCCCGCACCGACCTGGAGCAGGCCTCGGAGGAATTCCTGCGGTTCCGCGAGCAGCCCACCGCCGAGCTGGCCCGCTCCGCGCAGGCGGGCGTGGGCACCGCGATCTCGCCCAACGACCGGCTCCAGCAGCTCTACCACCCGTGGAGCAGCTACGTCATCGTGCCGATCTTCGCGCTGGCCAACGCCGGGGTGGTGATCAGCGGCAGCTTCCTGGCCCATGCGTTCACCGCGCCGGTCACGCTCGGCATCGTGCTCGGCTACGTGATCGGCAAGCCCGTCGGCACGGTCGGCGTGGCCTGGCTGGTCACCCGGATCAGCCGGGGCCGGCTCCGGCCGCCGATCGGCTGGGCCGCCGTCACCGGGGCCGGCACGATCGCGGGCATCGGCTTCACCGTGTCGCTGCTCATCGCCACTCTCGCCTTCACCGGCCTGCACCTGCAGGAGGCCAAGGTCGGCATCCTGGCCGCCGCGCTCGGCGCGTCCCTGCTGACCTGGATCGTGTTCCGGATCACCGCCGCGCTGCCCCGGCGCGCCCGGATCCGCGCCCTGCTCGGAATCGCCGAGTCGCTGATCGACCTCGCGGTGCCGGTGGACGAGCACTATGACCACACCCGCGGGCCGGCCAGGTCACCGGTGACGGTGGTGGAGTACGGCGACTTCGAGTGCCCGTACTGCGGCGAGGCCGAGCCGGTCATCCGCGAGCTGCTGGCCGACTACGGGGACCTGCACTACGTGTGGCGGCACCTGCCGCTGTCCGACGTGCACCCACACGCCCAGCTCGCCGCCGAGGGCGCGGAGGCGGCGGCGGTGCAGGGCCGGTTCTGGGAGATGCACGCGGTGCTGCTCGAGCACCAGGGCGCGCTGACCCGCAAGGACCTGGCGCACTATGCCGCCGACCTGGAGCTTGACGTGGACCGGTTCGCGGCCGACCTGCGCCGCCACGCGGGGCGCGGCAAGATCGCGGCGGACGTGGACTCGGCGGACCTGAGCGGGGTGTCGGGCACGCCCACGTTCTTCATCAACGGGCTCCGCCACTACGGCGCCTACGACATCGGCACGCTGTCGGCGGCGGTTCGCGCCGCCCGCGCCAAGGTCGCCATCAGCACCTAACCAGACCAGCATGGCTGGCACGAGCGGCGGCACGACCGGTCGGCGCAGGCGCGGGCGGGTGGGCAAGCGCGGGCGGCACTGGCTCGAGCCGGGCGCGGGCGGGCCGGAGCGGGCGGGCCGGGAGCGGGCGGGCCGGGAGCGGGCGGGTGGGAAGCGGGCGGGTGGGAAGCGGGCGGGGCGGAAGCGGGCGGGCCGGAAGCGGGCGGGGAGCCGAGAGCCGGGGAACCGGCGGGTGGGTCAGTCCCACCAGTCCTGCAGTTCACTTCAGCCCCAGTGCCGCCTGACCCGGCGCCCGGCCCAACGACAGTGAACCCACTTCTACTGTCATTACAGCGACAGTAGAAGTGGGTTCACTGCTGTATCCGCAGGCTGGGAGCGACGAGGCCGGCCTCGCTGAGGCTAGGCGGGCGAGCCGGGTGGGGTGAATGAGCCGGATGGGACCAGCGGGGTGGCCCGGAGGAGGTGGGTAGGGGCGCGGCCGGGAGAGAGCGCCGGCGAAGGCGAGGCGGACTGGGCAAGGGCACCCGCTGGGGCGAGGCGGACTGGGCAAGGGGCGCCCGCTGGGGCGAGGCGGGTGGGACGGGCGGGCGGAGGGCGCGGCGGGCATATGGGCGGGCTCGGATTTGTTAGGGTGGCGAACTGTAAGGGTGCCGTACGAAAGGGGATGGGGTGCCGCTTCCTGCGCCAGAGACCATCCAGCCGGAGGCCGGGCCGGCGGGAGCCGGGCCGGCGGGAGCTGGGCCGGCCGAGGACGCGCTGGAGTCCGTGCTGACGCTGATGTGGCTGGGGCGGGTCATGGAGCGGGTGGACTCCGGGCTGAGCCCGCAGCAGTACCGCATCCTCAAGCTGGCCGGCGCGGGCGGCGAGCGGTCGGCGCGGCTGGCCGAGCGGCTGGCCGTCGCCAAGCCGACGCTGACGGCGATCGCGGACAGCCTGGTCGCGGCCGGGCTGGCCAGGCGGGTGGCCGAGCCGGGCGACCGGCGGGTGGTCCGCCTCCAGCTCACCGAGGCGGGCAGCGTCGCGGTGCAGCGCGCGGACGCGATCTACGGGGAATGGCTGACGGGGCTGCTGGAGCAGACCGGGCGCGGCCCGGAGATCCACGAGGACCTGCGGCATGTTCGCGCGGCGATGGAGTCCCGGCGCCGGACCGGCACCGCCCCCGCGGCTCAGTAGCACAAGCAGCGTGACCTGGAAGGACAGCGTGACCTGGAAGGACAGCGTGACCTGGAAGGACCGTGTGACCTGGAAGGACCGCGTGACCTGGAAGGACCGCGTGACCTGGAAGGACCGTGTGACCCTGAACAACGGCGTTCCCCAGAACGGCACTCCCCCGACTACCACCCAAGACAGCACACCCCAGGGCGACAGCGCACCGGCCAGCGACACCGGGTGGCTGAAGCGGCTGATGCGGTACTGCTGGCGGCATCCGGTGCTGGCGGTGGCCGCGCTGGGCGGGTCGCTGCTCGCCACCGTGGTCACGGTGATCATCCCGCTGATCCAGCGGGACATCGTGGACAACGCGATCCTGACCCACAAGCAGCCGATCTGGCCGGGCGCGACGCTGCTGATCGCGGCGGCGCTGCTCAACTTCGGCGGCGTCTTCGTGCGCCGCTATCTCGGCGGCCGGCTCTCCCTGGACGTCCAGCATGACCTGCGCACCGAGCTGTTCGGCTCGCTGACCAGGCTGGACGGGGCGCGGCAGGACCAGCTGCACACCGGGCAGATCGTCAGCAGGTCGATCTCGGACCTGAACATGATCCAGAGCCTGCTCGGCATGGTCCCGATGCTGATCGGCAACGCGCTGCTGTTCTTCCTCTCGCTGATCGCGATGGCCTTCCTGTCCCCGCTGCTGACCGTGATCGGGCTGGCGGTCGGCCCGGCGCTGCTGTTCATCTCGCTGGCCTCCCGCAAGCGGCTGTTCCCGGCGAGCTGGGACGCGCAGCAGCAGGCGGCGAACGTGGCCGGCACGGTGGAGGGCGCGATCACCGGGGTCCGGGTGGTCAAGGGCTTCGGCCAGGAGGATCAGGAGGTCGAGCGGCTCGAAGGCGTCAGCAAGGTGCTGTACGCGAGCCGGGTCCGGGCCGTCCGGCTGATGGCCAGGTACAGTCCCGGCGCTCGGCGCGGTGCCGGCCATCGGCCAGGTCGGCGTGCTGGCGCTGGGCGGCTGGCTGGCCATCCGCGGCTCGATCCAGCTCGGCACCTTCCTGGCGTTCTCCACCTACCTGGCCCAGCTGGTCGGCCCGGTCCGGGCGCTGACCGGGCTGATCACCGTCGGCCAGGAGGCGCGGGCCAGCGTGATCCGGGTGTACGAGGTGATCGACTCCCGGCCGGTGATCACCGAGAAGCCGGACGCGGCGGACCTGGCTCCCGGCACGCCGGACATCGAGCTGGACGACGGCCTGCTTCGGGTACGTGCCCTCGCAGCCGGTGCTGCGCGGCCTGTCGCTGCGGGTCCCGGCGGGCGACACGATCGCGGTGGTCGGCACCTCGGGCTCGGGCAAGTCGACGCTGTCGCTGCTGCTGCCCCGGTTCTACGACGTTGGCTCTGGCGCCATCCGGGTCGGCGGGCAGGACGTGCGGGACCTGCGGCTTGGACTCGCTGCGCGCGTCGATCGGCCTGGTCATGGAGGACAGCTTCCTGTTCTCCGACACGGTGCGCTCGAACATCTCCTACGGCCGGCCAGACGCCACCGACGAGCAGGTCATCGCGGCGGCGAAGGCCGCGGAGGCGGACGAGTTCATCACCGAGCTGCCCGACGGGTACGACACGGTCGTCGGCGAGCAGGGCCTGACGCTGTCCGGCGGGCAGCGGCAGCGGGTCGCGCTGGCCAGGGCGCTGATCACCGACCCGAGAATCCTGATCCTGGACGACGCCACCTCGGCCATCGACGCGAGGGTCGAGGCACAGATCCACGCGACGCTGCGCAAGGTGATGGCCGGGCGGACCACGCTGCTGATCGCGCACCGCCGGTCCACCCTCCAGCTCGCCAGCCGGATCGCGGTGCTGGACGAGGGCCGGCTGGTGGACCTCGGCACGCATGAGGAGCTGACCGCCCGCTGCCCGCTGTACCGGCTGCTGCTTGCCGGACCTGGCGCCGACGCCGAGGGCGTGGACGCCGGGGAACTTGCTTTCTACGAGAACGAGGACGCTGCGCGGGCCGCCGCCCTCACGGCCGGGCCGGCCGCCGGGAGCATCACGCCGGAGCTGTGGCCCGCCGGGCAGGCCTCGAACGGCCAGCCAGGCAGTGACGCGGCGGCCGGGGCGAGTGCCCGGCAGCTCGTCGCCGTGGCGAGCACCGCGATCGGCCGGGGCAACGGCCTCGGGGCGGGCCGGGGCCGGGCGGCCGGCCGGGCGGGCGCGGGCGGCTTGTCAAGCGCGGCCATGGGCGGCGGCCTGCTAGCCGGGATCCCGCCGACCCCCGAGATGCTGGCCAAGGTGGACGCGCTGCCGCCAGCCAACGACACCCCGGAGGTGCCGGAGGAGCTGTCTCGCTCCGCCGACCCCGGCTTCACGCTGGCCCGGCTGCTGCGCCCGTTCGCGGTGGCGCTGATGATCGGCCTGGCGCTGGACGGTCTTGACGCGCTCGCCGGGGTCGCGATGCCGTGGCTGGTCCGCGGCGGCATCGACAACGGTATCGAGCGGCGCGAGTTCCACGAGGTCGCGATCATCGCCCTCATCGCGCTGGCCATCGTCGGCGCGGACTGGGTGGTCAACTCGATGCAGACCGTGGTCGTGGGCCGCAACGGCGAGCGGCTGCTCTACACGCTGCGGGTGAAGATCTTCAGCCAGCTCCAGCGGCTCGGCCTTGATTACTACGAGCGGGAGCTGACCGGGCGGATCATGACCCGGATGACGACGGACGTGGACGCGCTTTCCTCGTTCCTGCAGACCGGCCTGATCACCATGGTGAACTCGGCGCTGACCTTTATCGGCGTGCTGATCGCGCTGTTGTTCATCAACGTCCGGCTGGCCCTGACGCTGTTCACCGTGCTGCCGGTGCTGGTCGTCGCGACGCTGGTGTTCCGGGCCAAGTCCGCGCGCGCCTACCGGGAGGCCAGGGAGAAGGTGTCGGTGGTCAACGCCGACCTGCAGGAGAACGTGGCCGGGCTGCGGGTGTCGCAGGCCTACCGGCGCGAGCGGGTGAACAGCGACCGGTTCGCCGGGCTGTCCGGCGCGTACCGCACCTCGCGGCTGCGCGCCCAGAAGTACATCGCGCTGTACTTCCCGTTCGTGCAGGCCATGTCCACCATCGCCGGCGCCCTGGTGCTGTTCGCCGCCGCCACCGAGGTGCACAACGGGGTCCTGACGGCGGGCGGGCTGATCGCCTACCTGCTGTACATCGACTCGCTGTTCTCCCCGGTGCAGCAGCTCTCCCAGGTGTTCGACGGCTACCAGCAGGCGAACGTCGGGCTGCAGCGGATCAAGGACCTGCTGCGCACGCCGACCAGCACTCCGGCCGCGGCGCACCCGGTGACGCCGCCCCGGCTGCGCGGCGGCATCGAGCTGGACGACGTGCACTTCGCCTACCAGGGCCAGCGCACGGAGGCGATCGGCGGGGTCAGCCTGTCGATCGCGCCGGGCGAGACGGTCGCGCTGGTCGGCCAGACCGGCGCGGGCAAGTCCACGGTGGTCAAGCTGATCGCCCGGTTCTACGACGTCACCTCGGGCGGCATCCGGATCGACGGCACCGACATCAGGGAGCTGGACCTGAGCCGCTACCGGCAGCAGCTCGGCGTGGTGCCGCAGGAGCCGTACCTGTTCGCCGGCACGGTGCGGGACGCGATCGCCTACGGCCGCCCGGGGGCGACCGATGCCGAGGTGGAGGCGGCAGCGCGCGGCGTAGGCGCCATCGGCATGATCGCCCGGCTGACTGACGGCTTCCAGCATGAGGTCGCCGAGCGCGGCCGCAACCTGTCCGCGGGCCAGCGCCAGCTCATCGCGCTGGCCCGCGCCTACCTGGTGGACCCGGCGATCCTGCTGCTCGACGAGGCCACCGCCGCGCTGGACCTGGCCGCCGAGGCGGAGGTCAACCAGGCCACCGAGCAGCTCGCGGCCGCCAGGACCACCCTGCTGGTCGCGCACCGGCTGACCACCGCCGCCCGCGCGGACAAGATCGTGGTGATGGAGGCCGGCCGGGTCGCGGAGGTCGGCAGCCACGCGGAGCTGCTGGAGCGCGGCGGGTCCTACACCCGGCTGTGGGCCGCTTTCGCCGGGAGCGCCGAGCTGGTCGCCTGACCCCGGTCAGCGCTCGTCATGAGCGCCCGCGGCGCGGGCATGCCGCTGCCTGGCTAGGCCGCGGCATGCCCGCGCGGTGACGGGCTGGCCCCGGCACCGGCCGGGGCCAGCTCCCCGGCCGGTGGCAGCTCCCCGGCCGGCGCCGGCAGGTCCGTGGCGCGGAACCGGCGGATCTCCCTCGGCACCAGCGCCAGCAGCGTGGCCACCACGATCAGCGCGGCGGCGCCGTACTGGGCCGCGGAGACCCCGATCGCCGCGGCCAGCGGGCCGGCCACCAGCGCGCCCACGGGCATCGCCATGACCGAGCCGAGCGCGTCGTAGGACGACACCCTGGCCAGCATCTGCGGCGGGATGCGCCGGGCCAGCGCCACCGTCCACTGCACCATCGTCATCTCCAGCGTCACGCCAAGGAACAGCGAGGCGAGGCAGACCGCCGGCAGCGGCCACGGGGCAGCCAGGGACACCGGCGAGATGGCGATGGCACCGCCGATCACCACGATGAACAGCATCGGGCGGCGCGGCGTGAACTTCAGCGAGACGAACCCGCCGGCGATCAGCCCGACCGACTCGGCGGCCGTGATCGCGCCCCAGGCGGCGGCGCCGTGGAAGTGCGTGCGCGCCACCACCGGGCCGAGCACCTCGAACGCGCCGTACCAGGCCATCAGGATCGCGCAGAACTGCGCCACGATGACCCACAGCCAGGTGTGCGACCGGAACTCCGACCAGCCCTCGCGCAGGTCGCGCAGCATGCCGGTGTCCTGGCCGCGCTCGTGCGCGGCGACGCTGAGGCTCAGCATCAGCGGCACGGTGCCGAGCATGCCGGTGCCGCAGGTGACCAGCGCCCAGCCGGGGCCGAGCGCGGCCACCGCGAACCCGGCGATCACCGCGCCGCCCATCTGGCCGCCGTTCATCGCCAGCCGGCTGACGGCGCTGGCCTGCTGGAGCAGCGAGCCGGGCACCAGCCGTGGCAGCAGCGCCTGGGATGCCGGGTAGAAGATCGCCATGCCGGTGCCGGTCAGCACCTCCAGGCTGATCATCTGCCAGAGCCGCGGATGCCCGGACACCAGCACCAGGATGCCGAAGGTGCCCTCGCCGAGCGCGATCATGAGGTTGCCCGCCACGATCACGAGCTGCGGCCGGATCCGGTCGGCGATGACCCCGCCGGCCAGGGTGAAGATCAGGGCGGGCAGGATCTGCGCGGCCAGCACGTAGGACAGGTCGGCGGTCGAGCCGGTCGAGTCGAGAACCGCGAACGAGACGCCCACCAGCGAGAATCCGTACGCTGCCGGGGCGATCAGCCGGTCGGCGAGCAGCAGCCGGAAATCGTGGATGGAAAGGACGGGGAATCGCCGCAGCGCGCCAGTAAGGCGGCGCGCGGGCGCACGCGAAAACACGACTAGCTCCGATCTGAACTCTGGCGGCAGCCGATGCTAACTCGCGCGTGAACCGCCCGTAAAACGAATTTACTGCTGGCCACAACTACGCCAGGGGCGTTGTTCTTCCCGCAGGCGGTTCCGCCTTCTTCCCGCGGAGGGCTCCGCCTGCCTGCGCCGACGGCCAGTTTGACCTGCTCGCTCGCACCCGGCACGATCTTTCGAGGGCCACGTCCGCCGGCTGCCTCCGGCGCCCGATCATGGCCGCCCGAAGTCGGAAGGAGCTGGCTGCCGGTGAGCATCCTGGGCACGCGAGTGCTGCGGGTCGAGGACCCCCGGTTCCTGACCACGGGCGGCGTCTATACCGAGGACGTGGTGGACGAGCGCCTGTCCGGCGCCTGCCACCTGACCTTCGTCCGCTCCCCCATCGCGCACGCGAGGATCGCCGCCATCGACGTCGGCGCGGCGCTGGAGTCACCCGGCGTCGTCGCCGTCTACACCGGCGCCGACCTGGCCGGCCTGCCCACCCGCAAGGGCTTCCCCGAGATCAACCAGGAGATGGCCCAGCACCCGCTGGCCACCGACACTGTCCGGTTCGTCGGCGAGCCGGTCGCCGCGGTGCTCACCGAGGAGTCCTACCAGGGCGAGGACGCGGCCGAGCTGGTCAGCGTGGACTACGACCCGCTGCCCGCGGTGGTCGGCTACGACGCCGCGCTGGCCGACGAGACACTGCTGTTCCCGTCCGCCGGGACCAACGTCGCGGCGACGTTCGGCGACCCGGACGAGGCCAGCGCGGACCTGTTCGCGGACTGCGAGGTCGTCGTCACCGAGACCATCGAGAACCAGCGGGTCGCCCCGGCGCCGATGGAGTCGCGGTCTGGCGCCGCGGTCTGGGAGGATGGACGGCTGACCGCCTGGATCCCGAACCAGGGCGCGCAGGGCACCAAGGGCAGCCTGGCCCGCCAGCTGCACGTGGCCAAGGACAAGGTCCGGGTGATCACCCCCGACGTGGGCGGGGCGTTCGGCGCGAAGTTCGGCTCCGACCCCGAGCACGCGGTGGTGTGCTGGGCGGCCCGCGAGCTCGGCCGGCCGGTGCGGTGGAGCGAGACCAGGTTCGAGAACCTGGTCGCGATGACCCACGGCCGCGCGCAGCGGCAGACGGTGACCATCGGCGGCAGCCGCGACGGCGACGTGCGGGCCTACCGGATCGACATCGTGCAGGACTCGGGCGCCTACCCGCGCCTCGGCGCGATCCTGCCCTCGCTGACGATCCTGATGGCGCCGGGTCCCTACGACATCCCGCAGGCCGAGGCGTTCGCCGTCACCGTGGTCACCAACACCACGCCGCTCGGCGCCTACCGGGGCGCGGGGCGGCCGGAGGCGACCGCGGCGCTGGAGCGGGCGATGGACCTGTTCGCCGCGGCGATAGGCGCCGACCCGGCGCAGGTCAGGCGGCGCAACCTGCTGCCGCCGTTCACCGAGCCGCACCGGACCGCGTTCGGCGCCCTGTACGACACCGGCGACTACGCCGCCGCGCTTGATCTCGCGCTGGCCACCGCCGGGTACGACGAGCTGCGCCGCGAGCAGTCGGACCGCCGGGCGCGCGGCGACGTGGTCCAGCTCGGCATCGGGGTGGCCTCCTACGTGGAGATCACCGGCGGCGGTGACGAGTCGGGGCCGCCGAGCGAGAACGCGACCGTCGAGGTACACCCGGACGGCAGCGCGACGATTCTCACCGGCACCTCGCCGCACGGGCAGGGTCACCAGACCGCCTGGGCCATGCTGGCCAGCGAGGAGCTGGGCATCCCGGTCGAGAGCATCACCCTGAAGTGGGGCGACACCGACCTGGTGCCCGAGGGCGGCGGCACCGGCGGGTCGCGCAGCCTCCAGCAGGGCGGGGCCGCCGTGCAGCAGGCCTCCAGGGAGCTGATCGACGTCGCCAGGGAACGGGCTGCCGCGCGGCTGGAGGCCGCCGCGGCCGACCTGGTCTTCGACGCGGGCCGCAGCGCGTTCTCTGTGCTCGGCGACCCGGACGCCGCCGTCCCGCTCGCGGACCTGGCGCAGGACGAGCGGTTGCTGGTCAGGACCGTGTTCTCGGCGCCGAACGCCACCTACCCGTTCGGCACGCACGTCGCGGTCGCCGAGGTGGACACCGAGACGGGCAAGGCGGTGCTGCGCCGGGTGGTGACCGTGGATGACGCGGGCGTGGTGCTGAATCCGCTGCTGGCCGAGGGCCAGCGGCACGGCGGCATCGCCCAGGGCGCGGCACAGGCTTTGTGCGAGGAGTTCGTCTACGACGCAGACGGCAACCCGCTGACGGCGAGCTTCGCGGACTACCCGATCCTGTCCGCGACCGAGGTGCCCAGCTTCGAGCTCGCCGACATGGCCACGCCGACCACCTACAACCCGCTGGGCGCCAAGGGCATCGGCGAGGCGGGCACCATCGGCGCGACGCCGGCCGTGCAGAGCGCGGTCATCGACGCGGTCGCCCACCTCGGCGTCCGGCACATCGACATGCCGACCTCGTCGCAGCGGGTCTGGGCCGCGATCCAGGCCGCGGCCGGGCCAGGCCAGGACGCACGGCGATCGGAGAACGACTGATGGAGGTCAAGCTCACCGTCAACGGCGAGCCCCGCTGCGCGGACGTGGAGCCACGGCTGCTGCTCGTGCACTTCCTGCGCGAGCATCTCGGCCTGCGGGCGGCCAACGTCGGCTGCGATACCACCTCGTGCGGCGCCTGCACGGTGCTGCTCGACGGGCAGTCGGTCAAGTCGTGCACGGTGCTGACGGCCCAGGCGGCCGGCCAGCACGTGGTGACCGCCGAGGGCCTGGGCAGCCAGGAGGACCTGCACCCCATCCAGGCCGCGTTCCGCCAGGAGCACGGACTGCAGTGCGGCTTCTGCACCCCCGGCATGGTGATGGCCACCGCCGGCCTGCTCGCCGAGAACAGCCACCCCACCGAGGAGCAGGTCCGCGAGGGCCTGGAGGGCAACCTGTGCCGGTGCACGGGCTACCACAACATCGTCAGGGCGGTGCTGGCCGCCGCGGCGGCCGGGGCCGGCGAGCGCCCGGTGCCCGGCGGACCCGGCGCCGAGCCGGAGGGAGCCCGGTGATCCCCGCCCCGTTCGACTACCTGGCGGCCGGCTCGGCCGCGGAGGCGGTCAGCCTGCTGGCCGAGCACGGCGACGACGCCAAGCTGCTGGCAGGCGGCCACTCGCTGCTGCCGATGATGAAGCTGCGGCTGGCCACGCCCGCCGTGCTGATCGACATCGGCCGGGCGGACGGGCTGAGCGGGATCAGCCGCGCGGACGGCGAGCTGGTCATCGGCGCGACCACGCGGCACGCCGAGCTGGCAGCCTCGCCGCTGGTGCGGCAGGGCGCCCCGCTACTGGCGCACGCCGCCGCCCAGGTCGGCGACCCGCAGATCCGGCACCGGGGCACCATCGGCGGCTCGCTGGCGCACGCCGACCCGGCCGCCGACCTCCCGATGGCGCTGGTCGCCCTCGGCGGCAGCGGTGGAGCTGCGCGGTCCTGGCGGCTCCCGGACCGTCGGCGCGGACGACTTCTTCGCCGGGTACTTCGAGACCGCGCTGGCCGAAGATGAGCTGCTGACGGCGGTCCGGGTGCCTGACGCGCCCGGCCAGCCGTGGGGCTACCAGAAGTTCACCAGGCGGGCCAACGACTGGGCCATCGTCGGCGTCGCGGCAGCAGGCGGCCGGATCGCGCTGGCCAACATGGGCCCGGTGCCGCTGCGGGCCGCCGCCGCCGAGCAGGCGCTGGCCGCCGGGGCGAGCACGGCGGATGCCGCCGCGCTCGCCGCCGAGGGCACCTCGCCTGGCGAGGACATCCACGCCGGCCGTGACTACCGGCGGCACCTGGCCCGGGTGCTCACCCGCCGTGCCCTGGACGGCGAGCGCGGCTAGCCGCGCGCTAGCGCGTGCTGACGATCAGGTTCTCGGCGTCGGTGACGTTCGCGTAGCCGCCATCGGTGACCACGTTGAACGGCAGGTCCGGGCCGGCGACCTGGCCCGCTGAGCGGGTCACCGTCGCCGTCAGCGAGTCGTCCTGACCCGCCAGCAGCGAGATCGCGGCCACTCCCGAGCCGGCGGGCGCGGCGGTCAGCCTGACGATTGTCCCGGTGGCGCTGAGGGTCAGCCCGCCGGCGCACGCCGTCGTGCAGTTGCCCTGCGCGTAGCCAGCCTCGCCGGCGATCCCGAAGCCGTCGTAGCCGCTGAAGTCGTCGGACCTGGCGGTCACCGCCAGGTTGCCGCTGGCATCGGCGAGCGCGAACAGGCCGAGGGCCGGGTAGAAGGTGCCCTGGTAGGTGTCCCCGGCGAGCTCGCTGGCGGTGTCCCCGGCGAACTGCGCGGACCCGCCGGCGCCCTCGGGAAAGAAGGCCTGGTACATGCCGCTGGCCTGGACGGAGTCGACGCGGGCGGGGGACTGCGCGTTCAGCGAGTAGTAGCCGATGCCGGGGTAGTCGGCCTCGTCCCGCGGCGGGCCGAGGGTCACGCTGGTGACGCTGACCCTGTCGCGGGCCTGCTGATCGTAGTTGGCGATGTCCGCTGGGTCCTGGCCCAGGTCCGCCTCGGCGGCGGTGACGTAGGGGTGGGTGACGGTCAGGTCGCTGACCGAGATGGCGCCGGCCATCCCGGTGGCATTCGCGATGCCTATCAGGCCGTAGTAGCCGTGGGTGGAGTAGTCGATGCCGGTGCCGTCGATGACCGTGCCCCACTGGCTGGCCCCGGTCAGGTGCACCGGCTGGGTCAGGTCGGCGGTCTGGTTGTAGTGGCCGCTGGCGAGGTGGATGGTCCCGCCGGCCGCGGTCTGGGTCTGCGCGTAGCTGATGGTGGCGCACGGGCGGGACTGCGGGCAGGTCCCGGTGTCGGTGCCGACCGTCGACACGTAGGTGGCGGACTGGGTGCCGAGGGCGGCGGCCCCGGCCCGCGCGGCGGACCGGGCGGGCGGCGGGAAGCTCGGCACGCGCACCCGGGGCCCGCCGTGCGGTGCGGCGAGCGGGTGCGCGGCGGCGATCCGGGTCCCGGCCTGGCCGGGCTGATCCGGGCGCGCGGCGTTCGCCGACGCCGTGACGGCGAGCACAGCGAGCGCGGAAACCGCCGGGAGAACCACGGCAAAGGTGCGGCGCGGCAGCCTCATGGGACGTCCTTCCTGCTCGGCGCTAGGGAGTCGCCGCACCAGGATGACATCTCTGAGTAATCGATACGCTACTCTCCGGAATTTACGTGGCACAATCGCGGCTGCTGCCGGGGCTAGCGCCCCGCGGCGCCGGCCCCGGCTTGCTTACCCGGCCGGGCCTCGGGTAGCCCTAGTCGCATGGACACCAGCGGGGAGACGCCGGAAGGCCCACAGCCCGGCACGGACGACAGCGCGCTGCCCGAGCGGATCGCGGAGCTGGCCGGGGAGATCAGCGAGGAACGCAGCATGCCGGGGCGGCGCCGGCTGGCGCTGGCCATCCCGAGACTGGCGGGCCGGAGCGGGCGCACCGCGTGGACCGGCCTCCAGGCCGGCGGGCGGTGGCTGACTACCCAGGTGCTGGCGATGGCGCCGCGGATTCCGGTCCGCGACATCGCCGCGCTGCGCGCCCAGTTCCCCGGTCTCGGCCCCGAGGAGCTGGCCGACGCGCTGATCGAGGGCGCCGGGCGCGCCTCGGCCGGGGTGGGCGCGGCGGTGGGGGCCTCGATGGTGCTGCCCATCGTGCCCGCGGCGCCGGTGGAGATCGGCGTGGAGACGCTGGCGGTGGTCGGCATCGAGCTCAAGCTGGTGGCCGAGTTGCACGAGGTGTACGGGATGCGGGCGCCGGGCTCGGCGGTGGACCGGACGATGGCCTACCTGGACGCCTGGGCGCACCGCAGGGGCATCGGGCTGGCCCCGGGCGGCCTGGTCCTGGCCATCGGCTCGCCGCTGCGCAAGCGCCTGGAACGGCGGCTCATCGCCAGGGCGGGCCGCAGCGCGACCTCGCTCGGGCCGCTGCTCACCGGCGCGGCGGCCGGCGCGCTGCTGAATCGCCGCGAGACGCGGAAGCTCGGCCAGGAGGTCCGCGACGACCTGCGGCACCGATCCCCCGAGGCCGCGCACTGGCCGGACGCGCCGCGCAGCCGCACGCGGCGGCTGCGCGGCGGCCGGCGCCAGCTAGAGGCGGGCGGCGGCCAGGGCACGACCTAGAGGCTGCCCAGCTCCTGCGTGAGGTCGTCAAGGCCGAGCGAGCCCAGCGACAGCGCGGCCATGTGCCAGGCCTTCAGGTCGAAGCTGGAGCCGTGCGCGGCGCGGGCGGCGTCCCGGCCCGCCAGCCAGGCCCGCTCGCCCAGCTTGTAGCTGATCGCCTGGCCGGGCCTGCTCAGGTACCTGATGATCTCGCTCTCGATGAACGCGGCGTCCATACTGCTGTGCTGCCCGAAGAACGCCATCGCCAGCTCGGCGGTCCACGGCTGGCCGGCCCCGACGGGCAGGTCGGACGGGATGGTCAGGCTCAGGTGCATGCCGGTGTCCACCACGACCCGCATCGCGCGCAGCATCTGCGCGTCTAGCTGGCCGAGCCGGGCACCCGGCGGCTTGAGGTAGCCGAGCTCGTCCATCAGCCGCTCGGCGTACAGCGCCCAGCCCTCCAGCGACGCGCTGACCGCGCCGATGCTGGTCTGGTAGGTGGAGAGCTGACGGGCGAGGTACACCCACTGGGCGAGCTGGAGGTGGTGGCCGGGGACGCCCTCGTGGTACCAGACGGTGTAGAGGTTCCACTGCGGGAACCGGGTCCGGCCGGTCGTGGGCAGCCAGGTCCTGCCGGGCCGGGAGAAGTCCTGGGTCGGCGGGGTGTAGTAAGGCGCGGCGGCGCTGCCGGGCGGCGCGATCCTCGCCTCGACCCTGCGCAGCGGCTCGGCCAGGTCAAAGTGGGTGCCGTCGAGGTCCCTGATGGTCTGGTCCATGATCCCCTGAAGCCACTCGCGCACCTCCTCGACGCCCTCGATGGCCGGGCTGTGCTCGTCCAGGTAGCGCATGGCCTCCAGCGGCGCGGCACCGGGCAGCACCCGGTTCGCCTCCGCCTTCATCTCGTCGCGGATCTCCCGGTACTGCGACAGGCCCCACTCATAGACCTCCCGCGGGTCCAGCGTCGCACCGTTCCACAGCCGCGCGCCGCGCACGTAGCGCTCAGCGCCCTGGCCGTCCGGAGTGCCCTCGCAGCCGGGCAGGTACTCGGTGGCGAACCAGTCGCGCAACGCGGCGATGGCCTGCCCCGCGCCCGCCGCGGCCTCGTCGAGGTCGGCGCGCAGCGCGGGCGGCACGTCGGCGCGGGCGGCGAAATCGGCGAACCAGCCCTGCCCGTTGCGGACCGCGCCCCACTCATCGAGCTGCCCGATCACCGTGCGCACCTGGCGCGGCGCGGCGTTCAGGCCGCGCCGCTGCCCCTCGGCCTGCGATTCCCGGTACTGCTCAAGGGCGAGCGGGATCCGCCGCATCCGCCGGGCGATGACGGCCCAGTCGTCCGCGGTGGCGGCGGGCATCATCGCGAGAACGCCCCGGATTTCCGGGACCCGCCCGAAGATGTTGGACACCTCGCGCAGGTGCTCGCCTGCCTCGCTGACGGCCAGCTCGGCCTCAAGCCGCTCCCGCATCAGCCGGGCGCAGCGGCGCTCGTCGCCGTCACCCGGCGTCGGCTCCGGGATGCTGGCCAGGGCCGACCTGGTCAGGTCATCGATGGCCTGCTGGCCCGCCGGCGACAGGTCGGGTATGCCGTCCTCGTCGGGCTTCAGGCCCAGCTTGGTGGTGAGGAACGGGTCGATGTCGGCGAGCGCGCTGACATAGGCGTCCGCGGCGGTGCGGACGGGCCGCTCGGGCTGGGGGGCTACGTATTCGGGCATGCCAGCATTGTGCACCGAGGCCGGGTCCATCATCTTCTGGGGCCGCCTGACGCCTGGCGTCAGCCGGCCTCGGCGTCCACCATCTTCTGGATCGGCTGGGCGGCGATCCCGCCGGTGATCACGGCGAGGCCGATCGCGCCCAGGGTGAGCACGGTGCCGAGCCAGACCATGACGGTCACCGGCAGGGTGAAGGCGCCGACCAGCCGCGCGGCGCACTCGGCCAGCAGCGCGCTCCCCCAGATCACGCTGAACAACGCCTCCAGCCGCCGGAACCGCGCGGACCGCTCAACCAGCCGGGCCCAGGCGTCCTCGCGGGCGGCGCTGCCCCTGGTCACGAACGGCCGCAGCCCGGCCGACATGAGCGGCCGGCGGGCCGCCACCGACATCAGGATGGCGATCGCGATCACGCTGCTGACCGCCGAGTCCTTAGCGATCATCAGCCGCGGGTCGCCGGTGCTGAGGCTGACCGCGATGGCCGCGGCATTCACCGTGAGCATGAGCCCGGCCAGCAGGTTCAGCTTGCGGGAGACCGCGATCCCGGCGGCGGTGCGGACCGCCGGGCCGATGGTGCTCAGCGCGAGCGACAGCCAGACACTCAGGCCCAGCCCGTCACGGAGCAGGTAATAGCCGCCGACGGGGATCGCCACGTCGATGAGCAGCGAGCGCAGGGACCTGAAGCTGGCCCGGCGGACGGCCTGCTGGTTGGCGGCCAGTCGGTCGGCGGGCAGGGCGGGTGCGGCGGGCCGGAAGGCGGTGTCCATGGCAGAACTTTAGGTCTGACACAAAATATATGTCAAGCATAAAATTATGCTCAACCTAACTTCATGCTACGCTGGCCGCATGGCAGCCGGACTGCGCGAGCGGCGCAAGCGCGAGACCCGCCAGTGGATCTCCGACGTTGCCACGTCGCTGTTCACTGAGCGGGGCTTCGACACGGTGACGATCTCCGACGTGGCGCAGGCCGCCGGGGTCGCCAAGATGACCGTGACGAACTACTTCCCGCGCAAGGAAGACCTGGTCTTCGACCGCGCGGACACGATCATCTCCGGGCTGGCCAGGGCGGTCGCGGACCGTCGGCCAGGCGAGAGCATGCTGGCCGCCATCCGCCGGGACTACGCCGAGGCGGTCGCCCGGCAGGATCCGACCCTGGGCGTCTCCGGCCGGCCCTTCGCCGCGATGATCACCGGCAGCCCGGTGCTCGCCGCCCGCGGGCTGGAGATCATGTACCAGCGCGAGCGGGCACTGGGCGACGTCATCGCCGCCGAGGCCGGCAGGCGGGACGACCGCCCCGAGGACGCCAGCGCGGAGCACGCCGGCACCGTGCACGCCGGCACCGAGGACGTGCTGCACCGGGTGATCGCCGCGCAGCTCGCGGCGATCCCGCACGCCCTGTTCTCCGAGGGGCTCCGCCGGACCCTGGCCGGCGAGGAACGGCCGGCCATCCTGGCCGCGCTCGCCGCCGCGGCCGACCGCGCGTTCGCCCTGCTGGAGCCGTCGCTGGGCGGCTACGGCATCCGCGAGGCACCCGCGACGGCCGGCCGGGGCATGTCCTAGGGTCGGGACCATGGCAAACCGGGCAATCCTCATCACGGGCGCCTCGCGGGGCATCGGCGCGGCCATCGCGGAGGCGTTCGCCGCGCAGGGCGATCGCGTCGCCATCCACCACCGCGACTCCGAAGACCGGGCGCGCGAACTGCTGAGCCGGCTGCCGGGCAGCGGGCACGTCATCGTGCGGGCCGACCTGGCCGACGCCGACGCCGTGCGGGACATGACCGACGCCGCCGCGAGCGCGCTCGGCGGCATCGACGTGCTGGTCAACAACGCCGGCACCTACCAGCCGCACCCGATCACCGAGGTCAGCTACGAGGAGTGGCAGGCCGCCTGGCGGGACGCCCTGGGGGTCAACCTCATCGGCGCGGCCAACGTCACCTGGTGCGCGGTCCAGCACATGCTGGCGGCAGGCGGCGGCCGGATCGTCAACGTGTCCTCACGCGGCGCGTTCCGCGGTGAGCCTGGCCAGCCGGCCTACGGCGCCAGCAAGGCGGGGCTGAACGCCTTCGGGCAGTCGCTGGCTCGGGCGCTGGCCCCGCACAACATCGCCGTGGCAGCGGTCGCCCCCGGATTTGTCGACACGGAAATGGCGGCGCACCGCCTGGCAGGCCGTTCAGGCGAGGAAATCCGCGCACAGAGCCCGTTCGGCCGGGTGGCGCGGCCGGCGGAGATCGCCGCGGCCGTGGTCTACCTCGCCGCCCCGGAGTCCGAGTGGGCCACTGGCACCATCCTGGACCTCAACGGCGCGTCGTACCTGCGAAGCTGAGGGGCATGGACAGCACGCTGATCAGCGTCCGCACCGGCGGGCGCGAGGGCATCTTCGACCTGACCAGCCAGTGCGCCGCGTTCGCCCGCGAGGCGTCGGGCGGCGGCGACGGGCTGCTGCACGTCTTCGTCCCGCACGCCACGGCCGGCCTGGTAGTGATGGAGCTGGGCTCGGGCAGCGACGACGACCTGCGCTCGGTGCTGGCGGACCTGCTGCCGGCCGACGACCGGTGGCGGCACGCGCACGGCTCGCGCGGCCACGGCCGCTCGCACGTGCTGCCCGCGCTGGCGGCTCCGTTCGCGGTGCTGCCGGTGCTCGGCGGGTCCCTGGCGCTCGGCACCTGGCAGTCGGTGGCGCTGATCGACCTGAATGTCGACAATCCAGATCGGCAGGTCCGGCTGTCGTTCCTGCGCGAGGCCCGCGCCTAGGACCCGGCCCGGCCTGCCGATGCGGTAGCGTGGCTGGCTTCCTGGCAGGCGCCGCCGCGGGCGGGCACCGCCCAGCAAGCCCCCGACGATGCGGGCACCACCTGGATGACCAGGACAAACATCCTCGCAACCAGCGCAATCAGACGGCGGGCCAGACATGAGCGGGCACGATATCGACGAACTGCGGCACGAGCTCGATGAGGTGGATAGCGGCATCGTGCGGCTGATCGCCGAACGGCACGGGATCATCAGTCAGATCGGGAAGGTCAAGGAGCACGGCACCGGCGGGATCAAGGACGCCGGGCGGGAGCGGCAGGTCCTCGACACGGTGGCCGCCACCGCCGCGGACCTGGGCGTCTCGGCCAGCCTGGTGCGCCGCGTCTTCCGCGAGCTGATCAGCGAGTCGGTCACCCAGCAGGCCCGCCAGCTCAGCGGCGAGCCCGGTGGCCGGGTCAGGGTGGCGTTCCAGGGCGTCGCGCACGCCTACAGCGACGCGGCTGCGCAGAAGTACCTCGCTGGCCGCGGCCTGGAGGGCGACCTGACCGGGCACCGCACGTTCCGCGAGGCGGCGGGCGCCTTGCTGGCCGGCGACGCCGACCTGGCGGTGCTGCCCATCGAGAACACCACGGCCGGCAGCATCAACGAGGTCTACGCGCTGCTGCGCGAGCACGAGCTGTTCATCATCGGCGAGGAGACCTGGAAGGTCGATCACTGCCTCGCGGCGGTCGCCGACGTGCCGGTCGGCTCGCTGACCCGGATCCTGTCCCACCCCCAGGGCCTCCAGCAGTGCAGCCAGTTCCTGGCCAGCGTCCCGCAGGCGGCGCCGACCAGCTACTTCGACACCGCCGAGGCGATGCGCGCGGTGGCCGAGGCCGGCGACCCGGCCGTCGCGGCGATCGGCAGCCCGGACGCGGCCGACGCCTACGGCCTGGTGGTGCTGCGGCATGACATCAACGACAGGGCCGACAACTACACCAGGTTCGTGGTGCTGTCGCCCGCCGCCGCGACGGTGGACCCGCGCATCCCGTGCAAGACCAGCCTGATCCTGGTGACCAGGCACGAGGAGGGCGCGCTGCTGCGCTGCCTGGAGGTGCTGTCGGGCAGCGGGCACTCGATGACCAAGCTGGAGTCGCGGCCCCGGCCCGGGCGGCCGTGGGAGTACCTGTTCTTCGTCGACTTCGAGGGCAACACCGCGGACCCGCGCACCGCGGCGGCCCTGGACGAGCTGCGCTCGGCCGCGCTGTTCGTCAAGGTGCTGGGCAGCTACCCGGCCAAGGCGCTGCGCTCGCCGGCCCGGCCCGGCGAGCTGGGCGAGCCCGGCCACGACCGCACCCGGCGAGCCTGGTAAGGCAGGCCAGCCGGGTGCGGCGGGCGAGCCGGCCCCGGCGGAACTGCTGGAGGCGGTCGCCGCTGCCCGGCCGGCAGCCGGCCGGTCCCGGCACTACCGCCTGGTGGACCGCGCGGCCCGGCAGGCCGACACCATCGTCGCCGTCGGGGACCTGCTCATCGGCGGCAACGGCTTCGCGGTGATGGCCGGCCCCTGCTCGGTGGAGAGCCCGGAGCAGATCGCCTCCACTGCCCGGTTCGTGGCCGAGCAGGGGGCGCACGTGCTGCGCGGCGGGGTGTTCAAGCCCCGGACGTCGCCGTACTCCTTCCAGGGCCTGGGCTGGGAGGGACTCGACCTGCTGGTCGCCGCCGGGCGGGACGCCGGGCTGCCGGTGATCACCGAGGTGATGGCCGTCGACCAGGTACAGCGGATGGCCGCGGCGGCGGACATCCTCCAGGTCGGGGCGCGGAACATGCAGAACTTCGACCTGCTGCGGGAGCTGGGCAAGGTGGACCGGCCGGTGCTGCTCAAGCGCGGCCTGTCCAGCACGATCGAGGAGTGGCTGGCCGCCGCCGAGTACGTGGTGGCACAGGGGAACCAGCAGGTCATCTTGTGCGAGCGGGGCATCCGCACGTTCGAGAGCGCGACCAGGAACACGCTGGACCTGTCGGCGGTGGTGGTCGTCCGCGAGCGATCGCACCTGCCGGTGATCGTGGACCCCAGTCACGGCACCGGCAGCCGGCCTTACGTGGCCCCGATGGCCTGGGCGGCCAGGGCCGCGGGCGCGCACGGGCTGCTGGTCGAGGTGCATCCGGACCCGGACCGCGCGCTGTCGGATGCGGACCAGAGCCTGTCGCCGCCGGAGTTCGCGGGCCTGATGCGCCACCTGGCGAGCGTCCCGCCCTGGCCGGCCACGCAGTAATCAAGCCCGGGGCGAGGTACGCGACACGGGCCCGCCGGCACCCCCCCAGGATGACAAACGGGATTTCTCCCGCTCATCCCCCTGCCCGTGCCGCTACCGCCGGCCAGACCATCCGCCGTTTTACCGGCTGACCGGCGGGCCGTGTCTCGCGCCTCGCCCCAGGTGCCTGTCAGCAAACCGCACCACCGGCCGCCCGGTATATCCCCGGATTCCGGGATCAGCGGACCTGGACGGGGCCGCCTACAATCCTCCCTGGTGATTCGCGACAGTTCTTCCGGCAGGCAGGAGGGCGCTTGACTCCCCCTCCGCTGGCTGCGCAGCCGCCGCTCACGCCCCCGGCCACCGAGCCGGCGGTGGCCCAGTCCCCGGAAACCCAGTCCCCGGAAACCCAGTCCCCGGCGGCCCAGTCCCCCGTGACACCGTCCCCGGCGACGCGGCAGGCTGCGGCCTCCCCCGCGCTGGCGGCCAGGGTCACCACCCCCTCTGGGCTGATCGTCGGGATTCCCGAGGGCGGCAGGCTGGTCTTCGGCCGCGGCCCGGACGCCGACCTGACCATCGCGGTCGGCCGCGGCCTGTCCCGGCGCGCCGGGGTGATCACGGCGGTGGCCGACGGCATCCTGATCGCGAACATCAGCCGCACGCACGCCCTCTACACCGAGGGCGATGGCTACCGGATCCGGCTGCCCCGGCTGGAGAGCGCCGCCGAGCCGTCCGGCGGCTGGTACCTGCGCTCCGGCAGCACGCTGATCGGCTCACGGGCCATGCTCGACGAGGGCCAGGGCCTCACGGTGGCGGTCACCGGGCAGGCCCGCCGCCAGGGCACGGGCAACGAGGCCGGCCCAGGCTGCGGCACCGGCGATGCGACGGTGCTGCCGCTGTACCTGGACCCGATGACCAAGCTGTTCCTCGTCGCGCTGATGTGGTGCCAGCCGTGGCTGACCGACCCGACGGGCACCCAGCCGCTGCCGCGCACCCCGGAGATCGCCAGGGCGGCGCTTGAGGTCACCGGGGCCTACCACGAGCTGGACCGGTTCGACACCGATCAGGCGTTCAGGGACCGGCTGTCCGGCCGGGTCGCCGAGCACATCAAGGTGCTCCGCCGGAAGATCATCGATCGCGGCCTGGTCCGGGGCGACCTGCGGCTCTCCGACGAGGTAGTGGTCCGGGTGCTGATCGAGCACGGGGTCATCACCTCGGCCGACCTAGGCCGCCTGAACGATCCCGCCTGGTGCTCCCGCCAGGAAGACCTCTGGTGGACAGCCGAGGAGCCCTGACCGGCGTCAACCCGCCGACCTAGCCCGGCCTGGTTACCCGGCGGCGGCGCGCCTTCGCCCTTACCCGGAGCTTGCTAAATAGATATCACTATGCTAGACATCGGTCATCAGGCAAGTTCTAGCGGAGGTGGTTGGCTATGGAAGCGGGTCAGCTAGCGGGCGCGCCCATGCCCGAGCGGGCAGTCAGGTTCTTCCCCGGACTGCTGATGCTGGCACTCGGCATCATCGTCATTATCGCCGGGGCCGTGCTGCTGTGGCAGGCGCAGGGAGCTGACGGCGACGCCAAGACCGCGTTGATCTGGGCTGGCATCCTGGTCATCATCGCCGGGTCGCTGACGATGCGCGGCCTGACCTCTGTGGTGCCGGGCCGAGCGCATGTCGTGCAGCTCTTCGGCAATTACAAGGGCACCCTCAGGGAGCCGGGACTTCAGTGGGTCAACCCGTTCACCAACCGCATCGCCGTCTCGACGCGGATCCGCAACCAGGAGTCGGCGCTGGCCAAGGTGAACGACGCCGACGGCAACCCGATCGAGATCGCCGCCGTGGCCGTCTGGCAGGTGCAGGACACCGCATACGCCACGTACGCGGTGGACAGCTACCAGAACTTCGTCGCCATCCAGACCGAGACCGCGGTGCGGCACATCGCCTCCAGCTACCCTTACGACAGCCGCGGTACTGACGCGATGTCGCTGCGGGACAACGCGGACGAGATCACCGAGCGGCTGTCGGCGGAACTGGCGGATCGCGTGCGGTCGGCGGGGGTACAGGTCATTGAGACGCGGCTGACCCGGCTGTCGTACGCTCCGGAGATCGCCCAGGCGATGCTGCGCCAGCAGCAGGCCAGCGCGGTTGTCGGCGCCCGGGCCAAGATCGTCGAGGGTGCCGTCGGCATGGTCAAGCTGGCGCTGGAGCGGCTGGAAGAAGAAGGCGTGGTGGAACTGGACGAGGAGCGCAAGGCGGCGATGGTCTCCAACCTGCTGGTCGTCCTGTGCAGTGAGCAGGCCACCCAGCAGGTCGTGAACACCGGCTCCCTCTACCAGTGACCGCCCGCCCGGACCTCGCATGACCCGGATATCGCATGACCCGGATATCGCATGACCCGGATCTCTCATGACTGAGCGCAAAGGCATGCTGCTGCGGCTCGACCCCGCGGTCCACGACGCCCTGGCACGATGGGCCGCCGACGAGCTGCGCAGCACCAATGCCCAGATTGAGTTCCTGCTCCGCCGCGCCCTCGCCGAGGCTGGCCGGCTGCCCGGTCACACCACCGCGATGCGCCGGCCAGGACGTCCGCCCCGCGACCCCGCCGACGAGTGAGCCGCCAGCACCAGCCCGGTAAGTGCAGTGCCAGTCCGTCAGGCTGACGGACTGGCACTCGCGGTCGGCTTGGGCGGCGGGAGCCGCAGCACCTGGAAACGCACGGTGGCCCGCGCGCCGGCCTGGCCGGTCACGATGACCTGGTAGACCCCCGGCGGCATCGGGCCGGAGAAGAACACGTTGCCCTGGTTGACGCCGTAGTTGAAGGAACCCTGCTGGTCGACGAACGCCCTGGCCACGTGCCCGGGGCGGCCCGCCAGGGTGATGGTGACCGTGCCGCCCGCCGCTCCCCAGCCGGTCCCGTGCACGACGTAGCCGGTGTAGGGATCGCCGGCTGGCTGGAGCATCACCACGGCGGGCACGCCAGGCGAGGTGCTCGGGAACTTCGACGGCGGCGGCCCCGGCGGCCCGCCGGGCGGCAGGCTGAAGTTCTGCCCGGCCGGCAAGCCTGAGTTACCGCCGGACGTGGCACCCGAGTGGCCGGAGCCGACCAGCAGCGAGCCGATCAGCACGCCGGCCCCGATCAGCACGACCGCGGCGGCGCTCCGCCCGGCGAGGCTGAAGGCGGCCTCGTGCGGGCGCCGCCGCCTGGCGGGCGCGGCGGGCAGCGCGGGGTGCGAGCCGTAGGTCGCGGCGCCCTCGGTGCCGGCCTCGCTGCCGGCCCCCGGCTCGCTGGCGTCACCGGGCGCGCCACCGGCCTCGCTCTCGGCGCCCGGCACGCTGACCTCGCCGGGATCGATCACGCTGGCCCACTCGCCGTCGGCCGCGTCCCAGGCCGCCAGGTCGCCGGGGGAACTGATCCCGCCCGAGCTGCCGCTGGTGCCCGGCGCGCTCGGCTGGCTGCCCGGCGCGCTGTCGGCCGCCCGGCCGCCGCGAGCCGACCCGTTCGCGCCGGCCCGCGCCGGGCGCAGCGCGGTCAGCGCCGGACCGCGCTGGAAGGCCCGGATCACCGACATGGCCGGGGCGGTCAGGTAGGCACGCGCCTCGCCGCCGCCGGCCACCAGCGGGCCGAGCCGGGCGAGCAGCGCCGCCGAGGTCGGCCGGTCTCGCGGGCTGCGCCGCAGGCACTCCTTGATCAGCTCAGTCAGCTCGGCCGGCAGCCCGCTCAGGTCGGGCGGCTCGGTGGCCAGCCGCACCAGCACGTCCATGACGGTCTCGCCCTGGTAGGGCGGATGCCCGGTCGCGGCGAACAGCAGCGTGGCGCCGAGCGCGAACACGTCGCTGGCCATCGACGCCTGGCGGGTGTCGCGAGCCTGCTCGGGCGCCATGTAGGCGGGCGTGCCGACCGCGCCCCTGGTCACGGTGAGCGCGATCCGCTCGGCCGCCCTGGCCACGCCGAAGTCGATGACCCTGGGGCCGTCGAGGGCGACCAGCACGTTGGAGGGCTTGAGGTCGCGGTGCACCAGGCCCGCGCCGTGGATCGACTCCAGTGCCTCGGCGCAGCCGGCGGCCAGCCACCAGATCGTCTCCACGGGCTGCGGCCCGCAGGAGCGGACCAGCCGGCGCAGCGACGGCGCCGGAATGTAGGCGGTGGCCAGCCACGGCACGTCGGCATCGGCGTCGGCGGCCACCACCGCGGCGGTGAACATCCCGCTGACTCGCCTGGCGGCCGCTACCTCGTGCGCGAAATGGTCGCGGAAGCCGGGCTCCTCGGCCAGCTCGATCTTGATCGTCTTGACGGCGACCTGACGGCCGGCCTGCGAGCGGCCCAGGTAGACCTGGCCCATCGCGCCGGCACCCAGGCGCCCGAGCAGCGTGAACGGGCCTATCCGGTCAGGATCCCATTGTCGCAGCGGTTCCAGCGCGGGCTGGGGCACCATCATCGGCCTCCCGTAGCCCGGTAGGGGCCAGCGTCTCAAGTGGCCAGTTCACCATAATGCCGAATCTGTAGCGCCCAGGGCACCCATACCGCGTTACGCGCAGTTATGCCCGGAACGCCACCCGGGGGGCGCCGGCGCGACCCGCCGGGCCTGGGCTCCGCCATTGCGCGCCGCCGCCCTGGTAGCGTCTCGGCCCTGTGAGCACCCCGGCCCGCGCGAGCACCGATGACCAGAACCGGTACGGCAACCCGCACGACGAGGACCTGTCCGGCGGCCTGCGGCAATGGCAGCGGGAGGCCTACCAGGAGTATTTCCGGGCACCCCGGCGCGACTACCTGCTGGTCGCGACGCCGGGAGCGGGCAAGACGGCGTTCGCGCTGACAATCGCCCGCCGAGCTGCTGGCCACCCGCGAGGTGGCCGCCGTGACGGTGGTGACGCCGACCGAGCATCTCAAGCACCAGTGGGCCGAGGTGGCGCACGGTCTCGGCATCGCGCTGGACTCCAGCTACCGTAACGCCCAGGGCCGCGCCTCGGCCGACTTCGCCGGCGTGGTCGTGACCTACGCCCAGGTCGCTGCCCACCCGGCGCTGCACCGCCAGCGCACCGAGCAGCGGCGCACGCTGGTCATCTTCGACGAGATCCACCACGCGGGCGACGCGCTGTCCTGGGGCGAGGCGGCCAGGGAGGCGTTCGAGCCGGCCAGGCGGCGGATGGGCCTGACCGGGACCCCGTTCCGCAGCG
Organism: uncultured Actinomycetota bacterium; assembly: GCA_963725175.1. Lineage (GTDB taxonomy): Bacteria > Actinomycetota > Actinomycetes > Streptosporangiales > Streptosporangiaceae > DASUBV01. The sequence goes on from CAVRXH010000006.1 coordinate 1,274,654, forward strand.
ACGCCAACCCGATCCCGTTCGTCAGCTACGAGCGGTACGACGACGGGTCGATGCGCAGCCGGGCCGACTACGTCTACGGGTACGGCCCGGCGCTCAGCGACGGCGTGGTCCGCCCGGTTATCTTCCTGGCCTACTCCGGCGAGATGCGCTGGCGGACCAGGGCCGGCGACGAGATCGCCGGCACGCTGGGCACGCCGATGACCACCGACCAGCTCGCCTACGCCTGGCGGACCGCGCTTGACCCGCAGGGCGAGTGGGTGGCGCGGGTGCTTGAGGCGGCCGACCGGCGGCTGACCGAGGTGCGCCGCGGCATGCCCGACGCCGCCGGCCTGGTCATCGCCGGGGACCACGAGGACGCGCGAGCGTACGCCGCGCTGCTGCGCAAGATCACCGGGACCCGGCCGGTGGTGGTGCTCTCCGACGACCCGAAGGCCAGCGGGAAGATCGAGAAGTTCCGCGGCGCCGACGAGCGGTGGATGGTCGCGGTGCGGATGGTCTCCGAGGGGGTGGACATCCCCCGGCTGGCCGTCGGCGTCTACGCCACCAGCGTCAGCACGGCGCTGTTCTTCGCCCAGGCGGTCGGCCGGTTCGTCCGGGTCCGCAGCCGCGGCGAGACCGCGTCGGTTTTCCTGCCGTCCGTCCCGCTGCTGCTGGGGTACGCCGCGGAACTGGAGGCCGAGCGCGATCACGTCCTGCGCCCGCCGGGCGAGGACGACGAGGAACGGGAGCTCGCCGAGGCACAGCGCCGCCGGGACAGCCCGGACCTGCTGGACGAGGCGCCGTTCAAGGCGCTGGAGGCCTCCGCGCACTTCGACCGGCTGCTGTATGACGGCGGCGAGTTCGGCACCAGCGCCGAGGAGGAGGAATTCCTCGGCCTGCCCGGCCTGCTGGAGCCCGAGCAGGTGACCATGCTGCTGCGGCGGCGCCGCGCCGAGCAACCCCGGCCGGGCGCGGCGGCCCGGCCCGCCGCGCCGGAGCTGGCGATCCCGGCCCAGGCGCCCGGCCCCGAGCCGGTGTCCACCAGGGAGAGCCTGGCGTCGCTGCGCCGCGAGCTGGGCAACCTGGTGACCGCCTGGCATCACCGGACCGGCCAGCCGCACGCGGCGATCCACGCGGAGCTGCGCAAGTCCTGCGGCGGCCCGGCGGTGCCGCAGGCCACCGGGGCGCAGCTCACCGAGCGCATCGAGCTGATCCGCCGCTGGGCCGCCCGGCCGCGCTAGGGGACGACGGTGATCGGCCAGCGGCTGACCCGGACCAGGTGCACCGCCAGCGAGCCGACGAACCTGTGCCCCGCCTTGGTGGACGCGCCGACGATCACCGCGTCGGCCGGCAGCTCGCCGGCCAGCTTGACGATCTCGCTGAACGGGCTGCCCTGGCGCTCGACGAACTCGGCGGTGATGGCCAGCCGCGCGCTCTGCGTCTCCACCATCTCGCGCAGCTCGTCGGCCATGTCCTCCTGCGCCCGCTGGATCGCGGGCAGGGCCGCGCCGCCGACGCCGGCCGCGAGGCCGTAGGTGCGCACGAACAGGCAGACCAGCCGGGCATGCTGCCGGGAGGCCAGTCCCGCCGCGTAGGCGCCGGCCCGCAAGGAGGTGTCGGAGCCGTCGATGCCCACCAGGAGGATGGGCACGCCTGGCTGCCGGTCGGTCACGCTGCCAACCGTACCCATACGGGGGCATTCCGCGGGCCCACACGGCGTCGTACCGTGGTGATCAAGATGTCCGTGCCGAGAGGAGCCGGCGTGTCCCTGGATGACTTTCCCCGTTATCCGCTGCTGTTCGGCCCCAGCCCGGTGCACCCGCTGGAGCGGCTCACCGCGCACCTGGGCGGCGCGCGGATCTGGGCCAAGCGCGAGGACTGCAACTCGGGCGTACCCGATCCCGGCGGGCGCCTCGGACCATCCGCTCGGCGGCCTCGGCTTCGCCGCCTGGGCGCGGGAGGTGGCGGAGCAGGAGGCCGCGCTCGGAGTGTTCTTCGACACGATCGTGGTGTGCAGCGTGACCGGCTGCTCGGCCGGCTGGAGGGCATGATCATCGACCCGGTCTACGAGGGCAAGTCGATGGCCGGCCTGATCGACCTGGTGACCACCGGCGAGATCGGCCGGGACGCCACGGTGCTGTACGCGCACCTGGGCGGCCAGCCCGCGCTGAACGCCTACAGCGCGCTGTTCCGCGGCTGAGCGGGACGGGCGGGCGGCGGGGGGAGGAGGATACAGCCATGCCGCCTGATGCCTGCACGGTCGTGGTGCCCTGGGACGACAGGCTGACCGGGTACGACTTCGGCCCAGGTCACCCGCTGGCCCCGGTCCGCGTGGAGCTGACCATCGAGCTGGCCAGGTCGCTGGGCGTGCTGGCCGCGCCGCGGGTCTCCCTCGCGGCACCGGACCCGGCCAGCGACGCCGAGCTGGAGCTGGTGCACGACCCCGGCTACCTGGCGGCGGTCCGGGCGGCCGGCGGCGCGGACGCTCCCGCGTCGCTGCGGCTGTTCGGCCTCGGCACCCCCGACAACCCGGTGTTCCGCGGCATGCACGAGGCGTCCGCGCTGGTCAGCGGTGCCACGCTGGCCGCCGCGCGGGCGGTGTGGGACGGCGGCGCCGCGCACGGCGTGAACGTGGCGGGCGGGCTGCACCACGCGATGCGGGCCAGCGCCAGCGGGTTCTGCGTGTACAACGACCCGGCCATCGCGATCAGCTGGCTGCTGCGGGCCGGCGCCCGCCGGGTGGCCTACGTGGACGTGGACGTGCATCACGGCGACGGGGTGCAGGCCGCGTTCTACGACGACCCGCGGGTGCTGACCATCAGCCTGCACGAGACCGGCGAGCTGCTGTTCCCCGGCACCGGGCGGGCCACCGAGACCGGCGGCTCCGGCGCGGAGGGGTACGCGGTCAACGTGGCGCTGCCCGCGCGCACCGGCGACGCCGGGTGGCTGCGGGCGTTCCACGCGGTGGTACCGCCGCTGCTGCGCTCGTTCGGCCCGGACATCCTGGTCAGCCAGCACGGCTGCGACACCCACCGGCTCGACCCGCTCGCCCACCTGGAGCTGTCCATCGACGCGCAGCGGGCGGCGCTCGCCGCGCTGCACCGGCTCGCGCACGAGACCGCGGGCGGCCGCTGGCTGGCCACCGGGGGTGGTGGCTACGAGCTGGTCCAGGTGGTGCCGCGGATCTGGACGCACCTGCTCGCCGAGGCGGCCGGCGCGCCGCTTGATCCGGCGACACCCACGCCGGGCTCGTGGCGGGAGTACGTGGCCGGGCGGACCGGCCAGCAGGCGCCCGCGCTGATGACCGAGGACGCGGCGGCGGGATACCTGCCCTACCCCGAGGAGTTCGACGCCGCCAGCGGCGTGGACCGGGCGATCGCCGCGACCCAGGCGGCGGTCTTCCCCCGGCACGGCCTGCGCCCGGCGGCACCGGGCGCCTGAGCCGCCTGGCACCGCCCCGGAATGGCGCCGCCGCCATTTCGCCCGCCGGCCACGGGCCGTTTACCCGGCCGTGCCATGCCGGTCGCCGTGGCTAGGGACCGTTAGCCCGTCCTGGCCGGCACCGGGCCGGCCACGGCCGTGGAGGTTCTGAACGATGACCCCGCAACGCTTGCGCTTCGCGCGACGCCGACCCTGGCGAGTCATGCTGCCGCTGGCCCTGGGCGCGGCAGCCGCCGGCTCGCTGATCGGGGCGACCGGGGCCAGCGCCTCGGCGCGCCCGCGCGACCTTAGCTACTTCCTGCCGGGCAACCTGCTGGTCAGCCGGACGGACTACGACGCCAGTCCCGGCATCATCCAGGCCGGCGTCACCCAGCTCCCGCCCGGCTGCACCACCGGCTGCGTCACGGCCACCGCCAGCGGCGCGTACCCGCAGGTCTGGAACAACGTGCTGGCCGACCCGAGCTTCGGCGTCACCTCGCGGGTCTACCTGGACCAGCTCACCCCGGCCGGCCGCCTGGTCAGCACGCTGCCGGTGCCCGCCAGCGGCGGCCCCGCCGCGCGCGGCGGCCACCTGGTGACCAGCTTCTCCTCCAAGTCCGAGCTGGCGCTGAACGAGTCCACGAACGGCCGCCAGGTCACCTTCATGGGCTACGTGGCCCAGCCGGGCGACATCGACGTGTCCAACTCGAACACGCCAGGCGCCATCGACCCCACCAACCCGGTCGGCCAGGCCGACTACCGCGTGGTGGCCCAGGTCAACAGGTGGGGCCGGTTCCGGTTCACCGAGACCAACGCCTACAGCGGCAACAACGGCCGGGCGGCCGTCCTCAACGACAGCCACGGCGCCGACGTCTACTACACGGCCGGGAACGCGGGCAACGGCAGCAACCCGCAGCCCGCCGGGGTGGTGCTCGGCGCGGGCGCCCAGTTCATCGCGCCGCAGCGCGCCCCCGAGAGCGCGCAGTCGCCCGGCGCGCCGACTCCGGTCGGCAGCTTCAGCGTGACCCAGCTCGGCGACAAGGCCGACAAGGTCGGCAAGGACACCAACTTCTCCAGCGTCGCCATCCACGACAACGTCGTGTACTTCACCAAGGACAGCGGCAGCAACGGCGTCAACACGGTGTACTTCATCGACACCACCGGCACGGCGTGCCCCGGCGGCACCGGCCTGCCGGCGCCGGGCGCGGCGCTGCCGTCCTCGCCCATCGCCTACGACCCGGCGCTGCTGGCCACCGAGGGCGTCACCCCGTACAACATGTGCGTGCTGGCGGGCTTCCCCACGGCGGAGAAGTCCGCGACGGCGTTCCCGCACTCGCTGTGGTTCGCCGGCCCAGGCACGCTGTACGTGGCCGACGAGGGCAACGGCGACAACACCTACTCCCCCGCCACCGGCAGCTACACCGGCGCGGCCGCGCAGACCGGCGCGGGGCTGGAGAAGTGGGTGTTCAGCGGGACGAGCTGGCAGCTCGCCTACACGCTGACCAGCGGCCTGAACCTGGGCACCCCGTACACCGTGCGCGGCTACCCGGCGGGCGACAACGCCGCGACCGGGCTGCCGTGGGCACCGGCCACCGACGGGCTGCGGAACATCACCGGCCGGGTGAACCAGAACGGCACGGTGACGATCTGGGGCACCACCTCGACCGTCAGCGGCGACGGCGACCAGGGCGCGGACCCGAACAAGCTGGTCGCCATCACCGACCGGCTGGCCGCCGCCACGCTGCCGGCCGGCGAGAGCTTCGCCACGCTGCGCACCGCGGGCTACGGCGAGGCGCTTCGCGGCGTCTCCTTCACACCGGGCACCGTTGTGAGCAGCGCCGGCCGCCGGCACTGACAGCGCGTGGCATGAAGCGGAGCGGGCCGCCCGGCATGCACCCGGACGGCCCGCTCGCGTTAGGTGCTAGCTACGACACGTTGAGGGCGTTGTCGTCCTCGAAGAAGTTCGTGTTGTAGCCACCGCCAAGGGTCTCCTTGCCGGTGTACTTGATGGTGATCGTCTGCCCGATGAAGGACGCGACGTTGTAGGAGTACTGCACGTAGCCAGTGCCCTCGTTCTGGTTGGACAGCGTGGCCAGCGTGGTGGTACCGCCGGAGCCGACGACCTGGACGGTGAAGGTGTCGTACGCCTTCGAGGTCGGGTCGCTGGAGTTGATGTACAGCCAGAACGACAGGGTGGCGTTCTTGCAGGTGGACGGGATGGACACCGACTGCGACAGCGTGTCGGTGTGCGCGCCACCGTAGCCGTCCAGCCATGCCAGGTAAGAACCGGAGTGCGCCGGGACGCCCTCCGAGGTGCTCGCCAGGACGCCGCTGCTGGCGGTCCAGGGAGCGATGGCGCCGGTCTCGAAGCCCGGGTTGGTGATCAGCTGGGAAGCGGTGCAGCCACCGCCGCCGCCACTGGAGCTGATGGTCCAGCTGAAGGTCGCCGAGCCCTTGGCGCCGGTCGTGTCCGTCGCGGTGACGGTCACGCTGTAGGTGCCAGCGGTGGACGGCGTGCCGGAGATCAGGCCGGTGGAGGAGTTGATCGACAGCCCAGTCGGGAGACCGGTCTGGGTGTAGGTAAGGGTCTGGCCCGACGCCGAGTCAGACGCCGAGATCTGCAGGCTGGCAGCCGTGCCCACGGTGCCGGTCTGGCTGCCTGGGTTGGTCACGGTCACGGTGTTCGTGCCGCCGCCACCACCGGAAGTAGGCGTGAACGCGGTCACGCCATCGGGGGTGCCCCAGCCAGTCGGGCCGTCATAGCCGGTCTCCGCCGTGCAGAGGTAGGTACCGCCGCAGGAGCCGTTCGAGCCAGAGGTCACGTCGTAGAAGTTGGACGTGTGGCTGTACAGGTTCTGCACCGGGTAGCTGCCGGCCGCCGGGGTGCCGCCGAGCGCGTAGGTCGCCGCGATGATCGGCGAGGAAGCGCTGGTGCCGCCGACCTCAAGCCAGCCGCCCTCGCTGTAGGAGTCGTAAACCGCGACGCCGGTGTTCGGGTCGGCGACGGCGGAGGTGTCGTTGTCGGTCCGCTTGGTGCAGCCCGTGTCGGTCTGCCAGGTCGGCTTGGCGGAGTCGGCGGAGCAGCCGGACCCGGTGCCCTCGCCGCCAGAGGAGGAGCCCCAGACGGTCTCGGTGTAGCCACGCGAGTTGGACGCGGTGCTCAGCGAGGTGCCGCCGACGGAGGTGACCCACGGCGAGGCCGCGGGGTAGGAGACGCCGTAACCGTCGTCGCCGGCGGAGGCCACGATCGCGACACCGGAGTGCTTGTAGTAGCTGGTGTCATAACCGTTGTCCGAGGACGACTCGGAGCCGCCGTAGCTGTTGGACACGAAGTCCGCGCCCAGGCTGACGGCCGAGTTGACCGCGGTGCCCAGGTCGGCGTTGCTGGCGCTGCTGGCCTCGACCAGGATGATGTGGCAGAGCGGGCAGACAGACGACACCATGTCGACGTCCAGCGACTCTTCCACGTCCCATCCGTTGGTGCCGGCGTTGGACGGCAGCGGGCTGGTGGCGCCGTTCTCGTTCACGACCGAGAAGCAGCCGGAACCACACGCGGGCAGGCCCCAGTCCGACCGGTAGGTCGCCAGGTCCGATGCCGCGTCCGGGTCGTTGTAAGCGTCCACGACGGCGACAGTCTCGCCGCTGCCCGCGGTCGACGAGGGCAGGTCGTAGGCGGCCTGGATGGTCGGAGGCCCGTACCCGTCGCCCGTAGGTGCGGCGTCCGGACCGATCGCGGCCTGAGACATGTGCTTGACGTTGGTGCGGATCAGCGCCATGCAGGCCATCTGGTGGGCCTTGTGGGTGACCGCGCAGGCCCGCCGGAAGTCCGTGGGGCTCACCTTCACGTCAGGCTGGCGCGAGCCAGGCTTGAGGTGCGAGGCGTTGGCGTGCAGGGCAGGCCCGGTGTGCACGGGCAGGGGCTTGGCGCTAGCGCCGCTGGCAAAGGTCAGGCCCGCGGCCGCGAGCGCGGCAGACGAGAGCAAGATCGTCCAGGCGCGGATCACGCCGGACCGAGCCCGGTGCCGACGGGCACCCTGGGCATCACGAGATGGCAACGGTTCCTCCTTGAGCCGGGGCCAAGGCGTAGCTGGACAAGATCCACGCACTTGGGACAAGACACGCACCCGCCGGGTCCTTATGCCAGCGGGGTAGCTCCTTCGCTAAATGGGTCCAGTCGGACGATAAACACGAACTACCAAAGGGTCAATACTCAATTACCTACAGTGACTTTTAGGTAAAACAGGCCTATTGTTAATGTAAAAGAATCTTGTCCCGACCATGGTTCTGGTCACGCATCGCGACGGCCTTAACTCCCGCCGGGCCAGGACGTGAGGAGGACGTTATGGCGAGCCGGTCACGATCATGGGAGCGGCGGCTGCGCGGCGCCGCCTTAGCCGCGGCGGTGGCGGCGGGCACCGCGCTGGCGATGCTGTCGGCCGCGGGTCCGGCCTCGGCCGCCGGGACCGCGCCCGGCTCGCCGGGCGCGAACGCCACCTGGAACGAGTCGAACCTGCAGGGCTACGCCGACTCGCTCGGCTCGGCGTCGAAGCTCTGGTACAGCCTGGGCAACGGCGAGCTGGAGAACGTGTTCTACCCGGAGACCGACACCCCGGATACCTTCGGCCTGCAGTACATCGTCAGCAACGGGTCGAGCTTCACCGACACGGAGACCGCGAACACCACCCACGCGATCTCGCTTGCTGACCCGACGTCGCTGGTCTGGAAGCAGGTCAACGCCGCGACCAACGGCGACTTCACCATTACCAAGACCTATGTCGCCGACCCGTCCCGCTCCGTGCTGCTTATCCAGACGACCTTTGACAACACCAGCTCAGGGCCGTTGTCGCTCTATGCGGACTACCTGCCCCAGCTCAACAACGACGGAATGGGCAACACCGGCGGCACCGACTCCGGCAGCGGCGACCTGGTGGCCTCCAACGGCTCGGTGTCCAGCGCCCTGGCGTCCTCGGCCGGGTTCAGCCAGACCACCACCGGCTACGTGGGCAGCTCCAGCGACGGCAGCGCCCAGCTCGCCAGCAGCCATGCCCTCACCGCGACCTACTCCAGCGCGTCCACCGCCGGGCACATCGTGCAGGTCGGCCAGATCCCGGTGGCGGCCAGCGGCTCCACCACGTTCACCCTGGCGCTCGGCTTCGACTCCACCCAGGCCGCGGCCATCTCCGACGCCGCCGCGTCGCTGACTGCCGGGTTCTCCTCGCTGGAGAGCTCGTTCGAGTCCGGCTGGCATACCTGGATCGGCGGCCTCAGCGCCCCGCCCGCGTCGGTGACTGGCAGCGCCCAGCTCAAGCAGCAGTATTACGTCAGCCTGATGGAGATCAAGGCCGACGAGGACAAGACCTATGCCGGCGCGTTCATCGCGGCGCCCACCGATCCATGGGGCACCAGCGTGAGCGCTAATACCGGCGGTTATCACGGCTATCACGTGGTGTGGACCCGCGACGAGTACGAGATGGCGACCGCGCTGCTGGCGGCCGGCGATTCCGCCGACGCCAACGCCGCCCTGCAATACATCTTCAGCTACGAGGAGGAATCCTCCGGGGCGGTAAAGCAGAATTCGTTCCTAAACGGAACTGCCGTGTTCGGCTCGGTTCAGATGGACGAGGTCGCCGACCCGATCATCCTGGCCGACCAGCTCGGCGCGACGAACGCGGCCGACTGGGCGCACGTCGAGTCGCTCGCCAACTACCTGGTCGCCAGCGGCCCGAGCACGCTGGAGGAACGCTGGGAGGAGATCGGCGGTTACTCGCCGTCCACGATGGCGTCCGAGATCGCCGGGCTGGTGTGCGCGGCGGCGATCGCCGCCGACAACGGCGCGACCGGCCTGGCCGTCACCTACCAGGACACCGCGCTGTCCTGGGCCTCGCAGCTCGACAACCTGACCTACACCACCACCGGGCCCTACGGCAGCGGCGACTACTTCCTGCGGATCACCCAGGACGGCAACCCCAACTCCGGCGCGGCTATCTCCATCGCCAACGGCGGCGGCAGTCATGACGACCGGACCGTGGTGGACGCCGGCTTCCTTGAGCTGGTCCGGCTCGGGGTGCGCGCCGCCACGGCGACCGACATCACCAGCTCGCTGCCGGTGGTCGACTCCGAGCTGGAGGTGTCCACCCCCGAGGGGCCGATCTGGCACCGGTACAACTTCGACGGCTACGGCGAGACCGCCTCGGGCGGCGACTACACCGGCACCGGGGTCGGCAACCCGTGGCCGGTGCTGTCCGGCGAGCGCGGCGAGTACGACGTCGCCGACGGCAACCTGTCCGGGGCGCAGTCCCTGCTGCAGACCATGGCCAGCGCCGCCAACTCCGGTTACCAGATCCCCGAGCAGGTCTGGGGCGGGACCACCGGCACCGGCGGGTTCACCTTCGGCGCTCCGGACAACTCCTCCACCCCGCTGATGTGGGCGATGGCGCAGTACGCGCGGCTGGCCATCGACATCTCGGCGGGCAAGGACGTGGACACCCCGGCGGTGGTCGCGAACTGCGTCCAGCACGGGAGCTGCCCGGTGTCCGGCCCGGTGAAGGAGACCGTGAACGTGACCGTGCCGGTCAACACCGACGGCAGCGCCGACACCGTCTACCTGGACGGCAACCTGTCGGCGCTCGGCTTCGGCCAGTCCGACTGGGCGTCCAACGGCATCCCGATGACCAGGGTCAGCGCCGACAAGTGGACCGCCACCGTGTACTCCTCGGCGAACGCCGCGCTGTCCTACAAGTACGACCTGGGCAACAACTGGTCCAACGCCGAGGAGACCGCCGACTGCGGCAGCGTGTCCAACCGCGGCATGTCGGTGAACGGCGGCACCGTGAACGACACCGTCGCCAACTGGGGCGGCCCAGGCGGCTGCGGCAGCGCGACGGCGGTGATCAACGTGACCGTCCCGGCCAGCACCCCGTCCGCCGACACGGTGTACCTGTCGGGCAACTACAACGTGCTCGGCACGGGCATCCCGTCCTCGGACAACTGGCTGGCCTACGACTACCCGATGATCCAGACCGGCCCGGACACCTGGACGCTGACCGTCACCGGTGTGCCGACGCAGACGTTCCAGTACAAGTTCACCCTCGGGAGCTGGGGAAACGGGGAGGAAACCAGCTCGTGCGGCAGCGTCGCCAACCGCACGTTCGGCTTCAACACCCCCGACTCCAGCTACACCGCCACCGACACCGTTGCCGCCTGGGAGGGCCTGAACGGCTGCTAGTCCGCCCTGATGCCGCCCGCCCGGTCCACCCCGGGCGGGCGGTAGGCGGGCGGAGGCGCGGGTACGGTCTGGATGCATCTGACCACTCACAGCGACCTCGTCGTCGCGGAACGAGAGGACAGGATCATGGGCAATCAGGTCATCTCGGACGGTGTCTACACCATCATGGGGCCAGGCGGGCAGCTGGCCAGCGATGGCGATCGGATCACGCTGATGGAGCCGGGGTTCGGCCCGCCGGACACGCAGTTCTGGGAGGTCTCCTTCGACAAGGGCAAGGACAACTGCACGATGCGCAACCTCCGCACCGGCCGGTTCGCGGGCACCGACCGCGACCCGGACGAGCCGGACTGGATGCTCAGCGGTACCGGCAAGCCGTTCGGCTGGAAGCTGGCGGACGGCGGCGACGACGACCCGAATACTTTCCTGGTGACCTCGGCCGCCTCCAAGCAGGGCATGCGCCTGGTGCCCAGCATCATCCGGCTCTGGCCGCAGCTGGCGGCCATCGGACCGCCTACGCCGTATTACGACTTCGAGTGGACCTTCCGCAAGGCCGCCTGACCGGCGCACCACAGGGGCGCCTGGCCACAGGCGCCGGGCGCCCCGCTCCGGTCGCTCAGGCATAACCGGGAACGCTGCGGGTGACGCGGCGCGACACACCGTGCTGCATGGTGCCACCATGGGCTCATGACACTCCAGCCTGAGATCACCCAGCGCGATCTCCGCAGCAGGTCTCAGGAGATCATGGACGCGGTCGAGCGTGGCCAGTCATTCATCGTTACCCGCGGCGGCCACCAGATCGGCGAGCTGATCCCGCTGCGACGCCAGCGCCGGTTCGTCTCGCGCCAGGAGTTCGCCGCCATGTCCCAGACCGCGCCTGGCGTCAGCCCTGACGCCTTCCGGGCCGATCAGGATGCCGCGATCACTCCCGTCACCCGGCCGGACACCATGGCCCCGCCCGGGCTCCAGCCTGAGCGGGGGCGAGGCGGGCCGGGTCAGGTGTAGGCGGGGGTGCCGTTGTTGTGGGCGTAGATCTGGGTGCCGTCGATCAGGGCGCGGGTGACGCGGCTGTAGACATCCAGGGGGTCGCCCGACCAGATGGCCAGGTCGGCGTCCTTGCCGGGCTCGATGGAGCCGATCCGGTCGGCCACGCCCATGATCCTGGCGGGGTTGATGGTCAGCGCGCGCAGCGCGGCATCGCGGTCCATGCCCTCCTTGACGGCCAAGGTCGCCTGGTGGACGAGGTACTGGATGGGCACGACCGGGTGGTCGGTGGTGATCGACACCTCGACTCCGGCGGCGGCCAGCCTGCCGGGGTTGGCGAGGGTCCGCTGGCGCAGCTCGATCTTGGACCTGTTGGTCAGCATCGGGCCGACGATTACCGGGACGCCGCGCCCGGCGATGATGTCGGCCAGCAGGTAGGCCTCGGTGCCGTGGTCGATGACGAGGTCGTAGCCGAATTCCTCGGCGAGCCGCATGGCGGTGGCGATGTCGTCGGCGCGGTGGCAGTGCTGCCGCCACGGGATCTCCCTGCGCAGCACCCGGCCGAGCGCCTCCAGCTTGAGGTCGCGGTCCACGGGCCGGCGCTCGGCCTGCGGCTTGGCCTCCTCGGCGGCCAGCCGCTGTAGGTAGTTGCCGGCCTCGACCAGGGCGGTGCGGATGACAGCCGCGACGCCGAGCCGGGTACTGGGCATGGCGCCCCGGTCGCCGTGCGTGTGCTTGGGGTTCTCTCCCAGCGCGGACTTCATGCCTGACGGCTGGCGCAGCATCATCTGATCGACGGTGCGGCCCCAGCACTTCATCGCGACGGTCTGGCCGCCGATCGGGTTGGCGGAGCCGGGGTTGACGTTAACGGCGAGCACGCCGCCGGCGATGGCGTCGCGGAAGCCCTGGTCGGCCGGGTTGATCGCGTCGATGGCCCGGACCTGCGCGGTGACCGCGTCGGTGGTCTCGTTGACGTCGTTGCCGGCCCAGCCCTCGGCTTCCTCCTCGATGCCGACATGGCCGTGCGACTCGACGAACCCCGGTAGCACCCAGGAGCCCGCCGCCTCCAGCACCGGCATGCCCGCGGGCACCGGCAGGGCGGCGCCGACCGCCGTGATCTTGCCGTCCTCGATCAGGACCGTGCCGTTCTCGACCGGCTCGCCGGTCACCGGGACGACGCGCCCGCCGACGATCGCCACCGAACTGCCCGCCATGCCGGCCTCCTCGCCACCCCTAAAACCGATTCAGCTAAGTACCGGACGGCGCTCCGCTGCCCGGCGCGCTGCCGGAGCCAACAGTAACGGGACAAGGCATATCGGTCTCGGGCATATCCAGCATCGGCGGCGGCCGGCTCGCGTTACGGTGCGGCGATGGCGGCTTGCGGTAGGAGAACGGGCATCACCCCGGCCGGGGTGATGCCGGCGGGGCCGTCACCCGGCCGGGCCAGCACCCGGCCGGGGCTGAGAATGCCGGCCGGGTCGAGCGCTTTCTTGATCGTCCGCATTAGCTCGATCTCGGCGGGAGACCGGGACAGATGCAGGTATTCGCGCTTCTCGAAGCCGATCCCGTGCTCGCCGGAGACCGACCCGGAATGTCGGCCGACCGCCCGGTAGACGATGTCTTCCACCCGCGGCTTGTCGTCGCGCGGCGTCTGGGTGCCCGTGATGATCGCCAGGTGCAGGTTGCCGTCGCCCAGATGGCCGAAGGTGATCTCCCTGGCCCCCGGCCAGGTCTCGCGCAGCTCGCCGGAGACCTCCGCAAGGAAATCCGCCAGCCTGCTGGCGGCCACGCTGACGTCGAAACCGGTCAGCGGCCGCATGCCGAGCACGCGCATCGGGATCTCCTCGCGGACCGCCCAGATGGCCTCGATGTCGGCCCGGCTCGTCGCGATGATCCCGTCGGAGATCAGGTCGCCGCACGCATCCAGCGCGGCGAGGAAGCGGTCGCTGTCCCGCGCGGCGTCGCTGCCGCGGCACTCGGCCAGCACGTACATCGGGAAGTCGTCCCGCAGCGGCTGCCTGACCGGCGATGATCCCTCGCGGAGCAGCGCGTACGCGCTGCTCCAGATGCCCTCGAAGACCGCGATCGAGCCCGGCAGGCTGCCCAGCAGCCGGTTCAGCAGGGCGACGGCGTCGGACACGCTGTCCAGGCCGAAGAAGCCGACCTGCCGCGAAGTCTCCGGTGTGCGCAGCCGCAGCACCGCCCTGGTGATCACGCCCAGCGTGCCCTCGGACCCGATGAACAGGTCCTTGAGGTCGTAGCCGGCGTTGTCCTTGACGAGCTTGCGCAGCCCGCCGATCACCGTGCCGTCGGCCAGCACCGCCTCGATCCCGAGTACCAGGTCACGGGCCGGGCCGTGGCGCAGCACCCGGTTGCCGCCCGCGTTGGTCGACAGGCAGCCGCCGATGGTGCACGATCCGCGCGATGCCAGGTCAAGCGGGAACTCGAGATCCTTGCCGAGAGCCCGTTCCTGCACCTCCTGCAGGGTGACGCCGGCCTGCACCGTCATGGTCCTGGCGACCTCATCGAGCTCCTCGATGTGGTTCAGCCGCTCCAGCGACAGCACCACCTCGCCGCGGGCCGGCAGCCCGGCGCCCACCAGGCCGGTCATCCCGCCCTGGACGGCGACGGGAGTGCCGCTGGCGTGGCAGAGCGCGAGTACCGCCGCCACCTCCTCGGTGCTGGCCGGGCGGACCACCAGTCGCGGATCGCTGACGCGGTCCACGCCCCACAGGTCCTGGGAGTACCGGGCCGGCATGTCGGGGCCGTCCAGGACATTCGCCGTGCCGAGCAGCTCACGCAGCCGCGCCGTGAGGGTCACCGGGCCGCCTTATGCTCCGCCGGCGCCGGCCGGAGTGGCGGCGGAAGGAGCGGCGCGAACCGTGATTTCCAGGCCGTCACCCAGCGGGACGGTAACGGAGCGGGCATCGGGCAGGCCCCGCACGTGCCGCACATAGGCTCCGGCCTGCGCCGCCGTGGCGGCCGGCAACAGGATGTTGTCGGCCACGACCAAGCCGCCGACGCGCACCTTGGGCCAGGCCAGGTCGAACTCGCGGACGTAAAGATCCTTCCAGTGGTCGATGAAGACCAGGTCGAACGGCCCGGTGAGCTGGGAGATGACCACGTCGGCGCTGTCGCGGATGACCCGGACGTGCTGCAGCAGCCCCGCGTCGGCGACGTTCTGGGTGAGCTGGTCGGCCTTCCCCTGATCGGTCTCGATCGAGATCACCTCGCCACCTGTCTCCGCCACGGCCTCGGCGAGCCAGATCGTCGAGTAGCCGACCGAGCCGCCAACCTCGATGACCATGCGAGCCTGGGTCGTCCTGACCAGGATGTTGAGCAGCCGCCCGGCGGCCGGGCCGACATCGAGCATCAGCCTGGGCGCCGCCGCGCGCGTGTGGGCGGCCCCCAGGGCGTTGAGCGCGTCGAGTTCCGGGCGCTCGCCCGCCGAGCGTTCCTCCAGCCGTGCCAGTACCGCGCGCGCCGTGGCAGATGTCAGCATCGGGTCACCTTTCCAGCCTGGTGTCATGGGTCCTCCCCTGGACTGACCGAGGCGGGCTCGGGAGTCACGGCCGCGCCCGTTTCGCGCTTCCCAAGCTGAACGGTGGCGACGACCACTCCGACCAGAGTGATGCCCGAGCCGAGAACCTGCCAGGCGGTCAGGGACTCGCTGAAGATGGGCACCGCCAGCGCCGCGCCGAAGACAGGGACCAGGTACAAGAACAGGTTCGTCCTGGCAACGCCGATCCGGCGGAAGCAGTAGTACCAGGCGATGATGTTGTAAACGAATCCGACCGCGCCGCCGTACAGCACCCCGAGCCAGCTTGCCAGCGACGCGTGCACCAGCGTGCCCGGCTGGGCAGCGAAACTGGGCACGGCAAGGATCACCAGCGGGATCGTCCCGCAGATGCAGCTCCAGGTGGCGACGGCGGGCGGCGGTAGCCGCTGCATGCCGAGCTTCCCGGTAATCGCGTAGACGGCGAAGACGACGACCGCCGCGATCATCAGGAGCTCGCCGCGCCACTCGCCGGTCGTCTTGGCGGCGGCGGCTCCCGGCGGCAGGATCTTCACCAGCCAGACGATGCCGAACCAGCCAAGCAGCACGCCGGCAATCTGCCGGCCAGCGATCCGCTCCCTGAGGAAAAGCCAGGCCAGCATCAGCGAGGCCGCCGGAATGATCATCTCAAGCAGGCCAGCCTCGGCCACCGGGATCAGCTGGAGCGCGTGGAAGAACAGGATGTTGTAGACGCACACGCCGAGAACGCCCGTGGCGGCCAGGACGGGCAGCTCGGCGCGGCGCGGCCGTGGCCAGCGGCTCAGCATGGGCACCAACACGGCCAGGGCCACCAGGTACCGCAGCGCATTGGCCTGGATCGGCGAGAAGCTATTGAGCGCGTAGCGGGCCGCGATGAGGTTCCCCGCCGCCGTCAGCGGGACGGATACCAGCAGCGCGAGGAATGGCCAGGATATGCGCTGGTCTTCGTCCTGTCCTCGTCGGCGAATCACGTGCGCTCCGTGTCTTCGAGATGCTGGGCGGGCTGACGGTACGTGGTGGCTTCGGGCTGCTTGCCGCGCCTGTTATTTCCGCCGCCGGCGGGCAAGCAGCCCTGGGCTGCCATTGCCACGCGGGTCAGCCGCGCGCGTTGACGGTCTCCCAGGCCGGGTGCCGCTTCAGGATAATCTCCCGGTACAGGCCCCACTGGTAAACACGGCGAGCCTGAATCGAGCGCCACACGGCGAGCCGGACCCGCTGCTGCATCTCGGCGGTCGTCGCATATTTACGGATCAGGTTCGTCGCCTCTTCCGCATGCTTATCGTCGCCGCCGTAGTTCAGCCCAAGCCGGTCATCGCCGGCATGAATACCGAACACCTCCAGGGCCTCATCGTCGAGGCCGAACTGGTTCCGCAGCGCGATCGCGATCTTCCTGAAGCGGCCCGGAATCGTCAGCTCAATGGCGAAGCTGCCGGCCGCGAGCGCCTCCAGCCAGTGGTAGTCCCTGACCAGGTGCTGGCGGTACTCGACATACAGCAGCGTCTCCGGGTATGGCTCGGTGAATTCCATCTCCTCTTCGCTGACCCCGAGCGCCAGGCCCAGATTGCGGACCGTCACCGGATGCTCCCTCGCGGGATCGAACTCACCTAGCTCCTCGGCCAGGTTGGCGCCCATGAACTGCCGGGCGTCGTAGTGGTAGCCGCAGGTCGCGGTGATCTGCGCGATCACCGACGGGAACATGCGGGCATCGACGTACCACTGCTTGACCCACTCCCTGACGCCCTCCAGCGGCACCTCCTCCGCAATCAGCCGCTCGTAGAAGGGCCCGATGTTCGCCGCCGGGGAGTTCATCACCTCGTCGGTCAGTTCCTTGGCGAAGTCGTCCGGTGACAGCGCCTCCGGTATTGGCTCGCCGAGTCGGGTCATGGGCGTCCCGACGGGCGCGTGGTCGAGGTTAGCCCGGAAAGCCTCCGCGTGCTGGTCACGCGACTGCCGTACGGTGCCCTGCTGGTTGTCTGTGCTCTGTGTCATGACGTCCGTTCCTCCTCGCTTCCCCTGGTCGCCTTGCTAGCCGCCCTGGCGTGGCTGTCCGGCGGGGCCCCGCCGGCCTGCCCGTGCGGGCGTGACGGGCCGCGGTGGCGATCGTGAGGACGCCCGTGGCGGCCAGGTGACGCGCGGGAATGC
The DNA here is from genome assembly GCA_963725175.1 of uncultured Actinomycetota bacterium. Classification (GTDB taxonomy): domain Bacteria; phylum Actinomycetota; class Actinomycetes; order Streptosporangiales; family Streptosporangiaceae; genus DASUBV01. The sequence continues at coordinate 1,291,936 of CAVRXH010000006.1, forward strand.
CGGTAAGACAGCGTTCACGGGTGAGGAGGATGACCCCGGTAAGTTCAGGCTGCGCCGCGCCGGCCTGCCCGGCCGTAAGTCAGGAATCGTGCCGTCTACGCCACGCCAGCAGAATCTGGCCCGGCATAAACGGGCTGGGGCGAGCAGTTGACAGCCCCGCATAGGTTCCGCCCTCTGTCGGTCCTGGGGTATCGGCTGGCAGCTCAGCTTCCGGCACTGTCAGGTCGGCCGAGCTAGCCGTGGCGCCCGATCGGGTGCCACGCCGCCGGCAGGCAGTACCTAGGCTAGGCCGTCCCGCGGTGAGCGCCAACCCTCAGCTCAGGCGGCTTTCCGGGCGCCTCGCCGCCCGGTGACAAGTTCTGTCAGCGCAACTTCGGCGGCGAGCCTTGAAGAAATGTGGCCGAGAGGGCCACGATGTCCCAAGACGGTGTCGTCCGGGCACGGTGCTGATCCGGGCACGGTGCTGATCCGGGCACGGTGCTGAGAGGAGACCAGGCGATGTCTGCTCGCACGACGCCCCCGTTCCGCGCGGAGCATGTGGGCAGCTTGCTGCGCCCGCCCGAGCTGCTTCAGGCGCGCGCCGACGCGGCGGCGGGCGAGATCACCGCCGAGCAGCTGCGCGAGGCGGAGGACAAGGCCATCAGGGCCGCCGTGGCGATGCAGCGAGATGTCGGCCTGCGGACGGTGACGGACGGCGAATTCCGCCGGACCGCGTGGCACATGGACTTCATCTACCAGATCGGCGGCATCCGTAAATCCGAGGCCAGCGCGATCACCCTGCGCTTCCATAACACCGACGGCGTCAAGGAATTCATGACGCCAGGGCTCGAGGTCTATGACAAGGTCCGGCTTGAGCAGGCCATCTTCGCCGACCACTTTGAGTTCCTCACGTCGGTGGCCGGGCCCGCGGTGACGCCGAAGCTCTCCATCCCGTCACCGAGCATGGTCCATTACCGTGGCGGGCCCGCCCTGATCGACCCCGGCGTGTACGCAGACCCCGACGCATTCTGGCACGACCTCACCGCCGTGTACGCGCGCGAGATCGCGCAGCTCCGCGAACTGGGCTGCACCTACCTTCAGCTGGACGACACCAGCCTGGCCTACCTCAACGACCCCGAGCAGCGGGCGATGGTGGCGGAGTGGGGCGAGGATCCCGACCAGCTGCACGTGCGGTACATACGGCATTTCAACGCGGCGGTGGCGAGCAGGCCCGCGGGCATGACGGTGGCGACGCATCTATGCCGGGGAAATTTCAGGTCCGCGTGGCTCGCCGAGGGCGGTTACGACTTCGTGGCAGAAGCCCTGTTCGGAGAGCTGGCCGTGGACGTCTACTACCTGGAATACGACGACGAGCGGTCCGGCGGATTCGCACCGCTGCGCTATGTGCCCAAGGACAAGTTCGTCGTACTCGGCCTGGTCACGACCCGGCGCGGCGAGCTGGAGAAAAAGGATGACCTCAAGCGGCGGATCGAGGAGGCGGCACGGTTCATCGACATCGATCAGCTCTGCCTGTCGCCCCAGTGCGGTTCCGCCTCCACTGTTGACGGCAATGTCCTGACCTATGACGAGGAGATAGCGAAGCTGAGTCTCGTCGTCGAGACCGCCCAGGAAGTCTGGGGCTAGGCAGACCCGGGCGGGCAGATTCGCTGCGGGGGAAGATCAAGATATGCACTAACGGGAGGTTCGGCGTGACCGCAGCGATCGGGGAATCCTGCTTATCGGGCCATGCACCACTGATGGTCGCCCGCCTGAATGAGCAGCAGGGGCCGCTGCGCGGCTGGGTGGTGGTCGACTCGCTCGTCGACGGACGTGCGATGGGCGGGACCCGGATGACCGGGTCGGTCACCGAGGACGAGGTACGTGCACTCGCCGGGGCAATGACGATGAAGCTCAGCATCGCCGGCTTACGGATCGGCGGGGCGAAGGCCGGGATCAAGGCCGAGCCGGCGGCCGCCGACCGCCAGCAATTACTGGCCTCGTTCGGGCGAACGGCCGCTCCGCTGCTGCGCGGCGGTATCTACCTCGGCACAGATCAGGGCATCACGCACGCCGACCGTGACGCCTTCATGACCGCCGCGGACTATGACGTCCGCAAGCTGCCGGGGGCGACCCAGCTGCCGACGAGCTGGGCGACCTTATGGGGCGACCTGACAGACATCACCGGCTTCGGCGTGGCGACAGCGGTGCTCATCGCGCTCGAACGCGGCCGGGCGCACACCTCGCGCAGCGTGGTGATCCAGGGATTCGGCACGGTCGGGCGCTCGGTCGCCGACAACCTGGCCAGCCACGGGCACCGGATCGTGGCGGTCGCGGACGCGGCGGGCACCGTGGCCGATCCCGGCGGGCTGCCGGTGCGCGAGCTCATCGAGGTGACGAGCACCGCCGGCGTTCTCGACCGGACCCGGCTGCCGTCGTCCGCCGTGATCCTGGCCGACCCGGAGGCGTGGCTGGATGTCAGCGCGGACGTGCTTGTCCTCGCGGCGGGCGGCGACGCGATCCGCGCCGACAACGTGCGTCGGGTGCGCTCGCAGCTGATCGCGGAGGGCGGGAACCTGTGCTGCACGCCGCAGGCCAAGCAGGCACTGCGCGCGGCGGGGGCGCTGATCCTGCCCGACGTGGTGATCAATGTCGGCGCCGCCGCCGCGACCGGCTGCCTGCTGACCGGGACGGCTCCCTCGGGCCTGACCCGGCGGCAGCTGGTGGACTGGATCTTCGGCTGGGTGGCCGACCGGATCCGGCGCAACTGTCATGACGTGCTCGACATCGCCGCCGACCAGTCGGCAGACCCGGTGTCCGAACTCATCAGCGCGCGCAGCCAGGCCGCCCTCTGGTGAGCGATCAGGCCGGCCGCGCAGGCGACGGCACGGGGAGTGAGCTCGCCAGCCCGAGCTGGTCTGCCTTGCAGGTGACCGTAACCGGCACGCCGAAGGCGCCGAGGCTGCTGGACCTCCTGCGTGACACGCCGGGCCTGCGCCTGGTCGGCGACGTCCCGTCCGACGGGGACATGGCGGGCCTTGCGGGCGCCGACTCCGAGGTCGTCATCGGCTACCGGTTCGGGCCGGGGAGCCTGGCGGCCTGGCCGCGACTGCGCTGGCTGCACCTGACCGGCTCCGGCATCGATCACCTGGCGCGCGCCGGCCTGGCCCCGGACGTGCTCGTCACCACCTCCGCGCAGGTCCCGGTCACGGCCGTCGCCGAGTACGCCCTCTCCGGGCTGCTGCTCCTGATCAAGGACCTCGCGAGCCTCGCGCCGGGACGGCAGCCCGCCTGGTTCGACTCCCCGGCGACCCTGCTGGCCGGGAGCCGGGTCGCGATCGTGGGCGCCGGCCGGATCGGCCGCGCGGTCCTTGCCCGCACAGCGGCGCTGGGCGCCACGACCATCGCCGTCACCCGTCGCGGCGACCCGCCCGTCGCGGAGGCAGCCGAGACGATCGGGGCGGCGGGGCTGGCCGCCGCCGCACCCGGCATCGACCATCTCATCGCCTGCCTGCCCGGCGCCACCGCCACGGCCGGGCTTATCAGCGCCGAGGTGCTGGCCGCGCTGCCCGCCGGCGCCACCGTGGTCAATGTCGGCCGGGCGGAGACCATCGACACCGCGGCCCTGTATGACGCCCTGCGCGGCGGCCGGCTGCGCGGCGCGTTCCTCGACGTGCACCAGACTGAGCCGCTGCCGGCGGACGACCCGTGCTGGGACGTGCCCGGCCTGATTGTCTCACCGCACCGCGCCTTCGCCTTCCCCGACGAGGCGCTGATGATCGCGCGGGCGTTCCTGGCCAACCTGGACGACCTGCGCCAGCAGAGATCCCCGCGGGACCGCGTGCCCTGGCCGGCTGACCGCGCGTCCGGCGGAACGTGACCCGGCGATAGCGGGCGCGGCGAGCGGTCGCCGGAGGTATGGACGCGCTCGTGGCAGCGTGATGTCATGACGGGATGAATCGCGCACTCCTGAACTCACGCCTCGCGGGGTTAGGCACGACAATCTTCGCCGAGATGTCGGCGCTCGCGGCCGCCACCGGGGCCGTCAACCTCGGGCAGGGCTTCCCCGATGTCGACGGCCCGCAGGAAATCGCGGCGATCGCCGCCGCGGCGATCGTGGAGGGGCGCGCCAACCAGTACGCGCCAGGCCCAGGGATACCGCAGTTGCGACAGGCGGTCGCCGATCATCAGCGGCGGTTCTACGGCTTCGACCTGGATCCGGCCACCGAGGTGCTGATCACTGTCGGGGCCAGCGAGGCGATCGCCGCGGCGCTGATCGCACTGTTAGAACCCGGCGACGAGGTCATCGCCTTTGAGCCGTACTACGACTGCTATCCGGCTTGCATCTCGATGACCGGCGCCACGCGGGTGCCGATCACGCTGCGCGCACCGGATTTCCGGCCCGACCTCGATGCGCTGCGCGCGGCCATCACCCCGCGCACCCGGATGATCCTGCTGAACACGCCGCACAATCCGACGGGGGTCGTGTTCTCCGCCGAGGAGCTGGCGCAGATCGCCGCCTTAGCCTGCGCCCATGACCTGCTCGTGGTCTCCGACGAGGTCTACGAGCACATGGTCTACGACGGCACGCACCTGCCTATCGCGTCCCTGCCCGGCATGTTCGAACGCACCGTCACGATCAGCTCGGCCGCGAAGACCTTCTCATTCACGGGCTGGAAGGTCGGCTGGGTGGCTGCGGCCCCCGGGCTGGTCGCGGCCGTCGCGACCGCCAAGCAGTACCTCACCTTCACCGCGAGCGGGGCGTTCCAGTACGGGGTGGCCGCGGCGCTGGCGCTGCCCGACGAGTACTACGCGTCGATCAGCGGCGACCTGCTGCCCAAGCGAGATTTCCTGTCCGCCGGCCTGGCGCAGGCCGGGTTCGACGTCTACCAGCCGGCCGGCACCTATTTCGTGACGACCGACGTGCGGTCGCTCGGCCACGCCGACGGCATGCGGTTCTGCCGCGAACTGCCGCAGCGCGCCGGAGTCGCCGCTGTGCCCAACTCGGTGTTCTACGACGACAAAGAGGCCGGCCGGTCGCAGGTACGTTTCGCGTTCTGCAAGAAGCACGACGTTCTCGCAGAGGCGCTGCGGCGGCTGAGCGCGGGTTTGCCTCGCTAGCACCGCGCGGAACCGGTGACGCCGACGTCCGCGCCGCCGCCCGGCGCGCGCCGCCGGAGCCCGCAGTAACGGGATAAAGACGGGTCAATATCGGGCATATCCAGCATCGGCGGCGGCCAGCTCGCGGTGCGGTGCGGCGATGGCGGCTGGCGGTAGGAGAACGGGCATCACCCCGGCTGGGTGATGCCGGCCCGCCGGGCAGGCGGGAGCTTTAGGCCGGTGAGCGGTCATGCCGGGAGGGGGAGCTCCGGGACAGCGGGCACCGGGACAGCGGGCACCGGGGCACGGGGCGGGCGGGGGCCGCGGTGGCTGGCCAGGCTGGCGATCGCCGCCGCCCTCGCGGTCCCCGTGGTGCTGCTGCTCGGCGGCGGCCTGGCCAGCCTGACGGCGCTGGCCATCGGCGCGGCCGGGCTGGTGATCATCGGAGCGGCGGCCTGGTGGTTCGTGATCAACCGCGGCGTGCTGCGCTGGCTGGCCGGGGCAATCCTGGTCGCGGTCCCGGCCGGGGTGATCACGGTCTACATCCTGGCCGGGCTGCTGTGGGACGTCGCGCTGACGGCGGCGCTGGCCGGCGGCTCGGCGGCGGCCGGGCGGGCGGCGCTGCGCGGCAGGCGCAAGGCCAGGAAGCCGAAGGAGTACCGGGTCCCGCCCCCGGCCAGCCCGTTCGTGATCATGAACCCGCGGTCGGGCGGCGGCAAGGTGGCTAAGTTCGCGCTGCCGGAGAAGGCGGCGGCGCTCGGCGCCCGGGTGCGGCTGCTCGAGGGACCCGGCATCGTCGACGTGGCGGCGCTGGCCAGGCAGGCCGCGGACGAGGGGGCCGACCTGCTGGGGGTGGCGGGCGGGGACGGCACGCAGGCGCTCATCGCCGGGGTGGCGGCACGCCGGGACCTGCCGATGATGGTGATCTCGGCGGGCACCCGCAACCATTTCGCGCTGGACCTGGGCCTGGACCGGGCGGACCCGGCGAGCTGCCTGGACGCGCTTGACGACGGCACGGAGGTCCGGGTGGACCTGGGCGAGATCGGCGGCCGCACGTTCGTGAACAACGCCTCGTTCGGCGCCTACGCGCAGGTGGTGCAGAGCCCGGCCTACCGGGACGACAAGGCGGCCACTGCGCTGTCGATGCTGCCGGGCCTGCTAGCCGGGGACACCGCGCAGCGGCTGCGGGTGCTGGTCGACGGCGAGTTGCTGATGGAGGGCCCGCAGGCGGTGCTGATCAGCAACAACCCCTACGAGACCGGCGACATAGCGGGGCTGGGCCGCCGGGCCAGGCTGGACCGGGGCGTGCTGGGGGTTGTCGGGGTCAAGGTGCAGTCCGCGGCGCAGGCCGTGGACCTGCTCAGCCGGGCGGAGCGGTCCCGCGCGCTGACCGTCGGCTACGGCCGCGAGGTGGTCATCGAGGCGGACCAGGACAGCATCCCGGTCGGCATCGACGGCGAGGCGGTCCTGGTGCCCGCCCCGGTCCGCTGCGTGATCAGGCCGGGAGCGCTGCGGGTCCGGGTCCCGGCGCACCGGCCTGGCGTACCGCAGCCGCGGCCCCGGCTGGACTGGGCGCAGCTCGGCCGGGAGGCGCTGACCTTCAGCCGGCCGGGCGGGGGCGGGCAGGCCGGGGCTGGATAGCGAGTAGCCCCGTGGACGGCCGGGTCGGCGGGTGAGACGCTGGCCGGGTGATTGAGGACCTGCTGCCGCCGCCGGCGGTGACGGCCGAGAGTTTCGGCGACATCGCCGACGTGACCCTGTTCCCCGAGGAGGAGGCGCACGTCGCGCGCGCGGTGGCCAAGCGCCGCCGGGAGTTCACCACCGTCCGGGCCTGCGCCCGCCAGGCGCTCGGCGAGCTGGGCGCGGCTCCCGCCCCGCTGCTGCCGGGGCTGCGCGGCGCACCCGGCTGGCCGCCGGGCATCGTGGGCAGCATGACGCACTGCGAGGGGTACCGGGCCAGCGCCGTGGCCAGGGACAGCGAGCTGGCCACGATCGGGCTGGACGCGGAGCCGGACGCGCCGCTGCCCGACGGGGTCCTCGACCTGGTATCCGACGAGGCGGAACGGGCCTGGATCGGCGAGCTCTCGGCCAGGGTGCCGCAGGTGAGCTGGGACCGGCTGCTGTTCAGCGCGAAGGAGTCGGTCTACAAGGCGTGGTTCCCGCTGACCTGCCGGTGGCTGGACTTCGCGGAGGCGACGATCAGCGTCTCCCCCGGTGACGGCACGTTCCGCGCCAGGCTGCTGGTCACCGGGCGGACCGCCGAGGGCAGGAAGCTGACCGGGTTCCGGGGCCGCTGGCTGGCCCGCGAGGGCCTGGTGCTGACGGCCATCGCGGTCCCGGCCGGGCAGGATGAGGTGACCGCATGACCGCGGCGCCGCGCCTGATGGCGGTCAGCGACCTGCACGTGTCTTTCGCGGCCAACCGCGAGGCCGTGGCCATGCTGCGGCCGGACTCGCCGCACGACTGGCTGCTGATAGCCGGCGACACCAGCGAGAGGCTCGACGCGATCCAGTGGGCGCTGGCGACCCTCAGCGAGCGGTACGCGAAGGTGATCTGGGTGCCGGGCAACCACGACCTGTGGACCCCGAAGTCCGACCAGGCTCAGCTACGGGGCGTCGAGCGCTACGAGCGGCTGGTCGCCATCTGCCGTGATCTCGGCGTGCTCACCCCCGAGGACCCCTACCCGGTGTGGGACGGGCCAGGCGGTCCTGTGACCATCGCGCCGCTGTTCCTGCTCTACGACTACTCGTTCCTGCCGGCCGGCGCGGCGACCAGCGAGGAGGCGCTGACGATGGCCTACGACACCGGCGTCGTGTGCACGGACGAGATGCTGCTGTACCCCGACCCGTACCCGAGCCGCGAGGCCTGGTGCGCGGCCAGGGTCGCGCAGACCCGCGACCGGCTCGACGCGCTTGACCCGGCGGCCCGCACCATCCTGGTCAACCACTTCCCGCTGGTCCGCGCGCCGACGGACGTGCTGCGCTACCCGGTGTTCGCGCAGTGGTGCGGGACCACCGCGACGGCCGACTGGCACGTGCGCTACCGGGCCGCCTGCGTGGTCTACGGGCACCTGCACATCCCCAGGACCACCTGGTATGACGGGGTCAGGTTCGAGGAAGTGTCCTACGGCTATCCGCGCGAGTGGTCGCGGCGCGGCCCTGCGCCCGGCCCGCCCCGCCAGATCTGGCCGGCCCCGGAACGCTGAAGGAGGCGGGCGTGGAGCTAGGCGAGCTGCTGCGGCGGCCGGTGGTGGTGGCGCCGATGGCGGCAGGCCCGACGACGCCGGCACTGGTGATCGCGGCGGCCGGGGCGGGCGCGCTCGGCTTCCTGGCGGCCGGCTACCAGGACGTGGCGGCGATGACGGCGGATATCGCGGCGGTGCGCGCGGGCACGGGCGAGGCGTTCGGCGTCAACCTGTTCGTGCCGGGCCGCCCGGCCGCCGAGCCGGCCAGGGTCGCCGCCTACCTGGCAAAGGTCGCGGCGGAGGCCGGCGCCAGCCCGGCCGAGCCGGCCTGGGACGACCACCACTTCGGCGCGAAGGTCAGCGCGCTGCTCGCGGACCCGCCGCCGCTGGTCAGCTTCACCTTCGGCTGCCCGGACGCGGAGATCATCGCGGCCTTCCGCGCGGCCGGCTCGGTGGCCGCGGTGACGGTGACCAGCGCGCGGGAAGCGCGACTGGCCGCTCGGGCGGGCGCGGGCTGCCTGTGCGTGCAGGGCAGCGAGGCCGGCGCGCACCGGGGCACGTTCGCCAACGACGAGCTCGCGCTGGCCGGCGCGGGGACGCTGGCCGACGGCAGCCCGGCGGACGGGGTGGCGGCGCTGAGCGCGGCGGTGGCCGGGGTGACCGGCCTGCCGCAGATCGCCGCCGGCGGGATCATGAACTCCGGCGCGGCCGCCGCGCTGCTGGGCGCGCACGCGGTCGCGGTGCAGTGCGGGACGGCGTTCCTGCGCTGCCCCGAGAGCGGCACGCCGCGCGCGCATCAGGCGGCGCTGGCCGACCCGGCGTTCACCGCGACGGCGGTGACCAGGGCGTTCTCCGGACGGCCGGCGCGCGGCCTGGTCAACGAGTTCCTGGCCGGGCACCCGGACGCGCCGGCCGCGTTCCCGGAGATCAACAACGCGCTGCGGCCGCTGCGCGCCGCGGCGGCCGCGGCGGGCGATACTGGCCGGATGAGCCTGTGGGCAGGAACCGGATTCCGCGAGGCGCGGGCCGCGTCGGCCGCCGAGATCATCGAGCACCTGTGCCCGCGCCGGTGACTGGGCCGGTGACTGGGCCGGTGACTGAGACCGAGGCGGGCCTGGACCCGGAGGCCGAGACCCGGATCCGGGCGAGCTTCGCCGGCCAGGGCCTGATGATGCTGCTGGGCGCGGAGATCACCGAGATCGGCCCCGGCCGGTGCGTGGTCGCGCTTGCTTACCGGCCCGAGGTGTCCCAGCATCGCGGGCTGTTCCACGGCGCGGCCATCGGCGCGATCGCGGACGTGGCCGGCGGCTTCGCGGCGACCTCGGTGGCGCCGCCCGACGCCGACGTGCTGACGGTGGAGTACAAGCTCAGCCTGTACGCGGCGGCCACCGGCGTCCGGCTGGAGGCGGCGGCCAGGGTGCTGCGCGCGGGCCGGCTGACGACCTGCCTGATCGAGGTGCACGACGTCGCGGCGGACGGCACCCGGCGCCCGTGCGCGACGGCGCTCCAGACGATGGCGAGGATCCCCGGCCGCGCGCCCGCCCCGCCGCCGGGCTAGAGCGCGAAGCCAGGCGGCACCAGCACGTCGCCGGGGACCAGCTCGGCCACGCTGGCGCGGCCAAGCCCGAGCAGCGCCGCGTCGATGCCGTCCCGCAGGATGTCCAGCACGTTCTCCACGCCGGCCTGCCCGGCCACGGCCAGCCCCCACAGGTAAGGGCGGCCGATCAGCACCGCCCGCGCGCCAAGGGCCAGCGCCTTGACCACGTCGCCGCCGCGCCGGATGCCGCCGTCCAGCAGCACGTCGGCCTGGCCGCCTACGGCGGCGGCGATGGCCGGCAGCGCCCGGACCGAGGCCGGGGTGGTGTCCAGGTTGTTGCCGCCGTGATTGGAGACACCGACCGCGCTGAACCCGGCGTCCACCGCGCGCCGGGCGTCGTCCGCCCTGGTCACCCCTTTCAGCATGAACGGGCCCGCGCACCGTGCGGCCAGCCAGCGCAGGTCGGCCCAGCTCGGCGGCGATGCCTGCTGCCAGTCCCGGTAGGCCGCGAAGAAGCCGGGTGCCGGGGCACCGGGAGCGGCCGCGTTGGGCACGGTCAGCGCCGGAAGCCGGCCCGACCGGGCGTAGCGCAGCAGCCACCGGGGCCTGGCCAGCGCCTGCGGCCCGAACCGGGCCAGCGCGGCGAGGTCGACGCGCTCGGGGATGATGGGGCTGCCCCAGTCCCTGCGGTGCGCGAACGTCCAGTCCAGCGTCATGATCAGCCCGGCGGCCCCGGCGGCCCCGGCGGCCCCGGCGGCGCGGGCCCGCTGCGCCTGCTCCAGCATCAGCTCGCGCGGCCCGGTCCAGTGCAGCTGGAAGAACGTCCGGCCGCCGGCCGCCGCCACCTCCTCGACCGGCTGGCTGGCGAACTGGCTCAGGCAGGCCGCCGTGCCGCGCGCCGCCGCCGCCCTGGCCGCGGCCAGCTCGCCGCCTGGGTGCACCGCCTGCACGCCCACGGGCGAGAGGATCACCGGCAGGGCGAGCCGCTGGCCGAGCACGGTGACGGCCAGGTCGCGCCGGGCGGGCAGGCCCGCCGCCCTGGGCGCGAAGCCCAGCTCGGCGAACGCGGCCGTGTTGCCGGCCAGGGTCCGCCCCTGCTCCGTGCCGGCCAGCAGCGCGGCGTAGACGCAGGAGGGCAGCACCCGGCGGGCCCGCCGCTGGGCCTGCGCCACCGTCTCGAACCGGCGCGGCACGCCGCCTCCCCTGCTCGACCCGCGCGGTGCTAGCTGCGAATCCGCGGTGCTAGCCGAGGATCCGCAGGCGCTGCGGGTCATACAGCGGCCCGAGCTGGAGCCGCGCGGGCAGCTCGCCGCCGGGCGTGCGCACCGAGAACCCGCCGGCCTTGAGCCACTGGCCGGTGACCCCGTCCGGGCAGCTCACCTGCGCCAGCCCGACAGGACCGCCGACGGTGTAGCCGTAGGCGGCGGCCCGCAGGTAGCCGACGCTGGCGCCGTCGAGCAGCACCGGCTCGTTGCCGAACAGGTCCGCGCCGGCGTCATCGACGGCCAGGCTGACCACCCGGTGCCTCGGCGGCCCTGCCGCCCTGGCGGCGAGCAGGGCGTCCCGGCCGGTGAACCCGCCTGGCTTGTCCCAGGCCACCGCGAAGCCCAGGCCGGCCTCCAGCGGGTTGTCGGTGTTGTCGATGTCCACGCCCATGTCCCGGTAGCCCTTCTCCAGCCGCAGGCTGGACATGGCAGACAGCCCGGTCAGCGCGAAGCCCAGGTCCGCGCCAGCCCGCAGCAAGTCGTCGTAGACCCCGGCGGCGTACTCGGCCGGCACGTGCAGCTCCCAGCCCAGCTCGCCGACGTAGGTGACCCTGATGGCCAGCACCGGCGCGTAGCCGACGTCAATGTGCCTGGCGCTGAGGTAGGGGAACGCCTCGTTCGACAGGTCGGCGTCGGTGAGCCGGCCGATCAGCTCGCGGGAGGCCGGGCCCTGGACCGACAGCAGGGTGACCCCGGAGGTGATGTCGGCCACCGTGACGACCTCGCCGGGCGCGGTCGCCCGGCGGATCAGCGGCTCGATCCGGCGGTGGATGATGTCGCTGGCGATGACCAGGAACTTCTCCTGCTCCAGCCAGGTCACGGTGACGTCGGCGACGATGCCGCCTACCGCGTTGAGCCACTGGGTGTAGACGAGCCGACCGAGGGCCGCGGTCACGTCATTGGCCGACAGGCGGCTCAGCACGGCGGCGGCGGCCGGGCCCTGGACCAGGAACTTGGCCATCAGGGACATGTCCAGCATGCCGACGGCCTCGCGGACGGCGCGGTGCTCGGTCCCCACGATCTGGTGTGCGGACGGACGGCGGTAGCCGGGCACGGCCCGTTCAGGCGAATCGGTGGCGTGCCATTCGGCGAACTCCCAGCCCGCCGAGACGCCGAAGTGCGCGCCGGCCGCCGCGATCCGGTCGTGCAGCACCGAGCGGCGGACGTTCCGCGCGGTGGACGGCTGCCAGGACGGCCAGACGGCGTCGCCGAACAGCACGCCGAGCTGCTCGACGGTGCGCTCGGCGCGAAACCGGCGGGACGTCTCGTGGGCCGGCGTGCGGTCCACCGACACGGCGGTGACGTCCAGCGGCGGCACGCCGTCGGCGATCCACTGGGCGACCAGCTTGCCGACGCCGCCGCCGGACAGGATGCCGAGCGAGTTCAGGCCGGCCGCGACCCAGTACCCGTCCAGCTCGGGCGCGGGGCCGAGCAGCGGCCGGACGTCGGCGGTGAACGACTCGGGTCCGCAGAAGAACGTCCGCACGCCGGTCTCGGCGAGCGACGGGATCCGGTTCATCGCCATCGCCAGGTAGGGCTCCAGGCGCTCCCAGTCCGGCGGCAGCTTGCCGAACGCGAACTCGCGCGGCACGCCATCCAGCGACCACGGCGCGGCCACCGGCTCGAACAGGCCGACCAGCATCCCGTCGCCCTCGGGCCGGTAGTAGCCGTAACTGTCCGGGTCCTCGATCACCGGCAGGTCCTGGCGTCATGCCAGGCACGGTGTCGGTGAGCAGGTAGTAGTGCTCGGCGGCCTGCAGCGGCACCCGGACCCCGGACAGCGCGCCGAGCTGCCTGGCCCACATCCCGGCGGCGTTGACGACCACCTCGGTCTCGATCTCACCGACGTCGGTCAGCACCCCGGTAACCTGCCGGCCCCTGGTCCGCACGCCGGTCACCGCGACGCCCTCGACCACCCGCGCGCCGAGCTGCCTGGCGCCCTTGGCCAGCGCGGTCGCGACGCCGACCGGATCGGCGCGGCCCTCGTCGGCGACGTAGAACGCGGACAGCACGTCGTCGGTCCTGGCCAGCGGCCACATCCCGGCCAGCTCCCCGGCCGAGATCTCGGTGTCCTGCACGCCGAAGCCGTGCATCCAGGCGGCCTCGCGGCGCAGCGCCTCCTGGCGGCGCTTGCTGGTCGCCACGGAGATGTGCCCGACCGGGCGGAACCCGGTCGAGTGCCCGGTCTCTGCCTCCAGCCTCGTGTACAGGTCGCGCGAGTAGCGGCTGAAGAACAGGGCGGTCTCGTCGGTCATCCCGGCCGAGGTGATCAGCCCGGCGGCGTGCCAGGTGGTCCCGGCGGTGAGCTGGTGCTGCTCGATCAGCACGATGTCGGTCCAGCCGAGGTGGGCCAGGTGGTAGGCGATGCTGCAGCCGGTCACCCCGCCGCCGACGATGACGGCCCGCGCCCGGCTCGGCAGGCCCGTGTCTGTCCCCGGCTCGGTCATCGCGCCCTCGCTCTCGCTCCCTGGCTTCGTTCCAACCTAGATCATGGGAGCGCTGTTGCCCGGGGCCGGCTGACCATTCAGTCAGCTTGTCTCTAGGCCGGTCAGCCGGGCGTGATGTCGTCGAATGGCAGCGGCAGGGCGCTGGTCACGGCGATCTCGTTCCTGGCCAGCCAGCCGGCGTCGTACACGGTGTCCTCGTAGCGGTCCGCGCCGTCCGCGCAGACGCACACCACCGGCTCGCCGGGCGCCCGGCCGCGCAGGAACCGCGCGGCGGCGGCCAGCACCGCCCCCGAGGAGCCGCCGACTCCGATGCCGGTGCGGTCCCGCAGGGCATGGCAGGTGGCCGCGGCCGTCGCCTCGGACACGTAGGCCGCGTGGTCGTAGGGCCTGGCGCGCAGGAAGTCCGAGGGCCGGGACGACCCGATGCCGGGGATGTGCCGCGGGCCAGGCTCGCCGCCGAGCACCACGGAGCCCTCGGTGTCCACGGCGATGACCTGGCAGCCCGGCGCGCAGGCCCGCAGGTGCTCCGCGATCCCCTGGAGCGTCCCGCCGGTGGACACCGCGACGGCCACCGCGCCGGGCGGGCGGCCGAGCTGGCGGCAGATCTCCGTGGCGGTCTGCTCCCGGTGCACGCCCGGATTGGCCGGGCTGGCGTACTGGTTGGTCCAGACCAGGTCCGGGTCGGCGCGCAGCAACTCGGCCACCCTGGACAGGCGGCAGGCCAGCAGCGGCTCACCGGGACCGGGCGTCACGGTGTCGATGACCGCGCCGCTGCCGGTCATCTCCCTGACGGACCTGGCGCTGGCCATCTGGTCCACCACGGCGATCAGCCGGTAGCCGCGCTCGCGGCAGGCCAGCGCCAGGCCGACGCCCAGGTTCCCTGAGGTGGATTCCACCACGGTGCCGCCGGGCCGCAGCGCGCCGCACGCCTCCAGGTCGGCGATCAGGCTCCAGGCGGTCCTGTCCTTGATCGACCCGCCAGGATTGAACTGCTCCAGCTTCAGCCATACCGGGTGCCAGCGCCGCCCGGTCCGCAGCCGGACCGGCACGAGCGGGGTGCCGCCGACAGCAGGTAACCGCCCCCCGAGCAGCTCTCGCGGCATGCCGGGCAAGGTGGTAGTCATGTCAATAGACTACGCAGACCGGTCAGGCGGGAAACGCGGCCGACATCATGGCCAGGCCCGGCCGGATCCGGCCGGAATCCCCCGGCACGTCAGGTAGTGGAACCGGTGGTCCCGGCGGCGCATACTGCTGGACAGCCCGCAGGAGGAAGCCGCGCGGCGGCTGCCGGGCGTCTGGGGGGCAGGCACGCATGACGACAGTTCACGGCCGGAACGGCTTACTGACCAGGCGCGCCCTGGCGGCGCTGACCGCGGCCCTGGCCGGGTGCGCGCTGGCGGCGGGAGGCTGGCCAGGGCTGGCCGCCGCGAGTTCGGCCGCCGCCAGGCTGGCCGCCGCCGGGCCGGCCACCGCGGCCTACACCGTGACCAGCCTCGCCGACGCCGGTCCCGGCACGCTGCGGGCGGCGATCACCGCCGCCGACAGCGCGCCGACGGGCGTTCCCCTCACCATCGGCTTCACCGTCGCCGGGGTGATCCTGCTGGACAGCGCACTGCCGGCGATCACCGCGCCGGCCACCATCGACGGCACCACCGCGCCCGGCTACACGGCCGGCGGGCCGCCCGTGGTGGAGATCGACTGCTTCGGGTATCGCGGGCTGCGGTTCGCGGCCGGCTCGGCGGGCGGCGGGCTGCTCGGCGTCGCGGTGACCGACGCGGGCACCGCCGCGGTGGCCCTGGCCGCGCGCTCGGTCACCATCGACGGCGACTACCTCGGGCTGAACCTGGCCGGCGGTCCCGACGGCAACCACAACGGCGGCCTGTACGCCGGGCCGGGCTCCGGCAGCGACCTGATCGGCCGGGCCAGCGCCGCCGGGGCGGCCGGGGCGGCCGGGGCGGCCGGGCCGGCCAACGTGATCTCCGCCAACGGCGGCAGCGGCATCGTGCTCGACCACTCCTCCGGCGACATCGTGGCCGCGAACCGGATCGGCACCAGCCCGTCCGGCAGCAAGGCCATCCCCAACACCGGCGACGGCCTGGAGATCACCGGCGGCTCGGCCCGCGACGAGATCGGCGGCACCGACTACACCGGCGCGGACGGCCAGCAGAACAACCCGACCGGCTCCAAGGGCACCGTGACACCCGTGTTCGTGGTGCCGCCGCTGGGCAACCAGATCTCCGGCAACGGCGGCGACGGGATCTCGATCGGCGGCGGCGCCCGGGCCAGCTCGCTGAACGGGAACTTCATCGGCACCACGGCCGACGGCGACGCGGCGCTCGGCAACGGCGGCAGCGGAGTGGCGATCGGCCACGCCAGCGGCACCTCGCTGACCGGCTGCAAGTTCGTGAACAACCCGTTCGTCTACTACAACGTGATCAGCGGGAACCGCGGCAACGGGCTAGTCGTGGACGGCGCGAGCGACACCACCGTGCAGGGCAACTTCTTCGGCATCGGCGCGAACAACACCACCGTTGTCCGCAACGGGCTCAACGGCATCCTGGTCACCGGCACGTCGGCGAAAACTCAGGTCGGCGGCGTCATCCCGCTCGGCAACGTGTCGGCGGGCAACGGCAGGAACGGCATCGCGGTGACCGGGCGGGCCCGCGGGTTCACCACGTTCAACACCTTCGGCGGGCTGCTGGCCTTCAAGGGCGCGGCCCCCAACGGCCGGGACGGGCTGCTCATCACCTCGGCGGGCGGAAACAATCTCGTCCGCACCAACGTGTTCTCCGGCAACACCCGTAACGGCATTGAACTGGCCGGCCGCGCGACGGGCGTGACCGTCGACCCGGACATCGCCGGGCTGACGACCAGCGGCCAGTCCGCGCTGCCTAACGGCGGCGACGGGCTGCTGATCCGCGGCCGCGCGCACGGCAACACGATCGGCGGCACGCTGCGCTCGGTCATCCCGCAGAACACGTTCTCGGGGAACCGCGGCTACGGCGTCGCGATCACCGGCCGCGCGTGGGGCAATCACGTCTTCACCACCTACGCCGGCACCAGCATCCTTGGCACCTCGGCGCTGGCCAACGGCCGCGGCGGCGTCCTGGTCGGCGGCCACGCACGCGGCAACCTGATCGGCGGCAAGCCCGTCAGGCATCACCGGCGGCGCGGGCCATCCAACCTGATCAGCGGCAACTCCGGGCCCGGCGTCATCCTGCGCGCCGGCACCGCCGGCAATGTGGTCACCGGCAACTACATCGGCCTGAACCGGTTCGGCCGCTGGCTGCGCAACTCCGGCCCCCCGGTGCTCAACGCGGGCCGCAACGTGGTTGCCGCCAACCGCACTCACCCCCGCTAGCCGGCCCGGCCACGGTAAGCCAGCCGGGCGGGCGCCGGAACTTGTTTATCCGCCGCTGCGGGGGCATGTGACCGGCTGCGAGGCCATACGGGACGCTCGCCTGACGCGAAGGAGCTCGCACATGTTCTTGATCCTGGCGGTTCTGCTGATCGCCCTCATCCTCGGCGGCCTGGGGTTCGCCATCCACATCCTGTGGTGGCTAGCGCTGATCGTGCTGGTGCTGTGGCTGCTGGGCTTCCTGTTCCGCGGCGCCTCGGCGGCGGGCTCACGCGGACGCTGGTATCGCTGGTAGCTGCTCTCAGCCAGCAGTGGAGCCCATTGGCAGCAGAGCCCATTGGCCGGGTGACCGAGCCGCCCGACGCTCAGGCGTCCGGCGGCTCGGTCACCCGCAGCACCAGCATGGTCATGTCGTCGCGGATCTCGCCGTCGCAGAACTCCAGCGCGCGGCGGCGCATCCCGGCGGCGATCTCGGCCGCCGGGCGGCCCGCTAGCATGGCCAGCTCGTCGGTGAGGTGATCGGCGAAGTAGCCCAGCTCAAGGCTGCGGGCGTCCGCGACCCCGTCGGTCAGGAAGAACAGCACGTCGCCGGGGGACAGTTCGAGCCGCTGGGCGGACGGCGCGGCGTCGGGGAAGATGCCGAGGGGCTGGCCGCCCCCGCGTAGCTGGCGCACCTGGCCGTCGGCGGTCACCAGGGCGGGCGCGGGCTGCCCGGCGCTGGCCAGTTCTACCCGCAGCCGGGCGCCCCGCCAGTCCAGCCTGGCCACGTGCGCGGTGACGAACTCCCCGGCCAGGTTCTCCGCGATCAGCACGTCATTGGCGGCCCGCAGCATGGCCTCAGGCCCGGCCGCGGACGCGCTCGCCGCGCGCAGCGCGTACCGGGCGGCGCAGGCGGTGGTGACCGCGTCCCTGCCGGTACCGCAGACATCCCCGATGGCCAGCACCGCGCCGCCGGGGTGGATGTCGTAGAACTCGCCGCCCACCTCGGGACCGCTGGCGGCGGCGACGTGCGCGACGGCCAGCTCGACGCCGGGCACCGGGGGCAGCTCGCGCGGCAGCAAGGTGGCCCGCAGCGCCTCCGCGACCGCGCTGTGCTGCCGGAACGCCCGGCAGGCCCGGATCGCCAGCGCGAGCTGCTCGCCTACCGCCTCGGCGACGGCGGAGTCGGCCATCCCGAAATGCCCGTCGCTGGCCCGCCGGATCAGGGTCAGGGCGCCGTACCCGCGCTCCCCGTCGGACAGCGGTACCGACAGCACGCTGGCCGCGCCCAGCGCCATCGCCACCGGGATGCCCTCAGGCGTCGTGCCGAGCACGTCGGCGTCCTCGGCATGGGTGATCAGCACCGGGCCGAGCGATTCGCAGGCGGCATGCGGGACCGAGCCAGGCTCGGGGAGCAGCGCGGCGACGGTCCTGGCCAGCTCCTCGGACTCGGGGTCCTGCGGACCGGCCACGATCTGCCGCCGGAGCCGGCCGCGCCGCTCGACATCCACGAGCACCCAGGGCGCGAGCCGGCCGGCGAGCTGCCTGGCGCAGCGCTGCACGCTCGCGGATTCCCCCGCCGACAGGTCCTCCAGCAGCAGCCGGGCGATATCGGCGGCCAGGTCCAGGCGGCCGGTCAGCTCCCGGACCAGCGCGATGTCGTCCTGGCCAGCCGCCGGCGCCGCGAATTCCGGCTGCCTGCCCGGCCCGGCCGCCCTGCCCTTCCCGCCCGGCCCGCCGCGCCCGCCCTTCCCGGCCGCAACGGCGTCGCCGGCGGTGATCGCCACGATGAGCTGGTCGGAGTCACCGCGCAGCCCGGCCATGCTCAGCGACAGCTCGCCGGGCACCACCCCGGTGGCGCCGAGCAGGCCGCAGCTCACCCGGCCGGCCGAGCCGGTGCGCAGGGCGGTGGCGAGCTGGGTCTGCACCCGCGCCCGGTCTGGCATGTCGACCAGCGCGGCGAGCTGCTTGCCGGTCACGTAGCCGGGCGCGGTGCCGAGCAGCTGGGCGGCGGCCTCGTTGGCCCGGCGGATCACCTGATCCTGGCCGAGCAGGAACACCGGAACGGGGAGCTGCGAGAACACCGCGTGCAGCAGCCGTCGCTCGGCGTGCGCGGCGCCGGACGGCGCCCGGCCGCCGGACCCCTGCCTGGACAGCGCGTCGGCGGCGGCATCGACCTCGGCGAGCGCGGCCTCCAGGATGGGCCGCAGCCGGGCGCCGGGCAGCGCCGCGGCCAGCCGCAGCTCACCGCCGCGCGCGCGCAGCGCCGCCACCTCGCCGTCCGCAGGCGGGCCGGCCGGCTCGCGGGGTTCACGGACACGGCCGGCCTCCCGTTCATAGGTCCAGGCCGCCAGAGGAGATGATCCGGGCGGCCAAGTCCGTCACCTTCATATTGCGCTGCTGCGAGATGTGCTTCAGCTGCGCGAGCGCGGCGTCCGCGGAGCAGCCGAGCGCGTGCATCAGCATGCCCTTGGCCTGATCGACCAGCTCACGCGACTGAGCCGCGTCCAGGAGCTGGAGCGCGGTGCGCCGGGAATCGGTGTACTCGGCGGCATTGCCGAGCATAACGCCGCCGAGTGCGACGAGGATCTCGGCCAGCGGAAGCCGGCCGAGATCCAGGGAGCGCGGCCGGGCTGCGGACAGCGCCAGGGTGACGGCCATCCCGCCGCCGCGGTGCGCGATGACGATGCAGCAGCGCACCCCCCGGCGCAGCGCCGCGTCGGCGTAGGCCGGCCAGCGCCGGTCGCTCAGCGTGTCCGGGCAGGCGACCGGGGCGTCGGCGGTCAGCGCGTCGATGGCAGGGCCGGTCCTGGCGGCCCGCTGTGCCTCGGCAAGCGCCGCGAGGTCGGGATGGCTGGCCGCCGCCGCGACCAGCTCGCCGTCCCGCCAGGCGGCCGCGTCGGCGCCCGCGCAGGCCGGGAGCTGGCGGGCCGCCAGGCCGGCTGAGCCGGCCCAGCGCCCTGGCCTCGGAGACGTCGGCGATCCGGAGCAGGTCCGCGGTCTGCGCGGCCAGGTCTCCGGCGGGCATCAGGCCTCCCCGCGGCGCGGCAGGCACATGCGCATCCGGACGGTGGTGCCCGCCCGGCCCGAGCGCAGCTCCACCAGGTCGCAGACCTGGTGCACCACCCACAGGCCCAGGCCGCGGGTCTCGGACCGCCGCCGCAGGCCGACCAGCGGATCGGTGATCTGGCCGTGGTCGGTGACCTGGCAGATGAGCTCGGCGGCGGCCCGCCAGATGACGAGGGTCCCGCCGCCGCTGGTGTGCGCGATCGTGTTGGCCGCGACCTCGCCGACGGCGAGCACGAGGTCGGCGGCGCGGTCCTCGTCTAGGCCCGCGTCGCGCGCGTGGCCGGCCACGAAGTCACGCACCGCCCGCAGGCCGGTGGTGTAATCCAGGCGGTCCGCCGTGGCCGGGGGCGGCGTCAGGCTGGCCGCCAGCAGGGCGGGCGGCGGGCCCGCGCCGAACTCCGTGCTGCGCCAGGACCGCTGCCCGGAGCGCAGCACCGGATGGCTGCGGGCGGCGGCGCCGGTGATCTCGGCGGGCAGCTGGCTAGCGTCATAGGGGCACAGCACCGTCAGCGGGACGGCGGCGAAGGCCGTGTTGATGACCGCCTCGCGGCCCTGCGCTTCGCGGATCTCCGCGGCCGACCGGCCGGGCCAGATGGGCTCCCCCACGAACCGGGCGGGCTGCCCGTCCCCCCGGTCCACCAGGTCCCACAGCGCGGAGATGATCCGCGACGGGTTGCGGCCGAGCTGGGCCATGTCGGTGAAGGAGGCGCCGGCGGCCTGGCCGTCCAGCCGCGCCCGGATCGCCTCGCCCGCCGCGCCCGGCAGCGCCACCAGCACCGCCTCGCCCCTGGCCAGGCCGTCCGCGACGAAGGGCAGCACGGCGGAGCTGTACTCCGCCGTGGTCCGGTAGAACACGGCCTCATGGCGCAGTGCGGCATCGCCAGCCGGCGGCGCGGCTGCTGCCGCCCGCCCGGCGTCCTCGCCGTTCACCGTCATCGATGACCCATGCGCTCAGCCGTCCCAGTAAGCCCGGAGCCTCATGGTGCCCGTCTCCGGGCCGGTCATGCACAGCTCACGGCAGGAAGTGCTGGCGGGCGATGCCGTCGCCGCCGCCTCGCTCCGGGCCATCACCCCCCGCTGGCCTCCTGCCCCGCGCAGGCCGCCGCGGCCTGCGCCACGGTGTCGAACATGGGCAGGCGGCCGGCCAGGCCGGTGATCCACAGCGTCTTGACGTACCGGTACCTGGCACCGGCCAGGGCCAGCGTCCCGCCGCGGGCGGTGACCTTCTTCCAGTGCCCGACGATGACCGCCAGGCAGCTCGTGTCCATGAAATCCACGGCGCTGAGGTCGAGGACCACGTTCAGGCTCTCCCTGCGGGCCTCCGCCAGGCAGTCATCCAGGCGGGGGCTGGTCATGATGTCCAGGTCGCCAGCCGCGGCCACGACGACCACATCGTCGGTCAGCCGCTGTGAGGAAAGTTCTAGTGCTTCCACATATGCCCCCGAGAGGCCGGCGAGTCGGGCAGAAGGGTGCGCCCACATCGTATGCGCCGCAAGCCAGTCACGCCCGGCAGGCATGACTGCCGTCAGAAGGGTAGGGACGTAAGCAGGAGGTGCGACCCATGCCAGGCCCCGTTCTCGCCGCGATCATCATCCCGATAGTGGTCGCGTCAGGCCTAGCGATCTGGATCGCCGCCGTCTTCCGGCCCGGCAGGCCCGCCCGTGACCCCGGCGAGCCGCCGCGGCCGGGTGACGTCCCGGAAACCGGGGACCGGCGGGCGGCCAGGACCAGCCAGCCAATGCAGGAGGTGCGAAGATGACGGACAGCGGCCAGGACCGCGCCGCGCACATAGACGCCCAGAGCCTGCGCGACGTGGATACCTACATCTACGAGACCGTCGCCACCCTGGAGTACACCGGCAGACCGGCCACCAGGAACCAGATCGCCGGCGCCACGGACCTGGACGACCAGGTGCTTGACGAGGCGCTCGGCTCGCTGACCCGGCGCGGGCTGCTGGTCCGGGCGGGCGGCGACGACCCGGCCTTCGAGCCGGCGCAGCGGAGCTGGAGCACCGCGCCGGAGCAGTCCAGGGGGATGTAGCCCGCGGTGCCAGCCCCGCGCTGTCTCACCCGCGGAGGTTAGCCACAGGGGGATTTTAGTGCTGTAAGCGGGCATGCCTGCTGGCCGGTAGGCTGGCCGACGCGTCGCCTGACAATGTAGTGGTGAGACACGGGAAGCCGGGGACAGCGGGCATGGTCACTGGGGATGTCGTGCGGGCCATGCCGCCCGCCCCGGCAGCGCCGGATGCCCTGCGCGTGCTGCTGATCGAGGACGACGACGGCGACGCGCTCCTGGTCGAGGAACTGCTGCGGGACGCGGCCATGCCCGTCACGATGGACCGGGCCAGATCCCTGACGGGCGCTGACCCGCTGCTCGACGACACCATGTGCGTGCTGCTTGACCTCGGCCTGCCCGATTCTCGCGGCCTGCAGGGGGTGCGCTGGCTCCAGGAGCGGGCGCCGCTGGTCGCGGTGGTGGTGCTGACCGGGCTGGCGGACGAGCATCTCGGCGCCGAGGCGGTCCGGGCCGGGGCGCAGGACTACCTGGTCAAGGGCCAGGTAGCCGACGGCTCGCTGCTGCACCGGGTGATCAGGTACGCGATCGAGCGGCGCCGCGCCGAGGAAATGCACCGCCAGCTGCAAGAGGCCCGGCTCATCGCCCGCGAGAACACCCGGCTTGAACGGGGCCTGCTGCCCTCTCCCCTGCTCTGCGATCCCGCGCTGACCGTGGCCAGCCAGTACCGGCCCGGTGGCGGGCAGAGCCTGCTCGGCGGCGATTTCTATGACCTGGTGCAGGCCGGCGACGGGTGGGTGCACATCCTGATCGGCGACGTGTGCGGGCGCGGGCCAGACGAGGCCGCGCTCGGGGTCTGCCTGCGGGTCGCGTGGCGGACGATGGTGCTGGCCGGGCGGCCGATGACCGAGACGATCACCGCCGTCGAGCAGGTGCTGGAGCACGAGCGGCACGAGGAACGGCTGTTCACCACCATGTGCGTGCTGTCGGTGGCGCCGGACCGGCGGCACGCCCGGCTGCACCTGGCCGGCCACCCGCCGCCGATCCTGATCTCCCCCGCCGGGGTGCGCGAGCTGATCGCGCCCGCCTACCTGCCGGTCGGCCTGGGCGTCACCGAGCAGCGGGAAGGCGCGGATGTCGACCTCGGCACCGACTGGTCGGTGCTGCTGTATACCGACGGGCTGATCGAGGGCCGGACCGGCGCCGGGCCAGAGCGGCTGGGCAGCGATGGCCTGATCGGCGTTATCACCGGGCTGCTGCCAGGCCTGGCAGAAGCCGGGCCTGGCTCCCGCGCCGAGCGGGACGAGCTGCTGCTCGAGGCCCTGATCAGCCAGGTGCGCGAGGCCAACGGCGGCGAGCTGGACGACGATCTCGCGGTGCTGGCCGTCGGCCTGCAGGGCACGGGCCAGCCGTGACCGCCCCGTCCCGGCTCGCCGCGCAGCCCCGGCAGCCAGCCGGCGGGCGGCCGCGGCTCCCCCGCCCCGAGCCGCGGCGGCGGGAGACCGGCGGCTGGCCGCTCAGCAGGCTGATCGCCGTCGGCATCGGCGTGATGGCGCTGTTCTCGATCGTCGCGATCGTGGTCGGCACGGTGGCACTCATCGGCCTGTCCAGCGCCCGCGGCCGGGTGGTCGGCAAGCTCGACCCGGCCTCCTATCAGGCCTCGCAGCTCTACGCCGCGCTGCTGAACCAGGAGGACGGCGTGCGCGGCTACGCGCTCAGCGCCGACCCCTCGTTCCTGGCGCCCTACCACGCCGGCCAGTCCAGCCAGCAGGCGGCCGTGGCACGGCTGCGCGAGCTGCTGCCCGGCCTGCCGCCGGCCCAGGCGGACCTGGCCAGGGCGCTCAGGCTGGCCGACGTCTGGCGGGCCGACTACGCCCAGCCGGTCGTCCGCCAGGTCGCGGCCAGCGGAAAGCCGGTGACCGGCACCAGCGTGCTGCGCGGCAAGGCGGAATTCGACCAGCTCAGGAAGCCGCTCAACTCGCTGGAGAGCTACCTCAGCGCGCAGCGCCGCGACGCCGCCGCCGGGCTCAGCTCGACGTCGAACGCCGCTGACGCCGCCTGCGTCGGGATCGCCGTCGGCCTGCTGGCCATCGTGACCGTGCTCACCATCGGGATGCGCAGCGTGGCGCTGCGGCCGCTGTCCCAGCTCGCCGCCGACGCCCGGCGGGTCGCCGACGGCGACTTCGGTCACCGGGTAGGCTCCAGCGGCCCGGCCGAGGTTCAGGAGGTCGGCGCGGACGTCGACCAGATGCGGCTGCGCATCCTCCAGGAGCTGTCCGCGCTGCAAAGCTCCAACCAGAACCTGGAGGACCGCACCCAGGATCTCCAGCGGTCCAACGCCGAGCTGGAGCAGTTCGCCTACGTCGCCTCGCACGACCTGCAGGAGCCGCTGCGCAAGGTGGCCAGCTTCTGCCAGCTCCTCCAGCGCCGCTATGGCGGGCAGCTCGATGAGCGCGCCGACCAGTACATCGAGTACGCGGTGGACGGCGCCAAGCGGATGCAGATCCTGATCAACGACCTGCTGGCCTTCAGCCGGGTCGGCCGTTCCGAGCTGAACATGACCCCGGTGTCGGCCAGCGCCCTGCTCGGCGAGGCCCAGGCGAACCTGGCCCAGGCGATGCTGGAATCACACGCGCTCGTGGAGACCGGCGGCCTGCCGGTGGTGCGCGGCGAGCCCGCGCTGCTCACCGCCGTGTTCCAGAACCTGCTCGGCAACGCGCTGAAGTTCCGCGGCGACAGCCCGCCGCGGATTCAGGTCACCGCCGTCAGGGACGGCGAGTTCTGGCAGTTCAGCGTCGCGGACAACGGCATCGGGATCGACGAGGAGTACGCCGACCGGGTGTTCGTCATCTTCCAGCGGCTGCACGACAAGAGCGCCTACCCGGGTACCGGCATCGGGCTGGCCATGTGCCGCAAGATCATCGAGTATCACGGCGGCCGGATCTGGCTGGACACGGCCTACTCGGAGGGAACGAGATTCTGCTTTACCCTGCCGGCACCGCCAGCGCTGCCCGCCAGCGGCGACACCGAGTCCGAGAAAGATCAGGCCGATGATGAGTGACACCAGCGTCCAGGTGGTGGACGTCCTGCTGGTCGAGGACGACGAGGGCGACGCCCTGATGACCAGGGAGGCGTTCGAGTACTACAAGATCCGCAACACGCTGCACGTGGTCACCGACGGCGAGAAGGCCCTCCAGTTCGTCCGCCGCACCGGGGAGTACCGGGACGCGCCGCGCCCCGGCCTCATCCTGATGGACCTGAACCTGCCGCGCCGCGACGGCCTTGAGGTGCTCGCCGAGCTGAAGCAGGACCCGGACCTGCGGGTCATCCCGGTCGTCATCCTCACCACCTCCCAGGCCGAGGAGGACATCCTGCGCAGCTACTCGCTGCACGCCAATGCCTACGTCAGCAAGCCCGTGGACTTCGAGCGGTTCATCGACGTGATCAGGCAGATCGACAGCTTCTTCATCACGGTGGTCCGGCTGCCGGTCTGACCCGCCTGCCGCGCCTGTACGGCGGGCAAAACATGTGATATCGCCGTGAGTATGAGCGCACCTGGCAGCATTTCCCTGATCCGCGGCGGCCGGTTAGCCCGCCGCCTGTCCGTCACCGCGACCGCGGCCGCCCTCCTCGCCCTTGGCGCCGCCGTGCCCGCCTCGGCGGGCACCGTGTCCACCTCCGACCTGTACGGCTACGGCGTCATCACCGGCACGCACACCAGCTCGGGCGCGAGCTGGACGATGCCCACCGTGCACTGCGGCGCCTCGACAACCTACGAGTCCATGTGGACCGGCCTGGACGGCTACAGCTCCGACTCGGTGGAGCAGGTCGGCACCGACGCCGACTGCTCCGGCGGCACCGTGGAGTACGACGGCTGGTACGAGCTGTACCCGGCCGCGCCGGTGTACTTCGGCAACGCGATCAGCGCGGGCAACCACATGACCGCCTCGGTCACCTACAGCGGCACGAACCAGTACACCATCGTGCTGCAGGACACCACGAAGGGCTGGTCGCACACGGTAACTAAGGCGCTGAACGGCGCCGAGCGCTCGTCGGCCGAGACGGTACTTGAGCTGCCGGACGGCTACACCTGCGCCACGCCCGCGACCCTGGTGGCGTTCACCGGCGTGACCGTGGACGGCGCGGCGATCAGCACCAAGAGCCCGGCCAAGTGGCAGGGCTCTGACCCGTCTATCGTGGTGGGCCCGCTGACCGGCACCGGCACCGCGGGCTCGTCCTTCACCGTGTCCTGCACCTGACCCGGCTACGGCGCTCCGGAGGAGCTGGGCGCCGGGGTGCCGCTCGGTGCGGGAGTGGTGCTGGGCGCCGGGGTCGTGCTCGGCGCCGGGGTGGTGCTCGGGGCGGGCGAGGTGCTGGGGGACGGCGAGGTGCTGGCGGACGGCGAGGGACTCGGTGACCCGCTGGGCGACGGCGAGCGGTGCGGTGCGGTCGTGCCCGGATTGCCTGGCGGCAAGAGCTGCGGCGAGTGCGCCGGGCGGCTGCCAGGGGTGAGCATCAGCGCCAGCGCGACGCCGATCACGGCGACCACGGTGGCGACGCCGCCCAGGGCCGCGCCGCGGACCAGCGCGCGCCTGCCGTCCGACCGCCGCCATTCCGTGGTCCGCCGCTCGCGCAGGTCAGGCGGCAGCGCGGCGCGCTGCGCCGCCCAGCTATTGACCGGCGCGGCGGCCAGGCCCAGGGTCGGGAAGACCAGCAGCGCCGCCAGCAGCGGGCCCGCCAGCTCGGTGGCCCTGGTCAGGGCGCAGCCGATGGCCGCGAAGCCGCACAGGGCCAGCAGCGACTCGGCCCAGTTCGCGCGCAGCGCCTCCCACCAGGCCGCCTGCTCGCTGGTCTTGGGCGTGCGCAGGAACGCGGCCTTGCGGGAGAACAGGCCCATCACCGACGCCCTGGTCACCACCACCGAGGTGGACTGCCAGATGAAGAACGCGCCGAGCGCGTCGCGCCAGGACGCGCCGGTCCCCCGGCGCAGCAGCGCGACGGCCCGGACCAGGCCGAGCAGCACCAGCACAGGAACGGTGGCGACCAGGAACGCGGTCAGCTTGCGGAACAGCTCGCCGCCGCCGGAGGCCAGGTTGATCGCGCCGGCCAGCAGGAAGGCGAGGAACACCAGGCCGAGCAGGTCGCCGTACCACTGCACGGCACCGGACAGGTAGGCCCAGCGCTGGCCGGTGCTCAGCCGGTTCGCCGCCGAGGCCCGGCCCGGCAGCAGCGAGCGCCAGTGCATCCGCAGGATCTGGATGCCGCCGAAGCACCAGCGGTAGCGCTGCCCCTTGAGCGCCTCGAAGGTCAGCGGCATGACGCCCTTGCCCCAGGATTCGTCCACGTGCAGGCCTGACCAGCCGGCCCGCAGCAGCCGCAGCGACAGCTCGGCGTCCTCGGTGATGCACCATTCGTCCCAGCCGCCGAGCTGCTCCAGGGCGACCCGCCTGATCAGGCCCATGGTCCCGGCGAAGATGGCCCCGTCGCGCTCGTTCCGCGACGGCTGGGAGACGGCGAAGAAGTACTGGTAGGAGTAGTACAGCCGCCGGTAGTACCGGGCGTGCTGCCAGTCACGGTAGTCCTGCGGCGCCTGGGTGAAGCCGACCCAGCTATCGGCGAACAGCGGGGCGCAGCGGCGCAGGAACCCCGGCTTGAGCTGGTAGTCGGAGTCCACCACGCCGATGATCTCCGCGCGCGGGTCGGTCAGCTCGCGCAGCGCGTAGTTCAGCGCCCCCGACTTGTAGCCGGGCCAGTCCTCCAGGTGCGCGAACTTGGCCCCATGCCGGGCGCACCAGTCCCTGACCGGGTGCCAGAGCGCCTCGTCCTGCGTGTTGTCGTCGATGACGACGACCTCGTACTGCGGGTAATCCAGCCGCAGCAGCGAGCGCAGCGTGTCGATGACCATGTCCGGCGGCTCGTTGTGCGCCGGGACATGCAGGCTGACGAACGGCAGGTAATCGGCTGGCCCGGATTCGGAGGTGGCCGAGATCCGCCGCCGCCAGTGCTCCGAGCCCAGGGCGTCGCAGATCTCCCACAGGTAGGCGCAGGCCAGGATGGCCGCGAACACCTCGAAGCCCCACAGCAGCAGGCCGCCGATGGTGCCCGCCACCCCCAGGCCGCTGGAGAAGGTCCAGTCCAGCACGAAGGCCAGGTAGACGGCGAACAGGAAGATGCTCGCCGACCAGCACAGATGACCCCGCGCGTTCCACCGCCGCGTGACCGGCAGCCAGGCCAGGCTGGCGGCGGCCAGCCCGGCGCTCGCGCCGATGGCCGTGCTTTCCGCGTCCCCGATCAGCCGCAGCGCCGCGCCAGTGAAGGCGGCCAGCGCCGCGCTGGCCAGGACGGCCAGCGTCAGCCGCCGCACCGCGGGCCAGGTCCCGGCACCAGGACCGCGCCTGCGGGCCTGCACCAGTAGCGCGAAAGTGCCGATCGGCGCGGCGATCAGCCCGGCCAGCACCAGGGCGGCGAGCACCAGCCGCACCTCCATCTCCTCCAGGTGGCGGCTGAAGCTGCCCGGCTTCGGCGGACATATGCGGCTAGCGGCATCCCCCGGTCAGCCCAGCCCTGCGCGTCCCGGCCGCCCAGGCCTCTCCCCTAGTCTGCGTCACCGCAGTTCATGCGCCCGCTGCGGCATCCTGCGCGGACCCGGAGCAACCTTCCCTTATGCCCTGAACTAGTTCTGTCCAGCGAGCTAGAGAGGTAGCGTCTGCCTCGATCTCCTTCAATCTCTTCAAGGTAGACGTTATGAACGTCGTTAGCGCAACAGCTAGCGGGATATCGCTCCATCTCAATACATCGGCGAGCAGGCCCTCTGAGGTCTCGATGACCGTGAGGAGAACCCCTTCTTCCAGAGCCGAGCGGCAGAGCTGCATGACCGGCAGCCCTTTGTGAGCGCGCCACAGGACAACCATGAACGCCCGCTCAATCCCGGCCTGACGACATGCCGCAACAAAACCTTCTACCTCAGTTGGGGGAACATTCTTCGCGCGGACCTCTACCGCGAGAAGCGGTCGATCTTCCTCGAAGGCTTGTATATCACCAGGATAGTCACGGGATGGGTCGTTGAGCCTGCGAGAGCGGACATCATGGTGCGTCACGTCGAAAGCAGCTGCCGCGAGCGCCTGAGTCCGGCGCGGGCGGTCGTTGCCATCGCTTAGAAACTCATTCACCACGGACACTACGATGTCAATTGTCAGCGCGCCAGGATCGACTTTGTATTCGCGGATATCCTTACTCACCGCAATGGCGACGCGCAGAAACGCCGCGAGGGCCGCCAGAGCCTGATCTCGATTGAGCTCGCTAACTTTTCTTACACCAGAAACGAACTGGGCGTGGCCCGGCCTGTCCCGCACCCTGTCGATCAAACTCATGTGGTCATATCGAAAGAAAGGCTGGTTGTTCAACGGCTCTCGGCCGGTGTTGCGGATGGAGAACCCGAGCCTGCGCGCGGCCGGGACGAGGACCTGATGCCCCAGAGTCCGGAGACTATAGGTATCAGGACCGTATTCGCTCTTGATGGAGAGCGGATCGACACGGTCATCCGTTGCCCGCGCCAGCAGCACCGTGCCCAGCGCCGGCGTATAGGTCTTGGACTGCATCTGAAAGGTCTGGCGCGCGAACTGGACCCAGGAATCCGGTACACGCCGATCCGATGATGCCCACAGGAATGCCTTGTCCAGCCTCCCGCGAGCAGCCTCCTGAGAGATGGTGAGTCCCATTGCCCGGCTGCCCTTCCGTCGTCAAGCGACGATTATGGCATCTATACGGCTAGTTCCAGTTGATAATCGGATGCCGCACGATCGGACGCATGCTCCAGATGGCCGAGCTGCTCCATGAGCGCCCGAATGACGATCTTGCCGAGTTCGACCGGGACGGCATTGCCGAGCTGGCGCTGCGCGTCAGTCCGGTCACCCACGATGGCGAAATCTTCGGGGAATGTCATGATCCGCAGCATCTCCGGTACCCGCAGCCGACGGGCGCGAAGCTGACCCCTGGAGTTGCGAATATTCTCCCAATGGAACGGCCCCACCCATGGCCCCGGCTGGGCTTGCAGAGTGGTGGAGGGGCGGTCAGGGTCGAGCTTCAGCAGGAAGGTCCAGTAGCGGCTGCGCCATTTAAAGGCATCGCGCCCGCCGTAGCGCGAGGTGTGCCAGAGGTAGTTCTGGCCTGGCGGTACCTCGGCTGCTAGCTCCGAGAACTCACCTTCAACAACCTCCTCGGGCTCCGGGCTCCCTGGCAGGAGGTCCGCAAGGACATCGTGGCTGGTCACGTACGGCAGTTTCGTCGGATCGATGATGTTGTTGCGCTCGCTCCAGCCGGAGTGCGTCGTCTCGGGGAAGCGGAACGGCTTGCCGTCGCGACGGCCGACAACGAAGACCCGGCGGCGTAGCTGCGGCACCCCGTAGTCGGCCGCCAGGAGAACCTGCCACCTCGGGTTGTAACCGAGATCCTGAAGCCCAGCGATAAGGCGGTCAAACTGCGCCTTGTGCGTGCGGTACGTCAGGCCCTGCACGTTCTCAAGCACGAAAGCCTCGGGCCTTGCATCACGGATGACCCGCACGTAGTCGTCCAGTAGGGAAGCGTTCGGATCGCTGCTGGTTCGCTTCTCCTCCAGCCAGAATCCCGACTTGCTGAACGGAGTGCAGGGAGGTCCGCCAATAACAAGCGCGGCGTCACCGACGCCCAGGCCGCCCGCCTCAAGCAGTTCGCTGGCCGCCGTCTGCTGGATGTTGGCGCATACTGCCGTTGTCTCCGGCAGGTTCTTCGACAACGTCGCAAGCGCCCGGGAGTCGTAGTCCGTCGCGACTGCTACGCGCAGGGGTGGCGCACTGGCCAGCTCGGGAATGCCGTCGGCGCACCTATCCACCGCCAGGTCAAGCCCGCCCGCTCCGGAGAACAGGCTCACGACTGGCAACCGGGCGTCCATCTAGTGCAGCACCTCCAGCTGTTGATGGGACTGTATCTTGCGGCTGCCCGCCTCGTCCGTCGGCGCGCCAAGCATGATCGTAGGCGCGGGATCCGACAGTGCACTCCGACGCAGACCCTGGCTCGTTCCGGGAATGAGGCGGTGGCTTAACTGGACCGGGCGGCGCGGGCGGCGGTGACGGCGGCGCGGGCGGCGGACTCGATCAGGTCGAAGCGGCCGGCCGCGATGTGCTGGCGGGATGCCATCCAGCTTCCGCCGACGGCGAGAACCTGGTCGATGGCGAGGTAGCCGGGCAGGCTGGCGGCGTCGATGCCGCCGGTGGGGACGAACCGGACATCGGGGAAGGGCGCGGTGAGCGCCTTCAGGTAGGCCGGGCCGCCGGCGGGCCGGCGGGGAAGAACTTGAGCACGCCGGCGCCGAGGGCGAGCGCGGCCTCGACCTCGGTGGGGGTGCAGACCCCCGGCAGCATGACCGCCCCCATGGTTCGGGCATGGCGGACCACCTCGGGGTTGCAGCCGGGGCTGACCAGGAACTGGGCGCCGCAGGTCAGGGCGCGGTCGGCCTGGCTGGGGCTGAGCACCGTGCCGGCGCCGAGCAGCAGGTCAGGATGCCGGGCGGCGATGGCCTCCAGTGCGGCGGGCGCGGCGGGGGTGCGGAAGGTGATCTCGGCACAGGGCAGCCCGGCGGCTACCAGGGCGTCGGCCAGCGGCGCCGCCCGGCTCGCGTCGTCGATCTCGATGACGGGCAGAATGAGCATGCTGGAAAGACGCTCGAGCACGTCACCGGACATGATCGCCGTCCCTTCTGGAGGACCCATGCATTATCGCCCGCTCGGCAGCACCGGCCTGCAGGTCTCGGAGGTCGGCTACGGTGCCTGGGGCATCGGCGGGTCGATGTGGATCGGGGCACAGGAGGACGAGTCGGTCGCGGCGCTGCGCCGGGCGATCGAGCTGGGCGTGAACTTCATCGACACCGCCCGCGGTTACGGCGAGAGCGAGCGGATCGTCGGCGGGGTGGTCCGCGAGCACCGCCGGGCGCACGGCGACGACTCGCTCTACGTGTCGACCAAGGTGCCGCCGAAGAACTCGGTCTGGCCGGCCCCGGCCGGGATCGACCCGGCCGGGGCCTTCCCCGGCGCGCACATCCGGGCCAGCCTGGAGACCAGCCTGCGCACCAGCGGCCTGGACTACTTCGACGTGCTCCAGTTTCATGTCTGGAGCGATGAGTGGGTCGGCCGCGGCGACTGGCTGGAGACCATCGCCGATCTGAAGCGCGAGGGCAAGATCCGGTTCTTCGGCGTCTCGGTCAACGACCACCAGCCGCGCAACGCGGTGGACCTGGTGCGCACCGGCACGGTGGACACGGTCCAGGTCATCTACAACGTGTTCCACCAGGAGCCGGAGGAGGAGCTGCTGCCGGCCTGCGCGGAGCACGGCGTCGGGGTGATCGTCCGGGTGGCGCTGGACGAGGGCGGCCTGACCGGGAAGATCACCCCGGACACCACGTTCCCCGAGGGCGACTTCCGCAACAACTACTTCGGCGGGGACCGGAAGGCGCAGGTGGAGCAGCACGTCAGCGCGCTGGCGGCGGACCTGGGCATCGACACTGGCCAGGTGGCGGAGCTGGCGCTGCGCTACGTGCTGGCGGAGCCGGCGGTTTCCACGATCATCGTCGGCATGCGCAGCCTGGCGAACGTGGAGCGCAACGCCGCGCTCAGCGACGGCACCGCGCTCACCGATGCGCAGCGCGCGGCGCTGGCCAGGCACCGCTGGGAGCGGAACTTCTACGTCCGTCCCTAGTCAGTACGCCTAGGCAGGCCAGCGGGCCGGGCGCTTCTCCAGGAAGGCGGCCATGCCCTCGCGGGCGGCGTCGGTCTGCGAGCTGGCCGCCATCACCTCGCTGGCCAGCTTGTAGGCGTCGGCCTGGCCCATCGAGAGCTGCGCGTACAGGGTGACCTTGCCGAGCGCCTTGGACTCGCGGCTGCCCCTGGTGGCCCTGGCCAGCAGGTCATCGACCGCCGCGTCCAGCTCGGCGGCGGGCACGACGGCGTTCACCAGGCCCCAGTCCAGCGCCTGGGCGGCGCTGATCGCGTCGCCGGTCAGGGCCAGCTCGGCGGCCCGCTTGCGGCCGATGTTCCTGGCGATGGCCACCATCGGGGTGTGGCAGAACCAGCCGCCCTTGCCGCCGGGGGCGGCGAAGCCGGCGGTGTCGGCGGCTATCGCCAGGTCGCAGCTCGCCACGAGCTGGCACCCGGCGGCGGTGGCCAGGCCGTGTACCCGGGCGATGACCGGCTGCGGCACGGACTGGATGAGGTTCATCAGCTCGGCGCAGGTCGCCAGCAGGGCACGCACCTGGCCCAGGTCGGCCTTGGCCACGTCGGCGAAGTCGTGCCCGGCGCAGAACACCGGGCCCTCGCCGGCCAGCACGATCCCGGCCGCGTCGCTCTCGCCGGCGGCGGTGAAGGCGGCGATCAGCTCCCTCATGTGCGCCAGGGACAGGGCGTTGCGGCGCCGCGGCCGGTTCATGGTGATCCGGGCGAACTCCCCGTCCCGCTCGGCCCTTATGTGCTCGAACTCCATCGCGGCCTCCCTGCGGATGGCGGATTACTCCCCCAACGTAACCCGGCGGGAGTCAGCGGGCGCGGCGGCGCAGCCAGGTGGCGGGCTGGCCGGATTCGGCGGCGATGGCCTGCCAGGTCCACCCGGCCGCCCGGCGCCTGGCGAGGTAGGCGGCGACGTCGGGCACGCCGAGCCGGGCGGCCAGCGCGGCCTCGCGCTCGCGGGCGGCCTGCCGCTTGGCCGCGTGCGGCCGGGCGGCCAGCCCGTGCCGCCGCAGCGCGGACTCGACGGCGTGCGGGGAGAACCCGGCCTCGCGGGCGATCGCGGTGACGGTCCAGTGTCGGTCCAGGTGCCGGTCGCCCAGGTAGCCGGGCACGTCGGCGAAGCCGAGCCGGCGCAGGGCCGGCCGCCAGGGCAGGTCATGCCTGGCCGGGCCGGCGTCGCGGGCCGCCGCCGCGGCGGCCGGGTCGATGGCGGCCAGGTGCCGGGCCAGCCAGTCCTTGTTCAGGCCCGCTTCCCTGCTGATGGCGGCCAGGCTGGCCCCGTCCGCCGTGCGGGCCAGCACGAACGAGCCGAGGTCGCGGTAGCCGTGCGCGCCGGCCACGGCGGCGGCCTGGGCGGCCACCCGGCGGGCCGCGCGGTCGCGGGCCGCGGCGGCGGGCGCGGGGCTGGCGGCCGAGGCCCGGCCGGCCCGGGCGGCCTTGCGGCGGCGCTGCTCGGGAAACGGGCGGCCTCTGGCCGCGCGGGCGGCGTCGCGGGCCAGCTCGCCGGCCCTGGCGCGACGGCGCCCGGCGGCGCTGCCGTCCCTGATGGCGGGGTCGAAGACGAGCCGGGCGGTCAGCGCGGCGGCCCGCAGCTTGCGGGTCTGCTCGCCCTCCAGGGCCTGGCCGCGCTCCAGGCCGAAGGCCGCGCAGTACTGATCCTTGGTCCAGCCGTGCGCGGCCAGGTGCGCGGCGACCGACTTGAGCCGCCGGCCGCACAGGTGGCAGGTCACTCGCGTCCCGTCGGTCACGACCTCGCCGACCGGGGCATAGCTGGGCGTGCCGTCGGCCAGCACGGCGACCACCGCGGGCCGCCGGGCGGCCGGCGGGCTGGCCATCCTGGAGGGCATACCGCCTCCCCGCGCCGCGCCATCTAGTCACAGTGAGACTACCTGGGCGGGAACCGGCCCGTCATCAGCGAGTTTCAGCGCCGCCGCGCCGGGGAGCAGTGTTCACATGGAACTCAGCGCGCGCAACCAGCTCCCCGGCACCGTCCGGTCGGTCAAGTCCGGCTCGGTGATGGCCGAGATCACCGTGGACGTAGAGGCCGGCGAGGTGACGGCGGCGATCACCGACTCCTCCAGGGAGCGCCTGGGCCTGGCCGAGGGCGACCGGGTCAAGGTAGTGATCAAGTCCACCGAGGTAATGATCGCCAAGCCGTAGCGGGCATAGCCTTGGCTCATGGCCGCCACCGCCGAGCCCGCGGGCGAGCCGGCGCTGTCGCTGGCCGAGTGGCTGGTGCTGTGCCTGGTCTGCGAGCGGGCCTCGCACGGCTTCGCGCTGGCCAGGGAACTGAGCGCGGACGGCGCCCTGGGCCGGGTGTGGCGGGTACCCAAGCCGGTCGTCTACCGGGCGCTGCGGCGGCTTGAGCAGCTCGGCCTGGTCCGCGCCACGGCCCAGCCGTCCAGCCAGGGCCCGGTCAGGTCGCTGACCGGGGTGACGCCGGGCGGCCGCGAGCTGGCCGGCCAGTGGCTGACCCGCCCGGCCTGCCATAACCGCGACGTCCGCTCTGAGCTGCTGGCCAAGCTGGCCCTGCTGGACCGGGCAGGCACGGACCCCGGCCCGCTGCTGGACGCGCAGCGCGCGCAGCTCGTCCCGGTGGCCGACGCGCTGGCCGCCCGGCTGAAGCGCGCCACCGGGTTCGACCGGACGCTGCTGTTGTGGCGGGCCGAGACGGTCACCGCCACGCTGCGCTTCCTCGACGCGCTGCGCGGTTAACCGCACGCGCTGCTCACGGGCCCGACGCCCCCTTGTGCCGCTGCCCGATTCGTAGTCTCATTGTGACTACTGGGTATGGGCCGCGGCTCGCAGAGCCGCACTCGGGGAGCTTCCATTCGGCCATCCCAGCGGGTGGCCGCTCCGCGCACAAGGAGATGAGAACCCATGACCGTGACGCTTGATCGCAATGTCGAGGAATTCATCGCAGCCCCGCGCCAGCTCTTCATCGACGGGCAATGGCGGGACGCGGCGTCCGGCAAGACCTTCGAGACTCCCAACCCGGCGACCGGGGAGACGCTCGCCCGGGTAGCCGAGGGCGACGCCGAGGACATCAACCAGGCGGTGGCCGCGGCCCGGCGGGCCTTCGAGAGCGGGCCGTGGAGCAGGATGACGCCGTCGCAGCGCGGCCGGATCGTCTGGAAGATCGGCGACCTGATCCTGGAGCACGCGGACGAGCTCGCCCAGCTCGAATCGCTCGACAACGGCAAGCCGTTCCTGGTCGCCCAGGCCGCCGACGTGCCGCTGGCCGCGGACCTGTTCCACTACATGGCCGGCTGGGCCACCAAGATCGAGGGCAACACCATCGACATCTCGGTGCCCGGCATGAACTTCCACTCCTACACGCTGCGCGAGCCCATCGGCGTGGTCGGCCAGATCATCCCGTGGAACTTCCCGCTGCTGATGGCGGCGTGGAAGCTCGGCCCGGCGCTGGCCACGGGGAACTGCGTGGTGCTCAAGCCGGCCGAGCAGACGCCGCTGTCGGCGCTGCGGCTGGCCGAGCTGATCTCCGAGGCCGGCGTGCCGGACGGCGTGGTGAACGTGGTGCCGGGCTACGGCGAGACGGCCGGCGCCGCGCTGGCCGCGCACTACGGCGTGGACAAGGTCGCCTTCACCGGCTCGACGGAGGTCGGCAAGCTGATCGTCGCGGCGGCCGGGGCGACCAACCTCAAGAAGCTCACCCTGGAACTGGGCGGCAAGAGCCCGAACATCGTGTTCGAGGACGCCCCGGACGCGGCGGTCGAGGGCGCGGCCAACGCGATCTTCTTCAACCACGGCCAGTGCTGCGTGGCGGGCTCGCGGCTGTTCGTGCACGAGAGCCGGTACGACGAGGTGGTGGATGGCGTCGCCGAGATCGCCAAGTCGATCAAGCTCGGCTCCGGCCTTGACGCGGACACCCAGATGGGCCCGCTGGTCTCTGACGAGCAGTTCCGCCGGGTCAGCGGCTACCTGGAGTCGGGCGCGGCCGACGGCGCGACGGCGCTGGCCGGCGGCGGGCGGCACGGCGAGCGCGGCTACTTCATCGAGCCGACCGTGCTCACCAACACCAGGCCGGACATGAAGGTCGTCAGGGAGGAGATCTTCGGCCCGGTGGTGGTCGCGGAGCCGTTCAGCAGCCTGGACCAGATCGCGGCGCAGGCCAATGACTCGGACTACGGCCTCGGCGCCGGCATCTGGACCAAGGACATCTCCAAGGCGCACGCGCTGGCCAAGAAGCTGCGCGCGGGCACGGTCTGGATCAACTGCTACAACGTGTTCGACGCGGCGCTGCCGTTCGGCGGGTACAAGCAGTCCGGCTGGGGCCGCGAGATGGGCCACGAGGTGCTGAACAACTATACCGAGGTCAAGGCGGTCACCACGCTGCTGTAGGCGACCCGGCCTCGGCGCGCTAGCCCAGGGTCTGGGTGAGCGCGCCGAGGCCGGCGCCGAGCTGCACCCGGCCGAGCGCGCCGTTGACGATCGGCAGGTACGGCGGCACGTGCCCGCAGCCCACGTCGGCGATGATCGGCACACCCAGGCCTGACAGCGCGTCAAGCACCGCCTCCTGCTGGGTCATCGTCGCGGCGTCGGGCGCGATGGTCGCGCCGACCAGCACGGCCCTGGCCCCGGTGAAGAACCCGGCGAGCCGCATCCCGTGCAGGCTGCGGCAGACCGCGTAGGCGTCGTCGCCTGACGCCTCCAGGTAGACGATCAGGCCGTCGGCCGCCCGCTCGCGGCTGAACCTCGGGATGTCCCCGTACGGCGTGCCGGCCAGGTGCCGCACGGTCTCGACGCAGCCGCCGATCAGCCGTCCTGTCACGTCCACGGGCCCGTCGCCGTCCAGCCGCACCCAGGCGGTGTCGCCGTCGCGCAGCCGCGCGCCGACCGAGCGGGGCCGGAGCCCGTTCCCGTTATGCGCGCCGGCCGCGGCGGTCACCCCGGCCGACGCGCGGGACCTGGCCGGGTAGGACTGGGTGAACACCGCGCCCGGCCGCATCGCCACGATGTCCAGCCAGGTCACGGCCTGGCCGCCGTGCCCGTACGGGGTGTTCAGCAGGTTGTTGCTGTGCAGCGTGGCCACCCCGGTGGCCAGGGTCATCGGCAGCAGCAGGGTGGAGATGTCGGAGAACCCGGCGAACCAGGTCGGCCGGGCCGCCGCGATGGCCGCCCAGTCGAGCAGCGGCAGCAGGTCGATGGCGGTCTCCCCGCCGCGCGGCGGCACCACGGCGCGGATCGCGGGATCGGTGAGCATCTGGGTCAGTTCCGCCGCCCGGTCCGCCGCCGGGGCGCTGACATGCGAGGACCCGTCCAGGCATGCGCCCATGACGACCTCGTAGCCACGACCCCGGACCGCCGCGACAGCCCGTTCCAGGCCCGACTTGTCCCACGCGCCGATGCCCATCGACGGGCCGGTGACCCCCACCTTGTCACCCGGCGCCAGCGGGCCGGGGAACCTGACCGTGCTCATAGCGCCGCCTCGACGATCACAGACTCCAGCCCGCGCAGGCAGGCCTCCAGGTCGGCCGGGGACACGTAATGGGTATCCACGGCCAGCTCGTAACAGATCGTGTCCGGCACGTTGTCGATGGACAGGAAGCAGCGGTCGTTGGGCTGGTCCCGGCGGAAGCCCTCGACCAGCTCGGAGCGGCGGAGCGCGGCTCGCAGGCCGGCGGCGGACGGCGCCGGCCCGCGGGCACGCTCCTCGCGACTGGCCATCCGCCTGTCGTTGAAGAAACAGCCGGTGTCCACGGCCTCGCCACGCTCGGCGGCGACCCGCCGCTCCACTTCCTCCCGGTCGAGCGGGTTGTAATAGGCCAGCTTGTAGGCGTGCAGCGAGGTCCGCCAGGCCCGCCGGACCACCTCGTCGAAGTCCGCGCCCGCCACGTCGATCACGCACGGGGTCGGGCCGCACATCGGGCTGACCACGTCCGCCAGCTCACGGCGGAACCTGTTGTCGACGACCACGACGATCACCGCGGGGTCGATCCCGGTGAGCCTGGTCAGCATCACCGCGTAGGCGGCCAGCAGCACCGTCGAGGTGCCGGTGCCGGTCCTGGCCGCGACCGCCTCGGCCGCCAGCAGCGAGGCCGGCGAGTAGTAGTACGCCTGCCAGTACCTCGGCTCCCGCCAGTCATCGGACCCGGCGAACCGGCGGGGCGGGATGGCCCGCAGTGTCCGCTCCCAGAACGCCAGCGCGGCGGCGTTGGCCCGGCGGCCCGCAGGGGCGCGCTGCCGCAGCTCGAGCTCAAGCGGCCGCAGCGCGGTGACCGGGCCCGTCTCCCCCGCCGCCCGCCGCCGCAGGTCGTCCATCAGCGCTATCGCGCCCATGCCGTCCGCCGCCAGGTGGCACAGCACCGAGACCAGGTGCGTGGCGATGCCGTCCCTGGCCACCACGGCCCACCGGATCGGCCAGTCCCGCTCGTAGTCAAACCGCTGAGCTTCGAAACGAGGGTAGGCAGCGGCGGCCACCTCACCAGGGTCGGCGTCACCGGGGTCGATGACCGCCAGCGCGATCTCGCCGGCCGCCGTCACCACCTGCTGAACCTGCCCGCCAGGACTGATCCGCAGCCGGGTGCGCAGCGAGTCGTGCCGCGACATCAGGTATTCCAGGTCGGCCGCGACGTCGGCCACCGTGGTGCCCGCGGGCAGCGGGAAGGCTCCGCCGAAGGCCAGCGAGGAGCCCTGCCGCTGCATGCAGGTCCAGATGTCGAGCTGCCCCCAGGTCAGCTCCCCCGCGCCGGAATGCTCCCCGGCGAACGGGACGATCACCGATTGGGCCGCGGGGATGCTCCCCGGCCCTGGCCTCAGGGCAGCGCCCACGACTGGTTAGCCGCTCCGGTACAGCTCCAGATCTGTACCTGAGTGCCGGGCGTGGTGGACAAGTTGGTGTCGTCCAGGCACTTGCCTGACTGCGGGTTCAGCAGCGCGCCGTCGGACTGCGGCTGCCACACCTGCGCCCCGGTGCCGTTACAGGTGTATAGGTCGACCAGGGTGCCGTTGGCAGTGCCGCCGCCGACCACGTCCAGGCAGTCGCCGTCGGCGTGCACGGTCTGGTTGGCTTCCTCGGTCCACTGCTGGCCGTTGGTGCCGTTGCAGGTGTAGATCTCGACCTTGGTGCCCGGCGTGTTGCTGTCCCCGGTCACGTCCAGGCAGAGGCCCTCATAGCCGACCAGCGGGCCGGTCACGAGTGCCCGAGCCAGACGGCGCGACGGTCCAGGTGAACGAGGTGCTGGCGAACGCCCCGGTGCCGTCGGTCGCGGTCACCGTCACGGTCGAGGTGCCCGCCGCGGACGGCGTGCCGCTGATCGTGCCCGAGCCGGAGATCGACGTCCCGGCCGGCAGCCCGTTCGCCGAGAAGGTCAGCGACTGGCCGCTGGTGGCGTCCTTGGCCGACACCGGCACCGACACGGCGGTGCCCGCGATGCCCTCCTGCGGCCCCGGGCTGGTGATGGTCACCGGCTGGCCGAGCTGGGCCGAGCTGACCGACAGCGTGCCGGACAGCGGCAGGTTCGCGTCCGAGTCGCCGACCTTGATCGTGTAGCTGCCGGTGCTGACCGCCCAGGCGTTGCGTGCTGGAATTCCAGTACGACAGGCTGCGCTGGGTAACCGGGAAGCTGACGGTCTGGCTCGCGCCCGGCTGCCAGGCTGACCCTGGCGAACCCCTCTAGCTGGCGC
The DNA here is from genome assembly GCA_963725175.1 of uncultured Actinomycetota bacterium. Taxonomy (GTDB): domain Bacteria; phylum Actinomycetota; class Actinomycetes; order Streptosporangiales; family Streptosporangiaceae; genus DASUBV01. Next base: position 1,332,259 of record CAVRXH010000006.1, read on the forward strand.
GGCGGCTCGCCGGAGGCGGACGGGTCGGTCACGTACAGCTGGGCGACGTCCGCGCCCGCGCGGGAGCCGGTGTTCGTCACGGTCGCGGAGACCGTCGCGGCCCCGCCCGCCACCAGCGAGCCGATCTTGAGGTTGCTGAACGAGAAGCTGGTGTAGGACAGGCCGTACCCGAACGGGAACAGCGGGGTCAGGCCCTGCGAGTCATACCAGCGGTAGCCGACGTCGATGCCCTCGGAGTACTGCACGGTGCCGTTCTGGCCCGGCCACTGCGCGGCCGTGCTGGCCGGCACCTGGGACAGCGACGTCGGGAAGGTCACCGGCAGGTGCCCGGACGGGTCGGCGCTGCCGAACAGGATCGCGCCGATCGCCGGGCCGTCCTCCTGGCCGGGATACCAGGCCTCCAGCACGCCCTGCCACCGACGACAGCCACGGCATCGTCACCGCGGACCCGGTGTTCAGCACCACGATCGTCTGCGGGTTGGCGGCGGCGACCGCGGAGATCAGGGAGTTCTCGCGCGCTGGACAGGTCGATGGAGGAAAGGTCGCTGCCCTCGGACTCATCGTTACTCACGAAAACGACGGCCACGGAGCTGGCGGCGGCGAGCGATGCCGCGGAGCTGTCGGACGAGCCGTTGTTGTAGCTGACCGTCACGCCGCTCGGGCGCGTCGGCGGTGATGCCCTGCAGCGGCGTGACGGTGCCGCTTGAGGTGACCCCGGCGCTGCCGCCGCCGGCCGTCAGCGGGCTGGTCGAGGCGTCCGCGCCGATCACCGCGACCGACTTGTCGGCCGAGGTCAGCGGGAGCACGCTGGAGCTGTTCTTGAGCAGCACCGTGCCTTCCTCGGCGAGCTGCTGCGCGTCGGTGACGTGCGCCGCGCTGGTCGCGCTCTCCGCCGGCGAGCCGGTCGGCGGCTCATCGAACAGGCCGAACGCGAACATCTCGGTCAGCACCGGGGTGACCAGCGAGTTCAGCGTGGCGGTGCTGACCGAGCCGGACGACACCGCGCTGGCCAGGGCGCTGCCGTAGTAGCCGTCGCTGCCGGGCATGTCCATGTTCAGGCCGGCGTTGGCCGACGCGGCGGTGGCGTGCGTGGCGCCCCAGTCGGAGGTGACGAAGCCGCCGAAGCCGAACTGCTGGCGCAGCACCGTTGTCAGCAGGTACGGGTTCTGGCAGGCGTAGGTGCCGTTCACCGTGGAGTAGCTGCACATCACCGAGGACGCGGCGCCCTGCTGGGTGGCGTCCTGGAAGGCCGGCAGGTAGATCTCCTGCTCGGCACGGGTGCTGACGACCGCGTTGTCGGACGGGGTGTTGCGGTTGGTCTCCTGGTTGTACACCGCGAAGTGCTTGACCTGGGCCATCACCCCGGTCGATTGCACGCCCCTGATGTCGGCCGCGGCCATCGTGCCGTTCAGGTACGGATCCTCGCCGATGGACTCGAACGCGCGTCCCCAGCGCGGGTCCCTGACGATGTTGATGGTCGGGCCCAGGTCGATGCTGGTGCCCTTGGCGGCCTGCTCGGAGCCGATGACCTGGCCGTAGAGCTGCTCGGCCGAGGTGTCGAAGGTGGCCGCCACGTCGACGGGCGCGGGGAGCTGGGTGACGTTGCTCATCCCGTCGCCGACCCCGGCCGGGCCGTCCTCCAGGTTGATCGCCGGGATGCACAGCGAGCCGATGGCCGGGATGAAGCCCACGTAGCTGGAGCCGCTGGCGCCGGTCAGCAGGTCCACCTTCTGCGTCGCGGTCATCTTCGCCAGCACCTGGCTGACCCGCTGCGAGATCGGGGCCGTCGAGCCGACCCAGGGGCAGGCGGCGGACGCGGCGGCGGGCCCGGCCTGGCCGCCGGGACTTGGCATCCACGCGCCCGTCAGCACGACGGCGAACGCGGCTGCCGCGATGGCGGCGGCGCGGGAGCCCGCCCGGGAGCGCACGGGTAAGGGCCGGACGCGATGCTCGGGCGGCATGCGGAAGGTGGGCATGGATGCCTCCTGCGGCCCGTCATCGCCGCCGGCGATGACGAGGAGAAACGGGCCGTGCCGCGCAGCCGGCTACCCCGCGGCGGGCGAAGTGGTTTCCCGCACAACATAAGTTCACCCACAGCGACGGGCTAGATGCTGAGACGGAAATAAAGTGTTAAAGCCCCGGAGCCACGCTGACTTACCATGGCGCCAAGTGCACGAGGAGTGCGTCACCCCCGGCCGTGCCCCGCCGGGGGGCAGGCGTGCCTCGGCGAGACGGCCTGACAGTTCTGCGCGGGATGGCCCTGCACAGGACTGCCCTGCACAGGACTGCACAGCCGCCCCATTGGTAACGTTCGCCAATAGCTTGGAGGGACGGCCCGTGGGCCAGCCTAGGAATGAGGACGAGGCACGCATGAACGGAAACCTGACCGCCGGTGACCTGGAGTTGCTGCGCAAGGACTTCGCCGCCAACCCCGCTTTCCGGATCGCGCAGAACGCGGTGACCAAGGTGTCGGTGGACGACGTCACCATCGACAGGGAGATCGTCACCGGCACCGGACATGCGCTGTCCACGATGCTCGACGACTGGAAGGTCACCAACCAGGAGGTAAGCGGCCGCTGCTGGCTGTTCGCCGGGCTCAACCTGCTGCGCGTCGGGGCGATGCGCAAGATGGGGCTCAAGGAGTTCGAGTTCTCCCAGAACTGGGCCATGTTCTGGGACAAGATCGAGCGCGCCAACTACTTCCTTGAGGCGGTCATCGAGACCGCCGGCCGCGACCTGGACGACCGGACCGTCGCGCACCTGCTGGAGTCGGCCGCGGAGGACGGCGGCCAGTGGAACATGTTCGTCGCCCTGATCGCCAAGCACGGTCTTGTGCCCAAGTCGGTGATGCCGGAAACGTACAGCTCCAGCCACACCGGCCGGATGAACTCGATCCTGCGCAACCTGCTGCACCAGGGCGCCCAGTCGCTGCGGGCCACCGCCGCACGGGGCGCCGACGCGGCCCAGGCCGAGAAGGCCGACATCCTCAAGGTGATCTACCGGGTGCTCTGCATCCACCTGGGCACTCCGCCGGAGCGCTTCGACTGGCAGTGGACCGACTCCGACCGCAAGTTCCACCGCGACGGCGAGCTCACCCCGCTGGAGTTCGCCGCCCGCTACGTCGACGTGCCGCTCGATGAGTACGTGTGCCTGGTCCACGACCCGCGCCCGGCCAGCCCGGCGGGCCGCACCTTCACCGTGCAGTACCTGGGCAACGTGCTCGGCGCGCCGCCGGTCATCTACCTCAACGTCGAGATGCCGCTGCTCAAGGAGATCGCCTCGAAGGCGCTCCAGGGCGGCGAGCCGGTCTGGTTCGGCTGCGACGTCGGCCAGAACATGAGCAGCGAGTACGGCATCTGGGACGCCAGGCTGTACGACCTCGCCGCGCTCTACGACGCGCCGTTCACCCTCGGCAAGGCCGAGCGGCTGGCCTACCACGAGACCCAGATGACCCACGCCATGCTGTTCACCGGCGTGGACATCGCCGACGACGGGTCCACCCGCCGGTGGCGGGTGGAGAACAGCTGGGGCACCGACCGGGGCAAGGACGGCTTCTACACGATGAACGACTCGTGGTTCGACGAGTACGTCTTCGAGATCGCCGCCCGCCGCAGCGCCCTGCCCGCCGCGCTGCAGGAGGCACTCGGCGCCGAGCCGATCGTGCTGCCCGCCTGGGATCCGATGGGCGCCCTGGCGCGCTAACCCCTCGCGCCGCTGCCCGGCGGCTGACTAGCCAGGCGCTGAGCTGGCTAGATGCCGCCGGGCGGCGGAGCGTAGTAAAATTCGCACGTTCTGCCCATCATGGGTGTTGTCGAGCCAGAGGGCACCATATGGATCCCGCGAAGTTTGCCGAGACGCTCACCGAGATCGAGTACCGGCAATGGCGGGCGCTGACCTCGACGCCCGGCGCGGTCGCCTTCTACAGCGACTTGCTCTCGCAGGACTCGGTGATGGCCGTGCCGAGCCGGGTCATGACCCGCGATCAGGTGATCAAGGCCGTCGGCGAGGCGCCGCCCATCATTCTCTACGAGCTGTACGACCTGAAGGTCATCCAGCTCAGCGACGACAGCGGCGTCGTCACCTACCGGATGACCCAGGGCCGCGAAGGCCGCGAGCCGTTCAAGGCCGCGATCAGCACCGTCTACGTGCGGCGCGATGGCCAGTGGCTCATCGCCTACCACCAGCAGACGCCGATGCTGGTTCAGTAGGGATGCTCCGCACCGACCAGGACGGGCTGCGCCTGACCGCCCCGGACGACCAGGCCGCGCGGCTGCTCGATGAGTCCGTGGACCGGCTGCTGCATTTCAGGTACCGGATGATCGACCCGCTGCGGCCGTTCCTCGCCGCCGACGCGTTCTTCCCGATGGCCCAGGTCCTCGATGCCTACCTGAGTGGCCTCAGCACCGACGGGCAGCTCGCCGCCGACAGCGCGATCAGGCTCGCCCGCTTCCGCGAGCGCGCCGGCGGCTACCCCAGGACACCGCGCGAGGACGCGCACTTGCGGGCCGCCGACCTGCTGCTCGCCGGGCAGCTCGCGCAGGCGGCGCTGGTGCTGGAGGAAATCAGCCTCGCCCACCCCCGCGACGTCGTCGCCCTGGCCGTCGGGCATCAGCTCGACCTGATGCTCGGCGATACTGTGACGCTGCGCGACCGGATCGGCGACACCCTGCCCTGCTGGGACACCAGCTCGCCGCGCTACTCGAGCGTGCTCGGCATGTACGCCTTCGGCCTGGAGGAGAACGGCCGCTGGCACCAGGCCGAGGACCTCGGCCGGCAGGCCGCCGAGCTGGACACCGCCAATGTCTGGGCCGTGCATGCCGTCGCGCACACCTTCGAGATGCGCTCCTTCGCCGGCCAGGGCCAGGAGTGGCTGAACTCGCGGCAGCCGACCTGGACCGCCGAGAACCAGATTCGCTGCCACCTGTGGTGGCATTACTGCCTGTACCTGCTCGACCAGTCAGACCCCGCCGGGGCGCTGCGGATCTACGACGAGTCCCTGGCGCCGGGCCAGATCGACGACGCGCCGCCCAAGCTGACCAACGGCTCGTCCATCCTGTGGCGGATGCGCCTGGAGAACATTGACGCCGGCGGCCGGTTCGCCGAGCTGGCACAGGCCTGGCGCCCGCACGTGGCCGTCCCCTGGTGCGCGTTCAACGACATGCACGCCGTGATGTGCTATCTCGGCGCCGGGGAGCAGGCCTCGGCCGAGGCGCTGATCGCGGACCGGCGCCGCTACGTGTCCGGGCCGGCCCGGCACACCGACAACGCGGCGGTCACCGCCGCCGTGGGACTGCCGGTCTGCGAGGCGCTGCTGGCCTTCGATCGCGGCGACCACGACGAGGTGCTGGCCCTGCTGTACCCGATCAGGCGCCGCCTGTACCGCTGCGGCGGCAGCAACGCCCAGCGCGACGTGATCCACCAGACGCTGCTGGAGGCGGCGGTGCGCGGCAACCGCCAGGACGAGGCACGCTGCCTGTCCAGCGAGCGCCAGGCCATCCGGCCCGACAGCCCGCTAGCGCACGCCGGGTGATGGCAAGCCCTGCCGGGGACATGCTGGCTGCGGCGGGCATTGCGCAGGCGCAGGTAGCCGACCTGACGCCGCTGGACGGCGGCACGTTCAACGACGTCTTCCGCGTGACGCTCACGGACGGCCGACGGCTGATCCTCAAGGTCCCTCCCCCTCCCGATGTCCCGGTGCTCGCCTACGAGCGGGAGATACTGCGGACCGAGGCGCTGTTCTATGAGCTGGCAGCGCCGCACCGCCAGGTTCCCGCCGTGATCTACGCAGGATTCGGCCACCGCGGTGGCGACTTCCTCCTGATGACCGAGCTCCCCGGTCAGCCCTGGCCCGCCGTGGCTGACCGGATCGGCGACGACCAGCGCCTGCGGCTGCGCGGCGAGCTCGGGCGCATCGTCGCCGGGCTGCACGCCATGACCGGCAGCGGCTTCGGGTATCCCGCGGGACCGCTCGCCGCGAGCTGGCGGGCAGCCTTCGGCGGCATGCTGGATTTGATCCTCGCCGAGGCGGATCAGTACCGTGTCCCGCTGCCGCTGCCAGCCGGCGTTATCCGGCAGCGGGCCGCGAGGCACGAGAGCGTGCTCGACGAGGTAACCACGCCCGTGCTGGTCCACTTCGATCTGTGGGATGGCAACATCCTCATCGACCTGGCCGGCCCGACCCCTCGCATCGGCGGCCTCATCGACGCCGAGCGCGCGTTCTGGGGAGATCCGCTCGCCGACTTCGTATCGATGGCGCTGCTGGGAGACATCAGGCAAGACGAGGAGTTCCTCGTCGGCTACCGCGAGGCCGGAGGGCCGGCCAGGCTCGATGCCAGCGGCCTGGCCAGGATGACCCTGTACCGGACGTACCTGTACCTGATCATGCTCATCGAGGCAGCGCCCCGAGGATACGACGGCCCTCGCCTCGACTGGCTCAACCGCCACGTGGCCCCGGCTCTCGCCGCCGAGCTCGACCTGCTGCGGACGTGATACCTGGCGGCACGGTTCGCCTAACGTGACGCTGCGCGGTTCGGGCCGCCAGTCAGGCGGCGGCGGTGCCCGGTGGTCCGTGGCTATGCAGGGTCCGGATCCCGTCGGGGCTGGTGGCGGTGGTGGTGCCGTCCGCGTTGAGGACGAGCTTCCATCCCCAGCGATGGATGGCGATCAAATGGTGGAAGCTACAAAGCAAGACCAGGTTCCACAGGGCGGTGGGGCCGCCGCGTGATCTTGGTATGACGTGGTGGACTTGGCAGGCCTTGGGTCGCTGGCGGCAGCCGGGGAAAGCACAGCGCCGGTCCCGGAGGGCAACGGCCCGCCGCAGGTGGGGCGGGACGGTGGGGGTCGGGGAGCCGGTGTCCAGGGGCAGGCTGACGCCGGCGGGAAACCCGCCGGACCCGGTGCTGTCCGGATCGGTGTCGCCGGGCCAGCGGGCGGCGGGCATCTCGGCGGTGAGGATGCCGGTGCGCAGGAACGCGGCGAGCCCGGCGGGGCCGGAGAGGACATCGGCGGCGTAGCGCAGCAGGGTGTCCTGCACCCGCCGGACGCTGCGGGGGTTAGGGGGCGCGTCGCGCCGCCAGCCGTTCTTGTCCCGGCGGGCACCGTTCAGCATCGCGTCGTAGCGGCCGGGGTCCAGGTAGTCCTGGGTCATAGCGGCCAGCACCGCCGGGTCCAGGTGCCCGGTGACGACCGGGGCGATCACCGCGTCACAGGCATAGGCCTCGGCGGCGGCGCGGCTGCGGATCCAGCCAGGCTCGCCGTCGCCGACGGCTCGCCCGGCTAGCCAGTCCCTGATGCGGCCCGAGGCGGCCCGGCTGGTGTCCGGGGCCGGCTGGCTGCCTCCTGAGCTGGCCTGGCTATCGCCGCAGGCCGCCGCGCCGTCACCATGGTCCGCGTCGTGGCCTGAGCCCGCCGCGCCGTCACGGCAGGCTGCGTCCAGGCCCGTGCCGGTGTCGGCTGACCAGGGTGTTGCGGTGCGGTTGCCGAGGATCCGTTCGGCTAGCCAGTTCCGCTCCGCCTCGGCTGCGCCGGGGAGGCTGCGGAGCTGGTCGAGGCTCGCATGGAGATGGAGGTGCGTGGGCTGCCCGGCGACGTCGGGGAGCATGCCGCTGGCGACCAGCCGCCGGCAGGCTTCCTCTAGAGCGTCATGGCGGCGCTGCGCGGCGGTTCGCTCGTCCTCCGGGCCGACTTTCTTGGCTAGCGATTCCAGTACCGCCGTCAGTGCTGCCGCGCACTCCGGGGTCAGGTCGCCGTCCAGCTTCCCGGTGCCCCGGAAATGCAGGTCCAGGTTCACGTTCCGGTCGCCGAACCCGTCGTCGGGGTCATCGGGGTCCGGGGGCGCGGACCGGCGGTACATTTCCTCCGCCAGCCCGGACAGGTCCGCCAGGTCCGCGCCGCCGGCGGCAGCACCCAGGAGGATACGGTCGGCGTCAGCCCTGAGTTCGGGCTGGAGCTTGTCAGTCCAGGCGCAGACCTGCTTCGCCCATGACGCGGACAGTTCGCCCCGGCCGAGGGACTCCCCCACTAGCGGGTGGGTGGCGAGGCGGCGCATCCAGCCCATCGCGCCAGTGGCCGCGCCGCCCGTGACGCGGGTCTGCCAGGAAAGCCACGGCTTGCAGCCCTGCTGACCGTCGCCCTCAAACACGCCCTGGCCGTTGAACGCGGCCAGCACCCGTGCCCGCGCGGCGGTCAGCTCGGACTCGACTCGCTCCAGCCCGCGCAGGCAGTCGGCCTGGACCTCGCCGGGACATGACGCGGCGTCCGCCTGGGCCAGCCAGCGCAGTCCGGCCTCGGCCGCCGCCAGCGCCGCTGCCGCGCTGCCGGGGACCCAGCCGGCATCGCCAGGAGACCGGACGGGCGGGGCGTGCGGGATGGGATGCGGCGTCGCCATAACCGGTCTCCTTTCCTGTATTGCGAGCCCGTTTCGCTTCTGAGTTCGAGGCTATAAGAAGGGTCTGACATTCCGGGGCCATCCGCTCGGAGGCGGCCATCTGTATGTTGGTCGCGGAGGTAACAGAGTGTTCGATGTGGTCCTGCGCGGCGGGTGGGTCACGGATGGCACGGGGGCACCGCCCTGGCGCGCGGACCTGGCGGTCAGCGGGACGCGGATCGCCGCCGTTGGCCACATCCCCGCGGGTACGGGCGAAGCGGAGCTGGATGTCACCGGCCGCTACCTGATGCCCGGCTTCATCGACACCCATATCCACGCGGACGCCTGCGCCGCCGACCCGGAGACGCAGCTCGCGGCGCTACGGCAGGGGGTCACCACGGTGATCCTCGGCCAGGACGGGCTGTCGTTCGCGCCCGCCTCGGCGGCGACCATCAAGGCGGTCGGCGCGTACTTCGGGCCGGTCAACGGGTCATGCCCGGCCGAGCTGGCGGACGGCTGCTCGGTCGCGGACCTGCTCGCCCACTACGACCGGGCCGGCGCCCTGAACGTGGGGTACCTGGCGCCGGCCGGCACCATCAGGGCTGAGGTGATGGGGTTCGCGCCGGACGCCGCCGACGCCGGGCAGCTCGCGGCGATGCGGCGGCTGGTCGAGCAGGCGCTGGAGGACGGGGCGCTTGGCCTGTCCACGGGGCTGGAGTACGTGCCCGGCCGGTACGCGGACGCGGCGGAACTGGCCGCGCTGTGCGCGCCGGTCGCGGCGGCGGGCGCGGTCTATGTCAGCCACATCCGGGGCTACGAGGCGCAGGCCTGGCGCGGGATGGCCGAGCTCTCGCGGATCGCGGCGGCCAGCGGGGTGGCGGCGCACGTGTCGCACTATCACGGCCCGGCGAACATGCTGGCCAGGCTGCTGCGCGACTGCCGGGACCGGGATCTGGACGTGACCTTCGACGCCTATCCCTACCTGCGCGGCAGCAGCATCCTGGCGATGGTGGCGCTGCCGGCGGATCTCCAGCAGGGGCCGCCGGAGCAGACCCGCGAGCGGCTGGCGGATCCGCGGGTCAGGCAGGCGCTGGCCAGGGACTGGTTCCCGGCCATCGATGACGTGCTGGACGGGATCACGCTGTCGTATGCGGGCGCGGCGGACTGGACGTGGGCGGAAGGGCTGCCGCTGCGCGAGGCGGCCGACCGGGCCGGGCTCGCGGCCGGCGAGCTGGTCTGCGAGCTGGTGGCGGCGAGCGCGCAGGGCGCGGGCTGCGTGTTCCGCCAGCCGCCGACGAACACCGAGGACGACCTGCGCGCGCTGCTGCGGCACGAGGCGCACATGGCGGGCTCGGACGGCATCCTGATGGGCGGCCGGCCGCACCCGAGAGCCTGGGGCACGTTCGCGCGGCTGCTCGGCCGGCACACCAGGGAGCTGCGCGACTGGACCTGGGGTCAGGCGGCGCTGCACCTGGCGGGACACCCGGCGCGGCGGCTGGGGCTGGCGGGCCGTGGGCTGCTGCGGGCTGGCTACGCGGCGGACGTCGCGGTCGTCGACCCGGCGACCGTGACCGACGTGGCCAGCTACGACGATCCTCGCCAGCCGGCGGCCGGCGTGGACCTAGTCCTGGTGGGCGGGGAACTGGCGCTGCGGGGCGGGACCCTGACCGGCACGCGGCCGGGACGCTCGCTCCGCCGGAACGAAGAGCCCGGGTGACCGCCGCCAGCGGCCTGGTCACGCTCGGCGAGACGATGGGCCTGCTCACCCCGGAAACTCCCGGCCCGCTCCACCACGCTCGCGGCCTGCACCTGAGCATCGCCGGCGCGGAGTCGAACGTGGCCATCGGCGTGCGCCGGCTCGGCGGCGCGGCGACCTGGATCGGACGGGTCGGCGCGGACGAGGTGGGCGACCTCGTGCTGCGCGAGTTGCGTGCCGAGGACGTGGGCACCCGCGTGGTCAGGGACACCACCGCGCCCACCGGGCTGATGCTGAAGACCATCAGGGCCGCCGGAATCACCAGAGTCACCTACTACCGGACCGCCAGCGCGGGGTCACGGCTGAGCCCGGACGACCTGGACGAGGCGCTGATCGCCGGCGCCGGCGTGCTGCACGTCACCGGGATCACCCCCGCGCTCGGCGCGGGGCCGGCCGCCGCCGTCCAGGCCGCCATCGAGATCGCGGCCGGCGCCGGGGTGCCGGTCTCCCTGGACGTGAACTACCGGTCCGCGCTCTGGGACCAGGCCACCGCCGGCGACCGCCTGCGGGAGCTGACGAGGCGGGCCGATGTGGTGTTCGCCGGGGAGGCGGAGGCCACCCTGCTGACCACAGCCTCCGAAGGCCCCGCTGCCAGCCCCGTCGCGCTGGCCCGCGCCATCGCCGCTGACGGGCCCGCCCAGGTCGTCATCAAGCGCGGCGCGGCCGGCTGCACGGCGGTCATCGACGGCGTGGAACTGGAGCAGCCGGCCGTGCCGGTGCTGGCGGTCGATCCGGTCGGGGCCGGGGACGCGTTCGTCGCGGGTTACCTGGCCGAGTTGCTGGCCGGGCAGCCGCCGGCGGTCCGGCTGGCCACCGCCGTGGCGGCCGGGGCGTTCGCCGTCACGGTCAGCGGCGACTGGGAGGGCCTGCCGCACCGCGCCGACCTGGGGCTGCTGCACGCTCGCGACGACGTCATCAGATGACGCCGCCGCGAGCCAGAACCAGCTAGCCGCCGCCAGCACCCCCGCTGTCCCCCGAGTCCGGAGCGTCCGCTACCCCGTTCACGGCCTTGGTGATCGCGTCGCCCTGCTTGCCGTCGGGCACCGCCACCGGGTCCTTCGCCGCGTTGATGGTCGCGGTGGACTTGACCGCCTTCGCGGCCGGCGCCGCCTGCGTGCCGGGCTGAGCCTGGCCCGCCGGGTACGGCACGGCCTTGAGGGTCAGCGTCAGTGCCCCCGAGCCGAGCGTCGTGTAGGCCGACAGCTCGCCGCCGTAGGCCGAGCCGAACGCGGCGCCGTTCGCCGTGCCGACCTTGGTCCCGTTCGGCGCCGTGACCGGCACTGAGGTGCCAGCAGGACCAGTGATCGTCACCGTGCTGCCCTGCACGTACCCGGTGACCGTGCCGCTGTTATGCGACCAGGTGTCCTGACTGTGCAAGGCCGCGCCGGCTGCCGACAGGCGCTGGTTCACGATCGGGGCGTTGCTGGCGTACACGTCCTTGTACTGCGACAGCACGCCGTTCACCACCGGGTAGAGCAGCCGGTCGCCGGTCAGGTTCGACTGGTGGAACATGAACGGCCTCGGGTCGTTCTGCACCACGTTGCCGAGCATCCGGGTGATCTGGCCCGGCAGGATGAACGAGGTCCAGCCGGTCTTCAGGTCAAGCGGGGCCAGGCAGGTAGTGCCGCTCGTGCCGCACAGGCCGCTGCCGCCATTCGCCGCCGAGTCGTAGATCCAGTTGTACTCGGACGTCTCGTTGGCCGCGGTGCTCACGTTGTAGAACACGTCGATCGGGTGGCGGGGCACGCCGAGCGCCGAGCCGACGTCGCGCATCGCGGGCTCGCGGCTGGCGTCAAGCGGCACCCACTTGATCCCGTTGGCGCTGATCGCGCTGATCAGGTTCGGGTTGTCGTCCGGCTGCTGCGGCAGGATGCGCAGGCCCGAGTACTCACCGGGCGCCAGCTCGTCGGCCTCGATCGGGATGCCGTTGGCGTGTGCCCACTGGATGTTCTGCACGATCTCGCCGGTAACGGTGTCCAGGCTCACCCAGCCCGTGCTGCCGCTGGCGTCCTTGGCGCACTGCCAGGGGCTGACCGTGAAGTCCTGGGTGCAGCCCAGCCACTGGTGCGTGAAGGTGTGGTTCACCCACCAGAACTTGCTCGCGACGGGCTTGGCCGCGGCCAGCAGCGGGTCGGCGCCCTTGACCTGGAACCGGGCCGAGGCACCGCCGTTGTACAGGAACTCCAGGTTGAAGTTGTGCTGCTGCTCCCAGCTCGCGGCGTAGTTGAGGTCGGCGGGCGTCATCCGGCTCGGCTTGGTGTCCGGCGTGCCGGCCGGGCAGGTGGAGTCGTTCGGCGTGCACTTGCCCTGCTGGCTCCACTCCGCGTCGGCGTTGAACACGTCGTCCGCGTCCACGGTCAGGTAATTGCGCCACTGCCCGAAGTGGATGCCGTGGGTCAGCCAGTCGGCGACGCCGTGCGCCAGGTACCGGTACTGGAGCTGGTAGTAGTTGTAGCCGAAGCTGACCTCTAGCTGCTCACGGCCGCCGGTGCGGTACACGCCGGCCAGCGTCCCCGTGCTGGAGGTACCGGGGATCTTCGCCGTGATGAACGGCGTGAACGCCGAGCTGCCGCTGTTCGGCAGCGGCTGGGCCAGGTAACCGTAGGACTGCGAGCCGCCCGGGCTGCCCTGGAAGGTGAAGGCGCCCTTGAGGTAGCCAAACCCGGCGGACTGCGCCGCGTTGGTCACCGTCGCGCTGGCGCCGTCAAGCGAGCCGCCATAAGAGGGCGGGTTCATGCCCACGTTGCCGGTCGGGTAGCCGTAGGCATCGACCTGCCGGACCGAGAACGCCGACTCGTAGTCGGCCACCGCGTTCTTCTCGGACGCGGTCAGCCCGGCCGGCGAGTCGTTCGGCAGCACGACACCCTGGAATTTGCCGACCGGCGTGCCGTCGCCCAGCTTGCCTGACAGGTAGTCGCTGGTGATCGCCGGGCGGCCGGAGTCGCCCAGGTTCACCGTGGTCACCGGCACGCCCTCGGAGTCGAGCTGCTGCCGGATCGCGTCGGTCCAGGGGTTGCCGTCGGTGACCACGAGCACACCGAGATTGACCCGCGGCGCCGCCGCCGCGGATGCCTTCGGCACTCCGGGCGAGCCGCCCAGGGCAAGCAGTCCGATCGCCATCAGGGCAGCGGCCGCTATCACGATCACCGCCCTGGTCCGGGCACCGAGGTCGCTCAGGCTCAATCTCATCTCTCCGACCCTGCCACCAGGGGCGGCCGGCTCCCTCGGCCATCGGGGTGAGCTTAGGTACCCAACCCCGCCTGTTGTCAGGCACCTAGACGAGCAGGCACCATGAGCGAATGCCCCCCTCTCCAGCCTGGCTGGCTGCCCCGGCGCCGGCCGGCCGTGAGAGCGCCTTCGAGGTGCCCGTCAGGTCGCTGGGCACCGCCATCCCCGTCTGGACCTGGGCGCCCGCCGATGCCCGTGACGACGAGCCGCTGCCGCTGCTGGTGGCCCATGACGGCCCCGAGTACGCCGAGCGGGCCGACCTGACCAGGTACCTGTCCGCCGGGGTCGCGGGAAAGTGGCTGCCCCGGCTGCGCGCCGCCCTGGTGGCCCCGGCCTTCGGTCACCGGGACCGCTGGTACTCCGCCAGCGCCCGGTACACCAACGCGCTGGCCCACGTGGTGCTGCCGGCCGTGGACGCCCGGCTGGCGGTCAGCACCAGGGCGGGGATGGGCGCCAGCCTGGGCGCCCTGGCGATGCTGCACGCGCACTGCCGCTACCCCGCCCTGTTCGACGGCCTGTTCCTCCAGTCCGGCAGCTTCTTCACCGATCGAGACGACGGCCGGTGGCTGCACGCCGCCTACTACCGGCGGATCCTCGCCTTCGTCGCCGCGGTACGCGACGGCGGCCTGCCGGCGCGGAAAGTACCCATAGTCCTTACTTGTGGCGTGATAGAGGAGAACATCGGGAACAACCGACTCATGACCGCGGCCATGCAGGCACAGGGCTACCGGGCGACGCTGCACGAGACGCCGGGCGGGCACGACTTTCCCGCCTGGCGGGACGCCTTCGACCCGCCGCTGGCCGGCCTGCTCGGCCGGCTGAGCTCATGAGGCTGGGCTCGTGAACGGCGATCAGGCGGTGCTGTGGTCGGACGAGATCGGGGCCGGGGGCACCGTCATCCGCTACGGCCACTGGGGCAGGCCGGTCCTGGTGTTCCCGTCCGAGCAGGGCAGCGCCGGCGACTTCGAGGGCAACGGCATGATCGGCGCGGTCGCCGACCTGATCGAGGCCGGCCGGGTCAAGGTCTACTGCGTCGACAGCTTCGATGCCGTGTCCTGGTCGAACTCCGCCGTTCCGCTAGAGGAGCGGGCCCGCCAGCACGGCCGGTACGAGTCCTGGATTCTCAACCAGGTGCTGCCGTGGATCTACGCCGACTGCCGCGGCGCCCTCGACGTGATCGCCCTCGGCTGCAGCCTCGGGGCCTTTCACGCGGCGAACTTCGCGCTCCGGCGGGCCGAGCTGTTCCCGCTGGCCATGTGCTTCTCCGGGAACTACGACCCGGCAGCCTGGAACGGCTGGGGCGAGCGCGGCGAGCAGGCCTACTTCAACAACCCGGTCGACTACGTCGGGCACCTGGGCGGCGAGCACCTGGACTGGCTGCGCCGGCAGGTGACGCTGCTGCTGGTCTGCGGCCAGGGGCAGTGGGAGGACAGCACCGGGGCGCTGGACAGCACCAGGAGGCTGGCCGGGCTGCTGTCCGGCAAGGGCATCAGGCACGAGCTCGACCTGTGGGGCCACGACGTGCCGCACGACTGGCCGTCCTGGCGCGCGCAGCTCGCCAAGCACCTGCCGAGATTCTGCTGACCCCGAGAGGACGGCGGCCCGATGACCACGACCAGGCACCTGATCGGACTGCTGCTCGGCACGGAGGAGGACTGGCCGACCGCGTTCGCGGAACTGCTGACCCGGCTCGGCCCGGTTACCGGCCCCGACGGCACCCGGCACGTCTTCGACTGCGAGCGGATCACCATCGAGCCGTTCAGCCTGCGCGACCGGCCCCGCTACGACCTGGTCATCGACCGGCTCGCCTACTGGTATTACCACCCGCGCGAGTGGCTCAAGAAGGTCGCGCTGATGGACGGCGTGTACCTGCTGAACAGCCCGTTCACGTTCCAGTCCATGGAGAAGCACGCGGCCTACTGCGCGATGATCCGGCTGGGTCTCAAGGTGCCGGAGACCGTGCTGGTGCCCTACAAGAATCCCGTCGACAACGCCAGGTACGCCTACACCGCGACCCGGTACAACCAGTCGTTCGACCTGGACGCCATCGCCGAGCGGATCGGCTACCCGCTGTTCATGAAGCCCTATGACGGCGGCGCGTGGCGCGGGGTGTCCCGGATCGCCGGCCCGGCCGAGCTGCACGCCGCCTACGACGCCAGCGGCGAGATGCTCATGCACCTCCAGCGTGCCGTCGACGACTACGACGTGTTCGCCCGCTCGCTGTCGGTCGGCGCCGAGACGATGGTCATGCGGTTCCAGCCCGAGCAGCCGATGCACCAGCGCTACGCCGTCGATCACTCGTTCCTGTCGGCGGACGCCGGCACCGAGGTGGTCACCATCGGGCGGCTGATCAACGCGTTCTTCCGCTGGGAGTTCAACTCCTGCGAGACCCTCGTCAAGGACGGCGAGGTCTACCCCATCGACTACGCCAACGCCTGCCCCGACGTCGCGCTGACCAGCCTGCACTACTACTTCCCCTGGGCGATGACCGCGCTGGTCCGGTGGTGCGTCTTCGCCCTGGTGACCGGCAGGCGGCCGCGGCTCGACCTGGACACCAGCCGGTACTTCGAGATCGCCGACGAGCCGGGCGCCTCCTACGGCGAGAAGCTCGGCGCCTACCGCGAGCTGGCCGACGACTACTTCGACACCGAGCGGTACCAGGACTTCTGCGCGACCAGCCTGGGTCACCTGGAGGAGCTGGTGCTGGACTGGGTGGCCGGGGCCGACTTCGACGACCTGCTGATCAGGACCGTCCGCGCCACCTATCCCGCGGACGAGCAGGACCGGTTCACCGCGCACTTGCGCGGGCTTATCGGCATGTGGGTGGCAGACCAGGGGAATGGGTAGCAAAGGCGCGTTAACCGGCAGCGCGTCACCCGGCTGAGCGAGGACCCCATGGGTCGTGACATCCAGGCCATCAAGATCAGCGGCGAGGACCGGCGGAAGTACCGGCAGAAGCTGCGGCGGTCCCTGGACGTCTTCGCCCGGATGCTCCAGGACCGGATGTTCGAGGACGACCCGCCACTGACCGGCCAGGAGATCGAGCTGAACCTGGTGGACGCCGACGGGAACCCGTCGATGCGCAACGCCGCGGTGCTCGACGCCATCGCCGACCCCGCCTGGGAGACCGAGGTCGGCCAGTTCAACCTGGAGATCAACGTGCCGCCCCGGCAGCTCGGCGGCGATGCCGTGACCGGGCTGGAAGACGAGATCAGGGCCAGCCTGAACGCCGCCGACGCCGCGGCCCGCCGCGCCGGTGCCAGGCTGGTCATGATCGGCATCCTGCCCACGCTGCGCCAGCAGGACGTGCACGAGGGCACGCTGTCGCCGAACGAGCGGTTCAAGGTGCTGAACGAGCAGATCTTCGCGGCTCGCGGCGAGGACATGCGGATCGCCATCGAGGGCGCCGAGCAGCTGCTCGCGCACACCGACAGCATCACCCCCGAGGCCGCCTGCACCAGCGTCCAGCTCCACTTGCAGGTGAGCCCTGACTCGTTCGCGAGCTACTGGAATGCCGCCCAGGCCATCGCCGGCGTCCAGGTGGCGCTGGCCGCGAACTCACCGTTCCTCTTCGGCCGGCAGCTCTGGCACGAAACTCGGATCACCCTGTTCGAGCAGGCCACCGATACCCGGCCAGAGGAGCTGAAGCGGCAGGGCGTCCGGCCCCGGGTGTGGTTCGGCGAGCGGTGGATCACCTCGGTGTTCGACCTGTTCGAGGAGAACATCGAGTACTTCCCCGCGCTCCTGCCCATCTGCGAGGACGAGGATCCGCTGCTGGTGCTCGACGGCGGCGGCATCCCCGAGCTAGCCGAGATGTGCCTGCACAACGGGACGGTCTACCGGTGGAACCGCCCGGTGTACGGGATCGCCGCCGGGCGGCCGCACCTGCGGGTGGAGAACCGGGTGCTGCCAGCCGGGCCTTCGGTCGCCGACATCGCCGCGAACGCCGCGTTCTATTATGGGCTGGTCCGGGTGCTGGCCGAAGCCGAGCGGCCGGTCTGGACCCAGATGTCGTTCGCCACCGCCGCGGAGAACCTGCACGAGGCCGCGCGGCGCGGCCTGGGCGCCCACCTGTACTGGCCCGGCGCGGGCGAGGTGCCCGCCGCCGAGCTGGTGCTGCGCCGCCTGCTGCCGCTGGCCCGCGAGGGACTGCGGCGCTGGGGCGTCGGTACCGAGCCGGCCGACCGGCTGCTGTCGATCATCGAGCAGCGCTGCCTGACCGGCCGCAACGGCGCCGCCTGGCAGATCGGCGCGGTGGCCGGGCTGAGCGAGCGCGGCGCGGCCAGGCCGGAGGCGCTGCGGCTGATGACCCAGCGCTACATCGAGCTCATGCACACCAACGAGCCCGTGCACGCCTGGCCGCTGAACTGACCGGCGGTTACGCGGCGAGCGGGCAGGACGGCGCATAGTCGGGCAGCGCGATGTCGCCGGCCTTGGCGAACTGGGCGGCCAGCAGCGGGCGCACCGGCCATCGGGTCATCAAGCGCATCGACGCGGTGTGCATCCTGATGGCCGCGCGGCCGTTCGGCGCGAAGCCCCGGATGCCGCCGGGCGGCAGCTCCTGGGCCTTCGCGACGTAGGGACGCATGACCTCGTCGTAGCGCCGGAACGCGATCCGGTGCTCGCCGCCCGCCGCCGCCAGCTCGCCGGCCAGCACGTAGGCGCCGACCAGCGCCAGGCTGGTGCCCAGCCCGGTGAGCGGGGTCGGGCAATACCCGGCGTCGCCAAGCAGCGCCACCCGCCCGGCGGACCAGGTGGCCATCCGCACCTGGCCCATCGGCTCGAAGAAGAAGTCGCCGGCGTCGCGCATCGCGGCCAGCAGCTTCGGCGTCTCCCAGCCGGCGCCGGCGAACCTGGCGGCGATCAGGTCGCGCTGGGCCGCGGCGTCGTTCCGGTCGTAGTCCAGCGGGCCGGACCGGAAGCTCAGCCCCGCCTTCACCTCGCCGGGGCCACGGCCGGGCCGGGCCGACACCACCAGGCCGCCCGGCGCGTTGTGCATGAGGTACCAGCCGTCCAGGTCCAGGTCCGCCCGGGCGGTGAACCAGGCGGTGTAGCAGCCGATCGGGTGCACGCCGGCGGGGCCGAAGGCCAGCCCGCGGGTCACCGAGCGCAGCCCGTCGGCACCCGCCACCAGGCCGAACCGGCGCGGCGCGGCCTTCTCGAACGTGACGCTGACCCCGTCGTCATCCTGGTCAAGACCGGTGATGGTGTCGTCGAAGAGGTACTCCGTGTCGGCCGCGGTCGCCTCGTAGAGGATCTGGCCCAGGTCATCGCGGAGCAACTCGATCTCCGAGACGATGCCCTCCCCGCCGAACATCTCGGCGGGCAGCCTGGCGCCGATCCGGCCGCGCTTATCCACCCAGGCGATGCCGCGCTGATCCAGGCTGGCGGCCCGCGCCTGGTCCATCAGGCCCATCCGCTCGATCACGGTGCGGCCCGCGCCGCGCAGGTCCACGGCCTGCCCGCCGGGCCGGGGCGCGGCGGCCCGCTCCACCACGACCGGGCGGAAGCCATAGCGGCGTAGCCAGTACGCCAGCGCCGGGCCGGCGATGCCGCCGCCCGAGATCAGCACGTCGGTGTTCTGCGTCACGGTGTTCGTCATGCCGCCGAGCGTACGTCGTACAGAGCGGTGATTTCAAGTAATTACTCGGACTCTGAACAGGGATATTGTGAAGTCGAGAACTAGTGCACTATGGTGTCGGGAGGCGCGGCGCGAGTCATGCCTGGCGTCTTTTCGCAGGCAGACGCTGGCCGGCGGCAGCGACCTAGTGCACTAGTTCACCGGGAGGCAGCAGTGGCCCACGCGGCCAGGTACGCCCAGATCGCCGCCGAGATCCGGCGCCGGATCGAGCGGGGCGAGCTGACGCCGGGCAGCCGGGTCCCGTCCACCAGGGAGATCACCGTGCGGTGGGGCGTGGCGATGGCCACGGCCACCAGAGTGCTGGCCACGCTGCGGGAGGCAGGCCTGGTCCGCGCGGTTCCCGGGGTGGGGACGGTGGTCGCCGAGCGGGCCGACGCTGGTCCGGGCGGCTCTGGGCCGGCCAGGGCCGCGCGGGCGGCCGCGCCCGCCGGGCCGCGGGTGCACCCCGGCGCGGCGCAGATCGTCGCCGCCGCCGTGGCCATCGCCGACGCCGAGGGCCTGGGCGCGCTGTCCATGCGGCGGGTCGCGGCCCAGGCCGGCGCGGCGACCATGTCGCTGTACCGGCACGTCGCGGACAAGGATGACCTGGTCACCCAGATGACCGACGCCGTGCTGGCGCAGTGGCAGCTCCCCGGCGACCCGCCGCCGGGCTGGCGGGCACGGCTGGAGCTGGCCGCCAGGCACGTCTGGGCGATGTTCCGTGAGCATCCCTGGCTGGCCCCGGCGATGTCGCTGACCCGGCCCGAGCCGCTGCCGTCCGGGCTGCCGCTCACCGAGTGGATGCTGACCGCCCTGGACGGCCTCGGGCTCAGCCTCGGCGAGATGTTCACCGCGCACCTGATGCTGTTCAACTACGTGCGGGGCACCGCCGTGAACCTGGAGTCAGAGGCCGAGGCGCAGGCCGCCAGCGGACTGGACAGCGACGAGTGGATGGCCGAGCGGACCCCCGAGCTGGAGTCGGTCATCGCCGGCGGCGGGTTCCCCCTGCTCGGGCAGGTCGTCGCCAGCCAGGTCGACATCAGCCTCGACGCGCTGTTCGAGTTCGGGCTGCAGCGGCTGCTTGACGGGCTGGCGGCGATGCTGCCCCCGCGCGCCGGCGCGGCCTAGCGCCGGCCCGTTCGGGCAGGATGGTGGCGGGCTCGGATTCTGGGGGGACCGTGGCTTCTGGGGGAACCGTGGCGTGGCTTGTCGTGGTGGTGGCCGGGTTGTTCGAGACGGCGTTCGCGGTCCTGCTCAAGCAGAGCGACAACTTCACCAGGCTGTGGCCCACCGTCGGGTTCGCGGCCTGCGCGCTGGTCAGCTTCGGGCTGCTGAGCTGGGCGGTGAACCGCCTGGAGATCGGCCCCGCCTACGCCGTGTGGACGGGCATCGGCGCGGCGGGCACGGCGATCGTCGGCATGGTGGCGCTAGACGAGTCGGTCTCCACCCTCAAGATCGCCTCGATCGCCCTGATCGTCCTCGGCGTCATCGGCCTCAACCTCTCCGGCGTCACCCCCTGACCGCGCTCAGTGCCCATTCTTCAACAACTGCGCGCTCTCCGGCAGTGCGGATTAGCGGGGGCGGAGGGTGTCGGAGTCGGGGCGGACGGCGCCCTTGAGGGTGACGATCGCCTCCAGGGTGGACTGGTAGACGAACCGCTCGCGCTTGGGGCTGGCCAGGAACCTGGCGGCGGCGGCGATGGGCTCGGCAGCGGCCGGGGTGTCGCCGAGCGCGCGGGATTCCGAGACCGCCGCCTGGGCGGTCTTCACCACGTGCGCGACCATGATCGGCGCGGTCGAGTGGTCCTCGGCGGCGGCCTGGACCAGCGCCTTCTCCAGTGCGCCGCGCGGGCCGGTGTAGCCGCTGGCCAGCGCGGCGGCGGCCTCGGGGTCGCGGGCGACGATGGCGCGGTGCACCTCGCGCGCGTCCTGCGTGGGATGCGGGGCGACCGCGCTGCTGACGCCACGGGTGTCGTACTGGCCGGTCCACTGGACGAACCAGGCGGCGTGGAACAGCCCGCGCAGCACCTGCGGCGAGGGGTCGGCGGACCAGGCCCAGCGCAGCGAGTTCAGGTAGGTCAGGGTGTGCGTGACGTCCAGCCAGCCGAACTCGCTGCCGGGGTCGAGGTCCATGTCGATGTCGAACCTGGCCAGCCGCTGCGCGGCGGCGCGGCCGGTGGCGCCGATGATGCCGGTCACGGGCGCGCCGCGCTCCAGCGCGGCGATCAGCGCGCCGGCGGCGTCCTGCGGCGAGCCGTCGGTGAGCGCCCGCCGGTATCCGGCCTCGTCGAAGCCGCCGGTCCCGGCGCCGGCCGCGAGCGCGTCGAGGTCGGGGCTGGCGCTCTCCCAGGCGCGCAGGAACTTGCGCATGTACGGCAGCCGGTCGTACTTGGTGCCGATCACCATCTCGGGGACCAGCGGCGACAGCACGGTGTCGGCTTCGGCCCAGCCGATCTGGTCGAGCAGGTCGAACGCCTTCTGCGCGAAGATCATCGAGTGGCCGTAGGCGAGGAAGTGGTCGGTCACGGCGGTCAGCACGGCGTGCCTGATCGCGGCGGGTTCTGCGCCGGCCGCGATCAGCCCGCGCAGCAGCGCCTCGGCCTCCCAGGCCCGCTCGTCCTCGACGAGCACGGGATAGGCGTCGAGGGCCTGCGCGACCGACCCGTAGGCGGCGACGGGATCAACTGGATCGGGCCGCTGCCTGGCGGGCCGCAGGCGGTGATTCTCGGCGGCCACGGCGAGGCCCTGGATGACGGGCAGCGCGTGCAGCGACTCCTCGAAGAACTCGCTCATCCGCAGGCAGTCGGCGAGCGTCGCCAGCGAGTGATCCCAGCCGTTCTCGGCGCGCGGCGCGGCATACCTGACGCCCTCGCGGACCATGTCAGCCAGCGGCGTGCCGATCTTGCGCAGCCGCAGCGCGTCCCTGGCGAGGCGGCCGACCGACACGTCCTCAAGCGCGGCGGTCAGGCTCGCGAACAGCTCGGGCCTGATGACCTCGGCGGGCGGGTCCTCGATGTCCACGTAGACCTGGCCGTCCGTGACCCGGACCGGGTAGGTCCTGACGTTCTCGCCGCCGAAGGTGCAGGTGCCCGAGCCCAGCTCGAACTTCCAGTTGTGCCAGGCGCAGGTGAGCGTGCCGCCCTTGACGTCGCCGCGCACCAGCGCGTAGCCCATGTGCGGGCAGCGGTTATCTGAGGCGTAGATGCCGTCAGGCCGGCGGAACAGCGCGATCCGCTTGTCCTCGAACGCGAACGACCTGGCGCCGTTCACCTTGATCCGGTCCGCCGCGCCGGCCCGTACCCAGTTGCTCATCGTGGCCTCCTGCTGCCGCCTCGTCTCGATGGCCCGACGCTACGAGTTCAAGCGCGCTTGAGGTCAAGGGCAGCAGGCAAGCGAACGGGGCGGAGCCGGCCTGGCCCCCGCCCCGCCTCGCGGTCAGCGGATCAGCTGGACTCGGTGATCAGCGCCGCCATCTTCGGGGTGCCGATCCCGGTCGCCTCGTCATAGCCGGGCGTGGTCGGGAACAGGCCGTTGTTGGTGGCCGCGGCCTGCGCCGGGCCGTTGCCGGTGATGTCGTGGAAGAACGCACCGGGGCTGGAGTTGTAGAGCTGGTAGAGCAGCGGGTTCAGGTTGCCTGACCGGTGGCCGGTGTAGCTGTCCCGGTCGCCGGCGATCCCCGACCACAGCGGCGAGGACAGGCTGGTGCCGCCGATGCCGAACCAGCCGGGCACCGGCTGGCTGCCGCTGAACGTGGCGCACACGCTGTTCACGGTGTTCGCGGTGCCGGTGCAGTACTCGGCGTACGGGGTGAACTCGTCGGCGTTGGCCGCGATGTCGGGCACCTCGCGGCACGGGGCGCCTGACGCGGCGAATGAGCACTGGGTGGTGCCGTTGCCGTAGGTGGTGTTCGGGTTGTTCACGCCCGGCCCGCGCTGGTAGGAGGGACGGCCCCAGAACTCGCTGGACCCGCCGCCGCCGGCGCCGGTCGCGTCGCACCAGAAGTACCCGGTGTCGCCGCCCTCGTTCGCGCTGGTGTTGCACAGGTTGCCGACGTTCCAGACCGTCTCGGTGTTCGACGGGTAGGACGGGTGCTGGCTGGTGCCGGGGTTGTCGCTCTCGAATGAGGTGCCGCCGACGCTGGTGACCCACGGCTGCGCCTCGGGGTCATCGACGTTGACGACGTTCGTCCCGTCAGTGTCCAGGCAGTCGAACGCGCCGTCGTCGCCCGCCGAGGCGAACATGCTCTGGCCCTGCGCGGCCATCTGCTCGAACACCACGTTCTCGGCCTGGGCCATGGCCGAGCCGAGGTCGTTCTCGCACTCGCCCCAGCTAGAGCTGATCGAGGACGCGCTGTCGTCGGCGGCGATCTTCGTGTACTCGTCCAGCGTGGTCTGGCCGGTCTCGTCGTTGGGCGCGTTGTAGACGATGATCTTGCTCGCGTCCGGGGCGATGGTGAGCTGGGTCTCGATGTCGGCGTCGACCTCAATGTCGCCTGAGTACCCGTTGAAGTCCGGCGGGCAGGTGTCACCGGCCGGGCAGGACGGGTTCAGCGGGCCGCCGTCCACGTTCACGTTCTTCAGCGGGGCGCTGAAGCCGTTGCCGTAGAGGGTGCGCCCCCAGGTGGTGATGTCGGACTGCTGGTAGGCCGACAGCTCGAAGAGCGCCAGCGTGACCCCGGAGCCCTGGGCGGCGGAACTCCCGCCAGGCGCGCCGTAGATCGAGTTGGTCTGGGACGGCGTCAGGCCGCTGCAGCCGGGGCCCGCGCCGTAGCCGCTGGCGAACGAGGTGCCGTTGTTGTAGAAGCCGAAGAGCTGGGCCTTGGTCGGGTACCCGGTCTCGCAACTGCTCCCCGAGGTCTTGTGGCCGCTGGCGGGGCGAGCCGCGCGCGGCGCGCGGACCACCATGTCGTGCTCGCGGACGGCGCTGGACAGGCCGATCACGCCGAGCACGGAGCTGGCCAGCCCGGAAGGCAGGTGCACGGCCGTGGAGTTGGCGTAGAACCGGGTGCCGCCGGCGGCCCGGTAGCTGCTCAGGGTGGTGCGGAAGGCCGCCGACACGCGCGCGCTGCTGCCGGTGGCCCGGACCAGGAACGGCGATGCCGAGGGCCGGACGGTCAGGCCGCTGTGCGTCAGGTACTGGCTGACGGCCGTCCTGCTCGCGGCGGCGGGCGCGAATCGCGCGTCGAACTGGCCCTTGGCCAGCCAGTGGTCATAGCGTCCGCTGCCCTTGGCGTACAGGGCCTTGAGCAGCGCGGTCAGCCGTGCCTGGTGCCGGGGCGCCAGTGCGACCTCCACCGACATCCTGGCGCTGGAGTAACCGCCGGTGACAGCGTCGCGGGTGGGAGTCAGGCTCCCGCTGAGCGTGACGAAGCGCGGCCCTGACGACGGCGCGGAAGCGAGCGCCGGCGCCGAGAACGCGCCGGTCAGGGCTGCCATTGCCAGCCCTGCGGCGGCCACCGCGCTTCCGCGCGCCAGCCGGTGAATCAGACTCATGCGAGCCCTCCCTGGCTTTCAGGTGTCCTGTGGAGCGCCCATAGCGTGTTTCAGCCGCAACGGCGTGTCAAGGACCCAAAAAGCCAGGTAGCCCGCCATTTCCGGGCGGTGGCCCCTGGTTACTGCTCGCGCAGTTCCGCCAGCAGGTCGGCGGCCTGCTGGTAATGCACGCCGGCCCTGGCGCAGATGCCGAAGGAACGCTCGCCGATCTGCTGGAGAGCCTGCTCTTCATGCGGCTGGAGCGCGCGGGCATGGCACAGGATCGTGTTGACGGTCGCGTCCGGGCCGATGACCTCGGTCCGGTACAGCCGCCGGCCCGCGCCGATCGCCGTCACTTCCGCGGCCCGCAGCGGCCGGGCGCCGCCGGGCTGCGGGCTGGCGTCGCACTGCGCCGGGGAGCCGGGCGATGGCTGGCCGCGGGCCGGCCCGGCAAGCCTCGGATCGATCACGTGGGCCGCCTCTCCTGCCTGGGGCTGGGATGGCCCCTGGGGTCCCCCCCGGGTCCCCAGGGGTCCTCCCTACCCCAGGTCATGACAGTAAGGGCCGGCCGACGGCAGCAGATACCCGGGAGAATTCCCTATCGGGTACCGATACCGGGCACCAGCTACCAGGGATCAGCCCGCGCTCACCAGGCCGTGCTCCAGCGCGAACAGCGTCGCGCCCGCCCGGCTGGAGACGCCGATCTTGGCGTACACGCTCTGGATGTGGTGATCGCAGGTCTTCGGGGAGATGCCGAGCCGGCGCGCGACCTGCTTGGTGGCCAGGCCGCGGGCCAGCAGGCCGAGCACCTGGCACTCACGCTCGGACAGCCCGGCGGGCCTGGGCACCGGACGGCCGGGCTGCCCGGCGGCGAGCAGCACGGCGTTCGCGGCCTCGGGCGCGAGCCTGCCCGCCTCGGCCTCGCCGATCAGCTCCTTGGCGGCCTGCTCGGCGGACAGCGCGTCGCGGTACGGCCGCGGCTCGCGCATCGCCTGGTAGCAGTCGGCCGCGGCAAGCAGCCAGGCGGCCAGCGGCAGCTCCCCCGCCTGGTTGCCCCGGTGATAGCCGGAGCCGTCGAACCGCTCGCCGTGCGACCCGGCCAGCCGGGCCAGCGGGCGCAGGCCGGGAACCACATCGAGCACCCGCTCGCTGTGGTAGGCGTGCAGCCGCACCTGCTCGCGCTCACTCCGGTTCAGCGGCCCCGGCTTGGCCCAGACGCTGACCGGCACGGCGACCCGGCCGATGTCGTGCACGAGCGCCGCGCGGCGCAGCAGCAGCAGCTCATCGGCGGGCAGCCCGGCGATCACCGCGGCCTCCTCGGCGAGCTGGGCAACGCCGCGGGAGTGCCCGACCGTCCACATGCTCTTCAGGTCGGCGAAGTCGGCCACCGCCGACAGGCAGTCGTCAAGCCGGTCCTCGGTGATCACCGGCTGGCCGCCCGGCTCGGCGGCCATCGCCTCGTCCCAGATGGACGGGGCGTCCAGCCCTGAGTAGATCTCATCGCCCCGCGCCAGGAACGCGGCCACCGCCTGCGGGTCGAGCCCGGAGCCTGCCCGCCGGGCGACGATGCTCGCCGCCAGCTCCGCCCCGCCGCGCTGGTAGGCGATGTCGGCGTCCTGCGCCACCTGCATCAGCCGCACCGCCAGCGGGAGCTGCTCGCCGTGCAGCTCGCCCGGCATGCCCTTGCCGTCCCACCGCTCGTACAGGTGCCGGAGCGAGCGCTGGATCTCCTGCGACAGGCCCATCCGCGCACCGAGCAGCCGGGCGACGTCACAGTGGCTGACCGCCCACTTGCGGAACTCGGCCAGCCCGCCGAACGCGGACCTGGCCATCATCGCCGCCCTGGTCAGTGGCGCCTCGTCAGGATACGCGGTCCTGGTGGCCATGGCCATCAGCTCGCGCCTGGTGCCGAGCTGGACCGAGAGCATCCGCGGCCGCGCGGCCAGCTCGTCGCCGAAGAACCTGGCGTCGATCTCGCTTTCCGCGGTGCACCCGGCGAAGTGCAGCACCCCGGTGTAGAAGACCGTCACCTGATCGTCGGAGGGCAGCCCGAGTGCCTGCGCGACGCGGACGGCCATGACGGCGGTGCGCAGCCCGTGCTCCAGCGGCTGGCCCATCGACAGGTCGGTCGCCAGGGAGAGTACGGCAGCGGCCTCGGCGAGTCGCAGCGGTCCCGGCGCGGGCGGGCTTGTCACCATCTAAGCCAAGTTTTGCACAGCCCTTCCCCGGGCCGCTGGCTGTTGGCCGGCCCCGGCCCGGTGGCTAGCCAGAGCGGCGCGAAGGCCAGTTGATGACCACTTCGCGCCTATCGAGGCACCCGGTGCGCCGCTAGTCTTCCTTCTGTCACCAAAGGACGGGCCGTGCCAGTCAGGCCGGCCGCACCCGCACGCGGCTGCGGGCGGGGATGCCGCAAGGGCAGGGGAATCAAAGACGATGACGACGGCGGACTCCTTCCATCCCTCGATTGACTTATTCGACGAGACGTTGCGAGAAGGCTCGGAACGGGCTCCGATCTCCACCTCGGTAGCCGCGAAGTGCGAGCTGGCCGCTGCCATTACGGCGGCGGGCATCCGCACCGTGGTCGTCGGAATGTTCCCGGACGTGCCGCACAATATTGAGCTGCTCAATGCCTTGCTGGACGAGCAGCAGCGCGGCGCCCTCCCGGCGCACGTGCGCTTCGTGGTCATCTCCCACCTCGGCTCGACCATGACCCAGTCGGTGGCCGCCCTTGAGGGGCTGCGCCGGGACCTGAGCAAGGTGTGGGTGCTGGCCATCCACGCAGCGTCGGACGAGCAGGTCCTGCACATGTACCCGACGATCAGGGAGAAGAGCGGGGAGAAGTTCGACCGAGCCGCCTGGGGAGCGCTGACCGCCCAGCAGCGCAGGGACGCCAACCTGGACTGGTACCGCGAGCAGGTCGCCGCGCTGGCCCCGGTGGCCGGGCTCGGCGGGTACATCGCCGGCTACATCGACGCCTTCCGCGCCGACCCCGGGCACGTGCATAACGCGGTGCGGATCGCGCAGCGCGCCGGGATCGGCGAGGCCCGGCTGATCGACACGGCCGGCACCTGCACGCCGGCCCAGGCGCAGAAGTTCATCGGCGGCCTGGTGACCAGCTTCGGCGACATCCGGTTCTACGGCCACTTCCACGACGACTTCGGGATGGCCACCGCTAACGCGGTGACCGGCCTGAGCGTGGGCCTGTGCGGCGCGGACGTGTCGGTCGGCGGGTTCGCCAACCGGGCCGGGCACCCGGCGCTCGCCGAGGTGGTCATGGCCCTGCGCAACCTGTATGACGTGCACCTGCCCGGCTTCCGCACGCAGTCGCTTTACGACCTGAGTCGGCTGGTGGAGCGCACCTACGGCCTGCTGGAGGGCCCGGCCGCCGCGGTCACCGGGGTGGTCACCCACGCGGTGCAGAGCGGCATCAGGACCGAGCTGCTGAACCGCTCGCCGCGCATCTTCGACGAGCTGGACCCGGCCGACGTCGGGTCCGCCGAGATCCGCATGTTCGGCGTGCGCAGCGGCCAGGACGGCATGCTGCGCATCCTGCACGAGCACCAGGCGCGGCTGGCAGGCGCGGGCCTGGAGGTGACCCCGGAGATGGCCGCGCACCTGTACGACAAGCTGGTCGTTGAATGGGAGGAACGCAGCGACCGGGCCAGGGACCGGCTGCTGAGCACCATCGGCGCCTACCGGGAGGCCCTGTTCGGCGCCTTCTTCACCGAAAGCGCCGTGATCGACTGGGTGCTGGCCACCGCGAGCCCGGCGGGCAGGTCCTGATGACCGCCGTTATCGCCGACAGCCTGTCCACGCTGGTCCGGTCGCTCAGCGACGACCCGGCCTCGTCCGCGCTGCGCGAGCTGGAGCGCCGCATCGATGAGTCGGTGGTGCGCGCCTTCGCCGGCGGCGACCAGGCGGCCGAGCTTGACGTGCACAGGTTCCTGTACGAGATTCACGCGCACCGCCTGCTGCCGCCCTGGTCTGAGCACTGGCACGACTATGAGCACCCGGCGGTGCTCGCCGCGCACCGCAAGGCGCTCAGCGCCTGGATGGACGCCGAGCGGGCCAGGTTCCCGCAGGCC
This sequence comes from uncultured Actinomycetota bacterium, assembly GCA_963725175.1. GTDB lineage: Bacteria > Actinomycetota > Actinomycetes > Streptosporangiales > Streptosporangiaceae > DASUBV01. The sequence goes on from CAVRXH010000006.1 coordinate 1,360,783, forward strand.
AGGCAGGTGCCGCTGACGCCGGACGGCTTCACCCAGTGGGCGATGCGGGCCTGCGACAACCACCCGTCCGGGGTGACCCACCCGCTGTTCGACTTCCTGGCCCGCCAGGCCACCTTCGATCAGCTGCGCACCTTCAGCGCCCAGGAGACGCCGTTCGATATTCACTTCGGTGACCTGGTCGCGCTCTTGCTGCCGGGGGTGCATGGCGGGCAGAAGATCGAGCTGGCCGTCAACTTCTGGGACGAGATGGGCCGCGGCCAGGCCGACATCACCCACCGCCAGCTCCGGCTGGCCATGATGCGCCGGGTCGGCATCGAGCCCGATGCCTACCTGACGGACGTCGACTGGTTCTGGCTGGAGGAGCTCCGCCTGGCGAACATGTACTTCCAGGCGGCGGAGGACCGGCGGCTGGCGCCGCAGGCGGTCGGCATGCTGCTGGCCACCGAGCTGGTGGTGCCCGGCCGGATCGACCGCCAGATCGACGGCTGGCGGCGCGCCGGCCTGGCCGACCCGGAGATGCACTACCTGCTTGAGCACGTGACGGTGGATGTCGAGCATGCGCGCGGCTGGCTGGATCATGTGGTGACCCCGCTGGCCGCCGGCCCGCCCCGACCTGCTGCCCGAGGTGGCGCTCGGGGTGCTGCGGCGGCTCGCCGAGGCGCTGGCCGTCTGCGAGCGAGCCGTGCGTGAGCTGCGGCCCATCGCGTGATCCACGGATGCCCGCGGGCCGCGGCGCCGCCGCCGCTTGACCTGCTGGTGGTGGGCTGCGGCCTGCGGGCAACCGGACTGCTCACCGCGACGCCCGCCCTGCTGGGCCTGGACACGGGCATCGTGGACGCGGCGGACCAGCTCGGCGTCGGGTCGTTCCGTGACTATGACATCGAGTCGAACTCCAGCGGCACGGACTTCTTCGGCTGGATCGACCCGGCCGGGGAGTTCGGGCAGCTGCTGGCGCGCGGGCCGGTCGCCCGGCTGCGCGCGGTGCCCGGCGCGTTCCAGCTCAGCATGCTGGCCCGGGCGCTGGCCGCCGCCGGGGAGCAGATCGGCGCGCGGCTGCGGCCCGGCCGGCTGTTCCTGCGCGAGCGGGTCATCCAGGTGGCGGCCGGGGACGGGCCAGTCGCGGTGCGCACCAGCGCCGGGCGGACGCTGCGGGCGCGGGCGGTGGTGCTGGCGGCCGGCATCCGCGAGCGGCCCAGCGCCGAGCTGGCGCGGTGGGCGGGCGCGCTGGTGCCGTCCGGGTCACTGATCACCCCGGCCAGCCGGGCCAGGTGCGCGGAGCTGGCCAGCCAGCCGGGGCCGATCTGCTTCGCCGGCGCCTCGCACAGCGCCTTCTCGGTGCTGCGCCGCCTGCTCGCCGCGCGGCACGGCCGGCGGCCCGGAGATCGTCCTGGTGAGCAGGTCCCCGGTCAAGCTCTACTATCCGGACTGGGCCAGCTACGCCGCCGTCGCGCACCCCGGCGCCGAGGCGGTGCCCGACCCCGAGGCCAGCCGCTGCCAGGAGACCGGCAGCGTGCACCGCTACTCCGGGCTGCGGAACACCTCGCGCGCGCTGTTCCGCGCGGTCGCGCTCCGCGAGGTGCCGGGCGTCCGGCTGGCCGTCATCCCCGGCGCGGCGGGCCGGGCGGCCTGCTTCGAGCGGGCCAGCGTCGTGATCACCGCGACCGGCTACCAGAGCAACCTGCCGCCCATCACCGCCAACGGCACCCCGGCGCGGGTCACCAACGCCGCGGGGCTGGCGGTGATCGACGGCCAGGGACGGCTTCAGGCTGGCGGCGCGCCCGTGCCCGGGCTGTTCGTGATGGGCATGGACCCCTACCCGTACCGGGACAACAGCATCAACCCGACGAGTCAGTACGCGCGCCGGGGCCGCGATATATTCGGCCACCTGTCAGGCTCTTGTCAGGGGGATCGTCGGCCGGTGCGAGCGATGCGGAGGATCTGACGATGAGCGAGCTGGTCGTGATCGCCATGACTGGCCCTGGCCTGCAGGCCCTGGAGTTCGCCAGGACGGCCGGGCACCGCACCACCTGGGTGCACTCGCCGCGCTACGAATTCCTGATGAGCCCCGAGCAGCGCGAGCGGGGCCGGCGCCTCGCCGACCGGGTGGTCACGCTCGCCGACTTACACGACATCCCGGCGGTGCTGGACGGGCTGCGGTCGGCCGGGGTGGACCCGGGCTCGGTCGCCGGGGTGCTCAGCCCGGTGCACCCCGGCGCGATGCCCGCGGCCAGGCTGGCCGCGCGGCTCGGCCTGCCCGGCACCTCCCCCGAGGTCATGGGCACCGCGAAGAACAAGGCCAGGTGCCGGGAGATCCTGGACGAGGCCGGCATCCCGAGCCTGCGCTTCGGCGTCGCCGGCGCCCTGGAGCAGGCCAGGGAGGTCATCGCCGGGATCGGGCTGCCGGTGATCATCAAGCCGGTCACCGGCATCGGCAAGGCGGTCACCACGCTGGCCCGCACCGACGCCGACGTGCGGCGGCACTTCGGCACCGCGCGGGAGATGGCCGGGCGGCTCGCCCCCGGCATGGCCGCCGAGCTGGACGGCAGGTTCCTCATCGAGGAGCTGGCCATCGGCCCGCTGTACTCGGTGGAGGTCGCCGCGGACGGGCAGCGGATCACGCCGCTGGTGGCGGTGCGCCGCAAGACCGGCCGGGAGAACCCGGTGCTGGAACTCGGCTCCACCGTGCCGGCCGGCCTGCCCGCCGCAGCGGAGCGGGAGATGTATGACTACGTGGCCGGTGTCTGCGCGGCCATCGGCCTGGGCGCGGGCGTCTTCCACGTGGAGATCATGTGGACCAGCGCGGGGCCCCGGCTGATCGAGGTGAACCCGCGGATCGCCGGCGGCGCGATCCCCGACCTGGTGACCGCGGCGACCGGCCGCAACCTGTTCGAGCTGCTGGTCAGGCTGGCCGCCGGCGAGTCAGCCCCGGACGGTCCTTGGCCCCAGCTCGCCGGGGCCAGCCACTCGTTCATCACCGCCGCACGGGACTGCGCCGTCCGCGCCGACCTGCCCGCCGGCTGGTTCGAGGAGTTCCGCCCCCGGCTGCACTCGGGCTACTGCTCCATCACGGCGGGCGCCCGGCTCCGGCAGATGACCACGAACATGGACGTCCTTGGCGTGGTCAGGGTCGTCGCCGGCACCCCCCAGGAGGCCGAACGGGATTGCACTGGGCTGATGGCGCAGATCGAGACGACCCTCGGCATCGAGCTGACCCAGCCGGCTGTCCTGGATCCCGCGTGAACCCCGGCCAGGCGCCGGGGTCCCCGGCGGGCCGGAGGGCACCGTGCTGCTGATCGGCGGGGTCGACGAGGTGGTGCGGAAGGCCGGGAAGCTCGGCCTGCGGGTGCTGATGCTCCAGCACCCGGCCAAGGTCACCGACGAGCAGCGGCGGCTCGGCGACGGCCTGCACGTGCTGGACTACACCGACTGGGCCGCCGTCCGGCCGCTGGTCGCGCGGCTGCGTGAGCGGCCGGGGTTCGCCGCCGCCGTCTCGCTGACCGAGGCCGGCCAGGAGGTCGCCGGGCGGGTCAGCGACCTGCTCGGCCTCGGCGGCACCGGGTATGAGGTGGCGCACCGGGTCAGGGACAAGTGGGCGATGCGCCAGCACCTGGCCGGGCGGGACCCGGCCGCCGTCGGCGCCGCCCCGCTCGGCGACCGCGGCGACCTGGCGGCGTTCGCCGCCAGGTACGGCTACCCGCTCATCGTCAAGCCGTCCAACGCCACCGCCAGCTTCGGCATCTTCCGGGTCGGCGGCCCGGCCGACGCCGATGCCGCCTGGGCGGGGGTGCGGCGGCTGCGCGGCACCCGCACTGACCGCGGCTCGCTGCCGTTCCTCATCGAGGACTTCCTGATCGAGGAGTACATCGACGGTCCCGAGTACAGCGCCGAGTCGTTCAGCTTCGCCGGACGGCACGTCATCGTCGCGATCACCGAGAAGTTCACCGACCCAGTGACCTTCACCGAGCTGGGGCACGCGGTGCCGGCCCGGCTTGCGGCGGGCCCGGCCGCGGCGGTACGCGCCGCGGTGATCCGGTTCCTCGACGCGATGGGCGTGCGCGACGGCACCGGGCACACCGAGGTCAGGATCGGCCCGCGCGGCCCGGCGGTGATCGAGGGGCACACCAGGATCGCCGGGGACAACATCGCCGACCTGGTGCTCGGCGCCTACGGCATCGACCTGATCAGCTACGCCGTCGGCTGGCCGTTCGGGCTGGTCCCGGAACTGCCGGACGAGCCGCCGCCGCGCGGCGGGGCCTGCGGCAGGTTCCTGGTGGGCACGCCGGGCAAGGTGGCGTCGGTGACCGGGGTGCGCGAGGCGCGCGCGCAGGATGGCGTGCTGCTGGTGCAGGTCGGCGTCGCGCCCGGCGACACCGTCCGGGTGCCGCGCGACAACTGGGACCGGATCGGCCTGGTGGCGGCGGCCGGCGCCGACACCGGCGCGGCCATCAGCCGGGCCGGGCAGGTCGCCAGGGACTGCATCAGGATCGAGATCACCGCCCCGGACGGGACACCCCGCCTGGCCCGGCTGGCGGACGCGGCGGATGCCGGAGAGCCGGCCGCCGGGGATATGGCCGCCGGGGATATGGCCGCCGGGGATACGGCCGCCGGATGAGCCAGGCGCCCGGCGCGCCCCGGTCCGTCCGGCAGGTGATCTGGCACACGCCGGGCCCGGTGCGCATCCTCATCGCGGGTGTCTTCGCGAACCGGACCGGCTCGTTCTACTCCACGTTCCTGGTGCTGCTGCTCCGCCAGGAGGGCTTCTCGCTCCGGTTCCTGCCGCTGGTGCTGCTGATCGCCGGGGCCGCCACCCCGGCCGGATCGCTGCTCGGCGGCTGGGCGGCCGACCGGTTCTCCCGCAAGACCGCCCTGGTGGCCGCGACCCTGCTGGCCGGCGGCGCGCTGGCGCTGCTCGGCGAGGCGCGCGGCAGGCCGCTCATCATCGCCGGGGTGTTCTGCGCGGCGCTGCTCAGCCAGGCTTATATCCCGGCGGCCTCGGCGATGCTGGTGGACTACACCGGCGAGCAGGACCGGGTGCCGGTCTTCGCGCTGTTCCGGCTGGCGATCAACCTCGGCGCCGCGCTCGGGCCGGTGATCGCCGTGTTCGTCGCCCCGCACGGGCTGCACCTGCTGTTCCTCATCGACGCGGCCACCTACGTGGCCTTCGGCGCCTGGCTGTGGGCCGCGCTGCCCGGCGCGGCCAGCCAGGCGGCACCGGAACTGCCGGACGCGGCCGGGGCCGGGCCGGACGCCGCGCCGGACGCGGCCGTGCCGCCACGGCCATCAGCCGCCCGGCTGCTCGCGTTCTACGCCGGGGTGCTGCTGGTGACCTCGGTCTACTACCAGTACTCCTCGACGATTTCGCTGGCGGTGACGGCGCGGCACAGCACCGCCGCCTACGCCACGCTGCTGACCATCAACGGCGCCGTCATTATCTGCTTCGAGCTGCCGCTGACGTCGGTCACCAGGCGGCTGGCCTGGCGGCTGCCGATGGTCGCCGGGATCGCGCTGGTCGCGGTCGGCATCGCCATGTGCGGGGCGCTGCACGCCTACCCGCTGATCGCGCTCGGCGTCGCGGTCTGGACCGCCGGGGAGATGTGCTACTCCCCCGTGGTCAACGCCGCCGTGGCCTCGTTCTCCCCGCCCGGCCGGGTCGGCAGGTACCAGGGGCACCTGGCCACCACCCAGGCCATCGGGGTGGCCGTCGGGCCTGCCCTGGGCATCCTGATCTACGGCTACAGCCCGGCCGCGCTGTGGATCGGCTGCCTGGTCGCGGGCGGACTCGCCTGCACCGCCATCTACCTGGCCGGGCGCGGCCCAGCCCGGTCGCTGGCCACCTCGCGGGCGTAAAATCTGCCGGACAATAGGCTCGCTCACCCTCATAAGGATCTCGGTTGGACGACTTCACCGTCATCACCGGCACCGTGGCCAGGCAGATCATCGCCGGACGCCGACGCGAGATCATCGCCGAGGTCGCGGCCACCTACCTGACCCACCATCGCGGCGACACGGTCAACCCGGACAGCTACTTCCTGCGGTTCCCCGGCAAGCCCGACGCCCGGATCATCGCGCTGCCCGCCTACCTCGGCGGCCGGCACGACGTCGCGGGCATCAAGTGGATCGCCAGCTTCCCCGGCAACATCGCCAGCGGCCTGCCCAGGGCGTCGGCCGCGCTCCTGCTGAACGACTACGCGACCGGCTACCCCTTCGCGCTGATCGAGGCCTCGCAGGTCAGCGCCGCGCGCACCGCGGCCTCGGCGGCGCTGGCCGCGCGGGTGCTGACCGGCGGGACCACCGCCAGGCGGGTGGCCATCGTCGGCGCGGGCGTCATCGGCCGCAACATCCTGGAGTTCCTGGCCGCCGACGGCTGGACGGCTGCCGAGATCGCGGTGTTCGACCAGGTCAGCGAGTACGCCGACGCGATGGCCGAGTACGCGCGCACCGATCTGGGCCAGCCGGCGCTGGTGGCCGGCGACCTGGCCGGCGCGCTGCGCGGTGCTGACCTGGTCATCCTGGTCACCACGGCCGCCGCCCCGTACATCACCCAGCCGGGCGCCTTCGGCCCCGGCACGGTGGTGCTGAACATCTCGCTGCGCGACATCGCGCCCGCGATCATCGCCGCCTCCTGCAACGTGCTCGACGACGTCGAGCACTGCCTCAAGGCGGGCACCTCGCCGCACCTGGCCGAGCAGGAATACGGGCACCGGGACTTCATCGCCGGCACCCTGGCGCAGGTCATGGCGGGCGAGGCGGAGCTGCGCAGGGATGTCCCGGTGATCTTCTCGCCGTTCGGACTCGGCGTGCTTGACCTCGCGGTCGGCTCGCTGGTCTACCGGGAGGCCATGGCGGCCGGCACGGGTGTCCCGATTCCGGGCTTCTTCGCCGAGACCACCCGATGGTAAAAGTGCGGTGAGGGAACTAATACTCCAGCAGCACTTCGTAGTAATTGGCTTGCCTTCGCTGGTAGTGGCTGGTGCGGGCGCGGTGCTGGTGGCGCCGGCGCCAGCGGGACCAGGCCCATGTGGCGGTGCGGCGGGGGCGGGTGGTGATCAGGTGTGCCAGGAGACGGCGGGCCTCGCCGAGCGTGACCGGGATGAGGCCGCTGCCAGGGCTTTTGGGGCGGTCGCCGCCGTGACGGACAGGTAGGCGTGGGCGAGCATGGCGAGGGTGATGTGCCGGTACCAGGCGTCGTAGCGGCGGACCTGGTACTGGTCGAGGCCGGTCTCGTTCTTGGCGGCCTGGAAGCACTCCTCGATCGCCCACCGGGATCCGGCGACGCGGATGAGATCATCGTCGGTGGTTCCCGCGGGGGCGGCGCACAGGTAGTAGGCGAGCTCGTGCTCGTCCTTGCTGTTGCGGGTCAGCGAGCGGCGTACTAGCAGGTGACGGGACCACCCCGGCGGGGTGCTGTCGTCAGGGTCGGGCAGGGAGGCGGCTGCCCAGCCGAACATGCGGGGGCCCTTGGCGCCCGTGCCGCAGCTGCGGCGCTTCCACGCCTGGTCCGGGGCGTGAGCTGCCAGGACATCAGCGCGGGAGGTCCCGGTGTCAGCGGGGACGGACTGGTTGCAGGCCACGGCGACGACGTAGCCGATCCGGCGCTGCTCCAGCCAGGCGCGGAACTTCCCGTCCCTGCCGTAAGCCTCATCAGCGGTCACCCAGGAGGCGGGAACACCGCCGTCCAGGGCGCGGGCGAGCATCTTGCGGGCGAGGTCAGTCTTGGTGGCGAACTCGGTATCGTCGGGCACCGCCGCCTCGCGGCAGCGGTCCCGGTCGCCGGTCCACGACTTCGGCAGGTACAGCTCCCGGTCGATCAGGGCGCGGCCCTTGCTGGTGGCGTAGGCGCAGAACACGCCCAGCTGGCAGTTCTCAGTCCGCCCTGCCGTCCCCGAGTACTGCCGCTGCACTCCTGCCGACCTGGTGCCCTTCTTCAGGAACCCCGTCTCATCGACCACCAGCACGCCGTCAGCAGCGCCGAGGTGCCCGGCCACGTAGCCGCGCACGTCATCACGGACCGCATCAGCGTCCCAGGCCGCCGCGTTCAGCAGCCGCTGCATCCCGTCTGGCGTCCTGTCGCCGGCCGCCTCCGCCAGCGTCCACCCGTTCTTGCTGGCCAGCGGCGCTAACAACCCCCGCACGTACCCGCGCGCCCGCCGCCGCGGCTCCACCCGGCCAAACCGGCCAGCCACCAGCGCGAACAAGTCATCCAGGCCCGCGATCCACGCAGCAAGATCATCATCAGTCAGCATAGACCGGCATACTACCGGCTACCATCACGAAGTGCTGCTGGAGTACTAATACGGGAGCGCCATGACCACCGCGAAGTTAGAGCCCGGCCCCCGCCGATGCACGACCCGCAGGGCATCTACTCGCTCGGCGACCTGGCCAGGCCCGCGCTGCACGCGATGGTCGGCAGGTCCGCGGAGCTGTTCGCCGATCCCGGCGCGCACGCCAGGCCGCTTGACGGCCGCCAGGTCGGCGTCCTGTTTACCCGGTCCTCGACCCGGACCAGGACGGCCTTCACCTCCGGTGTGCTGCGGCTGGGCGGCGCGCCGGTCAGCTACGGCCCGCATGACCTGCAGACCGTTACCGGCGAGTCGCTGGCCGACACCGGCGCGATCCTCGGCATGATGCTGGACCTGCTGGTGGTGCGGATGGCCGGGCCGGTGGCGCAGCTGCGCGAGCTGTCCGCGCACGGCGGCATCCCGGTGATCAGCGCGATGGCCGCCGAGGAGCATCCCACCCAGGGCATCTGCGACCTGGCCACGATCGCGCTGGCGCGCGGGTCCGTGGACGGCACCCGGCTGCTGTACATCGGCGAGGGCAACAACACCGCGGTCGCGCTGGCGCACGGGCTGGCGGCGTACTCCGGCTGCGAGGTCACCTTCGTCACGCCGCCTGGCTACGGCCTGCCACCGGGGGTGCTGGCGCGGGCCGCGCGGCGCGGCGCGGCGTCCGGCACCTCGCTCGCCGAGTTTCACTCCATGACCCGGCTGCCGCACGCCGTGGACATCGTCTACACCACCCGCTGGCAGACGACCGGCACGACGAAGCCGGATGCCGGCTGGCGCGAGACGTTCCGGCCATTCTTCGTGGACGCGGCGCTGCTGGCCCGCTGGCCTGGCGCGTTGTTCATGCACGACCTGCCGGCCTGCCGCGGCGAGGAGGTGGCCGCGGAGGTGCTGGACGGCCCGGCCTCGATCGCCTGGGCGCAGGCCAGGATGAAGCTGGCCAGCGCGATGGCGGCGCTGGAGTGGGCCGCCGATATCCTGCCTTGATGACCACCCCCGAGCCCGGCGACGGGACCGCCACGGCGCGCGGCGCCAGCGACGCGCTCGACCCGCGGATCCCGAACGTCGCCCGGATCTACAACTACCTGCTGGGCGGCAAGGACAACTACGCCGCTGACCGGGCGGCGGCCCAGAAGGTCCTGCAGGACCGGCCCGAGGTCGTGCAGGCGACCCTGGCCAACCGGGCCTACCTGAGCCGGGTGGTCCAGTTCCTGGCCGGCGAGTGCGGGATCCGGCAGTTCCTCGACATCGGCACCGGCCTGCCCGCGCCGGAGAACACCCACGAGGTGGCCCAGCGGTTCTCGCCGGACTGCCGGGTGGTCTACGTGGACAACGACCCCAACGTGCTGAGCCACGCGCACGCCCTGATGACCGGCAACTGCGACTACGTGGACGCCGACCTCAGGGACGTGCCCCGGATACTCGCCGGCGCGCATTCCCTCGATTTCAGCCGCCCGGTGGCGGTGCTGATGCTCGCCGTCCTCCAGTTCGTCTCCGACAGCGACGACCCGCCGGGGGTGGTGGCCGCGCTGGCGCGGGCGCTGGCGCCCGGCAGTTACGTGGCCATCTCGCACATGACCGCCGAGTTCGACCCGGACGCGGTCGGCCCCGCCGTGGAGACCTACAACGCGAGCGTGACCGTGCCGATCCACCCGCGCGGCCACGACGGGGTGGCCGCGCTGCTCGGTGGCCTTGAGCTGGTCGCGCCCGGCGTGGTGCAGATCGAGCAGTGGCGCCCCGACATCCCGCTCGACCTGGCCAGCCTGCCGCCCGAGGTGACCTACCTGCACCGCGACCGCAACCGCGCGGGCCTGCGCGCGGACGTGTACGCCGCCGCCGCGCGGGTCCCCTAGAGCACTGAATCCGGTTGGGCGGGCTGGCGCGCGGGCGCTTGCTCTCGTGCAGCGCCTCCTGGCTGCCGGCCGCCGCTGACAGGCCGATGGGTTCAATCGTCTAGGCGGGCACCGATTTTCTTTGTCGAACTTACTGTCGATCCTTAGACCAGAATGTCAGACCCTCTCGATACTGTTAGCCATAGCAGGAAATGGCCGCAGGACGGGAGGTGACCCAGGTGCCAGGCAGCCAGCCGCAGCAGCCAGCGAACGAGGACCATCCCGCGCAGGAGCCGCCGCAGCCCGGAGGCGAGCAGCCACGGCAGGCGGACGGCACGGTCACGCCCGGCGCCTGCGGTCCCGCCCAAGCCCAGCCCAACGCCGAAGCCCCGCTGAACAGTGAAGCCCCGCTGAACGGCGATGCGCCGCCCAGCGAGCCCGGCTGGCCCGATGACGAGGACGAGCTGAGCGGGCTGGTCCTGGTGCCCGGTGATGAGCCGGTTCCCGCAGAGCGGGTACTGCTGCCCGAGCCTGCCGGCGGTGCGGGCGACGGAACGGGCGGGGGGGTGTGCTGGTCGTTTGGCGTGGACCTGGACGCGATCCTGACGGCAGCGGCGAAGGGCATGCTCGGCCCCGCTGGCGGGCAGGGCACGCTCGCGGGGCTGGCCGGCCCGGCCGGGAGCGGCCCGGGCGGCGAGGATCCGGAATCCCGCCGGGTCTGGTGGTGTGCTGTTTCCTGATGAGGGCGGCCTAGGGCTGGACGTGGCCGCGGAGTACCTGCCCGGCAGCGCAGGACTGGCCGCCTGGCTGGACCAGCGCGACCCCGCCGAGGCCAGCGACTATGACCTGCCCGCCGTCGCCGCCGGATGGCGCCGGGTCGCCGCCTGGGCCCAGGCCCGCGAGTTCGCCGCCATCGCCCAGATCGCCGCACGCTCCGCCGCCCGGAACGAGAAGACTGGCCTGGAGAAGGACGGGCGGCCCGCTGCGGTTACCCCGGATGCTGCGGCGCAGGTGGGCCTTGCTCTGGCCTTGTCGCCGGGGACGGCGGAGTGGTGGACGGGCCAGGCGGTGACCCTGACCTGGCGGCTGCCCGCCACCGGGCCCGCGCTGGCGGCGGGGCAGATTGATGCTTACCGGGCGCGGCTGATCACCGAGGCCACCAGCCTCCTGGACGAGGACACCGCCCGCGCCGTCGAGAACGACGTCCTGCCCGAAGCCGGAGAGCTGACCTACGCCCAGCTCCGCGCCCGCCTCCGCCGCGCGGTCATCATCGCCGACCCCCAAGGCGCGGAGGACCGCCGCCGCGCGGCGGAGCGTCGTGCGCGGGTGAGCCTGTATCCCGATGATGACGGCACCGCGACGCTGACCGGGACGAGTCTCCCGGCTCCGCACGCGGCGGCGGCCATGGCCCGGATCACCGCCCTCGCCCGCGCACTCAAAGCCTCCGGAGCCGGCGGCGGCACCGACCTGCTCCGCGCCCACATCTACCTCGGACTCCTCCTCGGCACCCTCCCCCCGATACCCCCGCCCGCAGACACCGGACAGCCCGACGAACCAACAGACGACGACCCGCCAGATGACCCGCCAGACGGCGGGCCAGGCGGGCCGCGAGGCGATGGTCATGACGGCAGCCCGCCCTCCGGCCACGGCCCTCCCCCCGGCCACGGCCAGGCTGCCGGCCCGCCCAGCGGCTCCGGCAGGCCCGGCGGCACGCCACCCGACAGCGGCCAGCACTCCGGACCACCACGCGGCAGCCGGCCAGCGCGTCGCCAGCCATCCAGCGGGCCGCCGCCACGTCGCGACCAGCCACCCCGCAGCCCGGCGCCCCGCCGGGACAAGCCCGCCGGCGCAGTGGCCGGAGGCCCGCCGCCCGATGCTCCGCCGCCCGATGCTCCGCCACTCGATGTTCCGCCACCCACCAGCCCGCCAACCGGCGACACTGCCCTGCTCTCGGAGCCTGGCCTGCCCAGCGCCCGCCCTCCTGGGCCGGGACAACCCAGACCAGGACCGCGCGACCCAGGGCCACCAGCCTCCCGGCCGCCCAGACCAAGATCACCAGGTGCCCCGCCAGGCGGCCACCTGCCAGATCGGCTGTCCGGCGCCACCCCATCCGGCCCCGGCGCCACCCCGGCCGGTGACGACGGCAGCGTGCCCGAGGCACCGCCCCCGCTCACCGACGCCGACGCACCCGACCCGGACGACGGCCACGCCGACCCGCCGCTCGAGCCTGACGACGACCGACTCCGCTACGGCGAGGACCCGTTCGACCTACCCGACGCCGACCCGGTACCCGCCTGGCCGCCGATCCCCGGCATCACCGGCACCCGCCCGCTCACCGCAACCGGTGACAGCGCCGGCGGCAGCGTCGCGCCGGGCGTCAGAACCGGGACCGGCGCCGCGAACAGCCCCGGACGGCAGGGGGCCGGGATGCTGGACCTGACCCTGTCCTGGGCCACCCTCACTGGGTCCTCAGCGCCGGGGATCCTGGGCCGGATCGGGCCGGTCACCGCCACTCAGGCACGCGCCCTCGCCGCCACCGCCAGCACCGCACCCGGCACCCGGTGGCGCGTCATCCTCACCGACCATCACGGCCACGCCATCAAGACCGCCACCCTCACCCGCCAGCGCCCGGCCCGCACTCGGCCCCGCAGCCCGGACCGGAAAGCCCCGGCCCGCACCACCACCCAGACCACGCAAGCCGTCACCACCCAGGGTCCGACAGAACGCCCCAGCGCCAGCGGGCCGATGCTACGTCTGGCCGGCCCGCACACCAGCATCGCTGGCCGTGTCTCCGTCACCATCCCGGTAGCTGCCCTGGACCAGCTCAGCGCCGCCGAACTCGCCGGGACCAGCACCCGCGCCGCGATCCTCCGCGCCGCCGCGAAAGCCGCCGCCAGGATTCGCCGGCAGGCCACCGCCGACCAGCAAGCCGGCACCGGCTGCGGGCACACCACCGCCTCCCCGGCCTACCGGCCCCCGCCCACGATCCGGGACCTGATCGAGGCACGGGACCAGACCTGCCGGTTCCCCGGCTGCCGCCAGCCAGCCTGGCGAGGAGACCTCGACCACACCACGCCATTCCACTGCGGCGGACTCACCTGCCCGTGCAACCTGGGTCCCCTGTGCCGGCGGCACCACCAGCTCAAGCAGCTACAGCACTGGGCACTCACCCAGACTCGCCCCGGCACCTTCCACTGGAAGACCTCCGCGGGACGTAGCTACGCCACCACCGCACCCCGGCACGCCCCCTAATGGCTGAGCCCATCGGTCCTCAGCGGTCACAGGCGGTCAGGGAGTGCACCCAAACCCAGCCGACTCAGCCCCTAGAGCAGGCTGGCCAGCAGCAGGTCATGGAACGCGGGGACGTTGGCGCCGGTCGCCACCCTGACCGGCGGCCTGGCGGTCTCGCCGGCGACCGCGCGGCGGTCCCAGACCGTCGCGCCGCGCATCAGCTCGCCGCGCAGCTCGATGTGCACGGGACGCTCGGTGTACTGGCCAAGCGACGGCTCGACGGCGAGCGCGGCGGCGAGCGCGTCGTGCGGCACCACGCCGCGCTGGCCCAGGGTCGCGGTGTAGGCGTCGGCGTAGAACTCCAGCATCGCGCTGGCGAACCTGGCCGTGTCGCTGGTCCCGGCGGCCAGCCGGTCCAGCCACGCGCCGTCCACCGCGGCGGGATGGGTGGCGTCCAGCGGCACCAGGGTCACCGGCCAGCTCGCGGCCAGTGCCAGCTCGGCCGCCTCGGGGTCGTGCCAGATGTTGGCCTCGGCATGGCTGGTCACGTTGCCGGGGTGGTCAAGCGCGCCGCCCATGATCACGACCTGACGGATCAGCCCGGGCAGCTCCGGCTCCAGCAGCAGCGCGATGCCGAGATTGGTCAGCGGCCCGACGGCGAGCAGGGTCAGCTCGCCGGGCCGCTGCCGGGCCAGCCGGACGAGCTGCTCGGGCGCGGACAGCCCGGCCGGGCGGCCGGCCGGCGCGGGACGATTGGTGTTGCCGAGGCCGTCACGGCCGTGGAACTCGTGCCCGTAGTCGGCCTCTCCCGCCAGCGGCCTGGCCGCGCCGACGGCCACCGGGATGCCGTCCAGGCCGGCGCACTCCAGCACCCGGAGCGTGTTGAGCGCGGAAGTGCCGGGATCGACGTTGCCGAACACGGTGCCCGCGGCGGCCAGCTCGGCCCGGCCGTCGCGGACCAGCCGGGCGAGGTAGAAGATGGCGAGCGCGTCGTCGATGCCGGTGTCGCAGTCCAGCAGGATGGCGGGAGTCACCAGATCTTCATAGCGGGCCTGGCCGCGCCGGGCAAGCTGGCGGACCCGCCCTGGGGGCCGGTGTCATCGCGGCCGCGGCTGGCCGGCGGAGTCGAGCAGCCCGCGCAGCACGGTGGTGTAGCGGTCCAGCGCCACTCGGCCCTCACGGGTGAGCGACACGGCGGTCAGCGCGTTGACCCCGCTGCCGGACTTGCGCATCTCCAGGTAGCCGGCGTCCTCCAGCTTGCGCAGATGGGTAATCAGGTTGCCCGGTGTCAGCCCGATCAGGTCCTGCAGCCGGGTGAAGGACAAGGTGTCTCCCTCGGGCAGGGTGGCCAGCGTGACCATCAGCCGCAGCCGCGCGGGCGCATGGATGACGGGGTCGAGCGCGTCGTCGCTCACGCTGGCCGCCGGACGGCGCGCACCGCCGCCTGGCCGAGGAACATCAGGCCGACAGCCAGCGCGATGACGCCCCAGGTGCCGGCCGGGCCCGCGAAGCCCGCCAGCGCGGCGGTCGCGATCAGCCAGCCGCCCAGGATGAACATGGCCCAGTTCGCCCGGACCGCCGAGGCCGCCATCACGACGACCCCGGCGACCAGGATGGGCTCGGCCGCGGCGAAAACGCCGATCACGCCCTTGCTGGCGCCGGCGTGGTCGAGGGCCGCCTCCATGACGAGCGAGCCGACCCAGCCGATCGCCAGGGCCAGGTAGTAGATGCGCCGCTGCGCGCTGGACAGGCCGCCGACCCCGCCGGCCGCTCGTTCCACGACGGAGGAGGTGACAGCCAGGGCGAGCACCACCAGCGCTACCAGCAGCCCCAGCGCCCAGCCCGCCGGCCGGACGTAGGGATGCTCGTCGCGGACGGTCAGCCAGATAGCGCCGTAGCCGACCAGGTAGACCAGGCCCCAGCTCGCGAAGATCACCGGATGGCTGATGGTGAGCTGACGCCGGGCCCGCTCGCCGGCCTCCGCCATGATCACCGCCGCGTCCCGCGGGTCCAGCTCGACGGTCTCGTTGATGTCCGCGCTGTCGTTCATGGTCATGCCTCCGCCCGGCAGGCGCGTCGCGTTACGGCGCGCCATCTACTTTGCGGTTCAAAGCTAGCTCGCTTTGAACCGCAAAGTCAATCCGGCGGGCGGGATTAGCGGGACTCGCTGTGCAGCCGGGTGAACAGCCGGGACGGGATGACGTCCTGGTCGGCCGGGTATTTCCCGGACTCGGCCCACTGCCAGACCGCGTAGGACTTCCAGCCGGCCGGCAGCGGCGCGGCGGTCTTGCGGTGCCCGTTGACCCACAGCCGGTCCCTGGCCGCGAACGCCTTGCTGTGCCCGGTGCACCGGTTCCACCAGCCGGTATAGGTGTTGATGATCGGCCACCAGCCGGTCTTGGCGTGGTAGGTGTCCACGAACTTGCGGATCCAGGACACCATCGCGGCGGGCGACAGGCCGTAGCACTTGTCCTTGCCGTACGGGTTGGTCTCGATGTCCAGCACGCCGGGCAGCTCGCCGGACTTCCAGCCGCCGCCGTGCGCGGCGAAGTACCTGGCCTGCGCGGCACCGCCGGAGCTGTCGGGCACGGCGAAGTGATACGCGCCGACCACGATGCCCGCCTTGCGCGCACCGGACATCTGGCCGCGGAAGGTCGGGCTCTGGTAGTAGGTGCCCTCGGTCGCCTTGACGTAGGCGAACTTCAGGTGGTCGGCCTTGACCTTCTTCCAGTTCACGTGC
This sequence comes from uncultured Actinomycetota bacterium, assembly GCA_963725175.1. Lineage (GTDB taxonomy): Bacteria > Actinomycetota > Actinomycetes > Streptosporangiales > Streptosporangiaceae > DASUBV01. The sequence goes on from CAVRXH010000006.1 coordinate 1,376,871, forward strand.
GGCTGCCAGGAACTGACGTCGATGCCGAGCACGCCGGCCGGCGGCTTCGCGGCGGGCCCGGCGGCCGTGCTGGCAACTGCCGTGCTGGCTATGGCTGGGCTGGCAGCGGCTGTGCTGGCAGCGGCTGGGCCGCCGGCGACGACAGCCCCGGCAGCTAGGGCGATGGCGAGCAGAAGGGGCGGGCGGATCAGCATGGGGAACAGTATGGCGGGCGACTGCCGCGCGGCCCGGGCCGCGTTGCCCGGCGCGGCAGTCACCCGCCGGTTGCTCAGCTACTTCCGCCGAGGGAGGCCGCCCACGGGTAGTAGACGTAGTCGAAGGAGGCCGGCGCCCCGGTAATGCTGTTGTTCATCCACAGCCGGGAGGAGCGGGTGATGCCGGGGGCCATCGGCAGCAGGTCCTTGGTGGTCTTCTCCATCATCTCCGCGACCAGCTTGCCGCGCGCGATGGGGTCCTTGGTCTCCTGTGCCTGGTTGTACATGGCGTCGATGCCGGTGTAGCCCCACTGGTTGAACGAGCCGCCGGTCACCGCGACGATGCCGATGTAGTCCAGCGGGTCGGGGGTGTTGGGCCAGAAGTCGGTCCACAGCATGTCGACGCCGGCCCTGGTCTTGGGGTCGTACAGGTAGTTGGCGTACTCGTCGGTGGGCACGACCTTGAGGGTGAAGTTGAGCCCGATGCGCCGCGCGGCGTCGGCCACGGCGTTGCAGTACTGCTGCGCGGTGAACAGCGAGGGCAGGGCCATCACGATGGGCTTCTTCGCGTCCGGGCCGGCCTCCTTGACCAGCTTGCGGGCGGCGGCGTAGTCGGCGGACTTGGGCTGCGGCAGGTTGTCGTAGGCGGTCTGCAGCTCGCTCTTGGCGTAGGTGAACGTCGTCGGCGGCATGAACGAGGCGAGCGGGGTGGCGGTGCCGCCCATCACGTCGGAGGACAGGCCCTTCCAGTCGATGGCCTCCTGCAGCGCCTGGCGCAGCTTGAGGCTGGCCATCGCGCCCTTGGGGTTGGAGTAGGAGAAGGTCACGTCGTTCAGGCTCGGGCCGTAGTACAGCTTGCCGACGCTCTTGGCGGCCTTGAGCTGAGCGAGCCCGGACACCGGCGGGTCGTAGGCGCCGTCGATCTGGCCGGAGACCAGCGCGTCGGTGATGCTGGCCTCGTCGGTGAGGAAGGTGAAGACGATCGTCTTCACCTTCGGCATCCGGGCCTTGTCCCAGTAGCCGTCATAGCGGGTGACGGTGATGTTCTGGCCCTTGGTCCACGAGGTGAACTGGTAGGGGCCGGTGCACATCACGCCGACGTTCGGCGAGCCGAAGGTCTTGGGGTGCTCCTGCCAGAACTTCTTCTCGACCACCACGCCCGCGAAGTCGGCCAGCTCGTTGACCAGCAGGTAGTCGGGCTTGGACAGGTGGATCGTCACCTGGAACTTGCTGGTGGCCTGGACCGAGGCGACATGGCTGAACAGGTAGTTGTAGAACGAGGTCTTGTCGACGAGGTTGCGATCAAGGGAGAAGGCCACGTCGGCCGAGGTCATCTCGGTGCCGTCCCAGAAGGTGACGTCCTTGCGGAGGTTGATCACCAGGGACAGCGGGGTGGTGTAGGACCAGGAGGTCGCGAGCTGCGGGGCGAAGGTGAAGTTCGGCTTCAGCGCGATGAGGTCTTCGCAGAGGTTGGAGTTGATGGTGTTGGGGGTGTAGTCGGCGGAGTGGAACGGGTCGATGGTGGGCGGCTCGCCCTCCCACTCGTTCCAGATCACCTTGCTGACGTCGCCCGTGGCGGGCGGCGTGCCGACGGTCAGCCCCTTGCTCCAGGAGCTGACGCTCCCGGATGAGCCGCCGCCGCTGCCCGGCGCGGCCCGGCCGCCGCATGCGGCGGCGCTCGCGGCCGTCGCGACGGCCAGGCTGATGGCAATCGCGCGTCGTGCCGACAGGAATGCCATGGTCTATGCCTCCATCTGTATCGGTCTGGTAAGCGGGCTGCTCGGTCTGCTCGCAGCACCGGCTTCCAGCCGGGCCGGGGCACGCTCGCCCGTAGCGCCTTGGTGTAGGGATGCTGGGGGTTATCGATGACGTCGCTGGTCGCGCCGCTCTCGATCACCTCGCCGTCCTTCATGACCAGGGCGTGCTCCGTGATCTGCCGGACGACCGCGAGGTCGTGGCTGATGACGATGTAGGTGACCCGCTCGCTGTCACGGATATCGGCGAGCAGGTTGAGGATCTGGGCCTGGATGGAGACATCGAGCGCGGACACGCTCTCGTCCAGCACCAGGACCCGCGGCCGGGCGGCGAGCGCCCTGGCGATGGCCACTCGCTGCTGCTGGCCGCCGGAGAGCTGGCCGGGCCGGGCGCTCAGCTCCCGGCTGCCCAGGCCCACCATGTCGGCCAGCTCGGTGACCCGGCTGTCGCGCCCGTCTTTGTCCAGGGTGAAGTGCAGGCTCAGCACCTCGGCCAGGCAGTCGCGGACTCGCTGCCGGCGGTCCAGCGAGGTGTAGGGGTCCTGGAAGACGATCTGGATCTCCCGGCCGCGGGCCCGCCGCTCGCGGGCCCGCCTGGTCCGGCCGGACCGCTCCCGGCCCGCCACGGTGATGGTGCCCGAGGTGGGCACGGTGAGGCCAAGCAGCATCCGGGCGACCGTGGTCTTGCCAGATCCGCTCTCCCCCACGATGGCCAGCGAGCCGCCGGCGGACACCTCGAACGACACGTCGCTGACCGCGACGACCTCGCCGCCGGACCTGCCGGGTACCCGGTACACCTTGCGCAGGTGCTCGGCCCGGATCAGCTCCTCGCCATCCGGCGGCTGTGCCTTCGCGGTCCCGGCCGCGGTCACTGGGCGTCCTGCGCGACGAAGGCCGCCAGCTCGGCGGGCAGCTCGCCGGCCCGGCGGCACCGGCTGGCGGCGTCACCGAGGTCGTCCATGTCCAGGTGCCCGGAGCGGCAGTCCGGCTGCACCCACGGGCAGCGGGCCGCGAACGCGCAGCCGTCTGGCGCCTCGGCGGCCGGCAGCGGCCGGCCTGGCACCGCCCGCAGCCGGGTCGCGGTGCCGGTGATCCTGGGCCGCGAGGCGAGCAGCGAGGCCGTGTAGGGGTGCCGCGGCGTCTCGTGCAGCGACGCCGACGCCTGGACCTCGACCAGGCTGCCCGCGTACATGACGGCGGTCCGGTCGCACACGGCGCCGGCCAGTTCCAGGTCGTGGGTGATGAAGATCATCGCCATCTCCCGCTCGCGGCGCAGCCGGTCCAGGATCGCCATCACGTCGCTCTGCGTCGTGACGTCCAGGGCGGTGGTCGGCTCGTCGGCCAGCACCAGCCGGGGCTCGGCGGCCAGCACCGAGGCGATCATGACCCGCTGCAGCATGCCGCCGGAGAGCTGGTGCGGGTACTGGCGCATCCGCCCGCGCGGCCCGGAGATGCCGACCTGGCCCAGCAGGTCCGCGGCCCTGGCCTGCGCGGCGGCCGGACGGACGCCGCCGGCCCGCATCGCCTCGGTGAGGAAGTCACCGACGGTGCGGACCGGGTTGATGTGCGCACGGGGGTTCTGGAAGATCATCGCGACGCCGTCGGTGCGGTACTGGCGCAGCCCGTCGCCGCGCAGCCCGAGCACGTCGGCGCCGGCGAAGGTGATCCGGCCCGACACCGCCGCGCGCTCGGGCAGCAGCCGGGCGATGGCCCGCGCGGTCATGGACTTGCCTGACCCGGACTCGCCGACCAGGCCGAGCGCCTCGCCGGCCCGCAGCCCGAAGGACACGCCGCGCAGCACCTCGCGCGGCCCCCCGTCGGCATGCAGCGCGACGCCGAGGTCGTCCACCGCCAGCAGTTCCTCGCTCACCAGGTCAGCTCCTTGGCCGCGGCGAGCCGGTCGCCGAGCAGGTTGGCGGCGCCGACCACCACCACGATCAGCAGCGCCGCGTACAGCGACTCCTGCGGCTGGCCGGACAGCACGCCGGGGATGCCGTCGGAGACCATCACGCCCCAGTCCGGGCTCGGCGGCTCGACGCCGAGGCCGATGAAGGACAGCGCCGCCAGGTCGATGAGCGCGTAGCCGAAGGACAGCGACGCCGCTGCCGTCACGATGCCGCGCAGGTTGGGCAGCACGTGCCGGAGCACGATGCGGGTGGACCGGAAGCCCTGCGCCTCCAGCGCGGAGATGTAGGGCAGGCTGCACTCCTGGATGGCGGCGCTGCGCACGATGCGGGCCACGTAGGGGGTGTAGGAGATGGACAGCGCGATCGCGGCGGCGACCAGGCCCTGGCCGAACATGCTGACCGCGAGGATCGCGAGCAGCAGGCCGGGGAAGGCGAACATGGCGTCCACCACCCTGGCGACCACGGTGTCCAGCGCGCCGCCGCGCCAGGCGGCGGTCAGCGCGATGGCCGAGCCGAGCACCGTGGACAGGATCACCACGAGGGCCGGGCCGCCAGCGCCGGGCGGCTCCCGTTCACCAGCCGGGACAGCAGGTCGCGGCCCTCGCCGTCGAAGCCGAGCGGGTGGCCGGGCACCGGGCCGACGTAGTTGTAGGACAGGTTGATCTGGTACGGGCTTGTCCGTACCACCAGCGGGCCGGCCACCGCGATCAGCGTGACCAGCACCAGCACCCCGACCGCCGCCCAGCCGGACTTGCCCAGCTTGCCGGCCCGCAGCCGCCTGCCCGAGGGCACCGCCTGCGCGCTCACTCGCCGGCCGCCCTGGCCCTGACTCGCGGGTCGAGCACCGTGTACAGCACGTCGACCAGCGAGTTGATGACGATGAAGGCGACCACGAAGATCAGCGAGATCGCCTGGACGACCGGGAAATCCTTGTGCCCGACCGAGTCCACCAGAAAACTGCCCATGCCGTTCAGGCTGAACGCCTCCTCGATCACGACTGCGCCGGCGATCAGCCCGCCGACGGTGAGGCCGACGATCGTCGTCATCGGGATCGCGGCGTTGCGCAGGATGTGCCGCCGGACGATCAGCCGGTACGGAAGCCCTCGGCTGATCGCGGTCTGGGTGTGCTCGCTGGCCCTGGCGTCCCTGACCGAGGTGCGCGATAGCCGGGCCACGTAAGCCACGTTGGCAAGGGCGAGCGCGGCCGCCGGGAGCAGCAGGTGGTAGATCCGGTCGGCCAAGCCGGTTCCCGCGCCGAAGACGGGCAGCAGGTTCAGGTTGACCGCGAAGATCGTGACCAGCACGATCGCCGCCACGAAGGCCGGCACCGACATGGCCGCCGTGGCGGTCATCATCACGCTGGTGTCGATCCAGCCGGGCCGCAGGCCGGCCAGCGTCCCGACGCCGAGCCCGATCACCACGATCATCAGCCCGGCGAACATCACCAGGAACGCGGTGTTGACCGCGCGCGGCTCGATCAGGCTCCAGACGCTCTCCCGGTACAGGATCGAGGTGCCGAGGTTGCCGTGCAGGACGCCGGTCAGCCAGTGCCAGTACTGCAGCGGGAACGGCTCGTTCAGGTGGTACTGCCGCCGCAGCGCCGCCATCTCACCGGGCGCGGTGGCCCGGCCCCTGGTGAGGAACGCCAGCGGGGAACCCGGGGCCAGGTACAGCGATCCGAAGATCGCGAAGCTCGCGATGAGCAGCGTCAGCACCATGCCGACGAGGCGCTTCAGGATGAAAGGGCCCGGATTCATGCGAGTACCCAAGCACCGTGTCAGTTTATTTGTCAATGCCCATGACACGCCCATTGTGCAGTGATTCGCGAACCTGTAACTTGATGCCCCACATCGACAGGAAGGGTCCGGAAGTGGCTGCTGAACTCGCGGTTGTCTCAGCGACGGTGCGAACGATGGATCCCGCGCTGCCGGTCACCGACGCCATCGCGGTCCGCGATGGCGTCATCGTCGCGGTCGGCGCGCTGGACGTGCGCGCCGCCTGCGACGCCACCACCGAGATCATCGACGGGACCGGTGCCACGCTGACGCCCGGCCTGGTCGACGGGCACCAGCACCTGTTCATGGGCGCCGAGCGGGCTCGCGGCGTGAACCTGTCGGGCGCGCGGGACATCGCCGAGGTCCGGGCCAGGCTGCGGGCCGGGCGGGCGGAGGCCGGCCCTGGCGCGTGGCTGGCCGGCTTCGGCGCCGAGTACTCCTCGTTCCCGAACTCCCGGTTCGACTACCGCGATCTCGACGGTGCCGAAGGACCGGGGCCGATGCTGATCTGGACGTTCGACATGCATTCGGCCATCGCCAACGAGCAGGCGCTGCGCATCGCGGGCGTCACCGGCCCCGTGCGGTTCCCCGACGGAGCCGAGATCGTCTGCGACGAGAGCGGCCAGCCGACCGGCGAGCTGCACGAGTGGTCGGCGATGGACCTGGTCGGCAACGTGGTGCCCGCGCCCGCGCAAGAACAGCGCCGGGCCTGGTACACCGAGGCGCTCGCGGCCCAGAACGCGGTCGGGCTGACCGGGCAGCACCTGATGGACGGCGGCCCGCACACCGCCGACCTGCTCGCCGCGATGGAGGCCGACGGGGAGCTGACCCAGCGGATCCGGCTGCACCACTTCATCTACCCGACCACCAGCGACGACGAGCTCGCCGAGATCATCGCGGCGATGGGCAGGCACGGCGGGCTCTGGCGGGCCGACGGCGCCAAGTTCATGATGGATGGCGTGATCGATACCGGCACCGGGTGGCTGGAGGAGCCGGACTGCCGCGGCGAGAACACCGACCCGATGTGGCCCGATCCTGGCGCCTACGCGCGCCGGGTGCGGGAACTGCACGACGCCGGCTTCGCGGTCGCCACGCACGCCATCGGCAACCGGGCGGTGCGCAACGTGCTGGACACCTACGCCGCGCTGCCCGGCGGCTCGGCCGGCCGGCACCGCATCGAGCACATCGAGACCGCGCCCGACTCGCTCATCGGCCGGTTCTCCCCCGAGGTCGTCACCGCGTCCATGCAGCCGATCGCGATGCAGTACGTACGCCCGGACCGCACCGACCCGTGGTCGGCGCGGCTGACCCCCGAGATGTGCGACCACGGCTGGCGGGTCGGTGACCTGTCAGCGGGCGGCGCGCTGGTGGTGCTCGGCTCGGACTGGCCGGTGGCGCACTTCGACCCGCGGCTCGGCTTCTACGCGGCCAGGATGCGCCGCGGCCCGGACACCGACGACCCGCGCCCGGTCGGCGCCACCCGCGCGCTGACCGGCGAGGAAGCCCTCGCCGGGTACACGCTGAACGCCGCCCGCTCGACCGGTGACGACGACCACGGCGGCATGCTCAGGCCGGGCTACGACGCCGATTTCGTGCTATGGGCAGACGATCCGGTAACCTGTCCGGCCGGCTCGACTTGTCGAGCTACCCGTACTGCTCACTGTCGCCGGAGGACGGATCGTGCATCGCACATGAAGCAGGGGCAGCGGGCGGCGGCCCCGCCGGCCGCGGAGTCCCGCGGCGAGACCGCCGCGGCACGTCCGGCGCTGTCCCGTGACGCGATCCTCGACATGGCCATGCACCTGGCGCAGGCGGAGGGCGACACCCAGCTGTCGCTCGCCCGCCTCGGCAAGGCGATGGACGTCGACGCTACCGCCGTCTACCGGTACTTTCGCCGCAAAGACGACCTGCTGCTGGCGCTCGGCGACCGGCTGATCAAGGTGGCCGTCGGCGAGATGCGGCCACGGCAGCACTGGGCCGACACCCTGGAGCACATCGCGCTGCACCTGCGCGAGGTCTGCCTGGCCCGCCCGGCGCTGTCCTGCCTGATCGCCGCGCGGTTCACCGGCGGCGATGGCGAGCTGGAGTTCCGCGATCACATCCTGGCCGCGCTCGGCGAGGCCGGCTTCTCCGGCGCCGAGGCGGCGGAGCAGTGCCGGGCGTTCGCGGAGCTGACGCTCAGCCACATCGGCCTGACCGCGACCCTGCTCAGCCTGCCCGCCGAGCTTCAGGAGCAGGACGTCGCGCTGGGCATCCGGATCTACAACCTGGACGGGCTCGCCAGGACCAGGGCAAGCATCCAGCCGGACGCGGCGCGGGCCGTGGAGGACAAGGTCTTCCGCGACATCCTGGCGCACTACCTGGCCGGGCTGCGGGCCGCCGCCCCGCCATAATGCGGCTATGAGCGCGCATTCGTGGCAGGAGATCGGGGCCGGCGTCTTCCAGTTGCCGTGCCCGACCTATCACCTGAACGTGACCGCCGTGCTCGGCGCGCACGGCGTGCTGGTGGTGGACACCAGGGCCAGCCTGGCCGAGGGCAGGGAACTGCGCGCCGAGCTGCGGGCGCTGACCAGCGCACCGGTCGCCTGGGTGGTGAACAGCCACCTGCACTTTGACCACACCTTCGGCAACGCCGAGTTCGTGCCGCCCCGGCAGGTGCCGGGCGCGCAGCTCTGGGCGCACGTCAACGCGATCGGGCAGTACCCCGCCTACGCGGCGCAGGCCCGCGCCGAGCTGATCGCTGAGGGCGGCGCGGAGGCGCTGGCGATGGACGAGCAGGAGTTCGCGGTGCCGCAGCACGCGGTGCGCGAGCACGCGGTCATCGACCTGGGCGGCCGGGTAGCCGAGCTGAGCTACCACGGCCGCGGGCACACCGACGGCGACATCGCGATCCTGGTGCCCGACGCCGGGGTGCTGGTCGCCGGCGACCTGATGAAGGAGCACGGCAAGCCGGGCTACTGGCCGGACTGCTTTCCGCTGGAATGGCCCGCCACGCTGGCGTCCGTGCTGACCCTGGCGGGGCCTGGCACCGTCATCGTGCCCGGCCACGGCCGGGCGGTCGGCGCCGGGTTCGCGGCCGGGCAGCAGGCCGAGCTCCAGGCGGTCGCGGACGAGATCACCCGGCTGCACCGGGCCGGGGTGCCGGCGGAGCAGGCCCTGGCCGAGGGGTCCTGGCCGTATGACTCGCCCCGGCTGCCGACCGCAATCCGGCGCGGCTACGCCGCCCTGAACGCCGGCGCCTGAGCGGACGGGCGCGCTAACGTCGGCGGGGAACGGGGGCGGCCGATGAGATCAAGGCGGCCGCGTCGTCTGCAGGACCACGCCACGACGGAGGGGAATCGCCATGAGACTGACCCTGCACACCTTCCTCACGCTCGACGGTGTCATGCAGGCACCCGGCGGGCGGGAAGAGGACGCCGACGGGCAGTTCGAGCACGGCGGCTGGTCCTTCCCCTACGGGGACCAGGACTTCGGCGTCGCCATGACCGGCTGGTTCGAGAACGCCAGCGCGTTCCTGCTCGGCCGCCGGACCTACGACATCTTCAGCACGCACTGGCCCAAGGTCACCGACCCGGCCGACCCCGTCGCCGGCAAGCTCAACGCGCTGCCCAAGTACGTCGCGTCGACCACGCTGCGCTCGGCGGACTGGTCCGGCACCTCGATCCTGGGCGGCGACGTGCCCGCCGAGGTGGCCAGGCTCAAGGCGCAGCCGGGCGGCGAGCTCCAGGTGCACGGCAGCGCCGGGCTGGCCCAGACCCTGATCGAGCACGACCTGATCGACGAGTACCGGCTGCTGATCTTCCCCGTGCACCTGGGCTCAGGCAAGAAGCTGTTCCGCGACGGTGCGCGCCCGGCCGCGCTGCGGCTGCTCAGCTCGTCCACGACCAGCACCGGCGTGGTCATCGCCAGCTACGTTCCAGACGGCCCGCCCCGCTACGGCTCCTACGCCCTCGACGAGGAGTAACGCCGCTCAGGCCCGGCCGGCGAGGGCGGCGGACATGGCGAGGAGGAGGCGGCGGGTGGGCTCGGGCGAGAAGCGGTCGGCGATGATCGCGCGGTTGCGGTCCAGCGCGGCCGCGACCGCCGGATCGCCGGCCCGGTAGCCCGCCAGCCAGCCCGCCAGCTCGGCGCCCGCCTTGTCGGCGGGCTGGCCCGCCAGCACGCGGGTGTACTCCAGGCCTGGGCCGTAGGCGATGGCCAGCGCGTCGTACCCGGTGGCGGCGAATGGCAGGCCGGCCGCCGCGCCGAGGGCCGGGCCGAGGCCGACGCTCTCGACGTCGGTCCGGTTCGGGGTGTAAACCAGGCCGCCGCGGCTGGTCACGGCGATCCGCAGCAGGCTGACCTCGTCGGGGTGCAGCACCCCGGCCTGGTCGCGGTAGGTGGCCAGCGGGACGCCGCCGAGGAACCTGACGGCGTCCGGGTCGCCGGTGGCGGCCAGCGCGGCCAGCACGGTCTTGGCGTACTCGGGGTCCTCGTCCAGCGAGCCGAATACCAGCAGGCAGGGCAGCGGATCGCCGCGCCTGGCCGCCTCGCGGCGGACCGCGCCGGCCAGCTCGACCGCGATCTCGGCGCCCTTCACCCGGAACACCCGGACCGGCGCCACGACGACCGGCGTCCCGTCACCGATCTCCTGCTGAGACAGGAACTCCGCCTCGGCGGCGGTGAACTCGCCCGGCTCGGCGGGCGGTACGGACGGCAGCAGGTACGGGATCACCTCGGGCCGCAGCGCGGTCGGGTAATGCCCGGTCTCGGCGGCCAGGTCGGTGGTGGGCACGATCCAGCGGTGATACGGCACATCCTGCGGCACCGGGGTCAGCTCGCTGGGCACCGGCGGGTAGACGCGCTCGGAGCCCTCGTAGACCGCGTAGCTGCGGAACAGGTCGTGGTCCCAGAACAGCACGCCGCCAGGCCGGCCGCCGCTCCAGCGCCGCCGCGCGGCCCGGTGCAGGGCCACCGTCACCGGCACCGCGTCGGACAGCGTCATGTTCGCCGCGATCACCCAGTCGATGTCCTCGCGGTCCAGCCAGGCATCGAAGTAGTCCTCGTACGGCGCGGCCAGCGCCTCGATCCTGGCGGGCAGCCCGGCGCGGGTCGCCGGGTCAAGCTCCGGCTCGACCGCGATGTCGGAGCGCAGCGACAGCCACTCCTTGGCCAGGCCTGGCGCGCGGCCGGCCGGCACGGCGTCGGTGACCCGCAGCCAGTCCGGGTAGCCGGTGCCCGACGCGCCGTCGGGGAAGAACAGCGCCTTGTCCGGCCGCCAGGAGTACCCCAGGTCCGTGGTCACCGGGTAGTCGATGACCCCCAGCTCGTGCCCCAGCTCGATGACGTTGCGGAAGATGGTCAGCACCCCGCTGACCGCCAGCCCGTCGCCCGAGATGTACGCGATGCGCATGCCGCGCTCCCCTTTCCTGGTTTCCCCTGGCAGCCCGCGATTACAGGCTGAGCACCCGGCCGTCCGCGCCACACCGGCGCGCCCGGGAGCGGCGCAGGTCACGGGTGACCGTCACCTTGCGCAGCCACCGGTCCGTGCCGTCGTAGCGCGGCCGGAACGGCGTCCGGCCGTGCACCATCCGGTAGTTGTCGATGAACAGCACGTCGCCGGCCGCCAGCGGCACCGGCACCGTCGCGGTGGCGAGCTGATCGCACAGCGCGCCGAACGCGGCCGCGGCGGCCTGGTCGTCCGGCAGCGGCTCGGTGAACGCCGGGTCCACCCGCAGGTACGGGTCGTCGGCCGCGCCGAACAGCACCGCGCAGCGCCGCGCCGCCGGGGTGCCGTCCCGCGCGCCGGCCGCGTGCTCGGGATCCGCCCTGATGACGAAACGGGGCTCGCGCAGCACCTCCCGGTGCTCAGCGGCCAGCCGGTCGGCACGGACCGCGGCGACGGTGGTCGCGGCCATATCCCGGTTCCGCAGCGCGATCAGGCCCAGGTAATCGCAGCGGTCGTCGTCGAAGGCGTCCTCGACATGCAGCTCAAGCGGCACGACGCTGCCCTGGCCGGTCTGCGCGGACTCGCTGCCCGGCACCGGCAGCACGTCGTTGAGCAGGCTGCCGTCCTGCAGGCTTGACCAGGCGAACGGGTCGCCGAGCTGCGCGCCCACCAGGACCAGCCAGAAATCCTGGGCGAGCGTAGCGTCCCGGCCGCGCTGCCGCCAGTGCCCAGGGGTCGGGCAGGACGCCTCCCCCGCAGGGCTGCCCTTGATCCACAGCGCACCGGCGCGTTCGAGATAACGAAGCTCGGTCAGCCGGTCCCTGAGCCCGGCAGGCAGCCGCGAGCCGAGACCGGCCGCCGCGCGCAGGAACGCCGGCTGATCGGCGCGGCCGTACTCCTGGCACAGCTCGCCGACCAGGCCCGCCATCGCCGCCCGCTCCCGGCCGGCCAGCTCGACGGCGGCCAGCGCCGTCTCCGCGCGGATCACCGGGCCGCCATCGAGGTCAGCAGGTCCCGCCAGCCGGCGTCGCCGAACCGCTCGGCCACGACGCGCGCGTTGGCCGCCATCGCGCTGGCCGCGCCGGGGTCACCGCGCCGGACGGCGCGCATCGCGGCGTGCAGCGCCGGGCCCGCCGCCGCCAGACCGGCCGGCGACGGGTCGACGTCGATCCGGGCGAAGCCCGCGCCGTAGATGTCGGTGAAGCAGTCGAACGGGGTGACCGCGCATGGCACGCCCGCCACCGCGGCCAGCGCCGGGCCGAGGCCGACCGTGTCGATGTCCGGCTGGCTCGGCGTGAACAGCACCGCGCCGCCGGTCGCCGCGGCCAGCTTCAGCAGGTCCGCCTCATCCAGGCGCCAGGCGCCCGCCTCGTCGCGGCAGGACACCAGCGGCACGCCGTCCAGGAACCTGATGTCCGGCCAGGCGTCCAGGCCGCGGGCCTGCACCGCCAGGTCGGCGGCGAACTCCCGGTCCTCGGCCAGGCTGCCGAAGATCAGCAGGCACGGGTCCGGCTCGCCGTCCGCACGGGCCAGGGCGCGCAGCTCGGCCAGCAGCGACACCGCGATGTCTGCGCCCTTGGGCCGCCAGACCCGGACCGGCGCGAGCAGCACCGGGCGGCCCTCGGCGATCCGCTGCTGGGCCAGGAACTCGCGGTGCCGGGCGGCCAGCGGGCCGGGCTCCAGCACCGGCAGCAGGTTCGGCAGCACCTCAGGCTTGGGCGCGCCCAGGTAGCCCGCCGCCTCGGCCGCCAGCGCGTCGGTCGCCACCACCCACCGGTGGCCGGGGCCGCTGCCCGGCAGCGGGGTCAGCATGTTCGGCGCCCGCGGGTAGACCCTGGCGCCGTTCTCGTACACCGAGCAGCTCCCGAACAGGTCGTGATCCCAGAACAGCACGCCGCCGGGCCGGCCCCCGCCCCAGCGCCGCGCCGCCGCCCGGTGCAGGGCCAGCGTGGCGGGCACCGCGTCGGACAGTGTCATGTTGATCGCGCAGACCCAGTCGGGGTCGTGGGTGTCCAGCCAGTCGCGGAAATGCCGTTCATAGGGCGCGGCCAGTTCCTCGATGCCGGCACCGAGCTCGGCGACCTCAGCGGGCCGGAGCTCGCCGAGCCTGGCCACGTCGTCGCGGGTCCGCCTCAGCCGCTCCGCGAGTTCCTCCCGGCTCCACTCCCCTGGTGCCCAGGACGAGACCGTGAGCCATTCCGGGTAGTTCCCGGCCGGGTCGCCACGCGGGAAGAACTCCCATTTATCCGGCCGCCAGGAGAACCCGAGGTCCGCCGCGACCGGCGGCTCGATCAGGCCGTCGCGAAAACCTAGCTGAAGCACGTTGCGCAGCACCGTGAGCAGCCCGCTTACCGGGAGCCCGTCACAGCATAAAACAGCCCATCTCATGTTTTCCGCTCCTAGGAAAGTGAGTGCCCCCGAGGCTGCTGACGCAAATCCTCACTACTCCTAAGGGAAAGACCTCCGCGTGTCAAGGAAACGCCCGTTCGGCGCGCGGGCAGAACGCGTTTATACCGTCATTTCCGGCGACCGGCCTGCCGGGCGGTGCCCGGCGGGTGCGGCGGGCGGCCCCCTGTCCTTGTCCCCTGCTGCCGTCGTTCCCGCCGCGGCCATCTCTTGCTGTTATCAGACAGACTGGCGAGCGGCCGGGATAGTCCCCGCCTCACCGGGCAGGCGGGAGGCGCGCAGGCCAAGGCCGCCGGTACGGAACTTGGGTCGCGCGGCGGACGCCGCTGTCAGTTGACAAGGACATCTGGCGGCAACAAGCTGGCGTTTGCTGCCTTTGACGACTAACGACGCAGCTACTACCATTTCAGGAGAATTCTTATGCCTGATTTACTGCGTACTGTAATCATCGGCGTGGCGGAGAGTGACGCCCACGCTGTCGCTAATCAGCTCATCGCCCTGCAACTGCGGCGCAGCGGCTTCGTGGTGGTCAACCTCGGCGTCTGCACCCCGCTCACGGACTTCGCCGCCGCGTTACGCGCCAACCCCGAGGCCGAGGCGGTCATCATCGGCAGCCTCAACGGGCACGCGCTGGAAGACCTCGCCGGCTTGCCGGAGCTGCGAGCGGCCGGCGAGATTAGCTGCCCGGTCATCGTCGGCGGCAACCTGTCGGTCGGCAGCGTCAAGGAGGCGGCTACGGCCGGCTGCGCAACCTGGGCGTGGACTACGTGCTCGATGACCCGGCCGAGCTGGCGCCCCTGCTCGACGGGCTGCGGACCGGGCGCGAGGCGGCCAGGAGCGCGCTCTGATCGACGGGCTGGATCCGGGCATCGCCTCGGGGCTGCCGCCCTGGCCGCGGAGCATCGACCGGATTCACCGGCTGTCCCGGCTGAAGAGCACTCCGCTGGCGGCGCTGCGCGCCGCCAGCACCAGCGGCGCGCCCATCCTCCAGCCCCGCTGCGGGGTCGGCGGGCACCAGGAGATGAAGGATCTCCTGACCGACCTGGAGGCGGGCGCGGCACCGGGCCTGCTCAGCATCACGATCGACTCGCACACCCGGTTACGCAAGTTCGAGACCGCCGCGCGGACGCTGCGGGACAGCCCGGCCAACCTGAACGGCTATCCGCTGGTCACGCATGGCTGGCGGCGCGGGCTCGAGCTGAACGAGGCGGTGCTGGCGCCGCTGGAGATCCGGCACGGATCGCCGGACCCCCGGGAGCTGTTCGCGACCGCGATCGCCGCCGGGGTCATCTCGTTCGAGGGCGGCGGGGTCTGCTACAACCTGCCGTATTCCAAGGATGTCCCGCTGGCTCAGTCGCTGGCGGCGTGGCGCCAGGTGGACCGCGCCTGCGGGCTGCTCGCCCGTGAGGGGATCATCGTCGACCGCGAGCTGTTCGGCACCCTGACCGCCGTCATGGTGCCGCCGTCCATCAGCCTGGCCGTCAGCATCCTGGAGGCGGTCATGGCGGCGGAGCAGGGCGTGCGCTGCATCTCCATCGCCTACCCGCAGAACGGCGAGATCGCCCAGGACGTCGCCGCGCTGCGGGCCATCGGCCCGCTGGCCCGCAGGTACCTGCCGGACGAGGTCGAGGTGTTCTCGGTGCTGCACGAGTTCATGGGCGTGTTCCCGCTGGACGCCGGGGCGGCGGACGAGCTGATCCTGCTGGGCGGCCTGGTCGCCCGGCTGGGCGGAGCGACCAAGGTGATCACCAAGACCAACCAGGAGGCGTACGGAATCCCCGATGCCGCCGCCAACATTCACGGGCTGCGCACGACCGCGCTGGCCTTTACCTCGCTGCTCGACGGCATGCTCCGGGTGGACGCCGAACGTGTCGAGGAAGAGCGGCACTGGCTGGAACGCGAGGTCGCGGAACTGGTGGAGCCGGTGCTCGCGCGCGGCGCCCGCACCGGGCTGGAGAACGCGGTTGCCGACGCCTTCAGCAAAGGCGAGCTCGATATCCCTTTTAGCGCTAGCATTCACGCGCATTCCGCGATCATGCCGCAGCGCGACCGGAGCGGCGCGGTCCGGTTCCTGGAGACCGGACGGCTGCCGTTCTCGCCGGAGGTGCTCGCGCGCAATGCCGCGCTGCTGGGCGACTCGCCGGCCGATCCCGGCGCGCTGAGCAGCGAAGTCACCGCCGGCATCAATTACTTCAGGGACCGGCGGCCGGCCATAGCAGGCCCGCGAAGGTCGTGAAGAGCGAGGGACCGATGGCCAACTACGGCGACTGGCAGACGGCGATCTACATCAACGGGCTGTCCGGCGCGCGACCCGAGCTGCCCATGTCGTTCGCGGAACTCGAGCGACGTGCCGAGGCGGCCATGCCAGAGGCGATCTGGTCGTACGTTGCCGGGGGCGCCGGTGACGAGCGCACCCAGAATGCCAACGTCGCGGCGTTCGACCGCTGGGGCGTGATGCCGCGGATGCTGGCGGGCGCACGACAGCGTGACCTGTCGGTGGAGCTGTTCGGCACATCGTTCCCGACCCCGCTGATGCTCGCACCGATCGGGGTCATCGGCATCTGCCACGGGGACGGCCACGGCGACCTGCTGACCGCGCGTGCCGCCGCGGCCACCGGTGTGCCGATGATCGCCTCCACGCTCACGCAGGACCCGATGGAGCAGGTGGCGGCCGAGCTCGGAGACACGCCAGGCTGGTTCCAGCTCTACCCGCCGGACGACGACGAGCTGGCGGAGAGCTTCGTGCGCCGCGCCGAGGCGGCCGGCTTCTCCGGGATCGTGGTCACCCTGGACACCCTGACCCTCGGCTGGCGCCCGCGCGACCTGTCGATCGGGAGCTTCCCGCAGCTCCGCGGACTTTGCCTGGCCAACTACCTATCCGATCCGGTCTTCCGGGCGAAGCTGAAGGCGCCGCCGGAGGAAGACCCGCAGGCCGCAGCGGCCGTCTGGGCGACGATCTTCGGTAACCCCGGCCTGAACTGGGATGATCTCGCTCGGCTGCGCTCCCTCACCCGGCTGCCGTTGCTGCTCAAGGGAATCTGTCACCCCGACGACGCCCGCCGCGCCGTCGATGCCGGCGTCGACGGCATCTACTGCTCGACCCACGGCGGCCGCCAGGCCAACGGCGGGCTCGCGGCCCTGGAGTGCCTGCCCGGCGTGGCCGACGCCGCCGGGCCCGGCGTGCCCGTGATCTTCGACTCCGGGGTCCGCAGCGGGCCGGACGTCATCAAGGCACTGGCGCTCGGCGCGTCCGCCGTCGCGATCGGCCGGCCGTACGCCTACGGACTGGCCGTCGGCGGACAGCCAGGGATCGAGCACGTGCTGCACTGCCTGCTCGCCGAGACAGACCTGACCATGGCCATCGACGGATACCCGAGCGTGCGGGACCTGACCAGGGAAGCACTCCGCCGGATCGAGTCGAGCTGACCGCGCCTCGCCATTCAGGCCCCTCCTCCCTCACCCATCCTGGGCATAATGCCAGTATTTCAGGATACCGGGCGCGATTTACTGCCGAGATAAATGCCGTCCGGAAACAGAACCCTTCTGAGACTATTGGCGCGGAGAAGGGAGTCTGTCTATGGCGAGCGGAACGACCGGAGGACCGGCCGCTGGTGATCCGGAAGACTATCCGGCCGCCGGGCGCGAGGGTTATGAGATAAGGGCCAAGACGCCGCAGGCACCCCGGGCTCGTGCTGATGAAACGATCGAGCAGCGGTACCTGCGCGAGATCAGGAACGCCGTGTCGTTCATCGCCGTCGTGATCGGCATCGCCCTCGTGCTCGGGCTGATCTCACTCATCGTCGCCCTGGTCCGCATCGGTTCGAGCTGATCCGACGGCAGCGGCCTGTGGTCCGGCACCTGGCCGGCTGGCGGAGGGACACCGCCGGCAATATCCGATATCGGGGATAGTTAGGGAACGCCACGATCGGGTTATGGTGTGGCCATTCCGACAGGGGCGATCTGGGGGCGGCATGACCACACGAGTTCACTTTGCGCTGGCGAGCCTGGCGGCAGCAGTCGCGCTCGGCGGGGCGCTGATCACGGCGCCGCAAACCGGGGACGCGAGGGCACCGAGCACCGGGCGGCCGGGCGCGCGGACAGCGCTGTACCTCAGTGACCCAGGCCAGAGCGCCTCAACGCGGCCGCAGGGCTACACCCCAGCGGAGATCCGCGCGCACTACGACTTCAACACGATGGGCGACGACCCGAAGGGCAACCCGGTGAACGGCACCGGGCAGACCATCGGCATCATCATGTGGGGCAGCGACCCGCACGTGCGGGCGAACCTGCAGAACTTCATCAACCACTACGGCCTCAAGCAGATGCACGGCCTCACCGGGAAAAGGTGCTCCCGGCCCGCCAGGTACGCCCAGGTGCCGTGTTTCCAGGTCCTGAACACCGGCAGGACGGCCGCTCCGGCCGACTACAGCACGTTCGCGGAGGAATCGGCGGACATCGAGTGGTCGCACGTGACCGCGCCGGGGGCGAACATCATCCTCGCGGAGGCCCCGGTGACCTGCCGGAACCACGATCCGGCGCGGTGCGGATCCCCGACCGACGCGGCCATTGACACCGCGATCCAGAAGGTGGTGCACGCCGGCGCGACGGTGGTGTCGATGTCATTCGCAGACTCCGGTATCAGATCGCGCGCGAACACCTGGGACGACCTTCCGGTGGCGTTCGTGTCCGGCGAGGGAGACAACGGTTACCCGGAGGCCGTCTATCCGGCGGCGGATCCGGCCGTGCTCTCGGTGGGCGGCACGGTGATCACGAAGGTGCACAGCCACGATGCCGACACCGCGTGGAAACGGACGGGCGGCGGCATGACCAGGGAGGCCCGGCCCGGCTACCAGGTCAACTGGACGCAGAGCACGTACTGGCGAGAGGTCAACGACGTCTCCTACGACGCCGTTCATCTCTCGATCCGCAACGTCACTCCCCTGCACGCCGGGCTTCCCTGGCAGTCGGTTGTCGGGGTCAGCCTCGGCATCCCGCAGTGGGCCGGGCTCATCGCCGACATCGACCAGGTCCGGGTGAACAACGGCAAGCCGATCCTGGCGGGCGAGGGCGTCATGGCCGGCCTCTACCTGGCGGCGACCGACCCCACCCCTGGGAAGATCAACCACGCCTACTTCACCGACGTCACCAAGGGCTGCGCCCGGCCGAAGAGCAGGGCCAACCAGTGCGTCAAGAAGGCGGCGAAGGGTTACGACGTGCTCACCGGGCTGGGCACGCCGAACGCGGCGGACCTCGTCCACTACCTGGGCTACGACATCTGACGACCGGGCAGGAAGCGCGAGTCGCGCGACATCGCGAAAACGATTCGCGAGGACCGATGCCTACTTGACCCGCCTGTTCCGGCAGCTAGAGGCGGCATTTCCCGATGCGTTGGTGACAGGCTGGGAACCGCTGGCCGAAACAGTGCAACTGCCCGATCCGGATGACCGGCAGGTAGTGGCGGCCGCACGAGCTGGCCGCGCCGACGTGATAGTCACCGACAACCTCGCCGACTTCCCGCCCTCCGCCTCGGCAAATAGGCGGCCTGCTAGCGCGTGTTGACTGCGGCTGAGGCTTGCTCGATGAGATTGGCTACCGTACCGGGCTGCGAGACGTAGATGGCGTGGCTGCCAGCGACCTCGACCACCGTCGAGCCCGCTCGCCCGGACATGGCGTGCTGGGCTGGCGGCGGGATCATCCGGTCTTCGGTGGTGACCATGTACCAGCTCGGCTTGGTCCGCCAGGCCGGCTCGGTGATCGATCCGCCGAGGGCGCCCGTCCCCCACGGGACCTGCGAGTCGGCCATGAACGCGGCCTGCTCGGCGGGCAGGTCGCCGGCGAATGACGCGTGGAACTTCTCCCGGTCCAGGAACAGGAAGCCGTCCTTGGGCGGCAGGATCGGCGGCACGGGCGCGCCGGGCGGCGGATCGGCGATCAGCGTGTTGACCGACTCGCCCGTGTCCGGCACGAACGCGGCGATGTAAACCAGGGCCGCCACGTTGTCGCTGGTCCCCGCCTCGGTGATGACCGCGCCGCCGTAGGAGTGGCCGACCAGGACGACCGGGGCGTCTTGCTCATCGATGATCTCCCTCGTCGCGGCGACGTCGCCTTCGAGGGACTGGGTCGGATTCTGCACCACGCTGACGTTGTAGCCGTCGCTCTTGAGCACGTCGTAGACGCCCTGCCAGCCAGACCCATCCACAAAGCCGCCGTGAACCAGGACCACGTTCCTCGCCGGTGATGCTGTCGTCATGATGATCTCCCTTCCCTGGGTGCGGCTGGGTGCGCGAGCCTCAAGCGGGCTAGCGGCTGCGGAGGATGGCCCGCACGATCGCCCTACCCCGGACACCGCTCGGCTAATTCGCTGGCTGCGCTAAGCCCCGGCCGATGAGGGACGATCCGGGCGGGTGATCAGCACCTGCCCCTTATCGAGATCTACCCGGACAAGCGGGGGCGCGCCGTCGTGCTCATCGACGCGGAGGACAAGCTCGGCGCTGCGCCGTTCCATGGCATGCCGGGTGCCGGAGTGGAAGACCGCCTGGAGCTGCATCAAGGCCGGCCGCATGGGCGGGCCGGTGGCCGCTGCGGTACCAGGGAAGCCCGCTCCGCCCATGCAGCCACCGCCCGGCCCGGTCCAGCGTGGCCAGCAAGGTCAGGCCGACCGCCAGGCCGGGGATCGTCATGAAGAAGATGAGGGCCACAGACCTCCAACGCGCCGGGTCCCGCAGGCGTTCCGCGCCGGCGGGGGGGTGCGACGCGCTCAGGCGCGCGGCCCGGCCTCCCGCCCGCCGGCCTCCAGGTCGGCTTCGGCCAGCAGGCGATCCGCCGCGTCGGGGTCATGCAGCAGGGCCGCGAGCAGGTGGCGGGCCGCCCAGTCACCGGATGCCCAGGCCAGCCCGCAGGCGAGGCCATCGGCTCCGGCGGCGTGCACGACGCCCGACGTACAGCGCCACGGCACCACGACGCCATCGACCACGAGCCGGTCATGCGCCGCGTAGTCTCGCGGCGCGCCGGGCAGCACCGCGTGCACGATCGCCGGAACGGGCCGGGTGACCGGTTCCGACTCGACCGCACCGTCGAGCTCTTCCGAGGCCAGCGGCAGGTCCAGCAGGTCGGCCAGGCGCGCGGCCTGGTCGTACGGCGCCAGCACCAGCGGGCGGCCGGCCACCAGCGGCCACAGGTCAGGGGCGTCGAGGACCAGCACGTCGTCGGCATCGGCCACGACGACCTCGCCCCCGCGAAGGGTGCGCACCCGGTCAGGCGGCTCGACATCCGCCGCCGTCGCGAGCGCCGCCCATAGCGACCGCAGCTGCTTCCGTGTCACGGGCCGTGCCGGGTCGGCCAGCCGGCCGAGCAGCTCATCGGGGCCGCCCGGCTCCGCGAGGAGTTCGGCCAGCGAGGTGCGCACGCCGAGCGCGCGGGCGACGGCCAGGTCCGCCAGTCCGGCTGCCTCGTCGAACAGGCCGGCCAGCAGCGGGTCCGCGTCGGCCGCGCGCACGTCGGAAGGCCGGCGGCCGCCGAGGACTGGATGGCGGCTAAGCCACCAGGCGGTATAGGACGGCACGTCCACGTGGCGGCCGTCGGCGAGCAGCACCCTGGCCGGCTCGGTGAGCGCCGCCCGCAGCGGCGGCGCGGCGAGCAGGTCAAGCGCCTGCGGCCAGCGATCCGGGTCGACAAGCTCCAGGTCGCGAACGGCCCGGACCTGCGCCGCCACCAGCGGCACGCTGCCGGCAGGCAGCCGGGCGGCCAGGCCAGCGGCCCACTCATCCACGCCGTCCAGGTCAAGGTCGGGAGCATCGAGCGCGACGTCCTCCGCGTCCAGCACCCCGAAAGTGGACAGCACCCCGGCCGCCTCAAGCGCCTCCGCGCCGTAACGCTCCAGGGGCTCACGGTCGACCACCCCGAACGGCGTGTCCGCCGCGACGACACCGGCCAGCGGCCCGCCGGGCAGCAGCAGCTCGCCGGCCGGGTACCACTCCTCGTCCTCACCGGGCAGCGCGAGGTCGGCCAGCCACGGCAGCTCCCCCGGCCGCAGGCTCGCGGCCGCGACCAGGCTGAGCACGGCGTCGCCGATCGGGCCAGGATCCTCCTCCTCGAAGGACGCCGCCACGGCGGCGCGCACCGCCGGCTCGGCGAGCACGCCGCGCGGCGTGGCCTCGACTGCGCCCAGCCGGCCAAGCAGCGGGTGGGCAGCGTCAGGGTGCACGACCCGCAGGCCGAGCGGCGCCAGCCGCCCGGCAGCCAGCTGGCCCGGCCCGGCCAGCAGGGAGCCAGGCAGGAGCAGCCCGCGCGGGCCCCGGACCAGCCGCCCGTCGGCGAGCGGCACCGGCAGTGCGCCGAGCTCGCCCAGCTCACCGGGTTCGGCGCTGGCCAGCGCGTCGTAGAGCCGGCGCCACCAGGCCGGCTCGCGGTCGAGCGCGGCGAGCTGGTCGGCCAGCTCGGCCAGCCCGATCCGCCGGACGCCGAGTGCGGTGTAGGCGGGATGCCGGGCCTGGCCTGCGATCAGGCCGGGCAAGACCGGGGCGAGCTGATCGGCGAGGCCGGGGAGGTTCGCATCCAGGATGACCGCGTCCCGTGTCCAGACCCGCGCGCCTGGCCGTCTCGGCGGCGGGCAGGAACGCGGTTTCCCGCAGCACCGGCAGGATGGCGCTCCGCAGCCGCGCGTCCAGCTCGCCCCGCGCGACCGGACCTGGCACCAGGTCGAGCAGCGTGGTTCCCGGCGCGAGACCCGGCAGCAGCCGCGCATAAGCCTCGGCGGCCCGGTCCAGCAGGAAGTCGGTGAGCGGGCCGGGCGCGACGTGCCGGCGGTCGGGGCTGAGCGGGAAGGAGGCCAGCAGCAGCGCGGGCAGGTCGAGCGGCTCGTCGGTGGGCGTGGGCGCGTGCACGACGCTGCCGACTCCGGCGGGCAGCCGGCCGGCCGGGGCGTCGCCGCTGTCGCCCGGCGTCACCGGCACCGCCCAGCGCACCGACCAGGCTGGCCGGTCGCGCTCCTCCGCGGGGCGGTCGGCGAGCAGCGCAGGGTCAAGGCGGCCATCAGCCGCCACGGTGCGCCACCGGCCCGCCGCGCCGTCGTCCGTGATCGTCACTCCGTCGCCGTCGTGCGCCGCGGTGAGCACGCGGGTCCCGCCGTCGGTCTCGATCTCGACGGTCGCCAGCGCGGGCAGCGCGAGCAGCAGCGCGGGCCCGGTCTCGGCGAGCAGCCTGCCCACCAGCTGGACGGCGTCCTCATCGCGCAGCGGCAGCGCGACGGCCGTCGCGAAGCCCTCCGGCGGCGCGCCGCCGGAGGCGAACGGCAGCCGCAGCACGGGCAGGTGGCCCGACCGCCCGGCGAGCTCGGCGGCCACCCCGGGGATCTGCTGGATGAGCTCGCGGGCGGCGTCACGCGACCAGGCCACGCCGCCGGTGAGCGAGGCGATCCGCGGCTCGTCGCTGACGGCGACGGCCGCGGCGAAGCCCACGCCGAACCTGCCGACGGACTGCTCGCCGGATCCGCGCTTGCCTGAGGCCCGCAGCGAGGACAGCGCGGCGACCCCCGCCGCGTCCAGCGGGGCGCCAGTGTTCGCGGCCTCCAGCGCGCCCGCGCGCAGGGTTAGCCGCAGCCGTCCTGGCACGCCGGCGCGTGCCGCCGCGTCGGCCGCGTTCTGCGCCAGCTCTACTACGACACGATCCCGGTAACCGCCGAGCGCGTAGTCCTCCTCAGCGTTGGCGTCCTCGCGGAACCGCGCGGGCGAAGCTGTCCAGGCGTCGAGCACCCTGCGCCGCAGCTCCGCGGTGCCGAACGGGTCGGGCTGGCTGGCCTGCACGGCGCGGATCGGCCCCCTTCTTCATGCTCGCGGCGCTCGCGGCAGGACGAGCCTAGTGGCCTGCCGCCGGCGTGCCGGGCGGCGGACACCGCGTCAGCCAGCTGGCGCGGATCCCGGGGGTGACTCCCGGAACGGGCAGGCCGGTAACAGTTAATTCCGAATCCGTCACTGAATGCGATTAATGGTCGGCATATAAATCCCCCGTTGCCGGAGCTTAAGCTTTTACGGACGCCATTTCCAGCCTAGTTAGGTGGCTTTTTTTCGTTTATCATCGCATTAGTTTAGTTACGGCCGTGTGCCGTAGGGTTTCGGGGAAAGGGAGCGTTCCGTGGGACGGAAGTTAACAATCATGATGGCGGCAGCGGCGGCGATGCTGGTGTTCGCGGCGACGCCCGCGTTCGCGGCCACCGGCTGGGTGCTGCAGACCACCGCGAACCCGGCGAGCGGCACCCTGAACGAGCTGACCTCGGTGTCGTGCCCGTCGGCGGCCAACTGCGTCGCCGTCGGCAACCAGCAGACCAGCGCCGGGGTCAGTACCGCGTTGGCTGAGCACTGGAACGGCAGCACCTGGGCGCTGCAGACCGCGGTCAACCCGTCCGGGGACACAGCGGTCATCCTCATGGCGATTTCCTGCCCGTCTGCCACCTATTGCGTCGCGGTGGGCGTCAACCAGCCGTCCGTCTCCGCCAGCACGGCAGTGGCGGAGTCCTGGAACGGCAGCGCCTGGACCCTGATGTCGCCGGTCAGCCCGACCAAGGCCTGGCTGTCCGGAGTTTCCTGCACGGCGACGAACAACTGCGAAGCGGTGGGCTCGGACTCCGCGGGGCCGCTGGCCGAGCACTGGAACGGCAGCACCTGGGCCGCCCAGACCGTGCCCGCCGCGGTGGTCGGGCTGGGCGGCGTGTCCTGCGTCTCGGCGAGTTTCTGCGAGGCGATCTCCACCGGCTCATCTGACGCCGCGAACTGGAACGGCAGTACCTGGACTGCCCAGGCTCTCCAGCCTGGCGAGGTTTTCGCGGTGTCGTGCGCATCGACGACTAGCTGCGAGGCCGTCGGCTACCTGGTCCAGAGCGGCTTCACCTACGCGCTGGCCCAGCGCTGGAACGGCAGCACCTGGGCGTCCCAGACGGCCGCGAGCCCGAACAGCCAGGCCGGGCTCTACGGGGTGTCCTGCGCGTCGGCGACCTACTGCACCGCCGTCGGCGTCTACGACACCAACATGAACGGAGACGGCGCCACGCTGGCTGAGGCGTGGAACGGCAGCACCTGGACCCAGCAGTCCAGCCCCAACCCGAGCGGGGCGAAGAACGCCAACTTCCAGGGCATCTCCTGTCCCAGCACCGCCGACTGCACCGCGGTCGGCGACTGGTACGCCACCAGCCCCAGCCTCGCCCCCACCCTCGGCGAGCAGTGGACTAGCTGATTCACACGGCCGACTGACTACAGCCGCTGACCGCAGCAGGTCGGCGTAGCGGCTGCGGCCCCGGGAGCTTGCGAGCACCCGGGGCCGTATCGCGAGCGGACCGCGCCAGGATCGCTGGCTAGATCCAGATGGCGGCCGTCTGTCTATCGTCGTCTCCTGACGTCATCCGGCCAGCAAGCTGACCTGCATGTTCTTCCTTCTGGCACCGCGTTCCTGGCCTATGCTGGCCGGCGATAGCGGCACGCTGGCCCAGGGGGGCCGGCAGGCTGCCGGACGCTCGGCACCAGCGCGGGGGAAGCATGGCATCGATCCTGTTACGCCGGACGCTGACCGCTGCGGCGGCGGCCGGCCTGACCGCCGTCTTCGTGATCACGCCAGGCCGGGCGCATGTCCCGCGGCCTCCGAGCATGACCCAGGCCAGCGTCGCCTCGGCCGCCGGGCCGGCCAGGCCACGTCCCCCGCGGCTTCCGGCGAACTTCCGCGGGACGGGCCGGTACATCGTCAGCGACCTCGGCGTGAACGTGCCCTTCAGCTGGCAGGGCAGCAATGGCAATAGCCAGATGATCGCCGGAGGCCCGCGGTACCGGATCTGGTTCACGAACCTGATCTACCGCAACGCGCTCTACACGGTCACCTACAAGTGGCCGAGAATCCCGCTGGACCCGAACCGCCACTGCGACAAGATCGAGAACTTCAGCCGCCAGGACTTCAACAACCTGCTGAAGACGTCGCGGTTCGTCGGCCCGAGATCTGCAGGGGGCCAGGGACCGGTACGTCGACCACTGGCGGGTGGGCGTCGTCGCGGGCTCCCGGCGGCCGGGCCTCGCTTTCCGGCTGCCGGTCGCCATCGGCGACATCTACGTCGATCAGCGAGACCCGAGCCAGTGGTGGCAGGTGCTCCAGTTCGGCCTGCAGAACCTCTACGACCCGCAGCTCGACGAGTGGTTCACGATGACCACGTTCAGCCACCGGCCGGGGACGGTGACTCTTCCCCCGACCTGCCCCAGGTAACGGACCGCGCGGCGCAGCGGCACAGATTATGCCGAAGTCGAACATACCTTGCGAAAATCTGCTTCTTACCAGGAATCGCCCCAGGTGAAGCAGCGTCAGCGGCTGGTGCAGTATGGAGGTACTGGGCAGATGACGGGCGCCCAGGTAGCGAGCACCGGCCGGAGGATGATCCCAGGACCCTGGCGGAAGCGAGACGGCGATGGAGGAGCGGATCACCCCCGGCGCCGCGCTGCCGGGCGTGCCTGATGACGTCGTTGACGAGGCGCGGACGGCCAGGGCCTGCGTCGACGAGCACGGTGTCGTGACGGGCTGGAGCGAGGGCGCCAGGCGGCTGCTGGGTTACCCGCCGAGCGAGATCATCGGCAAGCCTGCCGCCCGGCTGCTCGACCAGGAGATCACCGGCGAGACGCTGCGTGAGCCTCCAGGCCTTGCCGAGATGGAACGGCAGGGCGGCGCTGCGGCACCGGGACGGGCACCGGGTCGAGGTCGGCCTGCTTGCCCATCATCGCGTGGACTCGGATCAGTGCTCCGACTGGTTCCTGGTCTCCCCGCTCACCGGCGCGACCGCCACAGCGGAGGACGAGAGGCTCATGGTGTGGGGCTTCGAGCAGGCGCCTTGCTTCTCGGCAAGCCTGTGGGACACGCGACTGCGCCTGCGCCGGGCCAACCGGTTCACCGAGCGCGCCCTGGACCTCACCGAGGCCGAGATGCGCGGGCTGCGGCCCTCGGAGGTGATGGCCGACCCTGAGGTCGACAAGCTCGAGCTGTCCATGCTGCGGACGCTGGAGACCGGGAAGCCGCAGTACCTGGAGACCTACGCACGGGTGGCCGGCGAGAGCCGCGCGCACGCCTGGTCTAGCTTCCTGTACCCGTTGCAGGACGAGAACGGCACCGTGCGCGGCGTGGGCCAGACAACGCGCGACATCTCGGAGCAGTACTGGGCCCGTAAACGGCTGCAGCTGCTCAACGACGCCAACGCCCGCATCGGCAGCACCCTGGACGTGGCTCGCACGGCACAGGAGCTGACGGCGGTGGCCGTTCCGGAGTTCGCCGACTTCGCAACCGTTGACCTGCTCGCCGACCAGGGCACCGCCAGCGAGACGGCCCGGCTAGAGGCGAGCCAGGGGCCGGTCGTGTCGGGCCCGGTCCGGCTGCGCCGCGCCGCCCAGCAGTCCGTGCTGCCGGGAAAGCCCGAGGCGGTCCTGGCCCCCGGCGAAGTGGACCGTTACGCCGCCGGCTCCCCCGCTGCCGAGTGCCTGGCCACCGGCCGGGCCGTGCTGTGCGCCGAGTACAGCCCCCCGAGAGCCGGCCATTCGCTGGGGAACCCGCGCCGGGCGGCAGTGGTTCGCGCGTTCGGTGTGCACTCCCTGATGGCCGTGCCGCTACGGGCCAGGGGCACGACCCTGGGAGTGGCCGTCTTCGTCCGCCACCAGCGGCCTGAGTCCTTCAGCGAGGATGACCTGCTGCTCGCCGAGGAGATCACCGCGCGGGCCGCGGTGTGCATCGACAACGCGCGCCAGTACACCCGCGAGCGCGGCACAGCGCTGGCGCTGCAGCGAACCTTGCTGCCGCAGCGGCTGCCGTTCCGGACCGCGGTGGAGGTGGCCTCCCGCTACCTGCCCGCCGGGGAACTGGCGGGGGTCGGCGGCGACTGGTTCGACGTGATCCCGCTGTCCAGCGCGCGGGTAGCGCTGGTCGTTGGCGACGTGGTCGGGCACGGCATCCAGGCCGCGGCCGCGATGGGACGGCTGCGCACCGCCGTACGCACGCTGGCCGACGTCGACCTGCCCCCGGACGAGTTGCTCACCCACCTGGATGACCTGGTCGTGCGGCTTTCGGCGGACGAGGAGACCGACGGCACAGCCCAGTTCGGCCAGGCTGCCGAGATCGCCGGAGGCTTCGGCGCCACCTGCGTGTACGCGGTCTACGATCCGGTCTCGCAGGTGGTCACGGTGGCCAGGGCCGGCCACCCGATGCCCGCGGTCGTCAGCCCGGAGGGCACGGTGGACCTGCTGGACGTGCCCGCCGGTCCCCCGCTCGGCCTGGGCGGGCTGCCCTTCGAGGCCGCCGAGTTCACCCTGCCGGAAGGCAGCCTGCTCGCCCTCTACACCGATGGCCTGATCGAGTCCCGCGACCGCGACATCGAGGAGGGGATCTTCCGGCTGTGCCGGTCGCTCGCCCAGCCAGCCGCCAGCCTGGATGACCTCTGCGACACGGTTCTCGATGCCCTGCCCCCCGCCCGCCACGCCGACGACATCGCCCTGCTCCTCGCCCGCACCCGCGCGCTCGACGCCCAGCACGTCGCCACCTGGGACCTGCCCGCCCACCCGGCCGTGGTGGCTCAGGCCCGGAAGCTCGTCGCCGACCAGCTGAGCGCCTGGGACATCAAGGAGCCGTCCTTCGTCACCGAACTGCTGGTGAGCGAACTCGTCACCAACGCCATCCGGCACGCCGATCCCCCGATCCAGCTACGGCTCATCCACGACCGCCACCTCATCTGCGAGGTTTCCGACGGCAGCAGCACCGCCCCGCACCTGCGCCGCGCCCGCACCTTCGACGAGGGCGGCCGCGGCCTGCTGCTGGTCGCCCAGCTAACTAGCGGCTGGGGCACCCGCCAGACCAGCACCGGCAAGACCATCTGGGCGGAACAATCCCTGGACGAAACCCCGGCAGCCGGCTGACGCGCGGCCTACCAGTGACCCCGGTGCACGATCTCGCTGAACGGCCGGCGCGCGGGATTCCTGATCGGAGCGAGCGGCCGGTCGGCCGGGTAGCCGAGCGAGATCAGCAGGGCCCAGTCGCGGTCATCGGGAAAGCCGAGCAGTTCGCGGGCACGATCCATGTCGCCAACGCCCGCGTGGCAACTGCCGATTCCGAGGTCGGCGGCCGCCAGCATCATGGCCATCGTTGCCTGGCCCAGGTCGAAGTTGGCCCGGCGGAACTCGTTGTCGCCAGCGGGGCCGATCACCACGATGGTCGCCGCTGACTCACTCACGTGGCCGGCGCCCCGCCAGACCTTCGCCAGCTCGTGAAGCTGCTCACGATCGGTGACGAGGATGAAGTCCCAGGGCTGCCAGTTCTGCGAGGAAGGGGACCGGCGGCCTGCCTCAAGGATCTGCTCCAGATCCGCCGCCGGAATCAGGCGGTCGGTGAAGGACCGTACGTTGCGGCGTGACTGGATGGTCTCCCAGGTCTCCATGAACGCCGCAACGCCCGCACCGCCCTGGTTATTCTCAACCAGCACACGCCTCGGCCAGCGGGAGCCTTAGCTGATTCATGACCCAGCTGGTCTCAGGCGGCGCGCTCGAGCCGCTCCGCGATCCAGACCTTGATGACAGACTGCCGGGTAACGCCCAGCCGCCGGGCCTCCCGGTCCAGCGATTCGATCATCCAGGCCGGAAAATCGACGTTGACCCGGCGCTGCTCCAGCCCCGGCCGACGGGCCGCGGCAAGGTCCAGGTCACTGGTGACGTCCTCGCCGTCATCGAACTTCTGATCAAATTCTTCAGCCCTCATAGAGTGCTGCCTCCTCCTTCCGGGACCGGCGAGCAGAGATGATCCGCACCCGGTGCTCTCGGTAAGTCACTACTACCGACCAGTGCTTCCCCGCTATCTGGCCGATCACCACCCATCGGGGCTCGTCAGCCGTGCGGGCAGGGACCTCCACCCGGGCGGCGTCATCCCAGAGCGCCTGCGCAGCGGTGAAGTCGATGCCGTGTTTCTCCAGGTTCGAGGCGCTCTTCGCCGGGTCGAACTCGAACTCCACCGATCATGCTCCTGTTCGGTATAGTAACCATACCGATTTTATCCGTAAAGACGCGGAGCGGAGTCTAGCTTGCTAAAGATGTTTCCAGCGGGCGCCAGCGCGGCCGGTCTGGGCGGCGGCAGAGGCGGTTGGACCGGGGGCGCGGCGGGCAGTTGAGGCCGGTCGGCGTCGCCGCGTCGGTACCGGTACCGCGCGGCGTCCGGCTGATCTGAGGGAGGCGACACTGTGTGGGACCGGCTTGAGCGCCTTGAGCTGAGATTCCTGACTCGCGGATCGACGGGGCGCGAGGCCAGGCCCCTGCCGCGGCCGGCCCTGCCGCCGGGCACCGATCTGCTGCCGCAGATTCAGCACATCGTGGTGCTGATGATGGAGAACCACTCCTACGACAACTACTTGGGCATGCTGAACGGCCGGGGCGAGGGATTCCCGCTCGGAGCAGACGGCGAGCCCGAGGTGTTCAACACCGGTGCCGGGGGCGAGGCAGTCCGGGCTTATCACCTGCCCAGCCCCGGCCAGCAGCCGGGCGTGCCGTCGCAGAGCTGGCACGCCAGCCATCACCAGTGGGGCGAGGGGAAATGCGACGGATTCGTGACCAGCTGCCAGGCGGAGCTGGCCCAGGCCGGCGCCGACGCCGCGGCCGCGGCTGACGCGGCGGCTGCCGGGATGGGTTACTGGACGGAGGAAGACCTGCCGTTCTACTACGGACTCGCCCGGACGTTCCCGCTGGCCGACCACTGGTTCGCCTCCTGCCTGGGTCCCACGTTCCCGAATCGGCGCTTCCTGGTAGCGGGGACGGCGCACGGCCTGATCGACGACTCGCCCTACGACCTGCTCGACTATCCGCCCGGCGGGACCATCTTCGACCTGCTGACCCGGCACGGAATCTCCTGGGTCAACTACCGCCCGGGTTCCGCCGACCGGTCCCGGCTCACGCGCTATGCGCAGCACAAGCGAAAGACGGCCCGGCGGCGCCTGCACTCGATTCGCCGGGCATTCCGTTCCGTAAATCAGAGCATTCAGAAGGATCTGCAGTTCACGGCCGATGTCTTCCCGATCGGGATCGGCCGGTACATGGAGCACATCCGCAGCACCGAGCAGTTCTTCGCCGACGCCGACAACGGCACGCTGCCCGCGTTCAGCATCGTGGACCCGGACTTCGACACCTATTCCGAGGAGAACCCGCAGGACATCCGCAGGGGCGAGAGCTTCGCCGCGGAGGTCATCAACCGGGTCACGCATGGCCAGGGGTGGCCGCGCACGCTGCTGATCTGGGTCTACGACGAGCACGGCGGGTACCACGATCACGTCTCGCCGCCGGCTGCGGTGCCACCGGACGATGTCCTCGGCCGCAGCCTGATCGGCGGCAGGGCGCCGCTGAAGGCCGCGCTGCGGCCGCTGTTCCCCGGCGTGGTCAAGAACAAGGAGCACGAGACTGCCGGACCGACCCGCTACGACCGGTACGGGTTCCGGGTACCCGCGGTGATCGTCTCGCCGTACGCACGCCGGGACCATGTCTGCAGCGAGGTGCTCGACCACACCTCGGTGCTCAAGCTCGTCGAGGAGAAATGGAACCTGCCCGCGCTGACCGCGCGGGACGCCGCGGCCGCCACGCCGCTTGGCGCGCTGGACCTCACCGCGCCGCCCGCCTTCCTCCAGCCGCCGGACCTGCCGCGACCGAGCCTGGAATGGGGCAGCTGGTAGGCATCGCGACGGATCCGGTGTTTGCGGTGCCAGCGCCACGGTACGTAGGGGCATGCGATCAGCAGCTACAGCTCGGGCGACCGCGCGGGGAAAGCGGGCGTCCAGCGGCCCGGCGATGCACGCGCTGGCCAGGGCCGGCCTCGCCGCGAGGGGGGTTATCTACCTGCTCATCGGCTGGGTCGCGATTCTCGTCGCGCTCGGCCGCAGCTCGCGGCCAGCCGACCAGCAGGGCGCCCTCCAGCTCCTGGCCGGCAAGCCGTACGGCCTGGTGTCACTCTGGCTCCTGGTCATCGGCTTCGCGGCTTACTCGCTCTGGCGCCTCAGCGAGGCGGCGTTCGGCGTCGCGGGCGAGGGCAACGGCGCCGGCCCCGGCTCAGGTCCCTGGGCCGTGCGCTGGTCTATGCCTTCTTCGCCACGCTGACGTTCCGGGTGATAACAGGCACGCAGGGCAGCCAGACCCGGCAGCAGCAGGATCTGACGGCCAAGGTCATGCAGCACGCCGGCGGCCGCTGGGTGGTGGGGATCGTCGGCCTTGTGGTCGTGATCATGGGCGTTGTCCTGGTCAGCGAGGGCCTGCGGCGCAAGTTCCTGAAGTTCCTGCGGCTGTCGGGGCTGACCGCTCAGGCGCGCCGCCTGATCACGTGGTTCGGGACGATCGGGACCGTGGCGCGAGGCGTTGTGTTCGCCCTGGCGGGAGTCCTGGTGGTCAGCGCGGCCATCACCCACAAGGCGGCCAAGTCAGGTGGCATCGACAAGGCGCTGCTTACCCTGCGCGACCAGCCTTTCGGGGAGATCCTGCTCTTCCTGGTGGCGCTCGGGCTGGTCATCTTCGGCATCTACGGGCTGTGCGAGGCCCGCTGGCGGAAGGTGTGAGCTGGCGCCGCCGGGGCCGGTCGGCCGGAGCTGGCGTGAACGCGGAGGCCAGGACGTGACTGTCGTTGCGGTCGTGGCGCATTCCCGGAAGAGCCTCGGTGGCGGCCTGCCCGAGCTTCGCCGGGTGCTGGCTCAGGAAGGTGTCGCTGACCCGCTCTGGCTCGAGGTCAGGAAGAGCCGCAAGGCGCCCAAGCGCGCTCGCCGTGCCCTGGCCGAGGGCGCTGAGCTGATCTTCGTCTGGGGCGGCGACGGTACCGTCCAGCGCTGCATCGACGCGGTGGCCGGAACCGGTGCCGTCCTGGCCATCCTGCCGGCGGGCACGGCAAATCTCCTGGCAACGAACCTGCGGGTTCCCGGCAACCTCACCGCGGCCGTGCGGGTCGGGCTGCACGGCGCCCGGCGCCAGCTGGACACCGGAACGGTGAACGGCGAGCATTTCGCGGTCATGGCCGGCGCGGGGCTCGACGCGCGGATGATCTCCGACGCCGACCGGGGGATGAAGGACCGCGTCGGCCGCGCGGCGTACCTCTATACCGGGGCCAGGAACCTGAGCTCCGACCGGGTCAAGGCCACCGTTAAGGCGGATGGCCAGCGGTTCTTCACCGGGCGGGTCTCGTGCGTCCTGGTCGGGAACGTCGGCAGGGTTCTCGGCGGGATCGAGGCGTTCAGCGGGGCCCAGCCCGACGACGGGCTACTCGACCTGGGCGTCGTCACCGCGAAGAATCCAGCCGAGTGGGCGCGGACGCTGGGCCGTGTCGCGCTGGGCCGGGCCGACCAGTCTCCGTTCGTCGCGATAACGCGGGGCAGGAAATTCGTGGTCCGGTTCAGCCGGCCGGTTCCGTACGAGCTCGACGGCGGCGCGCGGCCGGCCGCCACCAAGCTGCGGATCAAGGTCCGTCCGGCGTCGATCACGGTCTGCGTGCCCGAAGGCACCGCCGAGAGCTAGCCGGGCGGCTCGCATCCCCGTGGCTCGCGTCCCCGCAACGCGCGGTGAGCGGCACCGCGCCGCAGGGTGAGGATCACCGTGACGCTGCCGGCCAGCCAGGCGGTTCCGAAGAGCCAGCCGCCGATGACGTCGGTGGGCCAGTGCACGCCGAGCCAGACACGCGACCAGCCCACCGTGGCGGCGTACACGGCCCCGCCCGCCCATACCCCCCGGCGTGCCCGGCCGGGCGGGAGCCGCGCGGCCAGGGCCCAGGCACAGGAGACGGCGAACAGCGTGCCCGCGGTCGTGTGACCCGAAGGGTACGACCACCCGGACGCCGACCCCGCCCAGTCCGAGACCGGCGGCCTGGCCCGTTCGATGACCTGATTGATGAGGATCTCCGTATAGATGCCCGCGCCGGCGATCAGGACCAGCAGCAGTCCCGACCGGAGGCGCCGGCCCGCGCTGCTGCCGCTGGCGGCGGTCGCCGCTCCCGCCACGAACAAGGCCGCCAGGACCACCTCGCTGATTCCGCCCCACCGGACGGCCCGTGCGATGGCGATGGTGGCGTGATCGCGGTGCGCCAGCACCCATCGGTGGACCTGCTCGTCCACCCAGGGAACCTCGGAACCTCGTCTCGCGATCCAGGTGCTGAGGGCGGCGAACGTCAGGCCGGCGGAAGCCAGGATGATCACAGGGAGGCGGGGAGACGCCGGGGTTGGCCCTCGTCCGCTGCCCGGGTCGATCGCGTCCGTGAACTCGTTCTCGGGAGCCTGCTCCGGCTCCGGTTCCGGCTCTGGCCCGGTCACGTTGCACGGGCGCGTCTGCCGGCGGCCCGTCGCCGCGCGGCCGGCCGTCGCCGCGCGGCCGGCCGCTGCTCCAGCGCGGTCCGGTGCGGAAGCAGCGTCGTCATGACGATCAGCAGCCACAGGCCGCCCGTCAGCACCCCGGCGAGCACGTCAGTCGGATAGTGCATGCCCCGGTACAGCCGCGACAGCCCGACGTAGACAGGAATGCAGCACAGCACCCCGACGGCGATCCGGGCCGCCGGGCGCCGACCGTAGATCCACAGCACCAGGATCGCGAGGCAGCCGTAGAGCGCGACCGCGGTGGCGGTGTGCCCGGACGGGAAGCTGGACGTGGGCGGGGCCGCATCCAGCCGGTGCACCGGCGGGCGGGGCCGGTGCACGACCTCGGTCACGGCCAGGAACACCGCGAGCTCGCCGAGCATGACCGTGATGAGGACCAGGGACTCGTGCCACCGTCCCAGCCGCCAGCGCAGCAGCAGCACGACGACGAGAGTGACCCCGATGGCGGTCTCGGTCTGAGCCATGGTGGTGCCCACGTACGTGACGGTGTCCCACACGCCCGACCGGTGAGCCGCGAACCAGGAATCGACGCCGAGATCCGCGCGGTGGACCGGGCCGGAGTTCAGGACATGTGTCATCAGCAGGCCGAGCAGGGAAACCAGGCCCCACAGCAGCACGGCACCACCCAGCAGCCGCGCCGCGATGACCTTCCAGCCGCCGACAGCGTGCGGGCGCGGCGGGACTGTCCTGGCGCGGCCTCGCCTGGCGCGGCCTCGAAATGGCGGAGCCTGCACCTGCATACGCATCGAGCACGTCACCTTCCGAGACCACGCACGGGCCAGCACCCTGGCTGCCCGGCAGCGGCCCCGCCAAACACCGCGCAGCGCCGCCAGCGCGGCCGAGGCTTGCTGCTCGCGCTACAGGCGGCTCGCCGCTGCGGTGTCGAGGAGTTCGGCCACAGTCCGCCTGGGACCCCAGG
Organism: uncultured Actinomycetota bacterium; assembly: GCA_963725175.1. Taxonomy (GTDB): domain Bacteria; phylum Actinomycetota; class Actinomycetes; order Streptosporangiales; family Streptosporangiaceae; genus DASUBV01. Next base: position 1,411,622 of record CAVRXH010000006.1, read on the forward strand.
ACCCCTGCTCATCCGCGTCCCCGCACTGGCCCCGCAGCAGTTCCATCCGGACCCTTGCCGCCTGGCCCGCTGCGACCAGCGTGAGAAGCCTGTCCTTGTCGCTGACGGTCAGCTTGGCGATGCGATCGGCCAGCGCACGCGCATCGTCCTTGGCTTCGGGCAGCGCCGGACTGGCCTCGGCCGCGACCTGGAGAAGGCGGGGGTCAAGGCGGAGGAAGTCGGCCAGGGCGCGCTGCGGCGCGGTGAGTGATCCAAGGCCGGCCGGAACAGGCGGTTCCAGCTCGTCCTCGTCCTCGTCGCCGAACGCATCCTCGTCGCGTTCCCACGCGCCGTAGCCCGACAGCCAGGCCAGGTAAAGAGGCCGCAGGTCCCCGGCGGCGAGCTCGGCGCGGACGCCGGCGATGGCCGCCAGCGACTCTTCTGTGCCTTCCACCCACTCCCCCGCGTCGTCCTCGCTGCTCAGGTCGAGGATCAGGTGGTCACGGGTGGTCAACATGCTTACCTGGCCCTGAACGCAGTACTGTCCGGCGACCTCCGGATCCAGAAGCGCGCGCGGCAGCCGGAGCATGATCCGGTGAGTACCCCAGTTCGCCAGGTACAGATGCGCGTCGTAGAAACGCCGCATCATCTCGTCGGCGCTGCCCCTGAAGTCGCCCCCGTGGTATTCGTTGGTGAAACTGGTGGCGGTGATCGTGGCCCTGGTGGAGAACTGGCGGACCTCGGCCTGCTCAGCATCGGTCAGCGGATGGTCCACCGCGAGGAACTCGTAGTACTGATACTCGCTCATCCCCGGCCCGCCCAGCGCCCGCAGGCGGCGCAGACCGCGACGATCCTCTGGCTCAGCTCCGTCATGGCCCGCAAGCGTAGTGGCCGTATCATGCCCGCCGGGACTCGCGAACGATCCAGGATGAGCGACTCCGCTCAGACCCCTAGCACATCTTCCGGTTTTTAGGGCATAATCGGAAGTGCATCAACTGAGGGGGCCGCGATGACGTCGACGATCGAACATGAAGAAGTCCAGGTACGAGAACTATTCGACATGGTTGATGACGTGGTCGAAGTGGCGACCGCCATCGAAGACGATCATCCCGGCGAGGCCGCGAGGTTGCTCAAGGTGTCGAGGAACGCGCTGTCCCATGCGGCGCCCATCCGAGTCCCGATCGCAGCGAGGCTGCTGGTAATTAGCGACAAGACAGTCAGGGCCTGGGCGAGTGACGGAGTGCTGACACCACGCAGTCAGCATCCTCGGCTGCTCCTGGATACTGAACGCCTGCACGACGTCCTGCGATTCGTGCGCGATCTGCGCGCGCGAGGACACGACCGGGATCTGGTAACAAAACTGTGGCAGCGATTGCAGGACGAAGCGCTGCTCGACCGGGATGACCTGGCAGACAGCCTGAATCAGATGCGCTCCGGCCATACTGTGCCAGCGCTAACCCTGGCAGAGGAACGCGCAGCGCGCCACTAAGCTGCCGGCGTGCCAATTGCCGTATCGCTGACACCACGCGCCCAGCAGCAGGTCGGAAATTTGCGCGCACGGGAACGCAGGGCTTACGACCAGTTCCTCGATACCCTGCGCGCTAGGGGGTGCGGAGGCTCTCCGCTACCGCCTCTCTGGCGAAGGTTTGCTGGAGCGGCTCTGCGTAGTCCATCTGGCCGGGCGCATGCGGGTAGTGGTTGCTTTCGAGTCCGCATCAGCCGCGACGATCCTGCTCGTAGGGCCGCACATTGACGACGATCCGTTCCTCGACGTGTACACCCAGCTCTATGCATTAGCCGACCTCGACAGTCCTCCTACCGCGCAGCGGCAGAAACCGGCGTGCTGCGAGAGCGAGGACAGGTCTCCGCCGATACTGAACCTCGAGGCGCTCGACGACCTCGTGCGACGGGCGCGAGAACTGTCCGGAGCGGACAGGCGACGCGAGCAGCGGATAAGGAGGAAGTCATGACTGCCCACGACGGCACCGCACCCGGCCGCCAGCGCTTCGTCAGCGGGAACAGCCACCTAGACCAGTTGCTTGCCGACCCGCAGCTAGCCGCTGATGTCGCGGCCGCGCAGGCAGATGCTGAAGAGATGGACCGTGCTGGCGCATACTATTGGACTAGGTGCTTCCGCCCTATCTCCCGAATGCCTTCGGTCGAGCTTGGTCTGCGAAGGAGCTACGCCAGTGAGCCACAGCCAGGTTCAATACCACCCAGTCCTTGGCGGGAAGTGCCAGAGGTGCGAGGGCTCGGGGGAGGTTGACCGCTCCATGTTCGCCTTTGTCTCCCCCGGACTGGCAGATGCCCGCGAAAGATCCGGCAATCAGAAAAAACGCTGCCGCCATTGCGGGGGCACCGGCCGCGCGGTCATTGAGCGCCGGAAATGCTACGGCTGCTCTGAGTACGACGACCGCTGATCGTTCCAGAACGCCCCCACCAGTCCCGCGAAATTCCGACCGGTTGCTGTACTTCCTGCTGCACTGCCCGCTCGCGTTCCGGCCTCCGGTTCGTCAGGCCGTTCAGCCGCATGGCGGCCGTGTAGCTGCAGGAGGCTGTCCTACCGCTGTGCTACTCTGGCGACCATGGCTGTCCGGAAGAAGCGCTCCATCTCCCTGCCGCCCGAACTCGACGCCGAGATCGCCGCCGCAGCCGAGCAGGCCGGCATGACCTACAGCTCCTGGCTCGCGGCGACCGCGCGCAAGGAGTTCACTATCCGCGCGGGGCTGGCCGCCGTGGCTCAGTTCGAGGACGAGCACGGCGCCTTCGCCCCCGAAGAAGCTCGCCGCCGCCGACCGGTGGGCCGCCGAGGCCGTCGAGCGCGCCAGCGCAGCTGGCCAGCGGCAGCGCAGCGCCTGATGGGCGTCACCTACGACACCGGAGCGCTCGTGGCAGCGGACCGCGGCGAACGCCGCCAGTGGGCTCGCCACCGCGCCCTGCTCGGCCGCCGCGAGGTCCCCACCGTGCCCGCGCCGGTCCTCGCCCAGTCCTGGCGGGGCGGCAGCCGCCAGGCCCTCCTGTCCCGGCTCCTGACGGGATGCCACATCGAAGCCTTTGACGACGCCCTGGCCCGCGCGACCGGCACGCTAGCCGCCCGAGGCGCTACCACCGACATCGTCGATGCCTGTGTCGTCGAAGGGGCTCTGCGTCGCCGTGACCTGGTCATCAGCTCCGACCCCGACGACCTGACCGCCATCGCCGCCGCCACCGACCACCACCTCGAAATCGACCACCCCTAGTCACCAAGTTCCCCGGCAGCTCGCCACCGCCCGGCGCTCATCGCCCGTGCTCGCACGCGCCGACATCGGGTCTTTGCGAGTCACCAGGAACAGCAGCAGGAAACGGCGATCACTGATCGCCTGCTGTACTTTGCTGCTGTACGAGCCGCGAAGCGGCTCGCTGCCTATTCGATAAGTCCCTCTGACCTGGGTGGAGCGATGGGTGCAGAGTTTCAGGACATCGGAATGGCATCTCTCAGGACATAGGAATGGGATGGCCGCGACGGTCAGCGGATGTCGAAGGCGCGCCTGGTTATCATTGCTGTTACCGCTGAGGGGCTGAGCCAGGGGGAGGCATCCCGTCGCTACGGGGTCTCGCGGGGGTGGGTCAGCAAGCTGATGGCCCGCTACCGGGACGAGGGCGAGGCCGCGTCCGGGCCGCGGTCACGGCGTCCGAGGACCTCCCCGAACGCGGTCGCAGCGGGCACGGCCGGGCTGATCGCGCGGTTGCGTAAGGACCTGGCCGGGCAGGGGATGGACGCCGGGCCGCTGCGTGGTGACCTGAGGAGGCGGCCATTCGGGCGGTGCCTGCAGTCCCCGCGATCCGGCGGAATCTCCTGGAGACCGCCTGCGGCGCCCCGTCCCCTGGGGCGGGGCGCCGCAGGCCGGCAGGCCTGGTCCTCAGAGCCGGACCGGACCTATTCAGGAGCGCCTCGCCCTGGCGTGCGCGAAGACGACTGAGTCTGCCAGAACTCCTTGTAGGTCGTCCAGCTACCGTCAGACTGGGTGTGGTGTTCCTGGGCGCCGGTAATAACTTCCGCTAGCCCGCAGATGGACTGGTCCCAGACGTAGGTGCTCTTTACGATGCCGCTGGTCTCCCAGGCTCCCGCGTCGCTGCCAACATCGGCGCACCAGCTTCGCTCCTCGATTTTGAGTCCGCACGGATTGTTGGTCCATTCCACCTCTGAATCGCCGCCGCTACCGCTATCGACGCGCCATTTATACGACCAGGCACAGTCACCATCGGTGCCTGAAACCGTCCCGTCGATAGTGGTGGCAGGCGCTGGCGTGCCTGCCACCACTGCTGCTGTGCTACCCGGAGCGCTGCTGGTGTCTGTCTGGGCTCTGGCCGCTGCGGGGCCGGCGGCGAGCGGGACGATGCCCGCCAGTGGGATGGTCATCGCGGCGACTGCGGCGATGTTCCGTAATGCTCGCATTGCTGGTTCCCTTTCTGTCTCTCGCTTCCTCGCTGCCGGGTCATCCCCTCGCTGGCCGCTGTGCCTTCACGGCCCGCTGTCCAGGGTCACCGGCGCTCGGATGCCTGTTGCTGTTGAGCCTCGCGCCCGCCGTCATAACCTGGTCATAACGTGATCAGCACGGCGGGGCCAGCAGCCGGATATGCCCGTAAATCCGTGCCGGGCCGGGCCAGGGGATGATGGTGTCCAGGTGGCTCCCGGCAGGGCGGGCGCCGCGCCCTGCCGGCTGGCTGGCCAGGGAGGCTCGCGTGCCAAGTGATGCCGAGTACGGGCTGCTGGGGCCGCTGACCGTGCGCCGGGCCGGGGCTGTGGTCCAGGTCCCGCCGGGCAAGCAGCAGGTGGTGCTGGCCGCGCTGCTGCTGCGCGGCGGCCGGGTGGCCGGGATCGGCGAGCTGGCCGAGGCGCTGTGGGGTGACCAGCCGCCACCGTCGGCCTGGGTGGGCGTGCAGAATTACGTGGGCCGGCTGCGCCAGGCCCTGGGTCCCGGCGGGGACGTGGTGATCGTGACCGAGCCTGGCGGGTACCGGATCGCCACCGGGGCGGGCGAGCTGGACACCGACCGGTTCGAGGCAGCCCTGGCCGCCGGGCGGGCCGCGGCACGGGCCGGGGACTGGGCGCAGGCGGCCGGGGCGCTGCGTGACGGGCTGGCGCTTATGGCGGGGCGAGCCGCTGGCCGGGATCGACTCGGCGGTCCTGTTATCTGCGGGACGGGCTGCGGCTGGCGGAGCTGCGGTGGCAGGCTATAGAGGCGCTGATGGACGCAGACCTGCACCTGGGCCGGCACGGCGAGGTGATCGCGGGGCTGCGGCAGCTGACTGCCGAGCAGCCGCTGCGCGAGCGGCTGCACGCCCTGCTCATGCTGGCGCTGTACCGGGACGGGCAGCAGGCCGCCGCGCTGGCCGCCTACCAGGCCGTCCGCGCCGGGCTGGTCGCCGAGCTGGGCACCGAGCCCGGGCCGGGAGCTGCAGGCACTGCACCAGCAGATCCTGAACGCCGACCCGGCCCTCGCCAGCCCTGGCCAGCCGGGCCCGGGCGAGGCGGACGTGCGTTACTCGCTGCCGCCGGATACGGCCGCGTTCACCGGCCGCGAGCGCGGAGCTGGACGCCATCACCGCCGCGGTGACCGGCGCGCCGGGACGGGCGGGGTGGTGGCGATCCACGCGATCGACGGGATGCCCGGCGTCGGGCAAGACCGCCCTGGCCGTGCACGCCGCGCACCTGCTGGCCGGCCGGTTCCCGGACCGGCAGCTGTTCATCGACCTGCACGCCCACACCCCCGGGCAGGACCCGGTCACGCCCGGCCGACGCGCTGGCCGGGCTGCTGGCCGCGACCGGGGTCGATCCCCGGGTCCTGCCCGGGGACCTGGACGGGCGGGCCGCGCTGTGGCGGGACCGGATGGCCGGGCAGCGGGCGCTGCTGGTCCTGGACAACGCGGCCAGCAGCGCCCAGGTCGCCCCGCTGCTGCCCGGCGGCGGCCGGGTGCCTGGTGCTGGTCACCAGCCGCCGGCACCTCGGCGACCTGCCCGGCGCGGTCGTCCCGGTGCTGCTGGAGGTCCTGCCGCCCGCCCAGGCGGCGGGAGATGTTCCTGCGGCTGGCGCCCCGCGCCGCCGACAGCCCCGCAGCGAGGGTCGCGGAGCTGGCGCGGCTGGCCGGGTTCCTGCCGCTGGCGATCTCGCTGCTGGCCCGCGTGCTACGCCCGGCACCCGTCCTGGACGCTGGCCGACCTGGCCGCCGAGACCCGGGCCAGCCTGCTCACCCTGACCGCGGAGAACGACAGCGTCGCCGCCGCGTTCGAGGTGTCCTACCGGCACCTGCCCCCGGCCCGGCAGCGGTTCTTCCGCCTCCTGGGCCTGCACCCGGGCACCACCATCGACGCCTACGCCGCCGCCGCGCTGGCCGGCATCCCGCTGGCCGGAGGCCGCCGGGCTGCTGGACGCGCTGCACGGCGAGGGCCTGCTGACCGAGACCGGCCTACCGCCGGTACGGCATGCATGACCTGATCCGCCGCTACGCCCGCGACCACGCCGCCGCCGGCCCCGCCGCAGGACGCCGAGCGGGCGCTGGAGCGGCTGCTGGACTACTACCAGCACACCGCCGCCCGCGCCGAGGCCCGCCTGGCCCGCCAGACCCGGCCCGGCCCCCCGCCCGCCGCCCCGGCGGGGCTGCCCGCCGCCCCGGACCTGGATGACGACGGCCAGGCGCTGGCGTGGGCACGCGCCGAGCGGGCCAGCCTGCTCGCCTGCCTCGACCACGCCGCCGCAGCCGGCCAGCACGCCCGGGTGATCGCCCTCACCGCCGGCCTCGCCGGGCTCTTGCGCCGCGACGGCCCCTGGGCCGACGCCATCACCCGCCACGCGGCCGCGGCCCAGGCCGCGCAGCGCCTCGGCGACCGGCCCGGCCAGGCCGGCGCCCTCAGCGACCTCGGGACCGTGCGGCGGCTGACCGGTGACTACCCGGCCGCGGCCCGGGCCCTGGAGCAGGCCCTGGGCATCTACCGCGACCTCGGCGACCGGCTCGGCCAGGCCAACGCCCTCAGCGACCTCGGGGCCGTGCGGCGGCTGACGGGTGATTACCCGGCTGCGGCCCAGGTGCCTGGAGCAGGCCCTGGGCATCTACCGCGACCTCGGCGACCGGCTCGGCCAGGCCAACGCCCTCAACGACCTCGGGGACGTGCGGCGACTGACGGGTGATTTCCCGGCCGCGGCCCAGGCCCTGGAGCAGGCCCTGGGCATCTACCGCGACCTCGGCGACCGGCTCGGCCAGGCCAGCGCCCTCAGCGACCTCGGGAGCGTGCGGCGGCTGACGGGTGATTACCCGGCCGCGGCCCAGGCCCTGGAGCAGGCCCTGGGCATCTACCGCGACCTCGGCGACCGGCTCGGCCAGGCCAACGCCCTCAGCAACCTCGGGATCGTGCGGCGACTGACGGGTGATTACCCGGCCGCGGCCCAGGCCCTGGAGCAGGCCCTGGGCATCTACCGCGACCTCGGCGACCGGCTCGGCCAGGCCAACGCCCTCAGCGAGCTCGGGGGCGGTGCGGCGGTGACGGGTGATTACCCGGCCGCGGCCCAGAGCCCTGGAGCAGGCCCTGGGCATCTACCGCGACCTCGGCGACCGCGGCGGCGAGGCCGAGACGCTCAATGACAGCGGGACGCTGCACCGGGTCAGCGGTGAGCTCGCGCGGGCGGAGGGGTGTCACCGAGCAGGCCCTGGAGCTGGCCCGCGCAATCGCCAGCTCCTGGGACGAGGCCCACGCGCTGGCCGGCCTGGGCCGCTGCGCCACGGCCGCCGGCCACGCCACACAGGCCGAGGTCCTCCTGCGGCAGGCACTGGAGATATTCCAGCGGATCGGCGCAGCCGAGGCCCTGGACCTGGCCGCAGAGCTGAACGCCCTCACCGGGCCGCCACCCGCACAGTAAGCCGGAGCGAGACAGCCCACGCTCACCCCATGACGTCCCTTCTCCGCTGGACGGACCCAGCTCCACCAGTCCATGCCAGTGCTGGCGCGTCGAAGGCCGGTCCCTGTAGAGGACGACGGCTGCTGCTGTACTTTGCTGCTGTACGCGCCTCAGATGAGGTGACCGCGTGTTCGATAAGTTCCTCTGAACTGGGTGGAGCTATGGGGATTCGAACCCCAGACCTCTTGCATGCCATGCAAGCGCTCTACCAACTGAGCTATAGCCCCTCGGGTGCTGGGCCGTCCCCGGCTCCAGCGCCACGCCAGTGTACAAGAAACCAGACGCGGCTTGCGCTCCCGGCGACTCCACCGGCTCACCCGCCACCCCAGGACCCGGCGGTGCCACCCCACCAGGACCGGGACAGCCGCCACCCTACGAGCCATGACCTGCCCGACGGCCCTCAGGACCGCCCGGCAGCCACGGCCCGCGCGGTCCCGGAAGCACCGGACCAAGTGACTGGGATCACACTCAGGCCCTGTCCCCTATACCGGCCGCCGGCCGCGTTCAGTCCCGCTGGCGCGAGCGGCCGTGCCCAGCCGGGCGTCCAGGTGGGCCGGCTGGGCCGGCTGGCGTAGGCGGACTGAAGGAAGGCCCGCAGCGTGGCAAGGCCGGGATGATCGTTTCTGGCCTGCCAGATGAGGGAGTGCGGGTACACGGGTGTCGGATCGCATAGCGGGATGCGCCGCAGGTCGTCGCTGGCGGGCGAGTTCAGGCGGGTGTCCGCGCCGAAGAGGGTCGCCACGCTGTCGGAGCCGACGATGGTGTCCAGCATGTCGTCGCTGCCGAAGTTGGGCCCGGCGGCGTCGATGCTGAGCCCGAACTGGGCGGTCAGGTCGGCGTAGTACGCGGCCCACTCGGTTCCCTGGACGATGCCGGGGATCCAGATCCGGTGCCCGGCCAGCTCGGCGGGGGTGACGCAGACGGCGCCGGCGAGGGGATGGCGGGGGCCGGTCAGGAGCTGCAGGGGCTCGTCGAGCACGCGCGTGGCCTGGAGGTCGTCGGGCAGGTGCCGGGCGGACAGGTCGATGGCGCGGAACGACGCGTCGGTGGAGCCGTACCGGACAGCGTCAACGGCGGAGCCGATGTCGAAGTAGGCGGCGACGTCCAGCTCGACCTCGGGATGCTCACGGTGGAAGCGGCGCAGCAGCATCCCTGGCCCGCTCCGCCGGGCGATGACGTCGATCTCCAGGGGACGGCGTCCTGGCCGCACGGAGGTGGCGGCGCGCTCGGCGGCCTGCAGCAGTTCCTGGGCGGGGGCGAGGAACCGCTGCCCGGCTGGGGTGAGCCGCACGCCGTCGGGGTGCCGGGTGAACAGCCGCACGCCGAGCTCAGCCTCCAGCGCGGCGATCCGCCGGGAGACGGCCTGCTGGGAGATGGACAGGTCGGCGGCGGCGTCGGAGAACTGCCCGGCGCGGTGTACGGCGGTGAAGGTGCGAACGACCTCAAGGTCCACGCCGACACGCTAGCGGTACAACGCGCGGGTGTGGCTCGCCGGCGAGCCGGTTGTTTGCGCTGCGGCGGCCGCAGCCGCTTGCATGCTCTAGCGCGGGACGCGGGACGCGGGGACGACGGGCGACAGAGAGCGAGGCACGCGGGGCATGACGGGCAGGCGAGGGCTGGGGCGGCGGTTCGGGTGGCTATGGGCGGCGTACACGGTGAGCACGCTTGGCACCTGGCTGGCATTCGATGTGCTGTCGCTGATCGCGATCCTGGTACTGCACGCGGGCCCGGCGGAGGTGTCGGCGCTGGCGGCGGCGGGACTGGCGATGGGCGCGGTGCTGGCGGTGCCGCTGGGGCCGTGGATGGAGTTCCGCCGCAAGCGGCCGGTGATGATCGCCATGGACCTGACCCGGTTCACCGCGACGGTCAGCATTCCGGTCACGTTCATGCTGGGCGTGCTGACCTTCCCCCAGCTCCTGGTCGTCTCCATCGTCGTGGGGGCGGCCGATATCGCGTTCAAGGCCGCCAGCGGGGCCTGCCTGCGGACGCTGCTGGCCCCGCCTGACCTGCTGACGGCGAACGCGCGGCTGGAGTCGACGGCGTGGACCGCGACGGCGCTGGGGCCGCCGCTCGGCGGGGCGCTGATCGGGATGTTCGGCCCGGTGACGACGGTGCTGGCGGACGCGGTGAGCTATCTGCTGTCGGCGGCGGGGCTCTGCGCGATCGGCGGGCGGGAGCCGCGCCCGGCCCCGGCTCCGGTGAGCACAGCGCCGGCGGGCACGGCACGGCTGCGGCCCGGCGACCTGCTGGACGGGTGGCGCTACATCCTGGGCGACCGGGTGCTGCGCGGGCTGTTCTTCAACTCGCTGGCGGTCGGCGGCCTGATCATGGCGACGGCACCGCTGATGGCGGTGCTGATGCTAGGGCGGCTGGGGTTCGCGCCGTGGCAGTACGGGCTGGCGTTCGGCGCGCCGTGTGTCGGCGGGCTGGCGGGCTCACGGGTGGCGCGGCGGCTGGCGGCCAGGTTCGGGCAGCACGCGTTGCTGCGCTGGGCGGGCACGCTGCGCGCGTGCTGGTCGCTGGGGCTGGCGTTCGTCCGGCCGGGCCCGGCGGGCCTGGTGCTGGTGATGGTGGTGCAGTTCGGCCTGGTCGCGTGCATGGGGGTGTACAACCCGGTGTACGCGACCTGCCGCCTGGAGCAGGCACCGCGCGACGGGGTGGCCCGCACGCTGTCGGCGTGGTCGGTCACGAGCAGCGCGACGATCGCGGTGCTGACCGCGCTGTGGGGGCTGCTGGCGAGCCTGACGAGCCCGCGGATAGCCGTCGCGGCGGCGGGGGTGCTGATGCTGGCGACGCCGCTGCTGCTCCCCCGCCGCGACCCGGCGCTGGCTACCGGCCCGCAGGCGCGTACGCCAGCTCCAGCAGGCCGGACGGGAACGACCGGGCGCTGAGCAGCCGCAGCGGCAGCGGGTGCTCCAGGGCGGTGAACAGCGGCGTGCCGGTGCCAACAGCGGCGGGCACGACCCAGAGCCGGAACTCATCGGCCAGCCCGAGCCTGATCAGCTCGCGTACGAACCGGGTGCCGCCGTGGGCGAGGATGATGCCGCCTGGCTCGTTCTTCAGCCGGGCGATCTCGGTCGCGAGGTCGCCGCGCGCGATACGGGTGGGTGGCCAGTCGGCATGCTCCAGGGTCGAGGAGAACACGACCTTGGGAATCTCGTTCATCGCATCGGCGAGGGGGTGCGTCTTGCCGGGGAAGAACTTCGACATCCCCTGGTAGGTGCTGCGACCAACGATGTGCGTGCCCACTTCCCGCAGCCGGCTGACGAAGTACTCCTCCTGCTCGGGGTCCTCGACGTCCTCCAGGTACCTGCCCAGCTCGGTCCCCGGGTCGCAGCTATAGCCGTCGAGCGAGACCCAGAACTGCACGACCACTGGCCGCATCGGCCACCTCCTTGTCACGGGCCGGCCGGGGCCTCTGCCAGCCCAGGCGGCGCTCGCCAGTCAGACGCTAGCGCGGCCCCGGGCTCATCGGCCGCCGGGACCGGCCGGGTCCGCGCGGGCCAGGCCGGGTCGGCGGGACAGGCCGGGTCGGCGGGGGCGCGCCGACACCGGGCCGTACTGGCTTGCCGCGTCGGACAGGTTGATAGCATAATGTAAGCATGTCGAATGTGCTGGTCAGAGACATCCCCGAGGACGTCCATGCGGCGCTGCAGCGGCGGGCGGAGCGTCGCGGGCAGTCGCTGCAGCAGTACCTGGCTGGCGAGCTCCGGCGGCTGGCCGACCGGCCGAGTCTGGAAGAGGTCCTGGACCGTATCGACCGGCGGCACGGCGGCCGGGTCGGGCTGGCACAGGCAGCCGAGGATCTGGCCGAAGACCGGTCCCGGCAGTGATCGTGGTGGACGCGTCGGTGCTGGCCAACGTGATCGGCGACGACGGACCCGATGGCGAGCGGGCACGGCGCGAGGTCAGGGCGGCTGGGGATCTGGCTGCGCCCGACCTGGTGGACCCGGAGACAGTCGCGGTGCTGCGCAAGCGCTGGCTGGCAGGGTCGATCACTGACGACAGGTTCGCGGTCGCCGTCCGGGACCTGGAGGACCTGGACCTGGACCGTTACCCGGCGCTGCGGCTTATGCGCCGTGCATGGGAGCTGTGCGCGAACGTGACTCCCTACGACGCGGCCTACGTGGCACTGGCCGAGGTCCTCGGCTGCGAGCTATGGACGGCGGACAAGCGGCTCGCCAAGGCGCCCGGCCCTGCCTGCCCGATCCGGGTCCTGAGTTAACCAGCCGTATACCGAACCGGCGACGGCGCGAGCTCGCGGTGATCGGGCTGCCCGGAGCTTCGGGTCAGTGCACGGGCTGGGCCCGGACGGCGCGGATCTCGGTGAGCAGGACGGGCAGCCCGATCAGCAGCGCGATGGCGCGCAGGCCGCCGGCCACCGGGTAGGCCGCGCGCAGCCCGAACTCGTGCGCGATCAGCCCGCCGGCCAGGGCGCCGAACGGCATCAGCCCGGTGGACAGCGTCCGGTAGACGCTGTTTACCCTGCCGAGTAGCTCGGTCGGCACGACCTGCTGCCGCAGGCTGAGGCTGACGATGTTCCAGCACGAGGTGGCGAGGCCGTTCAGGGCGATCAGCGCGCCCAGCGCGACGGCGTCGGGGGCGACGCCGATAGCCTCGAAGAGGATGATGTTGGCGACCAGCGAGCAGAGCAGCGCGGGCAGCGGGCCCAGCCGGGCGACGAGCCTGGTGTTGACCAGGCTGCCGGCCACGCTGCCCACCGCGGCGCCGGCCAGCAGCAGGCCGTAGCCCCGGCTGCTGACGTGCATCTCCTGGGTCGCGAGCAGCACCAGGGTGACGTAGCCCATCTGGTAGCAGAAGGTGTTGACGCTGACGATCAGCGCGAGCGTGCGCAGCAGCCGGTGCCGGGCCAGCCAGCGCAGGCCCTCCGCCAGCGCGGTGCGCACGGGCAGCTGCTCGCCCGCCTGCCGGGGTCGGCGGGGCAGCGTGGTGAGCAGCGCGGCGGACAGCGCGAACGAGCCGGCGTCGAGCCCGAACGGCAGCGCGACGGCCACGGCGAACAGCAGGCTGCCGAGCGGCGGCCCGAGGAACATCTGGCCGAGGGCGGTCATGGTGAACAGGCGGCTGTTCGCCCGCGGGAGGTCGGCCTTGGGCACGAGGTCGGGCAGGATCGTCTGCGCGGCGTTGGAGAACAGCACATCGCAGGCGCCGAGCCCGAACCCCATCGCGGCGAGCAGGGCGATGCTGGCGTGCCCGGCGGCGGACAGCGCACCGACGACCGCGACGATCACGCCAGCGGCGGCCTGCGCGCGCCACATCAGGGCGACCCGGTCGAGCCGGTCCACCAGCGCCCCGGACGGGACGGACAGCAGCAGCCAGGGCAGGTAGGTGGCGGCCGAGACGATCGAGATCAGCCGCGGGTCGCGGGTGATGGTGATGGCCAGCAGCGGGATGGCCGCGACGAACACGCCGTCGCCGATGTTGTCGATGGCGGTCGCCCACCAGAGCCGCCAGTAAGTGCCAGGCAGCCGGGCGCGACCAGCCCGTTCGGAACGATCTTCTGTTCGATCTCCGCGTGCTAATGGCTGAGGGATTCGGACAGAGAATCGACCCATGAAGGCGACATTACCCGGCTTCGGTCGCGCAGGCCCGCGACTCAGGGCATGAAGCTGAGGGCGCGGTCCAGGGCGGCGACGAAGAAGTCGGCGCCATCGCGGTCCAGGCACAGCGGCGGCTTGACCTTGAGCACGTTGAACGCGTCGCCGGTGGGCTGCATGATGACGCCGAGCGCGCGGAGCAGCTCGCTGACCCGCATGGCCTCCTCGACGGCGGGCTCCTTCGTCGCCCGGTCCCTGACCAGGTCGACGCCGAGATACAGACCGCGGCCGTGCACGGCGCCGATCAGCTCGTGCCGCTGCGCCAGCGACGCCAGGCCGGCCTTGAGGTAGCCGCCGACGCTGGCGGCGTTCTCCTGCAGCCGCTCGTCGCGCAGCACGTCGAGCACGGCGAGGCCGATCTCGCAGGACACCGGGCCGCCGCCGGTGGAGGAAAAGTACGCGGTGCGGCCGTCGAAGGCGGCGGCGATCTCGGGCCGGCAGGCGACGACGCCGAGGGGATGGCCGTTGCCGGTGGCCTTGGCGGTGTACACGATGTCGGGCTGCACGCCCTCGTGCTGGAACGCCCAGAAGCTGGCGCCGGTCCTGGCCATGCCGACCTGGACCTCGTCGGCGACGCAGAGCCCGCCGGCCTGCCTGACGTAGTCGTAGGCGGCGGCCAGGTACCCGGCGGGCGGCTCGACGGCGCCCTGGTTGCCGAGCAGCGGCTCGGTCACGAACGCGGCGACTCCGCCGCCCTGCGCGGCCGCCGCGCAGGCGTCGCGCACGGACCTGGCGTACGCGGCGGCGTCATCCCCGAACCGGCCGCGGTAGGGGTCGGGCTGGTCGGCGATGTGCACGCCGGGGCCGAGCTCCTCGCGCCAGTGCGGCCGGTCCATCGGCGACGTGCAGACCTCAAGCACGGCACCGGTCCAGCCGTGATAGGCGCCGGCCAGCGCGATCATGTCGCGGTGCCCGGTGGCGATGCGGGCAAGCTGGAGCGCGAGGTCGGCAGCCTCGCTACCGGAGTTGACCAGGAAGACGCTGCCCAGGCCGGGCAGCAGCTCGGCGACCCTGGCGCAGTACCTGGTCATCGAGTCGTACAGGAACCGGGAGTTGGTGTTCAGCCGCCGGAACTGGCGGACGGCGGCGGCAGTGATCCTCGGGTGGCTGTGCCCGACGGCGGCGATGTTGTTGATCATGTCCAGGTACGGCCGGCCGTCGGCGTCGAGCAGGTGGTGCCGCCAGCCCCTGACGATCTCGACGGGCTGGTCGTAATAGAGGTGCTGCGGGCTGGCCACGTGCACCTCGCGCTCGCGGCGGCGGCGCGCCGGGTCGGCGGGCTGGGGCGCGGCGGCGGCGATGCCGAGCAGCGGCGAGGGGTCGGGGCTGACCGCGAGCCAGGCGGCGCGGTGCCGGGCGGTGCCGTGGCACGGCAGTCCCGGCTCGGTCAGGAGCTGGACGTGGACGTGCGGCGGCTCGCCGCCGGGCCTGGCGGCGATGGCGCCGAGCACCTGCCCGGCGGTGACCGTGGTCCCCGCGGCCGGGGTGCCCTCGATCCCGGCCAGCCGCAGCCAGGCGGGCGCGCCGGGCGGCCCGTTCAGCGCCACGATGACCTCGCCGTCGGCGCCAGCCCGGGTCTGGCCGGCCAGCGGGGCGCGCACCGGGGTGCCCGGCTGCCGCGAACAGGTCCGCGCCGAGGTGCAGGCTGGCCGGCGGGGCGCTGGCGGGCCGGCCCGACCTGGTCAGCCGGGATTCGCCCCAGCGGCCGGCGGCCTGCCCGCCGTCCGGCACGCCGGCCGCGGCGAGGACGGCCGCGACGGCGCCGGGCTCGGCCCACTCGCCGCAGGAGAAGGCCTCGCTGTCCACGGACAGGTCGAGCAGCGGGACGGCGGGGTCCAGGTGCTCGATCACCGGCACCGGCGCGGCGGCGGCCAGCCAGGCGGCCAGCTCGGCGGCGGCCGGGACGGGCGCGAGGCCCGCGGCGTGCCTGATGGCGGCCCGCGCCAGGGCGGCGGGCACGGCCAGCGCCTGCTCTAGCGAGCGCTCGGCCGCGGCGGCGTCCTCGTCGGCGTAGTCGCTGGCCGGGTTGAGCTCGCGCTGGATCACGATGACGGCGAGGTTGACCGCGCAGCGGGCCAGGGAGAGCGGCCAGACCGCGTCGATCTCGGCGGCGGTCAGCGGGCAGGCGGCCTGGTAGCCGGCCACCACGGCGGCGGCCGCGGCGAGCGCGTCGTCCACGCCGCGGTGGCCGACGATGCCGGTGACGGTGGCGACCAGGTCGGCGACTCGCCAGGTGCTCATGGTGTCGCCGAAGTCGAGGATGCCGACGGCCTGCCAGCGCCCGTCGGGCCGGGCCGTCCAGACGGTGTTGACCTCGGTGATGTCGGCGTGCACGACCTGGACGGGCAGCGCGGCGCCGGCCTGCGCGACGTCGTCGAAACCGGTCATGGCCGCCGCGATGAGCTGCCGGTGCCCGGCCTGCGGCACCTGGCCGCCCAGCTCGTCGGCGAACCGGCGGGACTCGCGGATGTCCCACACCAGGTCGCGCTCGGCACCGGGGTGGGCGAACCCGGCCAGCGCCCTGGTCGCCCGGCCGGCCAGCTCGCCGAGCGCGCCGGCCTCGGCCAGGCCGAAGTACGGCCGGTCGGCGAGCAGCTCCCCGTCCACCCAGGTCAGCAGCCGCAGGTCGTAGCCCTCGCCGCTGACGATGTCCGCGCCGTCGCGGGCGGGCACGGGCTCGGGGCTGACAAAGCCGGGCCTGGCGGCGGCCAGGTACCGCATGGCCGCGTTCTGCACGTCCAGCCCGGCGTCGGCGCCCTGCCAGGTGACCTTGAGCACGTAGCGGGTGCCGTCGGCGGCGGCGACCAGCAGGTTCTGATCCTGGAGGCTGCCCAGCTCGCTGAGCCCCGCGGCCTCGATGCCCCATTGGGAGCGCAGCAGGGCGATGGCGTCGGCCTCGCTCAGCCGGGGGTTCTCGCTCAGGGTGCCCGAGGACGAGGGGGCGGCCGACGACATACTGATCTCCGATCGTTCACACACAGATTGGTGAACAATATCTCAATACGTCGAACGGGGACATAGAGGGCACTCCTGCGCCAGGGGTCAGCGCCGCGCGGCGGGCCGCCGGCTGCGCCCCTGGCCGGCCCAGGCCGGCCCGCCGAGAACCCGGCCGGGCCGTCCCGGAGGCACAGCCGGGTCAGGCCCCGGCCGGGTCGGGCACGGCCGCGATGGCCCGGAGCAGCAGCGCCTGGTTGTCGCGAACGTGCTCGTCGATCAGCGCGGCGGCGGTAGCGCTGTCGCCGTCCCGCAGCGCCGCGTACATGGCCCGGTGCTCGTCCAGTGCCTCGGCGGGCCGCACGGCGGACTCCTGGTAGGACGACTCCAGGATGGACAGCGCGTAGCGCATCTCCACCGAGATCTCGGCGAAGAACCGGTCGAACCTGTCGCTGCCGAGCAGCCCGACCACGGCGCGGTGGAAGTTGAGGTCGCGGAGCACGATCTCGCTGGCCCGGCCGAGCCGGGTGGCGTCGGCGAGCCGGGCGAAGGCGTCGTCGAGCGCGGCGCGGGCGGCGGCGGAGGCATGCGGCGCCTGCTGCGCGGCGGCCAGCTCCATGGTCCGCCTGACCCGGTACAGGTCGATGATGTCGGCCGCGCCGAACTGGGTCACGAAGGCGCCCCGGTGCCGGTGATGGCGGGCCAGCCCCTCGCGCTCCAGGATGGCGAGCGCGTCGCGGACGGTGCGCCGCGACACCTCGAACCGCTGCGACAGCGCGGCCTCGCGCAGCGGCGCGCCCGGCTCGAGCTCACCGCTCATCACCAGCTCGCGCAGCACGCCGGCGACTTCCTCGCCGGTGGTCTGCCGGCTGAGCGCCAGGCCAGCGCCGGGGACCTGGCCGACCTCAGCAGGCGTCACCACGCAGCGCCTCCCATCCTTCCGTCCGGCCGGCCAGGACACGGGCAACACCCTGGGACGCGGCACGAGCGCGTGTTAACATTGTTGTATTGTTCACCAATTTTAGTGGAAGTTCATTGCCTGCGCACGATCTGGCTTCTGCCGCTCACACTCTATGGCCCGCGGCCGCCATCACCGCCGTGCTGGCCGAGCACTACGGCCTGACCGCCGAGTCGGTAACGCCGCTCGGCGGCGAGGTCGACCAGAACTCGGTCGCGGACTGCGCGGGCGGGACCCGGGTGGTCGTCAAGATCACCCAGCCGGGCACCGACGCCGCGCTGCTGCGCTGGCAGCACGAGCTGACCAGGCTGGCCGCCAGGACGCCGGGCTTCCCCGCGGTGCCCCGGCCGCTGCCCGCGGCCGACGGCTCGACGGTGCTGGCCGTGCCCGCGCCCGGCGAGCCTGGCCCGCCGGGCGAGCAGGGCTCCCGGCTGGTCACGGTGCAGGACTGGGTGCCGGGCGTCACGCTGTCCGAGCTGGACCGGCACTCCCCCGAGCTGCTCGCCGAGCTGGGCGGCACCGCCGCCAGGCTCGGCTCGGCGCTGCCCCGCGAGCTGCCGCGCGGACTGGCCTCGCCCGCGCACCACTGGGACGTGCTGCGCGCCCCCGAGGCGATCGCCTCGGTCATCTCCGCGGTCACCGACCCGGCGAAGCAGGCCCAGGTCGAGCGGATCACCGGCTGGTTCCGCGACGCCGTGGGCCCGCGCGCCGCGCGGCTGCCCCGCCAGGTCGTGCACCAGGACCTGAACGACTTCAACGTGCTGGCCGCCCCGGACGCCGCCGGGTACTACCACGTCACCGGGGTGCTGGACTTCGGCGACGCGATGCACACCGCGCGAGTCGCGGAGCTGGCCGTCGCGGTCGCCTACGCGATGCTGCGCAAGCCGGACCCGCTGATCGCGGCCGGGCACGTGGTGCGCGGCTTCCACGAGGTGACGCCGCTGACCGACGACGAGCTGGCGGTGCTGTACCCGATGGCCGCCGCGCGGCTCTGCGTCAACGCCGTCACCTGGACGTTCCGGCATTCCAACGGCACCAGACCGGACTACGCCAGTGCCCGGATGCGCTACACCTGGCCGGCCATCGGGCGGCTGGCCGCGCTGCCGCCTGCCCTGGCCGAGGGCTGGATCAGGGATGCCATCGGCGCGGCCGGCCCAGCGGCCGGCTCGCCGGCCGGCGCGGTTACCGCGTGGCTGGCCGGGGCCGACCTGTCGCCGGCGCTGCCTGTTTCGCCGGCCGACGCGGACCTGGCCGGCGAGACGCCGGCCGAGGCACTGGCCGACGCGGGCGGGCTGCCGGTCGCGGGACGGCATCTCGGCGGCCGGCGCGAACGGCTCGCCCGCCGGGAAACCGAGACTGGCGAACCGCGGACCGTTCATCTGGGGATTGATCTTCATGGCGCGCGGGATGAGCTGCGTGCCCCGCTGGCCGGGACGGCCGAGCGGTCCGGCGGGCACGGGCTGCTGCTGGCGCACAAGCCAGCGGGCGGGCCGGCCTTCTGGTCCCGCTGGTCCGGGCTGGCCAGCGAGCTGGCGCCGGGGGCGCGGGTGCCGGCCGGCGGCCGGCTCGGGGCGGCTGCCGGGGCTGAGCCCGTCCGGGTCACGCTGTTCACCGACGCGGACGCGGCCGCGCTGGCGCCGGACTGGGTGACCCCGGCCAGCGGGCCCGCCTGGGCGCGGATCAGCCCCGACCCGAGCCCGCTGCTCGGCGTGCGGCGGCCGGCCGCGCCGCCCTGGGACGTGCAAGCGGTCACCGCCACCAGGCGGGCGCACCTGGGCACCTCGCAGCGCAGCTACTACCGGCGGCCGATGAACCTGGTGACCAGCGACGACGTCTGGCTCTACGACGAGTCGGGCCTCGGCTACCTGGACACGATCAACAACGTGACGCACGTCGGCCACGCCAACCCGGCGGTGGCGGCCGCGGCCGCCAGGCAGCTACGGCGGCTGAACACCAACAGCCGGTTCGTGTACGAGGGCATGGCCAGGTACGCGAGCAGGCTCGCCCGGCTGCTGCCCGGCCCGCTCGAGGTCGTGTTCCTGGTCTGCACCGGCAGCGAGGCCAACGACCTGGCGCTGCGGATCGCCCGCCAGGTCACCGGGCGCGAGCACATCATGGTGATCGACGGCGCCTACCACGGGAACACCACGGCGGTCACGGCGATCAGCCCGAACCGGTACCAGGGGCCGGGCGGGCAGGGCCGGCCCGCCACCACCCGCGAGGTCGCCAAGCCGGACCGGTACCGCGGCCCGTGGGGCTACGACGACCCGGCCGCGGGCGCCAAGTACGCGGCGGACGTCGCGGCGGTGGCCGGCGAGCTGACCGCGCAGGGCACGCCGCCCGCCGCGTTCATCGCCGAGTCGCTGATGGGCACCGCGGGCTGCGTGGTGCACCCGGACGGGTACCTGAGCGCCGCGTTCGGCCACGCGAAGGCGGCGGGCGCGCTGTGCGTCTCCGACGAGGTGCAGGTCGGGTTCGGCCGGCTCGGCGACTCGTTCTGGGGCTTCAGCAGCCAGGACGTGCTGCCCGACATCGTCACGATGGGCAAGCCGATCGGCAACGGCCACCCGATGGCCGCCGTGGTGACCACCAGGGAGATCGCCGACGCCTTCGACACCGGGATGAAGTACTTCAACACGTTCGGCGGCAACCCGGTGTCCTGTGCCATCGGCATGGCGGTGCTCGACGAGGTCGAGCGGCGCGGCCTGCAGGCGGGCGCCAGGGCGACTGGGGCATACCTGCTCGGGCTGCTCCGCGAGCTGGCCGAGCGGCACCCGCTGATCGGTGATGTCCGGGGGCGCGGCCTGTACCTGGGCTTCGAGCTGGTCCGCGACCGGAGCACCAGGGAGCCGGCCACCGCCGAGGCGGCGTATGTCTGCGAGCGGCTGAAGGACGAGGGCGTGATCAGCTACCCGACGGGCACGTTCGACAACGTGCTCAAGATCAAGCCGCCGATGACGTTCAGCGCGGAGCACGCCGCCCTGTTCGCGGACGCGCTCGACGCGATCCTGACCGCCGCCTGGTAGGGGTGTCCGGCCGGGCCCAGGCCGGTCAGGCGTCGTCGGGCTCTGCCTCGACGGCCCCGGCGTCCTCGGGGTCGGGGACCGGCTCTGGCAGCCAGCCGACGTTGTGCTCCAGCACCCGCCAGTGGCTGCCCCGCTGGCTCACCACCGACCAGTGGCAGTTACCGAACGGGCCGAGCACCCGGGAGCCGTCCGCGATGCCGAGCAGCCGGCCGAGGCCGATGCCGAGGCAGGCACCGTGACTGACCAGGACCGCCACGGAGCCGGGCGCCATGCTCTCGGCTATCCGCTCCATCGCCGCGCTTGACCGGTCCGCGACCTGGCTGGCGGTCTCGCCACCCGGCGGCTCCCAGCGGGCGTACTGCTCGGGGTAGCCCTCGCGCATCTGCGTGTTGGACAGGCCCTCCCACTCGCCGCCGAACCGCTCGCGCAGATCGGGCTCCGGCTTCACGCTCAGCCCGGTCAGCCGGGCCAGCGCGTCCGCCGTCTGCGACGCCCGGCTCAGGTCGGAGGAGAAGATCGCGTCGGGCTTCAGCGCCGCCAGGTACCTGGCGGCATGCGCGGCCTGGTCGCGGCCCACCTGGTTCAGCGGGACGTCGAGCTGGCCCTGGAACCGGTGCGTGGCGTTGTAGTCGGTCTGCCCGTGCCGCCACAGGATGAGGGTCACGGGCTGCGTGCGGGAGCCGGGCTGCGACGCGGCGGCGTCGCGGTCCGGCGTTGCAGCGGTCAGGACCGGCCCCGGCTGTCACGGCCCGGCTCGCCGGCGGCGCCGACCGGCTCGGGCAGCGGGATCACCGGGCAGTCCTTCCACAGCCGCTCCAGGGAGTAGTACACCCGCTCCTGGGCGTGCTGGACATGAATGACCAGGTCAATGTAGTCGAGGAGGACCCAGCGGCCCTCGCGCTCGCCCTCGCGCCGGACGGGCTTGACCCCGGCCTTGCGCAGGCGCTCCTCGACCTCGTCCACGATGGCCTTCACCTGCCGGTCGTTAGAGGCCGAGCAGAGCAGGAAGGCGTCGGTAATGACGAGCTGGTCGCTGACGTCGTAGGCGATGATGTCGGAGGCGAGCTTCTCAGCCGCGGCCCCGGCCGCGATCTCCACGAGCTCGACGGCCCTGTCGGTGGCTGTCACGGGTGCTAGCGGTCCTCCTTGGCTGGCCTGCCCAGGCTTCTACCATCTCACGTCCGGTCAAGGACGAATATCTGCGTTGTCTAGAGGCTATCGCCGCTCAGGCGGTCCGCCGGCCATCGCCGGGCGGCGCGCCGCCCGGCATGTCGTCCGAGCCCTTCTAGCCCCGGTAACAGGCTCAGTGCCCGTTTTGTTCCGCTTGCGAAGCGGCTGACGCATCGGCTGCCCGGCATACTCGCCGGCGCCCGGGCGCTCCAGGCACTCCTCCACCCGTCCCGCCAGGTGCGCGCCGCGCGGCCCGGATGTCAGGGCCGGTACAGCCGGCGCTTGCTGATGTACTGCACGATCCCGTCGGGGACCAGGTACCAGATCGGCTCGCTGGCCCGGATCCGCTCCCGGCACTCGGTGGAGGAGATGGACAGGGCGGGCACCTCGATCAGGCTGATGCTCTCGCTGGGCAGCCCGGTCAGCGAGAACTGGTGCCCCGGCCGGGTGCAGCCGACGAAGTGGGCCAGCTTGAACAGCTCGTCGGTGTCCCGCCAGGAGATCATCCTGGCCAGCGCGTCGGCGCCGGTGATGAAGAAGAGCTCGGCCTCCGCGCCGCGCTCGGCCCGCAGGTCTCGCAGGGTATCGATGGTGAAGGTCTCGCCTGGCCTGTCGATGTCCACCCGGCTCACCGAGAACTGCGGGTTAGACGCGGTGGCGATGACGGTCATCAGGTAGCGGTCCTCGGCGGCGGACACCTCGCGGCCGTTCTTCTGCCAGGGCTGGCCGGTCGGCACGAAGATGACCTCGTCGAGGGCGAAGAAATGCGCGGCCTCGCTGGCCGCGACCAGGTGGCCGTGGTGGATCGGGTCGAAGGTGCCGCCCATGATCCCGATGCGGGGCACAGCCTCACCAGCGCACATGTGGTGACTGTAAAGGGCGGCCGGCGGCCGGCAGCGGCCGGCTGCCGGGTTAGCCCGGAAACCGCCCGGTGGCCAGGTGCCTGCCGGGGCCGCCTCCCAGGGCCAGCTGCCGCCGGGCCTCAGACCGGGTAGGTCACGCCGGTCAGCTGGGCCGAGATCGCCCACAGCCGCTGCTGGGCGGCGGCGTCGTGCGACCGGGCGGTGGAGCGCGCCTTCTCGGGGTAACCGGTGAACTCCCCGAACCCGCCGGGGCCGTAGTAGTCGCCGCCGGCGGTCGCCGGGTCGGCCGCGGCGCGCAGGGTGGGCAGCGCGCCCATCCGCGAGTCGTGGCTCATCACCATCCGCGAGCCGGCCTGCATCCAGCCGGGCAGGTGCCGGACCAGCGCGGTGTCGGAGGTGCCGGGATGGGCCGCGACGGCGATGGTCGGCGCGCCGGCGGCGGCGAGCCGGCGCTGGAGCTCGAAGGTGAACAGCAGGTTGGCCAGCTTGGACTGGGCGTAGGCGCCGATCCGCCGGTAGCGCCGCTCGTACTGGAGGTCATCGAAGTGCATCCGGCCGGCCTTGTGGCCGTTGCTGCTGATGGTCACCACCCGCGAGCCTGGCACCGGGGTCAGGCTGGGCAGCAGCAGGCCGGTGAGTGCGTAGTGGCCGAGGTGGTTGGTGCCGAACTGCAGCTCGAAGCCGTCGGCGGTGCGGCTGCGCGGGGGCACCATCACGCCGGCGTTGTTGATCAGCAGGTCGATCCTCGGGAACCGGGTCAGCAGCTCCGCGCCGGCGGCCCGCACCGAGTCGAGCGAGGACAGGTCGAGCTGGACCAGCTCGACCCGCGCGCCTGCTGACCTGACGGCGATCCGCTCGGCGGCGTCCGCGGCCCGGCCCTGGTCGCGGCAGGCGAGCACGACCAGCGCGCCCTTGGCGGCGAGCGCCACCGCTGCCTCGAAGCCGATGCCGGAGTTCGCCCCGGTGATGACGGCGACCCGGCCGGACTGATCGGGAATGTCGGCCTCGGTCCACCGGCCGGCTCCGGGCGTGCGCTGACTGGCCATGGCTGGATCCTCTCCGCCTGCGGCGAAACGGGACAGGTATCCCGTACGGGATAACTATCACGCCGACGGCCCCGGCCGGGCTGGACGGCGGGAACGGCCGCCTGGGCCGGGCGGCGGAGTGCGCCGGCTACAGGCCGGGCAGCGGCGGGCTGCCGGAGGACCAGCGGGTGAACCGGACGGCCTTGCCGACCTCGGTGCGCGGCACCGTCCCGGCCGGCAGCAGCCGGACGGCGACGCTGAGGCCAAGCGCCTCGCGCAGCCGGTCCTCGATGCCGCCGGCGGCCGGCGGCGCCGCCCCGGCCGCCCCGGCCGCGTGCTCGACGCAGGCGAGCAGCCGGTGCTGCGGTTCCCGCTCGTCCACCACCAGCAGGTAGTCGGGCGCCAGGCCGGGCTGGCCGAGCAGCACCCGCTCGACCTCGCTGGGATACACGTTGACGCCCCTGATGACGAGCATGTCGTCCTTGCGCCCGGTGACCTTGCTCATCCTGACCAGCGTGCGGCCGCACGGGCACGGGTCGCGGCGCAGCGTGGCGATGTCGCCGGTGCGGTACCGCAGCAGCGGCATGGCCTCCTTGGTCAGCGTGCTGAACACCAGCTCCCCCGCGGTGCCGTCGGGGACGGGCGCGCCGGTCACCGGGTCGAGCGCCTCGACCAGGAAGTGATCCTCGTTGACGTGCAGCCCGTCGGCGGCCACCACGCACTCGGCGGCGACGCCGGGGCCGATGATCTCGGACAGCCCGTAGATGTCCAGGGCGCGCAGCCCGAGCAGCCCGGAGATCCGGCCGCGCAGCTCGTCGGTCCACGGCTCGGCCCCGAACACGCCGGCGCGCAGCGACAGGCCGCTGCCCGGCCCGTGCCCGGCGGCGGCCAGCGCCTCGCCGAGCCTGATCGCGTAGGACGGGGTGCAGGTCAGGATGTCGGGCTTGAGGTCAGCGATCAGGGTGACCTGCCGGGAGGTCATCCCGCCGGACACCGGGATCACGGTGGCGCCCAGCTCGATGGCGCCCTGGTGGATGCCGACGCCGCCGGTGAACAGGCCGTAGCCGTAGGCGTTGTGCACGATGCTGTCCCTGGTCGCCCCGGCGGCGGCCAGCGCCCTGGCGCACATCCGCGCCCACAGCTTCAGGTCGCCGCGGGTATAGGAGACCAGCGTGGGCCGGCCGCCGGTGCCGCTGGAGCCGTGCACGGTGACCACCTCGGCGCGGTCGACCGCGAGCAGGCCGAACGGGTAGGCGTCCCACAGGTCGCGCTTGCTGGTACCGGGCAGCGCGGGCAGGTCGGCCAGGGTCACCCCGGCACCGCTGTCCACGCCGGCCTCGCGGAGCCTGGCGCCCTGCACGCCGCCGGCCGCGAGCAGCCTGCCGACCAGCTCACGGAGCCGGACCTGCTGAAGCTCGGCCAGCCGCTCGGGCGGCATCGCCTCGCCCTGCGGCTCAAACATGGCCGGCGTTCCCTGAGCTGGCATGGGCCCATCCTCCCGAGCACGACTTAAGATGTAACGCATGACGACTTCGTCGGACCGCTCCCGGGTGCGCCTGCCGGGTATCAGCTCACGTGCTTACGAGCACCCTGCCGATCGCTCAGCGCTGGTCGCCCTGCGCAAGCTCACCGGCTTTGACACCATTCTCCGCAATATCGCGAGAATGTTCAGCGACCGGGCACTGCGGCTGATGTTCCTGGCCAGCTCGGTCCGGTGCTCCCAGGAGCAGTTCCCCGATCTGTATCACGCGATGCTGGACGGCTGCTACATCCTGGACCTGCCCCAGGTTCCCGAGCTGTTCGTGACGCAGGACCCCATCGCCAACGCGATGACGCTGGGCACGGACAAGCCGTTCATCGTGATCAACAGCGGCCTGCTTGACCTGTGCGATGACGACGAGATCAGGTACGTCATCGGGCACGAGCTCGGGCACATCCTGTCCGGGCACGTGCTGTACCGGACGATGCTCTACAACATGATCCTGCTGGCGAGCCGGCTGTCCTTCATCCCGTTCGCCTGGATCGGCTTCAAGGCCGTGATCTGGGGCCTGGAGGAGTGGTACCGCAAGTCCGAGCTGTCCTGCGACCGGGCGGGCCTGCTCGCCGCCCAGGACCCGGCCGCCGCCCGCCGGACGCTGATGAAGCTGGCCGGCGGGTCGCGGCTGGCCGAGTTCAGCCATGACGCATTCCATGAGCAGGCCAGGGAGTACGACGCGGTGCCCGACCTCAGGGAGGGCCTGCTCAAGCTGCTCCAGCTCCATGGCGCGACGCACCCGTTCGCGGTGATCAGGTTCGCCGAGCTGGACCGCTGGGCCGACGAGGGCGAGTACAGCGACATCCTGGCCGGGAACTACCCGCGCCGCGACGACGACCGGGACACCTCGGTGGGTGACGAGTTCCGCGCGGCGGCCAAGTCCTACCAGGACTCCTGGGGCCGCAGCGCGGACCCGCTGATCGGCGCGGTGCGCGGGGTCGCGGAGTCGGCGGCGGGCGCGGCGAACGGCCTGTTCAACCGGTTCGGCGGCGGCGGAAGCGGCGGCAGCAACGGCGACCGCCGCGACGACGACTGACCCCGGCGGCGGCTGGCCAGCTAGGCTGCCCCGCTACTCGCCGGGAACGCCGCTGACCGGCTTGAGTCCGGCCAGCACCTCGGGCAGCGCGTCGGAGTACACCACGCCCGCGCGCTGGGTCGCCCTGGTCAGCGCCACGTACAGGTCGTTCAGGCCGCGCGGCGAGGCGGCCACGATCTCGGCGGGCTCAACGATCAGCACGGAGTCGAACTCCAGGCCCTTGGCTTGCCGGACGGTGAGCACCACCACCGGGCTGGTCAGGTCCGGGTCGGCGCCGACGGCGGTGCCAGGCAGCTCCGCGGCGACGGCCGCGGCCAGCTCATCGAGGCGGTCCGGCGGCACGATCACCGCGAGCTTGCCGTCGCCGGTAAGCCCGGACAGCCCGGTGGCCGCCCTGGCCACGGTCGCGGTCAGCTCATCCGGCCTGGCCTCAAGCCGCCACGGCTCGTGGCCAGAGGAGCGGACCGAGCGGGGCACGTCAAGCCCAGGGTCGATGGCGGCGAGCACGTCGGCGGCGATCTCCATCACCTCGGCCGGGGTGCGGTAGTTGACGTTCAGGCCCGCGAGCCGCCACCGCTCCCCCACGTACCGGCCGAGCGCCTGCTCCCACGACGGCTGGCCGGCCAGGTCGCCGGTCTGCGCGACGTCCCCGACGATCGTCATGGACTTCACCGGGCAGCGGCGCATCAGCGCCCGCCAGGCCATCTCGGATAGCTCCTGGGCCTCGTCCACGATCACGTGGCCGAACGCCCAGGTCCGGTCGGCGGCGGCACGCTCGGCGGCGGTCAGGTACTCCTCTTCCTCATACCGGGCCGCGAGCCCGCTGGCATCCACCACGTCGGCGCCCATCAGCACCTCGGGATCGTCGTCATCGTCGCGGCCGATCATGTCCAGCACGCCCTGGGCGTAGGCCTCCTGGAGCCGGCGGCGCCGCTCGCGCTCGGCGATCACGCCGCGGTCGTCCTCGCCAAGCAGCTCGGCGGCCTCGTCAAGCAACGGCACGTCGGCCGGGGTCCAGGCGTCGCCGGCCTCGCGCAGCAGCAGGTTCCGCTCGACGGCGGTCAGGCCGGGCGCGGCGGCGGCGAGCCGGCGAGCCGAGCTGAGCAGGTCGGCGATGAGACTCTGCGGGGTCAGCACCGGCCACAGCCGGTCGATCGCGGCCCTGACCTCCGGATCGGCACGCAGCTCGCGGCGCAGGTCATCGATCTCATCCTTGCCGAGCAGGTTCGGGCCACCGAGCACGTTCCTGCCCAGCCGCCCGGCCGCCTGCTGGGTCAGCGTGTTCACGATCTCCCTGGAGAACACCGCCCTGGCCTGATTGTGCGGGCGGCGCGACCGGCGGGCCCGCTCCCGCGCCGCGGCGATGGACTTGCCGGTCAGGGTAAGCGTGTCGTGGTCGACGGAGATCTCGACCGGCTGCCTGGGCACCCGCTGCCGATCGCGGATCGCGGTGGACACCACCTTGGCCATCGCCAGCCGGCCCTTGACCGCGGCGGTCTCCGGTGCCTCGGTGGCGGTCGCGTTCAGGCCGGGCAGCAGGTCGCCCATGGTGGACAGCAGCACGCTGGTCTCGCCCAGCGAGGGCAGCACCTGGCTGATGTAGCGCAGGAAGGTCGCGTTGGGGCCGATCACCAGGACGCCGCGCTTTTCTAGCTGGCGGCGGTAGGTGTAAAGCAGGTAGGCGGCCCGGTGCAGCGCGACGGCGGTCTTGCCGGTGCCGGGGCCGCCCTGGACCACCAGGATGCCGTCAAGCCCGGACCTGATGATGTGGTCCTGCTCGGCCTGAATGGTCTCCACGATGTCGGCCATGGAGCCGGTCCGGCTCGCGTTCAGCGCGGCGAGCAGCGCGGACTCGCCGGTCAGCCCTTCGTGCCTGGACGGGTCGGCGACGGCCAGGTCGAGCACCTCGTCGTCGAAGCTGACCAGCGACTGGTCCCTGGTCTTGAGATGGCGCCGTACCCGGACATCGCCCGGCGAGGCGGCGGTCGCGAGGTAGAACGGCCTGGCGGCCTCTGCGCGCCAGTCCATCAGGAGCTGGTCGTACTCCTCGTTGTCCGCGTGAATTCCGATCCGCCCGATATAACGCAGCTCGCCATCGGTGAATTCGAGGCGGCCGAAGCACAGGCCATGCGCGGCCGCGTCGAGCTGCGCGAGCCGCTGCCGGTAGCTGGCGCTGAACGCGTCGCGCTCCGTGCGGGCCTGCGGCGTCTCGCCGACCAGCAGCAGGATTCCGGCCAGCCGGGCCGCCGCCTGCTCCCGCAGCTCGTCGAGCCGACCGTAAAGCCGCATTATGTATTCCTGCTCGCGGGCGAATTCCTCGTTTGACAACCAGGCTCCTTGACCGCTACAATATACGGTTTCTTGTTACCGGAATGTGATTCACGGAAACACGAAGTCCTACAAATGTAGCGCGCTTTTCTGATCGCCCGGAAACCGTCTCGCGCGGCCGGACGGCAGCTCAGCCCAGGCGGCTGTCGGTGCCACGCGGGCCCACGCCGCGGCCGATGGCCACGCTCGGGTCCCAGTCGAAGACCACGGCGTTGTCCTCGGGGCCGATCAGCACCTCGGCGCCCGCCTCCGCGCCGGCCTCGCCCAGCGCGTCCTCGATGCCCAGCCGGGACAGCCGGTCGGCCAGGTAGCCGACGGCCTCGTCGTTGCTGAAATCGGTCTGCTGAATCCAGCGCAGCGGCTTGCGGCCCCGTACCGCGAAACTGTTCGGCCCGGTCCTGACCACTTCGAAATCCGGGCCCGCGGTCGGCTCGGGCCGGAGAACCAGGCGGGTGGGCTCGGGCGGCGGCGCGGTAACGCGGGCGTCGGTGATCACAGCCGCTAGCACGAACTCCAGGTCACGCAGCCCTTCGCGGGAGGCCGCGGACACCTGGCACACGGTCAGGCCGCGCGCCTCGATCTCGGGCGCGACCAGCTCGGCCAGGTCGCGAGCTTCCGGGACGTCCACCTTGTTCAGTACCACGATCCGCGGCCTGGACATCAGCCCGGACCCGGTCACGGCCTCATGCGCGGCCAGCTCGGCCTCGATGACGTCCAGGTCGGTGATCGGGTCGCGGCCGGGCTCCTCGGTGGCGCAGTCCAGCACGTGCACCAGGACCGAGCAGCGCTCGACGTGCCGCAGGAAGTCCAGGCCCAGGCCTTTGCCCTGGCTGGCACCGGGAATCAGCCCTGGCACGTCGGCGACGACGTACTGGACGTCCCCGGCCTCCACCACGCCCAGATGCGGGATCAGTGTGGTGAAGGGGTAGCTGGCGATCTTCGGCCGGGCGGCGGACATCGCGGAGATCAGCGAGGACTTGCCGGCGTTGGGGAAGCCCACCAGGCCGGCGTCCGCGACGGTCTTGAGCTCCAGCACCAGGAGCTGCTCGGTGCCCAGCTCGCCACGTAGCGCGAAGCCGGGGGCCTTGCGCTTGGTGGAGGCAAGCGCGGCGTTGCCGAGGCCGCCCCTGCCGCCGGTGACGGCGACGAACCTGGTGCCCGCGCCGGTCAGGTCGGCCAGCACGGTGCCGTCGGCGGTCTTGACCACGGTCCCGTCAGGGACCCGGAGCACCAGGTCGGTGCCCTCGGCCCCGTTACGGTTGTTACCCGCGCCCTGGGCACCGTTGCCGGCCCGGCGGATCGGCTTGCGGTGGAAGTCCAGCAGGGTCACCGCGCCGGGATCGACCTCCAGGACGACGTCGCCGCCCCGGCCGCCGTTGCCGCCGTTGGGGCCGCCGAGTGGCTTGAACTTCTCCCGGTAGATGGAGGCGCAGCCGTGCCCGCCGTTGCCGGCGTGCACGCGCACCTCGGCCTGGTCGGCGAACTCCGCCATCTCGCTCCTCTTCCCCGGTGCCGCAGGGCACCTACTGACCGACCCGGCCGGACCCGGCCGGCAGGGGCCAGCACGCCGTGAAGGGGCGGGCCGGAACCGGCCCGCCCCTTCACGGGACTAGCTGTGTCGCGCGGGCCTAGCTGGCCTTCGCGGTGGCCTTCCTGGCCCTGGGCGCCTTGGCCGGGGCGTCACCAGCCGGCGCCGAGACGGCGACCGGCTGGGGCACCGCGACCGGCACTACGCTGACCGCCCGGCGACCACGCCGGACGCCGAACTGCACCTTGCCTGGCGCGAGCGCGAACAGGGTGTCGTCGCCACCACGGCCCACGTTCACGCCGGGGTGGAAGTGCGTGCCGTGCTGGCGGACGATGATCTCGCCGGCACCGACGAGCTGGCCGCCGAACCGCTTCACGCCGAGACGCTGGGCGTTAGAGTCCCGGCCGTTACGGCTGGACGACGCCCCCTTCTTATGTGCCATCTCAGGCCTTCTTCCCGCTCGCGCTGGCCTTGCTCGCCGGGCTGGTGCTGGCCTTGGCCGCGCCGGTCTTGGCGGCACCCGTCTTGGCCGTGCTGGCCTTCGCGGTGCTGGCCTTCGCGGTGCTGGCCTTCGCCGTGCTCGCCTTAGCGCCGGCCTTACCGGAGCTGATCGCAGTGATCCGCACCTGGGTGTACTTCTGCCGGTGGCCGAGACGGCGCCGGTAGCCGGTCTTGTTCTTGTAGAGAATCATGTTGATCTTGGGGCCGCTGGCGGGACCCACGATCTCAGCGGTGACCTCGTAGCGGCCGACCTCCGCGGGGTCGCTGACGACGTTGCCGTCATCAACGACCAGCACGGCGGGCAGCGTCACGCTGGAGCCGACGTCACCGGCGAGCTTGTCAACGGTCAGGACGTCGTCAACCGACGCCTTCTCCTGCCTGCCGCCGCAGCGCACGATCGCGTACACCGAGAACTCTCTCCCTTGCGCCTGCCCTGCCACCAGGGGCCAGTGACCGCCGGAACCGCACGACCCGGCCGCGTGAGCGGCTGGAAGTCGTGGCGGCCCAGCGTCTGAAGTAACCAGGTGACTGGGGGCCTGTCTAGGTCGCGCACCGCCATCCGACCGCTGTGCAGTCAGATCCGTCCCATGCGCCGACGACAAAGCCTATCAGACACCACGCGGCCTCGAACCGGGCGCTGCCCGGCCCTCAGCTATTGAGCGAAGCGGACTCCTGCGGGTTCGCGTTGGCCGAATCGCCGGCCGCCGGGGCGTCACCGGAATGCTCCGCCGAGGTCCCCTTGGGGGTCTCCGTGGAGGTCGCCGTGGAGGTCGCCGCCACGCCGTTGGCCTCGGCCGGCTTGGTAGCCCGCCGCCGACGCCGGGCCGGAGCGGCAGCGGGCTCGCCCGTACCGTCACCCTGCGCGGTTTCGCCCTTGGCCACGTCGCCCTCGGCGGTGCCACCCTTGGCGGCGCTCTTATTCGCGTCGCCCTGCGCGGCTTCAGCCTTGGCGGTGCCGGCCTTGGCCGTACCAGCCCTGGCGGTGCCAGCCCTGGCGGTGCCAGCCCTAGTGGTGCCAGCCCTGGCGGTGCCGACTCTGGCGGTGCCAGCACCGGTGGTGCCAGCACCGGTGGTGTCAGCACCGGCAGTGTCAGCCTTGGCGGTGTCAGCCCCGGCGTCAGCCTTGGCGGTGTCAGCACTGGCAGTGTCAGCCCCGGCAGCGTCAGCCCCGGCAGCGTCAGCCGTCGCGGTGTCGGTCTTGGCGGTGTCGGCCTTGGCGGTGTCAGCCCCGGCGTCAGCCTTGACGGCGCCAGACCGCGTCGCCCGGACCCGGGTGACTCCAGTCTGGACGGC
Source organism: uncultured Actinomycetota bacterium (assembly GCA_963725175.1). Lineage (GTDB taxonomy): Bacteria > Actinomycetota > Actinomycetes > Streptosporangiales > Streptosporangiaceae > DASUBV01. The sequence continues at coordinate 1,443,346 of CAVRXH010000006.1, forward strand.
GCCGACCCGAGCGGTGCCGCCCCGGGTGGGAGTCCGCGTGGCACCGGCCTGAGCGGCACTGGGCTCCTCAGTAGTGCCAGCCTCAGTAGCGCCCGCCGCAGCGGACTCGGCCTTGGCGGCACCGGTCCCAGCGGCGCTGGCGTCCGTGACGCTGGCGTCCGCAGTACCGGACTGGGCAGTACCGGACTGGGCAGTACCGGACTCGGATGCGCCAGCTTCCGTGGCCGGGGCGCCCGCCTTCCGGGTGCTAGCCCGGCGGGACCCGGACCGGCGGCGCCCGCCGCCGGTCGCCTGCTCGCCCTCGGCTGCCCGGCCGCCCTCGATCGTGTGACTGCCTTCGATCGTCTGGCCGCTGGTGTCCGCCGCGGCCGCGTCGACGGTCCGCGCGGCATCGCCGGCAACCGCGTCGTCCGCAGTCGCCGAAGCGGCCGGGGCGTCGGGGGCGGATCCGTCGGCACCGCGCGTTCCGGCCCTGGAATTGTCGCCCTTGGGCTGATCTGCCTTGGGCTGATCTCCCTTGGACTGGCGGCCGCCACGCGAGCCGCGGCCGCTCTTGCCGCCCTTGCCGTCGTCCTTGCCCTTGCCGTCGTCCTCGCGACCGCGGGCCGGGGTGTGATCGACCGGCTCCATGGAGACCAGCACGCCACGGCCGTTGCAGTGCTCGCAGGTGACCGAGAACGCCTCAAGCAGGCCCGAGCCGACCCGCTTACGGGTCATCTGGACCAAGCCGAGCGAGGTCACCTCGGCGACCTGGTGCTTGGTGCGGTCCCTGGCCAGGCACTCCAGCAGCCGCCGCAGCACCAGCTCGCGGTTGCTCTCCAGCACCATGTCGATGAAGTCGATCACGATGATGCCGCCGACGTCCCGCAGCCGGAGCTGCCTGACAATCTCCTCGGCGGCTTCCAGGTTGTTGCGGGTGACGGTCTGCTCCAGGTTCCCGCCGTGACCGGTGAACTTGCCGGTGTTCACGTCGATGACCGTCATGGCCTCGGTCGTGTCGATCACCAGCGACCCGCCGCTGGGCAGCCACACCTTGCGCTCCAGCGCCTTGGCGAGCTGCTCGTCGATGCGGTAGGCGGAGAAAACGTCCTTGGCGTCCTGGTACCGCTCCAGCCGCTCGGCGAGGTGCGGCGCCACGTACCTGACGTACTCGCCGACCATGTCCCACTCGCCGTCGCTGGCGATGACGAGCTTGCTGAAGTCCTCGTTGAAGATGTCCCTGACCACCCGGATGGTCAGGTCGGGCTCGCTGTACAGGAGCTCGGGCGCGGACGCGGTCTTGGACTTGCGCTCGATGGCCTCCCACTGGGCGGCCAGCCGGGACACGTCCCTGGCCAGCTCCTCCTCGGAGGCGCCCTCGGCGGCGGTGCGCACGATGACGCCGGCGCCCTCGGGCATGACCTGCTTGAGGATCTGCTTGAGCCGGGACCGCTCGGTGTCGGGCAGCTTGCGGCTGATCCCGGTCATGCTGGCGCCTGGCACGTAGACCAGGTAACGGCCGGGCAGGCTGACCTGGCTGGTCAGCCGGGCGCCCTTGTGCCCGATCGGGTCCTTGGTGACCTGCACCAGGATCGACTGGCCGGACTTGAGCGCCGACTCGATCCGCTTGGACTCGCCTTCCAGGCCGCTGGCATCGAAGTTGACCTCGCCCGCGTACAGGACGGCGTTGCGGCCCTTGCCAATGTCGACGAACGCGGCCTCCATGGAGGGCAGCACGTTCTGCACCTTGCCGAGGTACACGTTGCCGACGTAGGACTGGTGGCTGGCCTTGTCGACGTAGTGCTCGACCAGGATGCCGTCTTCCAGCACCGCGATCTGGGTGCGGTCGCCGCGCTGGCGGACCACCATCTCCCGCTGCACGGCCTCGCGGCGGGCGAGGAACTCGGACTCGGTGATGATCGGCGGGCGGCGGCGGCCGGACTCGCGGCCCTCGCGGCGGCGCTGCCGCTTGGCCTCAAGCCGGGTCGAGCCCTTCACGCCACGGACGTCATCGTTGTCGCTGGCCTGGCGCGGCTGGCGGACGTGCACGACGGTGTTCGGCGGGTCATCCGCCGCCGCGGCCTCGCCTGACTCGCCGCCGGAACCGCTGCGCCGCCGCCGGCGGCGGCGGCGCGGGCCGGTGCCGCCCTCGGCGTCGTCGGCGCCCTGCGCGGGACCGTTGCCCTCCTGGACGTCGGCTTCCGCGTCGGCGGCCGGCTCGGCCTCGGCCTGCTGGCCAGGCTCGGCGGCGTCCTCGGCGGTGCGCTTGCCGTGGCCTCGGCCACCGCGCCTGCGGCGCCGGCTCCCGGACTCGCCGTCGTCCAGGCGCTCGGTGTCGGACGGCCCCTGGCCGGCGTCGGCCTGGCCGGACGCGCCGCCCTTGGCCGCACCGCCGCTCTTGGCCGTACCGCTCTTAGCGGGGGCACTCTTAGCGGGGGCGCTCTTGGCCGGAGCGCTCTTAGCCGCGCCGGCGTTCCTCGTGGAACCGCCGCCCTTCCCCGCCGCGGCGCCGGCGGCCTGGCCGGCCGGAGGGCCGGAGGGCTGCTGGCGCGCGGGGGTCACGTCCGGCGGCTGGAAGACGACGGCGGGCGGCTGGAAGGTCGCGGACGGCGCCTGGGCGGCCGGGGCCTTGTCGCCGCGCTGCGCGGCGCTGAACGCCGGCTGGGCGGGCTCGTGTTTCGCCGCCGGGGCGGCGGTGCCGGATTCCGGCGGGCCGGCTGGTCTGCTTACCGCGCGCCTGGCGCGGCGCAGCAGCCCACGCCGCTGGCTTTCGCCCTGCTCGCCGGTTCCGCCTGATCCATCAGGTGCTTCCCTGCTCTGTCGCTCGATCTCGAGCATGCGGGCAATCTCTCCCGTCAGGCTCCCGGGCGCCGGCGGCCACCGCTGGCCGCCCCGCGCCGCGCGGGAGCTGTTCGTACGCGCCGTGTGAGGCGGTGGGCGTCCAAACGCCGCTTCCCGCATCCAGGCGCGTTGCCTTTTCCTGTCTCTGGCGCGCGTGCCCGTCCCGGCGCGCGGCCCCGCCTGTGGCGGGCCAGCGCGGGTCGGGCGCGCCCGCCTCGGGCCGTGCTGGCCTCGCGAGCCGGTTCGGCCCGGAAGCGACAGCCGGCCCGGAGCTTCCGGGCGCGCTAGCCGCTAGCGCGGTACTAGCCATCGGTGCCTCCTGCACCGCCGGTGCCCGCTATGGCACCGGACTCCGGGCTCGCCGGTCCCTGCGCCAGCCGGGTCACCAGCGGTGGTGACGACGGCGCGAGGTCCGACATGCCGCGGAGCGCGACCAAGATGTCATCGGGTCGCACGGCAGGTGTCATGTGCCGAACAACCATTCGAAGTATCGCACACCCGACGCCGCGCTCCTGCGCGGCTCGCCGGTCTAGCTCCATGGACGCCACGGCGGCACGGGTATCGAACCGCCGGACTCCCTTGCTGGTCAGCCGCTCCACTTCCGCGCTGTCCGCGGCGAGGAAGGCCGCCACTGCCCGCGTCGCCTGGGTAGGCGCGACGCCGGGCAGTTCCACCTGCCACTGCGAGACCTCCAGGCACGACCCCGGCGCCCGGGCCAGGTCGGTGACCTCGATCACGTCGATCCCGTCCGGCAGCGCGGCGTCCAGCCGCGTCCTGACGTCGTCCGGGTCGGCCAGCGCGGTGAGCGAGATCTCCAGGTACTCGGCCTCGCTGGCCGCGCCCGTGGGTGCCCCGCCGGAGTAAGAGATCTTGGGGTGCGGAGAGAAGCCAGCGGAATAGGCGACCGGCAGGCCGGCCTTCCGCACTCCCCGTTCCACCGCACGCGCGATATCCCTGTGACTCGCAAAACGCAACTTGCTCCGCTTAGCGTACCTGATGGCCAGCCGCTGGACGGCTGGCGGCGGGGGCGGCGAGTCTGGCGCGGGCCGCGGGGCCACTAGGGGTGCCCGCCGGCGGGTGTCCCCTGGCCGGTGCCGGCCACCGCCAGCGGCAGCAGCCGCCGGCCGGTCGGCCCGACCTCGATCTCGGTGTCCATCGCCGGGCAGACCCCGCACTCGAAGCAGGGCGTCCAGCGGCAGTCCTCAACCTCGTCCGAGTCCGGGTCGATGGCGGCCAGCCAGTCCTGCCAGAGCCAGTCGCGGTCAAGCCCGGCGTCCAGGTGGTCCCACGGCAGTACCTCGCCGTAGGGCCGCTCCCTGGTGGTGTACCAGGCCAGGTCCACGCCCTCGCTGGCCAGCGCCTCCTTCGCGCACCGCTCCCAGCGCTCGTAGGAGAATGTCTCGCTCCAGCCATCGAACCGGCCGCCGTCCGCCCAGACCGCCCTGATCACCTTGGCCACCCGCCGGTCGCCCCTGGACAGCAGGCCCTCGACCATCGACGGCTTGCCGTCGTGGTAACGGAACCCGATCGACCGCCCGTAGGCCCGGTCCGCCCTGATCGCCGCGCCAAGCGCGCGGAGCCGGGCGTCCACGACCTCGTGGTCGCACTGCGCGGCCCACTGGAACGGGGTGTGCGGCTTGGGCACGAACCCGCCGATGGACACCGTGCACCTGATGTCCTTGCGGCCGCTGGCCGCCCGGCCCGCCTCGATGACCCGCCTGGCCACCCTGGCGATGGCCGTCACGTCCTCGTCTGTCTCGGTGGGCAGCCCGCACATGAAGTAGAGCTTGACCTGCCGCCAGCCGCTGGCGTACGCGGTGCTGACCGTCTTGATCAGGTCATCCTCGGTGACCATCTTGTTGATCACCTTGCGGATCCGGTCGGTGCCGCCCTCCGGGGCGAAGGTCAGCCCCGAGCGGCGGCCGCCCCGGCTCAGCTCGTTGGCGAGCGTCACGTTGAACGCGTCCACCCGGGTGGACGGCAGCGACAGGCCGGTGTTGGTGCCCTCATAGCGGTCGGCCAGGTCGATGGCGATCTCGTTGATCTCGCTGTGGTCGGCGCTGGACAGCGAGAGCAGCCCGACCTCGCTGAACCCGCTGGCCTCCAGGCCGGCCTGCACCATGTCGCCGACGGTGGAGATGGACCGCTCCCGGACCGGCCGGGTGATCATGCCCGCCTGGCAGAACCGGCAGCCCCTGGTGCAGCCGCGGAAGATCTCCACGCTGAACCGCTCGTGCACCGACTCGGCCAGCGGCACGATCGGCTTGCGCGGATACTGCCATTCGTCCAGGTCCATGACGGTGTGCTTGGCGACGGCGCGGGGCACGCCGGGACGGTTCGGGGTGACGCTGCCGATGGCACCGTCCGGCCGGTAGCTCACGTCGTAGAAGCGCGGCACGTAGACGCCGCCCGCGGTGGCGAGCTGGAGCAGCAGCCCGTCCCTGCCGCCTGGCCGGCCGGCCGCCTTCCAGGCCGCGATCAGGTCGGTGATGGCCAGCACCGCCTGCTCGCCGTCGCCGAGCACGGCGCCGTCGATGAACTCGGCGACCGGCTCGGGGTTGAACGCCGCGTGCCCGCCGGCCAGCACCACCGGGTCCGCCTCGCCGCGATCCGCCGCCGCCAGCGGGATGCCGGCGAGGTCGAGCGCGGTCAGCAGGTTGGTGTAGCACAGCTCGGTCGCGAAGCTGACGCCGAGCACGTCGAACTCGCGGACCGGCCGGTGGCTGTCCACGGTGAACTGCGGCACCTGGTGCTCGCGCATCAGCGCTTCCAGGTCCTGCCAGACGCTGTAGGTCCGCTCGGCCAGCGTGTCGTCGCGCTCGTTGAGCACCTCGTAGAGGATCTGGATGCCCTGATTGGGCACCCCGACCTCGTAGGCATCGGGGTACATGAGCGCCCACCGGACCGCTGCGGAGTCCCAGTCCTTGACAACCGAGTTCAGCTCGCCGCCCACATACTGGATGGGCTTGCGGACCAGGGGTAGCAGCGGCTCCAGCCGTGGGTAAACAGACTGCGCAGCCATCGTCACAGGCTACCGCCGGCCAGCGCACCGTCGAGCCCGCACGTCGCCTGACCGGCCGCGGCCGGACCCTATTTTCCTACGAAACTGGCTGCTATGGTCTCAATCCGGCCAGGGAGTACGAATCCCGGCCGGGCGTGGCCCCGGGCCCGGGCGGTGCGGTGGAGGTGGCATGCAGGTCGATCCGTACATCATCCTCGGCAGCGCGATCGTCGGGCTGCTCGTCGGCCTGACCGGTGCGGGCGGCGGCGCGCTGATGACGCCGATGCTGATCTTGCTGTTCGGCGTCAAGCCGTCCACCGCCATCTCCAGCGACCTGGTCGCCGCCGTGCTGATGCGGCCGGTCGGCGCGGCGGTGCACCTGCGCAAGGGCACCGTGAACCTGAAGATGGTGAGCTGGCTGGTCGTCGGCTCGGTGCCGATGGCCTTCGTCGGCGCCTACCTGCTGCACCTGCTGGGCAACCAGTCCGCCGCCCAGGATCACGTGGAGATCGCGCTGGGCGCGGCGCTGCTGATCGGCGCGGCGGCCATGGTGCTGCGCTACGTGCTGGACTGGCGCGGCGGGCAGCAGCGGCTGGCCAGCGTCAGGGAGATCACCATCCGGCCCGCGCTGACCGTGCTGATCGGCGCCATCGGCGGGGTCATCGTCGGCATGACGTCGGTGGGCTCGGGCTCGCTGATGATCGTGCTGCTGCTGTTCCTTTACCCGATGATCGGGGCCGGGCAGCTTGTCGGCACCGACCTGACCCAGGCGGTGCCGCTGACCCTGGCGGCCGCGCTTGGCGCGCTGGCGTTCGGCCATGTCGAGTTCGGGATCACCACCTCGATCGTGATCGGCAGCATCCCGGCGGTGCTGGTCGGCTCGTTCCTGTCCTCCCGCGCGCCGGACAAGTTCATCAGGCCGGTCATCACCTTCGTCATCTTCGCCTCCGGACTGAAGTACGTGGGCCTGGGCACCACGACGCTGGGCTGGGTGCTGTGCGCGGTGCTGGCGGCGGGCGCGGTGGCCTGGCTGGCCCGCGCCCGGCCCTGGCAGCGCAGCAGCGAGTCCGGGTCAGGCGGTAAAGACCGTGCGGTGCCGGTAGACGGCCTGGAGACAGCCGATGGCGATCATGTCGGCGAACATGGCTGACCCGCCGTAGGAGACGAACGGCAGCGGCAGTCCGGTCACCGGCATGATGCCCATGGTCATGCCGATGTTGACGAAGGACTGGACGCCGAACCAGATCGCCACGCCGGCCGCCACCAGCATGCCGAACTGATCGTCGGCACGCTGGGCGATGCGCAGCGCGCGCAGCAGCACCACGGCCAGCAGGAAGATGATCAGCGCGCAGCCGAGAAAGCCGATCTCCTCGCCGGCCACCGCGAAGATGAAGTCGGTGTGCTGCTCGGGCACGAAGTTGCCGTTGACGAGCTGGCCGTGGAACAGGCCCTGCCCGGTCAGCTTGCCGGTGGCGATGGCGATCTTGGACTGGGCGGCGCTGTAGCCGGTGCCGCGCGGGTCCGCCGACGGGTGCAGGAACGCGGTCAGCCTGCTGACCTGGTAGGACTTGAGCAGGTGCAGGTTGATCACGGCAACCATGGCCAGCGTCGCGCCGGCCGCCAGGCCGACCAGCCAGGTCAGCCGGATGCCGGACAGCGCGATCAGCCCGACGATCAGGGCCAGCATCAGGATGACCACGCCGAGGTCGGGCTCGGCGACCACCAGCACGGTCGGCACCACCGCGACCCCCAGCGCGATGCCGATGGCCCGCAGCCGGGGCCGCTTCTCTCCCTGGCGCAGCTCGCCGACGATCATCGCCGTCATCAGGATGACGGCGAGCTTGGCGAACTCCGATGGCTCTATCTGGAAGCCGCCAGGCAGCGAGATCCACGAGTAGGCCCCGTTGACGATGGACCCGAGCGGGGTCAGCACCACGATCAGGCCCAGGCAGGAAACCCCGTACAGCACCGGCGCGTACAGCCGGAGCTGCCGGTAGTCCAGGAACGAGACGGCCGCCATGAACGCCAGCCCGAGCGCGATGTTGAGCAGCTGCTTCATCAGGTAGGTGCGCGGGTCCTGGCCGGAGCTGAGCAGTCCTGGCTGAGTGGCGGACCAGACCAGCAGGGTGCCCATCAGGCTCAGCGCCAGCACCGCGGCTAGCAGGATCCAGTCAAGGCGGCGCAGCGGCGAGTTCCTGGCCATCGCCTTCTTGCCCAGGTCGGCGAGGCGGTGGCCGAGGCCGCGGCGACTGCCGAGGCTGCTGCCGAACCCGCCCCGGCCGGTGTCCAGCGGAGCCAGGCTCCGGTACCCGCCGCCCGGCGGCTGGGCGCCGGCCGGATGGTCGCGGCGCCGACCCAGGTCGCGCAGGTCGCGGACGGAAGTCACGGCTGCGTCCTCCTCGTCCGCCGCGCGGCGTGCCCGCTGGCTGCCTTGCTGCCGGTGACGACGATCTGGCCGGCCTTGTTCACCTTCGGCAGGCCGGGCAGGCTGCCGCCTGGCAGGTCGGCCCGGTGTCCTTCAAGCCCGAAGATGGAGTCCCAGATCTGCCGGACCGCGGGCGCGGACACGTCGGCGCCGTAGCCGGAATCCGGGATCATCATGACGACCACGTACTTGGGATGGTCACACGGCGCGAACGAGGCGAACACCGAGGTGGCCAGGTTCCCCGCGACCTGGGCGGTACCGGTCTTGCCCGCCAAGCAGACCTTGCTGAGCGGGAAGCCGCCGAAGGCGCTGGCGGCGGTGCCCTGGGTGATCACGCCGGCCAGCGCGCTGCGGATGTAGGCGAGCGTGGACTTGGCGACCGGCAGGTGCCCGGTGACTTTGGGCCTGATCCGCTCGGCGACCTTGCCGTCCGGGCTGAGCAGCGCCTCGCCGATCCGCGGCTGGTAGAGGGTGCCGCCGTTGGCCAGCGCGACGTAGGCGTTGGCGAGCTGCAGCGGGCTGGCGGTCACGTAGCCCTGGCCGATGGCCGCGATCACCGACTGGCCTGGCGTCCACACGTTGCCGGACTTGCAGTCGTCGTACTCGATCTGCTGCACGTAGCTGCCGCCCGCCCGGCCGTACTTGCACCAGTCCTGGCCGGCGTGCGCGTTGTCCTTCCAGTAGTAGTACAGCCATTCGCGGGTCGGCACGTTGCCGGGGTTCTCCTCCGGCAGGTCCACCCCGGTGTCCTTGCCGAAGCCCCAGGCCAGCTCCATCTTCTGCATTTCCTGCACCGGGGCGTGCGGGGTCGTCACGTCGTCTTCGCTGACGTGATCCTTCTGCCAGATGTCGTAGGCCAGGTCGTAGTAGACCGTGTCGCAGGAGACGATGAGCGCTTCCCTGAAGCTCATCGGACCCAGGTTCGGCGAGCCGTCGTTGGCGTAGGAGTGCCCGTCGATGGTGGTGGCGGCCGGGCAGTTGTAGTCCCCGTACAGCGAGTACCCCGCGGCCACGGCGGCGGCGGTAGAGGTCACCTTCCAGGTCGAGCCAGGTGCGTACTGGCCCTGGGTGGCCCGGTTCAGCACCGGCTCGGAGTCCGAGCTGCCGAACAGCCGCCTGAACTCGGCGGTGGAGATGCCGCCGGACCAGATCGACGGGTTGTAGGTCGGGTAGCTGGCCATCGCGACCACCCGGCCCGTGGTCGTCATGACGACCGCCGCGCCCGTGGTGGCCTTGGTGTTGCCCTCGGCCTGCGTCTTGTGAATGGCGCTGGCCAGGTCGTTCTCGACATCATCCTGGAGCCTGGCGTTGATGCTGGTGACCAGGTCGTCGCCGGGCCTGGCGGTGACCTTCTTGATGGTGCCGGTCACCTGGCCGCCGGCGTTGACCGCGACCTCATCGGAGCCGGCCCGGCCGCGGAGCTGCTTGTCGTACTGCTGCTCAAGGCCGGCCTGGCCGATCAGGTCCACCCCGGAGAAGCCGGTCACCGGGACGCCCAGCTTCTTCACCTCCGCGGCGGTGATCGGCTGCAGGTAGCCCAGCACCTGCGCCGTGTCGGTGCCGCTCGGCTGGGCGTACTGGATCACCGGCTGGACCTGGGCGGACACGCCGGGGAACTGGCGCCTGCTCTCCAGCACCTGCACGGCGACCTGGTCGGGGACGTGCTCGGCGACCGGGATCGGCTGGTAGGGCGAGCCTGGCCAGCAGGGCTGGGATACCCCGGCGGTGCACAGCCGGACCTTCTTGGTGAGCGCCTGGTCGCGCACGTGCAGCAGCTTCGCCAGGCGGCGCAGCTCGGCGGCCCCGCCGTCGGCCTGCTGGGAGAGCACGGACATGTTCACCGAGACCACCAGCGCCGAGCGGTTGCTGACCAGCGGGGCGCCGGTGTCGTCCACGATCTCGCCGCGCACCGGCGGCTCGACGATGTCCCTGATCCGGTCCTGGCTGGCCTGCGCGACGTAGCTGGCCGCCGCGGTGTCCTGGAGGAACCAGGCGCGGGCGCCGAGCCCGAGCAGCAGGGCGCCGAGCACCACGTACAGCACAGCGATCCGCCGCCGGGATGCCGGGATCACGCCGAGCCCCCCTTCCGCTTGCCAGTGAGCCGCCGGCGCAGCGGCAGCCCGCCGCGCCGGCCGGTCAGCAGGGACAGCACCGGCCAGCCGCGCCTGCGGCCGAACCGGGGCCGCTTGCCGGTCTGCGGCCGCGACCCGCCGAGCGGCCTGGCGCGGAACCGCGGGCTGGCCGCCCCGCCGCGGGTCCGGCCGCCGGACAGCGGGCTGCCGAGCACGCCGTCCCGGCGCCGGGAGCGCATCCGCAGCCGGGGCGCGGACGGCCGGACGGCGGAGTAGGCCCCGCCGCCGGCCACCAGGCCGCCGTTGTTCCTGATCCTGAACCGGGGCGCCGAGCTGCGGATGGCGGTACCGCCCACCCTGGTCAGCGCGCCGCCGCCGACCACGCCGTCGCGGCGCCGGCCGGGGCGGCGCAGCAGTCCGAGGCCGGGCAGCCCGCGCCGGGAGCCGGCGGACCGCAGCCGGGCCGGGCCTGAGCCGGGCAGCCCGCTGTGGCGCAGTGCCATTCCAGACTGGGCCATTCCGGACTGGGCCATTCCGGACTGGGCCATTCCGGACTGGGCCATTCCGGACTGGCCGAGCGCGGAGCCTGCCGTCCCGGAGAACGATGTCCGGGACAGCCCGGTCCTGGTCAGCCCGGTCCTGGTCAGCCCGGTCCTGGTCAGCCCGGTCCTGGTCAGCCCGGTCCTGGTCAGCCCGATCCTGGTCAGCCCGGTCCTGGTCAGTGCCGGCCCGCCCGCGCCGCGGCCCGCGAGTGCGGACCGGCTGGCGGGCAGCACGGCGCCGAGGACGCCGTCGCGGCGCCGGCCGGCGCCCAGGCGCAGGTGCACGGGGCGGGCGGCCAGCGGCCGCGCCGCCTGGCCCCCCGCGGCCGAGCCCGCCACGCCCGAGCGCAGCCGGGCCGCGCCTGACCCGTGCGGGCGCCCGGCCGCGAGCCCGCCGGTCACCACGCTGCCGATCACCGAGCCGCCGGCCGCCCGGCGGGAGCTGAACGCGCTGCGCGCCGCGGCGCTGCCGCCCACCCAGCCATCGCCGGGGCGGCCGCCGCCCAGCCTGGGCGTGCGCCGCGCGGCGGCCTTGCGCTCGCGCCGGGATCGGGGCGGGCCGGCCAGCCAGCCGCCCAGGCCGAGCAGCACGGCGCCACCTGCCGGGCTGACCGGCGCGACCGGCCCGGCCAGGCCCTGCCGCCCGGCCAGCGAGCCGCCGGCCAGCGGACTCGCCGCGCCGCTGCGCCTGGCCCGGCGCAGCCGGGCGGTGTTGGCGTCCTCGCTGGCGGAGATCGCGTCCCCGGCCAGCCAGGCCGCGCCCAGCAGGATCAGGTACAGCACGAACGGGCTGATGGCCGCGTCGTAGAAGGCCGTGGCGGGCAGCACCTCGCGGACCGAGGACCAGCCCGCCGGGGTGAGCGCCATGGTCAGGCCGGCGACCAGCAGCTCGGCGGCCACCGCGACGGCGGCCGTGACGGCCATCGGCAGCAGCGCGGACCTGGACATGGTGCCGCGGAACTTCCCGCAGGCCCAGCCGGCCAGGCAGAACACCAGGGCGTACTCGCCGACCACGCCGCTGCCCGGCGGGGCCAGGTCCAGGCAGAGGCCGGCCGCGAAGCCGGTCACCGCGCCGGTCATCGGGCCGCCGGTCATGCCGATCGCGGCGACCGCCACCAGCAGGAAGTCGGGCACGCCGCCGCCGGGCAGCCGCAGCCCGTTCACGACGCTGAGCTGGAGCACCAGCGTGATGCCCAGCGTGACGACGGTCAGGATGACCCGGCGCATCTCACCGCCCGCCAGCGGGGACGTCGGGCCGGTCACCTGGGACCTGGGTGCTGGTACCCGGCGACGGGCTGCTGGCGCCTGCCGGGCTGGTGACGCCTGGAGTCACCGTGACGGTGACGGTGGGCGTGGGCTTGGCGTGCGGCGCGGGCGGCAGCACGGAGAACCTCGGGTTGTGCCGGGGCGCGGCGATCACGATGCCGACGACGCCGAGCGAGGTGAAGTTCACGTACGGGGTGACCAGCGCGCGGGCGGTGAGCGCGCCGGCCCGGTTGACCACCGAGCTGATGGTGCCGACGGGGACGCCCGGCACATACGGACGGTCCTTCACCGACGCCGAGGTGACGAGCTGCTGACCCCGCCGCAGCACGGCGCTGGCGTCCAGGATCTGCAGCGACAGCCTGCCGGTGCCGCTGGCCGTCTTGCCTGGCCCGGTCACCCAGCCGATCTGGCCGCTTGGCGCCAGCTCGACGCCGACCTGCGCGGCGGAGTCGGTGGCCAGCATCACCGTGCAGGTATCCGGGCTGACCGAGGTGACCTCGCCGACCAGGCCCTGCCCGTTGAGCACGGTCTCGTCGGGCCGCACGCCCGCGCTGCTGCCCGCGTTGAGGGTGACGGACTGCTGGTAGCCCTGGCCGGTCGCGACGACGGTGGCCGCGACGACCCGGTAGCCGCCCTTGCCGGCCAGCGAGAGCAGCCGCCGGAGCTGGCCGTAGTCGGCCTTGCTGAGCTGGGCCTGGCTGAGCTGGGCGCGGAGCCCGACGACCTCCTTGCTCAGCGCCTTCACCTGGCCGCTGCCCCCGGAGGAGCCGCCGAACACCCCGGTCACCGAGCTGACCGCGCGCTCGGCGCCGCCGAACACCGCGGCGCTGGCCTTGCTGACCCCGCCGATGACCGGCGAGCTGCCGTCCCGGTAGTCGAGCATGATCAGCACGAGGGCAGCGACGATCAGGACCCCCAGAACCAGGCGGGTCCGCCGCGTGTCGTGCACAACCGATCACCTCACCTGCCGCCTTGACCGGCAGCTCGTCCGCCTCGATGGCCGTCGCCGGCCGCTCCCCTGGCCGGCCGACGGCCGGCCGCTGCCGCGCCTAGCGGCGGGATTCAGGCACCAGGACCTGGCGCAGGGTCTCGAAGTCCTCGACGCACTTGCCGGTGCCCAGGGCCACCGAGTCCAGCGGGTTGTCCGCCATGTGGATCGGCATCCCGGTCTCCTCGCGGAGCCGTTCGTCCAGGCCGCGCAGCAGCGCGCCGCCGCCGGTCAGCGCGATGCCCCGGTCCATCACGTCGCCGGCCAGCTCGGGCGGGCACTTGTCCAGGGTGGACTTGACCGCGTCGACGATCACGCTCAGCGGCTCCTCGATCGCCCGCCTGATCTCCTCGGCGGAGATCACGATGGTCTTGGGCAGGCCGCTGACCAGGTCCCGGCCGCGGATCTCGGCGTTCGGCTCGTCGGCCGACGGGTAAGCGGAGCCGAGCGCCATCTTGATCTCCTCGGCGGTGCGCTCGCCGAGCATCAGCGAGTACTCCTTCTTGCCGAAGGTGATGATCGCCTGGTCGAGCTCGTCGCCGCCGACCCGGATCGACTGGGAGGTGACGATGCCGCCGAGCGAGATGACGGCCACCTCGGTGGTGCCGCCGCCGATGTCCACGACCATGTTGCCGGTCGGCTCGTTGACCGGCAGGCCGGCGCCGATGGCGGCGGCCATCGGCTCCTCGATGATGTAGACGCGGCGGGCGCCGGCCTGGTGTCCGGCCTCCTTCACGGCGCTCTGCTCGACGCCGGTGATGCCGCTGGGCACGGCGACGACGATCCGCGGCTTGGCCAGGTGGCTGCGCCTGTGCACCTTCTGGATGAAGTACCTGAGCATCCGCTCGGTGACGTCGAAGTCGGCGATGACGCCGTCCTTGAGCGGGCGGACGGCGATGATGTTGCCCGGCGTGCGGCCGATCATCCGCTTGGCCTCGACCCCGACCGCGACGATCTGGCCGGTGTTGGTATTCAGCGCCACGACAGAGGGCTCGTTCAGCACGATGCCCCGGCCCCTGACGTACACCAGGGTGTTCGCGGTACCGAGATCAACGGCCATGTCGCGGCCCAGAAAGGCCATCGCGTTGCTCATCAGGAACAGGAACCTTCCAGCTGGATCTTGGCAGGTAGATCTGCATTTTTCGGACGGCGCGACCCGGCTCGTCCCTGGCTTGATACATGGCCGCGACGCGCCCGGCTAAACGGCGCCAGGCCAAAAGACTTGGTCAGGCACCTGCGGCGGATCGGCCGACTCGCGGTACGCGGGCGCCCCTACGGGACGTCCAACGCGTCGCGGCCTTCGATGGTGCCCAGCCGCGAGAGCCAATCCGGCAATGGCCGGCTCTCACGATCAGCGACCTGCCGCTTGCCAGTAGTAATGGCCTGACGGCCCGATGTCCGCCGGTGAAAAGCCTACAGGCCGGGCCGCCCGGCCGTGCGCCAAGCCACGCCGGCCGCCGGAGGCTATGCGCCCGCCGGGCGCTCGATCCGGCGGCCTAGCAGGATTCCGACCACCCAGAGGGCGGCGAAAATGGCCCCGAGAAAGTACATGACCGGCACGATCACGCCCGAGACGATGACGTAGACCTGGAGCAGCGAGCCACCGACCAGCGTGGCCGTCAGCACCGGGCGGGCCAGCAGGGCGAGCAGCACCGCGCCGCCCGCCGCGATCCCGCCGGCCAGGCCTGCCGAGCCTGGCGACAGGTGATCGATCTGGATCGCCACCGGAATGGACAGGCCAATGACGATGGCCTCCATGATCAGTACGGTCGCGCAGAGCCGCTTCATGAATCCCCCCCGTCACTCCAGCCGCGCCCGGCCGCGGAGGCCGGCTCGTCCAGCCCGGTGCCATCCAGCCCGGTGCCATCCAGCTCGGCGCCGTCCGAGCCGGGCCGCCGGCCGGCCAGCAGCAGCCGCGCCTCGCCGGCGGTGATGACCGAGCCGGTGATCAGGACCACCGCGCCGCCGAGCCCGTCGTCGCTGATCGCGGAGGCCTCGTCGGCGAGGGTCACCGCGGTCTCGATGGCGTCGTCGAGCCGCTCCGCCAGGGTGACCCGGTCGGGGCCGAACACGCCCTCCGCCAGCTCGGCCAGGTCGGCGGCCGGCAGGGACCTGGCCGAGGAGTTCGCGGTCGCCACCAGGTTCCCGGCGACCGGCTCCAGCTCATCGAGGATGGCCGGGACGTCCTTGTCCGCGCTGACCGCGAGCACGGCGATCAGGTCCGAGAAGCTGAACGCCTCGGTGACCGCCGTCCATCGACGCGGCCATCCCGGCCGGGTTGTGCGCGGAGTCCACGATCACCAGCGGGCTGTGCCTGACGATCTCCAGCCGGCCGGGCGAGCTCATCCCGGCGACGGCGTCGCGCACCAGGCCGAGGTCCAGCGGGGTGGGACCCTCGCCGCCGACGCCCGGCCGGGGCGCGGCGGGCTCGTCCTCATCCGCGTCACCCAGGTCGCCGGCGTCCGGGTCGGCCACATCGGGGTCGGCGTCCAGGCCCAGCGCCGCGGCGGCGGGCTGGCCGACCGGCTCGGCCCTGGCGAACGCCTCGACCGCGGCGACCGCGCAGGCCAGGTTGCCCGCCTGGTGCGCGCCGAACAGCGGCAGGAACAGCCCGTCGTAGGTGCCGAGCAGCCCGCGCAGGGTGATCTGCTGGCCGCCCACGGCCAGCTCCCTGCCGAGCACGCCGAACTCCATGCCCTCCCTGGCCACCGTGGCGCCGACCTGCGCGGCGCGGTGCAGCAGCACCTCGGCGGCGGCCGGCGGCTGCTGCGCCAGGACCGCGATGGCGCCCGGCTTGATGATGCCGGCCTTGTCGGCGGCGATCTCCTCGACGGTGCCGCCCAGGTAGCGGGTGTGGTCCAGGGAGATCGGCGTGATGACCGCCACGCAGCCGTCCGCCACGTTGGTGTTGTCCCAGGTACCGCCCATGCCGACCTCGATCACCGCGACGTCCACCGGGGTGTCAGCGAACATCGAGAAGGCCATCCCCGTCAGCACCTCGAAGAAGGACAGCGGGACCGGCTGCCGGGAGTCGACCAGCTCCAGGTACGGGGCGATCTCCGTCGTAGGCGTCGATGAACCTGGCCGGGCTGGCCGGCTGGCCGTCGATGCAGATCCGCTCCCTGACCGACGTCAGGTGCGGGCTGGTGAACAGGCCGGTGCGCAGGCCGCGGGCGCGCAGCAGCGCCTCGGTCATCCGGGCCGTGGAGGTCTTGCCGTTGGTGCCGGTGATGTGCACCACCGGGTAGGCGGCCTGCGGATCACCCAGCAGGCTGACCAGGTCGGCGATCCGGTCGAGCGAGGGGTCGATGCTGTGCTCGGGGCGGCGCGCGAAGATCTCCCGCTCGATCTCCCGCAGCCGGGCCAGCTCATCTGCCGTCATGACGCCATCCCGCTCATCGCTCCAGCCCCGCTCATCGCTCCAGCTCTACCAGCCGCTGTGCCAGCCGGCGCTCCTCTTCCCGCGCGGCGGCCAGCCGGGCGCGGTTCTTGGCCACCACCTGCTCGGGCGCCTTGTCCACGAAGGCGGGGTTGGCCAGCTTGCGCTGGGTGGCCTCGATGTCGGCGCGGGCGGCGGCCAGGTCCTTCTCGGCGCGGCGCCGCTCGGCGGCGACGTCAATGCCCGCCGCGGTGTCCAGTTCCACCGTAACGCCCTCCGCCTGCACCGACGCGGTCGGCGTGAACTCCCCGGCGGGCTCGGCCAGCTTCGTCAGCGCGCGGATCCGGGCCTGCTGGCCGGCCAGCACGGTGGACTCGATCCCGGTGAGCACGGCCGGCACCGGCTGCGACGGGCGCAGCCCCTGGTCGGAGCGGAACCGGCGGACCTGGGTCACCAGCCGCATCAGCGACTCGATCTCCCGCTCGGCGGCCGGGTCGGCGGGCAGCGCGGGCTCGGCCTCGGCGCCCGGCGCGACGGCGCCGGGCCAGCGGGCGATCACCACGGACTCGCCGCCGGTCAGCGCGGTCCACAGCTCGTCGGTGACGAACGGCAGGAACGGGTGGGCGAGCCGCAGCAGCCGGTCAAGCACGGTGCCCAGCACCAGCCGGGTGGCCTGGGCCTGCTCGCCGTCGCCGGCCAGCGCGCCCTTGGCCAGCTCCAGGTACCAGTCGCAGACCTCGTCCCAGGCGAAGTGGTAAAGCGCCTCGCATGCCTTGGCGAACTCGAACTGCTCGAACAGCTCGTCCACCTGCGCGGTGACGGCGGCCAGCCGGGACAGCACCCACCGGTCGGCGGCGGTCATCAGCTCGGGCGCGGGCAGCCCCTGCCCGGCCACCGCGCCGTTGAGCAGCGCGAACCTGACCGCGTTCCAGAGCTTGTTGCAGAAGTTGCGGGCGCCCGCTGCCCAGTCCTCGCTGACCGCGATGTCGCCGCCGGGGTTGGCGCCGCGGGCCAGGGTGAACCGGGTGGCGTCGGCGCCGAACCTGTCGATCCACTCCAGCGGGTCCACGGTGTTCCCGCGCGACTTGGACATCTTCTTGCCGAACTTGTCGCGGACCAGGCCGTGCAGGGAGATCTGCCGGAACGGGACGGCCCCTTCAGGCCCGAGCCCGGCGTTGGCGTACAGGCCGAACAGCATCATCCGGGCGACCCAGAAGAACAGGATGTCGTAGCCGGTCACCAGGACGCTGGTCGGGTAGAAGGCGCGCAGGTCCGGGGTGTCGTCCGGCCAGCCGAGGGTGGAGAACGGCCACAGCGCGGACGAGAACCAGGTGTCCAGCACGTCCGGGTCCTGCGTCCAGCCGGGCCCGGCCGGGGGCTCGTCGTCAGGACCGGTGCACCTGATCTCGCCGTCCGGCCCGTACCAGACCGGGATCCGGTGCCCCCACCAGAGCTGGCGGCTGATGCACCAGTCGTGCATGTTGTCGACCCAGTCGAAGTAGCGGGCCGCCATCTCGGCGGGGAAGACCTGCACCCGGCCGTCGCGGACCGCGTCACCCGCCGCCTTGGCCAGCGGCTCGACCTTGACGAACCACTGGAGCGACAGCCGCGGCTCGACCGTGGTGCCGCACCGCGAGCAGTGCCCGACGGCGTGCGGGTACGGGCGGCGCTCGGCGACCACCCGGCCGGCGGCCCGCAGCGCGGCGAGCACGGCGGGCCTTGCCTCGAACCTGTCCAGGCCCTCGAACGGGCCCGCGGCGGTGATCACGCCCCGCTCGTCCATGATCACCATGCTGGGCAGGTCGTGCCGACGGCCGATCTCGAAGTCGTTCGGGTCGTGCGCCGGGGTGACCTTGACCGCGCCGGTGCCGAACTCCGGGTCCACGTGCGGGTCCGCGACCACCGGGATCATCCGGCCGGTCAGCGGCAGCTCAAGCAGCCGCCCGACCAGGTGGGCGTAGCGGGCGTCGTCGGGGTGCACGGCCACCGCGGTGTCGCCCAGCATGGTCTCCACCCGGGTGGTGGCCACCACGATCTGGTCATCGCCGTCACCGTAGGTGATGGACACCAGCTCGCCGTCGTCCTCGGTGTGCTCCACCTCGATGTCGGACAGCGCCGTCAGGCAGCGGGGGCACCAGTTGATGATCCGTTGCGCACGATAGATCAGCCCGTCGTCGAAGAGCCGCTTGAAGATGGTCTGCACGGCCCTGGACAGGCCCGCGTCCATGGTGAACCGCTCCCTGGTCCAGTCCACGCCGTCGCCGAGGCGGCGCATCTGGCCGAGGATGGCGCCGCCGGAGGTCTGCTTCCACTGCCAGACCCGCTCGGTGAACGCCTCCCGGCCCAGGTCGTGCCGGGACAGCCCGTCCCTGGCCAGCTCCCGCTCGACGACGTTCTGGGTGGCGATGCCCGCATGGTCCATGCCGGGCAGCCACAGCGCGTTATAGCCCTGCATCCGGCGGCGGCGCACCAGCGCGTCGATGAGGGTGTGGTCGAGGGCGTGCCCGACGTGCAGCGACCCGGTCACGTTGGGCGGCGGGATGACGATCGTGAAGGACGGCGCCGCCGAGCTCGGATCCGGGGTGAAATAGCCGGCCGATACCCAGCCCTCATAACGGCGCGTCTCGACCTCGCCGGGGCTGTACTGCGACGGCAGCTGGGTGACCTCGGTTCCGCTCACGTCGGTGAGTGTAGAAGAAGTCCGGCCTGGCGGGCGCATCGGAGCGCGGCGGCGGCGGCTACCGGATGCCGCCGCCCGGTTGCCATCCGTGGCCGCGGATATGACGGCCGTCACAGTCCGGCCGCTATTGGGTTACGGCACATCGAGATCTTCGGTCTCTCGGCATACCGTCACAGAAAGTGCACACGCTCGCGGGGAGCGGAGGACGCCGTGATGGCCAGGTTCCCGGCGGCGCTGCGGCACGTGGCGGCACACCGGCTCGCCTTCGCGGTCACCGGGCTGACGGTCGTGATCACGACCGGGTCGGCGGCGACGGCGGCCGGGTTCGCGACCGCCACGACCGGCGCTGCCGTGCGGCATGCGCTACTGTCCACCTCGTCCAGCTCGATCCTGGTGACGGCCCCCGCGACCAGCGCGAACGTCGCCGCCGACGGCCGCCAGGTGGCCGCCGCGCTTGGCTCGGCGAGCCGCGGCCTGCCGCTGACGACCTGGGCGAGCGCCTGTTCCAGGCCGCTGGACCTGCCCCGCCCGGCAACCGCGCGCACCCAGCCGCAGGTCCAGGTGGCCGCGCTGCCCGCGCTGGCCGGTCACGCCCGGCTGCTGCGCGGCGCCTGGCCGTCCGCCGGGCCGGCCGGGGCACCGGTCAGCGTGGCGGTCCCCGCGCCCGCCGCCCGGCTGCTGCACCTCCGCCCCGGGCAGCTCCTCACGGCGCGGGACAGCCTGTCGGGAACCCAGGTGAAGATCCGGGTCAGTGGCGTCTTCACCGAGGTGACGCCGCAGAACAGCTACTGGCGGCTTGACTCGCTCGGGCCGGCCGCGGTCAGCACCGAGGCGGGCTTCACCAGCTACGGGCCGCTGATCGCCGCGCCCGCCGCGTTCGGCAACGGGCAGGTCGCGGCGGCGGGCGGGACCTGGCTGGCGGTCCCGCAGGTGCACCGGATCACCGCGCCGGACCTGGCCGTCCTTGGCAGCCGCATCTCGGCCGCCGATGGCGGGCTGGCCAACTCGCTCGGCGCGGTGGTCAGCACCCGGCTGCCCGCGCTGCTGGGCGGGCTGGCCGCCGCGCTGCTGGTGGCCCGCTCCCAGCTCCTGATCGGGCTGCTGATCCTGCTGGTCATCGCCGGGGCCACGCTGGTGGTGGCGGTCCGGCTGCTGGGCAGCCAGCGGGCCGGCACCGGGCCGCTGCTGATGGCCCGCGGCGCGTCCAGGCGGCAGCTCGCCAGGCGCGGCGCCGCCGAGGCGGCCGCGCTCGCCATCCCCGCCGCGATCATCGGGCCGCTGCTGGCCGGGCTGGCGATGCCGCTGCTCACCCAGTACGGCCCGCTGGCCGCGGCGCGGATCTCGGTCGGGCACATCAGCCCGCTGATCGCCTGGCTGGCCTCGGTGATCGTGGCCAGCTACTCGGCCCTGATCATCGCGCTGCCCTGGCTGCGCCAGCCCGACTCGCCGCTGCGCCAGCGCACCGCCAGGTCCCGGCAGCGGGCCCTCACCGCCACCGCCTCGGCGGGCGCGGACCTCGGCCTGGTGGTGATCGCCGCGGTGGCCGGCTGGCAGCTCACCCAGGGCCAGGCGGCGTTCGGCGCGGCCACCGCGATCGGGGTAGACCCGGTGCTGGCGGTGGCGCCGGTGCTCGCGCTGGCCGCCGGGACGCTGATCATGCTGCGGGTGCTGCCGGTGCTGGCCAGGCTCGGCGACCGGGCCGCGCGGCGCGGCCGGGGCCTGACGTTCGCGGCGGCCGCCTGGCAGGTGGGCCGCCGGCCGCTCCAGCAGGGCGGCCCGGCGCTGCTGGCCGTGCTGACCGTGGCCACCTCGGTGCTGGCGCTGGCCACCGCCAGCAGCTGGCGGCGGTCGGTCACCGAGCAGGCCGGGTTCACGGTCGGCGCCAGCACCAGGATCACCACGCCGCCGGCCGCGCCGCTGCGCATCGGCCAGGTCGCGGCGGTGGCCGCGGCCCGCGGCGTGACCGCGAGCTCGCCCGCCTACCGCAGCCAGTTCAGCCTCCCGTCCGGCTCAGGAACCGGAACGGTCCTGGCTTTGAACGGGCCTGCCGCGGCGCGCATCCTGCCCGCGGGGAGCACCCCGACCCAGGGCCGCACCGGAGCCGGCCAGGGCGGCTCAGGATCGCCGGGCAGCGGCCGGGCGGCCGGGCGGGCGCGGGCCACCGCCGCGATGCTGCGCCAGCTCGGCGGCCCGGCCAGGCCGGTGGGCAGCCTGCTGCCCGGACGGCCAGGCGTGATCGTGCTGACCGCCAGGCTGTCCCGCGCCCCGACCACCGATTCCCAGCTCGCGCTGCAGCTCACCGATGCCGCCGGGGTCGGCTACGTGATCCCGGCCGGGTCGCTGCCCGCCGACGGCAGGGTGCACCAGCTCCGGGTGCCGATCGCGCCGGGCACCGACTACCCGATCCGGCTGCACGGCTTCAGCTTCCAGTACCAGATGCCGATGCGGCGCCCCGTGCCCGCCGCGCTCACCGTGCGGGTGGCGGCCGGCCCGGTGGCCGGCCTCGACCGGCCCGTCCCGGCACCGGGAGCGCTGGTGAACGCGATCTCCGCGCCGGCCGCCGGCCCGATGCCACCGCCCCGGACATCACCTCGGCCGCCCCGGCTCACGGCGCGCTCGCGGTGCGGTTCCGCACCGGCAGCGGCGAGCTGGTCAGCGGCCAGCCACAGCGGGCCTGGGCGACGCTGACCATCGGCGCGGGGCCGCAGCTGCCCGAGCTGACCGGGATCGCCACCCGCGCGTTCCTGGCCGCGAGCAGCAGCCGGGTGGGCAGCACCATCTCGGTGCCCATCCAGGGCGTGCCGGTGCCGATCCGGCTGGCCGGCGAGGTGGCCAGGTTCCCGACCATCTCCGGGGCGGGCGGCGGCCTGATCGTGGACCAGGCCGCGCTGCAGGACACGCTGATGCAGGCCGGCATCCAGCCGGTCGCCGACAACGAGTGGTGGCTGCGGGACCTCGCGACGCCGCGGATCACCGGGCTGCCGCCCGGCTCGTCGGTGCTCAGCGACACCGCGGTCGCCGCCGCGCTGCGCGGCCAGCCGCTGACGGCGGCCGGCCTGGAGGAACTGCTCGCGGTCGCGGCGATCGGCCTGCTGCTGGCCGGCGCGGGCTTCGCGGCCGGCGTCGCGGCCGGCCGGGACCGGCAGCGGGACACCGCGCTGCTCGACGCGCTCGGCGCGCGGCGCGGGCAGCTCGCCGCGCTGCTCAGCCTGGAGCAGGCGATGCTGGCGGTGCCCGCCGCGGCAGCCGGCCTGCTGCTCGGGACGCTGCTGGCGCACCTGGTCATCCCGGCCGTCACGCTGACGGCCCAGGCCACCCACCCGGTGCCGCCGGTCACGGTCCAGCTGCCGCTGCTCCCCGCGGTGGCGGTGGCGGTCGCCGTGGCCGCCGTCCCGCCGCTGGCCGCGGCCATCTCGGGGATGCGCCGCCTGCGGGTCGCCGCGATGCTCCGCGTGGAGACCGAGACATGACGCTGACCGCAGGCCTGGCCCCGCCCGCTCCGCCGCCGGCGCGGCGGCGCGGCTGGCGGCTGCTGACCCGGCTGGCCACCGGCGAGGCCGGCCCAGGGCCAGCCTGGGCGCTCGCGGCCGCCGCGCTGCTCACCGCGTTCCTGGCCACCGCGGCGCCGCGGGAGACCGCGCAGTCCGCCCAGATCGCGCTGGATCACGCGGTGGCGAGCCTGAACGGCGGGCAGACCGGCGTCACCGTGACCGGCCAGTGGCTCGCGGAGCGGCACAACGCCAGCCACGAGGTCCCCCCGGCCGGGCTGGCCGGCTACGGCGCCGCGCTGACCCGCCTGCTGAAGCCGCCGCTGCGCTCCCCCGCCGCCCAGCAGTGGAGCGAGTTCGCCACCAACCCGGCGCAGGTCACCAACGCGCCGAAGAAGGCCATCCTCACGCTCCCGCCGGTCATGGAGGTCGCCTACCGGACGGGACTGGCGGCGCACTCGCGGCTGGTCTCGGGGCGGCTGCCTGACGGGCTGGTCACCGGCCCGGTCAGCACCGTGCAGGTCGCGCTCACGCTGGCGACCGCCAGGACGCTCGGCCTGCACACCGGGTCGGTAGTGGACCTCGGCCCGGCGCTGCGGATGGCGGTGACCGGCGTGCTGCGCCCGGTCGGCCTGAACACGCCGTACTGGGCCATCGACCCGCTGCCCACCGCGCCGGGCAAGGAGGGCGGATTCAGCAACCAGCACTACGTGTCGGGTGCGCTGGCCGGCCCTGGCGGGGCCATCGCCGTTCAGGACTGGGCGGCCGGCCAGTTCGTCCGCGGCACCTGGTTCCTGCCGGTCGGCCTGCGCGGGGTCACTCCGGCGACGCTGCCCCGGCTGCTCGGCGCCGTCTCGGCGCTGTCCTCGGTCAGCCTGCCCCTTCAGGTGACCCCGAAGGTCACCCTCGGCGCGCCGCCCGCACTGAACTCCCAGCTGAGCACCAGCCTCAACCCGTTCCTTGCCCAGCAGCGTGCCGCCGACGCGATCGACGCGCTGATCGTGGCCGGGCTGCTCGCCGCCGCCCTGATCCTGCTGGTGGTCTGCGGCCGGCTGGCCGCCGACGCCTACATCCCCGAGCTGACCCTGCTGCGGGCCCGCGGCGGCAGCAACCGGCAGGCGGCGCGCCGGGTGGCGGGCCGCGCGCTGCTGATCGCCGGTCCCGCCGCGACCGCCGGGGCGGTGCTGGCGATCTGCCTGCTGCCCGGCGGCGGTTCTGCGCCGCCCTGGGCATCCTGGGCCGCCATCGGCGTGGTCGCGATCGGCGCGCCCGCCGTGCTTGCCGCCTGGCAGCACCGGCGGGTCGCGCTGCCCGGCAGCCAGCGATCCGAGCAGGCCGCGGCGCGCCGGTCGCCGCGCCGTGCGGTCGCGGAGATCACCGTCATCGTGCTGGCCGCCGGCGGGCTGGCGGTACTCCGGCTGCGCGGCAGCCCCGGCCACGCCAACGCCTTCACCAGCATCAGCCCGGTGCTCGCGGCGCTGGCCGCGAGCCTGCTGGCGGCCAGGTTCTACCCGCTGCCGGTGCGCGGGCTGCTGAGCGTCGCGGCCGGACGGCCAGGACCGGTCGGCTTCGTCGGGCTGGCCAGGGCCGCCAGGGCCCGCGTCGGCGGCGTGCTGCCGGCCCTGGCCCTGGTGCTGGCGCTCACCGTGATGGCGTTCTCGGCCATGGTCGGCGCCTCGGTCATGGCCGGGCAGAACGACGCGGCCTGGCAGCGGACCGGCGCGGACGCGGCGGTCACCGCGCCGGGCGCGGGCGTGATCGGGGCGCGGGCCGAGCGGGCCGTCGCCAAGGCCGGCGGCATCCGCCAGGAGACCGCCGTGTACACGGCGACCGCCTCGGGGCCGTTCGCCGGCGAGCTCACCGTGCCGGGCGGGCAGCCGCACGAGACCGGGCTCGCCGTGGTCAGGCCCGCGCAGTACGCGCGGCTGACGGCGGCCACGCCGTGGCCAGGGTTCCCGGCCGGGCTGCTCGCTCACCGGGCGTCCGGGCGGGTGCCCGTGCTGATCTCCGCGCCGGTCGCGGCGGCCCTGGGCGCCAGCCACGGCCCGGCGTCGCTGGAGCTGGACGGGTCGGTCATCAAGGTCACCATGGTGGCGGTGACCGGCCCGACGCCGGCGGTCCCGGCCGGCGGGGTGTTCACGGTCCTGCCGCAGTGGGCCGCGGGCGGCCTGCCGTCCATCCTCGGCCCCGACGAGCTGCTGGCGAACGGGCCAGGCACCGGCACGGCCGCGTTCGCCCAGGCCGCGGCCCGCGCGGTGCCCGGCGGGTCGCTGGCCCTGCGGCAGCGCGCTTACCAGGCGATGCGGGACGCGCCCGCGCAGGCCGCCGCCGAGCGGATCGTGACGCTGGGCATCTGGGCCTCGGCCGGCCTTTCTGTCATCGCCATCCTGCTCGGCCTGGCCGTCTCCGCCGCCGACCGGGCGGCGCTGGCCAGGCGGATGTCGGCGCTCGGCATGCCGGTCCGGCAATCCTGGGGGCTGGCGCTGACCGAGACGCTGCCGCTGCTGGCCGTCGGCGTGCTGGGCATGCTCGTCGCGGCCGCCGGGCTCGGCGAGCTGATGGGCCCGGCGCTCAACCTCGCGGTATTCGCGCCGGGCATCGGCGCGGTCCCCGTGCACCCGCAGGTCAGCGCGCTGCTGCTGCCCGCGGCGGGCGCGGTGGTCGTCGCGCTGGCCATCGTCGGGGTGCAGGCCGCCCTGGGGACGCGCCAGGACGCGGCGGCCCGGCTACGGATCCAGGAGGCAGGCTAACGCCATGTCCGCCATCGACGATCTCATCAGGGCCAGGGCCGGCCAGGCGGCCGCCGCTGGCCGGGGCACGCCCGCCGACCAGGCGATGATCTACTGCGACCGGCTGGTCCGGATCTTCACCGTGGCCGGCATCGAGGTACAGGCGCTTCAGGGCCTCGACCTGGTGGTCCAGCCTGGTGAGCTGACCGCCCTGATCGGCGCGTCGGGCAGTGGCAAGTCCACGCTGCTGGGCATCCTGGCCGCGCTCGACGTGCCGACCGGCGGGCAGGCCGTGGTCTCCGGACAGAACCTGGGCGCCATGTCCGCCGCCGACCGGCTGGCCTACCGCCGCTCGGTGGTCGGGTTCTTGTGGCAGCAGACCTCCCGCAACCTGTTCGCGCACCTGACCGCCGCGCAGAACGTGACGCTGCCGATGAAGCTGGCCGGGCTGGGCCGCCAGCAGCGCCAGCAGCGCACCAGCGACCTGCTCGGCATGCTCGGCGTGGCGGACTGCCGCGACCAGCTCGTGCCCGAGATGTCCGGCGGCCAGCAGCAGCGGGTGGCGGTGGCGGTCGCGCTGGCCAACGACCCGCGGGTGCTGCTGGCCGACGAGCCGACCGGCGAGCTGGACTCCCAGACCGCCGAGCAGGTGTTCGCCGCGCTGCGGACCGCGAACGCGGAGCTGGGGGTCACCGTGCTGATCGTGACCCACGACAGCGGGGTGTCCGAGCAGGTGCGGCGGACGATCGCCATCAGGGACGGCCGGATCAGCACCGAGGTGCTGCGCCGCGCCGCGACGGACGAGGCGGGTCAGGAAGAGCTGGTGGCGCAGGAATACTCGGTGCTGGACCGGGCCGGGCGGCTGCAGCTCCCCGGCGACTACATCGAGGCGCTGGAGCTGCGCGACCGGGTGCTGCTCGCGCTGGAGCCCGATCATGTCGGCGTCTGGCCGGACCGGCCAGAGGACCCGGTACGGTCGGCCAGGCCGCCCCGGCACGCCAGGTCGGCCGGCGCCGCCGGCCAGCCCGGCCAGGCCGGCGAGGACGGGCACCAGTGACGGCCGGAAGGCGGCAGGCCGCGGGAAGGCAGGGTCCAGGGTGACCACTCAGCAGGACGTGACGGCCGGCCCGCGCGGCGTGCCCGGCGACGCGGTGGTGCGCGCCGAGGAGATCACCAAGACCTTCGGCCGCGGCGCGACCGCCAGGCACGCGCTGCGCGGCGTCAGCTTCGAGGTGGCCCGCGGCGAGCTGATCGCGCTGATCGGCCGGTCCGGGTCCGGCAAGACCACGCTGCTCAACATCATCTCCGGGCTGGACTCGCCGACCAGCGGGCAGGTCTGGGTGGGCGGCGACGAGGTGACCCGGATGGGCCGCGACGAGCGGCTGCGGCTGCGCCGGGAGACCATCGCGATGGTCTTCCAGTCCTTCGCGCTGCTGCCGGTGCTGTCCGCGGCCGAGAACGTCGGCGTGCCGATGCGGCTGGCCAGGGTGCCGTCCGCGGCGCGGGAGAAGCGGGCCGCCGAGCTGCTCCAGCTCGTCGGGCTTGACGGGCGGGCGCAGCAGCGGCCGTTCGAGCTGTCCGGCGGCGAGCAGCAGCGGGTGGCGGTGGCCAGGGCGCTGGCGAACAACCCGCGGCTCCTGCTGGCCGACGAGCCGACCGGTCAGCTCGACTCCGCGACGGCGGCGCAGATCATGGGGCTGCTGCGGACGATCGTGCACGCCGAGGGGCTGACCGGCATCGTGGCCACGCACGACAAGGCGCTGATCGAGATCGCCGACCGGGTGGTGGAACTGCGGAACGGGGAGCTGGTCGCGGGCTAGGCCCGGCCGGCTGAGGCCGACTTCTCGCGCGGGGTGCGCCGGGCGACGTCCCGCGGCACCAGCGTCGGGTTCACGTGCTCGAGCACCGACTCGGCGGTGATGACGACCCGCTCGACGTCCTTGCGGCTCGGCACCTCGTACATCACCGACAGCAGCACTTCCTCCAGGATGGCCCGCAGGCCACGCGCGCCGGTGCCGCGCAGGATGGCCTGGTCGGCGATGGCCTCCAGCGCGTCGTCGGTGAACTCCAGGTCGACGTTGTCGAGCTCGAACAGCCGCCGGTACTGGCGGACCAGCGCGTTGCGCGGCTCGGTCAGGATGCGGATCAGCGCCTCGCGGTCCAGGTTGTGCACGCTGGTGATGACCGGGAGGCGGCCGACGAACTCGGGGATCATGCCGAATTTCAGCAGGTCCTCGGGCATGACCTCGGCGAACGCGTCAGCCGTGGTCCGGTCGGTCTTGACCCGCAGCACCGCGCCGAAGCCCATGCCGCTGTTTCCGACCCGCGACTCGACGATCTTCTCCAGGCCGGCGAACGCGCCACCGCAGATGAACAGCACGTTCGTGGTGTCGATCTGGATGAACTCCTGGTGCGGGTGCTTGCGCCCGCCCTGCGGCGGCACCGAGGCCGTCGTGCCCTCCAGGATCTTCAGCAGCGCCTGCTGCACGCCCTCGCCGGACACATCGCGGGTGATCGACGGGTTCTCGCTCTTACGGGCGATCTTGTCGATCTCGTCGATGTAGATGATGCCGGTCTCGGCCTTCTTGACGTCGTAGTCAGCGGCCTGGATGAGCTTGAGCAGGATGTTCTCGACGTCCTCGCCGACGTAGCCGGCCTCGGTCAGCGCGGTGGCGTCGGCGATGGCGAACGGGACGTTCAGCAGCCGGGCCAGCGTCTGGGCGAGCAGCGTCTTGCCGGATCCGGTCGGCCCGAGCAGCAGGATGTTGGACTTCGCCAGCTCCACGCCGTCTTCCCCGGCGCGCTCGCCGCCGGACTGGACCCGCTTGTAGTGGTTGTAGACGGCGACGGACAGGCCCTTCTTGGCCTTCTCCTGGCCGATCACGTACGAGTCGAGGAACTCATAGATCTCGCGCGGCTTGGGCAGGCTGTCCCACTTCAGCTCGGTGGGCTCGGCCAGCTCCTCTTCGATTATCTCGTTGCACAGATCGATGCATTCATCGCAGATGTACACACCCGGGCCGGCGATCAGCTTCTTGACCTGCTTCTGGCTCTTCCCGCAGAACGAGCACTTCAGCAGGTCACCGCCATCACCGATGCGTGCCACCCAGTTACTCCTTTGCGCCGGTCCGCCGAGTGCCCAGAGAGGACAGCCAAGACGGTTGCCTGCCTGCGAGCCAGTTACCGCGTAGACCTAGACGGTACCGCCTCAGCGGCCCCGCTGGTGGTCTTCGGGCCGCTCACGCCGGCGTGCCGGCCCGAAGACTGCGGTTAAGACGACCCTACCTCGGACTTCCGCTTGAGCATCGTCAGAACTTCATCTACCAGGCCATACTCTTTGGCTTCCTGGGCGGTGAAGAACTTGTCGCGCTCGGTGTCGCGGCGGACCTGTGCCTCGTCCTGGCCGGTGTGCGTGGCCAGGATCTGCTCCATGGCCTGCCGCATCCGCAGGATCTCGCGGGCCTGGATCTCCAGGTCGCTGGACTGGCCGTAGCCGCTCTCCACCGCGGGCTGGTGGATCAGGATCCGCGAGTTGGGCAGGGCCATCCGCTTGCCCTTGGTACCGGCCGACAGCAGCACCGCCGCCGCCGACGCCGCCTGGCCCAGGCAGAAGGTCTGGATTTCGGGCTGGATGTACTGCATGGTGTCGTAAATCGCCATCATCGACGTCATCGACCCGCCCGGCGAGTTGATGTACATCAGGATGTCGCGATCGGGGTCGATCGACTCCAGCGTGATGAGCTGGGCCATCACGTCGTTGGCCGACGCGTCGTCGATCTGCACGCCCAGGAAGATAATCCGCTCCTCGAAGAGCTTGTTGTACGGGTTCATCTCCTTGATCCCGTACGACGTGCGCTCGACAAAGGACGGCAGGACATACCGGGACTGCGCCGGGTAGGCCAGCACGGGATGTCCCTGGCTGCCTGACTTCACGTTCGCCTCCTCCGCTTTCTGTGCCCAGCTCATGAGACCGGCCCGATCGTCGGGACCTCGGTCGCGCTGCGCACTACGTGGTCGACGAAGCCATAGTCCATGGCCTCCTCCGCGGTGAACCAGCGGTCGCGGTCGGAGTCGATCTCGATCTGCTCGACGGTCTGGCCGGTGTGGTGCGCCGTGCGCTCGGCCAGCACGCGCTTGAGGTACAGGCTGTGCTCGGCCTGGATCCTGATGTCGGTGGCGGTGCCCCCGATGCCGCCGTGCGGCTGGTGCATGAGAACGGCCGCGTGCGGCATCGCGTAGCGCTTGCCCGTCGTTCCCGCGCACAGCAGGAACTGGCCCATCGACGCGGCCATGCCCATCGCGTAGGTCGCGACATCGTTCGGCACGTACTGCATCATGTCGTAGATCGCCAGGCCGGCGTAGACCGAGCCGCCGGGCGAGTTGATGTAGATGTTGATGTCGCGCTTGGAGTCCTCGGCCGCGAGCAGGACCAGCTCGGCGCAGATCCGGTTGGCCAGGTCGTCATCCACCTGCTGGCCAAGGAAGATGATCCGGTGCCGTAGCAGGCGCTGGAACAGCATTTCTGTCACCGGCTGGGCCTGCGCGTCTGGCGTCCGCCCCTGCACGGGAGCGGCCAGCTCGGCGGCCTGGAGCACTGGCCGCATAAGCGCCGGGAACGGCCGCTGGTCGTCGGGAGCCGTGGTCACGGAGCCCTCCTCCTCGTCTTCAGGCACCGCGGAAATCCGGCACCGTAGGTGTTGCGCCATCGTCGTTGACTGTGACCATAACCCGCACGCGCAGGCGCACAGTCCGCTGATCGTCGCTGTTCGCTGTCGGCGCAGGCTGGCTACTTCTTCCGGCTCTTCCTGGGCTTCTTGGCCCCGGCCTCGCCGGCCTGCCCGGCCTCGCCCTCCGGCGCGGCGCTGGCCTCGGGCTCCGCGCCGGCCTCGGCGCCGGCGCCCGCCGGCGCGTCGTCCCCGGACTCCTCGACTTCCTCGCCCGCCGCCGCGGACTTGATGTCCACCGCGTTGCCCGACTCGTCCGTGATGCTGGCCCGCTCGGCGATCAGCGAGAGCGCCTTGGACCGCAGCACGTCGGCGACGATGCTGGCGACCTGGCTGCGGTCGGTGAGCTGGCTGGCGAGCTGATCGGGCGTGACGCCCATCCGGTAGGCCTGCTCGGACAGGTAGGCGTTCAGCTCGTCGTTCTCGACGCCCAGTTCCTCATCGGCCGCGAACTTGTCCAGGATGAACCCGGCCTTCACCGACCGGCGGGCGTCGGCCGCGAATTCCTCCTCCAGCGCCTCGGCGGTCTGGCCGCTGCCCTGGAGGTAGTCCTCCAGGGTCATCCTGGCCTGCTCCAGCCGGTCGGCCAGGTTGTCCCGCCTGGCCTCGATCTCGCTGTCCACGATCCGCTCGGGCAGCGGGATGTCGATCCGCTCAAGCAGCGCGTCAAGGGCGCGCTCCCGCGCCTGGCCCGCCTGGCCGGCCTTGCGCATGGCCTGGAGCTGGCGGCGGGTGCCTGCCCGCAGCTCGCCGATGGTGTCGAACTCGCTCGCCGACTGGGCGAACTCATCGTCCAGCACCGGGAGCTCCTTGACCTTCACGCTGTTGACCGTCACCTGGACATCCGCCGACATCCCGGCCATCGCGCCGCCGGCCAGCTCGGCCGTGAACGTGGCGGTCTCCCCCGCCGACATCCCGGTCAGCGCCTCATCAAGGCCGTCCAGCATGGACCCGGTGCCGACCTCGTAGGAGATCCCGGTCGCCTGGGCGTCCTCGACCGCCTTGCCGTCCACCGAGGCGGCCAGGTCGATCGAGACGAAATCGCCGGATGCCGCCGCGCGCTCCACGCCCTTAAGCGAGGCGAACCGCTCGCGCAGCGAGCCCAGGTACTCCTCCACCTGGTCCGGGGTGACCTCGGCGTCCTGCACCAGCACCGGCAGGCCGTCCAGGTCGGGCAGCTCGAACTGCGGCCGGCGGTCGACCTCCGCGGTGAAGGTCAGCTCCTTGCCGTCGTCCAGCTTGGTGATCTCCAGGTCCGGCTGGCCGAGCGCGAACACCTCGTGCTCGGCCAGCGCCTTCCCGTACAGGTCGGGCACGGCCTCATTGACTGCGTGCTCCAGCACCGCACCGCGGCCGACCCGCTGGTCAATGACCGTGGGCGGCACCCGGCCGGGCCGGAACCCGGGGATCCGCACCTGCTTGGCCACCTCGCGGTAGGCGTGGTCCAGGCTCGGCTTCAGCTCGTCGAAGGGCACCTCGACGGTGAGCTTGACTCGGGTTGGGCTCAGTTCTTCGACGTCAGTCTTCACGGCGAGGAGGCTCCTGGGGATATCGCCCTGGCCGGCGTCCTGACGCGGCCTGGCGTGGCTAATCGCACTTTGCTTCGGCCGCCAAGTCTAGGGCAGGACGCGGGTGTTCACCCGGCGCGGGTGATGATCATCGCGGCAGGCCGTGCCGACCATGGACCCTGGCCAGATCCACCCGGTCCAGCCCAGGAGGCCGATATGCCCGAACCCCAGACAAACCGACCAGAGCCCGGCGCCGGCCAGGTCTCGGCGGAGCGCTCGGCCGGTCAGGCGTCGGTCCCGCCCCAGGGCACCCGGCCGCAGGACGCGGCCGCGCAAGGCGGCGAGGCCACCGCGCAGGGCGGCCACCGGGACGCGACCTACAGCGGGACCGGGTACGCCGAGCCCGGCTACCTGGAGACCGGCCCGGCCGCCCAGGATGGCGGCACGGCAGCCGGATACCGGGGCGGCGGCATGCTCGCGTCCGTCGCCAAGATGGCCTGGGGCGCCGCGCTGGTGGCCGCCCTCGGCATGATCGCGGTCGGCATCATGCTGCTGGTCTGGCCGTCCGCGACGCTGACGGTGGTGGCCATCCTGATCGGCGCGGCGCTGCTGGTGACCGGGGTGCTGCGGCTGTTCGACGGCGCGTTCGGGCACGGCGAGAGCGGCGGGATGCGAGCCGCCGACATCGTGATCGGGATCCTGGCCATCGTGGCGGGCCTGTACTGCCTCAAGCACCACTCGCTGACGGTGCTGGTGGTGGCCTTGGTAGTCGGCGTCATCTGGATCATCCACGGGATCAGCGACCTGATCGTGGCGGCCACCTCGGGCAAGGTGCCCGGCCGCGGCCTGCGCGCCGTGAGCGGGGTGTTCAGCCTCGCGGCCGGTCTGGTCATCCTGTTCTGGCCGGGGATCTCGCTGGTCCTGCTGCTCACGATCCTGGGCGCCTGGCTGCTGTTCTACGGCGTGATGCTCGCGGTGCTGGCGTTCCGGCTCCGCGGCGAGGCCAAGGCCGCCGCCAAGACTCCCCGGCAGGCCCACCCGGCCCCAGCCTGACCACCCCGTCCCGGCCCGGCCCCGCCCCATTCAGCGGGGCCGGCGGGATGGCTAGAGGAGGTCCAGGCGGCGGCCGGTGGCGATGGCCTGGCGGCGATTGGCGACGCCGAGCTTGCGGTAGGCCGAGCGCAGGTGCGTCTTGACCGTGTTGATGGACAGGAACAGCGCCTCGGCGATCTCCTGGTTGGTCATGTGCGAGGGCAGGAACCGCAGCACCGCCAGCTCGCTGCTGGTCAGCGGTGGCTCGCCCTGACCCGGGCCGGCGGCGTGCCTGGGCACCTGGCCGTCGAACCGCTCCAGCACCCGGCCGGCGAAGCCGGCGCTGCCGCTGGTCGGCGGGACGAGCACGGTCATCGCCGAGCGGACGGCGGGGCCGCCGTCCAGAAAGACCCGGTAGGCGCCGTCCGGCTCGGCCAGGCTGAGCGCCTGCTCGATCGCGACGCCGGCCTCGGTGACCTGGCTGAGCCTGCGGTGCGCCACGGCGGCGACCAGCAGGGCGGCGATCCGGTCCCGCACGGTGCCGACCTGCTCGCCGCCGGCTCGCTGCTCGCTCCCGGTCGGCTCGCTCCCGGTCCGCTCACTGGCTCGCTCGCCGGGCTGCTCCAGGCAGCGCTGGGCGGCCTTCAGGGCGCCCTTGTCGTCGCCGGAGGCCAGGGCCAGCCGGGCGCGGCGGACCTGCCCCTCCGGGCTGGCCCGGTGCCGGAGCCCGGCGGTGGCCAGCAGGGCCGCGGCCCGTTCCCGCTCCCCGGTCGCGAGAGCCACGTCGGCTTCGAGGTCGGCCAGCAGGTCAGCCAGGTCAAGCTGGCTGGCGGCGCTGGCCTCGGCGAGCCGGGTCAGCAGGGCGCGGGCGGCCGGCAGGCCGGCCTCGGCCAGGGCGCACCTGGCCCGGATCAGCCCGCCGATCACGGCCGCCGGCGGCTCCCC
This sequence comes from uncultured Actinomycetota bacterium, assembly GCA_963725175.1. GTDB lineage: Bacteria > Actinomycetota > Actinomycetes > Streptosporangiales > Streptosporangiaceae > DASUBV01. The sequence continues at coordinate 1,476,945 of CAVRXH010000006.1, forward strand.
GGCGAGCTGACCGCCGTCATGGCGGTCAGCCTGGTCCAGGTGTCGCCTGGCCGCGCCCAGATCGTCTCTGCCAAGCGCCAGCTCGGCCCTGGCCAGGGCCAGCACCCCGGCGGCGCTGCCGTCGCCGGGGACGGCCCCGGCGTCGCCGTCGATCTCGGTCGCATCGGCCCCGGTTGCCTGGCTGGCCTCGGCGATGGTGGCCGCGGCCGCGGCCAGGTCCCCGCAGCTCGCGGCGGCTAGCGCCTGCCAGGCCAGGGCACGAGCCCGGAGCCGGGACAGGCTGCCGACGGCGAGCTGGGCGGCGGCCCTGCCCAGCGCCCGACGCGCCGCGCCGATCTCGTGGCGGCGCAGCCGGGCACAGCCGATGGCGAGCCAGAGCAGGCCGGCGGCGCGGTAGGCAGGCACGGAGGTGGCGCTGGCCTCGGCGCCGGCGGCGATGTCCTGCTCGGCGGCCAGCCAGCCCGCGCCAGCGCCGGGCTGGCAGGGGGCCTGCATGACGTCCAGGGCGGTCAGCCAGGGCAGCAGCGCGTGCCGGGTGCCTGGTGCCAGGGCGGCGAGCGACCGGCGGGCACATTCCAGGTGCGGGGCGGCCCCGGCGGCGTCGCCGCGCCAGAGCCGGGTGGCGGCCAGGGCGGCGGCGACCCGTGCGTCGCCGGCCCGCCATTCGGGCGGGAACCGGTCAAGCACGGCAGCCAGCCGGGCCGCGCCGCCTGGCTCGCCATCGAGCAGGCCAGCGCCGGTCTCGGCGATGATCCCGGCGCCCAGTTCCCAGTCGCCGGCCTCGGCGGCGGCGGCGATTGCCTCGGCGGGATGACCCCGGCCGGCGTGCCAGTGGGCGGCCCGGCGCAGCAGGCCAGGCACCTCGCCGGGCCGCTCCCGGCGCAGCTCGGCGATGAGCACCTCGCGCAGCATCGGGTGGTAGCGGTACTCAAAGGACCCGGCCCTGCCGGGCTGACCGGCTCGACGAGGGTGTTCTGCCTGGCCAGCCGGTCCAGCGTGCGAGCGCCGGCGGTACCCTGGCCGGCCAGTACGTCGGCCAGCTCGCCGGAGACGCTGGCCGTGACGCTGGTGCGCAGCAGGAACGTGCGGACATCGGGCGGCTGGTCGGCCAGCACCTCGTCGCTGACGTACTCGGCGACGGCCGCGCTGGCCCGGGCGGGCGTGGCCGGCTGCCGGCCGCCCTGCCTGGCGCCCATCGCGGCCAGCCGCAGGCCGGCCATCCAGCCGCTGGCCCGGTCCAGCAGGTCGTCTCGCTCGGCCGGGCCCAGCGTGATGCCGAGCATGTCCAGGTACCCGTCGGCCTCGGCGGGCGTGCAGGCCAGCTCGGCGGCACCGATGTCGGCGACCTCGCCGGCCACCCGGAGCCTGGCCAGGCCAAGGCCCGGCGCGCTGCGGCCGGCCAGCACCAGCCGCAGGCCGGCGGGCGCATGCCGGATCAGCGTCTCCAGCCCGTCCACCGCGCTCCCGTCCGGCGCGCCCCTGCCATCAAGGACGTCGCTGCCATCAAGGACGTCGCTGGCATCAAGGATGTCGCTGGCATCAAGGGCAGCGCTGCCGTCCAGCTCGTGCACGTCGTCGATGACCAGCACCACAGGGCCGGCCAGCCGCCCGGCGGCGGCCAGGACGGCCTCCGGGCAGTCCGCGGGCCTGGCGGCGGCCAGCAGCGCGGCGTCGTCGGGGGCGAAGGCCCTGGACCTGGCCAGCGCGGCGGCCAGGTACCGCCAGAACCGGTCCGGGTCGCGATCCCGCGCGTCGGCGGTCAGCCAGGCGGGCTGGCGGGCCGCCGGGCGGCGGGCCGCCCAGGCGGCGCAGGCCACGGTCTTGCCCGCGCCCGCCGGGCCGGTGACCACCGTGACCCGGCGGCCGGCCGCGGCCTCGATCAGCTCGGTGAGCCGGCGGCGGCGCAGCATGGCCAGGCCAGGCCGCGGCACCCGGATCTTGTCCTCCGCCAGCGGCACCAGGCCGGCCGGCGCGGAAGCTGTGCGTGTCATCAATCCCCCGAGAAAGAGCCGGGCCGAGGTTCCCCCCGTGACCCCGCTCAGTCACCCGCTGCGGTGAAATTGCAGCTCAAAGCCCCGCAACCGACCTACCCGCCCGACTGGGCCGCGAACCAGCGGCGGCGGATCACCCCGCCTGGGTGATGCCCGGCCCCGGTCATGATCCGTAACTTCGGAGTACGACAACCCGGACAACTGGCCCAGCATGCCGGCGGTCAGCGGCATGCGATTTCCCGGCCGGGCACGTCAGAGGGGGTGCTTCGATGAGTAGTGCACGGGACAGGTCCTCGGACTACCCGACCGGTGCGAACTCTGCGGGCGGGGGCACAGCGGGCGGGGGCACAACGGGCGCGGGCCGCGCGGCGGGCGCCACGGGTACCGGCCGCGAGACGGCCACCTACCCGGAGTCGACCAGCTACCCGGAGGCCGGCTACGGCCGGACCGGGGGCCGCGGCGACGCCGACGGACGGGGCGTGGCTCAGGCCGGATACACGATGCTCGCCGCGACGCTGCTGATCCTGTCGGGCCTGTGGAGCTTCATCGTCGGCATGATGGCGATCCTGCGGCAGAGCTTCTACCACACGTCGTCGGCCAACCTCTATCAGTTCAACGTGCACGACTGGGGCTGGCTGCACTTCGCACTCGGCATCGTGGTGTTCGCCGCCGGGGTGTGCGTGCTGCTCGGCCAGACCTGGGCCAAGCTGCTGGGCATCGTGCTAGCGGTGTTCAGCGGGCTGGCGAACTTCATGTTCCTGCCGTACTACCCGCTCTGGTCGATCGTCGTGATCGCGATCGACGTGTTCGTGATCTGGGCGCTGGCCTCCAGCATCGGCAGACGAGCGACTAACTAGCGGCGCAGGCGCCACGCGCGCGAGCCCCGTCCCGGCCGCTGCAGGGACGGGGCTCGCTCGTGCGCGCCGGCCTAGCGCGCCAAGTCCAGCGTCTCGATGATCCGCGTCACGACGGCCGCGGCGCTGTCCCCGGCGGGGACCTGCGTGACCCGCTCCTCCGGGCCAGGCGGTTCCAGCGCCGCGAACTGGCTGTCCAGCAGTTGCTCGGGGAAGAAGTGGCCGCGCCGGTGGTCGAGCCGGGCCTCGTCGGCCGCCCGGTCGATGGCCAGGAACACCATCTCGGCCGCCGGCCGCCCGTCAAGCAGCAGGTCCCGGTACTCGCGGCGGAGCGCCGAGCAGGCGACCACGGCTGAGGCGCCGGCCGCGATCCGCTCGTCCATCCAGGCGGCGATGGCGCGCAGCCACGGCCAGCGGTCCGCGTCGGTCAGCGGGATGCCCTCGTGCATCTTGGCCACGCTGGCGGGCGGGTGGAAGTCGTCGCCGTCGGCGAACGTCCAGCCCAGCTCGCGGGCGAGCAGGCTGCCCACGGTCGTCTTGCCGCTGCCGGCCACGCCGGCCACCACCACGATCATCGGCGGCGAGCCTATCCCGCGGCCCGCCGCGCGCGGCGGGCGGCGGCGGCTACCGGGTTCCTGACAGCAGGTGCTCGACCGAGCCGGCCCCGTGATCGAGCTGGTAGTCCAGGTTGATCGCCGCGTTGATCAGCGACAGGTGGCTGAACGCCTGCGGGAAGTTCCCGAGCTGCTCCCCGGTCACGCCGATCTCCTCGGAGTACAGCCGCAGGTGGTTGGCGTAGGTGTGCATCTTCTCGAAGGTGAGCTGCGCCTCCTCCAGGCGTCCCGCCCTGGCCAGCGCGTCCACGTACCAGAACGTGCAGAGGGAGAAGGTGCCCTCCTCGCCGCGCAGGCCGTCGGGCGACGCGCTCGGGTTGTACCGGTAGACCAGGCTGTCGGAGACCAGCTCGGCGTCCATCGCGTCCAGCGTGGACAGCCACATCGGGTCGCGCGGCGCGACGAAGCCCATCAGCGGCATCAGCAGCAGCGAGGAGTCGAGCACCTCGGTGCGGTAGTGCTGGGTAAACGCGCCGATCTTGGCGTTCCACCCCCTGGTCATGACCTGCCGGTAGACCTGGTCACGCTCGGTTCGCCAGCGGGTGATGTCGGCGGGCCTGCCGTGCCGCTCGGCCAGCCTGATGGCCCGGTCGAGCGCGACCCAGGCCTGGAACCTGCCGTAGGTGAAGTCCTTGCGGCCGCCGCGGGTCTCCCAGATGCCCTCGTCCGGCTGGTCCCAGTGCTCGCAGACCCAGTCGACCATCTCGGTGACCGCCTGCCAGCCCTGGTGCGCCATGAACAGGCCGCTGGTGTCGGCCTGGGTCAGCGCGTCCAGCGCCTCGCCGTAGATGTCGAGCTGGAGCTGGTCGGCGGCGCCGTTGCCGATCCGCACCGGGCGGGAGCCGCGCCAGCCCTCGAAGTGATCCAGGATCTCCTCGCTCAGGTCGGACGAGCCGTCCACCCGGTACATGATCTTCAGCGGTCCGGAGCCGTTGCCGGCCTGCTCGGTGGCCCGGTCCCGCATCCAGAAGCCGAAGGCGGCGGCCTCCTCCCGGTAGCCGAGGCCGAGCAGGGCATAGACCGAGAACGAGGCGTCCCTGATCCAGGTGTAGCGGTAGTCCCAGTTCCGCTCGCCGCCGACCTGCTCGGGCAGGCCCGCCGTGGGCGCCGCGACCAGCGCGCCGGTCGGAGCGTAGGTCATCAGCTTGAGGGTCATCGCCGACCGGGCCACCATCTCCCGCCACCGGCCCCGGTACGTGGACTTGTTCAGCCAGTCCCGCCAGAACGCGGCGGTGTCGGTGGCCAGCCGGTCGACCTCGCCGGGCGGCAGCCGCCGCGGCCTGCCGCCGTTCGACTCCAGCACGACGGCGGTGCGCTGCCCCTCGGACAGCGTCCAGACCGCGCGCAGGCCCTTGCCCTGGCGCTTGAGCTTGGTGGTGTCGTGCTTGCCCGCGGCGCCGCGCGGCCCGACGGTGTGCAGGGTCAGCTCCATGTCCGGCGAGCTGAACACCGCGCCGTTCTCGGTCACGTCGGTCTGGTGGCCCTGCCTGGCGTAGTCGAAGCGCGGCTGCAGGTCCATCGCGAACTGCATGGTGCCCCGGTTCACCCGGATCTGCCTGACCAGCCGGTGCCGGTCGGTGGCCTTGCCGGTGATCACGGGCATGAAGTCGTGCACCTCGCCGACGCCGTCGGCGGACATGAACCTGGTCACCAGGATGGCGCTGTCGGGCAGGTACATCTGCCTGGTCACGTACTCGCAGGACTGCGGCGTGATCCGGAAGTGCCCGCCTTTGTCCGCGTCAAGCAGCGAGGCGAAGACGCTGGGCGAGTCGAAGCGCGGGCAGCAGAACCAGTCCACGTTGCCGTCGGTGCTCACCAGCGCCGCGGTCTGCAGGTCACCGATGAGGCCGTGGTCGCTGATGCCGGGATAGCGGGACATGAGCACCGATCTCCAATCAGGGTCTGGTCAGGCCAGGCGGCGCAGCAGGTGCTCGCCGACCCGCAGCGCGTTGGCCATCACGGTCAGGGCCGGGTTCACCGCGCCGATGCTCGGCAGGAAGCTGGCGTCGGCCACGTAGAGGTTGTCCAGCTCGTGCGCCTTGCAGTCGGTGTCGAGCACCGAGCTGGCCGGGTCGGCGCCGAACCGGCAGGTGCCGGCCTGATGGGCGACGCCCGCGATCGGGATGTCCATCTGCAGGTAGTAGTTCTTGTCCCGGACGTGGTGCTCGGCCAGGCCCGCGTGGTTGAGGATGGTCCGCAGCTCCCGGTACAGGCCGCCGGCCTCCTCGTCGTTGGTCGCGGTGTAGGCCAGGATGATCCGGCCCTCGCGGCCGACGGTGACCCGGTTCTCCGGCCTGGGCACGTCCTCGGTGGTCAGCCAGAAGTCGACGGCGTGCCCGGCCACCTCCGCCAGCGAGAACCTCGGCGCCAGCCTGGTCAGCTTCGGCTCCTCGCCCTTCATGGCCATGGCGTTGGACTTGCCGAGCATCTGGATGTTGCCGAGCGGCCACGGCCGGCCGCCGCCGGCCAGGTAGAAGTCGTTCAGCGCCAGCGTCTTCTGGTACACCGTGTCGTTCGGCTCGCGGCTCAGCGCCACGACGGCCTTGCTGTTGTGGAACATGTAGTTCCTGCCGACCTGGCCCGAGCCGTTGGCCAGGCCGGCCGGGTGCTGGTCGGTGGCCGAGCGGAGCAGGATCGCGGCGGTGTTGGCCGCCCCGGCGGCCAGCACGACGGTGTCGCCGGCGTAGCGCTCCTCCTTGCCGCCCCGCGACACCACCACGCCCGTCACCTCGCGGCCGGACTGGCTGGTCTCCAGGCGCAGCACCTCGGCATTGACCAGCAGCGTCACGTTCGGGTCGGCGAGCAGCGGGCGGACCGCGATGACCTCGGCGTCGGCCTTGGCATGCACCAGGCACGGGTAGCCGTCACACCAGGCGCACCTGATGCAGGCGCTGGCGGGCCGGTGCGCCTCGTCGAGCAGGATGCCGCAGGGGGCGTGGAACGGGTGATAGCCCGCCTTTTCCAGGTCGTCGGAGATCTGCTGGACACGCGGCTCGTGCGACACCGCCGGCCACGGGTACTGCCGGGAGTAATGCCCCTCGGTCGGGTCCTCGCCGTGCGCGCCGTGCACCTGGTACAGCCACTCGGCCCTGGTGTACCAGGGCTCGAAGTCGTCGTAGCCAAGCGGCCAGGCCGGGGACAGCCCGTCGGCGTGCTTGATCGCCCCGAAGTCGGCGGGCCGCAGCCGGTACAGGGCCGCGCCGTACATCTTGGTCGCGCCGCCGACGTAGTAGTGCACCTGCGGCTGGAACGGCTTGCCGTCGGCGTCGTACCAGGTGTCGGGCGAGATGTACGCGCCGTCCACGAAGACCGGCCCAGGGTCCCAGTTGGTCATCTCCCTGGGCAGGAAGTCGCCGCGCTCCAGCAGCAGGACTCGCCTGCCAGAGCCGGCCAGGGTGCTGGCGAGCGTGCCGCCGCCGGCCCCGGTGCCGATGATCACGACGTCATAGCGCTCGGTCATGCCCGCACCATGCCCGTTCCGGCGCGGCCGGCAATCACCCGGCACGGATGATGCCTCGCCCGGCCGGCCGGGGCAACTGTGACCCCTGGGGCCCGGCCGCTCAGACCGGCCGGCGAGAAGCACAGGAACGGAGCCGCTGTCATGGCACGGATGGGACGATTCCCGACCGATCGGGGCCGGGACGGCATGAGACGGCACGGCGAGGGGCGGAGCGCGACGGCGGTCCAGCTCGGCGCCTTCGAGATGAACACCAGGCCGCTGATGATCGGCGCGGTGCTGGTCGGCGCGGGCGCGCTGATCGGGGCCGCCGGGCTGGTGCTCGGCGGCACGGTGATCGTGGCCGCGACCCGGCGGTGGGTCGACCAGCTGGACACCCCGCCGGCGGAGCTGGCCAGGCAGAAGTGGGCGCAAGCCCGGGCCGCCACGACGGCGGGAGCGAGCGCCTGGCAGAACGGCGTCACCGCCGGCTCGCGCAACTCGTGACGAGCCGGGCGGCCCGGAGGCCCAGGGCGGGCTGAGTGAACGTCGACCTGGCCAGGTGGCAGTTCGCGTTCACCTCGGTCAATCACTTCTTCTTCGTGCCGGTCACGATCGGGCTTGCCTTCCTGACCGCGCTGCTGCAGACCGCCTGGTACCGCAATCAGAAACCCGAGTACCTGCGGCTGACCAGGTTCTTCGGCACCTGCTGGTGATCAACGTGGCCATCGGCGTGGTGACCGGGCTGGTGCAGGAGTTCCAGTTCGGGATGAACTGGTCGGCTTACTCCCGGCTGGTCGGCAACATCTTCGGCGCGCCGCTGGCGATGGAAGGGCTGCTCGCGTTCTTCCTGGAGTCCACGTTCCTCGGCCTGTGGGTGTTCGGCTGGGAGAAGCTGTCCAGGCGGCTGCACCTGCTGTCGATCTGGGCCGTCGCCGTGGGCGCGATGCTGTCCGCCGCGTTCATCCTGGCCGCCAACTCGTGGATGCAGCACCCGGTCGGCTACACCCTGAACCGCAAGACGCACCTGCCGCAGCTCAACGACATCTGGGCGGTGCTCACCAACCCGGTGTTCGTCTGGGGCTACGCGCACATCATCGCGGCGTCGCTGGTCACCGGCGCGGCCGTGATGCTCGCGGTGTCGGCCTGGCAGCTGCGCCGCGGCGGATCCCGCGAGGTCTTCACCCGGTCGGCCCGGCTGGCGCTGGCCGTGCTGCTGCCCAGCATGCTGTTCGCGATGCTGATCGGCAGCGAGCTGGGCGTCATCGAGGGCCGCTACCAGCCGATGAAGATCGCCGCCGCCGAGGCGCAGTGGACGACCTGCCAGCCGTGCTCGTTCTCGGTTTTCCAGATCGGCGGCGGCAACAACGACCAGACGCCGACCCAGATCTTCGCCATCCCGCACCTGCTGTCGCTGCTGGCCACCAACCACTGGGACGGCAAGGTCATCGGCCTGAACCCGCTCCAGTCGCAGTACAGCAGGAGGTACGGCGCGGGCTATTACGTGCCGAACGTGTTCATCCAGTACTGGTCGATGCGGATCATGGCCTACACGGCGGGCCTGATGCTGGCCGTCGGCGCGTGGGGCCTCTGGCTGTCGCGGCGCAGGAAGCTGGCCGCCTCGCCGCTGTTCCTGCGGGTGGCGATCTGGGCCGCGATGCTGCCGTTCGCGATGAACACGGCCGGCTGGCTGCTCACCGAGAGCGGCAGGCAGCCCTGGGTGGTGCAGGGCATCATGCTGACCCGCAACGGCGGTGTCCCCGTCGGTCCGCACCGCCACGATCGCGGTCAGCCTGGGCATCTTCGTGCTGCTCTACGTGGTCCTCGGCGTGGTGGACCTGCTGCTGATGCTGCGCTACGCGCGCAAGGAGCTGCCGCCCGCGGACGAGCCCGCCGCCCGCCCCGAGCCGGACCGGCCCGCCGCGCCGGTCTCGTACTGAGCATTCCGTTCGGGAAAATCACAGGTAAGGATGGTGCGAACGTGATTCCGCTGTGGTTCATCCTGATCACGGTGCTGTGGACGGGGTTCTTCGTGCTGGAGGGCTTCGACTTCGGCGTCGGCATGCTGCACGGCCTGATCGGCCGCGACGAGGCCGGCCGGGCGACGGTGATCGCGACGATCGGGCCGCTGTGGGACGGCAACGAGGTCTGGCTGGTGGTCGCCGCGGCCGCGATGTTCGCGGCGTTCCCCGCCTGGTACGCGACGATGTTCTCGGGCTTCTACCTGGTGATCGTGCTGATGCTGGCGGCGCTGATCGTGCGCGGCGTGGCGTTCGAGTTCCGCGGCAAGCGCGAGTCGCGGCGCTGGCGGCGGACCTGGGACCGGCTGATGCTGGCCGGCAGCCTGGTCGCGCCGTTCCTGATCGGGCTGGCCCTGGCGGACCTGCTGCACGGGGTGCCGATCGAGCCGGGCCAGGAGTTCACCGGATCGTCGCCAGCCTGTTCCCGCCGTACGCGATCTTCACCGGGCTCACCCTGGTGGCGATCTGCCTGCTGCACGGCGCGAGCTTCATCGCGCTGAAGACCAGCGGGGTGGTGCACGAGCGGGCGGCGCGGCTGACCCGGCGGATCGCGCCGGTCACCGGGCTGATGGTGCTGGCGTTCGCGGCCTGGACGCACGTCAGCCGCGAGCGACACGGTGCTGCTCAACCCGGTGGAGCTGGCGGCCGTGCTGGCGGTGCTGGCGGCGGTCTGGTTCGTCTACGACGGACGCGAGGGGTGGGTGTTCACCGCCACGACGATCACGATGATCTGCTCGGTCCTGGCGATCTTCGTGGACCTGTACCCGCGGGTCCTGGTCTCCAGCACCAGCCCGGCGTTCAGCCTCACGGTGACGAACACGGCATCGGGGCCTTACTCGCTGAAGGTGATGTCGGTCGTGGCGCTGGTCGCGCTGCCGTTCGTGCTGGGCTACCAGGCCTGGACCTACTACGTGTTCCGCCGCCGGATCAGCGCGGAGGGACCAAGTCAGGCAAATATCAGTAAACAGTGATATCGCTCATGAGTGATATCGAGCCGCCACGGCGATTAAAGCCGCCGCCAAGGGACGCCCACCCGGCGGACTGCGGCTACCTGCATGCTGGACAGTGTTCTGGGCAGCATCACCCGTGCCGGGTGGCTCGCGAGGGCCGCGGGCGCGCTCGGATTAGACACCTCATCAGGCGGATAGGGGAACGAACATGACCACGGCAGACAGCGGCGTTGACGCGCTTGTCATTTTTGGCGCGACCGGCGACCTGGCGAAGAAGGACACCTTCCCTGCCCTGGTCGCGCTGGTCGAGCGGGGCGTGCTCGACGTGCCGGTCGTCGGCGTCGCCAAGAGCGGCTGGGACCTGGACAAGTTCCGCGGCTACGCGAGCGACTCGCTCAAGCTCAACAAGATCGACCCGGACAGCCCGGCCGCCAGGAAGATGCTCGGCCTGCTGCACTACGTGGACGGCGACCTGGGCGACCCGGCGACGTACCAGGCGATGTCAGACGCGATCGGCGACGGCAAGCGGATCCTGTACTACCTGGAGGTGCCGCCGCCGCTGTTCGGCCGCATCGCGGAGGGCATCTCGAAGGCGGGGCGGGCGGACGGCGCCCGGATCATGGTCGAGAAGCCGTTCGGCACGGACCTGGACAGCGCCCGCAAGCTCAACGACCTGATGCACCAGTACTTCCCGGAGGACGCCATCTACCGGGTGGACCACTGGCTCGGCCTGGACCCGGTGGACAACCTGCTGTTCATGCAGGTTCGCGAACTCGATCATCGAGCCGCTGCTGAACCGCAGCTACGTGCGGAGCATCCAGATCACGATGGGTGAGTCGTTCGACGTCGCCGACCGGGGCAGCTTCTACGACAAGACGGGTGCCATCAGGGACGTGGTGCAGAACCACATGCTCCAGGTGCTGGCCACCGTGCTGGCCGACCCGCCGGACGGCGCCGGGCTCTCGGCCCTGGCGGGACTCCAAGTCCCGGCTGATCGAGGCGCTGGCTCCGCTGGACCCCAAGACCACCGTTCGCGGCCAGTACCAGGGCTACCTGGACGTGGCCGGGGTTGACCCCAAGAGCACCACGGAGACCTACGTGGCGCTGCGCACCGCGGCCGACACCTGGCGCTGGGCGGGCGTGCCGATCCTGATCCGCGCGGGCAAGTGCCTGCCGGTCACGGCGACGGAGGTGTCGTTCCAGTTCCGGAAGCCGCCGCACGACGTGTTCGGGATCGGCGACGCCGGCGGCGCGCAACATGCTGCGGGATCCGCATCCACCCCAACGACGAGACGGCCCTGTGCCTGATCGGCAAGAAGCCGGGCGACGGCTGGCTGCCGCAGCGTCAGGAGCTGGTGTACACGGAATCGCCAGAGCGAGGACATGCTGCCCTACGACCGGCTGATCGGCGCCGCGCTTGGCGGCGAGCGCTGGCTGTTCGCCCGGCAGGACACGGTCGAGGCCGCCTGGAAGGTGGTGCAGCCGGTGCTGGGCGACGTCGTCCCCGCGCACCCGTACGCCCGCGGCACCTGGGGCCCGAGCGAGGCCGACGCGCTGCTGCCCGACGGCGATCGCCTGGCACGACCCGGCGGGCTGAGGTGACCGGGCCAGCGCCCCGGCCGGGCCGGGCGGCACCGTCTGGACCACCGCGCGTGGTGATCATCGGCGGCGGCTTCGCCGGGCTGTTCGCGGCCAGGGCGCTGCGCCGCAGCCCCGTCGCGGTCACGCTGGTCGACCAGGCGCAGCACCACCTGTTCCAGCCGCTGCTCTACCAGTGCGCGACCGGCATCCTGTCCGAGGGGCAGATCGCCGCGCCGCTGCGCCAGGTGCTGCGCAGGCACCGGAACGTGGAGTGCGTGATGGCCGAGGTCACCGGCATCGACGCGGACCGCCGGTGGTGCACGCCAGGCGGCCGCTCGGCCTGGACCTGGAGATCGGCTACGACTACGTGATCGTCGCGGCCGGGGTGAAGCAGTCCTACTTCGGGCACGACGAGTACGCCGCGCTGGCCCCCGGCATGAAGACCATCGCGGACGCGCTGACCATCCGCCGCCGGGTGTACGGGGCGTTCGAGATGGCCGAGACCGTCGGACGACCCGACGGAGCGGCAGCGCTGGCTGACCTTCGCGCTGGTCGGCGCCGGGCCGACCGGGGTGGAGCTGGCCGGGCAGATCCGCGAGCTGGCCACCAGGACGCTGCGCAGGGAGTTTCACCGGATCCGGCCGGAAGACGCCCGGGTGCTGCTGTTCGACGGCGGCGCTGCGCCGCTGGCCGCGTTCGGCCGGCGGCTGTCCGACCAGGCCGCGGGCACGCTGCGCAGGCTCGGCGTCGAGCTGCACATGAACTCGCGGGTCACCGGCATCGACACCGGCGGGCTGACGGCGCGCGGGCCGGACGGGCAGGAGTCCCGGTTCGAGGCGAGGGTGGTGCTGTGGACCGCCGGGGTCGGCGCGCCGCCGGTGGCGGCGGCGGTCGCCAAGGCGACCGGGGCGGCCAGCCGACCGGTCGGGCCGGATCCAGGTCGGCGACGACCTGACCATCGCCCGGCCACCCGGAGATCTGCGTGGCCGGCGACCTGATGAGCCTGCGGCACGCTGCCTGGCCTGGCCGAGGTGGCCATGCAGTCCGGGCATTACGCCGGGCGCCGGATCGCACCGTGCGGTGACCGGCCAGGCCCCGGCCGCGGCCGTTCAAGTACCGCGACCTGGGCTCCGCCGCCTACATCTCCCGCGGCCAGGCGGTGCTGTCGGCCGGGCCGCTGCGGCTGCACGGCTTCGCCGGCTGGCTGGCCTGGCTGTTCATCCACATCGCGTTCCTGACCGGGTACCGCAACCGGGCCGGCGCCATCTTGACCTGGTGGCTGGCCTTCACCAGGGACTCGCGCCGGGAACGGGCGTTCACCACCTCCCAGGTCGGCGTGGTCGCCGACATCTATGAGCAGCCTGCCCAGGCCGGCGCGGCGGCCGGGCACTGACCAGGCGACCGCGGGGGCAGCGGTGAGCGCGAGCCAGGTGCTGCTCGGCGCCGGGCTGACGATCGTGCTGGCGATCGGCGCCCAGGTGCTCGCCATGCGGCTGCGCATCCCGCTGGCCATCGTGCTGCTCCCGGCCGGGTTCATCGCCGGGGCGCTGACCAGGGACGTCAGCCCTAAGCTGCTGCTCGGGCACGCGCTGCACCCGCTGATCTCGCTCGGCGCGGCGGTGCTGCTCTACGCCGCCGGGATGAACGTGAACCTGCGGCACCTGACCGGGCACACCAGGCGGGTGGTGTTCCGGCTGCTGGCCGTCGGCATGCCCGTCACGCTCGGGCTCGGCGCGGCGGCCGCCGCGCTGCTGCTCAGCATGTCGCCGGGCGCCGCCGTGGTGACCGGCGCCGTCCTGATGGTCTCGGGGCCGACGGTGGTCGGCCCGCTGCTGGCCCTGGTCCGGCCGAGCGAGCGGCTGCGCCGGGTGCTGTCCTGGGAGAGCGCCCTGGCCGCGCCGGTCGGCGCGGTCCTGGGCACGCTGGTGTTCATCGGGGTGCTCGCCACGGACGCCCGCAAGATCGACGGCCTTGGCGCGGCCGGCCTGGGCATCGCCGGGCAGGGTGCCGCCGCGCTCGGGGTGGCCGGCCAGGTCGGCTGGTTCGTGCTCAGCGTCGTCATCGGGGTGGGCGGCGGGCTGGCCGGCATCGCCGTGGCCTGGCTGCTGCTGCACAAGCTCGGCGTCGCCCAGACACTGAGCGCCTGCGTCCAGCTCGCCATCGTGGTCGGCGTGGCCGCCGTCTGCGACGTGCTCGCCGACAACTCCGGCCTGATCGCCGCCGTGACGATGGGCATGGCGCTGGCCAGCCTGCCCGGCTTCGAGGTGCGCGCCAGGCGGGCGTTCCTGGACACGCTGCTCCAGCTCATCGTCGGCGTGCTGCTGGTCGCCATCGCGGCCACCGTCACGCCGGCCTCGCTCGGCAGGCTGCTGCTGCCCGCGCTCGGGGTGGCGGCGGTGCTGATCCTGCTCGCCAGGCCGCTGGGCGCGCTGGCCGGGACCTGGCGGACCGGGCTGACCAGGCGGGAGCGGCTGTTCACGGCGGCTATCGCGCCGCGCGGCCCGGTACCGACCGTCATCGCGGCGAGTTTCGCCGCTCCGCTGGTGGCCGGCGGCCTGCCGGGGGCGGCCCGGATCCTGCCGGTCACCCTGCTGGTGATCGTGCTGACGATGCTGGTCTACGGGGTGACCGCCGCCCCGGCCGCCCGGCGGCTCGGCGTGCTGCGGTCACCGCGCAGCAGGCCGCTGCTGGTCGGCGGCGACGACTGGGTGATCGAGCTGGGCCTGGTGTTCCAGACGGCCGGCCTGGACGTGCTGATGTGGGCCGGCCAGGAGGCCGAGCGGGAGAAGATCAGGGACGCGGCGCTGCCGCTGGTCCGCGGCGAGCTGCTGGCCTCCATCACCGCGAACCGGGCCGAGCTGTCCGACATCACCACGATCCTGATGCTGACCACCGAGGATGACTTCAACGCCCTGGCCGCCGCGCTGCTGCGCGGGTCGGTCAGGGACCGGGTGTTCCGGGTCGCGCCGCAGGCCGGCGGGCACGGGGTGATCGCCGCCTACTCCAGCGGCGACCTGCTGTTCGGCCATGCCCTGAACCGGGCCGCGCTGGCCAGCAGGTACCGCGACGGCGCCAGGATCGTGGCGCTGCGCGGCCAGGAAGCGGCGGCGGCCGGGCACGAGCCGCTGTTCCTGATCCGGGCCGACGGGCGGCTTGAGCCGGTCACCAGAGGCCAGACGCCCCGGCGGGGGGACGACGACACGGTGGTGGCGCTCAGCTCGGCGGACCAGGCCTGACGGTGTTCCGGCCGGGAAGCAGGGGCTCAGGCGCTGGCCTGCTGCTCCGCCGGGTCGGGATCGGGCGCCAGCCGGCACGCGGTCACGTAGGAGACCACCACGGCGACGATCACCAGAGGCATCACCGCCACCCCGTCGGAGTAGAGGATCAGCGTGGCCAGCAGGACCGAGGTCAGCGGCAGCCGGAGCATCACCGCGCACATCGCGCCGATGCCCATCGCGATCCCGGCGATGGTGGTCAGCCCCGGCAGGTGCGACAGCAGCAGGCCGCCGGCCGCGCCGATGTACATCGACGGGAACACCGGGCCGCCGCGGAAGCTGCTCAGCGACACCGCGTAGGCCAGGCTCTTGCAGGCCACCAGCAGGGCCAGCGCCCCGACGGCATAGCCGCCAGCATGGATGACCAGGGACGGGAGCGCGGTCTGGCCGGAGAACAGCACCTCGCCCGAGGACCGGCCGCTGCCGCTGGCATAGGCGATGGCCAGGCCCGCGACGGCCAGCCCGGCCAGCGGGGTGACCGTCAGCAGCCGGCTCTCCGACACCGGCCTGATCAGCCGGGCCAGGCGGCGGATCGCGACGCCGAGCATGGCCGCGGCCAGGCCGATGGCCACGGCCCAGGCGAACTCGCCGACGTTCGGGCTGCCCACATGCGGCAGGTGCCCGATTCGCAGGGAGAACGTGCCGAGCCCGGTCCAGGCGTTCAGCCCGACAAAGACCAGCGAGCCGACGCCGGCGGCCAGCAGGCCGGGCAGCAGCACCAGCTCAAGCGCGGTCCCGCCGAGGCCGACGGCCTCCATCAGCAAGAACGCGCCGAGCAGCGGCGAGCCGAACAGAGTGGCGATGGCGGCGAAGCTGCCCGCCGCGGCGACCACGGTCTGGGTCCGGTCCGGGACGGGCCGCCTGGCCAGCCGGACCGTGCAGACGGCCAGGCCGCCGCCGATCGCGATCAGCGGCGCCTCTGGGCCGAGCACGACGCCCAGGGCCAGGGTCGCCAGGGCGGCCGCGAACACGCCGGGCAGGATCGAGGGCTTGGTGGTGCCCCCGGCGGCGAACCCGTCTGCGGGTGAGTGCCCGCCGCGCCCCGGCAGGTACTTGATGACCGGCCCGACCAGCAGGCCGGCCAGGACCAGCGGCACCACGGGCCACCACAGCGGCTCGCCGTGGAAGCCCAGCTCGCGCGGCAGGCTGGTGAAGATCCAGTCCTCAGCGGTATGCACCAGCTCAAGGAAGAAGTACGCCGCGACCGAGATCGGCGCGCCGATGATGGCGGCCAGCGCCAGCAGGGCCAGGTACGGCCGGCTGCGGATGACCTCGGCGGGACTGGCTGGCTGAGCGCTGCCGGGCTGCTCGGGGCTGGCGGGCTCGGAGGGGCCGGGCGTGCTCATCGTGCCGGCCTCCCCCGTGGCTGGCCGGCCCGTCCGGCCCCTCCCGCTTCCTACGCTAAGTAGTTCCCCGATTACAATCTGACAGTCATGACCATGGGCACCGGGACTCGTGGATCGCGCTGAGCCTGGCCGGCGGTCCGGGCCAGTGGACCGCGGGCTGCTGCGCTACGCGGCGGCGGCGCGCGGCTACCTGGCGACGACCGTCGCGGCCGGGCTGGCCGGCACCGGGCTGATCCTGGCCCAGGCCGGCCTGCTGGCCTGGGTGCTGTCGGCGGCGGCCACCGGCACCGGGGCTGCCCAGCTGGCCGCGCCGCTGGCCGGGCTGGCCGGCGTGCTCGCGGCCCGCGCGGTCATCGCCTGGGGCGGGGAGGGAGCCGCGCTGCGGGCGGCCGCGGCGGTCAAGTCCCAGTTCCGCCGCCACCTGGCCGGCCGGGCGCTGCTGGCTGGGCCTGGCACGCCGGCCGGGCCGGACGGCGGCGGGGCGCCCGAGCCGGGGCGGGACGCCGAGCTGACCGCGCTGGCCACCCGCGGCCTGGACGGGCTCGACGCCTACTTCGCCCGGTATCTCCCCCAGCTCGTGCTGGCCTGCCTGGTCCCGGCCGCCGTGCTGATCGCGGTCGGGCTGGCCGACTGGCTGTCCGCGCTGATCATCGCCGTGACCCTGCCCTTGGTGCCGGTCTTCGGCGCGCTGGTCGGCCTGCATACCAGGGCCCGCGCCCGGCGGCAGTGGCTGGCCCTGGCCCGGCTCGGCGGTCATTTCCTTGACGTCGTCGAGGGCCTGCCCACCCTGCGGATCTTCGGCCGCGCCCGGCACCAGGAACAGGCCATCGCCGAGATGACCGGCCAGTACCGGGCCGCCACCATGAGCACGCTGCGCGTCGCGTTCCTGTCCGCGCTGGTGCTGGAGCTGACCGCGACCCTGGCCACCGCGCTGGTCGCCGTCGAGGTCGGGCTGCGGCTGCTGGCCGGGCACATCGGCTACGACACCGCGCTGTTCGTGCTGCTGCTCACCCCCGAGGCGTTCGTGCCGCTGCGCAACGCCAGCGCCCAGTTCCACGCCAGCGCCGACGGGGCGGCCGCTGCCGCCAGGGTCGGCGAGATCCTGGCGGGCCCGCCGGCCGCCGCCCCGGCCCGGCGCTCCGTCCCGCCAACCGGATTCCGCCTCGACCTCAGGGAGCAGGTCATCAGCCTGAACGGGGTGGCACTGGCCTATCCCGGCCGCCCGGTGCCGGCGCTGTCCGGGCTGAGCCTGCGGATCGAGCCGGGCGAGCATGTCGTCGTGACCGGTCCGTCCGGCGCGGGCAAGAGCTCGCTGCTGGCCCTGCTGCTCCTGCTCGCCGCGCCGTCGGCCGGGGAAATCCTGGCCGGCGAGGCGGACGTCGCGGCGCTCGACCCGGCCGCGTGGCGGGACCAGATCGCCTGGCTGCCGCAGCGGCCGCACCTGTTCGACGACACCGTGGCCGGCAACATCGCGCTCGGCCGGCCAGGCGCCAGCCCCGCCGACATCGAGGCGGCGGCCCGGCTGTCCGGGGCGCACTCGTTCATCACCGGGCTGGAGGCCGGGTACGGCACGCCGGTCGGCGAGCGCGGGCTGCGGCTGTCGTCGGGGCAGCGGCAGAAGATCGCCGTGGCCCGCGCGTTCCTGCGGGACGCGCCGCTGCTGCTGCTGGACGAGCCGACCGCGCACCTGGACCCGTTCAGCGCCGCACAGGTCACCGAGGCCATCGCGACGCTGGCGGCGGGCCGGACGGTGGTAGAGGTGAGCCACCTCGCGCCGGGCGCGGGACCGGCGCTGATCGCCGCGGGGCCAGGCCGGGCTGGCGCGCGGGTGCTGCGGCTCGGAGGCGGGCGGCTAACGGACGGGCTCTCAGCTCTCGCCGGGGAGGCAGCATGAACAGTGGCCGGCCCGGCTCGGGCGCGAGCCGGGCGGGGCGCTGCCCAGGATGGCGCGGGGGGCTGGGGATGCTGCTGGGGCTGGCCGGGGCCGCAGCGGGGGCGACTGGCCGGGGCGGCGCTCGCGGGCGCCGCCGCCACCGGGTGCGGCGTCGCGCTGCTGGGCGTGTCCGGCTTCCTGCTGGCCCGCGCCTCCCAGCACCCGAACATCGTCGCCATCTCGGTGGCCGTGGTGGCGGTCCGCGGCCTGAGCGTCGGCCGGGCCGTGTTCAGGTACCTGGAACGGCTCGGCACCCACGACATCGCGTTCCGGGTGCTGGCCACGGTCCGGGTGGCGATCTACCGGCGGCTGGAGCGGCTCGCCCCGGCCGGCCTCGGCGCGTTCCGGTCCGGCGACCTGCTGGCCCGGCTGGTATCCGACGTGGACGCCACCCAGGACCTGTTCATCCGGGGACTCGCGCCGCCGCTCGCGGCGGTCCTGGTCGGCGCGGCGGCCAGCGCGGCCGCGCTGGCCATCCGCACGCCCGCCGGCGGGGTGCTCGCGGCCGGGCTGATCATCGCCGGGGTCGCCGTGCCGTGGCTGTGCGCCCGCACCGCCGCGCTGGCCGCCAGGCGCACCGCGCCGGCCAGGGGCGAGCTGGGCGCGGCGCTCACCGACGCGCTGGCCGGGTCAAGCGAGCTGATCGCGTTCGGCGCGGAACGGGCCGCGCTGGTGCGGGTGACCGACGCCGACGCCGAGCTGACCAGGCTGGCCAGGCGCACCGCCGGGGCCAGCGGGCTTGGCACCGGGCTGAGCAGCCTGCTGGCCGGCGCGACCCTGTGGGCGGTGCTGCTGCTTGGCGTGGCCGCCACCGGCGGCGGGACGCTGGGCCGGGTCCCGCTGGCGGTGATCACGCTGACCGCGCTGGCCGCGTTCGAGGCGGTGACCGTTCTGCCGGCGGCCGCCATCCAGCTCGGCCAGTCCAGCGCCGCCGCCGCGCGGATCGGCGCCGTGCTGGACGCGCCCGACCCGGTCGCCGAGCCGGCGGCGCCCGCCCCGGTGCCGGACGGTGCTGTGACCATCGGGCTGCACGAGATCAGCGTCAGGTACCGGCCGGACGGGCCGCTCGCGCTCGACGGCTTCGACCTGGACCTGCGGCCGGGCCGCCGGGTCGCGCTGCTCGGCCCGACCGGCTCGGGCAAGTCCACCGTGGCCGCCGTGCTGCTGCGGTTCGCCGAGCCCAGCGGCGGCACCGCCACGCTGAACGGGGCCGCCCTCGGCGGCTATGCGGGCGACGACGTCCGCACGGCTGATCCGCGGCCTGGCCCAGGACGCGCACGTCTTCGACACCACCATCCGGGCCAACCTGCTGATCGGCGCGCCGCGGGCCGGCGACGCCGCAGCTGGCCGGCGCGCTGGCCCAGGTCGCGCTCGACGACTGGCTGGGCACGCTGCCGCTCGGCCTGGACACGCCGGTCGGGGCGCACGGCGCCCGGCTGTCCGGCGGGCAGCGCCAGCGCCTCGCGCTGGCCCGTGCGCTGCTGTCCGCTCCCGCCGGTGCTCGTCCTGGACGAGCCGATCGCGCACCTCGACCCCGCGGCGCGGGGTCGGATCACCGCCGACTTGCTCGCGCCCGAACCGGCCCGGGCGACGCTGCTGATCACCCACGACCTGACCGGGCTGGAGCAGGCGGACGAGATCATCGTGCTCGCCGACGGCCGGGTGGCCGAGCGCGGGAGCCACGCCGGGCTGCTGGAGGCCGGCGGCTGGTACGCGCGGATGCGGCTGAGCGCGGGGCTGAGCTAGGAGCCGCGATCGCGCCAGAACGCGTGCTGGGCGCGCAGCGCCAGCGTCCCGACGACGATGAGGATGACCACGTTGAGCAGGAGCTGGAACAGCGCGCCGCCGGCGTCGTGCCAGTTCCCGAAGGCGATCGACAGGCCGATGTCGGCCGCCGCCGGGATCGTGGTGACCGAGATGAAGACGCCGATCAGCGCCCCGCCGCGGGCCTCGGTGAGCGACACCACGCCGATGATCCCGGCCAGCACCGCGACGATCACCGAGAACATGTCCGGGCTGTTGATGAAGCTCGACACCGGGCGGACGCCCAGCTCGTAGAGCCTCGGGACGTCGCCGGTGGCGCGGATGACCAGGCTGAACAGCAGCGTCACAGCGATCGCGATCGTGAAGCCGGCCGCCAGGGCCAGCATGCCGCGCCGGACCGCAGTCAGGTCACGGCGCTCCAGCCCGTGCGCCACCGCCATGATCGCGCTGTACTCCGGGCCGACCACCATCGCGCCGACGATCAGGATCGTGGAGTTGGTCAGGATGCCGACCGCGCCGATCATCGCCGCCAGCGCCAGCAGCGCGAAGAAGCTCGGCGGGTAGACCGACTCGGCCGCGATCTTCGGCCTCCACCAGCGTCCAGACCGGGGCCGTCTCGCCGTGATACGAGCCGCGCCGGGGCCGGTCGAAGTCCTGGGCGCCGATCGCCGCGTCCACCACCTCCAGGCAGACCGGCGCCAGGCCGCCGATTGCCCGCAAATCCCGCAGCACCGGGTTGGCGGCGGCCGTGCTCAGGTCGAACTGAACCGCGTCCCCGGCTGGCTCGCGAGCCACGCCCGGCAGCACCAGCAGGTTCGTCACGCCAGGATCGCCGGCCAGCAGGTCCGTGACCCGCGGCGTCAGGTCCGGCGGGCTCGCCAGGCGCACATGCAGCATCGGGGCATCGTCCGCGCCCGCCGGGCGGGCCGCCTCACCCGCGCCGGACGATCGGCGCGGTTCACCCGCCGCGGGTGACGTGCCGATGCCCGGCGCGGCGCACGGATAGGACGGCGAGGCCACCGCAGCGGGCGCGAGCGCGCCCGCAGGTCCGGCCGGAAGGAGTCCGCCACGGCCGCCGGGGAGCACGGCAGCGAGAAGCAGGGCAGCCAGCCTGCCGCCGGGCTGCGCGGCCGGTACGGGCTGCTGCTCATCCTGCTGATCGTTACCTACCTCATGTCCGCCTTTACCAGCGGGGACTTCGTCGGAGTCGTGCAGCTCGGGCTGTTCGTGCTGACCGCGTTCCTGGCGCTGCGCGCGTCCCGGCTGCCCAGGGGCCGCAAGCTGGCGCTCGCCGCAGTGGTGCTCGCCGGGTCCGGAACCGCCGCCGGCCTGGCCATCGCCCGGCCCAGCGACCAGGCCGTCGCCGCCGCTTCCATCTGGACCGGCGTGCTCCTGCTCGTCACCGTGGCCATCATCGTGCGCCGGATCCTGATGCTCGCCACGGTGACCATGCAGGCCATCTACGCCGCGATCAGCGCCTACCTCATCCTCGGCCTGATGTACGCCTCGTTCTACGCCGCGATCTCGCTGCTGCACGGCGGGCATTTCTTCATTGACGCCCAGCCCGGCAACTCCCGGACCTTCCAGTACTTCAGCTTCACCACCCTCACCACCCTCGGCTACGGCGACTTCACCGCCGCCGGGAACGGCGGCCGGGCCATCGCCGTCATCGAGGCGCTGACCGGGCAGGTCTTCCTCGCCACCCTCGTCGCCCGGCTCGTCGCCGGGTTCCGCACGCCGAGCCGCCCGGACTGATGCGGTCCGGGCTGGCCCGGTCCGGCCCGGCGGATCCCGATTCGCCCGCACTGATTCACCAGCACTGATTCACCAGCACCGCGAGGGGGGATAACGACTTCCTGGCCTGCCGGGGCAGGCCCGCGCGGGCGGCCGCACGCATCCGCCGGCGCTCCGTTTCGTGCTCGCGCATACCGGGGGGAATGCCGACATGAGCAAGATCATCTACGCGCTGCCTGCCGTGGTGGCCGCCGGGGCGCTGGCCGCCTGCGGCAGCGGCACCAGCAGCAGCGGCAGTTCCGCCAAGCCGTCCGCGTCCACGACCGGCAACACGTCCATCACCGCGACGTCCACCAACCCGCGCGCCACCACCGTGGCCGTGCACGCCACCGGGGTCATCAACCAGACCGGCACGCTCCAGCTGCCCCGCGGCAGCGGCGCCGCCACGATCAAGTTCGTGTTCCCCAACGGGACCCTGGCCGCGAACGCCTCCCGCTCCGCCACCAAATCCGTGCACGTCGACAACAAGAACTGCGCCGCCTCCCAGGTCTCCGGCGGCAGCTACACCGTCAACTCCTCCAGCAGCACCGGCAAGTACTCCGGCGCGACCGGCCACGGCAACTACACCCTGACCTATGGCGCGAAGCTGCCGAAGAAGAACGGCAAATGCGACCTGAGCCGGAATGTCCAGCCGGTGAAGGGCACCCTGCGCCTGAATATCCTGGTCCGGGGGCCGCTCACGGTGAAGTAGCGGGCCGGCCGCGCTATTAGCAGGAATATCGCTGTAAATGCAGTACTGCTAATATACAATAGCTATTTTCCCTTGCCGTGTGATTAGCTGCCCGCCGGAGCGGTTCACACACGGGAGGTCGCATGCTCAGGTCGAGATTAGTCATGCCCGCCGCAGTCGCTGCAGGGCTCAGCCTGGCCGGTGCGCTGGTCTTGCCCGCTGTCCCGGCGGCTGCCTCGGCGACGACCGTCCTGGTCGCCAGGGGAACCGTCAAGGACAGCAGCGGCCACGCCATCTCCGGGACGACGGTCCGGCTCTATGCCTGGCCGTCCGACCGGGTCCTGCAGTCCCTCAAGCCGAAACAGCTCGTCCCCCTGAAGCTGCTTGCCACGGCGAAGACCAGTTCCGACGGGACCTACCGCCTGTCAGTCACCCCTGCGTCGCTAGTCGCCGCCGCCGTGGCCAGCGGGGTAGCCAACCTGGAGGTTGACTCCGGAAAGGCGAGCTGGGACTTCCCTTACACGACCTCCGCGGCCAGGCTGATCGACAACCCCAGCGGCAATCAGGGCTCGGTGACCGCCAACCTCACCGGCAGCCCGCACGCGCAGCCCAGCACCTGCGGGTGGGCCTACATAAAGCAGCGCAAGGCGGCCTGGGCCATCGTCGGCCAGGGATACGTGCTGGCCAAGGGCATCACCCAGCAGTTCACCTACAGCAACGGCCAGAACAGCACCCTGGGCATCGGGGAATCCCAGTCCGCCGAAGGCACTGGCTACCACGCGGACGGCTCCGAGACCGAGTCCTCC
This sequence comes from uncultured Actinomycetota bacterium, assembly GCA_963725175.1. Lineage (GTDB taxonomy): Bacteria > Actinomycetota > Actinomycetes > Streptosporangiales > Streptosporangiaceae > DASUBV01. Next base: position 1,499,980 of record CAVRXH010000006.1, read on the forward strand.
TCACAGTCCCAGGATTTCCGTAAGCACTACAACAGCTATTCCTGGTACGAAACCAAGTTCCGCGTGGGCCAGTACGGATGGTATTGCGGCGGCATCGGCTTCGAGGCACCGTATAAGGTCCACAGTAATGGCTACTACGGCGGCGCCAAGGTCTACCACCCCAAGCACCGCCCCCGGTACCAGGAGTGCGGCAGCGAGCCGCGCGGCCAGACCGTCACCACCCACAACGAGCGCGCGGTCCGCTGGGGCGGCGGGTTCGATATCGCGGCAGTGGGCTTCAGCGGATCGGCCCAGACCGGTTACGACTCCTCCGCCCAGCTCGTCTACAAGTACGTGAGCCACGGCGGTTACGAATGCGGGACGAACCATGCCGCGCCTGCGGAGGCACCACAGCTCATCGCTCGGGGCCGTTAGCAGGACCTGGCCGCTGGGGCTGGCTCTTCTCGGGCTGGCCCTGGCGGCCTGCGGCTCCGGCGGTCACTCCGCCTCCGGCCGTCCCGGCCGCGGGGTGATCTCGGGCGGGCCGCTCGGGCCGGCCGGGAACTCGACCCAGACCTGCACTCCCCTGCGGCCCGGCGAGTCCATGTCCGAGGGCTACCTGTCGGTGACCAACCACAGCGGCGGCACCCTCACCATCGAGAGCGTGACGCTGGCCGCGCCGCGGAACCTCCGGCTGATCGGCGCCTTCGTCGTGCCGCTGCGGCGCAACGTGATCGGCGACACCGACGGGTGGCCACCGCCCCGGCACCTGCTGCTGCCGGGCATTGAGTGGGGTAAGCGGCATGTTCCGGCCGGGGCGCGGGTCCGGCCTGGCGAGTGGGTCGACCCGGTGATCGGCTTGCGGATCGCGGCCGGTCACGACAAGGGCAGCGAGGACGGCATGCTCATCCGCTACCGCGATGCCGCCGGGCACCAGTACGTCCTGCACACGGCGATCGACGCGACCTTGCAGACCGGCCCCAACGCCTGCCCTGCCTAGTACTCCGGCCGTAGATCGTGATCTTGTTGCTGAGGCGCCGCGGACCGTCGGTCGTGCGGACGAGATCGGCCTTCGTCAGCGTGCGCGTCCGTTCCTTCTCCGTCTGCCTGAGTCCGCCGGCGGAGGGAATCCTTAATCTCGCTGAGCCTGGCCGCCGCGGCCGGGGTCCACGCCGTCCTTTGCTCGCTGGCACGCAGTGCGTCGTCGATCTCGCTGAGCTTGGCGGTGGACACTGCGCCTGCCCGCTCGGTCAGGTCGTCCCGGCTCAGGGTGGTCAGCCAGGTGCACGGGGTAAAGCCCGGCCACGGGAACGCGAACCGCAGCACGCCTTCAAAGGGCAGTCCTTCCGGGACGCCGACTGCCACCTCGATTCCCCAGGCCGAGATGTCGGTATCCGCTGGAGCGACGACCTGCATCGCCCGGGACCCGGATGGCTCGTCTTCCGACAGCAGCACGACAGGCCGTCGCTCGTCGAACTCGGCCCACCAGACCTCGCCTCGTCGCATGTGTGCTCCCGGGTGTGAGATGGCAGTCGGATGCTACGCCGGCCGCGGCTGGACGTGATGCAGCCCTGCCTGCCGCCCGGGCCGCAGATCTTGGGTGCCGGTACCGGAGACGGGGCGGCCGCTGCCTGATCATCTGGGTTTGCGGTGACTCGCGATGATCTTCTGGCGGCCGCTGGCCCCGGCGTAGGCACTGGCCGCTGGCTGGGGACATTCGATGAGCTGATGACCCGGGCCGGTGCCCGGTTCAGCCGGGCGGAGCCGCGGCGCCGGGCCCGGGCGTTCGTGCTGGGCCTGCTGGCCGGGCTGCCGCGCAAGAACTGCTGGACGATCGCCGGGCATGCCGGGGACCGGACTCCGGACGGGATGCGGCACCTGCTGTCCCGGGCCCGGCGGGACGCCGGCGGGGTCCGCGACGACGTGCGCAGTTACGTCGTGGAGCAGCTGGGTGATCCCGGCGCGGTGCTGGTGGCGGATGAGACGGGGGACGCGAAGGAAGGCACCGCCGCGCCGGGGGCGCGGCGGCAGTACACCGGCACCGCGGGCCGGATCGAGAACGCCCGGGTCGCGGCCTGCCTTGGCTATGCTGCCCCGCGCGGGCACGCGCTGACTGACCGGGCGCTGTACCTGCCGAAGTCCTGGACCGGTGACCCGGGCCGCTGCGAGGCGGCCGGGATTCCCGGGCACGCGGCGTTCGCGACCAGGCCGCGGCTGGCCAGGCTGATGATCGAGCGGGCCGTCAGCGCGCGGGTGCCGTTCGCCCGGGTGGCCGCCGACGAGGCCCATGGGGATAACGGGCCGCTGCGCACCTGGCTGGAGCAGCAGCACATCGCCTATGTGCTGGCCGTCGCGCGCGATCACCGTGTCCCCGCCGGGGCCGGCCGCACCGTCCGCGCCGATGAGCTCGCCGCGCGGCTGCCCGGGCGTGCCTGGCAGCGGCTACCGGCAGGTGATGGTGCCAGGGGACACCGGTGGCACGACTGGGCCCGGGTCACCATCAGCAGCCCCGGCCCCGGACATAGGCCGCTTGTGCGACGTGGCCGACAACCAGCAGGGTCACGGGCGCGTCTTGACATCAGCCGCGAGACGAGCAGGGGAGGCTGTCATGGGGTTCGCCCGCAGAATGGTTCGCCGGTCAGCGCGCCGCACCGTGAGAAGGACCGTGCGAGCCGCTACGCCGAGGTCGGTGCGCCGGGCCACGCACCCGGTCAGGACGGTTCGGTATGCGGCGACCCCGCGGCCGGTCCGCCAGGCATCACGCGCCGTGTACACCACCCGGCACCCAGGCCGGTCCGCTGAAGGCGGGTTCGTCAGGGCCTTACGGAGACTATTCGGCCTGCGCTAGATCCGGCCGCGCCAGAGCGGCAGGTTCCCGGCCGGGTCGCGAGTCCGGCCAGGCTCGTCAGCTACCGCGACGCGTCCGGCCGCCAGTACGTCCTGCGCACCGCTATCGACGACACCCTGCGAATCGGTCTCAGCTCCTGCCCCGCCTAGCATCGGCATCATGGCAACTAGCGCGAGGGCATGGCTCGTCGAGCGCGAGGCCGCCGAGACCCCCGGTGAAGCTGAACAACGCCGCCGGTTCGAGGCAGCCATCGCACTCGGTCTTCAGTACCGGGACGCGAGGGTGGCGCGCGGCCTGACCCAGCGACAGCTTGCCGAACTTACCGGCGTGCGGCAGGCAGACATCAGCCGAATCGAGCGCGGAGCGGGGAACCCAACGGAAGCTACGCTTCAGCGGCTCGCTGCGGCCCTGGACTGCCAGCTTGCGCTGGTCTGATCCGCGTGAAGGCATATGTCGGGATGGCGAGATTCGAACTCGCGGCCTCCTGCTCCCAAAGCAGGCGCGCTAACCAAGCTGCGCCACATCCCGTCAGGCCAGCCGAAGCCTACCCTGTCCCACCAGAGAGTGCCCGGTCGCGGTGGCTCGCGCAACTTGATTCGGCTGGGCCGGCGGGAGGCTCTGCGCGGCGGCCAGGCGGCGCTTACAGAGTCCTAGCCGTCATCGCGGAACCTGTAGGCTACGGGCGACGGCCTGGCCGTCACGCGGGCGTAGCTCAATGGCAGAGCCCCAGCCTTCCAAGCTGGTCATGCGGGTTCGATTCCCGTCGCCCGCTCTCGCTATCCCGGCCCAGGTCAGGGGCATGATCATCAGTTTCTAAACGATCTTCAGGACGCGCGTTTCCGGGCTCGTGCCCGTTGCGTGCCCGATCGCTGTTCCGTGCCCGTCGTTACACCGCTCGCCTTGCGCCTGGCCTTGCGCAGCATCTTGCCCATGCCCGCCGCTATGGCCTCGTCTCGCTCGCGCGTGGCGTGCTGGTAGATCAGCGCGGCCCGCGCGCTGGTGTGGCCCATGCGCTCCATAAGCTCGCGGATGCTCGCGCCCTGCCCCGCCGCCATCGTGTTGCCGGTGTGCCGCAGGTCGTGAAAGTGGAAGTCCGGCAGGCCGACAGCGTCACGGGCCTTGGTCCAGGTCCGCCGGAAGGTAGACCGCCGCAGCCGGCCACCCTTCGGGCCGATGAACACCAGGCCGTTGTCTCCGGACTGTGCGAACCGCTCCAGGTGCCAGCGCAGTTCCGGCGCGATCTCCGCCGGGAACGCGACCCGCCGCCGCCCGGCCTGCGACTTCGGATCATCGTCTAGCAGCAGCCCGCCGTCGGTCTCGGCTGTCGCGGCGACGATGCGAACGGCGCAGTTCTCCAGGTCGAGCTGCCCCCGCCGCAGTCCCGCCAGCTCACCGAACCGGAGGCTGGCGAAGGTGGCCAGCAGCACCAGTGCCCGGTATCGCGGAGGCACATGGCCAAGCAGCTCGATCAATGTGGCGAGCGGGATGACCTCACGCTCTGGCGAGTCCTCCTGACCGGCGCCCTTGATCCGACACGGATTGCGCCGGATAAGCCCGTCATCAGTCGCAGTGTTCAGGATGGCGTGCAGGAGCCGGTATGCCTTGGCGACGGTGACCGGGCCGAACGGCCGGTTCTGCTTTGACCCGCAGGACAGGCGCTCCTTGCGCCAGCTCCGCACATCTCCCTCTCGGATATCGCAGAGATCCGTCTTACCGAAGGTCGGGGCGAGATGGTTTTTAAGCAGCCCGCGATACAGCTCTTCCGTTCGCGTTTTGAGCACGTGATCGTTGATCCAGGTCTCTGCGTACTTGCCGAACGGAACCCGACCGGCGTCCGGATCTAACCAGTCACCGCGCCTGATTTCCGCTTCTGTCAGCGTCAGCCAGACCTCGGCGGCCTTTTTGGAAGCGAAGGTCTCGTCTGCGGGCCGATCGATCCCGTCAGGACCGCAGTAGCGGGCCTGCCATCGGCCGGACGGCAGCTTCCGTACGCGGCCGAAGCGTCGTTTCTTGGTCATGCCGTCTTCCTCCTAGTGGTGACGGGCTCGACAAGCCCGGCGGCGACGTACTCGCGGAGTGCTGATTCGGGGATGCGGACGTGTCGTCCGATGCGGGCGAAGCGGATGCGGCGCTGTTCGATGAGGCGGCGGGGGAATCGCTCGGTGGTGCCGAGTAGCTCGGCGGCCTGGGCGACGGTGAGCAGCCGGTCAGCAGCGGGATTCTGGGCCGGGCCGGTCATGCTGCCTGCCCGGTTGCCGAAAGATCGGGGGGTTCGTGGCCGCTTGCTCTGGCTCTGGCCAGAACGAGTGCGGTGTGCCATTTCTGGCGGTCGGCGACGACGTGCAGGAGTCTCTGGGCGGGTGGCATGTGGTCGGGGTCGCCGGGCTTGACGGGTTCCCAGGCGTACCGGGCGGGGTCGGTTGCCGAAAGGCCGAGGGTGGTCATGAGCCACTCGCGGCGGTCGGTGCGGTGGTCGGCGAGGGTCTTGCCGGACCACTTGCGGGAGACCAGGACGCGGCGTCCGGCGTAGCCGAGGTACTCGGGCCTGTGCGCTTTGCCCGCGCAGTGGCCGGGCCGCAGTCTCTCGTGGGCGTTCTTAGGCTCGATGCCGTACCGCAGCCAGTTCGCGCACGTAGGCGAGCACGGCTCGTAGCGGAGCGCGTCTACGAGCCGCTGGGCGTGGTCGGCGACCGGGCCGTCAGCGTGGTGGCAGTGGCCGAGGTGCTTGGTCAGGTACTTGGTGAGGTAGCCGATGCACCGGGCCGAGTCCCGCGACCCGGCCAGCACGCCCTGAGCGTCGAACCGGGGTCCGAACCGGGCCACGTGCAGCGGCTCGTCATCGGGTCCGATGGCGTCGAGCGCGTCGTCCCAGGCGGGGAGGAACTCGCCGGTCTCGGGGTCGAGGTACCGGCCGGACGGCTCATGCCAGACGGGCAGGCTGCCGTCGTCGTGACGCACAAGGTCAGTGGAGGGCCACCACACCTGGTGGTAGGTCGCGGCGATGACCTGCCGCAGCTCGGTGCGGGTGATGGTGCCGCGGATCGCCACGTGCACGTGCGGCGCCAGGCGTCGCTGTGGCTCGATGGCGGCGAAGTACTGGAGGTCATACCCGGCGAGGCGCCGCAGGTTCTGGACCAGCCGGTCGAACAGCGCCGCGAAGTGCAGCGCGTCGCGGGCAGCCCGCTGGTAGTCATACCAGCCCGGATCAGCGGGCAGCCCGTCAGCGTTCACCTTGCCGTAGGTGTCGCAGGTGAGGGTCACGAACATGGACGGCCGGAAGGTCTTGCCGTCCGGCGCGGTGTAGGTCTTGCCGACCGTCCGCGCCGACACCGGCCGCCGGGGCAGGTCGGGGGTGTCCTGCCGCCGCCGGGTGGACCGGTGCCGCCGCGCGGTCCGCTTCGGCAGCACATGCCCGCGCACGCCCGACGCGATGACCTCGGCGTCCAGGTCGGCGTTCAGCGCGTCCAGGTCGGCGGCGAGGTCGGGGAGCTGATCGGCGCGGGCCTGGTCGGCCATCTGCTGCACCTCGGCCCGGTTCTCCACCCAGGTCCGCTGGAGCAGGTCTGGCGGGTCCGGGACGATCACGGGTTCGGTGTCCAGGTGCCAGCCTTCGCGGCACTGGGCCGCGCGGAGCGTCTTGGCCCGGTCGGCGCAGGACGGGCAGACCGCCGCGAGGGTGTGCCCGCACGGGACGAGGATCTGCTCGGTGCGGCCGGCGTCGGTGTCGGTGCGGCGGAGCTGCACGGGCCGGACGCACCCGCCGTTCTCCAGGGCGAGGTCGCGGACGACGTCACGGGCCAGCGGCATCGCCAGCCGCTGGACACGAGTCCCGCCAGTGGTCATTCAGCCTCCAGGTGCTCGGGGTCATCGAGGGTTGCGGGGTGGTCGGTGGCGCGCCAGGTCACGGTGTAACCGCAGCCAGGACAGGCCAGGACCAGCAGCCGGGGGCCGTCGCTGGTGTCGAGCAGGGGGCCGCCGCAGTCGGGGCAGTCCTCGGGAGCCAGCCACCCGCTGATCACGCCGCCTGCCCAGGGGCCAGCGCCACGGCGGGCATGGTCTCGGTGGCCGGTGAGGTAAGCGCGGTGACCATCGCGCGGATGTCGTCGTCGGACACGAACGCCGCCCGCACCCGCACCGGGTCCGGCGAGGTCTCCAGCCGCACGAAGGCCACCCCCGCACCGGTCACCGGGTCGGCCGATATCTGGTCGCATAGCGCGCCCCGGTCGCGTGCGCCGTCGCCGAGGACCAGGTCGGCTTGCGATGGCTCGTCGAGCCGCAGGGCGATCTTGTCGGGGAACAGGTTGCGGATGCCCAGGACCTCCTTCCTGGGGTCTTGCAGCGCCGCGACGACGCAGTAGCCGACCGCCCGGCCCTGCGTCGTGAGGGTGGCCAGGGCGGCGAGGGTGCGGTCTTTGAGCTTGCGGTCGGCCTGGTAGGCGGTCAGGAACGCGACCTCGTCCACCACGACCACCACGAACGGGTCCTTGACTGTGGCGGTGTGGTCGCGCTGTTTCCCGGCGAACCGGGCAGCGCGTGCCTGCATCGCCGCCACGTCTGCTTCCAGCAGGTCCGCGATAGGTTCCGGTCCGGCCGCGTAGCGGCCGAACCGCCCGAACAGCTCCCTCCCGAACGCCAGTTCCATCAGCTTCGGGTCACAGGCGTGCACTTCCGCGAGCCCGGCGTGCATGGCGGGGGACATGGCCCGGATCAGCCCCCACAGCCACGACCCCTTCCCCGCGCCGGTCGCCCCCGCGATCAGCAGGTGCGTCCCGGCGAGGCGGACGGTGTGCACGGTCCCGTCCTCCCGTACGCCGACGGGCAGGGCGCGCAGGTCGGGGACGGCGGGGACGGGCATGGCGGGGACCGGGACGGCGAGGGCGTCGCGGCGGACCAGTTCCAGGACGAGCTGGCCGGGCGGGGCGGTGCGGACCCGGCACGACAGGACCCCGAGCCCGTGCGCGACCCCCTCGGCTTCTGCCGCGAAGTCGGCCGGGGACTGGCCCGATACCAGCCGCACCGTCACGCGGTCGGCGTGCCGTCCGGCGCGGACCTTTCCCAGGACCGGGACTACCGGGGTGCCGCGCAGGACCGGCGCCAGGCCGGTGACGGTCATCACGGCGTGCCACCGGGACCGGTACCGCCACCACCGCCACCGGTCACGCACCGGCTGGGTCACCAGGCGGGCGAACGACGACGGCCACGCCACCCGCAGCACGGTCAGCGCCACGGCGACGGCCGCCGCCAGGATCACGAGCGCGGGCCAGCCGCGCGCCGCCCACAGCCACCCGATACCAACCACCGCCGCCGTGAGCAGCGGGTGGCGGATCAGGAACCATGCCGCCCGCAGGACCAGGCGGGCGAGCTGGACGAGCAGGATGACCGGGGCGGGGGTCCGGTACACCGGGGAACGCCACGCCACGGGGGCGAAGGGGTCGCTCTTGGCGACCTGGGCGAGCTGCTCGCCCGTCACCTGCACACGGCGAACACGCATTACGATCAGCACCTCTCAGGGTTTGCGAAGATCCGGGGAGAACCAGGGGCGGCAGGAATGCCAGTTCCTGCCGCCCCGCCCTGCCTATGCCGCCGCGTCCTGCCCGGACCCGGACTCGCTGGCGGCCTGGTGCTCGGCGTGCAGCCGCTCGCATTCGGAGGCGAACACCGCCGCCTGCGCCGCCAGCTCCCGCGCGAACGCCACCCCGGCCTCGCCGGGCACGATCCGGTCCGCGAGGTTGACCGTCACCGAGCTGTTCCCGGCATTCACGGCCAGGATCGGCAGCTCACCCTCATAGGTCGAGCAGCGCACCTCCCAGTCCGTCCCGACATGCACCCACGCGGCCCCGAACGACCCTCCCGGACTGCTCACGCCCCGCCCTCCTGCCCGCCGCTGCCCCGGCCGCCCCGGCCCGGCACCGGCACCCGCACCCCGGTGGCCTTCACCGAGAACGCCAGCCGCCCGGCCTGGCTCACGTACGGGGTCACCGTCAGCCCGGCCAGCTCCACAGGCACGAACGGCAGCCCGCCCGCCGGGGCAGGCAGCACCGGCTGGTCGCCCGCCGCGACCTTCACCCGCACCGTCTTGTCCCGCGCCGACGGGTCGGCGTCGATGATGTCGGCCTGCCACAGCGGCAGCCCCGACACCTTGTCCTTCGACTGCACGAACTGGCCGCGCGCCTTGCTCGCCTCGAAATCCCGCACCGGCTCCCACTCCCCCGCCGTCGCGTACGCGCCCCTGGGGAACACCGCCGCGAACTCCACCGGGATCGGACCCTGCACCGACATCCATCCTCCTGAAAGAAATTGTCTGCTTGATCACTTGAGCAATCAAGTTGAGACCAATGTAAGCCACCGAACTTGGTTGGTCAAGCTGTCAGGAGCGGTTGGCTAGCCGACCGGGTAGGCGTCTTCGAGCTCGTGCAGGTCGCCGGGCATCGCCACCTCGGCCGCGAGGACCGGGTTGCCTGCTGCGTCCCGCGCGCTCACGTAGAGGGCGAGCACGGGAGCTGACCGGGTGATGCCCAGGGTCTTGGCCTCGCCGGGCGCGGCGTGCCGGGCGGTGACGGTCTCCACCACGTGATCGATGCGCACCCCGCCGGTCCTGGCCAGCAGGGGCCGGACCCCGCCGCGCAGCGGCTCCGGGCTGTCCAGGCCAGTGCCCGCAGCCAGCGCGGGGAGAAGCCACCAGGTGACGATCTCGGACGGCTCGCCTTCCCGGCGGTAGAGCAGCCTGCGGCAGGCCAGGTCGCTGCCGGGCGGGCAGCCGAGCATGGCGGCGATCCGCGCGGGCGCGGGGGCAGTGCCGGCGGCCAGCAGGTCGCCGTCCTCGCGGGACTCGTCCCGGTCCAGCTCTGCCTGGCCGCGACGCCCGGCGGTGACCCCGGCCAGGGCAGGGCGGCCCCTGACGAAGCTGCCCTTGCCCTGCTGGGTCTCGATCCAGCCTTCCTGCCGCAGCACCCGCAGCGCCCGGACCACCGTGGGCCGGGCAACCGCGAACTCCGCCGATAGCTGATGCTCGGAGGGCAGCAGCGACCCCGGCGGGTACTCCCCGCCTTCCATCCGCCGCTGCAACTCCGAGATGAGCTGCGCGTACTTCGGCGGCGTGTACTCAAAGGCCATGCCATCGCCTCACCGTCAGCCACGTCACATGGCTACTTGCCTGCCCAAGCAGCCTAACGGCCAGGCAGCCATGATGTCACGCACACGGAGCGGGAAGGCCGGGTCAGCGTCACCCGGCCAGTGCCACGCTGGCGGCAGTGGCAGGAGCGGCTGGAGCCGGGCGCGGGCGCTGCGGTGCAGCCGCCAGCGTCTGCCGGTAACTGGCGACCAGCTGCACGTCGCAGGCGTGGTCGTCGCACTTCCCGCCGGCGTCCTCGCAGTCCAGGCACGGGATAGCCGCCCTAGCCATCCGGAACGCGATCGCGTCCTCCAGCGCCTGGAGGATCTGGAACCTGCCCCTCGGCCCGGTGCCCAGGGGCCAGTTCTGGTCACGGTCACTCATCTCTCGTCCGTCCTCTCGCGTCGCCCGGAACCGTCGCACTCCGCGCACGTCACCCGCGCCGGGTGCGCGGCCCCGCGCGCCAGCGTGCCAACTGCCAGCGCCCGGCGGGACCGGCGGAACTTCCAGCCGCGTCCCCGGCACGCCGGGCACCTGCCCGGATCAGCCTCGCGTCGTGTCATGGCCCCCACGATCAGGCAGCAGCCCCGCCCAGCCCATCCCACCCTGAGTTACCACGTTGGTATGAAGCGATAACCTTGCCGGGGAACAGCGAGCCAGGGCGGGGCAGCGATGCGGGACAGCGCTTTCGATCCACCGGCATTACCAGCCGAGTTCTGGGCACGCCCCGACGTCCGCCGGGCACTATCCGGCCAGGACATCGGCGCGCTGTTCACGCTGATCTGCGAGCCCCGCCCAGGGCAGCAGCGGATCAGCCAGACCCGGATCTGCACCGCCACCGGCCTGTCCCAGAACCGGGTCAGCCTGATCAGCCGCGGACTCCAGGACGTGACCAGCCTGAGCCTGCTGACCAGGATCGCCGACGGCCTGGACATGCCCGACCACGCCCGCCTGTCCCTGGGCATCGCACCCCGCCAGCCCGCGCCTCCCGCCCGCGCCGTGCCGTCCACCGAGGCCGAGCGGGCCGCCGAGCTAGCCCGCCGCATCACCCGCGCCCGCTACCTCGACGCCACCGTGATCCATGCTCTCCAGTCCGAGACCGACGCGATCCGCCTGCTCGACCGGCGCCTCGGAGCCCCCGCCGTCACCATCAAGCTCGACGCCCACATCACCCAGCTACGCGGCAGCCTCCGCCACACCCTCACCCCCGGCCGCCGCCAGGAACTCGCCCTGGTCCTCGCAGACGCCGCCGCGCTCGCCGGATGGCAAGCCATCGACACCGGCCGCCTGAACGCCGCCTGGGGTCACTTCGAGACCGCCACCGCCGCCGCCCGCGAAGCACAGAACCCCGCCCTGCTCGCCTTCGCCGCCGGGGAGCAGGCATACGTCCTGCTCGACCTCGGCCAGCCCGGTGAAGCGCTCCACAAAGTCCGCGCCGCCCGCGACGAGGCAGGCTCCGCCATCCCCGGTCAGCTCCGCTGCTGGCTGCACGCCGCCGAGGCTGAGATGGCCGCCGCCGCCCGCCAGCACGACACCTGCCATGCCGCCCTCGACCAGGCCGCCCGCCACCTCAGCCAGCCCGCCGCCGATGACCTGCCCTACCTCGCCCTCAACGACGCCCACCTCGCCCGCTGGCGCGGCAACTGCCTGATCCACCTCGGCGACACCACCAATATCAGCGACCTCACCGCCGCGCTCACCGGCATGGACCCCGCGTTCACCCGCGCCGAAGCAGGACTGCGCTGCGACCTCGCCGCCGCCTGCCACGCCACCGGGGACAACGACCAGGCCCGCCAGCACCTCACCCGCGCCGCCGAGCTAGCCCAGCTCACCGGATCAGCGCGCCAGCACCGCCGCATCACCGACCTGAAACACAAGATCGGCCAGGCCGCCTAGCGTCAGTCCCTGCGTGCCAGCAGGCCCAGCAGGCCGATCAGCACCCCCGAGTTCCAGATCTCACCCCGCGCGATCAGCTCCGGAACCGACGACAGCGCCACCCACTCGACCCGGTCCGCCTCGCTCACCTCCACCGGCTCCCCGACCCGCACCGGGTCACGGCCGATGAACACCGCATGCTCGGAGTCCACCATCCCGACCATCGGCTGGAACGTCACCAGGTGCTCCACCCGCCCCGCCCGGTAACCCGTCTCCTCCTCCAGCTCCCGGACCGCCGCCTGCTCGGGCTCCTCGCCCTCATCGATCAGCCCGCCCGGCAGCTCCCACCCCCACCGGTCCTGCACGAACCGATGCCGCCACATCAGCAGCACCCGGTCCCGCTCATCCACCAGCACCATCACCGCAGCACGCGGCAGCCGGACCACGTGATGCCAGAACCGCTCCCCGCCCGGCACCTCCACATCCACCTGGCCCAGCCAGACCCACTCACTGTCATAGATCGTCCGCTCACCGAACGTCCGCCACCGGCTCCGCCCGCCATTACCGTCATCGGCCACCCCACGACGCTAATACCTCCCCCGCCCCCGGCAAGACACCCCGCCAGGAAAGCAATCCGAGCGTCATTCACACGCAGAGCTATCCATAGCAATACAAGCAACCAGACTTCCAGAGCTGCCAGCGAGGACCATCCCGCTAAGGCCGCCCGGCCCCGGTGGACTGGAGCGTCAAGCATCTGCCGAGACAGGACAGCTCGGCTCAGCGCTGGTACAGCGCTGCTCTGCCGAATTGAGCCGTACTAGATCAAGGCGGCGGACCACCGCCGCGCCCGATCCCGCTTGCACCGGGCTGCGGCCCTCCGGGCCGACCCGGTGCAGCGCGTCCGGCCAGCGATACCGTTTCCTGCGCGCCGAAGCTGACTCACTCGTCACGGTACATTTTGAGAAGCACGGCGACACGTCGCTAAGATCCCTCTTCGTCGAGCCTTTCGTCGAGCCTTTCGTCGAGCCTTTCGTCGAGCCTTTCGTCGAGCCCTTCGTCGAGCCCTTCGTCAAGCCCTTCGTCGAGCCTTTCGTCGAGCCCTTCGTCGTTCGACTGAGGGAGTCCTTTCAGATAGTCGGAAGCGGCCAGGCCCTGCGGGTACAGCGTAGGTGCGATGCCTTTCAGGTAGTCCGCTGGCCAGTTCGCCAGGATGCCTGCGGCACCCGCCAGGTAATCCGCTGGCAAGTTCGCCGCGATGCCCGTGAAGCCCTTCAGGTAGTCCGCTGGCCAGTTCGCCAGGATGCCCGTGGCACCCGCCAGGTAATCCGCTGGCAAGTTCGCCGCGATGCCCGTGAAGCCCTTCAGGTAGTCCGCTGGCCAGTTCGCCAGGATGCCCGTGGCACCCGCCAGGTAATCCGCATTAATCTTCGCCGCGTCAAGGGCATTGCTGGCACGAGCAGCCATGGCTCTGAGTTCGTCTCGCATTGCGCGACCAGGGTCGCCCGGAAGCGCTTCGATCTCATCAAGTTCCACGTACTGCGCCCTGAGGTGCTTATCAAGGTTCGCCGTCCCTCGAAGTACTAGCGGCTTAGAAATAGGTGTTGATGATTCGCCGCCCGTCGGCATGTCAATCTCAATTACCGCATCTACCTCCAATTCGAAATGTCCAAACAAGAGGTCATCGGATATCGGTCCGGTTACCTCTAGTTTGGTCGCGCGACCGTTACTCATGGCAGTCAGGCGACCGCTGGAGGCCTCCAGGGGAAGTCCGCACTTGTAAGTGTCGACGGCCGAGCCATGCAGAATTGGAAATAGATTGGCGGTCACGTATGTCAAGATTGACGCTAGTTGCAGATTGTCCGCAACCGCCTGCACATCGCTGCTGGAGTCAGCCATTCGTTCAGCAGCGATACTCATAACAAGATCTCGAACGCCACGATGCAAAGAGACTCGATCAGACGCCGCAATCTCTTGCAATTCCTGAACAAGGTCCGGATGCAGGCGGAGAACGGGACTGTCGAGCGCCGCGAAATCCGAATCTCCGCTGACCAAAATAATACGCTGCTTCCGATTCCGCTTCACGATCTTTAGCAAGGCAAGCCAATTTAGGGTATCCCGATAGCCGTCGCCTTTGTTATCGCACGGCCTCTTGCGACTGACGGCGCGTTCTACAACCTGCATGTGTGGAATACCGGTAATTTTAACGATCTCGACTCCACAGCTCTCCAGAGTCTTTCGAAGTCGTTCCGGATATGTGCGAGCCGATTCGTTCAATGTTTCCAGCGGATCCTTAAGGAAGTCGTCAAATCCGAGCCTTCCCAAAGTCCCGAATGCCTTGAGCAGGTCCTGCCGCGAACCGCGAATCGTACGCTGATAATTAGCGACTGATTCGGCAAATACTACCTCGGTAGTCTGAATACGCATATCCCAATGCTGAGCCGCATGCACGAGCGCGCGCCATGCTACTCCCGTGCATTCGGAATCGCCACTAAATACAGTCGAGTCCAGAAACACTATCATCAAATCTCCAGAATTACACGGCAGGGAGAAGAATTAATACGGAATGGCGAGACATTAATGCTGATTGGAAACCTGCGTCGCTCGCTACATCAACTAGGAAGCTGGGATTATAAGCTTCCGCCGCCTCGCATAGGTGACGCTACCACGGCATGGCGCGATACTGGTGCCTAAAGCGATCCGTGGCTCAGCAATCTCGGGTCGACACAAGTCCAGCGACGGGGCTATGGACGTCTCGGCAGAGCGCTCCACCCCGTGACCGCGCCCGGCATGGCCGATCGGACGTAATCAGCGACCCATCACGGTCGCGGACGGGCACGTCGCATCGCCTCTGGTCTGCAACGATCCATCCCAGGTCGGCACGGTCCCCCGCTGGGCAGGATCGATCCCAGGTAGCATGAAGGCAGTTGTAGCTCAACGGACAGAGCGCCCCTCTAACGAAGGGGAGGATGCGGGTTCGAGTCCCGTCAGCTCCGCCGGGGCGGGGCGGCTGACTGACAGCCAGCCCCGCCCTTCACATTGAATGTGAAGGCTCTTGGCGACTGTCCTTCCGGCGATCCATCGTTGAGCCGGGCAGGATCACGGTCAAGGGCGCTTCGCGTTACACGCGATGGCCTCCGGCCACCCTTGACCGTGATCCTGCCCGGCTCGTTCGGCGCCTATCGGAAGGACGGAGCGGTACGGGCGGGCGGCCCGTGCCCGTCACGTGCCCGATCGGACGGTCAGCAGCGGTGTTTCAGGGGCACTCGCGGTTACTCGCAAACATGCCCTGACCTGGGCGGCAGCAGCTCAGACTACTCCGCGCCGCAGCCTTCCAAGCTGGTCATGCGGGTTCGATTCCCGTCGCCCGCTCTCGCTATTTCCCCAGTTCAGCGGTACTTTCTCTCGCCAATTCCTCGTCAGGGGCCACCTTCTGGGCCCGTCCGTGCCACATACGTGCCCCGACTGCGACCATCCAGGCCCGGCTCCCATCGGGGTGTATCACGAAACGTGATACACTTGGTCCATGTCGTCAGCCATCAGCGTGCGCCTCGATCAGGAAGCGCTACGCGCCCTGGCCCAGATCGAGTCCACCGGCCTGACACGGTCCGAGGCTATCCGGCGGGCCATCCTCGACAGCGCCTGGCAACTGCGCCGCCGCGCTGCGGTGGCTGCCGAAGCAGCAGCGCTGGAAGCCGACGAAGCCGACCGCCAGGAAATGCTCGAGGTTGCCGAATTCATGGAGAGCATGCGTGCTCCGGGGTGACATCTACGAGTTCCGGCCACCACGAGGGACAGGTCACGAGCAATGCGGCCGCCGCTACGGCGTGATCGTCCAGTCCGACATGCTCCTGCCACGCTCGGTGGTCCTGGTCGCCCCGACATCCCTGAGCGCGAAGCCAGCGTCCTTCCGGCCCGAGATCGATCTCTTCGGGGAAACCACCCGAGTCCTGGTGGAGCAGGTCGGAGCTGTAGACGCAGGGCGGCTGGGTGACATGGTCGGCCGCGTCAGCCCCGACCAGCAATGGGGCATCGACGAAGCACTCTCAACCGTCCTAGGGCTTCGCTAACCCTCGGGCGAAGCCCAGCAATGCCACTATTCGATAGGCAACTGCCGAAACTAGCTAGGAAGTCAGTGAGTCGCCGCTGCCCCCACGACGCCACCAATCGTAGTATATGCAAAGATCAAGCCGTTCAAGATTCTCCACCTAAATTGAGGCTACGAGCGCTAGGTCATGCGCCGCATTGCCAGACCAGAGAGTATAGCTCACAGTATCGAGCGATGTCGCATGACACGCGCGCGAACGGATGCGCTTCACCCAATCGCGGACACGAGTCCGCCTAGAGCTGGGCGCAGAAGGGTAGTTCAAGACATATGCCGGAAAGTAGCAAGCTGTTCCGGTGGGCCGACGAAGGCCATTCCCTCGATCTCGCATTCTGTAAATCTACAAGCGATCATCGGAACGACGCCTACTTTGAATGACTTGTCGGGAACCTCGAAGAGCATGGCTTCTACCGGATTCTGAAAACGGCATCCGTTAAAGGCATTAGGCGCCCCAAACGGATAGACAACTACGGGACCGCGTACTCGATACTCTGTGAACGTAAGTCCCTCCAGCCTCGGAGGTTCCCGGCTTCTGTCAAGTAGATCAGTCAGACTGATATCGGCCCCGATGTATAGCTTGTCATCCTGAGGAAGAAGCAATGCAAGTTCGTTTGCTTCCATTTCAATATGAAAAGCACTTCCGCCACTCGCTTGTATGAATCCGGCTTCAAAACGGGCCCCGCCTAGCCGAGAGAAGTCGGGTCCAAGTTGAACTGGCGTGCCCGCAGCAGTTTCCCATACCTCTACAGCCGTTATCGGGAACTCGAGACTGTCAGACCATGAGCGCGTATTTGAACGCGGATATCGAGAGTCCAGAGAGTCGGCGGATTCGATATTAAGATATTCGACTCGGAACTTATCCCCGTTATTGTATTTAACCTCCACCAGCCTGCCGCTCGGCGGGCATATAATTTCATTAACGGCCGGCGTAACTCGCCAGAAGTTGTTCTCGATTGCCGCACGTGAACGCCCTGTGGCACTTGGCATACGAAAATTAAGCTGAATGTAGCCTTCGTCGTCGCGATCAAACCATATAAGTTTCGTATCATTAATCTTAAGAACTACCGAAACGTCATAGAAGAAATTGCCACCCACGACTGCAAGCAAGCGTTGGCGCATCCAGTTGAGCCGTCCGCGGACTTCGCGGGCTCTCGCCCTTCCATCTCGTTTAAATTCGCGCAATTGACTGGCAGTGAAAGCGCCGTTGTCCGCCTGATCTGCATGCAGTCGGCAGAGCGCAATCATTCCTTCTGGCCGGTGATGATGCTCCACTCGCCACTCGGGGTCAAAGTGATGCCAAGTGAGATAAGGGCTTCCGCATTCGCGAACTGGGCAACAAAAGCCAACCTCCTGCCTAAGCGTACGAATAACGTCACGCGGGGGGGTCCGCCCAAGATCTCGCATGTAGTATTCCCAATGTGTCGTAGGTGCTCTGGATACGTCATCGGAAGTGGCCAACACCAGCATAGACGCTCCACTGGCATCTTTCGGGCACATCGTGCGTTGGAGGTACGCCGCATGAGTTCTCAGAGACCGATCCGATCTGGCGGACCGCCACAGCGGTCTCCCGAACGGTATTCCCGCTGGGGAACGCGCGCTTTCGGTCTTCGCTCGATGCCTTATGCGGCCTTCACCCGGCGCGGAAGTATCAGCCTTCCGCGGGCAGTGATCGGCGCCTACCGGTGAAGTCACCCACTGCGCCACCGCCCCTACCGTCCAGGAGGCGCCATGACCGCCCCCTCCCGCGAGTCCGGCACCCGGCAAGCATCTCCCCACTCAGCCGCGAGCACTGTCAACGACAGCTTGACCCAAAGCGACGGCAGGCGGTCCCCGAGAACAGCGAGTACGCCGCATTCGCCCGGCACGTCCTGCGGGCCTACAACCACCGCGTCGCCGTCGGCGACGTCGAACCCCTGACCGACCTGATCCGCCTGGCTGAAGATATTAACGACGCCACCGGCCAGGCCGTGCACAGGCTGTGGGACGCCGGGTACTCCTGGGCCAAGATCAGCTCCCGCACCGGCGCCACCCGCCAAGCGGGTTAGCAGCGCTGGAGCCGCCGCCCTGCCACGACAAGCCAGCAGTAACCGCAGACTGGGCGAGCCCTGGCGCGTGCCACACCCGTGCCACATGCCAGGGCGATCCACGGTCAATCACGGCAACTCACCGGCAGCCGCAAGGGCCTGATCAGGACCAGTGTCCCCGCAGGTCACGGCTCATAGCGAGCCACCGATCTTCCAAGCTGGTCATGCGGGTTCGATTCCCGTCGCCCGCTCCCGCTATTCCGGCCCAGGTCAGGGCATGATCATCAGTTTCTAAACGATCTTCAGGACGCGCGTTTCCGGGCTCGTGCCCGTTGCGTGCCACATGCGTGCCATCGGAGTTAGTCGACCTGGGCAGACTCAGTATAAAATCCTTACACGCAGTGCTACACCATGCGAGACTCTTATACGTGACCGCGATCGGAGATCTCCCAGCGACCTTCACGACAGAGACGGCGCTAAGTGAAGGCATCTCTCCGCGCGACCTGTACGCCGCGCGAGAGGCAGGGGAGGTTCTCGAACTCTCGCGAGGCGTCTTCCGCCTCGCCGGCGCGCCGCCAGCGAGTTATCCCGACTTTCTTGCTGTGGCGCACCGGAGCCCGGTCGCAGTGGTGTGTCTGCTCTCCGCGGCCGCAGTTCACGACCTGACCGACGAGATCCCGCCCGCCGTCCAGATCGCCGTCCCCCGAGCGAGCCATCCGCCTCGGATATCCTTCCCGCCGACATCAGTGCTGCGCTTCGAGCCGTCGACATTCGAGCTCGGGCTGTCGCACCTAGAGGCGGCACCCGGCGAGGCAGTGCGAATCTATGATCCAGCCCGCACCGTCGTGGACCTCATGCGCCTGCGGCACCGGGTAGGCGAACCGACAGCTCTGGTTGCGGTCCATCGTTATTTGCATCGCCCGGACGCGCACCCGGCACAGTTGCTCCGGATCGCGAGCGACCTCAGGGTCCACGGCCCGGTCCTGCGGGTCCTTGACCTCGCGAGCGCCGGATGACCCGCCCAACGCGTACGTCAGAGCCCGGCCGTGCCTACCTCGACCTGCAGAACCGCGCCCGCGCGGAACGCCGGGGCACGCAAGAACTCCTCACCCTGTACGTTGTGGAACGCTGGCTCGCACGACTCAGCGCCTCGATGTACGCAAGCAAGTTCGTCGTCAAGGGCGGCATGCTCCTCGCCGCTTGCAACGCGCGGCGGCCGACCGCCGACCTGGACGCACTCGCACGGTCTCTCGCCAGCGATCAGGACGCCGTCGTCTCGGTAATTTCGGAGATCGCCCGGCTGCCCATCGATGATGGTGTCGTCTACAAGACGCACACTGCGACATCGCGCATCATCCGCGGCCAGGCAATCTATGCAGGAGTACGGATCGCCATGGACTGCGCCATCGCCACCGCGACCGTCAAGTTCCGCATGGACGTCAACTTCGGCGACCCCATCACGCCGCAGCCCGGACTAGTGGAGTTCCCCTCCTTGCGCCCGGCCTTGAGCCGGTACGCGTCCTCGGGTACCCGGTCGAGACCGTTCTTGCCGAAAAGATAGCGACCGCGATAGTCCTCGGGTCCGCCAACACCCGAGTCCGCGACTACGCCGATATCTACACCCTTACCGGCAGCCAGGTGATCGAGCAGCGCACAGCGCGCCAGGCGCTGCTGGCTACCGCGGCCTACCGAGGAACGGCAGTCGAGCCGCTGTCTGAATGATCGGCAACCTGGCGGACATCCGCCGCCAGACGTTCGAGGCATACCGGACTAGCCTCGGGCAGGCCGGCCTGCACCTCCCGGACAGCTTCCGCCAGATCGTCGGCGGCGTGACTGCCTTTGCCGATCCGCTGGCTGCCAATGCTAACGATGCAGCGTGGCAGCCTGCGGAGCGTCGCTGGAATTCCGCCCGCCGCGGGGAGCGGATCACGAGCAGCGTGGCCGCCGGTACGGAGTGATTGTTCAGGCCGACGAAATGCTGCCTCGTTGAGTCATCTTGGTCGCACCGACCTCGCGCAGCGCCGGGCCAGCATCGTTCCGTCCAGAGATAGAGCTGCTGAGTGAGGCTACGCGCGTTCTCGTCGAGCAGGCTGCGTGTGCGGCTCGGTTGATTGTCTCGTATTCGACGGGCGTTAGCCGGCCGAGTCAGAGGGGCAGCTAGCTCACAGCGCCCAGCGGCTGGATCTCATCAAGGATCCCGCCTAGGCGATCCTTCTCGATCTCCAGATCGTAACGGGCCTGCAGGTTGATCCAGAACCGCTCCGAGGTACCAAAGTAGCGCGCCAGGCGGAGCGCGGTATCGGCGCTAATACGGCGCTGGCCATGCACGATCTCGTTAATGCGCCGAGCCGGAACGCGGATATCCCGGGCGAGGCGGTACTGGCTGACGTTGAGGGGATCGAGGAACTCCTCCAACAGGATCTCGCCGGGGTGCACTGGCGGCATGATCGTCTCGGCGGTCATCGTCTCCTCCTCTCAGTGATAGTCAACGATCTCGACGTCCTCCGGACCGGCGTCGGACCAGCGGAAGCAGATACGCCACTGCCGGTTGATCCGGATGCTGTGCTGCCCTCCACGATCGCCCGTCAGCTTCTCCAGGCGGTTCCCCGGAGGAACGAGCAGGTCCGCTAAGGTCTCGGCGGCGTCGAGCATCGCCAGCTTGCGCCACGCGATGCGCTGGGTCGGAGCATCCAGCCGTCGTGATCGCCTCCGCTCCCAGATCGCCTCGGTTTCCTTGTCACGGAAGGATCGCAGCACGAACCCATAGTAACGCCATGCGTTACTAACGCAACACGTTACTATCCCCTGGCGCGTGCCGCACTCGTGCCACACGCTAGGGATGTCGACGGTCGCTCACGGTGACTCGCGGGCACGGCGACGCCGCTACCCGCGGTGCCCATTACGTGCCTCATGCGCGCCACCAGCGTCAACCGTCCTGGGTCTGACTATCAGTGGGATTCGGCCGACAATCTTCTAAACTGCTAGTCGCCCACAAGGGCAGCTCGTAACAGACGACCAGGAAGCACGTGGATCGTGGCTAACCGGCATTTCGGGAAGATCTCCGACGTCTGGAAGCACGCCGCACTGGCCGAGGTGCTGGAGCGAGAACCGCCGGGCCGGTATGCGGAGACTCACGCGGGCTCGGGCGCGTACTCAGTCGTGCATGACCGGGAACGGGAGTTCGGCATCCTGCGCTTCCTGGAGGTCGCGCCGCGCTTCGCCACGCTGGCCCGGTCTCCGTACCGGGCGATCACCGCTTCCTACGTCCAGGGCAACCGCGGCCTGTATCCCGGCTCGGCACTGCTGGCGATGACGATGCTCGGTGACGCCAGTTCCTACCTGCTATGTGACCTCGACCGGCAGAGCGCCGCTGATCTACGACGCTGGTCGGGCGAACTGGGCCTGCGCAGCTGCGAGGTGGCCGAGACCGATGGCATGGCGGCTGTGGCCGCATGGCTGGACGGCGCAGCCCGCGAGCCGGGACTGGTGCATATCGATCCGTTCGACCCGGATGCCAAAAGCCCAGGCGGGTACTCCGCGCTCGAGCTCGCCGCCCGAGTCGCCGACAGCGGCACCCGGCTCGTGTACTGGTATGGCTACGACGAGGCCGGTGAGCAGGCCTGGGCACACAAGAAACTGGCCGCTCTGACCAGCGCACCGCTGTGGTGCGGCGATGTGCTGGTGACCGGCGCGACCAGCGCTCCGGGCGATCTTGGCCACGCCACGACGCCCGGTACGGGCTTCGGCGTCATCCTGGCCAACACGCGAGCGGACACGGCCGGTGCCTGTGCAGCCTTGGGTAACGCCATCTCCGACGCATACGCCGACGCCATCTTTCCGGACGGGCACCCAGGGCACCTCGCCTTCACCAGCAGCACCAGCGGCCAGGCCAGCGAACAGACCTAGTCTCCAGGCTGGCCTTCGAGTTCCCATCCGACCGGGAATTTTGATCCGATGGCGCCGCGACGACGTCGCCGACAGATTGCCCGCATTCCGGGGAACGGCTCCGCGGTCGCGCGACATTGCGGCGCAACGCCGCAGCCATTCAGCGAGGTCCTACCATCGGCATATGGGATCGATAACAGTCCGGCAGGCCCGCGCTGAAGACGCTAAGGCGATAGCCCGCATCCATGTGCAGTCATGGCAGGAGACCTACCGGGGACTCGTGGCAGACGAGATCCTCTACCGCCCTGACTTCGCGGACCGGCGTGAGCGATTCTGGGCCAACGCGCTAGGTGACGAGCGTTACTCCGCGAACCGCGTGGCCGTCGCTGAGCGGAACGGTGAGCCAGTCGGGATCGCGATGGCCGGACCGGCAGAAGACCCCGATGCCCACTGGCCAGTCCAGCTTCACGTTCTGTACGTGCTGGCCGCCGATCACGGCAGCGGAGCTGGCGGCGGCCTGCTTGCGGCGGTGATCGGCGACGATCGCGCAGGCCTATGGGTGGCCGATCCGAACCCGCGCGCGCAGGCGTTCTACCGCAAGCATGGCTTCCAGCCGGACGGAACCAGGCAGCACGACCGTGACCTCGACATCAATGAGATTCGCATGGTGCGGCACGTCGCAGATCCCCATCCCTGAGCAGACGCGGATGGCGGCTGCGGCAGCCGGCCACGCCATGGCTGGGCCAGGAAGCTGAGCGGAGCCGCCCGGCACGCCGCCGAGCCGACGGGTAGAACGGACGGAAGCGTAGTTTGGCCTCACCTACGTCGCCGCCGGTAGCCGCTGGGCCGCTCGCCGATCTCCCCGCCCGACTGCAAGCGCTCGACGTTCCAGGCAAGCTGGGCTACAGCCGCCGCGGGAATGCCTTGGGGTACCACCACATGATCGAGCGCTGTCGCGAAGTCGGCCAAGGTCGCAGTAACGATCCGCTCTGGCTCGCCGGCGCCGAGCGCATTCCACCGCTCCGCTTCGCGGATGAGATGCGCGGCGCTGATACGCCGGTGGTCGAAGCTGCGGTCAACGGCGAGGGCAAGATCGCAGTTGATCCGGCCTTGCTGAAATAGGTTCGGGACGGCGTCGTAGACGTCTGCGAGCACGCTGCGGCCGGGAAGGTGCAGGATGCCGACGTTCTTCGCGTGAGCGTCGTTATCGCCAAGGAGCACAGTGAACGTGAGCCTGCGCAGAAAGTCGGCAACCGGCCGCCCCTCACCTTGGAGCGAGCCGAGGAGCTCAGCAATCCGGTACGCGCTTGGCCTGCGGGAGTCGCGCGGCGCGTCGGGACTCTGAAATTTCGCATGCTCATCGACCCAGTCGAGGCCGAGAGCCTGAGCGGCGTCCTCTTGATGTATGAGTGTGACCTTCTCTCCGTGGACCACCCGGTCGTAACGCTCGATGACGAGGTATTGGCGCGCGCCGTTGCCGACGAGTTTGGTGCGGTAGTGAGCGAGCCCGAGCTCGGCAGCGAGCGCATGCCCGTAGTACTCCCGAGCGAGCCCGTCGGGCCGTCCTGCCAGCCGTGGCTTGAGAATATGCGTCGAATGCGCCCGGCCCCAGGGTAGATACCACTGGTCGCCGAACCGTGCGAGCAGCAGCTTTGGCTGGTATCCGGCGAGCATCGAGCGGCTCTGGTCGTCCGAGCCGAGATCGCCGTCCGACACCGCCCGGCGAAGGCGCTGGATGATCTCGCTCTTGCTGATCGGCTCATAGCGCGGCTCGGTCTGGCTCGCTGCGCCCGGATCAGCGATCGTGACGGCGCCCGCGATCGAGCTGCCGAACTCACGGAGCATCGCATAGAGGTCCGTCGGGTCTCTGATGCCACGGCGCTGGGTGAGTTGCTCGCGCTGACGACCCTCGAGGGCATATCCACCGAAGAAGCTGCTGGCAGCAGCCGTCGGCGCCTTCGACCGGACAGACCCGAACGACTCCGTCAAGGTAACGGGACCGGGCGTATGTCCGTCAACCCACTCGAACTCGATGCGTTCCCGCCGAGAGCCACGAGCTATCCAGCCGACCGGCTGGCCATGCAGGCGCACCTCTAGCCGGTCAGTCATCAACGCGGTTCTTACGGGCGGCCGGCAGGTCGGGGTCGAAGGTGACGCTGAGCGTGATGCCGAGCGACTTCAGCGTGCGCAGCAGCCGAGTGACGTAGAGCGTGCTCCGGCCGGACTCCAGGCTGTTGAGATAAAACCGGTCATATGAGTTCGCCTGGGCGAGCTCGTCCTGCGAGATGCCTCGCGCCTCGCGCACGACGCGGATCGCGTCACCGATGTCACGCGGCTTGCGTACGTCGACGGTCTTGCGGGCCATGACCACATCCTTGATCCATGTGAGGATATTCACACACTACCCAACGTGGGGATATTCTCACATCAGACTCTGTGCGAATATTCTCACACTCGCCCGTGCTTCCGGTCGGACGGAGCCAGGCAGCACGACCGTGACCTCGACATTGATGAGATTCGCATGGTGCGGCACGTCGCAGAACCCATCCCTGAGCAAGACGCGGATGTCGCGCGCCCGCCACGTGCCCGGATAGGCGTAGCCAGCGGTGCGTCATGGCTACCCGCCGAGGGCCTTCGCCCGCGACTCAGTCAACGTCCCATCCACGCCACAACCGGCGGATGTCATCTGCGGAGAGCGGACCTTGGGTCATACCCGGCTCAGAGCGCCCGCAGTAATGAAGATTCCCCGCGTGCGGAAGGACGGAGGAGACTCCTGAAGCGCTGTTGCGTGCATCCCTCGCAGGGGCGTTACGAACCACCACTTAGCGGAATACCGCCCTGGCTTACGAGCCCAGGAGGGTACAGGCCAGTTGTCGCGACGAGCCAGGTATTCGGCCAGCGCGGCGAGGGCGGCATCCACCTCGGCGGAACGTGTCGGCGGCGGTTCGCTGCTGAACCGCTGAGACGCGACCGGCGCTCCAGCCCGGGCAAGGTCATGTGAGTAGTCGTCAAGAAGCTGGACGATGACGTAACGCCACACAGACTGAAGTGCCTCGCCTTCAGTGAGGAGGTCGTCGGCAAGCAGGGCAGCGCCGACAGCGTCCAAGCCGATCAAAGCTGCCGCCGTTGCCTCCCGCCTCGCTCTCAGGCGAAAACCTCGCCCAGCCGCAGCAGATCTCCTGCTGCGCCCTCCTGAATCCAGTCTACGCAGGCAGGCGCTATCCGGCTGGTGACTGCCTCGTGCGCACGGTGGGACGGGGACCAGCGGCATCGACGGGCGCTCACGGACGCCAGCGGCGGTTCCCGTCAGCACGGTGACCGGTCAGGTCAGTCCGGCGAAGCTGCTGGCCTCGGCCTGGTCGCGGAACGCCCGCATGGCGACGATCTGGCCCGCGCTCACGGTCAGGACCAGGATGTTGCGGTCACCGTTTTGCCAGGCCCGCTGCTGGTCAACTCCTGGCGTCCGGGCGATGACGACGACCTGGCCGCCGGGGGCGGAGATGACCTCCTCGACCTGGCTGGCCAGGCCCTGCCCGGCCTGGCGGCGCAGCGCCCTGGTGAGCTGGTCCCGGCCGTGGCAGACCTGCGGCTGCGGGTCGGGGTCCTCCGGGTTCAGGTACGTCCACTCCAGGTCCGGATGGACGAGCTCCGCCAGCCGCGTCGTGTCGGCCCGGCTGTAGGCGTCAACGGCCTCGCGGACCAGCGCCTCGTTTTCCTGTGTCATCGTCGCCTCGCCTTAATCGCTTCGGGAATCGGTGCGCATCGTTCTAGTGTGCGACCGTGGACATCGTTTATCGGCGTGTCGAGCCTGATGACCCCGACGGCCTGGTGGCCTTCCTGACCGGCGACACGTGGCCCTTTCACGGCTCGCCCGTTGTCACCGCGGACATGGCCCGGCAGTGGATCGCGGCTGGCCGCTACGACGGCGATGACAACAGGGCCTTCTGGATCGCGGTGGACGGCGAGGACGCGGGACTGATCCGCCTGATGGACCTGGGTGACCACGCGCCGCTATTCGACCTGAGGCTCCGCGCCGGGTTCCGCGGCCGGGGCATCGGGGTGCAGGCATTGCGCTGGCTCACCTCGTACCTGTTCACCGAGTTTCCGGAAATCCGGCGCGTTGAAGGCAATACACGCCAGGACAACCGCGCGATGCGTCGTACCTTCCGGCGGGCCGGGTACGTCAAGGAGGCGCACTACCGGGAAGGGTGGCCGATGTCCGGCGGCCAGGTTTACGACGGGATTGGCTACGCGATGCTGCGGCGAGACTGGCTGGCCGGAACGACAACCGCTCCCGAGTGGCACGACGAGTACATTCTGACCAGCGCTTCTCCCGCCGGGCCGCCAGCTTGATCAAGCCGGCGGCCGCCGGTCATCAGATGCCTCATCGCCAAGCCATCGGTCGAACCATGCGCGGGCGCGGCTGAGCAGGTCGAGCTGGTGACTGCGCTCCACGAGCCCGTGTCCCTCGCGCGGGTAGATGACGAGCTGGTGCTCGGCCTCGAACCAGGTGAGCGCACGGTGGAAGTAGATCGCCTGGCTGACCGGCACGTTGGTGTCGTCCTCGCCGTGCGCGATCAGCACGGGGGTGCGGATCTTCGACGCGAACGAGACGGGGCTGACCTGGTCGTGCGGGTGCGGGCCGGTGCCCTCCCAGCCGCAGCTGCCGCCGAGCGCGACATCCAGGGTGCCCCATTCGCCTGTCGCGACGAGCATGCCCCAGTCGACGATCCCGGCGACCATCATCGCGGCCTTGAACCGCTCGGTCTGCCCGATAGCCCACGCGGCCATGAACCCGCCGTGGCTGGCCCCGCCGATCCCGAGCCGGTCCGGGTCCGCGACCCCCTCGGCGATCAGCAGGTCGATCCCGCTGACGATGTCGCTCCACTCACTGCCGCCGACCGAGCGCACGACCGCCGCGGTGAAGTCACGCCCATGGCCCAGCCCGCCCCGCGGGTTCGGCAGGAACACGGCGTATCCCGCGGTCGCGAGCCACTGACCCGGGGAAGTCGACCTGAGCAAGAACTGGTCGGCATACCGGGAATCGGGGCCGCCGTGCACCCAGGTGATGAGCGGGAACGGGCCGTCCTCGCGACGGCGGCCTGACGGCAGGATGAGCAGGCCGTCGAGGCCGAGGCCGTCGGATGCCTGGTAACACAGGCGTTCCTGGGTTCCCCAGCCGACCGACCGCAGTTCCGGCCGGGTGTCGCTGAGCCGGCTGAGCGGGCCGCCAGGCGGCCCGGCATGCACTTCCGTCGGCTCGTAGGAGGTGCTCGCCAGGACCGCGACCGTCTCGGCGAAGCGGCTGGCGGTAAGCGAGGCGAGCAGGCCGCTGCGGGCGGACAGCCGCCGGAACCGCAGCGGGCCGGGGTCGAGCTGGTAAATCGCGGTGTCGAGCCCGTCGGCGAACAGGGCCAGCGGCGGGCCGTCCGCGACCTGCGTCAGGTGGGTCGGGGAGACGGCCATGCCTTCGGTCAGGTCACGGTGCGCAGCGGCGGCCGCCGGGTCGGCGACGTCGAAAACGGCATCCCCGCCGCACGGCTCGGGCTGGGCCAGGTAGGCGAGGTGCCAGTGCCCATCGGCCTGCCACCAGACCGGCGACCGCGCCTCGGTTCCGATCCGGCCGAGATGATGAACTGCGCCGGTGTCCAGCGCGACGATGTGCAGCTCGTTGGTCTGGGCACCCGGATCGTTCTCCGGGGTCGCCCAGCTAATGACGGCCAGCCCGCCGCCGTCCGGCCGTGCCGCCAGCTCGACGACGTGCCGGCTGCCGAGGCCGTCCACCGTGTGAAGCTTGCCGGTGGCCAGGTCGAGCACCCGCAGCCTGGCGCAGGGCACCCGTTCTCCCCAGACGATCACGTCGTCGCGCTCGGCCTGCCGTCGCTCGTCTTCCTCAGTCGGCTCGTCTGTGGCCACCACGGCGACCAGCCCGGGGTCCGCGAGCGGACAGGCATCGGAAATCTCGCCCTGCCAGTCCGTCAGTCCCTCGGCCTCCCCGCCACCGAGCCGTATCCGGTGCAGCTGAGGCGAGCCGGTGCGGTCCGACAGGAAGAACACCGACGCCGAATCCGGCGCCCAGCGCGGACCGGTATCTGCCGCGCTGCCCGCGGTCAGCTTCACCGGCGGTGAGCTGCCGTCAGCGGCGGCCAGCCAGAGCGCGCAGGTACGCTGCTTTTCCCGGCGGCCCACCGGACCGACCGTGTAGGCCACCCAGCGCCCATCCGGCGAGATCACCGGCTGCGACGACATCAGCCCATCCGTCACCAGCTCGGCGGTCAGCTCCGCTGCGGCCTCACTCATGCAACCCCCTCCCGGTGTTGGTCAGCGCTTACCGCCGCTACGGCGTGCCCGGCGGCTGGCGCCGCTTCCCGGGCGACTGCGATTGGGATGATGCGCCAGGCGGACTCCGCCTGGTCCTGCGCCTGCGGGCACGGGCGACCGCCGGCTTGGCGGCGGCGTGTGGCGCATGAGCGCGAAGAGGACGTACAGCAGCAAGAGCGCCAGGGCATCGAAGAACAGGTCCGCGAGGATTGTCGGGATCGCCGAACTGTCGCCGCTGATCAGGGTCCGCCCGGTGCCCCAGGCCCAGACCGGGTCGCGGGCGCTGAACGGCTGGCCGAGCGCCACCTGGGTGCCCCAGGTGGCGGCCTGGCCGCTTCTGGAAAGGTAGCCCTCGGTCACCGTGGTACAGCCGCCGCCGCGCCTGGTCATGCCGCTGCAAGATTGCGCGTACGACATCGGGTGGAAGGTGTCCTGGTGCTCCGCGCCGAGCATGAATGCCCACGAGTTCACCTGTGCGGGCAGGAAGAACGCGGCGATAGCAGTCATCGCCGCGAGCATGCCGATGGCGGCCACCCAGCTGCCATGGTGGCGCGGCGGATAACGATGCGCGTGAGCGTAAACCGGGTAATGCGAAACGCCGCCCTTCGCGCTCACCCGGTCGGCGGCGTCGGCGCGGTGAATGCGTGCCGTATCGACAATGACGACGACCAGCCCGGCCAGCGCCAGCGCGAGCAGCGCGATGACGGGGATCACCCGAAGGGCTTCCGCCGCCGCGGTGAGATTGCCGGACCGGTGCAGGCTGATCCCCGCGTACACGACGAGACCGATCGTGCTGCCTGTCGCCACCCAGGCCCAGCCGCGCCGCCGGTGATGCAGCCTGACAAGCCTGGCGACATCCGATAGCCCCGTAGGTACTGACCCTCGCGGCATCGGCTTCCCCTGACTTGAGTCGGGTGGTCTCCCCGTTCCGCTCATGGTAGGCACGGTTCCGCCGCGCTGCTTTCGGATTTTCATTCGCTGTCCGCTATCCGAGCAGCATTTACACCGAGAGGGTTCGCCAGCTCGTGCCTTTGCGCCCGGCGAGCTCAGGCAGTTACGGCGCTCCTAGTATCGGTGCGTGGCTGAATCCGGCGGGTGGGAGCAGTGGCAGTGGGATCCGTCGCTGTTCGCCGGCGCGGCCAGGTACTACGAGGAAGGCCGCCTTCCTTACGCGCCCGGGCTGGCTGACGCGCTCAGGGAGCACCTTGGTCTCGACGGCCGCGGACGGCTGCTCGATGTCGGCTGCGGCCCGGGCACCGTCGCGCGGCGCCTGGCGCCGCTGTTCGAGGCGGTCGTCGGCCTGGACCCTGATCCGGGGATGCTCGCCGAGGCCGCGCGGCTAGGAGCCGCCGAGGGCATGACGAAGGCGATCTGGGTGCGGGAACGGGCTGAGTCACTGCCGGCGGGCCTGGGACGCTTCCGGCTCGTCACCTTCGCGGCTTCCTTTCACTGGATGGACCGGCCCCGGGTGGCACGCGCGGTCCGCGCGATGCTCACGCCGGGCGGGGCCGTCGTGCAGGTGGACGCTCCCGGCTACCGATCCGACGACCTCCACGCCGCGACCGGGCACGGCGGCCTGCGCTACCCGCCGCCGCCAGACGCGGCCATGGACGAACTCGCGCGGTGTTATCTCGGCCCGGATCGCCGCGCGGGCCAGGGCATCAGGAACACCTCCCCCAGCGGCGAAGACGACGTCTTCCAGGCGGCCGGCTTCCTGCCCGCGCGCACCGTTATCGTCCCGGACGGCCGGGAACTGGACCTCAGCATCGACAGGATCGTGGCGGGACGGTTCTCGCTGTCGGTGACCGCGCCGCACCTGTTCGGCGACCAAGCCGCCCAGTTCGAGCGCGACCTGCGGGCGCTGCTCGCCGGCGCCTCCCCCTCGGGCCGGTTCTCAGTCCGGCTCCCCGACAACATCCTCCGCATCTGGCAGCCCGCCGCGGCCGCGTGACTTTACGGCACAAAGTTCTTCGGCTGAACCATTGACTCTACGCCGCAAAGTAGCGTCTACTTTATGGCGTAGAGTCAATCGAGGGAGACACCATGAACCCCACGCCCGACACCGCCGCCGCAGCCAACGGCGGTAGCTTCGACCCCGAGCAGGCCGCTGCTCTGCTGGACCAGACCACGCAGCAGGCGCGGCGCAGGATCGAGCCCTACCCGCCGTGGCTCCTGACGATCAGGGCGTTCATCGCGCTAACCATTTACGGCACGGTCTGGCTATCGGTGCGCGGACAGCATCCCTTCAACCACCCGACCTCGGCGGTCTTCCCGGTGGTGGCCGTGCTCGTGATCGTCAACTTCGTCGCGACGGTCACGGTCGCCAAGCGCGCGACTACCGGGGTGAGCGGGAAGTCCCGGCTGCGCCCGGCCGAGATCGCCGCGATGGCGGTTGTCTGGACCGGAGTGTTCGTGGCCCTGGGCGTGCTGGCTGGCGCTGGCGTGAGCAACGCGATCGTCTACGGGACCTACCCGGCCACGGTGCCGATGATGGCCGCCGGCCTGACCTGGGCCGGCATCATGGCGGTCCGCGCGAACTGGCGCGCGTGCTGGACTGCGGTCGCTTGCGTCATCGTCGGCGTCATCGGCCTATTCGCGGGACCGGCCAGCGCATTCGCGGTCGTCGGCGTGGGTCTATTCGTCGTGCTTCTCGGCGCTGCCGCCGCCATCACCTGGCGGCAGCGGCGCGGCGTGGTCAGGCCATGACGACCGACGATCTCGACCCGCTGATCCACGTGCCGACCCGGCTGAAGATCGTCGCGACGCTAGCGGCGCTGCCGGACGGCGACACGCTCTCCTTCACCCGGCTGCAGGACATGATCGGGCTCACCCCCGGCAACCTGATCATCCACCTGCGCAAGCTAGAAGAAGCCGGCTACCTCAGCACCGAGAAGACCAAGAACGGGACCGCGCCCAAGACCACGGTGGCCCTGACCAGCCAGGGCCGCGCCGCCCTCAGCTCCTACACCCGGGCACTGCGCAACCTGCTCGACGGCCTGTGAAGCGCGCGGTCACCGGCCAGTGCCCTCGTTCGGGTCACGGAGGTCCTGAGCCACCGCAGCGTCCAGATCGGACCGTAGCTCAGCGGCA
Organism: uncultured Actinomycetota bacterium; assembly: GCA_963725175.1. Classification (GTDB taxonomy): domain Bacteria; phylum Actinomycetota; class Actinomycetes; order Streptosporangiales; family Streptosporangiaceae; genus DASUBV01. The sequence goes on from CAVRXH010000006.1 coordinate 1,531,215, forward strand.
TCGATGACCGGAGTGGTCGCGAAGATCCCGAGAACCTCATCCTTGGGCACCGCCTGCCGACGTTTGATCGGGACCATCCGGGCGAGCGGCTCGCCGTTGCTGAGACGGGTCTTGAAATCAGCCTCGGGGGCATCAGTCACCTGGCGCGCACCGCCTCTGCCGCCGGCGCGCTTTCGAGGTGAACGGCCGGCAGCCAGTGGTCGAGCCAGCGGGGGAACCACCAGTTCCGTGCGCCGAGCACGTGCATGAGGGCGGGCACGAGGACGGTGCGGACGATGAAGGCGTCGATGATGATCGCGACGGCGAAGCCAACACCGACCTCCTTGACGTTGAGGGAGTCGTTGACGAGGCTGAAGGACAGGAAGACGAGGATCATGATCAGGCCGGCGGCGGTGATGACCTGCCCGGTCTCTGCCTGGCCCCGGCTGACGGCCAGGCGGTTATCCCCGCTGGAGATCCATTCCTCGTGCATGCGGCTGACGAGGAAGACCTCGTAATCCATCGAGAGGCCGAACAGGACGGCGAACATCAGCACGGGAAGGTCCACGTTGACGGGGCCGGCCTGGGCGAAGCCGAGGACCGGCTTGAGCCAGCCGTACTGGAACGAGGCGGTCATCGCGCCGAGCGCCGCGCCGATGGACAGGACGTTCATCACCGACGCGATCAGCGGGACGAGCAGGCTCCGGAACACGGCCGCGAGCAGCAGGAACGCGAGCACGACGATGATGGCGACGAACAGCGGGAGCTTCCTGGCCAGGGCGCGGGAGAAGTCGATATCGCTGGCTGTCTCGCCGCCGACGTGGATCGCCAGCGACGAGCCGGCGGTGGCCAGGGGAACGGCGGAGCGGATCCGGCCGACGAGGGCCGTCGTCTGCGCGGCCTGCGGGCTGTAGGCGGGGTAGACGACCGCTATCGCCGCCTTACCGTTGGGACTGACCTGGGTGGGGGCGACGCTGACGACCCCGGCTTGATGACGGAGCGCGGCAGCGAAGGCGTCGAACCGCCCCAGGTCGCCGGGCGCGCTGATCTTGCCGACCACCTCAAGCGGGCCGTTGAAGCCTGGGCCGAAGCCCTTGGCGAGCAGGTCGTAGGCGAGGCGGGTGGTGGACGCGGACGGGTCCTCCCCCGAGTCGGGCAGCGCGAGCCTGATGCTGAAGAACGGCAGCGCCACGACCACGATCACCACCAGGCTGAGCAGGCTCAGCACCGCCGGCCGCCGCTGCACGACCGCCGCCCACCAGATCCAGAACCGGCTTCCGCTCGGGCTATCAGCCCCGCCAGGCCCGCCCGGGCCGGCCGCGCCCGCTGGCCCGGCGCCGCGAATCGCCCTGCGGTCGCGCCGGGACAGCGCCTTTTCGCCGAAGAACCCGAGCATGGCCGGCAGCAAGGTCAGCGAGGAGAGCATGGTGAGCATGACGACGAGCGCCGCGCCAAGCGCGACCCCGTACAGGATGGTGAGCCCGAGCGCGAACATGCCGAGCAGGGCGACGCAGACGGTCAGCCCGGCGATGAGGACGGCCCGCCCCGAGGTGTTGAGGGCGCGCACGGCGGCCTCCTGCGGGCTAAGGCCGGCCAGCAGCTCGCGCCGGTGACGGCTCACGATGAACAGGGCGTAGTCCACGCCCACCCCGAGCGAGATCAGCTCCGCTAGCTGCGTCGCGAACTGCGGAATGCTGAACAGGTGGGACAGGATCGCGATGAGCGAGGTGCCGATCCCGATGGCCACGACGGCGGACAGCAGCGGAAGCAGGGCGCTGAGCAGCGACCGCCGGAAGGCGAAGAACAGCACGACCAGGGCGAGCAGCGCTCCGACGAGGAAGCCGAGCGATCCGCCCTGGCTCTCGCCGTTCTCCACGGCGTTCCCGTCGAGCTGGACGTTCAGCAGGTGCGGGTTCCCGGCCTGCGCGACCTGGATCAGGCGCACCGCCTGCGGGTCCGTGATGTCCTGCGCCTGCGCGTCGAGCTGGACGTTCGCGAGACCGATGGTCCCGTCCTTGGACACCAGCCCCGAGCGGTACGGCGAAGCGACGCTGGTCACGAACGGGAGCCTGCCGACGCGGGTGAGCATCGCCTGGACGGCGGCCGCCACGTCGGGGCTGGCCAGGGTGCCGGTCTTTGCCTGCACCACGATCTGGTCGCTGTCGCCGCCCTGCGACGGGAAGTTCGCCTGGACGACGCTGAGCGCCTGGCTTGAGTCGCTCGACGGGAAGGAGAAGTTGACGCTGAATCTCGACCCGGCGCTCTTCGCGATGCCGGCGGCGAGCAGCAGAGCGACCAGCCAGGTCGCCGCGACGAGCCTGCGGTGCCGGAAGCACCAGCCAGTGAACCCGGCCATCAGCGGCCTCCTTTCTTCACGCGGTCCCCCGCGTCGGGCACGAACGCCGACAGCAGCAGCTCGCGCACGCAGGAGCGGGCCAGCTGGTCGTCGATCCGGGCGGCGACGGGGTCGCGCTTGCGGTGCTGGGCGAACCAGCCGACGGACTCGATCAGGAAGTGCGCGGCGATCTGCGGGTCGGCGAGCGGGCGCAGGCCCCCGGATGCGGCGCGGCTGGCGAGGAAGGCGGCCAGCCGGTCGTTGTGCGAGCGCTTGCGATCGCTGACGGACCCCTCGCTGAGCTGAGGGAAGTCGTTCACCAGGCTCTCGATCAGCAAGAGCAGCAGCCGGCCGTGCTCGACGAAGTCGTACAGCTCGTCGATGATCCCGGCCAGCTCGGCCGCGGCGTCGCCGCCAGGCCCCCGTTCCAGCGCGGCACGCAGCGCCGGGAAGGCCGCGTGGGCAGCGAACCAGTCCCGCAGCAGCTCCAGGATGTATCCCGGCCGCGGCGTCGCCAGCGGCCCGTCGGCCGGCAGGTCGGCCGCCTGGTCCATCGCGTAGCGGATCGCCAGCTCCAGCAGGGCTTCCTTGCTCTCGACGTACCGGTACAAGATCGCGTGGCTGAGCTCAAGCCGCTCGGCCACGTCGGTCATCGCCGCCCTGCGGTAGCCCTTGGCGATGAAGACTTCGCAGGCGGCGCGGGCGATGTCCGGCACCCGTCCTGGCGGCGTTCGTCGAGGCATGGCCAGGAGTATAACTGACTCAGTCAGTTATTTATAACGCGGTAAATGCCGGCCGGCAAGGCTGGCCGGTCCGGCGACGCAGCTCGGCGAGCATCTCCCTGTCCGGCTCGACCGCGACCACATCGGCGCCGAGGCGGGAGAGCCCGCCGGCCAGGATGCCGGTTCCCGCGCTGAGGTCCGCGACCCGGGCCGGCTGCGTGCCGCCGACCGGCGCCAGGCACCAGCCGATGGCCGCCTCGGCGTAACCGGGGCGGTGCCGCGCGTACTGCGCGGCGGCCGCGCCGAAGGAGGAGGCACGCCGCAGCCGCTCGGCCTCCCGCGAATCCGCTTCCGGCTGGCCTGCCGCTGTATCCACCCCGGCATGTTATGGCACATCCTCCGGGGTCAGTCAGCGAGCGGGCCGGGGGCAAGGAGCCCGGTAAGCATCCGGGCGAGGATGTCGCGGTAGCGCTCCGCGGGGTCGGGCGCCTCCGGGGGAAGCCCTGCCGCCGCCGATGTCAGCAGCTCGGTGAGCCGGGGGCGCTGGCCGGCGGCCAGGGCGTGCTGGAGGTAGGCGGCGTTGCGCTGCTGCCGGGCCGAGCCGCCGGTGATCTCGTTGTGCACGAACAGCGCGGTGGCCGCGCTGAAGACGCCGAACGCCTCCAGCTTCTCCGGCAGGCCGGCCGGGTGGCCCGCGAGCACTTCCAGGACGTGCTCCAGCAGGATGAGGCCGTTGGCGCCGAGCACCGACCGGGTGATGAGCAGGGATGGCAGCCAGCGGTGCCGCCGCATGATCGCGCGTGCCTGCTCGCCGATGCCGAGCAGGTCGGCGAGCCAGTCCCCGGTCGGCGCGGCGAGGTCGTACTCGGTGGCAGTGGCGTCGATCATCAGGTCGAGCAGGTCCTCCCTGGTATCGACATACCGGTACAGGGACGCCGCGCCGGTCCCGAGGCTGGCGGCGACCCGCCGCATGGACACGGCCTCCAGCCCTTCCCGGTCCGCGATCTCGATGGCGGCTGCCGTGATCTCCGCGCGGGAGTGCCCGGCCGGGCGCCCGGTGGCGGCGCGCTCCTGGCGCATCCAGATGACGTCGCTCGATGCCTCTGTCGCCATCGCTGCCTCCCTCACCTGGCTCCCTCACATGGCTCCCTGACCCGGCAGCATCATGCCCGCGAGCCGATGTTTGCGAACATCGTTCCTGAAGGCTAATCTATCTTGCGAACGGTGTTTGCAAACTAAGACGGGAGAGAAGATGGCCAATCCGGGCACGGGAGAGGTGCGCTACGCGGCCAACGGCGACGTGCGGATCGCGTTCGAGGACCGGGGCGGCGCCGGGGGCGATCCGCTGCTCCTGGTCATGGGGCTTGGCGTGTCGCGGTTCTGGTGGCCGGACGACCTTGTCGGCGAACTGGTCCGGCGCGGGTTCCACGTCGTCGCCTACGATCAGCGCGACGCCGGCCAGTCCACCCATTTCCCGGACTCCGGGACGGCCAGCCCGCTCGCCGCGGTGCTGAGCCGGTCGTCGCCGGCGTACACGGCCGAGGACATGGCCGACGACGGGGCGGCGGTCCTGGACGCCCTGGGCTGGGAATCGGCGCACCTGTTCGGTCATTCGATGGGCGGGCAGGTGGCGCAGCGCATCGCCGTGCGCCATCCGCGGCGGGTGCGCACGATCACCTCCTCGGCTTCGCTGCCCGGCGATGCCGGCCAGCTGGCAGCCGGCCGCTACGTGCGGCTGGGGACGGTGGCCCGGTTTACCCGGCTGAGGTTTCCCGAGGGCAAGGAGGGCGACATCGCGCTGGCGCTGGCGGTCGCCCGCATCGCGGCCTCGCCCGGCTACCCCGCCGACGAGGCCGCGGTACGCCAGGCGGCCGAGCGCGACGAGGTTAGCGGCGCCAGGGACGCCGCCGCGCAGAGCCGCCAGGCCGGCGCCAAGTGGCACGGCGGCCCGATGTCCCGGATCCGCGTGCCCGCCCTGGTCCTGCACGGCTCCGCTGACCCGGTGCTGCGCACCGCCGCCGCGCGGCGCACCGCCGCGCGGATCAGCGGCGCCCGGCTGGTCATCCTGCCCGGCGTCGGCCACTACCTGCCCGCCGCGATGTACCCGCAGGTCGCGGACGAGGTACGGGCGCTAGCCGAGAGGGCTACTGGCTGAGCGGGAGTTTCATGCCGACGTGGGACGGCTCGAAGCCGAGGCGCTCGTAGAAGCGGTGCGCGTCGCGCCGGGCGGCGTTCGTCGTGAGCTGCGCGAGGCGGCAGCCCCGCGACCGCGCCTGGGCGATGGCCCACTGGAACATCTCGGTCCCCAGCCCGGTGCCGCGACGGTCGGCCCGCACCCGGACCGCCTCGATCTGGGCACGCTCGCCGCCGCGGTGCGCGAGTTGCGGGAGGAACGACAGCTGGAGGGTCCCGACGAGCTGGCCCGCCTGCTCGACCACGATCAGCCGGTGCCGCGGATCACGGTCGATCTCGCCGAAGGCGCGCAGGTACGCCTCATCCAGCGGCTCCTGCGGCGACTCGCGGAGAGCGCCCAGCTCGTCGTCCGCGTACAGGGCAACTATCGCAGGGACGTCTGCCAGCGCGGCGTCGCGAAAGGTCAGCACTCGCCACACGATAGTGCGGCAGGTCCCGCGCGCCGCAAGGCCTCGTTATCACCGCGAAGAAGGGTCAACCCCTTCAGTCCAGGGCGAGCAGCCCGGCGGGCACCGGGGCAAAGCCGCAGGCGTCGTAGTAGAACCGGCTCAGGTGATCCTCGAAATCGACATGCAGGTACTCGCAGCCCGCCGCCCTGGCGCCATCTCGGGCCTGCCGGACCAGCTCGGTGCCGATGCCCCGGTGCCGCGCGGACTCGGCGACCATGACGTCCTGCAGCCACGCATGGACCAGCCCGTCCCACGGCACGTTGGCGAATCCGGCGAGGTCGCCGCCGTCCCTGGCCACCACCCAGCCGAGGCTGTGCTGGCGGGTCAGGCCCGCCCAGTCCCACTCGGAATCCGCATACACCCTGGTGCCGAAGGCCTGCGCGTGCAGCGCGTTGACCTCGGCACTGGCAAAGCTGCCTCGCCACTGATAGGTAATCAAGCCCTCAGACCTCGCAGGTTGATCGGATGGCGGGAAGGCTACTCTGGCGGGCGACATGGAGCTTCTCCGACGCTGAGGTCGCGGTCGCCGCCGCTCAGGCAGGCGCCGAGGTCATCCGAGCCCGCTACGGCACGCGGCTGGCCCGGTTCGACAAGGGAGCGGGTGATTTCGCTACCGACGCGGACATCGAGTCTGAACGGGCCATCCTCGGCGTGCTGCGCGCGCAGCGGCCGGCCGACGCCGTGCTGGGCGAGGAACTGGGGCTGTCCGGCAGCGCCACCGCCGGCCGGACGTGGCTCGTGGATCCGCTCTGCGGGACGCTGAACTTCGCCGCCCAGACGCCCCTGGTGGCGGTCAACGTGACGCTGCGCAGCGCCGGGCGGCTCACGGCCGCCTGCTCGGCGCATCCGGTAGCCGCCGAGCTGCTGTGGACCGACGGACACGGCGCGTACCTGCGGCGGGACGGCGCGGACTCACCGCTGCGGCCGTCGGCGGAGTCGGCGCTTGTCGACGTCAACGTGGATGAGCCGCGCACCAACGCGGACCGGTTCCTGGCCGCGCGGCTGCTCACGGACCCGGACTTCATGGCGGCATTCGGCCCGCGGGTGCTGTCTACCTCGCTGCCGCTGTCCTGGGTCGCGGCGGGCCGGCGGGCCGCCTACGTCAGCGACGGGCACCAGCGCGACAGCGTGCACTTCGCGGCCGGCATCGCGCTATGCGAGGCGTCGGGATGCGTGGTGACCGGCCTGCGCGGCGAGCCGCTTGGCGAGGGAACCGGCGGCCTGGTGGCCGCCGCCGACGGTGCGACACACGCCCGGCTGATCGAGATCATCGGACGGCAGTTCAGCCCCGCTTAAGCGGTCAGCCCCGGCCCCTGGCGGCGTCAGAAGCGGTGCGTGGTGGCGCCGAACGGGTCGCCCTTGGCGTGCGCGAAGACCCGCGTCGGCCGCACCTGGTAGGTGTGGGTCTCGATGTCGCCCTCCCCCGCGTCCTTCAGGCCCGTGGCGCCGACGCTGAGCTGCCACCGGCCGTCCCACTTCGCCGCCCAGGCGGGGACGAGGCGACGCAGGGTCTCGGGGTCGGTGACCCGGACGGCCTCGCCCTCGACGACGACGTCCAGGCCGCTGTCCCAGGAGTTGCGGCCGGTCGTCAGCACGACATGCGGGTTGGCCGCCAGGTTGACGGCCTTCTGCTCGGCCGGGCCGGTGTTGAAGTACAGCGCGTCGTCCACCCAGACGGCAACGAGCGGCGTCACGTGCGGCCGCCCGCTGGCCCGGACGGTCGTGACCCAGAACAGCTCGGCGGCCTCGAGCACCTTCAGGGTCTCCAGCCAGGTCACCGCCACGGCCTCCGGGCTGCTGAATCGCTCGTCCAGCGCGGTACGCGGAGTGGTCATCGGGATGTCCCCCTCTTCTGTCTTGGCGGGCCGCCCGCCGACCGGGCGATCCTGCGCGGGCAGACGAGCAGGACTGGCGAAAGTCATCGCTCGCCGGGCTGGCTATGCCCCTGGGCCGGCTATACCCGGACGGCCTTGCTGCCGTGCACCGCACGGTACTCGGCGGCCAGCCACGGGCCGAGGTCATCGATCAGCATGCCGAGCACGGCCCGGTCGGCCGTCGGCACGCGGGCGATGAGCGCTGCCTGCGCCATCTGCCTCAGCCGCTCCGGGTAATACCTGCCGAACACGGCGGCCGACTCGGTCAGGTCGCTGGTCCAGCCGCCCCAGCGCGGCATGACGAGGGTGAGGCCGGTCCGCACCAGGCCGCGGGAGACGGGCCGGCTGAGCAGCCGCAGCGCGGCGTCGCCGCGGGCGTCGGCCAGTCTTTCGTGCCAGGCAGCGACCCGGTCACCGATGTCGCCGTTGGTCTCGCGGGCGAGCAGCGAGGTCGGCCGGTACCTGGGCAGCCGGTCAGCGAGGTCGTCACCGGCCAGCGGGGTGCACAGGCAGGCGACGAACCAGCCGAGGTCGTTCCGCTCCTGCTCGCTGAGGATGGTCGCCACGCTGGCCAGCCCGGCACCGACTCCGCTGACCTGCGGGAACCTCCCGTCCAGGTCGTTCTCCAGGGCACCGGCGGCGTCCCTGGCCGCCGGGCCGGGCTCGTCGTGCAGGACGAGCAGCAGGTCCAGGTCAGACACGCCGGGCACGGCAGCGCCGCGCGGGATGCTTCCGTACAGGTAGGCACTGTGCAGGTAGGCACCGTGCAGCCCGGCGCCGAACGCGGCGCTGATCGCGGCCCGCGCCGCCTCGACCACGGGGGCGAACTCCGGCTGCACCCGGGCGAGCGAGCCCTCCCGGATGAAGTACCCGTCCTCGTCAACGCCCCTGGCCCTCATCCGCCTACCCTGCCGTCCGGCCGGTCGATGATCCACTGGTTTTCCCAGGTGCCCGGCTCCGGGCGCCGCCGCTACGCTGCCGGGGTGACAGATCCCGCCCGCCTTCCGGCGAACTGGACGATCCGGCCGGCGGAGGCCGGGGACGCGGACTTCCTCGGCGACATGCTCATGGAGGCCGTGAACTGGTCGCCGGAGTGGAAGCCGCGGAGCCGCGAGAAGGCGTTCGCGACGCCGGCGATCTCGCATTACCTCGCGGGCTGGCCGCGCGGCACCGACCTGGGCGTGATCGCCGAGGTCGGCGGGCAGCGCGCGGGCGCGGCGTGGCTGCGCTTCCTGCCGGCGACCGATCCGGGCTACGGGTTCGTCGCCGAGGACATCCCTGAGCTGGCCCTCGGGGTGGCCGCCGTGTTCCGCCGACAGGGACTAGGCCGGGCGCTGATGCGCGCGGCCGCCGACGCCGCGCGGGCGGCGGGCATCACCGGGATCTCCCTGAGCGTGGAGCGGAAGAACTTCGCCCAGCGCCTCTACCTGTCCGAGGGGTACAAGATCGTGGACTCCTCCGACGCCCAGTCCGACACGATGCTCAAGGAACTGTCCGGCCCGAAGCTCCTGCCGCCGGGGCGGCGGGGGGCGGGGTGACCGGGAGCGGGGCGGCCAGGGCGGCCGGGGCTGATGGGACGGACGAGGCGGGTGTAGCCACGGCTGGAGTGGCGGGGAGAGTGCGGACCGCGCTAGTGAGCAGCGGGAGCACGGTGGCGAAGGTGAGCAGTGTCCCGGCGCCGAGCAGGGTGGTCCGCACGCCGATGGTGTCCGCCAGCGGGCCGACCAGGACCAGGCAGACCGGGCCGAGCACGAACGACGCGAGCATGTCGTAGGAGACGATCCGCGACAGCGACTCGTTCGGGATGTGGTTCTGCAGCGACGTGTCCCACAGCACCTCGAAGATATCCACGCACACCCCGTTGACCAGCATCGAGGCCGCGACGAGCCACAGCGGCGCGCGGAAGGCGAGCAGGAAGAACGGCGGCACGAAGCCGAACGTCGCGGCGACGGCGACCCGCAGCGGGAACGCCGGGCGCAGCCGCATCGCGAGCAGGCTGCCGCTGACCAGGCCGACGGACATCGCGGTCAGCACGGTCGCCCAGCCGGGCGCGCCGCCGAGATACTGCCGGGCCAGCAGCGGGCCGAGCACGGTGATCGCGGCAAAGCAGCCGTTGACGAACGCGAACTGGACGTCCACCAGCCACACCCAGGACCGGGACCGGAACTCGTGCCAGCCGGTGCGCAGGTCGGTGACCATGGAGGAGGCGGCGCGGGCAGCCGGCCCGGCGTGCAGGCCCACGATCAGCGCCGCGGCGGACGCATAGCTGGCGGCGTCGACGGCCAGGCCCCAGCCGGCCCCGATGGTGGCCACGATCACGCCGCCCGCCGCCGTGCCGATGATGGAGGTGCTGTTGCGGGACAGCCGCATCAGCGCGTTGGCCGGCTGCATCAGCTCGGCCGGGACGAGCTGCGGGATGACGCCGCGCGAGGCGGGCAGGAACAGCGCGCCGGCCGACCCGTTGACCGCGGACAGCACGATGACCGCAGGCAGCGGCGCGGCATGGGCGATGAACATCGCCGCGACGCCGCCCTGGGCGGCGCAGGCCAGCAGGTTGGACACGGTCATCAGCCGGAACCTGGGCAGCCGGTCGGCGAGCACCCCGCCGGCCAGCAGGAAGGTCACCTGGCCCAGGGACCGCCCGGCTATTACGAAGCCCAGCTCGGACGCGGTGCCGTGCGGCTCGTCGAGAATCGCGAAGGCCAGCGCGATCGGCGCGATGGCGGTACCGAGCAGCGAGACGGTCTGGGACAGGAACAGCCGCCGGAAGGGCCGCTCGCGCAGCACATGCAGGTCAGCGAACACGCCGCTACCGGCGCGGCGCGAAGTAGATGACGGCGACGCCGGCCAGCACGATCAGGGCTCCGATCCAGTCATAGCGGTCGGGCTGGTGCCCGTCGACGCCCCAGCCCCACAGCAGTGAGGCCACCACGAAGACGCCGCCGTAGGCGGCGTACACCCGGCCGAAGTCGGCGCTGCGCTGGAACGTCGGGATAACCCCGTATAGCACCAGCACCGCGCCGCCGAGGATACCGACAATCAGCGGCGCGCCGTCGCGCAGCCACCGCCAGACCAGGTAGCCACCGCCGATCTCAGCCAGGCCGGCGGCGACGAACAGGGCGAGGGAGCGCGCGATAGCCATGCGCCGATTCTGGCCCGGTCGCGGCCGGCTGGCGCGGTCTCAGCCGGTAATCGTCACCGCCAGCGGCGGTGTCCGCACCGGCTGGCCGGCCGCCGGGTCAAGGGTGGCCTGCACGCCCCAGCGGCCCGCCGGGACGGCGTAGCCGAGGTCCGGCACGAAGCTGGCGCTGGCGACCAGCAGCGGGACACGCTCGGTGGCGCCCGGCCGCACGGTGAAGGTGGTCAGCATCAGCCGGACGGGGCCGGCGTAGCCGCCGACTACCTCCCCGCTGTCCAGGTCGGCGAGGTCGGCGATCAGCTCGCCGGTCGTCCCGATGACGACGTCGCGATCGCCGTGGTTGGCGACCAGCAGGCCGTGGTGGGCCAGCTCGCCTGCCCGCAGCGACAGCGGCCCGTCGAGCTCCACGCCCAGCTCGCCGGGGTCGAGCAGCGGGACGTGCGCGTCGGGGCGGGGGGCGGCCAGCGCCCGCTCGGGGAAGCGGAGCGCCCCGACGGTGAGCCGGACATCGGCGCCGAACCTGGCATGCAGGTCCTGCGCGATCTCGGTAGCCCACGGCTCCAGCTCGATGTCGAACGGCGGCTGCCGGTCGCCGGAGTCCGGATCGGGCCAGCTTGTCAGCGGAACGGGGTCGGCGGCGGCCAGCCTGGCCAGGATGTGCTTCAGGTCCTCCCACGTGGTCATAGCGCCGACGCTACGCCGCGCGCCCGGTGCCGCACAGTTCCGGCTCGCGGGTACTCCGGCCTGTGACCAGCGGCTACGGATCGCCGGCCAGCTCGGCGACGACAGGGTAGGGCAGGTGGGCGGGATGCACGAGCAGCGCGCGGGCCAGCTGGCGGATGGCCAGCCGGCGGGGCGTCAGCAGCGCCTCGCTGTACCGCCAGGCGGCGACCTCGTCGCGGCCGAACCTCGGGCCGATGGTCCGGCGGAACCCGGCGGCGTCGCCGCCGTCGCGCTTCCAGGTGGCCAGCCAGGCCGTCAGCGCGTCGTCGCTGTCCAGCATGGTCCAGTTCATCAGCCGCTCGGCGATCTGCCCGCCCGCGTCGATGACGAAGGCCAGCTCGCCACCGCCGGTCACGCCGCGGACCCGCCCCTCGGTGCCGCGCCCCTGCTGGCTGGCCCCGTGTCTGCCAGCACCGTGTCTGCCAGCACCGTGTCTGCTAGCACTGCGCCGGATGCTGGCCGAGCTGAACCTGGCGCCCACGGTCAGCGCCGCGACGGCGTGCCCGGCCTCGTGCCAGGCGGTCCGCACGGCCGCCGTCCTGGCCGGGGCGTAGGTCGGGTAGCCGCCGGTGTCGTAGCGCTGCCGGATCCAGGTGTCGTGCACGACCGACTCGTCGTCATAGCGGGCCAGGCGGCTCAGCTCGGCCCGGATCTGCGCCAGGACGCGCCGCTGGGCCGGGGTGAGGGGCGGGCCAGGGACCCTGGGAGCGCTGCGCATGAGAATGGTCCCCGTCGCCGGCGAGCGGAAAGGGGGCCAGTATGCCAGCGGCCGGGCCCTGGTGACTGGCAGTAAGTCACCGGAGCCCGGCCCTTGTGCTGAGCGTCCGCGCTCGGGGCGGGCGTTGCGCCGCCCGCCCCGAGCGGGTTACCTCGCTTCGGTCAGCTAACCGGGCCGAAGTTGAAGGTGAACTGCTGGGTGTCCGGCGCGACGCCGCCCGTCAGCTTGTTCAGGGACTGCAGGCGCAGCTGGTTGATCGGCTTCTTGGTGCCGGGGTCAACCGTCAGCACCAGCGGGTGGCTGAAGCTGGTGCTGGCGCCGTTCACCCACGGAACGTAGGGACGGCCGTGGGAGGTGGTGCCATTGGCCAGGTCGCCAACCCACAGCGAGGCCGCGGAGCTGCCACACCACTGCAGCGTGACGTTCTCGCCGCTGTACACCGGGGCGTAAGCCGCGACGCACAGGCCGCTCTCGTTGCCGAAGGGCGACCAGTTCGACTCGTACACCGGGTAGCCGGACGGGTAGTTGATGCAGACGTACGACGTCTGGGCCAGGCCCGTGCCGCCGTAGTTCGGGCAGAAGTCCGCGAGCGTGCCCACCTGAGCGCCGGTGAAGTCCTCGTTCGGGTGGCTGTTGCTGGCGTAGTTCATGTTGACCTTCTGGCCAACCTTGCCGCCCACGCCGGTGTCGCCGGGCACGTACGCGTTCTGGATGGTGTTCCGGCCGAGGGTGAGGCTCCAGAGGTTGAAGCAGTAGTACCCGCAGGCCGGAGTGGCGTCTGGCTTGACGCTTGGCTTCGTGGCGGCAGTCGCCATGCTCGCCGCGGAGAGGCCGATCACGGAGGTGACGGCGACCCCAGCCGCGAGAACCGAGCACGCCCTCGCAAAGCGGTTGCGCATTTGGATTCCTTCCTGTTTTGAAACGCCAGCCGACTGCCAGATTCCGGTTATCCTGGGCGGTCAGGCTTTACCGGTAAAATGGCTGGCGATAATACGCGACGATGCTGGCTAAGGTTGCTTTGTTTATCCCGCCCGGCCAGTCAGTGTCTGTACGCTACCACGCGTGCTGTTAGCTCAAGCGATGGTAAACGGATTCACGGCGGGGGGATTAATTGGACATGGCTGCCATTAGCGAGGCATGGACGGATTAGCCATCCGAAAAATCGAGGGATATTCTGCCCGCCATTTCGCCACGTGGTCCGCATTTGGCGCCGCCCGCAGTGACCGGATCGTTACGGTAGCGCGCCGACCGTGTTGGCCCACATCTGATCGTCATAGACGGCGCCGTCGGCGAACTCATGCAGGCGGCGCAGCACCAGCCCCGGCCGCGGCCAGCGCATCGGCCAGCCAGGCTCGGTGAGCGCTTGCGGATCACTGAAGTCGCTATCAGAACCGTTGATCAGCGGCGTATAGCCGGCGCTGGCACTGGCGGAATCGAGCACCCAGATGGTCCGCGAGCTGCGCCCGCACCATTGCAGGGTGATGTGCTCGCCGCCGTAGGCGGGCCTGGCCACCCCGGCGCACATGCCCGAGCCGACTCCGTAGGGAGCGTACTGCACCTCGAATGCGCTATCCGCGCCGAAATGCAAGGCGAGCGCCTTTGCGACCAGTCCGAACCGCGCGAGCTGGCTGACCGTGCCGGCCGGCCAGATGGTCCAGTCCTCGTCCAGGTTGGTGTTGGACGGCGGGTAGAGCAGCACCTTGGTGCCGGCGCCCCGGTGCCCCCGGTAATCATTGAGCATGAACCGGTGCCTGAATACCTCGGTGAAGTAGTTCGCGCAGTAGTCGCCGCAGGCGGGAGTGGCGCCGGGCCGGGTGGACCCGGTGGCGGCGGCGGCCTGGCCGGCCGCGGCGGTGACCGGGATGGCGAGCGCGGCGGCCGCGGCGAGCGCGGTTAACATCGCGCGGGAATGACGGCGCATGATGAGCCTCCTGTAACTGCTTTGGGTAGTCATGAAGTGACTTTTAGTCACTACCCCCTGCATGCAGGACGCCCGGCACGGCCCGCCGGTTGACCCGGGCGGCCGGCCTGTCCGCCGTCCGGGTCAGCCGGCGCACCGGCTAGCGCTCGGTGTCCGGCTCGTCCCCGGTGCTCGCCTCGGCCATCACGGCGCCGTTCGCGGACGCCAGCGCGACGGCGGCCTCGCTGCCCCCGCCGGTGCCGGAGGTCAAGTTCTTCTTCACCGATTCCAGGATCGCCAGGCCCTGGCCGACCAGGCCGGCCGCGATCTCGCCCAGGCCGTCGGCGCCGTTCAGGACGCTGATGTTGGCGCCAGCCAGCCCGGCCGCCGCCTCCTTGACGATCTGCGGGAGCTGGTCGATGAGCATCCGGTCCAGCGCCACCCGGTTGTGCGATGCCGCGGCCTCGGCCTGCATCGTCACCCGCTTGGCGTCGGCCAGGGCCAGGATCCTGACCTTCTCGGCCTCGGCCTCGGCGGGCCTGATCACCTCGGCGACGAGCTGCTTCTGCCGCAGGTCGCCCTGGCGCTGCGCCAGCTCGGACTGCGCGGAGAGCACCGCCATCTGCGCCTGCGCCTGCGCCAGCGGGCCGGCCTGGGCAGCCTCGGCCTGCGCCTTGTCCACCTCGGCCTTGTACTGCGCCTGCACCACCGCGGTCTGCCTGCCGTACTCGGCCTGCGCCCGCTGCGACTGCTGCTGCGCCTCGGCGGAGGCCTGGTTGGCCTGCGCCTGGGCGATCTGCGCCTGCCGCTGGATGGCCGCGGTGTGCGGGGCGGCCATCGCGTCGATGTAGCCGGTGTTCATGTCGTCGATCGACTGAATCTGCAGCGAGTCGACGGTCAGCCCGATCTTGGCCATCTCCGCCTTGGAACCGTCCAGCACCTCGGTAGCCAGCTTCTGCCGCTCGGTCACGATTTCCTCGACGGTCATCGAGCCAATGATCGAGCGCAGGTGACCGGCGAAGATCCGGCCGGTCAGCGTGGACATCTGGTCCTGGTCGGAAAGGAACCGCTGGCCGGCGTTGACGACGCTCTCCTCGTCGTTGCCGACCTTGAACGCGATCACCGCCCGGACATTCAGCGCGATGCCCTGCTTGGTCACGCAGGTCTCCGAGACCTCGGCCTCGCACATGGACAGGGTGAGGAAGTTGACCTTCCTGACAAACGGGGGGACAAACGCGCCGTGCCCCGTGACCACCTTGAACGGGGCTCCGTTACGCCCGAATTTACCGCCGGAGACCAGCATGGCCTCGTCCGGTCGCGGGACTCGGTATCCGAACATCTCTCATCTCCAGGACCGCCGGCCGCTTGACTGGCGCGGCGGTTAGTAGGGGTATTACTGGTGCGCTGGCTAGCCCTCCGGGTCATGGCTGAACGGATCTCGCCACGAGCTGACATCGACGGTCCTGGTCCCGCGTGACTCGATGACCAGAACGGTGGCGCCCCTCGGCAGCGGCTCGGGAGACCAGGCGATATAGGTCTCGGTGCCGCCGCGGATCGGAACGAGCACCTCACCGGGGCCCGCCGCGCCCCTGGTCGCGATCGTGAGGACGCCGATGCTGCCCACGAGCGAGCCCTCGCTGTCCACCGGCGTTCACCCCTTTTGGCTTTCCCCGTAGCGCATTTCCCATTATCGGCCCGCCGGGCCGTGGCGTGATCGCCGGCTAGCCGGGTAGTTACCCCGCGACATGAACGCCGTGGAAAAAGCCGTGCATGCAGCCGACCGGTTCCAGCAGAGCAGGCCCTGGCTGGCAGTCCCGGTCGCCACCTGGAGGAAGTTCGGCGACGACGAGGCCGGCAACCTGGCCGCGCTCATCTCCTACTACGCCTTCGCCTCGATCTTCCCCCTGCTGCTGGTCTTCGTCACCGTGCTCGACATCGTGGCGAAGAACGACCCGCACCTGCGCAACCAGCTGCTCAGCTCCGCGCTGCAGCAGTACCCGGTGATCGGCCAGGAGCTGCGCAGCAACGTGCACAGCATGCACCGCACCGGGCTGGCGCTGGCGATCGGGCTGATCGGCACGTTCCTGGCGGCCCGCGGGGTGGCCAGCGCCGGGCAGAACGCCCTGAACACGGTCTGGGAAGTGCCGATGACCCGCCGGCCGGGCTTCCCGTGGAGCCTGCTGCGCAGCCTGGGGCTGATCCTCATCATCGGGCCTGGCATGGTGGCGACGGTGGTGCTGTCCAGCCTGGCCGGCGGCACCGGGCACGTCTTCACCGGCGCGGCGGCCACGGTCGTCGCCACCGCCGTCTCGCTGGCCCTGAACATCGGCCTGTTCTGGCTGGCCTTCCGGCTGGCCACCTCCCGCGAGGTGGCCCTGCGCGACCTGCGGCTCAGCGCCATCCTGGCCGCTGTGGCCTGGCAGGTGCTCCAGTCGGTGGGCGGCTACTTCATCGCTCACCAGCTCGACACCAACTCTGCCTACGGCGTCTTCGGCGTGGTGCTCGGCCTGCTCGCCTGGCTGTACCTGCAGGCGCAGATCACCCTGTACGTGGTGGAGCTGAACGTGGTCAGGGTGCACCGGCTGTGGCCGCGCAGCATCGCGCCCCCGCCGCTGACCGACGCCGACATGACCGCCTACGAGATGTACGCGCAGGCCAGCCAGCGCCGCCCCGAGATCGAGGTCCAGGTCCGCCTCATCGACCCGCCGAAAGACCCGGCGAGCTAGCCGGGACTGGAGCCGGCCGCCTGAGCGGGGCGCGGCCGGGGCTCTAGCGGCGGCGCGCCGACCGGGCAGCTGAACCGGCATTCCGGCTCAACCGACGGCTCGTCGGGCCGGGCGCGCAGCGCGTCGCTGCGGATGAGCAGGGCCGACAGCACCGCCGCGGCCAGCAGCACCACCGCGCAGCCGATAGTGGCCTTGTCAAACCCGTGGTCGAAACGCACTGGCGACCGGTAACTCGCCGCTCCGAGGCCGACCGCCGCCGGGAGCCCGGCTACCGCCACAAGCCCGGCCGCCCTGGCCACCGCGTTGTTCACGCCGCTGGCCACCCCGGCGTGCCTGACCTGCGCGCTGGCCAGCACGGTCGCGGTCAGCGGCGCGACGGTCAGGGTGAGGCCGATGGCGAACACGGTCACGGCGGGCAGCACGTCGGCGAAGTACGAGGCGTGCGCGCCGATCCTGGTCATCAGGGCCAGCCCGACGGCGCACAGCGCCGTGCCGGCGGTCATCGGCCAGCGCGGGCCGATCTTCTCCGCCAGCGCGCCGGAGCGGGCCGAGAACGCCAGCATCAGCAGCGTCACCGGCAGCAGGGTGGTCCCGGCCTTCAGCGGCGAGTACCCCGACACCACCTGCACCTGGAGCACGAGCAGGAACAGCACCCCGCCGAACGCGCCGTAGACCAGGAAGGTGATCACGTTGACGGCGCTGAACTGCCGGGAGGCGAACACGTCGAGCGGCAGCATCGCGGGCACCTTGCCGGGATGCCGGGTGCGGTGGCTCTCCACCATCAGGAATGCCACCGCGGCCGCCACTCCGACGATGCCGGCGGCGGCCACGCCGAGCAGGTCGCCGTGCTCGGGCGCCTCGATCAGCGCGTAGGTGATCCCGCCGAGCGCCAGGGCGGCCAGCGCCGCGCCGGCGATGTCGAACTCACCGGTCGCATCCGGATCCCTGGTCTCCGGCACGTGCCGGACGGTCACCGCCACCACGGCGGCGGCCAGCGGCACGTTCAGCAGGAAGACCCAGCGCCACCCGGCGGCCTGCACCAGCCAGCCGCCGAGCAGCGGCCCGACCGCCCCGGCCACGCCGCCGAGGCCCGACCAGGCGCCCACGGCGCGGGCCCGGTCGCCGGGCGCGAAGGTGGCCTGGATGATCGCCAGTGACCCCGGCGTGAGCAGCGCGCCGCCGATGCCCTGCAGCACCCGGGCGGCGATCAGCACGATGATGTTCGGTGCGATGCCGCACAGGGCGGAGGCCAGGGTGAACCAGATGACGCCGATCAGGAACACCTTGCGGCGGCCCAGCCGGTCGCCGAGCGAGCCGCCAAGCAGGATCAGCCCGGCCAGGGCAAGGGTGTACCCGGTGACGGTCCACTGCAGGCCGCCCAGCGAGGCGCCAAGCTCGCGGCCGATGGTCGGCAGCGCCACGTTCACGACCGTGGAGTCCAGCATCACCATGCTGGAGCCGAGCACGGTGGCCGCCAGCACCCACCGGCCGCGCGCCTGGCCCAGGTGCAGTGCCGGGGCGGCTTCCTCGCTGCCCGCCGTCATGAGCCGATGATCTCACTGCCGAGGGGCGCCGGGCCAGCCAGCAGCCGGGCGGACACGCCCGGTCAGCCAGGTTCCCGCGGGTCGGCGATCTGCTCGGCCGGCTCGGGCTCGGTCGGGTGCAGCAGCAGGTGCACCCCGGCGGCCAGCACCCCGCCGACCAGCGGCGCCAGGATGAACAGCCAGACCTGGTTCAGCGCGGTGCCCCCGGTGACCAGCGCCGGGCCGAGGCTGCGGGCCGGGTTGACCGACGTGCCGTCGATCGGCACGCCGAAAATGTGCACGAATGTCAGGGTGAGCCCGATCGGAATGCCGGCGACGGCCTTGTTCTCCCCCGGCCGGGTCATGGTCAGCACCACGAAGACGAAGATCCCGGTCAGCACCACCTCGGCGAGGAACGCGCCGCCCGCGCTGATGTGCAGGATCGAGGCGTCGCCCCAGCCGTTGGCGCCCAGGCCGTCCCGGTCCTTGGAGTAGAACGGCGAGGTGGAGAACAGGCCCCACAGCAGCAGCGCGCCCAGGATGCCGCCGGCGAACTGCGCCGCCCAGTACCAGCCCGCCTCGATCAGCGTGATCCGCCTGGCCAGCAGCGAGCCGAGGGTGACGGCGGGGTTGACGTGGCAGGCCGATACCGGGCCGATCACGTAAACCAGGGCGAGCAGGACAAGCCCGAAGGCCATGCCGATGGTGAGCACCCCGGCGGCGATGCTCGCCGCCGACCGGAACCCGAGGACGTGGAACCCGAAGACCATCGTCGCCACCCCGGCGCCGATGAAGACCAGGACCGCCGTGCCGATCAGCTCGGCAATCACCCTGCGTGCCATCGCCCGCCCCCGATTCGCCCGCCCGGTCCGCCGGCCGCGAACCCCCGCCCTGGCGGCCCCACCCACCGGGGCACCGCATCATGCTAACCCAGGGTGATCAGATAACTACGCACCTGGCACCGCGCCGGGATCGGCGCGCTAGAGACCCGGCCAGCTATGCGCAGGCTCGTTCGAGCCCATCCGGTCGATGTATCCCTGTGTCATCCGGCGCAGCGCGGTCTGCCGGTCGCCGGGACCGCTGAGCGCGTGCACGGCCTCGGCCTGCCAGGTCGCCCCGGTCCTGCCGGTCAGGCAGCGCCGCTCGATGATGCCAAGCAGCCGCTCGGCGTCGGCGCTGTCCACCCCCCACTGGCTCAGCCCCTCCCAGGCCAGCGGGAGCAGCCGGCGCAGCATCAGCTCCGCGACCGGGAGCTGGCCAAGGCCCGGCCAGTAGACCCGCGCCTCGATGCCGTTGCGCGCCCCGTTGACCAGGTTCTCCGCGGCGGCGGAGAACGACATCCTGGTCCAGATCGGCCGCTCGGCCTCGGCGAGCGCGCGGACCACCCCGTAATAGAAGGCCGCGTTGGCCACCACGTCCACCACGGTCGGGCCGGCCGGCAGCACCCGGTTCTCCACCCGCAGATGCGGCTTGCCGTCCACCACCGCGTACACCGGCCGGTTCCACCGGTACACGGTGCCGTTGTGCAGGGTCAGCTCGGACAGCATCGGCGCCTCGCCGCGGTTCAGCGCGGCCACCGGGTCCTCGTCCTCGCGCAGCGGCAGCAGCGCGGGGAAATAGCGCAGGTTCTCCTCGAACAGGTCGAACACCGAGGTGATCCAGCGCTCCCCGAACCACACCCGGGGCCGCACGCCCTGCTCCCGCAGCTCCTCTGGCCGGGTGTCTGTCACCTGCTCGAACAGCGGGATCCTGGTCTCCCGCCACAGCTCCCTGCCGAACAGGAACGGCGAGTTGGCCGCCAGCGCCACCTGCACCCCGGCGACCGCCTGGGCGGCGTTCCAGTAGCTGCCGAACGCCTCCGGGCTGACCTGGAGATGGAACTGCACGCTGGTGCAGGCGGCCTCGGGCATGATCGTGTCGACGTGGGCCAGCAGCCGTTCTGGCCCCTCGATGAGGATCTGCATTTCCTCGCCGCGAGCCGCGAACATCTGCTCATTCAGCAGCCGGTACCGCGGATTGTCCGACATCGCCTGGTCGGTGACATCGCTCGGGCGCAGCGTCGGCAGGATGCCGACCATCACCAGCCGGGCGCCGGCCTCAGCAGCCCGCTTCCCGGCGTGCGCCAGGCTGGCCCGCACTCCGTCCTCCAGCCGGGCGAACGCGTCGGCGGCCAGCGGCCGCGGCGGGACATTGATCTCGACATTGAACTGGCCGAGCTCGCTGGCCCAGCTCGGGTCCCCGATCGCGGCGAGCACCTGGGAATTGCGCATCAGGGGCAGCGCGTCGTCGTCCACCAGGTCCAGCTCGATCTCCAGGCCAAGCTGCGGAGACTCGCTGGCGAACCGGGACTCGCGAAGCATCCGCGCGAGCACGTCCAGGCACTGCCGCACCTTCTCGCGGTAGACCCGGCGGTCCTGCTGGCTAACGGTGATGGCCGGGACATCCCTGCCCATCTGCCCTCCATCTGCTGGGGTGGTGTGGGCTGGGCTCGATACCACATTCGCATGGAACGTCCCCGCCCGCCAGGTCACCTTCCCCGCCGCGTGGCCGCGGTACCGTGCCAGCCCTGCGATAGGAGCAGAGAAACCTGAACGTCTGATGCCTTGACATGGCAGTTCAGCCTCCTAGAGGCTTAGCGCCGAACATGTCCTGACATCAGCGTCTCGATCGGCTCTCTTCGGCCTCTTTGTCCATTTCCGACAGTGCGCGGGGCATTGGCGGTCTTGTCGCCCGAGGGATGCGAGATCAGGACCGTGCCGTCCTGAGGAGGACAAGCATGAGGTTGCTGCACCATCCCATCCGCGCCGGAGCCGTCGCGGTACTGGGGCTGGCGATGACCGCGGGCACGGGAGCGCTGAGCGCCACCATGGCGTCCGCCGCGCCCGTGAGCACTCCGTTTACCGCGCTGGCTAACAGCGTTCCGGTCACGACGGACCATGCCACCGGTATCTACTCCAGCCCCAACATGTCCGTTGAGGTCGCGCTCAAGCCGCACAACGCGGCCGGCCTGGCCAAGGAGATGAAGGCGCTTTACACCAAGCACAGTGGCGCCTACCACCACTGGCTGGCCAAGGGCCAGTTCAACTCGCGGTACGCCCCGACCAAGGCCGAGCAGGCCAAGGTCGCGAGCTACCTGCGGTCGGCGGGCCTGAAGGTGCAGAAGTCGTCCTCGCCGTTCCTCGTCCGGGCGACCGGCACGAGCGCGAAGATCACCTCGGCCTTCAAGACCACCCTGAAGACCTACAAGGACAGCCACGGCGTCCGGTACTTCTCTAACTCCGCCGCCGTGCACGTGCCCAGCAGCCTGGGCAGCAGCGTGTTCGGCGTGATCGGCCTGTCGAACACCATCCGCGAGCGCTCGATGGTCCAGCGGGTGAAGTCCGTCAAGCCGGTCAGCCGCGCCAAGCTGAAGAGCGTGAAGAACGGCACGCCGAGCTGCGAGGGCGGTTACCCGACCACCCAGGACATCTACGACCTGGTGCTGAACGGCCAGCTCGACGAGCCGCTCGGCTACGGCGGCGGCCCCGGCTGCTCCGGCCTGACCCCGTCGCAGGACAACTCGATCTATGGCGCGCCGCACGTCGGCGCTCGCGGCAAGGGCGCGGGCGTCAACATGGCCGTTTTCGAGCTGTCGGGCTACCTGCACTCCGACATCGACACCTGGGCGCAGACCTTCTACGGGTCTGGCTACAACCCGCCGCTGGTGGACGTCAACGTGGACGGCGGCCCGCTGAACCCGGTCTGCCCGGCCGGAGACACCTGCCCGGCGAACTTCAACGGGTACTCCGGTGACATCGAGGTCGACGCCGACATCGAGATGCAGCTCGCGATCGCTCCCGACGCGAGCCACCTCACCGTCTACAACGCCCCGAACGACTTCACCGGCCAGACCGAGCTGGACGAGTACACCGCTATCGCGAACGCCGACAAGGCCGACGTGGTCAGCTCTAGCTGGGCGGTCTGCGAAAACGACGAGAGCGCTGCCTACGTGCAGGCCGAGAACACCGTCTTCGAGCAGATGGCGTCGCAGGGCCAGAGCATGTTCGGTGCCGAGGGTGACACCGGCGCGTTCTCCTGCATCCGGTCCGATGGCACCACCATCCTGAACGTCCTCGACCCGCCGTCGCAGCCCTGGGTGACCAGTGTCGGCGGCACCTCGCTGGAGAGCGACAACCCCGGCACCACCGCGAACCCGTCCTACCCGGCGGGCGTCGAGTCGGTGTGGAACGTCGACAACCTGTGCAACTCCAGCGCGAACGAGGGCGGCGAGCCTGGCTTCTTCTGGTGCGCGGAGACCGGCGCCGGCGGCGGCGGCTCCAGCCAGTGGTGGGGCCGGCCGTTCTACCAGGTCGGCAGTGGCGTCAACAACCCGAACACCACCCACGCCAACGGCAGCACGCAGTGCGCCCTGGCCTCGTCAGGCACCCCGTGCCGTGAGGACCCGGACGTGTCCGCCAACGCAGACGAGTTCACGCCCTACGCGGAGTACTGCACGGGCAACCCGAACCCGCCTGACTTCAGCGACTGCGGCACCTTCAGCGGCAGCGAGAACCCGCCTGGCTGGTTCGGCATCGGCGGCACCAGCCTCGCGTCGCCGCTGTGGTCCGCGGTCATCGCCGACAGGGACAGCTTCCAGGGCTTCCGCAGCGGGAACATCAACCCGCTGATGTACACCCTGAATGCCCTGCTGCCGGGCTTCTACCTGCACGACATCAACGGCGCGCAGGCCACCAACAACAACGGCGCCTTCCCGACGACTCCGGGATACGACGAGGCCACTGGTCTCGGCACGCCGAAGATGACGCAGCTGATCACGCTCAGCCTGTAGTGCTGAGCTAGCTGAGTTAACCCGAAGAGGGGGCGGGCCTGCGGCCCGCCCCCTCTTCCTTTTAGTCGCTCAGCGCCGCGCGATCCTGCGGGGCGTCCCAGTCGATCTGCGGGCCGTCCGGCACGATGCGGGACGGGTTCAGGTGCGGGTGCGTCGTGTAGTAGTGCCGCTTGATGTGGTCGAACCTGGTGGTCTCGCGGAAGGCAGGCAGCGCGTAAAGGTCGCGGGCGTACGCCCACAGGGCCGGGTAGTCGGCCAGCCGCCGCTTGTTCGCCTTGAAGTGCGAGTAGTACACCGCGTCGAACCTGGCCAGCGTCACCCACAGCCGGATGTCGGCCTCGGTCAGCGTGTCCCCCAGCAGGTAGCGCTGCCCCGACAGCCGCCGTTCCAGCTCATCGAGGGTGGCGAACAGGGCGGCGTACGCCTCGTGGTAGCTCTCCTGGGAGCCGGCGAAGCCGCACCGGTACACGCCGTTGTTGACGGTCGCGTAGATGACCGCGTTCAGGGCGTCGATCTGGTCGCGCAGCCGTTCCGGGTACAGGTCGTACGCCGGATCCGCCCAGGCCCCGAACTGGGTGCCCAGGTCGATGCTGATGTCGGGGAAATGATTGCTGACGATCTGCCCGGCCTGCTTGTCCCACAGCACCGGCACCGACACATGCCCGTCGAACCCCGGCTCGGTCGCCTCGTAGGCGTCCCGCAGCAGCGCGAATCCGTTCACCGGGTCCAGGCCGTGCATGCTGCCCACGCGGAACGCCCAGCCGCGGCCGTCCCTGATCGGATCCACGACCGACATCGAGAGGACGTCTTCCAGCCCGAGCAGGGCCCGCACGATGGCAGACCGGTGCGCCCACGGGCAGGCATAGGAGATGTACAGGTGATACCGGCCGGGCTCGGCGGGGTACCCGCTCGACCCGTCCGCGGTGATCCGGCCCCGGAACGGGTACGGGGGCCGGACGAATGCGCCCGGCTTGTCACCGTCTTTCCTGGTCTTGGGCGTGAAGTCGCCGTAATCGCCGTAGGTCGCGAAGTCGGCCGGGCTGGCGCCCCCGGCCCGGATGTGCGCCGTGGTCATACTGGTGCAACGAGCCGGGCCTGGGTGCCATTCCGAGGACGCTCCGCGGCCGCTACTCCCAGGCGGCGGCGATCAGGCCGTGGCCGACCTCGCGCGGGGTGGCGCCGCCCTGCGACACGTACAGGTCGTGCGCGGCCAGGTAGAGCAGCCAGTTGCCGTCCGGCGAGGCGGCCAGGCTGGTGTGCTCCAGGGTGGCGTAGCCAACGGCCACCCGGTGCACTACATGGCCGGACGTGCTGACCTCCTGCATCAGCCGGGAGGTGTTCCTGATCGGGACGCCGGCGCAGCACGCCCGGCTGACGAACAGGTTGCCGTTGGGCAGGTACACGCCCTCGCGCAGGTAGCTGATCTTGGGAGTGGGCGCGCCGGCAGGCATCACGTAGCTAATGCCGACCCCGGACATGTAGTAGTGCGCCGTGGCGGTGTCCACCAGGGCCAGGTTCCAGCCCTCGTTGTCCTGCACCGAGGAGATCGAGACGGCCAGGTGCACGTTGTCCGGCGCCCAGGAAAGGTGCGAGATCGGCGCGGGGAGACCCGTGTCCTGGCCCTTGGGGACCATCCGGTAGGTGACCTGCGCCCCGGTGCTGAGGGTGCGCACGATCACCTTGTACAGCGGCGTCAGGTCTGGATTGCTCGGCATGCAGCCGGTGCTCAGCGTCGGCTCGCTGGCATAGGCCAGCTTGCTGCCGTCCGGGCTGACCGCTGGCAGGCTGCCGTCGGTGATCACGACCGGGGTTCCGCCGCTGTCGGCGACGGACTCGATCTGGTCGGTGCAGCCGTGCTGGACGGCGAAGTAGACCATCCCGCCCGCCGCGACGGCTACCTCGTCACCGATCACGCCGCTCGGCACCAGTGTGCTGGTCACCGCGCCGTCGGCGGGGTTGAGCACGACCAGCGCCCCGCCCGTCGTCACCCCGACGATGCCGGGCTCGTTCGCCGCCTGGCTGGCCGTGGCGGCGGCCGAAGGCGAGGTTCCCGCGGTGGTCGTGACGGTCGCGGTGGCCGTGGCGGCGGCCTGGCCGCCCGAGCTGCCGCCGCACGCGGCGAGCAGGGCCAGCGCGGCCGCGCCGGCCAGCGACCTGGCGAGCAGCAGGCGGGGGGACCGGCGGGAATCGGCAGCGGGCATGACGGGCTCCAGCTCGTGCGCGGGCTGGCTGCTGGCCGCGAACCCCCGCGCCAGTCAGCGTTCCAAGTCGGAAGTAGGGCTGATGGTGACAGCACCGCGCCCGCGCGGCAAGCCGTCCGCGCAAACCGAGCGCAAGGTGTTGTAAATCGCCCCGGCCAGGCGGCTGGCCTGGCCGGTTAGCCCAGCGCGGCGGTCATCCTGCTGACCGCCTCGGTGATCAGCTCGGGCGAGGTGCCGATGTTCAGCCGGGCGAATCCGGCGCCCTGGACGCCATAGTTGGGACCGGGGTCAAGCGCCACCTTGCCCTTGTCGAGGAAGGCCGCCGCCGGGTCGTCGCCCAGCCCCAGCCGGCGGCAGTCCAGCCAGGCCAGGTAGCTGGCCTGCGGCGGCAGGTAGTCCACGTCCGGCAGCCGCGCGGCGAGCAGCTCCGCGACGAGCGCCCGGTTCTGGTCGAGCTGGGCGAGCATGGCGTCCAGCCACGGCAGGCCCTGGGCGAAGGCGGCGACGGTGCCGAGCACGCCCAGGTGCGAGGCCAGCAGCGCGTCCCAGCGCTCGGCTAGCGCGGCGGCGGCCTCCGGGGCGCCGGCGACGCCGACGCCGCACTTCAGGCCGGGGATGTTCCAGCCCTTGGAGGCCGAGGTGAAGACCAGCGCCCGGCTGGTCAGCTCGTGGTCCAGGGACAGGAACGGCACGAAGGTGGCGCCCGCCAGCACCAGCGGGGCGTGGATCTCGTCCACCACCAGCTCCACCTCATGCCGGGTGCAGAGGTCGGCCACGGCCAGCAGCTCCTCGCGTGCCCAGACCCGGCCCACCGGGTTGTGCGGGCTGCACAGCAGGAAGCAGCGGACATCGGGCTCGGCCAGCGTCCTCTCCAGCGCGTCCAGGTCGAGGTCGTAGCCGCCGTCCTGACGGCGGTGCAGGGGCACCTCCGCCAGCCCTCGCTGCATCAGCGTCATCCGGAAGAAGAACGGCGGGTACACCGGCGGGGTGATCACCACCCGCGAGCCTGGCGGGGTCAGCGCCGTCACCGCCTCGGTGATGCCGGTCATCACGTCGGGCACCGCGAACACCAGGTCAGGGTCGGGCTGCCAGCCGAGCCGGGCCTTGGCGAACGAGGCGAACGCCTCGCCAAGCTCGCCCTTGTGCGGGTAGCCGCAGTCGCCGTCGTCCAGCGCGGCCCGCACCGCGTCCTTGATCGGCTCGGCGATGTCGAAGTCCATCTCGGCGACGAACGACGGCAGCACGTCGGCCGGGTACGTCTTCCACTTGAAGCTCTTGCGTCGCCGCAGCTTGTCCACAGTGCAGTCACCGAGCAGGGCATCCATACCCCGATGGTAAGCATCCCGCGCGGGCGGGTGCGAGACCATCACGGCCGGCGCGCTGAGAAGGCCACCGGGCGGGCTGCGGCCGGGCGGATCGCGGCCCGCGCGAGCACGGCCTCCATACCGCGCAGCAGCGCCTCGATCCGGTCCGGCGGCAGGTAGCGGGTATCGGCCAGCAGCTCGAAGTGCACGGTGCCCGGCACGTTGTTGATGTGCAGGAAGCAGCGCTCGCCCGGCTTGTCGGTCTGGCGGCGCACGCTCAGCTCGGCGCGCGGCAGGGCCGCCTCGACCTCGCCAGGACTGGGCAGGCGGGCGCCGGGCTCCTGGCGGCTGCCCAGCCGGCGGTCGTTGAGGTAGCAGGTCAGGTCCAGCTCGGTGCCACGCTCCGCACCGATCCCGGCGATCAGCGCGGTCCGCCGCGCCGGGTCGCAGTAGGCGTACTTGTAGGCCCCGATCGCGCTGCGCCAGGCCAGCCGCACCGCCTCGGTGAACGGGACGCCCTCGACGTCCATGACGCACAGCCCGGGGTGGGTGACGGGACCGACGACGCCGGCCAGGGCCGGGCGGAACCGGTTGTCCACCACTGCCTGGATCACCGCCGGGCCGCCGGTCAGCCTGGTCAGCCTGGTCAGCACGACGGCATAGGCGGCGAGCAGCACCGCCGCGGTGTCCACGCCGACCTGGGCGGCGACGACCTGGGCCGCCAGGAAGGAGGCGGGCGAGTCGTAGTAGACCTGCCGGTACCGGGGGCTCTGCTGGCTCGCGGCGGCGGCCAGCCGCCGGGGCGGGATGGCGCGCAGCAGCCGCTCCCAGTACCGCAGCGCGGCCTGGCTCTGCCGTAACGCGGCCGGGGCGGCCTGCCGCTCCGCCAGGTCAAGCGGCGACGGCCCGGCCGGGGTCAGGCCGGCGGGCCGGGCCGGATCGCGGCCGCGCCAGGCGGCCAGGTCATCCAGGATCATCAGCACGGCGACGCCGTCCACCGCCAGGTGCGAGATCAGCGAGACCAGGTGCGTGACCAGCCCGCGCCTGGTCACCACGGCCCAGCGGACCGGCCACTCCTGGCTGAAGTCGAACGCCCGCTCGTCATAACTGGCGTGCACGGCCTCCGCGACCTGCGCCGGGTCGGCGTCCCCGGCGTCGAAGACGTCCAGCGCGGCGGTCCCGGCGGCGGCGATGACCTGCTGCGGCTGCCCGCCGTCCGCCGCTCCGGCGTCCGCCGGGAGGCACAGCCGGGTGCGTAACGCCGGGTGCCGGCTCAGCACGTAGCGCAGGTCGGCGGCCACGTCCTCGGGCGACCGGCCGCCGGGCAGCCGCATCCAGCCGCCGACGCTGAACGAGGACTGATCGCGCAGCAGCACCGGCAGGATCTCCCGCTGTCCCCAGGTGAGCGGGCCGGCGCCGGCCCCCGGCCCGGCGAACTCCACGATGATCCGGCGGGCCGGGACCAGCGCCGCTTGCGTCATTGCCGCCTACCTCGGGCCTGGGACGAGTCGGTACTTATCCCGTAGTATGTGCCCGCTTACGGACGGTTAACGCACGCGGCCCCGGTCCCGGCTCACAGTCCCCGGCTCACAGTCCCCGCCTCGCTGGGTCGGCTTACTGGGCCGCCTTACTGGCCCGACAGCACACCGGCCAGGGCGATCCGGACGGACTCGCCGTCGCCGACGCCGACCGGCTCGCCGGCCGCCGGGTGAGCGTCCAGGGCGCCGGCCTGGCGCAGGTCCAGGCTGGCCGCCAGCGTCTCGCCGGCGAGCAGGCCCTGATGCTGAGCCAGCGCGGCCAGCGCCGCCGGAGTGCCGGCGATGGCCAGGGTGATCCGGTCGGACACCTCCAGCCCCGCCGCCCGCCGCGCCTGCTGCACCGCCCGGACCACATCGCGGGCCAGGCCCTCGGCGGCCAGTTCCGGGGTCACCTCGGTGTCCAGCACGATGAACCCGCCGCCCGGCAGGGTCACCGTCGCACCCGCGCCATCCGCGACAATCGTCTCGATCGTGTACTCCCCCGCCTCTAGCGGCACGCCGCCGCAGGTCACCGCGCCCAGCGAGTCCTGCGACCAGTCACCGGCCTTGCTCGCCCTGATCACCGCCTGCACGTCCCTGCCCAGCCGGGGGCCGGCCGCGCGGGCATTCACCGTCAGCCGCTCCGACACCCCGATCTCCCGCGCGGCCGCATCCGCCACATCCAGCAGCGCCACCTCACGGACGTTGACCTCGTCGCAGATCAGCGCGGTGAAGTCGGCCAGCGACTCGGCGTCGGCCGACACGACAGTCAGCAAAGGGAGCGGCAGCCGGACGCGCAGCCCGTTCAGCTTCCGAAGGGATGCGGCGGCGGAGCAGACCTCGCGGGTACGGTCCATCGCGGTCACCAGGCCAGGGTCGGACGGCAGCGCGGACACCCCCGGCCAGTCGGCCAGGTGCACCGAGCGGCCGCCGGTCAGCCCGCGCCAGACCTCCTCGGTGGCCAGCGGCAGCAGCGGCGCGGCCACCCGGCAGGTCACCTCAAGCGCGGTATACAGGGTGTCGAACGCCTGCCGGGCCACGGTCGCGTCCGCGCCCGAGGTGTCCCAGAACCGCTCGCGGGACCGGCGGATGTACCAGTTCGTCAGCACGTCAAGGAAGCCGCGGACGGTGTCGCAGGCGCTGGCGATCTCGTAGTGGTCGAGCTGCCGCTGCACCGTCTCGGCGAAGATCCGCAGCTTGGCCAGCAGGTACTGGTCGAGCAGGTCAGGCGATGACGACGCCGGCGCCGCCTCGTAGCCCGCCGCGTTCGCGTACAGGGCGAAGAAATACCAGCTGTTCCACAGCGGGATCAGCACCTGCCTGACGCCCTCGCGGATGCCCTGCTCGGTGACGATCAGGTTGCCGCCGCGCAGGATCGGCGAGGACATCAGGAACCAGCGCATCGCGTCCGCGCCGTCCCGGTCGAACACCTCGCGCACGTCCGGGTAGTTCCGCAGCGACTTGGACATCTTCTGGCCGTCGGAGCCGAGCACGATGCCGTGGCTCAGGCACGTCTCGAACGCCGGGCGGCCGAACAGCGCGCTGGCCAGCACGTGCATGGTGTAGAACCAGCCGCGGGTCTGGCCGATGTACTCCACGATGAAGTCGCCGGGGAAGTGGTCCTCGAACCAGCCGGCGTTCTCGAACGGGTAGTGCACCTGC
This sequence comes from uncultured Actinomycetota bacterium, assembly GCA_963725175.1. Taxonomy (GTDB): domain Bacteria; phylum Actinomycetota; class Actinomycetes; order Streptosporangiales; family Streptosporangiaceae; genus DASUBV01. Next base: position 1,561,008 of record CAVRXH010000006.1, read on the forward strand.
GCGAACGACATCGACCCCGACTCGAACCAGCAGTCCAGCACGTCGGTGACCCGGCGCATCGTGGAGCTGCCCGTGGGGTCGTCGGGGTTCGGCCTGGTCAGCTCGTCGATCGCGGGCCGGTGCAGGTCGGTGACCTCGACGCCGAAATCGGCCTGCAGCTCGGCGAGCGAGCCGTAGACGTCCACCCTGGGGTACGCGGGGTCGTCGGACTTCCAGACCGGGATCGGGCTGCCCCAGAACCGGTTGCGGCTGATCGACCAGTCCCTGGTGTTCTCCAGCCACTTGCCGAACTGGCCGTGCTTGACGTGCTCGGGCACCCAGGTGATCTGCTCGTTCAGCTTCAGCATCTCGTCACGGATCTTCGTCGTGGACACGAACCACGACGTGACCGCCATGTAGATGAGCGGCTTACGGCACCGCCAGCAGTGCGGGTAGGAGTGGTCGTAGGTTTCCCGGCGCAGCAGCACGGTGCCCTCGGTCGCCGCGCCCGACGTGGCGTCCGCGTCGGCCGTCCCGGCGTCCAGCCTTGTGCGCGTCTTGAGGTCGTCCATGATCGCGAAGTTCGCGTCGAAGACATGCATCCCGGCGTACTGCGCTACCGGGTGGATGAACTTGCCGTCCGGGCCGACCGGCACCACCGGCACGATCCCGTACTGGTCGGTCAGCAGCTTGTCTTCCTCGCCGAACGCCGGGGCGATGTGCACGATCCCGGTGCCGTCCGAGGTGGTCACGTAGTCGGCCAGCAGCATCACGTGCGAGTCCGGATGGCCCAGGTAGTAGCTGAACGGCGGGGTGTAGCGCAGCCCGGCCAGCTCCTTGCCCGTGCACCGGCGGACCACCCGGCCGGCCGCGTCCTCGCCCAGCTCCCGAGCGTAGGCAGGCAGCCGCGCCTCGGCCAGCAGGTAGCGCTCGGTCCTGCCGGTCGCCTCCGATTCGACCACGACGTAGTCCACGTCCGGGTGCACGGCCATCGCCAGGTTGGCCGGCAGCGTCCACGGCGTCGTCGTCCAGATCAGCGCCAGCTCGCCGGTCTCCAGCCGGTATCCGACCGTGACGGCCGGATCCTGGCGCATCTGGTACACGTCCTCGTCCATCCGCAGCTCGTGCGCGGACAGCGGCGTCTCGTCGTTCCAGCAGTACGGCAGGCAGCGGAAGCCCTCGTAGGCCAGGCCCTTCTCGTGGAGCTGCTTGAACGCCCACATGACGCTTTCCATGTAGGTGGCATCGAGCGTCTTGTAGTCGTGCTCGAAGTCCACCCACCGGGCCTGGCGGGTCACGTAATCCCGCCACTCCTGCGCGTAGCGCAGCACCGACTCCCGGCAGGCCGCGTTGAACGCGGCGATGCCCAGCTCCTCGATCTCTTCCTTGGTCTTGATGCCGAGCTGGCTCATCGCCTCCAGCTCGGCGGGCAGGCCGTGGGTGTCCCAGCCGAACCGGCGCTCCACCCGGCGGCCGCGCATCGTCTGGTAGCGCGGGATCAGGTCCTTCACGTACCCGGTCAGCAGGTGGCCGTAGTGCGGCAGGCCATTGGCGAAGGGCGGGCCGTCGTAGAAGACGAACTCGTTGCCGCCGTTCTCGCCGGACGGGCGGTTCTCCACCGAGGCGCGGAAGGTGTCGTCGGCGGCCCAGTAGGCGAGCACCCGCTCCTCGATCTCCGGGAAGCGCGGGCTGGCCGCGACGGACTCGGTCGAGGCCGGGGCCTGAGCACTGGCGTCGGCGGCGGGGTGGCCGGTGCGTGCCTTGGGGTAGCTCATCGGGGTTCCTTCGCGGTCGGTCCTCGGGTCACGAGGACGACACCGCCGCTAGCGCCTTGTCTGCCGGGTGTTGAGTCCGGCGGCCTGGGCTGGCGGGCGGTACCGCGGTACCACCTCGCTTGCCGCGCCCTGCTCGGCTGACGCCGGGCGGACGCGACCGCTCGTTCGGAGGCTGTGACGGGCCCGCCCGTCCGGTTCTAGTGAGGCACCTGGTCTGGCCGCGCGTGCGGCCGTTCCTGCTGCCCGTTCTTCCGGAGGCTCACCGGTGATAGCCGGCTCAGCGCCATGTTGCTCCCCAGCGTACCGACTCCCCCGCGCCACCGCCGCCAAGTAAACCCCCGCCGCGCTGGGGAATGATCCACCCAAGCGGCCAGTCAGCGGTTGTTCCGCGCAGGCCTCCGCCCGCGATTTCGGTCGGGTGCCGGTCTTAGCGGCACCCGACCGAAGGCGGTTAGGGCCTGCCGGAACGCAGGCCACCACTATTGGGTAGCACTTTGGGCGTATACGGCCCCAAAGTGCTACCCAATACTTCATCGGCGCTTCTTGGCAGCCCTGCTAAGGGGTGATTTGTCCGGTTAGGTAGCGGTCGATGGTGGGGGCTATGGCGGCGGCCAGGTCGTCGGGGGTGGCCTCGGCCAGGGGGCCGAGCATCAGGACGTAGCGGGTCAGGGCCAGGCCGAGCATCTGGCTGGCGATGGCGGCGGCACGGAACGCGGCCTCGGCGGGGTCGGCGCTGGCGGAGGCGGCGGCGACCGGGCGCAGGATCGCCTCGGCGAGGAACTCACGGAACATCCGGGCGGCCTGGTCGCTGGTCAGCGCCGAGCGCAGCAAGCCGAGAAAGACGCCGTGCACCTCGGGGGTCTCCCAGGTGGTCAGGGCGGCGCGGACCAGTACCTCGCCGGGGCTGGCGACAGGCTCGCCGGCTTGCCTGGCCTGGGCGGCGCGGGTCAGCGCGCCGGTCAGGACCTCGCTGGGCACCACGGGCAGCCGCATCGCGGCGGCGAACAGGGCCTCCTTGCTGCCGTAAAAGTGATGAACGAGGGCCGGATCGACCCCGGCGTCGGCGGCGATGCCCCGGATCGTGGCACCGTCGTAGCCGAGATCGGCGAACCGGCGGCGGGCGGCTTCCAGGATGGCCTCGCGGGTACCGCTGTCTCCCGTCCGGCGTCCGCCCCGCGTTGGCCGGCGACGGCCGGGCCTTGCGGGGCCAGCCGAGCGCTCCGCAATGGCCCCCGGCTGCGGGGCGGCCGGCCTGGTGCGCGAGCCCGGCGGGCCACCACGGCCGCCAGCGCCGCTGGCCGAGCCCGGGCCGGGATCTGGCGGGTTGCTCACGCGGGTGCCCCGGCTTGCTGGCCGGCCTGGACTAGCTGGAAGAAGCGTTCCTCCAGGGACGCCGGTTCCTGGTCGATCCGGGTGCCGGGGTCTTCGGCCAGCGGGCCGAGGACCTGGCGGGCATCGGCCGGGCTGGTGGCGGGCAGGCGGAGCGTGCGGCCGGACAGGATGACGGCGGCGCCGTGCTCCTGGAGCCGGGCGAACGCGGCCTCCCAGGCCGGGGTGTCCACCACGGTGACGGTCGCGGAACCGGTGACCTCGGCGGGCGTGCCGGCCGCGACGACGGCACCGTCAGCCATGATGACCAGCCGGTCGCATTCCTGCGCTTCCTCCAGGTAGTGGGTCGTCACCAGGACGCCCGCGCCGGCCTGCGCGGCCGTCGCGATGGTGTCCCACAATCGTGCCCGGCCCAGCGGGTCCACGCCGGACGTTGGCTCGTCGAGGATCAGCAGTCCTGGATCGTGCGCGAGTGCCTGGGCGAACGCGGCGCGGCGCTGCACGCCGAGCGGCAGCCGCCCGACGGGCACGGCGGCGTACTGGCTCAGGGCCGGGGACAGCGCGACGGTGCGCTGATGCTGGTGCGGGCCGGCGAACACCGCCGTGGAAAACGTCAGGTTCTCGGCGGGTGTCAGGTCGTCGTAGAGGCCGAGGGTCTGCGGGACGTAGCCGAGCCGGCGGCGGGTGCCGCGCGATGGGGGCTCGCCGAACAGGGCAATGGTGCCGTCCGAGGCGGGCAGCAGGCCGAGCAGCATCCGGATCAGCGTGGTCTTGCCGGCGCCGTTGGCGCCGAGCAGGCCGACGATCTCGCCTGGCCGGACCTGGAGGCTGACGTCGCGGACCGCGCGGAAATGACCGAACGACCGGCTCGCCGCGACGCACTCGGCTAGCGGCCCGGCCGGCGGCTCCGTCTGGGTTCGCGCCGGGCCGGCCAGTACCGCGCCCGCAGGGCCGTCAGCGTCGGCCGCCGCCGGAGCGGGAGTCGCGGCCGCTTGCTCGGCCGAGGCGCGGTTCTTGCTGGCCGGGGAGGTGGCCTGCCCGTCATGGGCGCGCGGGCTGGCCGGCATCAGGGGCTCGGCAGTGGCGAGCTGCGTGGTTCCCCGCTGGGCGGCGGCGAGCTCGGCGGCCAGGGCGGCGACGGTGACGGCGTCCTGGAGATCGGCGGCCACGGGACTGCCGGGCGGGGGCGGCTGGCCGGCGGGGGTCCAGGTTCGCCAGCGGCCGGCCCGGCGCCAGCTCGCGGCGGACAACTCCGGGCCCGGCGGGCCATCCAGCGCGGTGAGGGAACCGGGGATGGCGGCGATGATGTCGGCCGGGGTTCCCGAGGCCAGCTCCCGGCCGGCGTCGAGAACCAGCACCCCGGCGGCGCGCTGTGCCTCGTCGAGGTAGGTGGTGGCCAGGACGACCGCCGCGCCGTCCGCCGCCGCGCCGGCGATGAGCTGCCACAGCCCGGCGCGGCTGACCGGGTCGACGCCGGTGGTGGGCTCGTCCAGGATCAGCAGGTCCGGCCGGTGCATCAGCGCGGCGATGACGCCGAGCTTCTGCCGCATCCCGCCGGACAGCTGCCCGGCCAGCCGGTCCCGCGCGCCGCTCAGGCCTGCCTGCTCGGTCAGCTCGGCGGCGCGGTCGCGGGCCTGCGTGACCGGCAGGCCGTAGGCGGTGGCGCGGAACGCGAGGTTCTGGGCGACGGTGAGATCGGGATAGGTACCCGAGCCGGCCGGCAGGTAGCCGATGCGCCGCGCACCCGGCGTCCGCAGTTGCCCGCTAGCCGGGGCCAGCACGCCGGCCAGGCAGCGCAGCAGGGTGGTCTTGCCCGCACCGTCGCCGCCCGCCACGACGGTGACCTGGCCTGATGGCACGGACAGCGACACGTTGTCCAGCGCCAGCAGCGGACCGCCGGGGACGCTGATGCCGAGCGCGCCGAAGGGCGCGGCGGGCTGCCGGGCGGGCTGGCCGGCTGCTGGTCCGGGGACAGGTGCGGCCGGGCCCGAGGTAGCCGGTGCGGGTCCTGGCGGGGTGGTCATGCGTGCTCCCCTGCGGGTGCCGCGACGGCCGGGCTGGATGCGCTCTTGTGGTGGCGCCGGTGTCCGGCGGCGGGTGACAGCAGGGCGCGGAACCGGAGTGTCGCCAGTGCGACCACCACGGCGCTGAGCAGTCCGAGGATCACCAGCGGCTGCCAGAGCGCGCCGATGGGCTCGGCGCGCAGCATGACCCCGCGCGATATCTCGTTGAAGTAGGTCAGCGGCAGCAGGTAGGCGATCCACCGCACGCCGGCCGCGATCGAGGCCAGCGGGAAGATCAGGCCGGACAGCAGGATCTGCGGCAGCATCGTCATGACGGCGAGCTGGATGGCCTGGCCCTGGGTCTGGGAGATGCTGGAGATCAGCACCCCGATGCCGAGCGTCACGAACAGGAACAGCAGCGCGCCCAGCCCGAACACGGCGGCCGAGCCCCGGAACGGCACGCCGAACACCGCGATGCCGACGCCGAGCACGATCGCCAGGTCCACGGCGGCCACGGCGAAGTACGGCAGGATCTTGCCGAGGTAGACGTCGCGAGGCCGCAGCGGCATGACGGCGAGCTGCTCCAGGGTGCCGGACTGCCGCTCCCGCACCACGCCCAGGCTGGTGATCACCGTCCCGATGAACACGAGCACGACGCCGGCCAGGCCGGGAATCATGATGTCCGAGGTATCCAGGCCGGGGTTGAACAAGATGGTCACCCGAGGCTCGGCGGCAGCCTGCCCAGGTCCGGCGTGGCCAAGCTTGGCCAGCGCCGACAAGGTCGCCTGCGCGGAGAACAGTTGCGTGCCGTCGATCAGCACCACCGGGCTGGCCCCGCCGGCCCCGCCGGTGACGACGGCCACGGCGGCATGGCCGTCGCGTAGCTGGTCGGTCGCCCAGCTACGGCCCCGCGTGAGCGCGACGGTGATCACGTCGAAGGGGCGCGGCAGCTCGCGGGCGACGAGCGCGGCTCCCGGCCCGGCAGCCGCGACCTCGATCTTCGACACGTTGAAGCTGGCCGCGTAGCCGAGCACGACCAGCAGCACGATCGGCATCACGATCATCATGGCCAGCGTCCGCCGGTCCCGCCGGATCTGCCGGAACTCCTTCACGATCATCGCCCACATAGCCGGTCCTCCCGCCCACAGTCAAACTCAACAGGCGTTGAATTCTACGCACGTTGAATTCTCGCGCGCAAGCGGGAAGCGACTGCCGCCAGGCCGCGCGGAGCCGTTTCGCAGATCCGCGCCGCGAACTATCCTTTACTCATGGCGACGAAAGTAAAGCGAAGGCGCGGGACGACCAGAGTGTCCGGCAAACACCAGGTGACGATCCCGGTGGATGCGCTCCGCGAAGCGCATCTGGGACCGGGCGACGAACTGCGAGTGACCGCAGACGGCCGGGGGCGGCTCGTCCTGACCGCAGTTGCCGACCCGCTCGAAGCGCTTATCGGATCTGCCCCTGGACTGTCCGCAGACACCGACCTGCAGGCGCTGAGAGACGAATGGGAACAGTAGTGCTCGATGCCAGCGTCGTCCTGGCATTGTTCGACGCGCAGGACTCACTACACGAGCCCGCATCCGCCACGGCGCGGCGCTGCCGCGACCAGGGAGACCAGTTCATCCTGCCCGCCAGCGTGCTAGCCGAGGTGCTGGTCGGAGCGGCAAAGCGAGGCGAGGCCGAACTCACCACGAGACGTCGTCTGGCGGTCGCTGCCTTCGGCACGCCGTACCCAGCCGACGAGGAAGTAGCAGTTGCCGCCGCGCGGCGGCGGGCACGGCACCGGGCGCTGCGGCTGCCCGACGCACTGGTGCTTGCCACCGCCGACGCCGTCGGGGCGGACGAAGTCCTGACTGGCGATAAGCGATGGGCGGGGATGGACGAGCGGGTCCTGGTCATTCAGTAGGACACCACGGCCGCCGGTGACGGCAGGTACGACATCGCGTGACGCTCGCCTGGGGGCTGGTTATCTGGTCAGATGACGTCATGGGCGTGACGCGGCACGAGGGTCGGTGGACCCTGGAGGACCGGTTCGCGTCGCCCTGGCAGTACCTGCCGGTGGAGGTGCCGCCGGGTTCCTGCGCGCTGCGCGCGGAGCTGGAGTACGAGCGGGCCGGCGCCATGCTGGACCTGGGGTGCGTGGGGGCGGCCGGGTTCCGGGGCTGGTCGGGCGGGGTGCGCAAGTCGTTCGTGATCACGGCCACGGCGGCGACGCCCGGCTACGTGGCGGGCGAGCTGGAGCCGGGGACCTGGCAGGTCATGATCGGGCTGCACCGGGTGCCGCCCCGCGGCGTCGACTACCGGGCCAAACTCACGGTGTCGTCGGTACCGAGTGAGCTGATGCCGAAGCCGACGCCCGAGGCACCGGCGCCGTTAGCGGAGCGGCCGCCGCGCCGGGTGCTGCCGGCCTCACCGGGACGCCGCTGGCTGGCGGGCGACCTGCACGCGCACACGGTGCACTCGGACGGGGCGCTGACGGTGCCGGAGCTGGCCAGGTTCGGCGCGGAACGAGGGCTGGACTTCCTGGCGATCACCGACCACAACACGGTCAGCCACCACCGGGAGCTGCCGGCGGCCGGCGCGGCGCACGGGATCACGCTGATCGCGGGCCAGGAGGTCACCACGGAGGCGGGGCACGCGGGAGCGCTGGGCGAGATGGACTGGGTGGACTTCCGCGAGCCGCCGGACGCCTGGCTGGCGGCGACGGAGCGGGCGGGCGGCCTGCTGTCGGTGAACCACCCGATCGGCGGGCACGTGAGCTGGATGGCGCCGATGCGGGGCCGGCCGCCGCTGATCGAGATCTGGCACTGGAGCTGGCTGGACACGCGCTGGACCACTCCCCTGGGCTGGTGGATGGCCTGGCACCCCGCCGCTATCCCGGTCGGCGGGAGCGACTGGCACCGGCCGGGCGCGGACGCGCCGCCGGGGTCGCCGACGACGTGGGTGGAGGCGGAGTCGGAGGAGCCGGCGGCGGTGCTGGCGGCGATCGCGGCGGGCCGCACGGCGGTGGCGGCGGACCGGGACGGGCCGGCGCTGCTGCGGCTGGGCGACGAACTGGTGGCGGCCGGCGCGGAGGGGACGATCCTGGCAGGGCCGGACGGGCCAACGGCGCGAGTTACTAGCGGGCTGGCCCGGTTCCCGGCCGCGGACGGAGCACACCGGCTGCTGGACACGACGGGCGCAGTCCTGGCCCTGACGGGCTAGGACCCGCAGGCGGCGCGAGCCGCCCGGCGGGTTCAGGGCCAGGCGGCTCAGACCGGCGGGATCAGGGCCGGGACATGCTCGCCACCCGCCGGCCGCCACCCGCCGGCCGACGGCCGACGGCCGAACGACAGTGAACCCGCACCTGCTGTCGTTACAGCGACAGTAAAACCGGGTTCACTGTCGCTGACGGGGAGCGGACCCCGACGGCTGGTGCCATGGGGGCCGCTACGGCGGTGGCTGCTGGTGCCGCTGGGACACGTGCGATGGGTGCGATGGGTGCGGCGCCGAGGCCGGCGGCTTGGTCTCGGCGCCGCTGTCTCCGCCGCCCGCGTGGCTAGCCCTGACCGCTGCGGTGGACCGGCCGGCGGCCGGAGCCGTCGGACCTGTGGTCGGTCCCGAGGTCGGGCCGGCCATCTCGCGCCGGGTCGAAGGCCCGGACCGTCAGGGCCGGCGCGCGGCCAGGACGGGACCGCCGGGTCCCGGCTGCTTGGCGGCGGACGCCGGGAGGGGCCGGGTTACCGCTCCTGGGCTGCCCAGTGCGGACGCCGGGAGTGGCCGGGTCGCTGTTCCTGGGCTGCCCGGTGCGGACGCCGATGCGGCGGTCGGCTCGGAGGGAACGGCCCGCGGGGCGGGAGCCGCCATGGCGGGCGCGGGATTCTCGGCGGCCGGCTGCGGGCGGGAGCGCCAGCCGGGGAGACGGCGGATGCCGGCGAGCAGGCCGACGGCGATGACCACCTGGATGCTGACGACGGTGAGGAAGCCGTCCCGCATTCCGGTGCCGCTCCCGGCCAGGGCGATGAACAGGCTGCCCAGGGTGGCCACCCCGAGTGCCAGCGCGGTCTGCTGAGTGGTGGTCAGCACGCCGCTGGCGGCGCCGGCGGAGGCGCGCGGCACCTCGGACAGCACCACGCCGAACAGCGGGCTCATCACCAGGCCCTGACCGAGGCCGGCCACGGCCATGCCGGGCGCCAGCCAGAGCAGCGACACATGCGGCCAGCCGAGCAGCACGGCGCCGCCGAGCAGGATCAGGCCGATGCCCTGGAGCAGCGCGCCGGCGGCGAGCACCCGGGTGCCGTACCGGCTCAGCAGCCGGGAGGTGGACAGGGAAGCGAGCAGGAACGCGGCGGCCATCGGCGCCAGGCCGGCCCCGGCGACCAGCGCGCTGTCGTGCAGGCCCTGCTGGACCAGCAGGGCGTAGCAGAACATGAAGGCGCCGAACCCGGCGAAGAACGGCAGCGCGAGCAGCAGGCCGCTGCGCATGCTGGCGTGCCGCAGCAGCGACGGCGGGACCAGCGGGACGCGGCCGTGCCGCTCCTCGCGCATCTCGATGAGCGCGAACGCGACGGCGGCGGGAATGGCGGCGGCGAGCAGCGCGATGGTCCAGGCGGGCCAGTGCAGGGACTCGCCCTCGGTCAGCGGGATGAGCAGGGCCAGCACGGCCACGCCGAGCAGCACGGTGCCGTGGTAGTCGACCCTGGCAGGGCTGTCGGACCTGGTGTCGGGCACGTAGCGGCGGGCCAGGATCAGCCCGGCGATGCCGATCGGGCACGTTGACCAGGAAGATGGGCCGCCATCCTGTGCCAGCGATGTTGGCGGAGACGAGCAGGCCGCCGAGGAGCTGGCCGGCCACGGCGGCGAGCCCGCCGGTGGCGCCGTACCGGCCCAGGGCGCGGGCGCGGCGCTCGCCGGTGGTGGCGGCCTGGATGGTGGCGAGCACCTGGGGCACCATCAGCGCGGCGGAGGCGCCCTGCGCCGCGCGGGCGATGACCAGCACCTCGGCGGTGGGCGCCAGGCCGCACAGCAGCGAGGTCAGGGTGAAGGCGGCCATCCCGGCGAGGAACAGCCGCCTGCGGCCGAAGCTGTCGCCCAGGCGTCCGCCCAGCACGAGCAGCAGGGCGTAGGCGGAGGCGTACGCGGAGATGACGAGCTCCAGCATGGGCGCGCTGGCGTGCAGGTCGCGGTCGATGGTGGGCAGGGCCACGTTGACGATGAAGAAGTCCACCATCGTCAGCAGCACCCCGACCAGCACGACCACGAGGCCGACAGGGCTCATCGACTGGCTCTCCGGCCGGGCGGGTCCCCGTCCGGCGGTCGCGGCCGCGGCGGGCCGGCTAGCGGCGCGCGGCACAGCCGGATCAGCGATGTTCGCGGTTTGAGGCATGTCATCAGTTTGCCGCCGCAAACTAGCCAGGTACTAGAGCCTGCTTATACTGGTACTGGCGCTACCTGGCAACAGTATGCAGAGTCTGGGAGACTAGCACCATGACCACGCAGACAGCGCCGGCGAAGACCGCGGGACCCGCGCGGGCCCGGCTGAGTAACGGGGAGCTGCGCCGCAGAGAGCTGGCCGGGTTCCTGCGCAGCAGGCGGGAGCGGATCGCGCCGGAGGAGGTCGGGCTGCCGCCGGCCGCCCGGCGGCGGACGCCCGGGCTGCGCCGCGAGGAGGTCGCCACTCTCGCCGGGGTAGGCGTTACCTGGTACACCTGGCTGGAGCAGGGCCGCGACATCAACGCCTCGCCGCAGGTGCTGGAGGCGGTGGCCAGGACCCTGCTGCTGGATCCGCACGAGCGGGAGCACCTGTTCCGGCTGGCCGAGGTGCCGGACGGCAGCGACTCCGGGGACTGCCGGACGATCCCGGCGGATGTCCAGGTGCTGCTCGACCATCTCGTGCCCTACCCGGCCTGCGTACGCAACGCGCGCTTTGACGTGCTCGGCTGGAACTCAGCCTACGAGCGGCTGACCGGGCATGCGATCGGCGAGCTGCCGTTCCAGGAGCGGAACTCGCTGTGGCTGCTGTTCACCAGCCCGGCAACGCGCGCCGCGATCATCGACTGGGAGACGGCGACCCGCCGGATGGTGGCGGAGTACCGGGCGGCGATGGCCGAGCACGTCGCCGAGCCGGCCTGGAAGTGCCTGGTATCGCGGCTGTCTGATGCCTCGCCGGAGTTCGCCCGGCTGTGGGAGCGGCACGAGGTGGCGGCCCCGGAGAACCTGACCAAGCGATGGCTGCACCCCGAGGCGGGGCTGCTGCACCTCAACTACACGAACCTGTGGCTGGGGCAGCGGCTCGGCACCCGGATGACCACCTACACCCCGGCTGACGAGCAGACCGCGGTGGCGCTGCGCGAGATGAGCGGGCGGCCGGCCGAGCGGCTGGCTAGGACGGCGGCGCTGGCCGCGGGCCTGCGGGACGAGGTACCGGTCCTCACCTGACGACGCGCCCGCACCTGACGATCATGACCTGGCGGTGACCCGGAAGACCGGGTAGCCGGGTGCGATGGCGAGCAGCTGCTCGTCGGTGGCGTCCGGGCCGACGCCGTTGAAGAACACGCCGACCTCCATCTTCCAGCGGCGCAGGTAGGCACGCAGGATCTCCGGCTTGTCGGCGTCGGCCAGCTCGGTGGCGGTGAACTCCTCGACCCGGCGGCCGACGTGCAGCTCGCCGCCGCCCGCGACGCGCATGTTCCGCACCCACTGGGTGTGGCCGCGCGGCGCGACCAGGTACCGGGCGCCGTCGTGGGTGAGCAGGTTGACCGGCGTGGTCCGCCACTCGCCGCTCTTGCGGCCCCGCACGTACAGCACCCGGCTGCCGAGCACGCTGATCCCGACCTTGGTCAGCCCGGCCACCACGGAGTTGAAGAACTGGTTGGTCACTCGCCCGAAGCCGCTCTTTGGCTGGATGTTCCTGGCCGCGCTCCCGTCGCCCGTGCCGCTCGCCCCTGCCGCGTTGTCCGTCATCTCCGGCTCCCTCGTCCCGTCCCTGGATTGTCCTAATCGAGAGCACTGCTCTCGTTCTAGATCAGTGTCGCACCGCCTCGTTCAAACTGTCAAGAGCACTGCTCTCTTTGTTGAACAGCGCTCTGCAATCATGGCAGACTGGCACCCATGAGTCCGAGGAACGCCACGGCCACCGCGCGGCAGCGGGCCAGGGAGCAGATCACCGCCGAGATCAAGAACGAGGCCAGGCGGCAGCTCGCGGCGGCCGGCGCGGCCCAGCTCTCGCTCCGCGCGGTGGCCAGGGAGCTTGGCATGGTCTCGTCGGCGCTGTACCGGTACTTCCCCAGCCGGGACGAGCTGCTGACCGCGCTGATCATCGATGCCTACGACTCGCTGGGCGAGCGCGCGGAGGCCTCGGGCGCCGGGCTGCCCGCCGCCGCCGTCAGGGACCGGTGGCGGGCCTGCTGGCACGCGGTCAGGGACTGGGCGCGGGCCAGCCCGCACGAGTACGCGCTGATCTACGGCTCCCCGGTGCCCGGCTACGCGGCGCCGGAGCAGACCATCGGCCCGGCCGCGCGGGTACCCCTGGTGATCGGCGGCATCCTGGCCGACGCCTGGCCGCCGGGGCGGGCCGCCGAGCCTCGCGCGCCGCTGCCGGGTCTGCTGGCCGGGCAGGCGGACGTAGTCGCCGCGGCCATCGCCCCCGGCGTGCCAGGGCCGGTTATCGCGCACACGCTGCTGGCCTGGGCCCAGCTGTTCGGGGTGATCAGCTTCGAGCTGTTCGGCCAGCTCGTCGGCAGCGCCGACCCGGCGGACGACTTCTTCGGCTACGCGATCGGCCAGAGCGCCGACCTGATCGGCCTGCCGGCCGCCGGCCCCTGACCTCCCGGCCGCGAGCCGGCCGCTGATCCCCGCCGCGAGCCGGTCCCAGGCCGGGGCCCAGAGACGCGGCGGCCCGGATTCGGCGAGAATGCGGGAAACCGGATACCCGGAAGGACGCCCCATGGACAGAACGCCGCGCTGGGGGCTCACGCTCCCCCTGCACGGGCTCTCGCTCCCCGAGCAGCGGGATATCGTCGCCGCGCTGCCGGTCCTCGGCTATACCGACGCCTGGTCGGCGGAGCTGAACGGGACCGACGCGTTCACCCCGCTGGCGCTCGCCGCGCAGTGGGCGCCGCGGCTGCGGCTGGGCACGGCGATCGCCAGCATCTACACCAGGGCGCCGGTCGCGCTCGCAGTCAGCGCCGCGACGCTGGCGGCGCTGGCGCCCGGCCGGTTCGTGATGGGCATCGGCACGTCCTCCAAGGTCGTCGTGGAGCAGTGGAACGGCATCCCGTTCGAGAAGCCCTACCAGCGGTCGCGGGACATGCTGCGGTTCCTGCGCGCGGCGCTGGCCGGGGAGAAGATCAGCGAGCGGTACGACACGTTCGCGGTGCACGGGTTCCGGCTTGACCCGGCGCCGGCCACCCCGCCGGCCCTGGCCCTCGCGGCGCTGCGGCCCGGCATGCTGGCACTGGCCGGGCGGCACGCGGACGCGGCGATCACCAACTGGCTCGCGCCCGCCGACGTGCCGAAGGTCCGCGAGGCGGCCGGGGAAGACCCCGAGCTGGTCGGCCGGGTCTTCGTCTGCCCGACCACGGACACCGAGCTGGCCAGGACGATCGGCCGCCGGGTGCTCGCGGCCTACCTGACCGTGCCGGTGTACGCGGCGTTCCACGAGTGGCTGGGCCGGGGCGAACTGCTCGCGCCGATGCATCAGGCGTGGGTCGCCGGCGACCGGAAGGGCGCGCTGGCCGCGATCCCCGACAAGGTGGTCGATGACCTGGTGATCCACGGATCGCTTGGGCAGTGCAGGGACCGGGTGCAGGAGTACCGGGAGGCCGGCCTGGACACGCCGGTCATCGCGCTGCTGCCGGTGCCGGGCGCCGACCCCGCGGAGTCGGTCCGCCGCCTCGCCCCGGCCTAGGCACCCGGCCGGCGAGCCGGTCGCCTAGCCTGTCGGAAGAAATCCGGCCTGCCCGGCATTGACGCAGCGAGGCGGCGGGAGCCGCCGCGCCTGCCGCAGGGAAGGACCGATCGTGGCCAGCAGGGTCAGCCAGAAGGTCGCCGTCAGCGTGGTGTACGTGGCGGCGATGTTCATGACGATCATGGACGCGACGATCGTGAACGTCGCGCTGCCGACGATCGGCCGCGAGTTCAAGGTGCCGGCCACCTCGGTGGCCGGCGTGTCGATCTACTTCCTGGTCTCGCTGGCCGTGTTCATCTCCGCGTCCGGCTGGCTGGGCGACCGGTTCGGCGGCAAGCGGGTGCTGCTCACCGCGATCGTCGTGTTCACCGTGGCCTCGGCGCTGTGCGGGATGGCCGGGTCGCTGACCGAGCTGGAGATCTTCCGGGTGCTCCAGGGCGCCGGCGGCGGCCTGATGGCCCCGGTCGGGCTGGCGATGCTGTTCCGCGCCTTCCCGCCGGCCGAGCGGGTCCGCGCGTCCAGCATCCTGACCGTGCCCACCACGCTGGCCCCGGCGCTCGGCCCGATCGTCGGCGGACTGCTGGTCACCGAGCTGTCCTGGCGCTGGGTTTTCTACGTGAACGTGCCGCTCGGGGCGATCGCCGTTGCCTTCGGGCTGATCTTCCTCGAAGGCGGCAACGCGCTGCGCCCAGGCCGGCTCGACGTCACCGGGTTCGTGCTGTCCGGGGCCGGGCTCGGGCTGCTGATGTACGGGGTGTCCGAGGGCCCGATCCTGCACTGGCGGTCCGGGCGGGTGCTGGCCACCATCGCGGCCGGCGTCGTGCTGCTGGCTGCCCTGGTCGTCATCGAGCTGCGCAAGGAACGGCCGCTGATCGACCTGCGGCTGCTGACCAACCGGCTGTTCGGGTCCTGCACGGGCGTGATGTTCCTGGCGTCGGCCTCGTTCATCGGGACGCTGTTCGTGGTGTCGCTGTACTTCCAGGATGGCCGGGGGCTGTCCGCGCTCGGCTCGGGGCTGAGCACGTTCCCCGAGGCCGTCGGGGTGATGGCGGGCGCGCAGCTCGCCAGCCGGGTGCTCTACCCGGTGCTCGGGCCGCGCCGCAACATCGCCATCGGGCTGGCCGGGGTGGCGGTGTCCATCGGGCTGATGAGCCTGATCGGCGCGCAGACGAGCCTGTGGTGGATGCGGCTGCTGATGTTCGCGCTCGGCGTGGCGATGGGCCAGGTCTTCGTGCCAGCCCAGGCGGCTGCGTTCGCGTCCATCTCGCAGGAGGCGACCGGGCGGGCCTCCACGGTGTTCAACGTGAGCCGGCAGCTCGGCAGCGCGGTGGGCGTGGCGGTGTTCACCACGGCCGTCGTGGCGGTCGGCGCGGTGAGCGTCGGCGCGGGCGGCGCGGTGCGGCCGAACCTGACCGCCTACCACGTGGCGTTCCTGGTGGCGGCCGCGATCGCGGTGGCGGGCGGCCTGCTGGCGCTGACGATCCACGACGCCGACGCGGCCTCCACCATGGTCCGCCGCCCCCGCCAGGCGGGCCAGCCCGCCCAGCCCGCCGCCCGGCCCTAACCCGGCCAGTCGGCTACCAGCAGGCGGGCAGCTCCGCGCCGTACCAGGCGGTGATGATCTGGTGCGCGATGGACACCGGCGGAGGCAGCCGCAGCGTGCCCCCCGCCACGGCCGCCGTCAGCTCCGCCCTGCTGTACCAGGCGGCCTCGGCGATCTCCTCGTGGTCCACGTGGAACTCCAGGCTGCCGATGGCGCTGGCCTGGAACCCGAGCATCAGGCTCTGCGGCATCGGCCACGGCTGGCTGCCCAGGTAGCGCACCGCCGTGACGGCGATGCCGGTCTCCTCGTGCACCTCGCGGGCCACCGCCTGCTCGGCGGACTCCCCCGCCTCCACGAACCCGGCCAGGATGGACACCCGGTGCTGCGGCCAGGCGGCGTTCCTGGCCAGCAGGATGCGGTCCTGCGGGTCGGTGACCAGCACGATCATCGCCGGGTCCACGCGCGGGAACTCGTCGGTGCCCTCGGCGGTGCAGCGCCGGGCCTGCCCGGCGGAGGCAGGCTCGCTTGGCGCGCCGCAGTTCGGGCAGAAATGGTGGCTGTCGTGGAAGTTGGCCACCGCCACGGCATGCGTCATCAGCCCGGCGTCCCGGTCGGCCAGCAGCGGCCCGGCCTCGCGCAGCGCCGCCGCGCGGACCTCGGTTCCCCGGCCCGACGCGGCGGGCGGCTCGGGCAGCGGGCCCGCCACGCCGAAGTAGGCCAGGCCGCCGGCATCCACGCCGAGCAGGAACCGCACCCCGTCCGGGGCCTGGGCGGGCGGGACCAGCACGAGGCTGGCCCGCTCGCCGCCCAGGGCGACGATCGCCTTGCCGCGCTCGACGACCAGCACCTGGCTGCCGGGGTCGGCCCACGCGGCGGCCAGCCATGCCTCGTCTGCCCGGCGCTCCGCGGCCCTGTCCACCTCGCCCCTGGCCAGCGCCAGGCCGGTCAGCGTGAGCGGCGCGGGGGCGGCCACCGCCGTTAGCGGCTGGCCCGCCTCGCTCACCGCCGCGCCGTCAGGTCGCCGGCCACGGCGGCCAGCTCGTCCCACAGATACGCGACGGACTGCGCGCCCTTCAGCAGCAGGCTCATCTCCACCTTCTCGTTGGGCGCGTGAATCCGGTCAGAGTCCAGGCCGACCGCGATGAAGACCAGCGGCGCGCGCAGGATGTCGGCCAGGTCGGCTTCCGGGCCGCTGCCACCCTCCCGGGTGAACAGCACCTCCTTGCCGAACGCCCGCTCCATCGCCCGCCTGCCCGCCTGCACGGCGGCGGAGTCCGGCGGCGAGAACGAGGCCCGCACCCCGTTGCCCTTGGAGCTCACGGTGGCGGTGATGCCCGCAGGGACGTGCTCGCGCACGTACTCGCGCAGCATCTGCACGGCCTCCAGCGGGTCCTGGTCGGCGACCAGCCGGAACGACAGCTTGGCGTGCGCGGTGGCCGGGATGATGGTCTTCGGGCCGGCCCCGGTGTGGCCGCCCCACACCCCGTTCACCTCGGCGGTCGGCCGCGCCCACAGCCGCTCCAGGGTGGAGAAGCCAGCCTCGCCGGACGCCGCGCCGCTGTTGCCCGCGTCGGCCAGCCACGCTTTTTCCTCGAACGGCAGCTTCGCTACCGCCTCCCGCTCGGCTGCGGTCAGCGGCAGCACCCGGTCATAGAAGCCCGGCAGGGTGACCCGTCCTTCGGCGTCGTGCAGCCCGGCGAGCAGGCCGGCCAGCGCGTGCAGCGGGTTCGGCACGCCGCCGCCGAACGAGCCGGAGTGCAGGTCGCGCTCGGGGCCGCGCAGGTCGATCTGGGCATCGATGAGGCCGCGCATGCCCAGGCACATGGACGGCACGTCGGCGGCCCACATGGAGGTGTCGGTGACCACGATCACGTCGCAGGCCAGCTCGTCGCGGCGGGCACGCAGCAGCGCGGGGAAATGCGGCGAGCCCGACTCCTCCTCGCCCTCGATCAGCAGCTTCAGGGTGACCGGCGGCGCCGACGTGCCCGCCGCCGCCATGCCGGCCCGTGCGCCGAGGACATGGAACAGCATCTGGCCCTTGTCGTCGGAGGCGCCCCTGGCCAGGAGCTGGCCGTCCCGCACGGCCGGCTCGAACGGCGGGCTGTCCCACTGCTCAAGCGGCTCAACCGGCTGCACGTCGTGATGCCCGTAGACCAGCACGACCGGCGCGTCCGGGTCCGCGGCCGGCCATTGCGCGAACACCGCGGGCATGCCCTCGCCGTCGCCAGTCGCCCAGATCTCCGCCTGCGGGAAGCCGGACGCGCGCAGGTACCCGGTGATCCACTCCGCCGACCGCCGGACGTCGCCATGCCGGGCTGGATCTCCCGATATGGACGGGATTCGCAGCCACTCCTTCAGCGCGGTGAAGAAGTCCTCTGCGTTGTCGTCTACGAACTGGCGGACGTCCATCTGTTTCCCTTCACGGGCCTTACGTCACGGGTCGCGCGATGCCTGGGTGAGCACTCTAGCGAGGGCGCGAGCCCGGCGTGCCCGCGCGTGCCGCCCGCCAGGCCGCCTCCGCCTCGCCCATCGGAGTGGACGGCGGGGCCTGCAGGAACGGCCAGATCTCCTCGGCGATATCCCGCCAGTTGGCGGTCGCGTGCAGGTCGCCAAGCAGGGCGAACAGGCCCAGGTTAATGCGCTGCAAGATCACGTATGAACGCGGGATGCTGGCGTACGGGGCGATAGGGCTGCGCACGTCGAAGAACCGGCGCACCACGGCGGAGGCGTACTCGCTCGTCACCGTGATCGTCCGGGACTCGCGGACCAGCTCGTAGAAGACCGCCAGGTGCTCGGCGATCTGCGCGGCGCTCAGCGGGGCGCCGGGGACGATGAACCCGGCCTCCTCCAGGTTCGCGCGGAAGGCCTCCGGGTCGTTCTCCACGCACAGCGTCCTGACCATCTCCACCAGCGGCCGCAGGTCATCGGGGGTGAAGTGCTTGACCAGCCCGAAGTCCAGGAAGGTCACCTTGCCGCCGCCGTGGAACAGGTAGTTGCCCGGGTGCGGGTCGCCGTTGAAGGCGTGCAGGTCATACAGGCTGCGGAAGACGAACCGGTAGATGGTCTCCCCGGCCAGGTCCCGCTCCTCCTGAGACCAGGCCTGCAGCTCGGCGAACCGGGCGCCGCCGGACAGCTCGCTGGTCACCACCCGGCGGGCGGACAGGCCCCCGATGACCCGGGGCACGGTGATCGTCGGGTGCCCGGCGTAATAGTCGGCCAGCAGCTGCTGGTTCGCCGCCTCGCGCCGGTAGTCCAGCTCCTCAAGCACCCGCTCGCGCAGCTCGGCGACCAGCGCGTCCACGTCCTGGTTCGGCGCGGTGATCCGCAGCATCCGGCGCAGCAGCGCCACGTTGTCCAGGTCGGCGGCCATCGTCTCGGCGATGCCGGGGTACTGCACCTTGACCGCGACGGCCTGGCCGTCGCGGGTGATCGCCCGGTGCACCTGCCCGATCGAGGCGGCGGCGATCGGCTCGGGGTCCCATTCCGCGAACACCCGGTCCGGCGGCGCGCCCAGCTCCTCCTCGATGACCTGCGCGGCCAGCTCCGGGCTCATCGGCGGGATGCTGTCCTGCAGCCGGCTCAGCGTGCGCCGGGCGGCGGGCGCCAGCCCGTCGTCCACGTAGCTGGCCATCTGGCCGAGCTTGACCAGCACGCCCTTCATCGCCCCGAGCGTGGCCGCGACGTCCTCGGCGGTCTGCAGCGCGAGGTCGTTGCGCAGGCGTTCCCTGTTCTCGCCGGCCGCGGCGAACAGCCGCGGCGCGTTGCTGGCGTAGCGGACCCCGCCGCGCAGCACGAGCTGGGCCGCGGCAAGCCCCCTGGCGAACCGGAGCGACCCCACTCGCCGCCGGACCAGCAGTACGGCCAGCCCGGCCGCGAGCGCACCTCCGGCTACCCCGGCCGCCAGCGCGGGCAGCCGCGCCGCCACGGACCGCCCGGCCCGCGAGCGCCCGGCCCGCGAGCGCCCGGCCCGCGAGCGAGCCGCACCGCGCCGCCCCGTCCTGCCCCGCCCCGACCTGCGCGGCTCAGCCATGCCGGGCGGCGCGCATCCGCAGCATGATCCGCTGCCGGGCCTCCAGTACCCCTGGCTCGCCCAGGTAGACCGCGTCCAGCACGCCGAGCGCCTGGCGGATCTCGGTCCGCCGCGCCGACGTCAGCGGCGGGCTCTCGTAGCCGTACTCCGCCCGCGCCCAGTCCGGCAGCGCCGCGACCGCGCCGCCGGCAATGTCCGCCCAGATCTCGGCGATGTCCGAGTCCAGGCCCGGCGGGTTCAGCAGGTAGGCCATCGACTCGCTGGCCGCCAGGGTGGCCCGCAGCACCGGCCGGACGCCCGCCAGGTAGTCATCCAGCTCGGCGGCGCTGCGCGGGACCTGCCCGGCTGGCACCCCGACCAGTTCGGCGGCGATGGCCATTTCCGCTACGTACCGGTCCCGGTCCGCACCGCCTAGTTCCGTGC
This sequence comes from uncultured Actinomycetota bacterium, assembly GCA_963725175.1. Lineage (GTDB taxonomy): Bacteria > Actinomycetota > Actinomycetes > Streptosporangiales > Streptosporangiaceae > DASUBV01. The sequence goes on from CAVRXH010000006.1 coordinate 1,580,977, forward strand.
CAAACAGGGCGCTCACGGCCAGGGCGGAGTCGACAAGCGCGGCGTGCACCCACAGCAGCAGTGCCGGGTCGCTGGCCGCGTACGGCTGGCCGGTGACGGGATCGGTGCCGCGCACGTGCTCGTGGATGGCCCGGACCCTGGCCGCCACCTGCTGCGCGGCGGCGCGCTCGCCGTAGGTCACGGTCGCCAGGTAGGCGGAGGTGGCGGCGAGCCGGCCGACGGGATCGGACCGCCAGCCGCTGTGCTGGTCGACGCCGGCCATCGCCAGCGGGTGCAGCGCCTGCATGAGCAGCGCCCGCAGCCCGGCGATAGCACCTGACCCGTCGGTGCTCACCCGCCAGGTGACGCTCGCCGGGCCGAAGTAGCCCTCATCCGCCGGAACTTCGGGGATGCCGCTGACCTGGGCGGCGGCCGAGCGCTCGACCAGTCCGGCGGCGGTTGCGTAGCGATCGGCTGGCGGGGCGGTGGTGCTGGCGGCCCCGGCGGTGGTGCTGGCGGCCGGCCCGGCGGCGCTGGTGACGTGCGGACCCTCGGCGAACTCGCGAGTACCCATACAGCAACAGTACGAGCCGCCCCCGGAAGGCCGACGAGCCGCCTCCGCTCAGCTGCGATACGACAGTGAACCCACTTCTACTGTCGATACAGCGACGGCAGAAGTGGGTTCACTGTCATTGGCGCGGGTCCGGCGGGCCCGACCTGGGCGGTGCACGGGGTGCATTGTGCGGGACCAGAGCGATCAGCGAGGATGACGGGAGAGCGCGGGGAGGGAGAAATCCGACATGACAGATGAACCGGGCGGGGGCGAGCCGGGCGGACACCAGCCAGTGAGCCAGGCGCAGCGAGAGCAGTTCGCGCGCGATGGCGTGATCTGCGTGCGGGGCGTGCTCGGCCCGGATGAGCTGGCCGACGCCGCCGAGGCCATCGAGCAGGTGCTGGCCAGCCCGGGGCCGCTCGCCCAGGTGGCCAGCGCGCCCGGCGACCCCGGCGCGTTCACCGAGGACTTCCGCCGGTGGACCGAGCTGCCGCTGATCGAGCGGCTCGCCCGGCAGTCGCGGGTGCCGATCATCGCGGCGGCGCTGCTGGCCACGCCCCGGCTGCGGTTCTACCACGATCACGTGCTGGTCAAGGAGGGCGGCACCCGGCAGCGCACGCCCTGGCACCAGGACCAGCCGTACTACAACGTGGACGGGCGCGGGGTCAGCGCCTGGATCCCGGTGGACCCGGTGCCGGCGGATGGCTGCCTGGAACTGGTGGCCGGGACGCACCTGGGGCCGTGGCTGATGCCGCGCACCTTCCTGCTCGGTGAGGCGAAGTGGTTCCCTGAGGGCAGCCTGGCCGAGCTGCCGGACATCGAGTCAGACCGGGCCGCGTTCGATATCAGGAGCTATGAGCTGGCGCCCGGCGACGCGATCTTCTTCGACTTCCTGACGGTGCACGGCGCGCCGGGCTTCCCGTCCGGCGGCCGACGCCGGGTGCTGTCGCTGCGCTACCTGTCCGACGAGGCCCGGCACGCGCCGCGCCGCTGGCGCACCTCACCGCCGTTCGACAGCCTGGATCGCGAGCTTGCCGACGGCGCCGAGCTGGACCACCCGCTGTTCCCTGTGGTCTGGCCGCCCGGCTAAGCGTCGCTGCCAGCCAGAGTCGAGGTCATGAAGATCTCCTCCTGATCACTGGGGCAGAGTGCAGGTGCTCAGAAATCGGAGCAGGTCCGTTGCATCGTCGCGGTCGAAGAGGACGTCGAGTGCGTTATTGAACTCCAGCTTGCGACTGTACGGCACGCTCACGAGGTCATATCCGCTGGACATGAGCTCTCCCGCCATCATCAGCCGCGCAGTGCGCTTGTTGCCATCGAAGTAGAACTGCCGACGCGTGGCTGACACGAAGTAGATGAGGGCGCGACGTCTGGGGTCACCAACGGTGCTCAGATACTCGGCCAGTCTCGCGAAGTGCGCCCGCAGCAGCGACCCGCCCTCACCATGGTCCACGCCGGGAACCACACCACCACTGGCAAGCCGCACATTTCCGCCGCCCAGGGCGCTTCCCTCGCCGCGGAACATACCCACCTCGATCGCCTCGTGCCTAGCGACTAGCTGGCGCAGCCGGTCAGACACCTGCTTGCTCAGCGAGAACTGACCCGACCCAACTAGCTCGTCCAGCTCGCTGTAGGCCTCGCTGAGCGCGATGATCTGCTGCTCATCTTCGAGTTTCTTGCCGCCGATGGTGACACCTTCGAGCAGTGTCCTTACCTCAGGCAGAGTGAAGTTGTTTCCCTCAAGAGCCGCCGTGTTCCAGATCAGCTCGGGCAGGTGAGAGCGGAACCGGTGGCGGGAACGTCCGACGTTGCTCAGGCCAATCCCGTCTACGTCAAACGAACCCCATGTCACCCCGGTGTCCTCGAGTCTCCACCGGTCCTCGTCAGTCTGAGGTGTGCCTGGCGGCAGGAGCGCCCCGCCTGGACCTCTATCTTCCGGTCGCTGTTCCTTCAGGCGCCGGTACCTATCGGATCCAGGCGCCCAGTTCGGCTGATCGCTCACCAGGACCTCGCCTCCTGCACGGCGTTATCTGCTACCGCGCCGCTCTGGGAAAGGCAGTCAAGGATGATCTGGATCGGGGCGGCGTAATCGATGATGCCGTCAGCGAACGAGCCAGAAAACAGTTCAGGTTCGGCGGCGATGACGGCGAGCACGGTTCGATCCTGGCGTTGGGTCTGCTGTAGTTCCGTCTCCGCGAGCAGGTGCACCACGGTCCGGACATTTTCGCACCAGAGGATCGTCGCTGCCGGCGCTGATGTGCTCGGCGACGGCAGGTAAAGACCCGCGGCACCGGAAATGGCCCAGCGACCTTGAGAAGCATCTCCCGCCGATGCGACGCGTGCCAGGGGAACCTCGCCTTGGAACAGGACCGCGCCTGAGCGATGCAGCGGCCTGGACGCCGCGGCGGCGGCCTGGACGATGTCTACCGGACTGCTGCCGGCCGCCATTCGCTGGAGGCGCTGCTGCCAGGCGGCAACGCCTGGCTCAGGGGGCGGGTCGTAGCTCTCTTCGAGCAGCACACGAGCGGCGGCGGCTGCTTGCGAATCGCTGAGCGGCCGGGCCACCATGCCGAACTGGATTCCACAGGCAAGCGCAATCTCGTTCAGCGTCCCGACAGACGGGTCCACGAGAGCGTTGAGGATACGGTGCATGGTGGACGGAGACACGCCAGCCCGCCGCGCCGCCGCGGCTGGGCTAAGCCGAGCCGACCCGAGCCACTCGCGGACGGTAGCTGAGACCTCCTCCATGTATGGAAACTACTGTATTCCATATTTGGAATACAAGCTTGTGTATTCCAAATATGGAAGCCCTCCGTTGGGGTATCCAGGCGCTTGCGGTAGCGATGGCCAGCCAGCACACCTCTTCAATAGTCGCAACCTGTGTACTCTCGGCAACGGCCTGGATGTGGGTCTTGATGAGCTTCCGCTCGCCGTGGAACCCGCCGGGGAGATGACGCCAGCGGGCCTCGATCTCCGCCATCCGGTCGGCTGCTCCCAGCCGCTGGATGTACCGTTCGCCCGACTAGCCCTCGCCGACCAGGTACGCCTTGTTGGCCTGGTCCCAGTCGATGATGTCGCTGATGACGTCATGCATCGTCCGACTCCGCTTCTTCCCTTTGATCTGACAGTCTGGCTGTTAGGTCTGACAGCGCTCTGATGCGGCACCGCCACCATGGGCGCCGACCTGCCGACACGGTCGGCAGGCACGGCGGGCGCTTCCCTTACCGTCGCCACGACGCTCACCACGGGGCGCCGAGGATCGCGGAGGCCGCCATGACGACCTGCCGGCGGCGAACGCGCGCGTTATCCAGGAAAACGCCAGCCGGGCAAGTTCCTGGAGACAGCTCATGGCCAGGATGCCGCGCGACAACAGCGGCCCGCGCGTGCCATGGCCCGCCCCGCGCACCCCTTGGCCAAGTTTTTACCGTTCCGGGGATACCAGTCGGTCTACCGGCGCCTTGACAGCCCACCCGGCACGGAGCGTTCATGAAGGATGCGCGAGCGTCGCGCGGCGCGGCACCAACCTCCTTGCCGGCCGCGGCACGGCCACGGCTGGCACGCGACCCCCGTCCGGGGGCGTGCGGACGGCGGGCTCCGGGCCGGGCGAGGACCTGGGACCGGGGAGGCGACGCCGACGCACGCGCCAGCCGGCCCCTTCACCCGTCACGGCGGCCTGGCCCGCCCCTTCCCTGACGACCTTCCGCCTGCCCCGTGTCCATCCCGGGGATGAAGGCGCCCTTGGCGTGCGCGGGAACCGGCACGGTTCACGCGCGGAAAGGCGACTGTGCGCATGACCTCGCTCCACAGCCAGCGTTCCACCTGGCAGACCCCCCCGACGATTGCCCGGCAGGCAACCCGGACCACCAGATCTGCCGACCGACCTGCCGCCCCCGGCCCGGCCGTAGCCCCTGGCCAGCGGCGAAATGTACCTGCGGGAGTGGACCGGGACTTATGACTGTGTCATCACATCCTCATACGCGCGGGGCAGGCACAGGCGCAGGCGTCGGCACTAGGGCGGCCCGGGACGAGGCAGCGGTGCTGTCCGTGGCCGGTCACCTGACCGACCGCGACCGTGAGCTTGTGCGCCTGGTGGCGCGGCACCGCGTACTGACCACCGGCCAGCTCGCCGCGCTCGCGCTCGGGAACATCACCACCGCCAGGCACCGCCTGGCGGTGGTCGTGCGCCTGAGCCTGCTGCGCCGCTTCCGGCCGCACCTTCAGACCGGCTCCGCGCCGTGGCACTACGTCCTCGGCCCCATCGGCGCCGCGCTGCTCGGCCAGGAAGACCGCGACGAGAAAAGATGGCTGCCGATGGTCCGCGCGGACCGGCAGCTTGCCCTCGAACGCTCCCAGCGCCTGGGACACATGACCGGGGCGTCGTGGTTCTTCGTCGCCCTGGCGCGGCACGCCCGCGAGCACGGCGGCGGTGAACTCCTGAAGTGGGACGGCGAAGGCGAGGCCTCCGACTACCTGTACGCCCGCAGCCGCGAACTCGGCCCGCGCCCCGACGGGCTCGGCGTCTGGGCGCAAGACGGAACCGACATCGCGTTCCTCCTCGAATACGACACCGGCACCGAGCACCTGCCCCAGCTCGTCGGCAAGCTCACCGGCTATGCCGAGCAGGCCGGGACCAACACCGCGCTCACGATGCCGCTCCTGTTCTGCTTCCCCACCGCGCGCCGCGAGCAGTCCGCCCGCAAGGCACTCGCCGTCACCGCCACGTCCCTCGACCTCCAGATCGCGACCGCTGCCCTCGACCCGCGCGCCACCTGCCCGGCCTGCGCGGCGGCGTGGATGCCCCTGCACGGCGGCCACCCGCCCATGCGGCTCATCGACCTGGCCGACGTGCTCCCCGACCCCTGGCGCACCCAACGCGATGACGGCGAGCAAGACCAGCACGAGCTAGACCCCGCCGAGACCGGGGGTGAAGTGGAGTCGAACCGCCTATGACCAGCCCCGTCACCTCCAGCTCCCCGATCGGCGATTCCCCCAGCATCCCGCACCCCTCTAACGGAACGTCACCGGCTGGGCCGACGGCACCGCAAGCACCCGGTGAAGCAGACCCGCCGGGGAGGAAGGCGGAAGACCTTTGCCACGAGCAGGACCCTGGGCGGGTGTCACGAGAGCAGGGCCTCAGAGCGTGGGCTGCGGCGCTGGCGGCCGAACTGCCGCCGCTGACCAGCTCGCAGGCGGCGGCGGTGGCCAGGATCGCCGCGCGGCTCGACGCCCGCAACGGTCAGACGCCAGCGGCGTAACGCTCTCCCGGCCCTGGTACCGTCACCCATCTTCCTGGTACCGGCGGCACCAGGAAGATGAAGGCTGCCCCCGCCGCGCAGACGTGCTCCCCCGGCGGCCGACCTGACCAGCGGAAAATCCCAGGCCACCACAAGCTCGTGCTGACAATAGAAGCTGCGCGGGCCGCAGGACCGATGTTAGCGGCCGCTTTATCTGCACGTAGGACCATGATCAACGACAGCGCTCTTTGCGCGGCTCTAGCTGTCACGGAGCGCGGCCGACCCTGCTGGCCTGACTGTGGCCAGACCAATCAGAACGCCGAATCGGCGTGCAAAATGAACCGCCATTCGTCGCGGGATATACGCGTCCAGATCGTCCAGTTCGGCGCCGCAGCCGCCCTCCGCGCTTCGAGCTGGTCTCACCCGACGAAGTCGCTTGCCGGAAGCCAGGTCCGCATCCTTGTCTTGGGCCGCCGCTGTCACCCCTGACACGCGGCGTCCGCATGGGGAGCATCCAGAAGGGCGAACCAACCCGCGACATGTTGCTAATCATCCGGACACACTGGTGTCGTATGGATACCCACTGCCGATGGAGGACACTGATTCCGGTGAAGCACACCTACCCGGTGCGGCTCTCGACTGACGAGCTGCGCCAAGAACTGGACGCTTATCTAGATGCGCGGCAGCGCGCGGAGAAAGCGTCTGCGACGATTGACCTAGACAAGGTTGCGCCGACTGGAAGGACTGCCGTGGGCGGTCTCAACCGATCGAAGCAATTCAGGCCGGTGGACTCACGGATTCCTGAAGCAGTAGCTCTGCGAACACTTCGTTTGGCTTCCTGAATCCGAGTATAGCACGCGGCCGGTCATTTAGTGAGTCCGCCACCGCCCAGAGATAGTCGGCGTCTCCGGTGATTTCCGTCCCTTTCGGGAAGTATTCCCGGACCAGTCCGTTAGTGTTCTCGTTGGTCCCGCGCTCCCACGGCGAGTGCGCGTGAGCGAAATATACGGGAAGGTCAGCCGCAACCGTAAGTGCCGCATGTTGCGCCATTTCCGATCCCTGGTCCCAGGTCAGGGACTTGCGCATCTGCTGCGGCAGTCCGATCACGGCGCGGAAAACGGCCGTTCTCACCGATTCGGCTTCGTGGCCGTCCGAGAGCGCGACAGGGATAAGGAACCGGCTCGTCCGCTCGACGAGCGTTCCCATTGCCGATTTCCCGGCCTTTCCTATGATAAGGTCGCCTTCCCAGTGAGGTTATCTCAACGATTTAGTTAGAGTATTTGTGCTCGAATTGGGTGAGGACGAGTGCGGCCTGGACTATCTCGGTGGTTCGTCTGGGGCTGGCGGTGATGCGCTGGAGGGTGGTCCAGTGCTGGGTGAGCAGGGCGAATCCTCGTTCTCCCTGGCTGCGGAGGCCGCGGAGCAGGCTGTTTCTGGTTTTCGTGCCGGGGTCGAGCCGCTGGGTTCCGCCGGGGTTCTTGACCGGGACGTGGATGCCGATTCCGGCTCCTTCGTAGCCGCCGTCGGCCAGCGTCGGCATTCCGGCGGCGGCGGCACGGTAGAGGGCCGGGAAGACGTGGGCGCGGGCGGCGGTGATGTCGTGGACGTGGCCGGGCCCGGCGGGGGACGTCCAGATCGGGAGGCCTCCGGGGAGCATGACGGCCTGGGCGTTCGCGCCGGGGCGGTGCTTCTTCCCGGAGTACCAGGCGTCGATGTCCTGGCCTTTCGCGCTGGTCACGGTCTCGGTCAGGCGGTCGGTCTCGAAGATCTTGCCATCGAGGATCACGTAGGGGACGTCGTCGGCGAGGGCCCGGTCCAGGGCCTGGTCCAGGCCCCGGGCCTGCGCGGACAGCACGTCGACGGCCTCGGCGACGTAGCGGCAGGCGGTCGCGCGGGAGATGCCGTGGTCGGCGGCGAGCCGGCCGGGCCGGGTGCGGTCGCGGAACCAGCGCAGGGCGAGGAGTGCCTGGTCACGGCAGGTCAGCTTCCTGCCGCGGGCCGGGGTGCCCCGGCGGCGGCGCTCGGCGGCCAGCAGCCGGGTCAGGTAGCGGAGCAGTTCCGCGGGAACGTCGAGCATGGCACGATAGGGGATCAAGTGGAGTCCTGGTGGTGAAAAGGTTCTGTGGTAAGGCCTCTTCTACTAGGGCTCCACGGCTGTTTTCAGGCATGTCCGGACTGTCCGCGAACCTCCCCGGAACGCACCTTTCATGTGGTTAAAGACCGGATGCCCGTTCCACTTTCTCTGAGATCACCTCAATGTCAGCGTTAAGCAGGACTCACGTCCTTTAACCTCGGCAGTGCGACGTGTCTGGCGGCTATTAGCCTGGGCTTTTCACGGGGTTTCGGCGGCTGAGTGGCGCGCCTGCAAGACCGGCGCTGCAACGCCGATCGGGAAGGTACGCCCATGCTCACACTAGTGCGGGGGGATAGCCAGAGCAAGGACCGGGTCGGCCCGGGTCGCTGATCGATGAGATCGTGCGGGAGGGCGCGCGGCGGATGCTGGCCAAGGCACTGCGGGCCGAGGGGATATCCATATCGCGGCGCTTGCCGGAAGCGGGACGGCAGTGGCCGCCGCCTGGTTGTGCGGAACGGGAATCACCAGCCCCGGGCGGTGCTGACCAGCGCGGAAGCGGTGCAGGTGACCCCGCTCCGCCTCGTCGCCTGGTCCGGGCGGGAGCGACCTTCGTCAACGGATAGCTCGTCGAGCGACCCGGCGAGAAGGCCGCCTAAAGAACTTGATCCACGGTATTTAACTATTGCTCGAGGTCTCTTCGGACTGCCCGCAATGCCGTTGTCGCAGGTCACTGATCTCGGCGGGTTTCGGGAAGAAATCTTTCTGTTGCATGGCCTGGTGGTTCATGTCACTGTCGGCTTACGGCCGTATCAAGCGGTCGCTTGTTCTGGCTGTCGGAGCCCGGACACCGCTGCAGTGTCGAATTCCTCCCGTTTTGGTACGGCCGATGAATTCGTGCTGCCCTGGACGGGATTGGTGCAGGTGCTTTCCGTGGTCCGCGCGGGGAGCGCGGGCGCGGCACGGCACACGGAGGAGGCCCGTGATGGACGACAAGAACCTGGTCAAGGTCTACAGCGACAGGACGTACGTGAGCACCGTGACGGTGCGGCATTCGGGCACGACGGTGGCGCTGGCGATGGACGCGGATCGCCGGGTCTACTACAGCGTGCTGGACCTGGATCAGGCGCAGGGCTCCCGGGGGCCGCTGGATGCCGCGTACTGGAACGCCGATCCGGCGCTGCTGCCGTTCCCGGGCGAGCTGGTGGACTCCGCGCCGCAGACGACGGCCTCGGCGGTGATGCCGGTGGTGAAGCGAGGGAGCCGGACCGAGGCCGCCCAGCCGGAACTGCTGCTGCCGGCGGACCGGGACCCGTTCTTGTCGACGACGGCCAGGCTGACGGCGGCGGCGCCGTTGCAGGCGGTGTCGGACGGCCGGTACATCCTGGTGTTCCGCCAGTCGATCACGGCGTCCGATCCGGACGCGGTATTCCAGCTCCAGGGTGGCGGCCTGTCGGGCGATGCGACGCGGACCGACTACGCGCCGGCGGGCGGGCCGAAGGTGGCGGCGGTGGACGCGTCGCTGCTGTGCGACCGGTTCGTGCTCGTGGGGGCGGAGCTGAAGCCGGTGGTGGAGGTCCGCTACCAGCGCTCGCGCAGCAAGTTCGTGCGCGCATCCGACGGCGACACGATGGGCACGCGGGACATGGATGGCAGGCTGTTCTACGAGCCGACGCTGAAGCTGTCGTTCGTCACCACGCTGACGCGCGGGGCGTTCTGCGCGCTGCTGCTGCCGACGGCGGTGGACGGGGTGTCGCGATGGCAGATCTTCGCGGCCAACGACGCCACAGGGCGGATCGAGTGCTTCAACCTGCCGCGCAGCGAGGACGGGATGTTCAGCGTCGCGGGCGTGCAGCTGTACACCAGCCCGGATCCCAAGTACGCCGGCTCGGTGCTGGAGCGTGCGCCAGGGATGGACCCGAACACGATGCTGCCGCTGGTGCCGGTGCCGGCGAGCACCGACCGGGGCGGGACGGCGCTGCGGTTCTCGGCGTCGGGGACCGGGTACGTGTCGACGCAGAGCCTGAGCCTCCGGGGTGCAGGCGACCGGCAAGTACACCGCGGAGGCGTGGGTACGGCCGACGGCGCCGGGCGGCTCGATCACGGCGACCTGGGACGAGGGCCGCAACGCCGGCTTCCAGCTGGGCCTGGACGGACAGGGCAACCTGATCGCGGCGCAGGACGGGGCGGCCTGGACGCTGACGTCGACCTCGCCGGTGCCGATGAACGCCTGGAGCCATGTCGCGGTCGTCTACGACGGGACGGCGGCGACGCTCTACCTCAACGGCACCTCGGTGGGCGCCACGCCGGTGACGGCGGCGCCCGATCCCTCCACCAGCGGCCTCCTAGGCGCCTCCCGCAACTCGGCCGGGACCGCGACGGGGTTCTTCACCGGCGACGTCGACGAGGTACGGATCTGGAACACTGCGCGGACCGGGTTCGGCGACCGGGGGCGGCGGCTGACGGGGATCGAGCCGGGCCTGGTGGCCTACTACCCGATGAGCGAGGGCGGCGGCACCACGGTCACCAGCTCGACTCGCAACCAAATGCAAGGCACGTTCGCGGGGAGCGCGGTGACGTGGGTGTCCTCGACCGCGCCGGTGGGCGACGGTCCCGGGCTGTCGCGCGACACCTTCGCGTTCGCCGGCCGCACCGTGGCGTCGGGGCTGGCCGCGACGCTGTACTACCAGCAGGAGCTTGAGGCGACCGGGTACAGCACGGAGCCGGCCGCGCAGAAGCGGCAGACCAGGGTGCTGCTGGCCTGCGCCACGTCGGGGCCGGCACCGCAGGGCGGTTCAGCGGCCCGCTCGTACGTGACCACGCTGGACGTGGCGGTCTCGCGGGCCGGGCGGCTGGCGCAGATCCCCGGGCAGGTCGCGGTGACCGCGATCGGGCTGCCGGACCCGAACGCCCCCCAGGACCAGCTCGCCGCCGCCCAGAGCGCGGTGGCCGCCGCGCAGGCCACGCTGAACCAGGACAGGACCACCGCCCAGACCAGACAGCTGATCGAGTCCCAGTACTACCAGCTGGAGCCGGATTACAACCACCTGCAGTACTGGAATGAGAGGCTGGCCGCCATCTTCCGGGGCTGGGAGATCTCCCGGGCCGCGCAGTTGCTGGCGGCGATGAACATCCTGCGGGGGCGGTGGCAGGACGCGGAGGCGGCCCGGCTGCGGCTGGCCGCCGACGAGGCGGCGGTGACCGCGGCGCAGAACGCGCTGGCGACCATGACCCACGGCATGCAGGGCGGCCCGGAGGTGGTGCTGCCGATGCCGCCGGTCAGCGTGGACCGCACGGGCCTGTCGGTGTTCGGCGCGCTACTGACCTTCGCCTGGACCAGCGACGCGCCCGCGCTGCTGGACTCCTCGACCGGGGACGTGGTGCTGTACTTCCGCGGCGGCTCGGGACAGTTCTTCTCCGCCTACTACGCGACCACGGTGTCGCGGGCGATCATGGGCATCACCGTCGGCGACGGAACCCTGAACCTGGTCGCGCTGGACACCACCGCCAACGTGGCTGACTTCACGGTCACCGTCAGCCCCGGGCCGGCGGACGGGCAGTGCCAGGTGCAGATTGTCCGCGGAGCGGTCACCGAGACGTTCGCGGGGGTGCCGCGCTCGGCCGCGACGGTGGCCGGCGTCCTCAACGGCGTGCTGCCGCCGGGCGGGCTGCTGGGGTTGGTGGCCTCGGTCCAGGACCAGGTCGTGTCGCTGGCCGCGCCGCTCGCGGCCGCGCTGACGGCGGGCACGGTCGTGACGATCGGCGGCAGGAGGCGCGTGCTCGCGGCCGACTCTAACGCCGGCTCCGCCGCGATCACCGTGACCAGCGACAGCCTGCAGGCCGCGGTTGGCGGCGAAGTCCGCCTGCTGACCTACGACTACGCCGTCCAGGCCACCTCCAACGTTCCCGGGGTGTCGCTGGCCAGCGGCTCGCAGATCGTCGCCGCCCGTGCCGGGACCGCCGCCGCGGCGGTGCCCGACGGGGCCGCCGCCGTTGTGGCGGCGGCGCTGACGCCGCGCTGGCGCGGTGACAGCCCCGGCCGTGCCATGTCCTTCGACGGCACCGCCCAGTGCCTGACCCTGCCCGCCGCCGGAGCCGCCAACATCGGCCCCGGCGGCGACCTGACGGTGGAGGCGTGGGTCAACCCCGCCTACGTCAACAGCCGGTCCAGGATCGTGCACGCCCCCCTGGCCGCCGCGCCCTATACCCTGGGCCTGGAGGGCGCCGCCCTGCCCAGCGCCCTGCAGTTCATCGGCGGCGCTGACTCGGTCGACTGCGGCAGCACCCTGTCGCTGACCGGCACCGACTTCACCGTGGAGGCGTGGGCCCTGCGCGGTGCCAACGGCACCACCGACTACACCCTCGGTCACGGTTCCCCGGCCGGCGTCACCGACCAGTCGCTGCACATCGGATTCCGCCCTGGCAACACGTTCCATTTCGGCTTCTTCGGCGACGACCTGGACACCCCCGCCTACACCGATCTGGCCTGGCACCACTGGGCGGTGGTCTACGTCGCGGCCACCCGCCAGCGCACCGTCTACCGTGACGGTCTCCAGGTCGCCCAGGACACCGCGACGGGCGCGTACGCCGGCGCCGGCAAGGTCCTGCTGGGCGCCGCGACGTTCGCGCCGGGGACCGGTATCCTCCAGCTGGACGAGGTGCGGGTGTGGGGCACGGCCCGCACCCCGGTCAGCATCGCCACGTCCATGAACACCCGCCTCAGCGGCCGGGAGCCGGGCCTGCTGGCCTACTGGAGCTTCCAGAACGCCTCGACGGCGGACCGCTCGGGCAACGGCCACAACGGCACCCCGATCGGCAACCCGACCCAGGTGCCGTCCGGGCTGCGCGGCTACACCCTGGTCGCCGGGGTCGGCAGCCAGTTCGTTCGCAGCACCGGCGCCTTCCCCGCCGCCCAGTGGGGGCACGTGGCCGTGTCCTTCAAGCAGGACTGGGCGATGGCGCTGGACGGCAGCTCATTCCTGGACGCCGGCGGCCCCGGCGGCCTGGACCTGTCCGACGACCTGACCATCGAGGCCTTCGTTAAGCTCACCTCCCTCGGCACCGTGCAGGGGCTGGTGAGCAAAGGCGCGATCGCCTCCGGCACCCCGGACTCCGCCGTCCCCTACGCCCTGTACGTGCAGGCCGACGGCCAGCTCGCGTTCACCTTCGAGTCCGGTCCAGGCGGCCCGGGCCAGCAGAAGATCTACACCTCGGGCGACATACTGGCGGCGGGGACGTTCACCAAGGTCGCCGTCACCCGCAAGAGCGGCGCCAACACCAGCGGCGGCGTCGCGATCACCTTCTACATCAACGGCAGGGGCACCGGCGTCGGCACCAAGGTCTACGACGGCGCCAAGCCGGTCGGCAACGACGCCAACTGCGAGCTGGGCCGCTTCCGCATCGGCGTCACCCCCCTCGGCCTGAACGGCACCCTGTCGGAGGTGCGGATCTGGAACAGCGCGCGGGACGCCGACCAGATCGGCGCGGCCATCACCACCAAGGCGTCCGGGCTGATCGCGTGGTGGACCTTCCCCGAAGCGCGCGGGACCACCACCGCCGACCGCTGCAGTACCTACCCCGCCACCCTGCGCGGCGCGACGCGCGTACGCACGCCTGACCCGGCCGGGAACGCCTTCGCCCTCTACCGCAACGGCACCCTCACCCCGGCCGCCCTCCTGCCCGCGGGCGACCCGCTGGCCACCGCCGGATACGGCACGGGACCGGTCACCGTCGGCGGCTTCAAGAACGCCGACGGCAGCCTGGGCGACGGCCTCGCCGGCGTGCTGGACGACATCAGGATCTGGCGTACCGCCCGGACGCAAGAACAGATCCTGGACAACATGTTCAGCCGCGTCCGCGGAGAGCTCAGGGACCTGCTGGCCTACTATTCCTTCGACATCAGCTCCACGGCGCCGAACTCGACGACGGTGAGCGACAACGGCCTGCGCGGCAACGACCTGACCCCCTCCACGCCGCCGCCGGGCATCGCGCTGTCCACCGCACCGATCTCCGACGACACCGCCGAGGTCCGCTCCGCCCTCACCGGCGTCTCCACCCCCTTCAACACGCTGGTCACCGGCACCCCCTGCGCCACCGAGTACGCCGACATGCAGGTCGACGCCCAAGGGCAGCTGCTGGGGGTGATGAAACGCTCCTACGCCTACCTGCGCGGCGGCTCCCTGGTCCTGCTCACCGGCTTCAAGCTCGGCGAGCTGACCACCACCTGGGTCGGACAGGCCCAGTTCGACCCGCAGCTCATCGGCTACATCGAAGGGGCGCCCCCGGTCCCGTCGGAGAACCTGATCGCCGGCACCGCCGACGACTACGCCGACAAGTCCACCGTCAACTTCGTGCAGGCCGACGGCGTCACCAACACCCTGTCCTCGGCCAGGAACACCAGCGTCGACATGGCCGCGAAGGCCACCTGGGAGTTCGCGGTGGAAGACGAGACCCAGGTCGTCGCCGCGCCCCTGGGCGTCGGCACGGCCAAGCCCGTCGTCAAGGTGAAGGCGGGACTCAACGGCTCCTTCGAGCTGAAGTACGCCAACGGCTGGAGCAACGACACCCAGGTCTCCCAGGGCGCCACCACCACCCGCACCAGCAGCGTCGCCCTGACCGGCCACTGGGAGGGCACCGACCCGGCCAGCCAGGTCAACCCCGCCGCCGGGCAGCGCTGGGTGCCCGCCAACACCGGCTTCGCCATCGTCCAGTCCGACACCGCCGACCTGTACGCGCTGCGACTGGCCCACAGCGGGGCCCTGGTCGCCTACCGGATGGTGCCCAACCCCGACATCCCCCGCGACTGGAACATCATCACCTTCAGGATCAATCCCCGCTACACCAAGCAGGGCACCCTGGACGGCCTCATCGGCTTCGCCAGCGGCGCCCCGCAGGGCTTCGCCGATCCCGACTTCCCCCACGCCGCCGACCCGGGCACGCTCAAGGGCGAGTTCAGCTACTACCGGCCCACCGAGGCGTACGCCCTCAAACGGCGCATCCAGCGCCAGGAGCAGCAACTCCAGGGCTTCTACGACTCGGTGTCCACCGAGACCCACACGGCCGACCCCGTACGCGCCGCCGCCGACCGCGTCCTGGCCGGCATGATGGGAGGCACCGGCACCACCACCGGCCTGGACACCACCACCGGCGACGCCGCCGCGGGACGGGCCGCCAACAAGTCCGCCTCCCGCCGCAACCTGGCCAACACCTACGTCTGGACCGCCGCCGGCGGCCTGTTCTCCGAAACCACAGTCACCACCGACCAGGTCACCGAGGTCACCGGCGGCAACTACTCCGTCAGCGGCAGCGCCACCCTCGGCGGCAGCATCGAGTACACCGCAGGACCCGTCAGCGCCAAGCTCGCCGGCGAGGTCACGCTCGGCGGCGGCTACAGCGTCACCCGCACCAAGACCAAGCAGTCCACCCGCACCTTCACCCTCGACGTCGTCTGCCAGCCCGGCCGCAACCTCCAGCAGATGAACGGCACCACCCCCGTCGTCGACTCCAGCGGCCAGCCCGTCCTGGTCCCCGGCCGCGTCGACGGCTACCGCTTCACGAGCTTCTACCTCGACACCACCGCCGACAACTACGAGGACTTCTACGGCAAGGTCATCGACCCCCAGTGGCTGGAGACCAGCACCGACCCCGGCGCCCTCGCCCTGCGCCAGACCCGCCAGGGCGACCGCAAGCCCCCCTGCTGGCGCATCCTGCACCGCGTCACCTTCATCAGCCGCGTCCTGCCCACCCCCGCCGCCACCGACACCGCCACCTTGCACACGGTGATGCGCGCCCAGAACATCGCCAGCGACATCGCCCTCGTCCAGCGGCTCCAGCCCTACCTCGCCAACGCCACCACCACCCTCACCGACCTCACCACCGCCGTCCAGACCGCCCTCACCACCCACTTCCCGCCCCTCGTCCCCTACACCGCCGACGTGACCAACATCGTCGCCGTCTACTACAGCTTCACCACCTGACAGGCCGGCCGCTGTAGCGGCCGCCATGATCGTGCCCGGTCACCCGGATTTTTCAGGGGGTGATCGGGCACGATCACGTGGTTGGCCTGGCGGACTTCCCGGGTCAGGCGCTCGCGGCGAGCATGCCGCGGATCTCCTCCTCGTGGGGCGAGCTGCCCAGGGCGAGGTGTGCCTGGAGGTCGTCGCGGGCCTCGGCGAAGCGGGCGCGGGCTGCCAGGCAGCGGGCGCGCTGGTAGAGCAGCCCGGCCCGGTCTGCCTCGCTGCCTGCGAGCGCGGCGGTGTAGTCGGCGATCGCGTCGTCCGGGCGGCCGGCGGCCTCGTGGGCGAGGCCGCCGTTGTAGAGCAGGTCGGGATTGCCGGCGTCGTTTTCCAGGGCTTCGGTGAGGTCGGCCACCGCGGCATCGTGCTGGCCTTGCTCGTAGGCGGTGACGGCCCGGTTGACCAGGGCCTCGGGGAGGCCGGGAGCCAGGTCGAGCGCGCGGTCAAACGCCTGCCGCGCGGCCTCGTGCTCCGCCAGGCCCAGCAGTGCCAGGCCCAGCGTGCAGTGCAGCCGCGCCTCGGCCGGCGTGACGGCAGGGCCGACCCGGGCCTGCGCGACGGCGGCCTGCGCGTCGCCCGATTCCAGCAGCAGGGCGGCCAGGCTTACCCGGGCCTCGAGGTAGTCCGGCTCGAGGTCGAGGACGTAGCGGAAGTCCGCCATCGCGGCCTCGAGGTCACCGGTGGCGGCGAGCAGGTCGCCGCGGTTGAAGTAGAGCTCGGGAAACGGCGGGGTCAGCCGCCCCCCACGGCGGAGACCAAGGCGCAGAATTACCAGATCTGCGCGGCGCGAGTGGAGATCATCACCGAGCCGGTAGCCGCGCCGAACGGCGGGTACGCGCGCGCCTTAAGTCACGTCGGCAGTTACGTTATGTGATCAGGTTGTCTGCGCTCCTCGCTGAGCTGTGCCGAATCTTCCACAGGTAATTCAGCCGCTGGATGTTCAAACATCGAGGACGGTAACAACCGGCCTCCGTCATGGCCTAGACATCTAACAGGCGGGTCACGAGTGGGCTTGGTCGTCCTGCTTCTCGATCGCTGCCTCTAGCCGCCCAAGCTTCGAGTCGATCTGGCCCTCGTAGCCTGGCCGGATATCCGCCTTCAGCACCAGAGAGACCCGCGACCCGAACGGGAGCACGGCCTCGGTGGCGCGCTTCACCACATCGAAGCACTCGTCCCAGGTGGTGCCTTCGAGTTCAGTGAACATCGCCGACGTCCGGTGCGGCAGACCGGAGTCTCGTACGATCTTCACCGCTGCGGCAACCGCATCGGAGACGGAACCGTCGGCGCGTCCGGTACCGGACGGAGCGACCGAGAACGCGACGATCATGACAGAGGGACCTCCTGTAGGTGTCCTGAGCTGCGGCGATGCCGTTCAGTGCTAACAGTGCGCTAAGCACACGATGTTCGTGAACATGGTGTCGGTCCGGTTGGGCAGCCCGCTCTCGCGGACGACCCAGACCGCCTCGGCGAGGATCTCACCCGTGCCGGGCGGCGTAGCGTAATTCAGAAAGCGACAAACATGCTGCCACCGTAGCCCCGGGATGCCACAGCTTCACTGGTGACCTCGACATCGACCTGGAGCGCGGGCTGGCAGGATGCTCGCCCTGCTTAACCTTGACCAACGCTGACGCGGCCTACGACATCGTCCAGGTCGGCGCTGCCCCTGCCCCGTTGGGCTGGCTGTATCACCAGGTGCTTGCCCCGCAGCGCCATCTTGAGCAGGTCTCGCTTTCCCTTGTAGTCGGCGGTATCCCACCGCTGCCGCCATTGGGCACGGCTTGTGCCCAGCGACGGCTGTGTTCCGGGGACGGGCCGGGATCGGGGAGTGCGGCGCGTTCGGCCCGGAGGCTAGCGATGCGTTCATCAACTGGCTTGATGACCAGGTCGTAGTGGGCGAGGGTGATCTCGCCTCGTCCTAGACGATCGGTGGGAGCTTCCGCTACCGCCTCAGCTTCAGCGATCTTGATGTCGAGTTGGACGGCTTCGCTGGCTGCCTCGTAGGCGGCGTGCTCGATCTCGTCGGTGTTGCGCGTGTCCGACAAGATCTCAACCACGAGCGCGCGTGCCGCTGAATCCAGTGCCCGCTGGTCCAGTTCGGTCTTTCCGCACCCTCCGGCTGTGGGGTTGCACCAGTACGAACGGCTGGTGAGCAGCGTCTTCATCGCAGGGCGCGTCCACGGCCTGCCCTGGGCTGTGGGAATCCCCCGCGCGTTCAGGTCCGCGATCAGCGCGTCTTGCAGAATGGTAACAAATTACATATCAACCTGGGACGAGGTGATGGACGTGGTGAAGCGTGCCGTGGACGCGGTCGCGGCGCGTGCCCCCAGGGTGAGCGTGACGCTGAAGGCGGACATCAGGCCGGGGGTAACCGGCGCGCTGCGGTCCAAGGTCGAGGCCATCGAGGAGCGGCTGGGCTCGTAACGGCCGACCGGCCGCCGTCGGCCGCCCGCCGCGCGGCTGGGCTCAGCGCCGCCCGGCCCAGCCGCGTATCCAGGCCAGCAGCCCGTTGTCGGTGAGCGAGTCCACGACCAGGTCGGCGGGAAACTCGCTGCCGCGCAGCGTCGGCACGCCGACGACCCGCAGGCCGGCGGCGTGCGCGGACCGCAGGCCGGCCAGGGAGTCCTCGAAGGCCAGCGCGTCGGCCGGGGCGACTCCCATCAGCTCGCAGGCGCGCAGGTACATGTCGGGCGCGGGCTTGGGCTCGCCGATCTCGTCGGCGGCGACGCTGACCGGGAAGTCCCCGGCGAAGCCGCCACGGGCGAGGGCCGCCTCCAGCAGTGCCCGCGGCGAGTTGCTGGCCACGGCGACGGGCACGGCGGCCGCGGCGGCGTCGACCACCGCCCGGGCCCCTGGCATGGCCGTGGCCGAGCTGCCGACCGTCTCCGCGACGAGCTCCAGCACCTCGGCGGCGATAACCGGGCCCGCGCCCGGCTCGCCGAACAGGTCGGCCAGCTCCTCGGTGGCGGCCGGCACGGACTTGCCGATCACCATCGCCTTCTGCTCGGGCCCGAACGGCAGGCCGCGCCGGGCGAACACCTCGGCCTCCGCTGCGGTCCAGCAGGGCTCGGTATCCATCAGCAGGCCGTCACAGTCGAAGACCACCGCGTGCGGCTGCCAGGCGTACAACGCCTGCTGAGGACTCATACCGTGACCATCTCGCCCCATATCGTGACCCTCTCAGGGAATGGCCGGGCAGGCCAGCTGAGATACCGGTGCCTAGTTACCCCTGCTCCGCCGGGATAGTGTCCAGCAGGGCGATCAGGCCGGCGGCGTCGGGCAGGTCGGCGGGGCGCACGGTCTTGTCGGCGCGCACGTAGTAGAACGCGGCCCTGACCTTGCTGAGCGGGACGCCGGCCAGCCCCGCCCAGGCCAGCCGGTAGGCGGCGAGCTGGACGGCCACGGCGCGGCGCTCGGCGGCGTCGGACGGCGGGCGGCCGGTCTTCCAGTCGACCACGTCGTAGCCGCCGCCAGCTGTCGGCGAACACGGCGTCGATCCGGCCCCGGATCAGCCGGTCGCCTAGCAGCGTCTCGAACGGCACTTCCACCTCGGCCGGCTGCCGGTCGGCCCACTCGCTGGCCTCGAACCTGGCCTTCAGCTCGGCCAGCCCGGCGTCCGGCTCCGTGCCGGGGTCGTCGGCGGCGCCGGGCAGCTCGTCGGCGTCGATGAGCTGCGGCTGCCCGAACCGCTCCTCCACCCAGCGGTGGAACTCGGTGCCGCGCAGCGCGTGCGGCGCGGGCGGCCTGGGCATCGGCCTGCGTACCTGCGCGGCCAGCTCGGCGGGGTCCCTGGCCATGGTGACCAGCGCGGATACCGGGAGCTGCCGGGGCAGGCCCACCTCGGCGTGACCGGCGGACCTGCGCCTGGCCCGCTCGGCCAGCAGCAGCCCGGCCTCGCTGGCCCAGGAGTCGACCAGCTCCTGATAGCGGCCGGCGTCGCCGGCCAGTTCCGGCACAGCGACCAGCCGCTCAGGGTCCCGCCCGGCGCTGGCCAGCGCCCGGTTCACCAGGCCGGCGGCCTCGCGGACTGCCTCGCTGCGCGCGTCGGCGGCCCGTTCGGCCGGCCAGGTCGCGGTGGCCGGCTCGGCCAGCGCGGGGTTGGCGGCGTCGTCCTCGGGCTCGGCGGCCCACTCCGCGACGGTGCCGGCGCCGGCCTCGCAGGCGGCCCTGACCTCGGTCAGGAAGGCGGACGGACCGAGGCGGGACACCCCCTCGCCCCACCAGTAGCCGGTGCAGCCCAGCCAGAACGCGGCCCTGGTCGCGGCCACGTACCCGAGCCGGCGTTCCTCGGCTAGCTCCCGGCCGGTGCAGGCGTCGGTGAACGCGGTGAGCTGACCGGGGTCAAGCCCGGTCAGCTCGGGCAGGTCGGCGGCGTCGCCGCGCAGGCCGAACGGGAGCAGCCGGGGATTCTCGGTCCACCTGGTGGTCGTCCTGGGCTTCGCCGGGAAGACCTGCGACTGCGCGCCGCCGGCCAGTCCTGGCACGAACACGGCGGGCCATTGCAGGCCCTTGGCGGCGTGCACGGTGGCCAGCTTGACCGAGTCGCTGTCGCCGACCCGGCCGCCTTCCAGCCCGAACTCCTGCTCCTCGGCGGCGGCCAGATAGGCGAGGAACGCACCGAGGGTGGGCTCCTCGGCGTCACCGGCGAACGCGGCCGCGGCGTCGGTGAAGGCGTCCAGGTCGGCGCGAGCGCTCGCCGGGTCGATGCCGGGCCTGGCGGCCACCTCGATGTCCAGGCCGAGCGCCCGCTCCACCTCCGTGACCAGGTCGGGCAGCGGCCGGGCGACATGGGCGCGCAGCGTGCGCAGCTCGGCGGCCAGCGCGGTCAGCCTGGCGTGCCCGGCGGCGGAGTAGCCGGCCGGGCCGTCCAGGTCGTCCAGCGCCTCGATGAGGCTCCCGGCGTCCCTGGTCAGGTCGGTCACCGCCCGGTCCAGCAGGTCGCCGCGCGGCCGCTCGCCCGGCGAGCCTTCCTGGTCACCAGGGCTGGCGCTGGCTGGGCCGATGCTTGCTGGGTCCGGGCGGGCCGGGTCGGTGGTACGGGTCGCGTCGGCGGCGCGGGCCGGGTCGGCAGCCAGCGCGCGGGCACGGCGGCCAAGGGCGACCAGGTCGACCGGGCCGATCCGCCAGCGCGGCGAGGTGAGCAGTCTGGCCAGGGCGTCTCCTGCCGCCGGGTCGTACAGCACGCGAAGCGTGGCCACGATGTCGGCCACCTCGGGCACGGTCAGCAGCCCGCCGAGGCCGACCACCTCCACCGGGATGCCGCGCGCCTCGATCGCGGCGCGCAGCGCGGGGAACTGTGCGCGCTTGCGGCACAGCACCGCGACGTCGGACGGACGGACCCGGCCCTCCCGGCCGTCCGGCCACGGCTCGCCGTCCGGCGCGATCCCGTCGCCGAGGTCGAGCAGCTCGCGGATCTGGGCGGCGATCCAGGCCGCCTCGGCGCGCGCGGAGTCAAGCAGCGCGCAGCGCACCTGGCCGCGCCCGGCCCGGCCGGGCGGCGCGACCAGCACTGGCACCTCGGGGGCCGCCGCGCGCAGGCCCTCCTGGATGGCGGCGGCGGCGGCCAGCACCCGGCCGGTGTTGCGGAAGCTGGTGGACAGCGCCAGCACGCCGGCGGGCTGGCCCGGCGCGACGGGGAAGTCGGTCCTGAACCGGCGCAGGTTACCCGCGCTGGCCCCGCGCCAGCCGTAGATGGACTGGCACGGGTCACCGACGGCGGTGACCGGGTGCCCGCCGCCGAACAGGGCGCGCAGCAGCACGAGCTGGGCATGGCTGGTGTCCTGGTACTCATCAAGCAGGACCACCTGGTACCGGCCGCGCTCGCCCGCGCCGACCTCGGGATGGCGAGCGGCGATCCGTGCCGCGATGGCCATCTGGTCCCCGTAGTCGATGACCTCCCTGGCCCGCTTGACGGCCTGGTAGGCGGCGGCCAGCGGCAGCAGCTGCTCGCGGGTCCGCTGGGCGGCGATGACCTTGCGCGCGACCGCCGGGACGGTGCCGCCCCGCCCGGTGCGGGGCAGCGCCGCGAGCTGCTCGTCCAGCCAGCGGCCGACGCGCAGCACGTCCTGCGGCCCGCGCAGGTGCTCGGCCAGGTCGCCGGCCAGGTCGAGCACGGCGGCGGTCACGGTGGCCGGGGCCCAGCTCACCGCGTCCATCGGGCCGTCGTAGGCGGCGACCACCCGGGCGGCGAGCTGCCAGGAGA
Source organism: uncultured Actinomycetota bacterium (assembly GCA_963725175.1). Lineage (GTDB taxonomy): Bacteria > Actinomycetota > Actinomycetes > Streptosporangiales > Streptosporangiaceae > DASUBV01. The sequence goes on from CAVRXH010000006.1 coordinate 1,603,028, forward strand.
CCGCCGGGGTGATCAGCCGCAGCGACGGCTCAAGGCCGTCCCGCAGCGCGTGGTCGCCGACGAGCCGGCCGGCATAGGCGTGGTAGGTGGACACCACCGGCTCGCCGGGCAGCTCACCCCCGCTGCCGTCGCCATCTTCGCCCTCCGCCGCCTGCTCTGCGCCCGCCCCATGCAGAGGGTCCGTCCCGTGCAGGCCGGCCCGGCTCAGCGCGTCCAGCCGGGACCTGACCCGCTCCCCCAGCTCGGCGGCGGCCTTGCGGGTGAAGGTCAGGCCGAGCACTCGTTCGGGCCTGACCAGGCCATTGGCGACCAGCCAGACCAGCCGGGCGGCCATCGTCTCGCTCTTGCCTGAGCCGGCCCCGGCGATGACGGCCATCGGCGTCAGCGGCGCGCCGATCACGGCGGCCTGCTCGGCGGTCGGCTCGGTCGCGCCGAGCAGCCGGGCGAGCTGGACCGGCGTGTAGCCGGGCCGGCCGGTCACGGGGTCACCTGGGCGCCGCGCTCGTGCACGGGACAGCTAGCCGCGACCGGGCAGACCCGGCAGCCCGGGTTGACCGTGGCGGTGAAGACCGGGCCTGACATCCCGGCCGCGACCTTGTCCACCAGGTCGCGCGCCCAGCCGGGCTCCGGGTCGCCGGCCAGGCTGCCCTGGCGCTGCACCCGGACCCTGGCGGCCAGCCCCGCCTTGCCGACCTGGACCAGCTCGGCACCGCCCGGCTCGGTGAGGCCAAGCTGCTCGAAGGCGCCGAGCAGCACGGCGAGCTGGTAGACGCCGAGCTGCGGGTTGCGGTCCAGCTCGGAGTCGGCCGGCCGGGAGCTGCCGGTCTTGAGGTCCACTACGATGGCCGACCCGTCGGCGGCCCGCTCCAGCCGGTCCACCTGGCCGGTGATGGTGACCTGGCCGGCCCGGACCGACAGCTCCTGCTCGACCGCGACCAGCTCGCGCGGGTTCTCCCGGTGCCAGGCCAGGAACCGCTGCACCATCTTCTCGGCCGCCTCGCGCTGCTTGGCGCTGTACCAGGCGCTGCCGAAGTCCAGGTGCTGCCACATCTCATCCAGACGCTTGGTGATGTCGGCGTCGTCGGCCCCCTCCGCGGCCAGCGCAGCCGCCGCGTGGATGACGATGCCGAAGCCCTGCGCCACGGCGGGCGACCCGACGCCGACAGCGGCCTCCAGCAGCCAGCGCAGCCCGCAGGTGGTGAAGGTCTCCACCCGCGAGGGCGACAGCCGCACCTGGCCGGGCAGCGGCAGCCCGCCGCCGCTCAGCTCGGTCAGCGCGTACCAGTGCCGGGGCGAGGCGCCGGGCACGCCCGCCGCCGCCAGCCGCGCGAGCTGCGCGGCGGCGGCCTGGCGGACCTGATCGGGCAGGCTGACGTCGGCGGCGGCGCGGCGCAGGCTGGCGGTCAGCACCGGCAGCGACAGCCACTGCCGCCCGGCCGCCGCGACCTGCTCGATCTCGATGTCGTCGCCGGCCAGCTCGGCAAGGAACCTGGACGGCCGCTCCTCGGTCTCCGTGCCGCCGACGGCGGTGACCACCAGGGACCGCCGCGCCCTGGTCACCGCGACGTAGAACAGCCTGCGTTCCTCGTCGAGCAGCTTGGAGATGATGGCGGCGGCCAGCGCGTCCGCGCCGGCCTGAGCGGAGGACGCCGAGCCGGATCCGGCCGGGGTCGCGGGCTCGCGCCCGGCGGTGACCTCGACCAGCTCGTCCATGCCGAGCAGCGAGCCGCGCAGCCGCAGGTCGGGCCAGGTGCCTTCCTGCACGCCCGCGACGACCACCAGGTCCCACTCCAGGCCCTTGGACCGGTGCGCGGTCAGCACGGCCACCGCGTCCTCGCGGGGCGCGCGGGAGGCCAGGGTGTCGGCGGCGATCTCCTGGCCCGCGAGGCTGTCAAGGAACAGCCGGGCGGACCCGTGCGGCAGCCGGGCGGAGAACCGGGCGGCCGAGTCGAACAGCGCGACCACGGCGTCCAGGTCGCCATCGGCGACGCCGCCCCTGCTGCCCCCTGCGGCGCTGGTCTCCTGCCAGGCGGCGGCCAGCCCGGAGGCGTCCCAGACCGCCCACAGCACGCCGTGCGGGGTACCCCCGGCGTCGGCGGCATCCCTGGCGATCCGCAGCAGCCCGGCGACCCGTCGCGCCGCCGCCAGCGCCGGCACGGTACGCCCGCTCTCGCCGCGCCCCGCCCCCGCGAAACCGCCCCCGGCCGGGCCGCCCGCCAGCGCTCCGACAACCTCAGGACCAGCCGGCTCGCCCGGACCGGCCGCGGCGTCCCTGCTGCCCGCCCAGCCCGCCAGGGTCAGCTCCCTGGGGTCCGCAAGCGCGGCGGCCAGCGGCTCCTCGGCGGGCGGCTGCCCGTCGGCCTGGGCGGCGGCGCGCAGTACCCGGCGCAGCCGCCGCAGGCCGAGCGCGTCCGTCCCGCCCAGCGGGCCGGTCAGCAGCTCGGCGGCGGTCTCCTCGGTGAGCGCGCCCGGCCGCAGCGCGCAGTCAAGCAGCCGCAGCAACGGCCTGGTGCCAGGCTCGGCGGTCAGCGGCAGGTCGTCCCCGGCCACCGTGACCGGTACTCCGGCGGCGGCCAGCGCCCGCTGCAGCACCGGCACCTGACGGCTGGCCGACCGGACCAGCACCGCCATCCGCGACCAGGCCAGCCCGTCGATCAGGTGCGCGCGGCGCAGCGTGTCGGCGATCAGCGCGGCTTCCTGGCTGGCGCTGGCGGCCGTGATGACCCGCACCGAGCCGGGCTCGGCGCCGAAGAGCGGGATCAGGTCGCGGTGGCCCAGTTTCGTCCTCCTGGGTGGTTTCGCGGACGATCGGACGGCGGTCTCGCGGCCCGAGGGAGCGGCAGGCATCCGGGCCGCGATCCGCCGGGAGGCGGCCAGCAGCTCGGGGCCGCTGCGCCGGCAGGTGCGCAGCGCGACCACCCTGGCGGGCAGGCCGTCCGGGGCGCGGAACCGGTCGGGGAACCGGCGGATGGCCCCCACGTCGGCGCCGCGGAAGGAGTAGATGGACTGGTCGGGGTCGCCGACCGCGATCAGCTCGCGGCCGTCGGCGGCGAGCTGGCGCAGCAGCTCCTCCTGCGCCGGGTCGGTGTCCTGGTACTCGTCCACGAAGATCGCGTCGTAGGCGTCGCGCTCCCTGGCCCGCACCGCCTTGCGGCGCAGCAGGCCGGCCGCGATCCTGACGATCTCGGCGTAGTCGTAGGCCGGCACCGGCGCGAGGTCGAACCTGGCCGCGTACACGTCGAGGAACCGCCCCGCGGCCATCCAGTCGTCGCGGTGCCTGCGCCGGCCAAGGTCGGCCAGGCCGCGCCCGTCCAGGCCGCGCTCGGCGGCGCGCAGCAGGAAGTCCCGCAGCTCGGCGGCGAAGCCCCTGGTCCCGAGCGCGGGCCGGAGCCGTTCCGGCCAGTCGCCGCCGCCGTCGGCGGCCTCGCCGCGCAGCAGCCTGCGCACCTCAAGCAGTTGCTCGGGGCCGGACAGCAGCGCGGGCGGCTCGTCGCCGGCCAGCACGTACTCGCGGCGGACCAGGGCGTAGGCGTAGCTGTGGAAGGTCAGCGCCAGCGGCTGCCTGACGGTCCGCGCCAGCCGCAGCGCGATCCGCTCCCGCAGCTCGCCCGCGGCCTTGCGGCTGAAGGTGAGCACCAGCATCCGGGCCGGGTCGATGCCGCGCTGGCTGATCCGCTCGGTGACGGCCTCCACGATCGTGGTGGTCTTGCCGGTGCCCGGCCCGGCCAGCACCAGCAGCGGCCCGCCGGAATGCGCGACGACCGCGCGCTGGCCCTCATCGAGCACCGGCGGACGGCCGGCCGGGACCGGCGTCCGCACCAGGCGGTAAGGGACAGCGGTGCGTTCCATGTCGAAGGGCATTCCAGCACGCGATGCCGACAGCGCGCCGGGGGTTCCGGACTACCCCCAGGTCAGCACGGCGCGTCAGCCGGCGGCAAGCGCCTGCTCGAAGTCCGCCCACAGATCGTCCGGGTGCTCAAGACCCACCGACACCCGGATCAGGCCCTCGCTGATGCCGGCCGCGGCCAGCCCGGCCGGGTCGAGCTGCCGGTGCGAGGTGGACGCCGGATGCAGCACCAGCGTGTCGGTGCCGCCCAGCGACGGCGCCATCGCGGCCAGGGCGACCCGCTCGGTGAACCGCATCCCGGCCGGCCGGCCGCCGGGTAGCCGGCGTTCGCGCAGTGCCGGTCGATCCGCAGCCCGAGCGTCTTGAGGCCGCGCAGGGTCAGCCACGCGGCGAACGGATCCACGGTGACGCCGAGGTCCCTGATGTACTGCCAGAGCCGGTAGTGGGTGTCCTCGCCGGCCGTCACCACCAGGCCGGCTGTCACGTCGTCGTGGCCGCCGCCGAGGTCGGGGACGGCCACGTGGATGGCGCGGGTGTGCGGGTGCAGCGTCATGCCATCATCTTGCCGTCGCCGGATCGTGCCTTGGCCAGCCGGCCGCGACCCGCGCGCCGCCAAGCTAGGGGTGCGCGGTGATCGCGAGCACAGTGATCACTGACCGACCGTCCTCGTCAGGGCCGTCACGCCAGAAGATGCGCCAGGCGCCGGGCGTCCTGTTCTCCACATAGGAGTCCCAGACCTTGACGTCCCGGTCGACCGGAAAGCTCTCGTACTGGTGTGAGTGAAGGCCAGGATGGCGCGGATTGACCTTTAGATGGCGCAGCGCCTTCCTGACCTTCTTCAGCCTGCCCTCGGCCGACGGATCCGCCTCCAGCGAAGAGATTATCTCGTCAGCCTGCTTGGCATACCGCAGCAGGTAAGGTGCGGGCACTCTTAGTCCTCGCCCTCGCCCTCGGCGCCGTCGGTGAAGCCTGGCCGCTCGACGGTCTGACCGGCCGCAGCTTGATCGATTCCTTCGAGGATGGTCCTCGCGAGGTCCGGGTCACGCCAGACGATCATCTCGCGCTCCGGGATCGAGACAACCGGGATCAGCAGCAAGACACCGTCAATGTTGCGCTCGACGCGGTAGCGGCGGCCAGGCTCAGCGCCGGCCCTGCCAAGGCTCACCCGCCCGCGGCTGTCGACCTCGGTCTCGGCGATGGTCTCGAACTGCTCCGGCTCGTAGCCGATGGATGCGGCGGTCATTGGTGCACCTTCCCGATAGGCCTAAGGGTGACGGATCGGGGAGTTTCCTCCGTAGTGGCGGTAGCGGCGATAGTGCGGCAATGCGGCAATGCCCACTTTGCTACACGTACCGGTGTATGACGCACGAGAGACTTCTGGAGTGACCGAGGGTAACTATTCAGCCGGACCAGCGGGCGCGGCGCATGTCCACGCCGGCGGTGCTGCCGTCGGCCGCGCGGCGCAGCGGGGTGCCTTCCTCGCGGTAACGGGCCAGCGCGGACCGCTCGTGGCCGGCCAGCAGCGAGCCGTTCGCGTGCACGACCCGCCACCAGGGCACGCCGCCGCCCCAGATAGCCATCACCCGGCCGACCTGCCGGGGGCCGCCCTCGCCGAGGTACTCGGCGATGTCCCCATAGGACATCACCCGGCCGGGCGGGATGGCGTCTACGACATCGAGCACGCGGGCGGTGTAGTCGCTGACCTCCTGTTCGGCCGTCACGGCTGGTCACCGGGGAAGCCGCCAGAGGGACTGGGGCCGCCGGAGGGACTGGGGCCGCCGCTCCTCGGGTCGCCGCCTGGCCAGGAGTCGCCAGCCGTCCAGGAGTCAGCAGCGGTCCAGGAGTCGCCAGTGGTCCAGGAGTCAGTGGTCCAGGAGTCAGCGGCCCAGGAGTCAGTGGCGGCCCGGGAGTCGCCGCCGGGCGGGGTGCCGCCTGGGGACGCGGCGCCGCCCACGGACGGGGTGCCGTCGGCGGGTGCGGAGAAATGCCGGCCGGACGGTGACGCCTGCCAGGGCCGGAACCGGAGCGCGCCCGGCGGGCCGTGCGGTTCGGCGCCCGGCGGGCCGGGCTGGCCGCCACCGTACTGGCCGCCACCATGCTGGCCGCTGCCGTACTGGCCGCTGCCGTACGAGTCGCTGCCGTACTGCTGGGATGACGACCGCTGCCAGTCAGGCGGGCGTACCGCTGGCTGGGGCGCGGTGGGAGCGTCGTGGACGGAAGGCCGCGGGGCGTCGGGGTCAGCCGTGACTAGGCCCCAGCCAGGCGTGGGCGGCGGCGGGCGGCGCGGGGCCGGGCCGGCGGCGGGCTCGGGCTGGCGCAGCCCGGCCAGCCGGACCGCCGCGAGGACAATCGCCGCCAGGCAGGCGACGCCGAGCACGCTGAACAGCAGCAGGCTCAGCGGCCCGCGCGGGCTCACCGGCGGGGCGGGCACCGCCTGCGGGCCGCCGCCGAAGTGCGAGGCAGCGGCGACGGTGTGACTGACCTGGCCCTGGCGGGCGAGCCTGCCGGCCGCGGCCAGCGCCGCGACGGCATCGACCGTGCCGAACCCGACCTGCTTGTCATACCCGCCGGCCGGCCGGTGCCAGGTCGAGCGAGTGATGGCGGTGATCACCTGCGCGTCGGACAGGCCGGGATAGCGCGACTTGACGAGCGCGGCGACACCCGCCGTCAGCGCGCACGCCGGGCTGGTCCCGCTGACCAGCCAGTACTGGCCGTCCCGGCCCTGGGCCGGCACGTTCACGCCGGGCGCGGCCACCTGCACGGAGAAGTTCTCGCTGGAGAACGAGGCCGGCGCCCAGCCCGGCCCCACGGCGGCGACGCCGAGCACGCCGGGATAGCTGGCCGGGAACGAGTACGGCGCGGTCTTCGTGCCGGTCTGGTCGGCGGTGCTGCCTGAGTTGCCCGACGAGGCCACCACGACCACGTCGTGCGCGTAGGCGTCCTGCAGGGCGGAGCGGACGGAGCGGCTCGGCGCCCCGTACCCCAGCGACATGCTGATGACCCCGGCCCGGTGGCTGACCGCGTACCTGATCGCCCTGGCGAGCTCGTGCTGCCCCCGGCTCAGGCTCTCGTGCTCGTAGGCCGAGTAACCGGGATCGAGCCGGTCGGTGATCACCCGGATCGACAGCACGGTGGACTTAGGAGCGCTGCCCAGGATCCCGCTGCTGCCGCCGTCGTGGCCGTGGCCGGCGATCAGCGAGGCCATCCAGGTGCCGTGCACGCCCCAGTCCTGGCTGCTCGACGGGGTGCCGACGCCGGTGTAGTCCGGCCCGGAGCGCACCGAGTGCACCAGGTCGGAGACCTGGCCGTCCACTCCGCTGTCGATGACGGCGACCGTCACCCCGGCGCCCTTGGTGACCGGCCAGGCGGCCGGCGCGTTGATCGCGTCCAGCACCCACATCTGGGCGTTGCGGACGCCGTCAGCCCTGGCCGGGGCGGCACCGATCAGCAGCGCGGCCGCGGCAAGTATCGGCGCGAGCGCGGCGGCGGCGCCGTGACGGCGCGCGGCGGTCAGCATCCAGGCGCCCCCGGGCAGGCCGGCACGGGCGGGGCGGTACCGAGGACCCCGGACGCCTGCTGGGACAGGCCCTGAGCCAGGCTCGCCATCTCCCTGCTCAGGTAGTGGTCGGAGCTGCTGTGGGTCCGCGGCCGACCGTCGGAGTAGCCGACCGTGGTCAGGATGACGTACGGGCCGGCCTCGGTGTCCAGGAAGAACTGGCGCTGGCCGTCCGCGAAGTGCTCCGCGACCGTCCCGCCGATGGCTGCCGAGCGGACCCCGTAGGACTCACCGTCCGCTGCCGCCGTGCCGAGCCGGTCGCCGGCGGCGGTGGCGTCGGCGGTATCCGGCAGCACCGCGACGCCGACGGTGGCGATCATGCTCCCGGTTGAGTCCGTGTAGGTGGCGCGCAGCAAGGTGGCGCAGTGATAGCGGCGCAGCACCCGCGCAGCCGCCGAGTCCGCGCCGCCGGTGCAGGTGGCGGGCGTGCTGACGCCGAGCCGGTGCGCGCTCAGCTTCAGCCCTTCCGTGCCATCCAGCGTCGCGCCGGATAGCTGGTAGGTCACGGTGGCCGGGAAGATGACCGACACCGGCAGCGCGCGCCACCGGTTGCCCACTTCCCAGTTCTGTATCTCGCGGCGCTGCGCGATCGTGAAGGTACGCGGTAGTCACCTGGCTGACCACGCCGGCGGCGGCGATGCCCAGGCCGCACAGGCTCGCGCCGAGGACCACCAGCAGCCCGGCGCGCCGCCAGCGCTGGCCGGGCGGCGCGCCCGGCGGCGCGGCGTCCTGCCCAGCTTCGTCGGCGGGATCGTGCGGCATTACCACACCGGAATCGTACGACCTGGCCGCGACAGCCGCGCCTGCCCCGCGGCCCGGCGCACCGGCAAGTGCGCCGGAAGGGCAGGGCTGCCGCGCTCAGTAGGTCGGCAGCGACGGGTCGATCTGGCTCACCCAGGCGAGCACCCCGCCGCCGACGTGCACGGCGTCGGAGAACCCGGCGTTCTTGATCACGGCCAGTACCTCGGCGCTGCGGGCACCGCTCTTGCAATGCAGCACGATGCGCTTGTCCTGGGGCAGCCGCTCCAGCGCGGCACCGGTGAGGAACTGGTCCTTGGGGATCAGCGTGGCGCCGGGGATGGAGACGATCTCGTACTCGTTCGGCTCCCGGACGTCGACCAGGAAGATGTTCTCGTCGTTGTCGAGCATCTCCTTCAGGTCGGTCGCCGAGATGGTCGAGCCTGAGGCGGCCTGCTGCGCGTCGGCGGAGACCGCCCCGCAGAAGGCGTCGTAGTCGATCAGCCCGGTGATGGTCGGGTTCTTCCCGCAGATGGCGCACTCCGGGTCCTTCCTGACCCGAACCGTGCGGTAGCTCATCTCCAGGGCGTCATAGATCATCAGCCGCCCGGCCAGCGGCTCGCCCACGCCGGTGATGACCTTGATGGCCTCGTTGACCTGGATGGAGCCGATGGAGGCGCAGAGCACGCCGAGCACCCCGCCCTCGGCGCAGGACGGCACCATGCCGGGCGGCGGCGGCTCGGGGTACAGGCAGCGGTAGCAGGGGCCGTACTCGGCCCAGAAGACGCTGGCCTGCCCGTCGAACCGGTAGATGGACCCCCACATGTACGGCTTGCCCAGCAGCACGCAGGCGTCGTTGACCAGGTACCGGGTCGCGAAGTTGTCGGTGCCGTCCACGATCAGGTCGTACTGCGCGAAGATCTTCAGCGCGTTGTCAGAGTCGAGCTGCTGCTCGTGCAGGATCACCGTCACATACGGGTTGATCTCGCGGATGCTGTCCCTGGCGGACTGGGCCTTGGACCGGCCCACGTCCGACTGGCCGTGGATGATCTGGCGCTGCAGGTTGGACTCGTCCACGACATCGAAGTCGATGACGCCGAGCGTGCCGACGCCGGCCGCGGCCAGGTACAGCAGCGCGGGCGAGCCGAGGCCGCCGGCGCCCACGCACAGGACCTTGGCGTTCTTCAGCCGCTTCTGGCCGGTCATGCCGATCTCAGGAATGATCAGGTGCCGCGAGTACCGCTTGACCTCGTCAACACTCAGCTCGTCGGCCGGCTCGACCAGTGGTGGCAGTGACACAGCGATCTCCATCGTCGAGGTTTCGTCAGTGGGGTGAACCCGGCGGGCGGCGCTGGCATTCCGGGTCTTGAGCACGGGCCGGACCTGGCCGGTGCTCGGGGCGTGGCCGCGCGTAGCGGAAATGTCACTGGCTAGCGGTAAACCTGCTGACATGCGAAACCCTCCAGGCGAGTTACTGCCTCCCCCGTTCTCGCGGCCGCCGCTGCCAGCACCGCTGCCACCGATGCCGCATCAGCCCGCCCGGCGGCCGCTGCCGGATGCCGTCGCGGGCGGCCAGCCACCCGGCGACGGCACCGTGCGGCGGGTGATGCTTCCCGACGCCGCCCCGCCCTACGACGGCCAGCCTGCCCAGGCGACGCCCGCCGCCCGGCCCGCTAGCCCTGTCGCCTCCGCCGGCCGGGAGCCCGGCGCGAAGCCAGGGACGAGCCGACCGGAGACACCGGAGCGGCCAGCGCGGCATGCGGCGGCGGACGGGACGGACGGCTGGCCGGGGCAGTTCGCCCAGGCGCTGGCCGAGGCGCTGACCGGCGCCAGGCCCCCGCAGCAGGTGACCACCTGGACCACCGAGCAGGCGCGGCGGCGGATCCGCCAGATCGGCCCGCTGCTTCAGGCCAGCCAGCGGCCGCGAGTCCACCGGATCCGGACCTGCGTGCCGCGGCCGGGGGTGGTGGAGATGACGGTGATCGTCGGGATCGGCCAGCGGGTCCGCGCCCTCGCGGTCCGGATGGAGCGCGACACCGGCCAGGCCGGTCGCCGGCGGCCGGCCCGGCGCGAGCCAGCACAGTGCGGGCCAGCACGGTGCGGGCCAGCATGGCGACGGCCAGCCCAGGTGGGTCTGCACCGCCATCGAGGCGGCCTGAGGCGACCGCCGAGCGACGAGAGGGCCGGCCAGCCAGTGGCTGGCCGGCCCTCACCCCGGCTTGTGCTCCCGCCGGCTTGTACCGCGCTAGCGCCTAGCGGTTCCTGGGGTCACCGTGGCACTGCTTGAACTTGCGACCCGACCCGCACGGGCAGGGCGCGTTCCTGCCGACCTTGGAGTAGTCGGCGTCACCGGCCGTCCCCGGCCCGGTGCGCTTCTCCGCCGCGCCGGAGCCGTCCGTGCTCGGCGCGGTGTAGCTGAGCTGCCCGGCGGGCTTGGGCCGGGCGAGACCGGGCGCGGCCAGGCCGGCCGGCGGCTGCTGGGCCTGCGGCTGGCCGCCGTTGCCCTGCGGCTCGCCGCCATTGCGCCGCGGCTGGCCGCCATTGCGCCGCCGCGCCGCCTGCTGCCCGGACGCTCCGGACCCGGACACCCCGGCCCCGGAAGCCCCGGACCCGGACACCGCGGGGCCGGCCGTCCGGCCGCCCAGCGACGGCAGCGCCGCTGGACCCTCCGCGCCGTCCTCCCCCTCGGCCACGATCGGATCCTGCTGAACCTGCACCTGCAGGTTGAACAGGCTGCCGACGGACTCTTCCTTGATCCCGTCCATCATCGTGCTGAACATGTCGAAGCCCTCGCGCTGGTACTCGACCAGCGGGTCACGCTGTGCCCAGCCGCGCAGCCCGATGCCCTCGCGCAGGTAGTCCATCTCGTACAGGTGCTCGCGCCACTTGCGGTCCAGCACCGACAGCACGACCCGCCGCTCGAACTCGCGCATGACCTCCTCGCCGAGTTCCTCGCTGCGCCGCGCGTACGCGGCGTGCGCGTCCTCGCGAACTGCCTCCTCGATGAACTCGGTGCTCAGCCCGGACCGCTCGCCGCCGGCCTCCTCGATCAGCTCATCGACGGTCAGGCCGACCGGGTAGAGCTGGCGGAAAGCCCGCCACAGCCGGTCCAGGTCCCATTCCTCGGGGAAGCCCTCGCTGGTGGCGCCGCTTACATAGCTGGTGACTACCTGGTCGATCATGGTGTCGATCTGATCGGTGAGGTCGGCGCCCTCCAGCACCTCGTGCCGCTCCGCGTAGACGACCTGCCGCTGCCGGTTCATCACGTCGTCGTACTTGAGCACGTCCTTGCGGATCTCGAAGTTCTGCGACTCGACCTGGGTCTGCGCGGACCGGATGGCCCGGCTGACGGTCTTGGACTCGATCGGCACCTCGGGCGGCGTCTTGAGCAGCTCCATGATGTGCGCGATCTTGTCGGCGTTGAACCGGCGCATCAGCTCGTCTTCGAGCGACAGGTAGAACCGCGACTCGCCGGGGTCGCCCTGCCGGCCGGACCGGCCGCGGAGCTGGTTGTCGATCCGGCGGGACTCGTGCCGCTCGGTGCCGAGCACGTACAGGCCGCCGGCGGCGACCACCTGCTCGTGCTCCTCGGCGACCGCTTTGCGGGCCTTCTCCACGGCCTCCGGCCAGGCGGCCTCGAAGTCCTCGGGGGTATCGACCGGCGACAGGCCGCGCTGGTGCAGCTCCAGGTCGGCGATGAACTCGGGGTGCCCGCCGAGCATGATGTCGGTGCCGCGGCCTGCCATGTTGGTGGCCACCGTGACGGCGCCCTTGCGCCCGGCCTGGGCGACGATCGTGGCCTCGCGCTCGTGGTACTTGGCGTTCAGCACCTCGTGCGGCACGCCCTTGCGCTTGAGCAGCTTGGACACCAGCTCGGACTTCTCGACGCTGGTGGTGCCGACCAGGACGGGCTGGTCCTTGGCGTGCCGCTCCACGATGTCGTCGACCAGCGCGTCGAACTTGGCCTGGGCGGTCTGGTAGACCACGTCGGACACGTCGGTGCGGATCATCGGCATGTTGGTGGGGATGGGCACCACGCCGAGCTTGTAAGTCTGGTGGAACTCGTTGGCCTCGGTGATCGCCGTGCCGGTCATGCCGGCCAGCTTCTCGTAGAGCCGGAAGTAGTTCTGCAGCGTGATGGTGGCGAGCGTCTGGTTCTCGTCCTTGATCTGCACGCCCTCCTTGGCCTCGACGGCCTGGTGCATGCCCTCGCTCCACCGCCGGCCGGGCAGGATCCGGCCGGTGAACTCGTCCACGATCAGGACCTCGCCGTTCATCACGACGTAGTCCTTGTCCTTGGTGTACAGCTCCTTGGCCTTGATCGCGTTGTTCAGGAAGCTGATCAGCGGCGTGTTGATCGACTCGTAGAGGTTGTCGATGCCGAGCCAGTCCTCGACCTTCTCGACCCCGGCCTCCGTGATGCCGACGGTCCGCTTCTTCTCGTCGACGTCGTAGTCGCCCTCGCCGTCCTCGCCGCGCCGCAGCCGCGGCGCGATCCTGGCGAACTCCTGGTACCAGATGCTGTTCTGGTCGACCGGGCCGCTGATGATCAACGGGGTGCGGGCCTCGTCGATGAGGATCGAGTCGACCTCGTCCACGATCGCGAAGCTGTGCCCGCGCTGGACGCATTCCTCCAGGCCCCAGGCCATGTTGTCGCGCAGGTAGTCGAAGCCGAACTCGTTGTTGGTGCCGTAGGTGATGTCGGCCGAGTACTGCTTGCGCCGCTCCTCTGGCTCCATGTCGGCGAGAATGACGCCCATCTCCAGGCCGAGGAACCGGTGCACCCGGCCCATCCATTCCGACTGGTACCTGGCCAGGTAGTCGTTGACCGTGACGATGTGCACGCCCTTGCCGGTCAGCGCGTTCAGGTAGGCGGGCAGCACGCAGGTGAGGGTCTTGCCCTCACCGGTCTTCATCTCGGCGATGTTGCCGAGGTGCAGCGCCGCGCCGCCCATGATCTGGACGTCGAAGTGCCGCTGGCCGATGGTCCGCTTGGCGGCCTCCCGTACCACCGCGAACGCCTCGGGCAGCAGGTCGTCCAGGGATTCCCCGTCGGCGTACCGCTGCTTGAACTCCTCTGTCATCGCCCGCAGCTCGGCGTCGCTCAGCGCGGCGATGTCCTCCTCGATGGAGTTGACCTGCTCGGCGATTCGCTTGAGCTTGCGCAGGGTCTTGCCCTCGCCAGCGCGCAGGACGCTGTCAATGATGGCTGGCACTTGTCGTCGCGCTCCTCGCGGATCGTCTGGCTTCCTGGCCGGGACGCCGCAGCAGCGTGCCACACTGGCGTGGAACCTCTGCCAGAGCAGGCAGGATGCGCTGCGGCGGACCGGCACCACAGTCCTCATAGCCATGTTAGGCGAGACGGCAGGCTAAGCCGAGCCGACGTAGCAGCGGGCCGTCAGCGGCCAACTGGCGCCAGCGGAGGGGCCGATTGTGCACCCGCTCCCCGCCCTGGCCACAATGATAGGTACTTCAGCAGGTGTCCGAGAGGAGCAAGCCGGATGGCGAACCAGGTAGGGCCCGACACGGTGGCCGGCGTCGTGCCCGAGTCCGGCCAGCCAGGCGGCGCCCAGCCGACCCCGGACGAGGTGGCCAGGAACTTCCCCGGCACCCTGCCCGACCCCGGTCACACCCACGCGGCGTTCCACGGCCGGACGGTCTCCTGGGTAGCCGTATCCCTGATCATGGTGGGCTTCCTGGTCGGGGGCCTGGCCCTCGTCTTCGGGCCGGCCTGGGTGGTGTTCTGGGTCGGCGCGGGCCTCGCCGTGGTGGGCGGGCTGCTGGCCATGGCCACCGACATCTTCGAAGACTGGTATTAAGCCGACAGCCGTCCTGACGGCCGCTGGCTGACCGCCAGCGGCCGCTGCGGCCTGCCCCGCGGGAATTTCGGCCCGGCGGCGATTTCCTGCCCGGCAGCGGGTCGGCCGGCCCGGAAATGTCGGCACTGTCGGCTACGCTTCCCGCCGTGGCCAGCCCCAGCGTTCCCCCGCCTCCGCTCACCCTGACGCCCGACGAGGTCCGGCTGCTGACGCTGCGTGCCCAGGGCCTGGTAGGCGCGGCCAGCAGGCGCGGCGGCGTGCCCGCCATGCTGCGCAGGCTCGGCGGCGTCCAGCTCGACACCATCAGCGTCCTGGCCCGGTCGCACGAGCTGGTCGCCTACGCCCGGCTCGGTCCCGTCGGCCGGGAGAAGGTCGAGCGCGCGTACTGGCATTCGCGGAACCCGCAGGCGTTCGAGTACTGGTCGCACGCGGCCTGCGTGCTGCCCATCGAGGAATGGCCGTACTACCAGTTCCGCCGCCGCGCGCTGCTGGCCAGGGGGCAGCGCTGGCATCGCAGCCACCCCGACGTCTGCGAGCGGGTGCTGGCGCGGATCCGCGCCGAGGGACCGCTGACCGCGACCGATCTGGGCGGGGCGAAGAAGGGCGGCCCGTGGTGGGACTGGTCGGAGACCAAGATCGCGGTGGAGTGGCTGCTGGACACCGGCGAGGTGATCTGCGCCAGGCGGGACGGCTGGCGGCGGGTCTATGACCTGCCCGAGCGGGTGCTGCCTGACGAGCTGCTCGGCCAGTCGCTGACCGACGCGCAGTGCGTGACCAGGCTGGCCGGGGTGGCCGGCCGGGCGCTCGGCATCGTCACCCGCGCGGACCTGGCCGACTATCAGCGGCTGCGCTGGGGCGGCACCGGCCAGCGGCTGGACGGCCAGGCGATCTCGCCGCCCGACGCCGCGCTGGCGGCCGGCCTGGTCCCGGTGCAGATCGACGACGGTCAGGGCGGCAAGCCGCTGCCGGCCTGGGCCGACCCGGAGGCACTGGCGGCGCGCGACACCGCCGCCGGACGGCACAGGACCGCGCTGCTCTCCCCGTTTGACTCCCTGATCTGGGACCGGAAGCGAACGCTGCGGATGTTCGGCTTCGAGCACAGCCTGGAGGCCTACGTCCCTGCGCCCAAGCGGGTGCACGGCTACTTCGCGATGCCGCTGCTATCTGGCGGGCGGCTGCTGGGCCGGGTGGACCCGGCGCGCAGCGGGCGCACCCTGGTGGCCCGCCGCCTGACCCTGGACAAGCCGCGCGCCGCCGAGCCGATGGCCAGGGCGCTCACCGAGGCGGCGACCTGGGTCGGCTGCGACAGCGTCGCGCTTGAGCACGTCAGCCCGGCCGCGCTGCGACCCCGGCTGGAGGCCGCCCTGGCCGACTGCTGAGCCCTCGGCTGCCGAGCCCCGGCTGCTGGGCCGCCGGGACTCAGCCGAACTCGATGAGCTTCTCCCGCACGGCCACCATGACGGCCTCCATCCGGGAGTGGATCTGGAGCTTCTCCAGGATGTTGCGCACGTGGTTCTTCACCGTGTTCTCGGAGATGAACAGCTCCTTGGCGATGTCGCGGTTGTTCATGCCCCTGGCGATCAGCTTGAGCACCTGCATCTCGCGGTCGGTCAGCTTCGGCGCCGGGACCTGCTCGGGCGGCTCGGTCTCCGCGCGGCGGGCCAGGGTGGCGAACTCGGTCAGCAGCTTGCCGGCCATCGACGGGTTGATCAGGGACTGGCCGCCGTCCACGGCCCGCACGGTGTCGGCCACCTCATCCAGCGGGATGTCCTTGAGCAGGTAACCGCTGGCGCCCGCCCGGATCGCCTCGAACAGGTCCTCTTCCTCGTCGCTGATCGTCAGCATGACGATCTTGGCGCTGGGGACCATCTCCTTCAGCTCCCGGCAGGCATCGATCCCGCTGCTGCGCGGCATCCTGATGTCCATCAGCACCACGTCCGGCAGCGACTCCCCGGCCTTCTCCACCGCCTCGGTACCGTCGCTGGCCTGGCCGACCAGCTCGATGTCCGGCTCGGAGTCCAGCACCATCTCCAGCCCGCGCCGGAACAGCGCGTGGTCGTCAACGATCATCGTGCGGATGGGCTCGCTCGTCCGCACGGGGGCGGGCTGGCCCGGCTCCTGCGTGACCCCGTCAGTGCGGCCCATGCTGCATTCCTCCTGACCCGACGTGCGCTACGGCACCGGTGACTGCGAAGCGATAGCAGTGCACAAACTCTCGCCGACGCGAGCCCGCCACGCAAGCCTGGCGGCCCGCGCGGCAGCTCGCGGCCGCGGCCCACCGTGACGGCCGGCCGGCGGCTTGTGCCGCTAGCGAAGATTAGCGGCCTGCGGCGACTGCTCGCCGCGCAGCCCCTGCTGCGCCGTCTCGGCCTGCACGACCGCCTCCTCGACCAGCCGGATCACGCCGTACTGATAACCGCGCCGCCGGTAGGCCACGCTCGGCAGGCCATCGGTGGCGTCGGTGAACAGGAAGAAGTCGTGGCCGATCAGTTCCATCTCGAACAGGGCCTCGTCGATGGTCATCGGGCGGGCGACGTGGAACTTCTCCCTGACCATCAGCGGCCCGCCGCCGTCGACCTCGATCGCGATGATGTCGTCGGTGGTCGCGGGCTCGCTGTCGGCGCCTGGATCCTCGCCATCGGCCTCCGGCGCCACCCGGCTGCGCGGCACGGATCCGGCCGTCCCGGCGCGGCCGGGCTCGGCCCGGCTGCCGTTCGCGCCGGCCGGGCCGGCGGCCAGGCCTGCCAGCCCGTCCAGTTCCGCGCCGGACGGCGGGGCCGCCGCCGGGACCGGTCCCGCGACGTGCCGTGCCTTGCGCCGGTCGCAGGCGCGGCGCAGCCGTGACTCCAGCTTGTCAAGCGCGAGGTCCAGCGCCGCGAACCGGTCCTCGGCGGCGGCCTCCGCGCGGATCGCCGGCCCGCGCGTGGTGATGGTCAGCTCGACCTTCTCCCGGCGGCCGGACTGACGCGGGTTGTGCTCGGTGGTGACCTCCACGTCGACCCTGATGGCCTTGCTGTCCAGTTTCTCGATCTTCGCG
Organism: uncultured Actinomycetota bacterium; assembly: GCA_963725175.1. Lineage (GTDB taxonomy): Bacteria > Actinomycetota > Actinomycetes > Streptosporangiales > Streptosporangiaceae > DASUBV01. The sequence continues at coordinate 1,620,025 of CAVRXH010000006.1, forward strand.
AGCTTGCCCGTCGCGTGCTTGCGGAACCTGTCCTGCACGTCTGTGTGCCGGCCCTTGAAGACGATGTCCATGAACGCCGAGCCTCCTTCCGGTCGGTGCTAGGGCGGCACCCGCCCGGCCGACCTGGTCTTCTACCCCACATCCGCCTGCTGAGGGGATCGCGGCTCACTTGCCACTACTGCCCTTCTCCCTACCCAGGGGGATGTCGGATCCCCCTGCGGGGCAGGTCTTACTTCTAAGCCGCACCGTGATCGGTCGACGAGAAGTCGCCTTACGTGGGCCGTTTTGCCTGCGGCTGGCATCGGCTTGCCAGGACCGGCGTCCCGGTGGGGGGACAGCCGGGCTGGCGCAACCACGGACCCGGGCGGGTGCCATGAGACGACGCTAGCCCTGTCGGCTGAAGATGTCAGGACCGGTACCCCAGCAAGTCCTCAGTATCGGCTAAGAACCTGGGGACAAACCTGCTGCTATGACGCTGAGCTGGGCAGAGATGCCCGGCGGGAGTTTCGCGGGCGACCTTGCCCAGGCAGTTGAACGGGCGGCGCGTGCCTAGCCTGGATAGACCGGGCTGGTGCCGTTCAGGGTGATCTGCGCCAGCGCGTCCGGGCCGGTCGAGACCAGGATCTGCGCCTGGCTGCCGGTGCTGACCTGGCCGGCCCGGCCGCGCTGACCGAGGCGGTGCCGGTGGGCACCGGGCCGAGCGTGGTGGACGCGCCGCCGCTGGCCGGGACCTCGTAGAGCTGCGACTGAGCGAGGACCACCAGGTGGTCCGGGTCGTACCAGCTCAGGGCCTGGGGATGGGCGACGCCGCCGCCGATGGTGACCGCGTCCCCGAAGGTGATCTCGGCGCCGCTGCGGCTGACCGCGGTCAGCACGAGCATCCGGACCCCGCCGGTCACCTGGACCAGCATGGCGGCCCGCACTCCGTCCGGCGCCACCCGCAGCGACAGCACCTGGTACGACGTAGTCAGGTTGCCGGGCAGCGGCGGCGGGCTGATCGCGACGGGCTGGCGGCCGCCCGGCGGCATGACCCAGATGTTCGGCCCCGCGACGGCCCAGATGTCCCCGAGCCGGTCCCAGCTCAGCGAGGTACACGGGCCGGCCGACGGGTCGGGCAGCGCGCGGCGGGCCAGCGGTGCGGTGCTGCCGAGGAAGCCGTAGTACACCGTGCAGCCGCGCCCGGTCGCGAGCGTGCCGGCGAACTCGTCGCCGCTCGGTGACACCGAGATCCTGCTGAACGGGATCTGCCCGCTGCCCGCCGGGCCGGTCACTGGCCTGCCGGTGCTCTCGCCGTACGGGAGCTGCATGACCACGCCGCTCGGGCCGAGGTAGTACAGGGTGGCCTTGCCCTGGGTGATGTCAGGCAGGCTGCCCTGGTAGTGGCTGGGCGACTGGATGACCTGGCCATTGATCGCCTGGATCTTGCCGTTGATCTTCAGCACGACCGACCTGGCGATCGCCGGCTGGCCGTAGGAGGTGCTGGTCAGCGTCGTCACGAGCTGCGCGGCCATCTCGCTGAGCCGCGGCCCGGAGACGCCGGCCGCCGCGCCGGACAGGCTGACCGTGGCGACCGAGTTGGCGATGGTGACCGGCACGGGCATGGTGGTGCCGCGCGGGAAGCCGCTCATGGTGGCCGAGGCCAGCCAGTTGGTCTGATCCTGGCCCGGGTTCAGGCTCTGGTCCTGCGCGGACCGCAGCAGCCCGTTGACCAGGTAGCTGGCGACGGAGGCGTAGGTGTCTTCCTCGGGCGCGAAGACCGGCTCGGGGACCAGCACCCCGTCGCTGCCGAGCGCGGACCAGAAGTACAGGTTGCGGGGCTGGTAAACCTCTTCGAAGTCGGACTGGGTGAGCAGCAGCGAGGACACCTGCGGCAGGTCGGTGATCAGCCACCGCCCGCCGACGCTGGCCAGCCGGAAGCTGTAATGCTGCGGGGCCGGGTTGTCCAGGTACTGGCCGATGTTGTTGATGGTGGCGAGCTGGTTGCCGGTCAGCGTGACGGTCTTGGTCAGGTTGGAGGCGCCCTGGATGCTGGCCGGGCCGACCCGCTGGGTCTGCAGCCGGGATTCCGAGCTGACTACCGTGACGCCCTGGGTGGGCGCCCAGATCCGGTTCAGCGGCGGGGCGAGGTACCGGCGGGCGGCCGCGAAGTTATGGGTGAAGCTGGCGCTGGCGGCCAGGAATCCCTGCACGACGTCCTGCGGGCTCCACGTGGCCTCGGGGTGCGGCGCGATCGGCTGGACGTAGGCGGGCGCCTGCCCGGCCTCGCCCGTGACCTTCTGCGGGACGCCGACGGTCGGCACGTTGGCGCAGCCGGCCGCCAGCAGCGCGGCTGCGGCGACGGCGGCGGCCAGCGCGACGGCGCGCGGCCTAGCCACGGGTACGCACCTCATCGTCGGCGGCCGGGATGCCGTCCGCGGCGGGCTCCGCCGGGTGCCTGGGCAGCGACACGACGACCGCGTCGAGGTCGGCGGGGCCGGGGCCGAGCGGCAGCGGCGAGCCGGCCAGCTCCCCGCCCGCCGCGCGGGGCAGCGTCAGCCGGAACACCGAGCCCCGGCCCCGCTCGCCCCATGCCTCCAGCCAGCCGCCGTGCAGCCGGGCGTCCTCCAGCGCGATCGCCAGGCCAAGCCCGGTGCCGCCGATGGTCCGCGCCCGCGCCGGGTCGGCCCGCCAGAACCGGTCGAACACGAGCTGCTCCTCGCCGGTCCGCAGCCCGACGCCGAAGTCCCGGACGGTCACCGCGATGGCGGCCGAGTCGGCGGCGACCGTCACCACGACGTCCCTGTTCTCGCCGTGCTCGACGGCGTTCACCAGGAGGTTGCGCAGGATCCGCTCGACCCGGCGGCTGTCCGCCTCGGCCACGCACGGGCTGGCGGGCAGCCGGAACTCGATCTTGGCGCCGCGCCGCTCGGCGAGCTGCTGGGCCACGTCGGCCGACTGCCGCGCGACGTCGCAGATATCCACCGGCTCGGCGTCCAGGGTCGCGGCGTTCGCGTCGTACCTGCTGATCTCCAGCAGGTCGGTCAGCAGCGACTCGAACCGCTCAAGCTGGCTCTGCAGCAGCTCGGCCGACCTGGCGGGCGCGGCGGCCATGTCCTCGCGCGCCGCGTGCAGCACGTCGGCGGCGATCCTGATGGTGGTCAGCGGGGTGCGCAGCTCGTGGGAGACATCGGAGACGAACTGGCGCTGCACCTGGGACAGGTCCTGCAGCTCGCGGATTTTCTCCTGCAGGCTGGCGGCCATCTTGTTGAACGCCGTCGCCAGCGCGGCCAGGTCGTCGGAGCCGCGCACCTGCATCCGCTCGGTCAGGTTCCCCGTGGACAGCCGCAGCGCGCCGTGCGCGGCCAGCCGGACCGGGATCACCACCCACCTGGTCACCAGCCAGGCGATCGCGGCCAGCAGGAACACCACCGCGATCCCGACCAGCAGCAGCACCCGCTGCGCCTGGGCCAGGCTGCCCTGCTGCGCGGTCAGCGGGAAGAAGTAGTAGAGCTGGTAGTAGCTGCCGAAGGAGCCCCCGTACAGCAGGCCGGGCACCCGGCCCTGGCCGATCACGTTCATGGTGGCCGGCACGTCGCGCAGCACCCGCGAGTCAAAGCGGTTCCTGCGCACCTCGGCGCTCAGGTCCGCCGACGGTACCGGCGGGCCGCCGGCGAAGCCCAGCGACGCGCCGCCGCTGAAGACCGGGTGCCCCTGGTGGCCGCGGGGCAGCCAGACCATCACCGCGTAGTCGGTGCCGGAGTTGCTGCCCGTGGTCTGCAGCCGGGCCACGATGTCGTACATCATCGGCGAGGCGGACGCCTTCGGGTACCCGCCGACCCCCGGCCAGCCCTGGGCGATGGACAGGCCGACGGAGGTGATGTTCGCCGCCGACTTCTCTTTGCTCTCGATGATGTTCTGGGCGATCTGCTGCATGAGCAGCACGCCGAGCACGGCGACGACCAGCCCGGACACCACGAAGGTGACGGTGATCACCCGGAGCTGGATGGACTGCCGCCACTGATCGGCCAGCCGGGACACCCCGGCCGTGGCACGGCGGCGCAGCCGGGGGCCGAGCTTGGCCAGGTCGCGCGGCCGGTGCACCGCGATCCAGGCCAGCCGCCGAGCCCGGCGCAGCGCGACGAGGAGCCTCGCCCGGCCTCGCCACGTGGCTGCGCCTGCCCCCTGACTGATGGCTGCCCCTTTCATCGCCATCTCCCGCCTCGCGGCCAGCCGGCGGACGGTGCCGCCTGGCCGGCCGCGGCGGCGCTCAGCCCGAGCCCGCCTTGTAGCCCACGCCGCGCACCGTGACGACGATCTCAGGCCGCTCGGGGTCCTTCTCGATCTTGGCGCGCAGCCGCTGGACGTGCACGTTCACCAGCCGGGTGTCGGCGGCGTGCCGGTATCCCCAGACCTGCTCGAGCAGGACTTCCCTGGTGAACACCTGGCGCGGCTTGCGGGCCAGCGCGACGAGCAGGTCAAACTCCAGCGGGGTCAGGCTCAGCGGCTCCCCCGCCCGCTTGACCGCGTGCCCCGCCACGTCGATGGTCACGTCGCCGATCGACAGCATCTCCGGCGACGGGTCGTCGGTCCGGCGCAGCCGGGCACGGACCCTGGCGATCAGCACCTTGGACTGGAACGGCTTGACGATGTAGTCGTCGGCGCCGGACTCCAGGCCGAGCACCACATCGACCGTGTCGCTCTTGGCGGTCAGCATCACGATGGGCACGCCGGACTCGGCGCGGATCTGGCGGCATACGTCGATGCCGTCCATCCCCGGCAGCATCAGGTCCAGCAGCACCAGGTCGGGCTTGGTATCGCGGAACACCTCCAGGGCCTTTTCCCCGTCGGCGACAAAGGTGGGCTCGAAGCCCTCACCGCGGAGGACAATTCCGAGCATCTCGGCAAGGGCGGCGTCATCATCGACGACCAGCACGCGACCTTTCATAGTCCTCATCGTTCCAGTCGGCGGCAGCTAGGGGGCGACGGATATGCCAGTTTCCGCGCTCAGAACACGCACATTACCCGCTGTGACGGGCTGGATGACGCCACGTTCTGTCACGATGGCGGTCACCAGGGATGGCGGTGTCACGTCGAAGGCCGGGTTGTATGCGCTTGTCCCGGCCGGGGCGACGGGCTGCCCGGCGAAGTTCACTACCTCGCCGGCGGCCCGCTGCTCGACCGGGATCGCGGCACCGTCGGGAGCGGTCAGGTCAACCGTCGAGATCGGTGCCACGACGACAAAGGGTATGTGATGATGCCGGGCGAGCACCGCCAGGCCGTAGGTGCCGACCTTGTTCGCCACGCTACCGTCGGCGGCGATCCGGTCGGCGCCGGTGATGACCAGGTCTACCTGGCCCGATGCCATCAGGGCCGCCGCGGCGTTGTCGGGAAGCACGGCGTGCGGGATGCCCGCCCGTCCCGCCTCGTAGGCGGTCAGCCGGGCGCCCTGGAGCAGCGGCCGGGTCTCGTCCACCCAGAGCTGGACGAGGCGGCCGGCCCGGTGCGCGGCCGCGATCACCGCGAACGCGGTGCCCTCGCCGCCGGCCGCCAGCCCTCCGGTGTTGCAGTGGGTGAGGATGCGGGCACCATCGGGCACCAGCTCCAGGCCGTGCCGGGCCATCTCGGCGCTCGCGGCGGCATCCTCACGCTCGATCCGCCTGGCCACCGCCAGCGCCGCAGCCGCGCCCGGCTCGCCGACGCCGCCCGCGGCCTCCCAGGCGGCCAGGGCCAGGCCGGCACCCCAGGCCAGGTTGACGGCGGTCGGGCGGGCGGTCGCGATGTCACGGGCGGCCTGGCGGACGTCATCGCCGCGCCGCGCGGCCAGGGCCACGCCGTAGGCGCCGGCGATGCCCAGCATGGGCGCGCCGCGCACCACCAGCCGCCGGATGGCGTCCACAAGGTCGGGGATGTCGGTGCAGGTCACTACCGATTCCCTGGCCGGAAGGGCGGTCTGGTCAAGTAGCTCGATGGCCGGGCCTAGCGGCGGATCCAGCCACCGCAGCGCAGGAATGCTCATCTCTTGAGTGTGCGTGCTTGCCCTCGGATAGGCGAGAGGCTGTCCCGACGAGGGCGTTTACCGCGGAATGAACACGGCGAATACGCGAATTCGTAACATCGCTTAGCCGGCCGGGCGCTCGTCATCATGGAAGTATGGGGCGCGGCCGGCGGCGTCGCCGACCGACAGGGACGCGGCGATGGCCGTCGCTTCATGGGGAGCAACAGATGACGGAGAACACGCCCGGCCAGGGCGACCCGGAGCAGCCGCCGGCCGGCTCGGGTAGCGGGCCGGACGGCACGCGGCCCTGGCTCACCCAGGCGGGCCAGGACCAGCCCGGCCAGGAGCAGCCGACGCAAGGGCTGCCCGCGGACGCTCCCCAGCAGCCCGGCTACGGCCAGCCCGGATACGGCCAGCAGCCACCGCCCGGCTACGGCCAGCCCGGATACGGCCAGCAGCAGCCGCCTTCCTACGGGCAGCCTCCGGGGTACGGGCAGCAGCCGCCCGGCTACGGGCAGGGTGGCGGGTACGGGCAGCCGCCCCGGTACGGCGGTTCCGGCTGGGACACCACCGGGCCGCCGCAGCCCGGCGGCATCCCGCTGCGGCCGCTGGTGCTCGGGGACATCCTGAACGGCGCCATCACCGCCATGCGGCGCAACCCCGCCGCCACCATCGGCCTGGCGGCGATCGTGCTGGGCATCGTCGGCGTCATCACCACCGTGCTGGCCATCGCGCTGATCGGCAGCATCGGGTCGTCCGCGAACACCTTCGCCAACTCCAACGGCTCCTTCAACGGCACCGAGCTCGGGGACACGCTCGCCTCGGTGGGCGTGGTGGGCCTGAGCGCGTTCATCCTCACGCTGATCGCCGAGAGCATCCTGACCGGCATGCTGACCACCGTGATCGGGCGCGGCGCGCTCGGCCAGCGGCTCGGCATCGGCGAGGCATGGGCGCTGGCCAGGCCCAGGATCGGCGCCATCATCGGCGTTACCCTGCTGATCTTCCTGATCATCATCGTGGCCTGGATACCCCTGGCCGTCATCACGATCGCGCTGGCCGCCCTGCATCTGGGTCCCCTGGCCGCGATCATCGGGATCCTCGGCACCCTCGCCATGATCGGGTTCACGGTGCTCCTGTGGACCCGGCTCAGCCTGGCGACGCCGGTCGTCGTACTGGAGCGCCTGGGCCCGGTCGCGGCCCTCCGCCGGTCCTGGCAGCTCTCCCAGAACAGCTTCTGGCGGCTATTCGGCATCCTGCTGCTGACCCTGCTCGTCGTGGGGGTCGCCGGGTTCATCCTGAAGATCCCGTTCGACATCGTCCAGGCTCTCGCGGGCGGCGGCTTCAGCTCATTCAGCGTGAGCAGTTCCATCGCGGGGATCATCGTCTCGGCGATCGGCAGCATCGTCGTGGGCGCCCTGACCCGCCCGGTCACGGCCGGCGTGACGGTCCTGCTGTACGTGGACATGCGGATGCGCAAGGAGGGCCTGGACCTGGCGCTGCGCGACGCCGCCCAGCGCCAGGAGATGACCGGGGACGAGTTCGCCGGACTGTGGCGGCCCCAGGCGTCGTGATCCTCTCGCCACCAGCGGCGCCGCCGGACATCCACCGGGTGCCCGCGCGCCAACTCGCCCGCCGCGAGCTGGCCCGGCCGATGTACCACACGCCCTGGTGGCAGCGATTGCTGAACACGATCGGCCGCTGGCTGAGCCAGGTGACCGGCCACCCCACCTCGGGGTGGGCGGACTGGTGGTCGGTGCTCGCCGCGCTGATCGCCGTCGTGGTCATCATCGCGGCGGTGCGCTACCTGGCGGGGGCGAGAGTCCGGGCCAGGCGGCACGGGCCAGGCGGGGTCCTGTCGGGGACCCGGCTGACCGCGGCCGACCACCGCGAGAACGCGGCCCGGATGGCCGCGGCGGGCGATTACGGCGGCGCCATCGTGGAACAGGTCAGGGCCATCGCCACGGACCTGGACAGCCGCGGCATCCTGCCGCCCCGGCCGGGCCGGACGGCCGTCGAGCTGGCCGCCGAGGCGGCGGTGCCGCTGCCCGGCAGCGCGGCCGCGCTGCGGTCGGCCGCCCTGCTGTTCGACGACATCAGGTACGGCGGCCGGGACGGGACCGAGAAGGGCTACGACAGCGTCAGGCGGCTGGACGAGGCCATCCAGGCGACCAGGGCGGCGGTGATGCCGGGATGACGACCGCCACCACCCCCCGCGCGCCGGGCGCGGACGGCCCGCCGGCGGGTCCCGGCTCGGGCGCCCCTGGTGCCGTCGGCCGCACCGCGGGCCAGGCCGGGCCGCGCGGGGCAGCCGAGCCGGGCAGCGGGTCAGCCGGGCGGCGGCGGGACCGGCGAACCGTGCTGGCGATCATCGCGTTCGTCCTGGTGGCGGCAGTGGCCGCCGCGCTGCTCCAGCCGGGGCCGAAGGCCACGGGGTTCCTCAGCCCGGACGGCACGGGCGGCGACGGCGCCCACGCGATCACCGACCTGCTGGCGGAGCGCGGCCACGACGTGACGACGGTGACCACGGTGCCCGCCGCCGTCGCGGCGGCGGTGCCTGGCACCACCCTGATGATCACCAGCCCCTACCTGCTAAGCCGGCGGCAGCTCAGCGCGCTCGCGGCGACCAGGGCGGACCTGGTCATCGCCGAGCCCACCCCGGCGGCGCTTGGCGCGGCGGCGCCGGGGGTGTCGCTGGCGGGCGGCGGGAGCGTGAGCGTGCTGCTGCCGACCTGCTCACTGCGGGCGGCCGAGCTGGCCGGGCCCGCCGAGATGGGCGGGCCCGGCCTGCGGGTGCCCGCGGGCATGGGCGGCGTGGCCCAGTGCTATATCGCCGACGGGCGGCCGACCCTGATCCGGTTCACCGCCGCCGGCCGCCTGGTCACCATCCTCGGCACCGGCGTGCCGCTCACCAACGGGTACCTGGCCCGCCAGGGCGACGCCGCGCTGGGGATCAACCTGCTCAGCGCTGCCGGCCGGGTCATCTGGCTGGTACCGCGGTTGCCCGCGCCCTCGGTGCCTGGCGGCGGGCCCAGGCCACTGACCTCGCTGATTCCGCTCGCCGCCTACCTGGTGCTGCTCCAGCTCGGCCTGGCGCTGCTGCTCACCGCGGCCTGGCGGGCCAGACGACTCGGGCCGCTGATCGCCGAGCGGCTGCCCGTCGTGGTCCGGGCGTCGGAGACGGTCGAGGGCCACGCCCGGCTGTACCGGTCCCGCCAGGCCAGGGACCGGGTGGCGGCGACCCTGCGGGCCGCCGCGGCGGCCAGGCTGACCCCGGTGATCGGGCTGCCGGCCGGGGCCGAGCCGGCAGCCGTGACGGCGGCGCTGGCGGCGCGGACCGGCCGGGACGAGACGGCCATTACCGAGCTGCTGTACGGAACGGTGCCGCGCGGCGACGCGGCGCTTGTCACACTAGCCAGTGATCTGGACGACCTCGAAGGAGAGGTACGCAGGCAGTGAACGTCGACTTCCCGGCCGGTGCCGGGCATCCGTCACCCACCTTGACCGGCGACGGAGAGACGCTCGGGAGCCCCGACCTGCGCGCCCCGCTTGGCGCCGTGCGGGCCGAGGTCGCCAAGGCGGTGGTCGGTCAGGACCAGGTCGTGAGCGGCCTGGTCATCGCGCTGCTGTGCCAGGGCCATGTGCTGCTCGAAGGCGTCCCCGGTGTCGCGAAGACCCTGCTGGTGCGGGCCATGTCCCAGGCGCTGTCGCTGGACAGCAAGCGGGTGCAGTTCACCCCCGACCTGATGCCGGGCGACGTGACCGGGTCGATGATCTACGACGCGCGATCCGCGCGGTTCGAGTTCCGCGAGGGGCCGGTCTTCACCAACCTGCTGCTCGCCGACGAGATCAACAGGACGCCGCCGAAGACGCAGGCCGCGCTGCTGGAGGCGATGGAGGAACGGCAGGTGTCGGTCGAGGGCACGCCGCGCCCGCTGCCGGTGCCATTCCTGGTGGCCGCGACCGAGAACCCGGTGGAGTACGAGGGCACCTACCCGCTGCCGGAAGCCCAGCTCGACAGGTTCCTGCTCAAGCTCACGGTGGCGCTGCCGGGCCGGGACGAGGAGATCGGCATCCTGGCCAGGCACGCGGACGGCTTCGACCCGCGCGACCTGGCGGCGGCCGGACTGCGCCCGGTCGCCGGGGCCAGCGACCTGGCCGCTGCCCGGCGGGCCGTCACGCAGGTCGCCATCTCCCCCGAGCTGACCGGCTACATCGTGGACATCTGCCGGGCGACCCGGCAGTCGGCGGCGCTGCGGCTTGGCGTGTCGCCGCGCGGCGCGACCGCGCTGCTGGCCACCAGCCGGGCCTGGGCCTGGCTGTCCGGCCGGGACTACGTGACGCCCGACGACGTGAAGGCGCTGGCCACGCCGACGTTCCGGCACCGGATGCAGCTCCGGCCCGAGGCCGAGCTTGACGGCGTCAGCACCGACGGCGTGCTGGAAGGCGTGCTCGCCTCCGTGCCAGTGCCGCGGTGACGCTGACCGGCCGCGCGGCACTGGCCGCGCTGATCGGCACGCTGATCGTGCTGGTGTTCCGCGACGTCCCCGCCATTGTGCTGACCGACGGGCTGCTCGCGGTCGCGATCATCGCCGACGTCCTGCTCGCCGCGCCGCCCGGCGGGCTGGAGGTGACCAGGGCCGGCGATACCCGGATCCTGCTCGGCCACGACGCCGAGGTCACCGTGACCATCGCCGGCCACGGGCGGCGCGCGCTGCGCGGCACCATCAGGGACGCCTGGCCGCCGAGCGCCGGCGCCGCGCCTGGCCGGTTCCGGGTCGCGCTGCCGCGCGGCGGCCAGGTCACGCTGACCACGACGCTGCGGCCGTCCCGGCGCGGCGACCGGGAGGCCGGCCCGGTGACAATCCGCTCGCTTGGACCGCTCGGGCTGGCCGGCCGGCAGCGCAGCCGTAGCGCGCCCTGGTCGGTCCGGGTGCTGCCGCCGTTCCTCAGCCGGCGGCACCTCCCGGAGAAGCTGGCCCGGCTGCGTGAGCTTGACGGCATGCACCGGTCGCTGATCCGGGGGCAGGGGACCGAGTTCGACTCGCTGCGCGAGTACGTGGCCGGCGACGACGTCCGGTCCATCGACTGGCGGGCCTCGGCCCGGCGGACCGAGGTCATGGTCGCCACCTGGCGGCCAGAGCGGAACCGGCGGATCATCGTGCTGCTGGACACCGGACGCACCTCGGCGGGCCGGGTGGCTGGCGTGCCGAGGCTGGACACCTCGATGGACGCGGCGCTGCTGCTGGCGGCGCTGGCCTCGCGGGCCGGCGACCGGGTCGACCTGCTGGCCGTGGACCGCCGGGTCCGCGCCAGGGTGGTCGGGGCGGGCCGGGGCGACGTGCTCGCCGCCTTCTCCAGCGCGATGGCGGTGCTGGACGCCGAGCTGACCGAGCCCGACTTCGGGGCGATGGCCAGCGCCGTGCTGGCCACCGCGCGGCAGCGCTGCCTGGTCGTGCTGCTCACCGACCTGAACCCGGCCGCGCTGACGGCCGGCCTGCTGCCCCGGCTCGGGCTGCTGACCTCCCGGTACTCGCTGCTGATCGGCGCGGTCGCCGACCCGGCGGTGGAACGGCTCGCGGCCGGCCGGGGCGACGCCGAGGCGGTCTACGGGGCGGGCGCGGCCGGCGCGCGCCCAGGCGGAGCGGGCCAGGATCAGCGCCCAGCTCCGGCGGCACGGGGTGGACATCGTGGACGCCCCGCCCGACCGGCTGCCCGCCGCGCTGGCCGACGCCTACCTTCAGCTCAAGGCCGCCGGCCAGCTCTGACCCGCCGGAGCCCGGGCCGCCCGGCGGCTCAGATGGTGCCTGATTCCGCCGCCTCGGTGATCCACGGGATCACCTCGTCCAGCATCTCGTCCAGCGTGGTGGTCGCCTCGAAGCCGAGAACCCGCCGCGCCTTGCTCACCGAGGGCACCCGGCGCTGCACGTCGTGCTCGAACGGCTCGTCGCTGATCAGCCGCAGCGGCCGGCCCGGCCCGTGGATTTTCGCCCAGATCAGCCCGGCCAGCTCCCTGACGGTGGTGCCGGCCGCCGTGGACAGGTTGAAGTCCTCGTTGCGGGCGGCCGGATGCTCCATCGCGGTCACGATCCCGGCGGCCAGGTCGCCGCCGTAGGTGTAGTGCCTGACCTGATCCCCCGACCCGAGGATGTGCAGCGGGTCCTGGCCCTTGACCACCTTGTGCACCAGGTCGGGCACGACGTGGCTCATCGCCAGCTTGACGTTGCCGGACAGGATCTCGGTGTCCAGCGCGGCCCGGCTCTCGCCGATGCCGACGCAGTTGAACGGCCTGACGATGGTGTAAGGCAGCCGGTACTGGTCCCAGGCCGCGCGGGCGAAGTATTCCACGGCCAGCTTCTGGAAGCCGTAGGAGGACCGCGGCGGCGGCACCGTGAGCTGCTGGCCCTCGTGCGACGGCCAGCGGTGCGTGCTCTCGTAGACCATCGAGGACGACAGGTAGGTGACCTTTTGAAGGCGGCCCGCGCGGTGCGCGGCGATGGCGGCGTCACAGGTCGCGGCCATGATCCGCTCGTTGGCGGCGAGCAGGTCATAGGCGTAGGAGTGGAAGTAGGAGATGCCGCCGATCATGGCCGCGCCGGCGATGAACTGATCGCAGTCCGCCAGCAGCTCGGCGAGCAGCGCGGTGTCCCGTGCGTCGCCGGCCACGAACCGGTACCGGGGACTGGCATCGAACGACCGGGTGGCCTTGCCGTACTTGGACAAGTTGTCGACCCCCGTTACGTCGTACCCGCGGCGTAGGAGTTCCGCGACCAGGTAGCCGCCGATGAACCCGGCCGAGCCGCTGACCAGCACACGCTGCATTCCTGAACCTTCCTTAGTGACGGGGCCGGCGCCCGGCCGTGGCGGCGCGCTGGCGGATCTGCTCGGCGGACAGGCGGCGCCCGAACGCGAACCGGTACCAGCGCAGGTAACTGGGAATCCACCGAGCGACCCTGAAGTTCGACACGCCCGCCTGCCGGTCCAGCCAGATCGTCGGGATCTCGGCCACCGGCCTGCCCAGGCGGCGTGCCTTCGCGGTCAGCTCGATGCCGATCTCGAAGCCGTCCCGCGAGTGGATGCCGACCTCGCGGACGAAGTCACGGGAGTACGCCTTGAAGGAGTTGGTCGCGTCGCGGGTGCCGAGCCTGGTCAGCAGGCGCAGCGACCGGCCCGCGGTCCCGGACAGCATGCCCTTGAGGAACGGCCCGCCGACCTGCTGGCCGCCGGCCATGTACCGGGACGCGGCGGCCACCGCGACGCCCCGCTCCACCAGCCGGACCAGGTCATCCACCTGGGTGGCGTCGTCGCAGCCGTCGGCCATGGTGACCACCACCACCGGCGCGGCTGCGGCGTCGATGCCGAACCGCACCGCGTTCGCCGGGCCCGCGCCGTAGGTGTTCACCAGGCAGCGCACCCGGGGCTCGGAGCGGGCGTACCGGCGGGCCACGGGGACGGTGCTATCGCCGGGATCGTCCACCACGACCAGCAGCTCGCAGGGCAGCGCGACCGACTCGCAGAGCCGGTCAAGCACGGCCACGATGTTCCCGGCCTCGTCGTAGGCGGGGATCACCACCGACACCCGCGGCCCGGCGCCGGTCATATCACCGTGCCGCCGCCGGTGACGTTCCAGATGTCGGCCACCGGCTTGCTGGTGCGCAGCGCCCGGTACTGCGGGTGCGGCGCCGCGATCACCAGCAGGTCGGCGCGGTCCAGCACCTCCGCCAGCGGGCGCAGGGCGGGATCGCTGGTGACGCAGGGATCGGTGCAGAGCACCGCGCCCGCCTCGAACGCCAGGATCCGGCGCAGCTTGTACGACAGGCTCGACCTGGTGTCATCGGAACCGCCCTTGAACGCCATGCCGAGAATGCCGACCGTCATCGAGGCCAGGTCGTAGCGCTGCCGCAGGCGGTGCGCGACATACAGCGGCATGCCCTCGTTGACGGCCATCGCCGCGTGTCCCAGCGGGAAGTTGTTCTGGTTGTAGGCGGCGAGCTGCATGGTGTCCTTGAGCAGGCACGGTCCCGCCGCGAACCCGGCGGCGGGCATGTCAGCGGCCCTCGGGTAGTCGGCGGCCAGGCCCTGCCTGATGCGCTCGAAGTCCAGCCCCTGGTCGTTGGCCATCATGTAGAGCTGGTTGGCGGTGGCGAACTTCAGGTACCGCCAGACGTTGGTGAACAGCTTGGCCAGCTCCGCCTCCTCTGGCGACATGACCACCAGCTTGCTGGTCAGCCGGGCGAACAGCGCGCTGGCCCTGTCGGCGGCGCGCGGCGTCCGCGCGGAGATGATCTGCGGCAGCTCGAACAGCTCGGTCATCGCGCTGCCCTCGGCGATCCGTTCCGGGCAGAACGCCACGTCCACGTCGAGGCCGAGGCCCGCGATCATCTTCTCGACCTTCGCGGTGACGCCGGGGAACACGGTGCTGCGCAGCACCAGGAGCTGGCCGGCCCGGAGCTGGCCCGCGCAGCCGCCGAGCGCGTTCGGCACCGCGTCCTGGTCCGGGCTGAGGTACTCATCCACCGGCGTGCCGATCACCACGATGACGTGCTCGGCGCGGGCCGTGATCGCCGCGTCGGCGCTGGCGGTCAGCCGCCCGGCCGCCACCGCGCGGGCCAGCGCCGGCCGGGCGCCCGGCTCGGCGAACGGCAGCTCCGCCGCGCCGACCGCCGCCACCGCGGCGGCGTCGATGTCGTAGATGCCCACGCGCGCGCCCCGGCCGGCGAAGGCGATGGCCAGCGGCAGCCCGACATGCCCGCAGCCGCCGATCACCACGACATCCAGGTCGAAGTCCGTGCCGTGGCGCGGCGCCGGCACCCGCGCCGGGCCGGCTCGTAACAGATCAGCGATCAATCGGTTGCTGACCGTAACCACCTCCGGGCATGACGGAGCGCTGCTCACGAACTCCTGGCGCTGGCGAGTGGCGGCGTCGCTGGCCTGCCCGCTACCCGGCCTCCCCCGGCACCGCGCTCAGCCGGTGACCGGCGCGAAGTCCGGGGCCTCCTCGATGTCCGCGCTCAGCCCGGCCCGGAAGGCCCGGCGGCCGAGCACCAGCACATAGCCGAGGAACCCGGCCTCGGCACACGCCCCGATCAGGATGCGCGCCCAGGCGGGCAGGCCGGACGGCGTGACGAACGCCTCGATGACCCCCGAAACCCCCAGCACCACGATCATCGCGATGGCGATCGTGATCGTCGCCCTGCCCTCCTCGGCCAGCGCGCGGGAACGAGGCCGAGGCCCAGGGTCGACGATGGCCCAGCCTAGCCGCAGGCCCGCCGCGGCGGACAGGAACACCGCAGACAGCTCCAGCATCCCGTGCGGCGCGATGAGCACGAAGAACTCGGCTGCCTTGCCGTGCCCGACCATCAGGCCGCCGTCGATGCCGAGGTTGAGGCCGTTCTCCAGCAGGACGAACAGTGTCGGGATGCCGAGCAGCACGCCGAAGATCAGCGCCTCGGCGGCCACCCAGACGTTGTTACTCCACACCTTGAACGCGAACGCGGGCGCGGCGTACTGCGAGTAGTAGCCGCGGAACTGATGATTGACCAGGCTGGCGACCTGCGACTTGGACAGCAGGCTCGCCTGCACCGCCGGCGACCTGGCGATCCACCAGCCCGAGACGAGCGCGAGCAGCAGCGACGCGACCGCCGTGCCGAGCCACCACCAGCGCATCCGGTAGGCCATCAGCGGGACCGACACGGCCGCGAAAGCGCCGATGCCGCGCCAGGCCGGGACGTGCGCGCCGCCGATCGCCGCGCGGGCCCGCGCCAGCCGGGACGACAGCCGCCCGGTCAGCGCCGGGTCGTGACCGCCGCTGCGCAGTTCCGACAGGTGCGTGGTGACCTGCTGATAGCTGCTGACCAGCTCGTCGACCTCGGCACCGGACAACCGCCCGCGCCGCCGGACGAGCCGGTCCAGGCGATCCCACTCCGCCTGATGAGCCGCGACGAACGCGTCAACGTCCACGGGAGGAGACTACTGTGCCACGGCCGATAGCCTGGGCTCGATACCGGGCCAGGGCCAGGGGCCGCGGGCCAGGGCGCGGGCCGCGGGCGGCGGGAGGCACGCAGTGACCGAAGTGGTGACCGGTGAGGCCGTCATCCTCGACCTGCAGGTGGCGCGGTTCCCGAGCCGGATCGCCGCCGTGCTTCTCGACATGCTCGTCCAGGTCGTGGTGCTGATCGCCATCACCATCGGGGCGCTCAAGGCAGCCGGGCACGCGGACAGCGCCGCCGTCGCCGGGATCACGCTCAGCGCCTACGTCGTGGTCGTGGTCGGCTACAGCACCGCGTTCGAGACGCTGACCAGGGGAAAGACGCTCGGCAAGATGGCCCTGGGCCTGCGCGTGGTCAGCGATGACGGCAGCCCGGTCCGGTTCCGCCAGGCGCTGATCAGGGCACTGACCGGGGCCATCGAGATCTGGAGCCTGATCGGGGCGCCGGTCGGCCTGATCACCTCACTGGTCTCAGAGAAGGGCAAGCGGCTCGGTGACATGTTCGCCGGGACGTACGTGATCCAGGAGCGGGCGGCGCATCGGCCCATGCTCCCTCCTGAGTTCGCCGTAGTGCCGCCGCCGCTGGCGGGCTGGGCGCGGGCCGCGCAGGTTTCCGGGCTGAACGAC
Organism: uncultured Actinomycetota bacterium; assembly: GCA_963725175.1. GTDB lineage: Bacteria > Actinomycetota > Actinomycetes > Streptosporangiales > Streptosporangiaceae > DASUBV01. Next base: position 1,636,611 of record CAVRXH010000006.1, read on the forward strand.
CGGGACGCGGAGGCGGCGGACAGCTACCTGCGGCGGCTGCGCCAGCTATCGCCCGCGGCCAGCGCGGAGCTGGGGCTGCGGATCGCCACGGCGGTCGCCGGCCAGGTCAGCCCGCCGCCACCGCCGGGCACGCCGCCCGCTGCCTACCTGGCCGCCGTCCTGGCGGTCCGCCGCGAGCGCGAGCACGCCAGGCTCGGCATCCGGCCGACGGTACCGGGAGCGGCCGGCCCGGCCGTACCGCCGCAGCCCGTGCCGCCGCAGCCCGTGCAGTGGTCACCGGGGCAGCCGGGTTCCACCGCCCCAGGCTGGGGCCAGCCGGGTTCCACCGCGCCGGGCTGGGCGCTGCCGGGTGAAGCTCCCCCGGCAGCGGGCGCCGCACCCGCGCCGGCGGAGCCGGGCCCGGCCAGTCCCGAGGCAGCCCCGCGGGCCGAGCCCGGCGATGCCCGGCCCGTCGGCTTCGTCCCGCCCGCCTAGCGCTCGGATCAACCGTAAGGAGGAAGCGGGATGCGGTGCATAGCCATTTCTGGTCATCGTGGCCTGCCTGCCGGGACCGCGGGCCTGATCCGCGAGGCGATAACCGGTGCCCTGGATGAGCAGGCCGGGCAGGTGACCGGGGTGTCGTGCCTGGCGGACGGGGCCGACCAGATCTTCGCCCGCGCGGTCCTGGAAGCCGGCGGCAGCATCGAGGCGGTCATTCCGGCCAGCCAGTACCGGGACAGCTTGCCGGCGGACTCGCTGGCAGAGTATGACGCTCTCCTGGCCCTGGCTGCCGTGGTGCACGAAATGCCGTTCCGCGAGTCCACGTCCGAGTCCCACATGGCCGCGAGCGAGTTCATGCTCGGCCGGGCCGACGAGCTATGGGCGGTCTGGGACGGAAAGGCAGCGCGCGGCTACGGCGGCACCAGCGATGTAGTCGCCCATGCCCGGACCAATGACATCCCGGTCCGGGTGTTCTGGCCCCAAGGCGCGCAGCGAGACTAGCCAGCCTTTCCGCCTGCCGACCGCCCTATCGCCTCGGTCCGCATCGTGGTCACCTGCAGCACCGCGTTCGAGACCCTGACCAGGAGGCGTCATTGGCCAGATCTTGCCATCGGCCGTGCCTTCCCCGGAGTCCGCCGCTACCGGAGACTCATCCGTGGAGCGCCGAATCAGGGAGCACAAGGTGACACATCCGGGTGGTTCTTTTCCTGTTCCAGATACCGGCTCCTTATTATCCTGGGGTCATCGTTACCTGATGTGCCCGCCCGCTCACTTCCGTGTTTCTTACTCTATTAATCCGTGGATGGACACGGCCGTCCCTGTTGACGAAGACCTGGCCCACGATCAGTGGGCTGGCCTGGTCCGGCTCATCCAGGGTGCCGGCGCCAAGGTCGAGACGATCGACCCGGTCGACGACCTGCCTGACATGGTATTCACCGCCAACGCGGGAATGGTTAACGGAAACGATTTCGTTTCCGCTGATATGCGCCACCCGGAGCAGCGTGATGAGGTAAAGTTTTTCCGCGCCTGGTTTTCCGACCACGGATTCCAGGTCATTGATCAGCGGCGGGGAGCGGTGCAGGAGGGCGCGGGTGATGCCCTGCCTTTCTCCGCCACGCTGCTAACCGGCCACGGCCAGCGGTCAACGGAAGCGTCGTGCTACGCGCTCGCGTCAGACAACGGACTGCGGATCCTCCCTGTCCGGCTGGTCGATCCGCGCTACTACCACCTCGACCTGGCATTCTGCCCGCTCGACGGGCGCAGCGCGATGATCGCTCCCGGCGCTCTCAGCCCGGCGGGCCGGCGGGCCATCGCGGAACTGGTGCCGGCACCGGTGGTGCTCACGGCCGATGAAACGGCCATGTTCTGCGCGAACTCACTCGTAATCGGCCGGACGGTCATCATGCCCGCCTGCACCGCCAGGCTCGGGCGGCAGCTCGAGGAGCGCGGATTCGAGGTAGCCATCGCCAACGTCAGTGAATTTGTCAAGGGCGGCGGCGCCTGCCGGTGCCTCACGCTGGCTCTCGACGTTGTCCTGCCGCGAGCGCGCTAATCCTGCGTCCCGGCCAGTCCGGGCGGAACGTTTCAGCCTGAAGGAGTCCTAGCGGATGACGCCCGGCGAATGGACGCGGCATGCCGATTTCTTCCGGGACCGGAAGCTGCCTACCCCGTGCCTGCTCATCGACCTGGAGATGATCGGGTTACGGTACCGGGAGTTGCGCGAGGCGTTTCCAGCCGCCGTGGTCTTCTACGCGGTCAAGGCTAATCCTCATCCGGCCGTCATCGACAGGCTCGCCGCGCTCGGCTCGTCATTCGACGTGGCGAGCAGGGCGGAGATAGACCTGTGCCTCGACCGGGGCGCCCCGCCCGGCAGGATCTCCTACGGAAATACCATTAAGCGGGCCGAGGACATCTCCTACGCGTATGGCCGTGGCATCAGGATGTTCGCATTCGACAGCGAGTGCGAGCTGCGGAAGCTTGCCGTGGCCGCCCCCGGCTCTACCGTGTGCTGCCGCGTGCTGGTGAGCAGCGAGGGCGCTCAGTGGCCGCTCGGCGGTAAGTTCGGCTGCCAGCCGGACATGGCTGTCGACCTGCTGCTCCTCGCCGCGCGGCTAGGGCTCAATCCGGCCGGCGTGTCGTTTCACGTGGGCTCCCAGCAGCTGTACCCCACGAGCTGGGAGGGCGGGATCAGCCTGGCCGCCGGGATATTCGCGGAACTCCGCCGCCAGGAGGTGACGCCGGCACTGATCAACCTGGGCGGGGGCTTCCCCGCCTGCTACGGCCCGCAGGTTCCCGGTATCGGCGAGTACGCCAAGGCCATTGACGCCACGCTGCGCGAGGCATTTCAGGCAGGCACGCCAGGCGGCGGCATGCCGCAGGTCATCATCGAGCCCGGCCGCTTCATCGCGGGCGACGCGGGGATGCTGCGGTCGCGGGTCGTGCTGATCTCACGGAAGTCCTATGCGGACGGCCATCGGTGGGTCTTCCTGGACGCCGGGCGCTTCAATGGCCTGGCCGAGACCGAGAACGAGTGCATCAGGTACCCGATAGTCACCTGCCCCCACCGGCACGGCGATGTCGGCCCGGTCATCCTGGCCGGGCCGACCTGCGACAGCGTGGACATCCTCTACCAGAAGACGCCGTACTACCTTCCGATGTCGCTTCAGGTCGGAGATTATGTCGACTTCCTGAGCGCCGGCGCCTACACCGCGACCTACTCGTCGGTCGGATTCAACGGATTTCCGCCGCTGCCGACCTTCGTCTTCTGACCACGCGCCTGGCGCGTCACGCCTCTCCGGTGGTCGGCGAGCAGCACGAAGGCAGCCGCGGCGAACGCGATCGCGATGGACTCCGGCAGTGCCGATGCGCCGACGGCGTGCATCAGGAAGCCGATGATGGCCGGGCCGGTGACCGAGCCGATGGAGTAGGCGACCGTGAAGCCCGAGGCGACTGTCGAGAGCCTGGTGCCGGTGAAATTCGTCCCCATCAGGACGGTCAGCAGCGTGTACAGGCTGCAGATCGTGCCCCCGAGGGCGAAGCTGACGATCAGCAGGCCCCAGGTACTCGACCCCGCCAGCGGGAGCACGCAGGCGGCCAGGGCGGCGGCGAGCATCGTGCCGATGATGACGCTCGCCCGGCGATACCGGTCGGCTAGCCAGCCCAGCACGAGGACGAGGACGGCCTCTCCGGCACTGAACGCGGCCACCAGGCGCGCCGAGGCCGCCACGCTGAGCCCGTGACTGAGCCCGTAGAGCGGAAGCAGCCCGAGCATGGAGGCGTCGCCGAAGCCGGAGATGAACCCCGCGATTAGCAAGGGACGGGCGACGGTGACGGCCCGGCGCAGCGTGTGCGTAGCCGGTTCCTCATCCAGTCCCCGCGATGCGGGGCGCCGAAGGCACGCCGCCACGAGCACCCCGGCAGCGAGTGGCACGAAGGCCGTGAGCACGGCAGCCTGGCTCGATACCCCGAACAGGCCGAGCGCGAGCGGGCCGAGGAATTCACAGCAGGCGTAGACCGCACCGGAGATGCCCAGGATGAGGCCGCGGCGCCGGTTGCTGACGACGGCGTTGAGCCATATCTCGGTGGTCGTCCAGACACTCGCGACAATCGTCCCGAGCACGAACCGCGCCAGGAACCACACGATGACCACTTGGCTCAGGAGCAGGACCCCGAAGCAGGCCCCTGCCAGGGCGAACTGAATGATCCCGATGGTCCGCAGGCCGAAGCGGGCCAGCAGCCTGGGCAGGAACGGGCCGAGAAAGATAATCCCGATGCATGCTATGGACGAGTTAAGCCCGATAAGGCCGGATGTCAGGCCTAGCCGGTGCAGGGATAGCGAGAAATACGGATATGAAAAGCCGTAGACGAACGCCTCCGCCCCCATGAGAAGCAGGACGCCTACGACTGCGACATTGGGCCTGTCCCGCCGCGTGCCTGGCGGGTCCGGCGGGTCCCGCGGGTCCGCCACCCGCCTCCCCGTCGTGACCATGAAACCCAGCTTTGATGGTCACGGGTGACCTGTCAAGTGCGGTTACTGGTCACCCGCCAGCGGACTCCGCCCGTACGGCCCGTGCTCGCACCCGCCGCGTGCTCCGTAATAGCGCGACGATAGCTTCTGGATACGCCTGGCATGTGTACTTATGTGAGTACACGCCCGCGCCTATCGTATTGGTGGTGGAATATGACCCCGCACCTGCGAATTAAAGTTCACGGGAGAGTCACTATCTTAGGCTGCGGCTCCGTATCGCGCTGTTTACAGCCATTGATTCTGCGGCATTTCGATATGGACTTCAGGAAGCTGAGCATTGTAGATTTTGAAGATCTATCCGACACGATTCCCGACACGCTGGCCACCGGCGCGAGCTACGTCAGGCAGCGGCTCACGCCGGACAACCTGGCCACCGCGCTCGGTGACCTGCTCGGCCCCGGTGACCTGCTCATCAACCTGACCTGGAACATCGACACGCAAGAAATCGTCACGTGGTGCCACGACAACGGCGTGCGCTACGTCGACACGTCGGTCGAGCTCTGGGATCCCTATGCGGGGCATGGCAGCGCATCTCCCACCGACCGCACTCTCTATGTCCGGCATATGGCACTGCGGAAGCTCAGGGACCGCTGGGGCGGGCGCGGCCCGACTGCGGTACTTGAGCATGGGGCTAACCCCGGCCTGGTCAGTCACTGGGTCAAGGTCGCGCTGGAGGACATCGCTACCGCCATGCTCAAGGAGCCGGGGGCGGCGTCCGTGGACCCGGCGCGGGAACGCCGCCTGACGCAACTCCTGGCCGACCGTGACTACTCCGGCCTGAGCCGCGAGACCGGCACGAAGGTCATCCACATCTCCGAGCGGGACACGCAGATCAGCAGCCGCCCGAAAGAGGTCGGCGAGTTCGTCAACACGTGGTCGGTCGAGGGCTTTTACGAGGAGGGCGCGGCGCCGGCCGAACTGGGCTGGGGAACGCACGAGCGGACGCTGCCGCCCCTGGCGTTCACCCATGACGACGGGCCGCGCAATCAGATATGCCTGGGCCAGACCGGCGAGGGTACCTGGGTGCGTTCCTGGGTGCCTACGTACGGGCCCATCCAGGGCATGCTCATCCGGCATGGCGAGGCCTTCACGATCAGCGACTTCCTGACCGTGCGCGAAAATGGCGAGCCCGTCTACCGGCCCACGGTGCACTACGCCTACCTGCCAGCCGACGCGGCGATCGCATCGTGGCGCGAGTGCCGGATGGGCGGTTACCGGCTGCAGCCGCGCCAGCGGATCATGGCCGACGACATCGTCAGCGGGATCGATGAGCTGGGCGTGCTGCTGCTTGGGCACGACCTGACGGGGTGGTGGACCGGCTCGCAGCTCGGCATCGATGAGGCACGCAGCCTGGTGCCACACCAGAACGCTACGACCCTCCAGGTCGCCGCGTCGGTGCTCGGGGCGGTGTCCTGGATACTCGAGAACCCGGACATGGGCCTGTGCACGCCGGAGCTGCTCGACCACCATCACGTGCTGCGCGTGGCCAACCCCTACCTGGGCCCGTGCCCGTCGGTCCGCTCGGCGTGGACACCGCTTGACGATAACGGCGATCCGTTCGCCAATCTCTCGCCGTCGCCCGACGCGCGCGACACCTGGCAGTTCGGCTCGTTCCTGCTCCGGTAACCTGCCTCGCCTGTCCACAGGCACAGCAGTGCCTCGGCGCTGTCGACACCGGGAATGGCCCGCACCGTGCCCAGGACATCCAGCAGGTGGCCGTTGTCTCTGTAGGCGATCCTGATGAGCAGGTCAAAGGAGCCGGCCGTGACGGCCACCTGCTCGGCCTCGGCTATCGCAGTCGCCTCGCCAGCCACAGCGTGGACGTCCGCGCCGCAGGTCACGCCAAGGTAGGCGCGCTGCTTCAGGCCGGTCCAGGCGGGATTGACCACCGCCACGACACGGGCGAAGCCGGCCTCGCGTAACCGGTGCACCCGCCGCCGGACCGCGGCCTCGGACAGCCCGACGGACTTGCCGATGTCGGCGTACGAGCGCCTGCCGTCCCGCTGCAGTTCCGCGATGATGAGGGCCGAGTGGTGGTCCATCACCCCGCATGGCGGCTGCGAAGCCACGCTCATGCTTCCCCTGCCATCGCTATCCGTCCTGTCGGCAGCACGGGAATGCCGGCCGGGCTGGCCGCCTCGCGATGCCCCGCCACAGCGGGCGGGCCGCCGTGCTCGCCGCAGCCGAGGTCCTCCTGGCCGGCCGGCCACTCCGCGGCGTAGATGCGGACCAGGTCATGCAGGCGGAAGCGCACGGTCCCGTCCGCGGCGATCCGCGGCACCATCAGCCGGGCAGCGACGAGGTCCTCCAGCAGGTCCTCGGCGGCATCGACGCCGCAGTTCAACAGCAGCCCGCAGGACCGCGGCGTGAAGTCGGCCGAGCCGAGCCGCGACAGCCCGCACAGCAGCCGCCTCCCGGCTTGGCTGAGATTGGCGCAGGAAACCGCCAGGGTCATCCTGATGCCGTCGTTGTCCCCGCCGAGCAGGTCAAGCCTGAACCCCTCGTCGGCCAGCCGCCTGGCAAGGGCGCGGACCGGCCAGTGCGGGCGTGCCGCCAGCCTCGCCGCCGCGCCCCGCAACGCCAGTGGCAGGCCGTCGCAGAGCCTGGCGACTGCCCGCGCCGCTTCCGGCTCGGCATCGATCCTGCTCGCGCCGAGCGCGTCCGCCAGCAGCCAGCCGGCGGATCGCTCGTCCAGCGGTCCCACCTCGAAGCTGTGGCTGGCCGCCAGGCCAGTCATCGCACCCCGCGCGGTGACCAGGACCGCGCAGTCCGGGTTCCCCGGCAGCAGCAGCTCGGCCCGGCTGGGGCTGGCCGCGTCGTCGATGACGATGAGCACCCGGCGGCCGGTGAGCCAGCTCCGGTACATGGCGGCCTTCGCGTCGACGTCGTCGGGCACCGCTGCGGCAGCGATGCCGAACGACCGCAGAAGCTGGCTGAGGACGTGCCCCATCGCCGGCCTGGCATGCCCGCGGAGCTGCACGAAGAGCTGACCGCCTGGAAAGGACCCGCTCGCCAGGTGTGCCGCCCGCACGGCGAGTGCCGTCTTCCCCGCCCCGGCCCGGCCGGTTACGGTCACCAGTGGCCCGCCCGGCCCGGCGGCCCGCGCGGCCGGGCCGGCCAGCGAGGCGCTGATCTTTCTCGCCAGCTCCTCCCTGCCGCGCAGGAGGGCGGGCGCTCGCGGAAGCTGGCGAGGCGGTGGCGGCATGCCAGACACTGCTGGAGCGGCCTGCTGGCCGACGTGGCAGGCCTCCGCGAACCGGGGATCGCGGACCAGGATCGCATGCTCGAGGCGGCGCAGTTCCTCGCCAGGCTCCAGGCCAAGCTCGTCCCGCATGATCGAGCGGCCGGCCCGGAACACCTCAAGCGCATCGCCGGGCCGGCCCGGTAGAGAGCCAGCATGAGCTGAGCACGGAATCGCTCGTGCAAGGGCGCCTCGGCGGTCAGCATCGTCAGCTCGCCGATCACCTCGCGGTGCCCGCCGAGCTGGAGCTCAAGTTCGAGACAGTCCTGCTGGACGGCCAGCCGCCGCTCGTTCAGCCGGGCCGCGGCTGTCCGGATGACAGTACTGTCCAGGCCGTCCATGGCCGGGCCCCGCCAGAGCCCGAGTGCGTCCCGCAGCGTCCCGGCCGCCTCGCCCGGCCGCCTCTCGCTGGCGGCAGCCGCCCCCTGGGCCGCAAGAAACTCAAAGTGCCGCAGGTCAAGCGCTTCGTCGGGCACGTGCATCAGGTAGCCGGGTGACCGGGTCTCGATGACGGCATCGCCAGGGGATCTCAGCAGGCGCCGCAGCGCGGAAATGGTGATCTGCACCTGGCTCCCGGCCGTCCGCGGCGGCGACTGATCCCATAACGCGTCGATAAGGCGACCTGCCGAGACCACCTGGTTGGCGTTCAGCAGCAGCATCGCGAGGACGGTGAGCGGGCGGGCGGCCCCGATGGTGACTGGCCTGCCATCGACCGTCAGCTCGACGCGGCCGAGCAGGCTAAAGTCCACCGTTGTCTGACACCCCTGCCAGCTCGCGGTCTGGCGAGCGGGTGCCGGGTCTCGCGAGGTCGGGCTCTGTCCCGGCCCCAGCTATCCCCGCCACGGTGACCTGAAGCTCGATGGGACCCCCGGCGGCATCGCCAGGGTAATGTCCGAGATAGATCTCCCTGTGCAGGCCAGGCCCAGGGCGGTAGCCGTTGTCGTCCATCCAGCCAGCCAGCTCAAGCAGGGTCCGCGTGATGCCGTTGGCCGCTCCCCTGTGGATGATCGTGGCGGTGGCTGGAATGGCCGGCAGGTCAACGACCGCGAAGCGACCGGCGGGGCGGGGACCCGCCAGGACCGGGATCGCGGCGTGCACGATAACGGTGTCGCTGGGCTCTCCCGGCTCCTCGTAGAAGGTCATCGCGGGACCGCCGGAAGGCTGGATGCCCGTCAGGGCGAGGCGGCGCAGCAACTCCGGGAAGAGCAGCCGGACGGCGGGCCCGACATCGAGCGGGCCGTAGCTGGCGGCAATGGCGGTCAGCTCCGCGACGCGGATCGGAGCCACGTATTTGAGAACAACGTCCTCGCTGGTCACGCGCCTTCCTCTCGGTGCTCATGCCCTGCAGTTGCTCCGCCGTGACCCCCAAAATAACTATACTGGTCACGCATGACTAGTCAACGCGTTTGACCGGTCACCCGGCCCCGGGGGGAAGCCTGACAAGGTTGTTACAGTGGGGATATGGCCCTGCCTTCCTGGGTTGCCCACGATGAGCGCAAGCCCGCGCCGCAGCCTCTGCTGCTGGCGCAGGCTTTCGTCAACACCAGGGATCTGGGCCTGGGCACGGACGTGCTGGCCGAGCCCGGCCAGGCGAACGCCTGGCTCCGCGAGGCCGGGATGCTGGGAACCGCCGCGACGGCCGACCGGCGCGACCTGGTCGCCGCCCGCGAGTTTCGGGAGGATATCCGGGCGCTGCTGATCCGCAATGGCTGCGAGGCCGCAGCTGCGCCCGGTGACCTGCACGCCCTGACGGAGGTCACCCGGCAGGCCAGGCCGGAGCTGACGATCGACCATGCCGGGCAGATCCAGCTTGCCCCGCCGCCACACGGCAGGCTTGAGGATGGCCTGCTCAGGGTCCTGCTCATCATTCGCGACGCGCAGCGGGACGATAACTGGCGGCGGCTGAAGGCCTGCGGCAACGATGACTGCCGCTGGGCGTTTTACGATCGCTCGCACAGCTTCAGGGGCATGTGGTGCGACATGGCCTCGTGCGGCAATCTCATCAAGAACAGGAACCTGCGCGCCCGGCGCGGCGCCCAGGCCTGAACGGCAGTTCACCCAGGACCTTCGCGACTGAGCCATGTCCGCGGCTGAGTCATGCCTATTTTCGGCTGTCATGAAAGTGTCAATGACCTTACGCTGCCATCGGGATCAGGTTTTCAACTGGTCTTTCCTGTACATTATCCCTGATATAGGTTCCAGATGGTCCGCAGGACGACCGGCCGATAGCCTGAGACCTGGCCTCCACAATAGCGAGGTGATCAGCAGTATGTCCAGAAACGCGAGATGCACCGGCGCAGTTCGCGAACCCGACGACGCTATCTGGGGATAAGTGATCGTCGGCAATGGGTCAGGGAATACCGAGATGAGCCTGATCTCGACTCTCATCGACAGGCAGGACGAACCGGGAGACCTGGAAGATGCCATAGCGCACCTGCCGCGCGTCCCCGCCGCCGCTAGTTTCGGCGACGACATCAGCAAGGCGAACGAGATCCTTCTTTCCGCGGCCCCGGAAGAAACCAAGCGAGCTGCGCTATTTCGCTGGATTGGACGCTGGCAGCCCTGCTTGTTCGGCCGTCTATCGGCACACCACGCCAGGGGCGAGACTGCCTCGAAGGGCCTGCGCGCCTACCTGTGCTGGATCGATGACTGGGAAATATCACGGGGCAGCGATTACGTCAGCGCGAAGATCCAGCGTGAGCGGCGGGCCTGGAAGGATATAGCGGAGCAGGGCCTGGCCAGCGGATTCCTCATCATGTTCAACAGTGCCGAGCTCGCGTCCGCCGCGCCGAGCAAGGAGCTAGTGGAGGTCTGCCGGATCTTATCGGGCCTCTACCTCATCGAGCATGTCCCGATCCAGGCCGACGTCATCTACACGGAGGCGGTCCCGCTCCGCTCACCCGATGGCCAGCTCGCCCTCTACAAGGCCGGATGCAACATCTTCTACACCGCCGCGCACCGGACGCGCAATCATGATCGTCGCGTGCCGGGCGGCCTGATGTTCTCCGTCAACTCTCCGGGCCACTACGCGAACTCGCTGACCCAGCGCGGGATCTACCCGGACTTCGGCGAGGCGGTGCGGTTCGTCCGCGAGACCGCGTTCCGCTCCATCGGCAACGGGGGTCACGGCCATCCGGGCCTGCGCAGCGCGAGCTGGCACAACAGGACCGGCGCCGTCACGGCCGACGGCTGCCCCGTCAGGCACCTGCCCAGCTACGTGCCCAGGGACTTCGATCCGTCCCGTTACTCGGCCACTTACCACACCGATGTCCTGGTCCCCGCCGACGTCACGGCCGACGGCCAGGAGTTTCACGAGACCTACGATGGCGCCGAGGTCTGGCCCTACCTCATTCTCGACTACATAAGCGCCGATCCATTCCCGGCAGATCACCCGAACTACGGCCTTTTTCATGGCCATCCGATTGACGATTGCGGAAAGTATCACAACCCATGGTCGCCGCTCACCGCCCAGAACGACGCGTCGTTTGAATACTGACCTCCATGAGCCCGCTTACCCGGTCTTGCACCAGCAGGATCCCACCGGAGGCATGAGCTAGCAATGCCCTACACGAACTTTGACCTGGTCGAAGAGTACGGACTTGGCGACGGCGAAATAGGGCTCCGGGCCAGGACGGATATCGCGGAGGGAGTGATAATCGGCATCTATGACGGAGTGCTGAGGCAGTTCGCTCTCAAGGACGGCCGGATGGTAGACAACGAGATGCACAAGTCCGCCGTGCAGATCGCCGTTGAGAACGACACCATCTTCAGCATCGTGACTGCGGGCTCCGGGCCATTCGAGGGCATCGACTACGTCAACCATAGCTGCCATCCGAACATCGTCGTCCGGGATCGCGTGGTGATGATAGCGAGCAGGCCGATCGCGAAAGGCGAGCCGCTGACGGTCGATTACCGGGAATGGGACTTCGTGCACGAGGGCGTGCCGTGCTGGTGCTCCCCGAGCCGATGCGTAATCTGATGCCCGGCGCTGACAGGAAGAGCGGATGGCCGAGACCGACCTGACGGCCGATGCGCCGCACAACGCCGGCTTCAGGAACCGGCGACTCCAGATGGTCATGGGCACGGTCCTGACGGCTTACTAGCGGACCGGAAGGTCAGCCAAGCGCGATCTCGGCGATAGTCACCTGCATGACCGCGAGCTCCGGGGGTTTCAGCGCCGCACGCTGGCCCCGCCCCGTGACCGGCGGTCCCGGTCAGGGCACGCCAGTACGTCCCCGAGGCGACGCGAACTTCGCCGTGTCACGGCCCGCGGGCCGGCCGGCGCTGATGCGCGACTTCGTATGGCCGTTCAATGCCAGGACGGGGCTAGTAACCACCCAGGCGGGACCCGAAATAGCACTGCCGAGCCGACCGAAAGGTTCATCCAAAAGTCTAGACTATTTCTACCGTTAATTACCATAGGCGATGTACTGACTAGGATGTGCGCTATGCGATAATCGCTAGCATTGGGGCATGACCGGCCCTGGGGAGGCAACGCGGTGGATGATTTCGATCTTGACCCCGATGCTGAAGCCGTCTACCGGAGCATGCTCGCTAATCCCTCGATGTCCGCGAGTGACATTACGAGGAAGCTTGGCCTATCAGAGGAACACGTGCGCTCCGCCCTCGATCGCCTTTTCGATCTTACGCTGCTGCGCAGCTCCCTGGACACCGACAGTGACCTGCGCCCGGTAAGCCCGGACGTCGGCTTCCACGCATTTCTGCAGCGGCAGCAGGCCGACCTGACCGATCGTTATGGCCAATTTGTCAGGAACCAGACCGTCGTTGCGCGGCTGTTAGACGAGTACACCATGCTCACCTCCAGCGTCCCGCCCGTGAGCACCGAGCGAGTCGAGGGGCTCGACTGGGTGCAGAACAAGATCGAGGCGCTCGTCCAGCGAGTGCGCACGGAGTTCCTGGCGCTGGTCCCCGGCGGCCCGCAGCGGCCCGAGAGCATTCTTGCCAGCAAGCCGCTCGACCTGGCCATGATCGGCCGGGGCGTCGCCATGCGGTCCATCTACGTAGACAGCCTGCAAAACGATCCCGCGACCTTCCAGCACGTGCGCTGGCTGGCCGGCCTCGGCGTGCAGGTGCGCACCACGCCCTCGCTGCCGCTACGGCTCCTGCTGGCGGACCGGGCCGTCGCCCTGGTCCCCATCGACCCGGAGCACTCGGCCAAGGGCGCCATCCAGTGCACGGAGCCGGGGGTCATCGCCGCGCTAGTCGCGTTATTCGAGCAGACCTGGTCCATGGCGGTCCCCTTCGGGGCGAACGAGGCCCCCGACGAGAATGAGCTCAGCAGGCGTGAACGCGAACTGCTGCACTTACTCGCCCACGGGGCCACCGACGAGGGCGCCGCGCGCCGTCTTGGCGTCTCGGTGCGGACCGTCCGCCGGATGGTGTCCGGGCTGATGGACCGGCTCGACGCGCACAGCCGCTTCGAGGCCGGGCTGCGGGCCGCCGAGCGCGGCTGGCTCTCTGAGTGACGAAGCGCTACCAGGACGGCGAAGCGCCGCCAGGCACCTTCCTGGCTAGCTCCCGGGTTCCGCGTGGCCGGGAAGCGGGCGAGACAAGAACGGCCGGAGGAGGTCAGTCGCGGCGGCGGCTACCGTCAGGGCGTCCGCCACCGGGATGTCGTGGGCGACGTAGTCCTGGCGGCCGGCCGCGGTGGTCGCGGCCAGCGAGACCAGGCCCTGGCGCCGCTGGAACCAGCTCTGGTGGATCCGCCAGCCGATGATGCCGTCGGCGGACAGCACGCTGCGCCGCCGGACCAGGCTGCCAGTGCAGGTGACCAGCCAGCCGCCGCATAGCCGGTGTCCCAGGCTGGCGTACCGGTCGGCGGCCACCGCGGCGGACAGCGGCAGCAGCACAAGCGCGGCCAGCGGAGCCCAGCCCGGCACGGGTCCGGCCTGCCACAAGACGGCCAGCGCCGCGTCCGCCAGTGCGGCGCCGCCAACCGCGCGGACGTACCGGCGCCGTCTGGCGGCCGGGCCGTGCCGGATCAGCCCGCAGGTGAACGGCTCGGCGGTGTCGGCCGCGCCGCGCGGGCCTCCCGCGCCGGGGGCGGCGGTGCTGGCGAGCACGAGGGCCGCGACCTGCCGCGCTACCCCGCGGGGGGCGGGCGGCAGCAGCAGCGAGCCGCCCCGCTCGGCGCCGTGACCGACCCGCAGCCCGGTGGTGATGGCCAGGCAGCGGGCACCGCGGGCGGCGCGCAGCAGCAGCGGCTCGCTCAGCTCGGCCCCGCGCAGCCGCCTGGCGTCGATGGTGGTTGTCCTGGTGGACAGCAGGCCACGGGACACCCGCAGCGCGCCGTCCTGGCTGGTCAGGCGGAAGTTCCAGAACAACGCGATGTAGCCGGCCACCGACAGCAGCACGAGCACGGCCAGCACCGCGACCGCTCCGTCGAGCACCCGCTGGCCGGGCGGCAGCGCGGCGAACCGCAGGCTGAGCCGGTGCACCGGCCCGATCGCGGTGAAGTCGATATGCGTGGCGTCGAGCACCTGCGCGCCAGACCCGACCACCACGCCGACGATGACCAGCCCGGTCAGGGTCAGCGGCGCGAACCGCACCCAGCTCGGGTGCAGGCGCGCCAGCTCCCGCTCGGGCCGGGCGGCCGGGGCCGCGCCCTCCTGCCCGGCGGCGGCCGCACCGACGCCGGCCGCCCCGGCGACCGTCTGCGAGAGCCCGGTAAGCAGCGTCGCGCGCAGTGCCTCGGCGTCGCGCAGGGTGACGGCGTCCAGCCGCACGCTCTTGCCTTCCCGCCGGTCGTTGCGCCCGGTGCCGATCTCCACCTTGCGCAGGCCAAGCATCCGGTACACCACGTGCGCGGAGGTGTCGACGCTGCGGACGCGGTCCCTGGGCACCGAGAGAACCTGCTGGTTGAACAGCCCGTGCCGCAGGTAGACCCGCTCGTCAGTGATCCGGTACCTGGTGGTGCAGAACCGCACGACGCTGGTCACCACGGCCAGCGCGGCGAAGCCGAAGCCCCAGTAGCCCCCGCCACCACGCGAGGAGCCGAAGAACAGCACGCCGAGCAGCACCGGCAGCAGCCTGATCAGGTCGGTGACCGGCCGCACGATGAGGCTGCGGCCGCTCAGCCACAGCCAGTCGCCGCTGCCGGACAGGCCCGCCGCGCTCCCGGTGACAGCCTCCGTGCCCAGGGGCGGCGTCTCCAGGGCCGGTGTCTCCAGGGCCGCGCCGTCCTCCGCCGTCATGTGGCGTCCCCCGGCAGCCGTCCGGTCGCGACGGTCAGCTCGTCAAGCAGCCGGTCGGCGGTGGCGGAGTCCAGGCCGCGAATGTGCACCGGGCCGGCTCGCCGACGCCGTGGTGGCGGTCACGTTCGCCAGCCCGAACAGCCGCTCGCCGAACCAGCGGTGGCTGTCGATGGTCTGGATCCGGCTCAGCGGCGCGATCCGCCAGTGCACCGAGAGCCATCCCGTCCTGGTGTAGACGGCGTCGGCCGTCACCTCCCAGCGGTGCACCCGGTACCGCCAGCGCGGCATGATCACCGCGTAGCAGGCGATGCCCGCGGCGGTCACCGCCAGCACGATCCACAGGACCGTCCACAGCCCCAGGCCGGCCGCGACCGCGCTCTCGGCGGCCAGCAGCCACACCCCGTCGAGCGCGGCTCGCGCGGTCCAGTACCCGATGGCCCGCCTGCTGACCCTGTTGCCCGGATCGCGCAGCCCCGGCAGCATCGGCGGAGCAGCACTCTCACCCGTCATGGACCCAGGGTGCCACACCAGGACAGCCGTGTCGGAAGACCGCAAACAACGCGCCGCACGGCCGCCCGCGCGGCCGCCCGCCAAGGCGTGCCCTAGCTGCCCTCGCGCCAGGACTCCAGGTAGTCGCGCTGCGCCGGGGTCAGCGTGTCGATGCGCGCCCCGCCCGCCGCCAGGGTGAGGCTGGCCACCTGAGCGTCGATCACCTCGGGCACGTCGTGCACGCCCGCCCGCGGCACCGCCTCGCCGCTGGCCAGCCAGGCCAGCGCGAGCGCCTGCACGCCGAACGAGACGTCCATGACCGCGGCCGGGCTGCCCTCGGTGGCGACCAGGTTGACTACCCGGCCCTCGGCCAGCAGCACGAGCCGCCGCCCGTCGGCGAGCACGTACTCGTCGGCGTGCGGCCGGACCGCCGGGCGGATCTCGGCCGCCAGCCCGGCCAGCGCCCGCACGTCGATCTCGACGTCGAAGTGCCCGGCGTTAGCCAGGATCGCGCCGTCGCGCATCAGCTCCAGGTGCCCGGCGTCGATCACGTCGCGAGAGCCGGTGGCGGTGATGAACAGCTCGCCGACCCCGGCGGCGGCGGACATCGGCATCACCCGGTAGCCGGCCATGATCGCGGCCAGCGCCCGGACGGGATCCACCTCGGTGACGATGACCTGCGCGCCCATGCCCCTGGCCCGGTCGGCGATCCCGGTGCCGCAGGGCCGAACCCGGCGACCACGACGGTCTTGCCCGCCAGCAGCGTGTGCGTGGCCCTGATGACGCCGTCGATGACGGACTGGCCGGTCCCGTACCGATGATCGATCATCCGCCGGGTTGCCGAGGCACCGGCTGCCACCACCGGGAAGGCCAGCGAGCCCGCCGCGGCCATCCGGCGCAGCCGGGCCACGCCCGACGGGGTCGACTCGCAGCCGCCGCGTACCGCTTCCAGCAGCTCGGGGCGCTGCTCGTGCAGCGTGTTCAGCAGGTCGCCGCCGTCGTCGATGACCAGGTCCGCGCCGCCGTCGAGGACCCGCTGGAGGTGGTCGTAGTACTCCGCGCGGTCCACCCCCGAGCGGGCGAAGACGCTGACGTCCGGCTCGGCCGCCAGCGCCGCCGCGATGTCGTCCTGGGTGGATAGCGGGTTGGAGGCGGCGAGCCGGACCGCGGCGCCGCCGGAAGTCAGCAGCCGGACGAGCACGGCCGTCTCCGGCGTCACGTTCAGGCACGCCGCGACGGTCAGCCCGGCGAGCGGCCGCTGGTCGGCGAAGGCGCTGGTGAGCAGGGCGAGCACGGGCATGGCCCGCTGCGCCCAGTCGATCCTGGGCCAGCCGTCGCCGGCCAGCCCAGGATCGGTCACATCGACTGTCATCGGCTCGCCTGTCGTCGGCTCGTCGCCGACCGTCTAGTAGCGGTAGTGGTCCGGCTTGAACGGGCCGTCCACCGGGACGCCGATGTAGGCGGCCTGCTCCTTGGTGAGCGTGCTCAGCCGTACGCCGAGCGCGTCCAGGTGCAGCCGGGCGACCTTCTCGTCCAGGTGCTTGGGCAGGACGTGCACGCCCAGCGGGTAGTCCTCGGCCTTGGTGAACAGCTCGACCTGGGCGATGACCTGGTTGGTGAAGCTGTTGGACATCACGAAGCTGGGGTGCCCCGTGGCGTTGCCCAGGTTCAGCAGCCGGCCCTCGGACAGGATGATGACGCCGTGCCCGTCGGGGAAGGTCCACTCGTCGACCTGCGGCTTGATGTTGGTCCGCTTGACGCCGGGCAGCCGGGCCAGCCCGGCCATGTCGATCTCGTTGTCGAAGTGGCCGATGTTCCCGACGATCGCCTGGTGCTTCATCCGGCTGATGTGCTCGGCCGTGATGATGTGGTAGTTGCCGGTCGCGCTGACGAAGATGTCCGCGGTCTCCACGACGTCCTCGAGGCGGGCGACCTGGAAGCCGTCCATCGCGGCCTGGAGCGCGCAGATCGGGTCGATCTCGGTGACGATGACCCTGGCGCCCTGGCCGCGCAGCGACTCTGAGCAGCCCTTGCCCACATCGCCGTAGCCGCAGACGACCGCGACCTTGCCGCCGATCAGCACGTCGGTGGCCCGGTTGATGCCGTCGATCAGCGAGTGCCGGCAGCCGTACTTGTTGTCGAACTTGGACTTGGTCACCGAGTCGTTCACGTTGATCGCGGTGAACTTCAGCGTGCCGGCTCTGGCCATCTCATACAGCCGGTGCACGCCCGTGGTGGTCTCCTCGGTCACGCCCTTGATCTCCGCCGCCGTCGCGGACCACTTGCCCGGGGCCTGCGCCAGGGACCTGGTCAGCAGGTCGGCGATGACCTGCCACTCCTCGGAGTCGTCGTCCTTGACGGCCGGCACCGCGCCCGCGGCCTCGAACTCCGCGCCCTTGTGCACCAGCAGCGTGGCGTCGCCGCCGTCGTCGAGCAGCATGTTCGGCCCGGGCTGGCCCGGCCAGGTCAGCGCCTGCTCGGCACACCACCAGTACTCCTCCAGGCTCTCGCCCTTCCAGGCGAACACCGGGATGCCCTTGGGGTCGTCCGGGGTGCCGTCCGGCCCGACGGCTACGGCCGCGGCGGCGTGGTCCTGGGTGGAGAAGATGTTGCACGAGGCCCAGCGCACCTGCGCGCCGAGCGCGGCCAGCGTCTCGATCAGCACGGCGGTCTGGATCGTCATGTGCAGTGACCCGGTGACCCGTGCCCCGGCCAGCGGCTGGCTGTCGGCGTACTCGGCGCGGACCGCCATCAGGCCCGGCATCTCGTGCTCGGCCAGCCGGATCTCGCGGCGGCCGAAGTCAGCAAGGGAAAGATCGGCGACCTTGAACGGGACTGCTTCGGCGGACATGACGCTCCTTGGTAACAGTGGCTCTGGGTGACCGGGGGCCGTGGCCAGGCGGCGCTGGCCGGGAGTCCCGGCAGTTACGACCGTACGGACACCGAGCCCGGATTGCACGACCGAGAGCGCGTTCTTGACAAGAGAATGTTAATTTTGTGTCATGCGGATCACTGAGGCGGCCAGAGTGCTGGGCACTTCGCCCCGGATGCTCCGCTACCGGGAGTCCCTGGGCCTGCTCCCGGCGGTGCAGCACCGCCGCCCCGTCCGCAGCGCCAGGTCGGGGCGGGCCATCACGGCCCGGCGAACGGCGGGCACCGCCAGTTCACCGAGGCTGACCTGGCCGCCGTGGCCCTCGGCCTCTCGGTCGAGCGCCGGTACGACATCAGCCCGGCCGAGCTGGCCTTCGGCATCCGGGTGCTCGCCGATCCCCGGCTACGCTCCGACGTCGCGGAGCTGGGCCGCCGGATCGGCCGAATCCAGCCGCCGCCCGCCAGGGCACTGGACTTCGAGCAGGAACGGGCGCTTCGCCTGCTCCGCCTGTCCCCGCCCACCCCGCCGCGCGGGGACAATAAGCGGAGAGGGAGGTAGCCGCGGTGCGGATCAGCGTGCTCGGCCCGCTGGAAGTGCGGGACGCCAGCGGCACCGTCGTGCCCGTCGGCGGCGCCCGGCTGCGCAGCCTGCTCATCCGGCTCGCCATCGCGGAGGGCCATCCGGTCCCGGTGGAGCGGCTGGCTGACGACCTGTGGGCCGATGGCCAGCCCGCCGACGCGGCGAACGCGATCCAGGCGCTGGTGTCCCGGCTGCGCGGGGCGGCCGGGCGCGACTGCGTGGAGTTCGGCCCGGCGGGCTACCGGCTCTCGGTGGCTTGCGAGGAGCTGGACGCCGCCGTCTTCGCGCAGCTCGTGGCGAGCGGCCGCGAGCTGCTTTCCCGCGGTGACCACGCGGGCGGCGCCGCGCTGCTGCGGCGGGCGCTGGACCTGTGGCGCGGCCAGCCGCTGGCCGACGTCGCGGACCTTCCGTTCGCGGCCGCGCCGGTCACCAGGCTGTCCGAGCTGCGGCTGGCCGCCACCGAGGACCTGATCGACGCGGAGCTGGCCCTGGGCCAGGGCGCCGGCCTGGTGCCCTGGCTGCGGGAACTGGCCGACGCTCACCCGCTGCGGGAGCGGCTGCGCGGCCAGCTCATGCTGGCGCTGCGCGCGGCGGGCCGCCAGGCCGACGCGCTCACCGTCTTCGAGGACATCCGCGCCGAGCTCGCCGACCAGCTCGGCGTCGATCCGTCGCCCGCCCTGGCCGCGGTGCACCTGGCCATCCTGCGCGGCGAGGCGGACCCGGCCGGGCCGGACGGCCCGCCGAGGCTCGCGCCGCCCGAGCCCGGCCGCCCGCGAGCTAACCAACCTGCCCGCCCAGCTCACCAGCTTCGTCGGCCGGGACGGCGAGCTGCGCCGGGTCGCCAAGCTGCTCGCCGAGTCCCGGCTGGTGACGCTGACCGGTCCTGGCGGGGCGGGCAAGACCCGGCTGTCGGTCGAGTCATCGGCCCGGCTAGGCGAGGACTACCCGGACGGGATCTGGTTCGTGCCGCTGGCGCCGGTGCACGATGCCCTGGACGTGCCCCAGGCGGTGCTGACGGCCGTCGGCCTGCACGAGGTGAGCTGGCTCGATCCGAGCGAGGTCGCCCGGCTGGCCGCCACCGAGCCGCTGGACCGGCTGACCCAGGCGCTGGCCAGGCGGCGGCTGATCCTGGTGCTGGACAACTGCGAGCACCTGGTCGACGCCGTGGCCAGGCTGGCCGGCCAGGTCCTGGAACGGGCTCCGCAGGTGCGCATCCTGGCCACCAGCCGCGAGCCGCTCGGCATCACCGGCGAGACGCTGTGCCCGGTACCGTCGCTGGAACTGCCGCCCGCCGACGCAGGGCCCGCCGAGGCGGCGCAGCACTCCTCGGTGCGGCTGTTCGCCGACCGGGCCGCCGCGGTGCGGCCGGGGTTCGCCCTTGACGATGCGAGCACCGGCCCCGTGGTCCGGATCTGCCGGGCGCTTGACGGCATCCCGCTGGCCATCGAGCTGGCCGCCGCGCGGCTGCGGGCGCTCACTCCGGCGCAGGTGGCCGACCGGCTTGATGACCGGTTCCGGCTGCTGTCGGTCGGCAGCAGGACCGCGCTCCCCCGGCACCAGACCCTGCGCGCGATCGTGGACTGGAGCTGGGAGCTGCTGGACGGCGCCGAGCGGACCGTGCTGTCCCGGCTGGCGGTGTTCAGCAACGGCGCGACGCCGGACAGCGCCGAGCGGGTCTGCGCCCTGGACGCCGATCCGGCACCGGTGCTGGACATCATCGCGTCGCTGGTCGACAAGTCGCTGGTGACGGCGTCGGGCGAGCTGGAGGTCAGGTACCGGCTGCTGGAGACCGTCCGCGCCTATGCGAGCGAGCGGCTGGCGGAGGCCGGCGAGGAGACCAGGGTCAGGGACGCGCACGCAGCGCACTTCGTGGCGCTGGCCGAGCGGGGCGAGCCGCTGCTGCGCACCCGCGAGCAGGTGTACTGGCTGAACCGGCTGACCGCCGAGCACGACAACTGCGCGGCGGCGCTGCGGCACGCCATCGACAGCGGCGACACCCGGCTGGCCCTGCGGTTCGTCGGCGCGCTCGCGCTGTTCTGGCTGATGCGGGACTACGACGCCGAGGCCGGCGAGTGGGCGGGCGCCGTGCAGGCCATCGCCGGCGACGCCCCGCCGCCAGGCCTGCGGGATGCCTACGCGATCTGCCAGCTCGTCGCCATGATCGCCCAGGGACCGCAGGAGTTCCCCGGCATCACCCGGCTGCGCGAGATCCTGCAGCGGACCCTGGACCTGGCGGCGGGCACCAGCCACCCGCTGCTGGTGCTGGCCGGCCCCATGGTGTGCCTGCTGACCGGCGACCTGGCCGCGGCCAGGGACGGGCTCGCGGCGCTGGCCGAGCACCCCGACCCGTGGCTGCGCGCGGCGCGGCACCTGTTCCAGGGGCACCTGTCGATGGGCGAGGGCCAGGTGGACGAGGCGGACCGGTCCCTGGCCGCGTCCCGCGTGGCGTTCGACGAGATCGGCGACCGCTGGGGGCTGATCCTTACGCTCGGCGGGCAGGCGGAAGTCGCGATGGCACGGGGCGAGCCGGACCGGGCCGTGGTCCTGCTTGAGGAGGCCAGGAAGAAGGCGGCTGAGGGGCTGGCCTCGAACTTCAGCGAGATGATGGGCGTCCAGCTCGGCCGTGCCAAGGCCGGCGCGGGCGACGCGGAAGGCGCCCGCGCGGAACTGCGGCACGTGGTCAAGGTGGCCAGCCGGATCGGCGAGCCCGACCATGAGGCGTCCGGCTACCTGGAGCTGAGCCAGCTGACCCGCCGCGAGGGCGACCTGGACGGGGCCGCCGCGCTGCTCGGCCAGGCACTGGAGATCACCGAGCCGCTGATGCACAAGCCGGGGGTGCGAGGCCAGCTCGCGATCCTGTACAGCGCGTCCGGCTGCCTCGCCGAGCAGCGCGGCGACCTGGCCGCCGCGGCGGCCTGGCACGCCAAGGCGCTGGCCGCACTCGCCGAGGACGAGGCGGCGGCGCTGCCGTTCAACGCCGGACTGGCCTCGGTGGTCGAGGGCATCGCGGCGCTGGCCGCGGCGCGCGGAGAGGCGGCCCGCGGCGCGGAGTTGCTGGGCCTGGCGGTCGGCCTGCGCGGCTTCCGCGATGACGCCAGCCTGGAGGTGCAGCGCGTGCAGGCGGCCATCGTCTCCGCCGGGCTCACCCCGGCCGAGGTCGAGGCCGCGACCGCACGGGGCCGCGCGCTCACCAAGGCCGATGCCCTGACACTCGTGCCCTAGGTAACTGAGTCCGATTGGGCTTGGGTGCGCGTCCTATCCGGTCGGCAGGGCAGTGGGTGGCCAGGCACTCCCTAACCGCCCGCGGCCGCTGAGGGCCAGTGGGCTCGGTCCTTTAGGGGGCGTGCCGGGGTGCGGTGGTGATGTGTATTCGCCCGGCGGAGGTCTGCCATCGGAAGGTGCCGGGCTGGGCCTGGGTGAGTGTCCAGTGCTGTAGCTGCTTGAGCTGGTGATGTCGGCGGCAGAGCGGTCCCAGATTGCACGGGCAGGTGAGTCCGCCGCAGTGGAACGGGGTGGTGTGATCCAGGTCGCCGCGCCAGGCGGGCTGTCGGCAGCCCGGGAACCGGCAGGTCTGGTCCCGCGCCTCGATGAGGTCCCGGATCGTCGCAGGCGGCCGGTAGGCCGGCGAGGCGGTGATGTGGGCGCAGCCGGCATCGGCGTCCTGGTCGGCGGCGGCCTGTCGGCGCACCTTGGCCACGGCTTTCGCGGCGGCGCGGAGGATGGCGGCGCGGGTGCTGGCCCCGGCGAGCCTCGGCGGCGCTGAGCTGGTCCAGGGCGGCGGCCGGGATGGTGACCGACACGCGGCCGATGAGGCTGGTGTGCGGGCCGGCCAGGGGCAGCATCGGGCCGGTGCCGGGGCTCGCCGCGGGGGCCTGGGCCAGGCGGGCTTGTGTGGCCTGGGTGGTGGTGCGGGCCGAGGCTTTCCAGGTCCGGGTGGCCGGGCTGTGTGCGGGCCGGGTGCGGGCGGTCGGGCGGGTGATGGTGGCGGTCTTGATGGCGTGGCCGTGGTGGTCGGTGATGATGACCCGCCACCGGGTGCCGGGCGCCATGCTGGCCGCAGCGGCGAGGGCGCGAGCCTGGGTGGCGGTGACCGGCCCGATCCGGCCCAGGGTCCCCGGCGCGGATGCGTAATCGGCGAAGGTGGCCCAGGACAGGGTCAGGTCCAACATCCCGGCTGCTGGCCGCCCCGTGCTCGCGGGGCTGGCCGCCATGCCGTCACCGGCCGCGCTGGCCCTGCCCGCGCCGCGTTTTCCGACTGCGCTGCCGTTCCCCCCTGCGCTGCCGTTCCCGCCTGCGCCGCGTTTTCCGCCTGCGCTGCCGTTCCCCCCTGCGCTGCCGTTCCCGCCTGCGCCGCGTTTTCCGCCTGCGCCGCGTTTTCCGCCTGCGCCGCGTTTTCCGCCTGCGCTGCCGTTCCCGCCTGCGCTGCCGGGCGCGCGGGCCTCGCTTGTGCCGCTGGTCGTGCTGGTGGCGGCCGTGCTGGTGGCGGCGCGCACGTCCCCGCCGCCGACGCTGGCACCGGTCGCGGGGAGCAGGCGGGTGCTGGTGGTGCCGGGGACCGGTGCAGGTACCGGGCCGGTGTCGGGCAGGTCGAGAGGGTCCTCGCCGTAGCGCAGACGGTCGTCGTCGTAGGGCTCGGGCGGCGGGTCGGTGTATCCGTCGTCTGGGTCGGGTGCGTCGGCATCGGTGAGCGGCGGCACCTCCGGCCAGAGGTCAGCCACGCCGCGGTCGTCCCTGGGCAGGCAGCCGGCGGGCACGCTGCGACTGGCCGGTGCCGGGAGCCGGCAGGGTGCTGCCGGGAGCGGCCGGGGTGGTGCTGGGCGTGCCGGAGCCGGGCAGGGCGTCGCTCGGTGAGGTGGCGAGTGCCGGGTTAGTGCCTGGGAGCGTGGCTGCGGGCGGCTCGGGACCCGGCGGGTGCGGGCCGGGCCGCGGGTGCGGGTGCGGGCCTAGCGAATCGGTGCCTGGTGGTCTTGGCCCGGGCGGCCTGGAGGCTGGCGGCCTCGGATCGGGAGACCCTGAGCATGGTCCCGGCCTGGGCGGACGGACGCGGGGCGAGCGGACTCCGGGCGGGCTGGTGCCGGGGTCCGGGTCACGGGTCTTGCCGTCGCCGCGCGGGCTGCTGGGCAGCGGAGCATCGGACGGCGGGTCGCCGTCGGCCCGGCCGCCGACCTCGTCCCGGCGGGGTGCCGGGCTGCGGGATGCCTGATCGCGGCGTGGCGGCGGCCCGCTGGGTGGCTGGCCTGAGCGCGGCGGCGGCCCACTGGGTGGCTGGCCTGGGCGTGGTGGCCGGCTACCGCGTGGCGGTCCGGGGTGCTGGCTGCCGCCAGGCGGCGAACCACCGTGCTGCCCGTGACCAGGCTGCTCGCCGTCGCCTGGCGCGGCACCAGGCCCGGCGCGGGGCGGGTCCTCTGGCGGCGGCAGGTCGTCGTCTGGCGGTGGCTGGTCGTCGTCTGTTGGTTCGTCGGGCTGTCCGGTGTCTGCTGGCGGGGGTATCGGGGGGAGGGTGCCCAGGAGCAGCCCGAGGTAGATATGGGCACGCAGCAGGTCGGTGCCGCCGCCGGCTCCCGACGCCTTCAAAGCGCGGGCCAGGGCGGTGATCCGGGCCATCGCCGCCGCCGCATGCGGAGCCGGAAGACTCGTCCCGGTCAGCGTCGCGGTCCCCTCATCATCGGGATACAGGCTGACCCGAGCCCGCCGCTCGGCTGCTTTGCGGCGGTCTTCCGCGCCTTCAGGGTCGGCGATGATCACCGCCCTGCGCAGCCGGGCGCGGAGCTGGGCGTAGGTGAGTTCTCCCGCGCCGGGCAGGACGTCGTTCTCGACGGCGCGGGCGGTGTCCTCATCGAGCAGGCTGGTGGCCTCGGTGATCAGCCGCGCCCGGTACGCATCAATCTCGCCCGCCGCGAGCGCCGCGCCGGTGGCGGGGAGCCGCCAGGTCAGGGTGACGGCCTGCCCGGTCCACCACTCCGCGGTGCCGGGTGACAGGGCCAGGGCCAGGCCCACCTGCGCGGCGGCGTCCGGAGTGACCGCTGAGGGCCGGCCGTCTTCCTCCAGGCCGGTCTTGTCGTTCCGGGCGGCGGAGCGTGCGGCGATCTGGGCGATGGCGGCGAACTCGCGGGCCTGGGCCCAGGCGGCGACTCTGCGCCATCCGGCGGCGACGGCGGGCAGGTCGTAGTCGCTGGTGCCGGCGGGGTCGGACTGGTCCAGCCACGCGGCCAGTCCCGCGCTGCCGGGCAGGTACTCCGCCACCACATCCAGCCCCAGGCCGCCCTCATCAGGAAGCAGCACACCGCCAGGACCGGGGCTGCCGCCGGCGGGATCCGGGCTCGCGTCGCCAGAATCCGGGCTCGCGTCGCCGGGGGCCTGGCCCGGGCCGGGGACCGGGCTGCCCGGCGAGGCCGCCGCGCCGGGTGCCTGGTCGCGCGCTGGCATGCTGCCGCGCCCGGCGGCGGACATGCCCGGCAGCAAGCCCATTCCGCCAGGGCCGGGCGTGGCCTTGGCCGCCGCGGCCAGGATCGCGTCCAGGTCCACGCCAAACGACCAGCACAACCCCCCACCCACGCCACCGCCCAGGCCGGCAGGCTCCGCGATCAGCAGCCGCTCCGCAGGAACCGGCTCACTACCCGGCACCAGGACCAGCCCGCCCAGCTCCTCCTCGTCATCGAGCCATCCGGGCTGCGCATCGCCGTTCAGCGCGGCTTCGGCGGGGCTGGAGGCGCCGGGCGTGACCGTGCCGTCGGCCGGCCGGGACCCCACACCTGCGGACTGCGGAGGCTCCTGCGCCGGCTGGTCCTTGTTCGCTGGCTGCTGCGGCTGACCGTCTGGCACCGGTGTCACCTCCCGCTCTGCGGCCGTTTCCTGCTATGGCCAACAGTATCGAGGGGGTCTGACATTCTGGCCTCAAGGCCGCCATTAAGTTCGATAAGAGAATCGAGCGCCCGCAGAAAGCAAGTGGGGGGACGGCCCCCAGGGCCGTCCCCCCACGTCTATCGCCCGGTCAGAGGCGGCGGGCGTACATCCGCATCGCGACCGGGAAGCTGACCAGCACGATACCGGCCGCCCAGGCCAGCGTGATCAGCACGTGGCTGGCCGCCGGGCCGCCGAGGGTCAGGGCCCGCACGGCGTCGGCCAGGTGGGTCACCGGGTTCACCTTCACCCAGGCCTGCAGCCAGCCCGGCATGCTGCGGGTATTGGAGATCAGCACGCTGCTGCCGAAGGTCAGCGGCATCGTCCAGATGAACGCGATGCCCTGCACCGTCTCCGGTGACGGCGCGACCAGGCCGATCAGCACCGACACCCAGCAGACCGCCAGGTAGAACACGTAGGCCAGCCCGTATGCTGCCGCGATGGCCAGCGGCCCGGTGTGGAACCGGAAGCCCAGGGCCATGCCGAACCCGGTGAGCACGATCATCACCGAGCAGAACCGGATCGTGTCGCCGAGCACCGCGCCGACCAGCGGCGCCGATCGGGCGGCCGGCAGGCTGCGGAACCGGTCGAACACGCCCTTGTGGATGTCCTCGCACAGCGCGGTGCCCAGGCCCATGGTGGCGAACATGGCCATCTGGGCGATGAGGCCGGGCAGCAGTTCCTGCAGGTAAGCATGCGTGCTCCCGGCGACGGCGCCGCCGAACACGAACAGGAACAGCAGCAGGAAGACGATCGGCATTAGCACGACGTCGAGCAGCTTCTCCGGTGAGTGCCGGAGCTGGGCCACATTCCGCCAGGCCAGCGTCAGCGCGTTGGCGGCGGCCTGTCCCACGCTGATCCTGGCCCGCACCTCGCGGGGCAGGACCAGCCGGTCAGCGGTTTCCGCGGTCATGCCATTATCCCTTCACGAGCGTCGGTCGCCGGCTCGCCCGACGCGGGATCCTCCGCGTGGCGGCCGGTCAGGGTCAGGAACACCTCATCCAGGCTGGGCAGCCTGATGCCCAGCTCGGCGGCGGCAATGCCGTTCTCGTCCAGCCGCCGCATCAGCGCGGACAGCATCGCCTGGTCGGCGGCGGGGGCGGTGACCAGCCCTGTGTCGTGGCGCACCTCGGGTGCCGCGCCGGTAATCTCTCGCACCAGGCCGGCGACCTGGCCGGTCAGCGCGAGGTCCAGCGGCCTGACGATCATCGACTGGCCGCCGATCTTCGTCTTGAGCTGGGCGGGCGTGCCGGCCGCGGCGACCAGGCCGCGGTCGATGACCACGATCTGGTCGGCCAGCTCGTCGGCCTCCTCCAGGTACTGCGTGGTGAGCAGCACCGTCGCGCCGTCGGCCACGACCTGCCTGATGGTGTCCCAGACCTGGTTACGCGCCCTCGGGTCCAGACCGGTGGTCGGCTCGTCAAGGAACAGGATCACCGGCTCGCCAAGCAGGCTGGCCGCGAGGTCAAGGCGGCGGCGCATGCCGCCGGAGTAGCCCTTCACCGCGCGCCCGGCGGCGTCCGCAAGGCCGAACCGCTCAATCAGCTCGTGTGCCCTGGCCTTGGCCTGCGGGCGGCTCAGGCCGAGCAGGCGGCCGATCATGAGCATGTTCTCGGTGCCGGTCAGCTCGTCGTCCACCGAGGCGTACTGCCCGGTCAGCGCGATGAGCTGACGGACCTGCACGGCCTGGCGCACCACGTCGTACCCGCAAACCGCGGCACGGCCTGCGTCCGCCCTGAGCAGCGTCGACAGGATCTTGACGACAGTGGTCTTTCCGGCCCCGTTCGGGCCGAGCAGGGAGAGTACCTGGCCACGGGGCGCGGCGATGTCCACGCCAGCCAGCGCCTTGGTAGCGCCGAAGCTCTTGGCGAGTCCCTCGGCTTCGATAACGTCGCTCATAGCCGTCCTTCGTCAGGTGTGGTCAGGCTTCAATGTCGCCGGCCGCGCTGACAGCCCTCCGTCAGCACGCTGACAGCCGGCGATGGCCGCGGCGCGGGGATATAAGCGGACTATCAGCCGTCCTGAGCGGACAGCTCTCCGTCGCGCAGCCGCGCGCCGCCCGGCGCGGCCTGGCGGGCACCGAGCGCGCTGTACAGCCAGCCGGCGGCCCGCCAGCGATCCGGGTCAAGCGCGTTGCGGCCGTCGATGATGTTCTGGGCCGCGACCACGCCCGCCAGGGCGTCGGGGTCCAGGCCGACCAGCTCAGGCCACTCGGTGAGCAGCAGCACCACCCTGGCGCCCCGCGCGGCCTCGATGGCAGAGCTCGCGTAGGCCAGCTCGGGCGCGGCGCGCCTGGCGGTGGCCAGCGCGGCCGGGTCATAGACGGTCACGTGCGCGCCCAGGCTGTGCAGGATGGCCGCCACGTCCAGGGCGGGGGAATCGCGGACGTCGTCGGAGCCGGGCTTGAAGGCGGCGCCGAGCACGCAGATCCGGGTCCCGGTCAGCTCGCCGCCGGCCAGCTCGCAGGCCAGGTCGGCGGCCCTCGCCCGGCGGCGCAGGTTGATCGCGTCGACCTCGCGCAGGATGCCCGCCGCCTGGCCGGCACCGAGCGCGGCGGCATGCGCCGCGAACGCGCGGATGTCCTTGGGCAGGCAGCCGCCGCCGAAGCCGAGCCCGGCCCGCAGGAACGACGGCCCGATGCGCGGGTCGGTCCCCATGATCCGCGCGAGCGCCCGGATGTCGCCGCCTGCCACCTCGCAGATCTCGGCCATCGCGTTGATGAACGAGATCTTGGTGGCCAGGAAGGAGTTGGCCGCGATCTTGGCAAGCTCGGCGGTCTCCAGGTCGGTCACCAGCAGCGGCACGCCAGCCGCCAGCGGCTCGGCGTAAACCTCGCGCAGCAGCCGCTCGGCGTTCGGCGTGCTCACCCCGGCCACGATCCGGTCCGGTGACAGGGTGTCGGCGACCGCGCTGCCCTCACGCAGGAATTCCGGGTTCCAGGCCAGCTCGGCACCGTCGCCGATGGCCGGGCCTGACAGCCGCGCCAGCGTCGCGGCCAGCTCCCTCGCGGTGCCTACCGGGACCGTGGACTTGCCCGCTACCAGGCACGGCCGCCGCAGCAGCGGCGCCAGCGCGGTGACGCAGCCACGCACCTGGGACAGGTCGGCGGCCTGGCCGCCAGGCTGCGGCGGGGTGCCGGCGCAGATGAAGTGCACGTCACCGAAGTCGGCTGCTCGCTGGTAGGAGGTGGTGAAGGACAGCGCGCCCGAGGCCAGGCCGGCCCGCAGCAGGTCGGCCAGGCCCGGCTCGTAGATCGGCAGCCGCCCGGCGGAGAGCTGGCGCACCTTCTCGGCGTCAGTGTCCACGCCGAGCACGCGGAATCCGAGGCTGGCCAGGCACGCGGCGTGCGTCACGCCGAGATAGCCCGTGCCCAGCACGGTCAGCCGGAGCCCGTTGCTCATCTGCCGATCACCCCCCTGCCCGGCACCCGGAATCCCGGCCAGGCCGCCGCCTCTCCCCAGGCTGCGGCCCTGCCGCCAGCGGCGGCCGGAGTGCCGAAAATTCACTTTATTACTCAAAAATGCCCAGTGCACGCACTTACCGAGTAACGACGCACAGAGCGAATCGCCTGGTCCGAGCCGCGGGGACCGGCGGGCAGCGGCCGGAATCGGCTAGCGGCGGCGGGCGCGCAGCGCCGCCCGGCCGCGGACGAGCAGCGAGCCGGCCCGGTGCGCGGCCCGGACCGCGGGGTCGGCCGGGTCCAGCCGGGCCGGCCGGTACAGGTCGGGCTCAAGGAAGATGTGCGCGGCAATCGGCACGGCGGCGCGGGTCCGCCGCTCGGCCGCGTCGATGCCCGCCGCGATGCTGGCGGCCGAGTCGGACCCCGCCACGGCGATCTTCGCCGCGACCAGCAGCGTGTCCGGCCCGACATGCATCGTCCGCAGGTAGATCACCTCAGCCACCTCGGGGCCGTCCAGGATGGCCGCGACGATCCGGCGTTCGGTATCGGCGCTGGCCGCCTCGCCGATCAGCAGGCTCTTCATCTCGATCGCGAGGATCACCGCCACGCAGCCGAGCAGCGCGCCGATGGCCAGCGATCCGGCGCCGTCCCACCGGGCGTCGCCGGTGGCGGTGGTCAGCGCCACCCCGGCCAGCGCGAAGACCAGCCCGGTCAGCGCGGCGACGTCCTCCAGCAGCACCACCGGCAGCTCGGGCGCCTTGGCCCGCCTGATGAAGCTGCCCCAGCTCGCCGAGCCGCGGGCGTGCCGGGACTCACGGACCGCCGTGCGCAGCGAGAAGCCCTCCAGCGCCATGGCGGCGAACAGCACCCCGAACGCGACCGCGGGGGAGCTCACGTGCTCGGGCTGGCGGATCCGCTGGACGCCCTCATACAGCGAGAACAGGGCGCCGACCGTGAACAGCACCAGCGCGACGATGAACGCGTAGAAGTACCGCTCGGCGCCGAAGCCGAACTGGTGCTCCTCGGTCTCCTCGCGTATCGCCCGGCGGCGGCCGATCAGCAGCAGCGCCTGGTTGCCCGAGTCCGCCACCGAGTGCGCCGACTCCGCCAGCATGGACGCCGAGCCGGTGAGGATAAACGCGGTGAACTTGACGACCGCGATGCCCAGGTTCGCCGCCAGCGCGGCGATGACCGCCCGCTTGCCGCCGCCGTGCCCGGCGGCCGGCGCCTCCTCAGCGCTGATGCGGCATCACTCCTGGCCGGCGCCCGCCGGGTCGCGCGCCTCGTCGATCAGCAGGACCGGGATGTCGTCACGGACCGGGTAGGCCAGCCCGCAGTCCGGCCCGGTGCAGATCAGCTCGCTGGCCGCCGCGTCGGCACGCAGCGGCGCATGGCACTTCGGGCAGGCCAGGATGTCGAGCAGCCATTCCTCGATCTGCACGTCGCCTCCGTAAGATGCGGTTCGCCTGATGCGCTTTCGTCTCAGTCATTACATAACAGCGACGGCCCGGCGCTCAGGGCCGGGCCGTGCGCTCGCCGGACCGAACGATATCCAGGACGGCGGCGGTCACGCTGTCCAGGGTGGCGGCGCTGGCCGCCTCCACGTTCAGCCGCAGCAGCGGCTCGGTGTTGGACGGCCGCACGTTGAACCACCAGCCAGGGCCGGACACGGTCAGCCCGTCCAGGTCATCGGTGCTGACACCGGGCTGGCCCTGGTAGGCGGCCACGATCGCGGCGGTCGCGGCGGCCTGGTCAGCGACCTCGCTGTTGATCTCCCCGGAGGAGTGGTACCTGGCGTAGGCGGCGAGCAGCCCCGACAGCGGCTGGCTCGTCGCGCCGACCGCGGCCAGCACGTGCAGGGCAGCGAGCATGCCGGAATCGGCGCGCCAGAAGTCGCGGAAGTAGAAGTGCCCGGAATGCTCGCCGCCGAATACCGCGCCGGTCTCGGCCATCCTGGCCTTGATGAAGGAATGGCCCACCCTGGTCCTGACTGGCTGGCCGCCGTGCTCGGTGACGATCTCGGGGACCGCCCGGGAGGTGATCAGGTTGTGGATGATCGTGGCCCCCGGCGCGCGGGCCAGCTCGCGCACCGCGATCAGCGCGGTCAGCACCGACGGCGAGACGATCTCGCCGCGCTCGTCCACCACGAAACACCGGTCTGCGTCGCCGTCGAAGGCCAGGCCCAGGTCCGCGCCGTTCTTCACCACCGCCTGCTGGAGATCGGTCAGGTTCCGCGGATCGATCGGGTTCGGCTCGTGATGGGGGAAGCTGCCGTCCAGCTCGAAGTAGAGCGGCACGACCTCTACCGGCAGCCCGGCCAGGACGGTGGGCACGGTGTACCCGGCCATCCCGTTGCCGGCGTCCACGGCCACCTTCAGCGGCCGGATACCGGAGATGTCGACCAGCGATCGCAGGTGCGCGGCGTAGCCGGGCAGCAGCTCTCGCCCGGTGATGGTGCCGGGCGCCAGGTCCGGGGCTGGCACACCGGCCGCGGCCAGGGCCGCCAGCTCGGTCAGCCCGGTCTGCGCGCCGACCGGCCGGGCGCCGGACCGGCACAGCTTGATCCCGTTGTATCTGGCCGGGTTATGGCTCGCGGTGATCATCGCGCCGGGGATGTCCAGGGCGCCGCTGGCGTAGTACAGCAGGTCGGTAGAGCCGAGCCCGGCGCTGATCACGTCCGTGCCCTGGGCCGCCGCGCCGCGGGCGAACGCCTGCTCAAGGCCCGGCGAGGAGGTCCGCATGTCGTGCGCCGTGACCAGGGCGGGGGCGCCGGTCAGCCGGGCGAACCCGGCCCCGATGGCCTCGGCGGCGGCCTCGTCCAGCTCGTCAGGGACCACGCCGCGGATGTCGTAGGCCTTGAAGATCTTCTGGTAGTCGGCCACTGGCCTGCCTCTCGCGCTGGCGCCGCGGCCAGGCCGCGCTGCAAGGCACAGAGCCTACCGGCCCGGCGCCGCTAGCCCCGGCGCCATCGTCCTGGCGAGCACCGGCCGCTGGCGGGGCGCTAGCCCCGGCGGCCGCCATCGGAGGGCGCCGACCGCAGCACCCGCAGGTGCCCACGGCGGCCGATCTCCACGCCCTGCCCGACCGGCTCGGTCGGGGTACGCGGCGTGGTGGCCTCCCGGACGGCGTTGGCCAGCGCCTCCAGGTCGTCCGCCGCCTCAGCCTCCGCCTCGGCCGGCGCCGGCGGCAGCCGCACCACGTCCCAGCCCCTGGGCACCGTCAGCCGGTCGGCGTGCCGGGCGCACAGGTCGTAGCAGTGCGGCTCCACGTAGGCGGCGAGCGGGCCGAGCACGGCCGTCGAGTCCCGGTAGACATAGGTCAGCGTGTATACGGCTATTTGCCGGCACGCCGGGCGCGAGCAGCCGCGAGTGCTCAACGGAGCCTCCCGGCCGTAGCCGTCCTGCCAGTCGCCGGCCCGCGTACATAGCTCACAACGGTTGACGGTATCGACCGGCAGGCGGTAACGCCACCACCCGGGGCACTCTGCACGATCGTGTCTCGGGGATCGGCCCCGGAGAGTGGGATACGCTCGGTAACCGTGCATGACGGTGACGGCCGGGACAGCCCGGCTGCTGGCGTTCGGCGGCGCGATCGGCACGGCCGCGGCCTGCGCGGACTGCTCGTCCCGCAGGACGTCCCGCTCTATCGCAGCCGCAGCGAGCGCTTCGACGACCTGGTGCTGCTTGCCGTGTCCCAGCTGGAGCCACGCTGGGAGACCGAGCTGGCCGGGGTCGAGTTCGCGGTGGAGGAGATCCCGCCGGCCGAGGCTTCCGCCGACGACCCCGAGCCGGTCCCGCTGGCGAGGCTGGAGCCGGGATCGCCCGGTACTGGCAGCCCGGCGCGGCCCGCCAGCCCGGCCCGCGTGGTGCTGTACCGGCGACCGCTGATGGCCCGCGCGGACGGCGACGAGGAACTGGGCGAGCTGCTGCTCGACGTCATCGTCGAGGAATTCGCCCAGCTGCTCGGCCTGGACCCCCAGGTTGTGGACCCCGGCTACCCGGACGAGGAGTAGCCGGGAGGTCCCGGCTAGCCGGGCGGCGCGAGCGGGTCACCGGCGGGCGCGGGCGGGTCAGCCGCCCGCGGTGTCCACCGTCCCGCGAGCTGGCGGCAGCGGGACCCAGGTGAGCGCGCTGACCAGCGGCATGATCGACCGGATGACGCCGCCCGCGGTGATCACCCGCCCCACGTAAACCGGACCGGAGCCGGCCTCCGGGGTCACCACGATGGAGAAGCTGGCGTTCTTGGCCGGTGACTTGACCCGGACGACGACGCTGTGCCCGGCGGCCACCTGGACCTCCTTGCCGCCATCGCCGCTGAGCGCGGTCTTGGCGGTCGCGGTAGCCACCCGGACGGTCGCCGCCGTCTTCGGCGCCGAGATCACCAGCTCGGTGCTGCCCGACTTGCCAGGCGGGTTGCCCGCGGCGATGCCCTGCTCGCTGACCGGGGCAGCGGTGGCCGTGAACGCGCCGGGCGCGCCGCTGGCCCCGCCCGAGACCATCGCGGCGGCGGAGACGGGGACGCTGGAGGTGATCTTGATCGCCGCGGCGACCCCCGACATCGACGGAAGCTGGATCGCGACCACCGAGTCACCGGCCAGGTCGATGTCGCTGCCGCCGGTGGGCGGGTACGAGCCCTTGGCGGTGATCGCGGTCAGCTTCACCTGCGCGCTGCCGCTGCCAGGCACGGCAATGTAGATGACACGGGAGCCGGCGGCGGACGGCAGGCCGGGGATGACCATGGTCTTGGCCGGCGCCGGCCGGCAGCAGCCAGCCACCCGGATCGGCGCTGCTCCTGCTCTCCCTGACCGCCGCCGCCACCTGGCCCACGCTGGTGCTGACGTGCAGCGCGATGACCCGGGAGCCGTGCAGCAGCTTGCCAAGCGACTGGGTGACGATCCCGTGCGGCGGCACCACGATCCCGGTGTCCGCGCTGCCGAGCAGCGGGCCGGCGTCGGTCAGCGCGTCCACGGCCACGTCGGCGGGCTGCCCGCCGGTGTTCATCAGGTACAGCTCGATCTGCGCGGCGGCGGAGACACCGGGGCCGGCGAACCAGAAGTCGGTGCCGGGCACCGGGCAGGCCGCGGTGACCAGGCCACCGGGCCCGGTCTGCTCGGCGGCAAAGCCCTGGGCCAGCGCCCCGCTGGCCGCCACCATCACCCCGCCGCGGCCGGGATCGACCGGCACCGCGCTGGCCGAGGCGCTGGTGCTCGCCGACCCCGAGGTCGTGGCGGCAGAACTGGCTGTGCCCTTCTTGGTCTTCTTGGTCTTGCCGCGCCTGGGCTTGGGCGCGGCCGACGGCTTCGGCGCGGTCTTGACCGGCGTGATCCGCAGCACGCCTGGCGCGCTCAGCGAGCCGACCGAGGTCCCGGCGCCGGCGCTGCCGGTGCCGGACAGCCGGGTAACCGTGGCGCTGCCCTGACCGCTCCCAGAGCCGGGCGCGGCGAGGGTGACCAGGCTGGCGGCCGTTGCCCCGGCCGAGCCGGGCGCCGGGCAGGCCATGGTCGCCGAGGTGACCGGCGCCTGGCTGGCCTGGCCGAGCTGGGCGCTAGCGCCGACGCTGGACGGGCTGGCGACCGTGGCGAGGCCATAGGCGGCGGCCAGCCCGGCGACGACCGCCACGGCGGGCAGTACCCGGCTGCGCAGCATGCCGCCGTTCTTGCGGCTCACCATCGGTCCCTCGCATCGTGCTCGTCATCGGGCGCCGGCCAGCGCTGGCGGCCGGAGTCGTCGTGCCCGGCCGGGCCGCCGTGGTGCAGTTCGGCGGAGGGCAGCGGCTCCAGGGAGTCCCCGGCGCCGCCCCAGCTCTGCTGGTAACGGTCGTCGTCGCCCCAGTCCTGCTGCGGCGTCGGCTGCTGGCCGTAGTACGGGTCGGATCCGGGCTGCCCGCCGCCGCGCCAGTCAGCCGTGGCGCCGCCCGCCGGCCAGTCCGGCGGGCGTCCCGCACCCGAGCGGGGCTCCCGCCCTGCCTCGGGCCAGGAGGCCGGCTGCTCCTGCTCCGGCCAGGACGAGGCGGGCTGCTCGGGCCAGGAGGACTGCTGGCCGGGAGACTGCTGGCCGGAGGACCAGGACCCTGGGCTGGTGCCTGGCCGGGCCGCGGCCTGACCGGGGTTCGGCTGGTAACCCTGGTCGTAGGACCGCTGGTCGTAGCCGCCCTGCTGATAGGGGTCCTGGCCGTACGAGCGCTGTTCGTACTGGTCCCGATCGCGCTGGTCCCGATCGCGGGGACCCTGCTCGTGCGGGTACCGCTCGCGAGGCGCGGCGCCCGGCTCCTGCCAGCCCGCCGCCGCGCCGTGCCCGGCGGGCGCGCGGCCGGCCGCCCGGTCCGGTGCGCCGTAGCCGGGTGTGCCATATTCCGGGGCGCCGTAGTCCGGGGCGCCGTAGCCGGGCTCACCGTAGGCAGGCCCGGCCCGGCCGGGGGTACCGCGGTCGGCCGACCCGTTGCCGGGCGCACCGTAGCCGGGTGGACCGTAACCGGGCGTGCCGTAGCCGGGCGCGTCGTGACTGGGCGCGTCGTGACTGGGCGCACCATGCCGGGAACCGGGGCGGCCACCAGCTCCGTGGTCCGGCTCGCCGTATCCGCCGCCGGGGCTGGGCTGGCCATAGCCGGGCCGCTCGTAGCCGGCGCTGTCGTAGCCGGCGCTGTCGTAGCCGGCGCTATTGTGACTGGCGCTGTCGTAGCCGGAGCTATTGTGACCGGCACCGCCGTAGCCGGCACTGTCGTGGCTGGCGCCGCCGTAGGCGGGCTCAGGCTCCGCCGGCGCCGACCAGCCGCCGCCTCGTACCGGCGCGTCGGCGGGGCCGGGGCGGAGCCGGTCCGGCTCGCCGTACTCACGGCGCGGCTCCTCGTAGCGGCCCGGTGGCTGCTCGTAGGGGTCGTAGCCACGGCCCGGCGGCGGGGCACCGCGCCCCGCGTCGGCGCGCGCGGCACCGGCCCGGCTGTCACCTCGGGCAGCGCCACCTCGGACGGCGTCACCCCGGACAGCGCCACCTCGGACGGCGTCACCCCGGACAGCGTCACCTCGGGAGGCGTCACCCCGCCCGGCGGCCTGGCCACCATAGATGTCCCCGGTGTCATCCGGGTACGGCCAGGCGCCGGTTGGCGACCGGTAGCCGGGGTCGGGCTGGCGGCGCGGGTCGCTGGCCGCGCCATCGGGCTCGTCATCCCACGGCGGCCTGCCATCCGGCTGCCGCCCGGCTGGCATCGCCCCGTCCTGGTCCCGGTCGCCGCGCCCGGTCCTGCCGCGCCCACCTGGGCCGGCCGAATCGGCGCCCCGGCCGCGTGACCGGTCCCTGCGGCCAGGTGCGCCCTGGTCCGGGTCCTCGGAGTACTCCGGCCCGTCGAGCACGGAGCCGACGGCCTCCTGCTCCTTCTTGCCACGGCGGCCCAGGCCACGGCCACGGCCCTTGGCCTTTCCGCCCCGGCCGGGACGGCGGCCGTCCTGGCTGCCGTCGTCGTCGCTCGCGCCCCGGCCCGGCCGGCCGCGACCAGGCACGCGCCGCCCCGCCGGATCGCGGTCCAGGGCCTCGCGGCCGAGCGCGGCACCAGCAGCGGCGGCACCGGCCACCGCCGCGCCACCCACCGCCGCGCCACCCAGGCTCGCGCCGCCCGGAACCGCTCCGCCGCCACGGCCGGCACCCACCCGGTCCGGCGGCAGCCGGTCGCCCGGCGGACGGCCGTGCGGGGCGGGGTCGGGAACCCGGTGGTCGGCTGGCTCGCGTCCGGCGTCCTGCTCGTCGCTCTCGTCCAGGTCCAGTGCGTCCCGCCCTGGTGCGCCCCGGCCCGGCATGCCCCGGTCGGGGGCACCCCGGCCAGGCGCATCCCGCTCGGGCAGGCTCCGGCCCGCGGCCGCGGCGGCCAGTTCCTCTGCCTCCAGGGCATCGGCGGCCACTCCCGCGTCCACCAGGGCTCGCGCCTCCACGCTCGCGCGCACTCCCGGCAGCGCTAGCGCTGCCACCACCAGGGCGGCCAGCAGCTCGAAGGTGATGGCGATGTCGTGGCCCAGCTCGCCCCGGCTCACGCTCAGCGTGCCGCCGCCAGCGGGCAGCCGGAACGCCTGCGCCCAGCTTCCGGCGGGCGAGGCCACCGAGGTCAGGCCCTGGCCGTTCAGGGACGCGCTCCAGCCGCCGGCGGGCTCGGCCAGCAGCAGGGTCCCGCCGGCCGACGGCACCGTGGCGCCAGAGGCATCGACCTGGCCCGAGGACACCGGCACGACAGCGCCGTCAGGCTCCAGCACGCTGACCCTGGCGGGCAGGTTGGCCAGCCGCCACAGCCCGAACGTCTGGGTCATGCTGACCGGCCGCAGCCCCGGCACGCCGTCGAGGGTCCTGGCCACCGCCTGGTTGACCGGCGCGCGCATCAGCACGAAGCCGATGTCGAAGTGGGCGAGCACCTGGCCCTGGTTGACGGCCTGCCCGCCGGCGGGCGCGATGAGCGACGCGACGGCGTTCCGCAGCGCGCGCTCGGCGGCCGGGACCGGGATCAGGTCGGCGTAGCCGAGCTGCGGACTGGTACCGCGCAGCAGCTGGTAGGAGTAGCCAGGGCCCGCCGAGCTGAGCACCAGCGTGCGCACCTGGGTGCCGCGTCCGGCCGAGGCGGCTACCAGGGAGGGCACGACCTGGCCCGGGGCCGGGCCGATGGGCCCGCTGATCCCGTCGAGTACCCACGAGGCGGCGGCCGCCACGGGCGCGGAGCAGGCCACGAGGGCCAGCACAGCGACGAGGGCGCCGCGCGGGCTGGCCAGCCGACGAAGGCCGGACCGGCCGACCGCCAGCAGCCCGCCAAGCGAGTCGCCGCACGCGGACGCGGCCAGCAGCAGGCCCGCCGCCGCCACGGCCAGCAGCGCGCCCGGCCAGACGGTGACGGCTGGGCCGCCGGTGGCCGGGTGCACGCTCAGCCGGCTGGTCACCGCCGCCACGAGCAGCCCGAGCACGGCCACGGTCCAGCCGGACATGATGAGCGACCGCCGGCGAGATGCCAGCAGGGCCGCGAGCGCGGCGAGCAGCAGGCCGGCCGTCACGTAGACCGTCGGCAGACCGGGACCGCCAGGGCTGAGCAGCAGCAGCGACCTGGCGGGCAGGTCCGGGCTGGCCAGGCCGGGCTGCTGGGCGCCGGCCTCCAGCAGCATCCCGGCCGGGTCGCCGGCGAGCTGGAAGGTCCACGGCACGAGCAGCAGCAGCGGCGCCACGACGGCGATGCCGAGGTTGCGCAGCACCGTGCCCAGGCCGCTGGCCGTGGTGTCCTTGGCGCCGCGGCCAGCGGCACGCATCGCGCCGAGCGCCGCGGACCGCGGGCCGGCTCCTGGCGGGTCCCGCGGGCCTGGCCGCCCTGCTGCCCCGAGCGCGCGCCGGTCAGCCGCAGCGCCACGGCGGTGATCACGGCGGCCACCAGGCCGATCAGCCAGAGCAGCGGGACAAAGGCGGCCGCCACCGCCAGCGACAGGCCGGTGGCCCACGCCGCCCGCCTGGCCATCCGGGGCGGCTCGGTAAGCATCCGGCCGGCCTGCAGGCCGATGACCGGGATGAGCGCGAACGCGACGGCGGTGCCGAGCCGGCCCGCCGCGATGGCACCGGTGGCGACCGGCAGCAGGGCATAGCTCGCGGCGGCCCAGACCCGGACGGCGACGGACCTGGTGACCCGGCGGACCGCGAGGTAGGCGGTCATGCCCGCGATGGGCACACTGCCGAGCAGCAGCACGTCCACAGCCAGCCAGGCCTTGCCGAGCAGCACGGTGCTCAGCATCGCCAGGATGGCCAGGTAGGGCGGCGCGGTGCTCGGTGACCCGATGCCGACCGCGTGGAAGCCCTGGAGGTAGGTGTGCCACAGCCCGGCGGCGCCGGCCGGGGCGGGCAGCAGCGCGCCGCCGCTGAGCGA
The DNA here is from genome assembly GCA_963725175.1 of uncultured Actinomycetota bacterium. Taxonomy (GTDB): domain Bacteria; phylum Actinomycetota; class Actinomycetes; order Streptosporangiales; family Streptosporangiaceae; genus DASUBV01. The sequence continues at coordinate 1,675,683 of CAVRXH010000006.1, forward strand.
CCCGGCGGTGAGCACCGATCGCTCGGCGATGATGGTGATGATCAGCAGGGCGATGAACAGCAGCACGCTCGGGCTGGTCAGGATCCGCTGCACCAGGCCGCTGTCGGTGAGCAGGAAGTCGTCGGCGTCCGGGTCCTCGGTCGCGTGGTGCGAGCCCGCGGTGTCCTGCTGCGCGCTGCTGGTCATCGCGGCGGCGAACTCCGCGATCCGGCGGAACGAGCGGCCCGGCGGCAGCTCGCTGCGCAGCCGGCCGTATGCCGCGGCCCGGCCGCGCGAGCGCAGCCGCCTGGCGCGCAGCAGGCGCAGCGGGTGCAGCAGCACGGAGGCGACCGCCGCGCTCTCGTCAAGCGCGGCGGTGACCCGCTTGGCGACCAGGAAGAACAGCGCGCGCAGCAGGGAGACGCCCGCGTTGCCGATCAGCGACCAGAGCATCGGGCGCAGCGGCAGGTTCCCGGCCAGCGTGAGCATGGCGTTGCGGCGGTCGAGGAGCTGGGCCGGCGGCCCGACCGATACCGCGCGGCGCCGCTTGCTCATCGCCTGGGCGTGGAAGACGACCGCGTCGGTGATGACCCGGACCCGGAAGCCCGCCGCGTGCACCCGCCAGCACAGGTCCACGTCCTCGCGGAACAGGCCCATGCTGGTGTCGAAGCCGCGAACCTGCTCCCACACGTCGCGGCGGACCAGCATGCCGGCGCTGCCGACGGCCAGGGTGTCCCGGTCGCCGTCGTGCTGGCCCTGGTCGACCTCGCGGGGCTCGATCCCGGTGATCCGCCGGCCGACGGTGTCGATGGTGACTCCGGCCTCCAGGATCACGTCCCGGTCGGACGAAGTCCATGACCTTGGGGCCGAGCACCGCGGCCTTGGGCGTCTCCGCCGCGCCGCGCAGTAGCTGCTCGAGCGCGTCGGCGGCCGGCTCGCAGTCGTCGTGCAGCAGCCAGATCCACTCCACCCGGTCGCCGCGCGAGGCGCCGGACGTGGCGGGCACCGGGACGTTGGCCGCCTTGTGCTGAAGCGCCCTGGCCACGGCGGCGCCGTAACCGGTCGAGCGATCCATGCCGAAGACGACGCCCTGGCCCAGCTTGCTGGCCAGCAGCCCGCCGCTGCGGTCGCGGCTGCCGGTGTCGACCGCCACCACGCGCTGCACCGGCCGGGTCTGGCCGAGCAGTGCGTCGACGACAGACGGGAGCCAGGGCGCACCGTCATGGGCGACGATGACCGCGGTGACGACATGCTGCGGATACGTATCGTTACGCGACAAGGGAGTCCGCTTGCTGCTTCCGGGGGTCGGCCGGCAAGCCCGCCTGACGCAGACGTGGTCTTGCCCGGGCAGGGTACCCGTGAACAATACGCGAATAAGGCCCACGCCGACGGCCAGACGCCATGCTTGCCGGGCGGGCGCGGCCGGTGTGCCGCACCCGCTGTTACCCCGTGCCGGATCCCCGGCTGGATTCCCCCTCAGCCCCCTGACCTAGACGGCCGCGCGCTTCAGCCTCCGCCGCTCGCGCTCCGACAGGCCGCCCCAGATACCGAAGCGCTCATCGTGCTCGAGCGCGTACTCCAGGCACTCCGCCCGGACCTCGCAGCTCCGGCACACCCGCTTTGCCTCCCTGGTGGAGCCGCCCTTCTCCGGGAAGAACGCCTCCGGATCGGTCTGCGCGCAGAGCGCCCGGTCCTGCCAGCCCGCCTCTTCGGCATCGTCAGCGCCGATGTCCATCCCGTCGTGCACCAGCGAGACGATGATGTCTGCCACAGCGCACCTCCTGCCCGTTCTCCAAGCCCCGTAGCCCGCGCCCCCCTACCCCGGACGCGAGAATTACACACGTGAAATTACACGCGCGTGTCTTGCCTCGCGTCAAGCGGGATACGTGATAGAGGCCACCTTCTTGCGCTGGGATGACGGGAAAGTCCAGCCAAGATTTTTCCTGGTCACCGAGCCCGCCAGGGGGTCGCGTGGCCCGCGCTGGCCGCGATTGCGAGACTTCACGGATGCGCATCACCGTTCTGGCCGGCGGCGTCGGCGCCGCCCGCTTCCTGCGCGGCCTCAAGGCCGCCGCGCCCGACGCGGACATCACCGTCATCGGCAACACCGGGGACGACATCGACGCTGTTCGGCCTGCATGTCAGCCCGGACCTGGACACCGTCATGTACACCCTGGGCGGCGGCATCAGCGAGCAGCAGGGCTGGGGCCGGACCAGGAGACCTTCACCGTGCTGCCCGAGCTGGCCGCCTACGGCGCCGGGCCGGACTGGTTCAGCCTGGGCGACAAGGACTTCGCCACCCACATCACCAGGACGGCGCTGCTGCGCGCCGGCGCCACGCTCACCGAGGCGACCAGGACATTGTGCGAACGCTGGAACCCGGCGTGACCCTGCTGCCCGATGTCGGACGACCCGGTGCGAGACGCACGTCGTCATCGACGAGGGCGACGGGCCCGCGCGACGGTGCACTTCCAGGAGTGGTGGGTGCGGCTGCACGCGGCCGTGCCCGCCCAGCGGATCGAGGCGTCAGGGGCGGCCTCGGCGACGCCAGCGCCCGGCGTGCTCGCCGCCATCACCTCGGCCGACTTCGTGCTGCTGCCGCCGTCCAACCCGGTGGTCAGCATCGGCACGATCCTGTCGGTGCCCCGCATCACCGAGGCGCTGCGGGCCAAGACCGTGGTCGGCGTCTCGCCGATCATCGGGGACGCGCCCGTGCACGGCATGGCCGACGCCTGCCTGGCCGCGATCGGCGTGCCGACCACCGCCGCCGCGGTCGCCGCGCACTACGGGCCGGGGCTGATCGGAGGGTGGCTGGTGGACGAGCAGGACAAGGCGGCCGTGGACGCGCCGGAGCTGGCTGGCATCGCGGTCCGCGCCCGGCCGCTGTACATGACCGACGTGGCGGCCACCGCGCAGATCGCGCAGGCCGCGCTTGACCTGGCGCTGGAGCTGAACCCGTGACCGGCCAGCTCACGGTGCTGCCGGTTGCCGGGCTGCCCGAGATCGCCGCCGGGGCGGACCTGGCCGCGCTGATCACCGCGGCGGCGCCCGGCCTGCGCCGACGGCGACATCCTGGTGGTGACCTCGAAGATCATCAGCAAGGCCGAGGGCCGGGTGGTGACCGGCGACCGCGAGGCCGCCATCGACGCCGAGGCGGTCCGCACCGTCGCCAGGCGCGGGCCGACCCGGATCGTCACCACCCGGCACGGGCTGGTGCTGGCCGCCGCCGGCGTGGACGCCTCCAACACCGCGCCGGGCACCGTGGTACTGCTCCCCGCCGACCCCGACGCCTCGGCCCGCCGGCTGCGGGCCGGATCGCGGAGCTGGCCGGGGTCAGCGTCGGCGTCATCGTCAGCGACACGCTCGGCCGGCCGTGGCGGACCGGGCAGACCGATACCGCGATCGGCGCGGCCGGGGTGGCGCCGCTGCGCGACCACCGCGGCCAGGCCGACACCTTCGGCAACCCGCTTGAGGTCACCGTCGCGGCGGTGGCCGACGAGCTGGCCGCCGCTGGCGACCTGGTCAAGGGCAAGACCACTGCAGATCCCCGTGGCCATCGTGCGCGGCCTGCCCGAGCTGGTCACCGCGCAGGACGGGCCGGGCGCGGCGGCGCTGATCCGGCCGGCGGCCGAGGACATGTTCCGGCTCGGCACGGCCGATGTGCTGGCCGAGCGGCGGACGGTGCGGGATTTCACCGCCGAGCCGGTCGAGCCGGCCGCGGTGCGCCGCGCCGTGGCGGCCGCGCTGACCGCGCCCGCGCCGCATCACAGCGAGCCGTGGCGGTTCGCCGTGCTGGAGTCAGCGGCGCCAGGACCGCGCTGCTCGACGCCATGCTCGCCGCCTGGCGAGGCGGACCTGGAGCGCGACGGGTTCACCGCCGGGCAGATCGCCCGCCGGGTCCGGCGCGGCGAGCCGCTGCGCCGGGCACCACTGATCATCGTCCCGTGCCTGGTCACCGACGCCGCGCACAGCTACCCAGACGCGCGCAGGAACACCGCTGAGCGGTCCATGTTCGTCGTCGCGATGGGCGCGGCCGTGCAGAACCTGCTGGTCGCCCTGGCCATCGAGGGGCTCGGCTCGTGCTGGGTGTCCAGCACGCTGTTCTGCCAGCAGGTCGCGGCGGCGGCGCTGGCCTGCCGGCGGGCTGGGAGCCGATGGGCGCCATTGGTGTCGGGCACCCGGCGGCACCGGCCCGGCCACGGCCCGAGCGCGATCCCGATGCGTTCATGCTGACGAAGTAACGCGGGCGCGACTAACTGACTGTGCATTTAATAATGGTGAGCCGAAAAGGCGCCGGGCTGACCGGGAAAGGCTCGCTACAGGGACTTCATGATCTTGTTCAGCAGGCTCGCGGTATCGGCCGGAGTGTCGGCCTCGGCGCTCAGCCGGTTCATGACTTCCATGTAGTTATCGGCCTCGTCGCGGCGGTCCAGGTACAGCGCGCTGGTGAGCTGCTCGATGTAGACGATGTCGGGCAGGTCAGGCTCGGCGAACCGCAGGATCGTGAACGAGCCGCCCGCCGCCGGGTGCCCGCCCTGGCTGAACGGCATCACCTGGAGCGTGACGTGCGGCAGCTCGGCGACCTCGATCAGGTGCTTGAGCTGCGCCCGCATCACATCGCGGCCGCCGACCGGGCGGCGCAGCGCCGACTCGTCGATGACCGCCCAGATGCGCGGCGGCGTCGGCGACGTAGAGCAGCTCCTGGCGGTGCATCCGCAGGCCGACCCGGCGCTCGATCTCGCGCGGCGACGCGGCCCGGTGACCCAGCATCGTGACGCCGCGGGCGTAGTCCTCGGTCTGGAACAGGCCGGGCACGAACTGCAGCTCGTAGGTCCTGATCAGCGAGGTCGCCTGCTCCAGGCCCACGTAGGACTCGAACCAGTCCGGCATGATGTCGTCGTACTTGGCCCACCAGCCCTGGTTGTTGGCGTGCCGGGCAAGCGTGAGCATCCGCTCCCGCTCTTTCTCGTCGGTGACGCCGTACAGGGTGAGCAGGTCAGCGACGTCGCGCTCCTTGAAGCCCACCCGGCCGTGCTCGACCCGGCTGATCTTCGACCGGGAGGCACGGATCTCGTAGCCGGCCTTCTCCGGGGAAATGCCCTTGGCCTCGCGCAGCCGGCGGAGCTGAATTCCGAGCAGCATCCGCAGGACGGTCGGACCGCCACGCGGCTGGTCTGCGACCAGGCCGACGGGCAACTCGCCACCCGACTGAACCATGTTCATCCCGCTCCCAGAGCCACAGGTGAGGCCGGGCGACCCCACATCCCCCCCGGAGTCGCGGCACGCCTCCCATGCGCCGCCGCGACGATCCGCACTAGCTCAAGCACCGCCTTCACGAGCTCAAGCACCGCCTTCACGCGAGCCGCGGGACAACGCCGTCCCGCGAGGTTGATGGCGCACTGTGCACCTTATCATCCACCGCGCTAAACGGCCTGTGCCAGATTTTCACTGATGTCGCATGAAACGTCTCCCGTCTCAGGACATTACCTACTACGCCCCAGCAAGGTCGTCGAACTCGCCGTTCCGCACGCCGGCCAGAAACGCCGCCAGCTCCGCGCGGGTGTAGACGAGCGCCGGACCCGCGGGATGACGCGAATTCCGGACAGCCACATCCCCGTCCGGAAGTGCCGCCAGCTCCACGCAATTGCCGCTGGGGTTGCTTGCCTGGCTCTTGCGCCACCCCGTCACCCCGAGCTGATCGGCCGGCGCACCGTTCGCGAACTGCATGTTCTCTCCCTCGCCTGGTATCGTGAAGCACGGAGCACCTGCACGTGCACCTGCACGGCGCGAACGAGCGGTGCGCGTAGCAGGATAACAGGAGAGATGCACGTGCAACTGCGCTTGCAGCGGGCTTGTGCATGAGGCAGGATTCAACTGGCCGAAACCTACGCAGAAGCGATGGAGCTTCCTGTAACCGTGATGACAGCACACCCGGTCCACCACCACCAGGTCGCCAGCGCGTCGGCGGCCTGGCAGTGGCTGCACAGGGCCGCTGAGATGGCCGCCGCGGCGACCGGCTCGGCGAACGCCTACCCGGTCGGCGACGGCCCGGTGACCGGAACTGTCCCGGCGGCCGACCCAAGTGCGTCAGGTGCCGCTCCGCTGCCCGATTCGCCCGAGTGGCCGTGCTATCCACGAATTGCGATGCGCACGCCGGGCACCGCGCCCAGCTGCATCTCGGCCGCCCGCCGGTTCACCTCCCGGACGCTCGAGCGCTGGGGCGTGGCCGACCGCGAGCCCGATGTCGCCGTGGTCGTCTCTGAGCTGCTGTCCAACGCCCTGCGGCACGGGCTGCGCACGCCCGCCTACTCGATGGGCCGCCCGATCAGGCTCGGCCTGGTGCACGCCGGCCCGGCCGTGGTCTGCGCGGTGGCCGACCCGAGCGATGAGATGCCCGTTCCGCGCGAGCCGTGCTGGCTGGACGAGTCGGGACGAGGCCTGCACGTGATCGCCTCGCTCAGCGACCAGTGGGGCTCGTGCAGCGCGCCGGGCCGCCCCGGCAAGGTCGTCTGGGCCACCTTCGCCACCGCCTGACGCAGAACCTGGCTTCAGCGGCCGAGCCCTGCCGTCCAGGCAGACGGCAGCAAGCGCCGCCCGATCACCAGGCGTCCGGCTCATTCGACAGGTCCTCGCCCGCATTGGCAGCCATATCCGCATGGGCTTGCCGTTCCCATATATCCCGGTCCAGGAGCCGCAGCGAGGTGCTGGGGGCGCGGACGGCGGCGCAGACGCCGTCGCTGGCGGTGGCGGCGGCCACCCGCTCGGGGGACGGCTCGCCGTAGGCGGTGGTGCGCTGGCGCAGCGGGCGGCCGGTGGGGGCGACCAGGGCCCGCAGGTCGCTGATGGTCTTGTAAGAGCCGTGCGCGGACCCGGCCATCCGGCTGATGGTCTCTTCCATCAGGGTGCCGCCCAGGTCGTTGACGCCGCCTTTCAGCACGTCCTGGCAGGCATCCTCGCCGAGCTTGACCCAGGAGCACTGGATGTTGGGGATCGCGCCGTGCAGCAGGATCCGGGACAGGGCGTGCACCGCCCGGTTCTCCCGCCTGGTGGGGCCTGGCCTGGCTAGCCCGGCCAGGTAGATCGGCGAGCTGGCGTGCACGAACGGCAGCAGCACGAACTCGGTGAACCCGCCGGTGCGCTGCTGGATCTCGCGGATCACCCGCAGGTGACCGACCCAGTGCGCCGGGGTGTCGACGTGCCCGTACATCATGGTCGCGCTCGTCGGGATGCCGAGCTCGTGGGCGGTCGTGATGACCTCCACCCACGCGGCGGCGGGCAGCTTGCCCTTGGTCAGCACCCAGCGGACATCGTCGTCCAGGATCTCGGCGGCGGTGCCGGGCAGCGAGCCGACCCCGGCGGCCTTGGCCCTGGACAGCCACTCGCGGACGGGCAGGCCGGTGCGGGAGGCGCCGTTCATGACCTCCATCGGCGAGAAGGCGTGCACGTGCAGCCCCGGGCAGCGCTTCTTGACCTCGGCGGCGAGGTCGAAGTAGGCGGTGCCGGGCAGGTCGGGGTGGATGCCGCCCTGCATGCACACCTCGGTGGCGCCCGCCTCCCAGGCTTCCTGCGCGCGGTCCGCGACCTGGGACAGGGACAGGGTGTAGGCGTCGGCGTCGGTGCGGCGCTGGGCGAAAGCGCAGAACCGGCAGCCGGTGTAGCAGACGTTGGTGAAGTTGATGTTCCTGGTCACCACGAACGTGACGTCGTCGCCGACGGTGTCGCGGCGCAGGCCGTCGGCCAGGGCGGCCAGCGCGTCCAGCTCGGCGCCGTCGGCATCGAGCAGCGCCAGCGCCTCGGCGTCGGTGACCTGGGCTGGATCGCGCTCGGCGCTGCGCAGCGCCGCCGCGACCTCGGGCCGTACCCGGCCGGGGTCGCCGCCGGCGGTGGCCCGGCTGGCCGGCCCTGTGCTGGCCGGCCCTGTGCTGGCCGACGCTGTGCTGGCCGACGCTGTGCTGGCCGGAGTGGGGGCCAGACGAGCGCGGACCTCTTCCCAGTCGCCGTAGACCTCGGCGAAGTCATCCCGGCGGTCGGCGGTCCGGCCGGCGGTGTCGATGGTGACGTGCAGGTCGGTCCGGCCCGCCTGGGTCCAGCCGCCGTCCGGCTCCTGCCAGGGCAGGCCGCGCGGCATGGCCTCGGCAGCGGCCAGCCCGGTCGCGGGGTCCGCGAGCGCCGCGACGTGCGCGCCGAGCCGGGGGTCCAGCCACGGTTCGCGGATATAACCGGGATAGATGGTCAGCCGCTCGGCCAGCTCGAAGCCGCCGGCCGCGGTCTGCGCGGCCAGGTCGTCGATCTGTGGCCACGGGCGCTCGGGATTGACGTGGTCGGGGGTCAGCGGCGAGACGCCGCCCCAGTCATCGATGCCGGCCCGCAGGATGAGCTGGTACTGGTCGCCGATCAGGTTCGGCGGGGCCTGGATCCTGGCCGAGGGGCCGAGCACCAGGCGGGCGACCGCGATGGTGGCGGCGAGGTCGTCCAGCTCGGCATCGGGCGCGGCACGCATGCGGGTGTCGGGCTTGGCACGGAAGTTCTGCACGATAACTTCCTGGATGCCGCCGTACTCGCGGCCCACTTTGCGAATCGCAAAGATGGATTCGGCCCGCTCGGCCAGGGTCTCGCCGATGCCGATCAGGATGCCCGTGGTGAACGGGACGCTGCTGCGGCCGGCGTCCTCCAGCACCCGCAGCCGGACCCGCGGGTCCTTGTCGGGGCTGCCGAAGTGCGGGCCGCCCTTCTCGGTGAACAGCCGCCGCGCGGTGGTCTCCAGCATCATCCCCATGGACGGGGCGACCGGCTTGAGGCGCTGGAAGTCCTGCCAGCTCAGCACGCCCGGGTTGAGGTGCGGCAGCAGGCCGGTCTCCTCCAGCACCCGGATCGCCATGGCCCTGACGTAGGACAGGGTGTCGTCGTAGCCGTGCGCGTCGAGCCACTCGCGGGCCGCCTGCCAGCGGTCCTCGGGCCGGTCGCCGAGGGTGAACAACGCCTCTTTGCAGCCGAGCGCGGCGCCGTCCCTGGCGATCCGCAGGATCTCGTCGGGCGACAGGTACGGGCTGTCCACGCGGCCGGGCACCGTGACGAAGGTGCAGTAGGCACAGCGATCCCGGCACAGCCGGGTCACCGGGATGAACACCTTGCGGGAGTAGGTGATGACGCCGGGGCGGCCCGCCTGCTCCAGGCCGGCGTCCCTGACCCTGGCGGCGTGCCCGAGCAGCGCGTCTAGCCGCTCGCCCCGCGCGTGCAGCAGGGTCACGGCCTCGTCCTGGTCAAGCGACTTGCCGTCCCTGGCCCGGGCGAGCACCCGGCGCAGGGCGTTGTCGGAGACGGCGGGCGTAGCGGGGGTAGCGGATGGTGAACGGGACGGGCGGGGACCGGAGGCGTCGGCGCTCATGCCCCCACACTAGGTGGCCAGCCGCCCTGCTCCCCTACGGCCCCGGCCGGGTAATGCCGAACCGACCCCGGGCGCGGCCCGGCGCGGCCCAGCTGGTCCTAGCGACAGTGAACCCACTTCTACTGTCGAAACAGCGACAGTGAAACCGGGTGCACTGTCGCTGGCGTCCCGGCTGGGGTGGGCGGGCGGAGCGGGTCGGCTTTGCGGATGGGGTGTGTGAGGCCAGTGGGACAGCGGGTCGGCGAGCCGGGTCGGCACATCGGGCCAGCGAGCTGGGCCAGCGAATTGGGCCAGCGAATTGGGCCAGCGAATTGGGCCAGCGATCTGGACGGCCGAGTGACGGGCGGGACCGCTAGAAGGCGCGGTAGTCGCGGACGGGGTTCCGGGGGCCGCGGCGGGGCGGGCGGATGCCGCTGAACTCGATGAGCCGGGCGGCGCGGTAGCGGTGCCCGGCGTACGGCGCCAGCAGTTCCAGCATGCCGTCGTCGTCCACGATCCGGCCGGCCAGCGCCCAGCCGACCGCGCCGGGCAGGTTGTAGTCGCCCACGCTCACCGCGTCGGGGTCGCCGCAGGCGCGCTGCCGGATCTCGGCGGAGGTCCACTGGCCGATGCCGGGCAGCGACCGCAGCCGCCGGTCGGCCTCGGCGGACGGCAGCGTCACGATCTGCTCCAGTAGCCCGGCCAGCTTCGCGGCGCCGCGGATGGTGGCGGCCCTGATGCCCTCAACGCCGGCCCGGTGCCACTCCCAGGACGGGAGCGCGGCCCAGGTGGCGGCGGGCGGGCAGACCCGCATCCGGGCCGGGACAGGACCGGGAGCGGGCAGGCCGAATCTGGTGAGCAGCAGGCGCCAGGAACGGAACGCCTCAAGCCCGACGACCTTCTGCTCCAGCACGGCCGGGATCAGCGCCTCCATGACCCGGCCTGACCTGCCGACGCGGAAGCCGGGATGGCGCAGCACCAGGTCGCTGATCAGGGCGTGCGCGGGCCGCATGCCCTCGGGCGCGTCTTCCGCGCCGAGCAGGGCGGGCAGCCCGTCGAGCAGCCAGGCCGCGCCGGGCCCCAGGCTCGCGCCGCGACGCGGGTGCCACCGTCGGCGGGACCCGCCTGCACGCGGAGGGTGCCGGGGCCGTCCGGGGTCAGGCTGGCCCGCCAGACGGCGCCGGCCTGGTCCACCCGGCAGGCGGGATCGCCGCCGCCGTGCCGGTGCACGCCGAGCACCAGGCGCGGGTCGAGCGGGAACGGCGCCATCCAGTCCCGGCGTAGTCCCTCGGCGGGATCGGCCAGCGCAGGGATAGCCGGGGCAGCTGGGGCTATACCGGCAACCGGGGCGGCTGGGGCTGTGGCGGCGGCCAGGGCGACCGGGGCGACCGGGGCGACCGGGGCGACCCAGGCTGTGGCGGGGGCTGGCGCGACCGGGGCTGTGGCGGCGGCTGGAGCGGGGCTGTCCAGGGCGGTGCCAGCTAGATCAGGCATCGGTGGAGAACCGGACCGAGGTGGCGGTCAGGTGCGCGCCCGGCCACACTCGCAGCCCGCGGCGCAGCTCGTTACCCGACTCGATCCGGGCCTCGTCCCCGATCACGACGCCGTCCAGCAGCACGCCGTCCCCGATCCACGCGGACTTGCCGACGATGCTGGCGTGGATGTCCGCCCCGGCTCCGATGTTCGCGCCGTCGAACAGCACGGCGCCGTCCAGCCGGCCGCCCGCCCCGACCACCGCGCCGGCCCCGACCACGGTCCCGCCGACCAGCACCGCCGACGGGTCGACCGTGGCGCCTGCCAGGACCAGCGCGTCACCGGGCTCGCCGGGCAGCGCGGCCGAGTCCAGCGCGCCGAGCACCAGGTCCCGCGAGCCCTGCACGAACGCCTCGGGCGTGCCGACGTCGAGCCAGTAGGACGAGTCCGGATAGCCCATGACGACCTCGCCGGCCGCGATCAGGGCCGGGAAGGTGTCCCGCTCCACCGACACCACGGCGCCGGCCGGCATCTGGTCGATGACGGCGCGGCGGAAGACGTAGCAGCCCGCGTTGATCCGGTTGGTCACCGGGTTCGGGGTCTTCTCCAGGAACGCGGTCACCCGGCCGCCGCCGTCCGTCGGCACGCAGCCGAACCTGGCCGGGTCGGCGACCTCGACGAGGTGCAGGGTCACCGCCGCGTCGGCCTTCTCGTGCACGGCGAGCTGCGCGCCGAGGTCATGCCCGGACAGCAGGTCGCCGTTGAGCACCACGACCGGGTCATCGGGGCCGCCGCGGAGCTGGGCGGCGGCGTTGCGGATGCCGCCGCCGGTGCCAAGAGGCTGGTCCTCCTCGACGTAGGTCAGCTCCAGGCCGAGCGCCGACCCGTCGCCGAATGCCTGCTCGAACAGCTCGGCGCGGAAGCAGGTGGCCAGCACCACGCGGCTGATGCCGCTGGCGGCGGCGCGGGCGAGCTGGTGAGACAGGAACGGGACGCCGGCGCACGGCACGAGCTGCTTGGGCCGGCCGACGGTCAGCGGGCGCAGCCGGGTCCCCTGGCCCCCGACGAGCACGATCGCCTCAAGCGGCTGCCTTGTCCCTGGCTGCCTTGTCCCTGGCTGCACTGTCCCTGGCTGCCCTGTCCCTGGCTGCACTGACCCGGCGGAGTCGCTGCGCATGCGGCGAGGCTACTCGTATCCCTGAGCCGCCGCACGCTCGTAGCTCGCCATATGCGCCTCGGCGGAGGCGCCCCAGGTGAACTCGTTGGCCCTGGCATACCCGGACTCGCCGAGCGAGGTCCGCCGCCCGGCGTCGTCGATCAGCGACCGCAGCGCGGTGGTGATCGACGCGGCCTCCGGCTCGGTGTAGGCGACCGCGTCGCCGCCGACCTCGGGCAGCGAGGTGCGGTGCGTGGTCAGCACGGGCGCGCCGCAGGCCATCGCCTCAAGCACCGGCAGGCCGAAGCCCTCCCCGATGCTCGGGAACGCGACCACCATCGCGCCGCCGAAGTAGCCGGGCAGGTCGGTGTAGTGCAGGTAGCCGGGGCGGACGATGCGCAGGTGCGCGGGGACCGCGGCGACGGCCTTGTCCACCTCATCGCTCCAGCCGCTGCCGCCGGCCAGCACCAGCGCGGGCGGGCTGCTCAGGTCGGCCACCGCCGCCGCCCAGCCGTCGATCAGCGCGGGAACGTTCTTGCGCGGCTCCAGCGTGCCGAGGTAGGCGACATAGGGCTGGCCGTGCAGGCCGAGCCTGCTGGCCACCTGCGCCAGCTTCTGGGAGTCCGGACGCCGGAACAGGTCGTGGTCGACGCCGTGGTAGGCGACGTCGATGCTGGTGGGGTCGGAGCCGAGCACCCGGACCAGCTCGTCGCGGGTCGCCTTGGACGGCACGATCAGCCGGGTGGCGCGCCGCGCGGAGGTGCGGATGGCCGCCTTGAAGAACGTGGCGGTCAGCGGGCTGTGCGCGTCCGGCTCGGTGAAGAACGTCAGGTCGTGCACGGTCACCACGGTCGGCACGCCGGGGCGCAGCGGCATCGAGCAATGCGGCGAGTGGATCACGTCGGCCGACACCTGCTGGGCGACGAGCGGCAGGCCGCTCTGCTCCCAGGCCAGCCGGGCCGGGCGGTGCGCGATGGCCGGCGGGGCCGCCACAATTCGCGCGCCTGGTACCAGCCGCTCGTAGCGTTCCTCGTCGGCCCGCTGGCAGGCTACGGCCAGGTCGGCCCCCGCCGCACCTAGCGCGCTCACCAGGCCGTCGACATAACGGCCGTGCGCGCCGCGGTCCGCGGGCACCGCAGTCGCGTCAACGAGAACACGTGGCGCCACGGCCAGTCCGGCTCCCTTCAGTCCGGCCCTGCCGGACTCGCAGGGCCTGACCTCGCTAGTGCTGATTCCCCGGGCGTGACCCCCTGGGCCGCGACCTGGTCCTGCCGCACGGATCGCAAGTCACGGGAATCACTTCGTCCCGTCAGATCCGAGCGTACGCCCTCGGCGGCGTCCCCGCGCCCGCCAGAGGGACGGGTCAGTGACCGGAATGTCCGGCCGTGGCGGGCGCGGCGGGCGCTAGCCCGCCGGACGATCCCCCGCCCGTCCCGCCGGCCAGCCGGGATGCCTGCGTCAGCGCTTCGTTCATCTTGGCAAGGTCCGTGCCGATTTGCGACCAGTGCAGTCCCCGCAGCGCGGTCAGCGCGCTGGCGTACCAGGTCCTGGCCTGCTCCAGGTACCAGTTCAGCGTGCCGGGCGGCCCGGAGCCGGCCTGCCCGCTGGTGGTGCCGAGCGCCTGGTCCACCGCTCCGGCCAGCGTCGGCGCGTACCCGACCTGGCCGTCGTAGTAGGCGAATACCCGCGTCAGCGCGGGGTAGGAGGCGTCCCCTGCCCTGGCGGAGACGTAGACGGGCTGGGTGTAGAGCAGGCCGCCGCCCACTGGCACGGTGATCAGGTTGCCGAACGTGACCTTGGCGCCGCCCTTGCGCCACAGCGCCAAATCGGCCGAGGCGGTGGTATCGGATTCCAGCAGGGTGTGCGCCTGCTGCGGCCCGGCGATCCCGGCGTCCTGCGGGAGCTGGAGGATCTCCAGCCGCCCGTAATCGGGACTGGCAGTGTCGCTGTTGACCGCCACGATCGCGGCCAGGTTCGGCCTGTACCGCTGGGTAAACGACGTGACCAGCGAAAACTCGGGCTGCGCCTGGCCGGGCACCACGAGCGTCAGGTAGTAAGGGGGCTGCAGCCTGCCGTGCCCGATGCTGGCCGGGTCGGTCGGCAGCGACCAGAAGTCCTGCCCGGCGTAGAACGCCGAGGCGCTCGTCTCGTGGTACTCCGTCAGGATCTGGCGCTGCACCTCCAGCAGCGCCTCGGGGTAGCGGAGCTGAGCACGCAGCGCCGCCGGGATGGCACTGGAGCGCCGGATCAGGCCGGGGAACGCCTTCTCCCAGTCGGCCAGCACCGGGTCCCGGCCCGACCCTTGCGACCACTGGTAGAGGGTGACCTGCCCGGTATAGGCGTTCACCACGGCCTTGACCGAATTTCGCAGATAATTCACCTCGCCGCCGGGGCCGGTGACGCCACCGCGCGGCGCGTAGCTATCGCTGGTCGCGTCGCGCAGGCCGATCCGCGCGGAGTACGGGTAATCGTTGCTGTCCGTGTAGCCGTCCACCACCCAGTCGAGCTGGTGCCCGACGACCACCGGGTAGGGGTCCCCGTCCAGGGTGAGGAACGGCGCCACCTTGGCCACCCTGGCCAGCGGGGACCGGATGTACAGGATCCGGGACCTGTTGTTGATGGCGGCGGACAGCAGGATGTTGAGCTGGCGGAACTTGACCGCGTAGAGCAGCCGGCGCAGCGGCGACCCGACCGGCACGCCGCCGGGGCCGTGGTAGGTGCTGTCGCGCTGGCCGCCGCCGGTCCCGCCGGGGTAGTCCAGCTCCCGCTGGCCGCGGCCGCCGGCGATCACGTAGCTGGACTCCTGCTCGCCGAAGTACACCCGCGGCTGGAACCGGCCGAGCACCCCGGCGGACTCCGGGATGCCGCCCTGGGTGAAGACCGGGCTGCCGCTGGACTGCACGGTCCCGGCGTCCGCCGCGACGATGCCGTATCCGTGCGTATACACCAGGTGGGTGTTGACCCAGCTCGCCTGCCCGGCGGGCGGTCCGCGCATCTCCCGGACGCCGATGATCATGTCAAGCGGCACCGTGGAACCGGGCACCTGGTAGCGGTCCACGCTGAGCACCGGCGGGAACTCGTAGTAGCTCTTGACCTGCTGGAGCTGCTGGAACGCGGCCGACATCACGGCCGGGTCGGCCAGCCGCAGGTCCGGCAGCGCGGCGGCCTGGCCCGCCACCTCGGCGGCCGGCTGGGCCGGGCTGGCCGGGTAGGAGACCACCTGGGTGCCGGTCAGCCCGTAGGCCCGCCGGGTCCCGGCGATCTCCCTGGCCAGGAACGGCGCCTGCTTGGCCAGCTCGTTCGGCTTGACCACGAACTCCTGCACGACCGCCGGGTACACGCCGCCCAGCAGCACCGCCGACAGCACCAGCAGGCCGAGCCCGATGGCGGGCAGCATCGAGCTGCGCCGGGCCGCGCCGACCAGGAACAGCGCGGCGCAGATGATGGCGATGACGGCCAGCACCGTCTTGGCCGGCAAGATCGCGTTGACGTCGGTGTAGGACGCGCCGGTCTGCACCACGTTGTGCTGGGCGAAGTCGATGCCGTACCGGTCGGTCCAGTACGCCCCGGCCTTGAGTAGCACGAACACCCCGGCCAGCACGAAGAGCTGGGTCCGGGCCGCGACGGTCGCCCGCTCGCCGCGCCGGGACGGCGCGAGCCCGCCGTAGAGCAGGTGCACCGACGTCGCGGCCAGCAGCGCGACCAGGACGCCCGCGAACAGGTAAGTCAGGACCAGCCGGATGAACGGGTAGTCGAAGACGAAGAAGGAGATGTCCAGGCCGAACTGAGGGTCTTTTCTCCCGAACGAAGTACGGTTCGCGAACAGCAGCCAGGTCTGCCAGTGCCGCGTGGCGCTGACGCCGGCGATAAGCCCGGTTACGCCGACCAGGACGGCGAGCGCAGCTCGGCGGTGCGAGTCAAGGGCGGGCCGCCAGGCCTGGGCCGGCCACTCCGGCGGCCCGGGATCCGCGCTCAGTCCCCCGGCCGTCATGCCCCCGGTCGTCTGGCCGTCGGCCGCCAGTCCCCCGGCGGGTCCGTCGGCGGCGCCGGAGTCCAGCGGCGAGATCAGGCCCGACCTGGTCCTGGTGCCCAGCATGGACAGCGCGGGCCGCAGCCGGTAGGCCAGCCAGGTGTTGCCGCCGACCATCAGCACCATGAACCCGGCCGCCACCCCGAACAGCGTCCACTTGGCGGCGAAGGTCGTCTCGAACGTGCCGGCGTGCCCGACCGAGCGGAACCACAGCAGGTCCGTCCAGATCCCCGCGCCCACGCAGCCCAGGACGATCAGCGCCACCACGGCTACGGCCGCCGCGATGAGCCGGCGCTGCCAGCGGGCAAGCGCAGCCTGCTGCCGGGCCGCCGGAGGCCGGCCAGGAGCACGGAAGGCCACGCCCTCCCCCTTTGCAGGATGTCAGCAGGACGGGACTGGCTTCCCCTGCTTGATCGCGTTGAGGTCGCGGACCGCGCCGCCCAGCGTGCTCACCTTGACCAGCCGCAGGCCGGCCGGGACGGCGCCGGAGGTGTCCGGGCAGTTGGCCGCCGGGGTGAGGAACACCGTGGCGCCGGCCGCCCTGGCGCCGGCCATCTTCTGCTGGATGCCGCCGATGGGATCGACCTTGCCGTTGACCTCGATCTCGCCGGTGCCGGCGATGAACTTGCCGCCGGTGAGGTCGTCGTTCGTGAGCTTGTCGATGATGCCGAGCGCGAACATCATGCCGGCGCTCGGCCCGCCGATATTGCCGATGCTGATCTTGACCTTGAACGGGAACACGAAGCTCTCGCCGACGGCCACGCCCACCACCGGGGTGCCGCTGACGTCGGCGGTGGCCAGCCGGAACGTCCGGGGCGCGCCGTGCCGGCTGACGGTCAGCGTCACCTGCGCGCCCGGCTTGCGGTTCCTGATCATCGCGGCCGCGTCGTGCCGGCAGGTCACCGGCGTGCCGTCCACGGCGGTGATCACGTCACCCTTGCGCAGCACGCCGTAGGCGGGCTTGCCCTTCTCGGTGCTCTGGATCGTGTCCACCGTCCTGAACCGGACGCCGAGCTGGCAAAGCGCCGCCGCCGTGGCGAGCTGCTGGGAGCTGGACATCTCCTCGGTGTCCTGCTGGAGGACTTGCTGCTGGGTCTGGCCGGGGGTGAAGATCTCTTCCTCGGGGACCACGGCGTTGTCCGGCGTCAGCCAGGAGCGCAGGGCCGCGAAGATGTTGAAATTACTCTGCGGGCCTCCGATGAACGAGACCGTCACCATGTTGAGGTGCCCGCTGGTCTTGTGGGTCGGATGGCCGGAGATCTGGATCAGCGGGCGGCCGGAGAGCTGGCCCAGGGTGTTCAGGGTCGGGCCGGGGGTCAGCGCGACGTACGGGACCGGCAGGGTGGCCGCGATGACTAGCGCGGCGATCACGCCGAAGCCGGCCACGAGCAGCGTGAGGCCGCGCCTGGTCAGCGCGGGCGAGCCCGGCCAGAGGGCCCGGGCGGCGCGGCTCGGGCGGCTCGGCGGGCCGGGCGGCGGGGTACCGGGCGACTGGGTGCCCGGCGGCGGGGTACCGGGCGGCTGCGCACCCGGAGGCTGGCCGCCCTGCTGGCTGCCGGGGAGCTCCTGGTCGCCGGGCGGCTCCTGGCCGCCGGGGGAATCAGGGTCAGGCACTGTTCACCCACTCACTCTCGCCATCGGCGAAGTGCTGATGCTTCCAGACCGGAACGGTCGCCTTCAGGTCCTCGATCAGGGACCGGCAGGCGGCGAATGCCTCGTCCCGGTGATCGGCGCTGGCGGCCACCACCACCGCGAGGTCACCGATCGCCAGGTCGCCCACCCGGTGCACGGCGGCGAGCGCGCGCACGCTGGTCCGCGCGGCGACCTTCTCGGCGACCAGCCGGAGCTGCTCCGCGCCGGAGGGATGGGCGCTGTACTGGAGCGCCGCGACCGCCCGGCCGTGGTCATGGTCGCGCACGGTCCCGATGAACAGGGCGATAGCGCCGGCGGCCGGGTCGGCGACTGCCGCGCGCACTTCGTCCACCGACAGCGGTTCCGCGCGGAACTCGGCCATCCGGATGACAGTCACTGAGCCAAGTTACAACGTGACGCAGACCACCTGACGCCGCCGGTACCGGTCCGGCGGCGGCCGGGTCAGGCGCCGGTCAGGCGCCCCGGCGTTTACGGCGGGCACGGGCCACGATCGCGGCGGTGCCGATGACGGCAACCGTGGCGCCGGCCGCCGTGATGGTGGCGTCCTTGCGGTCCAGCCGCCGCCCGGCCACCGCGTGATGCCCGGCCCGCTGGTCAAGCAGCACGCTGACCGCGGCGGCGTTGTCGTAGCTGGGCCGCCACCCGGCGGCTCGCAGCGCCGCGCAGTCGACGACCCACGGGTATACGACGAAATGCAGGTCGTTGACGGGCGCCGGGGTGAGCCCGGCCCGGTAAAGCCGCTGGGCGGTGGCGAAGGTCAGGCCGGCCGGCAGCTCGATCCGCTTCAGCCCGGACAGTTCCTCTAGCTGCTCAGGCTCCAGCCAGCCATCGCAGCCGACCGCGAACGCCCCGGTCACCTCGCCAGTCACGGCCAGCTCAAGCGCCGACACCAGGTCATCCACGTGACAGAACTGCCAGCGCGGCACGCAGCCCTTCACGGCCAGCAGCCGGGGCGCCTCGAAATGCCGGGTGATCAGGGTGTCCACGCCCTCGCCGACCAGCGCGGCCGGGCGGACGACGGTGACCGCCATCCCCGGATGGGCCAGCGCCGAGCGCTGCGCGAGCTGCTCGATCTCCAGCAGATCGCCGACCACGCTGCCGTCCTGGTCGGCACCGAGCGGCGCGTCCTCGGGCAGGGGCACCGGGTTGTCGGGGCGGGCGCCGTAGACCATCGCGCTGGTGACCAGCACCACGCGGCCCACCCCGCCGGCCGCCGCGGCGGTCAGCACGGTCTGCGCGCCGCGCACGTTGAACGCCCGCCTGGCCCGGCGTTCGGTGCCGGGACCGAGGTCCAGATCGGTGTGCACGACGACGTCCACGCTGGCCAGCCGCCCGGCCAGGGCCGGATCGCGGACATCGACCACCCGCCAGGTCACCCCGGTGGCCTCGCCTCGGTGATCGTCGATCGCGATGACCCGGCCGAAGGCGAGGGGACCCGGCCAGCCGGGTGGTCAGGGCGTGTCCCAGGCCCCGGGCCGCGCCGGTCACGGCGACGACCGGCCCGGACGGGTCCTTGCTGGTCGTCACGGCAGGCTGCTCGCGGGGCTGCTCGCTGGGCTGCTCGTCGGGCCGCTTGCCGGGCTGCCCGGATGCCCTGTCAGTGCTGCGCCCACGGCGAACCTCGGCATCTCGGTTGCTCACGACCCATCGCTCCCGGGATAGCTTGGCCAACATGGACTCTTCCATCCTGCCTGAGAGGCGGCGGAGATGACCGAGCCTCCCTTCGGCTTCGGGATGCCGCGCAACCCGGACGAGGGCTCCGGCTCCGGGGGCTCCGGCTCCGGGGGCTCGGGGAACAACCCCGGCGCCGGCGGGCCGCTCGGCCCGTTCGGCGACCCGTCCCAGCTCGCGGACGCGCTGCGGCAGTTCGCTGACCTTATGTCCTGGCAGGGCGGCCCGGTCAACTGGGACCTGGCCAAGAACATGGCCCGGCAGACGGTGGCCGCCAAGGGCGACGCCAGCGTGCTGGAAAACGAGCGCGCCCAGGTCACCGAGGCGCTGCGGCTGGCGGACCTGTGGCTGGAGGACACCACCGAGTTCCCCTCGGGGATCAGGACCGCCCAGGCGTGGAGCCGGGCGGAATGGGTGGAAGCGACCCTGCCCGTATGGTCCAAGCTCTGCGACCCGATCGCCTCCCGCGCGGTCGAGGCGATGGGCGGGATGATCGGCGAAGACCCGTCCGAGATCGCCGCTGACCTGCCGCCGGAGATGCGCGCGGCGATGACCGCGATGACCGGCGGCCTCGGCGCACTCGGCGGCCTAGGCGACATGATGCGCCGGATCGGCGGCATGATGGTCGGCGGCCAGGCGGGCGCGGCCGTCGGGGCGCTGGCTGATGAGGTGGTCAGCTCGACCGACGTCGGGCTCCCGCTCGGCCCGGCCGGCACCGCCGCGCTGCTGCCCGCCGGGGTGGCCGCGTTCGGCGCCGGGCTGGAGGTCGGCGAGGAAGAGGTCCGGCTGTTCCTGGCCCTGCGCGAGGCCGCCCACCAGCGGCTGTTCGCCCACGTGCCGTGGCTGCGGGCCCGGCTGCTCGGTGCCGTCGAGGACTACGCCAGGGGCATCAAGGTGGACGCCGCGGCGCTCCGCGACGCGATGCCGCAGATCGACCCGTCCAACCCGGAGGCGCTGAACGAGGCGCTGTCCGGCGCGGCGCTGTTCCAGCCCGAGGACACCCCGGAGCAGAAGGCCGCGCTGGCCCGGCTGGAGACCATGCTCGCCCTGGTCGAGGGGTGGGTGGCCACTGTGGTGGCCGCTGCGGCCGGAAAGCGGCTGCCGCAGGCCGGCGCCCTGGCCGAGGCGATCAGGCGCCGCCGGGCGGCCGGCGGTCCGGCCGAGCGCACGTTCGCCACGCTGGTCGGGCTGGAGCTGCGGCCCCGCCGGCTGCGCGAGGCTGCGGCGATCTGGCAGGGCCTCACCGACGAGCGCGGGATGGCGGGCCGGGACGCGATCTGGGCGCACCCGGACCTGCTGCCCACGGCGGACGACTTCGACGACCCGGACGGTTTCGTGCGCGGGCGGCCTGAGCTGGACATCTCGGACTTCGACGGCATGACGGACGAGCTGATGTCCGGCGAGGCCGGATCCGGTGCCGGGTCGGGGCCGGGTGGCGGATCGGGCGCGGGCGGCGGCCAGGCTGAGCCTGGCCCGGCTGAGAGCAGCATCGATGACGGCGGGGCGGCTGAGGGCGGCCCAGCGGGCGGCTCGGCAGAGGGCGACGCCGACGAGGGCGGCTCGAGTGAGGGCGGCAGCGACGAGGGTGGCAAGCCGGGTCCGGGCGGCAGCGGCGGCTGACCGTCGTCTCAGGCTGGGCAGGCAGGCGGTTGACCGGGTCCGTCCAAGCTCGGCGAGTCCTGGCCAAGGGCGAGCGGCGATTAACTGGCCCCGCCCGGGCTGGGCACGTGTTGGCCAGGGGCAAGCAGGCGATTGGCCGGACCCGTTCGGGCTGGGCAAGTCCTTAGCGAGTAGCGAGATGGCTGGCTGGCCGTGTGAGGTCGGCCCAGTGGCGGCTGGCCCGCCGCCTCGGGGTGGCCGTGCGCTGGTCAGGCTAGTTTCGGCTGTTAGCGGCACATCCTGGCGAGACGCCCCTCGGTTTCGGGTGGCCGAAAACGGGCTGAACGTTATCGGGGAGCATTTTGGGTGTCATAGCGCCCAAAATGCTCCCCGATAACCACGGGCCGACTTTTGGACTGCGCCGATTTGGCTTACGGACAGCCGATTGAGCGAAGGCCGCCGAGTGAGAGCTGGCGGGCTGGCGGGCTGGCGGGCTGGCGGGCTGGCGGGCTGGCGGGCTGGCGGGCTGGCGGGCTGGCGGGCTGGCGGGCTGGCGGGCTGGCGGGCTGGCGGGCTGGCGGGCTGGCGGGCTGGCGGGCTGGCGGGCTGGCGGGCTGGCGGGCTGGCGGGCTGGCGGGCTGGCGGGCTGGCGGGCTGGCGGGCTGGCGGGCTGGCGGGCTGGCGGGAAATTCTGCGGCGAGTATGCGCCACGCCGGGCGGGGTTTACCGAACTGCTGTGTGACGGGGCGGGCTGGCGGGGCGAGCGGAGTGTCGGCGGCGGGTGCGACTCTCCGGCCGTGAGACCAGCGCTGAAGGCCGGACTGCTGCCGGTGTGGCGGGACCGGGAGACCGTGCAGATCGGGATTGACCCGCGCCGGGCGATGGCGCTGACCGGGCTGGGCCGGGCGGTGCTGGTGCTCGGGCTGCTGGACGGCAGCAGGGACCGTGACCAGGTGATCGAGGCGGCCAGCGAGCAGGGCGTGCCGGCGGCGGTGACGGAGCGGATCCTGACGCTGTTAGCGGCCGGCGGCGCGCTGGACGACGTGACGATGCCGGGGCCGGGGCAGGCTGCGGCGGACCGGCGGCGGCTGGCCGGGGAACTGGCGGCCACCGCGCTGGCTCGCGGGCATTCGGACGCGGGCGCGGCGACCCTGGGCCGGCGCCAGGGCGCGCTGGTCCGGGTCTACGGGGCGGGCCGGGTCGCGACGGCCATCGCCGCCATCCTGCGAACATCGGGCGTCGGCCAGGTCACCGTCGCCGACCTGGTCCGCTCCCCCGCGATGCCGGCCAACGATGGCCCGGCGTCCAGCGACCCGGACATTCCCGCCAACTTCGGCGCTCGCGACGCCCCCGGCGCTCCCGCTGCTTCCACCGCCCGCACCGCCTCCGCCGCTCCCGTCTCCTCCGCCGCTCCCGGCGCTGCTGCCGCCCGCACCGCCTTCGGCGCTCCCGTCGCCTCCGGCGCTCCCGCCGCGCCCAATGTTCCCGGTGCCCCCGCCGCACGCGGCGCTCAGGCCGGCCACGCCGCCCATGCCGTCCTCGGGGGCGGTGCGGGGGCGCGGCCGGCGTTGCCGGATGTGGCGGTGCTCGTGGGGTATCCGGACCCGGAACTGGGCGACTGGCTGACCCGGGGCGGGGTGCCGCACCTGGCGGTGACCGCCGAGGAGGCGATCGGGGTGGTCGGGCCGCTGGTCCGGCCTGGGCAGACGGCCTGCCTGCGCTGCGTGAACCTGACCAGGGCCGCGCTGGATCCGGCCTGGCCGCTGATCCTGGCCCAGCTCGCCGGCCGCCGCGCGGAGCCGCCGGCCTGCGATGCCGCGCTGGCCGCCGCGGTCGCGGCGCAGGCCGCGGTGCAGGCGCTTGGCGTGATCGACAGGGAGCCGGGTCCCGGCGCGGCGGAGAACGGCACCTTGGAGCTGGTCATGCCGGGCTGGCAGTGGCGCCGGCGGACCTGGCCGGTGCACGTTGCCTGTGGCTGTAGCAGCGACTCCCCGTGGTAACCGACAATAGAGATCATGAGTGATCTGCCCCGCCGCGCCGTCACGCGCACCGCCAAGCTGGCGACCCTGCCAGTCGGTCTGGCGGGCCGGACCGCGCTTGGCCTGGGTAAGCGCCTCGGCGGCCGGCCTGCCGAGATCGTCGCCCAGGAAATTCAGCAGCGCACCGCCGAGCAGATCTTCCGGGTACTCGGCGAGCTGAAGGGCGGCGCGCTCAAGCTCGGCCAGGCGCTGTCCATCTTCGAGGCGGCGCTGCCGCCGGAGATCGCCGGGCCCGTACCGGGCGACGCTGACCATGCTCCAGGAATCGGCACCGCCGCTGCCCGCCAGCACGGTGCACAGGGTGCTGGCCCAGGATCTGGGCGAGGACTGGCGGGACCGGTTCGCCGAGTTCGATGACCGGCCGGCCGCCGCGGCCTCGATCGGCCAGGTGCATAAAGCGGTCTGGGGCGACGGCCGCACGGTCGCGGTCAAGATCCAGTACCCGGGCGCGGGCCGCGCGCTGACGAATGACTTCACCCAGCTTTGCGCGCATCGCCCGGCTGTTCGGGGTGCTGATGCCGGGCCTGGACACCAAGCCGCTGCTGGATGAGCTGCGGGCCAGGGTCGTCGAGGAGCTGGACTACCGGCTGGAGGCGGAGTCGCAGCAGGGCTTCGCCGACGCCTACGCGGGTGACCCGGATATCTACGTGCCATCGGTGCTGGCCGCCACCGATCACACGCTGGTGACCGACTGGATGGACGGCACGCCGCTGGCGCGGATCATCGCCGAGGGCACCCAGGAGCAGCGGGACCGGGCGGGCATCCTGCTGGTCCGGCTGATGTTCTCCGGCCCGTCCAGGGCCGGGATGCTGCACGCCGACCCGCATCCGGGGAACTTCCGGCTGCTGGACGACGGCCGGCTTGGCGTGCTCGACTTCGGCGCGGTGGACCGGCTGCCCGACGGATTCCCGCTGTTCTTCGGGCGGCTGCTCTGGCTGATGCACAACGACGGCAGCATCGAGACGGTCGAGCAGGAACTGCGGACGCACGGCTTCCTGCGCGACGGCGTGCGGGTGGACCTGGATCAGCTGCACGCGTTCCTGGCGCCGCTCGCCGAGCCGTCGAAGGTGGACTCGTTCAAGTTCACCAGAGAGTGGCTGCGCGGCGAGGCCAGCCGGGTCACCGACCTGCGCTCCGCGAACGTGGCCAGGCAGCTGAACCTGCCACCGTCATACGTGCTGATCCACCGGGTCTCCACGGCCGGGATCGGCGTGCTGTGCCAGCTGGAGTGCGAGGGCGAGTTCCGGGGTGAGGTGCTGACCTGGATGCCCGGCTACGGCCCCGATCCCGCCGCCGGCCCGAGCCGGCCGCGGCGGCCGGGCCGACCGCTGCGGCAGCCCCTGACATGCCAGGTGGCCGGGAGGCCCCAGAGCCTCCCGGCCACCTGCTGACTAGCTCAGGCGATGGCTAGCACCACGTGTCGGCGGTGAGCTTGCTCAGCTCGTCCCGCCGCCTGGTGGCCTGCGACCAGCTCCGCGTGAGCTGGCGTTCGGCCCGCTCGGCGCGGCGTGCCGCCCTGGTCAGCCGGCGCAGTCGCTGAACGTCGCGCTGCTCGGCCGCCAGGCTGGTCATGGCCTGTTGCCGGTCTCTTACTACTTCCTCGCTGTTATGCATGACTCCGCACCACGTCTCTCCGTCTTCGAATATCTGTCGGGCACAGGGCAGGATCAGGCGGCGACGGTCGTCTTCCTCGGACGTCCCCTCGGCCGCTTGTAAGGCACGACTTCGCCGCGCAGGAAGAGCTCTCCGCCCCAGACTCCCCAGGGCTCACGACGCTCGATCGCGCCGGCCAGGCAGGCGATCCTGGTCGCGCAACCCCTGCAGAGCGACTTGGCGAACTCGACATCGTCGGGCGATTCGGCGAAGAACAGCTCCGGGTCATCCCGGCACGGCAGTTCGAGGCCAACAGACACGCTGGCCAGGGCGATCTGTCCGCCGGTGATCGCCTGGCCAGGCGAATTGCCCTTTGCTGACTCTCCGCCGACTCGCCAGCCTGCGGTGTCACTCCCTCCAGCACAGCGGTGGTGCCGGGCCACTGCATCGGTGCCATCCCCTCTCGTCGAACTCGTCGCAGCGTCTCTCACGCGGCTGACAAACGGTGGCCTTAAATAGCTAAGGCCGCGGACCCTGTCTTCGGGTCCGCGGCCTTGAGGGGAGCTGGCCGGTCTGTTCTAGACCGGTTCCCTCGCCGGATGCGGACCCAAGGCACCACCGCCATTGGCGCTGATGCGGGTCATGTACATGGACTGCTGGCTAATGGTCGGCATCGTGGTGCCGGCGGAGGCCGGGGCCAGGTGCTTGCCAGCGGCAGCGGCAGCCATGCCGGTACGCGGTCGCGCGGTTGCGAGCGCGTACGCACTGGTGGGCGTGGCGGCCACGAGCAGCTCGGGCAGGAAGGCACCATCGCCGTACCGCGGACGCGGACGGACGAGCTGGAACGCAGCATCAGCGCAGGCAACGTCGACGACGCCGACCTCAGTGATCTTGTTCAGCACGACTGGCACCTCCTCTGCTTAGCTCGGGCCGCACTCGGACATGGAAAGACCTTATCGCACCGCCTCTGACAGCGAGGGCAACAGTTTTTTGACCTGGGATTTTGTCTGCTCAGCGAAGCGTGCGGCGGATGAGCCCCTCCTGCACCACCGACACCACCAGAGTGCCGTCGGCGGTGAAGACCTCACCGCGGGCCAGCCCCCTGGCACCGCTGGCGGTCGGGGACTCCTGCGAGTACAGCAGCCACCGGTCGGCACGGAACGGCCGGTGGAACCACATGGCGTGATCCAGGCTGGCCCCGGTGGTCGCCGCCGTCGGCCCAGGACAGGCCGTTGGCCAGCAGCACCGAGTCCAGCAGCGTCATGTCGGAGGCATAGGTCATCAGGCAGACGTGCAGCAGCGGGTCGTCGGGCAGTTCGCCGTCGGCGCGCAGCCACACCTGACTGCGGGCCGACCGCAGCGACGGGTCGGCCTGCGGCTTCCACGGTGAGCGGGCCGACGTGCCGGATCTCGATCGGCGAGTCACGGAAGAACTCGGCGGCCCGGTCCCCGAACGCGCGGCGGTACCGCTCGGCGGTCGGCTCCAGCTCATCGGGCAACGGCACCTGCGGCATCGGAATGGCGTGCTCGACGCCGGGCTCGGCGTGGTGGAACGAGGCCGACAGCGTGAAGATGGTCTTGCCGTGCTGCACGACCGAGACCCGCCGGGTCGTGAACGACCGTCCGTCGCGGACCCGTTCGACGAGGTAGATCAGCGGCACGCTCGGATCGCCTGGCCGGATGAAGTAGGCGTGCAGGGAGTGCACGGGCCGGTCGGCGGGCACTGTCCGGCCCGCCGCGACCAGCGCCTGCCCGGCAACCTGTCCGCCGAAGACGCGCTGCCGCCGCTCGTTCTCCGGACTCCGGCCGCGGAAGATGTCCAGCTCGATCTGCTCAAGGTCGAGCAGCTCGACCACGCCATCGAGCGCCTTGCTCATGATCCGGCTCACCGTCCGTCCTCGCCGCCCGCTTGCGGCACCGTACCCGCCCGCCTGGCCAGCCGCCGCACTGGGCCTGCCGCACTGGGCCGACGGCAGCGCCGCCTGGCGCCGTCAGGCCGACGCGGCCCGCCGCCGCTGCCCGCGCCTGGCGCCGTCCAGGAACCGGGACGGCTTGCGGCTGGCCCGGCCTCCTGGCGCCCTGGCCAGCGCCCAGGACAGGTGGAGCTGCTCGCGCGCCCTGGTGATGCCGACGTAGAACAGCCGGCGCTCCTCGGCCACGGCCTCGTCGGTCTGGGCATAGATGATCGGCAGCGTCCCGTCGGTCAATCCGGGCAGGAAAACCACGTCCCACTCCAGGCCCTTGGCCGCGTGCAGCGAGCCGAGCGTGACCCCGTCGGTCGCCGGGTCCTGGCCGGTGGCGGTGCGCAGCACCAGCTCGGCCGCCAGGCCGTCGAGAGTGGCCCGCGGGTTCGCGGCGAAGAAGTCCGTCGGCGAGCTGGGCCAGCGCGGCCAGCGATTCCCAGCGGTCCCGCGCCGTGCCCCGGCCCTGCGGCGGCTGCGCGCTGAGGCCGAGGCCAGCGAGGATCGGCCTGACCTGGCCGGCCGGATCGTCGTCGGGCGCGGCCGATCCGCGCGGCGGCGCGGAGCAGCGCGACCGCCTGGCGGACCTCGGGCCGCTCGAAGAACCGCCGCGCGCCGCGCACCTGGAACGGCACCCCCGCGTCGGCCAGGGCATGCTCGTAGACCTGGGTCTGCGCGTTGATCCTGACCAGGACGGCGATCTGGCTGGCCGGGGTGCCGGCCCGCAGCACGGCGGCGATCCGCCGGGAAACGCCAGCGGCCTCGGCCAGCTCGTCGGGGAACTCGGTGAACTGCGGGTCTGGCCCGGCCGGCCGCTGCGCCACCAGCGGCGCCCCGCCCAGCGCACCCGTCCCCAGCCCGGCGGCACCCTGGCCGGGCACCCCGCGCCGGCCGCCCGGCTCGCCGTGGCTCACCCAGTTCGCCAGCGCGACGACCTGCGGCGTGGAGCGGTAGCTGCGGACCAGCCGGACCACCGTGGCGCCGGGGAACTCGGCAGGGAAGCTGGTCAGGTACGCGGGGGTGGCTCCGGTGAAGGAGTAAATGGTCTGCCGCGGGTCACCGACCACGCAGACGTCCTCCCGGTCCCCCAGCCACGACTCCAGCAGCAGCTTCTGCAGCGGGTTGACGTCCTGGTACTCATCGACCACGAAGGTCTCGTACCGGTCCCTGACGGAGGCCGCCGCGGCCGGGTGCTCGGCCAGGATCGCCGCCATCAGCTCCAGCACGGATTCGAAGTCGATGACGTGCCGGTCATAACGCAGTTCCTCGTAGGTCGGCGTGCAGCCTGGCCTGCACGTCGGGCGCGAACGGCCCGGTACGGCCTGCCTTGGCGCTGGCCTCCGGGTAGTCCTCTGGCCGGACCTGGGTGACCTTGGCCCACTCCACCTCGGCCGCCGCGTCGCGCAGCTCTGGCAGCCCGGCGGACAGCCGCAGCCGCCGCGCCGCCTCGGCGATGAGGCTGAGCTTGGACTCGATCACCTGCGGAGCCTGGCCGCCGACGGTGGACGGCCAGAAATGGGTGAGCTGGCGCAGCGCGGCGGAGTGGAACGTCCTGGCCTGGACCCGCTCCAGGCCAGCGTCAGGGACGGCGGCGCTGAGCTGCCTGAGCCGGGCCCGCAGCTCGGCGGCCGCCCGGGTGGTGAAGGTCACAGCCAGCACCCTGGCCGGGTCGGTGACGCCGATGGCGGCGGTGTAGGCGATCCGGTGGGCCACCGCGCGGGTCTTGCCGGTCCCGGCGCCGGCCAGCACGCAGATCGGGCCGCGGGCGGCAGGGCCACCTCGCGCTGCTCGGGGTCGAGCGCGGCTAGCACGGCGTCCGGGCCGTGCTGGGCTTCCACTGGCCACCTCCCGCCGTCATCTTGCCGCACCCCGCCGACGCTCGCGCCCGACATGCCCGCCATGCCGTCGCCACGCGATCCCCACGCCCCCGCCATAACGTAACGGGGTAGATGGCGGTGCCCTGCGGCACCTGCGGCACCGCTAACGGGCAGGTCCCGGCCGGATTCCCTTGGCCAAGCCCGATCCCCGGCATATAGTCAGCGCCGGCGGGGAGGGGGCAGCGGGAAGCTCACGGCGCCGTGAAGCGTTAGTAATGTGCAGTTTCGTAACGGCACGCGGAGGGGGACAACCCGATGGCACAGCCGCTGACCATGTACACCACGACGTGGTGTGCTTTCTGCAAGCGGCTCAAGGCAGCCAGCTGGCACGGGAGGGGATCGAGATGGCCGAGGTCAACATCGAGGAGGACGCCAGCCGCGGCCGACTTCGTGATGTCGGTTAACGGCGGGTTTCAGACCGTGCCTACCGTGGTTTTCCCTGACGGCAGCGCGCTGACCAACCCTTCGGTGGCGCAGGTCAAACAGCGGCTGCATGAGCTGTCGATCGTCAAATGACGACCGACCAGGGTCCCAAGCCCCAGCTTCCCGCTGACGCGGCTCAGCTCCCCTGTGGCGAGCTGACGGCCGACGCGGTCGTTCGGCGTACCAAGGACGGCTGGCGGGTCGGCGGCGATGAGGTGCCCGACCTGACCTCGGCGATGGTCCTGGCGGACCTGCTGGCGGCCGAGCAGGACGGGCAAGACGGGCATTCCTCCCGTAAGCCCGCCATCGACATGCAGGGCGGCGAGGCCGGCAAGCTGCGGGCCACCGTGACCCAGCTGGAGCACGCGCTGCTGGCCAGGGTCCGGGTGGAGCAGGCCATCGGCGTGCTCGCCGAGCGGCACCGGATCAAGCCGCGCCAGGCGTTCGAGCAGCTCAGGTCCGCCGCGCGGAGCCGGGGCCGCAAGGTGATCGACATCGCCAGCGATGTCGTGGCCAGCGCGTCCAACCCGCTGCTCCAGCTCCCGGAGGAGCTGTCCCGGCCTCGCTCGGCCCCGCGCCGGACGGCCCGCCAGCCCGGCAGCGCCTAGCCTCAGCTACTCAGCGTGATGAAAAGCCGCCCCAGGTTGGCTCTGATTCACGGAGGGTAACTATCGCGTCGACGGGGCAAACGGTCCCCGCGGCGATGGCGAGGGCTGGGCGACGTGGATGGCGGCGTGGGCGGCGGCTCGGCTGACGGGGAGCGCCCCGGCCGGCTGCTGATCATCGGCGGCGCCGAGGACCGGCGCTGCGATGGCGGCCTGCTGGAGCGCTTCACCGAGCTGTGCGGCGGCGAGTCCGCGCGGATTGTCCTGGTCACCACCGCTACCGGCGAGCCGGGGCAGGTACACGCCGAATACGAGCAGGTGTTCAGGAAGCTGGGCGCCGGGCAGGTCAGCGGGCTGCGGCTGCGCGGCCGGGCGGACGCCGACAGCGACGAGGCCGCCACCGCCCTGGCCGGCGCGACCGGCGTGTTCTTCAGCGGCGGCGACCAGTCCCGGCTGCTGACCCTGGTCGGCTCGCGGGCCGCCGACGTGCTGGCGGACCGGCACGCCCGGGGCCTGGTCGTCGCCGGGACCAGCGCCGGCGCCACCGCCCTCGGCCAGTCAATGATCTTGTCAGGCACCGGGGCCGGGGTGTCCGTGGCCGCCGTTCGCACCGGGCCCGGCCTTGGCCTGATGCCGACCTCCCTGATCGACATGCACTTCGGCGAGCGGGGCCGGCTCCCCCGGCTGCTCAGCGCCGTGGCCCTGGACCCGCGCCAGCTCGGCGTCGGCATCGACGAGAACACCGCCATGCTGGCCGGCCCCGACGGCTTCGAGGTGCTCGGCGCCGGCGTGGTGACCGTGGTCGATGCCCAGGACGCCGCCGTGGTGCACGCGGCGGGCAACTGGGACCCGGTCACCCTGTTCGGCGTCCGGCTGCACCTGCTGCCCGCTGGCTGCCTGTTCGACTTCGCCACCCGGACCCCCTCGATCGGCCCCGGCCACGACCGGTACTGACCCAGAACGCCTACTCAGAGGGAGCCGACGTGCGGCTGATGGACCTGCGCCACCTGTGCGGGCCGAACGTGTACACCGCCAGCCCGGTGAGCGTCGCGCGGCTGGAACTGGACGAGCTGACCGGCCAGGAGAGCACCGGGTACCCCGGCCTCACCGGGCGGCTGACGGCGCTGCTGCCCGGACTGGCCGGGCACCACTGCGCGGCGGGCGCGGCGGGCGGGTTCCTGGCGGCGCTGGACCGGGGCACCTACTTCGGCCACCTCACCGAGCACGTCGCGCTTGAGCTGTCCTGCCTGGCCGGCCGGGAGGTCTGCCTGGGCAAGACGCTGTGGGCCGGCGCGGACGGCCGCTACGACGTGGTGCTGGAGTGCCCGCCGGACGAGCCCGCCGACTCCGCCGTCCCCGAACTGCTGATGCGCGCCGCGATGGAGATCACCGGCGGGCTAGTGGCCGGCGCGGCCCCGGATCCGGCCGCCTTCCTGCCGGAAATCTCCGGTCAGTTTGAACGGGAGTGCCTGGGCCTCAGCACCGCCGCGATCGCCAGTGCCGCCCGGCGCCGCGGCATTCCGGTGCGACGGGTCGGCGCGCTGAGCATGCTCCGCCTGGGCTACGGCCGCAACCGGCGGCTTGCCTGCGCCGCGCTCACCGAGGCCACCTCGGCCATCGGGGTGGATATCGCCGCCGACAAGATGCTCGCCAAGCGGCTGCTGGCCGGGGCGGGCGTGCCGGTGCCCGACGGCGCGGTCGTCACCAGCCAGGACGAGGCCGCCGCCGCGCTGCGCCAGGTCGGGACGCCGGCCGTGGTCAAGCCGCTGCGCGGCAGCCAGGGCCGCCGGGTGAGCGTGGGGATCACCGACGAGGCCGGCGCGCGGGCCGCCTACGCCATGGCGGGCGGCGACGGCGCCCCGGTCATCGTGGAGCGGTACGTGACCGGGCGGGACTACCGGGTGCTGGTGGTGGACGGCCGGGTCGTGGCCGCCGCCGAGCTGAGCCCGGCCGCGGTGACCGGCGACGGCCGCGCCACCATCGCCGAGCTTGTCGAGCGGGTCAACGCCGACCCCCGGCGCGGGACGGGGCACGCCAGGGAGCTGACCAGGATCCGGCTGGACGACGAGGCGCGGCGGCACCTGTCCGCCGCCGGGCTGCGCACCGGGTCTGTGCCGGCCGCCGGGCAGCGGGTCGCGCTGCGCCAGAACGCCAACCTTTCCACCGGCGGGACCAGCCGCGACGTCACGGCCCTGGTGCACTCCGACGTGGCGGCCCTGTGCCGGCGCGCCGCGGCGGTCGCGGGCCTGGATGTCTGCGGAGTGGACATCCGGCTGACGGACATCGCCGCGCCGTGCCCGGCTGGCGGCTCCGGCCCGGATGGCGGTGCGGTCATCGAGCTGAACGCCTGCCCCGGCCTGCGGATGCACCTGGCACCCGAGCAGGGCGCCGCCAGGGACGTGGCCGCCGCCGTGGTGGACCGGCTCTATCCGCCGGGCGCCCCGGCCAGGATCCCGGTCATCGCGGTCACCGGGACCAACGGCAAGACCAGCACGGTCAAGATGATCGGCCACGTCCTCCAGCAGGCCGGCACCGCATGTCGGCATGGCCGCCACCGACGGCGTCTACAGCGGCGGCGCGCTGGTCTACGCTGCCGACGCCTCGGGACCGCGCTCAGCGGAGATGGTGCTGGACGACCCGTCCGTCCAGGCCGCGGTGCTGGAGACCGCGCGCGGCGGCATCATCAGGGGCGGGCTCGGCTACGACGCCGCCGACGTGGCGGTCATCACCAACATCACCGCCGATCACCTCGGCAGCGACGGGGTGGACGACATGGACGAGCTGATCCACGTCAAGGCGCTGGTTGCCGAGGCGGTCCTGACCGGCGGCTGCGTGGTGCTGAACGCCGACGACCCGGCCACGGCAGCGCTGGCCGCCCGGCCCGCGGTGCTGCGCAACAACCCGGTGATCCGGCTGTGCACGCTGGCCCCCGGCAGCCCGGCGGTGCAGGCGCACCGGCTGGCGGGCGGCCTCGTCTACACCGTCCGCGACGGGGTGCTCGCGGAGATCGAGGGCGGCCAGTTCCGGCCGCTGATCGGGCTGGCCGAGCTGCCGGGCGCCTACGACGGCCGGGCCGGGCACGTGGTGGCGAACGCGCTCGCTGCCGCGGCCGCCTGCCGCGCCGCCGGGGCCAGCGTCAAGGACATCAGGCGCGGCCTGGCCAGTTTCGACGCCGCCGCCAACCCCGGCCGGGGCACGGTGTTCCTGGCCGGCGGCAGCCCGGTCGTCCTGGACTACGGGCACAACGCCGCCGCGCTGGACGCGACCGGCGCCATGATCGACGGCGTCTGGGGCGGCGAGCCGGCGGCGGCGCTCACACTGCCCGGTGACCGGCGCGACGACCTGATCGCCGACAGCGCCGCCGCCGTGGCGGCCTGGTTCGGCAAGGTGGTCATCTACGAGGACAGCGACCTGCGCGGGCGGCGGCCGGGCGAGATGCGCGAGCTGATCGCCGCCGCGCTGCGGCAGGCCAGGCCGGGCATCGTCTGCGAGCACGCGGACGGCCCGGAGCAGGCGCTGCGCGGTGCGCTGGAACTGGCGGCCGGCGCCCCGGTGCTGCTGGTCTACGAGCAGCTGACGGCGGCGCGGGCGGCAGTCGCCGCGCTCCGCGGGGTCGCGGCGCCGGATGGCGCGCCGATTCCGGGCGGACGCCGGTCAGGCCAGGACGAGGCCGCGGCGGCGGCCTGGCACCAGGCCGTCACCGAGCCCGCGCACCAGCCCGCCACCCCCGCACCAGCCACTCTGGCCGCCCCAGCCCAGACCGCGCCGGCCGGCGTTAGCTAGTGACGGGGGTCGCGGGGGGCTTGCGGGGCTTGCGAGATGGGCGCTGGGCGGGGACTGCCGTAGCCGACGTGGCCGCCGGGCCGGCCGGAGGATGGGCGGCGTCCCAGGCGGCCAGGAACGTCCGGGCGGCGGCGCGGCCGTTGCGGAACAGCTTCTGCGCCAGCTCGGGGCTGAGCCCGAAGTCGGTGGACGCGACGTTCATCGTGTCCACGTACACCGTCCTGGCCCCGACGCCGTCATCGGCCAGCGGATAGCTGTTCCACTCCCCTAGCGCGGTGTGCGCGATGGACACCAGTTCCCTGATGTCGCCGTGCACGGGGATATCGGGGATGTTCGGCTTGGGCAGCGCGGACAGCTTGATCCCGAAGGTCGGCCACCGGTTCGGCAGCCCGTCGGTGCGGTCGAATACCGTGACGGGGAAGTTCTGCAGCAGCCCGCCGTCCACCCAGGTGCAGGCGCCGCGCACGGTCTTCTGGAGGAACGGCCGGAAGAAGTACGGGATGGACATCGAGGCGCGGATGGCGTCCACCACCGGATAGCTGTCGATCACGGCGACCTGCTCGGCCGCGCTGGCGGCGTCCCCGGCTTCCAGCAGGTAGTAGGGCAGGTCCCAGGGCAGCCGGACCAGCGCGCCGCGGCTCAGGTCGGAGGTGTGCGTGACCAGGCGGTAGCGCTGCCGGGGCAGCAGTCCGGTGCCGTCGTCATCGGTGATCTTGAGGTCGGCGAACGTCCTGATGCCGAGCGGCTCCAGCTTGCTGGTCAGCCAGTCGGCCAGGTACCCGGTGGCGTACACGCCCTGATGGGCGAGCAGCGCGGCGGAGGCGCCGATCAGCCCGAGATGACGCTCGGCCCAGGTCTTCTCCTCGAACTGCCGGTAGTCCAGGTCCTGCATGTCCCGCCGTAGCTGCTCCAGGCCGACGCCCCTGACCTGGTAGGCGGCGATCAGCGCGGCGACGATCGCGCCAGCCGACGTGCCGCCCACCCGCGGGAAGACATAGCCCGCCTCGTGCAGCGTGAGCACCGCCCCGGCCAGGCCGATGCCCTTGACCCCGCCACCCTCAAGCACCAGGTCCGCGCCCAGTCCCTGCTGCGCGCGCTGTTCCAGCGTCATCTTCGCCCCCTGCGGTACTCGCAACCCCGTTATTTACCCCAGTGTGCCCCGCCCGCTGGTCAGGGCGCGGGCGATTACCGTGCGCAGGATGTCGTTGGTGCCCTCGCCGATGACCATGAGCGGCGCGTCCCGGTACAGCCGCTCGACGGTGAACTCGCGGGAGTAGCCGTAGCCGCCGTGTACCTGCATGGCGTCCACGCTGCAGGCCAGCGCCACCTCGGAGGCGTACACCTTGGCCATGCCCGACTCCAGGTCGGCGCGCTGCCCGGTGTCCGCCTTCGCCGCCGCCCAGTAGGTCATCAGCCGCGCGCCCTGGAGCTTGATCGCCATGTCGGCGAGCTTGACCTGCACGGCCTGGAACCCGGAGATCGGCTGGCCGAACGCCTCCCGCTGGCCGGCGTAGCGCAGCGCCTGGTCGAGCGCCTCCTGAGCGACCCCCACGGCCCGCGCCGCCACGTTGACCCGCCCGGTCTCCAGCGCGGCGAGCACCTGCTGGAGGCCGCGCCCCTCGGCGCCGCCGAGCAGCGCGCTGGCCGGGACCCTGACGTCGTCGAGCACCAGCTCGCAGGTCTCCGGCCCCCGGTAGCCGAGCTTGGGCAGGTCCCTGGTGATGGTGAAGCCCGGCGTGCCGGCGGGCACCAGCAGCACCGACATGCCGGCGTGCGCCGGGCTGGCCGACGGGTCGGTCTTCACCAGCACCGGCAGCGGGTCGGCGTGCCTGGCGTTGGTGATCCAGGTCTTCGCGCCGCTGATGACATAGCCGTCGCCGTCGCGGCGCGCGGTGGTGGCGATGCCCTGCAGGTCGCTTCCGGCACCGGGCTCGGTCAGCGCGATTCCGGTCCGGCGCGCGCCGGTGGCTAGCTCCGGCAGGTAAGCGGCCCGCTGTTCCTCGGTGCCGTACCTGGCGATCATCCAGCAGGACAGCGAGTGGCTGCCGATAATGCCGGCCACGCCCATCCAGCCCCGGGAGATCTCCTCGAAGACAATCGCCAGCGAGACCATGTCGGCCGCCATGCCGCCGTAGCGCGCGGGCACCATCAGCCCGAACAGGCCCATGTCGGCCATCACCGAGACGATCTCGTCCGGATACCGGCCCGACGCCTCCCAGTCCTGCGCCACCGGCCGGATCTTGTCGTCCACGAACGCGCGGATGGTGTCCCTGAGCAGGCGCTGCTCCGGGGAGAGCTCGAAGTCCATGACGTGTCCCGATCAGCTGAGGCCAGCGGGCCGCCGCTCCTCCCATAGCCCGGCGGCCTCCAGCAGCGGCGCCTGGCACGGCGGGCCGTCGCTGACCCGCAGGATCGGCGGCCCGGCGGGCGGCACCGTCACGATAGTGGTCGACCGGGTGCCGACGTCGGCGGTGTGCACGCAGGCGGGCGACCGGTCAGGCCGGCCGGGCGCGCCCGGGGCCTCATCGTGCTGGCTCAGCACGGTCGCCAGCGCACCGCTGGCCGCCCGCGCGGCCGCCTCGCCAGAGTCGCCGTTCGCCCTGGCCGCCCGCTCGGCGATCACTCGCGCGGCGATCTGGGCCGCCTTGGCCGATTCGCTGCCCAGCGGGACGTTCTCCAGCACGTGCATGCCCGGCTCGAGCCGGGTCACCGCCGGGCGGTCCCCGCCGGTGATGTCCACGGAGTAGAGCTCGCGCGAGTCCCCGACCAGCAGCCAGCACGGGTTGTACTGGCGGGGCTCCAGGCTGGCGCAGACCTCCCGGACCGCCTGCGCCGCCGTCGGGTACCCGGTGAAGGCCAGCGGGATGTCGCCGCGGGTCCGCTTCGCCGGATCCGGCGGCGTCTCCAGCCGCTGGTTGGTCAGCGCGGCGACCACGCCGTGCTCGTTGACCGCCAGCCAGCTCCCGCCCGCCATCTGGTCCCGGCCGCCCAGCACCCGCGGGCCGTGCTCCCGCAGCACGGTGAGCACGACCGACGGCCGCGCGTACCGTTCATCCCGGTTCGCGGCCACAATCAGCGGGGCGCCTGGCACGACTCGTGACAACGCGATGACAAGACACACACTCCGACGCTACATGCCGCCGGCCGCCTGGCCCACCGGCTGGCCTATCCGTTAATGACGCATTGAACCGACGACGGCCGCATCGCCGCGCAGGCGGAGGCACTGACGCGACTAGAGCGCTTCATGACCGGTGGCTACGATGGAACCGCCATGGCCCCCATCGCCGAGCCAGCCTTCGCCGACCTGTACGTCGGCCCCGGAGCTGACATCCACCGCGGCCTGGAGGTCTGCGCCGCGCTGGCCCAGGCCGACCTGCGCCCTCGAGTCTGCCTGTCACCAGATGCCGCCCAGGCGATCCCGCCCGGCACGTGGGCGGCGGCGGCCGGCGGCGAGATACAGGCCGACCTGCCCGTGCCCAACGGCAAGACCGGCCGCCGGGTCACCGTGCTGGCCTGCGCTGGGCCCGGCGAGTCCCGGTGGCCGTCCGGCCTGATCCCCGATGTGCTGGTCCGCACGGCCCCGGCCGCCGCCTGGCCCGAGGCGGTGCTCCCGGCCGCGCCGGGGCACGGCGGCCCGGCGGTCACCATCGCGTCCGCGCCGGCCCGGCCCGCCGCCCCGGCGACCTACGCCGCCATCGTGCTGGACGCCGTCAGGTACGTGCTGGCGCGCAGCGGGCCGCTGGCGGGCAGGAGCCTGGTGGTCACCGGCGGCGGCACCCGCGAGCCCCTGGACCCGGTCCGGTTCATCACCAACCGCTCCTCGGGCCGGATGGGCCACGCCATCGCCGACGCCGCCAGGGACTACGGCGCCGACGTGACGCTAGTGACCAGCGCTCCGCACCTGCCCGCCGCCGTCGGCGTCCGCTGCACCGGCTTCGACACGGTCGAGTCGCTGCGCGCCGCCGTGCTCGCGGCCACCGCACGGGCCGACTGCCTGGTGATGGCCGCGGCGGTGTCGGACTACCGGCCGGCCTCGGCGTCCGACCACAAGCTCAAGAAGTCGCCGGGCGGGCTCGACCTGCACCTGGACACGGTGCCGAACTTCATGACGGAGGTCCAGCCCGGCGTGCTGCGGGTGGGTTTCGCCGCCGAGACCTGCGCCGACCTGGAGTACGTGGCGGGCAAGCGGATCAGCCGCGGCTTCGACCTGATCTGCCTGAACGATGTGTCCCGCCCCGACGGCGGTTTCGAGGTGGACACCAACCAGATCACCGTGGTCGGCCCGGAGGGCGTCTTGCTGAGCACCGACCTGCTCAGCAAGGCCGAGGTCGCCAGGGCGCTGCTCGACCAGGTCGCGCCGCTACTGACATGCCGCGCGCCGGCCAGCGAGAGCGCGCGCTGACGGGGGCACCTGGCACCCGCGGACAAAAGCGCCATTCAACTGTCCAGAGGAGGCAGTTGAACCGCGCGGGCGCTCGAAATGGCCGGGCGACTCCACGCGCATGGCGGCGCCACGCGCATGCCAATTCCGCCTGACTGGACCCCTGTCAAGCAGGTCCGCCATATCTGGGCCCCCCACCAAAGTATGCCCGGGAGAAGGGCGGGTAACAGGTGTAACGTAGCCATTTGCAGCTATTTTGCAGGAGTTGCCCTTTGCGTAACCGTGAGTCCGTCATTCGGCAGTATTGGGGGCAGCCGAGCATGAGCACCGATCCGAGCGACCGCGACGGCGAGCCCGCCCGTCTGTCAGGATTAACCGCACAGCACCTCACCAGCATGACAGCCGACCAGGTCCCGGTGGCCACGCTGCTGGCCGGCGACTCGCCGCGGCTGCAGGGCGAGAGCAACGAGCACATCCGGATGCTGGCGGCGACCGACGCCCACTTACCCCCGATCCTGGTGCACCGGCCGACCATGCAGGTGGTCGACGGGATGCACCGGCTGCGGGCCGCACTGCTGCGCGGCCAGCCGACGATCGCCGTCCGATTCCTCGACGGCAGCGCCGAGGACGCGTTCATCAGCGCGGTCCAGGCCAACATTGAGCACGGCCTGCCGCTGACGCTGGCCGACCGCGAGGCGGCGGCCGGCCGGATCATCGCCACGCACCCCTGGCGGTCCGATCGCTGGATCGCCACCGTGACCGGCCTGGCGGCCAGCACGGTGGCCACCATCCGGCGGCGCGCCGGACCCGGCGCGAGCCAGAGCGTCGCCAGGATCGGCCGGGACGGCCGGTCCCGCCCGCTCAGCAGCGCCGAGGGCAGGCGCATGGCCAGCGAGGTGATCGCCAAGCACCCCGACGCCTCTATCAGGAAGATCGCCAAGCTCGCCGGGATCTCCCCGGCGACCGCACTCGACGTGCGCGACCGGATGCGCCGCGGCGAGGACCCGGTGCCGCCGGCGCAGCGCCGCGGCCACCGCGGCCCCGGCCCGGCCGGCGCCCATCCGGCGAGCGCGCCGCGCCACGACGGCTCCGCCCAGGACCGGGTGCAGGACCGGGCATCGCTGCTGCGCCGGCTCCGCAGCGACCCGTCCCTGCGGTTCTCCGAGTCCGGCCGACTGCTGCTGCGCTGGCTCGGCGCCTGGTCCCGCGGGCCAGGTGACCCGCAGGACCTGGTCAGGTCCGCCCCGCCGCACTGCACGTACCTTGTCGCCAAGCTGGCGCGCAGCTACGCCGAGGAATGGCTGGACCTGGCCACTGAACTCGAGCAGCGCGTCCGCGACCGGGAATAGCCGCCCGCCTCCATGTTCACGGCCTGGCGTGTCCTGGACGCCGCCGGGCCGGATATCCCTCGTCAGCCGCCGGCGGCGTCGTCGGTGGCGGCTGACACGCCGCGATGCCCCCAGGGACGGGTGAACCCGATCGGGTCTCTGCCGGTGTACGGCGCCACCCGGATCGGGAACCCGGTCGCGTATGCCTCGATCATCTTGCCGCCGCCGATCACCAGGCCGACGTGTCCCGGATGGGCCCAGGTCCCGTCGGACCCGACGAAGAACACCAGGTCGCCCGGCTCCACCTGGCTCGCGGGGACTTTCGGCCCCCACGCCCACTGCTCCTGCGAGGTGCGCGGGATGTCGATACCGGCCGACCGGTAGGCCTCCATCACCAGGCCAGAGCAGTCGTAGGAGTCCGGGCCTGTGCCGCCCCACTGGTAGGGCTTGCCGAGCTGCGCCTCGGCGTAGCTGATGACCGAGGCCACCACCGCGTTCGGCGTCTTGCCGACCCCGGTCAGGCACTCGGGCGCGGTGTCCAGGGTCACCGGGCTGACCGTGTAGCCGCCCTTGGCATAGGTGCCCGCGTAGTAGAGCACCGTCTGGACGTAGGACTCCAGGTGGTTGTAGGCGAAGATGGCCTGCGAGA
Source organism: uncultured Actinomycetota bacterium (assembly GCA_963725175.1). Lineage (GTDB taxonomy): Bacteria > Actinomycetota > Actinomycetes > Streptosporangiales > Streptosporangiaceae > DASUBV01. The sequence continues at coordinate 1,715,247 of CAVRXH010000006.1, forward strand.
CGTTGTCGAGCACGCCGTGCGCCAGCAGGTACTTCGCCGCCCCCGCGATGGCATCGGCGGGGTCGTAGACGTTCGCGATGCCGTCGCCGTCGCCGTCGGTGGCGACGCCGTTGACCCTCTCGCTGGCCGGGTGGACCGGCGCGCCGCCCCAGGTGTTGCCGGAGGCACCGCGGATGCCGATCTGCATCGGGCCGGCCGCCCCGAACGCGTTGGCGCCGCTGTGCACGCCCGGCAGCGTGCTGCGGCCGTCGTCGCTCTCGACCTTGCCGATGCCGGCCAGGATCACCCACGGGACGCCGTACCGCTGGCCCGTCTTCTTGAACAGCGCGAGGTAGTTGGCCGGGATCGAGGTCTTGGCGCCCTTGGTCGGCTTCGGCTGGCTGCCCTTCCCGCCGTGGGCGGCGGTGCACGCGGCGCCCGCCTCGAACGAGTAGCTGCCGCCGGCGAACATCATCATCGGGGCGACCAGCATGGCGAGCAGCAGCAGGCCGACCACGCCCGCGATGGCCACCATCGCGCCGCGGCTGACCGTGCCGCCCTGCCGCCAGTTCACGAGTTGCCCTGCGAGGCCAGCTCGATGCCGCTGACCTGCCAGCTACTGGCGCCGCCGGTGACGGTGACCGCGTAGCTGGCTGACTTCTGACCGCCGTCGCGGGTCGCGGTGACCTGCTGGTTCACGGTCACGATGAAGGTGATGCTGGTCGGCCCGAAGGCCCGGATAGAGGTGATCGCCGCCGAGCCGGTGGCGACCTGATGCTGACTGGACCGCAGCGCCGCGACGCCGGGCGTCGAGTAGGCGGCGGCGATCTGCTGCCCGAGCTGCTGAGTGACCAGGCCGTGCATCGTCGCGATGTAGGCCTTGGCCGACTGGGTGTAGGAGTACGTGCCGTAGGCGTCGCCGAAGCTGACCGTGACCGCGGCCGCGCTGGTCAGCCCGGGCTGGGTGAACGGCAGCCACTGGTAGATGTCCGCCGGGCTGGTCCGCGTCGGGGCCGGTGAGGTAGCGGGCGCGGACGCCGACGGCGACACGGACGGCGGTGGCGTGCTGGACGCCGACGCCCGGTGCCGCGGCGGGGCGGCGCCGCTAGGGCCGGACGCCCGCCCGGCCGAGGTGAACAGGTACACGCCGAGGCCCGCCAGCGCCAGGACGACCAGGACGAAGGCGATCTTCCGCTGCGCCGCGCTGAGTTCCATGGCCCGGCTCGCTACCGGTCGCGCTTAAACGGCCGCAGCCAGAACGGGCCTGGCGGCGGGGGCGGCTGCCTGGCCGATGACGGTGCCTGCTGGCCGCCGCTGCCCGCCCCGGACTGGCCGCCACTGCCGGCCCCGGACTGGCCGGAACGCGGCGCGGGACGGCCGGACCTGCGCGGCGGCTGCCCCTGCCGCGGTGGTGGGGCCTGGCGCGGCGCACCGGACTGGCGCGGCGGCACCACCCGAGGCGCGGCGGACTGGCGGGAACCGGACTGAGTGGAACCAGACTGGGGGGAACCAGACTGGGGAGGAACGGACTGGCGCGGGGCTGACTGCCGGCCGGACGACGGAGCGGCCGCGTCCTGGCGAGTCGCCGAGCGGCCTTGCCACCAGCCACCGCCGCCGGACTGGCCAGAGCCGGTGACCGGCAGATCGGGCGCCTTGCGGCTGGCCGGGACCTGGCCGGTGTCCGTGGCGCTCCTGGCCGGCGCCGCGGAGCCGTTCCGGGACGGCAGGTTGAGCGGTGGCGCCTGGCGGCCCGGCCCGTCCTCCTGGCCGGTCGCCGCCCAGCCGCGACCGCGAGTGCCGGCGGCCGTGCGGGCCGTGGCCTCGCCCGAGGCGGCGGCCGCCGCCTGCTCGTCCGCGCCCGCGCCGTCGGCCAGCTCGGCGCCCGAGCCGTCGCCGCCGCCCGCCGCCTTCCCTCCGGCCATGCCGACCACGCCGGCCGCCGTGGTCGCGCTCATCGCCAGGCCGGCGGCCTGCGCCGGGTTCTGCCGGGCCCAGCGGGCCGCGCGGTAGGCGGCGAATCCGGGCACCGCGAGCGTGGCGGCGGAGCGCGTGTTCCCGCGGAAGGTGCTGCCCGCCCTGGCCAGGTCGGCGTCGGCGCGGTCGCGCGAGCCGATGACGCCGTAGCCGACGGCGGAGAACAGGTGCTGGAACGGCTTGCGGTAGATGAACGCCGCCAGCGTGACCAGGGCGATCATGAGGATCTTCAGCGCCCACGGGAGCACCGCGTCGCTGGTGCCCATGATCAGCGCGTAGCAGTACAGCAGCACGCTCAGCACCAGCGCCACGGCCGCCTGCTTGAGCAGCACGCCGATCAGCATCTCCACCCAGCGCAGCGCCACCACCCGGCCGAAGCCGGGGTGGGTGCCGACCAGCAGGAAGAACGGGCCGACGATGAGCAGCAGCAGGAAGCTCAGCTTGAGCAGGATCAGCGTGACGGAGATCAGCAGGATCAGCACCCCTGCGACCACGGCGGCGAACAGCGCCGCGAACGCGATCTCCATCCGGGTAGTCCACTCCTTGCCCTGGAACAGCGGGTAGATGGCCGGGTTGGCGTGCTCGATGCTGGTCGCGATGCCCGCGTAGGTCGCCTGCTTGGCCTGGATCAGCGCCGTGGTGGGCTTCTCGTTGGCCGCGATGGTCTGCGCCCACAGCAGTTGCCGGCCGTAGGTGTTCACCACCGTTGGCTTGCCGCCGGGCGCGGCGTAGTTGGACGTGCCCAGCTCGCCGTCCAGCCACGGCTTGCAGACCAGTACGGTCCACAGCTCGCTGGCGTTCTGGTCCACCACGGTGTTGCCCGAGGTGTAGGCGTAGGAGGCGGGCTGCGCCTGGGGGTCGCCCTTGCCGATCGGCACGCAGTTGCTCGGGCCGGGGCTCGGCAGCTTGGCGAAGGCCGCGTTCAGCGCCTGGGTGATCCCGTCGGAAACGCCCTTGCCCAGGCCGGTCAGGTCGGCCGGCTTGCCGATCAGGAAGATCGCCGCCGCGCAGGCCACGACCATCCAGATGGTCCCCTCGATGGTCCTGGTGCCCCGCTTGCGGATCAGGCCCTGCCAGGCCAGCCAGATCGCGCCGAGGATGACGACCACCGCGACGTAGGGGAAGTAGATCGCGTTGCCGAGCGCGGTGATCAGCCGGTCGGTGACGTTGCTCAGCCAGGTCAGGATGCCCTCGCCGGCCGCGGACTGGTAAACGGTGATCGTCACCCGGTCGATCGACTTGGCCGCGTCGAACACCATGCCCGCGACGTTGTTGCCGATCAGCGACGTCATGTCGGAGCACTGGAGGTTGGTGGCCGCCCACTGGTTCCCGGCCACGCCGTCCTCCGCGTACAGAGTCTTGGGCTGCGGGCCGGTCTCCGGCGGCGCGACCATCGCGTCGATGCCCGAGTTGGCCGCCTCGGGATCGGGCAGCGACGGCGAGCAGATGCTGTTCAGGTCGCCGAGCAACCCCGTGGAACCCAGCGAGCAGAACCCGAACAGGCCGCCGATGTCGCCGATGCCCGGCACGCCGCACAGCCCGCCCGCGCTCGTGCCTGCGGTGCCGGCCATGCCTGCGGTGCTGGCTGCGCCGGCGGTGCCGGCGGTGGTGTCCGCGACGGTCTGCACGCGGAGGGCGGGGGCCTGCGTGCGGCCTGCCGGGGCCGTCGAGGCGATGCTGCCGTGTCCCGCGGCTGGCTGGGCGTGTGCCGCCAGCGCGCTGCCCGGCACCGCGAGCGCGATGACAAGCATGGCAAGGGCCAGAGCGACCTTGCGCGGGACACGGCGGAGTCTTGGCATGGTGGGGGGCTCCTGAGGGTTCTCGTCGCTGTTTTCTGCCTGCCTAGCCAGCGCCCGGCTGCGCTGGCACTGCCCCGTGCGTGCCGACGGGCGCGTCGCCGGAGCGTGCCCTAGTCGGGTTGGTGTCCAGGCTGGCCCGCAGCTCGTCGGAGATCAGGTCGATCCCGATCCGCCCGGCCCGCCCGTCCAGGTCGCGGAACACGCACTCGCCGTTGCCGAGCGCTCGCAGCGCCGCCGCGTGCTCCTCCGACCGCTCGACCCCGAGCAGCGCCAGCACGCTGGAGACCTCCGTCCGCTCCGAGGAACGGAACGCGAACACGCTGGAGATGCAGTTCGTGACCTGCTCGTTCAGCAGGTCGCCGGCGTTCTGCGAGACCATGATCAGCGCCGTGTTCCGCGACCGGCCCATCCGGGAGACCTCGGGGATGAGCTTGGCGCCCTGCGGCGTGGAGGTGATCGCCCACGCCTCGTCGAGGAAGATCGCCTTGGGCAGCCGCCGGTCCATGCCGTTCAGCAGCCGCCTGGCGAACTGGGACACCAGGTACAGCAGCGCCACCGACAGCCGCTGCTCGTAGGAGTAGTCGTCGCGCTTGACCGCCGTGTCGGGCAGGGTCAGCCCGGCGAGGGTAAAGACCGTGGTCCAGCCCGCCGCGTCGATCCCCTGCCCGCCGGACGGGGAGAAGCAGAGCTTGGCCAGCCGCATCTCCGACATCGACCGGAGCACCGCGCCCAGGTTGACCGAGGCCGGGTCCTGCGACTTCTCCAGGTGCGTGACCACCTTGCCCAGGCTCGGCCGCTCCCCCGCCGCGATCGCCGCGACGGCCTGGATCATCGCGCTCTCGCGTTCCTCGCTCATTCGCGGCAGCAGCAGGCGCAGCGTCTCGGTCGCCATCGTGCGCCGCTCAGCCAGCTCGTCTCCGAAGGAGAACGGGTCGAGCAGGCCGGCCGCCGCGCTGCCGAGCGGCAGCACCCGCGCCGGACGGCCGCGCCGCTGGAGCAGCTCGACCAGCGCCTCCGCGTCGCCCTTCGGGTCGATGACCGCGACGGTCGTGCCGCGCAGCGCGAGCTGGAGGATGAGTAGCAGGGCCAGCGTGGTCTTGCCGCCGCCGGGCTCGCCGGTGATGGCGACCGCCGTGGGACGGTTGCGCGCCGCCGCGACCAGCGGGTCGAAGTGCACCACCGACCTGGCCCGGCCCATCGTCTCGCCGATGTACGGCCCGATCCAGCCGGCGTCGGGGGCGGCCCGGTCCCCCAGGTCCACCGTGGCCGTCGGCATGCCGCCGGCGATCGTGTAGAGCGGCTGCCGCTGCAGGTAGGAGTTCAGCCTGACCCGGTCGCCCGGCAGCGACTCCGACAGCAGCGAGAACTGGTCGCCGGTCGAGTTGACGACATCGATGCCGGCGTCCCTGTAGTGCTCGATGACCGCTTCCGCGCGGTTCAGGCACAGCTCCCTGGTCGGTGCCGCGACCATCAGCCGATGCCAGCCATAGACGAACGGCAGCCGTTCCTTGGTGATGCCGTGCTCCAGCAGCCGCGCCGCCTCGATCTGCTCGGCCAGCGCGATCGGCAGCTCCGCGCCCGCCTCCCTGATGTGCGCGTCCATGTCCCTGGCGTGCGCCAGCCGCCTGCTGACGTCCTTGCTCGCCCTGGCCGGGGCGATCAGCTTCATCCGCAGGCTGGCCTCGACGGGAAAAGGCAGCGCGTCGCTGTAGTGCAGCCACGGCTCGCCGTCGGGGAAGTACATGACGTCGGGGAACCTGGCGAAGGACAGGAACGCCACGTGCGACTCCCCGCCGGGCAGTTCCAGCCGCAGCGTCGTCCTGCCGTTGTGGACCTGGCCTTCCAGCAGCGCCTCGATCTCGCCCGCCCCCCAGCGGCGGCGCGGGGACGCCGACGGCGGCGGGTCGATGAGCGTGCCGCTCAGCGTGTGCCGGAACAGCCAGGCGATGTCCTGGGAGGTGGCGTGGCTCGCCGCGAGGGCGCTGGCCGACAGCGCCCGGCCCAGCCGCTCGGCGTGCTCGGTCCAGCGGGCGATCTCGCCGGCCGACACCGCCTCGTCGTCCAGGCCCATCGCCTGCTCGCCCGCCCGGTAGGCGCTGATGAACGACGAGAGCAGGCCGCCTGATAGCTGGGCGCGCACGCCGCGCTGGCCCAGCCGGACACCGAGGTAGACCTCCTTGGTCCAGAAGTCCTTGGCCCAGACGTGCCGGTACATCTCGTCCAGGTAGTCGTGCCAGCCCGGCCCCCCGTCGGAGGTGATGTCCAGCTTGGTCGCCCAGTCCGCTGCCGGGTAAGAACGGTGCGCGATCCGCAGGTGCACCTCGGCGTCGGTCATCCTGATCGCGGCCAGCGCGACCGTGATGTTCGTGGCCAGCGCCTCCCGCTCGGCGGGCGTGGTGAACTCATACGACACCGTCGGGAGCCGGTAGTAGGCCCAGGCGTGCGCCTCGGTCAGCAGGATCCGGTCATCGAAGTACCTGACGGCTATCCGGCTGCGGCCGGCCGTTCGCGCGCTCATGCCCGGACGCTCCGCCCATTCTCGGGGTCGGCCAGGCCAGCGATGAGCACCCCGGCCAGCGCCGTGTAGGCGTGGACCAGGGCCGGGCTCAGCGCGGCCGGGCCGACCGGGACCGCCGGCGCGGCGAGGAACGCCGGATGTGCCGGGGCCGCGCTCCGGGGGGCGTGCGCTCGCCCCGGAGCGGTTCCCGCCGACGCCGGGCCGACCGAGTCGGCATCGTCCGGATCCGGTGGGGACAGCCGGTTCAGGCGGCCGTCCCACGGAATGCTCACCACCGCGTGGCACCGGCCCGAGGCCACCGTGGCCGCGTGCTCGACGTGCGACCGGGATGCGGCGCTGACCCCGTTCAGCACGGTGATCGCCGTCTCCGCCAGGCCGCCGTGACCGTGCGCTTCCAGCCACTCGAACGTCATGCCAAGCGCGCCAACCGCCTCGGCGCTGGCGGGCGCGACGATCAGCAGCACGTCCGCCGCCGCCAGCGCGCGCGGCACGCAGCTAGCCGCCGGGTCGGCCAGGGTCAGCGGATAGCGCCCCGCGACAAGGTCGATGAGCCGGCCGGCGTCGTCCGCGGCCGTCGCCGCGCTGCCATCGATGACCTGGAGCCCGGTGCCGGGCGGGGCGGCGGGGTCAGCCAGGCCCGGCGAAGCCGCGCTGACGCCGGGCGGCGGGCCGACGAGCAGGCCGGGAATCGCGGCGGCCCGGTCGGCCAGGGAGCCCTTGCCCCGGTTCAGGTCGAGCACCGCCACCGGCTCGCCGCGCAGCCTGGCCAGCGTGTCGCCGACCAGCAGCGCCGTGACGGTCTGCCCGGCACCGCGCGTGCAGCCCAGCACGACGATCCGCCGGTGGCCTTGCACCGCGAGCCTGGCCCGCGCCCGGTCTCGCTGCATCTGGTCCGGCTTGCCAGGACGATGGCCGCCTGGCACGACCACCACCCGGTCCCGCCAGCCGTCCGGCCTGCGTCCTGGCTGACTGCGAAGCGCCCGCTCCACGACACGCAGCGGGCGCTCAGAGGTCGTATCACCGGTCACCGTCACAACCGGGCGGGCGGTGGTCCGGGGCGGCGGCCCGTCGGCCGCCGCGGCAGGCGGCGCGGCGGCCGCCAGGTCGTCGGGCAGGTCGCCCTGACCCTGGTCATGTTCAGCCTGGTCATGTTCAGCCTGGTCATGTTCAGCCTGGTCATGTTCAGCCTGGTCAGGCCCAGGCTGGTCAGGTCTGGCCCGGCTCGGTTCAGCCTGCACGTCGCCAGCCCGCACGTTGGCCGACCCGACTTGGGCCCGCGTAGCTTCTTCCCGGGAGCGCCTGGGCAAGCCGACCTCAGCCTCGGCACCCTCAGCCTCGGCACCCTCAGCCTCGGCACCCTCGGTCACGGCACCCTGGACCAGAGTGCCCTCGACCACGGGCTCGACCTGAGCGGGCGCAGCCTGGACGAGCCCGGCACCGTCGTCGCCAGGACTTGCGACCTCAGCCGGGCCCGCCGTCGCCTCGACGGGTATCGCCTGCGCTGCGGGCGGCTGGGCCGGCGTTGCCTGGACCGGCGTTGCCTGGACCGGCGTTGGCTGGACCGGCGTTGGCTGGACCGGCGTTGGCTGGACCGGCGTTGGCTGGACCGGCGCGGACGGCGCCGACGCTGGCGGGAGTGGTGCTGGCTGGACTGGTGCTGGCGGGGCTGGCGATGGCTTTACTGGCGATGGACGCGGGGACAGCGACTGGGCCGCGGGCGGCGCCGGTTCAGGCGCCGGGCCGGCGGGGCCTGGCTGGGAACGGCCTGGGGAGCCGGTGGCTCGCCTGGCACCGGGCGGGCGAGCGCCGGGCCGAGGGCCTGGGCCGGGCGGCCGGGCGGCATCGGCCGGGCGGCAGGCATCCGGGCCGGGGGCTGCGCTCCGGCCGGTCGACCCGCCGCGAGGCGGGCGAGCCGGTCACTGCGCTGCCCGGACACTGGCTGACTGGAGACCGGCTGCCCGGACACTGGCTGACTGGACACTGGCTGACCGGGCTCGGCCGGGAGGGCCGGTGCCTGCTGCGCGGCCTCGTTCCCGGCCCGGGTCTGTTGCGTTGCCTGCCGAGCCGCCAGTTCCCTGGCCGCCAGTTCCTGTTCCACCAGCTCCTGCATCGCCGCGTTCCGTGCCGCAGTTTGCTGCGCTAGTTCCCGCGCCGCCAGTTCCCGCGCCGCCGCCTGCTCGGCCGCCAGCTCCTGCGCCGCCGCCTGCTGCTCGGCAGCCTGGAGCATTTCCGAAGGCCGCAGGGCGGCCGCCGGACGGGACGGCGGCGCCAGCACGGTGCGGGGCGCCGCGGTCCGCAGGGCGGCCGGCGGCCGGGCCGGCATCCGCTGGGCGCGGCCCTTACGCCCGCCGATCTTGGCCGCCCCGATCTTGACCGCGCCCTTGCCCGCGCCGCCCTTACCGGCCGCGCCCTTGCTACCCGGCGCCGGGGCAGCGGCGGCCAGCGGCGGGCTCGCCGAAGCCGGGCCGGCCGAGATAGCCAGCGGCCTGGCCGTGGCCGAACGGCGGCTCGCCGTCGCGGCGGTCACGATCCCGGCGGTCACGGTCCCGGCGGTCACGGTCCCGGCGTCCGCGACGGGCTCCGCCCGGCGCCACACCCGGCAGGTGAAGCTGATCTCGTCTTTCTCCGCGAGCGGCGCCATCCGGCACCAGGTCCGCGGCTCCAGCAGGTACCGCACCTGGGAGATGACCAGCTCGGGCAGGCGCTTGCCCTCCAATACCGGGCGGGTGGTCAGCCAGGCCAGCACGCCGGGCGGCAGCACGTACAGCCAGAGCAGCGTGTGGCTGAACGGCAGCCCGAGCACCGACAGGATCAGCACGTAAGGGACGGCGATGACCAGGAACACCGCGATCTGGCCGACCGGCAGCGGCATGGGCAGCCGGAAGTCATACAGCTTGTACAGCCGTTTCTCGATGCGCCAGATGTTGGTATAAGTCGGCAGGTCCACCTGCTGTCCCCTCCTTCCGCCCTGCGGCCGCTTGCAGCGGGATCCTGGTCAGCCCGGCGCGCTAGACCATCGTGCGCTGATGGTCAGGCACGGCGGCTCAGTGCACGCCAAGCGCGTTGGCAATGCCCGTGGCGATCGTCTGCACGATGCTGGGCGTATAGAAGACCACGGCGATCGCGACCGCGAGCACGAGGAACTGCACGAAGCGGATGATCTCGCGGGTGAACAAGAAGAAGATCGCAACAATACCGACGATCCCCAGGAACAGCGGGCCGAAGAGGCTCTGGAGGTAGCTAACAAGGCCGGATGTGCTGAGGGCTTGCGGGGAAGCCGTGATGAGTAGGTGCGCCGACATCGGTACTCCGGGGGTGAGTGAGCGCGGCTTGCTGGGGTCGCTGCGATGGGGGAAGTCGCATTAGGGCGGCCCCGGCGACTGTGGCGAGGCACCGATAGAGCGGACATACCAGTTAGCGGCCCGCCGCACCACGGTCATGCGGTAGGTCATCTGCAGGCTGGCCGGGATGGACGCGCTGGCCGGGGGCCGGCTCGCGGTCCGCCCGGAGCTGATGTTCCAGTTCACGACGACGGTGACGTGCCGGGTTGAACCGCCGACCGGGACCATCACGCTCTGGATGGAGGCGAAGGACACCACGCCGCCGAGGCCGGTCACCTGGGCACCGGGAGCAAGGAACCGGCCGAGGGTGACCTGTTCCCCGGTCGCGTAGGCGCGGAAGAACGACGGAAGCTGGCCCAGCAGCGCCGTCGCCGTCTCCTGATCGGTGTTGACCGGCGTGGCGGCCGGGGGCGTCGCATGAGCCGGCGGCGGCAGCAGCGCCGGCTGACCGGACACGGCCATGCCGGCGCCGTCGGCGTAGATGGGTACCGCCAGCTCGACGGCGTGGTTGCTGACCTCAGCGAGCAGGGTCACGATCGCCGTGTGGCCGCTGAGCACCTTGATCGAGGCGACCTGCTCGGACTGCAGGCGCTCGGTGCCCGCGCCGTTCCAGCCGAACTGCGAGTCGGTACCCGGCGGAAGATAGGCGGCGAGCTCGCTGGACCGCCGGGCCGCGGTGGCCGGGCTGAAGTTCAGGTAAGCGTTGCCGAACTGAAGGGCGTAGGCCTCGGCAAGAGTCTGCGGGAACCCGGACGCGCTGGCAGGGGCGGTCGCCGAGGTGCCTGAGGACGCCGGCGCCGGCCCGGCGATGATCGCGGTGACGCCACGGTACCCGATCAGCAGCAGGACCAGCCAGGCGATGCCGCGCAGCACCCAGACAACCCACCTGCCGCCGGAACCGCGCCAGGGCTGGCTCGCGGGCCTGGCCCGGACACCTCCGGGATCGGTCGGCAGCGATTCGGCGGCCGCGGCCACGGGCGCGCCGCGGTCGAGGGTCGCCCTACGAGCCATCGCACCTCCGTCCGCTCACCTGTCCCTGCCCAGCAGGGAATCCCGGCGCGCCCTTCCCGCGTCGGCCACCATTCTGCGGCAAAACGCCCAGCCATCCGGTCATTGACACGGCCGGCGCGCCGCAGGGCCCGCTGAATGCGGGGACATTTACCGAACCCGGTAACACAGATTTCCTACCAGAGTCCCGCTCAGCCGACACGGGATGTGCCGCTGCCGAGCATCAGACCGCCAGGGGTGTGACGATCGCTGTGACATGCCCAGGACCGCCACCTCAGCCGACCGCTCCGGCCCTGGTCAGGATCCAGGACAGCACCAGTGCCTCCTCGCGCCAGGAGTCATATCGCCCGCTCTTGCCGCCGTGTCCGGCGACCATCTCGGTCTTCAGCAGGAACGGCCCGCCCGAGGCGGTGGCCTGCAGCCTGGCGATCCACTTGGCGGGCTCGTGATACAGGACGCGGGTGTCGTTCAGGCCCGTAAGCGCGAGAATCGGCGGATATGTCGCGGTGGCGGAGATGTTCTCGTACGGCGCGTACGACTTCATGTACCGGTACGCCTCGGGGTCGTGCAGCGGGTCGCCCCACTCCTCCCACTCGGTCACCGTCAGCGGCAGCGACGGGTCGAGCATCGAGGTCACCGGATCCACGAACGGCACGTGCGCGACGATCGCGCCGAAGCTCCGCGGCGCCATGTTCGCCACCGCGCCCATGAGTAGCCCGCCAGCCGAGCCGCCGCGCGCAACGATCCGTTCCGGCGTCGTAATCCCTGACGTCACCAGATGCCGGGCGCACGCGACGAAGTCGGTGAAGGTATTGATCTTGCGCAGCATCTTGCCCTCGTCGTACCAGCGCCGGCCCATCTCGCCGCCGCCGCGCACATGGGCGATGGCCCACACGAAGCCGCGGTCGAGCAGCGAAAGGCGCGGGATGGTGAAGGTCGGGTCGATGGAGATCTCGTAGCTGCCGTACCCGTACAGCAGCACCGGCGCCCGGCCGTCCCTGGGCGTGTCCTTCCGCCAGACCAGCGACATCGGGATCCTGGTGCCGTCGTCCGCGACCGCCCACTCGCGGGCCTGCTCGTAGGCCTCGGGGTCATACTCGTGGCCGGCCAGCGGCAGCACGGGCCGGCGGCGCAGCAGGGTCAGCTCGCCGGTACGGGTGTCACAGTCGTACACCGAGTTCGGCGTGATCAGGGATTCGTAGCTGATCCGGTACGCGGTGGCGGTGTACTCCGCGTTGATGCCAGGCGTGACCTGGTAGACGGGCTCGGGGAAGTCGATGTCGAACTCGCTGCCGTCCCCGCGCAGCACCCGCAGCGCGGTCAGCCCGTCGCGACGCAGGTACACCACCACGTGCCCGGCGAAGGCGTCGATATCGACCAGCCGGGTGTCGTCGCGGTGCTCGATCACCGGGGTCCAGGCCGCCGGGTCCTCGACCGGTGCCTGGGCCAGCTCGAAATTCTCCGCGCCGTTGTCGTTATGCAGGACCAGCAGCCGCTCGCTGCCATCGGCGGCCACCTGGTGATCGACGGAGTACCTGAGCCCGTGGCGGCGCGGCTCGACCAGGCGGAACTCGCCCTCGGGGGCCGAGGCGTCCAGCAGGCGCGCGTCACTGGTCAGCTTGCTGAACGAGGAGATGACCAGGAAGCGCTCGCTGCGGGTCAGCGTGATGTCCGCCCAGAACATCTCGTCCGGCTCCTCGAACACCATGACGTCGCTGGACGCCGGGGTGCCGATGGTGTGCCGCCAGATCCGGTACGGCCGCCACGCGTCGTCCACGGTTACGTAGAACAGGGCCGAGCCGTCCGCCGACCAGGCGCCGTCGTAGAAGGTGTCGGGGACCTCGTCGGCGGCGATCTCGCCGGTCACCAGGTTCTTCACCCGCAGGGTGAACCGCTCGTCCCCGGCGAAGTCGGTCGAGTACGCCAGCAGGCTGCCGTCCGGGCTGACGTCGAACGTGCCCAGGGAGAAGAACTCATGGCCTTCGGCGAGCTCGTTGCCATCGAGCAGGACCTGCTCGCCGTCGAGCGGACCGCCGTCGGCGGTCATCGGCGGGCGGTCATCGCCTGCCGACGCGGCAACCCGGCAGCGGACGGAGTACTGCTTGCCCTCGACGGTCCGGCTGTAATACCACCAGTCGCCCTGCCGCCACGGCACGGACAGGTCGCTCTCCTGCGTCCTGGCCTTGATCTCGTCGAACACCGTGTCCCGGAGGGGGTCCAGGTCAGCCAAGAGCTCCCTGGTGTAGGAGTTCTCGCCGTCAAGGAACGCGATGGTGTCGGGGTTCTCCTTGTCGGCGAGCCAGGCGTACTCGTCCACGAAGGTGTCGCCGTGATACACGCGCTCGCTCGGCACCCGGGCGGCGGCGGGCGGCCGGGCGGAGGTGGCATGCGCCGACGCGGTGTTCTCGTTCTGGACGGCCGCCTGCGCGTCCGAGTGCTGTGGGCTCATAGCGCTGAATTCTATGGCCGCCCCCGGCATGCGCCAGGGGCGCCGCTAGCGCGAAGCGGGCTCCACTACGTTTCCGGCATGCGCAGCGACGCCGGATCGATGTCCCTCAATCCTCTTTGACATAGGCGGCGCCGCAGTCTCGGCATGCCGAGAGCAGCCGCTTGTCGCGCGTCCACAGCCGTGCCCCGTCGACGAGCATGACGGAGCCGAGCAGGTGTACATCCACCGCGCTCAGTCCGCGCCCCCACAGGCGACGCTTACTCACCAGCGTCATCACTTCCTCATGCATCAGGACTGGGAACTCCTGGAGGCTCTCAAGGAGCGTCAGCACACGGTCGCGTTGCCTGATCGATCCGAGCGCCAGTTCCTCGATGACCGCACGATGACATCCGACCTGGTTATCGCGGAGGAACGCGACGAGTGAAGGCTCGGAGGCATGGAAGTGGTCGATCCAGATCGAGGTGTCGACCAGGATCACGTGGCGCTGTCCCGCCGACGCGGCGCGGCGGTTGCGCGGCTGTCCGAGCCGCCCAGGGCCGCCAGGCGCTTGGCGCTCTCCACGCGGATCAAGGTTTCCAGTCCGTCGCGCAAGAGCGCGGACCGCTCGGTGATACCCGTCAGTTCAGTCGCGCGCGCCAGAAGATCATCATCGATAGTCACGGTGGTTCTCACGGGACCTCCGCATCGAGGGATCGTAGCATCTAGAATCGCACCATCTGATGCTCTCAATGATGCCATACCTGACCCGCGCCCAGCAGCCCAGAGCCCGCTCGGCCACGGGCGGTCGCGAGTTCAGTCGCTGTAGTGATAGCGAGCCTTGAGGATCTTCACTTCCTTGTCATCGGCCCTGTACACAAGGCGATGTTCGTCGTCGATACGCCGGGACCAGTAACCGGAAAGGTCGCCTTTCAAGGGCTCAGGCTTCCCTATCCCGATAAACGGATCGCGCTGGATCTCGGCGATCAGGCGGGTGATCCTTACCGCCTTCTTCCGATCCGCGCCCAGCCAGTACATGAAGTCTTCCCAGGCACCGGGGTCGAAGTGGATGCTTCTCACTTACTCGCCCGCAAGGCCCTGGAGTTCCTCCATCGTCTTGGCGACGACGGCCTCGCCTGACTTGTCTCTGGCGACGGCTTCCATGAGCCGCCTGGCGTTGGCTGGAGACCGCAGCAGGTGGATGGTCTCTAGCCAGGAGTCGAAGTCTTCAGCGGGCATGAGCACGACATCGCCGCCCCTGGAACTTATCCGTACCGGCGTGTGGTCATCGTTGACCTGCTGGATAAGCGGGAACAGCCGGGAACGAGCCTCGCTGGCGCTGATGGCCACAGCCGCGCACCTCCTCCGAGTTGTACCATAGTACCGTACCACATAGGTACAACATCTGGGATCTGATTCGCTGTGACGGACATCCTGGTCATGATCAGATGATTAGACGTTGAAGCGGAAGTCGACCGTGTTCCGTCATCGATACGCACGTGCGGGCCGGCAGTTCATCATCGATCGTCTCCGAGGTAACTCAGGTGTGCGGGCCGATACGGAGGATAGTAATCACCGGCACCCTCACGTCCTTGCCCTTGTTGTTCTTCTCGGACTCGTCTGGGCCGTAGCGCCAGAAGATCCGCCAGGCCCCAGGCGTGTGGTTCTCGACATACGAGTGCCAGATCTTCACGCCAGACGGACCGCCCTTGAAGTTCTGGTACTCGTAGGAGTTAAGTCCAGGATGGCGCGGGTCTCGCTGCAGGTTGCCGAGAGCCCGTTTGACCTTCTCCAGCTTGCCTGTAGCGTTCGCGTCGCCGTTCTCCAGGTCCTTGACGGTGGCGGCGGCTTCCTCATCAAACCGCAGGGTGAACGGCACCCGGCAAGCTTAGTCGTCGCTGTCGTCGTCCGCGTACTGAGCGAAGCTGCCCAGGTCCACGACCTGGCCGCGCTCCACCCGGGCAAGCGCCTCGCGGATCTCGGCTGCCAACTGTTCCGACATCGGCGGGTCCTGAGGTGTCCCTGTCGTGCTCGCAGTGCCGGTGCTGAGCCAGGCGAAGCACTCCTGCAGCTCAGACGGCGCAGCGACGGGCGCTGGTGTCGCCGTCGCGGTCTGCGTATAGACGCCTACCATGTATGTCATGGCTTCACCTGCCTGTCCCGGCTGCCGCATCGTACTTGTCGGCTGTCGTCTGCAGTAGACCGATCAAGTCGCCCAGCATCTGCCGGGTGACGTGTACCTGCGCCAGGACGTTGACCTTGATCCCGGCTTCCCGCAGCCGCTCTAGAGCTGCCTCGTGTTGTGCTGTGTCGTCTGTGAAAACAGGGGGCGGGGCGCTACCAAAGCTGATGTAGAGACCATCTGGCTGGCCATCTGAGCCCTGGGGCCCGACCTGGGCGATGACCTGGTTCGCGTGAAACGGCTGAGCCGTCTCGACTGCACCCCAGTCCAGCCGGACCTGCACTACTTGCTGAGTTGCGCCGTTCACGTCGCTCACCTCCCAAGTGTCTCATTTCCAATCAACGCATGTCACTGGCGAATGATGCCCGTCACTCAGCGCTCCTGAACGTTACCGCACCGCACTGGGGGAACCGAGGCACCCTCCGATCCACGCCGGATAGAGCGCCGGCTCGGGCGGGAAGCGTCGGCGGGGAACTTGGCAGCCTGTCGCCCGGCCAGACTGCGGCGGCCTGAACGCTCGCCCGGCGGTATGTCCTCGGCGCATGCTGGATGCCTGACCTTAACCACCCGGCCCGGCTACCCATCCCAGGGTGACTGGGTCCTCGCTTCTTGAGATCAAATGGTTAGACGTTGAAGCGGAAGTCGACTACGTCGGCGTCGTGCATGACGTAGTCCTTGCCTTCGATCCTGGCCTTGCCGGCCGAACGGGCGGCTGCGACCGAGCCCGCCGCCATCAGGTCATCGAAGGACACGATCTCGGCCTTGATGAAGCCGCGCTGGAAGTCGGTGTGGATCACCCCGGCGGCCTCGGGCGCGGTGGCGCCCGCCGGGATGGTCCAGGCCCGCGCCTCCTTGGGGCCGGCGGTCAGGTAGGTGGACAGGCCGAGCGCGGTGAAGCCGGCCCTGGCGAGCTGAGCCAGGCCCGGCTCCCCCATGCCCAGCTCGGTCAGCATCTCGGCGGCCTCTTCCGGCGACAGCTCGGCCAGCTCGGCCTCGGTCTTGGCGTCGAGAAAGATCGACTCGGCGGGGGCCACCAGGGCGGCCAGCTCGTCCCTGAGCGCCTTGTCGGCCAGCTCGGGCTCATCCACGTTGAACACGTAAAGGAACGGCTTGGCGGTGAGCAGCTGAAGTTCGCGCAAGTCGGCAAGGTCGATCCCGGCCGCCGCGGCGCCGGCGGACAAGGTGGTGCCGCCGTCGAGAAGCTGCTGCGCCTTCGCGGCGGCGGCAGCGGTCCTGGCCTTGTCGGGGTCCTTGGCGAACTTGGCCTCTTTCGCCAGCCGGGGCGCGGCCTTCTCCAGGGTCTGCAGGTCGGCCAGGATCAGCTCGGTGGCGATGGTCTCGATGTCACGGGCGGGCGACACGTCGCCGTCCACGTGGCTGACGTCGGGGTCGGCGAAGACCCGGACCACCTGGCAGATCGCGTCGGTCTCGCGGATATGAGAGAGGAACTGGTTGCCCAGGCCCTGACCCTGCGAGGCGCCCCTGACCAGCCCGGCGATGTCCACGAACCGGACGGTGGCCTGGACGATCCTGGCCGAGTCATACAGCCGGGCGAGGGCGTCGAGGCGGCTGTCGGGGATGCCGACGATGCCCACGTTCGGCTCGATCGTGGCGAACGGGTAGTTCGAGGCCAGCGCGCTGGCCCTGGTCAGTGCGTTGAACAGCGTGGACTTACCGACGTTGGGCAGGCCGACGATGCCGATAGACAGGCTCACCCGGCGAGTCTAGATGCCCTCGCCGGGTAAGCCTGACCTTTGCGGCCGCTGGCCAGCTCAGCTAGCCGGAAGCTGCCCCGGCTTGTCCACGACGCCGAGGGCGATCAGCGCCTCCCCGTCGTAGGCGTGCGCGCCAGGGCCGTGGAACCCGGCCGCTGGCCAAGTACGGACGCCGAGGAAGGCGTAGTTAGCCGGGTTGAAGATGATCGCGCCCTTGGCGGTCTCGTAGTACCAGACGATGGCTACCCCGGTGCGCCCGATCGCGTCCTTGACGTTGTGCTGGATCGTGAAGCCGGGCGTCTGGGCCAGCAGCTCATACAGCGCCGCGCGCTGGGCGGGCCGCAGGTAGGTCTGCTGCATCATGAAGAAGACGCCCTTGGCAAGGTCATTATCCAGCCAGGAGGGCCCGTCCTGCGGCTGCTGGAGCTGCGCGATCTGCACCTTGTCCAGGTAGGCGAGAAGGTGCCGGGGATTGGTCGGCATGTCAGGGAAATAGCCGACGTCCGGCAGGCAGCCCTTCGTCTCCGCCTGCGCGATGGTGCAGGCGGGCTCCACGCCGTGGGGCCGGACGACGCCGTTCTTGCTGCCGTCGGCGGGCAGCCAGATCTGCAGCTTCTTCCCGTTGTGGCTTTCCTGCTCGCTGTACACCCACTGATCGGGGGCGGGCGCGCCGGAACTCTGCCGCAGCGCCGCGCGGGCGGCGGCGTCGAGGAACTCCTGAGCGGTGAACTCACCGTGCAGGGGCGCGCCGCCGTGGTGGCCGGCCGCCGCCGGCGCCGGACCGCCGGAGCGGGCGGTGCCGGAGCGGGTCGCGCCGGGCACGACGATCAGCGCGGCCGCGACGCCCGCGGCGACCGCCGCGATCCCGACGCCGGCCAACGCGATCCGCCGACGGGACCGCCGGGCGGGCCGGGAAGCGTGGTGCTGCGGGGCGTGGTGCCGCGGCGGCGGGCCGCCGTGCCCGTTCGGGTATGTCTCCTGCGCGGCGGCATACTCCGGCCAGCCGCGCACGGCCCCCGCGCCGGCGTGCGCCGCCGTCGATTCCGCCGCGATGGCCTCGCTCAGCCGCGCCCTGGCGGGTGCCAGCTCGGCGGAGCTGGCCAGCGGAGTATCCGGCCGCAGGCCGGCGATCATCTCCATGTCACTCATTGCCGAGAACCTCCTCGATGGTCTCGTAGTAGCCAGATCCGGCGAGCGCGGCGCGGAGCCGCATCCTGGCCCGGCTCAGCCGGGACCTGACGGTGCCGACGGGGATGTCCAGCGCCCTGGCGGTCTCGTCGTAGCTGAGCTGCTCCCAGGCGATCAGCACGACGACGTCCCTGTCCCCGTCGGGCAGCCCGGCGAGCGCACTGGCGAGCAGGCCGCGCACCGAGCCCGCGGTCACGTCGGCGGCGACCCGCTCGGCGTGCCCTGGCTCATCGCGCTCGGCCAGCACGGAGCGCTGGAGCTGAAACTGCCGCGCCTCGGCACGCCGGTGCTGGGCGATCAGGTTGGTGGCGATGCCGTACAGCCAGGGCCTGGCATCCCGGTAGGCCGGGTCGTACTGCCGTCGCCGCGCGAACGCGGCCAGGAACGCCTCGGCCGTCAGGTCGTCCGCCACCTGCTGGCCGACCCGGCGGGCGAGGTACCGGTGCAGCCTCGGCGCGTGGCGGTCGAACAGCTCGGCGAACCGCTCGGGCTCGCGCCAGGACTGCTCAATGAACTCCGCATCGTCGGCGATACCGGCGGGCGGGACCGCAGCCTGCCTCATCCGTTCGCTCGATCCATGTAACTGTCCCTTTCCTCGGCGTCGTGTCACTGGTTATCCGCCGCAGAGGGCTAGGTAGTTCGCGCCCTGGCGTGTCGGGGCGGGAAAGTGTCGGCGACCGATGCCAGCATGGCCAGATATGGAGGCCATCTCGCTGTTTGCCGGGCTCGCCATCGGTGCGGCTCTCGGGGCCGTGATCGGCTACCTGTACGCGCGCGGCAGGCTGGCCACGCTGACCGCGGACCTGACCGGCCAGGCGCGGGCCGCGCAGGAGCGGGAGCGGGCCGCCAGGGAGAAGGCCGACCTGATCGACGGCCAGCTCGCGGAGAGATTCCAGGCGATGTCGGCCCAGGCGCTCGACCGCAGCGCGAAGACCTTCCTGGAGCTGGCCGAGGGGCGGCTCAGCGCGGCGCAGGCCAGGGCCGCGGGCGAACTGGAAACCCGTAAGGCCGCGGTGGAGCACCTGGTGCAGCCGCTGCGCGACACCCTCGCCAAGGTGGAAACCCAGCTACGCGAAACGGAGAGCACCAGAGAACTGTCGCATGCCGCGCTGGCCGAGCAGATCAAGATGTCCCGGCAGAGTTCGGACGAGCTGCGCGCGCAGACCCAGGCCCTGGTGACCGCGCTGCGGCGACCGGAGGCCCGCGGCCGGTGGGGCGAGATGCAGCTGCGCCGGGTGGTGGAGCTGGCCGGGATGAGCGCGCGGTGCGACTTCGACGAGCAGGTCAGCGTCGAGACGGCGGACGGGATGCAGCGGCCTGACCTGGTCGTCAGGCTCGCGGGCGGCAAGAACATCGTGGTCGACTCGAAGGTCTCGCTGGCGGCTTACCTGGAGGCGGCCGAGTCCACTGACGATGGGGTTCGGCAGACGAGACTGGACGCGCACGCCAGGCACCTGCGGCAACATGTGGACGGGCTGGCGGCCAAGGCTTACTGGACGGCGCTGCGCCCGGCCCCGGAGTTCGTGGTGCTGTTCATCCCTGGCGAGGCGTTCCTGGCGCCCGCGCTGGAGCACGATCCCGCCCTGCTGGAGCACGCGATGGCCAGGAAGGTGCACATCGCGACGCCGACCACGCTGGTGACGATGCTGCGGACGGCCCAGTACGCCTGGCAGCAGGAGGCGCTGTCCGACAACGCGCGCCTGGTGTTCGACCTCGGCCGGGAGCTGTATGACCGGCTCAGCGCGCTCGGCAAGAACGTGGACGGGCTCGGCCGGGCGCTCGGCAACGCCGTGACGACCTACAACAGGGCGGTCGGCTCGCTGGAAAGCCGGGTCCTGGTCACCGCGCGTAAGCTGAATGAGCTGGGCGTGGTCGACGCCGAGCTGGCCGCGCCGCAGCCGGTCGAGGAGGCGGTCAGGTCGCTGTCCGCCGCCGAGCTGATCTCGCCATCCGTTCCCGAGCTAGTGCCTGGCCGCGCCAGCGCGGCGGGCTGAGCACGCGCACCTGGCATGGCATGCTGGCGAATCCGCGAGTGGCGGGGTAACGAGAGCGCCGGCGGCGGCCCTGGCATGGGCGCGCTGGCCGTCCGGTTACCGGGGCCGCGGGTCCTGTCACCAGTCCCGATGGGGGGAGCATGAGCGTGCCCGGCGGACCGGGATCGGCGCCTCGCACGATGCCGCTTCGTCAGGTAGCCGGGCATGCTCGGCCGGTCGCGGAAACCCGGGCGGCGGGCTCGCGGCGCGGCTCTGGGCGCCGGAGCGGGCTGCGGCTCACCGGCCGCGGCGCGGTCGCGCTCATGCTGGTCGTGTTCGCCGTCGGCAACCTGATCGGGGCCGAGCTCCAGTCCGGCTGGCCGTCCGGCCTCGCCTACCTGGCCGGCTGCCTGCCGGCCGTCGGCTACGTCCGGCGTGATGGCCTGCTGCTGCTGGTGACGACCCCGCCGCTGATCTTCCTCATCACCCTGGTCGGGGCCGAGCTGGCGTGCGCGCAGGGCGGCACCCTGCTGGCCACGGCGGAGGGCACGATGCTCGCGCTGGCGACCGCGTCGGGCTGGCTGCTCGCCGGCACCGCCGGATACCTGGCGATGGCCGTGGCGCGCGGGCTACCCGGCCGCATCCGCAGCCTGAACGCGGAAGCCAGCGGCCGACCACGCCCGGAGCGCTAGCCCTGCCCAGGGAACGGACTACCCGTCGGATGGGCGGCGCAGTTCCCTGGGCAGGGCGAAGACCATGCGCTCCTCGATCGCCTCGACCTCTTCCACGTCGCCGAAGCCGTACTCGGCCAGCCGGGCAAGCACGCCGGCCACCAGGTCCTCGGGAACCGAGGCTCCGCTGGTGACGCCGACCGTGGCCGCCCCCTCCAGCCAGCCGGGATCAACGGCGGACGCGTCGTCCACCAGGTGCGCGTCCGGTGAGCCCGCGTCGCGGGCCACCTCGACCAGGCGCACCGAGTTGGAGCTGTTGGTCGATCCGACCACGATCACCACATCGCAGGTGCTGGCGATCTGCTTGACGGCGGCCTGGCGGTTCTGGGTGGCGTAGCAGATGTCATCGCTCGGCGGGTCGAGTAGCTGCGGGAACCGCTGCCGCAGCGCGGCGACGGTCTCCTTGGTCTCGTCCACCGACAACGTGGTCTGGGACAGCCAGGCGACCTTGGCCGGGTCCTTGACGTGCACCGAGTCGCTCTCCTGCGGCCCGTCCACGAGCTGAATGCTGGCCGGTGCCTCGCCGGTGGTGCCGACGACCTCCTCGTGGCCCTCATGGCCGATGAGCAGGATGTCGTAGCCCTGCGCGGCGAACCGGCGAGCCTCGCTGTGCACCTTGGTGACCAGCGGGCAGGTCGCGTCGATGGTGCGCAGGTTCCGCCCCTTGGCGTCCTCGCGCACCTGCGGCGCCACGCCGTGCGCGGAGAAGACGACGACCGCGCCGGGCGGCACCTCCTCGGTCTCCTCGACGAAGACCGCGCCGCGTTCCTCCAGGTTCTTCACGACATGGGTGTTATGCACGATCTGCTTGCGGACGTAGACGGGGGCACCGAACTGCTCCAGCGCTCGCTCGACCGCCTGGACCGCCCGCTCAACACCGGCGCAGTAGCCGCGGGGCTTGGCGAGGAGCACTTTGCGGGTAGGAGCAGACATGAGACCCATGGTAGGTGATGGGGCTCCAGGGACAGTCAGCCGCCACGGACGGCCCGCTCACGGCCCCTATGCGAGACCGTCCCTGGGGATATGGCCTTGCGGAGCCGAGCGGTGTGACAACAATTGTCCAAGGCGCCGCGCGCCGGCAGTCAGGGGGAGGAACCGGGCTGCGGCAGGGCTCAGGGCCAGTTTCACGGCGCAGCCGAGGGAGATTCGATCAGCATGCGCACTCAGCAGGTCTCTGACCACGCCAGGAACGCACCGGTACACGCGCTGCGCGCGGTGTTCTCCGGGGTTGGCCAGCTCTTCCTGGCCGCCGACCGGCTGAAGCGGCAGGACGGCGAGGCCGGACAGGCCCAGGACCGCTGGCGCTCCCTGGACCAGACGGGCAACGTCCGGTTGCTGACCGCGGAGGACCTGGCGGAGGAGTTCGGCAACCCCGCCCCGGCCGCCCCGGCCGCCTACGCCGAGCCAGAGCCGATGGCCGTCTCATCCGAGCCCGTGCCAGTGGCCTTCGCCGAGCCGGAGCCCGAGCCCCCGGTCGTTGCCGAAGCCGAGCCGGAGCCGCTGGCCACGACCGGGACCCGGCTGCCGCTGGAGAACTACGACGAGCTCTCGCTGCCGTCGCTGCGCGCCCGGCTGCGCGGCCTGGACGTCGGCCAGGTCGCCGAGCTGGCCGCCTACGAGCGGGCGCACGCGGCGCGGGCGGACGTGGTGACCATGTTCGAGCGCCGGATCGAGAAGCTGACGGCGGCCGGCTAGCGCCACCCTGTCGCGAGGCTGGCCGCGACCGTCGGCGGGCACTGCCAGAATCGGAGCATGCCGCTAGAGAGCAGCGCCGAGGCGCCCGTCCCGGTACGGACCGTGATGCGCCTGGTCGGCGACTGGATCGGCCGCCTGGGCCGAATCTGGGTGGAGGGCCAGATCGCCGAGCTGACCCGGCGCGGCAGCACGGCCTTCCTGACCCTGCGCGACCCGCTCGCCGCCGTGTCGGTCCGGGTGATCTGCTCCCGCGCCGTGCTGGAGGCCACCCAGCCACCGCCCGCCGAGGGCGCCAGGGTAGTGATCTGGGCCAAGCCCGAGTTCAACTCCGCTAAGGGCAGTTTCGCGCTGGTCGCGACCGAGGTCAGGGCGGTCGGCATCGGCGAGCTGCTGGCCCGCCTGGAGCGGCTGCGGACGGCGCTGGCGGCCGAGGGGCTGTTCGCGTCCGCGCGCAAGCGCCCGCTGCCGTTCCTGCCGTCGCTGGTCGGCCTGGTCTGCGGCCGCGAGTCGGCAGCCGAGCGGGACGTGCTGCGGAACGCGGCGCGGCGCTGGCCCGCCGTCCGGTTCCGGGTCGAGCAGGTCGCGGTGCAGGGCACGCACGCCGCCACCGAGGTGATCGGCGCGCTACAGCGGCTGGACGCCGACCCGGCGGTGGACGTGATCATCGTGGCCCGCGGCGGCGGGTCGATCGAGGACCTGCTGCCGTTCTCCGACGAGGAGCTGGTCCGTGCGGCCGCGGCCACCGTGACGCCGGTGGTCAGCGCCATCGGGCACGAGCAGGACACTCCGCTGCTCGACCTGGTGGCCGACGTCCGGGCCTCGACGCCCACCGACGCCGCGCGCCGGGTGGTGCCCGACGTGGCCGAGCAGGTGGCGCTCATCGGGCAGCTCCGCGACCGGGCGCGGCGCAGCCTGGCGGGCCGGCTGGACCGGGAGTCTTCCTGGCTGACCGGCGTCAGGTCCCGTCCCTCGCTGGCCAGCCCGATGCGGGAGATCGACCGCCGCGAGGAGCAGGTCATGGCGCTGACCGAGCGTGCCAGGCGCGCGGTGTCCGGCGGCCTGGCCAGGGCCGCGGACGACATCACCCACACCAGGGCCCGGCTGCTCGCCCTGTCCCCCGCCGCCACGCTGACCCGCGGCTACGCGATCGTGCAGCGCGAGGACGGCGCCGTGGTCCGGGCCGCCGGCGGGCTGGCTCCCGGCGAGCCGCTGACGATCCGGTTCGCTGACGACCAGGCGGCCGTCACCGTGGCAGGACCGCCGCCAGCGGCCGGCGACTGACGGCACCGGCTTGTAGGGTGATCGGGTGACGCGGGAGCAGGAAAAGAGCGCGCGGCCGCCGTATGAGAAGGCGCGCGATGAGCTGGTCGACCTCGTCAAGCGGCTGGAGGCGGGCGGTCTCACGCTGGAGCAGTCCCTGGAGCTGTGGGAGCGCGGCGAGCGGCTCGCGGGGGTCTGCGAGGACTGGCTGGAAGGCGCCAGGGCGCGGCTGGCCGCCGCGACCGCGAAGAAGGACGCCGCAGGCCAGGCGGACGGCTCCGACGCCGCGCCGTTCTGAGCGGCCCGGCGGCCCGGCGCGGGCTAGCGCCGCGTGTCGAGGCAGGACAGGACGCTGATCACGCCATCGGCAATCTGCCTGGCGGCCGCGCTGTCCTTGGCGCGGGATACCTCCCCGACGGCCAGCATCATGGCCCCGGTCAGCACGATGGCGACCGGCTCGTCCAGCGGCTCGCCGCCGCGCGCGAAGAACTCCGTGTTCTTGCCCACCCATTCGGCCAGCCGCTGCTGCCAGATCGGCTCGAACCCAGGTGGCCCGTCGCCGCGGGCGAACAGCCCGGCGAGGTCCCGCTGCTCGATGGTGGCGTCCAGGTACCCGCGCGCTCCCGCCAGGAAGATCTGCATGGGGTCGGTCACGCCGGCGTCCCTGGCCTGGCGCACCGCGTGCCGGGCCCGGTCGGTGTGCTCGCCGTTCAGCTCGTCGAAGAGCGCGAAGTACAGGTCGGCCTTGCCGGAGAAGTGGTGGTAGAGGCTGCCGACGCTGGCGCCGGCCCTGGCCACGATGTCAGTGACGGCGGCCTGCGCGTAGCCCTCGCTGATAAAGGCCTCCCGCGCCGCCGCCAGCAGGCTGCTCCTGGTCGCCGCGCCCCGCTCGGATCCGCGCGTCTGCTCCCTGGGCGCATCCGGCATGCTGCGCCCAGCACCCGCCGGTACTGCCTGGTCTGCGGACATGCGGTCTCGTGGTTCCCTCCCTGACCAGCGGTCTCATGGCGGCCAGCCGGCCGCCTGGTCAGGTACATAGGATTTCACCACGGCCGACTGACAGGGAAGGCGAATCCGTCATGACCGAAGATCAGGCAGCTCCCCAGCAGGGCTGGCCCCTCGCGCCGGGGGGCACGCTCTCCGCCGGGGGCAGCTTCGCCGGCCAGCAGAATCCGGCACAGGCCCAGGCCGGGCAGCCAGGAGCCGACCCGGCGCCGGCCGCCGCGCTGCCGGGCGGGACGGCCCCGCCTGAGCCGGGCAGGCATGCGCCGGACCGCAACCTCGCCCTGGAACTGGCCAGGGTCACCGAGGCCGCCGCGATGGCGTCGGCCCGCTGGGTCGGCCGGGGCGACAAGAACGGCGCGGACGGCGCCGCCGTGAACGCGATGCGGCTGCTGATCAACACCGTGTCCATGAACGGCGTGGTGGTCATCGGCGAGGGCGAGAAGGACAAGGCGCCGATGCTCTTCAACGGGGAGCAGGTCGGTGACGGCAGCGGGCCACTGTGCGACGTGGCGGTCGACCCGATCGATGGCACCCGACTGACGGCCAACGGAATGCCGGACGCGATCTCGGTGATCGCGGTCAGCGCACGCGGCGCCATGTACGACCCGTCGGCCGTCTTCTACATGACCAAGCTGGTGACCGGTCCGGAGGCCGCGCACGCCGTGGACATCGACGCGCCCGCGGCGGCGAACGTCTCGGCAGTGGCGCGGGCCAAGCGGTGCTCGCCGCGGGACGTGACGGTCATCATCCTGGACCGGCCTCGGCATGCCGGGCTGATCGAGGAGGTCCGGCAGACCGGCGCGCGGATCAAGCTGATCGCGGACGGCGACGTGGCGGGGGCGATCCTGGCCACCCGCGAGGGCACCGGCATCGACTTGCTGCTCGGCGTGGGCGGCACGCCGGAGGGCGTGATCGCGGCGTGCGCGGTCAAGTGCCTGGGCGGCATCATCCTCGGCAAGCTGGCGCCGCACGACGACGCCGAGCGGCAGCGGGCGCTGGACGCCGGGCACGACCTGGACCGGGTGCTCACCACGGACGACCTGGTCAGCTCCGACGACGCGTTCTTCGCGGCGACCGGGATCACCAACGGCGAGCTGCTGTCCGGGGTGCGCTACCGGTCCGGCGGCGCGGTCACGCACTCGCTGGTCATGCGGGCCAGGTCCGGCACGGTCCGCAACATCTACAGCGAGCACCAGCTGTGGAAGCTGAACGCCTACAGCGCGGTCAACTTCGACGGCGACTGACTGCCTTCGCGATCACCTCCGGCCAGGAGCGACACGCGACGCGCGCAGGATCGGCAGGTCACCGGCCCTGCAAAGAGCTTGTCAAGGCCTGGAGGGACCCTTGCGCGATAATTTACTCCTTAGTAACCTACTTGCCAGTAGCACCCGAAGCGCCAGGAGTGCGCCCGCGCAAGGCCGGAAGAAAAGGCCTCGGTCAACGAGGACCTGCCTTTTCTCCGGCGGCGGCGCATAAGGTCCCTCGGCGCGGGAAGGAGCGGCCCGGATCGACCGAGAACGTGTGCCCGAGCACATAGACCTAGGAGACAGAGCAGAATGCGCAAGCAGATTTCCAGGATCTTGTTCACAGGAGTGGCGGCGACCGCAGCGGTCGCGCTGAGCGCCACGACAGCCCTCGCCTCGACGACTTACTCGGTCAAGCCCGGCGGCAAGTACACCGGCACGGCAGGCAAGACGGTCCTCAAGGACAACAAGACGGGCGCCAAGCTGACCTGCAAGTCGGCCGGGGCCAAGGGCAAGCTGAAGAGCGGCCGTCACCTGTCCGGCAAGGACATCGGCACCATCACCTCGACCTCCTTCACCAAGTGCACCGGCCCGCTCGGCATCAGCTTCAAGGTGAAGCAGTCCGGCACCTGGGAACTGACCGTCACGAAGTACAGCAGCAAGAGCGGCGGCGTCGCGACCGGCTACATCAGCAAGATCCACGCCACCCTGTCCGGCCCGAGCTGCGCCGCCACCGTGACGGGAGAGGCCGACGCCAGCTTCTCGAACAAGACCGGCGACCTGACCGTCAAGCCCGTGTCCAAGTCCGGCCACGTGCTGAAGATCTCCAAGGTCAGCGGCTGCTTCGGCCTGATCAACAACGGCAACACCTCGGGCTTCACCGGGACCTACAAGATCAAGAAGAAGCAGAAGATCACCTAATCTGCTGCTAGCAAGACTCGCTGTCCTGCCCGGTCCGCCCCGCTACCGGGCAGGACAGCGCCCCGGCTGTACTGTCCTGCCCGGTCTGTCCCCGCTACCGGGCAGGACAGCGCCCCGGCCGCCACGGCCGGCCCCTAGCCGGCGCCGTCGCGCCGCCCGCCGCAGCCCGGCGGGCCAGGACCGCGGCGGCCCTCCGCCCCGCCGGCGACCGCAGTCACGTCCCTCCTGCCAGGCACTCCCCGCCCTGGCACGCAAGGAAGAAGACGACAATGAGGTCTGGAATCCCGCGGCTGCCGCGCAGCCTTGCCATGGCCGGCGCGGCCGGCCTGCTGAGCGTGACCGGTGTCCTCGCCGTGGCGGGAACAGCCTCGGCGCACACCGCCTCGGCCGCCGCACCCGGCTCCAGCACGACGATCACCGTGAAGTACGTGGTCAACGGCAGCACCTACCTCAAGAAGGTGCAGGCCACCGCCAAGCTCGGGCCAGGCACGCTGACCTCCACGGTTAACCTGAACACCGGCAAACTGACCGCCAGCCTGAAGCTGCCGGACGCGACGGTGTCGTTCAAGCAGGACGGGGTCGTCCCCGTCACCGCCACCACCGAGTTCGTCCAGGACGGCAAGACCACCGGCCAGGTGAACACCAAGACCGGCGGCGTGACCACCACGTCCAAGGTCACCCTGAAGCTCGTCAGCCTGACGATGGCCGGCGTGCCGGTCCCCGTGCCGAGCGGGTGCCAGAGCGGGTCCGCGGCATCGGTGAAGCTCGCCAGCGAGAAGGGCTTCAGCATCATCAAGGGCGGCAAGGTCGCCGGGACCTACACGATCCCGAAGTTCGCGCACTGCGGGCTGCTCACGCCGCTGCTCAACATCACAATCCCCGGCTCGGGCAACACCATCACCCTCAAGCTCGGGGCCGCCAAGCTTGCCTGATTGACCGTCGCCGTCCCGGCACAGCTTGCTACGCTTCGCACCGCGGAGTGGCATAGCAGCCGCGGATCGGCATAGGAACTGAGTCGCGGCATTCGGCCGCAGCCCGCGGCCCGGCCTGCCCGCCGGGCCGCGTGGCACCCATCGCGCACGTTCGCCAATTCCGCGCCCGGCGGTCGCGTCATCGCGGCGCGTCACGCAACTGGAGGGGACGCTCAGGTGTCATCCGTCATGTCTGCCAGGCCGCGGCCCAGCCTGCGGCCGGAGCAGCGCGGATGAGCCGGGATCTCGCGGCAGGCGGTGGCATCGCCCGCCGGTCCGCGCGCGGCATGGCCGGCCTCGCCGCCGTCGGCGTGGTGGTGGCGGTGACCGCGGTCGCCGCCTCGGCCGGCTCGGCCGCCAAGGTCCAGCACGTCAGCGTCCGGCTGACCGAGAGCTGCCAGCTCACCGCCGCCCCCGGCAGCCAGCCGTCGCCCGGCGCCTCGCCCGGCACCGCCTCTTCCGCAAAGCCGTCGTCCGCCGCCGGGCACCAGGCCAGCCCGCCGCCGTCCGCCCAGCCGCCCTCCCCCGAGCCGCCGCAGCCGGCGGCGGCGACTGTCGCAGGCACGCTCCCGGCGGCCGGCGTCACCGGCACGCCCATCCAGCCCGGCAAGGTGACGGTCAGCCTGGAGGCTTCCCGGCGGCGCTGGTGGCGGAGCTGCGCGCCTGGCACGCGGCCAGCATCTCCGCCACGGCCACCCAGGACGTCGCGGTGACCGAAGCGGGCCGGCAGGCGACCGTGAGCTGGCCGGGCCTGGACGTCCCGGTGACCGCCCTGCCCGCCTCGGGCGGCCTGTCGCTCACCACCGCCCCGGCCGCGGTCCCCGCGGTCCAGGTCGCCACGGCCGGCAAGGTCACCTTCGCGCTCGGCGCGCTCGGCCTCACCCTCACTGGCCTGACCTCGGGCGGCGCCGCGACCGGCCCGGCAACCCTGCCGCTGAGCTGCGTGCCTGGCGACGGCAGCCCCGTGCTCGGCACCGTACGGGTGTCCAGCATGGCCAGCGCCAGCCCGTCACCCACCAAGAGCAGCAAGCCCAAGCGCGTCTACTGCCCGTCACCCAAGGGCCTGCCCAAGCCGACCTCCAGCGGCGGTTACGGCTGCACCTACGTGATCGGCTACTCCGACGTGCGCAAGCTGGACGGCGCCGCGCTCATCGGACCTGGCCTGATGAACCTGTCCGTCGGCGTCAAGCTCAAGCAGCGCCGAGGCCAGGAGAAGATCTACTCCGACGGCGAGCTGCTTTACCACAAGAAGCGCGAGCTGCCGCCGTCCACCGCGACGTTCCTGGCCTTCGGCTTCATGCCCACCACGGCGACAATGCAGCTCACCGAGGTCGGGCTGGTGCACGTCATCGACTTCCTGAACTTCAACAACCTCAGCAAGAGCTTCAGCACCGCGCGCACCCTGCTCAAGCTGCGGATCTACGACGTCAAGGTCAACGGGCACCCGCTGCCCGTCGGCCCGGACTGCCGGGCGGTCCGCCCGCTGCACCTGCTGCTGCGGGCCAGCTCGACCTACAGCATCAATACCGGCGGCGTGCTGGCCGGCTTCGCGTACATCCCGAGGTTCACCGGATGCGGAGTGGGCGAGAACCTGGATCCCCTGTTCACCGGGACGATTTCCGGTCCCGGCAACTACGTGAAGATGACGCAGGGCAACCTGTGCACCCCGCAACCAGCGCACTTCGGCTGCCCCGCGCGCAAGCCGAAGCCGCGGCACTGAAGGGCCTGGCATGGGCGTCGAGGTCGTTATCGAGGGACTGTCCAAGTCATTCGGCCGGCAGGTCGTCTGGCAGGACGTCACGCTGTCGCTGCCGGCCGGCGAGGTCAGCGTCATGCTCGGCCCGTCGGGCACCGGCAAGACGGTGTTCCTCAAGTCGCTGGTCGGCCTGCTGCGGCCGGACCGCGGCCGGGTGCTGGTCGACGGGGTCGACATCACCGCGTGCTCGGAACGGCGGCTGTATGAGGTGCGCAAGCAGTTCGGGATGATGTTCCAGGACGGCGCGCTGTTCGGGTCGCTGAACCTGTATGACAACATCGCGTTCCCGCTCCGCGAGCACACCCGCAAGACCGAAGCCGAGATCCGCTCCATCGTGCTGGAGAAGATGGCGATGGTCGGCCTGTCCGGTGAGGAGCGCAAGGTGCCGGGCGAGATCTCCGGCGGGATGCGCAAGCGGGCCGGGCTGGCCAGGGCACTGGTGCTCGACCCGCAGATCATCCTGTGCGACGAGCCCGACTCCGGCCTGGACCCGGTGCGCACCGCCTACCTGTCGCAGCTGCTCATCGACCTCAACGCGACCATCGACGCGACGATGCTGATCGTCACCCATGACATCCAGATCGCCCGCACGGTACCGGACAACATCGGCATGCTGTTCCGCGGCGGGCTGATCACCTTCGGCCCCCGCGAGGAACTGCTGACCAGCAGCCACCCGGTGATCACCCAGTTCGTGAACGGGCGGCGGGCCGGGCCGATCGGGATGTCGGAGGAGAAGGACCAGGCGCTGGCGGAGCGCGAGCTGGCCAGCGGCGCCGTCCTGGCCGACGACAAGCCGGTGCTGTCGCCGCAGCTTGAGCCGACCGAAGGGCTGCCGGACCGGCAGGCGGTCCGGCGGCGCCGGGACCGGGTGATGGCAATGCTGCACACGATGCCCGAGCCGGCCCAGCGGGCCGTGCTGGACAGCCTCACCCCGGCCGAGCACGCCCGGTACGCGACGGGCAGCCAGGAGCGCCGGCCGTGACCGCTTCCGACCAGCCCGCGCCCGCCCTGGACGCGCCGCTCCCGCCGGACGGGCCGAGTACCGGCCGGTACCGGGCGCGGGCGCGCTGCGCCAGACCGGGCTGCTGTTCATGCTCGCCGCCGACGTGATCCGGCTGACCTTCCGGCGGCCGTTCCAGTTCCGCGAGCTGGTCGAGCAGTTCTGGTTCATCGCCAGCGTGACGATCCTGCCGTCCGCGCTGGTCTCGATCCCGTTCGGCGCCGTGATCGCGCTCCAGGTCGGCTCGCTGGCCAGCCAGCTTGGCGCGGAGTCGTTCACCGGCGGCGCCAGCGTGCTGGCCGTGGTGCAGCAGGCCAGCCCGCTGATCGTGGCCCTGCTCATCGCCGGCGCGGGCGGCTCGGCGATCTGCGCCGACATCGGCGCCCGCACCATCCGCGAGGAGATGGACGCGATGGCCGTCATGGGCGTCTCGCCCGTGCAGCGGCTCGTGGTGCCCAGGGTGCTCGCCGCGATGGGCGTCGCGGTGCTGCTCAACGGGCTGGTGTCGGTCGTCGGCGTGCTCGGCGGCTACTTCTTCAACGTGATCGTGCAGGGCGGCACCCCCGGCGCCTACCTGTCCAGCTTCTCGGCGCTCGCCCAGCTCCCTGACCTGTACGTGAGCGAGCTGAAGGCACTGATCTTCGGCTTCATCGCCGCCATCGTCGCCGCGCACCGCGGCCTGAACCCGCGGCCGGGTCCCAAGGGCGTCGGCGACGCGGTGAACCAGTCGGTCGTGATCGCGTTCCTGCTGCTGTTCTTCGTCAACCTGGTGATTACGGCGATCTACCTGCAAATCGTTCCGGCGAAGGGGATGTGATCGCGTGGCTGACGCTGACACACGACCGGCGAGGCCCGCGGCCCGCCTGGGCAGCCGTCTCGACGGCTCGCTCGGCTGGCTGGATCTGCTCGGCGATCAGCTTGGCTTCTACCTCCGCGCCCTGGCCTGGACGCCGCGGGCGGTGCACCGCTACTACCGCGAGGTGATCCGGCTGCTGGCCGAGGTCAGCTTCGGCAGCGGGGCGCTCGGCCTGATCGGCGGCACGGTCGGCGTGATGATCGGCATGACGCTGTTCACCGGCACCGTCGTCGGCCTGCAGGGCTACGCCGCGCTGAACCAGATCGGCGCCGCGGCCTTCACCGGGTTCGTGTCCGCCTACTTCAACACCAGGGAGATCGCGCCGCTGGTCGCGGGCCTGGCGCTGTCCGCGACGGTCGGCGCGGGATTCACCGCGCAGCTCGGCTCGATGCGGATCAACGAGGAGGTCGACGCGCTGGAGGGCATGGGCGTGCCAAGCCTGCCCTACCTGGTCACCACCCGGATGGTGGCCGGCGCCATCGCCATCATCCCGCTGTACGCGATCGGCCTGGTCAGCTCGTATATCGCCGCCCGCGAGGTCACGGTGCTGTTCAACGGCCAGTCGCCCGGCACCTACGACCACTACTTCGCGCTGTTCCTGCCGCCGGTCGACGTGCTCTGGTCGTTCGTCAAGGTGATCATCTTCGCCATCGTGGTGATCGGCGTGCACTGCTATTACGGCTACCGGGCCAAGGGCGGCCCCGCCGGGGTGGGCGTCGCGGTCGGCCGGGCGGTGCGGACCGCGATCGTGCTGATCAACGTGATCGACTTCTTCATGAGCCTGGCCATCTGGGGGGCCACGACCACCGTGCGAGTGACCGGATGAGGCCATCGGACGGCTGGCTGAAGACCCGGCGCAGGCTCGGCGGGGTGGTCTTCCTCGTCGTGTTCTCGCTGGGCATCTGGCTGTCCCTGGCCGTCTACCACAAGAAGTTCACCCCGGTCGCGATGGTGACGCTGCTGACCGCCAGCACCGGCAACGAGATGCACAACGGCGCCCAGGTGATGGTCCGCGGCGTGCAGGTCGGCGAGGTCAGGCAGGTCAGCGCGGATGGCGCGGGCGCCCGCCTGGAACTGGCCATCCAGCCCGGCATGGTGCACCTGCTGCCGGCCAACGTGACCGCGCAGATGATGCCGACCACCCTGTTCGGCGAGCGGTACGTGGACCTGGTGCTGCCCGCCAGGCCCACGCAGGCCCGGCTGGTAGACGGCAGCGTGATCCGGCAGGACGACTCGGCGGACGCCATCGAGGTCGAGCAGGTGCTGAACAACCTGCTGCCGCTGCTCACCGCCATGCAGCCCGAGCAGCTCTCCTTCACCCTGACCGCCATCGCGCAGGGGCTGCGCGGCCAGGGCGCCGCGTTCGGCCACGCGCTGGTCCAGCTCAACGGCTACCTGCACAGCCTGCGCCCGCACCTGCCAGCGCTGGACAGCGACATCGCCGAGCTGGCCAAGGTCGCGAAGACCTACACCGGCGCCGCGCCCGACATCCTGCACGCGCTGGCCGACTTCGCCACCGTGTCCCGCACCGTGTACCGGCAGCGCGGCAACCTGATCGGGCTGTTCGGCTCGGTGACCACCGCCTCGGATGACCTGCGCTCATTCCTCGACGGCAACTACGCCAACATCATCGCGCTGTCCGCCGACAGCACCTCCACGCTGGACCTGCTCGCCCGGTACTCCCCCGAGTTCCCGTGCACGCTGAACGCGCTGACCGAGTCCGAGCCCAACATCGACAGGGTGCTCGGCGCCGGCACCGGCCAGCCGGGCCTGCACGTCTCGGTGCACGTGGTGAAGTCGCTCGGCAAGTACCTGCCCAGGGTGAACACCCCGGTCTACCGGGACAACCTCGGCCCGCGCTGCTACTCCGTGCCGTTCCGCGGCATCACCCTGCACGACGGCACCCGCCCGGCGCCGAAGCGATCGGGACAGGGCAGCAAGGCACGGGGCAGCACCGCACAGGGCAGCACCGCACGGGGCAAGAGCCAGCAGGCGCACACGACCAGCGCGACGACCAGCGCGACGACCGGCGCCTTCGCCGGCCTCGGCCTGGCCGGCTCGCCCCAGCAGGACGAGCTGATCGACGAGCTGACGGCGCTGTCCCTCGGCACCACCCGCCAGGCGGTGCCGGACTGGAGCGGCCTGCTGGTCGGGCCGCTGTTCCGCGGCGCGGAGGTGACGCTGCGATGACCACCACGAATCTGGACGCCCTGATGGACTCCGGGCCGGCCAAGCCGCCGCCGCAGCGCCCGCCGCGCCAGGCGTCCATCACCGGGCCGCTGGTCAAGTCGGTCATCTTCATCGCGGTCACCGCGCTGGCCACCGCCGTGCTCGGCATCAGCATCACCAACTCCGGCGTATCAGGCACGGTCGGGTACCACGCCGTTTTCTCCGACGTCTCCGGGCTGATCGTGGGCGACGACGTGGACATCGCCGGCGTCCGGGTCGGCCAGGTCACCTCGATCTCGGTGTACCGGCGGGACCAGGCGCTCGTCGGGTTCTCCGTGCAGCCGGGCCGCCCGCTGCCCGCCTCGGTCACCGCTCAGCTGCTGTACCGGAACCTGGCCGGCGAGCGGTACATGGAGCTGGCCCAGGGCGCCGGGCCGGTCGGCAGGTCGCTGACCCCTGGCGGGACCATCCCGCTGGCCAGGACCACGCCGGCGCTGAACCTCACCGAGCTGTTCAACGGCTTCCAGCCGCTGTTCCAGGCGCTGTCGCCTGGCGACGTGAACAAGCTGTCCAGCGAGATCATCCAGCTCCTGCAGGGCGAGGGCACCAGCATCGACAGCCTGCTGGTCAGCGTCGCCTCGCTGACCAACGCGCTGGCCACCAAGGACCAGGTCATCGACCAGGTCATCGACAACCTCAACTCGGTGGTGGCGACCATCAACTCGCGCGGCAACGACCTGGCCCAGACCATCGCGGTGCTCCAGCAGCTCGTCACCGGCCTGGCCGCCGACCGGCAGCCCATCGGCCAGGCGATCTCCGCGCTCGGCAGCCTGACCAGCGCCACGGCCGGGCTGCTCCAGGTCGGCCGGGCACCGCTGAAAGAAGACATCGCCGCGCTCGGCCAGGTGGCGGGAAACCTGGCGGACAACTCGGGGGCGGTCAACTCGTTCCTTGCGGACCTGCCCGCCAAGATGACCGACATCGCCCGGCTGGCCTCCTACGGCTCGTGGCTCAACCTCTACCTGTGCGACGCGACCGTGACCGGCGCGCGGAACGCACTCGGCGGCAAGGCGCCCAAGGGACTGCCGGTCACGGCGGCGAGGTGCGAAGGATGAGCCGCGTCAGCCTGTGGCGCCCCGCGTTCCAGCGCCCCGCGTTCCGCCGCCCGGCGTTCCGGCGGCCCGCGATCAAGCCGCTGGCCGAACGCAGCCCGATGGCAGTCGGCGTGGCCGGATTGCTGGTCATGGCGCTGATCGCGCTGGGGGTGTTCTTCTCGGGAGACCTGCCGATCATCGGCGGCGGCACCGGCTACTCGGCGTATTTCACCGAGGCGGCAGGCCTGGCGCCCGGCAACGCGGTCCGCATCGCCGGCGTCACAGTCGGCCGGGTCACCGGGGTGTCCCTGGACGGCAGTCGGGTGCTCGTCTCGTTCAAAGTCAAGAACCAGTGGGTCGGGAACGCCAGCACCGTCGCTATCGACATCCAGACGGTGCTAGGCGATAAGTACCTCGCGCTCACCCCGAAGGGCCGGGCGGCGCAGGACCCGTCGCGGGTCATCCCCGAGCGGCGCACCGCCTCGCCCTACGACGTGGTCCAGGCGTTCAGCGGGGTCGGGCAGGACATCAGCCAGATCAACACCAAGCAGCTCGCGCAGAGCCTGGAGACCATCGCGGTCACCTTCCGCAACTCCCCGCCCTATGTGCACTCGGCGCTGCGCGGCCTGGCCGACCTGTCGAAGTCCATCGCGTCCAGGGACGCGCAGATCACCAGCCTGCTGGCCGGCACGAAGAAGGTCACCGGGCAGCTCTCCAGCCAGGACACCCGGTTCAAGGCGCTGCTGGCCGACGGCAACCTGCTGCTCTCGGAGCTGCGGCTGCGCCAGCAGGCCATCGCGGCGCTGCTCACCGGGACACAGCAGCTCGCGACCCAGCTCTCCGGCCTGGTCACCGACGACAGCGCGACCCTCAAGCCGGCGCTGACCGCGCTGAACCAGGTGACCAGCGTGCTGGCGGCCAACCAGGCCAACCTGGACCGGGCGCTCGCCCTGGCCGGGCCCTACTACCGGCTGCTCGGCAACGCGCTGGGCAACGGGCGCTGGTTCGACGTGTACCTGTGCGGCCTGGTGCCGGCCTCCAGCCTGCCCAAGGGCGCGGGGCCGAGCACTGGCTGCGAGCCGCCCAAGGGAGGTAGCCGGTGACCCACAGGCTGCGGGCCGGCGCGCTGAGCGCGCCGCGTGACCGGCGGATCCTGATCGCCTGCGTGGCCGTCTTCGCCCTGCTGCTGGCGATCGGCGGCTGGCTGACCTACTCGGCCACCCACCAGGGCGAGCAGGTCACCGCGTACTTCAGCGAGGCGATCAGCATCTACCCCGGCTCCGACGTGCGGATCCTCGGCGTCAAGGTCGGCACCGTGAACTCGGTCACCCCGGACGGGTCGCGGGTCAGAGTCCGGTTCACCATCAACCACGGGGTTCCCGTGCCGGCCGGCGCCGGGGCGGTCATCGTCTCCCCCAGCGTCGTCGCCGACCGGTACGTCCAGCTCACCCCCGCCTACACTGGCGGGCCGCAGCTCGCCAGCGGGGCGGTCATTCCCGTCAGCAAGACCGCCGTCCCGCTGGAGGTCGACCAGCTCTACGCCAGCCTGGACAAGCTGGCCACCGCGCTCGGGCCGCACGGCGCCAACTCCCACGACGCGCTGTCCGACGTGCTCAAGACCGGCGCGGCGAACCTGAACGGCAACGGCGCGGCCATGCACGCCATGATCAGCCAGTTCGGGCAGGCGATGGGCACGCTGGGCGGTTCGGCGCAGAACCTGTCCGCCACGGTGCGCAACCTCCAGGCCTTCACCACCATGCTCAAGAACAACAACGGCCAGGTCATCCAGGCCGAGCAGCAGCTCTCGCAGGTATCGGGATTCCTGTCCGCCGACCGGCAGAACCTGGCCGCCGCGCTGGACGAGCTGGCCACCGCGCTCGGCCAGGTGCAGTCGTTCATCGGCAGCAACCGGGCGCTGATCGCCTCGAACGTGAACCGGCTGTCCACCATCACCGGGCTGCTGGTCAAGGAGCGGGCCTCGCTCGCCGAGGCGATGGACGACGTGCCGCTCGCCGCCGACAACCTGCTGGCCGCCTACGACCCCAAGACCGGCACGCTGGACGGCCGCGCGGACATCAACGAGTTCAGCATGGGTCCCGCCGGGCAGGGCGTGAACGTGCCGGCCGGCACCACCAGGGCGCAGGCCATGGCACAGATCCTGGTCGAGGTGCCGCAGACGCAGATCGGCGAGCTGCCGCCGCTCCCGCTGCCGGCCATCGGGCCGGTCTACGGCACGCCGCTGACCGCACGGGGAGGTGGCCGGTGATGCGCGGCCGTATGATCCGCGGCCGGGCCGCCGCCGGAGTAGCCGCCGCCGCGCTGGCCGTCACCATGTCCGGGTGCGGCGGCATCTACAGCCTGCCGCTGCCCGGCGGCGCCAGCCTGGGCAGCCACCCTTACCAGGTGACCGCCCAGTTCGCCAACGTCCTCGACCTGGTCCCGCAGTCCGCTGTCCGGGTCAACGACGTGGCGGTCGGCCGGGTCACCAAGATCTACCTGCCGCCGGGAAGCTGGACCGCGCGGGTGGTGATGAAGGTCAACGGCCGGGTCAAGCTGCCCGCCAACGCCATCGCGCAGATCCAGCAGTCCAGCCTGCTGGGCGAGCAGTACGTCGCGCTGGAGGCGCCGCCAGGGGTGCCCGGCACCGGGCGGCTGGGCAACGGCGCGCTGATCCCCCCGTTCCGCACCACCAGCAACGCCACCGTGGAGCAGGTGCTCGGCGCGCTGTCGCTGCTGCTCAACGGCGGCGGCATCAGTCAGCTGCACACCATCGTGACCCAGCTCAACGCCGCGCTGGCCGGCAACGAGCCGCAGATCCGCGCGCTGCTCCCGCAGCTCAGCTACCTGCTCAACAACCTGTACGCGCACCGCAAGGACATCGAGAACGCCCTGGACGGCCTGAACAAGCTGTCCGCCACGCTGGCCAAGCGCGACCATGAGATCAGCTACGCACTGGCCAACCTCAGCCCCGGCCTGCGGGTGCTGGCCCGCCAGCACACCGAGCTGGTGCAGATGCTCACCTCGCTGCGCAAGCTCACCGGGGTCGCGGTCTACACCATCCACGCCAGCCAGGCCAGCCTGGTCGCCGACCTCCAGGCGCTCGCCCCCACGCTCCAGGAGCTGGCCAGAGCCGGGCAGTCCCTGCCGCTGGCGCTGCAGGTGCTGCTCACCTACCCGTTCACCAACCAGGTGCTGAACGACGTCAAGGGCGGCTACCTGAACACCTACCTGTCGGTGACCGCGCACAAGGGCACCAAGGTCTACCCGCCGGTTAAGCCGCCGCGCAAGAAGGGCGGCCACTGATGCTGACCAGGGCAACCAGGATCAAGCTGGTGGCGTTCGCGGTCATCGCGATCCTCATCATCGGCTACACCGGGGTGCACTACGCCAAGCTCGGCCGGTATGTCGGCATGCGCGGCTACTACGTGGTCCACCTGGAGCTGGCCAACGCCGGCGGGCTGTTCCCCAACTCGGACGTGAGCTACCGAGGTGTTCCCGTCGGCCGGGTGAGCGGCCTGTCGCTGACCCCGAGCGGCGTGCAGGCAACGCTGGACATCAGCGACTCCGCGCCGCACATCCCGGTCCGGCTGCAGGCGGCCGTGGCCGACTTGTCGGCCGTCGGCGAGGAGTACGTCGACCTGCGCCCCCAGGGCGGCACCGGGCCCTACCTGCGGAACGGATCGGTCATCCCGCAGCGCGAGACACAGCTTCCGCTGCCGGTCACCAGCATGCTGGTCAGCATCAACGAGCTCGCCACCTCGGTGCCGCTGACCTCGCTGCGGACCGTCGTGGACCAGCTCGGCACCGCGTTCCAGGGCCAGGGCGATCATTTCCGACAGCTCGTCGGCGGCAGCTCCAGCCTGGTCAAGGCCAGCGCGGCGACCCTGCCGCAGACCATCAAGCTGATCAACGACTCCCGGACCGTGCTGAAAACCCAGGTCAGCGAGACCCAGGCGCTGGATTCCTTCGCGCACAGCGCCAAGCTGCTGGCTGGCCGGCTCGCGGAGTCCAACTCCGACATCCGCAGGCTGATCATCGCCGCGCCGCGGGCCGCGACGCAGATCGCGGACCTGCTCGTCGAGACCAACCCGGGCCTGGCGGTGATGATCGCCAACCTGCTCACCACGTCCGAGCTGACGGGTACCCGGCTGACCGACCTGAACGAGCTGTTCTCGGTGCTGCCGGCCGCCGTCGCGGCGGGCTCGACCGTGATCAGCGCGAAGGGCGCCAAGTTCGGCATGGCGCTGACCTTCTTCAACCCGCTGCCCTGCGTGACGGGGTATGGCGGCACGCAGTACCAGAACGGCCTGGACACGCTGCCGGCGCCGCTGAACACTTCGGCCGCCTGCAGCCTCCCGGCCAGCAGCGGCATCGACGTCCGCGGCTCGGCGCACGCCCCGTCGGGCGGCCCGGTGCCGAACCCGGCCAGGCCAGGCCTGGCCCGCCTGCTGGGGATCTCGCCATGACGGCACAGGACACGCACGACAGGCCAGGAACCGAAGCCGACCCGGAGCCGGAGGCTGGTGTGGCGCCCGAGGCGAGGGCCGCGGGGCGGGCACGGATCAGGCCGCTGGTCGCGGTGCTCACGGCGCTGTGCCTGGCCGCGGCGGCCTGCGCCGCCTGGTCAGGCTGGACCTGGTACCGCGCGGCGCACGCCGCTCCTTCGGCCCACGCCCGGCTCAGGGACCAGGTGCTGGAGCAGGGCGAGCAGGCGGTCCAGAACTTCAACACCCTCGACTACCGGAACGTCAGCAAGGGCATCAACCTGTGGCTGTCCTCTTCCAGCGGTGCGCTGCACACCGAGGTCGCCCAGGGCCGGGCGGATTTCGCGCAACAGGTCAGGAAGTCCAGGACCACCACCACGGCGCGGGTCCTCGACGCGGCGCTGACCAAGCTGAACATCCGTGCCGGGACCGCGAGCCTGATCGTGGCGCTCCAGGTCACCGTCGTCCCGGTCACCGGCAGCCCGGTGGTCAAGCTGAACCGGCTGTCCGCCACGCTGACCAGGACATCGCACGGCTGGCTGCTGACCGCGATCGGCCAGGTGCCGGTCGGCGGCGCGGGGACAGGAGGCTGACCCGGTGACGACTCCCGAACCCGCGGGCGACCAGCCCGAGACCGCCGAGGGCACCACCGTGTCGCCGGCCCCGCCGGCCGGCGACGCCGCGGTTCCCGGCGACGCCGCGGCTCCGGCCGACGTGGCCGGCCCGGCTAGCGCCGTCGCGTCGGTGCGCGGCGGCGGGCGGCGGCTGCCGGTGCTGCTGGGCGCGGCAACCGTGGTGCTCGCCGCCGTGGCCGCGCTATGCGGGGTCAAGGCCGCCTCGGCGCGCTCGGCGGGCAGCACGCAGAACGTCGCGCTCACCGACGCCGCCGCGACCAGCGCCGTCCAGCGCCAGGTCACCAGCGCCGTCAACACGATCTTCTCCTACAACTACGCGAACATCGCGGCGACCAGGTCGGCCGCCCAGCGGCTGCTGACCGGCCCGGCGATCCGCCAGTACAACACCCTGTTCCGGCTCGTGCAGCAGGACGCGCCCGCGCAGCATCTGGTGCTGACCACCAAGGTGACCAGCGCCGGCGTCGAGCTGCTGGTCGGCAACCGGGCCAGGCTGCTGATCTTCGCCGATCAGCAGGACACCAGGGCTGCCACGCACCAGTCCTCAGAGGCGGGCGCGATGTTCGCGGTGAACGCGGTCCGCCAGGATGGCCGCTGGAAGATCGACAGCATCGACACTTTCTCCAGCCCCAGCTAACCCGCCCGCACCGGCTTCCCGCTCGACGTCGGCCGCCTTCCGGAGTTCCCCGCCCGGCGCCCGGTGCCCTCAGCGACAGTGAACCCACTTCCACTGTCGCTGTAATGGCAGTAGAAGTGGGTTCACTGTCGTTGGAAGGGCTGGCTGGGTACGCCTGCACCGCGGCTGCGGTGGCGGGAGCCCGCAACGGATGGTGTTGGGGAGTCAGAAGCGGCGGCGGAGGGGGTTGAGGCGGCGCGGCGGGCGCGGCCTGATGACCTTGACCCGGCCGCCGAGCGCGAACGCGTGAATGTCGATCACCGGCATGCCCGGGCCGAGCCCGCCGGCATCGCGGCTGACGCTGGTGCCCCGGACCACGGCGCCCGGACGGCCGATGAGTACCGCGCCGGTGACCTCGATCGCGACCTCCTCGGGCGCGATCACCCGGAGCGTGCCGCCGATCAGCGTGGCCAGTACCAGGACCCGGCTGCTTTGCAGCATCGCCTCGCGCAGGTCCAGGGTGACCTCGCCGAACACGGCGCTGACCGCGAGCCGGTCGGGCACCACCCAGCGCCCGTCACGCAGCTCACGGCCGAAGATCCCGGTGACCGGGCGGCGGCCGTCCAGCCGGAACGGCTGCGCGGACTGCGGGACCAGGTCGACGGTCAGCGCCGCCAGATGGCCGAGCGTCAGGGCCGCGTGCGCTTGCCCGGCCCGGTCGGCGTGCTCCTGCGCGGTCAGCCTGCCGTCCACCATCGCGTCGCTGAGCAGCCCAAGAACCAGGTCCCTGTCGGCGTCGGACGCGCGCAGGTCCCGCGGGGCAGGACGGGGAGCCACAATCTCGAAGATACGCCCTGCCAGAGCGCCGGCCCGGCCAGCCGAGCCTGGCCGTCCGGCGGGCGCCGTCACAGCGGGGCCCGGCCAGCCGAGCCTGGCCGTCCGGCGGGCGCCGTCATGTCCAGGTCGCGCCGCTGTTGTCCGATCTCAGGACCATGACGTTGTTGCTTGCGGAGTCCGTGTAGTAAAGCCGACCCTGGTTCTTCTCGAACGCCAGCAGCGCGGGAGCACCCGCGGCCTTAGTCGAGCTGACCGTCTTCCACGCGGCCCACTTCCCGTCCTGCCAGCGAGCGGCCTGGATGTAGCCGTCCGTGCCCAGCCCGGCGACGACGGTCGTCCCGTCAGCCCAGCGCGCCGTGGCCACGGCCCCGACCACAGATCCTCCGAGGTTGTCCAACGTTGGCTCCTTCGACTCGGCCTTGCCGAGTGCCTTTCGCATTGCCTTCAGGGTGGCGTACTTCGCCACGTCCTTGTCCAGGTTGCCGGCGCTGGAGTACTGGTGGATCGTCCAGGTCTTCCAGGGTGCCGGAACGTCGGGGTGGCCGGCCTTGGAACTGGGATCGGCGATCCACAGCGGGTACTTGCCCAGCCCCGCGCAGTTACCGGCACTAGCGAAGCTCAGGTAGGTATACAGCAGTGGCTTTCGATCGAACTTGCTGGCGAGGGCTTCCTGCACCTTGACCGCCCAGGCCGCGACGGCGGCGGGCGACAGGCCGTCGGTCGTCTCGTGATCGAGTGCGATGCCGTCGTCGTCTTTCAGCCCGAGGATCTTCACCTGACCGGCGAAGAAACTGACTGTTTCCTGAACGCTCTCCTTGGGATGGCCGAAGAGGTAAGCGACCCGGCCTTTACCGTTCTTGGCCAGCCACGCCCAGTCGGCCGCGGCGTCCGGGTTCACGTACCGGCTAGGGCTCCCGCCCAGCTCAGTGACCTTGACAGCCGCCCAGCTGATTTTGGATTCCTCGGCAGGACCCCAGCTCGACGGCGAGCCCTGATAGCTAGAGACATCGACGCCCCACTGGAATTTACCGGCGGCCGGTGTCGTCATGACCATTTCCTCATGAACACGGAAACGGACTCTACACCCGCCTATCTCAGGGGTGTAGTCGCTGACCGGGACCGGCCCGTGCTCCGGCAGGTAACTCCGGCGATCACGGCAGCGCAGCTCTGTTAGTTTGTATGTAACAAGTATCTGGGCTGAGCGGAGGATGCACGTGAGCGAGCCGGCGCACGAGGTCGGTGCCGGGCAGGCTGCCCCGGGCCAGAGCGACCGCTATAAGTGGCTGGCCCTGTCCAACACCACGCTGGGCATGCTGGCGGCGACGGTGAACGCCTCCATCGTCATCATCTCGCTGCCCGCCATCTTCCGCGGCATCGACCTGGATCCGCTGACTCCCGGCAACGTCAGCTACCTGCTGTGGATGCTGATGGGGTACCTGGTGGTCTCCGCGGTGCTGGTCGTCACCCTGGGCAGGATGGGCGACATCTACGGCCGGGTCCGGATGTACAACGCGGGCTTCGCCGTCTTCGGCCTCGGCGCCCTGGCCCTGCCGTTCGACCCCTTTACCGGGAGTTCCGGAGCGCTCTGGCTGATCGGCTTCCGGGTCATCCAGGCTGTCGGCGGCGCCATGCTGATGGCCAACGCCCCGGCGATCCTCACCGACGCCTTCCCGTCCAATCAGCGCGGCACGGCCATGGGCATCAACCAGGTGGCCGGGATCTCCGGCATGTTCATCGGCCTGATCCTGGGCGGCATCCTGGCCGCGGTCAACTGGCGGCTGGTCTTCATCGTCTCGGTCCCGATCGGCCTCGGCGGCGCGATCTGGTCCTACCTGAGCCTGCGCGAGATCGGCATCAAGACCAAGTCGCAGATCGACTGGATCGGCAACATCTGCTTCGCCGTCGGCCTGATCGGCCTGCTGACCGGCATCACCTACGGTATCCAGCCCTACGGCGGCCACAACATGGGCTGGACCAGCCCGCTGGTGCTGACCGGCCTGATCGGCGGCGCGGCCCTGCTGGTCGCGTTCTGCTTCATCGAGCTGCACCGCAAGAGCCCGATGTTCGACCTGCGGCTGATGCGGATCCGGGCGTTCGCAGCCGGGGTCACCGCCACCCTGCTGGCCTCGATCGCCCGCGGTGGCCTCCAGTTCATGCTGATCATCTGGCTGCAGGGCATCTGGCTGCCGCTGCACGGCTACGCCTTCAAGGACACCCCGCTCTGGTCGGGCATCTACCTGCTGGCGCTGACCGGCGGGTTCGTGTTCTCCGGGCCGGTGTCCGGGTGGCTCTCGGACAAGCACGGGGCTCGCGCATTCGCCTCGGGCGGGCTGCTGGTCTCCGCCGCCGCCTTCGGCGGCCTGCTGCTGATCCCGACCGACTTCAGCTACCCCGAGTTCGCCGTGCTGATCTTCATCGCCGGCGCCGGCATGGGCCTGTTCTCGGCGCCGAACGCGGCCGCGATCATGAACAGCGTGCCCGCCCGGCAGCGCGGTGCCGCCTCCGGCATGCTCGCGACGTTCCAGAACTCCGGCTTCGTGCTGTCCATCGGGATCTTCTTCTCGCTGATGATCGCCGGCCTGGCCGCCACCCTGCCGAGCCTCCCTGAGCCGGGGCCTGACCGCGCAGGGCGTGCCCGCCGCCGTGGCTCACCAGGTCGGCTCGCTGCCGCCGGTCGGCAGCCTGTTCGCCGCCTTCCTCGGCTACAACCCGATCAAGGAGCTGCTCAAGCCGACCGGGGCGCTGGCCAAGCTGCCGGCGCACAACGTGGCCGTGCTGACCGGCAAGAAGTTCTTCCCCCAGCTCATCGCCGGCCCGTTCCACCATGGCCTGGTGATCGTGTTCAGCATGGCGATGATCGTCCTGGTCATCGCCGCCCTCACCTCGCTGATGCGCGGCGGCCGGTACGTGCATGAGGAGGAGACGGCGGCCGCCACCATCTCCGCGGCCACCGCGACAGAGGCCGCCGGGACCGACATCGTCGCCGACGACGTCGCCGCGCAGGATGCCGACCGGGCAGGCAATGCGGCCGAAGTGTCGGTGCCGGCTGTACGAGGCGGGGACGGGCATGCTAACCCTGACTCATGACATCGCAGATCACACCGGTAACAACCGCTACAGATCCTGACGCCAGCGGCCCGGTGTCGGCCGCGCTCGCCCTGGCCGACACCCACGGCCTGGAACTGATCCGCTTTATGTACGCCGATCACGGCGGCATCATCAGGGGCAAGGCCGCGACCCGGCAGTTCCTCGGCGAGCGGAT
The DNA here is from genome assembly GCA_963725175.1 of uncultured Actinomycetota bacterium. GTDB lineage: Bacteria > Actinomycetota > Actinomycetes > Streptosporangiales > Streptosporangiaceae > DASUBV01. The sequence continues at coordinate 1,759,882 of CAVRXH010000006.1, forward strand.
CGCCAGCGGCATCGGCCAAACGGTGGCCATGATGGCGATGTCCATGTTCGACGCGCTGCAGCCCGTGGAGGGCATGGGGCCGGTCGGCGAGGTCAGGCTCAAGCCGGACCCGGCCACCCTGGTGCCGCTGCCCTACGCCCCCGGCGCGGGCGCCATGCTGGCCGACCAGGTGCTGCCGGACGGCGAGCCCTGGGACGGCTGCGCCAGGACCTTCCTCCGGCAGGCCATCGGCCTGCTCGCCGCCGACGGCTACGGCATGCAGGCCGCCTTCGAGCCCGAGTTCACCCTGGGCAGACGGGTCCCCGACCCCGATGGCGGCCCGGACCGGCTGGTGCCCATCGACGACAGCCTGTGCTTCTCGGTGACCGGCTTCCACCAGGCACACGACTACATCATTGACCTGGTGTCCGCGCTTCGGGCGCAGCACCTTGAGGTCGAGCACTACTACCCCGAGCTGGGCCACGGCCAGCAGGAGGTCGTCATCCGGCACGCGGCCGCGCTGCGCGCCGCCGACAACCACGTCCTGTACCGGGAGACCGTGCGAGCCGTCGCGATGCGGCACGGACTGTGGGCCAGCCTCGCCCCCAAGCCCATCCCCGACCAGGCCGGCAACGGCACCCACCTGCACGCCTCGCTGACCGAGCTGTCCACCGGCCAGCCCGCGTTCGCCGACCCCAGCGGCCGGTACGGGATGTCGAAGGTCGGTTATCACTTCATCGGCGGCCTGGTCGCGCACCTGCCGGCCCTGGTGGCCATCACCTGCGGCAGCGTGAACAGCTACCGGCGCCTCCAGCCGCAGTTCTGGAGCAGCGCGTTCACCACCTGGGGGATGGACAATCGCGAGGCGGCGGTGCGGATCTGCTCGCCGCTGGACGGCGACTCCAGCAGCTCGATCAACATCGAGCTCAAGCCGTCCGACTCCAGCGCCAACCCCTACCTCGCCCTCGGCGCGGTGATCCACGCCGGCCTGGACGGCATCCACCGCCGCCTCGACCCCGGCGAGCCGGTCAACGTGGACCCCGCGACCATGTCGCAGGCCGAGCGCGAGGCCGCCGGCGCACACCGGCTGCCGCTGAGCCTCTCGGACGCGCTCGACGCCCTGGAGGCCGACGACCTGCTCATGGGCGCCCTCGGCCCGCTCCGCTCCACCGCCTACCTGGCGGTCAAGCGCTCCGAGGCCGCCGCGTTCGCTGAGCACGACACCGCCTGGGAGTGCTTCCACCACTTCACCAAGCTCTAGCCGTCGTTGGAGTCGGATACCTGCAACGGTCAATCATGCGGCGCGCGTCGACAGGTAGCGGAGGTCGAGGACCGGCGCGTTGAGACTCCGAGCGTAGGAGAGTTCCTCGCCGTTGAGCACGCTGATCTCGACACTGCCGACGCCGTGCACGGTCGGGGCTAGGCTCACAGATGGCTTGATCCAGCACTCCGCAAGTGCCGTCCATGCCTCGCGCTTGCCGACCGGGTCTGAGGCACGGTGAATTGCCTCGGCAGCATAGCTCCGACCTGCCTTGCTAAGCTCATCGACACGCGCATTGTCGACGAGCGCGCCCTCGGGAAGTTTCGGCAGCTCGTGCTCCTCGAGAATCATTAGGATATTGTGCGCCGGCTCCTCGTAATCGATGTCCGGCGTAGCTTCCAGGCGCAACTCAGACACCTTGTGCACGCAACGTCCCTCAGCCGACTGCTTGTCGTGCTTCTCGGCTATGCGGCGCACGAAGGGCGCTAGCACCGTGTTGATCGGGTCCGGCAAAGCTGGGCGCGTGAGATACCGACTAATAGATTCCGCGAAGTGAAACCGCTCGGCCGGCGTACGAGGACGACCGCGAGTCGCCGCGCCGACAACTACGCTGCGCTCCACCGTCGTGATCCGTGAGAGATCGGCGACAGCTGAGGGGTCAACCCAGGGCAGACCGGCGAGCCCGGGCCGCCGACCACGCAGCGCTTCGTAGGCGACAGTCTCACTCACCCGCACGACGGGCGCCACCAGGCACCGGTGCTCGTCAGGAGTCGTGAACTGCAAATCGCATGTCTGCGTCAGGAGCACGACTTCGTCAACGGCGTGCGGGACCGTGATGAGACCGCTGGCGATGCCCTCGGCGGCAGTGAGATGGATCGCTTCGGGCGAGAGCGGCGCAGCCGCGTCTGCGAGGACCACACAGGCGTCAGCCGCGCTTAGCACCTCGCCCTGGATGAAGTTAGCCACGGCGGCAGCACGCTGCAGCGCTGCATCGAGGAGAGTCTGCTGCGTCATTACCCGCCGAGCCGCCTCTTAGGCAGGGGTCCACCCCGGAGCGAAGCGCGGCGCTGAAGTCCCTGCGGGCGAGCGCTTCCTGCCTCGTCGACGGGAGTGACCAAATCGCCCACCGTTACAGTCGATATCGGGCGGCGCCGAGCCGGACGAGCGGCCAACGCCAGGTCATCGATGGTCGAACGGCCGTTAGCTGTCGGCTGCAGCAGAAGCGTCCGTGTAGCCTCAGCTGAGCCAGTTGAGACAGAATCCACGATGTGAACCACCTCGAGCAACCGCGCCAAATGCACCTCGGCAACATGCCCACCGGCGAGCCAGTTGTGGATGGTACGGCGCGAAACACCCACGGCACGACCGATATCACCCCAGCTAAGCCCGGACACGAGTCGAAGCCGCCGCAGCATCATGGGCACAACGGTGTGGTCGAATGCCGTTGTCGGCTGTGCCAGTACCACGGGGAGCGTGCTCGGCTGGGCGATCATCGTGCTGAGCGCCGCTGCGTCTGCTGGCGTGACAACGGTTAGGGTGCCGGTCACTGCGCAACCGGCAATCAATACGCCCGCGATGAACTTGCGCGGTCTGAGAGCCACGGTGGGCGACGTCGTACCGACGTGATGGAACCAGTCACCGCCGTCGGTGGGCGGCAAGGGAGGGACGTCGTAGGCGACCGTCATCTCGTCTCCCTTGCGATTGGTTCGGGCTCGCTGCGGTGGGCATCCTGAAACGCCTCGGTCGTGGCGAACCGGAAGAAGGCGTAGACGGTCTCGGCGTAGTGTCGCAGCCGCTGGGAAAGATCGTCGGGTTCGAACGCGAAACCTGCCCGCGTGGTGAACACGTCCATGTCAAGAATCCAGCTCGGCTCGCCGACTGGCAGCAGAGCAGGGTCAAACGTGCCACCTGGCGGTAGCAACCCACTGCGGACCAGCATGCGCTCGCCCTCACCGATTTCGATCTCGGACTGAATGACACTGTGCTGCAACTGCAACGGCGACTCGATGCAGTCCACCAGCGTCGCGAGCTGCGGGATGACATACGTCGATACCTTCTCGAGAGTGGCACCAGTCAGGCGATCGATGTAACGGATCCCGACGCGGTCGACCACCGGCGGCAGGGCCACAGACGCGATTGCAGCGAAGATCTCGGCCGCTCGGCCACAGAAGTCGTCACGAGTGCTGTAGTCGCTCGTCTCAAGCGCGACTGCTGTCTCGGTGAAGGTCACCTGCCACAGGCCCTTCGGGTCCGAAAACGTGAGTGCAACCCCCGGTGTGATGCTGCCCGGCAGTTGCTGGCCGTTGATCACGACGTTCGGACCAATACCTGCAGTCAACTGCCGTCGTCGCACCGGGTATCTGCCCAGTGTCTCCGCAATCACCGCCTCGGCACCGTCCGTCACAAGCTGGGGCGTTCGGCTGTACTGGACCTGCATCAGCACCTTGGCCAGCGGCGCGGGATACAGGTGCACTTCGTTGACGGTCGCGAGGCTGAATTTTGGCATACGCTGCGCCTCCATAACTTCACACTGTACTTCACACCCTACGGAGTACGGCGAAGCGCGCGGCAACCTGTCCGGCTAAAACAACCCGAAATCAGTATGAACATGTACGAACCTGCCTGCTACAGGCCGCACACCGACCACCCGCAGCCGGACGCATCGCTACTGACCCAGCCCGCTCCAAGATGCCCAGAAGGTTCCAATATCGTGACCAGAACGACGGCGCGCAGGCCAAGTATCCTCTGCGTCCCAAGAACTCATAGCTGCTCATCGGGCTCTCCCGCGTCCTCGGGTCGACTAGTCGAGGAGGGCGCGGATGTCGTCGGGGGTGAGGGCGGTGCCGAAGGTGCCGCCGGCGTCCATGACGCTGGCGAACAGCTCGGCCTTCCTGGCCTGCAGGGCCAGCACCTTGTCCTCGATGGTGCCGGCGGCGATGAGCCGGTAGACCATGACGTTGCGGACCTGGCCGATGCGGTGGGTCCGGTCGATGGCCTGGGCCTCGGTGGCCGGGTTCCACCACGGGTCGAGCAGGAAGCAGTAGTCGGCCTCGGTGAGATTGAGGCCGAAGCCGCCGGCCTTGAGGCTGATCAGGAACACGGGCGCGGACCCGTCGCGGAACTCCTGCACGGCCCCGGCGCGGTCCCTGGTGCTGCCATCGAGATAGCAGTAGGCCACCCCGGCCTCGTCCAGGCGCTCGGCGACCTTGCGGAGGAACCCGGTGAACTGGCTGAACACCAGCGCCCGGTGCCCGCCCTGCGTGAGCCCGCCGAGCTGGTCGAGCAGGGCATCGATCTTGGCGGACGGCAGAGCCGCGTGCTCGTCGTCGACGAGGCCGGCGTGCAGGCTGAGCTGGCGCAGCAGGGTCAGCGACTTGAGGATGGTGAACCGGTTGGCGTCCATGTCCTCGATCAGCCGCAGCACCTTCTGCCGCTCCCGCTGCAGGTAGGTCTGGTAGACGCGGCGATGCCGGGGATGCAGCTCGACCTCCAGCACCTGCTCCTGCTTGGCCGGCAGGTCGGGCGCCACCTGCTCCTTGGTCCGGCGCATGACCAGCGGACGGATCCGCTGCCGGAGCTGGGCGAGCAGCTCGGCGCGGCCCTGCTGCTCGATGGGCCTGGCATAGAAGTCGCGGAACCGGCCGGGCTGCGGGAACAGCCCCGGCGCGGTGATGGACAGCAGCGCCCACAGCTCCATGAGGTTGTTCTCCATGGGCGTGCCGGTGATCGCGATCTTGACGGGGGCGGCGACCCGGCGGGCGCACTGGTAGACGCGGGACTGGTGATTCTTGACCTGCTGGGCCTCGTCCAGGAGCAGGCCGGACCAGGAATCAGCGGCGTAGGAATCTATATCGATGCGCAGCAGCGCGTACGAGGTCACCACAGCGTCGGCGCCCTCGGTCAGCTCGCTCAGCGGCGTGCCGCGCCGGGCGGCGGTCTCGGTGACGGGCACGACGGTCAGGCCGGGGGCGAACCTGGCGGCCTCGGCGGCCCAGTTGGACACCACGCTGGTCGGGGCGACGATGAGGAATGGCGGCTGATCTGGCGCGGCCTGCCTGGCATGGCAGATCAGCGCCAGGGCCTGCAGGGTCTTGCCGAGGCCCATGTCATCGGCGAGGATTCCGCCGAGCTGGTGCTGCCAGAGGAACGCCAGCCACTGGAAGCCGGTGAGCTGATAGGGCCGCAGCGTGGCCAGCAGGCCGGCCGGCGGCTCCTGGTCGGCGCCCGCCCCGGCGGATAGCAGGCCTTCCACCTGGCGGCGCCAGGCGCCGGCCTGGCGGTTCACCACGCCCAGCTCGGCCAGCTCACCCCACAGCCCGGCCTGGAACCGGCTGATCCGCAGCGACTCGCCCGGCGACTCGTGCAGCGCCCGCGCCTCGGCGATCAGCCGGGCTAGCGCGGCCAGCTCTGGCTTGTCCAGCGAGAAGTAGGTGCCATCGGGCAGCAGCAGGTACGGATCGCCGGCGGTAAGCGCCACAAACAGGTCGGTGAACGGGATCAGGTGCCCGGCGGCGGTGATGGTCACGCCGAGGTCGAACCAGTCGCCGTCCCCGGCCACCTCGTCGGTGGTCAGGCCGATCTGCAGGTCATCGTCCGCCGCCAGGTAGCTGGCCGGCTCGCCGGTCACCTCGACCCGGACGCCGGGGTGGCTGCCGGCGAGCGGCAGCAGCTCGGTGGTGAAGAGCATGGTAGCGATGGCGTTCAGGCGAGTGGCCGGGACCGGGCCGCCGGACAGGCCGCCTGCCTGATCGCCGGGGTGCGGCACGCCGAACCTGGTCAGCGGGAGGTCGAGGGCGGCGAGGAGGCCCCGTTCCGCATCTATATCGCGGTAGCCGTCGGCGGGGTCGGGCCAGAGCGTCGCATGCACCTGCGCGTCGCCAACCTGATAGGCCCAGCACCAGCTGACATCGACCTGGTGGCCGGGGGCGTAGCGGGCCCGGAGCACCAGGACGGGGCCGCTGATCCGCGGCGGGGTGAAGGCGCCATCGGAGGACACGATGGTGGCGGCCTGGCGGAGCCGGGGGTAGTAGGCGTCGCGGAACCTGGCCTGCTCGGCGGCGGGGACCTCAAGGCGCTGCCCCGCCAGGGCCAGGTGCTGGAGCCGGTGCGGGACGCCGTGGGCCAGCGGGGCCAGCAGGAACGGGGCGGCGGAGGTGCCCGGGGCGGTATAGACGAGGCCGTGGCCGTCGAGGCCGATGAAGGCCAGCGGGACGAGGCCGGTCCCGGCCGCTTCGCTGTCCGGGCCGTCGGGGCGGATCACGGGGGCGACCTGGAGCGGCCCTGACGGCTCCGGGCGGGTCACGTCCAGGCACAGCCGCAGCGGCCCGCCGGGTGTCAGCACACCGCCGTCGCGCCCGTACAGCAGCCGGATGCCGGCCTCCCGCGCCCGGTCAAGCAGCGGCCAGAGCTGCGGCGACTCGAACGCGGTCAGGTCAATGGTCTTCTCGTCGCCGCGCGAGCCGTAGCCGATGAGCTGGCCGGTGCCGCACTGGTAGAGCGCGTACAGCTCGCGGAGCAGCCGGATCTGCGGGGCCGCGTAGTCGCCGGCGAAATTCAGGTGGTCGAGCCTGGACCAGCCGAGCTGGCCGGTGATCCAGCCGCTCTTGCCGGGCTGGACCAGCCGGGCGAGCAGCCGGGCCGGCGAGCCACCGGGCAGGCCGCTGTTGTTCACGCCGGGGCCGGCCAGGCTCGCGCCGGTCAGGGTCAGGGTGACCGCCAGCGGGATCGTGCCGGGCGTGACCGACCCGCCCGCGGGCACGGCCAGCATCGAGTCGAGCGAGGTGTCCCAGCTCTCAGGCTCAGCCGGGCGCGGCGCGGGTACGGTGGCCGCCGATCCGGCGCGGACCACGCCGAGGGACGCGGTGGCACGCGGGGCGAGCGGCTCGGGGACGCCGGCCGGCTCGTCACCGGTCCCGGCGAGCACCAGCGCCACGACGTGCTTGCAGTTGAACCCGACGGGACAACTGCACCTGCCATGCTCGAACTGCGGCGGGCGGCCGTCGGCGACCAGGAAGTACGCGGCCGTGTTGTAGAACTCGGCCGTCCGCCCGCGCACGGTGGCGTGCAGGGCGCTCTCGGCAGGGTCCCACCACAGGGTGCCGACGGCACCCTGCCGGTAGTACAGCAGCCCTCGCGCGTAAGCGCCCGAGCCGACGGCGTCGGCCAGGCCTGCCGGGTCGATGCCGCTCAACCCCGGGCGCTTCATGCAGGGCAAGCTACCGGCCCCCGCCGACACTGTCCCCCGACATGCCGATGATGCTGGAAGCAAGAGTGCCGCCGCCGTCAGCCAGGATGTGATGATTGGCGCTGACAACGACTCGCGGATGGCAGGCTGATGAGATGGACGACGACGCGGTGCTCGCCCTGGTCCGCGGGCCTGAGAGTGAGCGGGTTGAGCGGAAAGAGCGGCTGAAGGCCCGGCTCGCTACCGCCGAGGAGGAGTCGGCGCTGACCGAGCGCCGGCAAGCCGCGAACCTGCCGTTCGACGCGCAGCCGCTGCCGTCGGCCTCGATTGACGACCTTGATGAGGGACGATTTACCGAGGCGATCCTGCCGCAACTTGTCGCCGATGATGTGCTGCGGCAGAACGGCCGCCCGGTCAGGCAGCAGATGGCGTCGCTCCGCCTGGTGGCACCGCCCGATTTCCGGCCGACCCCTACCGGGATGCTGCTGATCGGTCGCGACCTCGAGCAGCACGTGCCCGGCGCTTACCTTCAGTTCGCGAGCTTTGATGGTACCCAGCTAAGCGACCCCATCCTGAGCCAGCACCGGATTTCGGGACCGATCACGGACGTGGTCCTTGAGATAGAAGAGATCATACGGTCGCATATTGAGACGACTATTAGGTTTGAAGGCATAGCGACCGAGGAACGGAAGCCATCAGTTCCGTTCGAGGCGCTGCAACAGCTTGTCAGGAACGCCGTGTTGCACCGGACTTACCAGACAAGCAATGCGCCGGTACGGGTGAGCTGGTTTCACGACCGCGTCGAGATCAACTCACCGGGCGGGCCTTTCGGCCAGGTGACGGTAGAGACCATAGGACAGCCGGGGCTTACCGACTACCGGAATCCGACTCTGGCGGGTGCTCTCAGTCAGCTCGGCTTCGTGCAGCGGTTCGGCGTCGGCATCCAGGTCGCGAAGGCTCGCCTCGAACAGAACGGGAACCCTCCCCTGGAGTACCAGGCCTCGGTCGCCGCCGTCTCTGCCATAGTGAGGCTAAATAAATGACTCGCCCTGTGCTGACTTTCTTCAACAATAAAGGCGGCGTCGGCAAGACGATGCTGGCTTATCACGTCGCCTGGATGCTGAATGAGCTCGGGAAATCGGTCGTCGTACTCGACTTGGACCCGCAGGCGAATCTGACCGCGTCCTTCCTGGATGACGAGCGTGTCGAGCGACTCTGGGACACCAGACAGACGATCTACGGGGCGCTGGCGCCGCTTTTCGAAGGCGAGGGCGGCATCGCCGATCCGCACGTGGAAGAGATTGCGCCAAACCTTAGTCTGGTGCCCGGTGATCTTCTGCTGTCCGGCACTGAGCAGGAACTGAGCCTGTCGTGGACGGGAAGCCTGGAGCGCCAGGTACGCGCTCTCCGCGTGACGGCCGGCTTCGCCACGATCGCGCAGCGGGCAGCCGAGCAGGCATACGCGGATGTGGTGCTTGCCGACATCGGCGCCAACCTGGGCGCCATCAACAGGGCGGCCATGGTGGCATCCGACCACGTTGTGATCCCGATTCGGCCTGACCTCTACTCTCTACAGGGGCTGCGGAATCTGGGTCCGACCCTTAATGACTGGCGGAAAGGATGGCAGGATCGCGTCGATCGCGCACCGCGAGCCGATCTGGATCTTCCGGCGGGCGAGATGCGCCCGCGCGGCTATGTCGTCCTCCAGCACGGGACACGTGTCGATCGCGTAGTAGGCGCCTACGACCGCTGGCTGCGGCGCGTGCCGACCGCGTACTCCCGTTCAGTCCTAGATAGCCCTGAAGACGCGCAGCGGCTCGCTGCCGACGACCCGCATTGCCTGGGCCTGATCAAGCATTACCACTCACTCGCCCCCCTCGGGCAGGAAGCGCGCAAGCCAGTTTTCATGCTGCGGACCGCCGATGGCGCGATCGGGGCCCACCAGCAGGCCGTCAGAGACGCCTACGGTCACTTCGAGGAACTCGCCAAGCACCTCCTAGCCGTTATCGGGCTGGAGTCTGAGGACGAGCGCTGACCGCCGACACTGTCCCCCGACATGCCGAAGCTGCCGGGGCAAGCAGTGCCGCCGCGGTCAGCCGGGCACCTGTTCGCCGGGGCCTTGGAAGAGTCTCTGGAGCTGGGGGAGGAAGCCGGCCCGGAAGGCGGCGGGGTCTGTGCCGTAGGCGCCGCGCACCAGGTGCGGAAGGGTGATCGGGGCCATGGCCGCGGCCCACGAGGCGATCATGATGAACTCCGCGTCGAACTCGGCGGTCAGCTCTCCATCGCGCTGCCGCCGCCGGATGTCTGCGAGTACGTGCGCGGTGCTGCTGTCAGGGTCGTCGGCATCGGCCGTGTTCTCTGGCACCTCTTCGAGCGCCTGCCACAACAGCAGCCGGGCACGGGCGGGGCGGTCGAGGATGGTGCCGAGGTAGCCCTCGATCTGCTGCGCGAACGGCGCGTCGGGGGCCGAGATTGAGGCCTCGTCGGCCAGCCACTGCTTGACCAGCGCGTCGTATAGGCCCTGCTTGCCGTCGAAGTAATACGAGATGAGCTGCTGGTTGAGCCCCGCCCTGGCGGCGATGTCGACGACCCGGGCGCGGGCGAACCCTTTCTCCCCGAACTCCTCGGCGGCCGCGGCCAGGATCTTCTTGCGGCTCCGCTCGGCGTCTCGCTGCCTTTCGCCTGCCTCCGGCGCCCGCCGTGGCCTCTTCTCGCTGCTCATGGCCCCATCGTAGGCGAGGCGCATGCCTGAGTCATACGCCCATCGGCATTAGTCATTTCTATTTTTGACAAACTCAGATATCAGCATGACTATGGAGCGAGCACTCCGCGGGTCCCGACGGCCCCGGCATAAGGAAGAGGAAAACGATGGTCAGCACGCATACCACCGAGACGGTGGCGATCGCCGGAGCCGGCCTCGGCGGCCTGTGCCTCGCCCACGGCCTGCGGCAGGCCGGCATCGAGGTGAGCGTCTACGAGCGCGACCCCGCGCCGTTCATCCGCCGCCAGGGCTACCGCATCACCGTCGACGAGCACGGCACCCAGGCGCTGCGGGACTGCCTGCCGCCGCACCTGTTCGACCTGGTGGCCGCGGTGGCCAAGGGATCGGGAGGCTACTTCCGGTACACCAACAAGGACCTGCGCGACGCGGTCAAGCTGACCTTCGAGGCCGACGCCGACGCGCTCGGGCAGGTCGACCGCCAGACGCTGCGCGCGATCCTGCTGATGGGGCTGGAAGACCGGGTCCGCTACGCCAAGGCCGCGACCGGCGTCACCCCAGCCGAGCATGGCGCGGTGCTGCGCTTCGCCGACGGCGACCACATCGCCGCCTCAGTCGTGGTTGCCGCCGACGGCGCCGGGTCGCGGCTCGCCGCTCAGCTGCTGCCCGACTGCCCGCCGCTCGACCTCGGCGCGCTGGCGCTGTGGGGATCCGCCCCGGTCACCGCCGGCGGCCGCAGCCTGATTCCCCAGGCGCTCGAGCGCAGCGGCGTGCTCTCCATCGGCGACAGCCCTGGCCGGGCGGTGTTCTTCACCGAGATGCGCTTCCCCGAGCGCCCCGACGAGGTCTTCGCCCGCCTCGCTCCTGGCCACCAGGCGCCGGTCAACGACGACTACATCATGTGGGGGCTCGTGCATACCCCCGGCAGCGCCCCGCACCTCGGTGCCGAGCCCGCCCCAGCGGAGCTGCACGCACTCGCCACGCGGCTGTCCGCCGAGTTCCACCCGGTCATCCGCGACCTGATCGCCGCGACTGACCCCGAGTCCGTCATGCGCACCCACCTGCGCGCCGCGCAGCGCCCCGGCGCCTGGCCTCGGGGTCGCGTGACGCTGCTGGGCGACGCGGTTCACACCATGCCCCCGTTTGGCGCGCACGGCGGCAACACCGCGCTGCGCGACGCCGCCCTGCTCGCCGGCCAGCTCCGCTCCGCCATCGCCGAACGCATCCCGCTCAGCAGCGCGCTGGCCGCCTACCAGGACGAGATGAGCGAGTACGCCTTTGCAGCCGTAGACACCGCGATTAAGAGCACCAGGCGGCTGACCCGCGGCAACCTGTTTCAGCGCTGGATGATGCTGCGCCTGATGCCGCGGCTGCACCGCCCCACGGTCCCCGCCCGCTGACTACTCGCGCTGGCTAGTAGACGACGAGGCGGTGCCGGTCGATGAAGCTGAGGTCGCTGGACAGGCGGCTGTAGCGCTGGCGGAGCCTGGCCGTGCCCTCGGGATGGCCCGCGCCGGTCATGGCCTCGACGGTGGCGGCCGGGAACAGGTTGATGACCTCCAGGGCGAGCCGCCTGGACTGCTCGTAGCCGTTCGCCGCGACCAGCTCAAGCGCCCTGGCCACCGGCGGCCGCAGCCCGGTCCTGGCGGTGCCGGAAACGGTCCCGCCGGAAGCGGTCCCGCCGGAAGCGCTGCCGCCGGAAGCGCTGCCGCCGAAGCCGGCCAGGATCTCGGTCAGCACCAGCGCGATCTCGTCGGTCTGCATGGCCCGGATCAGGCTCATCAGCGCGGCGGACACCTTGGTCAGGCCGCGTGCGACGAGGCGGCCGCCCGGCGTGACGATCTCGATGACGTCGCCGGGCCAGAACTGGCCGGTGACCTTCTTGATCCCGGAGGCGAACAGGCTGGCCCCGTCCCTGATGCTGTCCTCGGCGGGGCGGTTGATGACGATCGAGCCGTGGCTGGCGGCGACCCCGGAGATCCACCTGTCCTCGGCCGGGAACCGGTCCCTGGCCGGCCGGATCCGGGTGCCGACGGGCTCGCCCTTGATGCACGCGGTGATGACGCCGGGCTGGCGGGCCCCGGCGATGTGGGTCTCGATCCCGTTGTAGGCGGCCAGCTCGGCGGCGCGCAGCTTGGACCGCATGCCGCCGCGCCCGGAGCCGGGCCGGCCGGTGGGCACCTGGCGGATTCCGGCGGCGTCCAGGTCGGCCAGGTGGCCGGCGGCGCCGGGGCCGCCGTGCACGCCGGTCACGTCGGTGAGCAGCAGCAGCCGGTCGGCCCCGCCCGCCACGGCCAGGCCGACGGCGATGCCGTCGTTGTCCGAGCCCTGGGCGTCGGTCACGTCGTTGCCGTTGACGATGGGCACGATGCCGGCGGCAGCGCACTCGTCGAGCACGGCGCAGACCGAGACCATCGCGCGCGGCTCGTGCAGGTCGCTCTCGGAGATCAGCACCTGGCAGACGTGCCGCCCCGACACGTCGGACACCGAGCGGTAGATATCCATCAGGAACGGCTGGCCGACGGCGGCCGATAGCCGGGCGGAGCTGGCGATCTCGCTGGTGCGGGCCAGGTAGGCCGAGCCGGAGGCGACGGCGCCTGAGGAGACGAGCACGACGTTCCAGCCGAGCGACCTGGCGGTCAGCGCGGCGTCAAGCGCGCCGGTGAGGACGACGGGATCGGGCCCGGTGGCCCGGGTGACGGAGCTGGAGCCGATCTTGACGACGACCGACTTCATGGCGGCGGGGCGGTGGGTCCGCCGCCTCCGGCGGACCCACCGGGTGCTGCCGGGCCGCCAGAGGCGGCAGGGGGGCCGCCGGGCGCCTCCGGGCCGCCGCCGGCGGCGGGGCGGACGATGAACTGGCGCAGGCACAGGTCGTGGAACGTGACCGGGCCGCGCGGCCCCGGCACGTGCTCGACGTTGATGCCGGTCTCCGGGACGCCGCGCAGCTTGAAGCCGTCAAGCAGCCGGGTGCTGGCGTTCCAGAACCCGCCGGTCCCCCGGTAGGCGTCAAGGAACTCGCGGGCCGCCCCAGGGTCGGTGGTGACGATGGCGGCGGCGAGCCCGGAGGTGTGCTCGTTGGCGATCAGCGCGGCCTGCGCCGGGCCGCCCGCCTTGGCCACGGTCACGGTGGCCTCCCGGCCGGGATGCAGCGCCCATTCCCTGCCGAGGGGGTGGTCGTGCGGCGGCAGCGAGGCGGTCACGCCCTGCTCGCGCAGCGCGTCCACCACCCACGGCAGGGTCTGCTTCCAGGTGTCGGCGCAGATGAGCAGCAGGTTCAGCCGGTTGCAGACGCCGAGGCGGTCGAGGCTGACGGCGATGAGCTGCTCGGCGAGGTCGCGGTCGGCTGAGCGGTCGAGGTACATCACGCCGCCGCCGTCGGCGTGCGCGAGGGTGCGGACGCCGTGCTGGGCGGCGGTGGCGGCGAGCAGCCTGGTGCTCTCGCCGCTGCCGCGCAGGATCACCAGCGGGATCAGGCCCGGCTGGCTGACCAGCGCGGCGGCCGCGTCGCGGTCGGCGGACCTGACGAGCTGGAGGGCGCCGGGGTCCAGCCCGGCGGCCTCGACGGCCGGGGTGATCACGTGGTCGAACAGCGCGCTGGCCGACCGCAGCGCCGCCGACCCGGTGCGCAGCACGCCGGCGTTGCGGGACTTCAGGAGCTGGGAGGCGACGTCGATGGTGACGTTGGGCCTGGCCTCGAAGTTGGCGCCGATGACGCCGACCGGGATGCGCCGCTCGGCCAGTACCAGGCCGCCTGGCAGGTCGGTGGCGTCGGTCTCCTCGGGCGGGAACGGCGCGTCGGCGAGCAGGCCGAGCTGCCTGGCCATCTCGTCCATCCTGGCGTCGTCCAGCCGCAGCCGGTCGAGCACGCTGGCGGCCAGCCCGGCCGCCTGGCCCTCGGCGAGGTCGGCGGCGTTGGCGGTGAGCACCTGCCGGGACCGCTCGCGCAGCAGGCCGGCCATGCCGCGCAGCGCCTTGTCGATGCCCTGGTCGGGCGCGGCGGCCAGGGCCGGGACCGCGTGGGCGGCGGCCCGGCCGCACTCGGCCACCAGGGTGTCGATCTTGCTGCTCTGGTCTCCAGCCACGATTCCGAGCCTAGACGAGCCGGGGTCCCCGCGGCCGGGCCGGACTCAGCCATCGAGCCTGACCTGCGGGTGGCCTGCGACTTTCGGCGTAGTGCGTACGCCGCGAGTCGCTGCCTGGCGCCCCTCAAGATCGGCCCGCAGGCGGTCGCGGCGCCGCGACCCGCCGCCCTAGCGTGAGTCCATGATCGAAGCACTGGGACTCACCAAGCGCTACGGCGACAAGGTCGCCGTAGATGACTTGTCCTTCACCGTCAAGCCCGGCATCGTCACCGGGTTCCTCGGCCCCAACGGCGCCGGCAAGTCGACCACCATCCGCATGATCATGGGCCTCGATGCGCCTACCGCGGGCAGCGTCACCGTCAACGGCCGCCCCTACGCCCAGCACGCCGCGCCGCTCCGTCAGGTCGGCGCCCTGCTGGAGGCCAAGGCCGTGCACACCGGCCGCAGCGCCCGCAATCACCTGCTCGCGCTCGCCGCGACCACCGGCATCTCCCCGAAGCGGGTGACCGAGGTGATCGATCTCGTTGGCCTGGCCGGGGTCGCGAGCAAGCGGGCCGGCGGCTTCTCCCTCGGCATGGGCCAGCGACTCGGCATCGCCTCGGCGCTGCTCGGCGACCCGGCGACACTGATCCTGGACGAGCCGGTCAACGGCCTGGACCCCGAGGGCATCTTGTGGATCCGCAACCTGCTCAAGGGGCTGGCCGCCGAGGGCCGGACGGTCTTCGTATCCTCCCACCTGATGAGCGAGATGGCGCTGACCGCCGAGCAGCTGATCATCGTCGGCCGCGGCAAGCTGATCGCCGACGTGTCCGTCGCCGAGTTCACCCAGTCCTCCCGCCGCAGCGTCCGGGTCCGGTCCCCGCAGGCCGCGCAGCTGCGGGACGCGCTCGCCGGGCCCGACGTCACGATCACCGCCGCTGAGCCCAGCGTGCTGGAGATCGACGGCCTGGACAGCGAGGCCATCGGGCGGGCCGCCGCCGAGTGCGGCATCGTGCTCTATGAGCTGGTGCCCAGGACCGCCTCGCTGGAGGAGGCATTCATGGACCTGACCCGAGACGACGTCGAATACCGGCCGACCGCCACCGCCGCGCTGGCCGGCGCCGGAAGGAGCACGGAATGAGTACGGCCACCCTGCCCTCGACAGCGGCGCTGGGACCCGATATCAAGGTCACTCAGACCCGGGTCCTCCGCTCCGAGTGGATCAAGATCCGGTCGCTGCGCTCAACGGTCTTCACGCTGATCGCCGCGGTCGGGATGATCGTCGGTCTCGGCTGGCTCTTTAGCTGGTTCGGCGTGGCACGGCTGGCCGACACCGGCGGGCACCTCATCACCGACCCGGTCTCGCTCAGCCTGCGCGGGGCGCTGCTCGCCCAGCTGGCCATCGGCGTGCTCGGCGTGCTGGTCATTACCGGCGAGTACTCCACCGGCATGATCAGGGCGACCATCTCGGCGGTGCCCCGCCGGCTCCCGGTGCTGTGGGCCAAGCTCGGCATGTTCGCGCTGGTCGCATTCGTGGTCTGCACCGCCGCCGCGTTCGTCGCTTTCCTCGGCGGCCAGGCGATCTTGTCGACCAAGCACGTCGGCGCTTCCCTGTTCGGCCCCAACGTGCTGCGCGTCGTGATCGGCGCGGGTCTCTACCTCGTGGTGGTCGGCCTGCTCGGGATGGCGCTCGGCTTCCTGATCCGCAACACGGCCGGCGCCATCGCCACGCTGTTCGGCATCCTGCTCGTGCTGCCGGTGCTCGGCGAGGTGCTGCCCTCGGACTGGGCCGTCCACGTGGTGCCCTACCTGCCCAGCAACGCGGGGATGGACATCATGCGGCTGGCCACCGAGCCAGGTAGCCTTTCGCCGTGGGGCGGATTCGCCCTTTTCGTCGGCTACGCCGCAGTCGCGGTCATGGTGGGAGCCTTGCTACTCAGGCGGCGAGACGCATAACGCGTCCCGCGACCCGATGATCATGCGCAGCACGGTACTTGCTCGCATGGTCCTAGCCCGCGTGCAGCAGGCAGGCGAGAGCCTCGGCCGCCTGCTGCACGCGGTGGCCAGCGGCTACATGACCTGGGTGAGACGGCATCCGCTGCTGGTCGACGGCGCGCTGGTCGCGCTGCTGACCCTGATCTCCCGGCACGGGCTGGCCGCCGGTCACGCTCTCGCCCAGATCTGGTCCGGCGTGCTGGCCGCCGGCTTGCTGCTCCCGCTTGTCTGGCGGCGCCGAGCGCCGCTGGTGGTCTTCCTGCTCATCGCCGCCGCCGCGCTGGCCCAGTGGGTCACCGACCGGGTGCTGCCCGCCGACCTCGCGCTGCTCGTCGCGTTCTACACCGTCGCCGCCTACGAGCCGCTGCGGCGCGTCCTGTTCGCCGCCGTGGTGCTGGAAGCCGGCGCCGTGCTGGCCGCCATCCGGCTGGAGCCGCCCGGCGCGGGCCTGCTGGGCTGGGTGCTCGTCTCCGGCCTGGTGGCCGCGGCTGGCTTCATCGGCTACAACATCCGGACCCGCCGCGCCTACCTGTCTGCCCTGGAAGACCGGGCCGCGCGGCTGGAGCGCGACCGCGACCAGGAGGCTCAGCTCGCCGCCTCCGCCGAGCGCGCCAGGATCGCGCGCGAGATGCACGACATCGTCGCGCACAACCTCGCCGTGATGATCGCGCTGGCCGATGGCGCCGCCTACACGGCCGAGGAAGATCTAGGCCAGGCCACGACCCTCATGAGCCAGGTCGCCGACACTGGCCGCGCCGCGCTCTCCGAGATGCGCCGGCTCCTCGACGTCATGCGCGGGCCGCGGCTCGGACCAGTCGCGGGCCCCGAGCATGCGCCGCAGCCCACCCTCACCGACATCGACGAGTTGCTGGCCGCCGTCCGCGCGGCCGGCCTGCCCACCCGGCTGACCCTGACCGGAAGCCCGCGGGAACTGCCGCCCAGCGCCCAGCTCGCGCTCTACCGGATGATCCAGGAGTCGCTGACCAACACCCTCAAGCACGCCAGGGCCACCATGGCGCACGTCCGGCTGACCTGCCAGGCCGACGAGGCACGGCTGGAGGTCACCGACGACGGCCAGGCGCGGGCCGACTTCATCCCCGGATACGGCCTGGCCGGCATGCGCGAGCGCGCCGCCGTCTTCGGCGGCCAGGTATCCGCCGGGCCGCGGCCGCGGCGGCGGCTGGCGCGTCCACGCGGTGCTGCGCCTCGGTACCGATCCTTTGACCAGTACCGATCTGCCGAGCGACGAACCTGTCGCCAGCACCGACCAGCTAGCCAGGACGGAGCCCACGTGACGCATCTCGATCCTGCTCGTCGACGACCAGCCCATGCTGCGGATGGGCTTCCGCCTGGTGCTCGATGCGCAGCCCGACATGCGCGTCGTCGGCGAGGCAGGCGACGGCGCCGCAGGCGGTGCGCCTGGCCGCCGCGCGAGCACCCCGACGTGGTGCTGATGGACGTCCGGATGCCCGGCATCGACGGCATCGAGGCCACCCGCCGCATCGCCGCCACCGGAACCTCGACCAGGGTGCTCATCCTCACCACGTTCGATCTGGACGAGTACGCCTACGCCGGCCTGCGCGCCGGGGCCAGCGGCTTCCTGCTCAAGGACGTGCCGCCGCCCGACCTGCTGACCGCCATCCGCGCCGTCGCCAGCGGCGACGCCGTTGTCGCGCCCAGCGTCACCCGCCGGCTGCTCGACACGTTCCTGCCGCACCTGCCCGACCCGGCAAGCGGTCCCGGCGTCAGCTCTGCCTCCCGAGGTCGAACGACCCTGACCGCGCGAGAGCACGAGATCCTCATCGAGGTCGCGGGCGGCCTGTCCAACGCCGAGATCGCCGCCCGCCTCGTGCTCTGGCCGAGGCCACCGTCAAGACCCACGTCGGCCGCATCCTCGGCAAGCTAGCTCTCCGCGACCGTGTCCAGGCCGTGGTCTACGCCTATGAGCACGCCCTCGTCCGTCCCGGCCCCCGCTAGTACCCAACGCGTCAGCCGACGGCTGCTGGCGGAGATGCCGCGGCGGTATATAGTTAGCTCTGTGAAAGATTCTTCTCTCACGGAGCGGTCTGATCCGGGCCGACTCACTTCGGCTGGGCGGCGCCCGCCCGTCGCCCAGCCGGGCACCGCTCCGGCCGGCCAGGCCCAGGCGGCCGCGGCCGAGCTGCTCGCCGCGATCAGCATCGTCAGGCGGACGGCACGCCGCACGGTCCGGCAGGTCTGGCACGAGGAGCCGCTGCCCGCGGCCCAGTCGGAGCTGCTCAAGCTGACCATGGAACGGCCGGGCATCACCGTCGCGGACGCGGCCCAGGAGCTGCGACTGGCACCCAACACGGTGAGCACCCTGGTCGGCCGGCTGACCGCCGCCGGGCTGCTGCGCCGGGCCAGGGGCCAGGCCGACGGCAGGACCGCGCTGCTGACCGTGACCGAGAAGGCCCGACGCCGGGTGGCCGGTTTCCGTGATCTTCGCGCGGAACTGGCGGCGCGGGCTCTGAGCCAGCTTTCTGAGGCCGATCAGCGGGCACTGACGCAGGTCGTGCCCGCGCTGGTGCGACTCGCCGAGCGGATGGAGGCCCAGTGAGGTGGAGGGCACAGTGAGGTGGAGGGCCCAGTGAGGTGGAGGGCCCAGTGAGGTGGAGGGCACAGTGACTAGCCAGAGCGACGCCGTAGTCGGCCAGGAGGCCCCCGGCGAGCGGCCGGATCCGGTCGCCGTCGCGGCGCCGGCCGCCCGCAGCGCCGTGGTGTGCTCGGGCCTGACCTACCGGTTCGGCGCGCACACCGCCGTGGACCACGTGGACCTGCGCATCGAGCAGGGCCAGACGTTCGGCCTGCTCGGCCCGAACGGCGCGGGAAAGACGACCACGATCCGGATGCTGACCACGCTGCTCAAGCCGGCCGAGGGCAGCATCACCGTGTTCGGCACCGACGTCGCGGCCGAGCCGATGCGGGTCCGCAGGACCATCGGCTACGTGCCGCAGCTGCTGTCCGCTGACGCGTCACTGACCGGCCGGGAGAACGTCGAGCTGTTCGCCCGGCTGTTTGACGTGCCGCGCCGCCAGCGCGCCGAGCGGGTCGGCGAGGCGCTGGCCGCGATGGGCCTGACCGAGCCGTCCAGCCGGCTGGTCAAGACCTATTCCGGCGGCATGATCCGGCGGCTGGAGCTGGCCCAGGCGCTGGTCAACGCGCCCCGGCTGCTGGTGCTCGACGAGCCGACCGTGGGACTTGACCCGATCGCGCGCACCGACGTGTGGGAGTACATCGCCGCGCTGCGCGCCAGCACCGACATGACCGTGCTGATGACCACGCACTACATGGACGAGGCCGACACCTACTGCGATCAGGTCGCCCTGATGCACGCCGGCTCGATCCGCGCCACCGGCTCGCCAGGCCTGCTCAAGGCGATGCTGGGCGAAGGTGCCACCCTGGACGACGTGTTCCGGCACTACACCGGCGGCACGCTCGATGGAGACAGTGAGTCAGGAGGCATTCGTGACGTCCGCCGCGCCAGGCGTACCGCCCGCCGTCTCGGCTGAGGCCGCCACCGTCGCCGGGGCCAGGCCCGGGCCGCTGCTCCCGCCGGCGGACACCCCGCCGGCCGTGATCCGGCGGCTGGCCAGCCGCATCACCACGCTGTGCTGGGTCGAGCTGCGCAAGATCCGGCACGACAGGACCGAGCTGTACACCAGGGCCATCCAGCCGGCGCTCTGGCTGCTGATCTTCGGCGAGACGTTCACCAAGATCCACGCCATCCCGACCCCCGGCGGCATCCCCTACCTGGCTTACCTGGCGCCGGGCATCCTGGCCCAGTCGGCGCTGTTCATCGCGATCTTCTACGGCATCCAGATCATCTGGGAGCGGGACGCGGGCGTGCTCACCAAGCTGATGGTGACCCCGACGCCGCGTGCCGCGCTGATCAGCGGCAAGGCGTTCGCCGCCGGGGTCAGGTCGGTGGTGCAGGCGACCGTGATCGTGGTGCTGTCCGCGCTGCTCGGCGTCACGCTCACCGACAACCCGCTGCGGCTGCTCGGCACCGTCGCCGTGGTGATCCTCGGCTCGGCGTTCTTCTCCTGCCTGTCCATGACCATTGCCGGCCTGGCGCTGTCCCGCGACCGGCTGATGGGCATCGGCCAGGCGATCACCATGCCGCTGTTCTTCAGCTCGAACGCGCTGTACCCGGAGAAGCTGATGCCGGGCTGGCTGCAGGCGATCAGCAAGGGCAATCCGCTGTCCTACGAGGTGGACGCGCTGCGCGGACTGCTCATCGGCACCCCGGCCCACCTGGGCCTTGACCTGCTGGTGCTGGTGGTCGCGACCATCGCGGGCGTCACCGCCGCCGCGCTGCTGCTGCCCCGGCTGGCTCGCTGACGGTCAGGCGGAGTACCGCTCGCGGGCCGCGTTGCCGACCGGGCAGCCGCCCGGCGCGCCCCGGCAGGTGCCGGTGTCGCACAGGCGGCACATCCAGCGCGTCGCGCCTGGGCCGCGCATCAGGGCGACCAGCAGCTTGCCAGTCAGTTCCTCGAAGGCGACCCGCTCCTGCGGGGCCAGCGCGGCAAGCGCGCCGGTCAGCACTGCCGCGCGTGCGTCGCTGACCTGGCCGGCGGCGGCGCGGCCCGCCTCGGTGAGCACGATGGCGGTGGACCGGCCGTCCTGGCCGGCCTCCCGCCGCACGTACCCGGACTCCTGCAGCCGGTCCACCAGGCGGACCGTCCCCGATGAGGTCAGGCCGAGCACCTGGCGCAGCCGGTCCACCGACGGACGGTCCAGGAAGTGCAGCAGCGCCGAGAGCGCGGCCGGCGCCGAGTCGGTCCGCCCGGCGGCGACCGCCTCGGCGTCGGCCATCTCGTCGGCGATCATCAGCGACAGCGCGCCCAGCATGTTGGCGGCGCGGTCCAGGCTCGCCGGTTCCCCCGGTCCCGGCGCCGCTGCCGGCGGCCCGGAGCTAGCCAAGCCTGCTAGCCAAGCTCGTAGTCGAAGGTGAACGTGCCACCGGGGCCGGTCGCCGCCACGGCGAGCCCGCTGCCGCTCAGCCCGGCCAGCGCGCCGCTGCCCGAGCCGTCGACCACCTGCCACCTGGTCCGCGCCTCCCCGCCGGCGTACTCGCCGTCGGCCTGGAGCACGAAGCCGCCGTCCCGCCCGGCGAGCTGGCCGGTCATCCGCTGCAGCCCGGTGTGCACGGCGGTGCCGTCGGCCCGGTAGTACATGACCGTCTCGCTGACGCCCTCCCCCGCGATGTCGCCGGTGAAGTCGAAGGTCATGGTGGCCTTGGTGTGCTTGGTGCCATCGCCGGGCTCGGCGCAGGGCTGCTCGTCCCACGCCTTCACCGTGAACGTGCCTTCCGCATGCGCGGTCATCGGACACCTCCCCGAATTGGTGTGTGACTCACACATTAGCAGTGCCAGCCCAGGGGCCTCCGCCGGCCCCGGTGACCGGTGCGGACGGCCCGGCCACCGGGAGCTGACGCTGCCTGACGGGCCGCTTACAGGTCGGGCGTGAGGACCTCGTGGCTGCCGAGCGAGGCACGCAGCAGCGCCTCGGCCGAGTCGATCGCCGCGCGTGCCGTGATCGCGGAGGTATGTGCCCGGTCCAGGGTGCCCAGGCCGATGCAGTCGAAGGCCACCCTGGCGTCGTGAATCGCCTGCTCGAGCTGCCGGGCCGCCTCACCCAGGTCCACCGGGCCGCCGCCGTTGTGGCCGCTGCCGTTCTCCGGAATGCTCACCGCGTCCTCCGTCCGTTGCCGCGCTGTCCATGGCTGCGCCGTCGTCCGTTGCCGCGCCGGGCGTGCCGCCCGAGCCACGCCTGAGGTGCCCAGCCAGCCGGCTGTCATGCAAAGTTCTACCGGTATCCGCCGTGTCGCGTAAGGCAATCACGGCCGGGCGGAGGCCAGGCCGGCCGGAGAAATACGATGGAGACATCTCTAGCCAGCACCGCACGAGGATGTGCCGCAGATGCCCGAGTTCAGCTACACCGACCTGCTGCCGACCGGCCCGGACGAGACGGACTACCGGCTGCTCACCGCCGACGGGGTGACCGCGACGTCGGCCCTGGGCCGGGACTTCCTGGACATCGAGCCCGAGCTGCTGCGGATGCTGACCGAGACGGCCATGCACGACATCGCGCACCTGCTGCGCCCGGCGCACCTGCGCCAGCTCCGGTCCATCCTGGATGACCCAGAAGCCAGCGGTAATGACCGGTTCGTGGCCGGCGACCTGCTCCGCAACGCGTGCATCGCGGCGGGCGGGGTGCTGCCGATGTGCCAGGACACCGGCACCGCCATCGTGGTCGGCAAGCGCGGCCAGGGCGTGCTGACCGACGGCCGAGACGACGAGCACATCTCCCGCGGGGTCTTCGACGCCTACACCCGGCTGAACCTGCGGTATTCGCAGCTGGCCCCGCTGACCATGTGGGAGGAGCGCAACACCGGCAGCAACCTGCCCGCCCAGGTGGAGGTCTTCGCGACCGGCGGCAGCGAGTACAAGTTCCTGTTCATGGCCAAGGGCGGCGGGTCGGCGAACAAGTCCTACCTGTACCAGGAGACCAAGGCGGTGCTGAACCCGGAGCGGATGCTGCAGTTCCTCGCCGACAGGCTGCGGGCGCTCGGCACCTCGGCCTGCCCGCCCTATCACCTGGCCATCGTGATCGGCGGAACGAGCGCGGAGTACGCGCTGAAGACCGCCAAGCTGGCCTCGGCCAAGTACCTGGACACCCTGCCCGCCGGCGGCTCGCCGGCGGGGCACGGCTTCCGGGACGCCGGGCTGGAGGCGCAGGTGCTGGAGCTGACCCGGCAGGTGGGCATCGGCGCCCAGTTCGGCGGCAAGTACTTCTGCCACGACGTGCGGGTGGTCCGGCTGCCCCGGCACGGCGCGTCCTGCCCGGTGGCGATCGCGGTGTCCTGCTCGGCGGACCGGCAGGCCCGCGGCAAGATCACCAGGGACGGGGTGTTCCTGGAGCGGCTGGAGACCAACCCGGCGCAGTACCTGCCGGACACCACCGACGACCAGCTCGACGGCGACGTGGTGCGGATCGACCTGTCCCGGCCGATGAGCGAGATCCGCGCGGAGCTGTCGAGGTACCCGATCCGCACCCGGCTGGCGCTCACCGGGCCGATGGTGGTGGCCCGCGACATCGCGCACGCGAAGATCGCCGAGCGGCTCGCGGCGGGCGAGCAGATGCCGGACTACCTGCGCGATCACGCCGTCTACTACGCCGGCCCGGCGAAGACCCCCGAGGGTTACGCCTCCGGGTCGTTCGGCCCGACCACGGCCGGGCGGATGGACTCCTATGTGGACCAGTTCCAGGCGGCGGGCGGCTCGCTGGTGATGCTGGCCAAGGGCAACCGCAGCGCCGCGGTCACCGCCGCCTGCCAGCAGCACGGCGGCTTCTACCTCGGCTCGATCGGCGGCGCGGCGGCGCGGCTGGCCCAGGACTGCATCTCCCAGGTGGAGGTGCTGGAGTACCCGGAGCTGGGCATGGAGGCGGTCTGGCGGATCGAGGTCCGCGACTTCCCCGCGTTCATCGTCGTGGACGACAAGGGCAACGACTTCTTCGCCGACATCATGAGCGGCCGGCCGCTGCTGACCATCGGCGCCGGGCCGAGGTAGGCGGGCCATGACCGGCGGGCAGCCAGGATTCCGGGCCGAGCACGACTCGATGGGCGAGGTGCAGGTGCCCGCCGACGCCCTGTGGGGCGCGCAGACCCAGCGGGCCGTGCAGAACTTCCCGGTCTCCGGCGAGCCGCTGCCGCGGCACCTGATCAGGGCCCTGGTGTCGATCAAGGGCGCGGCGGCGGCGGTGAACACCGAGCTGGGCATCCTCGATCAGGAACGGGGGCGGGCGATCCACGACGCCGCCTCGCGGATCTCCCGCGGCGCTCACCTCGACCAGTTCCCGATCGATGTGTTCCAGACCGGCTCTGGCACGTCGTCCAACATGAACGCCAACGAGGTGCTCGCCACGCTGGCCAGCCGCGAGACCGGCCAGCCGGTGCATCCCAACGATCACGTGAACGCCTCGCAGTCCTCCAACGACGTGTTCCCTTCCGCGATCCACCTCGCCGCCTGCGTGCTGTTCACCCGCGAGCTGGAACCGGCCCTGGACGAGCTGGCCGGCGCGCTGGAGGCCAAGGCCGGGCAGTACGCCGACGTGGTGAAGGCCGGCCGCACGCACCTGATGGACGCCACCCCCGTCACGCTCGGGCAGGAGCTCGGCGGCTACGCCGCCGCCGTCCGCCGGGGCATCGCCCGCATCCAGGCGGTGCTTCCCGAGGTCGGCGAGCTGCCACTCGGCGGCACCGCGGTGGGCACCGGGCTGAACGCGCCCGCCGGGTTCGCCGCCACCGTGATCGCCCGGCTCGCCTCCGACCTGCGGCTGCCGCTCACCGAGGCGCCGAACCACTTCGAGGCGGCGGGGGCGCGCGACGGCCTGGTGTCGGCCAGCGCCGTCGCCAGGACCATCGCGGTGTCGCTGCTCAAGATCTGCACCGACCTGCGGCTGATGAACTCGGGGCCGCGCGCGGGGCTGGCCGAGATCACGATGCCCGACCTGCAGCCCGGTTCTTCCATCATGCCGGGCAAGGTCAATCCGGTGATCTGCGAGGCGGTCAGCCAGGTCTGCGTGCAGGTGATGGGGAACGACGCGGCGGTGGCGATCGCCGGCTCGGCGGGCAGCTTCGAGCTGAACGTCATGCTGCCGGTGATCGCGCGCAACCTGATCGGCTCGCTGACCCTGCTCAGCTCGGCTGCCCGGCTGCTCGCCAGCCGGTGCGTGACCGGGATCGTCCCGAACGCCGACCGGCTCCGGCGGTACGCCGAGTCGTCTCCGGCGATCGTGACCGCGCTGAACCCGTTCCTCGGCTATGAGACAGCGGCCGCGATCGCGCATGAGGCCATGACGACCGGAGCCACGATCAGGGACGTGACGATCGCGCGCGGCCACGTCACCCGCGGCGAGATCACTACCGAGCAGCTCGACCGCGCCCTGGACGTGCTGGCGATGGCCTGGCCGCACCGCGACGCCTGACGGGCCCAGACGCCAGCAGGGTCCCGCGCCCTGGGTGAGCGCGGGACCCTGCTGTTGCTGCCTGCTGGCTGGCTACCGACGTACCTCGAAGTACATCGTGGGGTGCCACCAGCGGTTCATCCGGTGGAACCCGATGGTCGTGCCGGGGCGGGCCGCCCCGTACGTCCACTGGCCGTGGTCGAACAGCTCCACGTGCCCGCTGCCGAAGAACGCCAGGTCACCCCGGTGCGCCTCGGACTTGCGGATCCGGATGAGGTGCCAGCTGCCTAGCATGCCCTCGGTGGTCCGCGGCAGGTGCACGCCGCGGGACCTGAAGGCCGCGTAGACGAGCCCGGAGCAGTCGAACCCGTGCGGGCCGGTGCCACCCCAGATGTAGGGCTTGCGGTGCTGGTGCTGCGCCCACCGCCAGACGCTCATCCGCAGCCGCCGCCGGGCGGCGGCCGCCTTGGCCCTGGATGCCGCGCTGCCCGCCGTGGCGGGCCTGGCCGCTGCCTGGGCCTGGCTGGCCGAGGTAACCGCCGCGTGCGCGGCGACCGGCTCGGCGACGCCCAGCGAGGTCAGCGCCAGGGCGGTGGCGACCACCGGAACGCGCGCACCCGCGCGCAGGCCGGGGGCCATTTAGTACCACCCCGCTGATTCCTCGTGCGCCCAGGCACCGCAGGGCGAGCCGTAGCTCCCCTTGATGTAGCCAAGGCCCCACTTGATCTGGGTCGCCGCGTCGGTCTCCCAGTCCGGGCCCGCGCTGGCCATCTTCGAGCCGGGCATCGCCTGCGGGATGCCGTAGGCCCCCGAGCTCGGGTTATCGGCGGTGGTGCTCCAGCCGCTCTCTCGTGACCACAGGTCGTTCAGGCACGAGAACTGCGAGGATGACCAGCCATAGGAGCCGAGCATCGCCTGCGCGATCGCCTGCGGGGAGCCGCTGGCCGCCGCCGTGGCGGCTGGCCGGCTGATGGCCGGGGTGCTGGCGGCGAGCTTGGCCGCCCGCGCCCGGGCCGCGGCCCGGGCGCGGGCCCTTGCCGCTGCGCGGGCGCTGGCGGCCCGCCGGGCCGCGGCGGCCTGCGCCTGTGCGTGCTGAGCCTGGAAATCGGCCAGCGCCGGGCCGAGCCGGGAGCGGCTGGCCGCCGCCCTATTGCCGCTGGCGCTGGTGCTGGTGACCTGCTGAGCGCCGGCCGGGGTGTCCTGCAAGACCAGTGCGCCGGCGGCGGCACCCGCCGTCAGCACTGACGAGCAGGCCACGGTGATCGTGATTTTGGAGGGTTTGAAGCGTCGGGAATGTCTGTGCTGCGCGGACAAGATCTGCCTCTGGTCAAAGCGCGTGGAATGCGCGCCCCGCGTCCACCCAGGGCACTGCCGGCCTGAGATCGGCAGGACAGCGGCGCGCGGACGGATCGCGGGTCAAGGCGGGCCGAGGTTCTCGACGGCCGTCTCAGGCGCTGGGTGCTTCCGCATCAACATTGCATGCGGCCGGGCAGCTTGCCGAGCGAATCCGACTTGAATCAGGCCGTGAAGAATGTCACACGGCCCCGGATCCGGGCGTAATATTGGCCGATCAGATGGGCATCTACCTGCTCTGATGCCTTTTCGATGACCACTTTCATGACGCCAAATTTCCCCTGTGATTCGCGTCACAAAAGGCGTCGTGATGTCCGTTTTTTTATCCGTTGTTGCCCCGTTGTGATCTGCGGGGCGACTTACAAATATGTAATTATGGTCAGCAGTGCGTAATTTCGCGAGCACGCATCGCTAATCGCCGGTCAGTACCAGCCGTGCGCCTGCCAGAAGGACCAGGCGTCGCACGGGCTGCCATAGCGGCCCTTGATGTAGCCCAGGCCCCACTTGATCTGCGTGGTGGGACTGGTCTGCCAGTCCGGGCCCGCGCTGGCCATCTTGGAGCCCGGCAGGGCCTGCGGGATGCCGTACGCGCCGCTGGCGTTCTCGGCGTTATAGCGCCAGCCGCTCTCCCTGGACCAGATGTCGTCCAGGCAGCCGTACTGGCCCGACGCGCTGAAGCCGAACGAGGGCAGCAGCTTGTAGGCGATCGACTGCGCGGTGCCGGGGTCCGGCGGCGGCTCGTCCACGATCGGCGCGGGGCCGCCGCCGCTGCTGGCGGCCGTGGTCGGCGCGGGCGCGGCGGCCAGCTTCGGCGAGCTGGCCACGTTCATCGTCCGGGATGCCGCGTCCAGCAGGATCATGTGCTGGCGCTCCTGCTCCAGGATCTTCGCGGCGGGGCTGTTCTGCAGGTCCGCCGCGGCCACCCCGACGGGGTCGGTCGGGCCGCCCTCCGCGCGCAGGGCGGCGTACGCCCCGGCGGTGATCGCCAGGATCGCGGCCATCGAGGTGGCCATGAAAACGCCAACGCGCCGGTTCGCGCGCTTGGCAGGCAACCGTCTCCGGTGCTCCGACAATGCGGTCCTTCCGTCGGCCAGACGAACGGCCTAAGGCTGCCAGAATCGCGGGTCCCGGCAGGGCATTTCCGGGGAAAAAGCCGCGCCGCCAGCCGGCAATGGCGGTTTCGCGGATCACAGTTTGGCAATACGTGTTCATTCAGTTACTTAAAGTGATTACCAGGAATGATCTCGGGCGGGCGGGGCGGTTTCGCTGGGGCGGGAGGGCGGATACCTTCTGGGCATGAGGACGGGGACGGAGCATGGTCATGGCTAGTCAGCGGCGGTCGTGGCAGCTCGACGCCGGCGACCCGGCGGCGGTGCTCGCCGGAGCGCGGCGCGCGTTGTTCGTCATGGTCGGCGTGCTGGCGCTGCTGTGGATCATCCAGATCATCAACTGGGCGGACGGCTACCGGCTGACCATGGAGTTCGGCATCCAGGGCCGGGACGTGGCGAGCCTGCCCGACATCCTCACCGCCCCGTTCCTGCACTTCAGCTGGGCGCACATCGAGGGCAACTCGGGGCCGCTGTTCATCTTCGGCTTCCTGGCGGCCTACCGGGGGGTGGCGAAGTTCGCCGCCGTGACCGCGATCGTCGTGGTGACTAGCGGGCTGGCGGCCTGGTTCGCGGAGAACTCGCACACGGTCGGGGCCGGGGCCAGCGGCGTGGTGTTCGGCTACTTCGGCTACATCATGGTCCGCGGTTTCTTCGACCGGCACGTGATCGACATGCTGGTCGGCGCGGTCATGGCGCTGTGCTTCGCCTACCAGTTCACGGTGCTTCTGCCGCATGCCGGCATCGGCTGGCAGGCACACATCGGCGGGCTGGCCGGCGGCGTGCTGGCCGGAGCGCTGCTGCGAGACCGGCGGCCGGGCAAGGCAGGCGGCGGACGGGCACCGGGGAGCGGCGCCGGCGGGCGCGGCAAGCCTGCCGTCGGGACTGGCGGGAGCGCCGGGACCGACACCTCTGTCTCTACCGGCCCGCGCGCCGGGCTCCATCAGCAGCTCGACGACCTCGGCCTGTAGGCACCCAGGGCCGGCGGGCTGCCGGGTTGGGCCGGGGCGCGCGCCGCCCCTAGAGTCGGCTGCATGTCCCGCGAGCCGCAGTCACCGCCAGCGAGCCTGTGGCGGCACCGCGACTTCATGATGCTGTGGGCGGGCCAGTCCATC
This sequence comes from uncultured Actinomycetota bacterium, assembly GCA_963725175.1. Lineage (GTDB taxonomy): Bacteria > Actinomycetota > Actinomycetes > Streptosporangiales > Streptosporangiaceae > DASUBV01. The sequence continues at coordinate 1,788,649 of CAVRXH010000006.1, forward strand.
AGCGAGCTGGGCTCCTCGGTCACCCTGGTGGCCCTGCCCCTGTGTGCCGTGGTGCTGCTGCACGCCAGTACGTTCCAGGTGGGACTGCTTTCCGCGCTGTCTACCCTGCCGTTCCTGCTCATCGCGCTGCCGGCCGGGATGGTCGTGGACCGGGTCGCGCGGCGGCGGCTGATGATCTCCTGCGACGCGTTCCGGATGCTGGTCATCGGATCGGTGCCGGTAGTCGGCGCACTGGGCTGGCTGACGCTGGGCCAGTTGTTCACAGTCGCGCTGCTGGCCGGCGTCGCGACGGTCTTCTTCGACGTGGCCTACCAGAGCTACCTGCCAGGCCTGATCGGCCGCGACCAGCTCGCCGACGGCAACGGGAAGCTGGCGGCCACCCAGTCGTTCGCCCAGGTGGCCGGGCCGAGCCTGGGCGGGGTCCTGTACGGGCTGCTGCGCGCGGGCGCGATGACCGCCGATGCGGTGTCCTACGCGCTGTCCACCGCGGCGACGCTCGCCATCAGGACTCCCGAGCCGCGGCCCGAGGCGCTCCCGGCGACCGCCGGCGCGGCCGGCCCAGGCTGCGGGCCGAGTTCCTGGCCGGGCTGAAGTTCATCGCGAGAAACCCGATCCTGCGCAAGATCGCGGCCTGCACCGCGACGGCCAACCTGTTCAACTCCATGGCCTTCGCGCTTGAGGTCGTCTACCTGATCCGGGTGCTGCATGTCCGGCCGGAGCTGACCGGGGTGCTGCTGGCCGCGGGCAGCATCGGCGGGGTGATCGGCGGCGTCCTGGCCGGGCCGTTCACCCGGCGGATCGGCTCAGCCAGGATCATCTGGGTGTCGATCCTCGGGTTCGGCGTCCTTGGCCTGCTGATGCCGCTCGCCGAGCCGGGGTGGCGAGTCCTGCTTGTCCCCGCCGGGATGTTCGGCTTCACCTTCTCCGGCGTGCTCTACAACATCGCCCAGCTCAGCTTCCGCCAGGCGATCTGCCCGCCCGAGCTGCTCGGCCGGCTCAACGCGGCGATCCGCTGGGTGGTCTGGGGCACGCTGCCGCTCGGCGGGCTCATCGGCGGCGCGGTCGGCCAGGGGCTCGGCGTCAGGACCACGGTGTGGATCGGCGTCACCGGAAGCTGGCTGGCCGGGCTATGGGTGTACTTCTCGCCGCTGCGCACCATGCGCGACATCCCCGCCGCGCCCGGGACGGGCGGCGGAGACGGGGCGACCAGCGCGGCCGGGCCGCCGGCCGCCGGACTGCCGGAACTGACCTGAACTGACCTGAACTGCCGGAGCTGACATGACCAGTGACCACGCCGGAACGCCGCGCACCGCGATCGTGGACGGTCACCACCACGTGTGGGACCTGACCGTCCGCCCCCAGCCCTGGCTGGACAGCCATCCCGACCTGGCGCCGCTGCGCCGGAAGTTCAGCATGGCCGATCTCGCGCCGCTGGCGGCCGCCGCCGGGGTGACCGCCACGGTGGTCATCCAGACCATGCCCGGACCCGGCGAGACCCCGGAGATGCTGGCCCTGGCGGCCAGCGACCCGCTGGTCGCCGCCGTGGTGGGCTGGACGGACCTGACCGCGCCGGACATCGCGGACGTGCTCGCCGGGCTGCTCGCGCTGCCGCACGGCGAGCACCTGGCGGGCATCAGGCACCCGGCCCTGATCGAGCCCGACGCGGACTGGCATGACCAGCCCGAGGTGCGGCGCGGCATGGCGGCGCTCGGCGCGACCGGGCTCAGCTACGACGTGGTCGGCCGCCAGGAGCAGTTCCCGTCGGCGGCGCGGGCCGCGGCGGCCGTGCCCGACACCCTGTTCGTGCTTGACCACTTCGGCAACGTAGAGGTCGAGCCGGTCATGGACGCGGCATGGGTGGCGGCGTTCCGGCACTTCGGCGCGCTGCCCAACACGGTCGCCAAGCTGTCCGGGATCCTCAACGTGCCGGCCCCGGACCGGCCCGCTCCTGGCCGGGGCGACGGCTCAGGCCCCCCGCCGGTCGCGCACCTGAGGCCGTACGTGGACCTCATGCTGGAGAACTTCGGGCCGGACCGGATGCTGTTCGGGTCCGACTGGCCGGTGTCCACGATCGGCGCGCCCTACGATCACGTCGTCGAGACGGCGCGAGCGCTGATCAGCGAGCTGAGCCCGGCCGAGCAGGAGCAGATCCTGAGCGGCACGGCGCGGCGGGTCTACCGGCTCGGCTGAGCCGGCTCGGTTACCCGCTGGACCGGAACCGGGCGAGCACCAGGGTGATGTCGTCCTCACCCTGCTGGCGCAGCGCGCTGGTGACCGCCGAGCAGGCGCCGCCAAGTCCCTGCTGGCGGCTGGCCAGGGCCAGGCCGAGCGCATGCCGCAGCGCCGCCATCCCGTCATCGAGCGACCGTGACCGGCTCTCCACCAGGCCGTCGGTATACAGGGCCAGCGCGGCGCCCGGCGGCAGGGTGATCTCGACCGGCTGGAACGCCTCAGCGCCAAGCCCGAGCGGCAGGCCCGGCGGCAGCTCAATGATCCGGGTGCCGCGCCCGTCGGCCAGCACCGGCGGCAGGTGCCCGGCCGTGGCGATCACGCACGAGCTGTCGGCCGGGTCGAGCACCGCGATCACGCAGGTGGCGAACGGCGCCCCGGTCATGCCCGCCGCCATCCGGTCCAGCCGGCTCAGCACCTGGGCCGGCGGCAGCCCGAGGTCGGCCAGCGTGTGCGCGGCCGTCCTGAGCTGGATCATCACCGCCGCCGCCTCGGGGCCGTGGCCCATCGCGTCGCCGACGATCAGCGCGGCCCGGCCGCCGGACAGCGGCACGATGTCATGCCAGTCGCCGCCGACCACGCTCGCGCCGACCGGCAGGTACCGCTGGGCGACTTCCAGCCCCGGCGGCACCTCCGGCTTGGCCGGCAGCATGCCGCGCTGCAGGGCCAGCGCGATCCGGCGTTCCCGGTGATAGAGCCTCGCGTTGTCCATGCAGACCGCCGCGCGGGCGGCGAGCTGCGTGGCCATCGCGAGATCCGCGGCGCCGAACGGGGCGCTGCCCGCCGCCCGGCCGAACGTCGCGCAGCCCACCACCTGACCGCGCGCCGCGAGCGGCAGCGCCAGGAACGAGGTATAGATGGCGAGGAACTCCTGGCCGCCGGGGCGGCGGCTAAGCCGTTCGGCGGTGCCCTCATCGAGATGGCTGAACACGATCGGCCGGCCCGTGGCCATCGCCTGCCGACTGGGCGAGTCCTCGTCGAGCACGATGACCTCGCCGGGGCGCAGCATCTCGTCGGTCGCGTCCGCCGACTGGCCCGCCAGCCTGGCCACGATCCGCCGCACCACCGCCTCCTGCCAGGAGCCGTGCGGCACCGGCTCGTCGGCGGCCATCATCCGCTCGGGCACGAAGATGGCGGCCGCGTCGGCCAGGGCGGGAACGGCCGCGTGCACCGCCTCCCGCGCCGTCTGGATCAGGTCGAGCGTGGTGCCGATGTTCGCGATCGCCTCGGTCAGCGACCCGTGATCATGCGGTGCCACCGGGCGGGCAAGGTCGTCCAGGTCCACGCCGTGATCGGCCCCTGGGCGTTCGGTTCCGGGCAGCATCCCGCCGTCCCCGGCCATTGGTAACTCCACCAGCACCTGCACCAACCTTGGCGATGAGCGGTCCGGGTGAGCGCGTATCTGAGGTACAGCGGCGGCCGTCTGGTGCGCCATCCCGGCCGACTGCGGCGAGTACCGTCAGATACCATGCAAACACGAAATGTATCGCACTATCGACCACAAGATAAACCGGAACACCGGTCGGGAGAAGGGGCGGCGTGATGGCTGAAGACCCGAGTTGGGTCCCACCCGGAGTCGACACTACCCGGGCCAACGTGGCCCGTGTCTACGACTACCTGCTCGGCGGCAGCCATAACTTCCTGTCCGACCAGGACGCCGCCCGCGCGGTCGTCTCCGTGGAACCGGACGCCAGGGTGATGGCCCGCGCCAACCGCGCGTTCCTCGGCCGCGCCGTCCGGTACCTGGCCAGCCAGGGCATCACCCAGTTCCTCGACATTGGCTCGGGCATCCCCACCCAGGGCAACGTGCACGAGGTGGCCCAGCAGGCCAGCCCGGGCTCCCAGGTTGTCTATGTGGACACCGACCCGGTCGCCATCGCGCACAGCAAGGCGATCCTGAGCGGCAAGGCCAACACCACGATCGTGGACGCCGACCTGCGCGACCCCGAGAAGGTGCTGGGCAGCGCCGGCGCCCGCAAGCTGCTCGACCTGACCAGGCCCGCGGGGTTACTGCTGGTCTCCGTCCTGCACTTCATCCCGGACGACCAGGACCCGTACCAGATCGTCGCCACCCTGCGCGACGCCCTCGCGCCGGGCAGCTACCTGGCTATCTGCCACGCCACCGACGAGGGCAAGGCCGCCGCCAGCACCGTCGCGCAGGTCTACAACCGCAAGGTGACCACCTCGGTGTACCTGCGTTCCCGGCCCGACATCCTGCGCTTCTTCGACGGCTTCGACCTCGTTGACCCCGGCCTGGTCCGCATTCCCGAGTGGCGCCCGGACTCCCCCGGCGACGTGCCGGACAACCCCGGCCAGTTCCTCGCCCTGGTAGGCGTCGGCCGCAAGCCCTGATCCGGGCGCGCCCGATTGCCGCAGGCACGCGGCAGGCAGACATCCGCACAGCTGCTAATTTGGCTTTAGTTAACAGTTAATTAGCAGCCAGTCATGCCTAAATTAGGGGATCTCCGCCACCGACAGCCAGCTCACGCCGCGCTAGCTTAGTGAGCGCGACCACCCGTAAGCCGAGGTCATCTGGGCCGGAGCTGAGAGGAAGGCGAGCATGGCTGACCGGCTGGTGCTGGTGCATAGCCCGCTGGTCGGGCGCTCGGTGTGGGAACCGGTCGCGGCCGAGCTGGCCGGGTGCGGCTACAAGCTGAGCCTGCCGGACCTGGCCGGCGCCATCGCGGCCGGGCCGCCGTACTGCCTGCGGCAGGCGCAGGCCATCGCGAGCGGCGCGGGCGACGGGCCGGCGATCCTGGTCGGCTATAGCGGCGCTGGGCCGCTGCTGGCCGCGGCCGGGGCGCTGACCAGCGAGGTCCGGGCCTATGTTTTCGTCGACGCCGGCCTGCCGGCGCCGGGCCGGTCCAGGCTCGAAGCCGTGCCGGCCGACTTCGCCGAGCGGCTGAGATCCATGGCCGACGCCGATGGCTGGCTGCCGCCGTGGCCGCGCTGGTGGGGTGACGAGGAACTGGCCACGCTCATCGCGGATCCGGCCGCCCGGCGGGATTTCGCCGACGACTGCCCGCGGCTGCCGCTGGCCATGTTCGAGGAGGTCCAGCCGCCCGCGCCGACCTGGCCCGGCGCCCCCTGCGGGTACCTGCGGCTCAGCGAGCCGTACGACGCCCAGGCCGCCCTGGCGCGGGGCCGCGGCTGGGCCGTGGCAGAGCTGGATACCCACCATCTCGCCCTGCTGACAGATCCCGGCCGGGTGGCCAGCGCGCTGCTTTACCTGGTGAGCCGCAGCACCGACCAGCCGCCGGCCACCGGCAGCTGAACCTCGATCGCCCGGCCCTCCCGGTGCTCAGCGACGCGATGCTCGATCGGCAGGAAACGATCCTCGCCCTGGCCGAGTACCGTCGCGGCCACCGTCCACTGGCCGGGATCATGGACGAGGACCTGCACCGTCACGGTCCGGCAGCTGCCCTCGGCGCACGGCTGCGACCAGGATCCCTCCGGGCTGCCGCTGAGGTCGAGCGCGCTGACGGCCAGCCAGCCGTCACCGTGGGCGACGCGGGCCAGCACCGAGCCGCCCAGCGGCTCGGGATGAACCGGCCCGTCCGGCCAGCGCACCGACACGGCGCCGTTCTCGTCCCTGATCTCGTTCCAGCTCGTGTCCTCGCCGGCCAGGAAGAGATCGCGGCAGCTCAGCGCGAACCGGTGCCAGGCCAGCAGGGTCCGCGCCTCGTCCTGGCGAAGGTTCGCGTGCTTGGGGTAGTAGGCGTCGCAGAGCGCCGCCGTCGTGTCTCCGTAGATCAGCGGGCTGACGCCCAGGCACGTCGCGATCGCCTCGGTCAGCAGCACGGTGCGAAGCGCCGCCGCCCGGTCGGGGCAGGTGCCGGGGACCTCGCCCCAGACCGGCGGATAGCACGCGAGCGAGCCCCGCCCCCGCGCCGCGGCCGGGCCGCCGGGCAGGCCGGCCACGCCGGAGCTGCGCTCGACCAGGCCCTCGAAATGCCGCCAGCGGTCATTCGGCGGCCAGATCTCGCAGTAGCGGAAGCTGGGCTCCGCCGGCGGATCGAATGCGGCCGGCACGCCATTGACCTGGTTGAAGCTCAGCAGGTCGGCCGGGCGGGCGGCGCGGACGGCGTCCAGGAAGGACCGGTAGGCGGCGCGCATGTCGATCTCGCGCCCGGCCGCGTCGCGGGCCGCCCTGGGGAAGCCGTAGGTGTCGAGGTGGAAGCCGCCGAACCCGATGCGGTCCGCCGCCTCGCCGTAGGTCGCGGCGAAATGGCGCTGCCAGGCGGCGTTGCCGGGGTCGGCGAGCTGGATCTTGTCGAACAGCCGCTCGGGCGCCCCGTCGCTCCGGTACATGAGCATGTCGGGGTGGGCGGCCGCGAAATCGAGGTCCACCGCGTACACCGGCGCGTAGGCATGAGCCACGCCGCCCTGGGCGCGGACGCCGGCCGCGAGCGCCTGCAGGGCGGTGAGCGACACGGGCCTGGCGGACGGGTCGCGCCAGCCCGTCGCGGGACCGAGCGGCGCCGAGTACTTCTCCATCCAGTCGTAGACCTGCACGACCGTGCAGCGCAGCGCCTGCAGCCAGTCCAGCGTCGCCGGGATGGCGTCATCGCCGAAGGACGTGGCGAAGCCGTGCACGGGCAGGTCCCCCGGATGGCGCGCGACGGTCGTCAGTTCCTCTCTCAGGACGCTGCCGCTGGCATCGAGCGCCTCGACCCGGTAGGTGCCGGTGGTCAGGCCGGGCAGCCGGGCGGAATCGTGAGCCGGCTCCGCCTCGACGCCGGTGCCGTCGGCCCGCCGCGCGACCAGCCGCGCGCACCGGGCCGGCAGCGACGTGCAGCTCGATGTCGGTCCCGGCGGGATAGAAGGCGCGAAGGCCGGCCAGCCGCGGCGACTGGCCCGGCGTTCCCGGTGTGGTTCCCGGCGCCAGGTGCGGATCAGCTGTAGTCACGTCAGCCCTTCACTGCGTTGCCCAGGACGCCGATGATGCGGCGCTGGAAGATCATGAACAAGATGACGAGCGGGAGCGTCTGGTAGACGGCCGCGGCGAAGAACTCGCCCCACTGAGTGGAGTGCTGGTTCTGGAAGAGCATGAGCGCGATGGGCATGGTGAACTTGCCGGGCGAGTCGAGGAAGGTCAGCGCCATGATGAACTCCTCCCAGCCGCCCATGAAGTTGAAGATCAGCACCGCCGCCAGCGCCGGGCCGGCCAGTGGCAGCGCGATGCGCAGGAACATCGTCCAGCGGCCGCCCCCGTCGAGGCTGACCGCGTCCTCGATTTCGCCGGGGATCTCCTCGAAGAAGCCCTTCATCATGAACACCGTGAACGGCACCGAGCCCGCCGCGTAGATGAGGATCAGGCCGGGGATGGAGTTCAGCAGGTGGAGCGCCTTCATGAGGTCGAACTGGGGCAGCAGGAACGTCATGGACGGGATCATCATGGAGCCGACGAGCGTGTAGAAGAGGATGCGGCGCCCGAAGAAGTGATAGCGGGCGATGACGAACGAGAACAGGCAGGCGGCGGCCGTGCCCAGCAGCGTCGAGCTGATGCTGATATAGGCGCTTCTGACAAAGTCGCCCGCGAAGCCGCCCGTGTCCCATGCCGCGCCGTAGTTAGCCAGGGACGCGTGCGATGGCCAGAACTGCGGCGAGTAGCGAAGGCTTGCCGTGTTCGGCTCAAGCGAGATCACGACCATGTACCAGAACGGGGCCACCATGACGATCCCGAACAGCAACAGCAACGTGAACCGCAGCACGCTCGCCCGTGACCAGGCCATCTAGAGCCGGCTCCTTCCGACGTTGAGCCCCTGCGGGCGGATCAGGGCGAAGTTGACGATGCTGAAGGCGATGATGATCAGCGCCATCAGCCAGGACAGGGCACCCGCGTAGCCGAAGTTCAGGTCGGTGAAGGCCTGCTCGTACATGTAGGTGAGCGGCACCTGCGTCTCGTTCGCCGGGCCTCCGCCGGTCAGGATGAAGATCTGGATGAACACCTGGAAGGCGCCGATGGTCAGCATGACGATCACGAACGTGGTCGCCGCCTTGATGTGCGGGATGGTGATGTGCCGGAGCTGCTTCCACCTGTTCGCTCCGTCGAGCGCCGACGCCTCGTAGAGCTCTTCCGGCACGCTCTGGATGGCGGCCAGGAAGATCAGCATGGACCAGCCGATGCCCTTCCAGGTGCCGAGCAGCCCGGCCACCAGGATGGCGAGCTTCGGATCCGCGAGCCAGGCGACCGGCGCCGAGATGAGGTGCACGGACAGCAGGACGTTGTTGACGATCCCGTACTGGGTGTTGAAGAGGTACTGGAAGATGTAGGTGACGACCACCCACGAGGTGATCACCGGGACGTAGTACCCGAGCCGGAAGGTACCGCGGCCGAAGATCGGCCGGTTCAGGCCGACCGCGGCGAGTAGCCCGAGAGCCACCTGCAACGGCACCGAGATCACCAGGTAAAGCAGCGCGTTGATGAACGCCGTCGGAATGACCGGGTCGGTGAGCACGGCGTAGTAGTTGGCGAATCCGACCCAGGAAGCCGGCCCGATCACCGGCCAGTTCGTGAAGCTCTTCACCAGCGAGTAGACGATCGGGTAGATCATGAACACGCCGAACAGGGCCGCGGCCGGCAGCACGAACGGGAGGATCTCCCACTGGCGCCGCCGGCCCCGGCGGCCGAGACGGCCCCGGCTGGCCGCCCCGGCTCGCGGCGGCACGGCGCGCCGCGCGGCCCGCTGCTGGCGGGCGTCCCAGAACCGCACGGCCATGGCGTCCTCCCGGCTTCATCTGCGGTGACCTATTACCGGGCCGCCGGGCGGGGCTCCTGGTGTGTCCAGTGCCCGCCCGGCGGCCCGCGCCTACGAGTTGCCCAGGGCTTGCTACTTCGCCGCGAGCAGCGTGTTGACCTGCGACAAGATCGCCGCAAGCTCCTTGGAGATGGTGCCCTTGCCGGTCGCGGCCAGGCCGATCGCGTTCGATATGTCCGTGTCGATCTGGTTGTACTTTGCCACGGGCGGCCGCGCGACCGCGGTCAGCAGCTGCTGGTCGAAGATCTTGTAGTAGCTGGTGGCCCCGCTGTCGGCCGAGGCCGGGAGGTTCTTGAGCACCGACATCTGGCCGACGCTCTGCATGGCGGTCTGCGCGAAGGACGAGTCCATGAACTTCTCGAACTTCCACGCGGCGGCCTCGTGCGCCGAGTCCGTCCTGAAGACGGCGATGTCCTCGCCGCCGACCGGCTCACGGGAGCCGCCCGTCCCGGCGGGGAACAGCGTCATCTTGTACGCCAGGTGCGGGTAGGTGGTCTGGATCGTCGGGACGTCCCACGGACCCTCGTCGATCATGCAGTACTCACCGTCGGCCAGGCCGGTCAGGTCGCCGTTGGCGCCGGGCAGCAGCCCGGTCACGTAGCCCTGCTTCTGCAGGCTGAGCAGCGTGCCGAGCCCGTTGATCGTCGAGCTGCCGTTGAGGAAGCCGGTGGCGGAGCTGAGGCCGGGGTTGGTGACCGCGCCGCCGTTCGAGGCGATCCAGGGGATCGTCCCCCACAGGTCGGTGCCGCCGCCGTCCATGAAGCCGAAGACCTTCTTCTTGCCCGTGCCGCTCGTGCAGGCCTTGATGTCCTTGACGAACTGCGTCATCGTGCTCGGCGGCGAGGAGATGCCGTGCGCGGCAAGCACCTTGGTGTTCGAGAACAGCACCTTCGTGTTCGTGTCCAGCGGCAGGCCGTACAACTGGCCGTGGTACTCGTTCGTGCTCAAGTTCCCGGCAAAGACGGACTTCTCGATCGAGCTGTACCCGGACAGGCTGTTCTCCGGGATGAGGACGTTGAGGCCGGCGAAGACGGGCTCCCACGCAATGTCGAGGCGCGCGACGTCCGGGAGTGACCCGCCGGCCGCATCCGCGACGATCTTGTCGTTCTCGCTCGTCTCCGGGAGGGTCACGTTCTCGACCTTGATGCCCGGGTTCTGCGCCTCGAACTTCGGGATGATCACCTTGGTGATCTCCTTGTACTCCGAGTCGGTCTCCGAGTAGTCGTTCCAGAACGTAATCGTGATCTTGTGCGCGGTCGCGCCCGAGCCTGAGCCCGAGCCCGACGAGCTACCGCACGCGGCGAGCAGCCCGGCCAGCAGCGTGGTGGTCCCGACCGCCGCTACCGCGGCGAGGGTCCGGCTCCGGGGCCGGGATCTGGGGGATTCCTGCATCCTTACTTCTCCGTTCTCAATCGATAAGGCAAAACTGACGCTCAGCCGACCGGCTCCATGGCGTCGTCGAGCTCGGCGGCGAGCAGCGCGGTCATGGCGTGCGACCAGAACAGGTCGCGGGCCGGCGGCGCCCACTGCTCCACCCAGGAGTGGTAGAACTCGGGGCACCGCCGCTCGCCGCCGTACTGCTCGCCCAGCAGGGCGGGCGGGGCGACATGGGATAGGGCCCACTCCAGGCACCGCCGCGCGTCCGGCAGACGGCCGGCGCGCGCGTAATGCAGCCCGAGTGAGCAGGTGAGGACGGGCCAGGCCCCGCCGCCGAAGTAGGTGTCCTCCGCGTAGCGGCGCACGCCGCCCTCGAGGATCAGGGTCCGCTCGATCTGCTCGACCGTCCGTGCCATGACCTCGTCGTCGGCAGGAACGACCCCTAGCGGCGCGGACAGCCAGATCGTGCTCGCGTCGACTCCCGGCTGGGTATCCGACTTCGCATACCAGCCGGCCTTCCCCACCTCCGCGAGCCAACGCCTGGCGCTGGCCAGCGCGTCGGCGAGGTGGCCAAGCTCCGAACCGGCGTCGGCCTCGGCCAGCAGCCTCAGCGCCGACTCCAGGCCCGCCGCGACGCATCCGACGGTCGAGGCGTGGACCTGATCGCCGTGCTCCTCCCAGACGTCGAAGCACGGCTCGAGGACGAGTTCCGACACGTACTCGGCGGTCTGGCGCACCGTCCGCGTCCAGTCCGCCGGCAGCCGCCGTTCCCCGGTGAAGTGCTGGCCGAGCGCCCACAGCCAGGTGCCGTAGCCGTCGATCTGGAAGTTCGGCCAGTCGTCTTGCACCAGTTCCCCGGTCAGGCTGAACCGGGCCGGGGGCGTGTCCCTGACGGCGACCGGCTCGCCGCGCCGGTGCCGCCGCACCGCGGCGGCCATCAGCGGCATGACGCCCCGGATGGCCTCGATGCACCAGCGGTGGTAGCGGGCAACGGCCTCGGTCTCGCCCGCCCGGTCGAGCGCGCGGGCGACGAACGCGCTGTCCCGCAGCCAGCAGTATCCGTACTGGGAGAAGTCCGGCGACGCGGCGAAAGACCCGCTCGGATGCTGGTGACGGAGCAGCACCTCGATCGAGCGCTGCCTTGCCTTCGCCGGGGTCTCGCTCAGCACGGGTTGCCCTTCTTCTGGTAGACTATCTTTGGTTAGCGAAGAAACTAACTGATGGCGCGGAAGACTGTCAAGCCAAAGCTCGGGCCATTCCGGCGGCCAATCCGGGCCTATGCTTCGCATGACGCCGCGAGCGAAAGGACCCAATGGACGGCACGCCGTTGGCAGCAGGCGATGAGACCCGGATGGCCATCCTGGCGCTGCTCAGCCGGGGCGCCGCGTCGAGGGCGGCCGTCGCCAGGGAGCTGGACCTGAGTCCCGCGACCGTGAGCCAGGTGACCAGGCGCCTGATCAAGCAAGGGGTCATCGAGACCCTGTCCTTCGCCCCCTCTGACGGCGGGCGGCCCGGCCAGCTGCTCGGGCTCGTCGGGGGGGCGGGCCGCGCCATCGGGGCCAAGCTCGCCGCGGATCACCTGGTGCTGGTCGACGTCGGCCTGGACGGCGAGGTCCGGTCACACCGGACCGAGGCCTTTGACGCGCTCGCTCCCGACGCGATCGAGCGGCTGGTGGAGACCCTTCAGCACATGTCAGCGGCCGGCACCGGCCGCCTGCTCGGCATCGGCATCGGCGTTCCCGGCGTGGTCGCGCACCCGGACGTGGGCACCGTGGACGCGGCGGTGCTCGGCTGGTCGAACATGCCGATCGGCGCCTACCTGCGCCGGGCGATGCGCGTGCCGGTGCTGATCGAGAACGACGTGAAGGCCCTCGCCATCGCGGAGCACGTCTACGGACGCGGCCGGGAGCGGGACAACTTCGCGGTCCTGACCATCGGGCGCGGCGTCGGCTTCGCGCGCTTCTGCCGCGGCGCGCTTGACCGGGGCGCCAACGGCGGGGCGGGCGAGCTCGGCCATATCAACATCGTTCCAGGCGGCCCGCTCTGCGCCTGCGGCAGCCGGGGCTGCCTGGAGGCCTACGTCGGGGCGAGCGCCCTGGTGGAGAGCGCCCGGTCCCGCGGGATTATCCGGGCGGAGGAGGGGTTCGACGCACTGCTGGCGCTGGCCGACGATGGTGACCGCCGTGCCCGCGAGGTCTTCGCCAAGGCGGCACAGCGCCTGGCCCAGGCCGCGGCCGGCCCGATCGCCGCCATCGACCCCGAGGTGGTCTTCGTGGCCGGCGAGGGCACCGCCGCCTGGAAGCACTGGGACAGCGCGTTCCGCCAGACCCTGGCCCGGCGGCTGCCGGAGTCGATGCGGTCCCTCCCCGTGGAAGTCGACGAGTGGGACGAGTCCAACTGGGCGCACGGCGCCGCCGCCATCGTGCTGGCGACGCCGTTCGACCGGAACGCGCTGGCCGGGCACCAGCGCCCCGAGGTGCTGGCCCGGCTGCACATGACCGCGGCGCCGGCCGACGGGAACGCCCTGCCTCCGCTTTAACGCGGCGGCACTGTCCCGGCCGCGCTGGCCCTGGAAATGGTCACGACGCCGGGCCCGGGTACGTGACCGGGCCCGGCGTCGTGGCTTCTGTCAGAAGTTCACCCAGGCCATGTCCCAGTAGTCGAGCGACGGCAGGGTGAACTCGACGTACTTCCCGCCGCTATCCGAGCCCGTCACGAAGGACAGGCGCCGCGCCGCGCCGCCGCCGGAGTCCGGCGACGCCACCTCGACGCTAGTCGGCGTCGTGCTTCCCGTGTAGTAGTACTTGACCTGCATATTCGTTTGAACGGGCGGCGCGGGCTGAGTCGCGTTCGTATCCATCCAGTCGGTATTCGAGACATTGAGCAGGTTGATGAACTGGAGCACGTCAGTCCCGCTCGTCGAGCTCGCGAACGTCCATACGGTGTTAGCGGCGCCGTTCGTGCTCGCCGCCTGGCCGCTGGGCAGGTCGATGGTGTTCGAGTTCGGCGTCTCGCCGTTTCGCAGCAGGTCCTCGTAGGCGGTGAGGAAGTTGTAGTAGTTGACCATGTCCTGCTGCAGCCCCGAGGACATCAGCAGGTTCTTGTTCAGGTAGCTCGGCGCGTCCAGCATGCTGTCAACGTCGCCCAGCTCGATGTGATCGCCGCCGGAGGCGAAGATCGACGCGTCCTCGTAAAGCACGCCGGGGGTGTTGAGGAAGCCCGGATCGCCGCCGGAGTAGTTGTTCGCGTAGTCCTGGTCCGGGTAGGCGGCCAGCACCGTCGACTTGGCGCCGCTGCTCCAGGTGTTGTTGTCCTGGATGGTGTTCTGCAGGTCGTCGTACGTCGTCTGCCCGTTCGCCGGCCAGCACTCGGTGTAGAGGAGCGCGAGGTCGGAGTTGGCCGCGATCTGCTGCTGGCCGTACTGGCCCACCGCGTTGAAGATGATCTGGCCGCCGAGCGCGTTATAGGCGTTGGTGAGGTAGCCGCTGTACTCATTCGCCATGTTGATCGCCGTGCCGCCGCAGGTGTAGTAGGGGCCGATGTCCCCGAACTGGTCCTCCTGCCAGCCGTCGAACGGGTACACCTCGTCGGCGTCCTTCTCCTGCCCGAAGATGTAGTTCTGCCAGCCGGTGTTGCCCGGGTCGAACAGGTACAGGTCCGTCGTGGCCAGGGGCGGGTCGGGCAGCGAGATCGCCGCCTGATCCGTGCAGTTCGTGTTGTTCCACATGCCCCACTGATAGTTCACGCCGCTGCCGTCCTGGCCGTAGCCAGCCCAGGCGCCGTAGATCAGGTTGTAGCTGAGCGCCAGCGCGCTGTTGTCGTGGAAGTCGCTGATGAGCGTCTGGACCGAGTGCTCGTAGTTGGTGTCGTTGTCGATATTCACCCAGCTCGAGTCCGGGTCTGACACCGTTCCGGCCAGCGGGATGTGATGCTCGTACTCCCAGTCGTAGAACTGGACGCCGTCGAGATGGTAGAGGTTCAGCCGGTTCGCGATCAGCGACTGCTGGTAGTCGTCGGCGAAGTTGGTGACGAACCCGTATCTCGGGAACTTGTTCCAGTTCTGCGAGACGTCCACCGCCGTGTCCGCGGTGTCGAGCACGTTCCCCCTGGAGTCGGTCAGGGTCGCCTGGACCAGGTATCCCTGGTAGTCGGTCGTCGGCGGATCCCAGGTAATCGCGTAGTTGCTCACCTGACCGGGGCTGAGCGACACCGTCGCCGACTGGGTGCTGCCGACCTGCGTTCCGTCGTGGGTGTAGGTCAGGGTCAGCGTCTGGCCCGACTCGCTCACGACTTGCGGGTTGACGATGTTGGCGTTGATCGTGACCGCCTGGCCGGGCGAGTACCGCGACGCGTTCGTGGTCAGGCTCTCGATCTCGTTGCCGAGCGTGTTGCCGTAGAGCCAGGCCTGGCCCGAGCTCGCGACCTCATAGTGCAGGCCGGCGATGTAATCGTCCTGCCAGGTGCCGGAGTTGTCGTAGGCGATCTCGGTGTCGATGTAGGACCACGACCCGGAGGCCGCGCTTCCCGAGCTGGCCATGTCGGCGAGCGGGATTTCCAGCTCGACGCGGCCCGTGGCCGTGTCCCACTGCGGCGCCTGGATGGACAGGTTCTGATCGAAGGTCCAGCCGCCGCTTGAGTTGGCAGTGAACATCGAGTACGAAGTGCTGTCGCTCCAGCGCGCGAACAAATAGTTCATCGGATGGTCGAGAGTGCCGCCGTAGTAACCGGTGGTCGTCGATGGCACCGAGCTCGAATGGTTGAAGTCCTGCGCGTAGATCATCGTGGCGAAGTCCGGCGCGGTGTTATAGGCGGACAGGGCGCCGGAGGCGTTGTCGATCCGCACGTAGAGGTTGTTGCTGTCGTTCGCCGCGTAGACCCGCCTGATCGCGGTCATCGTCGAGCCCGACGCGCTCGCCCCGGTGTAGTCGTCGTACGGGATCTGCCGCCACCCCGGCCAGTCCGACGCCGGGCTCGTCGTCTCGGTCACCGAGGCGTAGGCGCTGGCGTTGGAGTTGGTCGGGTAAACCCGCTCGTCGTACTGGCCCGTGTAGGCCAGCGCGGTCATCACGAAGGTCGCGGCGGTGAACGGCTCGCTCATCGTGCTCACGATGGGCGAGTGGCTCACCCAGGAGACCGCCTCACCCGGCGGCATGTACCCGACGCCAGAGTTGCTCACGTACCACTGGAGACGGCTGAACGCGTTGCTGTCCTGCCCGGTGTACACCTCGTACAGGGCGACCAGCATCGTCATGTTGGGCCAGGCCGGCTCCGCTGCCCCCGCCTCGTTCCCGGCGGGGCTGTACTGGCTCGTGTAGTAGTAGGTGTCGCCGCTGTACCTGGCGATGCCCCAGGTGTCGTGCGTCAGCGCCTGCTCGGTGACCGAGATCTGGCTGGCCGCCCGCTCCGATGAGGCATTGATCTCGCCGAGCGCGATCAGCTCGTCGCTGGAGGAGTCGATAGTCATGTCGGGCGAGCCCGACGAGGTGACGCCCTGGTCGTAGTAGCCGGTGGTGTCGTTCCACTCGCCAGGGGAGCTCCAGCTGTAGGAGCGCTGCACCGCGGACAGGACCGTGCTCGCCGCGCCGTTCCAGGAGTCGGCGTCGCTCGCCGAGCTCTCGGTGAGGGCGAGGTGCGCCGCCGCTCGCAGGCCGGCCACGTAGAACGCCTCGGTGAAGGTGTTGTACTGGTCGGTCTGCTCCCAGATGCTGCTGTCCTCCGGGCCGAGCCCGCTGCTGCCGACGTTGTTCTCGACGAAGTTCGCCGCCGCCTGGACCGCCGGCCAGACATCGGCTAGGAACGCCGAGCTGCCCGTGTCCAGATAGTGCCGGTAGACCCCGACGAGGAACTCGCCCACGCTGTCGTACTCCGGCTCGACGAACGAGACGTAATCCCCCGACCACAGGTCATAGGTGGTATGCCAGGCTCCGGTGGATAGCTGGTTCGCCGCCATCCATTCCCAGTACTGCGCCGCCTCCGTGTAATGCCCCGCGGCATCCAGCGCCATGGCGTCGAACGATGAGTCGCGGACCCACGCCTTGTAGCCGTAGGAGCCCGGGTTCGTCGCGGCGGGGAACAGCCCGTCGCCCGGGTTCTGCGAGTTCTTGATGACGACCAGGTTGCGGTCGTAGGCGGTGTTGACGCCGGTGTCGGTGGTCGACACGGTCTTGCCGCCGCTCAGCCAGGACGAGTAGTCAGAGGCCGTCGTGTTGTACCAGTACGCGCCGGTCTGCCCGTACGCCGTCGCGGCGTCCGACTGCGCCGCGGTCGCCGACGACGCGATGCCCAGGTAGTAATAGAGCGTCTGCGTGGAGTTCGGGGCGATCGTGACTTCATTCTGGAAGCCGAGGTCCATGTTCGGCGTGGACAGCGAGCCGTTGTCGTGCAGCGACCCGTTCGCGTCGAACTGGCACCAGCTGCTCGCCGTGGCATCGGTGGCCGTGCAGTCCGAGTCGTTGCCGACCTGGTAGCTGCCCGGCGCCTGGAGCGCGCCGAGGAACTCCACGTACTGCCCCGACGCCGTCATGTTCCCGTACAGCACGTGGTTGGTCGAGTCGTAGGACCCGGCCACGTTGTCGCTGCTGTCGGTGTTGTTCAGGTGCACCTGGTCCAGCACGTTCCAGTTGTAGGACTTCGTGCTCGACGGGTTCGTCAGCGTGTACCGGACGACCATGAACTGCTGGTTCGGCACGAGCACCACATCGCGGCTCATCTGGATCGGCACGGTCGCCCCGTTGTAGGTGCCGTACTGGGCGTTCATTACGCCGTTCTCGTCGAGGTAGGCCGACGAGGTGAAGTCGTCGCCCTGGTCGTACTTGACCCCGTCGGTCTCGTCCCGGAAGAAGCCCGAGTAGTCGACGATCTGGTTGACCCCCCAGTCGCCGGAGTAGTGCAGCTCCGCGATCCGCGGCCCGTACTGGGCCGTCTGGGTCTGGTTCAGGGTCGGGGCCATCCAGAGCGCCTGGATGTTCTGCCAGTTCGACAGGTACATGCTGTCCACCGAGGTGGTGGACGGCTGGGTATCAGTGGTCGAGGCCAGGACCGCGTGCTGCACCTGGCCGGGCGTCGGCAGCTGCGCCTGCGCCCGCACCGCGCCCGCGGCAAGGCCGATAGACAACGAGCCGGCCGCCAGCCCGGCTATCAGCGGCCTGATCCTTCTGCGCCAGCGATGAACCATGACGTACCCTCACCTAGTAACTTTATATACTGACCGAACAAAGTTCTTAATTAGGATGATACGTACCGTTTCTGGAGGGGTCAAGGAATGGCTTGGCAAAGCGCACCAGCCGTCCTGGCCGGCCCGGCCGCCGCCCGGACCCTGGCCGGAGCGGTGACCAAGAAGATCGGTCCGCTCATGCTGGGCGTGGCGAACTGCATGATCAGCCCGGAACGGGTAGATAGGGCCGGATGGGTATTCAGAGCGCCAGGGAGAACGCCGTACTCGATGCGCTGGTCGGCCGCGCCCGGGTGGTCCGCGATGTGACCACCGTGCTGGAGGGCCACGGCATGCCGACCACCGACCGAGCGGTGACCGAGCTCCTGACCGGGCTAGCCCGGCGCGGCCTGGTCAGCCGCAGCGGAGCCGCGTACCAGATAACGACGGCAGGGCGAGACTCGGTCCGCCGCCGAAAAGGTGGCTACACCCCCCAGGCAGGCTGAACCACCCATCACCCGCGCCCCCAGGACCCCAGCGGACGTCGGCCGCCCTCCCCCTTGACCAGCCGACGCCGCGCGGGCAAGCATGGATGATCAGATCCGAAGGCGAGGGGGCGTCCAGGATGATGACTTACGTGTCTTTGATCAACTGGACCGACCAGGGCATCAGGGACTTCCGCGACACCACGCACCGGGCCGAGGAATTCGCCAAGCTCGTGGAGAGTACCGGCGGGGAAGTCCGGGAGCTGCTGTGGACCGTCGGCGAGTACGACATCCTCAGCGTCGTGGACTTCCCTGACGAGGAAACGGGAGTCGCGGCCATGCTCCAGGTCAGCGCGGCCGGCAACATCCGGACCAAGACCATGCGGGCCTTCAACTCCAGCGACATGAGGGCCATCCTCAGCCGCGCGGGCTGACCGGGGACTAGCGGGCAGCTTCCCGCAGGGCGGCGGCGTCCGGGGTAGGCCTCCAGCGGTCCGTCCCGCTCGGCCAGTTTCTACTCCCCTGCCATCACCGTCGGTTGCCAAGCTCCCGGCCGCACATTAGCTCGACTACAGTTAGCTTGATCGTAGTCGAGCTAATGAAGGAAGCGCGCTGAACAGGGACCTGGGCAAGCCGGCGGATGTCTACGACCGCGACGAGGAGTGGGCAGACCTGGCCGATTTTGCGCTCTCGCCGCTGCCCGGCCTCCGAATCGCCGTCATTTACGGGAGGCGCAGGCAGGGCAAGTCATACCTGCTGCGCAGACTGGCTGATGCGGTCGGAGGCTTCTACCACCTAGCCACCGAGCAGGCCGAGGCGGTCTCGCTGCGCCGCTTCGGCGACTCGCTCGCTGGCTGGGCAGGGCTGCCACCAGGCGCATTTGGATTCGACGGGTGGGAACCAGCGCTCGGAATGGCCGCAGAGGTGCTGGCTAGGCGCGCAAGCCAGGGAGCCTCCGATGCGCCTCCCCCGCTCCTGGTGCTCGATGAGTTCCCTTATCTGGTTCAGGAAACGACCGGACTGCCCTCCATCGTGCAGTCCCTGTACGACAGTTCGGGACCTGGCACCAGGAACGCGCGGCCGATGCGGCTGCTGCTGTGCGGGTCGGCGATCTCGGTCATGCGAGACCTGCTGGCGGGGACCAGGGCGCTCCGCGGCCGTGCCGCTCTTGAACTGCGGGTTCGGCCGTTCGGCTACCGGGACGCGCGGGAGTACTGGGGAATCGAGAACCCTGCCGCCGCGTTCGCTCACAACGCGATCGTCGGCGGCACGCCTGGCTACCGGGAGCTGGTTCCCGACCCGCGCGTTCCCGAGGACCCCGGTGAACTCGGCGGCTGGCTGGCACGGAGTGTGCTGCGACCGTCGATGCCGCTATTCGACGAGGCCCGCCGGGTCGTGCACGAGGACTCGCGAATCCGCGACACCGCGGCCTACAGCTCGGTGCTCGCCGCGGTGGCGGCCGGAGAGTCCTCACCGACCAAGATCGGCGGGCTGCTCGCGCGCCCGGCAACCTCGCTCGCTCACCAGCTGACGATGCTGGCCTCGGCGGGATTCATCGACCGCCGGCACGATCTGCTCATTGACCGACGGCCGGTGGTCACGGTCGCCGACCCGATGGTGCGGTTCCACCAGCTGGTCATCGAGCCACACCTGGCTGACCTTGAGGCCGGTCAGGCGGCCCGGGTCTGGGCCGAGGCCGCGCATACCGTCGAGTCGAAGATCCTCGGACCGCACTTCGAGGCGCTGGCGGCCGAATGGGTCGCCCGGTACGCATTCGAGGAGGCGGGCCTGGCGGTCGGCCCGGTCGGCCAGACCGTCATCGCCTGCCGTGAGCACAGGACTAGCCACGAGATCGACGTCCTGGCTCTGGCGCGCGGCTCACGTCCCCGGACGCCAGGCACCCCCGTCGTGTTCATCGGGGAGGCAAAGCATCGGGACCGCCGCCCCGGCATGGCCGAGTTGCGCAGGCTTGAGCATCTCCGCGACCTGCTAAGTGCCGCCGGGCACGACGCAAACGACGCCGCCCTCGGCCTCTTCAGCACGTCAGGCTTCACCCCGGAACTGACGGCCGCAGCTAACGCCGACCGCGGCAACATCATCCTCACCAGCCTGAACGCGCTCTACGGTCAGCAGCCGTAAACCGGGCCAGCCAGAAAATGTTCTCGTAAGTTCTCCCAGTAATGATGCGTAAATTCTCCCAGGAGAACCATGTAAATCTTCCCACTACTGGTACTCTGAAGCACCCGCCATGGCAGTCTGTAGTGCGTGAACGCGATCAGCGGACTGCGCACCAGACGGCTACTCGATGTCGTCCGGCAGCGCCTGGCCGACGAGCCCGTCGTGATCCTCACGGGACCGCGCACGGTCGGGAAGAGCACGCTGCTGGCCGCGCTTGCCAGGGAACACGACCGGCCGGTGCTCGACCTGGACCGGCCGGATGCGCGGGCGGCCGCGGCTGCAGACCCAGGGTTCCTCGTCTCCGGACCCGGGCCGGTGCTCATCGACGAATTCCAGCATGTCCCGGAGATCCTCGATGCGATCAAGGCCGAGCTGAACACGGGTACCCGACCAGGGCGATTCGTGCTGACCGGCTCGACCAGGTACACAGTGCTGCCGCAGGCCGCCCAGTCGCTCACCGGGCGGGCACACGTCCTCAATGTCCTGCCGCTGTCTCAAGGGGAACTGCGCGGTCATCGTGAGCGCTTCATCGACCTGCTCTGGGCAGATCCTGAGTGGCTGCCGCCGACGGCGGCCCACGTCGTGACCAGGGACGATTACGTGAACAGCATCCTGGCCGGCGGCTTCCCGATGCTCCTGCAACGGCAGACCACGCGCTCGCGCACATCCTGGTACGCCGATTACGTGGAACTCGTAGTCATGCGCGACGTCCTGGACATCGCCCGCATCCGGCAGCGGGAAGCGCTGCCCCGGCTGCTTCGCCAGCTCGCCGCGCAGACTGGCCAGCTGCTCAACATCGCAAAGGCCGGCCAGGCCACCGGGCTGGAAGGCAGCACCGCCAGCAGGTACGCCACCCTTCTCGAAGCGGCGTTCATGATCCAGCGGCTGCCGGCCTGGGCCGAGACACTGGGCAAGCGCCTCGTCTCGCATCCCAAGGTGCATGTCATCGACTCGGGGCTAGCGGGCTGGCTGATCGGGCTCAGCGCCGCGAAGATCGCCAGCCGCAACCCCGCGGTCCTGACGGAATTTGGCCACGTAGTAGAGACATTCGCTATTGGCGAGATCCTCAAGCAGGTCAGCTGGTCTGACGAGGTGATCACGGCATCCCACTTCCGCACCGAGAGCGGCGATGAGGTCGACCTTGTCCTGGAGACCTGGGACGGCAGGGTCGCAGGGTTCGAGGTCAAGGCCGGCACCAGGATCAGGGAACCGGACCTGAACGGGCTCCGCCTGCTGCGTGACCGGCTCGGCGACAGGTTCATCGGCGGGTTCGTCCTCAACCTCGGTGAACTCGCCTACCGCAAGGAAGACAAGATCGCGATCCTGCCGCTCAGCGCCATCTGGTCCTAACCCACGAGCTTCGTTCTGCCGGCATGGTCTTATGAGCCGCGGTAGACGCGCTCCAGCGTGACCAGTTCGACGTCGGGGCGCGCGTCGGCTTCCTCGATGAGGCCGGGCTTGAACCCCGACCTGCTGAACAGCAGCAGCTTGGGCGGCAGCTCCACGCGAGCGCTCGGCAGCAGCCCGCGCAAGTGCTCCAGCCTGCGCAGTTGCGCCTGGCCCACCGTCGCGTTCGTCTCCTTGGCCTCGCCGATCGCGAGTATCAGGCTCTTGTGGCCTGGCGCCTGCGTCACTACCAGGTCCAGCTCGTGGCCGCCTTGGTGCTCCCGGCAGGCGATCTCGGTCGGCCGGACGGCGCCTGGTATGCCACCCAGAGCCTGCTCATCCGCGTAGTGCATGCACCACTGGCGCGCCAACTCCTCGAAATGCGGCCCGAGTATCTTCGCGGAGATAGTCGCCGCGCTCCGTTCCCATACGCGGTTAGCGCGGCCAGCGACTAGTTCGGGTTCATGCCGCGCGGTGATCAGCTGGTGCAGCCGGACGATCGGCTCGGAGATCCGGAAGACCGACCGCTTAGCCCGGAGCGCATCGTCTACCTGCTCGATAAGGCCGACGTCTGCCAGACCGTCGAGCAGGTGCGCGATGGCACTGGCCGGACGGCCGATGGCGGCTGCGATCTCAGAGCGGCGGCTCGCGCCCGCGCTGATCGCACCGAGAGTCGCGGCATACGGGGTCGGGTCCGTGATCGAGGGTTCCTCACGGAGCAGCAGATCGCCTTCGCGGAACATCGCACTCGCTGGGTTCAGCAGCCGGCGTTGCACCCAGGGGCCGAAGTCCGCCAGTCTTCGCGGCCCCGCGCCCCCGCACATGTCCTTATAGGCAGGCGTGCCACCGGTCAGCGCATGGAGGCGGAACGCAAGCTCAGGGTCATGCGCTACGTCCCAGAACTCTGCCGCCTCCCGGAACCCGAACGGCCGGACGACCAGTTCCAGCCGGGTCCTGCCACGTAGCGGGGCACCACCGCCGAGCAGTTGCGCCATCGTGGTCAGCGCGCTGCCGCACAGAACTATCCGTGTCCTGGTGTGCTGTCGGGCGTTGCCCATCGGGCTAAGCGCCTGCTGCAAGTAGGACGGCAGCGCCGGAGTAGCCGCGACCAGGTAGGGAAACTCGTCGATGATCACTGCGGTGGGACGCTCCGCCCCCAGCAGCAAGACCTCACTGATGGCTTCCCGGTAATCGGTGAACATCACCGGCTGGCGCAGCCCCCGGTAGGCGGAGTAAGCCGCGCCAAGGTCTGCAAGGTTCTGCGCCTCGCTCTGCTGCGTGGCCGCGAACATGAAGCCGCCGAGTTCCAGAGCCAGCAACTCAAGCAGCAGCGTCTTGCCCTGCCGCCGCCGTCCGTAGACAAGGCCAAGCGTCGCGCCCAGCTCGCCCGAGGTCGCGAACTCGGTCAGCTCCGCCCACTCGGTCTCCCGATCGAACAACTGCCCTGGCTTGTCAGCCACGATTTCTCCCAGGCGACTATGGTGACTCCAACTATGATAGTTGCAGTCACCATAAGCTCCGAGGTCATTCGCGGGGTTCTGACGATGCCTTGCGGGGCATCAGGGCGGCGACCGGGAGGCTGAGGGCGGTGAGGGCCAGTACGACGATAAGCGTGACCTTCATGGCATGGGCCATTCCGGAGGCCGCAGCCTGGAAGAAGATCGGTGACCGCAGCCGAGCCAATCGCTGACGCGAGCTGCTGGATTGAGCTGAACGAGCCGCTGGCACTGCCGGCTTCGTCGGGCTTCGCGTCGCCGAGAGCGACGACGGGGATCGTGGCGAAGCTGAGGCCAATGCCGACGCCGATGACAAAGAACGCCGGGGCCAGCGCCCAGAGGCTGACGTTCGTCCCGGAGTAAGCGACGAGGAACAGGACCCAGCCGCAGCCGACCATGTCGACGGTGAGTCCGATGAAGACGAGCCGGCGGCCGAGCCTGGCGACCAGGCCACCCATGGCGGCGAACCCGGCGGCGACGAGCCCCAGGGTGAGCGGCAGCAGGCCGAGCGAGGTGCCCCTCGGGCTGACGTGCAGCCCCTCCTGCAGGAACAGGGACAGCACGAAGAGCAGGCCGGTGCCGGCAGCGGCGGCGACCAGGCACACGAGCAATCCGGAAGTGAAGCCCCGGTTCTTTATGAGCGAGGGCGTGATGAGCGGGTGGGTCGCGGTGCGCTGACGGTAAGCGAAGGCGGCGAAGAACAGGGCGCCGACCACGATCGACACGATCGAGATGACGCCCCAGCCGTTGGTCGAGCCCGCGATCAGCCCGTACAGCAGCCCGATCATTGCAGCCCCCAGCAGGCCGGAGGCCCAGCCGTCGATGACCGTGGACCGGTCGCCGTCGTCGTCACGCGGCAGGATCCTGACGGCCATGATCAGCCCGGTCACGCCAAGGATGATGTTGATGAGGAATATCGGGCGCCAGGACAGACCGAACAGGTCAGCGCTGATGAGGAAACCGGCCAGGACCGGGCCGCCGAGGCTGGAAAGACTGAGAACCGGGCCGAACAGCCCGAACGCCCTGGCGAGCATCTCGCGGCTGAACGCTTTCGTCATGATCGCCATGCCTTGCGGGAGGAGCAGCGCCCCGAACGCTCCCTGAGCAACCCGGGCGACGATGAGCAGGACCGGGTCAGGTGAGAACCCGGCGACCGCCGAGGCCAGGGTGAACCCGGCCATGCCGGTCAGGAACAGCCTGCGCTGGCCGAACTTGTCACCCAGCCGTCCGCCGACCACGAGCAGGACGCCCATGGCGAGCATGTAGGCCGGCCCCAGCCACTTGATCAGGCTCTCACCGCCGTTGAGCTCGCGGGCGATGGTGGGGGCGGCGATGTTCGTGACTGTCGCATCGATCACGTCAAGGGCGTCGGCAAGCAGTACCAGCCCCAGGATCGCCCACGTCAGGCGGCTGGAGCGGTGCGCGGTGACCGCGCCAGACCCCGTCAGGGTAGTCATGAGGAACGTCCTTCTCAGCTCCGGCGGGGCGCCCCTGCCGGGCAGCCTCTCACCGGTGCTACGAACTCCCCTGACCCGATCCGACACTGCCCATCGAAATCTTCTAGGACAGGACGCAACCAGCGCATGCTGGGCGGGCGCGGGCTACTGGTCGCGGATCAACTCGTCCAGCATCTTGCGCATCGGGCCGGGATCGCCGCGCATGATGGCGTCCGAGACCGCCACGTTGCGCTCGGCGTCGAGCTCCTGCCAGTCCAGCGCGTACCCTGCGCCCGCTGCGAGTTGCTCGAAGAAGGCGCGCTGCGCACGGCCGTTGCCCTCTCGGAACGGGTGGACGGCGTTGACCTCGCCTAGGTAGTAGGCCAGCCGGTCGCCGAAAGCATCCCGGCCGAGGGCCCGCAGGAACCCCTCTTGGCGCAACTGCGCTGAGATCCCGGCCATCGCCTGCTCGATGAACTGGGGCAGGCAGAACATGCTGCCCTTCGCGATCGCCACCGTGCGGACCTGGCCGGCCCAGTCGTAGATGTCGCCGAAGATCCTGCGGTGGATCGCGCGCAGGTGCGGAAGGTCATGCGTGGCCCTGACTGGCGATCCCCGCAGCAGGATCATCGCCGCGTGAGTGATCTCCCGCTCAGCCGCTTCCAGGGCTGCGGCAGTGTCCAGTCCCAGCTTGTTGCGGAGGAGGCCGGTCACCGGGTCGGTGTACGGGTCCTCACGCATCTACTGGCCGCTGTACCTGGCGACAGTCCGCCGGTAAAGTTCGCCCGCGTCGATCTGGCCGTTCACGTAGGCGGCGACTTGCCGGTCATGATCCGGGCTGAACGGCCCAGGCAGCTCAGCCTGCACCGACCCGGCGGCCGACAGGGCCCAGTCCAGGCGCTCGCGCTGGCGGGCCATCGCCTCGTAACGCTCGTAAGTCTCATATGGCAGCAGCACGGCCTCCGGCTTGCGGTGCGTGCCGAACGCCACCGGCTCGGCCGCAGAGCCTTCGCTGCGGAATCTCGCGAGAATCCCCGACAACCGAGGCTCTGACCTCAGACAGCGGGTGAACCTGAATAATTGCAGAACCAGCCACATCTTGTAGTGTACCAGAACTTGTACAAGCTCTGGTACAGGTTCATGGTGATCCCGTGCCGGGCTTTGGGTGCCAGCACGGGTCCAGCTCGTGCATTCACCTGAAAGGATGCCTCTAAGGCGCATGCGTTCGCTGAGACTGTGTGCGGCCGGATTCGCTGCCGGCCTATACGGGCGGAGCATCCGCCGACCGCGATTGAGCGATTCTGCGTGAAGGAGCCTTGTGAGCACCCTCGGGAGTTTCATCTGGTCGATCGCTGACCAGCTTCGGGGTCCCTATCGCCCCAATCAGTACGGCAACGTGATCCTCCCGCTCACGATCCTGCGCCGGCTGGACTGCATCCTTGAGCCCGACCGGGAGGCGGTGCGCGAGCTCGCGAAGCGGTTCGAGAATCCGAACCGGCTCAAGGTCGAGGTGCAGAAGGCGACGGGCAGGCCGTTCTACAACAGCTCGAACTACTCCTTCGCCAACCTGCTGGCCGACGCGGACGGGCTGGCGGACAACCTGACCGACTACATCGACCGGTTCAGCGCGGACGTGGACGTGTTCGAGTACTTCGACTTCAAGAAGGAGATCCTCGCCCTGGAGAAGGCCGAGCTCCTGCGCGAGGTCGTGAAGTCGTTCGGCGCGATAGACCTGCACCCCGATATCGTGTCGAACGCCGACATGGGTGATGCGTTCGAGTACATCATCCGCAAGTTCAACGAGGCCGCGAACGAGACCTCCGGTGATCACTACACGCCACGGGATGCGATCCGGCTGCTGGTCGACCTGCTCTTCGCGGAGAAGGACGCCGACCTGACCGAGGCGGGCATCATCCGGACGCTGTACGACCCGACCGCCGGTACCGGCGGGATGCTCGCCCTGGCCGAGGATCACCTGCTCGCGCAGAATCCGGATGCCAGGCTGAGCCTGTACGGCCAGGAGTACAACCCGCAGTCGTACGCGATCTGCAAGTCCGACCTGCTCGCCAAGGGCCACGACGCGACCAACATCGTCTTCGGCAACACGCTCACCGACGACGCGTTCAGGTACCGGAAATTCGACTTCTGCATGTCCAACCCGCCTTATGGCGTGGACTGGAAGCAGTACGCCAAGGCGATCACCGCCGAGCATAAGTCCGCCGGCCCGTACGGCCGGTTCTCCCCCGGGCTCCCGGCGACCTCGGACGGGCAGATGCTCTTCCTGCTCCACCTGGCCAGCAAGCTGCGGCTGCCCGAGGACGGCGGCGGCCGGGCCGGGATCGTCATGAACGGCTCGCCGCTCTTCAACGGCGCCGCCGAGTCCGGCCCCTCCAACATCCGCAAGCGGCTGCTGGAAAACGACCTGGTCGAGGCGATCGTCGCGCTGCCGACCAGCATGTTCTTCAACACCGGCATCGCCACCTACATCTGGATCCTCGACAACACCAAGCACCCCGACCGCAAGGGCCTGGTCCAGCTGATCGACGGCACCTCGTTCTGGACCAAGATGCGCAAGAACCTCGGCTCCAAGGGCCGCGAGATCTCCGACGCCGACCGCGAGAAGGTCGTACGCCTGTACGCCGACTTCCTCGATGCCGACCCCGACTGCTCCAAGGTGCTGCGCAACGACGAGTTCGGCTACTGGACCATCACCGTCGAGCGCCCACTCCTTGGCGAGTCAGGCAACCCGATGGTCGATGCTAAGGGCAAGCCCAGGCCAGATACGAAGAAGCGCGACACTGAGAACGTGCCGTTCACCTACGGCGGATCGACCACCGGCCCGGCAGGCAAGGACGAGGTCATCAACGCGTACTTCGACGCCGAGGTGAAGCCGCACGTCCCCGACGCCTGGATCGACTGGGTCAAGGTCAAGACCGGCTATGAGATCCCCTTCACGAGGTATTTCTACAAGTATGTCCCACCCCGGCCTCTCGCCGAGATCGACGCCGACCTGGAGAAGCAGGTCGCCAAGATCCTCTGCTTGCTGCGGGAGGTCGAGAAATGACAGGGCCTCTCTGGGGAACGCTGCCCGATGGGTGGCGGATAGGGCAGGTCAAGCACACGGCGACGGTCACACTCGGCAAGATGCTACAGAGCAAGGACTCGGGCGGTGATGTAGACGCTCCCTATATGCGTGCCGCGAACGTGCAGCCTGACGGTGTGTTGGCTCTCGATGACGTGAAAGAGATGTGGTTCGGCAAGGTCGAACTGGAGCAGTTGAGCATCCAAGCCGGCGATTTGGTTGTTGTCGAAGGCGGTCAGGGCGGGTTCGGCCGAGCCGCGTATGTCGACGAGGACCTGCTCGGCTGGGGATTCCAGAACTCGATCAACCGGCTCCGGCCGATTAGTGACTTCGACGGCCGCTTCATCGCGTTCTACCTGATCGCGCTGCGGGCCAGCGGCTTCATTCGTGCATACGCCAACGTTGTCTCGATGCCGCACCTCACGGCAGAGAAGCTCGCCAGGATTCCGATCCCTCTGCCGCCGCTGGAGAAGCAGCGCGCCATCGCCGACTACCTCGAGCGCGAGACCGCCCACATCGACACGCTAATTGCGGAGCAGCAGCGCCTGATCGAGATGCTCCGCGAGCGGCGTCAGGCCGTTGTCGATGCTTCGTTCTCGGCTCTTGGTGAGCCCAGCGTCCAGCTGCGCCGATATATCGCGTTCCTGACGAGCGGCTCCCGAGGCTGGGGCGACTACTACGCAGACGAGGGCCAGCGCTTCCTTCGAATCGGCAACCTGCCGCGCGCCAACCTCGAGATTCGTGGTGACATCCAGTTCGTCGACCTTCCGGACGACGTGACAGAGGGTTCGCGGACGATGCTCCAAGAAGGCGACCTGCTCTTCTCGATCACCGCGTATCTGGGATCTGTGGCGGTGGTCAAGGGCGGCTGGGTGGGTGCGTATGTGAGCCAGCATGTCGCGCTTTGCCGCTTGGAGCGTGAACGGGTGGATCCGAGGTTCGTCGGCTGGTTCATGCTCACCACGACAGGCCAGGACCAGCTCAACGAGGGCGCAGCGGGCGGCACGAAGGTGCAGTTGGCCCTTGACGATATCCGGGAGCTCCGAGTGCCGACGGCTTCAATTGAGGAGCAGCGCTTCATCGCGGCAGACCTCGACGAGCAGACCGCGCAGATCGACACGCTGATGGCCGAAGCGGAGCACTTCATTGACCTGTCGCGCGAGCGTCGGGCGGCGTTGATCACGGCGGCAGTGACAGGGCAGATCGACGTACGGGAGATGGCCTGATGGCCGATCACAACGAGGTCGTCTTTGAGTCCGAGATCTGCGAGTACCTGGAGACGCATGGGTGGCTGTACTCGGCGGATGACACCGGGTATGACCGGGAGCGTGCGCTGTTCCCCGAGGATCTGTTCGGGTGGCTGTTGGAGACCCAGCCGGCGGCATACGGGAAGGCGCTGAAGGCGGCCGGGTCTCCAGCGAAGTTCCTCGATGTGCTGACCGCAGCGCTCGACAAACCCCTGGAGCATGGCGGCGGGACGTTGAGCATCCTGCGCAACGGGGTGGTCTACATCGGCGGCGGCCGGCTGAAGATCGCGCAGTTCCGCCCTGACACCAGCCTGAATGCGACGACGGTCGAGCAGTACGCGGCGATGCGGGTGCGGGTGATGCGGCAGGTGCATTTCTCCACCGCTGATCAGCGGAGCATCGACCTGGTGTTCTTCGTCAACGGGCTGCCGGTGGCGACCGTGGAGCTGAAGACGGATTTCACGCAGTCGCTGGATGAGGCGATCAGGCAGTACCGCAAGGACCGGCATCCGGTGACCAGCGGGCGGCCCGAGCCGTTGCTGTCGTTCGGGCACCGGGCGCTGGTGCACTTCGCGGTCTCCAATGACCTGGCCGCTATGACCACTCGCCTGGAGGGCGAGAAGACGCACTTCCTGCCGTTCAACATCGGCTACGACCACGGCGCGGGGAACCCGCCAGGGCAGGACGGGCGGTCGGCGACCGCGTACCTGTGGGAGCGGGTCTGGGAGAAGGACGCCTGGCTGAACATCATCGGGCGGCTGATGATCGTGGAGGCCAAGGAGGAGTGGGACGTTGCCACGGGCGCGTCGGCGCGGCGGACGAGCATGCTGTTCCCGCGGTTCCACCAGTGGGAAGCCGTGACGAAGATCGTGGCCGCAGTCGCCGAGGAGGGACCGGGGCACCGTTACCTGATCGAGCACTCGGCTGGCTCGGGGAAGACGAACACCATCGCCTGGACCGCGCACCGGCTGGCGCGGCTGCACGTCGACGACAAGAAGGCCTTCGACTCGGTCATCGTGGTCGTGGACCGAACCGTGCTGGACGGGCAGCTCCAAGACGCGATCCGGCAGATCGATGGGTCGGGGCTGATCGTGGCCACGATCAGCCCCGAGGACGTCCGCAAGGCAGGAGCGAAGTCGAAGTCCGGGCTGCTGGCGACCGCGCTGAAGAACGGGGAGCTCATCATCGCGGTGACGGTGCAGACCTTCCCGTTCGCGCTTAACGAGATCCGGGCGGACTCGTCGCTGAAGGGCCGGAAGTTCGCCGTCATCGCTGACGAGGCGCACTCCTCGCAATCCGGGCAGATCTCCTCGAAGCTCAGGGCCGTGCTCACCGCTGAGGAGGTCAAGGAGATCGAGGACGGCGGGACTGTCGACGTCGAGGCGGTGCTGGCATCGGAGATGACCGAGCGGGCCGAGTCGGCGAACATCTCCTACTTCGCGTTCACCGCGACGCCGAAGAACAAGACCCTGGAACTCTTCGGCCGCAAAGGGCCGGACGGGAAGCCGGCCGAATTCCACCTCTACTCGATGCGGCAGGCGATCGAGGAGGGCTACATCCTCGACGTGCTCAAGGGCTACCAGGCCTACGAAACCGCGCTGAAGATCGCCGGGAAGATCGATGAGTCCGAAGAGGTCGAGGAGGGGACCGCGCGGAAGGGACTGATGCGGTGGGTAAAGCTGCACCCGACCAACATCAGCCAGAAGGTGCAGATCATCGTCGAGCACTTCCATGCCAACGTCGCCGACCTCCTGGAGGGCAAGGCGAAGGCGATGGTCGTCACCGACTCGCGCAAGTCCGCAGTGAAGTACAAGAAGGCGATCGATGCCTACATCGCGAAGCGGGCCGCCGAGGATGCCTCGTATAACTACCGCACCCTGGTCGCCTTCTCCTCATCGGTGAGAATGGCCGAGAACGACACATGGGCCACCGACTGGGGCCCGCAGCCGGGCGAGGACGACGAGTTCACCGAGGCCAGCCTTAACCCCGGCGCCGGGTCGGACCTGGCTGCGGCGTTCAGGGGCGGGACGTTCAAGATCATGCTGGTCGCCAACAAGTTCCAGACCGGCTTCGACCAGCCGCTGCTCTCGGCGATGTACGTCGACAAGAAGCTCTCCGGCGTCACCGCCGTCCAGACACTCTCCCGGCTCAACCGGACCCACCGCACCGCTGGCGGGGAGCAGAAGGTCAAGACGTTCGTCATCGACTTCACCAACAAGCCCGATGACATCCGCACGGCGTTCGAGCCGTACTTCACCGACGCCACCCTGGAGACCGAGACCGACCCCTACGTCGTCGTGCACCTCGCGAATAAGCTCGCCCAGGCGCAGATCTATACCGATGAGCAGGTCCGCCAGGTCGCCGCGCTGTGGGTCGAGCGCAAGGGCAACAACGCGCTCTCGGCGGCGATCAGCCCCGCCCAGCACGACTTCCGGCGTCGCTACGCGGCAGCGATCGAGACCGACGACAAGGTCGCGCTCAACACCCTCGACCTCTTCCGCAAAGACGTCTCTACCTACGTCCGGCTCTACGACTTCATGAGCCAGATCGTCGACTACGGCGATCCGTACATGGAGATGCTCTCGATCTTCCTCCGGCTTCTGGAGCGGGTCATCGCCGAGGCCTCATGGAGCGCCGACGTCGACCTCTCGGACGTGGTCCTGGTCGGCGTGAAGCACAGCAAGGCAATTGCCGTCGACATCTCGCTGACCGGAAGCGGTGAGCTGAAGGGGATCAGCGCAGCAGGCACCGGCACCCGGAAGGAGCCAAAGTACGTCGCGCTCCAGGTCGTCATCGACAAGCTGAACGACCTCTTCGGCGCCGAGTCGTTCGCCGAGTCGCAGTTC
This sequence comes from uncultured Actinomycetota bacterium, assembly GCA_963725175.1. Classification (GTDB taxonomy): domain Bacteria; phylum Actinomycetota; class Actinomycetes; order Streptosporangiales; family Streptosporangiaceae; genus DASUBV01. The sequence continues at coordinate 1,820,322 of CAVRXH010000006.1, forward strand.
CGGGAGTTCGTGCAGGGGCTCTTGCAACGGCTGCTCGCCGACCCGGACCTGGTTCTGCAGACCCAGGTGAACTCGAGGAAGCAGTTCAGGGAGTCGACGGACTTCCAGTTCGCCGTCACTGAGGCCATAGCCGACAACAAAGAGGCGCACAACACCATGGCCGACTACTTCTTCACCGACGGGCCTGCGATCAACGGGATCATCGTGGCGCTCGCCGACGCGTTCTACGAGGCCGCGATCGACAGTGCGGCGAGTTAGCCTGGCTCAAGATCGCGCAGGCGGGCTCGTGCCGCCCTACGGGCGGGATCGCAGCACGGCGACCTCGGGGAACTCCTCGGGCGAGCCGTAGCCGTGCTCAGCCAGCCAGCGGACGTTGGTCAGGCATCGCAGCGCCCACCAGGCGCGGATGAGGTCGCGGTCGACGCCGGTGCCGTAGCCGGCGACAACGTCGCCTAGATGCTCCGGGTGCCCGAGCGTGAGGATGGCGACGTCGAAGAGCGCGTCGCCCCCGGACGCCTCGGACCAGTCCAGGACACCAGCCACCTCATCACCGTCGACGAAGACATGGTCGACCTGCAGGTCGCCGTGAATGAACACCGGTGTCCAGGGCCGGAGCGCTGTCTCGGCGAGCTGGCGGTTACGCGTGACCAGGCCGGCGGGAAGGACGCCGCTGGCGACGAGCCACTCGCATTCGCCGGCCAGGAGCGCTGCGAACTCGCCGGGGCTCCGGCCGGGCCAGGGCGGCAGCGGCGCGTCGTGCAGCATCCGTACGGCGGCACCCGCCGCTGCCCACGCGGCCGGCGACGCGGCCGATGGCTCGCCGAGGTGGCCGAGTGCCGTACCGGGGAGGGCGGCGAGCGCGAGCACCGGCGGCTTTCGCCACAGGATCTCCGGAGTCGGGACCGGCGCCATCGCCATCGCCTGAACCTCGACGTCGGCGCGGGCCTGATCGGCGTCGATCTTCAGGAACACGCCGCCTGCGCGCAGGGTCGCGCGCTCGTTATGGGCGACGACGACCTCGACCTCCTCCACGCTGGCCATCATCGCTGGATGACTGCCCGGCGTCACCGGGATTATCGCGCCTCAGCTTTCGGGATGGCGTTCCCTGGCCTGGGCGACAAAGGACTTGACGGCGGGGAAGGCGAGGGCCGGGCGGTCGCGGAAGATGGTGTGACGTGCCCCGGGAAGTCGCACGAGGCTGGTGGTGCCAGCCGGGAGCTGGCTGGCTAGTTCCTCGACCACGGGCAGCGGGCAGACCGGGTCGTCCTCGCCAGCGAGGACGAGGACGGGACACCGGACAGCACCGATCAGACTCCAGGGATCGAAGCTCGCGGCCTCGTGGCTGCTGTAGTACGAAGCAACGTCCGGGTTCCTGATCATCCGGGCCAGGAACCGGCGGGATTCCCCGGCCCAGTCCGGCGTGGCGCTGTAGAGCGGGTAGCAGACGCGGTTGAACTCAGCCTGGAGATCCTCGGGGTCCTTGGCGTAGATGCGCTCGATGATCGCGGCCGCTTCGGGGCCGCCGATGCGGCCGAACGCCTCGACGACGCGCGGCCCGCCCCAGTGGCCGCCAGTCGTGTTGGCCAGGATGATGCCGCCAGGGTGATCGGGGAACAGCGCCGCGTAGGTGAGCGCGACGTCCCCGCCGAAGCTGCTGCCGAGGATAACCGGCTTGTGCAGCCCGAGCGCGTCGCACAGTCGCCGCAGGTCATCGGCCCAGGTCCGCATGTTCCAGAACTCGGCGCTGCTGCGGTCACTACGGCCGTGGCCGCGCAAGTCGAAGTACACGACCTGGAGGTCGCCGGCGAGCGGCTCTAGCGCAGACTTGACCGTCATGTGGTCCAGGCCGGGGCCGCCGTGGACGGCCACCAGGACCGGGCGTTCCACCGTCGTGTCTCCCTGCGGGATGACTGACGGCCCTGATACGTCAAACCACAGGGACACATCGCCAAGGCTGATACGCACGCGAACTCCCCGCTGCCCGGACTGATCCCGGCCTTCATCGACGGATACGCTCCAGAGTCTTCCGCACGATGTCAGCCGTCAGCACCGGCGTCTCTGCGTCAGCGACAGCAGCCGCACCATCACCCTCGTCAATCAGCCGCATCGGCGTGGCAGCGGGCATGATCTCCAGCCGCCCGTCCCGCTCGGCTATCTCCAACGGCTGGCCTGCCGCCAGCCCGAGAGAATCCCGGAGCGCCTTGGGGACCACGACACGCCCGGCAGCATCGATGGCAGTCTTCATGGCATAGATCTACCACTCCGCTACCAGGGGCGGTTATCCGTGGTCCAGAGCCGGAGCTTGTCGGGGTTGCGGATGGTCCAGATGTGCCTGATGCGGTCGCCTGCGACGTCGAGGGCCATGACCGCGATGATCACGCCTTGTCGCTGAGCCACCAGGCCGGGCTGACCGTTGACCGTCCGCTCCAGGAGTGTCAGATCGGGCATTCTGCTGGCCATATGGAGGGCGTAGCGGGCGACCTGCTCGCGCCCTTCGATCGGGCGGGACGCGGCGGGGACCAGGCCGCCGCTGTCGGCGACCACGGTGGCGTCAGGGTCTAACAGGCCGACGAGGGCGTCGATGTCCTTGGCTTCCCAGGCCCGTTTGAAGTCCCTGACGATGCCGGCCCGCCGGCCTGCTGGTGTCGCGGGCGCCCGGTCCGCCCGAATGCGGCGGCGGGCTGAGGTAGCCAGCTGGCGGCAGGCCGCCGGGGTGCGGCCGACGATCTTGGCCACCTCCGCGAACGGATAGCCGAACACGTCGTGAAGGATGAGGGTGACGCGTTCGGCCGGAGTCATCGATTCGAGCACGACCAGGAAGGCCATGCTGACCGACTCATCCAGGGTGACCCGGTCCGCCGGGTCCGCCGGGCTGCCGCCCGGCCGGCCGGTGATCCACTCCGCGTGGTCAGGTAGCGGCTCGGGGATCCATTCGCCCGTGTAGCGTTCCCGGCGGGCGCGGGCCGACCCGAGCAAGTTGAGGCAGACACGGCTGACGGTCGTCGTGAGCCAGGCGCCTGGGTTCTCGATACCTTCCTGCTGCTGCCGGGACATCGCGTACCAGCGTGCGTAGCCCTCCTGTACGGCATCCTCGGCCTCGGTCATGGAGCCAAGCAGCCGGTAGGCGACGCTGATCAGCTGGCGTCGCTCCTTCATGATCACGCGCAGGCCAGGGTCGAGCCCGGCGTCTTGTGGCCCGGATGGGGTGGTCATATGGTCGCCGGCTCCTTCGTCGCATCTGCACTCACCAGTCCGACAAGACAGCGGACCGGATTGTGAGGCGGGGCCAGTCATCTCACATTCTCGGCGGTTGCGTTGTCGTACTGCCGAGACACCATCCAGCGGCCGGAAAGGGGCCCCCGAATGCATGAGACGAGTGTGCCGCAGGGCGCGGTACCGGAGAACGGCACGCAGCGGACGGCTTCGAACCCGCGGCGATGGCTGATCCTGGCGACCATCGGCCTCGCACAGCTCATGATCGTGCTCGACCTGACGGTGGTGAACATCGCGCTGCCGTCAGCGCAGCGGTCGCTGCAGTTCGCGGCCGTGGACAGGCAGTGGGTGGTAACGGCGTACGCGCTGACGTTCGGCAGCCTGCTGCTGCTGGGCGGGCGGCTCGCCGACCTGCTTGGCCGCAAGGTCACCTTCATGACAGGCCTGGTCGGCTTCGCCGCCGCGTCGGCGGCAGGCGGCGCGTCCACTAGCCTCGCGATGCTGGTGGCGGCCCGCGCCTGCCAGGGCGTTTTCGCGGCAGTCATGGCACCGTCGGCTCTGTCGATCCTGACCAACACCTTCCAGGACCCGAAGGACCGCGGCAAGGCGTTCGGAGTCTTCGGCGCAATCGGTGGGGCCGGGGGCGCGGTGGGCCTGCTGCTGGGCGGAGCACTGACCGAGTTCCTGTCCTGGCGGTGGAGCCTGTACGTCAACCTGCTCTTCGCCGGGATCGCGCTGGCCGGCGCGGCCATGCTGCTGAAGCGGGACTCCGCAGGCGATGGCGTCCGGCTGGACCTGCCAGGTGCCGTCCTGGTAGGCGGGGCGATGTTCTGCCTGGTGTACGGGTTCTCCAATGCCGCCTCCTACAACTGGCATACGCCATCGGCTTACGGATTCCTCGCCGCCGGGGTCGTCACCATGGCGACGTTCGCTGCCTGGCAGGCGCGCGCGAAGGCGCCGCTGCTGCCGCCGGGGGTAGTCCTGGACCGTAACCGGGGAGGCGCCTACCTGGGAATGCTGATCGCCAGCGCCGGGATGTTCGGTATCTTCCTGATCGCCACCTTCTACCTGCAGAACACGCTCGGGTACTCGCCGGTCGTCACCGGCCTCGCGTTCCTGCCGATGGTGGTCGCGCTCATGATGTCCGCCGCCGTCGGGCAGATCGTGCTGATGCCGCGAACAGGTCCCAGGCCGCTGGTCGCGCTCGGCATGCTGATCGCTGCGGGCGGCATGGTCTGGCTGACCAGGATCGGCGTTCATTCTGGCTATGTCTCCGCCGTCCTCGGGCCGCTGCTCGTGGTCGCTCTCGGCCTCGGCCAGGTGATCGCTCCAGTCGTGAACACCGGCACGTTCGGCGTCGCCCCCCGCGACTCGGGCGTGGCCTCGGCGACCATCGATGCCGGCCAGCAGCTCGGCGGCTCGATCGGCATCGCGCTGCTCAACACGATGGTGGCCAGCGCCACGGCGAGTTATCTGACATCTCACCTGAGTCCGGCAAGCATCGTCGCCCGCCAGCCGAGCCCGGCGCTGGTTCAGCAGTCGCTGGTGCACGGCTACACCGTCGGCTTCTGGTGGACCGCGGGCATCTTCGCCCTCGGCGCCGTGGTGTGCGGGACGTTGCTGCGGTCCGGACCCCTGTATCCGCCGCAGGCCCGTACCCAGACTTCCGTCCTGGCTGCGGAACCAGCGGCTTCACCCCGGTAAATGCCGGTCAGCGCACAATGAACACGAGGAGGAAAAGATGCCACTCACGAGACAAGAACCTGCCAGCACCAGAGAAGCTCCCCTGAGCCGCCGGGTTCTTCCGGCCAGCCCCTGGTCACGCTCCCGGTTAGTCGCGGCGGCGCTTTGCGGCGTCCTTGCCGTTGCCCTTGCGACCGCGGGTTGCGCCTCGGCGGGCCGGCCAGCGAGCGCGCGGGGCGGCAGCCCAGGCGGGCGACCGGGCCCGGCCTGGCTGTGCCGGCCGGGCCAGCGGGACGATCCGTGTGCTTCCTCCGGCCTGGCGGTCTCGGCCGTCAGCGCGGGCGGCACCGTGACGCCGGCTACCTGGCCATCATCGCCGGCAGCGTCCAGGTTTGACTGCTTCTACGTCTATCCGACGGCGAGCCTGGCGAATGTCCGCAACGCCACCCTGGCCGTCACCCCGCTGGAGAAGTTCGTCGCGCACGAGGAAGCCGCCCCCTACTCCGGCGTCTGCAACGTCTGGGCGCCGCTGTATCGCGAGCAGACCCTGCGCAGCGTGCTGCTCGGCCTCGCCGGCAACCAGACCCTCATGCGATCGACCGCCGCCGTCGCCTACAACAGCCTGCTCCCGACCTGGCACTGGTTCCTCGCCCACAGCGGGAACAAGCCGATCATCCTGATCGGCGACTCCCAGGGCTCGACAGTTCTGATCCATCTCATCTCGGCCGAGATCGACCACGACCCGGCCGCGCTGCACCGCCTGGTCGTCGCGATCCTGGTTGGCGGGAACCTCCAGGTACCAGCCGGGAAACTGGTCGGCTCCACCTTCACGAAGGTCCCGCTGTGCACCACCGCCACCCAGGCCGGCTGTGCCATCGCCTTCTCCGCCTACCCCTCGCAGCCACCGCCCGACTCGGTGTTCGGCAGGCCCGGCCAGGGCACCAGCCTGCAGGCCTGGGAAACCGCCAAGGCCGGCCAGCAAGTCGCCTGCGTCAACCCCGCGGCGCTCACGGGCGGCACCGCGCGACTCGACCCCTACCTGCTCACCGCCAGCCAGCTGGCCCTGAAAGAGCGAGTCACCAGCCCATGGGTCACCTACCCCGGCCTCTACTCAGCCGCCTGCAAGCACGGCGGCGGAGCAACCTGGCTCCAGGTCACCAGCCTCGCCGGCGCCAGCCGCACTCGTCCCCTCGTCCAGGAAAACATCCCCGCCACCTCCCACTACGTCGACACCGGCCCGGCCTGGGGCTACCACGACTTCGAGTACTGGCTCACCATGGGCAACCTCCTACACGACCTCACCCGCGAAGAAGCCGCATGGCAGTCAAGCCACTAACCGTCCGTTTTGGCCTTCTGGGCGTGCTGGAGGTGGTGGACGGCACGGGGGCAGCCTGGACAGTGCCGGCCGCGAAGCAACGTGTCACCCTGGCAGCCCTTCTGCTCGGGCGCGGCCGGACGGTGTCGGCTGCAAGCCTCGCCGAAGCCCTATGGGACGAGTCCCCGCCGCCGAACGAGCCGACGGTCTTGCGGAATTACGTCGCGCGCCTGCGTCGGGTCCTTGGCCCGGTCGGGCCTCGGATCGTGGGCCACCCACCGGGCTGGGCCGTTGAGCTACGCGGTCCGGAAGAATTCGACGTCATTGAAGTCGATCGGCTGCGGCTCGCCGCCCGGGCGGAGGCGTGTTCCGCTGGATGGAGGCATGGCGGTGAGCCCGGTCGCTACTGGCCGGTGGTGACCTCCATGGCCACGTCGGAGGCGAAGCTGGTGATCCTGGTGTGGTCGCCGCGTGGTAGCCCCGTTGCAACAAACCTAAGCGACGATGATGACCTCAACCCCGACTGCGTCATAGGTCCCCCGCGCACGGGCATCTCTCGTCGCCAGGGCCATGCCATGCTCTCGAGCGGCGAGGGCGACCAGCCCGTCATACACCGCGCCCCCTGCAATACCCAGGCGCGCCAGGGTGGCATGGACCTTCCGCGCGGCCTGGACGGTCAACGCCAGCGGTGCCGTGAACCGCGCATCGAGCAGGCGCGCGGCGTCCGCTGCGGAGAGTCGCGCATCGCCCGGCAGCCTGGTGAGGACGGAGTAGGTCTCAGCCAAGGCGTGTCCGCTCAGGGTCAGCTCCTGGCCGTCCCACCATCGCGCTACGTCCGCATGACGCTGGTGCGACCGGACAAGAAGGGGGACCGCGACGCTCGTGTCTACGGCAACGGTCACTTGCGGCCCGAGTCGATAAGCCCGAAGAGGGTGTCGTCGTCGACCGGCGTGTCGCCAGCTGACACGAGCACGCCCCCCTCGTCAACCAGCGACGCGGTCCGGCCAGCGGGCACGACCTGCACGCCGGCACCGTAAGGGGAGATATCCACCTTGGTGCCGGGAAGCAGGCCAAGCGCGTCGCGGATGAACTTCGGCAGCACGATCCGGCCCGCCTGATCCACGATAGCTTCCATGGGATCATCATACCAGTCAGATCCCATTACGGCCTGACCGGCGGCTGAGCGACCTGGGACCCCGGCACCAGGCGCCAGTAAGCGGGGGTGCTGAGTTAGCTGCTGCGCACCACCCAGGACTCGCGGGTGTTGCCCGACGTGAACGCGCTGACGCTTGCCTGCGTGCCGAGCGGCGGCCCGTAAAGCGCGTCAAGCGCGCCGTTGTGGTTGGTCCAGTACGGCGAGAGCAGGTAGGCGCAGTTGCTGCCGCAGTTCGGGTCAAGCACGTAGACATCCCGGTCCGGCGCCGTGCCCACCGCCTCGGTGTTGACGCTGGTGCTCGGGTAGGTCGCGGCGACAGGCTGCCCGCTCAGGCTGGTGAACGTCAGGTTGATCAGCGGCTCTCCGAGGTAGGTGCTGTCCAGGGACGTATTGGTGAACGGGCAGGTAGCCGTCACCACGGTGCATCCGTAGTCGCCGTCGTAGTCGAACAGGGCGAGTCCCTCGGACGTGTCGCCGGCGCTGAACGAGGCCATGGTGACCGAGTTGCCCGGAGCGCTGCTTGTCGCGTTCAGGCACGGCCCGTCGAGGTCGCAGAGTGCCTGATACGGGTTGGCTGGCCTGGCCGCGGCGGCGTCGGAGACCTCGGCCGACCAGAAGGCGGGCAGGGCCGAGTAGTTCGGCGGCTCGGCCTCGTCGTCCACGTAGATGTTGCCGATCCCGTCCTTGGCGGCGTCGGTCACGTCGGTGCCGACTCCCGCGGACGTGCCCGCGCTGACCGTGGCGGCGAACCGGCGCGCCGGATAGCCCGCCATCCAGGACGGGAAGGTCGCCGTCTGGAACGAGCTCTCCGTCCCCTCGAACACCTGCAGGATGTCCGACGCGCTCAGGTAGCACGACATCGTGGAGTTGACCGTTCCGGCGTTGATCTCCACCGGGCCGTTGCTGGTGACGCTCTTGACGTAGTTATAGAGCGGCAGGTAGTAGCTGGACTCCAGGGCACAGGTGGTGGCGCCCTCGTCGAACATGAAACCAATGTTCTTGCCGTACCAGCCGACCGCCTGGGAGACCTCAGACTCCACCGTGGACAGAGTGAAGTTCGGCCCGCTGCCTGAGCCGGTGTCGCCGTAGTCGGTCGCGATGTAGATCAGCGGGGTGACCCCGGCGCTCTGCAGACTGGTGATCAGCGTGTTCCAGGTGGTCGGCGGCTGCTCGTCCCACGGCGTGCCGTTGCAGCCAGACCCGGTCCCGTCGGCCGCGCAGATGTCCGCGATCGCGGCGCTGACCGTGGGCACGCCTGCCTTGACCTGGCTCCAGCCCGCGTCCGTCGGCTGGGCGTACAGGGTCGTGATGATGTGCTCGGACGAGGTGGGCACGGCGGCGGAAGCGCTGGCCACCGGCAGCACTAACGGGCTGACCACCACGATCGCGGCCAGGGCATACTTCGAGATCCGCATGATCGCCCCTCGGTCCCGGCTAGCTCCAAGAGGACCAGCGCACATTACGAAAGTAGCAAGGAACGTGCGTTCCCGGACAGGCCATATGCCGATCCCGCCCGTTAATTTTCCCATCCAGCGGAAATGCGCGTACTGTGAAAAATCTGCTCCGGACCCTGGCAGGTGCATCGCAAAATCCGTGAACGCGCGGCAGGGTCCCATTTTCTGCGCCAGGACTGCCCGCAGGGCAGTTCAGCCAAAGGACGGCATGACCTCCGGAAGAAGGCCTCTCCTGTCGTGATCTGCCAGCATGCCGGGCCAAACGCGCAAGTCAGCGTCGCTGGCCATGAGACCGGCCAGGCAGTTCGGCCGGTCACCTGAGAAGAGGCGCTTAGCGTGGAGATCCTGATAATCGCTGTCGTTGTCGTAGTGGTCGTGCTGCTGATAGTGGCCGTTTTGTCGGTGCGGGTGGTGAAGCAGTACGAGCTGGGTGTGCTATTCCGGCTGGGCAAGGTGATCGGTGCGCGGACCCCGGGGCTGCGGATGATCATCCCGTTCGCCGACGTCCTGCACCGGGTCTCGCTGCGGATCGTTACCATGCCGATCCAGTCCCAGGGCATCATCACCCGCGACAACGTCAGCGTCGACGTCTCCGCGGTCGCCTACTTCCGCGTCGTCGACGCGGTGAAGTCAGTCGTGGCCATCGAGAACGTCTACGCCGCGATCGACCAGATCGCCCAGACCACCCTGCGCAAGGTCGTCGGCCAGCACACCCTGGACCAGACTCTGTCCGAGACCGACAAGATCAACCTGGACATCCGCAAGATCCTCGACGTATCCACCGTCGAGTGGGGCGTCGAGGTCACCCTGGTCGAGCTCAAGGACATCCAGCTGCCCGACAGCATGAAACGCGCCATGGCCCGGCAGGCCGAGGCCGAGCGGGAGAAGCGCGCCAAGATCATCAGCGCCGAGGGCGAGTCCCTCGCCGCCGCCGCCCTCGGCGAGGCCTCCGACACCATGATGGCCCACCCCCTCGCCCTCCAGCTCCGCAACCTGCAGAGCCTGGTCGAGATCGGCGTCGACAAGAACACCACCGTCGTGTTCCCCGCCCCTCTCATGACCACCATCGCCGAGCTCGGCACCTTCCTCACCCGCGAGAAAGCCGCCGCCGCCTCGCCGGCGCTCCAGCCGACATCCAACGGATCCCCGGTGCAGGGCACGGCCGCGGCCGGCTAGCCAGCCAGTAGCCCAGAGATCGGCACCGTCTTCCGCCGGATCATGATGCCGCGGGGAGGGCGGGCTGGACCGTGGCACTGGAGCATTCCGCGCTGCCGGCCGCGTCCTCCACGCAGGCATACACGGGGAAGACCTCGATCAGCCTGGTGACGGTCAGGATCCGCAGTACCCGCCGCTGCGGCGCGACCAGCAGCAGGTCTCCCCCGGCCTGCCGGGCATGCCTGCGGGCGAGCACCAGCGCGGCCAGGCCGCTGGAGTCCATGAAGTCCAGGTCCGCCAGGTCGACAATGATCACGCTGTCACGGGCCGCCGCCGCGATCAGCGCATGCGCGACGTTCGCGGCGTCCGTTACGTCAAGGTCCCCGCGCAGCAGCACGACCATCCGGCCGTCGCTGTCGCGGGTACGCAGTTCCACGTTGCACATAGCACGCCCTCCTGCATCAGCAGCAAGGCGGGGTCCTGACCCGGCGGCTAGTTCTAGTTCGCCAGTTCCTGCTGATGACGTTACGCCGAATGGCGGCCGTTGTCCTGTTCGGGGCATACGTCACATGCGGCCCGCTGTGCCGCTCCAGGAGGCTCGGACCGCTCGGGCCGGGCGCGGATCCTGATCATGTCTTCCCTGCGCCACCGGCCGCCTGGAGCTGTCGCGCTGCCTGCAGGCCCATGAGGAGCGTGTCGAGGCCCGCGGTGAACCGCTCGTCGCGGTCATCGGTCCACACGTACTCGCCGAGGACAGCCAGGACCGGGAACCGGTCGGCCGGCAGGGACCGGAAGAACGCGTGCAGCCGCTGCCTGGTCGCGGCGTCCTGGACGCGCTGCTCATTAACGGTCGTGCGGTCGCTGAGCGCGAACCCGAGGGTGTAGTCGTAGATAAGGGAGTACGCCAGAGCGGTCTCCCGCTGGGGCAGCCCCGCCTCCCGCACCGCGGCGAGGAATGCCTCGGCCAGGGCGAGGGAGTGCGGCCCGAGGGGATCACGGGTCTTGAGCAGGGCTGCGATGCCAGGATGGTCTTCCAGAATCGCGCGCAGCCGACCGGCGAGCATCCCGACCTGCGCGGCCCAGGTGACGGAGGGGTCGACACCGCAGTCGACCTCAGCTAGCACCCCGTCCACGACCAGGTCGCAGAGTTGCTCCTTGCTGCGCACATGACGATACAGCGCGCCGGGCGCGACGCCCAGGCGGCCGGCGAGCGCTCGCATGCTCAGGGCGCCAGCCCCGTTGGCACCGATGACCGCGAGGGCCTCGGCGACGACTCGCTCGCGGGTCAGCGCGGGGCGCGGTCGCTCAGCGCCGTCGGGCGGCGCGAACCACAGCCGGCGCGGATCAGCGTCGGCTGCCTGCCGCGATGGGTCCGCCATGGTCGCCTCCTGGTGTCGTCGAAGTTGACTGTGAACAGCGTTTACAATATAGTGAACATCGTTCCTCGGAAGCAAATGTCGTTCACTCGAATCGCATTTTTTTCCCGGGTCGTCGGGTCGCTGACCCGGCGAGACGCAAGGAGGACGACATGACAGTCATGACCAGCTGGGATCTATTCGATGACCTGCGTAGCGCACAGGACGAGCTACTGCGGATGACCAGGCTGCCCAGCCAGTTCAGTCAGCAGCCTGGCACCGGCCCCGCCACCCAGATATGGGCCCCCGCGGTCGATATCTCTGAGCGCGAGAACGCCTATGTGGTGGCTGCGGAGGTGCCCGGCGTCGGCACCGAGGACCTGGAGATCAAGTTCCAGGACGGCTTGCTGACAATCCAGGGTGAGCGGCACCCGGCTACCGGCATGGCCGGCGAGAAGGTCCACCGGTCCGAGCGCCACTACGGCGCTTTCCGCCGGTCGATCACCCTGCCCAGCCATGTGCAGGCGGACAAGATTGAGGCCTCGGCGCAGGACGGCGTCCTGCAGATCGTGGTGCCCAAGGCGGAGGAAGTCCACGCCAAGCGCATTCAGGTACGCCCCGGCAAGGCGAAACCGGTGCTAACCGGCGAGGCCGTCAAGGACAGCGCCTGACGCCAGACCCGGCCAGACGTCTTGTGCCGCAACCGCATGGTTGCGGCACAAGACAGGGTAATTCCATCACGGCAGGCCCAGGCCAGAGACGGGCGGCGCGACCGGCCGCTGTAGCCATCGCGGAGATCGGGTCGCGAGCACGGTCCAGCAGCCTCCGCTATGAAGGTGGCCACAGTGAGCACGACATCGACCGACCAGTACCTCGCGGACCAGCTTGCGCTGTCCCGTCTTGACGACGACGGCGCGCCGGCCGCCCCGCAGGCGCCCACTCACGTCGCCGCCCCTGACCAGGCGCCCAAAAGAGCGCGGCTCAGCCTGATCCACGCGACGGCGGGGCAGGCAGGCCTGGGCGGCGGGTGGTGGCCTCGCTCCAGGGACGCGACGGCTGAGCTACCCCGGCTGATCACCGATCTGCGCGCCGCAGCCGGCCGGGTGAGCCGCGTAGCCCTGCAGGCTGACGCCTTCGACAATATTCCGCATCAGCTCATCGTCGGCGGCCGCAAGGTGCACGTGGCCTGGTTCCGGCACATGAACATGAATACCGTCTACCTGACCATGGCCGACCGTGACGACCTCGTCCTGCTGGTGGTCCCGCCGCTGGCTCCCCCCGCAGCCGCGGCGCAGGCGCTCCGCGCCGTGGCATCCGGCCCCGGCGCAGGGTCGGCGGAGGCCATCCTCGCGGCCGCCGGCATAACAGCCGACGGCAAGACTTCGCGGTAGCAAAATCCCGGCTGGAGCGAACGCGGCTGATTTCGGCCAGTAAGGCCGCAGCGCAGCTATGCTACGGTCGCCGTATCCGCTCAAGCAGCCAGAACGAGTTCCCGATCTGGTCCAGACCTCGCCCGTCCTGAAATCCGCCTTGCTGCATCTTCACGATCGCGAGGCGAACCATGAGCGCAGTCCTGGCACCAGTCCCTTACGACGGCACTAGTTCCTTTCCGCCTTCCGAGCTGCCAGCGCCGGCCCGGGCACCGCGGGCAATCCAGCTGACGGTGATCGCCCTCATCGTGGTCGTGCCGTTCGCCGGTCTGGTGGCCGCGTTGTGGCTGCTGTGGGGCCACGGCGTCGGATTCGAAGACCTCGGGCTGGCGGTGTTCTTCTACCTGCTCACCGGATTCGGGGTAACGGCGGGATTTCACCGGTGCCTGACCCACCGGAGCTTCACGGCCAGGCCCGCGCTGCGCGCGGCCCTGGCAATCGCGGGCTCGCTGAGCTTCCAGGGAGACGTGATCGGCTGGGTTGCCGTGCACCGGCGCCACCACGCGTTCTCGGACCGGCCAGGCGACCCGCATTCGCCGTACCGGTATGGCACCGGGCCGGCCGGCCAGCTACGCGGTGTCCTGCACGCTCATGTCGGCTGGCTGCTCAGCCACGACCCGACATCAAAGCAGGCTTACGCGCCCGACTTGCTGGCTGACCCGGTCATGCGCGCGATATCGAGCGCGTTTCCCGCGCTGTGCGCCGTCTCGCTGGCGGTGCCCTTCGGCATCGGATGGGCGATCGGCGGCCTTCGGGGCGCGCTGCTTGCCCTGCTGTGGGCCGGGCTCGTCCGCATCTTCCTGCTGCAGCACGTCACCTGGAGCGTCAACTCCCTGTGCCACGTGCTCGGCAGCAGGCCCTTCACCACTCGCCGGCACGACCGGGCTACCAACCTGTGGCCGCTGGCCGTGCTGTCGTTCGGGGAGAGCTGGCATAACATGCACCATTCCGATCCGACCTGCGCGCGGCACGGTGTCGATCGCGGCCAGCTCGACCTGTCGGCCGAGCTGATCCGGGTGTTCGAGCGCGCGGGCTGGGCGACAGATGTCCACTGGCCGAACGCTGCCCGCCTCGATCAGCGCCGCCGTGCGGCCGGAACTGCCGGGCGCGCACCCACCAGTCACCTCCAGGTCCCCGCGCTCGCCGTAGCACAGGCTGAGGACCGCTGAAACCTCTGGCCACGGGCTGGGCGCCGCCCGGCCAGGCTCGCGCCGGGCAGGCCGCGCCCGACAGCGTCGCCGGGGAGCGACAGCAGCAGCCGACCGCCGCGCGCCGGTTCCGTCGGGTGCGGAGGGTCATCAGCATGGCCGCGTCCGCCGCGCTTGTCGCCGCCATCTTCGGATTCGCGCTCCCCCGTTTCGCGTCATACCGCAGCGCATGGACCAGCATTCAGATGATGGCAGGGCCGCAGATGCTGCTCGTGATCATCGCGGCAGCGGCGAGCCTGGCCACGGGCTGGCTGGTGATCTGCTCCGTCCTGCCGTCGATACGCCTGCGCCAGGCGGCAGCGGTCAATCTCGGCTCCACCGCGGTGGCGAACACGCTTCCCGCTGGCGGCGCCCTCGCCATGGGCATTAGCTGGGCGATGCTCTCCGGCTGGGGCGTCAGCGCAGCCGACTACGTGCTCTATGCCCTGGTGTCCGGCATCTGGAATGTCTTCGCCCGGCTGGTCCTGCCGATTGTCGCCGTGGTGGTCATGTTCACGATGAGCCGTCCTCCGGCCGGCCTGCTGGCCGGCGCCGTCGCCGGCATTGCCGTGCTCGTCATCGTCGCCGCCGGGTTCGGACTCGCCTTGTGGTGCGAGCCCTTCGCGCGCCGCGCGGATACCGTGCTGCGCTGGGCGGTCTGCACCGCCTGCCGCCTAACGCGCAGGCCACCGCCCTCCGCCACCGGATCGCTGCTGACGTTCCGTGCGCAGGCGGCCCGGCTGCTTGCGGCGCGGGGCTGGCGGATCACCGCCGCGACTGCCGCGAGCAACCTTGCGCTGTGGCTGGTCCTGCTGGCGAGTGTGCGCGGCGTGGGCCTGTCGCAGGCTCAGGTGCCCTGGCAGATATCGCTGGCGGCCTTCGCGTTCGCCCGCCTGCTCACCACCCTGCCGGTCACCCCTGGCGGCGCTGGCATTACCGAACTGGGGCTCGTCGGCATCCTGGCGGCCGGCGCTGATAGCAAGGTAGCGGCGCAGGTGACGGCGGCTGTCTTGCTGTACCGGGCGGCCACCTTCCTGCTGCCCATTCCCTGCGGAGTACTGGCCTGCCTGGCATGGCGGTACACGCCCGTGCTCAGGAGCAATCCCGGCAGGCAGAGTTAGGCGCATTGCTGTCGCCGTTTACTGGCCGACCGCCCGGACCGGCGGGGCGCCTGTCTAGGGGCTTGCCACGGGTATTCCTGGCGAAGACCCCGAACGCGTACTGCGTCCGGGCCTTCAGCCGCCGTAGCTCGGCCGAGGAACTGAGCGCTCTGGCGGAAAGATGGGTCACCGACGGCACGAAGATCAGCCTGTTGCTTCAGGGAAGGGTCCGCTTGCTGGGCTACGCTGGTTCCATGGCCGGTCGAACCTACGCGGACAACCGCCCGTACCTGCTGCCCGATGCCCTGGGCGAACTGGCCGGGCCGGTGACTGGTGTCGTCCGGCTGCCGTTGCGGCTCGACTGGTCAGAGCGGGTAGCGTTCCATCTTGACGACCCGGCAGAGCGAAATGTGATGTACGAGCGCGTGATAAGGGAAGCCACCCAGGTTGACGACCTGCGCTCATACCTGAACGAGGCAATCCTGCGCCGGGTATGGCGGCGGCTCTTTCTGCCGCAGAGTGTCCGGCGGAGCTGGGAACAACGCTTCCCAGACCTACGGCTGGCCGCATAATCGACGACGGCTGGCACCGGAAATGAACCCGTTCCACGAACGACTCGCCCGAGTGGCGCTAGATGCGGTCGCGTCATACGGGTTCGCGCTGGCCGGCGGGTATGCCGTTCAGGCCCACGGCTTCCTTGACCGGCCATCGGCCGATGTGGACCTCTTCGCCGAAGCCAACGCCCAACTCGACTTCCCCCAGGCGGTTGACGCGGTCATCGCCGCATACCGGCGAGACGGCCTTGAAGCGGACGCCGAGGTGCGAAGTTCCACGTTCGCGCGGCTCAGCGTAAACGATGGCACGGAAGGCGCCAAGGTCGAGCTAGGCGTGGACTGGCGCAAGAACGAGCCGATCCTCCTCGCCGTCGGTCCTGTGCTCCACGCCGACGACGCCGTCGCGAACAAGGTCTGTGCCCTGTTCGGTCGGGCAGAGGTACGCGATTATGTGGACGTGGCCGCGATCCTGGCGAGCGGCCGCTACTCCGAAGATGACCTGGGCCGTCTGGCGGCGGAACACGACCAGGGTTTCGACCCGGCATGGTTCGCCGAAGCACTCCGAGCAGTCGACCGCTTGCCGGACACGCTGTTCGCGTCCTACGGCCTGGGTCCGCAGGACGTATCGGCCCTCAGGACCCAGATGCACTCCTGGGCGAAGAAGATCAGCCGCGGGTAGCGGCGGAAGGTCGCTTCAGCAAACACCTCCGGCCTTAGGCCTTGGGCACGGGCGCGGCCCAGGAGCGGGCTCCGCAGCTTGGGCATCGCACCCATTTCTGGCCCATCCAATGCGGAGCCAGGGTCGCGGTGAGGGGCCGCAGGCTGAAAGCGTTACCGCAGTTCCCGCACTGATAGTCGTAGCGGCGCGTGCGGCCTCGTTGCACGACGTACTGGGCAGCGATGGCGGCAGGGATCAGGACGACCGGAAGCAGTCCCTTCGGCATCCGGGCTCAGCCTCCCAAGGTAGGGGATGGCTCAGCGTATGCCTCAGGATTGGGGAACGAGCCGGAAGGTCTGGGCTGTGTCACCGGCGGTGCAGGCCCACTGCTGGAGTTGCGTGCCGTTGGCGGTCGAGCGGTTGGTGACGTCCAGGCATTCGCTACCGCTGTTGCGGGCGGTGAAGGTATAACTGCCGTCGGACTGCAGCGTGGGCAGCCACTGCTGGTTGGTGCCGCCAGTCGCGCTCCATAGCTGGATCAGGGTGCCGTTGCCAGTGGCGGACGGCCCGCCGGTGACATCCCATGCCTCACTGGGACCGTTGCGGGTGACGACCTGGTAGTAGCCACCGCTAGTGGGCTGGAACTGCCACTCCTGGTTAGTGCTGCCGGCGTAGCAGGCCCACTGCTGCACGGCGGTGCCATTGGAGATGCTGCCGTTGGTGTCGTCCACGCAGTCGCCGCTGTTGGTGTTGACGACCTCGTACCACGCGCTCGAGCTGATACCGCCACCGGAGGACGCCAGCGTGGTGACGGTCGCGCTATTGGAGGCCGCGGAGGTGTCACCCGCGGTGTCGGAGGCGGTGACGGTGTAGCTGTAGGTCGTGCTGGGGCTGAGACCGGTATTGGTGTAGCTGGTCCCGGTGGTGGTAGCTACCTGCGAGCCGTTCCGGGCAATCGCGTAGGTCACCGTGCCGGTTCCGCCGGTGGACGCGCCCCAGCTCAGCGTGGTCGCGCTGGCAGTGGTGTTCGACGCGGTCAGGTTCGAGGGGGCGCTGAGCGAGCCGCCGGCGGCACCGGGGGTCCAGGTGAAAGTGGCGACGGCCCGGGCGGGCAGGGTGTAGGTGAAGTACTGCCCGTTCTCGTCGACGTTGAAGGTGTGCGCGCTGGACGTGTCGGCGTTCAGCGCGATCAGGGCGTTGGAGCCGTCGGGATTCCGGAACGCCACGTCCTCGAGGTTGCCGGAGCCGAAGGTGTTGGAGTCGATGCGAACCGCGCCCGGCTTGACGAATTTGCTGGCCTGGCCCAGCACGTAATACTCGGCGTTGTAGGTCGCGGTATCCGCGGAGTTGTCGACCGTCACCACTCCGGTGCAGTTGGTGCAGTTCATGCTGGGGCCGCCGCTGGGGTTCAGGGCCATGTTCCAGGTAGCGACGGTCTTCGCCCAGTTCCGGGTGGCGTCGATGATCAGGTTCTCGGTCTGCCAGTCCAGGGAGTCGGCAAAGGTATCGGCCGGGTTGGACGACTGGGTTCCGGAACATTCGGTGAAGTAGGTGTCCTTGTTCGGGAAGGCGTTGTGCACCGTGGTCTGGGCGCTGGGGTCGCCCGCGTAACAGTGCCACGCGACGCCGGCCGTGTAGGGGCCGGCGGTGGGGTCACCCAGGACCGTTTCCGGGAAGCTCGTGTCGTTCCAGTTGTGGTCGTAGGCGATGATCTTGGTGCTGAGTCCGGCCTTCTGCAGGTCCGGTCCCAGGTTGCTGCCGATGAAGCTGGCCTCCTGGGCCGCGGTGAAGGTAGAGCCCGGGTAGTTCGACGGGGAGTACTCCGGCTCGTTCTGTGCCGTGATCAGTGAGATCGGCACGCCCGCGGCGTCATAGGCCTGGATGAACTTGGTGAGGTAGTTGGCGAACACCTGGTAGTCGCCGGCGTTGAGGGACCCGCCGATCATCGAGCCGCTCGACTTCATCCACCCCGGCGGGCTCCACGGCGTAGCCATGATGGTGATGTTCGGGTTGAGGCTCAGCGCCTGCTGGAGCACCGGCAGGATGTAAGCGTTGTCGTGCGCGATGGAGAACTTCGCCAGCGTGGGATCGGTCTGGCCGGACGGCAGGTCGTCATAGCTGAACAACGACTGCGAGAAGTCCGACGCCCCGATCGGCTGCCGCAGGAAGTCCAGGCCGATGCCGCTCGTGGGACTGAACAGCTTTGTCATGATCTGGCTGCGCAGCGGGGAGTTGGCGACTAGCCAGGCTGAGGAGTCGGTAAACGACGCGCCGAACCCGGTCATGGACTGGTAAGTAGTGGCCGGGTTAACCGTGATGGTCTGGCTGGCGGACCCGTTGCCGGCATTGAATGTCGCACCCGCCTGCGGAGCCAGGAGCTGACTCTGGTCGGCGGTGGTCTCCCAGACGGAAACCGCTGGCCCGGACGCGGCGTGCGCGACACCGGAACTCAGCCCGGCAATTCCCCCCGCGGCGATGAGCGCCGCCGTACCCAGTAACGCCGCCATGCCTGTGACGCGGGGCATCGTCGTCCTCCTCGGCCATGAAACATCATGTAACAGATTGAAACGTGGCGATACAACGATGAAAGCAGCCAGAAATAGGGCTGTCAATAGACAACTGTCCGGTCTCGCGGCGACCCAGCCGGACAGCTATGCTGCGCATGATGAAACAGAAACGTGTAACATATGAGTAGGCCGCGTGGTCGCCGCGTTACTGTCCGGGACCTCGCCGCGGAGACAGGCGTATCCATTGCCACCGTCTCGCGAGTCCTCAATAACCACGCCCACGTAGCCCCGGACACGCGCGACCTGGTCCAGCGGGCCGTCGAGCGGCTCAGCACGCAGGCGCCCGGCCCCGGGACATTTTCGGCTCACGTGGCGCACGGCTCCGTCTACCTTCGCTGCCCGTACCTGCTGACTGACTACTTCGGCCTCATCGTTTCGTCGATCGCCGAGACGCTGGAACTGCACGGCAGGCCCCTGGTGCTCAACGCCGGAGAAGCCGCACAGCAGGCGGCGATCCTGCCCACGCTCGCATCCCGCCCCGGCATAGGCGGGGCCATCATCGTGCTGCCGCCGGAACCCAGCGAGCAGCTCCTGGATCTGCGGGCACGCGGATTCCCGTTTGTGGTGGTGGATCCGCGCGCCCCGATGCCCCGAGACATCGCGGCCGTGTCGGCGGCGCACCTCGCCGGAGCCCGCAGCATCACCAGGCACCTTGTCGGCCTGGGACACCGGCGCATCGGCGTGATCGCCGGCCCGCGCAACTGGCTGGCGAGCGAAGCGCGCCTCGCCGGACACAGGTCGGCGCTGGCAGATGTCGGTGTGCTGCCGGACCCCGAGCTGCTGCGTAGCGGCGAGGCAACCACGCAGTTCGGCTACCACGCGGCCAACGAACTGCTTGACCTGCCGCAACGGCCAACCGCGCTAGTCGGGTTCAACGATAAGGTCGCCATCGGTGCGCTGGCCGCGGCCGCCCAGCGCGGACTGTGCGTACCCGAAGAACTCTCCATCACCGGCTTCGACGACATCGACCTCGCTCAGGCCAGCCGTCCCCAGCTCACAACCGTGCGTCAGCCACTGCAGGAGATGGGCCGCATCGCCGTCAGTCTTCTTATCCGGCTCATGGAGCGCCAGCGGCTCGACGCCCTGCACGTCGAGCTGGCCACAGAACTGGTCGTGCGCGACTCCGCCGGCCCGGCTCCGCCCGGATAGGCATCCCTCGCGCGCCACCTGGAATCCGCAGGTCAGCAGCCCGTAGCTAGTCCTTGAGTAGCTGCCGCGCCATCACCATGCGCTGGATCTGGTTGGTGCCCTCGTAGATCTGGGTGATCTTGGCGTCGCGCATCATCCGCTCGACCGGGTAGTCGCTGACGTAGCCGTAGCCGCCGAGAAGCTGGACGGCGTCGGTGGTGACCTGCATGGCCACGTCGGAGGCGAAGCACTTGCATGCCGAGGAGATGAAGGTCAGGTCGGCGATCTTCTCCCCCGCCATGGCCCGCTCTGACCGCGCGGCGGCGGCATAGGTGAGCTGCCGGGCGGCCTCCAGCTTCATGGCCATGTCGGCGAGCATGAACTGGACGCCCTGGAACTCGGCGACGGCCTTGCCGAACTGCTTGCGCTCCTTGACGTAGCCGGTGGCGTAGTCAAGGGCGCCCTGGGCGATGCCGAGCGCCTGGGCGGCGATGGTGATCCTGGTGTGGTCCAGGGTGGCCAGGGCGGTGCGGAACCCGGTGCCCTCGGCGCCGATGATCCGGTCGGCGGGGATGGCGCAGTTGTCGAAGTACAGCTCGCGGGTGGGCGAGCCCTTGATGCCGAGCTTGTGCTCGGGCGCGCCGAAGGTGAAGCCCCCGTCGCCGTCCTCGACCACGAACGCGGAGATGCCCTTGGCCCCGGCGCCGGGGTCGGTCACGGCCATGACGGTGTAGAACTTGGACACGCCGGCGTTGGTGATCCACCGCTTGGCGCCGTTCAGCACATAGGTGTCGTCGTGGCGGACGGCCCTGGTCTTCATGGCGGCGGCGTCGGAGCCGGCGTCGGGCTCGGACAGGGCGTAGGAGAACATGCCCTCGCCGCTGGCGACGCGCGGCAGGTAACGCTGCTTGAGGTCCTCGGACGCGGACAGCAGCAGCGGCACGGTGCCGAGCTTGTTGACGGCGGGGATCAGCGAGGACGAGGCGCAGGCGCGGGCGACCTCCTCGATGACGATGACGGTCGCGATGGCGTCGGCACCGGCGCCGCCGTACTGCTCGGGCACGTGCACGGCGTGCAGCTCGGCCTTGACGAGGGCGTCGTGCGCCTCGATGGGAAACTCCGACGCCTGGTCGACCTTGGCGGCGTGCGGCGCGATCTTGTCGTCGGCGAGCTGGCGCACGGACTCGCGGAGCGCCTCGTGCTCGGGCGTCAGGGCGAAGGCCGGGGAATCGGTGCTCATGACTCGATCGTAAGAGCAACGCCCGCCCTGCCCAAGCGGGGCCGGCCAGGAGCGGGTCACGCACGCCGCGAAGGACCGGCGTAGCCTGCACCATCATGTCGCCCGCCGCCCTGCTCAGCCCGCCAGGACAGGCACTGCTGGCCCGCCTGAGTGGCGAGGATGTCTCGGGCGGCCGGGCGCTGGCGCTGGCCAGCGCGCTGCGCGCGGACTACCCGCCTGAGCTGGTCGCGGCGGCGCTGACCCAGCAGGCGCTGCGGAACGCGGCGGCGGCGAAGTTCAGCCTGGCGGCGCGGATGCTGTTCACCAGGGACGGCCTGGAACAGTCTTCGGCGGAGCAGGTCGCGGCGCACAGCGCGGCGCGGCTAAGCCGGTTCACGGTGGTGGCCGACCTGTGCTGCGGGATCGGCGGCGACTTGGCGGGGCTGGCCAGGCCGGGGGCCGGGCCGCCGGGCCGGCGGGTACTGGCGGTGGACCGGGACCTGGGAAGCCTGGAGTTCGCCCTGCACAACGCCGCCGTCTACGGCGGTGCCGGCCGGGTCAGCGGGGCCTGCGCGGACGTCCGCGACGTGGTGGCCGGCTGGCGGGGCGCGGACCAGGGCGGCGCGGGGCGAGGCGGACCGGAGCTGGGCGCGGCCGGGCCTGGCCGGGCCCGGACTGCGGGCATCGACGCGGTGTTCATCGACCCGGCCCGCCGGGCTGGTGGCCGGCGGCTGCGGGCGGGAGACGGCGAGCCGCCGCTCGGCTGGTGCCTGGAGCTGCCGCGCCGGGTGCCGGCGGTGGGCATCAAGGCGGCGCCGGGGCTGCCGCGCGAGCTGGT
This sequence comes from uncultured Actinomycetota bacterium, assembly GCA_963725175.1. Lineage (GTDB taxonomy): Bacteria > Actinomycetota > Actinomycetes > Streptosporangiales > Streptosporangiaceae > DASUBV01. The sequence continues at coordinate 1,842,334 of CAVRXH010000006.1, forward strand.
GCCGCCGGGCTGGGAGGCCGAGTTCGTGGCGGTCGGCCGGGCGCTCAAGGAGGCCCTGCTGTGGTCGCCCGCGCTGGCCACGGCGCCGCGCCGCGCGACCGTGCTTCCCGGCCCGCACATTTTGCTGCCCGAACGGGGCGGCGCGGTGCCAGACAGGCCGCCTGGTGACTACCTGCTCGACCCGAATCCGGCGGTGACCAGGGCCGGCCTGGTGGAGGACCTGGCCAGGCTCACGGGCACCTGGAAGATCGACCCGATGATCGCGTTCCTGGCCGCCGACCGGGAGGTCCGCACGCCGTTCGCGCGGACGCTGCGGGTGCTGGACTCGCTGCCCTGGCACGAAAAGCAGCTCGCCAGGCGGCTGCGGGAGCTGGACATCGGCGCGGCGGACATCCGCCGCCGGGGGCTGGCGGGCGACGTGGAGCTGATCAGGCGGCGGCTGAAGCTGGCCGGCAGCCGGACGGCGGTGCTGGTCGCGACCCGGCACCGGGACCGGCCGTGGGCGCTGATCTGCGAGCCGGTACCCGGCGAGGACTAGGACACGGCCCCGACGGCGGCGGGGGCCTGGCCGGGGGTGCTCGCCGGCCAGGCCCTGACCAGCGCGAGGTAGACGACCGCGGAGAGGGCGAAGCCCACGAGCCAGGAGATGTCCGCGCCGCCGAGGTCGTGAACGAACCAGCCCTGCCAGTAGGTCTGGCTGACGAACGGCAGCTCCAGCACGAGGCCGACCGCGTAGGCGGTGAGGCCGCGCCAGGCGAACCTGCCGTAACGGCCATCGGGAAGGAAGAAGGACGCTACGTGGTAGTCGCCCCGGCGGACGAGGAAGTAGTCCGTCAGGTTGACCGCCGACCAGGGGATGAAGACGGCCAGGAGCACCTCAAGGAAATTGGTCAGGTTGGCGACGAACGACTTGTAGCCGAGGTAGGCCACGGCGGCGCCGGCCGCCATCACGAGCAGGAACGGCACGATCCGCAGCATGGCTGACGCCTTCCTGAACTGGCGCCACATGTTCGCGAACGCGAGGCACTGGAACGCGCCGGTGTACCCGTTGAAAGTGTCCGAGCCCAGCAGGCTGACCGCCATGATGACTAGTGCCCACGTCCCGGAGACCTTCCCGATGGCGGCCACCGGGCTGAGGCTGGGCAGCAGCGCCGTCAGGTAGGCGCCGACCGCGCAGGCGCCGAACGCCGCCAGCACGTTCCCGGCGTAGATGCCCCAGAACAGCCGCCGCGGGCTGGTGTCCGCGGGCAGGTAGCGCGTGTAGTCGCTCACGAACGGGCCGAACGACAGCATGTCGATGACCAGCAGCGCGACTCCGGCCAGGAACAGGCCAGGTGCGGGCCGGGCCAGGGCAGTCTCGTGCGCGGGCAGCGACCCGTACCTGAGCCCCTGTACGAACATGATCACCAGCGTCGCGCCGACGATCACCGAGGTCGCCTGCACCACCCGGTGGATCCACCGGTACCCGAAGATCCCGATCACGGCCGCCGGGATCGCCAGGATCACGATCCAGGCCGGGATCGAGATCGAGCCGGCCACCGCCTGGAGGCTCTGCGCCTGGATGACCAGCTGCGCGGCGATGAACCCGACGTTCAGGACGAGGACGCACGGGAACAGGAACGACGCGCCGTAAAAGCCGAGCTGGCCCCGTGACTGGATGGTCTGCGGGACACCGAGCCGGGGTCCCTGCGTCGCGTGCAGCGCGACGAGAAGGCCCCCCAGCAGCGCGCCGACCGCGATGGCGATGAGCGCCCACCACAAAGTGAGGCCGATCGCCACGACGACGCCGCCGAGCACGATGTTGAACACGTTGGTATTGGAGCCCGCCCAGAACAGCAGTTGATGCCAGGCCTTCCCGTGCCGGGCCTCGTCCGGGATCTGGTCGATGTGATGCGTCTCGATATACCGGAATAACTCTCTCTGCCGCGCGGCGTGCTTGCTGGCCATGTCCGCCTCCGTCCGCAAAGTCAATTTCAAGCTTCTCCCGGTCCTCCCGGCTGTGCAACAAATCGTGACCAGGGCTTGGCACGCCGTAGCCTTTCTTTCGTAAGCCAGGCCACAGGCACGAAGGGAGCTCACCCGTGCGCGAGCCGGACTTCAACCTCGCGGCCGGTCCCACCACGGTCAGCGCTCAGACGCTGGCCGCGCTGGGCAGCCCAGTGTCATACCACTACGACCCGGTTTTCCTCGACGCCTTCCGTCGTACCGAGGCCAAGGTCGGCGAGGTTTTCGGGACGAGCAGCGAGATCATCCTGATGCAGGGCGAGGCCGTGCTCGGGCTGGAGGCGGCCGCGCGATCCCTGGTCCGGCCGGGCATGCCCGTGCTGAACCTGGTCTCCGGGGTGTTCGGCAAGGGCATGGGCTACTGGCTCAAGGGCTTCGGCGCGCAGCTGCACGAGATCGAGGTGCCCTACGACGAATCCGTCGACCCGGCCGAGGTCGCCGCGTTCCTCGATGCGCACCCGGACATCGGGCTGCTGGCCGTCGTGCACTCCGAGACCCCCTCGGGGACCTTCAACGACTGCGCGGCGATCGGCCCGATCGCCAGGGAGCGCGGCGTGCTCACGCTGGTGGACTGCGTGTCGTCGCTGGGCGGCATGCCGTTCGACCCGGATGCCTGGCAGCTCGATGTGTGCGTCGCGGGCCCGCAGAAGTGCATCGGCGGACCGCCGGGGATGTCGCTCATGGCCGTGAGCCCGCAGGCCTGGGCCGCCATCGAGAGCAACCCGGCGGCGCCCCGCGCGTCGTTCCTGTCGATGCTCGACTGGCGCGAACAGTGGCACGGCGAGGGACGCTTTCCCTATACGCCGTCGGTCAGCGACGTGCACGGCGTGGCGGCCGCCTGCGATCAGTTGCTGGCGGAAGGCCTCCCGGCCTCGTTCGCCAGGCACGCCAGGGCCGCGCGCGCCTGCCGGGCCGGGGTCACCGCCATGGGACTGCGGCTCTGGCCCAGGAGCGAGGACATCGCGGCTGCCTGCGTGACGGCCGTGGCCGTCCCTGACGGCCTGGACCACGAGACAGTCCGCGACCACGTCAGGGAGCGCTACGGCGTGATGCTGTCCGGCGGCCAGGGCGCGGGCAACCTCGTCCGCATCGGTCACATGGGCCCGGCCGCGAACGGCCTGAACCCGGTCGTCGGCCTGATGGCGCTTGGCAGGTCCGTCGCCGATCTCGGCGCACCGGTCCGGGTCGGGGACGGCGTCGACGCCGCGCTCGCCATCCTGGCCGAGCCCCAGTAACACCGTTAGACGGCTGGCCCTGGCGGCTCGGGCTGGGCCGGCAGCCGGGCGCGCAGGGCGGCGCCCTTGGCCCGGGCGGTGCCGCGCAGCTCGGCCTGGAACGCGGTCATCGCCGCGCGCAGCCGCTCGTCGGAGGCGGCCAGGATGCGGACGGCCAGCAGCCCGGCGTTGCGGGCGGCGCCGACTGCGACGGTGGCGACGGGGATGCCGGCGGGCATCTGGACGATGGACAGCAGCGAGTCGAGCCCGTCCAGGTGAGCGAGCGGCACGGGCACGCCGATGACGGGCAGCGGGGTCACCGACGCGAGCATGCCGGGCAGGTGCGCGGCGCCGCCGGCCCCGGCGATGATGACGGCGATGCCGCGCCCGGCGGCGGCGGCACCGAACTCGATCATGTCGTGCGGCATCCGGTGCGCGGACACGACGTCGGCCTCCCAGGGGACGCCGAACTCGCCGAGCACGGTGACGGCGCCCTCCATGACGGGCCAGTCGGAGTCGCTGCCCATCACGACGCTGACCAGGGGCGCGCCCGCGGGACGGCCGGCCATCACACGCCGTCCGTGAGGTAGCTGGCGGCCGCACGGGCGCGGACGGCGGTCTCTTCAGGGTCGGCGCCGAGTGCGGTGACGTGGCCGACCTTGCGGCCTGGCCGGACTGACTTGCCGTAGTAGTGCACCTTGACGCCGGGATCGAGGGCCATCACGTGCACCAGTCCCTCCCGCAGGTCGGGCTCGGCGCCGCCGAGCATGTTGACCATGACGACGCTGGGCGCCAGCGGCGTGGTGGTGCCGAGCGGCAGGTTCAGCACGGCCCGCAGGTGCTGCTCGAACTGGGAGGTCACGCAGCCGTCGATGGTCCAGTGCCCGCTGTTGTGCGGCCGCATCGCGACCTCGTTGACCAGCAGGCCGTCGTCGGTCTCGAACAGCTCCACGGCGAGCAGGCCGGTGACGCCGAGCTCGGCGGCCACCCGCAGGGCCAGCCGCTGCGCCTCGGCGGCGAGATCGGGGTCGAGGCCGGGCGCGGGGGCCAGCACCTCATGGCAGATCCCGTCGCGCTGGACGGTCTGCACCACGGGGTAGGCGGCGCCCTGGCCGGCGGGCGACCTGGCGACCAGGGCGGCCAGCTCGCGGCGGAACGGCACGTGCTCCTCGGCGATCAGGTCCACGCCGTGCGCCAGTACCCCGGCGGCCTCGCCGGGGGTCTGGCAGATCCACACGCCGCGGCCGTCGTAGCCGCCGGAGACGGCCTTGAGCACGACGGGCCAGCCGGACTCAGCGGCGAAGGCGGTCACCTCGGCCAGGTCGCTGACCTTGGCGAACCGGGGACAGCCGATGCCCAGGCCGGACATCCGCTCCCGCATGGCCAGCTTGTGCTGCGCGTAGTAGAGCGCGGCGGATCCCGGCCGGACGACGACGCCCGCCTGCTCAAGCCCGGCGATCAGCGGCCCTGGCACCTGCTCGTGGTCGAAGGTCAGCACGTCGCAGTCGCGGGCGAACGCGGCCAGGTCGGCGGGGTCGCGGTAGTCGCCAAGCACGATGGACGCGCATACCCGGGCGGCGCTCTCGCCGGCGTCGGCGGCCAGCACGCGGAACTCGATGCCCAGGCCCACGGCGGCCGGCGCGGTCATCCTGGCGAGCTGCCCGGCACCGACCATGCCGACGACCGGCCCGCCACCGGCGGTCTCTCTCACCCGCCGTAGCCTACGCGGGGCCGCTGACCGGCCGCAGCTGCGGCTCGGCGGTGCCGTGCGGCAGAAACAGCGCGAAAACGGCGGGGCGGGGCCGGACCAGCACCACCTGCCCGCCGTCGGCCGCCGCGACGGTCCTGGCCAGGGCCAGGCCCAGGCCGGTGCCGCCCGGCGCCCCGCTCACCGAGCGCTCGAAGATCCGCGGCACCAGCTCGGGCGGCACCCCGCAGCCCTCGTCCCGCACCTCGACCACGACCGACCGGCGGGTCTGGGAGGTCCTGATGGTCACCGCCCCGCCGCCGTGCACCAGGGCGTTGTCCAGCAGGGTGGCGATGACCTGGGCGGCGCCGCCGGGGGTGGCGTAGGCGTACAGCCCCTTGTCCCCGGTGACCTCCAGCTTGCGGTTCACCCGGCGGAAGGCCGGCTCCCACTCCACGACCTGCTGGGCGACGATCTCGTCCACGCTGGCCAGCGTCGGCGACCTGGTGATGGACCGGCGGGCCTGGCCAAGTAGCTGGCCGACCACGTTGGTGAGCCGCTCGGTCTGGGCCAGCGCCGCGGCCCCCTCCTCGCGGACCACGTCGGGGTAGTCGGCGGCCGCGATCATCTCCTCCAGCCGCATGGACAGCGCGGTCAGCGGGGTGCGGAGCTGATGCGAGGCGTCCACGGCGAAGTCCCGCTCGGCGGACAGCAGGTCGGTGATCCGCTGCGCGGAGCCGTCCAGGCCCTCGGCCACCCGGTCCAGTTCCTGCACGCCGTACCGGCGGCCGAGCGGCCTGGCGTCGCCAGAGCCGAGCCGGTCGGCGGCCCTGGCCAGTTCCTCCAGCGGCCGGACCAGCCGCCTGGCCTGCAGCAGCGCGAGGACGACCGCCACCGCGACGGCGAGCAGGGCCAGCGAGCCGATCAGCAGCAGGGACCCGTAGACCTTGCCGGTGACGGTGGAGGTGTTGGCCTCGATGGTGACGGAGAAGTCGGCGGTGGAGGCCTGGCCGATGACGGTGTGGCGGCGGGGCGGGCGGTGACCGACCTGCACGGTCGGCGCGCCGTCCTGGCGGACCAGCACATAGCGCCCGGTCATGGACCGGGCGAACTGGTAGGACCCGGCGGGCAGGCCGTCGTTGACCCGGGCCTGCAGGCCGCCGGCGAGGTTATCGGCGTCGTGGGTGAGTTCCTTGGACGCCTCGCTGAGCTGGAACTGGCTGACCACGAATGCCACCGGCAGGCCGAGCAGCAGCACGGCCACCACGGCCACCGCCACGGTAGAGATCAGCAGCCTGCGCTGCATGTCAGGCTCCTACGTGTCCTGGCCCGCCAGCATCTGACGACCGCCCGACCGGGCGGTCATTCCCCCCGCTCGAACCTGAACCCGACACCGCGCACGGTGGTGATGAACCGCGGGCTGTGCGCGTCGTCGCCCAGCTTGCGGCGCAGCCAGGACACGTGCATGTCCAGGGTCTTGGTCGAGCCCCACCACTTGCTGTCCCAGACCTGGCGCATGATCTGCTCGCGGGTGACCACCTTGCCGGCCTCGGCCACCAGCAGCGCCAGCAGGTCGAACTCCTTGGAGGTCAGCTCGATCTCGTCGTCGCCCAGCCAGGCCCGGCGCGCGTCGGGATCGATGCGCACGCCCTGGACCACCCGGGTCTCCGACGCGCCCCGGCGCAGCAGCGCCCGGACCCTGGCCAGCAGCTCGGCCAGCCGGAACGGCTTGGTGACGTAGTCGTCCGCGCCGGCGTCGAGACCGATGACGGTATCGACCTCGTCGGCGCGGGCGGTCAGGATCAGGACGGGAACGGACTGGCCCGACGAGCGGATGCGCCGGCACACCTCGAGTCCGTCGAGCCTGGGCAGGCCGATGTCGAGCACGATGAGGTCGATCCCGCCCGCGCGGGCCGCCTCAAGCGTGCCGGGGCCATCGGCCGCGACGCCGACCTCGTAGCCCTCGCGGCGCAGGGCGCGCGCGAGCGGCTCGGAGATCGCCGGGTCGTCTTCGGCTAGCAGAACGCTGGTCATGCATTGATCGTAAGGCGGCGCGCGAGTAATTCCTGCCCGCTACACGCAGCAAATCCCATGTCAGGGCCATGAGACGGCCAAGACGCGGTCTAGACGGGGGTCACGCCGTGCCGGCGGCGGGAGAAGCCGCGGTCCTTGCCGCCCGCGGCGGTGAACCGCCTGATGAGCTGGGCACGCAGATCCTCGGGCTGCACCACGTCGTCGATGACCAGCTCGCCGGCCAGCCGGAGCACGTCGATGTCGGCGTCATACTCCGCCCGCAGCCGCTGGGTCAGCTCGGCCCGCTCCTCCTCATCCTCGATGGCGGCCAGCCGGTTGTAGTAGACGGCGTTGACGGCGGCCTCGGCCCCCATCACCGCGATCTTGGCGGTGGGCAGGGCCAGGGTGGCGTCCGGGTCGAAGCCGGGGCCGGCCATCGCGTACAGCCCGGCGCCGTAGGCCTTCCTGACGATCACGCAGATCTTCGGCACGGTGGCCTCGGAGACCGCGCTGATCATCTTGGCGCCGTGCCGGATGATGCCCTGGCGCTCGACGGCGGTGCCGACCATGAAGCCGGGCACGTCGGCCAGGAACAGCAGGGGGACGTTGAAGGCGTCGCAGAGCTGGATGAACCTGGTGGCCTTGTCGGCGGAGTCCACGAACAGGACGCCGCCCTTGAACATGGGGTTATTGGCCACGACGCCAATGCTCTGGCCGCCCAGCCGGGCGAACCCGACGGTCAGCTCGCGCGCCCACAGGGCGTGCACCTCGAACAGCGAGCCCTCATCGACCAGGCCGCGCACGTAGCGGCGCATGTCGAAGGCCTGGCGCTCGCTGGCGGGCACCAGGCCGCGCAGGTCGGCCGGGGCCGGGTCGGCGGCCGGCCCGGCCGGCGGCGGCTGCTGCCAGTTGCCGGGCAGGTAGGACAGGTAGCTCCGGACCGCGGCGATGGCCTCGGCCTCGGTGGCGGCGAGGTGATGGCCGACCCCGGAGACGGTGCAGTGCATCCGCGCGCCGCCCATCTCCTCCAGGGTGGTCTGCTCCTTGACCACCATCTCGACCATCCGGGGGCTGCCCAGGTACATCGAGGCGTTGCCGTCCACCATCGAGACGAAGTCGCAGAACGCGGGGATGTAGGCACCGCCGGCCGCCGACGGGCCCGAACAGGGCGCACACCTGCGGGATCGACCCGGAGGCCCGGACCTGGGTGTGGAAGATCTTGCCGGCGCCGCGGCGGCCGGGGAACATCTGCACCTGGTCGGTGATCCGGGCGCCGGCCGAGTCCACCAGGTAGATCATCGGGACCCCGTCGGCGTAGGCCTTCTCGATGATCCTGATGATCTTCTCGACGGTCCTGGCGCCCCAGGACCCGGCCTTGACGGTGGAGTCGTTGGCCATCAGCGCGACTGGCCTGCCGTCAATGGTCAGGGTGCCGGTGATCACGCCGTCGGCGGGCAGGCCGTCGGCGAGCACGTTGGCGAACGCGCCGTCCTCGGTGAAGCTGCCGGGGTCGGCCAGCAGCTCGATCCGCTCCCTGGCGAATAGCTTGCCGCGGGCGGCGGCGGCCTCGTGGTACCTGGCCGCGCCGCCCCGCTCGATCCTGGCCCGGACCTCGTTCAGCTCAGGGTGTCCCTGGCCGTCCGGCCCGGGCTCCGGTGACTGCGACGGGCTCGACGACTGTGTGGGGCTCGATGCATGGCTCACGCTGGCGAGCGTACGACAGTGCCAGCCAACATCGAGAGTGCGAGCCAGCATCGAGCCCCGGGAAGGTCAGTGGATATGGAGGCTGACGCCGAGGAGCACCAGCCACCACAGAAGGACGGCCAGCACGGCGGACAGGACAAGCTTGATCACGTAGACCGTGATGTAGTGATGCTGCCATGCAACGACCAGGCCGATGATCAGGTAGATCAGGCCGAGCAGTCCAATCCTGCGAAACACGTTCTCCGGCTCCCGTTCTGCGCCGCCTTGGCGGCGCGGCCAGCGCTGTCTGGTGACAAGCTGGCGCCCAGGTGTCCTGGGCGACGGTGATCAAACATGACAAGATCACCCGAACGGGTATACCGCTTGGTCAGGCGGCGGCGCCCCGGCTCAGGCCGGGATGGTGCGGGTGCGCGGCCCGGCCCTGAGCACCTGCGAGGGCAGTGTCCTGCCGATGACCCGCTCGGCGTCCGCGGCCGCCTCGATCATCGCCTCCAGGTCGATGCCGGTGCTCACGCCCATGTCCTCCACCATGTGGATCAGCTCCTCGGTGGCGATGTTCCCGGTGGCGCCTGGCGCGTACGGGCAGCCGCCGAGGCCGCCGACGGAGGCGTCGAAGTCGGCCACGCCCAGCTCCAGCGCGGTCAGCACGTTGGCCAGGCCGGTGCCCCTGGTGTTGTGGAAATGCAGGTTCAGCTGGGTTTCTGGATAGGCCGAGCGGAACTCGCCGACCAGGGCGGCGACCCGGCCGGGGGTGGCCATGCCGGTGGTGTCGCCGAAGGAGATGGAGTCCGCGCCGTCGGCCACCGCCCGGCCGGCCACCGCCACCACCCGCTCGACGGGCACGTCGCCCTCGTACGGGCAGCCCCACGCGGTGGACACGATGACCTGGCAGGGCACGCCCCGGCCGTGCGCCCGGTCGATGATCACCGAGATGTCGTCAAGCGACTGCTCGGTGCTCCGGTTCACGTTCTTGCGGTTGTGGGTGTCGGATGCCGACACCACCGCCTCGATCTCGGCCAGGCCGGCCTCCAGGGCCCGGTCGGCGCCGCGCAGGTTCGGCACCAGGGCGGAGTACCGCACCCGCGGCGACCGGCTGATGCCCTGCCAGACCTCGCTGGCGTCGGCCATCTGCGGGATGGCCTCGGGGCGGACGAAGGACACCGCCTCGATCCGCTGCACCCCGGTGGCCGAGAGCCGGTCGATCAGCTCGATCTTCGCCCCGGTGGCGACCGGGTCCTCGTTCTGCAGCCCGTCCCTTGGCCCTACCTCGCGGATGGAGATTCGGCTCGGAATGTCGGTCACGGCACAGCCCTTCGTTCCGGATGAGAAGGCGGGTTACCGGCGGCGCGCACGGCGGTGATCAGGACCCCGTCCAGGCGGGGGCGCGGCGGGCCACGAAGGCGGCGATGCCCTCGCGGCGGTCGGCGGAGGAGGCCGCGGTCCGCCAGGCGGCGTCCTCGACCTCCAGCCCGGCGGCCAGCCCGAGCCCGTCCCCCAGTCGCAGCGCCCTGGCGGCGGCGCGCACCGCGACGGGCGAGTTGGCGGCGATCTGCCTGGCCAGCTCCAGCGCGGTCGTCCGGCGGCGCCGGCGGGCACCAGCCGGTCGGCCAGGCCGATCCGCTCGGCCTCGGCGGCGGGCACGTGCCTGCCGGTCAGCACCAGCTCGGCGGCCCGGCCCGGGCCGATCCGGCGGGCGGCGAGCTGGGTGCCGCCGCAGCCGGGCACCAGGCCGACCCTGGTCTCTGGCAGGCCGAGCACGGCGGTCTCGTCGGCCACCACGATGTCGCAGGACAGGGCCAGCTCGCAGCCGCCGCCGAGGGCGAAGCCGTGCACCGCCGCGATCCGGGCTGCGGCAGGCCGCGCAGCGCGCCGAACGCGGTGACGGAACGCCGGGCGCTGGGCCAGCAGCTGCGCGTCGCTCATCGCGGCGCGCTCCTTGAGGTCGGCCCCGACGCAGAAAGCCCGGTCCCCGGCCGCGGTCAGCAGCACGACCCGGATCGACTGGTCGGCGCCGACCCTGGCACAGGCGGTGGCCAGGGCGTGCAGCATCGCGGTGCTCAGCGCGTTCATCGCGGCGGGACGGTTCAGCACGATCTCGGCGATCACGCCGTCGGTGCCATCGGGAGCAAGGGGGTGAGTGCGGACGTCGATGTCTGACTCCATGCCTTGCAGGCTAATGCGCTGTGCTGGCTAATGCGCTGTGCTGGCTAATGCGCGCCGCGGCTAATGCTCCAGCCGCGTCTGCTCGTCCTCGACAAGCTGGAACAGCGCCGCCTGGACATCCTGCACGTGCGGGATCTCGGTCAGCACGAGCTGGCCGTGCTCGCCGGCCGACTCCACCACCAGCCGGCCGCAGCCGAGCATCCGGTCAAGCAGGCCATGCGAGAACGACACGTCGCTGATCCTGGCCAGCGGGAAATCCCGCCCGGTACGGGACAGGATCCCGGCCCGCAGCCGCAGGCGGCGGTTGGTCAGCTCGTAGCTGGTGGTCCGCCAGCGCAGCAGCGGGACGGCGCACCAGGCGATGGCCAGCCACCAGCGCCGCGGCGCCGATGCCCAGCCGGACCTCCAGCCTGGCCGCCGAGGCCGGCAGCACGATCAGCACCACGAGCACGGCCACCACGATCAGGGCGATGATGAGGATCGGCCGGAGCACCGTCTTCCAGTGCGGGTGCATCCGGAGCACGATGTGCTCTCCTTCGGTCAGCCCGGCTCCGTTCGCCATAGGCCTCATCGTGACATGTATCGCCGGATGAGCGCACTCGTCCCGGCCGACGCCGGGCCCGGCCGGTCCCTAGCGGGCCGGTCTCTAGCGGACGTGCACGACGTCACCGGCACTGACCGGGGTCTGCGCGCCGCCGGCGGCCACTACCAGCCGTCCGATCGTGTCGATCCCGGCACCGCGGCCGGCCAGTTCCCTGCCGCCGGGCAGCTCCACCCGCAGGTCCCTGCCGACCGTGGCGGACCAGCGCAGGTACTCGGCGCGCAGCCCGCAGCCGTCCGGGTCACCGGGTCGCGGCTGGCCGGTCCAGCGCCCGGTACCAGTGCTCGAGCTCGCCCAGCACGGCGGCCAGCAGCTCGCCCCGGTCCAGCGCCTGGCCGGTGCCTGCCGCCTGGACAGCGGCGGCCAGCGAGGAAGGCGGCAGAGACCCGGTGGCACCGCTGGCCGACGGGATCCCGCCGACGTTGATCCCGAGGCCGACCACGATGGCGTCGCCGGACTGCTCGGCCAGGATCCCGGCCAGCTTGGCCCCGGCGCCTGGGCCGTCTGCCGCCCGGCGGTCAGCAGGTCGTTGGGCCACTTCAGGCGGGTCGGAGGCCGGCCAGGTCGCGCACGGCGCGGGCCAGCGCGACGCCGGCCAGCAGCGGCAGCCAGCCACGCCACGACGGCGGCACCCCGGCCGGGCGCAGCAGCACCGAGAAGGTCAGCGAAAGCCCCGGCTGGCTGGCCCAGGACCGGCCCTGCCGGCCCCGGCCGCCGTCCTGGCGCTCGGCGGCCAGCACCGCGCCCTCCGGGGCACCGGCCCTGGCGGCGGTGAGCAGGTCGGTGTTGGTCGAGCCGGTCACGGCGGTCACGTCCAGGCTGGTCCACAGGCCGCCGGGGATCAGCACGGCCCGGCGCAGGGCATGCTCAGCGAGGGGCGGCGGCGGGGTCGCCCCGGTGCCGCCGGCGGTTGATGATGCTTTGGCCACAGTAAGTGTTCGCTATGATCCAGCCGATAGGTCAGGAGCCGAGGATAGCCCCAGCGGCGCGGGACGTGCCGGGGCGTCCGGTCTTCTCCGCCCGATGCCGCGACCGTCGTCGCGACTGCCCAGTGGGCTCGCCCAGCAGAGTCGAGGAAAGCAGTGGCTGATCTCAAGACCAATGAGCTTCCGGTCCGCCGCGGCCGGTTTTCCGGCCCGGACACTGACAGCGGGCACGCCGGGGACCGCCCCGGCGGGCTAGCGGAGTTCAAGTCGGACGTGCGCCGCGTCCTGGCGGTGCTCCGGCCCGGCTACGTGTGGCGCCAGCACCGCCTGTTCGCCATCCTGCTGCTGCTCTCGCTGGTGCCCCGGATCCTGGCCACCCTGTCCTACCGCCCGGCCCTGCTGACCGCCGACTCGTTCCTCTACATGCAGAACGCCGTCAACGGCAAGCTGGGCTACCTGCGGCCCTCGGGCTACTCGCTCTTCCTGGCGATCTTCCACGGCGTGCCGCACGTGCTGCTGCTGGTCACCACGCTGCAGCACCTCATGGAGCTCGCGGTGGCGATCATCGTGTACGGGCTGCTGCGCTACTACCGGCTGCCGGGCTGGGGCGCGGCGCTGCTCACGATCCCGATGCTGTTCGACGGCCGGGTCATCGCGCTGGAGTCGTTCATCCTGTCGGACACGCTGTTCTGCCTGGTGATCGTGCTGGCCACGGCGCTGCTGCTGACCAGGCGGACGCCGCGGATGTGGCAGTGCGTGGCGGCCGGGCTGCTGCTCGCCTACGCCGCGCTCCTGCGCGGCAACGGCGTCCCGCTGGTCATCGTCGTCGCCGCGTTCATGATTATCAGGAAGGTGGGCTGGAAGCGGTTCGCCGCCGCCAGCCTGGTCTTCGTGATCCCGGTGCTCGGCTACGTGCTGGCGTTCCACAACCAGTACGGCAAGTACAACCTGACGACCAGCGACGGCATCTTCCTGTGGTCGCGGACCACCAGCTTCGCGAACTGCAAGATCATCAAGCCGCCGGCGAACCTGCGGCCGCTCTGCCCGAACCTGGAGAAGTCGATGCAGCGGCCGCCCACGCCGGCCTGGTCCATCGACGCGCTGATGGGCCGGACCATGCCGACGGACTACATCTGGGCGCCGGACGTCTGGTGGCGGCACGACGCGCACCCCGGCATCAACGTCTACAACAACAAGCTGGGCGAGGAGTTCGCCAAGCGGGCCATCGAGGCCCAGCCGCTTTCCTACCTGCGGGTGGCCAGCCGCGACATCGCGCTCACCTTCCTGACCACGGACCGGCCGCAGGGCGGCCTGTTCATGACCCTGCCGCAGGGCTCGCGGATCAAGGCGCTGCCGAAGTACTACCAGAACGACATCAAGGCCTACGCCGGCACCACCAGCAACACCCGGGTGACCAAGCCGTGGATCTTCTGGCTGGAGCTGTACCAGCAGTCGGTGATCTTCCCCGGCTGGGCCTACCTGGTGGTGATCATCACCGGGCTGGTCGGGCTGCTGCGGAACTGGCGCCAGTGGGGCGGCAAGCAGCTACTGCCGTGGGGCCTGGCCGCGGTCTGCCTCGTCTCGCCGGCGCTGCTCACCCAGACGCTGTACAGGTACACGATCGTGGCCATCCCGCTGGCCGTCCTCGCGGCCGGCCTGAGCTGGGCACAGTTCCGGGAGCGCCGGGCCGCCACCGCGACGGCGGGAGCCGCCCAGTCGGCCCCGCCTCAGGCCGGCGGCAGCGCCCCGGCGCAGCCGACGATCCCGCCCGCCGAAGCGGCGGCCATGCCTGACCCCGCCCCGGCCAGCACCGCCCCGGCCACCCCGGCCAGCACGGCGAGCACGGCGAGCACGGGCACGGCGAGCACGGGCACGGCGAGCACGGGAACCGCGAGCACGGGGACATCGGGGACGGAGACCGCTCCGGCGGACTAGAGGAGCACGACGCGCAGACGCCGCGGGCGGGCCAGGAAGCTTCCCTGGCCCGCCCGCGGCCTGTCGCCCGATCCCGGCCCCGCGCGCCGGCCCCGCGCACCGACCCTGGGCGCCGCCCCGGCGGGCCGCGCCCGGCCGGCCCTGTCCTACCCTGTGCGGCATGGTCAACGAAGCCCCGGTGCCGCTGGACGACGCGGCGATGCCCGACCCGCACAGCACGGCAGGAAGGCTCGCCGACCTGGACCGGCGGCGCTACGAGGCGGTGCACGCCGGCACGGAGCGCCAGGTCGAGCGACAGCACGCGAAGGGCAAGATGACCGCGCGGGAGCGGGTCGACGCGCTGCTGGATCCCGGCTCCTTCACCGAGTTCGACGGGCTGGCCAGGCACCGGTCCACGGACTTCGGCATGGCCCGCAACCGGCCCTACGGGGACGGCGTGGTCACCGGGCATGGCACCATCGACGGCCGGCCGGTCTGCGTGTTCAGCCAGGACTTCACCGTGTACGGCGGGTCACTCGGCGAGGTCTACGGCGAGAAGATCGTCAAGGTGATGGACCACGCGCTGAAGACCGGCTGCCCGATGATCGGGATCAACGACGGCGGCGGCGCGCGGATCCAGGAGGGCGTCGTCGCCCTGGGCCTGTTCGCCGAGATCTTCTACCGGAACGTGATCTCCTCCGGGGTGATCCCCCAGATCTCGCTGATCATGGGGCCGTGCGCGGGCGGCGCGGTGTACTCGCCGGCCATCACCGACTTCACCCTGATGGTGGACAAGACGTCCTACATGTTCATCACCGGGCCTGACGTGATCAAGACGGTCACCGGCGAGTCGGTGAGTCACGAGGAACTCGGCGGCGCGCAGGCGCACAACACCAAGTCGGGCGTCGCCCACTACCAGGCCGCGGACGAGCAGGACTGCCTTGCCTTCGCCCGCGAGCTGCTGTCCTACCTGCCCTCCAACAACCTGGAGGTGCCGCCGGTCCGCCAGGACGGCCGGTCCGCCGACCCGGCGGAGGCGCTAGAGGTCAACGAGTCCGACGCCGAGCTGGACACGCTCATCCCGGACTCGCCGCGGCAGCCCTACGAGATGCACACGGTGATCGAGCACGTGCTGGACGACGGCGAGTTCCTGGAGATTCACGCCGGGTTCGCGCAGAACATGATCGTCGGCTTCGGCCGGGTGCAGGGCGCGCCGGTCGGGGTGGTGGCCAACCAGCCGATGCACTCGGCGGGCACGCTGGACATCGACGCCTCGGAGAAGGCCGCGCGGTTCGTCCGCACCTGCGACGCGTTCAGCATCCCGGTGCTGACTTTTGTCGACGTGCCCGGATTCCTGCCCGGCACCGGACAGGAATGGGGCGGAATTATCCGGCGCGGCGCCAAGCTAATTTATGCCTATGCCGAGGCAACCGTACCTAAGATAACAATTATCACGCGCAAGGCCTATGGCGGCGCTTATGACGTCATGGGATCCAAGCACCTGGGCGGCGACATCAACCTGGCCTGGCCCACGGCGCAGATCGCGGTCATGGGCGCGGCTGGCGCGGTGGACATCCTCTACCGGCGCGAACTGGCCGCCACCGCGGACCAGGCGGAGCGCGACGCGCTGCGCGCCCAGAAGACCGCAGAGTACGAGGACACCCTGTTCAACCCCTACATCGCGGCCGAGCGCGGCTACGTGGACGCGGTCATCAGGCCCGCCGAGACCCGCGCGCAGGTGGTGCGCGCGCTGCGCACGCTGGCGACCAAGCGGCAGACCCTGCCGCCGAAAAAACACGGAAATATCCCGCTGTAATTAAATGGCCGATGCTCCAATGCGTTTCCTTTGTATAACCATCGGGCATTATGCTGCCCGTGCGACAGACGCAACGGGCTCTTAGCGGAATTCTCTACTTCCTGGCCAGGAACTGGCTAATCTGCGCGGCGCTACTGGCTGGCCTCGCGCTGCGGCTAGTCACGATGCTGGGATTCCCGCCGGCCATCTGGTTCGCCGGCGACTCGATCTCGTATGTGACGTCCACGCTGAACGGCTCGCCCGGCATCTCCCGCGAGTCCGGGTACTCGGTCCTGCTGATGGCCCTGCGCCCGCTGCACAGCTTCGCGGTCGTCACCGGCTTCCAGCACCTGCTTGGCCTGGCCATGGGCGTGCTGATCTACGCGCTGCTGCGGCACCGCGGCCTGGCCCGCTGGGGCGCGGCGCTGGCCGCGCTGCCGGTGCTGCTTGACGCCTACCAGATCCAGCTGGAGCAGGAGGTGCTGCCGGACGTGCTGTTCACCTTCCTGGTCGTGGCCGCGGTCAGCATCTACGGCTGGTGGCGGGACGACACCAGGCCGCCGTGGGCCAGCGCGGCCGGCGCCGCGCTGCTCGCCGCGGCGGCCGTCTGCTGGCCGGTCGGGCTGCCGCTGCTGATCCTCGCGCTGGCGGTCGCCGTGATCCGGCGGGCAGGCTGGCGGTCGGTGACCGCCGCGGCGCTGGCCGGGGCGGTCCCGCTGGCGATGTACCTGGCCTGGTTCGACGCTCATCATCACCGGATCGCGTTCAACTCAAGCTCCGGGGTCTTTCTCTGGTCGCGCACCATGACCTTCGCTAACTGCGCCGTCATCAGGCCGCCGGCCGACGAGCGGCCGCTGTGCCCGGACAAACCGGTCGGCGACCGGCAGGCCGCGTCGCTGTGGATCTGGCAGAAGCACACGCCGATCGCGAACATGACGCCGAAGTTCAGCGTCCGGACCAACACCCTGGCCGGGGACTTCGCCAAGCGCGCGATCCTGGCGCAGCCCGGCGGCTACCTGCGGGCGGTGCTTGACGGCTTCGCGCTGAGCTTCACCTGGAACCGGGCGCCGCACCCGAACAGGCTGATGAGCGAGCGCTACCAGTTCACCCTGGCCACCCGCGACTGGGACCACGGCGCCAAGCGGACGGCCAGCATCGTCCGGGTGCAGCGCGGCTATACCGGCGGGCACCTGGCCTTCACCAGGGCGGTCCGGCCGTTCTCCGCGATCATGATCGGCTACCAGCGGGTCATGTACCTGCGCGGCACGATGACCGGCATCCTGCTGCTGCTCGGCCTGGCGGGCATCGCCAGGTGGCTGCGGGCATCGGGATGGCACCGGCGGCGCGACTGGGGCGGGCCCGCGCTGCTGCCCTGGCTGGCCGGGCTCGCGGTGCTGCTGGTCCCGGTGATGACCGCCGACTTCTCGCTGCGCTACATAGTCCCGGCGGTGCCGGTCATCACGCTCGCCGCGGCGATGGCCTTCCTGCGGCCGGCGCCGCGCCGGGTGCCCAGCCCGGCGCCATCCTGGCCGGCGGGCGGCGGCCTGGCCGGGCAGGAGCAGCCGGCCAGCACCGGCTCGCTGCCCGCCCGCGCCTGACCCGCGAGACCTGCTATCACGGCATGCTTTTTCGTGATCGCGGCCCGTTAGCACTAATAACCGCCAGCCGCCCGCGATCACGCGGCATTCCCGACTCCGCATTCCGCATTGCCGCACCAGTCCCGCTTGGTTCCCCGACCGCCTTACAGGCTTCTCCCGCGACCTCATGACCCGCTTCCAACAGGCATAACCGCAGGTTGGATGCTGTTCTCCGATTATCACCGAAATATTTGCCCGTAGTTAAGAAAGCTCTCAGAAATTGGCTTCGAATTCACTGAGAAGGCGCGCCTTTACACGCACGAGACGGCCAACTGCGCCATCATTCTGGCCGTGGCCGCAATTCGCTTCGTCGCGCATTTCCTAGTCCGGCACTGGGTATTCTCTGCCGCGTTCGCGGCCGGCCTGGCGCTGCGCCTGTGCACGATGCTCGGGTTCCCGCCGGCGATCTGGTTCGCCGGCGACTCCATCACCTACGTGTCAAGCGCGCTGACGCACTCGCCGTCGCCGTCCCGGCAGTCCGGCTACTCGCTGCTGCTGATCGCGCTGGAGCCGCTGCACAGCTTCGCCGTGGTGACGGGCGTCCAGCACCTGATGGGCCTGGCCATGGGGGCGGGCATCTACGCGGTCGCGCGCAAGCGCGGACTGCCGCGCTGGGGCGCCGCCCTGGCCGCCGCGCCGGTGCTGCTCGACGCCTACGAGATCCAGCTAGAGCACGAGATCCTGCCGGACACCACGTTCGCGTTCTGCGTGGTGGCGGCCGTGGTGCTGTTCTCCTGGTGGCGGACGGGCGGCCGACCGCTGTGGGCGTCCGCGGGCGCGGCCGGGCTGCTCGGCCTGTCGGCGGCGTGCTGGCCGGTCGGGCTGCCGCTGCTCATCGTGCTGGTCGCGGTGCTGGCCAGCACCGGGGCGGGCTGGCGGGCCGTCACCGCGGCGGTGCTGGTCGGCGCGGTGCCGCTGGCCATGTACCTGGCCTGGTATGCCAGGGAGCACGACCGGGTGGCGTTCAACACCGCCTCGGGCGACTTCCTGTGGTCGCGGACCATGACCTTCGCCAACTGCGCGATCATCAAGCCGCCGCCGGCCGAGCGGCCGCTGTGCCCCGATCAGCCCGCCGGGCGCAGGATGACGGCATCGCTGTGGCTGTGGGAGAAGCACAGCCCGCTGGCCCGGCTGGCCGCGCGGGACGGCGGACGATTCAGCGACACGACCAACGGCCTGGCCGGAAACTTCGCGAAACGGGCCATCGCGGCCCAGCCGCTCGGCTACGCGGGCGCGGTGCTCGACGGGTTCGCCGAGTCGTTCACCTGGGACCGGCCGCCGCGCCCGACTCCGCTGATGAGCGAGCGCTACCAGTTCAGCCTCGCCACCCACGACTGGGACCACAAGCACGGCGTGCGGGCCGAGCAGATCGTCGAGGTACAGCGCGCCTACACCGGCGGGCACCTCGCCTTCACCAAGGCGATCCGGCCGTTCTCCGCGATCATGATCGGCTACCAGCGGGTCATGTACCTGCGCGGCACGATGACCGGCGTCCTGCTGCTGCTCGGCCTGGCCGGCCTGATCAGGAACTGGCGCGCGGGCGGCTGGCGGCGGCGCCGCGACTGGGGCGGGCCCGCGCTGCTGGCCTGGCTGGCGGGCCTGGCCATCCTGCTGGTGCCCGAGATGACCGCCGACTTCTCGCTTCGCTATGTGGTCCCGGCGGTGCCGGTCCTCTCGCTGGCGGCCGCGCTGGCCTTCCGCAGCCGGGCGGTCGCGCCGGTGGCCGGGCGGGTGCCGCGGCCGCGCGTTCCGGTCGAGATGGCACGAGCCGACATAAACTCCTTGTGATGGTGAGGTTACCTAGAGAGACGGACTCCAGCAGGCACGGTTCTGCCACTAGAGTCGTCCGTACTATGACCGAATCCGGTTCGCCGCTGCCGCTGCTGTCGCGCTACGCCATCATGGTGGACGTCGGCTACATCTACGCCGCCGCCGGCGAGCTGCTGTTCAGCGCCGCTTCCCGGCGCGAGTACCGGGTGGACGCCGACAACCTCATCCAGGCGCTGACCAAGAACGCGCAGGACCAGGTCAGGGGCGAGCTGCTGCGGATCTACTGGTACGACGCGGCCCGCGACCGGGTGCCGACCATCGACCAGCGGGTCATCGCCCAGATGCCGATGGTCAAGCTCCGGCTCGGCAACCTGAACGCCCGCGGCCAGCAGAAGGGCGTGGACGCGCAGATCAGGGCCGACATGGAGGCGCTGGCCCGGCACCGCGCGATCACCGACGCGATCCTGGTGGCAGGCGACGAGGACATGGTGCCCGCCGTGGAGGCGGCACAGGCCTACGGCGTGCGGGTACACCTGTGGGGCGTGGAGCCGCCGTACGGCACCAACCAGGCCGAGCGGCTGGTCTGGGAATCCGACACCGTGGACGTGCTGGAGCGGGGGTTCGTCGAGCCGTTCTTCGCCCGCCAGCTCACCGGCGAGCACGCCGGCCCGAGCCTCGCGGGACGGCCCGCCCCGGCGGCCCTGCCCGCCTCGGCATCGGCCACCGCGCCATCGCCGTCTCAGGTCTTCGGCGACCGGCCGGTGCCCCGGCAGCCGGCCCGCCCGGCGGTCGCGCCGGTGACGCACCTGCCGGCGGCCGTCAGCCACCTGCCCGCGGCCCGGCTCGGCCCGGACCGCGAGCGGGTCGAGGAGGCCGGCGAGCACGTGGCGCACCGGTGGATTCTCACCCGCGGCGAGGACAACATCAGGGACCTGCTGCCCGGCCCGATCCTGCCGCCGGTCATCGACAAGGAGCTGCTGGTCGACGCGGAGAAGGAGCTCGGGCTCTCACTGCGCGCCTACCAGGAGGCACGGGAGTGGCTGCGGGACGCGTTCTGGGAGCGGATCCACCGGGAGTTCGACATCGGCGTCGGGAAGTCGAAGGGTTGAAGCGGCCGAAGGACTGGGCGGCCGAAGGACTGAGCGGCCGAAGGACTGAGCGATGAAAGGCACGGGGCGATGAGCGACCAGGCGAGGGGGGCCGCCGCTCGCGATGCCGGGCTGCGGATCACCGCAGGCCGGCCGACGCCGCAGGAGACGGCCGCCGTGATCGTCGTGCTGACCGCCCTGGCCGCCCGGACGGCTGCGGGCGGCGCCCCGGCGCGAGCCCCCCGTTCATCATGGAACGACAGGTCTCGTGCGCTCCGCCAGGCGCTGCGGCCCGGCCCCGGCGCCTGGCGGGCCAGCGGCCTGCCCAGCTAGCACTGCCCGGCTAGCACTGCCCGGCTAGCACTGCCCGGCTAGCTGCTCTCCCCCGGCACCTCGAACCGGGGCACATCGAACCGGGGCACGGCGGCCAGGTACTCGCTCAGGTCACTGCCGTCCGCGAGCTCTTTCCCGCCCGGTCGGTCGCGGGAGAACACCCTGGCCGTCAGTCCGCCGCCGAGCCAGGCCCGGTCCCCGCTGACCCGGATCCAGGCTCCCTCGCGCAGCCCGATCACCGGGACGTCGTTGCACTCCAGGAACTCCTCGATGCGGTCGGCCCTGGTCTCGCCCTGGTACCCGGCCGGCCCGGCATCGATGTAATGCGCGTTGACCTGGAACGGGACCAGGCCGAGGGCGCGGAACGAGCCCGGCTGAACGATCGGCATGTCGTTGGTGGTGCGCAGGCTGGGGCAGGCCATGTTGGTGCCGGCGCTTGACCCGATGTAGGCGCGGCCGTCCCTGACCGCCTCGGGGATGGCAGTCCTTAGCCCGGTCCGCTCCAGCTCCGCGAGCAGTCGGAAGGAATTGCCGCCACCCGCGAACACCGCGTCGGCCTCCCGCGCCGCCCGCGCCGGGTCGCTCACCTGGTGCGCCCCGGTCACCGTCACGCTGAGCGGGGCAAGCGCCGCCGCGATCCGCTCGGTGTAGGCGTCGTGGGCGGCGGCGGCGAACGGGACGAACAGCAGCACGCCGCCGCGCGGCACCAGCTCGCCGAGCATGTCAAGGGCATGCTCCAGGTAGCCCCGGCCGGGGCTGACCGAGTTGGACAGCAGCAGCAGTTCCGCCATGTCGGCTCCCTGGGACCTGCCCGGCCCGCGCTCGCGGCACCGGCGGATTACTAGACTCCAGGGCAGTATCCCGTCCACAGCCTGAGTGGCGCGCCCGGATTTCCGGCGACCCGCGGCCGGCGGAAAGGAGTCAGGCTGTGCGCAAGGTGCTCATCGCCAACCGGGGCGAGATCGCCGTCCGGATCATCCGGGCCTGCCGGGATCACGGGCTCGCCAGCGTCGCCGTCTACGGCGAGCCCGACCTGGACGCGCTGCACGTCTCGATGGCCGACGAGGCCTATGCCCTGGGCGGCGCCACCGCCGCGGACAGCTACCTGGACATCGGCAGGATCCTCAAGGCCGCGGCGGACTCAGGGGCGGACGCCGTGCACCCCGGCTACGGGTTCCTGGCCGAGAACGCTGCCTTCGCCCGCGAGGTGATCGCCGCCGGGCTGACCTGGATCGGCCCGCCGCCAGCGGCGATCGACGCGCTGGGCGACAAGGTCAGCGCGCGGCAGATCGCCCGCTCGGTGGGGGCGCCGCTGGCGCCGGGCACCGACGGGCCGGTAGCCAGCGCGCGGGAGGCCGCGGAGTTCGCCGCCGAGCACGGGCTGCCGATCGCCATCAAGGCCGCCTTCGGCGGCGGCGGACGTGGCCTGCGGGTAGCCCGCACCGAGCAGGAGATCCCCGACCAGTTCGACTCGGCCGTCAGGGAGGCGGTGGCCGCCTTCGGCCGCGGCGAGTGCTTCGTGGAACGCTACCTGGACCGGCCCCGGCACGTGGAGACACAGTGCCTGGCCGACACGCACGGCAACGTGGTGATCGTGTCCACCAGGGACTGCTCGCTGCAGCGGCGGCACCAGAAGCTGGTGGAAGAGGCCCCCGCGCCGTTCCTCACCGCCGAGCAGGACAAGCTGCTGCGCGAGTCCTCTGCCGCGATCCTGCGCGCCGCCGGCTACACCGGCGCCGGCACCTGCGAGTTCCTGATCGGCCAGGACGGCACGGTGTCCTTCCTTGAGGTCAACACCCGGCTCCAGGTGGAGCATCCGGTCAGCGAGGAGGTCAGCGGCATCGACCTGGTGCGGGAGATGTTCCGCGTCGCCGAGGGCGAGCCGCTTGGCTTCACCGACCCGCCGCTGCGCGGGCACTCCATCGAGTTCCGGGTCAACGCCGAGGACGCGGGCCGGGGCTTCCTGCCCGCCCCCGGCACGATCGCCGCGATGCGGCTGCCGTCGGGGCCTGGGGTGCGGCTGGACGCGGGGTACGCGGCCGGGATGACCGTCCCGCAGGCGTTCGACTCGCTGATCGCCAAGCTGATCGTGACCGGGACGAACCGGGAGCAGGCGCTGGAACGGTCCCGCCGGGCGCTGGCCGAGTTCCAGATCGACGGGATGCCCACCGTGCTGCCCTTCCACCGGCTCGTGGTGGACGATCCCGCGTTCGCCGGCCCGGACTCGCTTGACGTGCACACCCGGTGGATCGAGACCGAGTTCAGCGGCGAGATCGCGCCGTTCGCGGGTGCCGGGGCGGCGGACGGCGGCGGCGAGGATCAGCCCCGTGAGCGGATCACGGTCGAGGTGGGCGGCAAGCGGCTGGAGGTCACCGTCCCGGCGAGCCTGTACCGGGCCGGGTCAGGGGCGGGGGCGGAGGCGGGCGGCGGCCGGGCGGCCGGTCGGCCACGGCGCGAGGGCCGCAGGGGCGCGGCGGCGGGCACGGTACCAGCCGGCAACGCGCTGGTCAGCCCGATGCAGGGCACGATCGTCAAGATCGTCGCCGCCGAGGGCCAGCAGGTGTCGGCGGGCGACACGATCGTGGTGCTTGAGGCCATGAAGATGGAGCAGCCGCTCACCGCGCACCAGGATGGCACCGTCAGCGGGCTGACCGTGCAGGTCGGCCAGACGGTGGCGGCGGGCGCCGTCATCTGCCGGCTCGGCGAGTGAGGAGGCCGGTCATGGCCAGGATTCCGGGGGATCCGGGCGCGGCCGGGTACCTGAGGTTCGCGGTCGGCTTCCGGCTGCCGGCCAGGAACGTGGACTGGGTCAGGCACGAGCTGACCGACGCGGGCTGGCGCGGCCGGACCGTGTTCCGGCACCTGGCGGTGATCGTGCCGGTCTGCGCGATCCTCGCCACGCTCGCCGGCGTGCTGTCGCCGGCCCCGCTGTGGCTGATCCTGATGACAATCGCGCTGATCCTGTCCGGCAGCATCTTCACGGTCGCCGCCTACGCCGACGACATCAGGGCCTCCCGGCTTCGCCAGCACGGCCTGGACGTGCCCGACGACCCCGACCTCGGGCACCCCTCGCACTAGGGGCTGGTTTGCGGGCTGGCCCTAAGGGCTCGCGGGCCGCATCAGCTTGCGGGCGGCCTCGGTCAGGCTGCCGGACAGCGACGGGTAGACCGCGAAGGTGTGCGCGATCTGGTCCACGGTCAGCATCTGCTCCACGGCGAGCGAGACCGCCAGGATCAGCTCGCTGGCCCGCGGCGCGACGATCACGCCGCCCAGCACCGCGCCGCCGCTGCGCCGGGCGAACAGCTTGACGAACCCGTCGGAGAAGCCCTGCATCTTGGCCCGCGCGTTGGTGTCAAGCGGCAGCTTCACCACGACGGCCTCGGCTTCGCCGGAGGCGACGGCCTGCTCGGTGACCCCGACGGTGGCGATCTCCGGCTCGGTGAAGATCGTCGCCGCCACATGGCTGAGCCGCAGCGGCGCGACCGCCTCGCCCAGCGCGTGCCACATGGCGATCCGGCCCTGCATGGCGGCTACCGAGGCGAGCATCTGCACGCCGGTGCAGTCCCCGGCCGCGTAGACGCCGGGGACCGAGGTCCGCGACACCCGGTCCACCGGGATGAACCCGCGGCTGTCCACGGCCACGCCGTGCTCGGCCAGGCCAAGGCCGGTGGTGCTGGGCACCATCCCCACCGTCATCAGGCAGTGCGAGCCGCGGATCACCCGCCCGTCTGACAGGTGCACCGCCACCCCGTCGCCGTCCCGCCGGACTTCCTCCGCCCGGGACCGGCTCAGCACCGTCATGCCGCGGCGGCGGAACACCTCCTCGACCACGACGGCGGCGTCGGCGTCCTCCTGAGGCAGCACGTGCTCGCGCGAGGAGACCAGGGTCACCCGCGAGCCCAGGGCCTGGTAGGCGCCGGCGAACTCGGCCCCGGTGACTCCCGAGCCCACCACGATCAGCTCCGGCGGCAGCTCGGGCAGGTCGTAGAGCTGACGCCAGGTCAGGATCCGCTCGCCGTCCGGCTCGGCGCCTGGCAGCACCCGAGGCTGCGCGCCGGTGGCGATGAGCACCGCGTCCGCGGCGATCTCCCGGTCCCCCGCGGCGACAACCCGGCGGCCTGTCAGCCGGGCCGTCCCGCTGATCACCTCGACGCCCTCGGCGCACAGCCGGGTGGCCACGTCGGCGGACTGGGCGCGAGCCAGCGTCAGCACCCTGGCATACAGCAGCCCGGCGTCCACGGCGGCGCGCGGCACGCTGGCCTGGATGCCCAGGGCGGGCGCGTCCGCCAGCGCGGCCATCAGGCCGGAGGTGGCGATCAGCGTCTTGGACGGCACGCAGTCGGTCAGCACGCACGCGCCGCCAAGGCCATCACGCTCGATGACGGTGACGGCGGCGCCGAGCTGGGCGGCGACCAGCGCGGCCTCGTAGCCCCCCGGCCCGCCGCCGATGATCGCGATCCTCGCCTGGGCCTGGCTCACGGTGCCCCATTCTGTCGTACCAGTTCTGTCGTACCAGGCCGGGGTGCTCGCGCCTGGGCCGTCACCGTGCCGTCAGCCGTCACCCTGGTACGCCCGCGCGCCGCGCGCTGGCCCCCTACGCTTGGCAATCGTGGCGATATACGCGGCCTACGGCAGCAACATGGACCCGGCGCAGATGGCAGGGCGCTGCCCGCACTCGCCGCAGCGCGGCACCGGCTGGCTGGAGGGCTGGCGGCTGACCTTCGGCGGCGCGGACCTGTCCTTGGAGGGCGCGCTCGGCACCGTGGTGGAGGACGGCGACGAGCGGGTCTTCGTGGCGCTGTATGACCTCACCGAGGCCGACGAGGCGGCGCTGGACAGCTGGGACGGCGCTACGCTCGGCTACTACCGCAAGCTCAAGGTCCGGGTGGCGACGCTGGACGGCGACGTGCTGGCCTGGCTGTACGTGATCAACGCCTACGAGGGCGGCCTGCCGTCCGCCAGGTACCTGGGCATCATGGCCGACGCGGCCGAGGCTGCGGGCGCGCCGGCCGACTACGTGGCCGACCTGCGCACCCGCCCGTGCACGTCGGTCGGCCCCTGACCTGCTGTTCCGGCTCGCCGGCCTCAACCGCGGTTGAGATCAGGGCAGGCGCAGGGCTAGCCTGCGCCCATGGCAGCGACGGCCGCGCACCTGACGATCGGCGAGTTGTCGGCGCGCAGCGGCGCGGCCAGGTCGGCGCTGCGCTACTACGAGGACATGGGCCTGATCACCGCCGAGCGGACGCCCGGCAACCAGCGCAGCTACCCGCGCTACCTGCTGCGCCGGATCGCCTTCATCAAGGCCGGCCGACAGCTCGGCCTGTCGCTGCGCGAGATCAAGGAAGCACTGGACACCCTGCCCGAGGGCCGGGCGCCGACCAGGGCGCAGTGGCGCCGGGCCGCGCGGGCCTGGCAGGGCAAGATCGACGAGCGGATCGCCGAGCTGCAGCGGCTGTCGGACACCCTGGACGGCTGCATCGGCTGCGGCTGTCTCTCGCTGCGTACCTGCGCGCTGTATAACCCGCAGGACACCGCGAGCAGCCGGGGCACCGGGGCGCGCTGGCTGCTGGGCGACGAGCGGCCGGCCTGACGGCGGCCCGGCGCGCTACCTGGCCGCGATCACCGCGATCAGCCCGGCCACCGGGATGACGATCGCCGCGATGGACACCCAGGACCAGCGGGCGGTCAGCACGCCGCCCGCCGCCCCAGCCTCGCGCGCCTCGTCCAGCCGCCTGGCCAGCTCGCTGGCCATCACGTGGCTCGGGTGCTGGCTGGCGATCTCCTTGGCCTGAGCGGGCAGCTTGCCGTACACGCTGGTGTCCGGCACCTGGTAGCGCCGCCGCGCCCGCTCGTCGTGCCGCTCGCGGTGCCTGCGGCTGCCGAAGCCGGCCCGCAGCTCGGCCCGCGCGCGGGACCGCCGGGGCGAGTAGAGCGCCCAGCTATATACCGTCTTGTCCGGCTTTGGCGCCTCACGCTCGCACAGGAACTCCACCGAATCGCCCAGGAAGACGCCGGTCAGACTGCCCCAGGCGACCTTGTGATCACGGAACGGATTGCGGATCGCCACGCCGTCGGCATCGCTGATCACCCGCGGCCGGAACGCGCAGGCGTACATGATGCCGGTCACGCACGCGATGGCAACGGTGACCTGGACCGCGAACCAGTCGTGCGACTGGATCGCCAGGTCCGCCACGTTGATCACCACGAATACCAGCCAGCCCCACCACAGCACCAGGGGTGGCATCAGCCGGAAGGTGGTCCGGCCGCGATCGTCCGTCCGCCAGGCCGACCGCAGGCGGCCAACGCGGCCCTCGGGCGGCTGGCCCGCCGGATCGGGGGCCAGGCTCGCGGGCGGGACAGGGCCGCGCATGGAGGCGGGCTTGCGCCCGGCTGGCCTTGACCCGTTCAGCCCCGGCCCGACGGGGCGGGTGCCGCCCGGTACCTGATCCTGCTGTGACGACACGGCGGTCACTCCACGGTGCTGGCCACGGCCGCCGGCTGGCGGCTCGCGGCCCAGCTTATGTCCTGGATCGGGCGTCCCGGGCCCGTCCGCTGGACCCATCCCCTGGCCTCAGGCCAGGGCGGCACCGGGCATCGGCACCGGCAGCGACCTGCCGCCGCCCATCGCGGTCAGGGCCGTGGCCGCCATCAGCCGGACGCCGATGCCGATGGCCCGCTCGTCCACGTCGAAGGTGGCCTGGTGGATGTCGAAGTCGTCGGCTGACCCCGGCGTCCTGGTGCCCAGCCGGGCCAGCGCGCCGGGGATGGACTCCAGGTACCAGGCGAAGTCCTCGCCGCCCAGGCTCTGCGGCGCCGGGGTGACGGCATCAGGGCCGAGCACCCGGTCGGCCGCGGCCTCGATCATCGCGGTGCACACGGCGTCGTTCACCGTCGGCGGGACGTTGCGCGTGTAGGTGATGTCGGGGACCACGCCGTAGGAGGTGGCGACCGATTCCACCAGCGCCTTGACCATGTCGGGGGCGGTGTGCCAGGCCTCGTCGTCCAGGCAGCGCACCGTGCCCTCGACCATGCCCTCGTCGGGGATGGCGTTGGCCGCCGAGCCGGCGCTGACCCGGCCCCAGACCAGGCTGAGGCTGGACCGCGGGTCCACCCGGCGGGACAGCGCGGCGGGCAGCTCGGTGATGATCTTGCCGAGAGCGTAGACCAGGTCGGCGGTGAGGTGCGGGCGAGCCGTGTGGCCGCCGGGGCCGGTGACCTTGACCATGATCTTGTCGCAGGCGGCGGTGATCGGCCCGGCCCTGGTCCCGATCTTGCCCACGTCCAGCCGCGGGTCGCAGTGCAGCGCGAAGATCCGGTCCACCGAGGCGATCCCGCCGGCCGCCATCACGTCTACCGCGCCGCCCGGCACCTCCTCGGCCGGCTGGAAGATCAGCCGGACCTTGCCCGGCAGCATGCCCGCCGCGCTGGCCCTGGCCAGGAACAGGCCGGTGCCCAGCAGCACCGAGGTGTGCACGTCGTGCCCGCAGGCGTGGCAGGCCCCGCGGTTGGTCGACCGGTAGGGGACGTCCTTCTCGTCGGCGATCGGCAGCGCGTCGATGTCGGCGCGCAGCGCGACCAGCGGCTCGTCGGACCCGCCGGCGCCGACGTCCACGATCAGGCCGGTGCCCTTGGGCAGCACGGCCGGGCGCAGCCCGGCCGCCTCTAGGCGCAGCGCCAGCCGCCGGGTGGTCCGGTACTCGTGATAACCGGTCTCCGGGTGCGCGTGCAGATCCCGGCGGAAGTCAATGAGCTCCGCCTCGTGCCCGGCCAGGAAGGCATCGAGCTCGCCTTCGAGGTCATGCTCGGCCATGCGCCGCCTCCCCAGGAGTGACGAACCTGTCCTGCGTGAACTCGGCGACCAGTGAGTCCACCACATCGGGCAGGTCGCCGCCGCCGGCGACAACTGCCCGCTGCCGTTCATATGATGCGCCCTCGTCGAGCACCTCGTAGGCCACACCGAGCTCAGCGGCGCAGCCGAGCCGGTCAGCGACCGGCTCTAGCTCATGCACCAGCTCATAGATCTGGTCCCGCATCGGCGCCGTCGAGCCGTGCTCGTCCGTGATCGTCATGGCATCGAGGCCGTACCTGGTGGCCCGCCACTTGTTGTCGCGGACCACCCAGGCCGACGGGCACGGCAGCGTGTAGCCGCGGTCGAGCTGGGCGTCGAAGAGCTGGACCAGGGACTGCGAAAGCGCGGCGGCCATGCCGACCTCACGAAGCGTGGGCACGCCGTCGAACATCCGGATCTCGACCGTGCCGAAGTCCGGGTGCGGGCGGATGTCCCACCACACCTCCTTGATGCTCCGGATGGTCCCGGCGCGCAGAAGCGTGTCCATGTAGTCCTCGAACTCAGTCCAGTCCGCTAACAACTGTGGCGGCCCCGAGGTTGGCAGCCCGCCGAAGATCACGGACCGGCTCGAGGCGAGCCCTGTGTCGTGCCCGCTCCAGAACGGGCTCGATGCGGTCAGCGCCAGGAAATGCGGCAGGTACCCGGCGAGCGCGTTGACGATGGGTATCGCCTTGCTTCCATCGCGAATACCCACATGCACGTGAACACCGAATGTCTGGACCCTGCGGACAAGCCACTGCAAATTTTCTAGCAGCTCGGCATATCTCTGAATAGGCGCCATCTTGGCATCCCGCCAGTCGCTGACCGGATGCGTACCAGCACAGGCCAGCATCGTACCGCGCTCGCCGGTTATCCGCTGAAGTTGCGAGATTGTCGTCGCCAGATCCCGCTTTGCCTCCGTTACCGTGCTGCAGATGCCGGTGATCACCTCCACGGCGGACTGCATCATCTCGTACTTGATCTTCGGATGCTCGCCGGACTCGTGCAGGTCCGGCAGCGATGCCAGCACCTCCGGAGCATCCTGGCGGAGCAGCCGGGTCCTGCTGTCGACGAGCTGCAGTTCCCACTCGATGCCGAGCGTGGGACCGCGCGAGGAGTTCCAGGGAATCGTGGCCATCTGGCTGCCGCCCCTTTCGTGCCAGAAGCGCGCGTGGCCGGCAAGCCCCGGCAGGCCACGCGCCGGGTCAGCCCGACCGCACCCGGCGGCGGGCGCCTTGCGTCGTCAGTACACGTCCGGTGGCTGGTAGGCACCCCAGACGTCACGCAGTGCCGCGCAGACCTCCCCGACCGTCGCCTCGACGGCCAGGGCGTCCCGCAGCGGGTACAGGAGGTTGTCCGACCCGGCCGCGGCGCGGCGCAGGTCATCGATCCGCCGGGTGACCTCGGCGGAGTCTCGGCGGGCACGCAGGTCAGCCAGGCGCTGCGCCTGCTGCTGCTCGATGGCCGGGTCGACACGCATCGGCTGGTAGGGCTCGTCGTCGGGGGTGACGTAGCTGTTCACCCCGACGACCTTGCGCTCGCCCGAGTCGATCTGCTGGGCGATCTGGTAGGCCGACCGCTCGATCTCGGCCTTCTGGAAGCCCGCCTCGATAGCGGCGACCGCGCCGCCCAGGTCGTTGACCTGCCGGATCAGCTCCGTTGCCCGCTCCTCGATCTCGCCTGTCATCGACTCGATCGCGTACGACCCGGCGAACGGGTCAACGGTGGCCGTCAGGTCGGTCTCGTAGGCGAGCACCTGCTGGGTCCGCAGCGCCAGCCTGGCGGCCTTCTCGGTAGGCAGCGCGATGGCCTCATCGTAGGAGTTGGTGTGCAGCGACTGGGTGCCGCCGAGCACCGCGGCCAGCGCCTGGAGGGTGACCCTCGCCAGGTTCACCTCGGGCTGCTGGGCGGTGAGCTGCACCCCGGCCGTCTGAGTGTGGAACCGCAGCATCTGCGACCGCGGGTCGGCGGCCCCGAATTCCTCGCGCATGATCCGCGCCCATAGCCGCCTGGCGGCCCGGAACTTCGCGACCTCTTCCAGCACCGTGGTCCTGGCCACGAAGAAGAATGACAGCCGCGGCGCGAAATCATCGACCGCGAGCCCCGAGGCGATCGCGGCCCGCACGTACTCCTGGGCGTTTGCCAGGGTGAAGGCAATCTCCTGCACGGGCGTCGCGCCGGCCTCCGCCATGTGATAGCCGGAGATGGAGATGGTGTTCCACTTGGGGATTTCCTGGCGGCAGTAGGCAAAGGTATCCGCGACCAGCCGCAGCGAGGGCTGCGGCGGGTAGATGTAGGTGCCGCGGGCGATGTACTCCTTGAGAATGTCGTTCTGGATCGTGCCGGTAATCTGCCCGGCCGCCACGCCCTGCTCGGCCGCCACGAGCTGGTACAGCACCAGCAGCAGGGCGGCCGGCGCGTTGATGGTCATCGAGGTCGAGACCTGGTCCAGCGGTATCCCGTCCAGCAGCAGCCGCATGTCCTCGATGGAGTCGATCGCCACGCCGACCTTGCCGACCTCGCCGTTGGCCTGCGGCGCGTCGGAGTCGTAACCCATCTGCGTGGGCAGGTCGAAGGCCACGGACAGGCCGGTGGTGCCGGCGTTGATGAGCTGGTGGTAGCGCCGGTTGGAGTCCGCCGCGGTGGAGAAGCCCGCGTACTGCCGCATGGTCCAGGGCCGCTTCACGTACATCTGCGGATAGATCCCGCGGGTGAACGGATAGGCGCCCGGCTCGCCTAGGTCGGCGGTGGGGTCCAGGCTCTGCACGTTCTTTGGCTCATAGACGCTTTCGATCGGTATCCCGGACTCCGAAATGCGGCTCATATGACCAGCCTACGGCTGCCCCGCCGGTCGTCGACCTGTGAAGTCCACCACGAGGCGCTCTCGACACTTCTACCGTGGAACGCCAGCTTCGTCGGCCGCTCAGATGCCGGCTTATACCCTGGCCGTCCGCCATGGGTCGGCAAAGCTCGTGCACACCGGCGGTATAGAGCCCGCGTGACCAGGTTGCGGCGCGTGTCGCCGACAACGGACGTGGGGAAAGTCACAGCGAGTGACGCGGCGCGGCCGCTGGCCGATTAGGCTGCTGGATCGCGGCCGCCAGATGGCGTCGGGATCGCGCTGTCGGTGCGTGTCAGCACCGTCGGCGCCCGTCAGCGCGAGAGGTTGAGTTCTGGGATGAGAGCTGGTGCTCCTGTATCCGCTGCTGCCCTGGCCGGGGCGGCGGCGATCCTGGCGCTGGTCACGGCTCCCGCCGCGCTGGCCACCCAGGCGGCGCGGGCCGGCCGTCCCGCGCATGGCCGCCACGCACAGGCCAGCCAGGCCGGCACGGACGGGCAGGCCAGTAACTCGGGGCAGCACGACCGGTCCGGGCAGGGCAGCCGGTCCGGGCAGGGCAGCCAGTCCCGGCAGGGCAGCCAGTCCCGGCAGGGCAGCCAGTCCCGGCAGGCCAGTCAGGCCGGCCAGCTCAGCCGGACCGCGAGGCTGGCTATCGGCGGGACGGACCTGGCCAGCCGGGGGCTGCTGGTGAACTACCCCGCGCCGGGCGCCCGGCGGCTGCCGCGCGTGCCGGCCTCGGCCTACGTCATCGCGGACGCGAGCACCGGCCAGGTGCTCGCCGCTAAGGACCCGCACGGCGAGTTCGCGCCGGCGAGCACGCTCAAGGTGCTGACCGCGATCACCCTGATCCCCCGGCTGACCCCGGACACGATGGTGCTGGCCACCCGCCGGGCGGCGGACACCGAGCCCAACGACGTGGGCGTCGTGCCGGGTCGGCACTACACCGCAAGCAGCCTGTTCACCGCCCTGCTGACCATCTCCGCGAACGACGCGGCCGTGGCGCTGACCCAGGCGGCCGGTGACGGCTCGCTGGCCAGGGGCATGGCGCTGATCAACGCGGAGGCGCATCACCTCCAGGCCTACGACGTGGTCGCCAGGCAGCCGAACGGGCTGCCCGCGGCCGGGCAGGTGGTCTCGGCCTACGACGAGGCGCTGATCGCCCGGCAGGCCCTGGCCAGCCCGGCCTTCATGCACTATGACGGCACCAGGGCCGCGCGGTTCCGGGTCAAGCCGAAGCACTGGGTCACCCTGGTGAACCAGAACTACCTGCTGACCCAGTACCGGGGCGGTCTCGGCGGCAAGATCGGCTGGACGGTCAAGTCCAAGGCCACCTACATCGGGCTGGCCCGCAGGAACGGCGTCACGCTGATCGTGACGGTGCTGCACTGCACCCCGCTGGCCGAGATCACCTCGGGCGAGCGCCTGCTGAACTGGGGCTTCGCGATGGACGGCAAGGTGCGCCCGGTCGGCACCCTGGTCCCGCCGCTGCCGGCGGTGACGGTCGCCAAGAAGACCACCGCGCAGCAGGCCAGGGCGCGTGCGCTCCGCCTGGCCAGCCAGGCGGACGCCCAGTCCAGCGATCTGCTGGACGCGGGGCTGGCGGTCGGCTCGGCGGTGGTGGCGGCCGGCGTGTTCGCCCTCGGCAGCCTGGCCAGGCGGCGGCGCCAGGCCGTGGCAGCCGGCCGGCACCGGCCCGGCTGACCCGCCTGACTACGGCACCGACAGAGTCGGCGGGCAGGCAGCGCCTTCAAGTAGGCAGTGCCTTCAGCAGGCAGAGCCTTCAGCAGGCAGCGCCCTCCGGAGGCAGGCAGAGCCCTCGCCAGGCAGGCAGAGCCTCAGCGGGCAGGAGTGCCCTCGGCAGGCAGAGCCTCGGCAGGCAGAGCCCTCGGCGGCAAGCTCTCGGCAGGCAGGCAGAGCCTCAGCAGGCAGAGCCTCAGCGGGCGGGCAGGAAGCCGACCCGGTCGCGGACGGTCGTCATGGTCTGCCGGGCGATGGCCCCGGCGCGGGACGCCCCGACGGCTAGCAGCTTGTCCAGCTCGGCCTCGTCGGCGAGCAGCTTGGCGGTCCGCTCCCTGATCGGCGCCAGCGCGTCGGTGACCACCTGGGCCAGGTCCTTCTTCAGGTCGCCGTAGCCGCGCCCCGCGTAGCGCTGCTCCAGGCCGGAAATGCTCTCCCCGCTCAGCGCCGAGAAGATCCGCAGCAGGTTCGTGACGCCCGGCTTGGCGGCCTCGTCGGCGCGGACCTCGCCGTCCGCGTCGGTCACCGCCCGCATGATCTTCTTGCGGATGGCGCCGGGCTCCTCAAGCACGTCGATGATGCCCTGCGGGGAGGAAGCCGACTTGCTCATCTTGATGGCCGGGTCCTGGAGGTCACTGATCTTGGCGACCTCAGGAAGGATGTAGGCATCAGGGACGACCAGCGTCTTCCCGAAGCGGTGGTTGAACCGCTGGGCCAGCACCCTGGTCAGCTCCAGGTGCTGGCGCTGGTCCTCGCCGACCGGCACCTGGTCGCTGTCGTAGAGCAGGATGTCAGCGGCCTGGAGGATCGGGTAGGTGAACAGGCCCACGCTGGCCGACTCCGCGCCGCCTTTGGCCGACTTGTCCTTGAACTGCACCATCCGGGACGCCTCGCCGAACCCGGTCAGGCATGCCAGCACCCAGGCCAGCTCGGCGTGCTCTGGCACCTGGCTCTGCACGAACAGGATGGACTTCTCGGGGTCAAGCCCGGCCGCGAAGAGCTGAGCGGCCGCCACCCTGGTCCGGCGGCGCAGGTCCGCCGGGTCCTGCGGCATGGTGATGGCGTGCAGGTCCACCACGCAGTAGACCGTCTCGTGGGTCTCCTGAAGCGTCACCCACTGCCGCAGCGCGCCGAGGTAGTTCCCGAGATGGAACGAGTCGGCGGTGGGCTGGATGCCGGAGAAGACACGGGGCCGGGACATGCCGGAAGTCTAGTAGCGCCCAGCACTAGGTGACTGAGCCCGATTGGACGTGAGTGCGTGGCCCTGGCGGGGCGGCTCTGGATTCGGTATGCGCGGGCGCGCACCCGGCCCGTTCCCTGACCGCCAGCGACCTGAAGGCCGGTGGGCTCGGTCGTTTAGGGGGCATGCCGGTGTGCGGTGGTGGCATAGCTACGTCCGGCGGAGGTCTGCCAGCGGAAGGTGCCAGGTGTGATCTGGGTGAGTGCCCAGTGCTGCTGCTGCTTGAGTCGGTGGTGCCGGCGGCAGAGGGGTCCGAGATTGCAGGGGCAGGTGAGTCCGCCGCAGTGGAACGGCGTGGTGTGGTCGAGGTCTCCTCTCCAGGCGGGCTGGCGGCAGCCGGGGAACCGGCAGGTCTGGTCCCTGGCCTCGATGAAGTCACGGATCGTCGGCGGCGGGCGGTAAGCCGCCGATGCCGTGGTGTGCGCGCAGCCGGAGTCGGCGTCCTGGTCGGCGGCGGCCTGCCGGCGCGTCCTGGCGGCGGCTCTGGCGGCGGCGCGGAGGATCGCGGCACGGATGCTGGTCCCGGCGAGCTCGGCGGCGCTGATCTGGTCCAGGGCAGTGACCGGGATGGTGACGGAGACGCGGCCGGTGATGCTGGCGTGCGGCCCGGCCAGCGACAGCATCGGGCCGCCGGCCCGGCGGCTGCCGGCTGGCGCCTGGGCGGGGGGTGTCAGGCGGCGGGTCACGGTGCCGGTTTTGATGGCGTGGCCGCGGGGGTCGGTGAGGACAACGCGCCACCGGGTGCCGGGCGCGTTGGCGGCTGCGGCGGCGAGGGCGCGT
This sequence comes from uncultured Actinomycetota bacterium, assembly GCA_963725175.1. Lineage (GTDB taxonomy): Bacteria > Actinomycetota > Actinomycetes > Streptosporangiales > Streptosporangiaceae > DASUBV01. Next base: position 1,877,607 of record CAVRXH010000006.1, read on the forward strand.
GCCTGGGCTGCGGTGACCGGCCCGATCCGCCCGAGGATCCCAGGCGCGGATGCGTGCTCGGCGAATGTGGCCCAGGACAGGGTGAGGTCCAGCATCCCGGCCTGCGGCCGCCCTGTGCTCACGGTGCTGGCCGCCGTGCCGTCACCGGCCGCGCTTGCCCTGCCCGCGCCGCCCGTTCTGCCCGCGCTGTCCTTCCCGCCGACACCGTCGGTCGTGAGCGGGCGGGTGCCGGTGGTGCCGGGGAGGGACGGCCAGGCGGGCAGAGGGCCGGTGTCGGCCAGGTCGAGGGGGTCCTCGCCGTAGCGCAGCCGATCGTCGTCGTCAGGCTCGGGTGCCGGGTCGGCGTATCCGTCGTCGGGGCCGGGTACGTCGGCGTCGGTGAGCGGCGGCACCTCGGGCCAGGGGTCATGCACGCTGGCGTCATCACCGGCCGGGCTGCCGGCGGGGGTGCCGGGACTGGCCGGGCTGCCGACGGGCGTGCCGGGGCCGGAAGCGGTGTCGCCGAGTGAGGTGGCGGGTGCCGGGCCGGCGCCCAACGGCGCAGTGGCGGGCGGCTTGCGACCCGGCGGGTGAGGACCGGGCGGCTCGGGACCCGGCGGATCGGCGCCCGGCGGATCGACGCCTGATGGTCTTGGCGCAGGCTGGCGGGAGGCTGGCGGCCCAGGATCGGGAGACTCTGAGCGTGGTTCCGGCCCGGGCGGGCGGACGCGGGGCGAACTGGCCCCAGGCGGGCTGGTCCCGGGCGTGCCGGTGCCCTGGGCCGGTGCCTTGCCGTCGCTACGCGGGCTGCTGGCCGGCGGGGCATCGGGTCGCGGGTCACCGGCTGCTGCGCCGTCGGTCTCGTCGCGGCGGGCTGCAGGGCTGCCGGGCGACTGATCGCGGCTCGGCGGCGGCCCGCTGGGTGACTGGCCTGAGCGCGGTGGCCGGCTGCCGCGCGGTGGTCCGGGGTGCTGGCTGCCGCCAGGCGGCGGGCCACCGTGCTGCCCGTGGCCAGGCTGCTCGCCATCGCCCGGCGCGGCACCAGGCCCGTCGCTGTAAGGCGGGTCGTCTGGCGGCGGCGGGTCGTCGTCTGCTGGTTCGTCGGGCTGGCCGCCGTCGGCGGGCGGGGGTATCGGGGGCAGGGTGCCGAGGAGGAGTCCGAGGTAGATGTGGGCGCGGAGCAGGTCGGTGCCGCCGCCGGCCCCGGAGGCCTTCAGGGCGCGGGCCAGGGCGGTGATCCGGGCCATGGCCGCCGCCGCATGCGGAGCCGGGAGGCTCGTCCCGGTCAGCGTCGCGGTCCCCTCGTCATCGGGATACAGGCTGACCCGCGCCCGCCGTTCCGCCGCGCGGCGGCGGTCCTCGGCGCCCTGCGGGTCGGCGATGATGACGGCCTTGCGCAGGCGGGCGCGGAGCTGGGCGTAGGTGAGCTTCTCCCGCTTCGGGCAGGACGTCGTTCTCGACGGCGCGGGCGGTGTCTTCATCGAGGAGGCTGGTCGCTTCGGTGATGAGCCGGGCGCGGTAGGCGTCGATCTGCCCGGCGGCGAGGGCGGTGCCGGTGGCGGGCAGCCGCCAGGTGAGAGTGACGGCCTGCCCGGTCCACCACTCGGCGGTGCCCGGTGACAGGGCCAGGGCCAGGCCCACCTGCGCGGCGGCATCGGGAGTGACCGCCGCGGGGCGGCCGTCCTCGCCCAGGCCGGCCTTCTCGTTCCGGGCGGCGGACCGTGCGGCGATCTGCGCGATGGCGGCGAACTCGCGGGCCTGTGCCCAGGCGGCGACTCTGCGCCATCCGGCGGCGACGGCGGGCAGGTCGTAGTCACTGGTGCCGGCGGGGTCGCGCTGGTCCAGCCACGCGGCCAGGCCCGCACTGCCCGGCAGGTACTCCGCCACCACATCCAGCCCCAGGCCGCCCTCATCAGGAAGCAGCACACCGCCAGGACCAGCGGCGGGATCCGGGTCCGCCTTACCGGGAGCCTGGCCCGGGCCAGGTGCGAGGCCGCCCGGCGACGCCGCCTGACCGCCCGCCGCCGTGCTGCCGCGCCCGGCGCCGGCCAGGCCCGGCAGCACGCCCGCGCCACCAGGACCTGGCGTGCCCTTCGCCGCTGCGGCCAGGATCGCGTCCAGGTCCACGCCAAACGACCAGCACAGCGCGCCGCCCGCGCCGCCGCCAGGGCCGGCAGGCTCTGGCAGCAGGACCCGGTCTGCGGGAACCGGCTCATCTCCGGGCACCAGGACCAGCCCGCTCAGCTCGTCTTCGTCGTCGAGCCATTCGTGCTCGCTGTCCGGCTGGTCGTCGCTGGCTGGCTGCTGCGGCTGGTCGCCTGGCACCTGGTCACCTCCCGTCCTGCGGCCGTTTCCTGCTATGGGTAAACAGTATCGAGAGGGTCTGACATTCTGGTCTCATGATCGGCTATGAGTTCGATACGGGAACCTGCCAGTGGCCGGCGGCGGTCAGAGAGCACTTGAGCAGGAGCGGGTGTCATGTGTCAGTTCGGGTCCGACCTCGCGGCCCGCGCTGTCCGATGCTCTTGCGGGCCGCGAGTCTGACCAGCGGCCAGGTCTCAGTGACGATTTGACCTGTCAGGTCAGGCGATGACGGCGCCGTTGTGTACCACGGGCACGATGTCCGAGGCGCCCAGGCGGATGGCGTCGGCGTCGGAGTCGGTGGTGGCGTCCTGCGAGGCGTACTCGGCCGCCACCCTGGCCTGGTAGTTCTCCAGCTCCCTGGCGACCTGCTCGGACTTCCAGCCCATCGGGCCTGCCATCAGGGTCACCGCCTCCTGCGCGGCCGACAGGCCGCGGTCCCAGGTCTCGATGGAGACGTGGGTGCGCCGGGTCAGCACGTCATCCAGGTGCCGCGCGCCCTCGTGCGTGACCGCGTAGACGACCTCGCCGCGCAGGTAGTCGTCGGCGCCGGCCAGCGGCGCGCCGAGCGACGGGTCGGCCTCGATCAGGGCCAGCACCTCGCCGGTCAGCGACCCGTAGCGGTGCAGCAGGTGCTCGATCCTGGCCACGTGCAGCCCGGACGACCTGGCCAGGCCGTACCGGGAGTTCCACAGCGCGGCGTAGCCGTCCGCACCGGCCAGCGGGATCACGTCGGTGCAGGAGGGGGCGACCCTGCCGTCAAGGCCGTGCGCGACGGCGTCCACCGCGTCCTTGGCCATGATCCGGTAGGTGGTGTACTTGCCGCCGGCGATCATGACCAGGCCGGGCACCGGGTGGGCCACGGTGTGCTCGCGTGACAGCTTGGAGCTGGACTCGGACTCGCCGGCCAGCAGCGGCCGCAGCCCGGCATACACGCCCTCCACGTCTTCCCTGGTCAGCGGGACGGCCAGGATCCGGTTGAGCTGGGCAAGCAGGTAGTCGATGTCGGTGCGGCTGGCCGCGGGGTGCGCCTTGGACAGCGACCAGTCGGTGTCGGTGGTGCCGATGATCCAGTGCCGTCCCCACGGGATCACGAACAGGACGCTGGCGGCGGTGCGCAGGATGATCCCGGTGCTGGAGTGGATCCTGTCCCTCGGCACGACCAGGTGGATGCCCTTGGCCGCGCGGACGTTGATGGTGCCCCGGCCGCCGACCATCTCCTGGATCTCGTCGGTCCACACGCCGGTGGCGTTGACCACCTGCTGGGCACGGATCTCCAGCTCGCGGCCGGTCTCCAGGTCCACGGCCCGTACCCCGGTGACCCGCTCCCCCTCGCGCAGGAACCCGGTGACCTGGGTCCGCGAGGCGATGTGCGCGCCGTAGCTGGCGGCGGTGCGCATCAGCGTGGTCACGTACCTGGCGTCGTCCACCTGGGCATCCCAGTAGACGAGGGCGCCGGTCAGCGCGGACCGCTTGAGCGCGGGCGCGAGGCCGAGCGCGGCCCGGCGGGTGAGCTGGCGGTGCCCCGGCAGCCCCCTGGACATGCCCATGGAGGTGCCCAGCAGGTCATAGGCGGTGACGCCGGCGCCGACGTAGGCGCGCTCCCAGACGTGGTGGGTGAAGGGGAACAGGAACGACACCGGCCGCACCAGGTGCGGCGCGAGCCGCTGCAAGAGCAGCGACCGCTCGGTCAGCGCCTCCCTGACCAGCGCGACGTTGAGCTGCTCTAGGTACCGCAGCCCGCCGTGGATGAGCTTGCTTGACCGCGATGAGGTGCCCGAGCCGAAGTCCCTGGCCTCGACCAGGCCTGACCGACAGGCCCCTGGTCGCGGCGTCCAGCGCTACCCCGGCGCCGACCACGCCGCCGCCCACCACCAGGACCTGGTGTTCCGTCCCGGCCAGCGCGGCGAGCGCGGAATCCCGCTCGCTGGGGCCGAGCCTGCTGCTTGCCGTGTCCGCTCTCACGTATGAACGCTACCGCCGGGACCCGCTGGGGGTCACCACCACCTCGACCCGCTGGAACTCCTTGAGGTCGGAATAGCCCGAGGTCGCCATCGTCCGGCGCAGCGCGCCCATCAGGTTCATCGACCCGTCGGGCAGGGTGGACGGGCCGTGCAGGATCTGGTCGATGGTGCCGATGGTGCCGACCCGCACCCGCGCGCCGCGCGGCAGGTCGGGGTGATGCGCCTCGCTGCCCCAGTGGTAGCCATGGCCCGGCGCCTCGGCTGCCCTGGCGAACGGCGACCCGACCATCACGGCGTCCGCGCCGAGGGCCAGCGCCTTGGCGATGTCGCCGCTGCGGGTCATCCCGCCGTCCGCGATGACGTGCACGTACCGGCCGCCGGACTCGTCCAGGTACTCGCGCCTGGCGGCGGCCACGTCGGCCACCGCGGTGGCCATCGGGCACGGCCACGCCGAGCACGGCGGCGGTGGTGTGCCCGGAGCCGCCGCCGAACCCGACCAGCACGCCGGCCGCGCCGGTGCGCATCAGGTGCAGCGCGGCGGTGTAGGTGGCACAGCCGCCCACGATCACCGGAACGTCAAGCTCGTAGATGAACTGCTTGAGGTTGAGCGGCTCGGCCTGGCCCGAGACGTGCTCGGCCGAGACGGTGGTGCCCCGGATCACGAAGATGTCCGCGCCCGCGTCCAGCACGGCCTTGTAGAACCGGACGGTCCGCTGCGGCGAGAGCCTGGCCGCTGTGGTGACGCCGGCCGCCTTGATCTCCTCGATCCGCTGGCCGATCAGGTCCTCCTTGATCGGCTCGGCGTAGATCTCCTGAAGCCGGCTGGTCGCCGCCTCGTCGTCCAGCTCGGCGGCCTCGGCCAGCAGCGACTCGGGGTCGGCGTACCGGGTCCACAGGCCTTCCAGGTCCAGCACGGCCAGCCCGCCGAGCCCGCCGACCTGGATGGCGGTGGCCGGCGACACGACGCTGTCCATCGGCGCGACGACCAGCGGCAGCTCGAACCGGTAGGCGTCGATCTGCCAGGCAATCGACACCTCCTCCGGGTGCCGGGTGCGGCGGGAGGGCACGATGCCGATCTCATCGAGCGCGTACGCCCGGCGGCCGCTCTTGCCTCGCCCGATTTCCACCTGGGTCACGGTGACTGCCCCTCCTGCTCTGGCCCGTCAGGCTGCTTGCGGCCCGTCAGGCCCGGCGGCCGACGTAGTTCGGTGCCTCGGTGACCATCTGCACGTCATGCGGGTGGCTCTCGGCCAGCCCGGCCGAGGTGATCTGGACGAACCTGGCCTCCTGAAGCTGGCCGATGGTCCGCGCGCCGCAGTAGCCCATCGCCGCGCGCAGCCCGCCGGTGAGCTGGTAGGCCACGGCGGCCAGCTGGCCCCGGTAGGGCACCTGGGCCTCGACGCCCTCGGGCACCAGCTTGTCCTCGCGCAGCACGTCGTCCTGGAAGTACCGGTCCTTGGAGTAGGACTTGCCGCGCTCGGGGTTGCGCATGGCGGCCAGCGAGCCCATGCCGCGGAACAGCTTGAACTGCTTGCCGTTGATGAAGACCATCTCGCCGGGGCCTTCCTCGCAGCCGGCCAGCAGGTTGCCGAGCATGACCGCGTCCGCGCCAGCCGCGATGGCCTTGGCGATGTCCCCGGAGTACTGAACGCCGCCGTCGCCGATCACCGGCACGCCGGCCGGCCTGGCCGCCAGCGACGCCTCGTAGATGGCCGTCACCTGCGGCACGCCCACGCCGGCGACCACCCTGGTGGTGCAGATGGCACCGGGGCCGACGCCGACCTTGACGGCGTCCGCGCCCGCGTCGACCATCGCCTGGGCACCTGCCCTGGTGGCCACGTTGCCGCCGATCACGTCGACCTGGGCGTTGGCCTTGAGCTGGGCGACCATCTCCAGGACGGCCTGGGCGTGGCCGTGCGCGGTGTCCACCACCAGGAAGTCCACCCCGGCCTCGAGCAGCGCCTGGGCGCGCACCTTGGCGTCCTCGCCGACGCCCACGCCGGCGCCGACGATCAGCCGGCCCGCGTCGTCCTTGGTGGCGTTCGGGAACTTCTCGCTCTTGGCGAAGTCCTTGACGGTGATCAGCCCGCTCAGCCGGCCCGCGGCGTCCACCAGCGGCAGCTTCTCGACCTTGTTGCGGCCGAGCAGGGCGAGCGCCTCAGCGCGGGGCACCCCGACCGGCGCGGTGACCAGCGGCATCGCGGTCATCACCTCGCTGACCCGGCGGCCGTGGTCGGTCTCGAACCGGATGTCCCGGTTCGTCACGATGCCGAGCAGGGTGCCGTCGGCGCTGGTCACCGGCACCCCGGAGATCCGGTACCTGGCGCACAGCTCCTCGACGTCGGCCACGGTGGCGTCCGGCCGGCAGGTCACCGGGTTGGTGATCATCCCGGCCTCGGACCGCTTGACCATGTCGACCTGCTGGGCCTGCTCGTCCACGGACATGTTCCGGTGCAGCACGCCGACCCCGCCCTGGCGGGCCATGGCGATGGCCATCCGGGACTCGGTCACGGTGTCCATGGCCGAGGAGACCAGCGGGATGCGCAGCGTGATCCGCCGGCTCAGCCGGGCGGTGGTATCGGCCTCGGACGGCACGATGGTGGAGTGCGCCGGCAGCAGCAGCACGTCGTCGTAGGTGAAGCCGGGCGGGCTGAACTTCGCGTCGTCGCTCATGTCACATTCCTGTGGCCGTGATCTGGGATCTCTTCATCCTAGTGAGGCCGGGCGCGCGAGCGGGCCTGGCCGGCTCCCTGCCACGGGGGAACAGGGAGCCGGCCAGGCCCAGGGGGCCGGGTGTCCCGACGGGGAGGGACCCCGGCTCGGGGATCAGGCGAAGGATTCTTCCCGCGCGATGACTCGCAGCCTGGCGATCGCGCGATGCTGGGCGACCCGGACCGCGCCCGCCGACATGCCCAGCTCGTTGCCGGTCTCCTGGGCGGTGAAGCCGGCCAGCACCCGGAGCACCAGGAGCTGGCGCTGCTGGACCGGCAGCCGGGCGAGCAGCCCGCGGACTCGCTCGGCCTCCAGGTAGGCGACGGCGGTCTCCTCGGGCCCAGGCCGGTCGTCGGCCTCCTCGGGCAGTTCCTCGGTGGGGATGGCCAGGCCGGCCGCGCCGCGGATGGCGTCGGCCACCTTGTGCGCGGCGATCCCGAACACGAATGACGCGAATGGGCGGCCCATGTCGCGATAACGCGGAAGGGCGGAAACGAGCGCGATGCACACTTCCTGCGCGACGTCATCGGCAGCCTGATATTGGCCGGAAATTCGGCCAAGGCGGGCTCGGCAGTAGCGCAGGACCATCGGGCGGACCTGCATCAGGAGCGAGTCGATAGCACCCGGCTGGCCGCCGGCCGCGCGTGCGCTCAGCTCCCGGATACTGGCGTTGCTAGCCCTATCTAGCTGCGGATTCACGAGCCTCCCCCTCGAAGAGATGCTGCGGCTGACTCAGCAGGTCCTGACTGGGTCATGCCCCAGCGCGAGGGTCATGCCAACCTTCGGGAAGGCAACAGAATGGTTACGGAAAAAAGACGTCCGTTTTGCCTCGCCATTAATTACTGAGCGTCATTAGGTGATTACTCTCAGTATTCAATGGGCTTATTCAGAGTCGAGAGAAAAGGCATCGATCCCGGCATTATATTCGGCGGCGGCGTTTCGGTGCGGACGGCACGGAGGGTACGGATTTCACGGTACCCCGAGCAAGCATGAGGCCCCAGCGCACCGCGCTGGGGCCTCATGCTCATGGGTTGCCTATCAGTGAGCGTGACCGTGACCGTGACCAGCGGCCTCGGCCGCCTCGGGCTCGGGCTTCTCGGTGACGAGCACCTCGGTGGTGAGCAGCATGCCGGCGATCGAGGCGGCGTTCTGCACCGCGGACCGGGTGACCTTGACCGGGTCAATGACGCCCTGGGCTATCAGGTCGCCGTACTCGCCGGTCGCGGCGTTGTAGCCGTGGCCGGCGGGCAGGTCGGCGATGGCCGCGACGACGACGCCGCCCTCGGCGCCGGCGTTCTCCGCGATCCACCTGGCCGGAGCGGTCAGCGAGGCCCTGACGACGGCGACGCCAGTGGCCTCGTCGCCGGTCAGGCCGAGGTCATCGAGGACAGCCGCGGCGTGCACGAGCGCACTGCCGCCGCCGGCGATGATGCCTTCCTCGATGGCCGCCCTGGTCGCCGAGATGGCGTCCTCCAGCCGGTGCTTCTTCTCCTTGAGCTCGACCTCGGTCGCGGCGCCGGCCCGCAGCACGGCAACGCCGCCTGCCAGCTTGGCGACCCGCTCCTGGAGCTTCTCGCGGTCCCAGTCGGAGTCGGTGCCGTCGATCTCGGTGCGGAGCTGACGGATCCGGTCGGCCACCTCGGTGGCGTCCCCGGCCCCGTCCACGATGGTGGTGGTGTCCTTGGTCACCACCACCCGGCGGGCCTGGCCGAGCACCTCAAGGCCGACCGAGTCGAGCTTGAGGCCGACTTCCTCGCTGACGACCTGGCCGCCGGTGAGCGCGGCCATGTCGGCCAGCATCGCCTTCCGGCGGTCGCCGAAGCCCGGCGCCTTGACGGCGACGGTGTTGAGCAGCCCGCGGATCTTGTTGACCACCAGGGTGGACAGCGCCTCGCCGTCCACGTCCTCGGCGATGATCACGAGCGGCTTCTTGGACTGCGCGATCTGCTCAAGCAGCGGCAGGAACTCGGCCATCGCCGAGATCTTGCCGGAGGTCAGCAGGATGTAGGCGTCCTCGAAGACGGTCTCCATCCGCTCGGAGTCGGTGACGAAGTACGCCGAGATGTAGCCCTTGTCGAACTGCATGCCCTCGGTGAACTCGAGCTCCAGGCCCATGGTCGGCGATTCCTCGACGGTGATGACGCCGTCCTTGCCGACCTTGTCGAACGCCTCGGCGATCAGCGTGCCGATCTTGGCGTCCTGCGCGGAGACGGTCGCCACGTTGGCGATCTCGCTCTGCTCCTCGACCTCGCGGGCCGACTTGAGCAGCCGCTCGGCCACCGCGGCGGCCGCGGTGTCGACGCCCCGCTTGAGGGCCATCGGGTTGGCGCCGGCCGCGACGCTGCGCAGGCCCTCGTGCACCATGGCCTGGGCAAGCACGGTCGCCGTGGTGGTGCCGTCACCGGCCACGTCGTTGGTCTTGGTGGCGACCTCCCGGGCGAGCTGCGCGCCCAGGTTCTCCTGGGGGTCCTCCAGGTCCACCTCACGCGCGACGGTCACGCCGTCGTTGGTGATGGTGGGGGCACCCCACTTCTTGTCGATGACGACGTTGCGGCCCTTGGGCCCAGCGTCACTTTGACGGCGTCCGCGAGGCGGTTGACGCCACGCTCGAGCGCGCGCCGTGCGTCCTCGTTGAACTCCAAGCTCTTGGCCATTAAGCACCTCAGCCTTGTCGCATGTATGTCGATACCGCAGTGAGCCGGCGGCCCTGCGGCCATTCGGCCGTTCTGCCGCTAGCGCACGCGTGCCCGGCACGGGAAACCCCGGGCCGGGCACCGCGCACGTTCCGCTTAATTACTTCTCGATGATGGCGAGCACGTCGCGGGCGGAGAGCACCAGGTACTCCTCGCCGTGGTACTTCACCTCGGTGCCGCCGTACTTGCTGTACAGGACAACGTCACCGACCTTCACGTCCATCGGAACACGCTTGGCGCCCGCGTCGTCGAAGCGGCCAGGTCCAACGGACAGGACCTCGCCCTCCTGCGGCTTCTCCTTGGCAGTGTCCGGGATCACCAGGCCGGACGCCGTGGTCTGCTCAGCCTCGAGCGGGCGCACGACGATCCGGTCTTCGAGCGGCTTGAGAACAACCTTGGTGGCGGTCGTCACGATCTGACCTCCCCCTCCGGAAAGGGTTAGCTGAATACTGAATCGGGGCAACCATGTCAGCCTGTCGTCGCGGGTGCCAGACCAACGTTGTCGCGTTAGCACTCTACCTTAGTGAGTGCCAGTCCCGCACTGTAATGCGCCCCCGGGCGCGCGTCAACACGGGCAGCTCAAGCACGGGGTACGTCGGGCACAGGGTCAGGACGCCAGGACCGTGGTGACCGGCAGCCCGGAGTCGGCGGGGAAGTCCAGCGACGACGGCGCGGCGCCGCGCGCGTGCAGCTCGGCGCCGAGCGCCGCGACCATCGCCCCGTTATCCGTGCACAGCCCGGGCCTGGGCACCCGCAGCGAGATCCCCGCCGTCGCGCAGCGCTCGGCGGCCAGTGCCCGCAGCCGCGAGTTCGCCGCGACCCCGCCGCCGATCACCAGGTGATCGACCCCGTGCGCGCGGCAGGCATCGACGGCCTTGCGGGTCAGCACGTCGGCCACGGCCTCCTGGAACGAGGCGGCCACGTCGGCCACCGGCACCGGCTCGCCCGCCGCCTCCCGCGCCTCGACCCACCTGGCCACGGCGGTCTTCAGCCCGGAGAACGAGAAGTCGGCGGTGCCGTCCCGGTACTTGCTGCGCGGGAACGAGACGAGGCCTCCGTTCCCCTCGGCGGCCGCCCTGTCGATGTAAGGCCCGCCGGGGAACGGCAGCCCGAGCACCCTGGCCACCTTGTCGAACGCCTCGCCCGCCGCGTCGTCCACGGTCGCGCCGAGCGGCACCACCCCGGCGACCAGGTCGGGCACCAGCAGCAGCGAGGAATGCCCGCCCGACACCAGCAGCGCGATGGCCGGAGTCGGCAGCGGGCCGTGCTCAAGCTGGTCCACGGCGACATGCGCGGCCAGGTGGTTCACCCCGTACAGCGGCTTGCCCAGGGCCAGCGCGTAGGCCTTGGCGGCGCAGACGCCGACCAGCAGCGCCCCGGCCAGGCCCGGCCCCGCGGTGACCGCGATGGCGTCCACGTCGGCGAGCGTGACCCCCGCCGTGGCCAGCGCCCGGTCCACCGCGGGGACCATCGCCTCCAGGTGCGCGCGGCTGGCCACCTCGGGCACCACGCCGCCGAACCTGGCGTGCTCGGCGACGCTGGAGGCCACCGCGTCGGCCAGCAGCTCATGCCCGCGGACCAGGCCCGCGCCGGTCTCGTCGCAGGAGGTCTCGATGCCGAGTACCAGCGGCGCGGTCACCGGGCACCCGCCGTCGCCGCGAGGTCCAGCCGCATCACCAGGGCATCGGCCCCGGACGGCTGGTAGTAGCCGCGCCGGACGCCGATCTCCGCGAAGCCGCGCGAGCGGTAGAGCTGCTGCGCCCGCAGGTTATCCACGCGTACCTCCAGGAACACCTCGCGGCAGCCGCGCCGCCGGGCCTCGGCCAGCAGGGCGGCGAGCAGCGCCGCGCCGGTGCCCTGGCCCTGGCGGCTGCCGGTGACCGCGATCGTGACGACATCGGCCTGGATGCCGGCGGCGAGCAGCCCGGCATAGCCGATCAGCGTGCCCGCCTGCTGCGCGACCAGGTAATGCCGGCTGACGGGCTGCTGCGCGAGCTCGCCCTCCAGCATCGGCCGGGACCAGGATTCCTCGCCGAACAGCTCCAGCTCAAGCGCGAGCACGGCGTCCAGGTCGGCGGGCGTCATCACGCGCAGCGTGACCGGGCCCGCGGCGGCGGCGGGCCGCGCCTCCGGCCCGCCCGTCACGGGGTCACCCGCTTGGGCCTGCCCGGCTCCCTGGCGTCCGGCCTGCGCAGGTAACGGGGCTCAGGCGGAGCAGCGGGAGTCCCGTTCGCCAGCCGTTCGGCACCAATGCGGGCCAGCCGGGCGGCGTCGGGATAGCGGGGCTCGATCGGCTCGCCGGCGGCCGCGGGATAGAGCAGGGCGCCCTCGCCCGCGACGGCCAGCCCGGCGGGCAGGCCGTCCGCCTGGCAGACCTCCGGGCCGTCGACCCGTTCGCCGAAGGCCGAGTAGCGGGCCCAGTACAGCTCCCTGCGGCGGGCGTCGGTGGCCACCAGGAACTCCCGCCCGCCGGCCGGGCCGACCGCGTCGGCGGCGATGATGTCCAGGGTGCAGATGCCGTCCACCGGGATGCCGAGCGCGCTGCCGAACACCCGCGCGGTGACCAGTCCGGCCCGCAGGCCGGTGTAGGGGCCAGGGCCGGTCCCGACGGCGACGGCGGTCAGGTCGCCCCGGCCGGCGCCCGCCGCGCGCAGCACCTTGTCGATGGACGCCGCGAGCAGCTCGCCATGCCGCCGGGCGTCCACGGCGGTGTCGCACGCGACGATCCCCCCGCCATCATGCAAGGCGACGGTGACGGCGGGAGTCGCGGTATCGAATGCGAGCAGCAGCACGGTTGACCAGCCTACGACTCTGGCGGCAGCACTCAGGCCAGCTCAGCGCCCCGGCCGGGACGGCCGGGGCCAGCAGCGGGCGCTAGCCCTTCACCGCGGGCTGGGCGAGTGCCTTGGCCAGCACGGCCCGGCAGATCGCCAGGGCGCCTGCCCGCAGGCTAGGCACAGAAACCGGCCCGAAGCCGCCACCGGAGGCCTGCGCCTGCAGCGAGACGGTGACGATCACGTTGTGATCCCTGGCCATCACGGTCAGCAGGTCGGTCACGGCGTGGCTGGCGTGGATGACCTGCAGGGCGCTGATCGCCTGCTGGCCCAGGCCGGTCAGCACCGTGATCTGGGCGGCCGGCAGCGGCGACTGCTTGCCCGGCGCGGCGAGCTGATTCCGCGAGGCCAGGTAGGTGTCGGTGGCATTGTCGGTCGCGCTGCCGTTGCCGGCCGCGATCAGGCTCGGCTGGTAGGCCTGGATGGTCACTTCCAGCACCCGGAACACCGGCTTGGCGTCCACGGTGAAGCTGCACTGGCTCTGCCCGGCGCCGGTGCTGGCCGGGGTGACCTTGCGCGCGCTGCCCGCCAGGTTCTGGCTGAGCAGCGCGGAGCTGACCGCCGTACAGGCGCTTGGCACGGTCTTGTAACTCGCCCGCCTGGAAGGTCGAGATGAAGGTCGGCTTGTTCTTGTGGCCGGGCAGCCCGTGCAGGATGGCCACGCCGGCGACGATGACGGCGAGCACGATGGCCGTGCCGCACCAGACGTAGACACGGCGGCGGGACTTGCGCAGCCGGGCAGCCGCGGCGCGGCCCCGGCCGCGGCGGCGCGGCGCGGCGCCCTCGGGGGCCGGGCTCATCGCAGCTCGGGCTCCGGCGGGCGGATCCTGGTGCCGCCCGGCCCGGCCGGGTAGATGCTCAGCCCGGCCCACGGCGGCAGCTCGGCCTCTTCCTCGCCGCCGAACGGGTCCTGCTCCCGCCAGGTGTCCCTGGCGCCCCGGCCGGCCAGCGGGCGGCGGGCCGATCGGCCACCCCGGCGCGCCCGGCGGGCTGCGCGGCGCGGCTGGGCACCGGGTCCGCGCTGTCCGGCCACTCCACGCGGTCGTCCTGCCAGGACTCCGCGACGGGCTGGCCCAATCCCGGCTGGCCCAATCCCGGCTGGCCCAGTCCCGGCGCGCTCTGCTGCCCCGGCCAGTCCTGAGCTGGCGGCTGCTGGGCCGGCCAGTCCTGCGGCGGCTGGGGGTCGCGAGCATGCCGGCGCGCGGGCGCCGGGCGGGGCGGGGCGTCGGACCGCTGCTGGTCCGCCGGGGCGGCCCGGTGCGAGCGGCGCGGCGGCACCTGGCCTGGCCCGGCATCGCGGTCCTCGGGCTGGGCAGGCCAGCCAGATTCGGGTAGCCGCGAATTGCGACGGGGCGGGGGGCCCTGCTGAGCCACGGCAAGCCTCCGGGGCTGGTCTTCAGACCGTGCGAGACGGCGGGGAGCTGAGGCGGATCACCGCAGTTTAGTGGTGCGAACGGTGTCGCGGGCGGACAAGTCGGAACTACAGAGCGCCGGCCCCTGCGTCCAGGGCGGCCCGGACGTCACGCTGCGTGTCCGTCCAGCGCTCGCCCCAGCCGAGCACCCGCACGGTGCGCGGCTCGTCACCCTCCCCGGCCGGGTCCGCCTGACCGGCCCGCGGCGGCGGCGGCGCGGCGATGGCGATCTCCAGGAAGCTGGGTGCCAGGTCCTCGACCAGGCCCTCGCCCCACTCCACGACCGTAACGGAGCTGGCCACGTCCGTGTCCAGGTCCAGGTCATCCACCTCGGCGCGGCTGCCAAGCCGGTAGGCATCGGCGTGCACCAGGTCGGGGCCGCCGCGCAGCGACGGGTGCCGCCTGGCGATCACGAAGGTCGGCGAGGTCACCGGCCCGCGCACGCCCAGGCCCGCCCCGATGCCCTGGGTCAGCGTCGTCTTGCCCGCGCCCAGCGACCCGGACAGCACCACCAGGTCACCGGGGCGCAGCAGGCCGGCCAGCCGCTCGCCGACCGCGCGCATCCCGGCCGCCGTCGTGACGGCGGCGTCCTGCGCCACGGCCGGCGTGCCCCGGCCGGCGCCCTGCTCGCCCTGCTCGTCGTGCTCGTGGTGCTCGTCGTGCTCGTCGTGCTCGGTCATGGCTCAGGCCGTCCTTGGCTCGCTGCCGGCCGGGCCGACGGCCCTGGCCGCCAGGCTGGCGATGGTGTCATTGACGAGATCCGGGCGTTCCAGGATCAGCAGGTGCCCGGCACCCGGCACCAGGACGAGGTCGGCGCCGGGAATCCCGGCGGCCAGCTCGCCGGCCAGCCGCGGCGCGATCAGCCGGTCCTTGTCCCCGATCAGCACCACCGTCGGGACCTGGCCCAGGACCGCGAGGGCGGCCCGCTTGTCGTGCTCGGCCAGGGCCAGGTAGAACTCCGCGACCACCTCGACCGGCGTGGCCCTGATGGTCCGCTCCAGGAAATCCACCAGCGTCGGGCTGACACCGGAGTCGCCGAAGGCGATGTACCGGGTGGACAGGAAAGCCAGGTCGCCGGCCGCCGCCCGGCCACGCTCGATCAGCTCGGCCGGGCGGCCCTGGGACGCGCCGTGCAGCACGGCGGAGGCGGTCTGCCTGGCCAGCGGCCGCAGCGGCGCCGGCAGCCAGCCCACCGGGTCGATCCCGGCGGCGGCGGTCGAGATCAGCACGTTTCCGATCACCTTGGTGCCGAACAGCTCGGGCCGCCTGGCCGCGAGCGCCATGATCGTCATGCCGCCCATCGAGTGACCGACCAGCACCACCCGGCCATCGCCCGGCACCGTGGCGGCCAGCACCGCGCCGAGGTCGGCGCCGAGCTGGTCGATGCTCACCCGCTCGGCCCCGGCGTGCTCCAGGCGGCGCGGGTCCGTCCAGCCGGACTTGCCGTGGCCGCGCTGGTCCCAGCAGACCAGCCTGGCCGGGCCGGCCAGGGCCTGCCGCTGGTAGTGCCAGGTGTCCTGGGTCAGCGTGTAGCCGTGGCAGAACACGATGGTGACCGGGGCGTCGTCCGGGCCGCTGATCTCGGCGCTGCAGCGGCACGCCGTCATCGGCGAGCACGGTCAGCGGGCGGCCGCGGAGCTGGCCGAGCGGCTCGGCCGCGGCCGGGTCGGGGCGCAGCCGGATCCGGCCCACCGCGATCTTCTCGGCGGCGATCACCGCGCCCGCGCCCGCCGCCGCCGCGCCGACGGCCACGCCGCCTGCCTTAGTGAGCCGCCGCCACCTGCTCATCGTTACTCCCGTCGACGGCCCGCGCCTGCTGGCCAGATGTTACCCCCGAGTAGGCCCGCGGAATCTTGCCCGGTGAATCTGGTCACGATCTCATAGGAGATGGTGCCCAGCGTCTCCGCCCATTCCTGTGCCGTCGGCTCGCCGTCGTCGCCGGGACCGAACAGGATGACCTCCTCGCCTGGCTCGGCGCGCAGGTCGCCGAGGTCCAGGATGGTGTGGTTCATGTTGACCGTGCCCGCCACGGTGACCCGCTGGCCGCGGACCTGGAACAGCGCGGTGCCCGAGGCCAGCCTCGGCACCCCCTCGTTGTAGCCGAGCGGGACCAGGCCGAGCGTGGCCGGCCGCTCGGTGCGGTGCCGGTGCCCGTAGGACACCGGGGTGCCGGCCGGCACCCGCTTGACCTGAAGCAGCCGGGCGCGGACCGTCATCGCCGGGCGCAGCCAGCCCGGCACCCCGCCGGGCAGCGTGCCCAGGCCGACGATCGCGCCGCCGGGGCGTACCAGGTCGAACCAGGACTCCGGCAGCGTGATGGTGGCCGGGGTGTTGGCCAGGTGCCGGACCTCGGGCCTGGCGCCGGCCCGCTCGGCGGCCCGGACCGCGGCGCGGAACGCGGCGATCTGCTCGGGGATGCTCTCGTGGCCGGGGATATCCGCGCAGGCGAAATGCGACCAGATGCCGGTCACCCGCACCGCGCCGGCCTGCTGAGCGGCCATCGCCTCGGCCACCAGCGCCGGCCAGTCGGCCGGCGTGGCGCCGCCCCGGCCCATCCCGGTGTCGGCCTCCAGGTGAATCCGGGCCGGGCGGCCCGCCTGGCGGGCGGCGGCGGCGATCTGCCTGACCAGCGGAACCGTGCCGGCGGTCAGGTCGATCCCGGCGGCCACCGCCTCGGCGTGCGCGGCGTCCGGCGCGCCGACCAGGCACAGCACCGGCTCGGTGAAGCCGGCCGCACGCAGCGCGAGCGCGTCGCGGAGCTGCACGACCCCCAGCCAGGCCGCCCCGCCGGCCAGCGCGGCGGTGGCGGTCGGCACCATGCCGTGCCCGTAGCCGTCGGACTTGACCACGGCCATCACCTTGGCGGCGCCGACATGCCGGTCAAGCGCGGCGGTATTCGCCGTGATGGCAGCGGTATCGATGAGCACCTCGGGGCGACCGTCCATGCCCGCCAGTCTGCCAGCAGGCCAGGCCGCCAGGGGCGAGGCCTGACCAGCCGGGCCGCCGCGACCGCCGGGTATGACGCCTGCCCGGTACGGTGGGATGCTGGAGGCGCGCCGCCATCCGGGGGTTTGCCGTTGCCGTCACCGCCGCATGAAAGCGAGACCGGGGATGCCTGAGCTCATTCCGCTGCCCGTCCTGTTCGGCAACCCCGAGCGGATCCTGCCGAGCGTCTCCCCCGACGGCACGCTGCTGGCCTGGCTCGCACCGCTCGACGGCGTCCTGAACGTCTGGCTGGCCCCGCTCAGCACCAGCGACGGAGTGGACCTGGCCGCGGCGAAGGTGATCACCGCCGACACCGACCGGGGCATCCGGCAGTTCTTCTGGGCGCACGACGGCCGCCACCTGCTGTACCTCCAGGACACCGGCGGCGACGAGAACTTCCGGCTGCACGACGTGGACGTGCAGACCATGGAGCGGCGCGACCTGACGCCGTTCGACGGGGTGCAGACCCAGCTCATCGCGATGGAGCGCAAGCTGCCCAACGAGCTGCTCGTCGGGCTGAACAAGGACAACCCGCAGCTACACGACGTGTACCGGCTCGACCTGGTCAGCGGGGAGCTGACCAAGCAGGAGGAGAACCCCGGCTTCCTTGGCTGGTTCGCCGACCGGGAGATGGTGGTCAGGGGCGCTCTCGCGCCGCAGCCTGACGGGTCGTTCAGCCTGCTGGTGCGCGACACCTCGGACAGCGAGTGGCGCCAGGTGATGGAGATCCCGGCCGATGACGCGCTCAGCACCGATGTGGCCACCTTCAGCGCGGACGGCCAGTCGGTGCTGCTGGTCACCCCAGCCGGCGCGGAGACCTCGCGGCTGGTCCGGCTGGACCTGGCGACCGGCACGCTGCAGACGCTGGCGCAGGACGACGAGGCGGATGTCGGCGGCCTCCAGCTCGACCCCGACACTCATGAGCCGCAGATCGTGACGATAGTCAAGGCCCGCTCGGAGTACCTGGTGCTGGACGACTCGGTGGCCGAGGACCTCGCCGCGGTCCGCGCACTGCACTCGGGCGACCCGATGTTCCACGGCCGCGACAACGCGGACACCATGTGGCTGGTCGGCTACACCAACGACACCGGCGCCATCCCTTACTACATCTACGACCGGGGCACCCGGCAGGCAACGTTCCTGTTCGAGCACCGGCCGGTGCTCAATGACTACACGCTGGCCGCCATGGAGCCGTTCTCCTACACCGCCAGGGACGGGCTGACGGTGCACGGCTACCTCAGCTTCCCGCCCGGCGTGCCGCGCGAGGGGCTGCCGACCGTGCTGAACGTGCACGGCGGGCCGTGGGCCCGCGACGGCTGGGGCTATAACCCCGAGGCACAGTGGCTGGCGAACCGGGGCTACCTCTGCGTCCAGGTGAACTTCCGCGGCTCCACCGGGTACGGCAAGGCGTTCGTCAACGCCGGTGACCGCGAGTGGGGCGCGTCCATGCAGGACGACCTGAGCGACGCGGTCGCCTACGTGATCAGCCAGGGCTGGGCGGATCCGGCGCGGGTGGCCATCTACGGCGGCAGTTACGGGGGGTACGCGACGCTGGCCGGCGCGGCATTCACCCCGGACATCTACTGCTGCGGCGTGGACATCGTCGGGCCGTCGAACCTGATCACGCTGATCAAGTCCGTCCCGGCGTACTGGGCGCCGCTGATCGCCCAGTTCCACCGGCGGGTCGGCAACCCGGAGACCGAGGCCGACTTCCTCTGGTCCCGCTCGCCGCTGTCCCGCGCCTCCGAGATCAGGATCCCGCTGCTGATCGCGCAGGGCGCCAACGACCCGCGGGTCAAGCAGGCGGAGTCCGAGCAGATCGTGGAGGCCCTGCAGAAGGCGGGCATCGACCACGACTACATGCTCTTCCCCGACGAGGGCCACGGCTTCGCCAAGCCGGAGAACCGGCTCAAGTTCTACGCCGAGGCTGACAAGTTCCTGGCCAGGCACCTGGGCGGCCGGGCCGCCGGGTAACTGCCGCGCGGCCGTCCTACGCTGCACCGGCCTACGCTGGGCGGGTGGAGTTCAGCCGGGAACTGCGGGCCGATGTGCTGGCCGGCGACATCACGGTGTCGTTCCGGCTCTGGCAGCGTCCCCGGGTGAAGCCGGGCGGCCGGTACAAGGTCGGTCCCGGCTGGATCGAGGTCGACTCGGTCGAGCTAGTGCCGTTCTCGGCGATCACCGCGCAGGACGTGCGCAGGTCGGGCGAGACGGACCTGGAGGCGCTGCGGCAGCGCGCCGCGCACGCGGGCCCGGTCACCGACGACACGCTGCTATTCCGCGTCGAGTTCCACCCAGCGAACGAGCCGGGCTAACCCGGGCCGCGGGTGACCGTCCTGATGGCGTCGGGGAGGGCGGTTATCAGGTCAGAGGCGCCGATCGGCGCGTCGCGGGCGGCTAGCCGTCCGGCGATGCCGTGCAGGTATGCCGCGACGGCGGCGGCATCGGCGGCCGACACGCCCTGCGCCAGGAGCGCCCCGGCCAGGCCGGTCAGCACGTCTCCTGACCCTGCCGTGGCCAGCCAGGACGAGCCGGTGGCATTGACCAGGACCGGCTCGCCGTCCGGCGAGGCGATCACCGTCGTCGAGCCCTTGAGCAGCACGGTCACGCCGAGTTGCGCCGCCGCCGAGCTGGCGTGTTCCAGCCGTCGCGCCTCGATCGACTCCCGGTCCGCCCCGGTCAGCCTGGACAGCTCGCCGGCGTGCGGGGTGATCAGCGTGGGCGCGTCCCGGCGCAGCAGGTCCCGGTTCCCGGCCAGGATCGTGATGCCGTCCGCGTCCACCAGCACCGGCAGGCTGGTCGCCAGCACGGCGGCCAGCAGCCCGGCCGCGTCGGCGCCCGGTGCCCATGCCAGGTCCGGCCGCCCAGGCCTGCACCCGGCCGGCCCCCTCAATGGACTCCCCTGGCGCGGCCGGGTCGATGTCGGCCATCACGACCTCGGGCCAGTGCTGGCGGACCGCGGAGCGGGCCGCGCCGCTGGAGGCCAGCCGGACCATGCCCGCCCCGCCATGGATGGCGCTGCCGGTGGCCAGCACGGCGGCGCCGGGGAAGCGGTCGCTGCCGGCCAGCACGCCGAGCACGCCCCGGCGGTACTTGTCTGACTCGGCCGTCGGCCTGGGCAGCAGCGCGGCGACGTCGGCGGCCTGCAGCGCCCGGGCGGCCGGCTCGCCCAGCCAGGGACCCAGTCCGATGTCGGCGAGCTCCACGGTGCCCGCGTGGCTGGCGCCCGGGTCGATGAGCAGGCCCGGCTTCCAGGTCCCGAAGGTGACCGTCACGTCGGCGCGGATGGCCGCCCCGGCGACCACGCCGGTGTCGGCATCGACACCGCTAGGCAGGTCGACCGCCACGACGATGGCGCCGTCCTGGCGGGCCCGCTCGGTTCGCTCGGCCAGCTCGGCGGCGGGGGGCCTGAGCCCGCCCCGCCCGCCTATGCCCAGCAGCCCGTCGATGATCAGGTCGGCCCGGTCGATGGCAGCCCGGTCGTCCGCAGGGCCGATGCGGCCACCCGCCCGGCGCAGGGCGGCCGCCGCCTGCTCGTGAATCCGGCTGCCCGCCGCGATGGCCGTCACGACCGCGCCGCGCCTGGCCAGGGCGGCGCCGGCGAACAGGGCGTCCCCGCCGTTGTCGCCGCTGCCGGCCAGCACGGTCACCCGTGACCCGTAGACCTGGCCGAGCAGCCGGGCGCACGACGACGCCAGCCCGGCCACCGCCCGGCTCATCAGGACACCGGGCGGCAGCGTGGCCATCAGGCCCCGCTCGGCGGCGCGGACCTCCGCTACCGCGTGCGCGCTGCGCACCGCTGGGTCCTCCCGGGCTGAGCCCACATGAGCTGGGCCCTCACGAGCTGCGTCCTCACTCCGGCTGCCTCTCCGCTACCACCATGGCTATGCACATGCCGCCGTCGTGGCTGATGGACAGGTGCCAGGACGAGATGCCGAGCTCCGCCGCGACGGCCACCGCCGCGCCGCGCATCTCCAGCGTCGGCCGGCCCCGGCTGTCCCTGATGACCAGGGCGTCGGCGAAGGACACCCCGTAAGGCACGCCCATCGCCTTGACGGCGGCCTCCTTGGCCGCGAAAGTGCCGGCCAGCGTGGCGATCGGCGCCGCGCGTTCGCTGTCCGCGAACAGGCGGGAGGCGAGCGCGGGGGTGCGCAGCAGCGCCGCCTCCAGCCGGGAAATGTCGACGATGTCGACCCCGATCCCCACGATCATGCCCCAAGCCTGTCACAGAGGCAGTTACCCGGAGGCCGCCAGCGCCGGCGGGCCGGCCTGGTCGGCCCAGGCGTCCACCAGCCGGTGCCGGACCGCGAAGGACGCGGCCTCCAGCCGGGAGTGCACGCCGAGCTTGGTCAGCACCGACTGAAGGTGCGTGCGCACCGTGGTGCGCGACACCCCCATCTGCGCCACCATCGCGGCCGTGTCCAGGCCCGCGACCAGCAGGCTCAGGCACTCACGCTCGCGGCCGGTGAGGGTGTCGGCGAGCCGGTCGGCAGGCGAGGCCGGCCGCAGCCGCCGCGACGGCCCGGCATCGGGCACGTCCACCACCTGCTGGCCGGAACGCATCTTCTCCAGCGCGGTCACCAGCACGTCCACGCCGCGTGACTGATGCAGGTAGCCGGCCGCCCCGGCGTCCAGGGCGAGGTTGGCGGACTCGGCATCGGGGTCGGCGCTGAGCACCACCACGATCGTCTCCGGACTCGCCTCACGGACCCGGCGGATGGTCTGGGTGCCCTCGTCGACCGCGAGGTTGCAGTCGATCAGGCAGGCTTCGGGCCGCTGGTGCCGCGCGTGCGCGACCAGCTCCTCGGGGCTGCGGGCCACCACGGCGACCTCGTGCCCGTGCTGGGCCAGCACCGTGGCCAGCGCGTCCAGGAACAGCGCCTGGTCGTCTCCCAGGATGAGCCTCATCGCGCTCTCCCCGAGATCGGCAGGCGGGCCAGGGTCGTCCTGACCGCGGCCTCTTCTCGACAGATGTTCGCCCCGCGAGCATGCCTCATCGTTCTTCCCCCCACTGGCCCCCCCATTGGCGCCCTGCGTGGCGTTCGGATCACCGCGAACCAGGCAAGCGCCCTGACCCTGCATACAGCCCCTGCGGGTTGTGACTGAACGTACAGACAGTCGTCGCTGGCCGCCTCAGCCGTTCATGACTCATGTCTAGCCCGGCGAACTTAGCGGGGGCTTTAATCCGGCCGCCCGCCATGTCCGTCTTTTACCGGCTACGAACGGCGGAACCGGGCGGCCGAGGGCGGGTCGCGCAGCAGTTCGGGCTAAAAGCTAGGCCTTTTCTGTAACCCAGACGTACGGGTCGCAGCCGTCCCTGGGTGAGACACGCGGTCATAGGCGCCCAGCAGGTCGTCCCGCAGCGCGGGCTCGGTGTAGCGGCCGGACACCCTGGCCCGGGCGGCGGCGGCCATCGCGGCGGCCTCGGCCGGCGAGTCAAGCAGCCGGGTGATCGCATCGGTCAGCAGCCGGGGGCGGCCGGGCGGCACGAGCAGGCCGGTCTCGCCCGGCCAGCACCAGGTCGGGAACCGCGTTCACGGCAGTGGCCGCGACCGGGATGCCGCAGATCATCGCCTCGACGACGGCCGTTGGCAGGCCCTCGTACCGGCTGGGCAGCGCGAACACGTCGAACGCGGGCAGGATGTCCAGGATGTCGGAACGCTCCCCGGTCAGCACGACCTGGCTGCCGGGGCGGCCGGGGCGGCCGGGGCGGCCGGGGCTGGCGGCGGCCTGGCGCGCGACCTGCCCGGCCAGCTCCCCGCCACCGACCCAGGCGCCGATGACGCCTGGCCGGTTCAGCCCGGCGACGGCGGTGACGAAGTCCTCGGGGGCCTTCTGATAGGTGAGCCGGCCGACGGCGCCGACCACGACGGCATCCTGAGGCAGGCCGAGGCTCGCCCTGGCCGCCCGCCGCGCCTCCGGCGAGCCGACCGCCGCGCTGGCCCGCACCCGGTCAGGCCCGTCTACGCAGACGCCGATGGTCTGAACCCGCTCCGGGGCGACCAGCCGCCGCCTGACCGCCTCGGCGGCCACGCCGGACCCGACGCACAGCGCGGTGTCGGTCACCCGGCCAAGCCGCCGCTCGATGGACACATACGCCTGGCGCAGCGCGGCGGGCTGGAACTGGTGGAAAGGGAAGCCGTGATAGGTGTGCACGATCCGGGCCGCGCCGCCCCTGCTGGCCGCCATCCGGCCGACGGCGCCGGCCTTGGCGCAGTGCGTGTGCACGACGTCAAAACCGCGCCGGGCGAACAGCGCGGTCAGCCTGGCCAGCGCTCGGGCAGTCGCTGACCGGGCGGATCGGGGCGCGCAGCGAGGGCTCGATGACCACCTCAAGGCCGCCGGCCCTGGCCGCCGCGACGAGCTGGTCGCCCTGCCCGGTGATGATCGTCTGCGTGCAGCCGGGACCCTGCGCGGCCAGGGCGCCGCGCAGCGCGAGCACCCCGGCGCCGCCCTCCAGCCGGGCGATGACAGTCGCGACGCGCAGCGGCCGGCGCGACGGCCCGGCCGTACGCGGGCCGCCGGCCGCGGGCGGGGCGGCCGGGGCGGCAGGGGTGAGCGCCGGGGCGGAGGCCGGCCAGCGGGCGGGCCGGAAGCGCCGGGCCGGCATCGTGTCCGGCGTGGTCAGGCGGGCCATCAGGCACCGCCGGAGGTCTCGGGGCCACCGTCGCCGGGCTGGCCGTTGCCGTTCTCGCCGCCCGGACCGGCCTCTGGACGCCGCAGCGGCCGAACGCTGCCGTCGGCGCCGGACCCGCCGGACCCGCCGCCTGCCTGCCCGTGGCTCGAACCCGGCCGGGGTCCCGGCACCTCGTCTGGGCCAGGCCGGCGGCCCTGGCGCGGCGCGTCGCGGCCGGTGGGCTCGCGGGGCTGCGGCCGCCGGTGCTCGCGGATCTCCCTGGACCTGGCCTCGCTGGCCTGGGCGGCGCTGGTCCTGGCGGTTCCGCCGCCAGCGGTGCCGGTTCCGGCGGCGGCCCTCGCGGTAGCTGCCTGGCCCTCCTCGGGCCGCAGGCCCGCCGCCCAGGCGACGCTGACCGCCTCGATACGGCTGTGCACCTCCAGCTTGCCGAAGATGCTGCGGGTGTGGGTGCGGACGGTGTCCGCGGAGATCATCAGCTCGGCCGCGATCTGCCGGGCGCGCTTGCCCTTGGCCATGCTGGTCAGCACGTCAAGCTCGCGCGGGCTCAGGGTGTCCAGCAGATTGCTGCTCTCCCTGGCGGCCTGGACGTCGTCGCGCAGGCTGCGCAGCACCTCGCCGAGCAGCTCAGGCGGACCAGAACGACTGGCCCCTGGCCACCCCGCGCAGCACGGTCTCCAGCTGGTCGGCCCCCTGGCTCTTGGGCACCCAGGCGTCGGCGCCGGCCCGGGCCGCGTCGACGGCATGCGAGCTGTCCTCATCGGCGCTGACCACGACAATCCGCGCATCGGGCCAGGCGGAGCGGATCCGGCCGAGCACCTCGGCGACCGCGAAGCCGAGCGGCTCGATGTCGATGAGCACGAGATCGGGACGCAGCCACCTGATGACCTCGGGCAGCCTGGGATCATTGGTCTGGCAGGAGCCAGCCACCCACAGGTCGGGTGCGGTAGACAACCGCGAGGCCAGCGCCTCGGTCACCATGCGGTAGTCATCTACCAGCACGAGTCGGAGCACGTCCATTCACCGACTCTGCCCGCTGCGGGGCCTGGAGTCCTCATGCAGATGAACGAGAAGTCATGACCAAGATCGCGCCTGCTGGCGGTTTTTCCTCATCAAGGCCGGTAAACGGGCGCATGCCGAACTTGCCGCCCTAAACGCCGCCTTCTCCCCGGTCTCCGGGCGCTCAGGAGCCGCCGCAGCCGGGCACGGCAGAGACCTCGCGGCCCCAGTAGTCAGGCAGCGCCCCGTAGGGATTCGGGCCGCCCAGGTCGGTGACGAACAGGTAGCCGGCGTTGCGCTGCCTGGACATGCTGACCGCGCTGTCCAGGTCTCGCTCGGGGGTGGCATAGATCGTGTGCGCGAACCTGGCGGCCGGGTACTGCCGCGCCCAGTCGGGCACCTTCAGCCGCAGGTAACTGTCGTAGGGACCCTCGAAGGCCATCACCACGCCGCCGATCGACATGTAGGCGCGGTCGGGGTAGTCCCCGGGGTTCAGCCAGATCGTCGCGCCGGGGATCACCTGCCGGGCGAAGCCGGTCAGCCCCTGGTAGTAGCCGAGCTGCTGGCGGCCCTCGGTGGGGATCTGGTCCAGGAAGACGCCAGAGACGTGATACCAGGCGCGGTAGTCGTGGATCCAGCGCTGCGCCTGGGCCGGCGACCGCTCCCCGTACTCGGTGCCGATGTAGCCGAGCACCCGGGTGCCGGCCTCGCGGGCCTGGCTGACCTGCGAGCGCAGCGCCGGGTCTGGCGCGTCCCCTGGCCCCGAGGCGGGGTTGAGGATGATCACGGCCGGCCGGCTGCCGCTGGCCGGGATCTGGCTCCACACCGACGGCTCGAAGAACGCGGGCACGAACGAGGACTCGCACCGCCGGGTGTCGTTCCCAGTCAGCTTGATGGCCAGGCTCGCGCCCGCCGCGATGACCAGCAAGATGATCAGGATGGCCAGCCCGCGCGGCCGGCGCCGCAGGTCGGGTGCGCGCGGGCTGGCGGTCATCGCGGCATCCGCAGCGCGGCGGCCGGCGCGGGCACGGCGGCGGGCATGTGGTTGTACGGGTTGCCGCCGCCCCGGTCGGTGACGTAGACACAGCCGGCCCGGCGGCGGCCGGCGATGAGGAACGCGTTGCCGAGATGCTCAGGCGGCACCGAGTAGACCACGTGGTAGAACCGGTCGGCGGGCCAGGACCTCGTCCACCGCGGCACCGACTGCTCCAGGTAGACGTTCCAGGGACCCTCGAAGGTGCCGAGGATGTCCGCGTGCCTGGCGTAGGCCTCGTGCGGGTGCACGCCGTGGTTGAAGACCACCACCTGCGCGCCCAGCTTGCGGCCGCGCCTCGACAGCAGCGCGTAGTGCCGCAGGTCTGCCAGCCCGGCGCTGACCCGGTCGAACAGCACTCCGCCGACGTCGTACCAGTCCCGGTAGTGCTGGATGTCGGCGAGCACCTCGGCGCGCGGCCGGCGGCCGTAGTCGGTGTCGGCGTAGCCGGCTATCCGCACGCCCGCCTCGCGCAGCGGCGCCAGCGCGTCAAGGAACTCGGGGTCGGCGTGCGTGCCTGGCCCGCTGGCCGGGTTGAGCACGACCAGCCGGATCCGGTCCGCCTGCTCCGCCATCGCCGCCCAGTCCCCCGCCGCGACCGCCGGGTGGAAGTAGGCGGGCACCACCAGGCGCGGCACGACTGGCTCGGCGCGCGGCCGGGCGAGCCGCCAGCCCAGCCCGGCCCGCGCCCAGCGCTCAGGGGGCCAGGGCGACATGACCGCTCTCCCACAGTCGGGTCAGCGCGGGCCGCAGGTCCCGGCTGGGCGACCAGGCCAGGGCGCCGACGGCCTTGCTGATGTCCGCTTCCTGCCAGGACGGGGCGGCCGAACGGGGTGACCCGGCGGACTCCTCATCCACCGGGCCGGTGTAGCCGCTGATCGCGGCCAGCTCGGAGACCAGGGCCCGGCACGGGCGGCCGACGCCGCTGCCGATGTTGAGCACGGGGTCGGCCAGCGCCGGGGCAAGCCCGGCCGCCAGCACCGCCGCCGCGACGTCGCGGGCGTCCACGAAGTCCCTGACCGCGTCAAGCGGGCCCAGGCTGACCGTGGTGCCGGCCGCCAGCGCCCGGCGGAGCTGGGCGGCGACCCGGCCAGGCAGGATCGTCTCGGGCGCGCGGGCGCCGACCGGGTTGAACACCCGGAGCACGACCGCGTCGACGCCGGCCGCCCGGCCCAGCTCGACCAGCCGGGTCGCGGCCAGCTTGGTGAGCCCGTAGGGGCTGGCCGGACGGCACGGCGCGGTCTCGGCCACCGCGGTGCCCGGCTCGCCGGGGCCGTACTCGGCGGCCGAGCCCAGGTGCACAAGCCGGATCGGCCGCGCGGTCATCTGCACCGCGCGGACCAGGGCGTAGGTCCCGGTGATGTTGACGGCGGCCAGGTCCTCCTGGCTGCCGCCGGTGACGCCGGCGCAGTTGACCACGATGTCCGGGTTGACCGCCGCCAGCAGGGCGGCGAGCTGCGCGGGCTGGTCGGCGGACAGGTCAGCCAGGCAGTGCACCCGGGACTCGGGCAGCGGCGACCGGCCCGCCGTCACCACCTCAAGCCCGGCGTCGGTGGCCGCGGCGAGCACGTGCGTGCCGAGGAAGCCGCTCGCCCCGGCGATCAGCACCCGGCGCGGCTGCCCGTTGCTATGCCCCCGCGGCCGGGCCGCCGACTGGCCGCTCAGCGGGATATCTGGGCTGGTCACTGCTGGTATCCAGAGGCCTTGTAGTACGCCATGTTGGCCGGCTGGCCGAACCAGTCGATGGTCTGGCGCAGGCCCGTCATCCGGTCCACCCCCGGCCGCCAGCCGGTCCGCTCGCGCAGCCGGGAGGCGTCGCAGACCAGCCGCATCACCTCGGACTCCTTGGGCCGCAGCCGCTCGCTGTCCTCGACGATGTCGGCGTCCACGCCCATCAGCCCGGCGATCTCGCCGGCCAGCGCGCCGATCGCGACGTCGTCGCCTGGCCCGCAGTTGAATACCTCGCCGAAGACCGCCGAGCCGGGCGCCTGGCCCAGGTCGATGAACGCGCGGGCGGTGTCGGTCACGTAGCTGAAGTCCCTGGTCGGGTCCAGCGCGCCCAGCTTGAGCTGGCCGTGGCCGCCCCGCTCGCGCAGCGCGGCGAGCTGGGTGATGATCTGCGGGATGACCGCCCTGGTGGACTGGCGCGGGCCGTAGGTGTTGAACGGCCGCAGCGTCACCGCGGGCAGCCCGAAGCTGAGGCAGTACGACTCGACCAGCTTGTCCGCACCGGTCTTGGACGCCGCGTACGGCGACTGGGCCTGCAGCGGGTGCGCCTCGCTGATCGGCACGGTCCTGGCCGTCCCGTAGGTCTCGCTGGTAGAGGTATGCACCATTCGCGGTGTCTGGCAGGACCTGACGGCCTCCAGCACGTGCAGCGTGCCGATGGTGTTGGTGTCCACGAACGAGCGGGGCGCGGAGTAGGAGTAGGGCACCGAGCCGAGCGCGGCCAGGTGGTAGACGGCGCTGGCGCCCTCTACCAGCGAGCGCACCGAGCCGGGATCGCGCACGTCGCCGAACACCACCTCCACCTGGGCGGCGACCTCGTCGTCCAGGGTGTCCAGCCAGCCCCGCGAGCTGAACATGTTGTACAGCGCCATGGCGCGGACCCGGTGCCCGCGGCGGACCAGCGCCTCCGTCAGGTGCGATCCGATGAACCCCTCGGCCCCGGTGACCGCGACAATGTCCGACATAACCCGTTCCCCCGTTCGGTTGGCCTTTGCTCCGCTATGCCCGGCTAGAAGGCGTGGCGGACCGCCCTGGACAGCACCACGACCGCATACCCGCCCAGTACCAGCAGCAGACCGCCGCAGGCCAGCAACTGGGACAGCAGGCCCAGTTCCCGCCAGAGCAGCTCGAAGCCAAGCGCCGCCGCGCAGGCGACGACCGGCACCGCCCGCACCCCGAGCGCCTGGAGCGCCAGGGCCAGGAACATCGCCCCGCCCAGCGCCAGGTACACGATCAGCTCGGGCAGCAGCAGCCCGTCAGGGCGCACCAGCCCGGTGCCGACCGCGATCGCCGTGGTGATCATGGTGAGCACGACCGCGCCGAGCAGGTACTGGCCGACGGCCACCGCCAGGACGAGCCGGGACCGCCAGGCGAACTCCCGCAGGTCCTGGGTGGACCGCAGCAGCTCCCTGGTCCGCCGCCGGTAGCCGAGCAGGCACCATTCCGCCGCGCCCATGGACAGCGACAGCGGCAGCGTGGCCAGCAGCGCGCCGGTGTTCACCCCGCCGCTGCCGTGCGCCCCGGCGATCACCGGGAAGGCCAGCAGGCCGGCGGCCAGCAGGCCGAACAGGGCGGCCGGCGCGGCGCCGCGCAGCTCGCCGAGCACGACCAGGTGCCCGGCCACCTGACCGCGCGGCCTGGTGCAGGCCCAGGCTGCGATCAGGGTCAGCACCGGGGTGGCGGCCAGCGCCGCCCAGGCGAAATGCTCGAGCCCAGGCGGCCTGCCCAGGACCAGGAAGGCCACGCTGCCCGCGACCCCCGGCGCGAGCGCGATCAGCAGCAGGCGTTCCCTGCCCAGCACCAGCAGCACGCAGGCGCCGAGCATGTAAGCGGCCTCCCCGGCGCCGAAGATCAGCACCGGCGCGCGGGCCTGGACGGTCACGGCGGTGATCGCCAGGATCACCCCGACCAGCGCCAGGCCCGCCAGCATCCCGTAGCGCAGCAGCCGCTTGGCCTGGCCGCGGTCCATGGTCCGGCCAAGGCGCAGGTAGCCGAGGCTGGCCAGCCCCTGGCTGGTGGCCCAGGAGGCGAGCAGCGCGACGATCAGCGCGACGTGCGCGCCCGGCCCGGCCAGCAGCGCCGCCGCCGCCGGGAAACAGACCGCCGGCAGCCCGTAGAGCAGGCCGTGCAGCAGCGGCTGGAGCCGGGACACCTGCCAGGGATCGGCGGGCGGCGGCGGCTCGGCCGGCTGCCTGGGCACCTGGATGTACATCTCGCGGGCCAGCGAGAACACGTCCGGGTAGCCATACCGCTCGCGGACCGCCAGGTCGCCGACGCCCTCGAACTCCAGGGCGCTGGCGATCTCCAGCGGATCCACGGCGGACTCGCAGACCTCGCCGAACTCCTCGCACAGCGCGGCGACGGTCAGCGGCGGCGCGGCCGGGGTGCCCACGATGGTGCGCAGCCCGGATATCCCGGACTTGCCCCGGTCGGGACGCTGGTCCAGCGCCCGCGCCTGCTCGTCTGCCACGATCTCGCCGCCCATCAGGCCGTCTCCTCCCGCGTCTGCCGTCCGTCCCGCTCGTCCCGTTCGCCCACGTCCTGCCGGCGCTGCCCGGCTATGTCCTGTCCTGGCTGGCCCGGCTCGCGCACCACGGACAGCCGCCGCCCGGCCGGCGGCTGGCCACGGCGAGCCCGCCCTGGCGGCCCGCTGGCACGGCATCCAGCGGCCCGGCGCCGGCCGGCTGCGGTGTCGGCAGCGGCCGCCCGGTGCCCAGGAACATGTAGATCTCGTCGAACGCGCTGATCGCCCGGTCCACCGTGAAGTACTCCAGGGCCCGCAGCCGGGCGGCGTCCCCGAGCCGCTTTCGCAGCTCGCGGTCCCGAAGCAGGGTCAGGCACGCTTGCGGCCAGTTCGGCCGGGTGCCGGGGCGGAACCACGAGCCCGGTGTCGCCCGCGGCCTCCGTGACCCCGCCGACGTCGGTGGCCACGCACGGCCGCCCGCAGGTCATCGCCTCGATAAGGGTGTAGGGGAAGCCCTCGGAGATGCTGCAGAGCACGACAAGCTGGCCGGCCGCGTAGGCGTCGGTGATCCGGGCGACCCGGCCCTCGAAGGTCACCGCGTCGGCCAGGCCCAGCTCGGCGGAGAGCTCCTCGCAGCCCGCCAGGTAGGCCTCGCGGCCCTGCGGCGGGGAGCCGAAGATGCGCAGCCGCGCCTTCGGCAGCTCGGCGCGGATCAGCGCGAAGGCGCGCAGCAGCGTCTCCAGGTCCTTGACCGGGTCGATCCGCCCGGCCCAGGAGATCACCGGGTCATCCGGCTCGTCCTCCAGGGCGGGGAAGTCGGCGGGGTCCACCCCGTTGTAGACGGTTCGGATCCGGCTCGCCTCGGCGCCGAGCTGCTCCTCCCAGCGCTTGTTGTAGACGTTCCCTGGCGTGATCACCGTGGCCTCGTCGTAGCCAAGAACGCACAGCCGGCGAAGGAGCTGGAGGTGAAAGTGCTTGACCGGCCAGCGGTAGGGGTCCTGGCGGCTGTGCAGGTAGTGCTCCCGCATATACATGCCGTGCTCGGTCACCACCAGCGGCGTGCCGTACTCCCACTTGGCGGCCAGCGCCGGCAGCACGCCGAGCCCGTTGGTCACGGCGTGCACCACGTCGGCGCGCGGCGCCGGGTGCGACAGCGGCCGCAGCGCGTGCTCAAGCAGCTGGATGGCCATGACCGCGTCGTGCAGGGTCGGCGGCGCCCGGTCGTCGTCAGCCGGCCAGCGCTCGCGCCAGGCCTCGCTCAGCAGCCGCACCGACTGCTCGCTGCCCAGCTCGGCGGAGAGGTTGCCGTGCCGGGAGAAGGCATGCAGCTCGCGCAGCACCTGCGCGAACTGCTCCCGGCCCTCCTCGGCCGGCCCGAGCAGCACGTCGATCAGCTCCCTGACCGGCGGCCCTGACCTGGGCCGCAGCCACCGCGACCCGCGCGGCGCGGGCGGCGGCGTGCCCCACAACGGCACCGCCGTCAGCTCGGTGACGTTGCCGGGCAGCGACCAGCGCACCGGCTCGCTGCCCGTCGCGACCAGCGCGATGAGCTGGAACTTGTGCTCGGGCAGCCCTCGGACGAGCTGGTCGCACCACACGCTGACACCGCCAAACTGATGCGGGTACGTGCCCTCAGCCGTCAGCGCTATCTCCACGTCAGCGGCGCTCCCCTGCGACGGCCTGCCTGGCCCGGCGGCCGCGGCGGCCGGCCAGTCGCGGCGCGCGGCGCGCGGCCAGCCGGTCGTACAGGTCGTCGATCCGCTGGGCCACCGACTCGATGCCGTAGCGGTCCATCACCTCGGTGACCGGCTGGCGCGGCCTGCTGCCCGCCTCGATCTCCTTGGCCAGCTCGGCCCGGAGCACGGGCACGCTGCCCTCGACCTGACGGGCGCGCGGCGTGCTGATGCCGTCCATCGCCGGGCAGGTGGTATAGAGCACCGGGAGCCCGTTGGCCAGTGCCTCCAGCACCGACAGGCCGAAGGTCTCCTGCAGCGAGGTGGTCAGGTTCAGGTCGAAGGCGGACAGCATCGCCGCCATGTCGGCCTGGTAGCCGCCGAAGATGACGTGATCGGTCACGCCCAGCTTGCGGGCCACGCCCTCCAGCCGCTCGCCGTCCTCGCCGCGCCCGATGACCAGCAGCTTGCAGTCGTCGCCGAGCAGCGGCGCCGCGGCCTCGATGGCCAGGTCGATGCGCTTGTTGGGGTCCAGGCGGCCAAGCGTGCCGATGACGTAGGTGCCCTCGGCGATGCCGAACTGGTCACGGACCGACTTCGCGACGGCCGGGTCGTAGGACAGGCCGGTGAAGTCCAGGCCGTTCGGGATGACGGTGATCTTCCGCTCGGGCACGCCCCAGCGGACCAGCCGCTCGCGGACCACGTCCGCGACCGCGATGGTGGCGTCGGAGAACAGCTCGGAGGCCAGGTACAGGGCGCGGACCCCGGAGGTCATCTCGCGCCGCTCGATGTGCGTCTCGCCGATGGAGTGCTCGGTGGTCAGCACGACCGGCGTGCCGGCCAGCCGGGCGGCCGGGCGGGCGTAGACCTGGGCACGGTACAGGTGCGCGTGCACCACGTCGTACTTGCCCGGCCTTGATGATCCTGTAGAGCCGCAGCAGCGCGCCGAGCTGGGTGTTCCTGCTCATGCCCAGGTCACGGACGGACACCCCGGCCGCGCGGATCTTGTCGGCGACGGGACCCGGGTTGTACAGGGTCACCACGTCGGCGTCGTTCTTCGTCTCCTTGAGCACGGCGGCGAGCTGAAGCTCGGCGCCGCCCACGTCGAGTCCGGTGATGACATGCAGAACCTTCATCGGTATCCTCCCCTTGGCTGCGACGTAGCCCTTGTGCAGCCGCCGCTTGACGGTCATCCGGGCCGCGCTGTCACGCTGCCCCACGTACGTTCTCGGCATGGCCAGCGGGCCGAGCGCGGTCATCGGCGCCTCGACCGCGCAGGCGTAGTCGTAACCAGCGGCGCCGACGGCGTGCCTCGCGGCCGCGTCCATCGACCCGTACGGATAGGCGAACCCGCGCACCGGGCCGCCGAGCAGGTCCTCCAGGTGCTTGCGGCTGTCGCCCGCCTGGGCGGCCTGCTTGCTGGCCGGCATCCCGGCCAGGCGCGGGTGGCTGACGCTGTGCGAGCCGATCTCGACCCCGGCGGCGGCCAGCTCGCGCACCCCGGCGGAGTCCAGCAGCGGCCACACAGGACCGGTGTCCCAGTCGTTGGTGCCGCCGACCCGCCCGGAGATGATGAACGCGGTCGCGCCGAAGCCGTGCCGCGCCAGCTCGGGCATTGCGGCGTCCAGCATGCTGGTGTAGCCGTCGTCGAAGGTCAGCCCGACCATGCCCGCCGCCGTGCCGGTGCGCATCGCGTCCATCAGCGTGCCGACCGGAACCCCGCGCAGGCCGCTGGCCGCCAGCCAGTCGAGCTGCTCGGCGAACCGCGCGGGCGCGACGGCGAGCTGGTGCGGGTCCTGCGACTCCGCGGCCACCGCGTGATACATCAAGATCATCGGCGTCTCGCGCAGCCACCGGCGCCCGGCCTGTGCCGCGGCCCTGACGCCCGTCGCCCCGGCCGTCTGACCTGCCGTGCCGCTCATCGCCCGCCGCCCAGCCCGGCCAGCGCCGAGCCGACGGTCCTGGCCAGGATGACCAGGTCCAGCCACGGCGACCAGTACTCGATGTAGGCGTTGTCGAACCGGCTGCGCTGCGCGATCGAGGTGTCGCCGTGCAGCCCGTGCACCTGCGCCCAGCCGGTCAGCCCGGCCCGATCCGGTCCCTGTCGGCGTAGCGCGGGATCTCCTCGCCAAACTGGCGGGCGAAGTAGCCGCGCTCGGGCCGCGGCCCGACCAGGGACATCTCCCCGCGCAGCACGTTCACGAGCTGCGGCAGCTCGTCCAGGTGGGTGGCCCGCAGCAGCGCGCTGAACCGCCCGCACCGCGCGGGATCGACGGCCCAGCGGGTGCCGGAGTCCGCCCCCGGCTTGATGGTCATCAGCTTGAGCACGTATGCCTCCTTGCCCTGCCCGGTCACCCGGAGCTGGCGGAAGATCGGCGAGCGGCCGCTGCGCAGCCAGATCACCGCCGCGAGCACGCCGAGCACGGGTGCCAGGGCGATCAGCAGCACGGCGGAGATCAGCACGTCCGCGGCCCGCTTGACGGCCGCGGACGGCGCCGCCGGCGACCTGGCGCAGCGGGATGACCGGCACCCCCCAGATCTCGTCCAGGCAGCCGCGCGGCACGGCCAGGCCCAGCTCGTGCAGGCGCGGCACCACGCACACGTCGGCGGGCAGCGCGCGGCAGGCCCGCACGATGGCGACCAGGTCCTCGTCCCGCCAGTCGCCGAAGGCGACCAGCACCCGGCCGATGCCGTGCTCGGCGGTCAGCCTGGCCAGGTCGGCCGGGGCGCCAAGGACCGGCTCGGGCAGGTCGCGGCGCGGGGCGCCCTCGTCCAGGAAGCCGGCGCACCCGCAGGCCCAGCTCCGGGTGCTCGCGGATCTGCTGGGCCAGGAACGCGCCGAAGGTGCCGGACCCGATGATCAGTGCGGTCTCGGTTAGCCTGCCGCGCCGCCGGGCGGCGCGCAGGCCCGCACTGGTCACCAGGCGGCCGACGACGACCAGGCCCGCACTGGTCAGCGCCAGCCGGACGGCGCTGGCGGCCGGCAGCAGCGGCAGCACCAGCAGCACCGGCAGCACGACGGCCGCGAGGACGCGGCCGATCTGGTCGGAGACCCGCAGGCTGATCCGCAGCCGGTGCAGGCCGCTCAGCGAGAGCGCGGCCAGCGCCGCCAGCGCGTACAGGACAGGAGCGATGACGTCGGGCACGGACAGCGCGCCCGCGGCCAGGCCGACCGAGTCGGCCACCGGCAGCGCCAGCACCCCGACCAGGCCGCCGCCCGCGACGCGGCGCGTCGCGGGCCGGGCAGCCAGCCCCGCGGCGGCGTCGGCCGCGACGGGCCTCGCCACCACTGGGCCAGCCGCAACGGACCCGGCCACCGGGCCGGCCGCGGCCTGGCCGGGCGGCACGGGGACCGTCCGGCCGGCCCGGGTCTGGTTCGCCATCATCACTCTCTTCGCTGGATGTGGTCGTTACTGGTGCGGCCGGGACCTCACCGGCCGGACGGGACGGCCACCCGGCTGCCCCGCCGCGGTGACGCGGCGATCGCGCGGCCGACGGTGGTCGCGGCGTGGTCAGAGCCGTAGACGAACCGCATGACCGGGCCGAAGCTCGGCGCGACCGCCGGGCCGATGACGATACAGGCCGGGCTGCGAGGACTGGTAGTCCCGGCCGACCGCGATGGTGCCGTCCACCGTCTTCAGCCGGGCCTGGAGGTCGCCGTCGAGGAACGACAGGCGGCCGAGGTTAGGCCGGTAGCCGGTGCCGGCGAGCACGTGGTCGGCGCCGATGCGGCGCTGCGTGCCGTCCCTGGCGATCAGGTCGAGCTCGACGCCGCTGCCGCGCTCGGACACCGACCTGACGGCGGTGCTCGTCGAGATCGGGACCTGGTTCTCCACCCGGCGGCGCAGCCACCACGCCCCGGCCGGGCCGAGCGCGGTCCTGGCCTTGCCGATCCTGGTCCGCTCTGGCAGGTGCCTGTACAGCTCCGGGTGCCGCGAGTAGAACCAGGTCGAGTAGCCAGACCCCAGCCCGGCCTCTGGCTCGCGGATCCGCTGCGGCAGCGGCCGGTCCGGGTCAAGCGGCTGGCCGTTCCAGGCGAGCTGATCTGCCCGGACGATCACCTCGACGTCGGCGCCGCTCTCGTTCAGCAGCGCGGCGCTCTCCAGCGCCGACTGCCCGGCCCCGATGACCGCGACCCGCTGCCCGGAGAACCGCGACAGGTCGGTGTGCTCGCTGGCGTGCGTGGCCAGCGACGACGGCAGGTCGGCCAGCAGCCGCGGCAGCCGCGCGAAGTGCTCGACGCCGGCCGCGACGATGACGTTCCTTGCCCGGACTTCCTGGCCGTCGGCGAGGCTGACATCGAAGCCGCCATCGCGGGCCGCCACGTCGGTCACCATGATCTCTTCCAGGCCGGGCACCAGCTCGTCGGCGAACCACTGGCCGTAGGCGATGAAGTTGTCCAGGGGCACCGGCAGGCCGTACCTGGCGTACGGGTGCCCGGTCTTGGCGCAGAACGCCTCCAGGGTGTAGCGGCCCTCGGGATCGGACAGGTTCGAGGCGAACCCCTGTGACTTGAGGAACATGCCTCGCGGCATGGACTCCCGCCACAGCCGCATCGGCATCCCGAACTGCCGGAAGCTGACCCCGGCCGCGCGCAGGTGCGCGGCTGCGGACAGGCCGTAAGGCCCGGCCCCCACGATCGCAACGTCGACGGCGTCGCTCATGCTCTTGCCCCCTCCTTGCTGGACAGCGGCGCTGGTCGCCGCGTGATCTCCGGTGCTGGCACCGGTCGTTCGCTGGCCGCTGGCGCGGCCTCCTGATGTCCCGTCGCCGGCAGGCTCGCGCGGTGCGCGGCGCGGCCGGGCATGAAGCGCGGCTGGCGGCCCGAGGTGCTCTGGGCACGGCCGCCGGGCAGCCGCGCGGCGAGCCGGCCCGCGGGGCGGGAGGCGAGGCGCCAGCCCATCCGCAGGCACATCAGGCCGAACGGCCGCAGGTCATCGGCGGCGAACCAGGCGACCTCGTCCACGGAGCGCATCGAGGCCAGCCAGGCGCGGGCGGACAGCTCGCCGCGCCGCCAGTAGCCGAGCGCGCCAAGCGGGTCGTAGCTCTCCACCAGGTACCGGCGGCCCGGCTCGGGCTCGCCGTCCGGGATGGCCGCCCCGGTCAGGTCCAGGTAGGCGGCGCGGGCCACGTCCACGCCCGCGGTGGTCTGGAACAGCCGGAACTGGGCGCCGAGCCGCGGGTTGAAGTCCAGCAGCTTGTACTGGCCATCGCGCGAATCGCGGCGCAGGTCCATGTCGAGGATGCCGCGGTA
Source organism: uncultured Actinomycetota bacterium (assembly GCA_963725175.1). Classification (GTDB taxonomy): domain Bacteria; phylum Actinomycetota; class Actinomycetes; order Streptosporangiales; family Streptosporangiaceae; genus DASUBV01. The sequence continues at coordinate 1,914,332 of CAVRXH010000006.1, forward strand.
GCCCAGCTCGCCGAGCAGCCCGGTGACCTGGTCGCGCAGCTCCGGGTTGGGCTCGGCGCGGCCCAGGCTGGTCAGCCCGGCATGCGCCGGGTAGGAGCGCTCCTTGACCCCGGTGAAGGCGGGCCGGCAGGCCGAGGCGGCGTCGCAGTAGCCGTGGAAGAACCAGTCGGCGCCGGGGCCGCCGGGGATGAACTCCTGAAGCATCAGCCCGGCGCCGGAAGCCGTGGCAGCGCGGTAGGCGTCATCGAGCCCGGCCTGGTCGGCGATGACCGACGTGCTGGGCAGCGAGACGTGGCCGGCGGCGGTGCCCGGCGCGGCGCCCGCGCTGGTGCCGTCCTGCCACGGCTCGGTGAGCTTGGCGATCAGCGGATAGCCGGCGATGGCCGCGAAGTCGCGGGCCTCGCCGTCCGAGCTGGGCACGATGGCCGCCGCGGCCGGCACGCCGAGCCGCGCGCAGAGCTGGTGCAGCGAGAACTTGCCGGCCACCTCGCGGGCCAGCCCGGCGGGCTGGTCGGGAAAGATGAACCAGGGCCGGAGGTCCGCGCCGTGCTCGGCGAGGAAGATGGCGCCCGCGTCGTCGGTGGGCAGCAGCACCGCGGGCCTGCCGATCCGGCCCGCCAGCGCGAGCAGGCCGTCCCTGATCCGCTCGGCGTCGTCGGCACCGGGCCGCCAGACGCAGCGCCCGCGCAGGTACTTCGAGCTGGCAGCGGGGGCCAGGTGGCTCTCATGCACGCCGTAGACGGGCACGCCCATCCGGCCCAGGCTGCGGATCACGCCGAGGCCGCCGTGATGCATCACGTTCGGGTCGAGCTTGAGCACGACGGCAGGCGTCCCGGTGACGGCGGCCGCGGCGAGCTGCTCGTCGCGGTCCCGCGCTGCCCGGCGTGCCGCTGCGCGGCCGGTCATCGGCCTGCGCCCCCGGGCACGGTCGTGCGTCGCCATTGGTGTTCCCCCCTCGTCGTCGCGCGGCCCTGGCGGACCATCACGGCACGTGGGTACGACACTGCCAGCGGGACGAGGCGAGAACATCGGCCGTCGGGGTGAGGAAACATACCCAGGACGGCTGAGCGGCGGGCCTGGCGAGCGGCGGAAAGCGCCGCCCGGCAAGGGAATCGGGACTGCCTGTCAGGCCGGCCGGCCGGGGTAATCCAGTTTCCCCGCCCGAACGAGGGTGGCTGCGAGTTCCTACCAGTTACGCCCGTTTTGTCGTATCAGGCGTCCCGCCCCGAGATATCGGGACTGGGCGGGCTAGCCGAGGGAGCGGACGGCGGCGGCCAGGCGGTCCGCTAGGCGGACGGCCTGGCCCTGGTCCACGGCCTCGACCATGACCCGCACGGCCGGCTCGGTGCCGCTCGGCCTGACCAGCACCCGGCCGGAGGGGCCTAGCTCGGCCTCGGCCGCCGCAACGGCGGCCTTGAGCTCGGCTGAGGTCGCCACCAGGGACTTGTCCACGCCCTTGATGTTGATCAGTTCCTGCGGGTACCTGGTCATCACCGCGGCCAGCTCGGCTAGCGGGCGGCCCTGCCTGGCCGTCTCGGCGAGCAGGTGCAGGGCGGTCAGCATCCCGTCGCCGGTGGTGGCGTGATCGAGCATGATGATGTGGCCGGACTGCTCGCCGCCGAGGACGAACTGGCCGTCCAGCATGGCGGCGGCCAGGTACCGGTCGCCGACCGGCGTCTCCACGACGCCGATCCCGGCGTCGCGCATGGCCAGCCGGAAGCCCAGGTTCGACATGACGGTGGCAACTACCGTGTCGCCCGCCAGCTTGCCCGCGCCGTGCAGCGCCAGCGCGAGCACGGCGAGGATCTGGTCGCCGTCGATGACCTGGCCGGCCGCGTCCACGGCCAGGCACCGGTCGGCGTCGCCATCGTGCGCGATGCCGGCGTCGGCACCGTGCTCGACGACGACCTGGGACAGCACGTCCAGATGGGTCGAGCCGCAGCCCTCGTTGATGTTCAGCCCGTCGGGGTCCGCGCCGATGGCGATGACGTCAGCTCCCGCCCGGCGCAGCAGGCCGGGGGCGAAGGCGGACGAGGCGCCGTGCGCGCAGTCCACCACGACCTTCAGCCCGGCGAGCGGCGCGCCGCTCGCGGTGCCGTTAGCGGCCGCCCGGCCGGCGACGGCGAGCGAGGCGATGAGGTGATCGAGGTAGCGCTGGCCCTCGTCGGCGGCGTCGCTGACCCGGCCGAAGCCGCCGTCGGGCACGTGGTCGGGGCCGGTGGCGTGGCTGGCGCCGAGCCGCGCCTCGATCTCGTCCTCGACCATGTCGGGCAGCTTTACCCCGCCGCGCGCGAAGATCTTGATGCCGTTATCCGGCGCCGGGTTGTGGCTCGCGGACAGCATGACGCCGAACTCCGCGCCGAGCGCACCGGTCAGGAACGCCACGGCCGGGGTGGGGATCACGCCCAGGCGCAGCACATCCACGCCGCTGCCGGCCAGGCCCGCTACCACGGCGGCTTCCAGGAATTCACCGGATGCCCGCGGGTCGCGCCCGACCAGCGCGACAGGGCGGCGGTGGGCGTTCCGAGCCTGGGCGAAGGCGCCGGATCCGGCGAGGACGCTAGCCGCCGCAGCAGCCAGGTCCAGCGCGAGCGCCGCAGTCAGATCACTGCCTGCGACGCCGCGCACACCGTCCGTGCCAAACAGTCGGCCCATGAAGTCGCCCGAGGTCCTCCGCTGCCCTGGCGCGAAATCTAGCGCTTGGAGTACTGCGGCGCCTTGCGGGCCTTCTTCAGGCCAGCCTTCTTGCGCTCCTTGACCCGCGCGTCCCTGGTGAGGAATCCGGCGCGCTTGAGCGCCGGGCGGCTCTCCGGGTCCACCAGGATCAGCGCCCTGGCGATGCCGAGCCGCAGCGCGCCGGCCTGGCCGGTCACGCCGCCGCCGCTGATCCGGGCGGAGACGTCGAACTGGTCCTCCGCGCCGAGGGTGACAAACGGCTCGCTGACGAGCTGCTGGTGCACCTTGTTCGGGAAGTAGTCGTCGAGCGTCCGGTCGTTGATCTTCCAGTTACCGGTGCCGGGAGAGATCCGGATGCGCGCGATGGCTTCCTTGCGCCGCCCGGTACCCAGCGCGTGCCCGGTGACAACCGGCTTGCGCGTGGCAGACCTGGCCGGGGCGTCGCTGGTCTGCGTGGTGTACTCCGACACGGACTCCCCGGCGGTGTCGTCAGTTGCGGCGCCAGCCGGCGCGTCAGTGGGCTCAGCCACGTCGTATTCCTCGTACTTCCTGATCGGCTCTTGTCACTTCCGCCTCGCCGGCGGCGTGACCGGGCTGGGCGATCTGGGTGATCTCGTAGGGCACCGGCAGCTGCGCGGAATGCGGGTGCTCCGGGCCTGAGTAGACCTTGAGCTTACGGAGCATCTGCCTGCCGAGGGTGTTCTTCGGGAGCATGCCCCTGACCGCCTTCTCGACAGCGCGCTCCGGGTTCTTGGCCATCAGCTCTCCGTAGGAGACCGATCGTAGCCCGCCCGGGTAGCCGGAGTGCCGGTACGCCTTCTTGTCCTGGAGCTTGTTACCGCTCAGCGCCACCTTGGAGGCGTTGACGATGATGACGAAGTCGCCGGTGTCCACGTGCGGAGCGAAGACCGGCTTGTGCTTACCGCGCAGCAGGATGGCCGTCTGGCTGGCCAGCCTGCCGAGCACCACGTCGGCGGCGTCAATGACGTGCCACTGGCGCTGGATATCTGCTGCCTTGGGGCTAAAAGTGCGCACAGTCCTAAGCCTTCGCTTGTGAGTCCTGAAACCTGCCCATGCCCGGCGGTCCTAGCTAGGCGCCGGGGTCCGCTGCACCGGCCGCAGCTCACCTGCCCGCAAGGCGGGCCAACGGGCATGCCGATACGCATGGACGCCTGGAAAGGATACCGGCCGTTCACCTCGCGGGTCAAAGCGAGCAGCCCGCCCGGGATTTCCCGGCCGCCAGCCGCCCGTCATGTACGAGACCGGACGGCCCGTCCGGCTAGACCGCAAAACCCTTGCCACGTCCAAGTTACCCGCTCGCAGCGATACGCTCGCCGCATGCGCCACCAGGGTGACAGTTCCGGCGGGCCGCCGGCCGGCAGGCCTGCTGATCCTGCCGCTGCTCCCCCGCCCAGGTCCGGCCAGCGAGGGAGCGGCCCGGCTGGTTCCCGCCAGTCAGGGTCTCGCCAGCACATTCCCGAGCAGCGCGGGACCGGCCAGCGCGGCGACCCGCGCGGCGGCACCCAGCCCGGAGGCGGTCCCGGTGACGGGCGCGATGACCGCTCGGTGTTCGTCCCCGGCTACCGCGACGGCCGGCCTGGACGGCCGCCGACGCATCACGACTCGGCCCCGACGGGCGCGCCAGGGGTGCCCTGGCACGGCTCGCCGTCGTCAGACTCCCCCGTCGGCAAGGGACCGGTCAGGGGCTTCCCGCCCACGCCAGGCCAGCCGCCGCCGCTGTACCCGCCCGGCCAGTTCTCGGCCTGGAACCGCCGCGGGCAGGCGCGGCGCGGCGGTCCCGCGGGCGGCCCGGGCCAGCCCGGCCAGGCACGGGCCGGGATGCCGCCCGCGCACGGCGGGTCCTACGGCGGCTACGCCGACGACGGTCCCGACGACGGGCAGCACTACCAGCCGGGCTACCCGGCCCTGGCGGTCAGCGACCCGGCGGCGGACGTGACGTCCACGCAGACCTGGGAGACCGTCGACGGTACCGACGGCCATGCCGTCGGTACCTGGACCGACCCCAGGGGCATCACCGGGCCGGGCAAGGGCAGGCCGGGCGCTGGCCCGCGCGGCGTCACCTCGGCTGGCGTCACCTCGGCTGGCGTCACCTCGGCTGGCGACGCCGTACTGCCGCCTGGCTGGCCGACCCAGCCACCGGGCACGGCAGCGGTCCAGCCACCGGGCACGGCAGCGGCGGCCGGCCCAGCCGCGCCCGCCCAGGCGGCACCAGGCGCAGCCGGGCCGGCGGGCACGCGGTCTGGTAGCCCCAGGCTGACCAGCCCCCGGCCGGTCAGCAATCGACCGGGCAGCAATCGGCCGGGCAGGAACGCCAAGCGCGCCGGGAGCAAGCGCAAGGGCCCGTCAAGCGCGGTCCTCGCGGTCTGCGCGGTCGGCGTGCTCGCGGTGGCCGCCGTCACGTTCCTGCTGTTCACGGCGCGCCGCCAGGGCACCGTGGCCGCCACCCAGAGCAGCGCGCCGCCTAGCCCGAGCGCCTCGGCGAGCGCGAGCCCGACGCCCACCCTGGGGCCGTTCGGGCACATCGCGACCCGCGCCGCCGACCCGCAGCCGCTGACGATCGACCAGCTCTACCCCAAGACCTTCACCGCGGGCAGCGTCACGTTCAAGCGCACGATCAGCAAGCTCCAGAAGTCGTGCACGTCGGCGCTGGTGGGATCGTCGCTGCAGAGTGCCGTGAAGTCGGCCAAGTGCAGCCAGGCCGTGCGGGCCACCTACGTGTCCGACGGCCAGAAGGTGATGGGCACCATCGGCGTGCTCAACCTGTCCACCAGCAAGACCGCCGCGAAGGCCGGCCACGCGGCCGGGTCATCGGACTTCATCGACAGGCTGCGGGCGCGCAAGGGCTACACCCACAACCTCGGCAAGGGCACCGGCATCGAGGAAGCCGAGACCAAGGGCCACTACCTGATCCTGATCTGGGCCCAGCTCACCAGCACCCATAAGCCCAAGACGGCGGGCGAGCGGGCCAAGCTGGACGATTTCATCAAGGAACTGTTCGACAAGACCGCGAACGTCAGCCTGAGCAGCCGGATGGTCGACGGGACCCCGTAGCTAGGGCGTGCGGGCGCGGGCAAGCCCGGCCGGGGTCAGCCCGGACAGCCGGGCGCATTCCCGGCTCAGGTGCGGCTGGTCGGCGTACCCGGCGGCCAGCGCGGCCCCGGCGAGCCCGTCGGGAAGCCCGGCGTCCAGCGCGGACACGAACCGCCGGAACCGCAGCACCCGGCGCAGCGTGGCGGGCCCGTAGCCGACGGCCGCCTCGCAGCGCCGCAGGAACTGGCGCTCGCTCAGCTCCAGCGTGCCCGCGACGCCGGCCACGCTGGCGTCGCGCTCGCCGAGCAGCAGTGCCGCCCTGGTCATCGCCGGGTCCGCCGGCCGCTCGCTGGCCAGCTCGCCGATGAGATCCACCAGCGCGGCAAGCGCCGCGCCAGGCGGCAGGCCAGGGGACGGCAGCCGGCCGCGCAGGACGGGGATCTGGTCGGCGTCCACCCGCAGGTCGGTGGTCTCGCTCAGCGGCAGCCGCAGCACCGCCCCGGCCGCGCCGGGATGGAACCTGACGCCCGCCAGCACGGTCCCCGGTGCCTGCAGGACGGGCGCTGGCCCGGTGTCAGGGCCGGCCAGGAGCGCGGGCGCGCCCTGGTACCACATCAGGTCCACGCAGCCGTCGGGGAGCACCAGGGTCCGCTGCGCCCGCTCCGGTGCGGTCACCCCCGTCCACAGGCAGGCCACGCAGCCGCGCAGCCAGTCAGGCGGCGCGAACTCCCGGTAGCCCGGTGTCCACTCCACCCGTCCAGTCTTACATTCGGCGCGTCCGATCTGTTCAAGACGCCGGGAGGCCCGCTCCGCTTGACTGTCCTCCATGACGAAACCAGCCATGACGAAACCTGACATCGACGCGGCCCGTCATTTCCTGTCCGCCAGCGCCCGGATCGTGGACCGCCGCCGGTTTGAGCGGATGCTTGACGGCGGCCCCGCGGCACCGGTGCGCGCGGCGGTGGCGGCCTACCGGAACCCCGACGGCGGCTTCGGCAACGCCCTGGAGCCCGATGTCCGCTCGCCCGGCAGCCAGCCCGCTGCCATCGACCTCGCGCTGCGCATCCTGGACGAGTCCGGCGCCTGGCAGGGCGCGGACGACGAGCTGGTCACCGGCGCCTGCGACTGGCTCCAGGCGCACGCACCCGACGGCGGCGGCTCGATGTTCGTCGAGCCGACCATCGACGGCTGGCCGCACGCGCCGTGGTGGGTGCCGCCGGAGCGCCGCGAAGCCTCGCTCATCTCCACCGGCATGCTCGCGGGCACGCTGCACGCCAGGGGCGTGACCCATCCGTGGCTGACCGCCGCGACGGAGCTGCTCTGGTCCCGCATCGACACGCTGACCGAGCCGCAGGCCTACGAGATGCTGGGGGTGTTCCGGTTCCTCGACAGCGTGCCGGACCGCGACCGGGCGGCCCAGGCCGCGCGCCGGGCCGGGCAGCTGCTGCTGGACGGCGGCCTGGTGGAACTGGACCCGGAGGCGCCGGGCGAGACTCACTCGCCGCTGGACTACGCGCCGCTGCCGGGCTCGGCCGGCCGCGCGGTGTTCGGCGCGGAGGTGATCGAGCGGCACCTGGATCACCTGGCGAGCGCCCAGCGCCACGACGGCGGCTGGACCTTCAACTGGATGGCCTGGTCGCCGGCGGCCGAGCAGGACTGGCGCGGCTTCCTGACGGTCAGCAACGTCGCGCTGCTGCGCGCCAACGGCCGCTGTTAGCAGCCGAGCCGCCGGGCGGCTAGCAGCCCTCCGGGCAGCCCCGGACGCGGCGGGTAGCCAGCGCCCGCGCGGCCAGCTCGCCGGGTGCCGGGTAGCGGACCTCTTCCAGGCACAGCGGGTGCGGCGGCGCGACGCGAACCGCGGGGTCGCGCCGCCCGGCCGCGAGCACCTCGGCCGGCCAGCCAGGCGGCCTGCCACCCTCGCCGACCGAGATCAGCGCGCCGGCCAGCGCCCTGACCATGTTGTGACAGAACGCGTCGGCCGCCACGCTGGCTACCGCCACGCCCGCCTCGTCGCGGCGCCAGTCCAGCGCCAGCAGCTCGCGGATGGTCGTGCCACCGTCCCTGGGACGGCAGTAGGCGGCGAAGTCGTGCTCGCCCAGCAACTGGGCGGCGGCGATGTTCATCGAGTCAACGTCCAGCGGCCGCCGGTGCCAGAGCGTGTCGTGGCGGCGCAGCGGATCGGCGGCTGCCGGGTCGTCGCACACCCGGTAGGAATACCGCCGCCACAGGGCGGCGAACCGCGCGTCGAACCCGTCGGGAGCCGGGCCGATCCGGCGCACCCGCACCTCCGGCGGCAGCAGTCCGCCTAGCCGCCGCAGCGCGCTGGCCCGCGCCAGCTCCCAGGCGGCCACGGGGACATCGACGTGCGCGACCTGACCGCGGGCGTGCACCCCGGCGTCGGTGCGGCCGGCCACCGTGAGCGCCGGCCCGGCGGGCAAGCCAAGCAGGCGGCCGAGTGCATCCTCGACCGCCTGCTGGACGGTTGCCAGGCCGGGCTGCCGCGCCCAGCCATGAAACGCGGCCCCGTCATAAGACAGCTCAAGCCGCAGCCGGGCACGAGGCCCGGCCGATAGCTCGGCCGGGCCTCGTGAGTGCTCTTTCGCTAGCGCGGTCTTACTCGCTGTCCTTGGCCTCAGCCTCGGTGGCCTCGGCCGACTCGGCCTCGGTGCTGGCCTCAGTGGTCTCAACCTCAGGGGCCTCAGCCTCGGTGGCCTCAGCCTCGGTGGCCTCAGCCTCGGTGGCCTCGGCCTCCGCAGCGGCCGCCTTGCCCTTGCTGGCCTTCGGCGCAGCGGCGGCAGGCGTGCCGCGGCGGGCGGCGCGGCGGCGGCGCGGCTTGGCCTCCGCCTCCTCGCGGATCAGCTCGATCACGGCGAGGGCGGCGTTGTCGCCCTTACGCGGACCGATCTTGGTGATCCGTGTGTACCCGCCGTCGCGGCTGGCGAAGCTCGGCCCGATGTCGGCGAAGAGCGTGTGCACCACGCTCTTGTCCGTCATGACCGAGAGCACCTGGCGCCGTGCGTGCAGGTCACCGCGCTTGGCGAAGGTGATCAGGCGCTCGGCGTACGGGCGCAGCCTGCGCGCCCGTGCCTCGGTCGTGGTGATCTTGCCGTGCTCAAAGAGCGCGGTGGCAAGGTTCGCCAGCATGTGCCGCTGGTGGGCCGAGCTGCCACCGAGTCTCGCGCCTTTGGTGGGCGTGGGCATCGAAGAGTTCTCCTCGGGTAACTACCGCGGGCTTGCGGCCCGTCAGTACTGCTCGGTTTCGACGTAGCTATCGTCGTCGTCGGCCCCGTAGCTGTCCGCGGCCGTGCCCGGGTCGAACCCGGGCGGGGAGTCCTTCAGCGAGAGGCCCATGTCGACGAGCTTCTGCTTGACTTCCTCGATCGACTTGGCGCCGAAGTTGCGGATGTCCAGCAGGTCCTGCTCGCTGCGGGCGACCAGCTCGCCCACGGTGTGAATGCCCTCGCGCTTGAGGCAGTTGTAGGAGCGGACCGTCAGGTTCAGCTCCTCGATCGGCAGGGCCAGATCCGCCGCGAGCGCGGCGTCCGTCGGCGACGGGCCGATGTCGATGCCCTCGGCGTCGACGTTCAGCTCCCTGGCCAGGCCGAACAGCTCGACGAGCGTCTTGCCGGCGCTCGCCACCGCGTCCCTGGGCCGCATGCACGGCTTGGTCTCCACGTCCAGGATGAGCCGGTCGAAGTCGGTCCGCTGCTCGACTCGGGTCGCCTCGACCTTGTAGGTGACCCGCAAGACGGGCGAGTAGATCGAGTCGATCGGAACCCGGCCGATCTCCTGGCCCGGCTGCTTGTTCTGGGCGGCGGAGACGTAGCCGCGACCGCGCTCGACGGTCAGCTCCATCTCCAGCTTGCCCTTGCCGTTCAGCGTGGCGATGTGCAGCTCGGGGTTGTGCACCTCCAGGCCGGCCGGCGGCGCGATGTCCGCCGCGGTGACCGGGCCGGGACCCTGCTTGCGCAGGTACATGTGCATCGGCTCGTCGTGCTCGGAGGAGACCACGAGCTCCTTGAGGTTCAGGATGATGTCGGTGACATCCTCGGTGACCCCGGGGATCGTGGAGAACTCGTGCAGCACGCCCTCGATCCTGATGCTCGTTACGGCGGCACCGGGGATCGAGGACAGCAGGGTACGGCGAAGCGAGTTACCGATGGTGTAGCCGAATCCCGGCTCGAGCGGCTCGACGACGAACCGGGACCGGAACTCGCTGACCTGCTCTTCGGTAAGACTCGGACGCTGGGCGATGAGCATGACGGTTCCTTTCCGCGCTGCCCGCTATATGACAGCGACGACGTCGGCCGGGCACCGCCGCGGGCTGCCCGGCCCGTGACGTTACTTCGCGTAGTACTCGACGATCAGCTGCTCTTGGACCATGGTGTCGATCTGCGCCCGGACCGGCAGCGTGTGCACCAGCACGCGCATCTTGTCCGGGATGACCTCCATCCAGGCCGGGGAGGGGCGGTCGCCAGCCTCGGCGCGGGCCACCACGAACGGCGTCATCTCGCGCGACTTGGTCGCGATCTCGACGATGTCGCTGTCGCTGACCCGGTACGAGGGGATGTCCACCTTCTTGCCGTTGACCTGAACGTGGCCGTGGCTGACGAGCTGCCGCGCCATGTCCCGGCTCTTGGCGAAGCCGGCCCGGTAAACGATGTTGTCCAGGCGGCTCTCCAGGATCTGGAGCAGCACCTCACCCGTCTTGCCGCGCTTGCGAGCGGCTTCCTTGTAGTAGTTGGCGAACTGCTTCTCCAGCACGCCGTAGATGCGACGGGCCTTCTGCTTCTCCCGGATCTGGAGCAGCGACTCGCTCTCCTTGGGCCGGTTCCGCCCGTGCTCACCCGGCGGGTAGGGCCGGATCTCGATCGGGCACTTAGGCGAGTCGCACTTGGCGCCCTTCAGGAACAGCTTGGTCTTCTCGCGGCGGCAGCGCTTGCAGTCCGCACCGGTGTAACGAGCCATGTATCTGCCTTACTCCTCAGACCCTGCGCCGCTTCGGCGGGCGGCAGCCATTGTGCGGAACCGGGGTGACATCCTGAATGGAGCCGACCTCAAGGCCGGTGGCCTGCAGTGACCTGATGGCGGTCTCCCGGCCGGATCCGGGACCCTTGACGAACACGTCAACCTTGCGCATGCCGTGCTCCATCGCGCGCCGCGCGGCCGCCTCGGCGGCCATCTGGGCGGCATAAGGCGTGGACTTGCGGGAGCCCTTGAACCCGACCTGCCCGGACGACGCCCACGCGATGACGCTGCCGCCGGGATCGGTGATCGACACGATCGTGTTGTTGAACGTGCTCTTGATGTGGGCGTGCCCGTGCGCGATGTTCTTGCGTTCCTTGCGGCGCACCTTCTTGACGCCGGTGCGGCTCTTGGGAGGCATTCTGCTCCTTGGCTAGCTGAGGTGATCGGTCCACTGCGGGAGCCTGGCCCGCCGGCGAGGCCGGCCGCGGCGCCTGGACTACTTCTTGCCGGCCTTCTTCTTGCCGGCCACGGTCTTCTTCTTGCCCTTACGGGTGCGGGCGTTGGTCTGCGTGCGCTGACCGTGCACCGGAAGCCCGCGGCGGTGCCTGATGCCCTGGTAGCAGCCGATCTCGACCTTGCGCCGGATGTCGGCCTGAACCTCGCGGCGCAGGTCACCCTCGACGCGGTAGTTCCCCTCGATCCAGTCCCTGAGCCGGACCAGGTCGTCCTCGCTGAGCTGGTGCACCCGGGTGTCGCCGCTGACGCCGGTGGCGTTCAGCGTCGCGAACGCGCGGGTGCGGCCGATGCCGTAGATATAGGTGAGAGCGACCTCAAGCCGCTTCTCATTCGGTAGGTCGACGCCTACGAGACGTGCCATCGCGGGCAGTTCTCCTTCGCTTCGTGGAGGTCGTGCGCACCGCTCCGGCTCCCTGCCCAGGATCCGGCCCCGGCCTCCCCCGGGGGTGCTCCGCCGCCGCTAACGCGGCGACGGATCGCGGTACGTGCTAGCCATTCAGTTGTGATGTGCCGCACTGCCGTGCCTGCCGGCAGGGAACCTGGCCTCTTAGCCCTGCCGCTGCTTGTGCCGCGGGTCGGAGCAGATGACCATGACCCGGCCATGCCTGCGAATGATCCGGCACTTGCTGCAGATCTTCTTCACGCTCGGCTTGACCTTCATTGTGCTTCTCCTCAGGCGCTCGGAGCCGGGCTGCGGCCCGTGCACCTTCCGCTCGTTACTTGTACCGGTAGACGATCCGGCCGCGGCTCAGGTCGTAAGGACTGAGCTCGACGACGACCCGGTCATCGGGCAGGATCCGGATGTAGTGCATCCGCATCTTGCCGCTGATGTGAGCCAGGACTTTGTGCCCGTTGTCCAGCTCCACTCGGAAGAAAGCGTTCGGGAGCGACTCCACGACCGTTCCCTCAATTTCGATGGCGCCGTCTTTTTTGGGCATATCCTCCGCGCTTCGCTGTCGTCGGCTAGCACCGTGCCCGGCCGTTTCCGGCCGTGCCACGGCAGATCGCCTACAGATCATCAGTGGCTTCCCCCGCGACCCGGCTCATGCTCGCGCATCCTGCCGGATTCGGGTGACCCAGGTGAGCGGCGGCCGCCGGGTACGCGATCAAACACGCGCTGGACGGCAGCTCATGGGCCAGAGGTGAGTCTACTTCAGACCTGCGGTCATTGCGAACTCGGACGGGACCGCGATTATTCCGGCCCTCCGTGCCCGTGCCCGTGCTCGCGGTGATCGTGCGGATGCTGACCTGACAGCCAGCGGCCTAGCAGCAGCACACCCGTCGGCCCGACAATCCAGGCAAACCACGGATATCCCATCCCAGTCAGCGTCCAGATTACTACCAGCACCGCCGAGAAGCTCAGCCACGAGCCCCAGGCCGCCTGCCAGACCGGCGAGAGCCGGCCGTGCTCCTGCCTGGCTAGCTGGCCGGCCGCGGCGGCCAGCGGCGAAGAGCCCCCGGGGACCGGAGTGCGGGAGCCGACGCCGCCGTGCGGCAGCCGGTACAGGTCGATGTGCGGCAGGTCGGCGAGCAGGTCCTCCAGGTCGCCGAGGGTCTTGGCCTCGAAGGTCTTGTCCAGCCGCTCCTGGAACTCCTCGGCTGATCAGCCGGCCGACGGCGTGGTGCTCGCGCAGCAGCGAGGCGGTCCTGTCCCTGTCGTCGTCGGAGGCCCGCAGGATCTTCGGGTCAACGGGCATGCGGCTCTCCCGCTCTGGCCCCCGCCCCGGCCCCGGCCCCGGCCCCGGCCCCGGCGGCGGCCCCGGCGGCGGCCAGCCGGGCCGCCCCGTGGGCTAGCCGCGCGGCGCCGCCGTCGGGCGCGGTCAGCACCCATGGTCCGTCCGCCGTGATCGCCACGGTGTGCTCGAAGTGCGCGGCGCGACTCCCGTCGGAGGTGACGACCGTCCAGCCGTCCGGCAGCAGGTCGGTCTCCGCCTCGCCGAGCACCAGCATCGGCTCCACCGCGAGCGCCATCCCCTCGACCAGCGCGGGCCCGCGGCCGGGCTTGCCGTAGTTGGGCACCGGCGGGTCCATGTGCATCGCGGTGCCGATGCCGTGCCCGGTGTACTCCTCCACGATCCCGTAGCTGCCCCGCTGCAGCGCCGCCGCCTCGACCGCCGCGCTGATGTCGGTCAGCCGTCCGCCGGCAACCGCGCGGGCCAGGCCTTCCCACAGGGCGTCCTCGCAGTCGGCCAGCAGCGCGGTCAGCTCGGCCGATACCTCCCCGACGCCGACCGTGACGGCCGCGTCGCCGTGCCATCCGCGCACGATGGCCCCGCAGTCGATGGAGATCACGTCACCGGCCTTCAGCACCGTTTCCGGGCTGGGGATGCCGTGCACCACCTGCTCGTTCACCGACGTGCAGATGGTCGCGGGATACCCGTGATATCCCTTGAACGAAGGCGTGGCGCCGGCCTCGCGAATATAGGCCGAGGCAATGGCGTCCAGGTCCGCGGTGCTGACGCCCGGCCGCACCGCCGCGACGGCGGCGTCCAGCGCGCCCGCGACGACCAGCCCGGCCTCGCGCATGACAGCGATCTGCGCCGGGGTCTTGACCTCGATCGCCCTGTCCCGCCTGCGCCGCATTGTCGCCTCCTGGGGTTCTTATCTACGCTACCCGGCCACCCGCAGGAGTCCCATTCAGCGGACGAATCGCCGCAATGCGCTCATCGCCCGGTCGGTGATCTCCTCGACCGGGCCCGTGGCGTCGATGCCCAGCAGGGTGCCCTCATCGGCGTAGAAGGCGATCAGCGGCCTGGTCTGCTTCTGGTAGACATCCAGCCGGTGCCGGATGGTCTCCTCCTGGTCGTCGTCGCGCTGGAACAGCTCGCCGCCGCAGTCGTCGCAGCGGTCCTGGCGGTCCGGCGGGTCGAAGACCACGTGCCAGATCCGGCCGCACTGACGGCAGGTCCGCCGGCCGGACAGCCGCCTGACCACCTCGTCGTCGTCGACGACGAGCTCCAGCACGATGTCCAGCCTGGAGTCGGACTCGGCGAGCATCTTCTTCAGCGTCTCGGCCTGCGGGACATTGCGGGGAAAGCCGTCGAGCAGGAAGCCGACCTGGGTGTCGTCCTCGGCCAGCCGGGCGGCCACCATCCCGATCGTGATCTCGTCCGGCACCAGGTCACCCCGGTCCATGAACGCCTTGGCCTGGCGGCCCAGCTCGGTGCCCGTGCTGACGTTGAACCGGAAGATGTCACCTGTCGATATTTTCGGGATCGACAGGTTCGAGGAGATGAACTGGGCCTGTGTCCCCTTGCCCGCACCGGGGGGCCCGACGAGGACGAGGCGCACTACCTCAGGAAGCCCTCATAGTTGCGCTGCTGCAGTTGGCTCTCGATCTGCTTCACCGTGTCCAGGCCGACGCCCACCGCGATCATGATGCTGGTGCCCCCAAGCGGGAACTGCGCGTTCGCGGCGAGCAGGCCGATGGCGACGACCGGGATCAGCGCGACCAGGCCCAGGTACAGCGAGCCCGCCGCGGTCAGCCGGCTCAGCACGTAGCTGAGGTAGCCGGCGGTCGGCCCGCCGGGCCGGATGCCGGGGATGAACCCGCCGTACTTCTTCATGTTGTCGGCCACCTCGTCGGGGTTGAAGGTGATCGACACATAGAAGTAGGTGAAGAAGATGATGAGCACGAAGAACAGCAGTGCGTAGGCGGGCTTGCCGCCGGTGGCCAGGTTGGTGTTGATCCACCGCACCCAGGCCGACGTCGAGTTCCGCCCGAAGAGCTGGGACGCGAGCTGCGGGATGTACAGCAGCGACGAGGCGAAGATGACCGGGATGACGCCCGCCTGGTTGACCTTGAGCGGGATGTAGGTCGAGGTGCCGCCGTACATCCGGCGGCCGACCATCCGCTTGGCGTACTGCACGGGGATCCGGCGCTGGGCCTGCTCCATCAGCGCGACGAAGGCGATGATCGCGATTCCGACCAGCAGCACGGCGCCGAAGACGAACGCGTGCTTGGTCTCGTAGATCTGCTCCATCTCGCCGGGGATGACGGCGATAACCTGGGTGAAGATCATCAGCGACATGCCGTTGCCGACACCGCGGTCGGTGATCAGCTCGCCCAGCCACATGATGACGGCGGTGCCCGCCGTCATGCAGATGACCATGGTGGCGATGGTGAAGACGGAGGAGTCAGGGATGAGCTGCTTGGTGCAGGTCGGGATCAGGTTGCCCGACCTGGCCAGCGCGATGATCCCGGTGGACTGGAGGATCGCCAGGCCGATGGTGAGGTACCGGGTGTACTGAGTGATCTTCGCCTGGCCGGACTGGCCCTCCTGGCGGAGGGTCTCCAGGCGCGGGATCACCACCGCGAGGAGCTGCAGGATGATGCTCGCGGTGATGTACGGCATGATGCCGAGCGCGAACACCGCCAGCTTGAGCAGGGCACCGCCGCTGAACAAGTTGACCAGCTCGAACAGGCTGGACTTGGTCGAGGAGGCATTAAGGCAGAACGTCACGGCCTTCTGCGAGACACCCGGCGTGGGCAGCGAGGTGCCCAGCCGGAATACCGCGATGATGAAGACGGTGAACAGCAGCTTTCTGCGCAGGTCGGGCGTCCGGAACGCCCGGATGAACGCGGTCAGCATGCGCAGTCCTCTGCTCGGTGGGTCATCGTCATCTGCCGCTCCTGCCACGACCGATGGCCGCGCCGGTGACCAGCGCGATACGCACGCCGAAGTCTAACGCGCCCTGGCCGGTGCGGAAGCCCTGCGTGACGACAGTTATCGGCCTGTGCTCCTGCCCCGGCCAGCGGCTGCCAGCCGGGCAGGAAGCGACAGGGCCGCTGTTTCACAATTCGGTAACAGTACCGCCGGCCGCAGTGATCTTCTCGGCGGCCGAGGTCGAGAAGGCGTGCGCGCTGACCTGGAGTGCGATCGGGGTCTCGCCCTGGCCGAGCACCTTCACCAGTTCGCCGGGACGGACCGCGCCCCTGGCGACCAGACTCTCCGGCGTCACCTCGCCGCCCGACGGATACAGCGCCGCCAGCCGGTCGATGTTGACCACCTGGTAGGTGGTCTTGAACGGCAGGTTGGAGAATCCCTTGAGCTTCGGCAGCCGCCGGTGCAGCGGCATCTGGCCGCCCTCGAAGCCCGGCGCCACCTGGGTACGAGCCTTGCTGCCCTTGGTGCCGCGGCCCGCGGTCTTGCCCTTGGAAGCCTCACCGCGGCCGACTCGCGTCTTGGCGGTGCGCGCGCCGGGGGCGGGACGCAGGTGATGAATCTTCAGGCCCGCCCGGCCGCCGGGCGTGCTCTCGTTGTCTGACATCTCTAGTCAACCTCCTCCACGGTGACCAGGTGACGAACCACCTGGATCATCCCGCGGATCTCGGGCCGGTCTGACTTCATGACCACGTCGCCGATCCGGTGCAGGCCCAGCGAGCGCAGCGACTCACGCTGCGGCGCCGTACCGCCGATCTTGGACTTGACCTGGGTGACCTTCAGCCCTTTGCCATTCGTCTCTGCCATGTCGCACTCCCGCTCAGCTGTTATCTGGCGTGGCGGAGGTGGCGGCGGCGGCCCTGGCACGGAGCATCGCGGCCGGGGCCACGTGCTCGATCGGCAGCCCGCGCCGCGCGGCGATCTCCTCGGGCCGGCTCAGGCCCTTGAGCGCGGCCACGGTCGCGTGCACCACGTTGATCGGGTTCGACGAGCCGAGCGAGCGGGACAGCACGTCGTGGATGCCCGCGCACTCCAGCACGGCGCGCACCGGGCCGCCGGCGATCACGCCGGTGCCGGGGCTGGCCGGCTTGAGCAGGACAACGCCCGCCGCCTCCTCGCCCTGCACGGTGTGCGGGATCGTGCCGGCGATCCTGGGCACCCGGAAGAAGCTCTTCTTAGCCGCCTCGACGCCCTTGGCGATGGCCGCGGGAACTTCCTTGGCCTTGCCGTAGCCGACGCCGACCATGCCGTTGCCGTCGCCCACCACGACCAGCGCGGTGAAGCTGAACCGGCGCCCGCCCTGGACGACCTTGGCCACCCGGTTGATGGTGACCACGCGCTCCAGGTAGGCAGTGCCCTTATCGGCGGCACCACCGCGGCGATCGTCGCGGCGGTCACGCCGCTCACCGCCGCCTCCGCCGGTCCTCCGCTGTGGTGGCATTACCTTGTCCTCTTCCGTAGCTTGGTGACGCAGGTGCTCATAGGGCCAGCCCGCCTTCCCGCGCGCCGTCCGCCAGCGCGGCGACGCGGCCGTGATAGGCGTTGCCGCCACGGTCGAACACCGCCGCGGTGACGCCGGCCTGGGTGGCCCGCTCCGCGAGCAGCACGCCGACCTGCTTGGCCTTGGCGGTCTTGTCCGCGCCCGCCGTCCTGATCGATGCGTCCAGCGTGGACGCCGAGGCCAGCGTGATGCCGGCCACGTCGTCGATGAGCTGGGCGAAGGTGTTGCGGGCCGAGCGGGTCACGACGAGGCGGGGCCGCACGGGGCTGCCCTCCACCTTCTTGCGGACCCGCAGGTGCCGCCGCTGCCGCGAGGAAATGCGCGCGGCGGTCCGGCCGGTGATGCGCCCGTGCGCCCGTGTCCTGGTGCCAGACATGTCTTACTTCCCAGCCTTCCCGACCTTGCGGCGGATCTGCTCACCCTGGTAACGCACGCCCTTGCCCTTATAGGGGTCGGGCTTGCGGAGCTTGCGGATATTGGCCGCGACCTCACCGACCTGCTGCTTGTCGATGCCCTCCACGATGAACCTGGTGGGCGTCTCCACGCGGAAGGTGATCCCCTCCGGCGCCGGCACCGGGACCGGGTGGCTGAAACCGAGGGCGAACTCCAGGTCCCTGCCCTTGGCCTGCACACGGTAGCCGACCCCGACGATCTCCATGGTCTTGCGGTAGCCCTCGGTCACCCCGGTCACCATGTTGGCGATCAGCGACCGGGACAGCCCGTGCAGCGCCCGGACCTCGCCCTCGTCGCTCGGCCTGGTGACGGTGATGACGCCGTCGTTCTGGCTGACCTCGATAGGCGAGGCCACCTGCACGCTGAGGGTGCCCTTCGGGCCCTTCACCACGACCTCACGGCCGTTGATGCTCACGTCCACGCCGCTGGGCACCGTGACGGGCATCCGTCCGATACGAGACATCGCTGGCTCCCCTACCAGACGTAAGCGAGGACTTCCCCGCCTACGCCTTTCTTCTTCGCCTGCTTGTCGGTCATCAGGCCGGACGACGTCGAGATGATCGCGACGCCGAGGCCGCCGAGCACCCGCGGCAGGTTGTCCTTGCGCGCGTACACCCGCAGCCCTGGCTTGGACACTCGCTTGAGGCCCGCGATGGAGCGTTCCCGCGTCGGGCCGTACTTGAGCGTCACGACCAGGTGCTTGCCGACCTCCGCGTCCTCGACGCGCCAGCCGAAGATGTAGCCCTCCTGCTGGAGGATCTCGGCTATGTGCACCTTGATCTTGGAATGCGGCATGATCACGGCGTCGTGGTACGCCGAATTAGCGTTGCGGAGCCTGGTCAGCATGTCTGCGACCGGGTCGGTCATGGTCATGGCCTGGTGGCCCTCCTCGCCGTGGTTTCCTGCCCGGACCTTCGGCGTGGTCAGTGGGCGCCGGAGCGCCCAGGTTGATCTGTCGTACCGCGCCGCGCGATATCGCGCGGCGGCGGTTACCAGCTGGACTTGGTGATGCCGGGAAGCTCGCCTCGGTGCGCCATCGTCCGGAAGCAAATCCGGCACAGGCCGAACCTGCGGTAGACAGCGCGCGGGCGACCGCACCGGGAGCACCTGGTGTAGGCGCGCACCTCGAACTTGGGGGTGCGCTTCGCCTTGGCGACGAGGCTTTTCTTCGCCACTGCTCAGTTCTCCTTGAACGGGAAGCCCAGGCGCCGCAACAGCGAGCGCCCCTGGTCGTCGGTGGTCGCGGACGTGACCACGGTCACGTCCATGCCGCGCTGCCGGTCCACCTGATCGGGGTTGATCTCGTGGAACATCAGCTGCTCGGTGAGCCCGAACGTGTAGTTGCCGCGACCGTCGAACTGCCGGTCGGACAGGCCGCGGAAGTCGCGGATGCGGGGCAGTGCGATGGACAGCAGCCGGTCGCAGAACTCCCACATCCGGTCGCCGCGCAGCGTGACGTGCGCGCCGATCGGCATGCCCTCGCGGAGCTTGAACTGCGCGATCGACTTGCGGGCCCGCGCCACGGCCGGCTTCTGGCCGGTGATGATGGCGAGATCCTTGACCGCCCCGTCGATGAGCTTGGCGTCCCTGGCCGCCTCGCCGACGCCCATGTTGACCACGATCTTGGTCAGCGTGGGGATCTGCATGACGTTGGCCAGGCTGAACTCCTCGAGCAGCGCGGGCGCGATCTCGGCCGCGTAGCGCTGCTTCAGGCGCGGCGGCACTCGCTCCGCGACCGCCGTAGCGGCACCGTCAGCCTCGGTCTTGGTGGCCATCAGATGTCCTTACCGCTGGCCCGGGAGACCCGGACCTTGTTCTTGTCGTCATCGCGCCGGTAACCGGCCCGAGTCCGCTTCTTGGTGTCCGGGTCGATCAGCGCCACGTTGCTGACGTGGATCGGGGCCTCGGTGTTGACGATGCCGCCGTCCTTGGCGCCACGCTGGCCCTGGTAGTTCACCTTGGTGTTCTTGCGCACCATGTTCACGCCCTGGACCAGCACCTTCTGCCGGTCCGGGTAGGTAAGGATCACCGTGCCCTCGCGACCGACGTCCTTGCCCGCCGTCACGATCACGTGATCGCCCTTCTTGATCTTCATCTACAGCACCTCCGGCGCAAGCGAGATGATCCGCATGAACCGCTTCTCGCGCAGCTCACGGCCGACCGGGCCGAAGATGCGGGTGCCTCGCGGGTCCCCGCCATCCCTGATCAGGACGGCGGCGTTCTCATCGAAGCGGATGTAGGACCCGTCTCCGCGACGCCGCTCCTTGCGGGTGCGCACGACGACGGCCTTGACCACGTCGCCCTTCTTGACCCCGGCGCCGGGGAGGGCATCTTTGACGGTGGCAACGATCACGTCACCGATGCCTGCGTATCGCCGGCTCGAGCCGCCGAGCACCCGGATGCACAAGATCTCCTTGGCTCCGGTGTTGTCGGCGACCTTAAGCCGCGACTCCTGCTGGATCACGTCAGCTCCTGCTTCTCAAGCCTGCCCCGGCCATGGACCGGCGGGTCCTGGCTACTTGGCCTTTTCCAAGATCTCCGCGACACGCCAGCGCTTGGTCGCTGACAGCGGGCGGGTCTCCATCAGCAGCACCCGGTCGCCGACGCCGCAGGCGTTCTCGCCGTCGTGTGCCTTGTACCTCTTGGTGCGGCGGATGACCTTGCCGTACTTCGGGTGCTTGACCCGGTCTTCCACCTCGACAACGACCGTCTTGTCCATCTTGTCGCTGACGACCAGGCCCTCGCGGACCTTACGGTAGCCACGCGCGACCGTCTCCGTCTGGGTCTCACTCATCGGTGTCGCTCTCCTCTTCCAGCACGCACGATGCCGAGCTCGCGCTCGCGCTTCACCGTGTAGATGCGCGCGATCTCCTTGCGCACGGCGCGCAGCCGCCCGTGGCTCTCCAGCTGCCCCGTGGCGGCCTGGAACCGGAGGTTGAAGAGCTCGACCTTGGCCTCGGCCAGCTTGAGCTCCAGCTCGTCCTCGGTGGAGGTTCGCAGGTCAGCGGCTGCCAGTCCCTTGGCCATCACGCCTCACCGACCTCTCGCTTAACAAATTTGCACTTCATGGGAAGCTTATGCATCGCGCGACGCAGGGCTTCCCTGGCAATCGGCTCCGGCACGCCCGACAGCTCGAACATGACCCGGCCCGGCTTCACGTTGGCCACCCACCACTCGGGGGCGCCCTTGCCTGAGCCCATCCGGGTCTCGGCGGGCTTCTTGGTCAGCGGGCGGTCCGGGTAGATCGTGATCCACACCTTCCCGCCACGGCGGATGTGCCGGGTCATGGCGATACGGGCGGCCTCGATCTGCCGGTTCGTCACGTACGCGTGCTCGATGGCCTGGATGCCGAACTCGCCGAAGGCCACCCTGGTGCCGCCCTTGGCGGCACCAGACCGGTCCGGCCGGTGCTGCTTGCGGTGCTTGACCCGCCTCGGGATCAGCATGTCTAGCCCTCCCCGCCAGCCTGGCTGGCGTCAGCCGCGCCTGCCGGAGCGGCACTGGCCGTCGGGGCGGCACCGGCGGCCGGGGCCGCTCCGGCAGTCCGCTCCGCGGCGCCGGCATTGCCCTGGCGGTCGCCCGCACCCGCCCGTTCCGTGCCCTCGCCCGAGTCGTTGCGGCGACGGCGCTGCGGACCGCGGTCCCTGCCGGAGTCCCGGTCCCTGCCGCCTGGCCGCTGGCCAGCGCGCAGCGCGGCCGCGGCCGCCTCGCGCTCGGCCCTGGTCTGCGCGGCCTCGCCACGGTAGATCCAGACCTTCACGCCGATCCGGCCGAACGTCGTCCTGGCCTCGTAGAAGCCGTAGTCGATGTCGGCGCGCAGCGTGTGCAGCGGCACCCGGCCCTCGCGGTAGAACTCCGAGCGGGACATCTCCGCGCCGCCGAGGCGGCCCGCGCACTGCACCCGGATGCCCTTGGCACCGCCCTTCATGGCGGTCTGCATGGCCTTGCGCATCGCGCGGCGGAAGGAGACCCGGCTGGACAGCTGCTCGGCCACGCCCTGCGCGACGAGCTGCGCGTCGATCTCGGGGTTCTTCACCTCGAGGATGTTCAGCTGGATCTGCTTGCTGGTCAGCTTCTCCAGGTCACCGCGGATCCGGTCGGCCTCCGCGCCGCGGCGGCCGATGACGATGCCGGGCCGCGCGGTGTGGATGTCCACCCGCACGCGGTCCATGGTCCGCTCGATCTCGACCTTGGAGATGCCCGCCCGCTCCATGCCGCGCTGCAGCATGCGGCGGATGGCGACATCCTCCGCGACGTAGTCCTTGTACAGCTTGTCGGCATACCAGCGGCTCTTGAAGTCGGTGGTGATGCCCAGCCGGAACCCGTGCGGGTTCACTTTCTGGCCCACTAGCGGGTCCTCTCCCTGCTCTTGGATGCACCGCTGCGTGACGCACCACTGACGGAAGCGCTGCCCGCCGAGCCCTCGCGGTCAGCGACGATGACCGTGATGTGGCTGGTGCGCTTGTAGGATCCGGTAGCCCCGGCCCTGGGCGCGCGGCCGGAACCGCTTGAGGGTCGGGCCCTCGTCGACCCAGGCCCGCTGACACCACAAGCGAGCTCGCGTCGACCGGCCTGACCTGCCCCGCGTTGGCGATGGCGCTGGCCAGCACCTTGCCGACGACGTCGCTCGCCGACTGCGGCGCGAACCGGAGCGCCGCCTGCGCCTCGTCCGCGGGCATTCCGCGGATCAGGTCCACCACGCGGCGGGCCTTCCGCGGCGTGACGCGCATGTAGCGCGCCTTCGCCCTAGCTTCCATCGTTCAATCTCACTTTCTTCAGACCCGGGGGTCCGGGGGTTGCCCCCCGGGCTAGTAGAGCGCTTTCGCCTAGCGCCGGCTGCGCCGGTCGTCCCGCACGTGACTGCGGAAGGTACGGGTGGGCGCGAACTCGCCGAGCTTGTGCCCGACCATCGCTTCTGTCACGAACACCGGCACGTGCTTACGGCCGTCGTGCACGGCGATCGTGTGACCCAGCATGGCCGGAACGATCATCGAGCGGCGCGACCAGGTCTTGATCACGTTCTTGGTGCCCTTGTCGTTCTGCACGTCCACCTTCTTCATCAGGTGGTCGTCGACGAACGGGCCCTTCTTCAGGCTACGAGGCATCGTCTGGTGCTCCTACCGCTTCTTCTTGCCGCGCCGACGGGAAATCAGCTGGTCGCTGGGCTTGTGCGCACGCCGCGTCCGGCCCTCGGGCTTGCCCCACGGGCTGACCGGGTGGCGGCCGCCCGAGGTCTTGCCCTCACCACCGCCGAGCGGGTGGTCAACCGGGTTCATCGCGACACCGCGGACGGTGGGCCTGCGGCCCTTCCACCTGCTGCGGCCTGCCTTGCCGAGCTTGATGTTGCCCTGCTCGGAGTTGCCGACCTCGCCGACCGTCGCCCGGCAGCTCACGTCCACCCGGCGGATCTCGCCCGAGGGCATCCGGAGCTGGGCGAACCTGCCCTCCTTGGCGAGCAGCTGCACGCCGGAGCCGGCCGAGCGGGCGATCTTGGCGCCGCCGCCTGGCCGCAGCTCGATGGCGTGCACCACGGTGCCGGTCGGGATGTTGCGCAGCGGCAGGCAGTTCCCGGTCTTGATGTCGGCCGACGGGCCGTTCTCCACCCGGTCGCCCTGCTTGAGACCGGTCGGGGCGAGGATGTAGCGCTTCTCCCCGTCCGCGTAGTGCAGCAGCGCGATCCGGGAGGTCCGGTTCGGGTCGTATTCGATGTGCGCGACCTTGGCCGGCACGCCGTCCTTGTCCGCCCGGCGGAAGTCGATCAGCCGGTAAGCGCGCTTGTGCCCGCCGCCCTGGTGCCGGGTGGTGATCCGGCCGTGCACGTTCCTGCCGCCGTGCCCGTGCAGCGGGCGCACCAGGGACTTCTCCGGCTCACTGCGGGTGACCTCGGAGAAGTCGGCGCCGCTTGCCCCTCGCCTGCCGGGGGTCGTCGGCTTGTACTTGCGGATGCCCATGTGCTCAAAGCTCCTATGGATCGCCCGGCTAGCTGACCGGACCGCCGAAGATGTCGATCCGCTCGCCAGCGGCGAGGCTGACGATGGCGCGCTTGGTGTCCGGCCGCTTGCCCCAGCCGGCCCTGGTCCGGCGGCGCTTGCCCGGCCGGTTGAGCGTGTTCACGCCGGTCACCCTGACGTTGAACACCGCCTCGACGGCCTGCCGGATCTGCGTCTTGTTGGTCCCCGGCGCGACGATGAAGGTGTACTTGCCGTCGTCGGCGAGCCGGTAGCTCTTCTCTGAGATGACCGGCCGGATCAGGATGTCCCGCGGATTCGTGGTCTTGTTCACGCCTGCTCGCCCTCCTGGCTAGCACCGGTCTGGCTGGCGCCGGCCTGGCTGCTGCTCCTGGCCACGAAACTGTCCAGCGCCTCGGTGGTGAAGACCACGTAGTCGCTGACCAGCACGTCGTAGGTGTTCAGCTGGCCGGGGTCGAGCAGGTGCACGCCCGCCGCGTTGCGCAGGCTGCGCCAGGTGACCTTGTCGGCGGCCGACACGACCACGAGCACGTGTGCCGTGCTCGCCGTCGTCCCGATCAGCGCCGTCAGCGCCGCCAGCGCCTCCTTGGTCTTCGGGCTGTCGCCGGTGACCAGTCCGTCGATCACCTGCACCCGGCCATGCCTGGCCCGGTCCGACAGCGCGCCA
This sequence comes from uncultured Actinomycetota bacterium, assembly GCA_963725175.1. Classification (GTDB taxonomy): domain Bacteria; phylum Actinomycetota; class Actinomycetes; order Streptosporangiales; family Streptosporangiaceae; genus DASUBV01. The sequence continues at coordinate 1,938,797 of CAVRXH010000006.1, forward strand.
CGCAGCGCGGCGGCCTTCATCTTCTTGGGCGTCCGCTGCGCGTAGGACCGGGGCTGCGGGCCGTGCACGACGCCGCCGCCGGTGAACTGCGGCGCCCTGATAGAGCCCTGCCTGGCGCGGCCGGTGCCCTTCTGCCGGTACGGCTTCTTGCCGCCGCCGCGCACCATGCCGCGGGTCTTGGTGGCGTGCGTGCCCTGCCGGGCCGCCGCCTCCTGCGCCACGACCACCTGGTGGATCAGCGGGATGTTGACCTTCGCGTCGAAGATCTCGGCAGGCAGCTGCGCCGCGTCAGTCGTCTTGGCCGGGCTCATCTCACCTCACTCGTAGTCGCCAGCCCGCCAGCGGCGAGCGGGGTCTTGACGGCGGTGCGGACCAGGACCAGGCCGCCGGCCGGGCCGGGAACCGCGCCCTTGATCAGCAGCAGCCCGCGGCCGGCATCCACGCCGTGCAGGGTCAGGTTGGGAGCGGTGGTCCGCTCGCCGCCCATCCGGCCGGCCATCCTGGTGCCCTTGAACACGCGGCCCGGGTAGGCGCAGCCGCCGATGGCACCGGGCGCGCGGTGCTTGCGCTTGGTGCCGTGGCTGGAGGACAGGCCGCGGAAGCCGTGCCGCTTCACGGGGCCGGCGAAGCCCTTGCCCTTGCTCGTGGCGGTCACGTCGACGAGCTGGCCGGCCTCGAAGGTCTCGGCGGTGACTTCCTGCCCGAGCGTGTACTGCGCGGAGTCGGCGGTGCGGAGCTCGACCAGGTAGCGGCGGGGCGTGACGCCCGCCTTGGCGAAGTGGCCCGCCTGCGGCTTGTTCACCTTGCGCGGGTCGATCTCGCCGTAGCCGAGCTGGACGGCGGCATAGCCGTCGGCGTCCGGCGTCCGCACCGCGGTGACGACACAGGGCCCCGCCGCGACCACGGTGACGGGTACCATCCGCCCGCCGTCGTCGAAGACCTGGGTCATACCGAGCTTGGTGCCCAGGACCCCCTTGATCTGCTTGGTCATCTCGGTGCGTCCCTCTACAGCTTGATCTCGATGTCGACGCCCGCCGGAAGGTCGAGGCGCATCAGGGAGTCGACGGTCTTAGGCGTCGGGTCGATGATGTCGATCAGGCGCTTGTGCGTCCGCATCTCGAAGTGCTCCCGCGAGTCCTTGTACTTGTGCGGCGAGCGGATGACGCAGTACACATTCTTCTCGGTCGGCAGCGGCACCGGGCCCGCGACCTTCGCTCCGGTACGCGCCACGGTGTCCACGATCTTCCGGGCCGAGTTGTCTATGATCTCGTGGTCATAGGCCTTGAGCCGGATGCGGATCTTCTGTCCCGCCATTGGCTTTAATGTCCTTCGCTCTGCTTAGCCCGGGCGATCCCAGGTGCCTGCCGCTGCCACTGCTGTCTGCCACAGGGCAACTGGCCCTGCTGTCATAGTCCCGAACGCGAGTCGCCTCGGTGGCCGACGCTCCGGCCACCGAGGCTCCCGCCTTACTTGATGATCTTGGTAACCCGGCCCGCGCCGACGGTCCGGCCGCCCTCGCGGATGGCGAACCTGAGGCCCTCCTCCATCGCGATGGGCTGGATCAGGTCCACCTTCATCTCGGTGTTGTCACCGGGCAGCACCATCTCGGTGCCTTCCGGCAGGTGCACCACGCCAGTCACGTCCGTGGTACGGAAGTAGAACTGCGGGCGGTAATTGTTGAAGAACGGCGTGTGCCGGCCGCCCTCGTCCTTGGACAGGATGTAGACCTGCGCGTCGAACTCGGTGTGCGGGGTGTTGGTGCCCGGCTTGATGATGACCTGGCCGCGCTCGACGTCCTCGCGCTTGGTGCCGCGCAGGAGCAGGCCGGCGTTGTCGCCGGCCTGGCCCTCGTCGAGGATCTTCTTGAACATCTCGACGCCGGTGACCGTGGTCTTGGCCGCCTTCTCCTTGATGCCGATGATCTCGACCTCATCGCCGGTGTGGATGACACCGCGCTCGATCCGGCCGGTCACCACCGTGCCGCGGCCGGTGATCGAGAACACGTCCTCGACCGGCATCAGGAACGGCTTCGCGATCTCGCGGACCGGCTCGGGGATGTTGTCGTCGCAGGCCGCCATGAGCTCGACGACCTTCTCCGCCCACTCCCCGTCGCCCTCCAGCGCCTTCAGCGCGGAGACGCGGACCACCGGCACGTCGTCGCCGGGGAACTCGTAGCTGCTCAGCAGCTCGCGGACCTCAAGCTCGACGAGCTCGAGGATCTCCTCGTCGTCGACCATGTCGGCCTTGTTGAGGGCGACCACGATGTACGGCACGCCGACCTGGCGGGCCAGCAGCACGTGCTCGCGGGTCTGCGGCATCGGGCCGTCGGTGGCGGCCACCACCAGGATCGCGCCGTCCATCTGCGCGGCACCGGTGATCATGTTCTTGATGTAGTCCGCGTGACCGGGGCAGTCGACATGCGCGTAGTGGCGCTTGTCGGTCTGGTACTCAACGTGCGAGATCGAGATGGTGATCCCGCGCTCCTTCTCTTCCTTCGCGTTGTCGATCTGGTCGAACGCGTAGAAAGGGTTCACGTCCGGGTACTTGTCATGCAGCACCCGGGTGATCGCCGCGGTCAGCGTCGTCTTGCCGTGGTCGATGTGACCGATGGTGCCGATGTTGACGTGCGGCTTAGTCCGCTGGAACTTGGCCTTCGCCACTGCTGTCTCCTCGTTGCGATCGTCCCCACCAGGGTGGGGCCAGGCGCTCGCGCGCTCTGCTTGGTTCTGGTGAAACTGGCTTGCTCGTTATTCGCCGCGCGCCTTGGCGACGATCTCCTTGGCGATGTTCGGCGGGACCTCGGCGTAGGAGTCGAACTGCATGCTGTAGTCCGCTCGGCCCTGGGTCCGGCTACGCAGGTCACCCACGTAGCCGAACATCTCCGATAGCGGGACCAGAGCGCGGACCACCCGCACCCCGGACCGCTCCTCCATGGCCTGGATCTGGCCACGGCGGCTGTTCAGGTCACCGATGACCTCACCCATGTAGTCATCGGGCGTCCGGACCTCGACGGCCATCACCGGCTCAAGCAGAACCGGGTTGGCGAGCGCCGCGGCCTTCTTGAAGGCCATCGAACCCGCGATCTTGAAGGCCAGCTCCGAGGAGTCGACCTCGTGGTAAGCACCGTCGGTCAGCGTCACCTTGACGTCCACCATCGGGTACCCGGCGAGCACGCCGAACTCGGCCGCCTCCTGGCAGCCCGCGTCCACCGACGGGATGTACTCCCGCGGCACGCGACCGCCGTGGACCTTGTTCTCGAACTCGTAGCCGCCGCCGTCGCCGCCGGTGGGCTCCAGGTTGATGATGACCCGGCCGAACTGGCCCGCGCCACCGGTCTGCTTCTTGTGCGTGTACTCGACCTTCTCGACCTTCCTGCGCACGGTCTCCCGGTAGGCGACCTGCGGCCGGCCGATGTTGGCCTCGACCTTGAACTCCCGCCGCATCCGGTCGACCAGCACCTCCAGGTGCAGCTCGCCCATCCCGGCGATGATCGTCTGGCCGGTCTCCTCGTCGGTCCTGACCTGGAAGGTCGGGTCCTCCTCGGCGAGGCGCTGGATCGCGGTGCCCAGCTTGTCCTGGTCGCCCTTGGTCTTCGGCTCGATCGCCACGTTGATCACCGGCGCCGGGAAGGTCATCGACTCCAGGATCACCTGCTTCGCCGTGTCGGAGAGCGTGTCGCCGGTGGTGGTGTCCTTCAGGCCCATCACCGCGACGATCTGGCCGGCCACCGCGGTCGGCCGCTCCTCGCGCTTGTTGGCGTGCATCTGGTAGATCTTGCCGATCCGCTCCTTGCGGCCCTTGGTGGAGTTCAGCACCTGCGTGCCGGCCTCCAGGGTGCCGGAGTAGATCCGGATGTAGGTCAGCTTGCCCAGGTGCTGGTCCGACATGATCTTGAACGCCAGGGCGGCGAACGGCTCGGCCGGGTCGGCGTGCCGCTCGATCACGGCCCCCTCGTCGTTGACCGCGTGCCCCTTGATCGCCGGGATGTCCACCGGGCTGGGCAGGAAGTCCACGATCGCGTCCAGCATCGGCTGCACGCCCTTGTTCTTGAACGCGCTGCCGCACATGACCGGGGTCACGCCGCCGGCGATGGTCGCCCGGCGGATGGCCGCGACGAGCTGCTTCTCGTCCGGCTCGCTGCCCTCAAGGTAGAGCTCCATCATCTCCTCGTCGTTCTCGGAGATGGTCTCTACCAGCTTGTCCCGCCACTCGCGGGCCGCCTCGGCGTGGTCGCCGGGAATGGCGACGACGTCGTACTTGTCGCCCTTCCCGTCGGTCTGCCAGAGCATCGCCCGCATCCTGATCAGGTCGATGACACCGCGGAAGTCGGACTCGACGCCCCACGGGAGCTGGACCACCAGCGGGGTGGCCCCCAGCCGGTCGGCGATCATGTCCACGCAGCGGTGGAACTCGGCGCCGACCCTGTCCATCTTGTTGACGAAGCAGATGCGCGGCACGCCGTACCTGTCGGCCTGGCGCCACACGGTCTCGGACTGCGGCTCGACGCCGGCCACGCCGTCGAAGACGGCGACCGCGCCGTCGAGCACCCGCAGCGACCGCTCCACCTCGACGGTGAAGTCGACGTGGCCGGGGGTGTCGATCAGGTTGATCGTGTGATCGCGCCAGATGCAGGTGGTGGCGGCGGAGGTGATCGTGATGCCGCGCTCCTGCTCCTGCTCCATCCAGTCCATCGTGGCGGCGCCCTCGTGGACTTCACCGATCTTGTAATTGATGCCGGTGTAGAACAGGATCCGCTCGGTGGTCGTGGTCTTGCCCGCGTCGATATGCGCCATGACGCCGATGTTCCTGACGTTGGCGAGCCCGGTCACGGTCTGTGTGGCGGCCACTTGCTTAGACCCTCAATCCTCGTCTGTGCTCGTGCGCTGGGTTACCAGCGGTAATGGGCGAATGCCTTGTTGGATTCGGCCATCTTGTGCGTGTCCTCGCGGCGCTTGACGCTCGCCCCGAGGCCGTTGCTGGCGTCGAGCAGCTCGTTCATCAGCCGCTCGGTCATGGTCTTCTCGCGGCGCTGGCGGGAGTAGGTGATCAGCCAGCGCAGCGCCAGGGTGGTGCTGCGGGACGCGCGGACCTCGACGGGGACCTGGTAGGTCGCGCCACCAACACGGCGGCTGCGGACCTCCAGGGTCGGCTTCACGTTGTCCAGCGCGCGCTTGAGCGTCACCACCGGGTCGTTGCCTGACTTGTCCCGGCAGCCTTCGAGCGCGCCGTAGACGATGCGCTCGGCGAGCGAGCGCTTCCCGCTCACCAGCACCTTGTTGACCAGTGCGGTGACGAGAGGCGATCCGTAAACCGGATCGGTGACCAGCTGCCGCCTGGTCGCGGGGCCCTTGCGCGGCATGTCAGCTCTTCTCCTTCTTCGCGCCATAGCGGCTGCGCGCCTGCTTGCGGTTGCGAACGCCCTGGGTGTCCAGGGAGCCGCGGATGACCTTGTAGCGCACGCCGGGAAGGTCGCGCACCCGTCCGCCCCTGACCAGCACGATGGAGTGCTCCTGGAGGTTGTGGCCGACACCGGGGATGTAGGCCGTGACCTCGATCTGGCTGGTCAGCCGCACTCGGGCGACCTTGCGCAGCGCCGAGTTGGGCTTCTTGGGCGTGGTCGTATAGACGCGCGTGCAGACTCCGCGGCGCTGGGGGCTGCCCTTGAGCGCCGGAGTCTTGTTCTTGGCTACCTTGTCCTGCCGGCCTTTACGGACCAGCTGCTGGATCGTGGGCACCGCGTCTCCGTCTACCTCGGCCGCACCTAGTCACCTAGGCACGAGCTAATCCTCTGACCTGCGTGTTTCTTACCTCTCATGCACCCCGCGCTCGGGCGTGTCACCAGCGCCTGCCGCGGCTGTCAGGGCCGCAATGGAGCCCGACACTCGGAGAGGGAAGTCACTGCGCCGCTCGGGCGCACACGTGCTCGTGGGGTCACGGGCACGGAGAACTAGGTTACCCAATACGCAACGCAGTCGCAAAGCGAACGGGTTTCCGCGGCTCTCAGCGGTTACTCAGCCTATCCGCTGCGAGGAGTGCTCCGGCCAGAATCCGGCCGGTGACCGGCCCTGGGGCCATAACAATCTCGCAGCAGCAGCCTCGCCTGAGTAGGAACACGCGGCGGGGGCCGGCCATTCCCGGCCCCCGCCGTCGCCGTGATCGGCTACAGGCCGCAGGCGGCGGCGACCGCCGTGGCGGCGGCCTCGCGGCTGGACTGGGCCGGCGCGCTGGGGCGCTCGAAGTACGTCATGTACACATCCGCCGCCCCGGCGGCGGATGTGGCGTCGTTCAGCTCCGGGATGTACTGCGCCCAGACCTGGTTGAAACTCAGGATGCCCGCTAGCTGGGTAGCCAGGTCGGCGGTGGGATTGCCGGTGACGTACCCGGCGGGCAGGGGGGTCCAGCCGATCAGCCCGCCTGCCGACTCCGGGTTGCCGCCAGACTCCTGGTAGATGTTCCCGGCGATGCCGGCCGCGGCCACGCCGGTGTAGCCGTGCCCGCCCAGGTAGTCGACGATCTGCGCGTAGTTCTCCGGCAGCGGGCCTGCCGCGTCCTGGTGCGGCGTGCAGGTGTCAGCCACCGGCGCGGTGGGCTGCGGCGCGCGGTGCTTGGCATAGTGCACCGGGTGGTGCGGCACGCCCAGGCCGGCCGTGCCGGGGCTGGCGGCCGTGGCATGCCTGCCGTGCGGGGCCACCTTGTGCTGCGGCCGGTAGGTGGTGGTCTTGTACCACTGCGGGCTGACGGCCGAGCCGACGCCGCCGACCCGGTCCGGGTACAGCGCGGCGGCCACCGCCCGGTGACCGTGGGTGGTGCTGGCGTCCGCGTGCCCGAGGAACTGCGGGGCGGCGGCGAGCGCGCCCAGCACCGCGACGGCGGGAGCGGCCCGGCCAGCAGCCCTGGCAACCTTCTCGACCTGCGACGGCGCGGTATGCCGCCCCGACTTCCTGACCTTCCGCTTCCTGCCATGCTCGGCCGCTACGCCCATACACCTGCCCATCGCCGGATCGGCGCCCGGCTACTGGGCAACACACGCCTGTTCGCCGGGCCTGACTGCCTGTCGCGGGCAGCATGGCAGCACGGCGGGGCCAGCCGCTGCGTATGACGCGGGAAATAGCTAGACCGGGCTAGGCCAGCCCAGTACCGCCGCCGGGTCACTAGCCCATCCGGGGGATTGGCTGGCCCGGTGGGAGGATGCGCAGGTCAGCGCGGAAATAGCGCGAGGCGCGACGCCCCGGTGGTCACCGGGCGCCGCGCCTCGCGTCTTGCTGCCGAGCCCTCGTTACCTGTTATAGGCGCCGAAGTCGTACTCCTCCAGCGGGATCGCCTCGCCCGGCGTCTGCCCGAAGGAGTAGTCCACCGGGGTGTCGTAGGCGGCCGGCGGGTAGACCGAGGACCTGGCGTCCTCGGTCGGCTCCACTCGCAGCCCCCGGTAGCGCTGCATGCCGGTGCCAGCCGGGATCAGCTTGCCGATGATGACGTTCTCCTTCAGGCCGACCAGCGAGTCCGACCTGGCGTGGATCGCCGCGTCGGTGAGCACCCTGGTGGTCTCCTGGAAGGAGGCCGCCGACAACCACGACTCGGTCGCCAGCGACGCCTTGGTGATGCCCATCAGCACCGGGCGGCCGGACGCCGAGGTGCCGCCACCCTCCACGACGGAGCGGTTGACCTCCTCGAACTTCGGCCGCTCCACCAGCTCGCCGGGGAGCAGGGCGGTGTCGCCGGACTCCAGCACGTTCACCCGCTTGAGCATCTGGCGGATGATGATCTCGATGTGCTTGTCGTGAATCGACACGCCCTGAGACCGGTAGACCTCCTGCACCTCGTGCACGAGGTGCAGCTGCACCTCGCGGGAGCCGAGGATCCTGAGCACCTCGTGCGGGTTGATCGCGCCCGCGATGAGCTGCTGGCCCACCTTGACCCGGTCGCCGTCGGCCACCTGGAGCCTGGCACGCATGGAGACCTGGTAGATGATCTCCTCTGAGCCGTCGTCGGGCACGATCACGATCTTGCGCGACTTCTCCGGCTCCTCCAGCCGGACCCGGCCCTCGACCTCGCTGATCGGCGCCATGCCCTTGGGGATGCGCGCCTCGAACAGCTCCTGGATGCGGGGCAGGCCGTGGGTGATGTCCAGGCCCGCCACACCACCGGTGTGGAAGGTCCGCATGGTGAGCTGGGTACCCGGCTCACCGATGGACTGCGCGGCGATGATGCCCACCGCCTCGCCGACGTCCACCCGCTTGCCCGTGGCCAGCGACCGGCCGTAGCACTTGGCGCAGACACCCACCTTGGCCTGGCAGACCAGCACGCTGTAGGTGCGCACCGACTCCACCCCGCCGTCCACCGCGGCGTCGATCAGGATCTCGGTCAGGTCCGTGCCCACGACCGCCAGCACGGTGCCGTCGGAGGTCTCGATGTCCTCCGCCACGGTCCGGCCGGTGCCCGTGTTCTCGATGTTGGGCAGCTTGTGCAGGTTGCCCGCCGAGTCCCGCTCCCCGATCCGCATCGGCAGCGACCGGTCGGTGCCGCAGTCCTCCTCGCGGACGATCACGTCCTGCGCGACGTCCACCAGGCGCCGGGTGAGGTACCCGGAGTCGGCGGTGCGCAGCGCGGTGTCCGCCAGTCCCTTGCGGGCGCCGTGCGTCGAGATGAAGTACTCGACCACGGTGAGGCCCTCGCGGAAGCTGGAGGTGATCGGGCGCGGGATGGTCTCGCCCTTCGGGTTGGACACCAGGCCACGCATGCCGGCGATCTGCCGGACCTGCGCGTTGTTGCCTCGGGCACCGGAGTTGACCATCATCCAGACCGGGTTGGTCTCGGGGAAGGCCGCTTCCATGTCCTGCGCCACGTCCGTGGTGGCGTGGGTCCAGATCTCGATCAGGTCCTGACGGCGCTCGTCGTCGGTGATCAGGCCGCGCTCGTAGTCGAGCTGAACCTTGTCCGCCCGGCGCTCGTAGTTCGCCAGGATCTGCGGCTTGTTCGGCGGCGCGATGACATCCTCGATGGCGATCGTCACGCCCGAGCGGGTCGCCCAGTGGAAGCCGACGTCCTTCAGGGCGTCAAGCGCCGCCGCCACCTCGACCTTGGGGTAGGTCTCGGCCAGCTCGTTGACGATGACCGATAGCTGCTTCTTGGCGACCTCGTAGTTGACGAACGGGTAGTCCCGCGGCAGCGCCTCGTTGAGCAGCGTGCGGCCCAGCGTGGTGGTCAGCCGCAGCGGCTGGCCAAGCGTCCAGCCCTCCGGCGGGGTGAACCCGGCCGGCGGCGCGACGTCCCGCAGCCGGATCTGGATCTCCGCCTGCAGGTCAAGCTCGCCGCGGTCGTAGGCCATCAGCGCCTCGGGCAGGTTGGCGAAGATCCGCCCGGTGCCCGGCACCTCCGGAGTCAGCCGGGTCAGGCAGTAGATCCCGATGACCATGTCCTGGGTCGGCATGGTCACCGGCTTGCCGTCGGCCGGCTTGAGGATGTTGTTGGTGGACAGCATCAGGATCCGGGCCTCGGCCTGCGCCTCCGCCGACAGCGGCACGTGCACGGCCATCTGGTCACCGTCGAAGTCCGCGTTGAACGCGGTGCAGACCAGCGGGTGGATCTGGATGGCCTTGCCCTCGACGAGCTGCGGCTCGAACGCCTGGATGCCCAGCCGGTGCAGCGTGGGCGCGCGGTTGAGCAGCACCGGGTGCTCGGTGATGACCTCTTCGAGGACATCCCAGACCACCGGCTTGGCGCGCTCCACCATGCGCTTGGCCGACTTGATGTTCTGCGCGTGATTCAGGTCGACAAGACGCTTCATCACGAACGGCTTGAACAGCTCGACCGCCATCTCCTTCGGCAGTCCGCACTGATGCAGCTTGAGCTGCGGGCCGACCACGATGACCGAGCGGCCCGAGTAGTCGACGCGCTTACCGAGCAGGTTCTGGCGGAACCGGCCCTGCTTGCCCTTGAGCATGTCGGACAGCGACTTGAGCGGGCGGTTGCCGGGACCGGTGACCGGGCGGCCGCGGCGGCCGTTGTCGAACAGCGAGTCCACGGCCTCCTGGAGCATCCGCTTCTCGTTGTTCACGATGATCTCGGGCGCGCCGAGGTCAAGCAGCCGCTTGAGCCGGTTGTTCCTGTTGATCACCCGGCGGTACAGGTCGTTCAGGTCGGAGGTGGCGAACCGGCCGCCGTCGAGCTGAACCATCGGCCGCAGGTCCGGCGGGATCACCGGGATGCAGTCGAGCACCATGCCGAGCGGGCTGTTGCTGGTGTTCAGGAAGGCCGAGACCACCTTCAGCCGCTTCAGGGCACGCGCCTTGCGCTGCCCCTTGCCGGTCTTGATGATCTCGCGCAGGTTGGCCGCCTCGGACTCCAGGTCGAAGCTGCCGACCCGCTCCTGGATCGCCTGCGCGCCCATGCCGCCGCGGAAGTACCGGCCGAACCGGTCCCGCAGCTCGCGGTAGAGCAGCTCGTCGCCCTCCAGGTCCTGGACCTTGAGGCCGCGGAACCGGCTCCAGACCTCCTCGATCCGGTCGATCTCGCGCTGCGCACGGTCACGGATCTGCTTGCACTCGCGCTCGGCGCTCTCCCTGACCTTGCGGCGGGCGTCGCCCTTGGCCCCGGCCGCCTCCAGCTCCGCCAGGTCCTTCTCCAGCTTGGCCTGGCGGGTCTCGATGTCGGCGTCGCGGCGCTGCTCGAGCTGGCCCTTCTCGACGGTGATCTTGGCCTCAAGCGAGGGCAGATCGCGGGCGCGGGCATCCTCGTCCACGTACGTGATCATGTACGCGGCGAAGTAGATGACCTTCTCCAGGTCCTTCGGCGCCAGGTCGAGCAGGTAGCCAAGCCGGCTCGGCACGCCCTTGAAGTACCAGATGTGCGTGACCGGCGCGGCCAGCTCGATGTGGCCCATCCGCTCGCGCCGCACCTTGGCGCGAGTGACCTCGACGCCGCAGCGCTCGCAGATGATGCCCTTGAACCTGACCCGCTTGTACTTACCGCAGTAGCACTCCCAGTCCCGGGTGGGGCCGAAGATCTTCTCGCAGAAGAGCCCGTCCTTTTCCGGCTTGAGGGTGCGGTAGTTGATCGTCTCGGGCTTCTTGACCTCACCGTGCGACCACAGCCTGATGTCTTCGGCCGTGGCCAGGCCAATCCGCAGGTCGTCAAAGAAGTTGACGTCTAGCACGTTTTTTTGTCCCCTACGGTAGTTCGGTTCAGGCTGGTGGTCAGACTTCCTCGACGCTGCTCGGCTCGCGCCGGGACAGATCGATGCCGAGTTCCTCGGCAGCACGGAAGACGTCCTCGTCGGTGTCGCGCATCTCGATGGCCGCGCCGTCGCTGGAGAGCACCTCCACGTTCAGGCAGAGCGACTGCATCTCCTTGATCAGCACCTTGAAGGACTCAGGGATGCCGGGCTCGGGGATGTTCTCGCCCTTGACGATCGCCTCGTAGACCTTGACGCGGCCGAGGATGTCGTCGGACTTGATCGTGAGCAGCTCCTGCAGCGCGTAGGCGGCGCCGTAGGCCTCGAGCGCCCAGACCTCCATCTCGCCGAAGCGCTGACCGCCGAACTGTGCCTTACCACCCAGCGGCTGCTGCGTGATCATCGAGTACGGGCCCGTGGACCGCGCGTGGATCTTGTCGTCGACCAGGTGCAGCAGCTTGAGGATGTAGATGTAGCCGACCGCGATCGGGTCCTTGAACGGCTCGCCGGTCCGGCCGTCGAACAGCCGCGCCTTGCCGCTGCCGCCGACCATCCGCTCGCCGTCCCTGTTGGGCAGCGTGCTGCCGAGCAGGCCGGTGATCTCCTCCTCCTTGGCACCGTCGAAGACCGGGGTGGCGACCGGGGTGCCCTTCGGCGCGGCGTCCGCGCTGATGGCCTTGAGCCGCTTCTTCCAGTCCTCGTCGTCGCCCTCGACCTGCCAGCCGGTGGCCGCGACCCAGCCCAGGTGGGTCTCCAGGACCTGGCCGACGTTCATCCGGCCCGGCACGCCGAGCGGGTTGAGCACGATGTCGACCGGAGTGCCATCGGACAGGAACGGCATGTCCTCGACCGGGTTGATCTTCGCGATGACGCCCTTGTTGCCGTGCCGGCCCGCGAGCTTGTCACCGTCGGTGATCTTCCGCTTGGCTGCGACGTAGACCCGGACCAGCTCGTTCACGCCGGGCGGCAGCTCGTCGCCGTCTTCCCTGGTGAACACCCGGACGCCGATGATCTTGCCGGACTCGCCGTGCGGCACCTTCAGCGAGGTGTCGCGCACCTCGCGCGCCTTCTCGCCGAAGATCGCGCGCAGCAGCCGCTCCTCGGGGGTCAGCTCGGTCTCGCCCTTGGGCGTGACCTTGCCGACCAGGATGTCACCGGTGACGACCTCCGCGCCGATCCTGATGATGCCGCGGTCGTCCAGGTCAGCAAGCACCTCGTCGGAGACATTCGGGATGTCCCTGGTGATCTCCTCGGGACCCAGCTTGGTGTCCCGCGCGTCGACCTCGTGCTCCTCGATGTGGATCGAGGAGAGCACGTCGTCCTGCACGAGCCGCTGGGACAGGATGATCGCGTCCTCGTAGTTGTGGCCCTCCCACGGCATGAAGGCGACCAGCAGGTTGCGGCCGAGCGCCATCTCGCCGTTGTCGGTGCACGGGCCGTCCGCGATGACCTGGCCGACCTCGACCCGCTGGCCTTCGTAGGCGACCGGCTTCTGATTGAAGCAGGTGCCCTGGTTGGACCGGCGGAACTTGGCCACCAGGTAGTCGGTCCTGGTCGCGTCGTCGTTGGCCACGGTGATGTAGTCGGCGCTGACCTGCTCCACCACGCCGGCCTTCTCGGCCACGATCACGTCACCCGCGTCGGTCGCGGCACGGTACTCCATGCCGGTGCCGACCAGCGGCGCCTCGCTGCGCAGCAGCGGGACGGACTGGCGCTGCATGTTGGAGCCCATCAGCGCGCGGTTGGCGTCGTCGTGCTCCAGGAACGGGATCATCGCGGTGGCCACCGAGACCATCTGCCGCGGCGACACGTCCATGTAGTCGACCTCGTCCGGGCGGATGTAGTCGACCTCGCCGCCCTTCCTGCGCACCAGCACGCGGTTGTCCGCGAAGGTGTTGTCCTCCTTCAGCGGCGCGTTGGCCTGGGCGACGACGTGGCGGTCCTCCTCGTCGGCGGTCAGGTAGTCGATCTGGTCGGTGACCTTGCCGCTCTTGACCTTCCGGTACGGCGTCTCGACGAAGCCGAACGCGTTGACCCGGCCATAGGAAGACAGCGAGCCGATCAGGCCGATGTTCGGGCCTTCTGGCGTCTCGATCGGGCACATCCGGCCGTAGTGGCTGGGGTGCACGTCGCGGACCTCCATGCCGGCCCGCTCACGGGACAGGCCGCCAGGGCCAAGCGCCGACAGGCGGCGCTTGTGCGTCAGCCCGGCCAGCGGGTTGGTCTGGTCCATGAACTGGGACAGCTGGCTGGTGCCGAAGAACTCCTTGATGGAGGCGACGACCGGCCGGATGTTGATCAGCGTCTGCGGCGTGATCGCCTCGACGTCCTGAGTCGTCATCCGCTCCCTGACGACCCGCTCCATCCGGGCCAGGCCGAGCCTGACCTGGTTCTGGATCAGCTCGCCGACCGTCCGCAGGCGGCGGTTGCCGAAGTGGTCGATGTCGTCGGTCTCCACCGGGATCAGCGCCGCCTCGGACTTCATCTCGTCCTCGCCGGTGTGCAGCCGGACGAGGTACTCGATGGTCGCGACGATGTCCTCTTCGGTCAGCGTGCCCTGGGTAATCGGCAGCGACAGGCCAAGCTTCTTGTTGACCTTGTAGCGGCCGACCTTGGCCAGGTCGTAGCGCTTCGGGTTGAAGTAGAGGTTCTCCAGCAGCGCCTGGGCGGACTCCCGCGTCGGCGGCTCACCCGGCCGCAGCTTGCGGTAGATGTCCAGCAGCGCGTCGTCCTGGCCCTGGGTGTGGTCCTTCTCCAGGGTGGCGCGCATCGACTCATAGCCGCCGAAGCGCTCCAGGATCTTGGCCTCGTCCCAGCCGAGCGCCTTCAGCAGCACGGTCACGCTCTGCTTGCGCTTGCGGTCGATGCGCACGCCGACGGCGTCGCGCTTGTCGATCTCGAACTCCAGCCAGGCACCCCGCGAGGGGATGACCTTGCAGCTGTAGATGTCCTTGTCCGAGGTCTTGTCGACCTGCCGGTCGAAGTACACGCCGGGCGAGCGGACGAGCTGAGACACCACGACACGCTCGGTGCCGTTGATGATGAACGTGCCCTTGGGCGACATCAGCGGGAAGTCACCCATGAACACGGTCTGGCTCTTGATCTCGCCCGTGCTGTTGTTGATGAACTCCGCCGTGACGAACATCGGAGCGGAGAAGGTCATGTCCTTCTCCTTGCACTCCTCTGCCGAGTACTTCGGAGGCTCGAACCGGTGATCGCGGAACGAGAGAGACATCGTCCCCGTGAAGTCCTCGATCGGGCTGATCTCCTCGAAGATCTCTTCGAGGCCCGACTGCTCAGGGAGACTGTGACCGTCGGCCTTCTCCGCCTCGACCCGCGAACGCCAGCGCTCGTTGCCTAGCAGCCAGTCGAACGAGTCTGTCTGCAAAGCGAGGAGCCCGGGAACCTCCAGCGGTTCTTTGATGCGAGCGAAAGAGACACGACGTGGACCGGGAACTTTAGCTGAGGCGCTGCGCGAGGCTGCCAACAGGGGTCCTTCCGAGCTTGAAGCCGACTGTCATCGCGCGCACGTGGGACGCCCAGCGGCCGTGCCGCTGTGGGGGTCGAAGATAGCCGTGGACGAGAGAGTGCAGCGCAAATTAGCAGTGTAGTCCTAGGACACACCACTGGTCAACTGTACGCCACTGTTATGTTTCACGGTTGCAAGGCAGCATCGCTCCTGCGCAGCGATACGTCAAGCCCGGAAGGCCTGATGTCGCCACCTGACCGCATGTGACGAGGATCACAGACAGACCACTGTTTATCTTACCAGCAGGCCGGGGATACCGGCCGGTTAGCAAACTGCCCGCCGCAGGGGGGAACCCCCGCGGCGGCGGCGCCTCTGAAGGCAGCACCCCTGCAAGACAGTGAGCTGGCGGGCGCGGGAAGGCACTTCCCGCGCCCGCCAGCTCGGGCACTTCTGGTCGTACGGTGCTGTTACTTGACGGTGACCGTGGCGCCGGCGCCCTCAAGGGCAGCCTTCGCCTTCTCGGCGGTCTCCTTGTTGACGTGCTCAAGCAGCGGCTTGGGCGCGCCGTCGACGAGGTCCTTGGCCTCCTTCAGGCCGAGGCTGGTCAGGGTCCTGACCTCCTTGATGACCTGAATCTTCTTGTCGCCAGCGGCCTCGAGGATGACGTCGAACTCGTCCTTCTCCTCTGCCTCCTCGGCGGCGGCGCCGCCGCCGGCCGGGGCAGCCGCGGCCACCGCGACCGGGGCGGCGGCCTTGACGTCGAAGGTCTCCTCGAACTGCTTCACGAATTCGGAGAGCTCGATCAGCGTCATCTCCTTGAACGCGCCAAGGAGGTCGTCGGTGCTCATCTTCGCCATGGTGGTAAATCCTCCGTGCTCACTCATCCGCGGCGTCCTGGCCGGCCTGGCGGCCCGGCGCCCGCGTGCTTACCTGTCTTGTGACTTAGTCGCCTGACGCCTTACTCGGCGTCGCTCTGAGCTGCCGCCTCCGCCGGGGCATCCCCCGCCGGCACGTCGCCGCCATCGGCCGCCGCGCCGCCGGCCTGAGCCTCTTCGGCACGCTTGGCCTCCAGGGCAGCGGCCAGCCTGGCCATCTGCTGCGGCAGCGCCGCGAACGTCGCCGCCGCGCCGGCCATGGACGCCTTCATCGCGCCCGCCAGCTTGGCCAGCAGCACCTCGCGCGGCTCCAGCTCGGCCAGCTTGGTGACCTCCGCCGGGCTGAGCGTCTTACCGTCGAGCACGCCGCCCTTGATCACCAGCAGCGGGTTCGCCTGCGCGAAGTCCCGCAGCCCCTTGGCCGCCTCGACTACGTCGCCAGAGACGAACGCGATCGCCGAGGGCCCGGCCAGCATCGAGGTGCAGCTCGGGCGCGACGCCCGCCTGCTCAGCCGCGATCTTGGTGAGCGTGTTCTTCACGACGGAGAACGTGGCGTTCTCGCCGAGCGACCGGCGTAGCTCGCCGAGCTGCGCGACCGAAAGGCCGCGGTACTCGGTCAGGACCGCACCGGTCGACGTCTCGAACGCCTGCGTCAGCTCGGCGACTGCGGCGACCTTATCCGCCCTCGCCATGGGCCTCCCTTCCTGGCCGGGCGCCTGCGGGCCCGGCTATCTCCGGACGTCGGCGAAGGCGGGCCACATGCGAAACGCCCCATGCGCGGGCGCACGGGGCGTCGGGCCGCTGGGCACCGGCGGTCATGCCGCCGGCCTGCGGTCGTCGTCTCGGTCACCTGCGCGGGCCGCCCGCATCGCGAGCCTTCGGCCGCCGCGCTCAGCGCGCGGCGACGGCCGACGGTCTTAGGCTGTCCAGCAGCGTACGTGCCGCCGACCCGGCTCGCCAAATCGGCGGCCGGGCCAGCGGCGGCACGCTGGTCCTGCGGCCGGGCCAGGAAGGCCCGGCATGAGGCGGCGCGGCCTAGCTGGCCGCGGCTTCCTCAAGCTCTTCCGCCATGCCCCTGGTAATGCTCGGGTCCACCGGCACCCCAGGTCCCATGGTGGTCGTCATGGTGATCTTCCTCATGTAGCGGCCCTTGGCGGCGGCCGGCTTGAGCCGGACGATCTCCTCAAGCGCGGCCGCGTAGTTCTCCACCAGCGCGCGGTCGGTGAACGACGCCTTGCCGATGATGAAGTGCAGGTTTCCGTGCCGGTCGACGCGGAACTCGATCTTGCCGCCCTTGATCTCGGTGACCGCCTTGGCGACGTCCGGGGTGACCGTGCCGGTCTTGGGGTTGGGCATCAGGCCGCGCGGGCCGAGCACCCGGCCCAGCCGGCCGACCTTGCCCATCATGTCCGGGGTGGCGACGACCGCGTCGAAGTCCAGGAAGCCGCCCTGGATCCGCTCGATGAGGTCATCGGAGCCGACATAGTCGGCGCCGGCGGCGGTCGCCTGCTCGGCCCGGTCGCCGACGGCGAAGACCAGCACCCGCGCGGTCTTGCCGGTGCCGTGCGGCAGGTTCACCGTGCCGCGGACCATCTGGTCGGCCTTGCGCGGGTCAACGCCCAGTCGCAGGGCCACCTCGACGGTGGGGTCGAACTTGGTCGTGGAGGTCTTCCTGGCCAGGTCGACCGCCTGCACCGGGGTGTACAGATTCTCGGCGTCAACGCTCTCGTCGGCCTTGCGGTAGGCCTTACTGCGCTTCACTGCGATTCTCCTCTAGCTGGAGTCGTGGTCCGCGGGCCAGCGCCTGGCCCTGCCACTGGTGACGTGCGCCACTGATGACGTACCGGGGGTCAGCCCTGGACGGTGATGCCCATCGAGCGGGCGGTCCCGGCGATGATCTTCTCCGCGGCCTCGATCGTGTTCGCGTTCAGGTCCGGCATCTTGACCTGGGCGATCTCGCGAACCTGCGCCTTGGTCATGGTGCCGACCTTGGTCCGGTGCGGCTCGCCGCTGCCCTTGGGCACGCCCGCGGCCTTCTTGATCAGCTCAGGCGCCGGCGGCGTCTTGGTGATGAACGTGAACGACCGGTCCTCGTAGATGGTGATCTCGACCGGGATCACGTTGCCGCGCTGGGTGTCCGTCGCGGCGTTGTACTGCTTGACGAAGTCCATGATGTTGACGCCGTGCGGGCCGAGAGCGGTACCGACCGGCGGTGCCGGGGTGGCCGCGCCAGCCTTCAGCTGGACCTTGACGACCGCGGCGACCTTCTTCTTCCTGGGAGCCATCGAACTTGAGTCCTCACTTACCTCTGTTTAGCCTTCGGGCGCGAGTATGCCGGTCAGATCTTGCTGACCTGATCGAACGAGAGCTCCACGGGGGTCTCCCGGCCGAAGATCGAGACGAGCACCTTGAGCTTCTGGGTGTCCGGGTTGATCTCGCTCACCGTAGCCGGGAGCGTGGCGAACGGACCGTCCATCACGGTAACCGACTGGCCGACCTCGAAGTCCACCGCGGCGGCCCGCATGGTCTCGGCCTTCTTCGCCGCCTTCTCCTCCGGCACCGGGGCCAGCAGGTTGGCGACCTCGTCCAGGCTCAGCGGCGAGGGCTTGCTTGACAGGCCGACGAAGCCGGTCACGCCGGGGGTGTTGCGCACCGCGGCCCAGGACTCGTCGGTCAGGTCCATCCGCACCAGGATGTAGCCGGGCAGCACCTTCTCCTGCACCTGCTGCCGCTTGCCGCCCTTGATCTCCACGACCTCGTGCGTGGGGACCTCGATCTGGAAGATGAAGTCCTCCATGTTGAGCGACTGGGTACGGCTCTCCAGGTTCGTCCTGACCCGGTTCTCGTAGCCAGCGTAGGAGTGCACGACGTACCAGTCCCCCGGCAGCGTCCGCAGCTCGGACTTGAACTCGCCGACCACGTCGACATCGTCCTCGTCGGCGGGCGCCTGCGCGTCCTCGCCGACCGCACCGTTGGCCTGCGCGACGCCGTTGGCCTGCGCGACGCCGTCGCCCTGCGCGGCACTGTCAGCGTCGCTCGCCCCGCTCGCCTCGGCGTCCGGGGCAAAGTCGTGAGCCGTCTCGGCGGAGACTTCCGCCGACGGCTCACCGGCCTGTAGTTCGGACTCGGACACGGTTACTCTTCTCTCCAGCTCTTCCTGCCCGCCAGCTCTCCGGCGCGGTCATCCTGCGGTGCTCGCTCACGATCGGACCTGCTCGCGAGCAGCCCGTGGCAGTAGGCCCCCGAAGATCAGCCCGCCACCTGAGGCGCGCGGCCCGGCCAGGTACGGCCTCAGCCGAAGACGGCCAGCACCAGCTTCGTGAACCCGTAGTCCAGGCTCGTGACGATCCCCACCATGATCATGATGAAGACCAGTGAGACCGTGGTGTAGGTGACCAGTTCCTTGCGGGTCGGCCAGACTACCTTCCGCAGTTCCTGGACAACCTCCCGCACGAACCGGGCCGGGGTAACCCGGTCCTGCTTCGCCGGGCGGCCGGGCTTTGCCGCCTTCTCGGCGGCCGAGCCACGCGTCTGAGTCGCCATGTCCTCACCTGAGCAACGATCACTTTGTCGGCTGGCGCCGCCATCTTTCCCGTGAGGGTCACGGGTCGCACTCGCAGGGCAGGAGGGACTCGAACCCCCAACCACCGGTTTTGGAGACCGGGACTCTAGCCAATTGAGCTACTGCCCTGTGCGGCCTGCGCGCTCCCGACGACAGAAGCTGCCTTACGTCAGGCACGCGCGGACCACTGGCGGGTGCCCACCAGTCGCGCCAGTCTACGTTGCCAAGGCGTCCGACGTCGAACCGATCGGCGAGGCCGCCCGCCCGCCGCGGGCCGCCCGCCGCCGGACCCGGCGGGTAGCCGGCTGGTGACCAGGGCGAGCTGCGCCGGACCCAGCCGGGGTGCGACGATAGGACCATGGCTTCCGATCAGCGCAGGATCTCCGCCAGGGTGTCGGCGATCACCGAGTCTGCCACGCTTGCCGTCGACGCGAAGGCCAAGGCGCTCAAGGCGGCGGGCCGCCCGGTCATCTTGTTCGGGGCAGGCGAGCCGGACTTCCCGACCCCCGACTACATCGTCGAGGCCGCCGCCCGCGCCTGCGCCGTGCCCAGGTTCCACAAGTACACCCCGGCCGCGGGCCTGCCCGAGCTGCGCGAGGCGGTCGCCGTCAAGACGGCCAGGGACTCCGGACTGCGCCCCGAGCCCAGCCAGGTGCTGATCACCAACGGCGGCAAGCAGGCCGTCTACCAGGCCTTCGCCACCCTGCTCGATCCCGGCGACGAAGTGCTGATGCCGACGCCGTACTGGACCACCTACCCCGAGTCGATCATCCTGGCCGGCGGGGTGCCCGTCCCGGTGCTGACCGACGAGACCACCGGGTACCTGACCACGGCGGAGCAGCTCGACGCGCACTGCACCGAGCGCACCAGGGCGCTGCTGTTCGTCTCCCCGTCCAACCCGACCGGCGCGGTCTACCCGCCCGAGCAGGTCGCCGAGATCGGCCGCTGGGCCGCCAGCCGCGGCATCTGGGTGATCACCGACGAGATCTACGAGCACCTGGTCTACGGCACCGCCAGGTTCGCCTCGATGCCGGTGGAGGTGCCGGAGCTGGCCGACCGCTGCGTGGTGCTGAACGGCGCCGCCAAGACCTACGCGATGACCGGCTGGCGGGTCGGCTGGATGATCGGCCCGCCCGACGTGATCAAGGCCGCGGCCAGCCTCCAGTCGCACGCCACCTCGAACGTGTGCAACGTGGCCCAGGCCGCCGCGCTGGCCGCCGTGAGCGGCGACCTGTCCGCGGTGGCCAGGATGCGGGCGGCGTTCGACCGGCGCCGCCAGCTCATGACACGCGATGCTGAACGACATCCCCGGCGTGTACTGCCCGCTGCCCGAGGGCGCGTTCTACTGCTACCCGTCGGTCAAGGGCGTGCTCGGCAAGCAGGTCGCCGGCCGACGCCCGGCCACCAGCGCGGAGCTGGCCGAGATCCTGCTCGACGAGGTGGACGTGGCCGTGGTGCCAGGCGAGGCGTTCGGCACCAACGGGTACTTCCGGCTGTCCTGCGCGCTCGGCGACGCCGACCTGGAAGAGGGCATCAGCCGGATGGGCAAGCTGCTGAGCCAGGCGGGCTGACCCGGCCGGCCAGTCCTGGCCGCGTGCTGCCAGACTGAGCCGATGGCCAGGCCGCTCGCCGCGCTCCCCAAGGCGCACCTGCACCTGCACTTTACCGGCTCGATGCGGCACGCCACCCTGGTGGACCTGGCCCGCCAGCACGGCGTCCACCTGCCCGAGGCGCTGGTCTCCGAGTGGCCGCCGCGGCTCAGCGCCGCCGACGAGCGCGGCTGGTTCCGGTTCCAGCGGCTCTACGACATCGCCCGCACGGTGGTGCGAACGCAGGCCGACGTGTTCCGGCTGCTGGCCGAGGCGGCACAGGACGAGCGGGCCGACGGCTCGCGGTGGCTGGAGATCCAGGTCGACCCATCCGGGTACGCGGGCAGGTTCGGCGGCCTGACGCCGACGCTGGAGCTGATCCTGGCGGCGGCCGGGCAGGCGAGCGCCGCCACCGGGGTCGGCATCGGCGTCATCGTGGCGGCCAACCGCACCAAGCACCCGCTAGAGGCCAGGACGCTGGCCCGGCTGGCTGTCGCCTACGCCGGGCGGGGCGTCACCGGATTCGGGCTGAGCAACGACGAGCGGCGCGGCACCATCGCCGACTTCGTGCCCGCGTTCCGCATCGCCCGCCGCGCCGGGCTGTGCTCGGTGCCGCATGGTGGCGAGCTGGCCGGCCCGCCGAGCGTCGCGGCCTGCCTGGATGACCTGCACGCCGACCGGATCGGGCACGGCGTGGCGGCCGCCGCCGACCGCGGGCTGCTCGGCCTGGCTCGCCGAGCGCGGCACCACCCTGGAGGTCTGCCCGTCATCCAACGTGGCGCTCGGCGTCGCCGCCGACCCGGCCGCCGTGCCGGTGCGCACGCTGTACGAGGCGGGCGTGCCCGTCGCGCTTGGCGCGGACGACCCGCTGCTATTCGGCCCGCGGCTCGTCGCGCAGTACGAGATCGCCAGGGACACCCACGGCATGTCCGACGCCCAGCTCGCCGAGCTGGCCAGGATGTCGGTGCGCGGGAGCGCCGCCCCGGATCAGCTCCGCCGCGACACGCTGGCCGGGATCGACGCCTGGCTCGCCGCCAGCGAGCAGCGCCCGGCGCCCCCGGCCACCCTTACAGCGTGACCCCGACGAGCACCGGCTCGTTACTGAGATTTACCCCGAACGCGCCAGCGACCCCGGCCGTGATCTCCCTGGCCAGTGCCAGCAGGTCGGCTGTCGTGCCGCCGCCGGGGCTGGTCAGCGCCAGCGTGTGCTTGGTCGAGATGCGGGCAGGCCCTGGCGCGGGGTAGCCCTTGCCGAAGCCCGCCCGCTCGATCAGCCAGCCGGCAGGCACCTTGACGGCGCCCGGCCCGGCACCAGGCCCGGCCGGGTAGCTCGGCACCTGGGTGCCGTCCCCGCAGCGCCGGGCGGCCCGCTCGGTCAGCTCCGCGAACTGCCCGGCGGTCAGCACCGGGTTGGTGAAGAACGAGCCCGCGCTGCGGGTATCGGGGTCCGCGGGATCGAGCACCATGCCCTTGCCCGCGCGCAGCTCAAGCACCGCCGCACGGGCCTGCGCCAGCGGCACCCGGTCTCCCGGCTCGACGCCGAGCCGCCTGGCCAGCTCCGCGTAGCCAACCGGCGCGGACAGCGCGGACTGGCCGCCAGCGGGCCGCCGCAGCGCGAAGCTCACGGCGAGCACCACGAGCCGGCCGGTCGCCGCGCCCGCCGCCGCCCGCTTGAACATGCTGGTCCGGTACCCGAACGCGCACTGCTCGCCGGTCAGCTCGGTCACCTCGCCGGTCACCCGGTCCAGCACCCGGACCGCCGTGATGATCTGGGCGACCTCCTGACCGTAGGCACCCACGTTCTGGATCGGCGTGGCGCCCGCCAGCCCCGGAATCCCGGCCAGGCACTCGATCCCGGCCAGGCTCTCCGCGACGGACCAGGCGACAAGCCGGTCCCAGTTCTCCCCCGCCGCCACCTTGACCAGGACGGCGTCCTGACCCTCGCCAGTTATCTCGATTCCCTGGGTGGCCACCCGGATCACGGTGCCGGGAAACCCGTCGTCGGAGATCACCAGGTTGCTGCCGCCGCCGAGCACCAGGACCGGCTCGCCCGCCCGGTCGGCCTCGCGGACGCCGGCGATCAGTTCCGCCTCGGTGCCGGCCTGCACCAGCCGCCCGGCCGGGCCGCCGAGCCGCAGCGTGGTGTAGTCGCTGAGCGCGGCCCCGGTAGCGGTCCTGGCGGTGGCGGACAAGGCGGCGGGCCTCCTGGAGTCTGCGGGATTGTTGGATCGTGACTAACATCGGGCAGCCCGACGATATCCGGTCGCCGCGCCGCCGGGCGGGAGCCGCCGCCGGCGCGGGCCGCGCCCGGCCGCCCGCATACTGGGACGGACATGGACACCCCCGCCCTGCTGACCGTCGTCGCGGCCGCGCTGGCCGGCTGACTGGCCGGCGGCTGGGTCGTCGGGGTCATCGCCTGGCAGCCGCAGTACCCGCCCGGCACCCTGCGTCCCGCGTGGCGCTGCCCGGCCTGCGGGAACTCGCTTCGCCCGGCCGACCTGACCCCGGTGGCCGGCTGGCTGGCGCTGCGCGGCCGGTGCCGGGACCGGGACTGCGAGGTCATGCCCGTGTCCGCCTGGCTAGCGGCGGGCCTAGCCACGGCGGCGGTGCTCGCGGTGCTAGCGGCGCGGTTCGGTCCCGTCCCGGCGCTACCCGCGTTCTGCTTCCTCGGGATCGTCGGCGTGCCGCTGGCCACCATCGACGCCAGGTGCCAGCGACTGCCGGACGCGCTGACCCTGCCCGCTTACCCGGTCGCGCTGGCGCTGCTGGCCGCCGCCGCGCTGGCGGTCCCGGACGGCGGGGCGCACCTGCTCGGCGCGCTGGCCGGGCTGGCGGCGGCCTGGCTGGTGTTCGCGGCGCAGGCGCTGGTCTACCCGGCGGGCATCGGCTGGGGGGACGTGAAGCTGGCCGGGCTGACCGGTGCGTACCTGGGCTGGCTCGGCCTGCACGCGCTGGTCGACGGCCTGATCGCGGCGTACCTGCTGGCCGCCGTGACCGGGCTGGCGCTGCTGGCCGCGCGGCGGCTGACCCGCAAGTCCCGGCTGGCGTTCGGCCCGTTCCTGCTGGCCGGCGCCCTGCTGGTGATCCTGGTCAGCGGCGCCTAGCTACGGCGTGCCCTAGGGCAGGACGACCACGGCGCGGGCGCGGGCCAGCACCTTGGTGCCGGCCGACCTGGCGGTCAGCGACAGCACCACGCGGTTGCCTTCTAGCTTCTCCGCCACGGTGCCGGCGACCTCGACGGCCGCCCCGCTGTCGTCGTCGGGGACGACGACGGGCGCGGAGAACCGGACGCCGAACTCGGCCAGCCGGCGCGGCCCGGCCCAGTCGGTGACGAACCGGCCCGCCTGCGCCATGGTGAGCATGCCGTGCGCGATGACATCGGGCAGCCCGACCGACTTCGCGACGCGCTCGTTCCAGTGGATGACGTTGAAGTCGCCGGACGCGCCGCAGTACTTGACCAGGCCGAGCCTGGTCACCGGGTAGCTGACGGACGGCAGCTCGGTGCCGGCCTCGACGTCGGCGTAGGAGATCTGATCGCTCACCGCGGGTATCCCTTCGCGCGGCCTACGCCGCGCTGCCTCGCTCGACCAGCGTGGAGTCCGCGCGTGCACACGTGCTCGCCGGCCACCGTGCGGATCTGGGTGCGGGTGGTCAGCATGGAGAGGCCGCCGACCGCCCTGATGCCGGTGATGGTGGTCTGCGCGGTGACGACGTCCCCGGCCACGAGCGGCCGGGAGTACGCGAACTTCTGCTCGCCGTGCACGACCATCGCGTAGTTGAGGCCCAGGCCGGGGTCGCCGACCGCGACGCGGCTGGTCGACATGGTGATCACGACGGCGAATGTGGGCGGGGCGATCACGTCCGAGTACCCGGCGGCGCGTGCCGCCGCCGGGTCCCGGTACACCGGATTGGGGTCGCCGATCGCATCGGCGAACTCCGCGATCTTGACGCGGCTGACCTCGTACGGGTCGCTGGCCGGGTATTCCTTACCCAGGTACTCGGGGTTGAGGGCCATGCGACGCGGCGGCTAGCGGGTCTCGCGGTGCGGCTGGTGCTTGCGGCAGTTCGGGCAGTACTTGCTCATCTCCATGCGGTCCGGGTCGTTGCGCCGGTTCTTCCTGGTGATGTAGTTCCGGTGCTTGCACTCCTGGCAGGCCAGCGTGATCTTCGGCCTGACGTCTGTCGCAGCCACGGTGACTCTCTTTCTCGCAGCGCGCCCTGGGCGGGCGGCTTGATTCGCCGGGGTCCCGCGCACCCTGCGCGGGGCAAAGCTGGATGGGGCCAGCGGACAAGCTGGCAGCGAATGGAGCGCGCCGGCGGGCCTGGCTTATTCCCTGGCCGTGCTGGCACTCGTAGCGGAGGCCGGACTTGAACCGGCGACACAGCGATTATGAGCCGCTTGCTCTGCCTGACTGAGCTACTCCGCCGCCGCGATGGCTGACTTAGCTTACCGGCAAGCCGGCGTCGCGCGCGCCAGGGTATACCGGCTGGCGCTCCCGGCCGGCCCGCGCTGGCGCCGGCGGAACTCCCGCGCCTCGAACCTAGCGCCAGTCGAACCTGGCGACCTTGCCGCCCTGGACGGTGACGGTACCCGCCGCGGTGGCCCGGTCCCGCCAGATGGTGTACCGGCCGGCGGGCAGGCCGGGGTAGATCGCCGCGTAGCCGGTGCCGTCGTCTACCGGCCGGGCGCGGACCATGGCCTGGCTGCGCCGGGTCACCAGCGGGCCAGCCGGGCTGATCTCGATCTGCCGCCCGGCCAGCTCAAGCGGGGCATGCAGGATGAGCGCCCCCGTGGCCGGGCTGATGTCGAGCGTCAGGGACCTGGCCGGTCCCTGCAGCACTTCGGTCATGGCTGCTGTCTCCCGTCTAATTCGCCGCCGGCCAGGCTGCCTGGGCATGGCTGGCCGGGGCGCGCATGGTCTTGTTTGCCCGGAAAAGCCCCGCGCCGCCGCATGGCCCGTGACAGGTCGCGATGGTGCGAAACGGGGCCTGTGATGCCGGGATCCGCTCTGTTATCGCCGACCGGGCAAGTCCGGTGGCACGAGCGTCATGTGGCGACGTCCCGATCGTAACCACCGCGCCACCCGCCCGCACGCCATTCCCGAAGGCGGGTCATAATGCGCATCCGGCGTCTTCTACCTGGGACTATTCCCCGAAGCAGCAGCTCGGGAACGGCGCCATAATGGCCGCCGCCTCAGTTATTGCCGATTCTTGGCCGACTCTATGCCCGCCGCTGTCCGTAGCCGGGCCGCCACGCCGACCGCGCAGCCGGGCGGGCGGGGCGGGCGGCGGACAGAGCGGGCAGGCCCAAATAGGAGCCCGCAATCCCCGCAAAGATCGGGTCAAGAAACGGTCCGGCGTTGGCAACTCGGCGCCTGCCGGGGCGGGCCGGCTGCGGAACTGGATCCGGTAACAGGTGTAGTTTCACGCGCGCCAGCGCGGCTGCGCGTTTCCCCAGCCTGACCGGCCGGTTCCGCCGTAAGGTCAGGCCTGGCGGCCCGCTTGCGGGCTGGGCGCGGGACGCCGGGAGGCCGCTGCCGACGCCAGGTCATGGCGACATGAGCGCAGGTAGAGCTTGTAGCACGTATCTTCTGAATGATGCCGGGTCCGTCCAGCTTGGGGCTATTGTGGACCGGCACAAGAGTAGGCCGAGCCGAAGACGGGACCCCAGATGCCGAGGCGGAAGCAGCTAGGTGACGCGATCTACCGTGGACTGCGGGAATCGCCGGATACCGAACTGATCACGGGTGAGGCGCTGAAGGCATTCGCCCAGCAGTACGCCGACGTGAAGCTGGCGCGGCTGGTTGTGGTCATCGCCGCGTTCAACGAGGCGGAGAACATCGGCGCGGTGCTGGACGAGATCCCCGACCAGATCGCCGACCTGCCGGTGACCCTGCTGGTGATGGACGACGGCAGCACCGACGAGACCGCCGAGATCGCCCGGCGGCACGGCGCGCTGGTGTGCAGCCTGTCGGTGAACCGGGGGCACGGTGTCGCGCTCCGGCTCGGCTACCGGATCGCCAGGGAGGCCGGCGCGGCCTACATCGCGACGCTGGACGGCGACGGCCAGTGGGACCCGGCGGACCTGCCGGTGATGGTGCGGATCCTGGAGTCCGACGGCGCCGACTTCGTGGTTGGCTCGCGGCAGCTCGGCCGGACCGAGAACACCGACCTGTTCCGCAACATGGGCGTGACGTTCTTCGCCTGGCTGATCGGCACGCTGACCAGGACCAAGGTGACCGACACCTCCAGCGGCCTGCGGGTGATGCGGGCGGAGATGACCGGCGTGGTCCGGCAGACCCAGCCGCAGTACCAGACCTCCGAGCTGCTGATCGGCGCCCTGTACCAGGGCTACCGGGTCGCCGAGGTGCCGACCGTGATGCGGCCCCGGATGTCGGGCGAGAGCAAGAAGGGCCGCAACCTGGCCTACGGCCTGCGCTACGGCCGGGTCATCACCCGCACCTGGCTGCGCGAGCGCAAGGACGGCGGTCGCCCCCGCCCCGAGGCCAAGGTCCCCACCGCCGTCAACTAGGGCTCCTCCGCACCACCCCGCGTCTCCGCGCCGCCGCGCGTCGCGTAGTCCGCCCCGGCGACCCCCAGCACGACGGCGGCGGCAAGCCCGGCCAGCAGCACCGCCGGCACCTCCGGTGCCACTAGGCCGAGCAGTCCCAGTAGGACCAGCGCGGCGATCCTGGTCCGCGAGACCCGGCCGAATACCACCGCCTTGAACGCGGCGTGCCCCGCGATGTAGAGCGCCGGTCCGCCGAGAATCAGCAGCGCCCCCGCCGTTCCGGCGTGTCCCTCGGGATGGGACAGCACTACCTCGTCCGCCGCGGCCGTGACGATGATCCCGGCCACCATCACCGGGTGGATCATGTGGTAGGCCGTGCGGCCGAGCGCGCCGGGGTCGGCGGACTCCGCGATGGCCGCCGCGCCCGCCTCGGCGCTGCGGTCGAAGTACAGCCACCACAGGCCCGCGCTGCCCGCGAACGCGATGACGAAGGCCGCGATCGCCGGGCCGGCGTTCGCGTGCGGCGCGGCCAGCGGCCCGTCCATCAGCCCGGCCAGGGTGGCGCCGATGACGACCACGGACTCGCCTAGCGCGATCAGGATGAACGCCTGGCAGCGCTCCGCGAAGTGCCCGCCCTCGATGTCCCACTCCTGGGTCAGGGACCGGCCAAGGCCTGGCACGTAGAAGCCGGCCACGCCGCCGAGCAGGTCCACCGCGACGGCCGCCAGCCAGAGCGCCTCGCGCGGCCCGGTCCCGGTCAGCCCGCCGGCCAGGGCAAGCGCCCCGCTGACGCAGCACCAGCAGGCGATCCGCTGGAAGTTACGGCGCAGCGCGCCGCGCAGCGCCCACACCGCGAACAGGCTGCGGCCGACCTGCATGAGCGCGTACCCGCCGCCGACGATCAGCCCGCTGCGCCCGAACGCCTCGGGCAGCGCGGCCGATATCGCCAGGCTGACCAGCATCAGGCCGAGCAGCAGCAGCCGCACCGGGATGCGGTCCGGGTCCGCCCAGTTGGTCACCCAGGTCGTGTAGGCCCACAGCAGCCAGACCATGCCGAGCAGCAGCGCGGCCTGGACCCCGCCCGCCAGGGACAGGTGCCTGAGCAGGTAGTGCGAGAGCTGGGTGACGGCGAAGACGTAGACGAGGTCGAAGAACAGCTCGATGCTGGTGACCCGCTGGTGCGCGCCGCCGGGCCTGACCCGGCGCAGCCCGCCGGCGGTCGCGTCCCGCGCCTGGCTCACGGTCCCCCCGGTGTCAGCACTCGACGACGTTCAGGGCAAGGCCGCCCCGCGCTGTCTCCTTGTACTTATCCTTCATGTCCGCGCCGGTCTCCCGCATGGTCTTGATCGCCTTGTCCAGGGAGACCTTGTGCTCGCCGTCGCCCCTGATGGCCATCCGCGCGGCGGTGATCGCCTTCACCGACGCGATCGCGTTCCGCTCGATGCACGGGATCTGCACCAGGCCGCCGACCGGATCGCAGGTCAGCCCCAGGTTGTGCTCGACGCCGATCTCGGCGGCGTTCTCCACCTGCTCCGGCGTGCCGCCGATTATCTCGGCCAGGCCGGCCGCCGCCATCGAGCAGGCCGAGCCCACCTCGCCCTGGCAGCCGACCTCGGCCCCGGAGATGGAGGCGTTCTCCTTGAACAGCACGCCGATCGCGCCGGCCGTCAGCAGGAAGCGGACCACCCCGTCGTCATCGGCGCCGGGCACGAACCTGGTGTAGTAGTGCAGCACCGCCGGGATGATGCCGGCCGCGCCGTTGGTCGGCGCGGTGACCACCCGCCCGCCGGCCGCGTTCTCCTCGTTCACGGCCAGCGCGTACAGGGTGATCCACTCCATCGCCTGCAGCGGGTCGCTGGTCTCCCCGGCCCGCTCCAGGGTCTCCCGCAGCAGCCGGGCCCGGCGGCGGACCCGCAGCCCGCCGGGCAGCACGCCCTCCGCGGCGCAGCCGCGCGCCACGCACTCTTGCATGACCGCCCAGATGTGCAGCAGCCCGTCGCGCACCTGCGCGGCGTCCCGCCGGGCCAGCTCGTTGGCCAGCATGACGCCGCTGACCGGCAGGCCGGTCTCGGCGGTGCGGGCGAGCAGCTCGGCGCCGGTGCTGAACGGGTAGGGCACCGGCGTCTGGTCCGGCACGATCTTCGGCGCGCCGGTCTCATCCTCGCCGAGCACGAAGCCGCCGCCGACCGAGTAATAGGTGCGGGCGCTCAGCTCGCGGCCCGCGGCGTCCAGCGCGGCGAACCGCATCGCGTTGGAGTGGAACGGCAGCCGCTTGCGCCGGTGCAGGACGATGTCGTCGTCCACGTCGCAGGCGACCCCGCCGGTGCCGGGCAGCGGGATCACCCCGCTGTCCCGCACCGCGTCGACCAGCGGCTGCGCGGCGGCGGGATCGACCTGGTCGGGCAGCTCGCCGGACAGGCCGAGGACGACCGCCTTGACGCTGCCGTGGCCGTGGCCGGTGGCGCCGAGCGAGCCGAACAGCTCCGCCCTGACCCTGGCCACGTCGCCGAGCAGCCCGTCGGTGTCCAGCGACGCGGCGAACATCGCCGCGGCCCGCATCGGGCCGACGGTGTGCGAGCTGGACGGGCCGATGCCCACCTTGAAGAGGTCGAACACGCTGATCGTCATCTGCGATGGCTCCTGCCTGACGCCGACGCCAGTGTCGCGCGCCGCACCTAGTCCCTGACCCGCGCGCCGGCCGGATCATACGGCGGCCGCAGGCTGGCGGTAGCGGCGGCGAGCTGGCCGCCGACATTCACCTGGTAGCTCCCCGTTCCGGCGAATGCGGCCGTGACCGGATCGCCGGCCGGGTCCCTGATGTACCCCAGGCCCACGCCGGCACCCACGGTTTCTCCCCAGGCCGCGGAGGTCACCTGGCCGACGGGCTCGCCATCGCGCAGGATCAGCTCGCCGCCCCACATGGTGACGCCGGGATCGGCGAGCACCAGCGAGACCAGCCGGCGGCGCGGCCCGGCGGCCTTCGCCTTCTCCACCGCCTCCCGGCCGAGGAACGCGACGCCGCCGCCCAGCTTGCAGGCGAACGTCAGGCCCGCCTCGACCGGGTTGTAGTCCGGGGTCAGCTCCCGGCCGAAGGCACGGTAGCCCTTCTCCAGCCGCAGCGACTCGATGGCGTAGTAGCCGGCGTTCGCCACGCCGAGGTCCGCGCCCGCCGCCATCAGGTCCTCGTAGACGCCGACCGCGAACTCGGCGGGCACGTACAGCTCCCAGCCCAGCTCGCCCACGTAGGTGATCCGGGTGGCCCTGACGGTCGAGTAGCCCAGGCCGATCATCGCGCTTGACCCGAAGCCGAACGCCGCGCTGGACAGGTCCGCCCTGGTCAGCCGGCTCAGCAGGGCGCGCGAGGCCGGCCCCATCACGCCGTACACGGCGCAGGAGGAGGTGACGTCCACGACGGTGGCGTGGCTGCCAGGCGGCATCGCGCGGCGCAGGTGGTCGATGTCCCGCTCGGTGGTGGCGGCGCTGGCGACCAGCAGGAACTCATCGGCGGACAGCCGGGTCACGGTGATGTCGGACTCGTAGGTGCCGCGATCGTTCAGCAGCCCGGTGTAGACGCTGCGGCCCGGCGGCACCGCGACGTCGTTGGTGCACACCCATTGCAGCGCGGCCTGCGCGTCAGGCCCGGTGACCAGGTACTTGGAGAACGAGGTCTGGTCGAAGACGGCGACCGCCCGGCGGGTGGCGAGCTGCTCGGCGCTGGACCACGGCTGCCAGTTCTGCCTGCCCCAGGAGTACTCGATCTCCGGGCGGGTGCCGGGCGGGGCGAAGAACACGGCCCGTTCCCAGCCCATCTTCGAGCCAAAGCACGCGCCCGCCTCGCGCAGCAGATGGTAAGCGGGCGAGCGACGGAACGGCCTGGCGGTGGTCAGCTCCCGGTTCGGCCACGGGATCGCGTAGTGCAGCCCGAGCACCTCGCCGACCCGGTCGCGCAGCCACCGGTTGTTGCCGTTGAACGCGGCGAAC
Organism: uncultured Actinomycetota bacterium; assembly: GCA_963725175.1. Lineage (GTDB taxonomy): Bacteria > Actinomycetota > Actinomycetes > Streptosporangiales > Streptosporangiaceae > DASUBV01. The sequence goes on from CAVRXH010000006.1 coordinate 1,969,955, forward strand.
CTGCGGATGTCCACGGCGGTCAGGTCGGTGTCGGGCTGCCCGTCGGTGATCCACCTGGCCAGCGCCAGGCCGGCGCCGCCCGCTGAGGCGATGCCGACGGAGTTGAACCCGGCCGCGACGAAGAAGTTCCGCAGGCCCGGCGCCTCGCCGAGGATGAACTGGTTGTCCGGGGTGAAGCTCTCCGGGCCGTTGTAGAACTTCTTCACGCCGGTGTCTTGCAGCGCCGGGATGCGGGCAACCGCGCTGTCCATCAGCACGCTGAAGTGCTCCCAGTCCTCGTCCAGGAGCTGGAACTCGAACGGCACCGGGATCTGGTCCGGTGCCACCCAGGGCTTGGCCGCTGGCTCGAAGCCGCCGACGACCAGGCCGCCGACCTCTTCCTTGAAGTAGGTGTAGCCGTCCGGGTCGCGCAGCACGGGCAGGTTCGGATGCACGCCGTCGAGCTGGTCGGTGACCACATAGAAGTGCTCGGCCGAGTGCAGCGGGACGGTGACCCCGCACATCTCGCCGACCTGCTTGGCCCACTGGCCGGCGCAGTTAACGACGATCTCGGCCTCGATGTCGCCGTCCGCGGTGCGGACCCCGGCGACGGCACCGCCGGAGACGATGATCCCGGTGACCGCGGTGCGCTCGCGGACTACCGCGCCGCGCTGCCGCGCTCCCCTGGCCAGCGCGGCGGTCAGGTCGGTGGGGTTGGCCCGGCCGTCGCCGGGCAGCCACAGGGCGCCGAGCAGGTCGCGAGTCTCCATGACCGGGTACAGCTCGGCGGCGCGGGCGGGGCTGATCAGCTCGCAGTCGATCTGGTACGCGGCGGCGGTGGCGGCGGTCCGCTGCAGGGCGATCATCCGCTCGGGGGTCCTGGCCACGGTGACGCCGCCGCAGCGCCGGAACCCTGCCGTCTGGCCGGTCTCTTCTTCCAGGCGCTCGTACAGCCTGGTGGAGTACTGGACGAGGCGGGTGCCGGCCTCGGAGGCCCTGAGCTGACCTACTAGTCCTGCGGCGTGCCAGGTGGTGCCGCAGGAAAGCTGGCCCTGCTCAAGCAGGAGAACGTCTTTCCAGCCGAGCTGGGTGAGGTGGTAGGCGACGCTAGCCCCGATCACGCCGCCGCCGATGACGACGACACGGGCGCGAGAGGGAAGGTCTGGCATGAAGATCAGTCCTGTTGCTGGGCGGCGGTTAGGAGGGAGCTGAAGGCAGGGGTCGTGAAGGCTGCGGCCGCGGACTCGTAGCGGTGCATGGTCCAGGACCAGAAGTCGAAGTCGAGGGGGCTGGTGGCGTGCTGGATGGCACCCCAGAGTGTCCAGCCGTACCAGGACACGACGCTGAACAGCTGCGCCCGCGCGATCCTGCTGCGCCGGGCACGGCCGTAGTAGGCCGTCACCAGCGCCGCCAGGGCATCAGGGTCCAGGCCGGACTCGGCGGCGATGTTGCCCAGCTCGAAGCACGGGTCGTTGTTGCCCGAGTACTCGTAGTCGATCAGCGCGATCCGCTCGCCGTTGTCGATGAAGTTCGCGGCCAGCAGGTCGTTGTTGCACGGCACGGTGCCCTCGGCGGAGGCCGCCAGCGCCGCGCGGGCCGCCGCGAACCGCGGAGCCAGGTCGTCGTAGCCGGCCGGCACCCTCATCCCTCCCGAGGTTGCCACCTCCCGGTAACGCGGCTGGATCCGGAACATGTCGAAGTCGTTTCCGAACCGGGGCGCGGCATGCAGCCGCCGCACGGCCGCCGCGATCCTCGGGATGTTGCCGGGGTCGCGCACGTCGTCGTCGCCGAACGTCACGCCGTCCAGGAACCCCAGCACCAGCACCCGGTCATCTGGCCGGTAGTCAAGCACGGGCGCGCCCACGCCGGCCTGCGCCGCGATGACCGAGTTGCGGTACTCACAATCCCGGTCGATGGCCAGCAGGCCGCCATCGGACCAGATCCTGGCCACGAACGCGCCGTCCGGCGTCGTCACCTTGTAGTTCCTGTTGGTCAGGCCGCCGGCCAGCTCGGCGATGACCCGGGGCTCCCCGGCCAGGCTGGGCACCCTCGCCAGCAGCGCCCCCACATCCTCCACACCGGAAGGCTACGAGCCGCCGAGGCAAAAGGTCTAGACATAACAAGACATGGGTCTGGACAGTGCAGATGCCCGGCTTTACGCTACGCAGCTATCTGCGGTCCCGTCGGATCAGAGAGGGCCAGGCCATGAGTGCCGACACAGACACCACCGGCGGGTCGCAGCGCGATAGCGCCGACCTCGCCCGGTTCGGGTACAAGCAGGAACTCAAGCGCTCGCTGGGCACCTTCAGCTCGTTCGCGGTGGCCTTCAGCTACATCTCCCCCTCGACCGGCATCTTCACCCTGTTCGCGCTCGGCCTGACCACGCTCGGCGGGGTGTTCATCTGGACCTGGCCGGTCGTCGCGCTCGGCCAGTTCATCATCGCGCTGAACTTCGCCGAGGTGTCCAGCCACTTCCCGGTGGCCGGCTCGGTCTTCCAGTGGACCAAGTACCTGGCCGGCCGTACCTACTCCTGGTTCACCGGCTGGATCTACCTGTTCGCCGGGATCCTGACGGTGACGGCGGTGGTCGCCACGCTGCCGCTGGCGCTGATACCGACGCTGAACGGCCTGGGCTGGGGGCTCAGCTCCTCGCTGCACACCCAGCTCGCCGTCGCGCTGATCACCCTGGTGCTGATCACCGTGCTGAACATCTACGGCGTCCGGCTGGTCGCGGTGATCAACAACACCGGCGTGCTGTTCGAGATCCTCGGCATGTTCGTGTTCGCGCTGATCATGATGGCCGTCTACAACCACCAGGGCTTCCACGTGGTGACCAACAGCGGGGGCCTGCACGTGGGCGGCAACACGTTCCTGGTCGCCATGTTCATGTCGCTGTTCGTGATCTACGGCTTCGACACCGCCTCGACGCTGGCCGAGGAGACCAAGGACCCGCGCCGGGCCGCGCCGAAGGCGGTGCTGTTCTCTATCGTCGGCGCGTTCGTGATCGGCGGCGTCTTCCTGCTCGGCACGCTGATGGCGATCCCGAACCTGGGCGCGGCGATCAAGGGCGGGTACGGCCCGGCGCAGATCATCGAGGCCGACTTCCCGCACGCGGTGGCGACGATCTACCTGCTGATCGTGTCGGCGGCCATCTTCGTCTGCTGCCTGTCCATCATGGCCGCGACGATCCGGCTCGGCTTCGGGATGGCCCGCGACAACCGGCTGCCGTTCTCCAAGCCGCTGGCCAGGGTCGCGCCGAGCCTGCACACCCCGATCTGGACCTGCATCACCATCGCGGTGCTGGCGGCGATCCCGTTCCTCCAGTACTCCGGCGCGGGCATCATCGCCATCGCGGCGACCGCGATGATCTACCTCAGCTACTTCCTCGGCAACCTCGCCGTGCTGCGCGCCCGGCTGAAGGGCTGGCCGAAGACGGCGGCGCCGTTCCGGCTGGGCGGCTGGGGCCTGCTGGTGAACATCGTCGGCCTGCTGTACGGCGGCGCGATGCTGGTCAACTTCGCCTGGCCGCGGATCCAGAGCAACATGACGCCGAACCAGACCGGCGGGCTGCTGGACTTCCACATCGGGTTCCTGAACAAGATCCCGGTGCTGTGGACGGTGCTCGGCGTCATCCTGATCATCGGCATCGTCTACTACCTGGCCGCCGGCCGCCGCAAGGCGGTGGCGCCGATCATGACGCCCGCGCCCGACGACCCGGCGGACGGCCCGGCCGCCGACGGCCCGCTGCCCGCCGCCGGCGCCGCCGGGTAACCTGAGCGGGGGGCCGGCAGAAAGGGGCGGAAATGCGGGCCAGGCCGGACACTTTGCCGGGCCTGGCACAGCTGCCGCCCAAGCTGGAGCGCGGGCTCGGCACCACGGTGCACGCCCAGATCGAGGACTGGCTGGCCGGCGAGATCGCGGCCGGGCGGCTCGCCCCCGGCGACCGGCTGCCGACCGAGCACGACCTGGCGGCCTGGCTCGGCGTGAGCCGGATGACGCTCAGGCACGCGCTCAGCGAGCTGGTCAGGCGCGGCCTGGTGACCAGGACCGTGGGCCGGCACGGCGGCACGTTCGTGGCGGAGCCGAAGCTGGACCAGGACATGACGACGCTGGCCGGCTTCTCCGAGCAGCTCAGGCGGCACGGCGTGGTGGCCGGCGCCCGGATGCTCAGCGCGGCCGAGATCACCGCCGGGCCCGCCGCGGCCGCCGCGCTGGAGATCAGCCCTGGCGACCCGGTGTACGAGGTGCGCCGGATCCGGCTGGCCGACGGGCGGCCGATGATGCTGGAGCATTCCCAGTTCCCGGCCGCCGTGTTTCCCGGCATGCTCGGCTGCCGCCTCGACGGGTCGCTGTACGAGCTGCTGACCGAGCAGTTCGGCCAGCGGCCGCACCGGGCCAGGGAGTCGTTCGAGCCGGTGCTGGCCGGGGTCAGGGAGGCCGAGGCGCTGGAAGTCGACGAGGGATCGCCGCTGATGCTGGTCGAGCGGACGGCCTACTCGCGCTCCGCGCAGCCGCTGGAGTACGCCCGCGACCTGTTCCGCGGCGACCGGACCAGGATGGTGGTCTGGACTTCGGAACTGGCGGGCGAACTGTAGCCGGAACCGGGCTGCCTGCCGGTAATCTCCGCGTCATGACCGCCGAATCGGGGAGCCAGCCTGCCCGCACCCGCACCGCGCTGCTGGCCCGGTCGGGGCGCCTGGAGTACGACCGGATCCTGTTCTTCAGCGACGCGGTCTTCGCGATCGCCATCACGCTGCTGATCGTCGACCTGCCGGTGCAGGTCGAGCGCGGCGCGCACGGCGGGCGCGGCACCGTGAACGCCGCCGCCGCGCTGCACGATGCGCTGCCGAGCATGCTCGGCTTCGGCATCAGCTTCGCGGTGATCGGGCTGTTCTGGACCGGTCACCACTCGCTGTTCCGGCACATCATCGCCTTCGACCGGCCGCTGATGCTGCTGAACCTGCTGTTCATCGGCACGATCGCGTTCCTGCCGTTCCCCACGGCGCTGATCAGCGCCGCGTCCACCAGCCAGCGGGACGCGATCATCTTCTACTCCGGCTGCGCCGGCGCCGCCGGGCTGACCGAGGCCGCTATCTGGATCTACGCCGTCAATGCCAGGGCAGGGCTGGTGGAAGAGCTCGACCCGCGGCTCAAGCGGGTGGTGACCCTCCGCGTGGCCAGGGTCCCTGTCGTGTTCGCCCTGTCCATCCTCATCGCGCTGCCCGCGCCGCGCCTGGCGTCCTATAGCTGGCTGCTGATCTGGCTGTCCGGCGTCGCCATCAGCCGCCGCTACGGCGTCCAGCCGCTGCTCGGCGACACCGGCGAGCAGAGCGAGTGGACCGGCGGCGAGCCTGAGGTGCCGCTGTCAGGGCCGGAGGACCCGCCGGCTAGCCAGGCCGGGCCGGGCGGCGGGCCGGGATGACCTCGACATCGAGCTGGTCAAGCCCGGTGACCTCCCAGCCGGACTGCCACAGCTCCACGGCGACACGGGCCTTGGCCAGGCTGAGCCCGCCGACGCGCATCGGCAGGTAGCGCTCGGGCACGGCCGGCGCGCACCACAGCCGGCCCGACGGCATGTCCGGCGTCAGCCGCAGCAGCGTGTGCAGCAGCAGCAGCGGCGCGCCCGCGGCCCAGGCCTGCGGCGAGCAGGACGTCGGGTACGGCACCGGCGCGCCGAACTCCTCGCGGGAGAACCCGCAGTACAGCTCGGGCAGCCGGTAGCCGAAGTGCGCCGCGGCGTCCAGGATGACCCCGGCGATCCGCTGCGCCTGCTCGGTGTAGCCGTAGCGCATCAGCCCGGCCGCGCAGATCGCGTTGTCGTGCGGCCAGACCGAGCCGTTGTGGTAGCTCATCGGGTTGTAGGCGGCCATGGACCTGGCCAGGGTGCGGATTCCCCAGCCGCTGAACATGTCCTCCGACATGAGCTGCCTGGCCACGATCGCGGCCTTGTCGGTGTCCGCGATCCCGGTCCACAGGAGATGCCCGATGTTGGAGGTCAGCGAGTCGATGGGCCGCTTGTCGCGGTCCAGGCCGACCGCGTACCAGCCCCGGTCCGGCAGCCAGAACCGCTCGTTGAAGGCCCGCCTGAGCGTCTTGGCCTTCTTGCGCCATAGCCGGGCGCCCGCCTGGTCACCTGCCCCGGCGGCCAGCTCGGACCTGGCCCGGTAGGCCGCGTAGACATAGCCCTGCACCTCGGCCAGCGCGATCGGCGGCTCGGCGATCTTGCCGTCGGCGAAGTTGATCCCGTCCCAGGAGTCCTTCCAGCCCTGGTTGGCCAGGCCGTGACTGGCCTTGCGGCAGTACTCCACGAACCCGTCGCCGTCGGCGTCGCCGAACCGCTCGATCCAGTCGAGCGCCCGGTCGGCGTGCGGCAGCAGCGCCTCGATGACGCTGGGCTTGTACCCCCACCGGTACAGCTCGCCGAGCAGCATCACGAACAGCGGCGTCGCGTCGGCGGTGCCGTAGTACGCCTTCCGGCCGCCGAGCGCCACCGCCGAGGCCGGGCCGAAGCGCACCTCGTGCAGGATCCGGCCCGGCTCCTCCTCCGACGCCGTCTCGGTCTCCCTGCCCTGCCAGGCGGCGAGGGTCTGCAGCGTGCCGGCCGCGAGCGAGGCGTCCCACGGCAGCAGCATCGACGCGGTCAGCAGCGAGTCCCGGCCGAACAGGGCCATGAACCACGGCGCGCCCGCGGCCACCACCGGGCGGCGCGGATGCTCGGGGTCGAAGATCCGCAGCGCGCCGAGGTCCTCGATGCTGCGGTCAAGCACGGCGGCCAGGGCGGGATCGGCGGTGCGCACCTGCGGCCCGCGCCGACGCCACTTGCGCAGCCGCTTGGCCGGGATGGCCCTGGTGATCTTCTTGCCGCGCGGGTAGCGCAGCGTCATCGGCACCCCGTCGTAGACCGGCACCGCCTCGACGCTGACGGCCCGCTCGCTGTGCCCGGCGATCTGCAGCCGCCAGCTCAGCGAGCCGTCGGCGATGGCAGGGTCGCCGTCACCGTCGATGACCAGTTCCTGGTTGCGGTCCCGGCGGCCGCTGGCGATGACCAGCGCGGAATCGGCGGCGTGCACGCTGGCCGCGATCTTGGGCCTGGACCGCCCCTTGACCTCGAACAGGTCCGCGAAGTCGGCGTCCGCCGCGATCTGGAGCACGCACCTGACGGCACGGGCGGCGGTGTTCCTGATGGTGATGTCCTCGCGCATGCCGTCGCCGACGTAGCGCCGCCTGACCACCAGCAGGGTGCTGTCGGCCTTGCCGGCTCGCGGCGGGGTGCGGCTGAGGAAGGTGCACGAGTACGGCTCGCCGTGCTGTACCGACAGCGGCTGCGGCTCCCGCCCGTCGATGGTGAGCTCCCACCGGGACAGCACCCGGGTATCGCGGACGAAGAGGCCCTGCGGCCGGCCCGGCAGGATATCGCCGCCCGGCTCGCTGATGCAGAAGGTCGACCCCTCGATCAGCGTCGCGGGGCTGCAGGCGCCCTGTGCCTGCGGTTCGTCGGCGGCAGCCCAGGGTCCGGTCACCTGCGCACCTCCATCTCAGGCGGGCGCCGGCCCGGCAGCCGGGCGGGCTGCCGGGCCGGCCGTGAGCGCACTAGGCGCTGATGAGCGACTCCCCGGCCACGGCGGCCGGCAGCCGGTCCAGGACCTCGCGGTCCAGCACCCGGCGGTAGAAGCGCTCGTGATCGCGCGCCATCCGCTGCAGCGAGAACCGGCGCTCCGCGGCGCTGCGGCACTGATCCCTGTCGAGGCTGCCGAGCCTGGCGCAGCGCGGCCACCATCTCGTCCTCGTCGCGGCACAGGTAGCCGGTACGGCCGGGATCTACGATCTCCGGCGCCGCGCCGTTGGGGAACGCCAGCACCGGGGTGGCCGACGCCAGCGCCTCGGCCATCACGAGGCCGAACGGCTCGCGCCAGGTGATCGGGTTGAGCAGCGCATCCGCGCCGCGCAGCAGCGAGAGCCTGCGGCGCAGCGGCAGCTCGGCCGGGGTCTCGTCGTCCGCGTCGAGCAGCGGGCGGACCTGGCTGTTGAAGTACGCGATCTCGGCGGCCTCGCGCATCTTGGTCGCCATGACCAGCTTGCGGCCGGCCTGCTTGGCGATGCGCACCGCGTGGTGCACGCCCTTGTCGGCCGACATCCGGCCGATGAACATCAGGTAGTCGCCGCCGCCGGGACCCGGCTGGTGCACGTCCAGGTCGATGCCGTGGTGGATGACCGCGGCGACCGGAACACCGCCCGAGGCCCTGGCCTGGGAGTGCGAGATGCAGATCAGCGAGGCATGCCGGGTGACCTTGGACCACAGCGGCCTGGTGTCCTTGGTGAACGGACCGTGGTTGGTGGTGACGACCGGCGGCCGCTTCAGCCCCGACAGGCCCGCGACGAGCGGGCCGAGCAGGGTGTGGTCGTGGATCAGGTCCACGTCGGCCAGCGCCTCGTAGGCGGCCAGCACGTGCGCGGTCTCCGCCACGGCCAGCCCTATCGGCGCGGCCGGCTCGCGGTAGAGGAACTCCTTGGGCACCGGGCAGGTGGACTCGCCGACGGTGAAGAGCCTGACATCGTGGCCGAGTTCCCTGAGCCCGCGGGCGAGGTTGTCGATCACGAGCTCGGTGCCGCCGTAGGCCGGCGGTGGGACGGGCACCCATGGCGGGGCAATCAGGCCGATCCGCATGTGAACTCCTCCTCCTGTCGCGCCGCGTGACTGTCACGCTTCCGCGCCGGGTGCGCCGGTCCGGCAGGCCGGCTCTGCGCACCCACGGGGCGGCCGCAGAGGCTGGCGATAATCCGCCGTGCAGGACGAATACTTCATCCCGGTTATGCACTTTGCGTTACTCATACGTAACCGAGAGTGATCTTCCCGGAGCCCAGAGCCGGCAAACTCAGCCCGGCAGCCAGCGGGCGCGCCAGGACCGGGAAAATGCCGATATGGCGTAGCTACCAGGTGAGCACGGCGGCGCCGGTGACCTTGTCGGCGGCCAGGTCGGCGAGGGCCTGATCAGCGGCGTCGAACGGGTAGGACTGGACCGAGACCTCCGGCCGCAGCCGCTCCGCCAGCCGCAGGAACTCGGCCGCGTCGCCTCGGGTATTCGAGGTGACCGAGCGCACCTCGCGCTCGTAGAACAGCTCGGACTCGTAGTCCAGGGCCGGGATCTGGCTCAGGTAGATGCCCGCGATGGCCAGCACGCCACCGCGATCAAGCGCCCGCAGCGCGGCGGGCACCAGGCTGCCCACGGGCGCGAACATGATCGCGGAGTCCAGCGGCTCTGGCGCCGGGTCCAGCGAGTCCTGCGCGGACGCCGCGCCGAGGCTCAGTGCCAGCTCACGGGCGGCAGGCGCCCTGGTGAAGACGTGCACCGCCGCGCCCTGCGCCATGGCGATCTGCGCGGTCAGGTGCGCCGAGCCGCCGAACCCCCAGATGCCCAGGGTGCCGCCCGGCGGCAGCGCCGCGCGGGCCAGCGCCCGGTAGCCGATGATCCCGGCGCACAGCAGCGGCGCCAGCTCGGCGTCGGTGAACCCCGACGGCAGCGGGTGCACGAAGGCGTCGGCGGCCACCAGGTACTCGGCGTATCCGCCCGGAATGTCCCAGCCGGTGTAGATCGACGCCGGGCAGAGGTTCTCCCGGCCACGGCGGCAGTACCGGCATGACCCGTCCGTGCCCGCCAGCCAGGCCACCCCGACCCGGTCACCGGGGCGGAAGGTAACCGCGCCGGGCCCGGCCGCGACCACCTCGCCCACTACCTCATGGCCGGGCGTGACATCGGACCGCCTGGGCGGCAGGTCACCCTCGGCCAGGTGCAGGTCGGTGCGGCAGACCCCGCAGCAGATGACCCTGATCAGCAGCTCGCCCCGGCCCGGCTCTGGCACCGGGACCTGCGCCAGCCGCAGCGGCCCGCCGGCGGCAGCCGGCGGCGGGCCCCGGCTGGTGCACCACCCATGCCCGCATGATCTCTAGGCTACGCTCGGCCCAGCGCGAGGAAGCGGAGGCTGCGATGGCCGCTGACCGGCTCACGGTCCTGCTCATGCCGGAGAGCGCCTACGGCCCGACCAACAACTGCGTCGGCATCGGCGACGTGCTGCGCCGTCGCGGGCACCGGGTGGTGTTCGCCGCCGAGGCATCCTGGCGCGGCAGGCTGGAGCCGCTCGGCTTCACCGAGGACCTGGTCAGCCTGGCCCCGCCCGCGCCGGGCGAACAGGACGCCGGGCAGTTCTGGAAGGACTTCATCGCCGGGACCGCGCCCGAGTTCCGCAAGCCCACCATCGAGCAGCTCGGCACCTGGATCAAGCCGGTCTGGGCGGAGCTGATCAGCGGTGCCAGGTACTGCCACGACCAGCTCGGCGAGATCATCGGCCGGATACGGCCCGACGTGATCGTGGAGGACAATGTCGTCGCGTTTCCGGCGCTGGTCACCGCCGGGGTGCCGTTCGTGCGAATTGTCTCGTGCAATCCCCTGGAGCTGCCCGACTCAGGCCTGCCGCCGGCCTTCTCCGGGTACCCGGCCGCCGCTCCGGGCGGCCGGGCGGAGTTCCGGGCCGAGTACGACCGGGTGCACCGGGAGCTATGGTCGGAGTTCAGTGCCTGGGTGACCGAGCAGGGCGCGCCGCCGCTGCCTGACCTGGAGTTCATCCACTCCGGCGCGGTGAACCTGTACCTGTACCCGGAGGTGGCCGACTACCAGCGGTCCCGGCCGCTCGGGTCGTCCTGGCACCGGCTGGACTCCTGCGTCAGGCAGACCGACGAGAAGTTCGAGATCCCGGCGGAACTGGCAGATGGCGCGGGCAGCCTGGTCTACTTCTCGCTCGGGTCACTCGGCTCGGCCGATGTCGGGCTGATGCGCAAGGTGATCGGCGCGCTGGCGGAGACCCCGCACCGCTACATCGTGTCCAAGGGCCCGCTGCACGCCGAGATCGAGCTGCCGCCGAACATGTGGGGCGCGGAGTTCGTGCCGCAGGCGTCGGTCATCCCGCTCGCCGACCTGGTCATCACGCACGGCGGGAACAACACGACCACCGAGTGCCTGCACTTCGGCAAGCCGATGGTCGTGCTGCCGCTGTTCTGGGACCAGTACGACAACGCCCAGCGGGTACACGAGCTGGGCCTGGGCGTCCGGCTGGACACCTACGGCTGCACCGACGCCGAGCTCCGCGCGGCGGTGGATGGCCTGCTGCGGGACCAGGCGCTGCACGCCCGGCTGGCCGTCGCGTCCGCCACGATCCAGTCCCGCCAGGGCCTCCGCCGCGCGGCCGACCTCATCGAGGCCGCGGCCGGGGCGCCGCCGTTGCGCGCGTTAGCCGCCGAAGGCGGTGGCGGCGATGGTGCGGCCGGCGGCGGCGTGCCTGGCGTAGCCGGTGAACGTGCCGGCCTGGAGTTCCCTGGCCGCCTCCGCCAGGGCGCCGAGCGCCGCGAAGGCGAACGAGCCGCCGACCGAGATCCTGGCCACGCCCAGCTCCGCCAGCTCGGCGGCCGGCGGGGCGGCGGGCATCGCCAGCACGTTGACCGGCAGGTCGACGGAGCTGACCACGGCCCTGATGTCCGCCGCGCTGGTCAGGCCGGGCGCGTACAGCACGTCGGCGCCCGCCTCCTGGTAGCGCTGCAGCCGGGCGATGGTGTCGGCCAGGTCGGGGTTGCCGCGCAGGTAGTTCTCGGCGCGGGCGGTGAGCACCAGGCGGACCTGGCCGGCGTGCGCGGCCTGCGCCGCGGCGGCGATCCGGTCGGCGGCCTCCGCCACGGGATACAGCGAGTCGGTCCGGCCGCTGTAGTCCTCGATGGAGCAGCCGGCCAGGCCGGCCTCGACGGCGGCGGTCACCGTGGCGGCAACCCGTTCGGGCTGGTCGGCGTAGCCGTTCTCCAGGTCGGCGGTGACTGGCAGGTCGACGGCGGCGGCGATGGCCGCGGCGCCGGCCAGCGCCTCGTCCCCGCTGACGGCGCCGTCCGGCCGGCCGAGGGTGGCGGCGAACCCGCTGCTGGTGGTGGCGAGCGCGGCGAAGCCGAGCGAGGCGAGCACCTTCGCCGAGCCGGCATCCCAGGGATTAGGCAGCAGCAGCGGCTGGCCCGGCCGGTGCAGGGCACGGAAGCTGTCCGCGCGCTGCGCGGCGAGATCGGTCATGCCCGGCATTGTCTCGCGATGGGCGCTCAGTTGCCCGGCGCTCAGTTAGGCGAGTACGGGCTGTTGCGCAGGTCGGTCGCGGGCGCGGAGGTCAGCTTGCGCAGCATGGCGGTCTCGCGCAGCAGCAGGACCCGCTCGGCGGCCAGCCGCCTGGCGGCGTCCGGCTCGGCGAGCAGGGCCTGCTTGCCCGGCACCTCCAGCACCATCGAGGCGGCGACCACGTAGGACAGCAGCAGCGGCTCGTCGGGCAGCTCGGGGATGCTGATCCGGGTGCCGCCGCGCTGGGCGAGCGCTTCGAGATAGCCGCGGAACGCCGCCCGCACCGCCTGCACGGCGAGGCCGGCGGCGGCCTCGTCCCCGGTCCCGTCGGCCAGCAGGGTTACCTCGCCGCTCAGGTAGGGCCGCGAGTCATCTAGCTCCAGCAGCCGGAACCGGTCGGTGCCGACGGTGACCAGGTCGAACCGGCCGTCGTCGTAGTCAGAGACCTGGCGCACCGTGGCGGTGCAGCCGATCTCGTGCAGGGCGCGGACGCTGGACGCGCCGGTCTCCCTGCCCTCCCTGATCGCGATGACGCCGAACCGGCGCGGCGCGGGCTGCGCCAGCAGGTCGCGGACGAGCTGGCGGTACCGTTCCTCGAAGACATGCAGCGGCAGCACCAGGCCGGGAAACAGCACCGTACCCAGCGGGAACAGCGGCAGCCGCTCGCTCATGCTGCGACGATATGCGGCATCAGGCGTCGTAGTCGACCGTGAGCGCGGCCGAAACGGGCATCGACTGGCAAGTCAGCACATACCCGGCGGCCAGCTCGGCGTCGTCAAGGGCGAAGTTGCGGCGCATCCGCACCTCACCGTCCCGCAGCAGCGCCCGGCAGGTGCCGCATACTCCGCCCTTGCAGGCGAACGGCAGGTCGGGCCTGACCCGCTGGGCGCCGTCCAGCACGGGGGTGTCGCGGCCGACGCTGGTGGTGGTGGTCCTGCCGTCCAGCACGATGGTGACCTCGCTGCCGCCGGCCAGCTCCGGCTCGGCGTGCTGCTCGGGCTCGGGCGGGATGTCCTCGACGTAGAACAGCTCGCGGTGTATCCGCGCGGCGGGCACGCCCAGCTCGGTCAGCACGGCGGTCGCGTCCGCGACCATGCCGTAGGGCCCGCACAGCCACCAGTGGTCCACCCGGTCCACCGCGCAGGTCGCGGGCAGCAGGCGGCGCAGCCGCCCGGCGTCCATCCGGCCGCTGAACAGCTCGACCTCCTGCGGCTCGCGGGACAGCACGTGCACGAGCTGCATCCGGGCCGGGCTGGCGTCCTTGAGGTCGGCGATCTCGTCGGCGAACATGACGGAGTCGGCGCGCCGGTTGCCGTACAGGACGGTGACGCTGGCGGCCGGGTCGGCCAGCACCGACGCGGCGATCGACAGCACCGGGGTGATGCCGGATCCGGCGGCGATCAGCACGTGCCTGGCGGCCTTGCCCAGGTCCGGGGTAAAGGAGCCGGACGGCGGCTGCGCCTCGATGGTGTCCCCCGGCCTGACCTCGCGGACCAGCCAGCCCGACAGGGTGCCGCCCGGCACCTCGCGGACCCCGATCCTGGGCGCCGCGCCCGCCGGGGCGCAGATCGAGTACGACCGCCGCTCCTCGCGGCCGTCCACCTGGCGGCGGACGGTGAGCGACTGACCGGGCTGGAACCGGAACAGCTCCGCCGCGTCGGCGGGAACGGCGAAGGTCAGGGCGACGGCATCCGGGCAGAGCCGGTCGACCCTGGCGACGGTCAGCTCCCGGAACTGCCGCCGGATAGCCGGCTCGGCGATGTCGGTGACCACGGGCATCTCAGAACTCCTTGACATGCTCGAACGGCTCGCGGCAGTCGAGGCAGCGGTACAGGTCCTTGCAGGCGGTCCCGCTGAACGCGGCGGTTCGCTCGGTGGCGGCCGAGCCGCAGGCCGGGCAGGGCACCGCGGCCGGGCGCGCGGTCAGGGTGAGCGGGACAGGGCCGGCCGGGCGCTCGGGCGCCGGTCCCGGCGGGGCGATGCCGGCCGCCGCCAGCTTGCGCCGCCCCGCATCGGTGATCCAGTCGCTGGACCACGGCGGGCTGAGCGCGGTCCGCACCTCGACCTGGTCGAAGCCCGCGCCGGCCAGCCGCCGCGCCAGGTCGCCGCGCATCTCGCGCAGCGCCGGGCAGCCGGAGTAGGTGGGCGTGACCGACACCACGATGCGGTCGCCCTCGGCCCGCACCTCGCGCAGGATGCCGAGGTCGGCGAGGGTGAGCATGGGCAGCTCGGGGTCGGGCACGGCGGCGGCGACCTCCCGTGCCCTAGCCAGGGCGGCGGGCTGGCCGGTCACCAGGTGGCCCCCGGGTGCGCGCGGGCGACGCTCTGCAGCTCGGCGAGCAGGTAGCCCATGGCCTCGGTGTGCACGCCGTCGCGGCCGCCCCGGCCGCCGACGCCGCGCAAGCCTGGCGCGTCCGGCCAGCTCAGGCCGGCCTGGCGGAGGACGCTGGCCAGCACGGCGTCGAACTCCTCGCGCAGCGCCGCCGGGTCGGCGGCCAGGCCGGCCGCGACCAGGTCCCGCTCGGCCGGGCCGGCGGTGAACAGCTCGGGCACCAGCGGAGCGACGGCGTGCAGGCCGGCCTGCATCCGCTCCCGCGAGTAGTCCGTGCCGCCGGCCAGCCGCAGCACCCACTGCGCGGCGTAGTCGCGGTGATAGGCCAGCTCGGGCACGCCCTTGGCCGCGACGGCGGCCAGCACCGGGTCGCGGTGCTCCCGCAGCGCGCCGAGCAGCGCGAGCCGCCAGGTGCTGAACATCAGCAGGCGGGCGATCACGGAGCCGAAGTCCGCGTCGGTGATCTCGGCGAGCCTGACGTTGCGGAAGTCGCGCTCGTCCCGGCCAAAGGCGTAGTCGTCCTCGGTGCGGCCGGTGCCGTCGGCGGCGCCCGCCCTGGCCAGCAGCAGCCTGGCCTGGCCGAGCAGGTCAAGCGCGATGTTCGCCAGCGCGGTCTCTTCCTCAAGCTCGGGGGCGCGGCCGAGCCACTGCTGCAGCCGGTGCGACATGATCAGCGCGTCGTCGCCGAGCATCAGGCAGTAGGCCGCGAGCCCGGCGGGGTCCAGGCCGCCGGGGACCGTGGTGTCCACGCCGTCCAGCGGGTCGGCGAAGCCGGTGCCGAACGCCCAGCGCTCGTCGCCCGACTCTTCTGTGATCGCCTCGTAGGCGGTGTCGAAGCCCATGCTCGCCCTCTCCCGCGGTCCCGCTCAGATGTGCGGGACGGAGTCCGGGATGTCGTAGAAGGTGGGATGCCGGTAGACCTTGTCGCCGCTCGGCGCGAAGAACGGGTCCTTCTCAGCCGGGCTGGACGCGGTGATGCTGGCGGCCGGCACCACCCAGATGCTGACCCCCTCGTTGCGCCTGGTGTACAGGTCGCGGGCATGGTGCAGGGCCATCTGCGCGTCGGCGGCGTGCAGCGAGCCGACATGCACGTGGTTCAGCCCGCGCTTGCCGCGCAGGAACACCTCGTACAGCGGCCAGCCGGGATCGGGGCTGGTCATGCGTCCTCCTTGCCGGCGGTGGCCTGCCGCGCCGCGTAGGCGGTCGCCGCCTCGCGGACCCAGGCGCCCTCGTCGTGGGCGGCCCTGCGCATCGTGATCCGCTGCGCGCTGCACGGCCCGTTGCCCTTGATGACCTGCTTGAACTCATCCCAGTCCGGCGCGCCGAAGTCGTGCTGGCCGCGCTCGTCGTTCCACTTCAGGTCCGGGTCGGGCAGCGTCACGCCGAGCGCCGCCGCCTGCGGGACGGTCATGTCCACGAACCGCTGCCGCAGGTCGTCGTTGGTGTTCCGCTTGACCCGCCAGCGCATCGACTGCTCGGTGTTCGGCGACTCGGCGTCCGGCGGGCCGAACATCATCAGCGACGGCCACCACCAGCGGTCGGTGGCGTCCTGCACCATCTCCCGCTGCGCGCCGGTGCCGCGCATCATCGTCATCAGCAGCTCATAGCCCTGCCGCTGGTGGAACGACTCTTCCTTGCAGATGCGGATCATCGCCCTGGCGTAGGGGCCGTAGGAGGACCGGCACAGCGGCACCTGGTTGCAGATCGCCGCGCCGTCCACCAGCCAGCCGATCACGCCGACGTCGGCGAAGGTGAGCGTCGGGTAGTTGAAGATCGAGGAGTACTTCTGCGCGCCGGTGATCAGCCGCCGGGTCAGGTCGGCCCGGTCCGCGCCCAGGGTCTCGGCCGCCGAGTACAGGTACATCCCGTGCCCCGCCTCGTCCTGCACCTTGGCGAGCAGGATGGCCTTGCGGCGCAGCGACGGCGCCCTGGTCACCCAGTTGCCCTCCGGCTGCATGCCGATGATCTCCGAGTGCGCGTGCTGGGCGATCTGCCGGATCATCGTCTTGCGGTAGGCCTCCGGCATCCAGTCCCGCGGCTCGATCCGCCGGTCGCGGGCGATGGTCTCGTCGAAGTACCGCTCGAGGTCGGCCGTGTCGCTGTCCGTCGCTAGGTCCGTCATGAGCTCGTCCCTGCCTGCCGAGTTCCCCTGCCGAGTTCCCCTGCCGGGTCACCTGATCTTCATCATATACTGACCGATCGTTCGGTATGTTATCGTGCCGCCATGGCGACTGGCCAGAGCGCGGGCACCCGGCGGCGGGGCCGTCCGGGGTATGACCGGGAGTCGCTGCTCGCCGTGGCCGTGGCCGTGTTTAACGAGCGCGGATACGACGGCACCAGCATGGAAGACCTGTCCGGCCGGCTTGGTATCGCGAAATCGTCCATCTACCATCATGTTGACGGTAAGGAAGACCTGCTGCGGCTGGCCCTGGACCGGGCGCTTGACGGATTGTTCGCCGTCGCGGAAGAGGCGATGGCGAGTAACGCGCAGGCCATCGACCGGCTGGAGTTCCTGGTCCGCGGCAGCGTCGGCGTGCTGACTGAGCGGCTGCCTTATGTCACCCTGCTGCTGCGCGCCAGGGGAAATACCGCCACCGAGCGCCGGGCGCTTAGCCGGCGTCGGGAATTCGACCAGATCGTGGCCGACCTGGTCAAGGAAGCCGAGCTGGCCGGCGATATCCGCCCCGACATCGATCCGGCGGTTACCGCCCGGCTGCTGTTCGGCATGGTCAACTCGGTAACCGAGTGGTACCGCCCAGGTCACCGGGGTCGCGCCGGGGAACTGGCGGATGCGGTGTGCGCGATGGCGTTTGGCGGACTGCGGGTCACCCGGCAGGATGACTAGGCCGCATTACCCGCTCGCGGCCCGCGGCCCTGCTGATAGCATCTCCCCGCATCCGCGATTCTGGCCTGGCTTCTGCCCGGCCGTCGGCCTGGCATTATTATGGGATCTGATGAAAAACTCTGCTGCAACTCGACGCTTCCCCGTGACCGTTAGCCGCCTTCCTGTCGTGCGCTGCCAGGTATGCCAGCGCACGATGGCGCACCAGCCGGGAAAGGCGGGCGAGGTTCTCACCGACCATTACCGCCGCGTGCACCCGCAGAAGCTGGGCCTGCCCGCCGCGCCATAAATCCCCGTCTCTGGCCTATTTAGCGCCGGAGAGTCACCGCAGGCCGCCGTGAAGTGATCATGGACGAGCGGGTCGCTCACGGCTCGGCTGAGTCTAGATTTCAGACTCAAATGTGGCCGCGGCGGTGCCGCTGAACAGGGTGCCGCGTCCGCAGCCCAGCGGGTCCCGGTTCCGGTACCGCCGAACGGGCGGTAATGGACGGCCATATCGGGGCAGAGTAGCTCCGCTGCGGTGCCAGGAGCCTTATCCTTCCGGCGGGGGCAATTTGCCTTTCTGGCACCACTCAAAGGGGACACCGCACATGTCATCAAGGCTTCCGGCTTTCGCCATCCCTGCACACCGCCGCGCCGCCGCCGGCCTCGCCGCCGTGGCGCTGCTCGGCAGCCTCGGGCTGTCCGGCTGCGGGCTGGGCAAGGCGGTCAGCGCGGTCAAGAAAGTGACCCACGAGGTCGACGGGAACAAGAACACCATCGACCAGTTCACCTCCAGCATGAAGACCGCCACGGCGACGCCGTTCGTGGCCACCTACCGGACCACCGGCCAGGACCCGACCACCGTGGTCTACGCGGTCCAGCCGCCGCGCGACGTCTCCTTCACCGAGACCCCCACCGGCGGGTCCGATAGCACCGCCCGGCTCGACCTCGTGGTGAACTCCTCCGGCCAGTACTCCTGCACGCCGCCGGCCACCGGCACGGCCTGGAGCTGCCAGAAGATCGGCAAGCTCGACTCGGTCACCCAGAATGCGATCGCCGACTTCTACACGCCCTCGCACTGGGTGAACTTCCTCAAGGGCTTCTCGCTGGCCGCCGGCTTCGCCGGCGACAAGATCAGCACCACGAACATGACCGTGAACGGGTTCAGCATGAACTGCGTGGTGTTCAAGACGCCCGGCGTGACCGGGACCAGCCGGATCTGCACCACCTCGCAGGGCATCCTCGGCTACGTCAAGGTGGCCCAGGACTCGACCAGCTTCGAGCTGACCAAGTTCTCGTCCTCGCCGCCCGCCTCGATGTTCCAGCTCCCGGCCGGCGCGAAGATCATCACGCCCGGCCAGTAAGCGGTGCCACGGGGGCGGCGGGGCGGCTCGCGCCGTTCTAGCCGCTCCCCGGCCCGTCTGGCCAGTCGCCGTCACCGGGAACGACCATCGTCGTCCCAGGAAAACCGGGGTCCGGCGCGGCAGGCCCGTTCTGAATCCGATGACCGTTCCCGGCATGCCCGTTGCCGGTGTGCCCGTTCGCGGTGCTTCCGCTGGGCGGGCTCCCGCTCGGAGTGTGGCCGTTGCTGGCACCGCCGTTGCTGGCACCGCCGCTGCTGGCACCGCCGTTCCTGGCCAGCCCGTTCCTGACCTTCCCGGCTATGCTGCCCGCCCCGGCCATCGCCAGCGCCGGCCCGCCGGTCGCGATGACCTTGCCGACCGCCTCGCTGAGCTTGGCCCGCAGCAGCGGCGCCACCGGCCGCTCCACCAGGCGGTGGATCAGCCACGCCAGGCCCAGCATGGCCGCGTAGGTGAGCAGCGCCAGCAGCCAGGCCGGCGCCCGGCCGTGCAGGTAGGAGAAGACCGTGAAGCCGATGTCCTGGTGGACCAGGTACAGCGGGTAGGTCAGGGCGCCCGCCACGGTCAGCCACCGCCAGCGAATCCGGTCCAGCTTGTGCAGGGACACCAGCGTCATGATCACGAAGAACGAGGTCAGCAGCAGGGTCAGCTGCCAGGTCGGCCCCGGCCGCGGCTGGTTCACCGAGACCAGCCAGGAGTAGACGATGATCGCCCACAGCAGCAGGTTGCCGCCGAACTTGTAGATCAGGAAGAACGCGATGCCGGCCACGAAGTAGCCCGCGTACGGCGGGTCCACGACCAGCCTGAGCATCGGGCTGTTCGCGTGCGCGGCGGCGATGGAGGCCACCGACCACAGCACGCAGAAGGCCACCATCCGCCGGTAGGTGATGCCGCCGATCGCCACCAGCCCGAACAGCAGGTAGAACATCAGCTCCACCAGCAGCGTCCAGTACGCCGGATCCAGGTTCGGCACCCCGTAGGCCGACTGCACCATCGTCAGGTTCGTCAGGATCATGCTCGTCTGCACGCCCGCGGTGAGCCGGGGGAAGATGATCAGCACCCCGGCCGTCAGCACCACCGCCGTCCAGTAGGCCGGCACCAGCCGGACTACCCGGGAGACGAAGAAGTCGGCGGGCCGCCTCCCCCACCCGCTCATGCAGATCACGAACCCGCTGATCAGGAAGAACAGCTCCACCCCGGTCCAGCCATAGGTGGCCATCGTGTGCAGCTTCGAGGGGAAGATGTTGGTTGCCGAAGTGCCCCAGGCCAGGGCCTTCGTCGTGCCCAGGTGACCGACCTTGGCGTTCGGCACGCCGACGTAGTGGTAGAAGACCACCATCGTGGCGGCCAGCAGCCTCAGTCCGTCCAGGACGACCAGCCGGCTCGGGGCTTTCGGCCTGCGCACGGCAGGCGGTTCCGCGATCATAGACACCGAAGTACCGTATCCGTCTTATTTCAGTCCGGCTGCAC
Source organism: uncultured Actinomycetota bacterium (assembly GCA_963725175.1). Classification (GTDB taxonomy): domain Bacteria; phylum Actinomycetota; class Actinomycetes; order Streptosporangiales; family Streptosporangiaceae; genus DASUBV01. The sequence goes on from CAVRXH010000006.1 coordinate 1,990,058, forward strand.
TCTGATAAAACCTTTCGACCTAATCCAGCGGGTGTTCAGGCTCCGCTAAGCTCGCCGCCACCTGGGAGGCCGCAATGCCGGACACGGTGCCGGGAACCGGGAAGATGCCCTGGTCAGCGGGGGCCGCGTACATCGAAGGGAGCTACTGCCCGGTCGGCGAGGCCAAGATATCCGTGCTCGATCTTGGTGTCACCAGGTCCGATTGCACTTATGACGTCGTGCACGCCTGGCGAGGCCGGTTTTACCGGCTCGACGACCACCTGGACCGATTCCTGGCCAGCATGGCCCGGCTGAGGCTCGACCCCGGCCTGAGCCGGGACGCCATCGCCGAGGTGCTGAACGGCTGCGTCAGCCGGGCCGGCCTTCGCGACGCCTACGTGTCCATGACCTGTACCCGAGGCCGGCTCGCCGCCGGCAGCCGGGACCTGCGCACCGCGACGAACTCCTTCTACTGCTACGCCGTGCCGTTCGTCTGGATCAGCTCCCCCGGCCAGCAGGAGACCGGCGCGAGCCTGTGGGTCAGCCCGGTGACCCGGATCCCGCCGCAGAGCGTCGATCCGCAGGTGAAGAACTACCACTGGCTGGACATGGACCTGGCGCTGCTAGACGCCTATGACCACGGGGCACAGCTCGTGGTGCTCCGTGACCTGGCCGGCGGGATCACCGAGGGACCAGGCTTCAACGTGTTCGCCTGGACCGGCGGGCGGTGGGTGACCCCGGCGGCCGGCACCCTGGCGGGCGTCACCAGGCGGTCGATGATCGAGCTGGTCACCGAGGCCGGCCACCCGCTGGAAGAAGACCGCCTCACCGAGGACGCCCTGCGCCAGGCTGACGAGGTGCTGGTCACCTCCACCGCCGGCGGCATCATGCCGGTCACCACCATCAACGGCGACCCGGTCGGCCCCGGAACCCCCGGCCCCCGGACCCTGGCCCTCCGCGACCGCTACTGGGCCCGCCACGAGGACCCGGCCCACACCACTCCGGTCCGCTACGACCACGGCGACTAAGGCTCTCGGGCCGCCGGTCAGGCGGGCGGGGTGACGCGGATGCCGCCGGGCAGGATCAGGCACCTGGCGGCGTGCCTGGCCATCGCGGCGGCGGGGCCGAGCAGGGCGAGCAGGGTCACCGGGTCGGCGGCGCCTCCGGTGCCGCGCCACCAGGCGGCGGCGAGTATCCCGGCGGCGCGGGGGACCTGGAGGGCGTCGGCGTGACTGCCGCACTCCAGCATGGGGCGGCCGTCGTGGCTGGTGACCGGCCAGCCCAGCGCGGTCAGGGCGGCTAGCGCCCGCGTGGCGGGCTCACAGGGCAGGGCTGCGGCGGCAGGAGGGCCGGGAGGCGGGGCTAGCCGGTCGTAGCCGGCGGTGAGCGCCAGGCCGGTGTCCAAGGCGTGGTCGCAGCGTTCCCAGAACTCGCGAGTGGTGCCGGTGCCCCGGCTCTCGGCGGTCGAGATCGTGGACCGGGCGTAGCCGGCCTTGCGGGCAAGCTGCGCCTGGGACCATCCGGCGGCCAGCCAGGCGTGCCTCAGCGCCGCGCCCAACTCCCGGCCTGGAGCGCCCGGCTGGCCGTCAGCCACCGGTACGCGGCGCGGGGCGGGACGGGCGGGGGCAGGCCTGACCCCTGGAGCGGTGCGGGGGCCAGGCCCGCGCCACCAGCCGGGGGGACGGCGGCGCGGAGCTAACGCGGCCGGGCGGGCAGCCTGGTCACGGGCGGGACGGCGGCAGGCGCGGCGCAGGATCACGCCGTGCTCGCGCAGGATCCGGGCCACAGTCGGGGCGGAGATGCCGTACTGCTGCCCGCACTCGACCAGGGTGTGCCCGGCGGCGTAAGCAGCGGCCAGCGCTGCGGCATCGGCCCTGGCCTTGTAGGGACGCGGGGGCCGGATGGTCACGCCGTCCTCACGCAGCAGCCGCGCGGCGGCCGGCGGGCTGATCCCGAACCGCTTACCGCAGGTCCGCAGGCTGTCCCCCTGCTCGTAGGACACTGCCAGCGCCGCGCGGTCCACCGCCCGCATCCGCTCTCCAGGGCTCAGCGGGTACAGGCGGGTCACGGCCGGGCCGCTGGAGGGCGCACGGCGCGCAGCGCGGCGGTGATCACGGCGAAGGCCGTGGTCGGAGTGGCGGTCCGGGGGAGCCACCAGCGGAGCTCGCAGTACCCGTCGCCGTCCACGATTACCTCGGTCTCCCGGCAGCCAGGCCGCGAGGCAGTGATGGTCAGGCAGGCTTCCCCGGCGGTCTCGGTGACCTGGCAGCGCAGTCCGGCGATGGCCAGGCTCGCGGCCACCTGCTCCAGCCAGGCCCCGGAGTCCGCCGACTCGTCCTGGCTAGTGCCCGGTCTGGTGATGGTCTGCTGCCCGGTCATGGCGCCGGGGCGGCCAGCGCGGCCTGGTGCGCGGCGGACACAGCGGCGTCCTCGGCTGCCAGCTCGTAAGCCAGCGCCTCGGGAGTGGGGCCCGCGACCGTAGCGGACTGGCCCCGCGCCCACGGGCGAGTCTGGGTGGCGTACCACCAGCCCTCGTCCGACACCCACACCCGCCAGCCGGGATAGGCCCGGCCGATCTGCCCGGCTGTCTCGGCCTGCGCGGGCGTCATGGCTGCACCTGTCCGGGCTTGCGGCCGACCCCGGCCCAGAACAGCACCGGCCGGTGCGCGGCGGCGCGGCGGGCGGCATGCCAGGTCGCCGCATCGGTGATGCCCGCGCCGGTCACCTCGGTGCCGTCGAAGAACCGGGTCACCTCAGCGCGGCTGCGGGCGGTGCCCGGCGCCTGGGCACCGGCGTAGATCCCCTCCGCCCGCTTAACAGCATCAGCGGGGATCTCGTCGCCGGTGACGTGGGAGATGACCAGGAAGCTGCCCGGCGCGAGATGGTCCACGATGCACCGCACCGCCGCCCACGGGTCCTGCTCGTCGGCGACGAAGTGCAGGACCGCGACCAGCAAGGCTCCGACCGGCTGGGTGAAGTCGAGGGCCTCCCGCACTTCCGGGCTGGTCAGCAGATCGCGGGGGGCGCGCACGTCTCCGGCCACGGCCGTCACTCCGGGCTGCCCGGCCAGCAGCGCCCGGGCGTGGACAACCACGGCGGGGTCGTTGTCGGCGTAGACCACCCGGACACCGGGGTTGACCCGCCGGGCGGTCTGGTGGACGTGCTCGCGGGTGGGCAGGCCGGTGCCGATATCGAGGAACTGGGAGATGCCGTGCCGGGTGGCGAGGAAACGGACGGCGCGGCCCAGGAATGCCCGGTTGTCCCTGGCCGCCTGAGCTGCGCCCGGTACCGCCGCTGCCAGTTCTCGTGCGGCCTTGCGGTCTGCGGGGTAGTTGTCCTTGCCGCCAAGAAGGCAGTCGTAGATCCGCGCGATGTTGGGCGGCTGCGGGTTCAGGACGTCTCCGGGCGGCGAGCTGTGCAGCACGCCCGGCGCGGGCGGCTCTTCCCCAGAGACCCAGGAGCCACCGCGGATCAGCGGGCTATCGGCGGAGCATGCGGGCATCAGGAACTCTCCGGTGTGGTCTGGGAGCCAGCGGAATGTGAAGCCGGACCTGGCGTGCTGCCAGCCGGCGGAGACAGCACGGTGGCGCGATGCGGGGCGGCAGCCCGGATGGCGCTCATCTGCGCGACCAGGTCCGCCGGGGTCCGGCCGACCGCGACGGTGCCCCTGGGCGCTCGGAACAAGGGACGGGCCTGGAACTCGCCTCTGGCCGACGACCAGATAACCACCCAGCCAGGATGCGCCCGGCGGACCCGGGCAGCAGCCGCCCACCGCACCGCCTCGTCACTAGCGGGACCACCGGAGGTCATGCCCGCCCCTCCATCAGCGCAAAGGACCCTGGACTCGCGGAAGCGGCGTTCTTGATCGTGTCCGCCTCTTGGCATGTGGTGATCCGGGGCAGCCGCAGGCGCGGATGCCAGGGGCGTCGACCGCGCGGTTGGCGAGGGCGGCGTTCCGCGCTCCTGGTACCGCCGCCTCCAGCGGGAGCGCTCCGCGCCGCTTGTTCTTGTTTCTCGGTCGGCATCACATGCCTGACGTTAGAAACGTCGGAACATGGCCTCAAGGAGGTTGACAGATGTTGCCAGAAATAGTTCTGAGCACTTCTCTCTATCCGTTTGACAACGACTGACAATGGATGTTGACATACGCGTGATGGCAACAATCGCCAACCATCACAGATGGAGGCAGGACATGAAGTTAAGGTTCCTCGGCAAGGAGACCGAGAGCGGCAACTCCCCAACCCTGTACGAGACTGACACCGGCATGTACGTCGTGCAGGGCTGGGTGATCAGTGATCCGGAAGCCTTGTCCCAACTCGCCCTGCCCGAGGGCGAGTCAGCCGTGATGGTGCCGAAGGCACTCATGAGCCACCTCCCGGGGGGAGAGCATGGAGCTGCTGTCGCCTGATCAGTGGGCGGAGCTACTCGGCTCGTGTCGACGCTCTGCGTTCCACCTGGAGATGCGGGACAGCTATTCGGCGACCGATGAGAAGGACCGGTTCGACCGGTTCCTGGCCACCGGGTGCCGCGATCACGAGGCTGAGGCTGCCGAGCGGCAGGAATGGCTGGACGTGATCCGCCGCATTACCGGCGCGGGGGTGCAGGTGCGGCGGGCACGGATCGTGTCCGAGCCGGTGTCGGATTACATCCGGTTTGAGTGGCACGGTGCCGGGCCGTCGATCGAGGCGGGCGAGCAACTGCGGTGGCTCCCGCGCCGGCTGGCATCGGCTGTGGCCCTGCCAGGTAACGATTTCTGGCTGTTCGACGAGCGCACGGCGATGTTCAACCACTTCAGTGGTGATGGAGTGCCGCTGGGGCAGGAGGGAACTCAGGATCCGGCAGTGGTTGCGTTGTGCCGGGCTGCGTTCGAACGCGTGTGGGAGCGCGCGGTGCCGCACGGACAGTACACAATCGGCGGGTGACCTCGTCCGCCTCCGCACAGCAGGCGCAGCAGGCGCTGGGAGCCCGCCTGCGTGAGATCCGCAGCGATGCTGATCTCACCGGGCGGACCCTCGCTACAGCGGTGGGCTGGCATTTCACCAAGGTTTCCAAGATCGAGAATGGGGCGCGGAGCCCGTCTGAGTCAGACATCCGCGCCTGGTGCCGGGCGTGCCGGGCCGAGGCGCAGGTTCCCGACCTCATCGCGGCGGCCCGCAGCGTCGAGTCCATGTACAGCGAGCATCGACGGCAGATGCGGGCTGGGATGCGCCGCTCCCAGGCAGCGCGGCTGCCGGTTTACGAGGGTTCCCGGCTGCTTCGCATGTACGAGCCGGGCCTGATCCCCGGAATCTTCCAGACCGCCCCGTATGCCGCAGCTGTAATCGGATCGTTCATGGGGTTCAGCATGCTGGCCACCGACCTTGAAGATGCCGTGGCGGCCCGTATGGAATGGCAGAAGATCATCTATGGCGATCGCGAGTTTCAGGTGGTGCTCGAAGAACAGGCTCTGCTGACCCGCGCCGGGGACGTCGAAGTGATGACCGGCCAGCTTGACCGGCTGCTCGCCGTGATGTCGCTGCCCAGGGTGGAACTCGGCATCATCCCGTCTACGGCACCGCGTACCGTGATGCCCTCAGCCGGGTTCGTGATCTTTGACGACCAGGTAGCGCAGGCCGAGATGATCACGGCAGAGCTGACCGTGACACAGCCGCAAGAGATCGCCCTGTATGCCAGACGGTTTGAACTGCTGAGGAACTTGGCTGTTCAGGGCCGTGAGGCTCGCGCGCTAATCCGAAGGGCACTGAACCACGCTGCGCGCTCTGGCTAGATCAGGCAGCTTGGCGCGTACCGCCGACGGCATCATGCCGGTCACCACGATCAACGGCTACCGCCGGTCAGGCGGCTGCGGTGCCGGGTGGGCCGTGACTGTGCAAGGTCCGAGTCTCGTCCGGGCTGGTGGCGATGGTCGTGCCGTCCGCGTTAAGGACGAGCTTCCATCCCCAGCGGTGGATCGCGATGAGATGGTGGAACGGGCAGAGCAAGACCAGGTTCCACAGGGCGGTGGGCCCGCTGCGTGATCTTGGTATCAGATGATGCACTTGGCAGGCTGCCGGCCGCTGGCGGCAGCCGGGGAACGCGCATCGCCGGTCCCGGCGGGCCACGGCCCTGCGCAGGTGGGGCGGCACGGTCGGGGTGGGTGTCCCGGTGTCCAGCGGCAGGCTCACCGAGGCCGGGAACCCGGCCAGGACACTGCCGCCGGTGTCGGTGTCATCGTCGGGCCAGCGGGGGGCGGGCAGGTCGGCGGCGAGGATCCCGGCGCGCAGGAACGCCGCGAGCCCGGCGGGCCCGGACAGGACGTCGGCGGCGTACCGCAGCAGCGTGTCCTGGAGCCGCCGCACGCTGCGGGGGTTCGGGGGTGCGTCGCGTCGCCACCCGTTCTTGTCCCTGGGAGCTCTGGGAACCATCGCCTCGTAGTGGCCGGGGTCCAGGTAATCGCGGGTCATCGCGGCCAGCACGGCGGGGTCCAGGTGCCCGGTCACGACCGGCGTGATCTGCGCGTCACACGCATACGCCTCGGCAGCGGCACGGCTGGTCACCCAGCCCGGCTCCCCGTCCCCGGCGGCCCGGCCCGCCAGCCACTCTCGCTCCGCTTCCGCCGCGCCGGGCAGGTCGCGGAGTTGGTTCAGCGGGATATGGAGCTGGACCTGCGCTGGCTGGCCCGCGACCTCCGGCAGCATCCCGCTCCCGGCGAGCCGCCGGCACGCCTCTTCCAGCGCGTCATGACGGCGCTGCGCAGCCGACCGGTCATCCTCCGGTCCGGCCCGCTTGCCGAGCGACTCCAGCACGGCAGTCACCGCCGCCGCGCACTCCGGGGTCAGGTCACCGAACAGCTTCCCCACGCCCCGGTAGTGCAGGTCCACAGACACGCTCCGGTCGTGGAACCCGTCATCGAGGTCATCACCATCCGGCGGCGCGGAGCGCCGGAACATCTCCTCCGCCAGCCCCGACAGATCCGCCAGGTCCGCGCCCCCGGCAACCGCACCCAGCAAGATCTGATCCGCGTCCTGCCGCAGCTCAGGCTGGAGACGATCCGACCACTCGCACACCCGCCTAGCCCACGACTCCGAGATCTCCGCCCGGCCCAGCGCCCCCGCGACTAACGGGTGCACCGCCAGGCGCCGCATCCACCCCAGCGACCCCGCAGCAGCCCCCTTCGTGACCTGGGTCTGCCACACCAGCCACGGCCGGCACCCCTGCTGCCCGTCCAGCTCGAACACGCCCTGGGAGTTGAACGCCGCCAGCACCCGCGCCCGCGCCGCCGTCAAGACCGACTCGGCTCGCTCTAGCCCTCGCAGGCAGTCCGCCAGCTCCGCACCCGGCAGCGATCCCGCATCAGCAGCAGCCACGAAACCCAGCCCGGCCACCGCCGCCGCCAGTGCGTCCCCGGTGCCGGGGAACCCGTCATGCTGCGGCATGGGCTGCCTCCCTCCGGCGGGCTGTTGCTACGTCGCACCCGATATCGCTGGTTAGCTTCTATGTTCGACTCTATGCCAGGGCACTGACAATTTGCGGCCCGCCGCCGAGGAAGAAATCTGCTGTCAGCAGACAACAAGCCGGGCCAGTTCGCGGCGGACAGCCGGACATCACGCTCAGCCGGGCATCTTGCATTACCTTGTGAGCTGTTGCGCGGCAAAGGGATTCTCCGGGACACGGCGGCGGGGAGCGGCGGCCAGTAGCACGGGGAACGGGCGCTGGGGGTGGCGGCTGAGGTATGCCAGACGACGTTGATCTGCCGGGACGGGACGAGCATCCCGAGCCGGACCGGGTGGCGACGCAACAGGACTTCGGGCGTGAGCTGACCCGGCTACGCGGGGCACTGACGATCCGCGAGGTGGCCAGGGCATCCGGGCTGCCGCCGAGCACGGTCGGCGATTACTTCGCCGGGCGGCACCTGCCGCCGGCGGGCCAGCCCGGGCTGGCGGACATCCTGCGGGCCTGCGGCGAGATCGATCCTGATCGGGCACGGCAGTGGGCACAGGCGCTGGCCAGGGCGCGGCGGCCGCCGGGGCGGCGCGGCGCGGCGGCGCGGCCGCCGTACCGGGGGCTGGCCAGCTTCCAGCCGGATGACGCGCCCTGGTTCTTCGGCCGGACGCAGATCACCGCCCGGCTGGTCACCCTCGCCACGGAACCAGGCCAGCGGGACCCGCTGGTCGTGGTCGGCCCGTCGGGCTCTGGCAAGTCCTCGCTACTGCGGGCCGGGCTGATCCCGGCGCTCCAGCAGGCCAGGGCACCGGACCGTCCCGAGTCCGCCGATCCCGCCAGTGCCAGTACCCGCAGCGCGGACAAGCCGGCGCGGCCCGTCGCGCTGTTCACGCCCGCCGCCGATCCGCTGGCCGACCTCGCTGCCCAGCTCGCCGTGCTGGATGCCCAGTCCCCCAGCCCGCCAGGCTCGCCCGGCACGGCGATCGTGGTCGTGGACCAGTTCGAGGCCGTGTTCACCGACTGCGCCGACGAGGACCAGCGGGAAGCGTTCATCACCGCCGTCTGCGCGCTGGCCGGACGGGCCGTGGTCGTCCTCGCGCTGCGCTCTGACTTCTACGATCACGCGCTGCGCTACCCGCCGCTGTCCAGGGCGCTCCAGGACCGGCAGGTCGTGCTCGGCCCGATGTCGCGCGACGAGGTGCGCTGCGCGATCGTCGAGCCCGCCCGGCTGGCCCGGCTGGACGTGGCCGACGGGCTGGTCGAGGTGATGCTCGCCGACCTGGCGCCCCGCACGAGCGCGGGCCAGCCGGGCGCGGCGCACGAACCGGGCGCGCTGCCGCTGTTGTCCCACGCCCTGCTGGCCACCTGGCAGCACAGCAAGGGCGGCCGGCTGACCGTCGCGGACTACCAGGCCACCGGCGGCATCGCCCAGGCCATCGCCAAGACCGCCGAGGACGTCTACGCCGGGCTTCGAGCCGGCCCAGCGGGACACGGCGCGGCGGCTGTTCCTGCGGCTGGTGCACGTCGGGGACGACGTGCCGGAGACCCGCAGCACCCAGCGCGTCAGCGAGCTGCACGACTGGCCGGCCGGCCAGCTGCCCGCCGATGACCTGCTGCACCGGTTCGTGGCCGCGCGGCTGATCACCGTGGACGCGGGCACGGCGCAGATCAGCCACGACGCGCTGCTCACCGCATGGCCCCGGCTGCGATCCTGGATCGACGCGGGCCGCGCTGACCTGCGCACCGGGCGGCGGATCGGGGACGCCGCGCGGGCCTGGGCCGAGTCGGGCCGCGACGCCGGCGCGCTGCTGCGCGGCAGCCCGCTCGCGGTAGCCAGCGACTTCGCCGCCGATCCGGACAACCGGGCCAGCCTGAGCCGGCTCGCCGGCGAGTTCGTGGACGCCTCGGCCGCCGCCGACACCGAGCGCCGCCAGGCCGAACGGCTCCGTACCCAGCGCCTGCGCCGCCTGGTCGCGACGCTTACCGCGCTGGTCGTGGCCACCTGCGTGCTGTCCGCGTTCGCCTTCCAGCAGCGGGAGGCGGCGGCGGGCGCCCGCAACAGCGCCACGATCGCCAGGGACAACGCCGAGTCCCGCGAGGTCGCCGTCGAGGCCGACCAGGCCCGGGTACAGGACCCGTCGCTGGCCAGCCAGCTCAGCCTGGCCGCCTACCGGATCACCAGGACCGTCCAGGCCAGGTCCAGCCTGCTGGAGTCGTCCGGCACCCCGGACGCCGCCCGCTTCGCGGACACCGGCGGGATCGTCGAGTCGGTGGCGCTGAGCCAGGACCGGCGGGTACTCGCCGTGGCGGCCGGCGATGGCACGCTGCGGCTGTGGAACGTGGCCCGCGCCGGGCACCCCGTTCAACTGGGTGGTCCGCTGCTGCCCGCGAGCGCCGATCCGCTGTACGCGACGGCATTAAGCCCGGACGGGAAGATCCTCGCGGCGGCCGGCGCGGCGAAGACGGTGCTGCTGTGGAACATCAGCGATCCGCGGCATCCGGTCCGGCTGGCCAGCACGCTGACCGGGCCGCGCTCGACCATCTACTCGCTGGCGTTCAGCCCGGACGGCCGTCTGCTGACCGGCGGCAGCGCCGACGGCACGGTCCGGCTCTGGAACCTGGCCGACTCAGGACAAGGCCAGCCGATACCCACACGGCCGATCGCCACGCTGGCCGGGCCGGCCGGGGAGGTGCACGCGGTGGCGTTCAGCCCCGGCGGGCAGTTCCTCGCCGTCGGCAGCCCCGATGACAAGGTGCGGCTGTGGAGCATGCGCAGTCCGTCGCACCCGGCCAGGGTCGGCGGCCCGCTGGGCGGCCCGGCGCAGGAGATCACGTCGCTCGCGTTCAGCCCCGGCGGGCAGACACTCGCCGCCGGCAGCCAGGACGCGAAGGTCTGGCTATGGAAGGTGCGGCCGTCCGGCGCCGCGGTGCCCGACGGGCCGCCGCTGGCCGGCGCGACTGACTGGGTGAACGCCGTCGCGTTCAGCCCCGGCGGGACCCAGCTCGCGGCCGGCACCAGCGACGGCAGCGCCCTGGTCTGGAACCTGGCCAGCCGGGTGCTCGCCGCCGTGCTGCCCAACCCGGTTCCGGTGACGACCGTGGCCTGGTCGGGCGCCGGGCGGCTGATCGCCGGGGACGCCGCCGGGCTGGTGCTGACCTGGGCGCTGCCCGCGCCGGTGCTGGTCACCGGCGGTGCCACCGTGTTCAGCGTGGCCTACGGGCCCGGCGGCAGGATCGTGACGGGCGGCACCGACCTCCAGGTCTGGAACCCGCGCACCCGCGAGCCGCTGGCCAGCGCGACGCCCCCCATCGCCGTCAACGCCGTCGCGGTCGCCCCCGCAGGGAACCTGATCGCGGCCGGCTACGTCAACGGCAGCTTCCAGCTCTGGCGGCCCGGCACCGCGCTCACCCCGCTCGGCGCACCGGTCCGCGCCGCCAGAACCACCGCCCAGCTCACCGAATACGTCGCGTTCAGCCCGAACGGGCGGCTGCTGGCAACCGCCGCTGACGACGGCACGATCCGGCTCTGGGACATCAGCGACCCGGCCCGCCCGCGGTTGCTGCACCTCATCCAGGACTCCGGCACCTACGTGTTCAGCGTGGCGTTCCGCCACGACGGCAGGGTGCTGGCCGCCGGCAGCGCCGACGGCCTGGTCCGGCTGTGGAACATCGCCGGCCCCGGCCAGCCCCAGGAGATCGGCGGGCCGCTGCGCACCGGGACCCAGACCGTGTTCTCGGTGGCGTTCAGCCCGGATGGCGGGCTGCTCGCGGCGGGCACCGGCAGCAATACCGTGCTGCTGTGGAACGTCGCGGACCCGGCCCGGCCGCGCCAGCTCGGGCTGCCGCTGACCGGCCCGTCCAGCTACGTCTACTCGGTGCAGTTCAGCCCCCGTGGCCGGATGCTGGCGGCCGGCAGCACCGACGACACGGCCTGGCTGTGGGACACCGGGTTCCGGGCCGCCGCGACCGGGGTGTGCGCGCTGGCCGGGCAGCCGCTCACCAGGTCGGAGTGGGCCAGCTATGTGCCCGGCCTGCCGTACCGCCCGCCGTGCGCGGGATAGCGCGATGACCGTCGTCCCGCTGCTGCTGCGCCTCGGCGAGGCCGGGGCCGCCGACCGGGCCGTGGCCGGCGCCAAGGCCGCGACGCTGGCGGTGCTTGCCCAGGCCGGGTTCCCGGTGCCCGACGGCGTGGTGCTCACGGCCGCCGCCTACGACCTGGTCGCCGCCGGGCCGGGCGGGACCGGCGGCGACCTGTCGGACGACATCGCGGCGGCGCTGTCCGAGGTCGCCGACCGGCTCGGTGACGTGCCGCTGGCGGTCAGGTCCTCGGCGCTGGCCGAGGACCTGCCGGGCGCGACGTTCGCCGGGCAGTACGTGAGCGTGCTCGGCGTGCGCGGCCCGGCCGCGCTCGCCGAGGCGGTGCGCCGCTGCTGGGCGTCGCTGGATGATCCCGGCGCGGCCGCCTACGCCCGGCGCGCGTCGCCGGGCATCCGCCCGGCGATGGCCGTGCTGGTGCAGCCGCTCGTCGCGGCGACTGCGGCCGGGGTGGCGCTCGGCGCGGACCCGCTCACCGGCGACCGGGCGACGGTCGTGGTCAGCGCGGTGCCCGGCAGCGGCGAGGCGCTGGTCTCCGGGACCGCGCGATCCGAGGACTGGGCGGTCATAGCTGGAGCAGCCCGCTGCCGGTCCGGCGATCCGGCCGTGCTGGACGCCGCGCAGGCCGGCGCCGTCGCCGGGCTGCTGCGCCGCGCGGAAGGGCTGCTCGGCGGGCCGCTTGACGTGGAATGGGCGATCGCCGGCGGCCAGGTTGTGCTGCTCCAGGCCCGGCCGATGACCGCGCTGCCGCCGCCGGTGAGCTGGGCCGCGCCGCTGCCCGGCGGCTGGCTGCGCTGCATCAGGCTCGGCGAGTGGCTGCCCGAGCCGGTGACGCCGCTGTTCGAGACCTGGCTGCTGGCCGGGCTGGAAGAGGCGTTCCGGCGCTGCCAGCTCGCCGACGGCGGCTTCCTGCCGCCGGCCCCGCTGCACGTCCTGGTGCACGGCTGGTACTTCCACTCACCCGTAGGCAACGGCTCGCAGTGGCGGCTGCTGGCCGGGCTGGCCAGGCGGCCCCGGCTCGGCACCGCGATGGCGCTCGCGCCGCGGTCGCCCGGCGCGGCGGACTGGCTGTTCTACGGTCGGCTGGCCGGCCGGTGGCGGGACCGGCTGCTGCCGCGCTACCGGGAGCTGGTCGCCGCCGGGGAACGACGGGCCGGGCCGGCGGACGCTGCCGGGCCAGCGGACACTGGCGCGCCGACGGACGTTAGCGCGCCAGCCAGCCCGACAGAGCTGGTCGCGCTCGTGGATCGGGTCGCCGCGGTGGCCGGCGAGTGCGCCTGGGCCCTAGTGCTGTGCGGCGGCGCGGCGTGGCGGTTCGAAGAGGCGCTGGACCGGTGCTGCCGGCGGGCCGGGCTGGCGGCGGGCACCAGCCAGGTGCTGACCAGCGGGCTCGGCAGCGCCGAGCTGCCCGGACACTCGGTGCACAGCCTGGACTGGCTCAGGGAAACCCTCGGCGAGCTGCCCGCCGACCTGGGGCCGGCCGGGCCCTCCGGGTCGGCGGGGCTGGCCGGGCGGCGGGAGCAGGCGGCGGCGCGGCGGCGGGCGGCGCAGGCCGATGGCAGCCGGGCGCTGGCGGCCCGGCCCAGGCGGCTGGCCCGGTTCCGGGAGCTGACCGAGCTGGCCCAGCGGTACGCGGCGCTGCGCGAGGAACAGAGCCGCTGGCTGACCCTCGGCTGGCCGCTGCTGCGCCGGTGTGTGCTCCGGCTCGGCGAGCTGGCCTGCGCGGACGGCCTCATCGAGACGCCAGGCCAGGTGTTCTTCCTGACCCGCGCGGAGCTGGACGGCTGGTTGCGCGGCCAGCCGTCGGCCGGCCAGCCAGCAAATGGGCTGGCGCAGGGCGTGCAGGCGCGGCGGGCCGAGTGGGAGCGGCAGCGCCGGCTTACCGCGCCGCTCGCGGTGGGCCGGCCGCCGGTCCTGGTCGCCTGGCTGCTGCGGTCGGCGGCCCGGCAAGGCGCCGACTCGCGAGCCGACAGCTCAGAGCCGGGCAGCACTGTGCCGGGCAGCACTGTGCCGGGCGGCACCGGGCCGGGCAGCACCGTGCTGCGCGGCACGCCGGCCAGTCCCGGCCGGGCCACCGGCCCCGCGCGGGTGCTGCGGGACCCGGCCGACGCGGCGGCCGTGCGGGACGGCGAGATCCTCGTCGTCGGGGCGACGGTGCCCGCGCTGACTCCGCTGTTCGGCCGGATCGCCGGGCTATGCGCCGACAGCGGCAGCGTCGCGGCGCACGCCTGCCTGGTGGCACGGGAGTACGGCATCCCCGCCGTGACCGGCCTGGGCGACGCGACGGCGCGGATCGCCGACGGCGCGCTAGTCACCGTCGACGGCACCGGCGGCTATGCCGAGATAAAGGGCCCTTGACGGGACCCGCCGGCGGCCGACTCCGACGGGAAGCGGAATCTCCTGATCATCACCACCGCCAGCAGGCACAACAGCACGACCAGGGGCAGAAGGATCAGGTCCATTGGTTCTCCCACGCCCAGCACTACATAGAGCGGGACCCCCACGTAGTACATAACGGGGACGGCGAGCAGCAGCATGACGCGCCTGCACCCAGGCACCATCGCGGTCAGGGCAATCATCGCCGCGAGGCCCGCGAGGATCACGGGAAACCGCCAGTTGTGCCACGGTTCGTAAAATGGCAGCCAAGGCCCGCCCCGACTACGGACCGGGGGCAGGCTCGTAGCCCCCATTGTCCCGGCGATCACGCCTGCCAGCAGCCATACCCGGCCGCCGATCGCCATCGGCCGAGGCAGCGGTTGCGACGCGGCGAGCAGCGCCGCCAGCGCGACCAGTTGCAGCGTGATGAGCCCGAGGCCGCCTGGCCGTCCTAGCATGAACCCATACGGGTAGAAACCGACGATCCTCGGCCACGGCGGCACCATGACCAGCACGAGCCAGGCAATGGCGGTGCGCCGCAACCGCAATAGGACGAAGATCGCCAGGATCGCGATGGACAGCAGGCTGTCCAGGTTCGCGGCGCCAAGCTGCAGCCAGCCAAGCAGCCCGCTGGGGGCGTGCACCCAGGTCATGGTCAGCGGCAGCGGCAGCCGTCCGGCTGCGGGTGCCTTCCACCACAAGGTGTCCCCCTCGGCGATCCTCATCGCCTGGTCCACCATCCAGATAAACGGCACCAGGATGCTGAGCGCCCCGAGCGTGCCGGACCAGGCCGAGCCAGGATCGCCGGAGGGCACGCGGCGCAGCCAGATCTGGACGCCGCTCCGCACGAGGTTCGCGGACTCGATGACGCCCGGCCAGCGCTGGCCGGGCCGGGCGGCGTCCAGCAGCACGCCGATCATTTCCTCGCCGTGCTGGGCTCGGTGCGCGGCCGGGTACCAGCGCAGTAACCGCCGGTACCGGCGCTCCAGCATCGACTGGCCGTTCATGCGCCGTGTCCCAGCGCCGGGCCCAGCTTGAGCCGCTTCGCGGCGACCGCCGTGCTGGCACGCAGCCGGTCGACTTCCTCCCCCAGCCGGGCGGCACCCGGCGGGGTTAGCCGGTAGTAGCGGCGCAGCCGGCCATCGACGATTTCTTCCCGGTCCGCCTCGACCAGTTCTTCCGAAGCAAGTCGGTCCAGCGCCGCGTAGAGGGTGCCCGCCCGCAGCCGCACCCGGCCGGTCGAGATCTCCTCGACATCCGTCATGATCCCGTAACCGTGCTGCGGCCCGGCCGCCAGCGCCGTCAGGATCAGGAACGTCGGCTCCTGCAATGCGCGATTACTCACACTGTCGTTATATACCGACTGACGTTACATAGCAAGAGCGACCCTTACCGCGCGGCGACCGCCTGCAGCTCGATCTTGGCGCCGATCTTAGGCGGCACCGCTCTTAGGCAGCAGAGCCGGTGACGGGGGTGCGCGGCCGGGACCGGCGGATCAGCACCAGCGCGAGCAGCACGACGAGCACGGCCAGCGGCAGGTAGGCCAGCGCCGGTCCCGGCCACGCCCCCAGCATGACTTCAGCCGGGTACGCCACGCCGTACAGGACCGGGATGGCGAGCAGGAGCACGAGGCGACGGCATCCCGGCACGATGACGGTCAGGGCGATGAGCAGGGCAAGGCCCGCCACCATGACCGGCAGCTGCCAGGTGTGCCATTGCTCGCGGGTGCCCAGCTGCCGCTGGACGGCGTTCGCGGCGACCCCCGTCGTCACCGCGATCACGCCCGCCAGCAGCCAGGCCCGCCCGTCGATCTTCGCCAGCCTGGGTAGCCGCTCCCTGGTCGCGAGCAGCGCCGCCAGCGCCACGAGCTGCAGCGCGATGAGGCCAAGGCCGTTCGGCGCGACGGCTAGGCCGCCAGGGGTGAATCCGAGCAGCCTCGGCCCCGCTAGCGCCAGGACCAGCACGATCCAGAGGATGGCCGTGCGCCGCAGCCGCAACAGGACCAGCACCGTCAGGATGACGGCGGGCAGCCCGCTGACCATGTCCGCAGACGCGTGCTGGAGCCAGCCGAGCGGCCCTGGTTCAACGGGGATCCAGCGGCCAGCCAGCGGAAGCGGCAGCCGGTGACTGATCGGCTCGACGCCAAGGAAACTGCCTGCATGGGCGATTGCCCGCCATGCCGTCCAGATCAGCGGTGCTAGGACGGCGAGCGCGGCGAGCGCCGCCGACCAGGCCTCGCCCGAATCGGTGGACAGCAGGCGGCGCAGCCAGATCCGGGCGCCGCCCCACAGCAGGTTCGCCGACTCCGTCAGGCCAGGCCGATGCTGGCCCGGCCGGGCGGCGGCCAGCAGGACGCCGATCATTTCCTCGCCGTGCCGGTCCCGGTGTGCGGCCGGGTACCAGCGGAGCAGCCGCCGGTACCGCTGTTCCAGGATCGCCGCCGTGCTCGCGTGTAGCCCCATGCAGTCGTTATATACCGACCATCGTTACATCGCAAGATCAGCCCTCGGCGGTGATCTCCGTTTCCCCGCGGCCCTGCACGTCGGCCCGGGTGATGGCCAGGTAGGCGACCAGCGCCGCGATGACCAGCGTCAGGCACAGGCTGACGTGCCCGTCGCCCCAGCCCAGGCCGCCCACGCTGTGCGGCTTGCCCGCCCAGTCGGCGAACGAGGCGCCAAGCGGACGGGTGACGACGTAGGCGAACCAGAAGCTGAGGATCGAGTTCCAGCGCAGCCACCGGTACCCGACGGCGGGGATCACGATGATGCAGGCGAACATCACCGCCGAGCCGAGGTAACCCAGGTGGAACGTGGTCGCGGTGAGGTCGCCCAGTGCGGTGCCCATCGCGAACGTGGCGACCACGGTGGCCCAGTAGAAGGCCTCGCGGCGCGGCGTGTCGATGCTGTGGATGGACAGCGTCCGCTCGGTCCGGTTCCAGGTGAAGAACACGGTGGCGAGCACGACCGCGTACAGCAGCGAGGATGCGATGTAGGGCACGCCGAACCCGACGTGCAGCACATCGGCCGCC
Organism: uncultured Actinomycetota bacterium; assembly: GCA_963725175.1. Lineage (GTDB taxonomy): Bacteria > Actinomycetota > Actinomycetes > Streptosporangiales > Streptosporangiaceae > DASUBV01. The sequence continues at coordinate 2,006,958 of CAVRXH010000006.1, forward strand.
ATCGTGCCGAACACGCCGACCATGACCACTGCCAGCCAGTACGTCCAGGCCAGGTAGCGGCGCATGGAGAACTGGAGGATCAGCGCGACGACGAACCCGGCGAAGCCGAGCGCCACCGCGGGGATCGGCGACAGCGTCTTGACCAGGAAGTCAGACGTCGCCTCGCCCATCGCGGTGGACAGCGCCTTGATGACCCAGAAGTACACCGTGATTTCCGGCACCCGGAGCGCGCCGCGCCTGGTGATGGCCGCCAGCCGCGGTCCTGGCAGGCTGGCGTGCCGGGCGGCGGACCCGGCCGAAGGTTGATGCATGTCAGCTCCCTGACCGCTGCGAGGCTTGCCGATGACGAAGGCGCCCTGCCGCACGGGCCGGGGACACGCGCACGGCGCCAGGCGGCAACCACCGCCACGGGCCGGCTGCCGGGAAGTATAAGGGCAGCGCGGCACCCCGGCGATTACCTCGGGGCCGAGCCGCCTACTTCCAGACGGTGCCGTTCCAGCGCAGGATCAGCGACGCGGAAAGTCCGTTGTACCCGACCGCCCAGGCAGTGTGCGCGGACGCCACGACGACGCCGGACAGGAAGCCGCCGCTCGACGGGCTCGGCGAGCTGACCCGCTTCCAGGATGTGCCGTTCCAGTGAATGATCAGGGTCTGGCCGCTGCCGGTATACCCGACCGCCCAGGCATTCCTGGCCGAGGTGGCGGTAACCCCGTACAGGAAATCGCCGGCGCCGGGGCTCGGCACCTTCGCCACCTTCCACGACTTGCCGTTCCAGTGCAACGCCATCGTTTCCTTGTCCTGCGCCACCCCCACGGCCCAGGCACTGGTCGCGGACGCGGCGCCGATGCCGAACAGGAAGTTGCTGCCGCCCAGGTTCGGCGTCGTCACCCGGCGCCATTTCTTCCCGTTCCAGTGCAGGATCTGGGTGTTGCCGCTGTCCACCGCGCCCGCCACCCAGATGTCCTTGGCCGAGACGGCGGCAATGCTTTCCAGAATGTCGTTGCGGCCGGCCGTCGGGCTGGAGATCTGGTGCCACTTCGTGCCGTTCCAGTGCAGGATCAGCGAATGGCCCGTGCCTGCCACGCCGACGGCCCAGGCATTGCTTGCCGAGGTGGCGGCGACGCCGTAGAGGTGGCCGCCCGATGAGGGGGTCGGACTGGAGACCCGCTTCCAGTCCGTGCCGTTCCAGCGGTCGATGAGGGTGTCCGGGCGGGTGCCGGTGGAGCCGACCGCCCAGGCCCGGTCCGCCGACAGCGCGGCCACGGCTTCCAGGCTGGTCCCGGCGCTGGTCGGGTTCGGGCTCGTGACCGACTTCCAGGTCGTGCCGTTCCAGTGCGCGATCACCGGGTCGCGGCGGGCGGTGTCGGTAAAGCCGACCGCCCAGGCATTGTGGAACGAGGTCGCGTCGACACCACGCAGGAAGCCGTTGACGCTGAAGGCCGGCCGCGGGCCGGGCTGCCGCAGGCCGGGTTGTCGCAGAACCGTCGCGCCGGCCGTCCCGGCCGCCCCGGTGATCAGCAGGGCCGGCGCGAGCGCGGCGGCCGCCGTCCCCCCGGCGAGCAGCATCTTGCCGACAAACCCCGTTTTGCGCACCACGCTGTCCTCCCGAGTGCCTCGGGCGCACGCCCAACTGGACGGCGCCCCGCCAGATCCGAGTGACAGCGGTGGCCGGGACACGCTAGCCGGAAATGGCAGCAGCGGCCCGGGAGTTACTCAGGCCTGGGCGTGGCTCAGATAAGCGAGTGCGCAGCGATCAGCTAACCGACGATCATCCGCTTAAATGTGTAGCGGATCTCGATGACCTTGGTCTTGCCGTCCTCGAAGATCTGGGTGTCCTCCGAGCAGATGACCAGCTCCCAGCCGTCGGCGCCGACGGCGTTCAGCGTCGCTATTCCGCTGTCCGCCGGAGTCGGGTCGCCGGCCGCGCCGTCCGGGCCATACCACCGTTCTTCCCAGTGATGCGTGGGTGCGACCGTTGGGCCCCCCTCATGGGCCGCGACAAGGCTGCGCACCAGGCGGCCGTACTCCCAGGTTGTCATGCCGAGATTGTCTCACCGCCGGAGCAGCATGGCGGGACGGTATTGCCGGCCTGGGGCCGGTGAGTCAGGATGGACAGCGTGTCAGCTACCCGGCGTTCCGCCCCGGTTTATCCCGCCATGATGCCGGGTGAATGACTTCACCGGCCTGGTGGCCCGGCAGGTCAGGGCCGACCTGGCCGCGCTGCCCGGCCGGGCGCGGTCCCGGCTGAGCGCGACCAGACTCGCCAACCGGGCCGGCACTATCGGTGAGCTGCGCGCGGCCGCGCGGCGCCGGGTGCCGGGGGTCGTGTTCGACTACGTGGACGGCGGGGCCGGCGACGAGGTGACCCTGCGGCGCAACATCGCCGCGCTGCGCCGGATCGAGCTGCGGCCGCGCGTCCTGGTCGACGTGTCCAAGGTGACGACCTCGACGACCGTGCTCGGCGAGCCGGTCGCGCTGCCGCTGATCGGCGCGCCGATGGGGCTGACTGGGCTGCTGCACCCGGGCGCCGAGGTGGCGCTGGCCCGGGCTCTGCACGAGGCAGGCACCATCAGCGTGCTGGCGGCGATGGCATCGTGCTCGCTGGAGGAGGTCACCGGCGCGGCCAGCGGGCCTGTGTGGTTCCAGATGTACCTGTGGCGGGACCAAGGGCTGCTGACCGACCTGCTGAGCCGGGTACGTGCGGCGGGGGTCCGCGTGCTCATGGTGACCGTGGACGTGCCGGTCGCTGGTAACAGGGACCGGGATCGCCGCAACGGGTTCAGCGTGCCGCCCAGGGTCACGCTGCGCGCCCTGGCCGACGGCGCGCTGCGCCCGCGCTGGTCGACAGCCTTCCTGCGGCAGCCCCGGATCGGCTGGGGCAACCTGCCCGGCGATTCCGCCGGGGGCGGGGGGACGCTGAGCACCCGCATCAACCAGCAGTTCGACCCCGCCGCGACCTGGGCGGAGCTGGACTGGTTCCGGGAGAACTGGGACGGCCCGCTGGTCGTCAAGGGCATCCTCAGCCCGGGCGACGCCCGCCAGGCGGTGCGGCTCGGCGCGGACGCGGTCATCGTGTCGAACCACGGCGGGCGGCAGCTCGACGGCGCCCCGGCCACCATCAGCGCCCTGCCGGCGGTCGCCGAGGCGGTGGCCGGCCAGGCCGAGGTGTACGTGGACGGCGGGATCCGGCGCGGCGCCGACATCGTCAGGGCGCTCGCCCTCGGCGCACGGGCCTGCCTGGCGGGCCGGGCGCTGGCCTACGGCCTTGGCGTGGCGGGCCAGCCGGGCGCCCGCCGGGCCGTGGACATCCTGCACGCCGAGCTGCGGACCGTGCTGGCCCTGGCGGGCTGCCCCTCGGTGCACGACCTCGACTGTTCCTTCGTCGCCGTCCCGCCCGGCTAGAGGACGCCGGGGATCAGGCGCTTGCGGGTGGCAGCGAACTGCTCGTACTCGGTGCCCAGCGCGGCGGTGAGCTGCCTTTCCTCGACCCGGATCCGGGTCCCGAGCGCGATGCCGGCCAGCAGCACCATGACCAGCAGGCTCCAGACGTCGCCGCAGCCCAGGGCGAACCCGATGAGGCACAGCGACAGCGCGGTGTAGGAGGGGTGGCGGACATACCGGTACGGGCCGCCGGTCACCACCTGATGGTCGGGCTGGATCCTGATCCAGTACTGGAACATCCGGCCCAGCGTGGCGATGGACCAGGCCCGCAGCGCGATGCCCCCCACGATCAGGGCGACTCCGGCCGCGACGGGCCAGACCCGTCCGCCCGGCCAGGGCAGGCCGCCGTGCCTGCCGAGCAGGATGGCCCCGATCACCGCGCCGCTTATGCACGGGGCCAGGACGAAGGCGGACGGGTCCAGGGTTGACGGCGCCTGCGAGCGCGCGTGCTGCCGGACCCGGTTCGCGGCCTCGAACAACGCCCACGCCAGGACGGCCACGACGAAGACCGTCTTGGCGGCGCCGTGCCCGAAGATCAGCGGCTCGACAGCGCCGCCAGTGCTGCTTGCCAGAGTGCCTATCATGTCTCTATCTTTGTGATATCAGATTAGAAATGCAAGTGGGCACAGGATAATCGCCCGCGGGAGGCAGGCATGGACCGGTTAACAGCCGGGCATCACCTCGCGTTCGGCTACGTCGACATGCCGCCGATCGCGCCGCTGCTCACCAGGATCACCGGGGTACTCGGCGTCACCCCGACGGCGGTCAGGATCGCCCCGGCGCTGGCCGGCGGGGCAATGGTGATCATGGCGGCCAAGTTCGCGGCGCTGTTCGGCGGCGGCAGGCCCAGCCGGGTGCTGGCCGCGCTGGCCACCGCGTGCGCGCCGCTGGTGTTCGTCCTCGCGCACCTGGGCATCACCGAGCCGTTCAGCATGCTGGCCTGGGCCGCCGCGCTGCTCTGCGTCACGATCGCGGTGCTGCGCGACCGGCCGCGCATGTGGCTGGGCGCGGGCCTGGCGGCCGGGCTCGGCCTGGAAGACAACAACCTGATGCTGCTGCTCTCGGCCAGCTCGGCTATGCCGGCCTGCTGGTTATCCCGCTGCTGATCGCCGGGTTCTGCTGCCTCTGGCGCGACCCCCGCACCCGGTTCCTGGCCATCGCCTCGCTGCTGCTGGCGGTCTACGTGGCCGCCTGGGTGCCGGGCAAGGAGTACTACTCCGAGGGCACCGGCCCGATGCTGCTGGCCGCCGGGGCGGTCGCCGCCGAGCGCTGGACGGCGCGCGGCCGGCGGCCCCGGCTGCGGCGCGCATTGCTGATCGGCGCGCCGGCGCTGTCCATGCTTTCGCGAGCTGCCAGCAGCTCGCCACCTTCCACGAGCCCGGGAACGCGCCGAGCTCCTTCAACGGGCTGGAGCTCGGCGTGTGCACCGGTCCTTCAGCGAGCTGGCGGGTCATCTGGCCGCGCCTGCGGCACTACGACTAGCTGCCGCTCGGCGGAGTGTCGGAGCTGGTCACCGACAGGTACAGGTCGCTGCCGTTGCCGGTCGGGCCGGCGAAGCTGGTCTCCAGCACCGTGGCCGACGACGGGTTCTCGTAGACCGCGATGGTCTCGCCGAGGCCGTTCACCCGGCTGATCTCGACCGCCGGGTGCCCGGCCGCGTCGGTGGCGCTGGGGTCCACCCGGATGTCCGGCGTCTCCTCCAGCACCTTCAGCAGCGCCGCCCGCAGCGACGGGCCGACCAGCGGGCTCCACAGCATGTCGGTGGCCTGCTCGAAGACGATGTCGTTGTCGCTGAACTTCGGCTGCGCCGCGACGGGCTTGCCCGGCGCGGACTTGCCGAGCTTCTTCTCCTGCTTGCGCATGATCGCCTGGGCCTGCCTGCGCTGCTGGTAGAACTGCCGGATCAGCAGCTCGCGGAGCGCCGCGGTGTCGGTCGGGATCGCGTTGTACTGGGCCCGCGTCGGCGAGTCGTGCCGGGCAACCGGCAACGTGGCCGGGACCCCCGGGCCGTGCTGGAAGGTCCAGACATCGCCGGTCCTGGCGTCGATCACGCTGGTCCGGTGGACATTCCCGTCCTGGATCTCCTTCATCGTCACGTACCGGCCGGCCAGCCCGGCGGATCCGGCCGCGACCGAGCTGAGGTGGCGGAGCGTCTGCTGGGCGGCGGTCAGCGCGATGGCCGGGGTCCTGGCATCGCGCGGCCCGGTGACGCCCACGCCAGAGGCGATGACGCCGATGGCGGTGCCGGCGGCGGCCCCGGTCACCGCGACGCCGAGCGCGCGGCGGCGCAGGGCGCGGCGGCGGTGCCGGGTGATGACCCGCCCGGCGAGGCCGGCGGGCGCGTGCAGGTCGCCGGTCGAGCTGCGCATCAGCTCGCTCAGGGTCTGCTCGTCGAGGCTGGGCATGGCGGGTTCCTTTCGTCGCTGTGAAGATCAGGGCCGACCGTCCGGCGTGCCCGCGGCGGCGAGCAGGCCGGCCAGGGCCGGGTGGTCGCGGAGCCGGGCCATGGCACGCGATGCCGTGCTCTTAACGGTTCCGTGCGAGACTCCGAGCAGCTCGGCCACCTCGGCCTCGCTGCGGTCGTCGAAGTAGCGCAGCACCACGATCGCCCGCTGCTGCGCGGTCAGCGCGTCCAGCGCGTCCAGCAGCGCGGGCCGCAGCTCGACCGCCGACAGGTTGTCGCCGCAGCGCGGGTCGCTGCTGTCGTGGGCGGGATAGAGCCCTAGTTCCCTGGGCCGGCGCTGGGCCATCCGCGCCCGGTCGATGACCAGGTTGTGGATGACTCGGCGGCAGAACGCGCCGGGGCTGGCCACCCGGGACCATCTGGCCGCGAGCCGTTCCAGCGCCTCCTGGCAGATGTCCTCGGCGAGCTGCTGATCCGAGGCCAGCAGCACCGCGAGCCGCAGCAGCGTGTCCCCGGAATCGCGGACGAAGTCCTCGAAGGCCCTGGCCTGCTTCCTGTCCACCCGCGCTCCCGTCCGTTGCTGTCACCCACTAGACGACAGCGGCGCGTCGCAGGTTGAGTGACCAGCCTCAGCCCGCCGGCCGCGCCACGTACAGGGCCTGGCCGGGAATGCGCGGCACGCGGACCCGGCGCGGCGCGGCGAAGCCGGCCTGCGCTAGCCAGCCGCGCAGCTCCGCCTGGGTGTGCACCTGCGAGCCCGAGCTGAGGTAGACGAACAGCCCGAGGACGTTCGCGGCCGCCGACGCCCGGCGGGCCGGGTCGGCGAAGGCATCCATGATGACCAGCGTCCCGCCCGGCGCCAGGGCCGCCCGGATCCGGCGCAGCAGGCCGGTGATCTGGCCGGGGGCCAGGTGATGCAGCAGGTTGAAGCAGAGCACCACGTCGTGACCGGTGCCCAGGTCGGCGGTGGTCGCGTCGCCGTCGGCGTGCCTGACCCGGTCCGCGAGCCCGGCGGCGGCGATGATCTCCCGGCCGATGGCCGCGCTGCCGGGCAGGTCCAGCACGGTCGCGGTCAGGCCCGGGTACCGGCGGCACAGCTCCGCCGAGTACCAGCCGTGCCCGCCGCCGATGTCCAGCAGCGACCGCGCGCCGCCGGGCAGCCGCAGCTTCCTGGCCACCTCCCCCGCGCTCAGCCTGGCCAGGTCGAGCTGACCGCGCAGGTAGCGGTCCCAGTAAGGATCACCGGGCGGCGTGTCATGGTGCGCGGCCGGCTTGCCGTCGCGGGTGATCTCAGCCAGCCGCGACCACCAGTCCCAGAAGTCCCCGGTGCTTTCCACGAACCGCGCGACCGACAGCCCGGCCGCCGGGTCGAGCCACCGGCGCGCGGACCGGGACAGCCGGTAGCGGCCGGCCCGGCACCTGACGTGCCCGCCCGAGGCCAGGCAGTCCAGCAGCAGCCGGGTCGGCAGCGGGTCGAGCCGCAGGTCAGCGGCCAGCTCGGCGGCCGTCGCCTCGCCCAGCGCCAGGCGGCCTGCCAGGCCGGTGCGCACCGCCGCGATCAGCACCCCCGACAGCGCCATGCCGCCCCACGCCTCGGCGGCGGCGACCGGCACGGCGCCCGAGCGCAGCGCCAGCCACTCGGCGGGGTTAGCGCTTTTCAGGTAAAGTCGCATGGAGATAGCTTTTCACTACCGGTACGCCGTTCCGGCGGGTGCGCCGGGGGGCCGGACCTGCACCGATCCGACTCACGAACGGTCTGCCTATGCGCCGCGTGCGAGCGCTGATCATCGCCAGTCACCCCGGGCCTTCGCTGGCCATCTCGGCCATGGCCGCGCTGCTCGCCGCCCAGGCCGCACCGCGCGGCATCGGCCCGGTGCTGGCGGGCCCGGCCATGCTGGCCGGGCAGCTCTCCGTCGGCTGGTCCAACGACGCGGCGGACGCGCGCCGCGACGCCGCGGCCGGGCGGACCGACAAGCCCGCCGCCACCGGCGCGATCAGCGTCCGCGCGCTATGGATCGCCGCCAGCGCCGGCCTGGTCGCCTCGCTTGCCATGGCGGCGGCCATCGGGCCGGTCACCGCCGCCATCACCGCGGTCATCGTCGGGGCGGCCTGGGCCTATAACGCCGGGCTGAAGGCCACGGCCGCCTCCGGGCTCGCCTACCTCGCCGGGTTCGGGCCGATCCCCGCGTTCGCGACCAGCACGCTGCCAGGCCACCCGTGGCCGGCCTGGCCGGTGACGGCCGCCGCCGCGGTGCTCGGGCTCGGCGCGCACTTCGCCAACGTGCTGCCCGACCTGGCCGGGGACAAGGCCACCGGCGTGCGCGGCCTGCCGCAGCTCGTCGCCGCCCGCTTCGGTCCCGCCGCCGTCCGCGCGGCGGCGCTGGTGCTGCCGCTGCTGGCCTCCGTGCTCCTGCTAGCCGCCGCCCGCCCGGCCCGCCGCTGGCTGGCCATCGCCGGGCTGGGCCTGTCGACCGTGCTGGGGGTGATCGGGGCGCGCGGCTCGGGCCGGCTGCCGTTCCTGGCCGCCATCGGCATCGCTGCCATAGACGTCGCGCTGTTCGCGGCGGGTGCGGAGGCGCTGACCTGAACCGCACCCAGCGAGGCGCCATCGACGGAGGGACGATGCGCGTGCCCGCATCGCAGTCATGACCGCGATCCTGGCCCTTCAGTCCGCCTTCCCGGCCCATCGGTACCCGCAGGCGGAACTGACTCAGAGGGTCGCCGAGCTCAACCGCCTCGACCATGTTCAGCGCGCCCTGCTTGAGCGGCTGCACGGGAACTGCGGGGTGCGCGCCAGGCACACGGTCCTGCCACTGTCGCAGTACGCCGGGCTGCGCGGCATCGGGCCGGTCAACGACCGCTACATCGCGGAGGCGACCGCGCTCGGCGAGCGGGCGCTGCGCGGTGCGCTGGACGCCGCCGGGGTGGCCGCCAGCGAGGTTGACCTGCTGATCGTCACCTCGGTCACCGGCGTCGCGGTGCCCTCGCTCGACGCCAGGCTGGTCCCGAGGCTCGGACTGCGGCCCGACGTGAAGCGGCTGCCCGTGTTCGGCCTCGGCTGCGTCGCCGGCGCGGCAGGCCTGGCCCGGCTGCACGACTACCTGCTGGCCTGGCCGGGGCACACGGCGGCGCTGCTGGCCGTCGAGCTGTGCTCGCTGAGCTGGCCGGCCGGGGCGCTCAGCACCGCGGACATGGTGGCCAGCGGCCTGTTCGGGGACGGGGCAGCGGCCCTAGTCGCCACCGGCCGCCGGGCCGCCGCCGGGCCGAGAGTCGTGGCCACCCGCAGCCACCTGTATCCCGGCAGCGCCGACACGCTCGGCTGGGACCTGGGTCCCGACGGCTTCCGCATCCGGCTCACCGCCGACCTGGCCAGCGTGATCGAGGACCAGATCGGCGACACCGTCGGCGCGTTCCTGGCCGAGCACGGGCTGACCACCGACCAGGTCAGCACCTGGATCTGCCACCCGGGCGGGCCCCGGGTGATCGACGCGGTCGAGCAGGGCCTCAAGCTGCCCGCCGGCGCGGTGGAGCTGAGCAGGCGGTCGCTGGCCGACGCCGGGAACCTGTCCTCGGTCTCGGTGCTGCACATCCTGGAGCAGGTCATCGCCGCCGGCCCGCCGCCGCCAGGCTCGGCCGGGCTGATGATCGGGCTCGGTCCAGGCGTCAGCGCGGAACTGGTGCTGCTGCGATGGTGACCCGGCCGGGAGGCGCCCGATGACGTTCTACTACGCCCTGCTGGTCCTGATCGCCGGCGAGCGGGCGGCCGAGCTCGTGGTGTCGCAGCGGCACGCCTCGGCGAGCCTGCGCGCGGGCGGCATCGAGTCGGGGCAGCGGCATTTCCCGGTGATGGTGGTCCTGCACACCGCGCTGCTGATCGGCTGCTGGGCCGAGCCGATCGCCCTGCACCGCGCGTTCATCCCCGCCCTGGGCTGGCCGATGATCGGCATCGTGCTGGCGGCGAACGCGCTGCGCTGGTGGTGCATCGCGACCCTGGGGCCGCGGTGGTCCGCGCGGGTCATCGTGATGCCGGGGCTGCCGCTGGTCACCGGCCGGCCCTACCGGTGGTTCGCGCACCCGAACTACGTCGCGGTCATCGTGGAGGGCGCGGCGCTGCCGCTGGCCGGCTCGGCGTGGATCACCGCGTGCGTGTTCACCGTGGCGAACGCGGCGCTGCTCACGGTCCGGCTGCGCTGCGAGACCGGGGCGCTGGCCGCGGCGGCCCCGTGACCGGCGGCCCCGTGACCGGCGGCACCGTGATCGACGTGCTGGTCGCCGGCGGCGGGCCGGCCTGGCCACCGCGATCAGGTGCGCGCAGGCCGGGCTTTCGGTCACCGTGGCCGAGCCGCGGGCCTGGCCGGTCGACAAGGCGTGCGGTGAGGGGCTGATGCCCGGCGCGGTCGCCCGGCTGGCCGAGCTCGGGGTGCACCCGGACGGGGTGCCGTTCCGCGGCATCCGCTACCTGGATGGCCGTTGCCGCGCGGACGCCCCGTTCCGTCACGGTGCCGGGCTCGGGGTGCGGCGCACCACGCTGCACGCCGCGCTGTCGGCGCGGGCCGCGGCGCTCGCCATCCCGGTGCTGCCGGCCAGGATCACCAAGTTCGCCCAGGACGGGCACGGCGTGGCGGCCGCCGGGCTGCGGGCCCGCTACCTGGTCGCCGCCGACGGGCTGCACTCGGGCATCCGCCGGGCCTGCGGCCTTGATCCGAGGCCCGCGGCGCCCGCCACGCGGCAGCCGAGGCACGGCCTGCGCCGGCATTACCGGCTGGCGCCGTGGGCCGACATGGTGGAGGTGTACTGGGCCGCCGGGTCAGAGGCGTACGTGACGCCGGTGGCCGCCGGCCTGGTCGGCGTCGCGGTCCTCGGCGGCAGCGGGAGCTTCGACGAACGGCTCGCCGCATTCCCCGCCCTGCTCGAACGGCTGGCCGGCGCCGCGCCCGGCAGCAGCGTGCGGGGCGCCGGGCCGCTCCGGCAGGACGTCAGGCAGCGGGTGGCCGGCCGGGTCCTGCTGGTTGGCGACGCCTCCGGCTACCTGGACGCGCTGACCGGCGAGGGCATCGGCATGGCGCTGGCCCAGGCCGCCGCGCTGGCGGACTGCGTCGCGGCCTGCCGGCCCGGCGACTACGAGCGAGCCTGGCAGCGGGCGTCCCGCCGGGCACGGGTGCTCACCTCCGCGCTGCTGTGGTCCCGCAACCAGCCGCTGCTCGCACCGCGTATCGTGCCGGCCGCCCGGCGGCTGCCGTGGCTGTTCACCGGCATCGTCAGCCAGGTCGCCAAGGCCTGAGCCGGGCCGGGGCCGGGCGACCACCTCCCCGGTCAGTCGCCGGCGAGGAACTGGCCGAGCAGGGAAAGGTCGGCGGGGCTAGCGCGGTCGGCGGCCGTGCGGAGCTGATGCCAGAACGGGTAGATCAGCTCCGGCGCGCTGACCCGGTCCAGCGCGACGCGCTCGTCCGGGGCCAGCGTCAGGGCGGTCGCACCCAGGTTGTCCTTGAGCTGCTCATCCGTGCGCACGCCGATGACCAGCGAGGTCACCGCTGGCCTGCCGAGCAGCCAGGCCAGCGCCACCTGGCCCGGCGAGGCCCCGTGCGCGGCCGCGACCTGCACCAGCACCTCGATCGTGTCGTACAGCTTGCTCTCGTCTCGGATCGGCGGCTCCTGCCACCCCGACACGTGCCGGGACTGGTCGCCGGGTGCGGCGTCCCGCCGGTACTTGCCGGTCAGCAGCCCGCCCGCCAGCGGCGACCACGCCAGGACGCCAAGTCCCTGATCGACGGAGAGCGGGATCAGCTCGTACTCGGCGTCCCTGGACTCCAGCGAGTAGTAGACCTGCTGCGCCGCGAACCGCTCGAACCCGTTGCGGTCGGCGACCGACAGGGCCTTCATGAGCTGCCAGCCCGCGTAGTTCGACACCGCCAGATAGCGCACCTTGCCCGCGTCGACCAGCGCGGACAGCGCCGACAGGGTCTCCTCAAGCCGGGTCTGGCCGTCCCACTCGTGCACGTGGTAGATGTCGATGTGGTCGGTGCCGAGCCGGCGCAGGCTCGCCTCGCAGCCGGCCAGGATGTGCTGCCGGGACAGGCCGGCGTCGTTCGGCCCGTCGCCCATCGGCATCCGCACCTTGGTGGAGATCAGCAGCGAGTCCCGGCGGCCCTTGAGCACCTCGCCGGTGATCTCCTCCGCGAGGCCGGCCGAGTACACGTCCGCGGTGTCGATGAGGTTGATCCCGGCGTCGAGGCAGATGTCGACCTGGCGGCGTGCGCCGGTCACGTCGGTCTCGCCCGCGATCTTGAACCCGCCGCGCCCGCCGAACGTCATCGTGCCCAGCGTCAGCACCGATACCCGCAGCCCGCTGCGGCCGAGCTGGCGATACTCCATCCGTTGACCGCCCTTCGTCGCGCTCCCCTGCCCAACCTAATCGGGCCCGCAACCGCGTTTCTGGGCCGACCTCGGCGGGCACCCGCAACTAGGAAGGGGGCGGGTCACCATGGGCATCCTGTTCGGCTGTAACTCGAGGATTTTCGATCCCATGCACGACGCGGGCATCGGGGTTCGCAGCTTTCGCGCTTACCGCGACAAGTTCAATTTCATCCCGACCGTCTGGCCCGCCAAGGAAAGCGTGCCGGATGCGCGGGTGACGCTGTCGATCCGGCCGCTCCCCGACGACCTCCTGGCCGGCAAGCTCGACGCTCAGCTCAGGGACTTCATCGCGGCCGCCCCGCCCGGGGTCAAGCTGTCCGCCTGGCACGAGGCGTCGAACCTGCCCGGCTATCCCGACTGGGTCACCGCCGGCGCTATGTCCGATGTGCACCAGTACATGCAGGACCTGTGCCGGGGCTCGAACGTCCGCTACGGCTCCATCATCTGCGCGGTGCCCAGCGCCACCAGGGCCTGGATGGGCACCGGCCTGGACTGGTACGGGCTGGACGTCTACGACTTCGGCGAGGGCCAGTTCCGGCACCCGCTGACCGGCGGGCTCAGCAAGAAAAAGCTGTTCGCCCGGCTGGACGACATGCTCGGCACCTGCCGCGAGCTCAGCGGGCGCGACGCGCCCGAGATCGACATCTGCGAGACCAACAGCCCGCGCCCCGAGCACCGGGCAGAGTGGTTCGAGCTGCTCACCGAGTGGCTGGCCAGTAACGGCGGCCGCTGCCTGCAATCCTTCTGGAACCCGACCGGGTCGCTGAGCGGCCCGTGGCTCCCCGAGGACCAGCAGACCATCGACCGGCTGCGGTCCCTCGCCGCCACCTACAGCGACTGACCAGCACCCCGGCCCAGGGTGCCGCCCGCCCCGCCTAGGTGCGCTGATGTGTCAGTCAGCGCACCTAGGCGACACTGGGCGGAGGCCCGGCTAGCTGCCGGTCACGCCGTCGGCCAGCTCGCGCAGGATGTCGATATGGCCGTTGTGCCGGCCGTCTCCTCGATCAGGTGGAACAGCACCCAGCGCAGGGTGACCGGCTCCTCCCGCCAGCTCAGCTTGCCGGCCGAGGGGGTGTCGAGGTCGAGCGGGGCGACCAGCTCGCTGAGCTGCCGGCAGCTTGCCCGGTACTCGGCGAGCAGCCGGGAGAGCGGGACCTCCAGCGCCAGGCGCATCTCCGCGTCCGGGTCCTCACCGGTGCTCGGCGTCTCACCGTCCTCGCCGAGCAGAACCAGCCGGATCCAGTGGTACTCCACCCAGCGCAGGTGGCTGACCAGGCTGGAGATGGTGGTGAGCGGCGAGCCGGGCAGCGGCGCGCGGCGGGCCTGCTCGTCGGTGAGCCCGGCGCACTTCACGTGCACCGTGTCACGGGTGTAGTCGAGCATCGTGGTCAGCACAGTCCGCTCGTCCCAGCTCCGCGGGAGATCGTCGGCCCTGCTGGCGGCGGTGATAGGCGCGGCGGCGGCCGCGGCGCGGACAAGGTCGTCGCTCAGGACGGCCGGGATACCAGGGGTCATCTGCATTCCTCTGCGTGGCAGAGGCGCGACCGGGTTGCTAGACCGCAATCCCCGGAGGCGCCGGATTACTGGGGAACATCGCTCGCGCCTCCTTTCGCTGGTCGTGCTGGCCGCTTATTGCGGCAGTCAGACCCTAGCCTTGCGGCCTGCCGCCGCCAACTGATTTGTCGCGCTGCCAGCGGGGCTTCCCGGCTCCTGCCTGGGACCTGCCGCGATCCGCGTACATGCGCGTAGGTAAACTCCCCACACTCAGCCTGCGGGGCTCGCGTCTCCACGCGGCGGATGTATGCGTGGCGGTGGGGACTGCAGGGGCCCCGTATCACCCGTGAGGAGCAGATTTGGTGTCGGATGTCAGCACGGCCGCGGGTCCGGGTGCCCTAGAGACGAGTCTCGACCGGGCCGGGCTCAGCAATCCGGGTGCGCGGGAGTTCATCCGGCACTGGGCTGATCATACTGGCGCGGCGCGGATCGAGGTCATTGGCGCGTCCGATGACGCCCGTCTGGTCAGGGAATCGCTGGCTGCGGGAGAGATCGTCCCGGTCGGGGCGGGACAGTACTACTCGCGCAGCTTCGCCAAGGACACCGCCCGCTCGGAGGAGCGGACCATCGTCGCCACGGCCGACCCCGCCGACAAGGGCATTTACGACAACTGGCGGCCATCGAGCGAGATCCGCCCGCTGGTGGAAAGCCACATGCGCGGCGCCTCGGCCGGCAAGACGATGTATGTCATTCCCTACCTGATGGCACCGCCAGGCTCTCCGCTTGAGCCGTATGCCGTCGGGATTGAGCTGACCGACCACCGGACCGTCGCGCTGCACATGATCCGGATGGCCAGGTGCGGCGTTGAGTACGTGAACGGCCTGGCGGACCCGGACAAGTTCGTCCGCGGCGTGCACGTCACCGGCGACCTGGAGAACCTGGGTCAGGGCACCCCCGGCGACAAGCGGTACTTCGTCACGGTTGCCGACGAGCGGACCATCCTGCACTTCGGCTCGTCCTACGGCGGCAACGCGCTGCTCGGCAAGATCGCGCACGGCCTGCGCCAGGCGTCTTATGACGGCTGGGCCAGCGGCGAGTTCCTGGCCGAGCAGTTCATGCTCATCGGCATCACGGACAAGCACACGGGCCGCACCTGGCACATCTGCGGCGGCTTCCCGAGCGCGTCCGGCAAGACCAACCTGGCCATGATGCTCCCGCCGGACGACCTGGCCGACCGGTATCACGTGGAGTTCTACGGCGACGACATCGCCTGGCTCTGGGTCAGCCCCTCGGACGGCAAGATCTACGCGATCAACCCCGAGTTCGGCGTGTTCGGCGTGGCCAAGGACACCAACGAGGTCACCAACCCGAACGCGCTCGACTCGGTCGCGACGGGAACCGGGGCCCTGTTCACCAACGTCGCCTATAACGAGGACACCCACGAGGTCTGGTGGGAGGGCCGGACTCCCGAGCCGCCGGCCGACCTGGCCGGCTGGCGCGACTGGACCGGGCAGCTCATCAGCGACCGGACCGCCGATGAGACCAGCGAGCCGTGGGCGCACCCGAACAGCCGGTTCACCACCAAGCTGGCCAATGTGCCCAACATCGCCGCCGACTTCGAGAACCCGCACGGCGTGCCGATCGACGCGATCATCTTCGGCGGCCGGACCCGGGACCGCGAGCCGCTGATCCGCGCGATCACCGACCTGGCCGAGGGCGTCTACGATGGCCTGACGCTCGGCGCGGAGGCCACCTTCGCGGCCGAGGGCGTGGACGGGCAGCTTCGGTATGACCCGATGTCCATGCGGCCCTTCATGTCCTACCCGGAGGGTCCCTACGCCGCGCACTGGCTCAAGATCATCGGCGCGGCGCGGGTCAAGCCGATCTTCGCGCACGTCAACTGGTTCCAGCGGGACCCCGACGACGGCCACTTCCTGTGGCCCGGCTACCGGGAGAACCTCCGTCCGCTGCTGTGGCTCATGCAGCTCAGGGAGGGCGAGGTCAAGGGCGTGCCCACGCCCGTGGGCACGATCCCGGCCGCGGCCGAGCTTGACCTCGGCACCGTTGACATCAGCCAGGATGACCTCGACAAGATCCTCAGCATCGACTCCGCCCGGTGGCGGCAGGAGATGACCCGCCGGGAGGAGCACCTCGCCCAGTTCGACGGCCTGCCCGAGGAGATCTGGGCAGCGCACCGCCGGATCGCCGCCGCGCTGGACGCTCAGCCGGAGTAAGCGACCTGGCAGGCCCGCATTACCGCGGGCCTGCCAGGAACGCCCCGTACCGGTCCTACGTGCAGCGGCCCGTGCAGGCCCAGGTGGTGCCGTTCCAGTGCATGATCACTCCGCTGCCGACCGCCCACGCGCTGCGGGGTGAGCTGGCGGCCACGCCGCGGAGCTCGGCCAGCAGCGGGCTGGCCTGCTGCTTCCATGACGTGCCGGTCCAGTGCAGCAGCAGGCTCTCGCCGAGCGCCCAGGCGCTGCGGGACGAGCCGGCCGCCACCGCGAGCAGGTCATCGCCACCGGAGGCCGGGCTGTGCGCCCGCTTCCAGCTCTTGCCGTTCCAGCGCAGGATCACGGTGGTGTCGCCGCCGGAGTAGCCGACCGCCCAGGCGTTGCGGGCCGAGGTGGCGGTCACGGCGGTGAGCAGGATGTTGCCACCCGGGTCCGGGGTCGCTGCCCGTTTCCAGGTCTTGCCGTTCCAGCGCAGGATCAGCGCCCGGCCTGCCACGGTGTAGCCGACCGCCCAGGCGTTGCGGGCCGAGGTGGCGGCCACCCCGTTCAGCACCAGGCTGGTCCGGCTGGGCACGCGCTTCCACGTCCTGCCGTTCCAGTGCAGGATCAGGGCGGCGCTGCCGTCGCTGCCGACCGCCCAGGCGTTGCGGGCCGACGTCGCGGCCACGGCGTAGGCGGCGCTGCTGCCCAGCCGCGGGCTGGCCACCCGCCTCCAGGTCCTGCCGTTCCAGTGCTCGAGCAGGGGCGCCGGGGTCCTGCCGCCGCTGCTCCCGGTGCCGCCGACTGCCCAGGCGTTGCCTGCCGAGGTCACCGCCGCGCCGTACAGCGAGCTGCCGTCGCCCGGGCTCGGGCTGGGTACCCGCTTCCATGACGTGCCGTTCCAGCGCAGGATCACGGTCTTGTCGGCGCCGCTGCTGTTCGCCGCGCCGCCGACCGCCCAGGCGACTCGGGGAGACAGCGCGGCGACACCGATGAGGGCGTCCGTGGTGATCGAGGCTGCCGGGCCGCCGGCCCGCGCACGGCGGCGGCGGCCGATGCCGCCGGAGCGATCCCGGCGACGAGGCCGGCGGCCAGCAGCGGGACCGCCAGAATTCGGACGTTAGGCATGACAAGTGGCTCGCGCATCGCGGGACCCCCGTCTGAGCAGGCTTGGCCGCTCATTTCCGGCGCCGCGCAGATACGGTGCCTGGCAAGATCATCACACGCGGGTATTTGCCGCGCCAGAGGCCGCCTGACGACATGTTCTCCTGTTGCCACGCGCCTAGCCGGGCGGGTAGACCTCCAGGTCGGTGGCCTTGACGCTGAGCCAGACCTGGCTGCCCCGGCGCAGCGTCAGGTCCGCGACGGCCGCGGGCGTGACGTCCACCAGAGCGGGCGGCAGCCCGTCCAGGTCGAGCCGGACCCGGTCGGCCAGCAGCGTCAGCCCGGTGACCCGCGCGGGCCAGGTGTTGCGGGCGCTGCCCTCCGCGGGCTGGCTGCTGACCACCACCGAGGAGGGGCGGACCGCGACGAGCACGTCGCCGTGCCGGCCGTGGTCGGGTACGACGAAGCCGCCGCCGGCGGCGAGCGTGACGGCGGCGCCATCCGCCCGCCCCGCGTACAGGTTCAGCCCGACGAGCTTGGCCACGTACCGGGTGGCCGGCTGGCGGGCCACCTGCGCGGGCGTGCCCTCCTGGACGATCCGCCCGGCCTCAAGGACCAGCAGCCGGTCGGCCAGCACGAGCGCCTCCAGCGGGTCGTGGGTGACCAGCAGGCACGGCCCGGTGAACTCCGACAGGTGGCTGCGCAGCTCGGCCTGCACGTCGAAGCGGGTGCCCGCGTCCAGCGCGGACAGCGGCTCGTCGAGCAGCAGCAGCCGAGGCTGCCCGGCCAGGGCGCGGGCCAGGGCAACCCGCTGCGCCTGGCCGCCCGACAGGCTGCCCGGCTTGCGGCCGGCCAGGTCCGCCAGGCCGAGCCTGCCCAGCCACTCGCTCGCGGCGGCCCGCGCGGCCTGCCGCCCCGCGCCGCGCACCAGGGGCGAGAACGCCACGTTCTGCGCCACGCTCAGGTGCGGGAACAGCCGGTAGTCCTGGAAGACGAAGCCGACCGGCCTGCTCGCCGCCTCGGCGAAGGTCCCGGTGCCGGCGTCGTCGAGCACCCGCCCGGCCAGCACGATCCGCCCGGCGGCGACCGGGGTCAGCCCGGCCAGCGCGTTCAGCAGCGTGGACTTCCCCGAGCCGTTCGGCCCGAGCACGCCGAGCACCTGGCCGGGCGCCGCGGCCAGGGCGACGGCGAGGGTGAAGCCGCCGCGGCTGACCTCGGCATCCACGACGAGGCCGGCGGCGTCCGCGGTGGTCACGTGCCCGGTGGCCACGTGCCCGAGCCGCCGCGCAGCCAGCGGTCCCGGAGCGAGACGAGCACCACGACCGAGACCAGCAGCAGGACCAGGCTGAGCGCGATCGCCGCGTCGGGGTCGTTCTCCAGCGCGTAGTAGACGGCGATGGGCATCGTCTCCGTGCGGCCGGGGAAGCTCCCCGCGAAGGTGATCGTCGCGCCGAACTCCCCCAGGGCCCGCGCCCAGCACAGCACCGCGCCCGCGCCCAGCGAGGGCGCGATGAGCGGCACGGTCACCCGGCGGAATACCGTCATCCGGCCGGCGCCGAGCGTGGCCGCGGCCTCCTCGAAGCCCTGGTCCGCCGACCGCAGCGCGCCCTCGACCGTGATGATGAGGAACGGCATCGCGACGAAGGTCTCCGCCATCACCACGGCGGCGGGCGTGAACGGGATCGTCACCCCGAACCAGGAGTCCAGGTAGGTGCCGAGGAACCCGGTGCGGCCGAACGCCAGCAGCAGCGCGACGCCGCCGACCACGGGCGGGAGCACCAGCGGCAGCGTGACCAGGGCGCGCAGCAGCCGCTGGCCGGGAAAGCTGCTCCTGGCCAGCAGCCAGGCGAGCGGCACCCCGATGACCAGCGAGATCGCGGTGGCCGCCGACGCGGTCCACAGCGACAGCACCAGCGCCTGGGTCGCGTCCGAGCCGCTCAGCGCCGCGGCCAGGTCGCTCCACGGGGCCCGGATCAGCAGCCCGGCCAGCGGCAGCACCAGGAACGCCACCGCGACCAGCGCCGGAGCCAGCAGCGGCGCCGGCACCGACCGGGACGCGCCGCCCCGGGCAGCCCGCCTGGCGCGCTCGCGCGCGCTGAGCCGCAATCGTGCCCCTGAGCTGGTCACCGTGCCGCTCTGGCCCGGTCCGCCGCGGCTTCCAGAACCCTAGGGCTTCTGGAACCCGGCGGCCTTGAGCACCTGCTGGCCGGCCGGCGACATCACGTAGGCCACGAAGGCCTTCGCGGTCGCCTGGTGGCTGCCGTCCTTGATCGTGGCGATCGGGTAGGTCGTCGAGGCGTTGTCGGAAGCCGGGATCTTCACGCCCTTGACCTTGCCGCCGGCCGCCTTCACGTCGGTCACGTAGACCATGCCCGCATCGACGTCGCCAAGCTCCACCTTGGTCAGCACCGACTTCACGTCCGTCTCCAGGGTGACCGGCTTGACGTTCAGGCTGGCGTTCTTGAACACCTTGGCCGCCGTGACGCCGCACGGCACCTGCGGCTGGCACAGCGCGACCTTGACCGATGACTTCGACAGGTTGCCCACGGACGTGACGTGGCCGGGGTTACCCGGCGGCACGGCGACCTCCATGACGTTCTTCGCGAAATCCGACGGCGTCGCCGCGTCGCCCGCCTTGACCACCTGGGTCATGTTGGCGACGGCCGCCGAGGCGAACACGCTGGCCGGGGCGCCGCTGGTGATCTGCGTGGCCAGGCCGGAGCTCGGCCCGAAGCTGAACGTCACCTTGTCGCCAGGGCGCGCCGCCTCGAACTGCTTCCCGATCTTGGTGAACGAGCCCTGCAGCGAGGCGGCCGCGAACACGGTGATCGATCCCGACGACGATGATCCGCCGGGGCTCGCCGACGAGGCCGCCGACCCGGAACCGCCGCTGGAGCCGCAGCCGGCCAGGGCGAGCGCGAGCAGCCCGGCGGCGGTGAAGGTAACCCGACGCAATGTGTCCTCCTTGGCAGGCCTGGCAGCGGTCACGATGCCGGGCCGCGACCCCCGTGGTCTCAATTAGTAACGCTGAGACTACAGAAAGTGGCCGCGCCGGACAGCGGCCGGACTGAAATGCGGCGCGGGTGCCGGACATGTCCTCCAGGGAGCATCCGTCAAGCACCGAGAGGAATCCCGTGCCTTCTTACCGTTCATGCCCGCCCGCCATCAGGGTGGCCGGCGCCGCGGCCGCGCTCGCCATCGGCGCGGCCGCCTTCGCCGCGCCGACCGCCAGCGCCGCGGCCCGCGGCTGGCGGACCGTGCCAGGCCCCGCCGTGGCGGCCGGCGCGAGCGCCAACCTGACCGGCCTGGCCATGACAGGACCGTCGCGCGGCTGGGCATCGGGCTTCACGATGGCCAGCCAGGACTCACCGTTCCGGCCCCTGCTAGCCGCCTGGAACGGGCGGCGCTGGCGGACTGTCGCGCTGCGGCTGGGCCGGCTCAGCAGTGCCCGGCTTGACGGGCTGGCCGCCGCCTCGCCGCGCGACGCCTGGGCGGTCGGCTCGTTCTCGCGCGACCCCGGCTCGCAGCAGCCGCTGATGCTGCGCTGGAACGGCCACCGGTGGGCGCGGGTCAACGGCGCGGCCGTGCCGGGCTTCAGCTACGTGAGCCTGCTCGGGGTCGCGGTCCGCTCGGCCACCGACGCCTGGGCCGTCGGCGAGGCCGAGTCCGCCGCCAAGCCGGTCGTGCGCCCGGTGATCGAGCACTGGAACGGCCGCCGCTGGCGGCTGATGGCCAGCCCGCCGGTCCCGCCGGGTACTGCGCTGAGCAGCGTGACGGTCGCCGGCGACGGCGAGGCCTGGGCCGTCGGAACGCCGTTCACCGACACCGGGCACGGCGTCGTCCTGCACTGGACGAAGCGCGCCTGGATGACGGCGGCCACTCCGGTGGCCGGCGGCGCCGTGCTGATGAACGGCGTGACGGCGGCCGGCCGGGCTAACGTGTGGGCGGTCGGCAGCGCGAGCATCGCCGGCGGGCCATACCGCCCGTACGCGCTGCACTGGAACGGGCGCCGGTGGACCCGCGTCACCGTTCCGCATCCGGGCGAGGGAAACGCGAGCTGGGAGTTTGAGTCGGTCACGAGCACGGGGCACGGACACCTGACCGCGGTCGGCAGCGACACCCCGGCCGGGGCTGAGCCGGGGCGCGCGGTGTACGGGACGTGGAACGGCCGGGCCTGGTCGCTGCGCACCGGGCCGCACATCACCCAGCTCAACGCCGTGTCCTTCGACGGCAGGCAGGCGATCTGGGCGGTCGGCTCGCGAACCACCTCCAGCCGGTCATTCCGGCCGGTCGTTCAGGTGAACGGGTGAGCGACGAGGCACGGCGGCGGTTCGAGCAGGTGTATGCCGCGCACCGCGCCGCCGTCCTCGGCTACGCGCTGCGCCGCACCGCCAGCGCCGACGACGCCGCCGACGTGATCGCCGAGACGTTCCTCACCGCCTGGCGGCGGCTCGGCGAGATCCCGGCCGGGGAGGCCGCCCGGCCCTGGCTGTACGGGGTCGCCCGGCGGGTGCTGGCCAACCAGCGGCGCGGCGAGCGGCGCCGCACCGCGCTGGGCGAGCGGCTCAGGTCCGAGCTGGCCGCCGCACCCCGCGGCTACGAGCCGCCGCCCGGCCTCGACGGCGTCGCCACCGCGTTCCGCCGCCTGCGCGGCGGCGACCGCGAGATCCTCACGCTGGCCGGCTGGGAGGGCCTGGACGCCGGCCAGATCGCCGTCGTCCTTGGCTGCTCCCGCAACGCTGCCCGCATCCGCCTGCACCGCGCCAGGCGCCGCTTCGCCGAGGCGCTGCGCGACACCGGCGCCGCCTGCCCGCCCGCGCTCATCGGAGAGAACTCATGAACGACGACACGCTCGTATCCCGCCTGGCCCCCGTCACAGACGAGCAGGCCGCAGCCCTGGTCAGCCCGCGCGCCCTGGGCGAGCTGGCGCAGGAGATCGTCCTGACCGGGCCTGGCCGGGCCCGGTCAGGACGGCGGGTCCCGCGGAACTGGCGCGCGGTCGCCGCCTCGCTGTCGGCCGCTGCCGCCGTCGCCGTCGTGATCGCGCTGATCTTCAGCGTCGGCGGCCAGCACGGCGGCCAGCGTCCTGGCGCGGGCCGCGCGCGGCTCGCCGCGCTCGTCTTCACGTCCGCGCCCGGCTACCTCGACGTCGTCATCCGCAACCCGTACGCCGACCCGGCGACGTACCGGGCGGAATTCGCCGCGCATCACCTGAACATCTCGCTGACCATGGTGCCCGGCTCGCCCAGCGTGGTCGGGACGCTCGCGATGGGCGGCGGCAACGGGCTCACCGTGCTGCGCCAGCCCGGCCGCTGCACCGAGCCGGGCGGCGGGGCCTGCGCGATCGGGGTGCGCATCCCGGCCGGGTTCCGCGGCAGCGCCCAGCTCGCCTTCGTCGGCCCGGCCAGGCCGGGCGAGAAGTACGAGACCACCGGCCAGGTGACCGCGCCAGGCGAGGCCATGCACGGGCTGCGCTACCTGCGCCGCCGGGTCGGCGCGGTGCTGGCGATGCTGGCCCGGCGGCACGTCACCGTGGGCGCCTACCGGGTCATCACGGCCACCGGGTTCGCGGTGTCGGCCCGGTCCGTGCCCGGAGACTGGTACGTGACGGGTGCCGCTCCGTACGCGCCGGGCGAGGTCATGCTGTGGGCCAGCCGGACGCCGCACGGCGGG
Source organism: uncultured Actinomycetota bacterium (assembly GCA_963725175.1). GTDB lineage: Bacteria > Actinomycetota > Actinomycetes > Streptosporangiales > Streptosporangiaceae > DASUBV01. The sequence goes on from CAVRXH010000006.1 coordinate 2,029,701, forward strand.
CCCTCGGCGAAGCCGCCCGCGTGCCGCACCGGGCCGGGCGTGATCTGCCCGTCGCCGACCGCGGCCCCGAGCACGGCGCCGACCCGGCGCCGACCCGGTAGAGCCGAGCGGTAGAAAGGACAGGGAGACGGCCGAGCTGTGAAGGTGGTTGTGGCGGCAGCGGACATCACGTTCGAGCTGCTCGGCGGGGCGCAGGCAGCATCGCGCTCCGCCGAGCTGCGGGATCTGCGCGCCGAGGCCTACGCCGGCCCGCCCTACCAGCGGGAGGATGCCGGCGAGATCGCCAGGCGGCTGCGGGTCTGGTGCCGCCAGCCGGGCTTCGCCCTGGCGCAGGCCCGCAGCGGCGGCTACCTGATCGGGTACGCGGCCGGAATGCCGCTGCGCCCGTCCACCTCCTGGTGGGCGGGCCTGACCACGCCGCTGCCCGAGGACGTCACCGCCGAGTATCCCGGCCGTACCTTCGCGCTCACCGACCTGGTCGTCCGCGCGTCCTGGCGGCGGCAGGGCATCGCCAGGGACCTGCACGACCTCATCCTGGCCGACCGTACCGAGGAACGGGCGACGCTCACCGTGCTGCCCGCCGCCACCCCTGCGCAACATGCCTTCGCGGCCTGGGGCTGGCAGAAGATCGCGCGGACCCGGGGCGCTGGCTCCGGCGCGCCGGTGTCCGATGTGCTCCTCACCACCCTCCGGGCCGATCTTCACCAGTAAGGCGAGAAATTCTCCGCGGAAAGTTGCTGGCCATTCGGTCTCGCGTGACTCCTACAACCGTCACGCCCGCTCCCGAAGGGATCAGCCAGTGAAAATTGCCGCCATTACCTGCCGTGCCCGCAGCGCCGCCACGCCCGTGCGCGCCTGCATCCCCGCGGCAATTACCTGGCCGCCCTCGCGGTCACCGCCGTGATCGGCCGCACGCCGGCCGCCGGCGCGGCGATCGACATTCAGTCCGGCCAGCCGCCGGCCTGACCCGCGCGAATTGAGCAAAGAGAAATGGCCGCTAAAATAGCGCGTTATCCATTTTCTGGATGGGGGCAGTCATGACCCAGCAGGCTCCGCCGCCTGAGCCCTACGACGAGGGCATGCTCGATGTCGGCGACGGCAACCAGGTCTACTGGCAGGTCCGCGGCACCCCCGGCGGCAAGCCCGCCGTCGTCGTGCACGGCGGCCCCGGCGGTCCCTTCCATCGCGGCGGGTACCGGCGCTTCGACCCGGCGGGCTACCAGCTCGTCCTGTTCGACCAGCGCGGCTGCGGCGAGAGCACCCCGCATGCCAGCGACCCCGCCACCGACATGCGGCACAACACCACCCAGCACCTGATCGCCGACATGGAGCGGCTGCGCGAGCACCTGGGCATCGAGCGCTGGCTGCTGTACGGCTACTCCTGGGGCAGCGCGCTCAGCCTGGCCTACGCCGAGCAGCACCCCGAGCGCGTCTCGGAGATCATCCTGGCCGCCGTCTACACCGCCCGCCGCCGCGACGTCGAATGGCTATACCGCGATGCCGGGCGGTTCTACCCCGAGGCGTTCGAGCAGTTCTGCGCCGGGGCAGGCGTCCCGCCAGACGGCGACATCCTCGGGGCCTACGCCCGGCTGACAGAGGACCCCGATCCCGCGGTCAGGGCTAAGGCCACCACCGACTGGTGCACCTGGGAGGACGCGCTGTTGTCCCACGAGCCCCAGGGCAAGCTCGCGGTGTTCAGCGGCCGCCCCCAGCGGGTCCAGCTAGCCCTGGTCCGGATCTGCGCCCACTACGCCTCGCACGGGATGTTCCTGGAGGACGGCGCGCTCATCCGCGACGCGGGCCGGCTGGCCGGCATCCCCGGCGTGATGGCGCACGGCCGGCTGGACATGAACGGACCGCTTGAGGGGCCCTGGGAACTGGCCAGGGCCTGGCCGGACGCGGAGCTCCTGGTCGCCGAGGACGCCGGCCACCTCGACAGCGAGACCAAGGTCAAGTACATCTTCGACGCGATCGAGCGGTTCGCGAGCCGATAGCCTTCCCGGCCCAGCCCAGGCACTGGCCAGTGGTGTTCGGTGTTCGGGATGCGCCGAACACCGAACACTGGATAGAGAACCTTCTACGCTGTGAGCATGGCTCCAGGTGACCGGCAGGCTGCGGAGATCCTGGCCGAGCTGGCGGAAGGGCTTGGCCTGCATCTCGTCAAGACAGACGGACCCGACATGCCCGATCTGGTGATGGTTGATGCTGACGGTCGGCGACTGTTCTTCGAGGTTAAGCGACTCGCGCAGGCAACACCGGCACATGTGGCCCAGCTAGTCGCGGATGACGTGCGTCGAGACACGGGCGTGCTAAGGGTCTTGGTTGCAGACAGGATCCCTGACTCGTCCCGCGCGGCCGATCACCCAGCACCGTGTCGGAAGTCCTGAGCGCGCTGCGCAGACAGGGCCTTGCAACCGAGGATGGCATGGCCGTAGTGCCCGACTTGTTCTGGGCGACGGCAGATGCCTGGCGACCCAGAGGGGCCGCGCTCGCCGATCTGCCGCATCCAGGCGATAAAGGGGTGGGCAACGCGCTGAGGCTCGGCCTCGACGATATCGAGAATGAGGTCGGCTGGGCTTTGACGGGAACCGTGGCCGCTGCCGTTTACGGTGCTCCTGTCGCCGCCCGATCGGACTACCCGCCAGAATTCTACGTGCCTGAAATGGCCGTGCTCCGGCGAGCGACCCGTCTCCTCGGGCAAGCAGAAGACGCCGAGCATCGCACGGCGAGCGCCCGCGTTGCCCCCGTTCCCGCAATTTGCCAGCGCCGCGTCGCACCTGTTACCCCCAGGACGCCGCTATCTGCGGGCAGGAACTGGCCACTGGCGAGGCCGCTCTTCGTGGCGCTTGATCTCGCGCTGGATCCGGGGAGAGGACGCGAGATCCTTGATAGCTGGGAGCCGCCGCGGCCTTGGCAGCGGGTCTGGTAAGCACCGCGGGAGAATCCAGGAATATGACCGAGGTCCCTTACGTAGATCTGGCTGGCATGCCGATGCTGGCGATCGTCCATGCCATCCCGGAACTTGAGAAGCGGACGGAGAAGAAGCCGACCGTCATCGGCGGCCTCGCGGTGCTGTGCAGGATCGGCACCGCGTATCGGGCCACTAGCGACCTGGACACCGCTAACCGCCGAGCAGACGGAGAGCCTCCCCAGCTTGATGTGCTCCTGCAAGGCGGCGCGTCGCAGGCTGGCCCGGCAGGGGTCTGGATTCCCACAGCGGCGGGTACTGTCCAAGTCGATGTCATAGAGGTAACTGACTCCGAGATCAGTGACCTTCCGGACGACGAGACAGACCGACTGGCGGTGCTCTCACATGCATGGGCCATCGAGTCAGCCACGCCCGTCCGGATTCATGCCAGCAGTTCTGCATCCATCGCAGACGCGGATGTCTTGGTCCCTGTGGCGCAGCCCGGTCCCCTGATCGCCATGAAGCTTCAGTCGGTCATGAACCGGTCCGTTGCAAAGGAGCGGACTGACTTACCCGACATAGTCCGGCTAACCCTGGACCGCCGCTCCGGTCCGGTGGCGCGCGCACAGCTAAATGAAGCCGGGCCTCAGCTTGCCGCAGATGCCCGCCTGCACGCCCGCCGGTGGTTCATGGAGCGCAGCCAGCACACTGGCCCGCGCCCGGATCATTCACACCCGGTTCCTTCACCAGCGGGACGAGGACCCGGGGCAGGCGGCCGAGGACTCGCGCGAGCTGGCGCTGCTCGATCGTGCGCTGCACCTCTACCGGTCGCTGGGCGACGTGCGGGGCGAGGCCGGTGCGCTGTTCTGGATCGGCTGCTTTCACCAGGTCGTCCGGCGGGACAACGACACCGCGGCGCCGGCCCTGGCCCGGTCTCTCGAACTCGCCACCCAGGCCGGCGACAAGTTCACCATGTCCGAGGCGCTCCGTCACCTGGGCATCCGGGCGCATGCCGCCGGCGAGCTGGAGAAGGCCCGGCAGCACCTCGAAGAGTCCACCAAGCTGCGCCGCGACATCGACCACCTGCCTGGCGTGGCGGCGAACCTCGTCGGGCTCGCCTACATAGCCGCCGGCCAGGGACGCCGGGCCGATGCACGTGCGCTGCTGGACGAGGCGAGCGCGCTCGCCGAGGCCAGTGACGCCCAGCGCATCGTCCGGATGGTCAGCGAGGCCCGCGAGAACCTCTGACTGCGCGAGAAGCCGCGGGCCAGCCATAATGGGCGCGTGGCCGACCTGCCTGACGCTGACGAGATCTCCGATCAGGAGCTGACGGACGTCCTTGAGGCACACGGCGACGAGCTGGAAGAGAAGAGCCGGGCGCTGCTGACCGCGGGCGCCGCGACGATCACCAGGCCAGGGATAATACTGCGGGCGACACTCCAGGCGCCCCGGCGGTGGCAGCACGGAATGCTCAAGATCACCGCCGAGGACCCGGCCAGCGGCGAGGCCAGGGGAGGCTCCTCTCTCACGCTCAATAGGGGCTCCCGGACCAGCGCATCGCTCGCCAGCGAGCTCACGATCCACCTGGCGATGGAACTCGCCCACGGCGGCTACAGCCTCGACCAGGAGTGAGTGATTGCATTCTGGCGCCACTAGCGCCAGAATGGAGCCATGACGAGCATTCAAATCAAGGATGTGCCCGAGCGGACTCATGCGGTGCTGCGGCAACGGGCCGCCGCCGCCCACCAGTCCCTGCAGGAATACTTGCGCACCCGGCTGATCGAAGAGGCAGACCAGCCCACCATGGACGAGATCCTTGACCGGGCAGACGGACGGTCCGGCGGATCGGTACCCCTGAACGAAGCCGTGGCCGCAATCCGCGACGACCGTGATCATCGCTGACGCCAGCGTCTTGGTCACCGCCCTGGCCGATGACGGCCCCGACGGAGACCACGCCCGCGCCCGGCTGCGCGGCGAGCGGCTCGCCATGCCAGAGCTCGCCGACCTGGAAGTCGCATCAGTGCTCCGCCGCCAGCTACGACGCGGCGCCATCGACACCCGGCGCGCCAGACTCGCCCTGGACGATCTCGCCGCCATGCCCGCGCAACGAGCATCGCACCGGCCGCTCATGGCACGGTGCTGGGAACTACGCGACAACGTCACCCCCTACGACGCGGCCTATGTCGCACTAGCCGAGGCCATGCACGCCACCCTGCTCACCGGCGATCACCGGCTAGCCGCAGCCCCCGGAACCCGCTGCGACATCGAGATCCTCAAAGGCCACTCCTGAGCCTCGCCCGCTTGCGGTCCTGCTCTGTTACGCCAGGAAAAGGCAGTACCAGTCATGAAGCACCATGTGTCAGTGGACATGAGAGAGGATCAAGGCCACAAGACCGGTAAATGAACCGGAAGCAGACAAGATAAGCAAACATGCCCTAATGGTGGTACTCCAGTCCGCCATGGCATCGTGCATCCAGTTCCAGCGACCGTACCCGGCGGGAAGACTTGGAGGATCGGTCCGCGTCCCGCGCGCCGCAACGGCCAGCGGCCGTTGCGCGCCAGGATCATTTCCCGAGATGCTCATACCTACATGAGACGGTGCCCTAGGGCGCAATGAATAGGCGTCAGCAAACTACGCAACTTACCCGGATGTAGCTGCTCATATACCGTGACTACATGACACACGGCGGGCGCCCGGTGGAACGGCCAGCGCATCTCTCGCCAGAGCAGCGTGTGCAGGCCCAGCAGCGCACCAGATGGTGGCGCGAGCAAGCTGGCCTCAGCCAGCAGCGCATGGCAAATGAGGTCGCCGTGAGTCCGGCCACGTACCGGGGATGGGAGAACGGCAAGGATGATCATGCAGGTCCGACACGGGCGCAGACAGAACAGCTAAATAGGACACTCCGCCAGCTCGTGCCTCACCAGTACTCCGACGGCGACGCTTTCGATGTTTGGGGCTGGCCGCGAGAGCAGGATATGAGCTACGAGCAGGTGGCCGGCATGCTCCGGTTTGCCGACTTCTCCGTCCCGCGAGCGCCGACTGCCATGAAACCACCTGCCCAGGTGTTCTGGCCGCACAAGGTTCGGGAGGCGCATCTCGTCCACGGTGTCTACGCGCTCGCAGCTGCTGCTGCCACCCGGGCCGGCTTGCCAGTGCATCTCCTGCTCGATGACGTCGAGCTGGCAGAACGGGATCGCCATCTCTGCGGCGATCTCGAGTCTTGGATTAGAAGCTGGCTCGCCTTCGCCTCCGCCGATGACACGAAGGTCACGGTGGACCTGTTCTCGTCAGTGCTTACCCCCGGCTACCTGGCCGAACGTGCATGGCCAGCCCTTAACGACTATCTCAACGATCGCAGCTCGGCGCTCCGGTTCCTGCTCGCCAGTAAGGTGATCTCGCCCCTCCGCTACAGCGCAGACTCGGACCGGAGCGTCCTCGAGCTGCAGCGGGATCGGGAGTCAATCCGAGCGAACCGGCTGCTTACGGCCCTTCGGAACTGGCTCGTCTTCGAGGCAGAGATCACGCGACTGGTGGGCATAGGCCTGGACAGCACGGTGATCACGCTCGGCGGCGATGACGAGCGGGACCTCTGGGAGATGTGGCACCGTGGCTGCTCAGCGGACCTTTCTGCCAGAGTGCAGCACCTGTTCCTACGAGCCATGCCCATACCCGAGCACGTCGAGCAGTGGAAGGTGCCAGCGCTGATCGCGAGCAACACCGATCGGTTGAGGCTGGCCACTTACCTGAACAACCACGCCAAGGCGGCCGACTCTGACCTAATCGAATGGCTACTCAGGTCAGCAGTCCACCTTCCGGCGGTTCTGAATCCAGGCTTCCGTGACGCGCTCGACCCCGCCCTGCGCGACGTGGAGGGCCTGCTGAGATCGCCTGGCGGCAAGTTGTCCACCGCTCCGCTCGTAGGGCCGATCGCTCGGGCAGTGGCCACCTGGCTCACCGGCTGACGCGGAACGTTGAGGGTGAAGGGCACGCCAACTCGCCATTAACGTCCAGAGCCATGGCCAATAATTGATTACCGATATCGGCAATCTTTCAGAAGTTGTCCTAGCGGCGGGTGCACGTTGGGTAAGATCTGGGTCGCCCGGCGTGTCGCATCTCTCCAAGCCGGGCCACGTATACGCTGCTCAGCGTAGCAATTACCAGTTGAAGGCGGTACCCGGAGTGGCTCAGAGCGGGACGAGTGCTGCATTCGACGTCCGGATGCCATCGGCAAGTAACGCGGCGTTAGAGCCGCCTAGCGGTCGGCTTGCGTCCCTTGACGTATACATAACGTCTCAGTGTAATCGGCGGTGTACTTACTGTTTTTTGCCAGAACAGTTCTTCGCTTCTGGCGCCCGGATGAGCATGAACCACTTCGCCAGGATCGTGAGCTGGGCCCAACGGCATGCTGTCCAGGAGATCACCCTGCTCGGCGGCGAGCCGTCGCTGCACCCATCCTTCGCCGCCATGGTCTCCCACGCCGCCGCGCATGACCTCAAGGTCCGGGTCGTCACCAACGGCTCGCGCCAGTTCCGGCGGCTTCTTGACGATCGCACGATCGGAAAAGGCAACCTGAGCCGAGTCGCCGTCAGCTTGGACGCCGTCGATCAAGCTGTCCAGGACCAGTTCCGCGGGCCAGGAGCCTGGCAGGATGCTATGCACACGATTGAGACGTTGCGCGCGTGCGAGGTTCCCTTTGACATCAACGTCACGGCTGTGCGGCCAGTCATGGGCGGCGTCGATGATCTCATTAGCTTCGCCGAGCGCAAAGGATGCCGAAGAGTCAATATCCACTGGCCATCCGCCATGGGGCTTGGGAGCGGATTGAGCGCAGATCAGATTCCTGGCCAAGACGAATGGAGCGCCCTAGTCCGCCGGATCGGATCGCGACCGGAGAGTCGACCCGGCTTCTTCGTCGAGATCGAGCGTGGATACCTTGCCGAAGGCGAAGTCGTGACCGGATGCGCCCTGGCTAGCTTCTCGAACCTTGAACTTATGCCGGATGGGCTGGCCTATCGTTGCGGACTGCTTGTCGATCAACCCGGAATGGCGTCGCTAACCATGGCCGACGGCGAGCTCAAGCTCTTTCGCCCCGAGCGCGGCGAGGAACTGCTGAGGTCGACCATGCTTTCCTCATGCGACGGCTGCCCAGTGATGCAGGCCGATGGTAGACGCGCATGCATCTACGACAAAGTACGCTCACACGGCCTCCAGTAACTATTTCGAACCCGGTCACCAAGCCTGGCCGGTTACCAGGACGCCGACGCTCAGCCCGGTACCTCGATGGCTGTCAGGAAGCGCATGTCGGCCCACATCAGGCGGCCCTGGTGGTCGCCGAGCGAGCCGATCCTCGCGGCCAGGCCGCGGACCATCTGCAGGCCCCTGCCCCGCTCGCTCAGCGGGTCGACGTGCGCTTGCGCATGGGGCTCGGTCGGGCCGCCGCAGTCCGCGACCGCGACGCGCAGCATGGCGACCCTGGCATGCCAGGTGATCTCCACGGCGAAGCAGCCGCCGTGGCCGCTCGCGGTGTGCCTGACCGCGTTGGTCGCCAGTTCCACGGCCACCACGATCACGTCGTCACGGGCCGGGACATCTGGAAGTAAGCTCGCCAGCCAGCGGCGCAGCCGGCCCAGCTCCTCCTCGTGACCAGGGAAGACGCGGCGCTCGCAGACCCCGGGAAACGAGTCGGCGGCGCGGCGGCAGACGACCCGCACCCCGGTCGCCCTGGTCGGCGGCCCCGGTACCGGGGTGACCAGCGCCAGCCCTGCGAATGCCCTGCTATCAGCTGCGGTGGCGTCCATCAGGCGGTCAGGCATCGCGGCAGTCCACGAATGAATAAGGCGGCCACGGCCCCGTTACCTGAGCGCGCAGCGCGGCATGCTCGGCCGCCAGTCGCTGCGCCAGTTCCGCGAACTCCTCCGCCCTGCTGGCGCTGACCAGGTAGACGCCGTTCAGCACCAGCCAGCCGTCATCCGACGCGAAGCGGAGATCGGGCGCCGGGTGGCGGCGCGCCTCGATGGCCATGTCGCTGAGCGCCCGGTCAATCTGCCGCGCGCACGCCTCGGCCTTCTGCCAGCGCGGCTGCTGGCTCATGTCGTCTCCCGGCTCGGCCGCCTCGCCGGTGCAGGTGTCGTCGGCCGGGGCGGCCGCCCCGGTCTGCAGGTACACCTTTACCCCCCACTCCTGCATGCCGGTGAGGGAGCGCAGCAGCCGGGACAGCTCGTCACGATGGTCGGACAGCAGCGCGCGGATCGTGTCGTCGTCGGGGTAGATCGTCGCCAGCCGCATCGGCACCACCGGGCCCGCCGCCGCCACCGCCTCGATCACCTCATGGTGAACGCGACCCATCAGCTCGATCTTCGTCAGGTCGGCCAGCACGCTGGACAGCGTGTCCTCGCCGAAAGCCGCCGCATCGACTGAGCCGACGATCGCGCGCAGGGTCGCCCCCTCGACGATCCTGAGCTGCTCCCCGCCTACGCCGGTCAGCGGGTACAGGCGATGCGGGTCGACATCGGCGGTGACCGCATACACCCAGACGACCTGACGTTCCGGAGCGGGGCGCGGCGCGATGGTCACGGCGGCCGGGGCGAACTTGGCGTACCGGCGGGCGAAAGTGCCCGGCATGACGACGCTTCCCGAGGCGGCTGTCTGCATCTGAGTCATGTTGGTGTTCTCCAGCTAGATGGTGCGGTCTTCAGCGGCCGGCGGCGCGGCGGCGGCCAGGTACAGCAGGGGCCGGTACAGCCAGGTCCGGAACGTGCCGCGGCCTGCGGTCGCGGCGGTCGCTGTGACCGCCGCGACCGCAGGCGCGGTTACCGGCAGAGAGTTCAGGCTCAGGCCAGCGGCAGCCGGGACAGCAGCGACCCCGGCAGCTGGGACAGCACCGACGTCGGCAGCTTGCCGAGGATCTGCGACAGCGCCGAGGCCGGGAGGCCGGACAGCAGCCTGGTGACGGTGCCGCTGGGCAGCGTGGTCAGCACGTGCGACAGGGTCCCGGCCGGCAGCGTGGACAGCAGGCGGGTCAGGGTCGCGGCGGGCAGCGCGGAGAGGACCTGGCTGAGCGCACTGGACGGGAGGCTGCCGAGGATCTGCGACAGCGCGCCGGTCGGCAGCGCGGACAGCACCTGCGCCAGCGCCGAGCTGGGCAGCGCACCCAGGATCTGGGTCACCTCGCTGGTCGGCAGCGCGCCGAGCACCTGCGCCAGGGCGGAACCCGGCAGGGAGGTCAGCACCTGGCTGACCGTCGCGGTCGGCAGGGCGCTGAGCACCTGGGACAGCGCACCGGTCGGCAGGGTGGTGAGCACCTGGGTGAGTGCGCCGGTCGGCAGGGTGCCGATCACCTGGGTAAGCGCGGAGGTCGGCAAGCCGGTCAGCACCTGTCCGAGCGCACCGGCCGGCAGCGAGCTGAGCAGCTGTCCCAGCGCCTTGGCCGGGACCGTGGTCAGGATCTGCGTGACCGCGGCGGTCGGCAGCCCGGCCAGGAGCTTGCCCAGCTCCGGCTTCGGGAGCGTGCCGAGAACCTTCGCGAGCACTCCGCTGGGGAGTTGCGGGAGCAGGGTCGCGAGGAGGTGCTCAGGCAGCCCGAGAAGCTGGCCCGGCTGCGGGAGCGCGGGCAGGCTGAGCAGCAGCGAGCAGTAGTTGGCGACGTTGACGCTGCCGCCGGCGGTCACGCTCAGCGCGGCGTACCCCGAGCCCGAGCCCGACAGCACGCCGGGCAGCGCGGTGCTGGCCAGCGCGCTCTCCATGCCGGTGACGGTGCTGATGGCGCCGGTCAGGTGGGCGGTCGCCGACACGGCACTGATCAGCGAGTGGCAGTCGCCGGTCAATCCGACGGGCGTGGTGCTGGCGGCGGACCCGGCCGACATGCCGGCCGAGGTGATCGCGTGGACCGACGAGCCGCCCGTGCTGCTCTGCTGGCTGACGGTCCCGACGGTCGTGCTGCCCTGGCCGGAGAACGCGCCGGCCCCGGCGGCGACCGCGACGCCACCGGTCGCGGTCGCGGCTAGGGTCAGCGCGACGGCCTTGGTAGTGAGAAGTTTGGCGAGCGGAGTCTTGATCATCTGTCATCTCCGGAAAGTCGTCTCTGTGCTCTCACTCCTTCCAGCGGCAGTGGTCTCGGATCTGTCACACCCGGAGGAAAAATAAATGGCCGGGGAAACGGCCGGAGGGCATGGCGGCAGCAGGGCGCATCCGCCCGTTCCGTATTGAACGTGGTGGCCAGAGGCGTGCCGGGCTCAGCGCCGGGAGCGCTAGAGGTGCAGGACCGCCAGCAGGGAGCCGGACAGGCGCGACAGCAGCGTGCTGGGCAGCCGGGCGAGGATCTTGCTCAGCACGTCGGCGGGCAGCTTGCCGAGCAAGGTGTTCAGCAGCCGGCTGGGCAGCTTGCCGAGCACGGCGGACAGGTCGTGGTCGGAGAGCCGGTTCAGCACGCTGCCCAGGGTGGCGGCCGGGAGGCGGCTGAGCGCCGCGCCGAGGTCGCCCGCGGGCAGCCGGCTGAGCGCCGGGCCGAGGTCGCCGCCGGGCAGGCTGGCCAGCACCCGCGCGAGGGTCGCGGCCGGCAGCCTGGACAGGCCGGCGGAGAGGATCTGGGTCGGCAGCTGGCCCAGCTCACCGGGCAGCGGCAGGCGCGGCAGGCCCAGCAGCAGGCCGCAGTAGTCCGGCACGTTCGCGGCGCCCTGCGCGGCGGCGGCGAGCGGGGCGAACGCGGGCCGGGTGGCCAGTCCAGGCAGGCCGGAGCTGGCCAGGCCGTCCTCCAGCCGGGTCACCTCGCCGAGCCCGGCGCTCGCGGTCTGCGCGGTGTCGGCGAGCCGACGGCACAGGATGGACAGGCCGATAACGACCGGGCCGGGCGTGCCGGTCGGGCTGGACTGCCCGGACGGGCCGGACGGCGACGAGCTGGCGCGGGCGGACGGCGAGAGGGACACCGACGCGGGCGCCGACGCCGGGGATGACACGACGGGCGCGCCCCCGTGGCCGTGGTGCTGGCGAGCCGGTCCTGAGCCGGTGAAGGCGCCGGTGCTGGCGGCGAGCGCGACGCCGCCGGTGGCAGCGACGGCGGCGAGGGACAGCGCGGCCACCTTGGCGGTCAGCCGCCGGCCGAGCCGGGATCCGGCCGGCCCGGCCGCGACGGCGGCCACCGTCGCGGGAACGGGACCGAGCGCAGCCGCGTCGAAGGCCGCGAGCACCGCTTCCTCGCGGGCCAGCTCGCTGTCGCTGGCCGCCGCCGCGGCGGCGGCCAGCACGTGACCGAGCTGACCCGGCGCGTCGGCGGGGCCGGCCAGCAGCCGCTCCGCGGCCTTCCGGCTCATTCGCCGGGAACGGTGTGCGCTCATCTCACTTCCTTCAGCGTCAGGTCCCTCGCTCGTGTCACTCTCGGCTGCGCGCCACTCCCCTGCCGGGCCGGCCTCGGGGCCGCCGCGCGCGACCGGAAGGGATCTTGCCGGGCAGCTCGCCCGGCGGCGAGACCCCGTCCTGGGCAAGCTGGCGGGCGAGATTCCGCAGGCCACGGTGGGCGGCCATGCGGACGGCGCCGGGCTTCCTGCCGAGCACCCTGGCGGCGGCGGCGGAGTCGAGACCGACCACGACGCGGAGCATGACCGCCTCAGCCTGGTCCGGAGGCAGGGTCGCGATCAGGGCCAGCGCGGCGCCGGTCGACACCGTGTCGAGCGCGGCGGACGCCGTGTCGTCGCCCGAGGCGATCTCGGTGAGTTCCTCCACGGGCTGCGCGGTGCTCGCCGGCGGGCGGCGGCTCTGCCAGCGCAGGTGGTCGATGGCGCGGTGCCTGGCGATGGTGGCCACCCAGCCGCGGAAGCCGTCGATGTCGCCACGGAACGAGCGCAGGTCGCGGGCGACCTGGAGCCATGCCTCGGACGCCACGTCCTCGGCGTCGTCGCCGACCATGGTGCGCAGGTAGCGGAGGACCCGCGGCTGGGTGTCCCGGTACACCAGCCGGAACGCCTCGCGGTCGCCGCCGAGCGCGTCGGCCAGGGCCTGGTCGAGGTCACCGGCGGATGGCTGCGCCGACGGATCGGCCGCCTGCGCTCCGGCAATCTGCGCCCCTCGGTTCACCTGCCACATGATGAGTCATCGCAGTGAGTGACGGGATGTATACCGGAGTATCGGTATTGAAATCCTATTTATGACTATATGAGAGTTTTCCTTGATGCCACGAGGCGGGGTCGGCCGGCGCGCGGGACGCCGGGCGCCGCACGGGTGGACCCGCGAGGTGGCGCGCCCGCGCAGGTCAGGCGCACCGCCAGCGACTCGCGCCACCCCCGGCGGCAGGCCGCCCGGGCAGGCCGCATAAGGTACCCACCGGAACATATCGACCCGCCAGCCGGGAAAAGGGAGTTTCCTCGTGGCGAATGGCGTCTCCGACATGAGCGGCCCGCCTGGGATAGGACGTGATCTACCTGGGATAAGACTCGTCCAGGCAGCCGGACTTCACGCCCCGGCAGCTATCCCGCAGCCGGAAACGCCCGGATTCCCGGACGCCAGCGCCATTCTTGCCAGATGCGAAGCACATTCACGCTGATCAGCGGGCGCGGGCGCCCCGGCCGGGTGGCTGCCAGGCGCGCGGTTCGCGCGAGGGCCGCCGCGGGCGGGCACCGCACCTTCGCTCACGCCCCTGAGCAGGTAAATCTCGGACCGTTCCGGCAGTTCACCCGGTGCGATCCCGCCTGGCGGAGGCCGCCAGCACTCTCAGCTCACCGGGACCCCGGCCGCGGTCGCGGCACCCGGCCAGACCCGCGGCGGGCACCAGATGTGACCGCCGGCCAGCGAGAATACCGCCCGGAGAAATCGGCCGTAAACTGCGTTAACTTAGCACTCGGCGCCGATTTTTCAAAGTCATCCGGAATCGGTACTGATTGCCTGGTCGCAAGGCTCATCATTGTGGGTGACACCCGTTGCCTACCGCCCAGTAACCGAGGACGCGTATGACTGATCTGCTACCGCGCACCGAGCACGGCAACGACTGGCGGCATGGTGCAACGGCTCCCCGACGCTCCGAGAGTAACCTCCAGGCCCTGCACCTGTGGGCCGCGATCCTGCCGGCCGCCGCCGTGACCCTCGTGGCGGCGGCGACGGTGGCGTTCGTGCTGACTACCGGCAGCGGCACGTCCTCTGCCACCCGGATCATCCTGATCATCGCCACGGCGGTGGTCGCCCTGGTGCTGATCGCCGCCGCCAGCGGCGCGGCGGCCATCACCCGCCGGGTGGACGGCCAGATCGGCGAGCTGCGCGCGGACAGCTCGCGCAGCCTGGAGGATCTCCGGGTACTGACCGAGCGGACCCAGCGCGGCGAGCAGCTAGCGCCTGGCCCCGAGCCGATGCTGCCCGGCGACGCCGAGCCGTTCGCGCTGCTCGCGCAGGAACTGGAACGAGAGCGGTGGGCCGCGCGGGAGGCGGTCATCCAGACCGCCACGATGACCGCCCCGCCCGGTACCGACCAGCGCGTGGAAGTCTTCGTCAACCTGGCCAGGCGGATGCAGTCCCTGGTGCACAGGGAGATTCAGCTGCTGGACGACCTGGAGGGCCAGGTCGAGGACCCGGTGCTGCTCAAGGGCCTGTTCACCGTCGATCACCTGGCCACCCGGATGCGCCGCCAGTCGGAGAGCCTGGCGGTGCTCGGCGGCGCGGTGTCGCGGCGGCAGTGGAACCGTTCTGTCACGATGCACGAGGTCCTGCGGGCGGCGGTCGCCGAGGTGGAGCAGTACTCGCGGGTCAAGGTGGTCCCGCCGGTCGAGGGCACGCTGCCGGGCAACGCCGTCGCCGACGTGATTCACCTGGTCGCGGAGCTGATCGAGAACGCCACGAAGTTCTCCGCCCCGCAGACCCAGGCGCTGCTGCGCGCCCAGCACGTGACGGCCGGGCTAGCCATCGAGGTCGAGGACCGCGGCCTGGGCATGGTGCCCGCCGACCAGCAGCGGATGAACGGCCTGCTGGCCGATCCCCGCCAGGTGAACATCAGCGAGCTGCTGCGGGACGGCCGGATCGGCCTGTTCGTCGTCTCGACGCTGGCCCGCCGCCACGGCATCCGGGTGCAGTTGCAGGCCAACATCTACGGCGGCACGCAGGCCGTGGTCATCCTGCCGAAGTCGCTCATCGAGTTCAGCCTGCGCGACCACGGGCAGCGCGCCCAGAACGCGGAGCACAGCGGCGGCCAGCACGCGGCGCCGCAGCTCGCGGGCTCGCAGCAGGGCAGCGGGCAGCATGGCAGCGGCCAGCACGCCGGACCGCAGCACGCCGCGCCGCGGGTCCCCGCGGTGGCTGAGCCGGTGCGGCTGGAGCCGGCCCGCCTGGACCCGCCGCTCGACCTCCCGCCGACACCTCCGGCCAGCTCGCCGGCGACGGCGCCCGCGCCGGTCCTCGCGGGCGTGCCGGGGTCGGTGCCCATCCCTGCCCCCATCCCGGCGCCCGTACTGGGCAGCGAGTCCTACGGCAGCCCGTACGCCAGCTCGGGCGAGCGGCCGGTGCTGCCGCGCCGGCAGAGCCAGTCGCACATCGCTCCCCAGCTCCGCGACGCTCCCTCCGACCGGCGAGAGGAATCGTCGATCGCCGAGATGCCCGGTCTCATGGCCGCCTTCCAGAGCGGAGTCAGCCGCGCCGAGCAGGAGGCCGGGCAGGACGAGGGTCCCGGCGGGACCGGCTGGCCCGGCGGAACCGGCGGGACCGGCGGGACCGGCTGGCCTGGCAGGACCGACAGCGCGCGCTGAGCGGCGTGCGTCCACCACCGCGACACCGTCCCCTTAGGCGACACCGCCCCTCGAAGGAGAGTCATTTCACATGGTGAGCGATGTTCCTCCAGGCCAAGAGTCCGATCTTGGCTGGCTGCTGCGCGGCCTGATCGAGCGTGTCCCGCACGCCAGGAACGCCGTGCTCCTGTCCGCCGACGGCCTGACGACTGCCGTCTGCGGGCTGAACACCGATGACGCCGACCACCTGTCCGCGATCGCGTCCGGCCTGTTCTCCATCGCGCGCAGCGCGGCGGCCAAGTTCGGCGGCAGTGACGGCGTCCGGCAGGTGGTCGCGGAACTCGATGACACGCTGCTGTTCGTCGCGTCGGCCGGATTCGGCTCGGTGCTGACCGTCCTCGCCGACAGGGAAGCCGACGCGGGCGTGCTCGGCTACGAGATGGTCCAGCTCGTCAACAGCGTCCGGCCGTTCCTGGCGACACCGACCAGGAAGTCACCGGCGGTGGCCGACGGCCGGATCGGCTGAGCCGGGCCTGATGAGCATGTCAGTTCCCTCGGACGAAGCCTGGCTCGACGGCGACGCCGGTCGTTTAATACGCCCGTACGCCGTCAGCAACGGGCGGACCACCCCCAGGAACAGGCTGGACCTGCTGTCGATGGTGATCGCCACCGGCGGCGTCCAGCAGGCCACCCTGGAGCCCGATCACGCTCAGGTGCTTGCCCTGTGCCGCCGTCCGGCCTCGGTGGCCGAGATCGCGGCACGACTGCGGCTGCCAGCCGTGGTCACCAAGGTCCTGCTGTCGGACCTGGTCGACTGCGGCGCGGTGACCGCGCGGTTCTCCTGCCCTGCCAACGGCGCACACGACAGAATTCTTTTGGAGCGGGTCCTTGATGCCCTACGACGACGACTCTGACCTGTTCCCCACCACGGTGAAGCTCCTGGTGGCCGGGGGCTTCGGGGTCGGGAAGACCACCTTCGTCGGTGCGGTCAGCGAGATCGAGCCGCTGACCACCGAGGAGATCATCACCACCGCCAGCGTCGGCATCGACAGCCTGGACGGGGTGGAGAACAAGTCCACGACTACGGTGGCCTTCGATTTCGGCCGGATCACCCTGGGTCCCGCGCTGATCCTTTACCTGTTCGGCACGCCGGGGCAGGACCGGTTCTGGTTCATGTGGGACGAGTTGTCCACCGGGGCGCTTGGCGCGGTGGTGCTCGCCGACACCCGCCGGCTGGAGGCGTGCTTTCCCGCGGTCGATTTCTTCGAGAGCCGGGACATCAAGTTCATCGTGGCCGTCAACGAATTCGACGGCGGATTCAGGTACGACCCGGATGAGGTACGGGCCGCGCTTAACCTCAAGCCGCATATCCCTGTCGCGTTGTGTGACGCACGCGATGGCCGAACGGCGACAGGAGTGCTGATTTCCCTGATCAAGCACCTGGTCGAGGCGACCGAGCCCGCGCCGTCCGCCTAGCGCGCCCTTCGGGAACGATACAGGTCACCGTTTACCTTCCAGCCGCCAGATAGCCCGCCAGATACGGAGTCCGCCACCATGATGTACGAAACCGCGAATCATCTGCTCGTCCCCGTCGACGCGGAGGCGCCAAGGCGGGTAATGCGCCTGCGGGAACTGGGCATCGGACAGGACCCGGACCCCGAGTTCGACGAATTCGCGCGGACCCTGGCGACGACGACCGGCGCCCCGTTCGCGATGGTGAATTTCATTGACGAGAACCGCCAGTTTTTCGCCGGGCTGTATTCACCGGCCACGCCGCAGAGTTCCAGCCCGGAGCTGGCGGTGCCCGCCGCGTCGGGCGCGGACCCCGGCCGGATCATGGCGAAGGACCACGGCTGGTGCCCGCACGTCGTGGTCCGGCGGCTGCCGCTGGTCCTCGACGACGTCTGCGACTACCCGAGGTTCGCCGGCAATCCGGTGGTGGACGAGATCGGTATCCGGTCCTACCTGGGCGCGCCGCTGATCGACCGGACCGGGACCGCGCTCGGCACGATCTGCATCGTGGACCGCGAGCCGCGCCCGTGGGGGCGGCCAGGCCTGGAGTTCATCAAGGCCAAGGCCGCCGAGGTGATGGACCGGATTCACCAGCGCGAGATGGGCCGCTGACCACGGTCCGGCCGCGCCCCGTCTTGCTCAGCCTGGCACGGCGAAGGGCGTGGCCGGCGGCCCGGCGATGCGCTCTGACCACTGGCCCTTGGACACGCCAAGGGCGACATCACCGAGCCGGAGCAACTGGACGTCCGAGGTGCCCGCCGGGGCGAAGATGTGATGCGCGTCGCGCAGGTAGCGCTCGATCGGCCGGTCGGTGTACAGGCCGAGCGCGCCGTGAATCTCCATCGCGTTGCGCGCCGAGTCCAGCGCGTACTCGACGTTGATGAGCTTGGCGTTCATCAGCTCCGCGTCGCAGGGTCCGCCCCGGTCGAGCAGGTGCACCGCGTGGTAAGCGGCCAGCCGCGCGGTCATCATGCGGGACTGCATCTGGCCGAGCTTCATCTTGATCGACGGCAGCTCGGCGAGCGGGCGGCCGTAGCGGTACTGGTGGCTGGCGAACGCGGTGGTCTCCTCCAGCAGCGCCCGGTGGATGCCCAGGGACACCGCGGTGAGGTTGGGCCGCCCGTACAGGACGCTTGAGCTGTAGGCGACGGGCAGCCCGTCGCCCTCGTTGCCGAGCAGGTTCGCGGCGGGCACCCGGCAGTCCTCGAAGATCAGCTCGCCGAAGCTGAACCCGTGCAGGCCCATCGCGGGCCGGAACGGCGCGAGGGACAGGCCGGGCCGGTCGGACTCGACCAGGAAGGCCGAAAGACCCCGCGAGCCTGGCCCGGTGCGGGCCACCACGCCGTGCAGGTCACCGACGTGGCTGTTGCCGATGTGCACCTTCCGGCCGTTGAGTATGTAGTCGTCGCCGTCCCTGACGGCGCTGGCCGACATGCCAAGCACGTGCCCGCCCGAGGCGGGCTCGGTCACCGCGATGGTCGGCAGGCAGTCCCCCGCGGCGATGGCCGGCAGCCAGTCGCTCTTTTGCTTTTCATTGCCGAAGTGCAGGATTTTCGCGACCCCGAGCTGCGAGGCCTGGGCCATCGCGCCCATCGCGCCGCTGACCTTTGAAAGCTCTTCGATGATTATCGTCTTAGCCAGGTGGCCCAGGCCCATCCCGCCGTACTCAGATCCGATTGTCACGCCTATCCAGCCCTGCCGTGCAATACGTCGCGAAAGCTCGTACTGGACGACCTTGGATTTCTCCATCTCAGCGATTCGCGGGCGGATTTCCGCCTCGGCGAAGGCCCGGGTCTCCTCACGCAGCTGCTCGTGACGCTCCGTAGTGAAACAGCCGGACATGCGGACTCTCCCTCGCGACTCGGCATCAGGCAGTGCCGCGCCCGACCGGGCACCCGCCTTCCTGAACATATCGTTGATTTTATAATGAAACTAGAGCTAGGACAATTCAAGGCATGATTGCCAAACATGACTATTGTGCACACCAGCACTTCGGCCACCATTTGCCGAGGACGGCGCTATATGCTCGGGACTCTTGGTTAACGCGCCGCTGTCAAGTGCTCACGCAGTGAGATTTAGTGAGATTTGCCACAACGGCCCCGGCGCGGCCCCGGCGGCGTCAGCCCTGCAGCCACGAGATGTAGAAGATGCCGAGTCCCATCGCCACGAACAGGCAGGAGATCAGCCAGAACCTGATCACGATGGTCGTCTCCGTCCACCCGATCATCTCGAAGTGGTGCTGGAGCGGTGCCATCTTGAACACCCGGCGCCCGGTCATCTTGTAGGAGCCGATCTGGATCACGTCGGACATCGTGACGCTCACGAACAGGCCACCCAGGATGATCAGCAGCAGCTGGGTCTTGGTGCAGATCGCCAGCCCGGCCAGGACTCCGCCCAGGGCCAGCGACCCCGTGTCACCCATGAAGATCTTGGCTGGCGGCGCGTTCCACCACAGGAAGCCGCAGCAGGCCCCGAGCACCGCCGAGGCCACCACCGCCATGTCGAGCGGGTCCCGGATCTGGTACGCCTGCCTGGACAGGAAGAGCGTGACGTCGTTGCGCTCCTGCCAGATGCCGATCAGCACGAACGCCGCGAGCACCGGCATGGTCGACCCGGACGCCAGCCCGTCCAGGCCGTCGGTCAGGTTCACCGCGTTGGACGTGCCCGCGACCATGATGACGACCCAGATCACGAAGGGCACGATGCCGAGGGCCGGGCCGAAGTCCTGCAGGAACGACAGGTGGGCGTCGGCCGGCGTCAGGTCGAAGCGGTCGGGATACTGCAGCACCTCCACCGCGAACACCATGGCGACGACGACCTGGCCCGCCAGCTTCGCCCGGCTGCGCAGCCCCAGGCTCGTCTGCCGGAAGATCTTGATGCAGTCGTCGATGAACCCGACCACGCCCAGGCCCGTCATCAGCAGCAGGACCAGGACGCCCGAGGCCGTGATGGGATCGCCCGTCGCGGCGTGCGCGACCACGTAGCCGATCAGCGACGCGATCACGAAGACCGCGCCGCCCATGGTCGGCGTGCCCCGCTTGGTCTCGTGCGACTTGGGGCCCTCCACCCTGATCGGCTGGCCGTATCCCTTGCGCCGCAGCAGCGAGATGAGCAGCGGAGTCCCGAACAGCGCCGTGAGCAGCGCAACCGCGCCGGCGAGGACGATCGTCTTCAACGGAGCGCCCCTTCGTCAGCCACGCGGGTCGCCGGCGCTGAACGTGTCCTGAGCTGATGGGGGCAAGAGCACGGTCCGAGGTTAGCCCGTTTGCGTGGATGTTCCGGCCCTAACCGGGTTCGCCGGACGGGGCACGGAACAGCGGCGGGAGGTAGCTCAGCATGAGCACCGACCAGGTGACGTGGGTGACCGCCGGGGCGAGGACCCCGCCGGTGGCCGCCCGCTGCCAGCCGAAGATCACGCTAGTGACGAGGCCGGCCAGGACCAGGGCCGGGTTGCCGGTCGCGGCCGTGGACGCGGCGTAGGCGAGCGTGGTGCTGGCGAGCGGGCGCGGGCCTGACCACAGGGCGCCGCGGAAGAACAGCTCCTCGGCTATCCCGCTGCCCGAGGCGATGAGCACGACCAGCGGGGTTGACCCGCCTTCGGCGTAGCGCAGCACGCCGGCGATGGCGCGGTGCAGGGTGGCGAAGCGCCGGGCGGCCCGCGCGGCACCGTAGAACACGGCGAACGTGGCGGCGCCGGTGAGGACAGGCACGGCGATAACCGTGCGTGCCGCGCTCGGGCGGCGGGCCGGACCTGCGAGGCGGGAACCGCCGCTGCCGCGCCACGGGAGCGGGCCCGCGCCGAGCGCGCCGCACGTCCAGGCGCCGGCCAGGCTGATGGTCAGCAGGTAGAAGTGCGCTGATCCTGGCCTGGCCCTGAACGAGGACCGCAGCAGCGCCGCCGCCCCCAGCCCGGTCATGCCGAGCCTGACGGCGGCGCCGAGCCCGGCGGCGCGCCGTGCCGTCACGAGCGAGCCTGCTGGACCCGCCCGGCCTGCCGGGCCCGCTGGGCATCGCGCCGTTCGCGGAGCGCCGCGCGCACGGCGTCGTCGTAGGGCACGGGCCGGATCGGGATGAGATCCCTGACTGAGTGATCGCGCACGATCACCTCGTTGGTCATGGAGTCGATGAGCGCCCGGCCGGTGGCCGCGTCGATGTCGGTGACCAGCGTCAGCCACAGCGAGGACAGCCCGGGGGTCAGCAGCGGCACCGGCAGCAGGAGCAGCGGACGGTTCTCGATGGCCGCGACGCGGCGCAGCATCGTTGAATACTCGATGACGTCCGGGCCGCCGATCTCATAGACCCGGCCCGACGCCTCCGCCGGCTCCAGCACGCCGGTCAGGTACGTCACCACGTCGCCGACCGCGATCGGCTGCGTGCGGGTGCTGACCCACCGGGGCGTGACCATGACCGGCAGGTGCTCGACGAGCTGGCGGGTCAGCTCCCAGGACGTGCCGCCGTGCCCGATGATGATCCCGGCCCTGATCACCGTGACGGGCACCCCGCCGGCGCCGAGCAGATTCTCCACCTCGCGGCGGCTGCGCAGGTGGGCGGACAGGTCGTCCGCGTCATCGCCCAGGCCGCTCAGGTAGATGATGCGGTGCAGGCCAGCCCGGGCGGCCGCCTCGCCGAACGCGGTAGCCCCTGCGGCGTCCTTGCGCTCGAAGTCCGCGTCCTGGAGCGAGTGCACCAGGTAGTACGCGGCCTGGCGGCCCGCCATCGCCTGCTCCAGGGAGGCCCGGTCCTGGACGTCGCCGCGCACCGGCGTTCCCGCGCCCCGGTAGCCGGCCGGGTTCCTGGTCATCGCGGCTACGTCATGACCGGCCCGGTCCAGGGCCGCGCACAGCCGCCGGCCCACGAAGCCGGACGCCCCGGCTACCAGCAGCTTCAATGAGCCCCCGCGGCTGTGCCTTCTGCGGCTGTGCCTTCTGCGGCTGGACCCGGCTCAGCGGCCGGCTCGGCCAGCGCCGCCCGCCAGGCAGGCGCCGGGAAGGGGTCCGCAAAGTACTGGGTCTCGTGCGTCACCAGATCGTCGGCGAACTCCATGATGCTTACCGAGTAGGTGGGTGCGCCCCCGTAGGTGATGATGCACTCGCTCACCCAGAGGTCGCCGCCGCCCAGGATCCGGCGGACGGTGAAGTGGCGCTCCGCCGGGTGCCCGCCCCGCTGCGCCTGGATCCGTGCCCGGCCACGGAAGCGCTCCCCGGACTGCGGGTAGTCCAGGATCGCGTCCGCAGCGTAGATCGCGTGCTCGGCGTCGACGTCCCCGTGCTCGGAGGCCTCCCAGTGCTGCGCTATCCGGGCCCGGGTCCTGGTGTCACGATCCATCGTCCATCCGCTGTACCTGCCTCTCCAGTCCGCCGCGCGGCGGGCGGCGGCCGCGCACTGTTCCTTCCCGGCCTGACCTTCCGCACACTGCCCCGGCCCGCTCAGCCGCTCCTCTTGACGTGTTGGCTAGCGTGTATCTAGCACAATGATATCAATTTAAGTGAGGGTGACCTGAGGGAGAACGGTCAGGGTGCGGTATTTAGTAACGCGGACCGGGGTTGCCGGCGTGGCCCTGCCATTGCCAGGGCAACCGGTGAGATGGTCGCGGTCAGCCAGGCCACCGGAAAGGTCATCTGGGACGACAAGCTCCCGTCCTCGCCTTACGGGGCCGCGACTGTCACCAACGGCGTCGTGCTCACTACCATCTACAGCGGATACCTGTACGCCTTCAGCGCCGCGACCGGCGCGATCCTGCTGAAGACGCCGCTGTCCTCCGGGTCCAATGCCCCGGTCGCCGTCGACGGTGACTACTAGGGCGCAGCGGCAGTTCAGGAAGGTACAAGGGGATCGCTCCGGGACGGTCCAGGTAGCTGCGCCCATACGAACCCCTCTGCCGGGTCAGAAGTCATCGCAGACCTCGGCATTGGGCTCGCGGACGCGGGAGGGCAGAAGCGCGAGCCGGTCCCGGCCGCGCTCGACCATGGAGCGCAGCCCTTCACGGTCGGCGCCGAACAGTTCTATCCCCAGGATGGTCGCGGCCTCGAACACCGTGCCGATTCCGACAGAGGGCACGCCGCGCTCGATGTTCCGCAGCGTGACAGTCGAAATGCCGGGTCTGCGGTGAACGAGGATGTGTCCGGCGCATGTCGTTGAACTTTCGTTCAGAGGCTCTATCGAAAGTAGAACGTCCATCTTCCCTAGGTGTACCAGCGGGGTGTGACGCGGTGGAGGGAAGCCGGCAACTAAGAGTGTGAGCCAGATACCTTCATCACTGATGAACTCGCCGCGATCACGCCGGACGCCGCAGCAGCGCGGGTCGGCTGATGGCGTCGCTGAGTTCGAGGCGCTGTACCGGGCGAACGTGGCGGCGGTAACCGCCTATTTCGCGCGGCGCAGTGCGGAGCCGCAGACCGTGGCCGACCTGACCGCCGATACCTTCGTCCAGGCGATCACGTCGTTTGCCACCTTCGACCCGCGTAAAGGCACGCCGCGTGCCTGGGTGCTCGGCATTTCCCGGCGGATCTACGCCGCGCACTGCCAGGCGCACACACAGCAGCGGGGCAGGGTGGAGCGCCTCGCGGGCCGCCGGGAACTCGCCCCCGACGAAGTCGGGGACCTGATCGACCGGATCGACGCCGAACGAGCCGGCCGGGCACTGGTCACCGGGCTGACCAGCCTGCCCGCCGCCGACCGGGCGGTCATCGAGCTGGTGGACCTGGCGGGCCTGCAGGCCAGGGAAGCGGCCAGGGTGCTCGGCATCGCGCCCGGCACCCTGCGGATGCGGCTGATGCGGGCCCGGCCCGGCTGCGCAAGGCAGCCGGCCCGGATCTGGCCCACGGCACCGAACCTGCGAGTGAGCCAGAGGTGACGACATGACGAAATTCGAGGATCAGCTACTCGGGCAGCTCATGGCCGAGCACGGGCACGAGCTGCGCGCTGTGCAGCGGCCGGCCCCAGCCCGCCATCGGGTAAGGCGGCCGGTCTGGCTGGCCACCGGCGCGGCCGGCACGGCGGCCGTGGCCACCGCCGCGGTGCTGGCGCTGGGCAGCGCGCCCGCCATGGCCGCGTACTCGGTGACCCAGCACGACGGCACCGTCTCGGTCTCGGTCCAGCGCGCGCCCGGAGTGGCCGGTGCCAACACGGCCCTGGGCAAGATGCACGCCCGGGTAGTGGTCGTCCCGGTAGGGCCCGGCTGCACGCCGATCAGCTCGCTGCCGCGTCCCAGTCCCGCGCCGCACCCGGCAGTGTGGGTCAAGACCATGGTCGGCAAGGACGGGCACCGTTCCGTCTCGGTCAGGATCAAGGGTCACATCCCCGCTGGGGACACGATGATCCTGGCGTTCAGCGGAAACGGCGGTCCCGGCAGCCCGTCGCTGGGCGCGGGCGGCATCATCACCGGCCCCGTGCCTGACTGCGTGAGCCTCCCGTCCGCGCCGTCCGGCGGCGGTTCCGGCTCGGCTGGCTGACTGGCCAGCACCGGGCCGCGGCGCAACGCATCAGATCCGGGGTGGCTGACTGGGGGTATCCAGGCAGCCACCCCGCTCGCGGCTGGCCCGCCGCATTCTCCTGCGGATCACGTCGAGGATGACGACCAAGGCGAGCACGGCCGTCTCGATCACCACGGTGTGCCGCAAGTCGGGCCAGTTCGCGGGGTCCAGCATCGAGGTGAGGCCGAGGCTGAATCCGGGCGCGGCCACTCCGCCCTGGGGCGGCCCTTGCACCGGCATGGCTTTCAGGCGGCTGATCGTCGTGCCGCCGCCGGTCAGCGTCGCCGAGACAAGATGATCGGTATACACGGTCAGGACGATCACCACGGCGATGACGAGCGCCGCCGCCGCTAGGTGCCGGACGAATCTCATGCCGCCCGCCGCGCGGCCCGCCTGGCGGCACGCGAGGTCCAGAGCCGCCGCGCGATCCGGACGAGCCAGCGCCAGCGCAGGGCCACGTGCACCGGGACCAGGCCAAGCGTTACCTCGGCCGTCAGGATATGGAACCGCTGCCAGGACCCGCCGGCCTGCAGGCTGATCCCCAGGCTGGGCAGGGCGACGCGGGAGATGACGATGCCAGAGACCACGCACATCACCATGGCGAGCATCAGGAGCAGGTTGACCGCCCAGATGAGCTTGTCGTGCCCGCGCGGGCTGAGCAGTTTCCTGGTGGTCCTGATCACCCAGTCCCAGTGCAGCGTCAGGTGGAACAGCAGGGCAACGCCAAGGGCGATGCCGAGCCACTCGTGAATCCCGATGCCGGTGAAGCTGTAGCTGTAGGCCAGCGTGTAGCCGGCCAGCAGGGCCGCGTCGAACCAGAAGTCCAGCCGGGTCCTGGCCGCCACCCGCCGCCGCCGTTCCAGGTATGAACCGCCGCTGCTCATCGAGACTCAGCTAAGCACGGGCGGCTTCGGTGAATCGCGCGGACATCATGTGAGTTCGATGCGAATCGCGACGCCCGCCGCCGTGCCGCCTTCCGCCCGTACCGCCCGCGGTCAGCCGAGCGGGATGCTGCTGCCGGGAACCGGGGTCAGCGGCTGGCCCGTCACCGGCCAGCCCGAGGGCAGCCAGACCAGCGGACGGACCTGCACCCACGGGTCCCCGTTCTCGAAGGCGTCGTAGTAGTGGTAGACGAGGTAGGACCGGGAGCCTTCGGTGAAGATCGAGGACGAGCCGGGGCCGATCATCCCCTCGTCGCTGCCCTGCAGCTCCATTCCGCCGGAGTCCATCATCGCCGTGCCCGCCGGGTCGACGTAGGGCCCGGTCACCGAGGCGGACCGCCCGACCATGATCCGGTAGGTGCTGCCAAGGCCGGCGCAGCAGGTGTCGAAGGACACCATCAGGTAGTAGTAGCCGTCGTGGTAGGTGATACCCGCGCCCTCCTCGGCGTCGGGCGCGGGCCGCTGCGCGAGCGAGTAGATGGTGGGCGACGGGCTGGCCGGCTTGCCGGTCTCCGCGTCAAGCGCGATGAGCTTGATCCCGCTCCAGTAGGAGCCGAAGACCAGCCACTTCGCCCCGGCGGGGGTGCTGACCAGCGACGGGTCGATGGCGTTGTAGTCGTCGCTGCTGGTGCTGCGGAAGACCTGGCCGCGGTCGGTCCAGTGGTAGCGCGGGCTGCGGGGATCGAGCGTCGGCGTGGTGGCCAGGCCGATCACGGAGTTGTTCGAGCCGAAGCTGGAGCCGGCGTAGTACAGGTGCCACAGGCCGCCGAAGAACGAGATGTCCGGCGCCCACAGGTTGGGAATGCTGCCGAGCGCCGTGGTGATCCATGCGGGCTTGGCGGCGAAGACCGTGCCGGTGTAGGTCCACCGGCGCAGGTTATGGGAGGTGCGGATCTGGATGTTGCCATTGCCGATCACGCCCGCCGGGTCACCGGTCGAGAACAGGTAGTACGTGCCGCCCTGCCTGGCCATGCTCGGATCGTGCACGAAGATGTACGGGCTGGGAATGGCGGCCGTCTTCGCGCGGGCCGCCAGGCTGTCGGACGCCGCGGTGGTCCGAGCCGCCGCGCCGGGCGCCGCGGCCACGCTCCCGCCAACGAGTAAGGCTCCCGCCATCGCCAGCGCGCCGACGAGGGCGATCCGGCTCAGCGGCATCCTGCCCATGCCCGTCTTCATCCGGCCTCCCAAGGGCGCTCAGGCTTAAGCGAACGTTCGCTCATTCTTTCTGGAGATTTTAGGCCTTTCTGAGTATGTCGTCCAGGTATCGAGGTAGCTGTCTCCGTGAACTGGCAGCGATCGTTCGCCCACGCCCGGCGGCGGCCGACCTCCACCAGCCGCCGGGTGGCCGCTCAGGGGAGAAGGCGCGTGGTTCTGGTTCTCAGCCAGGTCAGGCAGGCGGCGAATCCCTCGGCGTGCGTGACGCCGGACTGGTAACCGCGGTACTGGCTGGAAACCCGGGTCTGCTCGATGATGTCTACTCCGTCGTGGTCACGCAGCCAGTCCAGCTGGCTGGCGTGGCACCCCAGCGCAGCCAGTTTCGTGTCAATGTCGGCGGAGATGTCGACATACTCGGTGGGCGTAAATCCCACCCCGGCGAGGGTGTCGATGTAATACACCGCCGGCACGACATCGTGTGCCGGGTGCCCGGTCTTCTTAAGTGGCAGCGTGGCGATGTGGCTGGCGTCCAGCATCAGCTTGCTCACTTCGTTGTGGTCGGCCATGTAATCGTGCGGCGAGTGAGTCAGGATCACGTCTGGCCGGGTTACCCGGATCAGGTCCAGGACCAGGTCGCGCTGGACCGGGTCGGCCGCATTGACCTCGCCGTCGGAGATGCCGAGCGTGCGGTGTTCGGCGCCGATCACGCTGGCCGCCTTTTTCGCCTCGGCCAGGCGGATCCGGGCGATCTCCTCGGCGGTGTGCACGAAACTGCCACGGTCGCCGAGCGCCACGTGGCACATCGTTACCTGATGGCCCTCGCGGACGTAGCGTGCCAGCGTGCCTCCGCACAGCATGTCCAGATCGTCGGGGTGGGCGCCGACCGCGAGCACTCTCATCGGGCTCCTTGTAGGTCCGGCAGGATCAGATCCTGCTCCAGGGTCTGCGTGACGCGCCGGATCGCACCGAGCGCGACCGCTTCCTCGCCGACCGTTGAGGTGAGAAAAATCGGCGGAAACGGCACCAGCGCGGCCACCTTCGCCTCCAGCGGATGGCGGAGCACCTGGTCGCTGGCCCGGGACATGCCACCGCTGAGGATGACCGCACGGGGGTTGAGCGCGCAGACCAGGCTCGCGATGCCCTGAGCCAGCATGGTCAGCGCCTCATCCACGATCGTCGACGCGGCGCGGTCGCCGGCGGCTGCGGCCTCGAAGACGACGGCGGCGCTGACCGCGTTTGGGTCGCCGCCGGCTATCGCCAGCATCGCCGCGCCGGCAGCCGTCCGGGCGGCCGCGGCGCCATCCCGGGCCAGCGCGGCACCACCGGTGACCGACTCGAACGGCCCGTACCCGGCGATCAGCCGCGGATGCCGACCGCCGTGCAGCGGCATCAGGCCGACCTCGCCCGCTCCCCCGTCGGCTCCGCGATACGCGTTGCCGTTGAGCAGCAGGGCAGCACCAACCCCCACGCCAAGTTGAACGAAGAGCGCGTCGTCGAGGTCCTTCGCGACGCCGATCCACTGCTCGGCCAGCAGCGACAGGATCACCTCGCGCTCCACGTGCACCCGGCATCCGAACAGCTCCGCCAGCCGGGCGCGCAGGTCCAGTCCCTCCCAGCCGTCCAGCTGGGGCGCGATCGTGACCACGCCCCCGGCCGAGACGACCCCCGGAGTGCCGACGCCGACCGCCAGCAGGTCGCCGTCGGCAGTCCCGTGCTCGGTCATCAGCTCGGCCGCCGTCGCGCGGACCAGCTTCAGCAACTCGTCCGGGCCGAGCTTGCGGAGCCGGGACGTATCCCGCCGGCGCGTGCCGAGGACCTGGCCGTCCAGGTCGGCCAGGACGATCACCAGCTTGTCGGCCCCGATGTCCACGCCAAGCACGCTGTGCAGGTCAGCGCAGAACTCGTACAGCGTGGGCCGCCGGCCGCCCGGTTGTTCCTGTTCCGCCGCGGGGCGGACATGCCCCGAATCCCAGAGGTACTTCACGACGTTGGTGACGGTCGGTGCCGACAAGCCGGTTCTTCTGGTCAGCTCCGCCCGGGACACCGGCCCTGACGTGCGGATCTCGTGCAGTACCCGGGCAGCGTTGATGCGGCGCATCAACGCGGGAGAGCCGTTACGGGCGATCGTCTCGCGCACCTTGACAGGGTGCCATAACTAATGATTAGTTACAAGCCAGCCAGACTGGCATAAGCCTCACGAAGCGGGCAGTCAGGAAGTGGAGTCATGAAGGTCCGCCAGTTCCGTCCCGACGACACCGACGCGCTGTACGAGATCTGCCTGCGCACCGTGGACGCCGGTAACGACGGCACGCTGCTTTATCCCACCTACCCGGACCTGCCCGGCCACCTGGCGCTCGGCGCCAACCTGGTCCTGGAGCCGGAGTTCGCCTTCGTCCTGGAGGACGGAACGGGCGGCCCGATCGGGTACGTGGTCGGCGCCCTGGACACCCGCTCGTTCTACGAGAGGTGCGAGAAGGTGTGGTGGCCGCCCCTGCGCGAGCGCTACCCCGACCCGGTCGACGTGCCCCCCGAGCAGCACACACCGGAGCAGCGGCTGCTGCACGCGATCCACCAGCCGGTCCTCGCGCCAGACGCGGTGCTCGACGCCTACCCGTCCCACCTGCACATCAACCTGATGCCCCCGGCGCAGGGCGGCGGATACGGGAAGCTGCTGCTGGAGACGCTGTTCTCAGCGCTGCGGGACGCCGGCTCGACGGGAATCTTCCTGGGCGTGCCGCCGGCCAACACCAGGGCGATCGGGTTCTACCACCACATGGGCTTCGAGGAGATCCCGAATCTGCCTCCGCACTGGAGCATCCGGCTCGGCAAGCCATTCGCGCCGGCAGACGCCGCCTCACGCAGGGACCCCGCGGATGCCTGAGCCGGCGCCTGAGCGGATCAACGTCGCGGTCGTCGGCGCTGGCCGCCGGGCGGCGCAGTACTTCAGGTACGTGCCCGATGATCTGCGGCCGCTGGTACGGCTGACCGCCATCGCCGACCCGAACTCCTCGAACCGCGAGGCGTTCGAGCGGCTGTTCGCGGACGGACGGCGAACCCGCCAGTACAGCGACGCCGAAGAATTGCTCGCGAACGAGGACCTCGACGCGGTGATCATCGCGGCGCCCAACAAGTACCACGCCCGCTACACGCAGCTCGCGATCGCCGCGGGCCTGCACGTCCTGCTGGAGAAGCCGGTCGCGACCAGCGTCGCCGAATGCCGGCAGGTGTGGCAGGCAGCGCAGGGGGCGGGGGCGGGCGGGCGCGAGGCCAGCATCATGGTCGGGTTCGTGCTGCGGTACACGCCGTTCTACAGCCGGATCCAGGAGGTCGTCGCCTCCGGCGAGCTCGGCACGATCCTCGCGATCGACGCCGACGAGAACCTCGGCACCGGGCTAACAGGCCTGTTTCACAAGAGCTGGCGGCGCAGCGACACCGAGTCAGGCGGCTTCCTGGTGGAGAAGTGCTGCCACGACTTCGACATCCTGAACTGGCTGGTCGGCTCGGTCCCGGAACGCGCGTACGCGATCGGCAAGCGCACCCACTTCGTGCCCGGCACCACCGACGGCCGGCAAGCCCGGTTCGACCCAGAGGTCATCCGCCGGATCGACGTCGCCGACTTCGGCGACCCGGAGATCAACGCCGCCTTCCCGGTGCAGATGGAAGGCTCGCCGTACGACCTCCCGTCCGACGCGCCCGATCACGCGGCGGTGCTCCTCGACTTCGCCTCCGGCGCGCTGTGCACCTTCGTGGCCTGCATGGGCCAGCCCCGTACCACTCGGCGAATCCGGATCTTCGGCACCAACGGAGATCTGGAGGGCAACATCTATGACTCGAGCATCGTGGTGCACAAGCCGCACGCCGCCGACAACGGCTGGGAGGTCAGGGACATCCCGGTCGCGGCCGAGAAGGACAATCACCACGGCGGGGACGGGGTGCTCGCCGAGGCGTTCTGGCGAACCGCCGCGAATCAGTCCGAGCCGTCCAGGGCCGGGCTACGCGAAGGGATCGACGCGGCGCTGGTGGCGCTGGCCGCCCAGCAATCTGCCGCAGACGGCCAGCCCGTCGACATCGCGGAGATGCGAAGCCAGGTATTCGGCTGAATACCTGGCTGACCAGCTAAAACAGCGCAACGGATTAGGGTTTTGCGATGCGTCCAAGCCTGCGGCCGGTGGGATCTGCGAAGTCGCTGGCAGTCACAGCCGGGCCACGTCCGGCTGCATGGATAACTTCGCCGAGTTCGGCGGCTGCCTCCATGGTCATGCGATTGTGCTGGACGCGTTCGTGAAGTAGCGCATGAATGCTGACACCGCGCGTGAACGGGATAGTGCAGGCGACTCGGCGGGCCTCGTAGTCCTCGCTAAGCAGCATCTTGACCGAGGTGTAGCCTGCGTCGGCAGATCTGCGGGCGAGGGCGATGATCGTTGACTCTGCCCAGTGCTGCATGTCATCGGTGAGGGTACGACCGTCGGCGACGTCCTCCTGAGCTAGCCGGATGTCGTCGAGCCTTACGAAGCGGCTGGTATCCATGACCTTCCAGCCCGGGTGGAAGCGTTTCAGGGCAGTTGTCGCCATCCTGGCAGTGCCGACGATGCCAGCGCGGCGGGTTAATTCGTCGTGGACGATGTCGATGACAATGACGGGATCATCGCCGATCTCGTCCAGGACAGCGAATTCGATGCCCTCGTCGAGAGCCATCGAGAGCAGCGAGGAAGTATCGATGAACCAGACTCTCTTGCTGAAGGCGCTCATTGCCATCCGGTTCCGGCCTCGGGGTACATCACCTCGTCGAATAGTGCTTCGTCGTCCGCGCGGCCGAGGATGGCGGCGACGGTATTCATGCCGACGTCACCGGCTCGTGCGGCTTCCAGCGCTGCGGTTACTAGCCGTGCTGGAGGCCGCTGCTCCCGGGTAGTCTTCTCGGGACCTGGTCGTTCGCTGATCAGGTATGCGGCGGCACGCACCAGGTCACCGGCGCGGAGCTCGTCGGCTAGGTCCATCTTGGCCTTGACGCTCAGGAAGCCTGCTTCGACAACCTGGGAAAGAGCGCACGGCAGTGAGACTCCGTAGCGGACCATCAGGTAGCCAAGTGCGGCACGGCCGCGGGCGTTGGCGGCAGCAATATCGTCGCGACCGCAGCCGAGCCACGCAAAGGTCGCGGCGACGGCCTTGAGCGGCAGCAGCAGATGACCCGCGAACGCGTTGACCCGCCGCTCGACGTATGAGGCGCCGAACATGTCACCAAACTGCTCCTCGATGACGTCGCGGGGATCGCGCAGCAGATGATGCCCGAGTTCGTGCGCGAGCGTGAACCGGGTACGGCCCGCCGGGTAGTCGGTGTTAACGATCAGCAACGCCGCCTCACCATCGTGCGCACACAGCCCGTCGCTTCCCTCGCCGAGCGGGCTGAGTGCGACATCAGCGGCGAAGTGCATCTCCACTAGTGCTGGAAGGTCCCCTATCTCGGCGATGCCGAGTTCAAGGGTGCGGCGCACCTCAACGGCAAGAAAGCACCCTTGGCGCTGCGCTTCGGGCGCAGTACGCGGCCTGGCCTTGAACGCGGTGGCGACCAGCTGCTCTATGGCAGCGCCACCGGGTGAGAGCTGTCGCGGCGGCAGTTCGCTGCGCTTGTCTAGCCGGGCCTCGGCCTGCAGGATCTCGATAGCGCGAGCCCGTGCGCCGGACGTGGCAGACTCGGGGACCGTCGCGGCGACCCGGTGCGCGAGGCCAAGCGCCGGGCGCGTCGCGTCAGCCACTCCAAGGAGCGCCGACAGCGGCACATGCAGCGCATGCGCTAGCGCCGGCAGTTCTCGCGGGGCGACCCGCCGACGGCCGTTTTCGATTTTTGACAGCTTGTCTCGGGTTAGCCCGACCTGCGCGGCCAACGCGGCAGCATCCAGCCCGACCCGGAGGCGCGCCGCCCGGACTCGCCGTCCGACCTGTGCATCAAGCTCCGGGGCCTGCGCGCTGCCATCAGAAGTCAGCTGCTCCAGCGGTTCCAGCCCGAGCAGTGCGGCAACGCTAGCGTTATCGGCGGCCGTGACCGTCTCACGCTCCATGAGACTCCTCCTCGGCAGAGCGGGCGCTTTCGATCCAGTGCTCTCCGGAGCGGCTCACTCGCCGGTATTGATGCTATCAATGATTCGCAACTATGCCAACGGCATGATGCGATCCCGGTGCGCGCACTCGCCGAAGTCGGCGGCGGCCGCGACCATCACTCGGTTCTCGCATATCCGCACCAGGCAGGCGGGCGGCGACCCCGAGGTCAGCGGCTCCGGATGGCAGCGGAGCTGGCGCAGCGTGGTTACCGTCGGCTGTCCTGCTTCCCGGCCTGCCGCCAGCGTCCTGCCGAGCGCCGTGCGCGGATCGCCAGGGAGCCCGACGCAGAGGACCCGCGACGAGAGCTCGTCGCGGTTGCGATCCTGCAGCGGGCCGGTCAGGAGCGTCACTGCCTCGGCCAGCAGCCGGTGCAGCCCGGGGTCGGCCTCGGTCACGCCGCCGCCCGCCTCCCCGCGCTCCCTTACCTTCCCGCGGGCAGGCCGATATCCGCCTCGGCCGTGCCAGGGGCCAGTGCATGAATTCCCCCGTCCACCGGGATGGCGGCGCCGGAGAGATACGACGCCGCGTCGGACAGCAGGAAGATCGCCACCTCCGCCTGGTCCGCGGGCTCGGCAAGACGGCCCAGGGGGACTCGCCTGACGCGGGCGGCCCGGTATTCCTCGGCCGTCGCCATCAGCATGGGCGTCTGGGTTGCCCCTGGGCAGATGCAGTTCACCCGCACCTTGGCCCGGCCCCACTCCGCTGCCAGCGCCTTGGTCAGCCCGACGACTCCGTGCTTAGCCGCGGTATAGGCAGTCATCTGAGGCACTCCGAAGAGACCGGCGGTCGAGGCGAAGTTCACGATGGAACCGCCGCCGCCCCTGGTCATCTGGCCGCCGATCTCACGGCAGGTCAGGAAGACCGATGTCAGGTTGGCGTCGAGCGTCCTGCGCCAGTCGGCGAGGCTGGTCTCCAGAAGGCCGGTGAAGGGTGAGAGTCCCTGCACGTTGACCAGCCCGTCGGCTCCGCCCGCCAGGGCCGCCAGTTCTGTGACGTCCGTCTCGGACGTGAGGTCGCAGGCGAAGGACTCCGCCTGGCCGGGGACTCCTATCTCTGCGATGACCTCCTGGAGGCGCTCGGCGTCATTGTCGGCGAGCAGGACGCTCGCCCCGCGCTCGCAAAGCAGGCGAGCAATGACCCGGCCCATACCGCCGGCCGCGCCGGCTACGACGATGCGCTTCCCTGCAATAGTCACGGTGCTACTCCCAGTGAGTGGAGCGAATTCCACAGGTGAGACCGCCGTCCACAGGCAGAACAGCCCCGGTTATCCATCGCGCCTTCGATGAGACCAGGAACTCCGCGGCATGCGCGACGTCGAGCGTTGAGCCCAGCCGGCCCAGCGGGGTGCGCTGAGTGGCCTGCTCGCGGAAGCTCTCCGTGGTGGCGCGTTCCAGCAGCGGAGTCGAGATAACGCCGGGACAGATCGCGTTGACCGTTGTCCCGCTACTGCCGAGATCAAGGGCCAGCGCCCTGGTCAGTCCTATGACCCCGTGCTTAGCCGCGGTGTACGGCGCCGCCATCGGTATGCCTGATATTCCGGACACCGAGGAGATCAGCACCACCGAGCCCTGACCGGAATTTTCCAGGAACGGGATCGCCGTGCTGACGAGGTTCCATGTCCCGGTGAGGTTAACGGCGAGTAGGTTGTCCCATTCAGCGTGGCTGAACTCAGTGGGGCGCCGAAACTGATTAACGCCGACGCAGTTGACGACCGCGTTCAGCCCGTGCTTCGCGGCATAACCGGAAACGGCGGCTGAGACAGCCTCCGGGTCGGTGAGGTCAGTCTCCGCGCTGAGCACCTCGCTGCCCGAGGCGCCGGCGGCCTCTTCCGCCGACTCGTGCGCGGTCGTGCCGTCGCGGTCGAGAACCAGGAGCCGCGCACCCTGGCTGGCGAAGAGGCTCACGATCTGCCGTCCGATGCCCGATCCCCCGCCGGCCACAATCCCGCGCACATGGGACAGGTGACCCGCGTGCTCGGTCCTCTCGCGGGTCATGCCGAAGCCGTGTGGAAATGCCGGGTGCTGTCGTCGACCGCGTCCCAGTCCACCTCGACGCCGAGTCCTGCGCCGGACGGCACGCGAACGTCGCCCTGGTCATCAAGGAGCAGCCCTTCCCTCAGCGGGAAATGCCACTTCTCGTGCGGGGCGTACAACTCGAAGAACTCCGAGTTCCGCGCCGCGCAGCCGACGTGCAGGTTGGCGACGTCCATCGCGCTCATCGTCGTGTGCAGCTCGCAGTTGAGGCCGAATGCCTCGGCCAGGTGCAGGATCTTCATTGTCCCGGTCACCCCCCATTTCCAGGCGACGTCCGCCCGCACGATGTCGCAGGCGCCGGCGCTGATGAACTGAGCGACGCCGGCCGGGCCGCCATACGTCGCCTCGGTCGCGGCGATTGAGATGTCGAGAGTCCTGGTCAGGCTCACGTACTTGTCGATGAACTGGTCGTGGAACGGCTCCTCAAGCCAGTGGAAACCCAGCTCCTCCAGGCGCCGCCCGACCTTGACCGCCTCGGTCAGGGAGTAATCGACCCCGGCGGGATCCAGCATCAGGGTCAGCTCAGGGAAGCCGGCCCGCAGCGC
Organism: uncultured Actinomycetota bacterium; assembly: GCA_963725175.1. Classification (GTDB taxonomy): domain Bacteria; phylum Actinomycetota; class Actinomycetes; order Streptosporangiales; family Streptosporangiaceae; genus DASUBV01. The sequence continues at coordinate 2,065,056 of CAVRXH010000006.1, forward strand.
CTCCGCGATCTCGATGTGCTGACGCCAGTCGCCGCCCGGATGCGCCTTATATGCCTTTACGCCAAGATCCTGGTAGCGCTTCGCCTCAGCCAGGTATTCATCGGTCGTCGCCATGAACTGGCTGCTGGCGTACGCGGGCAGGCGATCGCGGTAAGCCCCCAGGTACTTGTAGAGGGGCAGGCCCGCGGCCTTCGCCGCGATGTCCCACAGCGCCACGTCCACAGGGCCAGGCAGGAAGACGGGAAAGAAGACGATGCGCCGGTTCATCGAGTACAGGTCCTGCCAGATGGCCTCCCGGTCATGCACGTCACGGCCGAGGAGAACCGGGGCGATGACGTCATCGACATAGGAGCGGGACAGTGACGGGCGGTGCGCGATCGACGTGGCGACGCCCTCGATTCCGTCGTCGGTGGTCAGGCGGATCACCACGTACTGTGACCCGTGCGTGTCCGGCCGGATGGCCTGGCCGCCAGGGCTCGCGCCGGTGCCTGGTGTTTCTGGCCGGGTGCAGACCCAGGTCTCGACGCTCGTGATGGTGGTCAAGGTTCTCCTCGATGGACGCGATCTGACCTAGAAGATCGCCAGCGGATTTACCGGGCAGCCGGTCGCCCCGCGCAGCGGCAGCGCGGCGCAGGTGACGGCGAAGACGCTCCGGTCCAGTTCCTCGCAGGTGGACACGAGCTCGCCTAGCCGCGGGTTGTCCAGCAGGACAAGCCCGAACGCGACGAAGCCCACCTGATGCAGCGGGTAGGGGACCCTGTCGAAGCCGGAGGGGATCAGCTCGGTGCAGTCCCCGGAGTAGACGGCCACCTCGCGCTCGAACAGCCAGGGCAGGCAGTCGGGCGTCAGGCCGGTCCTGCGCTCGGGCGAGCTCGCACCGATAACGCGCTCGCGCCGCTCCGCGCCGGTATGCACGAAGATCGCGTCTCCGGTCCGCACGGTGGTGCCGCTGAGCGCCTCCGCGTGCTCCAGGTCCGACGCGGTCACGCCGTCCCCGACGTCAAGCCAGGCCACCCCGCGGGCCCGCGCCACGTCGAGCAGTACCCCGCGGGTGAAGATGCCCGCGCTCAGCGGCATGACGTCGGCGAAGCCAAGGCCCGCCGCCGTCACCTGGTCAAGGACCGACCGGCCGTTGTACATCCGGCCCTCGAAGAACATGTGCCCGAGGGCGTCCAGGTGCGTGATCGCGACGCCGTGGCAGGCGATGGTCACCGAGTCCATGCAGGTGATATCCGCTCGCTCACCCACGTCGAGCATCTCGTGGCCGACCGGCGAGGTATTCGTGATGGAACCGATCGTCGACAGCGGCTGCGCCAGGGACACGGTCCGTCCCGCCGTGACCAGCGCCGCGGCGGCGACACGGGTGCCGTCGGTGATGAAGTTCAGCGTCCCTCGCGAGTCGTGCTCTCCCCATCGCCCCCGGTCCGAGCAGGCGCGGAAGAGATCGAGGACGTCCGCCTGGTTCACGCTGCTCCCTCGGATGACGGCCTGGTGGGCAGTCACAAGCTAGCCAGAGATGCGATAATCTGTCAATCAGTGATGGAATCTCTGATGCACAGGCACTCGAGGCGAGGCGATGCCGCGTGAGCGTCCGCCGTGGCCGGCCAGGTGCCGCACCGCTGCGCGATGCCGGCCCGCGCCAATGCTGAGCGATGCCGCGAACGACGCCAGCATGCTCACCGCAATGGGGCTGCATTCGGGGGCATCGAATGACCTATGATGTAGTCCTTAACTCACCCCAGGTCTTGTCCTTAACGGTTCCACGGGCCCGAGCGGATCGCGGACTTAGCCGAACCTGAAGGAGCATCGATGCGGTTTGATCGTTCACCTCGGCTCAGCAACCAGGTGCTAGACGTGCTCCTCTTCGAGGTCATCCAAGAAGGGGTCCCAGGATCTCTGCTGCCTCGGGAGAGTGATCTCGCTGAGCGCTTCGGGATCAGCCGCGGCGTAACGCGGGAGGTACTGCGCAGCATCGAGGAACGCGGTGTCATCACGGTCCGTCATGGACACGGAGCGATTGTCAATCCTCCGGACGAGTGGGACATTCTCGATGGTCACGTGCTCAATGCGCTGCTGCACGGGCGCGGGCAGATTAGCGGGCTTCGCGAGGTTCTCGAGTGCCGGCAGATCATAGAGGTGCAGATCGCCTCCCTGGCGGCCGTCCGGGCGCAGAGCGAAGACACTGAGAGCATCGCGGACGCTCTTGAGGCCATGCGTACCGCGGCGGCTCTCGGAAACGACAACGATGGGTACGCCGAGGCGGATCTCGCGTTTCACGAGTCGCTGGCGCGGGCGACCCGAAACAGGCCCTTTACCGCGTGGCCGAGCCCCTCAGCCGGGCTTTTATCATCGCGCATCGGCCACTATCGCGCGTCGATATACGGCAGAACCGGTCAGTGCCGGAGCACGCCAGAGTGTTTGAGGCAGTCAAGAACCGCGACCCCGAAGGCGCGGCGGGCGCGATGCGGGATCTTCTCTCGACCGTCGAGGGCTTTCTTCTTGCCCGGCAGCCGAGCGATGCGTCTTCCCCGCTGCAAAGCTGATCGAACGGCCCGGCCTTAGGTGATGGCCGCCCGAAGCCACGACTCAAAAGTTTGCTTGGGCGCCACCCCCAGCTCGCTCCCCCCGGTCATGGTGATGACGGACCCGGTCAGGGAATCGAATCCGTCAGAAAGCAGCACCAGCACGGCGTGCGCGATCTCAGATGATTCCGCGCTCCGCCCCGTCCACGCCATCCTGTCCAGGAAATCAGAGAGTTCCCTCGGATGGCTTGACGACTTCACCGTCAGGGCCCGCTGCGGCGTCAGGACGTTACCCGGCAGGAGCACATTGATCCGAGTCCCTGAGGACGCCTCTTCGACCGCCAGCGACTTCGCGAGGCCATCGATCGCCGCCTTGGACGCCGCGTAAACCGAATCCTGGCCGGCGCCGAGGGTGCCCACGATGCTGCCGATGAACACGATGGCGCCCGGCCGCTGCCTGATGCTGGGTAGGAACGCCCTGGCAACGTTCATCGAGCCCAGCACGTTCACGCCTACCGTGTCGCGCAGCTCATCCTCCGAGTAGCTGTCTATGCCACGCGGCCCGGTAAACCTCGCGGCCGAGTGGACCAGATGGGTCACCGCCCCGATCTCATGCTCGATGGCCTGCCTGGCACCCTCAAGATCCGACGGGGAGCGCACGTCGCACTGGCGGTACATGACGGCCGGCCCGCCGCTCGGAGGTGCCGTGATGTCGAGTCCGGCGACCCTTCCGCCGGCTGAGGTCAGCGCCTCGACACAGGCCGCCCCGACACCGGAGGCTGCTCCGGTGACGACGAACACGTCATCACCGCCTGCCCTGATGTCCACGTACATGACTTGCTCCTCGTCTCGGACGCACGTTCGGGTAACGGTCGCCGCTGAGGCCTGGCCGCCGCGCGCAACGCGGCAGGGTGCTGCGGAGGACCGATGGCTACCGGTTCTCCGCAGCACCCGCCATGCTTGCCTGCCTTCGGTGATCAGCTACCTGACTTGCAGGCGGTTGTCCCGTTCGGCGGTGGCTGAAGAGCGTTGCCGAACAGCCCGTGGTCGGCGATGTTGGCCTTCGTCAGGGCAACCGCCGGGTACAGCATCTGCGGGCCGGCCAGCCCCTTCTGATTCACGATCCGCGCGGTCGGGAACAGCGGGTCGCCTGTCTTGATGGTCGAGCCGATCGGCGGGAGCTTACCGGTGGTCATGTACTTCATGACTACCGTGCTGAAGGCGTGCGCGATATTGACGAACCCGAGATCGGCATCCTCGTCCATGAATCCGCACTTGTAGGCATACATAGTGGCGTTCGAGTCGTCTCCGGCGACCAGGATGACGTGCTTCGGGTTACCGATGGGCAGCCAGCGGTGCATACGTGTCAGCGTGGCCTGGACCGCCGTCAGGTAAGCCGCGCCGGACTGCATATAGATCGCGTCGGTATCTGGATGGGCGGTCAGGTAGTCCGTCACGATGGGCCCGGCCATTCCCGGATCCCAGTTCGCAGCCTTGGAAACTACATGGATATTTGGATACTTGTTGACCACGCTGTGGAAGCCGCCCCCACGATCGACAGCCGCTTCAGTGGTGAGCAATCCCTGGATCTCCAGGACCGTCCCCTTGGGCGATCCGTACTTCTTGGTCAACGCCTTCACGAGCGCCTGGCCAGCTAGCTGGCCGGCCTGGTAGTCGCCGCTGAACACCGTGAGTGACATGTCGATGCCGGTGCTTGACGGGGCCGCGCTGGTGAAGTCGAAGACCTTGATTCCCTTAGCGGTGGCCTTCTTCAGCACCGGAGCCAGCGCGGCTATGTCGATGGGATAGACAATGATCGCGTTGGCGCCCTCGGTGATGAAGTCCGAGACACAGTTGGCCTGCAGGTTGGGGTCACCAGTCGCGCCTCCAGCAGGGGACGGGCTGCAGTAGAGCTCCTTTCCCCCAACAGCTTCAATTCCCTCCTTGATGCCGTTGTTGAAGGCAACTCGGCTCTGGTCGGTCGGGTTACTCAGGGGAGTCCATCCCACTATGAGCTGCTTGTGACCCCCGGCCTGAGATCCGCTGGACGAGCTGCTCCCGCACGCGGGAAGGGCAAGCGCGGCCACCGCCGCGATTGCCAGTGAAATGCGATATCGCATGCCGAGTCCTTTCATGGGTGGGACCGGTCTGGCCCAAGGTACACACAGTCATCCAGACTGTCAATGATTGGAGGACTGAGTCCTTGACAGTCTCGTTCGAGCCCCCCTAGAGTGACCGCACCTACCGGGAGGGCTGCTGACCATGACGACCAGCGAGCGTCATCCGCATCCTGTGCTGCAGCCTTCGCCGCGCGGTGAGCTCGGCGCACGACACAAGGCCGCGGACTGGATCCAGGAGCACTTCATCTGGGTCCTGGTCGTGCTGATGGCCATAGCCGGGACCGCCGAGAACCGGTCCTTCGCGACCGCCAGCAACGTGACGAACATCTTCATCGCCGCGGCGCCGCTGGGGTTCCTGGTCCTGGGTCAGTCCCTGGTACTCATCACGGGCCACATGGACTTGTCCACCGAGGCGAACATGATCTTCTGCGCCGTCGCGGCCGGGATCGCGATCTCGCCGCACAACGGCGTCGCGCTCGGCTCAGGCTGGGGCTGGCCCTGGCCGGCCGTGATCCTGCTGATGCTCTTTCTCGGGTCCCTGGTAGGCGCGATCAACGGCGGGCTCGTCGCCTACCTCGGCCTGAACCCGTTCATGGCCACGCTCGCGATGATGGTGGGCCTGACCGGGCTCAGCCTGCAGTTCGGCGGCGGCAGGCTGGTCGACAGCCTTCCCGGCCCGTTCATCTACGTGGGCAATGCGTCGTGGGGACGCTTTCCCGTCGCGGTCCTGGTGATGCTCCTCGCATTCGCCCTGACCTGGGTGCTGCTGAGCAAGCTCGTGCTGGGCCGGCGGATGTATGCCGTCGGCAGCGCGCGCAAGGCGGCGCGGGCCACCGGGGTAAAGGACCGGCGCGTCATCTTCTGGGCCTACTCGATCTCGGGCCTCTTGTCGGGCGTCGCGGGTTTTATCCTGGTGGGACAGCTGGACACCGCCGGCCCGTCTATCTCCAGCGGTGCGCTCTTTATCTCTATCGCGGCCGCGGTGATGGGGGGCGTCAGCCTGTTCGGCGGGCGCGGCAAGGTGACAGGAATGCTTGGCGGGCTCGTCCTGATGGCGAGCATCACCGATGCGCTTAACCTCGCCAACTTCCCGTCCACGGCCGTCGACATCGTAACCGGCGGCGTCATCCTCATCGCCGTGCTCTTCGACGCGGTGCGGACGCGCGCGTGGCGGATCTGACTAGCACCCGGAGCAGGACGGCCAAGTGAGGTGGCGGAGATGGTAAGTGCCCGTGATGGCCAGGCCCAGGGTCCCGTTCTTGAGGTTCGCGACCTGCGTAAGTCTTACGGCCACGTCACGGCCATCAGGAGCGCGAGCCTGGCACTGTTCGGTGGGGAGGTTCTCGGGCTGCTGGGAGACAACGGGGCCGGAAAGTCAACGCTCGTGAAATGCATCTCTGGCCAGACCCAGCCAGACGAGGGCCAGATCCGCGTGGATGGCAGGGAGGTCACGCTGTCCTCCACGAGCGCGGCCCAGGAGCTTGGCATAGAGACCGTCTTCCAGGACCTCGCCCTCATCCCTACCCTGGATGTGGCCGCGAACCTGTTCATGAATCGCGAGATCCGCCGGAGCAATCCCGTCTTGCGGCGCCTCGGCTGGATGGATAAGCGCGCAATGTATGAGCAGGCCGGAGAGACCCTCAGCCGCCTGCACATTCGCATTCATTCGGCGCGTCAGCAGGTCGCCGACCTGTCTGGCGGCCAGCGGCAGTCGGTAGCCGTGGGCCGGGCCGTTTCCTGGGGCCGGCACATAGTGATCCTGGACGAGCCCTCAGCCGCCCTGGGCGTTGAGCAGAGTCGGCTGGTGCTCGATCTCATCCGCCGACTGCGCGAGGAGGGCGTCGCGGTGCTGCTGATCACTCACAACATGCATGAGGTGATGGAGGTATGCGACCGCGCCGTCATCATGCGCCACGGCACGACGATAGCGGAGCTGACTATCGCGGATGTCAGCATGCTGCAGGTCATCACCCTCGTGACCGGCGCGGATGACGACCTGACAGAATCCGCGTGACTGACCCCGCCGGGCGTCACTGAGGTTGCACGAACTCGACCCGCGGGCCCATGACAGCCCCGGCGGGCAGGTACAGGTACCTGGTCCCCGAGGCCGCCGTCGCGAACCCGCCAGGCAGGGCGCGGCCCGCGAAGTCGACGGGGTCCAGCCCGCGGGACCGCAGGTGCCTGCCCGCACCCGCGATGTCCGGGACCTGGAAAGCTACCTCGAAGAGCGTCCCTTCGCCCCGGTCGGCGAGGTCCTGGACGCCCGCCCCGCGCTCCGGCTGGATGATCTGCACATGCGTCCCGCCGCCGACCGGGACCATCGCGGTCCGCAGGGCGTAGGCCTCGGTCACCACGCTCCTGGGCTGCGCCGGGGGGAGGCCGAGGACCTCGGTCAGGCTGACGCTCGTCGCGTCGAGGTCGCTGGTCAGGAGCGCGACGTGATGCACCTGCAGGATCATGCGTGCCTCCGGAGTTTCTCGTGATCCGCGGTAGCGGACCGATGGCTATACCGCTGTCACTGGCCGGCCGCCCAGTGGGCATAAGTCGAGTCGTCGACGTAGTCCCAATCGACCTCCATGCCGGTCCCCGGCCCGCCTGGCGCCACCGCGTTCCCCGATGCGTCCAGCTCCAGCGGCGTGACCTGCGGGAACGACCAGACGTCGGCGGGCTGGAACAGCTCGATGTACTTGCTGTTGCTGATGGCGCAGGCCACGTGCAGGTTGGCGAGATCGAGGGTGCCCATGTTGGTGGTGTGTATCTCGCACTGCCGGCCGAAGCTCTCGGCGACGTTCGCGACCGCCAGCACGCCGGTGACTCCCCACGTCCACGAGACATCGGCCCTGACGATGTCAGCCGATCCCCCGGTCAGGAAGCGCGCGATGCCCGGCGGACCCCCGTAGGCGGCCTCCGTCGCCGCCACCGGGATGTCGAGGATCTTGCACAGCGTCGCGTACTTGCCGGTGAACTGGTCGTGGAAGGGCTCCTCGAACCACTCGAAGCCCGCTTGCTCGAGCGCTCGCCCGACGCGCACGGCCTCGCCCAGAGTGTAGTCAAACCCGGCGGGATCGAGCATCAGGCCCAGTCCGGGAAATTGCCGGCGCAGCTCCCGCGCCAGGGCGATGTGATCGGCGACGCCCCCGCCAGGGTGCGCCTTGTAGGCGGTGTAGCCGCGCCCGGCCAGGGCGGTCGCCTCGGCGATGTAGCTCTCGATCTGCGGCATGAACTGGCTGCTGGCATACGCCGGAAGCCGGTCGCGCCGCGCGCCGAGGAACTTGTACAGCGGCAGCCCCGCCTGCTGCGATGCGAGATCCCACAAGGCCACGTCGACCGGCCCCGGAAGGAAGTTCGGGAAGAATGCCAGCCGGCGGTTGAGGTCCCTGAGGTCCTCCCAGATGTGCCTGCGCGCCGCGACGTCCCGGCCGATCACCACCGGCGTGATCGCGTCTTCCAGATAGGCGAGCACCGTGGCGGTTCCGTTCGCGGCGAGGCAGGTCACGGTCGAGCTGAGCCCGTCGTCGGTGGCCAGCCGCAGGACGACGTACTCCTTGCCGAAGGTGTGCGCCCCGAAGCTCGTCGCCACGCTCGCGTGAGTGCCCGGCGCGTACGGTCGCCGGCAGAGCCACGTTTCCACGGACACGACGCGTCCCATCACGCCTGCGCAAGGCTCAGCATGCAGTCCTCCTGCCGGACCAGGCGTAACCAGCTATGAAAGGGAACATAGCACGCAGAGTTTCAGAGATGCAATGACTCATTGACAGGGACTTCATGTCATCGCTAGCGTGACACCTGTCCGTGCAGAGCGCGCAGCGCAGGCAGCCCACGCCGGCCGAGCAGAGGGAGCGACATGAGCGCAGTCGTCCACAGAAGCGAGAGCCCCGCCTGGCAGGTCCCTGCCGAGTCGCCGTCAGAGACGCGGATCATGGGCGTGATGTTCGAGCAGGACATCACGCCGACCAAGAACATCGCGGCCGGCTTCGTGCTCATCCCCGCAGGCCATCAGCAGCCGAAGCTCAGCAGGCATGACGGCGTCGAGGAGATTTACTACGTCCTCCGCGGGTCAGGAGTGTTCGTCCTCGGGACCGAGCACATCGACGTGCGCCCCGGCTCTGCCATCTACGTGGCACCGGGCACGGATCACCGTGCCATCAACGGCCCGGACGGCGAGATGGAGCTGCTGTGGTTCAACTCGCCGTCGGCGTTCGGGCCCGCGAGCCGCTACCGCGAGGTTATCGCCACATGGACTGACGTGCAGGGCAGCACCCACCCGGCCGACGCGACCTGAGGCGCACAGCACATGCCACCTCTTGATCCCGCCCGGATGCGTCGGCAGGTCTCGACGCTGTTCCAGCGCAGCGGCGTGCCGGCAGCGGACGCCGATCAGGTCAGCGACGAGCTCATCAGGACCGAGCTGATGGGCGTTTCCTCCCACGGCCTGATCCGGGTCCTTCAGTACCTGCGGGACATTGAGGCCGGCCGCGCCGTACCCGGAGCCGAGGTCACCGTCGAGGCCGGCGAGCGCGGCTGCGTGGTGGTCGACTGCGCCTGGAACCTCGGGATCATCTCGGCGGGCATCGCGCTTAGCGTCGGGATGGACAGGGCGCGCCGGTGGGGGCTCGCCGCGGTGGTCACCCACCGTTGTAATCACGCCGGGCGCCTTGGCCGGTACACGGAGACCGCCGCGGCAGGCGGCCTCATCTGCATCGCGGGCGCGGCGATCCCGCCGCTTGGTCATTTCGTCGTGCCCTGGGGCGGAGTCGACGGGCGCCTGGGCACGAACCCCTTCGCGTACGGATTCCCGGCAGCCGGAGACCCCATCGTCGCGGACTTCGCGACCAGCGTGGTGCCCGAGGGCAGGGTCAGGGCCGCGCGGATGGCGGGCACCAGCATCCCCGCCGACGCGGTCATCGATGCCGATGGCAACCCGACGACGGACCCAGGCATGTTCTACGGTCCGCCCCGCGGCAGCCTTCTCCCTTTCGGTGCCTCAGTCGGGTACAAGGGCTACGCGCTCGGGCTGCTTGTCGAGCTCCTGGGCGGAGCCCTGGCCGGCCTGCCGGTGACCGACGACTCGCGTCCGGTCAACGGCCTTTTCTTCTTGCTGATCGACCCGACCGCGTTCCTGCCGCCCGGCCGGTGCGAGGAACTTGGCCAGGAGGTCGTGGACTACATGCACAGCGCGCGTCCGGCAGACGGGAGCAGACCGGTCCTCGTGCCGGGAGAACTCGAACGGCTGGTGTCATCGGCGAGTCCGGTTCTGCACGTTGACCAGGGGCTCTGGGGCCAGCTCTGCGACGTAGCGACCGCCCTGGACGTTGATCTCCGCACCGCGGTCGCGGCGGACTGCGAGACACGATGAGCCTGTCCAGAGCAGCACTGCGGGACGGCATGGCCCGGTTCGGCGCCATCACCACAGTCGGGGACTCCCTCGTGACTGAGGTCCTGGGACACAGCGGAGTCGACTGGGTATGCGTCGATCTCCAGCACGGGGCATTCGGCGACGACGCGCTTTTCCCGGTGCTCCAGGCGCTGGAACTGACCGGCACATCAGCCCTGGTGCGAGTCAGATGGAACGAGCCCGCCTCGATCATGCGGGCACTCGACGCGGGCGCGGCCGGGGTGATCGTGCCGATGGTAGAGACGGTGGAGCAGGCCGCCGCGGCCGTTGCCGCCTGCCGGTATCCGCCCGCCGGTATCCGAAGCTGGGGGCCGATCCGGGCCCGGTACAGCATGCCGGGCTACAGCCCTCAGCGTGCCGACGACACGGTGATCTGCGCGGTCATGGTCGAGACAATCGCCGGGCTCGCGGCAGTGCGCTCTCTTGCCGGGGTAGCCGGGCTGGACGCGATCTTTGTCGGCCCCAGCGACCTCTCGCTGTCCATGGGCTACCCGCCGAGCCTCGGCATGCCGCCCCCCGAGGTTGACGAAGCCATCTGGCAGATCACTGATGCATGCGCGAACGCGGAGATTACCGCCGGGATCTTCACCGCGGGCAGCGACCAGGCCCTGCGCTGGGCAGGGCGAGGCTTCCGGCTGGTCTCGGTCCACAGCGACCGGCTGCTGATGGCAGAGCGCGCCGAGCAGATCATGGGCGAGATCCGGTCCGCGGCCGCCGGCCCGGCTGCCGCAACCACGTAGGCCCGGAGCACAGGAAGGCCGTCATGGAGTCCGTCGAGAACAGTAACGCCGTCGAGAAAATACAAGTGCCCGTCGGTGAGCTGACTGACTTCGTGCGCGCGGTCGCCGTCCGGTGCGAGCTGCCCGCCGTCCACGCGGACCTGCTCGCCGAGTCCCTCGTCGCGGCGGACCTCAGGGGGGTGCCCTCACATGGGGTCTTCAGGCTGGCCATCTATGCACGGGGGTATCTCAGCGGGCACATCAACCCCGCTCCCCGGCTGACTGAGTCAGGCGACCGGAGCGCGGCCCGGCTCATCGACGGTGACAACGGACTGGGCCTGATCGTCGGGCAGCTGGCGATGGACCGCGCGATAGAGCTGGCCAGGGAGCACGGTGTGGGCCTCGTGAGCGTCCGCAACAGTAATCACTCCGGCGTTCTCGCCGTGCACGCGCTTCGCGCCGCCCGTGAAGGGATGATCGGGTACTTCACCAGTAACGCGCCGGCACTGATGGCCCCGTGGGGCGCGCAGGATCCGCTGCTCAGCAATAGCCCTTTTGCCTATGCGTTCCCCGCCCGCGATACCCCCGTCGTGGTCGACATGGCCTGCAGCGCCGTTGCCCGAGGTCGTATTCGGATGGCCGCGGTGGACGGCCTGCCCATCCCCTTCGGCTGGGCCTTGGACGCGGAGGGATCTCCGACCGATGACGCCGTTGCCGCGATGGACGGCGTCGTGCTTCCCATGGGCGACCATAAGGGCTCGGGCCTGGCGGTGGCACACGAGATCCTCGCGACCTGCCTGTCCGGTGCGAACCTGTCGATGGACGTGCCGAAGGCATTCCTCAGGCACGGAGCAGATACCCTCGATTCCTGGGGCGTCGGGCACCTGGCTATGGCCATAGACGTCGGCGCGACTCGCCAGCTGGACGATTTCCGCGAAGACGTGGGCCGTCTCAGCGACGCGGTACGCAGCCTCACCCCGCGACCGGACTTCGCGAAGGTCCTCATGCCAGGGGATCCGGAGGAAGAGAGCACTCGAGTGCTGCGCCTCCATGGCATTCCGCTGTCGTCCGAGAGCTGCCGGTCCCTTGAACGGCTCGCGAGAGAGCTGGGGATCGAGGCACCGGCCGCTATTGGCGCCGGGCCGGGGAAATCATGAGCTACCTCCCGGTAGATCTCCGGAATCTGGTCAACAGCGCTGACGACGTCGAGCACGTCCTGCCGCCGGATGGCGAGGCCGTGCTGCTGCGCGGTATCCCGTTCCTTTTCTCGCAGCAGGATGGTGCCGCGCGGATAGTCCGCGTGGTTGCGGGACGACCGGTAACGATCCCCCTCGACACCACCGAGCCATGCAGCACCATCACATTCGCGCACCGGGCGGTTGATGACGCAGGAGCCGGCCTCGCGCCAGTCGGGCGCGTGGATGCCGTCTACCGCCTTGCGTTCGCGGACGGGCAGGCCACCAGCATTGAGGTGCGCGAGGGATACGAGATTGCCCCGGTACGAGGGCCGCAGAATGCGGCGAACTGGGGCGCGCTCCCCAGCCTCGCCGTTCCGGACCAGCGGGATTCTGTCCCCGATCGGTACCGCGGCTCATTCTCGGACGCTGGCTACCGGGGAACCGAGGTGGTCGAGGCTAGCCGGTGGTTCGATAACTGCGGGCCGAGCCCGGCGGGCTGGCGGTTCTATCTCTGGGCCTTGATGAATCCGCGCCCGGGGCACCGGGTAGTGAGTATCGAGCTCAAGGCGGCGGGAACCACGGTGGACGTCGGCGGGGTCTGCCTCGGATTCGTCAATGAGCACCCGCTACGCCCGGATCCCGCGCGCACCGTGGTCGTCACGCTGGATGAAGCGGAGACCTCCGTCGCGGCTGACCTGACCATTGAGGTTGACCGCGGCACCGTCGGCTACACCACCGTGGTGCCGGCAGGGCGCCTGATGGAGCACCGTGATGCCCTGACGACCTGGGGCGACGATCCCGAGTCTGGCGCCGCCGCCGTATATGCCCGGGTATCCGCGATTGGCTCCGCGACGGTCAGCCTAGTCCGCGACGGTGAAGTGGTGAGCAAGAGTCGCTGGTCGGACCTCACCAGCGCGGCACCCCAGGAGGCCGGCGGCAGGCTGCGGGTTGCCGAGACCGGGCGGAACTGGGTCCATACGTCAATTGTCGATGACGAAACGGGCGATCCGCTGACCTGCCGCGTCAGCTTCTCCTCCCCCGACGGCGTGCCCTATCAGCCACATGGTCATCATCAGCACGTCAATAGCGACCTGCCCAGCTGGCATGTCGATGTCGGGTCGGATGTGCGGCTCGGCAGGACAACCTATGCGTATGTCGACGGATCATGCGCGGGCTGGCTGCCGCGCGGCGCCGTCCGGGTCCAGGTAACGCGGGGGTTCGACTATCAGCCGGTTGACCACATCATCAAGATTGATGATGAGACTCGCGAGCTCACGATACGTGCCAGGAGGCTCTCCGATCCATCTCAGGACCGATGGTACTCGGGCGATACCCATGTCCATTTCGTGTCAAGCTTCGGCGGCCTGCGCGAAGCGGCCGCCGAGGGCGTCTCCATCGTGCATCTGCTGCAATCCCAGTGGGGCAGCCTGTTCACCAGCACAGAGGAATTCCTCGGACGGCCGGTCACGAGCGCCGACGGCAAGACGATCCTCTTTACCTCGCAGGAGAACAGGCAGCATTTCCTGGGGCACCTGAGCCTGCTCGGGCTCCGTCAGTCCGTCGCGCCATGGTGTAGCGGCGGCCCTCCTGAGGCGGAGATGGGCGGCGGTCTGGAGGCGACGTTGTCCGACTGGGCGGATCGTTGCCATGACCAGGACGGCACGGTCGTGGTCCCGCACTTTCCGGCGCCAAACGGCGAGCTAGCTACGCTCATCGCCACCGAGCGGGTGGACGCACTTGAGTGGGGGCAACTTCACCAGGACCGGGCCTTCAGCGACTACTACCGCTATCTGAATGCTGGCTTCAGGCTGCCGCTGGCAGGCGGCACTGACAAGATGTCAAATGACGTTCCCATCGGCCTCAGCCGGACCTACGTGCGTCTCAGCGAGAGCCAGGATTTCAGCTTCGATTCCTGGTGCGAGGCGCTGCGATCGGGCCGCAGTTACATGAGCAGCGGCCCGCTGCTCGATTTCGCGGTTAACGGAGCCGGCGTCGGCGAGACGCTCTTCCTTCCCGGCGGAGGCGGTGTCGTGTCAGTAAACGCGACGGCTACGAGCATCTTTCCCATGTTTAAGCTTGAGGTCATCTATCGCGGCAGCGTTGTCGCCAGCTCGGACAGCGGCACAGGCGCTACGAGGCTCGAAATCCGAGATGAAATCCGGGTGGACAGGCCCGGATGGATCTGCGTCCGCGTGGGCGGCGGCGGCCCTTCCCATCTCACTAGGCATCGAGACGAACAGCGCAGCGCCATAATGGCTCACTCGTCACCGGTATACATAGTCTGTGATCAGCAGCATGTCTCTGACAGCGCAGCACTGCGATATACGATGACCCTCGTGGACCGCGCGAGGTCTTACGTAACTGACCTGGCATCTATGGATGCTGGGTCAGACGTGCTCCACCATCACGGAGCGGACCACCGTGAATATCTTCTCAGGCCTTTTGACCAGGCCCGGATGGCGCTGGAACGACGGCTGCGGCTGACTCAAGACTGGTGAGCGCTCGCCTATGCGGCTGCGTCACGCCCGTGAATCCCTGGCCGATGCCGGCCAGGCGGGCGATCGACTGCATCGACGCGTCACCGGACGCGGCCAGCGCGGTGCGTGCGGCCGCTCGCCAGTCCGCGGGACGCAGGGAAAAGAAGGACACTCGCGTCAGGAATCGCAGTCACGGACCTGCCGGGCATGGAGGCGATGTTCAGCGACGCGTCAAGTTTCATCACCGGAGTGGAACTCTTTGCCGACGGCGGCATGGCGCAGACCGGCTGATCCCGCAAGGTCAGTACGGATCGTCCAGTCGAAGCGATAGGGGAAGACTCTATGCCGGGATCGAAGACAAATCGTTGCCATCACCGGAACAGGCGCCGGGATCGGCGAGGCGACCGCGCTGCTGCTTGCCGAGCGCGGCGCGAAGGTCGTACTCGGCGACCGCCGAGTGACCGCGCGCCAGTGAGATGATCGCCAGCAGCCGGCTGGTCGAACGGGCGGCGGCCGGTGCCGCGAGCGACTGCTCCTGCCGACTGAGTTGCCCGGCCAGGCAGATCACTGTGAGAACTGATCCGGTGGCGTGACGCTGCCGACGCGAGGAGGACGGATGACTAGCAAGGCAGACGACGCCCCAGGGCCCGGTAGCGGGATCCAAGAGCTGGCGCGCGACGGTGCGCTCGTCGGGCAGTGGAAACTCGATCCGCAGGCATCTCAGGTGGAATTCAGGGTCCGGCACTTCTGGGGCACGATCACCGTGCGGGGCAGGTTCGAGCGGGTCGAAGGAGAGGGCACCGTGTCACCCGACGGCACAGCGACCGGGCAGATCGTCATGGATGCCGGATCCCTGAACAGCAGGAACAAGCAGCGGGACAAGCACCTGCGGTCGGATGACTTCTTCGCGGTCGAGAAGCATCCCCAGGTCGTGCTTTCGGTGAGCCGAGCGTCACTCACCAGCGACGGGCGGCTGGCCGCCGAGGGCACGCTGGAGGCAGCCGACCACCGGGAGCCGGTCAGCTTCACCGCAGATATCACGGAGGCCGGGCCGGACGCAGTCACCCTGCGCGCCGAACTCACCGTCGACCGCAGTCGGTTCGGCATGACCTGGAGCCCCATGCGAATCTCCGCCATGCAGGCGACCGGCTCCATCGCCGCCCGATTTACCCGGGCAGCCAGCGGCTGACGCGAGTCCTGCCGCGCCCGTCAGGGCTGGGTGGTGGCATGGGGTTGGGCATTGGCATCCGGGACAGCGTCAGGCGCGGTTTCCGCAGGGGGTGCCGGCCGGGCTGCTCCGGCGCTGTCGCGGACCGCGGTGAGCATCTTGGCGAGCGAGGCAGCGGCCAGCACCGCGCCGCCCGCCACGGCCACCGTGGTCAGGCGCCGGCCGAGCGGCGGGCCGATCCGGAACCGGCCTGGTCCGGCCGCAGCCAGCGCGGCGGCGGCGGCCAGGTTTGTCAGCGGCAGCTCGAAGCCGCGGTTGGCCGCGAGCGGCCCGCTGGCGCGGTGGGTCGCGGACGCCACCGTCATGGCACCAATGATCGCCAGCGGGCCAGCCGGGTCGGCGACGCCTGCAACCGTCAGCAGACCCCCACCGAGGCTCGGTGGCACCCGCAAGGGCGGCCATCGGCTTGCCAGGGGTCAGCCCGATCCGGTCGAATCCGGCCCCGGCACGTTCAAGTCCTGGGCCGCCGAAAGCCCCGAACAGCTTCTGCGCCCCGTGCACAGCCAGGTAGGAGCCGAGCACAAGCCTGGAGCCGAGCAGCATCACATCACGCATGTCGTTTCCCTTCGTGTCACAGTTGTGCTCGATGCCAGCCCTATGCGTCAGGCGGCGCGCAGGGCGGGCGGGATGTCGGTGGCGTAGCGGGCGATGGATTCCTCGACCAGAGCGGACGGCAGGCCTCCCCAGTCAACCTGAGCGAAGACGCGGTCCAGACCGAGAGGTCTTGACCGCGTCCAGGCCCGACCTCGCCGCCGACGGCGACCACATCATGACCAGCGACCCTGAGGACATCGCCTGCCTCACCCAGGCCGCAGGCATCCGGGCCATCATCACCTGCTAGAAACCCGCAGGACAACGTTCAGGCAGGAATCCTCCAGGCCAACCCGAGCATCCGCAGTGTCGGCACTTGGGCCGACCAACCGGAGTGGGTATATAACGCCAGTTAAATGCATCAATGTCCGATGATAATATGGCCGAACATGGACATGCGCCTCGTCGTGGCGCGGGCTCTGGCGCGGGGCGCCGCGTACACCGACCGGCCGGCCGTTCGGCAGCAACGCCGCAGGAAGGGCGATCAGGGTACGAACGCCGTGGATCAAGGTGGCGGCTGCATGCGGTCCACGGCCGGCGGCCTGAGCATTCTGAACAATCCGTTCCTGGCGCTCGCCGCCAAGGCCTCGGCGTGGACCTTCGAAATGCCAGGATAGGGCAGATTTGGCACCTATTCAGTTATCCGCGACGATTGCACCAGAATGCTAGTTCAGGCCATTCCTGATGTTCGTCTCGGAAGATAAAAATGCTATCTGCAACGCCAGCGCGTCGAGTCGCTCGGCCCGCGGCGGGGCGGTGAGCGCCCGCCGCGGCTTCCCGACGGGCAGGCCGCCCTCAAGCGCCTCTACCTGGCGCTGATCAGCCCGGATCCGCCGGCCATCGCCTCCAGCGCTGGTCCAGCCGGCGGAAAGATCCTTGGCTCCTTTGGCCCGTCTTCGTGGGCACACCTGGGTGCGCGAGACGCAAGCAACAGGAGCGATTGAAGTTACTGTTTTAGATATTGACAGACCGTCCGCGATCTGCTTCCGCTGGTAAGGCCGCTCTAGCGTCCGATCTATCTCCATAATTGTTTGGTTTCATGTTGCCTACTTCTTGACCGTTACATGACGCCTGGTTACGTTACGCGCAGGCACCTCGACCCCCGGGTGCCGCCATGCGCGTCCAAGAGAGGCGCTGGACGATCCCAACGAAGGGACCTCCATGACCCACCCACTCTCCCGGTGGCGACTGAGACGAGATTTGGCTGTCGTTGCAACCGCCGCGCTCGCGGCAGGCCTGACGGCCCTGGCCGCCAGCCCTGCCAGTGCCGCACCGACCACGACCTCCCCTCACGTATCGATCGCCACGGAGATCTCGCACGGCGCGCATGCCTCGCAGCCCGCCCTGACCACAGCGAATTCCCGCTCTTCCCACGTGTGCGCGGCCGTGATCGTCGTCGGCCACGAGTCCTGCCTCGCGCTCAAGCGCGACGGCGTGCACTCGATCGCCGCCAGCATCTCGCCGGACGCGATTCCGTCTGGCGTCGGCTACGGCCCGTCCCAGCTGCAATCGGCCTATAACCTGACCTCGGCCTCGGCCGCCGACGGCGCGGGCCGCACTATCGCGCTCGTTGACGCCTACAACGACCCGACCGCAGCGAGCGACCTGGCCACCTATCGCTCGGCCGCCGGGCTGCCCACCGTGCCCAGCTTCCAGCAGGTCAACCAGAACGGCCAGACCTCGCCGCTGCCGGCCACGGCGCCGGCCGACGACGACTGGACCCTGGAGGAGTCGCTCGACCTGGACATGGCCTCGGCGATCTGCCCGCTGTGCAACATCGTCCTGGTCGAGGCGACCAACGACAGCGGCACCGGGCTCTATGTCGCGGAAAACACCGCCGCGAGCATGGCCGGGTACATCTCCAACTCCTGGGGCGGGACCGAAGCGTCCGGAGACACCTCAGACGACTCCACTTACTTCAACCACCCGGGTGACGTGATCACCGCGTCCGCGGGCGACTCGGACTACGGCGTGATCTACCCGGCTACCTCGCCGAACGTCGTCGCAGTCGGCGGGACCAGCCTGAGCACCGCCTCCGGCACGCGCGGCTGGAGCGAGAAGGTCTGGAACACCTCGACCGGTTCCGAGGGAACCGGTTCTGGCTGCTCCGCGTACGAGCCGCAGCCGTCCTGGCAGACCGCGCTCGGCCTGACCGGGTGCACGAAGCGGATCGACAACGACGTCGCCGCTGACGCGGATCCCGCGACCGGCCTCGCGGTGTACGACACCACGAACGGCAACGGCGGGTGGAACGAGGTCGGCGGCACCAGCGCCTCCTCCCCGATGCTCGCCGCCATGTTCGCCCTCGCGGGCAACCCCGGCAACACCCCGGCCGACGACATCTACACCCACACGAGCAACTTCTACGACGTCACCAGCGGCAACGACGGCTCGTGCAGCCCGGCCTACCTCTGCACCGCGGAGACCGGGTACGACGGCCCGACCGGCATCGGCACCCCGGACGGCATCACCGGCCTGGTCCAGGGCAGCAGCGGCGGCGGCAACACCGTGACGGTGACCAACCCTGGTAGCCAGACCGGCACTGTCGGCACCGCGGTCTCGCTGCAGATCAGCGCCACCGACTCCGCCTCCGGCCAGACCCTCACCTACACCTCCACGGGTCTGCCCGCGGGCCTGTCGATGAGCTCGTCCGGCCTGATCACCGGCACGCCCACCACCGCGGCCACCTCGAGCGTGACGGTGACCGCCACCGACACGACCGGGGCACACGGCTCGGCATCCTTCACCTGGACGATCAGCACCTCCGGCGGTGGCGGTGGCTGCACCAGCACCCAGCTGCTGGGCAACCCCGGATTCGAGACCGGCTCGGCCTCACCGTGGAGCGCCACGTCCGGCGTCATCGAAGAAAATGGCGACGGCGAGACCTCTCACTCCGGTAGCTGGTACGCGTGGCTGGACGGGTACGGCACCACCCACACCGACACCCTCTCCCAGAAGATCACGATCCCGGCTGCGTGCACCGGCGCGACGTTCAGCTTCTGGCTGCACATCGACACGGCTGAGACGACCACCACGACCGCGTACGACACGCTCAAGGTGCAGGTTCTCAACAGCTCCGGCACCGTGCTGTCCACGCTGGCCACCTTCTCCAACCTCAACCACATCACCGGCTACCTGCAGCACTCTTACTCGCTGAGTGCGTACGCCGGGCAGGCCATCACCCTGAAGTTCACCGGCTCGGAGGACTCCTCGCTGCAGACGTCGTTCGTCATCGACGACACCGCAGCCAACACCAACTAGTCACCTACACGGTTCCAAGGGCGGGGGGGCAACCCCCCGCCCTTGGGCTGCCATGGGCCAATTCGCCGCTTGATCCATCGGCAGCAGGCCCTCCGCCGCTGGCGATTCAGCGCGCGGGAGAATACGTGCAGCTCGTTGAGCGCCGTCGTGGCCGCTCGAACCTGGCCTATCCGGTCGAGCGTGACCTGATCGATCGGGCGCGGCGCGAGGATCGGCGCTCCAGCCTGGCCCCACTCGCGCGCGACGCCATCCACATCCCTGTTCTCGAGCACCGCGACTGCCTGGAACGCTGCCCCCAGGGCGGCCGGCTCAGGCGCCTCCGCGATGCGGATCGCGCGTCCGGACAAGGCGGCGACGCATTCGCGCCACGCACTGCCTCTGGATCCGCCGCCAGTCAGGACGAGCGGCGCATCGGTGTCGATGCCCGAGGAATTGGCATGAATGATGTCGAGCGCGCTCAGCAGCGATGCCACCGCGCCCTCGTAGGCTGCCCGGAGTATCTGGCCAGCCTCGGTCGTGTGACGCAGGCCGGTGATCGAGCCGGCCGCGTGCGGAAGATCGGGGGTCCGCTCGCCGTCGAGGTAGGGAAGGACGACAACGCCTGCCGAGCTGGGAGCGATCGCTTCGCGGTCAGTCCCCAGCCAGCCCGCGATGCGATCAACGGCCAGCGTGCAGTTCAGCGTGCAGGCAAGAGGCAGGTACCGGCCGGTGGCATCCGCCAGTCCCACGACCGTGCCGCCGGGATCGGCGGACGGCGTAGCTGACACGGTGAAAACGGTTCCCGATGTGCCCAGGCTGACGACGGGGACCCCAGGGCGAAGGCCGAGGCCCAGCGCCGTCGCTGGATTGTCGCCGGTTCCTGGTCCGACCGGGATCCCTGGCCGCAGACCCAGCCGGTCCGCCGCGGCGGGGCAGACGCGGCCAGCGGGCTCATCGGGCCCGAGGACGCGAGGGAGCATGCTGGCGCGAAGCCGCACTCCGGGCAGATCCATGACCTCGGTCAGGTATCCACCGGAAGGGGTAGACCACCATCCGGTGGCCGATACGTCGCCGCGATCGGTCACCGCCTCGCCGGTCAGGAGCTCGGTGAGCCAGTCATGCGGGAGCCGGACAGCACGAGCCTCCTGCGCGACCGCTGGCTCGGTCCTGCGCAGCCAGGCCCAGGAGCAGACGGTAAACGCTGGACCCGGCAGGCTCCCGATCAGCTTCGTCGCGGCTTCAGGCCCGCCGAGCCGCGCTATCAGCGTGCGAGAGTCAGCGACGGCCCGGGTGTCATTCCAGAGGATCGCCGGGCGAAGCGGTGCCCCGTCGCGGCCGAGGACGACTAGTCCGTGCTGCTGAGCCGCGATCGAGATCGCTTCGAGGTCACCGGCATGACCGGTCGCGCGGAGCGCCGTCGCCAGCGCGTCGTACCAGTCACCCGGATCGGTCTCGCGAGCCCCGCCGATACCGGTGACCCGGTGCGGCGCGCGGGTGCTGCTCACGACCTGTCCCGAGTCAGCGTCAAGGACAATGACCTTGGTTGCCTGGGTGGAACAGTCGACGCCGGCCACCAGCCGCTGTGCCAACCTTGCTCCTCACCGGGTCGGTGCGGGACCTCAAGAGCGATATACTTGCACACTATAGCGTCACATGTAACAGATGAGCAGATGAGACAGCAGGCAACGGAGGAGCGAGTTGGCCAGAGATCCTGACTCCCCCGCCAACCTCGACGGACTCGAAAGCAGGCCGATCGAGGCCCTGCGGGCCGCGGCGGTCGCCCGGCGGTATTTCCTCGAAGGGCGCACCAAAAGCCAGATCGCTGACGAGTTCTCCATCTCCCGGTTCAAGGTCGCGAGGCTCATCGACTGGGCGCGGCAGGTCGGCATCGCGCGCGTCGAGGTAACGACACCGGCCTCGCTCGACGCGGATCTCGGACTGAAACTCGAGCGCAGGTTCGGGCTCGAGGCCGCGATGGTGCTGGCCGGCGGGCCGGTGCCGGGCCTCGCCGTGCCGGCGCAGATCGGCCCGGCCGCCGCCGCGGCGATCGCCGAGATCCTTCAGTCCGACGATGTGCTCGGGCTGGGCTGGGGGAGGACGATCGACGCGGCGGCCTCGGCGCTGCCCGCGCTGCCTGCCTGCCCGGTCGTGCAGCTCATTGGCGTCACAAGCTCGGCGGTCATCACGGTCAACTCATCCGACATTGTCAGGCGAGTCGCGGCCAAGACCGGTGGCCAGGCCTTCCAGCTCCATGCCCCGTTCTTTGTCGCCGATCCGGCGCTGGCCGGCGCGCTGCGCCGCGAGCCGCTGATTGCCTCGACCGTCGCCATGTTTCCCCAGGTGACTAAGGCGCTGCTCGGCGTCGGGTCCTGGGATCCCGCCGAGTCGGGTTACATCAGCTCACTGCCGCGGGCCGATCGCGAGTACTTTCGCCAGCTGGACATAGCCGCGGACTTCTGCGCGCAGCTTCTCGACGCCGACGGCGCTCCCGTGGACCCGGGCCTGGAGCCGCGCACCATCGCCATGACGGCCGCCGAGCTGCGGAAGGTCCCGACCGTCGTAGCCGCGGCGGGCGGGCAGGCCAAGGCCCGCGCCATACTCGCGGTCCTGCGGTCCGGGCTTGCCGCGGTGCTGGTCACCGACGCCACCGCCGCCGCCGAAGTCCTAGCCCTCGCCGACAGCGCAAGCTCGTCGTGATCGCCGCCCTCGGGTGAGTACGAGGGCAGCGGCTCGCGCGATCCGGCGTGCTTGACCAACTCCGCACGAGAACTGTAACCTCACGGCTGTGCACACATGAGCACATATACGCTCGGATGAGGTTCTCGTGGATATCCCCGTGTCCGTCGAACTCGAAACAGCCAGCCGCATCAGAAGCCGGATGGTGCAGCTGGCGATCGCCCGCCGGGGCGCGTATCTAGCGCAGGCCTGCTCGTCGGCCGAGATACTGGCGACTCTTTACCTGCGCCTGATGCGCCTCGGTCCCGTTTCGAGCATCCGCGCG
Source organism: uncultured Actinomycetota bacterium (assembly GCA_963725175.1). Taxonomy (GTDB): domain Bacteria; phylum Actinomycetota; class Actinomycetes; order Streptosporangiales; family Streptosporangiaceae; genus DASUBV01. The sequence goes on from CAVRXH010000006.1 coordinate 2,087,527, forward strand.
GCGGCCAGGGCGGGGGAGCCGCCCCGGCCGGGAGACGCCGGGACGCAGGGCTGCGACTTCAACGGCCCGCGGGACGGCGTGCACGATCGTTTTGTCCTCTCCCCCGCTCACTACGCCGGGGCGCTGTACGTGACGCTCGCGGAGGTCGGCAGGCTGGACGGCCGAGATCTGGCGCACTACGGCGAAGACGGCTCGTCGCTGGAGATGATCGGCTCGGAGCAGTCGCCGGGGATGGAGGCGACCACGGGCTCGCTCGCCCAGGGCTTGTCGGTCGCCCTGGGCATGGCGGCGGCCCGCATGATCAAGGCGCAGCCCGGAACGATCTGGGTCCTGATCAGTGACGGAGAGCTGGAAGAGGGGCAGACCTGGGAGGCCTTCGCCGCGGCAGCTCACCATCAGCTCGGGAACGTCGTCGTGCTGATCGACGCCAACTCGCTCCAGGTGGACGGCGCACCGCGGGAGGTCATGAACATGGAGCCGATAGCCGAGAAGGTCCGCGACTTCGGATGGGACACCCGCGAGGTGGACGGCCATGATCCGCAGGCCATCGCGGCGGCCGCCACGGGCCGGCGTCCGGGCGTTCCGATGTGCATCGTGTGCAGGACAACGCCGTGGCAGGGGCTCCCGTCCCTGCGGCAGCGCTACCCGGAGCGCCTGCATTTCGTCAGGTTCAAGCCGGGCGAAGAGGAAGCGGTGCTCAGTGACGCGGCCGCCGGGCTGACGTCGAGCGTGGTGCCCCAGTGACCGGGGAGCCTGGCGAGATGTATGTGGCGCGGCCGTTTGCCCGGGCGCTCGTTGCCCAGGCCGCCGAGGATCCGCGGCTCGTCTGCGTGACGAACGACCTGACGGCCTCCTGCGAAGCCGATGACTTCCGGGCGGCCTACCCCGAGCGGTATCTCTCGCTGGGCATGGCCGAGCAGAACATCGCGGGCGTCCTGAGCGGGCTGGCGCGCGAGGGCATGATCCCGGTCTATCCGACCTTCGCCGTGTTCGCGACGCGCCGCCCGTACGAGCAGATCGCACTGAACATTGCTTACCCAGCCCTGCCGGTCAGGATCTTCGGCTTCCTGCCCGGCCTGTCGACACCCGGCGGGGCAACGCACCAGTCCATCGACGATGTGGCACTCATGCGGCAGCTGCCCAACATGACGGTGCTCGAGGTGGGTGACGCCACGGAGGTCGAGACGGTCTGGCAGGCGATTGCCGACATCCCCGGACCGGTCTACTGCCGGATGCTCCGGGGCGAGGTACGCCGCCAGTTCGCCACCCCGCTCGTGGTCGGCGGGGTCCGCACGCTTGCGCATGGGACAGATGCTGTACTGGTGACCAGCGGCCTGATGACCGAACTCGGCACAGCCGTTGTCGATCACGCGCGCCAGCAGGGGATCCAGGTCAGCCACCTGCACGTCGCCACGCATAAGCCTTTTCCCGCTGACCTGCTGTCCGCCGCCATCAGCGCGAGCCGATCCGGGGTGGTGACCGCGGAGAATCATCTTCGCGCCGGTGCACTCGGCTCAGCGGTAGCTGAGCTGATCGCCGAGGGCGGGCTGGGCAAGCGGCTTGCCCGGGTCGGCATCGATGACGCCTTCGCCGTGGGCGGCGGCCGGGAGTACCTGTTCAGGCGCTTCGGCATCAGCGGCCAGAGCATCGCCGAGGCGCTCGACACGATCATCCCCGGCGCAGATCTCGGGCGGACTTTCGCCGCGGCTGGCGGCGCCGGAGCCCAGGCGACTGGCGCCTCGGCGATAGAAGCGTTGTGAGCTCGGGCCAGGATGCGAGAGCTCTCGGTCGCGAGCGCGTAAGGAGCGTCTAGGTGCACTATCACCCGCGTGGTCGCTACCACTGGGATTTCTGGATGATCCAGCGTGGCGACCTGCTGCATTCCTTCTATCTCTCGCGGCCCCGCCCCGGTGCGGAAGCTGATCCGGACGCGATCGACTGGATCGGCCACGCCACCTCCGAGAATCTCTTCGACTGGCGTGAGCGAGATCCGGCGATCCCGCCTGGATGCGCCGGGGAACCCGACGATATGAAGCCCTGGACGGGCCACATCATCGAGCACGAGGGACTGTACCGGCTCTACTACACCGGGCGCGCGCGAGCTGAGCAGGGCCGCATCCAGCGCACGATGATGGCGACCTCGCCCGATCTCTACGCGTGGACGAAGCATCCAGCGCCGGTCATGGCCCCCGATCCTCGCTGGTACGTCACGGAGCAGCACCCCGATGAGGCGGGCGCGGCCGGCTGGCGGGATCCGGTCATCGTGCGAGACGAATCGACAGGCTGGTTTCACGCGTTTCTCGCGACGTACACCAGCGACGGCGATCACGCGGAGCGCGGATGCGTGGCCCATGCGCGGTCTCGTGACCTGATCAGCTGGGAGATCCTGCCGCCGGCGTTCGCGCCCCGGCGCTATGCGACTATCGAAGTACCCGACGTGTTCTTCCTGAACGGCCGCTGGTACCTGACGCTGCTCACCGGGACCGCCTACGGGAACCGGCGCGGGTCATTTTCCGATCCCGACATCGAGATGGGGACAATTTACGCGGTCAGCGACAGCCTTGACGCTCCGTTCACCGAGCTTTCCGAGAATGTGCTGATCGGCGCCCGCTGGTGGGAGGGAACGAGCTGCCGGTCGGTCATGTTCGACGATGTCAGGTACCTCTTCTATTTCCAGTGCGAGCGCCAGGGGTCCACCGACGCCGGGGAATTCACCTGGGGGGTGCTCAGCAGCCCTAAAATCCTGACCACGACGCCCGAGGGTTACCTGCGGGCCAGGTACCACCCGATACCGAAACCTCATCTCGGCGATCACCTGCGCGAGGATGTGCGCTCGCTCGGTGCTGAGCCGTCCCGCCGCATCGGCGGCGGGCAATGGAGCGCCAGCGGCACCACCGTCACCGGGACCTGTCACAGCGGCTGGGCCATCGCCCTCGGCGAGATCAGCCGGCAGGACTTCGTCCTGTCCCTGAACGTCACGCTTCGCCAGGGCAGGTCGGCGGGCGTGGTCCTGCACGCGGACGCGGCCGGCCTGCCGGGGGCGTACGTCGTGCTCCTGGATGTCGACGCTCAGGAGCTTGTCCTGACCCGGATCCATCAGCTCGACAAGCTGCAGGTCCGGCGGGTCGCGCTGACCGCGCAGACCAGCTACAGCCTGCGCGTCGTGGTGAAATGGCCGTTCTACGAGATCTACCTGGACGATCTGCTGCTCATCAACTGCGTGCGCTACGACCTGCCCGCCGGCCGTTTCGGCCTGATCGTGGAAGAGGGCATCGCGACATTCGACTCGCTAGAGATCCAGGACTTGAAGGGCTAGTCCGTGGTCGATAGTTCATGAGATCGCCTGGTGTCTCAGATGAGCAGATGTCGTCGCTTTGACTTGCCCTCTTGATGATCTTCACGATGTTTCCGCATGTCCTATGTGACCTGCGCAAAACCATCTTTTCTACCGTCCCGAAGTCTTGACAACGTCAGGGCTCGCCGTCAGAATCGTCAAAACGAATGAGCGGCTTAACTCTCGAACGAGCACGAGTCTCGCACGGGCACTGACCTCGAACGAGCACTGGTGTCGAGAGAGCACGCTCGCCGTGGCTGCCAGGCCCGCGCCGATGCGGCCCTCCCCGCGGCCGTCGAACGGCTGAGCCAGTTACAAACTTCAAGGAGGAACGTCGGTGAAGCTCAGGAGAGCAAAGGCCGCGTGCACGGCGGCGGTGATGACGGCGACCCTAGGTCTGGCCGCGTGCTCGGCGAGCGGGCCGAGCGCGAGCGGCGGCAGCAGTGCCAAGAGCGCTATTTTGACGATCGGCCGCGAGGGAAACACCGTTTTCGCGAGGAACTTCAATCCGTTCTCGCCGGATGCCCTTTCGGGGACGACCACGGCGGTCTATGAGCCAATGGTGGTCTACACGCCAACAGACGGAGTATTTCATCCGTGGCTCGCCACGAGCTGGAGCTTCGGGGCGGATGCGAAGAGCCTGACCTTCACGCTCCGCCATGGCGTCAAGTGGTCCGACGGCAAGCCGTTCACCGCGCAGGATGTCGTTTTTACGTTCAAGCTACTGAAGGACGATTTCGCCGGGGGCGGGTTCCCGTATGTCCAGAGCGTCGTGGCCAATGGCGACTACTCGGTAACCTTCACCTTCAGCCAGTCCTTCGCGCCGGCCCTGGGCCAGGTAGGGCAGCAGGTCATCGTGCCGCAGCACATCTGGGCGACGGTGCAGAATCCCACGAAGTTCACCAACCCGAACCCGGTCGGGACCGGGCCGTTCACTCAAGTGGCCGAGTTTCAGTCCCAGGTCTACCAGCTGAACAAGAACCCGCACTACTGGCAGGCGGGAAAGCCGTACTTCGAGGGCATCCGTTATCCCGCTTATGCCGGAAACGACCAGGTGGACGCGGCGCTCGTGCAGGGCGACATCGACTGGGGCGACATCTACGTCCCGAATGTGGAGAAGATTTACGCATCGAAGAACCCGAACTACAAGTACTGGTTCTCGCCGACCGGCTACACGGTGCCGCTCGTGCTGAACACCACGATGGCCCCCTTCAACGACCCGGTCGTTCGCAAGGCGATCAGCATGGCCATCAACAGGACCGCGGACGTCCAGTCCGTCTACGGGAACTACGTCAGCACCTCCAACGACACCGGCCTCGACCCGCACGGCATGAAGGCATGGCTCGACACCTCGCTGCTGACCGGCAGCGACTGGACCAAGCTGGACGTCGCCAAGGCCAACCAGATGCTGACCGCGGCCGGATACAAGCGCAGCGGCAACGGCGTCAGGACGACACCCGCCGGCAAGCCGATGAAGTACACGATCGAGACCGGGTCTACCTCCACCGACTTCGTCGCCTCGGCTCAGAACATCGCTCGCGACCTGTCCGCGATCGGCGTGAGCCTGACCGTGGTGCCGAAAGACTGGAACGCGGTCATCAGCGATGTGGGCCTGGGCCACTTCCAGATGGCGCACATGTACGGCGACCTGGGACCGACTCCCTACGACTTCTACAACTTCTTCATGTCCTGCAAGACGGTCGTGCCGGTCGGCAAGGAGACGGCGGAGAACTGGGGCCGGTACTGCGACCCCACGGCAACCAAGCTGCTGGCCAAGTTCGCGGCGGCCACCGACCCGGCGGTTCAGAAGTCAATCTCCGATGAGCTGCAGAAGGAGTTCATCAAGGTCGCCCCGGTCATCCCGCTCTACACGGCACCGGACTGGGGGGAGTTCAACATGACCAGGTTCACCGGATTCCCGAGCGCGGCCAACCCGTACGCGACCGGGCAGAGCCGGTACCCGGGCGCGGTCATCGTGCTCACCACCGTCAAGCCGAAGTAGCCGGCGATGGGGCGTGCCCGGATCCTCGGGCACGCCCCATCGCATCCGCGAGGGATGACGCATGAAATATCTGGCAACGCGGTTCGGGTTCTACCTCGCGGCGCTGTGGGGATCGATCACCATTAATTTCCTGCTTCCCCGCCTCGCCCCCGGCGACCCGGCCGCCAACCTGGTCGCGCGAGTCGCCACGCAGCTGACGCCGGCCCAGATCAATTCGATCCGAACGGTATACGGCCTGTCGTCAGCCCCGCTGCTGTCGCAGTACCGGACCTACCTTGTCCAGCTGGCCCACGGCGACCTCGGCGTCTCGATCACCTACTTCCCCACCCCGGTCTCCACGGTGATCCGGTCGGCCATCGTCTGGACCGCGCTGCTGGGTACCGCGTCGCTGCTCATCGGCTTCACCATCGGAGCGGGGCTGGGCGTTCTGGTCGCGTGGCGGCGTGCCAGGGCAGTCGATTCCATCGCGACGCCGGTGTCGATCCTCTGCGGGGCGGTGCCTTACTTCTGGCTCGCCATGGCGGCGCTGTACGTTTTCGGGTTGCGGCTCGGCTGGCTGCCCATCAGCCACGCTTACAGCTCGTTTATCGTCCCGACCGCTTCCTGGACCTTCATCGGCGACGTGGCAAACCATGCCATCTTGCCTTTGGTGACGATCGTCTTCGTATCGTTTGGCGGCTGGCTGATCCTGATGAGAAGCACGATGATATCGGTGCTCTCGGAGGATTACATCACGATGGCCACGGCGAAGGGATTGCGCCCGTTGCGAATAGCCCTTAATTACGGAGCGCGGAACGCGCTGCTGCCCACTATCACCTCGGCCGGGATAGCCGTCGGCTTCATCGTCAGCGGCGCGCTGCTCACGGAGATCGTGTTCTCATACCCGGGATTGGGCTTTCTGCTCTACAACTCGGTCGAGAACGTTGACTACCCGCTGATCCAGGGCCTGCTCCTGATCATCACGATCGGAGTGCTGGCGGCAAACTTCCTTGTCGACCTTGTCTACGTGTTCCTCGACCCGACGGTCCGCCGCCCGTGAGCGGCGGAGCGGGGACCCGGCCCGGCCTGCTTGGCCTCTCCGGATCAGCCGTGAGACGACTGGCGTCGAGCAAGAAGGCCTGCGTGGGCGCCGTCATCATCGCCGTGCTCATCGTTACCGGAGTGCTCGCCCCGGTCATCGCGCACGGCAACCCCCTGGCGGTGGTCGGCCCGCAGAACGCGCCCCCGTCTGGGCAGCACCTGCTCGGCACGACCGGTCAGGGAGGTGACGTCTTCGCCCAGATCATCTGGGGCACCCGCGAGTCGCTCACGGTGGGACTGCTCACCGGCCTGGCCGTCACCGTCATCGGCGTGTCGATCGGCCTGCTCGCCGCTTATGCGGGCGGCGTGGTCGACAACATCCTCACGCTGCTGACGAACATCTTCCTGGTTATCCCCGGCCTGCCGCTGCTGGTCGTCATGGCCGCTTTCCTGCCGCGCTCGACCCTCTCCGTCATCTTCGTCCTCGCGATCGCCGGCTGGGCCGGCCTGGCCAGGGTGATCCGCTCCCAGGCGCTTTCCGTCGTGAAGCGGGATTACATCGCCGCATCGAAGGTCATCGGCGAGCGCGGTATGCGCATCATTTTCGTGGAAGTCCTGCCGAGCCTGGCATCGCTGATCGCGAGTGGCCTGTTCGGCGCGATCGCCTACGGGATAGCCGCGCAGGCCGCCCTGGAGTTCCTGGGCCTGGGCGACCTCGGGTCCGTTAGCTGGGGAACCATTCTCTACTGGGCCTCGAACAATGAAGGCCTGCTTCAGGGGGCCTGGTGGGAGTTCATTCCCGCCGGCGCGTGCATCGCGCTGGCCTCCGGGGCTCTGGCGCTACTCAACTTCGCGGTGGACGAAGTGACGAATCCGCGCCTCCGCAGGCTGGCGCTGCCGCGGGCAAGGAGATTCGGGACCGTGCGTCGTGTCAGAGGGAAGGCCGATGTTGCCTAGTTCCATGGTGCTCGACGTCCAGGGGCTTACCGTCGAGTTCCCGACCGCCGCCGGAGTCGTCAGGGCAGTGGACAGCGTGTCGTTCTCCATCGCCCGCGGTGAAGTGCTGGGCCTGGCCGGCGAGTCGGGCAGCGGGAAGTCCACCATCGCCCACGCGCTGCTCCGCGTCCTCCATCCCAGCTCCATGTGCCGTGGCCAGGTCAGATTCGGCGGCATGAACGTGCTCGAGATGAACCCCGCGCAGCTGAGGAGATACCGCTGGGAAGGCGTCTCGCTTGTCATGCAGGGCGCGATGAACTCGCTGAATCCGGTACTCACCATTCAGGCTCAGATCGCCGATGTCATCCGCACCCACAAGGGCTGCTCGCGTAAGGATGCGAAGGCAGCCGTGCCGGAACTCCTTGACCTGGTGGGCATAGACCCCGGCCGGGCGCGCTCCTACCCTCATGAGTTCTCCGGCGGCATGCGGCAGCGCTGCGTGATCGCGATGGCCCTGGCCCTGGAACCCGACCTCGTGGTCATGGATGAGCCCACGACCGCGCTGGACGTCGTCGTGCAGCACAGCATCATGGACGAGCTTGATCGCCTCCGCGAGCGACTGGGTTTCTCCGTGCTGCTGATCTCTCACGATCTGGACCTGGTGGCCGAGCGGGCGTCGCGGGTGGCGATCATGTACGCCGGCGCGCTGGTAGAGATCGGGCCCGCGCAGCAGGTCGCGCTGAGTCCTTCGCACCCGTACACGCGGGCGCTGCTCGCCTCGGCCATGTCGATCGACGGGCCCATCCGCCAGATCCAGACGCTCCCCGGCCGGGTCCCTGACCTGATCGGGGACCGGACGGGCTGCGCCTTCTACCCGCGCTGCTCGAGCGCCCAGCCCTATCACGAGGCGGTGACCCCGGTCTTGCGGGAAATCACGCCAGGACATCAGGTCGCCTGTCATCTCTACACGCCGGCGGGAGCTTCCAGTGAGTGAGGACCGGCAGCTACCCGGCACCGCGGCGGTGCCGCTGCTAGAGGTCCGGCAGCTGACCAAGATATTCGTCACCGGGCAGCTGAGAAACCGCCAGGTCATCAGGGCCGTGAACGAGGTATCGCTGCGGGTGGGCGCCGGAGAGTCCGTGGGCCTGGTCGGCGAGTCGGGAAGCGGGAAGAGCACGGTCGCGCGCTTGCTGGCCAGGCTGGTGAAGCCAACCTCGGGACAGATCGTCCTGAACGGCCGTGACGTCATCAGCGCCGAGCCCCGCGGCGCGTCCCGCGCCTACCGGCATCAGGTTCAGATGATCTTCCAGGACCCGTTCAGCTCCCTGAATCCGGTGCATACCGTGGACCACCATCTCGTGCGCGCGGTCAAGATCCACCACACGGCGGCGGGCCAGAGCTCCAGCGACGCTGTCGCGGCGCTGGTTGATGATGTAGGGCTTTCCTCGGTTCCCGGCATCGCCCGCCGGTATCCGCACGAGCTGTCCGGTGGCCAGCGTCAGCGGGTGGCGATTGCCCGCTCGCTAGCCGTGGACCCGGCGCTGATCGTGGCCGACGAGCCGACGTCGATGCTGGATGTCTCGGTTCGCGCCGACATCCTCAATCTCCTGGGCAATCTGCGCCGCACCCGGAAGATCGGGCTGCTGCTGATTACCCACGACCTCGCGAGTGCGCGTTACTCGACCGAGCAAACACTGGTCATGTATGCGGGCTACCTGGTCGAATCCGCCCCGAGCCAGGACCTGATCTCGGATCCGAAGCACCCTTACACGCAGTTGCTTGTCAGGTCCGTACCCCGGCGGTCAAACGCCAGCAGCACGCCAGCGGTGGCACCTCAGCGGGACGCGACCAGGCCGTTCTCGGCGAGGACCGGCTGCCCATTCGCACCCAGGTGTCCCGCCCGGATGACGATCTGCGAGACGTCGATGCCCGGAACCGTGTGGCTGGACCCGCAGCGGTGGATTCGCTGTCACCTTTTCGGGTCCGGCGAGTCAGCTTCCGAGCCTGAGCGGCCGAGCACGAGCAGCCAGCCCTGACTGAGCACGGCCGGAGGGAGCAGGCGGCACCTACGGTCCACCGACCTCATCCAGTGGGAGCAGCTGCCCGACGCCCTTGTACCCGGCGCCGAAGGCGAGCCAGACAGCGGCGGAATCTGGACCGGTTCCGTGCTGCGGGCTGGCGGCGAATATCACATCTTCTACACCGGTCACGTGCACGGGGCGGCGATCAGGCAGACGGTGTGCCATGCCACCAGCACCGACGGCCTGGCCTGGACCAAAGACCCTGCTAATCCCGTATCCCGGCCCGAGGCTGGGTTCGGTCACCAGGACTGGCGAGATCCGTTCGTGTTCTGGAATGCCGGCGAGCGGCGTTACTGGATGCTGCTATCGGCGAGGTCACGCACGGGGCCTGCGGCTTCACGCGGCGCCATCGCGCTTCGCACCTCGGCGGACCTGACGACCTGGAGCGAGACCGAAGTGCTCCAGGAAACGCTCATGGCCTACTGTCCTGAATGCCCGGAGATCTTCCAGCTGGGCGAGAAGTGGATCATGGCGTATTCGCGATTCACGGACCGGCGCGGAACGGTCTACCTGACGGCCGATGATCCCCGTGGCCCGTGGCGAGCCATCAGCCCCGACCGGCTTGACGGCCTCCACTGGTACGCGGCTAAGTCGCTGACCGATAGCGGCGGGCGGCGCATCGCATTCGGCTGGATTCCTGATCGCAATCCGACTCCGACGCCCGAGTTCGGTAGCTGGCTCTGGGCAGGAGATCTCGCCGTGCCGCGAGAGCTCCTGCTGAGCGGACCTGGCCTGGGTATACGTATTCCTGGTGAGGTCGATCCCGGCGGGCCCGGAATAGCCTATGTGCCGACGTATGGAAGCAGCGGGTGGAAGGACGGCCCGGCCGGGGTATTCGAAGCGGAGGCGGTCGGCCACTTTGACTACTGCATTCTTGATCCGGATCGGCCGGCCGACGAGTATGCCCTGTCGATGTCCCTCTCCTGGGCACCGGGTACCGCGATGGTGGGAGTCGCCGTTCAAGCAAGCCCTCAGCTGGATCGAGGGGCCGCCATCCTCTGCTACCCCGGCGAAAACAGGGTCAGCGCGGTCGACCTCGGATCGCCGCCGCAACGCCCCGATGACTCCGGCGAACCGGAGCAGTCGGCGCCCGACTACGCCCCGATCGCTGAGGGGAAGCTGCACGCGGGATCCCGGCACGGCCTGGCTCTGCGGATCATCGTCCGGCCTGACGTTGTCGAAGCGTTCGTCGGAGACAAGGCATGTCTCACCTACCGGCTGCCGACACGCGAGCCAGGTCGGGTCGCGCTGCTGATGCAAGACGGCTCGGCGAGCTTCGCTCAGGTGAGCGGGAAGATCATCGGGTTATCCGGGAGCAAGCCGCTGGCGTTCTTGGTTCGCGAGCAGCAGTCCCTGGCGGGCCCGCACGAGAACGAACGACGTTGCCGCCGCCGTCGCGTCACGGCGAGGTCCACATCGAGGCGACCGGCACGCTGGCCTTCGCGGGCGCAGGCTCGGGGACTCCGATGGCAGCCGACACGATCTGCCGCATCGCCTCGACGACCAAGCCCATCGTCGCCGCCTGCGCGATGACGCTCGTCGGGGATTGCACGCTGCGCCTGGACGACCCAGTCGATGAGTTCCTCCCGGAACTGGCCGACATGACCGTGCTCGCCGACCCGGACGGGCCGCTGGAAGACATCGTCCCGGCGAACCGCCCGGTAACGCTGCGGGACCTGCTCACCTTCACCCTCGGCACCGGGATCGCCCCCGCCGAGCCAGGAACGGTCCCGATCGCCGACGCGCTGAACGCGCTCGAGGGCGAGGGGTCCGAGCAGCGCGCGTCCTCGTGCGCGAGCAGCTTGCCGCCGGATGAGTGGATCCGCCGGCTCGGCGCGCTTCCGCTGGTCTGCCAGCCGGGTGAGCGGTGGATTTACAACACGGCGGTCCGCACCCGGCGCACGCACCTGGGACCCTCCGTCGGGAGCTACGGATGGCACGGGGGATACGGCATCATCTGGTACAACGACCCAGCCGAGGACATGACGGCAATCCTCATGATCCAGCGGTCAGCCGGGGTGCCTACGCTGCCGATCTTCCTCGACTTCTTCACGGCCGCCTACCAGGCGATCGAGGACTGACCGCGGCGCGGCGTTACTCCACGATCGCGAGATAGCCGTACTCGACAATTGCCTGCGCGCTCTGCGCATACCCTTCCGGAGAGTCGGGCGCCACGGTAGCCAGGCCGTCAACGTACCTGTTGTACATGCAGAAGGCCGCGGCAATGAGCACGGTGTCGTGGATCTCCGTATCGGAAGCCCCGGCCGCGCGGGCGGCGATGCCGGCGCCAAGCCGCGCTCGGGCGGGGCAGCCCAGCCCAGGGCGCCCCGCCCGAGTGGACATCGCTGGCTAGCAGAACCACCCGTTCTGGACCCAGCCATCGCGGTTGATGTCACCGTAGGCGAACCCGTAGACCCAGTCGCCGTCGAGGCTCTTGACCAGGAACGTCTGACCCTGGTACAGGGTGCCCTGCCACGGGCCAAGCGGCGCGGTGCGCAGGTCAAGCGTCTGCGCGCAGACGGTCATCCGCTCGCCGACCACGCCGTTCGCGGCGAGGGCCGGCTGCATCGCGGCCGTCAGGGTGAGGGCGACGACGCCGGCGGCGATGCCGGTCCGCCTGAGGGAAGCAGAGAGCACGGGGAAGCTCCTTTTGGGGGATTTCGGTTCAGGGGTTGAGGTGCGGAAGGCGGCCTTTACCAGGAGTTGTAGTCACCGATGCAGCTGTTTTCCATGTATCCCCATTGGCTAGAGCCGAAGTCGAAGGTCGCTGCCCACCCGTCATAAACGGGCTGTGCGCCGGGGGTGTGCCCGACCTTCTTGCCGTAGTACAGCGTCGTGATCAGGTCCACCGGGCGCTGGGTCGCGGAGTCGAAGTTGGCGTAGAAGCTGGCGCTCTGGCAGATGTTGACCGCGTGCTCGGGCACCACGTCCGCCATTGCCCCGGGGGCGGTGACCATGATCATCACCCCGGCCGTGGCGCAGGCGATTCCCATGCCCAGCAGTCTGTTCATGTCATTCCTCTCTCACCAGCCAGGCCGTCCAGCCGACCGGTTTGCCGGTGCGCGAGTGCACCAAATGCGTGGTATCGACCTCACTTTCACTCTCTTTCGCGCCAGACGCAACGACTTCCTGGGGAGGAACTCCGGTTGCCGCGGGCTGGAGCCCAGTGACCTGGGCGATGTTCCGCAGCCCGGTGGGCGCTGCGACCGGCCGGGGAGCTGACACAGGCACTCGCCAAGGCGCCGCCGCTCTCCGGGGTGCCGGTGGCGACGCCAACGCGGAGAACTCGGAGAGCGTTCGGAAGTTCAAGGACGGCCCGTATGGCTCCGCCGAGGACCCAGAGTGGTCATCGCGGACGAGAACGACGTACTTCGCGATCAGGGCGAGGCCAACACGGACAAACTCCGCCGTGCCGGTGGCCCGACGACCTCCGTGCGCTTCAACGGCACGATCCGCGACTTCATGCGCCGCACCGGCCTTCGCGGGCCCAGCCGGGATCACCCCGGCCGGGCCCCGCCAGCCAGCGACTGGAATCACACCATGGCTGGACCCAAGGGCCCACCATAACCGAGATTTTTGACCACGCCTGAATTAGCTAGCTAGCTAGTCCAGAACTGCAGGCTATGCGCGAGCCCGCATGACCCGCCCAGACTGCTGGCCATCGTTGCCGCGCTCGAACGTGACGTTCCGCGCCGCGATGGCCGATAGCCGTAAGTGGGCTCTGACCCAGCAGCCGACTGCCTTGACCCTCGCGTCGCGGGAGGACGCGAGGCGTTGTCCGTCAGACGGGACGGACGTTCTCGGCCTGCGGCCCCTTCTGCCCCTGGGTCGTCTCGAACTCGACCTTCTGGTTCTCATCCAGCGACCGGTAGCCGGAACTCGCGATTGCAGAGAAGTGGACGAACACGTCCGCCGTCCCGTCATCGGGGGCGATGAAACCAAAGCCCTTATCTGCGTTGAACCACTTCACTGTTCCTGTTGCCATTACCCTAACTCCCTTATTCGTCATGCCACGACGCGACCTCGCCGCACCGATCGGGAGCCTACCGGCTCTAGCCAGGCGCCGAACCCACCGCCTCGATAACAGTCGGCAGCAAGCCGCCGCGCCAGCTTAGCGGGAGCGCCCGGCGGCGAGGGCCGGCGCCTGCACGGCGGCCTGCGCCGGCACGAGGTCACCGCCCGGGATGCGCGCCCGGTCATCCTGGCCGGGGTTCCGGCTTCGGCATACTGACCGGTATGACAGTGACTACGATCAAGGTCCCGAAAAGGACCAGGGACCGGCTTCACCACCTGGCCAAGACCGAAGGGCTCACCCTTGCCCAGGCGATCGACAAGCTGATGGACGAAGCCGCTCCGCGGCCCAGGCCAAGCATCGGAGCCTTCAGCGCCGGGTACCGGCGGTGGGCGGGCGGCCAGTGAGCGAGTACCAGTATTACGAGTTCCTCGCGCTGGACCATCCCCTGAGCACGGCCGAGCAGGCCGAGGTGCGCCGGCTCTCGGCCAGGGCCACGATCACCGCCACCAGCTTCACTAACGAGTACCACTGGGGCGATTTCAAGGGCAGCCCCGACGAGCTGATCCGGCGTTACTACGACGCGCACCTGTACGTCGCGAACTGGGGCACCCGCCGAGTCATGTTCCGGCTCCCGCGCACGCTCCTCGACCCGGGGCTCGCCGAGCAGTACGGCGTCGATCCGCAGGCCAGCGTTTCCGCCACCCGCGATCACGTGATCCTCGACATGACCAGCGAGGACGAATCCGGCTACTGGGAGGAGGACCTGCAGGGTTCCCTCTCCGCCTTGGTGGGCGCCCGCTCGGAGCTCGCCGCCGGGGACCTGCGACCGCTCTACCTGGCCTGGCTGTCCGGATACGGCGCATGGGAGCGTGATGAGGACGCGTTCGACGAGGAGGACGAGGACGTTGTGGAGCCACCGGTCCCGGCCGGGCTCGGGTCGCTGACCGCCTCGCAGCGTGCCCTCGCCGACTTCCTTCGCATCGACGCCGACCTGCTCGGCGTTGCTGCCGAGACGAGCCCGGAGCTGCCTGAGGCGGGGCAAGATTCGGGCGCGCTCGCCGCGCACATAGCGGCCATTTCCGCCAGTGAGAAGGACCGGCTACTTGGGCTAGTCGCTGCGGACCAGGCGACGAGGGCCCGGGGAGAACTGCTGCGTGGTTTTCGCGGGCAGCCGGATGACGAGAGCGAGTCCCGGCCGCGGCGAACAGTGGCCGAACTCCTCGACACTGCGTGGCAGCATCGCCAGCATCGCGAACAGAATGCCGCGGGCAGCGCCCCGCAGGCAGGAACCGCGTATGACTAGGACAGTCCAGAGACCGTGACTTCACGTGACCGCGTCGGCTTCGAACTTCCCCTCTTACTACTCGGGGCGGGGCTCCCATCGGAGACTACCTGCGCGGCTTCCCCGGATGGCTGGCCTAGGTCAGTCCGTTCTGCCGGCGGAATTCACGCAGCTCGGCGATCGCCTGTGACCAGCGGCCGGCAGAGAAGGACCGGCCTGCCTGAAATGCGCGCAGGTGCAGAAGGTGCGGCTCGCCGAGATAGTCATCGTGCAGGCTGGCAGCACGGACAGTATCGGTCATCAGCGCCCGGGCCTCGGCGTAGTCGCCGTCCAGCCGCGGCACTAGCTCGGCCGGCCCTGGCAGCGGGTCGGCTGCGGCGAGCGGCTCCTGGTACCAGTAGGCGACCGACGAGTAATAGTTGGCGAAGTTATTGGCATGCCCGTGCTCGAGCGTCCATCGCAGCCGGCGGCTGAATCTGATCGGATCGGGGATGAACCACCGGTACATCCCCGTGAGCCCGTCGTAGTCGGGCGACTCGATGAGGTGGAAGCCGGTGTAGGGCCCGGTGTACTCCGCCGCGGGGCAGGCACCGCCCCCGAAGATCTCCTCGGTTCCGGTCCCGTGGATCGACGGCGGCCAGGTGTCGTCGTCGATGAAGACCATGTCGTCGCCTTCGCCGTACCAGCGCATGCCGTGCAGGTTGTCCACGCCGAGCACGATGCCGGCCAGATGGCCGGCGCCGGTCGCCTCAAGCGCCACATAGTTCTCGGCGCCGTCGAGGTTGACCCCGCCCGGCAGCTGCTCGTTGGGCTCGGGGCCGACCGCGACGGTCGGTCGTTCCTGGCGGAACGTGGCATGGAAGCGAAGCGGGCGGTCGGCGGCGCCCGCGCCGTCGGGATAGAGCTCATGGTTGATGTGGAACCAGAACGCCTGCAGCGGCCCGCCGAGCGGCTCTTCGCCCCTGTTCTCCAGGGTGATCCTGGCGCCGTCGCTGAACGGCATCGGGAGGTAGAAGTTCAGTCCGTGCGAGACGCCGAACCCGGGGTTGACGGTCAGGGCGAGGCTGCGGATGTCGCGGACGCGCCCGGAGATAATCCCGAAGAAGTCGCCCAGCGGCACGGCGACCGACGGCTCGTCCGCGCCGTCCCAGTACATGCGCAGGATGGCTGCGCGGTACTCTGCCGGGTCCGGAAGGACCATGGCGCAGTACACGTGAGTAATCGTCCCGGCTCCGGCCACCTCGAGCAGGGTCGCGGTCTCGCCTGGCTGGACGGTGATGAAATCGCGGTTGCCGCCGGTCCGGTCGTATGACGACGACCGGAGACTGCGTCCTGGGCTCGCGGTCAGCAGTTGCTCGAACATCAGGGCTCCTCGCTCGCGGCGGCGACGCCGGCCGGAACGGCCGGGCCATCGGCGTAGTGACAGGCGACCCGGCGACCCGGTCCGATCTCACGAAGGACGGGTTCCTGCTCGGCGCACAGCTCGGTCGCGAGCGGGCAGCGGGTACGGAAGCGGCAGCCGCTGGGCGGATCGAGCGGCGACGGAACATCACCAGCGAGCTGAGCCGGGACCACTCCCCGCTCGCTCATCCGGGGCACTGACGCCAGCAGCGCCCGGGTATAGGGATGGGCGGGCGAGTCGTAGATGTCGCCGACCGGGCCTATCTCGCAGAGCTTGCCCAGGTACATGATCGCGACACGGTCGCTGACGGCACGCACGGCGGCCAGGTCGTGCGCGATCAGCAGCATGGCCAGGCCGAGCCGCTCGCGGAGGTCGAGCAGGAGGTTCAGGATCTGGGCCTGAATGGAGACATCCAGCGACGCGATCGGCTCGTCAGCCACCAGCAGTTTCGGCTGCAGCATGATCGCCCTGGCCACGCACACGCGCTGGAGCTGACCGCCGGAAAGCTCGTGCGGCTGCCGGTCGGCTACCGCCTCCGGATCGAGTCCGACCGCCTCCAGCATCCGGCCGACCTGGTCGTCCCAGGTGCTGGCGGCCTCGCGCTGCCAGACCCGCAGCGGCTCCTGGAGGATCCGGCGGACCGTTCGCAGCGGATTGACAGCGGCCGCCGGGTCCTGCGCCACCATCTGGAAGCTGGGCCGCAGCCGGCGGAGTTCGCGCGGGCGCAGGTCGTGGATGCCGACGCCGTCGAAGATGATCCGGCCGCCGGATGGCCGCAGCAGCCGCATGATTGCCCTGGCCGTCGTCGACTTGCCGCAGCCGGACTCGCCGACCAGCCCGAGCGTCTCCCCCGCCGCCAGGTCGAAGGTGACGCCGGACACGGCCTGGACCTCGCCGCCGCGCTGATGACGGAAGGTCACGACCAGGTCCTCGACCCGCAGCAGCGGGCCGGGCGCTCCTGCCACGCCTGGCTGGTGGCCCGCCGGCTCCGCCATGCTCATTCAGCTCCGTCCTTCGCCGCACGGGCCAGCTCGCCGTCCGGCACCGGGTTCCAGCAGGCCCGCCAGTGCCCGGAATCGCCGGGCGCGAGCTCAGGCCGTTCTTCGGTGCACCGGGACACCGCCCGGCCGCATCGGGGCTCGAACGGGCAGCCTGGCTGGAGCGCGAGCAAGTTCGGCGCACGGCCGCCGATCGCCGTGAGCCGCTGTCCGGCGGCGACCTCGAGCCGTGGCATCGAGGCGATCAGGGCGCTGGTGTAGGGATGCTCTGGCTGGTCGATCACCTGCCCGGCGCCGCCGCGCTCGACGACGTGGCCGGCATACATCACGGCGATCTCGTCGGCGAGGCTCGCCACCACGCCGAAGTCATGGCTGACCAGGATCACCGCCATGTGCCGCTGCCGCTGCTGGTCCTGCAGCAGGCGGAGGATCTGGGCCTGGATAGTGACGTCCAGCGCCGTGGTGGGCTCGTCGGCGATCAGCAGCTTCGGCTCACAGGACAGCGCGATCGCGATGGCCACTCGCTGGCGCAGGCCGCCCGAGAGCTGATGCGGGTACTCGCGGGCCCGTCGCTCCGGGTCGGGCATCCCGACGGAGGCCAGCAGCTCGACCGCCCGTGCGGCCGCGGCCGAGCGCGAGATCCCGAGGTGGTGGCGGAGCATCTCGGTGATCTGGCGCCCGATCCGCAGCACCGGGTTGAGCGCGCTCATCGGGTCCTGGAAGACGATGGCGATCTCGGGACCCCACAGGTCGCGCAGCTGTCGCGCCGACAGGGCGGTCAGGTCGCGGCCTGCCAGGACGACGGAGCCGCCGCGGACCACGCGGGCATCGTTGCGGTACAGGCCCATGATCGACCGGACGAGGACGCTCTTGCCCGATCCGGACTCGCCGACCAGGCCCAGTACGCGGCCGCTGTCCAGGGTCAGGTCGACGCCGTCGACGGCGCGGACCTGACCGCGGTCGGTCACGAAGCAGGTGCTGAGCCCGGTCGCGGTGAGCAGCGGCATCAGAACACCTTGCCCCGGTCGGACCGGCTGCTCAGCCTGCGCCCGACGGTGTTGAGAGCCAGGATGGTCAGGAACATCACCCCGGCCGGCATCAGGCTCATGTAAGGCGAGGTCGCGAAGACCGACTCACCTTGCGCGATCATCGTGCCCCAGGTCGGGGTTGGCGGCGGCACCCCGATGCCCAGGAAACTCAGCGTCCCCTCGATCAGGATCGACACCGCTACCATCACCGGCACGAAAGCGAGAACGGTCCCGGCGACGTTGGGGCCAAGGTCAAAGACGATGATGCGCCAGGCGGGCGTCCCGAGCGTGCGGGCCACCTGCACGAACTCGCGCTGGGTCAGCGACACCCCGACCGACCTGGTCAGCCGCGCGAAGACCGGCAGCGACAGCACGGCGATGGCCAGGATGACGTTGCGGACGCTGGGGCCGAGGAACGAGGTCAGGGCGAGCGCGATGACGATGCCGGGGAAGGCGAGCAGCACGTCCATCAGGCCGCTCACCAGCGTGTCGGTGAGCCCCTGCAGGTAGCTGCCGATCAGGCCGATGGCCGTGCCGAGCAGGGCGGCGATGGCAGTCGCCGAGAAGCCCACGACGAGCGAGATCCGCGCACCGTAGACGGCGCGGGCGAACTGGTCCCGGCCCAGCTGGTCGGTGCCGAACCAGTGCGCGGCCGACGGCGCCTGGTAGGCGGCCAGCGGATTGATCGCGGCCGGGTCCTGCAGCGGCAGCACGTTCGCCAGCACGGCCCCGAGGATGACCAGCACGAGCCAGCCAAGCGCGAGGTAGAGGCCAACGGGCCGGCCGCGGCGGGCGGCGAGACCCGTTTCGTCGGTCAGGACAATGCCGGTACCGGTGGCGAGTTCCGGAGCCGCGCTCACCAGGCCCGCTCTCGCCAGAACTGCCCTCGCCAGGTCAGATCAGAGTGCATCACTGCGTTCCTTGCTCCCGCTAGCTTGCCCCGGCGCTGACCCGGACCCGCGGGTCCACCACGCTGTAGAGCAGGTCGACGACGAAGTTGATGACGACGTATGAAACGGTGACGAACAGCACCACTCCCTGAACCACCAGGTAGTCCTTGGTGTAGATCGCGTTGACGCCCAGCTGGCCGATCCCGGGCAGCGCGAAGATCGTCTCGATGATGAACGAGCCGCTCAGCAGGATCCCGACGTTCAGGCCGACGAGCGTCAGCAGCGGGAGCGCCGATGGCCGCAGGGCGTGCCGGAACAGGACCGTGTGCCGGGGCATCCCCTTGGCCAGGGCGAATTGCACGAAGTCCTGCTGGAGGGTCTTGCGCAGCTCGGCGCTGAGCACCTGCGCGTAGACGGCCGCGGTGCCCACGCCGAGGGCGAGCGACGGCAGCAGCATCGACTGGAGGTTGGCGGCCACGCCCTGATCCAGCGGCACGAAGCCAGTGGCCGGGAAGACCTGGAGCTTGACCGCGAAGATCAGCACCAGGATCAGGGCGAGAATGAAGTTCGGCAGCGACAGCGCCGTGACCGTGAACAGGCTGCTAGCCCCGCTGCCGATGCGGCGCCGCTGGCTGACCGACAGCAGCGACAGGCCGAGCGCCAGGACCAGCCCGATGATCTGAGCGAAGATCATCAGCTCCAGGGTCACGGGCAGCCGGCTCACGATCAGCGAGGAAGCCGGCTGGCCGCTCTGGAACGAGGTGCCCAGGTTGCCGTGCAGCGCATGCCAGGCCCAGAGCCCGAGGCGGTCATAGAAGGGCTTGTCCAGCCCAAGCTGACGGTCAACCCGGGCGATGTTCGCCGGGGTCAGCTGGTCCTGCGGCAGCATCGAGTAGGCCGGGTTGCCGGGGATCAGGCTGAGCAGCAGGTACGTCAGCGTGACGACCAGCATCACGGTGATCACCATGCGGACGAGGCGCCGCAGCACGAGCTTGGGAAACTCTCGGCCGCGGCGCCTCATCACGCTTCGCTCCTGTCGTCTGTTACAGGTGGAATGTCGGATACCTTGTGAGATCTGTGTGATTGATGGTATTTCCTAACTCTTCCACAAGGTCTCAGCTGGGAAAACCTGGAATTCCTGGCCGTACGGCGCCTTGCCGCCAGCGGGCAGGGTCAGGCTGTTGAGGCCGTGCACCGTCGACCTGACCGCGAACTCGTTGACCGAGTCGTGCAGGAACAAGGTGTAGGCCTCCTTGGCGATCTCGTCGTTGATGACGGCGTAGTCGGCTTTCCTGGCCGCGATGGTCGGGTCGGCCGAGCTCTTGAGGAGGGCGGCCCCGATGGTGGAGTTCTTGTAGTTCGCCACGTTGTACAGGGCGCCAGGCGTCCAGATCAGCGTGTACCACTGGTCGGGATCGAGCACCGGGGGGAACCCGAAGATGGCGGCCTCGAACTTCTTGCCGATCACCGTCTCTGAGTAGGTGCCGGCCTCCTGCGGCGCCGCCAGCGTGACCTTGATCCCGGCGGCCTGCCACATGCTCTGCAGCGCCTGGGACTCCAGTTCCTGCGTCGGGTCGTTCGAGGACGACAGGGTGAGCGCCAGCGGCTTGCCGGTCTGCTGCTTGTACTCGGCCACCAGCTGCTTCGCCTTGGCCAGGCTGAATGCCGGGTAGTCGACCGGCGTGTAGAACGGGCTGCTGGACGGCATCGCGGCGTTCGCGATGGCGCCGACGCTCCGCCAGACGCTGGAGATAATGGCCTGCCGGTTTGTGGCGGCCACGACCGCCTCGCGCGCGGTCAGGTTGTTCAGCGGCGCGACCCCGGTGTTGAAGTACACCAGGTCCACCCCGTTGGCCAGGTACTGCCACTGGTACTGGGAGCTCTTGTTGACGCCGGCCGAGATCGCCTGCGACGGCTGTACCTCGGCGGCATCGACGTTGCCTGCCTCCAGCGCGGACAGCCGGGCCGACGAGTCGGTGATGATCTTGTACGTCACCTTGGGGATGTAGGGCAGGCCCTTGCGGAAGAAGTGCGGGTTGGCCACCAGGACGATCTGGTTGCCCTGGGACCAGCTCTGCAGCTTGTACGGTCCGCTGCCGACCGGCTTGGTGGAGAAGCCCTTGCCCTCAGACTTCAGCGCGGTCGGGGAGGCTATCCAGCCGGGCTGGCCGGACAGGGCCGCCGGGAACGCCGCCCACGGCGCCTTCATCGTGACGACCAGGGTCAGCGGGCTGGTCACCTTGTACGACTTGACCTCGGTGAACGCCAGGCCGGAGGCTTCCACCCTGGCCAGGTTGTACTTGACCGCGGCGGCGTTGATCGGGGTGCCGTCGGCGAATACCAGGCCGGACGGCAAGGTGATCGTCCAGACCGAGTCGTCACTGTTGGGCGTCACCGACTTGGCCAGGTACGGCGCGTAGGCGCCGCTGGCGGTCGGGACGGTCAGCGTTGTGAAGATCTCATTCGAGACGGACGCGGCTCCCGGACTCGGGTTGTCCGCCGTCACAGGATCAAATCCGGTGGGCTGCGCATCGATGGCGACCGTGAGCTCGCCGCCGTGAACTGGCTTGCCCGACGCAGGCGACGTCGCCGAGCCCGCCGGGCTTGAGCACGCGGTCAGGCCGGCCAGTCCCGCGACAAGCGCCGGGCCCAGGAGAAGTCCGGCCCGCCGCGAGCGGGCGGAAACAGTCATCTACGTCCCTCTTTTCGTTATGCGAAAAAGTATTTCTTATAGCGAGAAAGACTAGAGATGGTGACTACTCACTGTCAAGCCATCAGGCCGGGACGGGAGCCTCCGGCCTGAGCAGGTCGCGTTCCCTGAGCTTCGTCCACAGTTCGGCCGGAATCGGCAGTCGCACCATGGCGACGCAGTCGGCGATCTCGGCTGCGGTCCTTGCGCCCAGGACCACGCAGGCAACCTGCGGGTGGGCCAGCGGGAACTGCATGGCGGCCGCGCGCAGCGGCACCCCGAACTCGGCGCACGCCGATTGCAGCGCGGCCGCCCGGGCGACCAGGTGGTCGGGTGCGGGCCCGTAGTCGTAGGTGGCGCCGGGCCGCGGGTCGGCGAGCACGCCGCTGTTGAGGACGCCGCCGGCGATGATGGACGCGCCGCGCTGTGCCGCTGCCGGCATCAGGTCGTCAAGCGCGCCCTGCTCGAGCAGCGTGTAGCGGCCGGCGAGCAGGAAGCAGTCGAAATCTGCCTCGCCTGCGAACCGGGCCAGCGGCTCGGACCAGTTCATGCCGACGCCGATGGCGCCGATCTCGCCGGCCGACCGCAGTTCGGCCAGCGCCGGGTAGGCCTCGCGAAGCGCCTGTTCGTGGAAATCGTCCGGGTCGTGGATCAGCACGACGTCGAGCCGGTCCAGGCCGAGCCGGCTCTTGCTCTCCTGGAGTGACTGCCGCACGCCCGCGGCGGTGAAGTCGTACCGCGGTATCAGGTCCGGCACGCCTTCGTAGAGCGCGCTGACGGGATGCCCCGGCACCAGTAGCCGCCCGACCTTGGTCGAGATGGTGAACTGTGATCGGTCCAGGCCCGGCAGCACGCCGCCGAGGTGCTGCTCGGACAGGCCGTGCCCGTAAAACGGCGCGGTGTCGAAGTGCCGGATGCCGGCCGCCCAGGCGGCTTCGATCGTGTCCCGCGCCTGCCCGGCGGGCACGGCGCGGGGCCAGCCGCCGAGTGGCGCGGTGCCGAAGCCGAGAGCGGGCACGGTGACACCGCTGCGGCCGAGGCCGGACTTCCGCCACGGATCCATGGCGCAGTCTCCCTTCGTCAGGTGCGCGTTCAGGCCACCAGCCCGGCGTCGGGCGCCCGCAGATAGCTCCCGGCCAGGCTCGTCGCAGGCGTCCGGTCGGCCCGGTGGTTCTCCAGGAAGTCCATGTCGAAGACGATCCCGGCGCCGGGATCGGTGTTGAGCACGACGCAGCCGCCTTCGATCTGGGCAGGGCTGACCAGGGCGGCGTCCCTGCCGATGTCGAAGACCTCCATCACCGTGTGGTGCGGCAGCGTGGCGGCCAGGTGCGCCATCGCCCGGCCGGGGTCGTTGCCCATGGTGACTGGCCGGGCGAATGCCTCGGCCAGCTCGGCGACCGACCGCGCCCCGGTGATGCCGGTGGTGTGCGAGCTGATCTGCACGACATCGACGGCGTCGCGGGTCAGCAGCGGCACGTACTCGTGCAGCGCGTAGATGTTCTCGCCTGTCGCGACCGGGGCCCTGATGCCCTCGGAGACCCGGCGGAGCCCGTCGTAGTCCCAGCGGCGGACCGGTTCTTCGACCCAGGCGAGGTCGTACTCCCGTTCCAGCTCAGTCACGTGCTGGATCGCCTGCTTAGGCGACCAGTACTCGTTGGCGTCGATGATCAGCTTCGGGGTGCCGCCGGCGGTTGCCAGCGCTTCGGCCATGATCTGGAGGCGGCGCAGGTCATCGTCGGGCGACCGGCCGACTTTCAGCTTCCCGTAGGTGACCCCGCGCGCGGCCATGCCGGCGTAGAAGTCGCGCAGCTGGTCGTCGGTCAGGGGCGTGTCCAGCCCGCTGGCGTAGACCGGCACCTTGTTCGTATCCGCCCCGAGCTCTTTCCAGAGGGGAACGTGGTGTGCTTTCGCCCGGAGGTCCCACAATGCGCGGTCGATGGCGGAGATGCCGACCGACACCGGGCCTGAGTTCCCGGCCTTGAACGCGAAGGCGAGCATGCGGTTGAAGCAGGCCCGGACCGATCGCGGGTCCATGCCAGCGAGCAGGCCCGCCAGGCGGGTCAGCGCGAACCCGGCCGCCGCCGGCCCGATCGACACCCCGGTGAGGTCCTCGTCGGTATGCACGAAGACGGCGATGTCATAGCCGGCATCGGCACCTTCGGGCAGGTTGACATCGCCGATGGGCCTGGTCAGCTCATAGACATACGGGATCGAGGAGATCGACGTGATCTTCACCTAGATCACCGCCACTGGTCGCATGGCAAATCCCGCGGTCGCGCCGGCAACTTTCGGCACCAGCGCGATATAGCAGAACCGGGACTGCCCCGCCTCGGCCAGTTTCTCCAGGTCATGCATCTCGCCCATGTGCACGCCCTGCTCGATCAGCAGGTACTTGTGCACGGGGGCCAGGCAGTCGCCGTCGGCCGGCGGGTAGACCTCGACCGCGGAGTTGTCCGCGCCGATCATCATGGCTCCCTTCTCCTCGACCAGCCACCGGGCACTGGCCAGGGACAGGCCGGCCAGGTCGGTCCTGGCCAGCGCGGCGTGACCGGCGCCGGTCTCACCCCAGTCGCGCATCATCCCGGTGCGGACGAGAACGACGTCGCCGGGCTCGATGGTGGTCTGCTGCCGGTCCAGCGCGGCGGTCAGGTCGGCCGGCGTGATCGCCTGGCCGACGGCCAGCCGCGAGACGCCGAGCGCGGCCGGGACGTCGAGCAGGACGCCAGGCGCGATGACCGGCGGTATGTGCTGCGCGCCCGCTCTGGTGACGCCGAAGTCGGTACTGTCGCCGGCCCAGGTGAAGCCGTTGTACCAGTGGTGGTCGGCGCCGGTCGCAGCGTGCGCCAGCCCGTCGATCTGGGTCCCGGCGTGGTCGGAGATCATGATCAGCGAGGTGCTGAAGCTGACCGCGGCGTCGTCGTGGTCAGGCTGGGTCTCGGCCAGCAGGCCCGGCGGGGTGCGGAACCGCACGACCTCGGTGCGCGGGTGAGCAGGCGAGCCGTAGGACTGCCGGCTGACGGTGACGCCGAGGTCAATGACGCGCCCCTGGCGGACCAGGCCGAGCGCGGCGAGCACGGCCGGCGGGCCGGCCGAGTTGAGCGCGCCGACCTGATCGTCGTCGCCCCAGATCCAGCCCCAGCCCCGGCCGCGCTGCCAGCCGGGAGAAGGCAGGCCAGGCTCAGGTGTCCCGGTCATGCCAGCAGCTCCACCAGCACGACGCGCCTGGCGGGCAGGGGCAGTTCGAGGGAGAGCCGGCCATCGTCGCCGACGTGCCCGGCGTCCGCGCTGCCCTCCGCACCGGTGATCCTGATCGCCCGGCCGGCCGGGTCGGTATCCCAGTAGCCGGCCAGGTCAGCGTCGATGGCAGCGGTCACCGGCTCGGCTCCGATGTTGACGTAGTACAGGCCGATGTTCCCGCCGGCGCCGAGCCAGGCGCCGTGGACGATCCGCGGCACCGCCCACTCGCCCGCGATACGCAGCCGCGGGGCATGCGCCAGGTGGCGGCGGTAGCCGGCGGTCATCGTCGGGTTCCGCGCGGGAGGCACCGGCCGCAGCAGGGCGCCGCGTGACAGGTAGCCAGGCCCGAGCGCGGTGCGGGCCCTGGCCAGCTCGCCGGTGAAGTCGGCCTTGGCCTGGTCGAGCTCGGGCAGGTCATCGAACCGGACCAGCGACCCGTCCCAGTCGATAAGCTCGGCCGGCTGTTCCGGATAGCGGGCGGGCAGCCGCTCGGGCGGGTTGTTGGCGTAGTGCAGCGAGAGCAGCGCTCCCCACTGCAGGACGATCCGGGCGGCGGCCCAGTAGAACAGGTCGCCGATGTCGGTGCCGAGGGTGAGCCAGCCGTCCTGGCGGACCGGGCCCACGTCGTGGTAGATCGCGTCGAACAGCGGCACGATCTCGAATCCGGCGCCTGGGGGTTCCTCCGGCTGCGGCAGCCAGGACTCCAGCACCCCGAGCGGGCCCGCGCCCGCCCTGGCCACATAGAAATCGACCGAGTCGATGATGTTCTCGATGATCGTCTCGACGCCCTGCACCAGGTACCGCCCGGTGGTCCGCCGGGCCTGCGCCGTCGACCGCTTGTTCAGGTCGTTGT
Source organism: uncultured Actinomycetota bacterium (assembly GCA_963725175.1). Lineage (GTDB taxonomy): Bacteria > Actinomycetota > Actinomycetes > Streptosporangiales > Streptosporangiaceae > DASUBV01. The sequence continues at coordinate 2,113,294 of CAVRXH010000006.1, forward strand.
AGGCCGTCACGATGTCCCGGCCCCGGCCGGGCGGATGCCCGTGCTCGGTGCGCCAGCACCGCGACCACAGCATCGGGTTACCGGAGGAGATGTCGTAGCAGACCCCGGCCAGCGTGTCGTGCGTCATCAGCCCGGCGTCCCGCCAGGCGTGCAGGTCCACGAAGGCCTCCGCCGCCGGACAGGGGAAGAAGTCGGTGTTGGTGGTGACCCGCGGGTCCAGCTCAACCAGCCGCGGCGCGTCGGGCCGGGTCCGGTGCGTGAACCGGGACCAGGTGAAGTCGGCATAGGGGTACATGAGGGCGGGCTCCCACCGGGTCAGGAAGTCCTGCGCCTGGCTGGAGATGAAGATGTCGTTCAGGTACGGCGTGACGTAGTGCCCGTTCCACGCGGCGACGTTGGCCGCATGCAGACGCGGTGGCAGCCAGCCTTCCTTGCCGACCGTGTTCGGCCGGGTGGCCGGCCAGTCCCACCCGCTGGTGATGTGCAGCGGCGTTCCGGCCACGTCGGCGTAGAACTGGTACCACGAGCTCCAGTCCAGCGACGACGGCCCGCCCCAGACGGCCAGCCCGACGTCGTCGAACATCCACGCGCACTGGTCGCGCTGGACCACGCCCGCCGCCGCGTGCTGGCCGGCGCTGGCCAGGTTCTGGCACCAGGGCGTGCTGGCCAGCGCCCAGCCCCGGTAGATCCCGGCGGCCTCGTACCAGTCGCCGCGGGTGAGCGCTCCGAGGACAACCGGGTAGCCCAGCGCCATTGGCTGCCCGGCGCCGAGGTCGAACGCCTCGTGCCGCACGCTCCACTCGGCAGCGGCGAAGTGGAAGTTCTTCCAGGTCGACCGGGTGTCGTGGGCAGCGAGGTAGAAGCCGCCGTCCGGGCCGTAGTAGGCGGTTACCTGAACCGGGCAGCCGGAGTAGCCGTCCGGGTAGCACGCATCGAGCGGCGGCCTGGCCCGAGGTGTCCGGACCAGGACGCCCGTGTGCGCGGGAAACAGCAGGTAGTCGTCCGCGCCGCCGGGCGACAGTTCTCCAGGTTCGGGCACGACCGGGTAGGTGAGCTCGGCCGGGGGCAGCGCGCCGCCGTCCACCTCGACCGAGGGCCACAGGCCGATCCGGTCGCTGCCGTCCCCGGTGACCAGGGCAGTCACCCGCAGCCCTGGCTCGCTGGTCTCCCAGCTCAGGTGCAGCCCCTCCGGGGTGATCTCGTAGCTGAACCCGGTCGGCGTGATCTCGTCGGCGACCGCGGGCGTGCCGGTCAGCGGGCTCCATGCCGTGCCCTGCGGCACCGCCCGCCAGGGCGGCGCACCGTCGTGCTCGGTCAGCACCTGGCCCGTGCGGAGATTCTCAACGCGCCGGATCGCCCCCGTCGTAGCCTCGAAGCGGATCTCCAGGCTCCCGGTTCGGGCGACGAGATCGCGGCCGCTGCCCTGTTCGCCCGCCCGGTCCCGCTCGTCAGCCCGGTCCCGCTCGCTAACCTCGAACATCGCGTCCGGCCCCTCCAAGACTTTTTCTCTAGGCGATAGCGTCTTACGTTATACGTGTAGAGTATGCCTCGCAAGGCCGTGAATCGACCGGAAGGACCCCATATGCCCCTGCCAGGCCTGCGCGACCGCCTCCGGTCAGGCGCGCCCATCGCCGCGACCTTCGTGATGATCCCGCGCGTCGAGATCGTCGAGATGGCCGTCGGCGCCGGGTTCGGCGCGGTCGTCTGCGACCTCGAGCACGGCCAGGTCACCACCGAGGACCTGCCCGCTTTGCATGCCGCCGCCCGTGCCGCCGGCGCCTACTCGCTGGCCCGCATCGCCAGCGACCGGGCGGTCGAGATATCGCGCGCCCTGGACATGGGCGTCGACGGCGTGATCGTGCCGCATGTCGGCTCACGGTCCGCCGCCGAGCAGGTCGTCGCCGCGGGCAGGTTCGCGCCGGCCGGCGAGCGCAGCCTCAATCCCTATGCGCGCGGCGTGGGCTACGGGCTTGATGACAGCGATCCAACGGGCCGGGCAAACAGGCGATCGGCCCTCGTCGCGATGATCGAGGGCGCCGACGCGCTCGGCGCGGTCAGCGACATCGCGGCCGTGACCGAGCTCGACGCCCTGTTCTTCGGCCCCGTCGACCTGGCCGGCTCGCTCGGCCACCCCGGCCAGCCCGAGCATCCGGAGGTCGTCGCGATGATCGGCGACCTCGTCAGCCGCCTCACGGCGGCCGGCGTGGCCACCGGAATCTACGCTCCGACCGCCGAGGCGGCGCGGCGCTGGCTGAGCCTGGGCGTCCGGCTCGTCGTCACGTCAGCGGACAACGCCATGACGATGTCCGCGTTCGCGGCGATGCGATCGGCGATCGGCGAGGCTGTTGTTCCGGCCCTGCGCAAGCCCGTTGATCATGGAACCCAGCCGGACGTGGCCGGCCTGCGCCGCCCTGCCAGCCTGATGGACGGGCAGGCAGGCGGCTGGGCGCCAGGACGCGGCTGGGGCTGGTCCTGGGGTCCCGATGACGAGGCCGGGGCGCTCAACGCGATCACGCCGCAGACCCGGCTGGCGGCGCTCGCCCTGGCACGCACCGGCCAGGTCGTCGACCTGGGCGTGACGGTCGACAAGGGCTCGTTCCTGTGGGGCGGGCACGTCGCGACCGAGGTCGTGTCCTACCGCACGCCCGACGGGATCCGGCGCGGCGGGGACCTCGCGCCGATCGGGTCCGACCCGGCCGGGCTCAGCTTCCGCACCAGCATGGTGATCATCTCCGACCACGCGGGGACCCAGCTCGACTCCCTGGCGCACGCCACGACCGGGGCCGACAACCACTGGTATAACGGCTTCACCGATGCCCGGCACGGCACCGACTTTGGCCCGCGGCGAGCCGGCGGCGAGACGATCCGGCCCGTGATCGCGCGCGGCGTCCTGCTTGACGTCGCCGGGTGGCTCGGGGTCGAGAACCTGGCCGCCGGCCAGGGGATCGGGCCGGACGACCTGGCCGCGGTGGCCGCCGCTCAGGGGACCGAACTGCGAGCCGGCGACGTGATCTGCGTCAGGACCGGCTCGCTGCGGCACTGGGGCGAGGTCGGCCACGACCGGGAAGCGCTGGCCGGGCCGGATACGGCGGGCATCACGCTGGCCGCCGCCCGCTGGCTGTGCGAGGAAGCCGGGCCGGTCATCATCGCCAGCGACACCTCGACCGTCGAGGTGATGCCCGCCCTGGACGGCGCGGCCGCCCAGCCGGTGCACGAGTACCTCCTAGTCGAGCAGGGCGTGCTCATGGGCGAACTCCACTACCTTGAAGAACTCGCGGCCAGGCGCGCCTACGAGTTCTGCTACATCGCCCTGTGCCCCAAGGTCCGCGGCACCACCGCCGGCTTCGCCCTCCGGCCGGTCGCCCTGCTGTAGGTCCATCGTCGCCCCGGCCCATCTCATTCCCCATCGGGCCCAAGGCAAGGAGGCGGAAAGCTTGCGCATCACCGAGATCGAGACGTTCATCGTGCACGCACCCATCCCCCGGCTCGTCACCGACGCGTTCAACGAGGCCGTGACCTGGGGTCTGCCAGGGGTCCTGATCAAGACCGACGAAGGCATTACCAGCACCGGCTACACCAGCACGCTGTCGACCGGGGACTACGCGATCAAGGACATCCTGGACCGCGTCTACGCGCCCCTGCTGATCGGCGAGGACCCGCTCGATTACCAGCGCCACTGGGACCGGCTGTACTGGTCAGGAGCGCACTGGACCGGGCGGACCGGGATCAGCCACATGGCCCTGGCCGCCGTCGACATCGCCCTGTGGGACCTGCGGGCCAAGTACTTCGGCGTCCCGCTCTGGAAGCTCGTCGGCGGTCACAAGCAAGGTGCCGTGCCCTCTTACAACACCGACGGCGGCTGGCTGAACTTCAGCCAGGAACGGCTCATCGACGAGATGACCGCGCTAGTGGCGCAGGGCTATACCGGCGTCAAGATGAAGATCGGCAAGCCGGATCCGCGCGAGGACCTGCGCCGGGTCGGCGCGGTCAGGGATGCGCTCGGCCCGGACATCGACCTGATGATCGACGTCAACCAGAAATGGTCGACAACGACGGCGCTGACCTGGGCGCACCGGTTCGAGGAGTTCGGGATCAAGTGGCTGGAGGAGCCGCTCGACCCCGACGACGTCGACGGCCACCGGCGGCTGGCGCAGGCCACCTCGATCCCCATCGCCCTCGGCGAGCACGTCTACAGCCGCACCATGTTCCGCGACTACATCGAGCGGGGCATCATCAGCTACGTCCAGGCCGACGTCACCCGGCTCGGCGGCATCACCGAGTGGCTGGCCGTCGCCGAGATCGCGCTCGCCCATCACATCGACGTCGTCCCGCACCACGCCGACATGATGCGCGTGCACCAGCACCTCGGCGCCGGCCACCCCGCCTGCCCGATGATCGAGTGCATCCCCTGGCTGCAGGATCTGTTCATCGAGCCCGCCCGCATCGAGCACGGGACATTCCTGGTCAGCGACACCCCCGGCGCTTCCACGTCCTTCGAGCCCGCCCAGTTCGCCCGGCACCGGGTCGCCTGAACCCATGCCGGACCGACACCGCCGGGTTGACAGCCAGTGCGCACGCACGGCAGTCTTTCTTTATATAAGAACGATCTTTCGTATAGCGTCATAGCTGCGCTGCATGCGCGGCGTCCTGAGCCGACGATCGGAGCACGTCGCTGATGGTGTCAATCCCCCAGCTCGGCCAGGAGATCTACGCCGCCGAGCGCGCCGCTACGGCCATCGCGCCGCTCAGCGAGCAGCATCCCGGCCTTCAGCCGTCAGACGCCTACGCCGTTCAGGCCGAATACGCGAGGCTTCGGATGGCGGCCGGGGCGACCCTGATCGGCCGCAAGATCGGGGCGACGTCCCAGGCCATTCAGGACCAGCTCGGTGTCGCGACGCCCGACTACGGTCACCTGTTCGACGACATGGTCATCGCCGACGGCGGCGACGTCGTCCTGGCCAACCTGGTCGCGCCCATGGTGGAACCCGAGATCGCGTTCCGGCTAGGCCGCCCGCTGACCGGGCCCGGCGTCACCGCCGCCGACGTCCTCGCGGCGACGAGCTCCGTGTGCCCGGCGCTGGAAATCATCGACAGCCGCATCACCGACTGGCGGATCACCTACGCCGACACCGTCGCCGACAACGGCAGCAGCGCCAGGTGCGTGTTCGGGCCCGAGCAGGCGCTGCGGGCGGACACCGACCTGTCGGCCGAAGTCGTCCGGCTGACCGAGAACGGCAGCGAGCTGGCCCAGGGACCGGCGACCGCCGCGCTCGGCCATCCCGCGACGGCCGTCGCCTGGCTGGCCAACGCCCTCGCCGAGTTCGGCGCCAGGCTCCGGGCCGGCGACCTCGTGCTGTCCGGCTCCCTGACCAGGGCGACACCGCTCAAGCCCGGCTGCCAGTACACCGCGACGTTCCAGAGCCTGGGCTCGGTGTCGTGCCGTGCCCGCTGACCCCGACCGGAGACCAGAGATGACTGACGCCGCACCTAGCGAGCTTGCCGGCGACCCCGGTGCCAAGCTGACCCACGACGGCATGGAGGCGCTGATCCGCCGGTACTTCGACGGCTGCAACGCCGCCGACGAGCAGGCGATCACCGAGTGCTTCGTGCCCGAGGGAGTTCACTACTTCCCGCCCGGCATGTACGGCGGCGCCTTCGTCGGCGCCCGCGCCATCGCCGAGCGCTGGGCGGCCGCCGTGCGCAACCTCGGCTCGATCTGGACGATCGAGCAGGTCATCACCGACCCCGCCACCGCCCGCGCGGTCATCGAGTGGACCCACTACAAGACGTTCGCCGGCACCGTGCTGCGCGGCGACGAGTGGTACATCTTCGACAGGGCGACCGGGCTCATCAGCGAGATCCGGGCCTACTACGCGTCGCCGCAGGCAGCAGACCTGGACCGGCTCGAGCTGGCCATGTTCGACTACGCCGGACGCGGCTACAGCCTGCAGCCGCCAGACCTGCCGCGCCCGCGACCCGAAGCCGGGTAAGCGATTCCGGCCGTCTCGCCGGGCCTGCCCGGCTCGTTAGAACCGCGCGTAGGCGGGACCCAGCCGCTGCGCCATCTCCGACAGCCGCTTGCCCCCCTCGCGGACCAGCGGGGTCAGGTCGGCCCGCCTGATCTCAACCCGGTGCCGCGGCCCGGAGATGCTCACCGCGGCAATGGCCCGGCCGACACCGTCAAGCACCGGCGCGGCGACGCACGCGATATCGGGCGAGTACTCGCCGTGGTCTTCGGCATGCCCTGACGTCACGACCAGATCCAGTTCCTCGGCGAACGCCTGGCCAGCCGGCGGCTTGATTCCTTCGGCCGTGACGATCTTCGGCAGCCGCCGCAGGTAGTCGCGCTGTACCTCGGGGTCGGCGTAGGCCAGCAGCGACTTGCCCATGGCGCTGCAGAATGCCGGGATGGCCGAGCCGACCCGGACTTCCATGACGAGCTGATGCTGGGTGCCCACGACCCGGTCGACGTAGACCACATTGTCGCCCCGGAGCACGCCCAGGTTCACCGTCTCGCCCGACTGGTTCATGAGCGTCTCAAGCTCGCCGTGGGCAACGTCGATGAAACTCGTCCTGGACCGGATCGTGTTCGCCAGTTCCAGGACCTGCGGGCCAGGCCGGTACTTGCGGTTCTCCTGGTTCTGCTCGGCGAATCCCGCCTCGCAGAGCGTCGATAGCAGCCGGAAGACGGTGCCCCCCGTGAGGTCGAGCTCGCGGCCGATGTCGCTGACCCCGATCTCACCGTGGTTGACGAGCGTTACCAGCACACGCAGCGAGTTTGCCACCGAGCTCAGCACGAGGCCCTCACCATGCGTCCGGAGTGTGGACGATCAAGCAAGGGCCTCCGCTGTGAGCCGGGTTTTACTCTCTGCGGAAAACGATATCGCCTCGCAGGTCACCCAGCAAACGCCGCAAGCCAGCCAGTTCGCCGCCGACATCGCCAACGAGGCGTAAGACCTCGCCGAGTGGACGGCCACCGATCACGCCCTAGCGCTGACCGTCATCGGCGAGCAAGGCGACGACAACGACTACTCGGCATCGCCGGCGCATCGAACGTCATCCTCGCCGACCGGCAGCGCATGGATCAGCATCTACAGCGTGTCGCTCGCGGGCGTGGACAACACCGCCGAGGCGGCTTCGAGGCAAAGCTCATTCAGAATGCATCTGACGGATTTGTTCAACGCCCGCTGAAGCCGCACTCACCAGAGATGCCCTCACGACCCAGGCCGTATTTCCGGCACGTGCCGGTCATGGACGCCTAGCACGCCGGTCAGCGAATTGCCGGCTTCATTCGGCTGCGCAAACGCCTGGACTTAGACATGCCTGCCACGGCTCCGCGTGTGCTGAGGATTTCCGGCACTGCTGTCTCGTGGCTGCGTTACCTGGCTCAGCTGGCTAGCCAGAGTCCGTTACGGGAGGGAGACTGCGATCAGGAGCTGGTCATGTGAGTGAGGGAGGGCTTGAATCGTGGCTGACCGGTTGTTACAGATTGAGGTTAACGGGATCAACGTTATTTCCGGCGCCGAGCGCAAGGGCAGGCCACGAGATCTATTCTGGCCGTGGTTCGCGGCGAACGTTTCGGTTCTGGGCCTGTCTTACGGGTCGTTCGTGCTGGACTTCGGTATCTCCTTCTGGCAGGCGCTTGCCGTAGGCGTGGCCGGGATCGTGATGTCGTCGGTGCTGTGCGGTTTCATCGCGGTGGCCGGGAAGCGGGGGTCGGCGCCGACGATGGTCCTGAGCAGGGCCGCGTTCGGGGTGCGCGGCAATAATCTGGTCACGGCCATTGCCTGGCTGGTCAATGTCGGCTGGGAGACCGTGCTGGTGGTCCTTGCCACGCTGGCGATCGCGACCGTGTCCGGTCACCTGGGCTGGGGTGGCGGCACGCTGACCAAGGTGATCGCCCTGGTCATCGTGGTAGTCCTCACGATCTTCGGCGGGATCATGGGGTTCAGCCTGATCATGCGGATGCAGATGGTGATCACGGTGGTCACCGCCGTGCTGACCGTCATGTTCCTCGTGCTGGCTGCCGGGCGGATCCACTGGTCCGTGGCATCGGGGCTGCGGGCCGGCCCGGTGCAGGACGTCATCGGCGCGCTGGTATTCGCGATGGCCAGTTTCGGGCTCGGCTGGACGATCATGGCTGCCGACTACTCCCGTTACCTGCCCCGGAGGTCATCAGGCGCGGGGATCGCCGGGTGGACCACGTTCGCGATCTCCCTCCCGCCAGTGATCTTGCTGGTATTCGGGCTCCTGCTGGCCGGCTCGTCAACCGGGCTGAGCAAGGCGATCGGCAACGACCCGATCGGAGCGCTCGCCGTGCTGCTCCCGGGGTGGTTCCTGGTGCCGTTCGCGATCGTCGCGGTACTGGGCCTGATCGCCGGATCGGTGCTCGATATCTACTCCTCCGGGCTCGCCTTGCTGGCGCTCGGCTTGCGGGTACCCCGGTGGGGCGCAGCCCTCGTCGACGGCGTGCTCATGACCGGCGGCACGATCTACGTGGTCTTCGTGGCCGGGAATTTCCTGGCCCAGTTCGAGGGGTTCCTGATCACCCTGGGCGTACCGGTCGCGGGCTGGTGCGGGATCATGCTCGCGGACATCGCGATGCGGCGGGCCGACTACCGCGAGCCCGAGCTCTACGATCGCACGGGGCGCTACGGCGACATCCGCTGGCTCCCGGTCTGCCTCGTCGCGCTCGTCAGCGCGATCGGCTGGGGCCTGGTCACCAACAACTCGGCCGGCTGGCTGTCCTGGCAGGGGTACCTGCTCGGCCCGATCGGGCTCGGCGGCAAGACCGGAGCGTGGGCTAATGCCAACCTGGGCGTGCTCGCCGCGCTCGGACTCGGCTTCCTGCCCGCCCTGCTGATCAGCCGGTCCGCGGTTCGCCTGCAGGAGGCAGCGCCCCCGCCCGTCAGCGGCGCAGCGGCTCTCCTCACGGAATAGCCGGACCTTTCCCTGCTCCAGGCTAGCTTCTAGCTGCCCGCTATCAGCAGCACGTAACCGTCCGGATCGATGACCGAGAACTCCGTCGTTCCGTAGGCTGTCCGACGAAGGCTGGTCTGACTCTCTACGCCCAGCTCGCCAAGACGCCCGTACAGGGCCTCGGCATCATTTACCGAGCCCACGCGAAGAACGATGGCGTGAGAAGGCCCGGTCAGCTTTCGTGCGATACCGGGCAGGTGGTCGGCAAGCCCGCCGATCTCTTGAAGCATCAGCCTGGATCCGTGGAATGCGAGCTCGGCCCACGAGAATGACCCACCGGCCAGTTCTACTTCTATTCTCTCGAATCCTAATCTTTCGTAGAACGCGACCGAACTTGCGACGTCAACGACGCCGAGTTCGCACACAATTCCCTGTTCTTTCAAAGCTATTCTCTCCCCACCAGTACGCCATACCATGCCGGGCGAGCCCGATCGTATAATTATGCGCCCCGTCACCGGATAGACGCAGGCAGCGCCCCGCAGGCAGGAAACAGCGACAGCAGCGACCAGCCGGTCAGCAAATCCAGGCGACGTCAAGCACGAAGATCAGCTCAGCGACGTCATCCGGTACTGCTCCGGGCGCCGGGCAACCGTCGGCGCCGCGTCATACTCAGCCAGGAACTGCCCGTGGAACCGGCCCGGCAGAACCCGCGCGATCTCTACCGGATCATCCGGGTCAAAGTCATCAACAGGCTGCGCTGTCATGCCCTCTATCATCGCGCACCGCGGCCCGGAACACCCGCGGACCCACGGCGACGACCCGCCACTAAGCCCCTGACGAACCCGGGCGGCCCGAGCAGCACGCCACCAGGCGCAGGCAAGCACGACCAGGGAAGGCCGGTCCCACGCGAAGCCGCCTGTCTTAACATCGCGGACGTATTCATTCTGCGCGGAGGCCTGGACCGCTGGTGCCGGCTAGCGGGCGAACGGGACTCATGCGGGCGAGCCCTGCTGGCTGCCACCGGCAGGCTGGCCGGGAGTCGAGGTACTCGCGCAGCCGCGCGCACAGGTGAGCGATCGCCTTGGCGTCGTCTTCGGGGAAGGCCAGGTCGTCCTCCCTGACCGGGAATGGCGGAGGCAGGGGCCAGCTGGGATTGGCTGTGGCCGGGTCATCCTGCCAGGACGGCCTGACCACCCGGTCACGCTCGGGGAACACCTCATGCAGCAAGAGCGGCCAACGGTAGCCGCGACCTGGCCATACGTGTCCTGACCAGGCAGATGCTCGCTCACGCAAGCTGCGACCAGCCTGGAGAAGCCGCCGCTGGCGGCGTTCTGCCCCCCGAACTGCCCCCGAGATGACCTCTGCACGGCCGCTGTCATCACGCACAGAAACGGCGCCCCCGCATGCCGGTCCCGCTCCGGCCCAGCAACGCCGCCGCTATCGGTAGGAACACCGTCCTACCGAGGTCTATCATGGTCCCATGACCGCACGGAAGCTGTCGATCTCCGTCCCGCCCGATGTCGAGGCAACAATCAAGGCCGCCGCCGCCGGCGAGGGAAAGCCCGTCTCCACCTGGCTCGCCGAGGCCGCCACAGAGAAAGCCCGCGCCGCCGCCCTCCACGCCGCCGGGCGAGCCGCCGCCCGCGAGTTGGTCGCCGACTACGAGAGCGAGCACGGCCCCCTGCCAGAAGCCTCCCGCCAGCGCGCCCGCCAGTTCCTCGAAGAAACCGGGCTCCTCGACGACCAGCCACAGGCCGCCGCCAGCTGATGCACGCCATCGTCTACGACACCGGCGCGCTCCTGGCAGCCGAACGATGCAGCCCCGACTTCCTCGCCCTCCACGACGAGATCACCAGGGCACGCATCCGCCCCATCGTCCCCGTCGTCGTCCTCGCCCAGGCCTGGCGCGGCGGACCCCAGCACCAGATCTCCCGCGTCCTCAAAGGCTGCGACATCCTCCCCGACGATCAGGCCACCGGCCGCGCCGCCGGCACCGCCTGCGCAGCATCCGGCACCGCCGACGTCGTCGACGCCATCGTCATCGCCACCGCCGTCCGCCATCAGGCCCCCGTCGTCACCAGCGACCCCGGCGACCTCACCCGCATCGCCAACGCCATCGGCGTCAAAATACGCCTCTACCCCACCTGACCAGCAAGCCTGCCCGGCCAGCCACCACCGATGCGCCGATCTGCGGCTGCAACCCCCGTCACAATCGTCTTACAGATGAACAGGAGCGCGCCGATCCCGACCTGGCCGAGTCCCTGGCGCAGATGCACCGAGACGAGTACATCGTCCGTCGTCAGCCCACGGGATAGAGGCGACCGTCGAAGTTCGCGCGACTCCTCTGGCCAATAAGGTCCTCAACGAACTGCCCTGCCGATCGCGGCGCGCCTACGACCAGTTCGAAGCCGACCTCGCAGCCAGGGGTTGCGCGGCGCTGACTTACCGGCTCAGCGGCGACCTGCTCGACCATCTGTGCATGGTGCACTTAACCAGGGCGGTCCGAAGTCATTGTCGCCCCCGAGTCTGCCGAGGTCGCGTACGTGATCCTGGTCGGCGGCCACGACGACACCCGGCCTCAGCTGGATGTCTACCAGAGCTGTACACGCTGGCCGGGCACGAGCCCCTGACCAGGCCGGGCGGGACAAGCCGCCCTGCTGTGACACCGCGACTGGCGAGCCACCGGGACTGCCCCGAGTTGAGTTGAGAGGCGCACGGCGGGGTTTCGATGAGAGGTCCGGGCAAACGGGCCGGGAGCATCCCGGAATCGCGCCCCGGGCCCGCTCTGACGCAGCAGGGGGCGGTGGCCCGCCCGGCGTGCGGCACGGAAACGAGTCGCGTGCACGAGTGGGAGCGGACGGTGGAGGACGTGCCGGCTGACGTCCGCCGGGTCATGGCAAAAGTGCGGGTCCGCCGGAGCACCCCAGGTGTCAGAGCCCACACGCAAAGCAGCAACCCAGCTCGACTCCGCATCCGACCAGCGAGCACTATAGAGCCCATGCTCCCCGAGGACGAGCGCCGCCAGTATGCAGCCCGGCAGTACGAGTCACTACGGGAGGAGATTGCCCAAGCGCGCGACGCTCAACACAGCATCTTGCAATGGAATCAGGCCGTAGCTGGGACACTCTTTGCTGCGGCTCTTGTAGCTGGAACATCTCACCTAGCTCACTCTGTTATCGCTGCCCAATTTATATTCGGCCTGGTTCTACCTGCGGTCCTCCTAGGAGGAGCGCTCGCGTGGTCAGGCGAAATGATCCGCATGGAGCGTGCTGGAGTTTTTCTGCGCTTCTTCGAACGCACCACGTGGGCCAGTGACGGAGACGATGGCATAGCCAATACATCATTGTTTATGTGGGAAAACTTTCTGTGGTCACCGCCTGCTACATTCGTCGCGGCTGGCTACCGCAAGCAAAACGTCGGATATGTCGGTGTCGCTGTATATTTCAGCGTCATGTATCTCGGTTCATTGATCGCCTTCTGTACTATTTCTCTATTGTGGCTCTCCCTGGCTACATGCGTTGCCCTAGTTATACTTGGACTATCGGTCACCGCACCTCCAGCGATCCAGCTCTTTACACTGGGCGGAAGTGCGCTGTCACTTAGTGACAATGATCTAACTAAATGGATAAAGCAACTTGAGGAAAGCAAAGGACTACTCGCTCAAAGTGGCAGTCTTACGCGCATCGGAAAGTCCGCTAGGCATCTTGTCATTATAATTCGAAGACGGCGGGACGCCAGCCACGACGACATTTTGTGACTATCATCGAAAATGACGGAACTGGATCTCTCAGACGAGATCAGCAACACCTCAGAATTCATCTTGTCAAGCTTTAATCTGCGGGTTTTAGCCATCCAACCTCAGCGGGCCAGGAGTCCCGTACAGCAGTTTTGTACAGCAACCTCATCGGCCGTGAGCGGCTGCGTCAGACTGCTAGCGGCCACTGACCCGCTCAAACGACTGCTATAGACCCAGTCTGGCGCTATTTCATACCGAGATGCTCGCTGTGCGGAACCGCCAAGTACAAGTATTTCGTCGAGGGGCACATCCTCTCCCCAGCGGCGTCGTGCACCTCGACCGCGCCGAACAGGGCATCGGTCATGGAAACCGCAGGACAGCGCCGACTACACCACTGAGCGCGCGAACTGGGTCGGCCACAGCAGGGTCATCGGGATCGGAACCACCGGACTAGTTACCCGGTCCGGAAAAGGGCGAGGGATGACGATGTACAGTACCTTGAGACTGTTCGGCAGCGTATTCTTTCAGCGCCTGGCTAGCGGACTCCGCCGGACCCCTGAACGAGTATTTGAAAACGCGGGTCGTGGCATCACCTAACTGCTGTTCACCTGTCCGGGATGCGTCGACCGCCAAGCGCACAAGCGCGCGAGGGCGCCCCATTCGGTTGCGAATCCGAACCAACTTCGCGAACTTCAGGTACCTCTTCTCGCACGGGAACACTCCGCTTGTCCCATTGCCGAGAAGACCCGACAAGGAAGTTGCTAGTGTCGCGTGAACGAGGTTCTTTTACCTGGTCGAGTATGCGGGGGTAGCTCGTCGGCGGTCTTGGTCCAGGTGAAGGGGTGGCAGCGCTCATTCCAGGCGTCGATGAACTGGCTGATGGCGTTGGTGAGGTCCTTGACGCTGGTGAAGGTGCCGCGGCGGATGGCCTGGCGGGTGATGATCCCGAAGAAGATCTCCGCCATGTTCAGCCAGGACCCGGACGCCGGCGTGAAGTGCAGGGTGATCCGCGGGTTCTTCGCGAGCCAGTCCTGGACGTCAGGGTGCTTGCGGGTGGCGTAGTTGTCTACGACGATGTGCAGCTTCCTGCGCGGGTAGGCTCGGGCGACCTGGCGGAGGAACTTCAGGAACTCCTCGTGCCGGTGCCGCGGGTAGCAAGCATCGGTGACCTTCCCGGTGGCGACCTCCAGCGCGGCGACAAGGTGGCGGTGCCGTGCCGGACGTAGTCATGGGTCTGCTTCTCCGGGATGCCGGGCCGCAGCGGCAGGATCGGCGCGGTCCGGTCCAGGGCCTGCACCTGCGATTTCTCATCCACGCACAGGACGACGGCCTTGTCCGGCGGGTTCAGGTCAAGGCCGACGACGTCGCGGAGCTTAGCCTCCAGTTCCGGGTCGGTGGAGAACTTGAACGTCTCGGCGCGCCAGGGCTGCAGCCCGTACTCTCGCCACACATCCGCGACCTTCACGTTCGACAGGCCCAGCTCAGCGGCCAGCAGCCGCGAGGACCAGTGCGTAACTCCCAGCCGCTCCGGCGGCGGCTCCAGCGTCCGGAGCACGATCGCCACGTCATCCGTCGTTCGCGGGCGGCCCCGCTTCGGCCGGTCCTCCAGCCCTCTGAGCCCTTCGGCGGCGTACCGTTTCCTCCACGCGATCACCGTCGGCTTCGACACCCCGGTCCGGGCCACGATCTCATTCGTCCCGATCCCGTCCCCGGCCAGCAGCACGATCCTGGCCCGCTTGCGCCAGCCCGGCCCGGATCGACGGCGACCGCACCCACAAGGCCAGCACCTCACGGTCACCCGGCAGAACCTCCACAGGAACAGTCAACGGCATAAGCCACCGTCCCGAAACGGAAACCCGAGGTCAAGGTAGCTCGCTCACACTTGAAACCGCCCCCTCTTATGGCGGTGCAGACGCGTTCATTCTGCGCGGAGGCCTGGACCGCTGGTGCCGGCTAGCGGGCGAACGGGATTCATGCGGGCGAGCCCTGCTGGCTGCCACCGGAGGCTGGCCGGGAGTCGAGGTACTCGCGCAGCCGCGCGCACAGGTGAGCGATCGCCTTGGCGTCGTCTTCGGGGAAGGCCAGGTCGTCCTCCCTGACCGGGAATGGCGGAGGCAGGGGCCAGCTGGGATTGGCTGTGGCCGGGTCATCCTGCCAGGACGGCCTGACCACCCGGTCACGCTCGGGGAACACCTCATGCAGCAAGAGGCTGGACCAGGCGAAATTGGAAATCGCGCGGTGCCGGGGCTGGCTGCTCAGCCACTGCTGGAACCCGCCGAGTACGTCGTCGTCCCTCGCCTCACCGAAGCCCTCGACGAAGCTGCGCACGAGTGCATACCGGGCACGGCCCACAAACATGCCCGGGCGAAGCCCGACGTTCTCGATCAGCTCATCCCACGACCCCAGCACGGCAGAATTATGCCGCACCCGCCACCATGAGGATCATCGGCCACTCTCCTGCAATGAGGGACTGGCGACCACGGCCAGAACCGGTACATCTGCACGCGACCGGTCAGCCGACGGAAGCAACTTGGGGTGCGCGCCGAGTCGGCGTTATGTCGCATGTGATCACGGAGACCCGTTCTTTCGGGAGTCGCCCTGGCCAGGCACCTAGGCCCCGGTCACCCCGTTGCTCAGCAGGCCCTCATCTGCCGGACCTCTTCCGGCACCGGAAGAGGTGTCCTCAGAGCCCGAAACTGCCCCTCGATTGCCCCCCGCAGGCAAATAGGTCTTCGGTTCTCCATGCGAAACAAGCATCTGAGCTGGGAGCCCCCTTACGGAATCGAACCGTAGACCTTCTCCTTACCATGGAGACGCTCTGCCGACTGAGCTAAGGGGGCGTGCGGCTCGCAAGCCGGGAGCGACCCCGCCTGCCTTACCGCGCCAGGAGAGCATACACGAGATCCGCCCCGCCCCGCGTAACCAGGCCAGCCCTCCCCGGCCCGCTTCAGCGTCTCCCTGCACCCGCCTCTCCGCCTCATCCCGCCGCCTCATCCTGCCGCCGCCCCGAACGCCGCCAACACCGCCGACCATGCCTCCGACAGCGGGTCAATCACCTCAAAATGCCCGCACCCAGCTAGCAGCCACAGCCGCGCATCATCCCCGGCCTCCGACAACTTCCGCTGGTACTCCACGCTCATGCTCTCCGGAACCCGCTGATCAACAGTCCCGTGCACCAGGGCAACGGTGACCCCCACCGGGACCAGCCGCATCGGGTCCGCCGCCGCGTACTCCCCCGGCCTGCCGTCAGGATCACCGCCCATCAGGTCCCGCGCGGCCCCGCCGTCCAGGCCGAGCCGGTAGCACTCAGCCAGGTCACAGACACCAGCCAGGCTCACCACCCCGGCGACCCCGGACTCGGCGGCAGGCGCGGTATGCCACGGGCTGTCAGCAGGCAGCCGATGCCGCGCGGCCGCCCACAGGGCGAGATGGCCGCCGGCAGAGTGACCGGCCACGACCACCCGGCGGGGATCGACCGCATCACCCGCGGCCTGGGCGGCGAGCCGGGGAACGGCGTCGACGGCCGCCGCGATGTCGTCGAACGTTCCTGGCCACCCGCCACCCGGCTGGCCCGTTCGGCGGAATTCAGGGGTGCAGACGGCGTAGCCGGCCGCGGCGAGCCCTTCGGCGAGGGGCCGCGTGTGCAGCCGGTCGTACGCCGATCGCCAGAATCCGCCATGCAGAAACACGACCAATGGTCGTCCGGAACCCCGGCCCTCGGGCAGCCACAGATCGGCGATCTGATCATCGCGGGGACCGTAGGGGAACACGTGGTCGGGCGGGCGCGCGGCCCTGGTCAGCACTTCGGGCTGTGCCAACGGCCCTCCCCTGGCTGGTCCGGGACCTACATGAACCGTGGCAAAAGCTTAGGTGTCGAAAGCTCGCCGGGGGGAATCTTCAGTCTGGACAGGCATACTGTAAAGACGATGTCGGGCGATTCGGACGGGGTAACGGACGCCCACGACGGCGAGGTCGTGTAGGTGAGGTTCGCGTCAGTGAGGATCGTCCGGGCACGACTCGTCAGGCCAGTGGCCCTTGGCGCGGCGGCAGCATTCGTGGTGCTGACCGTGAGCCCGACGATCGTCAGCGCGGCGGCCTCTGAGCTGCGCAGCGACGGCGGGCCGCCGATCGTCAAGGGTGCCTGCGCGCACCGCCCGAAGTCCGGCGTGCTGCTCGACTCGGTGCTGACCTCCGCGCTCTTCAACCCGGCGAAGCCGAGCGGCGAGCACCACAAGAGCCAGAAGAGCCACAAGAAGAAGTCGCACCAGCACAAGCGTCACCACGCGGCATCCGGGCAGGCCGCCTCGGACCCGGCGATCAGTTCGGGCACGGCGACCTCGAGCGCCCCGGCGCAATCGGGTTCGGCCAGCCCGACCCCGACGGGCACCGGCACCAGCAGCACGCCGGTCAGCCACTCGCCGTCCGCGACGCCCACGAGCACGAACTCGTCCTCCCCGAGCGCCACGCCGACTAGCACCACGCCAACGAGCACCACGCCGAGCGCGAGCCCGACGAATTCGTCGGTGAGCGCGACGCCGAAGCCGACGACGACCCGCACCAAGACGAGCTCGGCGAGCCCGGCGCCGACCAGGACGCAGACGCAGACCTCCACGGCCTCGCCGAGTCCGGGCCCGACGAGCAGCAAGACGTCGTCGCCCAGCTCAAGCCCGTCGACCTCGACGCCGACAAGCTCGGCGAGCCCGAAGCCGTCCAGCAGCAGCCCGCACCCGAAGCCGTCGAGCAGCAGCCCGAAGCCGACGGGCACGGTCACCGCGACGCCGACGCCCACCCCGACGCCGACGAAGTCGAAGAAGCCGGGCAAGCCGACCTCGCAGCTCTGCACCTCGGTGCAGGCGTTGGTGACGTCCTCGCGGGTCCAGCCGGGACACTGGGTGCGGTTCGCGGTCTGGGTCTGGAGCACGCACGAGGCGGGCAAGTCGGTCGCGGTCAGCATCTCGCTCGGGCATGTCAGGCACGTGACGGCACCGCACTTCACGGTCTGCCCGAGCACCGGGAAGGCGACCTGCACGATCGGCACGCTGGCGAAGGGCCAGGCCGACGAGCTGCAGGCGGAGTCCTGGGTGCGCTCCTCGGCCACCAGCGGCGAGCAGATCGAGCTCACGGCCACCGCCTCGGGCAAGGACGCGCACGCCTACAAGGCGTCGGGCTCGGTGGAGGTCATCACCAGCACGCCGACGACCTCGACTAGCGTCCCGCCGGTGACGGTGACGATCCCGCCGTCGACGCTGGCGCCTTACCCGGGCATCGGCACGGGCGGCGGCGGCACGGGCGGGCTGTTCCCGACGGTCTCCCCGAGCCCCAGTTCGACGGGCCTGGGCTTCCCGTCGGCGAGCAAGCAGCCGGTGCGCGCCCGCGCGGCGGCCGACGCGTCGACGGTCCCGCTCGACCCGAAACTGATCGGCGGCCAGCTAGCCGGCCTCGCGGTGCTGGTCGCGGCGATCGCGATCGCGGTCGCCCGGCTGTCGCTGCGCCGCCCGCGCCCGCAGGACGGTCCGGGCACGACGGACCAGAAGAAGTAGCGGACCGGCAGAACTAAGAGCCTTTTCGTACGGAACGATGGCTTCGCCGCACTCCGGCCCGCCTGCCCTCCGGCGCTTCGCCGTCGATCCGAAAGTCCGGTGAGCGGCGACTAGCGCGCCAGGTGCTCGACCTGGGGGCGGATCTGGCGTAGCTCGTTCGCCAGAGTCTGGGCGTCCATAGTCGGCGAGGTGACGATGCCGAACGTGTCGTCATCGGCCCACGCGCACTCGGCTGGCCGGCCGGACACGCCGGGCACGCAGGCGGCCTGGCCGCCGAGCGAGCCGGCCGAGGTGGTGACGGCACCGGACAGCCGGCCGATGAAGCTGGAGATGAACGAGCTGGCGGAACTGCCAGACAGGTTCCCGCCGATGAACAGCACGATCTGCGGCCCGTTCTGCGCGGCGGGGCCTGTGGTGTCCTGGTAGACGGCGTCCACGACGTGGGTGGCTTCGCCGTCGCTGGTCGACACGATGCTGTTGCGGAGCTGAGTGGCCTTGAGGCTGGCGGCGAGCGCGGGCGCCTGGGCGTATGCACCGAGTCGCTGCGGCACGGTGACCACGTGCGCGGGCCCGCTGCTGGGCAGCAGCATCTCGACGACGACCGCGAGGACCACGACGATGCCGGCCCCGCCGGCGATGAGCTGGACGCGACGGCGCCGGTTCCGCCCGGCCCGCCGGGCGGACCGGGCGACGGCCGCGTCTTGCGCGGCGGCGTTCTTGGCCGATCCGGAGTTCTTCCGGCCGGACTTGGGGGACCGCGCGGCCCCCGGCGGACCGACGATTCGCTGCGCGGGAGCCGCCGCCTGGCCCGGTCCTGACTGGCTGGATCCTGGCTGGCTGGATCCTGGCTGGCCCGGTCCTGACTGGCCGGGTCGTGGCTGGCTTGGGTCCGCCTGGCCGGGACCGGTCCGGCCGGGAGCGGTCCGGCTGGGAGCGGTCCGGCCGGCGGGCGGGGCCGCGGCTACGGCTTTCTTGCCGAAACGGCCCTTGCCGCGGCCGGACTTGGCCGGGGCAGATTTCGCCGGACCGGACTTGGCAGGAGCGGCGGAGATGGCTGCGGCGGCCGATGCCGATCCGGCGCGGTCCGGGCGGCCCCGACGTTGCGGTCCGTCGTCCGGTCCGGCGCGGTCCGGACGGCCCTGGCGCTGCGGCCGGTCGTCCGGGCCAGCGTGGTCGGGGCGACCGGGGAAATGTGGTTCGTCGGACCCGGGCTGTGGCGGGAACGCCCACTGTCCGGTAGCGGGCTCGGGCGGCATTCCTGGCTGGCCGACCCCAGGCCGCCCGACGCTCCCAGGCGGTCCGGCAGGCCCAGGCTGCCCGGTCGCCGGCCGGCGGCCTGCGGACTCGGGCGGAGCGGCATGCCGGCGACCACCGGGTTCGCCGGCCGAGGGTCCCCGCGCCGGATCGCGGCCGGACGTGGGCCCGTCCTCCGGGTAGTCCAGCGGCGGACGTCCAGGCGGCGGGTAGTCCAGCGGCGGGCGGGCCGCCGGCGCGCGGCTGGACGCGGCGTCGGAGGGCGCCAGCCGGGCCGACATCGGCGGGAAGCCGGGCTGGTCTGCCCCGTATCCGCCACCGGGCGGGTAGGAGTCGGCGGGACCGTAGCCACCCGCGCCACGGCCGTCGGGACGGGAGCCGCCGGGACCGGGGCCGCCGGAACGGAAATCGTCGGGACCAGAATCGCCGGGGCTAAGCCGGCCGGGCGGTGGATAACCGCCGTCGCGGCGGTCCCTGTCGCCGGGAGGGTAGTCGCCGGGGTAACCGTCGGGTGCCCGGCCGCCGACAACCCTGCTGTTGTCCGGGCCGACGGGCGGGCGGGTACCGGGGCGGGCAGCCGGCGGGGCCGACGGCGGCGCTGCGGCCGCGCCGTAGCCATTCGGCGGGTAACTATTCGGCACGCCGTAGCCGTTCAGCGCGTCATAGGCGGGGTCAATCGCGTCACGGCCCTGATCGGGCCGACCGTATCCGGGGTCGGCAGCCCGGCCGTACCCGGCGTCGCTGGCCCGGCCGAGGCCGGCGTCGCTGGCCCTGCCTGGGCCGGCGGCGCCGGGCAGCGGCCCGTAAGCACCGCTCGGGTCGGCCTCGTAGCCGGGACCCGTGCCGGGTCCGTCTGCACCGCCGGGATCTGGGCCGTAAGCACCGCCGGGCCCGTAGCCGACGTCGGGCGGGTAGTCCCTGCCCCGGCCGCTGGGCGCCGCGCTGCCCGGACTGCCACCACCAGGGGCCGCAGCACCCAGGGAAGCACCGCCAGGGCTGGCGGCCCGGCCGGGGCCGACGTTCCAGCCGCCATCGGTGTAGCCGACCGGGCCGGTGATGGGGTAGCTGGGGTCGCGGGCATCGGGCTCGCGCCGCGCGGCGGGCGCCTGGAACGCGGCGGTGGTGTCCGGGCGGAACGCGGGCGGCGGCTCGGGCTGGAACGCGGCAGGCGGCTCGGGCCGGTACTCGGGCACGTCGGGGCGGAACCCGGCCGCCCCGCCGGGCGGGAACGACGCGGGGCGCACGGGCGGCACGATGTCGGGCCGGAAGGGCGGCCCGGCAGGCCCGCCCCCTGGCTGGCCCGCGCCGCCCGCCCCACGCTGACCCGCTCCGCCCTGACCCGATCCGCCCTGACCCGGCCCGCCCTGGCTGGCTCGGCTCTGACCCGGCGTCGCCGGCCCGGAATCGGGCTGCCCCAGCTCGGGCCGTCGCGCGCCGAACCGGCGGGCGAGCTTGCGGTTGGGCGGCAGGAACTCATCGCTCCGGCCAGATTCCTCTGCCCGTGCTTGCTCGCCTGGCTGGCCACCGGTCAGGTACCGGATCCAGTCCAGGTCCTCATCCGCCCCGTCGGGCTGGTCGCCAGGCGCGGAGGACCGCTGATCCTGGCGCCGTCCGGTGCTCATGACGTGCGTCGCTCCCCGTGGCTTGTACGGCATCCGCGCCGGTCAAGGTCACTACATCATGCGGTACGGCTGGAGGCCTCGCTACGACATCGGCCGTTTCGCCTGTTCAGCACGATCGGCGAAAAACGAGTCGGCGGCCAGCGGACGCTCCTCTAGCCTGGCCAGCATGGGACGCGACGAGCGCGGGGTCACTCCGCAGAGCGAGGATTTCTCAGCCTGGTACAACGAGCTGGTCTTCAAGGCCGAGCTGGTGGACCGGGGACCGGTACGCGGCACGATGGTCATCCGACCGTACGGGTACCGGATCTGGGAGCTGCTCCAGGCGGACCTGGACCGGCGGATCAAGGAGACGGGGCACGTCAATGCCTACTTCCCGCTGCTGATCCCGGAGAGCTACCTGCGCCGCGAGGCGGAGCACATCGAGGGCTTCGCGCCTGAGCTGGCGGTGGTCACGCACGCGGGCGGCAAGGACCTGGAGGAGCCGCTGGTCATCCGGCCCACCTCGGAGACGATCATCGGCGAGATGATGGCGAGGTGGATCGGCTCGCACCGGGACCTGCCGCTGCTGCTGAACCAGTGGGCGAACGTGGTGCGCTGGGAGATGCGGCCGCGGATGTTCCTGCGGACGACGGAGTTCCTCTGGCAGGAAGGCCACACGGCGCACGACGGCGAGGCGGACGCGATGCGCGAGACGATGCTCGCGCTGGGCTTCTACGCCGACCTGGCCACGCAGCTGGCGGGGATGCCGGTGATCGCCGGGGAGAAGACTATGGGCGAGCGGTTCGCGGGGGCGAAGCGGACGTTCACGATCGAGGCGATGATGCGCGACGGCCGGGCGCTCCAGGCGGGGACCTCGCATTACATGGGCACGAACTTCGCTGCCGCGTTCGGCGTGCGGTACGCGAGCGAGTCGGGCGCGCTTGAGCTGTGCCACACGACGTCCTGGGGCATGAGCAGCCGGATGGTCGGCGGCGTGATCATGACGCACGGCGACGACAAGGGACTGGTGCTGCCCCCGGCGCTGGCGCCCTACCAGGTGGTGATCGTGCCGATCGGCCGGGGCGAGGCGGCGGGCGCGGTGGCGGACGCGGCCCGTGACCTGGCGGACCGGCTGGTCCGCGCGGGCATCCGGGTGCATATCGACGACCGGCCGCAGGTGTCGCCGGGCTTCAAGTTCCACGACTGGGAGCTGCGCGGGGTGCCGATCCGGCTGGAGCTTGGCCCGCGCGACCTGCAGGCGGGCTCGGTGCTGATGTCCCGCCGGCTGGCGGGCGAGACGGCCAGCCAGGGCACGGCGAAGGAGTCGGTCTCGCTGGACTCGGCGCCGGCCCGGCTGTCGTTCGAGCTGACGGCGTTCCAGGCGGCGCTGCTGGAGCGGGCCACCCGGTTCCGGGACGAACGGACGATCCGCGCGGATAGCTGGGCGGACTTTACCGCGGCGGTCGCGGCGGGCTGGGCGCTGGCGCTGCACTGCGGCACCACCGAGTGCGAGGACGAGATCAAGGCGGAGACGGCGGCGACGCCGCGGTGCATCCCGCTGGACGGCGAGCCGGACACGGGTCCGTGCGTGCGCTGCGGGCAGCCCAGCGCCTACGGCCAGCGAGTAATTTTCGGGCGTTCGTACTAAGGAAGGGACAGCTCTCCGATTACGTACTTGCCGGACTGCCCCGCATGGCTGACCATCAGGGTATGGCCATCGGGGTGGGCTTCTTTCCTGCAGGCGGCGATGGGGACAGCGCGCCGGAGGACTGCTACGCGGCGCTGGTCCGCGGGCCGGCGTCGCTGTACCCGCGGGGCTACCCGTGGCTCGTCCCGGTCTGGCTGGCGGCGCTGATCGTCTTGCTGGCCTGGGGCTGGTCCGCGGAGGTGGTCGCGCCGGCCTGGTGGTACTACCCGCTGGGCCTTGGCGGGCTGGCGATCGCGACGCTCACGCTGGTCGCGGTGCTGAAGACGGTGCGGCACCTGGCGTTCCGGGCGGACGGCAACGGGGTCAGGCTCGGCATCCGCTCGCGGCGCAAGCGGCCCCGGCAGCGGCAGGTGCACCTGTGGTGGGCGGACATCCAGCAGATCGGCATCCTGCCCCGGCACTATGGCGCGCTGCTGGAGATCACGCTGGGCCCGTCGGCGCGGATCGTCAGGCGGCGCGGCCTGCCGCGCCAGGCGCTGCTGATGGCCGGCATGCTGGTGCTGCCGCTGGGCCTGGGCCGCGGCGCGCCCCGGCTGACGGAGCCGCGCGGCCGTGGGCCGCAGTACCGGGTGCCGCTATATGAGGTCACCCCGGAAGAGGTGGGCATGGCGCTGGCGGCGCTGGCGCTGCCGGAGGTGAAGATCACCGTGATGTCGCACCGGCATCATCCGCTGCTGGCCCGCCGGCCGCACCCTGCCAGCCAGCCGGCGGCCTGACCCGCCCTGCCCCGCGGCTACCGCGCGCGGGGCGGCCGTCGTATCATCGCCCGGAGGCACGCCGGCGCCCGCATACGCGGATGAGCTGGCGGTTTTTCGTTTCGTCGCGGGAGAGGACTCGGCCTGATGGCACATGAGGTGAACGGCGTCGTCGCGACTGCCAAGGGGGCACCTGTCACGGTCACCACGGTGCTAGTGCCCGACCCCGGTCCCGGCGAGGCGCTGGTCAAGGTCCAGGCCTGCGGGGTCTGCCACACCGACCTGCACTACCGCGAGGGCGGCATCGGCGAGGACTTCCCCTACCTGCTGGGGCACGAGGCGGCGGGCGTGGTCGAGGCGGTGGGCGACGGGGTGACCGGCCTGGCGGCCGGCGACTTCGTGATCCTGAACTGGCGCGCGGTCTGCGGTCAGTGCCGGGCCTGCAAGCGGGGCCGGCCGTGGTACTGCTTCGCGACGCACAACGCGGCGCAGAAGATGACGCTGGCGGACGGCACGCCGCTGTCCCCGGCGCTGGGCATCGGCGCGTTCGCGGACAAGACGCTGGTGGCGGCGGGCCAGTGCACGAAGGTGAACCCGGCGGTCAAGCCGGAGGTGGCGGGGCTGCTGGGCTGCGGGGTGATGGCGGGCCTGGGCGCGGCGATCAACACCGGCGGGGTGACCCGCGGTGACACGGTGGCGGTGATCGGCTGCGGCGGTGTCGGCGACGGCGCGGTGCTGGGCGCGAGCCTGGCGGGCGCGCGGACGATCATCGCGGTGGACGTGGACGACCGGAAGCTGGACTGGGCACGCCAGTTCGGCGCGACGCACGTGGTGAACTCCCGCGAGGCCGACCCGGTGGAGAAGATCCGCGAGCTGACGGAGGGCAACGGCGCGGACGTGGTCATCGAGGCCATCGGCAGGCCGGAGACCTACCAGCAGGCGTTCTACGCCCGCGACCTGGCCGGCACGGTGGTGCTGGTCGGCGTGCCGACGCCGGAGATGCGGCTGGAGCTGCCGCTGCTTGACGTGTTCGGCCGTGGCGGCCAGCTGAAGTCGTCCTGGTACGGGGACTGCCTGCCGGACCGGGACTTCCCGATGCTGACGGACCTGCACCTGCAGGGCCGGCTGCCGCTGGAGAAGTTCGTCTCGGAGACGATCCCGCTGGACGGGGTCGAGGAGGCGTTCGCGAAGATGAGCCGCGGCGAGGTGCTCAGGAGCGTGGTGACCCTGCCGTGACGGCCCGGATCGACAAGATCGTCACCTCGGGGACGTTCTCGCTGGACGGCCAGGACTTCGCGGTGGACAACAACGTGTGGCTGGTGGGCGATGACGACGAGGTGATCGTCATCGACGCGGCGCACGACGCGGAGGCGATCGGCGCGGCGGTGGGCGGCAGGAAGCTGGCGGCGGTGCTCTGCACGCACGGCCACAACGACCACATCGACGCGGCGGTCGCGGTGGGCCAGGCGGCGGGCGCCCCGGTGCTGCTGCACCCGGGCGACCAGGTGCTGTGGCAGCTGGAGTACGCGCAGGACCGGCCGGACGGGGTGCTGGCGGGCGGGCAGGAGCTGCAGATCGCCGGGACCCGGCTGCGGGTGCTGCACACGCCGGGGCACTCGCCGGGCAGCGTCTGCCTGTACGCGCCGGAGCTTGGCACGGTGTTCTCCGGGGACACGCTGTTCAACGGCGGTCCGGGCGCGACGGGCCGGTCCTACTCCGACCGGCCGACGATCCTGGCGTCAATCCGCGGGTCGCTGCTCACGCTGCCGGAGGGCACGGTGGTGCATACCGGGCACGGCGACGACACGACGATCGGCGCCGAGGCCGGGGCCCTCGCGGAGTGACGACGGCGGGGACGCCCGCCGCCCCGGCCGGCCCGGCCAGCCCGGCGGGCCCGGCTGGCGCGGCCAGGATCGCGATGTGGTCGGGGCCGCGGACGGTCTCCACGGCGCTCATGCGGGCCTGGGAGAACCGGCCGGACACGGTGGTGGTGGACGAGCCGCTGTACGCGTTCTACCTGGACCGCACGGGCATCGAGCATCCGGGCAGGGACGAGATCATCGCCAGCCAGCCGACGGACTGGCGGGTGGTGCTGCGCGCGCTGTCGGAGGGTCCGCTGCCGGCCGGGCGGGCGGTGTACTACCAGAAGCACATGACGCATCACCTGCTGACCGAGGTGGACGCCGGGATGCTGGCGGGGCTGTCGCACGCGTTCCTGATCAGGGACCCCCGCCAGCTGCTGGCCTCCTACGCCCGGGTGCGCGCGGAGCCGACGCTGGCCGACCTGGGCCTGGAGCAGCAGGCGGCGATCTTCCGGGCGTTCGGCGGTCCTGTCATCGACTCGGGCGACATCCTGCGGCGGCCGCGCGCGGCGCTTGAGGCGCTGTGCGGCGCGCTGGGGGTGCGCTTCGACCCGGCGATGCTGAGCTGGCCGGCCGGGCCGCGGCCGACGGACGGGGTGTGGGCGCGGTACTGGTACGACGGGGTGCGGGCCTCGACGGGGTTCGGCCCGTACCGGGAGCGGACGGCCGAGCTGCCGCGCCGGCTGGAGCCACTGGCCGCCAGGTGCCAGGAGTTCTACGAGGAGCTGTCGGCGCACCGGCTGCCGGTCGGCTAGCGCGAGGCTGGAGAGACCGCGCAGACAGGAGAGGCCGCGCAGACGGGAGAGACAGTGCTGCAGGGTTTTGACGAGCGGAACCGGGACCTGATGGTCAGCGTCGGCGGCCGGCTGACGCACCGGGACCAGGCGGGTGTCAGCCCGTTCGACTCGGTGGTGCAGGGCGGCGACGCGGTCTGGGAGGGGCTGCGCCTGTACCGGGGGCGAATCTTCCGGCTGACCGAGCACCTGGCCAGGCTGCGCCGCTCGGCGCTGGCGCTGGCGTTCGAGTCGGTACCGTCCGACGAGGAGATCATCGCCGAGATCCGGCGCACGCTGGCGGCCAACCAGATGACCGACAACGTGCACATCCGGCTGACCCTGACCAGGGGCGTCAAGATCACCAGCGGCATGGACCCGCGGCTCAACCAGTCGGGCCCGACGCTGATCGTGCTGCCGGAGCACAAGCCGCCGGTCTACGACACCGGCGGGATCACCCTGGTCACCTCCAGCGTCCGGCGCCCGCCGCCGGACGCGCTCGACCCGAAGATCCACCACAACAACCTGCTGAACTCGATCCTGGCCAAGATCGAGGCGAACATCGCGGGCGCGGACGACGCGGTGATGCTGGATCACCGGGGGTTCGTGGCCGAGACGAACGCGACGCACATCTTCGCCGTGCTCGACGGCGTGCTGGCTACCTCCACGGCGGCGGCCTGCCCGGAGGGGATCACCCGGCAGGCGGTGCTCGACCTGGCCGCCGAGGCCGGGCTGCCGGTCGCGGTGGGCGACTACAGCCTGGCCCAGCTCTACCCGGCGGACGAGGTATTCGTGACGGGCACGATGGGGGGAATTGTCCCTGTGCTGGCCATTGACGGCCGCCGGATCGGCGACGGCAAGCCGGGCCCGGTCACGCTGCGGATCGCCGCGCTGTTCGCGGAACTGACCGCTACCTCGGGTACCGAGGTGAGCTGACCGGGACCATGACGGACAATAGCCAGATGAGCCAGCCACCGGACGTCCCGCAGGTAACCCTTCCCGGCGGCGGCGCCATGCCGGTGATCGGCCTTGGCACCTGGAAGCTCACCGGCGATCAGGCGGAACGGGCGGTGCGAGCGGCACTGGCCGCCGGGTACCGGCACCTGGACACGGCGGTGATGTACGGCAACGAGGCGGAGATCGGCTCGGCGCTGGCGTCGTCGGGGCTGGACCGGGAGGAGCTTTTCCTCACCACCAAGATCCGCCCGTCCGACATGGGTCACGAGTCGGCGGTGCTGCGCCGGTCGCTGCGCGCGCTGCGCACCGACCACCTGGACCTGTGGCTGGTGCACTGGCCGCCGGACCGCAGCCAGCCGCGCCGCCAGATCTGGAACGAGCTGCGCAGGCTCCGCGACGAGGGCCTGGTCAAGGCCATCGGGGTGAGCAACTACGACCTGGCGCAGATCGACGACCTGATCAAGGCGACGGGCGAGGCGCCGGCGGTGAACCAGGTCAGGTGGAGCCCGCCGCATCACGACCCGGCGGTGCTGGCCGGGCACGCCGAGCGCGGCGTGGTGCTGGAGGGGTACAGCCCGCTCAAGGACACCGACCTGGACGCGGGGCCGATCGCGGCGGCGGCGAAGGCGCACGGCGTGACGCCCGCCCAGGTGGTGCTGCGCTGGCACCTGGAACACGACATCCCGGTGATCCCGAAGTCGTCAAGCCCGGAGCGGATGGCGGCCAACCTGGACCTGCTCGGCTTCAGCCTCAGCGCGGACGAGGTAGCCGCGATCGACGCGCTGGGCAGCTAGCCCGCGGCTCGCCGGGCGCGGTCCAGCAGCTCGTCGGCCTGCGCGCGGTCCGGCACCCGGATGAACTCCAGGTGAGCGTTGGCGGGGTCGTGCTGCGCGGCGCCGTACCGCTCCTGGTACACGCCGTGCCTGGTCCAGGCCCACCGGATGACCGACAGCTCGGGGTCCAGGCGCAGCAGGTTCCGCCACTGCTCTCGGTTGCCGTTCCACAGCTCGGTGCGGCGGGCCATCCGGCCCAGGGTGCGCAGGATGATCTGGCGCATCACCCGGCCGCGCGGCAGGTCGAGCCAGACCACGGTGTCGGCCCGCTGCCAGATCAACTCCCGGACGGAGCCGTAGTTGCCGTCCACGACCCAGCCGTCGCCGGCGATGAACTCCCCGACGACCGCCTGGAACTCCTCGCGGGGCAGCGGCTGCCAGCCGGGCTGGTGGAACACCGAGTCCAGCTCCAGGTGCGGCACGCCGAGGGCGGCGGCCAGCGCGGCGGCGAAGGTGGTCTTCCCCGAGCCGCTGCACCCGACCACGGAAATCCGCCGCATGCCGCCATTATCGGCGTAACGCCCCGCCGGCCGCCGCCCAATATCCGGCGGCCGGCAGGCAGGCGGCTACTTGGGCAAGCCGGCGCGCAGGGCGAGCACCCGGCTCACCGCGGCCTTGAAGGTGCTCTTGGCGATCTGGCCGTGGTTGTAGCCGTTCTCCAGGCCGTCCATGCACTGATCGCCCTCGGTCACGTTCTGCGCGGCGCATAGCACCAGGTCCATGCCGGCCTCCCCGGCCAGCAGCGCCCGGTTCTGGATCGAGCCGTAGGCCTTCAGCGCGCCGGCCTCCAGCGCGTCGGTGATGGTGACGCCCTTGAAGCCGAGCCGGTCCCGCAGCTCGCCCTGGACGATCTTGGTGGCCAGGCCGGCCGGGCGGTGCGTGCCGAGCGACGGGTAGACGGCCCAGGACACCATGACGAGCTTCACCCCGGCGGCGATGGCCGCCTTGTAGGGATACTCGTCGATGCTCCGCAGCTTCGTCTTGGATACGTTCAGGGTGACCGGCTGGACGTCGGTGTCCTCGGTCTTGGTGGCGGCGCCGAGACCGGGGAAGTGCTTGGCGGTGGCGGCGACGCCGCCCTTCTGCTGCGCCTTGATGAAGTCGGCGCCCAGGTAGGAGACCTTGTGCGGGCTCTTGGAGTAGGACCGCTGGAACTGGTCGTCGAAGTCGCCGGCCGTGCGGTACACGTCCAGCACCGGGGCGAGGTTGACGTTCATGCCGACGCCGCGCAGGTTGGCGGCGGCGCCCTGGCCCGCCGCGGTGGCCTCGGCGGCGGGGTGCGCGGAGTCGCCGATCTCCTTCTCCGAGAGGTCGGGCGCGCCGGGCAGGCGGCGGACCTCGCCGCCCTCCTGGTCGGTCATCAGCAGCAGCGGCGAGTGCACCGGGTTGGTGGCGGCGGCGTCGGCCGCCTCCAGCTTCTTGATCACGGTGGCGATCTGGGCCTCGCTGTGGATGTTCTGGCCGAAGAAGATGACCCCGGCGGCCTCGCCGTGCCGGATCAGCCAGAGCAGCCCGGCGGGCGGGTTGAGCCCGGAGTAGCTGTAGATGACACGCTGCCCGGCGAGCTGGCGGGCCGACATCTTGGGCAGCCCGGCCGAGGTCACGGAGGCGGCGGCCTGCGGCGTGGCAGTGCTGGCGACGGCCTGCCGCTGCGCGGGCCTGGCCGCCGACCGCCGCGTCGCGTGCGCCTGCCGGTGCCGGCCGGGCGGGCCGACCGCCGACGCGCTGGTCGCGCAGGAGATGACGGCGGCGCCGACGGCGAGGATGCCGCCAGCCTTGAACCACAGGGTCGAACGGAGCACCGGGGGCCTGCCTCTCCGTTAGCGAGCGCGACGCATGTCTTCACTCGTTATCGTACGAAGAGTTAACGCCAGACACGCCGCGCACACATCCCTGCGGCGTCAATTCCTTGTCAAGCCCGGACCTGACCTGCCCGCCGGGCATCGGCAACGGCGGTGTCGTTGACACTGGCGGCGGGCATCGCCCAGACTCGCCGTAGGAGAAGCAGCGGTCCGGCCTAAATACCGAGTTTTCCCAGTGACAATTGCGACATTAGGAACCCAGACGGTGTTACCAACCCTGGCAGTGCCACAAACCCCAGCGGCGAAGGGCGTGCGCGATGACCTCTGACCAGTCCCAGCACCACGACCACGCGGGACATCACGATCCGACCTTCTACCGGTCGCCGCGCGACGCGGCCGCCGCGCCGCCCGAGAAGCTCGCCTACGTGGCCACCTTCGCCCGCCCGGCCGACAAGCCGGACGCGCTGGCCGTCGTGGACGTGGACCCGGACTCGGCCAGCTACAGCTCGGTGGTCGGCTTCACCGAGCTTCCGCACGTCGGCGACGAGCTGCACCATTTCGGCTGGAACGCCTGCTCCAGCGCGCTGTGCCCCGGCGGCGGCCACGATCACGGCGACCGCAGGTACCTGATCGTGCCAGGCATCCGCTCGTCCCGGCTATACGTGCTGGACACCCAGCCCGACCCGGCGGCGCCGCACATCACCCAGGTACTCGGCCCGGATGAGCTGGGCAAGCGGGCCGGCTATTCCCGCCCGCACACCGTGCACTGCGGCCCGGGCGGCCTGTTCGTCTCCTGCCTGGGCGGCGCGTCATCCGAGGGGCCTGGCGGCGTCGCGCTGCTGGATCACAACAGCTTCGAGGTGACCGGCCCGTGGGAGGCCGACCGGGGCGACCAGTACCTGGCCTACGACGTGTGGTGGCACATCAACCACGACATCGCGATCACCTCGGAGTGGGGCACCCCGTCGATGATCGAGAACGGCATCGTCCCCGAGTTGCTGCTCGGCCGCAAGTACGGGCACCGGCTGCACTTCTGGGACATGAAGACCAGGACCAACATCCAGACAGTCGACCTGGGCGACCAGCACCAGATGGCGCTGGAGCTGCGCCCGGCGCACGACCCGACGCAGAAGTACGGCTTCGTCGGCGTGGTGATCAGCGTCGAGGACCTGTCCGCCTCGATCTGGCTGTGGCACGAGGGCGACGACGGCCGGTGGGCCGCGCAGAAGGTGATCACCATCCCGGCCGAGCCGGCCGACACGGCGGACCTGCCGCCCGCACTGCAGCCGTTCGGCGCGGTGCCGCCGCTGGTGACCGACCTGGCGCTGGCCGTGGACGACCAGCGGCTCTATGTCTCCTGCTGGGGCACCGGGGAGCTGAAGCAGTATGACGTGAGCGATCCGTTCCATCCGGTCGAGACGGGCTCGGTGCGGATCGGCGGCATCGTGGGCCGCGAGAGCCACCCCGCGCGGCCCGGCCAGCGGCTGGCGGGCGGCCCGCAGATGGTCGAGGTCAGCCGGGACAGCAAGCGGGTGTACTTCACCAACTCGCTGTACGGGTCGTGGGACGACCAGTTCTACCCCGACGGCGTCGGCGCCTGGATGGCCAAGCTGGACGTCGGCGCGAACGGCGGGATCAGCTTCGACGAGCGGTTCTTCCTCGAAGGCGAGGCGTTCCGCGGCCGTCGCGCGCATCAGGTCAGGCTGCAGGGCGGCGACGCCTCCAGCGATTCGTACTGCTTCCCGTCCTGACTGGGTTATTAGCACGGAACGGGGTGCCCGGGGCCGACCACGGTCCTGGGCACCCCGGCTAGCCGGGCCTGAGCAGGCCCCGGTTGTACGCCTCGGCGACGGCGGCCGCCCGGTCGCCGACGCCGAGCTTCGCGTAGCAGTGCAGCAGGTGGGTCTTCACCGTCGCCTCGCTGATGAACAGCCGGGCCGCGACCTCCTTGTTGGTGTTGCCCGCGGCGACCAGCGCGAGCACCTCAAGCTCGCGCTGGCTCAGCGGCTCGGCCTCCGGCGCCCTGACCCGGCCCATCAGCACGCTGGCCACCGACGGCGACAGCACCGACTGGCCCCGCGCCGCCGCCTGCGTGGCCCGCAGCAGGTCGGCCCTTGGCGCGTCCTTGAGCAGGTACCCGGTCGCGCCCGCCTCGATCGCGGGCAGTACGTGCGAGTCGGTGTCGTAGGTGGTCAGCACCAGGACCCTGGCCGCGATGCCGAGCCTGGCCAGCTCACCGATGGCGGTAACGCCGTCCATCTCCGGCATCCGCAGGTCCATCAGGATGACGTCGGGCGCCAGCAGCCCGGCCAGCCGGACGGCCTCGGCGCCGTTGGCCGCCTCACCGACTACCTCGAACCCCGGCTCGTCGCTGAACATCCCGGTCAGCCCGTCGCGCACCACCGGATGATCGTCGGCGATCAGCAGCCGGATCACGCCTGTCGCCCCCGCCGCCCCGGTCACCGGGACCCGCCAGGGCAGCCCAGCGGCAGGCTGGCCGAGATCGTGGTGCCGACGCCCGGCTCGGACTCGATGGCCAGCGTGCCCGCCAGCCCCTCGACCCGCTCGCGCATCGCGGTCAGCCCGAACCCGCCGGCCGGCCGCGCCCAGTGATCTGCGGCCCCGTGGTCTCCGGAGCCGTGGTCTCCGGCACCGTCGCCCGCCGCCAGAGCGCCGCCGATGCCGCCCACGCCGTCGTCGCGGATGTCGAGGGTGACCTGGTCGCTCATGTAGGACAGGGTCAGCCCGACCCGGCTGGCGCGCGCGTGCTTGGCCACGTTGGCCAGCGCCTCCTGGGCGGTGCGGAGCAGGGTCAGCTCGGCTTCCTGCGAGATCGGCCGGGCCGAGCCCGTGGTGATCACCGTGGCGCTGACACCATAGAGAGCGGCCCAGCGCCGGGTCACATCGTTCAGGGCCTCTCCGATCCTGCCATCCTCAAGCGGCGACGGGCGCAGCGCCCGCACGCTGCGCCTGGCCTCGGTCAGCCCGTCCCTGGCCAGGGTCAGCGCGGCGTCCAGGTGCCGCCGCCGCTCGGTGTCCCTGCTGGCCTGGTCGGCGGCCTGGAGCTGGGTGATGATCCCGGTCAGGCTCTGCGCCAGCGTGTCGTGGATCTCCCTGGCCATCCGCTGCCGCTCGTCATAGACCCCGGTCTGCCTGGCCTGGACGAGCAGCTGCTCGTGCAGCCCGGCGTTCTCGGCCAGGGTGGCTTCCAGGCGGCGGTTGGCCTCGCTCAGCTCGTCCACCGCCTGCCTGCGCCGGTAGTTCTGCTCGGCGTCCACGAAGGAGAACCAGATCAGCGCGCCGGCCACGCCGATGTTGATGGCCACGATGCCCGCGTAGAAGGCCAGGCTGCCCGCGGTGTCCTTGGGCAGCCCGCCGGCCTGGGAGGTCCCGGTGATGATGGCGATCACGATCACCCCGCCGACCCGCCAGCCCTTGCGCGGGAGCTGGAGCGCGAAGAAGTAGCCGGTGAAGCTGAAGAAGCCGAAGATCGGCGACCGGACCACCAGCGTGGCCATCAGGAGGACCAGCACCACGAAGAAGACCGCCGCCGGGCCGGTCCGGCCCCGCCAGGAGCGCCAGAGCGTGAAGGCGAGTATCCATGCTCCGGCCGCGCCCGCGATGCCCAGGTCGATGAACTCCGCCGGGCCGGACGGCGAGAGCACCAGGGACAGCACGGCCGCCGCGACCAGCATGACGAACGGCAGCGCCACCAGGGCGGGCTCCTGCAGTCGCTCCCACGCCTCTAGCTGGGCGTCCTCGGCATCCAGCCCCGGCCTGTGCTGAATGTCGGTCACTGTCGTCCCCGTCGGCATCGCGATGTCACTCCCAGCGGAACAATCTAGCCGCAGCCAGCGCGAACACGATCGCGTAGGCGGCCAGCGCGACGAGCTGGAGCGGCTGCGGCCAGTGCCCCTGCCAGGAATCCTGGAGCGCCTGCACCGCCGCGCCGAGCGGGGTCGCGTGGCTGATGTGCCGCAGCACGCCCGGCATCGAGGCGAGCGGCAGCCACAGGCCGGCGAAGAACATCAGCGGGAAGAAGATGATCGTGCCGATGGCGCTCGCCGCCTTGCCGGTGGTCGCCACTGCCGCGATGAACAGGCCGATGCTCAGCAGCGCGACGCCCGCCAGCAGCACCGAGATGACGAACCCGGCGGCCTGCTTAGGCAGCGGCACCTGGTAGGCGATCCTGGCGACCGCGAGCAGCACGATCACCATCACCACGATCACCGAGGCGCCGATGCTGAGCTGCGCGGCGAGCACCCGGCTCGCGCCGACCGGCGTGGTGGCCAGCCGCCGCAGGATGCCCTTCTCCCGGTACCCGGCCAGCGCGGCGGGGATCACGTTCAGGGCGATCATCGCGAGCACGAAGGAGATCAGGACCGGCAGGTAGGCGTCCAGGATGCTGACGCCGGGCAGGCTGGGGCTGATCGGCGAGCGGAAGCCGGGGATGGCGCCGAAGATCACCAGGAGCAGCAGCGGGAAGCCGATGCCCCAGATCGGGCCGATCCGGTCCCGCAGGAACAGCCGGAACTCGGTGACGGTGAGCCGGCGCAGGGCCCGGGGTGCTGCCGCGGCGGGCGGCAGCGCGGTGGCGATGTCAGGCATCGTGATGGACCTTCTTTCCTTCCTGCTGGCCGGCGGGCGCCGCGCTTGCGTGGCCGGCATGCCCGGTGAGGGCGACGAACGCGTCTTCCAGGCTGGCCTGGTCCAGGTGCAGCGACAGGGCCATGATGTCCTTGGCGGCCAGCGCGGCGGTGACCGCGAACAGCAGGTTCCCCGTCCCGGTCACCTCGGTCTGCTCGCCGCGCCTGGTGACCGAGGTGACCTCGGGCAGCGCGGCCAGCAGTTCGTTGTCGAACGGGGCCGACGGGCGGAACCTGATCCGCTGCGTGCTGCTCACCCGGCTGGCCAGGTCGGCCGGGCTGCCGGTGGCGACCACCGAGCCGGAGTCGATCAGGGTGACCCGGTCGCAGAGCCGCTCGGCCTCCTCCATGAAGTGAGTGACCAGCAGGATGGTCACGCCGCGCTCCCTGATGCCCTCGATCAGCGCCCAGGTGTCGCGCCGCGCCTGCGGGTCAAGGCCGGTGGTCAGCTCGTCGAGCACGGCGACCCTCGGGTTGCCCACCAGCGCCAGGGCGATGGACAGCCGCTGCCGCTGGCCACCGGACAGCTTGCCGAACCTGGTGCGCTCGGCGGCGGTCAGGCCCAGCACCTCCATCAGGTTCCGCCAGTCGGCGGGCTGCGGGTAGAACGAGCTGTACAGCTCCAGCGCCTCCCCCACCCGCAGCCGGTCAGGGAGCTGGCTGTCCTGAAGCTGCGCGCCGAGCACCTGGCGCAGCGCCGCGCGGTCCCGGCGCGGGTGCAGCCCCAGCACGCTGATCTCGCCGCCGTCCGGGGCGCGCAGCCCCTCGATGCACTCGACGGTCGTGGTCTTGCCCGCCCCGTTCGGTCCCAGGATCCCGAAGATCTCGCCCTCGGCGACCTGGAGTGAGATGTCGTCTACCGCCACCTTGGCGCCGTAGCGCTTGTGCAGCGCCCGGACGTCAACTACTGCCGGCATCGGCCTGCCTTTCCGTATGTCCCCGGCCGCCCCCGCCGCCTCTGTCATGGTCGTGGCCGGGGCCAGATGATCTCTGTGGAATGGCTCAATCATGGCCGAACCGGACAACGGGGCACATCACCCAGCCGGTTGCAACGGGAGCGGCACGCGGCTGATCCGCTGGCCGGCCGGATGGGCCGGCCAGTCAGCCGGGTGGGTCCGCCGGATCAGCCGATCGGCTGATTGGCGCCCTTGCGGGGCACCGCCGGACCCGCCGCCTGGGTGGCCGTGGCCGCGTCGGCGGGCGGCATCAGCCGCTCCGCCGTCCGCGCGGCCGTGCCCCTGGCCCAGGCACCCGAGGTGAGCAGGCCCAGGCCGAGCACCGCCAGGCCGCAGGCACAGACGATCCACCAGCCCGCGTGGCTGGCCGTGGCGAAGCCCGTCCGGAACGAGCCGACCAGCGCCACCACCACAACCGAGCCGATGACCGCGACGCCCAGCGAGCCGCCGATCTGCCGGCTGGTGGAGGCGATCGCCGCCGCGACGCCCGCCTGGGAGCGCGGCATGCCGGACACGGCCGTGTTGGTGATCGGCGCGTTCACCGCGCCGAACCCGAGGCCGAAGACGATGTAGGTGAGGATCAGGTACGTCATCGAGGTGCTGCTGGTCAGCCGGGTCAGCAGGAAGCCGCTGACCGCGAGGGCGACGCCCGCGACGATCAGGGGCAGCCGCGGGCCGCGCGCGCCGACCACCCGGCCCGACAGCGGCCCGAACACGATCGTCATCGCGGCCATCGGCACCGTGTAAAGGCCGGCGTGCAGCGCCGAGTAGCCCCGCACGTCCTGGAGGTAGAGCGTGTTCAGCAGCAGGAACCCGCCCAGCGCGGCGAACGCGCAGACCGCGATCAGTGTCGCGCCCGAGAACGGGGCGCTGCGGAAGAACCGCAGGTCGATGAGCGGTTCGGCGCGACGCGGCTCGTACCAGGCCAGCGCGGCCAGCGCGGCGATCGACAGGCCGAAGCAGATAAGGATCTTCGGCGAGGTCCAGCCGGAATCCGGTCCCTCGATGATCCCGTAGACCAGGGCGGCCAGGATGATGATGACCATGACCTGCCCGGCCGGGTCGTACTTGCGGGCGTGCGGCGCCCTGGACTCCGGGACGAACAGCGCAGTCAGCACGAGCGCCGCCAGCCCGACCGGGATGTTCACCCAGAAGATGCCCCGCCAGCCGACCGACTGCACCAGCAGGCCCCCGACGACCGGGCCGAGCGCCATGCTGATCCCGACGACCCCGCCCCAGACGCCGATGGCCCTGGCCCGCTCCCGCGGCTCCACGAACGTGTTGGTGATGATGGACATGGCCACCGGGTTCAGCATCGACCCGCCGATCGCCTGCACCATCCGGAAGGCGATCAGCCAGCCAAGGCCGGGCGCCAGGCTGCACAGCAGCGACCCGATAGTGAAGGCGGCCAGGCCCGTCTGGAACGTCCGGCGGCGGCCCACCCGGTCGGCGGTAGATCCCGACAGCATCAGGAAGCTGGCCAGCACCAGGGTGTAGGAGGCCACGGTCCACTGCAGGCCGGAGACGCTGGCGTGCAGCTCCCGGCCGATCGAGGGCAGCGCGACGTTCACGATGGTGACGTCGAGGCCGACGATCAGCAGGCTCATGCAGCAGATGGCCAGGACCAGCATCCGCCGCCGGTAGCTCAGCTCGGGAGCATTCATTCCTCTCAGTATGCCTCCCGTTGTTTGCTGCTCAGCAACTAACTTCCCCGGCCGGATGAGTGCGTCTGGCTCTCTATATAGAGCACCTAGTGCATATAAAGCACTATGCTATTGCTGACCGCGCCCGGGAAGCCCTCATTGCCATGCGCCACTGGCGCGGGTGGCGTTCGCGAGGCTGCCGTCGGAGAGCCGACGAGTTACCTCATCCCACTCTCGGACCACGCGGCGCCTGCCGCTCGGAATTCCAGGCCATTCGGCTCGGGTGACTAGCCAGCCGTCGTAAACCGGCTCCCACGTGATGACGTAGAACGGGACGGCTTCTGGCATGAGCGTTTTCAGGAAGTGGACCGCGCGCCGGTGATACCACTTGCACACTGCGGTAATCGGCAGTCCGGCCGCCAGCGCCTCGCTCAGAAGTCCGATGGAGAACTCGACGTTCTGCCAGGTATTAGCGGATCGCTCCTCGACGTGGATCACCTCATCCGGAACGCCGAGCGCTACCAGGGCCTGGCGGAACTCCTGGCCCTCAATGATCCCGTTGTGTCGGTTGACGCCGCCGGTCGTGATAATGAGCGGCGCGAGCCCTCGGTGATACCGCTCGGCCGTGATCTCGGCAGGCTTCATCTGATTAGTTCCGAAAATGAAGTGAGCGGTGGGAAGCCCCTCCGGAGGAGGAGCGGCAGTGTCAACAAATGTGGTGATCTCAGATACCTGCTCGGCGCGGATATCCTCGGTGCTCACAAGTTTCCCCCAGGCTTGGCATCCTTCTGGCGGCGAACCCCAGCCTGCCAGCTGGCCGCCTCCAGATAACTTGCGCGATATGCCACTGCGTGACGGCTACCTGGATAATCCAGCGCAAGGGCCTGATCTAGCTTCCCAGCCAACACCATAGTCGGCCATGCCGGGCGATTGCAGGCGAGAGCCGCATGGCCTGCGGCAGTCGCTTCATCCAGATTGCCTGCCCCTGCTTGCGCGAGGCCGAGGATTAGCAAACAGCGCGCATATCCGGACGGATTCTCGACAGGCTGACGCTCTTGGCTTTGATATACCGCCTGGAGCACGCGATTGGTAGCAGATACGGCTTCGCTGAAGTGTCCGATCAGAAACAGCGAGGTCGCCGTATAAGGAGGATCCTGTCCCGCCGTAATCGAGAAGACACCGGTAGACTTTGCGCTACCCGAGAGATTCTCCATCGCTTTCGCGGCATGACGCCTAGCGCATGTCATGCGTGCGGAATCGCCAGCCATCGCTGCGGCACGCATTTCTAGAGCAGCCAGCTTGGCATGAATGACCGTACCTATCGGAGCAATATTCTGTCCTTGGGCTGAGAGCAGGATCGAAGTGCGCGACTGTCCTCGATAATAAGCGATCATGGCTCGGGTCAGCACGGCCCATGCCGCTAGTTCTGGACACCGCAACTCCTGACTGCGCCGCTCGGCGTCCGAACACCAGACTCGCGCAGCAGCGTGCTCCCCCATATCGCACGACGCAACTGCCAGGAGGTTCGATAGCCATCCTGCAGAAAGAAGCAGATCCGCCCATCGGACCCCTCGTTTCGCACGATCTACTGCCGTACTTACATACGACCGAATCTCAAGCAGCTCATCATAAATATCGGCAGGTGGAACAGAGCAGATCGTCTGGGAATAATGATCAACCAGCGCTGCAAGGATATCTGCTATATCCCCATTATGATCACTCTCCAGAACGCCAAGGGCTTCAATCACGCGGGACGCGGAGACTACTCCCGGTTCGATTGAAGAATACCGCGACCGCGTCTTGCGTGATTCATCTGAGCGAGTAGCCGGCACAAAGTCCACGAGCCTGCCATCAGCTGCTAACACCTCATCAAGCCTTCGTGCCATCCGCCGCGACGGGTCCTGCTTCCCGTTAATAAAGCGACTGATCAGCCCTCGGTCACACGGGACCCGCCGGGCGAGTGCCGATCCGGAGACACCGCGCTCGTCCATAAGTTCCCGAAGAGACTCGCTGAAGTTGCTGCCCACGACCCTTGCTCACCCGAACCTCGGTCGACGATCTGTTGTTGACGAACTGATGTTGACGTTGACATTCCGTGACTGCTCGCCAGGTCACAGTTCTCACATTAGCGCTGTCCCGTGATCCTGAAGACGATCACCTCCCGACCAAAAGGATCACGGATGCAAGCACGGCAGGATGACTGGATAAAGCAAGACCTAGGCGGCGTGCCCAGAAGCGATCCGACCGGAGGACCGCGCGACTCGCCGCTTCCGAAGTCGGCCGCGCAGGTAGCGGGGACCATCAGGGGCGTCATCGATGACCTATCCCTGATGACACAGCAGCTCGGTTCTGGTGCCGATGCCGGGAAGGCTGCACGCATGCTGGAACGACTGTCGAGGGAACTGAGCGAGGCCGCTCAGATGCTCCGTGTCCAGGCAGGCATATGACTGCCCGGCTTCTGCCACGCCAATAATGTAGAGCACATGTAGCACTCGTAGCACTATGCTGTCGCTTATCGTGTCCGCCTCCAAGGTCGTGACCAGATCGGAGAGCCCGCACATGACTGCATGCCCTGCCGCTGACCCCATGCCTCTCGGCGGCTCCATGCCCCCCGGCAGTCCGCCGTCGACCGACGCGCTCCCTGGTCCGCCGCCCGGCCGGGACATCCTGGACTCCGGGCTGCCGAACGTGGCGCGGATCTACGACTGCCTGATCGGCGGGAAAGACAACTTCGCCGCCGACCGGCGGGCCGCCCGCGAGCTGGCCGCCGCGATCCCCGGCATTGCCCAGGCCGCCCGCGACAACCGCGCGTTCCTCGGCCGTGCTGTCCGATTCCTGGCAGGCCAGGCCGGCATCACCCAGTTCCTCGACATCGGCACCGGGCTGCCGACCCGCAGCCACGTGCACCAGATCGCACAGAAGATCAGCCCGGCCGCCCGGGTCGCTTACGCCGATAACGATCCCATCGTCATCGCGCATGCCCGCGCGCTGCTGGCCGGCCAGCCCGGCACCACCGCCGTGCACGCCGACCTGCGCTATCCCCGCGACCTGCTCACCAACACCGAGATCCGGCGGCTCATCGACTTCTCTAAGCCGGCCGCGATCCTGCTCGTCGCCGTGCTGCACTTCGTGCCCGACGACCAGCACCCCTGGTCGACAGTGCGCTGCCTGACCGAGCACCTGGCACCCGGCAGTTACCTAGTCATCTCGCACGTGACCGGCGATGAGATCACCCCCGGTGCGGTGCACCGGGCGCGGGAGGTCTACGCCGGGACCCTCGTGCCGGGCGTCGCCCGCAGCCACACCGAGATTGCTCGGTTCTTCGACGGCACCAGCCTGGTCTCCCCCGGCCTGGTCGATGTCTCCCGCTGGCGAACCACGCCGAGGGCCATCGACCGGCCGGTCCTCTGCTACGCCGGGATCGGCCGCAAGCCCTACCCGGCGGTGCCGTAATGACGGGTCGGTCGGCCGCAGTGGATGTGGCCGCCCTGGCTCGCACCTATGAGCAGGGCGCCAGCCTGCGCCGCTGCGGGACGGAGTTCGGGATCAGCGCCCCGGTGGTCGCACGGCTGCTGCGCGAGCAGCAGGTGACCATCAGGCCGGTCCACGGCCGCCGGGTCCGGGCCGACCCCGCCGAGGTTGCCCGCGCGTATCAGGCCGGCCAGACGCTCACCCAGTGCGCCGCCGCCCAGGGAATCAGCCCGCCAACCGTCGCCCGCCTGCTGCGGGTGGCCGGCGTCACGCCGCGCGCGGCGCACCGCCGCCGCGCCGAGGTGGACCCAGCCGACCTGGCCCGCGCCTACCAGGACCACGGCCTCGCCGCCTGCGCGGCGAAATTCGGAATCTCCGCCAGGGTGGTGCGCCACCTCCTGGTCGTCCAGGGCGTCCAGATCCGGCCCAGCGGAGTGCACGTCCATTCGGCGCACCAGGTCATTTAGGCCATCGCCAAACCACGAGACGGAGTCCCTGAACATGCGTGACCGCAGCAGCTTGCCGGTCGTCACACCGACCAGCGAGACCCGCATGTGTTTTCGGCCCGGCGGAGGGCTGCGGCAATGAGCATGCTCGGTGCCCCCAGGCCGCTGGCGGGGACGGGGCGGCTGGCGGATGAGCTGTGGCTGCTGGCTCACCATGACACGACGGGCCGGCCGTTCCTGCATCCGCGCGCGGCGGGCTTAGGGCTTGCGGGCGGCCTGCTGTGCGAGTTGCTGCTGGCTGGAGTGATCCGCTGTGAGTCCGCCGTGGTTCTGGTGCCCGGCGCCCGTCCGCCAGGCGACGGGCTCGCCCGGCGGGTGGCGGCGATCATCGCCAGCGAGCCGGGGGTGCTCGGGGCCGGGGAATGGCTGGCGTTCCTGGGCCGGACAGCGGCCGGGGATGTGGCCCGGCGACTAGCCGCGGCCGGATACCTGGCCGCGGTTTCTGGCCGGTGGCGGCGCGGAGAACGGTGGCGGCCGGCTGACCCGGACCAGGCGTTCGCGCCGGTCACGCGGGCGCGGACGGCCCTGGACCCGGCCCGTCCCGTGACCGCGGAGACGGCGGCGCTGGCCGGACTGGCGATGGCGTGCGGGCTGGGCCCGCGCCTGCTGGCTTACGTGCCTCCCGGCGGTCACCGCAACCCCGAGGACGTGGCCGCGGTTCTACCAGGTGGGCAGCGGGAGGTGATCGCCCAGGTTCGCGCGGCCACCGACAGTGCCGTGCTCGCTCAGCGCATGTAACCCCCGCAGGCCGCCCCGGCGGCGCCCTGCCGACCCTGAAGGAACTCCTGATGTCTGTATCTCATCCCCGCGCGGCTGGCCGTGCCCGGCCGACCGTGTCCCAGGCACTGGCCAAAGACCGCCTCGGGATGCCGTCGGTGCTGTACTTCATCCTGGCCGGGGTCGCGCCGCTGACCGTGGCCGCCGGGGTGATCCCGACCGCCTACGCCGCGACGGGCCTGACCGGGATCCCGGCGGCGTTCCTGGTGGTGGGCGTGGTCCTGGCGGTGTTCGCGGCCGGGTACGTGGCGATGGCCCGGCACGTCACCAACAGCGGCGCGTTCTACGCCTTCATCTCCCGCGGCCTGGGCCGCCCCGCCGGCGTCGCCGCCGCCCTCACCGCCCTGACCGCCTACAGCTTCCTGCAAGTCGGCCTCTACGGGGCCCTCGGCCCGGCCGCCGCGTCCGAGGCCGCCGCGCACCTGGGGGTGCACTGGCAGTGGTGGCAGTGGGCCCTGACCGCCTGGGCCGTCATCGCCGTGCTGGGCCTGGCCCGGGTGGACATCACCGGATGGGTGCTGGGCATCCTGCTCACCGCCGAGATCACCGTCGTCGCCGCCGAGGCCATCAGCGGCCTCGCCCGCCCCGCCGGCGGGCACCTGTCCCTCGCGACCCTCTCACCCGCCGGCCTGGGCTCGGCCGGATGGCAGACCTGCGGGGTACTGGCCGTCATCGCCGTGCTCGGGTTCGTCGGCTTCGAGCAGGCACCCGTCCTCTCAGAGGAATCCCGCAAGCCCCGGCGGACAATCCCGGCCGCGACCTACACCGCGCTGGCCGTCATCGCCGTCCTCTACGCCGGCGCCGCCTGGTCCATGGCAGCCCGGGCCGGGACCGCGCACGTCACCGCCGCCGCGATCGCGCAGGGACCGGGCCTGATGTTCGGCCTGGCCGGCAGCACGGGGCTCTCTCAGGCCGCCCAGCTGCTGTTCATGACCAGCCTGTTCGCCGCCGCCCTGGCCTTCCACAACGTCGTGTGGCGGTACATGTACGCCCTCGGCCGCGAGAACGTCCTGCCCGCCGCCCTCGGCCGCACCAGCAGCAATAACATCCCCCGCGCCGCGTCCCTGACCCAGAGTCTCACCGCCCTGGCCGTGATCCTCGCCTTCGCCCTGTCCGGCCTGCCCCCCATGGCCGACCTGTTCTTCTGGTCCGGCACCACCGGCGGGTTCGGCATCGTCCTCCTCCTCACCGCCACCTCCTGCTCCGTCATCGTCTTCTTCGCCCGCGACCACCACAGCGAGAACACCTGGCGGCGGCTCATCGCTCCCGCGCTCGCCGCCGCGGCCCTCGCCGCTATCGCCGTGCTCGCGGTCCTGCACTACGCCACGCTGCTCGGCGTCCCCGCGCACAGCCCCGCCGCGAGGATCCTGCCGGCCTGCTATGCCGCCGCGGCGGTCATCGGGCTGGCCTGGGGGATAACCCTGCGTGCCCGGCGGCCAGGCGTCTATGAGGTCATCGGCCTGGGCGCGCACTCCGCCACCGGCCAGACCGCCCCTGCCGCCACCCAGGCCACTCCATGACCTGGCGCGCCAACCAGCCCGGACCTATGCCTGCCGAGCAGCCCTCCGCCGTGCCCGGCTGGGACATCATCCGCGCCAGCGCGGCCGACGCCCCCGTCCTCGCGGAGGTCATCGCGGAAGCGTTCTTCGACCTTCCTCCCTCCAGATGGCTGATCCCCGAGCCGGGCGCCCGCCGCCGGGCCTACCCCGGCTACTTCCTCCTCTACGTCGAGCACGCCCTCGACGCCGGCACCGTCCACACCACCCCGCAGCGCGACGCCGCGGCGCTGTGGCTCCCCTCCGCCTGCCCGCCGCCCCCCGGCTACCCCGCCCGGCTCGCCGCCGCCACCACACCCTGGACCAGCAGATTCCAGAAATTCGACGAGCTGCTGGACAGCCACCACCCCGCCGAGCCGCCGCACCGGCACCTGGCCATCCTCGCCGTCCACCCCGACGCCCAGGGCCACGGCACCGGAACCGCCCTGCTCACCGCCTACCACCACCGCCTCGACCAGATCGCCGTCCCCGCCTACCTCGAAGCCTCTGCCCCCCGCAACCGCCAGCTCTACCAGCACCACGGCTACCACGACCATGGACCCCCCATCCGCCTCCCCGACAGCACCCCCATATGGCCCATGTGGCGCCACCCTCACGCCAGGCCCGACCCGGCGTAACTACGGCCACCACCTTCGCCGCCGCCGAGCGGCCACCGCGGGGTTGGGCAACGAAGACTCCAGCGCCGACCATCCAGACGAGTCTCATGCAGCGATCTCGCTGTCACTCGGGGCATCAGCCGCGCCCAACTCGAATAACTGCTAAAACTGACTCACCGGAGAACGTATGCCTGCCAGCAGTGCTGTGCCCGTTTACATTAGCAGCGACCACACTCTGCGAATTAAAATCATTGACACGTGCGGACTGACCTGCACCTTCTGCCACAACGAGGGAACTCCGATCACCTCGGATAACTTGCACAACCGGCCTCGGGAGTACACAGGAGCCGGCCGGACCGGCCGGGTTTCTATCTACACTCCCAGCAACGGCGCAGCCTTCTTATCCGCCCCCGTGCTGCCGAGCGACGACTACATACACGCCATTACCGCCTTGCGGGATACCCTGGATATACGCGAACTGCACCTGACCGGTGGCGAGCCGACACTGCATCCGGGCTTGTCGAAGCTCATCAGGCTGGCGACCGACATGGGTCTACGGGTACGCATGACGAGTAATGGCGAACGAGGGGCCGAGCAGATGGCAGCCTGCGCGGCAGCCGGACTGGAGAAGGTCAACTTCTCGATCTTTGGCACAACGCCGGGCGAACTGGCCGCAGTCCAGCACGCCCGCTACGGCAAGCCAGCGCGGGCGGCGCGCAAGCTAGGCGCGCTTAAGGCCGCGATCCGAGCAGCCGTGGAGCATGGCGTCAGCGTGAACGCCAACATCGTGGTTCCGGATCGCCGCCACATCGAGCGGGTACATCGCTTGCTCAACGAGTACGCACCCCAGATAAGTGTGCGGCT
The DNA here is from genome assembly GCA_963725175.1 of uncultured Actinomycetota bacterium. Lineage (GTDB taxonomy): Bacteria > Actinomycetota > Actinomycetes > Streptosporangiales > Streptosporangiaceae > DASUBV01. Next base: position 2,157,989 of record CAVRXH010000006.1, read on the forward strand.
GCTCAACTCCCTCGACCACGGTGAGGCGTCCATCGCCGCCATCGAGCAGGCTCTCAGCGAACGTGGCGCAGTGGCAGAAGCCCATTACCTCACCGCAGGCGCGTCCGGCTCTCGCACGGCCTATCGCCTGCCGGACGGGCGGCGAGTTCATTTCAAGCAAATCCGACGCATACGCCTGCCGGATACGTGCACCGGCTGCCGGTTCAATAATGACACCGCCTGCCAGGAAGGGTTTTATGGTGTACGACTTTATCGCGACCTTACCGGCCATTACCAGGTCGGAGTGTGCATCCAGCGCATGGACCTAGCCCGGCCCTTGGATGACTTTCTTACCTCAAGTCTGCCAGGTGAGATACGCCGGCTCCGGGCGGAGGATCATACGCGACTCATAGCCGAGTCTTGCCGCTAGCCAGCAGTCACCAGGAGGATCGACCACATGCCCATTGAGCACGAAGCGAAGGTACTGGACGTCAAACCGTCGGCGGTGCGGGCTGCCATCCTGGCCGCCGGGGGTTCCGAAGTCGGCGGCCCAAGGCTCATGCGTCGATACGTGTATGACATCGCACCAGGCGACAAGAGCAAGTGGATCCGGCTGCGCGACACCGGAACCGAGACCACCCTGTGCGTCAAGCAGATCGACAGCGACGCGATCGACGGCACGCACGAGATCGAGACCGCTGTCGGCGACTTCGCGACCGCCAGCGAACTGCTGGCCATGATCGGGTTCACTCCGAAGTCATACCAGGAGAACCGCAGAGCCAGTTTCATCCTGGACAGCGCGCGTCTGGAACTGGACGAGTGGCCCCTCATTCCGCCGTACCTGGAGATCGAAGGCGACAGCAAGGCACACGTGCTACAGGTGGCGAGGTTGCTCGGCTACGCGGAAAGCCAGCTCACCGGAGAGAACACCGTCAAAGTCTACGCACGGTACGGGATCGCGCTGGAGAGCATCCAAGAACTACGCTTCCCCGACCCTCACTGGCCGTGCCGATACCCCTGGCCGCCTGTGAGTCGATGATTCTTTACTTCCGTGATAATCCTGTTTGATCTCGCAAATGGATCGGCTTGCACGAGCCCTATGCGGCGCGGACCCGCACCAGGGAGTGCCATTTGGCCGCGCTCATCACATCGCGTGGCCCAGGTGCGCTGCCCGCCGGATGGACCTCGATCCAGAGCTGGGTTATCGAGCGGCGGTCGCGGTCCCAGTCCCGGATCCGCCCGGCCACCATTTCCGCCAGCACCACGGCGCCCCGGCCGTAGGCGCACACTCCCAGTTCGCCCGGCTGCCCAGGGCCTGGCGCCGAGCCAGCCCGGCGCCTCAGCGTAAGGTAGGCAAGGCATTCATCCCCGTGCACGGCCATGCTGCCCCAGTCATAGACCGGAGTCACCAGCCTGGACCCGACCGCATCCGGGCTGGCCACCAGCATCCGGCAGAAGCCGTCCAGGTCGGCTAGCCAGAAATCCAGGTGCCCGACCTCACCCGTGGGGAGCCAGATGCCGGTCCAGATCACCACCGGCTCGTCGGCCATCGCACGGGTCAAGGCCCCGGCATCGGCCGTCCGTCCGTCGTCTATCCGCAGGATCACGTCCCCCAGCCGCAGGTTGCGCTCGGCCATCGCCCCTGCTCCGCGCAACGGCATAAACCCGAGCTCGTCGGTCGACAGGCTCTTCCAGTGCCCTTCTGCCCGCTCCAGCGCAACCGAGCGAGTCACCCCACGGACCCGCAGGGGAACGACCAGCCGACCGCCGGGAGCAAGTTGTTCGTGCCAGGCCGGCGGGATGTCCCACGCCCCGGCCGTGACGATCACCCGGTCAAAAGAGCCGCCGCCTGGCGCACCGGCCTCACCGTCGCCGCAGGCCACCACAACGTTGCCGAACCCCGCGTCGGCAAGCGCGCGGCGCGCCTCCGCTGCTATGTCCGCGTCTATCTCGACCGTAATCACCTGCCCGGCTGGGCCGACAAGACAAGCCAGCAGCGCGGCGTTGTACCCCGTGCCCGCGCCGATCTCCAGAACCCTGTCCCCCGGCCGGACCTCGAGCTGCTCCAGCATCCCCGCCACCACGCCGGGCGCGGACGCCGAGCTGACCGCCGCCCCCTCGCCATCCCGGTGAGTAACGATCACCTGGCCCGAGTAAGCCTCCTCCAGGTCGGCCGAAGGAACGAATACATGACGCGGGACCGTGCGCAGCGCTGCCTCTACTCCACTATCGGACAACAGCCCGAAAGCCCGCAGTCTGTCCACCATCGCCGCCCGCAAAGATTCTGTCTGGGCAGCCACCACAGAATTATCCTTCATTCCACCGCACCATACTCCCGCCGCCGAGAATGCAGGTGTGCATCACTTTCTAACTTCTAACTTCTAACGTCCAGGCGACAGGGGAGGCTCGACTGACATGCCCATTGAGCACGAAGCCACCGCGCGCCTGAGGCGAGCTCCGCCCGGCCCCTCCCGGTGGTGCCCGCTGATCGGGACATCATATGACCAGCACCTCTAGCAGCACGTGATATACGGGACTGTCGATATCAGAGGACAGCGCCAGTCCCGAACCAGCCGACTAGCGAGAAGTACGGGCCTTTCACTGTCGCTACTCGTATCACCCCTTCGGCTCCAAGCGCGCAGGGACGCGACCAGTGCGGAGACGCCGGAACCGGGTGGCGAGGTTGCTCGGCTACGCAGAAACCCAGCTCACCGGAGAGAACACCGTCAAGGTCTACGCGCGGTACGGGATCGAGCTGGAAAGCATCAAAGAACTGCGCTTTACCGGCCTGCCGGGGGGTCGCAAGCGCGGATGACGCCGAGGTCGGCAAGGCTGGCGAGGGCGGCCGACAGCGCGCTGTGCTTCGGGGCGGCGTCGGCCAGCTCGGCGTAAGAACACGGTTCCGCCAGCCGGGCGAACACGGCGGCGGTCTCGTCGCCGAGAAGGGAGACGGCGTACCGGTGATCCAGATCCGTCAGGTAGGCCAGCAGATGCTCAGGTCCCGGTTCCAGCTCGCCCCGGCCTAGCCGGTCGCGGCTGGTCAGCCAGGGGGTCAGCCGACGGGCGATGGTCACCGCGACGCCGGTTCCTGTCTGCTGGTACCAGCTCGCGGCGGGGTCGGCGGGCAGCTCGCCGCCGCCGGCGGGCCAGCCGCTCGCGGGCAGCGCGGCGCACTGGGTCATCAGGGCGGCGATGGCGAGCTCGAAGCTGACCGCCTCGGGCAGGCCGGCCACGTGGTCGCACTTGGGCGACGCGGCGATGCTGCTCAGGAAGGCGGCACAGTTCCGGTAGATGAACGGGCCGTCGTCGGCCCAGTCCCGTTCCTGCGCGAACGCCTGAGCGAGGTCACGCAGGTCGAGGCCGGCGAGCCGGAGCAGTCGCGTGGTGACGGGGGCGCCGGCGCCGAGTGCGTGCAGCGCGGCGCTGACCACGCGATAGCGGTAGGTCTCGATCGCCCACCGGGAGCCTTCCGGGCTGGCGGCATACGCGGCGGCGACCCGGGCCTGTGCCGGGTCCAGGGCGAACTCGGCGGGTTCGACGTGCCCGGCGCGGACCTGCTCGCTGAGCCGGTCGTCACGAAGGATCCGGCGCCAGGTGCGCCAGGTGAGCGCGGCGTCCGGCGACTCTGGCTCTCCCGCGCCGGACCGCGGAGCCGGCCGGGCAAGGGTCACGACCGGGCGGCCGGTACCGGCCAGCGGCTGAGCCGCCGCCCGGGTCGTGTGCCGGCTGCCCGCCCCGTACGCGCGATCCCAGATGGCCCTGGCCCGGTCCAGGTCGGCGTAGACCCCGTCCAGGTCTTCCTCGGGGCTGAGTACCCGGCCGTCGGCGTGGTGTGCCCTGCCCTGCACCTCCAGGATCACCGCGCCCGGCGTGGCCTGGCCGAGCACCTGCTCCAGCAGGTCCCAGACGGGCTCGGGCACGGGACCCTGGTGCCAGTCGTGGTACCAGCCGCGGGACCAGGTCCCGCCGGCCAGGTGGATCTCGATGACCCGCTCCAGCGGGATGACGCGCAGGTACTCGGCAGCGTCGAAGTCGGGGAAGTTGACGGAGTTGGTGTAGACGTTGTGCAGGTCGAGGTGCAGGTAGGTGCCGGACTCCTCGACCAGCGCGGCCATGAACCTGGCCTCAGAGAGCTGGGCGCCGGGGCACTGGACGTAGTAGGCGGCGTTCTCGTGCGCCAGCGGCATGCCGTACCGGTCCTGGAGCTCGCGGGCGCGGGCGCCGAGGCGCCTGACCTCGGGCCGGGAGAACTGGACCGGGCTGCTCCAGATATCCACCCAGGACGAGTCGCCGTAGAAGCAGTGGTCGGCCACCCACGGGCTGCCGGTCAGCCGGGCGAGCGGCACGTGCCGGCGGACGGCGGCGGTCTGCTCCAGCGGCTCGAAGCCGAACTCGGCGCCGTAGTTGGAGTGCGCGATCAGCGGCGCGAGCTGGGCTAGCCGAGCCAGCTCGGCTTCCTTGCCGGGCAGCACGGTGTAGGGGCTGTCAAGCGGCCCGGCGAGGGTGTCGAGGAGCACCTCCAGGGCGTCCACCTGGACCTCGGCGAACGGGAACCAGCCGAGGATCTCGGGGTTGTGCTGGAGCCCCACCCCGAGCCGCGGCACCGGGGGCGTCACTCGACCAGCGCGGATCGTCCGACGGAAACCTCGCCGTCGGCCAGCGGCTCGTTGTCCTCAGCCCGGTAGAACCGGGCGAACACGTTGGTGGACAGCGCCCGGCCCTGGCGGGTCAGCACCAGCTCGTCGGGGGTGTTGTCGATCAGCCCGTCGTCGGTGAGCGAGGCGATCTCCTTGGGGAAGATGGTCTCTAGCCCGACTCCGAACCGGTCGGCGAACTGGCGCTTGCTGAGCCGGCAGGTCTTGATGCCCCGGATGACGACCCGGCGCATCTCCTCCTGCTTGCTGAGCCTGCGGCCGAACTCCAGAGTGGAGCGCCCGGCCTCGACCCTGGCCAGGTACTCCTTGAGGCCCTTGACGTTGGTCCACACCCGGTCGTGCACGGCGGACCGGGACGACACGCCGAACCCGATGGTCGGCCAGTGGTTCCAGTAGAAGTCAAGGTAGCGGCAGTACTTCTCGGCCCGGTCGGGCCGGACGTAGCCGTTGGTGCTGTGCGCGACGAACCCGGCCGCCTCCAGCGCGTCGGCGGCGTGCAGGTACATCGCCACCTCGGCCTCGGGGCTCGGCAGTTCCATCTTCCCGGCCTTGAGCCAGCTGTGGTACGCGGTGCCCGGCCAGACCTCCAGCCCGTACAGGCTCACCGAGGCGGGGTTCAGCGACATGGCCTTGGCCACGGAGTCCTGCCAGACGTCCATGGTGAGCCCTGGCAGCGGGTAGATGAGGTCGATATTGGACTTGCGGACGCCGGAGGCGGCCAGCGTCTCGAAGGCGGCGAACACGTCGGCGGCGTCGTGCGCCCGGTTGGAGTGCCGCAGCACGCCGTCGTCGAAGGACTGCGCGCCGACGCTGATCCGGCTCACTCCGGAGTCCACCACCTCGGCGACCTTCTCGGGCAGCACGGCGGGCGGGTCGAATTCTACGGAGATCTCGGACTCGGGCGTGACGTCGTAGGCGTCCTTGCAGGCCCGGACGATGCGGGCGAGCTGGCTGCCGCTGAGCATGCCGGGCGTGCCGCCACCGATATAGATGGCGTCGATCGCGAAGGCCGGGAAGGCGCGGTTGTCGGCGAACCGGCTTATCTCCTCGCACAGCCGCCTGACGTAGGACTCGCGATCGTCATCGTCCTTATTGATGTAGACGGTGAAATCGCAGAAGTGGCACTTGTGACGGCAGAACGGCACATGCACGTAGAGAGCGCCGTGCGGGACGGAGAAGAATTCGTCCTCCGCTGCCCTGGCATAGTTAAACGGATAGGTGTGCGGGGTCTGCCGCACCTTCCTGATACTGTCCGTCACTCTGCCGCCTCCCCTTTGTCCGGCCTGGCGCTGGTGATCATCCAGCGCAGCCGCAGCCGGAGTTTCCCTCCCGACCGCAGATGATCCGTGCGAGCCAGCCAGTCGGCGCAGATCTCCGCCTGCTCGGCGGCCGGCTGTGATGCGTAGGCGAAGTAGGCGGTGCCGGCCAGGGAGCGGAACAGCTCCCAGTAGTGCGCGGCGGAGTCCACCTCGAAGTCCTGGTCGTAGTGGCGGAACTCGATGTCGCGGAAGCCTGCCTGGGTGAGCATCGCGGTCATCTGGTCGGGCACGAACTCGAACGAGCCATGCACCTCGGCGGGCAGTCGGAGACTGGGCACGTGCGCGGCAAGTGTCCGGGCGCCAGTCATGATCATGGAGCAGGTGGCCGGCTGCTCCCAGCACTGGATGAGCACCCGGCCGTCCGGCCGCAGCACCCGCCCGAGCTCGGCCAGGCTGCGCACCGGGTCGGGAAACACCCAGATGGTCTTGACCATCGTGACGACGTCGAAGCTGCTGTCGGCGAACGCGACCTGCTGGGCGTCCATCTGCAGCAGCCGGACTGGCTGAGCGATGACCCCCGTGGCGAGGCAATCCGCCACCTGGGCCCGCGCATCGGCCAGTCCGCGCCGCGACAGATCAATCCCCGCAACCCTGGCACCGTCGGCAGTAAATGCCACGGCGAGCGCCGCGTTGCCAACGCCGACATCGAGCACGTCCGCCTTGATCTCGCCGATGCCATCTCGCACTGACGAGATCAGGGCCTGGGCGCAGCTCGTGAGGCCGAAGCCCCGGTATGCCGCGACGTTGTCCCAGTGCTGCTGGGTGAAATAATCGATTGGCACGTCCATCGAAAATGTACGTGACCTGCTGATGGGCGAAGATGCCTTGGATCAGCGTCCTAGCAGACGATGATGTTGTTTTCCGCGTCGTCGATGTCGATCTTGAGCTCGGAAACGCCCTCGGCGGCCTTGAGTTCGTCGCGCTTCTGCATAGCTGCCTTCTTCCTCCCGCCCGGATGTCCGGGAAGCCGGTAATGACGCACGAAGTGTCCCTCTGCCATGCCGGAAGTGTCAATACTTCCCATGACATCTACCAGTGAGTAAAGAAATGCCAGACAAAACGGACGTTAGATCATTAGAAGAATGTAATTTACCCGTCCGCGACAATGGCATCATCCGGCCCCGAGGGCATCTCGCGTAGCCGGAACACCGGTGAGAACAGCAGCCACAGCACCGGCGAGGTCAGCGCCAGCACCGCTATCAGCAGCGCCGTGCGCAGCCCCAGGACGCCGCCCAGCACACCGCCGATGACCGACCCGAGGGGCGGCGCGCCGAACAGCAGCATCCGGTAGGTGGCGTTCATCCGGGCGAGCAGCCGCCGGGGCGTGATGATCTGCCTCAGCGTGATGCCGTTCACGCTGAGGTTCACCACACTGCCGCCGTAGATCACCTGGCCGGCCATCATGATCAGCAGGCCGGGCGGGCTCGCGTCCCGCGGGATCAGCACTACCAGCAGCGCGACGGCGGCGCCGACAGTGGCGAGCGCCATGTTCCGGCCCATGCCGAGCGCCAGCCGGGCCCGGCCGCCAGCAGTGCGCCGAGCAGCGCGCCGACCGAGCCCGCCCCGACGACGAACCCCAGCTTGAGCGGCGTCAGGCCGAGCACCCGGACCGCGTACACCAGGAACACGGTGTAGAAGGCGCCGTAGGACAGGTTCAGCGCGGCGGTCTGGGTGACCAGGGCGCGCAGCAGCCTGCTGCCGTAGACCGCGCGGAACCCCTCGCCGATCTGGCGGCCCACCGAGATCCGCTGCTCGGGCGGCTCGGGCGCGGCCTCGCGCCTGCGGATGGAGATCAGCCCGGCGGCGGAGAACAGGTAGGACACCGCGTCCACCGACAGCGTGACCGGCGCGGTGATCAGTCCGACCAGGGCGCCGGCGATGGCGGGCCCGGAGACGCCGGCTACCGCGTTGCTGGCCTGGAGCTTGCCGTTGGCCTCGGGCAGGTGCCGTGCCTCGACCAGGCCCGGCACGTAAGACAGCGAGCCGACGTCGAAGACCACGTTGAGCCCGCCGACCACGACGGCGACCGCGTAAAGCAGCCCCATGGACAAGAACCCGGCCGCCCCGCCGATCGGCACCAGCCCGATCAGCACGGCGCAGCACAAGGCACAGCCGATGAGCACCGGCCGGCGACGGTGGGCGTCCAGGTAGACCCCGGCGAACAGGGCGACCACGACGACCGGCGCCAGCCGCGCCGCGTTCAGGATGCCGACCTGGAGCACGCTGGCGTTCAGCGTGATGATCGCGACCAGCGGCAGGGTGAACAGGGTGACCTGATTGCCCATGAGCGACACGCTCTGCCCGGTCCACAGCCGGACGAAGTCGCCGTTGCCCAGTAAGCCGCGCTGCTGAGCGGGCGGCTCGGCGTCCGGGCCTGCCGCGTTCACCACCTGGTCAGAGGCCATGGCCGGGGTTCCTCCCGTAGGGGGTGAGGTGATGAACCGGGCGAAGCCGCCGCGCTAGGAACAATAACCCCGCAGTCAGCCGATGTCGCGGCGGCGCAGCCCGGCCAGGCCCGCCGCCGTCAGCGCGAGCACGGCGGCGCATACCCAGGCCAGCGGCACGGCCCGGATCTCCCCGCCGGGCAGCCGGGGCACCTGGCTGAACGGCGAGGCGTCCAGCACCCAGTGGCTGGCCTGGATCACCGGGCCGAACAGCGTGAGCAGCGCGGCGGCCGCCAGCGCCGCCCAGCCGCCCGGCACGGCGGCGCGCGGCGCGAGCCCGGCCAGCAGCGCCGCGACGGCGGCGACCGCGAGCGCGGCCGGGATCAGCGCCACTCCCGAGCCGAGCATCCTGACCACCTGGGTGCCGGGGTCGCCGGCCCGCAGCCCGTAGCCCAGCCCGGTGGCCAGGCCGGCCACCGCGAGCAGCAGCGCGGTGCCGGCCGCCGCGACCAGCAGGTGACTGGCCGCCCAGCGGACCCGGCCGACGGGGGCGGCCAGCACCGGGTCGGCGCGCTGCTCGGCTTCCTCGGCGTGCAGCCTGAGCACGGCGGAGACCGCGTACCCGGCGACGGCAAGGCCCGCCAGGCTCATGATCCCGGCAAGGTAAGCGCTGGTCAGCGCCTGCTGGCCACCTATTCGCTGGAACGCCTGGCGTAGCGCGCTGCTGCTGCTGAGCAGCGAGCCGACGCCCTGAGCCGCGGCGCCGACCGCCAGGCCCTCGACAAGCAGCCCGGCCGCCCACGCGGCCAGCGCGCCGCGGTGCAGCCGCCAGGCCAGCCCGAGCGGCCCGTGCAGCAGGGCGCCGGCCACCGGCGAGCCGGGCCGGGGCGCGATCAGCCCGGCGCCCTGGTCGCGCCGGCTGGCCAGCCAGTACGCGGCGGCGACCAGCACGACGGTGGCGGCGGCCGGGGCCAGCAGCACCACCCACCTGGCGGCGGCGAACGGCCGGGTCAGCTCGGTCCAGCCGATCGGCGACAGCCAGCACAGCCAGGCGGGTCCCGCCGGGCCGCCGGCGTCGGCGATGCCGCGGAGCAGGAAGGCGGCGGCGAGCACCGCGATGGCCAGTCCCCTGGCGCCGCGCGCGGTGCCGGCCACCTGGGCGGTGACGGCGGCCAGCGCGGCGAACACCAGCCCGCAGCCGCCGGCCGCCAGCGCGAACACCACGCACCCGGCGAGGGGCAGGCCGAAGAAGGCCAGCACCACCACGGTGAGCACCATCAGGACGGCGCTGGCGGCCGCCGCGACGGCCAGGCCGGCGGTGAGCGGCGCGTGCCTGCCCACGGCGGCCGAGCCGGCCAGCTCCAGGCGGCCCGCCTGCTCGTCGGCGCGGGTATGCCGGATCACCAGGAAGATGCTCATCAGGCCCGCGCCGAGCGCGGCGTAGGCGGCGTAGCGCCAGGCGGTCAGGGCGCCAAGGGAGCTGCCGTGCAGCTGGCCGTAGAGGAACGCAAGCGCCGGGTTGCCGCCGGCGACCAGGGCCAGCCGCTGCCGGGCGGCCGCCGTCGGGTAGAGCTTCTCCAGGCCGAAGGTCACGTCGGCGGCGAGGGCGGCCAGCAGGTAGACCCAGACGGGCAGCATGATCCGGTCCCTGCGGACCGCCAGCCGGATCAGCTCGCGCACCCCGGCCAGCGTGTCCGCCCCGGCTGGCCGTGCCCGGCCCGGCGCGACCGGGGCGGCGGGCGCGGCGGCAGGGGCGGTCATGCCCGCACCGCGTAGTGCCGCAGGAACAGTTCCTCCAGCGTCGGCGGCCTGCTGACCAGGCCGCGCACCCCGGCGGCGGTCAGCCTGCCGAGCAGGTGATCCAGCGCCTCGGTGTCCGCCTCGCAGCGAAGCCGGACGCTCGCCCCCGCGACGCCGGGCGGGGCCGGCTCGATGGTCAGGTTGTGCACGCCGGGCAGGCCCTCCAGGCCGGCGGGCTCAGCGGCCAGGTCGGCGGTGACCGACGTCCTGGTCAGGTGGCGCAGCTCGGCGAGCGAGCCGGTCTCCACCGCCTGGCCCGCGCGGATGATGGTCACCCGGTCGCACAGCGCCTCGGCCTCGGACAGGATGTGGCTGGACAGCAGCACAGTCCGGCCGCGGCCTCGTTCGGCCGTGATGCAGTCCCGGAACACCGCCTCCATCAGCGGGTCAAGGCCCGCGGTCGGCTCGTCGAGGATGAGCAGCTCGACGTCGGAGGCGAGCGCGGCGACCAGCGCGACCTTCTGCCGGTTGCCCTTGGAGTAGGTGCGGGCCTTCTTGGCCGGATCCAGGTCGAACGCCTCAAGCAGCGCGGCCCGGCGGTCCTGGCTGATCCCGCCGCGCAGCCGGCCGAGCAGGTCGATGACCTCGCCGCCGGTGAGGTTCGGCCACAGGGTCACGTCGCCCGGCACGTAGGCCAGCCGTCGGTGCAGCGGCACGGCGTCGTGCCACGGGTCGCCGCCGAGCAGCCGGGCGGTGCCGCCGTCCGCCCGCAGCAGGCCGAGCAGGATCCTGATGGTGGTGGTCTTGCCGGCCCCGTTGGGGCCCAGGAAGCCGTGTACCTCGCCCGCTGCCACCCGCAGGTCAAGCCAGTCCAGCGCCACTGTCCGGCCGTAGGACTTGCGCAGCCCGCTGATCTCAACTGCCGCATTCATGGCGATCACGCTACATTCGCGGCGGCACTGTCCGCGCGGCCCGCTTCGCGCCGTGAATTATAGGATTGCGGCCCGGCGCTGGTAAGACTGATAGGAACACCGGTTGCTAGAGAGGCTGGGACCGTGGGGCGCGATCCAGGGGACCTGTATGAGGTAAGTCCCGCCGCGCAGCCTGACGACGATCTGGTCATGCTGTATTACCTCGACGGCTTCATCGACGCCGGAAGCGCCGGGCGGCTGCTGGCCACGCACCTGATGAGCTCGCTGGAGCACACCGAGGTGGCCAGGTTCGACGTGGACGCACTGATCGACTACCGGTCCCGGCGGCCGGTGATGAGCTATGCCAAGGACCACTGGGAGGACTACGACACTCCCGAGCTGGCGATGTCCCTGCTGCACGACTCAGAGGGCACGCCGTTCCTGCTGCTCAACGGCCTGGAGCCGGACCGGGAATGGGAGGCGTTCACCGGCGCCGTCCGCAAGCTCACCGCCGACCTGCGGGTCAGGCTGGCCGTCGGGTTCCACGGCATCCCGATGGGCGTGCCGCACACCCGGCCGCTCGGCATCACCGCGCACTCCACTGACCCCGCGCTGATCGACGGCTACCGGCCGCTGGTGGACAAGCTCCAGGTGCCCGGCAGCGCGGCGGCGCTGCTGGAGTACCGGCTCGGCCAGGATGACCGCGCGGCGGTCGGGTTCGCCGTGCACGTGCCGCACTACCTCGCCCAGGCGGCGTACCCGGCGGCGGCGGTCACGCTGCTGGATTCCGTGCAGCGGGCCACCGGCCTGGTGCTGCCCGGCGACACGCTCCGCGAGGCGGCGCGCCGCACCGACCTGGAGATCGCCCGCCAGGTCGAGGGATCGACCGAGGTCAGCGAGGTCGTGCAGGCGCTGGAGGAGCAGTACGACGCGTTCGCGGCGGGCCGGGAGAACCTGCTCGGCGGCGAGTCTGAGCCGATGCCGACGGCCGAGGAACTGGGCGCGGAGTTCGAGCGGTTCCTCGCCGAGCAGCAGGGCCGCGACAACCCGGAGTCCTGACCCCGCGATCCCGCGGCCTGCGGCTAGCTGACCTCGCGGAGCCGGCCGGTGGCCACGTCGAACACGAATCCCCGGACGTCATCGGTGTGCGGGACGAACGGGCTCGCCTTGATCCGGGCGATGGACTGCCGCACGTCCGTGTCGAGATCCCGGAACGCCTCGGCCGCCCACGGCGGCTTGATCCCGGTCTCGTCCTGGATCGCGGCCTTGAAGTCGTCGTCGGTGAAGGTGAGCATCCCGCAGTCGGTGTGGTGGATGAGGATGATCTCGCGGGTGCCCAGCAGCCGCTGGCTGATGGCCAGCGACCTGATCTCGTCGTCGGTCACCACGCCGCCCGCGTTCCTGATGACGTGCGCCTCGCCCGGCTCAAGGCCGAGGATGCCGTAGACGTCAAGCCGCGCGTCCATGCAGGCCAGCACGGCCACGCCGGCGGACGGCGGGAGCGGCAGCGGGCCGGAGAAGGACTGCGCGTACTGCTCGTTGTTCCGCACCAGGCGCTCGGTCTGCGACATGAACAGGTCCTTTCCGCTACGTCGGTCAGCCTGTCTCGATTACAACATACATTTACGATAGGAATGAAGGTCAGCTAGCGTGCCGGTTTCCGCGTGTCACGACGGCGGCACCGGCTCCGCCGGGGGAAACTGGCGACTGCGGAACGTGAGTGGCCGCCGGCCGGCGGTTACGGACATAGCGGCGCACCGTAGTGGGTATTCAGCCTTTACCGGCGTCGCGGCGGGCCCGCGAGGAGGCTGCGCCGCGAGCCGGTCCAAAGGCACCCCTGGACGCGCGGGCGCGACGCCTTGACCTGAGGGCCGCGGTAACGGGGGGAACGTGCGATGAACCGGACTGCCGTGCGCGAGTTCCAGGCGCCGGGCATCAGCGTGGCGCGGGGCGAGCTGCTGGTGCCGACTCAGGTAGGCGACCCGGCCCGCGGCTTACTGCCCTGCCCGGCCGCGCCGCTGGTGGCCGGCTCGCTGATCCGCAAGGGCTGGCGGGCCGTGCTCGGCCCGGTGCCCGTGCTCGAGGACCCGGGCGCCGACACCGGCGGCGCGGCGGTGTTCCTGGTCACCTGCCCGCTGCGCGACGGCGGCAGTGCCGCGCTCGCGGCGGCCACCGCGCCGACGGACCGGCTGGCCGGCGCCGCCGCCAGTGCCGCCGTCGAGGAATGGGCCGCGGTGGCCGGCACCCGGCGGCTGCTGGCCGGCGGCGGCCCGTGGTGCTCGGGCGCGCTGCGCGCCCTCGACGTGGTCAGGCGGACGGTGGCCGGCGAGGCGGGCCGGGGCAGGATTGTGCACATCTACGGCCAGCTCTCCGCGCCGCCGGAGACCGCCGCCGAGCTGGCCGCCGGCGGTGCGGTGCGGATCACCTCGCTGAGCAGCGCCGCCCAGGGCGACATCGTGATCTTCCCCGCGCATGGCGTGTCACCGCAGGTCAGGGCGAATGCGGCCGAGCGCGGCCTGACCGTCATCGACGCGACCTGCCCGGTCGTGGCGCACGCACAGGACCAGGCCGCCAGGCTCGCCGAGCGCGGCGATGACCTGGTGCTGATCGGCCATGCCGACTCGCCTGCCGCCGCCGCCATCGCCGGCCGCGCGCCGGGCCGGGCCAGCGTCGCGGAGACGGTGGCCAGCACCGCCGCGCTCCAGGTGACCGACGCCAGGCGGGTGTCCTACCTGCTCCAGCCCGGCATCCCGGTCGAGTCGTCGGCGGCCGTGGTGACCGCGCTGAAATCCCGGTTCCCCGCCGTGCGCGGCCCGCAGCCCGACGGGTTCTGCTACGCGCCGTCCGACCGGGCGCAGACCATCCGGGTGATCGCGGCGGACTGCGACCTGATGCTGGTGCTCGGCGATCCCGGCAGCGCGGACGCTCGGCAGCTCTCCGGGGCGGCCAGGGACTGCGGGGTGCGGACGCAGGTCATCGCCCAGGTCACCGACCTGGCCCCGGCCATGCTCGCCGGGGTCACCTCGATCGGGCTCACCGAGTCCACCTCGGCGGGCTCCTGGCTGGCCGCGGAGGTCACCGCGGCGCTGGCCGGGCTCGGCCCGCTGAGCGTGGTCCGCCGGCAGGTCAGCTCCCTGCCGGACCAGCAGCAGCCCGGCCAGGAACAGACGGCACGGGACGCCGCCAGGTAACGGAGATAAGCTCCGCCCATGGCGGGCATACCGGGCAGCGCGGCAGGTATTAACCAGGGCATACCGGACAACGGCCAGGCCAGCGGGGGCAGCGTACTGGGCCGCGCGCTGGCGGCCGGGGAGTTCGCCGTCACCGCGGAGATCGGCCCGCCGCGCGGCGCCAGCACCGCCCCGGTGACCCGCAAGGCCGCCCTGCTCGCGGGCTGGGTGCACGCGGTGAACATCACCGATAACCAGAGCGCCAGCGCGCGGCTGGCCGGCTGGGCGGGCTGCCTGGCCGTCAAGGACGCGGGCGTCGAGCCGATCATGCAGCTCACCTGCCGGGACCGGAACCGGATCGCGCTGCAGTCCGAGCTGCTGGCCGCCAGCGCGGCCGGCATCCCGAACGTGCTGATCATGACCGGGGACCACCCCAGGCACGGCGACCACCCGGACGCCACGGCGGTGTACGACCTGGACAGCACCGCGCTGCTGGCCGCGGCCCGCGGCATGCGGGACGAGGGCAGGCTGCTGTCCGGCCGGACGCTCACCCCGCCACCTAGCTGGCTGCTCGGCGCGGTGACCGACCTGGCCCCCGCGGATGTGGCGGTCGGGCGGCTGGCCGGCAAGGTGGCGGCCGGGGCGCAGTTCGCGCAGACCCAGTACGTGTTCGACGTGCCGGCCTTCGCGCGCTGGCTGCGCCAGGCCGGCGACGCCGGGCTGCTTGACCGCTGTCGCGTGCTGGCCGGGGTCGGCCCGGTGCTGTCGCCGCGGGCGCTGGCGCACCTGGGCCGGATACCCGGCGTGCTGATCCCGGACGCCGTCGCCGACCGGCTGGCGGCGGGCGGAGACGATCATTTCCGCGCGGCGGCGCTTGAGCTGTGCGCGGAGACCATCGCCGAGCTGCGCGAGCTGCCGGGCCTGAGCGGCATTCACGTCATGGCGCCTGCCGCCGAGCACATCATCCCCGAGGTGCTGCGGGCCGCCGGGCTGTCCCCGGCACGCGCGCATACTGGAAACCGCCCGTAGCCCTGGCACCGGGAGGCCGCCATGCTCTTCCCCACGTCCCTGGTCGGCAGCTACCCGCAGCCGGACTGGCTGATCGACAAGGAGCGGCTGGCCGGCCGGTTCCCGCCCCGGGTGCGGGCCAGCGAGCTGTGGCGGGTCGCCCCCGAGCACCTGGCGCAGGCGCGGCGGGACGCGGCCCGGCTCGCCATCGCCGACCAGGAAGCCGCGGGCCTGGACGTCATCACCGACGGCGAGGCCGGCCGGGAGAGCTACTCCAACTTCTTCGCCACCGCGCTGGACGGGGTGGACCTGGACAACCCTGGCATCGCGCTGGACCGCAGCGGCGAGCCGAACCCGGTGCCCAGGATCACCGGCCCGATCCGGCGGCGGCAGCCGGTCGAGGTGGCCGACGCGGCGTTCCTGCGGGCGCACACCGGCCGGAAGATCAAGATCACGGTGCCCGGCCCGTTCACCATGTCCCAGCAGGCGCAGAACGACTACTACCCCAGCGACGAGGCGGCCGCGCTCGGCTACGCGGAGGCGGTCAACGCCGAGGTCGCGGACCTGTTCGCCGCCGGGGCCGACATCGTCCAGCTCGACGAGCCCTACCTCCAGGCCCGGCCAGAGGCGGCCAGGCGGTTCGGCGTCGCCGCGCTGAACCGGGCGCTGGACGGGATCACCGGCACCACGGCCGTGCACCTGTGCTTCGGCTACGCGGCGATCATCCACGACCGGCCGTCCGGCTACTCCTTCCTGCCCGAGCTGGCGGCCTGCCCGGCGGACCAGGTCTCCATCGAGACGGCGCAGTCCGGCCTGGACTGCTCGGTGCTCGCCGAGCTGCCCGGCAAGACGATCATCCTGGGCGTGCTGAACCTGGGCGATCACCGGGTGGAGACCCCGCAGGAGGTCGTCGCGCGGGTGGAGCGGGCGCTGCCCTACGTGCCGGCCGGGCGCCTGGTGCTCGCGCCGGACTGCGGCATGAAGTACCTGCCGCGCGAGGTGGCCTTCGGCAAGCTGCGCGCCATGACGGCGGCGGCGGCCCTGCTGCGCGGCTGACGGGACCCGGCCGGGACCCGGGCCCGGGGCTCAGGCCGGGCGCGGCGCGGCGGCCAGCGACCGGCGCCACAGGCCGGCGCCGAACTCGGTGGCGGCCAGCAGCGTCATCGGCTCCCCCGCGATCTGCCGCGCGCCCGCCCACGCCCGTGCGCTGGCGGCGTCGGCGAAGAACCGGACCAGCGGGCACCACTGGTCGATGACCGAGGTCACCGCCACCCGGGCGGCCACGAACAGCACCCACGCCGGGTCATGCCCGGCCGGCAGCCCGGCCGCGAAGTCGATACCGAAGCGCTGCCCGGTGTCGGGATTCTCCGAGTCGATCCGGCCGTCGGCGCCAAGCGCGCCGAGGATGCCGACCGCGTCAAGCGCGCACCAGGTGTGCCGCACCGCGGTGCCGATCCGGACCTGGTGGCAGGTGCCGATCATGGTCAGGCCGAGGCTGCCCAGCACCGCGCCGTCGTCGTCGCGCCGGATCCGGCCCGCGCCGGCCAGGGTCACCAGGTCGGCCTCGACCTGCCCGGCCGGCAGGCCCGCCGCGGCGGCAAGCCGCGCGGCGGGCACTGCCGTGCCGGAATCCAGGATCAGCCAGAACGCGGTGGCCAGCAGGAACCGCTGCCGGTCGGCTAGCTCGGCCACCGGCGGGCCGACCGGGGCACTCATCCGCCGGCGACCCGCTGCTTGCTGGCGGCGTAGAACTCGTCCATCTGGACGTTGATGCCCACGGTCTGGCGGAGCGCGTCGGCGAAATCGCCCAGCCGGCTGCCCGGCACGGCGATCAGCATGAGGCCGTCACCGATCTCGGTGAAGGTCCGCATGCCGGCACAGCCCAGCGAGATGCTGGGGCTGCCCTCGGCCATGGCGAGCGGCAGCGCGGCGCAGCCGGGCCGTCCGGTGGTGACCGGCACGTTCGCGGTCCAGGCGGCGGTGCCCATCGCCTCGTTGCAGAGCATGGCCTGGCGCGGGGTGACCCACAGCAGCACCACATCGGGGTCGCTCGCCTCGGCGAGCGGGCCGTAGACGATGCCGGCGTGCGCCGTCTTGACGACCGGGATCTTCGGCGGCTCGTCGGCGGCCAGGTACTGCTTGGCGCACATCGTGCCGACCAGCTCGCCGAGCTGCTGCTGCACGCTCTCGGGGAGCTCGAAGCCCATCACCATCGAGCCGACCGGGCAGTTGAAGTGGTCGCTCGCCGCGGCGTAGAAGGTGCCCTGCTCGGCGGCACGCCAGAACGAGCAGGCGGACGGAGCGGGGCCCGGCGGCGTGGCCACCCCGTCCGGCGCCGCGTCGACGAATGCTAAAGCCACCGGCTGGTGGCTGAGACCCAGGTCATCCTGCAGGCGGCGGGCCAGGTCAGCTGAATTCACGAAACCTCCCTTTCCTCTTGGTGTTCCTCACTTTCCATGAGATTGCACGCGCTGACAAGCGATCACGCCACTGTCACGCTCTCGTCACGATGGCTGCGTAGATTGGCATCGCCAGGCATCCCGCGGACGCCCGCTCGCCAGTGATGGGACTCCCGATGAATACGCAGGCAGTGACGCTTGATGTCGTCCTGATCTCCACCTACGAGCTGGGTCACCAGCCATTCGGGCTCGCGTCCCCGGCGTCCTGGCTGCGCCAGGCCGGAATGCAGGTGGCGACCCTGGACCTCGCCGTGCAGGACTTCGACGAGAAACTGGTGGCCGGGGCCGGCCTGATCGGCTTCTACCTGCCGATGCACACCGCCACCCGGCTGGCGACCGCCTTCCTGCCCCGGGTGCGCGCGCTGAACCCGGCCGCCCATATCTGCTGTTACGGCCTGTACGCGCCGGTCAACGAGCCGCTGCTGCGCCGCCTCGGCGCCGACACGGTGATCGGCGGCGAGTTCGAGGACAGCCTGCGCTCGCTGGCGCTGCGGCTGGCCGACGAGGCGGCGCGGGCGGCCGCCGGCCAGCCGGCTGGCCCCCTGGAGCCCGACGGCCGGCAGGCCTTACCCCTGATCTCGCTGGCCCGGCTCGACTTCCAGGTACCCGACCGGGCGGGCATGCCCGGCCTGGACTCCTACGCCTACCTGAGCATGCCGGACGGCGAGCGCCGGGTCGTCGGGTACACCGAGGCGACCAGGGGTTGCAAGCACCTGTGCCGGCACTGCCCGATCGTGCCGGTGTACGGAGGGCACTTCCGGGTGGTGCAGAAGCCGGTGGTGCTGGCCGACATCGACACCCAGGTCGCGGCCGGCGCGCAGCACATCACCTTCGGTGACCCGGACTTCTTCAACGGCCCGGCGCACGCGCTGGCGCTGATCCGTGAACTGCACGAGCGCCACCCGGACATCAGCTATGACGTGATCATCAAGGTGGAGCACCTGATCAAGCACGCCGAGGACCTGCACCTGCTGCTCGACACCGGCTGCCTGTTCGTGACCAGCGCGGTGGAGTCGGTCAACGACCAGATCCTGGAGTACTTCGACAAGCGGCACACCAGGGAGGAGTTCATCCGGGTCACCGAGATGTTCCGGGAGCTGGGGCTCGGCCTGAACCCGACGTTCGTCACGTTCACGCCGTGGACCACCCCGGAGATCTACCTGGACCTGCTGCGGCTGATCGCCGAGGTGGGCCTGATCGGCAACGTCGCGCCGATCCAGTACGCCATCAGGCTGCTCATCCCGAGCGGCTCCCGGCTGATGGAACTGCCGGAGGTGCAGCAGCTCGTCGAGCCCTTCGACGAGGAGGCACTCGCCTACCCGTGGGTACACCCCGACCCCGAGGTGGACCGGCTCTTCCACGACGTCATGGAGGTGGTCAAGGAGGCGGTCGGCGGCAGCCTGGACCGCCCCGAGGCCTTCGCCCGCATCTGGGACATCGCGGCCAAGGCCTACCTGGCGGCCGGGGGCGACCCCGCGCTCGCCGAGCAGCCGGCCGCGGTGGCCGGCGGCTACGCAGAAATCCCGCACCTGAGCGAGCCCTGGTACTGCTGCGCCGAGCCGACCGAGGAGCAGCTGAGCCCGTCACTGTAGTAACGCAGGAGGAACAACCCCCATGACGGCAACTGAAGAAACCCTCCAGCTATCCGGCCAGGACGACATCTTCCAGCTCACCAAGGGCTATTACACGATCAGGGCGCTGCTCGCGCTGTGGCGGCTAGGGCTGCTGGACCGGGCTATCCGGGGCGAGGGCCTGGAGCTGTCCGCCGTCGCCGCCGAGCTGGGCACCGACACCGGCCAGGTCAGGCCGCTGCTGGACTACCTGATCGTGCGCGGGTTCCTGGAGCGGGATGAGGCCGGCGCCTACCGGCTGACCACCAGGGGCAAGGCCGCCATCCCGTACTACGGCTACCTGGGCACCATGATCGGCGCCTACGAGCCGGTGACCATGCAGCTGGAGGGACTGGTAGCCGGCCGGCTGACCTACGGAAGCGATGTCACCCGGTCGTATGAGGAGATGGTGCGCGGGCTGACCGCGCTGGAAGACAACCTGATGGGACCGGTCGCGGACGCGGCCCAGGACGGCTCCACCCGGGTGCTGGACCTGGGCTGCGGCAGCGCCCGGATGCTGTCCCGCATCTGCGAGCTGAACGAGCGGATCAGCGGCGTCGGCGTGGACCGCAACCCGGACTCCTGCGCCACCGCCCGCGAGACGGTGGCCAGGGCCGGCCTGGACGGCCGCCTGACGATCGTCCAGGCCGACGCCGCCGACCTGGACACGATCCCCCGCGACGTGCTGGCCGGCGTGGACATGATCTCGGTCATGTTCCTGCTGCACGAGATCCTCCGGCAGAAGGGCCGCGACGGGGTCATCGCGCTGCTCCGCCAGATCGCCGCGGCCGTCGGCCCCGGCGGCAAGCTGGTCATGGTCGAGGTGTCGGGCACCACCGACTACACCTACCGCGAGAACCAGCTCTTCGTCCCTGAGTACGAGCTGCTGCACGAGTACACCAACCAGCGGCTCGCCCCGCAGCCGGAGTGGGAGGCCATGATCGGCGAGGCGGGCATGAGGGTAGCCAGCATCAGGCCGGTGAACATGTGCCAGTCGTTCTGCCTGGTCGCCACCCCGGTGAACGGAACGGGGGCGTAGCCGTGACGACGCACCTGGAGCCCGCCACCAGCACCTGCGCTGCCCCGGCCGGCAGCGGGGACGCCCCCGCGCCCGCCCGTAGCTGCATGGGCATCGTGGATGAGGCCGCCCGTTTAGAGCGGGCCGGCCTGTCGGTCATCCACCTGGAAAAGGGCGAGCTGGATATCGACACTCCCCAGCTCATCACCGAGCTGGCCATCGAGGCGCTGCGCAAGCAGCGGACCCGGTACTCGCACAGCACCGGGCTGACGGAGCTGCGCCAGGCGATCTGCGACCACATGGGCCGCCAGTACGGCGTGGACGTGGACATCTCGCAGGTCATCGTCAACTCCGGGTCCTCGCCGGCGATGCTGGAGCTGTTCCTGGCCCTGCTGGAGCCGGGCGACGAGGTGATCCTCCCCGACCCCGGCTACCCGGCCTATCCCAGCTTCGTGGAGGCGGCCCGCGGGAAGGTGGTGCGGGCGAACGCGGCGGAGAACGGGTTCGCGCACACCGCCGAGCTGGCCGCGCGGCAGATCACGGCGGCCACCAAGGCGGTCGTCACGAACTTCCCCGCCAACCCCACCGGCTGCGTGGCCGGGCCGGATGAGCTGCGCGCGTTCGCCGAGCTGGGGCCGCTGATCGTGGCCGACGAGGTGTACCACGGGCTGGAGTACGACGGGCTGCGCTCGCACTCCATCCTGGAGTACACCGACCAGGCGGTCGTCGTGGGCAGCTTCTCCAAGGGCTACGCGATGACCGGCTGGCGGCTGGGATACCTGATCGTGCCGCGCTGGCTGGCGCCGAAGATCACCCGGATGCACGAGAACCTGTTCGTCGGCACCTCCACGTTCGCCCAGTGGGCCGCGGTCGGCGCGATCGAGCAGGCCCCGGCCATGTGGAAGATCATCAGGGAGGAACTGCTGCGGCGGCGCGAGGCCCTGATGGCCGGGCTGCCCGGGGCCGGCCTTGAGCCGGTCTACCAGCCGCGCGGCGGCTTCTACGTGTTCATCCGCCGGCCCGAGGGACCCGGCACCTCCGCCGACTTCGCCGCCGACCTGCTGACCAGGTCGCAGGTGGCGATCACGCCTGGCAGCGAGTTCGGGCCGGGCAGCGAGAACTGCTTCCGCATCTCGCTGAGCGCCCCGGCCGATCAGGTCGGCGAGGGGCTCAGGCGCCTGGCCCGCTACCTGGACAGCAGCCACGCGAACGGGAAGGAGTAACCATGACGGTATCGCCCGCACAGGCACCGCCCGCGCCCGCCACCGGCTGGCACGGCGACAGCGACTACTTCCGGTTCGAGGAACGCCACGAGCTGGACCTGGATCCCGTCGTCGAGGTGCTGAACGGCCGGCTGCTCGGGGTCATCTACCGGGGCGTGATCGACCCGGATGCCGGACGGCAGATCGTGGCCAGGTTCTGGGACAGCCCGGCGCGCAAGCGGCGCGGCGGCGAGGTCTGCGAGTCCCTGGGCTACTACGTCGGCGCCTATCACTACCACAAGCCGACCCAGGCCTATATCGACGAGAGCGCCGAGGTCGCGCCGTACCTGGACCGGGTGCTCGACATGCCGCGCGAGCCGTCCAAGTGGTTCAGGGATCGGCTGGGCGCGCGGCTGGCCAGCGACGGCGTGGAGTTCCGGCTGTCGGCCAGCAACGGCGGCTCCGGCTGCCCGCTGCTGATCAGGCACTGGAACGCCACCGGCCCGTTCGCCCTGCAGCCGCACGAGGACGCCTCGCAGTGCCGGTGGCCCGAGCAGGAAGGCTTCGAGATACAGCGGACGCTGCAGCGCACGGTCGCCGCGGTGAACATGTGCCTGGAGAACGGCGGCGGCGGCCGGCTGGTCATGTGGAACGTGATCCCCGACGACGAGAGCAAGTCCCGGCTCGGCATGTACTACTCGGGCAGCCCGTACCCGGACTCGGCGATGGAAGGCATCGAGGCGGTGTGGCTGCCGGTGGAGACGGGTGACATCTACGTCTTCAACGGCGAGCACATCCACGGCGTCGAGGCCAGCGACCCCGACGCCCGGCGCACCACGATGGCCTGGAACATGGGCTTCTGCGACGAGCGGACGGTGGTCTCGTGGACGTGACGGACCAGCGGACGGCGGACCAGCACACGACGACGGAGTGCACCGCCGGCCCGGCGGACAGCGCCGTGCGGCTCGGCGAGACCGACGCGATGCTGAACCAGGCCTGCCGGATGCTGCTCCGGGTCGGCGCGGCCATCCGGGTGGCCGACCTGGCCGCCGGGCTCGGCACCGACCCGGCCGCGCTTGAGCCGCTGATCGCCGAGTACGAGCGGCGCGGCCGGATGAAGCGCGACGGCGGCATGATCATCGCCGCGCTCGGGCTGAGCGCCGTGCCCAGCGACTACGAGGTCAGCTTCGGTCGGCGGCGGATGTGGGCCTGGTGCGCCAAGTCGGCGCTCGGCCTGGTGAGCGCGCTGCGGCTGGGCGGCGAGGTCGCCGGGCGCTGCCCGGCGACCGGGGTTCCGGTCAGCGTCGCGTTCCCCGGCGACGGCGTCGGGCACCAGGCCGACGCCGCCCTGGCGGTGTTCTGGCCGGCCGATACGATGCGCGACACCTGCGGTTCGGCCGAGACCGACTACTGCCCGGCCTTCGCGATCCTGCAGAGCGCGCGGACGGCGGCCGACTGGGCGGAGCGCCAGGGGTTCCCCGGTGAGGTGCTGACTACAAAAGAGGCTGTGACCAGGGCCACAACGTATTACGCTCCGGTCGTGGACCTGTCCGGCCTGGGCGGCGACCTGACCATGCTGCTGGCCGGCTAGGCGGAGGCTAGCGACTGAGAGGCCAGGGGTGGCGGCACGCCGACCGGAGGAATCTCGTTCCGCGCTGCGTGCTGCCGGGCCGGGCCGCCCGCTGGTGCTCCTGGTCGAATCGCTCGCCCAGTCCACCAGGGAGTACCTGGTGGCCGCCATCGCGTCGCGGTACCGGATCTGGCTGCTGGCATCCGCCCCGCCGACCTGGGAGCTGCCCTTCCTGTCCGGGCACACCGTGGTGGACACCCTGGACGCCGCCGCGATGTCGGCCGCCGCCGGCGGCCTGGGCGCCAGCGGGGTGCTGTGCTGGGACGAGGTCAGGATCGAGGCGGCGGCCGGGCTCGCGGCGGCGCTCGGCTTGCCCTGCGGCGACCCCGGCGCGGTCCGTCGCTGCCGGGACAAGCACCTGACCCGCGCGGCGCTGGCGGAGGCTGCCGTGCCGCAGCCGGAATCGGTGCCGGTGGCCAGCGCGGCGCAGGCCGCGGCCGCGGCGGCCCGGATCGGCTACCCGGTGGTGCTCAAGCCCCGCGCGCTGGCCGGCAGCTACGGCGTGGTCAAGGTCTCCTCGGCTGGCGACCTGGACGAGGCCTACCGGCACTCGGCCGGCAGCACGCTGGCCGGCGTGCCGGGCTTCGCCGAGGGCGTCCTGGTCGAGGAGTATGCCGACGGCCCGGAGATCAGCATCGACGCGATCAGCTCGGGCGGCGCGGTGACCCCGCTGTACCTGGCCCGCAAGCAGCTCGGCTTCCCGCCGTACTTCGAGGAGACCGGGCACCTGGTGGACGCGGCCGACCCGCTGGCCGCCGACCCGGAGCTGCTCGGCGTGCTGACCGCCGCGCACAAGGCGGTCGGCATGGCCGAGGGCTGGACGCACACCGAGATCCGGCTGACCAGCCGCGGGCCCCGGCTGGTGGAGATCAACGCCAGGATCGGCGGCGACATGATCCCCTACCTGGGCGCGCTGGCCACCGGGATAGACCCGGGCCTGGCCGCGGCGGCGCTGGCCTGCGGCGAGCCCGTGCCGGTGACCGCGAGCCGGCCTGCGGCATCCGGCACCACCGTGGCCGCCGTCCGGTTCCTGTACCCGCCGCATGACCTGACGGCCGACCGGGTGCGCGTCGATGCGGCGGCGCTGCCGCCCGGCATCGAGCTGGTGCGGGTGCTGGCCGTGCCAGGGCAGCAGGTCCGGCTGCCGCCCGACGGGCACATCTCCGGCCGGTTCGCCTTCGTCGTGGCGGCCGGAGACTCCGCCGCCCGCTGCGCCGGCCTGCTGGACCGCGCCGCCGCCGCGATCACCATCCAGGGCAGCCGGCTCGGCCCGCCGCGATGACCGCCGGGGCGGCCACCGCGAGCAGCGGTGTCATCAGCACCTGGCGTCAGGCGCCGCGTGCGGCCAGGGCGCTGATCGTCGGCACGTTCGTCAGCCGGATGGCCGGCTTCCTGCAGATCTTCATCGTGCTGTACCTGACCGCCCGCGGCTTCCCCGCCGCCGCGGCGGCGGGCGCGCTGACCGCCTACGGCGCGGGGAACATCGCCGGCCTGGTGGCCGGCGGCTGGCTGGCCGACCGGCTCGGGGTGCGCCGGGCCATCATGATGTCGATGGCCGCCTCCGCGGTCTTACTGCTGTCCATCCTGGAGCTGACCGCCTACCCGGCGATCGTGCTCGCCGTGGGCACGGTCGGCGCGGTGACCCAGGTGTACCGGCCGGCCGCCGCCGAGCTGCTCAGCGTGGTCACGCCGCCAGACCGGCGGACCATGATCTTCTCGATGCAGCAGCTCGCGCTGAACATCGGCGCCACCACCGCGCCGCTGGTCGGCGTCGTGTTCATCGGCATCTCCTACCGGCTGCTGTTCGTCGGCGAGGCGAGCGCCGCGCTGATCTACGTGCTCATCGCGGCGCTGGTGCTGCCGCCGGACAAGCCGCGCGCCGCCCGCGCCGCCGCCGGGACGCCGCCGGTGCCTGACCCGGCGCTAGCGGACCCGGGCCGCCGGGCCAGGACCGGCTACCTGGCCGTCCTGTCCGATACCAGGTACCTGGCCTTCCTGGCCGCGATGCTGCTCACCGCCGCGGTCTACGCCCAGTACCTGTCCACGCTGCCGCTGTTCCTGCGGTCCCGCGGGCTGCCCACCGCCCTGTATGGCGGGCTGCTCGCGCTGAACAGCGTCGTGGTCATCGCCGGCCAGCTCCCGGTGACCAGGGTGGTGCAGCACTGGCAGGCGCGCACCGTGGTGGTCACCGGCGTGCTGCTGACCGGCGCGGGGATGCTGCTGTACGGGCCGCGCTGGGGGCTGGCCGGCCTGGTGATCGCGACGCTGAGCTGGTCAGCTGCCGAGTGCGTGGCCACCCCGACCACGTTCTTCTCCTATCCCGCGCGGGCCGCGCCCGCCGGCCTTCGCGGCCGCTACATCGGGCTGTCCCAGGCGTCGTTCCAGGTGGGGTACGCGGCCGGGCCGGTGCTGGGGGTGCTGATGTGGCGGCATGCCGGGACCGCCGTGTGGTGGGCCTGCGGCGCGGTGTCGGTGGCCGCGGCGCTGGTCGCCGCCGGCGGCATCCCGGTGACCCGCGGGCGGCACGCCGCCACCGGGATACGCCGCACCGCGAAGGAGCGCCAGCATGCCTGAGCACGCCGTGATCGTGGACCCCTACTCAGGCGCGGCCGAATTCGGCCCCGCGTTCCGGGCCAGGGGCGTGTCGCCGGTGGCGGTGCTCAGCACGCCGCGGCCGCTGGCGGCCTTCGCCGCGGACTGGCACCCGGCGAACTTCGATGCCGTGCACTGCTACGACGGCGACGAGGCCGCGCTGCTCGCCACCCTGAAGGCCTACCGCCCGGTGTGCGTCATCCCCGGCAACGAGAGCGGCGTGGAACTGGCCGAGGCACTGGCCGAGGGCATCGCACCGGGCACCGGGAATGTGCCTGAACTGGCCGAGGCACGGCGGGACAAGTGGGAGATGGCCCGTGCCGTGTCGGCGGCCGGGATTCCGGTGCTGCGCCAGCTCTGCTCCGAGGACCCCGGCCAGGTGGCCGCCTGGCTGCTTGAGTCAGGGCTGGGCGAGTCGGGGCTGGCGGGCCGCGCGCTGGTGCTCAAGCCGCCCAAGAGCGGCGGCACCGACGGCACCCGCATCGTGGCGGCCGGGCAGGACTGGCGGCCGGCCTTCGACGAGATCAACGGCGCGGTGAACCGGTACGGCCAGCGCAATCACGGCGTGCTGGTGCAGGAGCTGGCGGTGGGCACCGAGTACGTGATTGACATGTACTCGGCGGGCGGGGCGCACGGCCTGACCGAGGTCTGCCGGTACCGCAAGCGGGCCAGCGGCGACCGGCTCGGCCTGTACGACCGGACCGACTTCGTCAGCCACGAGGACCCGCGCGTCGCGGAGCTGGCCGCCTACGCGGCCGCCGTGGCGGACGCGGTCGGGGTCCGCGAGGGCGCCACGCACGCCGAGGTGATGCTGACGCCGGACGGGCCGCGGCTGATCGAGATCGCCGCCCGGCTGGCCGGCACTCCGCTCCAGCAGGCGGCCAGGCTGGCCACCGGGGACTGCCAGATCGACCGGGCGATCCGGCACGTTCTCGACGGCCATTTCACCCGCGGCTACCAGCTCCGCCAGCAGGCGAGCGTGGTCACCCTGTCCGCCGCGCGCGGCGGGGTGCTGCGCAACCCCGAGGTGCTGGAGGCGCTGCGCGCCCTGCCCACCGCGTGCCTGGCCAGCCTGCCGCACCAGGCGGGCGACACGGTGTCCGCGACGCAGGACCTGTTCACGCTGCTCGGCTGGGTGCTGCTGGCCGACCAGGACCCGGCCGCCGTGGAGCGCGACTACCAGGCCATCCGCGCCGCCGAGCGGCAGGTCGTCATCTCCTGACGGGCCGGCGCCGCCCGGCGGCACGCTCAGTCGCGCCGGTAGGCGCGGATGAACACCGCGACGCCGCTGCGCACGATGACGTCGATCTCGGCGTCGCTGAGCTGCTGCAGCCCGAACAGCGACCGGGTGTTGATCTCCCCGAAGGTCAGGGCCGCCAAGTGCGCGGCCGCCTGGGCGGGGTCGGTGACGCGCAGGCCGGCCGCCGCCGGCGGCCGCCAGCCAGTCCGCGAGCAGCGGCGTCAGCGTCCGGCGCTGGGTCCACATCTCGCGCAGCGCGGGGAAGTGCGTGGCCTCGGTGAACATCAGCCGCAGCAGGGCGGCCCGCTGCGGCGACCGGAGGGCCACCCGGACAACTTCGCCGATGAAACCGTGCAGCGCCCGTTCCGCCGCGGCCGTGTCCGGCGCGCCGGCGGCCGGCAGCAGCCGCCGCGCGATCCCGGCGACCTGATCCATGAGCATCTCGTAGGTGTCGGCGACGACGGAGATGAACAGCCGTTCCTTGTCGCCGTAGTGGTTGTAGACGGTGCGCTTCGACACGCCCGCCTCGGCGGCGATGGCGTCCACGCTGGTCCGCTCGTAGCCGTCGCGGACGAACAGGTCGAGCGCGGCGCGGGCGATGACGGCACGCTTGGCCTGCGCCCGTGCCCCGGCGGCGGCGCCGGGGGCTGCGCCCGCTGTGACCGTGTCCGGCATCGGCTCCCCTCTCGGTCGCTGCCTTCACCGTAGCGGGACCGGCGTCGTGACGAACATTACACCGATCAGTGTAGTTCAAGTAAACTAAACGGTGTAGTTTCTAGGTTATGACGAGTGCGCAGAGCCAGTCCCCCGCCGCAGCCACCGCGAGCCCGCCGGACGGCCGGCTCGATCCCGCGCTGGTCAAGCTAGCGGTGATCCTGCTGATCGGCGCGATGGCGGCCTTCCTTGACACCACGATCGTCAACGTCGCCATCGACGCGATGGGCCGCGAGCTGCACGCCCCGGTGGCGACCACGCAGTGGGTGCTGACCGGCTACCTGCTGTCGTTCGGCATGGTGGTCCCGGTCAGCGGCTGGGCGCTGCGCCGCTTCGGCGGCCGGGTGACCTGGCTGGCGTCGCTGGCCATCTTCCTGGCCGGTTCCGTGGCCTGCGGCCTGGCCTGGAACATGGCCAGCCTGATCACGTTCCGGGTGCTCCAGGGCATCGGCGGCGGGCTGATGATCCCGATCATGATGACCCTGCTGATGCAGGCGGCGGGCGGCCGCAACCTCGGCCGGACGATGGCGGCCGTCAGCCTGCCCGTGGTGGTCGTGCCGATCCTCGGCCCGGTGCTCGGCGGGCTGATCATCAGCCACCTGAGCTGGCGGTGGATCTTCTACGTGAACGTGCCGGTCTGCCTGGTCGGGCTGGCGCTGGCCTGGCGCGGGCTGCGGCTGCCCCGGCCCGGCCGCGCGGCGCGGGGCGGCTCCGGGCGGCTCGACGTGACCGGCCTGGCCCTGCTGTCCCCCGGCGTCGCCGCGATCCTCTACGGGTTCGCGCAGGTCACCAGCGCCGGCGGGTTCGGCCACCCGGCGGTGCTGGTGCCGCTGGCCGCCGGGCTGGCGGCGGTCGCGCTGTTCACCGTCCGGGCCGCGCGCGGCCAGCGAGACCCGCAGTCGCGTCCTGAGCCGGTGATCGACCTGCGGCTGTTCCGGGTGCGGTCCTTCACCGGGTCGGCGAGCCTGATGTTCCTGTCCGGGCTCTCGCTGTACGGGGCGATGCTGCTGCTGCCGCTGTACTACCAGCAGGTGCGCGGCGCCAGCCCGCTGGCCGCCGGGCTGCTGCTGGCGCCGCAGGGCATTGGCTCGCTGCTGCCCCGGATGGCGGCCGGAAAGCTCACCGACCGGCTGGGCCCGCGCCCGGTGGCGCTGGCCGGCATCGCCGTCGCGGCGCTCGGCACGGTCCCGTTCGCGCTGGTCGGCGCGCACACCAGCGAGGTCTGGCTGAGCTGCGCGCTGGTGGTCAGGGGCGCCGGCCTCAGCTCGGCCATGATCGCGGTGATGAGCAGCTCCTACGACGGGCTCACTCCCGCGCAGATCCCGCACGCCAGCAGCGCCACCCGGATCGTGCAGCAGGTCGGCGGCGCGTTCGGCGCCTCGGTGCTGGCGGTCATCCTGACCAGCGCCGCGGCCAGCGGGGCGCCGGGCCCGGCCGGGCTGGCGGCCGCGTTCGGGCAGGCGTTCTGGTGGTGCCTGGCGTTCACCGCGCTGGCCCTGCCGCCCGCGCTGCTGCTGCGCGGGCGGATTCGCCAGGAGAGCGGCCAGGCCGCGCCGGTCAGCTAGCGGGGGGATAGAACATGGTGACCTGGATGCCGCCGGGGTTCACCGTCACCGTGTTGTAGGCCTGGGGCGGCCCGCCGTTGATGGCGGTGACCACCACGGTGACGCTCTGCCCGGCCTTCAGCGTGCCGCCCGCCGGGCTAGCGGAGAAGCAGGCCTGGCCGTTCGTCCCGGTGGGCAGCGAGATGGTCCACGTCACGGGGCCGCCGCTCGCGGTCAGCGCGAAGCTCCCTGAGTACGGGCCGCCGGTCGCCGGCTGGGTCATCCGGACATAGGTCGGCGAGGCGGACAGCGTGCCCGGCGTCGGGGTCGGCGTGGGCGTGGGGGTCGCGGTCCTGGTTCGCGACGGGGACGGAGAGGGCGACGACGAGGCGGGCGCGGTCGCGGTCGCGGAAACCGACGGAGCCGGGCTGGCCGGGGCCGTGGTCGCCGGGGCCGAGGTGGCGGGTTTCGAGGTCGCCGGGGCGGGCGCGGAGCTGGCCGGCGCTGTCGAGCCGGGCGGCGTGGTCACCACGACCTTGCTGGCCGCCGCGACATCCCCCGCCCGGCCCGGCCAGTAGCCGAGCAGCACGACGGCAGCCCCGCCGCAGAGCAGCAGCAGCGCGGCCGCCGCGGCGAGCAGCTGGAACCGCAGCCGCCTGCTGCCGCGGCCGGCCGGCCGCATCGGGCTGAGCTGGACCGGGAACCCGGACGGGCCGAACGGCTCGGCGCGGCTGGACACCTGCACCCGGTGGGACACGGCGTCGGCGCTGACATCGGACACCAGCCGCAGCACCTGGTGCCGCAGGCCGGGCGGCAGGATGGCCACCGGCAGCACGCTGAACAGCGCGGCCGGGCTGAGCTCGCGGCGCTTGCGGGCGCCGCAAGCCTCGCAGCTCTCGATGTGCCTGCTGACCCGCTTGCGGAGCAGCGGGGTCAGCTCGCCGTCCCAGGCGCCCAGCATCGTGTCCAGCTCGGCGCACTGCTCCCGGCCGGTCCGCGCGACCAGCAGCGCGCCGAGCGAGCGCTCGAGCTGGCCGCGGGCGCGGGAGGCCAGGGCGTGCGCCTGGTTGGACGGCACGCCGAGCGCGTCCGCCAGGTCGGCGCCGTCCAGGTCGTGCCGCAGGTTCAGCTCGATGACCTCGCGGTCGCCGGGGTTCAGCCCGCCGATCGCGGCCAGCACCAGGCCGCGCAGCTCGCCGCGCTCGGCCTGCTCGCTGACGTCGGCGCTGAGGTCGGTCATCTCGCCGGCCTCGTCCAGGTCCGCCTGCCGGGCTCGGCCGCGCAGCCGCCGGTGGCACTCGTTCCTGGCCACGGCGTACAGCCAGGGCCGGAGCCGGTCCGGGTCGCGCAGCGCGCCGAGCTTGGCGGCGGCGATGACGAACGTGTCCTGCACGGCGTCGGCCGCGTCGGCCGGGTCGGCGAGCAGCGTCCGGCAGTAGGCGTGCAGGCTGGCCGCGTAGCTGTCGTAAGCAGCCGCCAGTCCTGCTGGATCCCCCGCGACGATCGCGGTGACCATGTCACGGTCACGCATAGGCCAACGGTAGGGCGAAAGCGGCAATTGCGCACAGTCTGCCGGGCAAACATGTTCAACGCTCCTTCCGCTGGGGACCGCTCCGCCCCGGCGAGACGGGGTCAGGAAGGGCACAGCGGCGGCGCCGGGGAGCCTGCCCCTGAAAGGCTCTCCGGCACCGCCGCTAGGGAAGCGGGCGCCGGCCGCAGCCGGGCCGGCGCCCGCGCTGGCGTTCAGAAAGAGGCGCAGTCGGAGTCGATGGGCAGCTTGTTCGACCAGCGGCCTGAGGTCAGGTCGTAGGCGACCACGTAGTCGTTGTCCGTGGTGCCGGGGTCGGACGAGCAGTCACCGATCGGCGTGTGCGCGCCGAACGCGCCGCCCGGGTAGCCGGGGTAGGAGCCCGCGGTCACGTTGGCCCACCACAGCAGCGTCCCGCTGTTGCTGCGGATCTGGAGCTGCACCTGGCCGTAGTTGAAGTGCTCGCCGTTGACCTGGAAGTCCGGCCCGTCCCACTCGCCCTCGGTGGTGGTGCACACGTCGCCGCTGCAGCTCGTCGAGTCCGACGACGGGTACCAGTCGGTCACCCACAGGCTGAGCAGCGCGACCCGGTTGTTGACCTGCGAGTTGTCGTAGACGGCCTGGGACCGGGTGCCGCCGGTGACGCAGGTGTAGTCGTCGGGCACCACCTGGCGCCAGACATAACCCTGCTGGCAGGTGTACTGCCCGTACGCGCCGCCGCCCTGCTGGACCCGGCTGACCGCCGCCGCGTTGTCGGCGGCCGCCTGGGTCCGGGTCGCCGGGGTGACGCACACGTAGTCGCCTGAGTAGGCCTGCCGCCACACATAACCCTGGAGGCACGGCACGCCGGGATCGCCGATGGTGCCGGACGGGCTGGGGATCGCGGTCACGGTCTGGCTGAGCACGTGCGGCAGGGCGCTGATCACCGTGTGCGGGATGTGCAGCCCGGTGGCGGTGGTGCCGGTGCTGGTCTGGCCGCCGGTGCTGGTGATCGTGCCCGTACCGGTGCTGGTGCTGGTGCTGGTGCTGGCGCCAGTGCCGGTTCCGGTGGCGACCACGTGACCAGGGGCGGTGCCGGCCCCGGTTCCGGTGCTCGTGCTGCCGGTGCCGGTGCCGGTGTTCGTGGTGGTGCCGGTGCTCGTGCTGGCGGTGCTCGTGCTGGCGGCAGAGCCGCCGGAGGCCCCCCTCGTGCCTCCGGCGCTGCCGCCCGCCGAGCCGCCCGCCGCCGAGCCGCCGGTCCCGCCGGCGGACTGGGTCACGGCGGCCTGCTGGCCGGCGCCGGCCTGGTGCCCGGCCGGCAAGATCAGGGCCGCGCCCACGGCCGCCACCGCGGCGACGACGCCGACGCCCGCTGCTGCCTTGGCGAGTGTGCTCATCTCGGTCTCCTCCCGCTGCCGCGCACCGGGCGGGTGCGGGCCGTGTCTGTCGGACAGCGGTAAGAGCCGGCAGACGGCCGGAGACCAACAACTTTTCTCAAGAACTTTTCGCGGGATTCTCTGACCGGCGGCGGAGCCGGGCGGAGGAGCCGGGCAGCGAAAAGGCGGGCACCCCGCGCTGTCGCGGGATGCCGGCCGTGCTTTCCGGGCTGTCGCATGGCACCCCGCGCTGTCGCGGGATTCCGGCCGCGTATCGCCAGCTAGCGCCGTGCGGGCTAGCCGCGGAGCATGTCCCCGATGATGCCCCCCACGGCGCCGGCGCCGGCCGCCTGCGCGGTGTCGCTACCGCCGCCCAGGTACGGCGCGAGCGCGCCCGCGAGCTGCACCAGCGGCATCGACTGGAGCCACACCCGGCCGGGGCCGGTCAGCGCGACCAGGTGAAACCCGTCGCCGCCGAACAGCGCGTTGGCGATGCCGCGCATCCGGGTGATCTGGAACTGCACGGTGCCCTGGAACATGCCGACGTGGCCGGGGTGCACCAGCAGCGACTGCCCCGGCGGCAGGTCATAACTGACCAGCTCGCCAGACAGCTCGATCCACGCGGTGCCCTGCCCCTCCAGCTTCTGCAGCACGAAGCCGTCGCCCCCGTACAGGCCGCCCCGGAAGCTCTGCTGCATGCCCACGCTCGGGGTGATGCCCGACGTGCCGGCCAGCCAGCCGTGCCGGTGCACGAAGTACGCCTGGCCCGACGCGATGTCCACCGGCACGATGTGGCCGGGCACCTTGGCAGCGAAGGTGATCGCGCCAGGCCCGGTGTACTTGGTCAGGAACAGGCCGCCGCCGCCCATGACGCGCTTGAGGCCCTGCATGAACCCGCCGCCACCGCCACCGGTGTTGGTGGTCTGGGACATCTGGATGCTGGGCGTCATCCACGCCAGCTCGCCGTGGGTGGAGACGAGTTCCTCACCCTGCCCCAGGGACACTTCCAGGATGGGCATGGTGGTGCCCTTGATCTCGGCCTGCATGAACACTGCCTCCCGCTCAGTGAGCGCCACTACGGCGCTTGATAGGCCAAAACGTACTGGGCGCTTTGTCGCAGGCATAGGCACATGCGGAAAATAGGTAGCTCTGTCAATAGGCGACGAGGGGATCCCGCCCATGCGCACGCAAACTCGCGGCAGCGCCACGCCGGCCGCGCCGACTCAGACTGCCATCGCCGGGCTGGCGGCCGTCGGCCTGGCGGCCGTCATCTGCTGCGCCGGCGCGCTGCCCGCGTCGGCGGCCGGGCCATCAGGCCCGCCGCGGCCTGTCCCCGCGCCGACCCCGCCCCCGAACAGCCGCGCGATCCTGGCCTGGGGCAGCAACGCCTATGGCGAGCTGGGCATCGGCACCACCACCGACAGCGATGTGCCGGCCATCGTCCAGGCGCCGGGCGCCACGCAGTACACGGTGGTCAGGGGCATGCTGTCCAGTTACGCCGTGACAGCGGGCGGCAAGCTGTACGCCTGGGGCCTGAATTCAGTCGGACAGCTCGGCGACGGCACCAAGACCATGCGGCTGAAGCCGGTCCAGGTGAAGCTGCCGGCCGGAGTGAAGGTGACGGCGGTCCGGGCCGGCGGGTCGTTCGCGCTGGCGCTGACATCGACCGGCCGAGTGCTGTCCTGGGGCGCCAACAACGCCGGGCAGCTCGGCACCGGCAGCACCAGGCCGCACCTGCGCCCGGTGTGGGTCAACCTGCCCAGGGGCGTCAAGGCCACCTCCATCGCGGCCAGCTCGGAGCGCGGCTATGCCGTCACTTCCACGGGCCGGCTGCTGGGCTGGGGCTACAACCAGGAGGGGACGCTGGGCGACGGCACCACCAAGGAGCGGAAGGCACCGGTCTACGCCCGGCTGCCAGCCGGCACCAAGGTGCGGTCGGTGGCGGCGGGCCTCCAGCACACGCTGGTGCTGACCAGCACCGGGCGGGTGCTCGGCTGGGGCGACGACTCCCTGGGCCAGCTCGGCAACGGGACCTTCACCAGCAGCATGAAGGCGGTCCGGGCCAAGCTGCCGGCCGGGGTGAAGGTCACGGCGCTGGTCGCCGGCAAGTACTTCAGCATGGCGCTGACCAGCAAGCACAACATTATGACCTGGGGCAGCAACGACTCCGGCGAGCTGGGAAACGGGACCACCGCCGGCAGCAGCACGCCGGTCAACGTCTCCCTGCCACCCTTCACCGCCTACGCGATCGGCGCAGGCTGGGGCTCAAGCACCGCCCTGACAACCGGCAAGTTCCAGCCGCTCTAAGCCGCCGGGACCGCCGGGCGGGGCCGGTCAGCGACAGTGGACCCGGTTTCACTGTCGCTGTTTCGACAGTAGAAGTGGGTTCACTGTCGCTAGGACCAGCCGGGAGCCGACCGGGCGGGCGGGGCCGACCGGGCGGGGCGGGTGATCGGGGTTAGTCGCCTAGTTCGGTGCGGCGGCGGGTGACGTAGTCGGCTAGCTCGGCGCGGATGGCGTCGTCTAGCGGCGGCGGCTGGTAGTCCGCGAGGGTCTTGGCGCAGATCTCGCCGGCCCGCGCGGTGGTGTCCTTGCCGCCGAGCCTGAGCCAGCGCTCGTAGTTCGCGGTGGAGGACAGCAGCGGCCGGTAGAAGCACTCGCGGAACCGCTCCATGGTGTGCGCCGCGCCGAGGAAGTGGCCGCCGTGCCCGACTTCCTCGTGCGCGCCGAACGCCAGCGACGCCTCGTCGATCTCCAGCGGGGTGAACTCGACCCTGAGCATCCGCAGCAGCTCGATGTCCACGATGAACTTCTCGTAGCAGGAGACCAGGCCGCCCTCCAGCCAGCCGGCCGCGTGCATGACGAAGTTGGTGCCGGCCAGGAAGGTCGGCAGCAGGGTCATCAGCGCCTCGTAGGCGGCCTGGGCGTCGCAGGTCTGGCTGGCGTTCAGCCCGCCACCGGTGCGGAACGGCAGCCCGTAGTGCCGGGCGAGCTGGCCGGTGCACAGCAGGCCGATGCCGGACTCGGGGGTGCCGAAGCTGGGCGAGCCCGACTGCATGTCGATGTTGGACAGGAACGAGCCGAAGATGACCGGGCAGCCGGGCCGGATGAGCTGGGCAAGCGCGATGCCGGACAGCGCCTCGGCGAGTTGCTGGACCAGCGCCGCCGGGATGGTCACCGGGGACATGGCGCCCATCAGCAGGAACGGGGTGAGCACCACCGGCTGGTTCGCCGCGCAGTACTCGAACTGGGCGTCCAGCATCCGGTCGTCCCAGCGCAGCGGCGAGTTGCAGTTGATCAGTGACACCACGGCAGGCGTGGCCTCGATGGCGGCCCGGCCGCCGAGCAGGATCTCGGTCATCCTGATGGTGTCGGCGGCGTTCGGGCCTGACACGACGTTGCCCATGTAGATCTTGTCGGTCAGGGTCTGCAGCGCGTAGATCATGTCCAGGTGCCGGGAGTCCAGCGGCGCGTCGTTGGGCTCGCAGATCACCCCGCCGGCCGAGTCCAGCTCGGGGAACGACTGCGACAGCATGGCCAGCCGCCTGAAGTCCTCCAGGGTGGCGTCCCTGCGCACCTCGCCCTCGCGCACGAACGGGCAGCCGTAGACGGCGCCGAAGACCATGTCGTCGCCGCCGATGTGCACGTTGTTGGCCGGGTTGCGGGCCTGCATGTCGAACTCGCGCGGCGCCTTGGCGACCTGCTCAAGCACGAACTCGGGGTCGAGGAAGACGGTCTCGCCTTCGACCCGCTGGCCGGCCTTCCTGAACAGCTCGACCGCCTCGGGCTTGGCGAACTGCACGCCGATCTCCGAGACGATCCGCCGCCAGCCCTTGTCCAGCACGCCGACGGCGTCCGGCGACAGGATCTCGTACCTGGGCATGGTGTTGCGGAACATCGCCACCCCTGTCGCTGTGTTGACCAGCGCGGCCGTATTGACCAGTGCGAACAGTCAAATCTAGGATCACATAGTAGAACAAGGTTCCGTAAGGTGGAACTCTTGCCGCCGACATTCCCGGAAGGCCCCACTCGTGACCAGCCCGAACGGAACGCAGGCGGTGGACCGGGCGGCCCAGCTGCTCATCCAGGTGGCGCGGCACCGCGAGCCGGTCACCTTCACCGAGCTGACCGAGAGCAGCGGGCTGGCCAAGAGCACGACGTCACGGCTGCTGACCGCGCTGGAGCGGGCCGGCCTGGTCCGCCGCGACCCGGCGGGCCGGTTCCAGCCCGGCGAGGTGTTCGTCTCCTACGCCTGGCGGGGCAGCACGGAGGCCGACCTGGTCAGCGTGGCCCAGCCGTACCTGGACGTGCTCGGCGAGCAGACCGGCGA
The DNA here is from genome assembly GCA_963725175.1 of uncultured Actinomycetota bacterium. GTDB lineage: Bacteria > Actinomycetota > Actinomycetes > Streptosporangiales > Streptosporangiaceae > DASUBV01. The sequence continues at coordinate 2,194,377 of CAVRXH010000006.1, forward strand.
GACGGTCAACCTGGGCGTGCCGCGCGAGCCGGGGCTGGTGGAGCAGATCGCGCAGGTGGACAGCAGGTACCTGATCGGCGGCACGAACTGGGTGGGCATGTCGGTGCCGGTGCACTGCGCCGCGCTGGGCAAGGCGCTGCTCGCCTACGGCGCGGCGCAGCTACCGCGCGGCCGGCTGGAGCGGCGCACCCCGGCGACCATCACCAGCCGCGACGAGCTGCGCGCCGACCTGGAGCGGGTCCGCCAGCGCGGCTACGCGGTGACCGACGAGGAGCTGGAGCCGGGCCTGGTCGCGGTGGCCGCGCCGGTGTTCGGGGATGCCATGACCGCCGTCGCGGCGGTGTCGGTGTCCGGCCCGGCCAGCCGGCTGACCCCGGCTCAGGTCCCGGCGGCGGGCAAGCGGTGCATGGCCGCGGCCCGCTCGCTGTCCGCGGTGCTCGGGCACGAGCCCCCCGAGCCAGCCAGCACAGAGCCAGCCAGCACAGAGCCAGCCAGCACAGCCGAGCTAGCCAGCAGAGCGTAGGCAGTCATAAGGAGGGTGCCGCGTGACCAAAGACGAGCTACTCAGGCAGCTCTATGACCTCACCCTGGTCGGCAACGCCCCGGCGGTGCTGGAGCTGACCAAGTCGGGCCTGGAGATGGGCCTGGGCCCGGAGACGCTGCTGTACGAGGCGCTGATCCCGTCGCTTGAGGAGGTCGGCGCCCGGTTCGAGCGCGGCGACTTCTTCGTGCCGGAGATGCTGATCGCGGGCCGGGCGATGGCCGGCGCGCTGGACATCCTGCGCCCGCTGCTGGCCGAGACCGGCGCCGAGACCATCGGCAAGATCGTCATGGGCACGGTCAAGGGCGACGTGCACGACATCGGCAAGAACCTGGTGAACATCATGTTCGAGGGCGCCGGCTTCGAGGTCATCGACCTGGGCGTGCAGGTGGCGCCGGAGAAGTTCATCGCGGCGATCAGGGAGCACCAGCCCGACATCGTCGGCTTCTCGGCGTTCCTGACCACCACGATGCCGATGTTCAAGGCGAACATCAACGCGCTGGAGAAGGCCGGGATGCGCGGCGACGTCATCGTGATGGTCGGCGGCGCTCCCGTCACCCAGGAGTACGCGGACGTGGTCGGGGCCGACGGCTACGCGGCGGACGCCTCGGCGGCCGTGGTCAAGGCCAAGGAACTGATCAAGCGCCGCCGCGCGCTGGCGAGTGCCTGAGCACGGCCGGCCGAGAGGGACGTAACCATGGAGACGGTGCTCTCGTCAGCCAGCCGGGAACTGCGGATCGGCGGTGACAACCCGTTCTGTGTCATCGGCGAGCGGATCAATCCAACCGGTCGCAAGATCTTCCAGGAGCAGTTGCGCGCGGGTGACCTGTCCCGGATCGAGATCGACGTCGCGCAGCAGGTGGCCGGCGGCGCGATGATGCTGGACGTCAACATGGGCGCGCCGCTGGCCGACGAGGCCGAGCTGATGGTCAAGGCGGTCCGGCTGATCCAGTCGCTGACCGACCTGCCGCTGTGCCTGGACTCCTCGATCGTCGAGGTGCTGGAGGCCGGGCTGGCCGCGTATCAGGGCAAGGCGCTTGTCAACTCGGTGACCGCGGAGGACGAGCGGCTGGACGCGATCCTGCCGCTGGTCAGGCGGCACGGCGCGGCGGTGATCGCGCTACCGAACGACGAGGAGGAGATCCCCGACGAGCCGGCCAGGCGGCTGGAGCTGGCCCGCAAGATCGTAGACGTGGCGACCGGCCGGTACGGCATCCCGATCGAGGACATCGTGTTCGACCCGCTGGCCATGCCGGTGGGCGCGGACACCTCGCTGGTGCTGGCCACGCTGGAGACCATCTCGCTGCTGCGCGACGAGTTCGGCGTGAACACCACGCTGGGCGCCTCGAACGTGTCGTTCGGCATGCCGGACCGGCATGCCATCGGCGCGGCGTTCCTGCCGATGGCCGTCGCGCACGGGCTGACCACCGCGATCATGGACGCCCGCTCGCCGCAGCTCGTCCAGGCGGTCAAGGCCGCCGACCTGCTGACCAACAGGGACCCGTGGGGCGGGGCGTGGATAGCCGCGCACCGCGCGGCGCTGGCCGCGCAGGCCGCCGCGGCGGCCCCGTAGATGACCGACACCGAGCTGACCGGTCTCCCGGCCGCCGCCGGCGGCGCGGAGCCGACCGCCCCGGCCCGGGTGGACCTGCTGTTCCAGCCCAGCGGCACCAGGGTCCGGGTACCGCCTGGCGTGACGCTGTTCGACGCGGCGAGCTGGAACGGCATCGCGATCGACTCGACCTGCGGCGGCCACGGCACCTGCAAGAAGTGCAAGGTCAAGGTGACCAGCGGCAGCGTGCCGGCCTCGCCGCTTGACGCCAGGGCGTTCTCGCCCGATCAGCTCCGCGACGGCTGGCGGCTGGCCTGCCGGGTGATCGCCGGGGCCGACCTCGCGGTGGAGGTCCCGCCGCTGGTCACCCGGCCGAAGGCCGCGACCGTCGGGGTCGGCCGCCAGGTCATCCTGCGGCCGGCCGCGCAGAAGCGGTACCTGGAGCTGGCCGAGCCGTCGCTGAGCGACCAGCGCACCGACGCCGAGCGGGTGCTGGACGGCCTGGACGACCTGGAGCTGCGCACCGACCTGGCGGTGCTGCGCACCCTCGGCCAGGTGCTGCGCGCCGCCGACTACCAGGTCACCGCGGTGATCGTCGATGACGTGCTGATCGACGTGCAGCCAGGCGACACCACCGGCGCGCTGTACGGGATCGCCTTCGACCTGGGCACCACCACCGTGGTGGCCACGCTGCTCGACCTGTGCACCGGGACGCCGCTGGCCGTGGCGTCGATGCTGAGCAAGCAGCAGCCGTTCGGCGCGGACGTGATCACCAGGATCAGCGCGGTGATGATGGACCCGGCCGCGCTCGGCACGCTGTCCCGGCTCGCGCACGAGACGCTGGCCGAGCTGACCGCCGAGGTCTGCGGCCAGGCCGGCATCGACCCCCGCGAGGTCTGCGAGGTCGCGGTGGCCGGCAACGCCACCATGACCCACCTGGCGCTCGGCATCGACCCCGAGCCGCTTGGCGTGGCCCCGTTCATCATGTCCGCGCGGCTGCTTCCCGAGGTACTCGCCGCAGATCTCGAACTTCCTGTGCACCCGAGAGCACGAGCATTCTGCTTCCCGGCCTTCGGCGCCTATGTCGGCGGCGACATCACCTCCGGGCTGCTCGCCGCCGGAATGGACCGGGACTCGCGGGTCCGGCTGTTCATCGACATCGGCACCAACTGCGAGATCGTGCTGGGCAACCGGGAGTGGCTGCTGGCCACCGCCGCGCCGGCCGGGCCTGCCTTCGAGGGCGCGGCGATCCGCTGCGGGATGCGCGCCGCCGACGGCGCCATCGAGGTCGTGTCGATGACGGCGGACGAGGTCAGCCTCCAGGTCATCGGGGACGCCGAGCCCGCCGGGCTGTGCGGGTCCGGGCTGGTGGACGCGGTCGCCGCGCTGGCCGGCCTCGGCCTGCTCGACCGCTCCGGCCGGTTCGTGCCCGCCGAGCAGGCGGCGGAGCTGGCGCCCGGCCTGGCCGGCTGACCGCCATCGGCAAGGAACGCGTGTTCGTGCTGCACTGGCTCGGCGAGCCAGGCGACGCGGCCAGCTCGGTGTACCTGTCCCAGCGCGACGTGCGGGAACTCCAGTTCGCCAAGGCGGCCATCGCTACCGGGTGGAACATCTTGCTGCAGGAGGCCGGGCTGGGCCCGCGCGACGTGCAGCAGGTGCTGCTGGCCGGCTCGTTCGGCAGCTACCTGTCCCCCGCCAACGCGATCAGCATCGGCCTGGTGCCCGCCCTGCCGACGCTGCGGGTGGTGAGCGCGGGCAACGTGGCGGGCGAGGGCGCCAAGATGGCGCTGCTTTCGGTGCGCGAGCGGGCCGGGGCGCTGGCGCTGCTCGGGGAGGTGCGCTATGTCGAGCTGTCCGACCGAGGCGATTTCAACGATGCGTTCGTCGACCAGCTCGCCTTCCCCGGCTGACCGGGCGGCCGGGGAAGGCGCCGGGCCGGCGCCGCTGGCCGTGATCGCCTGCGGCGCGCTGGCCGGGCACGTCCGCGACATCGCGGCGCGGCGCGGCTGGCCGGTGCAGGTGCATCCGCTGCCCGCCGCGCTGCACAACCGCCCGGCGCGGATCGCCCCGGCGGCGGCCGAGCTGGCGGTACTGCTTCAGGCCCGCGGCCTGCGGGTGGCGCTCGCCTACGCCGACTGCGGCAGCTACGGCGCGCTCGATGAGCTCTGCGAGCGGCTGGGCATCGCGCGGCTGGCCGGGCTGCACTGCTATGACGTGTTTGGCGGACCGCACCGGATCGCGGCCATGCTGGAGTCCGAGCCCGGCACCTACCTGCTCACCGACTACCTGGTCGCCAGCTTCGACAAGACCGTGCTGGCCGGGCTGGGCCTGGACCGGCACCCGGAGCTGTGGCCCGACTACTTCGGCCACTACCGGCGGCTGGTCTGGCTAGCCCAGGCGCGGGACGCCGCGCTGGAGGCGGCGGCCGCCGACATCGCGGACATGTTCGGGCTGCCGCTCACGGTCATCGATACCGGCAGCACCGGGCTGGAGCGCGAGCTGGAGCGGCTGTCCGGCGGACCGGGGTATTAGCGCCCTTGTAGGGTCGCCTGCGTGAGCACGCCGCGCATCGCCATCGGCCCGGTCCGCCGCCCGTCCGCCGTCGAGGCCGTCCTGGGCGCGGGGGGCGAGCCCGTCGATATCGACGCCGGCGCGGACGCGCTGGTCTGGCTCGCCCCCATGGACACCGATGGGCTGCGCGCGGCGCTGGCGAGCGCGCCAGGTGTCCGCTGGGTGCAGCTCCCGTCGGCCGGCGTGGAGCAGTTCGCGGCGGCCGGACTGCTCGCCGCGGGCCGCACCTGGACCTGCGCGAAGGGCGCCTACGCCGAGCCGGTCGCCGAGCACGCGCTGACGCTGACGCTGGCCGGGCTGCGGGTGCTGCGCCGCCGGGCGACCGCCACCTCCTGGGGCGCGCCGGCCGGGGAGACCCTGTACGACCAGCCGGTCACCATCCTCGGCGGCGGCGGCATCGCGGCCAGCCTGATCGGCCTGCTGGCCCCGTTCCGCGCCCGGGTCACCGTGGTCCGGCGGCAGCCCGGCGACCTGCCGGGCGCGACGCGGACGGTCCAGCCAGACGGGCTGCACGAGGCGCTGGCCGGCGCCTTGGTGGTCGTGGTGGCGCTGGCGCTGACCCCGGCCACCGAGCGGATCATCGGCGCGGCGCAGCTGGCGGCGATGCGGCAGGACGCCTGGCTGGTCAACGTGGCCCGTGGCCGGCACGTGGACACCGGCGCGCTGGTCGAGGCGCTGCGCGCCGGGTCGATCGGCGGCGCGGCGCTGGACGTGACCGACCCCGAGCCGCTGCCCGACGGGCACCCGCTGTGGACCCTGGAGAACTGCCTCATCACCCCGCACACGGCGGACACCGCCGAGATGGTGGAGCGAATGCTGAACGCGCGGATCGCGGAGAACGTCGCCGCCTTCGCGGCCGGGACGCCGCTGTCCGGCGTGATCGACCCGGCGGCCGGCTACTGAAATGATGTGCTGATGCCAGGCGATCATCAGCAGCAGCACGACGAGACGACGACCCAGCCCGAGACAGCCCGGCCCGAGACAGCACTGCCCGGCGTGCGCCGGGCCCGGCTGTGGGAGGCGGCGGCCGCTCGCGGCGTGCCGCTGCCGACCATCCTGGCCAGCGTCGCGGTGGTCGCGGCCGCGTACTTCGCCGGGAAGCTGGTGTACCGGCTGCGCGACATCCTGCTGCTGCTGGTCGTCGCCGGGTTCGTCGCGCTGATCCTGAACCCGCTGGTCGTCACGCTGCAGAACTGGCGGATCCGGCGGCGCGGGGCAGCGGTCGCGGTGGTCACCTTCCTCGGGCTGCTGGCGTTCGCCGGGCTCTCGGTCGCGTTCGGCTACCCGCTGGCCAACGCCATCACGCACCTGGCGCATACCCTGCCCGGTTACGTCGCCGACGCCGAGCACGGCCGGAACTGGATCGGCCGCCTGGTCCGCCGCTACCACGTGACCACCTGGATGCAGACCAACGCGCCCAAGCTGGTCGGCGTCGGCAAGGGCCTGGCCTCGCCGGCGCTGACGCTGGGCAAGGGCGCGTTCTCGCTGCTGCTCGCGCTCATCACCATCGTGGTGCTGGTGCTGCTGCTCCTGCTGGAGGGACCCCGGCTGCGCACCGGGGTGCTCGGGCTGATGGCCCCGGCGCGGGCGGCACATTACTCGCGGGTGGCCCGCGAGGTGAACAGGTCGGTCACCGGCTACATGCTGGGCAACTTCCTGACCTCGATGATCGCGGGGATCGTGGTGCTGGTGACGCTGCTGATCCTGGGCGTGCCGTTCCCGTTCCTGTGGGCCCTGTGGGTGGCGCTGGTCGACTTCCTGCCGCTGATCGGCGGCGCGCTGGCCGGCCTCCCGGTGGTCTTGTTCGCGTTCGGGCACTCGTCCACGGCCGGCGTGGTCACGCTCGCGGTGTTCGTGATCTACACCCAGGTCGAGAACCACGTGCTGAACCCGGTGGTGATGAGCCGCACGGTGAAGGTCAGCCCGCTGCTGGTGCTGGTGTCGATCCTGGTCGGGGCGTCGGTGGGGAGCTGGATCGGCGGCATATTCGGCGCCTTCGTGGCCGCGCTGCTGGCCATCCCCAGCGCCGGGGCCATCCAGGTGCTGGTCCGCGAGATGTGGCAGGTGACCGGCAGCCCGCACTCGGCGGCACCGCCTGCGGAACCTGCCGCCGCTGGCGAGGCGCCAGTGGCCGCCGGCGAGGTTCCTGTGGATAACCTCCCGGCCGGACCGGAGCCCGCGGAGGCCTGATCGGAGTCGTCCGGACACGAAGCGAGGCCCCCGCATGTATGAGATGCGGGGGCCTCGCCGGTCTCGCGGGTGCCGCTAGCCGTTCCGGTTGCCCGGTGGCTCGCTGCCGCGCGCGACCATCCCTCGCTGCCGTAAAAACCCCAGGTCAGCGGCCAGTTACCCGACCCTTGGCCTGTCCCCGGGGGTTCCCCCAGGTGGTCCCCGTCGCAGCGGGTAAGTGAATTTCTACGCCCCCGCCAGGCGGCCCGCAACCGGATCCCGTTCACCTTTACAAGATTCTTTTGTCATCCACAAGACACCCGCCGTTTATCCCCCGCCCCCGGAAGTTATCCACCGTCTATCCACAGCTTCCTGTGGGTGGACCGCCGGATGCCTCGCGGATCAGGGCTTCGGCTACGCGCCGCTCCCTGACCCGCCTGATGAGGTAGGAGACGGGCACCGCCAGGCCCAGCCCCGCAGCCACGCAGATGGTGATTATCCAGACATGAAAGCGAATGGCGTTCGCCACCGTCAGGGCAATCCCGGCGACGCCGATTACCCAGCGACCAATCGTCCGAGCCGTCCGCATTTCGGTCACCTCCTGGTATTAGTCGTCAGGCAAGGAGGCTAGGGGTGGCGGGACTTGAGGGCGGCTACTAGGGCGGGGATGATCTGGGACAGGTCGCCGATGACGGCGTAGTCGGCGTGGGCGATGATCGGCGCGTCGGGGTCGGTGTTGACCGCGACGATGCGCTGGGAGCTGAGGCAGCCGGCCATGTGCTGGATGGCGCCGCTGATGCCGCAGGCCAGGTACAGCTCGGGCGAGATCTTGGTGCCGGTCTGGCCGACCTGCTGGCGGTGCGGCCGCCAGCCCTGGCTGGTGACGACGCGGGACACCCCGAGCGCGCCGCCGAGCAGCTCGGCCAGTTCCTCCAGCGGGGCGAAGCCCTCGGCGCCGCCGACCCCGCGCCCGCCGCCGACCACGACCCGGGCGCTGGCCAGCGAGACGCCGCCGCCGCGCTGGGCGGACTCGACGGCGCGGACCCGCAGGTCGGCCTCGCTGACCTCGGGCCGGAACGAGTGCACGGCCAGCTCCGGCCGCGCTGGCGCCGGGCGAGCCGGCACGGCGTCGGCCGCGACGCTGAGCACCGCCAGCTCAGCCTCCAGGGTGGCGTCCTCCAGCAGGCTGCCGGCCCAGCGGTGCCTGACTAGCGCGTAGTGGCCGGGCGACTCGCGGCGGGCCGACACGCAGTTGGCCGCGACGGGCTCGCCGGCCACCGCGCCGAGGTGGGCCAGCACCTCGCTGCCCCGGTCAGTCGCGGCGGCCAGCACGGCGGTCGCGCCGCAGGAGCGGGCCAGCCCGGCGAGCGCGCTGGCCCAGGCGGCCGGCGCGTAGCCGGCGCCGGGCGGCTCGATGGCGTAGGCGTCCGCCGCGCCGAACCGCGCGAGCTGGGCGGCCAGCTCCCCGGTCACGGCGGCAGCGGGCGCGAACACGGCGGCGGCCAGTCCCTCGCCCGCCGCCAGTTCCCTGGACAGGGTCAGGGCGCGCAGCGAGGCGTCGGCCGCCGCGTCGCCGTCCCGCTCGACCAGGCACAGCACGGTCACGACAGCACCCCGAGCTCGTCCAGCAGCGCGACCAGGGCGGGCACGGCCTCGACGCCGGAGCCGAGGATCTCGGCCCGCTTGCGGGACTGCGCCGGTACCCGCAGGCCCTGCTTGCGCAGCCGGTCTTCCTGCCACTGCGGCTCGCGGACGTCGACGGCGGCGCGCTTGGCGCGCAGCCGGCCGGGCAGCGAAGGATAGCGGGGCAGGTTGATGCCTTCCTTCACGGTGACCACGGCGGGCAGCGGCAGCTCGTAGGCCTCCCGGGTGCCCCGGTACTCGCGGCTGGCCTGGAGGCCGCCCGAGGTCCTGGTGAGCTGCTTGATGCCGGTCACCACCGGCAGGCCGAGCAGGCGCGCGACCCGGATGGCGACCTGGTAGCCGCCGGTATCGGCGGCCTCGTTGCCGAACAGCAGCAGGTCGAACGGCGGCTCCCCGGCCGCGGCCCGGCCGCGGACCTCGGCCGCGATGGCGGCGGCGGTGGCCATCGGCCCCCACTCCCGCCCGTCGGTCTGCAGCAGCACGGCGCGCTGGGCGCCGAGCGCGAGCATGTCCCTGAGCTGGCCGGCGGCCTGCGCGGGACCGAGGGTCAGCACGGTGACGGTGCCGCCCTCCCGCTCGGTGAGCTGGACGGCCTCCTCGACCGCGCACTCCTCATGCGGGCTGACGGTGAAGCCGGACATCCGGGTGTCGACATCCTGGCCGTCGGCGGTGAGGACGACCTTGCCGCCGACCATCGGGACGCGCTTGACGCAGGCAAGGATCTCCATGTCAGCGCCGGATCCGCTCGTTGGCGGGGTCGAACAGCGGGGTCGCCCCGGCGGCGGCCACGGTGACCGGGTACCGCTCGCCCAGGTACTCGACGGCGAGCTGGCCGCCCGCCACGGCATGCTCGGCCGGCAGGTAGGACATCAGCAGGTGCCGCCGCACGGACGGCCCCGAGCCGGCGCTGGTCACGTAGGAGGGCCGGCCCCTGGCGTCGGTCAGCGGCTCGCCGTCGCGGGTCAGGATCGGCTCGCCGCCGAGCATGTAGCGCAGCTCGCCGGTGGCGGAGGCGTGGTCGTCCACGGTCAGGGTGCACAGCAGGGCCGTGGGCGGGGTGGCGCGCTGCTCCAGGTGGGCGGCCTTGCCGATGAAGTCCTGCGCCTTCACCTTGGGCCTGGCCATGCCCGCCTCGACCAGGTTGTAGTCGCCCTCCAGCTCGGCGCCGAACGCGCGGTAGCCCTTCTCCAGCCGGCCGGTGGTGCCGTAGACGCCGATGCCGACCGGTACCAGCCCGGCGGGCTGCCCGGCGTCCCACAGGGTGTCCCAGATCCGCGCGCCGAGCTCGATCGGCGCGTACAGCTCCCAGCCCAGCTCGCCGACGTAGGAGATGCGCGAGGCCAGCACGGTCGCGCCGCCCAGCTCGATCTCCCGGCAGGTGCCGAACGCGAAGCCCTGGTTCGACATGTCGGCGGCGGTGACCGCCTGCACGATGTCCCTGGCCCGCGGCCCCCAGATGCCCAGCGTGGTCCACGCCGAGGTCAGGTCGGTGACCGCGGCGCTGCCGTCGGCCGGCAGCTGATCGGCGAACCGCTTGAGGTCCATCATCCCCGTCGCGCCGCCGGTCACCACGCGAAAGTGCCGGTGGCCGAGCCGCATGATGGTCAGGTCGCCGGCGAACCCCCCGGCCTGCGTGAGGAGCGAGGTGTAGACGACGCGGCCGACCGGCACGTCGAGCTGGGCCACGGCGACCTGCTGGACCAGGCCGAGCGCGCCGGGTCCCGTCACGTCCAGCACGGCGAACGCGGACAGGTCCACCAGGCCGGCGGCGTCCCGCATGGCCAGGTGCTCGGCGTTGATGATCGGGGACCACCAGCGCGACTCCCACTCGCCGGTGCGCTCCATCAGCCGCCCGGCGTACCGCTCAAGCAGGCGGTCATTGCTGGCGTACCAGTTCGGCCGCTCCCAGCCGGCGGTCTCGATGAAGACCGCGCCAAGCTCGCGCTCCCGGTCATAGGCGGGGCCAAGGCGCAGCGGCCGGCCCGACTCCCACTGCTCGGCGGGGTGCACGATGCCGTACATCTTGTTGAAGCCCTCGCGGGCCCTGGCCACCACATGCGCGTTCGTCCGCTGGTGGCCGTAGAACCTGGCGATGTCCGCCTCGTGAATGTCGATCTCCGGGGTAACTCCGCTCATCCACTCCGCGACGGCCCGGCCGATGCCGGGGCCCTCCTTGATCCAGCTCGCCGCGACCGACCACAGGCCGGGCACCTCGGGGGTCTCGCCGAGCGCCGGGTGGCCGTCGGGGGTCATCGAGATCAGGCCGTTGATCGCGTAGCGGATGCCGGCCCGTTCGTCGCCGAGCAGCTCGGGCATCAGCTCCAGCGCCTCCGCGAGCTGGGGGTCGAAGTCGTCCTGGGTGAACGGCATCTCGGTCGGGGAGAGCACCGCTTCCTCGTTGGACGGGATGTCGCCGGGCGCCACGATGATCGGCCGGTGGGCATAGGAGCCGACCTCCATGTCGCCGCCGTGCTGGCGCTCGTACATGTTGGTGTCGACGTCCCTGACGATCGGGTACTCGATCTCGCCTGCCGTGCCGGCGAACAGCGGGATCGGCCCGACGCTGATCATCTGGTGCACGATCGGGGTCAGCGGGATCCGGGCGCCGGCCAGCTCCGCGATCCGCGGGCTCCACACGCCGCAGCAGATCGCGACGGTGCCGGTGGCGATCTCACCGCCGCTGGTGACCACCCCGGTCACCCGGCCGGCGGCGGACTTGGTGATGCCCAGCACCTCGGTCCCGGCCAGCACCCGCAGCGCGCCGAGCCGCTGCGCCTGCTCGCGCATCAGCGTGCCGGCCCGCAGCGAGTCGACCACGCCGACGGTCGGGAAGTAGCCGCCGCCGATGATCACCGAGGTGTCCAGGTAGGGCACCAGCTCGCCGACCTGCGCGGCGGTCAGCAGCTCGGCCGGGATGCCCCAGGCCTTCGCCTGGGTGCAGCGGCGGCGCAGCTCGGTCATCCGCTCGGGGGTGCGGGCCACCTCGATGCCGCCGCTTTCGGTAAACACCCCGAGCTCCTGGTACTGCCGGGTGCTGTCCCTGGTCAGCTCCATCATCATCTTCGAGTACTCAATGGGGAAGATGAAGTTGGACGCGTGTCCGGTGGAGCCGCCTGGGTTCGGCATCGGGCCCTTGTCCACCATGACCAGGTCGGTCCAGCCGAGCCGGGCGAGGTGGTGGGCCAGGCTGTTGCCGACGATGCCCGCGCCGATGATGACGGCGCTGGCCTGGCCAGGAAACTCGTTCATGAAGCCGCTCTCATACAGCGCAGCCTAGACAGAAGCCGCGAAGTTGATGTTGACTTCCCATACTGCCGCGCTCATTCTTGTTGCGTGTCCGAGAATGTCGTTGCGGCGGGCGCAACTTATCAGTCGGCCGAACGCGTTCTGGCGCTGCTGACCAGTTTCGATGACGGCCACCCCGAGCAGGGCGTCACCGAGCTGGCCCGGCTTATCGGCGTGCACAAGTCCACCGCGTCCCGGCTGGCCGCCGCGCTGGAGCGGGCCGGGCTGCTGGCCAGGCACGGCCGCAGGTACCGGCTCGGCCTGGAGACCATCCGGCTGGGCACCCTGGCGCTGCGCAGCATCGACTTCGTCGACTCCATGCGGCCCGCGATGGAGCGGCTGTCCCGCACGACCGGCGAGACCATCAACCTGGCGGTGCCGGACGGCGCGGGCATCCTGAACGTCGCCGAGGTGCCCGCCACCTTCATCCTGAGCTGCTCAAGCGGCTGGATCGGCCGCCGGACCAGGCCGCACGCGGCCGCCAACGGCAAGGTGCTGCTCGCCTACGGCGCCATCCCGGTCCCCGCCGAGCTGGAGCGCTACACCAGCGCGACCATCACAGACCCCGCCGCGCTCGCCGCCGAGCTGGAGCTGGTCAGGGCGAACGGCTACGCCACGGCGCTGTCCGAGCTGGAGAACGGCCTGGTGGCGGTCGCCGCCCCGGTCTTCGACCCCGACGGCCGCTGCGTGGCCGCGCTGTCGATCTCCGGGCCGGCCTACCGGATGATGCCCGAGTCACTGCCCGGCCTCGGCCGGCTCTGCGGCGCGCCGTAGCGCCCGGCGGCTCCGGGCGGCAAGGTACTTCTGGGAGGGAACGGGCTGTGCGTGAGTATCTGCCGTACATCGGCGGCGAGTGGCGCCGGGGCGAGGGCGGCACCGCGCCCGCGGTCAGCCCGGCCAGCGGCGAGCGGTTCGGCACCGTCTCGCTGGGCGGCGCCGCCGACGTGGACCTCGCGGTGGTCGCCGCCACCGCCGCCGCGCCCGGCTGGGCGGCGGCCTCGGCGTTCGACCGGGCCGCGCGCTGCGCGGCGGTCGCCGCCATCACAACCGCCGCCGGCCGGCTCACCGAGGTCCTTGTCCGGGACCAGGGCAAGCCGCTGGCCGAGGCCGCCGACGAGGTCAGCGAGCTGGCGGTGTACTTCCGGATGGCCGGCGAGGACGCCAGGCGGGAGGCCGGCTCGCTGCCCGCCTCTACCTCGGCGGACCGCCGGATCCTGGTGACCAGGGTGCCGCTCGGCGTGGTCGGCGCGATCTCCCCGTGGAACTGGCCCTACACGATGGGCGCCGAGATCCTGGCGCCCGCGCTCGCGGCGGGTAACACCGTGGTGTGGGTGCCGGCGCCGACCACCACCGCCTGCTGCGCGGTGCTCACCGAGGTGATCGCCGGGGCCGGGCTGCCGGACGGGGTGCTTGGCTTCGTGCCGGGACCCGGCCCGGTGGTCGGCGACGCGCTGGCCGGGCACCGCGGGGTGGCCGGCATCGGCTTCGTCGGCTCGGTGGCCACCGGGGCCAGCGTCGCGGCCCGCGCGGCCGGCAAGGCGCAGCTCCTTGAGCTGGGCGGGAACGGCCCGATGGTGGTGCTCGCGGACGCCAACTGCGAGCTGGCCGCGGCCGCCGCGCTGGAGGCGGCCTACCTGTGCGCCGGGCAGAGCTGCACGGCCGGCGAGCGGTTCCTGGTGGAGGCCGGGATCAGGCAGGACTTCACCGAGGCCGTTGTCGCCGCGACGGCGGAGCGGGTCCGGCTCGGCGACCCGTTCGACCCGGCCCCGTTCGGGCTGACGGCGGCGGTGTTCACCGCCGACCTGGAACGCGGACTCGCGTTCGCCGAGCGGGCCAGGGCCGGCTGGGTGAACATCAACAACTCGACCAACCTGTGGGAGTCGCACCTGCCGTTCGGCGGCCGGGCCGGCAGCGTCAGCGGCCGGGGCCGGGTCGGCGGCCGCTACCCGATGGACGCCTTCACCGAGCCCAAGACGGTCGTCTACCCGGCGCCCCGGCTGGGCTGATCAGCGCACGATCACCTGGAAGGTGGCCAGGCTGGGGTCGGCCGCGTAGGCGATCCGGCCGCCGTCCGCCTTCACCTCGCGCAGCGCCTCGATGGTCTCAGCCGTGATCAGCTCGCCGGGGGCGAGCACCGGCACGCCCGGCGGGTACGGCGCGATCAGCTCGGCGCTGACCCGGCCGATAGCGGCAGTAGCGGGCACGGTCTCGTTCGGGGAAAAGAAGGCGTCACGCGGGGACATGACCGTCTCGGGCCAGACCGTCCAGGCGATGGCCGCCGCCGGGTGCCTGGGCGGGCCGCGGTGCGCCTCGATGGTCTCGATCAGCCGCTCGGTGAACCGCGCGATGCGGTCCTCGTCGTCGGCGATGGTCGGGATGGCGACGATGGTGTCGCGGTCGGCCATCTCCACCATCATGCCGACCGCGATCAGGTCGGCCTCCACCTTGTTGCCGTTGGCGCCGGTCCCGGCGAGCAGCGTGACGAGCTTGGCCGGCTCCACGCCGGGGCCGTCGAGCACCGCGACGCCCGGCACCTCGCGCAGCCGCTTGCGGGCCGCGGCGACGCCGCGCAGCAGCCGTCCGCACAGCCGCTCGCCGTCCCTGGCCAGCAGCGCCCTGGCCGCGTCGGTACTGGCCATGATCGCGCCCGCCGGGCTGGTGGTGTGGGTGGCCTCGAACGCCCGGTGCAGCCGGGCGCCGTCCAGCCGCTCCGTCCTGGCCAGCACGATGGCGGCCTGGGTGTAGGCGGGCAGCGCCTTGTGCGCGCTGGTCACCATCGCGTCCGCGCCGGCCGCCAGGGCATGCGGCGGCAGGTCGGGGTGGAAGCCGAGGTGCGCCGCCCAGGCGGCATCCACCAGCAGCGGCACGCCCGCCTCGTGCGCGGCGTCGGCGTGCCCGGCCAGGTTGCCGGTGGTGCCGACGTAGGACGGGTCGCCGAGGAACACCCCGCACGCGCCCGGATGGGCGGCAAGCGCGGCCCGCACGGTGTGCACCGCCACCGGGCCAGGCAGCCCGGACACCGCATCGATCTCCGGCCGCACCCAGACCGGGTGCAGCCCGGCGAGCACCAGGCCGAGCAGCAGGGAGCGGTGCAGCGTGCGGGTGACGATGATCTCCTGGCCCGGCTGGCCGACGGCCAGCGCCAGCGCCTGGTTGCCGTGCGTGGACCCGGCCACGGAGAACCGGCACCAGTCGGCGCCCCACAGCGCCGCCGCCCGCGCCTCTGCGTCGGCGCGCAGCACGTCCGCGTGCTTGATCGAGTCGATCCCGCCGTACAGCGGGGCGTCGCCCGCCACGACCGGGCCGACCAGGTCATGCCGCTGCTTGTGGCCAGGCACGCCCATCGGGATCAGCTCGCCGGTCGCGGCCTTGGCGGTGAAGTCCAGCCACGCGGCGAGCAGCGGCGCGTCGGCCGCCAGGCCAAGCGGGTCGCGCGGGTCCGCGGGCACGGCGTCAGGCTGGCGCGCGCCGGAGGTCTTCGGAACTGGGCCGGGAAGGCTGGAGGCTGAGCTGGTCATCCGCCTAGTGTCGCGCGCCGGGCCCGGCCCGTTCTGCCGGGGTAGGTCAGTGCCGTGATGCCGGGCGTACGCTGCTGGCATGGTAGGCAAGCGCGCCGCCTGCGGCCTCTTAGCCCTGGCGACGGCCACGGCCGTCCTGGCCGGCTGCGCGGCCCGCGGCCCGGCGGCACTGGCCCAGATGGCGGGAGCGCAGCGGTGCGGGACGGACGTTCCGGCTCCCGCGCCGACGCTGCGCCGAGTCCGCACCGCGATGCTCAGGCTGCCGCCGGCCGGCGGGTTCGCGGCCCAGCCCTTCGGGGCGGTCGCCGCGCCGGGGCACTGGGCGTTCGTGTCCGTGGTCAGCGGCGTGGACGTACTGGCGACCCGGCAGTTCCGTCCCCGGCTGGTCCGCCATATCCCGGTCCCGCAGGCGCTGGGCGAGGCGCTGACCCCGGACGGCCGGTACCTGCTGGTGGCCTCGGCCAGGGGGATGACCGTGATCAGCGTCCGGCGGGCCGAGGCCGGCGGTGCGCACGCGGTGCTCGGCACGCTCGCGGTCCCGCACGCCCAGGGCCCGATCGAGGTCGCGGTCTCCCCGGACGGCACGCTGGCGTTCGTCAGCGTCGAGTACAGCAACGAGATCGCCGTGTTCCGGCTGTCCCGTGCGCTGGCCCGCGGCTTCGGCCCGGCGGACCTGGCGGGCACCATCCCGACGGGCGACGGCGCGGTCGGCATGGCCCTGTCCCCGGACGGGCGCTGGCTCTACGCGACCAGCGAGCAGGCCGCCAAGGCGCCGCCGGGCAGCAGGCCCGGCGATGTCCCCGGCACGCTGAGCGTGATCAGCGTGGCCACGGCCGCGCGGCACCCAGCCAGGTCGGTGGTGGCCGTCAGGTATGCGGACTGCCAGCCGGTCCGGGTAATCCTGTCGGGAGACGGCCGGATCGCCTGGGTGACGGCTCGCGGCAGCAACGCCGTGCTGGCGTTCGACACCGCGAGGCTGCGGACCGCGCCGCGCCGCGCCCTGCTGGCTGACATCAGGGTCGGCATCGCCCCGGTCGGGCTGATCCTGGTCCGGGATGGCACCAGGCTCATCGTCGCCGACTCCAACCGGTTCGCGAGGCCGCCTGTCCCCTCGAACCTCGCCGTGCTCTCGGTGCCCGCCGCGCTGGCGCACCGCCCGGCACTGCTCGGCTACATGCCGGCCGGGATATTCCCCCGCCAGTTCGCCGCCGAGCCGGGCGGGCAGACCCTGCTGGTGACCAACTTCCTCTCCGGCCAGCTACAGGCCGTCGGCCTCGCCAGGCTGCCCTGAGCGATGCACGTAGAACCGCGCGGCTGACGGCGGCAGCGGGGTGTTGCCGAGGATCAGGTCGGCGGACTTCTCGGCGATCATCATGACCGGTGCGTAGAGGTTGCCGTTGGTGAGGTAGGGCATCACCGAGGCGTCTACCACGCGCAGCCCGTCCAGCCCGTGCACGGCCATGGTGGCCGGGTCCACCACCGAGAGCTCGCCGGTGCCCATCGCGCAGGTGCAGGATGGATGCAGCGCCGTCTCGCCGTCGCGGCGCACCCAGTCCAGGATCTCCTCGTCGGTCCGTACGCTGTCGCCGGGCGACAGCTCGCCGGCGTTGAACGGGTCCATCGCGGGCTGGCTGAGGATCTTCCTGGCCACCCCGATCGCCTCGACCCACTCCCGCCGGTCCTGCTCGGTGGACAGGTAGTTGAACCGCAGCGCGGGATGCACGGCCGGGTCCGGCGAGGTGATCCGCACCGACCCGCGCGCGTCGGAGTTCATCGGCCCGATGTGCACCTGGTAGCCGTGCCCGCCGGCCGGCGAGGACCCGTCGTAGCGAATCGCGATCGGCAGGAAGTGGAACATCAGGTTCGGGTAGGCCACCTCGTCGTTGCCGCGCGCGAAGCCGCCGCCCTCGAAGTGGTTGGTGGCGCCGGGCCCGCTGCGCAGGAACAGCCACTTCGCGCCGACCATCGGCCGGTTGCGCAGCTTCAGCGCGGGCGCGACGGAGACCGGCTGCTTGCAGCCGTGCTGGACGTACACCTCCAGGTGATCCTGCAGGTTCTCGCCGACGCCTGGCAGGTCATGAACGACTGGCACGCCGGCCTGCTCCAGCACGGCGGCGGGACCGATCCCGGAGAGCTGGAGGAGCTGCGGGGAGTTGATCGAGCCGCCGCAGCAGATGATCTCCCCGGCGGTCGCGGTGTGCAGCTTGCCCCGGTGCCGGTACCGCACCCCGGTGGCCCGGCCGCCGCCCAGCACGATCTGCGTCGCGTGCGCCCTGGTCAGCACGGTCAGGTTGGGTCGGTGCATGGCCGGGTGCAGGTAGGCGCGAGCGGCGCTGAGCCGGCGGCCCCTGTGCACGTTGCGGTCGAACGGCGCGAAGCCCTCCTGGCGATACCCGTTCAAGTCGTCGGTGAGCGGGTACCCGGCCTGCCGCACGGCGGCGAAGAACGCGGCGAACAGCGGGGTCGTCGCCGGGCCAGTTTCCAGCACCAGCGGGCCATCGCCGCCGCGGAACTCATCGGCCCCGGCCAGGCGGTTCTCCATCCGCCGGAAGTACGGCAGGCAGTGCGCGTAGTCCCAGTCGGCCATGCCGGGGTCGGCCGCCCACCTGGCATAGTCCAGCGGGTTGCCGCGCTGGAAGATCATGCCGTTGATGCTGCTGGAGCCGCCGAGGACCTTGCCCCTGGCGTGGTAGATCCGCCGCCCGTTCATGAAAGGCTCGGGTTCTGATTCGTAACGCCAGTCGTACAGCCGGCTCCCGATCGGGAAGGTCAGCGCCGCCGGCATGTGGATGAACACATCCCACCGGTAATCGGGCCGCCCGGCCTCCAGCACCAGCACCCGGTGGGCGGGGTCGGCGGACAGCCGACTCGCCAGCGCCGAGCCCGCCGACCCGCCACCGACGATGATGAAGTCATAACTGGACGTCATGGTGCGATCACCCGCCTAGGTTCCGGGGGATGCTATCAGCCAGTCTGGGAGATAGTGCCTGCTGTTGAGCCTGCAGCCTCGGCAGCTGCCGTGCTTCAGAGCGATCCTCCACTTGCTACAAGTTGTACAATTTGAAGCATGACCGAGATGCCAATCAGTGACGCTCGCGAGCACCTAGGCGAGGTCGTCGGCCGCGCTCGCTACGGCAACGAGGAGACCGTGCTCACGCACTACGGTGCCCCCGCAGCTGTCGTCATCAGCTTCGAGGAATACCAGCGTCTCAAGCATGCCCGCGACGGCGGTGATGACTATCAACTGCCGACCGAGATCAGCGCGCAGATCAGCGAAGCCCGACAGCATCCCGAGCGCCGCCAGCCGCGCCCGCGTCGGGCTGCCCGAGCGGAGCGGTAGCTGCAGCAGCCATCGAGTTCGACCCGCAGCCTACAGCGGGTGGCCTGGTCCCCGTTTCCCCGGTGGCGGCCCGACCGCCTGCTCTCAACCGACCCCAAGAAGGGTGGGTACTCGGCGGCGTCGCCCGCAAGCGGACCTGATCAGCGGGAAACGCACATCGCCCGCGCCGCGCCATGCGGGCCGACCGCCACAGTTTGACAATCCTCCGCAATAGGCGGGCGTATTACGTCACGCTGTTGCCGGATGACGTGCCCGTACAGGCCGGACGCTTTCGGTTGTCAGAGGCTCCGATTTGAGTATCGGGATGGCTATTGGCCTGTCTAGCAGCTGCCCAGGGGACGACGTCAGCCGGCGTCTTATCTCTGGGTTCATCCACCCGCTGGCCTGCCTCAGTGACATGGTGTCCATGCGAAGACCGCTACCGCCCGGTTCGAGCACATCGGTTACGCCAATTCCTAACTCTGAGCGAGGACAGCATGACCGCATTTTCCGCCGCATACCCCGTTACGGGCGGAACCGCTGATCTCCGGGTCGCTCAGGCTTGCCTACTTATCGAGGGCGGTGCCTCACTGGCGGGTGAGGTCACCGTAGATGGTTCCAAGAACGCCGCCCTGCCGCTGGTGGCGGCAGCAGCCGTAGTCAGCGCGCCCGTTGACTTAGAAGGAGTCCCGGCGTGCACGGACGTGGATGCGATGCTCGGCCTGCTCCAGCGGGCGGGCTGGGCTGTGTCCCGCCGCGAGGGCACGGCCCGGGTGCAGATCGGTGCTGTCCAGCCGACCAGCAGCCAGCCGGTCCTGACAGAGGCCACGGCGATCCGGGCCTCCTACTACCTGGCCGCGCCGCTGATTGCCGCCTATGGCCAGGCGAGCCTGCCATGGCCAGGCGGATGCAATGTCGGGAAACGTGGCATGGACCTGCACTTCGCCGTTTACCAGGCATTCGGCGACCATGTCCTGACCGGCGACGGCGGGTACGCGATCCGGTCAGGGCCGCCGTGCCGAGGGGCAGGAACAGTGCATATCTCACTGCCATTTCGCAGCCGCGGTGCGACGGTAGCGGCGCTCCTGCGGGCTCTGGTGGCGAGACGGCCCGTGACGGTCAGCAATCCGAATTTATCGGCGGAACTGCACAGCCTGTACCGGGCGCTGGCCGCCGCTGGCTGCGAACTGGAGATTGAGCCGGGCCAGGTCCGCCTATGGCCCGTCCAGTATCGCGAACCGGTCTGCTGGCGCGTGCCGGGCGACAAGATCGAAGCGGGCACCCTTGCCTGCGCGATCGCGGCGACCGGCGGCCACGGCACCGTCCACGGAGTCTTCGCAGATGACGTCACGCCGCTGGTCGAGGCATTAACTCTCCTGGGCATACCCGTAACCGCCGACAGCGCTGCCGGGCGGCTGACGTTATCCGGGTCATGGGAGCCATCCGGCGCGCCCCTGCGGGCGTTCGCCTCACTGGCCCCGGGCGGCCTGGACGCTGACTGGGAACCGGGCCTCATGGCGCTAGCCCTCGGCCTTCCCGGTACCCACCGTTTCGCCGACCCGATCAACCCGGGACGCCATAGTAACCTCATCCCGCAGTTGCGCCAGCTCGGCGCCGCGATCACCGAGACCTCCCCGACCGAGTGTCGGCTGACCGGTCCGCAACGTCTTACCGGCGCCACCGTGCAGGCCACTGACATCCGAACCGGCTCAGCGCTGATCAGCGCGGCTCTCACCGCCGTCGGCATCACGGTCCTCACCGGCTTGCCACAGCTCCGCCGGGGTCACGCGGACCTGCCCGGCAAGCTACTGACCCTAGGCGCGCAACTGCAGGTAAGGCCCTAGTGACCAGCTCCTCTCATGCCCCGGCTGCATCCCGAGCGCGGCGCCTGCAGCGGGTCGTGTCCACTACCGATGTGCACTCCGCCCTGGGCAACGCAGCCGCCATGGCCGCGCATCTGGACGCGCTCAGGGGACTGTCGCTGATCGCCGACTGCGGCGACTTCTTCGAGGGCACCGGCTACTACATCCTGGGAGGCGGCCAAGCCGAGGTCGCGATGCTGACCGGCCTGTACGACGTCGTCGCGCCCGGCAACCACGGCTACTGCCACCACCTTCAGAACCCAGGCCTATTCTCGATCACCGTGTGCGCCAATGTCACCGACCGAACCGGTGCAGCGGTCTTCGCGCCATCCCGCACTTTCGAGATCAGCGGCTCTAACGTCGCGGTGACCGCCATCCTGGGCGCCGAGGCATTCGCTTCCATCCCGCCCGATCAGCGGGCTGGGCACCAGATATCGGATCCGGCGGCGGCGCTGCGAAGCTGGCACGGCCAGCACCGCAGCCGGGCGGGCTCGTGGATCGTGCTCAGCCATGCGGGCTTCGACCATGACCTGGCCCTCGCCAGGGCCTGCCCGTTCGTGGACGTCATCTTTTCCGGGCACTGTCACAGCGAGACGTCCGGACCGGTCACCGTTGGCGGCGTCACGGTAGTGAAAGGCAGCGAGCTTGGCGCCGGCTACGCCACTGCCCGGCCCGGCGGCGGGCGCTGGCACGCCGAAACCTGCCTGTTTCCGCCACCTGATCTAGAAGCGGAGCCGCCCCGAGCGCTGGTGCCGGTCCTGGCGCGGCTCAGCAGGCTGCGGGCGACCCTGTCCGAGCCCATTGGCGTGCTTGATGAGCGTTTCGCTTCCCGGACGCCAACCCGGCATGAGCTGCTGTCTCGCGTCGCGCAGCGGGCTCTGGCGCTGACCGGCGCCGACGCGGCAATGATTAACGAGACCTGTCTGCGCCCGAGCGGGCTCGGCACGGTCCTGCACGCCGGCGACCTCCTCGCGCTGGAGCCGTTCGGCAACGCACTGACCTGCGTGGAGGCTGCTGACCCGCCCGCCGTGGCCCAGCACCTAGCGGAGCGCTCCGGGCCGCTGGCCTGTACCCCGCAGCCATCACCCGCGCGAGGGCGCCCGACCACGGTCGTCACCACTGACTACCTGGCCGGAACCCACCTGGCCGACTATCCGCGAGTGTCCTCTCCGGCCCGGCCGGACGCCCGTCCGCAGCTCGTGCGTGATCTGCTGCGAGAGATCCTGCTCGGCGCTGACAGCCGACTTTAAGGAGGCCCCGCCTTGATCCTGACTGGTCCCGAGATCACCGCTGCTGCTCTCGACGGCCGGCTGCGCATCAGCCCGTTCTTACCCGAGCAGGTCAATCCGAACAGCTACAACGTGCGGCTGGGCGCGACGCTGCTCGTCTACACCTGCGAGGTCATCGACGCCTACCACCCCAACCCCACCTCAGCTATCACTATCGGAGATCGCGGATACGTCCTGCAGCCGGGCGAGCTGTATCTCGGCCACACCCTGGAAGCGGTCGGGTCCGACCTGTACGTGCCGCTGCTGTTCGGCCGCTCCTCGGTCGGCCGGCTCGGCCTGTTCGTGGAGATCACCGCGCCGATCGGCGACATCGGCTTCCACGGCCAGTGGACCCTGATGCTCTCCCCAGTCCGGCCGCTGCGCGTCTACGCCGGCATGAAGATCGGGCAGATCATGTTCTTCGTCTCCGCCGGCACCGTCGACAAGTACGCCGGCAAATACCAGGCATCCGCAGGCCCGCAAGCCTCCCGATACTGGCACGACGTCCCGTGCCCCGGCCAGCGCTAGGCCCGGCATCATGATTCTCACGGCCGCCGCGATCGTCGAGGCATGCCAGGCCGGGGACATCGTCATCGACCCGTACGACCCAACCCAGCTATCTCCCAACGCATACGACTGGCGTCTCGGTGCCCAGATCCGCACCTGCACCGGACCCGCGAGCAGCCCGCTGGACGCTGCGGTTCCCACGCCCTATACCGAGCACGTCATCCCCGACCGCGGGACGCTGCTGCAGCCCGGCGTGCTGTACCTGGGCGTCACCCACGAGCGCACCGGCTCCGAACGGTACGCCCAGCTCATCAATGGCGACCGCACTATCGGAGCCCTCGGCATCTGGGTCCATGTGTCCGCACCGCTCGGCCACGTCGGCCACGCCATCCGCTGGACCCTGGAGATCCGCGTCGTGAGGCCCGTCCGCGTCTACCCGCTCATGACCTTCGGCAAGATCGTGTTCATCCAGACCTACGGCCGCCCCGACAGCTACCAGCGCGCCGCCGGGAAGTACGCCCGGACCGATGGTATCGACATCTCCCGTCTCTATGAAGAACTCGGCCCGCAGCGAGTGGAGGAGTGATCGCAGATGACCCCGCCTGTGATAACCGGCCTGGACCTTCCCGCCGACGCACCAGGCGGCAGCGTCGAGCTGTTCTATGACCTGTACGCCGCCCCCGGCGCGCCGCTCAGCGGGCAGGCGTTCATGCTCCGCCCAGGCACCTCCGGACCCCGCCGACCCTCAGATCAGCTGACGCTACTGGATGGGCCCGGCAAATGCGTGGACGGCACACCGTTCCGGCGTTACGTCACCGCCCTGGCCGCGAGCATCGCCGCCGCGATCAGGCCACCAGAAGGGGCCGTTGCGCACCTGCAACACCTGGCATTCGGCGCCTCGCCTGCGCTCATTGCCGCCTTCCCCGGCATGACCCGGATCGCCCTCGTGCACGGCACAGACCTGCTGTTCGCGCAAAAGCATCCCACCCAGCACCAGATTCTCCAGCAGGTCACCGCGGCGGCAGCAGCGATTGTCGTCCCCACCGCGGCGATGGCCGACCATCTCGCCCATCTCGCCCCGCAACTCGACCCGGCGCGCGTGGTGATTATCCCGTGGGGTATTCCCGACCAGCTCCTGCACGCCCAGCAGCCACCGGGCGGACGGATGCATGGCGGGGATCTGCGACTGCTGTACGCAGGACGGCTGACGGCCGAGAAGGGCACCAGCCAGCTCATCATCGCATGCCAGCGAGTACCGGGCGTCCGGCTGTCCATCGCGGCGCCCCGTCAGGAATACGCCACGCTCAGCACCCAGATGGACCTGCAGGACGGCGGGGTGACCTACCTGGGATGGCTGCCCCGCCAGCACATGTGGAAGGCATTCGCCGACCACGATCTCCTCATCGTCCCATCCATCACGCTCGAAGCGTTCGGCCTAGTCGCCGTGGAGGCACAAGCCTGCGGCCTGCCCGTGGCGTATCAGCCGGTCCCAGGGCTACGGGAGATCCTCGCCGACAGCGCGCTCGCAGTTGACCTGGCCGTCCCCGGATCGCTAGCCAGCGAGCTATCCCGGCTCCGCCACGACGGCACCGCCCTGGACGAGCTGCGCGACGCCGGGCTCCGGAACGCTGCCCGCTACCCGCTCAGCGCCACGGCCCGGCGACTCGCCGACCTCGGCGAACAGCTCACAGGAACGCCGGGGGCGTCCCGCGTAGGCTCAGCATCCATGACCGCTGCCCGCTCCGCCGACAACAGCGCCGCGCCGATCCAGCGGCTCCTCCAGCGCGGCGTGGATGCCCGCGTCTTCCCCGGCGCGGTATGGGCGGCCGGGGACGCGAGCGGGCAGCAGGCCGGCGGTGCGCTCGGCCTGCTCGACCCAGCGGACCCGTCTGCGCCGATCACCGGCGACACCCTCTTCGACATGGCCAGCCTGACCAAGATCGTGGCAGTGTGGGCCGGAATCGGGACGCTCTGGGAGAACCATCAGCTCACCCTGGACGACCCGCTAGCGGAGCTGATGCCCGGCCTGGCCGGCTACCCGCTCGGGCCGGTGACCGTACGCCAACTGCTCACCCACACCGCCGGGGTACCGCTGCGCGCCAACCTCAGAGCCCTTTACGGCGCCGAGCCCGGTGCCATCCGCGACGGCGTCCTGCACGACCAGCTCCACCGCCCGCCCGGACAGGCCGTCGAGTACACCGACCGAGCCGCTCTCATCCTGGGCTTTCTCATCGAGCACCTCACCGGTACCAGGCTCGATGCGATGGCACGCCAGCACATCTGGGAACCCCTCGGCATGACCGAGACCACTTTTGGGCCGCTCCCTCCCCGCGTCGCGGCGCGGTGCGCCCCGACCGAGTACGACCAGGGCGCCGGCATCCACCTCAAAGGCATCGCCCACGATTTCTCCGCCCGGCTGCTGGACGGAATCTGCGGGATCTCGGGTGTGTTCTCCACCCTCGCCGACGCCCAGAGATTCCTGCGCTACATGCTGAGCCCCGCAACCTCCTCGCGGACGCCCGGATTCGGGCCAGCCTGGGTCGCCGAATCGCTGCAGATCCACACGGGCGGGCTAGAACCCGCCCGCGGCCTCTTCTGGCTGCCCGCCCCCGGCACCGACCCCGCCGACGGCACCTGGGCCCACTATGGCTTCACCGGCACCGGCATGTGGATCTCGCCCAAACAGCAGCGCTGGGCCGTCCTGCTCACCAATAGGATCTACTACGGTCGCGACCGCCAGCCCCTCACCGACATACGCAACCTCTTCCGGGAACTGGCCTTCGCCTGATCCACGCATCGCTGAACATACGTACTGCGGGAGACCGCCCGAAGCTGCTAACCGCTCGGACCCGCGAGGATCGGTTGACCGGGTTCGTGCCGACGCTGGACCGGCTAGCGGTGCGGGAAATCAGCGGCCGGTCCCTGTCGCAGGACGAGCGGGTCGAGATCGCCAGCCTGCGTCAGGCCGGGCTGAGTATCCGGCAGGTCGCTGACCGGCTGGGCCGGGCACCATCGACCATCTCGCGGGAGCTGCGCCGCAACGCCACGGCCGCTGGCTAGAGGCCGTTCGAGGCGCACCACCGGGCGACGGCGCGGCGGGCCTGCCGTCACCGGCACCGGATCGAGGCCAGCGGCGAGCTGTGGCAGCTGGTCTGGGAAGTGGACGCACTCAGTGATGGCCAGGTGATCGTACGCTACCTGGGCAGCGATCCATTCACCTGAACTACCCCTGGTACGGGCCGGTGGCGGTCCAGCGGTGGCGCAACTCCGTGAGGGCGGCGGGGGTTAGCTCGCCGTGCACGCGTAGCCGGGCCAGGCCGCCGTCGGGGTATACGTCGAGGCGGACCCGGCTGACCGGGCCTGCGGCGGTGAGGCCGAACCGGTGGCGGGTGTCGGGCTGGACTCTGGTGCGCGGCAGCAGTTCCCGCCAGTGGCCGTCCTCGCCGCCGCCGGTCAGGCTGACCCAGCCGGGGGCGTTGCCGACGAAGTAAGAGGTGTCGATCTCGACGTGCCGGGGCAGCCCGGAGCCGGCCAGCCCGACCACCACGTAGTCGTTGCCGGGTCCGCGGCGCCTGGCGTTCTCCCAGCCGTCGGCCATGCCGCGCGCCCGGCCCGGCATGATCAGGCTCGCCGCCGAGGAGTAGAAGCTGTCGGAGGCGTCTAGCAGGGTCCCGCCGTTCTCCAGCGCGGCGAGGTCCACGGTGCCGTCGAGGAAGGCGGGGTCGGCCAGCACCTCGCCGTGCACCCGGAACCTGGCCACGCCGCCATCGGGGTAGATGGACAGCCGCAGGTGGGTCCAACGCCGGTCGCTGGTCACCGAGTAGGCGTTGGCGGTGTCACCGGCGGCCGCGGACCTGGGCACCAGTGCCTGCCAGGGCAGCGCGGCCAGCTCGGCGGGCGCGGGGTAGCCGTCGGCGCAGGCGGCCTCGACGGAGATCTCCGGCGGGTAGTTGCCCCGGAAGTAGGCGGTGTCGACGATCACGCCGCGCACGATGCCGGGCACGCCGAGCCGGACGATGGTGTGATCGTGCCCGGGCTCGCGGCGCCGCCGGGTCTCCCAGCCGTCGTAGACCTTGCCGCGCGGCCCGAACGCGGCGGCGGCGAAATCCGGCGGCCCGGGCTTGATCAGGTTCTCCTTCTCCGCGAACAGCTCGTCGCTGGCGGCGACGACGCTGCCGCCGAGGGCGCGCGAGGCGAGGTCGGGCAGCACGGCGAAGTCCGGAGTGCCCGGCGGCAGGCCGGTCACCGGCCGCCGCCGTCCGGCCGGCCGAGCAGCCGCCCGGCGGGCGCGCCATGGAGCTGGCCGCCGGCCGCGATCACGGCGCCGGCTAGCCAGGTGCGGCGGACCACGCCGCGCAGCCGCCGGCCGGCGTAGGGGGTGAGCTTGTGCCGGTGCAGCAGCCGGGCTGGGTCCACGGTGAACTCCTCTTCTGGGGCGAACGCCACGAGGTCAGCGGCGCCGCCGGGGGTGATGGCGCCCTTGCCGCCACGCCCGCCGGCCAGCCCGGCGATCCTGGCCGGCCCGGCCGACATCCAGGCCGCCACGTCGGCGAGCCCGAAGCCGCGCCGGGCCGCGTGCGTCCAGACCACCGGCAGGGTGAGCTGGACCGAGGAGATGCCGCCCCAGGCGGCGGCGAAGTCGCCGCCTGCCAGCTCCTTCATCTCCGGCGGGCAGGGCGAGTGGTCGGAGACCACGCAGTCCACGGCGCCGCTGGCCAGCGCCTCCCACAGCCGGTCGGCGTTGGCCTTGTCCCTGACCGGCGGGCAGCACTTGTACTGCGTCGCGCCGTCCGGGATGTCCTCGGCGGCCAGCGCCAGGTAGTGCGGGCAGGTCTCGGCGGTGACGGTCACCCCGTCCCGGCGGGCCGCCGCGACCAGGTCCGCGCCGTCGGCGCTGGACAGGTGCAGGATGTGCACCCGCGCCCCGGTGCGCCGCGCGGCGTCAAGGACCCGGCCGATGGCCGCGGTCTCGGCGGCGGGCGGGCGGGACCGCAGGAACCCGGCGTAGTCGGTGCCGCCGGGCACGGCGGCCTGCCGGGCGGCGGCCAGGCTGGCGGTGTCCTCTGCGTGCACGATCAGCAGGCTGCCAAGCGCGGCCGCCTGCGCGGCGGCCTCGCCGAGCTGAGCGTCGTCAAGCGGCGGGAACTCGGGCACCCCTGAGTCGGTCAGGAAGCACTTGAAGCCGAACACGCCGGCCTCGTGCAGCAGGGGCCGGTCGGCGGCGTTGCCCGGCACGGCGCCGCCCCAGAAGCCGGTGTCCACGTGCACCTGGTCGCTTGCGGCGGCCCGCTTGGCGGCCAGCGCGGCGCGGTCGGTGGTCGGCGGGATGGAGTTGAGCGGCATGTCGATGATCGTGGTGATGCCGCCGGCCGCCGCCGCGCGGGTCGCGGTGGTGAACCCCTCCCAGCTCGTCCGGCCCGGCTCGTTGACGTGCACGTGACTGTCCACCAGGCCGGGCAGCAGCACCTCGTCGGCGGCCAGCTCGGTGACGGCGCAGCCGGGCGGCAGCGGCGCGTCATAGGGCCCCACGGCGGTGACCAGCGGGCCCAAGACGGTGACGGCGGCGGGCGCGATGCCGCCGGGCAGCACGGCCCGCCTGGCGCGGATCACCAGCCCGCCCGGCGGCAGCTCAGCCATCGGCGTCCCCAGCGTCTCCAGAAGCGCCGCGCCGCGGGCTGGCCAGCGCGGTGATGACGGCACGGTCCAGGACGGCCAGGCCGGTTACCTCCTCCTCGCTGACCGCGCCGCAGTCCAGGCCGCGGACCAGGTAGCCGGCCAGCGCCCGCGCGGTGGCCGGCTCCTCCAGGGTGCCGGAGCTGACCCGGCGCAGGTACCCGGCCAGCCGCTCGCGGGCGGCGGGCAGCCCGGCGCGGAAGAACGCGTAGGTGGCCGCGTAGCGGCTGGCGAGCTGGCCGGGGTGCAGGTCCCAGCCCTGGTAGAAGCCGCGCTCCAGGGACCGGCGGACCAGCCGCGCGTGCAGCCGCCAGGCGGCGGCGATCTCGGCGGGGCCGCCGGCGGGCAGCACGTTGCTCGACCCGTCGGACAGCCGGACGCCGGTGCCGGCCGCGGCGACCTGGAGCACCGACCTGGCGTGGTCGGCGGCCGGGTGCTCCATGCTCTGGTACGCCGCCGCGATGCCAAGGCCGGCCGAGTAATCGTAGGTGCCGTAGTGCAGCCCGGTCAGCCGCGCGCCGCCGGCCCGCACGCAGCTCGCCACCGTGGCGGTGCCGTCGGCGCCGAGGATGAGCTGCGCCGTCTCGGCCTGCACCTCGTAGCGGAGCCGGCCTGGCGGCAGCCCGTGCGCGGCCTCAAGGCGCTCGCAGGCCAGGGTCATCGCGCGGACCTGGTCGGCGGAGGTGACCTTGGGCAGCGTGATCACGAACCCGGCGGGCAGCGGGCCGGCGCCGCCCAGCTCGGCGAGGAAGGCGTCCAGCGTGGCGAGGGCCTGCCGCCGGGTGCCGGCCTCCAGGCTCTTGCAGCGCAGCCCGCAGAACGGCGGCGCGGTGCCGGCCGCGACATCGGTGGCCAGTGCGCCCGCCGCCGCCCTGGCGTCGGCCGCCTCCACCGCCGCGCCCCGGTCGCCGTAGCCGTCCTCGAAGTCCAGCCGCAGGTCCTCGACGGGCTCGGCGGCGAGCTTGGCGGTCACCCGGTCGCGGACCGCCGCCGCCGCCTCCGGCGGCACGCCCATCACCTCGGCGAAGTCCTCCGGGGTGGGCGCGTGCCGGCCGAGCAGGTCAAGCGCCTGCGCGCCCCAGCGCGCGGCGAGGCCGGGGGCGTACTGGTCGGCGGGCACGTACACGGTGTGCACCGGCTGGCGGCCTGGCCGGTCACCGGGGTAGCGGCGGGCCAGCTCAGCGTCGGCTTCCGCGAGCAGGCCGTCTAGCTCGGCGGCCAGGCCCGCGAGCCCGCGACCGGTCACCAGGTCTCCGTGATGTGCTCGGGCCGGATCGGCACCCTGGTCAGGTCGAGGCCGGTCGCGGCGCGGATCGCGGCGGCCACCGCCGGCCCTGAGGAGATGGTCGGCGCCTCCCCGACACCGCGCACCCCGTAGGGCGCGTTCGGGTCCGGGTACTCCAGCACGTCGATGAGCATCGGCGGCATGTCGGCGATGGTGGGGATCAGGTAGTCGGTGAACGACGGGTTGCGGATCAGCCCGCCGGCGACCTGGATCTCCTCCATGATGGCCAGGCCCATGCCCTGCGCGCTGCCGCCCTGGATCTGGCCGAGCACGGCGGCCGGGTTGATCGCCTTGCCGACGTCCTGGGCGCAGTCGAGCGCGACCACGCGGACCAGGCCCAGCTCGGTGTCCACGTCCACCACGGCGCGGTGCGCCGCGAACGCGTACTGGACGTGCGCGAAGCCCTGGCCGGTCTCGGGATCGAGCGACTCGGTGGGCCGGTGCCGCCACTGCACGGTCTCCTCCAGCACCTGGGTGCCGAGCACCTTGGCGACCGGCGTCCTGATGCCCGCGGCAGTCAGCACCACCTCGCCGCCCTCCAGTGCCAGGTCGGCGGGCCGGACGCCGGCCTGCCCGGCGGCCAGCGCGAGCAGCCGCTGCCGGACGATCTCGCAGGCGGCCCGGACCGCGCCGCCGGTCACGTAGGTCTGCCGGGACGCGGAGGTGGAGCCGGCCGAGCCGACACCGGTGTCCTTGGGGTAGACGACCACGTGGTCGATGCCCAGCTCGGTCCGGCAGATCTGCTGCTCCACGGTGACCAGGCCCTGGCCGACCTCGGCGGCGGCGGTATGCACGCTGACCAGCGGCTCGCCCGCCACCACCGCCAGGGAGACCCTGGCGGTGGAGTAGTCGTCGTAGCCCTCGGAGAAGCCGACGTTCTTGTACGCGACGGCGTAGCCGACGCCGCGCCGCACGCCCTCGCCGTGGGTGGTGTTGGCCACGCCGCCCGGCAGCGTCCTGGTGTCCGGGCAGCCGCCCGGCGTGGCCGGCCGCCGCGGCTCGGGCAGCGGCATGTCCCTGACCCGGTGCAGCAGCTCGGCGACGGGCGCCGGGCTGTCCACGACCTGCCCGGTCGGGGTCTCGCTGCCCATGCTCATCGCGTTCTTGCAGCGGAGCTCGATCGGGTCGATGCCCAGCTCGGCGGCGAGCCGGTCCATCTGCGCCTCGTAGGCGAACGCGGTCTGCACGGAGCCGAAGCCGCGCATCGCGCCGCACGGCGGGTTGTTGGTGTAGGCGCCGTAGGTGTCGACCCGGACGTTCGGCACCACGTAGGGGCCGATGCCCATGGTGCCCGCGTTGCCGACCACGGCCGGGGTGCTGGAGGTGTACGCGCCGCCGTCCAGGTAGATCTCGGCCTTGATGTAGGCCAGCGTGCCGTCGGCGTGCGCGCCGTGCTCGTAGCGCATGGTCGCCGGGTGCCGGTGCACGTGGCCGAAGAAGGACTCCTCGCGGTTGTACATCATCTTCACCGGCTTGCCGGTATGCAGCGCGAGCAGGCAGGCGTGCACGTGCATGGACAGGTCCTCGCGGCCGCCGAACGCGCCGCCCACCCCGGCCAGGGTCAGCCTGACCTGCTCGGGGGTCAGGCCCAGCGCCTCGCAGACCTGGCGCTGGTCCACGTGCAGCCACTGGGTCGCGACGTACAGGTCCACGCCGCCGACGCCGTCGGGCACGGCCAGCCCGGCCTCCGGGCCGAGGAACGCCTGGTCCTGCATGCCGACGCTGTAGGTGCCGGTCACCACGACGTCGGCGCACGGCTCGGGGTCGCCCTTGCGGATCTTCAGGTGCCTGACCAGGTTGCCCTGCGGGTGCAGCGGCGGGGCGTCGTCGGCCAGCGCGGCCACCGCGTCGGTGACCGGCTCAAGCACCTGGTAGCCGACCGCGATCTTCCTGGCGGCGCGCAGTGCCACCTCGGGATGGTCGGCGGCGACCAGCGCCACCGGCTCACCCTGGTACCGGACCATGTCCTCGGCCAGCACCGGCTGGTCGGCGTGCTCAAGACCGCACCGGTTGCTGCCCGGCACGTCGGCGTGGGTGAGCACGGCGTAGACCCCGCCGGTGGCCAGCGCGGGCCCGATGTCCATCGAGGTGATCCGCGCGTAGGGGTGCGGGCTGCGCAGCGTCACCCCCCAGATCATGTCCTCCATCCACAGGTCGCTGCCGTAGGCGAACTGCCCGGTGACCTTCAGCCGCCCGTCGGGCCGCCGCGGGCTCGCGCCGACGCCGCCGATGGCGGGCCCGCGCAGTTCCTTCGGCGCGCCATCGGGTAGGCGAGCGGGCGCGGTCACCGCGCTGCCTCGGGAGCCGGCCGGGCGGCGGCGCGCTCGGACAGCGTGGCACTGGCTCGGCTGGCGGCCTGCGCCACGGCCTGCTCATCCACCGTGACCACCCGGTCTTGCTCGACCACCGGCTGGCCGTTGACCAGCAGTAGTTCCAGCGGCGGGCGGGAGCCGAGCACCAGCGCGGCGACCGGGTCGGCGATGCCGGCGTGCGGCAGCGTGTCCAGCCGCCACAGCGCCAGGTCGGCGAGCTTGCCGGGCTCCAGCGAGCCGATGTCGCCGGAGCGGCCGAGCAGCCGCGCGCCGCCGAGGGTGGCCAGCTCAAGCGCGGCCCTGACGGACAGCGCCTCCGGGCCGCCCGCCGCCCTGGCCACCAGCACGGCCTGCTGGACCTCGGCCAGCAGCGAGCCGGCCTCGTTGGATGCCGAGCCGTCCACGCCGAGCCCGACCGGCACGCCCGCGGCGGCCAGGTCGCGGGTCCGGCAGACGCCGGCACCGAGGCGGCCGTTGGACGACGGGCAGTGCGCCACCCCAGTGCCGGTCGCGGCCAGCCTGGCGATGTCGGCGTCGGACAGGTGCACGCCGTGCGCCAGCCACACGTCGCCGCCGAGCCAGCCCACCGACTCGGCGTACTCGACCGGCGTGCAGCCGAACCGCTCGGCGCAGAAGTCGTCCTCGTCGGCGGTCTCGGCCAGGTGGGTATGCAGCCGGACGCCGCGCCGCCTGGCCAGCCCGGCGGCGGCGGTCAGCAGCTCGCCGGTGACGGAGAACGGGGAGCACGGCGCGACGGCGATCCGCACCATCGACTCGGGCGCCGGGTCGTGGAACCGGTCGATGGCCTGCTCGGTCGCGGCGAGGATGTCGTCGATGCTCTCCACCACGTCGTCTGGCGGCAGGCCGCCGGCGCTGGCGCCCAGGTCCATCGAGCCCCTGGTCGGGTGGAAGCGCAGGCCGACGTCCCGCGCGGCCGTCACGGTGGCGCCGAGCACGTCGCCGCCCGCGCGCGGGAACACGTAGTGGTGGTCCATCGAGGTGGTGCAGCCGGTGCGGGCCAGCCAGGCCAGCGCCGCCGTCGCGGCCGCGTGCACGGTTTCCTCGTCGATGCCGGCCCACACCGGGTACAGCGCGGTGAGCCAGCCGAACAGGGTGGAGTCGGCGGCCTGGCCCCTGGTCGCCCACTGGTAGAGGTGCTGGTGGGTGTTGACCAGGCCGGGGGTGACCAGGCAGCCGGAGGCTTCGATGACCCGCGCACCGGGAACCTCCGGTGCCGGGCCGGCGCCGACCGCGCTGATCCGCTGACCGGACACCACGACATGGCCGGCGGCGTGCTCGGCCCGCCCGGAGTCCATGGTGACGACAGCGCAGCCGTTCAGGACGATGGCGGTCACTGACCGCCGCCGGGGTGCTCGGCACCGTCGTCCAGCCGCGTGCTGGCCAGCCGGACCGCGGCCAGGATCGTCTCGTAGCCGGTGCACCGGCACAGGTTCCCGGCCAGCGCCTCGCGGATCTCCACGTCGGAGGGGCGCGGCAGCCTGGCCAGCAGGTCGTGGGCGGCGACGACCAGGCCGGGCGTGCAGAACCCGCACTGCACGGCGCCCGCCTCCAGGAACGCCTCCTGCACCGGGTCCAGGTCCTCGCCGCTGGACAGGCCCTCCACGGTGATCACGGACCGGCCCTGCGCCTGCCCGGCGGCGACCAGGCAGGCGCACACCGGCACGCCGTCCAGGTACACGGTGCATGAGCCGCACTCGCCCTGCTCGCAGGCGTTCTTGGAGCCGGGCAGCCCGAGCCGCTCGCGCAGCACGTAGAGCAGGCTCTCCCCCGGCCAGACGTCGTCGGCCTGCCGGGCCTGCCCGTTCACCGTCGCGGTGATCCGCATCCGCCGATCAGCCTCCCTGCGCGGCGGCCGGCCCGCCGCGGTACTCACGCCAGGCCCAGGTCAGGGTCCGGCGGGCCATCACCGCGAGCGCGTGCAGCCGGTAGGCCGCGGTGCCGCGGACGTCATCGATCGGCGCGGCGGCGGCCCGGACCCGGACGCCGAACTCGGCGACCAGCGAGGCGGGCAGCTCGGCCCGCGACTCCCACAGCCCGGCGTCGGCCAGCGCGGCGGCCAGGAATGCCTCGGCCTCGGTCGCGCGGCGCGGGGTCGGCGCCGCCGAGCCGATGCCCGTGCCGACCTCCTTGCGCTCGGGATGCAGCGCCAGGCCGAACGCGGCGACCGCGATCACCATCGCGTTGCGCGTGCCGATCTTGGAAAACTGCTCCGGGCCGGACGGCAGGTCGATGTGCACGGCGGCGATCAGCTCGTCGGGGGCCAGCGCGCAGCGCTTCACCCCGGTGTAGAAGTCCTCGGCGGCGATCATCCGGGTGCCGCGCGCTGAGGCGACCTCGATGTCCGCGCCGGCGGCCAGCAGCGGCGGGTGGCTGTCCCCGGCGGGCGAGGCGGTGGCCAGGTTGCCGCCGACGGTGCCCCGGTTGCGGATCTGCGGCGAGCCGACCGTCCGCGCGGCCATCGCCAGGCCGGGCAGCCGGCCACCCAGCTCGGTGATGATCCGGGTATAGCTGACGCCGGCCCCGAGCCGGACCCGGCCGCCGTCGATATCCCATTCCGTCAGCTCGGTGATCCTGGTCAGGTCCAGCAGGGCCGGGGGGCGTCTGGCATCGAAGTTCAGCTCGACCATGACGTCGGTGCCGCCGGCGATCGGCAGCACGTCGGGCACGCGCGCCCTCTCCGCGAGGGCGTCGGCCCAGTTGGCCGGCTGGAGGAAGTCCACAGCATCAGCTCCTTGCGCCCCATCCTCCCCGGAGCGATGCCGATCACGCCAGTGGCCCTGCCCCCGGCGGACCCGGCCGGGGGTCGCCAGACATTTCCGCCCAGGTCAGCCCGGTCGGTCGGGCCTGGCTCAGCGTTGCTTGCGCGGCGCCCCCGGATAGGTGCCGAACGCCCACAGGTTGCCCTCCGGGTCCCTGACGGTGAAGTCGCGGGAGCCGTAGTCGGTGTCGTGCAGCCCGGCCACGACGTTCGCGCCGGCCGCGGTGGCCCTGGCGAATAGCGCGTCAGGCCCGGCGGTGACCACATAGGCGCCGAAGCCGCCCGGCGGCAGCGACCAGGGACTTTCCGGGTCGCTGTCCCTGGCCGAGCCGAGCATGATCCCGCCGCCCTCCGGCCAGGCCAGCTCGGCGTGGTGTACCTGGTCGCCTTCCCCGTAAACGACGGTCTCCTCGAAGCCGAACGCCTGGCTAAGGAACCTGATCAGGCCGCGGGCATCGCGGGCCCACAACGTCGGCCAGACCTGCGGCGACGGCGTCCCCGACGGGCTGCCGGTGTCGGTCGTGGTGCCTGTCCGCGTTTCAGTCGTGTTCGCATCCATGCAGCTCAGCCTCTCAGCAGGGCTTCCGGTACGGCTTGGACGTACCGGAACTCATGGGCCAGCCAGGCGGTCGGCGGCCGCCCCGCCAGCCCGGCGAACTCCCGGTCTAGGTGCGCCTGGTCGTAGTAGCCGGCGCAGGCCGCCAGCCGCGCCAGGGCCGGCGGGCGGCAGGCCCTGACCCGCCGCAGCAGCAGGTGCCTGGCCCGGTCAAACCGGACAACACGGGCGGCGGCCTTGGGCGTGAGCCCTATTTCGGCACGGAACCGGCTGCGCAGGTGCCGGTCGCTCCAGCCAGCCTGCGCCGCCAGCCGTGCGACCGGGACGGCGCCCCCGGTGCGCAGCAGTTCCGCCCAGGCCCAGCCGACCGGCTCGCTGACGCCGGCCGGGCGGCCGGCGCTGGCCCCGGCCGCCACCTGGCCCGTCAGCAATTCGTCCAGCACCGCGAACCGGCGTGCCCAGGTCTGCTGCTCAGCCACCCGGTAGTGGATCTGGGTGGCCAGCGGGCCGAGCACGGCGGCAGCGTCCACGTCCAGCCCGGCCAGCTCGCCGGCGGGCACACCGAGAATGGCCCTGGCGCCGAGCGGGCTCAGCCGGAGCTGGATGCCGGACTGATGGCCGTCGTGGGTGATCAGCGCCGGGGTGGTGTGCAGGCCGCCGGCCAGGGTGTCGTATGTCCCGGCGGGCTGCCTCGGGTCGGGATGGGCGGCGATGGTGAGCGGGTCGTCCAGGGTGAAGATGACCGTTAGGTAAGGCGAGGGCAGCCCGAGGTGCCCGGCCGGCGCCACGCCGTCCTCCCGGTAGCCGCTGTAGCTGTCGATGAACGGCCGCAACGGCGCCGCTGGCAGCGCGGTGACGTGCTCGTTCACCGGGGTCATCCCGCGCCGGTCCCGTCGGGGGCAAGGAGCGCGCTAAGCCGGAGCTGGTTGATCTTGGCCAGCTCGGCCCTGACCACCCGCCACTCGGCGGCCGGGTCGTTGCCCAGCCGCTCCCGCAGTACCGCCAGCAGCTCGGCGGCGCCGCGGCCCGCCGCGCAAACCAGGTAAATATGCCCGAACCGGTCCTCGTACTCGGCGTTGCCGCGGGCCAGCTCGGCGATCGTGTCCTCCCCCGCGGCCAGCACCCCGGCCTGCTCCCGGCGCGAGCGGTCCCCGGCCGTGCGGTCGCCGATCCTGGGATGCCCGGCCAGCGCGGCGGCCAGGTCCGCCTCGGAGAGCGCGGCGACGGCGATGTCCGAGGTGCCGAGCACCGCGTCCAGATCGGGATATGGCCGCCCGACCGCCATCGCGGCCGCCCAGGCGGGTGCCGCGCAGCAGGCCAGCAGCTCGGTCTCGGCAGCCTCTGCGGGCAGGGCGTTCAGCCAGGCAAGCCTGTCTGGGGCTGCTGCTGGGCTGGCCGGATCCGGCGCCGGGGTTGCGTTCATGATCCCAGCCTGTCGCGGCCGCCTCGGACCGGCAAGCCCGGGGCCCCTGCCTGTGGACCGGTGACCTCGGACACTGCGGGCTGTGGACAGCGGAGCCTCGGGCCGGTGACAGTGACGCGGGCCCGCCGTACACTCGGGCGGAACTCGGGAGGTCAGCATGTCCGCTCGCCGCGGTACGCCGCATGTTCTCGCCGTCGCCCGCGGGGACGCGCCGGCCGACTTGCTGCTGACCGGGGGCCTGGTGTTCGTGCCCGGTACCAGGGAGTGGGTGGCGACCGACCTGGCGATCGCGGACGGCGTGGTGGCCGGCTGGGGCCCGCGCGAGGCTCGCGAGGTCGTGGACGTGGCCGGGGCCGCGCTCACGCCCGGCTTCATCGATGCGCATATGCACCTGGAGTCCACCAAGCTGTGGGTGGACGAATTCGTTCGTTCCGTGCTTCCGCACGGCACCACGGCCGTGGCCGCCGACCCGCACGAGATCGCCAACGTCTTCGGGGTGCGCGGGGTGGCCGCGCTGGCCCGGGCCGCGGCGGGGCTGCCGTTTACCTTCGGGGTCTGCGCGTCGAGCTGCGTGCCTGCCTCGCCGTTCGAGAGCCCGGGCGCCGAGGTGCACGCCGCCGAGGTCAGCGAGCTGCTGGCCGGGCAGGGCGCGCTCGGCGTGGCCGAGGTGATGAACTACCCGGGCGTGGTGGCCGGGGACCCCGAGCTGCTGGCCAAGATCGCGGCGGCCGGCGAGCGCCGGGTGGACGGGCACGCGCCAGGCCTGAGCGGCCCGCAGCTCGATGCCTACCTGGCGGCGGGCGTCGAGTCCGACCACGAGTGCACCACGCTGGCCGAGGCGGCGGAAAAGCGCCGCAAGGGCATGTGGATCTTCGTGCGGCAGGGCTCGGCGAGCAAGAACCTGGATGACCTCATCGGCCTGGTGCTGGAGCACGGCACCGAGCGGGTCGCGCTGTGCAGCGACGACAGGGAGCCGGACACGATCCTGGCGCAGGGCCACGTCAACGACTGCGTCCGGCTCGCGGTCGCCTGCGGCGTCAGCATCGAAGACGCGCTCGTGCTGGCCACCGCCAACCCCGCCCAGTACCACAACCTGCACCGGCTCGGCTGGCTCGCGCCCGGCTACCAGGCCGACGTGCTGTGCTTCGACTCACTGGCGCAGGTCAGGCCCGCCCGGGTCTACCAGGCCGGCCGGCTCGTCGCCGAGAACGGCACGGCTGTCCCTGGCGCGGTGCCCGACGCGCCGGCCCCGGACTGGATGCGCGGGTCCGTGCACCTGGCCGGCCTGCCCGACGCGGCGGACCTGGCCCTTGAGCCGCCGGCCGGCGGGGTGGCGAAGGTCATCGGCATCGAGGACGGCACGCTGACCACCCGGCACCTGGTCCTTGACGTGACCGACCCGGCCGAGCAGGTGGCCAGGATCGCCGTCGCCGAACGGCACCACGGCACCGGCCGGATCGGCCTGGGCTACGTGCGCGGCTTCGGCCTGTCGGCCGGGGCGCTCGGCTCCACCGTCGCGCACGACGCGCACAACTGCATGCTGGTCGGCGCGGCCGGCCCGCAGGGTCCCGCCGACATGGCGGTCGCCCTGGCCCGGCTGGCCGAGCTCGGCGGCGGCCAGGTCGCGGTGCTGAACGGCCGGGTGATCGCCGAGGTGCCGCTGCCGGTTGGCGGCCTGATGAGCGACCAGCCCGCCGCCGACGTGGCGGCGGCGGTCCACCACCTGGAGCAAGTCACCGCCGCAGAACTCGGGGTCACCATCGACGCCCCGTTCATGCACCTGAGCTTCCTGGGCCTGTCAGTCATCCCGGAACTGCGGATCACCGACCTGGGCCTGGTGGACGTCAGCCGGTTCGAGCTAACCCCGCTCGCCGCCGACTAGCAGGTCAGGCGCCTCGCCGACGATCGCGCTGATCACCACCAAGCCCTGCTTGGCAGCGAGCTGGGCCCCGAGCGGCGTGCCCGTGGCCGAAGCCGTCCCCGGCTTGCAGGGCGCCTGCCGGTCGAAGTGCCATGCGCTGCCATCCAGCGGGCCGGTGAGCAGGTCGCCTGACGGGGTGAGCAGGTAGCCGGTGCCGTCCTGCGGGTCAGCGGCGTCGCTCGCGATGACCAGGCTGGCCGATGCCGGGACCCCGGCGGTGCCCATCACGGCGGCGCGGTTCGCGGCGGGCAGGTCAAGCGCGACGCGGGTCCAGTTGGTGCTTCCGACCACCGACGAGTACAGCGAGAACGTTGAGCAGTCCGCGGCGTAGTCGCTGCCGCCGCCCTGGCAGCTGGCCATCAGCGCGAACGCCCGGCTGCCTGCCGCTTCCAGGTCGGTGACGCGCAGCCCGCCGACCGGCTCGCTGGTCCAGGTGCGGCCGCCGTCGGAGGTGGCGTACAGCGCCGGGCCGAACGCCCACCCGTCCGACAGGTTCAGGAACCGCACCTGGCTGACGCCGGCGGAACCCTCCGGGCCGCTGGTAGCCGGCGCGCTGACGCCGTACCAGGTCTGCCCGTAGTCGGAGGTGCCGGCCAGCCAGGCGCAGCTGGCGGTGGCGCACTGGCCGGGGGCGTTCGCCTGGCCGATGACCGCGCCTACCGAGCCGCTGATCATGGTGACCGAGGTGGGCCGGAAGTCCGCGGCCGGGGCGGTGCCGGACGTGCTGGTGGACAGGCCCGTGCCGAGCTGCGGGGGGGCCGAGGTATGCGGCGCTGCCGGGGATGACGAGGTCGGCGGGGACGGCGTCGGGGTGACGGTGATGGTCTTCGTGTGCGCCGCGGGACCGGCGCCAGAGGCAGCGGGCTGCTGGGTGCCGAGGCCGGGCAGCAGCCCCGTGGCGAACGACGGAACCAGCACCGCCCCGGCGATGAGGACAACGGCGCCGACGCCGACCGTCAGGGCCTGGTTCAGCTTGCGGCGCCGGGCCCGACCGCGGATCCGCTCGAAGCTGCCGGGGAGCGGAGGAAGAGGATCGACCTCGGCGGTCAGCCATCGGTCAAGCTCGTCGCGCGATTCAGTCACGAGCGTCCCCCAGCGCCGCCTTCAGCCGCGTCCCGGCCTGCCTTCAGCTCGCCCAGGTCGCTGATGCCCAGGTCGGCGGCCTGGCCCGGCCACCATTAAGACGCCGCTTGATGGTCAGTGGTTGGAAACGGCAGTGGCTGGAGAAGGGCAGCCCCTAGACCGGGGTGGCTTCGCCTTCGGCGCGGACCTTGCGGGCGGCTAGCAGCCAGTAGACGACGCCGCCGACGATCAGGCCGAGGAAGACGCTGAAGTCCGAGCCTTCCTTGCCGCCGATCCGGCTGGCCAGCGGACCCACGTAAGGCGAGTACGCGTTCAGCCAGAGCGCGGCGGCCACCATGCCGGCGGCCTGGGCGGTGATGGCCGGCCAGTGGAAGCCGCCGCCGCGGAAGTACCGGCCGCCATGCTCGTCCATCAGCCCGGCGGGGTCATAGCGGTTCTTCCGCAGCCAGGAGTCGACCAGGTAAATAGCGCACCAGGGACCGAGCCAGACGATGATGAACAGCAGGAAGTCATACAGCAGGGTGCTGAACCTGGCGGAAAACACGGCGTAGGCAGCGAGCGCCCCGCACACCACGGTGTCGACGGCCACGCAGTGCACCCGGCGCAACTTCGGGATCAGGCTCTGCAGGGTGACGCCGGAGGAGTACAGGTCCAGGGTGTTAATGGCGAAAAGCTGGAACACGGCGAAGATCAGGTACGGCACCACGAACCAGGCGGGGAAGGCCGAAGGCAGGCCGGAGATGGACACGGCGCCGGGCGAGCCGGTGGCGGCGAGGGCGGGGACGCCGGTGGCGACGGCGGCGCCGAGGATCTCCAGCAGCGCGGACGGGATGGCGCCGCCGAGGGCCACGGCGAGCACGGTCCGCTTCTTGTCGGCGTCGGCGGGCAGGTAGCGCGAGTAGTCGTTGCCGTTCTCGGTCCAGCCGAGGCCGCCGGCGGCGATGACGAGGGCCAGGACGATCATCATGGTGCCCCAGCTCGCGCCGTGCGGGGCGGCGTGCAGGTTCACCTTGGACGTGGTGAGGATCGCCATCACGACGAACAGCACGATGAACGGCACGGCGAGCCACTTGAGCACCTTGAGCACGGCGGCGTGGCCGAGCAGCGGCAGCACGGCCTGGATGGCGATGGCCAGCAGGATGAAGATGATCTTCGCGGGGGCCCCGGCGGTGAAGCCGGCCTTGGTGGACAGCGCGATGGCGGCCAGGACGATCAGGACAATGCCCTCGATCTCGAACCCGACCTGGGTGATCCAGTTGAAGAATGACGGCGCCTTGTTGCCGCGCGGCCCGAACGCGGCCCGGCTGATCGCGAAGGTGGTGGTCCCTGCGGCCGGTCCCTGCAGGCTGGTCAGGCCGGTCAGCAGGTAGAACAGGTTGCCGATCAGGATGACGACGATGGCCTGGGCGAAGGACAGCCCGAGGATGATCGCCAGCCCGCCGTAGACGACGAACTCGACATTCCACACCGCCCCGGCCCACATCCAGAACAGCCCGGCGGGATTGCCCCAGCGGGCCTGCGGCGGGATGTACTCGATGCCGCGCTGCTCGATGTTGGTGACCGAGGGTGCGGCGCTGTCTGCCGCGGTCGCGGGCTGTGCCACGGGACCTCCCTGCTCGCTGCTGCGGATCTGGAGGCAGGTGCACGACTGCGGCACTGCCGGCATGCATGGCGGAGATTACTACGCCGCCAACCGCCAGGGAAGAACGGGTTTGCCCCCGACTGCCCGTTCCGGCCGCCTCGCGCCCCGGCGGGGCAGCTCCGGCCATGTGACGCACATCACCAATCCGCGCGGGTGAGGTCAACGAATCAGCGACGGGAAGGGGCCGATGAGGCCGATGAGGGGGTGCTGCCGACATGCGACAGGGAAATGAGCAGTCGCTGGCGGCAGCATGGCCGCCGATGCGGCGCCGGGCCACATGACCAGGCGCCGCATCGGCATCATCGGCAGCGGAATTGGCGGGCTCACGGCCGGGTACGTGCTGTCACGGGGCGACGACGTCACGCTGTTCGAGGCGGCGCCCCGGCTGGGCGGACACGCCCACACCCACCAGATCACCGGCCCTGACGGCCGGGAGCTGCTGGTGGATTCGGGATTCATCGTGCACAACACCAGGACCTATCCGCTTTTCACCCGGCTGCTGGCCGAGCTGGGCGTGGCGGTTCAGCCATCGGAGATGAGCATGTCGGTGAGCTGCGCGGGCTGCGGCCTGGCCTATGCCGGGCAGCGCGGTCCCGGCGGGCTGGCGGCTGGCCTTCGCCGGGGTGGCGCCCGGTATGCCTGGATGCTCGGCGAGGTGCTCCGCTTTCACCGCGCCGCCCGCCGCCTGCTCGCGGCCGGCTCCGATACCCAGACGCTCGGTGAGTTCCTGGCGGCCGGGCGCTACTCGGACTACTTCATCAGCCATTTCGCGATGCCGTTCGTGGCGGCGGTCTGGTCCTGCCCGCCGGACACGGCGCTGCGCTACCCGGCCCGCTACCTGTTCGCGTTCCTGAACCAGCATGGCCTGCTCTCGGTGACCGGCTCGCCGCCGTGGCTGACGGTCGCGGGCGGGTCCGCTAGTTATGTCGAACGGATCGCCAAGCAACTCGCCGTCGTCCGGCCCGGTGCCCAGGTCACCAGGCTGCGGCGCCTGGCGGCGGGCGCGGAGGTGACCTTCGCTGACGCGGACGGGGACCGGACGGAGCGGTTCGACGCGGTCGTCCTGGCCACCCACCCGGACCAGGCGCTCGCGATCCTGGCGGACCCGACCAGCACCGAGCGCGAGGTGCTCGGCGCGTTCCGGTACTCGCGCAACGAGACGGTGCTGCACACCGATGCCTCGGTGCTGCCGCGCGGCCGGGCGGTCCGCGCGTCCTGGAACTACGCGCTGGCCTCCTGCACGCCGGACGCCCAGGTCCGGGTCAGCTATGACATGAGCAGGCTCCAGCGGCTGCCTGGCCACTATGTGGTGACGCTGAACGCGGCGCGGGCGATCGCGCCCGGCCAGGTCATCGCCCGGATGGACTACGAGCACCCGGTGTATGACCCGGCCAGCGTCGCGGCGCAGCGGCGGCTGCCCGAGCTGAACGACGGGCAGACGGCGTTCGCTGGCGCCTACCACGGCTGGGGATTCCACGAGGACGGCTGCCGGGCCGGGCTGGCGGCGGCGATCTCGCTCGGCGGCCGCTGGTGAGCGCGCTCTATGAGTGCGCCATCCGGCACGTCAGGGCGGCGCCGCTGCGCAACGCCTTCACCTACCGCAGCTACCTGTGGCTCACCGACCTGGATGAATTGCCGGAACTGCCGCGCTGGCTCCGCCCGCTGGCCACCTTCAAGCCCGCCGATCACCTCGGCGACCCGAGCCGCAGCATCCGCCAGAACGTGGACTCCTTTCTTTCCCTGAACGGGATTGAACTGGGCGGCGGCAAGATCAGCATGCTGGCGCACGCCCGGGTACTGGGCTACGTGTTCAACCCGCTCACCGTCTACTGGTGTCACAACGCCGCGGGCGAGCTGGAGTGCGTGCTCGCGGAGGTGCACAACACCTACCGGCAGCGGCACTGCTACCTGCTGCGCACCGGGCCAGGCGGGCAGGCCCTGGTGCCCAAGGAGTTCTACGTCTCGCCGTTCTACCCGGTGGACGGCAGCTACCAGATGTCGCTGCCCGAGCCCGCCGAGCGGCTCGCGCTGACCGTGACGCTGCACCGGCCGGGCGACCGCCCGTTCGTGGCCAGCGTGCGCGGCGTGCGCAAGGCGGCCGGCCCGGCGCAGTTGCTGCGGCTGGCCGCGCGGCATCCCTGGTCGACGGCGGCCGTCACGGCCCGCATTCATGCCCAGGGCCTGAAGCTCTACCGGCGCGGGCTGCCGGTCGCGGCCCGCCCCCGCGAGCACCGCCAGGAGGGAGTCTCATGCGACAGGTAACCGAGCTAGAGCAACCGCCGGCGCGGACTGCGCCGGGCGCGGTCGACCCGACCCGCTGGCCGGATGTCGCCGTCGTGCCGCGCGGCCGCTTCAGGGCGGCCATCGCGCGGCGGCTGTTCCAGATGGCCACCGCCGGCCTGCCGATCCGGGTCCAGTTCCCCGGCCCGCCGCCGCGCGGCGCGCGCGCCGTGCCGGTGCTGTACCTGCACCGGCCCGATGACTTCTTCCGCCGGGTCGGCGCGGGCGGGCTGATCGGCTTCGGCGAGTCGTACATGGCCGGCGACTGGGACGCCGACGACCTGCCCGGCCTGCTGACCGTGCTGGCCGAGCGGGTGGACCGGCTGGTGCCGCGCTGGGCGCAGTGGCTGCGCGGCGCCTACGTGGCCAGGCCGCCGGCCGACTGGAACGCCGACGAGTCAGGCGCGCGCCGCAACGGGCACCGGCACTATGACCTGTCCAACGAGATGTTCGCGCTGTTCCTCGACGAGACGATGACCTACTCTTCCGCGCTGTTCGAGAGCGGGACCGGCGGCCTGCCGCGCCCGCCGGCGGCGGGCCGGGAGGCCGCCGCGAGCTGCCTGGCGCGGGCGCAGCGGCGCAAGATCGACCGGCTGCTTGACGGGGCCGGGGTCGGCCAGGGCAGCCGGGTGCTGGAGATCGGCTCTGGCTGGGGCGAGCTGGCGATCAGGGCCGCCGCCAGGGGCGCCGAGGTGCGCACCATCACGGTGTCGGCGGAGCAGCGCGACCTGGCCAGGAAGCGGGTGGCGCAGGCCGGGCTGACCAGCCAGGTCACCGTTGAGCTGGCGGACTACCGGGAGGTCACCGGGGAGTACGACGCGATCGTGTCGGTGGAGATGATCGAGGCGGTGGCGGAGCGGTACTGGCCGGACTACTTCCGGGTGCTCAACCGGCTGCTGGCCCCCGGCGGGCGGGCCGGGCTGCAGGCCATCACCATGCCGCATCACCGGATGCTGGCCACCCGGCGGACGCAGACCTGGATCCTGAAGTACATCTTCCCCGGCGGGCTCATCCCCTCGGTCGCCGCGATCGAGCAGAACCTGCGGGCGCACACCGGCCTGCGGATCACCGGGCGGCACGACTTCGGGCCGCACTACGCGCGGACGCTGGCGATCTGGCGGGACCGGTTCGCGGCGGCCGCGGCGGAACTGGACGCGCTGGGGTTCGACGAGGTGTTCCGCCGGATGTGGGAGCTTTACCTGTGCTACTCGCAGGCCGGGTTCGCCTCTGGGTACCTCCAGGTCTCGCAGTTCGTGCTGGCCCGCCCGTGACCGGTCAGGCGCTGGCGCGGCTGGGGCTGACCCTGCTGGTGACGGCGGGCGCCAGCCTTGCGTTCCTGCTCGCGACGTTCTTCGTGGGCCGCCGGGCCGGGCGGTGGAACGTGGTGGACGTGGCCTGGGGGCCGGGGTTCGCGATCATCGCGGTGGTCGCGCTGGCGATGTCGGCCGGGTACGGCGTGACCTGGCGCCGGGCTCTGCTGGCCGCGGCGACGGCGGCCTGGGGGCTGCGGCTTGGCGGGTACATCGCCTGGCGCAGCCGGGGCAAGGGCGAGGATCCCCGGTATGAGCAGATGCTGGACAAGGCGCCGGGCAGCCGGGCGGCCTACGCGCTGCGCAAGGTGTTCCTGCTCCAGGCCGGGCTGATCTGGCTGATCTCGGTGCCGGTGCAGGCGGGCATGTTCCAGCGCGGGGGCGGCGGCTGGATCGCGGTCGCGGTGGCCGGCGCGGTGGTCTTCGCCGCCGGGCTGGCCTTCGAGTCGGTCGGCGACTGGCAGCTCGCCCGG
Source organism: uncultured Actinomycetota bacterium (assembly GCA_963725175.1). Taxonomy (GTDB): domain Bacteria; phylum Actinomycetota; class Actinomycetes; order Streptosporangiales; family Streptosporangiaceae; genus DASUBV01. The sequence continues at coordinate 2,239,350 of CAVRXH010000006.1, forward strand.
TTCAAGTCCGATCCGGCGCACCGGGGGAAGGTGATGGACCGCGGCCTGTGGCGGTACACCAGGCACCCGAACTACTTCGGCGACGCCTGCGTGTGGTGGGGCCTGTTCGGCATCGGGCTCGGGTCGTGGACCGGGCTGGCGGCCGCGTTCGCGCCCGTGCTGATGACCTTCCTGCTGGCGGCGGGGAGCGGCAAGCCGATCACCGAGGAACGGCTGGGCAGCCGCCCCGGCTACGCCGAGTACGTCTCCCGGACCAGCGGGTTCGTGCCGCTGCCGCCGCGCCGCGCGTAGCTCTCCAGCACCTCGGGGCTGAGCCGCTGCTCGGCGGCCTCGACCACGCCGAGGTCGGCGCGCACATGCAGCTCGGCGGCGGTGACCAGCAGCGCGTCCACCGGCGATGACCCGGCCGCCTGCCTGGCCTCGCCCAGCGCCCGCAGCTCCTTCAGCAGGTGAGCGCGCTGCCGGGAGAGCAGGCCCGCGAGCACCTGCGGGTCGCCTGCCTGCGCGGCGGCCATCAGCTTCAGGAAGAAGTCGTCCCGGTAGCCGCCGGGCTTGCGCACCGGGGCCTGCAGCCACCTGTCCAGCTCGGCGCGGCCCGCCGGGGTGATCCGGTGCACCACCCGGTCCGGCTTGATGGCCTGCGGCTGGCGCTGCGACTCGATCAGCCCGTCCCGGCCGAGCCGGTCGAGCACCTGGTAGAGGTGGCCGATGTTCAGGCCGCCCCACTGGTCGCCGACCGCCTGCTCAAAGCTGGTCTTGAGCTCGTAGCCGTGCGCCGGCCGGGTGACCAGCAGCGCTAGCACCGCGTGCTGAAGCGGCATCCTCGGCCCGCCTTTCTTCTTACATTGCTACTAGGTAACGATACCGGGCATTTCGTTGCCTAGCTACTAGGTAAGCCCGCACAGTACCAGCAAGCATCGAACCGAAGGAGGACTCATGCTGCGGCTCGCCTGGTCCGTACTGCGGTTCCAGCGAGGGCGGGCGCTGGCCCTGCTGCTCGGCATGCTGCTGGCCACCACCGCCTTCACGGTGCTCACCGCCGCGTCCCGCACCTCGCAGTTGCGCACCACGGGGACCGTCACCAGGAACTTCCGGCCCGCCTACGACATCCTGGTCAGGCCCAAGGGCACCAGGACCTCGCTGGAGCAGGCCACCGGCACCGTCGCGCCGAACTTCCTGTCCGGCATCTACGGGGGCATCAGCCTGGCCCAGTACCACCGGATCCAGGCCATCAGCGGCGTGCAGGTCGCGGCGCCGATCGCGATGATCGGCTACAGCCTGCCGCTCGCCGATGTCACGGTCCGGCTGCCGGCCGCCGCGGTCCGCGCGCCCGGCCGGCAGCTCTACCGGGTGCGCACCGCCTGGGTCAGCCCGGCGGGCGGCCGGATCAGCCAGCCGCCGTCGTACGTCTACATCACGCCCAACCGCTTCACCGGCGGCCAGTCCGGCAACTCCAGCGAGGTGCTGCCCGGCGGCGCGCAGACCGAGGTCTGCCCCTACCTCAAGGGCAGCAACCCGTTCGGGCTCGCCACCCAGGCCGGCAACTGGTGCTGGTCCAAGGTCAGCGGCCTTGGCCCGGGCGACGCGACGTTCAGGAACCTGACCGCGCAGCACCCGGGCTTCACGGTCCGGTGGTCGTTCCCGATGCTGATCGCCGCCATCGACCCGGCGGCGGAGGCGCGGCTTGACGGGCTGAACAAGGCGGTGACCTCGGGTCGCTACCTGGGCGAGCAGGCCGGCGACCGGCAGTTCGGCGAGGCGGCGACCGGCTTCCCTGTACTGGCCGCCGCGGCCAGCGGCATCGGTGAGCGCGCGGTCACCACGGTCAGCGAGCTGCCCGGCGCCGCAGGCCGTGCCCAGCCTGAGCCTGGCCGGCCTGCGCGCCAGTGCCCGGGAGCCCGGCCGGGTCGTCCAGACCGTCACCACCACCGCCGCGCAGGCCTACCGCCGGCTGCTGAGCCTGATGGCCGGCCAGGGCGGCGTGCACGACGGGATCTTCGGGTACTGGTCCGCCGGCCCGGTGACCTACCGCCGCGCGCCCGGCGGCGCCCTCACCCCGGTACCGGTGCGCAACCGGGTGTCGGCCTGGCGGTCGCCGCAGGGGGTCGCGCCGCCGATGGCCGAGAAGGACACCCAGTACCGGCCGGTCAGCAGTCACCAGGCGGGAGTCGACTTCTCCGGCGGCATTCCGGTGCCGATGCTCACCGGGGTCTTCGACCCGGCGAAGATGGGCGTGACCGACCGGCTGAACGCGGTCCAGCTCGGCCCTTACCAGCCGCCCGTCGACCAGCCCGCCAGCGCCGCCAGCCGGGCGGCCCTGGGCGGCGGCGACCTGATGCCGAGCCTGGACCTGGCGGGCTACGTGAGCCAGCCGGTCAACCTGATCACCACCCTGGCCGCGCTTCCCGCGCTGGAGAACGGCGGCGTGTTCAGCGGCGCCCTGCACGCCAGCGCCCCGATCAGCGTCATCAGGGTCAGGGTCGCCGGGGTCACCGGGCCCGGCGCGGTCTCCCGCGAGCGGATCAACGAGGTCGCCCAGCAGATCGCGGTGCGGACCGGCTTGACCGTCGACATCGTCGCCGGGTCCTCGCCCGTCCCGATGACGATCGACCTGCCGCGCGGACGGCTCGGCGAGCCGCCGCTGCGGCTGACCGAGGGCTGGGCCCGCAAGGGCGTCGCCGTCGCCATCCTGACTGCGGTCGACAAGAAGAGCGTGGCGCTGTTCGTGCTGATCCTGGTCGTCTGCGGACTGTTCGTGGCCAACTCGGCCACCGCCGCGGTCCGCGGCCGCCGCCGCGAGCTCGGCGTGCTCGCCTGCACCGGCTGGACCAGGCCGCGGCTGTTCGGCGCGGTACTCGCGGAGCTGGCCGGGCTCGGGCTGCTGGCCGGCCTGCTCGGCGGCGCGCTGTCCCTCCCGCTTGCCGGGGCGCTTGGCCTGCATCCGGGGCCAGGCCGGGCGCTGCTGGCCGTGCCGGTCGCGATGGCGGTCGCGGTGCTGGCCGGATGCGGGCCCGCCTGGCTGGCCGCAAGGGCCAGCCCGCTGGCCGCCACCCGCCCGCCGGTGCTGGCGGCCAGGCGCGGCTACCACCCCGGCGGCATCACCGGGCTTGCCCTGCTGAACGTGACCAGGACGCCTGGCCGGTCGCTGCTTGGCGCAGTCAGCCTGGCCGTCGGCGTGGCTGGGCTGACGCTGGTGACCGCGATCACGATCGCGTTCCGCGGCGTGGTGGTCGGCTCGCTGCTCGGCGACGCGGTCGCGGTGCAGATCCGGGGCGTGGACTTCGTGGCGATCGGCGCGACCGTGGCGCTTGGCGTGCTGGCCGTCGCCGACGTGCTGCTGGTCAGCATCCGCGAGCGCGCGGCCGAGCTGGCCACCATCCGCCAGCTCGGCTGGCCGGAGGCCGCGCTGGCCCGGCTGGTACTCACCGAGGGGCTGCTGATCGGCGGTACCGGGTCGCTGGCCGGGGCCGCCGCCGGCCTGGCCGGCGCCGCGCAGCTCGGCGCCGCGCTGCCGACCGCCCTGCTGGTCATCGCCATCGCCGCCGTCGTCACCGGGACCGTGGTGACCGCCGTCGCCGCGCTGCTGCCCGCCCGCGCGCTGCGCGCGCTGCCCGCTGCCCGCCTGCTGAGTGAGGAGTAACCAGATGACGCACCGCGAGACCGCCGCCGAGCCCGGCGCCCCAGGCTCGATCGTGCTCGCCGGGGTCAGCAAGCACTTCGGCATCGGCCGGGAGCAGCGGGTGGCGGCCGCCGACGACGTCAGCCTGGCCATCGCGCCTGGCGCGCTGGTCGCCCTGACCGGCGCGTCGGGCTCGGGCAAGTCCACGCTGCTGCACCTCATCGGCGCCATCGAGCCGCCCGACTCGGGCGCCATCGTGGTCGGCGGCACCGACATCACCACGCTGAGCAGGCCGGAGCTGGCCCGCTACCGGCGCGGCGTGGGCTTCGTGTTCCAGCGCTACAACCTGCTGCCCGCGCTGACCGCGCTGGACAACGTGATCGCCCCGGTGCTGCCGTACCGGACGCCGTGGAGCAAGGCCGACCGCGCCCGCGAGCTGCTCGCCGCGGTCGGCCTGGCGGGCCGGGAGCGGTCGCTGCCCGGCCGGATGTCCGGCGGCGAGCAGCAGCGGGTGGCCATCGCCAGGGCGCTGATCAGCTCGCCGGCGCTGCTGCTGGCCGACGAGCCGACCGGCAACCTGGACTCGCAGAATGCCGCCGAGATCCTGGACCTGCTGGCCGAGCTGCGCGAAGGCAGCCAGATGACGGTGCTGCTGGCCACGCACGACCCGCAGGTCGCGGCCAGGTGCGAGCGGCTGATCCGGCTGCGCGACGGCGCGGTCGCCGACGACATCGACCTCGCCGACGCCGACGCGGCCTCGGCGCAGGAGACGATCAGGCGGGTCGGCCAGCTCGGCTGAGCGCGCCTAGTTCACCCGGCGCTCGTAGCCCTCCCAGTAGGGCGCGCGGAGCTTGAACTTCTGCAGCTTGCCGGTGGCCGTCCTGGGCAGCGCGTCGCGCAGCTCGACCGAGGTCGGGCACTTGTAGTGGGCCAGCCGGTCCCGGCAGTGCGCGATCAGGTCGGCCTCGCTGGCCTGCTGGCCGTCGCGGAGCACGATAAGCGCCTTCACCGTCTCGCCCCACTTCTCGTGGGGCACCCCGATGATGGCGACCTCGGCGACGGCCGGGTGCTGGTACAGGCAGTCCTCCACCTCGACGGAGCTGACGTTCTCCCCGCCGGAGATGATCACGTCCTTCTTCCGGTCGGAGATGACCAGGTAGTCGCCGTCCTCCAGGTGGCCCTCGTCGCCCGTCCTGAACCAGCCGCCCGCCAGCACCTTCGCCGACTCCTCCGGCTGCTCCCAGTACCCGGCGAACACGTGGTTGGACCTGGCCAGCACCTCGCCGTCCTCATCCGTCCGCAGGTCCACGCCCACGGCGGGCACGCCGGCCCTGGCCTGGAGCTTGGCGCGCTCCCCCGCCGCCATGCCGTCCCACTCCGCAGGGGCGCGGTTGATGGTGAGCAGCGGCGCGGTCTCGGTCAGCCCGTAGATCTGGATGAACTCCCAGCCCAGCTCGGTCTCGACCCGCTCGATGGTCTTGGACGGCGGCGGCGCGCCGGCCACCACGATCCGCACCATGCCCGCGCCGGGGATCTTCCGCCCGGCAGCCTTGCGCTCCGCGCCCGCGTTCAGGATGGCCGCCACCACGGCGGGCGCGCCGCACAGCAGGGTCACGCCGTGCTCGCCGACCCGGCGCAGGATCTCCTCGCCGTCGATCTTGCGCACGATGACCTGAGGCAGGCCCATCGCGGTCACCGCGTACGGCATTCCCCACCCGTTGCAGTGGAACATCGGCAGCGTATGCATGAACACATCGCGGTCGGTAATGCTGGTGTGCCAGCCGAAAATGGCCGCGTTCAGCCAGCAGTTGCGGTGCGTGAGCTGGACGCCCTTGGGCCGCGCGGTGGTGCCGCTGGTGTAGTTGATGCTCGCCGTGGCGTCCTCGTCGGCCTGCCACGGGGCTGGCTCCGCGCCGTCAGGGGCGGGCGCGAACAGCTCCGCGTCCGCGGTGCCGTCCAGCACGATCTTGTGCTTGACCTCGATGTCCCGCAGCGCCGGCTCGGACTCGGGGTCGACCAGCAGCACCGAGGCGCCCGAGTGGCCGACGATGTAGCGGATCTCCTCGGTGTTCAGCCGGAAGTTGACCGGGACCAGGACCCGCCCGTAGCCGCTGACGCCGAAGTACGAGATCTGGAACCTGGCCGCGTTCGGGCTGACCAGCGCCACCCGCTCGCCGTGCGGCACCCCGAGCCGGTCCAGGGCCAGAGCCATCCCGCGCGCCCGGCTCTCCAGCTCCGCGTAGCTCAGCGTGCCCAGCGAGCCCGCCGTGCCCGGCTCGTCGATGACGGCGGTGCGGTGGCCGTAGACAGCCGCGCCGCGGCCGAGGAAGTCTCCGATCGTGAGCGGGACCCTCATGTCGTTCTCCTCTGACGCCCGTGAGTGGCGGCGGGGCCGGTGTCCGGTGACGCCGCGCACTGGTGCATTCCTATCAGGACATCACCCGCCGGAACACCCGCCAGGGGGACCCTCCCCCCGGCCGGGCCGGGAGGAGAGCCGGGAGCCGGGACGGCCAGATCTCACGGAACGTGACGAAAGCCATAACGGAAGGGTGAGATAAATATAACGGAAGTACATGCACCATTGATTTCAGAGTGGCTGGATGGCTAAGTCAGGATTGTCATCCGATTGTGTCCGATTCTTCGGTAACCGAAACAGCAGGGAAGGGCCAGGTATGCGCATCATCACCCGGCTGGTAACCGCGTCCGCAGCACTGGCCCTGGCGGCGACCGCCGCCGCCTGCGGCGGCGGGTCGGCTCCGAAGGTCGGCAACGGCGGGACCGCCGCGCCGGCCGGCCACATCCAGAACGGCGGCACGGTCACCATCGCCGAGGTGGGCGCCTCGCCGAACTTCATCTTCCCGCTGGCGCCCGCGACCAACTCAGACGGCTACAACGTCAACCTCACCATGGGCATGTGGCCGTCCCTGGTGTACGCGGGCGACGGCGCCCAGTCGATCGTGAACCCGCAGGAGAGCCTGTTCAGCTCGATCGCCTACACCAACGGCGACAAGCGGATCACCATCGACCTGAAGCACTGGAACTGGTCCGACGGCAAGCCGATCACCAGCCGGGACTTCACCTTCGTCTACAACATGCTGAAGGCGAGCAACCACAACTGGAACGACTACGAGGCCGGGCTGTTCCCCGACGACGTGACCAGCGTGTCCACCCCCGACGCGCACACCGTGGTGCTGAACCTGACCCGGTCCTACAACCCGGCCTTCTACACCGAGGACGTGCTGAGCACCATCCCGCTGCTGCCCCAGCACGCCTGGGACAAGACCTCGCTGAACGGCCCGGTGAAGAACTACGACGAGACCACCTCGGGCGCCAAGGCGGTCTACAAGTTCCTGCAGACGCAGGGCGGCCAGATGTCCACCTTCGCCACCAACCCGCTGTGGAAGGTGGTGGACGGCCCGTGGCGGCTGACGGCCTTCCAGTCCAACGGCTACTACAGCTACGCGCCGAACAAGAACTACTCGGGCCAGGACGAGCCGCACCTGTCCAAGGTCATCGAGACGCCGTTCACCACGACGACCGCCGAGCTTGAGGCGCTGCGCTCCGGCAGCACCCTGGACGTGGCCGGGCTGCCGCTCAACGACATCAAGCAGATCGGCGTGCTGAAGGCCAGCGGCTACTCGGTAGCCACCCTGCCGATCCCCGGCGTGGCCGAGATCATCCCGAACTTCTACAACGCCACCGTCGGCACGATGCTCCGCCAGCTCTACATCCGGCAGGCTCTTGAGTCCCTGATCAACCGGCAGCAGATCGTGCAGAAGGTCTTCTCCGGCTACGCCGACCCCGGCAACGGCCCGGTGCCGATCAAGGCGACAGGACCGTGGGCGTCCCCGCTGGAGAAGTCCGGCGGCCCGTACCCGTACGCGCCGAAGACCGCCATCTCGCTGCTCAAGGCGCACGGCTGGAAGGTAGTGCCGAACGGCACCTCGACCTGCCAGCAGCCGGGCAGCGCGGCGAACGAGTGCGGCGCGGGCATCACCTCAGGCGAGCAGCTCGCCTTCACCCTGGCCTACTCCTCCGGTGACACCAGCCAGGACGAGCAGGAGGCCGCCATCCAGTCCTCGGAGCGACTGGCCGGCGTCAAGATCAACCTCAAGTCCGAGCCGTTCAACTCGCTGATCGCGACGGTGGGCAACTGCACCGCCGCCAAGCACCCCACCTCCACCTGCGGCTGGCAGCTCGTCGACTTCGGGTACGACCCGTACTCGCTCTACCCGGCCGGCGACGGCCTGTTCGACACCGGCGGCTACGGGGACTCCGGCGGCTACTCAAACCCGCAGATGGACAAGCTGATCAACGCGACCGAGTACGGGTCGAGCACGGCGGCGTTCTTCGCCTACGAGGACTACGCGGCCCGCCAGCTCCCGTGGCTGTGGCTGCCCAACCAGAGCGCCATCCTGATCTACAAGAGCGACCTGCACGGGTTCACCCCGCTCAATCCGTTCTCCGGCAGCCTGAACCCTGAGGTCTGGTATTACAGCTCGTGACCTGGTATCTCATCCGCCGGGTCGGCCAGGCTCTGGTGGTCGTGATCGGCGTCATGATCCTGACGTTCATCATGATCCACCTGGAGCCTGGCAGCGCGGCCCGCGCCACCCTGGGGGTGCGGGCCACGGCGAGCCGGGTGGCGATCTTCAATAGCACCTACGGGCTGAACGAGCCGCTGTACCGGCAGTTCGTCACCTACGTCGAGCAGGTGGTGCACGGCAACTTCGGCACCTCGTACTCGCTGCAGCAGCCGGTGTCCACGCTGATCGCGCAGCGGCTGCCGCGCGACGCCGTGCTGCTCGGGCTTTCCACGGTGCTGGCCCTGCTGATCGGGCTGCCGCTCGGCATCTACCAGGCCGTGAAGCGCAACGGCCTGGCGGACTACACGCTGACCGGAGCGTCGTTCACGCTCTACTCGATGCCGGACTTCTTCTTCGCGATCCTGCTGATCGCGGTGTTCTCCGTGCAGTTGCGCTGGCTGCCGCCGGAGGCCCCGCAGGCCACCTCGGTGGCCGGCATCCTGGCCCAGCCCCGTGCCCTGGTGCTGCCGGTGGTCACGCTGGCGCTGATCAGCGTGGCCAGCTTCAGCCGGTACATGCGCTCGTCGGCGATCGACGCGCTGGCCCAGGACTACATCAAGATGGCCAGGGCCAAGGGGCTGCCCGAGCGGCTGGTGCTCTCCCGGCACCTGCTGCGCAACTCACTGCTGCCGATCGTGACCATCCTCGGCCTGTCGCTGCCCGGCATCGTCGGCGGCGCGGTGATCGCCGAGACGGTGTTCAACTACCCGGGCATGGGGCTGCTGTTCTTCCAGGCGGCCACCATGCACGACTTCCCCATCCTGCTGGGCTCCACGCTGATCGTGGGCATCACCACCGTGATCGGGAACCTCGTCGCCGACATCGCCTACGGTGTCCTTGACCCCAGGATCCGCCATGACGACGCCTGACATCGGGGTGCCGGCGGCGGCGCCCGCCCCGGCGCCGGAGCGACCCGCTGCCGCCACGACAGACGAGCCGCGCCGCTGGCTGGCGCTGTCGGCCTTCCTCAGCAACCGGGTCGCGATGGCCGGCCTCGCGCTGGTGATCCTGATCGCGCTGTTCTGCTTCGTCGGGCCGCTGATTTACCGGACCAACCAGGTCACCGTCCGGCTGGGCCTGGAGACCCTGCCGCCGAGCGGCCGGTTCCCGCTCGGCACCGACCCGTCCGGCTACGACGTGCTCGGCCGGCTCATGGAGGGCGGCCAGTCCTCGCTGGAGCTGGGCTTCGCCGTGGCTATCGTCACCACGGTGATCGGCACCCTGTACGGGGCGATCGCCGGCTTCGTCGGCGGGGTCATCGACGCGGTGATGATGCGCGTGGTGGACACCTTCCTGGCCATCCCCGGCCTGGTGCTGCTGCTCATCCTGGTCAACCTGTTCACGCCGAGCCTGTGGATGATCATCATCCTGCTGTCCCTGCTGTCCTGGCTGGGCGTTGCCCGGCTGGTGCGTGCCGAGGTGCTCACCCTCAAGACCAGGGACTTCGTCCAGGCCGTCCGGATGATGGGCGGCAAGCAGCGGCGCATCGTGATCAGGCACCTGGTGCCGAACGCGGTCGGCGTCATCATCGTGAACGCCACCTTCACCATCGCCGACGCGATCCTCACGCTGTCCGCGCTGAGCTTCCTCGGCCTCGGGCTGCCGCCGCCGCACGCGGACTGGGGCAGCATGCTGAACAACGGGCTCAGCTACCTGTTCGACGGCTACTGGTGGCTGATCTACCCGCCGGCGATCATCCTGATCCTGACCGTGGTGGCCTTCAACATGATCGGCGACGCGATCAGGGACTCCCTGGACGTCCGGCTGCAGCGGCCCTGACGGCCCCGGCCGGCGGGTACTGCGGGCCCGCCGGGATGCGGTGGGCGAAGATGGAACGATGGATCTTCCTGTGATGCCGCCGGTCGCGCCGATGCTGGCCAGGTCGGTGAAGGACATTCCGGACGGGCCGCTGAGCTTCGAGCCCAAGTGGGACGGGTTCCGCTCGGTGATCTTCCGCGACGGTGCCGAGGTCGAGATCGGCAGCCGCAACGAGCGCCCGATGACCCGCTACTTCCCCGAGGTCGTCGAGGCGATGCTGGCGAACCTGCCGGAGCGGTGCGTGCTGGACGGCGAGATCGTGATCCCCGACGCCAGCGGGCAGCGGCTGGACTTCGACGCGCTGCTGCAGCGCGTTCACCCGGCGGCGAGCCGGGTGACGCTGCTGGCGCAGCAGACCCCGGCCACGTTCGTCGCCTTCGACCTGCTCGCGCTCGGCGACGACGACTGCACCGAGCTGCCGTTCGAGCGGCGCAGGGAGCTGCTGACCGGCGCGCTCGCTGACGCCGCCCCGCCGGTCTACCTGACGCCGGCCACCAGGGACCGTGAACTGGCGGTGCAGTGGTTCAGCCAGTTCGAGGGGGCCGGCCTCGACGGGGTGGTGGCCAAGCCGCTCGACCAGCCTTACCAGCCGAATAAGCGGGTCATGTTCAAGGTGAAGCACGAGCGCACCGCCGACTGCGTGGTCGCCGGGTACCGGCTGCACAAGAGCGGCCCCGACGCGATCGGCTCGCTGCTGCTCGGCCTGTACGACGAGCAGGGGAAGCTGGCCAGCGTCGGGGTGATCGGCGCGTTCCCGCTGGCCCGGCGCAAGGAGCTGTTCGCCGAGCTGCAGCCGCTGGTGACCGGCTTCGAGGGGCACCCGTGGAACTGGGCGGCCGCGCAGCCCGGCGTCCGGCACCCGCGCGAGTCGGAGAGCAGCAGGTGGAACGCCGGCAAGGACCTGTCGTTCGTGCCGCTGCGGCCCGAGCGGGTGGTGGAGGTCCGCTACGAGCACATGGAGGGGACCAGGTTCCGGCACACCGCGCAGTTCTCCAGGTGGCGCCCGGACCGCGAGCCGCCCTCCTGCGGGTTCGGCCAGCTAGAGGAGCCGGTGAGCTACGACCTGGCGGAGATCCTGCCGCGCCAGCCCTGATCTCTAGCCGGGAACGGGGAACCGGTAGTCGAAGGCGGCCATGTCCGCACGGATGTAGCGGCGGACCGAAGGCTGGCAGGGCACACGAGGGACGCGGGCATGACTTCGTCCCAGGTGAGCCGTAACCGCTCGATCGTTGGGCGGAGAAGACGATAATGTCCCGTCATGCCGTTACCCATGACCAAGGGTGAGATCAATCGCCTCGGCACGCGGCTGATCGCCACGAGCACACCGGCGCAAGCGGACCTCCAGCAACTGGCAGCTGTGCTGGAGGTGTACCAGGCTGTCTTGGAGCGCGTTAAGGAGGACTTGCGGGGTCTCGGCTTCTCGCCTACCGGCCGGGTCAAGACGACATCGACGATGACAGACAAGCTCCGCAGAACTCGCGGTATGGAGCTCGCCCGGGTGCAGGACCTTGCGGGCGCGAGGTTCGTTGTTGATGATCTTGAAGCACAGGACGAGGCTCGCGCAAAGATAACTGAGTTCTACATGGATCTCGGTTGCCCTGTCCGTGTGACTGACCGCCGCACTGACCCGAGGTTCGGCTACAGGGCGGTGCACGTGATCGTGACCATCGAGGCGATGCCCGTAGAGATCCAGATCCGTACCGAGCTGCAGGACTCCTGGCGCAGATCTTCGAGCGACTGGCTGACCGTTGGGGTCGCGGGATCAGGTATGGAGAGCCGCCGGATGAGCCTGAGAGGCGTATCCGCTCGGGCGTGGACCAGATATCGACCCGCCAGGAGGCCGTTGCCACGCTGATGGGTCTCAGCGAGACCATGTACCGACTGGAACTCGGCCGAAGGTCGGGCCGCAGCGCTGAGGAGGTGATAGCTCTCCTGGCGCATGTCGTGGCAAAGAAGCGGCTCAGGGGACGCAAGTTCCGCAAAGTACGACGCATGATGAAGCAGAAGGTCGCGGCGGACGGCCACGATCTGCGCGAGTCGCTGGCTCAACTCCTCTCCAGGCTTCCAGACGGCCAGGCCGATGAGGCGGCTGGGAAGATCTTGGCTGCTGAGGACCAGATCACCGGATCCCAGCTCCTCCAGCTGGCACGGGTCACGAGCGATCGCTGGATGAGGACTCTCTCGGAAGGTAGGGTTGCCCTCCAAGCTTCGGAGAGTCAAGTCCGGGTTATATTGCAGTTGGTAGCTGACTCAAGCGACGAGGAGGCGTGACGGGCGTGCAGCAGTACCTGATTATCTACAACCGTCGCGAGGGCCGGATCATCCGACACCGCCACTTCCTGGGCTCGACGTCAGCTCTCAAGGCACGGTTCGCGGCTGAGGTTGAGTTTTCGAACGACTCAGATGTGGAGATCGTGGTCTTGGGTGCGGAGTCCTGGGAAGCGGTACAAAATACTCATTCCCGGTACTTCAAGCCTGTTCAGGAGCTAGCAGAAGCTGCTCTTGAGCGTGAAGCTCGGCTGTCCTGACACCCGCAGGCTGGAGGGTGTTGTAGGGCGGCGGGGTTAATCAAGATCCCTTAATGCACCAGGCAGGTGGGGCTGCCTTGCTGGGCGGCGGAGGCTGGCTGGTGGGCTGCGCCGGCCGACCCCGGCGCCGGGAACGCCTTGGCCAGCGCCCTGGCGATGTACCTGGACCGGTACTTGTAGCCCAGCGAGGTGTAGTGGATTCCGTCGCTGATGAACCACTTCGGCCTGGCCACCGACGCCCAGTCATAGATCCGCATGTTCGGGTAGCTGGCGCAGGCCGCCAGCAGCGCCGCGTTCCACTTCCGCATGTCGGTCTCTGCGTAGGGGCCGCTGCTCAGCAGCGAGATCACGTTCACCCACATGACGGGCTGGCCGTCGGTGGCCGACATCATCTCCCTGATCCGGGTGCCCAGGCCGACCGTCGAGCCCACGTAGACGTCGGCGGTGTCGTTGGTGCCCAGCGCCATCACCCAGCAGCCCTGGTAGCCGGAGCGGACCAGCCGCCGCGCCACCGTGTAGGCGTTGGCCTGGCCCTCCAGCGTCTCCACGATGGACCGGCCGCCGGAGATCTCCCAGTGCACCTTCCGCACGCCGACCCTGGCGTACTGGGCGGGCAGCCGCTGGGCCGGGTTGGGCAGGTAGTCGGCGGAGATCAGCCCGTCCGAGGTCGAGTCGCCGATGTGCACGACCGACGTGCAGGAGGTCCGCAGCCTGCCCCGGCTGACCGCGCCCTTGGCACCCTTGCCGCCGACCGGCGCGAGCTCCTGGGTCTTCTGCGTCGAGCCGCCGCCCGTCATGCTGCCGCTGGCCCCGCCCGCGCCCATGGCCGAGGCGCCGGCCAGCCCGGCCGACGCGGCCGGGATCACCCCGGCCAGGCAGGCGCCGGCCAGCCCGAGCACGCCCGCCCCGCAGGCCAGCGACGCCCAGCCCTGGCGCGCCGCGTGCCGGCGCCGGCTGCCCGAGCGGAGCCTGCCCCACCAGCGGGCCAGCGCGCCCTGCCTGATCGGCTCCTCCACCAGCCGCCAGGACAGTGCCGCGGCGGCGATGCTGGCCGCCACCTGGAGCGTGCCGCGCAGCAGGCTTTCCCTGCCGTCCGCTGGGGTCGTCAGCGTGATGATCGGATAGTGCCACAGGTAGATGCCGTAGGACCGGACGCCGATCCAGCGGATCGGGCCGACGCCGAGCAGCGCGCCGATATGGCTGGCCGGCGAGGCGACCGCCGCGACGACCAGGGCCGTGGCGAAGGACAGCAGCACCATCCCGCCCCGGTACAGGAATGGCGAGTATTCCGAGGTGCGCCAGATCAGCGCGCAGATGACTCCAAGCCCGATCACGCCGACGCCGTCCAGGCACCAGGCGCCCAGCTTGCCCAGGTCGTCCCGGAGCTTGCGGCTCGGCCAGACGAACGCCAGCGCCGCGCCGATCAGCAGCGCGAAGGCGCGGGTGTCGGTGCCGTCGTACACCCGGGTCGGGTCGTAGCCCGGCTGGTAGAGCATCGCCATGCCCAGGGCGGAGGCCGCCGCCAGCAGCAGCGACAGGGTGGCCAGCCCGAAGTACTCGCCCGAGGTGTTGCGCCTGGCCCTGGTGTAGCGCAGCGCGAGGAACAGCAGCCACGGCCAGATCAGGTAGAACTGCTCCTCCACCGCCAGCGACCACAGGTGACCAAGCGGGGACGGCGGGCCGAACCTGGCGAAGTAGGAGGTGTGCTGGAAGATCAGCCACCAGTTGCTCACGTACAGCGCGGCGGAGGCGACCATGCCGCGCAGCGCGGCGAGCTGCGAGCGGTCCCAGATGGCCACCCAGGCGACGACCACGATCAGCATGACGAACAGGGCCGGCAGCAGCCGTCTGGCCCGGCGCATCCAGAAGTCGACGAGCTCGAGGCTGCCCGAGCGCTGGAACTGGCCGAGCAGCAGGTCGGTGATCAGGTAGCCGCTCAGGGTGAAGAAGACCCCGACGCCGAGTAACCCGCCAGGCGCCCAGCCCAGGCCGAGATGGTAGGCCACCACGGCGAGCACGGCCAGCGCGCGGAGCCCGTCCAGCCCGGGCAGGTAGCGCTGACCACTGCGGACAGGCTTGGGCATGATCCCCCCTAGATCAAGAACGCCCAGCAGGTTACTGGAATAGACCTGTCCTGTCACGGATAGCAACCAAAGCCCCGGCCCGCATCCGGACAAGGTGCCGGATACGGGCCGGGGCCTGGTGTTTTGTGCCGCCCGGCACGGCTACGCCGGGCGACCGCCGCTACACGCGGCCGGTGTCCCTGCGGAACCTCCAGATCGCGCCGGCGGAGAAGATGGCCAGCCAGATCACCACGTTCGCGATCCAGGCCAGGTGCACGCCCTGGCCGAGCACCGGCGCGTGCACGAGCTCGTTGAGCCCGTAAAGCGGGCTGCCCCTGGCGATGGTGGCGACCAGCTTCGGGAAGTGGCTCAGCGGCACGAACAGCCCGCCCGCCAGCGACAGCAGCCCGAGGATGATGCCGAGGAACTGCATCACGTTCTCGGTCGGCAGCAGGTAGCCGAGGAACAGGCCGAACGCGGCGAACAGCAGCGACCCGACCCAGACGGTCAGCCCGGTGACGATCCACAGGTAAGCGGGCATGTGCGGATGGCCTGTGCCCTTGCCGACCGCGTAGACCACGATCACCGAGATCAGGCCGAGCACCATAGCGGCCAGCACCTTGACGGCGATGTAGGCGGCCGGGGACAGCGGCGTCAGCCGCATCCGGCGGCTCCAGCCGGCGGCCCGCTCGATGGACACCATCGCGCCGGCCGCCGTGGTCGCCAGCACCGCCCCGTACAGCGACATGCTGACCATGATGAACGCGGAGACGTTGCCCTTGCCCGCGGCCTCGTTGGCGTAGGCCTTGTTCGTCCCGAACGCCAGGAACAGCACGACCGGCGCGATCACCGCGAAGATGATCGTGCGGCGGTTGCGGGTCAGCCGCATGACCTCCAGGCGCAGGATGGTCAGGTTCAGCCCGCCGAAGCCGGGCGCCCGCCGCTCGCTGAGGCTGGGCGCGGTTACCGGGGTGCTCATCGGAGTGCTCCTTCGCTGCTCGTGCTGGCGGCGCCCGCCGGGGCGGCCGGGGCGGCCGGGGCGGCCGGGCCCGTCACGCCCCCGCGGGCGGCGGGCTCGTCCCCGGTCAGCGCGAGGAACGCGTCCTCGATGCCGCGGGCGGTGATCTCCAGGTCGCGGGCCGGCGTGCTGGTCAGCAGGTGGAGGGCGACCGCGTCGCTGTCCTTGGCCTGGATCAGGACCGTGTCGCCGCGCACCTCGACGCTGTCGGCGCCGGGCAGCCTGAGCAGCTCGGCGGCGTTGGCGCCGGGCAGCGTGGCCCGCACCGTGCGGCCCGCCGACAGCGCCTTGATCTCGGCGGCGGTGCCGTCGGCGACGATCTTGCCGTGCCGCATCAGGATGATCCGGTCGGCGTAGCTGTCGGCCTCTTCGAGGTAGTGCGTGGCGAACAGGACAGTCCGGCCCTTGGCCGCGTCCTGCCTGATGGCCCCCCAGAAGGTGCGCCGGCCCTCGACGTCCATGCCGGTGGTCGGCTCGTCGAGCACCAGCAGCTCGGGATCGGACAGCAGCGCCATGGCGAACCTGAGCCGCTGCTGCTCGCCGCCCGAGCACTTGCCCACCCGGCGGTCGGCGATGCCGGCGATGCCGGCCCGGTCCAGCACCTCGCCGATCGGCTCGACCTGGGTGAACAGGCTGGCGGTGTACTGCACGGTCTCGGCGACGGTGAGGTCCTTGAGCAGGCCGCCCGACTGCATGACCGCGGAGATAAGGCCGCGGGAGATCGCCTGCCTGGGCGTCATGCCGAGCACCGACGCGGTGCCCTGGGTTGGCCGGGACAGGCCGAGCATCATGTCGATCGTGGTCGTCTTGCCCGCGCCGTTCGGCCCGAGCAGGGCGACAATCTCGCCTGACGCGATGGCCAGGTCGATCCCCTGCACCGCGTGCACCGGGCCGAAGCTCTTGTGCACCCCGGTCAGCTCCACGGCCAGGGGGAGGCCGGCGGCGCCCGGGCGCGCCTGTGAGTGAGTGACTGTCATGGTCTTAGTCTGCCGGCCAGCGACCGGCCGGGGCAGCAC
Source organism: uncultured Actinomycetota bacterium (assembly GCA_963725175.1). Taxonomy (GTDB): domain Bacteria; phylum Actinomycetota; class Actinomycetes; order Streptosporangiales; family Streptosporangiaceae; genus DASUBV01. The sequence continues at coordinate 2,255,998 of CAVRXH010000006.1, forward strand.
GCGCTGTCACGACCTGACCATGACACCCGTCATGGGCCGACCAGGTTGAGCGTGCGCTCCGCGACACCCACGGTGACCGACTGGCCCCAGCCAAGCGGGAGGGTGTCGGACTCGACGCCGTCGCCGAAGGCCACCAGCTCGTCGCTGGCCACGCTCAGCGTGAGCCGGTCGCCCCCGGCCAGCCCGCCCTCGGTGGCGCTGGTCCCGGTGGCCGGGGACGGCCACGCCTCGCGGACGAACCAGGCCAGCGCGGACTGCGCCGGGGCCGGCAGCTCCAGGGCGCTGTGCCGCTCCAGCCAGGCGGACCCGCACCAGCCGGTCGCGCCCGTCCCCGTCGCGACGATCACCCCCGACGAGGCCTGCGGCTCGGCGGTGCCGTCCGGCAGGCTGAGCGTGTACCTGGCGGTCTGATGGCCGGGGCTGCCCAGGTAGATCTCGTTGAGCCCGGTCAGCTCCTGCCCGTCGTCGGCCCGCGCGGTCACCATGGTGAGCCGGGTCAGCCGTTCCCGGCCCGCTGCCGCGGCCGCCAGGAGCGCCCCCGCGGCGCCCGGCGGATGCGGCACCAGGACGCCAGGATTGCGGTCCGGCTCGGCGTTGATGCCGACGACGCGCTGGCCGTCCAGGTACTTGGCCACGTTGGCGACCAGGCCGTCCTGCCCGACGACGACGATGACGTCGCCCGGCTCGAAGACGAACCTCGGCAGCTCGGCCCGCTCGACCAGGCCGCGCCGCCAGGACGCCGGGATGGCCGCCGCGACGGCGGTAATCGCGGCCTTCACCAGCTCGTGCCGCTCCCGCACGTCCGCCAGCCGCCGCCCCCGGCCGGCCAGGAAGAACGCGGCCTGCCCCGGCGTGCCGTGCCGGCACACCAGCTCGGTGTACTCGGTGTGCCGGTGCACCAGCACGGCGCGGGGCGGCAGGGTCATGACGCGCTCGCCTCGGCGGCGCCGGGAGCACCTGACGCGCCGAGGCGGGCCAGTACCGGCGCGATCAGGTCGGGCGTGAGCACCAGGCTGCCGATCGCGGGCAGGTTCGCGGCCAGCTCCTTGACCGCCAGGCCGAGCAGCGTCTCCGGGGGCAGGCCCGCGTAGGCGGCCACCCTGGCGGCCTCGCTGGCCGCTTCCGCGGCGCCGAGCGCCCTGGTGCCCTCCGCGCCGGCCCTGGCCAGCGCCAGCTCCCTGCTGGCCTGGGCGGCCGCCTCGATCTCCCCCGCCTGGGCGGTGTCGGCGGCCTGACGGCGGGCGTTGGCACCGCGCTGCGCGACTAGCTGCTCCTCGCGCCTGGCCAGCTCGATCTGGTTCTGCATCTCGTTCTCGGCGATGGCCCGCTCCCGCTCCACCGCGAGCGCCCGGCGCTCGTAGGTGGCCCGGTCGGCCTCCTGCTGGACAGCCTCGCGGGCCGGGGTGCGCAGCGCCTTCTCCATCTCCGGCTCCGGCCTGATCGCGACTACCCTGACCCCCAGCACGGCGATGCCGGTCTCGGCGAGCCTGGTGTCGGCGATCAGGCCCTGCTGGATCTGGTCGCGGACCTGGGTCAGCCCGTCGGCCAGCACGCCGGCCAGCGGGCCGCGCGCGATCAGGCCGAGGACCTGCTGCTGGGCGGTCTCGGCGAGCAGGCCGCCGAGCTGCTCAAGCGGCGTGCCGCGCCACCGGCCGGTCTCCGGGTCGATGGAGAAGTCGATCCTGGCGCTCGCGGTGGCCGGGTCGGTGATCCGGAACGTGACGCTGGCCTGCACCGTCAGGTCCTGGAAGTCGGCGGTCCTGGCGTGGAACAGCAGCGGCAGCTCCCTGTCGTCGACCGGGACCTCGGAGAGCACCGCGGTGAGCGGCCGGAAGTAGAACGACAGCCCGGTCCCCTCATGCACCAGCGCGCCCTTGCGCAGGTGCCGTATGTGCTGCGTGGGCGTCCCGCGCAGGTGCCGCGCTACCGGGAAGCGCGTGATGTCGGCCATCTGGCCACCTCCAATTAATCGTCTAACTGACGATAAACCCGCGAGAGCTTTCTCGTCAAGGAGACGATTAATGGGTAAGCTGGGGGCATGACACCACGGCGCTCCCCGGGCCCTGACAAGCACGGCCCGGCCGGGTACGACCCCGCCGCCTACCCGCCGGTCGCGGTCACCACCGACCTGGTCGTGCTCACCGTCCGCGAAGACGAGCTGGCCGTGCTGCTGGTCCGCCGCGCGGAGCCGCCGTTCGCGGGCGACCTGGCGCTGCCCGGCGGGTTCGTCCGGCCGGACGAGACGCTCCGCGAGACCGCCACCAGGGAGCTGGCCGAGGAAACCGGGCTGGCCGGGGACGCCGCGCACCTGGAGCAGCTCGCCAGCTATGGCGATCCCGGCCGCGATCCGCGGATGCGCGTCATCACGGTCGCCTACCTGGCGCTGGCGCCGGAGCTGCCGGTGCCCCGCGCGGGCAGCGACGCCGCCGAGGCGGCCTGGGCGCCGGCCGGCGCGCTGCTGGCCGGCGGCGCGCTGGCCTTCGACCACGACCAGATTCTCGCCGAGGGCGTCGAGCGGGCCAGGTCGAAGCTGGAGTACACGCCGCTGGCCACGGCGTTCTGCCCGCCGGAGTTCACCATCGGGCAGCTTCGCCGGGTGTATGAGATCGTCTGGGACATCCCGCTTGACCCGCGCAACTTCCACCGGAAGATCACCAGCACGCCGGGCTTCCTGCGCCCGGCCGGCAGCCAGACCGCCGGCGAGCGAGGCCGGCCCGCCCGGCTCTACCGGCGCGGCGACGCGACCGCGCTCCAGCCGCCCATGCTCCGCTCCAGCCTGAGCCCCGGCGCCTGAGCAGTCAGCCGGCACCGCGCAGCAGCCGCGCGGAAGCCAGCCGGGTGCCGCCGTCCAGCAGCCAGACCGTCAGCCCGGCCGGGTCCTTGCCGACCGCCAGCGACGGCGCGCAGCCCGGCTGCATCGCCCGGTGATACTCAAGCTCCGCCTCGTCGGGCAGCCAGTCGAGGCCGGCCAGCACGTCCTCGGCGGCGGCCCAGTGGATCGCGTTGTTGACGTGGCCCGCCGTGTCGAAGTCGCTGGCCCGCAGCGGCCACGGGCTCGCGCCCAGGTCCGCAGGCGGACGCGGATGGGTCAGCCGGGCCGAGACTGTCCGCCCGGCCGCCGCGCCGTCGTAGACCCGGCGGAAATCCGGGTCAAGCGGCACCGGCCGGCCATCGGCCAGGCTTACCGCCGCCCAGACGGCGGTGGCCTGCATCAGGTCCCCGCCTGGTCCCGACACCGTGGTGGTCCGCTCCGCCCACGCCGGGCCGGTCGCCGAGCAGAACGTGCGCAGCGAGATCCGGTCGCCGAAGCGGGGGAAGCCGCGGACCGCGATGGCCGTCTTGCGCACGAACCAGGCGCACGTCCCCGCGCAGCCCGAGTCCGCCAGGTCGTTCTCCGCGGCCTGCTGAAGATAGCGAGCCAGCGCGTCGAACCGCAGCCGCCCCGCCGGGGTCACGTCGGTGCTGCGGATCAGCCGGCTGGCGGTGAACAGCCGGCCGTCCGCCGGAGGAGGCAGGAACGCGCGCATGAGGGCTATTCTTCCCCGAGATGACCCAGTCACATTCCGGCCAGGGCACGGCGGCCGATCTGGCCACCCCGCAAGGCCGCCGGGCGGCGGCCGCCCGGATCCCGGCGCCGGACTACGATCGCTCCCTGCTCACCGTCGGCATCGCCCACCTCGGTGTCGGCGCCTTCCACCGCGCGCACCAGGCGATGTACCTCGACCGGCTGCTCCGCGACGACGAGACCCGCGAGCAGGCGCTGAGCTGGGGGATCTGCGGGATCGACGTGATGCCCGCGGACCGGCCCAAGCGCGAGCGGTTCGCCGCCCAGGACGGCTGCTACACCCTGGTCGTCAAGCAGCCGGACGGGACCACCCAACCGCGCGTCATCGGCTCCATCCGCGACTACCGGTACGCGCCCGACGAGCCGGGCCGCGTGCTCGACCTGCTGTCCAGCCCGCGGACCCGGATCGTCTCGCTGACCATCACCGAGGGCGGGTACTGCGTCAACCAGGTCACCGGCGAGTTCGAGCCGTCCAGTCCCGGCATCCAGGCCGACCTGCGGCCCGGCGCGCTGCCCGGCACCGCGTTCGGCCTGATCACCGAGGCGCTGGCCCGGCGCAGGGCCGACGGCGTCCCGCCCTTCACCGTCATGTCGTGCGACAACATCCAGGGCAACGGGGACGTCGCCGCCGCGATGCTGGCCGCCTTCGCCACCCTGCGCGACCCGGGGCTCGGCGACTGGATCCGCGCCGAGGTCGCGTTCCCCAACTCCATGGTCGACCGGATCACCCCCGTCACCACGGCGGAGGACATCGAGCGGCTGCGGGCCGAGCACGGCGTCGCAGACCAGCTCACCGTGGTCTGCGAGCCGTTCGTCCAGTGGGTCATCCAGGACCACTTCCCGCTCGGCCGACCGCCGTGGGAGCGCTGCGGCGCGCAGCTCGTCTCCGACGTGACCCCGTTCGAGCTGATGAAGCTGCGCCTGCTGAACGCCAGCCACCAGGCGATGGCCTACGCCGGCTACCTGGCCGGCTACCGGTATGCCCACGAGGTCGCCGACGACCCGGTGTTCGCCGAGTTCCTGCTCGGCTACATGCGCGAGGAAGGCAGGCCCACCCTGCCCAGCGTGCCCGGCGCCGACCTGGACGAGTACATGGCCACCCTGCTGCGCCGGTTCGCCAGCCCCGCGATCCGCGACACCCTGGCCCGGCTGGCCGCCTGGAGCTCCGATCGCATCCCCCAGTGGGTGGTCCCGGTTATCCGCGAGAACGTGGCCGCCGGGCGGCAGGTGGACCGGGCCGCCGCTGTCGTCGCGAGCTGGGCACGCTACGCCGAGGGGGTCGATGAGGCCGGGCAGCCGATCGAGGTCGTGGACGCGCTCGCCGGCGAGCTGGCGCAGCGGGCCAGGCGGCAGTCCGCCGATCCCCTCGCGTTCGTGCGCGATGAGCGCCTGTTCGGGGACCTGGCCAGCCAGCCCGTTTTCGCCCGCGCCTACCGTGAGGCGCTGGAGTCACTGCACGCCAGCGGGGCGCGGGCGACGTTCGAGCGGCTCAATGAGCGGCTGCGCCGGGGCTAGCCAGGACGGCTCGGTAGAGTGACGGCTACTACCCAGGCTCACGATGGAGGTAACGATGCCGGCCAAGGGAAGCGCGGAGTGGAAGGGCGACCTGAAGAGCGGCGCCGGCACGTTTACCGCCGGAGACACCGTCGGCGGCAACTTCTCGTTCAAGTCCCGCTTCGAGGACGGCGCCGGCGCTAACCCCGAGCAGCTCATCGCGGCCGCGCACGCCTCCTGCTTCTCGATGGCGCTGTCCAACATGCTGGCCACCGCGGGCGCGGCGCCCGAGTCGGTGCACACCGACGCCACGGTCACCCTGCGGAACATCGACGGCGCCCCGACCATCGCCAGCATCGCCCTGGTCACGGTCGGCCGGGTGCCGGGCCTCAGCGACGAGGACTTCCAGAAGCACGCCGCCGCCGCGAAGACCGGCTGCATCATCAGCCGCGCCCTGGCCGGGGTCCCCGAGATCACCCTCACCGCGACCCTCATGTCATGAGCACCCCGTGGCGCGGCAACCTGGACGTCGGGTTCCGCGCCCTCGATGAGGTGACGAGCCTCGACCAGGCCAGGATCTCCTTATTCCGCGAGTACCTGGAACGGGAGTACGCGGGGCCGTTCGTGCACGGGATGGGCTCCTACGAGATCCTGGACATGGTGCGCCGGTTCCTGTGCCAGGGGCAGCGGCTGGACGTTGGCAGCGGCACCGCGTCACTGTTCTGGATCCTGGCCGCCGGCGGGGACGTCGCGACGACCGCCTCGGACGTGGAGCCCGAGGCTCTCGCGGTGCTCAGGGATTTCCTCTCCGCGCCCGCTCCCCTGCCGGACTGCTACCTCCAGGCCGCCGGGTTATTCGGGGTTCCCGCCGACCGGGTCGAGGAGCTGCGCGGGTCCATCCGCTCGTACCTGGTCTTCAACGCGCTAGGCGCCTGGCCGGGCGAGCTGGCCCGGGCTCGCTTCGACTCGGTCACCGCGTTCGGCTGCTTCGCCATCTCCGGATCCGAGCCCGCCTACCTGGACTGCTTCCGCAACGCCGCGGCGGCCGCCCGGCCTGGCGGCCGGCTGGTCGGGGCGGACTGGATCCGGCACGCCAGCCAGCAGACCCGCGACTACTCGTTCGTCACCGCCGGAGTGCTCCGGCGAATCGGCGCTGACCTGGGACTGCGGGTGCTGCACCTGGAAGATGTCGACATCGTCGGCGACGAGACCTATGGCAGTGTCGTGCTGTGGGCGTTCGAGAAGCCGTAACCGCCCTGCTGCTCGACTTCGACGGGACGATCGTCGAGACGAATGCGGCCTGGGTCCAGGCGACCCGCGCCTGCTTCGCGGCGCGGGGCTTCGACCTGGACGGGCGGCTGCTGAGCCTCGTGGCATCCAGCCCCTGGTGCGATGTGGTCCCTGGCCTCTCGCAGTCCGAGGCGGCGGCCATCGAGCTCGCCCTCATCGAGGCGATGCGCCCGGCCTACCTGGAGTGCCCGCCGGCGGCGGGGCTCCGCGCGTTCCTCGACCAGTTCGCCGGGACGCCGAAGGCGATCGTCACCTCGTCTTACCGGGAGCAGCTTGTCGCGCCCTACCTTCGCCGGCACGACCTGGACCGCTACTTCCCCGTCCTGGTCGGCAGCGAGGACACCGAGCTGCTGAAGCCGAGCCCCGAGCCGGTCCTGCTGGCCCTGCGGCTGCTCGGCACCGGGCCGGCCGGCGCCTGGCTCATCGGGGACTCGCCCGCGGACATCGAGGCCGCCCGGCTGGCCGGCATCAGGTCAGTGGGGTTCGGCGGCCTGCCGATCGGCGGCGATCTGGCCGCGGACTCGTTCGAGACGCTCGCGCGCCTGCTGGCCGCGCCCGAGCACGTAGACGGTCCGCAGTGACCTGCCGGGCGCGGCGCCATAGCCGGCCCACGCCGCCAGGACATCGAGGCCGCCGCCGGCCGCCAGCTCGCGCAGCCGCCGCGGTGAGTGGTTCGTCATGTCGAACTCCAGGCTCAGCCGCCTGGGCTCCGGCTCGCCGGGTACCCGCAGCGCGTACCGCATCTCGAAGTGGACACCGCCGGCCGTGAAGCGCTGGCGCCGGCGGCGGGTGACCGTGAGGCCGTCGCCGGGGGCGGTCCTGGTCCAGTCCTGTACCCAGTCGTGCTCCACCGGGGAGAAGTAGTCCGGCGGAGTGTCCGCCGGCGGGGCCGGCTCGCGGGTGAAGGTGAACAGGTCGAGGACGATGAGGCCGGCGCCGGTGATGGCCGCCGCCAGCGACCGCAGCGCCCGCGCCGCCTCGGCCTGGCTGAGTAGCTGGAACGCCTCGCGCGGGCAGATCACCAGGTCGAACTCGCCGCCGGGTGGCAGCGAGGTGATGTCGCCGGGGATGGCCTGCGCCCGGGTCCGCTCGGCCGCCGGGATCCGCAGCCCGGCCTCCGCCGCCATCTCCCCGGCGATGTCCATGAACGTCACCAGGCGCGAGGAGGCCTGCAGCAGCGGGACGACGTTGCGTCCGGACCCGCAGGGAATCTCCAGCAGGTGACCCGGATCGGCGGCGGCGGCGAGCCGCCGCAGGAAGGCATGGTCGGCCGTGTCCGGATAGTCCAGGTCATAGAAGCTGGACAGGCCGGCGAAGCTACCCACGGCCGGCCAGGTCCTCGAAGCTCTCCATCGCGCGCACCGCCTCGCCTCGGGTGGAGACGAGCTGCGGCAGCGAGTCGAATTCCCGCGGCTCGAAGCCGTCCTCCGCCGCGTAGCGCCTGACCATCTCGTCGCCGAGTGCCGCCGCGCGGGCGCCATCATCGGCGCATCCGTACGCGGCGCCGTCCGACGGCAGGCCCTGCTGGCGCAGGAACGACGGCGGGAGGGTCAGGATCACCTCGCGGCCAGCCTTGCTGCCGTAGTGCCAGCACTCATCTCCCGGTCCCTTCCTTAGCGAGGACGCTAACAGCGTCACCACGTCCCGGTAGCGCCGCAGCGACTGGTACGCGGCCTCGAACACGACGCACTCCGCAGCGCGTAACCGCCGCGGGTCGTCGCCCACATGGGGCTTCAGGCCGAGATCGCCAATGCGGCCCTCCATCAGCGTCAGCACGTGCCGGGGCCAGGCGGCCGGCTCCGCCGCGTCGCGGGCGTCTTGCAGGGCCGCGGCGGCGGCGGTGAGCTGGGCTACGGAGAATCCCCAGGTCCCGTTGATGGCCACCCCCGCCGAGGCCAGGGGCCTGATGATGTCGATGCCCGCGGCGGTCAGCGGCACCTTGATGGTCGCGCTGGGAATCCGGGCACGGATCTGCGCCGCCTGCCGGAGCATCGCTGCCGCGTTGAACGCGGACCGCGGGTCAAGCTGGACGCAGAACGGGATCGCGAGCCCGCGGGATAACAGGTACCTGGCCGAGCGGGCGCAGCAGGTCAGGTACAGGTCCCAGCCAGATCCGGCCGGCTGCGCGGGCGGGTCATGCTTGCATGCCTCCAGCATGAGCATCGGGTTCGTGGTGACCCCTCGGAACGGGCCGAACGGGGGCGTGACCGGCTGCCACGCGGTCTCGATGAGCTCGGGCGCGGAGTCCCACCAGCACTCCCGCGGCATGGTCATCGGATCGCTCGCTGACGAAGTCGCAGTTCCTGCTGGATGTGCGGATGCGCGACGGCACCGTCGTGCGTCACCCGGCCGCGCTGCGAGACCAGGTCAGGCGGGCCGGCGTAGACGGACTCGGCGAGCGCGAGAAGGTAGGGGAACGCCGCGTAGCTCATGGCCGCCGTGGCCGTCAGGTAGACGAGCTTCGGCATGCAGTCGTTCTTGATGTGGGTGACGCCGTGCCGCTTGTAGGCCTCGGTGAGGTCGCGGGTGCGGTGATCCGCGGTGGGCAGGTACCCGGGGCCGTAGCCGCAGGTAACGTCGACAATGACGGAGCCCGGCCGCATGCTGGCCACCATGTCGTCGGTCACGATCGCGTCGGTCCCGTGGTTCGACACCCGGATCGCCCCGATGATGACGTCACACCTCGGGACGAGGCCTTCGAGAAGTTCCGGCGTGCCGAGCTCGCAGGTGACGTTCGACGGGACGGTGGCGGCGAACCGGCGGAGCCGGGCACGCGACTTCCCCACCACGATGACCTCGGCACCCAGCGCCGCGGCGGCGCGCGCCGCGGCGGCGCCGGCGTTGCCGTGGCCGATGACCAGCACGCGGGCGGGCTCGACGCCCGGCATCCGGCCGAGCATCTTCCCGCTGCCGCCGAGCTGATCCTGCAGGTGGTAGGCGGCGTAGATCACCGCCATCTGCCCCGAGATCTCGGAGTCGGTGATCATCAGCGGGAAGGTGCCGTCGTCGTCCTCGAACATCTCATAGGAGTAGGCAGAAACACGCTTGCTGGTCAGCACCTGCGCCAGATCCGGCTTGTCGCCGAGATAGAAGGTGGAACTGAGGTGCAGCCCGGGGCGGAAGTACCGGTACTCCGCCTCTGACGGGCACCGGCACTTGAAGACGACGTCGCTGAGGTTCCACGCGTCGTCGGTCCCGACGATCGTCCCCCCGGCCGCCCGGTAGTCATCGTCGGTGGCCTCCTGGCCGAGGCCGGCGTCCTTCTCGACATAGACCTCGTAACCCTGGCCGACAAACGAGGCGACCTCACGGGGCAGAGCGATCGCGCGCAGATCCCCGTCCCGCGTTTCCCTGAGGATCGAGACGCTCTTGCGGTTGCTCATGATGAGCTCCTCTCGCCGGCCGCTGGCCGGACATGATCGTGAGAACGGCTCCGACGGAGACGATGACGCACCCGGCAACCGCGAGCGGGCTCTCCCGCGCCTGCCGGAATATGAGGGCGAACAAGATGCCCCACATCGCGTAGGTAATGTTCAGGGCCATGGCACGGGCCGCGCCGATCTTGCGGATCGCGTGATACCAGACCATGTAGGAATAGCCGCTGATAAAGCCGGCCACGATGGTGGGCAGGTAAAAGCCGCGGGACATCACCACGGTCCTGGTCAGGGAAATTCCCCCCGGAATGATCAGGACCGCCACGGCGAACAGCATCGCGACGAACATTTCCCGCGCGACCGCCACCGTGTCCGGATCCATCCGGGCCATGGCACGGGTGGCGACGATGCCGTCCAGCGCCAGGCCGACGGCGGCCGCCAGGCCGATGGCCACTCCCGCGAGGGTCCGCGCCCTGTTGGCGGACGAGTCCGCGTCGAACGCGGTCAGCGCGGCCCCGACGCCGGCGGCGGTCACTCCCAGCCAGGCGATCCGGTTCAGTCTCTGGCCGAGCACCCGCCGAGCCAGCAGAGCGCCGAACACCGGGTAGGTAGCGATAGCCGTCAGCGCATCGGCAGGACCCGCCAGTATCAGGGCGGCCACGTACCCGCCCATGAAGACCGGGCCGCCTAGCACGCCGCACCAAAGGACGGTGACCGCGGTCCTGGAGGTGAGCAGCCGCCCGACCCTGGGCAGCGCTCCCATGACGGCAGCGCGGGCGAGCAGGAACAGCGCCGCGGCCGTCTCGAGAACCATGGAGACCACGGCCAGCATCGCCAGCAGCGGGTAGTCCTGCATCCGGGAGAACAGCCGGGCGAGCAGCACCGCCACGACGCCCCAGGTGGCGCCCGAGATCAGGCCGTCGACATATCCCGACGGGCGCCTCATTGACTTTCACGATCGAGTATCTGTGTCTGCACGTGCGCGCCGGGGAACCAGGACTTGACAATCTCTACCGCCGGCTCGGGATTAGACGAGCCGCAGACAAAGATATCGAACGCGGCGTACTGATACTCGGGCCATTCGTGCATGCTGATGTGAGATTGCCCGAGGATTGCGACCGCCGTCATCCCGTGGCCCTCGCCAAACTTATGAACTTCAATGCCGAGCAAGGTCGCGCCGCACGCCCTCGCCATGTCGGCCAGCAATAACCTTATCTCGCCCTCTTGGAGGGGCCTGTCCGCGCCGCTGACATCCAAGATCGCATGGCGACCTAAACGCCTCATGGCGTCAAGCTACACCGACATGCCGGGAAAATCTCATTACGGGTATTAACGGACCTAATTAGGTGTAGACATAACGTGCCGTAGCTTTAAAGGTTTAGACATATTCCGTAGTGATGGGTGTTAATATCGTTAACCCGATTGCGGGAAGTGGCAGGGGAACCGATGCGCAGCATGGAGTACGGGCCGGACGTGCTCGCGGCGGGCCGGCGTCGGCCGGGCCCAGTCGAGCTGCCCAGGGTCGCCGCCGAGCCGGGCCTGGTGATCGAGGACGGCGCGGGGGACTTCTGCGGCGCGGTGGTGTTCTGCGAGAAGGACGCCGTCACCCTGGAGGACCGGCACGGCAAGTGCCGGGTATTCCCGCTGTCCGGCACCTTCCTGCTGGAGGGCAAGCCGGTCCGGCTGACCCGCCCGGCACCCGGCGGTCAGCCGGCGGGAGCCGGCGCACCGCGTCCGGTTCCGTCGCCGCCCCGGCCAGCCGGGCGAAGGTGGCGCGGGCGAGCCGTATCTATGTCGAGGGTCGGCACGACGCCGAGCTGGTCGAGAAGATCTGGGGCGATGACCTGCGCGACGTCGGCGTGGTGGTCGAGTACCTGGGCGGCATCGACGACCTGCCCGCGATCGTGGCCGAGTTCAGGCCGGACGCCCGCCGCCGCCTCGGCGTGCTCGTCGATCACCTGGTCAGCGGCTCCAAGGAGAGCCGGATCGCGGCCGGCGTCACCTCGCCGCACGTGCTGATCGTCGGGCACCCCTACATCGACGTCTGGGCGGCGGTGAAGCCGGCCGCCGCCGGGATCGAGCGGTGGCCCGACGTGCCCAGGGGCCAGCCGTGGAAGGAGGGCGTGCTGGCCGCGCTCGGCTGGCCGCCGAACACCGGGGCCGCCTGGCAGCGGATCCTGCGCGGCGCGACCAGCTTCGCCGACCTGGAGCCTGCTTTCCTCGGCCGGGTCGAGGAGCTGATCGACTTCGTCACCGAGCCGGGCAGCTCCTGACCTGATCCGCCCGTGCTGACCTGACCGTCAGCCGCGCCCCAGCGGGCGCAGCAGCGGGAAGATCTGGCACTCCCGGACGCTGCGGTCCATGAAGAACGCGAAGACCCGCTCGCTCATCCCGAAGCCGAGCGCCGGCGGCATCCCGTACTCCAGCGCCTCGACGAACTCGTCGTCGGGCATCTGCGCCTCGCTGTCCCCGGCCTCGCGCATCCGCCGCTGCTCCTCGAACCGCTGCGCCTGATCCTGCGGGTCGTTCAGCTCGCTGTACCCGTTGCCCAGCTCGCTGCCGGCCACGATGACGTGGAACCGCTCCACGATGCCGGGCCGGTCGGCGTTCCGCTTGGCCAGCGGCGACACCTCGATGGGCTCGTTGACCAGGAAGCCGGGGCCGGCCAGCGTGCGGCGGCAGTGCTTCCACAGCGCGTCGATGACCCGCGGCCGGTTCAGCCCGGCCCGGTCCACCGGCACCTCCAGCTTGTCGACAAGCGCGATCAGCTCATCGGTGCTCGCCGCCTGGACGTCGATGCCGAGGGACTCGCTGATGGTGTCGTAGTAGTCGTAGCGGACCCACTGCGCGCCCAGGTCCACGTGGTAGTCGCGGCCGTTGCGGTGCAGATCGAAGACCAGCGTGCCGAAGGTCTGCTCGATCACGTGCCGGAACAGGGCTTCCACCAGCTCCATGCCCGCCTGGTAATCGGCGTACGCCCAGTAGAACTCCATCTGGTCGTAGTCGTTGAGGTGCTCGCGGCTCTGGTTCTCATTCCGGAACTGGCGGCCGATCTCGAACGTCTTCTCCAGGCCGGCCACCAGCAGCCGCTTCTGCCACAGCTCGCCCATCGAGATGCGCAGGTAGACCTCGGCATCCAGGAAATTATGATGGGCCACGAACGGCCTGGCGTCGGCGCCTCCCGTGGTCAGCTCCAGCGCCGGAGTCTGCACCTCGACAAAGCCGCGACCCTCAAGGAAGGCGCGCATGGTCCGCCAGAACGCGGCCTTCTTGTAGATCATGTCCTGCACGTCGCGGTGCAGCATGATGTCGAGGTAGCGCTTGCGCAGCAGCACTTCCTCGTCGCGCAGCCCGGCGTGCTTGTCCGGCAGCGGCAGCAGCGACTTGCTCAGGATGGTCAGCCGCTCCGCCGCGACCGTCGGCTCGCCGGTCTTGGTCTGCATCCGGCGGCCCCGCACGGCCACGAAGTCGCCGATGTCCAGGAACTTCACCAGCGCCTTGAAGCCCAGCGGGTTGTCCTCCGCCAGCTCCCGCTTGGACACCAGGAACTGCATCTCGCCGCTCTCGTCGTGGAGCTGGCCGAACATCAGGTTGCCCATCGGCCGCAGCAGCATGATCCGGCCCGCGATGGTGACCGGCTCGTCGTCGGCCAGCTTCAGCGCCTCGGTGACCGGCGTCTTGTCCACGGCGCGGGCCGGGTAGGGGTCCACGCCGAGCTCGCGGAGCTGGCGGACCTTCTCGATCCGCTGGCGGCGGATCTCCTCCAGCACGCCAGGCGCGCCGGCCTGGTCATCAGCGGCGCCGCCGGGCACGCCGTTCTGGCGATCCGAGGCATCTGCAGGCGACATGCGCTGGCCCTTTCACAGCGGGAAATGCGGGCACCGGCCCTGTGGCCGGGCGGGAAGACGGCGGCTGCGGCGCGCCGTCCCTCCATGCTAGTGGCGCGAGCGCCTAAGCCGGGCGGGTGGTCCGCAGCCGGACGGTGACGTCCAGCGCCGCCAGGCTGGCCAGCACGTCGTCGGCGTACTCGGTGCCGATGTCGGTCAGCACGTAGCCAAGCTCATCGCGGGTGCCAAGGAGCTGGCCCTCGATATTGACCTTGTGCTCGGCCAGCACCTGGTTGATGGTGGCCAGCACGCCGGGCACGTTGGCGTGCAGGTGGATGAGCCGGTGCGCGCCAGGCGCGGTGGGCAGCGCGATGCCGGGCAGGTTGACGCTGAGCGTCGTGGTCCCCGCCGTCATGTAGTCGTGCAGCTTGCCGGCCACGAACTCGCCGATGTCCTGCTGCGCTTCCTCGGTCGAGCCGCCGACATGCGGCGTCAGGATGACGTTCGGCAGGCCGCGCAGCTCGGAGCTGAACTCCTCGCCCCGGCCCCGTGGCTCGGCAGGGAACACGTCGACCGCCGCGCCCGCCAGCCTGCCGGACTCGATCTGCGCGCGCAGCGCGCCGTGATCGACCACGAAGCCGCGGGACAGGTTGAGGAACAGGCTGCCCGGCCTCATCGCGGCGAACTCGGCCGCGCCGAACAGGCCGCTGTTGCCGGGCCGGCCGTCCACGTGCAGGGTCACCACGTCGCAGATCTCCAGCAGCTCCTGCAGCGTGCCGCAGCGCCTGGCGTTGCCGAGCGCGAGCTTGTCGGCGGTGTCGTAGAAGGACACGCTCATGCCGAGGTTCTCCGCCAGCACCGAGAGCTGGCCGCCGATGTTGCCGTAGCCGACGATGCCCAGGCGCCGGCCGCGCACCTCGTGGCTGCCGGCCGCCGACTTGTCCCAGACCCCCGCGTGCATCTGCGCGTTCTTGTCGGTGAGCCGCCGGGTCAGCGCGATGATCTCGGCCAGCGCCAGCTCGACCACGCTGCGGGTGTTGGAGAACGGGGCGTTGAACACCGCGATCCCGCGCCGCGACGCGGCCGTCAGGTCGACCTGGTTCACCCCGATGCAGAACGCGCCGACGGCCAGCAGGTCCGGCGCCGCGGCCAGCACCCGGTCGCTGACCTGGGTCCCCGACCGGATGCCGAGCAGGCGCACGCCCGGCAGCGCGGCGATCAGCTCGTCCTCGCCCAGCGCCCCTGGCACGGTCTCGACCTGATAGCCGTCCTTGGACAGGCGGGCCACGGCGTCGGGGTGAATGTTCTCCAGCAGCACGACCTTGCGCTGCCCGTCCGGCCCGTTGCCCACCAGCGCCCTTCCGCTCGATTTCGTACAGCCTGACCAGGGCTTCCATCCTATGTGGCGGCCCTGGCCGCCTGGCTGCCGGGCGCTAACGGGCGGCCAGGTAGGCGTCCTCGGCCGCGTAGTCGGTCAGCCCGTCGAAGTAATCGGCCTCGCAGCCGGGCGGCAGGGTGACGCCGCCGGGCCCGGCGGGCCCGTGCGCGGCGGCCAGCCAGTCCAGCTCGGCGGCGACGGTGGCCGCGTAGTCGCCGGCCGGCACGTAGCCGAGACGGTGCGCCGCCGTCATATCCAGCAGGACCGGGTAGGCGTCCCGCCACAGATGGCGGCCCAGGCCCCGCGCGGCGGCCGGGTCGCCGGCGTCGAGCAAGACCTCGGTGAAGGAGTGCCCGAAGTGCGCCGCGACGATCCGGGAGATCTCCAGGGCGCTGCGCGCGTCCGGGTCCGCGCAGTTCAGCACGCGGGTGCCCGGCTGTGCCGCGACCGTCTCGATCAGCGCGGCGATGTTCGCGGCGGCGGTGTTGTGGCCGATCCCGGCGCCCCGGCCGGCCAGGAACACGACGGGCCGCCGGTCGAGCGCCCGCTTGGCGAATACCCACTCGCACGGCCGGGGCGCGTTCGGGCCGTGCACCCGGGAGGGCCGGATCACGGTCACCGGCAGCCCGCTGTCCAGCAGCACCCGCTCCGCCGCGACCTTGTTCGCCCCGTAGCCCTCACGGGTCTGGTAGTCGCCGTCCCCCGGTGCCATGGTCGGCTGGGTCTCGGGCACTGGGCCCTCGAACCGCGGCGGCTCCGTCGAGTTGATGTGCCGACCCTGCGCATCGACGTAAACGGCCTTGGCGGACAGCATCGCCGTGCCAGCGCAGGAGGCCGCCAGCGGCAGCAGCGCCCTCGCGTCGGCGGCGGTGTAGCAGGCGCAGTCGACCAGCAGGTCCGCGCCATCACCGAGAGCGGACCGGAGCTGCCCGGGGTCGGCGTGGTCGGCGGCGACGAACCGGGCGCCGGCGGCAGTTAGGTCGGCGGGCATCCGGCCGGGGTCGCGGCCCGCGGCGTCGACCTGCCAGCCGGCCGCCAGCAGGCGGCGGGCGGCGGCCGCGCCGATCAGGCCGGTACCGCCGAGGATCAGGGCGCGGGGCACCGTGAGAGCCTACAGAGGTGAGCGATCACCGGCCGCGCCCCCTGGCGGCGGACGCCGCACTAGGTAGCACAGCCGGCGCGCGCGGGCTGCTGCTGACGGTGCTCGGCGAGTTCGCGCTGCCCGGCGAGGGCTGGGCCTGGACGTCGGCGGTGATCGAGGTGCTCGGCAGGCTCGGGGTGGCGGAGAAGGCCAGCAGGCAGGCGCTGATGCGCACCGCGGCCGCCGGGTGGCTGGCGCCGGAGAAGGCCGGCCGGCGAACCCGCTGGCACCTGACCGGCGCGGCCCGCGCGATGCTCACCGACGGCGCGGAGCGCATCTACTCCTTCACCGGCCCGGCGCGGGACTGGGACGGCCGCTGGCTGCTGGTCGCCGTGCCGCTGCCGGCCGCCGGGCGCCGGGCCAGGCACGCCGTGCAGGCGCGGCTGAGCTGGGCGGGCTTCGGGTCGCTGCGGCCCGGCCTGTGGGTCAGCACGCACCCGGAGCGGGAGGCCGAGGTCGCGGGCGTGCTGCGGGACGCCGGACTGGACGGCGCGCACCTGTTCGTCGGCACCAGGCCCGGCCTTGGCGACGTGCGGGCAATGGTGGCGGCGGCCTGGGACCTGGCCGCCATCGAGCGCGAGTACGAGCGGTTCATCGCCGGGTTCGGCGGCGACGAGGCCGGCCTGCCCGACGGCGGGGCGCTCGCCCGCCAGGTCGAGCTGGTGCATGCCTGGCGCCGGTTCCCGGCCATCGACCCGGCGCTCCCCCGTGAGCTGCTGCCGCAGCGGTGGAGCGGGCTGGCCGCCGCCCGGCTCTTCGCGGACCTGCACGACCGCCTGGCAGCAGCGGCTCAGAATGACTGGAAACGCCTCAACGCGGACAGGTAGCGCCGCCGCAGGACATCGCCTGACCATAAGCAGGCATTTTCCTATTTCAATCCGGGAGACGGCTGGTATCGTCAGCCACAGATTCACTGTGGCTTGTCACGTGCACCATTGAGCGGGTCGTGCGGCACCTTTCCGGTTCCGTGACGCATGCCCGGGGACTGGCTTTTACGGGGGGCAGCCGCCATCGGGGCGGGGGCTGCCGGGAACGGCGGGGGTCGCGTTGGCCAACCTTGAGTACGGGGGCACCCAGGGGGTGCCGCCGGGTGCTGGCCCGGCTGATCGCGCGACCGCGACCGACGCCCGGCAGCTGGATGCGCCGGGCAGCGGCACGCCGCCGCCGGGCAGCCAGGAGCCGACCGCGCCGCGCGGTGCTACCGAGCTGCTGCCGACGGTGTCGGCGCCCAAGGGCGGCGGGGCGATCCGCGGCCTCGGCGAGAAGTTCGCGGTGAACGCGGCGACCGGGACCGCCGGCCTGACGGTGCCCATCCCGCTGAGCCCCGGCCGTTCCGGCTTCACCCCGGCGCTGGCGCTCAGCTATGACTCCGGGGCCGGCAACGGGCCGCTTGGCTTCGGCTGGGGCCTCGGGGCGCCGGCCATCACCCGCAAGACCGACAAGGGCCTGCCCCAGTACCTCGACCCCGACGAGTCGGATGTGTACATCCTCGCGGGCGCCGAGGACCTGGTGCCGGTGCTGGACTCGGGCGGCGGGCGGCTCCGCGTCCCCCGGACGGTATTCGGCACGGCTTTTGTCCTGACTTTCTACCGGCCGCGTATCGAGGGGCTGTATTCCCGCATTGAGCGGTGGACGGCCGCCGATACCGGAATCAGCCACTGGCGGACCATTTCCAGGGACAACGTGACCACCCTGTACGGCGCCGATCCGGGCAGCCGGGTGGCCAATCCGGCCAATCCGGCCCAGGTGTTTTCCTGGCAGATCAGCCAGGCGTGGGACGACAAGGGGAACGCCGCCAGCTACAGCTACCTGGCCGAGGACAGCGCCGGCATCGACACCTCGGCGGCGCACGAGGCGAACAGGACCCCGGCCGGCCGGGCGGCCCAGGTCTACCTGAAATCCGTCAGCTACGGGAACCTGCAGCCCTACCTGCCGGACTGGACCGCGCCGGCCGAGCCGCCGCTGCCGGCCGACTGGGCGTTCACCGTGGTGCTGGACTACGGGGACCACGGCGCCATGCCGCCGGCCCCGCAGCCGGACCAGCCGTGGCCGCTGCGGCCCGACCCGTTCTCCGCCTACCGGGCCAGGTTCGAGGTGCGCACCTACCGCCGGGTGCGGCGGCTGCTGTTCTTCCACAACTTCCCCGCTGAGGCCACCGCCGGGGCCGACCTGCTGGTCCGCTCGCTCGACCTGGTGTACGCCGACCAGCAGGCGCCGCCCGGCCCGGCCAGCGCGGTGTACTCGCTGCTGGCATCGGCCACCCAGACCGGTTACCGGCAGGACGCGCAGGCCGGCCTGGTGACCAGGTCGCTGCCGCCGCTGGAGCTGAGCTACAGCCAGCCGCGACTCGGCCAGGAGATCCTGTCCCTGGATCCGGACAGCCAGGCCAACCTGCCCGAAGGACTGGACGACAGCAGCTTCCGCTGGGTGGACCTGGACGGCGAGGGCCTGTCGGGCATCCTCGCGGCCGGGGACGATGGCGGCTGGTACTACAAGCGCAACCTGAGCGCGGCGAACCTCGCCGCCCAGGGCGACGGCAGCCTGATCGCCAGGGCCAGCTTCGGCCCGGCGCGGCCGGTCACCGCGCTGCCGTCGCGGTCCGACCTGAGCGGGGTCCGGCTGCTCGACCTGTCCGGCGGCGGCCGCCTCGACGTGGTGGACCTGGCCGGCCAGGACCCCGGCTACTTCGAGCGGGACGACGACGGGGGCTTCGCGCCGCTGCAGCGGTTCGCGGCGCTGCCCGCGCTCGACTACGCCAGCCCCAATGTCACCTTCATCGACGTGACCGGCGATGGCCTGGCCGACATCCTGCTGACCGAGGACGGCCTGCACACCATGCACGCCTCGCTGTGCGGCGACGCCGGCTACGACGTCGCGGTGCAGGTCAGGCCGGGCTGGGACGAGGAACGCGGGCCGAGCGTGGTGCTGGCGGACGGCACCCAGACGATCTTCACGGCGGACATGACCGGGGACGGCCTGGCCGACATCGTGCGGGTACGCAACGGCGAGGCGTGCTACTGGCCGAACACCGGCTACGGCACGTTCGGCGCCAAGGTGACGATGGACGGCGCGCCCCGGTTCGACAGCGAGGAGCGGTTCGACCCGCGCCGGGTGCTGCTCGCCGACATCGACGGCACCGGCACCGCGGACCTGCTGTACGCGGGCGAGGACGGGGTCACCGCCTGGTTCAGCCAGTCGGGGAACTCCTGGTCGGCGCCGGTGGTCACCGGGGTGTTCCCGTCGGCCGACCGGCTGGGCAGCCTCCAGGCGATCGACCTGCTCGGCACCGGGACCGCCTGCCTGGTCTGGTCCTCGCCGCTGCCGTCCCAGGCCGCCGCGCCGCTGCTGTACGTGGACCTGATGAGCGGCGCCAAGCCGCACCTGCTCACCGGCGCGGTCAACAACCTGGGCGCGGAGACCAGGGTCAGCTACGCGCCGGCCACCCAGTTCTACGTGGCCGACGAGCTGGCGGGCACGCCGTGGCTGACCAGGCTGCCGTTTCCCGTGCAGGTGGTCCAGCGCACCGAGACCATCGACTGGATCGGCCGCGGCAGGCAGGTCTGCCAGTACGCCTACCATCACGGCTACTTCGACGGCTACGAGCGCGAGTTCCGCGGCTTCGGCATGGTGGAGCAGACCGACACCGAGGAGCTGCGCGACGACACGGCATTCGCCGACGGCGACGCGCTGAACTGGGATCAGCAGTCCTGGTCACCGCCGATGCTGACCCGCACCTGGTATTATACCGGCGCGTTCACCCAGGCCGGCGCGATCAGCCAGGGCTACGCGGCTGCGTACTGGACCGAGCCGGCGCTGCGCGCGCCCGGCCGGCAGGGCGACGCGGCGGCGATGCTGCTGCCGGACACGGTGCTGCCGGACGGGCTGGACGCGCTGGAGGCACAGGAGGCCTACCGGGCGCTCAAGGGCCATGCGCTGCGCACCGAGGTGTACGCGCTCGACGGCAGCCCGCAGCCGGGCAACCCGTACACCGTCACCGAGCAGAACTACACCGTGGCCCTGGTCCAGGCGATGGGCGTGAATCCGCACGCGGTGCTGGCGGTCGCGCCTCGGGAGAGCGTGACCTTCCGCTACGACCGGGGGCCCGACGACCCGCAGGCCGGCCACGAGCTGGTGCTGGAGACGGACGGGTACGGAAACGTGCTGCGCAAGGTCAGCGCCGGCTACCCGCGCCGCCAGCCCGGCTACCTGCCGCCCGGCCAGTCGCTGCCCGCGCAGTTCCAGCAGATGCTGGACTACGACCAGAGCCGGCTGCACGTGACGGGCACGCAGTACGGCTACACCAACGCCATCGACGACCCGACGACCTGGCCGGACGCCTACCGGGCGCCGCTGCCGGCCGCCACCGACACCGCCGAGCTGACCGGGACCGCTCCGTCGGCCAAGGGCACCGGCATCACCAGCCTGTTCAGCTTCGACGAGATCGACGGGACCGCCGGAGTCTGGGACACCACCTGGACCACCACGGCCGACATTCCCTACGAGGCCATCCCCGGCTCCGACGTGGACGGCACCGGCAGCCCGGCCGGCGCGCCGACCCGGCGGTTCACCGCCCAGACAAGAACGGTGTACCGCAGCGACGACCTGACCGCGCTGCTGCCGCAGAACCAGCTTCAGCCGCTGGCGCTGACCGGCGAGTCCTACCAGGCGGCGCTGACCCCCGGCCTGCTCACCGCGATCTTCGGCGCGGTGCTGGCCGGCCCGGCCCTGGCCGCGGCGCTGGCCGAGGGCGGCTACGTGCAGCTCGCCGGCGAGACGCCCTGGTGGCGGCCGTCGGGCCGGGTCTGCTACTCCCCGGGCGACTCCGACACCCCGGCGCAGGAGCTGACCTATGCCAGCGCCGGGTTCTTCCTGCCGTGCCGCGCGGTGGACCCGTTCGGCGCGATCAGCCGGGCCAGCTACGACAGCTACCGCCTGCTCACCGCGTCGGTCACCGATCAGGTCGGCAACGTGACCTCGGCGGCCAGCGACTACCGCGTGCTCGCCCCCGCCACGGTCACCGACCCGAACGGCAACCGGGTGGCCGGCGCCTACGACGCGCTCGGGCTGGTCACCGCGACCGCCGCGATGGGCAAGACCACCGAGAGCCTCGGCGACCTGCTGGCCGGCTTCACCACCGACCTGGACACCGCCACGCTGCTCGCCCAGTTCGCCGACCCGCTGGCCGGCCCGGCGGCGGTGCTGGGCAGCGCCACCAGCAGGTCTCTGTATGACGTCGGCGCCTATCAGCGAACCGCCGGAACCGCGCAGCCACAGCCGCCCGCCGCCTACACGCTCAGCCGCCAGCTCCGCGTCTCCGACCTGGCCAGCCCGCCCTACCCTGGCGCGCCGACGACCACCGGATACAGCTATGCCTTCGCCTACTCCGACGGGCTCGGCCGGGTCATCCAGAAAAAGGCGCAGGCCGCGCCTGGGCCGGTCACCGACGGCGGGCCCACCGTCTCGCCGCGCTGGGCCGGCACCGGCTGGACGATCTACGACAACAAGCAGCGGCCGGTCAAGGTCTTCGAGCCGTTCTTCTCCGCGACGAGCGGCTTTGAGTTCGCGGCCGCCACCGGGGTCGCCACCGTCACGTTCTACGACCCGCCAGGGCGGGTGGCCGCCCGGCTGTACCCGGACTCGAGCTGGGACAAGACGGTCTTTCAGCCGTGGCTGGAGCAGCGCTGGGATCGCGACGACACCGTGCTCATCACCGACCCGCGCACCGACCCCGATGTCGGCGGCTACTTCACTCGGGTGCTGCCCGCAGGCCCGTTCAGCACCTGGTATGAGCTGCGGATCGGCGGCGGCTACGGTGCGAGCGCCGCGGACCAGGCGGCCTGGCAGCTCGCGGCGCAGCAGGCGGCGAAGGCCGCGGGGACGTACGCCACGGCGCACGCCGACTCGCTCGGCCGGGCCTGCCTGACCGTCGCGGACAACGGCGGCGGCGAGCGCTACCCGACCCGCACCGCCCGCGACACCCAGGGCACGACGCTGGCTATCACCGACCCGCTCGGCCGCCGGGCGACCGAGTTCGCGCTGCGCCAGGCGGTCGCCGCGCAGCCGTACCTGGCGGGCACCGACATGGCGGGCGCGCAGCTCTACCACGTCAGCGCGGACGGCGGCGCGCGGCGCGGGCTGCCCGGCGTGACCGGCGCGATGATCAGGTCCTACGACGCCCGCGGGCACGCGTTCCGGCTCAGCTACGACGCGGCGCGGCGGCCGGTGGCACGCTACGTGGCCACCGGCGGCGGCCCCGAGGCGCTCATCGAGCTGTCGGTGTACGGCGAGGGGCAGCAGACGGCGAACCTGTGCGGCCGGGAGTTCCGGCACTACGACCCGTCCGGCTACCTGGAGAACAGCGCGTTCGACTACGCCGGGAACCTGGCGGCGACCCTCCGTCAGCTCGCGGCGGGCTACCAGGCCACGCCGGACTGGACGCCGCTGGCCGGGCTGACCGCCGCCAGCGCGCTCGACACCGCCGCGACCACCGCCGGGCTGATCCCGGCCGGCGACCAGGACGCCTTCGCGGCCAGCACCAGCTACGACGCGCTGAGCCGGCCGGTCCAGCTCGTCATGCCGCACAACCCGGCGATGCTGCCCGACGTGCTCCAGCCCGGCTACGACGAGGCGTCGCTGCTGATCACGATGGACACCTGGCTCCAGCAGGCCACCGCCCCGGCCGCGCTGCTCGACCCGGCCACCGCCACTATGCGGACGGTGACCAGCATCGAGTACAACGCCCGCGGCCAGCGCGCCTCGATCGGCTACGGCAACGGCACGGTATCCGCGTACGCCTACGACCCGCAGACGTTCCGGCTGGCCCAGCTCACCACCACCCGCCCCGCGACGCTGCCGGCCGGGCAGCGGGTGGTGCAGGCGCTGGCCTATTACTACGACCCGGTGGGCAACATCACCACGGTCGCGGACAGCGCGGACACCCAGGACGTGATCTTCTTCAATAACCAGCGGGTAGACCCGACGGCCAGCTACGGCTACGACCCGCTGTACCGGCTGACCAGCGCCACCGGGCGCGAGCACCTGGGCCAGACGGGCACCGCGCTGGCACCGCCGCAGCAGGTCACCAGCGACGACTCGACCCGGATGGGCCTGCCGCAGCCCGGCGACGGCAACGCGATGGGCAACTACACCGAGTCCTACAGCTACGACGCCGCCGGCAACCTGCTCACCATGGGGCACGTGGTCAGCTCGGGGAACTGGACCCGCAGGTACAGCTACGCCGAGCCGTCGCAGATCGACCCGGCCGCCACCGGCAGCCGGCTGTCGGCCTCCAGCCTGCCCGGCGACCCGGCGGCGGGCCCGTATAGCGCCGGCTACTCCTACGACGCGCACGGCAACATGACCGCGATGCCGCAGCTCGCGGTCATGACCTGGGACACCGACGACCGGCTGCTGGCCACCGCGCGGCAGGCCGCCACCTCGGGCACCGCGCAGACGACCTACTACTCCTGCGCCGGGCACGGGCAGCGGATCCGCAAGGTGACGGTCGGGCAGGCGGCCGCCGGGCAGCAGGCCACCCGCAAGGCCGAGCGGATCTACCTCGGCGGCATCGAGGTCTACCGGGAGTACGCCACCGACGGCAGCACGGTCACGCTGGAGCGGCAGACGCTGCGGATCGCCGACGGGGCGCGCCTGGTCGCGCTGGTGGAGACCAGGACATCGGGCACCGACAAGGCAGCGCAGCAGCAGGTCAGGTACCAGCACGGCAACCACCTGGACTCGGCGGTGCTGGAGCTGGACGACACCGCCCTGATCATCAGCTACGAGGAGTACTTCCCGTTCGGCGCCACCGCTTACCAGGCGGTCTCCGCGCAGGTGGACGTGCCGAAGCGGTACCGGTTCACCGGCAAGGAGCGGGACGAGGAGAACGACCTGTACTACCACGGCGCCCGGTACTACGCGCCGTGGCTGGGCCGGTGGACCGCCTGCGACCCGGTCACCTCGCCGGCCGGGCTGAGCCCCTACAGCTACGCCGCGAGCAACCCGGTCCGGCTGACCGACCCCAGCGGCCGGGATCCGGTCCCCGGCCAGGATCCGCCCCCCGGCCGGGACCGGGACGAGGGCGTCGGGGGCGACAGGATCGGCCAGCCCGGCACGCCGGGCCCGCGCGCCTTTCCCCACCTCCCGGCGCTGCGGCTCACGCTCAGCCCGGCGAACTTCTGGTACTCCTCGATGAGCCAGGGCTCGGGGATCATGGACCCCGGCTCGATCGACGTGGAGGCCGGCGCGCTCGGCATGGCCGGCCGGACCACCGGGCTGAACCTGCGCAACCCGGCCGGCAGCGGCGGGCTGGCCACCGGCGTGATAGCGGTCCGCCAGCAGGTCCAGAACGTGCCCGGCCTGGACGTCGGGGTCGCCGGCACCGGCTCCTACATCGCGCAGGGACAGACCAGCGTGACCCCGGCCGGCAGCACCGCCCCGACCACGGCGCCCGGCACCGCGCAGGACTCGGGAGCCGCGCTGGTCACGGCGCACTACGGGGCGCAGCATGTGGGCGGCGTGGACTGGCTCAGCGCGGCCGGCTACGTGACCGCCGGGTACCAGCACTCGGGGCAGACCGGCCAGCCCGACACCGACGCCGGCACCGTCCAGTTCCTCGGCGCGGTCGGCTACGAGCACGACCCGCCAGGGCCGCCGGAGCACTTCCGGCTCAGCGACCCGCCCGCCAACCCGAACCCGCTGTTCCTCAGCTCGCTGATGCTCAACCCGGTGTTCGGCTACACCTCAGCCGGCTCGCTGTCCCAGGGGCCGCCACTCACCAACGTCTTCTCGGGCGGCGGCATCGCGTCGGTCGGCGTGGGATTCGGCAGGTCGTTCGGCGTGACCGCCGAGGCCTCGGTGACCCACACCTCGGGATCGGCCGTGACCGGCTCCGACCAGGCGGCGAACTCGACCGCCGAGCGGATCGGCCTGATCGGCACCTACAACTACGCGGACCGGTCCACCGACGGGCCGCAGACCAGCTCAGTTTCCGTGGGCGTCTGGTATGGCCACGAGTCGGGGACCATCACCGGCACGGCCACCCCGACCGCGCCGACCGGCAACTGGGACACCAACAGCATCTTCTTCGGCGTGATCCTCGGCTACCGCCGGTCGCCGCATTAACGCCTGCTAACCCGGAGGGGGCGGACCCGTCATGGCGTCCACGCAGAACGAGGCCGCGCCGCGGCTGGTGGTGACCGGCCCGGCCGAGATGGCCGGCACGATCCTGCCGCTGGCCGCGGCCGAGCTGGTGATCGGCCACTCGGCCACCGCCGACATCGTGCTCGACGACACCTACGTCAGCCGGCGGCACGCGCTGCTGACCGTGGACGAGGCGGGCCAGGTGACGATCAGGGACCTGAACTCGACCGGCGGGACGTACGTGAACGGCGAGCGGCTGGCCGGCGGCCGGATACTGCGCGAGGGCGACGTGGTGCGGCTGGCCGACCTGACGGCCAGGTTCGAGCCCGGCAGGCCGGGCGAGGCCACCGGGGTAGTCCCCGTGGTGGTCGCCGAGGCGACCACGCAGGGCGCGGAGACCCAGCTCCTGGTCCGGCCGGGCGGCGGCGGGGCGGGCCCGGCGGCCGGCGGCACGGGCGGCACCGCGGCGGCCGGCCAGGGCGGCGCCAGCTCCGGCGGCGGCGAGAGCGACACCGCGGACAGTTACTCGGTCGCCGGCACCGTGGCCAGTCCCGCGCTGCCCGGCATCGGCGGGCTGACCGTGCGGCTGGTGGACAAGAACGTCGGCGGCGACCGGCTGACCGCCAGCACGCAGACGGCCAGCGACGGCAGCTACTCCTTCGACGACGTGCCGGTCTCCGCCGGCTACCTGGAGCGGCTGCGCAAGACCGCGCCGGACTGGCAGGTGCAGGTCTACTCGGGCGACAGCTACCTCGGCGGGTCCGCCGTCCAGTACGCCGCCCCGGCGTCCGCCACGCTGCACGTCACGCTGGCGCCCGGCACCGCCGGCCTGCCCAGCGAGTACGAGACGCTGACCGGCAACCTGGCCGCGGCCTACGACGGCAGCCTGTCCGACCTGCAAGAGGGCGGCGGCCGCACCGACATCAGCTACCTGGCCAACCGGACCGGCTGGGACGCCCGCGCGGTCGCGCTCGCGGCGCTGTCCAGCCAGTTCAGCGAGATCACCGTGCGGACCAGCGTCCCGCGGGCCGACCCGGCGCAGACCCAGGTGTGGCCGCAGCCGACGGCCAGCATCCCCGCCGAGTTCTACTACGCGCTGTTCCGCGCCGGCCTGCCCGCCAGCCAGGACACCCTGTTCCAGGCCAGCCCCGCGACCGCCAGCGCGATCTGGCAGCAGGCCATCGCCGGGAACGTGATCCCGGCGGCGCTGGCCAAGGACGTGCCGGAGATGGCGGCCAGGTTCCAGGCGCTGAGCGCGGCCAGGTCGCTGACCGCGCCGCCGGCCGCCGGGGTGTCCACCCTGGGCCAGATGCTGGTCCCGGCGCTCCCGGCGGCGGCGCAGCAGGAGCAGTTCGCCAGCTTGCTGGCGCAGCACCAGGGCGACTGGGACAGCCTCTGGCCGGCCGTGGCGCAGCAGTTCGGCACGGAAACTACCGCGCATCTCCAGCTCCTGGGCCAGCTCTACAGCCTCACCGTGAACAGCGTCCCCGTGGTGACGGCGCTGCTCGCCGCCGAGGCGAACGCACCGATCCAGGCCGTGTCCGATCTCGCCAGCCGAGGCTATTACCAGGCCTCCGCGTGGGCGCCGCTGATCGGCGACACGGTGCCGCCGGGGATGCCGGGCGGCACGGCGGCCGAGCAGGCGGCCAGCTACGCCGAGCTGATGGCCGCCCAGGTCCGGGTCTCGTTCCCGACCGCCGTGCTGGCCAGCCAGGTCACCGCCGGCGTCCTGCCGGTGCCAGGCCCGGCAGACCTGACCGGGCAGGTCGCGGACTTCCTGACCGGCCAGAGCGAGTTCGAGGTCGGCATCGAGCCGGTGGCCGCCTACCTCGCGCGAACCGGCACGACCGCCCCGGCGCCCGAGGTGGTCGACGCGGTGCAGCGGCTCCAGCGCGCGTACCAGCTTTCCCCGGACGACACCAGCATGGCCGTGCTGCTGCGAGCCAACCTGGACTCGGCGTTCGCGGTCACCCGCTATGACGCGGCCGGCTTCACCCGCGCCTTCGGCGGCCAGCTCGGCACGGACCAGGCCGGCGCGATCCACCAGCGCGCCCGGCAGATCTTCGCCACCACGCTCGGCGTCGCGGTGGCCTACCTGGGCGGCCGGGTCACCCAGTTCGGCAACGGCACCGTCCCGGTGCTGCGCGGCATGGACCCGCAGCAGGCGCCGCCCGGTTACCCGGTGACGGCCTACCCGACGCTGGAAGACCTGTTCGGGTCGATGGACTACTGCAACTGCTCGGACTGCGGCTCCATCCTCAGCCCGGCCGCTTACCTGGTGGACCTGCTGAACTACCTGGATCAGCCGGCGCCGGCCGGCGGCGGCGACAACCCGCAGGACATCCTGCTGCAGCGCAGGCCCGACCTGGCGTACCTCCCGCTGACCTGCCCGAACACCAACACCGCGCTGCCCTACATCGACATCGTCAACGAGACGCTTGAGTACTTCGTGGCCAACGGCCTGTCCATGGCCGGCTACACCGGGCACGACACGGGCGACACCGTCACCTCGGCCGAGCTGATCGCCAGCCCGCAGTACGTCAACAACGGCGCCTACGACATCCTGCAGGGCAGCTTCTTCCCGCCGCCGCTGCCGTTCAGCCGGCCGCTCACCCTGCTCCGGCTCCAGCTCGCCAGCCTCGGCGTGGCGCTGCCGGACGCGATGACCGTGCTGCGAGCAGGCGACCAGCTCACCAGCACCGCCTCGCCGGTCAGCTACGGCTGGGATGACATCCTGATGGAGCGGCTCACCATCTCCCGCGATGAGTACCGGCTGTTCACCGACCCGTCGCTGACCCTCGGCGACCTTTACGGCCTGCCGGACGCCACCGCGCTTGAGCTCCTGCAGACCACCAGCCTGCAAGACTTCTCCCGGCGGCTCGGCGTGTCCTACGACGACCTGGCCCAGATCGTGGCCACCCAGTTCATCAACCCGAACGCCGCGCTCATCCCGAGGCTGACGGCCCTGGGCGCGCCGTTCGCCACCCTCCAGGATCTGCACGACAACCTGGGCACCGCGGCGTCCATCGCCGCCCAGTTCATCGGCGCGCTGCCGGCCGGCCTGGACGCCACCCAGTACGGCGGGGCCACCCCCGACGACTACCAGGCCGTGGTGAGCTGGGTCACCGGGCCGGCCGTCTACCCGCTGATCATGGACATCATCACGATCAGCAACCCGTCGGGCAACATCAGCGACTGCTCGGGCGCCGACCTCCAGTTCCGCTACTCCCAGCCGCCCGGCCCGAACCCGGCCGACCCCGGGAACCTGCTCAGCGGCACCGACTTCCTGAAGCTGATCAGGTTCATCCGGCTGTGGCAGAAGCTGGCGCCGCTGCTCGGCGACGCCGACGACAGCGTGACCATCGCGCAGACCGACGCGATCCTCGCCGCGCTGTACCCGGCCGCCGACCAGCCGGCCGGCACATCGAGCACCGCCAACGACGCCGCCAACCGGGTGCTGCTCGACCAGGGCTTCGCCGTGCTGCTGCCGCGCACCGGGTTCCTGTTCCAGGTGCTCGGCCTGCTGTCGCTGACCGCCGACACCGGCCTGGAGAAGCTGCTGGCCTGCTGGGCGCCGATCGGCACCGCCGGGACCAGCTCGCTGTACCAGGCGATGTTCCTCACCCCGACGCTGCTCCAGCAGGACCCAGGCGCGCAGACGGCCACCGTCTCCGCCATCGTGAACGCCGGCGACCAGCTCAGCACCTCGATCAACGGGGTGGCCATCTCCTACACCGTGACCACGGCCGACCTGTCGGCGGCCGGCGGGGCGGCCGCCACCGTCGCGGCGGCCATGGCGGCGCAGATCAACGCGACCACCACCACCGACCCGGTCTCCGGCCAGCCGCTGAACACGCGGTTCCACGCCACCAGCGACGGCGGCGTGGTCACGATCATGGCGGGCTTCGCGCTGGCCTGCGCCGTGTCGGCGGGCGCCACCGAGAGCTACGCGCCCGGCGCCAGCACCCCGCTCTCGGCGACCGCCACGGTCGGCGGGACGGTCACCCCCGGCGACACGCTGACCACCACGCTCGACGGCATCGGCGTCGATTACCTCGTCGCCCCCGGCGACACCCCGGACAGCATCGCGGCGGGCATCGCCGCCGCCATCAACGGCGCGACCACCGCCGACCCCTACTCCGGACTTCCGCTGAACGGGCTACTCGCGGCGTCGGCCAGCTCCGCGACCGTGACTGTGGTGGCGGCCAACGCCGGGGCGCCGTTCACCCTGGCCTGCTCGATGACCTCGGCCGGCGCGGGCGGCTACACGGCGGCTGCGCCGAAGCCCGCCGCGATGACCGCCACCGTCAGCGGCATCATCGACCAGGGCGACGTCCTGGTCACCACGGTCAACTCGGTGCCGGTGAGCTACACCACGGGTCCTGGCGACACGACGCCCGTCATCCTGGCCGCCAGCATCGCGGCGGCGATCAGGTCGGCCGTGCAGCCCGACCCGGCGACGCTGGTGCCGCTCGGCGAGGAGGTGCGGGCGACCAGCTTCGGGCCGGTGATCACCATCACCTCCGTCGACCCGACCGCCCCGGTGACCGTGACCTGCTCGGTGCCCACGGGAGGCGAGGGCTACACCGCGCTCGGCCCGTCCCCCGAGACCGCGACGGCCATCGTCACGGGCAGCATCCCGCCCGGCGCCCTGCTGACCACCACGGTCAACACGCTCCCCCTGCTCTACCAGGTGATCCCCGGCGACACCCCGGACAGCATCGCGACGGCCATCGCGGCCCTGGTGAACACCAACCCCGGCAACCTCATCGACCCGGTGACTGGCCTCCCGCTCAACTCGGTGGTCAGCGCGTCGCAGGCCGGCGGCGAGCTGACCTTCACCGCCGCCACGCCGACCACGCCGTTCACCCTGGCCGCGGCGCTGTCCGCCGGCGGCTACACGGCCGGGCGCCGGCTCCCGCCGTTCGCCGACGACGGCTACGGCGACTACCTGACCGACCCGTCCCAGACCCTGCTCGGCCACGAGCCGGCGCTGTGCGCCGCGTGCAACCTGACCGGCGCGGAGTTCACGCTGATCACCGGGGCGCTCGGCTTCGGCGCCAGCACCCCGCTTACCCTGGCGAACGTCAGCGCCCTGTTCAGGTACGGCTGGCTGGCGCACGCGCTCGGCCTGTCCGTGCTGGAGTTCCTGCTGCTCCGCCAGTTCTCCGGCCAGGACCCGTTCGCGCCGCTCGACCCCGCCGCCGTGCCGCCCGCCCAGCCGCCGGTCATCGCCTTCATCGCCCTGCTGACCGCGCTCAGCGGGGCCGGCCTGGACATCACGGCGGCGCTTTACCTGATGTGGAACCAGGACATCAGCGGCGACTCCGCGCCGTCGCTGGCCGACCTGACCGGCCTGGTGCTGGCGCTGACCGGCGACTTCGCCGCCGTGGAGGCCGAGTTCGCGATCTCCGACGACCCGGACGGCACCATCGCCGAAGGGCTGATGACGCTGGTCTACGGCGCGGCCGCCAGCGGCTTCTTCTTCGGCCTGCTGAACGCCACCATGACCACCTCGGTCAGCTACTCGGCGCCGCCAGGGGACCCGGTCCTGCCGCAGGCCGTCACCGACGCCAGCTCAGGCCGGCTCGGCTACGACGACCTGCGCAAGCAGCTCAGCTTCGGCGGCGTGCTCGACGCCGCCACCCAGACGGCGATCGACACCGCCATCCCGGCCGGCTGGCCGACCCTGGCGCCGGCCATCGCCAGCCTGGCCGCCGCCAGCCAGCAGGCCGTGGCGCCGTTCTTCACCAGCTACCCGGAGCTGGTCCCCCTCTACACCGCCTACGTCGCCTCCGGCGACGCGGTGCAGGACAAGCGGAACACGCTGCTGGCCAGCTTCCTGCCGATCCTGAAGGACAAGCGCAAGCAGGAGCAGGCCCAGGCCGCGATCACCAGCGCGGCCGGCACCGACCCGAGCTTCGCCGCCGCGCTGCTCACCGCGCCTGCCGTGCTCAGCGCGGACGGCGACCCCGGCCAGCCCGCCATCACCGACCTGACCGCCGTGGAGAGCCAGGGCCTGAGCGCCGCGTTCTTCCTCGGCAACGACCCGGCGGCGGCACCCGACCAGCAGGTGGACGCGGTGCCGCAGCTCAGCTACGCGCCGACCGCCACGATCGGCGGCACGGTCACGGCCGGGGACACGCTCACCCTCACGATCAACGGAATCGCCATCGGGTACACGGTCGCCGCCACCGACACCAGCCTCGCGGTGCTCGCCGCCAGCATCGCGGCGGCGGTCGGCGCCGCCACGCAGGCCGACCCGGTCAGCTCGCTGCCGCTGAACCAGGTCGCGTCCGCCACGGCGGACGGCGCGGTGCTCACCGTGGCCGGGCTCAACCCCTCCGGGCAGTACGGCTACCTGACCGTGGCCTGCGCGGTCTCGGCCGGCGCGACGGAGACGTTCACCGCCGGGACGCAGCTCCCCGCCAGCGGGACGCCCATCGCGGCGACCTGGTCGGGCTATCTCACGGCACCGCAGGACGGCGACTACGACATCAACGTGGTGACCGACCCGGGCGCCAGCGTCACCCTCACCCTGAACGGCGATGCGGTGCCGGTCGCGCAGGCTGGCCCGCTGTGGTCCAACTCGGCCCCGATCGCGCTCACCGCCGGCGAGCTGCTGCCGGTCACCCTCACCGCCACGTCCCTGCTCACCACCCTCTCGGTGAGCTGGGAGAGCCTGGGCCTGGGCTGGCAGCCCATCCCGGCCGCCTACCTGTTCCCGCTCAGCCTGGTCACCAGGCTCGGCGACACCTACGTCCGGTTCCTCAAGGCCACCTCGCTGGCCGCGGCGCTGTCGCTGACCGCGGCGGAGGTCAGCTACCTGGCTACCGCCGCCGACCTGGACCCCGGCTGGCTGAACCTGCTGGCGGCCCAGGGCAGCCCCGCCCCGGCCACCGCCTCCGCGCTGGCCGGGGTGCTGACCGCGCTGCTGGACTTCGCCGCCATGAAGCAGGCGCTGTCGCCGTCGGACGAGCGGCTGCTTGCGGTGCTCAGCGATCCCGGCGGCAGGCTGCCCAGCGGCGGCAGCGCGCTGCTCAGCCTGACCGGCTGGGCCCAGGTGTCGGTGAACGCGCTGCTCACCCAGTTCTTCGGCAGCACCAGCCCGGCCAGCCTCGGCGCGGTAGTCAGCCTGCGCCGGGTCTACGACGCCTACGCGCTGGTGAAGACCTGCGGGCTGACCGCGGCGTCGCTGATCGCGGCGATCACCAACGCGCCTACCGCGACCACGGTCAGTGCGCTGCAATCGGCGCTGCGGGCCCAGTACGCCGAGTCCGACTGGCTGACCGTCGTCGGCCCGATCAACGACAGCGCCAGGACCCAGCAGCGCGACGCGCTGGTCGCCTACGTCCTCCAGCAGCTCGGCGATATCTACGAGCAGGCGCTGGTCAGCCAGGTGACCAGCGCCGCCGCCGCGACCGGCGCGACCACGGTGAGCTGCGCCAGCGCGGCCGGCATCGCCGAGGGCATGACCGTGCAGGGCGCGGTCATCGCCACCGGCACCGTGGTCGCCGGGGTGTCAGGAAGCACCGTCACGCTCAGCCTGCCGACGCTGGCCGCGATGCCCGCCGGCTCGCCGCTGATCTTCGTGCCGGCCGCCGCCCAGGCGGTCAGCACCGCCGACAGCCTGTATGAGTACCTGCTGATCGACACCCAGACCGAGCCGCCGGTGCTGACCTCCCGGATGCTGCTGGCCATCTCCACCACTCAGCTCTTCATCGAGCGGATCGCGCGCAACCTGGAGCCGCAGGTCTCCGCGCTTGACGTGAACCCGGCGCAGTGGGAGTGGATGAAGCGGTACCGGGTCTGGCAGGCCAACCGCGAGGTCTTCCTGTGGCCGGAGAACTGGCTCTACCCCGAGCTGCGCGACGACCAGTCGCCGCTGTTCCAGCAGACGATGACCGGCCTGCTCCAGGGCGACATCACCAACGACGCCGCGGTCAGCGCCTACCTCGGCTACCTGAGCGGGCTTGAGGAGGTCGCCAAGCTGGAGCCGTGCGGGCACTTCTACGTGCCCGCGAGCGCCGACACCGACGAGACCGGCTACGTGATCGCCAGGACCGCCGGCGCGCACCGCAAGTACTACTTCCGCGAACTGGCCGGCGGCTCGTGGGGGCCGTGGACGCAGGTGCAGATCGACTGCGAGGACATGCCGCTGACCCCGATCGTGTGGAACGGGCGACTGTTCCTGTTCTGGGTCAAGGCGCTCAAGCAGGCCGCGCCACAGCCCGCGAATACCGGGTCGCTGTCGGGGACCGTCGCCAACTACCAGATCGGCGACATGCAGAGCTACGCCGCCGCCGCGCAGCAGGCACAGAACACCATCTCGGTGTCGGCCACGCTGTGCTGGGCCGAGTACTACAACGGCGCCTGGCAGCCGACCAAGACCTCCGACGTCAACAGGCCGGCCAGCCTCGGCAGCTTCCCGGTCACCGATCCGGGCACCGTGGAGAGCCTCCGCAACCAGATCCAGATCGTGCCCGCCCAGTTCACCGGCACCAACCCCGAGGCGATCCAGTACGAGGTCAACACCAGCCAGTTCGCCGTGCCCAGCGACGCGCTGCTGCTCTCGGTCATGGTGGCGGGCTCGCCGGCCGGCGGGTTCATGCTGCATAACACCCACAGCCTGCCCATCATCTTCGACGACGTGCCCCTGATCGGCATCTCGACGGAGTTGGTCATCACCGAGCTGGGCACCCACAGCTACCAGGTCCCGGTGGGCATCCCGCTGGCCGCGGTGCTCGACGTGCCCAGCCCTTACCGCAGTTTCCCGGCCTACTGGGGCGCCTATACCGGCGGCTTCGCGCCCAGCACCTTCAGCGTCAGCTACCAGAACTCCGCCATCTCGATCCCGTCGTACAGCAACGCGCTGCTGGAATACCAGTGGGCGCCCAGGTACCTCGATACCCAGCCGGGCCTGCCCGGCGCCTGGGACGCGCCGTTCATCTACGAGGACCGCAGGAACCTGTTCTGGGTCACCACCACGACCACCATGGTGCCGGTCCTGCGGCAGCGCGCCTTCGGGGTGCTCTCCGCGGCGCCCACGCTGGCCACGGCGCAGCGGCTGACGCCGCCGCTGCTGCTGACCAGGCCGGTCACGGCTGCGGTGCCACGCGAAGTGCTGGCCATCGCCGGCTCGGGCGGCGACCCTGCCGCCCTGCAGCGGCTGCTGGCCGCGAGCCCGGCGATCAGCGCCGCGCTGCCGGGACGGCAGACGGTCAGCTACCAGGGGCAGGTGATCTCGCCGGTCGGCAGCCTGGCGGCGCTCGGCCCGACCGTCATCGCCAGTACCGGCAGCGGCAGCGGCAGTACCGCCAGCGACGGGGAGGACAAGTAGCCATGCAGCTCATCCAGGGCAACGGCATGTACCACGGCGCGGCCGACCTCAGCCTCATCTTCGGCTCCAGCTCGGGCGGCTCTATCTCCGGCGGGGCCCGCCTGCGCATCCCGTACGAGCAGGCATTCAGCTACGACTTCGGGAACTTCTTCCACCCGTTCGTCAAGGACCTGATCGCCCGGCTCAACCAGACCGACGTCGCGGGCATGCTGGACCCGGTATTCCTCGGCAACCTCGCCACCGACTACAGCAGCCCCGAGTACACGCCGCTGAACACCCCGACCGTGTCGGTCAACCTGGAACAGAAGCAGATCGACACGTCCATCGGCGGGCCTTACGCGAACTACAACTGGGAGCTGCTCTACCACATCCCGGTCATGGTGGCCGTGCATCTCAGCAACAACCAGCGGTTCGCCGAGGCGCAGAGCTGGTTCCACCTGGTCTTCGACCCGGCAAGCACTGACTCGTCCGTGCCGCCGCCCGAGCGGTTCTGGAAGGCGCTGATGTTCCGCGGCGAGCAGCCGATCCAGAACATCAATACCCTGCTTGAGCTGCTCAGCACCGCCCCGGACAGCCCGGCGCAGGTGAAGCTCAAGGCCGACGTCATCGCCGGCTACAACGCGATCCTGGCCAGCCCGTTCGACCCGTTCACCGTCGCCCGCACCCGGCCGAGCGCGTTCCAGTGGTACGTGGTGATGAAGTACCTCGACAACCTGATCGCCTGGGGCGACAGCCTGTTCCTCGCCGATACCCAGGAGACCATCAACGAGGCCACGCTGTGCTACGTGCTGGCCGCCAACATCCTCGGCCCGCGGCCGCAGTCCATGCCGCAGCCGGACAGCACCAGCCCGAAGAATTTCCTCCAGCTCAAGCAGGCGGGCCTGGACCGGATGTCCAACGCCCTGGTCAGCCTGGAGTCGCAGTTCCCGTTCAGCATGGTCGCCGGGCCGGGCTCCGGCGGGTCGGGGAGCGGCGGGCCGAGTGCCAGCACGGCCGACCAGAGCGGCGCGCTGTTCGGCATCGGCCGGTCGCTGTACTTCTGCATCCCGCCCAACCAGAACCTGCTCGGCTACTGGGACACCGTCGCGGACCGGCTGTTCAAGATCCGCAACAGCGAGAACATCGAGGGCGTCGTCCAGCAGCTCCCGCTGTTCGACCCGCCGCTCGACCCCGGCATGCTGGTCCAGGCGGCCGCCGCCGGGCTGGACATCGGCAGCATCGTCAGCGGCCTGAACCAGCCGATCGGCCCGCTGCGCTCGCTGCCGCTCATCGGCAAGGCCCTGGAACTGGCCGGCGAGGTCAGGTCGCTCGGCGCCGGCCTGCTGGCCGCGCTAGAGAAGGGCGACGCCGAGAACCTCGCGCTGCTCCGCCAGGGCCACGAGATCCAGCTCCAGCAGCTCACCCAGAACGTGAAGTACCTGGCCTGGCAGCACGCTCAGGAGGCCACCAACTCCCTGCTGCGCGGCAGGAAGTCCAGCTACGAGAAATACCAGTACTACCTGCGGCTGCTGAACCTGACCCCGGCCACCGACACCGCGCCGCCGGACTTCACCCCGGACCGGCGGGAGCTGACCGAGGACAACTGGGCCGACACCTACAGCGCGCTGGTCGGCGAGTTCGACCTGGCGGTCGCCACGCTCAACTACAACCAGCTTCAGCTCGCCCAGGGCGCATCGCCCTCGACCCAGGCCGGCGCGACCGGCAAGGGCCAGCTTTACCTGAACACCAACGAGGACGCCGAGCTGAACACCCACCTGCCCACCGCCAGGGACACCAAGATCGCCGCGAACATCTCCAACGCGGTCGCCGGGGTGGTCAACCCGATCCCGAGCGCCGAGGCGCACCTGGCCTTCTGGGGCATCGGCGTGCACTCGAAGCTGATCGAGGGCAAGACGCTGGCCGGGGTGGCGAAGATCGCCGCGGAAATCCTGACAACCATCTCGTCCTGGCAGACCGACCAGGCGGGCCTGGCCGCGCGCACCGGCAGCCATCAGCGGCGCGCTGATGACTGGACGTTGCAGGCCAACCTGGCCGCCCGCGAGCTGTCCTCGATCGGCCGGCAGATCATCGCCTCGCTGATCGCCGAGCAGGTCGCCAGGCACGAGTACGAGACCGTGAAGGCGCAGGTGCAGCAGGCCCAGGACGTGCTGACCTTCCTGCTCAGCAAGAAGATCACCACCGCGGTGTTCTACAGCTGGATGCAGAGCGACCTGGCCGGGCTGTACTACCAGTACTACCGGTTCGCCTACGACACCGCCCGGCAGGCCGAGCAGACCATGAAGGCCGAGCTGATGCGGCCAGAGCTGGACAGCACCCAGTTCATCCAGTTCAACTACTGGGACACCGGCCACCAGGGCCTGCTGTCGGGCGAGGCGCTGTATCTGGACATCAAGCGGCTGGAGATGGCCTACCACGACAACAACAAGCGCGAGCTGGAGCTGACCAGGCACGTGTCGCTGCGCCAGCTCGACCCGCTGGCGCTGCTCACGCTGCGGATCACCGGCTCGTGCACGGTGACCGTCCCGGAGTGGCTGTATGACCGGGACTGCCCCGGCCACTACATGCGCCGGATCAAGACCGTCGGGGTGTCGGTGCCCTCCGTGGTCGGCCCGTACACCAGCATTCACTGCACGCTCAGCCTGCTCAGCAGCTCGGTGCGGACCTCGCCGCTGCTGGCCGGCGGCGTCTACGCCAGGGATACCAGCCAGGACGACGACCGGTTCACCGACTACTTCGGCTCCGCCGACACCATCGTGACCAGCGGCGGCACCAACGACAGCGGGATGTTCGAGACCAGCCTGACCGACGACCGGTTCCTGCCGTTCGAGGGCGCGGGCGCGATCAGCACCTGGAACGTGTCGCTCCCGGCCGAGCTGCCGGCCTTCGACTACACCACGATCTCCGACGTGATCCTGCACATCAGGTACACCGCGCGGCAGGCAGGCGACCCGCTCGGCTCGCAGGCCACCAAGGAACTGATGGCCATGATGGACACCACGGGGGCCAGCAGCCAGGCGCTGCTGTTCTGCCTGCGCTACGACTTCCCGACCCAGTGGGCCGCGTTCGTGAACGCCGGCGGCGACTTCGCCGTGACGCTGGAGAAGCGGTTCTTCCCCTACGCGGTGCAGGGCGCCAAGAAGCTGACCATCGACTCGCTGACGCTGTATGCGGAGAGCGACGGCAAGGTCGCCTCTGTCGCGCCGACGGTGGACCTGGGCGCGCTGTCCACGGCGCTCAGCTCCACCGCCGGGTCGTCGCCGGTCAGCCTGGCCGGCGACGCCACCGTGCTGACCCAGGACCTGACCCAGCAGGTGTTCATGGTGCTCCAGTACCACTTCGGCACCGCGTGATCTGCCCCGCCTGACGGGCGCTGCCTGACCGCGCCGCCTGACCGGCGCTCCCTGACCCGGCCCGGCCGGCCGCGCGGGTACCCTCGGCCGGGTGGAGACCAGCTATGTTGTGACCGCCGAGGGCGTCCGGATCGCCTACCGCGTGACCGGCGTCGCCGGAGCGCCGCCGCTGGTGGCCCTGCACGCGCTCGGCGAGCACGGCGCCGACTGGGCGCGGGTCGCGGGCCAGTTCGGTGCGCACTACCGGGTCTACGCGCCGGACCTGCGCGGCCACGGCGACAGCGACTGGCCCGGTGACTACTCGCCCCGGCTGATGCGCGATGACGTGCTTGGCTTCATGGACGAGCTGAACCTGCCGGTGGTCACCCTGATGGGCCACTCCCTGGGCGGGGTGGTCGCGTTCCTGATCGCGATGAGCCAGCCGGGCCGGGTCGAGCGGCTGGTCGTTGAGGACGTGGCACCGCCCTACGACCGCGAGCCGCCGCCGCTGCCGGCCCGGCCGCAGGAGCCGACCGGTTTCGACTGGGAGATGCTCGCCCCGATCCGGGCGCAGGGCAGCGTGCGCGACGACGCCGCCTGGGCCGGCCTAGCCTCGATCACCGTGCCGACTCTCCTGGTCGGCGGCGGCCCCGCCAGCCATATCCCGCAGGACGAGCTGGCGCAGGCCGCCGCCGCCATACCCGACTGCACCCTGGTCACGATCCCCGCCGGGCACGACGTGCACCGCGCCCGCCCGGCGGAGTTCACCGAGACCGTGCTGAGCTGGCTACGCGCCGACGGCGCCGTCAGCTGAGGTTGACCGGCTCGCCGTAGGGAATCGCGCCGATCACCCCGGCGTCGTTCTTCGGCGCCTTGAGGAGCATCTGGACGTGCCGGGTGGACGGGTTGAACCACAGCAGCGACTCGCTGCCGGGACAGCCGGTCTGCGCCCGGACCAGCAGCCGGGCGCCGCGAGCGGTGAGGATCCTGTTGTTGTTGCCGTCCGCGCCGGGGATGCTGACGAGCTTGATGGCGCCGCCGGCCAGCTGCCGGAAGATCTGCACCGTGCCGCACGGGCCCAGTGCCTGGAGGTACAGGCCGCTGGGCAGCCGCCAGGCGCCGATGTCGCCCAGGTCCCGGCTGTGACTGCCGCGCTGCGGGGTGAGCGCGCGCGGCCGGGCGCCGCTGGCGGGCACCAGCCAGACCCGGCTGGAGGCGCCGTTCTTCGTCGCGCAGCCTGCCAGGATCGTGCTCGCGTTCCACCACCGCGCCGGGTTGCAGCCGCCCACGCCCGAGTCCGGCACCGGGAGCTTGCGGACGACGCCGCCGCCATTGCTGAGCAGCATCAGGCTCCGGCTGCCTGGCGCCGCCAGGGTGGCGCCGTTGTCGGCATACACGGCGGTGTAGTAGTCAGATCCGGTGGCCAGCACCTTCGCCTGCTGGCCGGAGAGCGTGTAGCGGACGAGCCGCGTCTTGGTGCCGTCCGCGCGCTCGCCGAGGATGTTGGTCCCGTCCGGGCGGGTGTAGCTCAGCGCCTCCGCCGAGCCCGGCAAGCTGAGCCTGCTGACCTTCCCGCTGGCCAGCGTGATCTGCTCGTAGCCGCCTGCCGTGCCGAGCAGCGCCCGCTTCTTGTCGCCTGACCAGTCGATCAGGTACGGCGGCGTCTTGGTCGACTTCCAGGCGTGCATCAGGTACCGGTGGCCGGCCGGGTTGATCAGGTACAGCCTGGGCACCGCAGCGACCGGGCCGCCCTCGATGCCGAGCTTGCCGGGCCAGTACTCGGCCAGCACCCAGCCCGACCCCACCTGCCGCCACGGCACGGCCGAGGCCGGCGCGACCTGTCCCGCCCTGGCCGGCCCGCGCGCGGCCGACTTGGCCGCCAGCGCGGTCCCGCCCGCCGCGATCAGGCTCATGCTCAGGCCCGCCGCTATGACGGCGCCAAAACCCGCCCTCGCATGGGCGCGTCCCTTCCTGGTCAATCCTGTTACGCGCATCGCCCCGTCCCTCTCTCCGGGCCATACGCGGGCGCAGCCTAACCACGCTGAGTAACCACCAGGTGGTTCCGCGAATGGCACTTAGTTCCCCTTCGTGGCAATGATGACACGGTATCCGGCGCGGCGCACAGTCAGATTCCGGACGATCGCGAACACCAGGAGCGTGTTCGGCCCTGTCCGCGATTGTCACTTTCCGGACCCGCGGTGATCGGTGCATAGTAGAAATGGTCGGCTCAGATCGGATGGGCAGGCGCGATATCTCGTCACGCCGTACTGCCCGGATTGCTCTGCGACGACTTCTCCGGGCATTACTCCCTACGCCGAAAAGAGATCAATCGTCTACGAGCGGCTAGATCGGCCGCAGCGGACTTCAGGGCTAGGACCCTGATGAACGGAGCGATTCGTGGCGGAAATCGACCGGGTAGTCGCTATCTCCAAGGCCATTATCGAGCGCGGCTCCGTCGATGCAATACCGACAACCAGCAGGCGACCATCTTGGCCTTCTAGGACTTCGGTGACTGGCTTTGGATCGAGGGCGCAGTAGGTTATGAGCGAGTTTTTGGCTAGCGAGTCAGGCCCGACGCTGATCTTGGCTGGGCACCGTCTTCGCCTTTCGGGCACGGCGGCAGGCGAGATCGCCGCGGCCTGCGCGTGGGTGTGTCCGCCGGCGCGGATCGACGCCTGCGAGACGGCGGAGTGGACGCTGATAGCGGACTGGTGCTCGCCGCCTGGCTCGCTACCTGCACAACCTAGGCAGTGGACGCTGCGGCTGGGACAACGCGCCTGGCCGCGACTGGCTGTTGCGGATACGGGACCTGACTGGGTGGTGGTGGCTGGGCAATACCGGCGTGGCGAAGAACTGGTACGCATTGAAGCCGACCAGCAGACACGGACAACACGGGTCCTGATTCCCGCGGCTCCCGCCGGTTCGGTCAGGTGGGTGGGCTGGCTGGTACGGGTCTTCTTCGGCACCAGGATGCTCGCCGACGGATGGCTTCTGCTGCACGCCGCTTCCGTAAGCATGGGCGGGCGAGCGGTGCTTATCGGCGGGGCAGCAGGTGCCGGCAAGTCAAGCCTCGCTTATCTCGCCTGCGCGCAATTAGGTGCCGTGTTCATGGCCGACGATCTCACCTTCATCGGGCGGACCTCGCAGGCGGTCGGGGCGCTGGGCTGGCCCACGCGAGTCTGCCTTCCCGTCGATCTCATAGAGCCAGGCGAGGGGATGGATCACGAATTGCATGAAATGTCGTCAGCCTGGCGGCGCGAGCGGTGGGTGCTCAGCCCGTCTCAGTACTGTGCGGCAACCCGGTTCCGCAGAGGCGGGACGGCGCCTGTCGCAGCTGCGATCCTGCTGGAGCGCGATGGGGCTGGCCACAGACCGGAAAGCCTTGCTGCTGATCTGGATCACACAGCATTCATGAGGGACACGCTCGGCCTGTTCGGTATACCTGCGGCCGGCCGGGACGGGTCCGACGGCCAGGCGTTGGGGAAACTGCTGCAGGGAGTACCGCTTCTGCATGTCGATGCCGGGCATGATGCCGCTGGCATCGCCCCTGATCTGTGGAATCAGCTTCGAGGAGTAATCAGGACGGAGGTGACCGCATGACCGGATATGCCGATCTCCTTCGGGATTCTGACACGATGGCAGGAGATGCACGCCGAATCGCGAACGGGACGGCGCACTGTCGGAGAGTACTGTTCGGCATATTGTCCGTCCACTCCGTTGCGATGGTCCGAGATGGAGAGGCGGTCGTCCTCTTCGGCGGCCACGGCGCGGGGAAAAGCGTAACGGGACTCGCCCTGGCCGAGCGCGGCTGGATCGCGGTTGCTGGAGATATGGCGCTGATCCAGGTCGGCGGGCACGAGACCAGGCCCCTTTTGGTTGGTGGTAGCCGCCAGTACCTGCTACGACCCGCGTCTTTCCGGGAATGGTTCGGCAGCCGGAGCCAGGACTGGATCCGCGCCGGGGATCATGGAGCCGGGGTAGCAGCACGGATTGACATCACGAATGCGCTTGAGTGGGCTGAACAGCCGGTGGGTGAGGTTATGGTACGCGCGGCCGTGTCGGTCACCGTTGACTCGGGCGCCGGGCCGATCGCCGAAGTCGGCGTCATGGATGACCACACATCAGCGTCGGTGTGGTACCGGGCAAGCTCGCATCTGGTCGACCGCGTTCTCGATGATGAAGACGCGGAGCCCTTGCGCTGTATGGAACCTCCGGCGCTGACCACTGCCCGGATGATGCTCATTCGCGAGGCCGCACGAGCGCTGCCGGTCCGCTCGATATTCGGGACCCCGCGGGGAATCGCGGAGGCTGCTGAGGCCTGCCTTCTCGTAGGGACCCGGGATGACGAATCTTGAGCTTCCCGATCGAGTGTGTTGCGATCGACTTCGGCGGGACGCTAGCCTCACGTTCCGGAACAAGGCCAGACGGGTCGGCGGTCGCGTCCGTGCTGCGTGCGCTGGACAAGCGGACCACGCATCCTGGTCTCGTCGAGGCGCTGAACCGCGCGATGAAATCGAGCCACGAAGCTGACCGCAGGCATCTTCGGCAGACGCCGTTCGCGTCAGTTCTGCGGTCTGCTGCCCTGGCCTGCGGTGCAGCGCTCCCTGATGAGATGGACTACCTTGTCGCCGGGCTATTCGAGCATCTGCCTGATGCGAGAATCGATGACCAGGCGGCCCGCGCAGTTGGAGTTCTCTTCGAGCGCGGGTTCCGTATCGTGCTGGCGAGCAACACGCGCTGGCCCGAGACGGCCAGGAGGCGAACGCTGCGCGCGGCGGGCATCGAGCACTGTTTTCACGCGGTGGTGCTCTCCAGCGAACTGGGGATCCGCAAGCCTCACAGCGAGTTCTACCAGGCGGTGCTGAGCGAGGCGGGCTGCCCAGCGAACCGGGTGCTGTTTCTCGGCGACACCGCTGACAAGGACGTTGATGCGCCACGCCGGCACGGAATGCAGGCCGTGCTGGTCACGTCGGTATGGGACAGGTCCAAGCCTGCCAGCCAGCGTCCACCCCTGTTGGAGGAAATTCCCAGGTTGCTCGGAGCGACGGAGCGGTGAGCCTACGTGCGTCTCCGCCAAAAGCACTTGCCGGCGGGGCCAGGGTCCGGTTTCAGGATGGTCGCGCTGTGCTCCTGCCCGCAAGCGAAGCTCCGCCGGACTCGGCAGCGCCGCTGGCCAGCATCGTCAGCCCCGGCACCGAGCTTCCGGCGTCTGCGCAGCACGATCGGCGGCGAGGCTCGCGAAGCCGGGTACATGACGATCGCGCGGCGGCCAGCGGCCGGCACGCTGCTCCTGGCACCGGTACCCCACGGTTCCTGGGTCGATCCAGACAACCCGAGGGCTCTGCTAGCTGAGCCTGGCGTCACCATGGAGAAGGCGGCGGCGGCGCGCTTCCAGCTGATAGCCGCGTTCGGTATGCGGCATCCTGCCTGCCCGGCGCGGGCAGGCAGGGCGCTGGTGATTGGTTCCGGCCCGGTGGCGCTTGGCTGCTGCCTTGAGCTGCGCCGCCGAGGTGTCCAGCACGTCACCCTCCTGACCAGGAGGGCCGAAGTTCCCTATGCTGCGGGGCTCGGCGCCGAGGTTACCGGCAGCGTGCCGCGAACTGCCGCGCCACTCGTGATCGATGCGACGGGGGATTGCGTGCGTGCGGTACAGGCCGCTGCGGAGCGGGGTGTCGTCGGGCTGGTTGGATCCCCGGACCCTCGTCAGGCGCTCTCGGCGGCCCTTATTCACCGCGGGAACGTGGCGGTGATCGGCATGCATGAGCTGGCGGGCTACGACCACGCCGCTTACCAGCGCGAATTCACCGCCACGCTTGGCTGGCTATCAGCGAACTTTGATTCTGCAACTCTCGGCTCCTGGTGCCTGCGCATCGGCGAGACCCAGGTCGAGTCGTTCTACCGGAATCTCACCTCGTCCTCCGATCGGCCAGTGCGCCCGATCACACTTCTGGAGTGGTGTTGATGGAAGGCTGCGCGACCGGCGTCGGCCTCTACAGCATCGGCGTACGCGGAGCAGCCGTCCCCGAACTGGCGGTGTGGGCGGCTCACCACCAGATCCCGTTTCTCCACCTGCGCGGCGGGCATCGAGGTTGTGCGGCTACCCGGCAACCCAGACAGGAGCTGGACCGCTGGCGTGCCGTCGCGGATGCGACCGCACCCGTCAGGCTCCTGACCGCCGACCTGACATTGCACGACCTCATCCAGGCCCACGAGCAGCGCCGACATGCCGCAGAACGTGAACTGCAACGAACCGCCGACGCCGCATCACGCCTAGGTGCAGGGATGATCCGGGTTCTGGCGGGAGCGGTGCCGCCGCGCGACGAGCCGATTCCGGTCCCGCGTCTGCCAGACAGGGCGATAACACTCCTGATAGAGCTCCACGATGCGTCATGGTGGACGCCAGCTGGCATCGGCCAACTCGAGGAGGTCGCGCGCGCGGACCCCCGCATCCGCCTGCTCGCCGACACTGCCCAGGCTGCGGCAGCGTTGGCCGACCTTTCCGGACCCACCGCCTCGGCCATCGCCAGGCGCGTGCTAGCTAAGGCCGAGGTGATTCATCTGAGTGACGACGGATCGGGACTTTCGGCTCCTGGGCATGCGCTGCTGGCCGGCCAATCTCAGGAATTGCTAGCCGCAGGACAGCCGCTGGAGGTCGCCTTCGAGTGGACCGGCGCGCACCGAACAGCGCCGGTATGCCTCAGCCGGTATAACGAAGCCTGCGCTTGGTGGCACGCCCTGACTTCAGGTTCCGCGGACGGAGGTGCGGAATGAACCCCGCGCCGTGGGTCATCATCACCGATTATCCACGCTGGCCAAGCCCGTATTTCGAGCAGTTGGAAGGAGCACTGCCCCTGGGCTTGGGGCTGGCATTCACGCCGAGGCTTGCAGGCATTCCCCGGAGGACCGAGGGACCAGGCGT
Source organism: uncultured Actinomycetota bacterium (assembly GCA_963725175.1). Taxonomy (GTDB): domain Bacteria; phylum Actinomycetota; class Actinomycetes; order Streptosporangiales; family Streptosporangiaceae; genus DASUBV01. Next base: position 2,300,796 of record CAVRXH010000006.1, read on the forward strand.
GGTCAATCTGCACCGGTTGTCTCGCCTGTACCGGGGCATGGATGGCGGTCCCTGCCGGGAGCACGCAGATGCGCTCCTGGCGGAACTCGACGATCTGCGGCGGGGCGGATGGCGGCTGGTGTGGACAGTTCACAACCTCTTTCCGATTCGCGCGCATGGACCGAACCTGGTCGATGAGTCGGTAAGCCGTGCTGTCCTGGCACAGGCCGACGCGGTAATCGCTCATACCGAGGCGGACGCAGCCACCTTGCGGACTATTCGCGGGCGCGGCCCCGTCGTGGTGGCAGGCAGCGCCGGACTGGACGCTATCCCCCGGCGGCCGGCCTCGTCACAGGTCCAGCGGCTGACTCAGTTCCTTCGAGACGCGCCGACCGGCCTGCTTGTCCTGGGGAACCTGGCCGCGTACAAGGGCCTGCCGTGCCTGGTGCGCACGTTCCTCGATTCGACGGACGCATCGAAACTGGTGGTGGCAGGCCGCCCGGCTGATCCAGGCGCTGTGGATCGCCTCAGGAAACTCGCAGGCGGCGCAGGAAACCGAGTAATGCTGCACGCTGAGCATGTACCGCCCGGCAACGCGCGAGTGCTATGCAGGGCCGCCACCGCGCTGCTCTCGCCCTACCGCACCGACAGCCCCTTCGAGTTCTTCCGCCTCGTGCTGCACCCCTCCGGCGTGTCGATGGCGACGGGCTTCGGCACTCCGGTCGTGGCGCCGGACCTGCCGAGCGTCCGGGAACTGACTGACGGCTATCCGCGCGCCCTCTACCGCGACTACCGCCAGGCCGCCGCCCTGCTCAGCCTGCTGGACACCGGCAAGCGCCCGTGGGGCGAGACGACCCTGCAGGAGGCTCCGGCTAATCGGTGGGTATCCGTCGCTCTGGTGTACCAGCGGCTCGCTGCCGAGATGACCACAGCGCGCCGCCGCCGAATCGGTACTGTGACCGCGCCAGCACCCTCAGCCGCCAGGAGGCCACCATCCATGACACCGCCCGATATCGCTCACCAGACTGAGCAGCCTGACGATCCGACCGGGCCCGCGGCGGCTACCGCGCTGCTGGAGTCGCAGTTCGGGCTCAGCGTCCAGTCACTCGACCGGCTTCCGATCGGCCAGGGCACGGTCAACTACCGTGCCCAGACTGACGCTGGCCTCGTCTTCGTGAAGAGCTATCCAGTCGGCGCGGACCTTCCGGCGGAGAGCGCCGGGATCCGGCTATCCGCGCTGGCCGCCGGCGCCGGAGTTCCGGTGGCCCGGCCCCTGGCGCTTAAAGGGGACACCTTCATCGCCGAGCTGGCGGGCAGTGCGGCATCGGTATGGGAGTACGTCGATGGCCACGTTGTCGAAACAGGCCTGAGCCATGCGCAGATCGACGCGGCCGGCGCTGCCCTCGGCGCGATTCACCGGACCTTCGCGTCCTTGCCCGAAAGCCGCGGTCCCGCCCCGCAAGTTGACTCATGGCTCGCATTCGACACGGACGGCTTCACTGCGACTACTGACCGGATCCTCGCCGTCATCGCGGCGAGGGGGGAGCCGGACGAGTTCGATGAAATCGCAGGGCAGACGCTCCGAGAAAGACGTACCCAGGCCGGGTATATCCCGGCCCTGATCGACGGGCTGCCGTCCTTGACCGCGCAGGTTCTACATGGCGACTACAGCGCGGTGAACCTGATGTTCCGCGGCGAGGAACTCGCCGCTGTCATCGACTTCCGCCCGCCGGACCCATTCCTCGTGGCCTACGAGCTCGGCCGCATCGCCTATGACCCGCGCACCGTCACCCTGGCCAGCGACTGGCAGGACGACGCCAGCGCGCTGATCTCGGCTTACCAGCGCGTGAACCCCCATGTTGCCCCCAGCGACATCGCCTTCAGCGCCCGAGCGGCCCTGATCCAGCTGCTGACCAGCCTGTACGGAGTGAAGAACCACTACCTCAGGCCCGGCCTGCTGCAGCACGACCTCGACGCCTTCTGGCTACAGCGGCACCGAGCCGCCACCGCGCTGCTGGAGAACCTGCCCGCCATCGAGAAGAACCTCCGCGCTCAGGCCGCCTGACCGCCGCACCGGCCGCGAAGCGCGTGCGCCTCACCGCGGCGATTGCCTGCCCATCCGCCAACCACGCTGCGAAAGGGACTCGTGATGCACGGCCAGCACGCCCAGCTCCTGGAATCCTCGTGCTCCCTGACCGACGCTGAACTCGACGCGATTACCGCCACAATGCCCATGACTGCGCGGTACTCCATACCCGACGGCGCATTCGACGGCTGGGCGCTGCTCTTCCGGGATCACTACCTGGAACACAGCGTCGGCTTCGTCCTCGCTGCGGAACGCTCCGGCCTGCCGCCCAAGTGGATCTTCACTATGGCCAAGGGCGATCGGACCCGGAACCGTCAACGCATCCACTCGACCTTCCTCGCCCGTGGCTACCGCAGCACGGTTTTCGACAATGCCTGGATCGACGTCGACCCGGGTTCCACGCGCAACGATGCTGACCAGGCGGAGCTGGTCTCCGGCCAGATTGACGAGTTCATCGCGACGGCTCGCAGCAGCGGGCGCAAGGTTCTGGCGATCGACGACGGCGGCTTGCTCGCGCGTGGCTACGGCCGCCCCGACACCGAGTGCGCGGTTGATGCCGCCCTGGAGCTGACCGTGAGCGGCCTAAAGCGGATCACGGCGGCGGGTCCGCTTGGAGTACCGGTGTGGAACATGGCGCGCTCGATTGTCAAAACGCGGCTGGGCTATCCGGAAATCGCGGATTCCTGCTTACGGCGACTTCGCGCGCTGCTCCCCACGGTCAAAGTCATCGGCCGAAGCATGCTGCTGCTTGGCTTCGGCACGCTTGGATCCCGGCTCGCTCCCATGCTGCGTGCGCAAGGCTGCCGCGTCTGCATCGTCGATACGGACATTATCGCGCTCATCACAGCCGCTGAAGCCGGCTACTGCGCACACCGCACGGCCGCCGAAGCGCTTAACTGTGCCCGGCCCTTCGCGGTACTCGGCACCACAGGTGAGGTCGCGCTAACCCGGGCGGATCTGGATCAGCTGCCGGATGGCGTGTATCTCGCACCGTTCGCCACTCGCGACTTCAGCGTTCTGCGGACACCAGGCATGGCTTCGCTCGCCACCGACCTTCCGGGAACCGGTCGGCGCTACGCCCTTCCGGGCGGCCCGGCCTTCGTCCTGCTCGGCGATGGCCGCTCGATGAACTTGTTCGAGGCCGACTCCATCCCAAACCAGGGCTACGACGCCTACCGCGCAGGAACACTGATTGCGGCCAGAACCCTCTGCCGCTCGGTCGGCGAGCAGCTACCCGGAGTTCACACCGAAGCCGCAGATGCCGCCATAGCCGCCGCAGGTCTCTACGACGTCTACTTCGACCTCTACCTTTCCGCCCGCGCTGGCTCCGCAGCGGAACTCGCTGCGCCCTAGCCACGAACCAGCCTGAGCGCGCGAGAGCGGCAGCACGCCTGCGTCGTCGGCTACGGAGCGGCAGGTCGCTTGCACGCCGACATTCTCGGCGAGGCCGGAATGCGGGTCACCGTCATAGACCCCAAGCACCACCAAAGTCCGGCAATGCCACTCCCGGTGTACGCGAGCGTCGAAGCGCTGGATGCTGCTGCGGCAGATCCCCCGGACTTGTGGTCGGTGTGTGCGCCAACCGGCGACCATCTATCCTTGCTCCGGCAGATCCTCGACCGCGACCCGAAGGCCAGGGTCATACTGGAAAAGCCTGCCTGCCACGGCCACGAGATCCCCGATTTCGAGCACCTGCTCAATGCCCACCCCCATGCGCGGATCGTGGTCAACGATCAGTACAGCCACTCGCGCGCGCTCGGTCGGCTCGGCGCGCTCATCAGTGAACTCGCACCCGGCCAGCCGATTGACCACATCACGATCACATTCACCAAAGACCGTCGGCAAGACATCAGCACTGGCCGATTCGTCGACCGGATCTACGGTGTCCTCGGCTACGAATGGCTGCATATGCTCGCTGTATTACGCCAGATCCTGCCATCGAGCCTCGTTGCCGACTACCTCGCCGCTGATCCTGCCCGCAGCGACCTTTACGCCACATACGACGAGAGTCTTTTCGTCTCCTCTCTGACCGAGAGAAGCACACTCGGCAACGGGGCACAGCGTGTCTACCTCGAGCTTGCCTCTTCGATCACCGGGCCGCTCATCCCAGTGGTGGCCCGGCCATCTCCGGGAGGACGGTGGCAGCGCGCACTGCGTGCCGATGATGACCGTCACCGGCACGTCAACGTCCATGCCGGAAGCACCCGCTTCAGCCTTCACCTAGAGCCGGTCACCGCCCCCGGCGGCTGGCAATTGGGTCGCAATCAGCACCGGCTGACCGCTGATCAGAAGGGAAACGTCGTCTTTGACCAGATCATCGACGACTCGCCCTTGCATACCTCGATCCGCCATGCTGTCGCGGCGCTCTGCGCGGACGCACAGCTTCCCCGTCCGGACGTCTCTCCGCTCCGCCGCATCGCAGCCCTCGCCGCCACGCTCAGGGAGCACCAAACGACGGAAACCGCCGAGCACGCGCCATCAACGCGTAGCTGAAACGGCCCCAACACAGGGAGGCGGCAGCGAAGATGCCAGCAGTCGCGATCAGGCTAGACGATGTTCATGGCAGAACTCCGATCGAGCTTCTGGAACGCATGGACACTGAGCTCTGGCGCGGCAGGCCAGTAACCATCGCTGCAATTCCTTATCCGGCACCGCTCTCACTTGGGCCGACCGGAAGCCGCGCCGAAACTCCCGGCGGACGCTCGACCATGGCCAACTTGCGACTGATCCGTCATCTCGACGCGACGCTCCGACGAGGTGGCGACGTCGCACTACACGGCCTGACTCACGCCGACCACAAGTCTCCAGCCGGCCCGGCAGTACCAGAACTCGTCGCCACGCATCCCGGCCATGACCGACTACTCTGCCGAACGCTTGAAGGCTGGCGCGAACGGTTCGGCACATCAGTCCTGGTTCCGCCGCACAATGCCATAAGCCCCGGGCTTGCGGCGTCCTGTGTCGAGAACGGATTCGTCATCAGCCGCTCCATTACCGATACCGAGGTTGCGGCCCTGGGATTCCGGCCGACCGACCCCGAGGGGCGCGCGAAGGCCAAGCTCATCCCGCCGGGCGGACGCAGTTTCGGCAGATCCGAGTTCTTCCAGACCATCGGCCTGTCGCATAAGTACGTACGCCGAAGCGGAATGACGCCAGCTGCGACCGCGTCTATCCTGGCTCGTACCGCGGCGGAGGCCGGCAACGCCACGGTAACCTTACATTGGTGGGATTTCGCCGAAGGTGACGGCGTTTCTGCCGCTACCATGTGGCGCTACGCAGCCGAACTCATCTACGAGCTGTCGCCCCTCACGCACTTCGACACGATTAACGCATTTGCGAGACTGAGGTAAATGGGATAACCACGCCAGCTGCGTGCGGGAGAAGCTCCGCGCAAGAGCGGGGCGGTGGGCATATGCGTCGCTTCCAGCAGGGCACGCAGTTCCTGTTGCTCAGCAGTCCCGCGTGCCCGCCTCAGCTCCCCAGCCGGGCGGCGATTCGCCTGCCGGGGGCAGGCTGCCCGGTGCGGTCGATGCTGTCATGGGGGTTCAGGTGGCCAGGTTCAGGGCGTGCCAGGGCTGATCCTGGGTTCCGCTCATCAGGTCGCTGATGCGGCGGGTCGCTTCGACACGGGCCGGCAGGTAGTCGGGTGCGCGCAGGTAGGCGGCGATTGTCCGCAGCTCCCGCATGGCCTGCAGCACGGGCAGGCCGGGTAGCCCGGCGGGGTCGGTGCCGTGGGCGCGGCAGAACCGCTGCCAATCCGATTGCGGCTGCCCGAAGCGGTACCTGATGCTGGTCGGGACGAGGTCCAGTTCGCGGGGGCCGCGGCTGACGGCATCCCAGTCCGCCACGACAACACCGTCGCCGGTGCCGATCAGATTGTCAGTCCAGGCATCGCCGTGGATCAGCCCCGATCCCAGGCTCCAGGTAGCGTCAGCATACTGGTGCTCCAGCGCATCGAAGCGGGCCAGCAGCCACGACCGCTGGGCGGCGGCCAGCCACACACAGCTTTGCGTATCCTCGCGCGCCGAGCCCAGCGGCCGGGCAGTCGGAAGGCTGACTGGCGGCGCGGGCAGGTTGTGCAGCTGACGCAGCAGGTGCCCGAGCGTGCTGACGTCCGGTGCTGGCTGGCCAACCGCTGGGAGAGGGAGAAGGTGCCAGAAGGTCACGATGTACCCGCAGGCGGTCACTGGCTGGGTAATGTCTAGCGGGCGTACCGCAGGGAAGTCCATGCTGGCCAGCCACGCGGTGACCCGGACGCTAGCAGCCACCCGGCTCGCCTGCTCCCCTGAGCCGGGTGCGTACCGGAGTCGGACCACGACCGGGCAGGCTGCCAGCCGGTAGACCGCGTTGGACCGGGCGTACATGATGCTCGCGCCCTGGGAGTCCAGACCCGCCGCCGCGCATGCCTCAGCCAGCGCTTGTTCCGGCGCCGGGCGAGATCCCATGGCGTCTACCTAGGCGCTGACGGCGCGCGGGATTGCCTCGCTTGTGTAGGTCTCGATCTCCTCCTGCAGGTCACGTGCCCGGGCCGCGCTGGCAAGCCGGGGCGTGGCGAGTGCGTGCTGCAGCCTGGCGAGGCGGCGGATGAGCGGCTCGATGCGGCTGTCGGGGTGAAGCTCCAGGACGGGTCGCAGCGCGCCGGACGCTCCGTCAAGGTCTGGCTGGTGAAGGTGAGCCTGTGCCTGATCGATGCGGGCAAGCATCTCAGAGTAGATGTGGCGCTCGCCCGCCGGCGCGGACTCCGATAGCGTGATCGCCTCAGACGCGTCGGCCAGCACCTGCGCCGGCTCGTCCAGCAGCATATGCGTGCTGGCCGCCATGCCGTGGTACCGGCCGGGAGTCAGGCCCCACACGCCGCCGGTGAGGTCTGGAGCCGTCACATGGTCGCGCTCGTTCTCCGCCAGAGTCAGTGCCAGCCTGGCCTCGTCTCGACGGCCAGCCTGGGCAAGCGCCCTGGCCTGGAACAGCGCGAGGAATGTGCGAGCGGTGTCACCGTTGCCGAAGGTCAGCCCGTGCTCGGCCAGCTGAGCGGACTCGGAGTAGCGGCCGTCCCAGTACGCAAGCTTGGCCTGCGTCGCCCGGACCCACGCGCGCGCACCGTCATGCCCGGCCTGCTCTGCGCACAGCCACGCCGTCCAGGCGTGCGTGTCCGCCGCCCGGAAGTTCCCCAAGTCGCCGGTCATCCACGCCAGCAAGCCGCACACCTGTGCCCCGAGCAGGTACAGGTCCCGAGCTTGGTCCAGCCGGAGGTGCCCGCGCAGGACAGCGGCCACCCGGTCACGAAGCCGCCTGGTTTCCAGCAGCAACGGCAGCGGCGACGCGGCCTCGAATCCCTTCGCCAGCACCGTGACCTGCCCTGAGTACCGATCGATCGTGGTATCCGCCACCTGCGACATGCCGACCCACTCTCCGAGCTTCCAGCGACTCATCCGCGATGACCGCCATCAGCTGATCGAGCGAGGTAGCGGCCGGCGCAGGCTGTTCCAGCTGTCTCGCTGCGTCATGTTCCGTCCTGCAAGCAAGATAGCCGCCAGAATCGCGGGCCCGGATCGCCCGCAGACGGTCGCCTGGCGCGCGTGGGAAGGTACGGCGCGAGATGGACCCGGCATTACGGTCGCCGGATCGAGCCCGGCGCCGGTGAGACCCGCCGGGGCCGAACTGGCCGGGCAGGATGCCGAGCGCTGCGCCGTACAGGAGCTGATAACGCTCGCTGGGCGCGATGACTCCACGCTCCCACCGGCGGATGTAGGCGGCCAGCGTGGCGGCACCCGGCAGATGGCTGTCGCCAGTTCCCTTTCCGGAGTGCTGGAGGTGGCGGGCCATGTCAGCGACAGCCCAGCCACGCGCGAGCCGCTGATCACGCAGCCACCCTCCGAGGTCATCAGACAACGCGGCCCTCACATCCCGTCGGTCCTGCGCGAACTTCCGGCGTCCAGGCGGGGTGGCATACCGACCGGTTGGGTGCTGGATTGACGCCGTGCCATCTCCCACAGGATGCCTGCTTGCATACTGCAGATCTGTCTTATCATCCGTTACTGGCCATAACCACGCTACGGTTGCGCGAATAGTGTTCGCGTTTGCCTGTGAATGCACGCCCACCAGGCTTTGCCGGGTCGGCGACCACTACGGGCGACGGCAATAAGACAGAAAATGCAGCCCGACCACGGCCGGGCCGGCCTCGCTTCCAGGTATCTGGCAATCGGCCACCTGCTCCCACAGTTGTCCGTATCTGTCCTTGCTCGCAGCTAGCTGGGACTCGATGAGCCGCGACAGTGTGGCGGGCGGTCGTTTCCAGGTTGCGCATCAGGCGCAGCGGGTTGCGAGAAGGCGGCATCTTGATCCTTCGGTGCGGCGAACTGGCAGTCCTTGATGCCGAGCTTGCCCGGCCAGTATTCGGCTAGCACCCAGCCTGACCCGACGTGCTTCCACGGCACCGCCGAGGCCGGCGCGACCTGCCCCGCCCTGGGCGGCCCGCGCGCGGCCGGCTTGGCCCCAGCGCTGTCCCGCCCGCAGCGAGGACGACGCAAAACCCGCCCGCACACGGGCGCGTCCCTTCCCGGTTGAAACTGTTGCGCGCATCTCCCCGTCCCTTTCGAGGCCATACGCGAGCGTGGCTGACTACGCTAAGTAATCACCGAGCGGTGCCGCGGTGCCGGGCGCCGGGCATACTCCGATTTCGATAGCCCGGCGGGCCAGGGCGGGCCGACCACCCGCCGTACGGTGGTCCCGCAGCCGCGCTCGTGGTATCAGCGCAGGCCACGGGGCCGGCGGCCAAACTGTCGGCAGGCGAATGTATGTTCTAACTGAACTGTCTTCACACCCGGCTCGTACATGTGTTCTAATTACGGGCATGCCTTACGTTGCCTGCGGTACCGAGCCAAGTTCAGGTATTTCCGCAGGCCCGGCCGCCGCCAGCAAGCGACCCCCGCCGGGCGCGCAGCTGCGGACCTCGGCGGCCCCGTGGCGGGCCGCCGGGCGAGAGCTCATCGCCATGAGCACCGACGGCTCACCCTAGCCGCCCGTCCGCCGCGCGCCCAGTGACCGGCCATTCTCCGGTTTCAGCGCGGCCAGTCCGGCGGCCCGCCGCCTGAGCATGTCATTCGCACCACCGATGTACTTCACGCTGAGTAATCGCCGCACGCTGGAGGTGAGAAAGTGAGAACCCACTTCGAATATGCCGGTCTCCTGGATACCGATCAGGAAACGACCGTGCTGACCGGTCCCGCCAACCCCCTGCCCGGGGCCGGGCCCGGCTTCATGGACGGCGACGCCGACTACGCTCACGCTCCCAGCGACCGCACCGGCGACCTGCTGAGCCACGGCCGGCCGGCCGCGCCGCGCCGCCGGCTGACCCGCGGCCGGATCATCGCCATTGCCGCCGCCGGTCTCGCGCTGCTGATCGTCATCCTGATCCTGGCGCTGCCCGGCAGCAGGCCCGCCACCTGGCCCGCCAGCGTCGGCACCGTGCAGCGCGAGGCCGTCCGCGCCTGCCGCAACCCCGACGTGAAGTCCGAGCCCGGCCAGGTCAACTTCGCCTGCGCCAGGGGCACCCGGCAGATCCTCTGGGTCTTCGCGCTGCTGACCAGCGGGGACAACCCGAAGTTCGCCGACAACGCCAGTGGCCGGGTCGGCCTGGAGCCGATCTCGCCCGCGCAGGGCGGCGAGATCGCCTGGTCGCTCAACCTGCACCGGCCCTACAGCCCCGCCAACCCGGTGGACAGCATCGCGGTGGCCGCGCGGGCCATCAACAACATCATCGGCGGGGCCACCCTGAGCAGCAGCACCACGGGCAGCCCGGTCGTCCAGGCCGGCCTGGAGGGCACGACCGCCAACTGCCGCCGGTACACCGGGTCGGCCGCGCTGACCTCGCTGCGTGGCTTCCCGAGCCGGTGCGCCCAGGCGGTTGCCAGCCCGGCCGGGCAGGCGGCGCTGGTCGCGGATGTGTTCAGGAAATGGGTCGTCGGCGCCTCGGCGCGACAGGTGCAGGACGCCGTGGTCCTGTTCCAGCACTCCACCGACCCCGGCAGCCCGCAGGTGCAGGCCATCCTGCGCCACCTGCCGCGCCTCTAGCCCGGCCGGATAGCCCCGTCCCCGGACGCACCACCCAGCGCAGGAAGGAGACCCGTCATGCAGCCCGCGAAACGACCCTGGTGGCAGCAGGCGACCGCGCTGGTCAGCCTGAGTGCCGGCGGCGCCGTGACCGGGTTTCACTTCGCGCCGAAGCCAGCGGCGGACCTGAACTCGCCGTCGAACATCCAGGTCCGCCTGCTGGCCCTCGCCCAGGCCGCCCGCCCGGCCAAGTCAGACGACAGCGCGCTGCGCTCGGCCATCGTGCACGTCGCGCAGTACTACCTGCGGATGGCACAGCACAAGACGCCCGCCGAAATGGAAGCGCTGATCTGGCAGCACGACAGCACCGACGGCGCCGACCACGGCGAGTCGTGTGCCGCGTTCGCCAGCCTCACGCTGGAGCTGGCCGCGCAGGTCGTCGGCCGGGAGAGCTGGGTGACGGCCGGCTCGACCTACCCGTGGCCGCTGCACGACTGGGCCGTCGTCCGGGTAGACGCCAATCCCGCCTCACCCGGCATCATCTCGGTGCGGACCGCCGCGCAGGAGCAGCACCGCTGGCACCCGCTCGGCGACGGCTACCGGCCGCTGCCCGGCGACTGGGTGCTGTTCCACCAGCACGTCGAGGTCGTCACCGGCTTCGCCGACGGCGTGCTGCGCACCATCGGCGGCGACTCGCTGCCGAACATGTCCGTCAACGCCCACGAGTACCAGGGCTCACTCGCCGAGGACGGCGTAGTCGGCTTCGTCAACAACGGCGACCTGCCGGCGGGCTCGGGCTCGGGCTCGGGCGCCGCCTCAGGCGCGGCCAGCGCCATCCCCGCTGTCAGCACCATCCCCGCCGTATCCGCCAGCCAGAGTGCCGGCGCGGCGAGCGGTACGGCAGGCGGTACGGCAGGCGGCACGGCAGGCGGCACTGCAGGCGGCACTGCCGGCACGGGGCCGGCGCGAAGGAGAGCGAGAAGGCCGCTGCCGGCGGTGCCGAGGTACCGGGGGCCGGGCCGGCGACCGCGTTCCTCGCGGCGACCGGGCCGGCCAGCCCGAAGCCGAAGGCCAGCCCGCCCCCGAAGGCCAGCCCGCCCCCTGCGACCGGGCGCTACACCCGGCACCACGCCGCGCGCAGCGCGAGCCGGAGCGCGGGTGCGGGGGGCAGCAGCGCCGAGCAGGCGTTCATCAGGTCCCTAGCGCCCGGCGCGATGGCGACGCAGCGCCAGTACGGCGTCCCGGCCTCCGTCACCATCGCCCAGGCGATCGACGAGTCCGGCTGGGGACACAGCACGCTGGCCGCCCGCGATCACAACCTGTTCGGCATCAAGGGCACCGGCCCGGACGGCAGCGACGCCGAGCCGACGCAGGAGTACGTGAACGGGCACGCCGTCACCGTGACCGCCAGGTTCCGGGTGTACGCGGATGTCGCGCAGAGCATCGAGGACCACGGGCGGCTGCTGGCGACCAGCGGGTACTACACCCGCGCGATGGCCGACCGCCAGGACCCCAACGAGTTCGCGGTCGCGCTCACCGGCGTATACGCGACCGACCCCGACTACGGCGCGAAGCTCATCGGGCTGATGCGCCGCTACGACCTGTACCGCTACAACATCGCGGCCCTGGCCGCACCCGCCGCGACCGGATCCGACGCGAGCACTCCGGCACCGCGCACCCCGGCACCGCCCAGTCACGTGACCCCCGACGCCGGCGGCCCCGCCCACGCCACGCCCAGCCCGGTCGCCCCCACGCCGACTGCCACAACCCCGGCCGCCACGGCGCCGGACGCGCCAGCCCCAAGCAGCCCGGCCGCCGCCTCCAGCCCGGCCACCGCCGCGCCTGACGCCGCGATCCCCGGCGCGCCCGCTCCCGCGCAGTCCAGTCCCGCCCCATCCAGTCCTGCCCCGTCCGCTCCCGCTGCCCCTGCCGGGGGCGCCCCTGCCACGTCCGCCCCTGCCGCAGGCGGCGCTGGCGGGACCGGCGCCATTCCCCACGCCGCCGCCCCGCGCAGCACCGCACCCACGACTGCGCCTGCCACGACCGCGCCTCCCACGACCGCGCCCCCCGCTGCCGCGCCGGGCGCCGCGATTCCCGGAGTGCCTGCTGGCGGCACGACGGTGACTAGCGCGAGCGGAGCCGGGCTGGGCGGGGCGGCGATTCCGGGGACGACGGCGGTGCCGCCTGCGGTGCACCGGGCGCGGTCGGCGCCGGCCGCGCACACGACGACGGTGCCGGGGGTCAGGACCGCTGCGGTGTACCGAGCCGCCGCGCCTGGTACGGCGGCTGCCGGCCAGCCAGCGGGACCCGGCGCGGCGGCACCCGCGTCGTTCGCTGGCCCGGCATCGGGCACTGGCCCCACGTCCGGCACCGGACCGGCCGCGTCTGTCCTGGCGGCTTCCGCGATCGCGTTCGCCGGGGCGCCGGCCGCTTCGGCGGGCCAGGCGCGGACCCGCGCGGCGGGCCGGGCAGCGGGCCAGGCGGCCAGCCAGCCAGCGGGTCGCGCCGCGGCGCGGGGGCCGCGCGGCTACAAGGCGCGGGTGCCGCTTTCGGTGCAGAGCGCGTTCAACACGCTGGCCAAGATGACGCTGCTCCGCAACGAGCCGCTGTACCGGGAGGTCGCCGGGTACCGGGGACTGAGCTGGGAACTGCTCGCGGCCTGCGACTGGATGCAGTGCGAGGCCAGGGCCAGGTACTCGCCCGTGAACGGCGAGAAGCTGGGCACGCCGAACCTGGACGGCACGGTGTACCGGACCCGGTCAGAGGCGCTTGACCAGTGCGCCGATGACCTGGTGGAGCTGTCCTGGGCGGTCTACCGGATCGACGTCACCGGCCAGCAGCCGCTGTCGGTCCGCGAGCTGGCCGAGACGTTCGCCGCCTTCCGCTGGGGCGGCCTGCTGCGGCTGCACCGCACCTCGGCCATGGAGTTCCCGTACTCGGTGGCCGGCCTCACCGACCAGCACCTCACCATGCGCTGGCCGAACATCGCCGACCCGAAAGCGCCGGATAAGCCGGGCAGCCGGTTCCGCAAGCCCTTCGGGGCCGTCCCCATCGTCCTCGGCCTGCATTACCGGGCCATCGCATAGGCACCCATCCGGAGAGGTGGACCGGCATGTTCCGCATCCTGCTCATGCTGCTCGGCACGCTCAGCTCGGGCTCACCGCTGGCCAGGAGCCGGCAAGACAATCAGACGTCGCCCTGGCCCGGTCAGCCTGGCGGGCCAGCCGACGACCGGGACTGGCCTGCGCCGGGCGGCGCGCCCACGACGGTCCTGGCACCGGCGCCAGGCCAGTTCGGCACGGAACGGCCTGGCGGGCACGACAGCCGTTCGGGAGAGAAGAAGGGGCGGGGACGACGGCGAGTTGCCTGGATCGCGGTGATTGCCGTGGCCGTGCTGATCTTCCGGCGGGCCATCGCGTCGATCACGCTGCTCGGGCTGTCGGCGGCGCTGCACATGGCGGGGCTGGACGTGAAGCTGCCGCATGTCGGGTTCGGCTGGCCGTGGCAGGGGGGTGCCCCGGCGACGCGCGATATCGACCTGGGGCCGTGGGTGCTGCAGAAGATCGAGGGCATCTCCCGGCCGGCGCTCGGCGAGGCGAACTTCACCTTCATGTTCACGCACCGGGTATCCAAGAGCGTCGGCCCCTGGCCGTGCTGGTACTCCAGCACGTTCTACGCGGTGGGGCACGCGGCGGCGACGGTCGACCTGAACCCGGGGCCGTCGTGGTGGGCCAAGGGCACCGGGCACTACCGGCTCCAGGTGCTCAGCCAGCCGGCCGGCGGCAAGCCCGGCCGGGTCGGCGTCACGATGGTGCTGCCCAGGCCGCAGCTCCCCAGCTCGGTGCACGACGTGTCCATCGACAACCTGCCGTCCCGGCCGGTCAGCACGCAGCACAGCTGGACCTACCCGGGGTTTGGCTGCGGGGTGCTGCTCCGGCCGCAGTTCTCGCCTGCCGTGCTCTACGCCGACGCCCAGCGACTGGCCTTCCAGAAGGCGACCCAGTCTCCGCAGATCACCGGGCCGCTGGTCAGGACGGCGGAGGCAACGGCGGCGCAGACGATCAGGAACAACTTCCTCCAGCCCACGCTGAACGCGCTTGGCTACGCCCTGGAGCGGTTCACGCTCCGCTGGTCGGGGACCGCGCCGGGCTAGCCTGGAGCGATGATCACCGTGGACCGGGTCCGCGGCCTCGCGCTGTCGCTGCCCGGCGTCAGCGAGGAGCCGCACTTCGACATGACCTCGTTCCGGGTCCTGGGCAAGATCTTCGCGACGGTCGCGGCCGACGAGGCGCGGCTGCACGTCTTCATGGACGAAGACGAGGCCCTGGCCTGCGCGACGGAAGACCCGGTGGCGTTCGAGCCGCTGCGCTGGGGCCGCCGGATACGGGGCGTCCGGGTGCTGCTGACGACCGCCCCGCCGGACCGGGTGCTTGAGCTGGTCGAGGAGTCCTGGCGGCGCAAGGCACCCCGGCGGCTGGCGGCCAGGCTCGACGCGGAGCGGCAGCGGCCGGCGGGTGCCTGAGGCCGCCGGCGGGGGGCCAGGAAAGGCCGCGCGTATCTGGCCTGGTCAGGTCATACTGAGGCATGACATCTTTACCCATGAATGACGCGGTGCCGGGGGCGGTCGACAGGCTCCGCGACAGCTTGCGGGTACCTGGCCTGCCGCGCGCGGTCGCCACGTACTTCAGCCCGCAGGAGGACTTCGCCGGAGCGATGTTCACTAGCCTGGGCGACAACCCGCGCGACCGGGTCACGGCAGTCGACCTGCTGGCAGTGTCCCTGCTGGACATCGCCTGGCGGCCCGAGGCCGTCCGGCACCTGCTGGAATCCGAGGCGGGCACGGTCTCGGCGCTGCTCGCGCCGGTCCGGGACGACATCGACCTGTGGGAAGCATCCGACGACGAGCTCTCGGCGGTAGACCCGCTCTGGAACTACCTGAACAAGGTGCCGGGGGTGGGCACGGCCACGGCGTCCAAGCTGCTGGCTCGCAAGCGGCCGCGGCTCTGCCCGGTCAGTGACAAGGTCATCGTCCAGGCGGTCGGCGTGCCCGGCTGGACCTGGGAGGCGCTGCGCTCGCTGCTCCAGGACGAGCACGCGCGCAAGGAGATCGAGGAACTGCGCCCGCCGACGGCGGCCGGCGTCAGCCTGCTGTGGATCCTGGACGTGGCGATCAGGATCCGGCATAGCCGGTCTCGTGAGGCCGACCGGGTGCGGCGGGACGCCGGCATCGCCGAGCCCGAGTACACCCGGCCGTAGCCGCCGCGAGCTCCTGATCAGTCCCCTTCGCCGAGCGGCCGCCCGGCGAAGTCGTAGGCACGCGCGTAGTCGACGACCAGCCGGGCGGTGCCGCCGACCGGATGCAGCCGGTACGGGCTGCGGGTGTGAATCGGGATCACCACCGACGGCCGGATCCGGTACAGCATCTCGTGCAGGTGATCCTGCGAGGCGTGCCCGGAGCAGCCGAGCATCCGCAACGGCACCTCGCACTGCTCCAGCCAGTCGGTATAGAACTGCCAGCGCGGGTCGAAGGCGCCGAGCGGCTCGCCGTTGGCGTGCAGCATCGTGCTGGCCGGGCCGAGCGGCAGGCCAAGCAGGCCGGCCAGGTTCGCGCTGTCGGGCTGAAGCAGGAAGCCGCCTGGCGCGGCCCGCACCGCCGCCAGGCCGGTCTCGCCGATCCCGGCGGCCGCCTCGATGCCGGCCGCCCGCAGGAAGGCCGCCGTGCGGTCCGGCCACAGCACGCTGCGCCCGGCGCCGGCCGCGACCCGCAGCACGGCCCGGACCCGCTCCAGGTCACGCGGGTAGATGGACAGCAGCATCAGGTCCCGGCGGCCGGCCAGCGCGGCCTCGAAGTCGCGGGCCACGTCGGCCTCGGTGCGCAGCGGGTGGTGCTCGTCGAAGCTCAGCGTGGTCCCCTCGGTGACCAGCACATCGCAGCCGGCAACCGCGTCGGCGAACGCCCAGGACCGCAGCGGTTGGTGGCCGTGGAACCGGATATCGCCGGTGAACGCGAGCACGCCGTCACTGGTGGTCACCCGGTAGCCGCTGGCACCCGACACGTCGTGGTCCACGTCGAACCGCTCGATCAGCATGGGGCCGAACCGCACCGGCTGGCCCGCCCGCACCGGCCGCCAGGCGGTGTCAGGGGCGGCGAAGTCACGCGGCCCCGGCAGCGCCTCGCCGCCCTGGTCCAGCGCCCGCAGCAGCGCGATGGCCTCGGGCGAGGCATGCAGCGCGACGTCGGGCCTGACGAACCCGGCCAGGCCGACATGGTCGATATGCGGATGGCTGATGAAGACGGCGGTCGGGCCCGCGGGCTCGCCCAGCGGGTCGCCGGGATCGAGCGCGGCCGGGTCATAAAGGCCGGGGATGGCCGGCGCCGCGCCGACCCGCAGCCTGGTGGCCAGCTCCCGGCCCGCCGGCAGCCCGGCCGGGGCTCGGAACAGGTCGGCGCCGGTCGGGATGTCCAGGCCCAGGTCGAGTAGCACCCGGTAACCGCCGTCATGGATGAGCACCTTGCTGGAGCCGATGACCCCGACGCCGCCCCAGCACTCGATGTGCGCCAAACCTCAGCCCTTTCGCTCGCAGGACGGCACCGCGGTGGCGCTGGCCGGCGGGTCGGCGACCCAGGCATGCAGCGCCGGCAGCAGGTCCTCGGCCTGACGACCGCGTACCGTGGCCGGGCCGTCCCGCCGGTCGAATCGGTCGATGTACCCGGCCGCCGCTCCTATCTCGGCGGCCGGCTCGATGTCGTTGCGGTAATGATCGCCGAGCGAGAACAGCCGCCACGGACGTTCGCGCAGGTCAGCGTCCAGCTCGCGGACGAGCAGGCGGCGGAGTCCATCAGGCTTGCCCGCGCCGGCCACCACCTCGTCGAAGTAGCCGTCGACGCCGATCCGCTCAAGCAGCGCGCGCAGGCCTGCCTCCTGGCTGTTGGTGACCAGCAGGATCCGCGCGGCCGAGCGCAGCTCCGCGAGGGTCTCCAGCAGCGGCCAGACCACCTCGATCTCGCACTCGGGGGTGGTCATCCAGGCGCGGCACTGGGCGAAGGCCAGCTCGGTCGCGTCCGGCGGCACGCCGAAGCAGCGGGCCGCGACGTGCACCGCCGCGCCCCACGGGTCGACGGATTCGCGCAGCGCGGCGGCCTCGACGGTGTCGGTGCTGTCGCAGGCGGCGGCCACGCCGTCCGTGATGTACCGCTCGACCGTGGCCAGGTAGGGCTCCGCCGCCTCGGGCGGCAGCGTCTGCGCGATATGCCGGGCGTAGTACCTGACCGGCTCGTCGCCGCGGTAGACCGTGCCGTCGAAGTCGACGACCAGCAGCAGCCCGCTCACCGGATGGAGCCGGCGGCCGACATCGCACCGCGGATGAACTGACGCTGGAGCAGCAGGAAGAAGATCATCAGCGGCAGCGTGGTGAAGGTGGCGGCGGCGGCCAGGCCCGAGTAGTCGGTGCCGAAGGCGCCGCTGAAGCTGGCCAGCCCGACCTCGATCGGCTGGACGTTCTCCGATCTGGTCATGATCTCCGGCCAGAGGAAGGAGTTCCACGAGGCCATGAAGACCTGGATGGCGATGATCACCAGCGCGGGCCGGACGGCCGGCACGCCGATCCGCCAGAGCACCCGCATCCGTCCCGCGCCGTCGACGGCCGCCGCGTCCAGGATCTCCTGCGGCATGGTGAGGAAGAACTGCCGGACCAGGAAGATGCCGAAGACGCTGGCGCCCCAGGGGACGATCTGAATCCAGTAGGTGTTGACCCAGTTCACGTCCGAGGCCAGCACGTAGTCCGGGATGATCAGCACGACTATCGGCATCATCAGCACAGAAAGCACCAGCAGCATCAGGAACCGGCGGCCGGGGAAGCGCAGGATGCCGAAGGCGAACCCGGCGAGCACCGAGGTGACCATCGCCAGGGCCACCGTGCACGAGGCGATGAACACGGTGTTGATGAACAGCCGGGGCCAGGGCGCCTCGCCCCAGGCACGCGCCCAGTTCGCCCAGTCCCACTGCGGCCACAGCAGCGGCGGGTAGCTGTCGAAGCCGCCCGGCTTGGCCAGCGAGATAACGACCGTCCAGTAGAACGGGAAGATGAAGGCCAGCCCGATCGCGCAGGCCAGCAGCCGGCGCAGCCAGGCGCGGGTGACCCGGCCCGCGGACCGGCGGCGCGCGAGGGCATCGCGCCGGGAAGCCCGGCGCGATGCCCCCAGGACCGCTGGGGTCACGAGTTGGACTTCGCCGAGCTGCACGCCGTCTGCGCCGTCGCCAGCGCCTTCGACGGGCTGGTGCCCGACAGCGCCGCCGACTCGGCGTTGGACAGGTAACCACCGCAGGCGGTCACCCAGGTGTACGGCGGGTCGATGATGGCGTCGTTCAGGCCGGTGATCGTGGTCTTGACCCACGGGTTCGCCGACAGGTAACTCGCCATCGACGACTGGGTCAGCGCCTGCGCGGTCACCGGGTAGTAGCCGGTCGCCGCCGACCACTGCGCCTGGATCGCCGGGCTGGCCAGGTACTGCATGAACTTCCAGGCCGCGGCCTTCTGCTCGGCGGTGGCCGAGGAGAACACCACCAGGTTGCCGCCGGCCATCATGTCCGGCGCCCCTGAGGTACCCGACGGCAGGACGGTGGTCACCAGCGGGAACTTCTTGCCGACCGCCTGCTGCTCGTAGTAGTAACCGGCCGAGGATGAGATGTCGACCAGGCCCTTCTTCGCGCCGAGCGCGGTCTCACCCGGGTAGTTCGTGCCGGTGGCCAGCGCGCCTTCCTTCTTCAGCTTCACCAGGTAGGCCAGCGCGCTCTCGGCCGCCGGGGAGGTGAACTGCGGGACGCCCGTCGAGGTGTACACCGGGGTGCCGTTGGCCGCCGCCAGCTCCTCCAGCCACTCCTCGCCAGAGGTCTGCGCCGCGACGCTGCCCGGGTCGATGGTGGTACCGACGACGCCGCCCTTAGACGCGGCCTGGAGCGCCGCGGCGAACTGCGTCCAGTTGGTCGGGGTGGCGATGTGGTGCTGCTTGAGCATGGTGCCGTTGTAGAAGAGCAGCTGGAGGCTCTTGCTGAACGGCCACATCCACATCTTGCCGTCCGGCAGGTACAGGTCCTTCTGCACGCCGGTGTAGAAGGTGGACAGCTCGGCCGGCTTGGCCGTGCCCGCCACCTCGCTGACCGGCAGGATCGAGCCCGCCTGCGCGAAGGTCTCCGCCCAGCTCTCGTAGGCCTGGCCCATGGTCGGCGCCTTGTGCGCGGCGACCTGCGCCTTCTCGGCCGTGAGCAGCGGGCCGTAGGTAGCGTAGGCGGTCAGCGAGACGGTGATCTTCGGGTTGGCCGCCTGGAATGACTTGACGATCGAGGCCATCTCGGTCTTCAGGGTCCCGGAGGAGTCCACCTCATCGAACGTGATCGTGACCGGCTTGGTGATGGCCGCGACCGACGGCTTGCTGTTGGACGAGGCCGCCTTGCCGCCGCCGGCACAGCCCGTCACGGTGAGCATCGCGGCGGCGGCGCACGCCGCGCCCGCCGCCCAGGTAGAGCGTGATTTCACGGCTTACCTTTCTTGATCATGAGGTGACCCCGAAGCCGGTGGTCCGGCGCCGGATGAGGGTGATGGAGACGGTGATCAAGAACAAGACGACGGCGATCGCGGCGCCGTAGCCGGTATTCCCGATCACGATGCCTTCCTGATAGACCAGGTAGCTCAGCGTTGTCGTCACGTTGTTCGGACCGCCGTTGCTGAGCTCGTAGAATTGCGTGAATGCCTGGAGCGATCCGATCGTGGTGATGATGACGACGAAAGTCGTCACCACCCTGAGCTGCGGCCAGGTGATATACCAGAACTCCCGCCACGGCCCGCAGCCGTCGACCCTGGCCGCCTCGCCGTATTCCTCGGAAATGACCGCCAGGCCGCCCAGGAAAACGATCGTGGTGAAGCCCACCTCGTGCCACAGGCTGAAGAGGATCATGGCGGGCATGGCGCTGCCCTGCGCCTGCACCCACTGCGAGGCCGGCAGGTGCATGCTGCGCAGCACCCAGTTGGCCAGGCCGAACTGCGGGTTGAAGATCCAGGCCCAGATCATCGACGTCGCGATCAGCGGCGTCGCGTTGGGCAGGTAGATGGCCAGGCGTGACATGTTCATCGCGCGCCCGCCGCGCATCAGCAGCAGGGCCAGCGACAGCGAGATGGCGGTGCCGCCGATCACCATCGCGCCGCAGAAGTACAGCGAGTTCAGCAGGCTGTCGGCGAAGCTCGGGTCGGTCGCGGTGAACAGCTCCCGGTAGTTGCCCAGCCCCTTGAACACCGACATGGCGGGGTTCAGGACGTTCCAGTTCCACAGCGACACATAGAACGTGTAGAAGGTCGGGACGATGACGAACGCCGCGAAGATGAGCACCGCCGGCGCCGAATACAGCCAGCCTTTCTTGGTGTTGCGAAAATCGCGGCCGCCACGTCCTGCACGACGACGGCCCGCGCTTCGGGCTGCTATCCCGGTCACGCACGCAGTGAACCGCAGCTAGGTTACGGTAAGGCGATCATCTGCTGTCAAAACAGTAACGAGCCTAGCAAGATCGCCATAACTCTGAAATCCTGAAAGGCTGGTCATAGTAGACCCTCGCATCCGCACGGCAGCGGCTTCAGGCAGGCTCGGCCAGCATCCTCGCAGCTCTTCCGCCCGACACGGACGTAACCCTACCCATTCCCATGGGTTGTGGGTAGGATTACGTACAGCGGAGGAGGCGATGATCATCGTGCTGCCGGGCCTGCCGGGGACATTTACCTTCGCCCAGGCCGCGCAGCATGGGCTGTCCCGAGGGGAACTCACTCGCCTGCGAGACGGCGGCGAGGTGGAGCAGATCGCCCGCGGTATCTACCGCCGCGCCGATCAGGAGCCAGCCGACTACGACCTGCTGGAGATCGCGATCCGGGCACACCAGCCCACCTTGTGCCTGCTGTCCGCCCTGGCCCGTCATGAGCTGACCGACATCATCCCGCCAGTGCACGACATCGCGATCCCTCGCGGCGCGTGGCGGCCAGCCGTCTCCGCGCCGGTGCACTGGCACAAGTTCAGCCCGGAGACGTTCGAGATCGGGCGCAGCATGATTCGACTCGACGAGTCGTATTCCATCGGGCTCTACGACGCGGCTCGCTGCATCATCGACGCCTACCGGGTGCCCGGCGGCGTCGGCCCGGACATCGCCAACGAGGCGCTCAGGCGCTGGCTGCGCCGTGGCGGCAGGCCGCCTGAGCTGATTCACCTCACCACTACGTTCCCCAAGGCCCGGCCGCCGTTGCTGCACGCACTCCAGGTACTTCTGTGATGGCTTAGCCCGGCGCTGAGCTCTTTTGCTGACCCGGTCATCTCCGGGCGGCTGCCCGGTCAGTCTGTCTGGAATCCGGCAAGCTGGAAGTGGTCCGCGGATCCGCGGACCCGCGGTTAAGGGGTGTCCCAGTGGGGTGGGCGGTCGCGGAGGTAGCGGTCCTCGTCGTCGGGGTCCGGGCGGTCACCCCAGCCGATGTCGGTCTCGTCCAGGCTCCGGGACGGCAGCACCGGCCGGTCTTCCGGCTTCGGTTCGCGCTTCGGTGCGCGGTCCTGGTGCTCCATCGTCCCATTGTCGCGGTTCCGCTGGTCAGGTCGCGAACTGGACCTCGGCGTCCTCGCCCGCGTCGAGCCGCCGCGATCGCCTGCGGACCAGCAGCAGGCCGCCCGCCGCGGCGGCGACCATGAGGCACCCGTAGAGCAGCCAGCCGGCCGGGCCGAGCGCCACCACGCCCGCCATCGCGGCCGGCCCGGCGATGCCGACGACCGCCCAGGACAGGTCGAACGCGGACAGGTACTCGGTGCGCCGGTCAGCCGGGGCCAGCTCGAACGACAGGGTCCACCAGGACGGTGACTCGCACAGCTCGCCGGCCGTCAGGGCCAGCGCGACCACGATCAGCAGCCCGACCGCGACCAGCGCCGGGGTCCACGGCGTGACCGCCAGCAGCGCGGCCATCACGCAGAACGCGACCGCGGCCAGCCTGATGCCGCGCGCGGCATGCCGCACCTGGGTGATCCGGCTGGAGAACCGGTACTGGAGCAGCACCACGATCGCGGTGTTCAGGGTCACCACGACCGCGACGGTCCAGGACGGGATGAAGGAGTAGCGCAGCACCCACAGCGGCAGGCCGACGTCGATCACGACCAGGCTGCTGCCGAACACGGCGGCGGCGAGCACCAGGCCGAGGTATTCCCAGTCGCGCAGCACCGACCAGCTGGTCCGCTCGGTCACCGAGACTTTCCCCGGCGGGCGGAGCATCAGCGTGCACACGGCGCCGACCGCGAACGACGCGGCGTTGACCGCCAGCGCGACCCGCAGCTCGGTCCGCGAGCCGGTCGCCAGGAACCAGGCGCCGACGGCCCCGGCCAGCAGGTAGCCGATGTTGCGCAGCGCCCGGACGGCGCCGAGCGCGGCGGCGCGCTGCTCCTCGCCCAGCACGGCCACGGTCAGCGCCTGGCTGAGCCCGTTGGCGCCCGCGCGGGAGACGCCGACGCCCGCCGCCAGCACCAGCAGGGGCAGGAACCCGTGTGACAGCGCCATCAGCCCGAACACGACCACCTGGGCGATCTTGGTGGCCAGGGTGTACCGGAACACGCCGATCCGGCCGGCCACCGCGCCGGCGGGCACCGCGGCGGCGATCTCGCACGCGCCGGCGACCGACAGGACGATGCCGAGCCCGGCGGCGGACAGCCCGGCCACCCGCAGCGCGAAGAACGGCAGGCAGATGGCGGCCAGCCCGCTGCCTGCCGCGTCGGTCAGCGAGTTCACCGACAGCACCCTGGTGGGACCGGGCCTGGCCAGGGCGTCCCACCAGCCGAGCGAGCGCAGCAGCCGGCGCACGGGTGCCTGACGACGAAGCCCCGCTCCACCAGGTCGGCCATGAAGTCGGTCACAGCCTGCGCGGCGACATCGGCGGTCACCTCGTAATGGCCCGCCACCTCGGTGGCGATCTGGCTAACGGTCAGGCCGCTGCCCACCTTGGACCAGATGTAGGCGCCAGTCTCGTTCACTTCATATCCGTCGTGGTAGGTCTCGATCAGCATCCCGGTCGGCGACCGCCGGGTGAAGGTGCCCATGGCCCGCAGCGGAACCCAGTCGCTCATCGCGCGCCCCTCGCCTCGACCGACAGCAGCAGCCGCTGCGCCAGGCGGCCGGCCCGCTCGGCCCAGCCGGACGGGTCGGTGCTCGCCCCGGCCATGGTGATCATGTCCCAGCCGTCGGACACGGAGATCTCCGCCGGGCGGACCTTCTCCAGCCGCCGGTACAGCCACTTGCGGTTCACCGAGTAGTCGCCGTAGAGGGCGAGCACCGCCTCCACCGCCTCCAGCACCGCGAGCTGGCCGGCCAGCGCGGCGGTCTGGCCGTCGCCGGTCGCCAGCAGCCCGCCGACGTCCTCGATGTAGGTCTCGGCCTTGAGCTTGTGGTTCTCCCCCAGCCAGAGCCCGTAGCGGGACTGGTCGATGGCCTCCTTGCGCTGCTGCCACCAGCCCGCGCCGCTGAGCGGCCGCCCCGCGGCCAGCCGGTAGAGCATGTCCTGCTCGTTCTCCATCAGCTCGGGCGATTCCTGGCTCGGCGTGCCGGCCGCGAACCTGGCGATCACCTCGTCGATCTGCGCGACCGTCCAGACCTCGATATCGGCGCGGTAGGCGCCGAACTCGCCGAGCACGATGCGGATCTCCGGGTCGGTGGTCGACACGTGCCGGACGAAGTACTCCAGGGTGTCGTCCACGGCCAGCGGGCTGGCGGTCACCACGTACAGGTCGATGTCGCTGGCGGCGTGGCCCCAGCCCTGCACGATGGAGCCCGCGGCGAAGATGCTCACCGCGCCGCCGAACAGCGGGTACTTGCCGGTGATCTCCTCGACGCCGGGGATGTCCGCGCCGACCCGCCTGCCTTCCGCGAGCGCGTCCCTGGTCTGTGTCGATGCTTCCGAGCCGCTTCCGTACCGCAGGCTCATGCCGGGTGCCTCGAATGTCATGGCTGGACTCCCTTTCCGCGCGGGGCGCAGGTGTACAGGCCGTCTTGTTCCATGGCGCGCAGCCGCAGGTAGTCGCGCTGCACGTCCGCACTGGTCGTGCCCGCCAGGTAGGCGTAGCCGGGTGAGTCGATGAGGTCGCGGGTGACGGGCAGCGCCGCGCCTGGCCGGACGGCCGGCAGGACGGCCACCACCGTCGGCAGCTCCCCGATGGCCGCGACCCAGTCCATCGAGGCGACCTCGCCCGCCACCAGGTTGCGGAACGCGACGTTCCTGACCCGCGCCGACCAGGTCACGGCGAGATCGTCGAAGCCGGCCAGCCGGCCGGGGCTGGCCAGGGCGTCGGCTAGCAGGTCGAGCTGCGACACTCCGGAGTACCTGGCGACGACATCGGGCGCGGTCGCGCCGCTGAGCCGGGCGCCGCACTCGATCAGCACCGGCCCGGAACCGGTCAGCATCACCTCGGTGTGCGCGGCGGAGGTTTGCACGCCGAGCGCGTCGAGGACCGCGAACACGAACTCGCGCAGCGTCCTTGCCTGCGGCGAGCGCATGTCGACGGGCTCCTCGAAGTCATACACCGGGCTGCTCGCCGCGTCCCCGGCCTTGGTGTACCGCCACATCTCGGCGACCCGGTGCAGGCCGCCATGCGACACCGTGTTCACGTAGAACTCGGTGCCCTCGACGCGCTCCTGCACGATCACGGCGGTGTTCTGGTCGCCGTACAGGTTGGCGCTGGCGAGCACGGACTCACAGGCCCGGCGGATGACGCCGGGCCTGTCGCAGAACCAGACGTTGTCGGTGCCGGCGCTGTCCACCGGCTTGACCACGACGCGGGACAGCCCGCAGGACCGGCACCAGGCAAGCGCATCCTCGGCGCTGGTGAACCGCCCGCCCCTCGGCACGGCCAGCCCGGCCGCGGCGGCGGCCGCCGCCATCTGTGACTTGTCGCGGCGCGCCCGCGCCTGGGCCGGCCGGTTTCCCGGCAGCCCGAGCGTGGCGGCCAGCGCGTCGGCGAGTAACACGCCGGACTCGGTACCCGCGACCACCTGGCTGATGCCGGCCGAAGTTAATTCCTTGACCAGCCGCGGCACATCCTCGCCGGCCAGGTCGTCGAGGTAATCGGCCGCCTGGAAGCCGCTGGAGAAGTAGGCGGGCATATCCGGGCGGCTGCGCACATGCACGCAGGCGAAGCCGCGGTCGCGCATCCTGCCGGGCAGCAGGTGCCCGGTCGAGTACCCGTCAACGATGGCGAGGACCGGCGGGGCCGCGATACGGGGACTACGCAACACCCGCACCCGGCGCGGCCGCGCGGATAGATGCGGTGCCAGCACGCATGGCCCGCATCACCTCTTCCCTCAGGCCCCCGCCTGGAGCACGTCCCGCGCGGGCATCTTCTGGGAATTTTAACCTTTCGTCCCCTTCCGGTACACCCGTGGTGGCGCCGGGCCCGGGTCAGGACCGGCCTGACCCGGGCCCGGCGCGTTCATAAACGCGACGGGCTAGCCGTTACGGATAGCTCGTCACGTCGACCGGCTCGACGGTTCCCGGCGTAGTCGAGGTCACCGGGCCGCCGGTCCCGTTGATCACCGAGTTGTCGCCGCCTGACCCGGCGATCCACACCCCGAACACGTTGTGGAACTGCACGCCAGGCGTGTCCGGCGCCTGGAACGCCTCGGCGTCATAGAGCGTCGCGCTGGTGTCGATGAAGACCACGTAACTGCCCATCGCGTAGCCCTGGAACGAGGTGACGTGCTTGGTCACCAGGAAGGCCGGGTAGCCGTCCTGGGTGGGGCTCGCCATCCAGTCCGCCTGGCTCGGCGGGTCGTAGGGCAGCTCGTTCTGGAAGAAGACGTCGGTGCCGCCCTGGCCGCTCCAGATCACCTCGTTCTTCTGGTAGTGCTCGACGGCCAGGCCGTAGGCGGTGACATTGCTTCCGGTGACGACGACGCCCGTGCTGGCGGTGTTGGCGGTCCAGCTCACGTCGTTGCCGTGGTCCGCGCGCCAGGCCCAGACGTCGTCGATGATCGAGCTGCTCGCGTTGTCCAGCAGGCTGACATCCGCCCCCACCGGGGTGGTCTCCGCTCCGCCGATGCGGAAGAAGACATCCTGGATGAGGTCGGGGTCGGCAGCCGCGCCCGGACTAGGCAGCGGGGTGCCCACGGACAGCAGAACCTTGGAGTTGACCGGGCCGGCATCGATGATCAGGCCGGAGACCTTGACGCCGCGGTTCGGCAGCGCGACCAGGGCGGCGTTGCCCTGCTGCGGCACCAGGGTGGCGAAGCCCAGGCCGAGCACCACGGTGTCCGGGCGGCTCACCACGATCGGCTGGCTGAGCTGGTAGACGCCGGGCGTGAGGATCAGGTTCTTGCCCAGGGCCAGGGCGGCGTTGATCAGCGGCACCGGGGTAGACGGGTTCGCGGTGAAGAACGACGAGGCCGCCAGCGAGCTCCCCGCCTCCGAGCCGCCGGCCCAGGCCGGGCCGGAGGAGTTGTGCTGCACCGCCGGCACGAACACGTGGTAGCCGCCGGACGAGTCGGCGTACAGGAACGGCTCTTCCTCGGTCACCGGGCTGGTGTCCAGCACCGTGTTCTGCTGGCACTGGCCGCTGAAGGCCGGCGCTGGCGCGCCCTGCACCCCGGAGTAGACCATGTTCCACAGGCCGTTCGGGCAGCCGTTCGCGCCGCCGATGTCGGAGTTGCGGACCAGGTACTGCTGGTTGCCGTAGAAGTCGAGATCGCCGCTGACCTGGCTGTCCGCGATGAACCCGCCGCTGGCGTAGTCGTTAGCCGCGCAGTAGTCCTGGAACACCACGCTGCCGTTGATGATGGCCCGCCTGATCGGGTCGGCCTGCGAGGCGGACCAGCTCTCCTCGGAGTTCGCGCAGCCGGCACCGTAGGCGTCGACGACGGGCGGCGCGTAGTCCGGAGTCGTGGCCGGCAGGTCCACGTTGAGCGTCAGGTTCGACATCGACCGCCAGAAGTTCACGTCGGAATTGCAGTCCGAGGTCCCGGCGGTGCACAGGTTGTTGTAGACCTCAATGGCGCCGTCGATCACGGTGTCCTGCGGCAGGTAGCCCAGGCCCGCCACCTCGGTGTAGTAGCCCACCTGGAACACCAGCGGGTCGGCGGCCGAGCCGTAGGTGCCCGGCTCGAAGAACACCGCGTAGCGCTGGCTGTCGAACTGGCTGTCCACCGGGACCTGCTGGGTGGAGATGTTGTTCAGGTCAGCCTGGATGGTCGCCTGGCTCATCGACGGGGAGAAGACGCAGACGTTGGGACCGAACAGGGCGGTGGTCGCCCCCGGGCACATCGACGAGGCGGGAGCCGACGACGGGCGCGCCGTCGAGGCGCTAGCGGCCGCCGGGATCATCAGCCCGGCTACGACCAGGGCGGCGGCGAGGGATGATAATGACGGATAACGCAATGCACGACCAGCCATTTAGCCTGATCCCTTCTGTCACGTCCTGAAAAAAGGGCAATCGAGATCAAGCTAACGGCGGGCTTATGAACGGGACATTAAAGTTCCCGCGCAGCCATTAATAATCCGTTAACGGCACGGTATGCCGCGAGCCGGCCAAAAAGCGGTCGCGCCGGGCTGGGCCGGCGAACTGCGCGCCGGCGCCGCGCGGTGGCCGCACGCGCTGCCGGCCTACGTGGCTGGCGCGGCCGTGGCGACTGCCCGTGACCTGGGCGGCGACCAGCCGGACCTGATCGTTCACGGCGACCTGCACGCCGGGAACATCCTGCGCGCCGGGCGCGAGCCCTGGCTGGCCATCGATCCCAAGGGCTGCACGGGGGACCCGGCCTATGACGCCGGCATGCCGATCAAGTGGCACCCGCTGCGACTGCTGGCGGCCGGCGAACTGCGCCGCGCCGCCCGCCGGCTGCTGGACATCTACGCCGACGCGGCCGAGCTGGAGCCAGGGCGGGTGCGGCGCTGGGCCCAGTTCCATGCCGTGCGGGCCGCGTTCTGGGGACGCGGCCACGGGTTCGGCGCCGCCCGCAGCGGCACGGCGCAGGCCGAACTCACCGCGTTGGCCGACCGCCTAGCCGTATTCCTGGCCGCCGAAGCTGGCTCCGGGTAGGGACGATTGCCGTGGCCGGAGCGGTGTGGGGCTTCATCTCGCTCTTTAGATCCAGTCGTGGGTGCTCACCCACAAGACCTCCCGCCGGGCCGAAGATCTGTACCCCCGCTACGCCTACGGCCCGCCCCGGCAACGCCGGCATCTGCGACGGCATCACCTCTAGCGGGCCGCAGGGTTTGCTGTCGGATGGCGCGGCTAGTGTCCACTCATGGCTGAGTTCATCGGAGCTGACCTGCGTGGCGCCCGGTTCGAGCACACCGATCTCAGCGGCGCGCGGCTGCGCGCCGTCGACCTGTCCGGCGCCGATCTGCGCGGTATCGCCCTGAACGGGGCAGTGCTGCGTGGCGTCGAGCTGGCCAATGTCGATATCTGGGGCGAGATAGAGAACGTCACGATCAACGGTGTCGACATCGGGCCGCTCATCGAGGCCGAGCTGAACCGGCGTTACCCCGACCGGGCCAGGATGCGGCCCGCGGATCCGGCCGGGTTCGCGGACGCATGGGCCATCCTGGAGCGACTCTGGGGTCAGACCATCGAGCGGGCCCGCCGCCTGCCGCCTGAACTGCTGCACGAGTCGGTCGACGGCGAGTGGTCGTTCACCGAGACGCTGCGGCACCTGGTGTTCGCCACCGACTCCTGGATCCGGCGGGCGATTCTCGGCGACCCCGCCCCGTGGGACCCGCTGGGCCTGCCCTGGGACGAGATGCCTGATACGCCGGACGTACCACGCGACCGCGAGGCGCGGCCTTCGCTCGACACGGTGCTCGACCTGCGCCGGGACCGGATGGCCACGGTCCGCCAGGTCATCGAGGGCCTGACGGAAACCTCGCTGGACGGTCATACCCAGGCCGTCGAGGGGCGGGACTGGCCGCCGCCGCGGAGCTTCCCCGTGCGCGAGTGCCTGCTGATTATCCTCAACGAGGAATGGGAGCACCGCCTCTACGCCGAGCGCGACCTCAACGCCCTGACAACGCACCTTGCTTGATCCGAGTCGGAGCAGAAAGGTGTCTTGGCTCCTGTGGCACTGGTGAGCGCAACCAGGGCGAGGTAGTCGCTGAGCGTATGCTGACTTCTCAATCCTGACCTTCTGCCCGGTGATGGAGCCCGGCGTGGGGTGCGTGTCCCCGCTCTACGCCGCGAGTGGACGGCTCCAGGCGATGACCACGGGTCGGTAAATTCTGGACGCCGACGACCCCGAGTGGTCCGCCCTGCCTGGCAGCGAACGGGACACCTCTTGTCATCGGCGGCCTATCGCACCCTGCTGCGCACTCCCGGTGCCGCTTCCTTCTTCCTGACCGCCACCGTCGGCCGCGTCGGGATCGCGATGACCAGCCTGGGAATCGTCTGGCTGGTGCACGCCCGGACCGGCTCCTATGCCACGGCCGGGCTGGTGACCGGCGGGTTCGCCGTCGCCGAGGCGGCGGCAGGCCCGCAACTGGCCCGGCTGATCGACCGCTTCGGCCAGACCCCGGTGCTGCTGCCCGCGCTGCTAGCCCACGCCGTGGCCGTGGGCACGCTGCTCGCCTTGGTCGCCGCCGGCGCCCCGGACTGGCTGATGGCGGCGGGCGGGGTACTGGCCGGTGCCACCATTCCCCAGCTCGGCGCCCTGTCCGCCGCCCGCTGGGTGGCGCTGCTGCGCGACGAGCGGGCCGCGGCGCTGCCCACCGCGTTCGCGCTGGAATCACTGGCCAACGAGCTGGCGTTCCTGGTCGGGCCGGCTCTGGTCAGCATCCTCGGGGCGACCGGGCACCCGGAGCTCGGCACGACGCTGGCGGGGACCTTGGTGGTGGCCGGCGGATTGTGCTTTGCCGCCCAGCGCCGTTCCGCGCCGCCGACGGCGTCCGGCGCTGCCGCGCATCACCACCCGGGCCGCTCCCTGCTGCGCCCCGGATTCGCGGTCCTGGTCGGCGTGAACCTGGCCATTGGCGGGTTCTTCGGCGCTACGCAGGTCTCAGTGACCGCCTTCGCGATCGAGCACGGGGCGGCGGGCGCGGCCGCCGCGCTGTTCACGGCGTCCGGCTGTGCCAGCCTGCTGGCCGGCTGGCTGTACGGGCTGCGCCGGTGGCGCGCGGCGCCGCGGGTGCAGCTTGCGGTGGCCGCGGCCGGGCTGGCGGCCGGCTGCCTGCCGTTGCTGGTCGCCCGCTCGGTGCCTGAACTGGGATTCGGCTTCGCGCTGACCGGGCTGGCGGTCCCCCCGCTGCTGGTGATCTGCTCGGTGCTCGCGGAACTGACGGTGCACCGCGCCGTGCTGACCCAGGCTTTCGTGTGGCTGAACTCGGCAAGCGCGGCTGGTGCGGCCAGCGCGGCAGCGGTGACTGGCTGGGCGGTGGACGCTTCCGGTGAGCACGGCGGCTTCGCGGTAGCCGCGACGGCCGCCGGCCTCCTGGCACTGCTGGCCGTGACCGGGCTGCGAGCACTGCGGCTGCCTGCGGGTTAGGGATCCGGGCGACTCCTTGCATTCACGGTAGGATTGTGATGTGCCGAACCGTCGGGCGCAGCAAGTGGAGCGGCGGCGTGCCCATAGCCGCAATATCCGGTCGCGCTCATTCGCGGCCAGCCGCGGCTGGCCGCAGTTCTACGGCGGGCTTGGCTTATTCCTGGCTGGCCTGGCCGTCACCGTGATTACCTACCTCCAGGCTCGCCACGGCGGCGTCCAGTTCGTCATGTTCGGGCTCATCGCGATCGGGCTGATCCAGATGGCACGAGGGCTGGGCAGCCTATCCACGATCAAGAGGCTCGAAGAGGCGCAGGCACCGCTGAGCCGGCGGCAGCCGTGGCTACTCGCGCCCGCCGCGTTCGCGGCCGACGGCACCGCCGCCGAGCCCGGATGGCTCGCGGACCCGCTCGGGCCGGGTGGCCTGCGGTTCTGGGACGGGCAGAACTGGACCGGGCAGACCCAGCCCATTGCACCAGCCGCGCCGGACTTCGGACCTGACTTCCCGTCGGCCGCCAGGTAGCGCGGAAACCCGCCGCGCGTAGTCCTGATACTGCTCCGTGTCGTAGTCGATCCGTCTCATCGCAGCTCCCCCGTCGGCGGCGGGCCGGTCCCGGCGCGACGGAGGCGCTCGCGGGCCTCGCTCTCGGCCAGCAAGGTGACGGGCTGGCCGACCGCGTGCTGGTACTTGGCGTCGAGCGCCCTGGTCCACACGCCAGCTGCCCAGAAGCGCTCAAGCTCACCGGGGCTGAACTCCCGGCCGCGCGCATCGCAGTACCCGGCGAGGAACCGCTCGGTGTCCTCGACGGTGGCCAATTCGTCCGCGCTTGTGGCCGAGTACAGCGCGGCGGCGAAGCCCGCCAGGACGGCTTCGCTGTCAACGACCATGCTGTCCCAGTCGTGCACCACCAGCAGCGCGTCGCCGCTCCAGCGCAAATTGCCTGTCAGCCAGTCGCAGTGACCGATCACCGGTTCGGAGCCGCCGGCCCGCAGCCGGTCGAGGGCCAGGCGCCCGGCGTCATCGACCCACTGCGGGCCGGCGACCTCGTTGAGGTTGACGCCGGGATCGTCGGGCCTGGGCCAGAGCCCGTTCTCGGTGTGGTTCCAGTCCGCCCACGACGGCGGCGGGTCCAGGGCGGGCGCTTCCTCCAGGCGGGGCGCCAGGCTGATCAGCCACGCGAACGCCGCCGCGAAGGCACGACCCGGATGGCCCGAACTCGGGAACTCCGTGCCACCGGGAACGTAAGCCTCCGCCGTCGCGACGTCGCCACCGAGAGGGGCGGCACCGGTCAGCGGCTCCGGGCACGGGTAGCCCGCCCGGAACATGTGCCGCTGGACTTCGACGCACGCCGCGATGCGGGGCGAGTCCGGGCGGACCTTGACCACGACCTCACGGCCGTCAGCCAGTCGGAGGCCGATGACCGCGGACAGTTGCCCGGACCTGAAGATCTCGTCCGCCGGCGGGCTGCCCAGGTGCTCCGCGCACCACCGGGCGAGGAGGGCGGGATCGACGACAGGCGCGCGAGACGGCACCGGGTCATCCTCACACGTCTCCCGCACGCCGATAAGCAGCGGTCTCCTTGACCCCGCCCCCCATAGGCTTGACCAGTGCCTGAGCTAGAGCGCCTGCGCGCGGATCATGCCCCGGCGGTGCTGGCCTTCGAGCTGGCCAACCGCGCCTACTTCGCGGGCTTCATCTCCGATCGAGGCGACGGCTACTTCGACCAGTTCGCCGAGCGGCACGACGAGATGCTCGCCGAGCAGGAGGCCGGCATCGGCGCCTACCACGTGCTGGTGGCCGAGGACGGCACGGTACTCGGCAGGTTCAACCTCTTCGTCCTGAACGGCGGCACCGCCGAACTCGGCTACCGCGTCGCCCGGGACGTCGCGGGCCGAGGCGTGGCGACTGCCACCGTGCGGGAACTTTGCCAGCTCGCGGCCTCGCGGTACGGCCTGCACACCATCAAGGCGGTGACCACCCTGGGCAACGTCCCCTCCCAGAAGGTGCTGACCAAGGCCGGGTTCGCCGAGGCCGGCCCCGGCAAGATCAACGGCCATCCGGCCCGCTGGTACCAGCGCGACCTCGTACCTGGCGAGCAGTCCCGATCGAGCCGCGATCGCTAATGTCGACAATCACCTGCCAGCTCGCGCACATGACCCTCTCCTCATTGTCGACATTAGCTCGCCGAGCCAAGCTCACAGCTTCCCTACCCGCTGGTACAACGACCCGGCCGAGAACATGACCACAATCCTCATGGTCCAGCGCGCGCCAGCGCCGCCAGGGCTGCCGATTCTCCTCGACTTCTGGACGGCCGCCTACCAGGCCATCGACGACTGACCAGATGGACTCGAAGAGAGCAACGGCGGTCGGGACAGTGCCGGACTTGCCAGGTCAGGATGGCTGGCATGGCGGAACTGCAAGAGATCATCCAGCTGGTAGAGCAGAGCCTGGCTGAGCCTCGTCTGGACGCCGCGGAGCTGGCCAGCCGCGCGCACCTCTCGCGGTTTCATTTCGACCGGCTAGCGAGTGCGGCGCTGGGCGAACCACCAGGTGCGTTCCGCCGCCGGCTGCTGCTGGAACGGGCGGCCTACCGGCTGATATCCAGCACTGACACCGTCATCCAGATCGGCGCTGAGGCCGCCTACACCTCACCGGATGCCTTCACTCGCGCGTTCGCCCGCGCCTACGGCATCACTCCGACCGGCTACCGGCGGCAGCGCCGCCCAGTGCACGACCTCCAGGCCGCGAACGGCATCCATTTCCACCCGCCGGGCGGCCTGCGGCTGCCCGCCACCCACAGGAGCGACACCATGGACGTCCTGACCAGGATGTACGACCATCACATCGAGCTGACAGGCGCCATCATCGACAGGCTCACCGCGCTTCAGCCCGACCTTCTCGACCAGCCAATTGACCTGCCCGTTGAGGGCATCGACGACGCGCCAAGCCTGCGGATACTGTGCGACAAGCTCGTCCGCCAGCTCGAGATGTGGGTCAGTGCGGTTGAGGGCGCCACCAGTATCCCCGCCGGCCAAACCTCCCCCGCAGCCCTGCACGCGCGCCTCGGCCAGGCCGCCCCGCGGTTCCGGACCGTCATCGTGGACCGCGTCGGGGCCGGCGCGGGCGGCGACACGTTCCTGGACGCCACCTGCCAGCCCCCGCAGACCTTTACGCTCGCCGGCGTGCTGGCGCATGTCCTCACCTTCGCCGCCGTGCGCCGCACCCTGGCGATCGGCGCGCTGGAGTCCTCCGGCATCGCAGATCTCGGCGCTGGTGACCCGATGCAGTTTGTTGGAGGAGAAGGCAAGGACGCCTCCGGGATCACCCGCAACTTCGAGTAGAACGCGCAATAAGGGCGGGGTGGCCGCGCCGATTTGCCGGGCCTGCAGATTGGATGGCATCAGGCGGGTCAGCGTGACCCAAGCCTGGTCTGGCCGTCGAGAAGTTCCCGCGCGATGTCCAGGTGACCGGCATGTCGCGCGGTCTCCTCGATCATGTGCAGCACGACCCAGCGCACATCCGGCGGTTCCTCTTGCCCCGGAACACCGTGCTTGCCGCGCGGCCGCGCGGATAGCGGTCACCGCCAGCACCGCATCCGAGCTTGCGCACTGGTCGCGGTAGAAACCAATGACCTCGGCCGAGGGCTCGCCGCAGACGAATGCTGCCGTCGGATCATGGGGAGTCACGTCCTCATCCCCAGGCTGCGGCTCGGGGTGCTTGCCGGCCACGACGCCCTGGAACCAGTGCCACTCCGCACCGCCGAGGTGCTCGACCAGCCCGGCCGGGGTCCAGCCCGACGGCACCGCCGACCGATGCCACGAGTCCTCCTCCAGCCCCGCCACAATGGACAGCACCGCTTCACGCTGGGCAGCGAGGAAAGCCAGCAGCGCCTGGTCCTCGGCGTTCTCTTCCCGATCACTCGTCATGGCCACCTTCCGGGGATTTCTCGCGGTACGCAACTAGTCCTGCTTGTTCTAGCGCCCGGTACCGTCAGCAATCCCGTTAGCGAATAAAGGGGGTGGGCGGTGCGGCGATGATCGCGGAGGTCGAGGCTGGTCTACCTGGCAGTGAGGTTACCTTCGGAGGGATCGAGCAATATGGCACAGCGGCGGGACGACGAGCTGTGGGCACTGGCGCACGCCGAGCGCGCCTCGCTGGCAGAAGATCTGGCAGGCCTCAGCGCCGAGCAGTGGCGGCATGACACCCTGTGCGGGAAATGGGACGTCGAGCAGGTCGTCGCCCACCTCACAGCCGCGGCGAGCCTCAACCAGCGGCAATGGCTACGCAGCATGCTCGCCGCCCGTTTCCGCCCCGCCGTGCACAACCAGCGGCGGCTGGCCGAGCACCGCGGCAGTACCCCTGCTGAGACACTTGATCGCTTTCGCGCCGTCATCACCAGCACCACCGCGCCGTCACGGGACACCCCGGCCTACCTCGGCGAGGTCATTGTGCATGCCCAGGACATCCGCCAGCCGCTTGGGCTAGCGCGGACGCCGAGCGTCGACGCACTGACGCCAGTGGCCGATTTCTTCGCCCGACGCAACTTCACTGTTGCCAGCCGCACCCGTGCGGCCGATCTGCAGTTGCGGGCAGACGACGGGCCGTTTGCCACGGGCACCGGTCTCCTGGTCACCGGATCGACCCTCGCGCTCGTGATGAGCATGGCCGGCCGCGTGCCGTACCTGGCCGAGCTTGACGGCCCCGGCGTGCCAACCCTGCGGTCACGCCTGCAGACCACAGCAGCCTGAAGTGCCGCCGATCGCGGGACTCCCTAACTGCCGTAACTGGGCAGTCCGCGCTGCACCATGAACTTCACAGCGCGGTCATCCAGGTTGATTGGCCGTATCGTCTTGCCAGGATGATGATTCGGCCAGACGCGGAAAACCTCATCTACGAAACCCTGACCGACGCCCGTGACACCGGTGAAGTCGAGCAGGATCTCACTGAAGTCCTCGAGACCATGCAGAAGCCGCCGTGCCTCACTGCGAGAGATAAGCTCGCCCTTCTGAAAAAGCTTGACCGTGATCGAGGTTTTGTCAAACCTCCGGACTTCCTCATCGCCAGGGGTTGGAATGGTCCATTCCGCGAACACGTCAGTTATCACCCGAGTGGTCCGCTGGTCGATCTGGCACATCACCCTGGTACCATCCACCTCGCTTATGCTGGACAGACCGGTGTCGTGGCGCTCAAGGTTGTCTACTGTCCAGCACAGCGACGAAGAACTGAGCTTGAAGATGTCTACCATCTTCGACGTAAAGAAGATGCCCTCGCCGGTATGCCTGTCGGCGGCAGATGTACGCTTTCCCTTGGATACTTCTCCGACTGCATCCTCCACGTTATCCAGGCCGAAAGTCGTCCTGACCTTCTCATACACGCCGACGCCGTTATCAGCTATCTCAAAAGTCAGCTGAGTCGGGCTGACCCACCAGCTAATGGCGACGGTCTCACTCTCGGAGTGCTCGATGGCGTTATTTAGCATCTCGGTAAATGCGTGCCCGACTATCCTGACTGCGTTGCTGCTATCCAGTTTCAAGGTACGCTTAATGGCTTCCCAGACTGCCGTCTCATCTAGGCCAAACGTGGGCAACTCACGGTGCCACGTGGGCGTACCGGCGACAGGTTGTGACTTCGCAGGACGGCCAGGCTGCCGACGAGGCACGTCCTCGCCGCGCTGACGTGCACGAAGTCGCGCCATGCGTTCAGCAGCAGTCTTGTCATTGCTCATGGCATCGAGTCTAGCGGCGGCTGTTACGATTTTCAAATATTAATCGTAACGCTACTGGTAGGTAGAGCCGGTCTAGCTGGCACTACTCGACCTGAAGCTAGGCCGGAAACCGTAACGATCTGTTAGGCCTAAAGTCTTCTGAACTTGTCCGAGCCTGGCCGCGCGCTGCTTGGGTGCTGGGGTGCTGGCCCCGCCTCCGTCGCGGTCAGCGTGGAGTCAGCGAGGTAGCGCATTGCGCTGGAACGCACTGGAGTATACCGTTCGATATATCGGTTCGATATATCGAACTACACGGTCAGCAGCTGCGCTGGCGGGAGCAGGACATGGATCGTGGCACGCGAGACGAGCTGCTCAGTCGCCTGGCTGAGGCAGTCAGATCCGTCACGATCGCGCACCCGACACGGGTCGCTATCGACGGAGTTCCCGGTGCTGGCAAGACGACGCTGGCTGATGAACTCGCCGTCGTGCTGCGGGCGCAAGGCCGCGAAGTCATCCGCGCCACGATTGAGGACTTCCTTAACCCGAGGTCTGTGCGCCATCCGTGGAGCGACTCGGCCGAAGGCTGGTACAACCACAACACCGACCTCGGCGCGCTCCACCGGGTCCTGCTCGATCCGCTAGGCCCGGACGGCGATCGAAGAATCCAGCGGGCGGTCTACGACAAAGCTACCGACGTCGCGGTGTCTCCCCCGGTTACCACGGCAGCCATCGACGCCGTGCTGCTCTTCGACGGCGTGTTCCTCCTGCGCAAGGAGCTATTTGACCGATGGGACCTGCGCATCTTCGTGTCCGCCGCTTTCGAGAAGGCGCTGCAGCGCTCCCGGATCCGAGACCGGACCCCGCTCATGTCCGAAGACGAGGTCGAGCAACGCTATCGCCGCCGCTACATGCCCTCTCAGCGGTTCTACTTCGAGACGGCCCGTCCCGCCGAGCACGCCGACATCATCGTGTACAACAACGACCCCCAGCGGCCCGCATGGAAAGCGCGGACACCCTGAGGCCGCGTGCAGTCCTAGGTGCGCTCTGTCGATTCGCTGCTGCTCAGACCGCTCGTACTTCGGCGAGCGGCTTGACTGCGAACTGGTCGGTCCCGCTGGGGTCCCAGCAGACGGCGGCTTCCCATGCGGCCCGCGCCTGCGCGGCGACGTCCTGCGCGTCGTTGTCGAGACCGGCGGCATTGTGCGGCAGTGCCAGTTCGAGGTCGGGGACATCGACGTGGGACTCGTCCCAGTCGATCATCGCAACGCGGTCCGCGGTCATGCGGATGTTGCCCGGATTGGGGTCGCCGTGGACGACGCACGTCGCGCGGCCGGTGAGTCGCGTCCACGCTGCCCGGCATCGAACGACACCCTCAGGCGGCATTGCGCCGAGGTCGACCCTGGTCCCGGTCTCGGCATGCAGGAGGTCGGTCGACGATCGCCAGCCCGGGCGCTGCGGCCAGCCCTGTGTCAGCCGATGCAGCCGGCGCAGTGTGCCGGCGACGCGACGCCAGTCGGCTTCGGTCTCGGGTGGTCCGCCCTCCACGTAGGTCATCACCACCAGGCCGTCTGCGAAGTGCCGACCGTCCGTGGTTGGGATCGGCACCGGCACCGGCATCCCTTCACGGTCGAGGTGTCGCAATAGGTCGGTCTCCCACGCGAGATCAGCGTCGCTGCGCCGGCCGAGGCGACCGACCGCGAGGCACCCGTTGATGCGCACGCTCCACACCTCGTTGACGCCTACTCCGCCAGTTAGCGGCTCGACGCGAACGGCGTCGTCACCCCACCGCTCAAGCGCCTCCCATCCCACCGGCCACATCTTCGCAGAGGATCATGAAGCGCTCGACGAAATTGCGAGCCCGTGTTCAGGACCCCTCCGTTTGCAAATCACGTGCAGGAGGCCCGGAAGCTGATGCCTCCGGGCTGCGGGAACCTCAGCTCCTCTCGTCGAGGAGCAGCTTCACGCAGTTCGCCCAGGTGGTTGCTCGTAGCTGTCGACATAGGACGCGAAGTCGTAGGCGTCACGCGCAGCGGCCGGTGATACCTGGGGGAAGAACTCGCCGATGTCCTCCGCTGCGACGCCGTCGGCTCCAGCAGGGCCGGGATCAGCCTTCCCTGCACGTAAAACGGCTGCAGCACTTCAACGAACTGGTGGATAACCAGGTTGCCCTTCCGTCGCAAGAGATCCACGGCGTGGTCGGAGTCCGCAAGATAGATCGTCGACCCGTCCGCGACGAGTCGGTAGGAGGACAAGTGATCGCGCAGGCCGAGATCGACACGGAGGGCGTCGAGGGCGCGCCGGATCTTCTGCAGCGAAGCCTCCTGGCGCAGTCTTACGCACGTCCGTAGCGCGATGACGTCGCGAAATGAGTAATCGATGGGACGAGCAGCCGAATACTCCGGGGTCAGGACCGCTTGCCCGTCGGACCCGGGCTTGCGCCAGTAAGCGAGCTGGCGGATGGTAGCTCCTGACAACGCGGCAGCCAGCTTCGGCGCGTACGACACGAGAGCCACCTCCCTGACCACCAGTTCTACCAGGTACGCCCGTCAGCCTTCAGGATGGAGCGCCGCTGGGAATCCGACATTCCGCTAGCGCCTCAGCAAGCTCGACATCGCTTGACACTGTGGACTGAACGCCAAGAGGCCGGACCCATATTCGGGTCCGGCCTCTAACCTGGTAGCGGGGGCAGGATTTGAACCTGCGACCTCTGGGTTATGAGCCCAGCGAGCTACCGAACTGCTCCACCCCGCGTCGGTGTGTGTACTCACTTTAGAGGTGCCCGCCCCCGCTGGCAAATCGCGCGGGCCGACGAGCGGGGCACGAGGACCCGGCGCCGGCCTGGCCTGCGCTATCCCCAGCGCTGAGCGTTGGTCTCGCTGAGCGTGCCCTCCGGGGCAGTGATCACGCAGAAGGGCAGCCCGGCGGGGTCACGCATCACCCACCACGCAGCGGCCTGCCGCACTCGCTGCGCCCCGAGGCTCTCCAGCCGCTCTACCTCGGCGTCGAGGTTGTCAGTGTGAATATCCAGGTGCACCCGTGGGACTCCATCGCCGAGGCTCTGGATGAGCAGGCAGAACTCCTGGCCGTGGAGCCGCGCGCCGTGGAAGTCGGGAAAGGCAAGCTGCGGGAGCGGCTGCCCCGCGGCCGCCGCCCAGAACGCCAGCCCGCGGTCATGGTCGCTGGCAGGCAGGTCGATGACGACGGTCGATATCTGGCTCAGGTGCGTCACGCTGGCCAATCTAGTCCGCAGCGATCATGACCCCAGGCGGGCAGCCGAAACTGCCGCCTTCGCCTCGGTGCGTGATCTACCTTGAGGAGACTCGCTCCTGCCGCCAGATGCCCAGGCCAGGGTGGATGAGTGGGCCAGGGAAACCTCCACGTCACCTGAACGGACGAATTCACGGCAAAGACCTCATGTCTGTACGCTTGCCGCGTGCTTAACAGGCTTCGGACCGGACCGTGGCTCCGCGTCATCTTCATCGCGGTAGTCGCTGCTTGCTGTGCCCGTGGCCTGGTGGCCGAATGGCCGCAGGCCCGCAGCGCCATGGGCAAGCTACAGCTGTTCCCCGTGGTCATCGCCGGAGTCCTGGCGGCGGCGGGCTCGGGCTGCATGCTGCTGGCGTGGCGGACCCTGCTGGCGGACCTGGGCTCGGCGCTGCCGGTGAAGGCGGCGACGCGGGTCATCTCGGTGTCCCAGCTCGGCAAGTACCTGCCGGGCGCGGTCTGGGCGTTCGCGGCGCAGGTGGAACTGGCCGGCGACTATGCGGTGCCGAAGCGCCGCTGCGCGACCACGGTGGTGACGTCCACGACGGTGACGCTCGCGGTGGGCCTGGTGCTGGCCTGCGTGGCGCTGCCGCTGACGTCATCGGCGGCGGCGGCGAGGT
Source organism: uncultured Actinomycetota bacterium (assembly GCA_963725175.1). Classification (GTDB taxonomy): domain Bacteria; phylum Actinomycetota; class Actinomycetes; order Streptosporangiales; family Streptosporangiaceae; genus DASUBV01. The sequence goes on from CAVRXH010000006.1 coordinate 2,341,015, forward strand.
ACTGGTGGCTGCTGGCGGTCGCCCCGCTGGCGCTGGTGATCTTGTATCCGCCGGTGCTGTCCCGGCTGATGAACCGGGTGCTGGCAATCCTCAAGCGACCCTCGCTGGAGTGCCGGCCAACGCTCAGCGGGCTGGCCAGGGCGGCACTCTGGACGGCGCTGGGCTGGACGGCCTGGGGCACGCAGATCTGGCTGCTGCTGCACGAGGTGACGGGCAAGGGCCAGGCGGCCGTCCTGCTGGCGATCGGCGCTTACGCGCTTGCCTGGTCGGCGGGCACGATCATGGTGATCTTCCCCGGCGGGATCGGGCCGCGCGAGCTGGCGCTGGTCGCGGCGCTGGCCCCGGTGGCGGCACACGGTCCGGCGCTGGTGGTGGCGGTCACCTCCCGGGTGCTGATGACGACCTCGGACCTGGTCTGGGCGGGCGCGGGCCTGATCATCGGCCGGATGCTGATCCGGCAGGCGCGCCGCGCCGCGCCCTCGGACGAGGGCCTGGCGCTCGCCGCCGACGCCAAGCCGGGCAAGAGCGCTAGCGAAGCGCCCGGAGCGGTCCCGGTCAGGGGCATCACCCCGGACCCGGATCTCAGCGCAGCCAGCTAGCCCGGCCAGCTCGCCCGCCCGGCTCAGCCTGGCGCGCGAGCCCCCGCGCCGGAGGCTGACTCGAAGGCGCGGGCGACGCGGAGCAGGTCCCAGTCGGCGCGGCGGCGGCCGACGAGCTGGAGGCCGACCGGCAGCCCGTCGCGGGTGAACCCGGCGGGCACGGAGATGGCAGGCAGCCCGGTCACGGAGATCAGGTAACAGGACGCCATCCAGTCCAGGTAGGTCTCCTGGCGAACGCCGTTGATGTCATGCACCCAGTCCAGGGTCACGTCGAACGGGGCGACCTGGCTGACCGGGCAGGCCAGCACGTCGTAGCTGTCGAAGAACTCGCTGACCCGCTCGGCCAGGGCGGCCTGGAGCAGCGAGGCCCGGCCGAGGTCGGCGACGGTCAGCTCAAGCCCGCGCTCGGTGTTCCAGATGACGTTGGGGCCAATCTGGTCGCGGGAGACGGCCAGCAGCGGGCCGAACTGGGTGGCGAACCGGAACGCCCGCCAGGACCGGAACGCCTCGTCGGCGCCGGACAGGTCGGGGCTGGCCTCGGTGACCTCACAGCCGAGCCCGGCGAGCAGCTCACGGGCGGGTGCCAGGGCGGCGAGCACGGCGGGCTCGACGGGCAGCCCGAGGTCGGTGCTCCAGGCGACGCGCAGGCCGCGCAGCCCGCGCTCCCCCAGGTCGAGCAGGGTCAGCACGTCGGCAGGCTCGGCCAGCGGCGGCGCGGGCTCGTCCAGGGCGAGGGGGACCCGCGGATCGGGCCCGGACAGCACGGCGAGCAGCAGCGCGACGTCGGCGACGGTCCGGCCCATCGGCCCCTGCACGCCGAGCACGTCGGCGACGTCGGCCACCGGCCAGGACGGCACCCGGCCTGGCGAGGGGCGGAAGCCGACCACGTTGCAGAAGCTGGCCGGGTTGCGCAGCGAGCCGCCGAGGTCGCTGCCGTCGGCGAGGCAGATCATCCGGGCGGCGAGCGCGGCGGCTGCCCCGCCGCTGCTGCCGCCGGGGGTACGGTCCGGGGCCCACGGGTTGCGGGTCGCGCCGAACAGGGAGTTGACGGTGTGCGAACCGGCGCCGAACTCGGGGACGTTGGTCTTGCCGAGGCTGATCGCCCCGGCACCGGACATCCGGGCGACCACGAGCTCGTCGCGCTCGGGGATGTTCTCGGCGAACAGCGGCGACCCGTAGGTGGTCCGCACGCCGGCGGTGTCGGCGAGGTCCTTATGCGCGACGGGCAGGCCGTGCAGCAGCCCGGCGGGCTGGCCGCCGGCCAGCCCGGCGTCGGCGTCGGCCGCGGCGGCAGCGGCCTGGTCGAAGGTCCGGGTGACGATGGCGTTGATGGCCGGGTCGGCGGCCTCGATCCTCGCGATGTGCGCGGCGATGACCTCGCGAGCGGACGCCTCGCGGCGGCGCAGCAGCCCGGCCAGGGTGATCGCGTCGAGCTGGCAGAGCTCCTGCCCTGCGGCGGGCTGGCTCATGTGCCCACTGCCCCGGCGGCCGGGACGGCCATCCAGATGGTGAACCGGATCTTGTCGGGGGCGGTCGGCGGCCCGGTGAGATCGTGCGGATCCTGGGTGGTGGTCAGGTCGAGCACCCGGACCGGGCTGCCGCCGTAGGCGGTCAGCTCGCTAGCGCTGCGGCCGAGCAGGACGGGATGCCGGCCGGCGGCGCTGATCGCGGCGACGGCGTTGTCCACGGCGGCGGGCGGCTGGCCGACCATCCAGGCGGCGGGCACGCCGCACATGCCCCTGATCACCTGCGTGAACCGCTGGGCGATGTACCGGTCCACGATCACGACGGAGGAGTCCCGCCTGATCGAGGAGCAGAGCTGCTGGACGGCGCTGTACTCGCCGGCTCCGGTGCGCTTGAAGGCCAGCCCGGACGCGCTCGGCCGCAGCCCGCCGGACCGGCCGGTGTGGGTGAGCCCGGCGCCGAAGGTGGTCGCGGCGGTGGGGACGATTAGCGCGAGCACGCAGAACAGCCCGGCGATGGCGGCCGTCACGTTCTTCGCGCCGCGGTCGCGGGCGTGCCCGGTCAGCCAGACGGCCGCCCAGATCGCGGCCAGGATCAGCCCCGGCAGCACCACGACGACGAGCCGGCGGCTGGCCCAGGGCTGGTCGGGCACGATGCCGGGATACCAGAGCGCACCCGCGGACACGGCGCAGGTGATGGTCAGCGGCAGCGCCCAGTTCCGCCACGCGCCCGACGGGTCGCTGCCCTTGAGCAGGGCGCGCAGGCAGTTCCGGGCGAGAAGGGCGATGCCGAACCCGGCGAGCAGCACGGTCGGCAGCCCGATGTACCAGACCACCCAGTACAGGGTCTCCTCGGCATACGACCTGGTCGGGGCGACGGGCAGGCCCTGGAGCCGCTGCAGCTCGGCGATGTACCTGTATACCGGCAGGCTCGGCGTGCCGTGCACGGTCTGCACGTAGGGCCGGACGGCCAGCCCGATCAGCGCGGCCAGGGCCAGCAGCGCGGCCAGGCCTGGCAGCCAGCGGGCGGGCCGCCGGGCGGCGGTCTTCCGCAGCCAGGCCCGGGTGCGCGGCACCCGCAGGAGCTGGACGACGGCGATGGTCAGGGCGGCCAGCCAGACCGCGATGACGCCGATCAGTTCCATGGTGTGCGAGAGGGTGTCCAGGAAAGGCCGGGACACCAGGTAGCCATCGGCGAGGCCGTAGCAGGCACCGATGGCAGTACCGGCGATGAACGGGGTCGCGACGGGGCGGCGGGCCGCTGCCAGCAGCCCGGCTATCGGGATGACTGCCAGCAGGTAGGCGAGCGCACCGAGGCTGACCAGCGCGCCGAGGCTCAGGGCGAGCCCGGCGAGCCCGGCCATGACGCGGGCCGGGGTGAGCCAGTCCGACCAGCTCCTGGTGGCGACCAGGCGCCGCCAGCCCTCGGGCGGCAGGGAGCCGGCGAGCGGCGGCTCGGCCCGCACCGTCAGCGAGTCGATGAACAGGCACAGCCCGCCGAACAGCAGGATCTGCACGGCGGTCTCGGCCAGCGAGGTCCGGCTGGCGTACTGCTCGGGCAGGGCGAGCGCGAGCACGATGGCGCCGGCCGGCGCCCAGTGCGGCCCGGCCAGCCGCGCGGTCAGGCCGCCGAAGCTGAGCACGGCCAGGCCGCCGAGCACCGGGCCGAGCGCGGCGGCGCCTGGCACGCCCTGCGCCCAGAACCCGCCGGCCAGCAGCATCGGCAGCCCGGACATGAAGGACGGCACGACGGAGGTGCCGTGCGCGAAGAAGCCGATACTGGAGAAGGAAAGACCGGGGTGAGCGCCGGCGCCGAACGCGCCGAGCGACTGCGGGATGACCAGCCCGCCGTGCTGCGCGAGCCAGTAGCCGGCCTGGAGGTAGGCGCCCTGGTCGCGGAGCACGACGACGGACTCGGAGTGCTCGACGAGCGCCCAGGCGGCGAACCCGGCGGCCACCGCGACGGTGGCCATCAGCCCGAACCAGGACCGCCAGGCCCGGTCCCGCGCCCGGCCGGGAACCATCCGGGGCCAGCGGCCCGGCACGGCGCGCAGCCCGTTGGCGGCGAGAAAGACCAGCAGCGGCCCGGAGATCAGCAGCATCGGGACGGGCACGAAGTCCCCGGCCAGCAGCAGCGGCAGGCCGGGGATCAGCCAGGCGATCAGCAGCAGCGCGGGCAGGCTGGTGAGCTGGGCGAGGGCCTGGCCGGCCACGTCTTCGCCGCCACCGGGCCTGGCGTGCGCGGCGCCGGGACGGCGGCGCAGCCGCCGGACACCGCGGCCCAGCCGGACGGTCCTGGCCGCCGAGCGGGCGAGCAGCCCCTTCGGCTTGACGGGGGCAAGGACCTGAGTGTCCGCCGCGTCGGCGGGCTTAGCCCCGTCGGCCGGTTTAACGCCGTCGGTCAGCTTGGCGGCGTCGGGCTTGCCGGGCGGAGCGGCAGTGCGCTGATCCTCGCCGTCTGGGTGACCCACGATCCAACTGTAGAGGGGCTTTCCCGGCCGGCCACGCACCGCTTGCGCCGATTCCGGTGTCGCTGCGCCGCCGGCCAGTCCTGGCGATTTCACATGCAACGGAATCAGTTGTCACGCAGTCTCTTATGTCGTGATGCCTCCCGTATACCGGCTGGTCCACCACATAGCACCACATACGATGTTCTGCAACCGCAGCGTACCGGGGCGGCCTGGATGGCCGCGCACTCCAAGTTACCGGAGGGTAACAGCAGCGTGACGTACCCAGATGAGAGTGGTTGGGGCCAGCAGGGCACACCGGACAGTCCCATGATGTCCGGACCGCGGCGCAGCCGCGGGCGGCGGCCGCGGCGGCGCGGCCCCATGATCGCCGGCAGCATCGTGGCCGGGATCGTGGCGCTCGCCCTGGTCGGCGGATCGCTGTTCGCCTACGTCAAGTACCGCCAGGTCTGGGACAGCATCCAGCGGGTGGACGTGTCCGGGGACCTGAAGGGCGTCAAGCAGCCCCCGGCCGACCCGCACGCGCTGAACATCCTGCTGATCGGCTCGGACAGCCGGGCGGGCGCGAACGGCAAGATCGGCGGCGAGGACGCCGGCGCGCGGTCGGACACGGTCATGATCCTGCACGTCGCGCCGGGGGCGCACCGCGCGGTGGTGCTGAGCTTCCCGCGCGACTCGATGGTGCCGATCTACTCCTGCACCGCCGAGGGCGGCACGCCGGGGCAGACGCAGGACACGGCCGAGCGCGAGCAGATCAACGCCACCTTCGCCGATGGCGGGCCAGGCTGCCTGTGGAAGACCCTGGAACTGACCACCCACATCCACCTCAACGACTTCGTCGAGCTGACGTTCGTCGGCTTCGAGAAGATCATCGATGACCTGCACGGCGTCACGGTGTGCCTGCCGGAGGCGGTGGACGACCCGATGTCGCACCTGGACCTGTCGGCCGGCCGGCACCACATCTACGGGTACCAGGCGCTGGCCTTCTGGCGGACCAGGGAAGACCTGGGCATGGGCTCGGACCTGCAGCGCATCCAGCGGGACCAGTTCCTGATGGCGGCGCTGCTCCAGGGCATCGAGAAGAGCGGCCTGCTGACCAGCGCCACCAAGCTGGCCAAGGTCATCGGCGACGTCGCCGACCACATGACCACCGACAAGGGGCTCACCCCGGACACCATGCTCAAGATCGCGCAGAGCGTGCACGGGCTGTCCTCTAAGTCGGTGGAGTTCATCGAGGTCCCGACCGTGCCCTACCCGCCGAACCCGCTGGCCTGGGTGGAATGGAGCCCGTCCGCCAGCCAGCTCTTCGCCTCCGTGGCCCACGACACCAAGCTGCCGGCCACCGCCAAGGCCAAGAAGAGCACCAAGCCGGTCCAGACGCTCAGCCCGGACAAGGTCAAGGTCGACGTGCTGAACGGCTCGGGCGCGCAGGGCGTCGCGGCGGAGGCCGCCACGTCGCTGGGCGAGCGCGGCTTCAGCGTGACCGGCAGCGGCAACGCCTCGAACTTCAACTACACGGCCTCGGTCGTCGAGTACAACCCGGCCGACGTGCTGGCCGCCAGGACCCTTAAAGAACAAGTCAGCGATGTCGAGATCCTCCGCGACACGTCGCTGACGCCGGGCACTGTGGACCTCGTCCTGGGGTCGAGCTTCACCGAGCTCAAGGCCGCGCCGAGCACGACGTCCACCTCGGACCTGACGAAGACCTATGGCGGCATAACCGGCAACACGAATGTCTGCAAAGACGGCTCGGCCTTTGCCAGCTGACGCGGCTTGACCGATCTTTACCTGCCATATGCCTTTCTTCCTATTAACACCCCGTACGATGTCCCGTAACCTTCCGGCCAGGTCATCGACGGGCCGCTGCGACCTCTGCACCAACGACACTTGCATCGGGGAGCCATGAGCCACTACGACGACTCAGACACCGCTGGGCGGGGGGACATGCGCTCTGGCGGCCGCCAGGGCAGGGCGCGCGGCTCCCGCAAGCGGCGCTCACCCTGGCTGGTCGGCGGCGGCGTCGTGGCGGGCGTCGTGGCCCTGGCTCTCGTCGCCGGTTCGCTGGCGTTCTACGCCAAGTACCGCGAGATCTGGGACAGCATCAAGCGCGTCGACGTGTCCAGCGACCTGGCGGGCGTCAAGCAGCCCCCGACCGACCCGCACGCGCTGAACATCCTGCTGATCGGCTCGGACAGCCGGTCAGGCCAGAACGGCAAGATCGGCGGGTACGTCGCGGGCCAGCGGTCGGACACCGTGATGGTGCTGCACATCTCCCCCGGCGCGCACCGCGCGGTGGTGCTCAGCTTCCCGCGCGACTCGGTGGTGCCGATCTACTCCTGCACCGGCGAGGGCGGCACGCCGGGGCAGACGCAGGACACCTCGCAGGTCGAGCAGGTCAACGCCACCTTCGCCGATGGCGGGCCAGGCTGCCTGTGGAAGACCCTGGAGCTGACTACCCACATCCACCTCAACGACTTCGTCGAGCTGACGTTCGTCGGCTTCGAGAAGGTCATCGACGACCTCGGCGGCGTGGACGTCTGCCTGCCGGCGCCCGTGGACGACCCGATGTCGGGCCTGCACCTGTCGGCCGGCAAGCACCACATTGGCGGCTCCCAGGCGCTGGCCTTCTGGCGGACCAGGGAAGACCTGGGCATGGGCTCGGACCTGCAGCGCATCCAGCGCGATCAGTTCCTCATGGTGGCGCTGCTCCAGGGCATCGAGAAGAGCGGCCTGCTGACCAGCACGTCCAAGCTGAGCAAGGTCATCGGCGATGTCGCCGACCACATGACCACCGACAAGAACCTCACCCTGGACACGATGCTCAAGATCGCGCAGAGCATGCACGGGCTGTCCTCCAAGTCGGTCCAGTTCATCGAGGTCCCGACCATCAACTACCCGGAGAACCCGGACTGGGTGGAGTGGACCTCGACCTCTAACCAGCTCTTCTCCGCGATCGCGCACGACACCAAGCTGCCCAAGGCCAGCAAGGCCAAGAAGACGACGACCCCCGCGACGCTGGACGCGATCAGCCCGGCCAAGGTCAAGGTCGACGTCCTGAACGGCTCCGGGCTCGCGGGCGCGGCCGGCGAGGGCGCGGCGGACCTGACCAGCCGCGGTTTCGACGTGACGGGCAGCGGCAACGCCTCGAACTTCAACTACACGGACTCGGTCGTGGAGTACCACGGGGCCGCCGACCACGCCGCCGCCGAGGTGGTGAAGAAGGAAATGTCCGACGTGGAGATCCTGGCGAACCCGGCGGTGCCGGCCGGCACGATCGACCTGATCCTCGGCTCCTATTTCACCGAGCTGAAGCCGCTGCCCGCTAACACCGGCTCCTCGGACCTGACCAAGACCTACGGCGGCATCACCGGCAACACCAACGTCTGCGACGACGGCTCGGCGTTCGCCGGCCCTGACGGAAGCTGAGAGTCGGCTAGATGACGGGCGGGCGGCCGAGGCGGGTCATCCGCCAGGCCGTCCGCATGCTGATCGGGTGCCGGCCGCCGGCGTCCATCCGCCAGCCTGCCGCGAACCCGCCGAGCCACTCGCGCAGCGCCGGCCAGGACCGCTCCCTGACGATGGTCAGCATCAGCCAGTCGAACAGGAAGACCGCGGCCAGCGGCCAGGGCAGGTTCCGCCGGGCGAGCAGCACCCGGTTCCTGGCCTCGATCCGGTAGAACCCGGCGTGCCGGCTGTTGGGCACGGCCGGGTGGCACATCACCGCGTCCGCGTCGTACTCGATCCGGTAGCCCCGGTCGAGCAGCCGCCAGGACTGGTCGATCTCCTCGTGCATGAAGAAGAACTGGCCGGGCTGGCCGCCCACCTCCAGGTAGGCGGACCTGCGGATCGCGCAGGCACCGCCGCTGAACGTGGTGGCGGGCGCGGACCTGGTCACGTCGCCGACCCACAGCCGCGGCACGTGCCACCGGCCGCCCGAGCCGCCGTCCGGCGCGGTGACCTGGAAGGACAGCACCGCGAGCGAAGGGTCGGCGGCGAACCTGGCCGCCACGTGCCCGGCAAGGCCGGGGTCGGGGTACCAGCCGTCGTCGTCCAGGAACAGCACCACGTCCCCGGTGGCCGCGTCCACCCCGGCGTTGCGGCCCGCCGCCACGCCGACGTTCTCCGGCAGCCGGATCAGGGTCACGGCGGGCGGCAGGCCCGGCACGTCCGCCCCGTTGCCGACCACGACGACATCGACCTGCCCGCCGTCCAGCGCCAGCGCGCTGTCTACCGCCCTGGCCAGCTCGGCAGGGCGGTTGCCCATGGTGAGGATGACGACCGAGACCTTCATGACAGCCGCCTTGACGCGACGATCGCGGCCAGGTGCGCGACCACCATGAGAGCGCTGACGACCAGGCAGGCCAGCAGCAGGACCCGGGTGGCCAGCAGCCCGCCGCGCAGCGCGTCGGCGATGGCCGCGAGCAGGACCAGCAGGGACAGCTCGATGGCATGCGTGATCCGGTGCACCCGGAGCACGCTGGCCAGCCGCCGGGCCAGCGCCAGGCCGCCGCCGCGCGGCGCCAGGGCCGTCTCGTCGTGTGTGCCGGGCAGCCCGGACTTGGCCCTGGCCACCACGACGTTGTCGGTCTCGGCACGGACCAGCATGGCGAGCAGCGCGGCGGCCAGGCCGGCGGTCACGTAGCTGCCGGAACTGGTCAGGTGGCCCTGGGCGCGGAAGCCGAGGCCGACCAGCAGCGCCGACTCGCCCAGGTAATGCCCCACGCAGTCCAGGTAGATGCCGGTGGCCGAGGTTCGCCTGCTCCACCGGGCCAGTTCCCCGTCGGAGCAGTCGAAGAGCAGGTATGCCTGGATCAGCAGCGCGCCGAAGATCGCGGTGAGCAGTCCGCCGAACGCGATGACCACGCCGGCCGCGATGCCGCACACGATGAAGGCGACCGTGACCGCGTTCGGAGACCAGCCGAGCCGTGCGAAAACCCAGGTGGCCCGGGGCGAGAACCTGCGCATGTACACGCGCCCGGCCCAGTGCTCATCGTTGAGGCGGTCCAGTACCGCCTGGGGCTGGCCCTGGGCCTTCAGCTCAGCCAGAGATGGCCCTGGCATAGTCCTCCACTCGGTCGGCCATGTCCGCCTCGGACAGGGCTAGGCGCTCCAGGATGGTGTACCGGCCCGGCCGGGTGGCGGGCGCGAAGCAGGCGGCCTTGGCGAAGTCCGCGCAGGACATGCCGAGGTCACCGGGGGTGCGGGGCAGCCCGTGGCGGCTCAGGCAGGCGGCGATGAGGTCGGCCTGCCCCTTGTCCTCGCGCAGGTAGGCGCAGAACAGCGCACCGACCCCGGCGAGCTCGCCGTGACTGGCCGTGCCGGGGAACAGCTGGTCGATGGCGTGCATGATCTCGTGATCGCCGCCGCTCGACGGGCGGCTCGACCCGGCCACCGCCATCGCCATGCCGGACAGGATCAGCGACTCGGCCAGCACGGTGAGGAACTCATCGGAGCGGGCCGAGCCCGGCTGGTGCAGCACCGCGTGGGCCGCGGTGCGGGACATCGCCGCGGCGAGCCCGTCCACCTGCTCGCCGGTGTCGGCGGCGGACAGCTCCCAGTCGGCGACCGCTGACAGGTTGGCGACCACGTCGCCGATCCCGGCGCTGGCCAGCGGCTCGGGCGCGCACCTGACCCGGTCCAGGTCCACGAGCACGGCGACGGGCATCACGACGCCGTAAGAGCCCTTGCCCGACTCGTGCTCCAGCGAGCTGGTCGGCGACGCGATGCCGTCGTGCGCCAGGTTGGTCGCGACGGCGACCATCGGGATGCCCGCCATGTGCGCGGCGAACTTGGTGACGTCGATGGTCCTGCCGCCGCCGATCCCGGCGACCGCCTCGAAGTGCTGCGCGCGCAGCTTCTTGCCCAGCGACACGGCGCTGCTGTGGGTGCCGTCGGGGACCTGGAAGATCTCGGCGCCGTCGATCTCCAGCTCGGCCGCGATGCTGTCGCCCTGGCTCGGCCCTACCGCCACGGCGACCCGGCCCTCCTGGGCGATCCGGCGGTCGGCGAGCAGCGCGCCGAGGCCCGCCACGGCCCCTGGCCGCACGTCGATCACCATCGGCGCGGCGAGCATCCGGGCCAGCAGCGGCATGAGTCTCCTTCGCGATCGGGGGGTATGCGCGAGACTAGTGCAGGCAGCCGGGCGCGATCTCCCTAGCCCGGCTGAGGTCGCGGTGGTCATCCACCTCGACCCAGCGGACCTCGCCGATGGGCGCCCCGGCGACCGCGCCGCCACGATCGGCGAACTCCTGGTAGCCGTCCTCGTAGTACAGGCCGGGGTCGCGCTTCCAGGTGGCCTCAAGCGAGTCCGCCAGCTCGGCCGCCGCGGCCGGGTCGATCAGCGTCGCGCCGATGTACTCGCCGTCCGCCTGCGCGGGGTCCATCAGCTTGGTGATCCGCCGGAGCAGGCCGCGCTCGTCGAGCACGACCTTCATCTCCTCTTCGGCCAGCTTCTTCACGGTGTCCAGGGCGAGCACGATCGGCGCCTGGCCGGGCTGCCCGCCCGCCGCGAGCAGGGTCTGCTCGACGCTGACCGGGTGCACGGTGTCGCCGTTGACCAGCAGCACGCCCTGGCGGAAGTAGTCGCGGGCCAGCCAGAGCGAGTAGGCGTTGTTCCACTCCTCGGCCCGGTCGTTGGGCACCAGCTCCAGCCGGACGCCGTGCCGCTTCTCCAGGTCCGCCTGCCGGGCTACGACCACCTCGGCGCGGTAGCCCACCACCACGGCGACGTCGGTCAGGCCGACCGCCGCCAGGTTCTGCAGCGCGATGTCGAGGATGGTCAGCTCCCCGGCCACCGGCAGCAGCGCCTTCGGCAGGCTGTCGGTATCGGGCCGCAGGCGCCGCCCGGCACCAGCCGCGAGAACCATGCCGATCACCGGCACTCTCCTTCCCGGAGCACGATGGAGCTTGTCAGGACTTTCCAGCAGATGAGCACACCAAGATACGCCGCGAGGACAAGGTAGGCGAACAGGGTGATGCCCATCGCCGCGCCCAGCCCGCAGGCGATCATCCTGCCGTCCCAGCCCAGCCAGGTGCCGGAGGCGAGCGCCGCTCGCAGCCGGCCGCCAGGCTCGGTGTCCCCGGGCCGGCGGGCAGGGCGGGCGCGCTCGCGCAATCCAGATCGGCGTAGTGCAGCGTCACCGCGGCGCACAGCGCGAAGGTGATCCCGGCCGGCACGTGGCCGGCCGCGCCGAGCGCGGTGATGTAGAGGTACTGCGCGCCGAGCGGCAGCACCGGGGCGAGCCAGTCCAGCCGTCCGTCGTGCGGATGGCTCGCGCCGGGGGCCGCCAGCAGCATCACGATGGCCGGCGAGACGATCAGCAGGCCCGGCAGGTCGTTCATGCCCAGGTGCGCGAGCACCGCCACGGCGGCGAGGGCGAGCAGCGCCGGCGGCAGCGGCATGAGCTGGCCGTTGGCCAGCCGGCCGAGCCAGCGCGCGATGGCCCCGTCGTCGCGGCAGCGCAGCACCATCGCGACCGGCGGACGCTCCTGGTCACCGGCGTCATCCGGGTCCGCCTCATCCAGGTCCGCCTCATCCGGCGCTGCTGGCTCGTCCGGCACCGCCGGCGATGGCGCCGGGCCCGGCTCGGTGCGGTGCAGCAGCACCGCCAGGCTGCCAGGCTCGGGGGCCGGGGCGGCCGGCAGGTCAGGCTCGGGCTCGCGGTCCCGGCGCCATACGGTGCCGCTGCCGATGCCGTAGCCGACGGCGATGATGCCCCAGTCGAGCAGCGCCAGCAGGGTGGCCCTGGCGCCCCACAGCGGCGCGGCCGCCACGACCAGCAGCATCCGTCCGCCGCCCGGCATCGCCAGCGCGGTGTCGATGACCCTGCGCACCGGGCCGTCCCCGTCCGCCGCGCCGTCGGGGCCGGCGCACGCGGTCATCGTCTCCCTGACCGCGATCAGCGCCAGCACCGAGATGGCCAGCGGCCACATGGCCACCCAGCCCTGGGCGCTGGCGCCGGCCGCCAGCCCGGCCAGGATCGCGCAGTCGCAGCAGCACCGGCCAAGCGCGCCCAGCCAGCCCTCTCGGGCATCGAGCCCGGCGAGCTGGCGGGCGGCGCGGGCGGCCAGGTAGCAGGCGCCGGCCAGCGCGGCGCCCTTGAGGTTGGCGGGCCTGGTCCCGGCCGAGAACCAGACGCCGGCGGTGATCGCGAGAGCCAGGCTGATCCCGGTCACCGAGACCGACGCGACGGAGCGGCGGGCCAGCCAGTCCGTGATGCCGGCGGGCAGCCGGGCGAGGGCATCGGCGGCGGGCCATCCGGCTCCGGGCGCACCCGGCGGCGCGCCGTCCAGCACGCGGCTGGCGGTGCGCCCGGCCGGCCCGCTCGCCGGCCCGTTCAGCCCAGTGCCGATCGATCCCTCCGTAGTTAGGCCGGGGGCGGCAGCGCCCGTGACTGCCCAGCTTAGATACCCCGCGGCCGCTCCACCCCAACTCCGGGCCGCCACGCCGGCAATCCGTCCGCGGACTCGCCTGCCTGGCGCGCCGGGCCCGCCGGGTAGGGTCCGCTCATGCGGACGGTCGCGGTAGTCCTGGCTGGCGGCACCGGCCGCCGATTCGGCGGCAGCACGCCCAAGCAGGCCCGGCTGCTCGGCGGGCGGACCCTGGTGGAGCACTGCGTCGCGGCCTTCGACGCCTCGCCCGCGATCGACGAGGTGCTGGTCGTCGCGGCCGCCGGCCTGACGCAGGAGACGGCCAGGCAGCTGGCCGGATACCGGAAGCTGGCCGACGTGGTGCCCGGCGGGGCCGCCAGGACCGACTCCACCAGTCAGGCCATCGCCGCCCTGCGGCGAGGCGGGCCGGACGGACCCGACTCCAACGTGCTCTTTCACGACGCCGCCCGGCCGCTGGTGGACCAGCGGATCATCGCGGACTGCGCGGCCGCGCTCAGGACCTGGCAGGCGATCGGCGTGGTGGTGCCCACCGCCGACACCATCGTGGAGGTGGCGGACGGCAGGCTCGGCCAGGTGCTGCCGCGGGCCAGCCTGGCGCGCTGCCAGACGCCGCAGGGCTTCCGGCTGTCGGTGATCAGCCGGGCCTACGAGCTGGCGGCCGCCGATCCCGGCTTCGCCGCGCTCAGCGCGACGGACGACTGCGGCGTGGTCCGGCGCTACCTGCCGGACGTCCCGATCGGCGCCGTGCCGGGCAGCGAGCGCAATCTCAAGATCACTTATCCCGGTGACCTGGACATCGCCGAGGTGCTGCTCCGCCAGGACGCCCCCGCCGCGCCGTAGCGCCCGCCGCGCACCGCCTGACCAGCACGAAGTTTTCCGGCGAGAACTTGCCGTTTCGGTACCTTTCTGTGCCGAAACTTTCTTATATCGGGCTACAGTGGGCCAGGCTCTGGTCCCGGCTGGCGTGCTGAGCCGCCCGATTTCCGGAGGAAAGCCTCATGAGGGTCGTTCCGGCCTGCGTACTGGCCTGCGCGGTGGCGCTCGCCGGCGCGGCCGGCCTGCTCGCCTCTGGTGGCTGGGCGTCCGGCTCGGCTGCCCCGGCCGTCACCAGCATCACGGTGAACGGGAACGGCGGCGGCAAGGTCTTCGACGGCGTGGGCGCGGTACTCGGCGGCGGCGGCAACGCCAGGTACCTGGAGGAGTACCCGCGGCGCGAGCGCGACCAGATCATGGACTACCTGTTCCAGCCGAACTACGGCGCCTCGCTCCAGCTGCTCAAGCTGGAGATCGGCGGCGGCGCGGACTCCAGCTCGGGTTCCGAGGCGAGCGTCGAGCCCGTTCAGGGGCAGGTGAACTGCGACGCGGGCTATGAGTTCGCGATCGCCAGGCAGGCCGTCGCGGTCAATCCCGGCCTGCGGCTCTACGCCCTCCAGTGGGCCGCGCCCGGCTGGGTGCGCAGCGGCTCGATGTCCCGGTTCAGCGGCAAGGACATCGGCTACCTGCTGACCTGGCTCGGCTGCGCGAAGCGGCACGGCCTGAGCATCGGCTACCTGGGCGGCTGGAACGAGAGCGACACCGGCACCCATGCCGCCTGGTTCCGCCAGCTCCGGCAGGCCCTGAACGCCCACGGCTACCGGCGGATCCAGATCGTCGCGGCCGACTCGGCCAAGTGGCACTATGTCGGCGACCCCGACGTGGCCATCGTCGGCACGCACGACGTGTGCGGCTTCCCCACCGGCATCGCGGGACCGCGGACAACATGCGGGTCGCCCTGGTCGAAGAATGGCGACTCCAGCGCGTCGGCCCAGCCCATGTGGGCCAGCGAGCTGGGCTCGATGGACGCGGGCGCGCAGCCCGGCTGCGTCATCCCGTGCGCCCCCGCCATGGACCGCGCGATGATCCGCGGCTACGTCGACGCGCGGCTGACCGGCTTCCTGGAATGGCCGGCGCTTGACGCCATGCCGCCTGGCGTGCCCTTCGAGAACCGCGGCCTGGTCACCGCCGACTCGCCCTGGTCGGGCAGCTACCAGGTGGACGCGATGACCTGGGCCATCGCCCAGCTCACCCAGGTCGCCTGGCCGCCCAGCAAGGCGAACCCCGGCGGCTGGCGGTTCCTGAACCACGGCAGCGGCTTCCTTGGCGGCAGCCGCGCCAACGGCTCTTACGTGAGCCTGGTCCGCAGCCACGGCACCGGCTGGAGCACGATCATCGAGGCGACCACCGCCAAGACCGTCCAGAAGGCCGAGTTCCGGGTCACCGGCGGCCGCCACCTCGCCACCAGGACGGTGCACGTCTGGGCCAGCGACTTCAACTTCGCGACCAGCAGCCCAAGCCGGTGGTTCGTCCGCCAGCCCAGCATCCGCCCTGGCCGCGGCGGCCGGTTCACGCTCACCATCCGGCCGGGCTGGGTCTACTCGCTGACCACCACGAGCGGCCAGCGCAAGGGCACCGCCAGCGGCAGGGCCGCGACGCCGTTCCCGCTCCCCTACACCAGCACCCTCGGCACCTCGGGCGTGGCCGGCGGTAACGACGACGAGCCGCCCTACCTGGCCGCTCAGGACGGCTCGTTCGAGCTGGCGCCCTGCCTGGCCGTGGCGGGCGCGCCCCGGCGGGGCAAGGCGGCGGCGCATCCGGCGTGCACGGAGCAGGAGACGGCGGGCACGCCTATCTACTGGCACCAGAAGGAGCCCGCGACGCGCTACCCGTACGCGACCATCGGCGACGACAGCATGCGGAACTACGCGGTCAGCGTGGACGTGCTGCTCACCCAGCAGGCTTCCTCCGCCGGGCTGATCGCCCGCTACGGCTGCCGGATGACGTTGCCGCACATCGCCAGGTTCGACGGGTACGTGTTCGATGTCACCCAGGCCGGCGCCTGGACGCTGACCAGCGGCGCGAACACCAAGCCGACCGAGCATGCCAACCCCTGCGCCAGCACCACCGGGCCGCGGCACGCCGCCACGCTGGCCAGCGGGCAGCTCGCCAGGCCGCTCGGCGTGCGGGCCTGGCACCGGCTGACGCTGTCGGTGTCCGGGTCCGAGATCACCGCGTCGGTGGACGGGACGGTGGTCGCGACGGTGACGAACGCCTCGTGGACCTACGGCCCGGCCGGCATCGAGGCCGGCAAGGGCAGCGGCAACTGGCCGCAGGATCAGTACCGGGACCTTTCCATCACCCCCGTTTCCTAGCTAACCAGTCACGTAGCGTAACGACGAGCCTCGTCACCAGGAAGGACATGCGTAACCCCCCGTCGTTGGGAGACGCGCATGAGGTTCCTGTTGGCGTGTGCGGGCGCGCTCGCCTGCACCCCCGGCTGGCTGGCCGCGCCGCTGACCGCGGCCACCCCGCCCGCGCCCGCCCTGACCGGTCACTATCTGGCGCAGCGTTCCGCGCCCGCGACGGGCATCACCGTGAACGGCAGCGGCGGTAACCGGGTTTTCGACGGGGTGGGCGCCGTGCTCGGCGGCGGCGGGAACGCGCGCTACCTGATGGATTACCCGGCGCGGCAGCGCGACCAGATCCTCGATTACCTGTTCAAGCCGGACTACGGCGCCTCGCTCCAGCTGCTCAAGCTGGAGATCGGCGGCGACGCCAACTCAAGCGACGGGTCAGAGCCGAGCATCGAGCCCGTCCGCGGGCAGGTGAACTGCCGGGCCGGCTACGAGCTGTCCATCGCCAAGGCGGCGGTGGCCAGGAACCCGGCGCTGCGGCTGTACGGGCTGCAGTGGGCCGCGCCCGGCTGGGTCGCCAGCTCGACCGCCCGCCAGTTCACCGGCAACGACATCCGCTACCTGCTGAACTGGCTGGGCTGCGCCAGGAAGCGCGGGCTGACCGTCAGCTTCCTGGGCGGCTGGAACGAGGCAGACAACGGCACCCACCGGGCCTGGTTCGCCCGGCTGCGCCGCGCCCTCGATGACCACGGCTACCGCCGGGTGCGGATCGTCGCCGCCGACTCGCGGGGGCGCGGCGAATGGCACTACGACGACGACAAGAACGTCGCCATCCTCGGCGCGCACGACCCGTGCGGCGGCCGGACCGGGGCGGCGGGGCCGGCCACCAGCTGCGACTCGCCGTGGTCGCTTGACGGGCACCAGGACCCGGCCGGCCATCCGATGTGGGGCAGCGAGATGGGCGGCATGGACGCCGGCGCGCAGCCGGGCTGCCGCGAGCCGTGCGCGCCCGGGATGGACCGGGGCGTGATCCGGGGGTACGTGGATGCCCGGCTGACCGGCTTCCTGGAGTGGCCGGTGCTTGACGCCATGCCGCCCGGCCTGCCGTACGAGAACCGCGGCCTGGTCACGGCCGGCCAGCCCTGGTCGGGCAGCTACCGGGTCAACGCGATGACCTGGGCCATCGCCCAGCTCACCCAGTTCGCCAGGCCGCAGTCCGGCACCACCCGCTGGCAGTTCCTCACCTCGGCCAGCGGCCTGCTCCAGGGCAACAGGGCGGACGGCTCCTACATCACGCTGATCCGCCATCACCGCGCCAGCCGGCCAGCCCGGTGGCGGCGCCAGGGCACCGGGTGGAGCACGATCATCGAGGCCACCACGGCGACCGCCGCGCAGCGCGCGGTGTTCCGGGTCACCGGCGGGCGGCAGCTCGCCGGGAAGACCGTGCACGTCTGGGCCAGCGACTTCAGCCAGGCAACCGGCGGGCCAGGAAGCTGGTTCGCCCGGCAGCCCGACATCCACCCGGCGGCCGGCGGCCAGTTCACCCTCCATATCCAGCCCGGCTGGGTGTACTCGCTGACCAGCACCACCGGGCAGCGCCGGGACAGCGCCAGCGACCTGCCGCCCGCGCCGTTCGCGCTGCCGGCCACCGAAACCCTGGGAAGCTCGGGACGGGCGGGCCGGGCCGACGATGAGCCGCCGGACCTGGCCGCGCAGGACGGTTCCTTCGAGCTGGCCAGGTGCCGCGTGCCGGCCGACCGCCAGCGCACCTGCACCGAGCAGGAGGCCGCGACCGACCCGGTGTACTGGCACGACCGCGGCGGCAAGGCCCGCTGGCACTTCCCCTACGCGGTGATCGGCTCGCCGAAGTGGGCGAACTACGCCGTCAGCGTGAAGGTGCTGCTGGCCGGGCGGCGCAGCTCGGCCGGGCTGATCGGGCGGTTCGGCTGCCAGACCGGCGTGCCGAACCCCGGCCAGTTCGACGGGTACTTACTCGACGTCACCAGGGCCGGCGCCTGGCGCCTGACCAGGAACGCCAACCGCTCCGCGCACCGGCAGCCGGGCTGCCGGTCCGGCCCCAGCACGGCAAGGACGCTGGCCAGCGGGCACCTGGAGCATCCGCTGAGCACGCGGCGCTGGTACCGGCTCACGCTGGCGATGTCCGGCAGCAAGATCTCGGCCGCCGTCAACGGCAGCACGCTGGCCTCGGTGTCTGACCCATCCTGGACGGCCGGCCTGGCCGGCATCGAGGCCGGCGCGGGCACCGCCACCTGGCCGCACGTCCAGTACAGCGACCTGGCGGTCAGCCGCCAGCCCGGCCCATCCTGAGGCAGGTCAGGTGACCGGGTCCCGGCGCGCGCCGACCGTCACCACGGGCTGCCCCGTCACCGCGGCTTTCTCATGCTGGTGGGAACGAGGCTGCGCGGGCTGGTCAGGAAGCCGGCCCCCCAGGTCAGGTGCATGACGGTCAGCACCAGGGGTATCCGGGCCGCGACCGAGGCCGGCAGCCGGCGCAGCGCGCGGACGGCGACCGCGAGCACGCCGGCCAGGTAGGCCAGGGGCACCGCGAACCCGGCCAGCAGGACCGCCGGCCATGCCCCGGACGCCCCGGCCGCCAGCCCGGCCAGGCCCGCCAGCCCGGCCAGCGTGCCGAGCGCGATCACGGCGACCGCCGCCGGCGGGGCCAGGTAGCGCAGGTTGACGGTCCCGGAGTGCGCACGGGCGACGACCCGACGCCACCGGCCGTAGTTGAAGTACTGGCTGCCCAGGGTCCCCACGGTGGACCGGGGCCGGTAGGTGACCCGCATGGCCGGCTGGAACCAGATAATCCCGCCGGTCTGCCGGATCCGGTGGTTGAGCTCCCAGTCCTCGGCGCGCAGGAACTCCTCGTCGTAGCCGCCGACCCGCTCCACGGCCTCGCGCCGGAACACGCCCAGGTACACCGTGTCCACCGGGCCGGGCTCGCCGCCGGTGTGGAACCGGGCTGCGCCGACCCCGAACGGCGAGGTCATCGCCCACGCCACGGTCTGCTGGAACGGGGAGACGCCCTCGGCGGCCATGACCCCGCCGACGTTCATGGCGCCGGTCTCCGCCAGCGTGTCGGCTGCCAGCCGCAGGTAGCCGGGCGGCAGCAGGGCATGCCCGTCGACCCGGGCGATGATCGAGTGCCGGGACGTCTTGATGGCCAGGTTGATCCCGGCGGGCCGCTCGCCAGTCGGGTTGTCCACGCAGACGACGCGCGGGTCGGCGGCCGCCAGCCGGTGCGCGATCTCGCTGGTACCGTCCTTGGACGGCCCGAGGGCGAGGACGACTTCCAGCTCGGCCGGGTAGTCCTGGCTGAGGATGTGCTGCACGGCGTCCGCGAGGTACCGCTCCTCGTTGAGGACCGGCATCACGACGGAAATAGGTTCGTAGCTGTCGCTCATGACGGGGCCAAGGTACCGCCCTTAGCGGCTCGGTGCGACCCAGGACGCTGAGGGCGGTACCGCCGGCGTTCCCCGGCTAGAGCGCTGTTTCCTCCAGCATCTCGGTGACCAGGGCGGCGATCTGGGAGCGCTCGGAGCGGACCAGCGTGACGTGCGCGAACAGCGGGTGGCCCTTGAGCTTCTCGATGACGGCGACTACCCCGTCATGCCGGCCGACCCGCAGGTTGTCCCGCTGGGCGATGTCATGGGTGAGCACCACACGGGACCCGGCGCCGATCCGGGACAGCACGGTCAGCAGCACCCCGCGCTCCAGGGACTGAGCCTCGTCCACGATGACGAACGAGTCGTGCAGCGACCGGCCCCTGATGTGGGTCAG
Organism: uncultured Actinomycetota bacterium; assembly: GCA_963725175.1. Lineage (GTDB taxonomy): Bacteria > Actinomycetota > Actinomycetes > Streptosporangiales > Streptosporangiaceae > DASUBV01. The sequence continues at coordinate 2,360,907 of CAVRXH010000006.1, forward strand.
CGGCAGCACCTCCAGGATGTCCCTGTTCAGTACCTCCTCGATGACCTCCTGGGTGGTGACGGCGGACAGCGTGTCGAAGACCGCCTGCGCCCACGGGTTCATCTTGTCCGCCTCGGAGCCTGGCAGGTAGCCGAGCTCCTGGCCGCCGACCGCGTACAGCGGGCGGAACACGACGAGCTTGCGGTGCTGCCGCCGCTCCAGCACGGCCTCCAGGCCCGCGCACAGCGCCAGCGCCGACTTGCCGGTCCCGGCCCGGCCGCCCAGCGAGACGATGCCGATCTCCGGGTCGAGTAGCAGGTCGAGCGCGACTCGCTGCTCGGCGCTGCGGCCGCGCAGCCCGAACGCCTCCCGGTCGCCGCGGACCAGGCGCACGGACTTGTCCGGCTGTACCCGGCCGAGCGCGCTGCCGCGCCCGGAGACCCCGCTGATCAGCACGAGCCCGGTGTGGCAGGGCAGCTCGGCTGCGGCCGGGCTCTCCAGCTTCCCGTTCTCGTACAGCTCGTCTATCTCCCCCGGCGTCGCGTCCAGCTCCGCCATTCCCGTCCAGCCGGAGTCGGGCGGCAGCTCGGCCCGGTACTCCTGGGCCGTCAGCCCGATCGCGGCTGCCTTCACCCGCAGCGGCAGGTCCTTGCTGACCAGGACCACGTCGTCGCCCTCCATCGCGAGGCTGCGGGCGACGGACAAGATCCTGGTGTCGTTGTCACCGAGCCGGAACCCCGCGGGGAGTACCGAGGGGTCCGAGTGGTTCAGCTCGACCCGGATGCTGCCGCCCCGATCGCCGACCGGCAGGTCGGCGTCCAGCCTGCCGTGCTCGACACGCAGGTCGTCGAGCGTGCGCAGGGCCTGGCGGGCGAAGTACCCGAGCTCGGGGTGCTGGCGCTTGGCCTCCAGTTCGGTGATGACGACAACGGGCAGGACCACCCGGTGCTCGGCGAACCTGCCGATAGCAGCCGGGTCGGCGAGCAGGACGCTGGTGTCGAGGACATAGGTGCGCCTCGGCTGACCATGCTGCTGGCCGGGATCGACGGATTCGCGCCGCTGATCGTGGCGCGCTGCGGAATTGGGCACTCGCTTCTCCCCTGGGCGCCTGGCACGGCGCCGGCAGTCGGACACGCGACGGCGTGTCGGCGGGACCGGGACCGGCCTGCGAAGGGCCGAGCGCCGGCCCTCCGCTCATCTCGCCTGCGTGCCAGGACGCGAAGCTCGAGAATCTCGAGGGCCTTCCCGAAGGGCGGCTAGGCACCGCCCGTCAGTTCCGAAGGTACCCGGAGTGAGTGCGAGGCGGAAGTACCGTAACAATCTGTTCACGGGCGCGGCGGGCAGCAGGTCAGCAGCCCGTCACGCTCCGAACCGGCGGTTACGGGCCGCGAAGGAGCGCAGCGCGCGGAAGAAGTCGACCCGGCGGAACGCGGGCCAGTAGGCGTCGCAGAAGTAGAACTCGGAGTGCGCGCTCTGCCAGAGCAGGAAGCCGCCGAGGCGCTGCTCGCCCGAGGTCCTGATGACCAGGTCGGGATCGGGCTGCCCGGCGGTGTACAGATGCTCGGAGATGTGCTCGACGGTCAGGATGCCCGCCAGCTCCTCGATGGTGGTGCCCCTGGTGGCGTGGTCCTGGAGCAGTGACCGGACCGCGTCGGCGATCTCGCGCCGTCCGCCGTAGCCGACGGCCACGTTCACCAGCAGCCGGGAGTTGCCCGAGGTGGCCTCCGCGGCATCCTTGAGCGCCCTGGCGGTCTCGTCGGGCAGCAGGTCGAGCGCGCCGACCGGGTGCACCTGCCATCCCTGGGCGACGAGCTCGCGGACGGTGTCCTCGATGATCCGCAGCAGCGGCTCCAGCTCGGCGGCGGGCCTGGCGGTCAGGTTGTCGCTGGACAGCAGCCATAGCGTGACGACCTCGACGCCGGCGTCCTGGCACCAGCCGAGCAGCTCGAAGATCTTGTCGGCGCCGCTCTGGTAGCCGCTGCTGACGTCGGTCAGCCCGGCGGAGCGGGCCCAGCGGCGGTTGCCGTCGCACATCACGCCGACATGCCGGGGAATCGCGCTCGGAGACAGCGACGACTCGAGCCGCCGCTCGTAGAGCCGGTAGATGAGACCACGAACTCCCATCCGGCACCCTTTCCTCGCTGCCGCCCTGTCGGCGAGGTCACCTCGCCCTGACGCTGCTACATCGTCATCCGGCCGACCGGCGGGGATTCGGCCTGGACGGAGCCGTCCGGCTGTGTAAGAACCGTACCCAAGATTCTCACTAGTTCGGACGAGGTCAGGACAGCTCGTGCCGGTATTACCCCTGAAACGGCCTCCCTACTGGCCCGGCCCTCGGCCCTGACCTGCTCGACCTTCTGCAGAGCGGTGCGCAGGTCGACCAGCCACGGGTCCTGGTGCTCGCCGACCAGGCGCACGCACCAGGCGAGCGCGTCGCTGCGGCTGCGGGCCACGCCGGCCTCCACCAGGGTGTCAAGCACCAGTCGCTCGGCCTGCCGCAGCCGGGTCATGACCGGTACCGAGAACGTCGTGAACATCACCTTCTGACCGGCGCAGGTCACGCCCCAGGAGACCTTGCGGCCGAACCGGTGCTCGGCTTCCCTGGCGATCTCGATGCGGAGCTGCCTGGTCTCCTCGCGGAACCGGCGGCTGCGGCCCTCGGCGGCGGCTGACACCTCGGCCGGCGAGGCCTCCGCGGCCAGCCTGGGGCCGGCCAGGTCACCGACCACGGTGATCTCCTCGCGATCCACCCCGATCTCGGGCGGCGCGGTGAACCAGTCGGCGGGCATCCGGCCGCCGAACCAGCCGCGCAGCACCTCGGCAGCCGATCCCGCGGCCTCTTCATCTGTAGTCATGTAATGATGATTACACTCTTCATGAAGACGCGCAAGGGACAGCAAGAGGCGATACGCCAGGACAGGCATGGGCAACTCATGGGCCGTCGCCAAGAAGGCTCAAGCTGGCAGACAGGATGTTTGCGTCGCTGCCCGGCCTTGCGGGCAGGGCCGACACTCGCCTCATCCCACGCGGATGAGCCAGGGGCGGCCGGGTCAGCTGGTCGAGACAGCCAGTGGCCGCGTTGGCTGGACGGTCATTTCAGGCAGCGTTTCCACCATGCGCCTACAAACCGGTTCGCCACCGAGAGGCGTACTGGAGGGGATAATCCTGAATGTGAAATATGCCGTCAGTTGGGCGGCTTCCTCAGCGCTGACCTGGTATTCACGCAACAGATCAGTCAGTGGCCACGGGTGATCTGCCGCGAGGACTTCTATCCCGACAACCCGATGGTCACGATCGAGGTCAACAGCGAGGTTGTCCGCGGCATCCTCGGTGGTGGCGACGGGTTCGCGGGACAGCCTGATGTATAGAGCGCCAACGTTCAGGTCATACTCAAGCGTCATCTGCTTGCTCCCCTACCGTCAGCGGACTCCATGACACTTACTACTACCTTCTCGTCGGCAGTCAGTACGATCTTCAGTATGCGCTGCCCAGGTGCATAGCCAAACACGACCACCCGGCCCATGTCACCTGGCTTCGGGGTTCCAGTTCTGTGGCTAAGAGCGGCTTCGACGTCATCTCGGCTGATCTGACGCTCAGCCATGCGCTGGCGGTGCCGGCGGAGTGAGGAACCGCTGGCTTGCCACCAGGAGAGCCGAGTCACCCGTGGAGAACCTGAGCGTGAGTGAATGCTCGCTGCCAACCTCGTCCCGGCTGCTGAACATGATCCGCAGCGCGATACCTACCGGAACCGCCGTGGGAAGCACGGCCGTCGGCAGGCTGAACGTGTCTATGCCGGCAGCCATGATGTGCACAGTTCCGTTGTCCTGGCGGACATAGTCGGCAAGGACAACGTAGTCAAGATCGGGCATGGACTTGAGCTCCAGTTTCGGAGGAACCCAAGGGTAGCGCCAGGCACTGACATCGTCGGCAACGTGCATTCTGGACGATGCCTGCTCGTCGACCGCGTCGTCCGACGCCGACAGCCCAGGCAGCTAGGGCGGAAAGATCCGGGAGAGGTCAGCCGGCCGGATCGGCGGCTACGGCGGCGGCGACCGCCGGGTACACCTCGACGGCGCCGGCGAAGCCGGCACCGAAGATCGCCTTGACGATCTCGACGTCCATTCCCGGCTCGGGCGCCTGGAGCATCAGGCCATTCCCGAGATAGATCGCCACGTGCGAGATGTACGTCGGCGCGGTCGGGTCGGTGTGGTAAAAGAGCAGGTCACCGGGGCGCAGGTCGCTGAGCGGGATGCGCGGTCCTGTCCTTGCCTGGTCCACGGCGACGCGCGGCATGACCAGGCCGGCCTGGCGCATGGACCACTGCACAAGGCCCGAGCAGTCGAAGGCTCGCGGCCCGGCCGCGCCCCACACGTACGGCATGCCCACCCGGCTGAGCGCGGCGCTGAGGAACGCGTGCACCTGCACCGAGGTCATCGGCACGCCGCGCGCGGTCAGCGCCGCGGGCGCGCCCGCGGCCCCGGCCGCGATGCCGGAGTCGGTCAGCACCTCGCCCGGCCGGACCTGGGCGACGAGCTGCGCGAGCGCCGCGTGCCTGGGCAGCAGGGCCTTGATCTTGCGGGTCAGCTCCTGGTACTGGGCGTGCGGCGCGCTGATCACCAGCGCGTTGTCCTGCGGGAAGCCGAGGTTCGCGGCGACGGCCTGGGAGACCACGGCGTCCACGCCGGCGATGCCGACGGTGCCGTAGCCGCCGACCCGCAGCACGTCCTGCTGCCGCCCGGCCACCTGGGCGGTGCCGCCGAGCGGCAGGTGATCCTGGCGGCCCATCGTGTACGACACCGCGATATCGCCGGCCTCGACGGCCCGCCACAGCGAGGTGGACCTGGCGACCGGCTTGGCGGCGAACGCACGGAAGCTGCCGGGATTAACGCCGAGCATCTGGATGAACTTGCCGTTCACCGCGATGGTGGCCGCGTCGACCTTGCTGACCGCCGCGACGCCCGGCAGCGCGCGGATGGCCGCGGCGTCCCGCGGCGGCAGCGTGGTCGGGGCGACGACGAGCAGGTCGGCCTGGCGCAGCTTGCGCAGCGGCGGCACCCGCGGGGCACCCAGGGCGGACAGCTCCCTGGCGACCTGGACCGCGGTGCCGCGCGGGGACCTGGGCGGCGCGGTGATCCCGCCGCCTGAGGGGTAGTACCGGCCGGGGTCGCGGGTGATGGCGCGCTGGTAGGCGGCGGTGAGGGAGACACTGCCGGCGAAGACCTGAGCGGCCGCGTGCCGACCGGATCCGGAGGAGCGGGCGTGCGGGCTGCTGACGGCGGACGCCGGCAGGCCGGCGATGACGGCGGCCACGCTCACGGCAGCCACGGCGACCAGCACCGGACCCATGCGACGCGTTCCGTCGCGCACCAGCACTCCTCCTTCTCGCGGGCTCGCGGCCCGGTCGCGGTTCTTTGGCCAGCAATCTGCCCGTGTACCACGATGCACGGCGGGCGCTTTGGCGTCCATACCGAGATGCCCAAAATCGCACGGCCAATGCCCCCGTGGGCAAAGTCCCGGCCGACGTCTGGTTAACAATGGGCGTCGCGGCGGCCATCCTGGCCGCCCCGGCATCCGAGACCAGGCCGATGGTGCGGGCTAGCCGCGCGCCGCCAGTTCCGTGCGGAGCTGGTCGGGGCCGGTAACCGGGAGCCGGCAGGTGAAGCCCCGGCAGACGTAGGCGGCGGGCGCGCCGCTGACCAGGCTCCGCCCGGCGAGCAGCGGCACCCCGGAGCCGCCGTCGGCCGGGTCGCCCAGGGCCAGCACGGCACCGGGCGGCGCGGCGGCCAGCGCGGCGGCATGCAGCGCGGCGGTTCGCTCGTCGCCGGCCGGGCCGACGACGGCGATCTCGACCGGGCCTGACAGCATCGCCTCGGCGACCGCCAGGCCCCAGCCCGCCGCCCTGGGAAACCGCCCGGCCAGCGGCCCGAGCACGCCAAGCGCGCCGCGAGCCGCCTCCCGGTACCTGGCCTCGCCGGTCAGCGCGGTGTAGCTGACCAGCGCCCCGGCGATGGCGAACGCGCCAGAGGGGCTCGGCCCGTCCGCGGGGTCGGCCGGGCGGTAGATCAGCCGCTCGCTGTCGTCGGCGGTGTCGTAGAAACCCCGGCCGGCGCCGGGCGCGGCGAACCGGGCCAGCGCGAAGTCAAGCAGCTCGCCGGCCAGCTCGGCCCAGCGTGCCTCGCCGGTCACCCCGTGCAGGGCGATCAGGCCCTCGGCCAGGTTGCCGTAATCGTCCAGCACGCCCGGGCTGTCGCCCGCCACCCCGTCCCGCGAGGTCCTGGCGAGCCGACCGCCGGAGAGATGCACGGCGGTGAGCAGGCCGGCGATGTCCCTGGCGGCGTCGATCAGGCCAGGCCGGCCCAGCAGCAGGCCGGTCTCGGCGAGCGCCGCGATGGCCAGGCCGTTCCAGGACGCGACGACCTTGTCATCGCGGGATGGCCTGGTCCGGCGGGCGCGGGCGGCCAGCAGGGTCGCCCGGATTCCGGCGGCGTCGGCCGGATCCCGCGGGTCAGCGCGGAGCTGGAGGACCGAGGCGTCATCCTCGAAGGTGCCCGGCTGGGTCACGCCGTAGAGCCGCGCGGCCCGCGCCCCGCCTGCCTCGCCCAGCTCGGCGGCGAGCTGTCCGGGCGTCCAGACATAAAAGGCGCCTTCCGCCCCGTCGCTGTCGGCGTCGAGCGCGGCGGCCAGGCCGCCCTCGGCGGTGCGCAGCTCGGCGAGCATCCAGTCGCAGGTCTCCGCCGCGACGCGGCGGGCCAGGCCGTCACCCGTCTGCCGCCACAGATGGGCGTAGAACCGGGCAAGCAGCGCATTGTCGTACAGCATCTTCTCGAAGTGCGGCACCACCCAGCCGCCGTCCACGCTGTACCGGGCGAACCCGCCGGCGAGCTGGTCGTACATGCCGCCGCGAGCCATCGCCGCCGCGGTGCCCGAGGCCATCTCCAGGGCCCCGGCCGCGCTATCGCCGCCCGCCCGGCTGGCGTGCCTGAGCAGGAATTCCAGCACCATCGACGGCGGGAACTTGGGCGCGCCGCCGAACCCGCCGGCGACCCGGTCATACTCACCGGCCAGCGTGGCCACCGCCGCCGCGCAGGTCCCGGCCAGCCCGGCGGTATCACCCGGCGCGGGCGTGTCGCCGAGCGCGAACCCGGCGCGGGCCTGCTCGGCCAGCGCGGCGGCGATCCTGGCGGCCTGACCGGTGACTCCCTCCCGGTTCTCCCGCCAGGCCTTCGCCACGCCCAGCACCAGGTTGCGGAACTGATCACGGGGGAAATAGGTCCCGCAGTAGAAGGGCTCACGGGACGGGGTCATGAAGACGGTCATCGGCCAGCCGCCCTGGCCGGTCATGGCCTGGGTGGCCGTCATATAGATGGCATCGACGTCCGGCCGCTCCTCGCGGTCCACCTTGACCGCCACCAGATGCTCATTCATGATGGCGGCAACCTGTTCGTCTTCAAACGACTCATGCGCCATGACGTGGCACCAGTGACAGGCGGAGTAGCCCACCGACAGCAGGACAGGAACGTCACGCTCCGTCGCCGCCTGGAATGCCTCCTCGCACCAGGGCCACCAGTCCACGGGATTGCCCGCGTGCTGCAGGAGATAGGGGCTCGTCGCGTCCGCGAGACGGTCTGCCATGCTTACATCATCTACCGTCCTAACTGGCGAACACCGCCCGGCGGGGGCAGCCAGGGTCCTAAGCTGCGGCTCACGGGGTATAGCGGTAAGTAACGCTGGGCGCGGGCCACCCGGTCGGGCGGCCTGGCACCGCAGGCGTCAGCACCGCACATGACGGCTACACTGCCACGGATGCCATGACTGGGGAGCGCGGGCATCCGGCCCTCCCGTCAGCCCGCACGGCTGCCGAGAGCGACCCAATTTCAAGCAGGCACAGGTTCATTGGGAGTACGAATGCGCGTTCTGGTCCTCGGCGGCGACGGCTTCTGTGGCTGGCCGACTTCGCTTTACCTGTCGGATCGTGGTCATGACATCACCATCGCGGACAACCTGAGCCGCAGGAAGATCGACGTCGACCTCGAGGTCGACTCGCTGACCCCGATCCGTCCGGTCGGGGAGCGCATCCGTGCCTGGAAGGAAGTCACGGGCAAGGAGATCGGCTTCGCCAACATCGACCTGGCCACGGAGTACGACCGCCTGGTCTCGCTGCTGGAGGAGCTGCGTCCCGACGCGATCGTGCACTTCGCCGAGCAGCGCGCCGCGCCGTACTCGATGCGCACGGAGAAGACCAAGCGCTACACGGTCGACAACAACGTGCGGGCCACTCACAACCTGCTGACCGCGCTGGTCACCACCGGCCTCGACGTCTCCCTGGTGCACCTGGGCACGATGGGCGTCTACGGCTACGGCTGGTCGGGCAGCGCCCCGATCCCCGAGGGCTACCTGACGGTGAAGGTGCCGACCCCCGACGGCGAGCTGGAGCGGGAGATCCTGCACCCGGCCAACCCGGGCTCGGTCTACCACCTGACCAAGACGCTCGACCAGCTCATGTTCTCGTTCTACGCCGCCAACGACCGGCTGCGGATCACCGACCTGCACCAGGGCATCGTGTGGGGCACCCAGACCGACCAGACGATCAAGGACGAGCGGCTGATCAACCGGTTCGACTACGACGGCGACTACGGCACGGTGCTCAACCGCTTCCTCATGCAGGCGTCCATCGGGCACCCGCTGACCGTGCACGGCACCGGCGGCCAGACCCGCGCCTTCATCCACATCCGGGACACCGTCCGGTGCATCGAGCTGGCCATCGCCAACCCGCCGGAGCCGGGCGCCAAGCCGCTGGTCCGCAACCAGATCACCGAGACCCACCGGGTGCTCGACCTGGCCAAGATGATCGGCGACATGACGGACACCGAGATCGCCTACCTGCCGAACCCGCGGCGGGAGGCCGAGGAGAACGAGCTGATCGTCCGCAACGACCAGTTCCTCGCCCTGGGCCTGGAGCCGACTACGCTGTCCGAGGGCCTGCTGGAGGAGTGCACCGAGATCGCCGCCAAGTACAAGGACCGCGCCGACCCGGCCAAGATCGTGGCCCGCTCGGTCTGGCGCGCCGGCATGGAGACCTCCGCGGACCTGATGACCGGGGTGCCCGAGTAGTCCGCCGGGCGGCAAATATCCGTACCCGCGAGCCGTAACCAGGGCGGGGCGGGGCCGAAAATGCTGACCTGCCGAAATACCGGCCCGCCGAATACTGGCCCCGCCCCGCCCTGGTCGGTCTACTGGCCTGCGGCTGCTACCGTGCGTGTGTGACCACTACGCCATCGGCCACCCCCCGGGCGGGGCGCGGCACGCGGGTGCGCGGCACCCGCCAGGCCGAGGCGCTTTTCGCGGTCCTGGGCGGGCTGCCTGGGTTCTGCAGCGCCCAGCAGATCCACGCCGAGCTGCGCGATCGGGGCGAGCGGGTCGGGCTGACCACGGTTTACCGCCATCTCCAGGTGCTCAGCGAGAACGGCCAGGTCGACGCCATCAGGGACGCCGGCGGCGAGACGCTGTACCGGCGCTGCCGCACCGACGCCCACCACCATCACCTGACCTGCCGCGACTGCGGGCGCAGCGTGGAGGTCGAGGGCCGGGCGGTGGAGCGCTGGGCCGAGGAAGTCGCGGCGGGAGCCGGCTTCACCGATGTCGGGCACACCGTCGAGCTGTTCGGCCGCTGCCCGGAGTGCGGGCAAGCCTCGCCCGCCTAGCCAGCAGCCGCCCGGCTTCCCGGGCAGCCCGGCCAGCTCAGGTGCTCCGGGTTGATCACGTGCATCGGCAGCGCGGGGTGCACCTGCTTGCGCCGCGGGCCGTCGGTGACCAGGATCACCGAGCCTGAGCCGGTGGCGTAACCGTACCGGGGGGTGACCCTGGTGAACGCGCCCGTCGCCGTGCTGGCCAGGTAGGTGGCCTGGCTGGTGGTCCAGGCCAGCGTGCCCGGCGCCATGACCAGGTCCGCGAAGCTGACCCCGGCGGGCAGCCGCAGCGCCAGCCGGGCGGGCTGATCCTGGCGCGGCGAGTAATACAGCCGGGTCAGGTCGGGGCTGAGGTAGGCGGTGCGGATGCCGTCCGACACCACGAACTCCGTCCCGTGCACCGCCCGCAGCGCGGCAGGCAGCGCGACGAGCCGGTGCCGGGCCAGGCTCCAGGACCGCAGCGTGGTCTGCGCGCCCGGCGCGTCGGACTCCGGCCACACCACCAGGCCCCCGTCGAAGAACGGCGGCTGGGCATGGCCGGTCCTGATCGTGGTGACCTGCCCGGTCAGCAGGTTGGCCAGCCGCACCTCGACCTGCCCGCCTGGGCCGTAGCCCTGCGCCCAGGCCGCGTAATGGCCGCTGACCGCCGGCGCGTGCCAGGGGCTCGGCCACGGCTTGCCCCCGGGACCGGCGATGGACCCGCCGATGCGCAGCAGCCTGCTGGTCGCGGCGTCCCACGCGTACATGGTGAAGTGATCGAGGCTGGACAGCGAGTAGGTCTGCGCCCAGACCAGCCAGTGGCCGTCCGAGGTGCCGTCCGCCTGGTCAGTGGCCGGGTTGCTGAACGCCCTGATGGGAGCCAGCCGGCCGGTGGCCAGGCTGAGCGCGGCGACCCCGGAGAAGCCCGGCGTCCAGGCCGAGACGAACACCTGGCGCCCGTCACCTGACACCCCGAGCGGCTGGAACTCGCGCTTGCCCGAGCCGGCCACTGCCCGGTCCAGGCTGGTGCGCAGCGCCTGCCCCTGCTGGACCGGGCAGAACGTCGGGCCGGAGCCGGTGGCCGCGACCCGGTGCGAGTCCGCGGTGGTGGACGGGCGCGCCGCGCCGCCGGCCGCCAGCCCGGCCGCGGTGAGCCCGCCGAGCACCACCGCCGTGGCGGCGGCGAGCAGGACGGCGCGCCGCCGCCGGCCTGAGCGCCCGGCGGGCGCGGCGGTCCGGCGCGGCTTGCCGTGCCTACCAGTCGTACCCACGGGCACCCAGGATCTCGACGATCTCGCTGGTGTACATGGCGGAGTAGGCGGGCACCGCCGTGCTCCAGCCGATGCTGGAGGCGCCGTGCACCGAGTCCTCATAGTCGGTCACCGAGCCGTAATTCTGGTAGCCCCGGATATCGAACCAGTGAAAGATGGTCTGGTTGACGGGATTCCCGGCCAGATGCGGCCCGCCGGCCACTTCATATGCGTTCCCGGCGAGCGGCACGCCGCCATTGTGGTTAATGTCGGTGACCAGGTCGGTCTCGAATGTCCGGACCTGGGTAGTGGTCGGCGCCCACGGCAGCGCCACCGCGACGTAATCGTTCTTCTTCTGGTTGGAGTTCAGCACTTCCGGCACCGGGTACCCCGAGTCGTCCGACCAGTTGGTGCCGGCCGGAGTGGTGCCGAGCTGCCGCGCCGCGGCCGACTGGGACACCTTCTTGCCGAGCTGGGCGAGCATCTCAGAGACGGTCGCGGGGCCGCAGTAATAGCCGCGCTGCTGCGCCTCCTGGGTGGCCTTGAGATCCCTGGCGGCCGGCAGCCCCGTGCGGCAGGCGCGGCTGGTGCACTTGGCGTCGGCGGCGGAGTTGGAGCGCAGCAGCCGCAGCATCCGGCGCGCCTTGACCTGGCGCTGCGCGTTGGCGGAGAGCATGTCGGGGGACATGGCGGGTGCCGCGAGTCCGCGCTTGCCGCGTCGCGCGGGGCCGTCATCGCGGACCAGCGGCGCCGGGAGCCTGGCCGCCGTGCCGAGCACGTCACGCGCCGCGCCGCCCCAGGCCGCGCCCGCGGTGTCGGCGGTGGCGACCGGCAGGGCGGCAGCGGCCCACCAGGCCACGGCGGCGATCCCGGTGACCGCGCCCATCCGGGCAGCCCGCGACACAGACCCCATAAATCCTCCGTTCTCGCGACCGTGCTCGCCGTCACGGCGGCACCGGCGCAGACGACAGGTATCCCAGGGTCCCCCCATTCCCCGGCAACTCCTTTTCCGGTGACGTTTCGCCCGAGTAACGGCACATCACGGGTGATGTCAGGCGGATTTCCAGCGGAGTTATTCATCAGGCTAAGCGAATGGAGCGCCAGGCGTCCGGGCAATTCAATTTTTCATGATCGCGGCCGAAAGCCCGCGCTATTTGCGGTTTTCCGGTCATGGTCCCCGGCGGGCGGACACGGGCTCCGCGCCGGCCCGGCCGTAGGCCGGCGCGGGACCCGGCGACAGCGGATGCGGCCCGCCGCGTTTCCCGTCGGGGCTTACCGAGATTACGGATCGGACGGCAGAATGTGGCAGGTGACCGGAACGGAGCCCCGCCAGCGCTGGCGGGGCGAGGCCGGCCCGGCGGACTGAGGAGGACCCCGCCCATGTCCAGACGCTCACTGCACGCCGCTGTCGCCTGCGCCACCGCGGCCGCGATGACCGGCCTCGGCCTGGTCAGCCCCGCCATCGCGGCGGCCGCCCAGGGCACCGCGGCGCGCCCCCTCGACTGCTGGGCAGGAGCGCACACGCTGTCCAAGCCCGGCTCGCGGGTGTACCCGGAGACCGGCAACGGCGGCTACACCAGCGAGCACACGAGCGTCCACCTCGTCTACGCCGCCAGGGCCAACCGGTTCCTGGCCGGCACCCACGTGGTGCTGACCGACCAGGCCACGCAGTGCCTGACCAGCTTCAGCCTGGACTTCGAGCGCACCTCGGTGAACAAGACCGCCGGCCCCGACATGAAGGTCAGCGGGGTCACCGTGGACGGCCATCCGGCCAGCTTCACCTTCGTGCAGCCCACCTACCCGGGCGACCCGAACGGCCAGGACGACCCGAACCCGCTGGCACACCAGGCATCGGAGCTCAACCCGGTGGGCGGCCCGACCACAACCCGCTGCCGCCGGCCTGCACTCCCGAGCTGACCTCGACGAACCCGGCCAAGCAGTACGACAAGAACGGCACCCCGTGCCCGGCCAACAAGCTGGTGATCACCCCGTCTTCGGTGATCCCGGCCGGCTCGGTGTTCACGGTCTCGGTGAGCTACACGGGCCGGCCTGGCGTGCACAACGACGGTGACGGGACCACCGAGGGCTGGTTCCGGGCCAAGGACGGCGGGTTCGTGACCACCGAGCCGGTCGGCTCGCAGGACTGGATGCCGCTGAACGACTACCCGGCCGCCAAGGCGACCTATGACTTCTACGACACCATCGCCACCGGCGAGACCGCCATCGCCAACGGCATCCTGGAGTCGAAGGTCAAGCACGCGCCCGACGCGCAGTTCAAGAACGGCTCTCAGACCTGGCACTGGCACTCGCGGGCGCCCATCGCCAGCTACCTGGTCGAGGACAGCGTCGGCAAGTATCACCTGACCGAGCGCACCGCCGACAACGGCACCAGGTTCTACGAGGCGCAGGACACCGCGATCAGCGCGAAGCAGCAGCGCAAGAACCTCGCGATCATGAACCTGCAGCAGAACATCACCGAGTTCGAGAGCCAGTTCAACGGCTCGTTCCCCTTCACTTCGAACGGCGTCGTGGTCGGCACGCCGCAGGCGAGCTTCGAAGAGGAAATGCAGACGATGATCACCTTCGCCGGCGGCGAGATCGACACCGACACCCTGTACCACGAGAACATGCACCAGTGGTGGGGCGACAACGTCACCGAGGGCAGCTACTCCATGACCTTCTACAAGGAGGGCCTGGCCACGCTGGCCGAGTACCTGTACGCGGCGCGGACCGCGGAGACGAAGGCCGGCGGCCCGTACTCAGCCAAGGGGCAGGCCGCGTTCCAGGCCAGCCTGACGCGCCAGTTCAGCTCGCTCTACGCCAAGGGCGGGGCGTTCTGGAACTACGCGCCGTCCAACCCGACCGCCTACCGGCTGTTCGACGAGGACCCTACCTACGCCAGGCCGGGCATCACCTACGTCGCGCTGCGGCAGATCCTCGGCCACGACAACTTCACCTTCGCGCTGCGGTCGATCCAGGCGCAGTACGGCGGGCACGCGATCACCGAGCCCGAGCTTGAGGCCGGCTTCCGCGCCTGGCTGCCGAACCAGAGCGCGGCCTGCGGGGCGCAGCTCGGCAAGTTCTTCAAGCAGTGGTTCGACACCGCCTACCCGCGCGGCGGCGGCAAGAACAAGCCGCAGATCACCGGTCCTGGCCTGGCCGGGCCCGGCTTCTACGACGTGCCGGGCTGCCGGCATCCGTAACCGGGCCGCGCTCCCGATGGGCAGGCGCCCGGCTGACGCCGGGCGCCTGGCCTATCCGATGGTGATGGTGAAGTAGGTCGACGCCTTCCGGCCGGTGCTGGCGTCCGTGGCGGTGACCACGACGGCGAACGACTGGCCGGCCGTGACCGAGGCCGCCACCTTGCCGGTGACCTCGCCGTTGGTAGAGCCGGACAGCGCCTTGACCGTCAGCCCGGCCGGGAGCCCGGTCGCGCTGTAGCGGAGCGACCTGGCCGCCGCCCTGCTGTCCAGGCCGGTGATCTTCACGGTCAGGCTCGCGCCCGGCTTCGCGGTCTTGTTGCCGGGGTTCAGCACGGTCACCGGGTCGGTGCTCGTGGCGGAGAAGCCGGCGACGCCTATCGGGGTGCCCAGGCCCGTCGGGCCGTCGTAGCCGCGCTCGGCGGTGCACAGGTAGGCGCTGGCCTGCGCGCAGGTCCCGTTCACGCCGGAGGTCACGGCGTGGAAATGACCGGGATGCTGGTACAGGTAGGAGGCCGGGTAGCTGCGCGCCGCCGGGGTGCCGGCCAGCGCGTAGGTGGCCGAGATGATCGGGGTCGCCACGCTGGTGCCGCCGATGACGCCCCAGCCGAAGCCGTCATAGCTGTCGTAGTACGCGACGCCGGGGTTCGGGTTCCCGATCGCCGCTATGTCGTTCTGCGTCCGGCGGCGGCAGCCGCCCGCGCCGATGTCCACGGCCGCCCGCTGCCAGGACGGCTTGGCGGTGAAGGCCGAGCAGCCCGAGCCGGTGCCGTTGCCGCCGGACGCCGAGCCCCAGACCGTCTCGGTCCAGTTCCGCGTTCCGGACTTGACGTGCCGCAGCGTGGTCCCGCCGACCGAGGTGACGTACTGCAGGTCGCCCGGGTAAGAGGCGCCGTACCCGTCGTCGCCGGACGCGACGACCACCGCATCGCCTGGGTGGTTGAAGTCGTGGTTATAGCTGTCGTTGGACTTGCTCTCCGGGCCGCTCCAGCTATCGGAGACGAAGCGGGCCAGCCGGGCGGCGGCGTTCTCGGCATTGCCCATGCTGGAGTTGTAGTCGGTGCGCGCCTCCACCAGGATGATCTTGCAGTGCGGGCAGATGGCCGAGACCATGTCCAGGTCCAGCGACTCCTCGGTCGCCCAGCCGTTGCTGCCGGCGTTCCTGGGCAGCGGGCTGGGCTGGCCCTGGCCGTTGACGATGCGCAGGCAGCGTGACGCCGCGGTGCACGCGCCCAGGCCGAAGTGCTTGCGGTAGACGGCCAGGTCGCTGGCGGCGCGCGGGTCGTTGTAGGCATCGACGATGGCGACCGTCTCGTGCCGGCCCCTGACGGCGGAGTCGTGCGTGAGGTTATAGGCGGTGCGCAGGCTGGACGGCCCGTACCCGCCCGCCGTCGCGGGCACCACGGCCGGCAGGTCGCCCACGGGCGCGGCACGGCGCACCATCCGGTACACCGCCTGGCAGGTCACCTGGCCCGGCTTGGCCGGCGGGCAGACCTGCCGGACCCCCGCCGGGCTGGTCTGCCCGGCGCTGGATGGCCCTGGGCTGGATGGCGCGGTGCCGGTCACGGTGGCCGCTGACGCGGCAGGGACCGCCGCCAGACCGGCTACGGCTGCCGCCGCGATCGCAGTGATGAGCCCGCTGATGTGCCGCGTGCCGCGCACGAGAATCCTCCGCATCCGCCGCGGCCTGATGGCCTCTGGCTCTCATCGGAGCAGATACCGCGACCGTGCGTTTTTAGCAGATCACGGCAGCGTGCGCCCGTGGTTAAGAGATATCTGGCGTTACTGGTGGCCCGATACGCGATGCGGGATGTAGGGCGCCTCCAGGGCCTTGATCTCCTCTTCTGCGAGCCTCAGCTCGGCGGCGGCGAGGGCGTCGGCGAGGTGGCCGGGCTTGGTCGCGCCGACGATCGGCGCGGTCACCGCGGGCTTGTGCAGCAGCCAGGCCAGCGCCACCTGCGCGGCCGGGACGCCCCGGTCGGCGGCCACCCTGGCCACGGCGTCCACCACGTCGAAGTCCTCGTCCACGTAGAAGGTGTCCAGCAGCGAGTCGGTGCCGGACCTGGTGGTGTGCCGCTGGCCGTCCCTGCCCCGGCTGCCGGCCAGCAGGCCGCGCGCCAGCGGGCTCCACGGGATGACCCCGATGCCCTGGTCCGCGCACTGCGGGATCATCTCCCGCTCTTCCTCGCGGTAGGCCAGGTTGTAGTGGTTCTGCATCGACACGAAGCGGGTCAGCCCGGCCGCGTCGGCGACATGCTGCGCCTTGGCGAACTGCCAGGCGAACATACTGCTCGCGCCGATGTACCTGGCCTTTCCGGCCTGCACCACGTCGTGCAGCGCCGCCATAGTCTCCTCGATCGGCGTCCGGTAGTCCCACCGGTGGATCTGGTACAGGTCGACGTAGTCCATGCCCAGCCGCCGCAGCGAGGCGTCGATCCCGGACATGATGTGCTTGCGGGACAGCCCGCCGTCGTTCTGGCCCTCGCCCACCGGCATGAACACCTTGGTGGCGACGACTAGCTGGTCCCTGCTCAGGTACTTGGGCAGCAGCCGGCCGGTGGCGACCTCGCTCGCGCCGCCCGAGTAAGCGTCGGCGGTGTCGAAGAACGTGATCCCGCCCTCGACGGCCGCCCGGACGATCGGCTCGGCGCCGTCCTCGTCCAGCACCCACGGGCGGTCGCTGTTGTTGCCGTAGCTCATCATGCCGAGGCAGATCCGCGAGACTCGCAGGCCGGTCCTGCCCAGGTTCACGTACTCCACGCCGCCTCCAGCTCATCGCGTCCCTGACGTTAGCTCCGACGCTATCGGCAGCCCCGGCCAGGTGGCTGAGCGGGACCGCCCATCTTGCCCTCGTTCAGAGTGGAAACACCGGTTCCCGCCGTCCGGGCGTCACGGCGAGGCCGGTGATACTTTCCGCAATCAAGGCATCACTAATTGCGACTAACGGAGCGAGGGCGGCGTCCCCCCGGCGTCCCCGCGTACACCCTGGGAGCGGGCATGCCTTCGGCTTCACTGCTCGGCCGGCTTGTCATCGGAGCCGGCGCGCTTGGACTGGCCATCGTGGCGACCGCCGGCGAGTCCGGCTCGGCGCAGGCGGTCACGGGACAGAACCGCGAGGTCCCGCGCGCGCCTGCCTCGGTGGCGCGTGTCTGGCACCTGTCCGCGCTGCACGCCACACCGGACCGGCGCCGACACCATCGGCCGGACAGCACCGCCGCGCCGGACAGCACCGCGCCGCGGATCCGGTCGATGAACCCGGTGCAGGGCGCGGCTGGCTGGCGGGTGACCCTGACCGGCAAGCGGTTCAGGCACATCACCTCGGTCCGCTTCGCTGGACGCGCCGCGCGGTTCACCGTCGTCAGCCGCACCGACATCAGCGCGGTGGTCCCGGCCGGGGCGAAGTCCGGCCGGATCACGGTGACGGGCACCGCCGGGCACGCCAGGAGCCACGTCTTCACCGTGACCCCCCGGCAGACGCTGGAGCCGGGCGAGACGCTGCCCTCCGGTGACTCGCTCCGGTCCAAGGACGGTCACTTCACGCTGGCCATGAGCCGGGCCGGCGGCCTCAGCTACCGGGTCACCGGCACCAGCCACGTCATCTGGTCCGCGCCCACGGCCGGCAACCCCGGCGCGTACCTGACCATGCTGGGCAACGGCAACCTCGTGGTGTACACCGCGAGCGGAGCCAGGACGGTCTGGTCAAGCGGCACCTCCGGCAGCGGGCCGGCCCGGCTGGTGGCCCAGACCGACGGGAACCTCGTCGTCTACGCCGGCTCGAAGGCGAAGTGGGCCTCCGGCAGCAGGGACAACAAGCTGAACTCCGGCGACCGGCTGCTGCCCGGCTGGTTCCTCACCTCGGGTACCGGCTACAAACTCACCATGGACCGGAACGGAAATCTGGTGGAGAGCGGGCCAGCCGGCCGGGTCTGGTCCAGCGGCACCGCCGGGCACCGCGGCGCGAAGCTGATCATGCGCGCGAGCGGCGACCTGGTGATCCGCGGCCACTCCGCGCTGTGGACTACGCGCACCTCCGGCCACCGGGGCGCCCGGATGATCGACCAGCGCAGCGGCGTGGTCGCCGTCCGGTACCGGGACCACGTGCTGTGGGCCAGCACGACCGCCCGCGACAGCGGGCTTACCCTCGGCCAGTGGCCGGGCAAGGCCGGCCCGAAGGCCGCGGCCAGTTACTACGGCTACCCGTATCCGCACGCGCCGGCCTGCACGCACGGCGGCAAGTGTGCCGCCGACAAGTGGGCGTTCTACGAGGGCCAGTGCACGTCCTGGGTGGCCTACCGGCTCGACCAGCGCAACGGCATCACGTTCAGCAACTACTACGGCAGCAAGAAGCGCTGGGGCAACGCGGTGAACTGGGCGGCGAAGGCCAGGGGCCAGGGAATCCCGGTCACCACCACGCCGGTCGCCGGCTCGGTGGCCTGGTACGGGTCAACCAAGGCGGCGCCGGACGGCCACGTGGCCTATGTGGAGAAGGTCATCTCCGCCAAGTCCATCGTCATCTCGGAGATGAACTACGACGGGGACAACGGGTTCTGGGTGCACACGGTCAGCCCCGGACACGACTGGCCGCAGGCTTTCATCCACTTCCCGCGGCACTGAGCTTTTGCGAGGACCGGCTCAGGCGACGAACGGGTCGGTCCCCGAGTCGGTGATCATCGGCTTGCCGGCCGCCGCCCAGTCCTGCATGCCGCCCGCCACGTTGACCGCGTCCCAGCCCGCACCGACCAGCGCGAACGCGGCCCTGGCCGAGCGTCCGCCGGACCGGCAGATGACGTAGACGGTCTCGGTCTTGGGCACCTCTGCCGCGCGAGTGCCGAGCTGGCCGAGCGGAATGTGAGTCGCGCCGGGCGCGTGCCCGGCCTGCCACTCGTCATCCTCCCGAACGTCCAGCAGCCACGCACCGTCGGGCACGCTGGCGGCCGGGATCTCGGCAGCCGAATTCGCCACTACCTTCACCTGCTCCCTGGGGGCCGATAGGCGCACGCGCGACCGCCAGTCGCACGCGGTCACCCGACACCCTACGGGCAAACGCCATCACATGCAGTCACCTGGCCGTCCCGGCTGAGTTGCTGCCAGGATGGAAACGTGATGATTCGCCCCGCCTTGCCGACCGAGCTGCCCGCGGTCGGCGACCTCCGGGTGGCCGCCTACCAGGCCGACGGCTACCTGACCCCGTCATCCAGCTATGCGCCACGGCTGCGCGCCCTCGGCAGCCAGGCCGACGGCACGGTACTGGTCGCGGTGCGGGACAACGGCGAGCTCGCCGGCACGATCATGCTGCTGCCCTGGCCGCACACCGGCGAACTGGTACGCAGCCCCGGCGACGCCGAGATCCGGGCGCTGGCCGTGGCGCCTGAGGCACGCGGCCAGGGCCTCGGCAGGAAACTGTTGCTTGCCCTGCTCGACCTGGCCACCGAGCAGCAGGTGCGGAACCTGCTGCTGGCCAGCCTGCCGGCCATGCGAGCGGCCCACCACCTGTATGAGCAGCACGGCTTCACCCGGATGCCGGAACGCGACTGGACGCCCGAGGGAGGCTCTGGCGTGCTGCTGGTCTACGGCATGCCACTGCCCGCCGGGGACCAGGGCCGGGATTCCGCGCTTACGGAGGCACCGGGCGCCGGCAGCGACCCGCTCTAGTGCCGTAGCAGATCGCGGTTGCCTTGCGTGTCGTTACCGTCGGCCTGCCCAGGTCAGCCAGTCCAGATCAGCCAGTCCAGATCAGCCAGTCCAGATCAGAAGGTCATGGGGCACCAGGGTGCCGCTTCCCACGACGTCGCGGTGGACAGCGCCGCGAGGGAACCTGGCGTCACCTGCCTGCCTGCCTGCCTGCCTGCCTGCCTGCCTGCCTGCCTGCCTGCCTGCCTGCCTGCCTGCCTGCCTGAATCTTGCTGTTATCAGTGAGGGGTAGCAAGGGTAGCCGTTCGGCGGCTGCCCTTGGCTCCTGCGATGCATGGACGAGAAGTGCCAATTAATTAAGGTGCGCGCCGCTATTGAGCGGCCTATACTAGAACTAGTGTTTGAATGATCGTCCTCCGGAGGGAGGCTGGCTATGGGCGAGCCAGATGCCGCTGGCAACACCGCGCGTTCCGATGGGGCCGGGCTCCCCAGCCAGGCGACGCCTTCCGGCCGGGCCGTGCTTCCCGATGGGGCTGGCTGGGTGCCGGAAAGCGCAGGTGCGGCGCTGGCGGCGGTGCGGGCCGGGCTGCGGTGGCTGGCCTGGGCGGACGCGGCGTCGCTGCCCGGCGAGGTCCAGGCCGACTGCCTGCGCGGGCTGGAGCAGGCCGAGTCGGTGCTGACCGCCGCGCGGGCGCGGGTGCTGGCGGCGTTCAACGCCCAGGGCCAGTTCGAGGCGGACGGCTCTCAGGGGTGTAAGCCGTGGCTGGCGTGGCAGACCCGGGTGACCGGCGGAGCCGCCAGCGGGGCCATGGGGTGGATGCGGCGCCTGGCCGTGCACCCGCTGGTGGCGGACGCGCTGGGCCGGGCCGAGATCTCCGAGTCGTGGGCCAGGCAGGTGTGTGCCTGGTCGGGGCGGCTGCAGCCCGAGCTGCGGGAGGACGCCGACCGGATCCTGCTGGGCGCGGCGGCCGGCGGCGCGGACCTGGCGGACCTGTCGGGGCTGGCCGAGGAAATGTACCGCCGGTCGGCCCGGCCCGATGCTGATGATCCTGATGACGGGTTCGGCGACCGGAACGTGAACCTGGACCTGCACTACCGGGGCGCGGGGAAACTCGACGGGGACCTCACTCCCGAATGCGCCGCCGCCGTCACCGCCGTGCTGGAGTCCCTGGGCAAAAAAGTCGGCCCGGAAGATGACCGGACCGCCGCGCAGCGGCGGCATGACGCGCTGGAGGAAGCGTGCCGGCGGCTGGTCGCGAGCGGGATGCTGCCGGATGTGGCGGGACAGCCGACGCAGGTCCACCTGCACACGTCGCTGGACCAGCTCCGGGACCTGCCAGGCGCAGCGGAAGCGGAGCGGAGCTGGCTGGCCAGGAGACTGCTCGGCGACGACACCGCAACCCCCTGGTCAGCAGACGCCGGACCGGCAGGCACCAGCCCGGCACCTACGGGCACGGCAGTCACGGGCACGGCACGCACGGGCACGGCGGGTGCTGGCACGGCGGGTGCTGGCCTGGCAGGTGCCGGCCCGACTGGTGCCGGACGGGCGGCGGCGGGCAGCGGCGCGGGGTGGCTGGCGGGCCGGGCCGCTGGGGACGGCGAGCCGGGCTGGCTGAGCAGCCCCGCCGCCGCCGAGGCCTACGCCTGCGACGCGGTGATCACCCCCGTCATCACCGGGCACCTGGACCCCGCCGTCCTCGCCGCGATGACCCGCGACTTCCTTGACCCCGGCCACTACGAGACAGTGACCGCTGGCGCCCGCCGGGACAAGAACGGATGGCGCCGCGACGCGCCGCCGAACCCGCGCACCGTGCGGCGGGTGCAGGACACGCTGCTGCGCTACGCCGCCGACGTGCTGTCCGGACCGGCCGGGCTCGCCGCGTTCCTGCGCACCGGAATCCTGGCAGCCGACCTGCCCGCCGCCCGGTGGCCCGGCGACAACCCCGCAGGCACCGACGCCGACAGCCGCCGTGACGATGGCCGTGGCGGCGTGGCCGGGTTCCCGGCCTCCGTCAGCCTGCCGCTGGACACCGGGACGCCGACCCCTACCGTGCCGCCCCACCTGCGACGGGCCGTGGCCCGCCGGGACCGGCGATGCGCCTTCCCCGGATGCCGGCAACGACCCCAGGCCTGCCAAGTCCACCATCTGACACCCAGATCACGCGGCGGGCCCACCGCCCTGTGGAACCTGGTCTTGCTATGCCCGTTCCATCACCTCATCGCGATTCACCGCTGGGGATGGAAACTCGTCCTGAACGCAGACGGCACGACGACCGCCACGAGTCCCGATGGGATCCGGACGCTACGCAGTCACGGTCCGCCGCCGGCGAAGGCCGCGTAGGCGGCGTAGGCGGCGCGGCAGTGCTTCCGGTCCTCGCCCTAGAAGGGCTGGCTGTCCTTTTCCGGCGCCGCAGCACGAGCGGCCTGTGCGACCTCGGCGGCCTGCGCCGCCTCCTGCCGGGCGGCGGTGTTCACCTTGCGCAGGTGCCGGGCCATCGACCTGAAGACGAAGTACAGGATCACGCCCATCCCGAAGACGACCAGGAAGCCGAGCGTGCCCGGCTGGTCGAACGCGCTCGTCGACGCTGCCAGGACTGTCACAAGCTCACCCTCTCCCCGACTCCGGCGAACAGGTCGCACTCCGGGGTCTCAGTATCTACGACTGACCTGGCCAGATGATAATCCTCGGTCGGCCAGGCCGATCGCTGGACCTCCAGCGGGCAGGCGAACCAGAAGCCAGCGGGGTCGATCTGGGTCTCGTGCGCGAGCAGCGCCTGGTCCCTGATCTCGAAGTAGTCGCCGCACGGCACCCTGGTGGTGATGGCCATCGGCGGCCGGTCGGAGTCCTCGCGCCACTCCTCCAGCCGCTTGGCGTAGGGGGAGTCCAGCTCGCGCCGGACCATCTCCTCGTGCAGCGCGGTGAACCTGGCCAGGTGGAAGGTGGCGAAGTAGTACAGCTTGAGCGGCTGCCAGGGCTCGCCGGTGCCGGGGTACCTGTCGGGGTCCCCGGCGGCCTCGAAGGCCTCGATGGCGACCTGGTGGGTCTTGATGTGGTCGGGGTGCGGGTAGCCGCCGTTCTCGTCGTAGGTGAGGATGACGTGCGGCCGGAACTCGCGGACGGCCCGCACCAGCGGCGCGGCCGCGGACTCCAGCGGCTCGAGCGCGAAGCAGCCCTCGGGCAGCGGCGGCAGCGGGTCGCCCTCGGGCAGCCCGGAGTCGGTAAAGCCAAGGAACTGCTGCTGGATGCCGAGGATCGCGCGGGCGCGGTCCATCTCGGCGCGGCGGACGGCGGCCAGGTCGGCGCGCACCTCGGGCCGCTCCATGGCCTTGTTCAGGATGTCACCGCGCTCGCCGCCGGTCATGGTGCAGACCAGGACATCGGCGCCTTCACGGACGTACCTGGCCATGGTCGCCGCGCCCTTGCTCGACTCGTCGTCGGGGTGCGCGTGCACGGCCATCAGCCGCAGTCCGCCTGCGGCCGGGCGCGCGTCGCTTGTCTCAGAGCATTCGGCAGTCAAAAAAGTCCCTTTCGGCGGCGGCCACCTCGGCTCACCTGGGCCGGCTGGCCGCGCTACGGCGTGCCGCCCCGGCACCGGCCCGGCAGGCATCCGGTCTCGCTCTCCGCGAACAGCGTCGGGAAGCTATTGTGCAGCACAACAAGCCCCGCCACGAGCGGCATTCCCGCGCCTCAGGCGACCGTGCGCCCCTCGCCGGCCGTCGATTTGAGCATTGACAAGGTGCGACATACTCACGGAGCCTTGTTAGCCTCGGAGGATTACCCCCAACCGGGTCCGACTGGACCCAGCGGAAAGACAACTCCGCATCCACGCCTAGGAGTACCCGTGACCGAAACCCGCGATGACACCGTCACCTGGCTCACCCAGGAGGCGTACGACCGGCTTAGGGCCGAGCTCGATCACCTTTCGGGTACGGGCCGCCTGGACATCGCCAAGAAGATCGAGGCGGCCAGGGAAGAGGGCGACCTGCGGGAGAACGGGGGTTACCACGCGGCCAAGGAAGAGCAGGGCAAGATGGAGGCCCGGATTCACCAGCTCACCCAGATCCTGGAGAACGCGCGGGTGGGCATCGCGCCGCGCACCGACGGCGTGGTGGGTCCCGGCATGACGGTGACGATCCGGTTCGAGGGTGACGAGGACGAGGTGACGTTCCTGCTCGCCTCCCGCGAGGAGAGCGGCGCGCCGATCGACGTCTACTCGCCGCGCTCGCCACTCGGCGTCGCGATCACGGGCAAGAAGGTCGGCGAGACCGCGACCTACAACCTGCCGAACGGCAGGGCCGCCACCGTGGAGATCCTGGAGGCCGTGCCGTACGGCGGGATGTAAGCGCGGGGCCGGGGCCGGGGCCGGCGTTAGCTCGCGAACTCGGGCTCGGCCTGCGTGGCCGGCTCGCCGGGCTGCTCTGAGCGGCCGCGCAGGGGGATCTCCTTGATCAGCAGGGCAAGGACGAAGACCAGCACGGCCGCTGGGACCGTCCAGATGAACACGCCGTCGATCCCGTGGCTGATGCTGTAGAACACGGCGTGCCGCACCGTGGCGGGCAGCGTGTTAACGGTGGCGGGGTCGAGCTGGCCGCCGGCGGCGGCGAGGTGGGCACCGGGCAGCCGGGCGCTGAGCGCGTCGGCGAGCCGCCTGGTGAAGATCACCCCGAAGACCGACACGCCGATCGAGCCGCCGATCTGCTGGAAGAACGTGCGTGAGCTGCTGGCCACGCCCATGTCGCCTGGCTCCACGCTGTTCTGCACGATCAGGGTGGTGATCTGCATGAGGAAGCCCATGCCGATGCCGAGGACGACGAAGAACAGCGCGGAGGTCAGCCGCGAGGTGTTCGGCCCCAGGTTGGTCAGCAGGTACATGCCGACGGCCATGATCGCGGCGCCGGCGATGGGCAGCGCCTTGTAGCGGCCGGTCCTGGTGGTCACCGGCCGGCGATCAGCGAGGTCACCGTGGAGCCGAGCATCAGCGGGATCAGCATCAGCCCGCTGGTGGTCGCGGAGGCGTGCTGCACGGTCTGCTGGTAAAGCGGCAGGAACGTCAGCGCGCCGAACATGGCCAGGCCGAGCAGGAAGCTCATCGCGGTGGCCAGGGAGAAGTTCCGGTTCCTGAACACGTGCAGCGGCAGCACGGGCTCGGTCACCCTGGACTCGACCACCAGGAACGCCGCCGTGGCGAGCACCGCGACGATCGCCAGCGTGACGATCTCCGGGGAGCCCCAGGCGTACTGGTTGCCGCCCCAGGTGGTGATCAGCACGATGGCGGTCGCGGCGACGGCGAGCACGGCCGCGCCCAGGTAGTCGACCCGGTGCTCGACTCGCTTGCGCGGCAGGTGCAGGGTCGCCGCGAGGTAGATCAGCGCGGCACCGCCGATCGGCATGTTGATGTAGAAGATCCACCGCCAGGTGAGGCTGTCGGTGATGTAGCCGCCGACCAGCGGGCCGGCGATCATCGCCAGCATCATCGCGCCCATCATGTAGCCCATGTACTGACCGCGCTCGCGGGGCGAGACGAGGTCGCCGATGGTGGCGATGGCACCCACCATCAGGCCGCCGGCGCCGAGGCCCTGCAGCGCGCGGAACGCGATGAGCTGGTCCATCGAGTGGGCGAGGCCGGACAGGGCGGAGCCGATCAGGAAGATGATGATGGCCAGCATCAGCAGCCGCTTGCGCCCGTACAGGTCGCCCAGCTTGCCGTACAGCGGCGTGGTGATGGTCGAGGCCAGCACGTAGGCGGTGACCACCCAGGACAGGTGGTTCAGCCCGCCGAGGTCCCCGACGATCCTCGGCAGCGCGGTGGAGACCACGAGCTGGTCCAGCATCGCCACCATGAGCGCGAGGAGCAGTCCGGGGAGCACGATGAGGATTTCCCGTCGTGGCCCGCTCGATGGCTGCGCGGCGAGAGCTGCCGCCTGGTCGTCTGTCACGTCGTCCTCAATCCACCCGTGGCCGCTGATATGTTGCTTACTTGCCGACCGGCTAGCATACTCTCGAAGGGTAAGCCGTTTACTAACCGGTCGTCAAGTAGATTAGAGGTGCCGGACGATGAACGAGCCAGCACGCGGCCGGGAGACTCGGGCACGCATCCAGGCGGTGGCGGTCGAGCTCTTCGCCGAGCAGGGCTACGACAAGACCTCGCTGCGGGAGATCGCCGAGCGCCTGGACGTCACCAAGGCCGCGCTGTACTACCACTTCAAGTCCAAGGAAGACATCGTCGCCAGCCTGGCCGAGGACTACTTCGGGAAGATCGACAGCCTGATCGAGTGGGGCCGCCAGCAGCCCAGGTCGGACGCGGTCAGGGCGGAGATCCTGCGCCAGTACCTGGCCATCGTGGCCGAGGGGCACCAGGTGTTCCGGATGCTCCAGCAGAACCAGGCGGCGGTGCACAGCATGGCGAGCGCCAAGGGCCGCGGCGAGCTGTTCCGCGAGCGGCTCACCTCGCTGGTCGAGCTGCTCGCCGACCCAGGCGCCCCGCTGGCCGACCGGGTGCGCCCGGCGATGGCGCTCGGCGGCATCAGCGTCGGCTGGATGTTCTTCGCCGACCAGGTGCCAGACCCCGACGAGCTGTGCGCCGCGATGCTCGGCATCGCCTGGGAGCTGGCCGGCGTGCGGCCGGAGGCCAGCGCAGGCTAGCTCAGCGAGAGCTAGCGTCCGCCGCGGCTGCCCGCGCCGCCGCCCTGACCAGCGGCAGCGACCGGTAGGGCAGCGGGGTGTCCAGCACGATAACGGTCGCGGTGCGGAGCACGCCGGGGACCTCGACCATGGCGTCGATGACCCGCTGGAGGTCGGCGTTGGTCCGCGCCACCACCCGGCAGAACATGTCTCCCGCGCCGGTGATGGTGTGCGCCTCAAGCACCTCGGCGATCCCGGCGAGCTTCGCCGCCACGCTGTCGTGCCCGCCCACCTGGCGGATCTCCAGGGTCACGAACGCGGTGACGCCGTGATCGAGCGCCGCCGGGCTGATGTCGGGGCCGTAGCCGGTGATGACGCCGCGCGCCTGGAGCCGGTCCAGCCGGGCCTGCACGGTGCCGCGGGCCACGCCAAGCCGCCGGGATGCCTCCAGCATGCCGACCCGCGGCTCCGCGGTCAGCAGCTCGATAAGCCGGGCGTCAAGCTCGTCAATCATGCACCCCTCCATGACCACGCTGAGACTCCCCAGCCGACGACTCAGCACGCTGCACAGTTACACTAGTCGACTCCGCATAAGACTATACAAAACGTATAGCAAATCAAAGGACTATTGCGCAGCTTGCCGGATCTGGCCCATGCTGACGCTAGCTTCGTCCTGCCCCGCGAAAGGGGTATGAAACCGGCACTAATGACAACAGGCGCAGAAGGAGCGTGTCGATGAGCACGTCGATGAGCACTGAGTCAGCGCGGACTCTGATCGCGGCCGACGAGTTCCCCGTGACGGGCATGGATGCCGTGGTCTTCGCGGTCGGCAACGCACGCCAGGCGGCGCACTTCTACTCGACGGCGTTCGGCATGCGCTGCGTCGCCTACCGCGGCCCGGAGACCGGCTGCCGGGACGAGGCGGCCTACGTGCTGGAGTCGGGCGGCGCGCGGTTCGTCTTCCGCGGCCCGGTGCGCGCGGGCACGGACCTGGCCAGGCGGATCGCGGAGCACGGCGACGGCGTGGTCGACCTGGCCATCGGCGTGCCGTCCGCCGAGGCGGCCTACGAGTACGCCATCTCCCGCGGCGCCACCGGCCTGGCCGAGCCCGAGATCACCGAGGACAGCTACGGCAAGGTGGTCACCGCCGCCATCGCGACCTTCGGCGACACCAGGCACACGCTCGTGGAGCGGGCCAGCTACTCGGGTCCTTACCTGCCCGGCTACATCGAGGCCGGGCCGCTGACGGCCGGCGGCCCCGGGCCGTTCTTCACCGAGATCGACCACTGCGTCGGCAATGTCGAGCTGGGCAAGATGAACGACTGGGTCGACTTCTACCGCACGGTCATGGGCTTCACGAACATGAAGGAGTTCGTCGGCGACGACATCGCGACCGAGTACTCGGCGCTGATGAGCAAGGTGGTCGCCGACGGCGGGCGCAAGGTCAAGTTCCCGATCAACGAGCCCGCGATCGGCAAGAAGAAGTCGCAGATCGATGAGTACCTCGAATTCTTCGGCGGCCCCGGCGTCCAGCACATCGCGCTGGCTACCGACGACATCGTCGGCGCGGTGCGCGGCATGCGCGCGGCGGGCGTGCAGTTCCTTGACACCCCCGACAGCTACTACGACACCCTCGGCGAGTGGGCAGGCGACACCAGGGTGCCGATGGATGAGCTGCGCGACCTGCGCATCCTGGCCGACCGGGACGAAGACGGCTACCTGCTGCAGATCTTCACCAAGCCGGTGCAGGACCGCCCCACCGTGTTCTTCGAGCTGATCGAGCGGCACGGCTCAGAGGGCTTCGGCAAGGGGAACTTCAAGGCGCTGTTCGAGGCGATCGAGCGCGAGCAGGAGCGGCGCGGCAACCTGTAAAGCCAGTCCCCCCGGCCTGTCCCGCCGGGGGGACTTTTTCTTCCCGCGCCCCTCCGGCACCTAGCTAAAGATGACCGTGTAGCCGGCCTTGCGCAGCTTGCTGGTGACGGTGTCGGAGTGCTCCGGGCCGCTGGTCTCCACCTGGAGCATCACCTCGGCCTCGTCCACCCGCAGGTCGGCGGTGTCCCGCTCGTGCAGCACCTCGATCACGTTGGCGCCCATCTCGGCCAGCTCGAGCAGCAGGGTGGCCAGAGCCCCCGGCCGGTCGGGCAGCCGGCAGCGGAACGCCAGGTAGCGCCCGGCAGCCGCCAGGCCATGCCGGAGCACCTTGGCCAGCAGCAGCGGGTCGATGTTGCCGCCCGACAGCAGCACCACCACCGGCGGCTCGAACAACGCGGGCTGCTCAAGCAGCGCCGCGACCCCGGCCGCGCCGGCCGGCTCCACGAGCTGCTTGCCCCGCTCCAGGCAGAGCACCAGGGCGCGGGCCAGGGTCTCCTCGGAGACCGACACCACCCCGGCGCCGAGCCCGGCCAGGATGGTGGTGGCCAGCTCGCCCGGCCTGGCTACCGCGATGCCGTCGGCCATCGTCGGCCTGGCGGTCACCGGCACCGGGTGCCCGACGGCAAGCGACCCTGCCAGCGGCGCCACCGCCTCGGCCTGCACGCAGATCAGCTTCGCCCGCGGCAGGGCGCTGGCCATCGCGATCGCGATCCCTGAGGCCAGCCCGCCGCCGCCGGCCGCGACCGCCACGGTCCTCGCCTCCGGGCACTGCTCGGCGATCTCCAGGCCGATCGTGCCCTGGCCGGCGATCACGTCCGGGTGGTCGAACGGGTGAATGAAGATCGCCCCGGTCTCATCGGCCAGCTCGCGCGCCCTGGCCAGGGCATCCTCCACGGCCAGCCCGTGCAGCACGACCTGCGCCCCGTAGGACCGGGTGGCCGCGACCTTGGGCAGCGGCGCGCCCAAGGGCATCACCACGGTGGCCCTGGCGCCCGTCGCCGCGGCGGCCAGCGCTACGCCCTGGGCGTGGTTGCCGGCGCTGGCGGCCACCACGCCGCGAGCCCGCTGCGCCTCGCTGAGCCTGGAGATCCTGGTGTACGCGCCGCGGACCTTGAACGAGCCGGTCCGCTGCAGGTTCTCGCACTTGAGCCAGACCGGGCCGCCGGCCAGGTCGGACAGTGCGCGGGAGGGGAGCAGCGGGGTGCGCCTGACCACCGCCCGCAGCACGCTTGCGGCATCGACCACGTCGTCGATGCGCACGGGAAGAGACGATGTCGCCATGCTTGAAGTGTCGCACCCGGGCCGCGAATGACCAGCCCTCCTGCATCAGTCCGCTGACCAGTACCGTTCCGGCGAGAGAACGAGGGCCGCAGCCCCGACCAGCCCGGCGGCCTGGCCAAGCGCGGCTGGGACAACCTGGACAGTACGGGTGAAATCCAGCCGGGCATACTCGCGCAGCGCCTCGCCAAGCGGATCGAACAGCAGCGGGCCCGCCTGCGACAGGCCGCCGCCGATCGCGACCACCTCCAGGTCGCACAGGCTGGCCGCCGACGCGATGCCGATGCCCACCGCCCGGCCCGCCCGGCGCAGCGCCGCGAGCCCGACCGGGTGGCCCTGCGCGGCGTCACCGGCCAGCTCCTGGGCCGTGGCGCCCTGCTGGCCGGGCCGCCAGCCCTGCTGCTGCGCCCAGGCGACCAGGGCGGGACCGCGGGCGATGGCCTCCACGCAGCCGTGCCCGCCGCAGCCGCAGCGCGGCCCGTTGTCGGGATCCACCACGATGTGCCCGATATGCCCGGCGTTGCCGGACGGGCCGCTGATCAGCTTGCCGTCCATGATCAGGCCGCCGCCGACCCCGGTGGAGACCACCATGCCCAGCATGCTGGCCCGGCCCCGGCCCGCGCCGCGCCAGTGCTCGCCCGCCGCCACGCAGACGGCATCGTTGTGCACCCGGACCGGCAGCCCTGGCAGCAGCTCGCGCAGCCGGTCCCTGAGCGGGAAGTCCCGCCAGCCCGGCATGTTGATCGGCGAGACCACGCCGGCGGGCCAGCGCATCGGGCCGCCGCAGCCGCAGCCCACCCCGGCCAGCTCGCTGATATCGGAGATCCCGGCCTGGTCGAGCACCTGGCTGGCCACCGCGTCCAGGGTCCGCCAGAGTTGCTCGGCGTCCATCCCGGTCGGGGTCGGCACCCGCGCCCAGCTCACCAGCCGGCCGCCGGAATCCACCACCCCGGCGGCGAACTTGGTGCCCCCGATGTCGATGGCCAGAGCCGACTGCTGGTCCGCCACCTGGTCCTCCAGAAGATGCGCCGCCACCCGACCTCGACATAGTGTCGAGTGGTGCAGCCTATGAGCCAGTCTCAGTCATCAGCCAGCCAGCCGCCCGCCGCGTCCACCGTGGGCGAGCTGCGTGCCAGCGGGCACCAGCTTCGCAGCGTCAAGGCGGAGATGCGCGACAACCTGCTCACCGCCCTGCGCGACGGACGCGACGCGTTCCCCGGCATTATCGGCTTCGGCCAGACGGTGCTTCCGCACCTGGAGCGGGCCATCATCGCCGGGCACGACGTGATCCTGCTGGGCGAGCGCGGCCAGGGCAAGACCCGCCTGATCCGGACGCTCACCCTGCTGCTCGATGAGTGGACGCCGGTGGTGGCCGGCTGCGAGATCAACGACCACCCGTACGCGCCGATCTGCGCGCGGTGCATCCGGCTGGCCGCCGAGCTCGGCGACGACCTGCCGGTCGGCTGGCGGGCGCGCGGCGACCGCTACGGCGAGAAGCTGGCCACCCCCGACACCAGCGTCGGCGACCTGATCGGGGACATCGACCCGGTGAAGGTCGCCGAGGGGCGCACCCTCGGTGACCCCGAGACGATCCACTTCGGCCTGCTGCCCCGCACCAATCGCGGGATTTTTTGCCTGAACGAACTGCCCGACCTAGCCGAGCGCATCCAGGTCGCGCTGCTCAACGTGCTGGAAGAACGCGACATCGGCGTTCGCGGCTACGCGCTGCGGCTGCCGCTTGACCTGGTCCTGGTGGCCAGCGCCAACCCCGAGGACTACACCAGCCGGGGCAAGATCATCACCCCGCTCAAGGACCGGTTCGGCGCGGAGATCCGCACCCACTACCCGGTCTCGCTGGAGGCCGAGCTGGCGCTGATCCGGCAGGAGGCTCAGGTCGCCTGGGGCGGCAGGGACGGCGATGCTGACGGGGCAGCGCCGGTGCTGCCCGGCGCCGAGCTGCCCGATCACCTGGTGCAGGTAATCGCGCGGTTCACCCGGCTGGTCCGGGCCTCCCCCGCCGTGGACTCCCGGTCCGGCGTGTCGGCGCGGTTCGCGATCTCGGCCGCCGAGGCGGTCGCCGCGTCGGCGGTCAGGCGGGCGGCGCTCAGCGGCGAGGACCAGGCCGTGGCCAGGGTCTGCGACCTGCCCGCCACCATCAGCACGCTGCGCGGCAAGGTCGAGTTCGAGGTCAGCGAGGAGGGCAGGGAGCAGGAGGTGCTTGACCACCTGCTGCGCCGGGCGACCGCCGAGGCGTTCCGCTCGCTGCTCGGCAGCGCGGACCTGAGCGGGCTGCTGGCCCGGTTCGGCGAGGGCAGCGTGGTCGAGACCAGCGACCTGCTCCCGGCCGCCGACCTGCTGCGCAGGATTGGCGAGGTGCCAGGGCTTGCCAAGATCATCGACCGGCTGCAGCTGGACGGCGGGGAGTCCCCCGGCCAGGCGGCCGCCGCGCTGGAGTTCGCCATGGAAGGCCTGTACCTGATGCGCAGGCTGTCCAAGGACCAGCTCGACGGCGGCGCCGTGTACCGGACCTGAGACAGGAGGCTGCGTGAGCGGGTACCGCTACGGTCCCTACCACGACGGGCCAGATCCGCTGGAGCCGCCTTATGACGTGCGCGGCGCGGTGGACGAGCTCGGCGACTCGGTGCTGGAGGGCGCCGACCCCGCGTCGGCCCTGCGCGACCTGCTGCGCCGCGGCATGTCTGGGCACCGGGGCCTGGACGAGATGCTCCGCCGGGTGCGCGAGCGGCAGCGCGAGATCCGCGGCCGCGGTCGCCTGGACGGCGTCCTGGAGCAGGTCAGGGCGCTGCTGGACACCGCCATCGGGCAGGAGCGCGCCGAGCTGTTCCCCGATCCGTCCGACGAGGCGCGAATGCGCGAGGCCGAGCTCGACGCGCTGTCCTCCGACACCTCGCGGGCCATCAGGCAGCTCGCGGACTACGAGTGGCGCTCGGACGCCGCCCGGCAGACCTTCGACGAGCTGAAGTCGATGCTCCGCCGCGAGGTGCTCGACAGCCAGTTCCAGGGCATGAAGCAGACCCTGGAGCAGCCGGACGCGCAAGCGCTTGAACGGGTCAAGGACATGATGGCCGCGCTCAACGCGATGCTCGACGCCGACTCCAGGGGCGAGCACACCCAGCGGGACTTCGACGACTTCATGGCCCGCTACGGCGACATGTTCCCCGACTCGCCGGCCAACCTGGAGGAGCTGATCGACTCGCTGGTCCGCCGGATGGCGGCGGCGCAGCGGCTGCTCGAATCGCTCACCGATGACCAGCGCGGCGAGCTGTCCGGCCTGATGTCGGCGGCCCTGGAGGATGCCGGGCTGGCCGCCGAGATGTCCCGGCTGTCCGACGCGCTGCGCACCCGGCGGCCCGAGCTGGACGCGTCGAACTGGTCGCGGGCCAGGATGACCGGCCAGGAGCCGCTCGGCCTCGGCGACGCGACTTCGGCCCTGGCCGAGCTGGCCGACCTCGCCGAGCTGGAGGACGCGCTGCGCCAGGACTATCCGGGCGCCCGGATGGACGACATCGACGAGGAGGCGGTCCGCCGCGCGCTCGGCCGCCAGGCCGTGGACGACATGGAGGCGCTGCGCCAGATCGAGCGGGAACTGGAGCGGCAGGGTTACCTCCAGCGCACCGAGGGGCGGCTTGAGCTGACCCCCAAGGCAGTCAGGCGGCTCGGCGAGACGGCGCTGCGCAAGGTGTTCGCGCAGCTGCCGGATGGCGCGCACGGCGACCACGAGCAGCGCGGCGCCGGCCAGGCCGGGGAGCTGACCGGCAGCACCAGGCCGTGGCGGTTCGGCGACGAGCAGCCCATCGACGCGGCGGCGACGGTCCGCCGGGCGCTGCTGCGCGGCGGGGCCGCGGCCAGGGTCGCGGCGCGGGCGGGCGGGCGGCCCAGGGTCGCGCTTTCGGTCAGCGACTTCGAGGTCGGCGAGACCGAGCGGCGCGCCACCGCCGCGATCTGCCTGCTGGTTGACCTGTCCTACTCCATGGAGCTGCGCGGCACCTGGGGCGCCGCCAAGCAGACCGCGCTGGCGCTGCACGCGCTGGTCAGGACCAGGTACCCGCAGGACGCCATTCAGGTGATCGGGTTCTCCAACTACGCGCGCGAGCTGCGCGAGACCGAGCTGGCCGGGCTGAGCTGGGACATGGTGCAGGGCACCAACCTGCATCACGCGCTGGTGCTGGCGGGCCGGTTCCTTGACCAGCGGCCCGAGCACAACCCGGTGGTCCTGGTGATCACCGACGGCGAGCCGACGGCGCACCTGCGCCGGGACGGGCAGTTCTCCTTCGACTGGCCGCCGTCACCAGAGACCCTGGAGCTGACCCTGGCCGAGGTGGACAAGATGACCAGGCGCTCGGCCACCATGAACATCTTCATGCTGGCCGAGGACGAGCGGCTGACCGCGTTCGTGGACGAAGTGGCCAGGCGCAACGGCGGCCGGGTACTCAAGGCGATGGCCGACAGCCTGGGCGAGTACGTGGTCAGCGACTTCCTGCGCACGCGCCGGGCGGCCAGCTAGCGTTTTCGCGTCCGCCTGGCGTGGAAGCCTCCCCGGTACGCGCCGCCGCCCGGCGGCCGTCGCCGGGGGGGTGCGCGGCAGGACATGTCCGGATTGTCGGGCTGGCTGATCACCATGGTGCGCCGCGGCCTGTCCGCGTTCCTGGCCATCTGCGGGCTCGCGGCCCTGGTCCTCGGCTTGCTGTACCTGAAGGTCGCCAGCCGGCTGCCGCACCGCCTGGCGCACGCGCTCGGCGGGGCCGGCCACGGCACGCATCACGCGCACGCCTGGCTGGCGGGCGGCGCGGCCTGCGTGATCGTGGCCTGGCTGATCCGGGTCCGCCGCGCCCCGAAACGCTAGCCACAACCGCCAAGCAGCGTTTCTGGCCTGCTCGCTGACCTAGAATCACCCCCATGTCCTTTACCGACCGGCTAGTGCTCTGGCTGCATATCGGCGTCGCTATCTTCACGATCGGCCCGGTTACCGCGGCCATCATGGCCTCGCCCCGGTACATCAGGGCGGGCAACCTGCCGGTGCTGCGGTACCTGCATCGCACGACGCGGATCTTCGCGCTCATCTCGCTGCTCGTGCTGGTCTTCGGCATCGTGCTCGCCCAGCAGCTCAGCCTGCTCGGCAAGCCGAAGATGAGCATCGCGATGACACTGTTCGTCGTGGCGATCGCGCTGCTGCTGCTGATCATGCGCGATCAGCGCAAGGCCATCGGCGCGCTGCAGGTCGCCGAGGCGGCCGGCGGCGCGCCCGCCCCGGCGCCGGGCACGGCGGTGGCGGTGGACGCGACGGACGAGGCCAAGGACGCCGCCGAGTCGGCTGGCCAGCCCGAGCCGGTCGCGGCGTCGGCGGGCACGGAGCGGCACGTGGCCACCGTCGAGCGCGGCCGGATCACCACCATGGGCGCCGTGGTCAGCGTCATCTGGCTGGTCATCCTGGTCCTGATGGTCTGGCACTAGCCCAGGCCGCGGGTCTCTAGCCGATGGCGGCGCGCAGGTCCTCAAGCAGGTCGTCGATGGACTCCAGGCCGACCGACAGCCTGACCAGGTCGGCGGGCACCTCAAGCGGCGAGCCGGCCGCCGAGGCGTGCGTCATCCGGGCGGGGTGCTCGATCAGCGACTCCACCCCGCCGAGCGACTCGGCGAGGGTGAACAGCCGGGTCCGCCCGCAGATCTCCACCGCGCGCTCCTCGCCGCCCCTGGCGCGGAACGACACCATCCCGCCGAAGCCGCGCATCTGCTTGGCGGCGATCTCGTGGCCGGGGTGCCCGGCCAGCCCCGGGTAGTAGACCTGGCCGACCTCCGGGTGGCTGGCCAGCATCTCCGCCACCCTGGCGGCGTTGCGGCTGTGCCGGTCCATCCGCACGCCGAGGGTCTTGATGCCGCGCAGCGTCAGCCAGGAATCGAACGGGCCCGCCACCGCGCCAGTCGCGTTCTGCAAGAAAGCCACCTGCTCGCCGATGCCGACATCGACGGTCACGACCGCGCCGCCGATCACGTCGGAGTGCCCGCCCAGGTACTTGGTGCTGGAGTGGACCACCACGTCGGCGCCGAGCGCGATCGGCTGCTGCAGGTAGGGCGAGGCGAAGGTGTTGTCCACGACGAGCATCGCGCCGGCGTCGTGGGCGACCCCGGCCAGCGCGGCGAGGTCGGCGATCGACAGCAGCGGGTTGGTCGGCGACTCGATCCAGAGCAGCCGGGTCTGGCGGGCGGCCAGCGCGGTGCGGACGGCCGCCACGTCGGCGATCGGCACCGACTCGTAGCTCAGGTTCCAGCCCTGGAGCACCTTGTCGAACAGCCGGAAGGTACCGCCGTAGGCGTCGTGCGGGATGAGCACATGATCGCCCGGCCGGCACAGCGTGCGGACGACGCAGTCGGACGCGGCCATGCCGGAGGCGAACGCGAAGCCCCGGCTGCCCGCCTCCAGCGCGGCGATGCACTCCTCAAGCGCCGTCCTGCTGGGGTTGGCCGAGCGGGCGTACTCGTAGCCACCGCGGCGGCCGCCCACCCCGTCCTGCTTGAAGGTGGACACCTGGTAGATCGGCGGCACGACGGCACCGGTACTGGGGTCGGGGTCCTGGCCCGCGTGGATCGCGAGAGTCTCGAACCCGTCGCCCTGCCGCGCCGCGTCGTCGCCGTGCCTGATGTTCATCGCCGTGTCGCTCCCCTGGGCCGCAAAGGACGCGGCCGCTCGGCCGCGAAACGACAAGTCTAGCCACGGCGATCGAGCCCAGGGCGGGCCTCGGCGTCCCGGCCCGCCCCGCGCCCGCTAGCTGGCCTGGCCGGACAGGAAGGTCAGCACGTCCTGCCGGGTGATCATGCCGGCCGGCTTGCCGTCGACCAGCACGATCGCCGCGCCCGACTGGCCGAGGGCGGCCACCGCGGCGCTGATCGGCTCGCCGGAGCCCACGGTCGGCAGCGGCGGCGTCATCAGCCCCGACACCGCGTCGTCTGGGGTGGCCCGGCCGGTCACCAGCGCGTCGAGCAGGTCGCGCTCGACGATCGAGCCGACCACCTCGGCGGCCATCACCGGCGGCTCGGCGCTGAGCACCGGGAGCTGGGACACCTCGTACTCGCGCAGGCTCTCGATGGCGGTACGGACGTCGTCGCCGGGGTGCACATGCACGAACGGCGGCAGCAGGCCTGGCTTGCGCTCTACCACGTCGGCCACTCGCGGCTCGGCCGTCTCGGCGGCGAGGAAGCCGTAGTCGGCCATCCACTCGTCATTGAAGATCTTGGAAAGGTAACCGCGGCCGCCGTCGGGCAGCAGCACGACGATGACGTCATCAGGGCCGGCGTCCCACGCGGCGCGGACCGCCGCCACCACGGCCAGGCCACAGGAGCCACCGGTCAGCAGCGCCTCCTCCCTGGCCAGCCTGCGGGTCATCAGGAACGAGTCGGCGTCGCTGACCGCGATGATCTGGTCGCAGATGCTCTTGTCGTAGGTCTCCGGCCAGATGTCCTCGCCGACGCCCTCCACCAGGTAGGGCCGGCCGGTGCCGCCGGAGTAGACCGAGCCCTCCGGGTCCGCGCCGATGATCTTCACGCGGCCGCCGGAGACCTCCTTGAGGTACCGGCCGGTGCCCGAGATCGTGCCGCCGGTGCCGATCCCGGCCACGAAGTGCGTGATCTTGCCCTCGGTCTGGTCCCAGATCTCCGGGCCGGTCGAGTGGAAGTGCGAGGCCGGGTTCTCCGGGTTGGTGTACTGATCCGGCTTCCAGCCGCCCGGTGTCTCCCTGGCCAGCCGGTCAGAGACCGAGTAGTAGGAATCGGGGTGGTCCGGCGAGACCGTCGTCGGGCAGACGACCACCTCGGCCCCGTAGGCCCGCAGCACGCTGATCTTGTCCTGGGCGACCTTGTCGGGGCAGACGAACAGGCACCGGTAGCCCTTCTCGGCCGCCACGATCGCCAGGCCCACCCCGGTGTTGCCCGAGGTGGGCTCCACGATGATGCCGCCGGGCTTCAGCGCACCCGACGCCTCGGCCGCCTCGACCATCCGCAGCGCGATCCGGTCCTTGACCGACCCGCCGGGGTTGAAGTACTCCAGCTTCGCCAGGACGGTGGCGTCGGGGGTCGTTCCGCTGGGCTGCCTGGTCACCCGCCGGAGTCGCAGCAGCGGGGTGTTTCCCACGAGCTCGATCAGGGAGTCGTGCACCTGCATCGGTCAACCACCTTGTCGTCGTCACTGACGCTATACCCGCCCCTGGGGAAGCCAGGAAGGCCGCCTAGCGTTGCATAAGCTACCGTCCAGTTAACTAGCGCATCCTCAGGGAGTCATCATGGCCGAGGCCGTCATCGTCGCCGCTGCCCGCTCGCCGATTGGCCGGGCTTTCAAGGGGTCTATGACCACCATCAGGCCTGACGACCTCGCTGTCCAGATCATCGCCGCCGCGCTGGCCAAGGTCCCGCAGCTCGACCCGGCGGACATCGACGACCTGATGCTCGGCTGCGGGCTGCCCGGCGGCGAGCAGGGCTACAACATGGCCAGGGTGATCGCGGTGATGCTCGGCTACGACGGGGTGCCGGGCACCACGGTGACGCGCTACTGCTCGTCGTCGCTGCAGACCACCCGGATGGCGTTCCACGCGATCAAGGCCGGCGAGGGCGACGTGTTCATCTCGGCGGGCGTGGAGTGCTGCAGCCGGTTCGTCAAGGGCAGCAGCGACGGCATCCCGGACACCACCAACCCCGTCTTCGCGCCCGCACGGGAGCGGTCGGAGGAACGGTCGGGCGCGGACACGCCGCCCTGGCACGACCCGCGCGCCGACGGCGAGGTCCCCGACATCTACGTCGCCATGGGCCAGACCGCCGAGAACCTCGCCCAGCTCCGCGGCATCAGCCGGACGGAGCAGGACGAGTTCGGCGTCCGATCGCAGAACCTCGCCGAGCAGGCGCTGGCCAACGGCTTCTGGCAGCGCGACATCACGCCCATCACGCTGCCGGACGGCACGGTCATCGCGGCCGACGACGGGCCGCGGCTCGGCACCACCATGGAGAAGGTGGCCGGGCTCAAGCCCTCGTTCCGGCCGGACGGCACCATCACCGCCGGCAACTGCTGCCCGCTGAACGACGGCGCGGCGGCGCTAGTCATCATGAGCGACCGCAAGGCCGCCGAGCTGGGCATCACGCCGCTGGCCAGGATCGTGTCCACCGGGGTCACCGCCCTGTCCCCTGAGATCATGGGCCTTGGCCCGGTCGGGGCATCCCGCAAGGCGCTGGCCAGGGCGGGCATGAGCATCGAGGACATCGACCTGGTGGAGATCAACGAGGCGTTCGCCGCCCAGGTGATCCCCGCCTACCGGGACCTGGACATCGACCTCGACAAGCTGAACGTGAACGGCGGGGCCATCGCGGTGGGCCACCCGTTCGGGATGACCGGCGCCCGGATCGCCTCGACCCTGATCAACAGCCTGGCGTTCCACGACAAGACCTTCGGCCTGGAGACCATGTGCGTGGGCGGCGGTCAGGGCATGGCGGCCATCTACGAGCGCCTGTCCTGACGCCTCGTTTGCCCCAGGCGCCCGCGTCCGGGGCAAACGGGATATTACGGAACGGTGACATCGAGGTCTTGCCAGCAGGCCAGCGGTGGTGCAGTCTCATCAGGAAGAGGACTCACCCCCGGAGGTGCGACTTGTCCCTGACCCACTCCCCGGAGCTGCACAAAAACCTGATCGCCCGCATCCCGTCCGTCACAGGACTGCAGCTTCGAGAGTGGTTCAGCCGGCTTGAGTCCGGCCCGTCGTTCCTGCGCTGCGCTGAACGCGCGAGCTGGCTGGCGGACGAGCACGGGCTGTCGCATGGCTATGCCAGTGCGATCGTGCACGAGTATGAGCTCCAGCGGCGCAGCAGGCTGAACAGCGCCTGACCCCGGCGGAACGCCGGCCGCCCACCGCGCAACGACGCACAGTGGAGATCGAGCCCCGTGGAAATTGAGCGTGCCGCGGATTTCATCCGCCGCCATCACCGCGCCGTCCTGGCGACGACCAGGGCTGACGGACGCCCTCAGCTCTCGCCGGTCACCGTGACGGCCGACGATGACGGCCGGATCCTGATCAGCACGCGGGAGACCGCCGTCAAGACGCGGAACGTGATCCGCGATCCCCGCGCGTCGCTGTGCGTGATGAACGACGGGTTCTTCGGCGACTGGGTCCAGGCCGAGGGCGCCGTCGAGATCATCCACCTGCCGGAGGCCCTTGACCTGCTGGTCGAGTACTACCGCAGGATCTCGGGCGAGCACCCGGACTGGGACGACTATCGTGCGGCGATGCACCGCGACCAGCGGGTGATCCTGCGGATCTCCCTGACCAGGGCGGGTCCCGATGTTAGCGGGTGACGCCGGGCGCGCGCGCCGCGCGGTCAATACCCTCCGGTAATCCAGAAAGGACCCGCCTGGCGAGCTCTGGAAAAACGTTCGCTTAGCCGCGAACCGTGGCAGCGAGCCGACTCGGATACGGCCATGATCAGTTGGCCGAAAAGGTACGTACCGTTAGGTCGCTGTATGCCGGAACGTTATCCGGCACCATACTGACTGAGCATTCAGCCACTGCCGTTTCGGCAGCTAGCCGCCCCGCAGGGTTCGCGAAAAGCCTGTTCATCGGTACCCCCGGTCGGAGTCGAACCGACACTGGGGACCCTTTTAGGGGGCCGGCCTCTTCCCTTGGGCTACGGGGGCTTCGTGATAATACCCCGCACCCTTGGGCTAACTCTAGATTCGCGGATTAAGGTAGTCCGATTCTCACCCAATGTCGCCAATCTAATTGATGTGCTCATGGCAGTTATGCACGCGGCGTAACCATTTCGGCTATGCCATAACCGGCTGTGACTAGAGGCCGGCCGCGGCCCTGGCCGTGCCGAGCACATCGTCCAGCATCGCGGGCGTCACCCGGCCGGTGAAGGTGTTCTGCTGGCTGGGGTGGTAGCAGCCGAGCACCAGCAGCCCGGACTCGGCATCGGTGCCGGGCGGCCAGCCGACCCTGGCCTGCGCGCCGTGCCCGAACGCCGGCCGCGGCCTGGGCACCGCGCAGCCCAGCTCGGCCAGCCGGGGCCACAGCGCCTGCCAGGCGAAGCCGCCCAGGCAGACGATCACCCGCAGGTCGCTCGCGCACCGCGCCAGCTCGGCGGTGAGCCACGGCGCGCAGGTATCGCGCTCGGCGGGCTCCGGCTTGTTCGCCGGCGGCGCGCAGCGCACCGCCGCCGCCATCCGCGCCCCGGTGAGCCGCTGGCCGTCGCCGGCCCTGACGGAGGTGTCCTGGCTGGCCAGCCCCGCCCGGTGCAGGGCCGCGAACAGCACGTCGCCGCTGCGGTCGCCGGTGAAGACGCGGCCCGTGCGGTTACCGCCGTGCGCCGCCGGGGCGAGGCCCAGGATCAGCACCCGCGGCCGCTCGTCGCCCCAGCCGGGCACCGGGCGGCCCCAGTAACTCTCGGCCTGGAAGGACCGCCGCCTGGTCACCGCGACCTGCTCGCGCCAGGCCACCAGGCGCGGGCAGGCCCGGCAGACCGACTGCCGGGCGGCCAGCTCGGCTAGCGAGCCCGCGGCGGCCGCCAGCTCGCGCACCCCGGCGGCGTCACGAGCCACCGGGGTTTGCCTGGTAGCCGGGTCCTCCGGCCAGCCGGCGCCGGGCGGCACGAACGCGCGCACCGTCAACGCGGGCCGACCGCGAGCTGCCAGGCGATGCCATCCAGGATGTCGTGCTCGCTCTGCACCACCTCGGCGAAGCCCAGCCGGTCAAGCAGCCGGTCCAGGATCAGCGCGCCGCCGCCGATCACGTCGGCCCGGCCGGGGTGCATCGGGCCGATCGCGGCCCGTTCCCCGCGGGTCTGGCCAAGCAGCATCCGGGTGATCTCGCTGACCTGGCCGGCCGGCACCCTGGTGTGATGAATCCTGGCCGAGTCGTACTCGGGTAGCCCGAGGGCGATCGCCGCGATCGTGGCGACCGAGCCCGCCAGCCCCAGCAGCGTCCTGGCCGAGGTCGCGGGGATCGCGGCGGTTACCTTCGCGAGCGCGGCGTCGATGTCAGCGGTGGCCGCCGCGATCTCGGCGGCCACCGGCGGATCGCTGTGCAGGTGCCGCTCGGTCAGCCGGACGCAGCCGATGTCCACCGAGATCGCGGCCGGATCTGGCGCGCCTTCCTGACCCGCGCCCGCCCCGACCACGAACTCCGTCGATCCGCCGCCGATGTCCACGGCCAGGTACGGCGGCGGGTAGCCCGCCCCGGCATGGCCGGCCAGCTCGCCGGTCGCGCCGGCGAAGGTCAGCCGCGCCTCCTGGGTCCCGGTGATGACCTCGGGCGGCACGCCGAGGATGCCCGTCACGCCGCGGGTGAACTCGGCGGCGTTGGCCGCGTCCCTGCTGGCGCTGGTGGCGACCATCCGCACCGCCGTGGCACCCGACCGCCTGACCTGCCGGGCGTACTCGGCGAGCACGCCGAGTGTCCGTTCCACGGCCTCGGGCGCCAGCTTGCCGGTGGCATCCACGCCCGCACCGAGCCGGACCACCTCCATCCGGCGCAGCACGTCGGTCAGCCGGCCCTGCGCGGGGCTGACGTCGGCGATCAGCATCCGCAGCGAGTTGGTGCCGCAGTCGATGGCCGCTACCCGGCTCACCGGCCGCCCTCCTCGCCGCCGCCCTCGCCGCCGCCGGGCCTGACGCACGGGCCGGCCGCCCACCACGGCCCGGCCGCGCGCAGCGCCTCGGCGCCCAGCGGGTTGGCACCGGGCGCCGCGAGCTCGTGCGCGGCCAGCGCGTGCAGGCACTTCACCCGGTCCGGCATGCCCCCGGCGGTCACCGCGCCTGGCAGCGGGTCCAGGCGCAGCGCCGCGCCGACCTCGGCCCGCCTGGCCAGGTAGTCCTCGTGCGCGCGCCGGTAGCCCTCGCGCAGCTCAGGCTCCGCGGCCAGCCGCGCCGTCATCTCGCGCATCACCCCGGCCGCCTCCAGCCTGCTCAGCGCGGCCGATGCCGCCGGGCAGGTCAGGTAGTACAGGGTGGGGAACGGGGTGCCGTCCGGCAGCCGCGGCGCGGTCTCCACCACGTCGGGCAGCCCGCACGGGCAGCGGTGCGCCACCGCCGTCACGCCGCGCGGCTCGCGGCCGAGCTGGCGAGCCACGGCGGCCAGGTCAGCGGGAGCGACCTGGCCGGAGTCCGGGTCCGTCACGAGCCGGTGCCCCCGTCCGCCTGCCGCACCGAGGTCCACAGCCGCTCGTACCAGGGCGTGACTTCCACATGCGTGGCAGCCGACTTGGCCCGGTGGGTGTTCCCGCTGATGATCACGTAGCAGGTCTGGGCGGGCAGGCACATGTGCAGCCGGTACCTGGCCTGCTGCTCCACATAAGCCTTGCTGGACAGGTCACGGTGCTCGGCCCTGAGCTGCTTGAGCCGGGCGGCGAGCTGCGACTGCTCGGCCTGGAGCTGGTCGATCTGGCGGAGCTGGGCGATGTACTCGCGGACCGGGTAGGCCAGGCTCAGCGCGATGGCGCAGACGACAACGACGAGCACGGCGGCCCGGCTGGTGAACTTCGGCCGCGGCTGGCCTGCCAGACTCTCGCCGCCCTCGGCGGGCGCCTGCTGCCGGGTCACTGCTTGCCGGACCCGCCAGCCGTAAAGCGCGGGAACGCCGACCGGCCCGCGTAGGCCGCCGCGTCACCCAGGATCTCCTCGATCCGCATCAGCTGGTTGTACTTGGCCACCCGCTCAGACCGGCACGGAGCACCGCTCTTGATCTGCCCGCAGTCCAGCGCGACGACCAGGTCGGAGATCGTGGTGTCCTCGGTCTCGCCCGACCGGTGGCTCATCATGGAGGAGAACCCGGAGCGGTGCGCCAGCGTCACGGCGTCCGTCGTCTCGGTCAGCGTGCCGATCTGGTTGACCTTGACCAGCAGCGCGTTCGCGGTCTTCTCCGCGATGCCGCGGCGCAGCCGCTCGGGGTTGGTGACGAAGATGTCGTCGCCGACGATCTGCACCTGGTCACCGAGCCGGGCGGTCAGCTCGCGCCAGCCGTCCCAGTCCTCCTCGGCCAGCGGGTCCTCCAGCGACACGATCGGGTAGCCGGCCAGCCAGTCGGCGTAGATGCCGGTCATCTCCGCGGCGGTCTTCTTGCCGCCCTCGAAGCCGTAGCCGTCCTGCGAGTAGAAGCTGCTGGCGGCGGCGTCGATGGCGAGCGCGACGTCCGTGCCGGGGGTGTAACCGGCCTTCTGGATCGCCTCGATGATCAGGTCAAGCGCGGCCCTGTTGTTCTCCAGGTCGGGCGCGAAGCCGCCCTCGTCGCCGACCCCGGTGTTCAGGCCGTGCTGCTTGAGCACCGCCTTGAGCGCGTGGTAGGTCTCCGCGCCGTAGCGGACCGCCTCGCTGAACGTGGCCGCCCCGATCGGGGCGATCATGAACTCCTGAACATCCACGTTGTTGTCGGCGTGCGCGCCGCCGTTCAGGATGTTCATCATCGGCACCGGCAGCACGTGCGCGTTGGGGCCGCCGAGGTAGCGGAACAGCGGCAGGCCCGAGGACTCGGCGGCGGCCCTGGCGATGGCCAGGCTGACGCCGAGGATCGCGTTCGCGCCCAGCCGGGACTTGTCCGGGGTCCGGTCCAGGTCGATCAGCTCCTGGTCAATCAGGCGCTGGTCCTCGGCGTCATAGCCGAGCAGCTCGGGCTGGATCTCGTCGATCACGCCCTGCACGGCCTTGGTGACCGCCTTGCCGCCATATTCGGACCCGCCGTCCCGCAGCTCCACGGCCTCGAAGATCCCGGTGGAAGCTCCGCTCGGCACGGCGGCCCGGCCGAGGCTGCCAT
Source organism: uncultured Actinomycetota bacterium (assembly GCA_963725175.1). GTDB lineage: Bacteria > Actinomycetota > Actinomycetes > Streptosporangiales > Streptosporangiaceae > DASUBV01. The sequence continues at coordinate 2,405,196 of CAVRXH010000006.1, forward strand.
CGTCGAGGATTACCTCGACCTCGACGGTCGGGTTACCCCGCGAGTCGAGGATCTGCCTGGCGAAGATGCCTTCGATGGAGGCCACAGTTACGCTCCTGATAATGGCGCCGGGGGGTGCACGGCTCACAAAACGTTGCGGCACGAGCCTAGTAGAGCGCCGGGCGGGTCCCGAACTGGCCACGCCGGGAGGCACCGGCCCGGCCCTGCGGCTAGGACTGCCCGGAGGCTAGGCCTGCCCGGAGGCTAGGCCCCGCTGTGCTCCCAGGCCCTGACCCGCTGCCCGTAGGCGCGGGCGGCGGCCCGCAGCTCGTGCTCGGGGTCCAGGCCGACCGCGCGAGCGCGGGCGACGAGGGCGAACAGCTCGGCCCCGGTCTCGCTGACGGTCCCAGCGCCGGGGCCGGCTCGCCCGCCGGGCCGGCCAGGTCCGCGAGCTCCGGAGGGGCCCCGGCGCGCTCGGCCCGCCGCTGCAGGGCCGCCGCCAGCGCGAGCGCCGGCTGGGCCAGCGGGACCCCGTCCAGCGCCGAGGACGGCCCGCCGCCCGCAGCCGCGCGTTCCGCCGCCTTAATTGCATCCCAGTTCGCCTTGACCTCATCGGGACCGGAAACCTGGGCGTCCCCGAACACGTGCGGGTGCCGCCTGGTCAGCTTCGCGACGATGCCGTCCGCGATGTCATCGATGGTGTAGCCGGTGCCGTCGGTGCGCTCGGCCGCGACGGCGGCGTGGAACACCACCTGGAGCAGGACGTCGCCCAGTTCCTCGCGGACCGCGTCGGGGTCGCCGGCGTCCAGCGCCTCGACGGCCTCGTAGGTCTCCTCCAGCAGGAACGGGGTGAGCGACTCGTGGGTCTGCCTGGCATCCCACGGGCAGCCGGTGCGCAGCCTGGCCATCACCTGGACCAGGTCAAGGAGGCGCGCGCCCGGCACCTGGTCCGGCTCGCCCGTCGATCCGCTCACGCCGGCCGTCCGGCTAGCAGGGCGGCGTCAGCCGCGGCTTGGCGCTCGGCGAGGCAGCGGCCGACGGCGTCGCCGCGGGCTCGGCGGCGGACAGGTCGCTGGGCACCGTGACCACCTGGAACGTGCCGTAGTCATAGGCGCCGTACTGCGGGTTGACCTTGATGGTGAGCTGCTTGGCGGCCAGGCACTGGGCGTGCGCGATCCGGCTCTGCAGCGCGGTCTGCCCGGACTGCCCGGTCGGCGACTTCCCGCCGTCCAGCCTGTTCTCGAACGCGGTCAGGATCGCGAAGTACCGGCCGACCTGCGGCATCAAGTCCGGCGGCACCGCGCCCGCCGCCGAGACGTAGGCCTTCAGCGTGAGCTTCTGGCTGGCGGCCTGCGCGGACAGCCCGTTGACCTGGCGCTGGACCTGGGCCGGGGTGATGTTAATGCCGTGCAGCTCGGCGAGCTTGTCGTACACCTTGAAGGTGATCAGCCAGCTCAGCACCTGCTGCGGCGCCTGCGCGGCCGGGCGCTGCGGGGAGACGCCCTTGCGCTTGTCCGCCTTGTACGCGGCGCTGAGGTTGGCCACCTGGTCGGTCAGCGCCGCCGAGGTGATCCGGCCCGCCCCGGTGGTCGCGGCGGCGCCCATCTTGAGCGGGCCGCCGCAGGCGGTCACCGCCAGGCCGCCCGCGAGCAGCGCGGCGGCTAGCTGTATCGAGGTGCGGCGCACGACGATGTCCTCCCTTACGCCGAGTGCCCGGCGGTCTCGCCGAACACCGTCTCGATCAGTTCCTCGCACCAGTTGAGCAGGTCGTTGTCGCGCAGCGGCGGTGCGCCAAGCGACACGGTCTGCCCGGTGCCCGCGCGCGTGCTGCCTGAGCCCGAGCGGGTGCCTGGTGCGGCCTTGGGCACCGGTACGAGCATGGTACGCACTGCCGGCTTGAGCAGTGTCCGCGGGTACAGCCGCTGCACCCGCACCTGCTTGGAGTCGGGCAGGTCGGCCGGCGAGAACCTGATGTGGTTGCCCTGCAGGGTGATGTCGGTGAGCCCGGACCGGCGCGCCCTGGCGCGCAGCCTGGCCACCGCGAGCAGGTTCTCCACCTGGGCGGGCACCGGGCCGTACCGGTCGGCCAGCTCCTCGCGGACGGCGTTGATGTCGGCCTGGCTGTCGATGGCCGCGATCCTGGTGTAGGCCTCCAGGCGGAGCCGCTCCCCGGTCACGTAGTCGTGCGGGATGTGCGCGTCCACCGGCAGCTCGATGCGGACCTCAGGCCGCTCGGCGGGCCCGTCGCCGCGCATCTCCCTGACCGCCTCGCCGATCATCTTCACGTACAGGTCGAAGCCGACGGCCGCGACGTGCCCGGACTGCTCGCCGCCCAGCAGGTTGCCCGCGCCGCGGATCTCCAGGTCCTTGAGGGCGATGTGCATGCCCGCGCCGACCCCGGTGTGCTGGGCGATGGTGGCCAGCCGCTCGTGCGCCGTCTCGGTCAGCGGCTTTTCCGGCGGGTAGAGGAAGTAGGCGTAGCCGCGTTCCCTGCTGCGCCCGACCCGGCCGCGGAGCTGGTGCAGCGCGGGCAGCCCGTAGATGTCGGCCCGGTCCACGATGAGCGTGTTGGCGTTCGGGATGTCAAGGCCGCTCTCCACGATGGTGGTGGCGACCAGCACGTCGAACTCGCGCTCCACGAACTGGCTCATCACCTTCTCCAGCGTGTGCTCGTTCATCTGGCCGTGGCCCACCCCGACTCTGGCCTCGGGGACCAGCTCGGCGAGCCGCGCGGCGACCTTGTTGATCGAGGCCACCCGGTTGTGCACGAAGAACGCCTGGCCGTCGCGGAGCAGCTCGCGCCTGATGGCGGCGACGATCTGCTTCTCGTCGTAGGGGCCGACGGAGGTCAGCACCGGGTGCCGTTCCTCGGGCGGGGTGAGGATGGTGGACATCTCCCGGATCCCCGAGATGCCCATCTCCAGGGTGCGCGGGATCGGGGTGGCCGACATGGCCAGCACGTCTACCTCGGTGCGGAGCTGCTTGAGGTACTCCTTGTGCTCGACCCCGAACCGCTGCTCCTCGTCGATGATCACCAGCCCGAGCCGGTCGAACCTGGTCTCAGGAGAGAGCAGCCGGTGAGTGCCGATCACCACGTCCACCTTGCCGTCGGCCAGCCCGGCCAGCGTAGAGCTGACCTCCGCGTCGCTCTGGAACCGCGACAGCGGCCTGACCTCCACGGGGAACGGCGCGTACCGCTCGCTGAACGTGGCGAAGTGCTGGGCGGCCAGCAGCGTGGTGGGGGCCAGGATGGCAACCTGACGGCCGTCCTGCACCGCCTTGAACGCCGCCCGCACCGCGATCTCGGTCTTCCCGTAGCCGACGTCGCCGCAGATCAGCCGGTCCATCGGGACCGCCTTCTCCATGTCGGCCTTGACCTCGTCCACGGCCGCGAGCTGGTCGGGGGTCTCGATGTAGGGGAAGGCGTCCTCCAGCTCGCGCTGCCAGGGCGTGTCCTGCGCGAACGCGTGCCCGGGCGAGGCCATCCGTGCCTGGTACAGCCGGATCAGGCCCGCCGCGATGTCCCGGACCGCCTTGCGGGCCCGGCCCTTGGCCTTGGCCCAGTCCGCGCCGCCGAGCCGGTGCAGCGCCGGCGCCTCGCCGCCCGAGTACCTGGTGACCTCGTCGAGCTGGTCGGTCGGCAGGTACAGCCGGTCCGGCGGGTGGCCGCGCTTGCTCGGCGCGTACTCGATGATCAGGTAGTCCCTGGTCGCGCCCTGCACCGTCCGGCTGGTCATCGCCACGTACCGGCCCACGCCGTGCTGCTCGTGCACGATGTAGTCGCCGGGGGTGAGCTGGAGCGGGTCGATGCCGCCGCGACGGCGGCTCGGCATCCGCCCGCCCTGGCGGCGCCCGGCGGTCCGCTGCCCGGCCATGTCGGTCTCGGTGAGCACGGCCAGCCGCGCGGCCGGCCAGACAAACCCGATGTCCAGCATCCCGGTCGCCACGCTGGCCAGCCCGGCCTCTGGCGTGGCTGCCAGGTCGCCGGCCGCCGACCCGTGCACCCCGATGCCCTCGGCGCGCAGCATCTCGGCCAGCCGCTGGGCCGGCCCGTGCCCCTCGGTGACCAGCACCACCCGCCACTTGTCCGGCAGCCACCGCGCCACGTCGGTGAGCATCCGCGCCGTGTTGCCCCGGTAGCCGGTAGCGGGCTCCGCTTCGATACGGAACGAGGGCCGGCCGTCGGTGTCGCCCTCCTGGTCGGCCGGTTCCAGGCCGGCCTCCGGGGCTGGCGCCTCGCCCGCCGCCTCGCTCGCCGTGAACGGCGTGATGCTCCACCAGGGGATGTCCAGGTCGATGGCGCTGGCCCTGATGTCGGTGATGGACCGGAAGGACGCGCCGCCCAGGTCCACCGGCACCTGGCCGCCCGCCGCCGCGTTGACCCAGGACGCGGCGAGAAACTCCTCGCTCGTGCTGACCAGGTCCGCCGCGCGGGCCCGGATCCGCTCCGGGTCGCAGGCGACCACCAGGCCGCCGTCTGGCACGTAGTCGAGCAGCAGTTCCATCCGCTCGCTGAGCACCGGAGCGAACGCCTCCATGCCCTCCACGGTGATGCCGTCGGCCAGCTTGCCGAGGACCTCGCCAAGCCCGGGCCACTCGGCGGCGAGCTGCTTGGCCCGGCCGCGCACGATGGGGGTGAGCAGCAGTTCCCGGCAGGGCGGTGCCCACAGCCCGCCGTCGGCGATCTCCAGGCTGCGCTGGTCGGCCACCTTGAAGTAGCGGACCTCCTCGACCTCGTCGCCCCAGAAGTCGACCCGCAGCGGATGCTCCTCGGTCGGCGGGAACACATCCAGGATCCCGCCCCTGACCGCCAGGTCGCCGCGCTTCTCCACCAGCTCGGACCTGGCGTAGCCGATCTCCACCAGCCGGGTGACGACCTCTTCCAGGTCGGCCTGCTGGCCCTGGGCCAGGCTGACCGGCACCAGCTCGCCAAGCCCGCCGGTCATCGGCTGGAGCAGGCTGCGCACCGGCGTGGTGACGGCGAGCAGCGGCCCGGTGCGCGGGTCGGCGGGGTCCGGGTGGGCCAGCCGGCGCAGCACGGCAAGCCGCTGGCCCGAGGTGTCGGAGCGGGGCGACAGCCGCTCGTGCGGCAGCGTCTCCCAGGCCGGGAAGTAGCCGACGCTGTCGTGCGGCAGCAGCGAGCTGAGCGCCGCGGCCAGGTCCTCGGCCTCGCGGGCGGTGGCGGTGACGGCCAGCACGAACCGGCGCTGGTCCTGACCGGGCTGGTCCTGACCGGGCTCGGCCAGGCCGGTCAGCACGGCGGCGAGCACGGGCCGCAGCGCGGGCGGGGCGATCAGGTCGCCGCCGCCGGCCGCGCGCAGGGCGGCGTGGTCGAGCACGGCGCCGATCTGGGGGTCCTCGGTCATCGCCTGTAGCAGGCCGGAGAGGCTCATGACGTCCTTACTTCAGCAGCGTCTGGGCAGCACGAAACGCCCGCGACCAGCGCGAAGACGGCTGTGACGGTGCGTGCGGACGCCGGCGGACGGCCAGCGGCGGGTACCTCCAGCTTACGGGACCTGGCGCGGTGGCCGGGGCGGTCCCCGCGGTACTCGGCCGAACCTGGGTTCACCACGCCCGCGCAATCTCAGCCACTAAAGGAAGTCATGCGGCTACGCTATGGAACCGTGGCAAGAGGGAGCAGACTTCTCGTGACCCGCGAGCCCTCGGCCGGCGGGCAGTCGGCCGAGGGTGGGACCGGGCTGTTTACGCGCTCGGTGCTTGACTACGCCGCGCACCGGCCGGGCGAACCGGTCGCGTTGCTTCAGGCCGGCTGCGTCACCGCGGGCGACGACCTGGACATGGCCGGGCTGCGCGCCGCCCGCTGCGTGCTCACCCTCACCCTGCTTGACGACGACAACAAGGTGACCAGGAAAGCGATGGCCGCCCGGCCCGACCTGCGCGGCGCGGTACTCGGTGACCTGCGGACCGTGCCGCTGGCGCCGCGCTCGGCGGACATCGTGCACTGCCCGATGCTGCTGGACCGGATCCGCAACGCCGAGCTGGTGCTCGGCCGCCTGGTGGACGCGCTGCGCCCCGGCGGCATGCTGCTGCTGCGCACCGCCGACCGGCAGAGCGCGGCCGGGTTACTCGACCGCACGCTGCCGGGGCCGCTGCGCGCGGCGGCCTGGCGCCGCCTGCGCCCCGGCGAGCCAGGCCCCTACCCGGCCGTCTACGAGGACGTGGCCTCACCGCGCGGGATCCAGGCCTTCGTCACCCGGCACGGCCTGGTGATCGCGCACCGGGAGACCCGCAGCGGGCTGGCCGGCCGCAGGCGGCCGGTGCTGGGCGCGGCGCGGGCGCTGGTGGCGGCGGCCTCCCGTGGCCGGCTCAGCGCGGCGCATGACGAGCTGGCCTACGTGATCCGCAAGCCCGAGGACCGGTTCGCCAGGCTGCTTTCAGCGGACACCAGGCCACCACCCCAGTGACGCGCGGGCGCGGGCCGCCAGGCCCGCGCGTGTAGCCTCGTGGGTGCCTGACCGGCACAGGCGCCCAGAAGGCGTGACGGCGCGCTCGCGCGAGCGGGCGCTCGGCGGATGGAGGATGCACGTGACGGCGCAGGCCCAGGCGGACTCACGCGCGGGCGGTACCGGCGGCCCCGCTGGCGGCGACCTCGGGGCGATGCCCTGGCGGACGCTCAGCGACAGTCAGCTCGCCGATCTTGAGCTGCTGCTGTCAGGTGCGTTCTGGCCGGTGGCGGGTTTCATGACGATGGCCGACGCGGCCGCCGTCGCGGCCTCCTGGCAGCTCGCCGACGGTACGCCGTTCCCCGTCCCTGTGACGCTAGACGTGCCGGCGGACGCCGTCCCCGCCGACGCGGGATACCTGGCGCTGGCCGATCCCGAGGGCACCCCGCTGGCGGTGCTGCGGATCGCCGAGCGCACGACGCTGGCCGGCGATCAGGACCTGGTACGGCTGGCCGGACCGGTCACCGCGCGGCGGGTCCCCGAGCACGGGCCGTTCCGGCGGCTGATGCTCACCCCGGCCGCGGCGCGGGAGGCCGCGCCGGAGGGCCTGGTGCTGGCCTGGGCGGGTCGCGGGCCGCTGCACGGCCGCCAGATCGGCCAGCTCAGGCACCTGGCCGGGCAGCTCAGGGCGCGACTGCTGATCCTGCCGCTGACCGGCGGCCAGGCCGAGGTCGTGACCCGGCCAGAGGCGCTGGTCCGGGCCGCGATGGCGGCGGCGGGCAGCCTGCCGTCCGACACCAGGGTCATCCCGGTCCCGCTGGCCCCGCGCCAGGGCGCCCCGGCCGACGCGCAAGCCCGCGAGGTCGCGATCCGGGCCAGGATCGCCGCCGCCTACGGCGCGACGCACCTGATGGCCGACGGCGACGCCCTGGCGGCGCTCGGCCAGGCGCCGGGCGCCGCCGGGACCACCGCCGGCGCGGCGGGCAGCGGCCAGGTGGCCGGCGGCTTCGAGCTGCCGGCCGCGCTCATCCCGGTGCTGCCGTCCGGGGACTGGGCCTACGACCCCCGCGCCGAGGTGTGGCGGCCGCTCGCGCTCATCGAGGCCGGCACTGAGCAGGAGGACCTGTCCGCCGACCAGCTCGGCGACCTGCTGGACGCGGGCGCGCCGGTGCCCGAGTGGTTCACCCCGCCGGGCGTGGCCCGCGAGCTGCGGCGGGCCAGGCCGCCCAGGTCCGCGCGCGGGTTCGTGCTCTTCCTCACCGGCCTGTCCGGCTCGGGCAAGTCCACGATCGCCAGGGACCTGCGCGACGTGCTGGCCGAGCGCGGCGACCGGCGGGTCACGCTGCTCGACGGCGACCTGGTGCGGAGCCTGCTCTCGGCGGGCAGCGCGTTCTCCCGCGCCGACCGGGACCTCAACATCGCCAGGATCGGCTACGTCGCGGCCGAGGTAGCCAGGCACGGCGGCATCGCCATCTGCGCGCCGATCGCGCCGTTCGCCCAGGCCAGGCAGCGCGTCAGGGAGATGGTCAGCGAGGTCGGCGACTTCCTGCTGATCCACGTCGCGACGCCGATCGAGGTCTGCGAGGCCAGGGACCGCAAGGGCCTGTACGCACGGGCGCGGGCCGGGCTGATCACCCAGTTCACCGGCATCTCCGACCCCTACGAGGAACCGGCCGACGCGGACCTGGTCATCGACACCTCGCTGCTGACTGAGCACGAGGCGGTCGCCGGGGTGCTGCGGCTGCTGACCTCGGGCGGCTGGCTCGGCGCCGACCAGGCCTGACTATCGCCCGCACGAGGCGCGGCTAGGCCACGCGCCTAGTCGATGTCCTCGGCCTTCGCGCCGTCGTCCAGGCGGTCCCTGACGCTGGTAATCCGCCGCGAAATGGATCCGGCCATCGCCTCACGCTGCCGCGACAGCAGCACGTAGCTGGAGACGGCGCTTACCAGCGCGGCGATGCCGAGCAGCACGATGCCGCGCGCGCCGACCAGGTACAGCAGCACGAGCGCGACGACGAAGATGCCCAGCCGAAGCGTCGTGTAGGACAACGTGGCACGCATGGCTGCCACCTTATTCGTATCCCGTGGCGGGCCGCGCCGCCGGTGCCGCCCCAGCCCTCGGACAGGCCATACGAGAACAGACGACACAAGGTTCGCTAGAACCGAACTTACGGAATCTAGGGATAAAAATGCTGTTTGTCGCTATGTTCTGCGACACTTAGGACAGGGTTGAGCGACGCAGGAGGGGACCATGGAAGGGAACAGTGAGCGCTTGCTTACTCCGGGGGAGGTGGCTGCGCTTTTCCGGGTGGATCCGAAGACAGTCACTCGCTGGGCCGCATCCGGGCGCATTAGCAGCATTCGCACTCCCGGCGGGCACCGCCGGTTCCGCGAGTCAGAGGTCCGGGCGCTCCTAGGGATGGATGCCGGCACCGCCGGAACGGCGGTATAGCCGACCACCATCGGCGAGCAACGAGTCTCTCGGTCAGTAATAGCGGGATAGGAGCCGGCTGGCTACCCGCGGCCAGCCGTCACCCCCGTTCGCTGCCCTCCGCCGGGTCCGGCGGCGGGACTGCGCTGCCGTGCCTGGCCAGGAAGTCCATGAACTCGCGCCGCAGCGGCTCATCGCCTTCGCGCCAGCGCCGGCGACGCTCGTCGTACTCCTCTTGCGTCAGCGCGCCCTCCGCGAGTCGCGCATAGTCGGCGTCGGACGGGCCGATCTCGACGTATGCCTCGCTCATGACGGTGCCGTCATCGCTGATCGCCGAGTCGGGGACCAGCAGGTTGCCGTTGGGTAGCCGTATCACGTACATCGCTCGCTGCTCACTCCATCAGATGCCGTAACGCATGTTGAAATAGAGCATCACGTTCAGCGCCGACCTAGTATCTCCGCCGAGCATATCCACGAGTGCGGGCCGCTGCCGGGAAGCGATGGCAGCGAAGCTGTCGGCGAAGAACTCCCGTCGGCCGAGCGCCCCGCGCTGGCGGTGCAGGTTGCTCACCAGATGCGGCTGACACTGCTCGTACAGGGCACAGAATTCGGCGGAGTCCGACTGCCAGTGCCCGCCAGACCCGTCGATGTCATCCAGCGCGTGCCCTACCTCGTGGCACATCACATCCGGAGTCGGCGACGGCCGTGAGCCCACCACGATCTTCCGCTCGCCGTAGGCGCCGGCGCAGGCGTCCCAGGTGGCCCGCCCCGAGGGCAGCGGCACTCCGCTGAGCTGGCCCATGTCATCCAGGTCAGGCACGCCGCCGCGGCCGACGTGAATGGCCTCAAGGCCGGCCGACAGCCGGTCCTTGATCAGCCGGGGCAGGTCAGCCAGCCGGTCGATCGCCGTGACGGCCTCCGGCGGCGGCACGGCGTCACGCGCCCACTCGCGATGCAGCACCTTTTCCAGGCTGCCGCAGTCCCGCCAGCCCGCCGCCGTCCGGTTCCCCTCGGCGACCTGGTACCAGGGCATCGCGGCCCGGCCGACCGGCTGGCCCGCGGGCCGCGCCTTCGCGGCGGTCGCCGGGGGCGCTGCCGCGGCCTGGGGCCTGGCGCCAGTCGCCTGCCGGGTATCCGCCGCCTGCCGGGTGTCGGCCGCCGACAGCCGGATGGCCGCACGGGCCAGCCCGCGTCCGCCGCGACCGGAATCGCGGCCGAAACCAAATATCGGACGGCCCTGAGTGCGCGCCGGGGCCGGACCGGTATCCGGGCGACCCGGGCTCGCCGGGCCCGTCCCCGCCTGGACGCCGCCCTGGACGCCGAAATTACCGGCGGGCCGGGACGATCGGCGGTGGCTTCCCGGTGCCGATCCGGGGCGGGCGGCCTGGCCGGCCTGCCCAGGTGGGCCGCCTTCCGGGGCGGCACCGCTGCGCGCGCGCCGTGACCGGCCGAGTAACCAGAGCCGCATCGCCCGCACTCCCTGAGATCGTCAAGGCCGCCAGGCTATGCCGAATCAGCGTCGGCCGTCACCTGTCGTCACAGTCCATCACGAATTATGGTCAGCCGTCACCAGTAAGACGGACTGCCAGAATTCACCACGCACCCGCTCAGCCAGCCGCTAGGCTGCGGACATGGTGCTCGGATGTCTTATTTTCGCCCTATTTACGGTCGGCCTCGTCGTGCCGTGCGTGATCGATGTGGCGACCTCGCCGCCGTGGGCCACCCGGACCTTGTCCAAGGGGACGTGGCTCCTGGTCACCATCGTGCTGTCCGTGCCCGGCTGCGCCGCCTGGCTGATCGCCGGCCGGCCGCGGCGGCTGCCACTGCTGCCCAGAGGCGAGCCGGCCGGGCTGCGGATCGGGCCGGCTGAGGCGCTGCGCAGGCACCCGGCGGGCCGGGCCATGGGCCTGGACCTCGACGAGCATTCCGGCCTGGACCCCGATATCCGGCGTCGGCGCAGGTGCCTGGGACCGGACGACGACCCTGATTTTCTGCTGGAGCTGGAGCGCCGCATCCGCGACTCCCGCGACGGCGGCTAGCCGGTCCGGGCCGGCTAGCCGCCGAGCGCTAGCTGCTGAGGCCGGCGTAGGAGTGCAGGCCGGTGACCCAGAGGTTGATCCCGATCAGGTTGAACATCAGGCAGCCGAACCCGACCAGGTGAATGTAGGCCGCGCGGCGGCCGCGCCAGCCGCCGGTGGCCCTGGCATGCAGGAAGCCCGCGTACACCACCCAGGTGATGAACGACCAGGTCTCCTTCGGGTCCCAGCCCCAGTACCGGCCCCAGGCGTGGTCCGCCCAGATCGCGCCCGCCATGATGCCGAAGGTCCAGACCGGGAAGGCGAACAGGATCGTGCGGTAGGACAGCCGGTCAAGCACCGTCGTGCCGGGCAGGTGCATCACGAGGCCGGCCGCCTTGGACGACTCCCCGGCAAGGGTCCGCCGCTCGGCCCGGTCGACGATCAGGTACATGACCGTGACCACGGCGCCGACGATATACAGGCCGCTGGCGACGATCATCGCGGTGACGTGAATGGCGATCCAGTACGAGTTCAGCGCGGGCACCAGGCTGCCGGCCGGGGTGTAGATGACCGTGACGTCCAGCGCCAGCGCGAGCACCACGGGGATCAGCACGAACAGGCCGATGTAGTAGGCGCGGAACCGGATCGACGCGGCGATGAGCACCAGCGCGGCCATGCAGGTGATGGCGGCGATGAACTCGTACATGTTGCCCCACGGCACCCGGTGCTCGGCGAGGCCGCGGGTGGTGATGGCGGCCACGTGGGTGACGGCGCCGACGCAGGTCAGCCAGAACGCGGTGCGCAGCCAGGCGCCGGTCGGCCAGCGGCCGGCCTGCCCGGTGCCCTGGCCGCCGCCCGCCGCGGGCGCGGTGCCGTTCAGGCTCGGGGCGGGCACCCCGGCCACCCCGGCCGCGACGCCGGCCGGCACGAGCGCGGGCTGTGCCGCCTGCTCGGGCGCGAGCAGCCGCTCCTTGCGGAACGCGAAGTCGCAGGCGTAGGCCAGCATCGCGAGCGCGTAGAGGATGACCGTGGAGAGCAGGAGTCCGTTGCTGGCGTCAGCCAGCCCGGAGTTAATCGTGGCGGGCACGTGCACCTCACTCCCCCTCGGGCTCGCCGAGGGACTGGTCGATACCGCTGGTGTCATGAGCCCGGGAGCCGCCGGGCGGGCCGGCGCCGACGGCGTCCGGCGAGGCTTCCTCTGCTTGCCGCAGCTCGGTGGCGAGCTCGGTGAACTCGACCTCGAACCCGCCGGCCGCGTCCGAGCGGGCCAGCCCGCCGAGGTCCACGGCGGTGCGCCCGTCGGGCCCGGCCGCGGCCCGGACGAACACCCGGCGCCGCCGCACCATGAAGGACAGGATCAGGCCGGCCAGGGCCATGATGCCGGAGATGAGCGCCGGAAGCTGACCGGGGTCGTACGTGATGGCAAGGCTGATCCACTGCCGGTAGCCGGTGAAGGTCAGTGTGCCGTCGCCGTCGGGCAGCTTCATCGACTGGCCGACGGCCAGCGGCTTGGGCGAGACCGCCAGCCGGTGCATGCCGGCCAGGTCCAGTGAGTACACCGACTGCGCCTGGCCGCTGGTCAGGTTGAGGTTGCCGGCATAGGACACCAGGCTGACCCGCGGGTTGAGGGCGGCGGGAAACACCGAGACGAGCCGGCCGCCCTGGTCCACGGCCGACGGCAGGAACACGCCGGCGAAGCCGAGCTGGGGCGTGGTGTCCGGGACCTTGATCACGCCCTCGGAGGTCAGGCCCGCCTGCTCGACCGGGATGAACGGCACCGGCCCGCTGAACTTGCGGACCCCGGCGGCGTTGGTGACGGTGAACTCGGGCGCGTAGCCGTGCCCGATCAGGTAGACGCTGACGCCGTCCACCACCAGCGGGTGGTTCACCCGCAGGTCGTAGCTGCGCACCGGGCCGTCGTACCGCCCCGAGTAGGTCAGCGCGGCGCTGAACGTCTCCGGCTCGTCCTGCTGCGGGCCCGAGGTGACGTATTTCGCGCTGAAGCTGTTCAGCCCGACCGTGAACGGCGCCAGGTCGGTGGCGTTGACCAGGCGGCCTGGATGGAACACGTCGAGCCCGGTCGGGGTGTCGGAGAAGGACTGGCCGGCGACCAGCAGCCGGTTGGCCTTGTAGCCGAAGATGCCGCCGAGCCCGACCGAGAGCAGCAGGGCCAGCAGCGCGATGTGGAACAGCAGGTTGCCGACCTCGCGCAGGTAGCCCTTCTCCGCCGAGACCCAGCCATCCCCGGTCCGCAGCCGGAACCGGTGCCGCCCGAGCACCCCGGCGGCGGCGGTGAGCGCCTCGTCGGGGGACATCGCCGTCTGGTAGCTCGCCGACATCGGCAGCCTGGCCGGGTGCCGCGGCGCGCGCGGCGGCTTCTGCCGGGCGGAGCCGGCCAGCCGGAAGGTGCGCGGCAGCACGCAGCCCGCCAGCGACAGGAACAGCAGCAGGTAGATGGCCGCGAACCAGGGCGCCGCGAACACGCTGAACAGCGACAGCCGGTTCAGGATCGGGGCCAGGGCCGGGTGCGAGGCGTAGTACTGGGTGACCGCCGCCGGGTCGATGCCCTCCTGGGGCAGCACCGAGCCTGGCACGCTGGCCACGGCGAGCAGGAACAGCAGGATGAGCGCGGTGCGCATCGAGGTGAGCTGCCGCCAGGTCCAGCGCAGCCAGCCCAGCACCCCCAGGCGGGCCGGCCTGGGCGGCGGCACCGGGGCGGTGCCATCGGAGCCCGGGCCGGCCACCGGCTCGGCCGGCCTGATCCCTGTGTCGGTCATCGCGACTTCCCCGCGGCGGCGCCGCGCTCGGCGAGCACCCTGGCCAGGATCGCCTTGAGGCTGTTGTAGCTGACGCTGCCCAGCACCCTGGCGGCGATCCGCCCGGTGGAGCCGATGACCAGGGTGGTCGGAATGGCGGTCGGCGGCACCGTCTCGCGGAAGGCGAGCGCCAGGCTCGAATCGGGGTCGTTCAGGCTCGGGTAGCTGATCTGGTAAGTCTGCATGAACGCCTCGGCGTTCGTGGTGTCGTCCCTGATGTCGATGCCGAGGAAGCGTACTCCCCTGGACCGGAACTGGCGGGCGACCGCGGCCAGGTCAGGGGCCTCGGCACGGCACGGGCCGCACCACGATCCCCAGAAGTTCAGCACGATCACCGAGCCGCGGTAGGACGACAGGCTCAGGTGCTTGCCGGCCAGCGTCGTCCCAGATATGTCCGGCGCGACCGGGCCGGCGCCTGGCTTGTAGAGGGTGTCACCGGTACCGCTGACAAAGCTCTGGCCGCTGCTGAACGGGGTGCTCTGGCCGATCGCGCCGCCCGAGCAGCCGACGACCGCGAGTGCGGCCGCCACGGTCGCGGCGGCGAGCTGGCAAGCATGTAGACGCGACTGGCGGGTCACAGTGTGATCTCCTACAGACGGTAGTACCGCGCCCCATTGTGCCCGACCATTTCTCGGCAGGTCACGGCGGGGCAGGCTTTCCCGCTGCTCGCGCATGCCGGCGCCGGTGTCAGGCGCCGGCGACGCGACTGCCGCGGTCGCCGGACGGTGCCGCGTAGGAGACGCCGGTCACCGTGTCGCCGGTGAACGTCAGGGTGGTCACGCTGCCCAGCGCGCACTGCCGGCGGCGCGGGTCGTGCCACAGCCTGCGGCCCTCCCCGGACAGCCGGGCGACCCAGATCGGCAGCTGGTGGCTGACGCAGACGGCCTCATGGCCGTCTGCCGCCCTGGCCGCCTCCCTAGCCGCTGCGAGCATCCGGGCCGCGATCTGCGTGTACGGCTCCCCCCAGGAGGGCCGGAACGGATTGCGCAGGGCCAGCCAGTGCTTCGGACGGCGGAGCGACCCGTCACCCACGCCGAACCGCATGCCCTCGAAGTGGTTCCAAGGCTCGATGAGCCGCTCGTCGGTCTCCGCCTGGAGGCCGAGCTGCTCCGCGATCGGCGCGGCCGTCTCGACCGCCCGCTGCAGCGGGGAGCAGCGCAGCACCGTTATGTCCCTGTCGGCCAGGAAGTTGGCCGCGGCCTTGGCCATCGCCGCGCCATCGGCGGACAGCCCGTAGCCGGGAATCCGGCCGTAGACGACCCCGGCCGGGTTGGCGACCTCGCCGTGCCGGACTAGGTGGACGGTACGGGCGGGCGGGCTGGCGGCAGGCGGCGTGTGCTCTGGGCTCATGGCGCGCTTAGCCTACCTGCACGCTTCGGGCTAATCGCCCGAGCCGGGTACGCTGAGACGGCCCGCCGGAGCGGGCCGTGCGGAACGAGCGGGAGCGCGCCTGGAGATGAGTGTCACCGCACTGGCGCTCATCATCGTGGCGGCCCTCGCGCACGCGAGCTGGAACCTGTTCTCCAAGCAGGCCTCGACCGCCGGGCGCACCTCGTTCATCTGGCTGCTCGCCCTCGTGGCGGCGGTGTGCTACATCCCGGTGGTCATCATCACGGCGGTCGTGGTCCGGCCGCACCTGACCGGGATGAACTGGCTCTTCATGGTGGGCACCGGCCTGCTGGAGTCTGGCTACTTCCTGTTCCTGCAGACCGGCTACCAGCTCGGTGACCTGTCGCTGGTGTACCCGATCGGCCGGGGCACCGGGGCGCTGCTCGCCGCCCTGGCCGGCATCGTGATCCTGGACGAGCGACTCGGCCCGGTGGCGCTGGCCGGCATCGCGGCCATCATCATCGGCATCGTGGTCATCGGCATCCCGCCCAAGGGCCACGGCCAGGAGCGGCGCACCGCGTCCCTCAAGGCGGTGGGCTTCGCGGTGGCCACCGGGACATTCGTGGCCTCGTACACGCTGTGGGACAAGTACGCCGTGACCACGCTGCACACCCCGGCGGTGTTCCAGGGCTATGCGACCTTCCCGGTGATGCTCACCGTGCTGGCGCCGCTGGCCGTGCGGAACCGGCCGCAGGTCGCGGAGGTGTGGCGCACCTACCGGGCACAGGTGATCGGCGCGGCGCTGCTGGCGCCGCTGGCCTACATGCTGGTGCTCGCGGCGCTGAGCTTCACCGCCGTCGCGGTGGTCGCCCCGTCACGGGAGATCAGCGTGCTGTTCGGGGTGATCCTGGGCCGCCTGCTGCTGGGCGAGGGCGGACTGCCCCGCAAGCTGGCCGCCGCGGCCGCCATCGTCGCGGGCATCCTCGCCATTGCCATTGGCTGAGCCGTGCTGCCCCGCCCGGCACGGGCGGGGCAGCCCATTGCCATTGGCTGAGCCGTGCTGCCCCGCCCGGCACGGGCGGGGCAGCACGGGCTTCAGGAGATCTCGATATACCGCTGCCGGTCGCTCATCAGCTCCCGGATCTTGCGCAGCCTCGCCTCCACGGCCGCCATGTCCAGCTCGTCCAGGCCGAACGTGGCGGACATGTCAGCGACCAGGCCGTCGGCCTCGCCGACCAGCGTCCAGTCGAACTGGAGCAGCTCGTCGAGGCCGACCCGGCGGACCCGGTCCCAGACCCGGTCGGCGTTGAGCAGCGGCAGGCCGCGGACCGACGCGCTGGTGTCCTCGATGGCCTTCACCAGCCGCTCGGCCTTGCGGATCGGCTCCATGACCTCGGCAGGGGGAAACGGGTTCTCCCTGGTCGAGGGCGGGACCCGGTCGGTCCGCCAGGTGCTGATCAGCTCCCGGATCCGGGCACTCGCGGCGGACAGGCCGTGCCCGACCCGCTCGCGGACGAGCAGGTCATCGGAGCGCAGCCGGCCCTTCTCGGTGTAGACATCCGAGGCGAGCAGGCCGCGCAGCCGGTTCGCCAGGCTCTCCGCCACGGGTCAGGCTTGACGGGCCGCGTGCGCGCCGCCGCCCAGCAGGTCCGCGCCGTTGCCGAGGCTCGCCGCCGGCCCGGGCGGGGCACCGGTCAGGCCGATGTTGAACGGCTCGCCGACGGCCATGTTCGGAGCGGACACCAGGCCGCGCTCGGCCATCTTCATCGCCACGTAGTAGCGCACCGCGTCCAGCTCAGACAGCCCGAACGCGCGCAGCGAGATCAGCTCCCGCATCCGCTCGTCGCGTGGCCGCATCAGCACCTTGACGTCGTTGAGCATGACGCCGTAGATGGTCAGGAAGTCCTGCAGGTGACCGCGGACCAGCTCGGTGATCTCGTGAATCCGCTCGTTGACCTGCTCAAGCGGCGTGACCTGGACGAGCTGGTTGATCGACTGCTCGACCACCGGGCCGGCGTAGGCGTTCAGCATGTCCGTGGTCAGCATGTGGCCCTGGTAGGGCATGTGCGTGACCAGCTTGACCGCGTCGTCCTTGGAGTCGACGTGCACGTAGTAGTCCACGTCGTACACCAGCTCGGCCAGCTCGCGCGACAGCGCGACGCCCTGCGCCTTGACCACGCTCTTGGCCCGCGAGACGAACAGCGCCTCGTACTGCCACGGCGACTGTCCGCCGTAGAACGCCTGCTGGAAGTTGCCCAGCAGCGGCCGCTGCGGGGTCTCCACCGGGTACTGGCCGGTCTCGTACACATTCAGGATGGCGCCACGCGACTTCAGGACGCAGAAATGATTGCTTTCGACCGTCAGCAGGCTGCCGTTCATGATGTCGGACCCTGGGTAGTGGTACATCAGGATCCCCGGCCCCATAACCTCGGTACCGTCGGGGTTCAGCGTGCTAATAACACTGCGCACTGCCATTTTCTTCGGGCTCCTCCCGTTTTACTCCGGGCCGACTGCCCGGGTGCCCCATGCACATCTTGGCGGCAAACGGTGCGGATCGCTAGCTGTGCGGCGAACCCGTGATCAATCCGAGGTTGTCGACGTCCTGCCTGCTCAGCGCGGCCTTTAGCCGAGCACGGCGGCGGCCGCGGCAGCCGCTCCTGGCAGCGCCGCGGCGATGGCGGAGATGGCCTCGTCATCGTGCGCGGCGGACAGGAACCAGGCCTCGAACGGCGAGGGCGGCAGGTACACCCCGGCGTCCAGCATGGCGTGGAAGAACGCCGCGTAGGCGGGACTGGACTGTGCCCTGGCGTCATCGAAATCGCGGACAGGGCCGGTCACGCCCAGGAAGACGGAGAACAGGCTGCCGGCCCGCTGCAGCCGGAACGGCACGCCCGCCGCCGACAGCGCGCTCTCCGCGAGCCCGGCGACCGCGTCGGCGGCCTTGTCCACCCGCTCATACACCTCCGGGGTACAGGCCCGCAGCGTAGCCAGCCCCGCGGCGGTGGCCAGCGGGTTCCCCGACAGGGTGCCGGCCTGGTAGACCGGCCCGGCCGGGGCGAGCCTGCTCATGATCTCGGCCCGGCCGCCGAACGCGGCGGCGGGCAGGCCGCCGCCCATCACCTTGCCGAACGTCATCAGGTCGGCGGGCACGGGCTGGTGCCCGTACCAGCCGGAGGCGGTCACCCGGAAGCCGGTCAGCACCTCGTCCATGATCAGCAGCGCGCCGTGCTCGGCGCACAGCTCGGCGAGCAGCTCGTTGAAGCCGTCGGCCGGCGGCACGATGCCCATGTTCGCCGGGCACGCCTCGGTGATCACGCAGGCGATGTCCACGCCGTTGACGGCGAACGCCTGGCGGACCGCCGCCGCGTCGTTGTAGGGCAGCACCAGCGTGTCGCCGGCCGAGGCGCCGGTCACGCCCGGGGTGTCCGGCAGCGCGAAGGTGGCCACCCCCGAGCCAGCCGCCGCCAGCAGCGCGTCCACGTGGCCGTGGTAGCAGCCCGCGAACTTCACCACCAGGCGGCGGCCGGTGTAGCCCCTGGCCAGCCGGATCGCCGACATGGTGGCCTCGGTGCCCGAGCTGACCAGCCGGACCTGCCGCACCGGCGCGCGGGCGGTCAGCTCCTCGGCGAGCGCGACCTCGCCCTCCGTCGCGGTGCCGAACGAGGTGCCGCGCGCCGCGGCGGCGCGGATCGCCTCGGTCACGGCGGGGAAGGCGTGCCCGAGGATCATCGGCCCCCAGGAGCAGACCAGGTCCACATAGCGGTTGCCGTCCGCGTCGGTCAGGTAGGCGCCGCTGCCCCGCGCCATGAAGACGGGGGTACCGCCGACCGAGCCGAAGGCACGGACCGGCGAGTTCACGCCGCCGGGAATGACGTCACGGGCACGGGCGAACAGCCCGGCCGACGTCTGGCGGCCGTGCTCGGGGTTCATCAGCCGATCTCCTCACACACATCAGCGAGCACTTCCAGCAGCCGCAGGCCGTCCGGCAGCGGGCTGGCGGCCGGGTCACGTACCCAGCGCGCGGCCAGCCCCCCGCCGTACCTGGACGGCGGCGCCAGCACGTAGCTGTCCCGGCAGTGCCAGCGCAGCCCGGCTACGTTCGTCACGATCTCCGGCTCGCAGTCCAGGTGGCAGGACCACCACTCGTCCTCGTCGGCCGGCGCGCCCCTGGTCAGGACGTAGAACAGCGCCCGGTTCCCGGCGCTGATCGCCACCGGCCCCGGCCGGACGCCGACCTTCTCCATCCGGGCCAGCGCGGCCGTGCCGACCTGGGCGGGCACGTCGAGCACGTCGAATATGCGGCCGGTGACCAGGATGACGTTGGCATCGGGGGTGCCCTGCCACACCTTGGCGACCTGCTCGGGGCTGGTGGTCGCCTGGAGCTGCCAGGCGGGCGACATCGGGTGCGCGCCCGGTGCCGGGCAGCCGATCCGGTCGCACGAGCAGGCCCGCCGCGCCCCGGCCGTGCGCTGGCCGCGCGGTGGCAGGTAGGCGCCCGCGCAGACCGGCCAGCCCAGCGCCGCGTACCGCACGGCGGCCAGAGCCGTCCGCTCACCGGCCCTGCGCCGCCTGCCGCGCAGCACCGACTCCACCAATCCGCTCACCCGCTCCGGCGTACATCCCGATTACTTCGATAATGCCCGGCCTGCGCAGGGGTATCCGACCGGGCAGCAACTGGCTAAAACGTTCCGGTCAGCCTAGCGACTGCCTGGCGGTTGCCCCGACAGGGACGCCAGTTGCGCGCGCCGGGCTAGCGCAGGCGGCGGGCGACCTCGGCCGCCCAGTAGGTGAGGATGATGTCCGCCCCGGCCCGGCGGATCGCGGTCAGCGTCTCGGCGATGACCTTGTCCCGGTCGATCCAGCCGTTGGCCGCCGCCGCCTCGACCATCGCGTACTCGCCGCTGACCTGGTAGGCGGCCACCGGCAGGTCCACCTGCGCGGCGACGGCAGCCAGCACGTCCAGGTAGGGCAGGGCCGGCTTGACCATCACGATGTCGGCGCCCTCGGCGACGTCCAGGGCCACCTCGCGCAGCGCTTCCCGCCCGCCGGCCGGGTCCTGCTGGTAGGACGCCCGGTCGCCGAACTGCGGCGCGCACTCGGCGGCGTCCCTGAACGGCCCGTAGAAGGCGGAGGCGTACTTGACGGAGTAGCCGCAGATGGCCACCTCGGGATGGCCCGCGGTGTCCAGCGCGGCCCTGATCGCGGCCACCTGGCCGTCCATCATTCCGCTCGGCGCCACCACGTGCGCGCCGGCCCGCGCCTGGGCCACCGCGACCGAGGCGTACCGCTCCAGCGTGGCGTCGTTGTCGACCTCGCCGCCTGAGGTCAGCAGGCCGCAGTGCCCGTGGTCGGTGTACTCGTCCAGGCACAGGTCGGCCATCAGCACCGTGGCATCGCCGACCTCGGCGGCCAGGTCGGCGAGCGCGAGCTGGACGATGCCCGCCGGGTCGTCGGCACCCGAACCGCGGGCGTCCTTGGCCGCGGGGACGCCGAACAGGATCAGCCCGCCGGTCCCCGCCTCGACCGCCTCCACGGCCGCCTTGCGCAGGCTGTCCCTGGTGTGCTGGACGACGCCGGGCATCGAGGCGACCGGCTGCGGCTCGCCGATGCCCTCCTTGACGAACATCGGCAGCACCAGGTCGGCCGGGCGCAGGCTGGTCTGCGCGACGAGCCGGCGCAGCGGCGCCGTGCGGCGCAGCCGGCGCGGCCTGGCTACGGGAAAGCTGGCGGTCATCTCACTCCCTGGGACTTGTCCTGGCGGTCCCCCCGCCTGCCGCCCCCCTGGTCGCCTTGCCTGCTGCCGTGCCCCGCTAGCGGGGCCGGCGGCGCGCGCCGCGGCGGCGCTCGCTGGGCCGGCGCAGCGGCTCGCCCGCCTCAAGCGCCGCGTCGCGCAGGCTGGCGCCGTGCTCGGCCAGCGCCTCCACGAGCGCGGCGACGGACGGCCGTTCCGCCGTCACGTCCACCCGCAGGCCGAACTCGGCCGCCGTCTTGGCCGTCTGCGGGCCGATCACGGCGATCACCGTCACGCTGTGCGGCTTGCCCGCGATGCCGATCAGGTTGCGGACCGTGGAGGAGGAGGTGAACAGGACCGCGTCGAACCCGCCGCCCTTGATCGCCTCGCGGACCGGGGCAGGCGGGGGGGCCGCCCGGACCGTCCGGTAGGCCGTGACGTCCTCTGCCTCCCAGCCCAGCTCCGTCAGCCGGGTCACCAGCACCTCGGTGGCGATATCGGCGCGCGGCAGCAGCACCCGGTTAATCGGGTCGAGCACGTCGTCGTAGGCGGGCCAGGAGTCGGCAAGGCCCTCGGCGGACTGCTCGCCCTCGGGCACCAGATCGGGCTTGATGCCGAAGTCCAGCAGTGCCTGAGCGCTCTGCTCGCCGACCGCCGCGATCTTGACGCCGGCGAACGCCCTGGCGTCCAGGCCGTACTCCTCGAACTTCTCCCTGATCGCCTTGACCGCGTTCGCCGAGGTGAACGCCACCCACTGGTACCGGCCGGTGACCAGGCCCTTGACCGCGCGCTCCATCTGCTGCGGGGTGCGCGGCGGCTCCACCGCGATGGTGGGCACCTGCTCGGGCACCGCGCCGCGGGCGCGCAGCAGCCCGGAGACCTCCTCGGCCTGCTCCTTGGTGCGTGGCACCAGCACCCGCCAGCCGAACAGCGGCTTGGTCTCATACCAGGAAAGGTTGCGCTGAGCGGCCACGCCGGCGCCGACCACGGCCACCGCGGGCCCATGCGCGGTCACCGGGCTCACCCCGGCGGCCTTCAGGTCCGCGGCCACGGTGCCGAGCGTGCCGACCACCGTGTACTGGTCGGTCGTGGTGCCGTTCCAGGTGATGGCCAGCGGGGTGGACTCCGCCCAGCCCGCCGCGATGAGCATCTTGCCCAGGTCGACCGGGCCGGCCTCGGCACCGAGGATGACCAGCGTGCCGTGCCCGGCGGATACGCCGCTCAGCTCGCTGGAGTTGATGATGCGCACGTCCCCGCTGCCGTCTGAGGTCAGCGGGATGCCGGCGTAGGCGGGCACCGCCGTGGCCGCGGACAGGCCAGGCACGATCTCGAAAGCGATCTTCGCCTTGGCGCACACCGCCGCCTCGGCGGCGGCGTTGCAGTACATGAACGGGTCGCCGCCGAACACCCGGACCACGAGCTGGCCGGCCCTGGCCGCCTTGACCAGCATGCGCGGGTCATCGTCCAGGCCCGCCGAGTCGGCGACCACGGTGTCCTCGGCCACCAGGTGGGCCAGCCGCTCGCTCAGCCACGGCGCGGCGACCAGCAGGTCGGCCTGGTGGATCAGCGCGGCGGCGCGGACGGTCAGCAACTCGGTGTCGCCTGGCCCGGCGCCGACGAAGGCGACCATTCCGGGCGGCTTGTCGGGTCCGGGCCTGGCTGAGCCCGCCTTGGCCGACCCGGCCCTGGCCGAGCTGGCCTTAGCCGAGCTGGCCTTGGGTGAGCTGGCCCTGGATGGCCCGGACTTCGTCTTCGCGGCGCTGTCGGCCGCCTTGCCAGCAGTGGCGTCGCCGGCCTGCTGGCCGGCCGCAGGTGTGGGGTTCATGAGTTATCGTCCCCGTTGCTGATGTGTCCGCCGGACACAGCCGTATACGTTGCCGCGCCCCGGCGGAGCAGGTCGGCGGCCAGTTCCCGGCCCAGGTGCTCAGCCTGGGCCGCCGGGCCGCTGGTGCTGCCGCGAAGCGCCGATCCCCCATCGGCTGCGGCGACTACCGCGCGCAGCCGCACAACATCCGTCCCGGCAGCATACGCGCCTACCGGGGCCAGGCAGCCAGCCTGCAACGCTGCGAGCAGGCTGCGTTCTGCCGTGGTCGCGGCCCGGCTGGCCGGGTCGTCCACCCCGGCGAGCAGGGCCGCCAGCGCCGTGTCCCCGGCGCGGCACTCCACGGCCAGCGCCCCCTGGCCGGGGGCGGGAAGCATCTCATCCGGCTCGAAGACCTGGGTGACGGCGTCCAGGCGGCCGATCCGGGACAGCCCGGCGTACCCGAGCAGCACCGCGTCCAGCTCGCCGGACTCCACCTTCCCCAGCCGGGTGCCCGCGTTGCCGCGGATCGGCACGGGCACCAGGTCGGGCCTGAGCAGGACGAGCTGCGCGGCGCGGCGCGGCGAGCCGGTGCCGATCCGGGCCGCCGACGGCAGGTCGGCCAGCTTGGCTCCGTGCCGCGCGGCGAGCGCGTCGCGAGGGTCGTCGCGGACCGGCACCGCCGCCAGCACGATGCCCTGCGCCGCGCCCGTCGGCAGGTCCTTCAGCGAGTGCACGGCCAGGTCGACCTCGCCGGCCAGCAGGCTGGTCCGCAGCCCGCTGACGAACACGCCGGTGCCGCCGATCTGGACGAGCTGGTCAGGCGCCTCGTCGCCGTGCGTGGTCATGCCGACCAGCTCGACCTCGCGGCCGGTCAGCTCGGTGATGGCACGCGCCACCTGGCCCGACTGAACCATCGCCATCGGGCTCTTACGGGTGCCCAGCCGCAGCGCGGTCATGACGCACCTTCTTTCCTGCCAGGGGCCGGCGATGGGCTGGCCGGGCCGGGAGCATCGGCATCCATGCCTGCCAGGCCGGCATCGGCGCGGACGACCGCGCTCACCGCGTCGGGATCCAGGTCGAACAGCACCCGGAGCGCGGCCTCGTAGGAGTCGGCGCCGGGCACGCCCGCCAGTTCCTTCACGCGCACTGTCGGGGCGTGCAGCAGCTTATCCGTGATCCGCGCCATCGACCTGCCGATCTCCTGCCAGGCGCGGGGGTCGAGCCCGTCGAGCCGCCCCGCCAGCCTGGCCAGTTCCTTCTCCACAACCTCGGCGGCCTTGGCCCGCAGGGCCACCACGGTGGGCGCCACGGTGGCCGCCCGGCCCGCCGACACGTAGTCGGCGAACTCCTGCGCCAGGATGCCCCTGACGGCGGCGACGTCGCCTGCCTCGTTGACGCCCTCGCCCTGCTGGCCGGCGGCCAGCGTCTCCAGGTCGACGACGGTGACACCGGGCAGCGCCGCGGTGGCGGGCTCCACGTCCCTGGGCAGGGCCAGGTCCAGCAGCACCAGCCCGGCGCCCGGCCGGTCCCGGCCGGCCAGCGCCTCGCGGACCATGCTCGCGGTGATCACGCTGCCGGGCGCGCCCGTGCACGAGATGACCAGGTCGGCCGATGCCATCAGGGCCGCCAGGTCGGCCAGCTCGGCGGGCTCGCCGCTGACCGTCGCGGCCAGCTTCCTGGCCCGGACGCGAGTCCGGTTCGCGACCACGATCCGCTCCGCGCCGGCCCGCGCCGATCCGGCCACGGCCAGCGAGCTCATCGAGCCGGCCCCGACCACGAGTACGCTGCGGCCCGCGAGCAGCTGGTCCTCGCCGCCGCCTCCGGCGGGCTCAGGCAGCGGGTTCAGCAGGGCTGCGGCCTCCGTCAGGCCGACGCTGAGCAGGCTGGCCCCGGCCCGGTCGATGCCCGTCTCGGCGTGCGCCCGCTTGCCGGTCCGCAGCGCCAGGGTGCCGGCCTCGGACAGCGCCCGGTCCACGGTGCCCTGCTCGCGGGCCAGCGTCAGCGCCTGCCTGACCTGGCCCAGGATCTGGCTCTCGCCGACCACCATCGAGTCCAGGCCGCAGGTCACCGCGAGCAGGTGCTGCACGGCCCGCGCGTCGTAATGCACGTACAGGTGCGGGGTCAGCTCGCTGAGCGGGACCCCGGCGTGCCTGGACAGCAGCTCGCAGATCGCCGCCACCGCGCTGTGGAACTTGCCGACGTCCGCGTAGACCTCGACCCGGTTGCAGGTGGTCACCACCATCGACCCGGCGACGTCCTCGGCGTGCCGGACGTCGCGGAGCAGCTTCACCGTCGCGTCCGGGGTGAGCACGGCCCGCTCCAGCGTCGCCACCGGGGCGCTCTTGTGGCTCAGCCCCACGACCAGGATGCTCATGTGCCTACCGCCCGAGCCGCCACGCCGTCACCGCCGGCCGGCATCGCCGCCGCCGGATCCCCGGGCTCCCGGCCGCGCCGCCGGGCGCGGCGCTCCTGCCATTCACGCTCTCCCAGCTGAGCCATGCCGACGATCGCCCGCCGCTGTGCGTGGAAGGCGAGAATCTGCAATTCGATCGATAGATCGACCTTACGCACATCCACGCCAGAAGGCACGCTGAGGACAACGGGGGCAAAGTTCAGGATGCTGGTCACGCCCGCGGCGACCAGCCGGTCGCCGACGTCCTGCGCGGTGGTGGCAGGCGTCGCGATGACCCCGATGGATACCGCGTGCTCGCGAACAACGGTCTCGATGTCGGCGGCGCTCAGCACGGTGTGCTTCCCGATCATCGTCCCGACCACGGCCGGGTCGCTGTCCAGCAGCGCGGCGATCCGGAAGCCGCGGGTGGCGAACCCGCCGTAATTGGCCAGCGCACGGCCCAGGTTTCCGGCGCCGACGATCACCACGGGCCAGTCCTGGGTCAGGCCCAGCTCCCGCGATACCTGGTACACCAGGTACTCCACGTCGTAGCCGACCCCCCTGGTGCCGTAGGAGCCCAGATGCGACAGGTCCTTGCGGAGCTTGGCGGAGTTCACCCCGGCGGCGGCGGCCAGCTCCTCGCTGGACACGGTCGCCACGTCCCGGTCCGCCAGCACGTAAAGGGCGCGCAGGTACACCGGCAGCCGGGCGACAGTCGCCTCCGGGATGCCATGAGTGCCGCTTGCTGACGTTGAACGGCGTGACATGCGCCCGCGCTCCTGGTGATCGACGCTGCGAACGGCCGCCATTCCCGGCCTGCCCGCATCTGGCTCTCACTTTCACGGTACGCCCTTGTGAACGTTTGCACAAAGTCGGGTGAGTTGTCCGGCAGGCCGATCACCAGGGCTTTACCCGGCTTTGACCGCACTCGCGGCGGGCCTTCAGGCCACGTTCAGCCGGCCAGCGCGGCCCGCAGCCGGTCCTCGCTGACGCTCCAGTAGTCATGCTGGACGCCGTCGATGAAGGTGACAGGGACCATCTCCGAGTACCTGGCCAGGTCCTGCGGCGAGGCGTCGATGTCCCGCTCCGACCACGGCACGCCCAGTTCGCCCGCCACCCGCTCGATGACCGCCCTGGCGTCCTCGCACAGATGACAGCCGGGCCGGGACAGCAGCGTGACCTGGTGCCCGGCGCCGGGCGTCCCGGTATCGCCCGGGCCGCTCATCGCCCCGTGCCGTTGGAGCCGGCCGAGCTGCCGTACTCGCGGGTGTAGTCCGGCCGCTCGAACCCGGAAGTGTCGTAGCCGGGCTCGCCGAACAGGTCGGCGATGGACGGGAACGGCGAGACCTTGGCCTGCTGGAGCCCCAGCTCGATGACGTTGGTGGCCAGCACGTACGGCCGCCGCTCGGCCTCGAACTCCGCCACGTACGGCTGCTGGTTGTGCCAGTCAAAGGCCGCCCGGTCCCGGTAGACCTCATACAGGATGCGCTGCATCGGCGCGGAAGGCACGGCGTGCACGATGAACACCAGGGTGCCGGGCTCCCTGGACCGCACCTGGGCGACCACCCGCTCGGTCAGCCGGTCGAACTCGTGGACCCGGTCCTCCATCAGCGTGTAGATGGCGATCTGCCCGAAAAGCTGTTCGCGGTCGGCCTGGGGCCCGCCGCCCTGCGGGTCGCCGCGGCCGCCGGCGCCCTGGCCGGCCAGCCGGTCGTCCTGGCCGTAGCCGCCGCCCTGCTCGATCTGGCGGCTGTCGTAGTCGCCCGTGGCGGCCGCCGGCAAGAACACGTCGGACGGGTAGTCGGCCGCGCCGTTCTGGGACCGGGGCGGCTCGTCCCTGTACAGGCCGGCGCCACGGTACACGCCCATGCCGCCGTCGTTGTAGGCCTCGAAATCGCCGGTCCTGTCCGGCCAGCCGGACTGCCCCGCAAAGCTGTCCTCGGCGCCGGCGTAGCCGCTGCCCCGGTACTCGCCGCCGGGACCGCCGATCGCGTCCTGGTAACCGGAGGCGCCGTAGTCCGCCTGGTCGTAGCCGTCATCCTGCGCGCCGCCTGCCCGGCCGGCGCGCAGCCCCGCCAGCGGCACCTTCTCCGCGCGCACGCCGGCCAGCCAGGTCAGCCCGGCGGCCAGCAGGCACAAGATCGCGAACAGCGAGCTGAGCGGCAGGCTCAGGCCCGCATGGTCGCTGAGCTCGGGGGCCACCGCTGGCAGCGCGAGCAGCCACACCGCGACGGTGGCCAAGAAGACCGGGAGCAGCAGCGCACGCCACGGGCCGCCCCGGCCGCTGCGCGCCGCCGCGACGATGACCGCGATCAGCGCGAGGATGCCCGTCACCCCGCCGATGCCCAGCACCAGCTTGTTGGGGATGACCTGATAGTAAGTGGCCGGGTCTGGCCACGACTTGCTGAACGACGTGCTGCCCAGCGGGTCGCTGCCCATGATGACCAGCCCGACGAGCCCGATGGACGGCAGGAACAGCCGGGACAGGAACCTGGTGATCAGGCTCGTCCCGTTCGCTTCGGCCAGCCCCATCACCAGGGCCAGCGGCGCGATGAGCTGGGCGCCGATCTCCATGGCGCGGAAGCTGACCTCGTTGAAGCCGAGCGCGCCGCCTAGCGCCTGCGCGCCCAGCGAGATCAGCAGCCCGAGCAGCGCTACCGACCAGGCGACCAGGTCGCCGCGCGGGGCGCGGAAGCACCGGGCCATCAGCAGCCCGACGCCGATGGCCGCCACGATGGCTCCGATGACGCCCACGATCAAGGAGGTAGACATTGCTGCCTATGGTGCACGACCCAGGCTGATGATGCGAGCGTACGGCCGGCCAGGGACGGTTACGGGCCGACTCGAAGGCGCGGGGTAACGGCCCGGTAGCAGCCCGCGAGCACCTCGGTCGGCGGCGGGGCGGCCGGTAGTCTCGGTAGACATGACGGTGCCTGATCCCGCGGTGCCTAACCCGGCGACGGCGGCCTTCTTCGACGTGGATAACACGCTGATGCGGGGCGCCTCGATCTACCACTTCGCCAGGGGACTGGCCGCCCGCAAGCTTTTCGGCCCTAAGGACATGGCCAGCATGGTCTGGGGCCAGGTCACCTTCCGGCTGCGCGGCGCCGAGAACATCGGCCACATCGACGCCGCCAGGCAGGCCGCCCTGGCCTTCGTCGCCGGGCATAAGGTCGCCGACATCGTCACGCTCGGCGAGGAGATCTACGACGAGACGATGGCCGACCGGATCTGGTCGGGCACCAGGGAGCTGACGCAGCGGCACCTGGACGCCGGGGAGCGCGTCTGGCTGGTCACCGCCACGCCGGTAGAGCTGGCCGAGATCCTGGCCAGGCGGCTCGGCCTGACCGGGGCGCTTGGCACGATCGCCGAGTCGGTGGACGGCGTCTACACCGGCCGCCTGGCGGGCGGCCTGCTGCACGGCGAGGCCAAGGCCGCCGCGATCCGCGCCCTCGCCGACCGCGAGGGCCTCGACCTGTCGGAGTGCAGTGCTTACAGCGACTCCGCCAACGACCTGCCGATGCTGACCCTGGTCGGCCACCCGAGCGCGGTGAACCCCGACTCCGGGCTGCGCACGGCGGCGCGCGAGCGCGGCTGGCCGGTGCACGAGTTCCGGTCCGCGCGCCGGGTCACGCTGCTCGCCCTGCCCGTGGCGGCGGGCGCCGGCGCGGCGGCCGGCGGCATGGCGGCCGCCCTGGCGCTGCGCAAGCGCCGTTCTGGCTGACCGCCGCGCTAGCCGAAGGCGGGACCGCGCTCGGCGACCAGCTCATCGAGCTTCGCCTGGATCACGCCCCTGACGTGGTCGGCCAGCTCGGTGACGACCTCGTCGTCACGGTCGGGCAGGCCATCGTCCGCCCAGTCGTCCGCCTCGTCATCGCTGGCCGCGGCCGCCAGCGCCGGGACGGGCACCGGCTCGCAGAACTCGATGATCCAGTTGGACGGCAGCGGCACCGCGCCCAGCGGTCCCAGCCACGGGAACAGCGGCGTCACCGGGAAATAGGGCAGCCGGAGCAGCCGCGCGGTCCTTTCGGCATTGCCGATCATCGGGTAGATCTCCTCGGCGCCGACGATGGCGCACGGGATGATCGGCACGCCCGCGCCGATCGCGGTGCGGGCGAACCCGCCGCGGCCGAACCGCTGGAGCTGGTAACGGTCGCTGAACGGCTTGCCGATGCCCTTGAACCCCTCGGGGAACACGCCCACCAGCTCGCCAGCCCGCAGCAGACGACCCGCGCAGCCAGGGCTCGCCCTGGTGTGACCGCTCGCGCGGGCCATGCCGCGCAGCAGCGGCAGCTCATAGACCAGGTCCGCGCCGAGCAGCCGCAGGTTGCGGTGGGCCGGGTGGTCGGCGTACACGCCCGCCTGGAGCATGATCGCGTCCAGCGGGAGGACGCCGGAGTGATTCGCGACGATGAGCGCGGGGCCGGTGTCCGGTACATGGTCCAGGCCGCGCGGCTGAACCCGGAACCACTCCCGGTACAGCACCAGGGCCGCGGGCATGAACACGGCGGCGTTCAGGTCGGGGTCGAAGCCGAACTCGTCGACCTCGTACTCGCCCGCCAGCCGGCGCCGCGCGAACTCCGCCAGGTCCGCCAGCCGATGCCGCCAGGACCCGGAGCTAGCCAGCTCGCTGTGGCCCACGGCCCCGCGCAGACCCCGCTACTTCTTGTTCCTGCGCTGAATGCGCGTCTTACGCAGCAGCTTGCGGTGCTTCTTCTTGGCCATCCGCTTGCGCCGCTTCTTGATAACTGAGCCCACGCGATCACCCTCGCTCGATCTCTGGCTGACGGGCATGCCTTCGCGCTCGCCCGCCGCGCAGGGGCGACAGGGCACACGCCAACGCCAAAGAGTACCGCTGTCACGGTGATGCGCTGCGCTCGCGCCGGTAACCGTGGCCCGCGTGCGACCGCATCCCGCCGGCCGCCGCGGGGGGCGTCAGGCTACTCCGAGCCCACGAATGCGTCCTTTAAGTACTGGTTGACCGCCTGCTCAGGTACCCGGAAAGACCGGCCGACCCGGATGGCCTCCAGCTCACCCGAGTGGACGAGGCGGTAGACGGTCATCTTGGACACACGCATGATCGTGGCCACCTCGGCCACTGTCAGGAACCTGACGTCGCTGAGCGGAGTCACATCTGCTGCCATCGATTGCCCTCTCCGGAGCCAACTTCGTGCGCTAGCGAGATTTCGGCGCACCAGTCACGCCCGCCTCCAGCGTAAGTCCTGTCCTGAAAACGGCAACCCTGGCGCGGGGGCTCAATTCGCCCGGAGTCCCCCAGATACCGAGTGGCCTGCGGCCATGCCCGAAACTGTGGCGCAACGGTCAGAATGCCGTTACCGCGATAAGGCCCGGCGGCCCCGCCATTCCCGGCCGGCCGGGAATCTCACCCGCCGCCAAGCTCCCTGCCGCGGTCCCTGGCGGCCTCGATGGCGGCCAGTACGGCGGCCCGCACGCCATGCCGTTCAAGCTCCCTGATCGCGTTGATGGTGGTACCACCCGGCGAGGTGACGGCCTCGCGCAGGATGACCGGATGCTCGCCGGAGTCGCGCAGCATCGTGGCCGCGCCGAACACCGCCTGCTTGACCATCTCCAGCGCGGTGGCGCGCGGCATGCCGAGCAGGATGCCGGCGTCCACCATGGCCTCGACGAGGAAGTACACGTAGGCGGGCCCGCTGCCGGACAGCGCCGTGGCGGCGTCCTGCTGGGACTCGGGGATCCTGATCACCTTGCCGACCGGCCTGAGCAGTTCCTCGGCCCGGCGCAGGTGCTCCTCGCCCGCGTGCGCGCCCGAGGAGATGACGCTCATCGCCTCGTCCACCAGCACCGGGGTGTTGGACATCACCCGGACCACCGGCACGCCGCCGCCCAGCCGCTGCTCGATGAACCCGGTGGGGATGCCGGCCGCCACCGAGATGACGAGCTTGTCCGGGGTGACCCGGGGCGCGATCTCGGCCAGCAGCGCCGCCATGTCCTGCGGCTTGACGGTGATGACCAGGGTCTGCGCCCGGCCGGCCGCCTCGGCGGGGCTGAGCACCTCGATGCCGAACGCCTCGCGCAGCTGGGCGGCCCGCTCGGGCCGCCGCACCGCCGCGACCACCCCGGACGGGGCCACGCCCGCGCGCAGCAGTCCCGAGGCGAGCGCCTCGCCCATCTGGCCGGCCCCGAGGATCGCGATCATCCGCAAGACATTACCGTCCGTGGCCGGCCGGGCCGCGGGCCAGGCGGCCCGCCCATAGGCAGCCGGCCCGCGGGCATGCCGGCCAGCGCGCGCCTTAGCGCCGGGACTTCAGGCCGCGCAGGAAGAACGCCAGGTTGGCAGGGCGCTCGGCGAGCCGCCGGACCAGGTAGCCGTACCAGTCGCTGCCGTAGGGCAGGTAGACGCGGACCTGCGCGCCCGTGCCGGCCAGCCGGAGCTGCTCGGCCGGGCGCATGCCGTAGAGCATCTGGTACTCGAACTGCGCGTGTTCCCGGTCAGACAGGTCGGCCTTGACGCCGGCGAGCTGGATGAGCCGCGGGTCGTGGGTGGCCAGCATCGGGTAGCCGGGGCCGTCCATCAGGATCCGCAGGCACCGCGCGTAGCTGAGGTCCACGTCGTGCTTGTCGGCAAGCGCGACGCCGTCTGGCGCGGTGTAGGCGCCCTTGCACAGCCGGACCCGCGAGCCCGCGACCGCCAGCGCCTCGCAGTCGCCCGGGCTGCGCCGCAGGTAGGACTGGATCACGCAGCCCAGGTCGGGGAAGTCCGCGCGCAGCTCGGTGACCAGGCGCAGGGTCGCGTCGATCCGGGTGTGGTCTTCCATGTCCAGGGTCACGGTGGTGCCCGCGTTCCTGGCCGCGACCGCGATCTTGACGATGTTCTCCAGGGCGGTCTTCTCGCCGTGCTCGGGCAGCCCGAGGCCGACCGCGGTCGGCTTGACCGAGACCTCCGCCCGGCCGCCCGCCGACTGGCCGCCGCTGCCGAGCCGGGCCAGCAGCCGCACGTACTCGTCCGCGACGGCGGCCGCCTGCTCCCGGTCGGTGGTGTACTCGCCCAGGTAGTCGATGGTGACCAGCAGCCCGTCGCCGAGCAGCCGGTCAGTGACCGCCAGCACGTCGTCGGCGGTGTCGCCCGCCACGAACCTGGCCACGACGTCGCGGGTGACCGGCGTGGCGGTAATGATCTCGCGGATCCTGGTGCTGGCAGACACCGCCAGCAGCGCTCGGCGCAGCACTGCGATTACCTCCGGGAACGTCATTGGCCCTGTAGGTACCTGGCTGACCGGACGGCCGCTGGCCGGTCCTGTACTGGAATGCCCCGTACCTGGCTGCTCCGCGCGGGATCACCCAGTACCTGCCGGCACAGCGTACTAGCGGTGCTAGCGTCCCCGCCCGATCAGGTCGCCGCGCGGCCGCCGCAGGGTCACCTTGACGTTGGCGCCCGCGTCCGGCGAGACGATGACCTGCTGGCTCGCCGGGATGCCGTCGGCCAGCAGCGTCGCGCCGGTGTCCGTGGTCCGCTTCACCAGGGCCAGCGCGATCGGCCCTAGCTCGTAGTGCCGGGCCGCCGAGCCCACGAACCCGACGTCCCGCCCGTCCAGCGTGACCGGGTCGCCGTGGCCGGGCAGCCGGTCCTCGCTGCCGTCCAGGTGCAGCAGCACCAGGCGGCGCGGCGGATGGCCCAGGTTGTGCACCCGCGCCACCGTCTCCTGCCCCCGGTAACAGCCCTTGCTCAGGTGCACGGCGGTCTCGATCCAGCCCAGCTCGTGCGGGATGGCCCGGTGATCGGTGTCCAGCCCGAAGCGCGGCCGCCCGGCGGCGATGCGCAGCGCCTCGTGCGCCCAGGTCCCGGCGAGCGCGGCGCCGGCCGAGCGCAGCGCGGCCACCCGCTCCGCGAGCCCTTCCCTGGCCACGATGACATTCAGCTCGAACGGATCGCTCACCGTGGCGGCCGCGTCAGGGACCCGGTCACCGCCGGAGTCGGGGCCGATGAGCGTCAGCACCGCGAAGCGGTCGCTGACAAGCGTCGGCTCCACCCGGAGCATGAACCGCATCGAGCTGAGGAAGTCCACCAGCGCCTGGCCAGTACCCGCCTGCGCATGTATCCAGGTCACCTCGCCGTCGTCGGTCAGGCTGAGGTGGTGCTCGACGTGGCCCTGCGGGCTCAGGACGAGCGCCTCCGCGCTTGTGCCGGGCGCGAGCTGCTCCAGGTGCTGCGTGGTGAGGCTGTGCAGCCAGCTCAGCCGGTCCGCGCCGGTGACCTGGATCACATCCCGGTGCGAGGCGTCGACCACGCCCCAGGAGGCGACGATCGCGCGCTGCTCTGCGTAGGGGTCGCCGTAGTGCGCGGCGACGCCGGTGTCGGGGCCGTCGGCCGGTACCGCGCCGGGCTCGGCTAGAAGCGGGCTGTCCATAGCCTCCAGGCTATGCGGGCGCTGGCGGCAGGGTCCAGGCGGCACGGTAAGGCGGCACGGTCCAGGCGCCCCGCCTCAGGACTTCTGGCAGTTCGCGCAGGTGCCGAACACGGTCAGGTGGCCCACGTCGGTCTCGAAGCCGAGCTGCTCGCGCAGCCCCTCCACCAGCGAGCTGACGGCGGCAGGCTCGACCTGCGTGACCCCTTCGCACTGGCGGCAGACCAGGTGCACGTGCTCGGCCTCGGCGGCCAGGTGGTAACGCGGCGCGCCGTGCCCGAGGTGAGTGTGCTTGACCAGGCCGATCTGCTCCAGCAGCTCCAGGGTGCGGTAAACCGTCGAGACGTTGATGCCGCGGGCGGTATGCCGGACATCGGTGAAGATCTCCTCCGGCGACGCGTGCTCCAGCCGGGTCACGGCCTCCAGCACGAGCTGACGCTGCGGGGTGACGCGGTACCCGCTGGCCCGCAGCGCGTCGTCCCACGTCTGTGTCATAGGGCCAAGTGTAGAGAGGCCGGCCGGCGACGCAGGCGCCCAAATGTGGTACAGCGGGATTTTGGGCCGGCCCGAAATCGCACGCCGTAAACATGCTTGCCTAGGCGGGCAGTCCTGACGTAGCGTCTGCGCTAACGCGGGAAAGGAGGTGGTCCAGAACTTATGCATAGATCTTGGACTCGCGAGGTGGCTGTCCGCTAGCCGCCGCCTGCGTGGGCGCGCCGCGTATCACCTCAGGTGATCAAGGCGCGTTTCACCGGCCGTTTCGGTCGTCGCCGGTAATACCGGCGACTAGGCAGCGGTCGGCGAATACACGGCAGACACCGGACCCCCGGGCTGACCGGCCATTGTCCAGCCGGTCCCCGTGCCTGGTATGCCTCGATGGCACCAGACACGGGAGGCGCCCGGGGGCTCTTAATTTTCCGGCGCCTTTCCGCCGATCCTCCGGCTCTCCGCTCTCGGCCCGCCGCTGTCGGCTCCCGCTGTCGGCTCCCGCTGTCGGCTCTCCGTCGCCGCGGAACTTCTGTAGTTTGTTCCCGGCCAGGCACGCGCTTCCGGCAGCCTGCCGCTGGAGGGAGACCACCGTGAGGAACACCGCCCGAGCCGCCGTGGCGGCCGTCATCACCAGCACCGGGCTCGCCCTCACCGTGGCGGGCACGGCACTGGCAGGCACGGCGCCGGGCAGTACCGTGCCGGGCAGCACCGTGACGGTGCCGCTGGACCGGGTCGCGCCTGGGCAGGGCGCCGCAGGCCAGAGCGTCAGCCCGGCGGTCAGCTCGGTCAACTCGCTCAACTCGGCTGGCTACGCGGTCGCCAGGAAGGACACCAGGTTCCGCTTCGTCACGGCGACCTTCTTCGTGCCCTACCTGAACTGCTCGGTCACCAAGGGCGCGGATTCCTCGGACTGGGTCGGGCTCGGCGGCTTCGTCGGCTCATCGGATGCCGTGCAGCAGGACGGCGTGGCGGCCAACTGCAACAGCGCCGGCCACGCCAGCTACCGCGCCTGGTACGCCATGTACCCGCGCGGCGTGACGACCAAGTCCGTCGAGGTCCGCGGCGGTGACTCGGTCACGGCCAGCGTCTTCTACGACGCGGCCACGGCCGTGTTCACCCTCACCGTCGCCGACAACACCACCGGCGGGCACTTCACCGTGCAGACCACCTGCCAGCGCAAGAACGCCTGCCCGCGAGCCTCGGCCGAGGTGATCACCTCGGCGCCGACCGCGACCAAGGCGGGCAAGGTGACCGTGCGCAGGCTCGCGGACTACGGCGCGGTCAGCTATACCTCGATCGCCATCACGAGCCGGTCCGGCGAGCGCGGCGGCCTGCGGTCTCCGCACTGGACCGCGACGCGAATCGTGCAGACCGAGAAGGACTCCCCGTTCCGGGTCATCGCCCGGCCCACCTCAATCGGCGCCGGCACCTTCGACAACTACTGGTCCCGCCCCTCCTAGCGGCTAGGCCGACCCGGGCTGGGCTTGAGGGACGGGCTAGGCGGTGCGCTTGAGCTGGGCGGAGACGTGGGCT
This sequence comes from uncultured Actinomycetota bacterium, assembly GCA_963725175.1. Classification (GTDB taxonomy): domain Bacteria; phylum Actinomycetota; class Actinomycetes; order Streptosporangiales; family Streptosporangiaceae; genus DASUBV01. Next base: position 2,440,506 of record CAVRXH010000006.1, read on the forward strand.
TGCAAGGGCTGGCCGACGGCGGCCATGTCGTAGGCCCAGCCGAGGTCCGCGCCGATCAGCCCGTACAGCCGCCGGCCGGCGGTGACCTCCTTGGCGGTCGCCGTCCTGACTACCGCGTCGGTGGCCATCTCGATCTTGGTGCCGGTGACCTGGCCTAGGTAGATCTCCGTGATGCCGCTGCCGTGCGCCAGCACTACCTCAAGCGAGCCGTCGGGCTGCGGCCGCCAGAAGCCGGACTCGGCGGCCAGCGGCCGGCCGAGCTGGCCGTCCTCATCCAGCAGCCAGGTCCGGCTGGCGTAGCTGAGGAACGGCTTGCCGTTGTGCCCGAAGGTGATCTCCTGGCCGAACTGGACGCTCTCGATGGTCGGGTAGCCGACCACTCCGGCGCCCTCCCACCGGCCGATCAGGAACCGCAGCGGCGCCACGTTCTGATGCAGGGCGGGCTCATCGCCCGCCGTGGCGGCGGGGCGGCTGGCGTCCTCAGGAGCGGGGTCCGCGGCGGCGTCCGGCGCGGGGCCATGGTCGGAAGTCATGCGGTAACGATAGGCCCTGCCGGGGATCCTGCACGGTGTCCCTGGCGCCCGCCCGGCGGTACGCGGCCACGCACAGCGCCCCGGCCGCGAAGGCGAACCCACCGAACGCGGCGACCAGGAGCACGCCGCCTGCCAGTCCCGTCATGAGCCGCGAGTCTAGGCGCTGGCACGGGCCGGGCGCGGGCACCGCGCCGGACCCGGTGCCCGTCCGGCGCCTGCGATCATCGCGGTTCGCGCGCTAGGGTGCGGGCATGAGCCAACGCAGCCTCGTGGTGAAGGTCACGGCTGGCAAGGACGATCCAGAACGCTGCAATCAGGGCTTCATGGTGGCGGCCACGGCGGTGGCCAGCGGGGTGCCGGTATCGCTCTGGCTCACGGGAGAGGCCGCCTGGTTCGCCCTGCCCGACCGTGGCGGTGACGTCGCGCTGCCGCATGCGGTTCCGGTCGCGGACATGCTCGCGGGGGTGCTGCGGGCCGGCCCGGTGACGCTGTGCACACAGTGCGCGGCCCGCAGGCAGATCGGCCAGGAGGACGTGCTCGACGGGATCAGGATCGCGGGCGCGGCCACGTTCCTCGCGGAGATCCTCGCCGACGGCGCGCAGGCCATCGTCTACTAGCGCGCGGCGGTCGCGGCCAGCCGCTCGGCACGGAGCTGGCGCGCCCAGTCCTCGTCGGCGTCGTCCAGCGGCGGCAGCGGCCCGGTCACCCAGGACAGCAGCAGGTCGGCCAGGCCGGGGTTGCGGACCAGGACCGGGCCGTGCAGGTAGGTGCCGAGAATCCTGCCGCCGTAGGCGCCCTCGGTCCCGTCGCCGTTCCCGACGCCCAGGCTGACCTTGGCCAGGGGCTTGGCGGTCGGCCCGATAGTGGTCACGCCCTGGTGGTTCTCGAACCCAGTGAGCCGGTCCACGCCAAGCTCGGGGTCAACGTCCGCGACGATCTCGCCGACCCCGCGCCGGTCACCCCGGCCGCTGGTGATGTCCAGGATGCTCAGGCCCTCCACCGGCTCGCCGGATACCCCGCCGAACTCGACGCCGACGAGCTGGTATCCCGCGCACACCGCGAAGATCACGGCGCTCCGGTCGGCGGCGGCGATCAGCCCGCCGTCGGCCCGCAGCCGCTTGGCCGCCAGCACCTGCGGCAGGTCCTCACCGCCGCCGAGCAGGTAGATGTCCCCGGAGGTGGGCACCGGCTCGTCGGCGTGGACCTGGATGGCCTCGACATCCACGCCGCGCAGCAGCGCCCGGCGCTCCAGGATGAGCAGGTTGCCCCGGTCACCGTAGGTGCTCAGCAGGTCCGGGTACACCCAGACCAGGCGCAGCGCGCTTGCGGAATCGCTCGGGGCGGCGTGCCGCCCGCGGCGCTCGGGCATCAGGGCCTCCCCTGGCCGTGCTCGGGGGTCATGCGGTCCGCCCGAGTACCGCGCGGATCCGCTGGAACGCGGTGTAGTTGGCGATCACGTCAAGCTCGCCGGAGCCGGCCTTGGCGATCGCGTCGTCCAGGCCGTCGACCAGCACGAAGTCCACCTGGTCGGCCTCCAGCCTGACGGCCAGGTCCAGCCGCCGCTCCCCGGCCACCAGCACCGGCCGGCCGCGCAGCAGCCGGTAGTCCACGTCCCACAGCCAGGAGGTGTCCTTGCCGTCGGGCACCTGGGCGTTGACCGAGAGCAGCACCGGGGTGGCGCCCTTGGTCAGCACGTCGAACGCCTCCAGCCAGCCGGCCGGGTTCTTGGCGAGCAGCAGCCGGACCTGGCAGCCGCCTCGCTCCACCAGCGTGTACCGGCCGGCCACCGAGCTGACCTGCTGCAAGCGCCGGCAGCGCCTGGTCCACGGTGATGCCGAAGGCGTCGGCGACGGCCAGCGCCACCACCGCGTTGGACCTGTTGGCCCGGCCGGGCAGCGCCAGGTTCAGCTCACGGACCTGGCCGAGCGGGTCGATGACGCAGGCACCGTCCAGCACCCACGGGGTCGGCGGCCGGGTGAACGGACACTCGCCGCAACGCCAGCCGGCCGCGTCCCGCTGGAGGTGCGAGCCGCACTCGGGGCAGCACCAGGAGTCCTCGTGCCACTCCTGCCCGGCCGCGACCCAGGTCACCTGCCGGGCCGCGCCGGCCGCCCAGGCGATCAGCGGATCGTCGGCGTTGGCGATGACCAGGCAGTCGGCGGCGGCCAGTGCCTCGCGCCAGCGCCGGGCGATCAGCCAGATCTCCGCCGCCCGGTCCATCTGGTCCCGGCTCAGGTTGAGCAGCGTGACCACCTTCGGACTGGTCGCCTCGATCACGGCGGGCAGGAACCGCTCGTCGGTCTCCAGCACCGCGTGCTGGGCATCGGGCGCCCGGCCGAGCGCGGAGGCCAGCCCGGCCTCCATGTTCGCGCCGAAGGCGTTGGTCGCCACCTCCTGGCCGAGGGCGCCGAGCCCGGCGGTGATCAGCCTGGTCGTGGTGGTCTTGCCGTTGGTGCCGGTGACCAGGACGATCTGGCGGCCCACGGCCAGCAGCCGAAGTAGCTCAGGCTCGACCCGCAGGCCAAGGACGCCGCCGATAACCGAGCCGTCACCGCGCCCGGTCATCCGCGGACATCGCCCCGGCAGCCCCGCCGATGCCGGTGGCGAGGCGGGCGCGCAGCGGAAGCTTGCTCATGGGCGCAGATGTTATCCGGCCGCGCGGCCTGGCTCGCGCACCGCCGAGGCGACAACCTGATCATCGGCCCCGACGATGAACCGGCGCGGCCAGCTCAGCACCGGCTCGAGCCAGCCGGCGATGCCCATCTCGCCGGCCGCCTTGCGAAGCTGGCCGCGGTGGCTGAAGCCGATGGCCACGGACTGCCAGGTCCTCGATGAACCCGGCCTGATCGTCCTCGCCGAGCACCGCCGTCCAGGCCGGCAGCCGGTTGCGGGCCAGCCCCATCGACAGCGGGTGCCGGCGCAGCCCGCTGACCCGCTGGCCGATCTTCACGTCGTCGCGGTCGGCCAGCCCGCGCAGCGCGAAGTCCAGCCGGGGCGCGGGCGCGAACGGATCCGGCGGCGGCCCGTCGAGCGGGCAGGCCCGCTCGATCTCGTGCAGCCACTGGAGCTGCGGGATCACCCAGTCGGTGCCCGGCATGGTACCCGCGCCCTTGCCGCCGTCCAGCAGCCGCCGCGCGGTAGCCGCGCAGGAGGCGGCGAACCGGTCGGGGTCATAGCAGGTGCGGACCGCCGCCGACCGGCCCGCCAGCGGCCGGTCCAGGGCGCGTGGCCAGCATGCACTCGCGCAGCCTGGCGTCCATCTCCAGCCAGCGGTGCCGCAGCAGCGCGGGCACCCTGGGCATCGGGCGGTTGGTCAGGTGGGCCAGTACCAGCGCCTCGGACCAGACCCGCAGCCAGGCGTCGTCGGGCTCGCTGGCCAGCAGGTCGGCCTCGCGGATCTCCAGCAGCGTGCAGGCCCGGCCGGCGGTGCAGCTCGGCCCGCAGGCCGCCGAGCGCCTGCCCTGCACGGGCGGGCGGACCGCCTGGATCTCCGCCTCGGTCGGCGGGCGCTCGCGCAGGCCGCCGAACGGCACCTTGATTCGCAGCGGCCGGTCCATCCCGTCGGCGAACACCGCGGCGATGCCGGGCCGCAGCGACACCACCTGGCGGGACTGCTCGTCGTCCAGGTTCATCGCCGCGCCGACGAGCTGCCGGTCGTCGGCGGCCGGGAGCCGGTGCAGCACCTTGAGCGCGGTGTTCTTCACCACGTCCGGCATCAGCTTGGTCGGGATCTGCTCGGCGATGATGAGGCCCTCGCCGTAGGCGCGGATCTCGGCGAGCAGGCCGGCGAACAGCTCGACCGCGTGCGCGCTGGCGCCCTCCCGGCCGGCCCGCAGCAGCCGGTGCGCCTCCTCGATGACGATGACGTGCCGCAGCCCCTCGACCGTCCCGGCCTTGGCCCGCATCCGCAGGTGCTCGACGATCCTGATGATCAGGGTGCCGATGAGGAACGCCTTGTCCTCGTCGTTGGCCACGTCCTCGATGGCCAGCACCACGTTGCGGCGCAGCAGCGCGCCGACGTCAGCCGGGTGCCCGCCCTCGAAGAACCGCCCGGCCGAGCCGGTGCGCAGCGAGCGGAGCCGGACGCCGACGAAGCCGCGCACGTCGGCCTGGAGCTCCGGGCCGTAGCCGACCTCCTGGATGACATCGAGCGCGGCGGCCTCCAGCCGGGCCAGGGTCGGCACGGTCGGCGGCGCCGCCGAGCCGGGCCGGGCCGCCGCCGGTCACGGTGTCCCAGCCGCAGTCGGCATAGGCGCGCTGCAGGGCCTGCGACATGATCTGCGGGAACGGCTCGCGGGCGTCGAAGGCGGCCAGGAACAGCGCGCGGACCATGTCGATGTGCGCCTGCACCGGGTAGCCAGGCTCGGGCGCCAGCGGGTTGACCGACACCGGGACCGCCGCCGGGTCGGCCGGGTTGATGACGGTGACCTCGCCGGTGCCCTCGATCCGCCCCGCCATCGCGGCGTACTCGGACTTGACCGGCTCGATGGCCAGCCAGCCGATGCCGGCCCCGGTGAGCTGCTCCAGGATGTGCCGGACCGTCTGGGACTTGCCCGCGCCGGTGGCGCCGGTGATGAAGGCGTGCCGGTTCAGGGTGCTCAGCGGCACCCGGAACTCGCCGACCGGCCGGTCCTGGCCGTCCAGGATCGCGCCGAGCCCGATCGACTGCTCGCCGCCGACCTCGCTGGTGACGTCGAAGTAGCCCGCGTCCAGCACCCGGATGCCCGGCACCTCGCCGCGCGGCAGCCCGGTCAGCGCGGCCAGCGTGCCCGCGGTCGCCGCGAACGGCACAGCCGAGTCGTCCCGATGGTCGGTGAGCTTGGCCGCCAGCGCGTCGGCGAAGTCATGCGCGCCCTCCGCGCTGCGCAGCCGGTACGGGTGCGCCCGCAGGTCCACCGCCCCGACCAGGACCGGCGCGATCAGGCTCAGCTCGTCCTCGGTGGCCGCCCCGGCCAGTACCCGGACATCCCACAGGCCGGCCTCGCGGTAGGCGTCCAGCTCGGCGAGCCGCTGCTGCGCCCGCTCGGCGTCAAACCTGGCGTGCTCCTCGTCGTACCGGCGCAGCACGTTGAGCTGGGCGCGCAGCTCGTCGGCCTCGGCGTCGATCTCCTGTGTCGGATCGGCCACGACCAGCCAGCCGAACGGCCGGCCCATCAGCGTCTGCAGCGCCGACTCGAACAGCGTCGGTCCCGCCCCGGCCTGTTCGCCGGGGAAGCGGCGGCGCTCTGGCGCGCCGAGCCGGCCAGGCGCACCCGGATCGGCGGCCAGCACCGGAGCCTGGCGGCCCGGGCATGGACCCCAGACCAGCCGGTCCAGGTCGGCCAGCACGCTGCCCTCGATCGCCGAGCCGCGAGCCCCCCAGGGGAACAGCAGTTCCTCCAGGCTCCCGCCGGCGGCCGCGACGCCGGCCGGCCCGGCCGGCGGCAGCGGGCCGGCGTTCGTGATCAGCTCAAGCGGCGCCCCGCCGCCCCGCGACAGCCAGCCCGCGATGAACGGGCGGCGCCGGGAGATCGCGTGCAGGGCGGCAGGCAGGACCGAGGCGTAGTCACGGTCGGCGCTGCCGCCCGCCAGGCCGGCGGTGATGGCCTCCACCCGGTACCACGGCCCGGCTGCTCCCCCGCCTATGCCCGCCGAGCCCATGTTGTGTGCATATCAGGCCGGTGACCGTCACTGCCACCCGATTGGCAGGTTGCGCGATCACCGGCTATAGGTCCACGGTGCCGGTGATGCAGGTCACGGTACCCCCGCCGATCCAGATCGTGTTGTCCTCGTCGCTGGTCACATGCACCCGGCCGTGCCGGCCGATCGCGGTGCCCTGCCAGGCGACGTACGGGGGCCGAACCCGGCCGCTGCCAATCAGCCACTGCGCGAGCATGGCGTTAACGCTCCCGGTGACAGGGTCCTCCACCGTCATCCCGTCCTTGCGGAAGAACGCCCGGACCTCGTAGGCCGCCGCCGACCCCGGCGGGTAAAGCCCGACCACCCCCAGGTCCCCGTCGACCGGGCCGGGCCGGACCGCGAGCACGGCCTCGGCGCTGTCCAGCAGCACCGCGACCTGAGTCGCGCCGTGGCCGGCCTTCAGGATGTCGACAATGGCGGACCGGTCGATGTTGAGCTGCGCGGCGGCGCGGGCCGCCAGGTCCTCCCCGGCCCGCTCGCCGAGCCGCAGCGGCGGCGCGGCGAACGCCAGCCGGTCGCCGCTGCGCCGGATCCGGATCAGCCCCGCCCCGCATTCCTGCACGATCGTGTCGGCCCTGGCGGGCACCCCGCCGACGGCCAGCCAGACGTGGCAGCTCCCCAGCGTGGGATGCCCGGCAAAGGGCAGCTCGATGCCGGGCGCGAAGATCCGCACCCGGTAATCCGAGTCCGGTGACTCCGGTCGGAGCACGAACGTGGTCTCCGACAGGTTCGTCCAGTTCGCGAACTCCTGCATCCGCTCGCCGCTCAGCCCGTCGGCGTCCAGCACGACGGCCAGCGGGTTACCCCGGTACGGGGTGGAGGTAAACACGTCTACCTGGACGAACCGGCGCAGCATGATCACGAGTGTAGGTCGGCCCAGGGCTGGCTTCCGGCGGCGGCCCCGTGGTCGTCCAGGCCGTTCAGCGTGGTGCCGGGCAGTCCGATGATGGCCGGGTTGACGTCGGCGAGCAGCACCCGGCGGCCGCCGGGCCCCGCGTAGCTGAGCAGCACCGCGCTGGCGGCGAGCTGCTGGAGCTCATGCTGCTCGACCAGGAACTCGCGGGACCGCTGCGCGGCGGCGGCCAGTGACTCGCTCGTGCCCAGCGCCTGCGACGTGCTCCAGCCCCAGGCTGTGCTGGCGTTGACGCCGCGGGTCAGGGCCACCGAGTCGGACAGCGCGCGGGAGGTGCTGCGGTCCCTGCTGGCCGAGCCGGTGGCGGCCGCGAACGGCACGAACGCGCTGCCCCTGCTGGTGCCCCGCCCGGAACTGCGCCCGCTGGTCCCGGTCAGCGACGCCGAGTCGGTGACCGAGTCCGCGGTGCCGACCGTGCTGGTGTAGGAGTCGCCGGCAGTGCCGGTGACCGAGGTGCCGACGGTCTCGGTGAGCTGGCTGATCACCAGCCGGTGCTCGGTGCCGATCTGCTCGGCGGCGGCCCTGGCGTCGGCCGCGTTGCCCAGGCGCATCCAGGCGATGGCCGCGTGGCCCCGGCCAAGCCGCTGGCTGACCGGCTCGGGTATCGACCGGTAGCCGATCACCAGGCCCGCCCTGGCCATCTCGCAGGCGCTGGCCAGCCGGTCGAGCAGGCCGGGCCGCAGGCCCTCAGCGCCGAGCACCACCAGGGTCTGCCGCCACGGCCGGCCTGGCGGCGCCTGGCGCAGCTCGTGGGTCAGCGCCACCGTCAGGTACGCGGCCAGCGCCTGGTTGCCCAGGGCGGGTGCCCGCCGGTCCAGCCAGGCCAGCCGGAGCCGGCTCGGCGGCAGGCTGGCCGGGTCGGTGCCCAGGCCGGCCAGCGGCGCCAGCCTGGCCTCGATCGCCCAGGCCCGGTCGATGACGACGCGCTCGGTCGCGCCCCGGCCGAACAGCCCGGTCAGCCGGTCGAGCTGCCCGGCGGTCAGCAGTCCGGCGCGGATGTCGTCGCGCGGGTCGCCGGCCTGGGCCAGGGCGCGCAGCGCGGCGGCGAGCTGGCCCGCTCGCGGGCTGCCGCCGAGCACCGCGATGACCTGGCGGAGCAGCGCCGCGTCCCTGGCCGGGTCGGCACCCGAGTCGTCGCAGCCGCTGACGGTCAGCGCCAGGACGTCGGCCAGCGCGTCGCCGGCCAGGCCGGAACCCAGGTCCAGCCGGGGCAGATCGGCGGGCAGCACCCAGACCAGCGGGTCGATGCCGCAGGCGCGGGCCAGGGCGAGCAGGTCGCCGGCGACCGCGCCCTCGGTCAGGTCGAGCACCGTGACCTCGCCGCCGGCCGCCAGCCGGGGCACCGCGATCGAGGTGAGCAGGGCCGCCCAGCCCTCCAGCGTGCCGCCGGCCACGTCCAGGCGGTGGATGCCGCCGGGCAGCGTGACCGGGTACCACCGCGGCTGCCGCCGGAACGCCGCGCTGTGCTGCCGCCAGGTACCGACCCGCCTGGCGTACTCGGCCTGCCCGGCGGCGGCGCGGCGCCGCACGGCGTCCCGCAGCGCGGCCAGCCGCTGATCCTCCGCCTTGACCTGGGCGCGGAGCTGCCGGCGGCCTCGGTAGAGGACCCGCAGGCCGGCCGCCGTGGTGGCCAGCCCCGCGCCGCCGCCGAGCACCGCGAGCCCGCCGCCGAGCGGCCCGGCCAGCCAGGCGGCCGCCGCGAGCGCGGTCAGCGCGGCGCCGCAGGCACCGCCGAGCAGGTAGGGCCGGTCGAGCCTGGCTTCCTCCCGGTGCTGCGCGGCTAGCCAGGCCTGGCGGACCTCCGCGCCCGGCAGCTCAGGCCGGTCCGGCGGCCTAGCGGGCAACGGGCCGGGGTCTGGCACGGTCAGCGCGTGCTGCCAGCCCAGGTACACGCGGTCCGGGCGGAACGCCGACGACCGTCCGCCTGGCCCGCGGCCCGCGCCGATCGCGGTCCTGGCGGCTCCCTGACCAGGCCTGGCCGTCCGCGCGGCCTCGGGCCCGGTCACGGCTGCCGCTCCGGCGGCCCCGGCACCTGGCGGCGGCCGGCTTGCAGGCGGCCCGCCGGCCCGCGCCAGAGCAACGCGAGTTCGTCCTCGTCCTGCCAGCGAAGCAACTCCGCCGTCGCCTGCCGGTCTTCCTCGCTACGGAACGGGGCGAGCTCGGCCAGCCGCCGCGCTAGTTCCTGGTCGATTGGCCCGCTGGCCACCACGACGCGCGCGGCCTGCGCCAGGCTCGCCGCGCCGATCTGGCTTGCGGCAGAAAGCAGCACGGCGGTACCCGCCGCGCCGCCAAGCCCCGGCAGGCCGGCCAGACCAGGGTCGCCTGGACCGGGCTCGCCGCCGACGTGGACCCAGGCCAGGCAGTCGGCGCGCAGCCGCTCGCTGCCGAACTCGTCAAGCACGGCCGCCAGGTCCGCCACCGCCCGCCGGCCGGTTTCCGCCGCGGCCGGGCCAGCCTCCGGTCCGGCCGAGAACAGCACCACGGCCCGGTCCCGGATCGCCGCCCGAATGTCGGCGGCCGGGCTCGCCGCCTCCGCCTCTCCAGGCGCGCTAGCACGCACAAGCCGGCCTGCGACCCCCGGGCCGCCTGGGCAGGACAGCGGGACGCCTGCCGAGCCGCACACGGCCGCCAGGGAGCGCGGCAGCCAGGGGCTGCCCGCCAGGTCGATGACGATCAGGGCCTTGCGCCGCGCGATGGCGGCCGCGGCCAGCGGGAAGCCGGCCAGCAGGGCCGCCGCCGGGGTGGCGGCCACCGTCAGGACGCCGCCCTCGGCCTGCGCCCAGGTCACCTCCGCGGGCCGGCCGGAAGCCGGGTCCAGGCCCACCGCGGCGCCGTCGCGGGTCGCCACGTGCCCGGCGGCCAGCGTGGCGGCCGTCAGCCGCCGCCGGGCCACCACGATCAGGCCAGGCCGCCAGCCCGGCTCCGGCAGGACCCCGCCGATGGTCGGCCGGGTTCGCCGGACCAGCCATCCCGCCAGTGCCGCCTCGGCGGACGCCAGCACGAGCGCGACCGGGAACTGCGCCGGGAGCAGGTGGCCGGTCCCGGCGAGCGCTGCGGGCAACTGCGCCAGCCGGCCCGGATGCCCGGCCGCGCCGGCCAGGTCGCCGATGACCTGGCGCGGGCCGGCCGCGAACCCGGCCAGGGCGCGGCCGAGCCCAAGGGCTGCCACTGTGGTCGCGCCGCCGGCGGCGGGCACGGTGAGCCAGAGCGGGTGCCACCGGCTGAGCCGGGCGACGGCGAGCGCGCAGCAGGCCAGGATCGCGGTGGCCGGGGCCAGGACGAGGTGCGCGACGACCGCCAGCACCGCGCAGGCGGCGGTTAACTCGGCCGTGCGATGCGCCTTGCCGGGAGCGGGTAACCGGGAAGATTGCCGCAGTCGGTCAGCGGCACTGAGCGGGGGCGCGGGCATAACGGATCAAGGTTCCCAGTCCTCCCCTAGATGTGTCCAGACGCCGGCGAAACTCCCGCCGCCGCCGTCGGCCAGCGGCGCTTGAGGGGACTGGAGCACCACCCGGAACATGTCCGAGCGCAGCACGGCGATCGTCAGCGCCACCGGCCTGGACTGTTCCAGGTCGTCGAACCTGATGGTGACGATCGTGGCGGGCTGGCCGGCCGGCAGTTTGAGGCTGCGGGCCACCGCGGGCGGTGGCGGCTGCATCTCGATCTGCAGCGACTGCGGCCTGGCCTCAAGCGGCAGTTCCTCGCCGGCCGGCGAGCCCGTCTGCGGGGCGTCGGGCTGTGCGGCATTGGGCTGTGCGGGATTGGGCTGTGCGGCATTGGGCTGTGCGGGATTGGGCTGTGCGGCATTGGACTGTGCGGGATTGGGCTGGGGCAGCAGGCACAGCGATTCCGGCAGCGTCGCGACGTCCGCCCCGGCCGGCGCGGCCACCTCGGCGGGCAGGTAGGTGGTGGTGTAGGCGGCGGGCTCGCCGCCTACCGTCCACAGGAACCTGACCACGCAGGCCGTCGCCGAGGCGGCCAGGCCGAGCGCCCAGCAGATGTCCTCGGGGACCCGCCGCCAGGACACCTGCCTGCTGCGGCAGGCGACCTCGCCGCCCATCGGGTCAAGCGAGGAGGCCAGCCCTGACACGCCTTCCAGGGCGATCAGGTACTCGGCCGGGCTGGCCCGGTAGAGCTGGCCGTCGGCGAGCCGCCGGATCAGGTGCCTGCTGACCAGTTCCCCGACGGCCGACTCGATCTCCGCCGGGCTGACGTTGTAGCGGCGGGCCAGCGCCGTATGCCTGGGCAGCCGCCAGCCGGGCTCGTGGTGCACCAGCGCGGCGGCGAGCCGGTCCGCGAGCACCCCCGCAGCGGGCCGCGTGCTCGTTCTCGCCCGGTCCTGGCCGACTCGCACCGCGCCGCTCCTGCCCCGGAGCACCGGGTAGTCGTCCGCGGGGACTGCCGCTTCACCGCCACCTGGCGCCACGACTGATCACTCCGAGTTCCGCCTGGATACCGCGATGATGACCCGCCCCAGGAAGATGATGAGCAGCACGAAGACGAGCAGGATCAGCGCCGCGTCATACGACAGGTCCTGGGACGCCTTCCCGTACTGGTAGAAGGAGAAGATCGGGTACGTGAGGAATGCGATGGGCGCGTGCGTGAGCGCGAGTGAGGGGTTCTGGTCGCTCCACCCCGCCGTGGTCAGCAGCGGCGCGGTCTCCCCCACCGCGATCGCGATGGCGACGAGAAGCCCGGTCATGATGCCCGGCGTCGCCGACTTGAGCACGATCTTGCGCAGCGTCCAGGCCGCCGGGATGCCCAGTGCCTCGGCGCCCTCCCGGTAGGAACTGGGCACCTGTCCCAGCGCCGACTCGGTGGCCTTGGTGATGTAGGGGATGGAGATGACCGACAGCACGATGACGGCGGGCAGCAGGCCGAACTGCCAGTTCAGCCCGATGACCAGGGCCACGTACCCGACGTAGCCGAGCACGATCGACGGGATGCCGGCCAGCACCTCGTAGGCGCCGCGCAGGATGCCGCGGTGCCTGCCCTTGGCGAACTCGGCCAGGTAGAGCCCGGTCAGCACGCTGATGGTGCCGCCGACGATCAGCACGCTGACCGCCAGCAGCAGGGTGCCGAGCACCGCGTTCTCCAGCCCGCCGGTGGTGCCGACGGTGTCGTGGGTGAGAACGCTGAACTTGAAGTTCGGCACCGCCCGCACCACGATCCCGACCGCCAGCCAGAGCGTGGGGACGACCACGATGGCCAGGGCGAGGAAGCCCAGGCCCCAGAACAGGTGGTTGGCGAGCTTCCTGCGGGCCGGCACCTGCGGCCAGGCGGCCTCGGCGGTCTGCGCCGCGTCGCTTGTCCTGCTCATCTGCCTACAGCCCCCTGCCGACGGGCAGCGCGGTGCCGGAGACCTTGCGGACCAGCAGCCGGGCGACGATGTTGGTGGCGAGCGTGATGATCATCAGCACCAGGGCCAGCTCGGCCAGCGTCCGCACGGTGAACTTGCTGGCGTCGCCGAACGCCGTGTCCAGGGAGTTGACGATCGTCGCGGCGATGGTGGTCATCGCGCCGTAGATGTTGGTCGGCACCGCCCCGAGCAGGAATCCGCAGGTCATGGCCACGGCGATGGTCTCGCCGAGCGCCCGGCCGAGGCCCAGGACGACGGCGCCGATGATGCCGCTGCCCACCCACGGGAGGGTGACCCGCCTGGCGCACTCGAAGTCGGACAGGCCAAGCGCGATCGCGCCTTCCCTGGGCAGGATCGGCACCTGCCTGATCAGGTCCCGGCTGGTGGCGGCGACGATGGGGATCACCATCACGGCGAGCACCAGGCTGGAGACGAGCAGTCCCTGGCCGTTGCCTGTGCTGCCGCGGAAGTAGCTGAGCACCGGGACGTCCGGCACATGCCGGGCGACCAGCGGCGCGATGTGGTGCGCGATGAAGGGCCCGAAGGTCAGGGCGCCCCAGAGCCCGATCACCACGCTGGGGATGCCGGCCAGCAGTTCCAGGAACATGCCGACGATGCTGGCGAGCCGCTTGGGTAGCCGCTCCACGATGACCAGCGCCGCCCCGATGGAAACGGGGACCGCGATGATCAGCGCGAAAACGGAGGTCAGCACCGTGCCGACGATCTCTGGCAGTACCCCGAACGCCGCGCCAGCGAGGTGCTTGACGCCGTCGGTGGTGACGATGACGGCGTTGTAGCCGCCGCCCTCGCTCCAGATGCTCTTGGTGAAGAAGCCCCAGCCGTTGAACCGCATCGCCGGGACCGCCTCCACCGCCAGCGTCAGCAGCACGCCGAGGAGGGCGAGCGCCGGCAGCAGGGCGAAGACAAAGCCGATCCAGCGGATCGCGTTGTCTCCCCGGAGGGTGGCGCCGAGCCGGCGGGGGAGCGAGCGGGTGCCCGCTTCCCCCTCCGGCCGCAGCACTGGTGCTGACGTGGACACGAGATCAGCTGCCGATCTTCGCGATCTGCGCGTCCGACTGGGCCACCACGCTGGACGGCAGCGCCTGGAAGTCCACCGGCTCCAGGTAGGTGACGGCGTTCTGCCCGTCGTGCACGATCCAGTGCAGGAACGCCCGGATGTCCTCCGCCTGGGTGGCGCTGGCCTGCTTGGTCTTCACGATGGCGTACTCGTAGTTGACGATCGGGTAGCCGCCAGCAGCCGGGCCGTTGATCATCGAGATGGTCTCGTTGGCCGGGGTCTTGCTGGTGAAGGCGGCCGCGGCGGCGCCGATGGTCGCGGGAGTGGGCTGGAGGAACTTGCCCGCCGCGTTCTTCAGCGACGCCTCGCCCAGGCCAGCGGCCTGCGTCTTCTGCAGGTAGCTGATGCCGATGTAGGCGATGCAGCCCTTGTTGGCCTGGCAGCCGGCGACCATGCCGCTGTTCCCGGTCTCGGCGAGCGAGCCGGCCACCGAAGGCCAGCTCACCAGGGTGTTCACGTTCGCGGCCGGCCAGCCACTCGGGTCCTGAGCGTTCAGGAAGCTGGTGAACAGGAACGTGTCGCCCGAGCTGTCGGCGCGGTGCAGGGTGATGATCTTCAGGCTGGACAGCTTCGCGCCGGGGTTGAGCGCCTTGATGGCGGGGTCGTCCCAGTTGGTGATCTTGCCCGTGTAGATCTTCGCCAGCACGGCCGCGTCGAGCTTGAGGTTCTTCACGCCCGGCACGTTGTAGTTGATCTGCTGGGCGGAGATCGCCAGCGCGATGTTCAGCAGGCCGGGGTACTGCGAGGTGTCCGCGCTAGACAGGTAGGCGTCCGAGGCGCCGACGCTGACCGTGCCCGTCGCCGCGTCGGTGATGCCGGTACCCGAGCCGGTGCCGCCGGTGGTGATGGTCACCTGCGGGTAGAGCTTCTGGTACGCGGTCGACCAGGTGCCGAACAGCGGGAACAGCAGCGTGCTGCCGGTCTCAGTGACCGAGGCGGGCGCCTTGGCCGGCGCCGCCGGCAGGGCAGGCCCTGCCATGGTCGCCGCCGAGGCCGCTGCGGATGAGGGTGCACTTGAGCTGCCACCACTGCTGCCGCAGGCCGCCGCGAGCAAGGCGAGCGGGACTACAGCAGCCGCCGTGTACACCAAACGAAGTCGTCTGGCCACCGGGGAATACTCCTTCAGTTATGCACGCTTAAGCGTGCGCTACAGGACTCGCACGCAAGCGTGCGATGAGGCCCGCGCTGCGCGCGGTCCTTGCCCCCGTGCGGGGGGAATGCCGTCCCCCCGCACGGGCGGGTCTATTGACTGGGCGGGAGGAATGCCGTCCCCCCGCACGGGCGGGTCTATTGACTGGGCGGGAGGAATGCCGTCCTCCCGCTCGGGGCGGTCTACTGGCTAGCCGAACCTGCCGCTCACGTACCTGGCGGTTTCCTCCTCCGCCGGGTTCTCGAAGAGCTGCCTGGTCGGCCCGTGCTCGACCATCCGCCCCCGGTTGAGGAAGATGGTCCGGTCGGCGATCCGGCTGGCCTGCGCGAGGTTGTGCGTGACGATGACCACCGTCAGCCTCGGCACCAGCGTGCGGACCAGCGCCTCGATGGACTCCGTGGCCATCGGGTCCAGCGAGGAAGTCGGCTCGTCAAGCAGCAGCACGTCCGGGCTGATGGCGAGCGCCCTGGCCAGGCAGAGCAGTTGCTGCTGCCCGCCGGACAGGCGGAAGGGGGAGTCCTTGAGCCGGTCCCGCACCGCGTCCCAGAGGCCGACCTCGGCCAGCCGCTGCTCGGCAACGGCGCGCAGCCCGGCCTTGCCGGCCACCTTGTGCACCTTGGCGCCGGCCACCACGTTGTCCATGATCGACATGGGGAAGGGGTTGGGCCGCTGGAACAGCATCCCGACCTTGCGGCGCAACCCCATCAGCTCCACGCCCGGATGCCAGATGCTGCGGCCGTCCAGCAGCACGTCGCCCGCGTGCCGGTAGCCGGTCACCTTGTCGTTCATCCGGTTGAAGGTGCGCAGCAGGGTGGTCTTGCCCGAGCCGGTCGGGCCGATGAGCGCGGTGACCGCACCGCGCTGCACGTCCACGCTGATGTCGGACAAGATGGTGCGAGAGCCGAAGCCGAGGGTCAGGTTCACCGCGCTCAGTACCGACCCGGCACCGCTGGTGTCCGCCGCGGCCGCGGCGCCGACAGCGACCTGCGGGAGGCCGGCGACTCCCCGCCCGGCGACTACCGGCTCAGTGTGGGCGGAGGGCTTGCCCGGACCAGCATCAACAGACATCTCGTAGTCGCCTCTGTCGCCTCGGGGACCGAAGGCCAGCCGCTCGGGCTGCCGATTCCTTTTCTAGGCCGCCAAAGTGTCCGGCAGTTGAACGAAAGATGTCTGAGTAGGCAACGAGCAGATGGCAAGAAGGGGAACAGGTCGGGTAAGACGATGGTGGCGGCGCCCCCCGGACCGGGGAACGCCGCCACCATCAGCGGTTCAGCGGGTCAGACCGCGACCACCAGGCTGGCGATCTTCCCGGTCGCCGCGGACACGACGCGCTCGGCGGTGATGCCGCCGGGCGCCAGCACCCGCAGCGTCCAGTCTCCGGGTGCGGCGAAGAACCGGAAGCCGCCGTCCTCGCCGAGCGGCACCTCAGCGACGAACTCCCCGTCGCTGTTCAGCAGCCGCGCGTACCCGACGTCGACCGGGGCGCCTTCCCTGGTCACCTTGCCCTGGACGACGGCCTGGTTGCCGGCGTCGGTCAGCGGCGCACCGCCAGCCGGCGCACCGCAGCCGCCCGCGGCGGTCACCGGCTGGCTCATGACTCGTCGCCCGTCTTGATGGGCACGCCCACCAGCGAGCCGTACTCGGTCCACGAGCCGTCGTAGTTCTTCACGTTCGGCTGGCCGAGGAGCTCGTGCAGCACGAACCAGGTGTGCGCGGACCGCTCACCGATCCGGCAGTAGGCGATGGTGTCGGTGCCGAAGTCCACGCCCGCCCCGCCGTACAGCGCGCGCAGCGCGTCGTCCGACTTGAACGTGCCGTCCTCCTCGGCCGCCTTGGACCACGGCACGTTCCGTGCGGTGGGGATGTGCCCGCCGCGCTGCGCCTGCTCCTGCGGGAGGTGCGCCGGCGCCAGCAGGCGGCCGGCGAACTCATCGGGTGACCGGACGTCGACCAGGTTCTGGTTCCCGATCGCCGACACGACCTCGTCGCGGAACGCCCGGATCGAGGTGTCCTGGGGAGCAGCGGTGTACTGGGTCGCCGCGCGCTTCGGGGCCTCGGTCACCAGCTCGCGGGACTCCAGCTCCCACTTCTTCCTGCCGCCGTCCAGCAGCTTGACGTTCTGGTGGCCGTAGAGGCGGAAGTACCAGTAGGCGTAGGCGGCGAACCAGTTGTTGTTGCCGCCGTACAGGACGACAGTGTCGTCGTTGGAGATACCACGCTGCGACAGCAGCGCCGCGAAGCCGTCCTGGTCCACGAAGTCCCGGCGTACCGGGTCCTGGAGGTCCTGCTTCCAGTCGATCTTGACGGCGTTGCGGATGTGCCCCTTGTCGTAGGCGCTGGTGTCCTCATCGACCTCGACGAGCACCAGGTCGGCATCGCCGTTATGGGCCTCGACCCAGTCGGCGTCCACCAGGACGTCGGAGCGGCTCATAGTAAAACCTCCTTGATTAGCTTCAGCCACGGCCAGCCGCTGCCGGCCGGGGCCAGATACGTCGGATGAGCAGGTACATCTCGCAGCCCAGGCACAGGCCGAAGATGCCGTTCAGGAACGCGGCGACCAGCCCCATCGCCGCGGCCACGATGCCGAGCGGTGTCACCCCAGCGGCATACCCGATAACGCCGACCGCACTGATCACCAGGCCGACGCCCTGGGCGAAGCGCGGCGGGGTGGCCGGCTCCAGTTCGCGAGGCGGGCCGAGCCGGGGCCTGACCAGGTACCGGTAGACCATGCCGTAGGGGGAGGCAGGCAGTCCGAACACCGTCCCGATGGCGAAGAACAGTGCCTGGACCGCCAGCAGCCAGGCGCTGCTAGTGATCAGGACCACGGCAAAAACGATCATGGTGATGACCGCGCCGAACCGAGGCCCTCTCGGATCGATTTCCATCAGGTGCACCTATTCAGGTCACGCACTGCCGCCCGGGGCTGCGGCCGGCAGCGACCGGGCGGGGAAAGGCGGCAGGCCGCTGGCTGAGCTCGTTAACGGCAACAGATGGCCGTGCAGACGCGGCAGAAATCGACGGCCCGGCGCTTGGTCAGCGTGGTTCGCCACGGCCGGGCATGGCGATTGCGGCAGGTCCCTGAGGTGTCAGGCACGTAGTCGATGCTATTCGGGGCCAGGCTCGGTGTCACTATCTCGATTCCTGATCTGATGGATAGGAATTCGTCGGCACCACCGTAGCGCCCTGGCCGGAGACGCCAGCCGCGGCACCGACAGCGGCGATGACATCCGCCTTGCGCGGCTGGCCGCTGGCCCGGCGCACGATCGCGCCGCCGGAGTCCAGCACCAGCACGGTGGGCGTCCGCAGGATGCCGAGCGCCCGGACCAGGTCCAGCCGGGATTCCGCGTCGATCTCCACGTGCGTGACGCCATCGACCTGCCCGGCGACCTCCGCGAGAATCCGCCGGGTCGCCCGGCAGGGTGCGCAGAACGCCGACGAGAACTGGACCAGCGTGGCCCGCTCGCCGAGCGGCTCCCCGATCGTGGCAGCGGTCACTGGCGACCGGTCGGCCCGCTCGCCCGGCCCGGTCGCGGGCACCGCGGTGCCCCGCATCCGGCCGTTGCCGCGTTTCCAGGCCAGGCCGATGGCCGTGGCCGCCGCGAGGGCCGCCACGCACACCGCCAGTCCAGCTGTCACGTCGGCTTCAGCGCGCCGGCCGGCCGCCGCATTCCCTTAGCTGGCCGGAATGTTGACCAGGGTCTTGCCGTCCGCGGTGATCTGGAAGCCGTGCACCTTGCCCTCGGGCACCGGAGAAGACGCCGAGTACCAGTGCTCGCCGTAGCCGGGACCGGTGGTCCAGGCACCCGCCGGGTGCCGGTGCCCCGAGGCGTCGATCACCCAGAACTTGCAGGCCGTCCCGGCCGGGACGCCGGACACCGCGACGCGCATCGCCGTGCCCCACGATGTCGGCGTGTAGCTGACCTTCGCGGTGACCAGGGCATTGCTGCCATGTGCGACATCGGAGGCGGCCACCTGCGCCGAGGGCTGCTGCGACTCCATCACCGCCGCCGTCCCGCCCGCCGCGATGGCCACGGCGGCGGCCAGCGTGAGGGCCGCCCGCCAGCGCCGGTTCCTGTGCCGCGCGGCGACCCGCCGCAGCAGGGCGTTCAGCAGCTCGGCGGGCGGCTCGGCCATGTCGGGCACCCCGTAGCCGCCCTCGGCCAGCCGCTCGGCGTCGGCCAGCGGCACCCGCCGCAGCAGCGCGGGCAGGCCGGCCAGGCCGCTTAGCTCTTCCCGGCAGTCCCGGCAGCCCGCCAGGTGATCGTCGACGACCGACCGCTCGGCCGGGTCGATGGCGCCCACCACGTACACGCCAAGGAGCTGGCGCACCTCGCGGCAGGCCGGGCCGACGCCGTTAATCGCGGTCATGGCGCAAGCCCCCGTTCTTCCAGTGCGAGCTTCAGGGCGCGGAGCGCATAGAACGTCCGCGATTTGACGGTACCTGCCGGTATGCCGAGAACAGTCGCGGCCTCGGCCACCGACCGGCCGTGGTAGTAGGTCTCCAGCAGCACGCCGCGGTGCTCGGGCCGCAGCGACCTGATCGCGTCCGCCACCGCCCAGGACTCCAGGGCCCGCTCGGCCTCGTCCGGCACCGCCAGCAGGTCCAGGGCGCCCTCGCCGACCTCATGAGGGCGCGCCTTCCTGGCCCGGAAGCTGTCCACCGCCAGGTTGCGTGCCACGGCGAACAGCCATGGCCTGGCCGGGCGATCGGCGATCGCCTCCGGATGCTGCCAGGCCCTCAGCAGCGTCTCCTGCACAATGTCCTCCGCGCGCTGCCGGTCCCCGCTCATCAGGTGCAGCGTGTACCGCAGCAGCGGGCCCGCGTGCTCGGTGTAGAGCGCGCGCACCAGTTCCTCATCGGACGCCGGCGGGCGCCGACCAACGGCACCCGAGCCGTCGTTTCCAGCCACACCCCCGAGAACGTCCCGCCGCCGGAATCGGTTCACGCTGGACTATCCGCCCGCGAACGGCGGCAGAACCTCGATGACCGCGCCATCGGCCAGTTCCACGCTCTCGGCGGCCCTGGTGCCCACCGGCTGCCCGTCAATGAGGAAGGAGGACCGGGCCAGGACCGCGCCGAGGCGGCCGGGGGCCGAGCGGCCGCCCTGGGCGGCGGCGAGCGCGGCCGCCAGGGTCCGCGCGCAGACGCGCTCCTCTGCCACGCCCGCGGCATCCTTCGCAGCGGCCCAGTAGCGCATGGTGACGGAAGCCATGTCAGCTATCCTCTAACAATTGCGGCCTCGGACAACGGTGACCCCGGGCCCTGGTGGAAATCCACGGGCGAATCTACCCGCGTACGGCATTCGCGGGCCGGAGGTGGCGGGTTGAGCACGGTGCTCCTGCTGACCGGCGGGACGGACTCAGCCGCCGAGATCCTGCCGTCACTCACCCTGCTCCCGCACGCCGTCAAGGTCGCCCCGCCCGCCGCCGGGCCGGCCCGCGCGGGCTCGACGCCGCCGCCCGACGTGGTTCTCGTGGATGCCCGCCGCGACCTGGTCGCCGCCCGGCGCATGGTCAGGGCGCTGCGCGAGGCCGGGCACGCGATCCCCGTCCTGGTCGTGGTGACCGAGGGCGGCTGGCCCGCGCTGGCGGCCGACTGGGGCGCCGACGACGCCGTGCTGAACACCGCGGGACCCGGCGAGGTGGAGGCCCGGCTGCGGATGGCGGCGGGCCGGGCCGCCGGGCCCGCCGGGAGCAGCGGCACCGCCGGGCAGCCCGGCGAGATCAGGGCCGGCCAGCTCGTGATCAACGAGGCGGCCTACTCCGCCCGGCTGGACGGGCGCTCGCTCGATCTGACGTTCAAGGAATTCGAGCTGCTCAAGTTCCTCACCCAGCAGCCCGGCCGGGTCTTCACCAGGGCCCAGCTTCTCCAGGAGGTCTGGGGATATGACTATTTCGGCGGCACCAGGACCGTGGATGTTCATGTCCGGCGGCTGCGGGCCAAGCTGGGCGCGGAGAACGAGGCGCTGATCGGTACGGTGCGTAACGTGGGATACCGGTTCGTTCCGCCCAAGAGCGGCCGCAGCCAGCCGCCGGACAGCGATGGCGGCGCGGCGGCCGGGCCGGCCAACGGGCGGCAGGCCGGCGGCCAGGGCCGGGCGACGAGCGGGAAGAGGGCCGGGACCGCCCATGCCGATGGATAACGAGCACGGTCGCGGCCCGCAGGCCGCCGACATCGCGGCCAGCGGCCCCCTCACCAGGGACCAGGCTGCCGCGGTCACCAGCCTGGCCGACCGGGCCGAGCTGGCAGACGGGGTCGCGCCCTTGTCGGAGCCGGTGCTGCTGCAACTCGGCCAGGGCGGCGCGGCGGGCGCGCGCAACCTGCTCGCCTGGCGGTCAGGACGGCTGGCGGGTTACGCCTACCTGGCGCCTCCCGAGCAGACAGCAGCCGGGCAGCCCGCGGCAGCAACCGGCGAGCGGGCTCGCAGCGGCGAGCTGGTCGTCGACCCGGACTTCCGGCGGCGCGGCCTCGGCGGCGGGCTGATCCGCGCGCTGGCCGGGCAGGCGGCGCCGGCCGTGCTGCGCGTCTGGGCACACGGCGACCTGCCGGCCGCCGCCGCGGTGGCCGCGTCGGCGGGCCTGCACCGCAGCAGGTCGCTGTGGCAGATGCGCTGCCCGCTGGCCGATCAGCCGGCCGAGCCGCGGGTCGCCGAGGGCGTTACCGTGCGCACGTTCGAGGCCGGCCGGGACGAGGAGGCGTGGACGCGGCTGAACCATGCCGCCTTCGCCAGCCACCCAGAGCAGGGTGGCTGGACGGTCGCCGACCTGCGACTCCGCGAGCATGAGCCGTGGTTCGACCCGGCGGGCTTCTTCCTGGCCGAGCGCGCGGGCACGCTGGTCGGCTTCCACTGGACGAAGATCCACCGGCACGCCCCCGGCGCGAGTGGCGCGGAAGACGCTATCGGCGAGGTGTACGTGGTGGGGGTGGACCCCGGTGAGCAGGGCACCGGCCTGGGTCGGGCGCTGACCCTTATCGGCCTGCGCTACCTGCGCGACCGCGGCCTGGGCCAGGTCATGCTGTACGTCGATGAGTCGAACAAGGCCGCGATCAGGCTGTATGAGTCGCTGGGCTTCACCCGCTGGTCCACCGACGTGATGTTCTCCGCCGGCTAGCCAGGGTCAGACCGCGGCGGCCGCCCGCGGCGGCACGCCGAGTACCCGGTCGAGCTCGGCCAGGGTGAGCGGCCGGTCGGTCGCGGCCACGGCGCTCAGCACCTCGGCGTAAAGCTCGATCTCGTTCAGTGCGACGAGGTCGTGGACGCGAAGGTCGAAATGGTCTCCCATCGAATCCCACCTCCATCGCCGGGCGGATCGTCCCCGTGGGCCATCCCGGGGAACGGCTTCCAGGCTACGGCGGCAAGGTATGACCGCGCATGACCCATCGGGGCCATTTCCTCATCACCCACTCGCCATCCCCGCGCGGTGATCTATCCCATGAACTGCGGACTTGCCTGATATGTCAGCTGACGACGGGCCATCGGGACACCGGCCGGCTGACCGGGCCGGTCAGCCGCCCCAGCGCGCGTCCCGGTGCGCGGCGGCCCGGCGGACATAGCGGTCCGGCGTCTGCGCGAACCGCGCGCTGTCGGTGTCGGTGAGCTCCCGCACCACCCGGCCAGGAACGCCGGCGATGAGGACTCCGGCGGGGTACTCCCGGCCGGGCAGCACCACGGTGCCGGCCGCCACCAGGGAGCCCGCGCCGACCCGCGCCCCGCCCAGGACCACGGCCCCGATCCCGATCAGTGCCCCGGCCCCGACATGCGCGCCGTGCACCGTGGCGTGGTGGCCCAGGCTGACCCGGTCCTCCAGGATCACCGGCTCACCCGCGTCGACGTGCAGGCAGCACAGGTCCTGGATGTTGCACTCAGCGCCGACGATGATCTGGTCCTCGTCGGCGCGCAGCACCGAGCCGTACCAGACGCTGGCGGCACGGCCCAGCCGGACCGCGCCGACCACTACCGCGCCTGGCGCGATCCACGCGTCCGGGTCAATGTCCGGGGCCGCGTCGCCTAGAGCACCGGTGAGCTGGGAAGTGGTCACAAAGTCTCCGTTCCGGCTCGAAGAATCAGGACAAAACATCGTTTCGGTTGCGCGCTCGTGCCCTTCGGGACAGAGTCGTCCCGGATATCTCCGCTTGCACGCAAGCCTACGGATCCCTCCTGGCCGATCCGGGCACGCGACGCAGCCCAGCCGCAGGCCCTTGGCATCACCGCGCCGGTTCAGTTCGGGAGAGCCGACCCGGCCTGGCTTGCCTGAACCACTCGACGGGTGTGAACGATGACCGAGCACAACGACTACCACGCCGACCCGAACCACGAAGATCTATTCGAGCGAGAGATGCGCGGCTATAGCCGCCGGCGGGTAGACGAGTTCGTGGCCAAGACCCGCAGCCAGGTCCGCGAGATGGAGGACCGGCTGTCCGAGACGCTGGACCTCAACGAGCGCCTCCGCCTCGAGCTGTCCACCGTCCGCGAGGCCTCTGCGGAGAAGCCGGCGCACGAGGAGATCAGCGAGCGCATCGGCCAGATCCTCAAGCTTGCCGACGACGAGTCCAAGGCGCAGCGCAACCGCGCCGATGAGGAAATCTCCAAGCTCCGCGATGACACTCGCCAGGAGACCCTCAAGCTGCGCGAGGACGCCAAGGCCGAGACCGACAAGGCTCGCGCCGAGGCCCAGGAGCAGGCCGAGCGGATGCTCAGCGCGGCGCAGGAGCAGGCCGAGAACACGGTGGCCGGCGCGAACGCCGAGGCGGACAAGGCCAGGAAGGCCGCGCGCTCCGAGGCGGAGCGTGCCGTGGGCGAGGCCACCAAGCAGGCGGAGAGCGCGGTGGCCACCGCCAAGGCTCAGGCCAAGCAGCAGCTCGACGAGGCGACGGCCAGGGCCACCGCGATCCACGACGGCGCGGAGCGCCGCCTCAACCTGCTGATGTCCCGGCACACCGAGGCGATCCGCCGGCTGACGGAGATCCGCGACGTGGTGACCACGCTGGTGGCAGGCGAGGCCGCCCGCGGCTCGCTGGAGGACGAGGTCGCCAGGGCCGTCACCGCGAGCGCCCAGGCCGAGAGCGCGCCCGCCGCGGCACCGGTCGGCCGGCCGCAGGCCCAGGGTTCCCCGGCCCACCAGAACCGCGGTGCCCAGCAGGCTCCCCCGGCCGGTCCCGTCGGCCGCCCGGCACAGCCTGGGTCCGCACAGCCCGGGCCGGCACAGCCCGCGCCCGCGCACACCAGCGGGGCAGTCCAGCCGACCGCCGCCGGCCAGGCGCCCAAGGCCCCTGTCGGAAGTGCCACCAGGTCCGCGCCGACCTCAGCACCGCCAGCGCGCCCGGCCAACGGGCAGCACGAAGGCGCCAGGCACGCCGGCCTCGACAGCGACGAGTCAGCACCGCTGCGCGGAGTCCGCGAGTAGCGGCACACGTTAGGCTGGCAATCGCAGGATCTATGAGACGGCGGTCCCTCCACCCGGAGCGACCGCCGTCTCGTTTCCCAGGGCACCCGCGGGCAGGGTGCTTAGGGCAGGCCTAGTGGTCGGAGAGCATGTCGAGGCGGCGGAGGATGACGCCCTCGCGCAGGGCCCACGGGCAGATCTCCAGTTCGGGCAGGTCGAACAGGTCCATCGCCGCGTCGGCGACGATCGCGCCGGCGGCGAGCTGGGGGGCGCGGCCCTGGGAGACACCCGGCATGTCGGCCCGCTGCGCGACGCTCGTCTTGGCCAGCCGCGCCGCCAGCTCGGTGACATCGCCGTGCCGCAGCATCCGCCGAACGTAGGGACCCTCGCTGGACGGCGCGGCCCCGGCCATCCGGGCGAGCTGGCGGAAGGTCTTGGACGTGGCCACCGCGTGCGTGGGCCTGCCCTCGCGCAGTACGTTCCCGGCCTGGCTGGCGATCTCGGCCCGCACGTGCTTGCGCAGCCGCCGGATGTCTTCGGCGGACGGCGGGTCGCCGGGCAGCCACTCGCGGGTCAGCCGGCCGGCGCCGAGCGGCAGCGAGATCGCCACGGCCGGGTCCTCGTCATGGCCGGCCGCGATCTCCAGCGAGCCGCCGCCGATGTCCAGCATCAGCAGCCGGCCCGATGACCAGCCGTACCACCGCCGCGCGGCGAGGAAGGTCAGCCGTGACTCATCCGGGCCTGGCAGCACGCGAATGGTGACGTTGGTCTGCGCCTCGATCCTGGCCAGCACCTCGTCACCGTTGGCGGCGTCCCGGACGGCGGAGGTCGCGAAGGCGAGCATCTCGTGCACGCCCTTGTCCTCGGCGATCCGCAGCGCGTCCTGCACGAATTCCCGGAGCTGAACCGCGCACTCCTTGGTCAGCCTGTTCTCGCTGTCCAGGTGCTCGCCGAAGTGCAGCTCGGCCTTGTGCGAGAACGCCGGGATCGGCCGGGCACCCCGGTGCGCGTCCACGACGAGCAAGTGGAGCGTGTTCGAGCCGACGTCCAGCACTCCCAGTCGCATACCCCGACGCTACTAGGGCGGGCGGCGCCGCGACACGGGCCTGCCCTGCCTGGCGGCCCGGCGGCGTATGTTCGGGCTACAGGGCCCGCCACCGCGAGGAGGCCAGCATGACCGCACAGCAGCCGTTCACCTTCCGGGTCGAGCGCAGTCCCAAGCGAGTCCGGGTGTACCTGGCCGGCGAGCTGGTCGCCGACACCCGAGGCGCCCTGCTGGTCTGGGAGCACCCGTACTATCCCGTCTATTACCTGCCGGCCGGGGACATCCGGGCGAAGCTGGTCCCGGCCGGGCCCGCGGGGACGGACCGGGGCGGCGACGCCGGCCTCGGCGCGGGCGAGCTGCTCGATGTCACGGTGGACGCCGCCACCGCGGCCGGCGCCGGGCGGCGCTACCCGGCGGCGCCGCGAGCCGAGCTGCGCGACGCGGTCCGCTTCGACTGGGACGCGATGAGCGAATGGCTGGAGGAGGACGAGCCGGTCTACGTGCACGCCAGGGACCCGCACACCAGGATCGACATCCTGTCCAGCTCCCGGCATGTGCGGGTGGAGCTGGACGGGGTGACCGTCGCGGAGTCGCGGCGGCCCCGGATCTTGTTCGAGACCGGGCTGCCGCCCCGGTACTACCTGCCGCTCGGCGACGTCCGGATGGACCTGTTCCGGCCCTCGGGCACCCAGACGTCCTGCCCCTACAAGGGCACCGCCAGCTACTGGTCGGTGGACACCGGCCAGAGCGTGCATGCCGACGTGGTGTGGATCTACCGGACGCCGCTGCCGGAGAGCCAGAAGGTCGCCGGGCTGGCCTGCTTCTACGACGAGAAGGTGGACGTGTACCTGGACGGCGAGCAGCAGCGAAGGCCGCACACGCCGTTCAGCTAGCCGGGGCCGTCAAGTTGCTCGATCCGGGCGGACGACGGCCCCCGGCGGGCCGAGATCGACACCGCCGCCGACTCCGCGTCGCGTAGCACGCGCAGGATGTTTCCCCTGGTCAGGGCCGCACAGTCGGCCTCGCTCCAGCCGCGCCCGGTCAGCTCGGCGATCAGCGCCGGGTAACAGGACACGTCCGCGAGTCCCTCGGGCAGGTTGTCGGTGCCGTCGTAGTCGCCGCCGATGCCCACGTGGTCGATGCCCGCGACCTCGCGGATGTGCTCGATATGGTCGGCGACCTCGGTGAGCCGGACCGGCGGTGGCGGAACGGGCGGCTGCCAGGTGGCCGCGAACGCATACCGGACGGACATGTCCAGGTAGTCCAGGCCCCGGCGGCCCATCTCGTCGTCCAGCAGCCGCTCCCAGTCGCGGCGGGCCTGGGAGACGAACGGCAGCACGAACGTGGCCATGCAGACTCCGCCGTTCCCGGCCAGCCGGGCCAGGATGGCGTCGGGAACGTTGCGCGGATGGTCGCTGACCGCCTGCGCGCCGGAGTGCGAGAAGATCACCGGCGCTTCCGCGACGTCCAGGGCGTCGGACATCGTGGTGGCCGCGGTGTGCGACAGGTCGACCAGCATGCCGAGCCGCTGCATCTCCCTGACCACCTCGCGGCCGAACGCCGTCAGGCCGCCCGCCGCCGGGCGGTCGGTGCCCGAGTCGGCCCAGCGCACGTTCTTGTTGTGGGTCAGCGTCAGGTACCGGACGCCGAGCTGGTACAGCGCGCGCAGCACCGGCAGCGACGACCCGATGGAGTGCCCGCCCTCGGCCCCGATCAGGCTGGCGATCTTCCCGGCGGCCCCGATCCGCTCGGCATCGGCGGCGGTCGTCGCGACCTCCAGCACCGCCGGGTACCGGCGGGCGAGCTGGTGCACGAGGTCGACCTGCTCGATGGTGGTCGCCACGGCGGCGCCCTCGTCCAGCTCGCACGGCACCCAGACCGACCAGAACTGGCCGCCGACCCCCCCGGCCGCCAGCCGGGGCAGGTCAGTGTGGGTGAAGTCGACGGGCTCGGCGATGTCCGTCAGGGCCGGCGCGGCGGCATCCGCCTCGCGGAGCGCCCACGGCAGGTCGTTGTGCCCGTCGATGAGGGGGAACCGGGTCAGCAGGTCTCGTGCGGCGGTGAGGCTGGCAGCTTCTGGAGTCACCCGAGCAGCCTAATCACCGCTGAGCCCGCGAACCGCGTCTGCCGGGCCCGGTGGCCTTGTTCTGCCTGGTGGTGCCAGGATGACCGGGTGGCAGGTACGCGGAGAACGCTCCTCATCGCCGCGGTCGCGGCGGCTTGCGCCGGGCTCGGACTGTGGCTCGGCACGGCGGTCGCCGACGACACCGGCTCCATCGCGCTGATCGCCGCGGGCTGCGGCGTGCTCGGCTCGTTCGTGCCCAACGCGGTTCGCTGGCTGGCCGGCGCGGCCCGCCGCCAGGACCAGCCGCGGGCGTAACGGCGAGGTCCGCCGGCCCGGCGGCATGACCAGCGCGAAGCATCTCCGGCGCGGTCGCTATGACGATCCGTTCAGGCCGCTATGACAAAGTGTCCGGTTATGAGAGCGAACCTGCAGCGGCTGCTTGGCGTCAGCGGTGTACCGGGCCTTCGATGTCGGCGATGACGGACGGATTCTGGCGGGCAGCGACGAGAGCGGCTCGATGCAGCTCATCGAGATCGCCCCGGACGGCAGCACTCGCACGCTGACCGCGCTCGCGGACGGGTGCACGGGCACCTACATGCCCGGCGAGCACACGGTGATCGTCTCGCACGACGACGGCCGGCAACGAGCAGCATCAGATCTCGCGGCTGCCCGACCGCGACCCGGCGGCCGGCGGGCCACCGAGGCCGACCTGGTCCCGCTGGTCCGCGACCCGCGGTACATGCACATGCTGGCGGCGACGGCGCCTGGCCGGATCTGCTACTTCACCAACCGGCGCGACGGGGTGTCCTTCGACCCGGTGATCCGGGACCTGGCCACCGGCGAGGAGCGGACGCTGAGCCTCGGCGACCGCTCCTATGACGAGGCGGCGCCGTCCCCGGACGGCCGCTGGCTGGCGCTGACGGTCCGCTCGCCCGTCGTGGCCAACGCCGAGCACCTGGTGCTGGTCGACCTGGCCGGGGAGCCGGGCGCGGAGAAGGTCATCGAGGTCACCCCGGAGGGCGACCCGTCGATGAACAGGAACCTGTGCTGGCTGCCCGACTCCAGTGCGCTGCTGGTGACCAGCAACACCGGCCGGGAGTTCACCGCCGTCGCCAGGTACCGGCTGGCCGACGCGGACTGGTCCTGGCTGATCGCGGACGACGCCGCCGACCTGGCCGGCTGGGTGAGCCCGGACGGCGCCACGATCCTGGTCGAGCGGAACTCCAACGGCGCGTCCGCGCTGGCTATGCACGACGCGGCGACCGGGGCGCGCCGGATTCCGGTGCCGCTGCCGGCGGCCGGCTGCATCGCCGACAACAAGCTCCCGCCGCCCGCCTGGGCGCCGGACTCCGCCGCCGTGACCTTCTCGGTCACCGGCGCGACCCTGCCGGGCGACGTGCTGGTCGCCGACGCGGCGACCGGTGCGGTCCGCCAGCTCACCAGGTCCGCCGCGGGCCTCGGCGACCTGGCGCCCTCGGTGCCCGAGGAGCACGTGCTGCCCGCCGGAGACGGCGAGCGGATGCCGTGCCTGGTCTACCGCCCGACGGCCGACGGCGACCCGGCGCTGGCCGGCTCGGCGGTGCTGCTGGTGCACGGCGGCCCCGAGGCCCAGGCCATGCAGAACTTCACGCCCTACGTGCAGGCGCTCGCCCAGGCCGGGCACACCGTGCTGGTGCCGAACGTGCGCGGCTCGGTCGGCTACGGCAAGCGCTGGTACTCGCTGGACGATGTCGAGCTGCGGCTCGACTCGGTGGCTGACCTGGCGGCGATCCACGCCTACCTGCCCGAGCTGGGGCTTGACCAGTCCCGCGCGGCGCTGTGGGGCGGCTCCTACGGCGGCTACATGGTGCTCGCCGGGCTGGCGTTCCAGCCAGGGCTGTGGGCCGCCGGAGTGGACATCGTCGGCATCTCCTCGCTGGTGACGTTCCTGGAGAACACCTCCGCCTACCGGCGTGCCTACCGCGAGCGCGAGTACGGCACCCTGGCCCGAGACCGGGAGTTCCTGCACGCGGCCTCGCCGCTGACCCGGATCGATGACATGCGGGCGCCGCTGTTCATCATCCACGGCGCCAATGACCCGCGGGTGCCGCTGTCGGAGGCGGAGCAGATCCACGCCGCGCTCACCAGCCGGGGCCAGGAATGCGAGCTGCTTGTCTACGGGGACGAGGGCCACGGGCTGGCAAAACGGCAGAACCGGTCAGACGCGGTGCCACGCGCACTCGACTTCCTTGCCCGGCACCTCGCCCGGCGCTGACCTGGCTATCCTGGCCACCCTGCCTGGCTGCGCCGGGCGTCGCTCACGCAGAGAGGACTCCCGGTGGCAGCAACGGCGGCGGGCCAGCGGGCGGGCGGCGGCAAGTCGCTGACCCTGGCGGCGATGATCTTCGCGGTCGCGATGACCTTCATCGACCAGACGATCGTGTCCATCGCGGTCCCGAAGATCCAGTCCGAGCTGCACTTAACGATCAACGGCGTCCAGTGGGTAGTCAACGCCTACCTGCTGGCCCTGGCCGCGGCCTTCACCTTCGGCGGGCGGCTGGCGGACATGATCGGCCACCGCCGGATGGTGGTCATCGGCATCATCACGTTCGCGCTCGCCTCGACCGCCTGCGGGCTGACCCCGAACGGGACGTACGCGGCGGCCTGGATCATCACCTGGCGGGTCATCCAGGGCATCGGCGGCGCGATCATGTATCCCGCCGCGCTGGCCATCGTGGTGTCGGCGTTCCCGGTCCGCGAGCGCGGCCGGGCGATGGCCATCTTCTTCGGCGTGGCGGGCGGGCTGACGGCCATCGGCCCGGTGCTCGGCGGTTACCTCAGCGAGTGGACCTGGCGGGCCATCTTCTGGGTCAACATCCCCGTGGCGATCGTGGCGCTGGTGCTCACCGCCATCGCCCGCCCGGTCACCCAGAACCGGCCAGGCCGGCTGGACTGGACCGGCCTGGTGCTCATCTGCGGCGGCGTGGGCCTGGTGGTCTTCGGCCTGCAGCAGACCCAGGTCTGGGGCTGGCGGGACGCCACCGTCCTGGTGTGCATGGTCGTCGGCGTGCTGCTGCTGATCGCCTTCGGCTATGCCGAGCTGCGCGACTCCCAGCCGCTGATCGACGTGCGGGTGTTCACCATCAGGGCGTTCCTGGTGGAGAACATCGTCTTGTTCACCTCGATGATCGTGTTCATCCCGATCTTCTTCTTCGCGAGCATCTACGCGCAGGTGGGCCTCGGCGACGGCCCGCAGGAGGCCGGCCTGTACCTGCTGATCTTCTTCGCGGGGTTCGCGCCCGGCGTGCAGATCGGCGGCCGGCGCCTGGACCGCCAGGGCGCCAAGGGCGTGGTGACCATCGGCTGCCTGATCGCCACGGCCGGGCTGGCGCTGTGGGCCAGCAAGGTGACCCAGCTCGACCTGAACAACCAGTGGTACTACATCGTGCTGGCCGGCCTGGGCATGGGCCTGATGGTCGGCCCGGCCAACACCGACGCGATCAACCAGGTCGGCCGGCTGTCCTACGGCGAGGCCACCGGCATCACCCAGACCACCAGGAACTTCGGCGCCAGCTTCGGCCTCGCCGCGCTCGGCACCCTGCTGGTCACCGTCGAGCGCAACCACCTGATCAGCGGCCTGACCGCGCTCGGCCTGCCCTCGGCCGCCGCGCACCGGGCGGCGACCACGCTGTCCTCCACGCACGGCGGCAAACCGCCCTCCTCAGTGCCGCCCGCGCTGTCCAGACAGATCTTCCATGCCGCGCAGATCAGCCTTGCCGAGGGCATGCGCGCCGTGCTGTACGCGATGGCCGGGGTCATGCTGGTGGCGGCAATCGTGGCGGCCGCCGGGCTGCGGCGCGGCATTCACGCGGCGGCCGACGCCCAGGCGGCTGACGCCCAGGCCACACAGTCACCGCCGGGCGGCTGAGCGCGTCCCCGGCCTCGGATCGGGGAGGCCCCGTGACCGGGGCGGGTCACCCGCCGCATTAGGGTCAGGGGCACTGGAGCCGAAGTGGGGGTTTCATGTCGGCCGTGCCTCCCGTGGTGGTCGTCGGTGCCGGGTCCGCCGGCCTGGCGGCCGCCGCCGCGCTGCGCCGGGACGGCGTCGACTCGGTGGTGCTGGAGCGGGGGCCGTCGGTGGCCACGTCGTGGCGCAACCGGCGTGAGGACCTGCGGCTGAACACCATCAGCTGGCTCTCCGACCTGCCAGGCCTGCGGCTCCCGGCGTCGGCGGGCCGCTGGGTCAGCCGCGATGACTACGTGGCCTACCTGGAACGCTTCGCCGTGGCGCACCGTCTGGACGCGCAGGTCGGCGTGCACGTCCAGCGGCTGGAACGGGTCACCGACGGCTGGCAGGTGCTCACCTCGGCCGGCCCGCAGGAGACCAGCGATGTCGTGGTCGCCACCGGCTACGACCGGGTGCCCTGGCTGCCTGACTGGCCGGGCCGCACCGAGTTCGCCAGGCCGGTCATGCACTCCTCCGGGCTGCGCCGCGCCTCCGACCTGGCCGGCCTGCGGGTGCTGCTGGTCGGCGGCGGCAACTCGGGGGTCGAGATCGCCGGGCACCTGGTGAACGCCGGCGTGACCGGGCTGTGGGTGTCGGTCCGCACGCCGCCGACGATCCTGCCGCGCGAGATCGCCGGCATCCCGCTGCAGCCGGTCAGCCTGCCGCTGCGCGTGCTGCCCGAGGGCGCCCGCGACCGGATTGCCCGCCGGCTGTCGGTGCGCAGCCTGGGCGACCTGTCCGCGTACGGGCTGCCGGCCCCGCCCTGCGGGCCGTATGAGCGGCTGCGCACCAGCGGCGTGACCGTCGCGCTGGACGAAGGCTTCGCCGCGCACCTGAAGGCGGGCCGCCTGGAGATCGTGCCGGAGATTGACCGGCTGGACGGCGCCGGGGTGGTCCTCACCGACGGGCGCCGCCTGGCGCCGGACATCGTGCTGGCCGCCACCGGCTTCCGCCGCGGACTGGAGCCGCTAGTCGGGCACCTGGGCGTGCTGAACATGGCCGGCCTGCCGACCCGCGACTCCGGCTCGCCCATCCCGGCCGCCCCCGGCCTCTGGTTCGTCGGCTACCGCACCGAGATCACGGGCAACCTGCGGCTGCACCCCATCGAGGCCCGCCGGGTGGCCCGCGCCATCGCCCGCCGGATGGCCCCCTGAACGATGACCGGCGCCGCACCCAGCAGCGGGGCCGCGCCCGCCTTGACATCACCGCGCCGCGGTTGACAGGGTCGCTGCGGGAGCACTGCTGGGACAAAAGGGGCAGGAGCGCGGCGTGGCACAGGTGATCGTGGTGGGCTCGGTGAACGCTGACTACGCGGTCCGCATCGGTCATCTCCCGCAGCCGGGCGAGACCGTGACCGGCGGGACGCTGGCCGTCATGCAGGGCGGCAAGGGTGCCAACCAGGCCCATGCCGCCGCGCGGCTGGGCGCGGCCGTGTCGTTCGTCGCCGCCGTCGGCGATGACCCGGCCGGCGAAAGCGCCGCCGCCGACCTGGCGTCTGCGGGCATCGACCTCGGCGGCCTGCTGCGGTCCGCCGAGCCCACCGGCGTCGCCGTGATCCTGGTGGACGCCGACGGCGAGAACATGATCGCCGTCGCGCCCGGCGCCAACGCCGGGCTCACCGCCGCCGACGTGACCAGGCTGCTGGACGGCCGCATCGCCGCCGACTCGGTCGTGCTGGCCTGCCTGGAGGTGCCGCTCGCGACGGTGACCGCCGCCGCCAGGGCCGCGGTCGCGGCGGGGGCCACGATGGTGATCAACCCCGCGCCGGGTCAGCCGCTGCCTGCCGAGCTGGTGGCCGGCGCGATCCTGACCCCGAACGAGGGCGAGCTGCTGCGCCTGCCGGGCGGCGCGGCGGCCGGCGAGCAGGCGGCACTGGACTGGCTCCTCGCGGCGGGTGCCCGCGCGGTCGTCGTGACCAGGGGCAGCCGCGGCGCGACGCTGTTCCGGGCCGGCCAGGAACCTGCCCAGTTCGCCGCGCCCCGGATCGAGGTCATCGACACGGTCGGCGCGGGCGACGCGTTCAACGGCGGGCTGGCCACCGCCCTGGCGGCCGGCCTGCCCCTGGAGACTGCCGTCACCGTCGCCGTGGCGGCCGGCGCCGCCGCGTGCACGGGCGCCGGCCCCCGCCAGGCCCTCCCCCGCGCCGCCGACATCCCCGCCCTCCGCACCGCCCCCGGCCTGATCTCCACGTAGCAGGCGACTACGGTCGACTACGAGTGAATACGGTCGACTGCAATCGGCTACACTCTGAGCATGACTAAGCGCACGGCAACCCCCGTCCGCTTCGATGAGCCTGTGGCCGAGCGGCTGACATCGTTCGTCGCGGCGAATCCGGGCATGTCCCTGTCCTCAGCCGCTAACCGGCTTGTCGATGAAGCGCTCCGGATGAGCGAGCATCCGGGGATCGTCTTCAGGCCCGGTCCCACGGGCCGTCGCGCGGCCCTGGCTGGCGGAGCGGACGTATGGGAAGTCGTACGGGCGATCAGGTCGGCCAGAGCCGCCGAGCCCGGCTTGCGTAACGACGACCTGGTATCGCTGGTCAGCGAGAACACCGGAGTCCCGGTTCGCCTGCTCAGCCTGGCGATCCGGTACTGGGCAGCCTATCCCGGCGAAGTCGACGCGGAGATCGCCGCCGCCGACGCCGCCGAGGAGGCGGCCACCCTGGCCTGGCAGCGCGAGCACCAGCTACTCGCGGGCGAGCATGATGCAGCCACCACTGCTCGACGGGCGCCGACCGGTGCCTCCCGGCGGGGGAATGCCGGGGGCTACAGCGGGGCTGGGTAGCCCGTGTCTGGCTCTCTGGGGGCGCCCTCGGCGCCGACGCTGTAGGCCGAGAGGCCGAACAGGTAGCCGACGGACCCGGCGGCCAGGATCACCAGGAACGGCCACCACCAGTTCGCGTGGACCGCGATCGCGGCGATCAGGCCCGCCAGCGCCACGGCGGTCATTGCCCGGCCGGCCAGCGCGCGGGATCGCAGCCCGATCTGCTGCTGCCGCTCGTCGGCCCGCGAGCCGGCCAGCGCGCCTTCGTCGCTGTCCTGGCCACCGCGCACGTACATGGTCACCGCCTGGACCAGCACGGGGATCTCGAACGCGATGCAGAACCACCACGTCGCGCCGCCGCGCACGATCCAGGAGGCGGCGAGCAGCGTCCCGGCCAGGGCCAGCACCAGCGGCTTGCGCAGCCGCGGGCGGATCCACGTTGTCATGAGCCGTCCTCCTCATCGGCCGGGTCGAACATCTTGTCGACCGTCATGTCGAAGTACCGCGCGATGCGGAAAGCCAGCGGCAGCGACGGCAGGTAACGGCCGTTCTCGATGGAGATGACCGTCTGCCTGGACACGCCAAGCGCCGCCGCCACCTCCGCCTGAGACAGCCCCCGCGAGGTCCGCTGCTCCCTTACCCGATTGCGCATGATGTCAAGGTAGCTTTACATCATCTAGCATGTCAAGCGACCTTTACATACGCGGAACGGGCGGCGCGGGGTAACCGGGCGGGCGGGTGCGCGGGTGTCCGGGCCGGACGGGACGCGGGGACGGCAGGCGCCGGGCCGGGAACCCGGTCAGTGCGAGTCGCGGGGCACGTCGTGGCCCCGGCTGCCGAGCAGGAAATCGAAGTCAGCGCCCTGCTCGGCCTGCAGCACGTGCTGGGTGTACAGCCAGGCGTAGCCGGATGACGGCCCGCCGGACGGCGGCGACCAGGCCGCTCGGCGTGCCGCCAGCTCGGCGTCGGACAGCCGGACCGAGAGCGAGCGCGCGGGGACGTCCAGCTCGATGATGTCGCCGGTGCGCACCAGCGCCAGCGGCCCGCCGAGCGCGGCCTCCGGCGAGACGTGCAGCACCACGGTGCCGAATCCGGTGCCGCTCATCCGGCCGTCGCAGATCCGCACCATGTCGGTGACGCCGGCCTTCAGCAGCCGGGCGGGCAGCGCCACGTTGGACACCTCGGGCATGCCCGGGTAGCCGCGCGGGCCGGCGCCGCGGATGACCAGGATGTCGTCGGCGGTGACATCGAAATCCGGATCGTCGCTGACCGCGTGGTAGTCCTCGGGGGAGTCGAACACCAGCGCCCGGCCGCTGTGCCGCATCAGCTCAGGCGTGGCGGCCGACTGCTTGACGACAGCGCCGCCCGGGCACAGGTTGCCGTGCAGGACCGCGGTGCCAGAGCCGGGCGGCAGCAGCGGGTCATCCATCGGCCGGATGACCTCGCTGTTCCAGCAGGTCGCGCCGGCCACGTTCGCGCCGATGGACTGGCCGGTGACGGTGACCTGGTCCGCCTGCAGCAGGCCGGCGTCGGCGAGCTGGGCCAGCACCACGGGCAGCCCGCCGGCGTAGCAGAAGTCCTCCATCAGGAACCGGCCAGAGGGCATCAGGTCCACGAGCGTGGGCACCGGGCGGGCCAGCGTGTCGAAGTCATCGAGGGCGAGGGACACGCCCAGCCGGCCGGCGATGGCCAGCAGGTGGATGATCGCGTTGGTGGACCCGCCGATCGCGGCGTTGGCCCTGATCGCGTTCTCGAACGCCGCCCTGGTCATGATCTGGCTGGGCCGCAGGTCGTCCTCGATCAGGCCGACGATGCGCTGCCCGGCCTGCTGGGCGATCTCCATCCGCCGCGAGTCGACGGCCGGCCAGGTGGCCGAGCCGGGCAGCTGCATGCCCAGCGCCTCGGCCATGCAGGCCATCGTGGAGGCCGTGCCCATCGTCATGCAGTGCCCGTTGGAGCGGGCCATGCAGCCCTCGGCGGCCAGGCATTCCTGCGCGGTCATCCGGCCGGCCTTCAGCTCGGCCTCGAACATCCACACGTGCGTGCCAGAACCGACGTCCTGGCCGCGGAACTTGCCGTTCAGCATCGGCCCGCCGGTCACCATGATGGCCGGCAGGTCGGTGCTCGCCGCCGCCATGAGCAGGCCGGGGGTGGTCTTGTCGCAGCCGGACAGCAGCACCACGCCGTCCAGCGGGTTGGCCCGCATCAGCTCCTCGGCCTCCATGGCCAGGAGGTTGCGGTAGAGCATCGCGGTCGGCCGCATCAGGGTCTCTCCGGTGGCCAGCGTGGGGAACTCCAGCGGGAAGCCGCCGGCCTGCCAGACGCCGCGCTTCACCGCCTCCGCCACCCGGTGCAGGTGCGCGTTGCACGGGGCCAGCTCCGACCAGGTGGTGGCGATGCCGACGACCGGCCGGCCGTCGAAGACGTCGGGGCCGAAGCCCTGGTTCCGCATCCAGGACCGGTACAGCATGCCAGAACGGCCGCTGGCGCCGAACCAGTGCTGGCTGCGCCGGCCTGGCCCGCCGCCGGTCACGGCTGCACCGGTCACGGCTGGGCCGGTCATGATTGGGCCGGTCATGATTGGGCCGCCGCGACGGGCGCGAAGACGAGGCAGACCGGGCTCGGCACCGTCGTCGATGAGACGGCCCGCAGCGCCGGGGCGTCCTCGTCGATGGCGAGCGTCACGATCGAGTGCGAGTCCTGGTTGGCGACGAGCAGGTACCTGCCGTCCGGGGTCTGGCAGAAGGCGCGGGGCTCGCGGCCCCTGGTCGGCTCCACGTGCACCAGGTCCAGCGTCCCCGAGCCTGGATCCAGCGCGAGCATGGCGATGCTGTCGAAGCCCCGGTTCGAGGCGAACACGTAGCGGCCGGACGCGCTGACCCCGACCTCGGCGGCCTCGCTGTGCTGCGTGCAGCCCCGCGGCAGCGTGGAGGTGATGCCGGACTGGACGAACCTGGTGCCCTCGCGGCGCAGCGTGATCAGGGTGCTGTGCATCTCGTTGAGCACGAACAGGTGCCGTCCGTCCGGGTGGAAAGCGATGTGCCGCGGGCCCGCGCCCGGCGGGCAGATGATCCGCTGCGCGACCCGCTCGGTCAGGACGCCGTCCGCGCCGAGGTCATAGCTGAGCACCGTGTCCAGGCCCAGGTCGGCCACTAGCACCCGGCCGGTCACCGGGTCGGGGCAGACCATGTGCGCGTGCGGCCCGGCCTGCCGCTCCTGGTCGGCGCTCGACCCGACGTGCTGGCGGAGCCCGGCGAGGCGGGTCAGGGCGCCGTCCTGGCCGGTGCCGAAGGACGCGACGGAGCCCGAGTCGTAGTTGGCCACCAGCACGTACGGCGCCGGGCCGCAGATCGCCGCGTGGGCCGGCGACTGGCCCGCCGACGAGTGACTGCCGAGGCTGGTCAGCTCGCCGGTCGCCGGGTCTCGCGCGTACGCGGTGATCCCGCCCGCGGCCTGGCCCTCGAAGTCGGTGACCTCGTGAATGGCGTAGACGGTGCGGCCGGAGCCGTTAATGGTGAGCCACGACGGGTTGCGCGCCTTGGCCAGCAGCGCCGGCGGGCCGACCACGCCGTCCTCGTAAGAGCAGGACAGGATGCCGGGCGCGGTGCCGGTCACGAACGGCAGGGTCTCGGTGTAGGTGCCGACGAGCAGCTCGCCGGGCGGCGGGATGGCCGCCTCGGTCTGGCCTGGCAGGGTCACTAGCTCTCCGGGACGGTGACGTGGCAGGCCGCCTCGTGGCCGGCCGAGGCCGGCCGCAGCCGCGGCGTGACCTGCGAGCAGAGGTCGATGGCCAGCGGGCAGCGCTGCCGGAACCGGCAGCCCTCGCCGGGATCAACCACCCGAGGCGGCTCGCCGACCTCAGCCGAGGATACCGAGATCGGCGTCCTCGGGTTGGGCACGGCGGACAGCAGCAGCCGGGTGTAGGGGTGCACCGGGCTGTGCAGCACCTCCTCGGACGGCCCGCTCTCCACGACATGCCCCGCGTACATCACGATCACCCGGTCCGAAAGGTACCTGGCACTGGCGATGTCGTGGGTGATGTAGAGCACCGAGACGCCCTCGTCGTCGCGCAGCCGGGCCATCAGGTTCAGCAGCCCGACCCGGATCGACACATCCAGCATGGACACCGGCTCATCGGCCAGCACCAGCTTGGGACGGCTGGCCAGCGCCAGCGCGAAGCTCACCCGCTGGCGCTGGCCGCCGCTCATCTCGTGCGGGTACTTGGCCAGCGTCTGCCGGGGCGGGACCAGGCCCACGGTCTCCAGCACCCGGTCGGCCTCGGCCTCGCGCCCGGCCCGGTCCAGCGAGGGCTGGTGCAGCTTCAGCGCCCTGGTCATCGTGTAGCCGATGGTGCGCGCCGGGTTCAGCGAGCTGAACGGGTCCTGGAACACCATCGGCACCTGGCCGCGGTAGTCCAGCACGTCGCGCCGGGACCGCAGCCCGGCCAGCGGCTCTCCGCGGAACAGGATCTCGCCGCTGGTGGGCTGGTACACCATCGCCAGCAGCCTGGCCATGGTGCTCTTGCCGCTGCCGCTCTCCCCCACCAGCGCGACGATCTCCCGCTCGCTGATGCGCAGGTCCACGTCGTCCACGGCGTGCAGGGTATGGCCGCGCAGCCCGCCGATGCGGAAGTGCCGGGTCAGCCCGCGGGTTTCCAGCACCGGCGCGGCGCCGGCGGGCGCGGGAGCCGCCGGGACGGCCGGGGCGGTGGCGTCAGTCATCGCTGCCCCTTCCCGGAGCGTGCAGGAAGCACCGGACGCTGCGCCCGGCGACCGGGTAGAACTCCGGCGCCGCGGTCGCGCAGTCCGGCATCACCCGGCCGCAGCGCGGGCTGAACGAGCAGCCCGCTGGCAGGTCGGCCAGGTCGGGTGGCGAGCCGGGGATGCCGGCCAGGAACACCTTCGGCCCGTACACCGAGGGGAACGCCTCAAGCAGCCCCATGGTGTACGGGTGCATCGGGTCGTCGAACACCTCGCGGGTGGGGCCGAGCTCGGCGAGCTTCCCGGCGTACATCACGGCCAGCCGGTCGGAGAAGTGGCTGACCAGCGACATGTCGTGGGTGACGAAGATGATCGCGAAGCCGAGCTGGCGCTGCAGCTCCTTGATCTTCACCATCAGCGCGCTCTGCGCCACCACGTCGAGCGCGGAGGTGGGCTCGTCCATCACGATCAGCTCGGGCGAGAACAGCAGCGCCATCGCGATCATCGCGCGCTGCCGCATCCCGCCAGAGAGCTGATGCGGGAAGCTGGCCAGGTGCACCGCGTCTATGCCGACCAGGGAGAACACCTCGCGGGACCGGTCGGCGATCTCCTGCTTGGACATCTTGCCGTGCGCCTTCATCGCGTCGGTGTACTGCGCGCCGATGGTCTTCACCGGATTGAGCGCGTTCATCGCGCTCTGCATCACCACCGAGTAGTCCCGCCAGCGGATCGCCCGCAGCTTCTTCTCCGAGAGCTGCACCATGTTGGTGCCCTTGAAGATGACCTCGCCGCCGGTGATCGCGGCCGGCGGGGACAGCAGCCGGGCGATGGCGAACAGCAGCGTCGACTTGCCGCAGCCGGACTCGCCGACCACGCCGAGGAACTCGCCGGGGGCCAGCGTCAGGCTCACCCGGTCCACGGCCCTGGCCGGCTCGCCGCGGGTCTGGTAGTCGACGCTGACCTCGCGCACATCCAGGATGGAGTCAGCCACGCCGCCTCCTGACGGGCCGGAGGGCCGGGTTACTGATCTCGTCGAACGCGTAGTTGAGCAAGGCGAACGCCCCGCCGAGCAGCGCGATGCCCAGGCCGGGCGCGACGGCCCACAGCGGCGCCCCCGCCTGCAGCGCCTCGTTGTTCTGCGCCCAGAACAGCATCGTCCCCCAGCTAGAGGAGTCCGGGTTGCCCAGCCCGATGAACTGAAGTCCGGCCGCGGCGAGCACCGCGTACACCGCCGCGCCGAGGAAGTTGGCGACGATGAGCGAGGTCATCGTCGGCATGATCTCGAACAGGATGATCCGGCCCTGCCGCTCGCCGCGCACCCTGGCCGCGATGAGGAAGTCCCGGTTGCGCAGCGACAGCGCCTGGGACCTGAGCTGTCTCGCCCCGTACGACCAGCCGGTCACCACCAGGACAGCCACGAGGATCGCGTTCCCGCCGTTCTTCGAGTAGGCGGCGATGATCACGATCAGCGGGAACGCCGGGATCACCAGGAACACGTCGGTGAACAGCGACAGCACCCCGTCGATGAGCCCGCCCCGGTAGGCGGCCCAGATGCCGACCAGCACCGATAGCACGGTAGCCAGGCCGCCGGCCACCACCGCGAGGAAGATCGACTCCCTGGTGCCGTACACCCACTGGGCGAAGATGTCCTGCCCGTAGGAGGTGGTGCCGAACAGGTGCCCGGCCGACGGGCCCGCGGTCTTGGCGTAGATCTCGGCGTTCGGGTTGTCGTGCGCCAGCACGCCGGGGAACAACGCCAGGAACAGGAAGATCACCAGCAGGGTCAGCCCGGCGAGTGCCTTGCGGTTGCCGGCCACCGCCCT
The DNA here is from genome assembly GCA_963725175.1 of uncultured Actinomycetota bacterium. Lineage (GTDB taxonomy): Bacteria > Actinomycetota > Actinomycetes > Streptosporangiales > Streptosporangiaceae > DASUBV01. The sequence goes on from CAVRXH010000006.1 coordinate 2,480,983, forward strand.
GGCCAGGTTGCCGGCGGTGCCCGCGCCGAGGCGGCCCAGCCCGGCCCTGGGCCTAGCGGCCATGGATGATGCGGTCATCGCGCCCTCATGACTGGGTCCTGGTGCGCGGGTCGAGCGCCAGCGTGACGAAGTCCACCGCCAGGATCGCCACCAGCACCGCCACGGTGATCAGCAGGAACAGGGTCTGCATCAGCGCGTAGTCCTCGTTCTGCACGCCCTCGAGCAGCATGTAGCCGAGGCCCGGGTAGGAGAAGACGTACTCGACCAGGATCGCGCCGCTGACCACGAAGCCCAGCGACATGGCGAACCCGGTCAGGTTAGGCAGGATCGCGTTGCGGCCCGCATAGTCGAGCATGATCCGCACGGGCGAGAGCCCTTTCCCTCGCGCCATCCGGACATAGTCCTCGGCGAGGGTCGAGATCATGTTGTTCCGCATGGTCAGGATCCATCCTCCGATCGAGGTCACGAGGATCGTGAAGGCCGGCAGGATCGCGTGCATCAGCACGTCGGAGATAAACGGCCAGTTGAAGGCGATGGTGTCGGTATTGGAGTAGCCGAAGCCGGACGGGAACCAGTGCCAGGTGACGGAGAACAGCAGCAGGCAGATCAGCGCCACGAAGAAGTAGGGGAACGCCGAGGTGATGACGAAAATCGGCGGCAGCAGGCTGTCCAGCAGGCCGCCGCGCTTCCAGGCGCTGACCATCCCGATCAGCGTGCCGAGCACGAAGGCGAGCACCGTCGTCACCCCGACCAGGCCAATCGTCCACAGCATGGCCGCGCGAATGACCTGGGTTACTGTCTCGGGGAAGAACGTCAGCGAGACGCCGAAGTGGCCGGTGAGGGTGTTCTTCAGGTAGGTGAAGTACTGGGAGATCTCGCTCTGGCTGGTGTTCACGCCGAACGCGATCTCCAGCGCCTTGAGCACGGTGCCGTTTACCCGGCCGTGGAATCGCGCCATCATCGCGATGGCCGGGTTGCCCGGCATCAGCCTCGGGACGACGAAGTTGATGGTCAGGCAGGACCACAGGGTGACCACGAAGAAACCGAGGCGGCGCAGTACGTATCTCATGGACGGCAACTGCCTCCGGTTTCCACGTCGCGATGACCTCTGCTGACTGGGCGGGCCACTGCCGCCGGCAGGGTGCCGGCGGCAGTGGCCGCTGCGGGATAGGGGTTACTTCGGAGCCAGGTGCAGCAGCACCTGCTCGTCGTCCGGCGTGTTGTAAGGCGCCGGCTGGGCGTACGGGTTCGACTGCGTCGGCCAGCCGGTGAACTGGCTGGTGCTGTGCTCGTACCAGTCCACGAACGCGGTGATCGGGATGATCGGCACGTCCGCGAGCATGACCTGCTGCAGCTGGTTCACGATCGAGTGCTGCTCGGCAGAGCTCGTCGTCGACGCGTACTCGCTGATCAGCTTGTCCGTGGCCGGGTTGTTGTAGCGCTCCCAGTCGGAGGCGGCGGACTGGCCGATCGGCGCCGAGTTCTTGCTGTAGAGCGCCTGCCGCATCTCGTAGTAGGGACCCGGGCCGCCGGACTCGAAGTTGTACGCGATCTGGTACTTGCCCTTGTAAAGGTCGTTGAGGAAGTCGCTGGTCGCGAGGTTGTCAACGGTGATCTTGAAGCCGGCGGCGTCCAGCTCGCGCTGGATGATCTGCAGGTCCGCCACCCAGTCGGTGTTGCCGCCCTCGTTGATGATGGTGAAGGCGAGCGGCTTGCCGTTCTTGGTGAAGACGCCGCCCGCGCCCTTGGTGTAGCCGTCCTTCTGCAGGATCGAGGCGGTCTTGCTCGGGTGGTAGCCGTAGTTGTACTTGGCCGCGAGCGAGGTGTCGAGCCAGGACGAGAACGTCGGGGTGACGATGGCGGACTGGTTGGACGGCGGCTGGTAGCCGTACTCGCCGATCTTCGCGACCTGCGGGCGGTTGATGGCGTAGGCCATCGCCTGCCGGACCGCGACGTCATTGAGCGGCGCCACCGTCTGGTTGAGGAACAGCGACAGGTCCGCGATCGGGGGTGCCCAGAACTGGTTGTCCGGGCTCTTGTCCAGGTAAAGGGCCTTCATGTTCGGGACGAACTGGCCGCCCCACTGCGCCTGGCCGGTGGACAGGAAGGTGTTCGCGGAGTCGTTCGAGGTGAAGGCGGGGAACTCGACCTTGGCGATCTTCGGCAGGCCGGGCTGCCAGTAGTGCGGGTTCGCCGCGTAGGAGATGTTCTGCGGCGTGCAGTTCCCGATCTTGTACGGGCCGGTGCCGACCGGCTTGTTGTTGGCGTAGGTCACCGGGTTGGCGATGGAGGACCAGATGTGCTGCGGCACGATGAAGGTCTGGTCGGCCACGAAGTAGAAGTACGGCACGCCCGCCGTCTTGAACGTCAGCGTGACCTGGTTGCCGCTCTGCGTGACGCTGGAGAGCACGGACCACAGCGAGTTCAGGTCCAGGGCGGGGAACTTCTTCATCTCATTGAAGGTGAAGGCCACGTCGGCCGCGGTGAGCGGCTTGCCGTCGCTCCACTTGACGCCCTTGCGGATGGTGAAGGTGAGCACCTTGTTGCCATCGCTCCAGGCGAAGGCGGAGGCCAGCCAGGGTGTCGTCTTCCCGCTTTCTAGCGTGTTGACATAGATCAGCGGCTCGTAGACAAAGCCGTTGGCGACGCCGTTGACCGCTGGGTTGAATGGGTTGAACCCGCAGGTCCAGAGGGCGCCTTCCTCGTTGTCGATGGTGAGGACGCCGGATGGTCCTGATCCATGCTTGGCACCCCCCTGGCTTGCCGTTCCTGAGGAGGAGCACGCGGCCAGGCCAATGCACAGGCTGACCGGAAGAGCTAGACATGCTCCGAGACCACGTCTGTTCACGGATGCTTCCTTATGGGTTAGCTTCTGGACTTTCCTGTTTTCTGGTCCCGGCCTTCGGCGGGGTAAAGAACGGGCGCTCGCGGGCGGCTAAGGCGCCGGGCTGGCTGCCGGCCCGCATGACGGGGTGGTGGTAGATCGCGTACTCCTAGACCTGGCTGGTGCTGGTCCGCGCGTGCACTGCGCGGCGTGCCGGGGTTTCGGGTGGGGCAGCAGCCGGCCACTTCGTCGCGCGCGGCCGCTGCCTCTTCTGCCTGCGAAGACGGCTCCCGGGGGCCGTGATGCCCTCAGGAGCCGCATGCTCCCGATGCCTCAGGAGGTCTCCGCTGATTCGCTTGCTTTTCTTTTAGATAGTTTCTAGCATGTTCCACAGATGGGGTCAAGGAGGACAAAACGAAATCTCTAGCTGGGTCGCCGAGCCTGTTGCGTCAGCTCAACGCGACTGTCGTGCTGCGGACGATCCGCGAGCTGGGACCTATCTCCCGTACGCAGCTAGCCAAGGAGGTCGGCCTCTCCAACAAGACCGTCAACGACGTGACGGAGTTCCTGCTCAACGAGGGCTTCATCAGGGATTACTCCGCCGAGCAGGACAGTCAGACGCGGACTCGCGGGCCGGTGCCGCGGCTGTTCACCTTCTGCGCCGACCTCGGGCACGTGCTCGGGATCGACGTCGGGGCGGACAAGATCGTGGTCATCGTGGCGAACCTCACCGGGAACGTCGTCGGCTCCGCCCGGCGCCCGACGAGCAGCGCCAAGCCGGTCGAGATCCTCGCCGGGATCCGGCTCGCCATGGCGAGCGCCCTGGCCGAGTCCCAGGTCGACAAGGCCAGCCTCAAGGCGGTCGCGATCGGCACGCCAGGCGTGGTGGACGCCGGGCTGATCAGGCTCGCGCCCCAGCTAGGCGACTGGGCGGGCGTGGATCTCGGCCACGAGCTCGACCCGTCCCTGCCCTGCCCGGTGCTGGTCAGGAACGAGGCGCACCTGTCGATCCTCGCCGAGCGGTGGCGCGGCGCGGCGCAGGGCATCGACGACGCCGTCTACATCCAGCTCGGCGTCGGCGTCGGCGCCGCCCTGATGATCAGGGGCGAGGCCTACGGCGGGGCCAGCGGCGCGGCCGGCGAGATCGGCTACCTGCCGCTGTTCCGCCAGTCCAGGGTCACCGACGGCCCCGGCTCGTTCGAGACCGCCGTCGGCGGCACCGCCTACGCCCGGCTGGGCCGGGCGGCGGCCGCCACCGAGAAGGGCGCCGTCCTGCGCGACCTGGCCGGCGGCGACCCCGCCGCCGTGGATGCCGAGATCGTCTTCGCGGCGGTCCGGCTCGGCGACCCCGCTGCCCGGCGGATCGTCGAGACGCTGACCGCCACCCTCGCCCGCGGCGTCGCCGCGGCGGTCGTCCTGCTCGATCCGGCCGCCGTCATCATCGGCGGCGGGCTGTCGCGGGCCGGCGACTCGCTGCTTGAGCCGCTCAGCCGGCACCTCGGCCGCATCCTGCCGTCCCCGCCCAGGGTGCTGCTGTCATCGCTCGGCTCGGACGCCGTGGCCCTCGGCGCGGTCCGGCTGGCCTGCGAGTTCGCCGAGAAGCAGCTTTTCGAGTTCGCGTCGTCCGAGTGAGCGGCCAGGAGAGACAGTGACCCAGCTTCAGTTCCGCACCGTGACCACCGCCGGCCCCCGGCATTTAACCGCTCACTACCCGCGTTGTGCAGCACCCCCCTAGGGAGAATAAGGAAACATGGATTCCCAGCCGGCCGGATCAGCCTTCGACTACAGCCTCGCGCCGTTCATCACGTTCCGCGACCAGGACGCCTGCCGGCGCGCCCGCGAGATCCCGCGGGAACGGCTCACCGATCATCCGAATCCCGAGTTCAAGATCCGGATCATCGACGAGCCCGGCGACTTCTACCATGCCTTCGCCGCCGACCTGGTCGGCCGGATCCGCGAGGCCAGGGACGCGGGGCGCCGTTTCGTGGCGCTCCTGCCCGTGGGACCCATGCCGCAGTATGAGATCGCCGCGGCCATGATCAACGCCGAGGGCCTGTCGCTGCACCATGTGGACACCTTCAACCTGGACGAGTACGCGGACGAGAACGGGGTCACCGCGCCCGCCTCCTGGGCCGGGTCGTTCCAGCGGGCGATGCTGGACACCTTCTTCGGCCGGATCGACGCCGGCCTCCGCCCGCCGGAGAGCCAGATCCACTTCCCCACCACCGACAAGATCGAGGGCTACGCCGACGAGATCGCGCAGGCCGGCGGCGCTGACGTCTGCTACGGCGGCATCGGCTGGAGCGGGCACATCGCGTTCTGGGAGCCGCACCTCGGCCTGGAGTGGGAGGGCGACCTGGACGGCTACAAGCAGGCCGGGCCGCGCCTGGTGGACCTGCACCCGATGACCGTCATGCAGAACGCGCTGCACTCCTTCGCCGGCGACTGGTCCCTGGTGCCGCCCAAGGCCAACACCATCGGCGCCAGCCAGATACTCGGCGCCCGGCACCGCAGCTTCTGGCTCGACGGCGACGCGGGCGGCGGGCTGTCCTGGCAGCGCTTCATCGCGCGGCTGGTCGCGCACGGCCCGGTCTCTGAGCTCGTGCCGGGCTCCCTGCTGCAGGAGACCCGCGCCGACTACACCATCCTCGGCGGGGTCGCCGAGAACATCTCGGTCAGCATGGCCTGAGCCCGCTCACCCACGAACAGGACCCGTGACGTGCACATCCTCAGATACCGCCTGCCCGGCTCGGCCAGCCCGCGCGTCGGCGTGCTGGCCGGCGGCCGCGTCCACGCGCTCGATGACGTTGACGAGCTGGCCGCGCTGTGGGCGCTGCCGCTGGCTGAGCTGCGCCAGCGGCTCGATCAGATCGGCGACATCGGCGAGCTGGCGCTCGCCGATGTCGAGATCCTGCCGCCGGCGGACGGCCGGACCGAGGTCTGGGCGTCCGGGGTGACCTACGAGGTGTCCCGCGAGGCCCGGATCGAGGAGAGCGAGCAATCCGCCGATGTCTACCAGCGGGTCTACGACGCCGAGCGGCCTGAGCTGTTCTTCAAGTCGGCCGCCTGGCGGGTCGTCGGGGACGGGCAGCCGATCGCCATCCGCGACGACTCGGTGCTGGACGTGCCCGAGCCCGAGGTCGCGCTGGTCATCAACGCCTTCGGCGAGATCGTCGGCTATACCGTCTGCGATGACGTCTCCTCGCGTTCCATCGAAGGGGAGAACCCGCTCTACCTGCCGCAGGCGAAGGTCTACCTGGGCGGCTGCGCCCTCGGCCCCTGGATCCGGCCGGCCTGGGAGATCCCCGACCCGTACGCGCTGGCCATCGACGTGACCATCTTCAGGGGCGGGCAGGCGGCCTGGTCAGGCTCGGCCAGCACCGCCCAGCTGCACCGCACCTACGACGAGCTGGTGAGCTGCCTGTTCCGCGCGGACGTGTACCCGGACGGCGTGATCTTGTCGACGGGAACCTGCCTGGTGCCGCCGTCACCCTTCTCGCTGCGCCAGGACGACGTGGTGCGGATCGAGATCGGCGAGATCGGCGTCCTGCGCACGCCGGTGGTCCGCGGGCTTGACGCGATCCGCGCGGCCTTCACTGGCACCGCACCCTGACGGCCCCGGCGAGGACAGCGTGGGTAAGCGCGCAACGCAGCAGTCCCGCTCTTGCCGCCACGTTGTGGTCCTCGCCACCGGCGCCGCCGAGGTCCCGGATCCGCCAGGCGGCATCGCGCGGGCTTAGCCGGGCAGGCAGGCCGGGGGGCGGCTCCGGGTGGACCATAACGCGGCCGGTGACGCGGCCTTCGCGCAGCGCGGCGAAGGACCGGACCCGGTCCGCGCAGGTACCCAGGATGCTCCACCCCCCGGCTTCCGGGTCGGGCCGGTACCCGGTGCCGGGACGGTCCGGCACCCGTACCTGGCCGCCGGCACCCAGCTCCGCGCCGGCGCCGGTATCGACGGCGAGCAGGTCGAGGATGTCCACGTCGAGATAGTCGGCCAGGCCGCCCAGGTGCGCGGTGGCCGACACTGACGCGGCGGATTCCATCACGCAGCCGACCATGATGATCAGGCCGCGCTGGCGGGCTTGTCGCAGGATCGCCAGCGCGGGGGTGATCCCGCCGACTTTCATCGGCTTCACGTTGATGCCGTGGAAGGCCCGCGCGCAGGGCTCAAGGTCCTCCGGGCCGGCCATGCTCTCGTCCGCGATCACCGGAAACGGGCTGACCGCTTTCAGCGCGACCGCCTCCGGCCAGCGATCGCGCGGGTACGGCTGCTCCAGCAGCCGGACTCCGAGGGCGTAAAGCGGCTCCAGGGCGGATCGCGTGCGGGACGGCTCCCAGGCACCGTTGCCGTCCACGTAGAACGGCGCGCTGGTGTGCTCGCGCAGCGCCCGGAGCGAGGACAAGTCGCCGGGGTCTGCCATCTTGACCTTGTAGGCCGGCCAGCCCGGCCGCTCACGCAGCTTCGCGACCATGACGGGCACGCTGTCGATGCCCAGGCTGAAGCTGCTGCGTAACCCCGCGGGACGGCTCAGCCCGAGCGACTGCCACAGCGGTGCGCCCAGCAGCCGGGCGTGCAGGTCGTGCAGGGCCGTGTCCAGCGCCGCTAGCAGGAACGGCGATCCCGGCAGGAGAGCGGACAGGGTCCGCCATGTCGCCGCCGGGTCATCGCGCGGGTCAACGACGGCGAGCCGCGGGGCGGCCAGGCGCAGGTCCGCGTGCAGTTGCGGCAGGCTAGACCGGCAGCTGGCCGCCATGAACGCCGCGGCCTCCCCGAAACCGGACACCCCGTCGTGCGTCGCCTCCACCACGAGCCCCCGCTGCGCGGATATCTCATTCCGGGCCGTGCGCCAGATATGACGCTGGCTCAGCCGCACCTCGTGCACCGTCAGCCGCACCGGACTGCTCCCCCAGAAAGCACATGGACGCGTTTATACGGTCAAAATGTTCACGCTCATAGCTGCCTTTGCCCCATGGATATCTAACCGCACGGCTCAGTTCGGCACGGCCCATCCTGGACTAATTTGCTGCGGAATTGCGTCCGCGCAATGGCGCTATTCTGGTCGCCGCGAGGGCCGGCGGCTATCCGCCCAGGGACGTGCCGTAACTGTTCAGGATGGTCTCGGCGATAGACCCGCCGGCCGAGTCGGCGGCGCTGACGCGGAGCGTGATGCCCGCACCCGCCGGCGCGGTGAAGCCCAGCAGGTAGCGGTCGCCGCCCTCGGCGGTGACCGTGGCAGGCTGCCAGATCAGCCCGCTGTCGTAGGACACCCGCGCGGTCACGCCGGTGACCCGCGCGTGCCCGCCGAGCTGGATGTGCCCGACGGTCAGGCCGATGGCCTGGGTGCCGGGCGGCGTCAGGCCATCGAGCGCCATTCCCCGGACGCGGTAGTTCAGGGTCATCAAGGGCTGTATCGCGCAACGACGGCCGGCGCTGGCCGGCTCGCACTGCCAGCCGGGCGGCACCTCGGCTCCAGCCGCGGGCGGCGCCGACCTCCAGGTCCAGGTTGTCTGGCTGCCGGGCGACAGCGGGTACTGCGAGCCCCACCGGCCGGCGGTCAGCCGCAGCGAGATCACCGCCGGGGTCGCGGTCACCTTGATCGCGGGGATGCCGTTGACCGGATTGCCGTGGGCGATCCGCCGGCCGTTCTCGGTGACGGCGTAGCTCCCGGTGATCCGGAATCCCTGCTCGCTGCCGAAGTAGCCGTCCCCGACGTGCCCTGGCGTGTTGTCGCTGAACGGGACGGGGCTGAGCAGCAGGTCGTTCCGGTAGCGGAACGCGCTCGGCCACTGTGGCAGCAGCCGCGCCAGGCTGCCCGTCAGCGGCTGCTCGACCTGCTGCGGATGCAGCGGGTACTGATTCCAGTTCATGGTGACCTGATGGCCGGCCGGCAGGGTGAAGTAGTAGTACGTCTGCCCGCCGTCGCCGGTGTCGGGGAACTCGTCATATCCGCTCAGCCAGGCGATCTTCGAGCCGCCCGTCATGTACTGGATCTGCCGGCCCGGCATCGGCACCGGGAGCGGCACGCCGAGCAGCACCGCGAACTGCGGGCCGTACCCGCCCCAGGTCAGCGTGCCGCCCGTCGAGTGCACGTCCTGGTAATACCGCTCCGTGACGGTGGCCAGGCTGGCCGGGGCGACAATTCGCGACTGCGCCGGGATGACGCCGGACGGCCCCGCGTAGGCGAGGTTATAGACGTAGGGCGTGCCCTTCCGGCCTGCCGGGGAACTGAGGGTCAGTGCGGTGTAGGTGCGCAGCGAGCCGGTCGCTGGCCGGCGAGACTCGGGGTTCACCCAGAGCGTGTCACCGCCCGCCACCACGTAGACCTCCACGTAATCCTGTCGAGCCGCCGTGGTGCGATCGATGGTGAGGACCGCGCCTTGCTGGACCGAGGGGCGCGGGGTGGCCGCGCCGACCTCGCTGCTGGCCCGCGCCGCCGCGACGTGCACCCGGTTATGGGCGTCCCGCACGGCGAACTGGGGAAGCACCACCGCGCGAATTGCGGCGGTGCCGCCGTGGTGCACGGCGACGAACGTGGCCACCGCCCAGTAATGGCCGGCCGGCACGCTGAACTTCGTGCTCCCCCGGTAAAAGACGTTGGTAGAGCCGAGGCCGTCGAACCGGTTCAGGTTGTCGACATTGATCACGTCAACCGTGTCGCCGGTGTCCGGCTTACCTTCGCGGTTCGTAGCGGTCACCGTCAGCGTCCGCATCGCGAAGCCGGGCCGGGAGCCGCCGCCGCGGCCCTGGCTCCCCCGGCCGGCGCCGCTGACCGGCCCGGCCGGCCCGGCCGCCCCGGTCGCCCCGGCCAGCGATATCGCCAGGTCATCGCCGAACATGCCGTCGGTGCCGTAGCTCGCCCGACGGTGATCGGCCAGGTACTGCCTGGCCAGCGCGGCGCCGAACCGGAGCGCGGCGGCCGCGGTGAGGTAACCGGCCGCGGACCCGGCTGCCGACCGGGTGATCACCACGCCGGGCAGCGCGGGGCGGTGCCCGGCGAACCGGAGCAGCACCGGCAGCCGGCCGCCGGTCTCGGCCCGCCGCAGCGCGGCCAGGTCGAACAGGCTCGGGCTGAGCCCCCGGCCCAGGTAGGGCAGCGCGTCCGCCGGGATGTCATACCGGCTGCCGCCAAACCGCAGGCTGGTCACCGCGCCGGTGCTCAGCGCGGTCGAGGCCGACAGCGGGCCGGCCGGCGGCAGCAGCACGCTGGCCGCGCCGTCCGGCCCCTGGCGCGATGCGACCCGGTCGCCATTGGGCAGGATCACGGGCGCTTCCGGACGTGTTGCGCTGGCCCGGCCCGTGCTGGCCTGCACCGTGCTGGCCTGCACCGTGCTGGCCTGCACCGTGCTGGCCTGCACCGTGCTGGCCTGCACCGTGCTGGCCTGCCCCGCGATCGGCGAGGCGGCAGCGCGCGCCGCTCCCGGAGCGAGCAGTGCCGGGCCGACCGCCAGCAACGACAGTGCGGCCACCGCGACGACGGCCGGGCGGGTGGCGCGGGCTAACCTCCGCTGGCGCGGAACTGGCTGGCCGGCCCTGGTCTTGGCTGGCGGCTGACGGCGCATGCGGCCTCCCCCGTTAACGTGAGCCTAGTCCAGTAACTGCCCATGAGTTACCCTCCGCTATAGGGAGTTCAACAGGGGTGGGGATCATATGCGAGTTGTGCAGGGAATAATTCTGGCCATCGGCTTAGCCATACCGGCTGCGCTATCTGCCGCAGGGCCGGCCGCGGCGCAGGATCAGCCGACCATTACCGAGTTCCCGACTCCTGTCTCCGGCAATAGCGCGGGCGTCGGACCTTACGGGATAACGAGCGGACCGGACGGCAACCTCTGGTACACCGGCTGGAACGACAACAGCATCGGGCGGATTACTCCATCCGGGGGCGCCACCGAGTTCCCGCTGCCGTCCGGCGACGGCGAGCCCGCCGACATCACCAGTGGGCCGGACGGCAACCTCTGGTTCACCCAGGACGAGGGCAATCAGATCGGTCGGATTACGCCGTCCGGCGTCATCACCGAGTTCACGATCCCCACGCCCGGCAGCGATCCGGTCGGCATCACAGCCGGACCGGACGGAAATCTCTGGTTCACCGAAGAACTCGGCAACAACATCGGGCGGATCACCCCGTCGGGCACCATTACCGAGTTCCCGCTGCCGGCCGGGAACGGCTCCCCGTTCATCATCACGGCCGGACCGGACGGCAACCTGTGGTTCACCGAGAACACGGACATCGGCGAGATCACGACGGCCGGCGTCATCAGCGAGTATCCGATTCCGAACGTCGGCGGCAACATCGGCCCCTACGGAAGCGAGCCTATTGGGATAACGGCCGGCCCGGACGGTAATATCTGGTTTACCGAATACTACGGGAGCTACCTCGGCCAGCTGAACCCGAGAACCGGCGTTATCACCCAGTTCGCGCTCCCGCAATATGCTTACCCGCTGCGAATTACCGGCGGTCCCGATGGGAACCTGTGGTTCACCACGGCGAGCAGCAGGTACATCGGCCAGATGACACCCGCTGGCGTCCTGACCGAGATCCCGGTTCCCTCGATCGAAGGCGAGGACACCGGGATCACGACCGGCCCCGACGGGAACATCTGGTTCGCCGAGTACGGCAACAACCTGATCGGGCGGGTCAACCTGGCGGGCCCAGCGGCCACCGCCCCGGACGCGCCAGCGTCGGTCAGCGCACAGGACGCGGGGCCGGGAGCCGCAACCGTGTCCTGGTCGCCGCCGCCCTCGGATGGCGGATCGCCCGTCACCTCCTACACGGTGACGGCGGCCGACGCCACCACCCCGGCGAACGGGGGCCAGACGGTGACCGGGGGCACCAGCCCGCTGACCATGACCGGCCTGACGCCCGGCGATTCCTACAGCTTCACCGTGACCGCCACCAATGCCATCGGCACCTCCGTGGCATCGGCGCCCTCCAACGTCGCGACGATCGGCCAAGCGCCGAGCATTACCAGCGCCGCGTCCGCGTCTACCGGGATGCTCACGCCGTTCAGCTTCACGGTGACCAGTACCGCGGTGCCGACGGCCGCCCTGACGGAGAGCGGCGCCCTGCCCCAGGGGATCACCTTCACCGACAACGGCGACGGAACGGCGACGCTCGCCGGGACCGCTTCCGCCGGGACCGCCGGCAGCTATCCGCTCACCATCACCGCGGACGACGGCGACGGCAGCCCGGCTACCCAGGCCTTTACGCTCACGGTCAGCACCGCCACCTCACCGCCCGCCATTACCAGCGCGGCCGCCGATACCGCGACCTTCGGCGTCCCGTTCAGCTACACCGTCACCACCACTGGCTACCCGGCGCCCAAGCTCACCAAGGCCGACGCCCTGCCCTCGGGCGTGACCTTCACCGACAACGGGAACGGCACCGCCAACATCGCCGGGACCCCGGCGGGCTCCGCGACCGGCGCTTACCCCCTGACCCTGACCGCGAAGAGCACCGCGGGCACCGCCACCCAATCCTTCACCCTGACCATCACCAAGGCACCGGTGATCAAGAAGGTCCCGACCACCACCGCCAGCGTGGGTGCCGCGCTGAGCCTCACCATCACCGCCAGCGGTACCCTCACGCCCGCCCTGACCGAGTCCGGCAGCCTGCCGGATGGCGTCACCTTCACCGACAACGGGAACGGGACCGCCACGCTCGCCGGCACCCCGGCCGCCGGCACCGGCGGGAGCTATCCGGTCACGATCACCGCCGCCAACCAGCTCGGCAGCAGCAGCCAGACCTTCGCCCTCAACGTCGATCAGCCGCCCGCCATCACCAGCCAGGCCAGCGCCACCGCGACGGCCGGCTCGGCGTTCAGCTTCTCCGTCACCACGACCGGTTATCCCGCGCCTCGGCTAACCAAGGCGGGCACGCTGCCGGCCGGCATCACCTTCAAGGCGGCCACCGGCACCTGCTCCGGAACAGCCAAGGCAGGCACGGAGGGCACCTACTCCATCGCCATCACCGCGGCCAACAGCTCCAGCACGGTCACCCAGAATTTCACCCTGACCGTCACGAGCAGCCCGGCGCAGGGTCCCATGATCCGGCTCCCGCACGCTGGCCGCCGTCCCGCTCCGCGTCCGGTTAGCGGGTCGGACGTCCGCATCGTGGAATGACGGTTCCTGGCGGGGTGGCGCCTGGGTGCCGCCCGCCGCTAGTCGCTGTCGGCGGGCTGGTCCGCGCCGGGGTCCATCCGGGCCGCCGCTGCCCGGCCGCGCCGGGCGCCTTGCTGAAAGCTGGTGATCCTGCTGCCGGCCGCGTGGGCCGCGTCTGAGCTGACGGGGGCAGCCGTACGGGGGTGCTCGGCCTCGACCGCGTCGAAGATGGGCAGCGGACCGGGCAGCGGCGGCGGTGCCGGGGCCGCCACGGGCGCGTTCAGGATGAGCGGAAGGTCATCGGAGGCTAAGGCTTCCGGTCCGCCGACGCTCTCGCCGCCGCCTTCGCTGCGGTCATCAGCACTGCGGTCATCAGCTCTGCCGTCGTCGGCGTGTTGCGGTCCGGAGTTGAACCGGGGCGGCAAAGATAGCGGATTCGCCGCCGCGGGTGCGGCACCGCTGCCCCGGCCGTAGTCGGCCCCGAGCGCTCCTGACCGGCCGCCGGGACTGTCGCCTAGCGAGATCGCCTCGGTCGGGATGAGCACCTCGGCGCAGGTACCGCCGTCCGGCGGCTGCGTCAGCACCACGCTGATGCCATGCCGCGCCGCCAGGTGCGAGACCGCGAACAGGCCCAGATGCTGGGCGACCGCCTCGTCGGCGACGACCGGATGGGCTAGCTGCCAGTTGAGCCATCTCAGCTGAGCCGCGGGCACGCCCTCACCGGCGTCGGTGATCTTTATCAGCGTCTCGCCGTCCGGTTCCCGGTACCCGGACACCACGACCCGGGTCGCCTCCGGCGAGAAGTTGGCGGCGTTCTCCAGCAGCTCGGCAAGCAGGTGCACGGTGTCGACCGCGGCGTCGCCGGTGACCAGGACGCCGGACTGGACGTCGAGGTCGATCCGGTCGTAACGCTCGATCTCCGAGGCGGCGGCCCGCAGCACATCCACCAGGGCGACCGGCTCGGTCCACCGCCGAGGTGTCTCGTGGCCGGCCAGGACGAGCGCGGTGTCGGAGTGCCGCCGCATCTGGGTAGCGAGGTTGTCCGCCTCGAACAGCCGGGCCAGCCGCTCCGGGTCGTCCTCATGGAACTCGATGCTGTCGATCAGCCCGAGCAGCCGGTCATGCAGGGCATGGCTGCGCCGGAAGTAGCTGGCGACCACGACGCTGGCGCCGTCGCGCAGGCGGGCCTCCTCCGCGGCGAGCCACACCGCTTCCTGGCGCAGCCGGTCGAGCGCGCGGGCGACCTGGCCGATCTCGTCACCGGACGAGACGTCGAAGGGCAGCTCGGGAATGACGCGACCGGAATTCGGGCCGCCGGCCAGCGCCCGGACCTTGGCCGGGCTCAGCGAGTGGGCGGCGTCCAGGGCCGCGGCTTCCAGCCGGCGCAGCGGGCCCACGACGGACCTGCCGATGATCCAGGCGATCAGCAGGGCCAGGAGCAGCCCGGCCAGCGCGATGCCGCCGGTGACCATCACCGACCTAGCCGCGGCCCGCTGCCGGGCCTGGGCATCGGCCGCTATCCACCCGGCGAGCTGCTGCTCGGCGTGGCGCATCCAGCCGATCGTGTAGGAGGTCCCCGCCTGCCACCTGCGGCTGGCCAGGGCCCCCAGGGCAAGCGGGCCATCCCCTGCGGTCATGGCGCGCTGTTCGACCGCCGTGGCCTGCCGGGCCTGCGGCCCGGTCAGCGTCTTGGCCAGCGCCCAGCTCTCCTCGGCGGTGGCCGAGCCGCGGAACGCCGCGAGATCGCTGGCCTGCTGGGCCTGTGCGATGGCGAGCGCCGTGGACTCCCCTGGCCCGAGGCTGCCCTCGGCCAGCGCCGCGCCAAGTACGGCCTGCTGCTGCGACACCTGCTCCTTGAGACTGGACAGCGCGGCGAGCGCGCGCACGCTGGTGATCAGGGCAGGGTCGGCGCTCTGGTCGGCGATGGCGTCGATGGCCGGGAACAGTCCCGTTATCGCGGCGTCGTACCCGTCGGCCAGGTCCAGCGCGGAGGCGCGGCTTCCCGTCGTGTCCCGGCGCAGGCCAGGCAGCGCGGCGATGCTGCCCAGGGCCGTGGCCACGCTGCCGCGCGTCCGGGCCAGCGGGTGCGCGCTGTCGATCCGGCGCGCCTGCTGGCGCACCCGGACCGCCCAGCCATTCGTGCCCGCGTACTGCCGGCGCAGCGCGGCGAGACCCGTGGCCGGAGAGCCGTCGGCGACGAACGTGACAGCGCCGGCCCGCTCGTCTTCCAGCGCCTGAGCTAAACCGGTGACCTGCTGGCCCAGTACCGCAAGCCGGCTGACCTGGGCGTCCGTCGCGGCGTTGCTGGTATCGCTGGCCACCCGCAGCCCGGCGAATGCCAGTCCCAGCGCCGTGGGAATCGCGACCAGGAGAATCAGCCGGCTGGCGACCCGCCAGTGGCGCAGGGCCAGCACCGACCCGGTGCCGTGCCGGGTCGCCGCCAGATCGGACAGGTCCAGCGGATCGGCCCCGTCCACCGCCTCCGGCAGGGGTGCATCGGCCGGTGCGGGCCGCCGCGGGCGTCCTCGCTGGTCCCGGAAGCTGGTGAGAAGCAAGAGGTGGGTTCTCCAGTTCACCGGCGGCATGGGCGCGAGCAGATGATTTTTCCTGCACCGCCCGTTCTAAAGACAATACCTCTGGGCCTGTGTGCTGAGATACTGGCTGGTTGGCTATGCTTCCCAGCCATCCGATGCCAGCCGGCGGCGTCAGCCATCAGCCTCGGCCTGGCCGGGACGCCTGGACGTGGCGAGCGACGCGAATACCACTGTAGAGCTCAGGTAATGGCGGGTGGCGTAGTCGAATGCGCCGCCGCAGGTGATCAGGCGCAGGGCCGCGTGGCCCTTCCCGCCGTAGATGGCCTTCGCCGGAAAACGCGACTTGAGGTACTCCCGCACGCCGGTCACCCGGAAAACCGCGGTGACCCCGTCGGCCAGCCTGACGTCGACGTGGTCGCCCGGACGAAGCGCGCCGAGCCGGAAGAACACGGCCGGCCCGAGGTAGCTGTCCACGTGGCCCTCGATGACCGATACCCCGACCGCGCCGGGCGTCGCCGAGCCCTTGTACCAGGCAGCCTCGCCCGACTGGGTGGTGAGCGACGGTACCCGCATCGTGCCGTTGGCATTGGCGCCCAGGTGCAGCAGCACCGAGCGCACGCCGATGGCCGGGATATCGACCGACACCGGCAGCGAGCGGCGCAGCCAGGGACCGCGAACGTGGCTCGCCCCCGTGGTACCCGCGGCCGACGCCGAGGGCTGCGGCGCGTGCACCTGAAGCAGGAACGCGATGCCAGCCGCCGTCGCGCCCGCCGCGATGAGCAGGACGCCGAGCACCCCGGCGATCCGGGCCCGCGAGCCCACCACAGGGCGCAGCGGCGGGCCCGGCACGCCGTTTTGCCAGCAGACAACCACGCGGAGGCCGACTATCCGCCGCCACTCCAGCTCTGCCAATGCCAGGCGTCCCTTCGTCTTCCCCAGCGTGTCCTACCCGCGTAGCCTCATGTTCAAATGGCACACAGGCCCCGGCTCGTCACCGTCGCCCCGGGTATTACCGTTTCGCCCGGCGGCCCTTTCCTGGTGGCGCCGCATGCTCCAGCCGGCCGCCTGCGCCCGTACGATCGCCTTTCCAGCCCTGGAACCCGAAATGGCTTCGGCCATCGGCCAGCACCGTGAGGAGATCCCTTAGCTATGCGCACAGCCAGCGCGCGGACCGGACTCAGAGCACGACTGGCCGCGTCCAGTTGTGCGGCCCTGGCCATCCTCGCTCTAGCCTGCGTCGCGGGCTGCTCGGGATCCGCGCCATCGCCGACACCCACTAGCTTCTCGCCCGGCACGAGCAACTCGGCCACCGGCACGCCAGCACCGGGCAAGACCACCGTGACCGCCACCCCGAGCCAGCATGCCACCCATTCGGCGACGCCGAAGCCAGCCCACTCGGCCTCACCCAGGCCGCGCAAGACGAGCCACCAGGTGTCCAACGTGGCGCCGGACACCGGCGGCGGCGGCACCGCCGGCTTCCAGGACCCGCTGCTCCTCGCGCTCGGCCTGGCTGCCGTCCTGGCGGGTGCCGGCGGCATCTACTACCGCCGCCGGCTCACGCGGCACCGCTGACCCCGCGTTCCGCGGTGACGGCGGCCGGGCGCCTACCTGACCTTGGCCGCCAGGTCGTCGTAGAGCGGCTCCAGCTCGTCCCACCGGGCGCCGGAGTCGACGGGCTCACGGTCGGCGAGATGGGCGCCGAGACTCTCGACATGGAGCCGGTTACGCCGCGCGGGCGTCCTGGTCAAGCAGGTCGTCCAGGGTCTCCCTGACGTCCTTGCCGTCCCGCGACCCCGGCACCAGCCGGTCATGGTCGTGCGGGTCACGGCGGAACTCGTGCAGCTCGCCGTCGCGGCGGGCCAGGATCAGGTCGGTGCTCGTCCCCGCGGTCTCGGCCGATCCCTGCGCGGTGTACTGGGTGACGGTGACCAGCGCGGACCGTTCCGCGTCGGCCAGCACCCCGTCCGCGTCGGCGGCCGCCCCCGGCTCCGCCCGGTCGCCCCGTGGCAGCCAGTCGGCGAGCTGGCCCAGGGCCTCGCCCAGCTTGTACAGGCCGACCTCGTGCACGCCAAGCGCGTCGATGCGGATCACGAGGCAGATCTCCTCGGGCTGCGGAAGCAGCAGGATCCGCCACGGCTCGCCCGACTGCGTCCCCGTCGCGCGGGCATCCAGCACCAGCCGCGCTCGCTGCTGGAACGCCACCGCGATGCCCAGGTCGCCCCGCACCTGGACCTGTTCCCCGTCCGAGCCGGCCACCAGGAGCTGGCGCGCCGCCAGCGAGCGGACCGCCTCGGCCAGCACCTCGTCCGAGGGCCGCGTTTCGAGGAAGTCCACGATCGCGTCCACCGCCGCGAGCTCGGCGATGGTGTAAGCGCCCAGCAGCACCGGCCCGGTTCCGACCAGGTGCACCACCGCCGAGACCAGCCCTTCAGGGACCGCCGCCTGACCGGAATCCGGTGTCATCGCCGCGCCGCCGCGCGTGCCGTCCTCACTCATCCCCTGCCCCCTCCTGCTCCCGTCGCCCCTGCCCCTGGCGCATGGCCAGGATCGCGGCCGCGCCGGGAGACGGCGTCTCGGTCACCCATACCGCCGAGCTCCCGAACAGGCCGCGCCCGGCCCGCCCGGAGAGTGCCTGGCCCAGCTCCGCCGCCGGTTCTGGCCGGTCCGGCGGCGGGAACCGCCCCGCGAGGTCACCCGACGCCGAAGTAACGTCGTCGTCCTCCTCGATCCGGTGCAGCGCACTGGTGAGCGATTGCGCGACCGGCGGCGCCAGCGCCGTGGGCACGGCCACGATCGGAGACAGGTACATCGGATGCCGCTCGGTCGACCTGGACAGCCCCCACGGTCCGACATTGCTGCGCGTCAGCCGGTAGACCACGTAGTCCATCAGGTGCCGGAGGTCGGTCAGGCTGGGCAGCCTGCCCTTCCCGAAAGCCGCCGGCGTCTTCTCCAGCTGCACCCAGGTGCCCGTCGCGGTCCGGCCGTGCAGCTTCTCGCGGACGACCTGGCCGCGCATCCCGATGTCGGGGTAGCGATCCTTGTCGATGTCCCGATGGTGGCTGGATATCCGCGGATGGCTGATCCCGGCGAACCGCCACTTCTCATACAGAACGGGGTCATCGACCAGGACATGACCGCCGCACAGGACGTCCTTCAGCTGCGGGACCTGGAGGCCGTTCCGCTCCAGGTCGGACAGGACGGCGGCCTCCTCCGGGCTGAGCCGCCTGGCGGCGGCGAGCAGCCCCTTCCGGTAGGAACCGGCCCTGGCCGTGATCTCGATCATCAGCCGGACCCGGTCCCGCATCTCCCCGGCTCGCTCTGCCATCTGGGCCGGGAGCCCTGGAGAACGGTGAAGCGCGGGCGATGTCACGAAAGCCCCCTGGTGGTCAGCCGACGCTGCCGCCCAGTAGACCGCCGGGGACGATCGGCCGCCTCACCTTGCTCGGGTGATCGAGGCATCAGATCGCTGGCAGTCACGTCCGCTCGCGGCGGGCATAACCTGGCCTCGTGAACGAGGATCGCGGCCAGCGGGACGAGCCCAGGTGGCGGCCTGGATGGCAGCCCGGGCCTGACGAACCCGCGGCCGACATACTGGAGCAGGGCGGGCGCCGGTTCCTCCCGCCGAACTTAGGGCAGCCGCGGGTCGCCGCGATCCTGCTCGCCGCGGGGCTGGTCATCGGGCTCGCGGTGGGATACGCGGCCGGGCACCGGCAGCGGCCAGGAAGCGCTAGCCAGGCGACGGCCAGCGCCGACCCGGCCACTCCGGTGCGCCTGGGGACTCCGGTCCGCCAGGGCGTTCCGGTGTACCAGGGCGGCCCGCCGATCGTCCCGGCCGGCGGCACATGTTCCGCTCAGTCCGGCCGGAAACTCCAGCTCGGCGCAGAGATCACTAACGGGTCCGCGAGATCGGTCAGGCTCGGCCAGATCCGCGCCATGCTTCCGCTTGGCGGGCTTCGGGCGATCTCGCAGCGATGGGCACCATGCGGCGCGTTCGAGACGGGCCAGGACCCGACCTCCCTCGGACCTGGTGACAGCGCTTGGTTCAGTGTCACTTTCCAGGTCCTCGTCCGGTGTCCCGAGGCGTTTCCGGTCTGGTTCACTGTCGGCTACAGCGCGGCCGGGAACGCCGCCACCACCCGCGTTCCGGCCTTCCCCGACCTGGAACAGGTCCCCTACACCGGCTGCCCCCGTTGATCGGTTAGTCCTGGGCTGGCTCGGGGATCAGGCCGGTGCGGCTGGCTTGCCAGGTGACCGGCGGGCCGTCTGGCTCGCGGAAGGTGAATCTCAGCCGCTCGGCGCAGCGGTCGATGGTCGCCAGCATGGACTGATGGTCGGGCGCCTGGCCGGACAGCGCGTCGATGGCATAGGTCACGACGCCGGGCGCGAACACCGACCCGACGGGCATCCGCGTGAGGTACGAGATGACGCCCGGCTGCTGCCTGACCTCGTCCGCCCCGATAATCGCGCACAGCTCGCCGCCGGCCACCGGCGGCTGGTTCCAGGCGATGAACCGTACCGGCCCGCTGTCTGGCACCGCTCGGGGCGTGACCGCCAGACCGCAGGCCGCCGCGATCCCCAGCTCGAGTAGATCCTGACCGGTCGCGCGCACGTACAGGCCGCTGATGAAGCCGCCGATACGAGCGTTGACCTCGATGATCCGCGGGCCGCCCTCGGTGATCTTGATCTCGGTGTGGACCAGCCCGCGCCGGATTCCCAGCGCCCTGGCCGCCGCCGAGGCAAGCTCCCCGATCTCCGCGCGCTCCGCCACCGGAAGATGGGACGGGATGAAGTGTCCCTGCTCGCGGAAGGGCGGAAGCAGGGGCAGCTTGCCCGTCACCCCGAGGGTGAACGGCTCGCCGTTGGCGACCAGGGATTCCACGGAGACGTAGTCGCCGAGCTCTCCCTCGTCCCGGCCTTTCAGGTACTCCTCCACCACGAACGGCCGACTGGTGGTTGGCGCCAGCTCCGGGGGAAACTGCTCCGCGTTCTCGACGAGATAGGTATCGATGCTGTTCTGGCTGCGCCGCGGCTTGATGACCACCGGGCCGCCCCTGCTCCGCAGCAGGTCAAGGGCTTCGCCGCGGCTCGTGGCGACCGCCGACCACACGCTATCGACGCCGCTGGCCGCGAGCCGCTGGCGCTGTGCCCACTTATCGGTCGCGAGCGTGAGCGTCTCGGGGTCCAGGAACGGCAGCCCCAGCCCGTCCGCGATACCGCAGGCCAGCGGTAGCAGGGCCTCGGTAAAGGTCACGACGGCGACGGGCCCGAGGCGGCGCAGCTCGCGAAGCGCGGGCGCCGGGTCGCCCGGCTCGCATTCGAGTAACGGCCCGAACGACGAGTACTCGGCGCTCTCCTGCTCATCCAGGGACGAGCGGGCGGCCACGAATACCGGGGAATGGCCATAGACCGCGGCGGCCCTGGAAAGACGCGCCGGCCGCACCCCGGACCGCGGAACCACGGCGATAACGACGGCGCTCACGCTTCACCTGCCCGGCTCGGGGGCAGCCACCGGGTGTCGATCCGGCCGTGCCGCAGCCGGCCTGCCAGGCGGACGCGCAGCGTCTCCGGCGCGTTGTCGCCCGCGTCCCTGCTGATCTCGAGCCTGCTGTGCCGCACCGACAGCTCGTTGGCGTCCACCACCATGCCCGGCGCGAGGACCAGCTCCACCTCGCCACCGCTCACCCGCATGTCGATAATCAGCTCGGGCCCGCTGCGCACCGCGCTGGTCAGGTCCAGCAGCACGTGGCACCACGCGGTGCGCAGCCGCAGCCGGTGCGGCAGCGTCCACGGCCCGTCACGCCGCACCGAGCCGTGCCGCTCGCTGATGGTGAGCCGTTCGGCGGCCGGCTGCAGCCGGCGTCCGGGAGAGCGGCAGCGCGAGAGCGGCACCGCTGCCGGGCGCCGCGACGAGGTCGGCGGTCAGCGGGGCCAGCGCGTCTAGGGTGCGAGCGGCAAGCGCCGCGTCCAGCCGCTCGTCGAACTCGACCTGGTCGAGCCGACCGTCGACGACGGCGGCGCCCAGCAGTTCGAGGACCTGGTCACGGTCAGCGTCGGACGCGCGCAGCGCGGGTGAGCTGGGCGGATCTCCCGGCATCCGGCCTCCTCGCGGCGACAGGGGATGGTCAGGGGCGGGGTCATTTTAGCCGCTTCCGCCCACGTCCGCCCAGGTCCGTTACGGCTGCGGGAAGCTGTGCCGGCGCGGCCGGCAACGCCATCGGGCCGGTCAGGCCGGTCAGGCTTGCAGGACACGGAGGATCCGGGCCAGGTGCGCGCGGTCAGCGTCGCTGAGCCGGCTGAAGAGCCGCTCGGCCTCGGCGCCGCGGACTCCCTTCACCGCGTGCAGGACGCCGACGCCGTGCTCGGTCAGCTCCACCAGGGTGGCCCGCCGGTCGGCCGGATCAGGCCGCCGGGCCACCAGGCCGCGATTCTCCAGCGCGTCGATGACCTCCGTGGCCGACCGCGGCGCGATGCGCAGGTGCTCCGACAGTCCCGACAGGCGCATCTGCCCGTGCCGGGCCAGCACCCGCAGAGCCCGCCAGTGTGACGGCGAGATGTCCCAGGGCGCCAGGGACTCCTGCGACGTCTCCCGGAGCCGGCGCGAGACGGACCGGAACAGTTCCAGCATCGTCTCGTCGCCGTCACCGCCGGAGTCCGCCTGGCCGGCCGTTTCGCCCTCGAAGGTCACCGGAATAGCGTAGCAGTTAATTCTGTTGTAGCCTCATATTGAGGCAGCCTCAGCAAGTAGCCTCTTACCCCCCCGACAGAATCGAGCAAGCTCTTGGCGTCACCTGCCACTCAGCCAGACATCGCCCGCGCGGGCAGGTCCCGCAGCTCCAGAACCGTCACCCCCGCCGAGAAGGCGCAGGCACGCCAGGTGTCACTGCGCCGCATCGGCCAGCTGTTCACCCCCTATCGCTGGCAGCTGGCGATCGTCACCGCGCTCATCGCGGCCTCCTCGATCGTCGGCCTGGTCTCGCCGTTCCTGCTCCGCGCGGTCATCGACACCGCGCTGCCGGACAAGAACGTGCGCCTGCTGGCCTGGCTGGTGGCCGGCATGATCGCCGTCGCCGCCGTCACCTCGGCCTTCGGCGTCATCCAGACCTGGATCAGCACCAAGATCGGCCAGAAGGTCATGCACGGGCTGCGCACCAGCGTCTTCGCGCACCTGCAGCAGCAGTCCATCGCGTTCTTCACCAAGACCAGGACCGGCGAGGTCCAGTCCCGCATCACCAACGACATCGGCGGCATGGAGTCGGTCGTGACCTCGACCGCGACCTCCGTCGCCGCCAACCTCACCACCGCGGTCGCCACCGCCGTCGCGATGGCCGTGCTGTCCTGGCGCCTGTCCCTCATCTCGCTGGTCGTCATGCCGCCCGCCATCTACCTGACCCGCAAGGTCGCCCGGATGCGCCGCGCCATCACCACCGAGCAGCAGCGCGAGCTGGCCAACCTCAATGTCGCCATCGAGGAAGGGCTGTCGGTCAACGCGGCCCAGCTGGCCAAGACCATGGGCACCGGCCCGTCCCTGGTGCGGAAGTTCACCGCCTCGTCCGCCAGGCTGATCGACCTGGAGCTGCGTTCTCAGCTCGCCGGCCGCTGGCGGATGGCGTCCATGAGCATCATGTTCGCCGCGATCCCCGCGATCATCTACCTCGCCGCCGGCCTGCCCGTCACCGCCGGCGCCATGACCATCGGCACCCTGATCGCCTTCACCACGCTGCAGAACAGCCTGTTCCGGCCACTGACCGGCCTGCTCAGCACCAGCGTGTCCGTGATCAGCTCGCTGGCCCTGTTCGCGCGGATCTTCGAGTACCTCGACCTGCCCGTGGACATCACCGATCCCGCGCGGCCCGCCGACCTCGACCCCGGCCGGGTCACCGGCCATGTCAGCTTCGACAACGTCAGCTTCAGCTACCCCGGCGCCGACCGGCCCGCCGTGACCGGCGTCAGCCTCGACGTGCCCGCGGGCAGCACCCTCGCGGTAGTCGGCGAGACCGGATCCGGCAAGACCACCCTCGCCGCCCTGCTCGCCCGCCTGTACGACCCCGTCAGCGGCAGCGTCCGCATCGACGGCACCGACCTGCGCGAGCTGCGGCTCGCCGACCTCGCCGCCATTGTCGGCGTCGTCAGCCAGGAGACCTATCTCCTGCACACCACCGTGCGGGAGAACCTGCGCTACGCCCGCCCCGACGCCACCGACGCCGAGATCGAGGACGCCGCCAGGGCCGCCCAGATCCACGACCTGATCGCGGGCCTGCCCGACGGCTACGACACCATGGTCGGCTCTCGCGGCCACCGGTTCTCCGGCGGCGAGAAGCAGCGCATCGCCATCGCCAGGACCCTGCTGCGCGACCCTCGCGTCCTCGTCCTCGACGAGGCCACCAGCGCGCTGGACACCGAGACCGAGCGCGCCGTCCAGCAGGCGTTCGACGCCCTCGCCGCCGGCCGCACGACCATCACCATCGCCCACCGGCTGTCCACGGTGCGCGACGCCGACCAGATCATCGTCCTGGACCACGGCGCCATCATCGAGACCGGCACGCACGCCACCCTCGTCGCCGAAGCCGGCCGCTACGCCGCCCTCGCCGCATAACCTCGTCGTCCCGGCCTGGCGGCCTGGCCGGGACGACGAGGCACGCCTACTTCCAGGTGTGGCCGTTCCAGTGCAGGATCAGGGCACGGGTGCCGGAACTCCCGGACGTGCCGACCACCCAGGCGCTACGGGAGGAGAGGGCCGCGATGCCTTCGAGGCTGCCGCTCGGGCTAGCCTGCCGCTTCCAGGATTTGCCGTTCCACCGCTCGATCAAGGTCCTGCCAGTGCTGGAGGAACCGACGATCCAGGCGCTGTGAGCCGACAGGGCGGCCACGGCCTCGGGGAACGGCAGGAAGCCGGCCGGCTTCGGGCCGGGCACCGTCTTCCATGACGTGCCGTTCCAGCGCAGGATCTGGTATCCCCCGCCGCTGCCGCCGAAGCCGACAGCCCAGACATCGCGGGAAGAGGTCGCGACGATGCTGCTCAGCCCGGAACCGGTGACGCGAGGACGCACCCGCTTCCAGGTCCTGCCGTTCCACCGCTCGATCAGCGCCCGGCCCTGGCTGGTGGGACTGAAGGTAGCGCCGACCGCCCAGGCGCTGCTGGCAGACGTCGCGACCACGCTGCTCAGGCCGCACTCCGCCGGGCTAGGGCTGGACACGCGCTTCCAGGCAGTGCCGTTCCACCGCAGGATCAGCGTCCTCGGATGGCTGGAGCCGTAGGAACCTACCGCCCAGGCACTGCGTGCCGATGTCGCCGTCACGCCGGCGAGGGAGCTGTCGGAGCCGAGGCTCGGGCTGGGCACCTGCTTCCACACGTGGCCGTTCCACCGCAGGATCAGCGTCCTGGAATGACTGGTGCCGTAGTAACCGACCACCCAGGCGTTGCTGGCAGAGGTCGCGGTTATCCGCCGGAGCACGCTTCCGGCTGGGGCGGGGCTGGGCACCTGCTTCCACGCGGTGCCGTTCCAGCGAAGGATCAGGGGCTTGCCGCCGCTAGTGGCACCGACGGACCAGACGTCCCGAGCCGAGACGGCGGCCACGCTCACTAGCTGGCCACCGGTCCTGAACGCGGGCATCCGGCCAGCGGCAGTGGACCGAGAGGCACCGGATCTGGCGACAGCAGACCCAGCGGCGGCCGACGCCGGGGCGACAGCCGCGAGGGCTCCCGCCAGCACCAGCGGCACTACCATGACCGAACGCGCGGCGAGCTGGGGCATACGCACCGGCTGCCACCCCCTCCCTGGAAGGCCGGGCTGCTCAGCCGGTCCCGTGCCGGGAACGGCTAGCCCCGGCCGACATTGGCAGAACAGCCGCGAGAGGTGCCAGGCACCGCCCGCAGCCCCGAGCATGGCAGCGGGCGCAGACCTGGGCAAGATATGACAAGCTCCCGGATACGCGGATGTTGCCCTACACCAAGCCTGGCCGCGACCCTTTCAGGGTTCGCTCACCGTCCCGGCAGTGCGCTCCACCTGGCCGCCAGCGGTGCCTGGAGGGCGGGGCCGCCTTGGTAGGCGTCCCCGATCGCCAGGCAGCTCACCGTTGAGGGGCAGGACACCCCGGTCATGGACAAGGCGACGCCGAGGGCACCGGGCACCTGCTGAATCTTCCAGCGGTGGCCATTCCAATGCTCGGCCACGGCGATTTGAGCCTCGCCCGCGGCGTCCACGGCCTGGCCGACAGCGGTGCAGCTGATGGCCGCGGCACACGACACCGCACCGAACCCCGGGTTGGTGCCTGGGGCTGGGGTGACCTGGATCCTCCAGCGGTAACCGTTCCAGTGATCAGCGATCAGACCCGTGTCACCGGTTGCGTTGCTGTAGTAGGTGCCCACTGCGGTACAGCTGTCCGTGGTGTCGCACGAGACTGCCTGGAAGCTCGCAATACTGTCGACCGGGCCGGGGAGCGGCTGAACCTGCCAGTGTGAGCCCCTCCACCGCTCGACTCCAGGGCCACCCGTCGCCACGCAGCGCCGCGCCGCCGCACAGGAGACCGACGTCGCGCCGACCGGCAGGACCTGCGCCCACCATCGGATGCCGTTCCAGTGCTCGGCTATCTCGGGTCCGACCGCAGTACATCGGTATGCCGACGCACATGACACGCCCACAAGCTCGCCTGCACCGCCAGTAGCCGCGTTGGGCGTTCGCTGCACCGTCCATCGACGGCCGTTCCAGTGCTCTGCCAGCGGCGAATTCGTCAAGCTCCCGGTGGAGCCAACCGCGGTGCAGTTCTTGGCCGATACGCAGGACACCGCCTGGAGCACCGAGGTGGCATCCGGGCTCGGCGGCAGCTGAAGCTTCCAGTCCCGGCCGTTCCAGCGCTCCGCCACCGTGCCGCTGACCGGCCCGGAGTCGTTGCCGTAGAGGTACAGGTACGACCCAACGGCCATGCACCTGGTGGCCGACGAGCAGGAGACCGCGTTCAGCGTTGTGCTGGCGACCTGCGACGAACTGGTCGGAGCCGGGAGGGACATGTCGACGGTCCACCCGGCCTTAGTTGTCGCGGGTGAGCCGCCGCTGGCACTTGCCGCGGCCGGGATTACTAAGACGGCCCCGGCGGCTAACGCCCCGAGCAACACCGCGATTGTGCGCATAGCTTCACCCTGCGATTCCTGCCTGCCCCCGAGCTCTTTCAGTATGACAAGCATGAGGCGACGCCACTACCCGGCGTGCACGGCGCAGCGGTGATTCGTCTTAGGATCGGCTGTGTTCATGAGTCTGGCCCCGAGCTTGCAAGGGAGCGCATAGTCATGAAGTCAGGGGTTCGGGTAGCGGTGGCAGGTGTGGCCACCCTGGCTGCCGGGTTACTTACATCGGTAACGGCGACGGCGCAGGCGGCGACACCGAGGTACACGACCATCAGCAAGCAGTCCGCCGCTGATCCGGGTTTCGCGAAGTTCGGGTCGTCGTACTACGTCTACGCGACCGGAGGCGGCGACGGGATCCTGCCGATCTTCCGCGGATCGTCGCTGACGAAGGGATTCACCAGGGTCGGCAGCGCCTACCCGTCCGCGCCCGCGGGCCTGCACGCCCTGTGGGCCCCTCATGTCGTAGCGCGCGACGGCCGGTATTTCATGTTCTTCACCGCGGCCAAGGGGACCGGCCCGCACTGTGTCTACTGGGCGGTGGCGCCGACACCGACCGGCGCCTTCTCCGCACCGCACCTGGCGACCTGCGCGAACGCGGCCGGGTGGGAGGCGATCGACCCCACCGTCTACAAGACCGCGAGCGGGCAGAGTTACCTGGTGTGGAAGCGCGGTCACTATCACCCCGGCTTCCCGAACGGCACGTTCCAGATCCGGGCCCGCAAGCTGACGTTCTCGGGGTCCGGCGTGAAATTTACGGGCGGACGCAACCCATCCCTGATCCTGGCTCAGATTCCCGACGGCCTTGTGATGGAGGCGCCCAGCCTGATCGCTCACGGCGGGAAAGTCTGGCTCTTCGTCTCGCGGGGCCGCTTCGATACCAACGCGTATCACACCGACGCCTGGGTGGCGAAGCGCTTCGGCCCCGGCTTCACATACTCCAACCACGTGATGGCCACGGGCCAGGGCTACGGTTTCGGCCCTGGTGGCGCCGAGGTCATTACCGATACCGGCGGCACCGTTCGTATCGCTTACCACGTCTGGGAGACGACCAAGCCGAAGCCCCATAAAAAAAATGACAGGCGTATCGTCCGCGTCGCCACTGTCACCTGGCCAGGCGGCAAGCCTCACGTCGCCTAGGCCTGGCGGACCGTGATGAAGGTCAGCGATGCGAACCGGGGCCAGCGGCTGGCGAGCCTGGAGTCCAGCGAGGGCGCTGCCGCGCGGACGGCGCGCGGCACGGCGAGCAGCAGCGCGGCGAAGAGCACGGAGTACATGACCGCGCAGCCGATGTCCGTGGAGCCGCTCAGGTAGGGCCCGCCGAAGCCCTCGCCCGCCCCCCAGATCGCCAGGCCGAAGACGGCGCCGAAGATGAAGCCGGCGCGCTGCGCGATCCCCAGGAGCAGGGACAGGCAGATCGCCGTCTCGGCCACTGCCCCAGATGAGGCCGAACAGCAGCCGCACTACCCAGTAGCGGCGGACGTTCTGCGGGCCGGCCGGGTTCCCGGTACCCGGATTCTCCTGGCCGGGCGATGCCGCGCGCTCCAGCGTTCCTGATTCCACGCCGTCCTCCTCATGCCGGTGCCTGCTGTGGGGACTAGTTCGCTGGATGGCCCCTGCCGGTTTGCGTGCGCGGCAACCTGCCTGCCGTTCGGCCGCCGAAGTTGATCATGAACTAAGCGGGCCGGTGCCGCGAATACCCGCCGTCACAGCACGCCGCCGAGAGAAATGAGCTGCCATGCGGGTCACCGGACTGGCGCTGCGCGTGCTGATCGCGGCAGGCCTGGGAGTCAGCGCCTACGTGCACGCCGACCTCGCGCCGGTCTACGACGGGATCCGGGCATCGGTCAGCCAGGGAGACCTGTTCCGGATCGACGCGGCGGCGGCATCCCTGGCCGCGCTGGTCGTGCTGGTCATTGGCCGGCGGACCGGATTCGCGCTCGCCTTCGTGGTCGCCGCCACCTCACTCGGCGCGATCTTGCTGTACCGGTACGTCAACATCGGCCAGCTCGGACCGCTGCCGAACATGTACGAGCCGGCCTGGTTCACCGAGAAGTCGATAGCCGCTGTCGCCGAAGCCGCCGCCACCGTGCTGGCGGCCTGCGGCCTGTTGTGGGAGGTAAGAAAGCGATGAAGTCGAAGCTGACCGGACGCTGGCCTGGGTGGCTGGCGGCAAGCGCGATAGCGGCGGCGGTCGCGGTGGCCGGCTGCGCGGGGACTTCCTCGCCGACGGCGTCGGGTGCCGGCGCCTCGGCCTCGGGCGGGCCCGCGGCGGCTGCCGCCAGCCAGCACGTGACCATCATGGGCAACAGCAGCCTGCGGTTCAGCCCGATGACCGTGCACGTCCGTACCGGTGCCGTCCGCATCACCCTGAAGGACATGGGCGCCTATCCGCACAACATCGTCATCCCCGCCCTCGGCGTGACCTCGAAGACGGTCACCGGCGACCCGGGCTCGGATGAGGTCACCTTCACGGTCACGTTCAAGCACCAGGGCCGTTACCCGTTCCATTGCCAGTACCACCAGAGCGCCGGCATGGTCGGAGTGTTCGTCGTCTCATGACCAGCCTCGCCGCTGCATCAGCCGCATCGGCCGCATCGGTGCTGCCTCAGGGCAAGCCGGATCCCGGCCGGCTGCGAATGCCTGGCGTGTTGCCAATGCTGGCCAGAGGATTCGCTGGCCACGGAGCTCCCGCGCCTTCGCCGCTGGATGTCACCCTGGTCGATCTCGTCGCAGCGCGCGACCCCGACGCGCTCGCGACCCTCTACCAGCGGCATGGCTCCGCGTGCTACCGGCTCGCACGGCAGATTACGGCGAACGCCACGCTCGCCGAGGATGCCGTTCAGGAGGCGTTCGTCGGGCTGTGGAAATCGCCGGGCTCCTACCT
Source organism: uncultured Actinomycetota bacterium (assembly GCA_963725175.1). GTDB lineage: Bacteria > Actinomycetota > Actinomycetes > Streptosporangiales > Streptosporangiaceae > DASUBV01. The sequence continues at coordinate 2,510,443 of CAVRXH010000006.1, forward strand.
GCGGGGCCGGGCCAGCGTGCGGAGCTGGCTGCTCAGCCTGACCCACCATAAGGCCGTGGACCTGGTCCGCAGGGAGACCGCCGAGCAGCGCCGGCAGAACGCGCAGGCAGTCCAGCAGGCAGTCGAGCAGCCCGTCGGCGAGGATCCCGCGGTAGCAGCCTGGCGCGAGATTCAGGCGGCTGAAGTCAGGGCCGCGCTGCTGGAACTGCCCGAGGCGCAGCGCAGGGCTTTGACGCTGGCCTACTTCGGCGGATATACCCAGAGCCAGATAGCGGATCTCACTGGCGTACCACTGGGGACGGTCAAGACGCGGATGTTCTCGGCGATGCGGCGGCTGCGGCTGCGGCTCGCCCCGATGGGCGGCGTGCCAGGGGAGGGTCACCGTGACTGATCAGACGCGGGATCACGCGCGCTATGACGAGCTTGCCGCCGGCTACGCCGTGCACGCGCTTGACCCCGGCGACGACGCCGAATTCCGCGCTCACCTGCCGGGCTGCCCGCGCTGCCAGGCCGCCCTTGGCGATTTCACCGAGGTGACCGCCGCGCTTGGCGACAACTGGCTGACAGCGGAGCCGAGCCCGCAGCTCGGCGAGCGGATCATGGCGGCGGTCACGGAAGACCTGGCGGCCGGCTCTGGCCGCGGTGCCGCGGCCGGCGGCGTTCCCGGTCAGCCCGGAGAGGATCAGGGTGGCCAGCGGCCACGGTGACCGACCTGGCGCAGGCCCGGCGCCAGCGCCGGCTGCGGACGATCGCCAGCGCGGCGGCCGCGGCCGCGGTGCTGGCCGCGGGCGGTGCGGTCTGGGGCGGGCTCTCGGGCACCGGGAGCACCCCGGCCGGGCCGACAGCAGGCTGCGTGCACGCCGGATCCTGCCGCGAGGTGACGCTGACGGATGCCAGCTCCCGCACACTCGCGGCCAAGGTCATCGTCACTGGGGGAACTGCCTGGCTGATCCCGTCCGGGCTGCCCAGGGACGACACCGCGACGCAGGTCTACGTGCTCTGGCAGATCACCGGCGCGCATACCCCGCTCGCCGTGGGTTCCTTCGATGTCACCGGTCATGGGGACAAGCCCATGCTGATCGGCAAGCTAGCCGTTCCCTACCGCGGCACCTGGGCGTTCGCCGTCAGCATCGAGCACGGCCGGACGATACCGGCCACCCCGTCGCACCCCGTGGCGCTCGGCCAGGTTCTTTCCTAGCCGACTCTGCTCCTGACGCCTGGCCGGCGCTTCTCGTCGCGGATGGCTATGAACCGATCCGCCGCTGGCCGCGAACACTGCGGACGAACTTCACTCGATCCGAAGGTGAGATAGCGATGCAGAGTAAGGCTCTTGTCCGCGGCGGCGTCGGCCTCGCGGCCCTGGCCCTGGCGGCCGCCGCCTGCGGCAGCAGCGGCAGCGCGGCCAGCGGCGGCGGCAGCGCGCACTCAGGCTCGGCCAGCACCAGCATGTCCCCCATGGCGTCGCCGAGCGGGGCCGCCGGATCGCTGACCAACACGGCGGCCGCGCAGCTCTACGCCGGCCTCGACCAGCTGCTCGTCGAGCACGTCGACCTGACCGCGAACGTGGTGCAGGCGGCGATCACGAAGGGCGCCTCATCTGCGCAGGCCAAGGCGGCGCTCGCCGCGCTTGACCTGAACACTCAGGGGCTCGGCAAGGCGATCGGCAGCGTGTACGGACCGGCGGCGCAGACGGAGTTCCTGAAGCTGTGGCGCGCGCACATCGGCTACTTCGTCAACTACACCCTCGGCGTCGCCACCAAGGACCACGCCAAGGTCGCGACCGCCAAGAAGAACCTGGCCGGCTACATCTCCAAGTTCAGCGTCTTCATCGCCGGCGCCACCAAGCTCCCGCAAAGCGCCGTCGCCGCCGACCTGCAAGGCCACGTCTCCACCCTCGAAACCGCCATCAACGCCATCGTGGCCAAGAGCCCGGACGCCGGGCAGAAGATCGAGATGGCCGCGATGCACATGAACGGAACGGCCGAGGTCCTGGCCAAGGGCATCGCCAGCTCCAAGAGCATCGCCGGCAACGTCACAGGCGCGAGCTCCTCGCTGCGCGCCGGCCTGACCGGCCTGCTGATCCAGCACGTCGCGGCCACCGCGTTCGTCGTGCAGACCGCCGCGGCCGCGGGCGGCAACCTGAAGAACCCTGAGGTCAAGGGCGCGGTGTCCGCGCTGTCGGACAACACCAACCAGCTCGGCACCGCCATCGGCAGCGTGTACGGACCGGCCGCGCAGACGGAGTTCCTGAAGCTGTGGCGCGCGCACATCGGCTACTTCGTCAACTACACCCTCGGCGTCGCCACCAAGGACCACGCCAAGGTCGCGACCGCCAAGAAGAACCTGGCCGGCTACATCTCCAAGTTCAGCGTCTTCATCGCCGGCGCCACCAAGCTCCCGCAAAGCGCCGTCGCCGCCGACCTGCAAGGCCACGTCTCCACCCTCGAAACCGCCATCAACGCCATCGTGGCCGGCAGCCCGAAGGCCAGCGCCGACCTGCTGGCGGCCGAGAACCACATGGCCGGAACGGGCGCCGTCCTGGCTCAGGGCATCGCGGCGTCGATGCCAGCGAAGTTCACCTCATAAGCAGCACCCCGCGGCAGAACCCGGCATGGCCCTGTGGCCCGGCCGGGTTTCTGTCTAGCGCGAGTCAGCCAGGCGCGCGATGCGGCTGGTGGCTGCGGCAAGCCAGGCCAGTTCAAGCCCGAGGAAGATCCGCTCGTAAAGCCCGGCGGGCGCGTGCCGGTGCCCGGTCGCGTGGCCGAGCAGCAGGAACGCCGCGGCTCCGGCGATGGAGATGGCCAGCAGCAGCGGCCGGGCCCGCCGCCAGCGCGGATCGTGCCGGAGGCTGACCGAGATCATGATGGTCGCGACCGTCACGCAGCAGAAGGCGAGGAACGCCAGCGCGAGGTGCACGACCCCGCTGCCGTGCGGCGGCTGGCCTTCGAGGTCATCGGGGAAGAAGGCGAGCAGCCCCGAGCACACCGCCCAGGCCGACAGCAGCGCCAGCCCGCCCCGGTTGCGCGCCCGGGCGACGGTCGCCAGGCCGAGCGCGCCGGCGGCGGCCAGCGACACGGCGCAGCGCAGCAGGAAGTTGAGGTCCATCAGCCACGACCACGGTCCCCGGCCATAATCGCTCTCGGCGTTGTAGAGCAGGCTGTAACGCGGCCGGAGGAAGGCCAGCAGCAGGTCGATGGCCACGTAGGCGATGATCCCGGCGAGCGCGAGCCAGGCGAGCGAAGTGGCGCTGACCCGGCTGGGATAGATCGGCGGAGCAGAAAGGCAACCTGGTTGCATATCCGGATTATGATGAGCTGATGACCGGAGAGTCAAGCGCCGAGTACCCGTTCGGCGACCTGCTCGCGCTGGCCCGGCAGAGCTGGCTGGGCGAGCTGGCCGGCCGCCTGGCCGAGCGCGGCCACCCGGACTACCGCCGCAGCGACGCCGCCGCGATGCGGCTGCTGGCTCACGGGCCGGTCCCCGCCGGGAGGCTCGCGGCGGTCCTTGGCGTCACCCGGCAGGCCGCCCGCAAGGCCGCCGATGGCCTGTCCCAGCGCGGCTACGCGACGATCGCCAGGGACTCAGCCGACGCGCGCCAGCTCAACGTCGCCATCACCCCGGCCGGGCAGGACTACGCGCGGGCGATCACGGAGGTGATCGCCGAGCTCAACCGCGAGGTGGCCCGCCGCGCCGGGCCGGCGGGGCTTGCCTCGGCGGACACGGTCCTGCGTGCCGCCCTCTTCGACGACAGTGCCCGCGGGCGGGCCAGCAGGCTGCCGCGCCCGGCGCCCACCAGCAGTTAGTCGAGGCAGAACTCGTTGCCCTCGATGTCCTGCATCACCAGGCACGACTCGTTGACGCCATCGGCACGCAGCAGCCGCACGCGTGCCGCGCCGAGCGCGACCAGCCGCGCGCATTCGGCCTCAAGCGCGGCCAGCCGCTCCTCACCCACCAGCCCGATGCCGACTCTCACGTCAAGGTGCAGCCGGTTCTTGACCACCTTGCCCTCGGGAACGCGCTGGAAGAACAGCCGCGGCCCCGCACCTGCGGGATCCGTGCACGCGGACGCTGAACCCTGATGCTCAGGCGGCAGAGACCGGTCGAAATCGTCCCAGGTAGCAAACCCCTCCGGTGGCGGGGGCTCGACATACCCCAGCACCTCGCACCAGAAACGAGCGACGCGCTCAGGTACCGCGCAGTCGAAGGTGACCTGGACCTGCCTGACCGGTGCCATCGGTCCACCATAAAGGCGGGGCCGCTCGCCGTCACCACGGGCCCGACCATGGCCAGGCGGCTGGCGCTAGCCGACCGGTGGGAGAGGATGAGTGCGGGAGCTGCTGCCGCGCTGGCGGCGTGGTTCCCGCGCAGTGGTGACCGGGCCTGGTTCTGACGGGCCCGGTCACCACCTGCCGGGGTTCCGGCTCCGGGGTTAGTTGCTGCCACAGCTTGCGCATGCGCCGTCGGGCTTAATCGCGCAGGCTGCCGGTGCCGCTGCCGCGCCGCCTTGGATGTCGTCGAGCTCGGCGAGGGTCAGCTCGGGGATGGTGTCCATGTGCTCACCTCCTTCCGGAGTCGTGGTTCTCTCCGTCCGGGCTGGGCGGGGAGAGCTGGGCGGTGACGAGGGTGGCGTAGCGGCCGCCGAGGGCCAGCAGCTGGTGGTGGGTGCCGGCTTCGGCGAGACGGCCCTGGTGCAGGACGAGGATCTGGTCGGCATCGCGGATAGTGCTGAGCCGGTGGGCGATGATGACCTGCGTGCACCGCTGGCGGGCCAGGTTGTCGTGGATCAGGGACTCGGTGGCCGCGTCGAGGTGGCTGGTGGCCTCATCGAGCACCAGGACGGCGGGGCGGCGGGCCAGCGCTCGGGCGAGGGCCAGGCGCTGCCGCTGCCCTCCGGACAGGCCGGTGCCGCGCTGGGCCAGGCGGGTGTCGTAACCCAGCGGGGTCGCGGTTATCTCCTCGTGCAGCCCGGCGAGCCGTGCCGCGCGGATGATCTCGGCCTCTGGCAGCTCCGGGTCGTGCAGGCTGATGTTGTCCCTGATGGTGCCGCTGAAGATGAACGGCTCCTGGAGCACTACGCCGATCTGGCGGCGCAGCGCCCGGGGATCGAAGGTGCCGGCTAGCCGTCCGTCGAACCTGACCTGGCCGCCGACGGGGGCGTACAGGCAGGTCAGCAGCATGCCCAGGGTAGTCTTGCCGGATCCGGTCGAGCCGACGACCGCGACGCGCTGCCCGGCCAGAATGACGGCGGAGATGCCGGACAGGACCAGCGGGCCGCGGGGCTCGTAGCGGTAGCTGACGTCCTGGAACTCGATATGGCCCTGGAGCGGCCGTTCCGGCGCCGGGGTCGGCCGCCGGGGCTCTGGGCGGGCGTCCAGCACATCGGCGATGCGCTGCATCTGCGCCCCCGCGAGCTGGAACCGCTGGCCGCTGGCCGCGAACGAGGACAGCGGGGTGATGATCGCCGAGGCGAGCCAGGTGATCGCGAGCATGGTGCCGGGCGTGAGGGTGCCGTCCAGGACGCGGCTTACGCAGAGCCACAGCACCAGCAGCGGTGTCAGGAACCGCAGCGCTGACGTGGCCGCGTCGGTGACCGCGGTGAGGTAGCTGCGGCGCAGGGTGCAGGTGATCCAGCGGGACAGCAGCCGCGAGAGCCTGCCCATCGCGCGGTCCTCGGCGGCGGAGGACTTGAGGGTGGGCATTCCCTCGATCATCTCGACCAGGTACCCGAGGGACTCGGACTGGGCGGCGAGGTCCAGGGCCATGCGCTCGCGGACCGGCCGGGTGGTCAGCCCCAGCAGCGCGATGACCGTGAGGGTAACGGCGAGGACTGCCAGCCCGACCACCGCGTCCACGGCGAGCAGGACCGCCAGGTAGGACAGGACGAACACGGCATCCAGCAGCGATCCGAGGGCCTGGCTCGTCATCAGGTCACGCAGCACGGCGATGCTGCCGAACCTGGTCACGATGTCGCCGGTGCTGCGTTCCTCGAAGTAGCGCAGCGGCAGCCGCAGCAGGTGCGCGGCGAACCCGAGGAGGGCCCTGATGTCCTGGCGGCCCTGCAGCCGCACCAGCAGCGCGGACCGCAGGAGCCCGGTAACCAGTTGCGCCGCTGCCGCCACCGCCAGCCCGGCGCCCAGCAGCGTTTCCGCCGATGACGAGCGCAGCGAGGCCGTGTCGTCAACGACGATCTTGGCGGTGACCGGCATGGCCAGGACCAGGAGCTGCCCGACCAGGGTGACGAGCAGCACCTGCGCGAGCGTCCCTGTCGTGCCCGGGTTCCCGAGCAGGGAGCGCAGGTAGCGCCGCCAGAACGGCTTCTCGTCCCGCCGGCGGGGCGCAAATCCCTCGCCGGGCCGCACGCTGAGCACGGCCCTGCCCAGGCCCGCGCGGAATTCCGCGGCCGGCATCCGGCGCCGCCCCAGCCTCGGGTCGATGACCCGCACCCGGCGCGGGGAGAACCGCTCGACCACGACGAAGTGGTCGCCCTCCCAATGGGCGATCAGCGGGACGGGCAGCCGGGACAGGACCCCGGGCGCGGGCGGGTGCCCGGCGGCCTGCATCCCGAACTGGCGGGCCGCCCTGACGATGCCCCCGGCGCTCAGCCCGTCCCGGCCGGCCGGGCACACGTCCCGAACCTCCCGGAGCGGGACATGGTGGCCGTGGCTGTGCAGCACCATCGTGAGGCACGCCACCCCGCACTCAGCGCGGCTGGCCTGCAGGATCACCGGCACCCGCGAACGCCGCCCGGCGAGCAGGCCGGCCGTCACCGCACCGCTCCGGTCGCCGCGCTGATCGCCGCGGCCACCCAGGCCAGCGCCAGCAAGATCACGACAAGCCCGGCCCAGGTCCACCGCACGGCCACGGCCCTGACCAGGCGCGGCAGGATCTCCCGCTCGTCATCAGCGGCCAGCGCGCCGCCGGCTAAGGCCCCGTTTCCTGCGGCGGGGAGCCTGTGGTCCTGCACGCCCGGCGGCGGCGCTGCCATCACGGCCCCCTGGGCGCGGTGTCCCTGGAGCCGCTCAGCGCCCAGGGCGATAACGGCTGCGGCGTCAGGTCATCGAGGCTCACGACGGCACCGAGCCGGCGCATGGCCGCGCGGTCCACCGAGTAGTACGCCCATGCCCCGCGCTGCTGCCTGCGCAGCAGCCCCGCGCCGACCAGCAGCTTCAGGTGGTGGCTGACCGTGGACTGCGGCATGCCCATCGCCGTCTGCAGATCGTAGGCGCAGACCGCGAACGGGCTGCCGACCAGCAGGTTCATCAGCTGAACGCGGGTCGGATGGGCCAGCGCGTGGAACACCCCCGCCAGCGCGGCGGCCTGGTCATGGGACAGGCGCGGCGTCGTCAGCGGAACGCTGCAGTCCGGGGCGACACCCTGGATGCCCGGTGCGCCGCTCGCCCGCCCGGCAGGTACGACGGCCGTCCCGCTCTCCACTGGGCCTCCCCCTACAGATCGGGTTTTCTCGATCTATAGCAGACCTACTTTTCTCGATCTGTCTTGACAGTAAGTGAAACTGACTGGCCCCGCAATCCCCCGCGACATGCCGCTGCTCGCGGGCCACGGGGCGGCACCGGCAGCGGGACGCTCAGCGAATGAGCTTCAGCGGCAGGTGCTCAAGCCCGTTGACGACGATGGAACTCAGCTTGACCGGCATGCCGTCGAGCTCGATCCGCGAGGTGTTGCGCAGCAGTTCGTCGTAGAGAAGCTGCAGCTCGAGCCGTCCCAGCGGCCCGCCGAGGCAGACGTGCTCGCCGCCGCCCAGAGCCAGGTGCCGGTTGGGCTTCCGGTCGACCAGGAAGCGATCCGGGTCGTCGAAGATGTCCTCGTCCCGATTGGCTGACGGGTTCCAGAGCGTGACCCGCTCCCCCGCTTCGATGCGCTGGCCGCGGATGGTGACCGGCTGGGTCGTCGTCCGCAGGATGTGCGTGGCGGTCGAGGTCCACCGGAGTACCTCATCCACGGCAGCGGGCAGGAGCGACGGATCATCGGCCAGCATCTGCCACTGATCGGGAAACTGGATGAACGCCAGCATCCCGCCCGACGCCGCGATGCGGGTGTTCTCGGTCCCCCCGACGAGCAGATTGTCGCAATTGAGGATCATCTCGTCCAGAGACAGCTTCCGGCCGTCGATCTCGGCCGTGGCGAGCACGCTCACGAGATCATCGGCCGGAGCCTTCCCGCGGATGGCCACGAGACGTTCGAAATACTGCAGGATGTCAAAGTGGGCGAGCCGCCGCTCAAGCGCGTCGCCTGCACCGAATGCCTCGTTGGTGAGGGCGAACAGGCGCTCCCAGTCTTCTTTGGGCACGCCCATCATCTTGCAGATGACGAACAAGGGAATGCGGGCGGCGATCTCGGTGACGAAATCGCACGACTCACGCTCGATCGCCTGAGTGACGATATCGCGGGCGACGACCCGCATCTCCTCTTCCAGGAGGCGGATCGACCGGGGCGAGAACCAGCTGTCCACGAGGGCACGGAGCTGGCGGTGACGGGGCGGGTCGGTGAGGGCCAGGGTGCGTCCCCCGCCAGGGTCGTCACCATAGCTTTCCGGACGCAGCAGGATCCCGCCGGCGGAACTGAACGTGGCCGGGTCGCGATAGACGGCGCGGACATCGTCGTACTTGGTGAGAACCCAGAATCCGGGAAGCGCCGCAGGCGGGTGCCAGTGCACGGGGGAATTCCGGCGAAGCCATTTCCATACGGCATAGGGGTCGCCGTCAGAGTACAGGTCCGGATCGGTCAGATCAATCTGAAGGGCCGGCTCGATCAGATCCTCACTCACGGAGTACCTCTTAGTCTGACTAGCCCGAGCAGGTTTTTGACAGGCCACGCTGGAATCAGCTAAGTCTGTTCATGACGCACAGAGTTGGCAAGAATGCCCGCTGACCGGCCGACGTGTTCAACTGCGGCCCAGAGCCAGTTGAACTTCGCCGGACTGCCCACATGGCTCTATCAGGAGGTCCCTCATCATGAAGGGCACCGGTCCAGGACTGAGACTGCGGAGCAATGAGGAAGTCACTCGCCAGCAAGTGACGCCGGGAACGGTCCGGCGGATCATTCCGTACGCGCTCAGATATCGCTGGGCAATGCTAGTTCTCATTATCTCGACCGCGCTCGACGCGGGTATCTCCGTGGCCAACCCGATCATTCTCGGGCTGGTCATTGATGACGCGATCCTGCCGCACAAGGTACCGGTCCTGGTCGAGCTCACCGTCGTGGCCGCCGCGCTGGCGCTGCTGGACGCGCTGGCGTGCTACATCCAGACGTGGTGCTCGGCCCGGGTCGGTCAGGGGCTTATTTTCACCCTCCGCAACCAAGTATTCCGGCACGTGCAGCAGCAGCCGGTGGCGTTCTTTACCCGATCGCAGACGGGGTCGCTCGTCAGCCGGCTGAATGGCGATGTCACGGGGGCCCAGCAGGCGGTGACGACGCTGCTGACCCAGACGGTCTCCATCGCCCTGACCCTGGTGCTCACGCTGGTCGCGATGTTCTACCTGTCCTGGCAGATCACCCTCATCGCCCTGGTCGTCATCCCGATGTTCGTCCTGCCGGGCAAGCTGATCGGCAAGAAGCTGCAACGGCTGGCCCGGCAGCAGATGCAGCTCACGGCCGAGGTCGGGTCGCTGATGAACGAGCGGTTCAACGTCGCGGGCGCGATGCTGAGCAAGCTCTACGGGCGGCCGGAGCAGGAAGCGGAGAACTTCTCCCGCCAGGTGGGCCGGGTCCGCGACATCTCGGTCGTCAGCAGCGTGTACTCGCGGGCCTTCTACATCGTCATCACTCTGCTCGCCACGCTGATCACCACGCTGGTGTACGGGCTCGGCGGCAGCTTCGTCATCTCGGGCACGCTCAAGATCGGCACGATCGTCGCCCTGGTCGCCCTGATCACCCGGCTCTACGGGCCGATCAACCAGCTCACGACGCTCCAGGTCAATTACCTGACGATGCTGGTCAGCTTCGATCGCATCTTCGAGGTCATGGACCTGAAGCCGCTGATCACGGAGCGGGCTGGCGCGACCTCGCTCCCGGCCGGGGGCTCGGCCGGGCCGGCCGCCCTGGATATCGAGTTCGACCTGGTGTCCTTCCAGTACCCGGCCACGCGTACGGTCTCGCTGGCCTCGCTGGAGTCAATCTCGCTGTCCGCGCCGGAGCGCGACAGGGACAGCTGGGCCCTGCGCGATGTGAGCTTCCGGGTACCGGCGGGACAGCTGACGGCGCTGGTCGGCCCGTCGGGGGCGGGCAAGACAACGATCACGTCGCTGGTGCCCCGCCTCTACGACCCGACCTCCGGAGTGGTGCGGATCGGGGGTCAGGACATCCGCGACGCCACGCTGGGCTCGCTGCGAGACACGATCGGCGTGGTGACCCAGGACGCGCATCTCTTCCACGACACGATCCGGGCCAACCTGCTGTACGCCCGGCCCGACGCCACCGAGCCTGACCTGATCGAGGCCTGCCGGGCGGCTCGGATCTGGGACCTGATCGCGGCCCAGCCCGACGGTCTCGACACAGTGGCCGGAGATCGCGGCTACCGATTCTCCGGGGGCGAGAAGCAGCGCATCGCGCTGGCCCGGCTGCTGCTCAAGTCGCCCGCGATCGTCGTTTTGGACGAGGCCACGGCACACCTGGACTCGGAGTCGGAAGCGGCGATCCAGCGCGCGCTGAAGACCGCGCTGACCGGCCGCACCTCGATCGTCATCGCGCACCGGCTGTCCACTATCCGCGAGGCGGACCAGATCCTCGTGGTCGACACGGGACAGATCCGCGAGCGCGGAACCCACGACGAGCTCCTGGCTCTGGGCGGCCTGTACGCGGAGCTGTACCGCACCCAGTTTTCCCGCCAGGCCGACCACCGGCAGGCGGGAAGCGGGCCGTCAGAACACGAGCCGGCCGGACCCAACGGCCACCGCCAGCATGGCGCCGGCGGCGCCCCCTCCCCGGCACCCGCAATGGGGCCTAAGTTGCAGCCATCCCGGCCCCAGCGGGCACGCCCATGACACATGACCTGCCCGGTCGGGCTCCACTTCCGCCTAAGGAGCGCGATGAGCGAGAAGTACATACTGGATCTGGCGGAGATCAGCAAGACACAGGTGGAGCTCGCCGGGGGCAAGGGCGCGCAACTGGGAGAGCTATCGCGCCTCGACGGCATACAGGTGCCAGCCGGTTTCTGCGTGACCACGGACGCCTTCCGGCTGGTCCTGTCGGCGGGGCCAGGGATCGATGATCAGCTGGAGCGGCTCGCACGCCTGGATCCGGGCGACCGGGAGGCAATCCGCGCGCTGAGCGCGGAGATCCGCCGGACGGTGGAGGACATCGCCATCCCCGCTGATCTGGCCGAGGCGATTACCCGGTCGGTCACCCGGCTCGGCCGACAGACCGCCTGCGCGGTCCGGTCCAGCGCCACGGCGGAGGACCTGCCGACGGCCTCCTTCGCGGGCCAGCAGGACACCTACCTGAACGTGGCGGGCCCGGCCGCGATCCTGGAGCACGTCAGCCGGTGCTGGGCCTCGCTGTTCACCGAGCGGGCGGTTTCCTACCGGCTGCGGAGCGGCTTCAGCCAGCGGGAGGTCCGCATGGCCGTGGTCGTGCAGCGGATGGTTTTCCCGCAAGCGGCCGGCATCCTGTTCACGGCCGACCCGGTCACCTCGAACCGGAAGGTGGTGTCGATCGAGGCCACCGTCGGCCTGGGCGAGGCCCTGGTTTCCGGCCTGGTGAACCCGGACATCTACCAGGTCCGGGAGGGCGAGGTCGTCGCCGCGACCATCGCGGCCAAGCGGGTTGCTCTCCAGCCCCAGGCGGGCGGGGGCATGCGGGAACTCCCGGTCGAGCCCGAGCGCCAGCGACAGCCCGCGCTGACCGACGCCCAGGCCGCGGCGCTGGCGCAGCTCGGCCGCCGGATCGAGGCGCACTTCGGCCAGCCCCAGGACATCGAATGGTGCCTGGCCGACGACGGGTTCCACGTGGTCCAGAGTCGTCCGATCACCACCCTGTTCCCCGTCCCCGGGGCCGGGGAACAGGGCCATCGCGTCTATATCTCCGTCGGTCATCAGCAGATGATGACCGACCCGATGAGGCCCCTCGGCCTCTCGCTGTGGCAGGCGACGACCCCGCGGCCGATGGGCGAGGCCGGCGGGCGGCTGTTCGTTGACGTGACCGAGGCGCTGGGCTCGCGGGAGAACGGGGCCGGCTTCCTGGCCGCCATGGGCCGATCCGATCCGCTGACGGAGGACGCGCTGCGGACGATCCTGGACCGGGGTGACTTCGTCCCGGTCGTCAACGACGAGCGATCGGGAGCGAAGGTGCCGCCGCCCGCGCCCGGGACACCCTCGCCCGGGACGCCCGCGCACAGGACACCCTCGCCTGGAACACCGTCGCTCAGGACACCCTCTCCCAGGACACCGTCACCCGGAAGTCATCCAGGCAACGGCCTCACCCCGGTCACGACCATCGCGGCCGAGACCTATCCCGCCGTCGCGGCCGAGCTGATCGAGAGCTGCCAGGCCTCGATCGCCCGGCTGAGGGCTGACATCCAGGCCGTGTCAGGACCGGAGCTGGTCGACTTCATCCTGGCCGACGTCAAGGATCTGCAGCGGTACCTGTTCGATCCGCGCAGCCGCCAGATCATCATGGCCGGGATAGAGGCCAGCGCCTGGCTGAACGAGCACATGCTGGCCTGGCTGGGCGAGAAGAACGCCGCCGACGCGCTCACCCAGTCAGCCCCCGGCAACGTCACGTCGGAAATGGGACTGGCCCTGCTGGACGTCGCGGACGTGATCCGCCCCCATCCGGGCGTGGTCGAGTTTCTCCGCCGGACCGAGGATGCGGACTTCCTGGAGCAGCTCCCCGGGCTCGACGGCGGGACCGAGGCCAGGGATGCCATCCAGGCCTACCTCGACTCTTACGGCATGCGCTGCGTGGGCGAGATCGACGTCACCACCCCGCGCTGGAGCGAGCGCCCGGCCGCGCTCGTGCCGATCATCCTCGGCAACGTCCAGAACTGCGAGCCTGGTGCCGGTCAGCGCCGCTTCGAGCGAGGCCAGCAGCAGGCCAGGCAGAAGGAGGCCGAGCTGCTGGCCCGGCTGCGGCAGCTGCCCGACGGAGAGGCGAAGGCGAGCCAGGCCGGACGCATGATCGACCGGATCCGCAGCACCCTCACCGGGTACCGCGAGTACCCCAAGTACCACATGGTCAGCCGCTACTTCGTCTACAAGCAGGCCCTGCTCGGGGAGGCCGGGCGCCTGGTCCGGGCGCAGGTCCTGCGCGAGCAGGACGACATCTTCTACCTCAGGCTGCCCGAACTGCGTCAGGTCCTGGCCACCGGCCGGGCCGACGACCAGCTGATCCGCCAGCGCCGGGAGGAGTTCCGATCACAGCAGTCGCTGACGCCCCCGCGGGTGATCACCTCCGATGGCGAGGTCATCACCGGGACCTACCGGCGCAGCGGCACGCCGGCCGGGGCACTGCCCGGCCTGGCCGTCTCGGCGGGGACTGTCGAGGGCCGGGCCCGGGTCGTCCTGGACATGGCCGAGGCCCACTTCGAGGCGGGGGACATCCTGGTCACCGCCTTCACCGACCCGAGCTGGACGCCCGCCTTCGTCGCGATCAGCGCCCTGGTGACGGAGGTGGGCGGCCTGATGACCCACGGCGCGGTGATCGCGCGGGAGTACGGCCTGCCCGCCGTGGTCGGGGTCGAGCAGGCTACCCGGCTGATCCGGGACGGCCAGCGGATCCGCGTGAACGGCGCGGACGGCTACATCGAGATCCTGGACTGATCTCGCCCTGCCGTCCGGGGCACCTGGCCAGGTGCCCCGGACGGCAGGTCAGGCAGCCGGCTGGGTGTAGAGGCGGCCGTCGGACCAGATGTAGCGGGTCCCGCCCCAGCGCGCGGCCGACGCGACGTCGGGGAAGAACCCGCTGCCGTTGAAGTTCGCGCTGGTGTTGCACAGCACCGGGATGCCGCTCAGGTCCGCGTAGGCGGCGAGGATCCGGGCGGCCGGGATGCCCGCCGACTCGTCGATGGTCTGCAGCCGGGCGGTGCCGTCCAGGTGCAGGACGGCCGGGACGCGGCCGGTCCAGCCGGGGCGGGGACGGTGCTCGAAGAGCATGTAGGGGTCGCTGCTGCCCGGGCTGAACACCTCCGCCGCGCGCGAGGTCAGGCAGATCGGCGCCACCGGCCGGTACCCGGCGCGGCCCTTCATGCCGTTCAGCCGGTCCTTCATGGCCGGATCGGTGGCGGGCGCGAGGATACTGCGGTTGCCGAGCGCGCGCGGGCCCAGCTCGGCCCGGCCGGACAGGACCACGACCGGCTCGCCCGTGGTGCACAGCAGCTCCGCCACCTGGCTCTCGCTGCAGGGCCGGACCTGCCACGACGACGGCACGTCCCCGGTCGCCAGCCGGGGGCCGCCGTACACGTCCCAGTTCAGCCCGAGGTGACCCCCGCGGCGAAACATCTCGCAGCTCGCGGTGCCGATGGCCGCGCCGGAGTCATTAGGGAAGGGCGGGGCCCAGACGTCCGCGAACAGCCCGCTCGCGCGCAGCTGGCTGTTCCACTTGATGTTCAGGGCGCAGCCGCCGGCCAGGACCAGGTTGCGGCCCTCGACTCCCGGCAGCTCGGACAGCTTCCGCAGCAGCAGGTGACCCAGGTAGGCCTGGAACGTGGCGATGAGGTCCGCGTCCGTGAGTCCGGGCAGGATCTGGTCGCGGTCGGCAGCGGTCTTCTCGCTGAACACCATCGCGTTCTCGGGTGAGCTGCCGGGCAGCCCGGCCAGCAGGTCGTCGAAGACGGAGAAAGCGCTCTCCTCGACCCGGCCGAGGGCGGCGTAGGCCATGGCCTTGCCCGCGACAGACAGGTGGTGCCGCATGACCTGGTCGGCCGAGAACCCGCCGGTGTCGGTGTAGAACGGCTCGAACCGGGAGCTGAACTCGCCGAAGATGTCCCCGGTCAGTGGCAGGACCGAGGCCACCGCGCGCACGGCGTGGTCCCGCGCGGTCACCTCGTACAGCCGGGGCACGGTCCCGCCGTCCCAGACCAGGACCAGGGCGTCCTCGCCCCTGGCGGCGAACGGACTCGAGCTGTAGCCGCCGATCAGGTGGTTAGCGACATGATGGTAGCTGGCGTAGCCGTCGGCCGAAGGGCTGAAGGCGTGGTCATGGAAGGAGTAGCGCGCCAGCGGCTCGCCGACGCCAGGACGGTCCTGGTAGGGCGCGACCGGGATGTCCAGCTGGCCCCCGCCGCGGGCCCACATCGACGCGGTGTCCTGCACCTCGGCGTCGTCCACGCCCGCCATGAACCAGCCGTCGACCACGAACTGGTCCACGTCCGCTGGCGGCACGCCTTCCGTCTCAAGCAGCTCCGCCACCCGCCCGAGGTCGCCCATCGAGCTGTAACGGGGATTATTGGCCAGCTTCTCGATCTCGATACTGAAGAGCAGCCGGTTGTCCTCGATGAGGGCAATTCCCGCGTCGTGCGAGAGTTTAATTCCGCAGATAAGCATGGCTGGTCACACCCTTCGAATGGTTGAGCGCTATGGCGGGTGGGCCCAGCTATGACAGGCCCAGCCATGAAGAAACGTCGTCCCAGACCCGGGCTAGCTCAGCTGGCTCGAGCATATCTTTATGTGTGCAGGAAAGGCGAACCTCGGATATCTCACCGGAGATATAGGGCGTCCAGCGCAGGGCCGGGCTATCGCCGTCTCCGTGATCAGAGCCAGGCCGGGCCGCGACAAAGACCAGGGCGCCCCCGTCGAACCGGCTGAATTTATGCTTCCGCCGCAGCCGCCCATTTTCTTCGTAGGCCCGAGCCAGGAGCAGAACCTCATCATCGGTAATGGCCCCGAGAACCTCGCCCGCCTCGGCCCGGACCCAGTCGATGAGCTGAGGCGCCGGCGCGTCCGGGACCGCGGCCGCGGCCTCCGGCCTGGGCCTGTCCCCCAGGTCGCCGACAGCTGAACCGCGGGCGGCGGAGCGCCCCCGCCGCGCCGGAGGATAGCTGTCCATGATGACGAGGGCGGCAACCTCCTCGCCAATGGCCTGCAGCCGGGCCGCTGTCTCCTGGGCCAGGATCCCGCCGAAGGACGCGCCGAGCAGGTAGTACGGGCCGTGCGGCTGCACGGTGCGGATCTGCTCGATGTAGTCCTCGGCCATCTCCCTGATCGAGCCGGCCAGCGCGGTCTTCCCATCCAGGCCCCTGGCCTGCAGTCCGTAGATACGGAAACCGTCCGGCGCGTAGTGCGCCAGCGGCATGTAGCACCAGCTCAGTCCGCCCGCGGGGTGCAGGCAGAACAGCGGCGGCCGGTCGCCCTCGACCCGGATCGGCAGCAGCACGCTGAACGCGTCCCGGACCGACGACAGGCTCATCGTGGCCATCAGCCTGCTCACGGTCGGGGCGGTGACGAGCTGGCGGACCGATACCGACACGCCCTTCGCCCGCAGTTGCTCCACCAGCCGCAGCGCGAGCAGGGAGTGGCCGCCGAGCTCGAAGAAGCTGTCGTCCGGCCCGACCCGGTCCCGGCCCAGCACCTCGGCGAACGCACCGCACAGGAGCTCCTCGGTCACGGTCTGCATGACCCTGCCATCGCCGGCCCCGGCGGCGGCAGGGTCAGCGGGGGCGGGCAGGGCGGCCCGGTCGAGCTTGCCGTTGGCGGTCAGCGGCAGCGCGTCCAGCACCACCATCGCGGCCGGCCGCAGGTGGTCAGGGAGCCGGCTCGCCGCGTGCTCGCGGACCTGGCCGGTCAGGGCGCCGGTGTCGGCGCCAGCCGCAGCCGGGACCAGGTAGGCGACCAGCTGCTTCTCTCCCCTGGGGCCCTCGCCGACGATGACGGCGGCCCGGGCCACGCCGGGACACGCAGCCAGGACGGCCTCGGTCTCGCCCGGCTCGACCCGGTACCCGCGGATCTTGACCTGCTGGTCGGCCCGGCCGCAGAACACCAGCTGCCCGCCTGGAGTCCACCGGGCCAGGTCCCCGGTCCGGTACATCCTTTCCCCGCCGGTGTAGGGGCAGGCCACAAACCGGCCCGCGGTCAGGGCCGGCCGGCCCAGGTACCCCCGGGCGAGCTGGGCCCCGGCTACGTAGAGTTCCCCTGGGACTCCGGCCGGGACCGGGCCGAGCCGGGAGTCCAGCACGAACATCCGCGTGTTAGCCACCGGCGTCCCGACCGGCACCGCTCCGGCCCGGGCCGAGCCGGCGTCGATCGGACCGGTCGCGACCCCGATGGTGGTCTCGGTCGGCCCGTAGTGGTTGAACACCCCGCGGTCTCCGGCCGCGGCGCAGACGGCGGCGAGCCAGGCCGGGTCGGCCGCCTCCCCGCCCAGGACCAGGGACCGGCCCGGCAGCACCGCGCCCGGCCCGCCGGGACCAGTGCCGAGGGCGGCCAGGTGGCCGGGGACCGCCTTGAGGTAGTCCACCGCCCGCGCGGCGAGGTAGCCCGCGACCGCGACCGGGTCGGTGACCGCCTCGCGGTCCAGGATGTGCACCACTCCGCCGGTGGCCAGTGCCCCGAACAGGACTGTGTTGCCCAGGTCGGTCACCGGCGCCTGGAGCAGCGCGTAGCGGCCGCCGGGAGTCCCCCAGCCGACCCGGTCCGGGACCGAGCCGAGGTAGTTGGCCAGCCCGCCATGGGTGACGACCACGCCTTTAGGAGTGCCGGTCGAGCCCGACGTGTACATCACGTAGGCCGGATGGGACGCCCGCGGCGGCGGCAGTTCCCCGGCCAGGCCCGGAGCGACGGCCGACAGCCCATCCGCCACCAGGACCGGAAGCCCGCACGTCTCCCGCAGTTCCGCGGCCACCGCCCGGTCCGCCAGCACGCATCCCGGCAGGGCATCCTGCAGCAGGTAGGCGATCCGGCCGACCGGGTAGGCCGGGTCCACCGGCAGGTACGCCGCTCCCGTCTTCAGCACCCCCAGCACGGCCGCGACGAGCGCGACCGACCGGTCCATGACCACGGCCACGACCGTTTCCGGCCGAGCCCCGGACGCGGCCAGGACTCGCGCCACCCGGTCCGCCCGCGCGTTCAGCTCGCGGTAGCTGACCAGGACGTCCCCGCTGGCCACGGCGACCGCGTCCGGGGTCCGGGCGGCCTGGGCCGCGAACAGCTCAGGCAGCGTGCCTGCCGGGATCGGGCGGTCGGTGTCGTTCCAGGCCTCCAGCACCCGGGCCCGCTGGTCCGCCCCCAGCACCTGGACCCGCCGCAGCGGAAGGCCGGGCGCCCGCTCCAGCGCCGCGGCCAGGCTGCCCAGCGCGGCCCGCAGCAGCGAGCACACGAGCTGCGGCTCACCCGGCGCCACCACCTCGGCGGTGAGCGCGAACTCGGTCCCGTGATCGTCCACCGACACCGTCAGCGGGTAGTTCGTCCGTCCGCCAGCCGACACCTGGTCGGTCCCCGCGGCGGACGGCCGCTGCTCATCCGGCCGAGGCCGCGGGCGCCGGTGCCGGTAGTTGAACAGCGCGGTGAACAGCGGCACCTGGGCCGGCAGCCCGCTCGCCTGCTGCGCCACCGCCAGCGGCGCGTGCTCATGGGCCAGCAGCCCGGCAAGCTGCGACCGCATCCCCGCCACCGCCCCGGCCACGGCATCGGTGCCAGTGTCGACCCGGACCGGGAGCGTGTTCATGAACAGCCCGAGCACCCGGTCCGCGCCGGCGCCCGAGGCCATCCGGCCGAACAGCACCGTGCCGAACACCACGTCCTCGCGCCCGGACAGCACCGCCAGGACCCGGGCGAACGCCAGGTGGAACAGCGTCGCCGGCGACACCCCCGCCGCCCGGGCCTGCTCCCGCAGGGCAGTCGCGAGCTCGTCATCAAGGACCATGCGAGACCGCGTGGCGCCCGACCCGTCCTGGCGGGCGTCGAGCAGTCCGAACGGCGCAGTCGGCTCGGTCACATCACCGAGCAGACCGGCGAAGTACTCCGCGTGCTCTTCCCGCGACAGCCCCAGCCGGGCCTGGGCCACGAAGTCGCGGAACGGCAGCGGGGCCGCCAGCCGCTCCTCCCGCCCGGCGACCAGGTCGGCGATTTCCGCGATGACCAGGTCGAGGCCGGTGTTGTCGAGCACCAGGTGGTGGTGCTGGATCAGGGCCAGCCAGCGCCCGGTCCCCGGCTCGGCCGCGGCATGCACCCGCAGCAGCGGCGCCTGGCCCAGGTCCATCCGCGACCCGGCCGCAGCCGTCAGCGCGGCCTCCGGATCCTGGCCGTCGGCCAGGGCCACCTCGGTCACCCCGAGCCGGGCCTGCCGCCAGACCACCTGCACCGGCTCCGGTAGTCCCTCCCAGGCCAGCGACGTCCGCAGGATGTCGTGCCGGTCGATCACCCGCTGCAGCACGCCGGTGAACTGCGCTAGCCGCTCCCGCGACTCAAAGGCGAGCAAGACCGACCGCAGGTATACATCCGGATCCTCGGCTCCGGCGAGCAGGTGGTGGAACAGCATTCCTTCCTGCAGCGGGGCCAGGGGATACATATCGGCAACGTTGGCTGCTTCGCCCTCGACCCGGCTCACGGCGGCGGTGACCTGGTCCTGGTCCAGGTCGACCAGGGTGAGCATGTCCGGGGTGATGACCGTCGCGCCGGCCGGGATCAGGTTCGGCGGCACCGCCACCTCACCCGCCCCGGCCGCCGCCGCGACCGCGAGCCGGGCCGGGGTCGGCGCGTCGAACAGAGCCCGGACCGGCACCCGCAACCCCCGCTCGCGCAGCCGCTCCACCAGCCGCACCGCCAGCAGCGAATGCCCGCCCAGAGTGAAGAAGTCATCCTCCGGCCCGACCGAAGCCAGGCCCAGGACCTCGGCGAACAGCCCGCACAGGATCTCCTCGGCCACGCTCTGCGGACCCCGGCCCTCGCCGGCCGGGCTGTAGTCGGGGGCGGGGAGGGCCTTGCGGTCGAGCTTGCCGCTGGGGGTCAGCGGCAGCGCGTCCAGGACCATGATCGCGGCGGGCACCATGTACTCCGGCAGCCGGGCCGCCGCGTACTCGCGGGCCAGGCCGGCCAGGGCCACGTGATCGGCGTCATCATCCGCCGGGACGATGCAGGCGGCCAGCCGCTGCCCGCCCGCCGGGTCCGGATGAGTAGCGACCGCGGCCCTGGCCACCCCCGGGCAGGCTGCCAGCACGGTCTCGATCTCGCCCAGCTCGATCCGGAATCCGCGCACCTTGACCTGATCGTCGGCCCGGGCGCAGAACATGAGCTGGCCGTCCGGAGTCCAGCGGACCAGGTCCCCCGTCCGGTACATCCGCTCACCCGACCCGAACGGACAGGCGACGAACCGCTCAGAAGTCAGACCCGCCCGGCCCAGGTAACCCCGGGCCAGCCCGGCCCCGGCGATGTACAGCTCCCCCGCCACCCCCGCCGGCACCGGCTCCAGCCGGCCGTCCAGCACGAACACCTGCGTGTTCGCGATCGGCGCGCCGATCGGCGGAACCTGGTCCCCGTCCTCCGCCCGGCACGCCCACGCGGTGGAGTCCACCGACGTCTCCGTCGGCCCGTACAAGTTATGCAGCCCGGCCGCGAACCCAGTCATGAACCGCGCCGCGAGGCCACCCGGCAGCGCCTCGCCGCTGGCGAACACCCGCCGCAGGCTCCCGCACCGGCCCGGATCGGCCTGGCCGACGAACGCCTCCAGCATCGACGGCACGAAATGCACCGTCGTCACCGACTCCCCGCTGATCACCCGCTCCAGGTAGCCGGGTCCTGGTGACCGCCCGGCCGGGCCATCACCAGCCGCGCACCCACCAGCAGCGGCCAGAACAACTCCCACACCGACACGTCAAAACTCACCGGCGTCTTCTGCAAAACCCGGTCGGACGCGCCCAGCCCGTACGCCGCCTGCATCCAGGTGAGCCGGTTCACGATCCCCGCATGCGGAACCACCACCCCCTTCGGCCGACCCGTCGACCCCGACGTGTAAATCACATACGCCGGATGCGACGACCGCAGCGGCACCGGCCGCCCCAGTCCGCCCAGATCCCCCGCCGCCGGCCCGCCCAGATCCAGCTCACCGCCGGAAAGCACCGGCACCGCACAGGACTCCCGCAGCCCCGCCGCATACACCTCATCCGCCAGCACCACCGCCGGGCGCGCATCCGCCAGCATGAACGCCACCCGCCCAGCCGGATACCCCGGATCCACCGGCAGATAAGCCGCACCCGCCTTCAAGATCCCCAGCAGCGCCGCCATCAGCCCCGCCGACCGGTCCATCACCACCGCCACCACCGACTCCGGCCCGGCCCCGCGCGCCGCCAGTATCCGCGCTACCTGACCTGCCCGGTCATCCAGCTCCCGGTAGGACACCCACATGCCTTCGCTCGACACCGCGACCGCGTCCGGGGTCCGCTCTGCCTGCGCCTGGAACAGATCTGCCAGCGTCACGGCCGGCACCGCAGCCGTCGTGTCGTTCCAGCCCTCCACGACCTGCGCCCGCTCATCCTGGCCCAGCACCCGGACCTGACTGAGCTGTGTCGCCGGGCTGGCCGCCATGGCCGCCAGGACCCGGCTGAAGCGGTCGCTGATGGCCTGGACCGAGGACTCTTCGAACAGGTCGGACGCCCCGATCACGGTGCCGCCGATCCCGGCGGGCAGGCCCTGCTCGTCCCGCAACTCGGCCAGGCCGAGGTCAAGGTCGAAACGGGCCATCCCGGTGCGGGTGGGGATCCGGGACGCGCGCTGCCCGGCCAGGTCGACCGCGGCGGCGGTGAAGTTCTGCACGGTCAGGTTGACCTGGAACAGCGGGTGGCGGGCGAGCGACCGCTCCGGGGCCAGCACCTCGACCAGCCGCTCGAACGGCACATCCTGATGGTCAAGCGCGCCCAGCCAGTACTCCCGGACCCGAGCCAGCAGGTCGGCGAACGTCGGGTCGCCGGACAGGTCCGTGCGCAGGACCAGGCTGTTGATGAAGAATCCGACCACGTCGTCCAGTGCCTCGTCGGCCCGGCCGGCCACCCCGGTGCCGACGGGGATGTCCTCGCCCGCGCCGAGCTTGCACAGCAGGACGGCCAGGGCGGCCTGGACGATCATGAACATGGTCACGCCCTGCTCCCTGGCCAGGGCAGCGAGCCGGGCGTGCACCTCCGCGGGCACGGTCACCCGGGCGGCGTGCCCGCGATGGCTGGGCCGGGGCGGCCGGGGATGGTCGGCGGGCAGGGCCAGCTCCGGCGGGGCTCCGTCCAGGGCCCGCCGCCACCAGGCGACCTGGGCCGACAGCAGGCTGTCGGGGTCGTCCTCGGAACCCAGCAGCTCCCGCTGCCAGATCGCGTAGTCGGCGTACTGGATCGCGATCGGGGGCCAGACCGGCGCCCGGCCGTCGAGCCGGGCCAGATACGCGGTGCTGATTTCACGGGACAGCACCCCAGTCGACCAGCCGTCGGTCGCGATGTGATGGATGACCACCACCAGCACGTGGACCTCTGGGCCGGCCACCAGCAGCCGGAACCGCATCGGCGCCTCGGTCAGCAGGTCGAACGGCTCCCTGGTGGCCTGCCCGATCGCCTCGGTCAGCTCCTCCTCGCCAGCAACCGCGATCACCGGCAGGTGCCAGCCCAGCTCGGCCAGGTCCAGCACGTGCTGGTACGGCTCGCCGCCGTCAACCGGGTAGCTGGTGCGCAGGACGTCGTGCCGGGCGATCACGTCACCCAGGGCGGCTTCCAGGGCCTCGACGTCCAGGTCGCCTTCCAGTCGCAGCGCGATCGAGGAGTTGTAGACCGGGCTCGGCCCCTCAAGCTGGGCGATGAACCACAGCCGCTGCTGAGCGAACGACAGCGGTACCCGCTCGGGCCGGGCACGTGGGGTCAGCGCCAGCCGCCCCGGTGCCGCCTGCCGCAGCCACGCTGCCAGTCCGGCCGGGGTCGGCGCGACGAACAGGGCCCGCACCGGGGCCTCTACCCCGAGGACGGCCCGGATCCGGCTGACCAGCCGCACCGCCAGCAGCGAGTGCCCGCCGAGCTCGAAGAAGTTCCCCCTCGGCCCGACCGAGTCCAGGCCCAGGATCTCGGCGAACGCGCCGCAGATGATCTCCTCGGCCACGCCCTGCGGACCCCGGTCGTCACCGGCCGCCGCGGCGTAGTCGGGGGCGGGCAAGGCCGCCCGGTCGAGCTTGCCGCTGGGCGTCAGCGGCAGCTCGTCCAGCACGGTGATCGCGGCGGGCAGCATGTATTCCGGCAGCCGCCCGGCCGCGTCCTCCCGCACCCGTCCGGCCAGCCCGCTATCCGCTCCGGGAGCCGCCGGGACCACGTAGCCTGCCAGCGCGGCCTCGCCGGCCTGACCCTGGCGCACGACCACCGCGGCCTGGGCCACCTCGGGGTGGTCGGCCAGTACTGCCTCGACCTCACCCGGCTCGATCCGGAATCCCCGGATCTTCACCTGCTGATCGGCCCGCCCGCAGAACACCAGCTGACCATCCGCCGTCCACTTGGCCAGGTCACCCGTCCGGTACATCCGCTCCCCGGACCCGAACGGGCAGGCGGCAAACTTCGACCCCGTCAGCACCGGCTGGCCCGTATACCCCCGGGCCAGCTGCGGCCCGGCCAGGTAGAGCTCCCCGGCCACGCCCACCGGGACCGGCTCCAGTCGCTGGTCGAGGACGAACGTCCGCATGTTGGCGACCGGGGCGCCCACCGGCGGCGGGCCGCTCAGCCCGGCTGCGCTCAGCGGCGGCGTCACCGCGGCCATGACTGTCGCCTCGGTCGGCCCGTAGGTGTTGACGAACCGCCGCCCAGGCGCCCACGCCCCGGCCAGCCGCTCGGTCAGCGGCTCCGCCCCGGTCAGCACCGTTCCCAGCCCCGGCACCTGACCCGGATCCAGCACCTCCAGCAGCGACGGGACCACGCTGGCGGCCCGCACCCCGGCTCGCTCGGTCATCGCCGCCAGCTCACCCGGATCCGACCGCTCAGCCCCGGCCGCGATCACCAGCGTCGACCCCGACGTCAGCGACACCGCCACATCCAGGACCGAGGCGTCGAAGCTGAACGAGGCGAACTGCAGCATCCGCGACCCCGGCCGAGCATCAAGCGCCGGGCCCAGCGCCGCCGCCATGTTCACCACACTCGCCTGACCCACCGCCACCCCGTTCGGCCGCCCCGTCGAGCCCGACGTGTAAATCACGTACGCCAGCTGGCCCGGGTCCGGCTCCCCCGCCGGCGGCACCGACGGCAGGCCCGCCAGCTCAGCCAGCGTCACCGGATCATCCAGGCACACCACACCCGCCGAGACCGCCCCCAGCACCCCGGCCACAGACCCCGACGTCACCACCAGGCCAGCACCGGAATCCGCCAGCATGAAGGCCAGCCGCTCAGCCGGATACCCCGGATCCAGCGGCACATACCCCGCGCCCGCCAGCCACGTGGCCACGATCGCGGTCACCATCGCCGGACCACGCTCCAGGCACACCCCCACCACCGACTCCCGGCCCGCACCCCGGCCCCGCAGCAGCCAGGCCAGCCGCGACGCCCGCGCCACCAGCTCCCCGTAACTCACCGCCTCGCACCCGCACACCACCGCCACCGCATCCGGCAACTCCGCCGCCCGATCCACCACCAGACCCGCCAGCGACCCCGCCGGCACCGGCCGCGCCGTGTCATTCCACCCCGTCAGAAGCTGCGCCCGCTCCGCCGAGTCGAGCGCATCCACCTGGTGCAGCCCGGCCTCCGGATCGGCCGCGAGCGTGGTCAGGAGCCGAGCGAACCGGTCGCTCAGAGCCCGGGCCGACGCCTCGTCGAACAGGTCCGCGGCCAGGGTGACGGTGCCGCCGAGCCCGGCGGGCAGGCCCCGGTCGTCGCGGGCCTCGCCCAGGCTGACCTGCAGGTCGAACCGCGCGGCCTGCCGTCCGGTCGGCATCCGCGCCGCCTGCTGCCCGGGCAGGCTCATCGAGGGCTGGGCGTTGTTCTGCACCGCCAGCATGACCTGGAACAGCGGGTGGCGGTCGAGTGACCGCTCCGGGGCCAGGGCCTCGACCAGCCGCTCGAACGGCACGTCCTGGTGATCGAGCGCCCCGAGCCAGAACTCCCGCACCCTCCCCAGGACGTCCGTGAACGCCGGGTCGCCCGACACGTCGGTCCGCAGGACCAGGCTGTTGACGAAGAACCCGACCAGGTCATCCAGCGCCTCATCCGACCGCCCGGCCACCGCGGTGCCGACCGGGATGTCCTCCCCCGCGCCGAGCTTGGACAGCAGCACCGCCAGCGCGGCCTGGACGATCATGAACATGGTCACGCCCTGCTCCCTGGCCAGGGCGGCAAGCTGAGCGTGCGCCTCAGCCGGCACCGACAGCGGCGCGCTGTGCCCTCGGTAGCTGGGGGCCGGCGGCCGGGAGTGGTCGGCGGGCAGGGCCAGCTCCGGCGGCGCCCCGTCCAGCGCGTCCCGCCACCAGGTCACCTGCGAGGACAGCAGGCTGCCGGGATCGTTCTCCGAGCCCAGCAGCTCCCGCTGCCAGATCGCATAGTCGGCGTACTGCACCGGCAGCGGAGCCCAGCCCGGCTCCCGGCCCTGGAGCCGCGCCGCGTACGCGGTGCTGATGTCCTGCGCCAGGACGCCGGTCGACCAGCCGTCGGTCGCAATGTGATGCACCACCGCGACCAGCACGTGCACGCCCGGCCCGGCCGCCAGCAGCCGGAACCGGACCGGCACCTCGGCGGTCAGGTCGAAGGGCGCTGACGTGGTCTCCGCGATCAGCCCGGCCAGTTCCTCCTCCGCGGCCTGCGTCACGGGCAGGGCCCAGCCCAGCTCGGCCAGGTCCAGCACCCGCTGGCGCGGATCGCCGTCGTCGGCCGGGAAGACGGTGCGCAGTACCTCGTGGCGGCCAATCACATCGGCCAGCGCGGCCTCCAGCGCGCCCGCGTCAAGCTCCCCTTCCAGCCGCAGCGCGACCGGGTTGTTGTAGACCGCACTGGGACCCTCCAGCTGGGCGATGAACCAGAGCCGCTGCTGAGCAAAGGAGAGGGGCACCCACTCGGGGCGTGGCCGGGGCACCAGCCGGAGCCGGGCCGGAGCCGCCTGCTGCAGCCACCCGGCCAGGCCGGCCGGGGTCGGCGCGGCGAACACGGCCCGCACCGGCACCTCCACCCCGAGCAGCACCCGGACCCGGCTGGCCAGCCGCACCGCCAGCAGCGAGTGGCCGCCGAGCTCGAAGAAGTCATCCTCCGGCCCGACCTGCTCCAGGCCCAGGACATCGGCGAACGCGCCGCACAAGATCTCCTCGGCCACGCTCTGGGGAGCCCGGTCCACGCCGCCCGCCGCCGCCGCGTATTCGGGGGCGGGCAGGGCCCGCCGGTCGAGCTTGCCGTTCGCGGTCAGGGGCAGCGCGTCCAGGACCACCAGGGCGGCAGGGACCATGTACTCCGGCAGCCGGGCCGCCGCGTGCTCCCGCACCCTGGCCGCCAGGCCGTCGTCCTCCCCCGCCGCGGCCAGGTCAGCCTCCAGTCGCCTGTCCCCGGCCGGGTCCTCCCGGGCCGGGACCAGGTAGGCAACGAGCCGCTTGTCCCCCGGCGTGTCCTCGCGGACGATGACCGCGGCCCGGCTGATCTCCCGGTGCCCGGTCAGGACCGCCTCGACCTCACCGGGCTCGACCCGGTAGCCCCGGATCTTCACCTGCCCGTCGGCGCGGCCGCAGAACACCAGCTGCCCGTCCGGGGTCCACTTAGCCAGGTCACCGGTCCGGTACATCCGCTGTCCGGCCTCATACGGGCAGGCCACGAACCGGCCCGCGGTCAGCGCGGACCGGCCCAGGTAGCCCCGGGCTAGCTGCGCCCCGGCCACATACAGCTCGCCGGGCACCCCGGCCGCCACTGGCTCCAGCCAGGAGTCCAGGACGAACACCCGCGTGTTGCCGACGGGTGTCCCGACCGGGATGGTCCCGGCCCGCACCAGCCCGGCCTCGATCGCACCGGTCACGATCCCGATGGTCGCCTCGGTAGGGCCGTAGTGGTTGAACACCGCACGGTCCCCCGCCGCCTCGCATACCTGGGCCAGCCAGGCCGGGTCGGCGGCCTCCCCGCCCAGGACCAGGGACCGGCCCGGCAGGACCGCGCCAGGGCCGCCGGGGCCTGCGCTTAGCGCGGCCAGGTGACCCGGCACCGCCTTCAGGTAATCCACTCCCCGGCCCGCCAGGTAACCCGCCACCCCCACCGGGTCAGTCACCGCATCCGCATCCAGCACGTGCAGCACCCCGCCGGTCGCCAGGGCGGTGAACAGGACCGTGTTGCCCAGGTCGGTGACCGGCGCCTGGAGCAGCGCGTACCGGCCGCCCGGAGCGCCCCACCCGACCCGGCCCGGCACCGTTGCCACGTAGTTAGCCAGCCCGCCGTGGGTCACGACCACGCCCTTAGGCGTCCCTGTCGACCCCGACGTGTACATCACGTAAGCCGGATGACCAGGCCGGGCCGCGACCCGCCCGGCCGACCCAGCCGACAGCCGCGCCGCCAGCTGAGCCGACCCCCACACCAGGACCGCCACCCCGGGCAGGCCAGGCAGATCATCCGCCGCCTCCCCCGACGCGAGGATCACCGCCGGGCGGGCATCGCGCAGCATGGCCATGATCCGCGCGGCCGGGTACGCCGGGTCCACCGGCAGGTACGCCGCACCGGCCCGGAGCACGCCCAGCAGCGCCGTCACCAAGCCCGCCGACCGGCCCATCACCACCGCGACCACCGATTCCGGACCTGCCCCGGAGTCGGCCAGCACTCCGGCCAGTCGGTCCGCCGCCGCGCTCAGCCCGGCATACGTGACGAGGGCGCCGCCGCAGGCCAGGGCGACCGCATCCGGGGTCCGCTCCGCCTGCTCACCGAACCAGTCCGCCACCGTCCCGGCCCGCACCTCTGTCGTGGTGTCGTTCCAGCCCGCCACGAGCTGGGCCCGCTCGTCGTCGGCGAGGATCCGCACCTGGCTCAGCCGGGCCGCCGGGGCAGCGGCGACCGCCGCCAGCACCCGGGCCAGCCAGTCGCTGAACACCGGAGCCGTCGCCTCGTCGAACAGGTCGGCCGAGAGAGTCAGCGTGCCGAGCAGGCCCGCCGGGCTGCCCTGCTCATCGCGCAGCTCGCCGACCAGCACGTTCAGGTCGAAACGGGCCGACCCGGTGCCGGCCGGCAGGCCGGAGGCGCGCAGCCCGGCCAGCTCCAGGGCCGACGACGAGTTGTTCTGCACGGTCAGGTTGACCTGGAACAGCGGGTGCCGGGCAAGCGACCGCTCCGGCGCCAGCTCTTCCACCAGCCGCTCGAATGGGACGTCCTGGTGGTCAAGCGCGCCCAGCCAATACTCCCGGACCCGGCCCAGCACGACCGTGAACTCCGGGTCACCGGACAGGTCGGTCCGCAGGACCAGGCTGTTGACGAAGAACCCGACCAGGTCATCCAGCGCCTCATCCGACCGGCCCGCCACCGCCGTGCCGACCGGGATGTCCTCCCCCGCCCCCAGCTTCGACAGCAGCACCGCCAGCGCAGCCTGGACGACCATGAACATGGTCACGCCCTGCTCACGGGCCAGGGCCACCAGCCGGGCGTGGACCTCTGCCGGGACGGCCAGCCGGGCGATGTGGCCCCGGTGCGTGCCCGCGGCCGGGCGGGGGTGATCGGCCGGCAGGGCCAGCTCCGGCGGCAGTCCGTCCAGGGCCTGGCGCCACCAGGCGACCTGGGACGACAGCAGGCTCTCGGGGTCGTCTTCGTCTCCGAGCAGCTCGCGCTGCCAGATCGCGTAGTCGGCGTACTGCACCGGGAGCGGAGCCCACTCCGGGGACCGGTCCTGCAGCCTCGCCGCGTAGGCGGCGCTGATGTCCTTTGCCAGCACCCCGGCCGACCAGCCGTCAGTCGCGATGTGGTGCATGACCACGACCAGCACGTGTACCCGGGTTGCGGCCGCCAGCAGCCGGAACCGGACCGGCACCTCCGTGGTCAGGTCGAACGGCCCGGCGGCGGCTGCCCCGATGGCCTGCTTCAGCTCCTCGTCGCCGGCCACCGTGGTCACGGGCAGGGCCAGCCCAGCTCGTCCAGGCCCAGCACGCGCTGGCAGGGCTCCCCGCCGTCGGCCGGGAAGACCGTCCGCAGCACCTCATGCCGGGTCAGCACGTCACCCAGCGCCGCCTCCAGCGCGGCCCGGTCCAGGTCGCCCTCCAGCCGCACCGCGACCGAGGAGTTATAGACCGCGCTCGGGCCCTCCAGCTGGGCCACGAACCACAGCCGCCGCTGCCCGAACGACAGCGGCACCCGGCCCGTGCGCGGACGCCGGCCCATCGCCAGCCGGGCCGGACCGGCCTGGCCCAGCCACGCTGCCAGCCCGGCCGGGGTCGGCGCCGCGAACACGGCCCGCACCGGAACCTCCGCCCCGAGCACAGCCCGGATCCGGCTCGCCAGCCGCACCGCCAGCAGCGAATGCCCGCCCAGCTCAAAGAAGTCGTCTTCCGGGCCGACCTGCTCCAGGCCGAGCACGTCGGCGAACGCGCCGCAGATGATCTCCTCGGCCACGCCCTGCGGACCCCGGTCGCCCCCGGCCGCCGCGGTGGCGTAGTCCGGGTCGGGCAGGGCACTACGGTCGAGCTTGCCGTTCGGGGTCAGCGGCAGCTCGTCTAGCACGGTGATCGCGGCAGGCACCATGTACTCGGGCAGCCGCCCGGCCGCGAACTCCCGGACTCGGCCGGCCAGTCCGCTGTCCGCGGCGGGGGCAGCTGGAACGACATACCCGGCCAGGCGGCTGCCGCCGGCCGGGTCCTCCCGGACGATGACCGCGGCACGGGTCACCTCGGGGTGAGCATCCAGGACGGCCTCGACCTCGCCCGGCTCGATCCGGAACCCCCGGATCTTCACCTGCTGGTCCGCCCGGCCGCAGAACATGAGCTGACCGTCAGGGGTCCACCGGGCCAGGTCACCGGTCCGGTACATCCGCTCCCCGGCCCCGAACGGGCACGCCACGAACTTCGACCCGGTAAGCACCGGCTGGCTCAGGTAGCCCCGGCTCAGCTGCACGCCCGCGATGTACAGCTCCCCCGGTACGCCGGGCGGCACCGGGTCGAGCCACTGGTCGAGCACGAAAACCCGCGAGTTGGCCGTCGGCGTCCCTATCGGCGGCTGACCCCCCTCCGGACCCATCACCGCCGTGACCGTGATCACCGTCGCCTCGGTCGGCCCGTAGGCATGCGTCAGCCGCCGGCCGGCCGACCAGACCGCCGCCAGCCGGCCAGGCAGCGGCTCCGACCCCGCGATCATGCTCACGACCCGCGCCATCCGGACCGGGTCCATGACCTCCAGCAGGGACGGCACCACGCTGGCGGCCTGTACCCCGGCCCGCTCGATCAGCCCGGCCAGCGCCGCCGGATCCGACCGCTCGGCCGCCGACGCGATCACCAGCGTGCAGCCCGACATCAGCGACACCGCCACGTCCAGGACCGAGGCGTCGAAGCTGAACGACGCGAACTGCAGCATCCGCGACCCCGGCCGAGCATCAAGCGCCGGGCCCAGCGCCGCCGCCATATTCACCACGCTGGCCTGACCCACCGCGACCCCGTTGGGCCGCCCGGTCGATCCCGACGTGTAGATCACATACGCCAGCCGCCCCGCACCCGGCTCCCCGGCCGGCGGCGGTACCCCCGGCAGCGCGGCCAGTTCGGCCAGCGCCGCCGGGTCATTCAGGCAGACCACACCCGCCGAGACCGCTCCCAGCTCCCCGGCCAGGGACTCCGAGGTCACCACCAGAGTCGCGCCCGAGTCGGCGAGCATGTAGGCCAGCCGCTCATCCGGGTAGCCAGGATCCAGCGGTACGTAGGCCGCGCCGGCAAGCCAGGCGGCCACGATCGCGGTCACCATCGCCGGGCCCCGGTCCAGGCATACCCCGACGACCCGCTCCGGGCCCGCGCCCCGCCCGGCCAGCAGGCGGGCCAGTCGCGACGCCCGCGCCATCAGCTCCCCGTAGCTGACCCGCTCGTCCCCGCACTCCACCGCCACCGCATCGGGCATCGTCGCCGCCCGATCCAGCACCAGACCCGCCAGCGACCCACCCGGCACCACCCGCGCAGTGTCATTCCACCCAGTCAGGAGCTGCGCCCGCTCCGCCGCGGCCAGCACCTGGACCTCGTGCAGCCGGGCCTGGGGGCCGGCGGCCACCGCCGCCAGCACCGCGGCGAACCGGCCGCCGAGAGCTCGCGCCGTCGCCTCGTCGAAGAGATCGGCCGCGGCCACCAGCGAGCCGCCCAGCCCGGCGGGCAGGCCCCGGTCGTCGCGGGCCTCGGTCAGGCCGATGCTCAGGTCGAACCGCGCGGTCGGTCTGCCGGTCGGCATCCGGGCCGCCTGCTGCCCCGGCAGCGCGATGGCCGCGGACGTGTTGTTCTGCACGGTCAGCAGGACCTGGAACAGGGCGTGCCGGGCGAGCGACCGTTCCGGGGCCAGGGCCTCGACCAGCCGCTCGAACGGCACGTCCTGGTGATCCAGCGCCCCGAGCCAGAACTCCCGGACCCGGCCGAGCAAATCGGTGAACGCCGGGTCACCCGACACGTCGGTCCGCAGGACCAGCGTGTTGACAAAGAACCCGACCAGGTCATCCAGCGCCTCATCGGACCGGCCCGCGATCGCGGTGCCGACCGGGATGTCCTCCCCCGCGCCCAGCTTCGACAACAGCACCGCCAGCGCCGCCTGGACCACCATGAACAGCGTGACGCCCTGCTCGCGAGTGAGCTCGGCCAGCCGGGCATGGACGTCGGCCGGGATCGCCAGCGGCACGACATGGCCACGGTGGCTGGGCATCGGCGGGCGGGGGTGGTCGGCCGGCAGGGCCAGCTCGGGCGGTGCCCCGTCCAGCGCGTCCCGCCACCAGGCCACCTGCGAGGAGAGCAGGCTGCCGGGATCGTCCTCGTCCCCGAGCAGTTCGCGCTGCCACATCGCGTAGTCGCCGTACTGCACCGGCAGCGGAGCCCAGCCCGGCTCCCGGCCCTGGAGCCGCGCCGCGTACGCGGTGCTGATGTCACGGGCCAGCACCCCAGTGGACCAGCCGTCGGTAGCCACGTGGTGGATCACCACCACCAGCACGTGGACCCCGGGCCCGGCCGCTAGCAGGCACATCCGCATCGGGACCTCGGCGGTCAGGTCGAACGGCGCGGCCGCCGTCTCCGCGATCAGCCCGGCTAGTTCCTCCTCCGCAACCTGGGTCACGGGCAGGACCCAGCCCAGCTCGGCCAGGTCCAGCACCCGCTGGCGCGGGTCCCCGTGGTCGGCCGGGAAGACGGTGCGCAGTACCTCGTGGCGGCCGATCACGTCGGCCAGCGCGGCCTCCAGCGCGGCGGTATCCAGGTCACCTTCCAGGCGCAGCGCGACCGGGTTGTTGTAGACCGGGCTCGGGCCCTCCATCTGGGCGATGAACCACAGCCGCTGCTGCCCAAACGACAGCGGCACCCGCTCCGGGTGGGCCTGCGGCACCAGCCGCAGCCGGGCCGGGGCAGCCCGCTGAAGCCAGGCCGCCAGCCGGGCCGGGGTCGGCGCCGCGAACACGGCCCGCACCGCGATCTCCACCCCCAGCAGCACCCGCACCCGGCTCGCCAGCCGCACCGCCAGCAGCGAATGACCCCCCAGCTCGAAGAAATCATCCGCCGGCCCCACCACATCCAGGCCCAGCACGTCAGCGAACGCGCCGCACAAGATCTCCTCAGCCACCGACTGCGGAACCCTGGCCCCGCCCGCCGCCACCGCGTAATCCGGAGCAGGCAGAGCCCGCCGGTCCAGCTTCCCGTTCACGGCCAGCGGCAGCACCCCCAGCACCACCAGGGCAGCAGGCACCATGTACTCCGGCAGCCGGGCCGCCGCGTACTCCCGCACCCTGGCCGCCAGGCCGTCGTCCTCCCCGGTCGCGGCCAGGGTCTTGTCCCCGGCCGGGTCCTCCCGAGCCGGGACCAGGTAGCCGACGAGCCGCTTGTCCCCCGGCGTGTCCTCGCGGACGATGACCGCGGCCCGGCTGATCTCCCGGTGCCCGGCCAGCACCGCCTCGACCTCACCCGGCTCGACCCGGAACCCCCGGATCTTCACCTGCTCGTCCGCCCGGCCGCAGAACACTAGCTGCCCGTCCGGGGTCCACCGGACGAGGTCCCCAGTCCGGTACATCCGCTGCCCGGCCGCGTACGGGCAGGCCACGAACCGGCCCGCGGTCAGCGACGGCCGGTAGAGATAGCCCCGGGCCAGCTGCGTCCCGGCCACATACAGCTCGCCCGCTACCCCGGCCGGGACCGGGCGCAGCCACCGGTCCAGCACGAACACCCGCGTGTTGCCGACTGGTGTCCCGACCGGGATCGTCCCGGCCCGCACCAGGCCGGCCTCGATCGGGCCGGTCACGACGCCGATGGTGGCCTCGGTCGGGCCGTAGTGGTTGAACACCCCCCGGTCCCCGGCTGCCTCGCAGACCTGAGCCAGCCAGGCCGGGTCGGCGGCCTCGCCGCCGAGGACCAGGGACCGGCCCGGCAGCACTGCGCCCGGACCGCCCGGACCGGCGCCGAGCGCGGCCAGGTGACCGGGCACCGCCTTGAGGTAATCCACTCCGTATCCGGCCAGGTACCCTGCGACGGCGACCGGGTCGGTGACCGCATCCGCGGCCAGGATGTGCAAGACCCCGCCAGTGACCAGGGCGGTGAACAGGACCGTGTTGCCCAGGTCCGTGACGGGCGCCTGGAGCAGTGCGTACCGGCCGCCCGGCGTCCCCCAGCCGACCCGGGCCGGGACCGTTGCCAGGTAGTTGGCCAGGCCGCCGTGGGTGACCATCACGCCCTTAGGCGTCCCGGTCGACCCCGAGGTGTACATCACGTAGGCCGGATGACCAGGCCGGGCCGCGACCTGCCCGGCCGACGCTGCCGCCAGCTGCCCTTCCAGCTGAGCCGACCCCCATACCAGGACCGCGACCCCGGGCAGGCCAGGCAGATCATCCGCCGCCTCCCCCGACGCGAGGATCACCGCCGGGCGGGCATCGCGCAGCATGGCCGTGATCCGCGCGGCCGGGTACGCCGGGTCCACCGGCAGGTACGCCGCACCGGCCCGGAGCACGCCCAGCAGCGCCGTCACCAAGCCCGCCGACCGGCCCATCACCACCGCCACGACCGACTCGGGACCCGCCCCCGCCCCGGCCAGCACGCCCGCCAGCCGGTCCGCCCGCATCCGGAGCTCCCCGTACGTCACCAGCGCACCGCCGCAGGCCAGCGCCACCGCATCCGGGATCCGCGCCGCCTGCTCGCCGAACCAGTCCGCCACCGTCCCGGCCCGCACCTCGGTCGTGGTGTCGTTCCAGCCCGCCAGCACCTGCGCCCGCTCGGCCGCACCGAGCGGGTCCGCCAGGTGCAGCCGGGTGTCCGGGCCGGCTGCGAGCGCGGTCAGGACCCGGGTGAAGCGGTCGCTCAGCTCCTGCGCCGAGGCCTCGTCGAACAGGTCGGCCGAGGCGGTGAACGTGCCGCGCAGGCCCGCCGGGCTGCCCTGCTCGTCCAGCACCTCGGTCAGCAGCAGGTTCAGGTCGAACCGGGCCGAGCCGGTCCTGACCGGCATCCCGGACGCGCGCAGGCCCGTCAGCTCCAGGATCGAGGGCGCGTTGTTCTGCACGGTCAGGTTGACCTGGAACAGCGGATGGCGGGCAAGCGACCGCTCCGGGGCCAGCGCCTCGACCAGCCGCTCGAACGGCACGTCCTGCCGGTCCAGCGCGCCCAGCCAGAACTCACGGACCCGGGCCAGCAGCTCGGTGAAGGTCGGGTCACCGGACAGGTCGGTCCGCAGGACCAGGCTGTTGACGAAAAACCCGACCAGGTCATCCAGCGCCTCATCCGACCGGCCCGCCACCGCCGTGCCGACCGGGATGTCCTCCCCCGCCCCCAGCTTCGACAGCAGCACCGCCAGCGCAGCCTGGACCATCATGAACATGGTCACGCCCTGCTCACGGGCCAGCCCCACCAGCCGGGCGTGGACCTCTGCCGGGACGGCCAGCCGGGCGATGTGGCCCCGGTGCGTGCCCGCGGCCGGGCGGGGGTGATCGGCCGGCAGGGCCAGCTCCGGCGGCAGTCCGTCCAGCGCGCCCCGCCACCAGGCCACCTGCGCGGCGAGCAGGCTCTCGGGGTCGTCTTCGTCTCCGAGCAGCTCGCGCTGCCAGATCGCGTAGTCGGCGTACTGCACCGGCAGCGGAGCCCACTCCGGGGCCCGGTCCTGCAGCCGCGCCGCGTAGGCGGCGCTGATGTCGCGAGCCAGGACGACGGTGGACCAGCCATCGTTGGCGATGTGGTGCATGACCACGACCAGCACGTGCACGCCCGGCCCGGCCGCCAGCAGCCGGAACCGGACCGGGATCTCGGTGGTCAGGTCGAACGGGGCCGACGAGGTCTCCTGCACCAGCCGGGCCAGGTCGTCCTCGCTGGCCACGTCGGTCACGGGCAGGGACCAGCCCAGCTCATCCAGGCCCAGCGCGTGCTGATAAGGCTCCCCGCTGTCGGCCGGGAAGACGGTCCGCAGCACCTCGTGCCGGGTCAGCACGTCACCCAGCGCCGCCTCCAGCGCCACCGGGTCCAGGTCGCCCTCCAGGCGCACCGCCACCGAGGAGTTATAGACCGGGCTCGGGCCCTCCAGCTGGGCCACGAACCACAGCCGCCGCTGCCCGAACGACAGCGGCACCCGGCCCGTGCGCGGACGCCGGCCCATCGCCA
Organism: uncultured Actinomycetota bacterium; assembly: GCA_963725175.1. GTDB lineage: Bacteria > Actinomycetota > Actinomycetes > Streptosporangiales > Streptosporangiaceae > DASUBV01. The sequence goes on from CAVRXH010000006.1 coordinate 2,546,053, forward strand.
GCCGGGCCGGACCGGCCTGGCCCAGCCACGCTGCCAGCCCGGCCGGGGTCGGCGCCGCGAACACGGCCCGCACCGGCACCTCCGCCCCGAGCACAGCCCGGATCCGGCTCGCCAGCCGCACCGCCAGCAGCGAATGCCCGCCCAGCTCGAAGAAGCTGTCCCTCCGCCCGACCGAGTCCAGGCCCAGGATCTCGGCGAACGCAGCGCAGATGATCTCCTCGGTCACGCCCTGCGGACCCTGGTCGCCCCCGGCCTCGGCGCTGTAGTCGGGGTCGGGCAGGGCCTGGCGGTCGAGCTTGCCGCTGGGAGTCAGCGGGAGCGCGTCGAGCACGACGATGGCGGCAGGCACCATGTACTCGGGCAGCCGCCCGGCCGCGTGCTCGCGGATCTGACCGGCCAGCCCGCCGTCCGCGCCGGCGGCGGCCGGGACGACGTACCCGGCCAGCCGGCTGCCCCCGGCCGCATCCTCCCGGACCACGACCGCGGCCTGGGCCACCCCGGGGTGGTCAGCCAGCACGGCCTCGACCTCGCCCGGCTCGATCCGGAAGCCGCGGATCTTCACCTGCTGGTCCGCCCGGCCGCAGAACACCAGCTGCCCGTCGGGGGTCCACCTGGCCAGGTCACCGGTCCGGTACATCCGCTCTCCGGTGCCGAACCGGGAGGCCACGAACTTGGCCGCGGTCAGGGCCGGCTGGCCCAGGTAGCCACGGGCCAGCTGCACGCCCGCGATGTACAGCTCCCCCGGTACGCCGGGCGGCACCGGCTCCAGCCACTGGTCGAGCACGAATGCCCGCATGCTGGCGACCGGGGCACCCACGGGGGGCGGCCCGCTCAGATCGGCCGGGCTCAGCGGCGGGGTGACCGCCATCATGACCGTCGCCTCGGTCGGGCCGTAGGTGTTGATGAACCGCCGCCCCCGCGCCCAGGCCGCGGCCAGCCGCTCGGTCAGCGGCTCCGCGCCCGACAGGACGGTCCGCACGCCTGCGGCCTGCTCCGGGTCCAGGACCTCAAGCAACGATGGCACCACGCTGGCCGCCTGCACGCCGGCCCGCTGGGTCATGGCTGCCAGCTCACCGGGGTCAGATCGCTCGGCCCCGGCCGCGATGACGAGAGTTGCCCCGGCGGTCAGCGAGACGGCCACGTCGAGGACCGAGGCGTCGAAGCTGAACGACGCGAACTGCAGCACCCGGGTCGATGGCGCGGCCCCGAGCACTGGGCGCAGCGCCGTCGCCATGCTGACCACGCTGGCCTGGCCGACGGCGACTCCGTTGGGCCGGCCAGTCGAGCCCGAGGTATAGATCACGTAGGCCAGCTGACCCGCGTCCGGCTGCCCGGCCGGCGGCGACGCCGGCAGGCTGGCCAGCTCGGCCGCCACCGCCGGGTCGTCCAGGCAGATCGCGGCGGCGCCGCTCACGCCGCCGGCCAGCGCGCGGGAGGTGAGCACCAGGCCGGCACCGGAGTCGGCGAGCATGTAGGCGAGCCGGTCGGCCGGGTAACCGGGGTCCAGCGGCACGTAGGCCGCGCCCGCAAGCCAGGCGGCGGTGATCGCGGTCACCATCTCCGGGCCTCGCTCCAGGCACAGCCCCACGACCGACTCCGGGCCCGTGCCGCGCCCCTGCAGCAGCCAGGCCAGGCGGGACGCACGGGACGCGAGCTCGCGGTAGCTGACCCGCTCGTCCCCGCACACCACCGCGACCGCGTCCGGGGTCCGCCGGGCCCGGAGGGTGAACAGCTCCGCGACCGAGAAGTCGAAGTCGAAGTCGGCCGCCGCGGCCGGGTCGGGACCGGTGGTGTCGTTCCGTCCGGCCGCTATCTGGGCTCGCTCGTCCGGGCCGAGCACCTGTACCCGCCGCAGCCGGAGGCCGGGGTCAGCGGCGAGAGCGGTCAGGACCCGGCCGAACCGCTCGCTCAGCGCCCGGGCCGTGGCCTCGTCGAACAGGTCGGCCGCGGCGACCAGGGTGCCCCGCAGCCCGGCGGGCTGGCCCTGCTCGTCCCGGTTCTCGGTCAGGCCCAGGCTCAGGTCGAACCGGGCCGTCTGCCGCCCGGTCGGCATCCCCGAGGCCTGCTGCCCCGGCAGTTCCAGCACCGAAGGCGCGTTGTTCTGGACCGCGAGCAGGACCTGGAACAGCGGGTGGCGGCCGAGCGACCGCTCCGGGGCCAGCACCTCGACCAGCCGCTCGAACGGCACATCCTGATGGTCAAGCGCGCCCAGCCAGTACTCCCGGACCCGGGCCAGCAGCTCAGTGAAGGTCGGGTCGCCGGACACGTCGGTGCGCAGGACCAGGCTGTTGACGAAGAACCCGACCAGGTCGTCCAGAGCCTCGTCGGATCGGCCCGCGATCGCGGTGCCGACGGGAATGTCCTCGCCGGCGCCCAGCTTGGACAGCAGCACCGCCAGCGCGGCCTGGACGATCATGAACATGGTCACGCCCTGCTCCCTGGCCAGGGCCGCCAGCCGGCCGTGGACCTCGGCCGGGATCGCCAGCGGCACCACGTGCCCGTGATAGCTGGGGGCCGCCGGCCGGGGGCGGTCGGCGGGCAGGGCCAGCTCCGGCGGGACCCCGCTGAGCGCGTCCCGCCACCAGGCCACCTGCGAGGACAGCAGGCTGCCGGGATCGTCCTCGGAGCCCAGCAGCTCCCGCTGCCAGATCGCATAGTCGGCGTACTGCACCGGCAGCGGAGCCCAGCCCGGCTCCCGGCCCTGTAGCCGCGCCGCGTACGCGGTGCTGATGTCACGCGCCAGGACGCCGGTCGACCAGCCGTCGGTCGCCGCGTGGTGGAGCACGACGACTAGCACGTGCACCCGAGGGCCGGCCGCCAGCAGACGGAACCGGACCGGGACGTCCGTGGTCAGGTCGAACGGCGCCGACGCGGTCGCCGCGATCAGCCCGGCCAGCTCGTCCTCCGCAACCTGGGTCACGGGCAGGGCCCAGCCCAGCCCGGCCAGGTCCAGGACATGCTGGTAAGGCTCCCCGTCGCTGGCCGGGAAGACGGTGCGCAGCACCTCGTGGCGGCCGATCACGTCGGCCAGCGCGGCCTCCAGCGCGGCCGGGTCCAGGTCGCCCTCCAGGCGCAGCGCGACCGGGTTGTTGTAGACCGGGCTCGGGCCCTCCAGCTGGGCAATGAACCACAGCCGCTGCTGCGCGAACGACAACGGCACCCGCTCGGGCCTGGCCCGGGACACCAGCTGGGTCCGGGCCGGGGCAGCCTGCTGAAGCCACGCGGTCAGCGCGACCGGGGTCGGCGCCGCGAACACGGCCCGCACCGCGATCTCCACCCCCAGCAGCACCCGCACCCGGCTCGCCAGCCGCACCGCCAGCAGCGAATGACCCCCCAGCTCGAAGAAGTCATCCGCCGGCCCCACCACATCCAGGCCCAGCACATCGGCGAACGCGCCGCACAAGATCTCCTCAGCCACCGACTGCGGAACCCTGGCCCCGCCCGCCGCCACCGCGTAATCCGGAGCAGGCAGAGCCCGCCGGTCCAGCTTCCCGTTCACGGCCAGCGGCAGCGCCCCCAGCACCACCAGGGCAGCAGGGACCATGTACTCCGGCAGCCGGGCCGCCGCGTACTCCCGCACCCTGGCCGCCAGGGCGGCCGGATCGGTGTCTTCATCGGCCGGTACCAGGTAGGCAACGAGCCGCTTCTCTCCGGGGGTGTCCTCGCGGACGACGACCGCGGCCTGGGTGATCTCCCGGTGCCCGGCCAGCACGGCCTCGACCTCACCGAGCTCGATCCGGTAGCCGCGGATCTTCACCTGCTCGTCGGCCCGGCCGCAGAACACCAGCTGACCGTCGGCCGTCCACCGGGCCAGGTCACCGGTCCGGTACATCCGCTCCCCGGCGCCATAAGGGCAGGCAGTGAACCGCTCCCCGGTCAGCGCGGACCGGCCCAGATAGCCCCGGGCCAGGCCGGCACCCGCGATATACAGCTCACCGGTCACCCCGGCCGGCACCGGGCGCAGCCACCGGTCCAGCACGAACATCCGCGAGTTGGCGATCGGCCGCCCCACCGGCACCTGACCGCGCCGGGCAGACCCGCCGTCGATCCGGCCGGTCGCCGCCCCGATGGTGGCCTCGGTCGGCCCGTAGTGGTTGAACACGCCCCGGCGGCCGGCCTTGTCGCAGACCTGGGCCAGCCAGGCCGGGTCGGCTGCCTCACCGCCGAGAACCAGGGACCGGCCCGGCAGCACCGCGCCCGGACCGCCGGGACCAGTGCCGAGCGCGGCCAGGTGACCGGGGACGGCCTTGAGGTAGTCCACCGCCCGGCCCGCGAGGTAGCCCGCGACCGCGGCCGGGTCGGTGACCAGCTCGCGATCCAGCACATGCAGCACCCCGCCGGTGGTCAGCGCGGTGAACAGGACGGTGTTGCCGAGGTCGGTGACCGGCGCCTGGAGCAGCGCGTAGCGGCCGCCGGGGGCACCCCAGCCGACCCGGTCCGGGACCGATCCGAGGTAGTTGGCCAGGCCGCCGTGGGTGACGACCACGCCCTTGGGCGTGCCGGTCGAGCCCGACGTGTACATCACGTAGGCCGGATGCGATGCCCTGGCCGCGACCTGGCAGGCGGGCTCCGCCGCCAGCCGCAGCTCGAGCTGGGCCGAGCTCCAGACCAGGACCGCGACCCCGGGCAGGCCGGGCAGGTCGTCCGCCGCCTCCTCTGACGCGATGATCACCGCCGGGCGGGCGTCGCGGAGCATGGCCGTGATCCGCTGAGCCGGGTGGCCGGGGTCGATCGGCAGGTAGGCCGCGCCCGCCTTCAGCACCCCCAGCAGCGCGGTCACCAGCTCGGCGGACCGGTCCAGCACGACCGCGACCACCGACTCAGGACCAGCTCCGGCCCCGGCCAGCACTCCGGCCAGCCGACCCGCCCGGCGGTCCAGCTCGGCGTAGGTGCAGAGCGCGTCCCCGCCGACCAGGGCGACCGCGTCCGGGGTCCGCGTCGCCTGATCTGCGAACCAGTCCGCGACCGTCCCGGCCGGGACCTCGGCCGCGGTGTCGTTCCAGTCCAGCACCACCTGGGCCTGCTCCTCCGGCCCGAGCGCCTCGGCCTGGTGCAGCCGGCCGCCAGGGTCGGCCGCGAGCGCGGTCAGTATCCGGCTGAACCGGTCGCTCAGAACCCCGGCCGTTGCCTCGTCGAACAGGTCGGCCGAGAGGGTGAGGGTGCCGCGCAGGCCCGCCGGGCTGCCCTGCCCGTCCCTGACCTCGCCCAGCAGGACGTTCACGTCGAACCGGGCCGCCCCGGTCCCTGAGGGCATCCCGGAGGCACGCAGCCCGGCCAGCTCCAGGATCGAGGGCGCGTTGTTCTGCACGGTCAGGTTGACCTGGAACAGCGGATGGCGGGCAAGGGACCGCTCCGGGGCCAGCGCCTCGACCAGCCGCTCGAACGGCACGTCCTGCCGGTCCAGCGCGCCCAGCCAGAACTCACGGACCCGGGCCAGCAGCTCGGTGAAGGTCGGGTCACCGGACAGGTCGGTCCGCAGGACCAGGCTGTTGACGAAGAACCCGACCAGGTCATCCAGCGCCTCATCCGACCGGCCCGCCACCGCCGTGCCGACCGGGATGTCCTCCCCCGCCCCCAGCTTCGACAGCAGCACCGCCAGCGCAGCCTGGACGATCATGAACATGGTCACGCCCTGCTCACGGGCCAGGGCCACCAGCCGGGCGTGGACCTCTGCCGGGACGGCCAGCCGGGCGATGTGGCCCCGGTGCGTGCCCGCGGCCGGGCGGGGGTGATCGGCCGGCAGGGCCAGCTCCGGCGGCAGTCCGTCCAGGGCCTGGCGCCACCAGGCGACCTGCGCGGCGAGCAAGCTCTCGGGGTCGCTCTCCTGACCCAGCAGCTCCTGCTGCCAGATCGCGTAGTCGGAGTACTGCACCGGCAGCGGGACCCAGTCGGGGGCCTGCCCCTGGAGCCTCGCCGCGTAGGCGGCGCTGATGTCCTTCGCCAGCACCCCGGTCGACCAGCCGTCGGTCGCGATGTGATGCACCACCGCGACCAGCACGTGCACGCCCGGCCCGGCCGCCAGCAGCCGGAACCGGACCGGCACCTCCGTGGTCAGGTCGAACGAGCCGGACGCGATCTCCCGCACCAGCCGGGCCAGGTCGTCCTCGCCGGCCACGTCGGTCACGGGCAGGGACCAGCCCAGCTCATCCAGGCCCAGGATGTGCTGGCAGGGCTCACCGCCGTCGGCCGGGAAGACCGTCCGCAGCACCTCATGCCGGGTCAGCACGTCACCCAGCGCCGCCTCCAGCGCGGCCCGGTCCAGGTCGCCCTCCAGCCGGACCGCGACCGGGATGTTGTAGACCGCGCTCGGGCCCTCCACCTGCGCCACGAACCACAGCCGCCGCTGACCGGCCGACAGCGGCACCCGGCCTGGACGCGGCCGCGGGACCACCGGCAGCCGACCGGGAGCCGCCTGCTGGAGCCAGGCCGCCAGCCCGGCCGGGGTCGGCGTATCGAACAGCGCCGTGATCTCGACCTCGGTCCCGAGCACGGCCCGGATCCGGCTGGCCAGCCGCACGGCCAGCAGCGAATGACCACCGAGCTCGAAGAAGCTGTCCTGCGGCCCGACCGAGTCCAGGCCCAGGATCTCGGCGAACGCGCCGCACAGAATCTCCTCGGTCATGCTCTGCGGGCCCCGGCTGTCCGTCGCGGCCGTGGCGTAGTCCGGCGCCGGGAGCGCGTCCCGATCGAGCTTGCCGTTGGGCGTCAGCGGGAGCACGTCCAGAACTACGACCGAGGCGGGCAGCATGTAGTCGGGCAGCCGCCCGGCCGCGAACTCCCGCACCCGCCCGGCCAGCTCGCTGTCCCCGGCCGCAGCCGGGGCCACCGGGACCACATAGCCGACCAGCGCGGTCTCCCCGGCCGGGTCTTCCCGGACGATGACGGCGGCCCTGGCCACCTCGGGATGGGCGTCCAGGACAGCCTCGACCTCGCCCGGCTCGATCCGGAACCCCCGGATCTTCACCTGCTGATCCGCCCGGCCGCAGAACACCAGCTGCCCGCCGGGGGTCCACCTGGCCAGGTCACCCGTCCGGTACATCCGCTCCCCGGACCCGAACGGGCAGGCCACGAACTTCGACCCCGTCAGCACCGGCTGGCCCACGTAACCCCGGGCCAGCTGCGCCCCGGCCAGGTACAGCTCCCCCGCCACCCCCGCCGGCACCGGGGCCAGCCACCGGTCCAGCACGAACACCCGCGAGTTCGCCGTCGGCGACCCGATCGGCGGCAGACCCCCGTCCGCGCCCATCACCGCCGTGACCGTGATCACCGTCGCCTCAGTCGGCCCGTACGCATGAGTCAGCCGCCGACCGGCCGACCACACCGCCGCCAGCCGCCCCGGCAACGGCTCCGACCCCGCGATCATCGCCGTCACCGAAGCGACCCGAACCGGGTCCAGGATCTCCAGCAGCGACGGCACCACACTCGCGGCCCGCACCCCGGCCCGCTCGACCAGCCCGGCCAGCACCGCCGGGTCGGACCGCTCCGCCGCCGACGCGACCACCAGCGTGCACCCCGACGTCAGCGACACCGCCACATCCAGGACCGAGGCATCAAAGCTGAACGACGCGAACTGCAGCACCCGCGACCCCGGCCGAGCATCAAGCGCCGGGCCCAGCGCCGCCGCCATGTTCACCACACTCGCCTGACCCACCGCCACCCCGTTCGGCCGCCCCGTCGAGCCCGACGTGTAAATCACGTACGCCAGCTGGCCCGCATCCGGCTCCCCCGCCGGCGGCACCGACGGCAGCCCGGCCAGCTCGACCGCCACCACCGGGTCATCCAGGCAGACCACACCCGCGCTGCCGACGGCGCCGCCGAGCACCTCGGCCAGGGCGTCCGAGGTCACCACCAGGCCAGCAGCGGAATCAGCGAGCATGAAGGCCAGCCGCTCGGCCGGATACCCCGGATCCAGCGGCACGTACCCCGCACCCGCGAGCCACGTGGCCACGATCGCGGTCAGCATGGCCGGACCCCGGTCCAGGCACACCCCGACGACCGGCTCCGGCCCGAGCACCGGCCCCGCAGCAGCCAGGCCAGCCGCGACGCCCGCGCCACCAGCTCCCCGTAACTCACCGCCTCGCACCCGCACACCACCGCCACCGCATCCGGCAACTGCTCGGCCCGGTCCAGGATCAGGCCCGCCAGCGATCCGGCCGGCACCACCCGCGCCGTGTCGTTCCACCCCGTCAGGAGCTGCGCCCGCTCCGCTGGGCCGAGGAGGCCGACCTGGTGCAGCCGGGTCCCGGGGTCGGCCGCGAGAGCGGTCACGACCCAGGTGAACCGTTCGCCCAGAGCCCGGGCCGTCGTCTCGTCGAAGAGATCGGCCGCGGCGACCAGGGTGCCGCCGAGCCCCGCTGGCAGGCCCTGGTCGTCTCTGGTCTCGGTCAGGCCGATGCTCAGGTCGAACCGCGCCGCGAGCTGCCCGGCCGACATCCGGGCGGCCTGCTGCCCCGGCAGGCTCATCGCCACCGGTGCGTTGTTCTGCACGGTCAGCATGACCTGGAACAGGGCGTGCCGGGCGAGCGACCGCTCCGGGGCCAGCGCCTCCACCAGCCGCTCGAACGGCACGTCCTGCCGGTCCAGCGCGCCGAGCCAGAACTCACGGACCCGGGCCAGCAGGCCGGTGAACGCCGGATCGCCGGACACGTCCGTGCGGAGGACCAGCGTGTTGACGAAGAACCCGACCAGGTCATCCAGCGCCTCATCCGACCGCCCGGCCACGGCCGTGCCGACCGGGATGTCCTCGCCCGCGCCGAGCCGGGACAGCAGCACGGCCAGGGCGGCCTGGACGACCATGAACATGGTCACGCCCTGCTCACGGGCCAGGGCGGCCAGGCGGCGGTGCACCTCGGCCGGGACCGTCAGCGGCACGACATGGCCGCGGTGGCTGGGCATCGGCGGGCGGGGGTGGTCGGCCGGCAGGGCCAGCTCCGGCGGCGCCCCCTCCAGCGCGTCCCGCCACCAGGCGACCTGGGACGAGAGCAGGCTGGCGGGGTCGTCCTCGGAACCGAGCAGCCCTCGCTGCCAGATCGCGTAGTCGGCGTACTGCACCGGCAGCGGGACCCACTCCGGTGCCTGGCCGTCCCGCCGGGCCGCGTAGGCGGTACTGATGTCACGGGCCAGGACGCCGGTCGACCAGCCGTCGGTCGCCACGTGGTGGATCACCACGACCAGGACGTGGACCCCGGGCCCGGCCGCGAACAGCCGGAGCCGGACCGGGATCTCCCTGGTCAGGTCGAACGGCTCGGACGCGGCCGCCTCGACCAGGCGGGCCAGTCCTTCTCCGTCCGCCGCCTCGGTCACGGGCAGGGCCCAGTCCAGCTCGGCCAGGTCCAGCACTCGCTGGTAGGGCTCCTCGCCGTCGGCCGGGAAGATCGTGCGCAGCACCTGGTGGCGGGTCAGCACGTCACCCAGTCCAGCCTCCAGCGCGGCGGCGTCCAGCTCGCCTTCCAGCCGGACCGCGACGGGGATGTTGTAGAGCGCGCTCGGTCCTTCGAGCTGGGTGATGAACCACAGCCGCTGCTGGGCGAAGGACAGCGGCACCCGGCCCGGCCGGGCCTGCGGCACCAGTCCTCGCCGGGCCGGGCCGGCCTGCCCGAGCCAGGCCGCCAGCCGGGCCGGCGTCGGGGCGGCGAACAGCGCCCGCACCGGCACCTCGACCCCCAGCACAGCCCGGACCCGGCTCACCAGCCGGGTAGCCAGCAGCGAATGACCGCCCAGGGCGAAGAAGTCGTCCTCCGCCCCAACCTGGCCCAGGCCCAGGACGTCAGCGAACAAGCCGCAGAGGATCTCCTCAGCCACCGTCTGCGGACCCCGGCCGCCAGTCGCGGCCGAGGCGTAGTCCGGGGCGGGCAGCGCCGCCCGGTCGACCTTGCCGTTGGCAGTCAGCGGGAACTCATCCAGCACCGTGACCACGGCCGGCACCATGTAGCCCGGCAGCCGCCCGGCCACGTACTCCCGCGCCCGCGCGGCCAGGGCGGCCTTGTCAGTACCCCCATCGGCCGGGACCAGGTAGGCCACGAGCCGCTTGTCCTCTCCGCTGGGCAAGGCCGACTGTGCACGGCGGGAGTCTTCGCGGACCGCGACGGCGGCGCGGGCCACGCCGGGACAGGCCGCGAGCACCGCCTCGACCTCGCCCGGCTCGATCCGGAACCCGCGCAGCTTCACCTGATCATCGGCCCGGCCACAGAACACCAGCACCCCATCCGGTGTCCACTTCGCCAGGTCCCCAGTCCGGTACATCCGCTTTCCAGAGCCAAACGGGGACGCCACGAACCGTTCCCCGGTCATTCCCGGCCGTCCCGCGTACCCCCGGGCCAGCCCCGCGCCGGCCGCGAACAGCTCGCCCGCCACCCCGACAGGGACCGGCTCCAGCCACCGGTCCAGCACGAACACCTGTGTGTCGGCCACCGGCGTGCCGATCGGGATACCCGCCGCGCCCTCGACATCACCGGCCCGCACCGGCCAGGTCGCGGTGAACGTCGTATTCTCCGTCGGCCCGTACCCGTTCACCAGCACCACGCCCGGCGCCTGCTCCAGCACTGCCCGGCATGCCGCCACCGGCAGCACATCACCGCCCGCCAGGAGATACCGCAGCCCTGCCAGCGCCCCCGCATCCGCCTCCGCGACCTGGCTGAACAGGCCCGCCGTCAGCCACAGGGCGGTCACGCCGGAGCCGGACACGAACCCGGCCAGCTCCCCGGCCGACAGGACCCCGGCCGGGGCCACCGCCAGCCGGGCGCCATTGGCCAGCGCGCCCCAGATCTCGAACGTCGCCGCGTCAAACGACACCGACGACACCAGCCCCACCACGTCGCCGCCGCCCACCGGCGCGAACCCGCCCTGCCGCACCAGCCGGTCCACTGCCGCATGCGGCACGACCACGCCCTTGGGCACCCCCGTCGACCCTGACGTGTACATCACGTACGCGGCACTCCCCGGCAAAAGCCCGACCGGCCCGCCCCCTCCTGCGACGCCAGCCCCGGCCCCGGCCAGCTCCGCCCCCTCCAGCACCAGGACCGGCACTCCCGGCAGCCCCGGCAGGTCTGCGGCCGCCTCAGCCGAGGCGATGATCACCGCCGGGCGGGCGTCGCGGAGCATGGCCGTGACCCGCTGAGCCGGATACCCCGGATCCACCGGCAGGTACGCCGCCCCCGCCTTCAGCACCCCCAGCAGCGCCGCCACCAGCTCCGCCGACCGGTCCATCACCACCCCGACCACCGACTCCGGGCCAGCCCCCCGCGCCGCCAGCGCACTCGCCAGCCGGTCCGCCGCCGCGTCCAGCTCCCCGTACGTCAGAGCCACCGCACCGCACGACACCGCCACCGCATCCGGCACCCGCGCCGCCACCCCCGCCACCAGCTCCGGCACCGTCGCCGGAACCAGGCCCCGGCCAGTCGCGTTCCACCCCGCCACCACCCGCGCCCGCTCGTCCGGGCTGAGGGCCTGGATCTGGCTCAGCCGGGCCTGCGGGCGGTCCGCGACCGCCGCCAGTACCCGGGCCAGCCGGTCGCTGATGGCCCGGGTGGTGGTCTGGTCGAAGCGGGCGGCGGCGGCGGTGAACGTGCCCCGCAGCCCGGCCGGCTGACCCTGCCCGTCCCTGGTCTCGGCCAGGCCGAGCTGGAGGTCGAACCGGGCCGTGGGCTGCCCGGCGGCGACCCTGGCCGCGCGCTGGCCCGGCAGCGCCATCGCCGCGGGAGCGTTGTTCTGCAGAGTGAACTCGACCTGGAACAGCGGGTGGCGGCCGAGCGAGCGCTCCGGGGCCAGCGCCTCGACCAGCCGGTCAAACGGCACGTCCTGATGGTCGAGCACGCCCATCCAGAAGCGGCGGACCCGCGCCAGGACCTCGGTGAACTCCGGGTCGCCGGACAGGTCGGTCCGCACGACCAGGGTGTTGACGAAGAACCCGACCAGGTCATTGAGGGCCTCGTCGGACCGCCCGGCGATCGCGGTCCCGACCGGGATGTCCTCGCCAGCGCCGAGCTTGGACAGCAGCACGGCCAGGGCCGCCTGGACCACGACGAACATGGTCACGCCCTGCTGCCGGGCCAGCGCGGCCAGCCGGGCGTGCACGTCGGCCGGAACCTCCACCGGTGCGACGTGGGCGTCGTAGCCGGGCGCGGCCGGGCGGGGCCGGTCGGCGGGCAGGGCCAGCTCCGGCGGCGCCCCCTCCAGCGCGTCCCGCCACCAGGCCACCTGGGCCGACAGCAAGCTCTCGGGGTCGTCCTCGGACCCGAGCAATTCCCGCTGCCAGATCGCGTAGTCGGCGTACTGCACCGGCAGCGGCTCCCAGCCCGGCTCCTGGCCCCCGGCCCTCGCCGCGTAGGCGACGCTGAGGTCACGGGCCAGGACTCCGGCGGACCAGCCATCGTTGGCAATGTGATGAATGACGGTGAGCAAGACATGAACCCCGGGCCCGGGACTGAACAGCCGGGCCCGGAGCGGAATCTCGGTCGTCAGGTCGAACGGCTCGGCCGCGGCCTGATCGATGGCCCTGGCCAGCTCCTCATCGCCGGATACCGGGATCAGCGGCAGGTGCCAGCCGGTCTGGGCCAGTTCCAGCACCCGCTGCTGGGGCTCGCCCGCGGCGGCCGGGAAGACCGTGCGCAGCACCTCGTGCCGGGCGATGACGTCGCACAGCGCCGCATCCAGCGCGGCGGTATCGAGCTCGCCCTCCAGCCGCACCGCGACCGGGATGTTGTAGACCGGGCTCGGGCCCTCAAGCTGTGTGATGAACCACAGCCGCTGCTGGGCGAACGACAACGGAATCATGAGGACTCCTCCGGCCTGCGCCTCGGCCGCAACGACGGCCTGACTGACTTTCGACTGTCGATCCGGCCGGCGATCCCGGCCGGTGTTGGTGCATCGAACATGGCCGACATCTCAAGCTCGGCTCTGAGCACGGCCCGGATCCGGTTGACCAGCCGGACCGCGAGCAGCGAGTGCCCGCCAAGCTCGAAGAAGTCGTCGTCGGGCCCGACTGACTCCAGCCCGAGGACCTCGGCGAACAGCCCGCACAGGGCTTCTTCCTGGGGGGTGGCCGGTTCCCGGCGGGCCGCGGTGGCGGTGTAGTCGGGGTCGGGCAGGGCCTGGCGGTCGAGCTTGCCGCTAGGAGTCAGCGGGAGCGCGTCGAGCACGACGATGGCGGCAGGCACCATGTACTCGGGCAGCCGCCCGGCCGCGTGCTCCCGGACCCGGGCCGCGATCACCTGCTCCCCGGCCGGGACGACGTAGCCGGTCAGCCGGCTGCCACCGGCCGGGTCGTCCCGGACCACGACCGCGGCCTGGGCCACGCCGGAATGGCCGGCCAGAACGGCCTCGACCTCACCCGGCTCGATCCGGAAGCCGCGGATCTTCACCTGCTGATCGGCCCGGCCGCAGAACACCAGCTGCCCGTCCGAAGTCCACCGGGCCAGATCACCGGTCCGGTACATCCGCTCCCCGCCCCCGAACGGGCAGGCGACGAACTTGGCCGCGGTCAGCCCGGCCCGGCCCGCATAGCCCCGGGCCAGCTGGGCCCCGGCGATGTAGAGCTCCCCGGCGACCCCGGCCGGGACCGGGTCGAGCCGCTGATCGAGCACGAACACCCGCGTATTGGCCACCGGGGCGCCCACCGGGGGCAGACCGGTCAGGGCCACGGCGCTGAGCGGCGGGGTCACCGCGACCATGACCGTCGCCTCGGTCGGGCCGTAGGTGTTGATGAACCGGCGTCCCGGTGCCCAGGCCGCGGCCAGCCGCTCGGTCAGCGGCTCCGCGCCGGACAGGACCGTGCCCAGCCCCGGCACCCGGCCCGGGTCCAGCACCTCCAGCAGCGACGGGACCACGCTGGCGGCCCGCACCCCGGCCCGCTCGGTCATCGCCGCGAGCGCGGCCGGGTCCGACCGCTCCGGCCCGGACGCGATCACCAGCGCCGACCCCGAGGTCAGGGCCACAGCCAGGTCCAGGACGGAGGCGTCGAAGCTGAACGAGGCGAACTGGAGCATCCGGGTCCCCGGCCCGGCCCCGAGCACCGGGCGCAGCGCCGCGACCATGCTGACCACGCTGGCCTGGCCCACGGCGACGCCGTTGGGCCGGCCGGTCGAGCCCGAGGTGTAGATGACGTACGCGAGCTGGGCCGCGTCCGGCTGCCCCGGCGGCGGCGCCGACGGCAGGCCGCTGAGTTCGGCCGCCACCGCCGGGTCGTCCTGGCAGATCACGCCCGCGCCCCTGGCCAGCTCCCGCGACGTCACCAGCATCCGGGCGCCGCTGTCGGCCACCATGTAGGCCAGCCGGTCGGCCGGATAACCCGGGTCCAGCGGCACGTATGCCGCGCCCGCGAGCCAGGCGGCCACGATCGCGGTCACCATCGCCGGGCCCCGCTCCAGGCACAGCCCCACGACCGACTCCGGGCCCGCGCCCCGTTCCCGGAGCAGCCAGGCCAGCCGCGAGGCCCGGGCCACGAGTTCGCCGTAACTGACCGTCTCACTCCCGCAGACCACTGCCGCCGCGTCCGGCGCCTGTCCGGCCCGGTCCAGGATCAGGCCCGCCAGCGACCGCTCCGGCACCGCCGCCGCGGTGTCGTTCCAGCCCGCCACGACCTGGGCCCGCTCCGCCGGGCCGAGCACTCCGACCTGGCTCATCGCGGTCGCAGGAGCCTGCTCCAGCGCCGTGACCAGGCCATCGACCGCGGTGTGGAGCAGGGCGCAGACCAGCTCGGAGTCGCCCGGCGCGACCACCTGAGCGGTAAGGACGAAGCCGGTTCCGATGTCGGTCACGGCCGCGGTCAGCGGGTAGTTGGTGCGCTCGCGCAGGGCCACCTGCTGGTAGCCGGACAGGGCCGGCCAGTCGGCCTGCGTCCGGGGTGAGCCGCTGTGCCGGTAGTTGAACAGCGCGGTGAACAGCGGCAGCCGCGCGGGCAGGGCACTGGCCTGCTGGGCCAGCGCGAGCGGGGCGTGCTCGTGGGCCAGCAGCCCGGCCAGCTGCGACCGCATCCCCGCCACCGCCCCGGCCACATCACCCGCACCGGCATCCACCCGCACCGGCAGCGTATTCATGAACAGCCCCAGCACCCGGTCCGCACCCGCACCCGCCGCCATCCGGCCGAACAGCACCGTCCCGAACACCACGTCATCCCGCCCCGCCAGCACCGCCAGAACCCGGGCGAACGCCAGGTGGAACAACGTCGCCGGCGACACCCCGGCCAGGCGGGCCCGCTCCCGGATCCGGCCCGCAAGGTCGTCGTCGACCGCCCGCCAGCCCTGCCCGGCATCGGACCCGTCCTGGCGGGCATCGAGCAGCCCGAACGGCGCCGTCGGCTCGCTCACGTCGCCCAGCAGCCCGGCGAAGTACTCCCGGTGCTCCTCCCGGGACACCCCGAGCCGGGCCTGCGCGACGAAATCGCGGAACGGAAGCGGTTCGGGCAGCCGGTCATCCCGCCCGCTCAGCAGGTCCGCGATCTCGCCGGTCACGACCTCCATGCCGGTGTGGTCCATGATCAGGTGGTGGAACTGGACCAGGGCCAGCCACCGCCCGGTCCCCGGCTCGGCCCCGGCGACCACCCGCAGCAGCGGGGCCCAGCCCAGGTCCATCCGCAGCCCCGCCGCCGCCAGCAGTTCCGCCTCCGGGCCCTGCTGGCCGGTCAGCGTCACCTCGGTCACCGGCAGGGATGCCTGACGCCAGACCACCTGGACCGGCTCGGGCAGCCCCTCCCAGGCCAGCGACGTGCGCAGGATGTCGTGCCGGTCGATCACCCGCTGCAGCACCTCGGTAAACCGCGCTAGCTGCTCCCGCGACTCGAACCCGAGTACCGACGATCCGAGGTACACATCGGCCACGCCGTCCCCGGCGAGCAGGTGATGGAACAGCATTCCTTCCTGCAGCGGGGCCAGCGGATACATATCGGCAACGTTGGCTGCTCCGCCCTCGACCCGGCTCACGGCGGCGGTGATCTGGTCCTGGTCCAGGTCAAGGAGGGTCAGCATGTCCGGGGTGATCCGCGTCGCCCCGGCCGGGATCAGGTTCGGCGGCACCGCCACCTCGGCGGGCGCGGCGCCGCCGAGGCCGCGAGGCCCGGCCGGGGTCGGCGACGTCGAACAGGGCACGGACCGCGACCCGCATCCCCTGCTCACGCAGCCGCCCGACCAGCCGCACGGCCAGGAGGGAGTGGCCACCGAGGGTGAAGAAGTCGTCCTCGGGGCCGACCTGGTCCAGGTTCAGGACGTCGGCGAACGCGCGGCAGACGATCTCCTCAGCCACGGTCTGAGGTCCCCGGCCGGTGCCGGCCGCGCCGTAGTCGGGGGCGGGGAGGGCCCGGCGGTCGAGCTTGCCGTTCGGGGTCAGGGGCAGGGCGTCCAGGACCGCGAAGGCGGAGGGCAGCAGGTAGTCCGGCAGCCGGGCCGCCGCGTACTCCCGCACCCTGGCCGCCAGGTCGGCGTCCTCCAGCGCCGGGACCAGGTCAGCAGTCAGCCGCCCGTTCCCGGCCGCTTCCCCCCTGGCCAGGATCAGGTAGGCGGCGAGCCGTTTGTCTCCCGGCGTATCCTCGCGGGCCAGCACGGCGGCCTGGGCCACGTCGGGATGTCCGGCCAGGACCGCCTCGACCTCGCCCGGCTCGACCCGGAACCCCCGGATCTTCACCTGCTCGTCCGCGCGGCCGCAGAACACCAGCTGCCCGTCCGCGGTCCACCGGGCCAGGTCACCGGTCCGGTACATCCGCTCCCCTGCGGCGTACGGGCAGGCCACAAACCGGCCCGCTGTCAGGGCCGAGTGGCCCAGATAGCCCCGGGCCAGCTGCGCCCCGGCCACATACAGCTCCCCCGCCACCCCGGCAGGCACCGGGCCCAGCCGGGAGTCCAGCACGAGCACCCGCGTGTTGGCCGCCGGTGTCCCGACCGGGATGATCCCGGCCCTGGCCATGCCCGCGTCGATCGGGCCGGTCGCGATCCCGATGGTGGTCTCGGTCGGCCCGTAGTGGTTGAACACGCCCCCGTCCCCGGCCGCGTCGCAGACCTGGGCCAGCCACGCCGGGTCGGCCGCCTCA
This sequence comes from uncultured Actinomycetota bacterium, assembly GCA_963725175.1. GTDB lineage: Bacteria > Actinomycetota > Actinomycetes > Streptosporangiales > Streptosporangiaceae > DASUBV01. The sequence continues at coordinate 2,563,067 of CAVRXH010000006.1, forward strand.
CCTCCCAGGACCAGGGACCGGCCCGGCAGCACCCCGCCCGGCCCGCCCGGGCCCGCGCCCAGCGCGGCCAGGTGACCCGGCACCGCCTTGAGGTAGTCCACGGCCCGGCCCGCCAGGTACCCCGCCACCGCGGCCGGGTCGGTGACCGCGTCCGCGTCCAGCACGTGCAAGACCCCGCCGGTAGTCAGCGCGGTGAACAGGACCGTGTTGCCCAGGTCGGTCACCGGCGCCTGGAGCAGCGCATACCGGCCGCCCGGCATCCCCCAGCCGACCCGGGCCGGCACCGACCCCAGGTAGTTGGCCAGGCCACCATGGGTCACGACCACGCCCTTCGGCGTCCCGGTCGACCCCGACGTGTACATCACGTAGGCCGGATGCGACCGCCGGACCACGACCGGTCCGAGGGCTGCTCCCTCCCGCTCGGCCGGCAGGTCGTCCGCGACCAGGACCGGCAGCCCGCAGGTCTCCCGCAGCTCCGGGGCGTGCGTGCGGTCGGTCAGGACACAGCCGGGGAGTGCGTCGGCCAGCAGGTAGGCGATCCGGCCCGCCGGATAGCCGGGGTCGATCGGCAGGTAGGCAGCCCCGGCCCGCAGCACCCCGAGCACCGCCGCGACCAGCGCGACGGACCGGTCCATGGCCACCGCCACCAGCGTCTCAGGCCCGGCCCCGGACGCGGCCAGTACCCGCGCCAGCCGATCCGCCCTGGCGCTCAGCTCCTCGTAGCTGATCTGGACGTCCCCGCAGACCAGGGCGACCGCATCCGGGGTACGGGCCGCCGCGGCCGCGAACCACTCCGGCACCGTCCCGGCCCGGATCTCCGCCGTGGCGCCGTTCCCGTCCCGCACCACCCTGGCCCGCTCGTCCGGGCCGAGCACCCGGACCTGATGCAGCGGGGTCGCCGGGGCCTGCGCGAGCGCGGCGACCAGGCTGCTCACGGCCGTGTCGAGCAGCGCGCAGACCAGCCCCGGGTCACCGGGGGCCGTGACCTCGGCGGTCAGGGAGAACCCAGTCCCGGCATCGTCCACCGCGACGCTCAGCGGGTAATTGGTCCGGCGCCGGACCGGGCCGCCCTGGTAGCCGCCCGCCGGACCGTCCGGCTGCGACCGGGGCTGGCTGTGCCGGTAGTTGAGCAGCGCGGTGAACAGCGGAAGCTGGGCCGGCAGCCCGCTCGCCTGCTGGGCCACCGACAGCGGGGCGTGCTCGTGGGCCAGCAGCCCGGCCAGCTGCGACCGCATCCCCGCCACCGCCCCGGCCACATCACCCGCACCGGCATCCACCCGCACCGGCAGCGTATTCATGAACAGCCCCAGCACCCGGTCCGCACCCGCACCCGCCGCCATCCGGCCGAACAGCACCGTCCCGAACACCACGTCATCCCGCCCCGCCAGCACCGCCAGAACCCGGGCGAACGCCAGGTGGAACAACGTCGCCGGCGACACCCCGGCCAGGCGGGCCCGCTCCCGCAGGGCGTCGGCCAGCTCGTCGCCCAGCGCCAGCCGCGCCTCCGCCGACGCCGACCCGTCCTGGCGCGTGTCGAGCAGCCCGAACGGCGCCGTCGGCTCGGTCACGTCGCCCAGCAGCCCGGCGAAGTACCCGGCGTGCTCCTCCCGCGACATTCCCAGCCGGGCCTGCGCGACCAGGCCCCGGAACGGCAGCGGGGTCGGCAGGTGCTCGTCCCGGCCCGCCAGCAGCTCGGCGATCTCGCCGGTCGCGATGTCGAGGCCGGTGTGATCCATGATGACGTGATGGAACTGGACCAGGGCCAGCCACCGACCGGTCCCTGGCTCGGCTGCGGCCACTACCCGCAGCAGCGGCGCCTGGCTGAGATCCATCCGCGACCCGGCCGCCGCCAGCAGTTCCGCCTCCGGGCTCTGCTCCCCGGCCAGCGTCACCTCGGTCACCGGCAGCGACACCTGGCGCCACACCACCTGGACCGGCTCGGGCAGGCCCTGCCACGCCAGCGACGTGCGCAGGATGTCGTGCCGGGCGATCACCTGCTCCAGCACGTCGGTGAACTGCCCCAGCCGCTCCCGTGAATCGAACCCCAGCACCACCCACTGCAGGTAGACGTCCGTGGCGTCGTCCCCGGCGAGGAGGTGGTGGAACAGCATCCCCTCCTGCAGCGGGGCCAGCGGGTAGATGTCGGCCACGTTCGCGGCCCCGCCTTCGACCCGCGCCACGGCAGCGGCGATCTGGTCCTGATCCAGGTCGACCAGGGTGAGCATGTCCGGGGTGATCTGCGTCGCCCCGGCCGGGATCAGGTTCGGCGGCGCCGCCACCTCGGCCGGTGCCGCCGCTGGGGCCAGGCCGGCCGGCGTCGGCGCCTCGAACAGCGCGCGGACCGCGACCCGTATCCCCTGCTCGCGCAGCCGCTCCACCAGCCGCACCGCCAGCAGCGAATGCCCGCCCAGGGCAAAGAAGTCATCCTCCGGCCCGGCCGAGTCCAGGCCCAGCACTTCAGCAAACGCAGCGCAGATGACCTCCTCGGCCACGTTCCGCGGGCCCCGGCCGGTACCCGCTGCGGCCGCGTAGTCGGGGGCGGGCAGGGCACGGCGGTCGAGCTTGCCGCTGGGGGTCAGGGGCAGCGCGTCCAGGATCATGATCGCGGCGGGCACCATGTACTCCGGCAGCCGGGCCGCCGCGTACTCCCGGGCCCGCTCGGCCAGGCCCGCGTCATGTACCGCGTACTCCCGGGTCCGGCCGACCACGGCCGCGTGATCGGCACCAGGCTCGGCCGGGACCAGGTACCCGGCCAGCCGCTGGCCACCCGCTGGGTCCGGATGAGTAGTGACGGCGGCCTTCGACACCCCTGGGCAGGCGGCGAGCGCGGCCTCGATTTCGCCCGGCTCGATCCGGAACCCCCGGATCTTCACCTGCTGATCCGCCCGGCCGCAGAACACCAGCTGCCCGCCCGGAGTCCACCGGACCAGATCACCAGTCCGGTACATCCGCTCACCGGACCCGAACGGACAGGCAACGAACCGCTCCGCGGACAGCCCCGCCCGGCCCAGATACCCCCGGGCCAGCCCCGCCCCGGCGATATACAGCTCCCCCGCCACCCCCGCCGGCACCGGCTCCAGCCGCCCGTCCAGCACATAGACCTGCGTGTTCGCGATCGGCGCGCCGATCGGCGGCACCGCGGTCCCGTCCCCGTCTCCAGCCCGGACCGCCCAGGCAGTGGAGTCCACCGACGTCTCCGTCGGCCCGTACAAGTTATGCAGCCCGGCCACGAACCCGGCCGTGAACCGCGCCGCCAGCGGGCCCGGCAGCGCCTCGCCGCTGGCAAACACCCGCCGCAAGCTCCCGCACCGGGACGGATCGGCCTGGCTCAGGAACGCCTCCAGCATCGACGGCACGAAATGCACCGTCGTCACCGCATCACGCCTGATCACCCGCTCCAGGTAGCCCGGATCCAGGTGACCGCCCGGCGCCGCCATCACCAGCCGCGCACCCACCAGCAGCGGCCAGAACAACTCCCACACCGACACGTCGAAGCTGACCGGCGTCTTCTGCAGAACCCGGTCCCCCGCCGACAGCCCGTACGCCGCCTGCATCCACGCCAGCCGGTTCACGATCCCCGCATGCGGAACGACCACGCCCTTAGGCCGACCGGTCGAGCCCGACGTGTAGATCACATACGCCGGATGACCAGACCCTGCCCGGCGCGGTGACTCCCGCCCGGCCCGGCCCGACGCCACACCCAGCCCGCCGGCCGACGAGGCCAGCCCACCGGCCACCGCGCCCCGCGAAGCCGCCCCCATCTCCCCGGCGATCAGCACCGGCACCGCGCAAGCCTCCTGCAGCCCCGCCGCATAGGCCTCATCCGCCAGCACCACCGCCGGGCGGGCGTCCGCCAGCATGAACGCGATTCGCTCAGCCGGGTATCCCGGGTCGACTGGCAGGTACGCCGCCCCCGCCTTCAGGATCCCCAGCAGCGCCGCCATCAGCCCGGCCGACCGGTCCATCACCACCGCGACGACCGACTCCGGGCCCGCCCCCCGCGCCGCAAGCACCCGAGCCACGCCCCCGGCCCGGGCATCCAGCTCCCGGTAAGACACCCACGCGCCCTCACACGACACCGCGACCGCGTCCGGCGTCCGCGCCGCCTGCGCCTCGAACAGGTCGGCCAGCGTCCCCGCCGGCACCGCCGCCGACGTGTCATTCCAGTCCTGGACGACCTGCGCCCGCTCATCCGGGCCCAGCACCCGGACCTGACTGAGCGCGGTCGCGGGCGCGCGCTCCAGTGCCGCCGCCAGGGCGCCGACCGCCGTCGCGAGCAGCGCGCATACCAGCTCCGGGTCACCCGGCGCCACCACCTGGGCGGTCAGCTCGAATCCGGCCCCGGTGTCGTCCACCGACACCGTGAGCGGATAGTTCGTCCGCTCACGGCCTGCCACCGGCTCAATCCCGGCCACCGGCATGCCGCCGTCGCTGCCCCCGCCCTGGGAGTGCCGGAAGTTGAGCAGCGCGGTGAACAGCGGAAGCTGGGCCGGCAGCCCGCTCGCCTGCTGGGCTACCGACAGCGGGGCGTGCTCGTGGGCCAGCAGCCCGGCCAGCTGCGACCGCATCCCCGCCACCGCCCCGGCCACATCACCGGCACCGGCATCCACCCGCACCGGCAGGGTGTTCATGAACAGCCCCAGCACCCGGTCCGCACCCGCGCCCGCCGCCATCCGGCCGAACAGGACCGTGCCGAACACCACGTCATCCCGCCCGGCCAGCACGGCCAGGACCCGGGCGAACGCCAGGTGGAACAGCGTCGCCGGGGACACCCCGGCCAGGCGGGCCCGCTCCCGCACCCGCTCCGCGAGGTCGTCGCCCAGCGCCAGCCGGGCCTCGACCGCGTCCGACCCGTCCTGCCGCGTGTCGAGCAGCCCGAACGGCGCGGTCGGCTCAGTCACATCACCCAGCAGCCCGGCGAAGTACTCCGCGTGCTCCTCCCGCGAGGTTCCCAGCCGGGCCTGGCCGACCAGATCCCGGAACGGCAGCGGCACCGGCAGCCGGTCCCCCCGCCCCGCCAGCAACTCGCCGATCTCACCGGTCACCACCTCCAAGCCGGTGTGATCCATGACCAGGTGATGGAACTGGACCAGCGCCAGCCACCGCCCGGTCCCCGGCTCCGCCGCCGCGGTCACCCGCAGCAGCGGCGCCCGGCCGATGTCCATCCGCGACCCCGCCGCCGCCAGCAGCTCCGTTTCGGGATCCTGCTCCCCGGCCAGCGTCACCTCGGCCACCGGCAGCGCGGCCTGGCGCCACACCACCTGCACCGGCTCGGGCAGCCCCTGCCACGCCAGCGACGTCCGCAGGATGTCATGCCGGGCTACCACCCGCTCCAGCACGCCAGCGAACTCGCCCAGCCGCTCCCGTGAGTCAAACCCCAGCAGCACCCACTGCAGGTACACATCGGCCGACCCGTCCCCGGCCAGCAGGTGGTGGAACAGCATCCCCTCCTGCAGCGGAGCCAGCGGATAGATGTCGGCCACATTCGCCGCCCCGCCATCCACCCGCGCCACCGCCGCGCCGATCTGCTCCTGATCCAGGTCGACCAGGGTCAGCATGTCCGGGGCAAGCTCTGCAGCCCCGGCCGGGATCAGGTTCGGCGGCACCTCGACCTCACCCGCCCCGGCCGCCGCAGCCGCCAGCCCGGCCGGAGTCGGCGCGTCGAACAGAGCCCGCACCGCCACCCGCATCCCCTGCTCGCGGAGACGCTCCACCAGCCGCACCGCCAGCAGCGAATGACCGCCCAGAGCGAAGAAGTCATCCTCCGAGCCGACCGAATCCAGGCCCAGCACCTCAGCGAACGCGGCGCACAAGATCTCTTCCGCCACGGTCGCCGGCCCTCGGCCCGCACCTGCAGCCGCCGCGTAGTCCGGGGCGGGCAGCGCGCGGCGGTCCAGCTTCCCGTTCGCGGTCAGCGGCAGCGCGTCCAACACCACGAGGGCGGCGGGGATCATGTGCTCCGGCAGACGGCCAGCCGCGTACTCCCGCACTCGCCCGGCCAGGGCGAGGTCATCCCCGGCCGGAACCAGGTAAGCGACCAGCCGCTTCTCTCCCGGCGTGTCCTCCCGCGCGACGACCGCGGCCTGGGCCACGTCGGGGTGCCCGGCCAGCACGGCCTCGACCTCACCGAGCTCGATCCGGTAGCCGCGGATCTTCACCTGCTCGTCGGCCCGGCCGCAGAACACCAGCTGACCGTCGGCCGTCCACCGGGCCAGGTCACCGGTCCGGTACATCCGCTCCCCGGCGCCATAAGGGCAAGCAGTGAACCGCTCCCCGGTCAGCGCGGACCGGCCCAGATAGCCCCGGGCCAGGCCGGCACCCGCGATATACAGCTCACCGGTCACCCCGGCCGGCACCGGGCGCAGCCACCGGTCCAGCACGAACATCCGCGAGTTGGCGATCGGCCGCCCCACCGGCACCTGACCGCGCCGGGCAGACCCGCCGTCGATCCGGCCGGTCGCGACCCCGATGGTGGCCTCGGTCGGCCCGTAGTGGTTGAACACCCCCCGGTCCCCGGCCGCCTCACACACCTGAGCCAGCCACGCAGGGTCGGCCGCCTCGCCTCCCAGGACCAGGGACCGGCCCGGCAGCACTCCGCCCGGACCGCCCGGGCCGGCGCCGAGCGCGGCCAGGTGACCGGGCACCGCCTTGAGATAGTCCACCCCGCGCCCGGCGAGGTAGCCCGCCACCGCGACCGGGTCGGTCGCCGCGTCAGCGTCCAGGATGTGCAGCACCCCGCCCGAGGCCAAGGAGGTGAACAGGACCGTGTTGCCCAGGTCAGTGACCGGGGCCTGGAGCAGCGCGTAGCGCCCGCCCAGGGCGCCCCACCCGACCCGGTTCGGGACCGATCCGAGGTAGTTGGCCAGGCCGCCGTGGGTGACGACCACGCCCTTGGGCGTGCCGGTCGAGCCCGACGTGTACATCACGTAGACCGGGTGCGAGGCCAGGGCGGGCACCGCCGCCCGCAGCGGCAGCGCCCGCGATCCGCTCTCCTCGGCCAGGACGACTGGCGCCGACAGCGGCGGCAGCCCCGGCGCCACGGCCTGGCTCGTCACCACCGCCGACGGACAGGCATCGTCCAGCACGTACGCGATCCGCTCAGCCGGGTAGCCCGGATCCACGGGCAGATACGCCGCACCGGTCCGGAGCACGGCCAGTACCGCTGTCACCAGCTCGGCCGATCGGTCCATGACCACCGCTACCAGCCGTTCAGGACCCGCCCCGGCCGCCGCCAGCACGCCCGCCAGCCGGCCCGCCCTGGCGTCCAGCTCGGCGTACGTGACCAGCGCGCCCCCGAACTCCAGGGCCACCGCGTCCGGCGTCCGGGCCGCCGCCGCCTCGAACCACTCCGGCACCGTCCCGGCCGGGATCTCCGCCGCCGTGTCGTTCCAGCCCCGCACCACCTGAGCCCGCTCGGCCGGGCCCAGGATCTCGACCTGGTCCAGCGGGGTCGCGGGGGCATGCTCCAGCGCCGTAACCAGACTGGTCACGGCGGTGCGGAGCAGTGCGCAGACCAGCTCAGGGTCGCCCGGCGCGACGACCTCGGTGATGATCGAGAACCGCGTTCCGGCATCGTCTATCGCGACGCTCAGGGGATAGTTGGTCCGGCCCCGGACGGGCAGCTGCCCGCCGTCGGCCGCAGGCGAGCTGCCGACCGGCTGGCCGGACTGATCGTGCCGGTAGTTGAACAGCGCGGTGAACAGCGGCAGCCGGGCCGGCAGGCCGCTGGCTTGCTGGGCCACGGTCAGCGGGGCGTGCTCGTGGGCCAGCAGGCCGGCTAGCTGCGACCGCATCCCGGCCACCGCCCCGGCCACGTCACCGGCGGCGGTGTCGACCCGGACCGGCAGCGTGTTCATGAACAAGCCCAGCACCCGGTCCGCGCCCGCCGTGCCGTGCATCCGGCCGAACAGCACCGTGCCGAACACCACGTCATCCCGCCCCGTCAGCACGGCCAGAACCCTGGCGAAGGCCAGATGGAACAGCGTGGCCGGGGACACCCCGGCGACCCTGGCGCGCTCCCGCACCCGGTCCGCCAGCTCGCCCTCCACCGCGAGCCGGGACCGCGCGGCGGTCGACCCGTCCTGGCGGGCATCCAGCAGCCCGAACGGCGCCGTCGGCTCGGTCACGTCACCGAGCAGGCCGGCGAAGTAGTCCGCGTGCTCTTCCCGCGAGGTCCCGAGCCGGGCCTGGCCGACCAGATCCCGGAACGGCAGCGGGGCCGGCAGCCGGTCCCCGCGGCCCGCCAGCAGCTCCGCGATCTCCCCGGTCACCACATCCAGGCCGGTGTGGTCGATCGCCAGGTGATGGAACTGGATCAGTGCCAGCCAGCGGCCCGTGCCCGGCTCGGCCGCGGCGGTGACCCGCAGCAGCGGCGCCCGGCTGATGTCCATCCGCATCCCGCCCGCCGCCAGCAGCTCCGTCTGCGGATCACGCTGACCCGCCAGCGTCACCTCGGTCACCGGCAGCGACGCCTGGCGCCAGACAACCTGGACCGGCTCGGGCAGCCCTTGCCACGCCAGCGACGTGCGCAGGATGTCGTGCCGGGCGATTACCTGCTCCAGCACGTCGGTGAACTGGGCCAGCTGCTCCCGCGACTCGAACGCCTGAACCGCGGACTGCAGGTAGACGTCGTCGCTGTCGTCCCCGGCGAGCAGGTGGTGGAACAGCATCCCTTCCTGCAGCGGGGCCAGCGGATAGATATCGGCTACGTTCGCCGCCCCGCCCTCGACCCGGTTGATTGCCGCAGCAATCTGCTCCCGATCCAAGTCGACCAGGGCCAGCATGTCCGGGGCGATCTCTGCCGCGCCGGCCGGGATCAGGTTCGGCGGCACCTCGACCTCGCTGGCCCCGGCCACCGCGACGGCCAGGCCAGCCGGGGTCGGGGCCTCGAACAGGGCTCGCACCGCGACCCGCATCCCCTGCTCGCGCAGCCGCTCGACCAGCCGCACCGCCAGCAGCGAATGGCCGCCGAGGGTGAAGAAGTCGTCCTGGGGACCGACCTGCTCCAGGCCCAGGACGTCGGCGAACACGCCGCAGATGATCTCCTCGGCGACGGTCTGCGGGCCACGGCCCGCACCGGCCGTGCCGTAGTCGGGCGCGGGCAGCGCGGCCCGGTCGAGCTTGCCGCTGGCGTTCAGCGGCAGCACGTCGAGCACGACGACGGCGGCAGGCACCATGTAATCCGGCAGCCGCCCGGCGGCGAATTCCCGCGCCCGGAGAGCTAGTCCGCTCTCAGCGGGGACGGTCACGGGGGCGATGTACGCGACCAGCCGCTGACCGCCCGAGGTGTCCTCGCGGACGATGACAGCCGCCCTGGCTACGCCGGGGCAGGCCACCATTACCTGCTCGATCTCGCCGGGCTCGATCCGGAAGCCGCGTATCTTGACCTGATCATCGGCCCGGCCGCAGAACACCAGCTGACCGTCCGGGCTCCACCGGGCCAGGTCCCCGGTCCGGTACATCCGCTCCCCCGGCCCGCCGAACGGGCAGGCCACGAACCGGTCTGCCGTCAGCCCGGCCCGGCCCAGGTAGCCTCTGGCCAGCCCCGCCCCGGCCGCGTACAGCTCTCCCGCCACCCCCGGCGGCACCGGGCACAGCCACCGGTCCAGCACATACAGCCGGGTATTAGCGACCGGCGTCCCGATCGGCGGAACTCCCGTGCCATCCAGCGGGCCGCTGGTCGCGACCATCACCGTCGACTCGGTCGGCCCGTAGGCATTCACCATCCGCCGGCCCGCCGACCACCGGGCCGCCAGCCCGGCATCGCAGGCCTCGCCCCCGACGATCAGCACCCGCAGGCCCGGCACCTCAGCCGGGTTCAGGCCGGCCAGCACGCTCGGCACGATCAGCGCGTGCGTCGTCCCCGACTCGGCCAGCACTCCGGCCAGGGCCTCGCCCGCCAGCAGGCCCGGCGGCGGCACCACCAGCACCCCGCCGCCCGCGAAAGCCAGGCACAGCTCCAGCACGCTCGCGTCGAACCCCGCCGACGCCAGCTGCAAAACCCGGCTCCCCGGCGTCACCTCGAACCGCTCCACCTCCGCCGCAGCGAAACTCGGGATCCCCGCGTGGGTCACGACCACGCCCTTAGGCCGCCCCGTCGACCCCGACGTGTAGATCACATACGCCGGATGCCCCGGCAGCATGCCCCCGGCCGCCGTCAGTCCTCCGGCCTTTGCCACCAGCCCGTCGCCTGAGCTGGCATCACGCGGGCCGACCACGCCGTGGTCATCAACCACCAGCACCGGCACCCCGCCCGGCACGTCCAGGCCCTCCGCCACCACGGCCGACGTGACCACCACCGCCGGGGCCGCGTCCGCGAGCATGAACGCGATCCGCTCAGCCGGATAGCCCGGATCGACCGGCAGGTACGCCGCCCCCGCCTTGAGCGCCCCCAGCACCGCCGTCACCAGCCCCGCCGACCGGCCCATCACCACCGCGACCACCGACTCCGGGCCCGCCCCGGCCGCCGCCAGCACCCCCGCCAGCCGGCTAGCCCGCGCATCCAGCTCCCGGTACGACACCGCCACATCACCGCACGCGACCGCCACCGCATCCGGCGTCCGCGCCACCGCCGCCTCAAACAACCCCGGCAGCGTCCCGTCCGGGACATCCAGGGCCGAGTCATTCCACCCCGCCAGAATCTGCACCCGGTCGTCCGCGCCCAGCACCCGCACGTCTCGCAACGGGGCGGCGGGAGTCTGCTCCAGCGCCGCGACCAGACCGTCCACCGCAGTGTGGAGCAGCGCGCAGACCAGGTCCGGGTCACCCGGCGCCACGACCTGAGCGGTCAGGCCGAACCCGGTCCCGATATCGTCCACCGACACCGTCAGCGGGTAGTTCGTTCGCTCCCGAGCCGATACCTGCTCGATCCCGGTGGCGGCCGCGCCCTCGGGCCGGGGCTGTCCCTGGCTGTGCCGGAAGTTGAACAAGGCGGTGAACAGGGGGACCTGGCCCGGCAGCCCGCTGGCCTGCTGAGCCAGCGCGAGCGGGGCGTGCTCGTGGGCGAGCAGCCCGGCCAGCTGGGACCGCATCGCCGACACCGCCCCGGCCACGTCACCCGCACCGGTGTCGACCCGGACCGGGAGCGTGTTCAGGAACAGGCCCTGAACCTGATCCGACCCGGCCCCCGAGGCCATCCGGCCGAACAGCACCGTGCCGAAGACCACGTCGTCCTGGCCCGCCAGCACGGCCAGGACCCGGGCGAAGGCGAGGTGGAACAGCGTGGCCGGGGACACCCCGGCGACCCTGGCCTGCTCCCGCAGCCGGGCCGCAAGTCCCTCGTCGACCGCTCGCCAGGCCTGCCCGGCGTCCGACCCGTCCTGGCGGGCATCCAGCAGCCCGAACGGCGCCGTCGGCTCGGTCACGTCACCCAGCAGCCCGGCGAAGTACTCCTCGTGCTCGTCCCGCGACGTCCCCAGCCGGGCCTGGGCCACAAAGTCCCGGAACGGCAGCGGGGCCGGAAGCTGGTCCTCCCGCCCGGCCAGCAGTTCCGCGATCTCTCGCATGACCACGGCCATCCCGGTGTGGTCCAGCACCAGGTGATGGAACTGGATCAGGGCCAGCCAGCGGCCGGTCCCCGGATCGGCCGCGATGTGCGCCCGCAGCAGCGGCGCCCGGCCCAGGTCCATCCGCGACCCGGCCGCGGCCAGCAGCTGGGCCCGCAGATCGTCGCCGTCGGTCAGGGTCACCTCGGTGACCGGCAGCTCAGCCCGGCGCCAGACCACCTGCACCGGCTCTGGCAGGCCCTGCCAGGCCAGCGACGTCCGGAACGTGTCGTGCCGGGTGATGACCGTGTCCAGCACCGCCGTGAACTGATCCAGCAGCTCCCGCGAGGCGAACCCCAGCACGACCCACTGCAGGTAGACGTCGTCGCTGTCGTCCCCGGCGAGCAGGTGGTGGAACAGCATCCCTTCCTGCAGCGGGGCCAGCGGATAGACATCGGCCACGTTCGCGGCCCCGCCGTCGACCCGCGCGATCGCGGCGGCGACCTGCTCCCCATCTAGCTGAACCAGGGTCAGCATGTCCGGGGTGATCTCGTCGGCCCCGGCCGGGATCAGATTCGGCGGCACCGCCACCTCGGCCGGCGCCGCCGCCGCGGCCAGCCCGGCCGGAGTCGGCGCCTCAAACAGCAGCCGCACCGGGATCTCCATGCCCAGCACGGCCCGGATCCGGCTCGCCAGCTGCACCGCCAGCAGAGAATGCCCGCCCAGCGCAAAGAAGTCATCATCCACGCCCACACCCGGCAGGCCAAGCACATCAGCGAACAGGCCGCAGATGATCTCCTCCGCCACCGTCTCCGGCCCCCGGCCGCCCTCAACCGCAAGCGCGGCCGGGGCGGGAAGAGCACGGCGGTCAAGCTTGCCGCTGGCGGTCAGCGGAAGAGCATCCAGCACCACGACCGCCACCGGGACCATATAGTCCGGCAGCCGGGCGGCGACGTACTCGCGCGCCCGGTCCGCCAGAGACCCGGTGCCGACGTCCGCAGCGGCGGCGGTGACGCCGGCGGTCGCCGGGGTGACGTAACCGGTCAGCCGCCTGTCACCGGGAGTGTCCTCGCGCAGGATGACCGCCGCCTGAGCCACGCCCGGGCAGCCCGCCAGGACGGCCTGGACCTCGCCCGGCTCCACCCGGGCGCCCCGGATCTTGACCTGGTCATCATCGCGGCCGCAGAACACCAGCTGACCATCGTGATTCCACCGGGCCAGGTCACCGGTCCGGTACATCCGCTCCCCGGCCCCGAACGGGGACGCGACAAACCGCTCTCCCGTCAGGCCCGGACGCCCCGCGTAACCACGGGCCAGGCCCGCACCGGCCACGTACAGCTCGCCCGCGACGCCCGCCGGAACCGGGGACAGCCACCGGTCCAGGACATACACGCGGGTGTTGACCACGGGAGAGCCGATCGCAACCTCGGGTGCCCCTCGCTCATACCGCGCGAGCGTCGCGTCGATCGTGGTCTCGGCGGGGCCGTAGGAGTTGAACAGTTTCCGCCCAGCCGACCACCGGTCCAGCACCGGCGCCGACGCCGCCTCGCCCGCCGTGATCAGGACCGCCGGCGCACCCGCCGGGGGCCGCGCGAACGTCGCCAGCACCGCCGGGGGAATCGTCGCGTGCGTGATCCCCGTCTCCGCCAGGAACCTCGGCAGTTCCTCGCCCAGCCGACGGTCCTGCGGGATCACCACCAGCGCGGCGCCGGTGAGCAGCGCCATGCACCACTCCCACCCGAACGTGTCAAAACCCGGCGACGCGAACTGCGCCACCCTCTTGCCCGGGCCCGCGCCCAGCCACCGCCGGTGCCCCTCCGCCAATCCCGCGAACCCCGCATGCGACACCACCACGCCCTTAGGAGTCCCCGTCGACCCCGACGTGTAGATCACATACGCCGCGCTGGACGGCCACGCCACCACACCCGCGCCACCCGCCACCACCGGCACACCAGTACGCCCGGCCCGGCCTCCGGCCACCCCGCCCGGCCCGGCTACCCCATCGGCCTCAAGCCAACCCGCGGCGGCGGCACCGGCCAGGCCGGCCACCAGGACAGGCGTCCCGTCCGGGACCGGCAGTCCCGGCGCCGTCTGCTCATCGGCGATCACTAGCACCGGGCGCACGTCGGCGAGCATGTGCTCGATCCGCCCGGCCGGATACGCCGGGTCGGCCAGCAGGTACGCCGCGCCCGTCTTCAAGATCGCCAGCAAGGCGGTCACCAGCACCTGCGACCGGGCCGCCACCACCATCGCCACCACGGTCTCCGGGCCCGCCCCGGCCGCCGCGAGAACCCCCGCCATCCGGGTCGCCGCCGCGTCCAGGCCCGCATACGTCAGCACCGTGCCACCCGACGCCACCGCCACCGCGTCCGGACTTGCCGCCACCTGCACGGCGAACAACTCCGGAAGCGTCCGCGCGGGAACCGGCACCACCGGCCCGGCCCCGCCGGCCAGGACCTGCGCCCGCTCAGCCGCGTCCAGCACCTCCAGCTGGCCCAGCCGGGCACCCGGATCCGCCGCCACCGCCGCCAGCACCCGCCCGAACCGGGCACTCAGCACCCGCGCCGACGCCTCGTCGAACAGGTCCGCCGCCACGATCACCGTGCCGTCCAGACCGGCCGGCGCGCCCTGCTCGTCACGGATCTCGCCGAGCAGGAAGTCCAGGTCAAACCTCGCTGCCGGCTCACCGCCCGCCACCGCCGACGCGCTCAGGCCCGGCAGGTCCAGTGACGGCAGCTGCGTTGTTCTGCACCGTCAGGTTCACCTGGAACAGCGCATGACGACCCAGCGACCGCTCCGGCGCCAGCACCTCCACCAGCCGCTCAAACGGCACATCCTGCCGGTCCAGCGCCCCCAGCCAGAACTCCCGAACCCTCGCACAGCAGATCCGTGAACACCGGATCCCCCGACACATCCGTCCGCAAGACCAGCGTGTTAACGAAAAACCCCACCAGGTCATCCAGCGCCTCATCCGACCGGCCCGCCACCGCCGTGCCCACCGGGATGTCCTCCCCCGCCCCCAGCTTCGACAGCAGCACCGCCAGCACCGCCTGCACGATCATGAACAGCGTCACGCCCTGCTCACGAGCCAGAGCCACCAGCCGGCTGTGAATCTCGGCCGGAACCGTCAGTGGTACCGCGTGAGCCCGGTGGCCGACTACCGCCGGGCGGGGGTGGTCGGTCGGCAGGGCCAGCTCCGGCGGCGCCCCCTCCAGCACCCCCCGCCACCAGGCCACCTGCGACGACAGCAGACTCCCTGGGTCATCCTCCGAGCCCAGCAGCTCCCGCTGCCAGATCGCGTAGTCGGCGTACTGCACCGGCAGCGGGCCCCACTCCGGCGCCGAATCAGCCAGCCTCGCCGCGTACGCGGTGCTGATATCCGCCGCGAGCGTCCCGGTGGACCAGCCGTCCGCCGCTACCTGGTGGATCACTACCACCAGGACGTGGACCCCAGGTCCGGCCGTCAGCAGCCGGAACCGCACCGGGATCTGGGCGGTCAGGTCGATCGGCTTCCCGGCCAGCTGCCCGATCGCCCGGGCCAGCTCGTCGTCTCCGGACACCGCCGTGATCGGCAGCGACCAGTCCGCCTCGGCCGGGTCGAGCACGCGCTGGTACGGCTGCCCGCCATCGGCCGGGAAGATCGTGCGCAGCACCTCATGGCGGCTGAGCACGTCACCCAGGGCGGCCTCCAGCGCGGCCGGGTCCAGCTCGCCTTCCAGGCGCACCGCCAGCGGGTTGTTGTAGACCGCGCTCGGGCCCTCAAGCTGGGCGATGAACCACAGCCGTTGCTGGGCGAAGGACAGCGGCACCCGCTCCGGCCTGGCCTGCGGGACCAGTCCGGCTCTGGCCGGGCCCGCCTGTCCCAGCCACGCCGCCAGGCCGGCCGGGGTCGGGGCCTCGAACAGCGCCCGCACCGGTACCTCGGCTCCCAGTACCAGCCGGACCCGGCTGACCAGCCGCGTCGCCAGCAGCGAATGGCCGCCGAGGGTGAAGAAGTCGTCCTGGGGACCGACCTGCTCCAGGCCCAGGACGTCGGCGAACACGCCGCAGATGATCTCCTCGGCGACGGTCTGCGGGCCACGGCCCGCACCGGCCGTGCCGTAGTCGGGCGCGGGCAGCGCGGCCCGGTCGAGCTTGCCGCTGGCGTTCAGCGGCAGCACGTCGAGCACGACGACGGCGGCAGGCACCATGTAATCCGGCAGCCGAGCCGCCGCGTGCTCGCGTACCCGCAGCGCCAGCCCGCTGCCGGCGTCCGGGCTGGCCGGGACGATGTAGGCGGCCAGCCTGCTCCCGCCTGGGCCGTCCTCGCGGGCCACCACCGCGGCCCTGGCCACGCCAGGGTGCGTGATCAGCACCTGCTCGATCTCACCGGGCTCGATCCGGAACCCGCGCACCTTGACCTGGTCGTCGGCCCGGCCGCAGAACTCCAGCTCTCCGTCTGGAGTCCACTTGGCCAAGTCCCCGGTCCGGTACATCCGCTCCCCGGCGCCGCCGAACGGGCAGGCGATAAAACGGTCCGCGGTCAGCCCGGCCCGGCCCAGGTAGCCTCTGGCCAGCCCCGCCCCGGCCGCGTACAGCTCTCCCGCCACCCCCGGCGGCACTGGGCACAGCCACCGGTCCAGCACGTAGATCCGGGTATTGGCGACCGGCGTGCCGACCGGCGGGACTCCCGCGCCGTCGAGCGGGCCGCTGGTCGCGACCATGACCGTGGATTCGGTCGGCCCGTAAGCGTTGACCATCCGCCGCCCAGCCGACCAGGCAGCCGCCAGCCCGGCGTCGCAGGCCTCGCCCCCGACGATCAGCACCCGCAGGCCCGGCACCTCAGCCGGGTTCATGCTGGCCAGCACGCTCGGCACGATCAGCGCGTGCGTCGTCCCCGACTCGGCCAGCACTCCGGCCAGGGCCTCGCCCGCCAGCAGGCCCGGCGGCGGCACCACCAGCACCCCGCCGCCCGCGAAAGCCAGGCACAGCTCCAGCACGCTCGCGTCGAACCCCGCCGACGCCAGCTGCAAAACCCGGCTCCCCGGCGTCACCTCGAACCGCTCCACCTCCGAGGCGGCAAAGCTGGGGATCCCCGCGTGGGTCACGACCACGCCCTTAGGCCGCCCCGTCGACCCCGACGTGTAGATCACATACGCCGGATGCTCCGGCAGCAGCCCCCCGGCCACCGCCGCGCTCTCCGCGCCCGCCACCACGCCCCGGTCATCCGCCACCAGAACCGCAACCCCGGCGGGCACCTCCAGCCCCGGCTCCGCCTCAGCCGAGGCAATCACCACCGCCGGGCCAGCGTCCGCGAGCATGAACGCGATCCGCTCAGCCGGATAGCCCGGATCCACTGGCAGGTACGCCGCCCCCGCCTTGAGCACCGCCAGCACCGCAGTCACCAGCCCCGCCGACCGGCCCATCACCACCGCGACCACCGACTCCGGGCCCGCCCCGGCCGCCGCCAGCACCCCCGCCAGCCGGCTAGCCCGCGCATCCAGCTCCCGGTACGACACCGCCACATCACCGCAGGCCACCGCCACCGCATCCGGCGTCCGCGCCACCGCCGCCTCGAACAACCCCGGCAGGGTCCCGGCCGGGACATCCAGGGCCGAGTCATTCCACCCCGCCAGAACCTGCACCCGCTCATCCGCGCCCAGGATCTGGACCTCACGCAGCGGGGCCTGGGGACTGGCCGCCACCGCGGCCAGCACGGCGGCGAACCGGCCGCCGATGGCGCGGGCCGTCGCCTCGTCGAACAGGTCCACCGCGGCGGTGACGGTCCCGCGCAGCCCGGCGGGCAGGCCTCGCTCGTCCCGCGCCTCACCCAGGCTCAGCTCCAGGTCGAACCGCGCGCCCCCGGTCGCGCTGTCCAGCCCGGTGGCGGTCACCCCGGGCAGGTCCAGCTCGGCCGGGGCGTTGTTCTGCACGGTCAGGTTGACCTGGAACAGCGGGTGCCGGGCAAGCGACCGTTCCGGGGCCAGTGCCTCGACCAGCCGCTCGAACGGCACGTCCTGGTGATCCAGCGCCCCGAGCCAGAACTCCCGCACTCTCCCCAGGACGTCCGTGAACGCCGGGTCGCCCGACACGTCAGTCCGCAGGACCAGCGTGTTGACGAAGAACCCGACCAGGTCATCCAGCGCCTCATCGGACCGGCCCGCGATCGCGGTGCCGACCGGGATGTCCTCCCCCGCGCCCAGCTTCGACAACAGCACCGCCAGCGCCGCCTGGACCACCATGAACAGCGTGACGCCCTGCTCCCGGGCCAGGGCGGCCAGCCGGGCGTGCACATCCGCCCCGACCGCCAGCAGTACGACATGGCCCAGGTAGCTGGCTTCGGCCGGGCGGGGGCGGTCGGCGGGCAGGGCCAGCTCCGGCGGGGCGCCGTCCAGCGCCTGCTGCCACCACGCGACCTGGGCCGACAGCAAGCTGGCGGGGTTGTCCTCAGAACCGAGCAGCTCGCGCTGCCAGATCGCGTAGTCCGCGTACTGCACCGGCAGCGAGGCCCAGCCCGGCTCCCGGCCCCGCAGCCTCGCCGCGTAGGCCGCGCTGAGGTCACGGGCCAGGACTCCGGCAGACCAGCCGTCGTGGGCAATGTGATGAATGACCACGACGAGGACGTGCACGCCGGCTCCGGGGGCCAGCAGCCGGAATCGGATCGGGATGTCCGCGGTCAGGTCGAACAGGCTGGCCGCGATCGCCGCGATGGCACTGGCCAGTTCGTCGTCGCTGGCCACCGGGGTGACCGGCAGTGCCCAGCTGATCTCGGCCGGATCGAGGACGCGCTGGCGGGGCTCGCCGATGGCGGCGGGGAAGATGGTGCGCAGCACCTCGTGCCGGGCGATCACGTCGCCCAGCGCGGCCTCGAGCGCCGCGGTGTCCAGGTCGCCTTCGAGACGTACCGCGACCGGGCTGTTGTAGACCGGGCTCGGGCCCTCAAGCTGGGCGATGAACCACAGCCGCTGCTGCGCGAACGACAGCGGGACCAGGCCCGGACGGGCCTGCGGGGTTAGGCGGAGCCGGCCGGGCCGGCCTGCTGGAGCCAGGCCGCGAGCCCGGCCGGGGTCGGCGCCGCGAACAGGGCCCGCACCGGCACCTCGGCTCCGAGGACGGCTCGTATCCGGCTCACCAGCCGCACCGCCAGCAGCGAATGGCCGCCCAGGATGAAGAAGTCGTCCTCCGGCCCGACCTGTTCCAGGCCCAGGACGTCGGCGAACGCGCCGCAGATGATCTCCTCGGCCACGGTCTGCGCTCCCCGGCCCTCGCCGGCCGGGCTGTAGTCGGGGGCAGGCAGCGCGCGGCGGTCGAGCTTGCCGCTGGGGGTCAGGGGCAGCGCGTCCAGGATCATGATCGCGGCGGGCACCATGTACTCCGGCAGCCGGGTCGCCGCGTACTCCCGGGCACGGCTGGCCAGGGCCGCGTGATCGGCACCAGGCTCGGTCGGGACCAGGTAGCCGGCCAGCCGACGGTCGCCCGTACTGTCCTCCCGGACGGTGACCGCGGCCTGGGCAACGGCGGGGCACGCGGCCAGGGCCGCCTCGATCTCGGCCGGCTCGATCCGGAACCCCCGGATCTTCACCTGCTGATCCGCCCGGCCGCAGAACACCAGCTGGCCGCCCGGAGTCCACCGGACCAGGTCCCCCGTCCGGTACATCCGCTGCCCCGCCGCGAACGGGCAGGCAACGAACCGCTCAGCGGTCAGGCCCGCCCGGCCCAGGTACCCCCGGGCCAGCCCCGCCCCGGCGATATACAGCTCCCCCGCCACCCCCGCCGGCACCGGCTCCAGCCGGCCGTCCACCACGAACACCTGCGTGTTCGCGATCGGCGCGCCGATCGGCGGAACCTGGTCCCCGTCCTCTTCGCGGCAGGCCCAGGCAGTGGAGTCCACCGACGTCTCCGTCGGCCCGTACAAGTTATGCAGCCCGGCCGCGAACCCAGTCATGAACCGCGCCGCGAGGCCACCCGGCAGCGCCTCGCCGCTGGCGAACACCCGCCGCAGGCTCCCGCACCGGGACGGCCCGGCCTGGCTCAGGAACGCGTCCAGCATCGACGGCACGAAGTGCACCGTCGTCACCGACTCCGCGCTGATCACCCGCTCCAGGTAGCCTGGGTCCTGGTGACCGCCCGGCCGGGCCATCACCAGCCGCGCACCCACCAGCAGCGGCCAGAACAACTCCCACACCGACACGTCAAAACTCACCGGCGTCTTCTGCAAAACCCGATCCTGCGAGGTAAGCCTGTATGCCGCCTGCATCCAGGTGAGCCGGTTCACGATCCCCGCATGCGGAACCACCACCCCCTTCGGCCGCCCCGTCGACCCCGACGTGTAAATCACATACGCCGGATGCGACGACCGCAGCGGCACCGGCCGCCCCAGTCCGCCCAGATCCCCCGCCGCCGGCCCGCCCAGATCCAGCTCACCGCCGGAAAGCACCGGCACCGCACAGGACTCCCGCAGCCCCGCCGCATACACCTCATCCGCCAGCACCACCGCCGGGCGCGCATCAGCCAGCATGAACGCCACCCGCCCAGCCGGATACCCCGGATCCACCGGCAGATAAGCCGCGCCCGCCTTCAAGATCCCCAGCAGCGCCGCCATCAGCCCCGCCGACCGGTCCATCACCACCGCCACCACCGACTCCGGACCCGCCCCGCGCGCGGCCAGCACGCCCGCGATCCAGGCCGCCCGGTCATCCAGCTCCTGGTAGCTGACCCACACGCCCTCGGACGACACCGCTACCGCATCCGGAGTCCGGGCCGCCTGCGCCGCGAGGAGCTCGGGCAGCGTCCCGGCCGGCACCTCGGCCGCCGTGTCGTTCCAGTCCTCCAGCACCTGCGCCCGCTCATCCGGGCCCAGGACCCGGACCTGGCCCAGCTCGGTCGCGGGCGCGTGCTCCAGCGCCGTCGCCAGGGCGCCGACCGCCGTCGTGAGCAGCGCGCACACCAGCTCCGGGTCACCCGGCGCCACCACCTGAGCCGTGACCGCGAACCCGATCCCGGTGTCATCCACCGACACCGTGAGCGGATAGTTGGTCCGCTCACGACTGGCCACCGGCTCAATCCCGGCCACGGCGGGCTCGCTGTCCTCCGACTGGGGCTGGCTGTGCCGGTAGTTGAGCAGCGCGGTGAACAGCGGCGCCTGCGCTGGCAGGGCGCTCGCCTGCTGGGCCACCGCGAGCGGGGCGTGCTCGTGGGCCAGCAGCCCGGCTAGCTGCGACCGCATCGCGGCGACCGCCCCGGCCACGTCGCCGGTACTGGTGTCGACCCGGACCGGCAGCGTGTTCATGAACAGCCCGAGGACCCGGTCCGCGCCCGCCGCCCCGTGCATCCGGCCGAACAGGACCGTGCCGAACACCACGTCATCCCGGCCAGCCAGCACCGCCAGGACCCGGGCGAAGGCCAGGTGGAATAGCGTGGCCGGCGACACCCCGGCCCGCCGGGCCTGCTCCCGCACGGCCGCTGCCAGCCCTGCCTCCACCGGCAGCCGCACCTCGGCCGCGTCTGACCCGTCCTGGCGGGCGTCCAGCAGGCCGAACGGCGCCGTCGGCTCGGTCACGTCGCCGAGCAGGCCGGCGAAGTAGTCCGCGTGCTCCTCCCGCGAGGTCCCGAGCCGGGCCTGGGCCACCAGGTCCCGGAACGGCAGCGGGGCCGGCAGCCTGTTCCCCCGGCCTGCCAGCAGCTCCGCGATCTCGCCGGTGACGACGTCCAGGCCGGTGTGATCCATGACCAGGTGGTGGTGCTGGATCAGAGCCAGCCACCGCCCCGACCCCGGCTCCGCCGCGACATGCACCCGCAACAGCGGCGCCCGGCTCAGGTCCATCCGCGACCCGGCCGCCGCCAGCAGCTCCGTCTCCGGATCCCGCTCGCCGGCCAGCGTCACCTCGGTCACCGGCAGCGACGCCTGGCGCCACACCACCTGGACCGGCTCGGGCAGCCCCTGCCACGCCAGCGACGTCCGCAGGATGTCATGCCGGGCGACCACCTGAGCCAGCACCGACGTGAACTGGGTCAGCCGCTCCCGCGAGTCGAACCCGAGCACGGCCCATTGCAGGTAAACATCAGCCGCGTCATCCCCCGCGAGCAGATGATGGAACAGCATCCCTTCCTGCAGCGGAGCCAGCGGATAGATATCGGCAACGTTGGCTGGTCCGCCCTCCACCCGGCTCATCGCCGCGGCGATCTGCTCGTCATCCAGCTGGACCAGCGGCAGCATGGCCGGCGTGATCTCCGTGGCCCCGGCCGGGATGAGATTCGGCGGGACCGCTACCTCACCCGGCCCGGCCGCGGCCAGGGCCAGCCCGGCCGGGGTGGGCGAGTCGAACAGGGCGCGGACCGCGACCCGCATCCCCCGCTCGCGCAGCCGCTCGACCAGCCGGACCGCCAGCAGCGAATGACCGCCCAGGGTGAAGAAGTCATCCTCCGGCCCGACCTGGTCCAGGCCCAGCACCGCAGCGAACGCGCCGCACAGGATCTCCTCGGCCACGCTCCGGGGCCCCGGCCCGTCCCCGCGCCGGCCGCTGCCGCGTAGTCGGGCGCGGGCAGGGCATTACGGTCGAGCTTGCCGCTGGGAGTCAGCGGCAGCGCGTCCAGCACCATCACCGCCGACGGCAGCATGTAGTCGGGCAGCCGTCCCGCGGCGTACTCGCGCACCGGCCCGGCTAGCCCGGCGCCGCCGTCTCCGTCCGCCGGGACCAGGTAGGCGGTCAGCCGCTTGTCCCCGGCGGTGTCCTCCCGAGCCATCACCGCGGCCCTGGCCACCCCCGGATGCGCGGCCAGGACGGCCTCGATCTCGCCCGGCTCGATCCGGTAGCCGCGCACCTTGACCTGCTGGTCGGCCCGGCCGCAGAACACCAGCTGCCCGTCGGTAGTCCACCGGACCAGGTCGCCGGTCCGGTACATCCGCGCTCCGCCGCCACCGGGCGGGCCGGCCCCGAACGGGCTGGCCACGAACCGCTCCCCGGTCAGCCCGGCCCGGCCCAGGTAGCCCCTGGCCAGGCCCGCGCCCGCGATGTAGAGCTCCCCGCTACCCCCGCCGGCACCGGGCTCAGCCGCTGGTCCAGCACGTAGAGCCGGGTGTTGGCGATCGGCCCCCCAATCGGGGGGATATCGTCGCAGCCGCTGGTGTCGCGGTAGGGCCACGCGGTCGAGTCGACCGCGGTCTCGGTCGGGCCGTACATATTGAACAGGGCAGCGCTGAACTGCCCGGCGAACCGCCGGGCGAGCCAGCCCGGCAGCGGCTCCCCGCCGGACAGGACCAGCTCCAGGCTCGGGCAGGCGCCGGGGGCGGCCTGGCCCAGGAAGGCCTCCAGCATGGACGGCACGAAGTGGGCCGTGGTGATCGCCTCGCGGCTGATCACCTGCTGCAGGTAGGCCGGGTCCTGGTGCCCGCCGGGCCGGGCCAGGACCAGCCGGGCCCCCTGGAGCAGAGGCCAGAACAGCTCCCAGACCGACACGTCGAAGCTGACCGGGGTCTTCTGCAGGACCCGGTGCCCGGCGCCGGGGTCGGCACCGACCGGCATCCAGGACAGCCGGTTCATGATCGCGGCGTGGGTAACCGCGACGCCCTTGGGCCGTCCGGTCGACCCCGACGTGTAGATCACGTAGGCCGGATGCTCCGGCCGCAGCGGGGCCAGGCGCTCGCGCTCCCCGGCGGGTAGTCCCGCCATGTCCTCTGGTGCGAGCACCGGGACATGGCACGTCTCCCGCAGCCGGGCGGCGTACGCCCCGTCGGCCAGCACGCAGCGGGGCCGGGCATCGTCCAGCATGTAGGCGATCCGCTCGGCCGGGTAGCCGGGGTCGACCGGGAGGTAGGACGCGCCCGTCTTGAGCACGCCGAGCAGCGCCGCCATCAGCTCGGCCGACCGGTCCATGACCACCGCGACGACCGATTCCGGCCCGACCCCGCGGGCGGCCAGCACCCGCGCTATCCGGCCCGCCCGGTCATCCAGCTCCCGATAGCTGACTGCCGCGCCCTCGCACGACACGGCCACCGTGTCCGGGGTCCGCGCCGCCTGCGCCGCCAGCAGGTCGGGCAGCGTCCCGGCCGGTACCTCGGCCGCGGTGTCGTTCCAGTCCTCCAGCACCTGGGCCCGCTCCGCCGCGCCGAGCACCTGGACCTGGTCCAGCGGGGTATCCGGGGCGCTGGCCAGGACCGCGGCCAGGCCACCGACCGCGGTCCGCAGCAGCGCGCACACGAGCGGGGAGTCACCCGGCGCGACCGTCTTGGCGGTAACGGCGAACCCGGTACCGTGGTCGTCGACCGAGACGGTGAGCGGGTAGTTGGTCCGCTCACGGGCCGCCACCTGCTCGATCCCGTCGGCGGCCGGGCCATCGTAGGGCTGACCGGACTGGTCGTGCCGGTAGTTGAACAGCGCGGTGAACAGCGGCACCTGTCCCGGCAGCCCGCTCGCCTGCTGAGCCACCGCCAGCGGGGCGTGCTCGTGGGCCAGTAGCCCGGCTAGCTGCGACCGCATCGCCGCCACCGCCCCGGCGGTACCGCCCGCGCTCGTGTCGACCCGGACCGGCAGGGTGTTCATGAACAGCCCCAGCACCCGGTCCGCGCCCAGCGCGGCGTGCATCCGGCCGAACAGCACCGTGCCGAACACCACGTCGTCGCGACCCGCCAGCACGGCCAGGACTCGGGCGAAGGCCAGGTGGAACAGCGTCGCCGGGGACACCCCGGCCAGGCGGGCCTGCTCCCGGATCTGGTCGGCCAGGTCGCCCTCCAGCGCGAGCCGGGCCTCGACCGCGTCCGACCCGTCCTGCCGGGCATCCAGCAGCCCGAACGGCGCCGTCGGCTCGGTCACGTCACCGAGCAGCCTGGCGAAGTACTCCGCGTGCTCCTCGCGCGAGGTTCCGAGCCGGGCCTGGCCGACCAGATCCCGGAACGGCAGCGGCGCGGGCAGCCGGTCTCCCTGGCCGGCCAGCAACTCCGCGATCTCGTCGGTCACGACCTCGAGGCCGGTGTGATCCATGATCAGGTGGTGGAACTGGATCAGAGCCAGCCACCGGCCGGTCCTTGGCTCGGCCGCCGCGACCACCCGCAGCAGCGGCGCCTGGCTGATGTCCATCCGCGACCCGGCCGCCGCCAGCAGCTCGGTTTCCGGGTCCTGCTCGCCGGCCAGGGTCACCTCGGTCACCGGCAGCGAGACCTGGCGCCACACCACCTGCACCGGCTCGGGCTGCCCCCGCCACGCGAGCGACGTCCGCAGGATGTCGTGCCGGGCAACCACCTGCTGGAGCACGTCGGTGAACTCGCCCAGCCGCTCTCTGGAGTCGAACCCCAGCGCCACCCACTGCAGATAGACGTCGGCCGACCCGTCCTCGGCCAGCAGGTGGTGGAACAGCATCCCTTCCTGGAGCGGGGCCAGCGGGTAGATGTCGGCCACGTTGGCCGCCCCGCCTTGCACTCGCGCCACCACCGCCGCGACCTGGTCCTGATCCAGGTCAACCAGGGTCAGCATGTCCGGGGTGATCTGCGTCGCCCCGGCCGGGATCAGGTTCGGCGGCACCTCCACGCCCGCTGACCCGGCCGCGGCGGCGAGGCCGGCCGGGGTCGGCGAGTCGAACAGGGCCCGGACCGCCACCCGCACCCCTTGCTCGCGGAGGCGCTCCACCAGCCGAACCGCGAGCAGGGAGTGCCCGCCGAGGGTGAAGAAATCGTCCTCCGGGCCGACCGAGTCCAGGCCGAGGACGTCGGCGAACAGGCCGCAGATAATCTCCTCAGCCACCGTCTGCGGACCCCGGCCGGTACCCGCAGCCGCCGCGTAGTCCGGCGCGGGCAGGGCCCGTCGGTCCAGCTTTCCGCTGGACGTCAACGGCAGCGCGTCCAGGACCATGATCGCGGCGGGCACCATGTACTCCGGCAGCCGGGCCGCGACGTGCTCGCGGACTCGCGCGGCCAGGGCCGCCGGGTCGGCGTCAGCCTCGACCGGGACCAGGTAGGCGACGAGCCGCTTGTCCGCCGGGTCCTCGCGGACGATGACCGCGGCCCGGGTGATCTCCCGGTGCGCGGCGAGCACGGCCTCGATCTCGCCCGGCTCGACCCGGAACCCGCGCAGCTTGACCTGATCATCAGCCCGGCCGCAGAACACCAGCTCCCCGCCGGCCCTCCACCGGGCCAGGTCCCCCGTCCGGTACATCCGCTCACCAGACCCGAACGGGCACGCCACGAACCGCTCACCCGTCAGCCCCGCCCGCCCCAGATAGCCACGCGCCAGCCCCGCACCCGCCACGTACAGCTCCCCCGCCACCCCCGGCGGCACCGGGCACAGCCACCGGTCCAGCACGAACACCCGGCTGTTCACCACCGGAAACCCGATCGACGGATCACCCGCCCCCTCCAGCGGGCCCGACATCGACGCGCACACCGTCGTCTCCGTCGGCCCGTACGCATTCACCAGCCGCCGCCCGCCAGCCCACCGCGCAGCAAGCCCGCCATCCAGCGCCTCACCCGCCGTCACCAGCACCCGCACCGGCGCCAGATCCCCCAGCTCCAGCCCGGCCAGCACCGCCGGCGGCAACGTCACATGCGACACCCCCTGCCGCGCGGCCAGCCCGGCCAGCACCGGCCCCGCCAGCAGCTCACCCGCCCCCGCCACCACCAGCACCGACCCGCTGGCCAGGGCCATCACCAGCTCCCACACACTCGCGTCAAACCCCGGCGAGGCAAACGCCAGCACCCGGCAGCCCCCAGTCACCGCCAGCCGCCGCGCATGCGACACCGCCAGGCTCCCCAGCCCCGCATGCGTCACCACCACGCCCTTAGGCCGCCCCGTCGACCCCGACGTATAAATCACGTACGCCGGATGCCCCGGCCACGCGCCCGCCGCTGCCCGGCCGGCCGGGCACCCGGCCCCTGCGATCAGGCCCCGGCCATCGGCCACCAGCACCGGTACCCCGGCCGGCACCTCCAGCCCTGGCGCCGTCTCGGCTGACGCGATCACGACCGCCGGGGCGGCGTCCGCGAGCATGAACGCGATCCGCTCGGCCGGGTAGTTCGGGTCCACTGGCAGGTAGGCCGCACCTGCCTTCATCACCCCGAGTACGGCGGCGACCAGGGCGACGGACCGGCCCATGACCACCGCGACCACGGTCTCCGGGCCGGCTCCGGCCGCCGCCAGCACCCGCGCCAGCCGCGCCGCCCTGATATCCAGCTCCCGGTAGGACACCGCCGTCTCGCCGCAGGCGACCGCGACCGCGTCTGGCACCTGGGCCGCCTGAGCCTCGAACAGCCCCGGCAGCGTGGCGGGGGGGACCTCCGCGGCCGAGTCGTTCCAGCCGGCCAGGATCTGCGCCCGCTCGGCCTGGCCCAGCACCTCGACCTGGCCCAGGGAGGTGGCCGGGTTCTGTTCCAGCGCCGTGACCAGCCCGTCCAGCACGGTGTGGAGCAGGGTGCACATCAGCTCGGGGTCGCCCGGCGCCACCAGCTGGGCGGTCAGGGCGAACCCGGTCCCGGTGTCATCCACCGAGACCGCGACCGGGTAGTTGGTCCGTTCCCGCCCGGCGAGGTACTCGACCCCGCCCGCGGCCGGACCGGCTTCCTGCTGCCGGGCCTCGCTGTAGCGGTAGTTCAGCAGCGCGGTGAATAGCGGCACCTGCCCTGGCAGCCCGCTGGCCTGCTGGGCCAGCGCGAGCGGGGCGTGCTCGTGGGCGAGCAGCCCGGCCAGCTGGGACCGCATCGCCGACACCGCCCCGGCCACGTCACCCGCACCGGTGTCGACCCGGACCGGGAGCGTGTTCAGGAACAGGCCCTGAACCTGATCCGACCCGGCCCCCGAGGCCATCCGGCCGAACAGCACCGTGCCGAAGACCACGTCGTCCCGGCCCGAGAGCGCCCCCACCACCCGGCCGAAGGCGAGGTGGAACAGCGTGGCCGGGGACACCCCGGCCGCCCTGGCCTGCTCCCGCAGCCGGGCCGCGAGCCCGTCGTCGATCGGCCGCCTGGCCTCGTCCGAGGCGGACCCGTCCTGGCGGACGTCGAGCAGCCCGAACGGCGCGGTCGGCTCGGCCACATCGCCCAGCAGCCGGGCGAAGTACTCCGCGTGGTCGTCCCGCGACATCCCCAGCCGGGCCTGGGCCACGAAGTTCCTGAACGGCACCGGTACCGGCAGCCGGTCCTCCCGGCCAGCCAGCAGCTCCCCGACCTCGCCCATGACGACGGCCATCCCGGTGTGGTCCAGCACCAGGTGGTGGAACTGCATCAGGGCGAGCCAGCGTCCGGTCCCCGGCTCGGCCGCGACCACCAGCCGCAGCAGCGGCGCCCGGCCCAGGTCCATCCGCCGCCCGGCCGCGGCGGCCAGCGCGGCCGCCGGGTCCTCCCCGTCGGGAAGGGTCACCTCGGTGACCGGCAGCCCGGCCTCGCGCCAGACCACCTGCACCGGCTCGGGCAGTCCGCGCCAGGCCAGCGACGTCCGGAAGATGTCGTGCCGGGCGATCACCCACTCCAGCACGGCCGTGAACTCGCCCAGCCGCTCGCGCGACTCGAACCCCAGCAGGACGGACTGGAGGTAGACGTCGTCGCTGTCGTCCCTGGCGAGCAAGTGGTGGAACAGCATCCCCTCCTGCAGCGGGGCCAGCGGATAAACATCAGCAACGTTGGCTGCTCCGCCATCCACGCCGGCCACGACTGTCTCGATCTGGTCCTGATCCAGGTCGACCAGGGTCAGCAGGTCCGGGGTGATCTCGTCGGCCCCGGCCGGGATGAGGTTCGGCGGCACCACCACCCCGGCCGGCGCCGCCGCCGCGGCCAGGCCCGCCGGAGTCGGCGCCTCGAACAGCAGCCGGACCGGGATCTCCATGCCCAGCACGGCCCGGATCCGGCTCGCCAGCTGCACCGCAAGGAGCGAGTGCCCGCCCAGGGCGAAGAAGTCGTCGTCCACGCCGACGCCGGGCAGGCTGAGGACGTCGGCGAACAGGCTGCAGATGATCTCCTCGGTCACCGTCTGCGGCCCCCGGCTGTCCCCGGCCAGCGCGGGCTGGCTCGGGGCGGGCAGGGCGGCGCGGTCGAGCTTGCCGCTGGCGGTCAGCGGCAAGGTGTCCAGGACCACGATCGCGGCGGGGACCATGTAGTCCGGCAGGACCGCCGCCGCATGCTCACGAGCCAGCCCGGCCAGCGCGGCCCGGGCCGCGCCGCTGATGCCGGCGGTCGCCGGGGTGACGTAACCGGTCAGCCGCCTGTCACCGGGAGTGTCCTCGCGCAGGATGACCGCCGCCTGAGCCACGCCCGGGCAGCCCGCCAGGACGGCCTGGACCTCGCCCGGCTCCACCCGCGCGCCCCGGATCTTGACCTGGTCATCATCGCGGCCGCAGAACACCAGCTGACCATCGTGATTCCACTTCGCCAGGTCACCCGTCCGGTACATCCGCTCCCCGCCGCCGAACGGAGACGCCACAAAACGCTCCCCCGTCAGACCCGGCCGGCCCGCATACCCCCGCGCCAGGCCCGCGCCCGCCACATACAGCTCCCCGGCCACGCCCGCCGGGACCGGGGACAGCCACCGATCCAGGACGAACACCCGGGTGTTCACCACCGGAGACCCGATCGCCACCGCACCCGCACCGGGCTCATACCGGGCCAGCGTCGCGTCGATCGTCGTCTCAGCCGGACCATAGGAGTTGAACACCTCCCGTCCCGCCGACCACCGGTCCAGCACCGCCGCCGACGCGGCCTCGCCCGCCGTGATCAGGACCGCCGGCGCACCCGCCGGGGGCCGCGCGAACGTCGCCAGCACCGCCGGGGGAATCGTCGCGTGCGTGATCCCCGTCTCCGCCAGGAACCTCGGCAGTTCCTCGCCCAGCCGACGGTCCTGCGGGATCACCACCAGCGCGGCGCCGGTGAGCAGCGCCATGCACCACTCCCACCCGAACGTGTCAAAACCCGGCGACGCGAACTGCGCCACCCTCTTGCCCGGGCCCGCGCCCAGCCACCGCCGGTGCCCCTCCGCCAATCCCGCGAACCCCGCATGCGACACCACCACGCCCTTCGGCGCACCCGTCGACCCCGACGTGTAGATCACATACGCCGCGCTGGACGGCCACGCCACCACACCCGCGCCACCCGCCACCACCGGCACACCAGTACGCCCGGCCCGGCCTCCGGCCACCCCGCCCGGCCCGGCTACCCCATCGGCCTCAAGCCAACCCGCGGCGGCGGCACCGGCCAGGCCGGCCACCAGGACAGGCGTCCCGTCCGGGACCGGCAGCCCCGGCGCCGTGCTGTCGTCCGCGACCACCAGCACCGGGCGCACGTCGGCGAGCATGTGCTCGATCCGCCCCGCCGGATACGCCGGATCCGCCAGCAGGTACGCCGCGCCCGTCTTCAAGATCGCCAGCAAGGCGGTCACCAGCACCTGCGACCGGGCCGCCACCACCATCGCCACCACGGTCTCCGGGCCCGCCCCGGCCGCCGCGAGAACCCCCGCCACCCGGGTCGCCGCCGCGTCCAGGCCCGCATACGTCAGCACCGTGCCACCCGACGCCACCGCCACCGCGTCCGGAGCCGCCGCGACCTGCGCGGCGAACAACTCCGGCAACGCCCGCGCCTCGGCCGGCACCGCCGGCCCGGCGCCCTCGGCGAGGATCTGCGCCCGCTCGGCCGCGTCCAGTACCTCCAGCTGGCCCAGCCGGGTACGCGGCGCGGCCGCCACCGCCGCCAGGACCCGGCCGAACCGGGCGCTGAGGGTGCCCGCCGCCGCCTCGTCGAACAGGTCCGCCGCGACGATCACCGTGCCGCTCAGACCGGCCGGGCCACCGTGGTCGTCACGGGCCTCACTCAGCAGGAAGTCCAGGTCGTACCGCGCCGCCGGCTGACCACCTTCCACCGCCGACGTGCTCAGGCCTGGCAGGTCAAGGACGGCGGCTGCGTTGTTCTGCACCGTCAGGTTCACCTGGAACAGCGCATGACGGCCCAGCGACCGCTCCGGCGCCAGCACCTCCACCAGCCGCTCAAACGGCACATCCTGCCGGTCCAGAGCCCCCAGCCAGAACTCCCGAACCCTCGACAGCAGATCCGTGAACACCGGATCCCCCGACACATCCGTCCGCAAGACCAGCGTGTTAACGAAAAACCCCACCAGGTCATCCAGCGCCTCATCCGACCGGCCCGCCACCGCCGTGCCCACCGGGATGTCCTCCCCCGCCCCCAGCTTCGACAGCAGCACCGCCAGCACCGCCTGCACGATCATGAACAGCGTCACGCCCTGCTCACGAGCCAGAGCTGCCAGCCGGGCATGCACCTCGGCCGGAACCGACAGGGGCGCGCTGAATCCCCGGTAGCTCGGCGCGGCAGGGCGGGGGTGATCGGTCGGGAGCGCCAGCTCAGGCGGCGCGCCCTCCAGCACCTCCCGCCACCAGGCCACCTGCGACGACAGCAGACTCCCTGGGTCATCCTCCGAGCCCAGCAGCTCCCGCTGCCAGATCGCGTAGTCCGCGTACTGCACCGGCAGCGGGCCCCACCCCGGCGCCTCGCCGGCCAGCCTCGCCGCGTACGCCGCGCTGAGGTCACGGGCCAGCACTCCGGTCGACCAGCCGTCCGTCGCGACCTGGTGCAGGACTACCACCAGGATGTGCACCCCGGGACCGGCCGCCAGCAGCCGGGCTCGCACCGGCACCTGGGCGGTGAGGTCGAACGGCTCTGCGGTCACCTGCCCGATCGCCCGGGCCAGCTCTTCGTCGCCGGACACCGCCCGCACCGGCAGGGACCAGTCCGTCTCGGCCGGGTCCAGCACCCGCTGGTACGGCTCCGCGCCATCGGCCGGGAACACGGTGCGCAGCACCTCGTGGCGGCCGATCACGTCACCCAGCGCGGCCTCCAGCGCCGCGGCGTCCAGCTGCCCCTCCAGGCGCAGCGCGATCGGGTTGTGGTAGACCGCGCTCGGACCCTCAAGCTGGGCGATGAACCACAACCGCTGCTGGGCAAAGGACAACGGAGCCCGCCCCGGCCGGGCCTGGGGCAGCAGCGCGGCCCGGGCTGAGCTCGCCTGTCCCAGCCACGCCGCCAGCCGGGCCGGGGTCGGAGCCTCGAACAGCGCCCGCACCGGCACCTCGACCCGCAGCACGGCCCGGACCCGGCTGACCAGGCGGGTCGCCAGCAGCGAATGGCCGCCGAGGGAGAAGAAGTCGTTGTCCGGACCGACCTGCTCCAGGCCCAGGACGTCGGCGAACACGCCGCAGATGATCTCCTCGGCCACCGTCTGCGGGCCCCGGCCGCCGGCCACGGCGGCGGCGTAGTCCGGGGCCGGCAGCGCGCCCCGGTCGAGCTTGCCGCTGGGATTCAGCGGCAGCGCGTCGAGCACGACGATGGCCGCGGGCACCATGTACTCGGGTAGCCGCGCCGCGGCGAACTCCCGGACCCGGGCCGCCAGCGTCCCGGCGCCGGGGCCGGCTGGGGTGATGTAGGCGGCCAGCCGCTTGTCACCGGGGGCGTCCTCCCGGGCCAGCACGGCGGCCTGGGCCACGTCGGGGTGCCCGGCCAGCACGGCCTCGATCTCGCCCGGCTCGATCCGGAAGCCGCGGATCTTGACCTGGTCGTCGGCCCGGCCACAGAACTCCAGCACCCCGTCCGGGGTCCACCGGACCAGGTCCCCGGTCCGGTACATCCGCTCACCGCGGCCGAACGGGCAGGCCACGAACCGCTCCCCGGTCAGCCCGGCCCGGCCCAGGTAGCCCCTGGCCAGCCCCGCACCCGCGATATAGAGGTCCCCGGCCACTCCCGCCGGGACCGGGCTGAGCCGCCGGTCCAGCACGAACAGCCGGCTGTTGGCCACCGGCCGGCCGATCGGCGGATCCTCCGGGCCGGGCCCGCAGGGCGCGGCGGCCGCGTAGACCGATGCCTCGGTCGGGCCGTACAGGTTGTGCAGCTCGGCCGGGAACCGCCGGGCGAACCGCCCGGCCAGCGGACCGGGCAGGGCCTCGCCCGCGGCCAGCACCCGGCGCAGGCTCGGGACCGGCTGCGGGTCGGCCGAGCTGACGAACGCCTCCAGCATCGAGGGCACGAACTGCACCGTGGTCACCCCGGCCGCGCTGATGACCCTGGACAGGTACACCGGGTCCTGATGGCCGCCGGGCCGGGCCACCTCGATCCCGGCGCCCTGCAGCAGCGGCCAGAAGAACTCGGCCGTGGACACGTCGAAGCTCATCGGGGTCTTCAGCAGCACCCGGTCCTGCGGCGTCAGCCGGTACTCGGCCTGCATCCACCCCAGCAGGTTCACGATCCCGGCGTGGGTGACGGTCACGCCCTTGGGCGTCCCGGTCGACCCTGACGTGTAGATCACATAGGCCGGGTGCGCTGCCAGCGCCGGCCACGGGTCCGCCGCTGGCAGTGCGTCCAGCTCCAGGCCGCCGGCGGTGAGCACCGGCACCGCGCACGTCTCCCGCAGCCGCGCGGCGTGCGCGGCGTCGGCCAGGATGCAGCCGGGCCGGGCGTCGTCCAGCATGTAGGAGATCCGCTCGGCCGGGTTACCGGGGTCGACCGGCAGGTAGGCCGCGCCCGCCTTGAGCACTCCCAGCAGCGCGGTCACCAGCGTGGCGGAGCGGTCCATGACCACCGCGACCACGGTCTCAGGACCGGCCCCGGCCCCGGCCAGGACCCGTGCCAGCCGGGTCGCGGCCGCGTCCAGCTCCCGGTAAGTCATCGCCGCGCCGTCGCAGGCCACGGCCACCGCGTCGGGGGTCCGCGCGACCTGGGCCGCAAGCAACTCGGGGAGCGTCCCGGCGGGCAGCGCGGCCGCGGTGTCGTTGAACCCGGCCAGGATCCGCACCCGCTCGGCCTCGTCCAGCACCTGGACCTGGCCCAGCGGCGCCTGCGGGCGGGCGGCGACCGCGGCCAGCACCCGGCCGAACCGGTCGCCGATGAGCCGAGCCGAGTCCTCGTCGAACAGATCCGCCGCGACGGTGACGGTGCCGCTCAGCCCGGCGGGCTGGCCCTGCCCGCCCAGGCTCTCGGCCAGGTTCACTTCCAGGTCGAACCGGGCCGTCCCGGTGCGGACGGGCTGCTCGACCACCCGCAGCCCCGGCAGCTCGAGCGAGCCGGGAGCGTTGTTCTGCAGGTTCAGCATGACCTGGAACAGCGGATGCCGGGCGAGCGACCGCTCCGGGGCCAGCACCTCGACCAGCCGCTCGAACGGCACGTCCTGCTGGTCCAGCGCGTCGAGCCAGAACTCCCGGACCCGCCCCAGCACGGTGGTGAAGGCCGGGTCTCCGGACAGGTCGGTCCGCAGCACCAGGGTGTTGGCGAAGAAACCGACCAGGTCGTCCAGGGCGTCGTCGGACCGGCCGGCCACTGCGGTGCCGACGGGGATATCCTCCCCGGCGCCGAGCCGGGACAGCAGCACGGCCAGGGCCGCCTGGACCACGACGAACATGGTCACGCCCTGCTGCCGGGCCAGCCCGGCCAGCCGGGCGTGGACCTCGGCCGGGATCTCCAGCCCGACCTCATGCCCGCGGGTGGTGAGCGCGGCCGGGCGGGGGTGGTCGGCGGGCAGGGCCAGCTCCGGCGGCGCCCCCTCCAGCGCGTCCCGCCACCAGGCCACCTGGGCCGACAGCAAGCTCTCGGGGTCGTCCTCGGACCCGAGCAGTTCCCGCTGCCAGATCGCGTAGTCGGCGTACTGCACCGGCAGCGGCTCCCAGCCCGGCTCCTGGCCCCCGGCCCTCGCCGCGTAGGCGACGCTGAGGTCACGGGCCAGGACTCCGGCGGACCAGCCATCGTTGGCAATGTGATGAATGACGACGATGAGAACGTGCCGCCCGGGCCCTGCCGCTAGCAGCCGGGCACGGAACGGGATCTCGGTGGTCAGATCGAATGGCGCCGCGGTGGCCCGCTCGATCGCCCGGGCCAGCTCCTCGTCGCCGGACACCCGGGTTACGGGCAGGCGCCAGCCCAGTTCGGTCAGGGGCAGGACGCCCTGGCGCGGTTCACCGTTCTCGGCCGGGAAGATGGTGTGCAGCACCTCGTGCCGGGCGATCACGTCCGCCAGCGCCGCCTCCAGGGCGGCCGGATCGAGCTCGCCCTCCAGCCGCACCACGACCGGGATGTTGTAGACCGGGCTCGGACCCTCAAGCTGGGCCAGGAACCACAGCCGCTGCTGGGCGAACGACAACGGAATCATGAGGACTCCTCCGGCCTGCGCCTCGGCCGCAGCGGCGGCCTGACTGACTTTCGAGTGTCGATCCGGCCGGCGATCCCGGCCGCG
This sequence comes from uncultured Actinomycetota bacterium, assembly GCA_963725175.1. Classification (GTDB taxonomy): domain Bacteria; phylum Actinomycetota; class Actinomycetes; order Streptosporangiales; family Streptosporangiaceae; genus DASUBV01. Next base: position 2,597,721 of record CAVRXH010000006.1, read on the forward strand.
GTCGACGCGGCGAAGAGCGCTCGTACCGGCAGGTCCGCCCCGAACACGGAGCGGACCCGGTTGACCAGCCGGACCGCGAGCAGCGAATGACCGCCGAGCTCGAAGAAGTCATCGTCGGGGCCGACCGAGTCCAGGCCGAGAACCTCGGCGAACAGCCCGCACAGGACTTCTTCTTCGACGGTGGCCGGTGCTCGCCGGGCTGCGGTGGACGCGTAATCGGGAGCGGGCAGCGCGGCCCGGTCGAGTTTGCCGCTGGGGGTCAGCGGGAGCGCGTCCAGGACCACGAGGGCGGCGGGCACCATGTAGTCGGGCAGCCGGGCGGCGGCGTGCTCGCGGGCCCGCGCGGTCAGGGTGGCGGGGTCGGCATCGGCGTCGTCCGTGACGAGGTAGCCGGCCAGGCGGCGGTCGCCGGTGCTGTTCTCCCGGACGCTGACGGCGGCGCGGGCAACACCGGGGCAGGCGGCCAGGACGGCCTCGACCTCGGCCGGCTCGATCCGGAAGCCCCGGATCTTCACCTGGTCATCGGCCCGGCCGCAGAACACCAGCTGCCCGGCCGGGGACCACCGGACCAGGTCCCCGGTCCGGTACATCCGCTCCCCGGACCTGAACGGAGACGCCACGAACCGCTCAGCGGTCAGACCGGCTCGGCCCAGATAGCCCCGGGCCAGCCCGGCCCCGGCGATATAGAGCTCCCCGGCCACTTCCGGCGGGACCGGGTCTAGCCGCCGGTCCAGCACGTAGACCTGGGTGTTGGCGATCGGGGCGCCGATCGGCGGGACCTGGTCCCCGTCCTCGGCCCGGCAGGCCCAGGCGGTCGAGTCCACCGACGTCTCGGTCGGGCCGTACAGGTTGTGCAGCGCCGCGGTGAACCGGCCGGTGAACTGGGCCGCGAGCGGGCCCGGCAGCGCCTCGCCGCTGGTGAACACCCGGCGCAGGCTCCCGCACCGGGCTGGCTCGGCCTGGCTCAGGAACGCCTCCAGCATCGACGGCACGAAGTGCATCGTCGTCACCGACTCCCGGCCGATGACCTGCTCCAGGTAGGCCGGATCCTGGTGGCCGCCGGGCCTGGCCAGGACCAGGCGGACGCCCTCGATGAGGGGCCAGAACAGCTCCCAGACCGACACGTCGAAGCTGACCGGGGTCTTCTGCAGCACCCGGTCGTGCGGCGTCAGCTCGTACTGCGCCTGCATCCAGGCCAGCCGGTTCACGATCCCCGCGTGCGGAACGACTACGCCCTTGGGGCGCCCGGTCGAGCCCGAGGTGTAGATCACGTAGGCCGGATGACCGGAACCCGCCGTCGCCAGTTCCGGGTTCCCGGCCGCCGCGAGGACGTCAGCCGGGGCCAGCACCGGCACGCCGCCGGACTCCCGCAGCCCTCCGGCGTACACCTCGTCCGCCAGTACCACCGATGGGCGCGCGTCGGCGAGCATGAACGCGACCCGCTCGGCCGGATAACCGGGGTCCACCGGCAGGTAAGACGCGCCCGCCTTGAGCACGCCCAGCAGTGCCGCCATCAGCCCGGCCGACCGGTCCATCACCACCGCGACGACCGACTCCGGGCCGACCCCGCGCGCCGCCAGCACCCGCGCCACCTGACCGGCCCTGGCATCCAGCTCCCGGTAGCTGACCGAGACGCCCTCGCACGACACCGCGACCACGTCCGGCGTCCGCGCCGCCTGTGCCTCGAACAGATCGGCCAGCGTCCCGGCCGGCACCTCGGTCGCTGTGTCGTTCCAGTTCTCCACCACCCGGGCTCGCTCGCCGGGGTCCAGGATCTGGAGCTGGCCCAGCGAAGTAGCCGGGGCGTTTTCCAGCGCGGCGGCCAGGCCGCCGACGGCGGTGCCCAGCAGCGTGCACACCAGTTCGGAGTCGCCCGGCGCCACGACCTGCGCGGTCAGCGCGAACCCGGCCGACCCGAGGTCGTCCACCGAGACGGTCAGCGGGTAGTTCGTCCGCTCGCGAACCGACACCTGCTCGACCTGGTCGACCGTCGTGGTGTCCTGCGGCCGGGCCTGACTGTGGCGGTAGTTGAGCAGCGCGGTGAACAGCGGCAGCCGGGCCGGCAGCCCGCTGGCCTGCTGGGCCACCGCCAGCGGGGCATGCTCATGGGCCAGCAGCCCGGCCAGCTGCGACCGCATCCCCGCCACCGCGTCCGTCACGTCACCCGACGCGGTGTCGACCCGGACCGGGAGGGTGTTCATGAACAGCCCCAGCACCCGGTCCGCACCCGCGCCCGCCGCCATCCGGCCGAACAGCACCGTCCCGAACACCACATCCTCGCGGCCCGCCAGCACGGCCAGGACCCGGGCGAACGCCAGATGGAACAGCGTCGCCGGGGACACCCCGGCCAGGCGGGCCTGCTCCCGGACCCGGCCGGCCAGGCCGCCCTCCAGCGCGAGCCGGGCCTCGACCGCGTCCGACCCGTCCTGCCGGGCATCCAGCAGCCCGAACGGCGCCGTCGGCTCAGTCACATCACCCAGCAGCCCGGCAAAGTATGCGGTGTGCTCCTCCCGCGTCGTCCCGAGCCGGGCCTGCGCCACCAGACCCCGGAACGGCAGCGGCACCGGCAGCCGGTCCCCCCGGCCCGCCAGCAACTCCGCGATCTCCCCGGTCACCACCTCCAGGCCGGCATGGTCCATGACCAGGTGATGGAACTGGACCAGCGCCAGCCACCGCCCGGTCCCCGGCTCCGCCGCCGCGGTCACCCGCAGCAGCGGCGCCCGGCCGATGTCCATCCGCGACCCCGCCGCCGCCACCAGCCCGGTCTCCGGGTCCCGCTCCCCGGCCAGCGTCACCTCGGCCACCGGCAGGGATGCCTGACGCCAGACCACCTGGACCGGCTCGGGCAGCCCCTCCCAGGCCAGCGACGTCCGCAGGATGTCGTGCCGGTCGATCACCCGCTGCAGCACCTCGGTAAACCGCGCTAGCTGCTCCCGCGACTCGAACCCGAGTACCGACGATCCGAGGTACACATCGGCCACGCCGTCCCCGGCGAGCAGGTGATGGAACAGCATTCCTTCCTGCAGCGGGGCCAGCGGATACATATCGGCAACGTTGGCTGCTTCGCCCTCGACCCGGCTCACGGCGGCGGTGATCTGGTCCTGGTCCAGGTCAAGGAGGGTCAGCATGTCCGGGGTGATCCGCGTCGCCCCGGCCGGGATCAGGTTCGGCGGCACCGCCACCTCGGCGGGCGCGGCCGCCGCCGTGGCCGCCAGGCCCGCCGGGGTCGGCGCGTCGAACAGGGCACGGACCGCGACCCGCATCCCCTGCTCACGCAGCCGCCCGACCAGCCGCACCGCCAGCAGCGAATGGCCGCCCAGGGTGAAGAAGTCGTCTTCCGGCCCGACGTGCTCCAGGCCGAGAACGCCGGCGAACGCGCCGCAGATGATCTCCTCGGCCACGTTCTGCGGGCCTCGGCCCGCGCCTGCTGCCGCCGCGTAGTCTGGCGCGGGCAGGGCCTTACGGTCCAGCTTGCCGCTGGGGGTCAGCGGCAGCGCGTCCAGGACCAGCACCGCGGCGGGCACCATGTACTCCGGCAGCCGGGCCGCCGCGTACTCCCGGCCCAGGCTGACCAGAGTCGCGTGATCGGCACCGGGCTCGGCCGGCACCAGGTAGCCGGCCAGGCGGCGGTCGCCCGCGCTGTCCTCCCGGACGGTGACCGCGGCCCGAGCCACTCCCGGGCAAGCGGCCAGCACGGTCTCGATCTCGGCCGGCTCGATCCGGAAGCCCCGGATCTTCACCTGCTGATCCGCCCGGCCGCAGAACACCAGCTGCCCATCAGCCGTCCACCGGACCAGATCACCAGTCCGGTACATCCGCTCACCGGACCCGAACGGAGACGCCACGAACCGCTCCGCCGTCAGGCCCGCCCGGCCCAGATAGCCCCGGGCCAGCCCCGCCCCGGCGATATACAGCTCCCCCGCCACCCCCGCCGGCACCGGCTCCAGCCGGCCGTCCACCACGAACACCTGCGTGTTCGCGATCGGCGCGCCGATCGGCGGGACCTGGTCCCCGTCCTCTTCGCGGCAGGCCCAGGCAGTGGAGTCCACCGACGTCTCCGTCGGCCCGTACAAGTTATGCAGCCCGGCCGCGAACCCAGTCATGAACCGCGCCGCGAGGCCACCCGGCAGCGCCTCGCCGCTGGCGAACACCCGCCGCAGGCTCCCGCACCGGGACGGCCCGGCCTGGCTCAGGAACGCGTCCAGCATCGACGGCACGAAGTGCACCGTCGTCACCGACTCCGCGCTGATCACCCGCTCCAGGTAGCCTGGGTCCTGGTGACCGCCCGGCCGGGCCATCACCAGCCGCGCACCCTCCAGCAGCGGCCAGAACAACTCCCACACCGACACGTCAAAACTCACCGGCGTCTTCTGCAGCACCCGGTCATCCGGCGCCAGCCCGTACGCCGCCTGCATCCACGCCAGCCGGTTCACGATCCCCGCATGCGGAACCACCACGCCCTTAGGCCGACCCGTCGACCCCGACGTGTAGATCACATACGCCGGATGACCAGACTCCGCCCGACGCAGTGACCCGCGCCCGGCCCGGCCCGGCGCAGCCGCCTCCAGCTCCCCGGCCGCCAGCTCCACCTCGGCTGCGGTCAGCACCGGCACCGCGCTCGACTCCCGCAGCCCCGCCGCATACACCTCGTCCGCCAGCACCACCGCAGGCCGGGCGTCGGCCAGCATGAACGCCACCCGCTCGCCTGGATAGCCGGGGTCCACCGGCAGGTACGCCGCGCCCGCCTTCAAGATCCCCAGCAGCGCCGCCATCAACTCAGCCGACCGGTCCATCACCACCGCGACGACCGACTCCGGACCCGCCCCGCGCGCGGCCAGCACCCCCGCCACCCGCCCGGCCCTGGCATCCAGCTCCCGGTAGCTGACCGAGATGCCCTCGCACGACACCGCCACCGCATCCGGCGTCCGCGCCGCCTGCGCCTCGAACAGATCCGCCAGCGTCCCCGCCGGCACCTCGGCCGCCGTGTCGTTCCAGTCCTCCAGCACCTGCGCCCGCTCATCCGGGCCCAGCACCCGGACCTGGCCCAGCGCGGTCGCGGGCGCGTGCTCCAGCGCCGCCGCCAGGCCGCCGACCGCCGTCGCCAGCAGCGCGCACACCAGCTCCGGGTCACCCGGCGCCACCACCTGAGCCGTGACCGCGAACCCGGTCCCGGTGTCATCCACCGACACCGTGAGCGGATAGTTCGTCCGCTCACGGCCCGCCACTTCCTCGATGCCGGGTAGCGGCAGCCCACCGCCGGCGTCCCCGGCCTGGGAGTGCCGGAAGTTCAGCAGCGCGGTGAACAACGGCAGCCGGGCCGGCAGGCCGCTCGCCTGCTGGGCCAGCGACAGCGGCGCGTGCTCATGGACCAGCAGCCCGGCCAGCTGCGACCGCATCGCCGCCACCGCCCCGGCCACGTCACCGGTGCTGGTATCGACCCGGACCGGCAGCGTGTTCATGAACAAGCCGAGCCCCCGGTCCGCGCCAGCACCCGCAGCCATCCGGCCGAACAGGACCGTGCCGAACACCACGTCGTCCCGCCCGGCCAGCACCGCCAGGACCCGGGCGAACGCCAGGTGGAACAGCGTCGCCGAGGACACCCCGGCCAGGCGGGCCTGCTCCCGGATCCGGCCGGCCAGATCGTCGTCCAGCGCGAGCCGGGCCTCGACCGCGTCCGACCCGTCCTGCCGCGTCTCAAACAGTCCGAACGGCGCCGTCGGCTCGGTCACATCGCCCAGCAGCTCCGCGAAGTAGGCGGCGTGCTCCTCCCGCGAGGTTCCGAGCCGGGCCTGGCCGACCAGATCCCGGAACGGCAGCGGCGCGGGCAGCTGGTCTGCCCGGCCCGCCAGCAACTCCGCGATCTCCCCGGTCACGACCTCCAGGCCGGTGTGATCCATGATCAGGTGATGGAACTGGACCAGCGCCAGCCACCGGCCGGTCCCCCGCTCGGCCGCCGCGACCACCCGCAGCAGCGGCGCCCGGCCGATGTCCATCCGCGACCCCGCCGCCGCCAGCAGCTCGCTCTCCAGGTCCTGCTCCCCGGCCAGCATCACCTCGGCCACCGGCAGCGCGGCCTGGCGCCACACCACCTGGACCGGCTCGGGCAGCCCCTGCCACGCCAGCGACGTCCGCAGGATGTCATGCCGGGCTACCACCTGAGTCAGCACCGACGTGAACTGCCCCAGCGACTCCCGCGAGGCGAACCCCAGCACGACGTACTGCAGGTAGACGTCGGCCGTGTCGTCACCGGCGAGGAGGTGGTGGAACAGCATGCCTTCCTGGAGCGGGGCCAGCGGGTAGATGTCGGCCACGTTCGCCGCCCCGCCATCCACCCGGCCCACCGCCGCCGCGATCTGCGTCTCGTCCAGGTCGACCAGCGTCAGCATGTCCGGGGCGATCTGCGTCGCCCCGGCCGGGATCAGGTTCGGCGGCACCGCCACCTCTGCCGGCGCTGCCGCCAGGGCCAGGCCGGCGTCGGGGCCTCGAATAGGGCCCGCACCGCCACCCGCATTCCCTGCTCACGCAGCCGCTCCACCAGCCGCACGGCCAGCAGGGAGTGCCCGCCGAGAGTGAAGAAGTCGTCCTCTGGCCCGACTTGGTCCAGGCCCAGTACCTCGGCGAACAGGCCGCACAAGATCTCCTCGGTGACGGTCCGCGGTCCCCGGCCGGCGCCCGCGGCGGCGGCGTAGTCGGGGGCGGGCAGCACGGCCCGGTTGAGCTTGCCGCTCGGGGTCAGCGGCAGCGCGTCCAGCACCATCACCGCGGCGGGCACCATGTACTCCGGCAGCCGCGCGGCCGCGTGCTCGCGGACCCGTACGGCCAGACCGTCGTCCCCGGCCGAGCTGTGTTCGCCACCACGGAGCCCGCCACCACGGGGGACGAGGTAAGCCGCCAGCCGCTTGTCGCCGGGGGTGTCTTCCCTGGCCATGACCACGACCTGGGCTACCTCGGGATGATCGGCCAGGACGGCCTCGATCTCGCCCGGCTCGATCCGGAATCCGCGCAGCTTGACCTGTTCATCGGCCCGGCCGCAGAACACCAGCTCCCCGGCCGCCGTCCACTTGACCCGGTCCCCGGTCCGGTACATCCGCTCACCTGGGCTGAAGGGACAGGCCACGAATCGTTCCCCGGTGAGCGCGGCCCGGCCCAGGTAGCCCCTGGCCAGTCCCGCCCCGGCGATATACAGGTCCCCGGCTATCCCCGGCGGGACCGGGCCGAGCCACCGGTCCAGCACGTAGACCCGGGTATTGAGCAGCGGCGTCCCGATCGGGGGATCGCCCCGCCCGGTCAGCGGCCCGCTCATGGTGGCGCAGACCGTGGTCTCGGTCGGTCCGTAGCCGTTGACCAGGCGCCGCCCACTGGCCCAGCGCGCGGCCAGGGCCGCGTCCAGAGCCTCGCCCCCGGTGACCAGGGACCGCACCGTCTCCAGGTCGCCGGGCTCCAGCCCGGCCAGCACGGCCGGCGGCACGGTCAGGTGCGTCACCCGGTACCTGGCCGCCGCGCGGGCCAGGGCCGGCCCGGCCAGCATCTCGCCCGGTCCGGTCACGACCAGCGCCGAGCCGCTGCCCAGGGCCATGATCAGCTCGACCATCGAGGCGTCGAAGGCCGGCGAGGCGAAGGCCAGCACCCGGCTGCCCGTGGTTACCGCCAGCCGCCGGGCCTCCGCGGCCTCCAGGCTGGCCAGTCCCGCGTGCGAGACCACCACGCCCTTAGGCCGCCCAGTCGACCCCGAGGTATAGATCACGTAGGCCGGATGCTCCGGCCGCGGCCCCGCGACCCAGGCCGGGACGTCACCGGACGCTGCGGCCAGCGGCGGGTCGAAGCGCCCGCTCCCGGCGACCAGCACCGGCACCCCTGGCACGTCCGGCAGGTCGGCCAGGGCCTCGGCCGAGGTGATGATCACGGCCGGGCGCGCGTCGTCCAGCAGGTAAGCGATCCGCTCGGCCGGGTAGGCCGGGTCCACCGGCAGGTAGGCCGCGCCCGCCTTCGTCACTCCGAGTACCGCGGTGACCAGGGCCACGGACCGGTCCAGGACCACCGCGACCACGGTCTCCGGTCCTGCTCCGGCCGCCGCCAGCACCCCGGCCAGGCGGTCCGCCCTGGCCTCGAGCTCCCGGTAGCTGAGCATGGTGTCCTCGCCGGCCACCGCGACCGCGTCCGGGGTCCGGGCCACCTGGGCCTCGAACAGCTCCGGGAGGGTCCCGGCCGGAAGCACCGCCTCGGTGTCATTCCAGTCCCGCAGCAGCTGCGCCCGCTCATCCGGGCGCAGCACCTGGACCTGGCCCAGCCGGGTGTCCGGGGCGACCGCCAGCGTGGTCAGCACCTGAGCCAGCCGGGCGCTGATGGCCTCGGCCGATTCCAGGCTGAACAGGTCGGCCGAGGCGATGACCGTGCCGGACAGCCCGGCCGGGGCGCCCTGCTCGTCTCTGGTCTCGGCCAGCAGGATGTCCAGGTCGAAGCGGGCCACTGGATCCCCGGAGGACACGACGGCCGCGTCCATCCCGGCTAGGTTCAGCCCGGCCGGGGCATCGGTGCGGACGGCGAGCAGCACCTGGAACAACGGATGGCGAGCGAGCGACCGTTCCGGGGCCAGGACCTCCACCAGCCGCTCGAACGGCACGTCCTGGCGGTCCAGCGCGCCGAGCCAGAACTGCCGCACCCGTCCCAGCAGGTCGGTGAAGGCCGGGTCCCCGGACACGTCCGTGCGCAGGACCAGCGTGTTGACGAAGAACCCGACCAGGTCATCCAGCGCCTCGTCGGACCGTCCGGCGACCGCCGTCCCGAGCGGGATGTCCTCGCCCGCGCCGAGCCTGGACAACAGCACGGCCAGCGCCGCCTGCACCACCATGAACATGGTCACGCCCTGGCTCCTGGCCAGCCCCGCCAGCCGGGCGTGCGTCTCGGCCGGCACCGTCAGCGGCACCGCGTGCCCCTGGTGACTCGCCACGGGCGGGCGGGGGTAGTCAGCGGGCAGGGCCAGCTCCGGCGGCGCGCCCGCCAGCGCCTCCCGCCACCAGGCCACCTGCCCGGCCAGCAGGCTGCCGGGGTCGTCCTCGTGGCCCAGCAGCTCCCGCTGCCAGATCGCGTAGTCGGCGTACTGGACCGGCAGCGGATCCCACTCCGGCGCCCGACCCTGGAGCCGGGCCGCGTAGGCGGTACCGATGTCACGGGCGAGCACCCCGGTCGACCAGCCGTCGATCGCGATGTGATGGATCACCAGCACCAGGACATGAACGCCTGGCCCGGCCGCGAGCAGCCGGACCCGCACCGGCACCTGGGCGGTGAGGTCGAACGGCTCCCCGGCCACCGCCCCGATCGCCCGGGCTAGCTCTTCATCCCCCGCCACCCCCGCCACCGGCAGGGCCAAGTCCAGCTCGGCCAGGTCCAGCACCTGCTGGCAGGGCTGGCCGCCCCGGGCCGGGTACCTGGTCCGCAGTACCTCGTGCCGGGCGAGCACGTCGGCCAGCGCGGCCTCTAGCGCGGCCGGGTCCAGGTCGCCTTCCAGGCGCAGCGCCACCGGGTTGTTGTAGACAGGGCTCGGGCCCTCAAGCTGGGCGATGAGCCACAGCCGCTGCTGGGCGAACGACAGCGGCACCCGGTCCGGCCGAGGCTGCGGCAGCAGCGGGGTCCTGGCCGGGGCGGCCTGGGCCAGCCACGCGGTCAGCGCGGCCGGGGTCGGCGCGGCGAACAGGGCCCTGGCCGGCACCTCGACCCCGAGCACGGACCGGACCCGGCTGACCACCCGGGTCGCGAGCAGGGAGTGCCCGCCGAGAGCGAAGAAGTCGTCCTCGGGCCCGACCTGCTCCAGGCTCAGGACGTCAGCGAACAGGCCGCAGAGGATATCCTCGGCCACGCTCTGCGGGCCCCGGCCCGTACCGGCCGCGGCCGCGAAGTCCGGCGCGGGCAGGGCCTGACGGTCCAGCTTCCCGCTGGAGGTTAGCGGCAGCGCGTCCAGCACCACCACCGCGGCCGGCACCATGTACTCGGGCAGCCGCCCGGCCGCGTACTCCCGGACCGCGTCGGCCAGTCCGCTGCCCCCGTCTCCGCCCGCGGGGACCAGGTAGGCGGTCAGCCGGAGGTCTCCCGGCGAGTCCTCCCTGGCGATGACCGCTGCCCTGGCCACCCCCGGATGCGCGGCCAGCACGGCCTCGATCTCGCCCGGCTCGACCCGGAACCCGCGCAGCTTGACCTGATCATCAGCCCGGCCGCAGAACACCAGCTCCCCGCCGGCCCTCCACCGGGCCAGGTCCCCCGTCCGGTACATCCGCTCACCAGACCCGAACGGGCACGCCACGAACCGCTCACCCGTCAGCCCCGCCCGCCCCAGATAGCCACGCGCCAGCCCCGCACCCGCCACGTACAGCTCCCCCGCCACTCCTGCCGGCACCGGGCGAAGCGAGCGGTCCAGCACATAGAGCCGGGCGTTGACGACCGGGGTTCCGATCGACGGGTCACCCGCCCCATCCAGCGGGCCCGACATCGACGCGCACACCGTCGTCTCCGTCGGCCCGTACGCATTCACCAGCCGCCGCCCGCCAGCCCACCGCGCAGCAAGCCCGCCATCCAGCGCCTCACCCGCCGTCACCAGCACCCGCACCGGCGCCAGATCCCCCAGCTCCAGCCCGGCCAGCACCGCCGGCGGCAACGTCACATGCGACACCCCCTGCCGCGCGGCCAGCCCGGCCAGCACCGGCCCCGCCAGCAGCTCACCCGCCCCCGCCACCACCAGCACCGACCCGCTGGCCAGGGCCATCACCAGCTCCCACACACTCGCGTCAAACCCCGGCGAGGCAAACGCCAGCACCCGGCAGCCCCCAGTCACCGCCAGCCGCCGCGCATGCGACACCGCCAGGCTCCCCAGCCCCGCATGCGTCACCACCACGCCCTTAGGCCGCCCCGTCGACCCCGACGTATAAATCACGTACGCCGGATGCCCCGGCCACGCGCCCGCCGCTGCCCGGCCGGCCGGGCCCCGGCCCCTGCCACGACGCCCCGGTCGTCCGCTACCAGCACCGGCACCCCGAGCAAGGCGGGCAGGTCGTCGGCCGCCTCCGCCGATGTGATGATCACCGCCGGGCGCGCGTCCCGCAGCATGTAGGCAATCCGCTCGACCGGATAGCCCGGGTCCACCGGCAGGTAGGCCGCACCCGCCTTCATCACCCCGAGCACGGCGGCGACCAGGGCGACGGACCGGCCCATGACCACCGCGACCACGGTCTCGGGCCCCGCTCCGGCTGCCGCCAGCACCCCGGCCAGGCGACTCGCCCGCGCCTCCAGCTCCGCGTACGACACGAGCACGTCGCCGCAGACCACCGCGACCGCGTCCGGCACCCGCGCTGCCTGGGCCTCGAACAGCCCCGGCAGCGTCGCGGCGGGCACGTCCGCGGCCGAGTCGTTCCAGCCGGCCAGGATCTGCGCCCGCTCCGCCTGGCCCAGCACCTCGACCTGGCTCGGCCGGGCCTGCGGGTGGCCGGCCACCACGGTCAGCACCCGGGCGAACCGCTCGCTGATGGCCCGGGCCGACTCCGGGTCGAACAGGTCGGCCGGGACGACGACCATGCCGTCAAGCCCGGCGGGCAGGCCCCGCTCATCCCACGTCTCGCTCAGGCCTACTTCCAGGTCGAACCGGGAAGTCGCGCTCCCGCCCGTCATCCAGGCGGCACTCACCCCCGGCAGGTCGAGCACGGCGGGCGCGTTGTTCTGGACCGTCAGGTTGACCTGGAACAGGGCATGGCGGGTTAGCGACCGCTCTGGGGCCAGGGCCTCGACCAGCCGCTCGAACGGCACGTCCTGGCGGTCCAGCGCCCCGAGCCAGAACTCCCGCACCCGCTCGAGCAGGACGGTGAACTCGGGGTCACCCGACACGTCGGTCCGCAGCACCAGGGCGTTGATGAAGAATCCGATCAGGTCATCCAGAGCCACGTCGGAGCGCCCGGCGACACCGGTGCCGACCGGAATGTCGTCCCCCGCGCCCAGCTTCGACAGCAGTACCGCCAGCGCGGCCTGCACGATCATGAACATCGTCACGCCCTGCGCGCGGGACAGGGCCGTCAGCCGGGCGTGCACCTCGGCCGGAACCGTCAGCGGCACGGCGTGGCCGCGGTGGCTGGGCGTGGCCGGGCGGGGCCGGTCGAACGGCAGCGCCAGTTCCGCGGGCGCCCCCGCCAGCGCATCCCGCCACCAGGTCACCTGGCCTGCCAGCAGGCTGTCCGGGTCGTCGTCGGAACCCAGCAGCTCCCGCTGCCAGATCGCGTAATCGGCGTACTGCACCGGCAACGGCGCCCAGGCCGGCGGCTGGCCCTGCCGTCTCGCCGCGTAGGCAACGCCGAGATCCCGCGTCAGCACGCCGGTCGACCAGCCATCGGTCGCGATGTGGTGGATCACCAGCACCAGGACGTGGACTCCGGGGCTGGCCACGAGCAGCCGGGCCCGCACCGGCGCGTCCGTCGTCATGTCAAACGGCTCGGCCTCCACCTCCGCGACCCGCGCGGCTAGCTCAGCCTCCGATGACAGGGTGACCGGCAGGCGCCAGCGCAGTCCGGCCAGGTCCAGGACCCGCTGGCGCGGCTCGCCGCCGTCGGCGGGAAAGACAGTGCGCAGCACCTCGTGACGGTCGATGACGTCACGCAGCGCGGCCTGCAGTGCCCTGGGGTCCAGCAGTCCCTCCAGTCGAAACGCCATCACCGCGTTGTAGACCGGGCTCGGGCCTTCCAGCTGGGCGATGAACCAGAGCCGCTGCTGAGCGAATGACAGCGGCACCCGGTCCGGCCGCGACCGCGACACCAGCGGCAGCCGGGACGGAGCCGCCTGCTGCGTCCACGCGGCGAGCTCGGCCGGCGTGGGCGCCTCGAACAGGGTCCGGACCGGGATCTCCAGACCCAGGACGGCCCGGATCCGACTGGCCAGCTGGACGGCCAGGAGGGAGTGGCCGCCGAGATCGAAGAAGTTGTCGTCCAGCCCGGCGCTGGGCAGGCTCAGCACGTCAGCGAACAGGCTGCAGATGATCTCCTCGGTCACCGTCTCCGGCCCCCGGCTGTCCCCGGCCAGCGCGGGCTGGCTCGGGGCGGGCAGGGCGGCGCGGTCGAGCTTGCCGCTGGCGGTCAGCGGCAAGGTGTCCAGGACCACGATCGCGGCGGGGACCATGTAGTCCGGCAGGACCGCCGCCGCATGCTCACGAGCCAGCCCGGCCAGCGCGGCCCGGGCCGCGCCGCTGATGCCGGCAGTCGCCGGGGTGACGTAACCGGTCAGCCGCCTGTCACCGGGAGTGTCCTCACGCAGGATGACCGCCGCCTGCGCCACGCCCGGGCAGCCCGCCAGCACAGCCTGGACCTCACCCGGCTCCACCCGCGCGCCCCGGATCTTGACCTGGTCATCATCCCGGCCGCAGAACACCAGCTGACCATCGTGATTCCACCGGGCCAGGTCACCGGTCCGGTACATCCGCTCCCCGGCCCCGAACGGGGACGCGACAAACCGCTCTCCCGTCAGCCCCGGCCGCCCCGCGTAACCACGGGCCAGCCCCGCGCCCGCCACGTACAGCTCGCCCGCGACGCCCGCCGGAACCGGGGACAGCCACCGGTCCAGCACGAACACCCGCGTGTTCACCACCGGGGAGCCGATCGCGACCTCGGCCGCCCCGGGCTCATACCGGGCCAGCGTCGCGTCGATCGTGGTCTCCGCGGGCCCGTAGGAGTTGAAGACCTCCCGGCCCGCCGACCACCGGTCCAGCACCGCCGCCGACGCCGCCTCCCCCGCCGTGACCAGCACCCCCGGCGCACCCGCCGGGATCTGCCCGAACGTCGCCAGCACCGCCGGCGGGATCGTCGCATGCGTAACCCCGGTCTCCGCCAGGAAGACCAGCAGCTGGTCGCCCAGCCTTCGTTCCTGCGGGATCACCACCAGCGCGGCGCCGGTGAGCAGCGCCATGCACCACTCCCACCCGAACGTGTCAAACCCCGGCGACGCGAACTGCGCCACCCTCTTGCCCGGGCCCGCGCCCAGCCACCGCCGGTGACCCTCCGCCAATCCCGCGAACCCCGCATGCGACACCACCACGCCCTTAGGAGTCCCCGTCGACCCCGACGTGTAGATCACATACGCCGCGCTGGACGGCCACGCCACCACACCCCCGCCACCCGCCACCACCGGCGCAGTCACCGACCCCAGCACCGCATCCACGTCCGCCGCCCCCGCGCCGGTCGCCGCTTGCCCGGCTACCCCAGCGCCGCCGGCCCGGCCGTGCCGGCCACCAGGACCGGCGTCCCGTCCGGGACCGGCAGCCCCGGCGCCGTGCTGCTCGTCCGCGACCACCAGCACCGGGCGCACGTCGGCGAGCATGTGCTCGATCCGCCCCGCCGGATACCCCGGATCCGCCAGCAGGTACGCCGCGCCCGTCTTCAAGATCGCCAGCAAGACGGTCACCAGCACCTGCGACCGGGCCGCCACCACCGCCACCACGGTCTCCGGGCCCGCCCCGGCCGCCGCGAGAACCCCCGCCACCCGGGTCGCCGCCGCGTCCAGGCCCGCATACGTCAGCACCGTGCCACCCGACGCCACCGCCACCGCGTCCGGAGCCGCCGCGACCTGCGCGGCGAACAACTCCGGCAACGCCCGCGCCTCGGCCGGCGCCGCCGGCCCGGCGCCCTCGGCGAGGATCTGCGCCCGCTCGGCCGCGTCCAGTACCTCCAGCTGGCCCAGCCGGGTACGCGGCGCGGCCGCCACCGCCGCCAGGACCCGGCCGAACCGGGCGCTGAGGGTGCCCGCCGCCGCCTCGTCGAACAGGTCCGCCGCGACGATCACCGTGCCGCTCAGACCGGCCGGGCCACCGTGGTCGTCACGGGCCTCACTCAGCAGGAAGTCCAGGTCGTACCGCGCCGCCGGCTGACCACCTTCCACCGCCGACGTGCTCAGGCCTGGCAGGTCAAGGACGGCGGCTGCGTTGTTCTGCACCGTCAGGTTCACCTGGAACAGCGCATGACGACCCAGCGACCGCTCCGGCGCCAGCACCTCCACCAGCCGCTCAAACGGCACATCCTGCCGGTCCAGAGCCCCCAGCCAGAACTCCCGAACCCTCGACAGCAGATCCGTGAACACCGGATCCCCCGACACATCCGTCCGCAAGACCAGCGTGTTAACGAAAAACCCCACCAGGTCATCCAGCGCCTCATCCGACCGGCCCGCCACCGCCGTGCCCACCGGGATGTCCTCCCCCGCCCCCAGCTTCGACAGCAGCACCGCCAGCACCGCCTGCACGATCATGAACAGCGTCACGCCCTGCTCACGAGCCAGAGCTGCCAGCCGGGCATGCACCTCGGCCGGAACCGACAGGGGCACGCTGTGCCCCCGGTAGCTCGGCGCGGGCGGGCGAGGGCGGTCCACCGGCAGGGCCAGCTCAGGCGGCGCGCCGTCCAGCGCGTCCCGCCACCAGGCCACCTGTGAAGACAGCAGGCTGGCGGGGTCGTCTTCGTCGCCTAGCAGCTCCCGCTGCCAGATCGCGTAGTCCGCGTACTGCACCGGCAGCGGACCCCACCCCGGCGCCTCGCCGGCCAGCCTCGCCGCGTACGCCGCGCTGAGGTCACGGGTCAGCACAGCGGTCGACCAGCCGTCGACCGCGATGTGATGGATGACCAGCACCAGCACGTGCACCCCGGGACCGGCTGCCAGCAGCCGCAGCCGCACCGGCATGTCGGTCGTCAGGTCGAACGGCTCTCCGGCTATCTGCGCGATCTCCCGATCCAGATCGCCGGCCACCGGTGTTACCGGCAGCGACCAGCCGGTCTCGGTCAGGTCGAGCGCTCGCTGGTACGGCTCGCCCGACCGGGCCGGGAGGATGGTGCGCAGCACCTCGTGCCGGGTCAGCACGTCACCCAGCGCCGCCTCCAGGGCCGGGGCATCCAGCTCGCCTTCCAGCCGCAGGACGAGGGAGTTGTTGTAGACCGCGCTCGGTCCTTCGAGCTGGGTGATGAACCACAGCCGCTGCTGGGCGAAGGACAGCGGCACCCGGCCCGGCCGGGCCTGCGGCGCCAGTCCTCGCCGGGCCGGACCGGCCTGCCCGAGCCAGGCCGCCAGCCGGGCCGGCGTCGGGGCGGCGAACAGCGCCCGCACCGGCACCTCGACCCCCAGCACAGCCCGGACCCGGCTCACCAGCCGGGTAGCCAGCAGCGAATGACCGCCCAGGGCGAAGAAGTCGTCCTCCGCCCCAACCTGGCCCAGGCCCAGGACGTCAGCGAACAAGCCGCAGAGGATCTCCTCGGCCACCGTCTGCGGACCCCGGCCGCCAGTCGCGGCCGCGGCGTAGTCCGGGGCGGGCAGCGCCGCCCGGTCGACCTTGCCGTTGGCAGTCAGCGGGAACTCATCCAGCACCGTGACCACGGCCGGCACCATGTAGCCCGGCAGCCGCCCGGCCACGTACTCCCGCGCCCGCAGAGCCAGCGCGCCATCTCCGACCGGGTCGGCTGGCACGATGTAGGCGGCCAGCCGCTTGTCCCCATCGGCCTCGACCCGCACCGTGACGGCGGCCCAGGCCACGCCGGGGCAGCCCGCCAGGACCGCCTCCACCTCACCCGGCTCGATCCGGAACCCCCGCAGCTTCACCTGATCATCAGCCCGGCCGCAGAACACCAGCACCCCATCCGGCGTCCACCTCGCCAGATCCCCCGTCCGGTACATCCGCTCACCCGACCCGAACGGGCACGCCACGAACCGCTCCCCCGTCAGCCCCGGCCGCCCCGCATACCCCCGCGCCAGCCCCGCACCCGCCGCGTACAGCTCCCCCGCCACCCCCGGCGGCACCGGCTCCAGCCACCCGTCCAGCACGAACACCCGCGTATCAGCCACCGGCGTGCCGATCGGGATACCGTCCCCGCGCTGAAGGTCGCCCGCCTGCACGGGCCAGGTCGCGGTGAACGTCGTGTTCTCGGTCGGCCCGTACCCGTTGATCAGCCGTACCCCTGGCGCCTGCTCCAGCACCGCCCGGCACGCCGCCACCGGCAGCACATCACCGCCCGCGAGGAGGTAGCGCAGCCCCGCCAGCGCCTGGGCGTTCGCCTCCGCGACCTGGCTGAACAACCCCGCTGTGAGCCACAGAACGCTCACGCCGGAGCTGGACACGAACCCGGCCAGTTCCGCTGCCGACAGCACACCGGCCGGCGCTACCGCGAGCCGGGCTCCGCTGGCCAGAGCGCCCCAGATCTCGAACGTCGCCGCGTCAAACGACACCGACGACAGCAGACCCATCACATCCCCGCCGCCGACCCGCGCGAACCCGCCGCCTCGGACCAGCCGGTCCACCGCCGCGTGCGGCACCACCACGCCCTTAGGCACCCCGGTCGACCCCGACGTGTACATCACGTAGGCCGCGTTATCCGGCGACAGCCGGGCCCGCGCCTCGCCACCGGCGGTCCCGGCCCCGGCTTCCGCCAGCTCCGCATCTCCCATAACCAGCACCGGCGCCGACACCAGTACCTCGGCCAGGGCCGCGACGCTGGCCGGCGAGGCGATGACGGCGACCGGGCGGGCGTCGCGGAGCATGGCCGTGACCCGCTGAGCCGGATACCCCGGATCCACCGGCAGGTACGCCGCCCCCGCCTTCAGCACCCCCAGCAGCGCCGCCACCAGCTCCGCCGACCGGTCCATCACCACCCCGACCACCGACTCCGGGCCAGCCCCCCGCGCCGCCAGCGCACCCGCCAGCCGGTCCGCCGCCGCGTCCAGCTCCCCGTACGTCAGAGCCACCGCACCGCACGACACCGCCACCGCATCCGGCACCCGCGCCGCCACCCCCGCCACCAGCTCCGGCACCGTCGCCGGAACCAGGCCCCGGCCAGTCGCGTTCCACCCCGCCACCACCCGCGCCCGCTCGGCGGCCGACATGAGCTGCGCGTGGCCGATGCGGCGGCCGGGCTCCGCCTCCTGCGCCCAGTCGAGGACCCGGCGGAAACGGCGGCTCAGCTCCCGCCCGGCCGCCTCGTCGTAAAGGTCGGGGCTGACTTCCAGCGCGACCTGCAGGTCGCCGTCGGCCGGGCTCCCGTAGACCGCGACCCGGAGGTCGCTGACCGGCGAGCTGATGAGGTTGTGCGGCGTGGCCAGGCAATCGCCGAACTTCAGGCGCAAGTCGAACGCCATGATGTTGATCATGACGCTGAAGAGAGAATCCCGATCCGGGAGGCTCAGGTCCCGGCGCATGTCCTCGAACCGGTAACGCTGATGCCGGAGCGCCTGGTCGACCGTTCCCGACGCCTGCCGGACCAGATCCTCGAACGAGATGTCGTGCTGGATGCGGAGACGGATCGGCAGGACATTCGCCGTCATGCCGGGGATCCCGCGCTCCCGCCGCCCGGCCCGGCCCAGGGCGGTCAGGCCCAGGACGATGTCGTCCTCTCCGGTCAGCCGGTGCAGGTACATCCCGGATAGCGCGATGAGGAGGCCACTCAGGCTGGTCCGCGCGCCGCGGGCCACCCGGCTGAGGGCGCTGGCATCCTCCGGGCTGAGGTCGACGACATGCCGGACCGGCAGCCGCGGGATCAGCCGGGCCTGATGGCCGCTGATGCTGGCCGCCCGCGGCACGCCAGCCAGGCCCTGCAACCAGAACTCCCTGTCCGCGCCGAACTCGGGTGAATCCCGGTACCCGGCCTCAGCTTCGAGCAGGACCGGCAGGGGCTCGAGCGCGCCCTGCCCCGGCGAGCGGCCGGCCAGCAGCAGGCCGTAGATCTGGGCCTGGCGGGCAGCGACGAGGGAACCGCTGAACCCGTCCACGGCGACGTGGTGCGCCCGGTAGTACCAGAAGTACCGGGCCGGTCCCGCGGTGATCAGGGCCATCGAGAAGAGGCAGCCCCCGGTGAGGTCGACCGGGCGCCGCATCTCCGCCTGCATCCACTCCCTGGCGGCGACGTGCGGGTCCGCGGCCGCGCTGACGTCCACGAGCTCGAGCCGCCAGTCGTCTGGCCCGTGGACGTACTGCTGCGGCAGCTCGCCTTCCTCGGCCAGGCGCACGCGAAAGGCCTCGGCCTCGCGGATCGTCTGCCGCAGCGCCTCGGCGAACAGGCCGACGTCGAGATCGCCGGTGATCTCCAGGTACTCGCCGACGTTGTAGATCGAGCTGTCAGAAGAAAGCTGCTGGGCATGCCAGATCTCCAGCTGCCCCGCCGTCAGATCCCAGCGCTCACCGTCAGTCTCAGGCATTCTTCCCTGCCGCAGCTAATAGGTCCGGCACCAGCTCAGACGGCCATAAATGCCAGCGTGACGTTATGGCCGCCAAAGCCAGATGAGTTACTGAGCGCCACTGCTGGCCACGGCCGGGAGCGCAGTTCGCGTGCCTCGGCGGAGATATGAATGCCGGTCGCGGCCACATCGTCGTCGGGGTCTTCGAGATTGAGCGTCGGCGGAGCGACAGAATCCCGTAGCGCGCACACGGCCGCGATGGCCTCGATGGCGCCCGCGCCGCCGAGCAGATGGCCCGTCATGGACTTAGTCGCGGATACGACCACCCCGCTGGCCGCATCGCCCAGCGCGCGGGAGATCGCCATCGCCTCGGCGATGTCTCCCACCGCGGTGGAGGTCGCGTGCGCGTTGATGTGCACCACGTGGTCCGGGGCGATGTCCGCGTCGGCCAGGGCCTGCTCGATCGCCAGCACGACCCCGGCTCCGTCCGGGGCCGCCTTGGCCACGTCGTAGGCGTCGGACGAGTACCCGGCTCCGGCCACCACGGCCAGCACCTGTGCTCCGCGCCGGGCGGCGTGATCGGCCGATTCGAGCACGAGCGCGCCCGCGCCCTCACCGAGCACGAAACCATCCCGCGCCTTGTCAAAGGGCCTGGACGCTCCTTCCGGGTCATCGTTGCGGCAGGACAGGGCCCGCATCACGGCGAACATGGCCAGGGTCACCGGGCGGATGGCCGCCTCGGCCCCGCCCGCGACCACCACATCGGCCCGGCCGGAGCGGATCATCTGCAGGCCGTACCCGATCGCCTCGGCGCTGGAGGCGCAGGCGGTGGCCGTCGTATGGACACCGGCGCGCGCGCCCAGCTCGATGCCAATCCAGGCCGCGCCGCCATTGGGCATGAACATCGGCACGCTGAACGGGGAGAGCCGCCGCCAGCCCTTGCTCTTGAGCGTCTCGTGCGCGTCGAGCGCCGCGCCCAGGCCGCCCAGGCCTGTGGTGGCGACCGACACCCCGAGCCGATGCGGCTCCACCTGCGGCGCCCCGGCATCCTGCCAGGCCTGCCGCGCGGCGATCAGCGCCAGTTGCTCCGTGCGGTCCATCCGCCGCTGCAGGTGGACCGGGATCAGCGGCGCGGGGTCGAACCCGGCCGGGGCCGCGATCCGCACCGGGAGCTCGTCGGCCCAGCTCTCGCCGAGCATGCGCGCACCGGATTTGCCCGCCACCATCCCGGCCCAGGTGGACCGCACATCGTCGCCCAGCGGAGTGATAGCGCCGAGACCGGTCACGACGACCTGTCTCACGGCGTCGCTCACGTCGCCGCCATGGCGGACGTGCGCTGGACGTAGCTGACAAAGCTCCGGACCGTCCTGAGGTCCTTGAGCGCGTCGTCGGGAATCTCGATATCGAAGGTGTCCTCGGCGACGGTGATGACCTCGACCAGGGCCAGGGAGCTGACCTCCAGGTCGTCCGTGATGTCCGCGTCGTAGGTCACCGCGCTCGCGGGTACTCCGCCCACCTTCTCCAGGATCTCCGCGAAGGAGGAGAAAATCTCGCCCTCGGCCATCGCCATCGTCCCTTACCTCCTCTTCGTCAATTCCGCGCTCAGCTCTCGCAGGCGATATCCGGCCAGCGGAGCACCGTCGAGCCCCATGCGAGACCACCTCCGAATGCACTGATCGCCACACGATCTCCGGGCTGCAGCGCCCCGCTTTCCATACCATGAGCCAATGCCAGAGGAATAGAGGCCGCCGCGGTGTTCCCTACCTCAGCGATATTGGTCAGGCACCGCTCCGCGGGAATGCCGAGGCGCAGCGCGACCGACTGCAAGATGCGCAGGTTCGCCTGATGGCAGACCAGCCAGTCGATCGTCGAGAGCGGCCATTGCGCCAACTCAAGGACCTGGGTCGTGGATTTCGTCATGATCTCCACGGCCTTTCGGTAAACCGGCTGACCCTGCATGACGAAATAACGATCTGACTCGACGGTGCCGTGGCCGCGGTACGGCTGCTTAGACCCTCCGGCCGGAATCATGATCAGGTCGGCTCCGCGACCGTCACTGCCGAGTACGAAGGGTCCGAGCGCCCCCGGCTCCTCGGGCCGGCCAGGCCGGAGAACGACCGCGCCCGCCCCGTCGCCGAAAATCGCCCTGGTGGTGCGGTCCCCAGGGTCGAGGATGCTGGAGAATACATCAGCCCCGATGACGAGCACCAGCTCCGCGATGCCGGCCGCGATCAGCCCGGCTCCATTAGCCAGGCCATAGACGAAACCCGAGCAGACCGCGCCGGTGTCGAAGGCCGCGACGGATTCCAGGCCGAGGCGGGTCGCTACCTCAGGTGCCGTCGCGGGGCAATAGCGATCGGGGGTCGATGTCGCGAGGATCAGCGCGTCCACCGAATCGAGCTCGGCCGATTTCAGCGCCCGCTGCCCGGCCTCGGCCGCTAGTTCGGACGTGGCCATGCCAACTGGCGCGATATGCCGCTGAGTCACGCCCGTCCTGGACCTGATCCACTCATCGGACGTATCGAGCACGGCCGCGAGCTGGTCATTCGTCACGATGTCAGGCGGCGTCCACCAGCCCAGACCGCACACCACCGCAGCCCGCATAGGAAGGGCCATCCTGATCCCGATCCCAGATCTCGTAGTGTACGGAAAGTCATGCGCAGATTCCTGCCGGGTGACTCCGGTCGGACCCAGGCTAACTCGCCAGGGCATCAACTTTCATCCCGCCATTAACCTGTTCAACTGGCGCCAGGTCGCAGTTGCACGCCACCGGGCCGGCTTGCACATCCCTTGACTTTCGCTGCATTATGTACCCTGCCGATGTCTTGCGCAGAATCATTCTGGCCGGAAATGCCACATCAGAATCTAGCAATTTCTTGAGGAGCCGGTATGAGCGACGAGCCGATGTTTCTCCGGCCAGACGTTATCATCGAGCCGCTGGTCGACCGGTTTTATGCCTGGCTGCTGACGGTAGCTCCGGTACAGGCCGCAATGAGCCTGGCGTTTGTTCAGGTCCCCCTTCTCCAGTCGTACCTGCAATCTCCTCAGGTACACATCAACGCGAGCGTCAACCCTGACCTGAGGGGCGGCCTCTTCGTCAACGTCGAGGAAGCCAGGAGCGGGGAAGTGCGCGATCTCCTTGCCTCGATCAAGCAGGACCGGGCCGACATGCTGAATTTCGCGGCGGCCATTGCCGAGGCCGAGGATCTGCTGCGGCAGAGCGCGACCGGGTTCGATCTCACGCCGCTGTACCCGAAGCTCCCGGCTATCCTGGCGGGCCTGGTGGAACTCGCCTACGACACCAGCAACCAGGCATCCGTGCGGTTCATCGAGCCCCTGGTCTACGACAGCGTCGCTTACACCGAGGCCCGCCAGTCAGTCCAGCTCTCGCTCGAGACCGGGGTCGAGCGGCCGTTCATCCTGAGTACGCCCCGGCTGAGCTCGCCCGACGTCCTCGACCTGCCCCTCCCGTTCCGCCATGCCGGGCTGCGGGAACTGTTCCGGTCGCGGATCCACGGGGCCCCGCTGAGCCGGCTCCGGGAGGCGCTTGAACTCAGCGACGACCAGGTCCCCGCGCTGACCCGGCTGCTGGCGCCCGCGCCCGACCTCGCGACCGGCCGCCACATCGACGGCGGCGGCCGGATCCGCTATTTCGGCCACGCCTGCCTGCTGCTGCAGACCCCCGAGGCAGCGATCATCACCGACCCCTTCATCAGCTCGGACGCCTCGGCCACCGATCGCTTCACCTACCGCGATCTGCCCGACCGCATCGACCTGGCCCTGATCACGCACGGGCACCAGGACCACATCGTGCTGGAGACCCTGCTCGCCCTGCGCGACCGCATCGGCGCGGTGGTGGTGCCCCGCTCGTCGCGCGGCAACCTGGCCGACCCGTCGCTGGGGCTGTACCTCTCGCATCTGGGCCTGGACGTCATCGAGGTGGACGACTTCACCGAGGTGGAGTTCCCCGGCGGCAAGGTGACCGCGAGCCCGTTCCTGGGTGAGCACGCTGACCTGGACATCCGGGCCAAGTCGACGTATCACGTCCAGCTGGCGGACCGGATGGTGTTCGTGGGCGCCGACTCCTCCGGCATCGACCCCGTCCTGTACCGGTACATGCGCCGCCACATCGGCCAGGTCGACCTGGCCTTCCTCGGCATGGAATGCGCCGGCGCCCCGCTCACCTGGCTCTACGGCGCCCTGTTCACCCAGCCGATCAGCAAGCGGATAAGTGACTCCCGCACCCTGTCGGGGTCGAACGCGGAGCAGGCGGCCCAGATCATGACCGAGCTCGGCGCGAGCGAGGCGTACGTCTACGCCATGGGCGAGGAGAGCTGGCTCGGGCACGTCATGGCCACCTCCTACAACGAGGATTCCGTCCAGCTGAAGCAGGTCGGCGAGTTCATGACCTGGTGCGCCGAGCACGGGATCAAGTCGGATCACCTGTTCGGCCAGCACGAATGGCGCTGGTGACCGAGCACAAACCGGGCGAGGGCGGGCCATGTCGGGCCGACCGAAGATGGGGCCAGTCGGCCCGCTCCCGGCGGCCTTTGACCTCGGTCAGCCGCGAGCCGGGATCGAGTGGGCCACGGCCCCTAATGGCACTGGCTTCTGGCTCGTGTCGGATTACCGGCTGGCCCGGCAGGTTCTCGCTGACCGGCGTTTCTGCCGCAGCGACGCCAGCGGCAGGGACGCGCCCAACATCGCCTCGACTAAGTCGGCGCCTAACGCGATCATCAGCCTGGACGGCGCGGAGCACGCGCGCATCCGCCGCCTGGTGGCGGCGGCGTTCACCGAGCGACGGATTGCCGGGCTGGCCCCGTTCGTCACCCAGTCAACCCATGACCTGCTCGACGTCCTGGAAGCTGAGCCCAGGCCGGCCGATTTCGTGTCCCTGGTGTCGTCTCCGCTCCCGTTCACGATCCTGTGCCACCTGCTCGGAGTGCCGCCCAAGGACCGGGAGGTCTTCGGCTCCTGGGTGAACGTGCTGTTCCGGCTCGAGGGCGGCGGCGACACCCGGCAGGAAAGCGTGGCTCTCGTGCGCTACATGACCCGGCTCATTGCCCGGAAGAGGCGCGAGCCTGCCGCGGATCTGATCAGCCAGCTGATCAGGTCCGCGGAGCGGGAGGGGACCGTCACTAATCAGGAGATCGTGACGCTCTGCCTCTCCCTGCTGATGGCCGGATTCGAGACGACGGTCGACCAGATCACGCTGTGCGTGCTGGCCCTGCTGCTCGATCCGCTTCTGATGAAGAACCTGGCCGCGAACCCGGAGCTGGCTCCGCGCATCACTGACGAGCTGATCCGGGTCAGCCCCGCCACCTATATGACGTTCCCCCGCATGGCGGCGGAGCAGGTGCGGGTCGGGGACGCGGTCATCGAGCCAGGGCAGCTGGTGGCGGTCTCGCTCATCGCGGCCAACCGGGATCGGGCGACCTTCCCGCCGGCGGACGAGCTCACGCTCGGCGATGCCTCGCCCGCGCACCTGACCTTCGGCCACGGGGTCCACCGCTGCCTCGGTGCCCCGCTAGCGTTTCTCCAGATCAGAACGCTGCTCGCGGCGCTCGCGGTCCGTTTCCCTGAGCTGGCCCTGGCCGAGGACCTCGTGTCGCTGACCTGGAAGTCCGGCATGGCGACACGAGGGCTCGGCCAGCTGCGGGTGACCTGGTAGCTACAGGCTCCAGAGCGCTTCCGTGGGTGACAGGCGGGCGGCGCGGACGGCGGGCAGCAGCCCGGCCAGGGCGCCGATCACGAGCGCGGCGCCGATGCCGCCGGCCCAGGCCTCGGGCGGGATCACGACCGGCCAGCCCTTGGCGCTGGCGTAGACGGCGGTGGCGGCGCCGCCCATGATGTCCCCCGCGACACCGCCGGCCAGCGCGAGCAGGATCGCCTCGGACAGGAACTGGACCCGGATCTGGCCCTTGGTCGCGCCCAGGGCCCGGCGCAGCCCGATTTCCTGGCGCCGCTCAAGGACCGAGATGATCATGATGTTGGCCACGCCGACCGCGCCGACCAGCAAGGCGACCAGGCCCAGGCCGAGGAACAAGGTGTCGAAGGCACCGGCCGCGTCGGCCTTGGCCGTGAGGGCGTTCGAGGGCTGGGAGACGTCAACCGAACTCGGGTCCTCCGGGTTGGCCTGGGCCCCGAGGAGGCGGTCGACCCTGGTCGTCGCGGCCTGGGTGTTGACGGTGCGGACGTAGGCCTCCGACGGATGCCCGTCGAAGCCGAGATACTGCTCGGCGGCGGGGAAGCCG
This sequence comes from uncultured Actinomycetota bacterium, assembly GCA_963725175.1. Classification (GTDB taxonomy): domain Bacteria; phylum Actinomycetota; class Actinomycetes; order Streptosporangiales; family Streptosporangiaceae; genus DASUBV01. Next base: position 2,623,133 of record CAVRXH010000006.1, read on the forward strand.
ACCAGGACCGCGGTGTTGAGCTGCGAGGCCAGGGTGACGGGGCGGAGGATCCCCACGAGGTAGAACCACCGGCCGCCGACCCAGATCCGCTCCCCCGGCCAGACCCGGTCGATGCCCATCAGCTGGGCCGCCCCGTAGCCGAGGACGGCGACCGGCCGCCGCGCGGTGGCGGCGTTCAGGTAGGTGCCCTCGGCCATCGAGGTGCCGACCGTGGCGGGCAGGCCCAGGCTAGCCGCGTCCACGGTCAGCGCGTTGGTGTCGATGGCCGGGATGAGCGGGCTCCGGTAGGCGTTAATGCCGCTGAGCGCCCCGGTGTACTGGACGTTCCTGACCCCGGGGAGCTGCCCGATCATCCCCGGCGCGGCCTTGGACAGTTCCTCGGGCTGGCCCAGGAAGTTCGTCCCGTTGGTGACCGTCAGCAGGTTGGTGCCGAGACTGCTGATCTCGGCCAGGAGCTGGTCCTGGGAGGAGCGGGCCAGTCCGAGCACGGCCACGAGCGCCGCGATCCCGATCGAGATGCCCAGGGCCGACAAGGTGGCCCGGAGCTTGCGCGTCCGCAGTCCCACGACAGCCAGCCCAGCCAGGTCGCCCGGCCGCAGCCGGGCCGGGGCCGGGACAGTCCGGGCGGCGGTGGCCTCGCCCGACGTGATGGTCATGATCGTCCTTCCCGGACCGGTCCGGCCCCGACCGCGGCCGGGGCCGGACCGCTGTCGCCGATGATGCGGCCGTCCAGTACCTCAATCCGGCGGGACATCGAGGCGGCGACCGAGTGGTCGTGGGTGATCACGATGATCGTGGTGCCGCTGGCGTTGAGCTCGTTCAGCAGCTCGAGGATCGAGGCGCCGGTACCGGAGTCCAGGTTGCCGGTCGGCTCATCGGCCAGCACGATCGGCGGGCTGCCGGCGATTGCCCGGGCGATCGCCACCCGCTGCCGCTCGCCGCCCGACAGCTGGGTCGGCCGCGCGCCGGTCCGGTGGCCGAGGCCGACCCGCTCCAGTGCGGTGGCAGCGAGCTGGCGGCGCCGGGTCCGCGGCACGCCGGCGTAGAGCAGGCCGTCGGCGACATTGTCCAGAATCAGCTGGTGCTCAGCCAGGAAGAACTGCTGGAAGACGAACCCGATCCGGCGCGCCCGCAGCGCGGACACCTCCCGGTCGGCCATCTTCGCCACGTTCAGGCCGGTCACCCGCACGATCCCGCTGCTGGGCCTGTCCAGGGTGCCCATCAGGTGCAGCATCGTGGTCTTGCCCGACCCGGACGGGCCGACGACCGCGGCCAGCTCCCCCGCCCGTACCTCCAGGCTGACCTGGTCCAGGGCCCGCACCGGCGGTATCCCCGGGTATTCCTTCGTGACCCGGTCCAGCTCCAGCACCACACTCATGTCGCGGGCACCACGACTTCCTCGCCCACGGTCAGCGCTCCGGTCACCTGAACCGCGCCGGAGTTGTCGTCGAAGATGCCGACCTTCACCGGCACCAGCCGACGGCTGCCGGCCGCCCCCACGACCTCGACCGCGTAGCCGCCAGAAGACTGGGCAACCAGCGCGGACACCGGCACCACGAGCACGTTGCGGGCGCTGGCCACGGTGACGTACACCGTCACCGGCGTCTGGTCCAGGTCTCCCGCGGCGGATGGATGGGTCAGCGTGACCGTCACCCGGATCTTGGCGCTGGTGCTGGTCCCGGTGGCCACCTTGCCGACCGAGGTGATCTTCCCCGAGGTGCTCGCCCCGGTCGGCAGCGTGACCGTGACCTTGTCCCCCACGGCCACCCCGGACTCCTCGGAGGTGCTCACCGGGATCGTCACCACGTGCCGGTTCGAGGTCGCGGCTAGCACCTCGCCCGCCGCCGGACCGCCCAGGCTGCCCGGGATGGCGCTGATGCGCAGCGCGCGCGGCTCGAACACGACCGACCCGAGTGTCAGCGATCCGGGCGGGCCGGTGACCCCGGCCGCGGACTCCAGCTGCCGCACTCCGGCCGCGGTCTCCCCGGAGAAGTAGTCCCGGCCGTCCGCGCCGATGTCCGCGCTGTCGGCGTAGCCCAGCGCGACCAGGTCCCGGTTCAGCTGGGTGACGTCCTTGCCGGTCAGCCCCTCGGACAGCTCCCGCCAGGCCGGCACCGAGCCGTACAGCAGCACCACCGGGGTGCCGTTATCCACCCGGTAGAGCACCTGCCCCTGACGGATGACCCGCCCGGCCGGCGGCAGCCAGGTCAGCGTCCCGCCGCCCTGCCCCCGTACCGCGTAGGAACCCGCGTAGCCCAGGTTCGCGCTCATCGGCTCCTGGGACGACAGGTTCTCCCGCACGACCCGCTGCGTAGCCGGGACCGGCACCCCCTGCCCGGTCCCGGCCGCGGGGTGCGAATCGAACGCCCCCTCCCCCCAGGCCACGCCCGCCGCGGCGGCGAGTACCACGAGCACCAGCACGGCCCCCAGGGCCTGGCGGCGGCGCCGGGTCAGGCGCACGCGACCGTCCGGCTGACCGTCGGCCTGACCATCAGCCGCCACCGAGTCCTCCTGCACGCTCACGGCAGCTTGACCCCCGCCGGTACCAGCGACTGGCACTTCTTCACCGCAGCCTGGAACTGGGGCGTGCTCACGCCGTGAAAGTCGAAGCTAAGCGCGCCATTGACGGCCGTGGGGTCGGGAAAAGAGGGAACACCGTGGCTGCGGATGCACTTCGCCAGGGCCACGCCCTCGCTGAGTTCCTGCGTCGTCACGGTGCCATTGCCCGACGTTGATTCATTGGGCAGCAGATGCTTGCAGGTCTGGTACGCCTTCGCCGACGGGGTCGTCGCCGGGCCCTGCGGTGACCCGCTGACCTGGAAGTTGGTCGATGGCCCTGGGTCGGGGAAATTCGGCACCCCGTGGGATCGCATGCACTGCGCGAACGCGACATTCGCCCGGTACGCGGCCGAGTTCCCGGTGGCGGCAGATCCGCCGGTCCCGGCCGAGGGCGAGCCGCACGCGGCCGTCAGCAGGGCGGCGGAAGCCAGGACGGCCACGACTGCCGCGCGCTGCGGACCGCCCATACTACGGATCTTCTCATTCATCGCTGTCTCCTCGCAGAAGCAGGGGTGGAGCCTATTGGCTTTCTCGTGGCCCGCCCACCTGAGTCCGTTGTACAGAATGAGAGGTGACAGCACGGTGACGGGAAAAGTTACCTGGCTGTCACCTGCGACCTGCGATCTTACGGAAGCAGATGGCTGACATTATGGTGAGTGCTCACGGAACGGCGGGCGGGCGATGCGAGTTCTGGTGACTGAGGACGACGAGACGCTGGCGGCGGCGGTGGCGGCCGGGCTGCGCCGGGAGGGGATGGCGGTCGACGTGGCCCTGGACGGCGACGCCGCCCTGGAGCACCTGGCCGTGAACCGCTACGACATCGTGGTGCTGGATAGGGATCTGCCCGGCGTGCACGGCGACGATGTCGCCCGGTCCCTGCTGGCGGACGGATCGGACACCAGGGTGCTGATGCTCACCGCGGCAAGATCAGTGAGGGAACGGGTCGAGGGCCTGAGTCTGGGCGCCGATGACTACCTGCCCAAGCCATTTGACTTCGCCGAGCTGGTGGCCCGTATCCGGGCCTTGTCCCGCCGCGCCGCCGCTCCCCTGCCCGCGAGCCTCCACTACGGCGACCTGAGCATGGATCCGGCCCGCCGGGTCGCGGTCCGGGCCGGGCGGCGACTCCCGCTCACGACCAAGGAACTGGCCGTGCTGGAGTGCCTGCTCGCCGCGGACGGACGTCCCGTCCCGGCTGAGGAGCTCCTGGAACGGGTATGGGACGAGGCAGCCGACCCATTCACCAGCACCGTGAAGACCACGATCGGCCGGCTGAGGGGCAAGCTCGGTGACCCGCCGGTGATCGAGACCGTCCGGGAGAGCGGCTACCGCATCGGAGAAACCTAGTGCGCGTCCCCCGCCGCACGGCCCGGCTGCGCCTGACCGTCCTCTACAGCTCCGTGTTCGTCATCTGCGGCGCGGCCGTGCTCGCCCTGACCTACCTGCTGTTCAGCCAGGCGGCGCACCCCGTGGCTCATCTGTCTTCCGGCAGCCCGCTCAGCGCCAGCGGATCGAGGCTGGCCCGGGCGGTCGAGCGGGCGACCAGGCAGGCGGTCAGCGCCGGGAACACGCAGATCGCCTTCGACCGCCAGGTGCTGCTCATCGCTTCCGCTATCGCGCTAGGAGTATTCGCGGTGGCGGTCGCCGCGATCGGCTGGCTGCTGGCCGGCCGGGTGCTGCGCCCGCTGAGCACGATGAGCGCCGCCGCCCGGCGCATCTCCGCCAGCCGCCTGCACGAGCGGCTGGCCCTGAACGGGCCCGACGACGAGATCAAGGAACTGGCCGACACCCTCGACGGCCTGCTCGCCAGGCTGGAAGCCTCCTTCGACGCCCAGCGGCGCTTCGCGGCCAACGCCTCGCACGAGCTGCGCACCCCGCTGACCAGGGAGCGCACCCTGCTTCAGGTCACCCTGGCCGATCCGGCCAGCACGACAGAGACCTGGCAGGCCGTCAGCCAGCAATTGCTCGCCTCCAACGCTGAGCAGGAGCGCCTGATCGAGGCACTGCTCACCCTGGCCAGCAGCGAGGCCGGCATCGAGGAGCGCGAGCCCGTCGACCTGGCCGACATCGCCGGCGCCGTCCTGGCCGCTTCCGGCGCCGCCATCAGCCGCCAGGGCCTGCGAGTCCGGGCCGACCTGGAGCCCGCCGCCCTCGACGGAGACCCGCTGCTGATCCAGCAGCTGGCCGAGAACCTGATCGGCAACGCCATCCGGCACAACGTCCCGGCGGGCGATATCCAGGTCAGCACCGCGACCCGCGATGGCGGGGCCGTGCTGTCGGTCGCCAGTTCCGGGGCGGTCATCCCGGCGGGTGAGGTCGACCGCCTGTTCCAGCCGTTCCGGCGCCTGAGCCAGCGCCCGGCCCGCCGGGACGGCCACGGGCTCGGGCTGTCCATCGTCCGGGCAATCGCCGCCGCCCACGACGCCACCATCAGCGCGCAGCCCCGGCCCGGCGGCGGCCTGGCCATCGAGGTCACCTTCCCGCCGGCGCAGCCGGGGCCGTTGTAGGGAAAGCGCGCGGCGCGCCGTTAGGCGCGTCCGCGGCTGTGTACTCCAGCCCCAGGGTCATGCAATCCTGCAGGTGTAACGGCGGCGTTCAACTGCATTTATCATCGGTTGAACTCCGACCGCCGAAATAGCAGGAGAATAAGGGTGGCCGGATGAATGCTGATGACGTTTACGAAACCGACGTTGTCGTCGTGGGCGGCGGGCCGGGCGGATCAACCCTGGCGACGCTGGTCGCGATGCGAGGCCACCGTGTCATTCTCCTGGAGAAGGAGAAATTCCCCCGCTATCAGATCGGGGAATCTCTCCTGCCCGCCACGGTCCACGGGATCTGCCGCCTGACCGGCGTCGCGGACGAACTGGCCAAGGCTGGCTTCACCAAGAAGCGCGGCGGCACGATGCGCTGGGGGGCCAGGCCCGAGCCGTGGACGTTCGCGTTCTCGGTATCGCCCAAGATGACCGGCGAGACCTCGCACGCTTACCAGGTCGAGCGGAGCAAGTTCGACCAGATCCTGCTCGACCACGCCCGTCACACCGGCGTCGACGTCCGCGAGCAGCACAGCGTCACCAACGTGATCAGCGAGGAGGACCGGGTCCGCGGCGTCTCCTACGCCGACGCCGACGGCAACGAGGGAACGATCCGGGCCCGGTACGTGGTGGACGCCTCCGGCAACAAGAGCCGGATCTACCAGCAGGCGGGTGCGACCCGGCAGTACTCCGAGTTCTTCCGCAGCCTGGCTCTCTTTGGCTACTTCGAGGGCGGGAAGCGCCTGGCCGAGCCGAACTCGGGCAACATCTTGTGCTGCGCCTTCGACAGCGGCTGGTTCTGGTACATCCCGCTGAGCCAGGATCTGACGAGCGTCGGAGCGGTCGTGCGGCACGACCTCGCCAGCAAGATCCAGGGCGACCCGGAAGAGGCCCTGATGAGCCTCGTCGCCGAATGCCCGATGATCACCGACTATCTCCGCGGGGCCAAGCGCGTCACCGAGGGCCAGTACGGGGAACTCCGCGTGCGCAAGGACTACTCATACGCGAACACGAGTTTCTGGCGGCCGGGCATGGCCCTGGTCGGCGACGCCGCCTGCTTCGTCGACCCCATCTTCTCCTCCGGCGTCCACCTGGCCACCTATGGCGCCCTGCTCGCCGCCCGCTCCATCAACAGCGTCCTGGACCAGACCGTCGACGAGGAGACGGCGTTCGCCGAGTTCGAGCAGCGGTACCGCCGGGAGTACGGCGTGTTCTACGAGTTCCTGGTGTCGTTCTACGACATGCACGTCGACGAGAACTCGTACTTCTGGTCGGCCAAGAAGGTCACCAGCGACACTAGCCCCGACCTGGAGTCGTTCGTCAGCCTGGTCGGCGGGGTGTCCTCGGGCGAGGAGGCGCTGGCCCAGCGCTACAAGAGCCGGTCGACCGAGTTCGCTCAGGCGGTCGACGAGGTCGTCGCGGGCAACGAGCAGAGCATGGTCCCGCTGATGAAGTCGGCCATCGTCAAGCAGGCGATGCGCGAGGGAGCCAAGGAGCAGGCGCGCGTGATGCTCGGCTCCGACCTCGAGCCTGAGACGGCGATCTTCCAGGGCGGCCTTGTCGCCTCACCGGACGGTCTTGGCTGGTCGATCTCCGCCTAGAGATCCGATCACCTCGCGTCTGGTGATCCTGCGGGTCGGGCGCTGAAGCGCCCGACCTTGCGCAGCACGTCCTCGCTGTACAGCCGCAGTGCCTGCTGGAGCGAGAACTCCGCCATGTAGCGCAGGAACTCCGCCTCGGATTCCCCGGCCACGGTCAGCATCCGCCGGTTGGCGATCACCGCCGGGCTCAGCAGCTTTGCCAGCCGCCGCTCGACCGCCGCGTCCAGCTCGCCGCCCGGCTCCGCGACCTCGTCGATCAGCAGCCGGGCATCGGGCTCGCTGGCCTGGATCCGGCGTCCGGCCAGGATGACCTGGCGGGACAGCCGGGACCCGGCCTGCCGGGTCAGCCTGAGGTTGGCCGCGCCGGGGATGATGCCCTCGTCGGCCGCGGGGAGGCTGAGGTAGGCGTCGGACGCGGCCAGCACCTGGTCGAAGACGAGCAGCAGCTGCGCTCCGCCGCCGATGGCGAAGCTGTCGACCACGGCGACCCAGGGCTTCTCGATCGCGGGCGAGTGCCAGGGCGCGTCCTGCGTCACCAGGCCGCGCAGCAGCTTGTGCAGGTAACCCAGCTCACGCCGGAGCAGGAAGTCGACCAGCGAGATCTCGCCGGCGTGCAGCGCCTTGAGGTTGATGCCCGCGCTGAACACCCGGCGGCCACGGTAGCGGGAATGAGTCATGACCCCGCCCCGGACCAGGCCGACGCGCACCGCCGGGTCGAGCAGGGCGAGGTCGACCGCGGTCTCCATGTCGTCGACCTGCCGGTTGTCCTCCGCGTTGAGGCAGTCGTCCCGGCACATGGTCAGCCGCGCGATCCCGTCAGTACGCTCCATCCGGACCGAACCTAGGTCGGCCCGCCCGGTCCTGGCGAACTCGGCCCGCAGCCGCAGCGCCCGGTCCGTCGGCCGGCGCATGCCCTTGAGCAGGTGCGGCCCGGCCAGCGGCGCACCGAGGATCCGGCTGAAGAAGATCCCCTGATCGATCTCCAGCCCTTCCTTGCCCGCAAGGGGCCGGAGGCGCTCGGTGGCGAGCTGGTCGGCGTCCGGGACCAGCCCGGGAAAGCTAGCCGCGGCCGCTGCGGCCAGCTCGGACAGGCTGAGGTAGCGGGTGCGGCCGCCGGTGAGCCTTCCGTAGACCGCGTCGGCCTGAGCGTCCAGGAACCGGCAGCGCGCGGCCCTGGCCGCGTCCTTGGCCGCGGTGGCGAGCGCGTGCTGCTCCGGAGACCGGCGTCCGGGCTCGGGCAGCGCCGCCAGCACGTCTCCGGTGCGCCGGATCACCTCGGACAGGGCCTGCCAGCCGCAGGACAGGCCCTCCGCTCCCGCCGCCCGGAGGTCTGCCGCGGCCGTGGCCATACCCTGGCCGTCCAGCGTGGTCAGCCCGGTCACGGGACCACCGCCGTCGCTTCCGCGGCGGCCCGGCGCAGCACGCGGTCGCAGGCCGCCAGGTGGCTGCCGAGCGCGTCCTCGAAGCTCACCGCCTGCGCTTCCTGCATCAGCTGGCGCCGGATAGCCAGCTCTGCGCCGGGAGCGGCCGCGCGCAGCCGCTCAGCCGCGGCCAGGGCGCCCGCCGGATCCGGGGTGAGCTCGTCGATCAGGTGCATCGCGACGGCGTCGGCGGCCGCGATCGGAGCGCCGAACAGCACCGCCCGCCGAACCGCCGCGGCGCCCGCCTGCCGGGCCAGCCGGTACAGGACCATGCCGGGCCAGGTCTCGCCCGACCGCGTGGGCATCAGCAGGCGCACCGAGTCGGTTCCGATGCGGTAGTCGGTGGCCAGGAGCACCTCGAGGGCGACTCCGCCGCACTCGCCCGCGACGACGGAGATCGTGGCCGCCGGAAGGCGTTCCAGGCGGCGCAGCGCACGTTCCCACTTACTGACGAGGGCGACAGCGATGCCGCCCTCTGCCGACTCCGCGGGGGCGCCCGATACGTGGAGGATCACCGCGGCCTGGTCACCGAGGTCCTCGATCCTGTCGCACACGGCCCCGAGCGCCGCTACCAGCTCCGCTGACAGCGCGCGGCTGCCATCCACCCGGATCACCAGGTCGCCTGTCTCTCCGGTTACCACTGGGCCAGCGCCGTTTCGATAGTCGAGCCCGGACCCATCGTCATCAGCACGCCGTAGTCGCCGGGCCGGGTGACACCTTCCTGGGCGAGCTGCTGGTAGGAGAAGAGGAAGGAGCCGCTCGACAGGTTCCCGTAGTCCCGCAGCACGCTCGTGGTGTGCCGGACGTCGTGGCGGGTGAGGCCGAGGTTGACCCGGACCGCGTCGATGACCTTCTTGCCACCGGAATGCACGAGCCAGTGGCTGATATCGCTGCGGCGCAGCCCGGCGGATGCCAGCAGCCGGTCGATGACCAGCTCGGCGTTGGCTCCCACGACGTAGGGGATGTCCGGGTCGAGGAAGAAGCTGAATTTGCCCGCGGCACCGTCCCAGTCGTAGCGCATGGCCTCGACCGCGTCGGTGATGAGGTGGCTGGCGAAGGAGAGAATTCGCGGCCCGCCGGCGGCGGGATCCGACTCCGGCCCGGCCTGGTCACCGCTCATCAGCGCGATGGCGGCCGCGCCGTCGCCGAACAGGCTGTTGACGACCGCGGTCCTGATCGTCGAGTCGAAGACGTAGGCCGCGGAACAGGCCTCGGCGCAGAGCATGATCGCCAGCTCGCCGGGGTGGGCCGCGGACCACGCGGCGCTCAGGCCGAGTGCGTTCAGCCCCGCGTTGCAGCCCATGCCCACGATGTCGGCCCGGCCGCAGGACGGCGAGATCCCCAGCTCGCGGATGAGCAGGGCGCTCAGGCCGGGGGTGAGGAATCCGGTCGAGGTGACGCAGCACAGGTGCCGGATATCCGCCAGGGCGGCTCCGGTGTCCTTCAGGCATGCGTCGATGGCTCGTGCCCCCATGTCGACGGCCAGCGCCTTGTGCTTACGGAGCAGGTCGCCCTGGGCCTCCTGCACCCGGGCGCCATCGTCACCGAGCGCGGGCAGGGACAGGTACCGCCGCTGGATGGCGCTGTTCAGGAAGACGGAGCGGACTCTGGGCTCGGTGATGCGGAACGTCTCGAGCAGTTCTTCCTGGGAATAGGACTCTGCTGACACGGCAGTCCCGACGCCGGTGATCCGCGGAGGATTCGCCGCCTGACGGCCGGGCGCTTCCGCCAGATCTCCGGCGCCGGGACGCGCGAGATCCATGCTCATCGTCATCGGTAGGTCCACCCCCACCGGCGGGGGTGACTGCGCACCCGTGGCGTTGCCTTGATCATTGACCTTCCCTTTCTGGCAGAGCGGCACGGAGCCGCCGGCTAGATCCCGGCCTCGGCCTCGATGAAGCGGGCGAGCCGGGTAATCCCGTCCGTGATCTCCTCGTCGGAGAGATAGCTGACGGACAGGCGGATGCTGTCCTCTCCCCCGCCGCCTGGATAGAAGTACGACATCGGCGTCCAGATGACCCCGAATTCCTCGGCCGAGCGGGCGAGGGCGGCATTGTCCACCCGGAAGGGCACCCGCAGGCGCAGGAAGAAGCCTCCGTCGGGCGTGTTCCAGCGCACCCCAAGGGCAGCGCGCCGGCTGGCTGGGAAGCACTGGTCGAGCTGCCGAAGGGTCGACTGCATGGCGCTGGCGTAGTACCCGGCCGCCGGGGTGCTGAGCTCGGAGACCCGGCCCGCGCAGGCCAGCAGCATCCCCGCCACGACCCCCTGGTTCACCGGCGAGGTGTTAACCGTCACCATGCTCTTGATCTTGGCCAGCTGATCCGCGAGCAGGCCGGTATCGCCGTTCGCCAGCGAGACCAGCTGGTCGGCCACGGCGAACCCGACCCTGGCTCCGGGGAAGGCGGTCTTGGAGAAGGAGCCCAGGTGGATGACGCGGCGCTGGCGGTCGAGGGACTTCAGCGTCGGCAGGTGCGGCCCGGGGCTGACCATCCGGTACGGGCTGTCCTCCAGGATCAGGATGTCGTGCCGGGCGGCCAGGTCGAGCAGCTCGCGCCGGGCCGGCACCGGCATCGTCTTGCCGGCCGGGTTCGAGTGGTCGGGCACCAGGTAGAACGCGCGGGGCTGGCGCCCGCGGGCCCGCTCCGCCGCGATCGCCGCTTCCAGGTCAGCGCAGCAGAATCCGTCCTCGCGCTCCGGCACCGCCGTGGGCTCGATGTCCAGCAGCCGGGCCGCCCCGGTGATGCCGACGTAGCACGGGCTGGAGACCAGGAGCACATCGGCCGGATCCGCGATGAGGGCCCGCAGGACCAGGAACATGGCCTCCTGGCAGCCCACGGTGACCACGATCGACTCCGGCCGGACGTCGATGTTCTCGTCCGCCCGGAGGGAGCTCGCGATGACCTCCTGGATCCGGCCGGCCGTCGGGCCGTACTGGAAGAGCGCGTCCCTGACCTCACCGGGGGACTTCCCGGACGCGGCCAGATGGTCGAGGTAGCCGCGGAGGTAGGTGAAGATCTGCTCGATGTCGAAGAAGCCGTCGTAGGGACGGCCCGGAGCGAACGAGATCGCGTCCGGGTAGCGGAAGGTGACCTCGTTCAGGAAGTTCATCGTGTCGAGGACCGGATCCGAGAGGCAGGCGTGCAGATCCTTGAGGTTCAGGTCCGCTGCGGGGGTCATCACCCGGCCAGCCCGTCCCGCTCCACGGCCTCGTACAGGGCCTTGATATTCGCGCTGCCGAACCCGCGAGCGCCCCGCCGCTGGATGAACTCGTAGAACATCGTGTTCCGTAGGTAGGGCGACCGGGTGAACAACTGCAGCAGATAGCCCCATTCGTCACGGTCAGCAAGGACGCCAGCGGCCCGCAGGCCGGGGATCTCAGTCTGAATGCCGGGCAGCCGCACGGCCAGCATCTCGTAATACCGGCCTGGCGTGCTCAGGAACTCGACCCCGCGCTGGCTGAACTCGCCAATAGCGGAGGCGATGTCATCGACCTCGAATGCGAGATGCTGAACTCCCGGCCCGTCATTCCGGGCGAGGAAGCCCTGAATCTGACCGGGTTTCCTCGACGAGTCCTGCTCGAGCAGGGTAAAGGTGGCGCCGCCGGACGGGCTGCGCACGACAATCGATTCCATGGCCTGATCGCCCAGCTCGGTGTGCTCACCGGAATACCGGGGAAGGCCGAAGCCCTGGGTATAGAAATCAGCCCAGTCCGACGTGGTCCCGCTGGTCAGGCAGACGGCGACGTGGTCAAGCAGCCTGATCCAGCCCGACCCCGCGGACCGGGCCCGGTCAGGCGGGATTTCCTGCCAGTCCCGGTCGGTGGGCAGCGGGGTCGCCCCGGCCGCGTCCACGAGCGTATGGCAGATGTCGCCGAATCCTGAGACCACCACCCGGCCGGCCGCGGCCCCGACCGGCGAGGCTCCCGCGGCCAGGGCCGCGTCACGCGTCACGGAAACGTCGTCACACGAGAAAGCGATGTCGGCAATCCCGTCCCCGTGGGCGTCAAGGAAGGCCCGGGCTAACGGGCCTTCCGTGACGACCAGCCGCACTTCGCCCTGCCGGAGCAGCACGGAGTGACCCGCGGCCGACTGCGACTCCGCAGCCGCCAGAAAGCCTAGGGACGACACGAAGTACTCAAGAGCAGCTCGATGCTCGCCGGTGTAGAGCTCGACGTACGCAATGTCCAGGGCAGGCATCGGCCGGCCTCCGCATCAGGTGGTGAGCAGGCTAAAGAGATCAGGAGGAAACAGTGTTCTTTTCCGCCACGGAAGCGCCGTTGTTCCTCGCCGCCGCGTCCGCCTCCATGGCCTTGATCAGGCTGTTCGGCCGCATGTCGGTCCAGTTCTTCTCGATGAAGTCGAGGCACTCCTGACGGCCGTCCTCACCGAAGATAATCTCCCAGCCCTCGGGCACATCAGCGAAAACAGGCCACAGCGAATGCTGTCCCTCGTCGTTGATCAGAACAAGATACCTGGCTTCTTCGTCCTCGAACGGGTTCGTCGCCACCGTCGATCCTTTCATCTTGTGCCACGTACCGGATCATCTTGTGCCACGTACCGGATCCTGGGCTGCCTCCCGCTATAGCGTTTTCGGCACAGTTATCCACGATGCCATCAATTTCGCCTATCATAGAATATCTGTCAAGATAGACTCAGCCGTGTTCAACCGCAGCACCGCGCCAGTTGAACACTAATTTCTCTCATCCTCCGCAGGGGTGCCGCTGGCTCAGGCGCCGCGAAAAAAGCCGATGATCAGCGAGTTAGCTTCCTCAGGCTGCTCCAGATAACCATAGTGCCCGCAATCGTCGAGTTCCTCGTACTTACATCCGGGAATCGAGTCGGCTACCTCCCGGCAGAGGTGAGGAGGAGCGATGAGATCGTCCCGAAAACCTATGACGAGACACGAGGAAGTTATCTTGCGATACTCCTCCAGACGGCCCTCTAGCAATTCGAGCCCATGCTGGGACCGGTTTGTCTCATGACTGACCAGCGACATCTCGAAAATGTCGAGCCAGTCCCGGATCCGGCTCTCGTCCTGCAGGGTCGCCGGCGACAGGAATTGCATCGCGTGGACGACCGCCGCATACCGACGCGGCAGAACGACCCGGCTTTCCGCCAGTTCCGACTCCCCGGCCGATATCGCTGTGCGCAGCGCGTCCGTTCTGCCCCTGGTCGCGCTGAGCACTGCCTGCGTAATGAGGTCAGGGCGAGCGAGCAGCAGTTCCTGGACGACCATCGCGCCGAGCGAGAAGCCCACGATGCGGCACGGGCCCAGGCCAAGCCGCTCGATCAGCCGGGCCGTATCCACCACCATGTCATCGATGGTGAATCCCTCCGGACACAGGTCCGAAGGCGGCATCCCCCGGTTATCGACCGTGATGACCCGGAAGCCAGCGGCGTTCAGCGCCGGGACCTGGTGCGGCGACCACATTTTTCCTGTGGCCCCGCTGCCGGTTATCAGGACAACCGGATCCCCTGATCCGTAATCATCATAGTGGAGGTTAATACCGTTCACCATTATTCTCGGCACCGGCATCCTCCCGCACGATATGCGATCACGTATCACTCGCGTGCCCTGCGCGGGCATTCCCCTGCGGCAGGGCACGCGACGAGCGATGTCGTCAGCCTGCGGCCGCTTCGGCCTTTTCCTCGAGCGCCAGCCGGCCGGTGCCCTTGAGCGTCGCCAGGTCAATATCGGCGATGCAGCGGACGGGGTCGTCGTTCAGGATGAGGCTGCCCTCGACATGCACGGTCCCGGTGCCATTGTCGAAGTCGGCGCCGCTCAGGTCGGTCCGGTCGCGATCCAGGGGAAAGCCGAGCTCCGTGCCGCCGCGCGTCTGGGTGAACTTGACCAGCACGTACTGCATTTCCCCAGTCCGGTTGCGGAGTTCCTCGACCGTGGGCTCCGCCCCGCCCATCTCAATCTGCTGGTCGACGGTCAGGCGCTCGACAAGTTCGTTCATTGAGCAGGCTCCTTCTCGGGAAATGCTGATGCCTGAAACCAGGGTCATCGCTCACAATTCTCGTCATAATGGCCGGGGACGGGGCTCAGCGTCCAGCTACCAGGGCCAGGGGCCGCCGGCCCGCAGCGTGCCCGCCGCCGTGCGCCTTCCCGCGAGATCACGCACGGCGGTGACCAGGGCATCCCCCTCCGTTGCAGCCCTGACCACCATGCCCTGGTGGTCGAAGAGCGGTGCGGTCAGCCGGTAGCCGAACTGCCGGGAGCGGGGCTGCGGGCCGCCGGGGTATCCGGCCGCCCGGGCCAGCTCGGCCATCGCCAGCGCCTGGAGCGGCCCGTGAGTGAGCAGGCCGGGGTATCCCTCTGTCTGCCGCGCATAGTCGCGGTCGTAGTGAATGCGGTGCGCGTTGTAGGTCAGCGCGGAGAAGCGGAAGAGCAACGTGGGCGACACCTCGATCGCCCACTCGCCCGGTGCGGGCGGTATCGCCGCTGCCGCCGACCCGGCATCCAGCGTCTCAGCGCCGGACCGGACGGCATGCCGGTAGACGATGTCCTGTCGTTCGTCGATGACGAGCTGACCGCGCTGCCAGATCACGTGCTGCAGGGTGATGAAGGTGAGCGGCCCGGACCGGCCCTGTTTGTCCTGGACCGAGACCACCTGGCTGCGCTTGGTGGCCGGCTCGCCGACCCGGAGCGGCCCGCTCGTGCGGACCTGGCCCCCAGCCCACATCCGGCGCCCGCCCGGCCCTGCGAAGGCGGCGACCGTGCCCCGCAGCGGGTGCCCGTCCGGGCCGAGGTCGGCCTGCGCGGGCCGGTCGAGCAGATAGACCCAGTGCCAGAGCAGCGGCAGTCCCGCGCTGCCGCCGAGGTCGGGCACGGGTACGCCCAGCAGCGCGCCGAGCGCCAGAGCGGGCTCAGGCACGAGCAGCTCCGTGCGCTCAGCGGGCACGGGCGGGCCGACGTCTTCCATCCGCGGTCCCTTCCAGGGAACGGCCGGGTACGGTCGGCCGCAGCGTCCGGCGGCCATGGTTCAAGCGACGAATAGCCGCAGTCAAACACCGGCCGTCCGCCGGCGCACGGCCGCTCGCGGGCATGGCCAGCGGGCCGGGTGCGGGTTACTCTAACGCGGCTGGGTCCGGTGCTCTGCGCGTGACTCACGGCTACGTCTCGCGTGCCCGGGCCTTCGTCCGAATCCATTCACACCGGATGTGCGAGGCGTTGGATGACGGTGCAGGCGGAGCAAGAGGTCTTCAGCTTCCAGGCGGAGGCGGCCCAGATCCTGGACCTGATGGTCCATTCGCTTTACAGCAACAAGGAGATCTTCCTGCGCGAGCTGACCTCGAATGCCTCCGATGCCATTGACCGGCTGCGCCTGGAACTGCTCGCCGGGGGGGCGTCGCCCGAGGCCGAGGGACTGCTGCGGATCCGGGTCAGCTACGACAAGGATGCGGGGACCATCACCGTCGCCGACAACGGCATCGGGATGAGCCGGGACGAGGTGATCGCGAACATCGGCACGATCGCCAAGTCCGGGACCAGGGAGTTCCTGCGCTCCCTGACCGGCGACGCCCGCAAGGACGCTGCGCTGATCGGCCAGTTCGGGGTGGGGTTCTACTCGTCGTTCATCGTCGCCGAGCGGGTGACGATGACCACCCGGCGGGCAGGCCTGGAGCCGGGCGCGGGAGTGCGCTGGGAATCCGACGGGACCGGCGACTACACGCTGGAGACGGCCGAGCGACCCGACCGGGGCACCACGATCGTGCTGCACCTGCGGGACGGCGAGGACGACCTTCTCAGCGGGTGGCGGCTGCGGTCGATCATCGAGAAGTACTCCGATCACATCAGCGTGCCGATCCTGATGCCGGGGGAGGCCGGGGACACGACCGCGGGGAACCCGGCCGGCGACGACATGGGCGCTCAGCAGCCAGACGTGACCGTTAACCGGGCCTCGGCGCTGTGGACCCGGCCCCAGAGCGAGCTCACCGATCAGGACTACAACGAGTTCTACCAGCACATCGCGAGTGAATTCGGTGACCCGCTGGCCTGGGTCCACAGCCGGGTCGAGGGGACCTACGAGTACACCCTGCTGCTCTTCCTGCCCGGCCGCGCCTCGCATGACCTGTGGGTGCAGGAGGCCCGGCGCGGGGTCCGGCTGCATGTGCAGCGGGTGTTCATCATGGAGGACACCGGGCAGATCCTGCCCCGGTACCTGCGGTTCGTCCGCGGCGTCATCGACTCCTCCGACCTGCCGCTGAACGTCTCCAGGGAGATCCTCCAGGGCAGCCGCGCGGTGGACAACATCCGGGTCAACGCGGTGAAGAAGGTGCTCCGGCGGCTGACCCGGCTGGCCGGGGACGAGCCGGAGAAGTACGCCACGTTCTGGAAGGAGTTCGGTGCCACCCTCAAGGAGGGCGTCACCGACGACTACTCCAACCGGGAGGAGATCGCCCGGCTGCTGCGGTTTAACTCGACCAAGTCCGCCTCCGACGAGCCCGACGTCTCGCTGGCCGAGTACGTGGCCCGGATGAAGGACGGTCAGGACGACATCTACTACCTGCTCGCGCCCTCCCAGGCCGCGGCCAAGTCGAGCCCGCACCTGGAGGCATTCCGGGGCAAGGGGGTAGAGGTCCTGCTGCTCAGCCAGGGGGTCGACAACTGGGTCGTGTCCAGCCTGCGGGAGTTCGATGGCAGGAAGCTGCAGTCGGTCGCGCAGGGCGCCGGAGACGTGGGCGCGCTCGCGGACGAGGAGGAGAAGCAGGCCAGGGAGGATGCCGACGCCGAGTACGCCGACCTGCTGGGCAGGCTCAAGGCCTACCTGGCCGGGCAGGCCTGGGACGTGCGGCTGTCGACCCGGCTCACCACCTCACCGGCCTGTATCGTCGCCAACGAGCCCGACCTCGACATCAACCTCATGCAGCGGCTGCGCGGGACCGGGCTGCCGCGCCAGGCGGTGCTCGAGCTCAATCCGAAGCACCCGCTGATTCAGCGGCTCAACCACAGGCAGGACAGCAAGCACATCGGTGAGTGGGCTCAGGTCCTGTTCAACCAGGCGGTGCTCACTCTCGGCGCGCGGATCGATGACCCGGCCACCTTCGTGCACCGGCTCAATAGCCTGCTCATGGCGCTCACGGAAGAGTGACCAGCTACGCGCTAAGCCGCGTTCCGCGGCTGCTGGCCGTCCGGCCTGTCACCGGGCCGATACCGCCACGGCGGTGAGCAGAAACCCCCGGTCGGCCAGCCAGCGCCCGTTCAGTATGGTGAGCGGGCTCCCGCCCACCGCCGGACCCGGCACGAGCAGACGCGCGGTAAACGTGCCCGCGCACGGATCAATGACAATGTCGGCGGACGTAAACCCGAGCCAGCGTCCGGCCAGCGGAAACCATGCCTTATAGACGGATTCCTTAGCGCTGAAGAGCAGGCGGTCCCAGGCCACCCCGGGGATGGCGGCGACCAGCTGGCCCAGGCGATCGCGCTCGTCGCCGAGAGCGATCAGCTCCAGCATGCCGTGGTCGGGCAGCGCCTCGTTCGGTTCCGCGTCCACTCCCAGTGAGGCGTAATCGCTGGCCAGAGCGACGGCAGCGGCACGATAGCCCGCGCAGTGGGTAATGCTGCCCACACCCCCGGCCGGCCACTGCGGGGCACCGTGGGGTCCGGGCAGCACGGAGACCTCCGGCAGCCCGAGCCGGGCCATGGCCGTCCGGGCGCAGGCCCGGGTGGTGGCGAATTCCCGGCGCCGGCTTTCCAGCGCCCTGGCCATAGCCGCGCGTTCTTCCGGGAAGAGAACGGCGGCGGGATTATCTCCGAACGACTCGGCAGCAGCGACATCTGGAGGCAGAATGCGCTCTATCATAAACGAATTTAATCAATAAAGTGACGTGTAGCGCATAGCCGCCAGGCCTTAATATTCCATAAATATTCATTGACGGCAGCCTAATTGAACGTAGCAACCAGGCCGGGCGGGGTCAAACGCGCCTCACGCCAGCGCTCGCGCCCCGGATTCGGTGGCGGCATAGAGCGCCTGCCGGTAAGCCACGAGGGCACGGCTGCTGAACGTGACCGCCAGCTCATGCTCCCCGACCTGGATCAGATGGCCGCCGATCGCGTAAAGAACCCGGGCTTCGCCCTGCGCGTCGCCCGCGGCGCAGTAGAGCGCCAGCGCCTGCCGGGCCTGGATCATCGACTCGAGCACCCGGTCCTGGGTCAGCCCGGCGCTGGCGTGACTGTCCCGGGCCAGGGCGCGCGGCCCGCCGTCAGTGACCTGCCCGGCCAGCTCCAGGGCCTCGTTCAGGTGGTGAGCGGCAACGGGGATATCGCCGAGCAGGAACTTCAGCCAGCCGAGGTGCTGGCGGGCCATCAGGAGACCGGCGAGATCGTGGTGCTGGCCGGCCACCGCGAGCGCGGCCTCCTGAGCCGCCGCCAGCCGCTGCCAGCACGCCTCGCCCCGGAGGTACCACCCGGCGCTCCAGGGCAGTTTCCAGGAGTACGGCGCGTAACCGTCCTGCGCCGCCTGGCGGATGACGCCGAGCAGGACGTGCTGCTCGGCGCTGAACCACTCGGCTGCCTGTTCCGGCCCATCGATCTTCTCCGGCGTGACCCCCGGCCGCGACGGGATCCACGTGGTCTCGGGCTGGCCGGGGTCGAGGAAACCAGAGGCCACGGTGGCGGCGTGCAGGTAGTGGTCGAGCATGCGGAGGATCGCGTCCCGGCGGTCGGCTTCGCTCTCGCGGAGGTTCGCCTCCTCCGCCGAGTAGGAGCGCAGCAGGTCATGCAGCACGAAGCGGCCCGGCGCGTACTCGGTGAGCAGGTGCTCGTCACACAGTTCCGTGATCGCCAGGGCCGCCCGATCCAGCGGCAGGCCGGCCAGGCTAGCCGCGGCTGGGATCGTGATATCCGGCCCCGGATGCATGCCGAGCAGGCGGAACATGCGCAGGGCAAGGCTGTTCAGCCGGGCCTGGGACCAGGAGAACACCATCCGGACGCTGGTGACCGGCTCTCCCGTCTCGAGCGCGTCCAGCCGCCCGCGCTCGTCCTGCATCTCCGCCAGCAGCGCCCCCAGCGGGAGGCCAGGCCTGGCCACGGCGCGGGCGGCAACGTCACACAGGGCCAGGGGCAGGCGGCCGCACAGCGCGATCAGCTCGCCGACCGCGGCCGGCTCGGCCCTGGCCCGGACTGGATCCAGGTTCGCGGCCAGCAGGTCACGCGATTCCGCCGTGCTGAGCAGGCCCAGCGTCATCAGGTGAGCCCCCTCGGCCGCGGCGAGGCCGATGAGCCGGTTCCGGCTGGTCACCACAACCAGGCAGCCGGGAGAGGCTGGCAACAGCGGCCGGACCTGTTCCGCGTTCCGCGCGTTGTCCAGGACCACGAGCATGCGCCGGCCGGCCAGCAGGCTCCGGTACAAGGCGGCCTGCCCGTCGGTGTCCGCGGGAATCCGCGTGATCGGCACGCCGAGCGCGGTCAGGAAACCGCGCACCGCGTTGGTCGGCGCGATGGGCAAACCGGACGGCCCTGCCCCGCGCAGGTTGACGAATAGCTGGCCGTCGGGGAACAGGTCGGCAACCTGATGGGTCCAGTAGACGGCCAGCGCGGTCTTGCCGACCCCGGCCATTCCGGTCAGCGCGGCGATGACCACGCTGCCCGCCCGCTCCTGACCTGGTTCCATCAGCGCGGTCAGCGCGGCCAGCTCACTATGGCAGCCGAAGAGAGCGCGCGGGCCGACGGGGAGCTGGCGCGGGATCACCTGCCCGGCGGCGGGCGAGCGGACCAGCGGCGGGACCGGACTCCCCATGCTGAGGTCCTGCCTGAGCACCCGCACGTAGGCCTGGGTGAGCTCGTCCCCCGGGTAGATGCCCAGCTCGCGATCCAGGCGCGAGCGCAGCTCACCGTAGAGACGGAGCGCGGCCGCCTGCTGCCCGGAGCCGGCCAGCGCGATCATCAGGCGAGCGTGCGCGAGCTCGTTGAGCGGCTCCGCGTGGGCCAGTGCCCGCAGCCGCGGCAGCACCCGGTGGTACTGGCCGATCGCGCACGCCGCCTCCGCATAGCGCAGCAGCATCCCGTTCAGCTCCAGCCGCAGCGAGATGATGCCGGGGTGCCCGCTCAGCTCGTCCACGTCGGCGAACGGCTCGCCCCGCCACAAGCCCACCGCCTGCTCGTAATAGTCAACGGCGCTCGCCTCGTCACCATCGGCCCAGGCCGCGGCGGCGCGGCCGCCTAGGTCCCTGACCACCAGCAGGTCCACGTCCCATGGCGCGGCGACCAGCCGGTAGGCCCCCCGGACCGAGCTGATCACCTCGTCCCCGGCCGGGCAGCCGGGAGGGCTCAGGATCTTGCGGATCCGGCTCACGTGAGCCTGAACCAGGCCCACGGCGGTGCGCGGCGGGGAGTCGCCCCACAGCACGTCGACGATGGCGTCCCGGCGCACCCGGGTGCCGGGATCCATGAGGAGCAGCCCGAGCACGGCACGGCGGGCCGGAGGGCCGAGGGACAGCGGCGTCCCGTCCCGCCAGGCCTCAAGCGGGCCCAGCGTCGCCAGCCACAATCCCGGCCCCCGCCCGGCCGCCGGTGCTGCCCGACCGGAGGACAGGCCCTCCCCCGCGGAATGCGACGATGACACCGGGGCTGGGCGCTCCCGCGGCAGCGCGGCGGCGCGGCCAAGGCTGGCGATCTGGTCCGGGTCGAGGCCGAGCGCCTCGGCCAGCGCCGCGAGCGAATTCGCGCGCGGCCGGTGGCGGCGGGACTGCTCGAAGTCGCGCAATGCCGCGAGGCTGAGCCCGGATCTGGCCGCCAGTTGGCGCTGCGTCAGCCCAGCCTCATGACGGTACTCACGTACCAGAGAACCGAAGTGAGACGCGCGACCGCCAGATCCATGTAACATTTTGCCTCGTTTTGCCATCCTTATTGGTTATCTGCACTTTAATAGCACCTTTCCCCCCGTGTGTACAACACTCAACAACAGTCCCAAATTTCATATGAGAAACATCAGCCACATGTGACCCATTTGTCACAACCTGAGTGCGGCAGAAGACAGCACTACGGCAATGCTGCCGGCGTACACCGCCCGCCCATCCCCGCCTGAGAAGGGAAAACGAACGCGAACTGATGAGTAACTACGGCAATCGCCTGTCAGCTGAGCGCCAACCGGCCCGCCAGCCCGGACTGATTGGGTTACGTAGCGAACGACCCGCTACGTCATAGTTCAGGGAGGTTGCCGTGGAGCAGTCAGGTGGACTTGCCTTACAGCCGACAGCCGCTATCGCGTTCCCCCGTACGGGGGAACGCGCGCCGATTGCCGCAGCGCCAGATGCAACCGCCGTGACGGTGTCGGTTCCGGTGCTATCGCTCCGCGCGGCCGACTCTCCCCGGCTCAACGGCGAGGACAAGGCGCACATCGCCCGGCTCTCCCAGATCGAGACGCCGCTTCCGCCGATCCTGGTCGACCGGCGAACCATGCGGGTGATCGACGGGATGCACCGCCTGATGGCCGCGTCCCTGCAGGGGCAGGAAACCATTGACATCATTTTCTTTGACGGGAGCGAGGCGGACGTCTTCTTGCGCGGAGTGCAGGAGAATGTCGCTCACGGCCTGCCGTTGTCGCAGGCCGACCGCCGCGCCGCGGCCGAGCGGATCATTGCCTCGCACCCGAACATGTCCGACCGCGCGATCGGCCACTCCGTCGGCCTGGCGGCCAAGACCGTTGCGGGCGTCAGGAGGGATTCAGGCAACGAAACGCCACAGTCAAACGTGCGGATCGGCCGCGACGGCCGGGTCCGCCCGCTGGACAGCAGCGCCGGGCGGCAGCGGGCGGCGGAGTTCCTCGCACAGCAGCCGGACGCATCGCTCCGCGAGGTGGCCCGCGCCGCGGGCATATCCCCCGCGACCGTTCTCGACGTGCGCAAGCGGCTGGAGCACGGCCAGTCAGCGATACCGGAGAAACTCGCCACGTCCGCTGCCCGCAAGGACTCCAGCGCGACCGGCGCGCAGCCAGGCGCCAGCCATGACGGCGCCTCCGTACAGGCCATCCGCATCAGCGCACGGGCCGTGGCGCCGCCTGACCCGGCCAAGACGGTGGAAAAGCTGCTGCGCGACCCCTCCCTGCGAAATAACGATCGCGGCAAAGGAATGCTGCGGCTGCTGCACGTCAATGCGATCGGCACCGGGCAGCTGTCGGACGCCGTCGCGTGCGTTCCTCCGCACTGCCTGGGCGCCGTGGGGCAGCTCGCCCGCCAGTACGCCCTGTTGTGGCAGGACTTCGCCAGGGAACTGGAAGGGCGGGCTCGCATCATTGACCCGTCGACCGCCACCCGCTGAACCGACCGTGCTCGGGGCGGACGACGATGACGTATTCCGGCGCCGAAGTCCCTCGGTGAATACAGCTGGCCAGGGGCAGGTCGGACCGCGGCTGCGGCACTAGTTGTCGCGCGGGGCGGACCGTTTGGCGGTCTCGGTCTTGACCGTCTCGTGCAACTCGCCTGACGTGAAGCCGAGGTTGCGCAGGATCTGCGCGGCCGGGCTGTCCTGGGTGCGAATCAGGCCCAGCAGCATGTGTTCCGTACCCACCCAGTCGTGGCTGAGGTCGACCGCCGCGCAGCGTGCCTGAACGATGGCCTCCTTGCTCTCCGGCCGGAACGGGATGTGACCCCGCAGTGCCTTCTGCCCGGCCAACGGCATCACTTCCTCGATCGCGTCGCGGATGCGCCGCTCCGACCCGGCCTTCGCCATCAGCACCTCGTACGCCAGGCCCCGCGGTTCGCCGATCAGGCCGAGCAGGAGGTGCTCGGTACCGATGAAGTCGTGCTTGTGAGTTCTGGCGGCCTCCTGTGCCAGCACGATGCTGTGCCGGTTCAGGTCAGTGAACCGCTCGAACGGTGCGGGCGCGTGACGTTGCTGGGCGGCCTGCTTGGACACCCCGATGGCATCCCCGATCTCGGTCCACGACGCGCCGGCCTGCTTGGCCTTGCTGACGTAGTGATCGAGGAGCTGGTCACCGAGGTCGGACAGGGTCTGGGCGCGCAGCCGCGCCTCGCTGATGCGGGCCAGCACGTCGGGGTCGGTGAGCTCCTCATCGAGACGGGCGATCAGGTCTGCGAGGCTGATGTCGAGTGGACTCATGCGTCAACTTTAAGTTGACGCATGCTTAGCCGTCAACTCTAACTTGACTGTCGTTCCAGGCGCGTCCTCGGTGCGGCCAGGCTGAGCGGCAGCGCGGCCATGCAGCGCGCAGTACCTCGTGATGTGAGCGGCCGGCCCCCGGCCGACTCTGCGGGCTCATATCGCGACTGCGCATAAGCGGATGACAAATTCCATCTATGCGTAGTGGCGCACCTGCCCTGCTGCCGATACTGCGGTCCCGGCACCTGGCGGAGATGCTCTTCCCGGCTCGGGATATCGGCCGGGGCGGGCACAGATAACCGGTTAAGCGCCTCATTTCGGGCCGGTCGCCGCGCCGGGGTCGTTGAAGAAGGCTGCGATGTCGCGGCTGAGCAGGTCGGGTTGCTCGGCGGATGGGAAGTGGCCGCCGCGCGGCATGGGCGTCCACCGGCGGACGTTATAGAGGCGTTCGGCCCACTCGCGGGGAGGCGTGCCGTCGTCGATGAACTGGTGGGCGAAGACAGCTACCGCGGTGGGCACCGTGACCGTGTCGGCGGGACCCAGTTCGGCTGCCAGCCACCGGTTGTCCACGTAGTCCCGCATGGTGGAGGTGATCGTCTGGGTCGCCCAGTACAGGGTCAGCACGGTGAGCAGGAAGTCGCGGGAGAAGGTGGCGTCGATGTCGCCACGGGAATCGGACCAGCCTCGCCATTTCTCCAGTATCCAGGCGGCCAGGCCGGCTGGTGAGTCGTTGAGGCCGTAGCCGACCGTCTGGGGCCGGGTCGACTGGATGGCACCGTAGCCGCGGTCGTCGTCACGCCATCGCTGGTACTGGGCCAGGTAGGCACGCTCTGCCGCGGACAGCGGCCGCGACCCCGGGCCGGTGTAGGGCGCGAGATCCAGGTTGGATAGATGAATGCCGAGCATGGGCGCCGGGTTATCCAGCGCCATGAACGTCGTCACGGCGGACCCGAAGTCGCCGCCATAGGCGCCGTACCGCTGATATCCCAGGCCGCACATCAGGCGGTGCCACAGCCCCGCCGTATACCGGCATGTCACCCCCGTCCGGGCCGGCCTGTCGGAGAATCCGTAGCCAGGCAGCGAGGGGATCACTACGTCAAAACCGGGCCCGTCGATGCCGTGCGCGGCCGGGTCCGTCAGCCACGGCACGAGCGGCAGGAACTCGGCGAAGCAACTTGGCCAGCCATTTGTCAGGATCAGCGGGATCCCGCGGCCGCTGCGGGCCCGCTCGTGCACGAAATGCACCCGGACACCATCGATCCCGGCCCGGAAATGACCAAACCCGTTCAGGCACCGTTCCTGCGCGCGCCAGTCGAAGCCATCCGCCCAGTACCCCAGCAGGCCCTGCAGGTAACCGAGGTCTGTGCCCTGCCCCCACGCAGCGCCCGGCGCCGCCCCCGGCCACCGCGTGTTCAAGATCCGCGCACGCAGGTCGGCGAGCACCTCGTCGCTCACCCTGACATCGAACTGCTCTGGCCGGAAGGTAGCCACCCCGCTAGCTTCGCATGGTGCCGGCGCTGCAGCGCGACCGTGGCCGCCAGCCGACCCGACGGTGCCGCCACACGCCGGCCGCGCGGCCGCACGCAAAGACCAACCACAGCGAGGCAGCCGGCCGCGTACGCCTCGCCGGCGGCGCGACACACTGGCCGGGGCTAGGCCAGTGGCGGGAGGGCGGGCAGGGCCGGAGTGTCCGGGTGCAGGCCTGTGCCGTTGCTGCGGCCGGACAGCCAGGCCAGCAGCGCGGCCGGAGGGCCGGTGATGTCGACGGGCGGGCTGGTGCCGATGTGCAGCGCGGCGGGGCCGGCAAGGGTCATGGGCGGCGCGTCGCCGCGGCGGTTCATCCAGGTGGTCACCAGGGGTAGCTCAGTGGCGGTGAAATCGTCGGGCCAGCTGGCGGGCTGGTAGCCGGCGGCCAGGTCGACGTGGTGGTATTCCAGTTCCCGCCGCAGGCTGGCGACGACGCCGCGGACCGGCCGGCGCCCTGGTGGCGCTAGCCAGATCCCGGGGGCATCCCACAGGTGGCGGGGGTGCTCACGGATCGCGGCCAGGCAGTCCCGGACGGCGCGGTGCAGGTCAGCGCGGATAGCCGCCGGCGGGCGGCGTGCACCGGCGTCGATGGCCTCAGCACGGGCCTGCGCGGAGGGGTACTGCTGGCCGACCCGGCCTGCCCGGGCGGCTCGCAGCAGCCCGGTGCGTGAGTCAGCAGCTCGCGCCAGGTGGGTGAGGACGTGCGCACGCGTCCAGCCGGGCAGCGCCGAAGCCTGGCACAAGTCGTCATCAGCCAGCGCCTGCGCCGTGGCCAGGAAGCGGGCCGCGCTGCCGGCCAGCATGTCCCGCTCAGGTGCATCTATTCCAGTCACTACTGGACACTACCCATAGGCCACCGGCCCGGGGCGCCGCCCTGGGCCTGCCCGCCTGGCCCGAAACAGACCACCCGCCCGGGCGCGATGCCAGACGACGAGGCCAACGATCAGGCCGTCGTCCATATCGGCGGATCTTGTGGGCGGGCCTGGTATTCGCCGGGCGAGTGGCGTCGGATTGTTCCGTGGCGCGGGGTGCTGTTCAGGGCAGCGTGACGCGGCCGGGCGGGTCATCGCGCCGGGCGGGCGGTAACCACGTCATGATGTCCGCGCGGCCAGCTGGCCGGCGCGGATTGCCGGGTCGGCTTCGGCGGGCTGCCGGGACTGCTCCGGTGAGCCGGTGCGGTAGAACGTCAGGCCGCGCGGCGGAGGGCCGAGTTGCCGGCTGACCGTGCCGGTGGTCAGCGCGTGGCCGGGCCTGGCGGGGCTGCCCGTGGTCCGCCAGGCTGCGCACTCCCGAAGCGTCTTGGTGCGCGCGATGTCTGCCGCCGCAAGGAATAGCGCGGCCCCGTGCCGTGCTTCCGCAAAGGCTGGCTGGTGCTGCCAGTGCGAGGCTGCAAGGGCACCGCGTACCGGGTCTTTGCCGCGCTGCCTGCCCGTGGTCCGGGGCAGGCAGCCGCTTAAGCCTCCTGCTGGCAGCCCGGTCGATGTGGCTCCGGAGGTGCCATGCCTCAGCTTGCGCGTCCAGACCCCGCGCGCCGCAGGCCAGGGCGTGGCTATGACGCCTCCATTTGGCTCCACCATGACGGCTTGACCTGGCCCCACTGGCTGGCAGCGGCTGGCGCGGGGAGGGTCGTGTCGGCTTGAAGTGGCCCCACCCTGGGTCTTGACGTGGGATGGTCATGTTGCGCGTGAGCCTGGGGGGGTTCTTGTGGCGGCCACCAAAGTCGAGTTGTTCGAGCAGATCAGGCGTGACTCGTGGCACGGGGGCTTGTCGGTGCGGGCCCTGGCGGCCAGGTACGGGGTGCACCGGCGGCTGGTGCGGGAGGCGCTGACCCGGGCCGAGCCGGCCCCGCGTAAGACGCCGGAGCGGCGGTCGGCCCGGCTGGAGCCGTTCAAGGCGGTGATCGACGGGTGGCTGCGCGATGACCTGGACGCCCCGCGCAAGCAGCGGCACACCGCGACGCGGATCCATGCCCGGCTGCTGGACGAGCACGAGGCCGGGGACATGTCGTATGCCGCGGTCCGCGATTACGTGGCCCGCCGCCGGCCGGAAATCCGCATCGAGGAAGGCCGGGGACCGGCGAAGGTGTTCGTCCCGCAGCATCACCCGCCGGGCATGGAGGCGGAGGCCGGCTTCGGGGAGCTGTGGGTGCGGCTGGCCGGGACGCTGGCCAGGTGCTACCTGTTCGCGTTCCGGATGTCGTATTCCGGCAAGGCGGTGCACCTGGTGTCGGCGACCTGCGGGCAGGAGGCCTTCCTGGAAGGCCACGTGCACGCGTTCAGTGTCCTGGGCGGCGTCCCGGCCGGCCAGATCCGCTACGACAACCTGACCCCGGCCGTGACCAGGGTGCTGCGGAAGGGCCGGGCGAGGATCGAGAACCCGAGGTGGACGGCGTTCCGGTCGCATTACCGGTTCGCCGCGTTCTACTGCGAGCCCGGCATCGAGGGAGCCCATGAGAAGGGCGGCGCCGGGGGCCAGGTCGGGTACTTCCGCCGCAACTACCTGGTCCCGGTCCCGGAAGTGGACTCGCTCGCGGAGCTGAACGAGCAGATCGCGGCGGCCGAGGAGGCCGAGGACGCCCGGCGGATCGGGGCGCGGATCCGCACCATCGGCCAGGACTACGCCGCCGAGGCGCCCCGGCTGGTCCCGCTGCCGGACGAGCCGTTCGAGACCGGGCTGCTGCTGACCCCGCGGGCCGGCCGCTACGGCCAGGTCACCGTGCGGATGAACAAGTACTCGGTGCCGGCCCGGCTGATCGGCCGGCAGGTCCGGGTCGTCCTGCGGTCGTCGGAGCTGGTCATCTACGACGGGCGGCGCGAGGCCGCCCGCCACGACCGCGCCGCCGGCCGGGGCACCGAGACCCTTGTCCTGGACCACTACCTGGAGGCGCTGATGCGCAAGCCCGGAGCCCTGGCCGGGTCGGTCCCCCTGGAGCAGGCCCGCGCGTCCGGGGCGTTCACCGGCGCCCACGAGGCGCTGTGGTCGGCGGCCCGCCGCGCGTCGGGCGAGCCCGCCGCGACCCGCGTCCTGATCGAGGTGCTGCTGCTGCACCGCCACATGGACGCCGCCGACGTCGTCGCCGGGATCGAGGCGGCGCTGTCGGTCGGCGCGCACGCCGCCGACGTCGTCGCGGTCGAGGCCCGCAGGGCCGCCGACGCCCGGTCCGCCGCGCCCGCCCCGCAAGACGGCGACGAGGAAAGCGGCCGACCGGCGGTCCCGCACGTCACCAGCCTCACGCTGCGGCGGCTCGCCGCGCTGCCCGCCGATACCAGGCCGCTGCCCACCGTCAGCGCCTACGACCAGCTGCTCACGCGGCCCCGCGCCCCCAGGGAAGGCCGGTCATGACACGAGCAAGGGGAATCACCGAGGAAGCCGCCGAAGCCGCCGTCGACACCGCGTGCCGGGTGCTGCACCTGCCCACGATCCGCGGCCAGTTCGCCGCCGCGGCGGACAAGGCCGAGCGCGAGCAGCTCACCTACCGCGGGTTCCTCGCCGAGGTGCTCATGGCCGAATGCGAGGACCGCGACCGCCGCCGCGCCGAGCGGAGCCTGCGCGGCGCGGGGTTCCCCCGCCCCAAATGGCTCGCCGACTTCGACTTCGACGCCAACCCCGCCATCAGCGCGGCCGTGGTCAACACCCTCGCCACCTGCGACTGGGTGAAGAAAGGCCAGCCGCTCTGCCTGATCGGCGACAGCGGCACCGGCAAGTCCCACCTGCTCATCGCCCTGGGCACCGCCGCGGCCATGGCCGGCCACCGGGTCCGCTACACCCTGGCGTCCAAGCTCGCCAACGAGCTCGCCGAGGCCGCCGACGACAAGCAGCTCACCAAGACGATCGCCCGCTACGGCCGCGCTGACCTGCTCTGCATCGACGAGCTCGGCTACATGGAACCCGACCGCCGCGGCGCCGAGCTGCTCTTCCAGGTCCTGACCGAGCGCGAGGAAACCGCCAGCGTCGCCATCGCCTCCAACGAGTCGTTCAGCGGCCGGACCAAGACCTTCACCGACCCCCGCCTCTGCGCCGCCATCGTCGACCGCCTCACCTTCAACGCCACCATCATCGAGACCGGCACCGAGTCCTACCGCCTCGCCCGCGCCAAGGCCGGCCAGGACGCCTGACGCCAAGGACAGCCACAGCATG
Organism: uncultured Actinomycetota bacterium; assembly: GCA_963725175.1. Classification (GTDB taxonomy): domain Bacteria; phylum Actinomycetota; class Actinomycetes; order Streptosporangiales; family Streptosporangiaceae; genus DASUBV01. The sequence continues at coordinate 2,651,969 of CAVRXH010000006.1, forward strand.
AGCCCGGACCCCGCAGACGCCGGCGAGGTCACCGAGACCCCGCAGTTCATCGCCGGCCGGCTCGCCAGCGACCCCGGCCGCCTCACCTCGTCTCTGCTGGACTACGTCGGCCACCCCGGCTGCGGACCCCAGCAGCTCCGCCAGGACCTGGACCGCTTCACCTTCCTCCTCGGCGGCAGCGACGCCGGGGGAGCTCCCGGCCCCGGCAAGCAATAGCCCCACCCGGTGGGGCCAAATCAAGCCGTCACAAAATCCCGGCACCACCGCCAGGCGGGGCCAGGTCAAGCCGTCACCGCGGGGCCAAAACAAGCCGTCCTAACCAAGGGCGGGACCACCCGCTCCCCGGCCCGGTCCCGGCTGCCCGCGAGCCGCCGCCAGCCCGCAGCCCAGGGCTTCAGCGGGCTGGCCGGCCAGTCGCCGGCTGGGCGGTCGGCACGGCGCTGCTGGCGCCTGCCGCACTGGTCGCGGGCTGGATGATCGCCGGCGTGCTCCAGCCGGCCTCTTACAGCCCGATGCGGCAGACGATAAGCGTGCTGGCCGGCCGCTCGGGAACCGACCGGTGGGTCATGACCGCGGCGCTGCTGGCGACAGGCGGCTGCCAGATCCTGACCGGCGCGGGCCTGACCGGCGTCCGCGTGCCCGCGCGCATCCTGCTGATCCTGACTGGCTTTTCCACGATTGGCATCGCCGCGTCTCCCGAGCCGGCCGCGGCCCGACGCCACGGCATCTCGCCTTCACGGTGAGCTGCGTGATCTCCACAGCGATCTGGCCCGCGCTTGCCGCCGGGCGCGCCCGGCCGCAACCGCGGATCCTCAGCGCCCGCAGCTGCGCGGCGGTCACCGCGGTCTTCGCCGGGCTGTCCTGCTGGCTCCTGATCTCAGCACGAGACGGGGGCGGCGACCTCGGCATGGTCGAGCGACTGACCTCAGCGCTCCAGGCCCTGTTCCCCCTCGTCGCCGCGCTCGCCCTGCGGCAGACCGCACGGGACGTCGGCAGCGAGCGACAGCCCGGCCAGGAGCGACTCAGGCACTGGCGAGCAGCCACGCGCAGCCTGCTGCGGGGCGGCAGCCCGCGTTTGTGGGATTTCTGTGGGGATCTTGAAAACAGGATACGCCGAAGCCGACATCCCTGTTCCTCTCGTCCCGCGAGAAATCGCAGGTGAGAGGCCTGGCGGCTGACCCGGGAAGAAGGTGGTCAGGGGCGGGGTCGAACCGCCGACCTTCCGCTTTTCAGGCGGACGCTCGTACCAACTGAGCTACCTGACCTTGGCCGGGTAATGGCACCGGCCCGAACAGGCTCCGAATACCGGCCCGAGCGGTCCTGACGGGATTTGAACCCGCGACCTCCACCTTGACAGGGTGGCGAGCACTCCTAGCTGCTCTACAGGACCATCGCATGCTGACGTCGCCAGCAAGTCTCTCACTACCGTGCCCCCAACGGGATTCGAACCCGTGCCGCCGCCTTGAAAGGGCGGTGTCCTAGGCCGCTAGACGATGGGGGCTCGACGGGTACCGCCGCCAGGCCCGTGGCGTCCGCCGTCGGGGGACGCGCATAAGCATAGGGGACAACAGGCACGCTCAGCAAAGCGCGCCTGCGCCGGGCGGCTGGCGACCTAGCGGCCCTGGTTCTTGTTGATCAGCTGTTCGACGATCGACTCCTTCTCGCCCTCCTCGGGGACCACCGCCCAGGCGACCAGGTACACCAGGACGCCCAGGAACCCGAAGAACGAGGCCACCGCGAAGATGAGCCGCACCACGTTGGCGTCGATCCCGAGGTAGTCGCCGATCCCGACGCATACCCCGGCGAGCATCCGGCCGTCTCGCTTGCGCTCCAGCGTCTTGCTGCCGATGTTCATATGTCCATCATGCCCCGCCCGGCCCCGACCCGGCGGCCGAGCCCCGCCAGGCCCCCGGCCGGGCTGTCGAGCCCGCCTGGCGCGGCTTACGCTAGCGGCAGGCCAGACACCGGCCCGCCCGGCCGCGAGCCAGCCCCCGCTGGCCGCCGCCGCAGGAAGGACCCGCCATGCCGCGCAGCATTGACCCAGCCGCCGCCGTCGACCTGCTCCGCGTCGATGACGGGCTGGCTGACGAGGAGCGGCTGGTCCGCGACACCGTCAGGGATTTCGCCGCGAAGCGGATCATGCCGCACATCGCCGACTGGTTCGAGGCGGGCACGCTCCCCCGCGAGCTGGCCCCCGAGCTGGGCAAGCTGGGCCTGCTGGGCATGCACCTGACCGGCTACGGCTGCGCCGGGATGGGCCCGGTCGCCTACGGCGTCACCTGCCGCGAGATGGAGGCCGCCGACTCGGGCCTGCGCAGCCTGGTCTCGGTCCAGGGCTCGCTGGCCATGTTCCCGATCTGGAAATACGGCTCGGAGGAGCAGAAGCAGGAATGGCTGCCGAGGATGGCGGCCGGCGAGGCCCTGGGCTGTTTCGGCCTGACGGAGCCCGACCACGGCAGCGACCCCTCATCCATGAAGACCCATGCCATCCGGAACGGGGACGACTGGGTACTCAACGGCACCAAGATGTGGATCACCAATGGGTCGATCGCCGACATCGCCGTGGTGTGGGCGTCGACCGACGAGGGCATCCGCGGCTTCCTGGTGCCGCGCACGGCGCGGGGCTTCACCAGCCGGAACATTCACAAGAAGCTGTCGCTGCGGGCGTCGGTCACCTCGGAGCTGCACTTCGACGACGTCCGGCTGCCGGGCGACTCGGTGCTGCCGGGCGTGACCGGGCTGAAGGGCCCGCTGTCCTGCCTGTCCGAGGCCCGGTTCGGGATCGTATGGGGAGTCACTGGCGCCGCCCGTTCATGCTTCGAAGCGGCGGCGGAGTACGCGAGGACCAGGGAGCAGTTCGGCCGCAAGATCGGCGGCTTCCAGCTCACCCAGGGGAAGCTGGCCTGGATGCTGGCCGACCTGCAGCGCGCGCAGCTGCTGGCCATGCACCTGGGGCGGCTCAAGGCGGCGGGCACGATCACGCCGGAGCAGGTCAGCCTGGGCAAGATGAGCAACGTGCGGACCGCTATCGAGATCGCGCGGCAGGCCAGGACGATCCTCGGCGCGAACGGGGTGACGCTGGAGTACCCGGTGATCCGGCACGCCAACAACCTGGAGTCGGTGCTGACCTACGAGGGCACCGAGGAGATCCACACGCTGGCGCTGGGACAGGCCATCACCGGGCTGTCGGCCTACCGCTGATCCGCCCGGCCGCCTGACGGGCGGAGCAGCGGCGGCCGACGGCTCCGTCAGCCAGGCAGGAACCTGACGGTGACGTGCCGGAAGCCGAGCGCGCCCAGCATGCCGGTGAGCATGCCGGTGGTGTTGCGCTGGGCGTCGGCGATCAGCGGGCCGCGTTTCGCCGCTGCCTCGATGCGCCGCTGGGCGTCGATGTAGACGGCCTGCTGGCTGTTCGGGTTGCCGCCGAAGAAGCTGTCCAGGCGGTCGGCTAGGCCCTGCTGCTCGGCGAAGACGTAGGACTGCCGGACGTTCAGCACGGCGGGCTCAAGCTGCGGCCGGGGCAGGGTGATGGTGACCGACGAGCGGTCCTGCGACACGGTGATGGACTGCTTGCCGAGCCGGGAGAAATCCACGTAGGCGATGTCGGTGCCGTCGCCGATGAACAGGGTCTGGCTGCCGGCCAGGAACGACGGCAGGAACGACGGTCTTCTTGGTGAGGTCCACGACGACCTGGTAGGTGCCGCTGGCCGCCTCGTAGCGGCTCAGCTCGGTGACGGACTTGAGCACGACCGGGCCGGAACGCTCGGTGGTGGTCTCGGTGAACGGGTTGCGCAGCCGGGGCAGCACGTGCACGACGGAGAGCACGAGCAGCAGCATCGCCACCGCGACGACGGCGGCGGCAATGGCGACCAGCCGGCCCGTGAGCCCGCTTCCTGGAATGCGCGCCATGGTCAGTTCTCCGTCCGCTCCGCCTGGGCCGGCCGTCTCGGGGGGCCGGCACCGGCCTGCTCTTACCCAGCCCGGTCCCGGCGATTCATCCCAGACGTTTGCGAGTGCCAGAGAATGGCACTTAGAGCACGTATTCCGCCCGCACATCCCCGGAGGCCCGCATGGCGCCACGCGACGAGATCCCCGCGCGGCGGATGGCCGCCCGCCGGATGGCCCGGCGCACGGTGGCCGGCGAGCGGCGCGCGGCGGCCAGGGAGATGGGCGGCGGGCCCTGGCAGTGGGGCTGGCGGCGGCGCAGCCGGCGCAGGCGCACGCTGGGCTGCCTGCTGTGGCTGGTGACGCTGCTGTTCGTGCTGATCGTATTGTCAGTATTGTTCGGCGGGTTCCAGCGCGGCTCCCGGACCGGCGCCGGCTACCCGCACAGCGTGCCGACGGCCGTGGTGAGGGCCGCGACCCGCTGAGCCAGGTACCGAGGTGATCGGCGGCGGCGGCGGGCGGGGCCGTGAGAGCATCGGCGCCGTGGCGACAGACTCCGACCCTCGTCCGCTGCTCGCGGCGTTACTGGTGCTCACGCTGGTCAGCGGGCTGGTGGATGCGGTGAGCTACCTGGGGCTCGGCCGGGTTTTCACCGCGAACATGACCGGCAACGTGGTGGTGCTCGGCTTCGCGGCGGCGGGCGCCGCCGGTTTCTCCGTGACCGCGACGATCACCTCGCTCGGCGCTTTCCTGGCCGGCGCGGTGGCAGCCGGCCGGGCGGCCAGGCGGAGCCGCGATACCCGGCGGCTGTTCATCGCCGCGATGGCGGCCGAGGCGGTGCTGGTGGGGGCGGCCGCGCTGATCTCGTTCCTGGCCGCGACGACCGCCACCGGCTGGGCCCGCTACACGGTGATCGCGATCCTCGGGCTGGCCATGGGCATGCGGAACGCGGCGGTGCGGCGGCTGGGTGTGGCCGACCTGACCACGACGGTGCTGACCCAGACCCTGACGGGGCTGGCCACGGACTCCAGCCTGGCGGGCGGCGCTAACCCGCGCGGCCCGCGGCGGGCGGGCGCGGTGGTGGCCATGCTGGCCGGCGCGGTCGCGGGCGGCCTGATCTTCCTGCACGTCGACACGGCGCTGCCGCTGCTGCTGGCCTGCTTCCTGACGGCCGTGACCGGGGTGCTGCTGGCTGTCAGCCGGATCACGTTCCCCGCGGCCAAGCCCGCCTGACCGGCGCGTGCGAGGATCGGGACATGAGCGACGAGCCGCAGATCACCGACAACCCCGAGGCGGCCCGGCTGGAGCTGGTCATCGACGGGCAGCTCGCCGAGCTGACCTACCGGATCCGGGCCGGCCGCATGGTGATCACCCACACCGGGGTCCCCGAGTCGTTGCAGCATCGCGGCCTGGCGGGGCGCCTGGTCAGGGCGGCGGTCGAGAAGGCAGCGGCCGAGCAGCTCACGGTCGTCCCACTCTGCCCGTTCGCGCGAAACTGGCTGCAACTGAACAAGAAGGCCGCCGCGACGGTGACCGTCGACTGGGAGCGCAGCTCCGTCGCCTGAGATCGCCCAAGCCGGTCCGCCCCGCGAGCCGCCCGCCCCGGCCCGCTACCCGGCGTCCCCGCCGCGGGCCGCCGCGTCGGCCAGGCTCATCAGGTACGCCGCGATCTCCAGGTGCCCGTGATGCCAGGCCCAGTCCGCGGCCGTGGCGTGGTGGCCGACGTCCCGCGCCAGCGGATCGGCGCCCAGCCCGGCCAGCAGGTCGATCATCGGCCTGCTGCCGTTCCAGGCGGCCTCGTGCAGCGCGGCGCAGCGGCCGCCGGCCCGGCGTACCGCGTTGACGTCGAAGCCGGCGCCGGCTAGCAGCCGGACCGCCGCCAGCCGGTCCTCCGCCGCCGCGCGGACGATCAGGTCGGGCTCGCGGGCCACCGCCTCGGCGGGCAGGCCAGGATCGGCCGATCGCAGTGCGTCGGCCCGCCGGGCGTCCCCCGCCATGCAGGCCCCCAGGAACTCCAGCACCGGGTCGGCGGGCGGCGGCGGTGCCGAGGCGGCCAGTACCGCCAGCACGGCGTGATGACCGGCGAGGGTGGCCAGTTCCCAGGAGTCGTGGCCGCCGTAGGCGCCGTGGCCGGTTCCCCGGCCCGCCGGGTCGGCGCCGTGCGCCACCAGCAGCCTGGCCCGGTCCGGCAGGTCCTTGGACACCGCCTTGATCAGTTCCTGGTCCAGGAGCTGCCGGGGCGAGGGATGCGCCGGGGCCAGGCGCTGATGCCACGGGCCGCCGGCGCCGGTGCCGAGCCCGTGCCGCAGCAGCAGCCGCAGGTAGCCGTCGTCGTCCGGCGGCGACTGGAGGCCGCAGTTGTAGAGGGCCTGGCTGTCGTTCGGGTCCGCGCCGGCGGCCAGCAGCAGCTCGGCCAGCTCCATCGCGTCCGGATGCGCCGGCGGGGCGCCCTCGCCCCGGCCCAGCGCCCCGGCCAGCGCGGTGCGCGGCGACGGCAAGCCGTCTCGCAGGTACCCGGCGTTCGGGTCCGCGCCGGCCGCCAGCAGGACCCGCGCCGTCGCCAGCCCCGACCGGCCAGGACCGGCGGTCACCCGCGAGTAGCACGCATGCAGCAGCGGTTCCCAGCCGAACGGGCCGCCAGGACGGCGGGCCGCGCCAGGGTCATCGCGCAGCAGCGCGGCAAGCTGCTCGTGCTCGCCGGCCGTGGCGGCCGCGCAGGCCGAGTGCCTGGCGACCTCGGGATGGCTGGCCAGCAGGTGACTCGCCTGCTCGAACCTGGCCGGGTCGTACTCGCCGTCCACCAGGCTGCCGAGCCGGATGAACTCCTCGGCCAGCTCGCCGGGGGCGGCGTCCTGGTCCGCCGCGCCGCCGGGCGGCCGCTGGCGCGGCGACCTGGAGTGCTCCGCGACGGCGGCCAGGTACTGGCGGAGCCGCGGCCAGCTCGGGAAGCCGTACTGCCTGGCGATGACGAGCTGGGCGTCGGCCCTGGTCAGCCCGGCCAGGCGCGGATCGGCCGGGTCCGCCAGGCCACGGAACCTGGGATGGAACTCGGAGACAGCGGCCAGCGCGCTCGGTACCCCTGACCGGGCGAGCTGGGCGAGCATCCCCGCCTGGGCCCTGAAGTCCTCCAGGCTGGGCCGGGCGGGCAGCGGCATGACGGGCACGGTCGCCTCCCCCTCGCCGACCTTAGCCCGCCAGCCCGCGCTGGTCCCGGACCGGCGCGTCCGCGACCAGCGCTAACCGTCTCCAGGCCGGCCCCGACCTTAGGATGGCCGCGACGAGTCGAGCGACGGACGGGCGGGCAGATGGCGGCTGACTGGGAGTACCGGGTGTCCTGGGTCGATGACGACGTCGACAAGGTCCATGCGCAGATGGCCCAGTACGCCGAGGCCGGCTGGGAACTGGTTAACGGCAGCACCACCGTCTACCGGGTCGGCGACAGCATGACCAAGGGCCTGCACTACCGCTACTCCCTCTACTGGCGCCGCGAGACCGCCCCCCGCCGCTAACGCCGAGCCAAGGAGCGCCGCCGATGACCGCGTGGATCTGCCGCACCTGCGGCGTCCAGCACCCCGACACCGGCCAGCCGCCGTCGAGCTGCGCGATCTGCGACGACGAACGGCAGTACGTCGGCTGGGGCGGGCAGCAGTGGACCACGATGGGCGAGCTCGCCGCCGAGCACGCCGTGGTGATCCGCGAGGAGGAGCCCGGCCTGTACGGCGTCGGGCTTGAGCCGTCGTTCGCCATCGGGCAGCGCGCGCTGCTCGTCACCACCCCCGGCGGGAACGTGCTCTGGGACTGCGTCTCCCTGCTGGACGAGCCGGCCAGGGCCCGGATCGCCGAGCTCGGCGGCATCGACGCGATCTGCATGTCCCACCCGCACTTCTATGCCTCTAACGTCGAGTTCGCCGACGCGTTCGACGCGCGGATCTTCATCCCGCGCGCGGACCGCGAGTGGGTGCGCCGGCCTTCGCCACGGATCGAGCTGTTCGACGACGAGGCCGAGCCGGTTCCCGGCCTGACGCTGGCCAGGATCGGCGGGCACTTCGACGGCGCGGCGGTGCTGCACTGGCCGGCCGGGTCGGACGGCCGAGGGGCGATGCTCACCGGCGACACCATCACCGTCGCGGCCGACCGCGACTGGGTGAGCTTCATGTGGTCGTTCCCCAACCACATCCCGCTGGACGAGGTGACCGTGCGCGACATCGCCCGCCGCGCCGGACGGTTCGCCTTTGACCGGGTTTATGGCGGCTGGTGGGGGCGAGTTGTCGTAGCCGACGGCGCGGCGGCCCTGCGGCGGTCCGCCGACCGGTACGTGGCCAGGCTGCGCGGCGAGCGGCCGTCCGGCACGCCTGGCGGCTGAGCCCGGCGGCGGCCCGGTCGGTAGCCGCGGGAGGGCCGGACTAGGTGCCCCGGGTAACGTTGAGGATCACCTGCTGAGGGGGGCGGAGATGCTCAAGCCGAGTCAAGGGCGCCTGGTCATGACCGGTGTGCCCATCGACTGTGTGTCCGCCCCGGGGCCGGACGCAGATCCGTTTGGCACCGAACTATCGCCCGTGGCACTCCGGGCGATGGGCCTCGCGGACGCTATTGGCGCATCCGACGCCGGCGACCTGCCGGTCCGGCTCACCGGCCGGGCCAGGGACCCCGAGACGGGCATCGTCGGCTGGCCGTCCGTGCGCGACGTGACCGAGGCGGTCCGGCTCCAGGTGCGCGAGGTAGCCGCCGGCGACCGGATCCCGTTCATGGTGGGCGGCTGCTGCACCCTGCTGCCCGGCGCGCTGGCCGGCGCCAAGGACGCGCTCGGCCAGATCGGCCTGGCCTACCTGGACGGGCACCTGGACACCTACGACGGCCAGACCTCGCCCACCGGGGAGCCCGCCGACATGCCCGTCTCGGTCATCTCCGGAAACGGCCCCGCCGCCTGGTCCCAGCATGTCGGCGCGCCGCTGGTCGGCCCAGGGCAGCTCCTCATGCTCGGCCCGCGCGACCGGGCCGAGGCCGCCACCCTGGGCGCCGTCCTGCCCGAGGACTGCGGCCTGGATCCCGAGCTCAGCCCCACCCAGCTCCGGGAGTGCGGGGTCAGCGCGGCCGCCCACGCCGCCGCGACCAGCCTGCAGGAGCGAGTCGGCCAGTTCTGGCTGCACCTGGATGTGGACGTGCTGAGCGAGGAGGTGTTCCCTGCCACCGACTACCTGATGCCCGGCGGCCTCGACCTCGCCGAGCTCAGGGACCTGCTGGAGCCGCTGGTCACCTCGCCGGCGCTGGCCGGGCTCTCGCTGGGCTGCTACAACCCGAGCAAGGATCTCGACGGGTCGGGCGCCCAGGCCATTGTGACGCTCCTGGGGCATCTGCTCAGGTAGACCCGCACGCAGTCGGATCCGCTGCGCCATCGCGGTAGTGGGCCGTCAGGAGAAGTCGGTACGCTTCGAGCAGAGCGCGCTCGGAGTCAGTGCGCGCAGGGGCGTTAGCTCAATGGTAGAGCTGCAGACTTTTAATCTGTTGGTTCCGGGTTCGAGCCCCGGGCGCCCCACTCCTGCCAAGCAAGAGACCTGGCCGCTGTCAGGCCGCCGCTGACGGAGCCAGATATTGCCGTTCGTATATACGTGGCTGTATGATTGTATACATGAAGACGATGATCGATCTGAACGATGAGGCGCTGGAGCTAGCGGCAAGGGAGCTGGGGACGAGCACCAAGAAGGACACCGTTAACGCGGCGCTGGAGTTCGTGGCCAGCAGGCGGCAGCGCGTCGACCAGCTTCTCGATGACCCGTTTGCCCTGGGTGTCGGCCCGGACATCGCAGACCAGGAGGTCATGCGGTCGGCCCGCCGGTGACGCTCCCGCACGGTTCGGGCCGCCTCTACCTCATCGACACTTCGGCGCAGGCCAGGTACCGACATCCCGCCGTGCGCAAGGTGATAGCCGGGCTCATCGCCGACCGCGCTGCCGCTACGTGCGTCACGGTCGATCTGGAAGCTGGCTATTCCGGCCGCGACCTTGCCGAGGTAGAAATCATCGCGGAGCGCCGCAAGAACCTGTACACCGTGCTGCCGGTGAGCGAGGCAGTTGCTGAGCGGGCCAGAGAAGTCCAGGTCCGGATGGCAGCTCGCGGGCATCACCGGGCTGCAGGCGTCATCGACCTGATCACCGCAGCAGTCGCCGAGCACCACGGTGCCGTGGTCCTGCACTACGACGCCGATTTCGAGCACATCGCCGCTGTCACCGGCCAGCCTCACGCCTGGATTGTGCCGCGCGGAAGCGTTGCCTGACTAACTGAAGCGGGCTCTGCTGGAGCGGGCGCCGAAGGCCGGCTACGCGATGCCTGGCCGGGTGGTGTCGGGCGAGTGGGCAGGTTCAGGCCCGTCCCTGGGCGGGGCGGGCCTGAACTGTTGCGGGGATTGCGTGGCCGACTCGTCATCTACATCGAGGCACTGATACCCCGGAGGCATTCGGCGCGGCGTTCGCCGCCCGCGCTCTCTGCCCGGTCGGCCGTGCCACCGTGCAGCGGGCTGTTAGGAGCGGTAGGCGTCCCGGCGGTGAGCCACTGCCAGGACTGTGACGACGCGATTGTCATGGTCGACCGTGTACAGCTGGCGTGAAAGTGATCTTGAAAGGTGGTGCCTGGCTCATTCGTCTGCGGCCCGGCGCGCGGCCAGATCATTGGCAATATCTGCGGCAGAGAAGACGCGGCCCGCACCCGCGTCAGCCAGGCCTTCCCGCAGATCCTGGACCAGTTCGCTGTCGGACAGCACCTCGATGGTCTCCCGGAGACGCTCAAGTTCCCCGGAGGGCACCACGTCAGCCACGTGGACGCCGTGTGCGATAACCGATACGGATTCGCCGTGCTCGGCGCGGCGCACGACCTCAGTCGACGATGGCTGGTCCTCCGCCTGAACCGTCAGTGTTGGCTCGCTCACCCCATGTATCGTACGCGTCTCGTGGCATCTCCCCACTGAACAGAGCCTCCGATCCTTGACGCTCTGCTGAGGGATCACCGCGGCGTCGAGTCGGCGCTCATGGCGCACCCAGACACGCGATGCGCAGCGACTGCTCGTCGCCGACCCGCATATTTGGTACCTTGAACGGCGATTCGCGGTGGCCAGCCGCCGGATCGATACCCAGCGGGTCGATTCCGTCGATCATGCCATCAGCATCGCGCCAGTCGTCGGCTCGACCCCATCCGCCCCACAACCTGCTTTGGCCCGCGCGCATGCGAGCGGTAAGTGTTCAATGTGCGAACCGGCGGTTCCGGGCTGGCGATAGGTCCGGCCCGTTTGGGCGAACCTGCGCGACGGTGCCGCACGAGGCTGTCGCCGCAGGGTCAGACGGGTTCTGGTAGTGAGGGACACGGCCGCCCGTCTGCCTGATGCCCTGAGAAAGGTCGGCATTGAGCTGAGGCTCTCCGGCCGCTTGCCGACTCAGTCGGACGGGCCGACCGGGCCGGGTTGGATCGCGCCGGCGAGGACTGAGGCCAGAACGTCATATTAGAACGCCTGGGGGCGGTTCGTTCCGGTTGATGCCTGGGGCAGGGGTTCCGATGACGTGGCGGTAATCTACTTCGCCGCCTACGAATTCGGCCTCGCTGAAGTCAGCCGCGATGTTGTTAAAGCGGGCTCGGCGGAAGTCGACCGTACCGTCGCTGAACCGGGCGCTGAAGTCGGCTGTGCCGTTGCTGAAGCGAGCGTGACAGAAGTTGACCATGCTACCGGCGAACCTGACACCGCTGAACTGAATGCCCGCGTCCTTGAAAGCTGTTCCGTCGAAGTGAACTTTGCCGTCAGTGAACTGGGCGGAGCTGAAGTCGACTGTGCAGCCGTCGAAGCTAGCAGCGTTGAAGCGGACTTCGGCTCCGCTGAATTCAGCATTGTCGAATCTGATCAGGTGGCCACTGAATTCGGCGGCACTGAAGTAAACGTTGCCATTGCTGAACTGGGCCTGGTCGAACTCGACGGTGTCGCTGGCGAACTGGGCGAGGCTGAAGTAGACGGTGGCTCCGGTGAACTGGGTGAAGTTGAAGTCGGCTATGTCGCCGGTGAATCGGGCACGGGTGAAGCTGACGGTGCCGTCGGTGAACTGGGCACCGTTGAAGGTTGCGTTGTCGAGGGTGGCGCCGGTGAGGTCGAGGTCGTGTCCGCGCCAGTCCTGGTGGGCGGGTGAGCGTTCGTCGTCGGGCTGTAGGTGGGCGGCGATGATGCGGATGATGGTCTGGCAAATTTCCCGGTCGGCGGCGTGGTCCCGGCTATGGGTGGCAGGCGCTTCGTGGTCGGGTTCGGGCTGGCGGGGCATGCGGAGGTAGGCGCAGAGGACGTCGATGCAGGTCTGGCGTTGCCCCAGCCAGTCGTCGGCGAGACCGGCCATCGCGTAGACGCCAGCCAGGCGGATGGCGGGGTTGTCGTGGCCGAGTTGGCCGGCGGCGGCAGTGAATCGCTCGTTGAGGAGGCGGGTGGCTTCGCGCTGCTCGGCTCGGATGGCGAGGTTGTGGTCGAATTCGGCGACGCGCTGGCGGCGGTAGGCGGTGACGAGGCCGACGACTCCGCCGATTCCGGCGGCGACGGCGAATGCGACCTTGAGAAGGTCGTAGAAGGTGGCGGGGGAGAACATGGGTTCGTGCTTGAAGCCGCGGAAGTGCAGGAAATAGAACCCGGCGACGGTCACGGCGATGGTGATGGCGAAGGCGAGGGCGAGCATGCTGGTTATGGCCCAGCGCATGGGGGCAAGCTGCTCTGTTCCTACTTCGTGCTGGCGGGCGCGGAAAAGGCGCCACCAGGGACGGTCTGGCCGGCCGGGGGCGGTCATGTCCGCATCGTGCCAGGTGCCTCGTTGCCCGGACTGGCCTTTGGGTGATTGTGCGCACGCAGGGCGCTCCGCTTGCCGCTGACCCCAGCAGGGGTGAGCGAGCGACCGGTGAGACCACCGCATGGCGGCCAGGTGTCTTCAGTGATCCGCCTCGGCTGGGTTCAGGGCGAGGGCTTTTGGGCCGGGACCCCGCTGAAGGTGATGGGCAGGTGCGGGCCTTCGATGAGGGTGGGGTGGTTCGCATGACGGTACGTTCGGTCAACATGGACTGCCTGGGGTTTCCACGATCACAAGCGGGCCTCGTGCCGCCGTTCCAGGTCATGTGAGACCGCCGGTTTCCTGGCCCGGCACGTCGGCGCCCGGAGCCGGGGCACGATCCCCGCCGCCTTCCCGGCCAGCAAGGACTATTCCGATCCCGCTCGACCTCGCCAGGGTCCTGCGCGCTCACATCAGGCGCGGTACCTCCATCATCGGGCGGGTCTTCCAGCCCGTCAGGGGAGGCATCCTGCAGGACTCCGGTTACAACGAGGTCCAGACCGAGGCACCCAAGACGGCTCTCACCCTGCCCGGTCGCCGCTCGCCCGCCGCCCTTAGCCTGCGCAACGCCGCCGTCTTCCTCTGACTCAACTCCGGGTGCCCGCGACCGAAGTCTTCCGCGCACGACAATCTCCCGGAAATCGTGACAACGCGGCCGTAACGTGTCACGAAAACAATTTGCTACCTGCAATTATCCTTGAGTAAGGGTAGTTTCCCTGCCATGGCAGGCGATCGCAGGAGCTACGTCGAGAGGCAAGCCTGCCGCTGCGAGGAAGGGCCTGACAAGTGCGTAGCAGACGAAGAGCTGCTAACCCAGCACACCTGGAAGGCCGGGATCTTCAACGACGCACCGCGTGACGAACCTGCTGAACGGGAGCTGTCGATGTTGCGGGGAGACGTCACCGTCGCCGAAGCCTGTGAGTACCGATCGAGCACCAAAGTTCCCGCTGCCAAGGTTGCCAAGGCCGGCCGGCGGCAGACTACTGCCGCCGAAGTCCGAGCGGCAGGGTTTGCCGTGGTGCATACTCCAGGCTGGATCAAGAACGGGCTTCACGTATCGATTGTCTGGCCGTCAGACGATCCCGTGCATGCCCAGAGGGTTCCGTGGCCTCCTGAGGTATCGAAAAAATTCGCGGCATGCTTCAATGAGTCGAGGGGAGAGTAAGACCATGAACCTTGACACGCTCGTGTGTACTGGAAGGCTGCCCTGGCAGCCCACCCAGGAGGTTCATGACCTCGACGTGTGGCACAGGTACGATCACCCGATCGCTGGTACGTACTGGCAGCACGGCAAGCAAGTTCTCTTCACCCTGATCGGGGACACCTCAAGCAGCCTGTCTGTATGGGCCTACGTTCCGGTCTCAGCCGCCGATGCGGCGAAGATGGCCGACGCGGAGTTTGGCTCTCCGACGGAGATGCGCCACTTCATCGAAGGCATCTTCGCCGACAAGGAAGCTGCGTTTGCGCTGGCCAAGGATCTGAAGATCTGGCAATGGACGCGCCGTCCGGTCTCGTGGGACAGCGGACTGCTTCAAGCTGCTACCGCCTCGCTAGCTGAGATGGTCAAAGCCATCAGGGGCAAGCATCTGCCGCAGGCGCCTGACGTGCTGTTCCAGGCGGAGCTTGCACAGGCAGAGGTCGCTACGGATGATCTGGTAGAAGCCTAGCTCCGCTTGGAGGTAGTGCCTGCCTGGCTGGGTCGTCAGGAAGTCACCTTCCCGAGGCGTTCGGCTGCCGCGACCCGGCGCTCGGCGCAATCCCGTGATTCGGCGGCGATCTGCTCGCTGGCACGCAACCGGGTCGCCAGTTGGGGCCAGCGCTCCACGGCAGCCCAGCTGAACCAGTGCTCGACGAGATACCGAGCGGGAAGCAGTCCGTACTCGTCGCGGGAACTGGGGGTCGCGGGTGTACATGTCGGCGCGCGGGCCGACGGTCGGCGCGCCGATCCGAGATCAAGGTCAGGGGCCTGTCGTGTTCCTGACGGAACCTGACGTTCTCCCAGGTCGCGCTGCGGTCGGGGGAGCCCGTTAGGATGCCTGCGCCGACGGCCCATCCTGCGCGCCGCGGGGCCGTGGCTGTCGGTAGTCCCGGCGATAGCGCGAGTGACCACGGTCGCTGGCAAGATAAGGACTCGGGATCTGCGCCCCAGCCGGCAGGCCGCAGGAGTACCGGCCGGAGGGGCGTGCAAGGGAGAAGGGACCGTGCCGCATCAGGCTAAGCGCTGGATCGAGGTCACCCCGTCCCAGTTCCCGCACGAGGCCGAGGGCCTGCGCATCATCCGGGACCTGCTACCGGCGAACGCCCCGTTCCGCGCCTGGTCGAACCTCGAGTTCCGCGACGGGCAGGGCAAATGGCACGAGGTAGACCTGCTGGTCCTCGGGCGGCGGCGGCTGCACCTGGTCGAGCTGAAGTACTACTCCGGGACGCTGCGCGGGGACGACCTGACCTGGCGGCGGGACGGCCACCGGGCTGAGGACTCCCCGCTCAAGCTGGCGCGGCGCAAGGCGCAGCGGATCGCGAGCAAGCTCCGGGACGAGCTGATCCGCTGGTCTCAGGAGACCGGCAACCGCATCCCCGACGTCCGCGACGTCATCCCGTTCGTCCAGGAGTCGGTATTCCTGCACCATCCCGGCTTCAGGTGCCTGCTGCCGGAGGCGTCGCGAACCGACCTGTTCGGCCTCGACGGCAGCGAGCATGACACCGGGCTGCCGGGGATCGCCGGGCGGTTGCTGGAGCCGCCCACCCCGCACCAGTCGGTCGGCACCAACCGCGACGACATTATCGCCGCGCTGATGGCCAACATCGGGATCGTGCAGCGGCGGCAGCGTGAGGCAGGCTCCTGGATCATCGACGAGGACCCGCTCGGGGAGGGTGACGGCTGGCAGGACTGGCCGGCGTTCCACCGGGTTGCTGCGACTCAGCGGGGGCGGATCCGGTTCCTGGTGACGCGGCCAGGGGCGACGGCCACCGCTCGGGCCAGGGCCCGCAAGGTCGCTGAGCACGAGTACCGGATCATGTCGCGGCTGGCCAGCGACCGGCTGCTGCGCCCGCAGGACCTGGTAGACAGCGAGCTGGGCGTCGGGCTGGTGTACCCGCTGGATGAACGGTTCCAGCGGCTGGACCTGTGGCTGGCCGACAATGCCGGGAGCCTGTCGGCCGGCGAGCAGCTCGCGCTGCTGCGGCAGGTCGCCGAGGCGGTGGACTACGCGCACGGGCACCGGGTGGTGCACCGCGGGCTGACCCCGCACGCGGTGTCGGTGCGCCGTCAGGCTGACGGTGAGCTGCACGTGCAGGTGGGCGACTGGCAGAGCGCCGGCACCGTGGCTGGTCCGGCCCTGACTGGGCTGTCCGGCAGCGGGGTCACCGGCCTGATGGGCGCGGCCGGCGGGACCGGCCATGCCGACGGGACGCTCAGTGCAGTCGCGCGGCCGGGGGCCGTGGACGTGGACCGGCGGCTGGCCGAGGCCTTCCAGGCGCCCGAGGGCGTGTGGAACACGGACGCGGACCGGATCCGGCTGGACGTATTTGCGCTCGGGGCGCTGGCGTACTTCGTGCTGGCGAGCCGCCCCGCGGCCGCGGACCGGGCCGCGCTCCGCGAGCGACTGCACCGGGAGGGCGGCCTGGACCTGGCGGCGGACCTGCCGCAGGTGCCGCCCGCGGTCCGCGCGCTGGTCCTGGAGGCCACCCGGCCGGGGGTAAGCGAGCGGCTGCCGGACGTGCGGTCGTTCCTGGAGCGGCTGGCCGAGGCCGAGGAGGCGCTGAACGGGGCGCCGGAAGATGTCATCGACCCGCTGGAGGCGGCGCCCGGCTCGGTCATCGACGGCCGGTTCCAGCTAACCCGCCGCCTCGGCGAGGGGTCCACCGCGGTGGGCCTGCTGGTGACCGACCTGACCGTGCGCGGCTCCGGCCCTGATGCCATCCGGGTGCTGAAGGTGGCGCTCGACGACACGGCTGGGCGCCGGATCGAGGGCGAGGCCGAGGTGCTGGCCGGCCTGGCCGGTCCGCGGCTGGTACGGCTGATCGAGGGCCCGCTGGACGTAGGCGGGCGGCAGGCGCTGCTGCTGGAGAGCGCTGGCGACGAGACGCTGGCGCAGGTTCTGCGCGGCCGCGAGCGTCTGTCCCTGGACCTGCTGGAACGCTGGGGCACCGACCTGCTGGAGGCCCTGGTCGACCTGGACCGGGCCGGCGTCGATCACCGGGATATCAAGCCCGCGAACCTCGGCGTCCGAGAGGGGCGCAGCGACCGGGCTAAGCACCTGGTCCTGTTCGACTTCTCGCTGTCGCGGGCCGGCGTCACCGCGGTGACAGCGGGCACGCCCCCTTATCTCGATCCGTTCCTGGATGCCCGCGGACGGCACGACTCGGCTGCCGAGCGGTACTCCGCCGCCGTGGTGCTGTTCGAGATGGCCACCGGCGGAACACCGCGGTTCGGGGACGGGCTGTCGGATCCCGCGTCCGTCCGCGACGAGGCCACAGTCGAGACTGGCATGTTCGACCAGACGGTGGCGGAGCCGCTGGTGTCGTTCTTCCGCACCGCACTGACCCGCGATGCCCGAAAGCGCTACGACACCGCCGTGGACATGCTGGCCGCGTGGCGGACGGTGTTCGCGCCGGTCCCGCGGACCATCCCCGATGACGCCGGGGAACGCGCGGCCGCCGCCGGGCCGGCCACCCCGCTGGCCGAGGCCGGGCTATCGGCCCGCGCCCTGTCCGCGCTGGAGCCCTACGGGGTCACCACCGTCGCTGATCTGGTCGCAGTCGACCCGGTGCGACTGAACCGGCTGCCTGGGGTGGCCGACACGACCCGGCGCGAGGTCAAGTCCCGGGCACGTCAGTGGCGGGACGCATTCGGCGCGGCCGTCACAGGCCGCGGTCAGCAGCAGCTAACCTCGTCCCAGCCAGGCGGCGGGCGGCTGCCTGGCCCAGTCGCAGCCGCCGACCTGCTCGTCACGCGTTCGGGCTCGGTCCGGGCGGCATCGCGCCGCGCTACTGCCCGCCTGCTGCTGGGGCTCGACCCCGGGCTGGATCCTTTTGCCAGCCAGAACGAGCTGAGCACGGCGCTGAGCGTCACCCGGGCGCGAGCGGCCCAGCAGGTCGCGGCCCTGCAAGACGCCTGGGCGGCCGACGCGGCGTGCCGCGACCTGCTCGACAGCATCGCGACCACGGCCCGGCAGTCGCTGGCCGACATCGGCGGAATCTCCACCGTGGACGAGCTGGCCGGCGCGGTCCTGGCCACGCTGCCGCCGGCCGACGCCGACGCCGGCCCCGAGCTGCCCGGCCGGATCGCCGCCGGCTTGCTGCGGCTGGCCCTGGACCGCGCCCAGGCCCTCAGCCGGGCCGACGCGGGCGAGCAGCAGCTCGCGACCCGCCGCCGGGGCGGCCGGATCGCCCTCCTCGCGGCCAGCCCGGCCCTGCTCGACCCGGCGGAGTCCCTCGGCCGGGCCGCCGACGACCTCGTCGCCCAGGCCCGGTCCGCCGGCGAGCCGCTAGTGCCCGCCGCCCGGGCCGCGCAGGTGCTGCGGGATGCCTGGACCAGGGCCGGCGCGGGGCAGCTCGACTCGTCGGCCGCACTCAGCGGTACCCGGCTGCTGCGGCTAGCGGCGGCGCTGGCCCAGGACGCGGCCCTGTCCGGGTCGAACGAGCTGTACCACCGCGGCCTGTCTCCCGCCGACGCCATCGCACTCGCGCTGCGCGGGGCGGGCGGCAGCCAGGCCGTGGCCGCGCACGAGATCCGCGACCGGGCCGGCCAGGTTCCCGGCGCTGCCGGCGCTGCCCGACCGGCCCCGGCTGGACCAGCTGCTGAGCGACGCCGGACTGGGCCTGGTCTATGACGAGACCCAGCACGGGTACCGCTGGCCGACCCGGCCCGCAGACACCCAGGATCTGGCCTCCCGCCAGGCCACTCTCATCGCAGCCGCCGGGCCGACCCTGGTCAGCGGCGGCCGGTCGGGGCACCGCCTGGCGGAGAGCGCGGCCGCCCGGTCGTTCCTCGCCATCGGCGTGGACGCCGGCCGGGCCGACCGCGCGGCCGACGCGCTGGCCGAGCGGCTGGGAGCCGTAGTGGTCGACCTGACGCAGACGCTCATCGATGCGATGCGGGCGCAGGCCGCCGAGGTCGGCCTGCCGTGGGAGCTGGTCCTGGCCGCCGATGCCGCGCCGTCGGGCGGCCGGGACGCGGACGGCCTGGCCGCGCTGGTCCAGCGCAGCCTGCCCGCCATCGACACCGCCATCAGCGAAGCCGCCGCCGCCGCGCCCGAAGGCACCCGGCCGGTCCTGCTCACCGAGCTCGCCCCGCTGGCCAGATACGGCCACCTGAACACGCTGAGCCGGTGGACCGACCTGGGGACCCGCCGCCCCCAGGCGATCTGGGCGCTGGTCCCGCAGCTTCCCCAGAGCCGTGGCGCCATCGTCGACAAGCGGCCGCTGCCGCTGGCGGCTCCCGGCCAGTTTTTCCGCCTCGATGCCGAGTGGATCGACTCCAGCCCGGCCGTCCCTGCCGCTGAAGGAGCGTCGTGACCGCGACCCCAGCCCTCACCACTGACCTACAGCGCCAGGTGCTGTTGCTGGAGGACGACCTGCGCGCCCGGCTCCAGGCTGACGCCGCGCGGGAGGGCCAGTGGAAGCAGGAGCACAAGCAGGCGCTGGACAAGGAGCGCACGGCGGCTTCATGGGTCGAATGGCGGGACGACCGGATCACGCAGGCAGCGGTCGCGTGGGTGCTGACCAGCGTGTTCGTCCGGTTCTGCGAGGACAACGGACTGGTCGGGCCGGTGTGGATCACGGGACCGGAGGACCGGCGGCAGGAGGCGCTGGATGCGCAGCTTGCCTATTTCCGGGCACACCCGGAGGACACCGACCGGGAATGGCTGCAGGCGGCGATCGACTATCTGGGCGCGCTGCCGGCGACGCGGGGGCTGGTCGAGGCGCACTCCGCGCTGCACCTGATCGCGCCGTCCGGCAACGCGGTGACGAAGCTACTGGACTTCTGGCGGGACCGCCGTGAGGACGGAACGCTGGTCCACGACCTGAGCGACGCGTCACTGTCCACGCGATTCCTGGGAGACCTGTACCAGGACCTGTCGCAGCACGCGAAGGAGACGTACGCGCTGCTGCAGACGCCGGTGTTCGTGGAGGAGTTCATCCTCGACCAGACCCTGGAGCCGGCGCTCAAAGAGCGGCCGCTAGAAGGATTCAAGCTGATCGACCCAACCTGCGGCTCGGGTCACTTCCTGCTCGGCGCGTTCGACCGCTTGCTAGACCGCTGGAACCGCCAGGCACCGGGGTTGGAGATCCAGGCCCGAGTGCAGCAGGCCCTGGACGCGATCCACGGCGTAGACCTCAACCCGTTCGCGGTCGCGATCGCCCGCTTCCGCCTCATGGTCGCGGCACTCAAGGCAGCATGCCTGACGTCGCTGGAGAAGGCCCCGGCCTTCGCGTTCCACCTGGCCGTAGGTGACTCCCTCATCCACGGCCCCGACCCGGACGTCCTGCCTGGGATGGGCAACCGCACCGCCTACATGTCGTTCACCTACGCGACAGAGGACGGGCCCCTTTTGCTGACTCTCCTAAAGGAAGGTCGCTACGACGTGGTCGTCGGCAACCCGCCGTACATCACGCCCAAGGACAAAGCCCTCAACAAGATCTACCGCTCCAAGTTCGCTAACGTCTGCAAGGGCACCTACGCGCTGACCGTGCCGTTCATGGCCGAGTTCTTCGCGCTGGTCAGGAACGGCGGGCAAGCTGGCTGGGTCGGCCAGATCACCAGCAACTCATTCATGAAGCGTGAGTTTGGCTCCAAACTGATTGAGGGCTTCCTAGCACATCAGGACTTGCGACTCGTTGCGGACACCTCAGGCGCATATATCCCCGGCCACGGGACGCCTACCGTTATTATCATCGGCCGCAACCAGGAACCAGTCGGCTCAACCGTCCGTGCTGTCCTAGGCGTTCGCGGCGAACCTGGGCGACCAGATGATCCGTCCAAGGGCCTGGTCTGGAGCTCGATTATCGAGCACGTGAACGAACATGCCTGGGACGACGACTGGATCACCGTCACAGAGCTAGACTGGGCGCTGCTCGCTACCCACCCTTGGTCGCTCTCAGGCGGCGGCGCAGCCGAGCTGATGAGTTCCATGAGGGCAGCCAGTCGGCGTACCATTTCAGACGTCATAGTTGGAAAAATTGGCTTCGCGAGCTTTCCTGGAGCCGACGAAGCATTTTTGGCCCCCAGGGAAGCGCTCCTCCGCTTCGGCGTACCTTCCAACGTGGCTCGCTCGTCGATCGCCGGCGATCAGGTCCGGGATTGGCGAGTCACTGATGGCGACTGGGCTCTTACCCCTTATGACAGTCATGCTGAACTTGTACCACTCGATGTTCGCGGGTGGGGGCGACGGCAGTGGCCATTTCGCGCAGTTCTGGGTGGGGTGATGGGTTTCGGTGGTGAAACGAGGGCCGAAGCTGGCGAGCCGTGGTGGGGCTGGTATAGATGGGTCGCTCAGCGCTATCGGACACCGTTGACGATCGCGTTCGCAGAGGTAGCTACACACAACCACTTCGTGCTCGACCACGGAGGGAAAGTATTCAAGCAAACTGCACCAGTAATAAAACTACAACAGGAAGCGACAGAAGACGAGCACCTTGCGCTGCTCGGGGCTCTTAACTCATCGACGGCATGCTTCTGGCTCAAGCAGGTCTGCCATGATAAGGGCGGCACCGTTGATAGCGTAGGAGCCCGTACCACGCTCTCTCCCTGGGAGAACTTTTTTCAATTTAACAGTACGAACGTGCAGGAATTCCCGCTTCCCGTCGAGCTGCCTTTGGAATACGGTAACGAACTCGATAAACTAGGGCGTGAAGCGGAACGCTATGATCCGGCATCTGTCTCCTCAGCTCGTGTACCTACCGCCAAAGAACTCGGCCGCGCACGAGTCGAATATGAGAAGCTACGAGCACGCATGGTTGCCATTCAGGAAGAGCTCGACTGGGAAATATATCGGCTATACGGCATCGCTGGTGCGGATCTAACAAATGACGGAAACGATCTGCCCGGCTTGGTACTCGGAGAGCGGGCATTCGAGATCGCACTTGCGCGCTCGGTGGAGGCTGGTGAAGAAGAGGCGGCCTGGTTTACGCGGCATGGATCCACGCCGATCACACAAATTCCGGCGCATTGGCCCGTCGCGTATCGGGAGCTTGTGCAGCAGCGGCTTGACCTCATTGCCAGCGACCCGTCCATCCGCCTGCTGGAGAAACCCGAGTACAAGCGCCGTTGGGTTATCGAGCCGTGGGAGAAACGGCAGGAGAGGGCCGTACGGGACTGGCTGTTGAATCGATTGGAGGAGCGGCGGTTCTGGTTCGATGCGCAGGGGCGACCGCTGCCTCGTAGCGTTGCCCAGCTTGCTGATGACGTGAACCGCGATCCGGATCTCGTGTCCGTGCTGGCCCTGTGGGAAGGGCGGCCCGACGTGCCGGTAACACAGTCGCTGGTGCGGCTGCTGGCTGATGAGGGCGTGCCGTTCCTCGCCGCTTACCGGTACAAGGACTCGGGCCTACGCAAGCGCGAGGCGTGGGAGCAGACGTGGGCGCTGCAGCGGCGAGAAGACGCGGGCGAGAAGGTCGGCACGATCGCTGTGCCGCCTAAGTACACCTCGGCGGACTTCCGGAAGAACTCCTACTGGCAGGCACGAGGGAAGCTGGACGTGCCCAAGGAGCGATTCATCCTCTACCCGGACGAGGGGCGGGAGACTGACCCGACCCCGCTACTCGGATGGGCGGGGTGGGAGCACACGGAGCAGGCACTGGCGCTGTCGCTCGTCATCGGGGACCGGGAGAAGGATGGGTGGGAGGACGAGCGGCTCATCCCGCTGGTCGCGGGGCTGGCCGAGCTGCAGCCGTGGGTCGAGCAGTGGCATGACGAGGTCGACCCGAATTACGGCGTGAGCCTGGCCGCGTTCTGCCGGGAGCAGTTGGCCAGCCGGGCGGCGCAGGTGGGGAAGACGCTGCAAGAACTCGCCGAATGGCGGCCCGCCCCGGCACGGCGCGGGCGCCGGGCACGGAGTTCTGAGTGAGATTAGGGCCGTGCGGGGACGGGCGGGAACGCCTTAGCGGGAATTGTGCGAGGTTGGACGGCATGAGAGCAGGTCGACGGTGAGCGCGCTGCTGCGCGAGGTCATCGACATCCCGGAGTTGTGGGGCGCCGAGGACTACGTGCTGCGGCTGACCGACAGCATCGAGCCGGACGCCGTGGCGCGCACCGTTGACGAGTACGTGGTCACGCCCGCGCTGGCCGAGGCATTCGACACCGCGCTCGGGCTGGTGGCCGAGTCGCTGACGTCGGGGGTGAGCCGGGGGGCGTTCCTGGCGGGGTCGTTCGGGTCGGGCAAGAGCCACTTCATGGCCATCCTGCACGCGCTGCTGCGGCACGACCCGGCGGCGCGGGCCAAGGCGGAACTGCAACCGGTCATTGCCCGGCACGACGATGTGCTGCTGGACAAGAAGGTGCTGCCGCTGGCCTTTCACCTGATCGGTGCGGAGTCGCTGGAGCAGGCGCTATTCCGGGGATACCTCCAGCAGATCGCCAAGCTGAATCCGGGGGCACCGCTACCGGCGCTCCACCAGTCCGACGCGATTTTCGCGGACGCGGACCGGCTGCGGGCGCGGGACGGGGACGAGCGGTTCTTCGCCGGGCTCAACGGCGGCTCGACCGGTGGCGCCACAGCAGGCGGCGGTGCGGACGCCTGGTCGCGGCTGATCGGCAGGAGGGGCACGTGGACTGCCGACTCCTACGCCGCCGCGCGGGCCGCGGAGCCGGGGACCGAGCAGCGCCAGCTCCTCGTGACCGCGCTGGCGGAGAATTACTTCAGTGCCTACACCCAGCAGGCCGGCTACGTGGACCTGGACTCGGGCCTGGCGGCCATGGCGGCGCACGCGAAGACCCTGGGCTACGACGCCGTCGTGCTGTTCCTGGACGAGCTGGTGCTGTGGCTGGCGTTCTCGGTGCAGGACCGGGAGTTCTTCCGCCGGGAGTCGCAGAAGCTGACCAAGCTGGTGGAGACCGGCACGGGCACCCGGGCAATCCCGCTGATCTCGTTCGTGGCACGGCAGATGGACCTGCGCCGCTGGTTCGCCGACGCGGGCGCCAGCGGCGCGGAGCAGGAGGCGCTGGACCGGGCGTTCCGCCATCAGGAGGGCCGGTTCGGCACGCTGGAGCTTGGCGACGGCAATCTGCCGTATGTCGCCAGCCGGCGGCTGCTGCGCCGCCGCGCGGATAACCCGCAGGCCGACCAGGTGATGGCGGACGCCTTCGCCCGGCTGGACCGGCGCTCGGACATCTGGGACGTGCTGCTGGACGGGGTCAACACCGACGACCGGCACCGCGGCGCGGACGAGGCGGCGTTCCGGCTGACGTACCCGTTCTCCCCGGCGCTGGTGTCCACGCTGCGGGTGCTGGCCAGCGCCATGCAGCGGGAGCGGACGGCGCTGAAGGTCATGCAGCAGATGCTGGTCGACCGGCGGGACGCGCTGACCGTGGACGACGTGGTCCCGGTCGGCGACTCCTTCGACTACATCGTGCAGGGCCGGGACGCTCTGGACCCGCAGGCCGCGTCGCTGTTCCGGTCGGCCACGGCGCTGTACCGGGACAAGCTGGCGCCGATCCTGCTCGCCACGCACGGCCTGGAGGCGGACGACGCTGACCACCCCGAGCGGCTGCCGGCCGGGTTCCTGGCCGACGACCGGCTGGCCAAGACGCTGCTGCTGTCCGCAGTCGCGCCCAAGGTGCCGGCGCTGAAGGAGCTGACGGCGGCCCGGCTCGCGTCACTCAACCACGGCTCGATCCGGTCTCCGCTGCCCGGCAGCGAAGCGGGCATCGTGCTGGCCAAGGTCCGGGACTGGAGCCGGCGGGTGCCGGAGATCCATGTCAGCGGAGACCCGCGCAACCCGGTGATCCGGGTGCAGCTGTCCGAGGTGGACTACGAGTCCGTGGTGGAGAACGCCAAGGGCGAGGACAACGACGGCCGCCGCCGGGAGCTTATCAAGGAACTGGTGCGCGACGCGCTGGGGGTCACCGAGCGGGACCCGGACGTGTTCGGGGTCTACGCACATCAGGTGATCTGGCGGGGGTCGCGCCGCGCGGTGGACCTGGTCTTCGGGAACGTGCGGGACCCTGGGTACCTGGCCGAGGATCATTTCCGGGCCCGGCCGGGGACGTGGCGGCTGGTCGTGGACTTCCCGTTCGACGAGGCGGGGCACTCCACCACCGAGGACCTGGCCCGGGTCGACCGGCTGGTCGAGGGCGGGCTGAAGTCCCGGACCATCGTGTGGCTGCCGTGGTTCCTGTCCGAGGACCGGATGCGCGACGTGCGGCGCCTGGTCATCCTGGACTGGCTGCTCGGCGGGGCCGGCGAGCGGTGGACGGCCAACGCGGATCACCTGTCCGAGGTGGACCGGGCGCAGGCCCGGGCGATCCTGGAGAGCCAGCGCACGGGGCTGCGGGAGGCGCTGCGCCGCGCGGTGCAGGAGTGCTACGGCGCCGCAGCCCCTTCGCCTGGGACGCTGGCCGATGACGCGGCTCATGACCGGGTACTGGTCAGCCTCGACCCCGGCTTCTCCCCGGCCCGGCCGGTAGGCGCTGACCTGGCGGCGGCGCTGCGCAACCTGGCCGACCAGGCGTTCTCGGCGACTTATCCGGGCCATCCGCGGTTCGAGCCGGGCGACGTCGAGGTTACGGCGCGGGACCTGGCCGCGGTGTACGGGCACGTCGAGCGGGCTGTGGCCGACCAGGACGGGCGGGTGCTGCTGGAGGGTGACATCCCGGCGGTCCGGCGGGTCGCCAATGCGCTGCATGTCGGCATGGCCGGGGAGACACACTTCCTGTTCGGCGACGACCGGTTCAGCCCATGGGGCGCGGAGTTTGAGCGGGCCGCGGCCCGGGATGGGCTGCGGCCAGGGGACTCGGTCACCGTGAGCCGGGTACGCGGCTGGATCGACGCGATCCGCCCCGAACTCGGCCTGCGCGACGAGGTCGCCGACCTGGTCGTGCTGGCCTGGGCGGCGCTGCGGCAGCGGGCCTGGTACCAGCACGGTGCGACCATCCCGGCGCCACGGCCGGGCACCGCCCGGCCTGACATGGAGCTGCGGCCCGAGCCGCTGCCGCAGGCCGCCGACTGGCAGGCGGCGACGACGCGGGCCGAGGTCCTGTTCGGGATCCACAGCAACCCGTACCTGACCGCGGCCGGGGTGACCGAGTTCACCGAGAGACTCCGCAAGCACCTGGGCGAGTCGGCCGATGCGGCCAGCGGCCTGGTCTCGCGGGTCGAGCGGGCATACCGGAGCCTCGGCCTGCCCGATGACGGGCCGGGCCGGCTGGCGACGGCCCGCGCCGGGGCGCTTGTGGCGGATATCCTGCGCCGGGCGGCCAGCCGGGTGCACCTGGTGGAGAGCCTGGCCCGGGCCGAGCTGTCGGGCACGGAAACGGCGGTCGCGAAGTCGCTGAGCCAGGCCGGCAGCGTGGCCGCCGCGATAGACGGGTTCCGGTGGGAGCGGCTGGAACCGCTGCGCGGTGCCGAGGGCCGCCCGGACGAGCGAGGCCGGGGCGCCGCCGACATCCTGAGGGTGCTGCGCGAGGCCGTGGCTGCCGACGAGTTCGCGACCCGGCTGGGGCCGGCCCTCACCCGGACTGACGACGCGATTTTCGAGTGGCTGTCGGACAGCCAGCCGGCCGGGCCGGTGACACAGCCCCAGGTGCTCCGCCCGGACGACGTGAATATCCAGGTGCCGGCGCCGCTGCCGGGCGCGTCCGGGCGGGCGACCAGGGCGAAGGGCGCATCGTCGCGGGCCGTGCTGGCGCAGCTGGAGACGTTCCTCGACGAGCACCGCGACGACCAGGTCATTGTGGAGTGGCGGGTGCAGGAGTGACCACCGGGACGGCTGCCCACGCGACCCTCCCGGTACTGCGGGCGCTGCTGGATCAGGCCCGCCGCAAGGACTTCGCATACGGCGTGCTCGGAGTCCGGGCGCGCCCGGAATGGCTCGGAGCCCCGGCGTTCACCCATGCCGACGTGCCGGTCCGGGTCGTCTCGTGTGTGTCGGCGCTCGCCGTCCGCGAGGCCCTGCTGGACCGAACGCGCGGCCAGTGGCTGATTGTGCTGACCGACCGCACCGACGATGACCTGGGCGCGGGGATCCTCAGCCACCTCGTCTGGAACCGGCTGCGCACGCCCGATCCGTGGGACGCGGTCCGGCTCCGCTTCGCCGCGACCGGGGTCGATCCGGGGCTGACGGCCGCGGCGCAGGATCGCGAGATCGCGACCGGGCTGCTCACGGCCGCCCCTCCGGCGGGCTGGCAGCCGGCGCCGGGCGGCGTGCTGACTCGTGATCATGCGCTTGGTGCTGTCGCCGCCGCCCACCTGGGCCTGACGGACCCGGTTGTCGACGCGGCCAGCGTCCTGGCCTGGACGGCGGATCCGGGGGTGGGCGCGCGAGTGGCGGACCTGCGGGCGCTAGCCGGGGACGCGCTGACCAGCGCCGTCCTGGACTGGGCGGCGGGATCCGCCGGGGCGGCCGGGCGGCCGCTGCTGGTCCTGCTGCGCGCCGGGGAGACACGGGACGCAGTCCCGCTCGGCCTGGTCGCGGGCCTGCTCGCCGACGCCCGAGATGGCGCGTCCCCGGCGCCGGGCCAGCCGACCGACAAGCACGCGGCCGCGGACGCGGCGCAGGTCGCCCGCGAGGCGCTGATCCGGATGGAGCCGCGCCTGGGCGGAGCGGTCCCGCCGGAGGCCACGTTGCGCGCCTGGGCCAGGGAGTCCGCCGCGGTGGTCAGCGGGATGCTGCAGGACCGCGCGTTGCACGGCAACGCGATGGACCTGCTCGACCGAGCCGACGAGCTGCTCGCCGGGACGCACGCGGACGGCCTGGCAGGCGGCTCGGACCTGCTGCCCGCCGGGCTGACCCGGCGGCTCGCCTCGCTGGCCGACGCGCTGCGGGCCGCCCTGCCGGACTCGCCGGCAGGCAAGCCAGCCAGCCCGGACGCGCCGCAGGTCACCGACATCGCGCTGGCCACGGTAGAGCGAGCGTGGGCCGCGGTGGCCGCCCATCAGCTCACCGATGCCGACCCACGCACCGCCGCCTTCCACGCGGCGGTGCGGCTGGCGCGCTGGCTGGCCGGGAGTGGCGCGGTGGCGGACACGTCGCTGCCGACTCTGCTGGGCCGTCACCGCGACAGCGACGCCTGGGCCGACTCGGCTGTGAACGACGCTGCGGCCGGGACTAGCGATCCCGACCTCGGCGCAGGGCTAGCCGCGGTGCTGGCCGGGACACGGACCCGGCGGGCGGCACACGACCTGGCGTTCGCCGCGGCGCTGGCCGCGCACACCAGCAGCGACCCGCAGGCTGGGAGCGGCGATCACGAAGAGGTGACCCACCTAGAGGACCTGCTTCCGCAGGCAATACTGCCGCTGGCCCGCAGCGCTCCGGTGCTGCTGCTGGTCCTCGACGGGATGAGCGCCGCGGTGGGGACGGAGGTGCTGGCCAGCGTGCTGTCGCGGGCCGGCGGTGGCTGGGCCGAGGCGCTGCTGCCCGGACAGGCCCGCCGGGCGACGGCGCTCGCCGTGCTGCCCACCCTCACCGAGGTCAGCCGGGCCTCCCTGCTATGCGGCCAGCTCCGGGACGGCGGGCAGGAGACGGAGAAGCAGGGCTACCGGGCGCTGACCACGGCAGCGGGGCTGCCAGGCGCGGTCCTGTTCCACAAGAAGCCGCTTGACTCGTCCCGGCTCGGGTACGCCGTCGCCGATGACGTTGCGGCGGCCCTGGCCGATGTGAACGGCTGTCCCCTGGTCACCTGCGTTCTGAATACGATCGATGATGCCCTGGACCGGTCCGATCCCGGTGGTACCGACTGGGGTGCCGATGCCGTCAAGCACCTGGCACCGCTGCTGGACCGCGCCCGCAATGCCGGGCGGATCGTGGTTCTTACCGCCGACCACGGGCACATCGTGGAGCGCCGCCAGGGGACGCAGCGACCGCACGCCATCATTTCCAGCAGCCGGTCCCGCGCGGCGGCCGAGCCCGCGGGTGACGGTGAGGTACTCGCCGCAGGCCGGCGGGTGCTGCGGCACGACGGCCGGGCGGTGCTAGCCGTGGACGAGCGACTACGCTACGGGCCGCTGAAAGCGGGCTACCACGGCGGCGGCTCCCCTGCCGAGGCGGTAGTCCCGGTGGCGGTCCTGGTGCCCGGCGCGGTTCCGGAGGGCGTCGACGACCTGGCCCTGGCTCCGCCGCAGGAGCCAGGCTGGTGGATAGACCCGGTCGAGCCCGTGGCTCCGACGCCGGCCGCGACGGCACATCCGGCATCCGCCGCCCGCGCCGAGCCCGGCCAGCGGCAGCGAGCTCAGCCCGACGCGGCGCTCACCTTGTTCGACGAGCCTCCGCGTCCCGGTCCCGAAACGGCTCCGGCTGCCGAGTCCGTCAGCCCGGTCCCGGCAGCCGTGCTGAAGTCCGCCGGGTATGCCGCCCAGAAGAAGACCGCAGGCCGGGTGTCGGTGACCGATGAGCAGGTTCGCTCGCTGCTCGCCGCGCTGCTGGCCGCCCCGTCCCGCCGCCTGGTCCCGGCGCTGGCGGCGACGGCGCTGGCCGTGTCGCCGGTCACCCTGCGCGGCGCCGTGCTGCATGCCCAGAAGCTGCTGAACGTGGAGGGCTACCCGGTGCTGCGCGTCGACGCGGACGGCGCCACCGTGATCCTGGACGAGGGGCTGCTGCGCGAGCAGTTCGGGATCGCGCAGTGACCGGTCCCGTCTCGCCCCGCCGACGCCGGGAGGTCATCGACGCCCTGCGGCGCGGGACGGTCCCGGCGAGCGGCCTGGACCTGCTGGCCGTGGGCCTGGAGCGGTTCACCCCCGCGCTGGACGGGCATCTGGACGCGGTCGCTGCCGGCGGCTCGGCGTTCACGGCGGTGCGCGGCGAGTACGGCGCGGGCAAGACGTTCGTCACCCGCTACGTCGCCGAGCGCGCGCTACGACGTGGCCTCGGCGCCGCCGAGGTGCAGATCTCCGAGACCGAGACGCCGCTGCACAAGCTGGAGACGGTCTACCGGCGGATCGGCGAGGCGCTGCGGACAGCGGCCTTCCCGCCCAGCGCGCTGCGACCGGTGCTGGACTCGTGGCTGTTCACCCTGGAATCCGATGTCACCGCTGCCGACCCGGACCTGGCCGGGCGCGGGCAGGCCGCGGTCGACGAGGCAGTGGCCAGGCTGCTAGAGCAGCGGCTGGCCGCGGTGTCGGTGCGCACCCCGGCGTTCGCCCAGGCGCTGCGGGCCTACCGCGGGGCCGTGTCGGCCGGCGACAGGGCCGGGGCGGATGCGCTGGCTGCGTGGCTCGGCGGCCAGCCGCACGTCGCGGCGGCGGCCAAGCGGAGCGCCGGAATCCGCGGCGAGCTCGATCACTTCGGGGCGATGGCGTTCCTGCAGGGACTGCTCGAGGTGCTCCGCGACGCCGGCCACCCTGGTCTGCTGCTCGTGCTCGACGAGGTCGAGACCCTGCAGCGGGTCCGCGGCGACGTCCGGGACAAGGCGCTCAACGCACTGCGGCAACTGGTCGACGAGATCGACGCGGGCCGGTACCCAGGGCTGTACCTCGTCATCACCGGCACGCCCGCGTTCTACGACGGGCCGAGCGGAGTGCCGCGGCTGCCGCCGCTGGCCCAGCGCCTGGCCACGGACTTCTCCACCGACGCCCGGTTCGACAACCCGCGAGCCGTGCAGCTCCGGCTGCCCGGCTTCAGCCGCGACGCGCTGCTGACTCTGGGCGCGAAGGTCCGCGACCTGTACGCGGACGGCACGGACGAGCCCGACCGGATGCGCAAGACGGTGGACGACGGCTACGTGGGTGAACTTGCCGACGCGGTCACCGGGTCACTGGGCGGGAAGGTCGGTGTCGCCCCGCGGGTCTTCCTGAAGAAGCTGGTCGCTGACGTGCTGGACCGGGTCGACCAGTTCCCCGACTTCGACCCGCGCCGCCACTACCGGCTCACGCTCGCCGCGGGCGAGCTGTCCGAGACCGAGCACAGCGCGGCCGCCGCGTCGCTGCCGCCCGCGGCCCGCGCCGACGACATCGACCTTGACCTGCCGTGATCGGGCCCGCGGTGCGGGGCGGTGCGGGGCGGTGAGCTCCGGGCTGGACCGGCTGCACCCGGTCGTGGTGCACCACATCGTCAACAGCCTGGGCTGGCCGTCGCTGCGGGCGCTGCAGGAGGAGGCGGCCGGCCCGGTGCTGGACGGGGCGGATGCCCTGCTGCTGGCCCCGACGGCGGGCGGCAAGACCGAAGCCGCGGTGTTCCCGCTGCTGACCGCGATGGAGCAGCAGCGCTGGGGCGGGCTGTCGGTTATCTACGTGTGCCCGCTGAAGGCGCTGCTCAACAACCTGCTGCCCCGCCTGGAGAGCTATGCGGGCTGGCTGGGCCGACGGGCCGCGATCTGGCACGGCGACATCAGCGCAGGGGCGCGGCAGCGGATCCTGCGGGAACCACCGGACCTGCTGCTGACTACGCCCGAGTCATTGGAGGCCATGCTCATCAGCCTCAAGGTCGAGCACGGGAGGATCTTCGCTGACCTGCGGGCCATCGTTGTGGATGAAATTCATGCCTTTGCGGGCGACGACCGAGGCTGGCACCTGCTGGCCGTGCTCGAGCGGCTGACGCGGGTGACAGGGCGGCCGATCCAGCGGATCGGCCTGTCGGCCACGGTCGGGAACCCGGCCGGGCTGCTGGACTGGCTGCAGGGGTCGGGCCGAGGCCGTAGGCAGGGCGTCGTGGTGGCGCCGGATGCAGCCCCCGCCCCAGGCATCCAGGGGGCCGCCGGGCGGCCGCCCGGCGATATCGAGCTGGACTACGTGGGGTCGGTGAGCAATGCGGCGACCGTGATCGCGTCGCTGCACCGGGGCGAGAAGCGGCTGGTGTTCTGCGACTCCCGGCAGCTCGTGGAGGAGATCGGCGCCGCGCTGCGGGACCGCGGGGTGACGACGTTCCTGTCCCACGCATCCCTGCCGCTCGACCAGCGGCGCCGCGCGGAGCAGGCGTTCGCGCAGGCGCGCGACTGCGTGATCGTGGCGACCTCGACGCTGGAGCTGGGAATTGACGTTGGTGACCTGGACCGGGTTATCCAGGTCAACGACCCGCCCAGCGTGGCCTCGTTCCTGCAGCGCATCGGCCGGACCGGGCGGCGCGACGGGAGCAGCCGCAACTGCCTGTTCCTCGCCCTGGGCACCGGCCCTCTGCTGTGGGCGGCCGGCCTGGCACATCTATGGGGCCAGGGCTATGTCGAGCCGGTGGTGGCTCCGCCCGAGCCGCGGCACATCGTCGCCCAGCAGCTGCTCGCGCTGTGCCTGCAGGAGCACCGGATCGGCCGCCGATTGTGGGCGCAGGGGTGGAACGGGCTCGCCCCGTTCGATACCAGCGCCGAACCGATACTGGCGTACCTGGTTGACCAGGGGTTCATCGACCGGGACGGCGAGCTGCTGTTCATCGGGCCGGCCGCCGAGCAGCGGTTCGGGCACCGCCACTTCATGGGCATGACGGCGGTCTTCACGGCCCCGCCGCAGTTCACTGTCCTCGCCGGGCGGGAGGAAGTCGGGCGGACCGATCCCATGCTGCTGACCGAGAAAGCCGACGGTCCGCGGCTGCTGCTGCTCGGCGGCCGGAGCTGGAAGGTGACCTGGACCGACTGGACGCGGCGGCGCTGTTACGTCGAGCCAGCCGAGGGCGGGGGCAAGGCCCGCTGGCTGACTCCCGGCGTGTCAGGGGCCAGCTTCGCACTGGCCCGCGCCGTGCGGGAAGTGCTGCTCGGCGCGGGCCCGCCGGTAGCGCTGACCCAGCGGGCCACCAGGGTCCTGGCGCAGGTTCGCGACGAGCATGTCGCGGCGGTGCACCCGGGGGGCACGGTGATTGTCCGGGACAACGATGATGTCCGCTGGTGGACCTGGGCGGGGTACCGGGCTAACGCCACGCTTGCCGCGACGCTGTCGCACCTGACGGACAGCGTGCAGCGGTTCGACGACGCCAGCATCCGGATGCGCGGTGACCTCAGCCTAGAGATGTGGAAGGCAGGGACGGCGGACGCCGCGGAGCGGCTGTGCCTGCCTGAGGTGGACCAGCGGGCGCTGACGGGGCTGAAGTTCAGCGAGGCGCTGCCGGAGCGCCTGGCGACTGCCACCCTCGCTGCCCGCCTCGCCGACCTGGACTCCGCGGCGCAGGTGCTGGCCGAGCCCGCGCGCTTCACCATCGTCAGCGACGGCCCATCCTGACGGGGCCGAGATTCCTCTGTGTCCGCCGATCTTTAGGCTGGGGACAAGGTAGGTCAGGCCGGTGAGTCGGTTGGCAGCCCTGCGGCGGCTGCGGCGTCCAGCAGTCGCTTGTCGTAGGTGACGAAGGATGTCAGACCCTGCCGGGCGGCCAGGGCGGTGCCCAGGTGGATGGCGTCCAGCGAGCGGACTGTGACAGGCCTGACCGTCTGCGCGAGGATGCGGACGCGCGGGCTGATGTCGATCATGTCGATCTGGTCCAGGACGGGATGCAGCCGGGTCACCGCCTCCGGCGCGTGCCGCGCCAGGGCGCGGAACGACTCCACCTCCACCAGGGCAGAGCTGATCCACCCGGTTTCGGCTCGCTCGCTCAGCCAGGCCCGCAGCGCCGCGGATTCCGCCTCGGCGTGGACGAGCTTGACCACGGCGGCCGAGTCCAGGTAAATCATCAGCGTTCGTCGCCCCGGTCGAGTGCCAGCTCAGCTGCGACGTCGATGCCGTCGGGCTCGCCGATATCCATCGCCAGCACGGCGCGGCGCAACTGAGCGGCATGTTCCCGGCGCTCGGCTGCCTGAATCACCGCCTGACGGATCGCCGCCGACCGCGACACGCCCCCGCCTGTCAGCACCTCAAGCGCGTGCTCAGTCTCTTCATCGGTCCGGATCGTGATGGTCTCCGCCATGCTCAAAGTGTAAGACATAGTGTCTTACACTGGCAAGGTTCGATCCCAGACCCGAAGCGATCTTCCTGGTCGTCGGGGATAAGGCAGGGAATTGTGAGGGTTGTGCTGGCCCGCCGCCGAGTCCAGGCCTAAGCGCGCGTGATCTCCGTTAGGTGTTGTCCGAGTATCAGGGCCTGGAAGTGGCGGGTGCCTGTGGTCGGGTAGACGTCCCAGCCCGCGTTGTCCCCCGGCAGCGAGCTGACGAGCTCGAACCGCCCGAGGTGCGCGAGCGGCACTCCGTGCCTGGCCACGATTTCCCTGGCCAGACGCTGGATCACGGCCGGAACTAGCTGCCCGGACGAGATGCCGTCGCGCGAGCCGCCGAACGGCACCTGCGGCCCCACGGTGACCGGCCCGGCGTAGCTGGCGCTCACCGCGCGTGCCTCGCCCCCGGAGCCGACTACCACGGCCTCCAGTTCACCGGGGTAGATCGCGAGCTGGACGAACAGGTCGTGGCGGCCGATCCTGGTCGTCAGCCGGCTGACGACCCTGGCCAGGTTGTGCGCGATGAACAGCGACGCCGGGCTCGTGGCGGTCAGGCTGACGGCCGGGCTGGGCAGAGGCGCCCTGGTGATATCGATAGGGGGCGGGTCTTGGAAGCTGAAATGGTTGACGGCGGTGTCGGGGTCGTTGGACGGGTCGGTGATGGTGGCGGGCGCGGTGTAGGAGGTGCCGTCGGTGAAGCGGACCAGGCAGCTGAGCCTGGCGCTGCTGGACGTCCCTACCTGATCCACGTGCGGGGTGCACGACACCGAGCGAACCGAGCGGTGGAACTTGGTGGTCAGCTCGTCCCGGATGAAGCTCTGCAGGTTGACATAGGAGTCCTGGCTCCGGTTGATCCGGTCGATGGACTTCCGGATCCCGCCGCAGCCCGCTAGCAGCATGACTACCGCCAGGCCGAGCGCGGCGGCCCGCGCGGGTACCCCGCTCCTCCGGTCGCCGCCAAGACCGCGTGGGCCGCATTCGTGCTGACGTGCTGCGAGCATGGACCGGCCCCGATCTCGGCAACGGCTCGTACTGGTCGGGGCACTGTACCGGGCTGGCAGCCGCAGTGACGAACAACATGTTTTCCTATCAAAACGGCTATCGCCGGGTGTCCCCGCGGCCGACCGGGTCCGCCGGATCTGCCGGGTCTGCGGGGTCCCCGGCCTCGGGCTCCTGACGCCGCACGAGTGCCATGACCTCATGAGTGATCCCGATCGAGGGCCCGCCGATCAGCTCCCACGAACGGGCCACCCCGATCAGGGCGCAGACGATCACCAGGATCGCGATGGTGTTGACCGAGCCTGCGTCACGGGGATGGGCGACCACGTCAGCGCCCTCGATGAGCTGGAATACGAAAACGAGGATCAGCCCGATCAGGAACAGCGCGTCGTGCGAGGTGCCGAGCCGGACCTGACGCAAGCGGATCAGCGAAAGCAGCGCCGCCAGCACGAACACGAGCCCGGCGATGGCCATGACCAACGCAGCCGGGCCGATCTTGTGGCCGGGCACCAGCGAGAATAGGGACACCGCGAGCACGTTGATAAAGGCGGTGAGCGCCGCCGCCGCGCGCACGCGGTGCAGCTGCGCGGCGCCCTCCTCCCTGGCGAGCCGGTCGGCGGCGACTGAGATGGCGACAAACAGCAGCCCGATGAGCGCGCCGGCCACGCTGGCGCTCGCCACGAAAAAGTCCTGGATGCGCCCTGGTACCACCCCGAAGATCCTCACCGTCGGACGTCAGCGGGCCCCGCGCCGGGCCGCGTCCCCAACATAGCCGCCGACCCGCGAGCGCCGATGTCAGCGCAGTGATCCTGAGCAGCAGTTTCGTGAACTGCCCATTGGTCTTTCCGTGATAGTTCCGCTGCACTGCTATTGGATGACTTGCCCGGTTTGCACTCATTATTACTGCGACATCGCTCGTCCGGCTGATGTCACAAGGCAGTCTCGTATTACGGAAAAGGCCTGGACGACCCCTCGCGACTGTCAGATCATGTCGATCTAATTGATGAATATCGCGGCCGAATACCAGCCTGGGCAGGGTTCGGGCCGCAACGGCAGGGGAGGGCCGAATGTCGTCGAGGGGGCAGGGCAGGACGAGCCGGGGGAAGCGATCATGGCGGGCCGCTGGCGCGGCTATCGCCGTGGTGGCCGCCTCGGCCGCGAGCCTGGCGGGGGTAGCGGGACCGTCGGCGGCGGCGACCGCGCCGACTCGGACCATCTGCGACACGCCGAGCAGCACAGGCCCGAACCCGGGTGCCTACGTGGACGGCAAGCGGTACTGGGTCGAGGACGACAGGTTCGGCACCCTGGATGCCGAGCAGTGCCTCACGCTGACCCCGCACGGCCTGCCGGCCTTCCAGGTGTCCACGTCCAAGGCGAAGGCCGGGGGAAACCCGGTCCAGGCTTACCCGTTCATCCAGTACGGCTGCTACTGGGGCTGGTGCACGCCGGGCTCGACGCTCCCGCTGCGGATCAGCGACATCCACTCGGCGACCTCCACCTGGTTCACCTCGGAGAAGTCACGCGGCATCTGGAACGCCGGGTATGACCTGTGGCTCAACTCGACTCCGCTGGCGGACGGCCACGCGAACCGGGCCGAGGTGATGATCTGGCTGAACTCCACGTCGGCGCATTACAAGGTGGGCGGCCCGGCCGGCACCAGGAAGGTGCGGGTGGATGGCCACTGGTTCTACCTCACGCACTGGCGCACCGGCCAGACGACGATAAAGGGCGGCTGGGAGTACATCCAGTACCGGCTGACCGGCCGTCCGTGGCACGCGCGGAACCTGCACATCGCGGGACTCCTGCTGGACGCGGCGCGCCGCCACCTGATCTCGAAGTCCTGGTACCTGCAGGGCGTCCTGGCCGGTGACGAGATCTGGCGCGGCGGGCAGGGCCTGGCGACGACCTGGTTCTCGGTGAACGTGGTATCGAAGCAGGGCTACCGGCCCACCAAGCCGATCCGCGGCCACCGGCCGGGCTGCAAGCCGCACAGCCGGTACTGCCCGCACACCTCCCCGTCCACCCCGCCGGGTCCTGGCTACGGCCTGCCGCCGGTGCCGCTGACCATGCCGTTCGGCCCTTAGCGGCCGGAGCCGCCTCGCACGGGGCGCGACGCTGACGGGGGGATCCTGGTGCTGCCAGGGTCCCCCTGCGGCGTGTCTGCCCGGTCTGAAAGAGTCGCAGGACTGGCAGCAGCCTGCGGCGAAGGAGGACCCGGATGGCCGGCAGCGCGCGCGGCGCGCAGGTGCCGCCCGCGGCGATCGCCTCGGCGCTGCGCCGGGCCGGCGCCGGCGAGCTGAGCGACACGGCGCTGCGCCGGGCGCTCTATGCCAGCGACGCCTCGCTGTACCGGGTGCCGCCAGCGGTGGTGGCCTGGCCGCGCGACGCGGGTGAGGTGGCGGCGGCGCTGTCGGCGTGCCGGTCCCTCGGCGTGCCGCTGACCTGCCGTGGCGCCGGGACCTCGATCGCCGGGAACGCGGTCGGCACGGGCGTGATCCTGGATTTCTCCCGGAACTTCTGTCGTATCGAGAGCCTGGACCATCAGGCCGGTGCCGCGGTGGTGCAGCCGGGCGTGGTGCAGGCCCGGCTGCAGGCCGCGGCGGCCGGGCACGGGCTGCGGTTCGGCCCGGATCCGTCGACGCAGGATCGCTGCACGATCGGCGGCATGATCGGCAACGACTCGTGCGGGTCGCGGTCGCTGCGCTACGGCCGCACCTCGGACAACGTGCTGGCCCTGGACGTCCTGACAGGCACGGGCGAGGAACTGCGGCTGACCGGGCCGGCGGTCCAGCCCGGCGAGCGCCATCCCGGTGACCGGCCAGGCGGGCAGCTCGGCGCGCTCGCCGACGTGGTCGCGGGCGACCTGGCCACGATCAGGACCGAGTTCGGCCGGTTCGGCCGCCAGGTGTCGGGCTACGCGCTCCAGCACCTGCTGCCGGAGCGCGGGTTCGACGTGCGCCGGGCGCTGGTCGGCAGCGAGGGCACTCTGGCGATCGTCACGAACGCGACCGTCCGCCTGGTCGCCGATCCGCCCGCGCGGATGCTCGTGGTGCTGGGCTACCCCGACATGGCCGAGGCGGCGGACGCTACGCCGGTGATTCTGCCGCTGGACCCTGGCACCTGCGAGGGCATGGACTCGCGCCTGGTCGACGTGGTGCGAGCCAGGCGCGGCGCGGGGGTGCCCGAGCTGCCGCCGGGGTCCGGCTGGCTGCTGGTGGAGGTCACCGGGGACAGCGAGGCGGCCGCGCTGAGCCGGGCGCGCCAGGTGATGTCGGTGGCCGGCGCGGTGTCGGGCCTCGTGGTGACCGACCCGGCGCACGCGGCGGCGATCTGGGGCATCCGCGAGCAGGGCGCCGGCCTGGCGGGCCGGGCGATCGGCGGCCGTCCCGCCTACCCAGGCTGGGAGGACTCGGCGGTGCCGCCGGCCTCGCTCGGCGCGTACCTGCGCGAGCTGGACGAGCTGATGGGCCAGCACGGCCTGGCCGGCATCCCGTACGGGCACTTCGGCGACGGCTGCGTGCACCTGCGGCTGGACTTCCCGCTGGACCGGCCGGACGGGCTGGCGGTGCTGCGCGGCTTCCTCGCCGACGCAGCCGCCCTGGTCACCAGGTACGGCGGGTCGCTGTCGGGCGAGCACGGCGATGGCCGGGCCCGCAGCGAGCTGCTGCCGGTGATGTACTCGGCGGCGGCGATCAAGCTGTTCGGCCAGGTGAAGGGCGTCTTCGACCCGGAGGGCGTGCTGAACCCCGGTGTCCTGGTTGACCCCCGCCCGGCCGACGCGGACGTGCGCGCGACGGCGCTGGCGGACCGCCGCCGCGAGCCGGGCGGGCAAGGGCCGGGCCGGCGCGGCGACCGGCTGGGGCTGGCCTACCCGGCCGACGGCGGCGACTTCGCGTCGGCGGTGCACCGCTGCTCGGGGGTGGGCAAGTGCGTCGCTTCCACGGCGGGTACCAGCCGGGTAATGTGCCCGTCCTACCAGGCGACCGGCGACGAGAAGGACTCGACGCGGGGCCGCGCCCGGATGCTGCAGGAGATGATCGACGGCCGCCTCGTCACCGGCGGCTGGCGGGCCGCCGAGGTGTCGCGAGGCGCTTGACCTGTGCCTGTCCTGCAAGGCGTGCTCGTCTGAGTGCCCGGCGGGGGTGGACCTGGCCAGCTACAAGTCCGAGGTGCTCTACCAGGCCTACCGGGGGCGGCTCCGGCCGCGCAGTCACTACGCGCTCGGCCAGCTTCCGCGCTGGGCGGCGCTGGCCAGCCGGGCGCCAGGCCTGGCTAGCGCCGCGCTGCGGCATCCGGCGCTGGGCCGCGCGGCTCGGCTATGCGGCGGGCATCGATCAGCGCAGGTCGCTGCCCGAGTTCGCGACGGAGCCGTTCCATCTCTGGTACCGGCGCCACCACGGAGGGACAGTCGGAAGCGGGGCGGTACCAGCTGCCGGCGGTCCGGCGGGCGGGCGGCCCGCGCTGCTGTTCGTGGACACGTTCACCAACTACTTCGACCCGCAGGTCGCGGTGGCCGCGCTGGCCGTGCTGGGCGACGCGGGGTTCACGGTCAGCGTGCTGCCCCGGCCGTCGTGCTGCGCGATCACCTGGATCAGCACCGGGCAGCTCGGCGCGGCCCGGCGGATCCTGGCGCCGGACGGTGGCCGCGCTGGCCCCGGCGATGCGCGCCGGGATGCCCGGTGGTGGGCCTGGAGCCGTCCTGCACGGCGGTGCTCAGGTCGGACGCCGCCGACCTGCTGGACACCCCCGAGGCCGCCGACCTGGCCGGGTCGGTGGTCACGCTGAGCGAGCTGCTGGCCGGGGTGCCGGACTGGCGGCCGCCCAGGCTGGACGGCACGGCGGTGCTCGCCCAGCCGCACTGCCACCACAGCGCGGTGCTGGGCTGGGACGCCGACGCGGCGCTGCTGGCCGGCACCGGCGCGGAGCTGACCCGGCTGGGCGGCTGCTGCGGGCTGGCCGGCAACTTCGGGATGGAGCGCGGGCACTACGAGGTATCGGCCGCCGTGGCCGGGACCACGCTGCTGCCCGCCCTGGACCGGGCCGGGCCGGAGACGGTGGTGCTGGCGGACGGGTTTTCGTGCCGGACGCAGCTCGCCGACCTGGCCGGCCGGCCGGGACGGCATCTGGCGGAACTGCTGGCGAGCCGACTGGACGGCTGACCTGGGCGGTTCTCCTGACCGTTCCCGTGCAGCCCGGTTTCGCCGCCGATCACCGGGCGGGGCAGGACGCCGAGGGCTAGCATCGGGCTCCATGCGACGAATGGGCGGTCTGGGCATCATTGTCACTACTGTTGCGGCCGGCGCTCTGCTGGCGGCCTGCGGGACGGCTGGCCATGCGCCGGTAGCGGCGGTAGGCCTCGCGCCCGCCGGCGCGGCCACGCCAGCTCCCTCCGCGACGCCGAGTACGTCACCCGCCCCGGCCTTCTCGCCGGGCAACCCGAAGGGGCACGCCTACGTGCCGCCGGCGGCGCGGGCGGTCAGCACCGCGCACCCGAACCACGTCATCGGGCACGGCACCCCGGCGAGCTGCACGTCGAAGGCGGTGGTCAAGGCCGTCTGGGAAGGCGGCGTCATCACCTTCAACTGCGGCCCGAACCCGGTCACGATCAAGATGACGGCGACGGCGCGGGTGCACAACACCAGCAGCCGGGTGGTCCTCGACGGCGGCGGCAAGGTCACGCTGAGCGGCGCCGGCAAGCGCCGCATCCTGTACATGAACACCTGCGACCAGAAGCTGACCTGGACGACGTCGCACTGCCAGAACCAGGACACGCCCCGGCTGACGGTGCAGAACCTGACCTTCACCAAGGGCAACGCGACCGGGCACGGCATCACCAGCGGCAGCGGCGGCGCCATCTACGCCCAGGGCGGCGTGTTCAAGGTGATCAACTCGATGTTCACCGCCAACCGCTGCTACTCCAAGGGCCCGGACCTCGGCGGCGCGGCCATCCGCGCGTTCGAGGCAATGGTCGAAGCGCCCGGTCTACATCGTGCACAGCACGTTTACCGGCGGGGTCTGCTCGAATGGCGGCGCGCTCAGCAGCATCGGCGTCTCGTGGACGGTGCTGAACAGCATGATCACTCACAACAAGGCGATCGGCTGGGGCGCCAACCCGGCGGGCAAGGGCACGCCTGGCGGCGGCAGCGGCGGCGGCATCTACAACGACGGCGACACCTACACGCTGACGGTGAGCGGCACGATCATCAGGTACAACCACGCTCGCGAGGGCGGCGGCGCGATCTTCTACGTCAGCGACGACCTGAGCGGCCACCTGCGGATCGAGCACTCGACGCTACACGACAACCCGAACACCGAGTTCCACACGGCCGGCTTCCCCGGCATCTTCTACCTGGGCAAGGGCAACATCATCGTGGTGAAGTCCACGATCAACTAGCCAGAGCCACCCGCAGTGCTGGGGTCCGCCCTGCCCGGGGCGGACCCCAGTTTGCTAACGGGCGCTGCGGTTCGTCTCCAGCGGCGGCGAGACCCAGCATCTTGATCGTCGCGGGCCTCATGCCGCGCCGCTGGTAGAACGCCATCGAGCTGGCGTTGCCCGGCAGCACCTCCAGCATCACGTCGACGGCTCCGTACGCGGCGAGGTGCGCCTCGGCGGCGTCCATCAGCAGGGTGCCGATCCCCGCGCCGCGCTCCGCCGCCACCACGGCCACCGAGTCGATCTCGCCCACGCGCTCCCCGGTCGGCCAGGTGTCATCGAGACCGGGGTGCACGTGAGCCACGCAGTAGCCGACCAGTTCCCCGGCCCGGCTGACGACGATGATCACCGCCTCCGGCCGGGCGAGCAGGCTCGCGTAGTAAGCGCGCCGCCGTGGCCAGGACACCTCGGGAGCGATCATGGGCAGCCCGCCGTCGTACACGGCCCGGTGATGGGCCAGCATCGACAGCCAGAGCGGCCCGACCTCGTCCAGCAGTTCCTCGCGGCCGAACCGCAGGTCCAGGCCGGCGGCCCGCGCCCGCGCGGCGAACTGGGCAGCCAGCGGATACTCGGTCATCGCCGGGCTCGCCGGGCGCATACTCCTCGCATGGGCAGAACCTAGCTGATCACCCGGCTCCGCCTGCGGCGGGCCGCCCCGAGCCGGCATTCACTCCCGGCGGGTGATGCCTCAGCCCAGGCGCGGGCTGATGGTAGCCCGATGCTGGCCACCGCTGCCGGGTTCGCCCTGCTGGCCGCGCTGTCCCCGACCGCGCTGCTGGTCTGCGCCGTTTACCTCGGCTCGGCCACCCCCCGGCGGGCGATGCTCTACTACCTGCTCGGCGCGATCACGATGACCCTGGCCATCGGGATCATCGTGCTGGTCGCGCTGCGGGCTGGCGGGCTGAGCCTGCCCTCGCGCTCCAGCCCGAGGTACGGGGTCCGGCTAGGCCTGGGCGTGCTGGCCCTGGCCGGCGGCATCCACATGCTCCGGCGGCGGCGCCAGGAGGCAGCCCGCCAGGCCGTCAAGCCTCAGAAGCAGAAGAAGCCTGGCCTGGTCAGCCGGATGATGACCAGGCCGGGGCCGCTGGCGGCGTACGTCACGGGCATCCTGGTATTCGTCCCTTCGGCCGCCTTCGTGGCCGCCGTCCAGACGATCGCCACGTCGCACGCCAGCCTGGTCAGCAGCGCGGTAACCCTCGCGGCGGTCATCGCCATCGACGTCATGCTCGTCTGGCTGCCGTTCCTGCTCTACCTGGCCAGGCCGGAGGCCACGACCGTGCGGCTGCGGGCGTTCGACGGCTGGCTGCGGCGGCACGGCCGGTCGATCGTCATCGTCGGGCTGATCACGGTGGGCCTGCTGCTGGTGCTGGACGGCGCGCTGGGCCTCGCCTAGCCTGCCGCTGCTGCCGCTCGCTCGCTGGCCGGAAATCGAACAGCCATGCTGTCCATACTCACAAAAATCATGATTGAATGATCAATATGGATGTGCGGAACCGGCGCCGGGCCCTGCTCGATGCCATGCAGCGCGACGGCGAGGTCCAGGTCAGGCAGCTCGCCGCCGACCTAGGCTGCTCGGAGATGACGGTACGGCGCGACCTGGACGTGCTGGAGCACGAGGGCGTGGTCCGGCGGGTACACGGCGGGGCAGTCCGGGTACAGCTCCGCCGCGACGAGCTGCCCTATGCCGTCCGGGTACTTGACGCCGGGCCGGCCAAGCAGCGGATCGGCCGGGCCGTGGCCGCGCTGATCTCCGACGGCGAGACGGTCATCCTGGACGCGGGCACCACCACGCTGGAGGTAGCCAGGGCGCTGCACGGCCGGCCCGTCACCGTCCTGCCGCTGGACCTGCGGGGCCTGCTGGAGCTGGCCGACGACCCGGCGGTCACCCTGATCAGCCCTGGCGGCGACGTGCGCCCCGGCGAGCTGGTGCTGACCGGCGACCTGGCCGAGGTGGCCTTCGAGCGGCTGCGCTTCGACACGCTGGTGCTTGGCTGCTGCGGCCTGGACGCGCGGGACGGAGTGACCACCCATGTCCCGGCGGACGCCCGGGTCAAGCGGGCCGCGCTGCGCGCCGCGCGGCGCACCATCGTGGCCAGCGACGCGACGAAGATCGGGCAGGTGACCTTCGGCCACGTCTGCCCGGTCAGCGCCGCCGAGCGGCTGGTCACCGACGCGAGTCCCGAGCAGAGCGCCGCGCTGGAGGCGGCCGGGCTGGCCGTGCAGCGTGCCTGAGCCGATCGGCCGGTCGCCGCTGGTCCGCCGGGCCGCCGTCACCATCGTCTTCGCGATGCTCGGCGTCTCCGAGGGCACCTGGGCCGCCCGGATCCCGGCGATCAAGGCCGACCTGCACCTGACCCCCGGCATGCTCGGCCTGGCCCTGCTGGGACCGGCCCTGGGCTGCGTCATCGCGATGCCGGCCGCAGGCGCCGTGCTCGCCTCGGTCGCCCCGCGCCGGATCTCCCAGCTTTCGCTGATCGTGCTGTGCGGCCTGCTGCCATTGACCACGGTGGCCGGGTCAACCTTGCAGCTCTTTTTCGTGCTGGCCGGCTGGGGCGCGGGCATCGGCGTGCTCGACGTGGCCATGAACACCGAGGCCGCCGCCGTGCAGGATCAGCTCGGCCGCCGCCTGATGTCTGGGTTCCACGGCGCCTACAGCGTCGGCGGCCTGGTCGGCGCCGGGCTTGGCGCCATAGCCGCGGCGGCAGGGGTCGGCGCCAGGGCCACCTTCGTGATCGCCTCGGTCGTGATGGTGGTGGCCGGCCTGGCCGGCTCGCAGGCGTTCGCCGCCCGGCCCGCGCACCACGCGCCCACGCCGGCGGGCGCCGCGCAGCCCGGCCCGCGGGCGCGCCCGCACCGGTGGCCGAAGTGGTCGTGGACGCTGGTCGCGCTCGGAGCGATCTCGTTCGCCAGCTTCCTTGGCGAGGGGTCGGCCACCAACTGGAGCGCCGTCTACCTGCACTCCTCCCTCGGCGCCTCGCCGGCCGTGGCCGCGCTCGGCTTCACCATGTTCGCCAGCGCCATGGCGGCCGGGCGGCTCAGCGGTGACTGGCTGGCCAGCCGCGCCGGACCAGTCCGGCTGGTCCGGCTCTCGGCCGGGGTGGCCACCGTCGGCTTCGGCGGCGCGCTGCTCATCGGCCAGCTCTGGTCCGGTCTCGCCGGCTATGCCCTGCTCGGCGCCGGCCTGTCGGTCGTGGTCCCGCTCGCCTTCACCGGGGCCGCCGGGCTCGGCCGCCCCGGGCCCAACCTGGCCATGGTGACCACC
The DNA here is from genome assembly GCA_963725175.1 of uncultured Actinomycetota bacterium. GTDB lineage: Bacteria > Actinomycetota > Actinomycetes > Streptosporangiales > Streptosporangiaceae > DASUBV01. The sequence continues at coordinate 2,696,372 of CAVRXH010000006.1, forward strand.
TGCGGCTACCTGGGCTCGCTGGCCGGGCCGCCGATCATCGGCGGGCTGGCCGACCTGAGCAGCCTGCCCGTCGCCCTCGGCTTCGTCGTCGTGCTCGCTGGCCTGATCACCTTGCTGGCCGGCGTGGTCCGTCCGCGCCCTGGGGCCGGTCCGGCGACCGGGCAGGCCGACAAGGCTGTCAGCGATCCAGCAGCGCGGTAACCGCCGCGATGGACTCCGTCGCGCCGCGGTGCAGCACTGCGTGCAGGCCCGCCTCGGTGGCCGCGGCCACGTTCTCTGGCATGTCGTCAAGAAAGACGATCTCCCCGGCGGCAAGCCCGAGCCTGTCGCAGGCCAGCCGGTAGATGCGCGGGTCGGGCTTGCGCAGTCCGACCTCATGGGAGTAGATGATCGGGTCGAACATGGCCGCGAACGGGTATCGGGCGAGTTCCTCGCGCCGGGCGCCGTCCGCCGAATTGCTCAGGATGGCCGTCCGGTAGGCCGACCGCAGGCTGGCGGCCCAGTCCATCATCTGCGGGTCCAGCTCGCCGCAGTACCAGTCCCACATGTCGGCCATGCACTGCTCCGCCTGGTCGCTGGTCAGCCGCAGCGCCCCGGTGAGCTGCCGCCGGAACTCGGCCTCGTCCATCTCGCCGGTGGTCATGAGATTGCCGGGGTCGATGGCGGACCAGGCGTCGCGGAACTCCGCAGTGCTCAGCCCCAGCCGGTCCCGCCAGGGACCGTGCCAGGAGTCGAGGGGCGCGATCAGCTCCAGGACGCCGCCGATGTCGAACAGGATGCCTCGGATCGCCATAGCGCGATGCTCGTACCTGGACCCTAGGGCCGGGCAAGCCGGGATTGGCGGCCCTGCCTGGTTCAGGAACAATGGTCCGGTGAGCATCCAGGGAACCGACGCCTACCGCGACCTGACGGACTTACCGCCCCTGGTTGTGCAGGCCGTGGCGGCGGCGAGGCGGGCCGGGTTCCGCATGTCCTGCCTGCCCTCGCACGGGCGGCTGCTTCAGCTCCTGGCAGGCGGGATAAGTGACGGCGTGATCGCCGAGACCGGGACCGGCTGCGGAGTCGGCCTGGCCTGGCTCGCCAGCGGCGCGCGGACCGGGGTCAGGCTGGTCAGCGTGGAGAACGACTGGCTGCTCGCCGACACCGCGCGCGGCGTGTTCGCCGGACTGCCGACCGTGACAGTGCTGCACGGCGACTGGGCCGAGTTGCGCGCCGCCGGCCCGTTCGACCTGCTGGCGCTGGACGGCGGCGGCCAGGGCAAGGCCGGCGAGCCACCGGTCAGCCCCCGCGACTGGCTGCGACCCGGCGGCGTCATCGTGATGGACGACTTCACCCCGTCAACAACCTGGCCGCCACTGCACGACGGCCACCCCGACTTCGCCCGGCTGCACTGGCTCGACCACCCCGACCTGCTCGCCACCGAAATCCGCACCGAGCCCGGCATCTGCAGCATCGTGGCCACCCTCAAGGCTGGCTAGGTCCAGGTCATCAAGACCGAAGCGGCTTTGCGCCTAATCGGTTATCACGAGACCTGGAGGCTCATTCATTACATTCGGGAGAAGTGCTGGCCAATCACCGCCGAGATCGTCGTGGTTAACGATGGGACGCCGGTAGTCGATCGCCTCACCTTTCACGCCTGCTGCCTTGGCCGCGCACCAGCACAGCCGGACATACGAGCTACTTTATGGGTAATAATCCCGCTATCTGCCCTCGTGCATTTAGCTGAGCCTGTTTTGTTTGGCGGTGTCCTTCCTAGCGGGCACTGTTGCTCGTATGACGACTCCAGCAGGCAGCCCCGCCAGGTCGTCCGCGCGCCTCGGTCCGGGGGCAGCCGAAGCACCGGTCGATCCGGGCACACCAGAAGCCCCGCGCCGGAGGACGCCGCTCTTCCGTAACGAGGCGTTCCGCCGTATGTTCATCGCCTCGGCCGTGAGCACGATGGGCACTCAGGTGAGCTTCGTGGCACTGCCGCTCGTGGCGGTGACGGTGCTGAAAGCTACTCCCGCGCAGGTCGGCGTACTCGGTGTGGTGAGCACGATCGCCTTTCTCCTGATCGGGCTGCCGGCCGGCGTCTGGCTCGACCGGATGCGACTGCGCAGCGTGATGATTGCTGCCGACCTCGCCCGTGCGGCGCTGCTGGCGTCGGTACCTGTGACCTGGTGGCTGGGCGTACTGACCATCAGCCAGCTTTACCTGGTGGTGCTGATCACCGGCGTGGCGACGGTGTTTTTTGACATCGCGTCGCTGAGCTACCTGCCGTCGGTGGTCGGCCGTGACCATCTCGTGGACGCGAACACTAAGCTATCGGGCTGGAATTCCTCCGCGAGTATCACCGGGCCGAGTATCGCCGGGCTCCTGGTTCAGGTCACCGCCGCGCCGGTAGCGGTGGCTTTCGACGCGGCCAGCTACCTGTGGTCTGCGCTGTTCCTGCACCGGATTCGCCGCCAGGAGGCTCCGCCGCAGCAAGCCGCCAGTCGGCCGCTGCTGAAGGAAATTGCCGAGGGGGTCAGGTTCGTCTTCGGTCATCCGCTGCTCAGGCCGATTGCGCTCATCGGAGCCGGGACGAACCTGTTCATCGAGATCGCCATCATCATCATGCCGCTGATGTACCGGCGTGAGCTCGGGCTGTCCGCAGGCGCCTTGGGCTTGTTCTTCGCTTTCGGTGGTATAGGGGTCTGCCTTGGCTCGCTGACTGCCAGATGGTTCGGCGAACGAGTCGGACGGGCCCTGGTGATCTCTGGCGTGCTCGGTACGCCCTTCGGCTTCCTGCTCGCCTTCATTGACCGCGGTGTGTGGCAATGGGTGGCCATGTGCGCCTGGTTGGTGCTTCTTTACCGGGTAGGGCTGAGCAACGTCATTCTGGTCAGCGTCCGGCAGAAGGCCACGCCGGACTGGATGCTTAACCGGATGAACGCGACTATGCGATTCCTCTTTACCGGTGTGCTGGCCGTAGGCGCGGCCATGGCCGGCCTTATCGGCCAGTACGCGAGTATACGCATCGCCCTCTGGGTCTCGGCTGTAGGTCTGGCATTTGTCTGGATTCCCATACTTTTTTCCCCCCTGCGGAACATAACTCAAGTGGAAGGACGCTGACGCGACATGCGAGAACTGGAAATTGTCGGCCGACGAGTGGCCGACGACACGGCAGCCTATGTGGTGGCAGAGATAGGTCATAACCACGAAGGCAGCCTGGAGAAGGCCGAGCAGTTACTGCGCGAGGCTGCGGCCGCGGGCGCCGACGCGGCCAAGCTGCAGAAGCGGGATAACAGAACCCTCTTCACCAAGGACATGTACGGTGAGGCCTACCTGGGACGCAACAGTTACGGGCCGACCTATGGGGCACACCGTGAGGCGCTTGAGTTCGGCCACGCGGAGTACGTGAGCTTAGCTGCGGTGGCCTCCGAACTCGGGATTGCCTTCTTCTCCACCGCGTTCGATCTCCCCAGCGTGGACTTCCTCGTCGACCTCGAGGTACCTGTCATCAAGATCGCGTCCGCTGATGTGACGAACACTCCGCTGCTCAGTTACGCCGCCCAGGCCGGGAGGCCGCTGATCGTCAGCACTGGCGGGGCGAGCATGGATGACGTCCGCCGGGCTTGCGACACGATCTTGCCGGTCAACCCCTCCCTGGCGCTGTTGCAGTGCACGGCGATCTACCCGGCTGCGCCCGCTGACCTCAACCTGTCGGTGATCAGCACCTACCGCACGGAGTACCCGGACGTGGTGGTCGGCTTCTCCGGGCATGACCTCGGACCCGAATTGAGCTTGATCGCCTACACGCTCGGCGCCCGGGTCATCGAGAAGCACTTCACTCTGGACCATTCCCGTCCCGGCAGCGACCACCATTTCTCGCTCGACCCAGCACAGCTCACCGAGATGACCGCGGGCCTTGGCCGGACGAGGGAAGCAATTGGATCGCCGATCAAGCGGTGCAGCGTCACCGAGACCCAGGCGATCAGAAAGATGGGCAAGAAGCTTGTCGCCGCGCGCGACCTACCGGCCGGGCATGTGCTGAGCGATGAGGACATCGCCTGCAAGTCCCCTGGTGACGGGATGAAGCCCTACAGGCTTCTTGAGGTCCTCGGCCGTCGCACCATGATCTCCCTGGAACAGGACGCCGACATTAGCCTGTCCGTGCTTGCTGAAGCCGACGATGACCTCAGGGTTCCTGCTGCTGGAACTGCTTCCCGTGGGACCTAAGCTTTCTCTTCCTGGCGAAGTCGCGATCGTCACCGGTGTCTGCGGGCGACTCGGGAGGATCTGGGCGACCGCGCTGCTTGAGGCCGGTGCTGACGTCGTGGGTATGGACATTCTGCAGGATCCGACTGGCTTCATGAAAAACGCCGAATCCTGTACGGGTGCGGGGCGGTATGTCGGCGTTCAGGCCGACGTGACCAGGCGGGACAGCCTGGAGAACGCCCGGAATATGTTAGCTGACCAGGTAGGTCCGCCATCGATCCTCGTGAACAATGCGGGGATCGACCAGCCGCCGTCGGCCGAGGCCGGAAGCTGGCTGTTCGAGGATGTTCCCGAGGATCTGTCGGCGCTGGTGCTCGATGTCAATGCCATTGGCGTATTGCGAGCCTGCCAGGTCTATGGCCCGGAAATGGTCAGGCGGCGCCGGGGATCGATTATCAACATCGGATCGCTCTACGGAACCGTCGCACCTGATCCCCGGATGTATGCGCACCTGGACCTCGATCCGCCATTTCTCAAACCGCCCGCGTACGGGATGTCCAAGGCGGGGGTGGGGGCACTTACCAGGTACCTGGCCGTGCTGTGGGGGGCGGCCGGGGTCCGGGTCAATACGCTCTCGCCTGGCGGCGTCCTCGGCGATCAGGACATTGCCTTCCGGCGGAAGTTCGTCGCCGGGATCCCGATGGGACGGATGGCCGGGCCGCAGGACCTGACCGGACCTTTGCTGTTCCTCGCATCCGACCTGAGCAGGTACGTCAACGGCATCGAACTCATCGTCGACGGCGGCTACGTCTGCTGGTGAGAACCAGGGAAATTTGGAGTGTTATGAACGTCTTGAGCTGGTTACCCGTCAGCGAATTTGACCGCGTGCTCGCGGGCATCAACGATCCGCATGACCGGGTTCGCGCGTTCTCCGCCCTGAGCCGGATCAACACCCTCTACATGGTGATGTCGGCCGGGTCCGGTCACATCGGCTCCAGCTTCAGCGCGGCAGACGTGCTGAGCTGGCTGTATCTCCAGGAGATGCGCGAGCCCTTCGACGCGAATGGCGACCTTTATTTCTCCTCGAAGGGGCACGACGCCCCAGGGCTCTACGCGGCGATGATCGGCCTTGGCGCCCTGCCCGAGCACCTGGTGCACCGGTTGCGCCAGCTCGGCGGCCTGCCTGGCCATCCGGACGTGCGCACTCCGCACATGCCGTTCAACACCGGTTCGCTCGGAATGGGCATCTCTAAGGCCAAGGGCGTCGTGCTCGGTAACCGGCTGCACGGTCGTGACCAGCGCGTCTACGTCCTGACCGGCGATGGCGAGCTGCAGGAGGGCCAGGTCTGGGAGTCGCTGGCCGGCGCGGCGCACGCCGATATGGGCGAGCTGACGGTGATCGTCGACCACAACAAGATCCAGTCAGACACCTGGGTCCGTGATGTCAGCGACCTCGGTGACCTCGCGGCGAAGTTCGAGTCCTTCGGCTGGGGCGCGCTGCGCTGCGACGGGCACAATCCGCTGGATCTGGAGGTGGTATTCCGCAAGCGGGCCGAGGCATTCGCCGGGCGGCCCGCTGTGATCATCGCGGACACCGTCAAGGGTGCTGGCTGCGCCACCTTCGCGTGCACCTCGATGGCTACGGGCGAATGGCGATACCGCTTCCACAGCGGCGCGCCGTCCGCCGAGGACTACGGCACCGCGCACGCCGAGCTTGTCAGCGCCGCAGCGGACATCCTGCACCGACATGGCCTAGAGCCCCTGGCATTCCAGTCGGCCGAAGCCCGGCATCCGGCCCGCCGGCCCGAGCTGCGGCTGCCTCTGGTCTACGGGCAGGCACTCGCCGAGTATGCCGCAGCCGACGACCGGATCGTTGCCCTCGACGCCGACCTAGTCCTGGACACCGGGCTCGTCCCATTCGCCCGGCGATTCCCGGACCGCTACTTCCAGTGCGGGATCGCCGAGCAGGACATGGTGTCCCTCGCGGGTGGCCTCGCGTCCCGCGGCCTCGTTCCTTTCGTGCACTCCTTCTCGTGCTTCCTGCATGCCCGGCCCAACGAGCAGATCTACAACAACGCCACCGAGGGCCGCGCGGTGGTCTACGTGGGATCGCTGGCTGGCTTGCTGCCAGCTGGCCCCGGCCATTCCCACCAGGCGGTCAGGGACGTGAGCGCGCTTGGCGCCATTCCCGGCCTGGTGATGCTGGAGCCGGTGAATGCCGCCGAGGTGCGGGCCGCAGTGGATTTCTGCGTCGACGCCCGGCACAGCGTCTACCTACGCCTGGTCAGCACGCCCGTGCCGTCAGCGGTGACGAGCCTCCCGGCCGGACCGATGACCGTCGGCTGCGGCACGGTGATCCGCGAGGGCGGCACCACGGTCGCCGTGGGGGCCGGGCCGGTCGTGCTCACCCAGTTGCTGGGCGCGGCCGACCTGCTGCGGGCCGACGGCCTCGACCTCACCGTGATCAACCTGCCGTGGCTCAACCGGGTCGACGACGGCTGGCTGAGGCAGTTGGCGAGCTGGGCCGGGCAGTTGTTCGTCGTAGAGAACCACTTCACCCGCGGCGGCCAGGCGGACCTGCTAGCCAGAGCGCTGCTAGAGCTCGGCCAGCCATCCGTACCGTCATTCACCGGCATTGGCCTGACGGAGGTCCCCCGCTGCGGCAGTGAGGACGACGTGCTTGAGGCACATGACCTGTCCGCCGCGCGGCTCGCCGAGGTGATCGGCTCCAAGATCAAGGGCGAGTCCTGCCCTCGCCCGTTCGATGTCGGCCCGCGTGCCGATTAACGCCCATCCGGCTACCAGGAGGACAACATGCAGACCACCTTCAACGACATGCACAGGCCGCCACAGGAACTGATCGACGACTTCCGTGCGGTTCTGGCGGAGTACAGCCCCAGTTGCCTGGTCACCGACGCCCGCCGCCGGGTCGGCGCCATCGGCGGCCTGCTGCCGGTGAGATCGGCTCATAAGATCGCCGGTCCCGCCCTGACCATCGACATGTCGATCGACGACCTGGTCGACCCCATGCCCGTGCTCGCCAGAGCACAGCCAGGTGATGTCATCGTGGTCGCGTGCCATGAGACGAGGCGGACCGCCATGTGGGGCGGCCTCATGTCCACGCTGTCCATGAAGGCCGGCATCACTGCGGGCATCGTGGACGGCGCGATCCGTGACGTGGACGAGATCCGCGACCTGGGCTTCCCCGTTTGGTACCGCAGCACCGTACCGCGCCCGTCGCCGACCCTGGTGCATGACCGCACCGAGCCCGTCCAGGTCAATGTGCCCGTGGTGATCGACGGCCAGGTCATCGAGCCAGGCGACATCATCGTGGCCGACGAGAACGGCATAGCAGTCGTGCCGACAGCGCTCGCGCAAGACGTCCTGGCGGGCACCCGCCACCAGATCGGCAAGGAGCAGCTCATCCGGGAGAAGATCGGCTCCGGCGCCTCGCTGGAAGAGCTGCTAGCCGAGTTCGGCCACCTGTGATGAGGCAGTAGATGCGCGTGTACCTCACCGGTGCTGACGGAATGCTCGGAACGGCCCTGGCCGCGGCCCTGCGGGAGAGTCAGGAGACCGCCGGCTGGCCGGTCCTCGGCGTGTCGCTCGCGGACTTCGAGATCGGCGATGCTGCGGCCGTCCGCGCTTCGATCACCGCTTTTCGGCCCGACGCGGTCGTGCACATGGCCGCGAACGCCATCGTGGACGACTGTGAGTCCCATCCGAAACGGGCGCTGCGGGTCAACGTCACGGGGGTACGCAACGTCGCCGACGCGTGCCGTCTTACCGGGACTCGGCTGATCTACGTCTCCAGCGATTACGTATTCGACGGTGCGGACACTCCCGCTGGTGGCTACCGGGAGAGCCACATCCCCAGTCCGCTGAGTGTGTACGGGCTCACCAAGCTGGCGGGCGAGCGGATTACCGCACTGCTCGACAATCATCTTCTTGTCAGGACGTCGTGGCTGTTTGGTGGCACCGACGAGCGAACGGACACGGTGCTGGCGACGATGCGGCAGGCAGCGCGGGGGGAGCGTCCCATACTCATCGCGGACCAGTTCGGCCTGCCCACCTACACCGTTGACCTGGCAGGTGCCCTGATCTTCCTGCTGACGCGGCAGCGGCTGACCGGAACTGTGCACGCGGCAAATGCCGGGACGACAAGCTGGTATGAGGTCGGCCGGTACATCATCGCGGAGTTCGAGCGGGACCGGGCAGACAGCCTCATGCCGGAGCCGGTGCCGCTCGACACCTGCGCCTTCCTTGGCAGCCGTCCGCGCGACTCGACCCTCAACACCGACTTACTGGCCGGCCTCGGCTACACGATGCCGGGATGGCAAGACGCCGTCCGTAGGTTCCGCGCCCGGCTTGACCTGGCGGCATTGCGATCAGCGCAGCTCCTGGGAAGGCCCCGATGAACAGATCTCTTCGCGGCAGGTCCGTCGCGACGTGGCACAACTGGTCAGGTAACGTCCGTGCCGCCCCGACGCTCCTGGTCGCGCCGAAGTACGAGGCGGCCATCGTCGATGCCATCGCCGCCGCGGCCACGGCGGGAATGACCGTGCGAGCGGTCGGCGCTGGCCACTCGTTCAACCCGCTGGCGTGCACTGACGGGCTGCTGCTCGACCTGCGCCGCTATGCCGGGATCGTTGCCATCGACCGGCATGCTCAGCTGGTCACCGTCCGGTCAGGCATCTCGCTGTGGCAGCTCAGCACGGAACTTGACCGCGCCGGCCTGGCGCTGGATAGCCTCGGCACGCTGGCCAGCCAGACTGTCGCGGGTGCCATGTCAACCGGAACGCACGGCACGGGTATCGGCCACCGACCGCTCGCCGACCAGGTGGTCGCGCTGCGGCTGGCAACAGCGGGCGGCTCCGTGCTGGCGCTCGACCGGGCATCCGACCCCGACATGTTCCGCTGCGCTTGCACCGCACTGGGTGCGCTCGGCGTCATCACCGAGGTCACGCTGCGCTGTGTACCAAGATTCAACCTGCGCGCGGTTGAACATGCCGAGGCTCTCGATGGCCTGCTCGACCGGTTCGAGGAGTGGACCGTGAGCGCGGACCACGTGGCGTTCTCCTGGCTGCCCTGGGGGGACAAGGCCGTTGTCCGGTCACTGTCCAGGACCGCGGACCGCAGGACAGTCACTGCGGCGCGGCACCGGTTCTCGGCGACCTTGTCGGAGGCGCGCTGCGGCCTGACCGGGCTGGCCGGGCAGCACTGGCCGGCCGCGGTGCCCTGGCTCACCGGCCGGCTGGCTGGCGGCGGGGACGGTGCCGAGTACGTTGATGCCAGCTACCGTGCCTTCACCTTCGCGCAACCCGTCAGGTTCCTCGCCATGGAACACGCGCTGCCCCTGGAGAACGTCGTACCCGCCGTGCGCGAGCTGCGGGCGGCGCTGCGTCGCGCTGGCCGCCACTCGCCGTACTCGGTGCTGGTCCGGGTGGGCGCGCCGGATGACACTCCGCTCAGCCCTGCCTACGGTCGGCCGACCGGATATGTCAACCTCACCGTGCCCAGGACCGCGGGCTATATCGAGCTCCTGCGGATCGTCGAGCACGTGTTGCGCGGGCTGGACGGCCGGCCGCATTGGGGAAAGGCGCATACTGCCACCGCCGAGGTACTGGCGCCCCGGTACCCGGAATGGGCCACCTTCCAGCGGATCCGTGCGCGGCTCGATCCGGCGGGGATGTTCAGCAACGATTATGTTGACCGGGTGCTCGGGCGCTGCGCCGCGGTCCCGCGGCCGGCCGGCCAGGTGCCCTACACGCTGACGGCTGGCGTGCCAGGCAGAGGCGGTGCCTGACGTGCTGCTCCGCGGGCTTCTTCTCGATTTCGACGGCCTGATCTGCGACACCGAGCGAGCGGCCCGGCGCTCGTGGGAAGAGCTCTACGGGGAGTTCGGCCTGGCCTTCCCGCCGGATGTGTGGGCGAGGATGGCTGGGCGAGCGGACGGTGAGCTGGTGGCGGTGGCTGACCTGTCCAGGCGGCGCGGCATCCTGGTGGACGCCGCCGTGCGAGCGCGCAGGCTGCGGCGCAAGCAGGCGCTGTGCGACGAGGAGCCGCTGCGTCCAGGCGTGGCCGAGCTGATCGCTGCCGCCGCCCAGCGCGGGCTGACTCTCGCCGTGGTGTCCAGCTCGCCGCTCGGCTGGGTCTGCGGGCACCTGACCCGGCTCGGCGTCCGGGACAGCTTCGCCGTCTTGGTCACGGGCGACGAGCCCGGCAGGCGCAAGCCGGCCCCCGACCTGTACTGCCTGGCGCTGCTGCGCACCGGACTGACCGCGGCCGAGGTGATCGCGTTCGAGGACTCACAGGTGGGAGTGCAGGCGGCGACAGCCGCAGGCCTGCGGTGCGTCGCAGTGCCGAACGCCGCGGCAAGCGACGCTGACCTCCAGACTGCCGGCCTGGTGCTGGACAGCCTGGCGAGCTACGTGCTTGATGCCGGCCCGCTCGCTACCGAAGGAACGGTGTCGAAATGAATGGTCAGCTGGTCACCGCGAATGGCACCGCTACGCTCGACTCGCTAGCCAGTCCGGGGCTTGACCATCCGGAATGGATCTGGCGCAGCGGCGACATGGTGCGCTGGGAGGAGGCGCGAATCCATGTCAACGCGGTGGGGCATGCGTCAACCGCCGCAGTCTTCGACGGTATTAAGGCCTACGTCGCCGACGACGGCGGCAGGCTGCTGGTGTTCCGCCTCGACGAGCACCTGCGGCGGCTGTACGACTCGGCCCGCATCGCCCGGCTCACGCTGCCCTACGACTGGGCGACAGTGCGTGCCGCCGCGCTGGAGTTGCTGCGCGCGAACCGCTATTGCGGCGATGTCTACATACGGCCATGGGCCTTCCCCAGCGGGGTGATCAGGGAGCAGATGGTACCCGCCGGAAGCCTGTGCGAGGTCGTGGTGGATACCTGGCCCTTCCGCAGCGGGCTCTCCAGCCGCTGGGGCTGCCGGGCGGCGGTGAGCTCGTGGCTGCGGATCAGTGATGCCTCGATGCCGCCCCGTATCAAGGCGTTCTCCAACTATCACAATGGACGACTGGCGATGATGGAGGCGCGGGAGAACGGCCACGACTGGCCCATCATGCTCAATGAGCGGCATCAGCTAGCCGAGGGCGCTGGCGCCTGCGTTGCCCTGGTGCGCAACGGCGAGGTGATCACGCCGCATCTGACCAGCGGAGTGCTCGACAGCATCACGCGCGCCAGCGCGCTGACGCTGCTCGGCGAACTAGGGGTCCTGGCGGTCGAGCGGGCGGTGGACCGCAGCGAGCTGTACCTGGCCGACGAGGTCTTCTTCATGGGCACCGCCTGGGAGATCCTGCCCGTCACCGCGGTGGACGGCATGCGGGTCGGCGACGGGTCCGCGGGGCCGGTGACCAGGCGCCTGGCGCAGGCTTATGAGGATGCGGTGCGCGGGCGCTCAGGGTGCCATCCCGAGTGGCTGACGCAGGTCACCTGCCAGCCACCAGCCGCTGGCCCAGCGGCTGGCCCAGTGAAGCAGAAGGAGAGGTAGGTCGGTGCGCGCCATCGTGGTCCGCCGTTTCGGCGGTCCTGACGTACTGCGATCATCGCAGGTACCTGACCCGCGGCCAGGGCCAGGTGAGGTTTTGGTTGACATCGCGGCCAGCGGGGTCAACTTCATTGACGTGTACCACAGGACCGGCGCCTACCGCAGGGCGGTGCCGTTCATACCTGGCATGGAAGCTGCGGGCACGGTGCGCGAGCTCGGCCCGGCTGTGGACGGCGTCCAGGTCGGTGACCGGGTTGCGTGGGTCAACGTTCATGGCGGTTACGCCGAGCGGGCGGCCGTGCCCGCTGACCGGCTCATCCCGATCCCTGACGAGATCAGCACGGACACGGCCGCGGCCGTGCTGCTGCAGGGCATGACAGCGCACTACCTGGTGCACGACGTACATCCGGTGCGAGAAGGCGACACCGTGCTCGTGCACGCGGCGGCGGGCGGGGTTGGCCTGCTGCTCACCCAGCTGGCAAGGCTGCGTGGCGGCCGGGTCATCGGGACTGTGTCGACCGCCGAGAAGGAATTGCGTGCCAGGGCTGCCGGAGCCGACGAGATCATCCGCTCCGGGGCGGCTGACCTGCCTGGCGCGGTCAGGGAGCTGACCGGCGGTGCCGGCGTGCAGGTCGCCTACGATGGAATTGGCGCCCCGACATTCGACGCCAGCCTGGCCTCATTGCGACCGCGGGGAATGCTCGCTCTCTTCGGTCAGGCCGGCGGCGCCGTGCCGCCCGTCGATCTGCAAAGGCTGAATTCCGCGGGCTCGGTGTTCGTTACCAGGCCCAATCTCGCCGACTACCTGGCCAGCCGGGCAGAACTACTGGTCCGGGCTGGTCAGGTGCTGCGATGGGTGGCCGACGGCCTGCTGTCGGTCCATGTGGATCAGGCGTGCGCCCTGGCGGATGCCGCGGTCGCGCATAGCCACCTTGAGCAGCGCAGGTCCGCGGGAAAGCTGCTGCTGCTAGCGGGCTCATCGCCGGCGCCACATCCGACACTCGCCTATTTCCAAGGAGAACAGCGATCATGATTAACCGCACTGATACCTATGCGATCGGCACAGACATGCCGGTACACCGCCTCGGTTTTGGCTCGATGCACCTCACCGGTCCCGGCGTCTGGGGACCGCCGACTGACCCCTCGTCCGCCATCGCAGTCGCCCGCCGCGCGGTGGCGCTTGGCGTCGACTTCATCGACACCGCCGATGCCTACGGCCTGGGGGCGAGCGAGGAGATACTCGCCGAGGCGCTGTACCCCTATCCCGAGGGCTTGGTCATCGCGACCAAGGCCGGGCAAAGCCGCCCTTCGATCAGGGAATGGAAGCCGCTGGGACGCCCAGAGTACCTGCGTCAGCAGGCCGAGCTCAGCTTGCGCCGGCTCCGCGTCGAGCGCATCGACCTGTTCCAGCTGCACCGCATCGATCCGCAGGTGCCGGCCGCCGACCAGTTCGCCGCGCTGCGACGGCTCCAGGATGACGGCAAGATCCGCCATGTCGGGCTCTCCGAAGTGACGGTCGAGCAGATCGAGGAGGCCCGGACGATTGTCGACATCGTCAGTGTGCAAAACCAGTACAGCCTGACGCAGCGGCGCTACGACAACGTCATCGACTACTGCGAGCGAGAAGGCATCGCGTTCGAGCCGTGGCTTCCACTCGGCAGTGGCAGCGCCGCCGGCCGGGATGGCGCGTTGGCCATCGTGGCGAAGGAACTAGACGCCACTCCCGTGCAGGTTGCCCTTGCCTGGCTGCTGAGCCGATCGCCAGTCGTCATCCCCATTCCCGGCACGTCCTCCCTCAACCACCTGGCGGAGAACGTCGCGGCCGCCGCTCTCGAACTGACCGACGAGCAGTTTGAGCTGCTGTCTCAGCTCGGGGCACCGCTAGTTGGCCAGAGCAAGAAAGGACGGTAACCCGTGAGCCTGCTCGTCTTACACAAGAAGAACCAGAGCCGGCGCCGTCATCTGGCCAGAGCCGCTGCGTACGCCAGGCAGCACGGGGAGCGACTACTGCTCGTGATGGAAGACCCGACCTGGGAGGCAGCGCTCGCTGACCGAGTCGTCGCCGCTGACACGAGTGACATCGGGCGGACACTCGCGGCCGTCGGCGACCTGGTGAACGACGAGGAGGCGATCTCCGCTGTGGTGAGTTTCGCCGAGGCCGCCGTCCCGACCGTGGCAGAGGTCGCCGCCATGCTGGGGCTTCCTGCTGTCAGCGGGCGCACCGCGTATCTCGCGCGAGATAAGTTCGCGATGCGTAAGGCGTTCGCCGCCGCCGGCGTTTCGCAACCCCGCTTCGCGCTGGCGAGCACGTCAGATGAGGCGCGCACGGCCGCCGGCCGGACGGGCTTCCCCCTCGTGCTCAAGCCGGTGCTCGGCACCGGCAGTATGTACGTACGCAGCGTGGCCGACCAGGCCGAGCTTGATCGGCATTTCTCCTTCCTGCTGCGTGGTGCGTGGGACAGGTTCGTGAACGATCCGCTGTACGGGCAGGCCCACCGGGAGTACAGCGGCGCGATGCTGTTAGAGGAATTCGTCCCTGGACCCGAGATCTGCGTCGAGTCCGTGGTCGTCGCCGGCGAGACCCATGTCGTCGCCATTCACGACAAGCCGCTGCCGACCGGGCCTACCTTCGAGGAGGTATACGCCTGCACGCCCACCCGGCTGTCAGCACACGTCGTCGCGGGGGTAATCCGGGCCACGAATGCCGTGCATGTGGCGCTGGGCATCGATACTGGCGCGACCCATGTCGAGTTCCGGCTTCGCGACGGCACGGAGCCTATCGTCCTGGAGGCAGCCGCCCGCCTGGGCGGCGGACCCATCTACCGGTCCGTCCTGCTGAGCACGGATGTCGATCTGGTGGCGGCCGCACTCGACGTCGCGAGTGGCCGCACGCCCGTCCTGTCGGTCGCGCGCACGGCCACTCCTGTCGGCTTCTGGAACATCTTCCCTGACCAGCCAGGCCGCCTTGCCGCCGTGCAGGGCGTCAACGAGGCCAGGGCCGACCCGCGGGTTGACGAGATCGAGATCTACCGATCGGCTGGCGAGTATCTCAGCCTGCCGCCGCAGACCTTCCAGGGACACGGGCACCTTGTCTTCACGGCAGCGACCGCTGATCAGCTCGACGAGGCGTTCCGGCATTTCGTGAGAACCGTCCGCCTGATCACGGATCATTCGACCGAGCGCGCGGCGGAAGACGGAACGATAAGCCTTGATGATGACCGTCTGCGAGCGGAACCAGCGACCGCGGATCTGGCCACGGATGTCTTCCTGACACCTGATCGGCGCTGGCCGGCCGCCACGCCAGAGAGCGAGGCTTCGTCATCATGATCGACCAGGTGACCAATAGCTACCTTGACCAGTGCCGAGCGGGCGACCGCGGCCTGCTGGACGCCATGCAGCAGGCCCGCAGGCGCTTCCCGCCAGCGTTCGATGCTTCTTGCGGCGACCGACTGCTCGCCAGGCCGCTCTTCATCGACCAGTCCGTTATGCTGACCTGCGCCAATTCCCTGGCCAAACTTTTCGACCTGCTGGCAGTCCTGCCGAACCGCCTATTCGACGGTGACTTCGGGCGCTACTGCCAGGCCATTGACATCGCTCCAAGGAGCGCCGCGCTGATCGAGCGCTTTCCTGGTGGACCCGCGCTGTATGGGCGTGCCGACATGTACCACGACGGTCAGTCGCTCAAGCTACTCGAGTACAACATCGACAGCGCGATAGGCGGCACCGATCGCGCGGAGATATCGCGTCTGCTGCTTGAGGTAGATGCCTTCAGTGCCTTCGCGGAGGAGCACAAGCTCAGTTACGTTCACACCGGGGAGCGAATAGCCCAGACCTTGCGCAAGGTCGCGGAACCCCTCACTGGAGGCACCGCGCCGGTCGTGGCTTTTGTCGAAACGGACGGCGGCCTGGCAGAGTACCTACACCTGGTGCGCTCCTTCCAGGAGATGATGCATCGTCTGGGAATTGACATCGTGGTCGGTAGCGTCAGCCAGGTGCGCAGCTCAGCAGGACGGCTTTTCTTGCATGGCAAGCCGATCGACGTGGTACTGCGCTTCTTCAGCATTGAAGACATCCTTGCCTCTCCGGACGGAGAGAAAATCGTCGAGCCGATCTTCCGTGCGCACGAGGAAGGAAAGGTCGTGCTCTGGACGACGATGCGGAGCTGGCAGGTCTTTAACAAAGGGTGCCTGGCTTTACTGTCCGACATCCGGTCACGCGATGCTTTTACGCCTGAGGAGAGGGCTCTCATCGATAGCATCCTGCCATGGACCCGCACGCTGACCGATGACGGTATCGATGGCCGTGACGTCATCGAGCAATGTCAGGACAACCGCGAGGACCTGATACTCAAACCATACGGCGGTTATGGTGGCGTCGGCATCATAGCTGGCTGGGAGACTTCCGACCGAGAGTGGAAGGATGCGCTCAACACGGGTCGTGGTCGCGGCTATGTCGTACAGCAAAAGATAATCCCCCGACCCGAGCCGGTGGTCAGTCCGCTGACTGGCGTTGTGGAGAACTGGTCCGCCGTGTGGGATGCGTTTCTCACGCCGGACGGATATGCGGGGTCGCACATTCGGGCACTGCCAGACGGCGATCGCGCGGTCATTAACATGGGAGCTAGTGGCGCTGCTCGAACGACGGGAATCTTTTGTTATCCGCATGAGGAGTAACTCGACCCTCGGCACCCTGAGTTTCAGGGAACAGCGTTTCAGGAAACAGTGACTGGGAAAGGCTGGTGCGCGCGTAGAGTACGTAACGTCCTGTCCTGTGTGCATTAACCAGCCCGGCGCCGCGCAGTACCTTGAGATGCTGGGATACATTTCCGGCGGACAGGCCAGTGCGCATGGCCAGATCGGTGGTTGACGTAGGGAAATGCAGTTCGGTGAGCAGCGCGGTCCGAGAATGCCCGAGCACCGCGGAGAGCGCTCCGGACGTGCTGGTCTCGCTCGGGTGCCATAGTTCTGCGATACCTCTCGGCGGGTACCGCAAGGTCGGCTGCCACGGTCGGCTGAGCTTCGCGAAGATTCTCGGCCAGATGAACAGCGATGGCACCAGGAGCAAGCCTCGCCCCTCCAGTTCCACGAAGCCGGAGAAGTGCTGGGTCGTCACGTCCAGCGTATGGGTCTCGCCATTCCACCGCACCCTCGGATCGAGACCAGACAGCAGCAGGTGCACGCCGCCGTCCGCGAGTGTGCGGGCGCGGTAGTGCACGTCGCGTTCCAGCAGTGCGAGCATTGAGGGCCAGTACGGGGCCAGCGCGATGTCCCAATATGTCCCGATGATGTCGACCAGATGCGCCAGCCCTGCAACTGGGTCGTTGTAGACCGCAATAAGAGCGGGTGGATTCGGGCCTACCATCGACGCTAGCGCCGTGCGAACCTCTTTCGGCGGAGTGGCGGCCAAAGTCGCCAACTCCAGTTCAAGATCGGGCGACGGGACAGCCGGCGGGGGACTCACGAATCCGGGGATAGTCGTGTCGCAGACGAGCGCGAAGAGCAATTGCCAGTCGCGGTCGGATTCGGTCAGCCGTTTGTGCACCTGCTTGACCCACAGCTGGTGGAGCGGATGCAGCCCAGGATCGTTCAGTACCCGGACGCTGGCTATGACCTCCCATAGCGGCGATAACGCCAGCCTGACGTTGGCCAGATCGGCTGCGTTGAGCGCCACCCGGAGCATGAGATCTCCTCAATCCTCGCAACTGAAAAGGTATGTCAGGCGGTGCCACACCCTGACGGCAGCGTCTTGCCTCCCTGCATCGTCGATACTTGAAAGATTCCGGCCCCTGATGCATGCGCCGAGTATCACTCGTGCGGCTACCTGGGACCGGAGCAGTGCCTACACGCTACCGCACGAGCCTACCGCCCGGCGCTGTCGCCTGGCGTTATTATCTGACCGAGGTGACCTCGCGTTAGCTGTCCTAGTGTCGTCCGCCTGAAATCTTCGACAAGTAATCGGCGAGGGAGTTAAGGATCTCCTCGGCGGTCTTCGTCCAGGCGAAGGGACGCAGGTTCTCGTTCCAGTGCTCGATCCAGTCGCGGATGTCTGCTTCGAGGGCCTAGACGGACTTGTGGGCGCTGCGGCGGATCTTTGTCCGTGAGGTAGCCGAGAAAATCTCGATTAACCGGCCCTGGGGGGCGGGGTCAAGCATCCTCGCGGCCATTCCCGCGCGGCCGGGTCGTTCATGCGATCCGGCCATATTTCTCCGCATCTCCTGCACGCGCATGACCTCCTGTGTCGTCGTCAGCTACTCAGACATCGGCCGGTCGGGCAGCGTGTACTGCGCCATCGGCTCTGGCCAGGGTGCCTGGTCGGAGGTCACGACGGGCTGAGCCTTGCCCACAGGGAAGAGGGCCGGCGGCCGGTGCCGCCGGCCCTCCTGTGTCTTCCGGTCTGCTGCCTCCCGCTAGGCGTCGGCCACGGCGACGTCCGCGACGTCGGGCGCGGGCTCGGCCCGCCCCGCACGGCGGGCCGCCGACGGCACGCGGAGCGGGATGGCGCCGCTGGCGGCCAGGACGCCGCCGCAGACCAGCACCGCGCCGGCGATCTGGAGCATCGTCGGCCGCTCCCCCAGCACGATCGCGGCGAGGCCGACCGCGGCGGCCGGCTGCAGGAGCAGCAGCAGCGAGGAGATCGCCGCGGGCAGCCTGGGCAGCGAGGAGGTGATCAGCAGCCAGCCGATGGTCTGGCTGGTAATCGCCAGCAGCGCGAGCCAGCCGAGCGCGGCCAGCGGCATGTGCAGGGAGAACCCGCCGAACAGCAGGCCCATGACCAGCGAACTGGCGGCCGAGCCGAGGGTGGCGTCGGTGAGCGGGCCGGCGACGTGCGGGGAGCCCGCCGAGGACTGCCGCAGCACGAGCAGGAAGCCGGCATACGAGATCGACGTCGCCGTGCCGTAGAGGATCCCGGCCAGCGCGTGGCCGCCGGTGCCGCCGTGATCGGCCAGGCCGGAGACGAGCACCACGCCCGCCAGCACCACCGGCAGCGCGACCAGGAAGCCGCGGCTTAGCCGCTCGCCCAGCAGCAGCCAGGCGGCCACCGCTACGAAAAGCACCTGGAGGTTGCCGAGCACGGTCGCTACCCCGGCGCCGACGTCGGCGATGGCGTGGTTCCACAGCACCAGGTCGACGCCGAGCAGCAGCCCGGCGGCGACCGCGCCGAGCCGGGCGGCGACGGGCCGCGGGCCGTGCCGCCGCCGCTCGGCGACCGCGAGCACGGCCAGCACCGGCAGGGCCAGGAAGCAGCGGAAGAACGCGGTGGTGGCGAACCCGGTGTGCGCGAGGGTGATCAGGATGGCCGACGAGGAGATGCAGGCCGCGCCGAGCCCGGCCATCAGCATCGGCCGTCGGCGGGACCCGGCCTGGTCCGGCAGGCTGCCAGCGCCAGGGACCGGGCCGTCATTCGCGTTGCCTGTCATGACCGTCCTCGCATATGGTACTGACACGTTCGCAGCCTACGAGAGCGGCTTGACAGGAGTCAAAGTGCTTTTTGATGCTGACCAGCTCGAAGCCCTTTCCGCCTGCGCCGAGCTGATCAACACGGGCCGGGCGGGTACCGGGGAGGGCCTGCGCACGCAGGCGGACGTGCAGGACTTCAGCCGCCGGTACGCCTTCCATCCGCGCGCCGCGACCGCCACTGACGTGCCCGGACTCCGGGCGCGCCGGGAGCGGCTTGACGCCATCGTGGTGGCCTGCGAGTCCGGCGACGAGGACGCGGCGATCTCGCTGGTCAACGCGCTGCTGGCGGATACCGGCGCGGTTCCGCGGATTGTCGAGCACGACGGCAGGGGACCGCACATCCATGTCTCCCGCATGACGGCGCCGCTGGCCGACCGGGTGGCGGCGCACCTGGCGATGGGCCTGGCCGGGCTGATCGTGGACGGCGAGACCGACCGGGTGCGCACCTGCGCCTCCCCTGGCTGCCGTGAGGTGTTCATCGACGTCTCCCGTAACCGGTCACGGCGCTACTGCGACAACAGAACCTGCGGAAACCGGCTGCACGTGGCCGCCTACCGGGCGCGCAAGTCGGGCCAGGCGCAGCCAGCGCCCGGTTAGGCGCGCCGTGCCGCTGCCGCCATCGCTGGTCACGGCACTAGGCTGCGCGGAGGAAGATCGCACCGTCAGGCCACATCTGGAGCTCCCATGAAGCTGCTCGTCACCGGGGGTGCCGGGTATATCGGCAGCGTGGTCGCCGCCCAGCTCGTCGAGGACGGCCACCAGGTCGTGGTGCTGGATGACCTGTCCACCGGGCACGCCAGCGCGGTCCCGGCCGGCGCCACGCTGGTCACCGGCGACCTGCGCGGCGCGGCGGCGGACGTGCTGGCGGACGGCATCGACGCGGTGCTGCATTTCGCCGCGAGATCCCTGGTCGGCGAGTCGGTCGCGGAGCCAGCCAGGTACTGGGAGCACAACCTCGGCGGCACCCTGGCGCTGCTGGACGCGATGCGTGCGGCGCGGGTCAGCTCGATCGTGTTCTCCTCCACCGCGGCCGTGTACGGCGAGCCGGAGTCGGTGCCCATCACCGAGACCGCGCCGCCCCGGCCGACCAGCCCCTACGGCACCTCGAAGCTGGCCGTGGACACCGCGCTGGCCGAGCACGCGCGGCTGCACCGGGCGGGCGCGGTGAGCCTGCGCTACTTCAACGTGGCCGGCGCCTACCGCGACCGGGCCGGCAACTGGCTCGGCGAGCGGCACGATCCCGAGACGCATCTCATCCCGAACCTGCTGGCAGCGGCGCGGGACGGCGAGGAGGTCGGCATTTTCGGCGACGACTACCCGACCGCCGACGGCACCTGCGTCAGGGACTACATCCACGTGGCCGACCTGGCCCGCGCGCACCTGCTCGCCCTGGCCGCCTGCGCGCCCGGCGTGCACCGGGTCTACAACCTGGGCAGCGGATCCGGATTCTCCAACCGCGAGGTGCTGGCCGCCTGCCGGGACGTGACCGGCCGGGACATCCCGGCGGTCCAGGCAGGCCGGCGGCCCGGTGACCCCGCCGTGCTGATCGCGTCCTGCGAGCGGATCCGTGCCGAGCTGGGCTGGCAGGCCAAAAAAGGGCTCACCGACATGGTCGCGGACGCCTGGACCTTTACCCAGGCCAGGGCCGATGTCCGCTGACTCGCCTGAGAACGGCACCGCCGATGGCGCTGCCGCGCTGTTCGCCGACCGGTTCGGCGGCCGGCCGCAGGGCGGCTGGCGCGCACCAGGCCGGGTCAACCTGATCGGCGAGCACACCGACTACAACGAGGGCTTCGTGCTGCCGCTGGCGATCGGCGCGGGCACCTGCACGGCCGCGGCCAGCCGGGACGACGGGCTGCTGGTGCTCGCCTCACGGCAGGCGCCGGGTGCCGACGTCAGAGTAGCGATCCGCGACCTGTCGCCCGGCATGCTGACCGGCTGGGCCGCCTACCCGGCAGGGGTGGCCTGGGCGCTGCGCGAGGCGGGCTATCCGGTCGGCGGGACCAGCATCGCCATCAGCTCCGACCTCCCGCTCGGCGCCGGGCTGTCCTCCTCGGCGGCGCTGGAATGCGCGGTGGCGCTGACGCTGACCGAGCTGCACGGCATCGCCATCCCCCGGCCCCAGCTCGCCGTGCTGGCCAGGCGCGCGGAGAACGACTTCGTCGGCGTGCCGACCGGGATCATGGATCAGTCGGCGTCACTGCTCTGCCAGGCGGGGCACGCCCTGCTGCTTGACTGCCGCAGCAGCATCGGCACCACGGTGCCGCTTGACCCCGCGAGCAGCGGGTTCGCGCTGCTGGTAATCGACACCCGGGCTTCGCACGCACTCACCGACGGCGGCTACGCGGCCCGCCGCCAGTCCTGCGAGCAGGCGGCTCAGGTACTGGGCATGCGGTCTCTTCGCGACGTAACGGATAGCTCGGAGCTAGCCGGGCTCGATCCGCTGCTGCGGCGCCGCGCCCGTCATGTCGTCACCGAGAACAACCGGGTGCTCGCCACCGTGAACCTGCTCAGGGCCGGTGACCTGGGCGGCGCCGGGCCGGTGCTGACCGCCTCGCACCGGTCGCTGCGGGACGACTTCGAGGTGTCCTGGCCGCAGGCGGACGCGACGGTGGAGGCCGCGCTGGCAGCCGGCGCGAGCGGGGCCAGGATGACCGGCGGCGGGTTCGGCGGCTCGGTCATCGCCCTGGTGCCCGCCGAGCGGACGGGGGCGGTCACCTCCGCCGTGGCCAGCCGGTTCGAGGCCGAGGGCTGGCCGCCGCCATGGTGCACCGAGGTCGCGCCGTCCGCCGGGGCCCGCCGGATTCGCTAGCCGCGTCGTTCGGCAACACAGCCAGGAGAGAGGCGGACATTCTGGTGCGGTTCGTTTTCAGCCCGCCCGCTGACGAGGCAGCGGGACTGCTCACCCTGCCCTGGGACCAGCCGCTGGCCGACTGGCAGGACGAGCGGCTGGTGGAGATCCGCCAGCGCGGCATCTCCCGGCACGTGGTCAGGTTCGTCGCGGAAAGCGGCGAGCTGTACGCGCTGAAGTCCATCAGCGAGCGGCTCGCCAGGCGGGAGTACCGGCTGCTGCGGGCGCTGGCGGAGCTGAACGTGCCCGCCGTCGAGGTCTTCGGCATCGTGGTGGACCGCGGCCCGGACGCCGACGCGATCCTGGTCACCCGGTTCCTGGCCTACTCCAGCACCTACCGGGCGCTGTTCTCCAGCCGCCGCGGCGGCCAGCCGGCCGACCGGCTGCTCGATGCCCTGGTCGAGCTGCTGGTCCGGCTGCACCTATCCGGTTTCTTCTGGGGCGACTGCTCGCTGTCCAACGCGCTGTTCCGCTCGGATGCCGGCGCGTTCGTGGCCTACCTGGTGGATGCCGAGACCAGCGAGCAGCACGAGGCGCTGACCAACGGGCAGCGCTCCTTCGACCTGGACCTGGCCAGCGAGCGGGTCTTCGGCGAGCTGTCCGACCTTCAGGCGGGCGAGCTGCTGCCGCCCGAGGTCGATCCGCTGGAGATCAGCGAGGAGCTGCGCCGCCGCTACGACCGGCTCTGGGACGAGCTGACCAGGGAGGAGATCCTGCGCCCCGAGGACCAGCGCTATCGCATCGCCGACCGGCTGCGCCGCCTCAACGAGCTGGGCTTCGACGCCGATGAGGTGGAGCTGGTCAGCACTCCTGAGGGGACCAGCCTGCGGGTGCGGACGAAGGTCGCGGAGTCGGGCCAGCAGAGCCGCGAGCTGTTCAGGGAGACCGGCATCCACGCGGACGAGAACCAGGCCAGGCGGCTGCGCAATGACATCGCCAGCTTCCGCGGCTACCTGGAGCAGAAGGACGGCCATCCGGTGTCGGAGACGGTCGCCGCGCACCGCTGGCTGGAGGAGGTCTACGACCCGGCGGTCGCGGCGATCCCCGCCGGACTGCGGGGCCGGCTGTCCCCGCCGGAGATCTTCCACGAGATCCTGGAGCACCGCTGGTACCTGTCCGAGGACGCCTGCCGGGATGTCGGGACAACGGCGGCGGCCCGGTCCTACTTCGCCAATGTGCTCCCGGCCGTGCCGCAGCCGCTGGCCAGCGTGATCGCCGACGACGACCAGGACGATACCGGCTTACCCGGCACCAGGTCGCGGTCCTAGCCCTGCATCGCGGCCCAGCCGGGGTCCGCTGTGCTAGCGCGGCCCGACCAGCAGGGTCTGCATGCTGCGCCCGCATGGCCCCGAGGTATCCGACAGGGTGCTGACCGCCATCCCGGTCCCCGCCGGGCCGATCGTGGTGGCGGCGTCAAGCAGCAGCCACTCCCCGGCCGGGTCACGGTGCAGCACCACGGTCAGGTCCACGTTGAGGAACAGGCAGTCCGCCGGGTCAAGCACGGCGCTGATGCCGCTGGCCGAGTCGGCGACCAGCAGCGCCGCCGACATCGGGGAGCAGGGCTCGCCGGGCAGCAGGCTGGCCAGCGGCCGGACCCAGGCCGCGGCGGGACCTGGCTGCTCCGTCGGGCCGCCCGCGACGTAGCGCCAGTCCATCGTCGCCACGTAGCCGTCGGTGACCGCGTCGGGGAACCGGATCGGCTTCAGCGCCCGCTGTGCCGGGACCGGCGGTGGCGGCGGCCCGGCGGGGCTGGCCTCGGTGCCGGTGCCGGTTTCCGCGATCAGCCAGCCGCGGGCATGCAGCACGTCCTGGTCGCCTGCCCGCAGGATCGTCTCGGCGAGCGCGACCCGCCTGCCGGGCCGGACCACCCGGGTATGCGCGGTCAGCCGGGCCACCGGGACCGGCCGCAGGATGTCCACGCTGACCCTGGCCAGCCGGAGGCCGGGCGCGGGCGCCGCGGCCTCGATCAGCCGGGCCGCCAGCGCGGAAGGCGGCCCGCCGTGCTGCGCGTCCGCGCTCCACGGCCCGGCGGTCGCGACGGTGGCCACGAACTCGGCCGGGCCTGCCTGCTCGTAGAAACTCTGCACGGCAGGCGACGCTACCGCACGGCAGCCGCCGCCGGAACGGGCCGCCGGCCGGGCGTGAGCCCGGATACCATGCGTCAGCCCGGCTGGCAGTGCCCGGCCGGCGGCGGCACGTCGAGCGTCGGGTTGCGGTCGAAGAACCCGCTGGGCTTGAGCACGAACCCGCACCGCGCCACCGGCATGACCGGCCAGTCCTCCGGGCGCGGGAAGTGCGCGGGGCCGAAGGTGTGCCAGACCACGATGTCCTGGCCGTCGATGTCCCGGTCGCCGGCGATGAACTGCGGCAGCCCGCCGCCGCCTGGGTGCTGGTTGACCATGTCCCCGGCCGGGTAGCGCTGCTCCGGCTGGTACCTGGTCACCCACAGGTGCGCGGTGGCGAACCCCGCCCTGGCATGCAGCGACGAGCCTGGCGCGGCGAGCAGCACCGGCGCGGCCTCCGGGTAGAGCATGTAGCCGACCGGCTTGCCGTACCTGTTGAGCTGGCCGGGGTTGATCACCCGCCAGGTCCGGCCGCGGCTGGAGTCGCAGCGCCTGGTGGCCTCGGACTCGGTGCGCAGCCGGGTGACGGACTGGACGATGGCGTTGCCGTGCGGGTTGTCCGGGCCGGCCGGCAGCCCGGCCACGTCAAGCTCCTCCACCGCGTTGGCCAGCCCGTCAACGGCCATGTCCAGCCGGGCGCTGAACAGGTGCTGGTGTACCGGGGCACCGAGACCGGGGGCCACCTGCGCGGAGTACGGGTTGGCGCCGTCGTGCGCGGCGGTGAACAGCACCCCGGTCATCTTCATCTCGAACTCGATGGTGCCGTCCAGGTAGAAGTACCAGTAGAAGCCGTAGTCGTA
The DNA here is from genome assembly GCA_963725175.1 of uncultured Actinomycetota bacterium. GTDB lineage: Bacteria > Actinomycetota > Actinomycetes > Streptosporangiales > Streptosporangiaceae > DASUBV01. The sequence goes on from CAVRXH010000006.1 coordinate 2,721,292, forward strand.
GTTGCCGACCGTGGTGAAGAAGGACACCACCAGGCGGCGCTGGCGGCGGGACTGGGACGAGCCGTTGAAGATATCGGTGTGCTTCCAGAGGATGCCGGAGTCTTCCTCGTGGACGCAGATCGCGTTGGTGATCACCCGCGGCTCGCCGGCGTCGTCGGCGACCGTGGCGTCCAGGTAGCTGATCTCGCCGAGGCAGTCACAGCCCAGCTCCAGCGAGTTGGCCCACTTGCCGACCAGGTACTCGCCCGAGTCGAAGTAGGTCTGCCAGTACCGGAACTTCGGATCGCCGTAGGGCACCACCATCTCCGGAACTGACGCCCGGTACAGCACCGGACGGGTGCGGCCGTGGTCGTCGATGCTGACCTCGTGCAGGGTCAGCCCCTCGCGGGCGTCGAAGCCGATCCGCATGGACCAGCCCTGCCAGCGCAGCAGGTGCCCGTCCAGGGTGAAGCTCGGCCCTTCTGGCTGGGTGACCTCGATCGGCCGCAGCGTGTCCCGGTACGGGCCGCGCACGGCCGGGTCCAGGTAGTTTCCCGACTCGGCGGGCACCGGCGCGACGAACTCGTCGACGATACGGAAGACCTTGCGCTGCGTCAGGTCCACGTAGGCGGCGATGCCGTCCACGGGGTGAGCCCAGGCCAGGTCCTCCTCGCGGGCCTGGACGAAGGCCAGCACCCGGACCATCCGGCGGCCTTCTTCCTCTGGCACGCCGAACGACCCGGCGGTCAGCGGGCAGGCGCGGATCTTCGTCACGTCGGTGAGGCCGCGTCTGGCCATCGCGGCCTGCCAGCCGGGATCGGCTCGGACGACCTCCTCGGCCACCGCGAAGTCGTTGTCGATGATCGGAAGCTGGCCGTCGGCACGCGGGTCAAGGACGGTGCGGCTGACGACCTGGCCGGCGGTCAGCGACAGCACCACATCGGCGGACTCGCCGGTGGCGATGTCGATGAGGAAGGCACGCAGCCGCCGGTCCGGCTGGCCGGCGGCGCAGGCGGGCGCGGCCAGCACCTCGTCCTTGGCCGGCTCCTCAAGACCGTAGTAGGCGAACCTGACCGGCTCGGCGAGCAGCCCGGCCGCGGCCAGGATGCGGCGGCCGGCCAGGTACTCGGCCGCGGTAACAGGGTCGAGCGGGTGCGCGGGGTGCGCCGGGAGCTCGCCTGGCGGGTCCGCCGGGCGGGTGGCTGTGTCCGTCATGTCAGAACTCCCTCGTCTGGAGAACGGATTGCTCCCGGCGCACCTCCGCGCCAGAGCTGGCCTAGCCTGGGCTACTCATCGGCCACGATCGAGCCGGCCCGCTCGCCCAGCGACGGGTCACGCCGGTTCAGGACGAAGGCGTAGACCGCCGCGATCACCACGATGACCAGCGCCGCGTACGGGAACCAGTCGTAGGGCGCGGACTGCCCCGGCTTGCACAGGTAGTACACGGGAACCGCGATCGCGATCATGCCGAGGACCGGCAGCACCAGGTGCTTGACGATGCTGAATTCCGACGGCCGGTACTTGCGGTAGTAGAACGGCAGCGCCAGGTTCGACAGGAAGTACACGACCAGCACCAGGATGGTGCCCATCGTGGAGGACTCGACGAAGAAGTTGATCGGGTCCATGCTGCCGGAGTGGCCGCCGATCAGGTGGCCGAGCGCCCATACCGCGATGATCAGCCCCGCGATGGCGACGAACACGTAGATGGCGTTCATCGGGGTCCGCCTGCTGGCGTGCACCTTGCCGATCCAGGACGGCAGCAGGCCCTCGCGGCCGGCGTTGAAGATCAGCCGGGCCTGCGAGTTCGCGGCCGAGATGAGGACGCCGAGGGTCGAGGTCATGCCCGCGATGTAGCCGCAGACCGCGAGGAACCCGGTGATGCTGTGCGCGACCGTCAGGAACGGGATGGCCGCGCCGCTGATCTTGCCGGCGTTGTAGCCGAAGCCGCTGATGGTGGAGTACGAGAACAGGACGTAGCTGACCACCATCAGGGCCACGGACAGGAAGACCGCCCGCGGCACGTTGCGCCGGGGCGCGTTGGTCTCCTCGGCGAGCGCGGCCGAGTTCTCCCAGCCGATGAACAGGTAGATCGCCAGCGGGAAGCCCGCGGCCAGGCCGCTGAAGCCGCCGGTGATGTGGCTCGGCTCGAACGGGACGAAGCTCAGGTGCCCGCCGTTCTTGATCAGCGAGGCGATGGACACCACGATCAGCACCAGCATCTCGAAGCCGAAGAACAGGCCCGCCAGCTTGGTGGAGACGCCCACGCCGCGCACCATCATGCCCACCGCGCCCGCGGTCAGGATCACCGAGAGAATCCCCCACGGGATGTTCCAGTGGAAGTAGTAATTCAGGGTGATGGACAGGAACCCGCCGCAGATCGCCAGCACCGACGAGATCGCGATGATGTAACCCGCCCCGCACAGCAGCGCCGTGCCGACCGCGCTGGTGCCGCCGAAGGTCTTCCCGACGAACGAGATGAACCCGCCGGTCGACGGCTGCACGCGGGAGAACTGGGCGAGCGTGTTCCCGAGCAGGGCGATGGCGATGCCGGCCACGATGATCGTGAGCGGGGCCGCGACCCCGGCGGTAAACACCAGGAACCCGATGCCGAAGTAGAAGCTGTAGGCCGGGCCGATGTTCGCCATCGTGGACGCCGAGATGTCCACCAGCCCGAGCGCACCGCGATGCAGTCGTTCCGGCGCCTCTGGCGCCTTAGTTTCAGAGAACGGAACGGAAGCCGCTTCGCTCATAGTTACTCCCTCAAGTCTGCCGTCAGCCAGAAGACGGCCTGTTAGCTATGTGGCTGCCCTGAATTGTGTTGCATTGCGCGCCCTGGGCGGAAGAGTCCGGCCACCAGAAGATCAGTACGGATAATGCGCGGGCCCAGGATTGACGGTCAGCCAGCGGAGCTGCGTGAACTCCTCGATGTTGGAGTCGCCCCCTGACCGCCCGCCCAGACCGGAGGCGCCGGTGCCGCCGAACGGGGCAAGCGCCTCATCCTGCGGGGTGGCGTCGTTGACGTGCACCATGCCCGCGCGCAGCCGCCTGGCCAGCACCGCCCCCCGGTACGGGTCGCCGGACAGCACCGAGCTGACCAGGCCGTACTCGGTGTCGTTGGCGACCTCCACGGCCTCGTCGTCGGTCTCCACGACCAGCACGGGGGCGATGGGGGCGAAGATCTCCTGCGTCCACAGCCGGGACTGGCGGGGCACGTCCGTCACCACCGTCGGCCGGAAGAACGGCCCGTCGGTCCCGCCGCCGGCCACGATCGTGGCACCCGCAGCGACCGCCTCGTCCAGCATCGCCTTCGCCCGGCTGAGCTGCCGGTCGCTGATCATCGGGCCCAGGCCGACGTCCTGCGTCACGGTGTTGCCCACGGTGATCGCCTCGGCCCTGGCTGCCAGGCCGGCCACGTAGGCGCCGGCGATGCCGCGCTGCACGATGTGCCGCCCGGCGGTGATGCAGGTCTGGCCCTGGTAGTGGAACGCGGACCAGGCGCCGATCATGGTCGCCTGGTCCGGGTCCGCGTCGTCCAGCACGACTAGCGCGTTGTTGCCGCCGAGTTCCAGCGAGACCTTCTTGAGCAGGCCGCCGGCCACCGAGGCGATCTGCCGCCCCACGGCGGTGGAGCCGGTGAAGTGGATCATCGCGACGTCCGGGTGCGTCACCAGCCGCTCGCCGACCGCGACGTCCCCCGGCAGCACCTGGAACAGTCCGGCCGGCGCGCCCGCCGCCGCGAACAGCTCGGCGATGGCCAGGCCGCCGCACAGCGGCGTCTCCGGGGACGGCTTCAGCAGCACCGCGTTGCCAAGCGCCAGCGCGGGCGCGATCACGCGCATGCCCAGCACCAGCGGGAAGTTCCACGGCGTGATGACGCCGACCAGGCCAAGCGGCAGCCGTTCGGCGAGCGAGAACCGGCCGGGGTGCGACGTCGGCAGCACCTCACCGGTCGACCGGGAGGCCAGCGCGGCCGCCTCGGTCAGCTCGCTGGCCGCCGCGCCGATCTCGTAGTCGGCCTTGCCCCCGATACAGCCCGTCTCCCGCATGATCAGCTCGCGCAGCGGCTTGGCCCGGTCGGCGAGCGCGGCGGCGACGCCGCGCAGCAGCGCCGCCCGCTCGTTATAGGTACGCGCGGCCCAGTCGGGCTGCGCCTCGCGCGCCGCGGCCATCGCGGCATCCACGTCGGCCGGGCCGGCCAGCCCGGCGGTCGCGAAGATCTCCCCGGTCGCCTTGTCTCGCACGCCCAGCGTGCCGCAGCCCGCCGGGCGGCTGAACGCCCCGCCCGCGAACACGGACTCATGCCACGCCTGATGGTCCGATCCCATGGCACTCCCTCGCCGGGTGGGCGCCTCTGCCACGCTTGGCAAGCGCTTTCCGATTGGCGGAAACGTACCCCGGCCGGACTGACCGGCGCAAGAGGGCAGGAATCAGCCGGCCACGTCTTAACCTGGCAGCACGGCGGGCGGCCGGGGCAGGGTGCTGTCGCGCAGGATGACCTCGCCGGGTACCGGGACGGTACGCGGCTGGTCGTGGGCCGGATCGGCGAGCACCAGGTTGGCCGCCATCTCGCCCATCCGCCTGAGCGGCAGTGCGACGGTCGTCAGCGGCGGGTAGACATCGCGCAGCGTCAGGATGTCGTCGAAGCCGGCCACCGCCATCCGGGCCGGCACGCTGACGCCCTCGGCGCGCAGCCGGGCCAGCGCGCCCACCGCCATCACGTCGTTCACGGCGAACACGCAGTCCGGCCGGGCGCCGCCGGCCAGCAGGCCGCTCATCGCCTCGTACCCGCCGTCCCTGGTGAACTCCCCGTGCACGACCAGGCGCGGGTCCAGCTCGACCGACCAGGCACGCAGGCCGGCCATGAACCCGGCCACCCGGTCCCGCGCGGTGAGCAGGCCCCGCGGCCCGGCGAGCACCGCGAAGCGGCGGTGCCCGAGCGCCACCAGCGAGCGGCCGAGCGCCTCCGCGCCCGCCGCGTTCGCCGGCACGATGGTGTCCACGCCGAGCAGGTCCTGGCCGACGCAGACGGCCCGCCCGCCTGACCCGGTGAACGCGCCGATCTCGGCGGCCAGCGCGGCCCGCGACCGCTCGTCGTCGAACCGGCTGCCGACCAGCACCACCGCCCTGGCGCGCTGCGCGCGCATCAGCGAGACGTACGCGCGCTCGCCGGCCTCGCCCGAGGTGCTGGCGATGCAGACCAGCAGCCCGCGCTCGTCCGCGACCTCCACGAAGCCGGACACGATCGAGGAGAAGTACGGGTCGGCGATGTCGCGGACCACGATGCCCACGGTGCTGCTGCGGCCGGTGGCCACCGCCCTGGCCTGGAGGTTGGCCAGGTAGCCGAGCTCGACGACGGCCTGGCTGACCCGGCTGGCCATGTCCGGCCTGACCCGGCGCGCGCTGCCCTCGCTGAGTACACGGGACGCGGTGGTCAGCGAGACCCCGGCCCGGTCGGCGACGTCCTGGAGCGTCGCTCGCGGTCCCGCGTGCTGATTCGCCACTGCGCCCCCGGCGGTTGACCCGGCTTTCCGGCACAGCCTAATCTCAGTTCCGATTCTGGAAAGTGCTTTCCCGTCACGGCACGGAGGGTACGGCTATGTCGCGCAAGGTGGTCCGCATCGCGCTGAACGGCGTCACCGGCCGGATGGGCTACCGGCAGCACCTGGTCCGGTCGCTGCTGGCGATCAGGGAGCAGGGCGGGGTGACGCTGGACGACGGGACGCTGGCCTGGCCGGAGCCGGTGCTGGTGGGGCGCAGCGAGCAGCGGCTGCGGGCCATCGCGGAGCGGCACGGGCTTGAGCGGTGGTCGGTCAGCCTGGACGAGGTGCTGAGCGACCCGTCGGTCGAGGTGTACTTCGACGCCCAGGTCACCGGCGCCCGCGAGCCCGCGCTGGCCAGGGCCATCGAGGCCGGCAAGCACGTCTACACGGAGAAGCCGGTGGCGGGCTCGCTGGACGGCGCGATCACGCTGGCCCGCGCCGCGCGCCAGGCCGGGATCACCCACGGTGTGGTGCAGGACAAGCTGTTCCTGCCCGGCATCATCAAGCTGCGGCGGCTGATCAGGGAGGGCTTCTTCGGCCGGGTGCTCTCGGTACGGCTGGAGTTCGGCTACTGGGTCTTCGAGGGCGACACCCAGCCCGCGCAGCGGCCGTCGTGGAACTACCGCATCGAGGACGGCGGCGGCATCGTGCGGGACATGTTCCCGCACTGGCAGTACCTGCTGGCGGACCTGTTCGGGCCGGTCACGGCGGTGTACGCGCGGCACGCCACGCACCTGGCCCGGCGCTTCGACGAGTCAGGCGCCGCCTACGACGCGACCGCTGACGACGCCGCCTACGCGGTGCTGGAGCTCGCCGGCGGGGCGCTGGCGTCGGTGAACTCGTCCTGGGCGGTCCGGGTCAATCGGCGGGAGCTGCTGGAGGTGCACGTGGACGGCACGCATGGCAGCGCGGTGGCCGGCCTGCGCGGCTGCGCGGTGCAGCACCGGTCCTGCACGCCGATGCCGGTGTGGAACCCGGACCTGCCCGACCCCAACGACTACCTGGCGCAGTGGACCGACGTGCCAGGCAACCAGGAGTTCGACAACGGGTTCAAGGCCCAGTGGGAGCTGTTCCTGCGGGCCGCCGTCGCGGGCCGGCCGTTCCCCTGGGACCTGGCCGAGGGCGCGAAGGGCGTCCAGCTCGCGGAGCTGGCGCTGGCCTCCAGCGCGGAGGGCCGCCGGGTCGAGGTGCCGGAGCTGGTCATATGAGCGGGATCCGAGCGAGCTTGCCGGGCCATGCAAGCCGGGGCGGACCGCGGTGAGCACCGCGATCCGGCTGCCGGGGCGCGCGGAGCCGCTGGTCATCCCCGAGCCGCGCTGGGCGACCGGGTACCCGCCGCCGGCGAGCCGCCGGGTATACGCCGCCGCGCACGTCGCCGTGACGGGCGATGGCGAGATCGACTGGGCGGCCACCGCCAGCTTCCGCGAGTACCTGTGGGCGCACGGGTTCGCCGTGGCCGAGGCGATGGACACCGCGCAGCGCGGCATGGGCCTGGGCTGGTCCGCCGCCCGCGAGCTGATCGGCCGGACCGCCGCCAGGGCGGCGGAGCTGGGCGCCGGGATCGCCTGCGGCGCGGGCACCGACCAGCTCCCGGCCGGCCGCCACGAGCTGAGCCACATCATCGGTGCCTACGCCGAGCAGGTCACCGCGGTGCAGGACGCCGGAGCCGAGGTCATCGTGATGGCCAGCCGGGCGCTGGCCGCCAGCGCCCGGTCCGCCGGGGACTACCTGGAGGTGTACGGGCAGGTGCTGGGCATGGCGCAGCGGCCGGTCATCCTGCACTGGCTGGGCGAGGACTTCGACCCCGCGCTTGGCGGCTACTGGGGCGGCACCGACTTCGGCATGGCCGCCGGCACCGTGCTGGAGCTGATCGGCCGCTCGCCCGGCAAGGTCAGCGGCGTGAAGCTGTCGGTGCTCGACGCGGCCGACGAGGTGACGCTGCGCCGGGCGCTGCCGCCTGGCGTCCGCCTCTACACCGGGGACGACTTCCACTACGCCGACCTGATCAGGGGCGATGAGCACGGGCACAGCGATGCGCTGCTCGGTGCGTTCGCCGCCATCACCGCGCCGGCGGCGGCGGCGCTGCACGCCCTGGACGCCGGCGACCTGGCGGCCTATGACGCGGCGATCGGCCCGACCGTGCCGCTGAGCCGGGTGATCTTCGAGCCGCCGACCCGCTACTACAAGGTGGGCGTGGCGTTCCTGGCCTGGCTGAACGGACTCCAGCCCTCGGCCGCGATGCTCGGCCGCCTGGACCGGCAGCGCCCGGTGTCGCACCTGATCAGGGTCTTCGAGCTGGCCGCCGGCGCCGGCGCGCTGCGCGATCCCGAGCGGGCCGCCGGGCTGATGACGCGGCTGCTGGCGGCGGAGCTGTGACCGGGGCGGCCACCCCGGCAGAGCTGGCCGGGCTGTCGCTGAACCAGGCCACGGTGCGGCGGCTCAGCCTGGAGCAGGCCGCGCGGCTCTGCGTCCGGCACGAGATCCCGGCTATCGGGCTCTGGCGCGACAGCGTGGCCGACGCCGGTCTCGGCGCGGCGGCCCGGCTGGTCAGGGCGGCCGGGCTGCACGTCTCTTCGCTGTGCCGGGGCGGGTTCTTCGCCCATGCCGACGCCGGGGCGCGGGCCGCCGCCCACGCGGACAACCTCGCCGCCATCGCCGAGGCCGCCGAGCTGGGCGCGGACGCCCTGGTGCTGGTGTCCGGCGGGCTGGTTCCGGGCAGCAGGGACCTGCCGCTGGCCCGGCGGATGGTCGCGGACGCGATCGGCGAGCTGGTGCCAGCCGCGCTCAGCCACGGCGTCCGGCTGGGCATCGAGGCGCTGCACCCGATGTTCTGCGCCGACCGGTGCGTCATTTCCCGGCTGGACGAGGCGACCGAGCTGGCGACGGCCTTCCCGGCCGAGGCCGTTGGCGTCGTGGTGGACACCTACCACGTCTGGTGGGAAGCGGGACTGACGGAATGCCTGCGGCGGGCCGCCGGCCGGATCGTCAGCTACCAGCTCGCCGACTGGGTGCTGCCGCTGCCGGCGGACACCCTGCTCGGCCGGGGCCTGCCCGGCGACGGCTGCATCGACTTCGCCCCGGTCACCGCCGGGGTACTGGCCGCCGGGTACGCCGGCTACGCCGAGGTAGAGGTCTTCAGCGAGCGGGTATGGGACGCCCCCGCCGACGAGACCGCCGCCACGATCCGGCGGCACTGGGCCAGCCTCACCACCCGCTGAGCTGCTCGCCCTACCTTGACGCGGGGCGGCGCGACCCTCTTGGTGATACCGGCGGTCCCGCCGCCAGGCGTTGTCCTTCCATCCAGCTACCCGCCTGCTTGACCCGCCGCAGCACCGGGGAGATCTCCACCTGCCGCACCCCCTCCGCCCCGCTGATCCGGGTCGTCACGTACTGATACAGCGCCTCGGTGTCGCGGCAGATCACCGAGGCGACCAGGTTGGCCGTGCCGCTGACGGCGGCGGAGAACGGCACCTCGGGGTGATCCGCGAGTTGCGCGCCGATGGCCGCGAGGCTGGCCGGGGCCACGGTCAGCCAGAGCATCGCCGCCGTCGCGAAGCCCAGCGGCTCGGCCGCAAGGTCGACGTCGAAGTAGAGCAGCCCGGCCTGGTGCAGGGCCGCCACCCGGCGGGTGGCCCGGCCCTGGCTGATCCCGGCCGCGGCGGCCAGCGTCGCGTAGCTGGCCCGGCCGTCCCTGGCCAGCTCGTCCAGCAGCGGCTGGTCCTCAGGCGTGAGCGCCGCGGGCTCGGACTCCTGCGCCACCCCGCGCGCCGGGGTCAGGGCGGCGACCTGCGCGGCGGTCAGCGTGCTGCCGTACCCGTTCCAGTCGGTGGCGCTGCCGCCCAGGAACCGGTGCAGCACCGCGTGCGCCGACATGCTGAGCACCTGGCTGGTGGCCGGCAGCCGCTGGATCAGCAGGTCGTCGCGCTGCCGGGCGCTGCGCGACCGGACCGAGCAGGTCACCTCCGAACCGCCCGCGCTGAGCGTCACCCAGGACACGTCGTCGCGCCTGGCCAGCGCCTCGGCCAGCGGTCCCGCGCCGCCAGGCCGGCAGCCGACCCTGACCATCCACTCCGGCTGCCCGGCATGCCGGGGGTCCACCATGCCGATGACTCGCAGCAGCCCGTCCCCGCGCAGCCGCCGGTAGCGCCGGGCCACCGTCTGCTCGGAGACCCCCAGCACCGCCGCGATCTTATGAAACGGGGCACGCGGATCGAGCTGAAGCGCATGGATGATCCCCTTATCCAGATCATCGATCACGTCTGAATCTTCTGCCAGCGACACTGTCACGGCGGAAATCTACAGCAAATGCCCGCTGAGTAGCCACTACCTGCCGCGCAGGCCAGAGTCGGCGTGGGAAACCGGGCCGGCAGGCCCGCACGGAGGGAGCCATTCCATGCGCAAGTGGATACCGCTGGTCGCGGTGTGCCTCGGCACGTTCATGCTGCTGGTCGACGTCACGATCGTCACCGTCGCGCTGCCGGACATGGCGGTGGACCTGCGCACGTCGTTCTCTGGCCTGCAATGGGTCGTCGACATCTACACGCTCATCCTGGCCGCGCTGCTGCTGGGCATGGGCGCCATCGCCGACCAGCGCGGCCGGCGCCGGCTCTACCTGGGCGGGCTGGTCGTCTTCGCGCTGGCGTCGCTGGCCAGCGGGCTGTCCAGGGACACCGGGATGCTGATCGCGGCGCGCGGCGTGCAGGGCATCGGCGGCGCGGCGATGTACGCCACCACCATCGCCCTGCTGTCGGCGTCCTACCAGGGCAGGGACCGGGGCATCGCGTTCGGGGTCTGGGGCGCGGTGTCCGGGGCGGCGGCCGCTGCCGGGCCGATCCTCGGCGGGCTGCTGACCGAGCACCTGTCCTGGCGGTGGATCTTCTTCGTCAACCTGCCGGTCAGCATCGTCGCCCTCGTGGCGACCCGGCGCGGCCTGGCGCCGGACCGCCCGGCCGGCACCGCGCGGCTGGACGTGCCGGGGCTCGCGGCCTTCACGGCCGGCGCCGCGGCGGTCACCTACGGCCTGATCCGGGCCGCCGCGCACGGCTGGGCGGCCGGCGCCACCATCGGCCTGCTGGTGGCGGGCGCCGCCGGGTTCGCGCTGTTCGTGCTGGCCGAGCGCCGTTCCGCCGCGCCGCTGCTCGACCTGTCCCTGCTGCGCCGCCCGGCGTTCTCCGGGGTGCTGGCCGGGGCGCTGCTGCTGAACGCCGCGGCCTTCGCCTACCTGCCGTTCTCGTCGCTGTGGCTGCAGACCGTGCTGCGGCTCGACCCGGTCCGGGCCGGCCTGGCCGGATCGGCGCCGATGTCACTGGCGGCGTTCGTGGTCAGCGCGGTGATCGGCAGGTTCCTGCATAGCTCGCGGCCGCGCTGGATCATCGGCAGCGGGCTCGCGCTGGTCGGCGCGGGCGCGCTGGCGGAGGCGACGCTGACCGGGCAGTCCGGGTCGCTGGCGCTGCTGCCCGGCCTGGTGGTGGCCGGCATCGGGGTCGGCCTGGCCACCCCGACCCTGGTGTCCAGCGCCATGTCCGCCGTTCCCGGCCGCAGCGCGGGGATGGCGGCGGGCGCGGTGAACACCGCGCGGCAGCTTGGCTTCACCTTCGGCGTGGCGGTGCTGGGCAGCGCCTTCGCCAGCCGGATCAGCGCGCAACTGCGAGCGGGCGGGCTGAGCGCCGGCGCCGGGCACGCGGTGGCGGGCGGCCAGGCCGCCGCCGTGCTCGGGCAGGCGCCCGCGGCCAGCCGGGGCCACCTGGACCAGCTCATCCACGCGGCGTCGGCCAGCGGCCTGAACTCGGCGCTGATGGTCGCGGGAGCGCTTGGCGCGGCCGGGACCGTCATCGTCGTGCTGTCGCTGCGCGGCGGGCACGAGCGGGCGGCTGGCCAGGATTCGGCCACCGCCCCCGGCGGCGCCCGCCCCGCCGTCCCGGTCACGGCGGACGGCCGCGAGCCGTACGGGCACCGACCGGGCTAGGCGTCGAAGTCGTAGCGGAATATGTAGGACGAGGCGTCGGCGGTCATCTCGTTTACCTCCACGATCTGGCCGTCGACGGTGTAGGCGGTGCGCACGATGTCGACGACGGGCGTGCCCGGCGGGATCTCCAGCCGCTCCGCTTCCCGCGGCTCCGGCATCCGCGCGCGCAGCTCCTCGCGGAACCTGGCCGGCGCGTGCCCCAGTTCCCTGAGCCTGGCGTACACGCCGCCGGGACCCGCGTCCTGGTACTCGATCATCGTGCCCGCCGCGATCCGCGCGGGCAGCCAGGACACAGATAGCAGCACGGGCTTGCCGTCGAGCACGTACCGGCGGCTGCGCGCGATCACCCGGACGTCATCGGAGTCGGGCAGGTCGAGCAGCAGCCGGACATTGCCGGGCGGCTCGGCGCGGCGCACCTCCACCTGATCGACGACCAGGTCGCGCCCGTCGGTCTCGGCCGCCCACACCGACCGGCCCGCGCCCCAGCCGCGCTCAGCGAGGCGGGCGATGCCTGCCCGCACCACCGGCCGGAACTCGCGCACGTAGACTCCGGAGCCGCGGCGCGCGACGGCCAGGCCCTCCTGCACGAGCTGGGCGAGCGCCTGGCGGGCCGTCATCCTGGCCACCTGGTACTCGCGCATCAGGTCATTCTCGCCTGGCAGCCTGCTGCCGGGCAGGTACTCGCCGCGCTGGATCGCCGCCCGCAGGGCGCTGGCGATCACCCGGTACTTGCGCTCGCTGGCCGGCTCACCTGGATGTGACATGGATCCGGCCTCCTCGCGTGCTTTATGCCGCTGACGGCCCGGCAGCGCGCATAGTTCTCTAGAGACCAATATGCTCCCGCTGGCCTGGCCCGGCAAGACTTGGCCACGGGCGCCTGGCATGCTGGCGGGGTGGGCGACCTGAGCGAGCTGCGCGCGGCGATGCGGCAGTTCTCCGATGAGCGGGACTGGGCGCAGTTTCACGACCCCAAGTCGGTCATCCTGGCGCTGACCGGCGAGGTCGGTGAGCTAGCCGAGCTGTTCCAGTGGCTGCCGGCCGGCCAGGCCGCGCGGCTGGCAGCCGACGAGCCGCTGCGCACCAGGGCCGGCGAGGAAATGTCCGACGTGCTGCTCTACCTGGTGCTGCTCGCCGACGTGCTGGACATCGACCTGGCGCAGGCGGCGGCGAGCAAGCTCGCGGAGGCCCGCCGCCGGTTCCCGCCCGCCGCGGTGTCCGGCCAGGCGCCCCGGCGCGACGAGGACAGGTGACCGGCATGATCAGCCGCGCGGAGCGCGCGACGTCGTTCGGGGCGATCGCCGAGGACTACGACCGGCTGCGCCCGGGACCCGCGACCGCCGCCGTGGACTGGCTGCTGCCCGCCGGGACCGCGGGCCGCCCGCCGGTCGTGGCGGACCTCGGTGCGGGCACCGGCCTGCTCAGCCGCGCGCTGGCCAGCCGGGGCGCGCGGGTGGTGGCGGTGGAGCCGGACGAGCGGATGCGCGCGGTGCTGGCCGCCCGGTCGCCCGGCGTGCGGGTGGTCGCGGGCCGGGGCGAGCAGATCCCGCTGCCCGACGCGAGCGCGGACGGTATCTGCGTCTCGTCGGCATGGCACTGGATGGACCCGGAACTAGCCGTGCCGGAGATCACCCGCGTGCTGCGCGACGGCGGCCGCTTCGGGGTGATCTGGACGAGCCGGGACCGGGATGCCGACTGGATACACGGCCTGAGTGAGCGGAGCGGGCTCAGCGACGAGCGCGGCCAGGCCGGGCCGCGCGGCGGGCGTCACGAGGTGGCGCTGCCTGACGGCGTGCCGCTGCGCGACGCCGCGATGGCCTCGTTCTCGTTTACCCGGCGGATGGACACCGGGACGCTGATCGAGTGGCTGGGCACTTACAGCCGGGTCATCACCGCGAGCGAGCAGGACCGGGCCGCGTACTTCGCGAGGGTGCGGGCGGCGCTCGCCGAGCAGTTCCCCGGCGCCGCGGAGATCGACGTCCCGATGCGCTCGCAGTGCTGGCGAGCGGATCGCGCCAGCCGGGCCGACCGGCAGGCGTAGTGCCGGCCCGGCCCGGCCCGGCCCGGCCCGGTCGGCGCGGCCCGGCGCGCTAGCGCGAGCTGGAGACCGCCCACAGGTCGATGCCGGCCTCGACGGCGTCGCGGTCGATCTCGGCCAGCTCGGCGGCGGTGAAGCTGCTCCGCCCGGCGGCCGCGTGGTTCTCCTCTAGCTGCTTCACGCTGCTGGCGCCGATCAGCACCGAGGTGACCCGCCGGTCGCGCAGCGCCCAGGACAGCGCGAGCTGCGCGACCGACTGGCCGCGCTCCCCGGCGATGCGGGACAGCGCGGCGACGTGCCCGAGCGTCTTGTCCTTCAGCTGCTCGCGGGGCAGCGAGGTGTCCTTGCTGGCCCGCGACCCCTCGGGGATGCCGCTCGCGTACTTTCCGGTGAGCACGCCCTGCGCGAGCGGCGAGAAGGCGATGCAGCCGACGCCCTCCCGTTCCAGCACGTCAAGCAGGCCGCCCTCGATCCACCGGTTCAGCATCGAGTAGGACGGCTGGTGGATGAGCAGCGGCGTGCCCAGCTCGCGGAGGATGCGCGCCGCCTCCGCGGTGCGCTCGGGCCCGTAAGAGGAGATGCCCGCGTACAGCGCGCGGCCGGACTTCACCGCGGTGTCCAGCGCGCCCATCGTCTCCTCCAGCGGGGTGTCCGGGTCGAACCGGTGGCTGTAGAAGATGTCGACGTAGTCGAGGCCCATCCGGCTCAGCGACTGGTCCAGGCTGGCCAGCAGGTACTTGCGCGACCCGCGGTCACCGTACGGGCCCGGCCACATGTCCCAGCCGGCCTTGGTCGAAATGATCAGTTCGTCCCGGTAGGGACGGAGGTCCTCGCGCATGATCACGCCGAAGTTCTGCTCGGCGGCGCCGTACGGCGGGCCGTAGTTGTTCGCCAGGTCAAAGTGGGTGATACCGAGGTCAAAGGCCCGTCTCAGGATGGCGCGCTGGGTATCGAGCGGCCGGTCGGTGCCGAAGTTGTGCCACAGCCCGAGGGAGATCTCGGGCAGGTCGATGCCGCTCCGCCCGCACCGTCGGTAACCGATCTGCTGATAGCGATCCTGCGCTGCTCCGTACGTCATGCCAGGAAGTCTTCCACGGTCGCCCCAGCCACCGATACGACCCGGATGGCCCGATATCTACGGCACCAGCAGCGCCTTCCTCCACAGTATTCACACACCTCACGCACTTGACCGGCATCAGGGCCTGGTGATCTATAGGTGTTGCGCGGAGGGGGAAGCCCGCCGGATCAACTCCATACAGTGCGGGCACTTGTCTACTAGGTCTCAGCCTTGACCTCGCTGGGACCCTGTAGACGGGTCTTGGCCCTGAACCTGCTGAAGGCCCCAGAGTGCGCGTCGCAGCCCTGACCTCGCTGCGACTGACGTCCCGGCCATGACCTCGCTGGGACACCGATGTCACTGCCCTGGCCATGACCTCGCTGGGGCTCGCAAGTAGCCGCCACTTATGAACCTGAGCCTCGTCTGGCCGTGCACCCGCCGGACGGGGCTTTTCCTGTGCCCGCCCGGCTCCCGTGCCAGCCCGGCCTCAGCGCGCCAGCACCGCGAGCGTGGTGCCCGGCAGCCATGCCAGCTCACCGTCGACCCGGACGCCGGGACGGGAGGCGGCCAGCACCGAGGCGGGCGCCAGCGGCAGCGGTACCCGCACCGGCACGTCGCCGAGGCTGGCCACGATGACCAGCTCGCCGCGGCGCAGCACCAGCCAGCGCGCGTCCTCATCCCAGCTCGCCGCGGTCAGGTCAAGCCGCGGGTCGGTCAGCTCCGGGCGGGCGCGGCGCAGCGCGATCAGCTCGGCGTACCAGCCAAGCAGCGCCCGGTGCGGCTCGCCGGCCGACTGTGACCAGTCCAGCTTCGACCGCAGGAAGGTCTGCTCGTCCTGCGGGTCTGGCACCTGCGCGGCGTCCCAGCCGTGCGCGGCGAACTCCTGGCGGCGGCCCTCGCGTACCGCGCGGGCCAGGTCCGGGTCCTGATGGTCGGTGAAGTACTGCCAGGGCGTATCGGCGCCCCACTCCTCGCCCATGAACAGCATCGGCGTGAACGGCGCGGTCAGCATCAGCCCGGCGGCGACGCGCAGCAGCCCGTCAGGCACCAGGTCGGCGATCCGGTCGCCGACCGCGCGGTTGCCGATCTGGTCGTGGTCCTGGAGGTAGCCGAGAAACCGCCAGGCCGGGGTGCGCAGCCTGTCCACCGGGCGGCCGTGCGACCGGCCGCGGAACGACGACCAGCGGCCGTCGTGGAAGAACACCCCGGTCAGCGTCTGGGCCAGCGCGGCCAGCGAGCCGAAGTCGGCGTAGTAGCCCTGCCGCTCGCCGGTGATCGCCGCGTGCAGGGCGTGATGGAAGTCATCGCTCCACTGCGCGGTCAGCCCGTAGCCGCCGGCCTCGCGCGCGGTGACCAGCCGGGGGTCGTTGAGGTCGGACTCGGCGATCAGTACCAGCTCGCGGCCGAGCCGGGCGCCGAGCGCGGCGACCTGGGCGGCCAGGTCCTCCAGCAGCGGCAGCGCGCAGCTGTCGGCGAGCGCGTGCACCGCGTCAAGCCGCAGCCCGTCCAGGTGGTAGTCGCGCAGCCACATCAGCGCGTTGCCGGTGATGAAGTCCCTGACCTCGTCGGAGCCTGGCTGGTCGAGGTTCACCGCCGGGCCCCACGGCGTGCTGTGCGCGCTGGTGAAGTACGGCCCGAAGTCGGCCAGCCTGCTGCCGATGCCGACGTGGTTGTAGACCACGTCAAGCAGCACCGCCAGGCCGCGCGCGTGACAGGCGTCTACCAGTCGCTTGAGCCCGTCCGGGCCGCCGTAGGGATCGTGCACCGCCCACAGCCCGATGCCGTCGTATCCCCAGCCATGCCGGCCGGGGAACGCCGCCACCGGCATCAGCTCGATGGCGTCGATCCCGAGCCTGACCAGGTGATCCAGCCGGCCGATGGCCGCGTCGAAGGTGCCGGCCTCGGTGAACGTGCCGACATGCAGCTCATACAGCACCGCGCCGGCCAGCGGCACGCCCCGCCAGCCGCCGTCGGTCCAGGCGAACTCGCCGTGGTCGTAGACCCGGCTCGGGCCGGCCACCCTGGCGGGCTGCCACGCCGAGCGCGGGTCAGGCAGCAGGTCACCGCCGTCCAGCCGGAACGAGTAATCCGTGCCGGCCCCGGCACCGGGCACGCTGGCCCGCCACCAGCCCTGCTCATCGGGCGCCATCGGGTACTCCCGGCCGTCCAGCACCACCGCGACCCGGTCGGGGAGCGGCGCCCACACGCCAAAGTCGCTCACCCTCGCACCCTACGTACCGCTCCCGGCCCGCGCACTACGGCAGCGGTTCCGGCACGAGCAGCGCGACCGGGAGCCGGCCGGTGATGTCGGCGGCCAGCAACTGGCCCGCCGGCAACTGGCCGGCCGCGTGGTGCACCGCGCCGGTCAGCACGTCGCGCCAGGACCACGCCGGGTCGCCGGGCAGCTCCAGCGCCGTGTCGCCCCAGCCGCCGAGCCCGCGCAGCCCGCCGGGCAGCCGGGTGGCGACGGTGACGGCCCGGCCGCCCCGGCAGAACGCGAAGACGTGCGCGGCGGCGGCGCCCGAGGCGGCGAGCGCCTCGTAGCGGCCGGCGAACCAGCCGGGATGGTCCCGGCGCAGCCGCAGCGCCCGCGCGGTGACCAGCAGCTTCAGCCGGTCCAGCGAACCGCCGTCCCAGGCGGTGCCCGCAGGCGTGCGGTCGATCTGGGCGAGCAGCTGGCGGCGCCGGTCGAAGTCGGCGGGCCGCCGGTTGTCCGGGTCTACCAGCGTGAACCCGCCCAGCTCGCAGCCCTGGTAGACGTCGGGCACGCCGGGCATGGTGAGCTGCACCAGCTTGGCGCCGAGCGAGCCGGCCAGCGCGTCGTCCTCCAGGCCGGCCACGAACGCGGCGATCTCGCCGGACAGCTCGGGGTCGGCGAGCGCCGCGCGGGCCAGCGCGGTCACCTCCGCCTCGTAACGCTCGTCGGGACTGGCCCAGGAGGTCCTCGTCTTCGCCTCGCGCATCGCCTTGCGCAGGTATCCGGTCAGCCGCGTGGGATCGATCGGCCACGCGCCCACCAGGGTCTGCCAGAGCAGGTACTCGGTGTCCGGCTCGGGCAGCCCGCCCGTGCCACCCAGCCCGGCCGTGCCTGCCAGCCCCGTCGTGCCCCCCGGCCCGCCCGCGTCCGCCAGCTCCGCCGCCAGCTCGTGCCAGCGCCGCACGGCCGCCACCCACCGCTCGGGCCGCTCGGCGAGGACCGCGAGCCTGGCCCTGACGTCCTCGCCGCGCTTGGTGTCGTGGGTGGACAGCGTCGTCATGGTGCCCGGCCAGTCGCGGGCCAGCCGGGCCGCGAAGACGTGAAAGTCCGCCGGGCTGACCCCGAGCCGGCCCGGGTCGCCGCCGACCTCGTTCAGCGCGGTCAGCCGGGACCACCGGTAGAACGCGGTGTCCTCGACGCCCTTGGCCAGCACCGGGCCGCAGGTCTGCTGGAACCGGACGGCCAGCTCGGCGGCGGCCGGCGGGCCCGCGGGCTGCAGCACCAGCGCGGCGAGCGCGTCGAGGGTCTTATGCAGCCGGGCGGGCAGCCGCTCGCGGGCCCGCTGGCCGGCGGCGGCGAGCTGGGCGACGGACGCGGCGGGCGGCGACTCGCCCGGCACCACGTAGGCCCGGTACACCTCCATCGAGGCGACCAGCTCGGCCGCCACGACGCGCAGCGCGGCCGGCTCGGCGGCCTCAAGCACCGGATCGCCCGACCGGCTCGCGACCCTGGCCAGCCTGGCGACCTCCGCCGCCAGCGCGCCCGCGGCGGCCTCCGCCTTCGCGGCCTGCGCCACCGGCGAGAACGTCTCGGGGCCGCCGGTCAGCTCGGTGTACGCGGCGGTCAGCGGCGGGCCGCCGGCCGGGTCGGTGAACACCCCGCCGATCATCGCCAGGGCGTCATAGCCAGTGGTGCCCGCGCACGGCCAGTCCGCGGGCAGCCGCTCCTCCCCGGCCAGGATCTTCTCGGCTACCACCCAGCCGCCGCTGGTCGCGGTCTCCAGCCGCCGCAGGTAGCCGCGCGGGTCGGCAAGCCCGTCCGGGTGATCCACCCGCAGGCCGTCGATCAGACCCTCGGCCGCCAGGCCGAGCAGCAGGCCGTGCGTCGCGGCGAACACGTCGTCGTGCTGCACCTGGACGGCGATCAGGCTGGTGATGTCGAAGAACCGCCGCCAGTTCAGCCCGGCCGGCGCGGTGCGCCAGTCGGCCAGCTCATAATGCTGCGCGGCCAGCAGGTCGGCGAGCGGCAGCCGCGCGGTGCCCGGCCGCAGCGGCAGCACATGCTCGAAGTAGCGCAGCACCGGCTCGTCACCGCCGGCGGCGGGCTCGCCGCCGTGATCCACCACCAGATCCGCGGCGCAGGCAGCGGGCGGGCCGGCCAGGACCGGCAGCAGCAGCCGGCCGTCCCGCGCCGCCCAGTCGATGTCGAACCAGTGCGCGCACGAGGACTGCGGGCCGTCCCGCAGCACCGACCAGAACTGCCGGTTCTGCCACTGCGGCGGCGCGATGCTCATGTGATTGGGCACCACGTCCGCGATGACGCCGAGGCCGTGCTCGCGGAACACCGCGACCATCGCCCGGAACCCGTCCTCGCCGCCCAGCTCGGCGCTGATCGCGCCATGATCGACCACGTCGTAGCCGTGCCGGGAGCCGGCCGCCGCCTGCAGCACCGGCGACAGGTAGGCGTGCGTCACGCCGAGCGAGGCGAGGTAGCCCGCCACCCCGGCGGCCCGGCTGAAGCCGAAGTCGGGCTGGAGCTGCAGCCGGTAGGTCGAGCCGGGCCGGTCGCTCATGGCCCGGTCGCTCATGGCCCGCTCACTCATGACCGCTCATTCATGACGGAGCACCTGAACCGAGCGGCTGCGCACCTTGATCGTCTCACCGGGCCGCAGCCCGAGGCCGTCGGCCGCCGCGACGCCAGCGCCAGCGCCCGCGTCGGCGCCGCCGTCGGCAGCGGTGTCCAGCTCCCGGTGCCACTGCTCGCCGTACCTGGCCGACGGCACGGTGAACTTCAGGTCGGCCTCGCTGGCGTTGAACAGCAGCAGGAACGAGCCGTCGGTGATCCGCTCGCCGCGGGCACCCGGCTCGCTGATGCCACCGCCGTTCAGGAAGACGGTCAGCGACTTGGCGAACCCGGCCGCCCAGTCCTCGTCGGTCATCTCCTCGGCGGCCGGGGTGAACCAGGCGATGTCACCGACCTGGTCACCGCGCCCGGACAGCGCCTCGCCCTGGAAGAACCGCCGCCGCCGGAACACCGGATGGCTGGCCCGGAGCCTGATCAGCTCCCTGGTGAAGGCCAGCAGCGAGTCATCCGTTCCGTGTCCCGGTCCTGGTCCTTCTCCCGCGCCGGGCCAGGCGACCCAGGAGATCTCGTTGTCCTGGCAGTAGGCGTTGTTGTTGCCGCCCTGGGTGCGGCCGAGCTCATCGCCGGCGGTCAGCATCGGCACGCCCTGGGACAGCAGCAGGGTGGCCAGGAAGTTGCGCTGCTGGCGGTGCCGCAGGGCCAGCACCTCGCCGTCATCGGTGGGTCCCTCGGCCCCGCAGTTCCAGGACCGGTTGTCGTCAGTGCCGTCGGCGTTGTCCTCGCCGTTGGCCTCGTTGTGCTTGTGGTCATAGGACACCAGGTCGGCGAGGGAAAAGCCGTCGTGGCAGGTGACGAAGTTGACCGAGGCGACCGGGCGGCGGCCGTCGCTCTGGTACAAGTCGCTTGACCCGGTCAGCCGGGAGGCGAACTCCGGCAGGGTGGCGGGCTGGCCGCGCCAGAAGTCCCGCACGGTGTCCCGGTACTTGCCGTTCCATTCGCTCCACAGCGGCGGGAAGTTACCCACCTGGTAGCCGCCGTCGCCCACGTCCCACGGCTCGGCGATCAGCTTAACCTGGGACACGACCGGGTCCTGCTGCACCATGTCGAAGAACGACGACAGCCGGTCCACCTCATGGAACTGCCGGGCCAGCGCGGATGCCAGGTCGAACCGGAAGCCGTCCACGTGCATCTCAAGCACCCAGTACCGCAGCGAGTCCATGATGAGCTGGAGCACCTGCGGGCTGCGCATCAGCAGGCTGTTGCCGGTGCCGGTGGTGTCCATGTAATAGCGCGGGTCATCGTCTACGAGCCGGTAGTACGCCGCGTTGTCCAGGCCGCGCAGCGACAGCGTCGGGCCGAGGTGGTTGCCCTCTGCGGTGTGGTTGTAGACGACGTCCAGGATCACCTCGATCCCGGCCTCGTGCAGCGCGCGGACCATCGCCTTGAACTCCTGCACCTGCTGGCCGAGCTGCCCGGCGCTGGAGAAGGCGTTGTGCGGGGCGAAGAACCCGATGGTGTTGTAGCCCCAGTAGTTGGAAAGCTCCCGGTCGGCCAGCACGCCATCGCTGACGAACTGGTGCACCGGCATCAGCTCGATCGCGGTCACGCCAAGCCCGGTCAGGTGCTCGATGACGGCTGGGTGCGACAGTCCGAGGTAGGTGCCTCGCTCGGCCTGCGGCACCGCCGGGTGCAGCCGGGTCAGCCCGCGCACGTGCGCCTCGTAGATCACGCTGTCGTGGTACGGGACGCGCGGCGGCCGGTCCCCGGCCCAGTCGAAGTACGGGTTCACCACCACGCCAAGCGGCACGAACGGCGCGGAGTCGGCCTGGTTGCGCTGGCCGGGGTCGCCGAGCTGGTAGGAGAAGACCGCCGGGTCCCAGCGGACGGCGCCCTCGACCGCCTTCGCGTACGGGTCGAGCAGCAGCTTGGCCGGGTCACAGCGCTGCCCGGCCGCCGGGTCGTAGGGTCCGTGCACCCGGAACCCGTACCGCTGGCCGGGACCGACCGAGGGCAGGTAGCCGTGCCACACGAAGCCGTCCACCTCGCGCAGCGCGACCCGTTCCTCGGCGCCGTCCTCGGCCAGCAGGCACAACTCGACCCGCTCGGCGACCTCGGAGAACACCGCGAAATTTGTCCCGACCCCGTCATAGGTCGCGCCGAGCGGATGACTCACGCCCGGCCAGGCCGGCCCCGTTGCCGGCGAAGGCTGCGCTGCCAAGATCTGCCGCCCCGTCCCTTCCTGGCCGCCGGTGTGCCGCGGGCCGGTGCCCCGGGCGACCCGCAACGTGCCCGGCGGGGGCGGCGGTAAACAGCGCCGGCACCGTGCTAGCTAACACCTGGCCCGGCCGCGGCGTCAGGCGGTTTCAGGTACCGGGAAGCTGCTCGGTGCTGGCGAGGATGGCGTCCAGCGCCGGGTCGGCGTTCGCCCGGAATGCCGCGAAGGTCACCGGGACATAGAGCTGCGGCGCGATCCAGGTCCGGTGGTCAGTCGGCCACGACATCTGCCAGTACAGGTCGGCTACATTGACGATCACCCTGGTATGCGGCAGCTCGAACGGGATCGTCTCGCCGATGAAGTTGGGCCGTGACCCGGTCGGCTCGCCGACGAAGATCGCGGCGGTGCGCTCCTCCAGCATGGTGGCCGTATTCTGTGCCGCCGAGAAGGTCCCGCGCCCGATGATCACGTAGAGACCGCCGCGCCTGGCGGCCAGCGGGCTGCGGGCCAGGTGCGCCAGCAGCGCGCCGGACAGGTAGGTGTTGCCGCCGCCGTTCCACCGCAGGTCGATCACGAGCCGACCGGGCCGGCGGGCGTCGGCGAAGGCGAACAGCCGGTCGCAGAACGCGGCGAACGGCTCGCCCGGATGGTCGCGGACACCGTTGAACTGGAAGTAGACCAGGTCAGCCTCGGGCAGGTACTCGAACCAGTACGGCAGCTCCCGGTGCCGCAGGTGCAGCGGCAGCGGGCCAGGCACGGTGTCCGGCAGCGTGATCCAGTCCGCGGGGTAGGAGTAGCCGGGCCACCCTGGGAACGACACCGCCGTCACCTCAGCCTGCTCACGTGACCCGTCGGGGAGTACGACACCGAGCATGGCCGCGCCGGGTGCCGCGGTCAGGCCGAGGGCGTGCAGCTCCGCGGCGGCCCGCAGCCAGCGCGGCGTCATCAGCCTGACCTGCTGGTCGTTGTCCCGGCTGATGACGGTGTCGAGTACGGCCGCGACCTGCGTCAGGTCATGGCCGCCGACGCTCTCCAGCCGCGCACCGAGCAGCCGCCGGTACTCCGGTGCGGCCGCCACGATGTGCACGCCCTCGGCGAAGTCGAAGAAGTCCAGCGGCAGTCTGGCGCCCAGGGCCTCATCATCGGCGGGCGGGCGCACGAACGCGTGACCGTCGCCCAGGTGCCGCAGCAACCGGGCGATGCCCATGATGAGCTGCGCGTCTGAGCTGTCCGCGACCTGGGCGCGCAGCGCGGCCAGCCGCTCGCCGAAGTCGGCCTCGGAAATCTCCGCGAACGGCGCCCAGGCCCGACGCGGGATCTCCCGCCCCAGGAAGTCCAGGTCCGCGCGCCAGCCGTCGTCCCTGGACACGTCCTCGCCGGGGATACCGAGCAGGTCCGCCACCCTCGGGTCGGTCCGCAGGTCCGCCCAGTCATCAGCGGCCCGCGCCCGGTCCACGTCCCTGAACCCCCGGTCCAGCGCGTCCCGCAGCGCCGCGATGGCCTGCTCGGCGTCGCCGGCCCTCGCGTGACAGCAGGCGATCTGGTAGGCGACCTCGCCGGGGATCAGGTACGGCGCGCCCTCGACCTCGCTGGCGTCGGAGACCACCGGGCGCCACGCGCCGAGGCGCAGCACCTGCTGGTAGGCCTGCGCCGCCGCGGCGTGCTCGCCGAGTCCCGACCTGGCCTCCGCCAGGCGTGCCCAGTAGTTGCCGGTCACCGGGTTCGCCGCGACGACCTGCTCCCACAGCGGGACGGCCCGCGCCCAGTGCTTGGTCCCCGACCACGACTCGGCCCGAGCAAGAACGCGCAGGAAATCCCTCATTTCATCCGCCATCGGACCATCCTGGCACGCTTCCCGCCGCCCGGCCGGGCGGCGAAGCCTGGGTGTCAGGGCGTTGTGTGGCTGGCGGGTGCCGGGTAGCGGGCACTGGGCGGCGAGGCACTGGGCGGCGGGCACTGGGCGGCCGACACACTGGGTGGCGGGCGCTGTGTAAGGCGGGCGCTGTGTAAGGCGGGCGCGGCGGGGAAGCTGGGCGCCGTGGTTTCTCCCGCTCTGCCCCCGCCCCCGCAGGCCCTGCGCGGCGCCGCGTCCTGCTTCGCCGACTGGGGACGGGGCGTGTCCGCCAGCCTCGCCTGTCGGCTGACCACCGCCGCCGTCATCCTGCTCGCGGTCGCCGGCCTGACCGTGGCCGCGTGCTCCGCCACCGGGCATCCGAGTGCCGACCAGGCCGGTGCCGCCGCGCCGCGCATCGTGACCGTCCAGGCGAATGGCCGGTCCCACGCCGAGCTGGACGTGATGAGCGGCGCGGACAGCGTCACCGTGGTCAGCGCGCCGCTCGGCGGGCGGCTGCTGCGCGCCGCCGCGCTGCCCGGCGCCGGCCCGCGGCCCCGGCTGGTGATCAGCGGCAACACGGTGCAGCTCTATCTGGAATCGGCGCGGACGGGGCCGGCCACGGTCCGGGTCACGCTCAGCTCCGCCGTCGCGTGGCGGCTGGTGTTCAGCGGCGGCGCGTCCCAGACCTCGGTGTTCCTCGGCCACGGCGTGCTGCGCGGGGCCGCCTTCACCGCCGGATCGAGCCGGATCACGCTGCGGCTGCCCCGGCCGCACGGCACCGTGCCGGTGGTGCTGGCCGGCGGGGCATCCCTCGTCACGCTCGCCGCGCCGCGCGGGGTGCCGGTCCGGCTCAGCCTGGACGGCGGGGCGAGCAGCGTCCTGCTCGCGGGCCGCCATTACACCGGGCTGGCGGGCGGCACGGTGCTGGCCGCTCCCGGCTGGGCGACGGCGGCCAGCCGGTACGACGTCCAGGCTCCGGCCGGGATCTCGCAGGTCACCGTCGGCACCTGGTGAGACCGTCCCGGTCAGGGCTCGCGGATGACCTCGGCCGGGTCCTTGTCGTCGCGCAGGCCCTTGTAGACCGGGGCGCGGAGGCCGGCCTTCGTCCACTGGGTGAAGGCCACCTCGGCCACCAGCCTGGGCTCCGCCCAGACCGCCAGCCGGGCATGCTCGGGCGGCACGGGCGTGGCGAACGGCGAGCCGTCCCTGCGCAGCGGGCCAGCCGGCCGGCGAGCATCGCCAGCACCTGGCGGCTGAACCCGGTCCCGACATGTCCCGCATAGGCCAGGCCCTGATCGCCCTGGACCCCGACCAGCAGCGAGCCAATCTGGCCGTACCGGCCGCCCTCGCCCGGCTGCCAGCCGCCGATCACCACTTCCTGCCGGCGCACGTTCTTGACCTTGATCCAGCTCTGCGACCGCCGGCCGGGGTCATACCGGGAGGCAAGCCGCTTCGCGACCACGCCCTCCATGCCCTGGCTGACCGAGGCCGCCAGCACGTCGGCGCCGCGCTCGGTGGTGAACGCCGGCGGTGCCTGCCAGCGTGCGCCCGCCAGGCCCAGCTCGTCCAGCAGCCCGCGGCGGTCCGCGTAGGGCAGGGCCAGCAGCGCCTGGCCGTTCAGCTCCAGCAGGTCGAAGGCGACGTAGGTGACCGGCACCTGAGTCGCCAGGGTCCGCGCCTCGGCGGCCGAGGAGATGTTCATCCGCTGCTGAAGTGCCTCGAAGCTCGGCCACGCCTCGCCGCCGAAGGCGACGATCTCCCCGTCCAGCACGGCGCTGGCGGCCCCGGCACTGGCGACCGCCTCGCCAAGCCCGGCCAGCTCGGGGTAGGCATGGGTGATGTCGCGGCCGGTCCGTGACACCAGCCGGGTCCCGCCAGGACTGGCATAGGCGATGGCCCGCAGGCCGTCCCACTTCATCTCATAGGCCCAGCCGGCGTCGTTGTGCGGCAGCGACCCGCTGGTGGCCAGCATCGGCCGCAGCCCCTCCGGCAGCCCGGCCCCCGGCGTCATCCCCGGCCGCCCAGCTCCAGGTCGCCCAGCTCCAGGTCGCGCTGCCCTTGGTGGCGCTGCCCCCGGTCATCGGTCACGCCATGATCAGTACCCGCTCAGGCAACCGCCCATGGCCGGAGCACCTCGCGATCGTATTCGCTGTCATAGCGACAGCAGTGCTGGCGTTATGACAGCACAGCAGGTCAGGAGCCTGGCGGGCTAGCCCATGGACTTGGCGCCGTCCAGGGACTCGCGGATGATGTCGGCGTGGCCGGCGTGCTGGGCGGTCTCGGCGATGATGTGCAGCAGCACCCGGCGGGCCGACCAGCGGGCACCCTTCTCGAACCACGGTGCCTCGGGCAGCGGGTGTGCGGCGTCCAGGTCGGGCAGCGTCGCCAGCAGCTCGCCGGTCGCCCGCGCCGCCTCGTCATAGTCGGCAAGCAGCCGGGCCAGGGTCTCCCCCGGCAGCATCTGGAACGCGTTCATCCAGGCCTGCATGCTGGCCTCGTCCCGCGTCGCGCTCATCGCCGCCGGGCCTTCCACGATGAACCGGGCCCACTGCCGCTCGGTCAGCGTGACGTGCTTGATGATGCCGCCCAGGCAGAGCGCGCTGGCGGTGGTGCGCTGCGCCGCCTGCTCGTCGGTCAGGTCGCGAACCGTGAACTTCAGGAAGTACCGCTGCTTGCCCAGCGCCTGGGCCAGGTCTCCCCGTTCCCCCGTTAGCCTCGTCTCCGCCGCCATCATGATCGCCCCTCAGCTCGGCACCCCAGATCGGCCAGGAGCGAGGCAGGCCGGCTCGCGCAAGCCGGCCGCCTCGTCCGCGGACCACGTTACGGCGGGGGTCTGACATTCCGGCGGCACGAGCCGCGGCCTGCGCGCCCGGCACCTAGCCAGCCAGGCCAGCCAGCAAGGTCAGGCGAGCGTCTCGCCGCCGGCAAAGGTGGTGCCCACGCTGCGGTAGTAGCCGCCGATCAGCTCGCGCGGCGCGAGCCTGGTGAGAGCACCGACGAGATGCTGTTCGACATGCACTACCTAGTCGCCGACCTGGCCCGGACGATCACGCTGCTGCCCGGCGACGTCATCCTGTCTGGCACCCCGGCCGGCTCGCGCCCGGTACAGCCGGGCGACGAGGTCAGCGTCAGCGTGTCCGGGCTTGGCACCCTGACCAGCACCACCGCAGCCGGCCCACGCCCATCCCGGCCGGCTTCGGCGCCCAGCCGACCTCCTCGGAAGAGGTGATCTCCACCGCCCTCGGCGGCGACTGGGAATTCCGCGGCATCCGCCCCCCGCGCCGCGACTAACTGAAAACCGGATCCCGGCGAAATCGAGGGACGCTAGCCTCATTCGGTGACTTCTAGCGCCGCAAACTTACCAAGAACTGGCATGACTCCCTCGACCAGCTAGCCGCTACCATGGATGATGTGGTTAGTAGCTACCTTGGAGCCCCGTTGGGGGTGTCCCGGCCGTGGTAGAAGATCAGAGCGCTCGGCTCTCCTTCCGTCCAGGTGACCGCGTTGCCGTGCCTTGGGGCTTGGATGTCCTCGAGGGCACCGTGGTCAGCAGTCACGGGGACGGGCCAGCGCGCCGGGTCGTGGTGAGCGTAGACTTTCCCGACACAGACGGAGAGGCAGAAGGACAGCTCGTAACCCTCATGGCGTCCGCGCTGGAGGACGCAGCGACCGTCGCAAGCGAACGCCGTCCGGGCACCTGGCTGCCCGCTTACCAGTACGAAGAGGCCCTGCGCAGGGCGCTGGATCATCTGCTTTCAGCACAGGTAGACCTATACGGTCTTCTCAGCAGCGAGGCCTCCTCTACTTCAAGATCTCCCTGGGACATCATCCTGGGCTTCGGCGATCATCACGTCATAATTGAGGCAAAGGCACTGCGTTCGGGGCAAGTTTCGGGAAGAGTAATTGACCGGCTTCTTTCTTATCTGCGCGATTCGCCGCATACTGCCGCACTTCTAGTAGCCAATACCGGATTGTCGGCAGAAGCTAAGCAGCTTGTTAAGAATGCACTTCAGCAGGGCTACGAAATCCGTGCCGTAAAGTGGCGCTCTTCTGATGACGACCCCGAGCTAGGTCGCGCAATTCGCGAGCTGCTTTCCGCCGCGTAAGCCATTGTTACTAGCGCGCCCCGCATGCTCATCAGCAACACCCGGCGCAGGCAGCACGCACAACTCCTGGACGCTCTGGCAGACCCTGGGCCGCGCGACGCCGGTCAGGAACCCTGGCGGCGGTGGGCGGCCCAGGCTATGCCGGGACCAGGGGCCTGATCCCGCACGGGTGCCGCCTGACTCATCCCGTCACCGTCCACCACGCTGCCATAAGCCAGCAAATGCGACAGACTGGACCGGTGACGCTGATCGTGGTCTCCGGCGCGCCCGGCACCGGGAAGTCAACCATCGCCGCCGCGCTGGCCGACGAGCTGCGCTGGCCGCTGCTCTCGCTCGACCCGATCAAGGAGTCACTGGGCGACTCGCTGGGCCTGGGCGGCGAGGACTGGTCGGACCGGGTCGGCGAGGCCGCCGCCGAGATCGTGTTCAGGCACGCCGCGAGCTTCCCCGACGCGATCGTCGAGGGCTGGTGGCGCGGCGCGCGGCGGGACCGCGCAATCAAGGTGTTCGCGGGCGCCGCCGAGGTCTTCTGCCGCTGCGATCCGGCGCTGGCGCAGCGCCGGATGGCGGACCGGGTGTCCGCCGGCCGGCACCCCATCCACCGCGACATGATCAACCCCGACGGCGTGCTCAGCCGGGGCAGCCAGCTCGCGGCGACGGTCAAGCCGCTGCACCTGGGCGCGGCACTGGTCGAGGTGGACACCGGCCAGCCGGGTGCCCCGGCCAAGGCGGTCGCGGTGGTCCGGGCGCTGGTCGCGCGGTTATCGGCCGGCCAGCCCTGACCGCCGTACAGCCCTGACCACCGGGACGTGCCAACCGTCGGCACGTACCATCTGTGCATGTCCCGCCGTCTCGCCGCCGGCACGGCCCGCGACCTGGTCCAGGCTGAGCGCGACATCCGCAGCCGCATCGGCGATCAGCACCTGGACTTCGCCGCCATGGCCGCGGTGTCGAACATCTACCGGGCGGCCAACGTGGTGCGCAACCACATGGAGCAGAAGGTGCTCGCCGACGAGGACCTGTCCTGGGCCGCTTTCACCGTGCTGTTCGTGCTGTGGATCTGGGGCGACCAGCAGACCAGGCACCTGGCCGCCGAGGCAGGCGTCACCAAGGGCACGCTGACCGGGGTGCTGAAGACCCTGGAGAAGCGGGACCTGACCCGGCGCCGCGCGCACCAGGGCGACGGGCGGCTGGTGCTGGTGAGCCTGGAGCCCAGGGGCCTGGCGGTCATCGAGCGGCTCTTCCCCGCGTTCAACGCCGGCGAGGCGCTGGTCAGCTCGGGTCTCACCGACGAGGAGAAGACCACGCTGGCCGCCCTGCTGCGCAAGATTATCCGCACCATCGAGGGCGATTAGGACCCGCACCGCGGATCGCGCGCCGGGGTCCGCGCGAGCAGGCCCCGGCCATTGACATCCCGGTAAGCACGAGCTTAACGTTTGGAAGCAAACAATTGATCGGACAGTGAGGCACCGCCCTGGGCAGCACCGCGCGCGTCGCCGGCGTACCGGTCAGCCTCGACCACTACATCGGCGGGCGGCGCGTGCCCTCGGCCAGCGGCGAGCGGTTCGCCGACATCAGCCCGATCGACCAGAGCCTGCTCGGCGAGGTGTCCAGCGGCGGCGCCGCCGAGGCGGACGCCGCGATCGGCGCGGCCAGCGCCGCGTTTGATCGCTGGGGCACGACGGCGCCCACCGAGCGGGCGGCCCTGCTGCACAAGATCGCCGACGTCATCGAGGCCAGGCTGGCCGACCCCGCGCACGTCATCTCGCCCGCCGCGCGGGCCGCCGACGCGCGGCTCATTCCTTTCTTCCTGAACGGGGACCATCGCGCGGTCATCGATGCCATGCCCGAGTACGGCCGGGTGGCCCCCGAGGGGTACTTCGGGCACTACCTGATGATGGCGGGCGCGATCGGCGGGCGGGACTGCACGGCCCGCGGCACCCAGTGCTCGGCCTATGAGTCGGCGGTCGGCACCGGGCAGGTGGACATCTGGTTCGCCCGCCCGGACGGCGGCTGGACGGCGGGCTAGGCGGTCACCGTGTCGAGCCGCAGCGCCATCTCCACCAGCTGATCGGCGCGGCGGGCGGCCGCTGCCTGCTGCTCGCGGGTCTGCGCGACCAGCGCGTTCGGGTCCAGGCCCGCAGCCCTGACCTCGGCCTTGCTGCCGCCCGCCAGCCAGCGCCGAAGCTGCGCGGCATCGACCTCGGGGTGGAACTGCACGGCCAGGTTGCGGCGGATCGCGAACGCCTGCGTGCCGGTCTCGTTGCGGGCCAGCAGCCGGGCACCCGGCGGCAGCACGCAGGTGTCGTGGTGGAACTCCAGCCACGGGCCCGCGGGGATCAGCGCGGGGTCCAGGGTCTCCACCGTGGTCCAGCCGATCTCGTTGCGCCCGATGTCGTGCACCTCGCCGCCGAGCGCGGCGGCCAGCACCTGCGCGCCGAAGCAGATGCCAAGCACCGGGATGCCGGCCTCGTCGGCCCGGCGGACCCAGGCCAGCTCGTCGCCGATCCAGCCGCCGATGGTGGCCGTGTCGTACACCGACCACACCGCGCCCAGGATGACGATGTGCGACACCCCGTCGAGCGCGGGCAGCGGCCCGTCGTCAGGGAACAGGTGGACCGCCAGCTCGGCACCGCGCGCGGTGAAGGCGTCGGCGACGAACCCGGCAGTGTCCACGTCGTGATGGCGGACCACAATCACCCGCATATGCGAACCTCCTGGTTGCAGTGTGACACCGGGTCCCTGTCCATTGCCAGGGCTTCTCGTTTGGCACCAAACTACCTGCCATGATGGCCGGTCCCGACCTGACCGATCTCGACCTGTGGGCGCGGGGCGTGCCCCACGCCGAGTTCGCCCGGCTGCGCGCGGCGGCACCAGTCTGCTGGCACCCCGAGGCCGCGCCGGATCCGGTTCAGCTTCACCAACGGCCTGCGCGCCCTGCCGGTCCGCATGCAGCCAGCTCAGTGACGACGTCCGGCTAGCGGACGCCGGCCCAGTCGCGGCGGGCGGTGCCGGGACGAAGGAGCGGCATCTTGTCCCGGAACATGTTTCAATGCTGGGCATGGATACCAGCAGGCCCGCCGGACGCCCGTCGCGGGTCACGGTGCGGCAGCTCGCGCGGGATGCCGGCGTCTCCATCGCCACGGTCTCGCGGGTGCTGAACGGGCACGCTGACGTCGCCGAGGAGACCAGGCTGGCGGTGCGCCGGGTGATCCGCGAGTCCGGGTACGGCAGGCGGCCAGGCCCGCCCGGTCCGCCTGGCACCGGCCTGGTCGGCGTCACCACCCCGGTCCTGCACCCCGGCTACTTCGCCGAGATCCTGTCCGGCGCTGCCGAGGAGCTGTACGAGCACGGCCTGCGCGCGGTGCTCTGCCCGACGATGCACTCGCGGGCGCGCGAGCTGTCCCTGATCGAGCGGCTGGCCGGCGGCGAGACCGACGGCGCGATCTTGATCCTGCCCGAGGAGTCGGGCGCCGAGCTGGCGTCGCTGGCCGGGTTCCCGCTGGTCGTGGTGGACCCGATGGCCGAGATCCCCGACGGCATCGCGGTAGTCTGCGCCTCGCACTCCTTCGGCGCCACCCAGGCCATCGCGCACCTGCTGGAGCTCGGGCACCGCCGGATCGGCGTCATCGCCGGCCCCGCCGGATGGCTGGCGACCAGGGAGCGGCTGCGCGGCTATCACGCCGCGATGGCCGGCGCGGGCGCCGTGCTGGATCCGGGCCTGGTCAGGCACGCGGACTTCCGGCTGGACGGCGGCCGGGCCGCCGCGCGGGAGCTGCTGGAGCTGTCCGCCCCGCCGACGGCGATCTTCGCGTTCAACGACGCGATGGCGATCGGGGCGATGCAGGCCGCGGCCGGGCTCGGGCTGGCCGTTCCCGCCGACGTCTCGGTGGTGGGCTTCGACGACACCAGCGAGGCGACCGTCTGCGCGCCCGCCCTGACCACTGTCCGCCAGCCGCTCGCGGAGATGGGCAGGACCGCCGTCGGCCTGCTGCTCCGGCAGCTAGAGAACCGGCGGTTCGAGCCCCTCAGGGTCGAGCTGGAGACGCGGCTCGTGCGCCGGGATTCCGCCGTTCCGCCAGCCGGCCATTGACCGCTCGC
This sequence comes from uncultured Actinomycetota bacterium, assembly GCA_963725175.1. Classification (GTDB taxonomy): domain Bacteria; phylum Actinomycetota; class Actinomycetes; order Streptosporangiales; family Streptosporangiaceae; genus DASUBV01. The sequence goes on from CAVRXH010000006.1 coordinate 2,752,904, forward strand.
GCCGCGCGAGTTACGGTCAGCCCGGAAACAGTTCTGTAACAAATTTCCAGTTGTTCCGGGAGTCTGTCATGAGCCTGCTATCCCGCCGCCTGCCGTCCGCGGCGGCCGCCGCGCTGGCGGTCGCGTCCCTCACCGCCTTATCGCTGACCGCCACCGCCCCAGCTCAGGCCAGCACAGCCCTGGCCAGCACCGCCGGCCAGCGGGCGCTGCCGGCGGGCACCCGGCTATACGTGCCGCCGCCCGCCGCCGGCGCGCCGCAGCAGATCGCCCAGCTCCTGCGCGGCGGCGAGGTGCGCGACGCCGCGCTGATCACGGAGATGGAGGCCACCCCGCAGGCTGTCTGGCTCGACGGCGGCACGCCCGCCCAGGTCACCACGCAGGTCAGGCAGACCATGATCGGGGCCGCCGTGGAGCGTGCCGTTCCGGTGCTGGTCGCCTACGACATTCCCGGCCGGGACTGCGCGCAGTACTCGGCGGGCGGCGCGCTCGACCAGGCCGACTATGAGGCGTGGATCAGCGCCGTCGCGGCCGGGATCGGCGCCGGGCGGGCTATCGTCATCCTGGAGCCCGACGCGCTGGGCAACATGCCATCCGGCTGCGGCCAGCCCTCCTCGACCTACCCGTTCACCGATGCCGAGCGGATCGCCGAGCTCCAGTACGCGGTCGGCGCGCTGGAGGCCGAGCCGAGGACCAGCGTCTACCTGGACGGCACGCACAGCGCGTGGCAGTCCGTCGGCACCATCAGCCAGCGGCTGCTCGAGGCCGACGTGCAGGACGCGCAGGGGTTCTTCCTCAACGTGTCGAACTACCAGCCGAACGACGAGCTGACCGACTACGGCACCTGGATCTCGGACTGCCTGGCCATGGTGACCGACCCGTCGAACGCCTTCTACGGCAACCCATCGGCCTGCGCCAGCCAGTATTACCCCGCCACCCAGGGCGACTTCAGCACCTGGGGGCTGACCACCCAGTGGTACGCGCAGAACATGGGCACCGCCATCGCGACCACCCACTTCGTCATCGACACCAGCCGCAACGGGCAGGGGCCGAACAGCATGAGCGCCTACGCCGCCGCCCCCTACGACCAGCCGGCCGCCGACGTGGCCACGCTGGCCTCGGGGAACTGGTGCGACCCGCCGGACTCGGGGCTGGGGCTGCGGCCCACCACCAGCACGGGCGTGCCGCTGCTCGACGCCTACCTGTGGGTCAAGACGCCCGGCCAGTCCGACGGCCAGTGCGACTCCGCCGGCGGGGTCAGGGCCTGGGACTACGCCGCCTACACCCAGCCGGGCTGGCCGACCACTGCTGCGGACCAGGCACAGTTCGACCCGCTGTGGGGCATCGACGACCCGGCGGCCGGCGACTGGTTCGCCCAGCAGGCGCTGCAGCTCGCCCAGCTCGCCAGCCCGGCCCTGCCTGGCCTGTGATCCCGCCCGTCCGGTAACCCGCCTCGCCCGGCGCTGGCTCCCCGCGGAGCTAGCGCCGGGCGATCTGGCGCTCGGCCTCGGCGAGGACGCGGACGATCTCCCGGCCGAACGCCGCGTCGCACCGATGCTCGGTACGTCCCGACCGGGCCGCCTGGGCCAGCTCGCCCAGGGCCGCCCGCAGCGCGGCGACCGGGTCCCTGCCCGCCGGGGCGATGGCCCGGCCCGCCTCGCCCCACAGGGTGAACTCGGCGGTCTCGGCCGCGGCCGGCGCGCTGAGCGTGACGGTGACCGTGCTGGTCGCGCCGGCCGCGTGACGCAGGATCAGGTGCGCGATGTCCGCCGGCCGCCGGCCGCCGTCACCCCGGTGACCGGCCCCAGGCCCGCCCACATCAGCGCGACCGCGTGCGGCCCCAGGTCCCACAGGCCGCCCTTCTCCCGGCGCCACGGGCTATTGAACGGGCTGTCCGCGCGCATCGCGCCGCCCAGCCAGGTGACGCTGCCGCCCTCGCACCGGCCGGCCAGCCCGTCAAGCCAGGCCCGCATCTGCGGCTGGAACTGGTAGGTGAAGAAGACCACCGACGCGACCCCGGCCGCGTCCACCGCCGCCACCAGGGCGTCGGCGTCCGCCTCGGTCAGCGCGATGGGCTTCTCCAGCAGCAGGTGCCGCCCGGCCGCCGCCGCCCGCGTGGCGATCGGGGCCTGCACGTCTGGCGGCACGCTGAACACCACCGCGTCCACGCTGTCGATGAACTCATCCAGGTCGGCGAAGGCCCGCGCGCCATGCGCGGCCGCCAGCGCGGCTGCCGCGCCGGGGTCCCGGCCCCATACCGAGGTGAACTCGATGCCGTCGGTGGCGGCCAGGGCCGGGCCGTGGGTAATCCGCGCCCAGTGCCCGGTGCCGACAAGGCCGCAGCGCAGCGGCCGATCACTGATCATGGGCACTTCCTAGCACGCGCCGGGGCGAGCGGCTCCCGCGGCCCGGCACCAGTCGCTGGATGAACTAGAACGCACATTTGAAAAAGTTCCTATACTCGAACGGATGGCAGAAGAACTCCAGGGCTCACTGCTCGACCTGTGCGCGGTACCCGGTCTGGGCGACCTCGCGGCTGGCCTGGTGCGCACCCCGCTGGGCGACGGGGCATGGATCGACGTGCGGCGCGGCTGGCTGGCCGGCGCGGACGCGGCGTTCGGGCGGCTGCGCGACGCCGTGCCGTGGCGGGAGGAGCGACGCCGGATGTATGACCGGGTGGTCGACGTGCCCCGGCTGCTGTGCTTCTACGGCGAGGACGATCCACTGCCCGACCAGGTGCTCGACGCGGCCAGGGCCGCGCTGAGCGAGCACTACCGCGCCGAGCTAGGTGAGGACTTCGCCACCGCCGGTCTTTGCCTGTACCGGGACGGCAGGGACAGCGTGGCCTGGCACGGCGACCGGACCGGGCGCGGCAGGGACCAGGACACGATGGTCGCCATCCTGTCCCTCGGCGCGCCCCGGCCGCTGGCGCTGCGACCGCGCGCCGACGGCCAGGCGATCCGCCGCGAGCTTGGCCACGGCGACCTGCTAGTGATGGGCGGGAGCTGCCAGCGCACCTGGGATCACGCGATACCCAAGACCAGGCGGCCGGCCGGCCCGCGGATCAGCGTCCAGTTCCGCCCGCGCGGCGTCCGCTGAACCTGGCCAGCACGTCGGCGAGGCCGACCACCGACACCAGCGGCTCGTACAGCGCCATGATCTCCAGCGCCCTGGCGTGGCTGGCGTCATCGGCCCCGGCGCAGGCCTCGGCGACCACCAGCACCTGAGTTCCGGCGTCGGCGGCGGCCAGCGCGGTGGACAGCACGCAGCAGTCGGTGGACACCCCGGCCAGCACCAGCGGTCCGTCGCCTGCCCGCGCCGCCAGTTCAGGCCCCCACTTGCCGAAGGTGGGGGCATCCAGCGTCGCGGCGGGGCGGAACTCGTCGACCAGCTCGTAGATGCGCGCGTCCGGCGGCTGGAGGGCGAACGGCCAGCGCTGGTAGTAGTCCCGCCACGCGCCGGCGGGGACGGCGGGCGCGACGAACCTGGTGAAGGTGACCCGGCCGCCGAAGGCGGCCGCGAGCCGGGTGACCGGCTCGACCGTCTCGGCGAATCTCGGCGCGGCCCACGGGCTGTCCGGCTCGGCGAACACGCGCTGCATGTCAATGGCCGCCAGCCAGCCCGCGGGCGTCATGGCGGTCAGGCCTGCGCCGGGGCCGGGCTGGCCAGCCCGGACGCGGCTTCCTGGGCGCGGACGGCCGGGCGGCCGAGCAGGTAGACCGCGGCGAAGCCGATCACCAGCGCGACGAGCACGCCGAGGTTGGCGAACGCCCACGCCCCGGTCTTGCCGCCGAGCCCGATCGGCCCGAGCAGGTACCCCTGCCAGTTGAGCCAGCCCGCGTAGGTGTTGGTCACCAGGCCCCAGCCGGCCGCGGTGCCGACCACGATGACCGTCAGCGGCAGCAGCCGGACGTCGCCGTAGCGGCCCGCCGGGTCATACAGCTCGGCCTCGGCGTAGTCGCGGCGGCGCAGCGCGATGTCGGCGAGCATGATGCCGCACCAGGCGGCGATGGGCACGCCCAGGGTGATCAGGAAGCCCTCGAACTGGTCGAGGAAGTTCTTGGCGATGAAGACCACGTAGATGGTGCCGAGGATCATCACCACGCCGTCCACCAGCGCCGCCGCGTAGCGCGGGATGCGCAGGCCGAGGGTGAGCAGCGCCAGCCCGGAGGAGTAGATGTCCAGCACCGAGCCGCCGACCAGGCCGAGCACCGCCACGATGGCGAACGGGACCAGGAACCAGGTGGGCAGCAGCGTGGTGAGCGCGCCGATCGGGTCGTCGGCGATGGCACCGCTCAGCTTCGCCGACGAGCCCGCCAGCAGCAGGCCGAAGACGAGCAGCACGATCGGCGCCACCGACGAGCCGAAGGTGGTCCAGCCGACCACGCCCCGGCCCGAGGCGCGCCTGGGCAGGTACCTGGAGTAGTCCGCGGCGGCGTTGACCCAGCCAAGGCCGAACCCGGTCATCATGAAGACCAGGCCGCCGATGAACTTCTCCGGTGATCCCGAGCCGATCGCCGAGACCGCGTGCCAGTGAATCTTGTCGGCGATCAGCACGATGAACGCGATCGTCAGCACGCCGGTCACGATGGTGATCACCGACTGCATCCGCATGATCAGGTCGAAGCCCATCACGCCGCCGAAGATGGTCAGCGCGGTCACCACGATCAGGGCGATCACCTTGGTGACGGTGCCGCCGCCCCAGCCCAGCCGCTCGAACACCGTCGCGGTGGCCAGCGTCGCCAGGATGATCAGCACGGTCTCCCAGCCGACGGTCAGCAGCCAGGAGATGACCGAGGGCAGCTTGTTGCCGCGCACCCCGAAGGCGGCACGGCCGAGCACCATGGTCGGCGCGGAGCCGCGCTTGCCCGCCACCGCGATGAACCCGCAGAGCAGGAACGAGACGACGATGCCGATCAGCCCGGCGGCGATCGCCTGCCAGAACGAGATGCCGAAGCCGAGCACGAATGAGCCGTAGCTGAGGCCGAGGACCGACACGTTAGCCGCGAACCACGGCCAGAACAGGTCGCGCTGGGACTGCCCTTGCGCTGATCATCGGAGATCACGTTGATGCCGTTCGCCTCGATCTGCAGCGGGCGAAGCTCTGCGGCCGGCGATCCGCTTCCAGCGGTCTGCGACATGGCGCTTCCTTCCTGCGGTTGCACCTAGCTACCTGCGGTCGCACCTAGTGTCCCCATCTGTCCTGCCTCGGCGAAACCCAGGTGCCACATTTGTCATTTCCTTGCCGCCCAGCGGGAACTCAACCGGCAGCGGGCCTGCCAGGCTGGCAGCCTCCGGCGGCATGGAGACAGCGATGACCTCGGATGACATCACCGGACTTGTCCCGGTAGCGCTCAGCGGCCTGGGCGAGGACGACGACGATTTCTCCCCGTACCCGCCGATCGCCGACTACGGGTTCCTGTCGGACTGCGAGGTCACCGCGCTGGTCGCGCCGAGCGGCGCGATCGAGTGGATGTGCCTGCCCCGGATGGACTGCCCGAGCATCTTCGGCGCGCTGCTGGACCGGGACGCGGGCTGGTTCCGGTTCGGCCCCGAGGACGTGATGGTGCCGGCCGACCGCGGTACCTGCCAGGCACCATGGTGCTGGAGACGAGCTGGGACTGCGGCGAGGGCTGGCTGGTGGTCAGGGACTGCCTGGTGATGGGGCCGTGGCGGCACGAGCACCGGGACCGCAGCACGCACCGGCGGCCGCCCACCGACTACGACGCCGAGCACATCCTGCTGCGCACGGTCCGCTGCGTGAACGGCTCGGTCCAGCTCAGCATGGACTGCGAGCCCGCCTTCGACTACGGCCAGGCCCGCGGCCGCTGGCAGTACCTGGGCGGTGGCTACCAGCAGGCGGTGATCACCCCCGACGGCGGTGACCTGACGCTGACCCTCAGCTCGGACATCAGGATCGGGCTTGAGGGCCCGAGCGCCAGGGCGCGCACCCGGATCAAGGAGGGCGAGACCCGGTTCTGCGCGCTGTCCTGGGGCAGCCGCACCCCGCCCGCCGAGTACGCCGACGCCGCCGCCCGGCAGCTATGGACCGCGCACCACTGGCAGCACTGGCTGGCCAGGGGCCGGTTCCCCGACCACCGCTGGCGCGGCTACCTGACCAGAAGCGCGCTGACGCTCAAGGGCCTGACCTTCGCGCCGACCGGGGCGATCGCCGCCGCGTCCACCACCTCGCTGCCCGAGACCCCGCACGGCCAGCGGAACTGGGATTACCGGTACAGCTGGATCCGCGACGCGACGTTCGCGCTGTGGGGGCTCTACACCCTGGGCTTTGAGTGGGAGGCCAGCGACTACTTCGCGTTCCTCACCGAAATCGTCGAGCGGGACCGCGGCGACCTGCAGATCGTCTACGGCATCGACGGCCGCTGCGGCCTGGGCGAGCAGGAACTGGATCACCTGCACGGCTACCAGGGTGCCCGGCCGGTCCGGATCGGCAACGGCGCCTACTCCCAGCAGCAGAACGACGTGTGGGGCGTCGTGCTTGACTCGCTGTACCTGCACACCAAGTCACGCGACCGGCTCGACGAGCGGGTCTGGCAGCTCGCCCGCAACCAGGTGGAGCACGCCCTGGAGCACTGGCGCGAGCCGGACCGGGGCATCTGGGAGGTGCGCGGCCAGCCCCGGCACTTCACCTCCTCCAAGCTGATGTGCTGGGTGGCCGCCGACCGGGGCGCGCGGCTGGCCAGGATGCGCGAGGACGCCGATGCCGCTACCAGGTGGCAGAAGGCGGCCGATGAGATCCACGCCGACATCTGCGCCAACGCCATCGACGGACGCGGCGTGTTCTGCCAGCACTACGACACCACCGCGCTGGACGCATCGCTGCTGCTGATGCCGCTGCTGCGGTTCCTGCCGGCCAGCGATCCCCGGATCCGGGCCACCGTGCTGGCCATCACCGACGAGCTGACCAGGGACGGCCTGGTACAGCGCTACCAGGTGGCGCAGACCGACGACGGCCTCAGCGGCGAGGAAGGCACCTTCACCATCTGCTCGTTCTGGCTGGTGTCCGCGCTCGCCGAGATCGGCGAGCACCGCCGGGCCAGGGACCTGTGCGAGAAGGTGCTGTCCTATGCCAGCCCGCTGATGCTGTACGCCGAGGAGATCGACCCCCGCTCCGGGCGGCACCTGGGCAACTTCCCGCAGGCCTTCACCCACCTGGCGCTGATCAACGCGGTCATGCACGTGATCAACGATGAGCAGGAGGCCGTCGCCAGGTCGCTGGCGCGCGGCGCCACGGTGACGCCCCGGCACATCTGAGCCGGGGTGCGCCCGGTCGGCCCGGCGGGCCGGGTCAGTCCGCCGGCCTGCCGACCGGCGCGACCACCGCGCCTGCCGCCGCCACCAGGTCCGCGGGCGCGATCTCGATCTGCAGCCCGCGCTGGCCCGCGCTGCAATAGACGGTGCCGTGCGCCAGCGCCGATGAGTCCACCACCACGGGCAGCTTCCTGCGGTGGGCCAGCGGCGAGATGCCGCCGGTCACGTACCCGGTGGCCCGCTCGGCCTGCGCCGGGTCGGCCATCGCGGCCTTCTTGCCGCCGACCGCGGCGGCCAGCGCCTTCAGGTCCAGCGAGCCCGCCACCGGCACCACCGCCACGGCGAGCCCCCCGTCCACCTGGGCGACCAGCGTCTTGAAGAGCCGTTCCGGCGGCACGCCAAGCGCCTCGCTCGCCTCCAGGCCGTAGGAGCCCGCCCGCGGGTCGTGCTCGTAGGCGTGCACCGTGTGCGCGATCTTCCGGCTGGTCAGCAACTGCGTCGCCCTCGTGCCCTGCCCTGCCACGGCCCCAGGCTAGCCCTGCGAGACTGGGCTGATGGGCGGCTGGGTGCTGCACGTGGACCTCGACCAGTTCATCGCGGCGGTCGAGATCCTGCGGCGGCCTGAGCTGGCGGGCCAGCCGGTGGTGGTGGGCGGCGACGGGGACCCGGCCAAGCGGGGCGTGGTGGCCACCGCCTCCTACGAGGCCCGTGAGTTCGGCGTGCACTCGGGATTGCCGCTGCGGACCGCCGCGCGCCGACTGCCGGGCGGGATCTTCCTGCCGGTGGACCGCGCCGCCTACGAGGCGGCGTCTGAGCGGGTGATGACGGCGCTGCGCGGGCTTGGCTACGTGACCGAGGTGATGGGCTGGGACGAGGCGTTCGTCGCCGTGCCCGAGGAGGCCGGCGCCGGGCCGCAGGGGGTGGCCCGCCGGATCCAGGACGTGATCAAGGCGGCCACCCGGCTGGACTGCTCGGTCGGCATCGGCCGTAACCGGCTCCAGGCGAAGCTGGCCACCGGCTTCGGCAAGCCGGCCGGGGTCTTCCTGCTCAGCTACGACAACTGGTTCGAGGTGCTGGGCGGCTCGCCGACGGACGCGCTGTGGGGCATCGGCGGCAAGACCGCGCGCAAGCTGGCGAGCCTGGGCATCGAGACGGTGGCCGCGCTGGCATCCGCCGACACCGGCGCCCTGGCCGCGACGTTCGGCCCGGCCACCGGCCCGTGGCTGGTGCAGACCGCGTGCGGGCTGTCCTCCGCTGAGATCTCCGACGAGCCGTACGTGCCGCGCGGTCACGGCCGCGAGGAGACCTTCCAGGAGAACATCGCGGACTGGGCGCAGGTCCGTGACCAGGTCAGGAAGCTAGCCGCCCAGGTGGCCAGGGACGTCGCGGCGGAGGCACGCCCGGTCATCAGGATCGTGGTCAAGGTCCGATACGCTCCGTTCATGACCTATACGCGCAGCGTGACGCTGCCGGAGCCGACCCGCGACCCGGCCGCGATCGAGACCGGCGCCCTGGCCGCCCTGGACCGGGTCGCGGCCCGCGACCCGGTGCGGCTGCTGGGCGTCCGCGCCGAGTTCGCGGCCGACTAGCGCACCCGGCGCGGTCGCGCGGAAGGAGAGCCAGGCGGCACGAGCCAGGCGGCAGGACCTACCAGCGGAAGGGAGACCGGTCATGAAGGTGTTCGTAGCGGGAGCGACCGGGGCGGTGGGCCGCCAGCTGGTGCCGGGGCTGGTGGCGGCGGGTCACCAGGTGACGGCGACGACCAGGAGCCAGGCAAAGGCCGGTGACCTGCGCGCGGCCGGGGCCGAGCCGGCGGTGCTCGACGGCCTGGACGCGGCGGCGGTCAGCGCGGCGGTGGCGGCGGCAGCGCCCGAGGTGATCATCCACGAGATGACGGCCCTGCCGCGGGCCATCGACCTCCGGCACTTCGACCAGACCTTCGCGGTCACCAACGAGCTGCGCACCCGCGGCCTGGACCACCTGCTCGCGGCGGCGGCCGCGACCGGAACCCGGCGGGTGATCGCGCAGAGCTACGCCGGCTGGCCGACGGCCGGGCCGGGCGGCGCAGACGGCACGGGCGGAGCGGTCACCACGGAGTCCGACCCGTTCGACGAGAATCAGCCGGCCGCCCAGCGAAAGACGTTCGCCGCCATCCGCTACCTGGAGCAGGCGCTGGCCGATGCCCCGCTGGAGGGCGTCGCGCTGCGCTACGGCGGCCTGTACGGGCCTGGTGCCTCTGAGGCGATCGTGGCCATGATCAGGCGGCGCCGGGTCCCGGTGATCGGCTCGGGCGCGGGCGTCTGGTCGTTCCTGCACGTGGCCGACGCCGCCAGCGCCACCATCGCGGCGCTGGATTCCGGCTCGCCTGGCGCCTACAACGTGACCGACGACGATCCGGCACCGGTCTCGGAATGGCTGCCCGCGGTCGCGGCGGCCATCGGCGCCCCGCCGCCGTGGCGGATCCCCGAATGGCTCGGCAGGCTCGCCGGCGGCGAGGTGGCGGTGTCGATGATGACGCGCATCCACGGCGCCTCGAACGCCAAGGCCAAGCGGGAGCTGGGCTGGCAGCCCGCGTGGCCCACCTGGCGCGACGGCTTCGCCAGGGGTCTTACCGACTGATCCGGCGCCCGGCGGATCAGCCGTCCTGCGGGACCGCCAGCCGCGCGGCCAGCCCGGCGAGGGCGGACGGCACCGGCCCGCCGCTGGCCAGCAGGCGCCTGACCACCTCGCGGGCACGGTCGCTGCCGGCCAGGTAGCCGCCGCCGATGGCCTCGGCCTTCCCGAGGGCGGTGGCCGCCTCCTCGGCCTGGCCGCGCAGCGCGTGCGCGCGGGCCACGTCGATGAGCATCCGGGCCTGCCGACCAGGAGACAGGCCGGTCGTGTCCGCGCGGGCGGCGACCCGCAGCGCGTGCCCGGCATCACCCAGGTCCACGCTGACGGCGATCTCATACAGCGCCACGTACTCCGGGCCGAACTCGGGCGCGCCGCCGGATCGCTGCGGCCCGAGCTGCGCCGCGAGCTGCCGGGCGCGGGCCAGGTGCCGGTAGGCGATGGACTGGTGGCCCGCCCTGGCCGCGACGGCGGACCTGAGCAGGGTCAGCCCGCCGCTCAGGGCGACGGCCTCGGGGTCGCCGAGCTGGGTCAGGCCGTGCAGCGCGGTGATGCTGGTCTGCGCCGTCTCCTCGGCCAGCGCGTAGCCGCCGGCGCCCAGGAACACCGAGGCGAGCCGGTGCGCGCCCGCGGCGACCAGCAGCAGGTTTCCCGCCCGCTCGGCGGCGGCCATGGCCCGGTCCGCGGCGATCCATGCCGCGTCGGCGTCGCCTAGCCTGGCCAGGGCGGCCGAGCACGCCTGGTAGGCCACGGCGGTCAGCTCAAAGGCATCGGGCTGCTCGGCCCCTGGCAGCCGCCGGACGGCGACTTCCAGGGCGGGCAGCAGCACGGCGAGCTGGCCGCGCAGGTCGGCGTAGCGGCCCGCCCTGGCCAGGGCGCAGGCCTGGTCGGTCTGCATCCGCAGCCAGGCCGGCGAGGCGGGCGCCTGCTCGCCGAGCATCGCCTGCAGGGAATGCGCGCCGGCCAGCAGCACCCGCAGGCTCGCCGCCGCCTTCCCGGCCGGGGCGGGCTGGCTGGGGGTGGCCTGCTCGCCGGGCGCCGACGGCGCGGGGGCGTCACCGAGGCAGGTGAGCTCGGTCAGCGGGAGCTCCAGGGCGTCAGCGACGGTCGCCAGCGCCTCCGGGCAGTCGATGGCCGCGGCACCGCGCTCTAGCTGGGAGATCCAGGCCACCGGGCGGTCTAGGAGTGCGGCCAGCTCCGGCTGGGACAGGCCGTGCCGGCGCCGCTCGGCGGCGATCCGCCGGCCGACCACCTGCTGGTACTCCAGCGTGTCCATGGGCGCACCTCCAGCCGGCCACGGCGCGGCCCTGCGCTCGCTGCTGAATCGGCCGGCCCAAAGGGTCATGTGTTATGCATATTGAGAATTGCATGTGGCGAGGTGCCAGCGCAAGTGCGTCGCATGCGATGACGGACCCGATCCCGGCCGGCCGCCTCGCGCGGGCCGGCTGGCCAGCCGCGCCGCGGGTGCGGCATGATCCACAGCATGGTCGTGCCGCTGTTCGCCCGCTGCATCGCGGCGGTGATTGGCCTGATCATCGTGCTGACCTCGGCGCGCAGCGTCATCGGCACGCTGATCGTTCCCCGGCCGGTGGCGAGCTGGCTGACCCGCAAGGTCGATCAGCTCGTTGGCGCGGCGTTCCGGGTCGCGACGGCGCGCATCGGTGACTACAAGCGCCGCGACCGGGTGCTCTCCGGCGAGGTGGCCGCCCTGCTCATCTGCCAGATCCTGGTCTGGCTGCTGATGTTCTTCTTCGGGTTCGCGCTGATGTTCTGGCCGCTGGTGCACGGGGGCATCACCGAGGCCTTCGTCACGGCCGGGCCGGCGCTCTGGGAGATCGGCTCGGAGCGGGCCAGGGGCGCACCGGAGCGGACGATCCTCGACTTCGCGTCGCTGACCGGCATCATCACGGTCACGCTCCAGATCGCCTACCTGCCGACGCTGTACGCGGAGTTCAACCGCAGGGAGACCGAGGTCGCGCTGCTGAACGCCAGGGCAGGCGCGCCGTCCTGGGGGCCTGAGCTGCTGGCCCGCACGCATTACGCGCTCGGGTCCGGGGTCTCCACGATCCACACGCTGCCGCAGATCTACGCGGACTGGGAGCGGTGGGCGGCGGATGTCACCGAGAGCCACACCACCTACCTGCCGCTGGTGCGGTTCAGGTCGCCGCGCCCGCTGTCGTCCTGGGTGACCGCCCTGCTGGCGGTGCTCGACTCGGCCGCGCTGATGCTCGCGCTGTCGCCGGAGCAGGCGCCGGAGGTGCCGGCCAGGCTCTGCCTGCGCAGCGGGTTCCTGTGCTTCGGCGAGATCGCCAGGGCGATGCGCCTGCCGGTGCCGGAGAACCCGGATCCGGCAGGCCGGCATCGCCGTGACCTACGAGGAGTTCCTTGACGCCGTCGCGCGGCTGCGCCAGGTGGACTTCCCGATCGAGCGCGACCCGGCCGACGCCTGGCCGGACTTCGTCGGCTGGCGGGTCAACTACGAGAGCGCGGCATACGCCATCGCCAGGGCGGTCGACGTGGTGCCGGCCATGTGGTCGGGCCCGCGCCGCCACCCGGCCGAGCCGATCCCGCCCATCCGCCCGCCGAGCGGGCGGGCCGGGAGCGGGAAGGACGGCAAGGCTAAGTAGCCGTGCCGTCCCGGCGTGCCGCTCCCGGCCTGCCGCTAGCGGCGTGCCCGGTGCCGGGCGGGCGGCCAGGGGAACTGGTAGGCGCGGTAGGTGTTGACGCCTGCCGGGAACTCCGCGTTGAACAGCAGCGCGCCGGAGGGGCCGAACTCCGAGAAGTAGGGCAGCGCGCCCCAGCCGACCACCAGGTCCCCGTTGCCGGTGGTCTGCGCGTCACCCTGGGAGGCGGCCGACAGGTCCTCGGGCTGGTTGTCGGCGTGGATCAGGGTGGCGGTCCTGGTGCGGTAGTTCAGCCTGACGGTGACCGCCCGGCTGTAGGACAGCAGCGGAGTGCCCGCCGAGTCGTTGTCGAAGAAGGTGAAGGTGGCCGGCCCGACCTGCTCCGGGTCGTGCTGCCAGGCGAAGATCTCGCCGGCGCTGTCCAGCACCTGGCCCCGGGCGGCGCGGAGCGCGAAGCTGCTGTCCTTGCCGCCGAGCCGCCAGATGATCCGGCCGGTGCGCAGGCTCACCTTGTAGGTCGTCCAGGTGTCGCGGCCGTCGATGAGCAGGTTGCCATCCCGCGCCAGGTGCACCGCGTTGATGTGGAACCAGTCCCACGGCGTGCTCGCCGTGGCCGGCAGCGGCTGCTCGCTCTGGCTGTACGGGACGTGGTCCGCGCTGTTCCACTGGAACAGCACCTTGCCGGTCCTGATGTTGATCTCCTGCACGATGCCGTCGATGACGGTCTGGTCCGCCGGCCCGCCTATCGAGGTCAGGTCGGCGGTCGCCGTGGTGTAGGAGAGGATCAGCGCGGTGTTCCACGGCGTGATCAGGAACTCGTGCCCGTCGGCGCTGTAGCCGTTGCCCGCCCGGACCACGGCGATCCGCTTGTAGCGGGCGCTGTAGATGTAGTCCTCGCCGGCCGAAAGCCCGCCAAGCCCGGTGCCCTGCCACCAGGTGAGCACCTTGCGCCCCCGGTAGGCCTGGGGGCGGAAGTCGGAGGCCTCCTGGCCGGCCGGAACCGGCCGGAACCAGACGACCTTCCCGGCCGGGCTGAGGATCTCGGCGCCGTTGGCGTAGCTGGCGGTGTCCCCGAACGGGGAGATGAAGAAGTCGCCGTCGCGGCGGCTGGCCCCGCTCTTCAGGATCGTGACCGGCGGCGGGGCCGAGGGCGTCGCGGCGGCCGCTCGGGCCGGGGCGGGCGCGGTGTCGCTGGCCGCCAGCGCCGGGCCGCCGGCCAGCGACACCGCCGGGACGACGGCGGCGGTGACGACGCCGAACAGCAATCGGTACCGGGATGACGGGCGCGCGAAAGACAGTCTGCGCATGGGGAGCTAACACCTCTCAGGAAGCACGGGACAGCGGCCGGCCAGCCAGTGATATTTCCTAGTATGTCAGGTGGTTAGCTATGAAACTAGCCCCGCGATCTACCCCCGTGCGGCGGGCTCAGAGCCGGCCCTCGCGCCGGCCTCGGCGGCCGGGGCCAGCACCTGCGCGGCGGCCCGCACCGCGACGTCGCGCAGGGTGTCGCCGACCAGCCTGGCGGCATAGGACAGCAGGCTCTTGCGCTCAGTGTCCTCTTCCGCCGCCGCGGCGGCGGACAGCTCCCCGGCCAGCCGGGTGACAAAGCTGTCGGCGGTCGGCCACTGGCCCACCGCCCTTCGCGCCTGCGGCGTGACCTTCAGCACGTACCAGAAGGTCGGGTCCCCGCCCGTGGTGGTCTTGCGGAAGTCGACGTACGCCGGGTCCAGCGCCTCAAGCGAGCGGGCCACGGCCGCTGGCTCCAGGCCGGTCCTCGTCGCGATGTCGCTGACCGTGACCATGTAGCTCTCCTCAAGCAGGCTCACGGTCGCGTCGAGTACGGGCAGCTCGCGCGCTGCCCAGGTGTCGTCCACGGCTACTGCCTAACCGGAACCACGGGCGAGACCGCGGCCCCTGCGGTCGTCTGCTCGGGCCAGCGCGAACGCCAGCCGCTCTCAGGGTGTGAATTAGGAGACTAGCGGGCCGGGCCGACATGCATGACCGTACCGGGAGCGATGGCCAGTTCTGCGACAGGTTGGCAGCTCCGTGTCGCCGATATCGCTAAGCTGTGCCGACTTGACGCCGGCCCGGCGGGCCGCCCACCGAGAGGAACACCATGACTGACGTCACGGGAGTCGAGCGCACCCTCGTGCTGCTCAAGCCCGACGCCGTGGCCCGCGGCCTGGTCGGCCCTGTGCTGACCCGCTTCGAGAACGCTCTCATGAAGCTCGTCGCCGCGAAGATGGTCTGGATGGACGCCGACCTGACCAGGCGGCACTACTTTGATCTTGAGGACCGGTTCGGTCCCGATGTGTACAACGCGATGGCCGCCTTCATGCAGACCGGCCCGGTGCTCGCCGTGATCCTGGAAGGCGTGGACTCCATAGCCTGCGTCAGGAAGCTCGTCGGCGCGACCTACCCCGACCAGGCCGTCCCCGGCACGATCCGCGGCGACTACGCCCACATGAGCCGGGCCTACGCCAACAGCAACAAGGTCGCGATCGCCAACCTGGTGCATGCCTCGGGGAACGCAGAGGAGGCCAGGCGCGAGATCGACGTCTGGTTCGCCAAGGAAGAGATTCACGAGTACCAGACCGCCTCCGAGCGGTACGTGCGCTAGCCCGGCCAGGAGCTAGCTGGCCCCCGCCTGATCCGGGGCCAGCCACTGGTCCAGCCAGCGGTACTGCTCGGCCAGCATGTGCAGCACCGATTCGCGGCCCAGGTAGCTGTGGCTCTCGTGCGGCAGGATCACCAGCCGGGCGGTCCCGCCGGTGGCCTGGAGGGCCTGGAACAGCCGCTCGGACTGGATCGGGAAGGTCCCGGTGTTGGAGTCACGCTCACCGTGCAGCAGCAGCAGCGGCGCGGCGACCTGGTCGGCGTAGCGGAACGGGGACAGCCGGTCGTAGACCTCAGGCACCTCCCAGAAGCTGCGCCGCTCGGTCTGGAAGCCGAACGGGGTCAGCGAGCGGTTATAGGCGCCGCTGCGGGCGATGCCCGCCCTGAACAGGCGGGTGTGCGCGAGCAGGTTGGCCGTCATGAACGCGCCATAGCTGTGGCCGCCCACCGCGACCCGGCCAGGATCGATCAGGCCGGCCTCATCCAGCGCGCGGATGTGCGCGACCGCGGCGGCGGTGATCTGCTCCACGAACGTGTCGTTCATCGTCTCCGGGTCACCGATCACCGGCATGGTCGCGCTGGACAGGACCGCATAGCCGCGGAGCACGAACCAGGCGGCGTCGCCGGCCTGCAGCCTGATGAACCGCTGCGAGCTGCCGCGCACCTGACCGGCGGTCGCGGGATCGCCGTAGTCAAGCGGGTAGGCCCAGATCACCAGCGGAAGCCGGCCGTCACGCGCCGGGTCATGCCCGGCGGGCAGGTAGAGCATCCCGCTGAGCTGCACGCCGTCCCCGCGATCGTGGCTGACGAGCCGCTTGGTCACCCCGGCGAGTTGCGGGTGCGGATCCGGCCACGAGCGCAGCGGAGTGCTGTCGCCGCCCGGCAGGCCCACCAGCCGCAGGCTGGGCGGCTGCGTCCGGCTCTCGTGCCAGATGAGCACCTGGTCGCGGCGGCCGCTGGCGAAGCCGATCACCGACTCGACAGCGTCCGCCGGGCTGCGGAACAGCCGGGTGGGCTCCCCCGTAGCCAGGTCGAACGCGTCGAGGAACGGCCGGTCGCCCTCCGGCCCCGCGCCCTCTCCGCGCAGGTAGATGACCGTGCCGTCCTGAACCACAGTGCGGGTGCCGTCGGGGCGCAGGGTCAGCACGGGAACGCCGGGGTCGTGGTAGGCGTCGTCCGCTGAGTGGTCGAAGATGACCCGCCCGGCCGCCGTCTCGCCCAGCCGGGACAGCCGGGTGGTCAGCCACCGCCGGTCCCTGTCGTGCTCGGCGGTCAGCAGCGTGTCCGCCTCGTTGAGGTCCAGCCAGCCGAGGCAGCGGTGCTCGACCATGATCGCCCGCGCGGCCGCACCGGGCCTGAACGGGGCGTCCAGGCGCATGATCTGGTCGCGATGCTCGGCTGGCGCCGTCGGATCGCCGCCGTCCAGCGCCTCCGCCCACAGCAGCGTGGCCGGGGATGACTCGGCCCAGCACACGCCGCGCGGCCCGGTCGGCACCCCCTGCCGGGGCACCTCGTCGCTGACCGGCAGGTCCGCGATCACCGCATCGGTCGCGCCGTCGGCCGACCACACCTCTGCCCGCCTGGCGAAGTAGCTGCAAGGCACCCGGAACGAGAACGGCCGGAGCAGCCGGTGCACCAGCAGGTAGCGGCCGTCGGGCGACTCGTGCAGGAGCTGGTACAGCCCGGCCGGGCCGAGTTCCTTGGCCGCGCCGGATACCGGGTCGACGCGCAGCGGGGTGGTCGTCGTCAGCGCCTCGAAGGCATCCTCGTCGGCCGGGGTGCGCAGCAGATCCTGGAAGGTCGCCATCTGCGAGCGCTTGCCCGCCGCCTCGGTGATCTGCGGCTCGATCGGCGCGGCGGCTACCGGCGCCGCCGCGCTCCGGGCGGGCGCGCCGAGCACCAGCAGCGACGAGCCGTCGCGAGACCAGCGGACCGTGCCGCCCGACGGGCCGGAGTCTCCGCCGAGGATGTCGCAGACCCGCAGGCCGGGGACCTGGCTGGCGGTAGCGGTGTGCACATCGGCGACCCAGACGCCGATCCCTTCCGGCTCGTCCACGGTGAAGGCGAACCGGCGCCGGTCCGGCGACCAGGCGGGAACGCCCACGGTCGCGCCGGCGGGCAGCTCGATCCGCCGCTCCTGTCCGTCGGCGAGCGACAGCACGGACAGGCCGGTCAGCCGCCTGGTCCGCTGGCGGCCGCCGATCACCGGATCGATGCGCAGCCCCGCGAGCCCCAGGAACGGCCTGGCCAGGTCCGCCACCGGCGGGTAGAGCTGGTAATCAAGCAGCACGACGTGACTGCCCCCGGGCATCAGCAGCGCCATCGGGGTTGGCGGAGCATCCACGATGGAGACAATGTCGCTGTCCGGGAGCAGGTAAGGCACGCTCGCTCGCTTTCGCCGACTGCACAATGGATACCCCCCATCCTCGCCGGAAGGCAGTCATGCAGCCAACCGCACCCCCCGCCGCGGTCACCGTGCCCGGCTTCTCCGACGCCCACGCGCACCTGCTCAGCCAGGCGGCCGGCACGCCGATGGCCGCCGCCGCCACGCAGGTCCGCTCGTTCCACCAGCGGGTCGCCGCCGCCGGAAGCACGCCGATGGACGAGCCAGACCCGGCCCCCGACGTGCCGCTGCCGCAGCTCGCGGCGCGACTGCGGGCAGGCCTGGACACCGCGGCCGGCCTGGGGCTGACGCAGGTCACCGAGATGGGCGTGCGGGACTGGCGCTACCTCGACGCGCTCGCCGCGCTGCAGGACGCGGGACCGCTGCCCGCCAGGGTCACCGCCTACCTGGCGAGCGGCCTGGCCGCCCAGGCCGGGCTCGGCGAGCTGGCCGCGCGCCGGTCCGGCTACGCCGGGCCGTGGCTCAGGCTGGACGGCGTGAAGTTCTACGCCGACGGCTGGCTCGGCCCCCGGACCTGTGCCGTCTGCCGCGACTTCGCCGACTCCGGCGGCGAAGGGCTGCTGTTCCTTGACGCCGCCGAGCTGGCCAGGCGAATCGCACCGCTGGCCGGCGCCGGCTGGCGGATCGCGACGCACGCCATCGGGGACCGCGCCGTCGCCGCCGTGCTGGACGGCTACGACCTGGCCTGGGACGGCGACGCCGCCGCCATCGCGGCGGCCGCGCCGCGGATCGAGCACGCCAGCCTGCTGTCCGCCGAGCTGATGGCCCGGATGGCGGCGGCCGGGGTGACCGCCTGCATCCAGCCGTCGTTCGCCGTCACCGACGCGCCGCAGGTCCCGCTGGCCCTCCAGCCGGACCGGCAGGCGCTGGCTTACCCGTGGCCGGACCTGCTGGCCGCGGGCGTGCCCGTGCTGGCGGGCTCGGACTTCCCGATCGAGACCCTCGATCCGCTAGCCGGGCTGGCCGGCCTGGTGACCGGGCCGCCGGCGTCCCGGCTGCCGGCCGGCGCCGCGCTGGGGATCATGACCGACAGCTCCTCGGGGCGGACCGTGCTCAGCGCGGATCCGCTGGCGGTCGCCCCGGAGCTGATCGGCCAGATCACCGTGCTCGGCACCGAGCCGGCCGCGTTCTAGCCCATTCGCCCGCCGCTGCCAGCCGGATCAGTACCAGCCGACGTGCGCCTCGTGCGCCCAGGCCCGCTCGGGCGAGCCGTAGCGTCCCCGGATATAGCGCATGCCCCAGCGGATCTGGGTCCGCGCGTCCGACCGCCAGCGCGGCCCGGCGCTGGCCATCTTCGAGCCGGGCACCGCCTGCGGGATGCCGTAGGCACCCGAGTACGGGTTGCTGGCGTGGATGTTCCAGCCGCTCTCCCTGGACCACAGCCGGTTCAGGTACCTGAACTGGCGATGGGACCAGCGGAACCGGTGCAGCATCCGCCAGGCGATCTGCTTGGCGGTGGCCTTCCGCTTGGCCTTCCCCGCGCCGCCGGCCGGGGCCTTGCCGCTGATGGCGGGCCGGGCGCCGGCGGGTGCCGCGTAGGCGTCGAGGACGACCTGGCGGCCAGTTCCGCCGGAGGCCAGGGAGACAGAGGTGGCGCCGGCCTGCCAGGCGGCCGGGTCGGCTGCTGAGCCCGCCCTGCCGGGCGACCAGGTGCCGAAGAGGCCGCCGACCGCGATCATCAGCGCCAGTGCCGGGCCGCTGACCGCGATCCCGGTCCTGAGGGTTCTCTTGCTGCTTTTACTGCTGGGCGTCCTGCTAGAGAACAAGACATGCCTTCTGTCGGGCGCGTGACCGCGCTCGGCTGCCACCCTGCACTTGCCGGCGGCCGGCAACAGCCGGGCCGGGCAGCGGCGTGCGGATCCGGCGCGGGGGCAGGGCGACGTGATTACTTTTCGTAACCATCGCGCACGCGGGGTGCTGTCGCCCACTACCATGCAGGACGCCCGCTACTGCCGTCCTCCAGACGGCATAACCTCCCCGTATGAGCCATATCACGTTGTCCATTGCATTTATCGCATGGCTGTCCGAATCGCCGCCATTTAGCTGTGCCGATGTCCGGCCATAACGGAATCGCCGCCAGCCTGTGAACTGTGTCACACAGAGTGATCAACGGCGGAGTTTCCCCCGGCCGCCAGGGACCGGGTTGCCGGCGCGGGTGCACCGGCCGGGGCCGCTGGCATGCCAGGGTCACGAACATGACCGTCGCGATGATGCTGTTTACCCGCGACCTGCGGCTATCCGACAATCCCGCGCTGGCGGCCGCCGTCACGACGGCGGCGCGGGTGGTTCCCGCGTTCGTGCTGGACGACGACATCCTGGCCGGCTGCGCGGACCACGCGAGCAGACTGGCGTTCCTCCGGGCCAGCCTGGCCGACCTGGACGCCGGCCTGCGTGCGGCCGGCGGGGCGCTGGTCATCCGCCGGGGCCGGTGGCCCGATGCCGTGCTCGTCCTGGCCCGCGAGGCCGGGGTCAGCGTCATCCACGTCGCCGACGACGTGTCCGGGTACGCGCGGCGGCGGCTGGCCGCCCTGGAGCGCGCCGCGTCGGCGGAGCGGATCGGCGTGGTCCGCCATCCCGGCATCCTGGTGGTCCGGCCCGGCGCGGTCCAGCCGGCGGGCGGCGGGCCGTTCCAGGTCTTCACCCCCTACTACCGGCGCTGGCAGGAAGTGCCAGGGCGGGCGCCGGCCAGCAGGCCGGCCGACCTTCTCCCTGCCGCCCGGGCTGCGCCACGGCCGCCTGCCCGGGCTCGCCAGCCTGACCGCCGCCGGCCCGCACCCGGCCTGGCACCCGGCGGCGAGTCCGCAGGCCAGGCCAGGCTGCGCACCTTCGCCGGGGCGGACCTGGCCGCGTATGCCACGGCCCGCGACGACCTGGCCGCCGACCGGGTCTCCAGGATCTCGGCCTACCTGCACCTGGGCTGCCTGTCCCCGGCCGCCGTGGCGGCCAGGCTCACCGGGCAGCCCGGCGGCGAGCCGTTCATCCGCCAGCTCGCCTGGCGGGACTTCTTCCACCAGCTGCTGGCCGCCCGGCCGGACGCCGCGCACCGCGACTACCGGCCGCGCGGTGACCGGTGGCACGACGACACGGACGGGCTGGCCGCCTGGCAGCAGGGCCAGACCGGCTTCCCCGTGGTGGACGCGGGAATGCGCCAGCTCGCGGCCGAGGGGTTCCTGCATAACCGGGCCAGGATGGTGGTGGCCTCGTTCCTCACCAAGGACCTCTACCTGGACTGGCGGCTCGGCGCGGCGCACTTCATGCGACTGCTGGCGGACGGCGACGTGGCGTGCAACCAGCTCAACTGGCAGTGGGTCGCGGGCACCGGCACCGATACCAGCGCGCACCGGGTATTCAGCCCGCTGCGGCAGGGCCAGCGGTTCGACCCCAGCGGTGACTACGTTCGGCGCTACGTGCCCGAGCTGGCCGGCCTGGCGGCCGAGGCGATCCACGACCCTGACGCGGCCACCCGGCGGCGGTGCGGCTACCCGGCGCCGCTGGTCGATCACCGAGCCGCCGTCCGCGACTACCAGGAGCGACGGCGGCGGGGCAACGGGGGCAAGGGAAAGGGCGGGTAGCCGACAACTGCCGCTACCCGCCCTGAAGCCCAGGCGGCTCGCCCGCCAGGCGGCCAGCGGGCGAGCCGACTACGGCCCCGTCAGCGCCCCCGCAGCTGGCGGTGCCATATATCCACATGATCGTGAGAATGTGCGATCTGCCTGCCGACGGTGTGTACGCCATGTGGAGGAGCACCGGTATCCGCTCATCGGTCGCACGCCGCGCAGTAACGTGCCTGCGGGATCCGTGTCAGCCGGGCCGGGGAGACCGCCACGGCACAGCGCTCGCAGGTCCCGTAGGCGCCGGCCCCGAGCCGGGAAAGGGCGGCCTCGATCTCCGCGAGCGCCCGGCGCTCGGTCACCGCAAGCCGCAGCAGCCGGGTCGCGTCCCCCTGCTGCCCGGCGTCCTCGGCGTCGTGGTAGGCCAGCGACAGCTCGGTGACCCGCTCCAGCCGGGCCCGCCAGTGAAATTCCAGCAGCGCGCGCCAGCGCGGCAGCGCTTCCGGCGCCAGGTGCGTGGCGTCCGGCGCTAGGCCAGCGGCCTCCTGGCCGCGGCGAGGGGCCAGATCCTGGCCCAGGTCGGGGGTAACGGCCGGAGTGTCGACCGACAGCCTGGTGCGCGGTGAGCCGACCGCCAGGTCCGCGAGCATCGCAGCTCCTTCCATGCCTGGTCCTGCCCCCGGGTGGGGCCGGTTCCGCTCTCCAGCAGATCCGTTCTTGCTGTAGGCAAGCCGACCCGCATGCTCACCGGATGCTGTGAATGTGGTGACGCGATGTAGAAAGCGTCCCGATAGGCCCCAACTAGGCCAGCGGCAGGGAAACGACGATCTGGGTGCCCTGGCCAGGGACGCTAGTCGCCCGGACGGTCCCGTCGTGGCCGCGGACGATCTCCGCCACGACCGCCAGGCCGACCCCGCTCCCGGTGGCCCCGGTCGGGTTCGCACCGCGCCAGAACCGCTCGAAGATGTGCGGCAGCTGGTCCTCCGTGATGCCCACCCCGGTGTCGGCCACGGTCAGCAGGGCCCGGCCGCCCTCCGCCGCCGTGCTCACGGTCACCCGGCCGCCCGCCGGGGTGAACTTGGCCGAGTTGCCCAGCAGGTTGGTGATGACCTGGTGCATCCACCGCTCGTCCGCACGGACCGGGGCGGGCTCCAGGTGCCGTTCCAGGGTGAGCTGGCCGGACTCGAACCGGCCGCCCAGGCTGTCCGCCGCCTGCGCCGCCATCTCGGCGAGGTCGCCCTTGATCAGGGTGAGCTGGAGGGCCGCCGCCTCGGCCGCCGCCAGGCCCTGCAGGTCATCGACCATCCTGGCCAGCCGCAGCACCTCGTCGCGCAGCGACGCGAGCTGCGCGGGCGTCGGCTCCACCACGCCGTCAAGCAGCGCCTCGTGACCGGCCTGCAGCACCGAGACCGGGGTGCGAAGCTCGTGCGCCACGTCCGCCACCAGGTACCGGCGCAATTGCTCCTGGCGGGCCAGCGCGTCGGCCATCTCGTCGAAGGTCTCCGCCAGCTCGACCAGCTCGGTCGGGCCCTTGATGCTGCCCGCCCTGGCCGAGCGGTCGCCCCGGCCGACGGCGTTGGCCACCCCGATCAGCCGCTCCACCGGGCGGGCCAGGCGCCGCGACACCACGATGGCCACGACCAGCGCCAGCAGCGCGGCAAGCCCGGCCGCCCCGGCGATCGCCCGCCAGAATTTCGCCCGCAGTCGCATGTCGGCCGTGTTCAGGCCGCCGCTGAACCGGACCGCGACCTCGCCGACCTTCGCGCCGTTGACGACCACCGGCGCCCGCTCCACCGGGCCGGAGTCCGCGTCGAACGTCGCGGACGTCATCACCGTCTTGCCGGAATTCTCAGTGACCTTGATGTCCGCCCGGATCCGCGACGCCAGGTCGGCGGTGGACATGAAACTGGTCTTGGACCAGGCGCCGGCCTGTCCCCGGCCGCGCCGACCACCGAGGAGATGGCCTGGGTCAGCTCGGCGCGCTGCGACGCCGAGAGCTGGTCGACGTCCGCGGCGGCGAGCACGCCGGTCAGCACGCTCAGCAGCGCCACCGCCATCAGCGCGACAGCGACGAAGGCGAGGGACAGCCGCATCCCCAGGGGAGCGCTGTCGCCGGATCTAGCCATCCCGCCCGATGCCGAGCCGGTACCCGCCGCCGAGGACGGTCTGGATGATCTCCGGCCGGCTGACGTCGACCTCGATCTTGCGCCGCAGGTTCTTCACGTGCGAGTCCACGCTGCGCTCGTAGCCCTCGAACTCGTAACCGCGGGTCCTGTTGATGATCTCGTAGCGGGAGTACACCCGGCCGGGCACGGTGGCCAGCGCTACCAGCACGCCCCACTCGGTCGGGGTCAGCGCCACATCCTCGCCCCTGACCTGCACGGCCCGGCGCTGCTCGTCGATCAGCAGCTCGCCGCCGCCGTAGCTGGCGGGCTGGTAGCTGCCGCCGGCGGCTGGCCGCCACGGCG
This sequence comes from uncultured Actinomycetota bacterium, assembly GCA_963725175.1. GTDB lineage: Bacteria > Actinomycetota > Actinomycetes > Streptosporangiales > Streptosporangiaceae > DASUBV01. The sequence goes on from CAVRXH010000006.1 coordinate 2,776,446, forward strand.
CAGGATCGCCTGGCAGCGCAGCACCAGCTCGCGCGGGCTGAACGGCTTGGTGACGTAGTCGTCGGCGCCCAGCTCCAGGCCCCGGATCCGGTCCTCCTCGCTGGCCTTGGCCGTGAGCATGAGGATCGGCACCGGCGCGGTAGAGCGCAGCTCCCTGGCCACCGCCTCGCCCGGCACGTCGGGCAGGCCCAGGTCGAGCACCACCAGGTCAGGAGAGGCCGAGCCGACCAGGCTGAGGGCCTCAGCTCCCGAGCTTGCCGACAGGACCGTGAAACCGCCCCGTTCCAGGTACGACCGAACCAGTTCCCTGAGTTTCCGCTCGTCCTCGACGAGCAGGATCGTGGCCGCCATAGCCCAGCCGTCTCCTCCCCCGCGGGCTCGGCGAGACCCCGCCCGTATCAAGGCTACGACGTCGCGGCTTATTCAGCTCCACACCGTTACCACATGGGCTGCATCGAGCTGCCGCCGGCCCACGGTGATATGGGGAAAGCGCCCTGAAACTCGGGGCGCTGTCCTTGGTGCTTGCCAGGCCGATCCCCCCGGAGGAGGCAGCGTGCTCGACACGGACCTCTTCGTCCTGGCGCCCTGGCTCGTCTTCGGTGGCGCCGTGGTCACCATCATGGTGGTCCTCATCAGCAAGGACCGCCGGGTAGCGAGGTTCTTCCGGCGCTGGCGCCGACCAGGGGGCCGCCGGTAGTCGGCCGCGGCCCCCACACGACAAGGACCCGGTGCCCTAGCCACCGGCGCCCTAGCCACCCGGTGCACTGGCCAGGCGCCATCGCGCTAGCCAGCTATCTTGCGCCGGTAAAGCGCTACCGCCGTGGGCGCGAAGACCGCGATCAGCGCCGCCGACCACAGCACCACCGCGAGCTGCGGGTGCTGCATCGGCCAGGCGCTGACCGATCTGGCCGGGTTTGGCCCGCCGAACAGCTCCCGGCAGGCCGCCGCGATGGCGCTCATCGGGTTCCAGTTCGCCACCACCTGCAGCCAGCCGGGCATGCCCTGGGTGGGCACGAAGGCATTGGAGACGAAGGACAGCGGCAGGAAGAGGATGAAGCCCATCGCCTGAGCCGCCTCCGGGCTGCGCAGCAGCATCCCCGCGCATGCTCCGGCCCAGGTCATCGCGAACGCGAACAGCATGGACAGGCCCATGGCCGCCAGCGCGTCGCCGATCCCGTGGTGGATGCGCCAGCCGACCACCAGCCCGGTGGCGGTCAGCACCGCGATGCCGAGCACCTGAGTAGCCAGGTCGGCGATGGTCCGCCCGGCGAGCACGGCGGCACGGGAGATGGGCAGCGACCGGAACCTGTCGATCAGGCCGGAGGCCATGTCCGTGGTCAGGCCCACCGCCGTGCCCGGCGCGCTGCCCGCCATCGTCATGCCGAACATGCCGCTGATCAGGTACTGGTGGTAGCTGCCGCCGCCGGGCAGCCGGATCGCCGAGCCGAAGATGTAGGTGAACAGCAGCACGAAGATCACCGGCTGGATGGTCACGTCGGAGAGCTGCTCGGGCTCCCTGACAATCCTGGCGATGCTGCGCCTGGCCAGCACCCAGGTGTCCTTGATCGCCCACCAGGCGCGCCGCGCCACACCGTCGCCCGGCAGAACGGGCAAAGTCGCCGTTGTCATGACTCATCACTCTCATCCGCCTGGGACCCGGTCAGGGCCAGGAACACGTCGTCAAGCGAGGGACGCCTGATCCCCAGGTCGTCCAGGAGGACGCCCGCGGCGTCCAGGTCGCGGACGATCTCCGGCATCCGCCGGGCGCCGGAGACAACCGGCGCCTGCACGATCCTGGTGACGGCGTCTGCCTGCGGCGCGCCGTCCGCGTGCCGGGCCAGCACCGCCGCTGCGGCGGCCAGGTCGGCCTCGGCAGCCACCGTCAGCACCACCATCTCGCCGCCGACCTTTGCCTTGAGCTGCGCGGCCGTGCCCTCCGCGATGACGGCGCCGTGGTCCACCACCGCGATCCGGTCAGCGAGCTGATCGGCCTCCTCCAGGTGCTGCGTGGTGAGCAGCACCGTGGTGCCGTCGGCCGCGAGGCCGCGGACCGCGTCCCAGGTGAACCGACGGCTGCGCGGGTCAAGTCCGGTGGTGGGCTCGTCGAGGAAGAGGATCTTCGGCCTGGTCACCAGGCTGGCCGCCAGGTCCAGGCGCCGCCGCATGCCGCCCGAGTAGCCCTTCACGCCCCGGTCGGCCGCCTCGGTGAGCCCGAAAGCGGCCAGCAGCTCGGCCGCCCGCGCCCTGGCCGCGCGCCGGGTCAGCCGGCCGAGCTGGCCGATCATGACCAGGTTCGCCCGGCCAGTCAGGCACTCGTCCAGTGCCGCGTACTGCCCGGTCAGGCCGATCACCTGGCGCACCCGCGGGGCCTGCGTGACCACGTCGTACCCCGCCACCCGCGCGGTCCCGGCGTCCGGGCGCAGCAGCGTGGTGAGCACCCGGACGGCGGTCGTCTTTCCCGCGCCATTCGGCCCGAGCATGCCCAGGATCGCTCCCGGCTCGACCTCCAGGTCCAGGCCAGCCAGCGCCGTGGTGCTGCCGTAGCGCTTGCGCAGGCCGGCCGCCTCGATCGCGAGCGTGCCGCTCATTCGCCCTCCTCTAGTACGTCGTACGACTTTTCGTACGCCGTACTATCACGTACGATGTACGAGAAGTCAAGTCAGCGCCATTCGGCTCACCGGAGGGGGCAGCGTGCAGCAGGACGATCTCTGGCCGCCGTGGACCGGCTGGTCAGACCCGCGTCGCGGCCGTGGCGGGCCCAGCGGACCCGGCGGACCAGGCGGGGCCGGGCTTGGCATGCCCGGACCTGGCCGGCGAGGGCGGCCCGACGGGCGGGAAGGCCAGCACGACGGGGATCCGCGCGGGCACGGCCGGCGCCGCCCCGGCACGGTCCTTTCTCGCGACGAGATCGTGGACGCCGCCATCGCGGTCGCCGACGCCGAGGGCCCAGAGGCGGTGAGCATGCGCCGGATCGCTCAGGTGCTCCGCGCCGGGACCATGTCGCTGTACTGGCACGTCGCCAGCAAGGAGCACCTGATCGACCTGATGCTGGACACCCTGGTCGGCGAGATCGCCGTGCCGCAGCCGTCCGGCGACTGGCGGGCAGACGTGCGCGCCTACGCGCTCAGCAACCGCGCGGCCCTGCTGCGGCACCGCTGGGTGATCGACTTCATCGGGTCCAGGCCGGCCCTCGGGCCGAACACGCTGCGCAGCCTGGAGCAGGTGCTGGCACTGCTCGACGCGCTGCGCCTGGACACCGCGACTGCCGTGGCCACCTTCCAGGCGATCACCACCTACATCTCCGGGGCGGTGCTGCGCGAGTTCCAGGAGCTGCGCGTGCAGCGCGAGCAGGAACGGTTCGCCATTGACGAGCAGGAACTGGGCGCGGACATCGCGGCCTGGCATGCCAGGCTCCGCTCGGCCGGCGCCTTCCCGCACGTCGTCAGCCTCTTCGAGGACGGCGTGGACCCCGACGGCGCGGAAACCAGGGACCAGCGGTTCGAGTTCGGCCTGGACTGCCTGCTGGACGGCATCGAGGTCCGGATAGCCAGCCGCGGCCAGGCACCCGGTCTGACCGGACAAACTTCGTAAGCAATCGTTTCTCGTTTTAATTGGCTGATTTACTCAGAACTAATACTTATCATGAATTCTCGTCCCGGCCTCGACCCGGCACAGCGCTATGCGTTTCGCACGTTCATTCAGCCCAGCCCGGCACTTTCAGCTCAACCGTGCGGGACTGTCACCGCGGGCCGAGGAGATGGTGTTTGATAGAGGCGGTTGCGTTCGCATATTGCGAAAGCGGCCTGCGTATGCCAGATCAGTCTGGGCAGGGCCTGGCTGCCGGGCCGCGCGGCCGCGCGGCCCGAGATCCTCATCCGTGGATCCCGTAGATCACCATGTAGGAGAAGGCACATGCCTCAGGGCACCGTGAAGTGGTTCAACGCCGACAAGGGCTACGGTTTCATCGCCCCGGACGACGGCACCGCCGACGTCTTCGTGCACCACTCCGCGATTCAGGTTGACGGATTCCGCAGTCTTCAGGAGAACCAGCGAGTCGAGTTCACCGCCGGCCAGGGCGCCAAGGGCCCCCAGGCCGAGCAGGTTCGCCCGATCTGACCAGAGTCAGGGCTCGCGGGACGCCCTGATGCACTAGCGCGGGGCGGCCGGACGGCCGCCCCGCGTTTTTATTCCGGTAACATCGGCCCTTTTCGCCCCGCTTGCCGTTTCCGCGTTTCGTGGTATGCGAGAAAACCCGTCATCTCCGCTTTGCGCCGTGCTATATATCGCTCGTACCGGAGCTATCCGGCATACAGGCGGAGGAGGCATTAGGTGCTAGCGAGGGCCACTCCAGCACCGCTTGGCGGTAATAGTGGTGATTTACCGGAAGGTGTTATTAGCCGGGAATCACCGGCGACCGAGCCGCTGGCCCCGTCCCTGGACAGCCGGGCCGGATTGCTGCTGGCCGGCCTGTCGGTTTACCAGGCGCCCGCCGACAGCAACGCCGTGCTGTTCCAGGTAGGCACGCACGACTGGGCGGCCGCCAGCGAAGCTGGTGCCAGAGGGCCGACTCCGCCCTATCAGTCGCCTGGAGACCTGGACGAGCTGATCGCCACCTGCCGCGATGCGGGGCTCGTGGTCATCGCGGCGCCAAGACAGCATGGCGCGCGTGATCCCGGCCAGGCTCTCGCGGCAGGTGCCACCATCATCGTTCCGGCGGCGGTGTCCGCCGAGTTGCACCGGCTGCTCGCGCAGGCCGGCCGGGGTGACGAGATCACGCAGGCGCACCTGCGCGCCGCACGGTACTGGCAGTGGCGGGCCGCAGCCTGGCCGCAGGACCGGCAGGACGACATCCGCGATCTGCTCCAGGCCCGTCAGCACCTGATCAGCGGCGGCGACACCGCCGCCGCCAGCGACCTGACCAGGGTCATCTGCGCGCAGCTCAGCGCCTGGGGCGAGCATGGCCGGGCCGCTGAGGTGATCCAGGCCACCCTCGACGCGCTGCCCGAGCGGTCCGGTGATCACGCGAGCTGGCTGCACGAGCTGGCCGCGACCGCGCAGGCCAGAGGCGACCATGCGATGGCTGACCAGCTGTTCTGCCGCGCCGTCGCGATGTTCACCGAGGCTCGGCGACGCGCACGGCGCGGCGCGCGGCTACGCGTGCCTGGGCGTACTCGCTCACGCACGGGGCGACTACCGCGCCGCCGAACGGCACTACGCTGCCGAGCGCCGCTACAAGGAGGCCGCGAGCCGCCCTTCCGGCCGTGGCCGGACGCTCGCGGCCGGGCGGCCGAGTCCGCCGCCACCGCCGGCCGAGGTCCTGGCCGCCCCCGTGCGAGCGCTGGCCGCCCCGGCGGACGCCGGGCCGCGCAGGCACGCTGCCCGCTCGGCCCGGCCCGCACCCGGACGGCCAGCACCAGGGCGGCGGGCATCTGGCCAGCCGGAGTTGTGTCAGCCGGAACTCAGGGAGCCGGAACTCGGGCGGCCGGTGCCCGCGCGGCCTGGACTCGCACGGACGGGGCTGGTGCTGACGGCCGCCGCGGCGGCAGCCGCCGTGGCGATGACCGCGCTGGCCGGCGCGCGCCAGCCGGGCCGGGCCGCCGATGCAGGCGGTACTGCCGGTGGCGGGCACGCGCTCGGCTCGATCGCGGCGCAGCGCGAGCTGGCCGCCGCGTGGGTGGCCAGCTCGGTCGCGGGCAGCGCCGTGGTGGGCTGCGACCGGGCGATGTGCGCGGCGCTGCGCGGGCGCGGGATCGCCGCGGGCGACTTGCTGGTGATCGGGCCAGGCGGCCAGTCCGACCCGCTCGGCTCCAACGTCGTGGTGGGCACGGCCGCGCTGCGCAGCGAGTTCGGCAGCAGGCTGGCCGGCGTCTACGCGCCGCTGGCCATCGCCAGGTTCGGCGCCGACGGCGCGCGCATCGAGATCCGGGTGACCGCGCCCGACGGCAGCGCCGCCTACCTGGGGGCGCTGCGGGCCGACCAGCGGGCCAGGGCGGCGGCGGGCGGCGAGCTGATCGCCAACGCCAGGCTCACCGTGACGCCCGCCGCCCGGCGCGACCTGCTGGGCGGGCGAGTCGACTCGCGGGTCCTGCTGACCATCGCCGCCATGGCGCACCTGGGCCGGGTCAGCGTGCTGAGCTTCGGCGGCGCCGGCCCTGGCGCCGATCCGGCGGCGCCGTTGCCCGCCGCCGAGCTGGTCCCGGCCGGCGGGTCCGGCAGTGCCCAGGCCGGCCAGCTACGCCCCTTGCTGTCGTTCCTGCGCGCGCAGCGCCCGCCGTACCTGGCCGCCGCCGACTCGCTCGGGCGGCTGCCCGGCGGGCAGCCGGTGCTCCGCTTCACCTTCAGCGAGCCCAGCCCGCTGGGCCTGCTGAGCCAGCCCCTGTCCCCCAGTCCCGGTGCGCCGCACCGGCCATGACCAAGGAGAAGAGCGTGCGCATCCCCCGTCGCGGCGCCCGTCACGGCGCCCGTCACGGCGCCCGTCACGGTGCCAGCCTCGCGAGACTGCTGGCCGTCGTGGCCGGCGTCGCCGCACTGGCCGGCCTGGCCACACCGCCCGCCGCAGCCTCCGCGTCGTCCGGCTACGGCTGGCTACGGCTGGCCCACCTGTCCCCGAACACCCCGCCAGTGGACGTCTACCTGTACTCCTTCGGCGACTCCCGCGCCTTCGTGGTGCTGCATCACGTCGCCTACGGCACGGTCTCGCCCTACCAGCGAGTCGCCGCCGGCGACTACACCGTGGCCATGCGCGGGGCAGGCGCCGCGCCGACCACCAAGCCGGTCCTGTCGGCCAGCGTCGACGTGGCCGCGGGCAACGCCTACACCGTGGCCGGCATGGGGCCGCTGCGCGCGCTGCGGCTCCAGGTCATGCACGACCGGCTGAGCACGCCGCCGGGCAAGGCCCTGGTCCGGGTCATCCAGGCGTCGCTGCGCCAGCCCAGGGTCAGCGTCGCGATCGGCGCGCGCAAGGTAGCCCGCCGCCTGGCGTTCGCGACGGCCACCGGTTACCTGGCCGTCTCGCCCGGCCGCCGGGTCCTGCGCGTGGCCGGCGGCGGCCAGCACGCGGTGGCGCGTTCCAGGTTCGCGGCCGGCACCATCCACACGATCGTCGTGCTCGACGATCCTGGACACCTGACCATCGCGGTGCTGGAGGACGCCGCCGGGAGCGCGGTAGCCCCTGCTGGCGGCGCGGCCACCGGATTCGGCGGCACCGCGCCGCGTCCAGGCCCGTCGCTGCTGCCGTGGGCGGCGGCGACCACGGCGGGACTGCTGCTCCTGCTCACCGGACTGTTCCTGCTCACCGGGCTGACCCGGCACCGCAGGCTGGCCGGGCGCTGACGGCCCCGCTCCGGCACCAGTACACCGCGGCAGCCAGGCATGCCCAGCCGCGCGGGACCGCCAGGCCCGGTCAGCCGGCCCGGCCAGCCCGGCGCCTGGGCAGCTGGCTGATCGCGGCCGGGGTCGCAGTTTCCAGTGCCGGGCTGGCGGGCCTCATCATGGCCAGCCAGCTCGGCCGCGGCCCGCTGCCGGCCGGCCAGGTCCCGCTGGTCGCGCCGCCCGCCGGCCGGGCCGGGCCGGCGGGCGGGCGGCGCCAGGTAGCCCAGCGCCAGGTAGCCCTGCCCACGGAACTGGTGATCCCGTCCATCGGCGTGCGCACCCGGCTGATCCAGCTTGGCCGGACCGCCACCGGGTCGCTCCAGGTTCCCGGCACCACGAAGGTGGCCGGCTGGTACACCGGCAGTCCCAGGCCGGGCGGCATCGGCGCCGCGGTGATCGCTGGCCACGTCGACTCCTACCTCGGGCCCGGCGTGTTCTTCCGGCTGCGGCTGCTGCGGCCGGGCGCGGACATCTACGTGCGGCGGGCCGACGGCACGGTCGCGGTCTTTTCGGTCACCACAATCGGGCTATACGCCAAGGACCGGTTCCCGACCGCCGCGGTGTACGGGGCGGCCCCGCAGGCCGAGCTACGGCTGATTACCTGCGGCGGCGTCTTCGACCACGCCCTAGGCTCCTACCTCAGCAACGTGGTCGTCTACGCGACAGCTAGGCTCGCGGCGGCCCCGGCGTATCGTCGCCATTGACACACAGTGTCGGCTACGTCTACCGGTGAAGGGGCACGCGAATGACCCGACCATTGCTGAACCGGCGCATGGCGGGGATGGGCACCACCATCTTCGCCGAGATGTCGGCGCTCGCGCTGACCACCGGCTCGATCAACCTGGGCCAGGGGTTCCCCGACACCGACGGCCCGGCCGAGATCATCAGGACGGCCGTCGACGCGGTGCTGACCGGCAAGGGCAACCAGTACCCGCCTGGTCCCGGCATCCCGGAGCTGCGGCAGGCGATCGCGGCCCACCAGAAGCGCTTTTACGGCATAGAGGTCGACCCGGACACCGAAGTGCTGGTGACGACCGGGGCGACCGAGGCCATCGCCGCGACCATGCTGGCGCTGCTCGAGCCGGGCGATGAGGTCATCGCGTTCGAGCCCTATTACGACTCGTACGCGGCATCGATCGCCATGGCGGGAGGCACCAGGGTCCCGCTCACGCTGCGGCCGCCGTCGTTCCGGCCGGACCTCGACGCACTGCGCGACGCGGTGACCAGCCGCACCCGGCTGCTGCTGCTCAACTCCCCGCACAACCCGACCGGCATGGCGCTGACCCGCGAGGAACTGACGACGATCGCCGAGCTGGCCATCGAGCGGAACCTGCTGGTGGTCACCGACGAGGTATACGAGCACCTGCTCTACGACGGCGAGCACATCCCGATCTCGACGCTGCCGGGCATGCGCGAGCGGACGGTGACGATCAGCTCGGGCGCCAAGACGTTCTCCTTCACCGGTTGGAAGGTGGGCTGGGTGACCGCCACCCGCGAGCTGGTCAGCGCGGTCCGTACCACTAAGCAGTTCCTCACCTTCGCCAGCTCGGGGCCATTCCAGTACGCGATCGCGGTCGGCCTCAGCCTGCCCGACAGCTTCTACACCGACCTGGCCGCCGACCTGCGCGGCAAGCGCGACCTGCTGGCGGCCGGCCTGGAGCGGGCCGGGTTCGAGGTCTTCCGCCCGGCCGGCACCTACTTCATCACCACGGACATCGCCAGGCTAGGCTCGGTATCGCGAGACAGCGACGGGCTGGCGTTCTGCCGGGAACTGCCGCACCGGTGTGGTGTGGTCGCCGTCCCCAACGTGGTTTTCTACGACAACACACAGGCGGGCCGCAGTCAGGTGCGCTTCGCGTTCTGCAAGCGCGAGGAGGTCCTGGCCGAAGCCGCCGGCCGGCTGGCCGGGCTGGGCGAGGCTCGCGCGGGCTAACGCCCGCCACGAGGCGACAGGTGAGGGCACATGCAGCGCGGTGACAGACAGGCGGCGAGCGAGAACGCCGAGGTCTACCAGGCCGCGCGGCAGGACAAGCCGTGGGGGCATGAGCTGATCTTCGCCGCGGCCGACGGCATGTACGTGGGCAAGATCCTCCAGGTGGCGGCCGGCCAGTCGATCAGCCTCCAGTACCACCGGGAGAAGGACGAGACAATCAGTGTTCTGTCCGGCGAGGCGCTGGTCGAGCACGGCCCGGCCCGCGACGAGCTGACCGGGCAGCGGTTCGGCCCCGGCGACACCATTCACCTGCCGGCGGGCGCCCTGCACCGGGTCACCGCGGTCACCGACCTGACCTGCGCGGAGGTCTCCACCGCGCAGCCGGGCTGGCGCGAGGACGTAGTGCGCCTGGAAGACCGGTACGGCCGGACGGGCACCAGCGCCCCCTGATCGCAGCCGGACAAGCTCAGTGACACTGGGATCAGATCGAACAATTTGTACTGACCAGGAGATTCGAGGTCTGATCTTCAGGCACGCCGCTGCCGATCATCCCGCCTGCCGCCGACCGCACGCCAGGGAGCGGGTCCGGCCCGCCCAACTCGTCCTAATCGAATACGAACTGGGCGATCGGGCAGCCGCCCATTGATCAGGGTCCGTACCAGACGCCACGCATCTCATCCATACCCAGAGGAACCCGCCGGAGGCGTTGTTAGGCCCGAGGCTGCGACTGAGCAGACCATGACATGGCTGCGGCAGGAGGCAGGAGGCAGGAGGCAGGAGGCAGGAGGCAGGAGGCATGGTACTGCGTTGGGAGGCCGTCCCCCACTCGCCCGCCCGCGTGCCCGACTCTGGCGCCACCCGTCGATGCCAGCTAGATACCGCAGTCGCCTCGCAGGTTGCAGGCTGAGGAAGCTACTGTGGCACCTGGGTGCCGCTTGAGGCGGCTAAGCGTCCCTCTCAGCGCAATCTGCGCAAAGATCTTGCAAAATCTGACTCTAGAGGTAGGATGCCAGGTACTTACCACCAGTGAGGGAACTAGTGCTACTTAGTTTTCGAGTATCAAATTTCCGCTCTATCAAAGATGAGCAGATTTTCTCTTTTTTGCGTGGCTCATCCAGTCTCCGATTTAGCCAACCGCTAGCAGCGAGCGAATCGCCTAGCGAAAGCGATCCGGGCTCGAAGGACATCTCAGAAGCTGAACCGTGGCTTGATGACGTCGGAACAGTAGCCGGCATTTTTGGACCTAACGCATCAGGAAAGTCCAACGTACTCGAAGCGCTCATATTTATGAATCGAGCAATCAGAGATTCCTACCGAAAATGGGAGTCTGCCAACGGCGGCATCCCGGTTCAGCAATTTGCCCTTGAACCGGAATACTCGAAGGAGCCGTCACTCTTCGAAGCCGTTTACATAGACCACGGCACACGCTTTCAATATGGTTTTAGACTCACGGCAAAACAAGTCGTGGGAGAGTGGCTCTACGCTTACCCGACAAACAGGCGCCAGGTATGGTTTGAGCGTGACATAGGCACTAAGTCAATCTATTATTTCGGAAAGTCGTTCTCGGGACGTAACAAGGTTATCGCCGATCTTACTAGCAGAACTTCCCTCTTCCTGTCGACTGCTATAGCCAATAATCACAAATTGGCCGATTCGGCCGGTCACTGGTTTGGGTCACACTTTTCAAGCGCCATGCCTAGCGAAAAGCTTGTCCGCATCCGGTACACCCAGAAGCTGTCCCGAAGGAAGGCTCAGTGGGCTGAAGTTGCCGAAATGGTGAAGTTCGCTGATCTAGGTATCGAGAAAGTGCGCGTGCGACATGAAAAACTGGAGGGCCGAGAAAGGGAGAGAATACTTCGAGTCTTCAAGGCTCTTGAAGAAGGCGCATCTGCACCAGCGAACATTGAGAGCGTAATCGATGAGACAGCAGACGTCGTGGAATTTGGTCATTCTGTTTCGGATCGAGACCCTGTGTATCTTCCACTGCAGATGGAGTCTCTTGGAACGCAAACCTGGTTCTCTCTAGTAGGACCGATTCTACGTGCATTGGCCAATGGTGACACTCTGCTGATAGATGAGTTGGATGCTAGTCTACACCCACGTCTTACCTCAGAAATCATAAGCCTTTTCGAGGAGCCACAACGCAATCCAAGGCAGGCACAGCTTCTTTTTACTACGCACGACACTGCGCTTATGGGAAACTTGCTGGGAGAGAGAGAACTATCGCGCGACCAGATCTGGTTTACGGACAAAGGCAACGACGGCGCTACGGTTCTTTATCCCCTCACAGATTTCTCCCCTAGAAAAGCTGAGAACCTCGAAAGAGGCTATCTCCAAGGTAGGTATGGAGCTATCCCGTATCTTGACGGGAAGATAACGGACGAAATCACCAGGCGAGTCATGGGCTCATCGATTAGAGACGATGATCAGGACTTTCCTGACTCGGCGGCTCCTGGCGAGATCGACTCATGACACGTAAGCCCTTGGTGCCCTCACGATCAATGCGGCGACCGTACCGGCCTCGCCAACGAAGAAAGCGCTTCCTGCTCTACTGCGAGGGCGACGTCACAGAACCCAAGTACTTCAATGATCTGCGGCGGCACTTTCGCAACCCCCTTATCGAGATCGAAATTGGAGAAGGCAAGCGTAACGACCCTAAAGGACTAGTGGAACTAGCCAAGAAGAGGCGTGAGGAAGCACGACGCAATGCACGACGGCAAAGGGACGACAGTCTACTTTATGACGAAGTCTGGTGCATATTCGATGTAGATGAGCACGCTAACCTGACCAATGCTATACAACAAGCTAGGGCCATTTCTATAAGCTTGGCAGTCTCCAATCCATGTTTCGAGCTCTGGATACTGCTTCATTTCAAAGAGCAATGGGCGCCGATTACTGGCGAGAAATCTCTCTCTGCCGTGCGTAGACACCTTAAGGACTACGAAAAGCACGTCGACTTCGAGAAACTTAAAGGGAAGGGCGAAGTCGCGATGGCAAGAGCCAAGCAGATGGAAGCACGCGCCAGGGCAAACAACAAAGAATTCTCGAATCCAACCACTGGCGTATGGCACCTTGTTATGATTCTATGCCACGAGGCCGAGTTTCCGACAGATAAGGTCTGAGCTACGCGAGATAGGCAATAGCGGCGCGATTTTAACTGGAAGCATCAGGTCCCCCGTGACTTATTCGCTGGGCTCGCATCTGTTCTCGACCGTCGTAGGCCGCCCCGGCGGGCCTCGAAGAGGCTAAGCCGGACACAGGCCATGCGCATACCGACGCATGAACTCGCACTCGCATTCTGCGGTTGGGTGTCCACCGAGAACAACCAGGATCCTTGAGTCCTCGCGGCCGGCAGCTCACCCCGCCACGCGACCTGGTCGAGCCGCGGCGGTCAGATCGTCGCCTAGAACTTCGACATCGACCATGTCACAGCCAATCACGCTCCAGCGTCGTTCCCAGGCCAGCGCCCTCCTGGACGCACTGGCAGGCCCCGACCGCATTTGCATGCAGGTCAGGCACCGGTGTGCCTTCCGGTGCCGGGTGGGTGCTAACCCATCCTGGGCAGCCGACGCGTACCGCAGGCTCGGTATCAGGCTCGTTTATGACTCGGCAGGACCGGTAATCCGTACGACAGCGAGCCTACGGCCGGACAAATGGGCAAATGGTCGGGCATCCAAGGCCCGATCTCAGCGAAACGCTGGAGGGCGGGGCCTGGTTTTCCAGGCCCCGCCCTCCAGGTTTGACCGGACTGCGTTACTTGATCGTGTAGGTGTAGCCGAAGGAAGCGACCTCGCTGCCGCCTTCCTGCTCGTACGGCGGCACGTTCCCGGCGAACGTGTCGACGAACAGGTGACCGCGCACCACCGAGCCGCGAAGCCCGGACGGCTTGATGCTCACCGTGATCGTCCTGGTCTGGCCGGGCTGGATGATGAACAGCCCGAACGGTGCCGCCGGATTGACCGCCGCCTGCCAGAAGTCGCCAGGCCCTGACGTGATGGCCGGGTCGAACTCCTGGGCACGGGCGTGCATGGTGACGTTCGCCGTGCCCGACGCCGCGGGCGCCGCGTACGGCCCGCACTCGGCCGGCGTCACGAACCAGGCGCCGGCCGTGACCTGGCGGCCGGCTGGCGCGTACGAAGCCGACGCGCTGGTGCCGCACAGTGGTGCGGTCCCGCTCGCCGAGCTGGCCAGGTCCGGGTCGCCCGCGTCGGGGCTGTAGTCGAACATGATCGGCAGGCTGCCGGTCGCGGCCACCGAGACGCTGGACGTCTGCGACGGCACGATGTACAGCGGCGGCTCGCCGGCCAGCGGGAGCTGGACGCCGGAGGCCGTGTCGAGCGGGGCGAGCGCCAGGTTGGCGACCTTGTTGAGCCGCGGGTCCACGAAGTAGTCCTCGGGGGCGGCGCCGTTGTTGGTGATCCTGATCTTCGCCGTGTAGGTCTTGCCGGCCTTCAGCTTCGTCCTGGCGTTGCCCGGAAGCCCGCTGGCGCGGGCATGCACGGCGTTGAACCGGACGCTGCCGTGGAACGGCTGCGACACCTCGTTACCTACGATGGCCCCGCTGAAGTCCACGGCCAGGGTCCAGGTCCCGGTCACCGGGTGCAGTACGTACGCCGTCAGCGACTTCCCGGGCGTGAAGCCGATGGAGCCCGTGCCGCTGACGCTGGAGGCCAGGTAGTTCTCGGCGTACCCGAGAACGTCACCGTCGGGGCTGATCAGGTAGGCGCCGACCTGGTCGGCGTCGTTGTTGGTCAGCGTGACATTGGCGGTGATGTTCTTCTGGCCCGAGCCGACGTGGAACTGGTAGTAGTTCGCCTGGCCCTCACCGGGCGGCCGGCCGTTTCCGCCGGTCAGCACGCCCTTGAACTGACCGCCCTTGGCAGGCTGCACCAGGCCGCGCAGGGTGACAGGAACCGAGCTGGCCTGGCCGAGGTCGTGGTTCGAGCGGATGACGACGGCGCCGGCCGAGTCACCCGGCTGCGCCGGGATCTGGGCCCGCACCTCGACCGTCCTGCTCGCGCCGGGCGCCAGCGAGAAGGAGCTGGGCACGACGTGCCCGAACGAGGCAAACCGCTCGGTGGCGACCCGCCAGGGGACCCGGCCGTTGGTGCCGCCGTTCGCGGCCGTGTCACCGAAGATGACCCCGGTCCACTTGCCGGCGGCCGGGTAGCGGACATCGACGTTGCCGAAGTTGCCCACGCCCTGCGGCAGCGAGTGCGCCGCGAGCCGCCCGAGCGGGTCGATCAGGATCAGCCGGACCCGCGCGTTGTTGCTCGCGCCCGCGCTGGCCGGGTAGGCGATGGATGCGTCCAGCCGCTGCTGGCCGGGCGTGACGCGGAAGTGGATGACGGCGTAGTTGTTCGTCAGCCCCTGGTAATTGGCGAAGGTCGGGCTGGTGCCGTCCTTCAGGGTCACCGCTCCGCTCTGCACGTTCTCGTCCGGGCCGAACGTCCGGCCGCTCAGGCTCACGGCCTGGGTGCTGCTGCCGGTGTTGGTCACCGTCACCGGCCAGCTGTGCACGCTGCCGGGCTCGCCCGTCGCGTGCAGCGCGGCCTTGGACAGCTCCAGCGTGTTGCCGACGGCGTGACCGGAGCCGATCGACTCGGCCATCTCGACGGCCTTGTAGCTGTTCAGCAGGCCGGCGCCCTGCTCGGTCGCCGGAGTGCCCAGGTCGGTGGACGTGCTGACCAGGATCCGCTTGACCAGGGCCGGCGATGGGCTGGCACCGGAGTGGGCGTTGCGGTAGGCCTGGATGACCAGGGCCGCCGCGCCCGCGACGAACGGCGATGACTCGCTGGTGCCGCCGCTCTCCTCGACGTCAGAGGGGGCGCCGAGGAAGTTCGCGCAGCCGGAAAACTCCGCGCTGGCGTCGCACGAGGCGAAGCTGAGGTCGCCGGGCGCGATCAGGCTGACAGTGTTGCCCGCCTGGTCATACCCGCCCGAAGCTCAGCGAGCTGATGTTGTCGTTCAGCCAGCCGGTGGTGGCGAAATAGCGGGCCGCCGCGTAGTTGGTCTGCGCGTAGAACCGGAAGTCCGTCGAGGCGCCGACCCCGATCAGCTTCGGGTCGGTCGCCGGGGAGCCGATCGTGTTGGTGGACCCGGCATCACCGGTGGAAACGCTGACCACCACTCCGGCCGCGACGGCCGCGTTGTCGAACTGCTTGGTGACGTCGAGCGCGCTCATGTCCGGGAACGGGTTGGAGCCGAAGGACTCGTTGATCACGTTGACGTGGTCGGTCTGCACCGCGTAGTTGATCGCCTGGAGGAAGGCGGACTCCGTGGTCACATTGTTGGTGCTGAACACGTCGAGCCCCACCAGGCTGGCACCGGGGGCGACGCCCTCGATCCTGATGTTGCATGCCGACGGGTCGGCCTGCGCGCCGAAGTCCGCCACGTTGTACACGTGCGAGCCCTGGCCGGCGATCGTGTTGGCGTCAAGGAACGCCTCGTCACCGCTGGTCGGCTGGCCCGGCCCGTCACCGCTGAAGTCCTGGTAGTCCGCGAAGGCGGACGTCGAGGTCCCCGGCCGGATGAAGTTGATGTTGTTCGGGTCGATCCCGTCGGCGATCCAGGCCACCTTGACGCCGGCGCCGGTGATGCCGAGCGACCGCGCGGTCAGCGCCGTCTTGCTGTTGCTGTCGGTGTGGGTGAGCGCGAGGCCCTCGGGGTCGAGCTGCACGGCACCCTTGGCGCCGCACATGTGCGGGAGGTTGTGCAGCGCGGGGCCGTTGCTCGTGGTCGCGGCCTTGGCCGGGGCTGCCTGCTGCGGCGCCGCGCCGCGGATCATCACGTCTGGCATGACCTCGGCGACGGCCGGGTTAGCCTTCAGCCGGGTCTCCTCCCCGGCCGAGACGGTCGCGGCGATGGCGTTGACGAGGCTGTAGGACCGGACGCTGGTGGCGTGCACCGCGGCGAGCTCGGAACGGATCGCGGACTGGCTGCTGACCGTGGCGTCGGCCCGCGTGACCTGCGCGCTGCTGCCGACTCGCGCGGCGGCGAACTGCTGCTTCAGGACCACGATGACGTGCTGGTTGACGTTCTTCGATAGCTGAGCTGCCATCGCCCTGGTCAGGGGCGCGGCCGCCGAGCGAGCGGCCGCTGGCGCCGCCAGCGCCACCGCCGCCTGCCCGATGACCAGAGCCGGGACCGCGACGGCTGCTGCCGTCAGGGTCAGTGTCTTGCGCGCGGCCGTTCTTGGCACGCCACGTCCCATCCGTGCTCCCCTAGATCGCCTAACCTCAAGCGCCGCCCCCTGCGGGCACCGCCGAAGAATGCCTGCGCGCCTGGCCCGCCAGCGCGCCTGACATAGTCGGGCATTCTCCAAGCGGACGTTAGCATTCCGCAAAGCTGACCGAAATTTTCCGCCAAGTAACGTTTAGATAACGTTCGGCTGGCGGCCGGGCATGCTCAGGCCGAATTGGCTGCTCACCGCGTGAAACACCGGTCCCGCCGCAGGATACGTCCGCACAGGTAACGGCGTCCCTGTACCGCGGATTCGTCCCGGAGTGACGGGGAAGGTACGGCGTGCCGCTTTTTCTTACGGTCATTTCTGGCGTGTCAAGATATTGACTAATGCCGTCCGAGAGGTTATGGGCCGTCGAGCACGCGGAATAGCCGCAGCCACTGCTCCGGGCTCACGAACGCGACGATCGCGCCGCGATCGATGCCGGCCGCGCGGAACCCGGCAGCCAGCGCCCCGGCCGGGTACTCGCGGCGCAGCGAGGCCAGCAGCGAGCCGCCTACTCCGCTGAAGCCCGCTCGCACGGCGCGCTGGTAGGCGCCGATCCGGCCGGGCGGCAGCAGCGGGGTCTCGCGCCTGGTGACCCGCAGTATCCCGGCATCCACCCTGGGCACCGGGCGGAACTGGGTCCTGGGGATGGTGCCGCGCAGTTCCCACTGAAAGCGCGGCCAGGTGCTGACGGTCAGCAGGCTCCACCTGCCGTACCCGCCGGTGCGCTTCCTGGCGTACTCGAGCTGGGTGATCAGCGTGGCACTGGTCATCGCCCTGGCGTCCAGGCACCAGTCCACGATGGGGGAGGTGAGTGAGAACGGCGCGTTGCCCACCACCTGGAACGGCTCACGCGGCGGCCGGGCGGCCAGGAAGTCACCGATGATGACACGGACGTGGGCGTGCTGCCCCAGCCGGGCGGTGAGCTTGTCGGCCAGGCTGGCATCCACCTCGTAGGCGATGACGCTGCGGCACGTCCTGGCCAGGCCGGCCGTCAGGATGCCCTCACCCGCGCCCACCTCCAGGCACAGGGTGCCGGGATCGACGGCCGCGGCCCGCAGGAACCCGGCTGCCGCGCCCGCCGAGCGCAGGTAGTTCTGGGACAGCTCACGGCGCCGCCGGTCGGCGTCGCTGCGCGGGGGGCTCACCCGTCTCTCCGGGAACACAGCTCGGCCAGCACCGGCCCAGGCTAGCCGCCCCCGCCCAGCGCCCGGCCCGCCCCAGGTCCCGCGCGGTAGGCCAACCGGCGGGCGGGCGCGGGGCGGGCGGGGCTAGTCGGGGTCGGGGCGGCGGAGGCGCTTGATCTGGGCGCGGCGCTGCTTGGCCGCCAGGCGGCGCTCGTTGGACCCCCTGGTCGGCCGGGTTGGCCGCCGGGGCGGTGGCGGCGGGGCGGTCGCCTCGGTGAGCAGTTCCGATAGCCGGGCCGCCGCCGCTTCCCTGTTGCGGAGCTGGGACCGGTACTCGGAGGCGGCCACGGTGAGGACCCCGCCGGCCAGCCGCCCGGCCAGCGCCCGCAGCGCCCGCTCGCGCAGCAGGGGCGGCAGCGCGGCCGAGCCGGCCAGATCGAAGGACAGCTCGGCCTGGGTATCGGAGGTGTTCACGTGCTGGCCACCGGGACCGGCCGAGCGGGAGAACCGCCAGGACAGTTCCTCCGGCGGGATAACGATGCCGCGCGCGGTCACCTCGATGCTCACGGCGTCCACCTCATGATCCCCTGCCTATCACGGCCGCCGCCCGGCCCTCACCCCCGTTTTCTGCCGCTCGCCGGACGGAACCCGGGCCATTCGCCAGCCCGTTCGAGCAAAAGGCCAGTTATGCCCTTAAAGTGTCATCGCACCTGGCCGCCCCGCGCCGCGGAGCCGGCCGGCCAGGAACCAGGTTTCTGTAATCGCCTGATCACAAACGGCTACGGCGCCGGCCTGGGTGCGGAAGAATGCACTCGGTTGCAGTGATCGGGAGATGAGCTGGGAGGGATCAGGAATGGCCCGTCGGAGTCATTACGTCCTGTCCGCCGCTGCGGCCGGGGCCTGCCTCGTGCTCTCGGCCTGCGGCGCGAGTTCCGCGCCAGGAGCCAGCGGGTCGCCCTCGGCGGGCACCACGACCGCCGGCTCCTCCGGGATGACCACGGCGACCGGGCACTTCTGTGACGACGCCAGCTCGTTCATGCGGCACATCCCGGCCGCCCCGGCGGACAAGCACGCCTCGGCCGCGCAGGCGCGGGCCAACCTCCGCACGGTGCTCAAGGCCACCGTCAAGGGCTTCGCCGAGCTCGAGGCAGAGGCGCCGCACAAGCTGCACAAGCCGCTGAAGAAGATCGTCGCGATCTACAAGTCCGACGAGAAGGTGATCCGCAAGGACGGCAGCCTGGCGCAGATCAGCGAGTCGATGGTGCGGGGCAACTCGAAGGGCTCGCTGGCCTTCCAGAAGGTGCTCAAGTACATCTCCGCTAGCTGCAAGTAGCCGGGCCGAAGCCCAGCACCATCCGGTCCCCGACGGGCCGGTAGCCCAGCCGCGCGTACAGGGCGTTGCTCGTCGAGTTGGCCAGGTCGGTGAACAGCACCGCCTGAGCCCCGGCGTCCAGCGCGGCCTGGCTGACCGCCGCCGTGACCGCACCGCCATAACCGCGGCCCCGGTCGGCGGGCGGGGTGTACACCGGCCCGACCCGGACCACGCCTGCGGCCGGATGATGGTTCCCTGCCAGCGACACCGGCCGACCGTCGACTTCCCACAGCGTCAGCCGGCCATCGCTTAGCTCCGTGGCCGCGCCGCTGGACACGGCATCGGACTCGCTGTCAGGCAGGCCGGCCTCGATGGCGAAGGCAATCAGCCAGGCCACGACCTGGCCGAGGTCCGCCTCGGTAGCCAGCCGGGCGCGACCCGGCGGCATCGGGTCCGGCCAGGCCAGATCGCCGAGGTGGTGCAGCCGGGTCCGCATCTTGACCGCGGCGCCGTCGCCGGTCAGCTCGTGCCACCGCGCGGCGAAGAAGCTCACGTCATCCGCTGGCCCGTTCACGCCTTCCAGCCGCCGCTTCCGGCCGGCCATCTCGGCCGCGAGCGCGCGCAGCGCCGCGTCCCTGCCGGGGCCGGCCTGGCCGGGCGTGAGCAGCAGCGGGAACGGCGGCGTCTGGAAGGCCGCCGCCGTGACCGCGCCGCCGTCCGGCCGCCACCAGCCGAACACGGGCGGCTCGGCGCCTGGCACCGCGGGACCCGCCGCCGCCAGCTCCGCCGTGACCGTCAGCTCGACGGTGTGTCGCACGGGATCGGCGCGCAGGAAGTCCCCTGCGGCGTCCAGGTACTCCGCGACACTGCCGGTTAGCGTCCAGGACATGATCTTCAGCCTCCGTTATGGCCAGGCTGCCGTGAGTTGCCGCGCGGGTGCTGGCCGCGTTGATAACGTGCCCGAACGGCCGCTTCCGCCTGGTTTGCGGTCCGATCGCCGAGACCAGGGCCAGCAGAGAGGTTCATAGTTCATGAGCGGCTTCAGGAAATTCTTGATACGGGGAAACCTCATCGACCTCGCCGTGGCGGTCGTCGTCGGCGTGGCCTTCAACAACATCGTGCAGGCCCTGATCGCCGACATCATCACGCCCATCATCGCCGCCTTCGGCGGCCAGCCGGACTTCTCTCGCCTGACGTTCAAAGTCCACAACAGCGTCTTCCTTTACGGCAAGTTCTTTAACGCGCTGCTGTCCTTCGTCATCATCGCGGCCGTCGTTTACTTCCTGCTGGTCTCGCCGGCCGCCAGGCTCGCCGCGCTCGCCGAGCGGAAGAAGGAAGCCACCAGCCGGACCTGCCCGGAGTGCCTCAGCGACATCCCGCTGGCCGCGCGGCGCTGCATGTACTGCACCAGCGATGTCCCGCCGGTCGCGCCCGCCCGGCACGCCGCGCCATAGCCTGCCCGCGTCACTTCGCGTCCGCGTAGGACGCGACGACCGCCGCCATCATCGGGAAGCTGACCCTGGTCGGCCCGAACAGCAGCCGGCCCGCCTCGGCGGCGGCCTCGCTGATCGCCGCGACCACCTGCTCTGCCGCCTGCTCCTGGCAGTGCACGATGACCTCGTCGTGCTGGAAGAACACCAGGTGCGGCCCGGCGGCGAGCGGGCCGCCAGGGTTAAGCTCGGCCAGCCGGCCGCGCAGGCTGGCCAGCAGCACCAGCGCCCAGTCGGCGGCGCTGGCCTGGACCACGAAGTTCCGGGTGAACCGGCCGCGCGCCCGGCTAGCCCGGCTCGCCCGGCTGGCGCGCGGATCGCCGTCGGAATCGGGGTCACCGGTGTCGGTGGCCACCGACCGCCAGGCGGCCGAGGGCGGCGGGCAGGTACGGCCGAGCGCGGACCTGACGGTCCGGCCGTCCTCACCCGCCCGCGCGGCCGCCTCGACGAACGCCGACGCGCGCGGGAACCGGCGGCGCAGCACCGCCAGCAGTTGCCCCGCCTCGCCCCCAGAGCCGCCATACATGGCGGACAGCAGCGCTATCTTGGCCGCCGCTCGGTCGCCGCCGAAGGCGCTGGCCAGCGACGTGTACAGGTCACCGCCCGCCGCCGCTTCCGCGAACGCCTGGTCCCCGGCCAGCGCCGCCAGCACCCGCGGCTCTAGCTGCGCGGCGTCGGCCACCACAAGCACCCAGCCGGGGTCGGCGACGACCGCGCGGCGGAGCAGCTTGGGAATCTGGAGCGCGCCGCCGCCGCGCGAGGCCCAGCGCCCGGAGACGACGCCGCCCACCAGGTACTCGGGCCGGAACCGGCCGCCGGTCACCCAGGTGTCCAGCCACGACCAGCCGTAGGCCGAGTGCAGCCGGGACAGTTCCTTGTACTCGATGAGCAGCGGGATCGCGGGGTGGTCGATCTCCTTCAGCACCGCGAACCTGGTCGAGGTGACCTGGATGCCCTCCGCGGCGAGCGCGTGCACGAGCTGCGCGGGGGAATCGGGATTCAGCGGCCGGCCGCCGCCCAGCTCGGCGGAGATGCGGTCGGACAGCTCGGCGAGCCTGGCCGGCCGCGACGCGGGCCCGGTCAGGTCGGGCGGGCGCGGCCCCAGGATCTCGGTCAGCAGCCGGTCATGGACGTCCGGCCGCCAGGGCAGCCCGGCCGCGCTCATCTCGGCTGCGGTCAGGCCGCCGGCCGACTCCGCGGCGGCCAGCAGCGCGAACGGCCGCGGGCGCTCGTCGGCCGCGATCCTGGTCACCTGATCGGCGTGCACGGCTATCAGGTCGGCGAGTGTGGCGGACGCTTCGGCGGCGCGGGCCGCCTCATCGTCGGCCGCACCGAGGTCGAACAGCGACTGCTGGGGCCCGGCAGGCGCCGCGCGAGGCGGCGGCGGCGCGGGCAGGCCGCGCAGCCTGGCCGCCGCTGCCGCCAGGTACGCCGGGCCGCCGCGGCCTTCCCTGGCCAGCAGCAAGGACTCTGTCAGGGCGATGTCATGACACCGGCCGACCCGTACCCCGGCGGCTAGCAGCGCCGGGTAGGTCTCCGCGGTGTCGGCCCACACCCAGCGGACGCCGCCGGCCAGCTCGTGCTGCCGGACGGCCGCCGCAAGGTCGGGGACTGCCTGCGGGGCCGCACTGGACAAGGCGGGCAGGCCAGCGTCGTCGAGCGGGCATAGCAAGCCCGCCCGGCCTGCCCCCCCGGGCACCACCGCAACCCGCACGCCTCCGATTGTGCGGCACGGGTACGACAGCCGGGTCCCGATGCCGGCGAACGCGCGTAGGGCGTGTCCTAGACGGCGGTGTCGGTGATGGCCGCCTGGCCGGGAACCTCGCCAGCCGTCCAGGTCACCGTCTCGGCAGCGGCCGCCGCGGCGGCACCGCCAGGCAGCGCGCCGCCGTACGGGTAATTAGCCGCCCGGCCGGCCTGCTGCGAGCCGGGCTCACTGCGCGGCCGGAACGGCACGATCCCCGGCACGATGGCCGCACCGTTTCCGCTGCCGTTGCCATCACTGCCGTTGCCATCACTGCCGTGGCCATCGCCATCGCCATGGGCTACGCCGTCCCCGGCTGCCCGTGCCGTCTCCGGCACCTCGGCGCTCTGCTCGTGGCTGCCTGGCTCCCGCGTGCCCAGCGACCCGCCGGAAGCCTGCCCGGCGGCCTCATCGCGGTAGTCCGCGGACGAGGCGGTCCCGCCGTCCTGGCCGACCGGACCGGGCGCGCTCTGCTGGTCCTGCCCGATCCCTGGGTGGCCAGGGATCGGGCACGCCGGCCCGGCGGGTGCCGCGGTCATCGGCCCGGCCGCCGTCGCGGTAGGCGTCGCGATGGCCTGGCCTGCCTGAGACGCGCTCGGCTGCGCGACCGCCGGTCCAGGGTGGTCGCCTGCCTCCGGCGCGGCCTCGGCGGACCCGCCGCCTGCCTGCTTGCGCTCCGCGGCCTGCTGCTCGGCGGCCTGCTGGCCGTTGGCGGCGTTCCTGCGGCTGGCCAGGGCGGCCTCGACGGCACGGGAGGCGGCCCAGGCGATCGGGGTGCCGACGCTGGCCCCGCCGGGAGTGGACGGGCTGGTCAGCGCGGTCACCGCGACGTCACGCCGGCGCCGCGCCCGTGGCACCGGCGGGCGCGCGGTGGTGGTGGCGCCGGCGGGCAGCGGCTGCTGGCCGGCGCTGGCCGGGGCGGGCGCCGGAACCCGGACGACGCCGCCTTCTGGCTGGCTGGGCGCGGTGCCGCCGTGTCGTGCCGGATCGGCCGCCTGGCTGGACGGCCCGTCGTGGCTGGTGGCTCCGACGGGCTTGGCTCCCACCGAGGCGTGCACCGGGCCGACGCAGTCATGGCGGTCAAGGAGCACGGCGAGCTGCTCGGCCTCCTCGGCGCTGACACCGAAGATGATCCTGGGCTGGCCCCAGGGCGCCTCCAGCGAGTAGCCGACGTAGCTGGAGACGGCCGGCTGCGAGTCAGCGCCGAGGCCGTGCATGCCGCGCCAGTGGCACCACGCGCTCTCCAGCGCTGTCGCAGCTTGCTGCGCGCGAACAACCAAATCTGGATCACGCATTGTGCGATCCTCCCCTCGAAGCGACGGCACGCTTCCGCCAGCCGGCGGTCCCCCCGGGCGTCGCGCTCCGCGACCGCTGGCATCCCCCCGAGATGCGCGGGCGGCGCGGCACTACGCCAGTCACAGCCGCCCCGCAGCTAACGGCGGCATGGCCTCAAGTATGGCTCTGCACGCGCCTCAGCAGGCACGATTACGAAAAGTTGATGGCTGCTACCTTGAGTCATCGCCAGCGGCGCCGAGCCGGGCAAGGGCTGCCGGACACCTAGCCGGCGGGCGAGTCTGGCATTTCCTGTCGTTTCGCGGCCCGGCAGCGGCCCGGTCGCGGCCCGGCAGCCGCCAGTGGCGCACGCGAGAATCCGCCGGCGGCCGGACGGGAAACGGGCAGGCAGGAATCACGGCCGGCGATCCGGCCGGAAGATCATGGGAACGTTCAGCGAAAACCCGGCTCCTGGCCGGGACACCGCGCGCTGGTGCGCGCTTGTCCGCAGGAGGCCGGATCGACCCCGGCAAGTCCGCTAGCCCGGATGCTCATCGCCGCATCTCGCGCGAACCGCGCCCCCCGATGCAGCGCTCAGGCCGCCGGGGCCGACCCCCCCTTGCTGTTGTGACCTCACCGCGAGCTGGCACACGGGTATCCGGGCACCAGCCTCCCGGCAGCTAACTGCCGGGCAACGGCCAGGCGTTACTCAGAGCGCTGCTGCGGGATACCCGCGAGCAGTGCCCGAACTTCCGTCTCCCGGTACCTGCGGTGACCACCGAGGGTCCGAATGGACGTCAGCTTTCCTGCTTTCGCCCACCTAGTGACGGTTTTCGGGTCGACCCTGAACATTGTTGCGACCTCGGCCGGCGTGAGCAGCGGCTCAGCCTCCGGTGTACGTGCAGACATATTGACGGCCTCTCCTCCTGGACCGGTACTGCGATCCTGCGTTTGTGACTGTTCTTGGCTCCATTGGGGAGCCCTGCCGTGGATGTCCCATATAGTCCGCTCAGACCATATTGCCATCACCAGCGGTGACAAGTCGACCACCAGGAGCAAAGTTTCCGATGTGAGTCACCCCGTTGCCCCCCAGCACTCTGTCACGCTGCGTGATTCTAGCGACACGGATCGTCGCAACGGGCGGATTCGGAAAAGTCATCCGCGCCTCCCATCGGCTACTTAGCTAGATTGCCTCCGCGTCCCTGCTACCTCATGCGCCGCTGCGGATAGATCTCCGCGCGTCAATCAGGTACGTCATTGATGCTGGCTGACGATGCCAGCCCAGACTCCCCGCCCCAGGGAACTCAATCGGATTTTTCATTTTCGCGCCCCCCCTTTCTGGCGCTGCGCATCCGATTTGGCGCTCTCCGGGTTTCCCCGCCGTCCTTGGCCACGCTGCCCAGGCTTTGGGCGAGTCGCTGTCGGTACAGGTTCCCGCGTTCGGTTTGGTGGCTTAGCGGCCTCCCTCCTTGTTGCGCTGAGGGGCGCGGGCCAGACCACGGCCGACCCGGCCGGGTACGCGAGGAACTGGCGACGCGAGAGCTGACGCCTGTTCCCGGCGCTATTCGATCCGCTCGTCTCGCACTGTGCTGGCTGTAACGAGCGGTAGCACTGCGATAATCCTCCAGAGTGCAGTGAGATGCCTTGTTTCGACGGTATTTGCCCGCCAGACAGCATCCTTACACGCTCTGTAGTCGCTTCGTTGCGTCCGAGCAGCCTGACTCCCCGGGCCGACGCCGCCGCAACAGCCCCATATGGCCGCAGACGGTTCGCATCAGACATCACGACTAATCGTGACATGCCAGACGGGTCCGGATAAAGGTCTTTGCCAATCACGGCGTGTCCCTCGTCACACTCGCGCCCGGGCAGGCAGTGCCGCCAGTGATCATCCGCCACGCCCGGCTGGCAATAGGCTGGTGCCTGGTCCCGCGTCAACGAGGACGCGCAGCGAAGCAGGAGTCGGCCAGTGACCAACGTATTCGGCACTTTCGAGAAGTCCGGCGACACCGAGGTGGCACAGCTAGAAGGCGGCTGCGGTCAAGCCGGCCACGAGCAAGTCATGTTCTGCCAGGACCAGGCGTCCGGACTGCGCGCCATCATCGCGATCCACTCGACCGCGCTCGGTCCCGCCCTGGGCGGCACCAGGTTCTATCCCTACGGCAGCGAGGACGCGGCACTGGCGGATGTGCTGAACCTCTCCAGGGCGATGACCTACAAGAACGCGCTGGCCGGGCTGGACCTGGGCGGCGGCAAGGCCGTCATCATCGGTGACCCTGGCCAGCTCAAGTCGGAGGCGCTGCTGCGGGCCTACGGCCGGTTCATCGAGTCGCTGAACGGCCGGTACATCACCGCCTGCGACATCGGCACCTACAGCGCGGACATGGACATCGTGGCCAGGGAGACCAGCCACGTCACGGGCCGCACGGTCGCCAATGGCGGGGCCGGCGACTCCTCGGTGCTCACCGCCTTCGGCGTGTTCCAGGGCATGCGCGCGGCCGCGGCCCACGCCTGGGGATCGCCCAGCCTGACCGGCCGGGTCGTCGGCGTCGAGGGCGTCGGCAAGGTCGGCCACCGCCTGGTCGAGCACCTGGTCTCGGACGGCGCCGAGGTCATCATCTTTGACCCCTCGGCCGCCGCCGTGGCCCAGGTGCGGGCCGATCATCCCGCCGTCAGGGTCGTGGCCAGCCGCGCCGAACTGGCGGCCAGCAAGCTGGACGTGTACTCGCCCTGCGCCCTTGGCTACTCGGTCGACGACGACCTGGTGGCCACGCTCAGCGGCGGCGTGGCACCCGGCGGCACCGCGGGCCCGGGCACCCGGATCATCTGCGGCGGCGCCAACAACCAGCTCGGCCGCCCCGGAGTGGCCAAGCTGGTGGCCGACTGCGGGATCATCTACGTCCCCGACTACGTCGTGAACGCCGGCGGGGCCATCCAGGTCGCCGACGAGCTGCACGGGTTCAGCTTCGACCGGGCCAGGGCGCGGGCCGAGCAGATCTTCGCCACGGTGCAGCAGCTCCTAGCCCTGGCCGACGCCGACGGGGTGTCCCCCGGCATCGCCGCGGACCGGCTGGCCGAGCAGCGGATAAGCGCTGTCGGCCGGCTCCGTGGCATATTCCTGACCGGCCGGTGAAGCCCGGCTGGCCGTCGCCGGAGGCGCTAGTGGCGCAAAGCAGGTACGGTTATACCTGTACGTCAGGCACTGAGCGCCGTTCTCCCCTTGGCGGGCAGGCGGCAGCAGGCCCTGGCATGCAGGCAACCCCGTGCGTTTCGGCACGGTAAGAGCAACTTTCGGTGCGGTGACCAAGGACCCGCTGGGTCCAGTACGTTCGAGGGGGTCGAGCCAATGGGGCGCGGCCGAGCCAAGGCCAAGCAGGTGAAGGTAGCCCGCCAGCTTAAGTACAACGGTGGCGGCACGAACCTTGACCGGCTGCGGGCCGAGCTGGGTGTCAGAGCGGGCCAGCCGGACGCTGACGCGTACGCCGATTTCAGCGACCAGTACTCCGCCGATGAGGACGAAGACGACGGCGATGAACTGGACGACGAGGACATCGACGGCGAAGACCAGTTTCCCTCGATGAGCAGGACCGCGGGAGACTAGCCAGCCAGCCTGACGCGAGCGCGGCCTGACCTGATCCGGGCCGCGCTTTGCTTCCGTGCCCGCGCGGTGCCACGCGGCCGGGCGGGCTCTGGCGATGCCCGGCAAGCCGCCGGAGCCGCCAGTTACGGGGTGCGCGTTACGGGTGCGCCCCGGCCAGCCGCACCGTCCCGGTGCCGGCGGACACCGTGCCGGCGGCCCAGGCGGGCACGCCGCGATCGGCAAGCAGCCGCAGCGCCTTGTCGGCGTCTTCGGCCGCGACCAGCGCGGTCATCCCCACCCCCATGTTGAAGACCTGCTCCATGTCGGCGGGCTCAGCCCGCCGCGCCCGGCCAGCAGGCCGAACACCGGGGGCGGAGTCCAGGTACCGCGGTCCAGCACGGCGTCGGCGTGGCCCGGCAGCACCCTGGCCTGGTTGGCGGCCAGCCCGCCGCCGGTGACGTGCGCGAACGCGTGCACCCGCAGGCCGGCCGCGAGGGCCAGGCAGTCCCTGGCGTAGATCCGGGTTGGCGTCAGCAGCTCCGCGCCGAGCGGGCGGCCGAGCTCGGCCGGCTCGGCCTCCAGGTCCAGGCCCGCCGCCGGCGCCTCGATGATCTTCCGGACCAGCGAGAACCCGTTGGAGTGCAGCCCGGACGAGGCCATCGCGATGATCACGTCACCGATCTCGACTCGTTCGGGGCCGAGCAGGTCCGCCGCGTCCACCACCCCGGTGGCCGCGCCCGCCAGGTCGAAGTCGTCCGGGCCGAAGTGGCCGGGATGCTCGGCGGTCTCCCCGCCGACCAGCGCGCAGCCCGCCTGCACGCAGCCCGCCGCGATGCCGGAGACGATCGCCGCCACCCGCTCGGGCACGACCTTGCCGGTCACCACGTAGTCGGTCATGAACAGCGGCTCGGCCCCGCATACCACCAGGTCGTCCACCACCATGCCGACCAGGTCGATGCCGACAGTGTCGTAGACCCCGAGCCGCCGCGCGATCACCACCTTGGTGCCCACGCCATCGGTGGAGGTCGCCAGCAGCGGGCGCCGCATCCGGGTCAGCGCCGAGACGTCGAACAGCCCGGCGAACCCGCCGATGCCGCCAAGCACCTCGGGCCGCGCGGTCTTCTCGACCGCGGCGCGCATCAGCCCGACGGCGCGGTCCCCCGCGGCGATGTCCACCCCGGCCGCGGCGTAGCTGGCCCCGTGGTAGCTGGCCCCGTGGTAGCTGGCCCCGTGGTGGCCGACACCGGCCCCGGCCCGGTCAGCGCTCACCGGTCCACCCCGGTGGCTGCCGCCTCCAGCACGTGCTTGCCCTGATCCGCCGCCGTGACCGGCACCGGGTAGTCGCCGGTGAAGCAGGCCTGG
Organism: uncultured Actinomycetota bacterium; assembly: GCA_963725175.1. GTDB lineage: Bacteria > Actinomycetota > Actinomycetes > Streptosporangiales > Streptosporangiaceae > DASUBV01. Next base: position 2,804,862 of record CAVRXH010000006.1, read on the forward strand.
CAGAGTCGGGCCGCCGGCAGCGTGGTGGCCTCGATCAGGCCGTCCAGGGTCACGAAGCCCAGCGAGTCCGCGCCGATGGACTGCCGGATCTCCTCGACCGACAGGCTCCCGGCGATCAGCTCGGCCCGGCTGGCGAAGTCGATGCCGAAGTAGCACGGCCAGGCCACCGGAGGGCTGGAGATCCGGACGTGTACCTGCGCGGCGCCGGCCTCACGGAGCATGCTCACGATCGCCCGCTGGGTATTGCCGCGCACGATCGAGTCATCCACCACCACCACCCGCTGCCCGGCGATCGCCTCCCGCAGCGGGTTCAGCTTGAGCCGGATGCCGCGCTGCCTGATGGTCTGGCTGGGCTGGATGAATGTCCGGCCGACATAGGAGTTCTTGACCAGGCCCTGCCCGTAGGGGATGCCGCTGGCCTGGGCATAGCCGATCGCCGCCGGGGTGCCGGACTCCGGCACCGGGATCACCAGGTCCGCCTCGACCGGGCACTCGGCCGCCAGCCGTCGGCCGACCTCCACCCTGGTGGCGTGCACGCTGCGGGCCGAGATGGCGGTGTCGGGGCGGGCCAGGTAGACGTACTCGAACAGGCACCCGCGCGGCTGCGGCGCGGCGAACATCGCCGACCGCACCCCGCGCTCGTCGATCACGATCAGCTCGCCAGGCTCGACTTCCCTGACGAACGCCGCGCCGACGATGTCCAGCGCCGCGGTCTCGCTGGCCACCACCCAGCCGCGGGGCAGCCGGCCGAGCACCAGGGGCCGGAAGCCCTGCGGGTCGCGGGCCGCGTACAGGGTCCGCTCGTCCATGAACACCAGCGAGAACGCGCCGCGGACCAGCGGCAGCGTGGCCAGCGCGGCCCGCTCCACGGTGCCGGGCATGGCGTCCGCGCCAGTGTCCGGCATGCCGGGCAGGACATCCTGCGGCTCCGGCTCGTGCTCCGGCGGCGCGGCGAACAGCGCGGTCAGCACGTCGGTATCGGAGGTGGCCGCCGGCGACTGGCCCAGCTGGCGGGAGCCAGCCAGCACGGCCAGTTCAAGCGTATTAATCAGGTTGCCGTTGTGGCCCAGGGCCAGGCTGGCCGTCGGGGTGGCGCGGAAGGTCGGCTGCGCGTTCTCCCAGACCGAGGCCCCGGTGGTGGAGTACCGGCAGTGCCCGACGGCGATGTGCCCGCGCAGGGTGTCGAGCACCGACTCATCGAAAACCTGCGCGACCAGGCCCATGTCCTTGTAGACGACGATCCGGTCGCCGTCACTGACCGCGATCCCCGCCGACTCCTGGCCGCGGTGCTGGAGCGCGTAGAGGCCGAAATACGCCAGCTTGGCGACGTCCTCGCCCGGTGACCAGACCCCGAACACCCCGCAGGCATCCCTGGGCGGGCGGTCGGCGGGATCGAGATCATTGCTCAGGCGGCCATCTGGCTTGATCACGAGGTCAGTGTAGGTGACGCCGTCCAGGCCCCTGGCCGGCCAGCGGCAGGTAGCCGGAGATGTCCGAGCGCGGGCCGCTGGCCCGCACCGCGCCGCTGGCGGCCGCGGCGGCCCAGTCCAGCCGGCCGACAGCCAGCGCCAGCCACGTCATCGGGTCGGTCTCCACCACGTTCGGCGGGGTGCCCCTGGTATGCCGGGGACCTGGCACGCACTGCACGGCGGCGAACGGCGGCACCCGGACCTCGACGGCCCGGCCAGGCACCCGGTCCGCCAGCGCGTCCAGCAGGTAGGTGACGGCCGCGCGCAGCGCCTCGCGGGCAGGCTCCTGGCTGGCGTCAACGGCGGTGAGCACGGCGGTTACGCAGGCGCTGCCCAGCGGCGCGGGGGTGAGCTGGCCGGTCCAGGGCGGCTCGCCGAGCCGCGACCGCTGGTCGTTGAGCGCGGCCAGCAGCCGCGCGGGGTCGATCTTTCTGGGCGGCACGCCTGGAAAGGCTAGCCGACCAGCGCGCCGCGTCGTTTCCCGTGATCAATTCGGAACTTGCGCTAGCTCAGCCAATAGCGGTAATCGTTCCGTATGTCGCCTCGCGGAACCGGCCGGACCACCGGGTCATGGACGCCCCGGCTGGCCGGGATCGCCGTCGCGGTGCTGCTGGCCGCCGGCGGCACCATCGCCTACCTCATCGCCAGTCCCCGCGACCACCAGCACGGGCCGCCGGCCACCGTCGAGTCGGTGCGGACCGTCGGCATCGTGGCCCGCTCCCCGTTCGGCGGCTCGGCCACCGCCTTGCTGCGGTACTCGGCCCCCGGCGGACTGGTGTTCGGCCCGATGCCGGCGGCCAGCCTGCCGCAGGGCGACCCGCAGTGGACCGCCGACACCATGACCGGCGGCACGCTGGTCTTCATCTACGCGCCGGACGGTCAGTGCCTGGCCGCCGCCAGGCAGCGGCACTCGGTGGTGCTCGCGCTGCGCCGCTGCGACCTGGGCACCGAGCAGCGCTGGCAGCGGCTCGGCGCCTCGACCGGCACCGACGGGCACAGTTACGCGCAGTACCGGAACGTGCGCAGCGGCCGGTGCCTGACCGCGACGGCCCGGTCGGCCCTCGTTGCCCGAGTGACACCGGACCTGCCCGCGGTGCTGTCGAAGTGCGCCCCGGCGCCGGTGCCTGGCCAGCTCATCTCGTTCTGGTGGGCGGCCTGACGCCTCCGGCCCCGGCTGAGGGCCGGCTAGCCGAACAGGACTCAGTCGAATAGGGCGGGCAGCGTGCCCCGGTGCGCGGCGGCCAGGTCGCCGAGGCTGACCGAGAAGCCCGCCACCGCCAGCTCGGTGCCGCCGGCCCGGCCCAGCATCGTGGCCGGGACGCCGTGCTCCGCGCACAGCACGGCCAGCTCGTCCTCGCTGCCGGGCGCGACCGCGACGAGGGCACGGGCCGCCGACTCGCCGAACAGGAAGCCGAACTCGTCCTGGCCCGCTGGCACGCTCACCTGAATGCCGGTACGGCCGCCCAGGCACGCCTCGGCCAGCGCCACGGCCAGGCCGCCGTCTGACAGGTCGTGCGCGGTGCGCAGCAGCCCGCGCTCCGCCGCCGCCACCAGCACCTCCGCCAGGGCGCGCTCGGCGGCCAGGTCCACGGCCGGCGGCGACCCGCCCAGGTGCCCGTGCACCACGTGCGCCCACAGCGAGCCGCCAAGCTCGGCGCGGGAGGCGTCACCGAGCAGCAGCACCGCCGTGCCGGCCTCGGTGAACACCGAGGGGACCCGGCGGCGCACGTCGGCGTGCACGCCGAGGACGCCGATCACCGGAGTCGGCTGGATCGCCGCGTGCTTGGTCTGGTTGTAGAAGCTGACGTTCCCGCCGGTCACCGGGATGCCCAGGGTCAGGCAGCCGTCGGCCAGGCCGCGCACCGCCTCGGTGAACTGCCACATGACCGCCGGGTCCTCCGGTGAGCCGAAGTTCAGGCAGTTGGTCACCGCCAGCGGGCGGGCGCCGGTGGCGGCCACGTTCCGGTACGCCTCGGCCAGCGCGAGCTGCGTGCCCGCGTACGGGTCGAGCAGGCAGTACCGGCCGTTCCCGTCGGTGGCCAGCGCCACGCCAAGGCCGGTCTCGGAATCCACCCGCAGCAGGCCGGCGTCGTGCGGCATGGCCAGCACCGTGTCGCCGCGCACGTAGCGGTCGTACTGCTCGGTGACCCAGGACTTGTCGGCCGCGTCCGGGCTGGCCAGCACCCTCAGCAGGGTCTCCCGCAGCTCGCCGGGGCCGGCCGGGCGGGCCAGCAGCGCCGGATCGTCGGCGGCCAGCGCGTCCTGGGCGGCGTCCGGGCGGGCGGCCGGGCGGTCATATACCGGCCCGTCGTCGGCGGCGCTGCCCGGCGGGATGTCCACGACCAGCTCGCCGCGCCAGGTCATCTCCAGCCGGCCGGTGTCGGTGACGTCGCCGATGACGGTGGCCGGGACCTCCCAGCGCGCGCAGATGTCCAGGAAGGCGGCGACGTCGGACGGGGCTGCGATCGCCATCATCCGCTCTTGCGACTCGCTCATCAGGATCTCGGCGGGGCCGAGCGAGGCGTCCCGCAGCGGCACGGCGTCCAGCGTGACACTCATCCCCGACTTGCCGCCGGCCGCCAGCTCGGTGGTGGCGCAGGCCACCCCGGCGGCACCCAGGTCCTGAATGCCGGCCACCAGACCCGCCGCGTACAGCTCCAGGCAGCACTCGACCAGCCGCTTCTCCATGAACGGGTCGCCGACCTGGACGCTCGGCCGCTTGGCGCCCTCGCCGGCGCCGCCGAACGAGGCGCTGGCCAGCACCGATGCCCCGCCGATCCCGTCGGGCCCGGTACGGGACCCGAACAGCAGCACCTTGTTCCCCGCCCCCCTGGCCGCGGCGACCTTGAGGTCGGCGTGCCGGAGCACGCCCACGCACAGCGCGTTGACCAGCGGATTGCCCGCGTAGCAGGGGTCGAAGGCCAGCTCGCCGCCGATGTTGGGCAGGCCCAGGCAGTTGCCGTAGAAGGAGATGCCGCCGACCACGCCGGGCAGCATCCGCCGGGTGTCGGGCGCGTCGGCAGGCCCGAAGCGCAGCGCGTCCATGACCGCGACCGGCCTGGCGCCCATGGCCAGGATGTCCCGCACGATGCCGCCGACCCCGGTGGCCGCGCCCTGGAATGGCTCGACGTAGGAGGGATGGTTATGAGATTCGATCTTGAACGTGACCGCGTAGCCCTGCCCGATATCGACGACGCCGGCGTTCTCCCCGATTCCCGCCAGCATCGCGGTCGAGGCGGGTGCCTTCTCGGCGAACTGGCGCAGGTGCCGGCGCGAGGACTTATAGGAGCAGTGCTCACTCCACATCACCGAGTAGATGGCCAGCTCGGAGTCGGTCGGCCTGCGGCCGAGCAGTCCGGTGATCTTCTCGTACTCCGCGCCGGTCAGCCCGAGCGCCGCGTAGGGCTGCTCGCGGCCCGGCGTCGCCGCGGCCCCGGCCACCGTGTCGGTACCAGTGCTCAGCCCCGCGCTCATGCCGCCGCCAGCGAGCGCAGCACCGAGGTGAAGAAGCCAAGGCCGTCTGCCGAAGGACCGGTCAGCGGGTCGATGGCGTGCTCGGGGTGCGGCATCAGGCCGACCACGTTGCCGGCCTCGCTGCGCACCCCGGCGATGTCGCGGGCCGAGCCGTTGGGGTTGCCGCTGGCGTAGCGGGCCAGCACCAGCCCGCCCGCCTCCAGGGCATCCAGCGTCGCCGCGTCGGCCAGGTAGGCGCCCTCGCCGCTCTTGAGCACCACGGTGATCTCCTGGCCCGGCTGGTAGCCGCCGGTCCAGGCGGTGCTGGCCGACTCCACCCGGATCCTGATGTCCCTGTTAACGAAGCGCAGCCCGGCGTTGCGGGTCAGCGCCCCCGGCAGCAGGTGCGCCTCGCAGAGGATCTGGAAGCCGTTGCAGATGCCCAGCACCGGCAGCCCCGCCCTGGCGGCCGGGATCAGCTCCGACATCACCGGGGCGAACCGGGCGATTGCGCCGCAGCGCAGGTAGTCGCCGTAGGAAAAGCCGCCGGGCAGCACCACCGCGTCCACGCCGCGCAGGCTGGCATCGCCATGCCACAGCGCGACCGGCTGCGCGCCGGCCAGCCGGATGGCGCGCAGGGCATCGGTGTCGTCCAGCGACCCCGGAAAGGTGACGACTCCGACCCTGGCGGTCACGTGTGTCCTCGCGGGGAACGCATGCACGCAGGTTACCGGCTCGCGCCGGATCGACCGCTCAGCCGGCGTCCCGCAGCCGCTGCCGGGGCACCTGGACCGGCGGGGTGCCGGACTGCCAGCCGATCCGCTTCTGCAGCGACACCACCGTGCCCTGGCCGGGGCCGCTGCGCAGGGTGACGTCGTCCACGCAGGCCCGCATGATCGCCAGCCCGCGCCCTGACTCGGGCAGCGAGGCGATGCCGCGGCCCCTGGCCAGCCGGTGCGGCCGGGCGATCCGGCGGCGCAGCGTCAGCGAGGCGGGGGGCGCGGGCGCGGCGGGCGCGCGGTGCTGGCGGCGCAGCGCGGCCACCCGGCGGACCCGGCGCCTGATCACCCGGCGGCGGGCCGGCAGGGCAGCGGGGTCGAAGCCCCGCCCGGTGTCCACTACCTCAAGCTGGCACCGGTTGCCGGCCAGCCGGGCGATGATCTCGTAGCCCCGGCCCTGGCCGGAGTGCCGCAGCACGTTGGTGCACGCCTCGGTGACGGCCAGCAGCAGGTCCGCGATGCTGCCCTCATCCACCCCGAGCCGCCCGAGCGTATCGCCGAGCACATGCCGCATCACGGGAACGCTGAGCGCTTCCCTGGGAAACAGGAGACAGAACCGAACGTCAGTGTCCGGTCCCTGCGTCGCCCGAGTTCGCATCGGCTCCTTAGCCCCCGGCTCGTGGAAGTTACGCGCTGTTCATATTGTGAGGGTTTCCCGCGCGCGGGTCCCGTAATCATGAGGTCGGGCGATCTCTGGACGAACAGTGTCGATCCGGAAGGCAAACGTGCTCTTTCCGTGACGTACGGCCGGGCGGTGATCACGCTCCGCAGCGGATCAGGCCTGCCGGACCGAGAACTCCTCGATCACCGGGTTGGCGAGCAGCTCGCCGGCCAGCGCGGCGATCCGCCCGGTCACCGCCTCGTCCGCCTGGCCGTCGCCGTCCAGCTCGATCTCGAAGCGCTTGCCCTGGCGCACGGCGGTTACCTCGGCAAGGCCGAGCCGGTGGCAGGCGCTGGCGATAGCCTCGCCCTGCGGGTCGTGGATCTCGGGCTTGAGCATCACGTCAACGACGACTCTGGTCACGCAAGGCAGCGTACGCGAGGCCACCGGGGCACACCTTGACCGCCGGCGCCCGGCGGCGGGTACTGTCACACCGACAAGTCGGACGACCGCCAACTACGGGTCATCCCTAGGCCGGCGGCGAGTATCCAAGGAGTGGCACGTGGCCGTCAAAGATGCCGGGCGAGCCGCCTCCCGCAGTGCCGGGCGGAAAGCCGCCAGGGACCCAGTACCGCGGGCGGACTCGGCCGAGCTCATCCAGCTCCTGACCCCCGAGGGCGAGCGGACCGAGCATCCCGACTATCCGCTGGACATCACCGCGGAGGAGATCAAGGCGCTCTACCGCGACCTGGTCGTCGTGCGCCGGATCGACTTCGAGGCCATCGCCCTGCAGCGGCAGGGGGAGCTGGGCATCTGGGCCTCGCTGCTCGGCCAGGAGGCCGCTCAGGTGGGCTCTGGCCGCGCCATGGAGCCGCAGGACATGGCCTTCCCGACCTACCGCGAGCACGGCGTCGCCTGGTGCCGCGGCCTGGACCCGGTGCGGCTGCTTGAGCTGTTCCGCGGCGTCAGCCACGGCGGCTGGGACCCCAAGGCGCACAACTTCCACCTGTACACGATCGTCATCGGCTGCCAGACGCTGCACGCCACCGGCTACGCGATGGGCATCCAGCGAGACGGCGCGCTCGGAGAGGACGGCGAGGCCGCGATCGCCTACTTCGGCGACGGGGCGACCAGCCAGGGCGATGTCAACGAGGCGTTCATCTGGGCGTCGGTGACCAACTCGCCCGTCGTGTTCTTCTGCCAGAACAATCAGTGGGCCATCTCCGAGCCGCTGGAGCGGCAGAGCCGGGTGCCGCTGTACCTGCGCGCCCAGGGCTTCGGCTTCCCCGGCGTCCGGGTGGACGGCAACGACGTGCTCGCCTGCCTGGCGGTGACCAGGAAGGCGCTCAAGGCCGCCAGGGAAGGCCAGGGGCCGACCCTGATCGAGGCGTTCACCTACCGGATGGGCGCGCACACCACCACCGACGACCCGACCAGGTACCGGCTTTCCGCGGAGCTGGAGTCCTGGAAGCTGAAGGACCCCATCGCCCGGGTCAAGCAGTACCTCATCAGGTCGGAGCAGGCCGACATGGCGTTCTTCGACGACGTGGAGGCCGACGCCGCGCGGATCGGCGCCCGCGTCCGCCAGGCGTGCCTGGACATGCCGGATCCGCAACCGCTGTCGATGTTCGACAATGTGTATGCGGGGGTGGCGGCGAAGCTCGAGGCAGAGCGTGCCGGGTTCGCCGCTTACCTCGACTCCTTCGCGGATGAGGAGGCAGGCGCGCGATGACCACGATGACGCTGTCCAAGGCACTCAACGAGGGCCTGCGCAAGGCACTGGAGAACGACCCCAAGACCCTGATCATGGGCGAGGACGTCGGCAAGCTCGGCGGAGTCTTCCGGGTCACCGACGGGCTGCAGAAGGATTTCGGCGAGGCGCGGGTCATCGACACGCCGCTGGCCGAGTCGGGCATCATCGGCACCGCCATCGGCCTCGCGCTGCGCGGTTACCGGCCGATCTGCGAGATCCAGTTCGACGGCTTCGTCTACCCGGCCTACGACCAGATCGTGTCCCAGCTCGCCAAGATGCGGTACCGGTCACTCGGCCACGTCAGCCTGCCGATCGTGGTGCGGATCCCGTTCGGCGGCGGCATCGGGGCCGTGGAGCACCACAGCGAGTCGCCCGAGGCGCTGTTCACCCACATCGCCGGGCTGCGCGTCGTGAGCTGCGGCGATCCGGTCGAGGCCTATACGATGATCCAGCTCGCCGTCACCTGCGACGATCCGGTGATCTTCTTCGAGCCCAAGCGCCGCTACTGGGAGCGGGCCGACGTCGACACCGCGGGCGCGCTGGCGCAGGCGCTGCCGCTGGATTCCGCGCGCACCCTGATCAGCGGGACCGATGTAACGGTGCTGGCCTACGGCCCGATGGTGAAGACGTGCGCGGAGGCGGCGGTGGCCGCCGAGGCGGACGGCCGCTCGCTGGAGGTCATCGACCTGCGCACGCTGGCGCCGCTGGACACCGAGACGATCGTCGAGTCGGTCCGCAGGACCGGCCGGTGCATCGTCGTGCACGAGGCGTCCGTGACCGGCGGGATCGGCGCGGAGATCGCCGCGCTGGTCACCGAGAACTGCTTCTACCAGCTCGAAGCGCCGGTGCTGCGGGTGGGCGGCTATTCCACCCCGTACCCGCCCTCCCGGCTGGAGGACCACTACCTGCCCGACCTGGACCGGGTGCTCGACGCCGTCGACCGCACGTTCGGTTACTGAGGGGGGCGCATGTCAGAAGTAAGGCAGTTCAGGCTCCCTGATGTCGGTGAGGGCCTGACCGAGGCAGACATCGTCAAGTGGCACGTGCAGCCAGGCGACGAAGTGACCGTTAACCAGATCATCGTGGAGATCGAGACGGCCAAGGCGGTCGTGGAGCTGCCCTGCCCGTACGCGGGCGTGGTCAGCAGCCTGCTGGTCGCCGAGGGCACCACCGCCGACGTCGGCACGCCGATCATCGCCGTCGAGGTCGACTCCGGGGCTGACGGCAAGGCGCCGGCCCGGACCCCCGAGCCGGCGGCGGTCACCACCGAGCTGACCGACCCGCCAGGACCACCCGAGGTGATCCCCACCACGGCGGCCGACCTGGTGCCGCCGCCTCCGCCCGAGGCCACGACGCCGCCGCAGGAGCGCCAGGCCGTGCTCGTCGGCTACGGCGTCAAGGTCGGCACCAAGACCCGCCGGGCGCGCAAGCCCGCGGCGGGCCGGGTCCCGGCGCCGGCACCGTCGAAGCCTGCCCAGCAGGCCAGCCCGCCCGCGCCCGCCGCGCCTGCGGCGGCTCCGCCAGCCCCGGCCCCGGCCGCGACCGTTCCGGCCCAGGCCGCGGCAGCCGCGGCCGGCACCGCCGTCCTGGCCAAGCCGCCGGTCCGGAAGCTGGCCAGGGACCTGGGCGTGGACCTGACCACGCTGGTCGGCAGCGGGCCGAACGGGTCGATCTCCCGTGATGACGTGCACGCCGCCGCGGCAACGACCGCGTACCGGCCGGACAGCACGGAGCCGGGGCAAGCGATGGCTGCCGTCTCGGCGCTGCCGCGCGAGGAGCGGATCCCGGTCCGCGGCGTCCGCAAGCACACGGCTGCGGCGATGACGGCCAGCGCGTTCACCGCGCCGCACGTGACGATGTTCCTGCAGATCGACATCACGCAGACGATGGCCGCCACGGCCCGGCTGAAGGCCATGCCGGACTTCGAGGGCAGCCGGGTGTCGCCGCTGCTGCTGGTGGCCAAGGCGCTGCTGGTGGCGGCCGGCCGGCATCCCATGATCAATTCGAGCTGGGATGAGGCCGCGCAGGAGATCGTGGTCCGGCACTACGTGAACCTGGGCATCGCGGCCGCCACCGACCGCGGGCTGGTAGTGCCGAACATCAAGGACGCCCAGGCGCTGAGCCTGCCCGCGCTGGCGAAGGCGCTGACCGGGCTGGCCGACTCGGCCAGGGCCGGCGCCGACTCAGGAGGAACTGGCGGACGGCACGGTCAGCATCACCAACGTCGGCGTCTTCGGGGTCGACACCGGGACGCCGATCCTGCCGCCAGGCCAGACCGCGATTCTCGCGTTCGGCCAGGTCAAGGATGCGCCATGGGTGCACGAGGGCCAGCTCGCCGTGCGTAAGGTGACCACCCTGGGCATGTCGTTCGACCACCGGGTGGTGGACGGCGACCTGGGCGCGGCGGTCCTGCGCGAGGTCGGGGCGATGCTGACCGACCCCGTGCAGCTACTGGCCTGGTCATAGCCAGAGAACACCGCCGGATTTGGACATAGCGGACTGGGGACAGCGGGGAGCGAGATCGAAAGGAGGACTCCATGATCAGGCACACGGTGCTGTTCACCTGGAAGCCTGACGCCACGGACGAGCAGAAGGCCCGGGTACTCAAAGAGCTGCGCACGCTGCCGCCGCTGATGAGCGGTCTGCGCGCCTATCAGCTCGGTCCCGATGCCGGGCTGACGGACGGCAACTTCGACTTCGCCGTGGTCGCTGACTTCGACGACGAGGAAAGCTACCGTGCCTACCGCGACCACCCCGCGCACCGCGCGGTGGTCGCCGAGTGCATCACGCCGATCCGCCTGGAGCGGGCGTCGGTGCAGTTCCAGATGTGAGAGCCCTCTTAGCCGACACCTGGGCGAGGAATCCTAGAAGGATTCCTCGCCCAGCTCCATCACGTCTAGGGATGTCGCCTGGGCGATCTCGCGCTCGGCCGCCAGCCTCGGCAGCACCGTGGCGGCGAAGAACCGCGCGGCACCGACCTTGCCCTCGTAGAAGGCGCGCTCGCTGCCTTGTGCTCCGGCGTCAAGCGCGCCCAGCGCGACCTCCGCGTGCCAGGCCAGCAGCCAGCCGACGATCAGGTCACCGAGCGCCAGCAGCAGCCGCGTGGTGTTCAGCCCGGCCCGGTAGATCTCCGCTTCCTGCCCGGCGCTGCCGGCCAGGAAGCCGTGCATCGCGGCCACGATCGCATCGACGTCGTCGGCGGCCCTGACGAGCGCGGCGCGCTCGGCCTTGAGCCTGCCGTTGCCGCCGTCGGCCGCCGCGAACTCCCTGATCCGGCCGGTGAGCCCGGCCAGCGCCGCGCCGCCGTTCCTGACGATCTTGCGGAAATACAGGTCCATGCCCTGGATCGCGGTGGTGCCCTCGTACAGGCTGTCGATCTTGGCATCCCGCAGGTACTGCTCGATCGGGTAGTCCTGGAGGTAACCCGAGCCGCCCAGGGTCTGCAGGGACTGGGTCAGCAGCTCGAACGCGCGCTCGGAGCCGACCCCCTTGACCACTGGCAGCAGCAGGTCGTTCAGCGCCGAGGCCTGCTCGTCGGGCTCGCCGCGTGCCTGCGCGGCCTGAAGCTGGTCCTGCACGCTCGCGGTGAACAGGACCAGGGCGCGCAGGCCCTCGGCGTAGGACTTCTGCAGCATCAGGCTGCGCCGCACGTCGGGGTGGTGCAGGATCGTCACCCGCGGCGCGGCCTTGTCGGCGAGCTTGGTCAGGTCCGCGCCCTGCACTCGCTCGCGGGCGAAGTCCAGCGCGTTCAGGTAGCCAGTGGACAGCGTCGCGATGGCCTTGGTGCCGACCATCATCCTAGCGAACTCGATGATCCGGAACATCTGCCTGATGCCGTCGTGCACGTCGCCGACCAGCGTGCCCACCGCTGGGTGGTCGGCGCCGAAGGTCAGCTCGCAGGTGGTGGAGACCTTCAGGCCCATCTTGTGCTCGACGTTGGTCGCGTACACGCCGTTGCGCTCGCCAAGCGCGCCGTCCTCGCCCACCTGGTACTTGGGCACCAGGAACATCGACAGCCCCTTGGTGCCGGGGCCGGCTCCCTCCGGCCTGGCCAGCACCAGGTGCAGGATGTTGCCGGTCAGGTCGTGCTCGCCGCTGGTGATAAACCGCTTCACGCCCTCGATGTGCCAGGTGCCGTCGGGCTGGCGGACCGCCTTGGTCCGGCCGGCGCCCACGTCGGACCCGGCATCGGGCTCGGTCAGCACCATCGTGTAGGCCCAGCGGTTCGCCACCGCGTGCTCGGCGACCCGGCGCTGGGCAGGAGTGCCCATATCCCACAGAGCGCGGGAGAACGAGCCGACGCTCGCGTACATCCACACCGCGGGGTTGGCGCCCAGGATCAGTTCGCCGACGGCCCAGCCAAGCGACCGGGGGGCGCTAGTGCCGCCCAGCTCGGCAGGCAGGTCGAGGCGGAACCACTCGGCGTCCACGAACGCCTCGTAGGACTTGCGGAAAGCATCGGGTATCCGCACCGAGTGAGTGACCGGGTCGAACTCAGGCGGGTGCCGGTCCGACTCGGCGAACGACTCCGCCACCGGGCCGGTGGCCAGCCGGTTGACCTCTTCCAGGATGCCGCGCGCGGTCTCCTCATCCACGTCCGGATAGGGCTCGCTGCCCAGCACGTCCTGGCGCCTCAGCACCTCGAACAGGTTGAACTCGATGTCCCTCAGGTTGCTCTTGAAGTGACCCATGGCGCGGCCTCCCCGGAGCCGACGGCGACTTTGTACTCACTGGTAACATACCTTGCCTACCGGCCGGTAACAATCGGCGGGTGCGGCAGCCTCGGCCGGCCCGCCCGGATTGCCCGTGCTCGCCGGTAAAGTGCCCGGCCGATCCTGGGACCCGCCGGGCCGGATAACCACTGTGTCCCCTCCGCCGCGTTAGCCTGCACATGACGGCATCTGGTGGGGGTTCGATGACCGATGGTGGCGACTCGCCGGGAGAGGGCGCCGGGCATCGCGGTGACCAGCCCGCGGCGACCGGCGACGATACGCGGCCCAGCCGGCCCGCGGGCGCCAGGCGCAAGACCGCGCCGCTCCTAGCCCAGCAGCGGCTGATGTCGCAGATCGCGGCGGGCCGCCGGGCGCGGCAGCAGCGCGCGATGATCGCCATCCTCGGCGCCATGTCGGCGCTGGTGCTGTTCGCCTCCGGCGGGGCCTGGCTGCTGACCAGCTACGTGACCAGCCATCTCGGCCGGGTCAACGCGGGCACCTCGGGCACGCCGGCCAGCGGCCCGCTGAACATCCTGCTCGCCGGGGTAGACATTCGCGCCGGGCTGACCGCGCACCAGCAGGCCCGGCTGCACGTCGGCCACGCGATCAGCGACAATTCCGACACCCTGATGCTGGTGCACATCCCGGCCAGCCACCGCTACATCCAGGTGGTCAGCCTGCCGCGCGACTCCTGGGTGTCGATACCCGGCCACGGCATGAACAAGATCAACTCGGCGTATGGCATCGGCGGCGCGAAGCTGATGGTGCAGACAGTGCAGGCCGCGACCGGGCTGACTATCAACGACTACGCCGAGGTCAACTTCCTCGGCTTCGTAAAGATCATCAACGCGGTGGGCGGCGTGAACATCTGCCTGCCGTTCGCCGTGGACGACGACTACAGCGGGCTGCACCTGGCCGCGGGCGTGCACCATGTGGACGGGCTGACCGCGCTGGAATTCGCTCGCGACCGGCACTCGTTCGCCACCTCCGACCTGGCCAGGATCGACAACCAGCAGCAGATGATGTCCACGATCCTGACCAAGGCGGCCAGCGCCGGCACGCTGAGCGACCCGTTCAAGCTCCGCCCGCTGCTGACCTCGGTCACCGCCGCGATCCGGGTCGACCAGCACTTCAACGTGCTGGGCCTGGCCGACGAGCTGCGCGGTGTCCGGCCGTCCGACGTCTCGTTCTCCACCGTGCCGCTTGGCAACCTCAACTACCAGACGCCGGACGGCCAGTCCGCCGTGCTGTGGGACCAGGCGGCGGCCCAGCGGCTGTTCGCCCAGATCCGGGCCGACCAGCCGCCGACCAACCTGGCGGCGGCCGCCGGGTCCCGGCATCGCCACGGCCGGCACCACGCCAGCGGCACGCCGGGAGCCGGGAGCGGCGGCGGGGGCGGCGGGAACGGCTCGGCGCTCGACTCGCCGGCCGGCACCGAGCGCACCGCCGCGCAGGACGCCTGCCACTGAGGCCAGGCCGATAGGGCCAGGCCGATGAGGCCGGCGGCGCCGGCCGATGACAGCGGCCCGGAACGCACTCGCCGCGCCGGCCAGGTGGCCGGCGCGGCGAGCACAGCGGTCCGCGAGCCGCCGTTCCGGCGGCCGGCCTGGCTACTGCGGGGCTGAGCCGGACTCCGGCGGGAAGCCCGTGCCGGACTGCGGGAACGAGGTGTTCTCGCTGCCGGACTGCGGGAACGACGTGGTCCCGCCGCCGGACTGGGGGAATGACGTCGTGCTGGACGGCGGGAACGAGCTCGCTCCGGGGTCGGTGAACGGCGAGCCCGATGCCGACGGGCCACCAGGGGCCGCGCCCGGGCCGGCCGGGCCGCCAGGGGCGCCCTGCTGCGGCACCCCGCCGGGGTAGCCCGCCTGCGGCTGCGCGGACAGGTTGATGCCGTTCTCCGCCTCGTGCGCGGAGATCTCGGCGATCAGCCGGGCGATCTGGTCCTGTGAGTCGGCAGCCGCGCGGTTGGTGTGCTCCGCGTAGACCAGCGCGCCGAGGTTGCGCAGCAGGGTATCGGCGTGCCGGTTGGCCTGGGCCTGATCGATCCTCGCCTTGCCCTCGCGGGCCGCTTCCTGGCTTTTCTGCGCAATCTGGGTGGCCTGCGCCTTGACCTTGTCCATAAGTCCCATGTTTGCCTCCACGGGCACCCCGGGCGCTGCGGCCCAGGCTCCCCGACGTGTTCCCGTTGCCGCTATGACTGTGCCTATGCCCCCGGCTGCCGTCGGCACCCCTCCGCCAGCCCATTCCCTCCGACTGCACCATGCCGGGCACTGTGACTAAAGACACAGCATATGCGGCACGATGTCCCGGCGGCAGCTCAGGCCAGGACGGCGGCCAGCTCTGTCGCGGCGCTATCCACGATCGCCCGGTTGTCGTTCACGACCGTGACCAGCCGGCAGCCGGCGTCCCGGTAGATCCGCGCTGTCGGCCCGTCGGTCGCGTGCACGCCCACCGGCTTGCCCGCCTCGGCGCAGGCGGCCCAGATCCGCTCGAACGCCGGGCGAAGCACCGGGTCGTGCGGATCAAGCGGGCAGCCGAGCGCCAGCGACAGGTCACGCGGGCCGACGTAGACGCCATCCACGCCCGGTACCGCCAGCGTCTCGTCGATCTCCTCAAGCGCGCGCCGGGACTCGACCATCACGATGCACAGCGGGACCTCGGTGCCGGCCAGCACACCACCCGCCGACCGGTAGCCGTCCGGCGGGAACCGGCAGGCCCCGACGACCTCCCTGGCCTGCTCGGCGGAGTCCACGTTCGGCACGATCACGCCGACGCAGCCCAGGTCGAGCGCGCGGCCGATGTCGGCCTGGCTGGCGTGCCGCACCCGGCCGAGCGGCGCCGAGCCGGCCAGCGCGATCGCGCTGGTCAGCTCGGGGAGGTGCGGCTCACCGGCCGCACCGTGCTGTAGGTCAACGCAGACGTAGTCGAGTCCGGCCACCGCCAGGCCGCGGGCGCTCGCGGCGCTCGGCAGCGATACCCAGCCGCCGTAGACCACCTCGCCGGCCCTGACCCGCTCACAAAAGCTCATGGTCACCGCCACAGCCAAGCACACCGACAGCTGCACGGCCACGCCGGGTCTGGCCCGCCTCAGTCACGCTCGCGTACAGTCCGGCGCCGCTAAGGTCAGGCCCCGCTTCAGTCAGAACTGCCCAGTCAGGACTGCCTCGGTTAGAACTGCCCGGTCAGCGCCAGCGCACCCAGGGCCAGCGCCATCGCCAGCGGGACCGCGACGATGCCGAGCCGGCTCGCGCGGGCCAGCGACGGCCGCGCGCCCGCCCCGCGCGCCGCGCGCAGCCAGAGCAGCCAGGCCAGCGATCCGGTGACGCACAGGTTCGGCCCCAGGTTCAGGCCGACCAGCAGCGCGAACGGGTGGCCCGGCGGCCTGGCCGCCAGCAGCGACGCGGCGGGCAGGTTGTTCACCGCGACCGTGGTTAGCGCCGCGACCCCGGCCGTGGCCCAGCCATCCAGATGTGACAGCAGCAGCGCGGGACCCGACCAGGCGCGGCCGAGGGTGCCCAGCGCCACCGCCACGCCGAGCAGGCCGGCCAGCACCGGCAGCCCGAGCACCTCGCGGGCCTGGCCCAGGCCGACCCGGCGCTGAGCCAGCCGCAGCCCGGTCACCGCCAGGCCGATGACCACGACGGGGATGGCCGACGATCGCAGCACCACGACGACCACGGTGGCGGCGGCGACGGCGGCCAGCCCGGCGCCGGTCACCGGCCGCGACGCGGGCGGCGGCGTCTCGCGGGTGGTCAGCGCGGCCACCGAGCGGCGCTCGCGCACCGCGAGCACCGCGGCGGTGACGGCGACGGCGGCCAGCCACGGCAGCCACATCCTGGCCACGAACTGCCCGCCGGTCAGGCGCAGCTCGCCGAGCACGATCAGGTTGGTCAGGTTCGAGCCGGGCAGCAGCAGCGACCCGGCGTTGGCCAGCAGCAGGCAGCCGTACAGCAGCGCCGCCTCACCCCCGGCCCCGCTGTCCCCGGCCCCCCTGTCCCCGGCCCCGCTGTCCCTGGATCGCGCGGTGTAGACGAGCACCGGGGTCACGAACGCCACGGCGGTGTCCAGGTTCAGCGTGACGGTCACCGCGACGATGATCACCACGGCCCCGGCGAACAGCGCCGCCCCGCTGCGGCCGAGCCTGGCAAGCTGCTGTCCGGCGTAGCGGAACAGGCCATCGCCGTCGGCCACCAGCCCGATCAGCAGCAGCCCGGCGACCAGGACGAACGGCGGCCAGTCCTGCGCGGCAGCCGCCCGCGCCGAGTCCGGAGCCGCCGCCACGGCCGCTATCGCACCCGCGCCGCCCGCCAGCGCGAGCAGCCAGGGCAGCGCCGCACCAGGGCGGGAAGTCACGGCAGGTGAGTCTACGCGGGCAGCCGCCGGCCACCTCCGGTCACCGATTCGTCCAAGCCAGGCCCGCGCGCGGCGGGCAGTATGGCTCCATGATCCAGCCACCTGTCTTCACCAGCATCTCCCCCTACCTGCGCTACCCGGACGGCGATGCCGCCGCCGAATGGCTGACCAGAGTGCTCGGGTTCGGCCCCGTCCAGGTCAAGCGAGACCATGACGGCCAGTGGGCCGAGGGCGAGATCGCCGTCGGCCCACTGCGCATCGACATCAGCGGCCGGACCGAGCCAGGCGCCGGGAACGGCGGCGGCGCGCTGCTGATCATCGGCGTCGCCGACGTGGAGGCGCAGTACCAGCGCGTCCGCGACGCCGGGGAGCCCATCGATCCGCCCAGGGACGAGTCCTACGGCCCGCGCACCTGCCACGTCACCGACCCGTGGGGCTACCAGTGGTACTTCTGGCAGGGCGCGGCCGTCTACCCGCCGGACTGACCCGCGCGCCCGCCGACGATCGCGCCCGCCAGCACCGCCAGCGGCACGAACGCCAGCAGCGCCAGCGCCGTGCTCAGCCCCAGCCGCTCGGCGAGGAAGCCGACGGCCAGCGGGCCGGCGGCGGCGGCCAGGCCGGCCGCGCTCTGCAGCGACACCGCGACCCCGCTGGCGCCGGGCAGGCTGGCGTACAGCTGCGCCTGGAGCACCGGGTACCAGGCGCAGGTGGCCACCGACAGCACGGCGAGCACCGCTACCTTCGCCCAGAACCCAGGCACCAGCAGGAACGCGGGATAGGCGACCGCCGCCGCCAGCGCGCTGACCCGCAGGACGGCCAGCCCGGAAAACCTGGCCAGCAGCGGGATCAGCGCCGCCGTGCCCGCCAGGTCGGCGGCCAGCCGGACCCCCACGCCCAGCGCGGCCTGCCCGGCGGTTACGCCGCCGGCCGCCACCAGGTACAGCGCGACGAACCCGGTCAGCACGTCAAGCAGCAGGTCGGCCACCTCTAGCAGGACCACCCAGCGCAGCACCGCGCCGCCGCGCAGCGCCCGCAGGGCCGCCCTGATCCCGGCCGGCTCGGGCTCGCTGCCCAGGCTCGCGCCGCCCGTTCGGGCGAAAAGAGGGCGTCCGGAGCGGCCGCCACGGCGGCCACCACCGGCGCGCGCCCGCGGGGCAGGTATCCGGCTCGCATGTCGTCCCCTTCCTCGTCATCACCCGGCTTTTCGGCAGGCGAGGAAGGCGGCGCGCGGGCCGCTACATCAGGTCACAGTCAAGGAAAGCCCATAGCCGCGATGCTAGCTGACGGCTCTGGCCAGGCGGTCTGTCCTAGGCTGCCGGTTATGTTCACCACAGCGGAGCGGGAGGCGCTGCGCGCGGCGCTGATCAGCCGGGCCGAGGCGGACGAGCGCATCGTGGCCGGCGCCCTGACCGGTTCTGGCGCGCTCGACGGGCTCGACCAGTGGTCCGACATCGACCTGACCTTCGGGATCGGTCCAGCGGACGGCCTGGCCGGGGTGCTGGCCGACTGGACCGCGCTGATGTACGCCGAGCACGGCGCGGTGCACCACATGGACGTGCGCGCCGGCGCCACGATCTACCGGGTGTTCCTGCTGGACAGCACCCTCCAGGTGGACCTGTCGTTCGGCCCGCACGCGGAGTGGGGGGCGGCCGGGCCTAAGTTCCGGCTGCTGTTCGGGACGACGGGGCGCCGGGAGTGGATGACACCGCCCGGCCAGGAAGAGGTGGCAGGACTCGGCTGGCTGTACGCGCTGCACGCCAGGTCCAGCCTGGCGCGCGGGCGACTCTGGCAGGCGGAGTACATGATCAGCGGGGTCCGCGACTACGTGCTCTCGCTGGCCTGCCTGCGCCACGATCTGCCCGCGCTGCAAGGCCGTGGCATGGACGACCTGCCCGCCGAGGTCACCGGCCCGCTGGCCGGCGCGCTGGTCAGGTCGCTCGACCCGGCCGAGCTGGCCCGCGCCTTCGGCGTCGTCACGCAAGCACTGCTAGCCGAGATCCGCCACGCCGACGCGACCCTCGCTGACCGGCTGGCCGCCCCGCTCCGCGAGCTAGCCGGCCTCGCCTGACCGGGGCGCCCCGTCACACCGGCCCGCTGGCGGGGCGTTGGTGATCTTTGACCGGCGCGGGACGGGCCGCCTAGCATGTGACCGCCCGCGGCCAGCGACCGGAGCAGCCGGCCTTCGCCGGGGCGTCTTGGAGCCGCGATGCCCCCCGCGCTGGTCGCCGGAATCGACTCATCCACCCAGTCCTGCAAGGTCGTCATCTGCGACGCGGCCACCGGCGCGATCATCCGCGAGGGGCGGGCGGCGCATCCCGACGGCACGCAGGCGGACCCGGCCGACTGGTGGGACGCGCTGCGCGCCGCGCTGGCGGAGGCCGGCGGGCTGGCGGACGTCGCCGCCGTGTCGGTCGGCGGTCAGCAGCACGGCATGGTCTGCCTGGACGAGCGCGGCGAGGTAGTCAGGCCGGCCCTGCTGTGGAACGACACCAGGTCGGCGGCGGCCGCCGCGGATCTGGTCGCCGAGCTGGGCGATGGCGACCCCGAGCGCGGCGCGGCGGCCTGGGCGCAGGCCACCGGCAGCGTGCCGGTCGCCGCGTTCACGGTGACCAAGCTGCGCTGGCTGGCCGAGCACGAGCCGGACTCGATGGCCGCGACGGCGGCGGTCTGCCTGCCGCATGACTGGCTGACCTGGCAGCTCACCGGGCGGGCCGGGGGCCTGGACGGGCTGCGCACCGATCGCAGCGACGCCAGCGGCACCGGGTACTGGTCGCCGGCGTCGGGGGCCTACCTGCCCGACCTGCTGCGCCGGGCCTGCGGGCGGCTGCCCGCCGTGCCGGTGGTGCTGCCGCCGACCGGGACGGCCGGCCAGGCGAGCGGGGCCGGCAGCGGCGCGGTACTCGGGCCAGGCGCGGGCGACAACGCCGCCGCCGCGCTCGGCGCCGGCCTCGGCGTCGGGGACGTGGCGATCTCCATCGGCACCTCGGGCACCGTGTTCGGGGCATCCGCCACGCCGACCGCCGACCCGACCGGGATCATCGCCGGGTTCGCCGACGCCACCGGGCATTACCTGCCGCTGGTCTGCACGCTCAACGCGGCCAGGGTGCTGACCACGGTGGCCGGCCTGCTCCGGGTGGACGTCGATGAGCTGGACGCGCTCGCGCTCGCCGCCCCGGCGGGCGCCGGCGGGCTCGTGCTGCTGCCCTACCTGGACGGCGAGCGCACCCCGAACCGGCCCGGCGACACCGCCGCGCTGCACGGGCTGACCAGGGCCAGCGCCACGCCGGAGAACCTGGCCAGGGCGGCGGTCGAGGGGATGCTCAACGGCCTCGCCGACGGCCTGGACGCGATCCGCGCGGCGGGCGTCGATGTCCGCCGGGTCCTGCTCATCGGCGGCGGAGCCAAGTCGGCCGCCGTGCGGCAGATCGCCCCCGCGGTGTTCGGCCTGCCGGTGGATGTGCCGCCCGCGGGCGAGTACGTCGCGCTCGGCGCCGCCAGGCAGGCGGCCTGGGTGCTGGCCGGCGGGGACGGCCCGCCGGACTGGGCCGGCGGCCAGGTGCAGCGGTTCGAGGCGGATGCGCAGCCAGCCGTCCGAGACCGCTACGCCGCGGCCAGGGACAAGGCCGGTTCGCTGCCGGCCCTGCCCTGACCGGGCCGTGAACCTGACCAGTCCCGTCGCTAGAGCCGGTCAAGCAGCGGCCGCAGGGCGGCGGCGAACTTCACCGGCACCTCCAGCGGCGCCGCGTGCCCACCCGGGAACTCCCTGCACTCGATGCCGAGCTGGGCGGCGACGGTCTGGGTCATCCGCAGCGCGAGCGGGTCGCCGGTCGCCGCGCCATGCCCGACCGCGATGGGCACCTGGCTGGCCATGATCTTGTCCAGGTCCGGGTCATACTCCACGAACGACCGGAAGCTCGTACCTGGTCAGGAACTCCCAGTTGGCGCTGATCCGGGTCAGGATCTCCATCATCGCGCCGGATCCCAGCAGCTTGGCCGCGCTCACCAGAGACGTCAGCACGCCGGGACGGCCGGGCGCGATCGGGCCGATGCCGTCCTGGAATCGGGCGAACGCGGCCTGCCAGCCGTCGGTCTCCAGCAGCGCGTCCACCTCGTCGTAGAGGGTCAGCAGCGTGACCGCGTCCGGCAGCACCCGCAGCACCGGCGGCTCATGCGCCACCACCGCCGTCACCGCCTGCGGGTGCTGCGCGGCCAGGTCAAGCGCGATGGTCGCGCCGCCGCTGTTGCCGAAGACGCGCGCCGCCGCCGCGCCGCAGGCGTCAAGCACCGCGATGGCGTCGGCCGCCTGCTCGCTCACCGACATCCGGTAGCCGAGCCCAGCAGGCGGCCGGTGCAGGCGGCTGCGCGAGTTACCGCGCCGGTCATAGCTGATCACGGTGTAGCGGTCGGCCAGGATCGAGCCGATCGCCGCGTAGAAGCCGGCGTCGCCGCCGCCCCCGGTGATCATGAGCAGCGGCGGCCCTTCGCCGCGAACCTCGTAGTAGAGGTCCGCACCGTCCGCCGGGGCGACGCCCGGCCGCACCGCCATCGTCATCTCCCGCTCCCAGCGGATCGGCTCCCAGCGGATCGGCCCGGCCCGCGTCTTGAGTGTGCCTCAGCCCGCCGCTCCCGCAAAGCCCGGTCAGGCTCCGCAGGATGCCTACGGTTTCCTAACGCGCCGCCCCCTTGGCGGCCCTGTCCGCCAGACCTAGGCTCGGGAACCAGGCGAGCCCGGAAGCGCTGGCCGGCGGGGCCGGCGGGCCAGCCAGGCTCGCCGCGCCGGGAGGAATCGCGATGACTCGCTACCTCACCAGGGACGCCGCCGCGATCACGGCCGCCCTGCTCGCGCCGCTCGCTGCCGCGGTAATCCTGCTGCCGTTCCGCCCTGACTGGTCCAATACCAACGTCGCGCTGCTGCTCGGCGTCGTGACCGTCGCGGTCGCGGCGCTCGGCAGCCGGATGGCCGGGTGCCTGGCGGCGGTATCGGCAGCGGCCTGGTTCGACTTCTTCTACACCGTGCCGTACGACCGGTTCACGATTCGCGATTCCGCCGACGTCACGACGGCGCTGCTGCTGCTGCTCACCGGGCTGGTCGTGGCACAGCTCGCCGCCCGTGCCCGGCGGCTGAAGGTGGTCACGATCACCGACGCCCGCTACCTGGCCGCCATCCACGAGGCAGCCGCGCTGACCACCTCGGCCCGGTCGCCCGACGCCGTGATCGAGCACGTCAGGGGCCAGCTCATCAGCGTGCTCGACCTGGCGGGCGCACGGTTCGAGTACGGGGCGCTGCTTGGCCACCCGCCGCGCCTTGAACCCGACGGCTCGGTGCTGGCCGGGCACATCCGGTGGAACGTCGAGGACTCCGGACTGCCGCCGGGCGACATCGAGCTGCGCACCTTCAGCAACGGCCAGTACCTGGGCCGGTTCATGCTCACGCCGCGGCCAGGGGTTAGGCCGCCGCTCCAGGCGCGGCTGGTCGCGGTCACCCTCGCCGAGCAGGCCGGGCGGGCCCTGGGCAGTCCGGCGGCGCGCGTCTCCGGCTAACCCCGAGCCGCTAGCCGGCCAGCACGCTCGCTCGGCGGCAGGCCCTGATGACGAACTCGTGCGGGCAGGCATGCCGGACGTGGCCCTGATAACCGGTGGTCGTCACCGCCATGAACACCGAGTTCAGCACGGCTTCCTCGACGGCCTCCCTGACGGCCGCGAACACCGGCTCAAGCGCGGCCTCGTTCACCGGCGCACCCGCCCTGGTCGCGAACGCCAGCGCGTAATCGCCGCTGCCGCCCGCGTAGTCCGCGCCCGCCGCGCCCATGCCGCACAGCGCCATCCTGCCGTCCGCCGCGACCAGGGACGCCGGGCGGCGTAACATTCATGACCCCCGTCCCTGGAACGACGACGGCGGGATAAGCGTTCGCAGGGCGTGGGACCGACACAGGAAAGGCGCACCGCCGTGAACCGCACTCGGGGGCCGCTCGGCAAGGTGGTCGTGATCATCCCCACCTACAACGAGCGGGAGAACCTGGAGCAGATCGTCTCCCGGATCCATGTCAGCGTGCCCGGCGCCAGCGTGCTGGTGGCCGACGACAACAGCCCGGATGGCACGGGCGAGATCGCCGACAAGCTGGCCGCTGAGGACGACCGGATCAACGTGCTGCACCGGCCGGGCAAGTCCGGCCTCGGCGCGGCCTACCTGGCCGGGTTTCGCTGGGCGCTGGAGCACGGCTACGGCGTGCTGGTCGAGATGGACGCCGACGGCTCGCACGACCCGGCAGAGCTGCCCTCGCTGCTGGCCGCGCTTGACGACGCTGACCTGGTGCTCGGCTCCCGCTGGGTGCCCGGCGGCACGGTGCGCAACTGGCCGAGGTCACGGGAGTTCCTGTCCCGGGGCGGCAACGCCTACACCCGGATCATGCTCGGCATCGGGGTCCGCGACGCGACCGGCGGCTACCGCGCCTACCGGGAGGAAACGCTGCGCGCCATCGCGCTGGACTCCGTCGAGTCACAGGGCTACTGCTTCCAGGTTGACCTGGTGCTGCGGGTGCTGGGGGCCGGCCTGACCGTCGCCGAGGTGCCGATCACCTTCACCGAGCGGACCAGGGGCGCGAGCAAGATGAGCCGCGCCATCATCGTGGAGGCCCTGTGGCGGGTCACCCTGTGGGCCCTCGCCAAGCGCCTGCACCTGAAGGGCCGCCCGGCTACCTAGCCGTCGTCCTCGCTAGCGTCGGAACATGGCGTCTCGTCCCGCGCTCATCGTGGTCAGCGGCCCGCCCGGGTCGGGCAAGACGACCCTCGCCCATCAGCTCGCGCTGGCGGTGGGCTGCCCGGCCATCTGCCGGGACGAGATCAAGGAGGGAATGGCGCACGCGACGCCGGGGTTCGTGCCCGGGCTGGCCGATGAGCTGGCGAAGCTGGCCAACTCGACGTTCTTCGCCGCGCTAGAGCTGCTGCTGCGTGCCGGGGCGACTACCGTCGCCGAGGCCGCGTTCCAGGACCGGCTCTGGCGGCCGGGGCTCGAACCGCTGCTCGGCCTGGCCGACACCCGCATCGTGCACTGTCGCGTCGCCGCCGAGGTCGCCTTCGAGCGCAGCCTGCGGTGCCGCGAGGAGAACCAGCTGCGCCGCGCGCACCCCGACCCCGGCCCCGGCGAGCGGGCCGCGCAGGTGCGCCGGCACCAGGAGTTCGACCGGGTCAGCGTGGCCGCGCCGTGGATCGAGGTGGACACCACCGACGGCTACCGGCCGGGCCTGGCGCGGATCGCAGCGTTCGCCGCCGACGGCGGCTGACCTCGCGGGCCCGCCCGGCTACTGGTTGACCCGGTTACTGGCCGACCCGGCCGTCGATTCGCTCACGCAGCAGGTCCGCATGGCCGCAGTGCCGCGCGTACTCCTCGATCATGTGCACCAGCACCTCGCGCAGCGAGATCTCCTGGTCACTGCCAGGGATCCTGCCGGACACGTCCAGGTCCGGCGCCGCGTCGGCGAACTCGCGGGCGAACGCCACCTCCGCGCGCCACGCCTCCCAGGCCTCCGCCACCACCGCCGGGTCGGGCACCGCGCCGTTGAACGCCTCGTCCCGGTCGTCGGTAGTCCGGTAGTGGTGCGCCGCGTCCTGGCCCGCCAGCACCCGGCGAAACCAGCCAAGCTCCGCGTCCGCCAGGTGCCTGACCAGGCCGAGCAGCGACAGGTTGGACGGCGGGCACGAGCGGCGGGCCATCCCCTCGGCATCCAGCCCCCGGCACTTCACCTCCAGCGTCAGCCGGTAGTGCGCGAGGTACTCGGTCAGCGTGGCGCGCTCCCCCGTCACCGGGGCCTCGTTGCGCGGGTCCTCCTCCGGGGGCACGAACATGTCCTCCCAGCCGAACTCGCGGGTCAGCTCGCTCTGCTCGTCATCAGGCATGTCCGCAGGTTCCGTTCTGTCGCTGAGCCGGGGTCGGCGCTGGAACGCACGATTCTTGCCGAACGGCTGGCGTGCGGCAATCGTGTTTTCCGCGGCAGCCGGCCGTTCGCGTGGGCCCGCGGGCGGTGATCGTCACTCACTGTTAGGTATTGCCCAGCACAGTGTTAGCAGGGATGATAAGTCCGATTTGGGATTATCCGCGACGAAGCGTGGGAAAGGTCGGGCCGTGCGCCGTATCAAGCCATTTCGCTGGAGGAATCTGACCCTCACAGCCGCCCTTATGGTCACCGCCATGCTGGCGATTCCCACGCAGGCCCTCGCGACCGGCGGCTACGGCTTCGACCGGGTCACCTCTCCCGGCGCCTCGTCGGAAGGCACCGGCTACGGCTACGGCTGGGTCGGGCTCAGCGGCCCCGGCGTGAACGACCCGATCATCGGCAACCTGTTCTACTACGACAACAGCGCCGGCAACGCCGCCGACCACATGGACATCTTCAACCCCGGCTACACCTACCCGCGCGGCTACGCCTACGGGCAGTTCAACGGGTGCACCTACGCCTACACGTTCACCAACTTCTACCTGGAGAGCGCGACCCCGCACAGCGGCGACTGCACCCCCAGCTTCGCCGGGATGTCGATGGCCGACCTGTTCTGCAGCTCGGGCGACTCGCTGTGTCCGAGTTACGGCGCCTACCAGACCACGCTCCAGGTCACGCTCCCGGCGACCTGCACCGTCTACGGCAACGTGGGATACGCGCTGTTCGGCCCGAACCGCGCCACCGCGTCCTCGGCCGGCATGAACCCGCTCGGGACCGTCGATGCCGGCTGGGCGTTCGACATCCGGTACATCACCAAGAACGACCAGTGGGTGATGGGCAAGGTGCCGGGCTACCAGTTCAGCGCTCCCGGTGCGCCGGCGCCAGACCTCAACTGGGTCTTCGTCCCGCGCGGCTGCGTCTAGCAGGAACGCCGGGCCGGGGGCAGGCTGCTGCGCCCGGCCCGGCGCCGCGACACTAGCCTGCAAGGCGTGGATAAGAGCGGCGCACAACCGAGGGCGATCATCTTCACCGGGCTGCCAGGGACCGGCAAGTCGACCCTGGCCGAGCAGGTGGCCCGCACCATCGGTGCTCCCGCCTTCGCCGGTGACTGGCTGATGGGCGGGCTGAAGCCCGCGCACCGGGCGCTGGCGCAGCTGAACGGGGACGAGTACGACGCCGCCTGGTTCGGGCTGCTGGACACCCTGGTCACCCGGCAGCTCATGCTCGGTCAGAGCGCCGTCGTCGATGACATGGTCAGCGACAGCCAGTTCGCGCAGTGGCAGGAGACCGCCGGGCGGTTCGCCGCGCGCCTGCACCTGATCGAGTGCGTCTGCTCCGATGAGGCCGTGCACCGCACCCGGATCGAAGGCCGGGTCCGCGGCATCCCCGGCTGGCACGAAGTCGGCTGGGATCACGTCGAGCGCATGCGCGCCGAGTCACCCCCGCTGACCGCCGCCCGCCTGACCGTTGATGCCGTCGAGCCCCTACCGGACAACCTCCGCCGCGTCATGGATCACATCAACAGCAACCCGATCTAACCGCTGTTAGTACAGCTCAGTCGGTGAAGGGGCAGGTGCCGTCGTTCACCAGGATCCCGGCCGGGAACGGCGAGAAGACGCGGGCGGAGAAGAACTGGAGCGGCTGGATGCCGACCCCGCCCCGTCGCCGCCCCCGCCACCGCCGTAGCGGCCACCACCGCCGCCGCCGCCGGCGGCGTCACCGTTGCGGCTGTCGCCCCCGGCGCCGCCGGCCGCGATCAGCAGCCGGGACCCGGCCGAGCCGCCCGGCGACGGGCACGTCGCCGCGGTGACGGAGCAGGTGCGCACGTCCGAGGCGCCGCCGCCGGCCGAGCCGCCGCTGCCCCCCGCGCCGCCCGGTGCGCCGCCGCCGAAGACCGGGGCGCCGCCGGCCCCGTTCTGGCCGTTCCCGCCCACCATCACGTACAGCGTCTGGCCGGGATCGACGCGGAGATCCGCGGTGACCTCGGCGCCGAACCCGCCCCCGCCGCCGCCACGGCCGCCGTCAGCGACCACGCGGATGCTGGAGATGCCGCTGGGCACCACGTAGGTCTGCTCCGCGCCGGTGTAGCTGAAGGTCATCGGCGCCCGTGCGGCGGGCGCCGGGCTCTGCGCGGCGGGCGCCGCCAGCGCCCCGGCAGGCGCCAGCCGCGTCTGGCCAGCGGGAACGGCCGCCGCGGGAGCCGGCACCGCGGTCATCGCCGTTGCCGCGGCCAAGGACAGCACCGTGGTCGAAACTACGGTTAATGACGCATGCCGTTTCACGCTGGACCCCCCGTCCGGCAAAACCAGGCCTCATTGATACCAGGCAGCACCTGGCCGCGCCCGGCTTTCCGGCGCTGCCAAACCCCCAGGTCAGACCCGCCGGTCACGGTTCCGGGAGGTTCCAGGCGCCGACCCGCGCGAGGCTTGGCAGCGACGAGGCCTGCCACGATCAGCCCGGACACCACGGAAAGAATCACGCGATCCGCGCAGCAGTTCCGGGTCTCCCGCGCATCTATTGGTGGAGACCCCGCTGACGGAGGCGCGATGACATTCGAGGAGTTCACGGCCGAACGGCTGCCGGCGGTGCTGCGCTTCGCCGGCGTGCTGACCGGTGATCGTGCCCTCGCCGAGGACGTGGTCCAGGAGGTCCTGATCCGGGCGCACGGGCGCTGGAGAAAGATCGGCCGCCTGGACCGGCCCGAGCTGTACGTCAGGAAGATGGTCGTGAACCAGTTCCTGTCGTCACGGCGCAGATCGTGGCGGCTCGTGCCGTCCGGGGCCGGCGTTGACGTGGACACCCGCCGGGTCCCTGATCACGCCCTCCATTACGCCGAGCGTGACGCTCTCCTCCGCGAACTCGGGAAGCTGCCAGGCCGGCAGCGCGCCGTGCTCGCCCTGCGGTATTACGAGGGTCTCTCCGACACCGAGATCGCGGAAGTGCTCGGCTGCGCGCCCGGCACGGTCCGCGGTTACGCGTCGCGGGCACTGGCCGCACTGCGCGTCGAGCTGATGCCAGGACCAGCACACGTGCCCGCGTTCGACGAGGAGGGAAGCAGATGAGGAACGAAGAAGATCTGCGGGCCGCGCTGTCCACGCTGGAACAGCACGCGCCCGCGGCAGCGGCGGTGCTTCACGACATCGGCCGCCAGGCAGCCAGGCGCCGGCGCCGCCGGGCATCCGGCCTGGTAGCGGTAGCGGCCGGATCCGCGGCTGTTGCCGTGGTGGTCGCCCTGACGGTGTCGGCCACACCGGCATCGGCACCGACGGCGACGCGCCACACCCCGAAGGCAGGCGGGGTGCCAGGGGTAGCGCTGACGGCGCGGGAGGTCCTGCTGACCGCTGCCGTCAACGCGGCCAAGGCACCCGCCGCCGGCAAGTACTGGGTGGTTTCGATGAAGGCCATGCTCCTGCTCGGGGTGGGCACCTCGGCGCATCCCTACAACATCGCGGACTACTCCACCCAGCAGAACTGGGATCCGCGATCGGCCCGCCTGAAGGGCTGGATCATCACCAAGGATGACGGCGCCAGGCTGGCCACGCCCGCCGACCGGGCGGCCTGGCGGCTGGCTGGTGCGCCGACCTCCTGGAAGATGGGCGGCGGCTTCAGCACCTCAGGGTCGGCCGCGCAGGCCTGGTCACAACCCGGCGGCGGCACCGTCGGCTATCTCGGCGGCGCGGTGACGGCCGCCAGGCTCCGCGCGCTGCCCAGGAGCGAGGCAAGGCTGAAGGCCATCATGCGGAAGGCCGCACGCGGCGGCGAGGGCATGTTCGACGTCGGCGTGCAGCTTCTCCAGGATCCCGTGCGGCCGCAGGTCCGGGCCAACGTCTACCGGATCCTTGCCAGCCTGCGCCATGTACGGCTCACTGGCATAACGGCCGACCCGCTCGGACGGCCGGGACGCGGGGTGGCCCTGCCGGGGAATGGCACGGAAGAGGTGATCGTGATCTCTCCCGCCACCGGCGAGCTGCTGTCCGACGAGTTCGTCGTGACCACGCCGGGCCGCCGGGCGGGCGCGGACGGCTACCTGGAATCTCACCAGGGCTGCCACGTATACCAGTCCATCGGACTCAGCAAGGCGGCTGAGCGGAAGGCGGCCGGCGGGCTCACCAGGGCGCAGTGCGCGCGGTTCGGCTTCTTCGAGGTCCAGTACCAGGGGCAGATCCAGTCCTACGACGCCTACACGCGCCTGGGCTGGACCAACGCCTCGCCCGTGCTGCCCGCCGAGCGACTCGGTCCCGGCGACGGCAAGGGCTGACCACGCGTGCGACTATGAGCGGGTGAAGGAGTCCATCGCGTCGGTACGCGGCTTGCCGCTGCCAGCGCGGTGGGCCATCTTCGGTGCCATCGCGGCGGGCGTGCTCGGCGGCATCACGGGTCTCATCGTCGGCCTGTTCGTCTATGCCCCCACCGCCTGGTTCGCCGCCTTCGAGCTCGGGATTCCCGCTTTCCTCGCTGGCGGGGTCGCCGGGCTTCTCGCCGGAACGATCGGGGCGACGACCCGGCGCGTCAGGCACCACGGAGCCGGTTCCCTCTAGCCGGGCAGCCCTGGGAGATCACCCGTGCCGGGGACGCGCCATCACGCCACGGTGTTCCTCGACCGCGGGTTCGATCACTGGGGATTTGTCACAAATCCCGGGGCCGTGCCGCTCCTCATTAAGCGGTGAGAGGCAGGCCAGCCGCCCGTGGCAAGATCGGCTAGGTGCAGATCGGGATACTTGGATCATTCGAGGTCCGCGCGGCCGGCGGCGTCCTGGCCGACGTGCCCGGCGCCCGGCTGCGCGCGCTCCTGATCGCCCTCGCGCTCGAAACAGGCCGCCTCGTCCCCAAGGCCACGCTGGTCGACTGGATCTGGGGGGAGCACCCGCCCGCCGACGCGGCAAACGCCTTGCAGCGCCTGGTTTCCCGGCTGCGGAAGGCGCTGCCGGACGGGTCGGTCGACGGGCTGCCCGGCGGCTACCGGCTGACGGCGGAACCCGACGCGGTCGACGCCATCAGGTTCGAGCGCCTTGTCGGCCAGGCCCGTCGCGAGCAGGGCCCGGAGCGGGCGCGCCTGCTGCGCGACGCCCTGGCGCTGTGGCGCGGTGCGGCCATGCAGGATGTCGACCTGCCGGACAGCGCGGCGTTCGACGCGGCGGTGACCCGGCTCGCGGCGCTGCGCCTGACGGCCATGGAGGACCGGTTCGACGCGGAGATCGGCCTCGGCCACGGTGGCGAGCTGATCCCGGAGCTGACCGACCTGGTGGCCGCGCACCCGATGCGGGAACGGCTGGTCGCCGCGCTGATGCGGGCCCTCGCCACGGCCGGCCGCGACACCGAAGCGCTGCTCGTCTATGAGCGCACCAGAGAAGCCCTGGCCGACGCGCTGGGCGCCGACCCCTCGCTAGAATTGTCCGCCTTGCACGTCGCGCTGCTGCGGGGCGAGCTGGGATGGCGAGAGGAGCACCGGAAGACCAACCTGCGTGCCGAGCTGACCAGCTTCGTCGGCAGGGACGCCGAGGTCGCAGGGGTCCGCGAGCTGAGCGCGGAACATCGGCTGACCACCCTGATCGGGCCGGGCGGCTCGGGGAAGACCAGGCTGGCCACCGAGACCGCGCGCACGCTGCTCGGCGACCTGCCGGACGGGGCCTGGCTGGTGGAGCTCGCTGCCATCGGCGCCGGCGGCGACGTGGCGCAGCCAGCGCTCGCCGCGCTCGGGCTCAGGGACGATCTGCTCGGCGGGCCGCCGAACGCGGAGCCGACGGACCGGCTCGTCGCCGCGATCCGCGAGCGGCAGGCGCTGCTAATCCTGGACAACTGCGAGCACGTGATCGGGCAGGTGGCCGCGTTCGCCCATCGGCTGCTCGGGGAGTGCGGGCGGCTGCGGATCCTGGCGACGAGCAGGGAACCGCTTGGCATCACCGGTGAGGCGCTGTGGCTGGTCGAGCCGCTGGCCCTGCCGCAGCGCGACGCCGGGCCCGGCGAGATCGAGTCTTCCCCCGCTGTCCGGCTACTGCGGGACCGGGCGGGCGCGGTACGCAAGGACCTCACCATCGATGCCCGCGCGCTGTCCACGATGGCGCGCGTCTGCCGGGCGCTGGACGGGATGCCGCTGGCGATCGAGCTGGCCGCGGCCAGGTTGCGCACCATGTCCGTGGACCAGCTCGCGAATCGGCTCGACGACCGGTTCCGGCTGCTGACCGCCGGCAGCCGGATCGCGCTGCCGAGGCACCGGACGCTGCGCGCGGTGATCGACTGGAGCTGGGAGCTGCTCACCGACGCCGAGCGGACGGTACTGCGCCGGCTCTCAGTGTTCTCGGGCGGGGCGAGCCTGCCA
This sequence comes from uncultured Actinomycetota bacterium, assembly GCA_963725175.1. Taxonomy (GTDB): domain Bacteria; phylum Actinomycetota; class Actinomycetes; order Streptosporangiales; family Streptosporangiaceae; genus DASUBV01. The sequence goes on from CAVRXH010000006.1 coordinate 2,836,232, forward strand.
GCGGCGGAGCAGGTCTGCGCCGGCGGTGCGGTCGAGCCCGAGCACGTCCTGGAACTGCTCACCGCGCTGGCCGAGAAATCGCTGCTGCGAACCGAGGACGACGGCGCACCGCGCTACCGGATGATGGGCACGATCAGGGAGTACGCGGCGCACCGGCTCACGGAAGCGGGGGAAGCGGACCTCGCGCGCCACGCGCATCTCGTCTACTTCACCGAGCTGGCCGAGGCCGCGGAGCCGCACCTGCGCCGCGCCGAGCAACTGGAATGGCTCGCCACGCTCGAGGCCGAGCACGACAACATCGGTGCCGCCATGCGTGGCGCGATCGCGGCCGGCGAGGCGCACGGGGCCATGCGGCTGGCGGCCGGGGCCGGCTGGTACTGGTGGCTGGGCGGGCGCAAGGCCGAGGGCAGCGAGCTGATCACCGCCGCCACCGCCGTTCCTGGCGAGGTGGCCGATGAGATCCGGGCCATGGTGTACGCGCTTGTCGTGACGTTCCTGAACTCCGGGCGGGGCGACGAGCACCAGGCGGCGGAATGGATCCACGAGGCATACCGGTTCAGCCAGCGCAGTCAGCACGGCAGCCCGCTGCTCGGGCTGATAGCCCCGCTCGAACGCATGCTGCAAGCGCCGGACGCGTTCCTGCCCGCGTGGGAAGAACTGCTGGCCAACGAGGACCCCTGGGTACGGGCGCTGGCCCGGCTGCACCTCGGCAAGATGCGGATCGTGCTCGGCCAGGACGGACGGGATGCGGACGCGTACCTGGAGATGGCGCTCGCCGAGTTCCGTGCGATCGGCGAGCGGTGGGGGATCTCGTTCGCCCTGACCGAGCTGGCGGACCGGATCGCGGTGCGCGGCGAGTTCGCCCGCGCGTGCGAGCTTTTCGAGCAGGCGATCACGGTCGTCACCGAGGTCGGCGCTATCGAGGACGCCGTCCGGATGCGCTCGCGACAGGCCCAGCTGTACTGGCTGCTCGGCGATCGAGGCGCCAGCACGGCTGCGATCTCCGACGCCGAGCGGCACGCGGAACGGGTCACCTGGCCGGACGCGCTAGCCGAGCTGGCGCTCGCCAAGGCGGAACTAGCTCGCTGGGACGGCAACGCCGGGGAGGCGCGCTACCAGCTCGGCGTCGCGGCAGCCGTCCTGGGCGACGAAGCGGAGCAGGCGACCATCCGCGCGGCCACCCATGACCTGCTCGGCTATCTCGCCGAGGATCTCGGCGAGGCCCGTACGCACCACGCGGCCGCCTGCCAGGCGGCGGCCGAGGCCGGGCACGCGCCCCTGATCGCGAAGGTACTCGTCGGAGTCGCGGACCTGGCGCTGCGCGGCGGCCACGACGAGCAGGCCGCGCGGCTGCTGGCGGCCAGCGCCAGCGTGCTCGGGCTGCCGGATCGCTCCCATCCGGACGTGGCCCGGATCGAGCAGGCCGTAACGCGCCGCCTCGGCGAAGTTAGGTTCGCCAAGGCGGCGCGGGAGGGCACGCAGACGAGCTGGTCTGAGCTGGTCTCAGTCACGCTCGCCCCCTGACAGGGTCCTTGGCCTGGGGAGGTCAGCTCGCTGCGCGCTGGATGATGATGTCGCCGTGCCGCGTGCGGGCGTGGATCGCGACCTTGCTGTCGGACGCGCCGGGGTCTTCCGGCGACGGAACGGAGTTGCGTACCGACCCCCGCTCGCTGCTGGCGTCCACCGAGGCGGCGGTGCGCTCGCCGATGCCGATCTCGATGTTCCCCGAGCCGTTCCTTACGCCCGCTTCCTGAAGGTGGCGACTGCCCACAGGTATCCGACGAGGGCGATCCCGACGCACCAGGCGATCGCGACGGCCGCGTGGCCGCCCGATGGGTGGCCGCTCAGCAGTCCGCGCAGGGTCTCGATGATCGGCGTGAACGGCTGGTACTCCGCGAACTGCCTGACCCCAGGTCCCATCGTGTGGGCCGGCACGAACGCGCTGCTCAGGAACGGCAGCATGATCAGCGGCACGGTTGCCATGCCCGCCGATTCCGGGGTCTTCGCGAACAGTCCAAGGGCGACCGTCAGCCAGGTGGCCGCCAGGCCGGCCAGCACGATGACACCGATCGCGCCAAGCCAGTCCAGGAAGCTCGCCGGCGTGCGGAACCCGATCAGGAGGGCCACCCCGATGATGACCGCGATGGCTACCAGGCTGCGCAGCATGCTGGCGATGACGTGACCCGTCAGTACGGCGCCACGGGAGATGTCCATGACCTTGAGCCGGTCAATGATGCCCTTCGTCATGTCCGAGTTCACGGACAGCGCGGTCGCGCTCAGCCCGTAGCTGATGGCCATCACGATCAGGCCAGGCGTCGCGTAGTCGATGTACTTGATGCCGCCGACGTTCAGGGCGCCGCCCAGCACGTAGACGAACATCAGCATCATCACGATCGGGAACAGGACCGCGTTGAACACCGCGGTCGGGTTCCGCAGGGTGTGCTTGAAGTTGCGCCGCAGCATGATCGCCGCATCGGTACTCATCGTGCGTTCTCCTCAGTGCGTGCGTGGCCGGTCAGGGCAAGGAAGACGTCGTCGAGGTCCGGGGTGTGCGCGGAGAACTCTTCGACCTCAATGGACTGCTCGTCGAGCCGCGCCAGCAGGGCCCGCAGCGATTTCGCCCGGCCGTCGCTCGGAACCCGCAAGGTCAGGTCCTCGTCATCGCGCGTGGAGTCAGGCAGGACCCGCGCCGCCAGGTCGAGGTCGGCGACGTCGGTGAACCGGAACCGGACATGGCTGCCGGGGACCAGGCGCTTCAGCTCGCCGGGAGTGCCCTGCGCGACCAGGTGGCCCTTGTCCAGCACCGCGATCTGGCTCGCGAGCTGATCGGCTTCCTCTAGGTACTGAGTGGTGAGGAAGATAGTGACGCCATCGGCCACCAGCTCCCGGATGATTCCCCACATCGTGCGACGGCTACGCGGGTCCAGCCCCGTCGTCGGCTCGTCCAGGAAGATGATCCGCGGGCTGCCGACCAGCGTCATCGCCAGATCCAGCTTCCGGCGCATGCCCCCCGAATAGGTCGACACCAGCTTCCTGGCCGACTCCGTCAGGTCGAACCGCCCCAGCAGGTCCGTGACCAGCCGTCGCGCCTCGGCCGACCCCAGATGCCTGAGGTCCGCCATCAGCTGCAGGTTCTCCTGGCCCGTCAGCAGCTCATCCACCGCGGCGAACTGACCGGTGACCCCGATCGCCGCGCGCACCGCCTTGGTCTGCGTCGCGACATCGTGCCCGGCAACGCGGACCGTCCCGGCGTCGGCCTTCAGCAGCGTGGTGAGGACGTTCACCGCCGTCGTCTTGCCCGCGCCGTTCGGGCCGAGCAGGGAGAAGACCGTGCCCGCCCGAACATCTAGATCGATGCCATCGAGAACGATCTTGTCCCCGAATGCCTTCCGCAGCCCTGAGGCCGCAATCGCTGAACTTGTCATGCGACCAACATCGGCGCCCGGCCTGACACCCGCCTGTCACGGCCCTGACGCAGCCACTGACACGGCGGCCTCGCCGGGCGTACACGAGGGCCGAACGGTGCTAGTCGACCGGCGCGGGCGCGCTCACGGGCGCTTCAGGAACCTGAAATAGAACGCCGCGAACACCAGGACAATCCCGATGTTGACCGCCAGCCGCTCCCAGAGCAGGCCCTTGAAGAACAGGACGTCCACGCCAACCACGACAACTACCAGCGCGATGACGTAAAGCACGACGGCCGCTTGTCTTCCCATCGTCTCGTTCTACTCTGCGCAACGGAGCGAGAGCAAGAGCGTCGCACAGCCCCAGGCGACCTATCAGATGGCGGCTTCGACCTCATACATGGTCTCCACGGGACGGAAGCCCAGGCGCTCATTCACCGAGTGCATCGCGCCGTTGACCTCCGCGGTCCAGGTGTGCACGTGGCGAGCCTGCGGGGCTTGCGCGGCGAGCAAGCGGAGGTTGGCGATCTTCGCGAGCATGCCGAGGCCGCGCCCGCGACAGGACCGCAGCACGAAGGTGTTGTCCTGGATGACCGCCATGCTCTCGCCATCCATCGCGAGCATCGTCGTATACCCGGCCGGCTCTGCGCCCAGGCCGCTGATCAGGGTGGTGACCGGGTGGTAGCCCTGCTCGATACGCCGCTCCAGAGTGCGCAGGACACGGTTGGCGTCCCAGGTGGTCGGCTCGCGGCTGAGTTCGCCGGCCGGCACATCGACGTCCATCATGGTGTGCAGGCGCGCGAGTTGCTCGATGGCATCGCGGGGCGGCACGCCGGTCCAGCCAGCGACCCGATACTCACCAGCCCGTCTCGCGGCAGCCTCCTCTAGCGCCCTGAGCTTCTCGTCGGCTACCGGCAGCTCAAGCAGCAGCCGGACCTCGGTGTGTCTAGGCGTGAAGCCGCAGGCGAGGGCGAAGCCGTGGCGTGGCAGACCTAGCACCGCAGCGCCGACACACTCTGCTCCGCGCCAGGCACCGAATGCACGGCGGTCGCTGCTCGGGTTGGTGTCGTTGCTGCGCAGTGAGGTCAGTACGGCCTCGGGTCCCAGAACTACGGGAGCCACGAGGTCAGCGGACTCGGCCGTGCTCAGCGCGCGGTACCAGGCATCGGTTTCACCGGCGCTGTCCAGATCGAGGCCGCGGATATCCATCCGTGCAGAATCACCTGACAGCAGCCTGGCCGCAACAGGTATACCCGCCAGAAAACGGGACGGGCGCATCACGGGCGCCCATACTGGTGGCCGTGACGAGCACAGGGACTGTCCAGGAATGGAACGACGATGACGGCATCGGAGTGCTCGTCTCGGCCGACACCCCTGGCGGATGCTGGGTTCACTTCTCCTGCATCGTGGCTGAGGGGATACGCAGCCTGACGCGCGGCGAGCAGGTGAGCTTCACCTACGAGGTGACGCCCCAGGACGGTTACAGCTACCGCGCCGTGCTGGTCTGGCCAGCCGGGGTACAGCCCGGTACTCAACCGTCATCGCGTCACCACCACGGACCATCCGCCGCCTATCAGAGCAGGCTCACCATCCGGTGGGCAGACGGAACAGTGACGGAAGGCATCGCTGAGCGAAAGCAGCGCGGCTAGCGGCTGTGCTTCGAGCCTGGGCAAAAGACCAGATCTCTAGTCAGGGAGCGGTGGTCCAGAGCGCGTCGATCGGGAGCGCACGCAGGCCGTCTCCGAAGGGGAGGGTCTGCTGTCCGGTGTAGAGCACGTATCCGGCTAGGAGCCGAGGGCCTAGCCGGTGCTTGAGGTGGCGAAGGCCGGCCAGGTCCTCGCTGCGGATGGTGGCACCGGCCTTAACCTCGACGGCGATCGCCCGGCCGTCGGGAGTTTCCAGGACGGCGTCTACCTCGACCTTTGCCTGTCTGCCGGGTGCCGTTCAGCGTGACGACCCGCGTATCGCCAAAGGCCTCGGCCACCAGGCCCTCGGCCCGGCGTGGGACTAGCTCACGATTCTGGTCCACCGCCTCGGTACGGTGCAGCGATGGCAGTGGCGTGGTCAGATGGCCGCATGGTATGCGGGCACATGGCCGCATCATCCGTGGGCATGTGGCCGCTACCTCTGTGGACATCTTGGCCGCCAGCGTGCCTGGCCGCAGGTCAGTGCTCCGTTACTGCCTCGGCTCGCGCGACCGCCGCGGCATACTCGGCGGCATCCATGCCGAACTCACCGTTATAGTCCGCCCACAGGCGATGCTCGTCCTCTGCCCACTGGCGATAACTGCACCGCGCCTGGGCTGCATCGCAACCGCTCGCCGCCGCCACCTGCTCCCAGGTCGCTCCCGCCTGAAGCGCCCGGTGCGCGTGCGCTGGATGCCGGTAGTACCGGGCCAGCAACTCACCCGCCGCCAGCAACTCCAGGTGCTCAGTCACGGTCAGCAACTCGACCCCGCCAGCGTCGCCGTGAATCCGCGGATCGTAATCCCCGCGCGCCACCAGGGCCGCGAAAGCCCGCGCGCTCACATCACGAACAGCCAGCGCCTCGAAACGCTCGCGGGCATCAGCGGCCGAGTCGTAGCGCGCCGACGTCTCCTGGTACGTCGTCGCGGGCGATGACGCCTGTCGCATACTGCAATACCTGCTTGTGTCGTCCGGTTCCGTCCGGTCAAGGATGACACCGAGCATTACGCCGGGCCAGCCGAGGGCTGACTCCGGTCAGATCGGGGCGTTCCCGCTCCGAGGGAGTTCGCGCGCCCTTGAACCCCTGGTTGGCGCATACTCGGAGCTAAGCAGGGCGTTCACTCGCGAGGTGGCCGATGGATGACCCGAAGGACCCGTATAGCCGGGGCAACTTGTCATGGAACTGGTCGGGGCGGCCAACGTGGCGGCCTTTCAGCGGCAGAAGCGGGCGCGGGCCGCGCATTCCGCCGCCGGGGCCACGGCCGAAGCCGGGCAGGGCCGAGCGCGAGCGGGAAAAGCGCGCCAACGCGCGAGTGGAACGGCTGCACCTGGTTGGGCTGACCAACGCCGGGGTGATCATCATGGGCGTAGTCCTCGGCGCCGCGGTGGTCGTGCTCCTAGCGCTGCTAGTCAGCCGTCATTAACGCTGACCGGGATTCGCGGGCCTGCGCCAGGCTAGCGCTAGACATTCGTCGCGATGATCACAAACATGATCACCATAAACGCGACGGCCAGCAGCACCAGGACTATGACGGCGACGCGCATTATGGCCCAGTCCCGGCGCGCCCTCCGCCGCTGCTCCGTCAACGGAGGTGAAACCCTGCGCGGCGGATGATAGCCGGGGGGAGGATCGTGCAGCTTAACCCTGCCGACCCCCCGCCGCGGACCACTGAGCCAAACCATGGCGCCTCCGGCCGTCCTCTGCCGCCAGCGTACCGGCCGCGGCATCAAGCCACCACGTAATCTTCCCGCCTCCGAAACCCCGGCCAACCCGACGCTCGCGGGGGTCCGAGGATCCGTGAGTAGCTTCTGCTGCGCGCGAACCTCCCTGGCGCGTACGTGGCCCCAGGGCATGAGATCGTGCCATACGGCATCGACGGCGAGAGAGGAAAGGCGGTTGACGCGGACTGCCGGGCGCACGGGACGCGAAATCCGAGACATCGCGCTGGCCGACGGGCGGCATCTCCCGCTGAACGGCACTCACAACCTGCGTGACGTCGGCGGTTACCCGACGCATGCCGGCGGTAGCGTGGCCTGGCGGACCCTGTTCCGGTCCGACAGCCTGCACAGACTCGACAGCCATGGCCTCACCCGGCTGGCCGGGCTAGACCTGCGCACGATCGTGGACCTGCGCGCGGACATCGAGGTGGAACAAAGGCCGAGCGCCATAGCCGGGCTGCCAGCCCGGCTCGTACGAGCGCCGATTGTCCGCGACCCAACTTTGCTGCCCCCGCTGCCCGACCTGGCCGCGGAGTACCGCTACACGATCGATGAATGCGGCGACTCGATCGGCGCCGTAATCAGGGAACTGTGCGCGCCCGGCGCTCTTCCCGCCCTGGTGCACTGCGCTGCGGGCCAGGACCGGACTGGCATCGTGATCGCGCTGGTACTGGCCGTACTCGGGGTACCCGACGACGTAATCGGGGCCGACTACTCGCTCAGCTCGGTCTACCTCGACCCGGACAGCACTGCGGTGATCGGCCGGCTGAAGGCTGCCGGCCCAGACGCAAACGTCACCGCCGAACTGATCTCCAGCCAGGCTGGGCTGATCTTGAACGTGCTGGCCTTGGCCAGGGCAGCGGGCGGCGGATCGGTCGACCGGTACCTCACGGCGCACGGCGTCGCTGCGCCCGACCTGGCGGCGCTGCGATCCATGCTGGTGCGCTAACTGGGGCGCAACCTTCCACGACCTCGTAATCCAGCACGAGACCGGGCATAGCCTCATCGGGCAGGTCAGCAGCGAGCACAACGACCTCCCGGATCGCCTGGTCCAGCGCGGGAAGACTGCGAGCGTACGTATGAGCCCCGGCCAGTGCCGGCACGTCAGCCAGCCAGCGGCCATCTTCACGGGCGACAACCACGCGATAGGTGTCACCGCTCATCGCAGCCATCTCCTTCCCCAGCGCTGCTTCTAGATCTCGCTCGATGGCCCGCAACATCCCGGCGGGGATATCGCCCGCGTGCTGCGGGAAGGCGGCCGGCTTTCAGTTCCGCCCTCAACGTCATCCGCGGCGGTCACCGCATAACGTTGCGCCGTGGTTCTCAAGTTGGCGCTGGCTGAGCTTCCCGTTAACGGCCTGGGGCTCATGGACTGCCTGGTACCGATCCGCCCCCGGGCCTGCTCCTCCTCGGTTCTCCCGTCTTGGCGGTGACCTGGCATGGAGACGGTCGGACCTGCTCCGTGCCAGACCTTCCGGAGGCGGCCTACCTTGGGCAGTAACCACGCTCGCCCGCGCGAGAGCGGAAGAAGGAGGGGCACAGGTGATCGCACACCTGGCATACGACAGTGACCCCGACGATCCCGTCGAGATCCTGCATATCCTTCCTGCGGAGTACCACGAGCAGTTCCGGGCCGAGTACGCCGGCGCCGTAGAGGGAGCACGGCGCCCTGAACAGTTCCACCGACTCCACGAGCTGCTGCGCCTGTGGCGACTGAGGGCCGTGGCCTACTCCAGCCCCGGCCATGCTGGACGGCTTACCAGCGCTTCAACACAGCGCGACACCGCTTCGGCTGATCAGGTTATCCATGGATGGTCCAACGGCCATCCTCGACAGTGACCTACCTAGACGCTGCTGGCTGACGGTGAGAGCTGCTGGCTGTGCTTGGCTCTGGGGCGGGATCTGGGTGTAGGTGCGGGTGAAGGCGGCGGGGTGCTCGGTGAGGGCGATGGCCAGGCGGGCTGTGGTGCGGGGGTGGCAGCGGGCGGTGTCCTGGCGTTCGAGGCGGGCGAGGGTGGCGGGGCTGAGCCCGGCGTGGCTGGCGAGCTGCTGGCGGGTGAGGCCGTGGAGTGCGCGGAGGTGGCCGAGCTGGCGGCCGTCGATGATGGCGGACCACTGGGTCCGCCGGGTGGTGGCGGCGTGCATGATGAGGGCGGCCGGGCTGGCGGGGTGCGCGGCGGGGCGGCCGGGGCGGGAGCTGCCGGGTGTCCAGTTCAGGACTGCCCAGGTGGTGCGGGCGCGGTAGTCGCCGTCGACGCCCCAGTCGGCGGACAGGCTGTGGATGATGGCGTGGCCGTGGTGGGTGCCCGCGGGGCGGTGGGCCCAGTTCCAGGGGCCGCCCTGGTCGGTGACCTCGATCCGGACGAGGCTGCCGGGGATGAAGAGGCTCCGGACGGTGAGCTGTCCGCCGGGGCGGGCGGAGGCGCTGTGGCGGGCCGCGTTGGCGGCCAGCTCGGAGGCGCACAGGATGACGTCATCGGCTGCGGGGCAGCCGTTCAGCAGGTCGCGGAGATCGCGGCGGAGGAGCCGGACCTGGCTGGCCTGGCCGGGGTAGGCGCGGCTCCAGGCAATACTGCCAGGCAGGGCGGCGGGCTGGGTCATGTCCTTTCCTTCCTGTCGGGGTGTGAGGTGTTGTTAGCTCATATAGTCGTATAGGTAAGTTGACGTTTGATGATGAGATCAGGGCAGCTCCGGGGGTTCAGGTGAGGCGGACGCCGTCGTGGGCGCGGATGGCGGGTGGGGTGGCGAGGTCCAGGGCGTCCAGGACGCGGATGGCGTAGGCGGGGTCGGCCAGCCCGGTGACCTCGTCGCGGGTGGCCCACCGGGCCTGGCTGGTCTCGCTGCTGACAGTGAGGGTGCCGCCGGTGGCGCGGCTGCGGAAGACCAGGGCGATGATGGCGCGGTTCATGTTCTTGTAGACGCCGGTGAGGGCCGACGGCTCGATGTCCAGGCCGGTTTCCTCGGCGACCTCGCGGCGCAGCCCGGCCTCTATGTCCTCGCCGGCCTCCAGGACGCCGCCGGGCGGCTCCCAGTGACCGTTGTCACGCCGCTGGACGAGCAGCGCCCGGCCCTGGCCGTCGACCACGACGGCAGCCACGCTGACGGAGTGAACAGCGGCATTCGCCACGGGCGCGGTCACCTCCGGGTCTACTGTGCCCAGTACACCACACGTATAGACGTCCGCAGGAGTCATCGTGCCAGCCAGCCTTAGCGCCATCCTCGGCGCCATCGACCCGGTCAGCGACCGCGCGGTCTTCCGGCAGATCGCCGACCACCTGCGTGACGCCATCGAGGCCGGCCGCCTGCGGGAGAACGAGCAGATCCCCTCGGAGACCATGCTCGTGGAGCACTACGGGGTGGCGCGGATGACCGTCCGCAACGCCATCGGCGTACTCCAGGGCGAGGGCCTGGTCCTGGCCGAGCACGGCCGCGGCGTATTCGTCCGCCCCCGGCCGCCAGCGAAGCGGCTGGCCTCGGACCGGTTCGCCCGCCGCAACCGCGAGCAGGGCAAGGCCGCGTTCATCGCCGAGGCCGAGCAGGCAGGCAGCAAGCCCGAGGTCGACAGCATCACCATCACCGAGGAACGCCCCGCCCCCGACATCGCCGCCCGCCTCGGGAACAGCCGCAAGGTACTCGCACGCCACCGCCGCTACCTGCTCGACGGCCAGCCCGTCGAGACCGCCGTCTCCTACATCCCCCTCGACATCGCCCGGGGCACCCCGATCACCGAGCCCAGCCCCGGGCCAGGCGGCATCTACGCCCGCCTGGAGGAAGCCGGGCACGTCCTCCACCACTTCGACGAGGAAATCCGCTCCCGCATGCCCACCCCCGACGAGGCACGCGCACTGCGCCTGGCCCCCGGCGTCCCCGTCTTCCACCTCACCCGCACCGCCTACGACACCAGCGGCCGCGCCGTCGAGGTCTGCGACACCATCATGAACACCGACGCCTACGTCCTCGCCTACACCCTCCCCGCCCGCTAGCAAGCTGACATGCTCCCCTCCGCCAGGCTGAGCAGCATGTGACGCCTACCTCAACTATCCGTGAGAGACCCCTGATCGCCGCCCCTAATGGCACGCTAATGACACGCGGCCGGGGGCCAAAGAGCGGCTGTAACACGCTGGGGCAGCGTCACCCACCCCAGCGTGTTACAGCCGTCCTTTGCGTTGGGACATGGGGACAGAGAATTAGAGAGAGCGGGGATGCACCCGGCCCGCGAACGCTCCTGCCTGGGCCTGGTCTGGGTCGTGCTCGACCGGGCCAGCCGCGGCTGGCGAGGCGTCACCATGACCCCCGCCACCGTCCGCCAACTCCAAGAACTGCGCCGCCAGTTACTCCACCCAACCGCTACCAACGAAACCGTCACACCCGCCGCCTAACATCACTACCAGGAACCTCCGCCCGTCACCGATTTCCCACCGGAACTGGGACGCCACCGACATGAAGCTTCTTCTCACCTCCGCCGGCATCAAGAACACGAGCATCGCCAACGCACTCGTCGAGATGCTGGGCAAGCCCATCGCCGAGGCCAGCGCCCTGGTGATCCCAACGGCGGCTTACCCCGCGGGGGGTCCCGCTGCCGCGTGGCGCATCGTCTCCGGCCGCGCGATGACTCCGCTGTGCGAGATCGGCTGGAAGTCTCTCGGCCTGCTCGAGCTCACAGCGCTCCCCAGCATCGACGCGGCGCAGTGGATCCCCATCGTCCGGGAAACCGACGCTCTTTTGGTGGGCGGTGGCGATCCGCTGTACCTGGCGCACTGGCTGCAGCAGTCCGGCGCGGCTGACGTCCTGCCTTCGCTGCAGGACACGGTGTGGGTCGGGGTGAGCGCCGGGAGCCTCGTGGCGGCGCCCCACCTAGGCCAGGACCTGAGTGACTGGCAGTCGCCGACGGGCAGCGTCGAGGCACTGGGGCTGGTCGACTTCGGTATCTTTCCGCACCTCGACAACCCGAACATGCCGGAGTTCGGCCTAGCCGACGCGGAGCGCTGGGCCGCCGCGCTCGACGTGCCGGGCTATGCCATCGACGACCAGACCGCCATCACCGTCATCGACGGCGAGGTCGCTGTCGTCTCCGAGGGTCACTGGAAGCTGTTCGACTGACCAGTCCTGCTGGACGTGTGTTCGAAGAGTTGCTCCATGAGCTCGTCTGATATGTCATTGTCGTACCTACACGGGACCTCGGTTGACAGATCCCACGGTGGCGTGCAGTACCGCAAGAGGATTGCGCACCGGGACGCCAGGGCACGCCCCCGGCGCGCGCCTTCGTCATCGGAGCGGGTGACGGGAATCGAACCCGCATTATCAGCTTGGGAAGCTGACGTTCTGCCATTGAACTACACCCGCGAGCCATCCGGCGGGGCGCCTGGCCTCGGCGGGCCGAGGGGCGCGAGCTGGATTGCTGTCGCGCGGATATCGTACCGGAACCACCGGGATACGCGAGCCGGGCGACGCGGGCCGGGCTACGCGAGCCCGGCCCGCTGCCCCGCCGACCGCCGCAGCCGCCGAACACGGTTCCGGCCGGCACCAGGCCCGCAGGACGACCCCAGTCCCCGCAGGCCGAACCCAGTCCCGCAGCTCGACCTGGGTCCAGGCTGAGGGCCCGCCCCGGCTTTGCTGTTGCTTAGTTCACCCAGGATTAAGTCTTATCTCAAGATTCAGAAGATCGGCGGCTGGCCGGCCCGCAGTTGCGCTAACGTCACCGTGGGCCACTCCCGTGTACGCGGCGGCACCGGGTACGCAGCGGCACCGGCCAGCCCAATTCACGCTTTTGTTACAAGGGTGCCCCAGCCCGGCAACGCGGGCGAGGCATCGTCGGGCTCAGCCGAGCCGACGAGGGAGGCCGCATGCCACTGTGGAGAATCCGGATCAGGCTGTCGGACGACCAGCACAGCCGGACGCTGCTGGATGAGGCGCTGGCGGGCCAGCAGGTGGCACGGCTGGAGCTGACGCCGCGCTCGGCTGACTCCGCAGAGATGGCGGGCGATGTCGTGCTGGAACTGCCGCACGATGACGACCTGGGCACGATGCTGACGGCGCTGCACCGGATTAGCCCGCAGGTGTTCGTCAGCCGGGTGGACGAGGAGCGCCCGCAGGCGCGGCAGCCGATCCTGACGGGGCCGCTGCGCACGAGCAGCCGCCTGGTCAGCGCCGACGTCAGCCAGGCCAGCGATTAGCCAGCTCTAGGCCCGGCGCAGCCGGTCAATCAGCGCGTCTCGCTCGGTGAGCGCCGCACGCAATGCGTCACGCTCGGCCTGGAGTTCTCGCACGCGCGCCTCTAGCAGCAGCACGCGCCGGATCGCGGCGAGGGTCATGCCCTCGTCGGCGAGGGAAACCACGGTCTGCACGACGGTGATCTCGTTCCTGGTGTAGCGGCGCTGGCCTCCCGATGACCGGGACGGCCGCACCACCTGATGCTCGTCGAGCCGGCGCAGGAACGCCTGCTGGATCTCCAGCATGCTCGCGACCTGGCCGACGGTGAACAGCGGCAGGTTGGCGTCATCCAGCGGCAGCGATGCCACGGCTCAGCTCTCCTTCCGCGTCGGCCCGGGCCGCCCTGGCGGCCCAGAGATAAGGCTAGCCGGGACTCACGCAGCGGGTGCGCCGCGCGAGTCCCGGCCTGGGTGCCGCCAGGATCAGGCGACTGGGATCAGGCGGACAGCTCGGCCTTGGCCGGGGCCTTGACCTCGACCTTGCGCGGCTGCGCCTGCTCGTGCAGCGGGACGCGGACCTTGAGGACGCCGGCCTCGTAGTCGGCCTCGATCTTCTCGGCGTTGACGCTGTCGGACAGCCGGACGCGCTGGGCGAACGAGCCCATCACGCGCTGCCGGACGAACGGCTTCTCGTCCTCGCCGTACTCCTCGGAGCGCTGCGCGCTGACGGTCAGCACGCCGCGGTCGATGGTGACGTCGAGGCTGCCGGCGTCGATGCCGGGCAGGTCGAAGCGCAGCTCGACCTCGTCGGGGCGACGGATGGCGTCCATCCGGATGGCGGAGTGCTCGGACCCGGCCGGGCTGAACGCGCGCCGCGCGATGCGGTCGAACTCAGCGAACGGGTCGAAGGTGCTCAGCAGCATGTCAGTTGCCTTCCCGTGGTGGTTCCTTGGCCCCCAGGGCCAGGTTCATTATGTTCTTGTACTCAAGTAACTTACAACTGAACTTGTATATTTCCTTGAATGGGGATGAGATCTGAACTCTCCCCCGGCAGCACAGCAGCCGGCCCGGCGAACCCCAGGGGGCCGCCGGGCCGGCTGCTGATCAGGAAGGGGAAGCGGCTAGCTGAGCCGCTCGATGATGGTGGCGTTGGCCTGGCCGCCGCCCTCGCACATGGTCTGGAGCCCGTACCGGCCGCCGGTCCGCTCCAGCTCGTGCAGCAGCTTGGTCATCAGGATGCCGCCGGTGGCGCCGAGCGGGTGGCCGAGGGCGATGGCGCCGCCGTTGGGGTTGGTCTTCTCCAGCGAGGCGCCGGTGTCGCGCGACCAGGCCAGCAGGACGGGCGCGAACGCCTCGTTCACCTCGAACACGTCGATATCGTCGATGCCGAGGTGCCCCTTCTCCAGCGCCCGCTCGGTCGCCGGGATCGGGCCGGTCAGCATGTAGACAGGGTCGGCCCCGGTGACGGCCAGCGAGTGGATCCGGGCTCGCGGGGTGAAGCCGTGCCGCCGCACGGCGGTCGGCGAAGCGATCAGCAGGGCGGCGGCGCCGTCGGAGATCTGCGACGAGGTCGCGGCGGTGATCTCCGAGCCGTCGCGCACGGGCTTGAGGCCGGCCATCTTCTCCAGCGAGGTGTCCCGGCGCGGCCCCTCGTCGGCGGTCACGCCCGCGACGGGCATGATCTGGGACTCGAACCGGCCCTCGTCGATAGCCCGGATCGCCCTGGCGTGGCTCTCCAGCGCGAACTCCTCCAGCGCCTCGCGCTTGAGGCCCCACTTCTCGCAGATGAGCTGAGCGCCGCGGAACTGGGAGATCTCCTGATCGCCGTAGCGCTCCCGCCAGCCATCGCCGTACGGCAGGCCCATGCCCTTCTCCAGCGGCAGGGTGACGGTGGAGCCCATGGGGACGGTGCTCATGCTCTCCACGCCGGCGGCCACGACGAGGTCCTGGGTGCCGGACAGCACGCCCTGGGCGGCGAAGTGCACGGCCTGCTGGGACGAGCCGCACTGGCGGTCGATGGTGACGCCGGGCACGCTCTCGGGCAGGCCGGCGGACAGCCAGGCGGTCCTGGCGATGTCGAGGGACTGCGGGCCGATCTGCGAGACGCAGCCCATGATGACGTCCTCGACGGCGCTCGGGTCGGCGCCGGTCCGCTTCATCAGCTCGGCCAGCACGCCGGCCGCGAGATCGACGGAGTGCGTTCCCGACAGGCCGCCGTTCCGGCGCCCGACAGGGGTCCGTACCGCGCCGACGATGTATGCCTCTGACACCTCAGGCCTCCTCACAGCTCGCCAGAGCCGGCAGCTCCGAGCCGGTCTCAGTCTCTATGTTACTCCCCAGTACGAATACGGGCCCAGCGCGGGATTCCGCCTCGCGAGGCTAACCTGCCCCGCTACTATCCGTAGTTAGCACTGGTTACAGGCTTAGGGTCACCGCCACAGGGGGGCGCGGCAGCTACCGCGCTCGGCGGCACATCACGGGGAGCTACGGCAGGCATGCCAAAAACTAGCGACGACAGCGGGCTGGTGAGCATCGGGGAGCTCGCCAGGGCCGCCGGGGTGAGCAGCAGGACGATCCGCTATTACGAGGAACTCGGGATCCTGCCCGAGCCGCGGCGGTCGGCCGGCGGGACGCGCAAGTACCCGAGCGAGTACACGGGATACCTCGCGGCGACGCTCGCGCTGAAGGACCTCGGGTTCCGGCTGGACGAGATCAAGCCGCTGGCGCGGCTGGCGCTCGGCCGGTCGGTGAGCGCGGGCCAGCGGGACAGCGCGGCCCGGCTGGTCGAGACTCGCATCGAGGCGCTGGCTCGCCAGGTCACGGTGCTGCGGCGGCTGCACGACTCGGTCCGCGAGCCGGACGCCGCGACCCCGGTCTCGGCGATCCTCGGCGCGGCCGGCCATGCCGCCGAGCCGACCGCGATCGCCGACGCCTCCTGAGGCGTGCCCTAGCCAGACGCTCGTTTCGCCTGCCGCGGCTTATGCTCTGAGAAAGAGCCATCGAGGGAGGCGGCCATGACAGGGCTGATCTTGCTGCTGTTCCTGGCCTGCATCTGCGCGTTCTTCGTGCACCGCGGCCGCCGCAAGATGGGCCTGGGCAGCTCGGGCCGACTGCTGATCACGGTCGTCGTCGGCTTCGTGCTGATCGTCCTGGTGGCCTGGGTCGCCAAGCAGTACGCCACGCCGGCCCAGCCGCTGCCTGGCCGCAGCGACTAGCCGCGGCCTTGCCCCCGGAGAACGGCAGCTCGAACCAGACGGCCTTGCCGTCCTTGGTCGGCCGCGACCCCCACCGGGTAGACAGCTGCTCGACGAGGTACAGGCCGCGGCCGCCCTCGTCGCTCTCCCCCGCGCTGCGGATCCTGGGCAGCCGCAGGTCGGAGTCGAACACCTCGACCCAGATGGACTCGTGCCCGCGCCGCAGCCGCAGCGTGAACTCGTTCCTGACCTGGACCGCGAGATCCTCGCCGAAGCGGCGCGAGTCCCAGCCTGCCCCGGCGCCCAGGCCGCCGGCCCCGGCGTGCTCGAAGACAAGCTCGGAGCGCGGGCTCGGCGTCGACGCGGCGTGCAGCACGACGTTGGTGACGATCTCGGAGACCAGCAGGCAGGCCAGCTCGGCCTGCTCCAGCTCCATGCCCCACTTGACGAAGTTCTCCTGCGCGAGCCGCCGCGCCTCCGACACCTTGATCGGCTCGGCCGGGAACCGGCCTTCCCAGGACGCCAGGCTGGACGGCGCGGTGCGGACCACCACGATGGCCATGTCGTCGTCGATCTCGCCCGGCACCGCGAACTCGGCGGCCTGCGCGATCTCGGCCGCGGTGCCGCTGGCCGCCTCACGGACCGCCTGGCGCAGCATCTGCTGCACCTCGACGTCGGTGTAGTGCCCGCCGTCAATTCGCTGCCGCCGGTCCACCAGGCCGTCGGTGTAGAACACCAGCGTCGAGCCGGGCGGCAGGTACCGCGACTCCTCGCGGTAGGTGGGCAGCGCGGGCATGCCCCGGCCGCGCACGCCCAGCAGCACGCCCTTGTGCTTGATCTCCAGCGGGCTCACATCGTGCCCGTTGACCAGCAGCGGCGGCATGTGCCCGGCGTTGGCGAAGGACAGGATCCGGGACCAGGCGTCGTAGATCAGGTAGGTGCAGCTCACGGTCGGCGGGTCGGCGGCGGGGCCGAACTCGCCGACCTGCGGCGGGGCCAGCGCGCGGCACCAGTCATCCAGCCGCCGCAGGATCTCGGCCGGCGGCTTGTCGTCCTGCGCGAACGCCCGCAGCGCGGCGCGGAGCTGGCCCATCACGGCGGCGGCGCGGGCACCCCGCCCCTCGACATCGCCGATGACGATGCCGACCCGGCCTGCCGACAGCGGGATGATGTCGTACCAGTCGCCGCCGACCTGGGTCTGGATGCCCTGGCCGTGGGTCTCCAGCGGCTTGGCGGGCACGTACTTGTAGGCGACCTCCAGGCCGTCCAGGGCCGGCGGGTCGAGCGGCAGCAGGCTGGTCTGGAACGCCAGCGCGGTGCGCCGTTCCTCCTCGAACAGCATCGCGTTGTCGATGGCGACGGCCACCCGGCTCGCGATGGCGCTGAGGAAGTCGCGGTCGTCCGCGCCGTAGTGCCGCTCCCGGCGCTCGGTCAGCCGGGACAGCGCCAGGCTGATCACGCCGAGCAGCTCGCCGCGGACCACCAGCGGCGCGGCGATGGTCGAGGTCAGGCCGATCTCATCGCAGATCTGCGCGCTGCCGGGGCTCGGCGCGGGGTACTGGTCCTCGGACAGGTCCGTCACCACGACGGTGTCCATCCG
This sequence comes from uncultured Actinomycetota bacterium, assembly GCA_963725175.1. Lineage (GTDB taxonomy): Bacteria > Actinomycetota > Actinomycetes > Streptosporangiales > Streptosporangiaceae > DASUBV01. The sequence goes on from CAVRXH010000006.1 coordinate 2,853,983, forward strand.
GGCCATCGCCTGCTGGCAGAAGTGCCCCTCCGGGTAGCTGATCGGCTCGCCGACCAGCGCCCAGCTGCCCGGCGTCGGGCATCCAGCCGCGCGAGTTGAACTGCACCCGCCTGACCAGCTTGTCGCCCTGGAACAGGTCGATGAAGCAGTGGTCGGCGAACTGCGGCACGAGGGTCTGCGCGACCTGCTTGAGCGTGACGCTCAGCTCCAGCGACCCGGAAAGCCGCTCGCCGATCCGCTCCAGCAGGCCGATCCGGTCGTTCTCCCGCTGGCCGCCGCGCCTGGTCGCTTCCCTGGCCACGATCACGATGCCGGTGATCTCGCCGTCATCCCCGCACATCGGGGTGGCGTGCGCCCGCATGTACATCCGCGAGCCGTCCACCCGCATGGTCGCGAAGGTGCCCTCCCAGGGCCAGCCGCGCAGCACCTGCCTGGTCATGTCCCGCGCGCGGCGGGCGTCGCCCTCCTCGAAGCCGAGCGAGAGCAGGGACTTGCCCGCCAGGTGCCTGGCATCGTCGGGGAAGCCGAACAGCGAAACCGCGAAATCGTTGGCATACAGCAGGCAGCCGTCGCGGTCGATCACCACGACGCCCGCCGCCATCTGGCCCAGCACGGACTCGGCGCCGAGCAGCGGATCTACCGCTGACCCGGCCCCCGCCTCCTCGCCCACTGGGCTCACCAGCCACTCACCTGCCGTTCACCCGCCGCCATCGCGCCGCATAACGACAAACTGACGAACACGTGCGCGGCGATCTGCCGGGAAATCTCATTTCCCCGGCCGCCGGCCGTGTCCCCGCTCGTCACCAGGATGCCTTCGTCGCTGGCCGCGAGTGTTACCTCGCGTCCCGGCTGTATCCCGATGTTCTTGAGTCTAAGCATGAGCGCCGCGTCGCTCTGGATTTGCTCACTAATCCGCCGAACTACCACCGGCTTGCCCTGGTGGCCGGCCAGCTTGGTCATGGCGACGCCGGCCTCGTCTTCCGCGTCCGCGGCCCGGTGGCTGGCATCGGCGGGCACCCCCAGCTCGTCCAGGCCGGGAATGATGTTGCCGTGCGGGCAGCACACCGGGTACTCCAGCAGCTCGACGAGCCGCCGTTCGACGCTATCGGAGATGACGTGCTCCCACCGGCAGGCCTCGATGTGCACGTCCTCCCAGGGCAGCCCGATCACCCCGATCAGCAGGCACTCTGCCAGGCGGTGCTTGCGCATGACCCGCACGGCCAGCTTCCGGCCGGTCTGCGTCAGCGCAAGCTGACGGTCGCCTTCCACGGTCAGCAGCCCGTCTCGCTCCATCCGCGCCACGGTCTGGCTCACCGTCGGCCCGCTCTGCGAGAGCCGCTCGGCGATTCGGGCGCGCAGCGGGACGATGCCTTCTTCCTCAAGCTCGAAGACCGTCCGAAGGTACATTTCGGTCGTATCGATCAGCCCGTGCGCCGTCACTTGCACTCCTTCCAGGTCTGATGCTATTCCGCCGAGGCAGCGCTGCGTACCAGGCTGCCGCGATGGCCCGGACCTGGGCGGTCATCCCCCGGTCAGGGGGCGAGGCGATCGGCGGCCCAGCCGCCCGGTGTTACCCGGTGGTACCGGAATCGGTCATGCATCCGGTCGGGGCGCCCGTGCCAGAACTCCACAATGTCCGGCTCGACGCGGTAGCCGCCCCAGAAGTCGGGCATCGGCACCTGCGTGCCTTCTGGCCAGCGGTCGCCCAGCTCAGCGTGCCGTTCCTCCAGCTCGGCCCTCGACCCGATGACGGTCGACTGGCGGCTGCTCCACGCGCCGAGCTGGGAGCCGCGCGGGCGAGACCGGAAATACGGCTCGCTGTCCGCCGTGGACAGTGCGGTGACGTGGCCCTCGATGATCACCTGGCGCTGGATCGGGTACCACGGGAACAGCAAGCTCGCCCTGGGTACCTGCGCCAGGTCGGTGCCCTTGCGGGAGGTCCTATTCGTATAGAACGTGAAGCCGCTGGCGTCGTAGCTTTTCAGCAGGACCATCCGGGCACGGGGCTGGCCCTCCGCTGACACGGTGGCCAGTGCCATCGCCGTTGGCTCGGGCAGCCCGGCGGCGACCACGTCGGCCATCCAGGCCGCGAACAGCTCCATCGGGTCGGCGGGCAGCATCGACTCGTGCAGGGTCAGGTCGGGCTCGCTCACGGGGCTGATCATCACACATGGCCCGGCCCGCCGCCATGCCGCGCCACGCCGGGCTGGCCAGGCGCGGCAGGGCGGCCGTTCATTAGGCTGGCTAGCGAGCAGGCCGGCCACCTTCGGCGCGGCCGCAGGTCCCGGCGCGGCAAGAGGTGCTTGATCACGATGACTGAGGAATCCCCGAAGATCGAGATTCCGGCTGGGCTGCGGCCCGCGGACGGCCGGTTCGGGAGCGGGCCGACCAAGGTCCGGCCCGAGCAGGTCGCCGCCCTGACCGGGCCGTCCGCGGCACTGCTCGGCACCTCGCACCGGCAGGCGCCCGTGCGCGACCTGGTGCGGCGCGTCAGGGAGGGCCTGGCGGCGCTGTTCTCGCTGCCCGAGGACTACCTGGTGGTGCTCGGCAACGGCGGGTCCACGGCGTTCTGGGACGCGGCGGCCTTCTGCCTGGTCCGCGAGCGCGCCCAGCACCTGTCGTTCGGCGAGTTCTCGTCGAAGTTCGCGGCGGTGACGACCGCCGCGCCGTGGCTGGAGTCGTCCACCGTCATCTCCTCGCCACCCGGAACGCATCCCGAGCCGTCCGCCGAGACGGGCGTGGACTGCTACGCGCTCACCCACAACGAGACCTCGACCGGGGTGGCCATGCCCATCCGCCGGGTGCCGGGCGCCGACGACGGCGCCCTGGCGCTGGTGGACGCGACCAGCGGCGCGGGCGGGCTGCCGGTCACGGCGACCGAGTTCGACGCTTACTACTTCGCGCCGCAGAAGTCGTTCGGCTCGGACGGCGGGCTGTGGATCGCGCTGATGTCCCCGGCCGCGGTGGCCCGCGCCGAGGAGATCGCCAACAGCGACCGGTTCACCCCGGCGTTCCTGTCGCTGGCCACCGCGATCGGCAACGCGCGGCTGCAGCAGACCTACAACACCCCGGCGGTGGCGACGCTGATCCTGCTGGCCGAGCAGATCGACTGGATGCTCGGCAACGGCGGCCTGCCGTGGTGCGTGAGCAGGACCGGGGAGTCCTCCCGGCACCTGTACGAGTGGGCCGAGCGCACCTCGTACACCACGCCGTTCGTCGCCGACCCGGAGCAGCGCTCGCAGGTGGTGGGCACCATCGACCTCGGCGAGGGCATCGACGCCACCACGATCTCGGTCATCCTGCGCGCGAACGGGATCGTGGACACCGACTCCTACCGCAAGCTGGGCCGTAACCAGCTCAGGATCGGCATGTTCCCGTCGGTCGAGCCCGCGGACGTGCAGGCGCTGACGGCCTGCATCGACTACGTCGCCGAGCGGCTCTAGCTGCCCCCCGTCAGTAACACCGGCCCGTCCCGCCCCGGAAGTGCACGGATACGGCAGGCAAAGCCGGGTGCGGCCCGCGTTCTTACGACAGTGGACCCGCTTTCACTGTCGTAAGAACGGCAGTAGACCCAGGTTCACTGTTGTATCCGCGGCGGGTTTAGGTCGCGGTGCCTAGTGGGCAGCGGGCCAGCGTCTCGTAGGTTGGCCGCGCGCCCGCGATAGGCGCCGGCGGGTGGCTGCGGATCAGCTCGATGTCCGCCGCCGTCCAGCCGAGGCTGGCCAGGCTGGACAGGGCGGCGGCGAGGGCTCGCAGGTCGGCCGGGCGGCTCAGGCGGGCAAGCGTGATGTGCGGCCGGTACCTGCGGCTCGCGTCGGGCGGTGGCGCCCCGGCGCGGCGCGCGCCGGCGGCGACGGACGCGGCGAGTGCCGACAGGCTGGCGAGGCCGTCCGCCTGACCGGCCGACCCGCCGCCGACCCTACCGCGCGGCCCAAGGGCGGCCCTGGGTGGCTGCCCGGCCTGCCCGCCCGGCGCGCTGTCAGCCCAGGATGCCTGCGCGGCGCGGATGCCGGCCCAGAGCACCTGAGCCCTGGCCACGCCTGGGAACGTGCCGACGCCGTGCACGGCGAGTTCCTGCGGCTGGTGGCGACGCGCGGCCCGCTCCAGGCGGGTGATCAGCGGCGGCAGCACCGGCTCGGGAACCTCGCCCAGGAACGCCAGCGTGACGTGCCAGTCCGGCGGGCGGGTCCAGCGCAGCGCGGGCCAGTCCGCTCGCGGGCCGGCGAGCTGGTCGTCCAGCTCGGCGTTCACCGCCGGCGGGGGAACGATCGCCACGAATAGCCGCACGAGCCATTCGTAGCACTGCCGCCGGCGGCTGTAGCACTGCCGCCGGCGGCTGTAGCACTGCCGCCGGCGGCTGGCCCGGGCTGCCCGCCCGTCGGAGCGGTCAGGCGACGATGCGGGCCAGCCGGGCCGGGCTCAGGTAGCGGCGCGCGGGGACGCCGCTGCGGTGCACCAGCGCCAGGCCGACGCCGATGGCGGCGAGGGCCGAGATCAGCCCGCCGACGACCATGATCATCCGCGGCGCCGATACCTCCGCGAGCCAGCCGGCCAGCGGCGCGCCCAGCGGCGTCCCGCCGAGGAACACCAGCATGTACAGGCCCATCACCCGGCCGCGCATCGACGCGGTGGTGCCGAGCTGCATGGTGGAGTTGGCCGCCGTGGTCAGCGTCAGCACGGCAAGACCGGTCGGGATGAGCACGACCAGGAACGACACGAAGTCGGGCATCAGCCCGTCCAGCGTCTCCAGCACCCCGAACGCGAGCGCGGTCAGCACCAGCAGCCCCAGGGTGGGCTTCTTCCGGCGCGCGGCGATCAGGGCGCCGCCCAGCGCGCCGGCGGCGAAGACGGTCGAGGCGATGCCGAAGGCGCCGGCCCCGGTGTGGAAGACGCCGCGGGACATCAGCGCCGTGGTCACCTGGAAGTTCATCCCGAAGGTGGACACGAAGAAGATCAGGATCAGCGCCATCCAGAGCTGCGGCCGCGCCCGGACGTAGGCCAGCGCCTCGTGGAGCTGGCCGCTGGCGCGCGGCGACCTTGCCACCCGGTGCAGTTCGTCAGGCCGCATGAGCTTGAGGCTGATCAGCACCGCGCCGTAGGACGCGGCATTGACCATGAACGCGGCCGGGGTGCCGACCAGGCTGATGACCAGCCCGGCGACCGCGGGGCCGGCGATCCTGGCCAGGTTGAACACCGCGCTGTTCAGCGCGATCGCGTTGGCCATGCCTTCCTTGCCGACCATTTCCACGGCGAAGGCCTGCCGGGTCGGGTTGTCCACGACCGTGACCATGCCGAGCGCGAACGCGAGCAGGTACACGTGCCAGATCCGGACCGTGCCGGTCAGCGCCAGCACGCCGAGGATCAGCGCCAGGCCGCCCATCAGCGCCTGCGTCAACATCAGGATGCCGCGCTTGGAGTACCGGTCGGCGACGGCGCCGCCCCACATGCTGAACAGCATGGGCAGGAACTGGAGTCCGGTAGTGATGCCGAGCGCGGCGCCGCTGTTGTGCGTGAGGTTCAGCACCAGCCAGTCCTGGGCGACCCGCTGCATCCAGCTTCCGGTGTTGGAGACCACCTGGCCGGTCGCGAACAGCCGGTAGTTGCGCGTCCGCAGCGACCCGAAGGTGGCGCTGCCCCAGCGTGCCCGGCGTGCGGTTAGGACTGACTGAGCCGCTGCAGGATCGGCGCTGCTGCCCGCAGCGTCGCCCGCTCCTCCGGGGAGAGTTCCCGCAGCCGCTGCGCCAGCCACGCGTCCCTGGTCCTGCGGGAGGCCTGCACCAGGGCGCGTCCCTGCTCGGTCACCGTCAGCATGACCTGCCGGCCGTCTGTCGGATGCGGCGCCCTGGTCACGAGGCCGCGTTCCTCCAGCGCGGCGATGACCCTGGTCATGGACGGTGGCTGCACCTTCTCGTGCTCGGCCAGCTCGCCCGGGGTCATAGCGCCGTGCCTTTCCAGCGCCGCCAGCGCGGCTAGCTGGGTGTCGGAGAGCTCGGTAGCCACGCCGCGCGATATCCGCTCCGCCCGGAGCCTGCGCGCTAGCCGACTGATCGAGATCCGCAGCTCGGATGCCAGAGCCGCATGGGACCTGGTCTGCGATGTCGCCATTTTCGTTAACCTGAGTCATTACTTTAGCTAAGTATAGGCCAGGCTGACGGCTTGGTCAAAGAGCCGGGCCCGCCGCGCCGGGTGACGCGGCCGCGCGAACGCCACGCGGTCCCGCAGCAATTGTGGGGCAGCCCGGCACGTCACGGGCGCCATCGGCCAGGCCGTCCGCGTTTCGTAACCGGATTGATCCGCGCGCCGGGCTGCCCGCCCGAGGTAGCCGCCGCCACCGCCCCCCTTCGGCCACGACGACGGCAGCTACCAGCCACGGCCCCCCTGGATCGCGCCCCCGTTGGCGGTCCAGGAGGGTTAGCCCACCCTTCCTCCGGTCTCAGACGGTTAATCGCCGCGTTTGCGGCGATGCCCCCCGGAGTCGGGATGAGCTGACGGTTATGAGCATGACTGTCGGTTATTGCGCACCGGTTAAGCGTCGCCTGCCTGACGGAGCGGAAGCGGCCGCGTAGCCGTCCGAGACTTCCCGAGCGGCGGGACAAAGGTCACGATCAGCTACGTACCTGTCGCTCGAAAGGGGCACAATGGCGGACCTGGCTTAGGTCATGATTGAGTATTGATTAAGCGTCCCTGGCGTCAGCCGGGACGACAGGTGCAGGATGTCCCGGCCCCCCGGCGGGCGGGCCGGCGGACATGGACAGGCGGCGCAGTGCGGTTTCGGATCCTGGGGCCGCTCGAGGTCTGGACCGGCGAGGACTGGAGCGGGATCGGCGCGCCTAAGTGGCGCGCCCTGCTGGCCGCGCTGCTGCTCAACTCCGGCCAGGTGGTCTCCACCGAACGGCTGATCGCCGAGCTGTGGGACGACGCCCCGCCCGCCAAGGCAGCCAACCTGATCAGCATCTACGTGCTCAAGCTGCGCCGGATGCTGGACGACAGGAAGGGCGCCACGCTGGCGACCAGGGCACCTGGTTACCAGATCCTGCTAGGCCAGGGCGACCTGGACGCGCATGTCTTCGAGACGCTGACCGCGCAGGGCAGGCAGGCGCTGGGCGCCGGGGACGCGGCGGAGGCAGCGCGCCTGCTGGGCGATGCGCTGGCGCTGTGGAGCGGCGCCGCGCTGGCGGACGTGCCGCCCACCGGGCTGGTGACGGCCGAGGCGGACCGGCTGCAGGAGTCCCGGCTGACCGCGCTGGAGCTGCGGGCCGCCGCCGAGCTTGGCTGCGGCCGGCCGGGCCAGCTCGTGCCCGAGATGCGCCGGCTGATCAGCGATCACCCGCTCCGCGAGGCACTGTGGGTGCTGCTGATGAGGGCGCTGGACGAGGCGGGCCGCCGCGCCGAGTCGATCGCCGCCTACGGCGATGCCCGGCGGGTGCTCTCCGACGAGCTCGGCGTCGATCCCGGCCCGGAACTGCGCGCGCTCTACCATCGTTTCCTGGCCGCCGAGACCGGCCGGCCGCAGCCGCCAGTCGCGCTGTCCGGGCCGACGGTTACCTTGACCGCCAGCTCCGCTGTTACTGCGACGGCCCAGCCAGGCCCGCCGGCCGCGGACCGAACGCCAGCGACGGACGGGACGACGGCCGACGAGCCAGTGCGGGACGAACCAGCGCACGATGAGCCGGCAGCGGAGGAGGAGCCCGGCCCGCTGGCTGCCGGCGCCGGGCGGGCCGCCGCCCCGGAGCCGCCCGGCGAGCCGGCCCCGGCTGCTGCCGCTGCCGACCCGGCACCGAGGACCGGCGGCATGGCCCGCAGCCAGGCCCTCCGGATGCCGGACCAGTCGGTACCGGCGCAGCTTCCCGCCGACATCGCCGAGTTCACCGGGCGCGCGTCGCACCTGCGGCAGCTTCGGAGCCTGCTGGTGGGGACATCAGGGGCCGATTACCCCGCGGCTGTGACCGTCGCCGTGGTGGCAGGCACCCCCGGACTCGGCAAGACCGCCCTGGCCGTGCATGCCGCGCACGAGCTGCGCCGTGACTTCCCCGGCGGCCAGCTCTACGTCAGCCTGCGCGGGGCTAGCAAGCAGCCGGCGCTGCCCGAGGACGTGCTGGCCCGGATGCTGCGGGACTTCGGCGTCAAGCCCGGCCAGATCCCGGTCGGCCCGGAGGAGCGCGCCGCCCTGTACCGGACCAAGCTGACTGACCGGCGGGTCCTGATCGTGCTGGACGACGCCAGGGACGCGGCGCAGGTCCGGCTCGCTGCTGCCGGGCAGCGGCTCGTGCGCCGTCATCGTGACCTCCCGGCACCGCCTCGCCGACCTGGCCGGCAGCCGGCTGATCGACCTGGACGTGCTGGACGACGACGAGGCACGCGGCCTGCTGACGGCGCTGATCGGCGAGGAGCGCGCCGCCGCGGAGCCGGGGCCGGTCCGCGAGGTGCTCGACGCCTGCGCCGGGCTGCCGCTGGCGATCCGGATCGCCGGCGCCCGGCTGACGGCCCGCCGGGGCTGGGCGGTCCGCACGCTGGCCAGGCGGCTGGCGGACCAGCGGCGCCGGGTGGACGAGCTGACCGCGGGCGACCTCGCGGTGCGGGCCTGCTTCGACGTCAGCTTCGAGGCGCTGCGGCACCTGTCCACCGGCGACGGCGTGGACCCGGCGCAGGCGTTCGCGCTGCTCGGCGTCTGGCAGGGCTCCACGATCAGCCTGCAGGCCGCCGCCGCCCTGCTCGGCCAGCCGGAGGACCTGGTCGCCGATGCGCTGGAGATCCTGGTCGACGCGCACCTGCTGGAATCGCCCAAGCCCGAGTGGTACGGGTTCCACGACCTGCTCCGGGTTTACGCGGCCGAGCAGGCGCAGACACAGGAGCCTGCGCAGGAGGTGGCCGGCGCGGTCAGCCGGATGCTGCGCTGGTACCTGCGCACCGCCGACCGCGCGGCGGGCGCCGTCGCCTCGTACCGCGAGCGGGTGCCGCTCGATGACCGCGACGGCGACGCGATCCGGTTCGAGACCGCGGACGAGGCGCTGGCCTGGTGCGCGCAGGAGCGCGGCAACCTGGTCGCGGCGACCCGCCAGGCGGCGACCGCCGGCCTGCACGACGTGGCCTGGAAGCTGCCCGTCGCCGCGATGGCCTGCTTCGACCGGCACGGTTACCGCACCGAGTGGGGCACCGCGCACCGGCTGGCGCTGTCCAGCGCGCGGGCCATCGGCGACCAGCACGGCGAGGCGTGGGTGCTGAACAACATCGGCATGGTGCTGAGCCAGCAGGGCGCCGAGGACGCGCTCAGCTACCTGGAGCAGGCGATGGAGCTGCACCGGCAGCGCGGCGACCGGAGCGGCCAGGCCCAGGTAGCGAACAACATCGCCTACGACTTCCAGCTCCGCGGCATGGTAGGGCACGCGGTGACGGCGCTGCACGACGCGCTGGAACTGAACCGGCGGGCGGGCAACCGGTACGGCGAGGGCGTCGCGCTCTGCAACCTGGGCGACGCCTACCTGGAGATGGGCCGGTTCGCCGACTCCATCGCCTGCGAGGAGCAGGCACTGCCGCTGGCCAGGCAGATGGGGTCCACCCGGCTTGAGGCGTACGTGCTGCACACCCTCGGTCGCGCGCACCTGGAGTCCGGGCACATGGACGAGGGCGCCGGGCTGCTGCAGCAGGCGCTGGCCATCCACAGCGTGGACGGTGACAAGGCGGCGCAGGCCATGGCCCTGCAGCACATCGGCGAGGCCCAGCTGAGCACTGGCCAGCCCGACGTGGCCCGGCAGTCCTGGGAACGGGCGATCCGCCTCCAGCAGGCGCTGGAGAACTTCGAGCTCGCCGCGAAACTCCGCGCCCGCCTCGATGAGCTCAGCCCCACATGAGCTCAGCTCCCCAACCAGAACGCTAAAGACTTCCTCACTTCCGCCTGCCCGCCGGTGAGCAGCTACTACCATTTCTAGCGCCATCGGCCCAAAGGAAAACACGGAGGTGGGACGAAATGGCAGAACAACCCGATCCCCAGCACGACATCGAGGCCGACGGACCTGAGTTGCCGACCAATCCCCAGCACGACGGCAAGCGGCACCCCGGTCTCCCCAAGAATCCCCAGCACGATGCCAAGCCGCGTCCGCAGCACGATGTGACGGCGGACGGCAAGCATCACGACGATCCCCATCCCCAGCACGACGACCAGCCAGATCCCCAGCACGACTAGCCGTAACGGCTCGCTCGCCCGGCATACCCGGGCGAGCGGGCGGCCGGGCGGCACGGGCTGTGCTAGCGAGGACGAGGGGGCCAGCACCGGGGGGTGCGCTAGCCTGAGCCCGTGTCCCGCCCCAGCCTGCCGTCACCCCCTCCGCTGGAGGGCAACGACCAGCTGATCACCGCGGTTATCACCGCCGGGTGGGCGATCAGCCTGGTGATTCTGCTCATCGCGGAAGACCAGCTCGCCCCGGCCGACCGGTGGTGGGTATGGGTCGCGGTCGCGGGATCCGCGATCGGCGTCTTCGGCCTGGCCTACGTGCCCTGGCTCAAGCGGTCTCGTAGCCGGGCCACCGCGCAGCGCGAGAGCCGCCGCCAGCAGCCGCCGGCCGGGGTGCCCGGCTCGCGGGAGGACTGACCCAGGTCGCTCAGGAACTTCCGTGGTCAAGAGACTCGAACACCGTGTCGGTCATCGAGATGCCCGCGGCGTCTACCAGGTCATAGCCGACCTCATCGATCGCCGGCATCGGCGTCCCCGCCGCACGGGCGGTGCCAACGGTCTCGGAGTGCGCGCCGCAGCCGTGGTCAAGTGACACGACCCGGCCGTCGTCCGGTGCGTACTCGTTCGCGCAGGCCCCGAAGACCCGGCCAAGCGGCCCGCCGAGCCGGACCAGGAACCCGCAGGTCTGACAGGGTCCAGGCGCCGCGTGAGCGAGGGCCGCGCCGGGCCCGTGATCGCTGCCGTACCAGCGGACCGCCGTCGCGTCCCTGCCGATGGCCGATAGCACCCTGGCCCGGCCGGACTGCCCGGAGTCGCCGTCCTGCGCATCGGGCAGGCCGAGCGACTCGGCGAGCTCGCCGCCCTCGTCCCAGCCGGTGCCCGCGTCCCAGTCGAGTACCCCGTCATCGCCCTCCAGGGCGGCCACGGGGACCAGGCGCTCGTCGTCGGACGGGGCCGGCATCAGGTCACCGACGCCGAGGTCGCCTGGCAGCACCCGCTCGCTCCACGGCACCCAGTCCGGGGCCAGCAGGGAGTCGGGGCCTGGCAGCAGGACGCATTCGTCCACCGTGACGATCTTGGCGCGGGACGCCCTGGCCACGGTTACCGCCCACCGCCAGCCCGCGTACGCCGGGTCCAGGCAGGTGAACAGGTGCGTCACCAGCCGGTCACCGTCGGCCTGCGCGCCAACGTGCGCGCCGACCTGGCCGGCGCCGGCCAGCTCAGCAGCGGCCGCCTGGGCAAGATCCACCGCGGCGGCGCAGGCTTCGTCCAGCTCTCGGGTGCGCGTGCGACTGGCAGTCACGTTAAGTAATTATTCCTCAGCTAGCCGGTGATATGCGTCGCGAGGGGCCCGCATCCGATGCACGTCCGGAGCCCCGCATGGTCGTGCTGGCGCCGCACAGGCAGAATACTTGAGACATGGACAACGCGGGTCCGGAACGCCGGGCACGGCGGGCGGGCCGGTCCTTCGCCGCGGGGGCGCAGACAGCCGGCCGCGCTGGCGCGGGCGCGGCCGGGGCTACCAGCCGCTTCGTGCACCGGCTCAGCGGGGCCTCCGGGGCCAGCCGTACCGGCTTGTCCAATCTCATCGAGCTGACCGCCGCGGGCGGCGTGGGCGACGCGTTCGTGGCGGTGGCGCTGGCCGGGACGCTCTTCTTCAGCGCCTCCGTCGACCAGGCACGCGGCCGGATCGCCCTGGCCCTGCTGATCACCATCGCGCCGTTCGCCGTGCTGGCGCCGTTCCTCGGCCCGATGCTGGACCGGGTGCAGCAGGGCCGCAGGTACATCCTGATGGGCACGCTGCTGGCCAGGGGCCTGCTGTGCTGGGGCATGTCCGGCGCCGTCCAGCACAACGACGCCGTGACGCTGCTGCCCGCCGCGTTCGGCGTCCTGGTCCTGCAGAAGGCCTACGGAGTCACCAGGGCCGCTGTCACGCCCCGGCTGCTGCCCAGCGAGATCACCCTGGTGTCGGCCAATGCCAGGTCCGCGCTCGGCGCCCTGATCGCGACCACGCTGGGCGCGGGCGCCGCCGCCGGCATCGGCAGCGCGCTGGGCGGCGGCGATGACGGCGCGGCCTGGGTGCTGCGCATCGGCACCGCTGTCTACCTCGCGGCGGCCGCGCTCGGCCTGCGGCTGCCCGATGGCGTCGACTCGCCGGCCGCCGACGAGACCGTGCTGCTCGGTCCTGACGGCACCCGGCCGCTGCCTGGCACCAGCGGTCCCGGCCAGCCGCAGGCCGCCGGCGGGGCGGCCGGGCGGGCCGGCCTGCGCCGGCTCTTCACGATGCCGACGATCGGGCCGGTGGTCCGCGAGGCCATGCAGGCGAATGCCGCCTTGCGCGCCTATTCCGGTTTCATGATCTTTTTCCTGGCGTTCATCCTGCGCACTGAGCACTTCCCCGGTACGTCGGACAAGCTCGCGCTCACCGAGATGATCATCGCGGCCGGGCTCGGCGGCCTGCTCGGCACCGGCGTCGGCGCGGCCCTGCGGTCACGTGCGCCGCAGGCCATCGTCTACGGCATCCTCGTGTTCGCGACCGTGGTCACGGCACTCTGCGCGGTGTTCTACGGCCTGTGGGCCGCGCTGGTGGTCGCCCTGGCCGCCGCGCTCGGCCAGGCGCTGGTAAAGCTGGCCCTCGACTCGATCCTGCAGCGCGAGATCGGCGAGGAGGTACGGTCCTCGACCTTCGCGGTCTCCGAGACGCTGCACCAGCTTTCCTGGGTGGCCGGCGGCCTGATCGGCCTGCTGCTGTCCCTGACCAATAGCGGCGTCACCGGCCTGGCGGTCGCCGCCGGCGGCCTGGGCATCGCGCTGTGCGCACTGGTCCTGGCCCGCCGCAAGCGAGTGCTGCGCACGCGCCAGTCACAGGCCACCGTGGGCAGCGCAGTCCAGCAGGGCCGGTAAGGCTCAGGCCGCCGGGCTGAGCTCATGCCTCGATGTCGGCAGCGACAGCCCGCAGCACGGCGCCGATCTTCTTGGCGTCCCGGCTGTCGGGGTGCTTGCCGCGCCGGTAGGTGAGGTCGACATCCCGTCCAGCAGCTTGATCAGGTCCTCGACCATGCACGACCATCTCGTCCGGGCTCTTCCGGCTGACCTTGGCCACGGTGGGCGGCGGCTCCAGCACCCGCACCTGGAGCGCCTGGGTGCCGCGGCGGCCCTCTGCGACACCGAACTCCACGCGCTGGCCCGCCCGCAATGTCGCACCGCTGGACGCCAGCGCGGTGGAGTGCACGAACACCTCACCACCGTCATCACGGGTGAGGAAGCCGAACCCTTTGTCGGCGTCATACCACTTGACCTTGCCAGTGGGCACGAGCGGGAACCTTACGCGAAGAGGGACTATCGGACGCGACCGCGAGAGCCGGCCGCTTACTCCAGGCTATCGGTTGGCGGCGTGTCTCGGCGATGCCGAATCTCCGCTGCCGGCGGAGTTCGCGCCAGGTGCGGACACAGCGGTCAGCCGAACCGGTGCGGCTTGTTCCACGGCGGCACTCGCGGCTGGCGCGGCCGGTGCTCCATCCGCCATGCGAGGAAGACCGCGCTGAGCACGGCGAGTATCCGGCTGAAATGACCGCCGAAGAGCCACGCGCCCCTGACGATCACGCCGAGATGCCGCCCGGAGCCGCCAATCCAGATGTCGGCGACCATCCCGATGACCACCAGCAGCAGCGGGATCGCCAGCCCCGTCCACTTGTCGCGGATGCTCCAGAGCTTCGACAGGATGGCGAGCAGGGCACCCAGCAGCCAGACCGGCGGGTAGATCAGCCCGCCCAGGCCGAGCAGCACGACGGCCACCGCCTCCAGCGGGTGTCGCCTGGCGCTCGTGCCCAGCAGGCGCGCCACGTTCCCGGCGGAAGTCCCGGCCGAGCCGAGAGTGACGGCCGGACGGCGCGGCCGGGCCGGCTGGGCGCTGCCCAGGGCTGGCCGCGTGCCTGCCGGGCCGGCCAGGGAGGTACCGTCCTGAGCCCGGCCGCCGGGGCGGGCCGAGCGGCCCGGCCGGGCCGCTCCCGACCGCGCCCACCCGGTGCGCAGTCCGCCGAGCCACGCCCGCCCCGATGCGACCACGCCGGCCGCGGCCCCGCGCAGGGCCGTGCCCCCGGCACGAACCCGGTCGGCCGCGCCTGCCTGGCCCGACGGCTGGGCCGGAGGCTGGGTTGGAGGCTGGGTTGGAGGCTGGGCCGGGGACTGGCTCTCGTCCGCCGGGCCAGGAACACCACCGCCTGGCTCCGTGCCGCCTGGCTCCGTGCCGGCCGACTCCGTGCCGGCCGACTCCGTGCCAGCCGGCGCACCGCCGCCCGGCGCACCGGCGGCCGGCTCCACGCCGCCTGCCATACCGATGTCACCGGGACCCGATGCCATCCCATTGTGGCTGGACCCGTTGTGATACCCAGTCCCGTTGGCGGCCGGCCATCTGGCGGCCGGGGCAGCCTGGCCGGCCGGGCCGGTCTCGCTCGGGTAGGCGGCGGCCTGGTCCGCTGGGCCGGATGAGCGCGGCGTAAGCCACGGCCACTCAGGTCGACCCGGCCGGTGCCCGAGATCAGCGGGCAGCGGCGGCGCGGCATCGGCCTCGCGCGGGTCAACCAGCCGCGGCCCGTCCGGCGGCGGGGAGTCTGGCTCCGCGGAGGCCGACGGCACGGAGCCCGGCGGCGGAGCGGACGGCGCCTGGGCGGCTGGCGGCTGGCCGGAACCCTCCCCTGCGGCCTCCCGCGACTGCCCGGCCGGCCCGGCACCCGGCTCAGCAGCACCACTCTGCTCGAAAGCGCTGCCCTGCCCGGAGGCACTGCCCTGCCCCGAAGCACTGCCCTGCCCCGAAGCACTGCCTAGCTCGGAAGCACTGCCCTGCCCGGAAGCACTGCCCTGCCCGGAAACGCTGCCCTGCCCGGAAACGCTGCCTAGCTCGGAAGCACTGCCCTGCCCGGAAACGCTGCCCTGCCCGGAAACGCTGCCCTGCCCGGAAACGCTGCCCTGCCCGGAAACGCTGCCCTGCCCGGAAGCACTGTCCTGCCCGAAAGCACTGTCCGGCTCGAAGGCGCCGTCCGGGCGGGGCGGCCGGGACCGGCGCGGCAGGCCGGGGCGGCGCGAGTGCGGCTGACGCGGCGTGACGGGCGCACCGGGACGCCACCGCGCGCTGATCGGGCGAGTCTGCGGATGCTGGCGTTCCCCGGTCAGGGGCGCGTCCTCAGCCGGCTCTGGCACCGGCGCGTCGCCCGGCGCGACAGCGGCGGCGGCCGCGCGGAGCCGACTGGTGATCGCGCCGCGCGACGGGCGTATCCGCCAGGCCTTGCTCACCGCGGACCTGGTGGGGGCGTGGTGCTCCTCGCCGCCTTCCTGAGCGGCGCGCCGGTCCAGTTCCCGCTGGACCAAGGAGGCCGGGTCACCTAGCTTGGCCAGCAGTCCAAGGACCCCGGCCGCGTCGGTGCGGCCGGCAGACCGGGTGTGCTGCTCGATGAACTCTCGCAGGTGAGCCACGAACGCGCGACGGTCCTCCGCGGACAGCTTGCCGCGCGCGGCAACAGATACGCGATTGAGGTAGTCGCGGATCAGTTGTTCCGTCGGAGGGTGCATGGCCCGATAATCCACCTTCTCTCACGCCTTGTGGAGCCGGCGCGCGGGAAAAATCCTGGTTAGCGGCTTATGACTATCGGGTCATGGGACGGTGGCGGGTCCATTGGCCCACGAACGCCGGAAGGCCGCCCCGGCGCTGCCGGGACGGACCCCATTGGTTCCGGGAACGCCGGAAGGTCTGCTCCCGGCATTGCCGGGGGCAGACCCATTGGTTCCGGGAACGCCGGAAGGGCTGCCCCCCGGCATTGCCGGCGGGCAGCCCTTCCGTGGATCGACGGACTTAGAAGTCCATGTCTCCGCCGCCAGGGGCGGCCGGGGCCTTCTCCTTCTCCGGCTTCTCCGCGATGACTGCCTCAGTGGTGAGGAACAGCGCCGCGATGGAGGCCGCGTTCTGCAGTGCAGAGCGGGTCACCTTCGCCGGGTCCAGAATGCCAGCCTTGAACATGTCGGTGTACTCGCCAGTCGCCGCGTTCAGGCCTTGCCCGGCGTCCAGGTTGCGCACCTTCTCGGCCACAACGCCGCCCTCAAGGCCGGCGTTGATCGCGATCTGCTTGAGCGGCTCGTCCAGGGCGCGGCGCACGATCTGCGCACCGGTGGCCTCGTCGCCAGTCAGCTCGAGCTTCTCGAACGCGTTCTTGCCGGCCTGGAGCAGGGCCACGCCGCCACCGGCGACGACACCCTCCTCGACCGCGGCCTTGGCGTTGCGCACCGCGTCCTCGATGCGGTGCTTGCGCTCCTTCAGCTCGACCTCGGTCGCCGCGCCGGCCTTGATGACGGCCACGCCGCCGGCCAGCTTGGCGAGACGCTCCTGGAGCTTCTCGCGGTCGTAGTCGGAGTCGGTGTTCTCGATCTCCGCCCGGATCTGGTTCACCCGGCCGGCGATCTGGTCGGGGTCGCCCGCACCGTCGACGATGGTGGTCTCGTCCTTGGTGATGGTGACCTTGCGCGCCCGGCCCAGCAGGTCCAGGTCCGCGTTCTCCAGCTTGAGGCCGACTTCCTCGCTGATCGGCTGGCCGCCGGTCAGGATGGCGATGTCGCCCAGCATGGCCTTGCGACGGTCACCGAAACCGGGAGCCTTCACCGCGGCCGACTTGAACAGGCCGCGGATCTTGTTGACCACCAGGGTGGCCAGCGCCTCGCCCTCCACGTCCTCGGCGATGATGACGAGCGGCTTGCCCGACTGCACCACCTTGTCCAGGAGCGGGAGCAGGTCCTTGTTGGCCGAGACCTTCGAGTTGACGATGAGGATGTAGGGGTCCTCTAGGACCGCTTCCATGCGCTCAGTGTCGGTCACGAAGTAGTGCGAGATGTAGCCCTTGTCGAAGCGCATGCCCTCGGTGAGCTCAAGCTCAAGGCCGAAGGTGTTGCTCTCCTCGACGGTGATGACGCCTTCCTTGCCGACCTTGTCCATCGCCTCGGCGATCATCTCGCCGATCGCGGTGTCCGCGGCGGAAATGGAGGCCGTCGAAGCGATCTGCTCCTTGGTCTCCACGTCCTTGGCGAGCTTGGACAGCTCCTCGCTCACCCGCTCGACAGCCGCCTCGATGCCACGCTTAAGCGACATCGGGTTGGCGCCGGCGGCCACGTTGCGCAGGCCCTCACGGACCAGTGCCTGGGCCAGGACCGTGGCGGTGGTGGTACCGTCACCGGCCACGTCATCGGTCTTCTTGGCGACTTCCTTGACGAGCTCCGCGCCGATCTTCTCCCACGGGTCCTCGAGCTCGATCTCCTTGGCGATGGAAACACCATCGTTGGTGATCGTGGGGGCGCCCCACTTCTTCTCAAGGACCACATTGCGGCCCTTGGGGCCGAGGGTTACCTTCACGGCGTCAGCGAGCTGGTTCATACCGCGCTCGAGGCCGCGCCTGGCCTCCTCGTTGAACGCGATCATCTTCGCTGCCATAGGCTCCAGTCCTCCCGGAACTTTGTGCCTTGCAGGCCGATCGGGCCGACGCCCGCGACGGACGGCCAGGCCCGCGGACATTCCCTGCCTGCCGCCGGCTGACCTCATCGCCCGATAACGCCACTGCGCTGTCACTCTCACCCCGAGAGTGCCAACGCCCTGTTTAGCACTCACCGCATGAGAGTGCAAGCCGACGGTGCACTCGCCCGATATCGACGCAGGTCAGCCGCTCGCCAGCAGTTCCGTGGCAATAACCGTCAACCCGATCCAGGCGGGTCGGCAGGGGGCATCGGGTGCGGTGCACGCGGCGCCGCGGGTCGCGCACGGACCGTCGCCGGGACGTTTAAAGGCCCGGTGCCCCGCTCGCGCGGGGCACCGGGCCCGCAATCGTTTTAATCAGTGGACCTAGACGGCCCGAACAGCCTCGGCCTGCGGGCCGCGGGTGCTCTGCGTGATCTCGAACTCGACTCGCTGGCCTTCTTCAAGGCTGCGGTAGCCATCCATCTCGATGGCAGAGAAGTGGACGAAGACGTCCCTACCACCGTCGACCGCGATGAAGCCGTAGCCCTTGTCCGCGTTAAACCATTTGACGGTGCCCTGAGCCATTACCCAACAACTCCCTAGTTCCGCTCGGGCTGCGGGTCCCGCCCCTTTCTTTGCAGAACCCGTTGATCGCGGCACAGGACAGGCTTCACGAAAGCGAGCACTTCCGTACATGACCTACCAACAGCGACCGAGCAGAACTTTACATCGTGCCGTGCGTAACTGTGCCCACTTGCGCACCTAAATCAGCGGACGTGTCGTATCTGCGCATCAGGCACAAGGGACCTCCTGGATAACGGCAGATCAGCCGCCAGCCACTGCCGGGATGACAGAGACATGGCCATCGGCCGGCACGTCGGTGTCGAGTCCGCCGACCAGCCTCACGTCATCATCACCGACATAGACATTGATGAACCGCCGCAGCTTGCCCGCGTCGTCGAGAATCCGGCCGGCCAGGCCGGGGTAAGCGGCGTCCAGGCCCGCGAGGACCTCACGCAGGGTGCCCGGCTCGGCGGCTACCTCGGCGGCGCCGCCGGTATACGCGCGCAAGATGGTGGGGATCCGGACCGAAACGCTCATGCCCTGCCTGCCTCTCCTGATGACTCTCGCCGGGTTCCCGGCACCTTTTTTTGCCCGCCCCCGCCACCCTTCCCGCCCCCGCCACCCTTCCCGCCCCCGCCGCTCCGCGCTGCCGAGGCGAGCCCGCCATCCGCCTCCAGCGCGGCGAATTCGGCGAGCGACGGCCGGATCACCGGCGGCGTCCCGATCACGGGTGCCACCGCGTCGAGCGTCTTGAGCCCGTCGCCGGAGTTGATGATGACCGTCTCGGCGTCCGGGTCCAGGTCCCCCGAGGCGAGCAGGCTGCGCAGCACCCCGAGGGTGACCCCGCCGGCGGTCTCGCCGAAGATGCCCTCGGTCCGCGCGAGCAGCCCGATGGCGTCCACCAGCTCGCTGTCGCTGACCGCGCGCACCGCGCCGCCGGTCCGCCTGACCACGTCAAGCACGTAGGGCCCGTCGGCGGGATTGCCGATGGCCAGCGACTTGGCGACGGTCGCGGGCCGCACCGGCTGGACCACGTCTTGCCCGGCCTCGAAGGCGGCGGCGACCGGCGAGCACCCGGTCGCCTGGGCGCCGAACACCTTCCACCCGGTGTCGGCCACCAGCCCGAGCGCGGCCAGCTCGCGGAACGCCTTGTCCACCTTGACGAGCTGCGCGCCGGAGGCGACCGGGATCACGATCTGCTCGGGCAGCCGCCAGCCGAGCTGCTCGGCGATCTCGAACCCGATCGTCTTGGAGCCCTCGGCGTAGTACGGCCGGACGTTCACGTTGACGAACGCCCAGTCCTCCCGTTCGTCGGCCAGCTCGGACGCCAGCTTGTTGACGTCGTCGTAGCTGCCCTCGACGGCCACCAGCGTGCCGCCGTAGATGGCGCTGCCAAGGACCTTCTGCTGCTCCAGGTTCGACGGGATGAGCACCACCGACCTGATGCCCGCCCGCGCCGCCGCGGCGGCCACGGCGTTGGCCAGGTTCCCGGTCGACGGGCAGGCCAGCACCTTGAAGCCCAGCTCAAGGGCGGCGGCGAGCGCTACCGCGACGACCCGGTCCTTGAACGAGTGCGTCGGATTGTCCCGCTCGTCCTTGACCCACAGCGAGCGCATGCCCACCGCGGCGGCCAGCCGGTCCGCGCGGACCATCCGGGTCCAGCCCGGCTCGGTGCTCGGCACGGTGGCGATATCGGGCCGGACCGGCAGCAGGCTGGCATACCGCCACAGGTTCCTCGGGCCGGCCTCGATCTGCGCCCTGGTCACGGCGGGCAGCTCGTAGCCGACCTCCAGCGGGCCGAAGCACTCGGCGCAGACGTGCGTGGCGCCGAGCTCATAGACCTGGCCGCATTCGCGGCAGGACAGGTGGCTGGCATAGCCGAAGCGGCCGGGCACAGCGTTGGAAGCGGGCACAGCGGAGGAAGTGGATGAAACTGATGCGGGGCTAGTCACCGCGGATGACGACATGGATGCGAGGCCTCTCTCCTCATCTGTCCCGTGGCCGGTATTGACCGCGGGCCGGAGTTGGCACCAGTCACAGATGGCCTCGCCGTGTGGCGCGCGATCTCATGATGGTTGCCGGGGCTTCAACGGGCCGTTCCCTCCACCCCTCTGGATGAGCGTTATTCAGTTGTGCTGTCTACTCTAGCCGCAGTTCAGCCGCCGGTCCCAATCAGATTCCCCGGTGCCGGCTCACGCGCCGCTGCCTGCGCCAGCCCCGCCCGGCGGCTAGCCTGGCGCGATATGGGCACACCAGAATCCGGGCCAGTCCTCGTCGCCTCGAACCGCGGGCCGATTAGCTTCAGCCAGGGCGATGACGGGAAGCTCAGCGCCCGGCGCGGCGGCGGCGGCATGGTGTCTGGCCTGCTGACCGTCGCGGCCCGCACCGACCTGCTCTGGGTCTGCGCCGCGCTGTCCGACGCCGACCGGGCGGCGGCCAGGGCGGCACCCGGCGGCCGGCTCGGCCTGGACGGGCAGCCCCGCGAGGACGGCGCGGACGTCTGGATGCTCGACATTCCGGCCGCGACCTTCGCCGACGCCTACAACGCGGTGGCCAACTCCACCCTCTGGTTCGTCCACCACATGCTGTACGACCTGCCGAACTCCCCGAGGTTCGGGACCGGGTTCCGGGACCAGTGGGAGTCGTTCCGTGCCTACAACGCGGCCTTCGCCGACGCGCTCGCGCAGGCGGCCGGCCAGCAGGACCAGCCCCGGGCACTGGTGCAGGACTACCACCTCACCCTGGTCCCCCGGATGCTCGCGCAGCGGCGGCCCGGTATCAGGGTCGCGCATTTCTCGCACACGCCCTGGGCGCCGCCCGACTACTTCCGGGTGCTGCCCGACGACATCGCCCGCGAGGTGCTGACCGGGATTCTCGGCGCCGATCACGCCGGCTTCCTCTGCCAGCGCTGGGCGGACAGCTTCGCCGCCTGCTGCGAGGCCGTGCTCGGCGCGGACGTCGACACCGCGCGCCAGCAGGTCACCTACGAGGGACACGTCACCCGCCTGGGAGTACACGCCCTGGGAGTGGACGCGGACGAGCTGCGTGCCAGGGCCGCGGAGCCGGACGTCGAGGACCGGGTGGCCGAGCTGGCCAAGCTGGCGGGCGGGCGGAAGCTGATCGCCAGGATCGACCGCACCGAGCTGTCCAAGAACATCACCGGCGGCCTGGCCGCCTACCGCCAGCTCCTGGCCACCCACCCAGAATGGCGGGGCCGGGTCGTGCACGTGGCGTTCGCCTACCCGTCCCGGACCGACCTGGCCGAGTACCGCGCGTACACGGCGGCGGTCGCCGAGCTGGCCGCGCAGATCGGCGAGGAGTTCGGCACCAGCGACTGGGACCCGCTTGTCGTGCAGGTCGAGGACGACTATGCCAGGTCGCTCGCCGCCTACCGGATGGCCGACGTGCTGCTGGTCAACCCGATCAGGGACGGGATGAACCTGGTCGCCAAGGAAGGCCCGATCGTCTCCGACCGCGGCTGCGCGCTGGTGCTGTCCAGGGAGGCGGGCGCGGCGGCGGAACTGGGCGAGGCCGCGCTGCTGGTCAATCCCTACGACGTGACCGGCACGGCGGAAGCGCTGCATGAAGCCCTGTCCATGACCGATGCCGAACGGGCTAGTCGCACGGCCCGCCTTGCCGCGGCCAGCGCGGCGGTGCCGCCCGCCCGCTGGTTCGCCGATCAGCTCACCGCGCTCGGCTAGCGCAGGTCGCTCTGGCGCCGGCCAGTCTGGCGCGGGCCAGTCCGGTGCCGGTCAGTCCGGTCCCGGCCTGGCAGACCGCATCCGCCGCCGCCGGGATCGCTGCCGCCGCAGCCTGGCGACCAGGGCCGGGTCGAACTGCGCCGCTTCCGGCCGGTCGATCAGCTCGTTGAGTAGCTGGTAATACCGCGTCGCCGGTACCCCGAAGACCTCCAGGATCTCCCGCTCCTTGGCGCCGGGAAAACGCCACCAGCCGCGCTCGAAGGCCAGGATGCGCTTGTCTGCCTCACTCAGCGCCGCCATCGGCCCTCCTACCCACCTTGTCAGCCCATCGTAGGCAGTGCGCCGGCTATATACGCGGGACCCCCGTAGGCCCTACGCTCACCATTCGTGACTGGCTTTGGCTACCTGACGTTCCTGACCGACTACGGGCTAGATGACGGGTTTGTCGCCGCGTGCAAGGGCGTGGCCATGCGCATCACCCCGGACGTGCGGCTTATCGACATCACTCACCTCGTGCAGCCGGGCGATGTCCGACGGGGCGCGGCGGTGCTCGCGCAGACCGTCGGTTACCTACCGCCGGCCGTGCACGTTGGCGTGGTCGATCCCGGCGTCGGCACGTCGCGGCGGGCCATCGCGGTGCAGGCGGGCGAGTCCATCCTGGTCGGGCCGGACAACGGGCTGCTCTCCTGGGCGATTTCCGGGCTCGGCGGCGCCCGCAAGGCGGTCCAGCTCACCAACGGCGACCTGTGGCTGCATCCGGTCTCGGCCACTTTCCACGGCCGGGACATCTTCATGCCGGTGGCCGCGCACCTGGCGGCGGGCACCGACCTGACGGAGGCCGGGGACGAGATCGACGTGACCGACCTGGTCGCGCTGCCCGCCCCGACCAGCCGGGTGCATGACGGCGAGGCCGAGGGCGAGGTGATGTCGGTAGACCGGTTCGGCAACGTGCAACTGTCCATCCCGGCCGGCGACGTCGGGCTGCTCGGCGTCGGGGTCGGCACCCAGCTCATCGTCCGGGCGGGCCGCCGGCAGCTCACCGTGCCGTTCACCGACACCTTCGCCGCGGTCGCGCCGGGGGAGATCGTCGCCTTCACCGACAGCGCGGGCCTGATCTCGCTGGCCGTCAACGCCGGCGACGCCGCCCAGGAACTCGGCCTGCCGCCCGGCGCGCATGTCCGGCTGGCGCTGGCCAGGCAGGCCTGATCACCGCCAGCCCGCCGGCGGCTGGGAGCACGCCGACGACGCCCCAAAGCGGGACGAAAATACCCAGACAAGGCCCCTAAGCAGCCAGGACATGGCACAATGCGGGGGACTTCACACGGAAGGCATCCGGCGTGCCGCTCAGGTTCCCCCGCCCGGTCGTGCCCGTGATCGCCACTGGCCTGGCAGCGCTGTGGGTCGCGGTCGCGTCCACGCCTGCCCTCGCCGATCAGGTCCGCCAGCAGGAATGGTGGCTCGGCAAGCTGAACGTCACCCAGGCGTGGCAGGGATCTAAAGGCCACGGCGTCCTGGTCGCGGTGCTCAGCGACGGCATCGATCCCGAGCAGTCCGATCTAGCGGGCTCGGTCACCGTCGGGCCCGACTACACCAACTCGCACGAAACCATCCCCACCTATATCGGCATCCAGGGGACGGCCATCGCGAGCCTCATCGCCGGGCACGGCCACGGCGCCGGCGATGACTCCGGCATCGTGGGCATCGCCCCGCAGGCCAAGATTCTCTCCGTCCGGGTGACCCTCGACCCGAATGACCCGGCGCTGGACAGCACCGCGACCGGCGCGGGGCTGCCCGACGCGATCGCGGCGGGCATCAGGTACGCGGTCGCCCAGCACGCTAAGGTCATTGACCTGCCGCTGGACCCCGGCCAGCCCAGCCCCGCCGCGCTCGCGGCGATCCCCGGCGTGCCCATCGGCGGCACGCCGCCGGAGACCGCGGGGATCACCGCGGCGGCCGGCGGCAGCACCATCGAGCAGCAGGCCGTGGCCTATGCCCTGCACCGGGGCGTCGTCCTGGTCGCCCCGGCCGGCGACAACGCCGAGAGCTCCGACGCGACCAACTACCCGGCCGCCTATCCCGGCGTCATCTCTGTTGGCGCGTTCGGCGACACGCTCGTCAAGGCCGCTTACTCCAGCCGACTGCCCTACGTCGACATCACCGCGCCGGGCGACGGCGTGACGGCGGCCACCGCCAGCAGCTACACCGAACTGCGCAGCACCACGGCGGCCAGCGCGATGGTGGCCGGGGTCGCGGCGCTGATCAGGTCACGTTTCCCGAGGCTCACCCCGGTTCAGGTCAGCCACGCGCTGACCACCAGCACCCTGTACCGCAGGGCCGGCGGGCGCAAGGCTGGCTCCGGCTATGGCACGGTAAACGCGCAGCGTGCGCTCGCCGCCGCCGCCGCGCTGGCCGCAACCGGGGCGGACCGGGCAGGCGCGGGTGCGGTCGCCAGGATCGAGCCGGCCGCGCCGGCCGCCACCCCGGCACAGGCTCCCAGGTCGGTCGCGCCGCGCGTGTTGCGGGCCGCCATCGTCTCCGCCGGGCTGTTGATCGTCTTGCTGCTGCTCATCGCGGGCTACGCCGCGCTCGGGCGGCGGCGCGCTAGGACCGGCAGCCGGGCACCCGCCGCGGCGCGGGCCGCCGCTGCGACTTACGCCGCGCCCGTCGCGTTCGCCGGGTCCCGCCCAACCGACGCGGACCGGATGCTGGAGGCGTTCGCCGTGCCCGCTGGCGGGCCGCCGGCCGCCTCCGGTCCGTTCGGCAGCCTGTCGGGCGCCCAGCTCACGGCGGGCCAGCACTCCGCGGCACAGCACGCAGCGGCGCAGCACTCGGCGGCACAGCACGCAGCGGCACAGCGCTCGGCGGCACAGCTCACCGCGGCACAGCTCGCCACCCAGGCGGCGGACCCTGGCGCGGGCACGGCCGGTTCCGTAGCCGGCCGGCACGCGGCGGGCGGCGGGGAAGACAGCGGCGGCCAGGCCGCGGCCGCCTGGGCCCCGCTCGGGCCCGCTGGGCGCGGCGACATCGGCAGGCCGCGAGTTTCCGGCACGCCGCCGTGGGAGCCCGCTGCCCGGCCCGACAGCGAATTGCCCTGGGTGGCCGGACCAGGATCCGGCCGGGCGAGTGCCGCCATTGGCGGGATGCGGGCAGCAAGCGCCGGCCTTGCTGGCGCGCTCGGCGCCGGCGGCGGGGCGGGCAGTGCCGGCCCGGCCGACCCGGCCCCATCGGCAGCGCAGCAGGCCACGGCAGAACACTCGGCCACGGCGAGTCAGCAGGGCACGACAGCCCAGCAGGGCGCCACAGGGCAGCACGTCGTCGCCGAGTACCAGACCGCAGCCGAGTACCAGGCGGCGGCCGAATTCCCGGCAGTAGCCCAGACCACGGCGGGCGGCACGGACCGCGCCGCGCAGCCGGGCCCGGAGCCGGAACCGGCGTGGCCGGGAGCATCGGCGGCGCTGCCGCCCGCGCCGTCGCCGAGCGGCGGTGCCTGGGAGGACTTCACCGACACGAACATGCGGGCCATCCCCGCCGCCGGCGACATCACCGGGCAGTTCGCCGCTCTGGGCGGCAGCCCAGCGGGCAGTGGACCAGCGCCGGGCGGCCCCGTGCCGGGCGAGCCGACGGCCGACAGCTGGGCGGCCAGCGGCCCGGCGGCCGGAGGCTGGACGGCCAACAACCGAGCCAGCGGCGCGCCGTGGGACATCCCGGCCGGCCCGCCGGCGATGTCGGGGGCGCCCTGGGACGTGCAGGACGCCGACCAGGGGACCGGGACCGGAGCACCGTGGCCGGCCGCCTTCGCCCCCGACCACACCGGCTCTGCCACCGATGCCTCCTCCCAGCCGCCGCCCGCCGGGAGCGAAAGCAACGTGGGCCAGGGCGGCACGGGCGAGGACGATCCCGGCGCCGGGCTGCAATGGCTGCCCAGTGCGGCCAGCGACCAGTGGCAGCCGAGCACGGGACAGCACTGGCAGCCAGCCCAGCAGGACGCGCCGTGGTCGGCCGACACCGGCTGGCAGCAGCCCGCCCAGCTTTCCGGCGAGTACAGCGAACAGCCTTCGGGGCAGTACGGCCAGCAGGCTTCCAGCCATTTTGGTCAGCCGACGGCAGAGCAGTACGGGGAGCAGCCCCCAGAGCAGTACAGCCAGCCAACCCCAGGGCAGTACAGCCAGCCCTCCCCAGGGCAGTACGACCAGCAGCCTGCGGGGCAGTATGGCCAACGGGCCACGGGCCAGGACGACCAGCTGGACAGCTTGCGGCAGTCGGCGCGGGAGTCCGCTGCGCCGCCGCCGCTGGCTACAGGCCAGCCGCCCTGGGAGCCGTCTGTGAGCCCCAGCCTGAGCTGGCTGCCCGGTGCCGCCCAGACGCCCTGGGACCCGAGCGGCGGCCGACAGGCGGGCGGCCAGCAGGCAAGCGGCCCGGAGGCAGCCGATCTGGGGGCGGGCATACCGCAGGCAAGCGAGTCGCAGCCCAGCCAGCCAGAGCCAGGCGAAGGGCAGCCGGGCGGACAGCAGCCGGGCGGGCCGCCGTGGGGACCGGCGACGGACCAGGGCTGGAACCAGGGCGGCCAGCAGTCGAGCTGGGACGAGCCGCGCTGGGAGGAGCCGCGCTGGGAGGAGCCGCGCTGGGACCGGGTGCCGGATGCCCACTGGGAGCCAACCGCACCGGGCGGCGACGCCGCATCGAGCGATGACCAGGGCTGGCGCCCTGGCGCGCGGACCGAAACCTTCCCCGCGATCACCGACGACTAAGGGTCCCTAAGACTGAGGACCCGTAAGGCTGAAGACCTGTAAAGCAGCCACGACCTATTGCGCCTTGCGGGCGGCGGCCAGTTCGTCTTTGCGCACGGACGCGTACACCGGCACGTACTCCTGCCCGGACAGCTTCTGGATGCCCTGGACGACCTCATCGGTGATCGCCCTGCGCTGCCGGGCGCCGGTGCCCTCGGCGCGGAGCGTCTCGAAGGTGAGCGGCTCGCCGATCCTGATCTCGATCCGGCCCGGCTTGGGTATCCGGCGGCCCGGCGGCAGGATCCGCTCGGTCCCCATCATCGCGACCGGGATGACCGGCGCACCCGAGTGCAGCGCCAGCCAGCCGATGCCGGTCCGGCCCCGGTACAGCCGCCCGTCCGGCGACCTGGTGCCCTCGGGATAGATGCCGAACAGGTTGCCATCCTGAAGCAGCTTGAGCGCGGCGTCGAGCATGTCCTGCGCGGCTCGCGCCCCGGCCCGGTCGGTGGAGAGCTGGTTAGTGGCCCGCAGGTAGGCGGCGACCGCCTTGTCGCGCAGCCGCGTCCCCGTGAAGTACTCCGACTTGGCTGCGAAGGTGACCGGGCGCGCCACCATCAGCGGCAGGAAGATCGAGTCGATGACCGACAGATGGTTCGAGGCCATGATGGCCGGGCCGGTCTCCGGGATGTTCTCCGCGCCGATGACCTTCGTCGGGGCGAAGGATCGCAGGACAGGCCCGGCGACAATCCTCGACGTCCGATACTGCACTCAGCCCTCCAGCTCGCAGCCTGCCGTCGCGCCAGCCACGACTGCAACTGTGCGGCCTGGCACGACAAAGATTAACCCGCCCGGTCCGGCGCCGGGGCAGTCCTGGCATTAGCCCCCAGATCAGGCGCTCCGCCGCCGGCTTGCTCGGCGATGGAGGTGACAATCGCGATCACCAGGGGCAGCGCGAGCGGCAGCGCCGCCGCCGTGACACTGACCCCAGAGTCGTTCGCCAGCCAGCCCAGCACCGCGACGAGCCACAGGGCTATCAGCAGCGGCCGCAGCAGTGGCTGCGCGCGCATCGCGGCGGCCAGCGTCGCCAGCCGGAGCCGGCCGGGAACGGCCAGCGCCAGCCCGGTCACCACCACGACCACCGGGACGACCGGCGTGAACCAGGTCTCGGTGACGGAGCCGACGTTGGCGTCGATCTTCCGCCGTAGGATCGGGCCGGCCCCGCCGTGCAGCACGTGCCCGACGAAGGCGCCGATGTCGGAGGCGCGGGTGGCCGGGACGAGGTAGTTCACCACCGCGAAGACCGTGATCAGCAGCAGGCCGCTGATCCCGACGGCCACCGCCCGGCGCGGCGTGATCCTGATCCCGGCTAGCGCGGCCAGCAGCACCAGGAAGCCGGGGACCATGGCGATGGTGCCGCCGACCTTGGCCCCGAACCCCGGCCATCCGGCGGCGACCACCGTGAACAGCGCGACCGCGCCGGCCGCCGCGACTGCCCGTGACCGGCTGCCGGTCCGGCGCGCGACCGCGCCGCCCGCCCAGGTCGCGCAGAACAGCCCGCCGAGCGCGTAGCCGCCGATGGCGTTATTGCCGATGCCGTAGAACCGCCCGGCCTCCAGGGCGGACAGGCCGAACGGCGTGCCCAGTTGCAGGTGCGAGCCGGTGATCACGTCAATGCCGATGACCGCGACCAGCGCGGCCCCGACGAAGCCGGGCGGGCCGAGCGGATCACGGCGCCAGGGCCCGGCGAGCGCCACGGCGGCGATGAGCGCCGCCCAGGCCAGGCCGAGCCCGTAGAGGACCAGCGCCGGATGCGCGAGTTCCGCCCATGGCACGATCCCGGCCAGGAAGCTGCCGGCCGGGATCGCGCCGGCGATGACCGCGGCGACCCGGTAGGCGGCCCGCCTGCGCCGCCGGCGTTCTGGCGAGGCACCGCGCAGCAGCAGCAAGATCAGGCCGAAGACGATGCCCTCGCCGAAGCCATAGGCGACGAAGTACCAGGCCAGCGTGGACCGGTAGACCTGCGCGGCGGTGTCCTGGCCAGTCAGGCCGGCCACGGCGGCGGCGAGCGAGCCGTGTCGCGGCACCGAGGTGGCCGGCGAGCCGACAAGCTGACCGGGCACGGGCCTGCCCAGCCAGCCGAGCACGCTCGGGGTCAGGTCCGTCGTCAGCACCATGCCGGGCCGCCTGGTCGATGCGGCGGTCAGCAGGCCGGGACCGTAGCCGGGGCCGCTGACGATGATCGCGCGCAGGTGCGGGGCACCGGTGTCGCCCATCCCGGCGACCACGATGATCGCGCCGCGTGGCGCCGCCGCGACCAGGCCGCCTATCACCCGGTCAGCGGCCCGGACGGCCGCCGACCTGGCCGCCTGAGCGGCGGCCGACGGCCCGCTGGCGGGCAGCGCGGCCAGGCCGGCGACCACGAGCGGGCAGGATCGCGTGACGGCGCCGGGCGCGCCCCCGGCCGACGGGGTGTAGCGGCCGACCTGGCCGGCGGCGCCCGCCAGCGCCAGGGCGGCGCCCTGCCCCTCCGCCACCGCGCAGGAGCCGGGCCCGGCCCGGCTCAGTAGCCCCCAGTCCGGGCTGTAGCTGAACTGGTGGTTGTAGGCCTCGATGCCGCCGCGTCCCGTCAGCGCCTGGACCCTGGCCGGGGCGAGGGCGGCGACCGGGCCGCCCGATGACCCGGTAGCTGGGGACCCGGCGCCCGGCAGCCGGGTGACCGGCGGCAGGGGCGCGCAGCCGCCCGACGGCGGACGGGGCGCGCCGGCCCGCGCTCCCGAGTTCAGCGTCAGCCAGGCATCGGCCGGGCAGGTGAAGGTCCGCACTCCCGACACCACCAGGGAGCCGACCGAGCCGCGGGCGGCCAGCCGCCACAGCGCCGGAGTCGCGCTGGCCGAGATGTCGGTCCACCGCAGGCCGGGGACGCCGATGAAGACGACCGGCCTGGCGCGGGGCGTTGCGGCGGCCCGGGCCGGGCCGGCGGCCAGCCCGGTCACGGCGGCCAGTCCGGCCAGGGCGGCCAGGAGGGCGAGGCTCGCGGTCAGCAGCCTGGCCATGCGCGGTGTCACGTCGTTTACGGTATCCGCCGGCATCTGCTGGCGTGCCTGCTCACGACCCTCTGGTGGGTGCCGCGCGTAATCGGGTGATCCGCCATGTGCACCCGATGAGGCGCTAAAGCGTCTTCTGTGCGAGCACAGAACGACATTAGAGGGAAGCGGCACTATTTGGCCGCGAAGGGGTGGGACTGGCCATATGAGCATGCCGAAAAACAGCCAAGGTCCTGTGGTGACCGCTGTGACCAGCGGGCCGGAAGAGGTCCGCAATCACGGCACCGCGTCAACGTATAACAACCTCGGCTGCCGCTGCGATGCCTGCCGTGCCGCCGCTTCCGCGGCCCGGCAGGCCTGGGTTCGCTCCCTGCAGAACAGAAGGTTCGCCGACGTGCCGCATGGCACTCCGTCTGGCTACCGGAACTGGGGCTGCCGGTGCGAGCGGTGCACGCTGGTGCGGGCCGCGGAGGCGCGCGAGCAGCAGCGGCGGAAGCGCGCGCAGAGCGCCTGACCGGCGCGGCGGCGGCCGGTAAATGCGGTGACCGGCCGCCGGGCGGGGGGACACAATGCCGTATGGATTCGACGTACTGGCCGATGACCGGGCTGCGGCGGCGCACCGCCTGCCAGGGCCAGGGCATCGGCACGCAGATGCGCGGCAAGCCAGCTACCATGCGGCGGCTCCGGATGGACCGGGCCGCCTGGCAGGCGGCCCGGTCGGTGCCGGTCGAGATCACTGGCCTGAAGCCGTGCCTGCCTCACTTCGGGCTGGCCCTCGAGCGCGCCGCAGGCGCCGCGAAGGCGGGCCGGGACGCGGGCTAGCCGACGGGCTCCAGCTCGTCCCGGCGGACGGGCTCGGGCACGCCGCCGGCGAGCAGCAGCGCAGCTACCCGGCCGGCCGGAGGCGCCTCGATCGCCAAGGGCTGCGACGCGGGCAGCGCGATTACCCGGCGGGCGGCGGGCAGGCCAGGGGCCGCGGTCACCCGGCGGGCAGGTGCGGGGTGCCACAGGCCGGAGTGGCTACGGCAGATCACCACCACGAAGGTGACGACGCCGGCCGCCGCGACGACGCCGAGCGCGGCGAGGATCGCCAGCAGGGCTCCGGTGATGACGGCGGCGGCCGAGCTGATGGCCGCGCAGATCACGACGGCGGTGACGACGGCTAGGGGCGCGGTGGCGCTCGTGGTGGCCTTTGGCTGGCACATCATGACCACCTGGGGCCGCGGGCCGGGAAGCTGGCCGCGTACCGCGTCGGAGCGGCTGATGCTGTCATGTCAGGCGTCCTTTCTGGTGGCGGGCGCGCCTGACATCATTGGCAGGCAGGAATGACCTGGACGCTGATGCGCCCCGGCCGGCGTTTTCCCTGGTGTTCGCCATCTTCAGTGGAAAACAACTTGCCCGGCCTGACAAGGGGGGATTTCACCGTGACCGATGAATGGCCGGAAAGCCGGCTGGCCGGGCAGCAGCCCGCCATTCAGGCTCAGCTCTCCGTGCGCGACGGCCTGTCGGCCATCGCGTTCTACCAGGAGGCGTTCGGTGCCGTGGAGCGGTACCGGGTCGGCGGCACCGAGGAGAACCGCGCGGTCGTCAGTCAGCTATCGGTCGGGGAGGCCTGGTTCTGGGTCGCCGACGAGTCTCCCGCGCACGGTAATTTCAGCCCTCAGGCGCTCGGCGGCGGATCGGTGCGCATGCTGCTGATCGCCGACGACCCGGCGGACCGGATGATGCGGGCGGAGGCTGCGGGCGGACGAGTCGTCTACCCGGTCTCCGAGGCGCACGGCTGGCTGCTCGGGCGCATCGAGGATCCGTTCGGGCATCACTGGGAGATTGGGCGGCCGCTGCGGGAATGGCCGCCGGCTTACTAGGCCTAGTGCTGGAGCGCCACGAGAATGACGACAAGGAACAAGACCGCAACGACCGCCAGGCCCAGTACGACAACGGCGATCTTGGTCAGGGACGCCATCGGCAGGACGGCGATCAGCCGCCCCAGCGGTCCCGGCGGCGGTGGCGGCTTCGGGTGCGGATGGTCGAACCCGCCCGGAGGCGTTGGCAGGAACCGGCGCTGCGGGCGGTAGGACGACAGCTTGGGTACGTCGTTCCGTTCCCCCATGTCGCCTCCCGTGGTGGCGATGGAGCTTCCAGCGTAGCGCGCGGCCCGGCAGTCCGATCCGGGCATTGCGCCGGCGTATCGGTTGCCCTAGAGTAACCGTTGCCGATGAGTAACCAACAAGGACACGCAGACGCGGTCTTCGATGCCCTGGGTGAGCCGGTACGCCGGCGCATCCTGGAACTGCTCCGCGACGGCCCGGCCCCGGTCGGGCAGCTCGCCGAGCGGCTGCCGGTCGGCCGGCCGGCGGTGAGCAAGCACCTGCGGGTGCTCAGCGACGCCGGCCTGATCGGCCATCGCAGCGCCGGCACCCGCAACCTGTACTCGCTCGCGCCCGGCGGGCTGGCCGTCGCACAGCAATGGCTGGTGTCCACCTGGGACACCGTGCTGGCCGCCTACGCGGCCGAAGCTGAGCGTGTCGCCGAGGCCGGCCGGGCGGCCGAGCCCGGGCGCCCGGCCAGAGGGGAATCCAGATGACCACCATTCCGCCGCTTCGCAGGGAAATCCTGGTAGCCGCCGATCCGGGCACCGCCTTCGAGGTGTTCACCGCCCGGATCGGCCAGTGGTGGCCGGTGGCCACCCACAGCGTGCACGGCGCCGGCGGCACCGTCGCCCTCACGGCCGGGCAGATCGTCGAACGGTCAGCCAGCGGAGCCAGTTCCGTATGGGGCACGGTCACCCGGTGGGAACCGCCGTCCGCTGTCGCCTTCACCTGGCACCCCGGCCGGGACGCCAGCGGCGCCAGCCAGGTCACCGTCACCTTCGCGGCGGCCGGCGACCAGACGCTGGTCACGCTGGAGCACGCCGGCTGGGAGGTCTACGCCGACCCCGCGGCCGCCCGCGCCGAGTATGACGAGGGCTGGGGCGAGGTGCTCGGCGGCTACCGGGACCACATCGTCACGTCGCCGCCGGTTTCCTCGCCGTCACCATCCGGCCCTGGCAGGTGGTGACGCAGGCATAGCCGCCGAGGCGGGCTGGGTCACAGGCCGCAGGAGCCGTAGAAGCGGCGGGTGCGGACCGCGATGGGCAGCGGGGCGTCCGGGGCGCACGGGTACATGTCCTGCTCGACGATCGCGAACAGGTCCGCGTCCAGGGCGCTCAGCTCGGCCAGCAGCGGCTCCATGGCCGGCACTCCGTCCGGGGGCTCGGTCATCGCGCCCAGGCGGACGGCCGCGGGGAAGGCCAGCCCTTCGGTGGTGACCCGCTCCATGACCCGAGGATCGACCTGCTTGAGGTGCACGTACCCGATCCGCTCCGGGTACCGGCGGACGATGGCGACATTGTCGCCGCCGCAGTACGCGACATGCCCGGTGTCCAGGCACAGCGACACATGACGCGGTTCGGTGGCGTCAAGGAAGCGCTCGATCTCGCGCTGCCCGCCGACGTGGCTGTCGGCGTGCGGGTGAAACTCCAGCCGGATGCCGGACTCCTCAGCCAGTACCCGGCCGAGCTCGGTCGCGCCGCTGGCCAGCGCGTCCCATTGCGCGTCGTCCAGCTCGGCGGGCTGGGTGAGGTTGCCGTCCAGGTCGGTGTACAGCTCGGGCAGGAGGACCAGGTGGCTGGCGCCAAGCGCGGTCAGCAGCTCGGCCTCCTTCCGGCATTCTGAGACCGCTTCGGCCAGCGCAGCCGGGCCGCGGTGCAGCCCGGCGAAGACGGCGCCGCCGGACAGGGAAAGGCCACGCTGCCCCAGCTCGTCGCGTAGCCGCTCCGGATCTGTGGGCAGGTAGCCGTAGGGACCCAGCTCGATCCATTCGTAGCCGCTGCTCGCGGCCTCATCGAGGAACCGCTGCCACGGCAGCTGGTGCGGGTCATCGGGGAACCAGACGCCCCAGGAATCGGGGGCGGTGCCCAGCCGGAGCCGGGGCTCGCCTGTGCCCCGCGGTGACGGTGCGGCGCCGTTATCTGTCATCTCTTAGCTCCAGCTACTGCGGTGTCGAATTATCTTATTTGTAAGGACAAAAGGACTATGAGCCTTGTTGGTTTCCTGACATACTGAATCCGTGCCTATGCGATCCGCCCCCGATAAGGCTGTCGCACGCCGCATCACCGTTGACCGGTCCTCGCCTGTCCCGCTCTATTACCAGATCGCGCAGCAGCTCAAGCAGGCCGTGGAGGCCGGCGAGCTGAGTCCCGGCACCCGCCTGGCCACGGAGATCGATCTCGCGGCGGATCTCGGTGTCTCCCGTCCCACCATGCGCAAGGCGATGGAATACCTGGTGGGCGAAGGTCTTATTGTCCGGCTGCGCGGCGCCGGTACCCGGGTCGTGTCCCGCAAGGTGATGCGCTACCTGGAACTGACCAGCCTGTACGACGACCTGCAAGCCAGCGGCCAGCGGCCGACGACTCAGGTGCTGTCCAACACGGTGGAGGCGGCGACGCCGCAGGTCGCCGAGGCGCTGGCCATCGAGGAGGGCAGCCCGGTCGCCGCCATCGTGCGGATCAGGTCGGCGATGGACCAGCCGATCGCCAAGCTGACCAACTACCTGCCCGCCGACCTGCTGAGCGTGACCGTCGAGGATCTCCAGGCACACGGGCTCTACGCGCTGATGCGCCGCGCGGGCATCACGCTGGACTCCGCCACCCAGGTCATCGGCGCCAGGAGCGCCACCGCCGCCGAGGCGCGGCAGCTCGGCGAGCACAAGGGCGCGGCCCTGCTCGCCGTGCAGCGCACGGCCTTCGACGACCGGCGGGTCGCCGTGGAGTACGGCAGCCACATCTACTGCGCCGGGCAGTACAGCTTCGAGATGAGCCTGAGCGCCCGGTAGCCGGGGCGGCCGCGCGCTCAGCTCAGCCTGCCGCGATGGCGGGCATGACCGGCACGGCGGCCAGCAGCTGCCGGGTATACGGGTGCTCGGGCGCGGTGAACAGCCGGGCCGTCTCGCCGACCTCGACCAGGCGGCTGAGCTGCATCACCGCGACCCGCCCGCACACCGACCCGACCGCCGCGAGATTATGGCTGATCAGCAGCAGCCCGAGGTCGAGCTGCTCGACGAGGCTGGCGAACAGTTCCAGGATGAGCGCCTGCACCGAGACGTCCAGGGCCGTGGTCGGCTCGTCGGCGATGACCACCGCCGGCTCAAGCGCCAGCGCCCTGGCGATCGCCACCCGCTGGCGCTGCCCGCCCGACAGCGAGCGCGGCCGCACGTCAAGGAACCGCTCGGGCAGGCCGACCAGGCTGACCAGCTCGCGGACCCGGTTGTCGACCTGGCCCCGGGGCCGCAGCCCGTGCACCCGGACCGGCTCGGCCAGGCAGGACCTGACGGTCAGCCGCGGGTTCAGCGACTCGTACGGGTCCTGGAAGACGAGCTGGATCTGCCTGGCCCGCTCGCGCGCCGACTGCCCGAACAGCTCCCGGCCGGCCACGGTCACCGCACCGGTGCACTGCTCGGCGCCGGTCAGCGCCCTGGCCAGGCTCGACTTGCCGCACCCGGACTCGCCAACCAGGCCAAGCGCCTCCCCGCCGCTCAGGTCCAGGTCGACCTTGTCCACGGCGATGACGGGCGCGGCTCCCCTGCCGGGCGCCGGATAGCTCACCGACAGGCCGCGGACCGACAGCAATGGCTCACTCACGGACGCCGCGCCCCTCGGGGTAGTGGCAGGCGACGAGCCTGCCGTGCTGGCCGGTCAGCGCCGGCAGGACCGTCCGGCAGCGATCGGTGGCGGCTGGGCACCGCGGCGCGAACGAGCACTGGCCGTCGGCGACGGCCGGCGGCGGGGCGCCGGCAATTCCCTGGGGCCGGTGCCCGACGGTCGCCACGCTCGGCACCGAACGCAGCAGCGCAGCGGTGTAGTGATGAGCCGGCCTGGTGAACACCTCGGCGGTGGGACCCGCCTCCACCACCCGGCCGCCGTACATGATCGCCACCCGCTCGCACACCTCGCCCACCACGGCCAGGTCGTGCGAGACCATGACGAGCGACAGGCCGAGCTTGTCCCGCAGCCGGGAGAACAACTGGAGGATCTGCTGCTGGACGGTCACGTCCAGCGCCGTGGTCGGCTCGTCGGCAAGCAGGATCTTCGGCCCGGCCGCGAGGGCGGCGGCGATGACGACCCGCTGGCGCTGCCCGCCGGATAGCTGGTGCGGGTTCGCCCGGTACAGCGCCTCGGTGCGGGGCAGCTCGACCAACCGCATCAGCTCGATGGCGCGCCGCGCCGCGGCCTGCCTGGTGACCTTCTCGTGGCTCCGCACGACCTCGGCGATCTGGTAGCCGACCGTCAGCACCGGGTCGAGCGCGGACAGCGGGTTCTGCCAGATCACCCCCAGCTCGCCCCCGCGGAACTCGTGCAGCTCGCGGCGGCCAAGCCGGGCCAGGTCACGCCCGCCGACCACGATCTCGCCACCGGTGATCTTCAGGCCGGTGCCGAGCAGGCCGACGATCGCGCGGAGCGTGGTCGTCTTGCCGCAGCCCGACTCGCCGACGACGCCGAGCGTGCCGCCGCTGGCCAGTTCCAGGTTGACGTCCTTGACTAGCACGGTGCCTGTCGCCGTCTGGACGGTCAGCCCGCGCACGCTCAGGGCCGGCCCGGCTGGCGGCCCCGCCTGGTCAGCGGCCATCGATGACCCCCGTCAGCCCGTCCCCGATCAGCGAGAGCGCGAGTCCGGTCACCACGATGGCGAGCCCGGGGAACATGGTCAGCAGCGGATGGACGGGCAGGTAGGCCGCGCCGTCCTGGATCATCGCCCCCCACTCGGCGGCCGGCGGCTGCACGCCGAGGCCCAGGTACCCGAGGGTGACGACGCCGAGGATGGTCAGCACGATGTCGCTCATCGCGAAGACCACCGCCTGGCTGATCACGTTGGGCGCGATGTGGCGGCCCATGATCCGCAGCGGCGAGTAGCCCATGACCCTGGCCGCCTGGGCGTAGCCAAGGCGCTTGGCGACCAGGACCTCCCCGCGCACGATCCGGGTGTAGGACACCCAGCCCGTCGCCGACACCGCGATGTAAATGGAGGTGGGCCCCGAGCCAAGCGCGAAGACGATCGCGATGACCAGCACATAGAACGGGAACGCGGTGATGATCTCCAGCAGCCGCATGATGATGGTGTCGACCCAGCCGCCCAGGTACCCGGCGAGCAGGCCGAGCGCCGATCCGGCGATCAGCGGGGTCAGCACCGCGGAGACGCCGATCAGCAGGTCGATCCGCCCGCCGTACAGCAGCCGGGACAGGACGTCCCTGCCCAGGTCGTCGGTGCCGAGCGGATGGGCCGCCGACGGCCCGGACAGCGTGTGCGCGAGATCCTGGGCGTTCGGGCTGTAGGAGGTCAGCAGCGGTGCCAGCGCGCAGGCCAGGGCAAGCAGGGTGAACAGCGCGAGGCCGGCCACGAGTTCCGGCCGCCAGCCGCCCGCCCGGCCCGCGCGCACCCTAGGTGCGGCCAGCAGCACGTCGCCGTTGGTCAGCAGGCTCATCGGCCGGTCCTGATCCGCGGGTCGAGGACGGAGTAGGCGATCTCGACGCAGATATTCAGCACGATGACCAGCAGCGCGTAGCACAGCGCCACCGACTGGACCAGGTCGAAGTCCCGGTTGGCGATGCCAGAGAGCAGCAGGCGGCCGATGCCGGGCAGGTTGAACATCACTTCGATCACCGCGGTGCTGCCGAGCAGGTAACCCGACATCACGGCGGTAGTGCTGACCAGCGGGACCAGGCAGTTGCGCAGCACATGGCGGATCACCACCCGCCGGTTGCTGAGCCCGCGGGACCGGATCGCGGCGGCGAAGTCGCTGTTGATGGTCTCGACGAGGGCGGCGCGCAGGCTGCGCACCAGCACCGGCGCGGTGGCCACGGCGATCGTCAGCCCCGGCAGGACCAGCGACACCAGGTGGTCGGCGAAGCTGGTGCCGTACCCGCCGCTCGGAAACAGCCGCACCTTGATGGCCAGGGCGATCAGCAGCATGTAAGCCACCCAGAACGGCGGCATGCCGAGGCCGAGCAGCGGGATGCCCCGTACCGCCTGGTCCCAGACGCTGCCTTCCCTGGTGGCGGCGAGCAGCGACAGCGGCAGCGCCAGCGCTACCGCGAAGATCAGGCCGATCGCCAGCATGAGCAGCGTGACCGGCAGCGCCTGGGCGATGAGCGGCCGGACCGGCACCTGGTAGGTGGTCGAGATGCCGAAGTCGCCGTGCAGCAGCCTGCTCACGTAGTCCAGGTACTGCACCGGCAGCGGCCGGTCCAGGCCCCAGCGCTGCCGCAGCGCCGCGATCGCGGCCGGCGTGGCCCGGGGACCCAGCGCGATCCGCGCCGGGTCACCGGGCACGATGCGCAGCAGCAGGAAGGACACCATGGTGATCCCGATCAGGACCACCACGATGCGCACCAGCCGGTGCGCCAGCCGGATGCCCAGGGTGCCTGGCAGGCGCCCTGGGCGCGGCGTTATGACTTCTGCGGTCACTTACTGAGCCACACGTCCTGCAGCCGGAACTTGCCCTCGGGGTTGACGTGGAAGCCCTGGACCGAGTGCGCGTACCCGTACACGAATGGCGTGTAGTTGACCCAGTCGAGCACCTGGTCGGACGCGATCTTGTTCAGCGCCTGCGAGTACAGCTGGGCGCGGCCGGAGCTGGCGAAGGCATGCTCGGCCTTGCTGATGTCGCTGACCACGACCGGGTCGGCGTAGTGCGTGTAGTTGGCCCAGGGCGCGATCGTGCCGTTGAAGCAGAACGTGAAGAACTCGTCCACGTCGGTGATGTCGTTGGTGTAGTAGCCGAACATCACGTCGTAGGCGAAGGCGGCCTGCTTGGCGTTGACGGTCGCCTGGTCGTAGCTGCTGATCTTGACGTTGATGTTCAGCGGCTTCATCTCGGCCTGGAAGATCTGCGCGGCGCCGGTCTGGACCGGGTCGCCGCCCGCGACGACGAAGTTGAGGGTGAAGCCGCCGTGCGGGTACTTCGACTTCGCCAGCGCCTTCTTGGCCGCCGCCACGTTGTAGGTCAGGATCGACGGCGTCGGCACCGAGTACTGCATCGACGGCGGCAGCGGCGAGCTGGCGAGCTGGCCGATGCTGGCGAACAGGGACTTGTTGATGAGCGCCCGGTCGGTGGCCAGGCTGATCGCGCGCCGCACGTTGGGGTCGGTCAGCGGCTTGGACCTGTTGTTCAGCGAGAAGTAGTTGACCTGGGTGGAGGGGAACAGCGTCACGTTGTACCCAGCCGCCCGCACCGAGTTGACCAGGGAGTACGGGACGAACTCGACGACCTGAGCCTGCCCGCCCTTGAGGGCCAGGATCCGGGCGTTGGAGTCCGGCACGTAGTTGTAGGTGACGCCGTTCAGGTACGGCTTGCCCGGCTGCCAGTAGTAGCGGTTGCGCACTAGCTGGACAGACTGGCCCTTGACCCACTTGCTCAGCTTGAACGGGCCTGTCCCGATGGGGTGCTGGAAGAAGGTGGCGGCCGGCTGGCCGCCGAAGTTGGCCGGGAAGATGGCGTTGGCGAACAGCGCAAGGTCAGACGCCGTGGGCGACCACGGGGACTTGGTCGTCAGCAGCACCGTGTAGGGGCCGTCGGCCTTGACGGACTTGAAGTTGGAGTTGATGAAGTACCAGAGGTACTTGGGGTTCAGCGCCCTGGTCAGCGAGAAGACGACGTCCTTGGCGGTCATCGGCTGCCCGCTGGAGAACTTGACCCCGTGCCGCAGGTGGATCGTCCAGGTCAGGTGATCGGCGGAGACCGAGTAGCCGGTGGCCAGCTGCGGCTCCACGGACTTGCCGTCCAGGCTGGTCCGGAATAGCGGCTGGGCGATCTGCTCGAACACCCAGATGTTCTCGTTGTTCGCGATCGCCGCCGGGTCGAACGTCGTCACCGGGTTCGTCATGTCCATCACCAGGGTGCCGCCCCGGTGCGGCCCGCTGCTCGCCGCCCCGCCCTGGCCAGCACCGCCCTGGCCAGCACCGCCCTGGCCAGCACCGCCCTGGCCAGCACCGCCCTGGCCAGCACCGCCCTGGCCGGCACCGCCCTGGCCGGTGCCGTTCGAGCAGGCCGCCGCGAGCAGCGAGCAGGCCAGCAGGCCGATCCCGGCGCTCACCGCCCTGGTCATCACCCGGGTACGCCGGGATTCAAGTCTGTTCATAGCCGGTGCCTACGCCTCTCCTTGGGTGGCATGCCGGTGACGTGGCCAGCCGCCACTGGTGAGGAAGATCGAACACCCAACAAGATCGGACAGTCAAGAGTTTGTACTGACAAACAATCTTTTTACTTGTCCACTGGTCCTGACATGCGATGATCTGGTCATGCCACTGCGCTTGAGTGTTTGTCATGACATTAAGACAGTTTCTTGACAAGCCCGCCCGGCGGAGTTCAAGCTTTGACGACTTGCGGCCTGCCCAGGAGCGGGCCAGTGACGTCAGAGGATCTTCATGCGCATCGGACTCGTCGGCGTGGGCCGGATCGGGGCGTTCCACGCCCGGACGCTCAGCCAGCTCCCCCACGTCAGCTCGGTCGTCGTCACGGACGCCGACCCCGGCCGGGCACAGGACGTGGCGGGCGGGCTAGGGCTGGACCAGGCGGACTCGCTGGACGATCTGCTGCGCTCGGCACCTGATGCCCTGGTGGTGGCCACCGCCACCGACACCCACCCGGCACTCATCCTGCGCGGGGTACAGGCCGGCCTGCCGGTGTTCTGCGAGAAGCCGGTCGCCGCCGACATCGGCGGCACCCTGGAGGTGATCAGCCAGGTCGCCGGGGCCACGGCGCCCGTCCAGGTCGGCTTCCAGCGGCGCTTCGACGCCGGGTACGCCGCCGCTCGCGACGCCGTCAGGTCCGGCTCGCTGGGCTGGGTGCACACCATCCGCGCCACCACCCTCGACGCGGCGCCCCCGCCGCAGGAGTACCTCACCGCCTCCGGCGGGTTCTTCCGCGACTGCTCCATCCACGACTTCGACGCGATCCGCTGGGTCACCGGCCGCGAGGTGATCTCGGTCTTCGCCGTCGGGCAGAACCGGGGCGCGGAGATGTTCCGGGCCGCCGGCGACGTGGACACCGTGTCCGCGCTGCTCACCCTCGATGACGACACGCTGGCGCTGGTGTCCAACTCCCGGTACAACGCCGCCGGATACGACGTGCGGCTGGAGCTGCTGGGCTCGCGGGACGGCATCAGCGTTGGCCTGGACGACGGGCTGCCGCTGCGCTCGGCGCAGCCTGGCGTGAGCTTCCCGGCCGGTCCCGCCTATCCCGAGTTCATGGCGCGATTCCGGGACGCTTACCAGGCGGAGCTGACCGCCTTCACCCGCCTGGTCGCCGAGGGCGGGCCGAGCCCGTGCACCATGCGGGACGCGCTTGAGGCCTTCTATATCGCCGAGGCCTGCGAACTCTCCCGGCACCGTCACGCGCCGGTCCAGCTCGCGGAGGTACGCAGTGAGCAGCCTGCGGCCCGCTTATGACGTGCTGGCCATCGGCCGCGTCGGGGTGGACATCTACCCGCTGCAGACCGGAGTCGGCCTCGCCGAGGTGCAGACCTTCCAGAAGTTCCTGGGCGGCAGCGCGACCAACGTGACGGTCGCGGCGGCGCGGCACGGCCGGCGGTCCGCCGTGATCACCAGGACCGGCGATGACCCGTTCGGCCATTTCGTGCACACGGCCCTGCGCGGGTTCGGCGTGGACGACCGGTTCGTCACCGCCGTGCCCGGCCTGCCGACGCCGGTGACCTTCTGCGAGCTGTTTCCGCCCGACAGCTTCCCGATCTGGTTCTACCGCTACCCGAAGGCACCTGACCTGGAGATCGATCCCGGCGAGATCCCCGCCCGCGCGGTCGCGTCGGCGGGGATCTTCTGGGCGACGGGCACCGGCCTGTCGGCGGAGCCCAGCCGCGCCGCCCACTTCGCCGCCTGGCAGGCCCGCGGCCGGGCGCCGCTCACCGTGCTTGACCTGGACTACCGGCCGGTCTTCTGGGACAGCGCGCAGTCGGCGGGCGAGCAGTTGCGGGCAGCGCTCGCGCAGGTCACCGTCGCGGTCGGCAACCTCGACGAGTGCGCGACCGCCGTCGGGACCGCGGATCCGCAGGCCGCCGCGGCGGCGCTGCTCGACCTCGGCGTGCAGCTGGCCGTCATCAAGCAGGGACCGCGCGGCGTCTTCGCGCGCAGCCGGGACGAGACGGTGACCGAGCCGCCGATCGCGGTAGACGTGGTGAACGGTCTTGGGGCGGGCGACGGGTTCGGCGGCGCGCTGTGCCACGGGCTGCTGGCCGGCTGGCCGCTGGCCCGGACGATCCGGTTCGCCAACGCGGCCGGGGCGATGGTCGCGGCCCGGCTGGAATGCTCATCGGCCATGCCGACGTCCGCCGAGGTCGAGCGGTTCCTGGAGGAATCTCATGCGTGACGAGCGGTTCGAGCAGCTCCGCGAGCTGCGGGCGACCAGGCCGGAACTGGTCGCCGTCCGGGCCGCCGCGCGCAGGCGCCGTCCGCTGCTCGGGAATGATGGCCGGCTGATGATCGTCGCCGCCGACCACCCGGCCCGCGGCGCGCTCGGGGTCCGCGGCGATGACAGCGCGATGGCCAACCGGTACGACCTCCTCGATCGCCTGCTCACGGCGCTGAGCAGGCCGGGTGTGGACGGGCTGCTGGCCACCGCCGACGTCACCGAGGACCTGCTGCTGCTCGGCGCCCTGGATGACAAGATCGTCATCGGGTCCATGAACAGAGGCGGGCTTCAGGGCACCACGTTCGAGCTGGATGACCGGTTCACCGCCTACGACACGGCGACGATCGAGGCGATGGGACTGGACGGCGGCAAGATGCTCACCCGCATCGACACGACCGACCCGGCCACCGTGGTCACCCTGGAGGCGGCCGGCCGGGCGGTCACCGAGCTGGGCTCCCGGCGGCTCGTCGCGATGCTGGAGCCGTTTATCTGCCGGCGGGTCGACGGGCGGGTGGTGAACGACCTGTCGGCTCAGGCGGTCACCCGCTCGGTGGCCATTGCCGCTGGCCTGGGCGCGACGAGCAGCTATAGCTGGCTCAAGCTGCCGGTGATCGACGGCATGGAGCAGGTGATGGCCGCGACCACCCTGCCCACGCTGCTGCTCGGCGGCGACCCGGACGGCCCCGCCGAGGAGACCTACGCCCGGTGGGCCGCCGCGCTCGCGCTGCCCGGCGTACGCGGGTTCGTGATCGGCCGGGCCCTGCTCTACCCGGCGGACGGGGACGTGGCCGGCGCGGTGGACGCGGTCTCCGCGCTGGTCCACGACATCCCGGCGGTCCATCCGTGAGCCTCGGTGAGCTGGCACCTGCCGGCCGGCCACGCCGGCGGCGGCCCGGAGCTGGTCACCGTCACCCCGGAGCGGGCCGGCTGGGGCTTCAGCGGCCTGACGGTGGTCACGCTTGAGCCCGGCATGACCTACCAGCGCGCGGCCAGCGAGGACGAGGTGCTGGTGCTGCCGCTCGCCGGGTCCTGCGTCGTCGACTCCCCGGCGGGCCGGGCCGAGCTGGCCGGGCGCAGCGGGGTCTTCGCGGCGGTGAGCGACTGCGCGTACGTGCCCAGGGACGCCGGCCTGTCGCTGCACGCACCGGAAGGCGGCCGGTTCGCCCTGGCCAGCGCGCGGGCGCGGCGCCGGCTGCCGTTCCGCCGCGTCGGAGCCGCCGAGGTCCAGGTCGAGCTGCGCGGCCGGGGCAGTTGCTCCCGGCAGGTCAACAACTTCGGCACGCCGGACGTGCTGGCGGCCGACCGGCTCATCGCCTGCGAGGTGCTCACCCCCGGCGGCAACTGGTCGTCTTACCCGCCGCACAAGCACGATGAGGACCGGCCGGGGGAAAGCGTGCTGGAGGAGATCTACTACTTCGAGGTCGGAACGGGGCCGCGCGGTCAGGCGGGCCTGGCCTACCAGCGGGTCTACGGCACCCCGGACCGGCCGGCCGACGTGCTGGCCGAGGTTCGCAGCGGCGACGTGGTGCTCATTCCGCACGGCTGGCACGGCCCGGCCATGGCCGCTCCCGGTTACGACCTGTACTACCTGAACGTCATGGCGGGGCCGGGCGCGCGGGAGTGGCTGATCTGCGAT
The DNA here is from genome assembly GCA_963725175.1 of uncultured Actinomycetota bacterium. Lineage (GTDB taxonomy): Bacteria > Actinomycetota > Actinomycetes > Streptosporangiales > Streptosporangiaceae > DASUBV01. Next base: position 2,897,768 of record CAVRXH010000006.1, read on the forward strand.
GACCCCGAGCATGCCTGGGTACGGGAGCAGTGGGCCGGCCAGCCCGCCGACCCGCGGCTGCCGATGACCGGCCCGGAGGGCGGGCGATGACGATCCGGCTGACCGTGGCGCAGGCGCTGGTCAGGTTCCTCGCCGCGCAGCGCAGCGAGCGGGACGGGACGCAGCACCGGCTCATCGAGGGCTGCTTCGGGATCTTCGGCCACGGCAACGTGGCCGGGGTCGGCCAGGCGCTGCTGGAGGCCGAGGTGCACGGCGAGCCCCGGCTGCCGTACTGGCAGGCCCGCAACGAGCAGGCCATGGTGCACGCCGCCACCGCCTTCGCCAGGACCCGCACCCGGCTGTCCGCGCTGGCCTGCACGTCCTCGATCGGGCCAGGCGCCACCAACATGGTGACCGGCGCGGCCCTGGCCACCATCAACAGGCTGCCCGTGCTGCTGCTGCCCGGCGACATCTTCGCCACCCGCGCGGCCGATCCCGTCCTCCAGCAACTGGAGTCCCCGGCTAGCTACGACATCAGCGTGAACGATTCGTTCCGGCCGGTGTCCCGTTTCTTCGACCGGATCTGGCGTCCGGAGCAGCTTCCTCCGGCCCTGCTCGCGGCCATGCGCGTGCTCACCGACCCGGCCGAGACCGGGGCCGTCACCCTCGCGCTGCCCCAGGATGTGCAGGCGCAAGCCTGGGACTGGCCGGCCGAGCTGTTCCGTGAGCGGGTCTGGCATGTCCCCCGCACGCCACCAGATCCCGCCGCCAACGCCCGCGCCGCCGAGCTGATCCGGGCCGCCCGGCGGCCGCTGATCGTGGCCGGCGGCGGCGTCCATTACTCCGAAGCCGCCGGCGAACTGCGCGAGCTGGTCTCCGCGACGGGCATCCCCGTCGGCGAGACCCAGGCCGGCAAGGGGTCGCTGCGCTACGACGACCCGCTGTGCGCCGGGGCCATCGGCGCGACGGGGACCACCGCCGCCAACGCGCTCGCCGCCGAGGCCGACGTGGTCATCGGCGTCGGGACCCGGTGGAGCGACTTCACCACCGGGTCGCACAGCGTCTTCGCCGACCCGTCGGTGCGGTTCGTCAACATCAACGTGGCGGCGTTCGATGCCGCCAAGCAGTCCGGCGTGGCCGTCGTGGCCGACGCGCGGGCCGCCCTGACTGAGCTGCGCGAGGCGTTGCGCGGGTGGGCGGTCCCGGCCGGGTACCAGGATCGGGCCGCCGGGCTTGCCGGGCGCTGGCAGGACACCGTGGAGCTGGCCTACACCACGCGGCACGCGCCGCTGCCCGCGCAGAGCGAGGTCATCGGGGCCGTGAACGAGGCCGCCGAGCCATCCGACATCGTCCTCGCGGCGGCCGGCTCCCTGCCCGGTGACCTGCACAAGCTGTGGCGGGCCCGCGACCCGCGCGGCTACCACGTCGAGTACGGCTACTCGTGCATGGGCTACGAGATCGCCGGCGGCCTCGGCGCCCGGCTCGCCGCCGGTGACCGCGAGGTCTTCGTGCTCGTCGGCGACGGGTCCTACCTGATGATGGCCCAGGAGCTGGTCACCGCCGTGCAGGAGGGCATCAAGGTCATCGTGGTCCTGATCGACAACCACGGGTTCGCCTCCATCGGCAGCCTGTCGCAGTCCGTCGGCTCGCAGCGGTTCGGCACCAGCTACCGCTACCGGGGCGCCGGCGGACGCCTGGACGGCGACGTGCTGCCGGTGGACCTGGCCGCCAACGCGGCGAGCCTCGGCGCGGACGTGCTGCGCACGACGAGCATCGAGGAGTTCCGTGCCGCCCTCGTGCAGGCCCGCGCCTCCTCCCGCACCACCGTCGTGCACATCGAGACCGACCCGCTCATCCCGGCCCCCGGCAGCGAGGCGTGGTGGGACGTGCCGGTAGCGGAGGTGGCGACCCTCGACAGCACCATGGACGCGCGGGCCGCCTACGAGACCGCGAAACGCCGCCAGCGACCGTATCTCTAGGGCTCACGGACGGCTTGCCCTCCATCCCATCTGCACGTGACCAGCGGCTTCCCGCCATGCGGAAGCGCTTGGATCAGCGCCAGGTCATGACCTGAACCGCCAGCGTGATCGACGTGGCCCATCACTGGTGACCGCCGCGCGGGCAGAAACGCGCCGCGGGCGCTGAGCGTCAGCGCGCCGCCGGCATGGTGAACTCGGCCCAGACGACCTTGCCCTGGCTGGCCCTGGGCACGTATCCCCAGTAGTCGCTGAGGCCGGCAACGATGTGCAGGCCCCGGCCGCTCTCGCCCAGTCGGCCCGGCGGCTGCGGGACCGGCGGTGCCGTGCTCGGATCGGACACGGCGCACAGGACGATGCCGGGCCGCGCCTGGAGCAGTCCGACCTGGACCGGCCAGCCCGCCTCGCGGGGAGCGGTGTGACTCTGCGCGTTCGTCAGCAGCTCGGTCACCACGACGGCGACGTCATCCTGACTAGCCTCCAGCTTCCACCGGCCGAGGATGACCCTGGTGAACTCACGGGCCCTGGCGACCGCGGCGGGGGTCCTGGCGGCGATCCGGGTAGCGATCCGGACCTCGTGCGGGCTGGCGGCCGGGATGCCCGGCGTGGCCATGGAACGACGGCGGGCCGCCATGTCAGCGGCTAAGGCCAGCCAGGGCCAGGAAGTGCTGCCGGTCTCAGCCGCTGCCGGCAGGCGCGTGCTGGTCATAGTGACAACGAGCGCGGCCTTGTGCCGATCGGGAGCGAGGCGTCCACTCCGGCCATCCTTCCCCACGACCCCGCCGTGCGCAATTGGCAGTTGTGCCGGGACCAGGGACATGAACCGGGCGGTGTTTGATCACCTGACCTGCGGGCAATGGAGCCGTCATGGGATTGCCGGCGGGCCAGCAGCGAGTGCTGGACGGGATGGAACGGGCTCTGCAGGCATGCGAGCCCAAGCTGACCGCGATGTTCGCGATCTTCGCCAGGCTGACCAAGGATGAGACCACGCCGCGGATCGAGGCGCTGGACGGCCGCTGGTTCTCCCGTGACCGCATTCGCTGGCAGGCCGCCGGGCACCGGGGCACCGCCGCGAGAATCGTGCTCATCCCCGTCCTGCTCGCCTCGGTCGTCGCGGTGATCGTTCTCGGCGGGCTCACCACCCCGGCCGGCCGGGCCTGTAACCTCGTCCGCCAGAGCGCCGCAGCCGCTCCGGCAGCCCGCGCCTGGATCTGCCCGGCCGCGGCTGCCCATCACTAGCGGTCTCGGCTAGTCATCGGGGGTCTCGGCTAGCGCCACCGACCTGAGCGGCGCGCTCCCCCGCCTGGCTTCGCCCACGTCGCATGGCCGGCCCCGCGGATGGCCCTTTGGAGGCACTGCGGATCATCCTTCAGGAACATAGATCTTGAGTTCTGGGCCACCCCGATGTTGCATATGTACCAGAGCGGCCGTTGAGAGGGTGAATTTAACTTATGGTGGATTTTAGGCTTCTTGGGCCATTTGAGGTCATCCACGATGGTGCCCGCTGCCTGCTGACCACGCCGAAGGTCCGGCAGGTCTTGGCCTTGCTGCTCCTCCAGGCCAACCAGGTCGTCCGGATCGAGACCCTCATCGAGGAACTCTGGGGAGACAATCCGCCCCGCAGCGCGACCACGATCGTCCAGACCTACATCTGCCAGTTGCGCAAGTTCTTCCAGCAGGTCGGGCTGGTGCCCGGCGACACCGACGGCCTGGTAACGCACGCGCACGGCTACGTCCTGCTGACTGACCCTGCCCGCATCGACGCGAACCTGTTCGAGGCGGCTGTCACCCGAGCATGCCAGCAGATCGAGGGCGGGGATGCCGCGACCGCGAAGAAGGACATCGGCGAGGCCCTGGCCCGCTGGCATGGCTCGCCATTGGTCAACGTGAGCTGCGGCCGGTTCCTTGACGCTCACCGCGCCTACCTGGATGAGGTGCACGTTCACGCCCAGGAGCTGTACATCCGCACCGCCCTGCTGCTCGGCCAGCACCGGGAGATGGTCGCGCAGCTACGCGGCCTGGTCGCGGCCTATCCCTACCACGAGTGGTTTCACGCCAGGCTGATCGAGACGCTGCACCTCTCCGGCCGGCGCAGCGAGGCACTGCAGGCGTACGAGAATCTGCGACAGGTGCTATATGCCGACCTCGGCCTGGATCCCTCGCCGGAGGTCAGCGGTCTGCAGCTGGCCGTTCTCCGCGCATCTTCCGCGGCCTGCTGACCAGCCGCCGGCGCTGGCCCCGCGGGGTGACCACTGCCGGAATGGCCATTGCGCCACCCCCGGGTGCGCGCGAAAGGTGCGGAAAATTGATACTTGTGACGCGATGGTAGGTCATAGCGGAGCCTTAGACGACAGAGCGACGTCATCACGGACAGGGTCGGGCATTGACCGGCACTGAGCGGCAGCTCGGCAGCCCGGCCGGGACCCTGCTGGAACGCGGCGATGAACTGGCCTTACTCCGCGAGATCCTGACCGCCGCAGGCCCGCAGGCCGCCACGCCGGTGCTGATCGAGGGCGAGCCCGGATCAGGCAAGAGTGCCCTGCTGCAGGGGGCGCTGCGGCTAGCCCGAGGCGCCGGGGCTTTCGTGTGCGACGCCTACGGCAGCGAGCTGGAGCGGGAATTCCCGTTCGGAGTGGTACGGCAGCTGTTCGAGCCTCCGCTGATCGCGCTCGGCCTGGGCGGAACCGGTGGTGACGCGCTCCGCGACGATGGCGGCGCCGTGCCGGGTGAGCTGCCAGGGCTGCCGCCCGGCGCGAGGGCCGGGATGGCCGCGGTGGTACCGGTCCAGCCCGGTGTCCTGGAGGAGATGGCCGGCTTCGTGCAGCGTCTGCTGCTGGCTGGGCCGCGACGGGTGCCGGCCGTCATCGCTGTCGATGATCTCGGCTACTCCGACATGCCGAGCCTGTGCGTCCTGTCGCACGCCATCCGGCGGCTGCACGGGCTGCCGGTAGTCTTCCTGGCCACGACCACCCTCGGCGAGGAACTGCCCGATCCCGCACTCGCCGCCGCGCTCAGCGACTTCCCGGCATGGCAGCGGATCGGCCTGCGTCGCCTCAGCCTGAACGGCAGCTCCGCGCTGCTGGCCGGGCAGCTCAGGAAGGAGGTAGCTCCCTCCCTCGCCGCCGAGGCCTTCGCCGCTACCGGCGGCAACCCCTTCTACCTGACGGAGCTGGCGAAGCAGCTGGCCGCCGACGAGACGGCGCCCGTCGCCGGCCGGGTGCCTGCCATCGGCCCGCGGCGCGTCGCCAGGACCGTCCTGGCGCGCCTGGCCCGGCAGTCACCCGCCGCGGCCAGGGTCGCGGAGACCATTGCCATCCTGGAGGACAGCACCGACCTGAGCCTGATCGGTGACATGTGCGGACTGGATGAGCGGACCGTCGCCGACGCCCTCGACCTGCTGGACGCCGCGCGGTTGCGCCGGCCGGTCCCGCCCGCCGGGCTCACGCCGCCAATCGTGCAATCGGCGCTGTACAAGAGCATTCCCGCCGCCAAGCGCAGCGCGGCGCACCGGCGCGCCGCGGAACTGTCCGCGCAGGCCGGCCTGGCGCCGGAGGTGATCGCCCGGCACCTGATCGCCACGCTGCCGGCCGCCGACCCGTGGGTGGCTCGGGAACTGCTGGCCGCCGCGCGCACCGCGGCCCGGCGCGGCGAGGGTGAACTGGCCGTCCGCTGCCTGCGCCGGGCACGTCGCGAGGTCCCGCCCGGCGGACTCGACGTGGCGACGCTCATCGAGTTCTGCGACGTCGAGCTGCTGGTCGACCCGGACCAGGCCATCCGCGACCTGCGGGCCGGCCTGGCGGCTACCTCTGACGCGTGCCGCCAGGCGCGGATCTCGCTCTCGCTCGCCGCCGCGCTTGAGCGGGTGGCGGAGGGCGATCAGGCTCGCGCGGTCCTGGAGGAAGCCCGGCTGGCGCTGACCCGCGGCGGCCTCGCCGACGTCTCGCCGGAACCGGCCGCGCAGCAGCTCCGCCGAGAGATCAGCGACCGGCTGCTGCTCGCGGCACACGCCGGGCGGCAGTTCCCAGGGCGAGAGGTTGCCGGGCCGGCCTGGGCGCCTGGCCGGGGCGCCGACCGTCCCGGCATGGCGGACGAGCCGAGCGGGAGCGCCCTCGCCGTCGGAGCCCATCGGGCCGGGATGGCGGGCGCCGACGCGCCGTCCGTGGTTACCCGCGCGCGGCAGGCCCTGGACAAGCTCGGCCGTGGCGACGTCCCGTGGCTCGCGCTCATGTTCGCTCTGCAGCCGCTCATCTGGGCCGACGAGCTCGACGCCGCCGATGGCCACTGCGAGAGCATCCTGAACCAGCACCAGACCGGCACGCTGAGCCGGATGGTGGCGCTCGCGGTGCGGGCCGACATCGCCTACCGCCGCGGGCTGGCGACGCGGGCCGGAAGCCTCGCGACGGCCGCGCTGCGCCTGGTTCCCCCAGCCGCGAAGGCCGCGGGCGCCGCAGGCCTCCCGCTCAGCGCGCTGCTGGAGGTGCTCGTCGAGCAGGGCCAGGTCGATGAGGCCGACCAGAAAATCCGGCAGCTGGGCTTCGACAGCGATATCCAGCAGTCCTGGCATGGCGCCCTCATCCTTGCTGCCAGGGCACGGGTGCGGGCCGCGCGCGGTGATGCCCGCGGCGCGCTTGGAGATCTGCTGAGCTGCGGAGAGCTGCTCAGCTCCTGGGACAGCGATAATCCGGCGGTGCTGCCGTGGCGGTCCCGCGCGGCCCAGACCGCGCTGGTCCTCGGCGAAACCGGGCGCGCACTGCGGCTGGCTGAGGAGGAGGTCGAGCTGGCGCGGCGGTGGGGCGTGCCAGGCGCGCTGGCCGGCGCGCTGCGCGTGCACGGCCTGGCTGCTGGCGGGGAGACAGGGCTGAGCTCGCTCCAGGAGGCGGCCCGACTGCTTGAGCACTCGCCCCGCCGCCTGCTGCTCGGCCATACCCTGGTCGACCTCGGGGTCGCGCAGCGCCGCGCCAGTCGCAAGAGCACCTCACGCGACGTGCTCCGCCGGGCCCTGCACCTGACCCAGGAACTGGACCTCCCGGTGCTGACCGACCGGGCGCGCCGCGAGCTCCTCGCCGCCGGGGCACGGCCCAGGCGCGTCTGGGAGTTCGGCCCCGGTGCCCTGACGCCGAGCGAGGAGCGTGTCGTCGGCCTGGCCGCGCGCGGCTACTCGAACCGGGAGATCGCGGCGACGCTATTCGTCACGCAGCGGACCGTGGAGGTCCACCTCACGCACGCCTTCCGCAAGCTGGGAGTCACCAGCCGGGTCGAGCTCACGACGCTGTCGTAGCCCTGGTCGCCCGCGTCCTCCTGGAAGACTCCAGCGTGGCTCGAACGCGGGCAGGCAGCCTTGGCCTTGCGACCGGGCCGTCACCCGGACCAGCCGGGCTGCGCGCCCGCGACGGCCGGACCGGGAGGAGATGTGACCGATACTCTCAGCGTCGAGGTGGTCGGCACCGCCGACTGGGTGGCATGCTCGCGGTGCCGGGAGATTCTCTACGTCAAGCGGCTAGCCCGGAGCCTGGGTGTCTGCCCGAGCTGCGGGCATCACGGCCGGCTGACGGCCTGGCACCGCATCCAGACGCTGCTCGACGCCGGCAGCGCCGAGCAGCTCAGTCCCGACGCCGGCGGCGGTGACCCGCTGGGCTTCGTGGACAGCAAGCCCTACCCGCAGCGGCTCGCCGAGGCACGGGCGGCCACCGGCCTGGACGAGGCGGTCGTCTGCGTGCGCGGCACGATCGACGGCCATCCACTCATCGCCGCCGTCATGGACTTCCGCTTCATGGGCGGGAGCCTCGGCGCCGTGGTCGGCGAGCTCATCACCCAGGCGGCCGAGGCGGCGCTCCGCGAGCGCCTGCCGTTCGTCATCGTGACGGCCTCCGGCGGCGCCCGGATGCAGGAGGGCGTCATCTCGCTGATGCAGATGGCCAAGACCAGCCAGGCGCTCGGCGAGCTGGACGAGGCCGGCATCCTGACCATCTCGCTGATTACCGACCCGACCTTCGGCGGAGTGGCCGCCTCGTTCGCCTCGCTGTGCGACGTGATCGTGGCCGAGCCGGGCGCGCGGTTCGGCTTCGCGGGCCGCCGGGTCATCGAGCAGACCATCCGCGAACAGCTGCCCGCGGACTTCCAGACGGCCGAGTTCCTGCTGGCCCGCGGGATGATCGACATGGTCCGGGCCAGGGCCGAGCTGCGGCCGACCATGGCCCGCCTGCTATCCGCCGCCGCACGCTGTCCCGAGCGCGCGCAATCGCCGGCGCTGGCGGACCCGCTGGTCCGGGACTGGCGCGCCCTGCCGGAGCGAGACGCGTGGAGCGTGGTGACGGAGGCGCGTGACCTGCGCCGGCCGACCACGATCGACTACCTCAGCGGCATCCTGGAGATGTACGAGGAGCTGCACGGCGACCGCCAGACCGGAGACTGCACGGCGATCACCGGCGGCCTTGGCCGGCTCGACGGGCTACCGATCATGGTGATCGGCCATCAGAAGGGCCATACGCCGGCCGAGCTCGCCGCCCGGAACTTCGGGATGCCGATGCCGGCCGGCTACCGCAAGGCGGCCCGGCTGATGCGGCTGGCCGACAAGCTCGGCCTGCCCGTGGTGACGCTCGTCGACACTCCCGGCGCGTTTCCCGGCCGCGAGGCGGAGGAGCACGGGCAGGCGGTCGCGATCGCGGAGAACCTGCGGCTGATGGCCCGGCTGACGGTGCCCATCATCTCGGTGATCACCGGCGAGGGCGGCAGCGGCGGCGCCCTCGCCCTGGCAGTCGCCAACAAGGTGCTGGCGTACTCGGGCTCCTTCTACTCGGTGATCAGCCCGGAAGGCTGCGCAGCGATCTTGTGGAAGGACCGCGCGGCCGCGCCGCTCGCCGCGCGGGCACTCCGGCTCGGTGCCCGCGACCTGCTCCGCCTGGGCATCGTCGACGCCGTGATCCCGGAGCCGGAAGGCGGTACCCAGCAGGCGCCGGCGACCGCTATCGAGCGCCTGCACGCGGCCATCGCGATGTGCCTGCGGGAGCTGACCGAGACCGACGCCGCCTCGATCGTGCGGCAGCGCCACAGGCGCTTCCGTGCCTACACCGCCTGACCTGGCGAGACGCTAAGTGATCGGGCCAGAACTGACGAGGAAGGTGCCGTGACAGAAGAACCAGGTGCGAACGGCGTGCTTGACCAGGTGCGGCGCACCGCCGTGGAACTGGTGTCCGCGGCCGCCACGATGCCGCGCCGGATCACCGTCTGCTCCGGCGACGTGTCGGTCGAGGTGGAGTGGCCGGAGGCGATCGCCGGCCCGCCCGGCCAGGAAGGCCGGCCCGCGGAGCCGCCAGCCGCCGCCGACGGCACCGGCCTCGACTACATCTGTGCCTCCATCATCGGCACCTTCTATAGCGCTCCCGCGCCGGGCGCGGCCCCGTTCGTCAGCGTCGGCGACATCGTCGAGCCCGGCCAGCAGGTCGCCATCCTCGAGTCCATGAAGCTGATGACGGCGGTCGAGGCCGTCCATTGCGGTCGCGTGGCCGAGATCCTGGTGCTCGACGGCCGCCCGGTCGAGTACGGCACGCCGCTCATCGCCCTGTCCGCGCCGAACAGTCAGCCCTGATCCCATGTTCGCGACGATCCTCATCGCCAACCGAGGCGAGATCGCTCTCCGGGTGATCAGAACCTGCACCGAGCTCGGCATCCGCACCGTCGCGGTCTACTCCACCGAGGACCGCGATTCGCTCGCCGTGCGAGCCGCCGACCAGGCCATCTGCATCGGGCCGGGACCCGCCCGCCAGAGTTACCTGAGCGTGCCGGCCATCCTGGAGGCAGCGGCCCAGGCCGGAGCCGACGCCATCCATCCCGGCTACGGATTCCTGTCCGAGGATCCCGATTTCGCCGAGGCCTGCGAGAAGCAAGGCATCACGTTCATCGGGCCCACCGCTGACCTGCTGGGTGCCCTGGGCGACAAGGTTCGCGCGCGGACGATGCTGTCGGAAGCGGGCCTGCCGCTGCTGCCCGGCAGTCCGGACGTGGTGGAGAGCATGGACGCCGCCCGCCGGATCGCGGCCGAGATCGGCTATCCCCTGATCGTCAAGGCGGTTTCTGGAGGCGGCGGACGTGGCATGCGGATCGCCCGCGCCCCGGACGAACTCGGCGCCGCCTACACCGCGGCGCGCTCAGACGCGCGCGCCCTGTTCACCGACAGCCGCGTCTACATCGAGCGCTATCTCAGCTTCGCCCGCCACGTGGAGGTCCAGGTCCTGTGCGACAGTCACGGAGCCGGGGTGCACCTCGGCGCGCGTGACTGCACGATCCAGCGGCGCCAGCAGAAGCTGATCGAGGAATCCCCGGTTCCCGGGCTCCCCGCGGCGGCGCTGCAGGAGATGAAGGACACCGCGGTACGCAGCGCGAAGGCCATCGGCTTCACCGGGGCAGGCACCTTCGAGTTCCTCGCCGACGCACGGGGCCGTTACTACTTCATGGAGGTCAACGGCCGCATCCAGGTCGAGCACCCGGTGACGGAAATGGCGACCGGGATCGACATTGTCGCCGAGCAGATCAGGATCGCGGCCGGCGATCCGCTGGGGTACGGCCAGGCCGACGTGAGCCCTCGCGGTGCCGTCATCGAGTGCCGGGTCAACGCCGAGGATCCCGGTCGCGGCTTCGCCCCCACGCCGGGACTGCTGGAGGACTTCCGCCCGCCGTCCGGGCCGTTCGTGCGAGTGGACGGGCACGGCTACCCCGGCCTGCGCATCCCGGCATGCTATGACTCGCTGCTAGCCAAGGTGATCGTCTGGGCACCCGACCGGGCCGGGGCGATTACCCGGATGCAGCGGGCGCTCAGCGAGTTCGGCGTGCGCGGCCAGGGCGTCAGCACCACGATCGGCTTCCTGCAGGAGGTACTGGCCAGCCCGGTCTTCCGGGCGGCCGAGCACAGCACCGCCCTGGTCGGCGACATCACCGCGGACGCGCGATGAAGGCCCTGATCCTCTGCGGCGACCCAGGCACGCCCGCCATCCCCTTCCACTGCCTCGCGCCCAGGCAGCTCATGCCGATCGCCGGCAAGCCACTGCTCGTGCACGGTCTTGAGACGATCCGCGGCGCCGGCGTCACCGACATTGCCGTCGTCGCCGGCGATCAGGCGGCCCAGCTCGAGGCGGCGATCGGCTCCGGCTCCGACCTGGGGGTGCGGATCACCTGGCTGCGCCAGGAACGGCGCGGCCTGGCCGACTGCCTGCGGACCGCGCGGGCCTTCGCCGGCGACGAGAATTTCCTGCTGTACCCGGGGGACAGCCTGCTGGCCGGCGGTATCAGCGCGGCCGCCGACGCGTTCCGCGCCCGGCACCCGGCCGTCGGCCTGCTGATGGCCTCGGCCGCTGACCTCGCCAGCTGCGGCGTCGCCGGGACGGACGCGAGCGGCGCGGTCACGGCGCTGGCCAGCGGGCCGGCCGGGGCCACGGCCATGACCGGCATCTGCTTCTGCACCCCGGCCATCTACGCCGCGGTGCCCGGCGCGTCCGATGGCCAGGCCGGCCTGGAGATCGCCGGAGCCGTGCGGCGAGTGCTCCGCCAGGGGCACACCGTGACCGCCGCGGTACACGGCGGATTCTGGAACAGCGCCGCGACTGCCGCGGACCTGCTGGAGTGCCATCGCGTGCTGCTGGATGTCCTGGTCGCCAGCGGCCTCGACCGAATCGATGACGGCAGCATCGCGCGGGGACCGGTCGTGGTCGAGCCAGGCGCGACGGTACGCCGGTCTCGGCTGCGCGGGCCGGTCCTGATCGGGGCGGGCAGCATCGTCTCCGACAGCGAGCTAGGGCCGTACACGGTGATCGGCCGGGACTGCGTGATCCGGCGCAGCGAGATCGCCGCCTCTGTCCTCCTGGACCGGGCGGCGGTGGCCGGGGTCGGCGGTATCCGGGACTCTCTCATCGGCTGCGGCGCGGACGTCCGCGGGCCGGATGGCGACTCGGGCTACCGCCTCATCCTCGGCGAGGACGCGCGGGTGGAGGTGCTGGCGTGACCGCGCGGCCCGGCGGGCTAGAAAAGCCCCGCCAGCCCGACGGGCTGGCTACGTCGCAGGCCTGCCTTGTTCAGGGCGTCGATCCGCGACTGCGCGCCCAGCTTGTCGAAAACCTTGCGCAGGTGCCGCTTCACCGTTCCCTCGGCGATCGACAGCTGAACGGCGATCTGCCGGTTGCTCAGCCCCGCCGCCACCAGGCGGAGTACCTCCTCCTCACGGGCGGTCAGCCGGTCTTCGTCGGCGCGGGCTGGCAGGCCCAGGCCCTCCCCCGTGATGTAGAGCACCATCTCCTGGCCGATGTGGCGGACATTCCTGACCGCCTGAGTGAACTGTGATCGCGTGCTCAGCACAGACAGCAGGCAGCTCATGCCGGCCGACAGCAGGACGGGCATATCCACATGCATGCCCTGGCCAACTAACACCATGATCCGCGATTCTTCCGAGACCTCACGGATTCTCCGGACCTGCGCCGCGGCATCAAGCTCGACAAAACACGAACTCAGGACGACGACATGCGGACGGACCTGGCGCGCGATCGTGATGGCCGAGCTGAAGTCGCCGGTCATGGCGACCACCGACAAATCGCTTTCCAGCTCCAGGATCAGCGCCAGCGCCTCCCGGAACAGGGTCTCCTGCTGGACCAGCAGGACCGAGACGCGGGAATCCATGCTCTGCATCACCGACGGCTCCACTCCGGAACAATCACATTCTTGCCGTGTTGCCTTCTGCTGTGTGGCCATTTCCCCCGTCGAGTCGCGCCAGCTCCGCAAAGTTAGCATACGTAAAACGTCAGTGACTACCACAATGATATCCCGAAAGTTTCGCGTCGAGATATCCACAGGGCGCGGGACGGCACAGCTTGGCAGGCTCGCCCCGTCAGGCGCCCAGCCGCCACCGCGGGAGCGGCGGACGACCGGCGATCCTCTGGCCAGGCGATGCGACGCCGCGGCCACGACAACTACCGATTAAGGAAGCACCGTGGCCAGGACTCTTCTCATCACCGGGGCCGCCGGGTTCATCGGCTCGAATTTCACCAGGCACTGGCGGCGCGTTCACCCAGCGGACGCCATCGTGACGCTGGACGCTCTTGCCTACGCCGCCGCCCTGGCGAGCCTAGACGACATCGCCGGCGAGATCACCTTCGTGCACGGAGACATCCGCGATGAGCAGCTCATATCGCGAATCCTCCGCGAGCACGATGTCACGCTGGTCGTGAATTTTGCGGCCGAGTCTCATAACTCGTACGCCATCATGGACCCGGTATGCTTTTTCGAGGCGAATGTCATGGGCCCGGTGCGGCTGCTGGAGGCCATCCGCCGGGCCGGGAAACCCGGCATCCGGTTCCATCAGATATCGACCTGCGAGATCTACGGCGACATGGCGCTCGACGACCCCGGCGCCTTCACCGAGCAGTCCCCCTACCGCCCGCGTACCCCCTATAACGCGGCCAAGGCCGGCGGCGACCACGCGGTCAGGGCCTTCGGGACGACCTACGGCATCCCGTACACCATCACGAACTGCTGCAATAACTACGGGCCCTATCAGTTCCCTGAGAAGGTCATCCCGCTCTTCGTCACCAATGCGCTGCAGGGGAGGCAACTGCCGGTCTACGCCTCCAGCCAGAACCGGCGGGAATGGCTGCACGTGGACGATCACTGCCGGGCGGTCGAGGCGGTGCTGCTGCGCGGCCGGCCGGGCGAGAGCTATCACGTCGGCAGCGGCACCGAGGTCGATGTCGCCACCCTGGCGGGCGCTATCCTCGGCGAGCTTGGGCTAGGCCCGGAGATGATCCGCACGGTTCCGGACCGTCCCTCACATGACCGCAGGTACCTGCTGGACTCCGGCAAGCTGCACGCCGAGCTCGGCTGGGCGCCCGAGATCAGCTTCGCCGAGGGCCTGAAGGCCACGATCGCCTGGTACAGGGACAACGAGTCGTGGTGGCGGCCCCTGATCGGCCGGTCGCCGGTCGCCGAGGAGACCGCCTGGAGCGGCCAGGGCTAGCCAGGACTAGCTATCCGCTCGCTCAGGTCCCGGCGACGCGAACGGTGACGTCGCCGAGCAGCGAGTGGCCGTGCACCCGGACCAGGCGGCTGGCAGCCGTGCCCGGCGCCGCGCCGGCCTCGTTGGTCAGATCGCCGAGAACCTTGCCGCCGAACAGCTCGACGCGCGTTCCCGGCGCCACGTAAATGTCCACGTCGCGCCAGATGGCCCAGGCGTTGACCCGGACCTCGGACGGAGCGCTACGGACATCAGACAAGTCGATGGTGACATCGCCCAGAACGGTGATGGCGACCAGCTCGTCCTCGACATCCCAGTCTCGCGCCTTAGCGCCCTTGCGGCCGCCCTCGAAGATGGGATCCAGGCCAATCAGCCATCGGCGATTATGGCCCGCACCGTCACTCGCCCTGCCGGCGGAATCGCTACTCACCGCGGGTATCCCCTCTCGGTCGCAGCCCCGCCCCGTGCGGGCGAACGGGCTTTCGCCGAGAGGCTCTCACAGCGCGCCGCGGCGGACAACCGGCCGGCGAGGCTGACCGGCTGGCGACCCGCTACCTCGATGCACGTTCTAGCCCCGCTAGAGCCGGGTTCGCCACGCTGAGCCGGTGAGGGGACGCCGAAGGCGGGTGGCTCTCCTTCAGCGCCGGACTGTGACCAGACATGGAGCCACTGATGACGACCACAGCCGCGGGCCAGCCGAACACGGCGGTCCCGCCCGCCCGTGCCGCGGTGCTCTGCGGCCTGGGCGCGTGGACGCCACCGGATGTCCTCACTAATGAGCAGCTCGCCAGCGTCCTGCCGGTCACCGACGCGTGGATACGCAAGCGGACGGGCATCGTGACGCGGCACGTAGCCCCGCCTGGCATGACAACCTCCGAGCTGGCCGCGCAGGCGGGTCAGCGAGCCCTGAAGTCGGCGGGGATGGGGACGGTCGACGCCCTGGTGCTCGCGACCACGACCCCGGACCGGCCCTGCCCCGCGACCGCGCCGCAGGTGGCGAGCCGGCTGGCGCTGGGCACCGTGGCGGCCTTCGACGTCGCCGCCGTCTGCGCGGGCTTTATCTACGCGCTCGCGACCGGCGCGGGGCTGATCGCGGCGGCCATCGCGGACACCGTCCTGGTGATCGGCGCCGAGTTGCTCACCGGCGTCCTCAACCCCCGCGACCAGGGCATCAGGGTGATCTTCGGCGACGGGGCGGGCGCGGTCGTGCTGCGCGCAGGGAACCAGGCCGAGCTGGGCGCGATCGGGTCGTTCACGCTGGGCAGCGATGGCCTGGACGCGGACCTGATCACGATTCCGGCCGGCGGGTCACAGCAGCCGCACCGCTGCGGAGACGGGGACGAGGCGGACCGGTTCCTCCAGATGCAGGGCCAGCATGTCTACCGGCGCGCGCTCGCGGTCATGACCGAGTCAGCCAGGCAGGCGCTCGCGGCGGCCGGATGGCCCGTCTCCCTGGTCGACTGGCTGGTCTGCCATCAGGCCAACAAGCGCATCGTGACCGGCGTGGCGGGCCGGCTGGGCATCCCCGTCGACCGGTGCCTGATCAACATCGAGGAGGTGGGCAACACCTCGGCCGCCTCCATCCCCCTCGCGCTTGCCTACGGAGTGGCTACCGGGGCGCTCGGCGCGGGTGACCGCGTCGTGCTGACCGGGTTCGGCGGCGGCCTGGCCTGGGGATCGGCCGTGCTGCGCTGGCCCGACATCGCCGACCGGAGCTAGCGGCGCATGATCTCGGGCATGCCAGGCGCGGACACCAGCCGCTGGCTGACCAGCCAGGCGGACGGCCCGGACGTCATGCTCCGGGTCTTCTGCCTCCCGCACGCCGGCGGCGGCCGGGCCGCCTTCCGCGCCTGGACCCGCGACCAGCTTCCTGGCGTCGATGTCTGCGCGATCCAGTTGCCCGGCCGCGACGACCGGGCCGGGGAGCCGCCTCCGACTGGCGTCGTTCCGCTGGCGCAGGCCCTCGCCCCGGTCCTGCTGCCCTACCTCGACGTGCCCTACGCGCTCGTTGGCAACAGCGTCGGGGCGCTGGTGGCCTACGAGCTGGGCCGCCGCCTGCAGCAGCAGTACTGCCTGCCGCCGCTGCGCCTGGTGGCCGCTGCCTCCCGGCCGCCGGGAGCGGCGGCCGGGCTGCCTCCGGTGACCGAGCTCACCGACGATGAGCTGGTCGAGGACGTGCGGCGTCGCTTCGGCGGCATCCCGGACGAGATCGCGTGCCGCCCCGACTACCTGCGGGCGTTCCTGCCCGCGCTCCGCGCCGACCTGGCCATGTCCCAGGCCTACGTGCCGCCGCCCGGCCCGCTCCTGACCTGCCCGGTGACGGCGGTAGCTGGCGCCGAAGACCTCGTCATCTCCCGCGCGGACCTCGCTGGCTGGGGCGCCGTCACCGCCGGCGACTTCGCCAGCGTCGAGCTGCCGGGCGACCATTTTGCCCTGCTCGGCCACCGAGATCGCCTGCTCGGCCCCGTTCGCGCCGAGGCGGCATTGATCCAGGCGGCATTGATCCAGGCGGGCAGCGCAGCCGGCCATGTGACCTGACTAGTCGAGGAGCGCCCATGTCAGTCAGAGAGCGTCTTGAGGATCAGCCCCGCGCCATCAGCCTCATCACCGCGGATGGCTCCTGCGGCCGGCTATGTGACCTGCTGTCGACGCAGGCACGGCGGTATCCCGCCGAGACGGCCTGCGTGACCCTGGACAGCGGCGGGCAGGAAACCGGGAAGGTCACCTACCGAGACCTGGACCGGCGGGCTCGGGCCACGGCGGCGTTCCTGCGGCGCTCCGCCGTCCCCGGCGACCGGGTACTGCTGGCGCTGCCCAACAGCATCGATTTCGCCGTGGCACTGTATGGCTGCGCGTTTGCCGGAGCCGTGGCGGTCCCGGTGCCGGCGCCGGGCGAGGGCCTCGGCAACGGGGCAGCGCGGCTCCTGCGGATCGTCGATGACGCCGAGCCCGCCCTCGTGCTGGTCCCCTCGCAGGTGGCGGCCGAGCCCGGCACCCATGGCCTGGGCTCGACCCGCGTCGCGGCCGTGGACCAGATACGGCCCGAGCTGGCCGCCGAGTACCGCGACCCCGGCCACGGCACCGATGCCCTGGCCCTGCTGCAGTACACCTCGGGATCAACCAGCGATCCCAAAGGCGTTCAGCTCAGCCACCGGAACATGCTGGCCAACCTGACCGACCTGTACACCACGCTGCCGATCGAGCTGACGGCCGGGGACCGGTTCAGGACCGCGAGCTGGCTGCCGCTTTTCCACGACATGGGCCTGGCGCAGCTCCTGCTGCCGGCGGTCACTGGCGGCATGATCGCGCTCAGCACGCCCACCGCATTCGTGCTGCGCCCAGTGTCCTGGCTGGAGTCGATCAGCCGGTACCGGGCGCACATGGCCACGGCGCCCAACTTCGCTTACGACCTGTGCGTGCGCCGGACCACCGAAGCCGAGCGGGCGACGCTGGACCTGTCCTGCCTGCGGTACGCCCTGAACGGGTCCGAGCCGGTTCTCACCAGCACGCTGAGCCGGTTCGCCGCGACGTTCGCCCCGGCGGGATTCGACCCCGCCAGCTACGTTCCGTGCTACGGGCTCGCGGAGTCAACGGTCTACGTCAGCGGACACCGGGGCCTGCCGGGCAGCGTCATCACCTCGCTTCCCGCGCTGCAGCGCGACATGATGGCCCGCGCCCCCGGCAGCGAAGAACCGGGCTACGAGGTGGTGTCCTGCGGGCCGGTGGCGGACGGCACCGACCTGCGGATCGTGGACCCGGACCGGCTCACGGAACGGCCGCCAGGCGGGGTCGGCGAGATCTGGATCGCCGGGGCCAGCGTGTCCCGCGGCTACTGGCGCCGACCGGATGACCGGTTCGCCGGGTACCTGGCCGACGGCTCGGCCGGGCCGTTCCTGCGCACCAGCGACCTGGGATTTCTCGCCGATGGTCAGCTCTACATCCTGGGCCGCCTGGACGACGTGATCATCGTTGACGGCCGCAACCACTACCCGCAGGACATCGAGCTCACCGCACAGCAGAGCCACAGCGCGCTGGCCTCGGGCCGGCTCGTGGCGTTCGGCTACCCGCTGCGGGACGAGACCGCGGTGGCGGTTGTCGCCGAGACGGGCAAGGGAGTCCGCGTCGCCGGGCCGGGCACGCCGCCTGCCGCCGGGCAGTTGGCCGCTGAGGACATAGTCCGCGCCGTCCGGTCGGCGGTGTCGGCGGACCACCAGATCCGCGTCACCCAGGTCGTCTTGCTCCGCCCGGCCGGGCTGCCCAGGACCACCAGCGGCAAGCTGCAGCGCGCCCGGTGCCGGGAGCTGTTCCTGGCCGGGACCCTGAAGACCTGGTAAATGGATGCCGACAGATCGAGAACGGCGATGAGCCGGGCACCGGAGCACGCGGACCCGCCGTCCGCCAGTCCGCCGTCCGCCAGCCAGATCGAGCAATGGATCAGCGACCGGATCGCGGAGCTGACCGGCGAGCCGGGTGACGCCGATGGCGCCGAGGCCGGATTCACGGCTGCCGGGCTGTCGTCCAGGGACACGGTTACTCTGGTCGGCGAGCTCCAGGACTATCTGGGGCGGCCGCTGGCGCCCACGCTGGCCTGGGATTACCCAAGCGTCCGCGCGCTGGCTCAGTTCCTGGCGCAGGCGGCGGAGCCCGAGGACGCGGTGCCGCAGGTGACGCCAGCCGACCGCACAGGACCACCCGCCACGGGATCGCGGTTCGCCGAGCCGCCGGCCACCGGCCAGGTCGCCGTGGTGGGCATCTCCTGCCGGTACCCAGGCGCTCCGAACCCCGAGGTGTTCTGGTCGCTGCTGGAAGCCGGCCAGGACGGCCTGGCCGTGCCCACCGGCAGGCGGCAGCTCGGCAGGCCGCACGGCCTGCTTCCCGGAATCGACGAGTTCGACGCCGGGCTCTACTCGATCTCCGATCGGGAGGCCTCCTGCCTCGACCCGCAGCAGCGCCTGCTGCTTGAGGCGTCCTGGCAGGCGCTGGAGGACGCGGCGATCGCACCAACCAGCCTGCGCGGCAGCCGCACCAGCGTGTTCGTCGGCATCTCCGGCAGCGACTACGGCCGCCTGCAGACCGCCGGGCCGGTTCCGCGCGACCGGTCAAGCGGCACCGGGGAGGCGATGAGCATCGCCGCGAACCGGCTGTCATACCTGCTGGACCTGCGCGGCATTTCGCTGGCTGTCGACACCGCCTGCTCCTCGTCGCTGGTGGCCGTCCACCTCGCGGTCCGCAGCCTGCGCTGCGGTGAGTCCGACCTTGCGCTCGCCGGAGGGGTCAGTGTCCTGCTCACGCCCGAGATCACCGGCGTGCTGGCGCAGGCCGGCGCGCTGGCGCCAGACGGCCGCTGCAAGACCTTCGACGCCGCCGCTGACGGCTACGTCCGCTCCGAGGGCTGCGGGATCGTCGTGCTCAAGCGCCTGCGCGACGCCATCGCGGACGGCGACCGCGTGCTCGGCGTGATCGCCGGGTCGGCGGTCAGCCAGGAGGGGCGGACCAACGGACTCACCGCGCCAAGCGGGCAGGCTCAGCAGACGGTGCTGCGCGCCGCGCTGGATGACGCGCGGATGCAGCCGGGCGACATCGGGTATGTCGAGGCGCACGGCACCGGCACCGCGCTCGGCGACCCGATCGAGGTAGCGGCCCTGAGCGCGGTCTACGGGCCGGGCACTGATCCGGGCCGCCCCTTGCTGCTGGGCTCGGTCAAGGCCAATATCGGACATGCCGAGGCGGCAGCGGGGATGGCCGGCCTGATCAAGGTCCTGCTGATGCTGGCGAACCGCCGGGTGCCAGGCCAGATCCACCTGCGGCGGCTGAACCCCCGGCTGCCGCAGGACGCCCGGGTCCGTATCCCCGTGACGGCCTGCGACTGGCCAGCCGGGCAGGGCGGGACCCGGGCGGCGGGCGTCAGCTCGTTTGGCTTCGGCGGGACGATCGCGCATGTCATCGTGACCGAGCTCGCCGAGACGGCGCCAGCAACCACGGGGCCAATAACCACGCGGCCAGCAACCACGGGGCCAGCACGCGCCCGGCCCTGTCACCTGCTCACCCTGAGCGCGGCCAGCCAGTCCTCGGTCACCGCCCTGGCCGGGCGGTACGCAAGCTGGCTGCGCGACCGCCCGGACGCCGACCTCGGCGCGATGGCCGCGACCACCACCCTGGGCCGGGCGCACCTGCGGCACCGCGGCGCCGTCCGCGCCCGCACGCACGCCGAGGCGCTAGCCGGGCTGGACGCGCTGGCGGACGGGATGCCACCCGCCGCGTCGGCCGGGGCGTACCACGGCTACGCCGGCGCACGCCCCGCGCGCCTGGCCATGGTCTTCAGCGGCACCGGCTCGCAGTACCTCAACATGGGCCGCCAGCTGTTCGTGACCAGCGCGCTGTTCCGCGAGGAACTCGTCCGCTGCCAGGATCTGCTGGCCGACCGCCTGGACGTGCCGCTGCTGGCGGCGCTGTTCCCGCTGCCCGGTCACCTCGACCTGCTGGACCGGCCGCGTTACGCCCAGCCGGCCGTGGTCGCGGTCGGGTACGCGCTCGCGCGGCTATGGCGGAGCTGGGGCGTGGTGCCCGACTTCGTGCTCGGGCACAGCCTCGGCGAGTTCACCGCCGCGGCCGTCTCCGGCAGGCTCGGCCTGCCGGAGACCCTGGAACTCGTGGCGGAGCGCGGCGCGCTGATCGAGGAACTGTGCCAGCCCGGCGCGATGGCCGTCGTGTTCGCCAGCGAGGACCTGGTTCGCGACGCCGCCGCCGACCTGCCCCGCGGCCGGGCGCCAGCCGTGGCCGCGGTGAACGCGCCCGACGCCGTGGTGATCGCCGGGCCGGCGCCGGACGTGACTGGCTTCCTGCGCGAGCTGGCCGAGCGCGGCGTGGCCAGCCGCCCGCTGAAGGCTGGCCACGCCTTTCACTCGCCCATGATGCGGCCTGCCGCCGCTGCCCTGCGCCGGACCGCGCGCGGCGCCGTGCCCGCCGACGGCGACATCGCGATGGTCAGCGGCATGGACGGCCGGGTACTCGGCACCGGCCAGCCCGACGCCAGCTACTGGGCGCGTCAGCTCATCGAGCCGGTCAGGTTCGCCGATGGCGTCGCGCTGCTGGTCCAGCAGGGCTGCTCACAGTTCCTGGAGGTAGGGCCAGGCCGGTCGCTGGCCGCCGCCGGCGCCCGTGCCTTTCCCGGCGCGCTGTGGAGCTCGTCGCTGCGGCCGGGCGCCAGCGACTGGTCCGTGCTGACCGACACGGTGGCGCGCCTATACACCGCGGGCCGGGATATCGACTGGGTGGCATTCCACGGCGACGGCAGCCGCCGCCGTCTGGCCCTGCCCGGGTACCCGTTCGAGCGGCGGCGGCACTGGCTCCCGGCGCCCGCGGCCAGTGCCCGTGCGGCTGAGCCGCCGCCGGGGGGCGACCCGGATCACGACCAGCCAGCAGCAGCGGGAACGGAGCGCGGCATGGAATCGGCAGCCTCGGACACTCTGGCCTCGGCTCCCGGCACCGCGGCCCCTGGCGCACTGGACCCTGGCGCCCCGGACCCTGGCGCCCCGGACCCTGGTGCCCAGGGCGGCACAGGGCAGGTGCTCGGCACGCTGGCCCGCGTCGTGGCCGGGCTGCTGGGCACCGGCTCGGCGGTCGACCCTGACATGCCTTTCGTGGAACTCGGCGCGGACTCGATGACCTTGTTCCAGTTGCTGCAGACGACGCAGCAGGCCTTTGGCGTCTCCGTCAGCGTGGGCAGTCTCTTCGGCGAGCTGAACACGCTGGCCCGGCTGGCCGAGCACGTCAGCGCGATGGCCGGGTCGCTCACCATCGACTCGCGGCGCCACCTGGATGCCGACTCGGCCGTGGTCACCACGACGGTCGTCAGCACGGTCGCCGCCGAGCCAGGCGCGGTCAGCACGGCGGTCGTCCGCACCGAGACCGCCGGCCCGGGTGCCGGGGCGGACGGGCCGGGACAGGACACGGGGGTCGGCCAGTTCCTCCAGGTGCACGCGCGCGTGATGAGCCAGGCCTACGAGCTGCTGCGCGGCACGCCAAGCGGCAGCGGCAACACCGACCCGGCACGCCAGGGCGTACTGGTCCCGGCCACCGCCGGCACACCAGGACCGGCCACCGCCGGGGCCGCGGGGCCGGAGCCGACGGTGCCTGTCCGGCCGAGCGGGCCTGCCCGGCCGACAGCACCCGCCGGGATAGTGGCGGCGGGCGGCCTGGCGGCCTCGGAGGCGTTCGTGCCATTCCGGACCGACGGGCCGGTGAACGGCGGGCTGGTCAGCGCCCAGCGCGCGTTCGCCCAGGAGCTGATGCGCCGCTACACCGCCCGGACGCGGCGATCGCGGCGGCTCGCGGACGCCGAACGGCCGCGGCACGCCGACGCCCGGCACGCCTTCCTGGCGTTCCCTGACCTGAAGCCGATGATGTACCCGGTCTCCGTGGACCGGTCCCTGGGAGCCCGGTCCTGGGACATCGACGGGAACGAGTACCTCGACCTGGCGATGGGCTACGGGGTCAACCTCTTCGGCCACCAGGAGCCGTTCATCATCTCGGCGATCACCGAGCAGCTATCTCGGGGCATCCAGCTGGGCCCGCACTCGCCGCTCGCCGCCGAGGTGGCGCAGTTGCTGAGTGAGATGACCGGCCAGCAGCGAGTCCTGTTCTGCAACACCGGCTCGGAGGCGGTGATGGTGGCGGTCCGGCTCGCCAGGGCGGTGACCGGACGGCGCAGGATCGCCCTGTTCGCCGGCTCCTACCACGGATCGGCCGATCCCGTCCTGGCGCGGCAGGACCTCAGCCGTCGAGGCGGCGACGCGGTGCCCCTAGCCCCTGGCGTCACCGACGACATCGGCCGCAACGTTCTGGTGCTGCCCTACGGCGACGATGCCGCCCTGGAGGCGCTCCGCGCCCACCGCGACGAGCTGGCGGGCGTCCTGGTGGAGCCGGTCCAGAGCCGGCGCCCCGACCTGCAGCCCGCCGGGTTCCTGCGCGAGCTGCGCGAGCTGACCACGGCCGCGGGCGTCCCGCTGATCTTCGACGAGATCATCACCGGGTTCCGGATGCATCCCGGCGGCGCGGCGGCGCTGTTCGGGATCACGGCGGACCTCACGACGTACGGGAAGGTCCTGGGCGGCGGCCTGCCGATCGGCGTGGTGGCCGGCGACGCCCGGTACCTCGACGCGATCGACGGCGGGAGCTGGCGGCCGGGCACGACCGCTTCCGGCGACTCGGTCCGCACGTTCTTTACCGGGACGTTCGCCAAGCACCCCCTGGCCCTGGCCGCGGCCAGGGCGGTGCTGACCGAGCTCGGCCGGCACGGCCCCGGTCTCCAGGAGGGCCTGGGTGCCCGCACCGAGGACATGGCACGGCGACTGGACGCGGCCTTCCACGCGGCCGGCGTCGCCGCGCGGATCGGCCGCTTCGGCTCACTGTTCCGGTTCCAGTTCCCTGCCGAGCCCGCCTGGTCGCGCCCGGTCGAGCTGTTCTACGCCGGGCTGGTGGAGAAGGGCCTCTACGTCTGGGAGGGGCGCAACTGCTTCCTGTCCACCGCGCACACCGAGGCCGACATCGATCAGATCGTGTCCGCGGTGGCCGGGACGGCGGCCGAGATGGCCGAGGCCGGGTTCTTCAGCGCGGGCCGGCGGACGGCGGTCCCTGACAGCAACGGCAGCGGGCCGCCGGAAGCCACGGACGGCTGGCCGCTGAGCCAGGTGCAGCGCGACATCTGGGCCGCCGACCAGGAGGGAGCCGACCGGTCCCGCGCCTACACCGAAGGGCTGCTGCTTGACCTGCGCGGCGAGCTGGACCTGGCGGCACTGCGCGCGGCTACGGCCGAGGCGCTGGGGCGCCACGACAGCCTGCACGCGGTCATCGCCGCGGACGGGTCACGGCAGCTGCTGGTCCCGGCCAGGGCGCACCTCCCGCTGATTGACCTGACCGGCGGCGACGACCGTAAGCGGCGGCGGCGCCTAGCCGCCTGGCTCGACGCTCAGGCCGGCGAGGTACTCGACGTGACGGCCGAGCCGCCGGTTCGCGCCGCGGTGCTGCGGCTGGCCGCTGATCACCATCAGCTTTACCTGGCCGCGCACCACATCGTGATCGACGGCAGGTCGTTCGACATCATCCTGTCGCAGCTCGCCGAGCTGTACGCCCGGCGGCGGCGCGCGGACCAGGCACCGCTCCCCGAGCCCGTCCAGTACGCCGAGCATGTCGCCTGGCAGCGACGGTACCGCGAGTCCGCGGCCGGGCAGGACAGCCTGCGGTACTGGCGGGAGCACTACTCCGCCGGAGTGCCCGCGCCGGTCGTGCCGCGCGGTCCCGGCGCTGCCCGCGCCGGGCGCGCGCTTGGCGTCGTGCAGCGCGCGGTCAGCGGGGAGCTGGCCGGCCAGCTCGCGACCGCGGCCAGCGCGCTTGGCGTGACCGCGTTCACGGTGCTGCTCGCCGCCTACGGCGGCATGCTGCACCGGCTGACAGGCCGGGATGACCTGGTCATCGGCGTGCCGTTCGCCGGCCGCGGCTACCAGGGCGGTGACACCGTCGTCGGGCACTGCGCCACCATGCTTCCGGTGCGCAGCCGCCTCCGGCCGCCGCAGCGCGGGCGCGACTACCTGAGCGCGATGCAGGCGACCCTGCTCGCGGCCTATGAGCATCCGGAGTTCTCCCCCAGCGTGCTGCCCGAGCCGGACCAGACCGGCGATAACGAGGGCTGGGGCATCTTCTCCGCCCAGCTCAACCTGGACCGGCTCAGCCCGCTGCGCGCGCCCGGACTGCGGCTGCGCGTCTGCCCGCTGCATAAGCGGCACGCCAGGGCGGGCCTGATCTTCGATCTCCTGCTCGCCGACGACGGCCTGACGCTGACCGCCGAGTATGACGCCACCGTGTTCGATCAGGCGGCAGTGACCGCGCACGCGGACACGTTCGAGCGCCTGCTTCAGCTGCTCATCAGCGATCCGGACGCGGTACTGCTTGACCGGGCCATGGAAGGGGCATGAGCGGTGCTCGACCTGCCCTCAAGCGCGGGCCCCGACAATTCACGGCAACGGATAACCGCAGTCGAGGAGCTGATCAGCGTGCCGGACCCCGCCGCCGGCCACAGCGGCCTGGCCCCGGACCTCGCCGCGGACATTGCCGCCGAGGTGCTGGCGATGACGCCGGGCGGCCTGCGGGCCGATGCCGGCCAGGAGTCCTTCGTCGGCCTGGGCGGCAGCTCCCTGGACGCGACCCGGCTGCTCTCGCTGTGCGAGGAGCGACTCGGGGTGTCCATTGACCTGGCCATGCTGCTGAGCCCGGCGCCGCTGGCGCAGGTGCTGGCCGGGGCCGCCGGGCGGGCTGGCCAGCCGGAAGCGGCGCCGGCCGCCGCGGACGGCTCGCCGGACCGGGAGCCGCTGCCAGGGCAGCGGCAGATGCTCCTGGCGGAGATCTACGGCGGGGCCGGCATCGCCATGCGCCTGCTGGCCAGCGCCGAGCTGACCGGGCCGCTCGCCGTCGAGGCGCTGCGGGACACGCTGGACTGGATCGTCGCCAGGCACGAGGCGCTGCGGACGGTCTTTGCGCGGACCGGGAAGATCACCTTTGCCCGGCGCGTGCTTCCGGACTGCCCGCCACGGCTGATCTGCCGGGAACGGCCGGGAACCGGCACGGCCAGCGACGTGACCGCCGTGCACGAGGAGCTCGCTGGCGACGCGGACCGCCTGCTGCGGCCGCTGGACGCGCCGCCGGTCGTCTTCGTGCTGACCAGGCTCGGGGAACGCCGTCACCTGCTGTCCGTGCTCATCCACCACATGCTCGCGGACGCCTGGGCCGCGGGCCTGCTCTGGCGGGAGATCCTGGAGCACTACCAGGCACTCGCCGCCGGCGCTGAGCCGGCCCTGATCGGGCCAGCACCGAGCCCGGAGCTGATCGCGGCCAGGCAGGCCGCGCTGCAGACGTCCGGCCAGCTCGCCGCGCTGACCGCGGCCAGGGTGGCTCAGCTCCGCGGGGCGCCGACCTTGATCGAACTGCCGACCGAGCTGCCCCGGCTGTCCGCCCTCGACTTCCGGGCAGCCCGGTACCCGTTCACCCTCACCGAGGCCGCCCGCGATGCCTGCGAGCAGGCCGCCGCGGCGGCCAAGGTGACCAGGACCGTCGTGCTGCTCGCCGCCTGGGCGCTGGTGGTGGCCAGGCAGGCGGGCGTGACGGAGTGCGTCATCGGCACCGCCGCGCTGCAGCGCCCTACGGCCGAGCTGATGCGGACGGTCGCGTGCTGCGCCGCCCCCGTGCCGGTCCGCTGCGCCATGCCCGCGGGCCAGCTCGCCGGTGACTACCTGCGCGCGGTGGCACGCGCCAGCGCCGACGCCATCGCGGCCGCGGACGTGCCGCTTGACCTGCTCATCGACGGGCTCGGCCTGCCCGCCGACGCGCGGCACCTGCCGCTGATCCAGGTGATGTTCTCCGCCTACGACGACTACCTGTCGACCACGCTGCGTGCCGGTGACCTGGAGGCGAGGTTCCACGAAGGCTCCTGCGGCGGCACCAGCGTCGACGTCGCGCTGTTCGTGCAGAGCTGGGGCCGGTCTCCCGTGCTGCTGCTGGAGTACACGGTGTCGTCGCTGACCCCCGGTGAGGCCGCCCGGCTGACCGAGTCGCTTGACGAGGTGCTGCGCGGTTTCGCCGGGCGGCTCGACTCTCCCCTGGCTGGCTGAAGTTCCCGAGGAGGGACCGTGCGCGCCCTGTTCGTCACCTGGGCGGTCTCGTCACACTTTCACCCGATGGTCCCGCTGGGCTGGGCGCTGCGCGCGGCGGGTCACGAGGTTCTGGTGGCCAGCCACCCGGCCTTCGCGCCGGCGATCACTCGCACCGGGCTGCCGGCGTTGCCCGGCCGGGCCGGATATCGACGTGGACGCCGCCATCCGGGCCGAGCACGAGATCGGCCGGTGGTGGGAGCAGCGAACCCCGGAGGAGATCAGCCGGGCCAACCGTGACCTGGTCGGCCTGCAGGCGCCACGGCGCAGCGCCGAGGTAATGGCCGGCGACCTGGTGCGCTTTGCCCGCTCCTGGCGGCCCGACCTGGTGATCTTCGAGCCGACCGCATTCGCGGGACCGCTGGTGGCCAGGGTGCTCGGCGTGCCCGCGGTCCGGCACCTGTGGAACACCGACTTCACCGCGGGGCTCAGCTTCCTGGAGGACCGGCTGCTCGGCCGGCTGGCCGGGCGGCTCGGGGTGTCCTCGATCGGCATTCTCGGTGACCTGACGCTCGATCCCTGCCCGCCGGGCATGCCGAACACCGGCGAGATGCGCCGGCAGCCGATCCGTTACGTCCCCTATAACGGGACTGCCGTGCTGCCCGGCTGGCTGCAGGCGCCGCCGCCGCGACGGCGGGTATGCGTCACCTGGGGCACCTCGCTGAGCAGCTACGGCGGTCCCGGCCGGATCGGGCACGTGCCCCGAGTCGTTCACGGGCTGGCCGGACTGGACGTGGACGTCGTGGTGGCCGTGCTGGAGTCGCAGCGCGCCATGTTCGGCCGCCTGCCGGGCAACGTGATCTCGATCGGGCCGGTCCCGCTGCACCTGCTGCTGACAAGCTGCGACGCGGTCATCCACCAGGGCGGCGCCGGGGCGCTGATGACCGCGCTGGTGTGCGGGGTGCCGCAGCTCGTCGTGCCGACAATGCCCGACCAGGTCTTCGATGCCGAGCAGGTGCAGGCGGCCGGAGCGGGCCGCTACCTGCCCGGTGGCGAGAACGTCACGCAGGACGAGGTCGCCAGCCAGATGAGCCTGCTGCTTGGCGACCCCGGCTACCGCGCCGCCGCCCGCCGGCTACAGGCGCAGGCGCTGGCGATGCCGTCCCCCGCCGAGGTCGTCGCGGTGCTGGAGCGGCTGGCCGCTGGCCACGGCCAGGGTAACGGCCGGGGCCGCTGACGCCCAGCCGCTGACGCCCAGCCGCGCTGCGGCGGCCGGCGTCAGCGGCCTGGCCGGCCGTCAGCGGGTGCAGCCCGCGACGGTTCCCTCGGGGTAGCAGTTGTCGACCTGGTTGGCGGTGACGCTGGCGCGGGTGAGCGTCACCGTGCCGCCCTCGTTGTAGATGCCGCCGCCCTCGCTGGTCGCGGTGTTCCTGGTCACCGAGCTGCTGGTGATGGCGAGCGTGCTCTGGCTGGCGATGCCACCGCCCTGGGTCGCGGTGTTGCCCGTCACCGAGGCGCTGTTCAGCGTGACCGAGCCGAGCGTGGCCCCGTACCCGACGCTGAAGATGGCGCCGCCGGCCTCGGAGGCGCTGTTGCCGGACAGCGAACCCTGGCTGACCTTCAGCACGCCGCTGCCCGGCGTGCCGAAGTCGAGGTTGGCGATGGCGCCGCCGAAGCCCTGACCGGGCTGCACGCCATCGTCGGGGGCGGTGTTGCCGGACAGCGCGGCGCTGGTGACGGTGAGCGTGCCGTAGTTGAGCACGCCGCCGCCCTCGCCGCCCGGAGCGGTGTTGCCGGTCAGCTGGCTGCTGCTGATCGTGGCGGTCCCGCCGTTGGCCACGCCGCCGCCTGCCGGGCTCTCGCCTTCCACATCCGCCGTGTTGCCGGTGACCTGGCTGCTGCTGATCGTCAGCGTCGCGGTACTCACCGTGCCGGTTCCCGGGTCGCTGGCGACGCCGCCGCCCACCGCGGCGGTGTTGCCGCGGACCTGGCTGGCGCTGATGGCCAGCGTGCCCGCGGCGTTGAGAATGCCGCCGCCCTCGCCCTCGGGGGCGGTGTTACCGCTGATCACGCTGCTGGTCACGGAAGCGGTCCCGGCCGGGCCGCTGGCCAGGGTGCCGGTCGCGATCCCGCCGCCGCCGATGTCGGCGGCGTTCCCGGTCACGGTCACGTCGTCGAGCACCAGCCGGCCTTCGTAGTTCAGGATCCCGCCGCCCGCTCCCGCCGCGCCATCACCGGTGGCCACGCTGTCACCGCCGGTGATGGTGACGTCCGACAGGGTGAGGCTGCCGCCAGGGCCGTTGATCTCGACGATGCGGAAGTCGGAGCTGTTCCCGGCGATCGTGGCTCCGGCGCCGTCCACGGTGACCTGGCCGGTGATGACGGGCAGCCCGTTGCCGCCGTCGGCGGCGTTGTCGGGCGCCGTCAGGCTGTAGGTGCAGTGGGCGGTGAGGCGAACGGTGCCGCCGGAGCTGTTCGCGTTCTGGATGGCCGCGACAAGGCCCGGCGCTCCCCCGCCGGCCCCCGAGCACGGCACCGTCGTCGGAACTGCCGCCTGAGCTGCGGGAATTCCCGATACGAGCAGCAGTGCGGCACTGGCGCCCAGCATGGTCAGCGACGCTGCGGACTTTCTCATAAGTGCTCCCTGATGGTTCCGCTCTCCCGAGCACGGCGGTCTCTGCCATCGCCCGGCTGCCAGCTTGCGCCGCTGAGCTGGAGGACTGCTCCGGCCATGATCGAGCCGGAAGACAGGCCTCCAGGAAGGGTCGCCCATAGATCACTAAACGGTCATACTGGTGGTCATCCTCTGAACACACAGGGCCAGGAGCGCACCGCATGATCGAGGCTCTCGGTTTAACAAAGCGTTACGGCAGCACGACTGCCGTTGACAAGTTGTCGTTCACGGTCGAGTCGGGCAAGGTCACCGGCTTCCTCGGTCCGAACGGCGCCGGCAAGTCCACTACCATGCGGCTCATCCTCGGCCTGGACCGGCCGCAGGAGGGCACGGTGACCATCGGCGGCCGTCGCTACCGCGACCTGGAGCAGCCGCTGCGCACCGTCGGCTCGCTGCTGGAAGCCAGGTCAGCGCAGCCCAGCCGGACCGCCCGCGATCACCTGCTGTTCCTCGCCAGGGCGCAGGGCCTGCCGCCGTCCAGAGCCGACGAGGTGCTGGAACTGGTGGGGCTGCGAGAGGTCGCCCGCCAGCGGGCCGGGAAGTTCTCCCTGGGCATGAGCCAGCGGCTCGGCATCGCCGCCGCCCTGCTTGGCGACCCTCAGGTGCTCCTGCTCGACGAGCCAGTCAACGGGCTCGACCCCGAGGGCGTGCTGTGGATACGGCAGCTCATGAAGGACCACGCCGCCAGCGGCAAGACGGTCTTCGTCTCCAGCCACCTGATGAACGAGATGGCCGTCACCGCCGACGACCTGGTCGTGATCAGCCACGGGAAGCTGATCGCGAACTGCCCCGCGGCTGAGTTCATCGAGCGCAACTCTCAGGCAGCGATGCTCGTGCGCACCGCGGACCCCGGGCGGCTGACCCAGCTGGTGACG
Organism: uncultured Actinomycetota bacterium; assembly: GCA_963725175.1. Lineage (GTDB taxonomy): Bacteria > Actinomycetota > Actinomycetes > Streptosporangiales > Streptosporangiaceae > DASUBV01. The sequence goes on from CAVRXH010000006.1 coordinate 2,927,899, forward strand.
GCCGCGGGCGGTCGCGTGACCAGCGGCGGCCCGGCCGGGGCGAGCGGCACCGACGCGGTCACCGTGTCCGGCGTGAGCGCGGAAAAGATCGCCGATCTCGCGGCGGCCGCCGGCCTGTCACTGCACGAGCTCACGCCGCTCGCGTCCCTGGAGAACGCGTTCCTTGAGGCGACCGGTGACGGCCATGATCAGGTACCCCATGATCAGGTAGCTCCGCCGGAGAGGACGGCCCCGTGACTACCGCCGCGCCCGCTGCTCAGCTAACGGCCCTGCCGCCGGTCAGCCCTGTCGTCAAGTTCGGCCGCCTGCTAGCCAGCGAGTGGATCAAGCTCCGCTCGATGCGCTCGACCAGGTGGTCGCTGATCGTCCTGGTCGTCGTCAGCATCGGCCTGACCGCGCTGTTCGCGGTGCTGGTCACGAAGACCTGGACCGGGGCGCACAACGCCTCGCGGAATGCGCAGGTCATCGCGGACCCGGTCAGCTACCTGCTCGGGACGGGCATCAACCTCGGCCAGCTCGCGATCTGCGTGCTGGGCGTGCTTTTCATCACCGCCGAGTACTCCAGCGGCGTGATCAAGATGTCCCTGCTCGTCACGCCGAGACGGCTGCCCATGCTGGCGGCCAAGGCGGTCGTGCTCGCCGTGGTCATCGTGGTGGTCGGCGAGATCGTCACCTTCGGCGCGTTCCTGGCCGGCTCGGCGATCCTGCATCACCGCGTGCCGGTCTCGCTCAGCGACCCCGGCGTCACCAGGGCGGTCGTCGGCACCGGCCTGGCCCTCGGCGTGCTCAGCCTGTTCGCGCTGGCGATCGGCGTGATCATCCGGCATACCGCCGGCGCCATCACCACCGTCATCGGCCTGGTCCTGGTCCTGCCCATCATCACCGGCCAGCTACCGGGAAGCTGGGGCGCTCACATCAACGCCTACCTGCCGGAGCAGGCGGGCGGGCTGATGGCACAGGCGCACCGTCACTCCGGTGACCTGCTGACGGCCTGGCAGGGTTTCGGGATCTTCTGCCTGTGGACCGCGGCCCTGCTCGTCCTCGCCGGCTTCCTGCTCAACCACCGCGACGCCTGAGCCCCCCGGGGGCAGTGCCCTGCGGAGAGCGTCAGGAGATGGCGCGCAGGAACTCGCCGGCGGACTTTCCGAAGGCACCGCGGCGTGACTCTGATGTCGTGATCAGGGCCGCGCCGCGGCGGCCGGCCCGGTCGGCGCCGACCCAGGAGTACATTCCCCTGGTCCGCCCGTTGTGGTAGGCCACGCCGTCGCTGAGCATCCAGCCGAGGCCGATGGACCGGCGCCTGAAGGGCGCCTGCGACGTGGTGGCCAGGACCAGGGCGGCGCCCAGCGGGCCGTCCGGCGCCTGAACGGTGGCGCTGGCCAGGGCGAGAAGATCGCTCGCGGTGCTGCGCAGCCCGCCTGCGGGCGCGAACGCGGCCTGGTGCCAGGGCGAGACAGGAACGCCGAAGCTGTCGTGGCCGGCCGCGCCGAGCGGGATATCGAACCCGCTTGAGGTCATCCCGAGCGGCCTGAGCACGCGCTCGGTGGCGAGCTGCCGGTAGTCGCCGCCAGCGGCGCGGGCCAGGGCGGCGCCCAGGATCGCATACCCCAGGTTGGAGTAGGTGGGCACCGAGGCGGACGGCCGCGGGACGTTGCGCAGCAGCCGCTGCTCGTCGGTCCGGCGGTACGGGTCCGGGTGCTGGACGATCGCGCGCAGCCAGGGACCGCGAGGCAGCCGCGGCAGCCCGCTGCGGTGCGTGGCGAGCTCGAATAGGCTGATGCCGTCTAGCCGGCCCAGGCCGAGGAGGTCGCCCGCGTCGGTTTCGAGCGCGACGACGCCGGCCGTCACCAGGTCGGCCAGCAGTATCCCGGTGATGACCTTGGCGATGGAGCCGACCTCGAGAACGGTCTGGTCATCAAGGCCCGGAGGTCCGCCATAGGCGACGGTGTCGGCATCGGCGGCCTGGCCGCGGGTCAGTCCGGCCACGGCACCGAGCGCTCGCGCGGTGGTGACCAGCCGCCCGACCGTCGGGTCGGCGGCCTGGCGCAGCTCCGGGCTGCCGCCACGGCCGGCCGGCGGCCGCAGCCGCCGGCTCAGGCGGCGCACGGCGACGACGCCATACCCGCAGGCGAGCACCGCGCCCGCCAGCACGAGCAGGATCACCGCCACCAGGCCCGCGGCGCTGACACCGACATTGCTGGGCACTGAGACGACCCAGGCCAGCAGGAGAATCCACACCGTGACGGTCATCAGGCCGATGCCGGGTCGCGGTGACCGGGCCGCGGCGGGGGCAGCGGCGGCGCGGTCGGCACTGTCCCGGCCCGCACTGTCCCGGCCCGCACTGTCCCGGCCCGCACTGTCCCGGCCGGCGCTATCCGGGTCGACACCGTCCCGGCCGGCGCTGACCGGGCCGCGGGTACTCAGCCGAGCCATCTGCCGTCCGCCATCACGGTGCGGTCCGCCATCTCCGACAGGCCGCGCCAGGCCAGGATGCGCTGCGGCGTCAGCTGGACGCCGATGGCTCCTGGCACCCGCTCGGGATTGAGCGGGAGCGTGGCCAGTACCGCCTTGACTTCCGGCCCGGCCTGCGCGGGATCGGTCAGGGTCACCGGGCCTTCGACGATCACCACGTCGGTCGGCGAGCCGATGGCCGCCCGCGCGTAGCCGGCCGCGGTCAGGTTCCGCACGGTCTTGCTGCTCTGCCTGGTCACCATGGTGATGGTCGTGCCGTCCCAGGCGAAGGCGAGCGGGATGAGATGAGCCCGGTCGCCGGCGGCCGAGGCCAGCCATAGCTGGCGCTGCGTGCTGAGCGCGGCCAGGACGTCCGCGCGCTTCTGCGCGGCCGAGCGCGGCGGCTGGGCGGCCGCGCCGGGTGGCCCGGACCTGTGGCCCTGGGCGACGCGGGGACCGGCGGTGTCAGGAGCGGGCATTGGTCACCTCGTGAGAGAAGGGCACGCGAGCGCCTCCAGTTCGGGTACGGCGCAGGACGGCGGCGGCGTGGCGAGCATCTCGTCGGCGATCTGGCTGGCCCGCGCGGTGTACCGGGGGTCGTCGAGTACCGCGCGGAGGCCGTCGCGGATCGCGGCGTCGTCGGCCTCGCCGGGCGGCAGCGACAGGCCGGCGCCGGCGTCGGCCAGCCGGCCGGCGTGGAACTGCTGGTCGCGGAGCTGGGGCAGGATGAGCTGCGGAACCCCGTACCGGGCGGCGGTGAGCAGGGTGCCGTTGCCGCCCTGGTGCACGACCGCCGAGCAGGACGCGACGAACAGGTGCAGCGGGAGGGACTCGGCCACCCGCACGCCGGCCGGCAGCTCGCCCATGGCCGCGGCGTCATGCTCGGTCAGGGCCATGACGATCTCGGTATCGAGGTCGCGCGCCGCGGCGACGACCCGCGGCGGCAGGAACGTCGCGCTCCCCTCCAGCCGGGTCGTCGACGTTCCCCAGGTGACGCACAGCCGCCGCCGGCGGGTGTCATCGCGCGCCCAGTCAGGCAGCACGGCCGGCCCGTTATAGGGCACGTAGCGGACCGGGATGCGACGGAGGTCCGAGGCGATCTGCAGCGACGGCGGGCAGGGATCGATGGTGGCCACCCCCATGACGTCGGGCGGGCCGGCGCCGAGCCGCTCGGCGAGCGGGGCGAGCAGCGCCGGCACGACCTCCCTGGCCTGGTAGGTCACGTCCACGCCGTGCACGTGCCGGACGGCCGGGATGCCGAGCGTCGCGGCGACCAGCGGGGCCGCGTAGGTGGTCGGGTCGTACACGATCAGGTCCGGGCGCCAGTGGCGGGCGAAGGACAGCAGGTCATCGGCCATCGCCTCGGCGTAGGCGACGAAGACGCCGAAGACCCGGCTGAGCCTGGCGACGGCCTCGGGCGACCAGGAGGCGGTCGAGCCGCCCGACGGCGGCGCCTCCGGCACCTGCGTCAGCCGCAGCCCTTGCATGCTGCGCCGCCTGACCTCGTCATGATCCAGGTCCGGCCCGGTCGGCACCGCGACCGCGCCGGAGTCGGTGATGGTCTTTTGCAGCGCGGGCTGGCTCGCCACCCGGACCTCGTGGCCGGCCGCGCGCAGCGCCCACGCGACCGGGACAAGCGGGGTGTAGTGGGTCGGCCAGGCCCAGGATGCCATCAGCACGCGCATGTGATCAGCCCGTCCGGTCCGCCAGCGCCCGGCTGCCCGCCGCGCGGGTCACCAGGTCACCGGGATCTCAAGGAAACCTTCGAGCAGCGCGCCCTCCTGGCGGCGGAGCTGGCCGGGCTCGACGGCCAGCCGCAGGTCGGGGAACCGGCGCAGCAGGCTCTGCGTGGCGATCCGCAGCTCGGCCCGTGCCAGCGCGGCGCCGATGCAGAAGTGCGGGCCCGCGCTGAAGGTCAGGTGCGGGTTGGCGGTCCTGGTGATGTCGAACTCGCCGGGATCGGCGAAGACCGCCGCGTCCTGGTTGGCCGAGTCGACCGCCGGGATGACGCTGGTCCCGGCGGCGATGACGGTGCCGTCGCTCAGCGGGATGTCCGCGACCGCGTAGCGCAGCATCGACACCGACGAGCCGACGAGCTTCCAGCGCAGCAGTTCCTCGATCGCGCCGGGGAGCAGGGACATGTCCGCGCGCAGCCGCGCGAGCTGGCGGGGATGGCTGAGCAGCATCGCGATGCCGCCGCCGAGCTGGGTCGCGGTCGTCTCGTAGCCCACCAGCAGCAGGAGCCGGCACCACCAGTGCAGCTCGTACTCGTTCATCCGGCCGTCCTGCTCGTCCCTGGCCCGGATCATGCCGCTGATCAGGTCGTCGGCCGGGTTCTCGCGCTTGGACTCGATGAGCGCGGCGATATAGCGGCTCATATCCTGCATGGACTGGCGGATCCGCGCGCCGTCCACCTTGCTGACCGACAGGAACGCGTCGGTCCAGCCCCGGAACCGCTCCTGGTCGTCGTCGGGCACCCCGAGCAGGGCGCACACGACCCGGATCGGCAGCGGGAATGCCAGGGCCTTGTTGAGATCGGCGGGCCGGGCGCCGTTCTCCATCGCGTCGAGCAGCTCGTCCACGACGGACTGCACGTACGGCTCAAGCGCGGTAACCCGGCCAGGGGTAAACGCCTTCGCGACGAGCTGCCGGATCCGGGTGTGCTCCGGCGGGTCCGGGTCGATCCGGCTGTCCTGGAACATCTGGTTGTTCTTGCTGATCCGCGCCGCGCCTGGGCGGCCCAGGTTACGGCTCAGCCGCTCGTCGGTGAGCAGCGCGCGCACGTCGTCGTACCTGGTGACCAGGACCGCCTCGTCGCCGCTTGGCAGGGTTACCGGAATGACCGGCTGGTCCCGGAGATCGGCGAGCTCCTTGGGGATCTCCAGGGCGGCCGGGCGCTGGAACGGGTACGGGCAGGGCGTCATGGTCATGCGAGCTCCCTGGGGTGAGGAATGCCAGGCACGGCGGCCGGCCTACCAGCAGACCGGCACGGCGACGAAGCCCTGGGTAAACGCATCGTCGTGACGTTGCAGGTCACCGGGGGCAACGGCCAGCCGCAGGCCGGGGAAGCGGCGCAGCACGGTCTCCAGCGCCACCTGCAGCTCCGCCCGCGCGAGTGAGGCGCCGACGCAGAAGTGCCGTCCGACGCTGAAGGTGAGCTGCTGCTGATCGGCCCGGCGCAGATCAAGCGCGGCCGGGCAGGAGAAGGCGCGGGGATCGAAGTTGGCGCTCTCCAGCGACGTGATCACGCTCGACCCCGCGGGGATGTCCGTGCCGGCCACCGTGATGTCGGCGGTGACATAACGCAACATCGACAGCGAGGTGCCCACGACCTGATACCGCAGCAGCTCCTCGACGGCCTGCGGCATCGCGCCGTAGTCCGCGCGGAGCCGGGCCAGCTGGTCGGGGTGGGCGAGCAGCAGCACTACCGCGCTGCAGATCTGGTTAGCCGTGGTCTCGTACCCGGCCAGCAGCAGCACGGTGGACCACCACAGCAGTTCCTGGGCGCTGAGCTCCCCGTCGTCCTCATCGTGTACCTGGATCAGGGCGCTGATCAGGTCGTCGGCGGGCTCCGCACGCTTGCGGGCGATGAGCTCGCTCATGTAGTCCCAGGGCGGCGGCCCGCCCCCGGTGAACCGGGCGCGATCCTGCGCGGGAACACCGAGCATCTCGCAGATCACCCGGATGCTCAGCGGGAAGGCCAGCGACTGAGCCAGGTCGGCGGGCTGCGGGCCGTCGGCAACCTGCTCGGTCAGCTCGGTGGCGATGTCCTGGATGCGGGGCCGCAGCTTCTCCACCCGCGCCGGGGTGAATGCCTTCGAGATCAGCCGCCGCATCCGGGTGTGCTCTGGCGGGTCCATGGAGACCTGGCTCTGGAATGCCTTGACCTTCTTGTCCGTCATCCGCGCGATACCCGGGCGATTGCGGTTCTTGCTGACCCGCGGGTCGGTCAGCACGGCTCGGATGTCGTCGTACCGGGTGATCAGCAGGGCCGTGTCGCCGCTGGGCAGCGTGACCGGGACGACCGGCTCTTCGTGCAGGTCCGTGAACTCCGTCGGCTGCCGCGTCGCCGACGGCCAGCCGAACGGATAACGGGGAAGCTGCTCAGTCATGGCGCGCCTTCCTCTGCCGGGGAGCGTTCCGCACCAGCTCCGGACCGTGCGACGTCACATACCAGCCGGTCTGGGCCTCGGCCTCGGCCGCGGCTGACAGTTGCTTGATGTCGTCGGGGTGGATGGGCTCGGGACCCAGGAACAGGGAGATGTCGGCAGGCATCACGGCTCCGCCCCATCCGGCCAGGGCACAGCCCCGAAACAGCTCGCACAGCACGGCCAGGACAATCCGCCAGAAGCGCCGGCGGCGCCGTGGCTGGCGCTCGTCCCTCATGTTTCCTCCCGGGCACCGGCGATATCGCCGGCATGTCTGGGGCCATCGTCGGGCTGGCCGCTCGAAGACTGATGGAATCCGCCCCAAGGCCGGCCGGCCGTCATGACGCCAGCACGACGCGGCAGCCGTCCCCGATGACCAGGCGCCGGGTCGTCGCGCCCGGGCAGGCCCGGCTCACCTCAGCCGACCGGCCGATGACCGAGTTGGAGACCGCGGGCACGCCGCGCAGCGACGAGCCGTCCAGGACAATCGAGTACTCGACGGCCGAGCCGGCGATCGAGCAGTCCCGCCCGATCGAGGTGAACGGGCCGATGCGGGCGTCGGTCAGCGCCGAGCCGGCGCCGACGATCAGGGGCCCGCGCAACTGGGAACGGCGAACCACGGCGCCGGGCTCCACGATGACAGGACCAGTCACCGTGGTTGCCTCGTCCACGTCTCCGGCCAGCCGGGTGCTGATCGCCTCCAGGAAGATCCGGTTGCAGTCGAGCAGGTCATCGAAGCGCCCGGTGTCCCGCCAGTAGCCCAGGTAAACCCGGCCGCGCACATCGCGGCCCGCGCTGATCAGCGCCTGGATGGCATCAGTGATCTCCAGCTCACCGCGCCCGCTGGGCGCGAGCCCGGCGATCGCCTGGTGGATCGTGGACCGGAAGAAGTAGGCACCGGTGACGGCCAGGTCGCTGGCCGCTAACGCGGGCTTCTCGTCGACCGCCGCCACCTGCCCGTTCACGCCCAGGGTGGCGATGCCGTACTGGCTTGGGTCCTCGACCTTGGCCAGCAGCAGCAGCGCGTCAGGCCGCGCGGCCCTGAAGGCATCGGCGTACCCGGCGACGCCATCGGCGAACACGTTGTCGCCCAGGTACATCACGAAGTCGTCATCGGCCAGGAACTGCCTGGCCACCAGCACGGCGTGGGCAAGCCCGAGCGGCGCGTCCTGCGTGATGTAGCTGATGCGCAGGCCGAAACGGCCGCCATCGCCCGCCGCCTGCCGGATGCTGGCGGCCCGGTCGCCGACGATGATCGCCGTCTGCGTGATCCCGGCGGCGGCGATGGATTCCAGGCAGTGGAACAGGACGGGCTTGTTCGCGATCGGGACGAGCTGCTTGGGCATGCTGTAGCTGAGCGGGCGCAGCCGGGTACCTGTCCCGCCCGAGAGCACCAGGGCCTTCACCGCTGCCTCTTGTGTCCGATCACCAGCGTGTCGGCCGACCCGAGCGGGCGGTGGCTGATCGCCTCGAACCCCGCATCGGCCAGCCAGCCCTGGCACTCCCCGACCGGATACTCCGAACCGCCGGCGGTCACCAGCAGCATGTTGAGGCTGACGAGCACCCGCGCCAGGTCGGCCGGGGTGTCCTCCAGCATGGCGTCGTAGACCAGCAGCGCCCCGCCGGGCCGGAGCGCCGCGTAGGCCTTCTTGACCAGGATCTGGCGCTCCTCCGGCGACCAGTTGTGCAGCACGTGCCCGATGATCAGCACATCGCCCTCGGGCAGCGAGTCGGTGAAGAAGTTTCCGCCGCGGAACCGCACGGCGCCATCCGGCACCAGCGACGCCACGTGCTCGCGCAGCGGCGCCTCCATGACCGGCAGGTCGAACACCACCGCCGACAGATGCGGGTGCGCGGCGACCAGCCGGGCGGCGAGGTTGCCGCGGGCGCCACCGACATCGACCAGGGTGCTGCGGCCGCTCCAGTCGAACGCCTGCGCCAGCTCCGGCGCCAGCAGGCCGCTGACCGCGTCCATCATGCCCAGGTACTGGGCGCGCTGCTGGGGGTTGTCGAGCATCCGCTCGAACGCGCCGGCCTGCGCGGCCGGCACCTGCGGCTGCCCGGTGCGCAGCGCGTCGCCCAGGTGCTCCCAGGCGGGGTACAGCATCCGGTTGGCCCGCCCCAGGAAGCCGCCCACGTAGGTGGGACCGCCGGGCACCAGGCAGGCGGCGGCCACCGGGGCGTTGGCATAGCGGTCGCCGTCCCTGGTCAGCAGCCCGAGCAGGACCAGCGCGTTCAGGAAGTCCCGGCAGCCACGCGAGTGCAGCCCGAGTTGCTCGGAGATCTGCGGCCCGGTCGCTGGCCCGGTCTGCGCCAGGCTGGCGAAGAGTCCCATCTCGGCCGCTGTCAGCAGCAGCTTGGCGTGGCAGAACCCGTTCCCGAGCCGCTTGATGTCCGCGGGATCGGCGTCTACTACCGTGTCGGCGTAACTCATGCGGGCGTCCCTCCAGTCCGCTGGCGTCCGTTGTCTTGTGGTCGGCCGCTACCTGGCGGCCAGCACCGCGCAGGCGTTGATGACGAGCGCGGCAAGGGCGAATGAGGTGCGGACCAGGTGCAGCGCCCGCCATCGGGACCGCGGGTCGGTCCACCCGGCTGGCACCGCGCCAGGCGCCAGCCGCTTGACCCGGCGGTTGATCGGCACGTTCCCGAGCTGGGAGACCGCCATCACCCCGGCGCCCGCCGCGGCGGCGCAGGCGAACAAGGCCGGCGCCGCGGCGCCGGACGACAGGACCGCCAGGGCGACATCCGCGGCGACCGCGATGGCCACGGTCGGCGGCATCACGTGGTCGTACCTGCGCCCGACGAGCTTGTGCATTTCCACGTAGCGGTCCGGCGGCAGGGCCAGGAACGCCGGCACCACGCTGAGCGCGACGGAGAACAGGACACCCGCCGCCGTGCCGCTGGTCACGAGCACGATCACGGCCAGCGTGACGGTCATGGTCAACCACGCTCCCGGACTAGGCCGGCCCGCCTGTCGCGCGCCCGATCGCACCGATTCTCACGGCGGTCGCTGAAGCCCTGATCGAGCCCGGCTCGGCCCGGCGGCCGGTCATCAGCGCACCGCCGCCGGGTCCATCCGCAGGATGCGCTCCGCGCCGCGCAGCGACCGCGCTACCGCCGTGAATCCGTAGTCCCGCATCGCGGACTCGTAGTCAGCAACCGCCGCCAGCAGCTCGCCTTGGCCGTGGCCGGCGGCGGCCAGCTGGTCCGCGAACTCTGCGGCGTCGCGCAAGGCCACGTTCGCGCCGGTGCCCCCGACCGGGGTGGTGGCATGGATGGCGTCACCAAGCAGCGTCACCCGGCCCGGCGGCCAGGCCGGCACCGGCACGCCGCTGCGGATCGCGAGGAAGAACGTGGTCGCCGGGTCCGAGCGGGCCAGCAGTTCGCGGATGGCGGGGTGCCAGGCACGGGCCATCCCGGCCGCCACCCGGTTCAGCACGTCCGGGTCGGCCTGCCAGAGGTCCGGCTCGGGCAGGCCGAAAGCGGCGGCCGGCGCCGCGAGCGTCCACTTCATGTAGTCGGGCACCGGGTCGAGCCGCGCATATGGCGCGATCCGCGCCGCGGCATCGCCGGGCCGCTGACAGGGCTGGAAGGTGCCAAGCGCCATCGTGCACCGTTCCGGCCCCAGGACCGCGGAGGTGCCGCCGAACACCGAGTCCGGCAGCAGCGCCAGCAGCTCGCGGTCCAGCTCGGCGCGGCCGTAGATGGCGCGCATGCCGGTATCGAGCACGCCCGCCCGCGGCAGTAGCTGACGCCGGACCGCCGAGCCGATGCCGTCGGCGCCGACCAGCAGGTCACCCTCGGCGCGGCCGCCGTCGGCGAACCGGGCCACGACGCCCGCAGCGGACTGCTCGGCACGCACCAGCTCGCGCCCGAAGTGCACCACGTCCGCCAGCCCGGCCAGCAGGACCTGGCGCAGGGTCAGCCGGTTGACCGCGGTGCTGTCCGCACCCTGGCGAGCGGTGCCGGCCGGCGGCACGGCCGAGTAGACCAGGTTGAGCTGCTCGTCGAAGACATTCCCGCGCGAGGTGTACGGGCGGTTGGCGGTGGCCCGGTAGAGCGCGAGCAGGTCGCCGGGCAGGCACCGGGCGAGTGCCTCGCTGCCCCCGGCGTCGATCCGCAGCCGGTAGCCCTGGCCCCGCGCCACCGCCGCCTGGTCGCGCTCGAAGACGGCGACCTCGATGCCGCGCCGGCGCAGCCCCTGGGCCAGCGCCAGCCCGCCGATGCCGGCGCCGGCGACCAGCACTCTCACGCGGGCCCGCCACGCATCTGCGCGAGGGCGAATTCCTTGACCCCGGCGTCGAAGTCGACCTGGGGCTGCCAGCCGAGCTCGGCCACCAGCCGGTCCGGCGACGCAACGATGTGCCGGACATCGCCGACCCGGTACTCGCCGGTGATCTCGGGCGGCGGTCCGCCGCCCGCCACGGCGAGCGCGGCCGCGAGGTCCAGGATGGACCGCGGCGTCCCGGTCGCGACGTTGAACGCGCGCGCGCCGGGGCCATCCCAGGCCGCCGCGGCCACGTTGGCCGCCGCCACGTCCGATACGTGCACGAAATCACGCAGTGGCGCGCCGTCCTCGAAGACGCGGGGTGCCCGGCCGCGCTGAACCGCGCTGCGGAAGGTCGCGGCGACACCGGAGTACGGGTTCTCGTAGGCCATGTCGGGGCCGTAGACGTGGTGGTACCGCAGCACGGCCGCCGTTGAGCCGGTCTCCCGCGCCCAGGCCGCCACCAGCAGCTCCTGGGCGAGCTTGGTGATGTAGTACACGTTCGGCGGCGGCTCCCGAGGGTCGTCTTCGGTCAGCGGCACCATGACCAGCCCGGCACCGCAGGCGCCGCAGGCATGGTCGAACCGTCCCGCGTCGAGGTCAGCCCGGCACCGGGTGCCGGGCCGGACCCGGCCGTGCTCCGGGCAGTCGTAGCGCCCGTCGCCGTAGACGGCGACGCTGCTGGCCAGCACGAGGCGGCCCAGGCCGGCCCGTGCCATGGCGGCCAGCAGCGTCGCCGTCCCCAGGTCGTTGCACCCGACGTGCCGGGGCGCGTCCAGGATCTCGCGGCCGCGGCCCACGATGGCGGCCTGGTGGCTGACCAGGTCGATGCCGCGCAGCGCCGCCGTCACGACGTCGTCGTCGCGGACGTCGCCGTGGATGAACTCGGTGCCGTCCGGCAGCGGCGGCGGCTCGCCCGCCGGGTGAACCTCGGGCAGCAGGGCATCCAGCACCCTGATCTCGTGCCCCCTGGCGGCCAGCGCCGCGACGACACGACGGCCGATGAAGCCCGCGCCGCCGGTGACCAAGACACGCATCACACTCTCCCTGCGCTCGGGTTGGAATCGGGCGAGGCCCTGGCGGCCGGCCCGGATGTCCGGTCAGGCCTTGCAGACGAACGCCATGAAGTAGCGGTCCCTGCGCACCTCGGCTACCTCGCCGAACACCGAGCGCAGGATCGCCAGCGCCTCGTCGCTGCGGATGAGCTGAGTCCGGTACGCGCCGGTCCGCAGCCGCCCGCGCGATGCCCGCATGAGCACCGCGGTGCTGAAGAAGGCCGCCGTGTTGCGCAGGTGAGCCACGGTGCCGTAGCGCTTGCGCTGGAACTCGTGGAAGTGGTCAGCGGTCCACAGGTTGCCGATGAAGGTGCCGTCCGGCTCGACGAACGATCGGATCCGGGTCAGCACCTGGCGGACGTCGCCGAGATGGTGGATCGCGTCGACGCACATGACCAGGTCGGACGGCGGCAGGCCGTTGTCCTCCCAGAAATTGCCCTGCACCAGGGTGAGGTCCGGGTGCCGGACCCGGTCATGAGTCCGTGCCAGTCCCTGCTCAGAGATGTCGATCGCGGTGATCTGGCGGGCCGGCGTCAGCTCCGCGGCGAGCGCGGTGAACTCGCCGGTACCGCAGGCGAACTCCAGTACCCGCTGCGCCGTGGCGCCGTACTCGCGCAGGTAGCCGGCGATCGCCTCCTTCTGGGCCAGGAACTCGGGATTGAGCAGCCGGTGCTGCTCCGCGGCATCGCGGTCCCAGAAGCGGGCGGCCCAGTACCGCGACCCGTCCGGCGGGATCCCGTTCAGGACGGTCCGGCCCGACCTGGCAAGCAGTTCAGCGATCATGTGCACCTCGCGCTGACGGGGATCCCGGCCGCGCCGGGATCCGGGATGAGCGTGGACGATGATGGCGCGGCCGGCTCGGCCCTGGTCGAGAGCCGGTGTCGTTGCTGGTGTCCGCCCCGGCGAGCCCGCGCCACATGGCCTGGATGCCGTCGCGGAGGCAGGTTCGCGCGCGCCAGCCCAGAATCCGCTCCGCCCGGCCGCAGTCGAGCCACATATGAGGCCGGTCGTGCCGCCGGGCCGGCTGGGCCTGCACGCGCAGCTCGCGCCCCAGCACGTCCTGGACGATCCCGGCGATCTGGCTGAGCGAGGTGCCATGCCCCGAGCCGACGTTGAGTACCAGCGGCGCACGGCCGCCGGCTGCGTCAGCCAGGATGGCGGCGCCGCCCTCGCGCGCCCGGATGGCGCGGTACAGCAGGCACAGGCAGCCGGTCACGTCGTCGATGTAGACGTAATCCCTGGTGTGGCTGGCATCGCCGATCATGACGATGTTGCCGTGCTGAGCCGCTGAGCGCAGCCAGGCGGCGATGACGCCGTAGCCCTTGGCCGCGTGCTGGCCTGGCCCGTACACATTGCTGAGGCGCACGATCGCGCCGGGCACCGCGTCGGCGTGATCGGCGAGCTCAGCCTCCAGCGCGATCTTGGCGGCGGCGTACAGGCTCGTCGCCCGCAGCGGGGCGTCCTCGGCATAGGGCGGGTGCATGCCGGGCTCGTAGACGGTGCCGCCCGAGCTGGACAGCACCACCGCGGGCGGCGAGTCCAGCCGGGCAAGGCCGCGCAGCAGGGCGGCGAACCTGGCGTGGTCGGCGGCCACCCAGTCCGGGTGCGCGTCGCCAAGCGCCGGGGTAATGCTGCTGGCCAGATAGAAGATCACCGCTGAGTCGCGCACTGCCGGGGTGACACTCGGGCCCCGGTACAGCCTGCGACCGCGCGAGTAGGCGTCCACCTGCACGCCCATCGACGACAGCGCCACGGTCAGCGCGCGACCGATGAACCCGTCCGCGCCGACCACGGCGGCGCGCGGCGCCGCGGGCACGTCCCTCACCGCCTTCCGGCGACGCGCAGGCGGCTCAGCCGGGGCAGCAGCCGCAGCGCGTTGTCGCGGTTGATCATCTGGTGCAGGCCCGCGTCCAGGCCCGGTGCGTCATCGAGCCCCCTGGTGCACTCGCGGACCACCGCCGCGGGCGCGGCGCACCAGTCCGTGCCGAACAGGATGTGATCGGGAGGGACGGCGGCCAGCAGGCTGGGCAGCGCGGCCGGCGCGGCCAGCGCCAGGTCGTAGTAGAAGCGCTGCAGGCCCCGGCACACGGCATCGCGGTCGAGCGAATAGAACTCGCGACCGAGGACATCGATGCGGGAGGCCGCGTAGGGCAGCAGCCCGCCGGCGTGCGCCAGCACGAACCGGATGCGCGGGTACCGGTCCAGGGCTCCGGATGAGATCAGGCCGATCGCGCCGCGGGTGGTATCGAGCAGGAAGTCGGCCAGGACCGGCGGCACGTTCGGCACCGGGCCGCCCGGCAGCGTCAGCGGGTGCACCAGGACCACGGCCGCCCGCCGGTCCAGCTCGGCGAGCACCGGCTCGAAGAGCGGGTCGCCGAGGTAGGCCTCGCCCGCGTGCGGGATGAGGACGACGCCGTCAGCGCCGAGCGCGCCGTAGGCGTAGTCGATGTGCTCAAGGGCCGCGTCGACGAAGGGCAGCGGGAGGGCGGCGAGCAGGCCGAACCGGTCCGGGTGCTCGCGCACCAGGTCGGCGACGGCGTCGTTGGCGGCGCTGGTGAAGGCGGTGGCCTGCGCCGCGTTCTCGAAGAAGTCACCGGGAACCGGGTTGGACAGGATGCCGACCTCGATCCCGTTGTCCGACATCACCTGCCAGGTGTCTTCTAGCGTCCAGGGCAGCACGAACCTCGCGCCCCGCTCCCGCATGAGCTCGGCCACCCTGGGGACGATCGCGTGGCAGTGCATGTCGATGCGCCGGTCGCTGCCGGCGGGGCTAGCCTGCATGGAACGCTCCTGTGGCAGGTCGGACGGTGCCGGCGCTCCCGTCGACGGTGACCAGCTCGCCGTCGCGGAGCCGGGAGGTGGCGACGCGGGCCGCGATGACCGCGGGAACGCCGTACTCCCTGGCGATGATCGCCGGATGAGACAGCAGGCCGCCGGTATCGGATACCAGGGCGCCGATACTGGGGAACAGCACCGCCCACTGGGCGGTGGTCTCCGGGCAGACCAGCACGTCACCCTGGCGGATCTTGGCAAACTCCGTGACATTCCTGATGACGCGGGCCGGCCCGGTATAGCGGCCGGCGCTGGCGCCCGTGCCGCGCAGCACTCCGTCGTCTCCGCTGGCCGTGGCCGGCGGCCCGCCGCCCCAGAGCTGGGCCACCCAGCCCGCGACCCGCACCACGGTGCGTGCCCCCGGCGACAGCGGCTCCAGGCTGGTGACGGGCGGGCCGGCCGGCGGTGTGCCGTAGCTCGGCGGTCCCTGGTGCGCGGCCGCCCACGCGTGCGCGGCCCGGCGGCGAGCGGCCAGGACGGACTGGCTCACCCCGGTCACGAGCGCGTCCAGGGCCTCGCCGTCGGTGAGGAAGAGGACGTCGCCGGCGTCGTCGAGCTGGCCGCGGGCGGCCAGGCGGCGGCCAAGTTCCAGGGCGGCGTAGCGCAGCAGCGCCCACGCGGAGACGGCGTAGTACACCTTCTCGTCGCGGACTCCGGTCCCGGCATCGTTGGCCGCAAGCAGCGCGCGGAAGCGCTCGCGCCCGGCGGCGGGCTGCCCGGCGAGGCCCGCCTGCGCCTCCGATACGACGGCGGACAGCCGCTTGTCCAGGGCAGCTTGCTCGGCCGCCAGGTCGAACGGCCGGCCCAGCTGCGCCCGCAGCAGGCCGAGCACCACCAGCGGCTGCTCGGCGAGCGTGGGCTGGCTGAGATCGAATCCGCTGGTGCGGTGGGCGTAGTCGCGCGTGTAGGCGGCGAGCGCGGCGGCGAATTCCGGGTCCAGGCTGGCCAGGCGGCCAGGGCTGGCGGAGTCGGCGTCCTGCAGCTCCGCCGCCACGGCCGGGCGCTCCGCCGCCATCCGGGCCAGGTCCGCGAGCGCCACGATGGCCGCCATGTGGTCGCCGCGCAGCCCGCCGCGCAGCCGGGTAGCCTGCTCGGCTGACCAGCCGAGCAGATCCTGGCAGGCCAGCCCGAGCTGGCCGAACAGGGCCGAGCTTCGCCCCGGTGAGCTGGAAGTACACGCCGTGAAGCTGCTCGAACAGCTCGGTCAGCTCACGGAAATGGGCGGTCGCCCGCTCGTCGGCCAGGCCGGCCAGGTCGCGGCCGCGCAGCCGGGCGAGCCGCTCCGCGAACGCGGGCTTCCACTCCTCGTGCCAGCGGCGGATGAGAGCCTCCGGCTCGCCCCTGGCGGCGGCCGCGGCGGCCCGCTCGGCCCTGGCGGCCCGGTCGGATTCGCTGCCGAAGTCCATGCTCAGGTAGACCCACCCGCCGATCTCGGTCACGGCCGGGGAGCCCAGCACGCCGAAGGCGAACATCTGGCCGAGATGGCGGGCGAGCACGGGCAGGTACACCGACCGTTGCAGGGGAGTGACCGGCTGGTCCGGGCCGGGACCGCGGGTCCAGAAGCCGGGCGGTACCTCCGCCGGCGGCGGCACCGCGGGACCGCTGCCGTGCAGGGCCGTCACCGGGCGGGCCTGCACCAGCCAGAGCGTCCCGCCGGCGATGGCCCACTCGATGTCCTGCGGCGTGCCGAAGTGTGCCGCGACCCGGTCGGTCAGCGCGACGACCTCGCGGACCTGCGCCGGGGTGAGCACGCCGCCGGCTCCGGACCGGAGCTCGACGACCTCGCCGCGGGCGGCCCACTCCTCCCCCGCGACCTGGCCGGCCATCAGCCGGTCGCCGAGCCCGGCGACCGCGCTGACCACCCGCTCACCGGTGTCCCCGGTGACCGGGTTGACGCTGAAGGCGGCACCCGCCGCGTCCGCGGCCACCATCCGCTGGACCAGCACGCCCATCGGCCCGCCCGCCCGGTAGGCCGCGATGTGCCGGGACCGGCCCGACTGCCAGCAGGACCGGAGGGCGTCCAGCAGGCCGGGCAGGCTGGTGACGTTCAGGACCGTCTGGTACATCCCGGCGAAGGACGCCAGCGCGCCGTCCTCGCCGACCGCGGACGAGCGCACCGCGACCGGCCCTGGCCCGAGCCCGGCGAGGGCCGTCGCCAGCTCGGCGGCCAGTGCGCCCGGCACCGGCCCCGTGGTGACGGCAGCCGCCGCGTCGGCTGCCGATCCGGCGACGACGGCGAACCCGGGAGGGACAGGGAAGCCGGCCGCCGCCAGCTCCCCGAGCACCGCCGCCTTGCCGCCCACCTGATCGGAGTCGGCCAGCCGGACTTCGCGCAGCGGCACGGTATAGCGCATGGCCGCCTCACCCGCCCTGCTGGCCGTCGCCGTACTCGGCGGCGACCTGGTAGATGCCGAACGCCCGCCCGTAGCCCCGGTCCGGGCTGTGATAGGGCCGCAGCGGCGCGGTCGCGCTGGTGTGGCCGGGACCGCTGTCCCAGGTCCGGAACGCCTCCAGGCTCGACCACTCGCTCATGATGACGAAGTCACCGCAGCTGTCGATGTCCTGCAGGAGCTCGTTCCGCAGCAGGCCAGGCGTCCCGGCCAGGCGCTGGCTGATCTGGTCGTAGACGGTGCGTATGGTGCCGGGCCTGCCTTCCGGCGCGGCAGCATAGAGCAGCACTCGTACGCGCCCGACCACTAGGCACGCATCCCGGAGCCGGGGAGCTCGCCGATCACGCTCATGACCGCCATCGACCCGCCCGCGCGGAACGGATGCAGCCGGGACCGGTGCTCGATGTGGCGCTGGCTCGTCTCGTAGGCGCGGAAGGCGGCCTCGTCGGTCCAGTCGCTCACGATGTAGTAGACATCGTCCTCGCCGGCGCTCCGGCACAGCGACTGGCCAAGGTTGGCCGGCTCGGCGGAGATGAGCTTCGCGCCCTCCAGCCAGGCCTGCTCGAACTCCGCCTGGCGCTGCGGCAGCGTCTGCATGCGGAGCAGGACACGGAAGATACCAGCGCTCACTCAGATTCCTCCGTCCACGTCGATGGTCGCCCCGGTCAGGTAGCCGGCCGCGTCGCTGGCGAGGAAGGCCACCACGGTGGCGATGTCGGCAGGCGTGCCGAGCCGCCCCAGGGCCGTCATCTTCTGGTACCGCTGGATCACCTCGGCGGGAAGCTCCGCCTCGGTCGCGATGACGCCCGGCGCCACCACGTTGACCCGGATTCCCCGCGGCCCGAGCTCCTTGCACAGGGTCCTGGTCAGCCCGATCAGGCCGGCCTTCGCGGCCGTGTAGTGCGCGCGCATCGGCAGGCCGACGAGGGCAACCCGGGAGCCCACGTTGATGACAGAACCGCCATCGCCGAGGATCGGCAGGGCCGCCTGGGTGACCTGGAAGGCAGCGGTCAGGCTGGTGTCCACGACGCGGTGCCACTCCGCCAAGGTGAGCTGCGCGACGGGCACGTGGCTGACCGTGCCCGCGCTGTTGACGACGATGTCCAGGCGGCCGAGCCGGGTCCGGCACTCCGTCATGAGATCCGCGATGTCGGTCTCGCTGGTGACATCGGCCTGGACGACGTGGTGATCACCGGGGATCTCCTTCAGCTCGGCGACCAGCTCCGCGGCCCGGCTCTCATCGCTCCGGTAACAGGCCAGGACGTCCGCACCGGACCGGGCCAGCTCGACGGTGATCTCCCGGCCAATACCCCTTGTCCCCCCGGTTACCAGCGCCTTCTTTCCGGAAAGCGGTGCATTTACCACGGACGGTTCCTCTCTTTCTCAGGCGGTGCTCAGCTAAGACGGCGCTCAGATGAGCTGCACAGCGGCTACCACGTTGGTGATGAATGCGGCGAGCGCGAGTGACGTGCGGATGAGATTCCAGGTCCGCCAGCTCGCCCGCGGGTCGATGGCGGCCCACTCGTCGGGCTGGCGCTCGGCGTCCAGCGACATGATGAAACGGTTGATCGGCACGTTCTTGGTGATCGAGACGCCCATCACGCACGCCAGCAGCGCGGCCGCGAGGGCGAAGGCGGTGACGGCGCCGGCCGGCCGCGCGGTCAGCGCCAGGACGACGTCGAGGACGAGCGCGGAGCCATTGCTGACCGGCATCACCGGGTCGAACCTGGGCCGCAGGAACTGCACGGTCTCCACGTACCTGCCGTAGGGCAGCACCAGGAACATCGGAACGATCCCGATGACCGTGGACAGCATGATGCCGGCGGCGATGCCGTTGACGGCGATCGCGACCACGGCCAGCAGATGGGTCAGGCTCATCGGGCGGCCGTGCTCCGCGTCGCCGCCCCGTCGTAGTCCTGCGGGCGAGTGCCGGACTCGATGATCTTCCTGATCCGCTCCATCTCGGCCGGGGTGTTGCGGTTGATCCGCGCGGCCATGCCCGCGTCATCCACCGGCGCCGTCGGCTTCATCTGGAAGTCCTGTGTCCAGCGCATCTCGACGCCGCCGCTGACCTCGGTGTACTCCCACCGGATATGCATGTACTCGAACGGCCCGGTCTCGATCCGCTCCGCCAGCACCGTGTGGTTCTCCGGGTCGAGGCGGCGCTGCGACACCCAGCTCCAGACCCGGCCCTGCTCGTCGGGGTGCATGGTCAGGCGGAACCGCACCGTGTTCTCGCCGCGTTCCAGGATCTCCGCCGCCGCGTACTCGCTGAACAGCCAGGGCCAGGCGGGCACGTCGTTGGTGATCTCCCAGACCCGGTCCAGGGGCGCGGCGATGACCACGGAGTTCTCGGTGTGCCCGGTCATGCCGCACCGCCGGCGAGCAGCTCGTTGACGACCTTGACCGCGTCGCCGGGGGTCACGAGCCGCTCGACGAGGTCGTCGGACATCCGGACCCGGAAGTCCTCCTGAATCCGCGCCGCGACATCAAGCACGGCCAGCGAGTCGTACCCGAGGTCAGCGAAAGACGTGTCCGCGGTGTCGCCATCGAGCCGGCTCGCGTCCTCGGCGCCGGCCGCTCGCCGCATGATGGCCTTCAGGTCGTCCAGCGTGAATGCCGGCATTTATCCTCCATCCGGATCGGCGCCCGGCATCAGTCGGCCGCCGTGACTATGAGTGCGGCGGTGAAGCCGCCGAAGCCCCTGGCCAGCACCAGCGCCGTGCGCACCGGTGCCGGGCGGGCCCGGTCCCGCACGAGGTCGATGCGGCAGCCGGCGGCAAGGTCGCCGACGCCGACGGTGGGCGGGATCACGCCGTCCCTGATCGCCAGCAGCGCGGCCGCGACATCGAGCGGCGCGCCGCCCGCGTAGAGCCGTCCCACCATGGTCTTCGGCGCGGTGACCGGCACCGCGTGCGCACCGAAGACCTCCGCTATCGCCGCCGCCTCGGCCCGGTCCAGGGCCGGGACGGCCACGGCATCGGCGAAGACGACGTCCACCTCCGCCGGGCCGATCGCCGCGTCGGCGAGCGCTTGCCTGATCGTCGCCGTCAGCGCCGCTGGCCGGCCGGAGTCCGGCTGCTGGTCGAAGCCCGCCGCGTATCCGGCGATCTCGCCGTAGACCCGGGCTCCGCGGGCGCGGGCCGCGGCCAGGTTCTCGACGATCAGGATGGCGCCGCCCTCGCCGGGGACGTGGCCGCGCGCACGTGTGTCGAACGGCAGGAAGCATTCTCGCGGGTCGTCGCCGTCGCTGAGCTGGCCGCTGGCGAGCTGGCAGACCAGCGCGTACGGGGACAGCGGCGCCTCCGCGCCGCCGGAGATGACGACCCGCGCCTCGGTGCGGACGGCGCGCCGGGCCTGGCCGAGCGCGTCGAGGCCGCCGGCCTGCTCGGAGACCAGCACGCCGCAGGGGCCACGGGCACCGTGAGCGATGGAGACCTGGCCCGTGGTGGCCGCGTAGAACCAGGCGATTGACTGGTACGCGCCGACGCACTCGGGCCCGAGGCCCCACAGCTTCTGAATCTCGCGCTGGCCGAACTCGTTGCCGCCCGAGGAACTCGCCGTCACCACGCCCAGCTCGAACTCGGGTACGGCGGTCACGTCGAGCCCGGCGTCGTCGAGCGCCAGCGCGGTGGCGGCCAGGCCGTACTGGCTCCACAGGTCGGTCTGCGCGACCAGCCGGGACGGCATGTAGCGGGCCGGGTCGAAGTCACGGACCATGCCGCCGAGGCTGCTGCGGTACCGGCTGGCGTCGAACCGGGTGATCGGACCGATGCCACCGATCCCGGCCAGCGTCGCCTGCCAGTACGCGTCCGCGCCGATCCCGTTCGGGGCGACCACGCCGAGGCCGGTGATGACGGTGCGCACGGTCAACGGGACACCGCCTGCGGCCGGGCCAGCACCACGGCGGACTGGAATCCGCCGAAGCCGCTGCCGATGCTGAGGACCACGTCGGTCTGCTGCTCGCGAGCGGTGACCGGCACGTAGTCGAGGTCGCACTCGGGGTCGGGCACCTCAAGGTTGGCGGTCGGCGGTATCACCTGGTAGCGCAAGGCGAGGGCGCAGGCGGCGACCTCGATCGCGCCGATCGCGCCGAGCGAGTGCCCGATCATGGACTTAATCGAGCTCATCGGGACCTGGTAGGCACGCTCGCCCAGGCTCCGCTTAACCGCGGCCGTCTCGTGCCGGTCGTTCTGCCTGGTCCCGGATCCGTGCGCGTTGACGTAACCGATGTCATCCGCGTTCATCCGGGCGCGGTCCATGGCCACCCGGATGGCCTCGGCCATCTCCCGCCCGTCGCTCCGCAGGCCGGTCATATGGAAGGCGTTGCCGCGGGAGGCGAAGCCCCGGACCTCCGCGTAGATTTGCGCGCCACGGCGCCGCGCCGCCCGCGCCTCCTCCAGCACGAGCACCGCGGCGCCCTCGCCCAGCACGAAACCGTTCCTGCGGTTGTCGAACGGCCGGGACGCGTGCGCCGGGTCATCGTTGCTCGACGAGGTCGCCTTGATGGCGTCGAAGCAGGCCGAGGTGATGGGCGAGATCGGCGCCTCGGCGGCACCGGCGATCACCACGTCGGCGCTGCCCTCGCTGATCAGCTGGGCGGCGTGACCGATGGAGTCGAGCCCAGAGGTGCATCCGGTCGAGACCAGCGACACCGGCCCCGCGGCCCCGCATCGCCGCGCCACCTCGGCGGCGATGCTGCTCGGCACCAGGTACTCATACAGAGCCGGAGTGCCCAGGGCCGGGTCGACCAGCCAGTTCCGCCCGCCGTCGCTGACGGTCACGTACTGCTCCTCCAGCCGCATGGTGCAGCCGACCGCGCTGCCCATGACCACGCCGATGCGCTCTGGCGGCGGCGCGGCGAAGTCGAGGGAGCTGTCGGCCATGGCCTCGCGGGTGCAGGCGACTGCGAACTGCGCCACCCGGTCCAGGCGCTCCTGCTCCTGCTGACTCAGGCCAGCCTGCTCCGGGTCGAAGTCGCATTCGCCGGCGATCCGTGACCGGAAGCCGGCCGGATCGAACAGCGAGATGGTCCTGGTGGCGGTGCGCCCCGAGGTCAGCAGGTCCCAGAAGGCTTTCACCCCGATGCCGCCGGGGGCGGTCACCCCGACGCCGGTCACGACGGCCGTGCGCGCGGGCATCAGGTCCTCGCTAGCCAACCGAGCCCGCCGGCTGATCAGGGGCCACCAGCGGCTCGGTGTCCACGTGCCCGAGGCTGGGGTGCGGGGCGAGCGGGCAGAGGTGGAAGACCGCCTCGGAGGGGCCTCCGCCGTTGTTCTCTACCCGATGCCGCTGGCCGATCGGGATCATGATGCCGTCGTGCTCGGCAAGCTCGACGAGCTCGCCATCGACCCGGACGGTCATCGTGCCGCGGGTGACGCAGAGGAACTCCTCGGAGTACGGGTGATAGTGCTCGGACACGTACTCGCCCGGCTCCAGCGTCAGCAGTCCCATGAACCCCGAGGTAGCGCCGACGGTGGCCGGCCCGAGCAGGACCCGGAGGTCACCTCCCCGGCGGCGGTTCGGGCTGATATCGGCCGCGCTGATCTTCCCGGCACTGATCTGTCCGGCGCTGGGCGTCCGGTCGCCTGCCATCACTGCGCTCCTGTCCGGGGCCGGGCTCAGCGCCCGGGCCAGTGGTAAAACGGGGTGGCGATCGCGTCGGCGGGTCCCTGCCAGTCCGGGTGGAACGGCCGTACGAACGGCCGGAGCCTGGCGCTGATGTCGACGAAGAGCGGGTGCGCTGACAGGCCCCGCATGCCAGGCGGCATCTCCTGCTCTGACTCGATGAGGTGGAAGTAAAGATCGTGGAAGGTGAACAGGGTCCGCTCGGCCACCCCGGCGAGGTGCGGCAGCTCCCCGGCGTCCGACTCGGCGAACGCCTCGGCCACCGGGCCGGTGTCGCCGGGCGCCAGCCTGGCCACGATCAGGGTCTTGTGCATGGATCCCTCCTGACGCCGCACAGCCCCGATCGTGTGCGAGGCCGGTCGAACGTCGCTGAAACCCGGCTCGGGCGGACCGGCGGTCACGCGGCCACCTGTGCCAGCTCCAGCGCCCGCGCGGCGGTGCGGAGCGCCTCGATCTGCTCGGCGGAGGAGGAGTACAGCAGCGTGAGGCCCAGCGTGGTGACCCCGGCGCTCGCGTACCGCGCCATCCGGGCCGCCATCCGCTCGGCCGTCCCGAGCAGGGATGTCTCGTCCATCAGCCCGAACGGCACCGCGCTCGCCGCCGCCGCCCGGTCACCGGCCTGACAGTGGCGGCGGATCTCCTGCGCGGCCTGGCCATATCCCATCCGCTCGGCGAGCGCGCCGTAGATGCTGCCGCTGCGGCTGCCCAGCCCGATGAAGTTGGCGAAGTACCCGCGCAGCGGCCGGGCGGCGGACTCGGGCTCGCTGCCCGTGCCCAGCGGCACGGACGGCAGCACCTCGAAGCCGTCCAGGCTCAGGCCCGCACGCTCCCGGCCGGCTCGCAGCCAGTCCAGCGACTCGGCGATGCGGTCGGGTGAGCAGAACACCCCGATCCAGCCGTCGGCGATCTCGCCGGCCAGGCTCACGCTGCGCGGTCCGACCCCGGCCAGGTAGACCGGCAGGTCGGCGCGCACCGGGGCGGCGCGCAGGTGCGCTGCCTCCGCCGAGCCCGCCGGGGGCAGCACGAAGTGGCGGCCGGCGTGCCGTACCGGCTCGCCGCGCAGCGCCATCCGCACGACCTGGACGTACTCGCGAACGCGACCGAGCGGGTCATCGAAGGGCACGCCGTACCAGCCGCGCGATACGTCGGGGTTCGAGACGCCTAGCCCGAGCCGGAAGCGACCGCCCGACAGCGCGTCCAGGCTGGCGGCGGTCAGCGCGGTCAGCACCGGCGTGCGGGCCGGCATCTGCATGACCCCGGAGGCCAGGGCGATCCGCTGAGTGCGTGCGGCAACCGCGCCGAGCACGCTGACCGCGTCAGACTTGAATCCCTCCGGGGCCAGCGCGACGGCGTAGCCGAGGCGCTCGGCCTCCACAGCGACGTCGACAGCGGTGTCGTAGGAGAGGAAGACTCCGAGTTTCATGTCCGTCCCTTCGGCGATCTGACCACGCCGAGAATCCGGCACCGCGCTCGGAAATCGGACGTGCCAGGCACGAGCGGGAGTCCGGCACGGGTGGTTCTCCACCGATCTCCGAGCGGCCCGGCCGATCCTGTCTGGCGGCAGCGACGGCCGCTGCGATCAGGCAGGGCGCGGTCGTCCCGGCGCGGTCAGGCCGGGTGCGACCGGCCGGGGAGGCACGGATGCGGGTCTTGTTCTCCGCGTGGGCCGGGGGCGGCCATTACGCGCCGCTGGTGCCCGTGGGATGGGCGCTGCGGGCGGCGGGCCACGACGTGATGGTGGCCTGCCACCCCTCCTACGCGCCCACGATCACCGCCTCGGGCCTGCCCGCCGCGCCCGTGGGGCCGGATATCGACATGTTCGGCTTGTTCCGGGCGAAGCGGCGAGGCGAGGAGTGGCGCCCGTGGCAGCCCGGCGACGGCCGGGCCGATCCGCCCCGCTTCCGCCGGGGCTACGCCGGCATGAGCGATACCTCGGAGGAAGTCGCGCACGCGCTGGCCGACGACCTGCTGGCGTTTGCCTGGTCCTGGCGGCCGGACCTGGTGGTCTTCGAGCCCGCCTCGTTCGCCGGGCCGCTGGTGGCCGCGGTGCTGCGCATCCCGTCGGCGCGGATGCTGTGGGCTCCTGACTTCACCGCTCCGGTCAGCGGGTTCCCGCGGACAGCCGGGTCGCTGGCGGAGCGGTTCGGGCTGGCCGAACTGGGCGTGCTGGGCGACCTCACCCTCGACCCGTGCCCGCCCGAGCTGCAAGTCACCGACGACCTGCCCCGCCAGCCCATCCGCTACATCCCCTACAACGGGCCCGCCGTCCTGCCCGCCTGGCTCCGCGAGCCACCCGCCCGCCGCCGCATCGCCGTCACCTGGGGCACCTCACTCACCGGCATGGGCGGCCCCGACCGGATGGCCCACGTCCCCCGCGTCGTCCGCGCCCTCGCCGACACCGACGCCGAGATCGTCGTCGCCGTCCTGGACTCCCAGCGCCACCTGTTCACCGACCTGCCGCCCAACGTCCGCCACGTCGGCCCCGTCCCCCTGCACCTCCTGCTGCCCACCTGCGACGCCATCATCCACCAGGGCGGCGGCGGCACCATGATGACCGCGATGACCTGCGGAATCCCCCAGCTCATCATCCCCTCCATCCCCGACCAGGCCTTCAACGCCCGGCACCTCGCCGCCACCGGAGCCGGCCACCTGCTCCCCGACGGAGAAGACATCACCCGGGCCGGCGTCGCCGACGCCGCCGCCCGCCTCCTGCACGACACCGCCACCACCACCGCAGCCCGCCACCTGGCGGCCCGCGCCCTCGCCCTCCCCCCGCCCGCCGACATCATCCCCGTCCTCACCCGCCTGGCCGCCGGCACCACCACCCCCGCCACCACCACCGCCGCCAGCCAGCTAGCCACGAGGTAACCACCCCATGCGAGCACTCTTCGTCACCTGGGCATTCTCGGGCCACTTCAACCCGATGGTCCCGCTCGGCTGGGCCCTGCGCAGCGAGGGCCACGAGGTCATCGTCGCCAGCCACCCCTCCTTCACCCCGGTGATCGCGCAGGCCGGGCTGCCCGCGGTGGCCGTCGGCCCCGAGTTCGACCTGGACGCGGAGGTACGCGCCGAGACCCTGCGCGGGCGCTTCTACGACTGGAGCGTGCCGCCGGAGGAGGTTGCCCGCCGCCGCCGGGAGATGATCGGCCTGCAGGCACCCCGGCTCAGCGCGGAGACCATGGCCGACGATCTCGTCGCGTTCGCCCGGTCCTGGGGGCCGGACCTGGTGGTCTTCGAGCCGACCTCGTTCGCCGGGCCGCTGGTGGCGCGGGTGCTGCGCATCCCCGCCGCGCGGATGCTGTGGACCGCCGACTTCACGGCGCGGATGGACCTGCTCGAGCGCAAGCTGCTCGGGTCGCTGGCGGAGCGGTTCGGGCTGGCCGAACTGGGCGTGCTGGGCGACCTCACCCTCGACCCGTGCCCGCCCGAGCTGCAAGTCACCGACGACCTGCCCCGCCAGCCCATCCGCTACATCCCCTACAACGGGCCCGCCGTCCTGCCCGCCTGGCTCCGCGAGCCACCCGCCCGCCGCCGCATCGCCGTCACCTGGGGCACCTCACTCACCGGCATGGGCGGCCCCGACCGGATGGCCCACGTCCCCCGCGTCGTCCGCGCCCTCGCCGACACCGACGCCGAGATCGTCGTCGCCGTCCTGGACTCCCAGCGCCACCTGTTCACCGACCTGCCGCCCAACGTCCGCCACGTCGGCCCCGTCCCCCTGCACCTCCTGCTGCCCACCTGCGACGCCATCATCCACCAGGGCGGCGGCGGCACCATGATGACCGCGATGACCTGCGGAATCCCCCAGCTCATCATCCCCTCCATCCCCGACCAGGCCTTCAACGCCCGGCACCTCGCCGCCACCGGAGCCGGCCACCTGCTCCCCGACGGAGAAGACATCACCCGGGCCGGCGTCGCCGACGCCGCCGCCCGCCTCCTGCACGACACCGCCACCACCACCGCAGCCCGCCACCTGGCGGCCCGCGCCCTCGCCCTCCCCCCGCCCGCCGACATCATCCCCGTCCTCACCCGCCTGGCCGCCGGCACCACCACCCCCGCCACCACCACCGCCGCCAGCCAGCTAGCCACGAGGTAACCACCCCATGCGAGCACTCTTCGTCACCTGGGCATGGCCATCGCACTTCTACCCCCTGGTCCAGCTCGGCTGGGCGATGCGGGCGGCCGGCCACGAGGTGCGGGTGGCGAGCCAGCCCGCGCTCAGCAAGGTGATCACCGACGCCGGACTGACCGCGGCCCCAGTCGGCCAGGATGTGGACACCATGCCGGTGATGCGCCAGTTCTTCACCTGGGTCGCCGACCAGCAGCGGCCGGTGGAGTGGGCGCAGCTCGCGCCCGCGGGCCCGGCCACCGTGCGCCTGTACGTCACGCTGGCCGAGGCGATGATCGACGACACGATCGCGCTGACCAGGTCATGGCGGCCGGACCTCATCGTGGCCGAGGCCACCAGCTTCGCCGGGCCGCTAGCCGGGGCGGCCACCGGCACGCCGGTCGTCCGGCACATTCACGGCGTCGACTTCCCCTACCAGAGCCATGAGTTCGAGCCCGTCGCGCTGGGCCGGATCTGCGACCGGCTGGGACTGGACACCGTGGACACGCTGGGCGCGGCCACCGTCGACCCGTGCCCGCCCAGCATGCAGGTGCCGTCCAGGGTCCGGCGGCTGCCGATGCGCTACGCCCCTTACAACGGGCCGGCCATCCTGCCCGGCTGGCTGCGGGAGCGGCCGGCCCGGCCGCGGCTGTGCGTCACCTGGGGTACCTCGACCAGCACCCTGACGGGCGACCGGATGTTCCTGCCGCCGCGGGTGATCGCCGCCGGCGCGGACCTCGATGCCGAGATCGTCGTCGCGCTGACCGCGCGGGACGCCGCGCTGCTCGGCCCGGTGCCGCCGAATGTCCGGGTGGTGGAATCCGTGCCGCTGCACCTCCTGCTGCCCACCTGCGATGCCATCGTGCACCAGGGCGGGAACGGCACGATCCTCGCCGCGGCCCGCTGCGGCATTCCCCAGCTCGTCCTGCCGCAGCTGCCCGATCAGCTCTTCTACTGCGCGCAGCTCGCGCAGGCCGGCGCCGCGGTGGTGCTGCGGACCGGCGAGGTGACCGACGGGGCGCTACGCGCGCGACTGGCCGCGGTCATGTCAGACCCGGCCTTGCGGCAGGCCGCCGCGCGGCTGCGTGCCGAGATGCTCGCCCAGCCGGCCCCGGCGCGGGTCGTGGCCGAGCTAGCGGACCTGGCCGCGCGCCCGCCACTAGGGCAGTCCGCCGTCCATAGTCAGCCCGCAGCGCAGAGACAGGGAGTGATGTGATGCTGGCCAAGACCCCGCTTCCGGCACAGTACGCGGACTGGAACAAGCGGTGGGGTGCCCCGAGCGGGCGCCGCGTGCGGCGCCCGCTCATGGTCCAGCACCGGCTGGATGATCCCGATCCCGCCAGGTACGGGCCGTTCGGCTTCCAGTACTCCAGCGAGACCCGGCGCTTTGAGTACCCGTGGGCGTACTTCGCGGCGGCGATAGCGCCGGGGATGCGCGTCCTGGACGTAGGCGGCGGCCTGGGCGGCCTGCAGTTCGTGCTGTCGGCGGAGGGCGCCAGTGTCGTCAACGCGGACCTCGCGGCCCGCGGTGACAGCCGCTGGGCCCTGGGCCAGGGAAATGCCGAGCACCTGCTGACCGCGCAGGACCATGCCCGCCTCAACCAGCTCTTCGGCACGGACGTCACGCTGATCGCCCGGTCGGTGCAGGACAGCGGTCTGGCCGCCGGTTCTTTCGACCGGGTGGTCTGCCTGTCGGTGCTTGAGCACCTGGACCCGGCCGAGGCCAGGGCCGTGCTGACCGCGATCGGGGACCTGCTGGTCCCCGGCGGGCTGTGCCTGCTGACCGTCGACCTGTTTCTGGACGTCAAGCCGTTCGGCCGGCGGGCAGCCAACTTCTGGGGCACCAACCACGACATGCGCGAGCTCCTCGACGGCCTCACGCTCGAGCTCACCGCCGGCGACACCACCGAGCTGCTCGGCTTCCCCGGCTTCGACGCTGACACCATCGTCAGCCGGCTGCCCGGCATCTTCGTCAGCCCCATCTCGCCGTGCATGTCGCAGGCGATGGTCTTGCGCAGGCCCGGCTAGCCAGCGGTGGAAACCGCACTGGAGCCGGCCGCTGGCCTGCTGCTCGACGACGCCGCCCAGGACCTGCTCTTCCGGGTAGCCAGGTCGGCCACCGATTTCACCAGCGAGCCGGTCAGCGAGGCGCGACTGCGAGCGATCTACGAGCTCGCGAAGTACGGCCCCACCTCGCTTAACCAGCAGCCCCTGCGGATCATCGCGGTGCGCAGCCCGCAGGGGCGCCGCCGCCTGCTGGCGCACCTGAACAAGCGCAATCGCGTCAAGACGGAGCAGGCGCCGCTGACCGTGATCCTGGCCGCCGACATCGACTTCCACGAGCGGCTGCCTGAAGTGTTCGCGCACGCCGCGGGACTGCGCGAGGTGCTAGCCGCGGACCGGGCCGGCCGCGTCGCCCAGGCCAGGTTCAACGCCACCTTGCAGATCGGCTACCTCATCATCGCGATCCGGGCGGCCGGCCTCGCCGCGGGGCCGATGGTCGGCTATGACTCCGACGCGCTCGACCGGGATTTCTTCCCCGACGGCAGTTTGCAGTCCCTTCTGGTCATGAACATTGGCCGGCCGCTGGCCAAGCGGCACGCCCGGCTGCCGCGGCTGGCGTTCGGGGACGTGGTCAGCACGGTCTGATCAGCGGCCCGCGGGCGAGGCCGCGCGCCGCCGGCCGGTTGTCGGCCCAGGGAAAGGACGCCAGTCAGATGCTCGCCGCCTATGCCAGCAAGCCGAGTCCCGACGACCCCCTCGCGGCCCTGGAGGTGGGCGAGCGGCCGGCGCCCAGTGTCCCCCCCGGATGGGTCAGGGTGCGGATGCGAGCCGCCAGCCTCAATATGCATGACGTCATCACCCTGCGCGGCGTCCGGCTGCGGCCTGACCAGTTCCCGATGATCCTCGGCTGTGACGGGGCCGGCCTGCTCGACGACGGCACCGAGGTGGTGGTCCTTCCCTCTGTCAACGCGCCAGGCTGGGTCGGAGAGGAACGCCTCGACCCGGGCCGCGCCATGCTCACCGAGCAGTACCAGGGCAGCTTCGCCCAGTTTCTCGCCGTGCCGACACGCAACGTGGTGCCCAAGCCGGCATCCCTGTCGTTTGCCGAGGCGGCCTGCACCGGCACCGCCTGGCTGACCGCGTACCGGATGCTGTTTGTCAGCGCGCGGATGCGGCCCGGCATGAACATCGCCGTACAGGGCCGGCTAGGCAGCATCACGGCGGCGCTGGTACGGCTCGGCGCGGCCGCCGGGATGCTGGTCTGGGTGGCCGGCACCGGCGTCACGGACGCGGCCAGGCAGCTAGGTGCCGCCGGCGCCTTCGAGCCGGCGGACGGACCTCCCGCGGCTGTGGACGCCGTCTTCGACGCCGGGACGGACGAGGCGGAGTGGTCGCACGCGGTGCCGTGGCTGCGGCCCGGCGGGCGGATCGTCTGCGGCGGGAACCGGTCCGGGCGCAGCCGGTCCGGCTACTCGATGTCCGCGCTGGACTTGCTGATGACGATCGAGGGCGCGCTGATCGGCTCGGGCCGGGGCACCAGGGCGGACCTGACCGCGCTTCTGGCGTTCCTCGACCGCGTGGGCGTGCGGCCCGGCGTGGCCTGTGAGCTGCCGCTGGAGCGGGCACGTGAGGCTATGGCCACGATGGCCGCGGGCGCGACCAGCGGAAAGATCGTGCTGACGATGTCGGCCTGATCGGGGCCACTGGTGCCGGGACCCCAGGTCAGCGCGCTCCACTCGGAAGGCACTAGCGCTCCTTGATCTGACCTGGAGCGGGCCGGAACATCCTGTGCCGGTAGGGGCAGCGCGCACTACGCGCTGCTGGCGGGCGGGCCGCCCAGCTCACTGGATGGGACGGAGGATAGGTAACAGACATGAGAGTGTCGGTAATGGGCACGCTGCGGGTGACCGTCGGCGGCCGTAATATCACTCCCAGCGCGCCGAAACTGCGCAGCCTCCTGACGATCCTGGCGCTGCGGCACGGCCACATGGTCACCACGACATCACTCATCCAGGAGCTGTGGGGCGACGAGGCCCCGGTCAGCTCGCTGGCCACGCTGCAGACCTACGTCTACCACCTGCGCAAGCTGCTGAACGAGGAAGCTGCCCAGGGCGCGGCCATCAGCACTAAGCCGCTCGGCTACGTGCTGCAGCTCGATGAGAAACTGGACTGCGAGCAATTCGACGACTCCGTCGAGAGTGCCCGCCAGGCCCTGGGGCGCGGTGACGCCGAGCAGGCGGACTGCGAGCTGACGGCGGCACTCGGCCTGGTTTCCGGGCCGCCGCTGCCCGACGTGGACGGCGGCCCGATGCTCATGGCCCACATCAACGAGATCGCCGAGGGCGTCCTGCACGCGCGGGCGCTGCACATCAACGCGTCTACCGAGCTCGGCCGCTACGACGAGATCGTGCCGCGGCTGAAGTCGCTCATCATCGAGTACCCGTTTCACGAGGACTTCTACGCCAAGCTCATGCTGGTGCTGCAGCGGGCAGGCCGGCGGCGCGAGGCCCTGGACGTCTACCGGCAGCTACGCAACATCCTGGTGTCCGAGCTCGGCATCGAGCCGTCCGACGAGCTACGCGGCATCCAGCAGCGCCTGCTGTCCGGTGACGCGCTGCCCGAGCAGGCCCCTGCCTCGCGGTATAAGAACAGCCTGGCCCGGCCCGCCCAGCTACCGCCGGACATCTCCGATTTCGTCGGCCGCCGCGAGCAACTCCAGCGCATCAGCGCCCACCTCACCCACGGCGCCACCACCGCGGTTCGGCTGGTATCCATCACCGGAATGCCGGGAGTCGGCAAGAGCGCGCTCGCCATCCGGGCCGCGCACAGCGCCAGGGCGCAGTTCCCCGACGGCCAGTTCTACGTGAGCCTGGCCGGCTCGGAGAGCGACCCGGCTGATCCCGGCCTGGCGCTGGGCGGGTGCCTGCGCGCCATCGGGCTCAGCGATAGCCAGATTCCCGACAGCCTCACCGAGCGCAGCCAGCTGTTCCGTAGCTGGAGTGCCGAGCGCCGGGTGCTGATGGTCCTCGACGACGCGGCCAGCTCCGCGCAGGCGGTACCGCTGCTTCCCGGCGGGGCGGGCTGCTGCGTCCTGGTCAGCAGCCGGTCGCTGCTGCCCGGCCTGGCCGGCGCCTGCGTCATCGAGCTGGACACGCCTGACCTCGACGAGTGCATCAGCCTGCTGGCCGACGTGGCCGGACCGACCCGCATCAGCAGGGACCTGGATGCGGCGCGGTCGATCGTGGGGCTGTGCGGCCATCTGCCGCTGGCGATCCGGGCTGTCGGCGCCAGGCTGCGGGCCGCACCGCAGCATACTGTCGTGGGCCTGCTGACCCGGCTGGCCAATGAGCGGCAGCGGCTGGGCGAGCTGCGCTTCGAGGACCTGGACGTGAGCGCGCGGCTGCGGCCGGCCTACGAGCGGCTTGGCCGCGACGAGCGAGACATCCTGCACGGCCTGGTGAATAGCAGGAAGCAGGCTTTCAGCGCGGCCAGCGTGACCGTCCTGCTGAGCACCGACCTGTTCGGTGTCGAGCGGGCCTTTGAGCGGCTGGCCCGTGCCTGCTTCCTGCGGGCGATGGGCTCAGACAGCAGGGGCCAGACCCTGTTCGGGGTGCCCCCGTTTGTCGCCATGTTCGTCCAGTCAGAAGAACTCGTCGCCCTGAGCGCAGCCGCCGACAGCCCGGCAGCGCTCCGATTCAGCGAGGCTTGTTGATCGAGCTTGATTTGGCATATTTATTAGGACGGCGGAAACGGCTCTCCGAGAGGAGATCAAGGGTGGCAGCGGTCAGCGTAAAAGGCCTGCGCAAGTCCTACGGCGCGGTGCATGCGGTCAATGATGTGAGCTTTGACGTAGAGCGCGGCGAGGTCTTCGCCCTGCTCGGCCCCAACGGCGCGGGGAAGACCACGACGATTGAGATCCTTGAGGGATTCCGGTCCCGCGACAGCGGGTCTGTGGAGGTGCTGGGCGTAGACCCCGGCGACCGCTCGTCGCTGCGGTGGCTGCGCGACCGGCTTGGCGTGGTCCTGCAGGAGCTGGCGGTCGAGCCGTACCTGTCGGTCCGCCAGGTGCTCAGCAGAAACGCCGGCTATTACCCCGCGCCCCGGCCGGTCAGCGAGGTCATCGAGATGATCGGCCTGACCGAGAAGGCCAACGCCCGGGTGAAGACCCTCTCCGGGGGCCAGCAGCGACGGCTGGACGTCGGCCTCGGCATCATCGGCAACCCGGCGGTGCTGATCCTCGACGAGCCGACGACCGGCCTGGACCCGGGGGCCAGGCGCACCTCATGGGAGCTAGTCCGCAGACTCGCCGCGGAAGGGACGACGGTGATCCTGACCACGCATTACATGGACGAGGCCGAGGCCCTGGCCGGCCGGGTGGCGGTGATCAGCGGCGGGAAGATCGTCGCCAGCGGTCCGCCGTCCTCACTCGGCGGCCGGGACACCAGCGCCGCCACGATCCGCTTCGCGCTGCCCGCCGGGGTCGACCCCGGCGAGCTCCCGGTCCCGGCCACGACGGCAGCAGACGGGACCGCGGAGGTCCGGACGACGCAGGAGGTCAAGACGCTTGGCGCGCTGACCGCATGGGCGCAGCAGCGCGGCGTTGACCTCGCCGGGCTGACGGTGACCCGGACCGGTCTTGAAGACGTCTACCTGCAACTCACCGGCACCGAGCCCAGCCGCGTCCAGGACAGCCGCGCCCAGGACAGCCGCGCCCAGGACAAGGAGTCCGCGCTGTGAGCGCGCCGGCAGCCACCGTCGGGCAGCCCCAGGGGCTGCGTGACGTGCGCCTGGTCATCCGGCAGACCCGGTTCGAGCAACTGAACTTCTGGCTCAATCCGGTCGGCGCCACCTTCACGGTGGTGTTCTCGGTCATCTTCCTGGTCATCGCCGGGATCAGCTCCGGCTCTCAGCGAGTCAGCTACCTGGGCAACGTCAAGCTGATCGACTACTACGAGCCCGCCTTCGTGGCCTACGGCATCATGGCGGCCTGCTTCACCATGCTGGCCATCAGCCTGGTGAACCGGCGTGAGGCCGGCCTGCTCAAGCGGCTGCGGCTGAGCCCGCTGCCAGCCTGGGCGCTGCTCGCGGCCATCGTGCTGAGCACGCTAGTGGTGGCGGCGATCCAGGTCGTCCTGGTCCTGGCCGTCGGCCGGCTGGCCTTCGGGGTGCCGCTGCCCGCGCATCCAGCGCCGTTCGTGGTCACCCTGGCGATCGGCGTGCTCTGCTTCACCGCGCTCGGCATGGCCATGAGCACCCTCGTGCCGAACGCGGACTCGGCCGGACCGCTGATCGCGACCGTGTTCTTCGTCCTGCTCTTCCTGTCCGGCCTGTGGTTCCCGCTCAAGGCGGGCTCGGCGCTGGCCAGGGTCTCCGACTGGTTCCCCGTCCGGCACCTGATCGTCGCGGTCTTCACCACGTTCAGCCCGCAGGGCGGCTCGGCCTGGCCCTGGCATAACGTCGCCATCGTCGCCATCTGGGGCGTCTGCGGGTTCGCGGTCGCGCTGCTGCGATTCCGCTGGGCCCCGATGCGATCAGGCCACTGACCGGGGACCGGGTCGCGATCGTCGGGCCTGGCGCGATCGGCTCGCTGTTCGCGGCGGCCCTCCAGGACGCCGGCCGGCCGGCCGCGGTGCTGTGCGGCCGGGCGCGGCGGCCGGCGGCGGCGGTGCAGGGACCCGACGGGCAGGTAACCACGCTGACCGCGCCCCTGGTGACCAGCTACCCCGACGCTGGCGAGCGGGCCGACTGGATCCTGCTCGCGGTCAAGGCCCACCAGACCGCGGGGGCCGCTGGCTGGCTGCGGCGGCTGGCCGGGCCCGGCAGCAGGGTCGTGGTGCTGCAGAACGGCGTGGATCACCGGGAGCGGGTGGCCCCGCTCGCGGGCTCGGCGGCCGTGGTGCCCAGCGTGCTGTGGTCTCCGGTGCAGCCGGCCGGGGACGGGCTCGTCCGCCAGCTCCGGCCGGCCCGGCTGATGGTCGCCAGCGACGCCGACGGCCGCGCCGTCGCGGAACTGCTGGCCGGCGGCCGGGTCCAGGTCGAGCTGACCGACGACCTGGTCACCGTGGCGTGGCACAAGCTGACGATGAACGCGGTGACCGCCCTCGGCACCCTGACCGCCAGGACCGCCGAGATCTTCCGCGACGAGGCCATCGCCGGGCTAGCCAGGCAACTGGCCGCCGAGTGCGTCGCGGTGGGCCGCGCCGAGGGAGCGGACCTGCCCAGCGGGCTGGCCGCCGACATAGTCGCCCGGCTGGGCGGCCGGTCGGCCGGTGCTGGATCTTCGATGCTCACCGACCGGATCGCGGGCCGCCGCCTGGAGTGGGAGGCCCGCAACGGGGTCATTCAGCGGCTCGGCGCCCGCCACGGCATAGCGACGCCGGTGAGCGACGTGATCGTGCCGCTGCTTGCCGCCTGCGGGCCGGTCACCGGCTGACCTCCGCCGGCTCCCTCACCTCGGGCCGGACATCCCGCAGGTAGCCCGCGACCAGCCGCGCCAGCGCGCCGACCTGAGCCCCCTCCATCATCAGGTAGTGATCGCCCGGCACCTCGTGCACGACCACCTCGCCGGCAAGCGCCCCCCAGCCCAGGTCCGGTGCCTCGGTCACGGGACCTGGCCTGCCGTTCTCCGCCCGGAAGACGACGACCCGCCCGTCATACGGCGCCACCCGGTGTGCCGCCAGCGCGGTGCCGTTGTGCTGGTACATGTCCAGCATGCGCCGCAGCCGGTCAGCGTCGTAGTCGGCGGGCAGCGTGCCCGCCTCGATGCTGCGGCTGAGCAACTCGGACGTGCGCGCGGCAGGATCGAGGGCGAGCAATCGTTCAATATCGATATTGATCTTCAGGCCCATCCGGACCAGGATGCGGGTGGAATAGTCCGTGCCGGCGTCGAGATCGAAAGCCGCGCTGGTGTCGAAGAGGCCGACCAGGCCGACCGGCTCACCTGCCTGCCGCAGCCGGCGCGCGACCTCCACCGCGACGGTCCCGCCCATCGAGTAGCCCACCAGATGCCAGGGCCCTCCGGGGTGGACGCCGCGCATGTGCCGCAGGTAGGTCTCGGCCATCTCGCTCACTGTCCGCAGCGGCGCCTCGCCGGGCTGCAGGCCGACCGACTGCAGCCCCCAGACCGCCTGGCCTGACCCCAGGGCCCTGGCGAAGGCCGCGTACCGCATGACAGTTCCTGGCAGCGGATGGAAGGCATACACCGGGGTCGTGCCGTCACCAGGCTGCAGCTGGACCAGCGGGCTTGCCGCGATCGGTGTGCCGCCGGCCCGGACGGCGCGGGCCAGCGCCTCGACCGTCGAGGTGCTGAGCAGGTCCGCGAGCGCGATCTCCGTGCCGAGCAGCCGCCGGATCGCCGCGATCATGCGGACGCCGGCGAAGGAGTCGCCGCCCAGCTCGAAGAAGTCGTCGTGCACGCCCACCGACGGCACCCCGAGCACCTCCCGCCAGATGCCGCACAGTTGCAGCTCGATCGCGTCCCTCGGCCGCACGGCGGCCGAGGCGCCGTCGGCAGCCGGAACCGGAGCGCTGGCCAGGGCACGGCGGTCGACCTTGCCGCTCGGCAGGAGCGGGAAGGCGGGCACCACCGCGAACGAGGCCGGGACCAGGTAACCCGGCAGCCGCCTGGCCAGGCCCTCGCGCAGTTCCCGCGTGGTCAGGCCGGCGCCATCGGCCAGGACGCAGTGCGCCATCAGCTGCCGCCCGCCGCGCCCTCGCTCGCCGACGGTGACGACCGCGTCGGCCACGCCGGGCAGGGCCTTCAGGGACGCCTCCACCTCACCAACCTCAACCCGGTGGCCGCGGACCTTAACCTGGCCATCGTCGCGGCCCAGATAGTAGAGGCGTCCGTCAGGACCAGCCCGCCCGATGTCGCCGGTCCGGTAGCGGCGGCCGTCAGGCCCGGTCACGAAGCGCTCCGCGGTGCTGTCCGGCCGCCGCCGGTAGCCGCGCGCCAGCACCGGCCCGGATACCCAGAGCTCTCCGGGCACGCCAGGCGGTAGCCGGTGACCACGCGGGTCGAGCACCTCGACGACGGCGCCGGTGACCGGGGTGCCGATCGCCGGGACATCCGGCCACCCCTCCGGGGCACCCGTCAGCCGCTCCGCGGTCACCACATGCGTCTCCGAGGGCCCGTACTGATTCTCCAGCGACGCGCCCGTCTCGCGGAAGAACTCCCGGATCGCCGGCGTCACCAGCAGTTGCTCGCCGGCCGTGACCACCTCACGCAGGCCGCGCGGAAACCGCCGGAGCCCGCATGCCGACTCGGCCAGGCTCTGCAGCGCGACGAACGGGAGGAACAGCAGGCGCACCCCCTGCCGGGCGAGATAGTCGAGCAGCAGCTTCGGGTCGCGCCGCGTGTCGTCATCGATCAGCACCAGCGTGCCGCCGGTAGCCCAGGTGCTGAACAGTTCCTGGAAAGCGACGTCGAAGCTGAACGGCGCGAACTGCAGGGTCCGCCACCCTGGCCCGGCCGCGGATGCCCGCGCCTGCCAGCCCAGCAAGTTCGCGAGCGGCCCGTGCGGCATCTCTACGCCGCGCGGCTCCCCCGTGGAGCCCGAGGTGTAGATGACGTAGCACAGTGAGTCCGGGGTAACGGTCACGGCGGGCGGCGCGTCGCCGGGCGGGGAGTCGCCGGGATCATCGGCGAGCGTGAGCTGGCGCACTCCGGGCGGGAGGGTGACCGTGCCCGCCAGGTCGTTGTCGCACAGCAGCAGCGGCGCGCCGCTGTCGCGCAGCATGAAGTCCAGTCGCTCACGGGGATAGGCGGGGTCAAGCGGCAGATAGCCGGACCCGGCCCGGAGGACGGCGAGCAGCGCGACCGCGAGCGCCGGTGACCGCCGCGCGCAGACCGCTACCAGGCTGCCGGGCGGGCAGGCCGCGCGCAGTCGCGCCGCCATCCGCGCCGCTGCCTGGTCAAGCCCGGCGTAGCTCAGCTCCCCGCCATCCCAGCGCAAGGCGGCCGCGGCCGGAGTGGAGCGGGCCTGCCGCCGGAACAGCTCGTGCGCGGCGGGGCAGGCGGACCCTTGCCGCTGAGCACCCGCAGGCGGCGGCACTGCGCGCGCACGGGGCGGGACCGAACGTGCGGGTGGCCGGCGAACCAGGCGCAGATCGCCCGCTGGCGTGTCCGGCCGGCTGACGATCTCCCCCAGCAGCGCGGTGAACGTCGCCGCGACGGTGATCGCGGTCGGCCGGTCGTAAAGCTCAGCCGCATAGTCGAGCGAGCCGACGTAACCGCCCCGGTCCCGCGTCAGCGTCAGCGCCAGGTCCGTCCTGGTCCTGCCGGTGAACAGGGGAACCGGCGTGCCAGTTACGCCGCCCAGGCGCAGCGCGGCTGGGCGGCGCTCGTCGAGCCTCAGCAGCACCTGCGCCAGCGGCGGTCGCGACACCGGCCGCCCGCCCGCCAGGTGCTGGACCAGCCACGGGAACGGGTACCGCGCGTGCGCCAGGTCGTCGCGGAGCCGGGCGCTCGCGCGGCGAAGCAGGGCAGCGACGACTTCATCGGGGTCAATGTCCAGGCGGAGCGCGGCGAGGCCCGCCCGGCTGCCGGTGATGCCCGCACCGTTACCGTCGATCTCCGGCACGCTCGGGGTCCCGATGACGACGTCACCTTCGTTGCCGGCACCGATGCGGGCCAGCATGACCTGCAGCGCGAGCGCCGGGATCACGAGCGGCGCCGCGCCAGCCTCGCGGGCCAGGCGGCGCAGCCGGGTGGCTGTCCGGCGGGATACCCGGAAGCTGACTCGGCCGGCTTCCCTGGTCGGGCGGCCGGGCCGGGGCCGGTCAGGTGGCCAGGTGCTCTCCTGCGCCGCCCCGGCCAGGCGGGCCGTCCAGTACGACAGCGACTCCGGCACGCTGGCCGCGCGCCCGGCCGCGTTGGCAGGCCGCCGGTCGTGCGGGGAGGCAGCCGCGATGGCCGGTGGCGGCTCGCCGGCGGCCATCGCGTACTCCGCGCAGATCTCGGTGCGCACCAGGTCCGCCGCCTGCCGGTCCAGGACCCCCTCGTGCCCCACCAGGACCAGCAGCGAGGACCCGGGGCCAAAGTCGAACAGGCCGGCCCGCAGGAGCGGCCCGGTAGCCAGCGCCAGCGGGCAGCGGACGAACTCCGCGACGGCCTCCTCGCGCTGACCGGGGGTCGCGCGGGTCAGCGTCATCACATCTAGCTGACCGGCCGGGTCAGCGCGGCCGATCAGCCGGGCCTCGCTGGCCTCGCCGGCCACCCGCCCGGACAGCGCCGGGTGACGGGACCGGACCTGGCCGACCGCACGCCGCAGCGCCGCGGAATCCACCGGGCCGTCCAGCAGGTACCCCGCTACGACGTGGCTGACAGCGGATGCCCCGTGCAGCAATTCGTCGACCCACAGGGCCTGCAGCGCAGGCGTCGCCGGCCAGGATGCGCTCTCGACCGCGTCGATTCCCATATGCCATTCCTCACCGGGCCAGTCTGGTCCGCGGTAAAGAATTCCAGGCGCCGGTTGAATTTCCCTCGCGGCTGAATCGAGGCTCGCTGGCCGGCGGGATTTCATGGCAGCGGTCTTCTAGTTAGCCGCGAACGGAGCGTGATAAAAGATCGGCATGGACGTTGACCAGGGGCCAGTGGCGCGCGCGACGGGTGCGGCCGACAATCTCTACTGGTTCATGACGAGCGCCGTGGCAGCGCAGCCGGATAAGGAAGCCATTGTCGAATCTGGCCCCGACGGACACCCTCGCTCCTTTTCCTACCGCGAGCTCAGCGACCTGATCGGGGTGCTGGCCGCGGGGCTGGAGAAACTCGGCCTGGACGTCGGTGACCGCGTCATCCTGGAGGCGGATGCCTCGGCCACCGCGATCGCGATGTTGCTGGCCTGTTCCTGGCTCGGGCTGACGTTCATCCCGGTGGGTCCCGACGCCGTCGACAGCCGTCTCCAGGCCATTATCAAGATCGCGGAACCCGCGCTGCACCTGCAGGCCGAGCACGGCACCCGCAGCGGCCTGCCCGCCGGCCTGGGCTGTGCCCGCTTCGGCGAGGCGGGCCTGACCGCGGACCTGGCACCGGAGCCGCGGCGCCGACGG
Organism: uncultured Actinomycetota bacterium; assembly: GCA_963725175.1. Taxonomy (GTDB): domain Bacteria; phylum Actinomycetota; class Actinomycetes; order Streptosporangiales; family Streptosporangiaceae; genus DASUBV01. The sequence continues at coordinate 2,967,831 of CAVRXH010000006.1, forward strand.
CGCCGGGAGGTCCTGCCGACAGACCCCGCCTACACGATCTTCACCTCCGGGTCGACGGGCGTGCCCAAGGGCGTGGTGATGAGCCACCGCGCGGTTATCGCGTTCTATCGCGGGGTCCTGCACCAGGACGTGGTGCGGGCGACAGACCGGCTGGCCGTGACCTCGGCGCTCCAGTTCGACTTCTCCCTGGCCGGCATCGGGGCGGCGCTCGGCGCCGGCGCGACCGTGGTGCTGGTCCCCCCCGACCGGATCGGCTGGCCGAAGCGGTTCGTGGATTTCATGACCGAGCACGCGGTCACCCAGATCCACGGTGTTCCCTCGATCTGGCGCAACCTGCTGAAAGACGATCCCGGACGGCTGGCCGCGCTGGACCGGCTGCGCCTCATCCTGTTCGCCGGCGAGGAGTTCCCGCTCCGCGAGCTGCGCCTGCTGCAGCAGGCCCTGCCGCAGGTCACCCTGATGAATGCCTACGGCGCCACCGAGACGATGGCCTGCTCGGTCACCAGAGTGCCCAGCCCGCTGCCAGCCGAGACGACGAAGCTCTCGATCGGCTTCGCCCATCCCGGTGCCGAGATGATGCTCATCGGCGAGGACGGGCAGCCGGTCGGAAATCCCGGCGAAGTCGGCGAGATCTACATCCGCAGCCCGGCGATGTTCACCGGGTACTGGGCCGACCCGGAGGCCACCAGAGCCGCGCAGGTGCCGGACCCGCTCAATCCGCGCTCCGGTGAGCTGGTATTCCGCTCCGGCGACCTCGGCTACCGCGGGCTGGGAGGCGAGCTGTACTTCTGCGGAAGGGTCGATTCGCAGGTAAAGATCCGGGGTAACCGGGTCGAGCTCGGCGAGGTGGAGCGCACCGTCGCCGACTTTCCCGGCGCCGCCGAGTCCGCGGTGCTGCTGCTGCCGCGAGCGGACGGCGACCTGAGCCTGACCGCCTTCGTGGTGCCGGAGCCCGGTTCATCCACCTCAGCGGCCGACGTCCGCGAGCACTGCGCCGGGCGGCTGCCCAGCTACATGGTCCCCAGGCGCATTCACCTCCTGGGCAGCATGCCGCTGAACAGCAACGGCAAGCTCGATCGATCCGCTCTGTCAGCCATCGCCCAAACCGCCGGCCGCGGTTAACGGGACGTGGCACGCCCGCGTGACAATTCCGCCGGGCGGCCGGTCTCCTTACTGTTTCCGGCAGCAGGCTTAGCGGGAACCCTGGGAGTATGGGAGAGGAGCGCGCCCGGTATCTTCTGGTCCCGGCCGGATGCGAAGCGACTGATGTTCCCGGGGAGGAACCATCGTTGACCGAAGAACAATCGCCCAGAAGGGTCATCTGGGATACGAAGATCGCGGTGGTCCTGCGTGATGACCTGGAGCAGTGGCAGAAGCTGAATGTCACTGCCTTCCTGGTCAGCGGCATCGCGGCCACGGTGGACGGCGTCGTGGGCGAGCCCTACGCCGATGGTTCGGACAACACCTACCTGCCGATGTTCCGGCAGCCTGTCCTGGTGTTCGCCGCCGACGCCGAACGGCTGCGCCTGGTCTGCGAAAGAGCGATGCGACGCGAAGTGCCCTCAGCCATATATACCGAGGACCTGTTCGTGACGAACAACGACGACGACAACCGCGCCGCGGTCCGGGCGGTCGAGTTCGACAAGCTCCGGCTGGTAGGCATAGCCCTGCGAGCTGACGCCAAGGTCGTCGACAAGATCATGAAGGGTATATCCCTGCATACCTGAGCTGGCTCGCCGGCCGGGGGTGCCAGCCCGGCAGCGGCCCTGGTCTCAGTCAGCCCGCGGCCATGGCGCTGCCCGGGGGATAGGCATTCATGGGCCACAGCGCTGCCCTCGGTCCCTCCTTGTGCAGCGTGGTGATATCGCGAGTGAACGGCCCCGGCGCATCCGCGACGAGCAGCCGCGTGGCCACCGCCGCGAACCCCGCCCGGAAGTGATTCACCGACTTGACCGCGACGATGTCATACCGCTGCGGGATTATCCCGTGCAGGAGCAGGATCTCCGGGTCCAGCACCTGCCGGCGCACGCTGGACACGATGATGTCCATCCGGCCGACCTCCAGCCGGGCACTCGTGCCGAACTCCAGCGCCTTGCCGCGCCGCATGCTCTGCTGGATCACCCGGCCGTCCGTGATGCTCCGCACGGTGGCCCGTACCGCCACCGGGCGTCCGCTCGCCCAGCCGTGCCGCCCGCCCAGCGCGACGCTGATCTCAGCGCCCGGTCCGGCCGCCACCGCGGCGGCCACCGCGGCCGGGTCATGCAGGGTGGCCAGGCAAGCATGGGCGCCGCTCTCCATCAGTGCCGTCAGCAGGTAGGTGCTGTCCCCGAGCGCACCGCAGCCGGGATTATCGGTACCGTCACCGATCACTACCGGCCCCCCGCCCGAGGCCAGCGCGTCGGCCACGGCCTGGCCAGGGGTGAGCGTGGCGATCCTGAATAGCTCCCGGTGCTCCCACAGCCATCCGCCGATCCGGTCGTTGACCTCGTCGGCGAGAGCCGCCGACCCATCGGCGACGGTGACCACGGACACCGACGCGTGCGGGGTGTCGACGTAGGGAAATCCGTGAAACACCGTGCAGGCCAGGATGTCGTCGCCCTGCTCCTCCGCCCTGGCCAGGTCACGCACCTGCGCGGCCGCCCCGGACAGGGTCGTGGACGGCGGCAGCAGCATCGGCAGGGTCAGCCTGCGCACCTCGGGCCGCCGCGTGCCCTGCGCCTGCGCGATTGCCAGGCTGGCGGTCAGCTCGGCCCGCACGGCCATATCTGTGTGCGGATACTCCTGGAAGCCGACCAGCACGTCCGCGAGCTGGATCAGGTCGGCCGGCAGGTTGGCATGCAGATCCAAGGTCATCCCGATGACCACTCGGGGGCCGACCAGGGCCCGTACCGCCCGCACCAGCGCCAGGTCCAGGCTCTCCCCCGACGCCATCGTGCCCGCGCCATGCAGGTCCAGGAGGACCAGGTCCACCGGCCCGGCCGACTCGGCCAGGTCCAGCAGCCGACCCTCCAGGATCTGATAAGACCCCGGCTCCACGGCCGCGCCGGGCTCGGCCCGGGCGTGCAACGACGGCACGGCCGTCACGCCGAGACGTCGGCAGGCGGCGAGATAGCCGCCGACGATCGTATTCGTGCCATCGAACGACGCGGGCAGTTCGCCGCCCGCGTGCACCTCGAAATCCGCCAGTTCGGTCGGGCCGGCAACGGCGAGCATGAAGGTGCTCGACTCGTGTACGATCCCGCCGATCAGAGCCCGCACGGGCCAGCCTTCACGCCCGTTCCGGCTGCGGTCATCGGGCGTCCTGCGGGGTGAGCTTGCGCTCGTCGAGGATGGTGGCGTCCTCCGACAGGACGACTCCGAGGCCGGGCAGGTCGGTAGGGGTCACCCAGCCTGGCTCGGAGAACTCCAGGGGCCGGTCGGCGGCGTCATCGACGTAGTAGTAGCGGCTGGGGCCGACATCGCTGGGGAGCGTCATCCCTGGCAGCGTCGCCAGCGCCAGGGCGCACCAGCGGCCCAGGCCCTGGTCCCACTTGCCGCCGGCGAACATGTCCAGCCCCTCGTCCTGAGCGAAGTCGTGGATCCGGACCGCCTCGGCCAGGCCGCCGACCCGGCCGAGCTTGACATTGACCATCCGGGCCGCCTTCAGCCGGGCACGCCTGCTGCAGCTCGCGTAACGAGTGGACCTGCTCATCCAGGCAGACAGGGGTGACCAGCCGGGCCTGCAGCGCCGCGCTGCAGTCGATAAGCTCCCGGCCGAAAGGCTGCTCCAGGGCCATCAGCCCGAACTCATCCACCCCGCTCAGGCTGTCCAGGTCGTCCTCGCCGTACGCGCCGTTCGCGTCCGCGATCACCGGCAGGTCCGGAAACGCGGCATGAATCTCCCGCAGCGGCTCCACATCCCAGCCCGGCCGGATCTTCACCCGGACCCGGCGGAACCCGTCCGCGGCGATACCGGCGAGATGATCCAGAAGCTCATCTATCGTCGGCTCGATCCCGGCCGTCGCGCCCGCGGGCACCGGCCTGACCGACCCTCCCATCTCCACGCACAGCGGCCGCCCCGCCTGCCGGGCCCGGAGATCCCACAAGGCGCCCTCCACGGCGGCCTTGGCCTCCTCATGCCCGTCGATATCAGCCCAGGCCCGCTGTGCCGCCACCGGATCGGTGGTCTGCTCCCGCAGCAGGATCGGCGCCAGGTAACGCTCCGAGATGAACCACGCGGTCTCGATGGTCTCGTAGTGATAGAACGGCGTCTCCATCGACGTGCACTCACTGAACCCAGAGACCCCGCCGCTGACCACCTCGATCACCAGCTTGGTCCAGGAATGGAAACGCTGCCACCGGTTCTCGAACGGCCTGGCCAGCTCCGTCCGCACCATCCGCAGCACAACGCCGTCAATCATCATCATCTCTCCCCACAGCCACGGCCCAGTTGGTGAGCACGCGGCCATCGAAACCGGCTACCCCGGCCGCCAGCCACGCGAGCCGGGGACCGGGGTAGCCAGAGATGGCCTGGCCTTGCTGGCTAGGCCTGATAGTGGAAGACGGGGTCGGCTGGGTCGTACGCCTCGCGCATGATGGCGTCGAAATGAGCATGACGCAATTCGATCGCGGTGACTAGTGACTGCCTGGCCTTGGCCTGCAACTCGGGTGTGTCGCAGTAGGCGGCCAGCAGGTCGCGCAGCGGCTCGGTGTGCTCGTCTTCCAGCTCGCTGACGCCGGATTCTGTGCTGTCGCTGGAGGCGTGGTGCTTGAAGAACTCATAGCCCCACTCGGGGAGTCCGTAGGCGTCGCGCATGACGGTCATCATGCTGTGGCCGCCGCGGTCGGTGATCGGGGGCTGTCCCTCCATGAGCAGCAGGACTGATGCCGCTCCCTCGGTGAAGTGCACGTTGGTGTTGTTGCAGGCGTTCTTGTTGTGCTCGATCACGGCGGTGGTCTCGGGGAACAGCGGGACCGTGGGCAGGGCGGCGGGGTCGACGCCGACCGAGCGGCCGAAGTCCTCGAACGTCTCGACGTGCCGCTTGGAGTCCGACAGCGCGCCGAACTCTTCCTCGTAGGCGTTCTCGATCAGCGAGCGCCGGATCGCCAGGTCGTCCATCCGGCACGCGACACCGGTGAGGTTGCGCGTCCACCAGCTCTTGATCGGCCAGCGCTGCTCGACGAACGTTTGCAGCAGCGGGCCGGTGGCCTTGCCGGCGAGAACCGTCTGGTATAAGGGGCTGGTGGTCTTGGCGCGCGAGTTAATGATTTCCTCGAGCTCCGCCACGAACTGACTGGGCATGGGTTCTCCTCTGCGATATACGTTTTTAGGGTGTCCTGGCTTTCACGGGGCCATGGCTTTCGGGGTATCACGGGCTGGCAGCGCGTCCACGACCGAGACAAGCTCTCTGGCGCCGCCGGGACCGCGGTGCTCGGCGATGCCGTCGATGTTCAGGTTCAGCAGGCCGCTGGCCATGGACTCGCACCGGGCGGCGACACCGTCTTTCCACGGTCGCAGCACGGTGCGCGCCGCCTGCACGAGCGGGGCCATGGTGAGCGAGGAGTCTCCCCGGGACCGCAGGTAGCCCACGATGAGCTCCAGAGACAGGTTGCCGCCGCCCTTGCCCATCCCGGCGAGCGACGCGTCCAGGTAGGTGCAGCCCGCGGCCATCGCCGTCAGGGAGTTGATGAAAGCCAGGCTCAGCCCGTCGTGCGCATGGAACCCCAGCGGGATCTGGGCCGCGCCCGCCGCGGCGGCGAGCAGGGCCGTCACCTCTTCGGGGAACAGGCTGCCGTTGGAATCGGCGAGGTAGAACGCCTCGGCACCGCAGTCCCGCGCCAGCCTGGCCGCGGCGGCGGCATCCCCCGAGGTCACCTCGCTGGCCCGGATCAGGTTGATGGTGACCCGCAGCCCGGCCGCCCTGGCCGCCTCGACGTGGCGGGGCAGCAGCGGGAGCACTTCCAGCCGGGCCGGCATCCGGACCATGCCCACGCCGTTATCCGCCAGCATCCGGTACTCGCCCGGCTCCACCTCATGCGCGTGCGCCATGGCCACCAGGGTGACCCCCGGCGCGGCGTCACGCAGGTCCCGGAGATACGCGGGCGGACAGCAGGCAGCTAACTGGCGGGCGCCGCCCTCCTCATGGCGGCGGGGCCGGAAATACCCGACCTCGCAATATAAGACCCCTGCCCTCGCGCAGGCCGATGCGATAGCCACCGCATCCGGGCACGACCATAAGTGATTATTAACGTACCCGCCATCACGTAATGTCACGTCGATGAGCGTAAGATCCCCTGGCATAAAGGCCTCCGGAACCGGGTATGGCTTACCCCGCGAGGAGCTCAGGCGCTTTCCCTCAACGGTAGCTGCCGCACGCTAAAGCCTTCAGCTAAGAGCGGCCCTTCCACAGGAAATATTGCACCATCGGGAACATTTGGCAACCCCCGACCAGCTGATCCTTTCGGACCTTCACGCCATGCGCGGCTAGCGCGAACGGCACCGTCCGACCCGCCGCAATCAGACACTTACGCTTAAATGCCAATGTAACCTGCTAATATACCGCGAGTCGGCAATCGGCGGGTAAGACATTAAGTGACACCAGAGACCCTAGCTACCGCCGCGTCCCGGGCCTCAGCCGCCCATGATCGAATACTTATCGGCTATCCAGAACGACATATTTGATCAGGCCAACCCGGCATTAGTGTAGATTCAGTGCTAGACGCCACGCCTCTGCCGATCTACCATCAGTCTCACATACGCGGCGTTATGGTCGGCGCCGGGATGGGAGATTCCATGCATGTCCTGGTGCTCCTGGAACCCTGACTGGCGTTACATGTTCCACAGCAGCGAGCTTCTCTTGCTCGGTGAGCCAGTATAGCGACCGAGACCATAAGAGGTTATATCGGCCGAATGCGCCACCCATGGACAATACGACGAGGAGCGGCTCGATGGCTGTAAAATACGCTCTACCTACTCATATCAGCGCTGAGTTATCCCTTCTTACCCAGCGGGCCGTCCCGCATGTTCACGAGCTACAGCGCTACCAGCGTGCAGGTGGGGCGATCGACCCACAGCACCTGGACGCCGCGAGCACGGCGCTCGGAGCGCTCGAGGATGTGCTCTGCGACAGCGCCCTGTACCCGGAACGCTACATGGAAGCATTCAGGCAGGATGCCGCCGCTTGGCGAGCGGCCGGGCTGCAATCTGCCCCCCGATGGGATGCTTCCCGTGAAGCTACTGAGCGTCCTGGCGACAAGGAACTCGCCTTGTACGCTGGTCCCGCGAAGCTGCCTAATTGCGGCACCGATAGGCCGTTATTCCAGCTCGTGATCGCCATGCGCGACGAGCCCGATTCGCTGCGCGACCTGCGCGAGAGATACCCGCGCCACGAAACCACATGCCAGCTAACCAGGATAATAGCCGGCTCACGCCAGGCCACGCAGGGACAGTGCGTGACGCTGTTCCCTGAACATATTCCGGCGTCGAGCCCGGTCGTAGCACAGAATTTCGCCTGGTTCTTCATGAACAAGCACACACCCATGTACCAGGGGGCGCTAGCCACGATCCACGAACGCTGCGGCGAGAGCCTGTTCCTCGAGGGGGATCCGCTCGCCTCAACCCAGCTCGACTACGAGGGAATGTACGAGACCCGGTGCTGCTGGGGCCACCTGCACGAGTACTACCACCAGGTCGGGCCGCGCCCGTTCCGCAGCAATCGGGAGTACAAGGCCCGGCTGTACACCGGGATGCTGGAAGAGCTCAAGGTGGACTGCCAGTCGGTCCAGGCTTGCATCAGGGACACCGAGCTCGCGTACCGCTGGGAAGTCCTTGAGCTCATGCTCTTCGACCGGCTGTTCAGGTATCCGGCCGCCAGAGACGCGCTCGTCAACGACGACTCGGGCGCGGGTGTGCTGCTGGGCACCTGGCTGCTTCGGCACGGCGTGGTCCGTTCCAGGCTCGTCTCCCGGGAAGAGGTAATGCGCGCCATCGATGAGCTTGTCGACGAGATCCTTGCCCTCGAGGAGCTGGACGACGGAGAGGCCTACGTCAAGGGCGCCGAGGAACTCACGATGTCGCTGCTCGATCCGCCTGAGAAGCCAGGCGACCTCTACTCGAAGCCGGCGGACTGGCTCTCGTCGATGTTCGCCGACGGGTACAGGAATGACGGAGGCACCGTCAACTGACCCCGTGCGCTGGTCGACGTCCTGCGCGGCTGGCCAGCTGCATGCACTCCTGCGATCTGATGCCCGGCGGCGCCTCGCGTACTGCCAGGCGGCGGGATGGTTTCCGCCGGGCTCGATCGTTCACTCTCTGACGTAGAGCGGGTCACGGTGGTCCCGCTCTGGCCAGTTCCCGCGGTGCCACGCCCATCGCTGCCCGACAGTGAGCGCTGGCTCCGCGACCACGACCCGTTCGACGAACCACTGTTGCAATTGCGGAACTCGCTTGTCGAACTCCTCAATCGACTCGGTAATGATGAGCACATTGCCGAACATATCGGGGGTAGTCGAGAACTTGCTGAGGCTCGTACCCGGTGGCACCCGCATCCGGGCGAATGCCACGTTGGGCTGGCTTAGCAGCTCATCGTAGGCGGGGTAACTGATTATGGTGCCAACCGGGCCGTTAAGGCCTACGCAGCCGACCACTTTCGGATTTACCCTGACTTCGATCTCCGGCCGCCGTCCGATCGCGCACAGGAGAGCGGCGTCGGCCATGTCCACGTTAAACTTGGTAAGCACCTGCTCGCAGATCAGTGCTCCGCCCTGCCGGGCGGCGCATTCGCTGAAGATGATCCTCCCGGTTCCGCGCTCGCGAAACAGCTCCATGTGGAAGACGCCGTCCAGCAGGCCTAGCGCGGAGATCGCACCTCGCACAACAGGTTCGGAATTCTTGTACGCATCCGCCTCGTCAATCGGATCAAGCCGTCGCATCGAAATTGGCACCTGACCGGTGATCGCGTCGAGGCAGGGTTCGGCGTACGTGCCCATGCCGAAGAACACGACTTCTCCGCCGAAGACCACGCCCTCGACCATCCACTCCTCGCCGGCGACATACTCCTCCAGCAGGAATATCCGCTTGGATTCTTTCCGCTCGCGGCACGCGCGGCTGACCTCTTCCAGGTCTTTTCGGTCACGCACCATGCTGGTGTGCTCGGTCCCGGCACCAGCGATAGGCTTGAGTACCGCGCGGTCGAACTCCAGTGGCACATCGCTGACATCGTAGATGTCCGGGATGACCGCCCACCGAGTGACCGGCTCCCCGGCGGACAGCAACCGCGCCTTCTGCAGAGACTTGTCCCGGAAAAGCAGCGCCGTGACCGGGTCGATGGACCGGCAGCCCAGGACGCGAGCCAGCACCGCCGCGGTCACCATGCACCATTCCAGGCCGGTCTGCACTGCGACGAACTGCCGGTCCGCCAGACCCTCCCGGTGCAAGGCCGCGAGGCAGTCCTCCGGATTGGTGATGTCATCGACGCGTATAAGGACGCCTCGTGGTGGCACCGTTACCCGACCGGTGTCGTATGCGGCCGAATTGCACAGCACTACCGGGTCGACGTCGCGGAGCTCGCACGCGCGCAGCACATTTCGGTCGGCACCGAGTAAGAGAACGGATGGCCTGCCCACGTTCCTCCAACCTTCTGGGCGCGATCACTCGTTTGCGAAGCAGCTACGGGCCTGCCACCGCAGGCTGGATCACGCGCTCTAGGATTTTATCCCGACATAGGGGATAAAATCCAGAACGCGATCTCGCGTCCGCAGGCAGCCGGCCCGGTCGCCGCTCTCACCGATCGATGCTCATAGAGGCCTGCCGACGACCCAGGAGCGCGCCAACCAGCTACGGGGCAGGCGCGGCTAGTCGATGACCCCGCTGATGCGTTCGAATGTGGTCGTCGATGGTTCCCACACCTTGCCGTTCCACAGCTTGTGGAACAGCGCGCTGTCGGCGCCGACCACGAAGACGTCGAGGCGGTTCGGTCCCCAGGACACCGCTTCCGGTGATCCGGCACGCGTCCCGCCGAGCGACTCGAAACCCTTCGCTGACGGTCCCCATGCCGTGCCGTTCCACCACTTGTGGTGGAGCGCACCATCGGCGCCGACCACGAAGACGTCGAGGCGGTTCGGTCCCCAGGACACCGCTTTCGGTGAGCCGACGCAGGTCCCGCCGAGCGATTCGAACCCGGTCGCCGATGGTCCCCACTTCGTGCCGTCGAACCACTTGTGGTGCAGAGCCTGGTCGGCGCCGACCACGAAGACGTCGAGGCGTTTGGCGCCCCAGGAGACGACGGACGGCTGGCCCACGCAGGTCCCGCCGAGCGACTCAAAATCCTTCGCCGGTTCCCACACCGTGCCATTCCACGCCTTGTGGAACAGTGCGCCGTTTACCCCGACCACGAAGACGTCGAGGCGGTTCGGACCCCAGGACACCGCCTCCGGTGAGCCGACGCAGGTCCCGCCGAGCGACTCAAAATCCTTCGCCGGCTCCCACACCGTGCCGTCCCACAACTTGTGGAACATCGCCCGGTTCTCGCCGACCACGAAGACGTCGAGGCGGTTCGGCCCCCAGGACACCGCCTCCGGGGAGCCCACGCACGTCCCGCCCAGCGACTCAAACCCGGTCGCCGACGGCTCCCATACCTTGCCGTTCCACAACTTGTGGAACATCGCCCGGTTCTCGCCGACCACGAAGACGTCGAGGCGGTTCGGTCCCCACGACACCGCCTCCGGCGAGCCCACACACGTCCCGCCCAGCGACTCAAAATCCCTCCCCGAGGGCTCCCACACGGTGCCGTCCCACAACTTGTGCTGCAGCGTGCCGTCAGTGCCGGTCACGAACACGTCAAGGCGGTTGGCTGCCCAGGCCGCGACTGACGCCGTCCTGTCCTGCAACGCGGCCAGCAGCAGGTTGCCGTTGATGCTGCCGAACCCGGTCGTCGCGTCCCAGCCCGCGGCCACCTTGTAGCCGGGTGCGCCGTTGTACGCATTGGTCCCGCAGCACGTCACGTCGCGGAAGACCTTGGATCCCGCGATCTTGTACAAGGTGGGGTTGAGATAGCCGGCCCGGTCGTTCAGGTGCGCGTTGAGCAGCGCCACCAGTCCGGCGTACAGCGGCGCGACCGCGCTGGTCCCGCCGATCGGGCCGCTCGGGCTGCCATCCTGGGTGAGCACGTAACCGCTATTGGGATCGGCGTTCCCCGCGACATCGGGAATGCCGCGGCCATGATGGCCGTCATTGACGGACGCCGGCACGGTTACCGTTTTCTGCCAGGACGGAACGGCGAAGTTCACGCTGACGCCGCCGCCGCTCGCGCCGTTGTCGTTCCAGAGAACCTCGGTGAATTTCGCTCCCGACACATCCTCGATCTCCGTGCCGCCGCACGAGGTCACGTACGGGTCACAGCCGGGATAGAGCGCGTGTGCGTGCTTGTCGCCGATCTCGCAGTCGCTGCCAGAGTCACCAGAGGCGACGAGCACCGTCACGCCCAGGACTGCCGCCTCCTGGAACGTCGCGCTGACCGCCTTCATGGCGGCCTTGGTCCAGCTCAGCCCAGAGTTACTCTCCAGCTCCGGCCAGCCCCAGCTGATGGACAGGACGGACGGGTCGTTCGTGGCATCGTGGATCGCCGTGGTGACGGCATCGACCCAGCCCTGCTCGTTCCCCGGCGCGAAGTAGACGGCGATGCGGGCGTCCTGTGCCACCGCGCCGGCCACGTCGATGTCCAGGATCACCTCGGTGTCGGCCTCCGCTCCCGGCGAGTTCCCAGCGCCATCGACCTTGACGTCGGCGAGAACCGGCGGCTTCAGCCCGTGGCTGGTGAACCAGCTCGTGATGTCGGCGGGGTGGTAGCCGCCGCCGAACTCCAGCAGGCCGATGCACTGGCCCGCTGCGCTGACCCCCGTGGGGAAGTCGTACAGCTTCGCCACGTCGGGAGGCGTCAGTGCCTTCGCGGTCTGCGCTGGCGAGGCGGACCGGAATAGCGGCCGGGCCTGCGGCCGGTTGTCGAGCCCGAACACGCCTTCCACTAGCGGCACCAGGTCGGCCGGGAGATTGACATGCCCGTCGCGCCCCCGGTAGCTCGTCTCGCCCGCCTGATAACGGCCAAGATCGACCGCGAACGCCGCCCCCAGTTGCGCCACGGTGCCCGACAGGACCACCGTACGGCGCGGGATGCTCGTCTCCTCGACCGTCAGCTGGTGGTCATTCGCGAACGCCTCGATCCGCTCGATGTCAGCCGGATCGGCCCCGTAAGTGGTCGCGAACTCCTCGCGTGTCAGGCGGGCGGGCGGCACCGACGACTGCGCGAAGTCACCGATTGGCGGCGCGTCGCCGCGACGCCTTACCCGGATGCTGACCGACACTCGCTCGGCGGGGTCGGCCGGGCCGACCAGCGATGCTCCCGGCAGCGGGGAACGATTCGTTCCCTCGACCCTCTGGTACCCAGCAGGCAGTTCGGTCATGACTCAACCCCCGATGTGCAAAATGCCAGCAATGGCCAGGCAGATAGGGGAACTGTAGACCAGCAGTTGATGCCGGCCAAAGCGTGAGATTGGCGCACCGCTACCGATAAGCGGCATACCAGGAAAAAGACCAGCCTGCCGCGACCTCCTATGTCGCTGGCAATGTCGCTGGACCGTTCAGGCCTGGCCGAGATGCTGCAGGAAGGCGGGCACGGGCCAGCCCCCGGCCTGCCAGTGCACCTCCCGCAGCCGAGGGCTGGCCAGATAGCCGGCCACCGACGTGCTCGCGCACCCGCAGCGTCGGGGGCGCTGGGACCTAGGTCCTATTCTGACCGGGCCGGTCCCATGCGAGGCTGTGGCAGCGTGAACAACACGCTGGGGAACCACCACTCGTGGTTCGCCAGGACCGATTCCGTTTACTGGTCGACTGATTCTCGCGTCCTTCGGCCCAGGCATCAGATCTCGAGCCATCGGAAGGTGCGACCTTGGTCGTTAGCGGCTTGTCAAGCCAACCGCAGTCAGACTCGAATGAGCTGAGAGTGCACTGGAACGCGCCACTCAGCGGGCAGCGAAAGGCGTCGGGGAAATACCAGGTCGGCCAGCTTGACTTCGACGAGATCGTCGACTTCGCGCAGGAAGCGGACCGCCTGGGTGTGGACTCGCTCCTCATGGGGATCGGCTTCCACATGCCTGATCCGCTCCCGATGCTCGGTGCCCTGGTCCGTGAGACTCAACGCGTCAAGTTCATCCTCGCCTATCGTCCCGGACTGCTGTCACCTACGCTCTTCGCCCAGGTGGTCAACACGGTCTCGTGGATGTCGGACAGGCGGATATCCCTCAACCTGGTCGCCGGCACCTCCCCAGCCGAGCAGGCGTATTACGGAGATTTTCTCGCCCACGATGAGCGCTACGCACGCTCCAACGAGTTCCTGGATATTCTCCACCGATTCTGGCGCGGTGAGACCCCGCTGTCCTTCGAGGGCGAGCATTATCGCATCAAGGACGCGCAGGTCGGTCTGGGGTACAAGGGCGGGGGCCGTCCCGAGATATACATCAGCGGGGCCTCAGAGGTGGCACAGCAGACCGCCGTGGACCACGGCGACTGCTGGCTGCGGTATGGCGATACTCCCGAAGGAATGGCCGCGGCGGCGAAGTCCGTCCTTACGCAGGGCGGCCGTGTGGGAACTCGCATGCATGTGCTGGCGCGGGAAACCCGTGAGGAAGCGTTGGTGGATCTCGCCGAGATGATGGGCGATCCCGACGAAGAACACCGGAAACAGATCGCAGATGCTGTGGCCTCCTGCGATTCCGTGGCAGTGAAGACTTCCTTCCAGCTGGCCGGGGCTGCGGAATCCGGCTGGATCTCTCCCATGCTGTTTTCCGGTGCCGTGGCATATCGCGGTGGGCCGGCCCTCTGCGTGGTGGGCAGCTATGAGGAAGTCGCGGCGTATCTCTACGAGTACAAGGTGGCTGGGGTCAGTGAGTTCATTTTCTCCGGCTGGCCGACCCAGGATGAGATGCGGATCTTCTACACCCGTGTACTGCCGCTGATACGCCAGCACGAACGCGATCGATGCCCACCGGGACACTGAACCCGTCGTCGGCGCAATGAACGTGGCCGCGGCCACGGCTACGACGCGATTACGATGAAGAACGCACTCGCCGTCACGATCACCACCCCGCCCGGGGCAGCTATTCCGGTCGCTTACCTGGAACCGCGGCTAGTTTGCCGCTGCCGCTATTCCCGACCCGGCTGACTTTCCGACTGCGGACCCGACTCGACTAGGCCGTCGGCGATGACCTGATGGCGGCCGCCGCGACCGCGCGCCACTGCTCGCCCTGCGCGCCACCCGCACCCACGTCCACCCCGCGCCCAGCGCGGTCCGCGACAAGCTCGCCAGCCTCTGCATCTGGTGCGCCGGACAAAGACCGAGTTCCCGAGATAGAACCCTCGCCAAGACGACAGATAAATGACAGCAGCCCGTCATCGACGCCGTACTGGCGGGTTATTCGAACGTGCCGCAGCTGGTTACGGAAGGTAGCCAAGAGCGGGTGGCGACCAGGGCGCAGTAGGTGCGGCCGACGGGATCAGGACGGGCCAGGCGCAGGAGCCGGATCAACGGCACTCCGGTTAAGTACGCATACACGAGACGCTATGGGTAAATGGACCTATTGCCCGCGCGCCGCAGGGAACACAGAATTCTTATCGTGCCCCCCATCGCCGCAGGAGGGCTGGTGGCAGAGGCTCTTTCCGAACTGCTGCCCGGCATCGAAGCGCGAAGCGTGGGATGACGTGTTCTCGCTCCGCGGATATCGCTGGTGCCGCGCGCAGCGGGGACACTTCCCTGCGGCTGGGCAGCAAACGGGCTGAATTTCGCGGGACAGGGATGGTGGTGCTATGACGGAGGGGACGGAGACGGTACGGCGGACGAGCTCTGAGGAATTCCGGGCGGCGATGGCCCGCTTCGCGGCCGGGGTCGTGGTGGTGACGACTCTGGACGACGGCGGGATGCCGCGCGGCTTCACGGCGAGTTCGTTCTGCTCGGTATCGCTGAACCCGCCGCTGATCCTGATCTGTCTGGCGAACTCGGCCGACTCTTTCGCGGCGTTCGCATCCTGCGGGCATTTCGCGGTGAGTGTGCTGGGTCCCGAACACAGGTCGCTGGCACAGCAGTTCGCGACCAAAGGCGCCGACAAGTTCGCATCGGACGGCCTGTCCCGTACGCCCGGCGGACTGCCGGCTGTCGCAGGCGCGCTCGTCGAGCTGGACTGCGAGATGTACGCCAGGCACCGGGCCGGGGACCATACGATCCTGATCGGCCGGGTATCGGGCGCGCGCCTGGGTGAGGGCACGGGGACCCCCATGGTCTATTACGAGCAGTCCTTCCGGCTCCTGGCCTGAGCGAGGACCAGGATGCCTGAGGTGTCAGGACCGCCGCCTGTCAGGTGACTTGCCGACGCTCACCACTCACCGCTTACCGCCTGGAGTGCCGCGTGAATGATGCCCTTGAACGTTCTTTCTCATTCTCTTTGAGGGAAGCAAACAGGAGGTTAGACGTGGAAGAAGTAATGGCCGCAAAACTCACCTGCCGGGAGTTAGATGTACTCCGCTTGCTGGCTCGGGGATTAAGCAACCGGCTCATCGCCCGATTACTCGACATATCAGAAAAGACCGTGAAGAACCATCTCAGCAGCATATACTTGAAGATCGGCGCCACCCACCGCACTCAGGCCGCCCTCTACGCCCGACACGTCGACCTGACCGACCCCGGGGAAACGGCTCCGTTCGCCCCCCTCCCCGAGAAAGACGCGCCGCCCGCCCTCACCGCACGCGAGCAGAGCGTACTCCGCCTACTGGCGGTGGGGTTAAGCAATCGGATAATCGCTCAAAAACTTGACATATCAGAGAATACCGTGAAGAACCATCTCAGCAGCATATATTTAAAGATCGGCGCCACCCACCGCACTCAGGCCGCCCTCTACGCCCAACACGTCGGCCTCACTTCCTGAACGGCCCGCAGCTGGGATGCGGGGACTGCGGCGGGGCCTCACACCCGCCAGTCGCCCGCGATCTTCAGCAGATGGTAGTTCTCCTCGGGAGTACCGATGGTGATCCGCACTCCCTCGTCGCCGAAGGGGCGCACCATGACTCCCGCCGCCCCGCACGCGTCGGCGAACGCCGGCGTATGCGAACCGAGGCGCAGCCAGACGAAGTTGGCCTGGCTGTCAGGAACGCTCCAGCCCGCGGCCCGCAGAGCACTGGTGACCCGGGCGCGCTCGGCCACCAGGGTCTGTACCCGCTCCAGCAGTTCGGGTCCCGCCTTCAACGAAGCCAGCGCGGCAGCCTGGGCGAGTCCGCTGACGCCGAACGGCACGCTGCAGGCCCGCAGCGCGGCCGCGACCGGCGGATGCGCGACCGCGTAGCCGACGCGCAGTCGCGCCAGCCCGTACGCCTTGGAGAAGGTGCGCAGAACGGCGACGTTGGGACGGTCTCGGTAGAGCGCGATGCCGTCGGGTACGTCGGTGTCGTCGACGAACTCGCGGTACGCCTCGTCGAGCATCACCAGCACGTGACCCGGCACCCGGTCGAGGAAGCACTCGAGCTCACCGCGGTGCACGGCCGTGCCGGTCGGGTTGTTGGGGTTGCACACGATGATCATGCGAGTGCGTTCTGTCACCGCGTCGGCCATGGCCTCCAGGTCATGCCGCTCGTCACGCAGCGGAATCTGCACAGGGGTTGCCCCGGTGGCCCAGATGAGCAGCGGGTACGCCTCGAACGAGCGCCAGGCCAACACCACTTCGTCCCCGTCGCCGGCCGCGGCGCGCAACAGGTCCTTGGCGACCCCGAGGGATCCGGTGCCGGGCGCGAGGTGTTCCGGGGGCACCGCGAGGGCTGCGGACAGCTCCGTGACCAGTTCACTGCTCTTCGAATCGGGATAGCGGTTGACGTGCCCCAGATCCTCGAACATCGAGGCGACGACCGACGGCAGCGGGGGATAGGGGTTCTCGTTCGACGACAACTTGTCCACCAGGTCGCTGGGAGCGGCTCGGCCGGGGACGTAGCGAGGCAGCCCGGAGACATTGGCGCGCAACCGGGGGGCAGGCGTAGAGGGCATCGAGGGAACCTCCAGAACAGTGGAAGCGGGCGGTCGTGCGGGGGTGTCGTTCATCTGGGGCTCCGGGGGCCATGCGCCGCGACGGACCGCCGATACCTCTGCCATGGTCAGCTGCGCGTCTCGCTGCCCTCTTGGGTCCGGCGACGCGCGCCACTTCGGCGCTGCGGACCGCCGGGTTGCCGCGGGCGAGGTCAGCCGACGGCCTCAGCGGGCGCGTTCTCCTCCTCAACGGCCATGGTCCGTACCCCTGCCTTGGCGAACTCCTCCATGAAAGTGGGGAAGGACAGCCGGACGTCCTCGAAGCCCGAGAACCGGTTGGCGGACTGCATCCGCAGACCCGCCACGAACAGCGACATGAAGATGCGGTGGTCGCCCCAACTGGACAGCGTCACTCCGCCGGGGTACGTCCGCGCGCCGCGGACCTCGAAGCCGTCACAGACCCCGTCGTCGTACAGGACCTCGATGTCCACGCCCGCGCGGGTCAGTTCGGCGGCCATGGCCTCGATGCGTGACGCCTTGTGGAAGCGGGTGAGGCGTCCGCCGGTCAACCGCAGGCTGCCCTGCACGAACGCCCCGAGGGCGGCGAGCGTGGGCACGATGTTGGGGCAGTCCCGCACATCCACCTCGAAGGTGCCGCGCAGACTGCTCGACGGATTGTCGACGGCCAGCGACAAGGTGGCCCGGTCGAATGTGACGGTCATCCCGAGTTGCTCCAGGATCGGGACGATCGCGAACTCGCCCTGCAAGCTGTCGCCATACACGTTGGTCAGGACAGTCCGGCCAGGGAAGAGCGCGGCGGCGGCCAGCAGGTACGAGGCCGAGGTGTAGTCCTCGTGAATGGTGACGTTCTGGGCCTGGTAAGAGGAGGGCTCCACCTGGTAGTGACGCAGGTCGTCCGACACGGAGACCTTGATACCCGCGTCAGTCAGGCTTGCCAGCGTCTGCCGGATGTATGACTGGGAATAGACCTCGCCCGTCACCTCGATTTCCACCGGGCCGTCAGCCAGCGGCGCGGCGAACAGGATGGCGGTGATGAACTGCGAGCTGATGTCGCCCGGCAGCCGACATGTGCCGCCCTTCAGGCCGCGTCCCCAGTTGACGACCGGGGCCTTGTTCTCGCCGACGATCGACTCGATGTCCGCGCCGAGTTCGCGCAACGCCCGAAGCAGGGGCTCCATCACGCGGTTGCACAGGGTCGCGTCGCCCGTCACCACGACCGGCGATGGCAGTGCGGAAGCCAGCGCCGTCACGATACGGAACACCAGACCCGAGCCGCGGGACTGGATGACGCGCCGGATGTGCGGGAGCGACCCTCCGATGCCCTCGATCTCCAGGAATCCGTCGTGCTCGGTGATCTTGGCACCGAGGGCGCGGCAGGCGTTCTTCATGGTCTGCGTCTCGTCGCAACGGAGATCGTTGAAGACCCGTGACGTACCCTCGGCCAGGGTGCCGGTCAGAATTGCCCGTTGCGTCTCCGGTTTCGAAGAAGGGACTCGGAACGTTCCGGAAAAGGAATCGACCGGATCAACCTTCAACAGCATCCTAGTATCTCCCATTTCGCCGACTGATACCTTTGCAAGCGATATCGCTTTGAGTCCGGACTGGCGATATCCGCAGAGCGAGGACATGTCATCCCGCCGCTTGGTTCTTCGCTGCCGGGTGGCAGTTCGGAAAGAGCCTCTGGCACGCACGACAGCCCTCCTCCGGCGGTGGAGGCACGATAAGGATTCTGTGTCCCATGCGGCGCGCGGGCAATAGGTCCATCTACCCATGCACCTGCGACGCCACGGGACGCTGGGACTTAGGTCCTATTCTGACCCGGCCGGTCCCATGCGAGGCTAAGGCAGCGCGATCAATACGTTAGGGGCCGTTCCCGGATTCAGGTTCGGGTTCATTCTTCGGTTCCGGAAGGCCCGCCGCCGCCCTCAACCGGCCGCCCCGGCCGGGCACGCCTATGCAACCTGTGAACCGTGAGGACGATATCCATGTCCGGAGCAATCCTGTTCTTGAACCGCTGGCCCTTGTACGAGGACGAGCGACGCTGGGAGAACCGCCTCGCCGCTCCCGAGTTGGTCTTCCACCCGGAGACCGACCGCGTCACGTACATCTGCGACGAGGGCGGCCGCAGCGGAGTGCCCGCCGACGCCGAACGGGTCCACGTCGTAACGGACTTCGGCAACGTGGACGACGTGCTGCGGCTCGTCGACACCGTCGTTCGCGACGAAGGCCCGTTCGACCACGTCATCGGCTTCTCCGAAATGCTCCTCGACCTCGCGGCGACACTGCGCGAGCGGTACGGCATCCCAGGCTCCAGTCGCGAGGAGACCTCCCGGTTCCGCGACAAGACCGTCATGAAGGAGATGGTGTCGCGGGCCGGCCTCCGAGTACCGCGTTGGGCGTCCTGCCGCACCGAGGAGCAGGTCCTCGCCGCCGCTGAGGAGTTCGGCTACCCCGTGATCGTCAAGCCGGTGCGAGGGGCGTCCAGCCAGGGTGTGCGCGAGATCGCCTCGACCGAGGAGCTGCGGGCCTTGTGTGCCGAACGGAGCCTGCACGGCCTCGAGATCGAGGAGTTCGTACTGGGCGAGATCCTGCACGTCGACGGCGTCCTGGACGCCACGGGCAAACCGCTGTTCGTGTATACCTCGCGCTACATCTACACCTGCCTGGACTTCGAGCTCCTGGGCGAACCGCTCGGCTCCGTCTTCCAGACGGACCCCGCGGTGCGCGGCCGCTGCGAGGACTTCGCCTTGCGCTGCCTGACCGCGCTCGGCCTGCGGAGCTCCGCCTTCCACCTCGAACTCTTCGACACCGGCGACGAGCTAGTGTTCCTGGAGGTCGGAGCCCGGGTGCCGGGCGCCGAGGTGCCGTACGTCATCAACGACGTCCACGGCGTGAATCTTTTCCGGCTGTGGGTCGACGTGCTGCTCGGCCGCCCGGTGGACCCGCCGGTCCCCGACCCGGAGCTGAGCGGCGGCTGGCTGATAGTCCAAGGTCCCAAGCCGTTGCCCCAGAAGGTCACCGCCGCCACCTCGCTCCTGGGGCACGTTCCTTACGTGTATCGCGAGTTGGTGCCGAGGGCGGGTGAGGTTCTGGTCTCCCGGCCCGGCTCGTACGCCACGCTCCAAGGCGGTCGATTCCTTTTCCGGGGCGGCACCCAGAAGCAGATCGAAGAGGCCGTTCGCCAGGCGCGTGCGCAGTATCGCCTGACGACTGAGGCCGTCCCTTAGACCGCAAGAACCATCTCGTGCCATCGGCAATCGAACCGTCGAGTCCGTGGAGGAAGACGTGGATCAGTTGAGCCATGCGGAGTTGGTCGACAAGGACTTCGTGCTGTTCGCCGAGGAGTGCTTCGGACTCTTCACGAGCAAGATCGCCGCCTCACTGGTCCGTTACAACGGGGACCGCTGCGTCGCCGTGATCGACAGCCGTAAGGCCGGCCAGACCGTCCAGGACGTCCTCGGCTACGGCGGCGCGATCCCGATCGTCAGCCGCGTCGAGCACGCTTTACACCTGCGCCCCAAGGTCATGGTCATCGGCAAGGGCCTGCATTCCGCCGATCTGCCCTCTGCCTGGAGGCCGCACATCCTCGCAGCCGTCCAGAACGGCCTCCACCTGATCAACTCGATCCACTACCGCCTCATGGACGATCCGGACATCGCCCGTGCCGTCCGTGACAAGGGCATCACCGTCTGGGAGACCAAGGACGCCCCGGCAGTGCAGCTCAACAGGGCCCGCGTCCTGGATCTGGACACCTGGGTCATCCACACGTGCGGCAGCGACTCCAACATCGGCAAGAAGACCACCGCTCTGCAGATCTGGAACGAGGCCAATCGCAGCGGCATCCCCACCGGCTTCGCTGCCACCGGCCAGAGCGGCATGCTGATCTCCGGCCATGGCATCGCGATCGACGGCGTGCCCGGCGACTTCATGGCCGGCGCCGTCGAGCAGGTCGTCATGGAGGCCGCAGCCCGCAACGAATGGGTCGTCGTCGAGGGCCAGGGTTCCCTCAACCACATCGGGTTCAGCGGCGTCGCCCTCTCCATCCTCCATGGCGCCCTGCCGCACGCTCTGGTCTTCTGCCACCGTCTCGGCGCCGAGCGCACCAAGGTCTGGGAGACGCCCATCATCCCCATCCCCGAGCTCATCCGCATGAATGAGGAGCTCACCATCTTCGAACGGCCCGCCAAGGTCGCCGCCGTCAGCGTCAACAGCGTCGGCTACACCGAGGAGGACTACCGCCGGGAGGCCGAGAAGCTGGAGGCCGATACCGGACTGCCTGTCGTCGACCCGATCCGCGAGGGCGGCACCGCCCGGCTCGTGGACATCCTGCGCGACCACCAGCTAGAGACCACAGACCGGCAGGCGGGCCGCCGGCGTTGAGGGCGGCCCCGGAAATTCGAGGAGACGCACAGATGAAGGGAACGATCCTGCTCCTCATGCACCAAGGCAAGTCGTACACCGAGGAGATCGCCGCGGCCACCGCCGGGCTCGGCCTGACCCTGGTCGCACTCAGCTCCCGGCCGGAGACGCCAGAGGTCCTGGACGCGAGCCGCCGCCACTTAGCGGACTGCGTGGTCACGGAGGAACCCGAACTGTACTCCGGCGACCTCGACAAGGCCGTTCGCGAACTCGCCGACCGAGGCCACCGGGTCGAGGCCGCCCTCGCCACCTTCGAGGGCTACCGGTTCCTGATGGCAGAGCTCAATGAGCGGCTCGGCGCGCGAGACTCCGCCGAGGCCGCGTTGCTCCTCTGCCTCGACAAGTACGAACTGCGCCGCTACCTCTACGCCGAGGGACTGAGCGAGGTCCGGGCCCACCGGCTCACCCCCGGCGTGACCCCCGAACTCGACCCTTCCGCAGGCTGGTTCGTCAAGCCGGTGCGCGGCGCCTCGTCCTTCGCGACCTTCATCCTGGACGATGTCGACGACCTGGCCGACCTGCCCGCGATCCAGGAGCAGATGCGCGCCGACCGGCGCATGAAAGCGATCTTCATGGACCGGTACGACTTCCTCGTCGAGGAGTACGTCGAGGGCCCAGAGTTCAGCTTCGAAACTTTCGTTCTCGACGGCCGGATCCACCACCTGTGCGTCCATGAGAAGGCCCGCGTGGAACGCCTGAAGCGGACCACCCTGGAGGGGATGTCGGTCAGCCCGCCCGTGAGCATCGACCGTGAACTCGTCCTGGAGGGATCCGACCACGTCACCCGCTGCCTCGCCGCGCTGGCGGGGCACGGGCTGACCGCCGGCGCCTTCCACATCGAGGTCAAGTACTGGGAGTCAAAGAAGCGCTGGGAGATCATCGAGATCAACCCCCGGATGGGCGGCAGCCTCATCAACGCCAGCGTCCAGACCGTCACCGGGCAGTCCCTTCTCGACCTGTGGACCGAGTCCCTGCTGCTGCCCGACGGCGAGCGGGATGCCTTCCACGACCGGCTCACCCGCGCCTCCCAGCTGGAGGCCCTGCGGACCGGCGCGCCCACCCGGGCGACCGTGTTCCTCAGCAAATACGGAGAGAAGGGGCGGACCATCGACGCGATCCGCTTCGAGCCGCCCACCCGCCCGCCCCGGATCCTGCGCGTCCACGTGGCGGAGGGAACCGAACTTGAGACGTCCGACCGGGGGATCTGCCTGATGGACGCCCTGTGGGACGTGGCAGCCGACGACCTCTACGCCGAGACCGCCTTCCTCGACCGACACGCGACGGAGCATTTCCATGTCCGTTACCGCTGACCTCGACGACCCACACGCTGACCGTGAACGTCCCCAGGCGAACCCTCTTGTGAAGGAGAACGCGATGAACCGCGTGCAGAATACCGGGATCAACCACCCGAAGCCGTTCTACAACGAGGAGCAGAGCCGTCTGAAGAAGGCAGAACTCGACCGCTACATGGACAAGAAGATGGAGGAGTGGAAGGCCACTGTCCCTTTCGCGTCCCACCTGACCGAGCCTGAGCTCCACCAGGCATACTACCGTCGCACCCTCATCGAGCACGTGTGGCGGATTCGCCTCTCCCGGGTCAGCCAGTCCAAGGCCATCTACAGGATCGCCCAGGTCGCGCCCAGGGCCGCCCGCGACTACGCGCAGTACCAGGCCGACGAGATGCTCCACGACAAGCTGTACATCAGCGACGCCGCGGCCGCCGGCGTCACCGAGGCGGAAATCCTCGCCACTGAGCCCTACCTCTCCACCCGTCTTCTCGAGGGCTTCTTCTATTACGCCCTGGAGCACGAGTCGACCCTCGCCCCGGTCGTCTCCAACTACCTGGTGGAGTACACCCAGGTCAAGCTCCAGCCGGGCATCGTCCAAAACCTCCAGGAGCGGCTCGGCAAGGAGAGCGTCAAGGGGCAGGCCGCCCACCTGCACGTCGACACCACCGAAGACCACTCCCAGGAAATGTGGGACATCCTCCACCAGCTGATCTTCAGCGAGGAGGACTTCCAGAAGGTCTTCAAGTACATCGACGACGTCCAGGAGATCCTCGCGATGTTCTTCAGGGAGATCTACGAGGACACCGTCGCCAAGCACGCGGCGACCGCCGCCGCCGTCTGACCCGCACGTCCCGGACCCACCCCACCGCACCGATCGTCACTCAGCAGAGAGGAACCCCGCAAATGTCCGCAACCGACACAGCCGCGTTCGTCAAGGAGTACCGAGAGAACGGCTTCGCGGTCGCTGAGCGTCTCTTCGGTGCGAGCGAAGTCGCCGAGCTCAACACCGCCATCACGGAGATCCTGAGCGTCCCCGACATCGGCTCCGTCGCCGAGGTGGAGCCGGGCGACAACAGCATGGCCCGCCGGATCTGGTCGCCCACCAAACAGCACTCCGCGTTCGAGCGGGCCGCCGCCCACCCCGAACTGCTCGACCATGTCGAGGCACTCATCGGCCCCGACATCCTGTTCCATTACAGCAAGCTCCACCTCAAGGCCCCGCAGGTGGGCAGTGTCGTGGACTGGCACCAGGACTTCTCTTACTACCCCCACACCAACACCGACCTGGTGACGGCCCTCATCTACCTCGACGACGCCACCACCGAGAACTCCGCCATCCAGGCCGTCCCCGGCTCTCACCAGCACGGCCTCGCCAACCACTACATCGACGGCTATTTCCGCGGCAAGGTATCGGGCGCCGACGCGCCCGACCCAGCGCTCGCTGTACCTATCGAGGCGCCCGCGGGCAGCGCGGTCTTCATCCACCCCCTGCTCCTGCACTACTCCTCCCCCAACCGCTCCGACCGGTACCGCCGCGCCTTCCTGCCGGCCTACCGGGCGGCCGACGCCTACCCGATCCACTTCGGCGCGCACGCCGGACACAACGAGCCCGGAGTGAAACTGCTGCGCGGTAGCGCGTCTGACACGGCACGCGTGGAAGCCGGGGACTGGCGTCTCCCGCTCGCGGAGCGCCCCTTCGGCTCGCTCTTCCAGCTCCAGGAGAGCGCCAACAAGACCGAGACCGCGGCGACCACCGGGTACGCCACGCTGGAGGAGGCGAAGTGACACCCCCGCGTTGAGGGTCTTGCCGCTCCGGCTTATGCCGGCAGTCGACTCATGGGTCAGCGAATCGGCTGGCGGGCTCGGGCCGCCTCGATGTCCGGGACATGCTCTTCGGCCCAGAGTCGTACGGCGCGGAGTGGGATGAGCAGAGAGCGGCCCAGCGGTGTCAGGACGTACTCGACGCGGGGCGGGTTCTCGTCGTACTCGTGACGGCTGATCAAACCGTCGGCTTCCAGCGAGCGCAGTGTTTCAGTCAGGACCTTCGGGGTGATGTCCCGGATATGTCCCTTCAATTCGCTGAAGCGGCGAGGTCCGTCCTCAAGGGCGTTGACGACGAATACGGTCCACCGGGCACCGATACGGTGCAGCACCGTGCGGCTCGGGCAGGTCGCCGCCATCACGTTGTACGCCTTGCCCATCGCCGCCCCCAGTTTCGTTGAAGATACCGGTATCAAAACCATACTGTTGCACCCGATCCTATGAGAGGGAGCGGGGTATGGAACGGATCCTGGTCATCGGCGGTGCACGGGGTGCGGTCGAGTACGCCACGCGCCACCTGGCGGCGGATCTGGCACCGGTACGGGTCAACGTCGCCTCGCCCGGTGTCGTGCACTCGGGCGCGCGGGATCGCCTTGGTGACAAAAGGCCGCCTTGTTGAGCAAGAACGCGGCCGGGACCTTCGTCGGAGATACTTCATCTCCCTTTAAGTACTTCCGCGACGCACGAGGGCGCCCGAGCACACGCCATCACCCAGAGTAGGCGGCCAGTTGGACATCAGGAGACAGCGCCAGCAAGGCGAACGGACCGAGACGGCAGCCGGGAAGGGCGCCGAAAGACGGTTGCCGGCCTGGCTGGTGGCCCGCGGCCTCATACCCGAGACGAGCCCCAAACGCGCCTTCGCCGCCGCGACCTTCGTCAACCAGATCGGCAAGGGCATCTTCATTGCCGGGTCCGCGTTGTTCTTCACCCGCTCCGTGGGCCTCCCGGTCACCCAGGTCGGATTCGCCCTGGGCGCCGCCGCCCTCATCGGACTCGCCGCCGGCATCCCCGTGGGCCACCTGGCCGACCGGAGCGGCCCGCGGAAGGTCTTCCGGATCGCGGTCGTCGTGCAGGCCATCGCCGTGGCGGGACTGGTGTTCGTACGCTCCGTCCCTTCACTGATCGCGTTCCTGTGCGTGGCCGAGCTCGCCGTCGCGGCCGGCACAGCCGCCCGCGGCCCGCTGACCCGCGCCCTGGGTGCCCCGAACCCAACTCGCTACCGTTCCTACCTGCGCGCCCTCAACAACATCGCAGTCGGCTGCGGAGCCCTCGCGGCCGGCGTCGCCGTCCAGCTGGACACCAGGACCGCGTACGTGAGCCTCATCCTCGGCACCGCCGTCGCCTTTCTCTTCTCCGCGGCTGTCGCCTCCCGCATTCCGTCCGTGTCGCCGGTGGAAATCCCGGCGGGGGGCGGCCGCTGGCCGGCCCTGAAGGACAGGCCGTACGTGGTGCTCACCGCCCTGGACGGCATCATGTCCATCCAGAACCAGGTGCTGATCTTCGCCCTGCCGCTGTGGATCGTCGGGCACACCGACGCACCGCGGTGGTTCGTCGGCGCGAGCGTGGCGGTCAATACCGCCCTCGTGGTCTGCCTGCAGGTGCGGGCCAGCCGCGGCGTCGACAACAACACGGCGGCCGGCCGCATAGCGCGCCGCGCGGGGGCGGCGTTCCTCCTCGCCACTGCCCTCATCGCGACGGCGGGCGGCGCGCCCGGATGGGTTGCCATGGTCGTCGTCGTGCTCGGCGTAGTCGCCCTCACTGTGGGCGAACTGTGGTACGCCGCAGCCTCGTTCGAGCTGTCCTTCGGCCTCGCCCCGGAGCACGCACAGGGCCAGTACTCGGGTCTGTTCGCCATCGGCCAAGGCCTGTCCAACGCGATCGGCCCGCCGGTGCTCGGCCTGGTCTGCATCGGCTGGGGCGAGCCGGGCTGGCTCGCCCTGGGAGCCCTCTTCCTCGTCGCCGGCCAGGCCATACCGCTCGTCGTGAACTGGTCCGGCCGCGCGCGCATACACAGCCCAGGCTGATCCGAAGACAGCAGGCTCTCCTGCCACTTCCGTGGGTCGCTGACCTGGGCTGATATGCCTAACACGCCGTACCTGGGGCATGTTTCGATGGCATCAGGCGGTACCGCGCGCCAGGTCGAGGCTGTGCTCGTAACCTAGTGTTACTACCGTCCGAAGCGCGGATAGGCGCCGTCGAGGATGCCGGCCTGTCCCCCCAGCGCCGCCATTGACGAGGAGTTCCTCCGGGCTGGCAACGCGAGCGAAGCGGCGGACTGTGTCGCGGCAGGTGACCGCGGCGATGACCAGCACCAGGACCGGACCCGCGCCGCTACCGAGCGCCGAATCAGGCGAGTCGCTGAGGGGCGTGCGTGACACGGGATCGTCATGACGGAAGACCCCGATCTGCGCGGCCAACGGCGTCAATCGACTCCTGCGGTTGGATCGGTGCCGCCCGTATCATCAGGTTGGCCGGGGTCCCGTCCAGCACGGCGAACGGGTACCCGGCCTTCCTCCCCCCGCACCGCCGGCCGCAGCTTCGGGGCGCGCGCCGCCAGCAGCGCGCGACGGTCTCGGTCACGTACCGTCAGGCAGTCGCGGTTCCGACCCCGAACCCGGCCGCTACCTGCGCGAACGGCTCGCCCTTACGCAGGTGAACCAGGACCAGCAGCGCCTGCCGCCCAGGGTCCGGCTTCCGCCATAGCGACCCGGTCGCCTTCCGGTGCCGGCGGATCACCCCGGCGGTGAAAGACAGGATCCGAGACGCAGCGATGAGGGGCTCCCGGTACCGGGAGCCCCTCATCGCTTGCGCTAGCTGGAAGGCTGGAGCGTATGGGTGCGGCCGGAGGATAGGTAGACGGTGTAGGCGATCACCGACGGGATGGGGACGCCGAGCTTTCCGGCGCTGGTGGTGAGCACCTGCTCACTGTCGAGCAGCTGCCCGGTGCCCGGACTGAAAATCATGATGTACCTGGTCGGCAGCCCGGACAGGTCGGACTCGACGCTGACCCCGATACCGGTCCGGCCGGCCCGGTCGGTGGCGGTCCCGTCGTAGCGCAGGCCGGGAAGCGCCGCGATGACCCGCAGGACTGCGGCACGGATGGCGGGGTCGACCGGCTGCTCGCCGTACAGGTCGTCCACGGCGACCAGCGTCTCGGCAGGCCCGAGGGACGCCGGGTGGCCCTCGGCCAGCTGACGGCTCAGCACCGCCGGGTCGCTGGACAGCGATCCGGGCCGCCACATGAAGCTCAGCCCTCCGGGCCCGTACGTCTCATCCGCCGCGCGGGGGCGGGCCTCCCCCGCCTCGCGCCAGGCCCGGCGGCTTTCAGCCGACGGGAACCAGGGGCTGCCCGGACGGGTGATGATCCGGCCGGACCCGTCGGCGGCGATCCACTGCTGCCGGAAGACCGGGATGACGGCCGACCGCGTCGCCTGGCCCGATATGGCCGTGTTCAGGTACCAGCCCCGGGTCTCGCCATACTGGTAGCGGCCCGTCCCGGCCTGGTCGGGCTGACGTTGCGCGCTGGCTGCTGTTTTCTCCAGAATTTCGCGTGCGCTCACCGTCTGGCTCCCTTCCTGGAAGGACAGCAGCCGCGGAGTGGCTGCCAGGCCGTGCATCGCCGGCGCGGCAGGGCCGCGGGAGACCATGACCGCGGCAAGGACAGCGACGGCCGCCGCCACCGACGTGACTCCCGCTGCCAGCAGCCGCCGGCGAGAAGCACCCAGGACACGTCGTTCCCGGGCTGGGCCGGCCGGCCCGTGTGCGGTGATCTGCTCCGGGGACGCGGGGTAGTTCCTGGCATCGTCCATCACGTCAGCAGCTGGGTCATAGCGGGCGAACAGCCGCCGGATCGTCTCAGCGTCGTTACTCACTGGCCATCACCTTTCTCCGGGTTCAGTTCCAGAATGGATTCCAGCCGCTTCCTGAGCCGGTGCAGCCGCAGGTACACAGCCGGGCGCCCGCATCCCAGCACCGCCGCCGCCCCTCCGGCATCCAGGCCCTCCCAGGCCACCAGCCGCAGCAGTTCAAGCTGGCCAGGACTGAGGGAGCGCAGCGCCTGAATGGCCAGCTGCCGGGCATCGACCGCGTCGGCATGATCGGGTTCTGGCGACACGCTCAGCCGGGCGATGATCGCCGCGTCCCGGCCGTCACGCCGTCCGCTGCTGCGGATCAGGTTGCCCGCGACCTTGTACAGCCACGGCAGCTCGCCCGAAGGCGGAATCGCCTCCAGGCGCCGCCATGCCACGGCGAATGTCTCATGCGCGATGTCCTCGGCCTGGTCAGGACGCACCCGGCGCCATGCGTAGCGCAGCACGCAGAGGTGGTAACGGTCATAGATCGCGCTGAAACGCTCTCGCCGGTCCGGGCGGGCCTGCGCTGGACGGTAGGCCGGCGCAGTGAGGTCCTGGGGCACATCATGTCTATGTCGGATGGCAGCCAGTTCTTTCGCCCCGTTCCCGAAGTCTCTCCGCGGGCTACCGCTCGGGGCTACATCTGCGCCGCCATGCCGTAGCCATGATCCAGGACCCCGGCGGGGTGCGCCCGCCCGCAAAACGCGCCACGCCAGGTCATGCGGAACACTCTGGGCCAGCCATCATCGAGCAGGCGCCCCGAGAGGACCAAAGGTCAGGCGCCCAGCCGCGCACCGTTCTGCCGAAGCGTCCAGTCGCTCCGTGGCGAAGGGGTGCGGATCCTGATCGGTGACGGCGGATTCGAACCCCATCCTCCCCGCAGCGGCGGCAGCCTCATCACAAGTTATCCCTGGCACCTGGCCCTCGACGAGCTGGATCGTCTGGCTGCAGCCATGAAGGAGTGATCACTTCGGGCTGTGGCGCACCTGTCCACGGCCCGAACTGGACCAGAAACCCGCTGGCCTGCACTACCAGCGCCAAGCCGAGCTTCGCCGCCATCGGGTTCTCAGCCCACGCCTGGCACAGGCGGCGCTGGCCGCCCTCGGACCCGACCGCCCCTGGTTTGTGGGTTTTCTGTGGGGATCTTGAAGACCGGGTACGCGGAAGCCGACATGACATTCCGCTCGTCCCGCGAGAAATCGCAGGTGAGAGGCCTGACGGCGACCCGGGAGCGCGGAGCCGGTGAGCGGATTCGAACCGCTGACCTGCCGCTTACAAGGCGGATGCTCTACCACTGAGCTACACCGGCGGGACCTGCATGGTAACCGACCTGCCCAGGATCGCGCGCGGGCGCGGCTATGGGAAAGCGGACCGCCGGTGACACGGGCGTCCGCCCGTAAGGCCTCATCAGGCGCCCTGGCTGCTCCGGCGAGCCGCCATCGAGTTCAGCGGGCTAAGTGGATCCTGGCCGCGGCGGTGATGACGTCCTGGGTGGTGGCGCCGGGCTGGGTCGCGGCGCGCAGGCAGTCTTCGATGACATTCGTGCGAGTGGTGATTTCTTCTCGGCTGCCGAGGCAGGCAATTGCGGCGGGCTGCCCGGCGACAGGCCAGGGTGCGGCGATGCAGTGGATGCTGGGGTGAATCTCGCCCTGGTCGCGGGCGAAGCCGTCCGCGCGGATGCGGCGCAGCTCGGTGTCGAGCTCGGCGCGGGTGCGGGGTACGCCCGAATCGCGGGCGCCGGCGCGCTGATAGCTGGCGAGGAACTCCGGCACGGTTGAGGCCACGTCGAGTGAATCGATGATCGAGTCAGCGTCGGCGTAGGGCTCGGCTGGCAGCAATTTCGCCAGCTGCTCGGCGCGCAGCTGGATCGCGATGGCCCGGCCCGCGGCCATGACGTGCAGCGGGACCCGGCTGGAAATTCCCACGGCCAGCGGCGGCCCGCTGCCGGGCGCGGCGGCGAGCACCATCACGTCGCGCCCGACCAGGGCGCTGGCGACGGTGGACACGCCGGTGGTCCCGGCCAGGGCATGCACGAGCGGCTCGGCCAGCCGGATGGCCTGGCTGGCGGGACTGGTCAAGCCAAGCAGGGCGCAGCGTGGCCCGGCGACGATCTTGCCGGAGACGCGGGTCAGCCACCCGTCGGGCTCGCAGGCGCTGACTGTCCTGGAAACGATCGTGATGTCGATGCCAGTGCGACGGGCCAGCTCGGTGATGGTCAGCGGGCCGTGCAGGCCGACGACCTCGATCAGGTCCAGGCCACGCAACAGCGTCTTCGACATCCCCCAGTGCGCCCCTCGCCTCGATGATGTAACGTCTCTCGATAATTGTACAAACATACTTGCATTATTAGCAACATGGGGGACGACCATGTTCGGACGGAACTGGGAATCGGCCGAAGGCAAGTGCATCAACGTGCGCTACAAGGGCGGCGGCAACATGGCTAAGACCGCGAATGACGTGTGGTACCTCATGGAGGTACAGCCCGGCACGGGAGAACCATTCCGCGTCGAAGTGCAGCCGCCACCGCTGATGATGTCCTTCCGGGCCCCGCCGATGAGTGGCCGGACGGTCCGGATGAAATGCAACTCGTCCCACACCAAGGCGAAGTTCGACCGAACTGACCCCATCATCAGCAAGAAGGCGGACGAGCAGGCGCTGAAAGCTCAGTTCCAGGCCGAGCTTCACCATCACGACGGCAGGTGATCGATGTTCGCGCATGACTGGGAGCCGGCGACAGCGACGATCGTGGCGCGGAAGTTCAAGGAAGGCGGGGAGAGGTCGGGGTGCTGGGAGTACGTCGCCGACATCGCGCCCCCGTCCGGAGCGCCGTTCCGCACGAAGCTGAAGCAGCCGACGCTCATGAGCCACGTCATCCAGCTTGCCGTCGGCGAAACCGTGCAGGTCCTCGCTGACGTCAAGCACCAAGAGGCGAAGTTCGACAAGTCCGATCCCAAGGTGAGCGGAAAGAACGAGCTCAGCGAAAGAGACGTGTTCAAGGCCGCGCTCGGGCAGTCGCCGCTCTCTCCCCCGCCACGAGACGTCGGCTAGTGCTCTGATCACGGACGTTCACCAGGTCTGGTGATGCGCCTGGGCCAGCCTTCACCCGGTGGAGCGTCTGCAAGCTCGCCGACTACCTGGCTGTGCAGGGCACTGGCGCGTCGATGCGCGTCGGTCCTGGCCGGGGCCGTTCAGGACTCGGGCGGCCAGAGCTTCTTGATGCCGTCCTTGTAAGTAGGCCGCTTGGTCAGCGAAGGCGAGGTTTGCATTGGTCAGACAGAACACGCGAACCCTCCCCTGGATCAGGCATCACGCTCGGCAGGGCGTCGGCGAATCCGGTCGTCCTTGCATAGGACAATCCAGTCCTGCTGTGAAGCGAGCCTGATCCACTCGGTGTCCTCGGTCTCCTGTGCAGCATCCTCGCCGTAGACATCCGCAAGCGTCCGGACTACCAGGCCGACCGACCGCAGGGTGGTGACAAGCGCAAGCCGTCCGAGGCTGCGGTCGATCAGGAACTCATGCTGCGCGGCGGCGAGTTGCCGACCGGATGACCGCTTCGACGGCATCTGGGCTCACTCCGAACTCACCGGCAATGGTGGTGTAGCTCTCGCCTGCCCAGAACACATCAAGGATGTCTTCCACACGAATCTTCTCGCGCTTGAGGACCGGCTGGCCAAAAGCGAACCGGGGGTCGATGATGACGTCGGCACCTTGATATGCCCTGAGAGCCAGGCGCAACGGATACCGGTCGGATGATCCCCATGTGACGAACTTCAGGTACTGCTTGATTACCTCGGAGATGGCACCCTGCCCATCGCGAGCACGCACCCACTGGGGCGCGTCACTCAGGAACTGAGCCATGTTCACCAGGAGATTGACCCCGTCAGTAGCAACGTACTTGGTCGCCAGGGCGTACTCGTCCCCGGTGTCGTGCCGGAGCTTCGTAACCGCCGCGCGCAACTCGCCGGGCGTGAGGCCAAGCTCCCGGAATCCTCGGAGAATGTGGGCCTCAACGGTACCGATGAAGGGCAGCGAGGCCGCGCGTGGCGTCGCGGGCGCAACCCGGTGCACTAGCGGGGCTGGACCAGCCATGCGTCGGGTCCAGTCCCGGAGAGTCGAAGCAGCGATGCCCAGGTGGCGCGCGCCTTCGTCGATGGTGAACAGCGGGACGTTGAAACGGGCGTCATCCGTCAAGGTAACCCCTCCCTCCTCCTGATCCACGCCTAACCATAACCGGCTGTCCTTTTCACACCCCGGAAATCAGCCCCTCCACGGCCGCGCCGTCATGCATGCTGACGCCGCCTCCGGGCAAGGGATGACAGCAGCTACCACTCCGTGCGTCGCGACCACTCCTCGGCGAAGGTCTCCATCTGACGGATGACCAGATCCGTGGCGGCAGGCTCGGCGTCGGGCGGACGCCCGTGCCCATCTCGGCGACGGCGGACTCTTTCTGGGCGACCGCGCCGTAGAGCGCGAGCTCATCGTTGGCGAGGCCGGGTTGAGTTGGCGAGGCCGGGGTTGAACTGCGCGCCCCGGTTGCCATCAGCTGACACCTCTTTGGCCATCGCGACTAGCTCGGCGATCACCTGGGCCGCAGACAGGTTTTGGTTTGTGTAGCGGGCCATCAGGCTGACCAGCCGGTCGGAGAAGCTCTGCTGGCGGACGACGTTGTGCCGGGTGACCTTGCGCATCTCCTGCTCGACGAGCCGCCGCAGCGCCTCGATGGCCAGGTGCGGGTTTCGAGCCTGCTGCATTCGCTCGGTGAACGCCTCGTCCAGGTGCTGTAGCAAACAGATGAGACCAGCGCCATGAAGCGGGGTGGCGGTTGCTCCGCCTACCCCGCCAGCGGCGCAACCGCACCGCTACCCGGCGGGGGTGGCAACGCCTCGGCGGGCGGCATAGGCCGAGGCGTCGTCGGGGGCGGCCTCGGCGGCCAGGTCGGCGGCGACCTGGTCCTGGTAGGCGGCGATCTCGGCGGCGGTGCGGGCGTCGTCCCAGCCGAGCGCGGCGGCCATCAGGGCGGCGGCGGGCGGCGCGGCGGTCAGGCCACGGTCGCGGACCTCGATGGCGGTCCTGGTCCGGCGGGCCAGCACGTCGGCCAGGCGCACGGCACCCTCGTGGGTGCAGGCGTAGCTGACCTCGACGGCTAGGTACCCGCCGGCCCCGGCGAGCGGCTCGGCCAGGTCGGGCCGCGCGGCGATGAGCGCGAGCAGGTCGTCGGTGCAGGACCCATAACGGCGCAGCAGCCGTTCGACGTCGGCGACGGCCAGCCCGGACGCGGCGGCGATCCCCTGACGATCTGCCCACCTGGCGGCGAACCCGTCCGCGCCGGCCAGGGGAACCTCGTGGGTGCGGGACGGCGGGATGCCGGGGCCGAGGTCGCGGGCTACGGCGTCGATGAGGTCGCGGGCCATCACCCGGTAGGTGGTGAACTTGCCGCCGGCGATGCTGCTCAGGCCGGGCAGGGACGAGTCGACGGTGTGCTCACGGCTGAGCCGGGTGGTGTCGCCGCCGTCGGCGGCGACGAGTGGCCGCAGCCCGGCGAACACGCCTTCGATGTCATCGGCGGTCAGCGGGTCGGCGAGCATGGCGTTGACCTTGGCGAGCAGGTAGTCGATGTCGGCGCGGCTGGCGGCGGGGCAGCCGGGGTCGAACGGCCATGCGGTGTCGGTGTCGCCGATGAGCCAGTGCCGTCCCCACGGGATGACGAACAGCACGCTCTTCTCGGTGCGGGTGAGCAGCCCGGTCGTCATCGGGATGCGGTCGCGAGGCACGGTGATGTGCACGCCCTTGGACGGCTGCACCTTCAGCCCCCCGGCCGCCCCGCCCTCCAAGGCCTCGCCGGACGCCACGATCGACTGGCCCCACGCTCCGGTAGCCATCGCCACCTGCCGGGCGCGGATCACCAGGTCGGTCCCGGTCAGCAGGTCGCGGGCGCGGACACCGCGAACCCGGCCGTCCTCCCTGACCAGGCCGATTGCCTCGATACGGGTAGCGAGCGCGGCACCGTGCGCGGCGGCGGTCCTGGCCAGCACGGCGACCATGCGCGCGTCGTCCTCCTGCGCGTCGGCGAACTGAACCGCGCCGACGAACGCGCCGGGCCGCAGCGCGGGCGCCAGCCGGAGCGTCCGCTTCTTGCTGAGATGCCGGCGGCGCGGCACGGCACGGCGGCCGCCCAGGGTGTCGTACAGGACAAGCCCGGTTCCGACGTAGGGCCGTTCCCAGACGCGATGGGTCAGCGGCCACAGGAAGGTCACGGGCTGAACGAGGTGCGGGGCGAGCCGGGTGAGCAGCAGCCGGCGTTCCCGCAGCGCCTCGCGGACGAGGCCGAAGTCGAGCATCTCCAGGTAGCGCAGGCCACCGTGGATGAGCTTGCTTGACTTGCTTGACGCCCCGGCGGCGTAGTCGCTGGCCTCGATCAGCGCGACGCGCAGCCCCCTGGTCGCGGCGTCGAGCGCGGCCCCGGTGCCGGTCACGCCGCCACCGATCACGACGACGTCGAACTCTTCGGTAGCCATCCGGCGCACCGACCAGGCCCGGTGCGCCGGGCCGAGCACCCCGGACCCGCCCACGGGAGAGCCGGGGGGACCGTCAGGCGCGCCGGGTCCGCCCGGGCCGGCGGGCTGCGTGGTCATGGTGCCTCCTGAGCTGACGAGCGATCGTCCGCCTGCCAGCGGGCCAGCGCGGCGCTGAGGTCGGCCCGCCACCGGTCGCGGGCTGCTGCCCGCGGCCCGGCGGGCAGCTCAGGCGTGAACATCGCGGCGGCTCCGGACCCGCCGCCAGCTCCCGCCTCGCCGGGACCGGGCAGCAGCGCGCCCAGGCCGGCCCGGTCCCACACGCCGACGCCGAGGCCGGCCAGGGCGCCGGCACCGAGCGCGGTGACCTCGGTGACGGCGGGCCGGTCCAGGGTGATCCCGGCCAGGTCGGCGATGGCCTGGAGCGCGGAGTCGCTGCCGGCCAGCCCGCCGTCCACCCGGACCAGCTCCATCGGCACGGGCAGCGCGGCCTGGACGGCCTCGATGGCATCCACGACCTGGTGAACGACGCCGAGCAGCGCGGCCTCGGCGATGTCGGTCCCGGTGCTGGCGGCGGTCAGGCCGGTGATGTCGGCGCGGGCCGCGTCGCCCCAGTGCGGGGTGCCGAGGCCGAACAGGGCGGGCACGCAGGACGGCCCGGCACCGGGCCTGCGCAGCGCATCGGGCCTGATCACCGGCCACTCGCCGGCGGGCAGCACGCCGAGCTGACGGAGCCAGCTCAGCACGCCACCGGAGTTCGGCACGAAACCCTCTAGCGCATACGCGGCATCGCCGGGGAGCCGCCACCCGACGCTGGCCACCACGCCACCCGCCGCGCCCGGCCCTCCACCCGCCGCCGCCCCCGGCACGGTGCCGCCGGCGTGGCACCACAGGAACGCCCCGGTGCCGAGGGTGAGCTTGGCCTGCCCGGCCTGCCAGCAGCGCTGGCCGAACAGGGCGGCCTGCTGATCCCCCGCGCTGGCGCCGATCACGGCCCGCCCGCCGCAGACACCGGGATCGGTGACGGCCAGCCGCCCGGCGGTCGCCGCGATCCGCGGCAGCATCGCGGCCGGGACTCCGAACAGGTCAAGCAGCTCCGCCGACCAGTCCCCGGCCCGCAGGTCGAACAGCATGGTCCTGGCGGCCATAGAAGGCTCGGTGACGTGCGCCGCCCCGCCGCTGAGCTGCCAGGTGAGCCAGCAGTTCACGTCGCCGAATGCCAGCTCCCCCGCCGTCGCCCTGGCCCGCACGCCGGGCACCTCGGCGAGCAGCCAGGCGAGCTTGGGTGCGCTGAACGCGGTCTCCAGCGGCAGCCCGGTCAGCTCCCTGACCCGCCGCTCGTGCCCGGCGGCGCGCAGCCGCGCGCATAGCTCCCCGGCCCGGCCGTCCCGCCAGCTGATGGCCGGGTAGACGGGCACGCCGGTGGCCCGGTCCCAGACCACGAAGGTCTCGGTCTGCGCGGCCAGCCCGATGGCGGCGACGTCCGCCCAGTCCGCGCCGGCCTGGCCCAGGGCGTCCCGCAGGCTGCCGAGCACCCCGTCGGTGATCTGCGCGGGGTCGTGCTCGACCCGGCCCGGTGCGGGGAACGCGCTGGCGAGCGGGCGGCTGGCCAGCGCGAGCGGGCGGAGCCGAGAGTCCAGGGCCACGCACCGGCTGGCCGAGCTGCCCTGGTCGACGGCGAGGATGACGGGGGGCACCGCGGTTACTGGGGCGCTATGGCGGCCAGCACCGCGCGGACCTGCCCGGCGACCGAGGGCCCGCCGGGCAGCTTGCCCTCGAAGATCGCGCCGCCGATGGTGAATCCCCAGGCGCCGGCGCCGTCCAGCGCCTTGATCTGCTCGATGCTGGCCACCGAGCCGGCGGCGATCACCGGGCCGCTCGCGGCGTCCACCACGGCGCGGGTCAGCTCGGCGACGTCGGCGCTGGGGTGCCGGTAGGCGAGCAGGTCCAGCCCGTGCACGCCGTCGAGCGCGGTCATCTCCTGGCCGCTGCGGGCGATCTCGGCGATCTCGCCGTGCAGCACGCTCGGATGCCCGGTCACGGTGCCGGGGAAGGGGCAGTACCTGGCGGGGCTGCCCGCGATGACCTTGAGCACGTCGGCGGGGTTGGTGCCGCCGAGCAGCCAGTCCACGCCGATCCTGGTGGCCGCCTCGGCGGAGCGCAGCTCGTCGTCGCGAGAGGTGGACACGACCTCCAGCATCACCTCGAGGCCGTCGTCGTGCGCGGCCGAGCAGACGTCCCTGAGCTGGCCGACCGGCGCGCCGATGTCCTTGAAGCCGACGTACCGCAGGCCGGTGCCCCGCAGGCCGGAGTACACAGAGAGCGCGTCGGCGACCGTCGCGTCGTGGTGGGTGAGCATGAAGACGAACTGGATCACACCGAACTCCCGTTGATCGGCCCGGCGGCGGATCCGGCGGGCAGTAGCTGGGCGAGGCCGTCGATGACGTAGTCGGGGCGCACCGGCGTGGCGGCCAGCTCGCTGGCGGCGGTGGCGCCGGACAGCACCAGCACGCTGGTCATGCCGAGCGACTGGCTCAGCGCGATGTCGGTGGCCAGCCGGTCGCCGACCACCGCCGTGTCCGCGGCCGGCACGGCGAGCCTGGCCAGCAGCTCGGCGGCCATCTGCGTGCCCGGCTTGCCCAGCACGGCCTCGGCGCGGGCACCGGTGCAGGCCTCGACGGCGGCGAGCATGGCGGCGCAGTCGGGCAGCCCGCCATCGGGCGTCGGGCAGAACGGGTCCGGGTTGGTGGCCACGATGACGGCACCGTGCTGCCGGACGGCGCGGAAGGCCCGCTGCAGCTTGGCGTAGCTGAAGCCGCGGTCGAAGGAGACCACCACGACGCCGGCCCGCGCCGGGTCGCCGGTCACGGTGATGCCGGCCGCCGCGAGCGTCTGGTCGACCAGCGGCTCGGCGATGGTCAGCACGGCCGCGCCGGGATGGCGGTCGGCCAGGTAGGCGGTGAGCACGCCGAGCGGGGTCAGCACGTCGGCCTCGGTCGCGGGCACGCCGAGCCGGGTCAGCCGGGCGGCGTAGCTGGCCGGGGAGCGCAGCGGGTTGTTGGTCAGGAAGATCACGCCGGCCCCGGCCGCGCGGATCCCCGCGACGGCGGCCGCCGCGCCGGGCAGCAGGTCGTCGCCCAGGTAGACGGTGCCATCGAGGTCCAGCGCGTAGCCGCCGAACAGGCGCGTCGGCCGCCGCAGTGCAACCTTCTGGTGCTGGCGAACCTTCTGATGCTGGCCAGTCTTCCGGTGCTGGCCGGCCTCCCGCTGCTGGCTCATGGCCGGCCCGCGGCCTCCGCGGCCACCGCCGTGGCGACGGCCAGCATTTCCTCGGCCTCGGCCTCGCCCCAGCCGCCGGTGAGCAGCGCCAGGTCGGCGACCGACACCCGGTGCCGCTGCAGCGGGCTCGCGGCGATCGCCCACCGGGCCGTCGCCGTGTCCACGCCCAGGCCGTCCAGGGTGGCGGGCAGGCCGGCCGCGACCAGGCCGGCCGCGATCTCGCCGGGGCTGGCCAGCAGCTCGTCGAGCACCTCGGCTTGCTGGTCGAAGGAGTCGCGCAGCCCGGCGAGCGGATCGCCGGCGGTCAGCGCGCGCAGCTTCACGGCATAGCCCTCGAAACACTCGGCGGCCATCGCGCCACTGGGATCCAGGGCCTTGAACGTGCTGGCGATGGCCTCCCGTGCGGTGTCCGGGTCGGGCAGCCGCGGGGTACGCCAGAGTGCGCCGTCGTCAACGCGGCGGCGCACCAGGTCCCAGGTGGCCGCGGCGATGACCGTGGCGGCGCCGACCTGCGTGCCGTGGAAGCCGCCCGGCTCGCCGCGCGCGGTGTCGCGCATCTCCAGCAGGTGACTGACGGCGTGCTCCATGCCCGAGGCAGGTGCGGTGACGCCGGCCGCGCCCATCGCGATCCCGCTGAGGGTGAGCAGCCGGGCCAGCTCGGCGAGCTGGCCGTGGTCGGCGGTGAGCCCGGCGCCGAGCTCCAGCAGCCGGCCGCCGTGCGGCCTGGTCAGCGCGGCGACAGCGGCACAGTAGCCGGGCTCGCCCCCGGCGGCCCTGGCGCCTGGCCATAGGACGCCGGCCAGGAACCAGTCGGCCGGCGCGGTGAACATCGCCATCATGTCGCCGACCCCGGCCCGGTTCAGCGCGGGCGGCGCGGCGGCCAGCACGGCGGGGTCGATCAGCAGGGTGTCCGGCCAGCGGGTCCTGGTGGTGCGCTTCACGCCCTGGCGCAGCAGCACCGACAGCGGGTCGGCGTAACCGTTCACGCTGGCGGCGGTCTGCACCGCGACGAGCGGGGTCCCGGCCGGGGTGGCGGCCTTGCCGATGTCGGTGACCGTCCCCGACCCGAGGGTCACCACGCAGCCGGCGCCCGCGATGGCGGCGGCCGCCGCGGCGACGGTCTTCTCGTCTGCGTGCACGGGCGTCACGGCCGGCCCGCCGGGCCGAGGCGGCGGGCCGGGCCGAGGGGCCCGGCCAGGCCCTGGGTGGGCCGGGTCGCCGACGGTGACCCAGCCCACCCGGAACCGGGTGCTCAGCGCGTCCCGCACCGCCGCGCCGAGGTCGTCGCCGCCGATGGTCATCGCGGTGGCGGCGGCCAGCACCACGACGCCGTCCCTGGCCGCCGGGTAAGCCGCCACCGCGTCGGCAAGCCCGCCGAGCGCGCCGTCGCCGTCGATGACGGCGCGCAGCCCGACCGGCGCCAGCCGGGCGGCGTCGGGGCTGGCGGCGAGCTGGCCGCGGACCGTCGCGAGATCGAAGGTCACCTCGGCGGATCGCGCCTTTCCTGGCCGCGCCTCGCCGGGCCGCGCCTGCTCTGGTCCTGCCTGCCGGGGCGGGGTCATGCCAGCGCCCTTTCCGCTCCGTCGTACAGCGCGCGGTACTGCGCGTACCGCTCGGTGTAGACGTCGCTCAGCCGGGCGTCCGGCTCGAAGGCGCCCGGTGCCAGCGTCACCGTCCGCGCGACCGCGTCGGCCGGGCCGGCGAAGGTGCCGGCGGCCAGGCCGGCCAGCACGGCGGCGCCGAGCGCGGTCGGCTCCGCCGCGAGCACCTGCCGCACCGTGCGCCCGGTGACATCCGCCTTGACCTGGAGCCACAGCTCGCTGCGCGCCCCGCCGCCGACCACCCGGATCTGCGGGCCCGCCAGCCCCAGGGCATCTAGCCGGCCAAGCACGTCGGCGAGGGCGAACACGCAGCCCTCGACCACGGCGCGGGCCAGGTGGGCCCGGTCATGGTTCATGCTCAGCCCGGCGAAGACGCCGCGCATCCGGTCGTTCCACCGGGGCACGGTCGCGCCGGACAGCGCGGGCACGAACAGCACCCCGCCGGCGCCGGCCGGGGCGCGGGCCGCCAGCTCGAACAGGCCCGCCTGGTCGGTGCCCAGGATCGCCTCCGCGCACCACAGCGTGCTGCCGCCGGACACGAAGCCGGGGTTCTCTACCAGCAGCAGCCCGGTGATGGCGTGCGCGTGGGTCTCGACGACCCGTTCGGCGTCGAACACGGGCTCGGCGGCGGTGACCGCGACGGGCTCGGCGGTCCCGGTGACGTCGGCGACCAGTCCGGGCACGATGGCGCCTGCCCCGATGCACGCCGCGTGCTCATCCCCGGTGCCGACGATGACCGCGCAGTCTTGGGACAGGCCAAGCTCCGCTGCCGCCGAGGCGGTAAGCGTCCCCGCGACCTGGGCCGACGGGCAGATCTCGGCCAGCAGCCCCGGATCCAGGCCGGCCGCCTCCAGCAGGAGCTCGTCCCAGCATCCGTTCCGTATGTTGTACAGGAGCGTGGAGGAGGCGTTCGCGTGATCCTGCGCGAGTACCCCGGTCAGCCACCCGAGCAGGTAGCCGCCGACCGGCGGGAACGCCCGTGCCTGGGCGAACATGGCCGGCTCGTGCTGGCGCAGCCACATCAGCTTGGGCGCCACGTGCGAGGCGTCGGCGTTCAGCCCGGTGGCGGCGAAGATCTCGCCGGCGCCGACCTTGTCGGCTAGCTGCCGCGCCTGGTCGGCGGCACGCCGGTCCAGCCAGATGATGCCGTGCCGCAGCGGCCTGAGCCGGTCATCCACCGGCACGCACCCGTCCACCTGGGCGGCCAGGCCCAGGTGCGTGACCTGAGCGGGCGCGATGCCGCTGGCGGCCAGCAGCTTGCGGATCACGGCCGTCAGGCCGGTCGTCCAGGCGAGCGGGTCCTGCTCGGCCCAGCCGCTGGCCGGGTGCCGCATCGGGCAGCCGTGCCCCGCGTAGCCAGCCACCTGGCCGTCGGGGTCGAGCAGCACGCCCTTCACGCTCTGCGAGCCGATGTCCGCGCCGATCAGGTAACCCATGCCTGCGCTTCCCCCATCTGAGAGCGGCCGGGCACTGGCGGCGGCCCCGGCCTCAGGCCCGAAGCCGCCGCCAGCACCGCGGGATGCCGGTTCTCAGAGCCCTTCGTTGATGAGCCGGCCGGCGGACTCGTACTTCTCCTTGTTGCGTGCCTTCAGGTAGAAGGCGGCAGCCACGCCGATCGCCACGACGAGCAGGTCGATCGGCCCGAGCCAGACCGCGTAGTGATACCCGCTGCCGAGGAACAGGA
Organism: uncultured Actinomycetota bacterium; assembly: GCA_963725175.1. GTDB lineage: Bacteria > Actinomycetota > Actinomycetes > Streptosporangiales > Streptosporangiaceae > DASUBV01. Next base: position 3,009,338 of record CAVRXH010000006.1, read on the forward strand.
TGTTCTTGAACAACAGGTACACGACGAAGACCTGGGACAGGAAGGAGATGGCCGGGGCGAGCCTGGTCTTCCACCAGTGCACCTCATCGGGGTGCTGGCGCTCGAAGTACAGCAGGATCGACAGCGAGACCAGGGCCTGCACGGCCAGGATGACGATGACGCCCATGACCGCCATCAGGCCGTAAAGCTGGAGATAGGCCTGCGTGTCGGGGTTGTTGGACCCGACGAACAGCGCGAACCCGCCGACGATGAGCGCGGCGATGACCGACTGGGTGATCGACGCGATGTGCGGGCTCTTCCACTTGTGGTGCGTCCGGCCGAGCGCGCGGGGCAGCAGGCCCTCGCGGCCGAGCGAGTAGAAGTACCGCGACGTGGTGTTGTGGAAGGCCATGCCGCAGGCGAACGAGCCGCTGATGATCAGGTAGCTGAGCACCGAGCCGACCCAGTGGCCGGCGATGGAGTTGGCCGGGCCGATGTAGTAGTTGGCCGAGTTGTTCTGCGCCTGCGAGATGGCCGCGTGCACCGAGGAGTAGCCGGCGAACGGCGCCCAGCTCGTGAGCGTGTAGAAGACGCCGAGCCCGATCACCGAGATGTACAGGGCCCGCGGCACGATCTTCTTCGGGTCCTTGGACTCCTCGCCGTAGTTCGGCGCGCTCTCGAAGCCGACCCAGGACCAGAAGGCGAAGAACAGCCCGATGCCGACCGCGCCGGCCGCCAGGCCGTGCGCGGCGGGGAACCCCTTGAAGGCGTTGACCGGGTTGATCGCCGCCATCGGGATGTGCCCGTGGATGAACATCGCGCCGTCGAAGATGATCAGGAAGATCACTTCGGAGATCAGCCCGACGCCCAGCACGATGCTGGACAGGTGGATGTCGAAGTAGGTCAGGATCGAGATCAGCGCCACCATGCCGAGCGCCAGCCAGGGCCAGGCGATGTGCACGCCGAACTCGGCCAGCTTGATGTCGCCGAAGTAGGCGAACCCGCCGCACAGCGACGCCTCGAAGACGGAGTAGGCGAGGACCGAGCCGAACCCGGTGCCCATGCCGATCTCCCGGCCCAGGCCGTGGCTGATGTAGGAGTAGAAGCCGCCGGCGGTGGTTTTCTTGCGCGCCATGGTCGTGTAGCCGACCGAGAAGATCACCAGGATGACGGCCGCGAACATGAACCCGGCGGGGGTGCCGAGCCCGTTTCCGAAGCCGACCGAGATCGGGGTGTTGAACAGCATGGCCGAGATCGGCGCGGCGCCAGTCACGGTCAGGAACAGCACGCCGAACAGGCCGACCGCGTTCTTGCGCAGTTTCTGGACGTCCTGACGCTGGGAGACGTCCAGGCTCTCGGCTAGTGCACCTTCCCCGGCGGGTCCATCCCCGCCGGCTCCGGTTTGCTCACGGGTTTCCGACATGCGCCAGCCTCCTTTTAACGGGCCGGTCCTCGTGCCGTGGCGCCACGCGCGGGGCACGGGTGGGTGGAAGCCGGGGTGCTGGTGAGTTCTGGTCGGACCATGACGGCCATCACGTGCCCTCTCGGACTGCCGTCGCCCGGGCCAACGCTCTCGGGGGACGGTGTACGGCGAGGGTCGCCGAGACGCTGCGCTGCGCCACCTGCGTCCTCCTGCCGCCCGGCGGAGCCTGACCGTAACATACCGAATTCGGGACTGACAATAGCTTTGGTTCCATCTGACCCGATTGGCCTGACTCTTGACTATTGGGTCGGACCGATAGATGCTTTGGTCTGGTATGGGTCGCGACCAGGCACACCCTGGAGAGCAGGCGATGCACGATTACGGCGTCTTCACCGTGGACTCCAAGGCCGATGTGCTGGAGCAATCCCGAGAGTTCTGGAATCCCGGCAAGACCGACTTCTGGACCGAGTCAGGCGTAGACCTGGTTATCGACCGCCGGGAGAGCTACTTCATCTGGGACATGTCCGGGGTGCGGCTCATCGATGTGCACCTCAACGGCGGCACCTATAACCTCGGCCACCGCAATCCCGAGCTCGTCGAGGCCATTACCACCGGGATGGCCTCCTTCGACATCGGCAACCACCACTTCCCCTCCAGCGCCCGCGCCGCGCTGGCCCGCGCGCTCATCGAGTCCGCCCCCGCCTCGCTCAGCAAGGTCGTCTACGGCAGCGGCGGCGGCGAGGCCATCGACATCGCGCTGAAGACCGCGCGGCACGCCACCAAGCGCCGCAAGATCGTCTCGGTGATCCGCGCCTACCACGGGCACACCGGGCTGGCCGTGGCCGCGGGCGACGACCGGTTCGCCAAGCTGTTCCTCGCCGACCGGCCAGAGGAGTTCATCCAGGTCCCGTTCAACGACCTGCCCGCGATGGCCGCCGCGCTGGCCGGCGGGGACGTCGCCGCGGTGATCATGGAGACCATCCCGGCCACCTACGGCTTCCCGCTGCCAGACCCCGGCTACCTGGAGGCGGTCAAGGCCGAGTGTGAGCGGCACGGCACCCTGTACATCGCCGACGAGGTGCAGACCGGGCTGATGCGCACCGGCGAGCTGTGGGCGATCACCAAGCACGGCATCGAGCCGGACATCCTGGTCACCGGCAAGGGCCTGTCCGGCGGCATGTACCCGATCGCGGCCGTGCTGGTCAGCGAGCGGTGCGCGGAGTGGCTGACCGAGGACGGCTTCGCGCACATGTCCACCTTCGGCGGCGCCGAGCTTGGCTGCGTGGCCGCGCTCAAGACCCTGGAGATCTGCACCCGCCCCGAGACCCGTTCGATGGTGCACTACATCGCCGACTTCATCGGCACCGGGCTGCGCGACATCCAGGCCAGCTATCCCGGCTGGTTCACCGGCATCCGGCAGAACGGCGTGGTCATGGGGCTGGAGTTCGACCACCCGGAAGGGGCCAAGTACGTCATGCGCCACCTGTACCGCAACGGGGTATGGGCCATCTTCTCCACGCTCGACCCGCGGGTGCTCCAGTACAAGCCGGGGCTGCTGATGACCCCCGAGCTGTGCGAGGAACTGCTGGAGCGCACCGAGGCCGGCATCGGCGGCGCGCTCGCCGAGCTGCGCGGCGCGCGGGGCCGGCGGTGACCGCGGTGACCGCCCGGCAGGCCGGGGCCAGCCCGGCGCCCGCCGCGCCGGCGGCGCCGACCGCGCAGCCGCCCGCCGGCGGCGTCGCCGCCACCTATCACGCCAGGCAGATGCTGGCCCGCGCGCACTGGGCGGCCGGCGCGTTCGCCAGCTACGACAGGGACAGCGTGCTGCGTGTCGCCGGGGCGGTCGCCGGCGCCGCGCACGCGCAGGCCAGAAAGTACGCCGAGTGGGCGGTCAGCGAGACCGGGTTCGGCGTCGTCGAGCACAAGATCGCCAAGAACGAGGCCTGCTCGTCCGGCATCTTCGAGCGCTACCGCGACGAGGACTACACCAGCCCGCGCGCCGACCCGGACAGCAAGATCGTCTCGCTGCCCCGGCCGGCCGGCGTGGTGCTCGCGCTTACCCCGTCGACCAACCCGGTGTGCAGCGTCTTCTTCAAGGTCATCATCGCGCTGCTGACCAGGAACGCCATCGTGATCAGCCCGCACCCGATGGCCCGCGAGTGCTGCACGGACGCGGCCGCGATGCTGGCCGGCGTCGCCGTCGAGGCCGGCGCGCCCGACGGTGTCATCCAGGTCGTCGCCAACGCCACCGTCCCGCTCATCGAGGCGCTGATGGCCGACCCGGTGACCGACGTGATCGTGGCGACCGGCGGCACCCCGGTCGTGCGGGCCGCGCACCGGTCGGGCAACCCGGCGCTCGGCGTCGGCCCCGGCAACGTGCCGGTGCTGGTCGACGCCACCGCCGACCTGGCCGCGGCGGCCCGCCGCATCGCCGCCAGCAAGGCGTTCGACAACTCCGTGCTGTGCACCAACGAGTCGGTGCTGATCGCCCAGGACAGCATCGCCGACCGGCTGCTCAAGGAGCTGCGCCAGCAGCACGCCGCCGTGCTCGGCGAGCAGGACACCGCGCGGCTGCGCGCCTATCTCTTCCCCGACGGCCGGCTGAACGCCACCGCGATCGGCAAGGACGCGACCTGGATCGCGGCCCAGGCCGGGGTGCGGGTGCCGCAGCAGGCCAAGGTCCTAGTCGCGCCCATCGACCGGGTCAGCCGGCGAGGAGCCGCTGTCCAGGGAGAAGCTGGCCCCGGTGCTCGCCCTGGTCAAGGTGGCGACCCCGGAGCGCGGCATCGAGGCGGCGCGGGCCGTGGTCCGGCTCGGCGGGGCCGGCCACTCGGCCGCCATCCACAGCCGCGACCCCGGCACCATCCTGCGGTTCGGCGCTCGGGTGCCGGTGCTGCGCGTCTCGGTCAACGTGGGGAACAGCACCGGCAGCTCCGGCCTGGAAACTCACCTGGCCCCGTCGATGACGCTGGGCACCGGGTTCGTCGGGCGCAGCTCGATCGGGGAGAACCTGGAGCCCCGGCACCTGGTCAACTGGACCCGCATCGCCTACAACGCCAGCGCCGACGTGCCGTTCGACGACTTCGCCGGGCTCGGCGTGACCGCCGCGCCCGGCGGGCCGGTGCCCCGGTACCCGCACGCCTCGAATCTTCCGGCTGCCGGGGCGGGAGGAACCGGGGCGCGCGGGACCGGGGCGGCCGGATTCTCGGCCGGGCCGGCCGGCGACGGGGGGCAGGGTCAGCCGCCCGGTTACGCCGCCGCGCTGGCGGCCCGCGCCGCCGACGACGACGGCGAGATCCCCGAGGCGGTCCGCGAGCAGCTCCGCGCGCTCATCGTCGAAGAGCTCCGGGCCCTGGTGCGCTGACCATGGCCGAGTTGCGCTCCTTTATCTTCCTCGACCAGCTCCAGCCGCAGACCATGTGCTACCTGGGCACCTGGATCCGGGGCCGGCTGCCCCGGCTGCGAATGGCCGCGCAGATCATCGAGATCGCGCCGGGCCTGGACATCGAGCCGCTGACCGACATCGCGCTCAAGGAAGCCGACGTGCAGGCCGGCATCCTGGTCGTGGAGCGCCAGTTCGGCTACCTGGAACTGCACGGCGCCACCTCGGCCGTGCACGCCGCCAGCAGCGCGGTGCTCGGCGCGCTCGGCGTCGGCGCCGACAGCGCCACCCGGCCGCAGATCCTCGCCTCGCGGATCATCACCAGGGTGGACACCCAGCACGCGTTCCTGATCAACAGGAACAAGCTCGGCTCCATGGTGCTGCCCGGCGAGTCGCTGTTCGTGCTGGAACTACAGCCCGCGTCCTACGCCATCCTGGCCGCCAACGAGGCGGAGAAGGCCGCCCAGATCAAGATCGTGGATTACCGCATGATCGGCGCCACCGGCCGGGTGTACCTGTCCGGGCGCGAGGACGACGTCCGGCAGGCCAGCGATGCCGTCACGGCGGTACTGGAGGCGGCGCGGTGACCGCTACCGACGACCAGATTTCTCCCGAACGGCTGCGCGCCCTGATCCGTGAGGTCCTGCGAGACGCGCTGCCCGCCCTGGCCACGGCGCCGCCCGCGCCCCGGCTAGGAGCAGGATCGCCAGAAACTCCGCCGCCGGCGGTGGGGGGGCCGCCGGCGGCGGGCTCGGCCCCGCTGCCCGGAACCCCGCCGACCGGGCTGCCTCCGGCACCCGGCCTCCGGCCGGCGTCCGGCGCACCGGCCGCGTCCGCCGCGCGGCCGGCTCCCGGTGCCGCTCGGCCAGGCGGCGGCGAAGTTCAGGCCGTCCGCGTGGAGACCAGCACCGACCTGCGCGAGTTCGCCCTGCACATCCTGCGGCTGGCCGACAACCCCAAGCGCCGGGCCGACATCCTGGCCGGCAGGCTCCGGTTCGAGCTGGCCAGACAGGGCGGCGAGCAGGCCGCCCCGGTCCAGCGCGTCGACAAGGGCGCGGTGACCGAGCGCGCCGTCATCGCGGCGGCCAAGGCCGGCACCGGGCTGCTGCTCGGCCGCCGCGCGGTGCTGACCCCGCTGGCCGCCGACAAGGCGCGGGCGCTCGGCGTCCGGATCGAGAAGGAGCGCTGATGCTGCAAGCAGTCGTGGTGGGCAATGTGTGGTCCACCAAGCGGATTGACGGGCTGCCCGCCGGCGCGTTCCTGGAGGTCGAGGTCACCGGCTCCGGGGACCGGCTGGTCGCCTTCGACGTGCTCGGCAGCGGCCAGGGCGAGCGGGTGCTGATCGCGCAGGGCTCGGTCGCCTCCGGCTGGCTGCCCGACCGCCCGCCGGTCGATGCCCTGATCATCGGCTCCATCGACGAGCCGGACTGACCCCATCCAAGGAAGGAAACCCCATGGCACAGAACGCGCTTGGCATGATCGAGACCAAGGGCTACGTGGCCGCGCTCGCCGCGGCCGACGCGATGGTCAAGGCCGCCAACGTGGTGATCGTCGGCCGCCAGGAGGTCGGCGACGGACTCGTCGCCGTCATCATCAACGGTGACGTGGGCGCGGTGAAGGCCGCCACCGAGGCCGGCGCCGAGACCGCGTCCAGTGTCGGCGAGCTCGTCTCCGTGCACGTGATCCCGCGCCCGCACAACGAGCTGGGCAAGCACTTCACCGTCAGCGAGTGACCCCGGCGGTGAGCGGCGGCGGCACGGGCGGCGCGGCGGTGACGCCCGGCATCGAGCTGCGGGTCTACCTGCCGATCTCCAGCCTGCAACGGCAGTTCGCCGCGTACCTGGGCACGCCGACCAGGGCGCGCGGCTATCCGCCGGCCGAGGGCGATCACGCGCTGATCGTCGAGGTCGCGCCCGGCCTCGCCGTGGAGCGGATCACCGACCTCGCGCTGCGCGCCGAGCCCGGCGTCGAACCCGGCATCCTGTTCGTGGAACGGCACTTCGGCGTGCTCGAAGTGCACTCCGGCGACAGCGCCGAAGTGGCCAGGGCCGGGCAGGCCGTGCTGGCCGGCATCGGCCAGGACGCCGCCGACCAGCTCCGGCCCAAGCTGCTCTATGCCGACGTGATCGAGGACATCACCGACCGGCAGGCCGTGGTCATCAACAGATCCCGGCAGGCATCGATGATCATGCCAGGGCAATCGCTGCTGGTCTGCGAGATGGCCCCGGCCCTGTTCGCGGCCGTCGCCGCCAACGAGGCCGAACGCGCCGCCCCGGAGAACACCCTGGTCGACGTGACCATGATCGGCGCGTCCGGCCGTCTTTACCTGGCCGGGACCACGGAAGGCGTGCTGCGCTCCCGCGCCGCCATCGAGAAGCTGCTCGCCAGCGTCAAGGGGCGCGACCAGTGAGCCACCAGCCGGCCGACAGCAGCTCGGCGGAGAGCAGCTCGGCGGAGAGCAGCTCGCCCGAGACGATCCTGCTCGGCTACGACCCCTACGCGCGGGCCGCGCTTGAGCCGTTCGGGTTCTCCCCCGCCGCGACCGTGACGCTGCTCAGCCTGTCCGAGAACGCCACCTACCGGGTCGACGACCCCGCCGACGGCCGGACCGCCGTGCTCCGCGTGCACCGCACCGGCTACCACCCGCCCGGTGCCGTCGCCTCCGAGCTGGCCTGGCTCCAGGCGCTGCGCCGGGACGAGGGCCTGCTGACCCCGGCGGTGTATCCCGCGCCCGACGGCCGCGAGGTGGTCGACATCGCGCTCGGCGAGCTGACCAGGCAGACCGTCCTGTTCGAGCTGCTGCCCGGCACCGAGCCGCCCGAGGATCAGCTCACCGAGAAGTTCGAGCTGCTCGGCCAGATCAGCGCGCGGATGCACCGTCACGCCAGGAACTGGGACCGGCCGGCCGTTCGTGCGGTTCAACTGGGACTTCGACTGCTGCGTCGGTGCCGCCCCCCGGTGGGGCCGCTGGCAGGACGGCATCGGCGTCGGCCCCGGTGAGCTCAGCGTGCTGGACCGCGCCGCCGGCCTGATGGCCAGGCGGCTGGCCAGCTTCGGCGCTGGTCCCGACCGGTTCGGGCTCATCCACGCCGACATGCGCCTGGCCAACCTGCTGGTCAGCGGGCCCGACATCCAGGTCATCGACTTCGACGACTGCGGATTCGGCTGGTTCCTGTTCGATCTCGGCACGGCAGTCAGCTTCATCGAGCACGACCCGCGGGTGCCCGAGCTGTGCGACGCCTGGGCGCGCGGGTACCGCACCGTGGCACCGCTGTCGCCGCGGGAGGCCGCCGAGATCCCCACGTTCGTCCTGCTGCGCCGGCTCCAGCTCGTGTCCTGGGTCGGCTCGCACCGGTTCGCCGACGCCGCGCGGGAGCTCGGCGCAGACTTCACCACGGGCGCCTGCGAGCTGGCCGAGCGGTACCTCACCGCCATGGACTGACTCCCGCGACATTCCTAGGAGGCTTGTAATGTTCACCCCCATCACCGGCAGGTCCGTGCTGGTCACCGGCGGCACCAAGGGAATCGGCAAGGGCCTGGCCGACCGGTTCGCGGCCGCCGGGGCCAGCGTCGTGATCACCGGCAGGGACACCGCTGCCGGGGAGAAGACCGCCGCCGAGATCGGCACGGCCATCGCGCAGTCCGGCTCCGGCGGCCAGGTCAGCTTCGTGCCCGGCGACGTCAGCGACCACGCGAGCTGCGCCGCCGTGGTCGCCGAGACCCAGGAGCGGCATGGCGGGATCGATGTCGTCTGCTGCAATGCCGGCGTCTTCCCCGCCGCCTCGTTGGAAGAAATGACTCCTCAGGACCTCGAAGAGGTACTGGCGATCAACCTCAAGGGCACCTTCTTCATCGTCCAGGCCGCGCTGCCCGCCCTGAAGCGCTCCGGGCACGGCCGGGTCATCGTGACCTCGTCGATCACCGGCCCGCTCACCGGCTTCGTCGGCTGGTCGCACTACGGCGCCAGCAAGGCCGGCCAGCTCGGCTTCGTCCGCTCCGCCGCGCTGGAACTGGCCAAGGCCGGCATCACCGTCAACGCGATCATGCCCGGCAACATCGCCACCGAGGGCCTCGGCGATCTCGGGCCCGACTACCTGGCGTCCATGGAAGCCGCGATCCCGCTCGGCCACCTCGGCAGCATCCAGGACATCGCCAGCGCTGCGCTATTCTTCGCGAGCGATGAGGCCTCTTACATCACCGGACAGACCCTCGTCATCGACGGCGGCCAGACCATTCCCGAGTCCCTGGAGGCCATGGGATGAGCAGTCCCGCGGGGACCCGGGCGCAAGGCACGACGTTAGCGTGACCGAGCCAGGCTTCCACCTCGCCGGCGAGCCGGCAGCGCCGCCGCGTGCCGCTGCCGCACTGGCCCGGCCGGCCGACAGCAGGCTGGTCGAGGAGGCCAGGCACCGGCTGCTCGACCAGATCGCGTCCGGCGCGCTGCGGCCAGGCGACCGACTCGGCACCGAACGCGAGCTCGCGGCCAGGCTCTCGGTGTCCCGGTCCACCCTGCGCCAGGCGCTCGCCCTGCTCGCCCAGGACGGGGCGATCCGCCGGGTCCCTGGCCGGGCCGGCGGCACCTTCGTCACCCACGCCAAGGTGGAGCGCGACCTGTCCGTGATCGTCGGCCTGCCCGAGTACCTGCGTCGCCAGGGGTTCACCGCCGGCACCCAGGTGCTCTCCGCGACCATGGCCGGCGCCGACGCCGTCGCCGCCGAGCATCTCGCGCTCGCTCCCGGCAGCCTGGTGCTCGACATCGTCAGGATCCGGCTCGCCGACAGCCTGCCGATCTCACTGGAGCGCGCCCGGCTGCCCGCCGAGATCTTCCCCGGACTGCTGGAGCAGCCGCTCGGCGGCTCCCTCTACGAGATGCTCGACCGCGAGTACAGCGTTCGTCCCGACGACGTCGTCGAGCACCTGGAGGTGGTGGACGCTACCGCCCACGAGGCCAGCCTGCTCGGCGTCAGCGTCCGGACCCCGCTGCTGGCGATCACCCGAACCTCCAGCACGTCCGACGGCGTGCCGTTCGAGTTCTCCCAGGACCTGTTCCGCGCCGACCGCACCCGGGTCACCTTCCGCACCAAGGCCGAGCGCGCCGAGATCGTCCGCCTCGACGCCCCCGGCGGCGCCGCCCTCCCCCTCACCATCCCGCGTCCGACCTTCAGCTAGCCCGACGGGCATGCGCGAGCAAGCCCTGCCGGATGGTCCGAAGATTGTGAAGGTCAAGGCCGAATTCGCCGACATCGCCGAGGCGCACCCACTCAGCCTTTTGATCATCCTTGGGAAGGTCTACCCTGGGCATCCCATCGGCATCAACCTTGGCCGGATCTATTATTGCCGTCACTAAAAAGTTATGCTGAAGGTTATAGACATGCCGCCCGCGCCAGAAGCTGGGAAATTCCGCCTGTCCGACCCGATCTATTATCTCGCCGTTCAGGCCGGTTTCCTCATGCAGCTCACGCAATACTGCCGCACGGGGGTCTTCGTCTCGGTCCATCTTGCCGCACGGGACTCCCCACCGGCCGGGGAGGAATCCTTCGGCGTAGCTACGGCGGACGACGAGAACACGGTCCTGCACCACTACAATGGCCGCTGCCAGCTTGATCTCGGCCACGTCTGAATCTCCCTGCCGATGAGCTTCCGATTGTCTGAGAAATAATCTCGCGCACGAGGCTATCGAACCGCTTCCTTCTGTCAAGGCAATGACCAGAAACCGCCGGAATCACGGGCCGAGGGCGGCGGCGGGTACGACGCCGATTCCGTCGGCGCGCCGATATGCCTCAGATCCGGTGGTCACCACAATGGCGTCGATCAGGTCGTCGCCGATCCGGCCGGCCAGCCAGTTCAGGTGGCGCGTGTCATGATCGGTTACCGTGTGCGCGAGCTTGACCTCGACGGCGAGCACGCGATGGTCGCCGCGCTCGATGATGAAGTCGATTTCCTGACTGCCAGAGTGCGCACGCAGGTGCCGGACCTGAGCCTCGGCCGCCTGTGCGTAGACCCGCAAATCGAGAGCGACAAGCGACTCGAATAGCTGACCGAGCAGGGTCGCATTCCGCTGCGCGAGGGTCCCGGCTGGTGCCGCGTCTAGCAGCGCGCCCTGGTCGGCGCCGAGCAATCGCGCCGCCAGCGCGGGATCTGCCAGGTGATGCTTGGGTCCCGCGGCAAGCCGACTGAGGTGGTTGCGCGTCGGCAGCCAGGCGGGAACCGGGTCCAGGATCCACAGCCGCTGCAAGATGTCGCGGTACACCTGAGTAGTGGACCGGGCGGGCTTGTCGGCCTCACCCGGAGTCGCCGCATCGCGGATCGAGCCGTAAGAGGCAGTGGTCGCGGTCGCGGCGGCGTAGGCAGCCATCCAGGCACGCAGCGTTGCCGGGTTCCTGACGGCGTGGTTCATATCCGGGAAATCGCGATCCACGATCTGGTCCAGGTAGCCGTCCAGCAACGCCCGAACGGCCCGCTCCGGCAGCCCGCGCAGCGCGGGGAAGCCGGACGCGCATATCTCCCGTGCGTAGTCAGCCACCGTGTAGGTACTCACGCCAGCTAGCGGCGGCCGCCCGCCGCGCAGCAGGCCGCTCAGGCTGATCGCCGGATCGGTGCCGGACCGCTCGGCCAGGGTCAGCGGGCGCATCCGGATACGGACGATCCGGCCCGCGCCCGAGTGCGTACCCGGATCCCGCGGTGTCGCCGATCCGGTGAGCAGGAACCTGCCCGGCGCTGGATCACTGTCCACCGCGCGGCGAACCAGGTCCCAGGAGACCGGGAATCGCTGCCATTCGTCGATCAGTACGGGCGGCTCGCCAGATGTCAGCCGGTCAGGGTCGGCTGCCGCGATCTCTAGGACGCCAGGACGGTCAAGTGCGTAGACGGTCGCCGCCCGGCGCTGCGCCGTGGCCGTCTTGCCAACGGCCTTGGCGCCTTCCAGGGCGATGGCTGGCAGTGCCGGGACCAGGGCGTCCAGCTCCGCGTCCACTACCCGGCCGACGTAAGAAGGCGAGGTCATACCGCCAAGACTACATTTTTCATGGGTGCTAAGCTACAGTTTCGCTGTCTCCCACCAGTCAGTATCGCACCAGAGTACTGCCGCGTTCCGCGACAGGAACCTCAGCCGACAGGCCCTAGGTCGGCTGGGCCAGGGTCAGGCCGAAGTCGTTGTCCGGGTCGGTCCAGAAACATTTCGTCGCCAGGCCCGCGGCGGCCAGCTCGGCCTGGATGCCGTCTGGCCGGAACTTGGCCGAGATCTCGGTACGCAGTTCCTCCCCGGCCGCGAAGTCGACGGTCAGGTCAAGGTCGGCGATCGTGACGTGCTGCGCGGCAGCCGGGCGCAGCCGCATCTCGATCCACTCCGCATCGGCGTCCCAGCGCGCGACGTGCTCGTACTGGTCGACGACGAAGTCGGCGTTCAGCTCGCGGTTGATGACGCGCAGCACGTTGCGGTTGAACTCGGCCGTCACCCCGGCGCTGTCGTCGTAGGCGCGCAGCAGCCGGCCGGAGGCCTTGACCAGGTCGGTGCCGAGCAGGAACGAGTCGCCGGGCAGCAGGGCCGCACGCACCTGGGCGAGGAACGCGGCCCGCGCGGCCGGGGCGAGGTTGCCGATGGTGGAGCCGAGGAACGCGATGGTCCGGCGGCCGTCGGCCGGGATGGCCAGCAGGTCCTGCTCGAAGTCGCCGACGACCGGTGCGATCCGCAGGCCCGGGTACTCCTCCCGCAGCGCCTCGCTGGCCTCGGAGAGCACGGCGGGATCGACGTCGAAGGGCACGAACTCGCGCAGGGTGCCGAAGCCGAGCATGGCCCGCAGCAGGATCCGCGTCTTGGCCGAGGTCCCGCTGCCCAGCTCGACCAGGGACTCACAATCGGTCAGCTCCGCGATGCGGGCGGCCCGCTCGGTCAGGATCGCGGTCTCCGCGCGGGTCAGGTAATACTCGGGCAGCCGGGTGATCTCATCGAACAGCTCCCCGCCCCGCGCGTCGTAGAAGTACTTGGGCGGCAGGGTCTTGGGGGTTCCGGTCAGCCCGGCCCGGACGTCGGCGCGCAGGGCGTCGAGGTACTGGGCTGGCTGAGCCTGGACACGGTTCGGTGCTGGCATGCCGATCAGGCCTCCAGGTCCGTGAGGGTCATGGTCTGCGCGGTCACCTCTACGAGGTGGTGGTCGGGGATGTCGGCCCAGCGCGGGTCCTCGTCGTAGGGCTCGCTGGCGAGCACGACCGCGTCATCGGTTCGCAGCACGCTGAGGGTGTCGTTCCACCGGACGCCGAGGATCCGGCTGCCATCGGTCAGCAGCAGGTTGGGCCGTGCGCGCGGGTCCCGCCTGCCGAGGTCGGCCGCGAGCTCTCCGGCCCGCTCGGGCCCGAGATCGAACAGGTGGGCGGCGAGCTGCGCCGAGTCGCCGACGGACTCGGCCGCGGGGTGCGGGCCGAGCAGCGCGCGGTCCACGACGCCGTTGTGCGACATGAGCCACCGGCCGGACTGGAACGGCGCGGCGGCGGTCTCATCGGGCGGCATGCCGGCGGTCGCCGACCGGACCGCCGCGATCACGCAGGTGGAGGAGATGACCGGGGCCAGCGAGGCGAACGACTGGTCGCTCCACAGCGGCCGGCTGGACCGCCAGCGGGCGGGCTCGGGCCGGACGTCTGTGTAGAAGCCGACGCCCCAGCCGTCGGCGTTCATCGTGCCGTGGCACTGGCGGCGCGGCGCGTAGGACTGGACCAGCAGGCTGTGCTCGGGCTCCAGCAGCAGGCCGGCGAGCGAGCGCGGCCGGGTGCCCAGGTACGCCAGGTGACGGCACAACTCAGGCGTCCCAGGCCAGCCGCAGCCCCGTGAAGATCTGCCGTCTGATCGGGTAGTCCCAGTTTCGGAACGACGGCCGGATCGTGGACTCCGCGACCGCCCAGGAGCCGCCGCGCAGCACCTTATAGTCGCTGCCGAAGAACGGCAGGCTGTAGTCCCGGTAGATCATCGGGGTGAACCCCGGCCAGGGGGCGAAGTCCGAGAATGTCCACTCCCAGACATCACCGATCATCTGCTCGGCGCCGTAAGCAGAAGCGCCATCCGGGTACGCGCCCACCGGGGCCGGGCGCAGTCCCGCGCCGCCCAGGTTCGCCAGTTCCGGCGACGGCGGCGCGGACCCCCACGGCCACTTCCGCCTGGCCCCGGCCCGCGGGTCCCAGGCGCAGGCCTTCTCCCACTCGATCTCGGTCGGCAGCCGGGCGCCTGCCCACCGGGCGTACGCCTCCGCCTCGTAGTAGCTGACATGCTGCACCGGCTCGCCGGGCGGCACGTCCTCCTCGATCCCGAACCGCCGCCTGGTGCCGTCCGCGCTCCAGAACTTCGGCGCGTCCAGCCCCGCCTCCACCCGGTGCGCCCAGCCTTCCGCCGACCACAGCTCCCGGCGGTCGTACCCGCCGTCACCCATGAACTCGCGCCACTGCCCGTTGCTGACCGGCACCTTGCCGATCCAGAACGCCGGGACAGTCACCCGGTGCGCCGGGCGCTCGTTATCGAGCGAGAACGGCTCCGTGGCCGCATCCACGCCGAGGACGAACTCGCCTTCGGGGACCAAGCACCTGGCCTCTCCGACCTGGCGACCGCCCGGCAGCGGACGGCGTTCGAGCAGGACCGGCGGGCCCTGCCGGAGCTGGAGCGTCGCCAGCATCGTCTCGTCGTGCTGGTCCTCATGCTGGACCACCATCCCGGCGGTGAACAGGTCATCGGCCGGCGTGCGTTCCAGCAGGTCGAGGACCCGGCCGCGGACCTCATGGTCGTAGGCGCGAGCCTGGACCGGGGGCAGCAGCGGCAGCATGGGGCGGTCCGCGCGGCGGTGCTTGAACGCGTCATACAGCGAGTCGACGTCCGGCGGCAGCATGCCAGGCCTGGCCGGGTCACCGGCCCGCAGCAGCCACAGCTCCTCCTGCTGGCCGACGTGCGCCAGGTCCCAGACCAGCGGGCTCATCAGCGGGTCGTGCTGTGCTATCAGCACCGGGTCATCCAGGTCGGTCAGCTCCAGCGTCCGGGACCTGGCCCGCTCCAGGCCGCGAACCACATCCTCATGCATGGGCCAGCTCCTCGAAGGCCGCATGCGGCCCGATCTCGGTGATCCGCTCGGCCAGCAGATCACCGGGACACCGGCCCGACTCCACCAGCTCGGCAAGGTCAGCGACCGGCTCGGCCAGGCCGGCGGGCACCCGGTCGGCCGCGATCCGCAGGCAGCGTCGGGCCGAAGCGGCAAGTGTGGCGTCGCCAAGACCGGCGCGGGCCGCCGTCGTCCACATCGCGGCGGCCGGCTCGGTTGCCTCGGTGGCCAGGTCCGCCGCTACCGGGTCATCCATCAGCGTCGCCACCACCGCCGCGATGGCCGGCCACCAGCGCGGCCCCGTCATGTCCAGGTAGCGCAGCTCCATGAAGCCGCGGAGCCGGACCGGCGGGAAGATCGTCGTCAGGTGCTCGTCCAGGTCCGCTGTCGTCGGCACTCGGCCGCCGAGCCGGACGGCTCCGCTCACCCACTGCTCAAACGAGACCCAGGACCGGATGGGGGTGACGTCGGCACCGCTCGTTCTGATGAAAACGACGGGTGCGCGCAGGGCGAAGCGCGCGTAGGCGGCCGCCGGGTCCGGGTCGTCGTCACCGCCCGGCTCGCCGGCCAGGCAGCCGGGGACCGGCCCGCAGGCGCGCGGTTCCATGGCGTTCCAGGATCGCTGCCGCGCCGACTTCCAGCCGGTGTCCTGGCCGTGCAGCCACGGGGAGCTGGCCGAGATCGCGACCATGGTCGGGCCGATCTGGTACGCACGGGCGACCCGGCGCGCCCAGCCCGCCTTGGGCCCGGCGTCCAGGTTGACCTGGAGCGCGGCCGTGGACGCCATCATGACCCGCCCCGTCTCGCCGCGCCCGATCGCCGCGTAGTGCGCCTCCATCGCCTGGTAGCGCGGGCGCGGGTTGACCGGGCGGGACGGGCGCACCGGATCCATGCCGGCCAGCGCGATGCCCAGCCCGAAATCCGCCAGGGCCGCGCGGGCCCGCCGGATGTCCGCCCTCATCTCCGTGACCGCCGCCTCAATCCCGGCGGCCGGCGGCCCGGACAGCTCGATCTGGCCGCCCGGCTCCAGTGTGATGGCGCTGCGGCCGGCGACCTTGCTGACCATGCCGGGCATCGGGCCCACCCGTTCCCACGGAACCGCCGCGCACACCTGGCTCAGGTCGACGGTGTGGTTCTCGAGCTCCAGGCCCACGGCGCCAATCGCGCTATCTCGCAGCGCAGCGGCGTGGCTGAGGGCGTAGGCCGCATCCAGTGTCAGCGGCTCGGCGTGGCTGGCGGCATCGTTAGCAGCATTCAGGACGGTCATGAAGACCCCCTCCAGGTCCGGACCGGCGGACTAACGCTGTCCACCGCGGGTCGGTGCGGGGCGACCGAACTGCAGCCGTCCTCTGTTGGCGGCCGCCTACGACTTGCGCCGGAGCGGCCGGGCTACATCTCTACTCTAAGCCACTACCCAGATCCGGCCTTTGATGCACCCTCAGCCACTACTTTCCGCTACGTCCCCTACCGCGCAGAAGTGTCAGCTATGCCCATGCCCGCCCGCCGGGGTCCCAGCCGAGTCCCTGAGTGCCCTGAGTGTCCGGTTACAGGGAGCGCTCAGTCCTCGCCAAACCCGGCCAGCAGGTCGTTCGCTCTCTCAGAGAAGTCCGCAGGACCCCGGAACGTCGGGACGCTTGCAGATGGCCGGACCGCCGCGAGCAGCCACACCTCAGAGCACGGGTTGGAGATGGCGAGCTGAATGCCGTCAGGCTCGGTCCGCTCCCCTTCGCAAAAGACCAGCAGGGTCTTACGCGGGCGCCGGGTGGCTACCCGTCGGCGAAGCGATCGATCCCCGAGGTTAGAGCGACGGCGCGCCATCACGCGTCACCCATCCGCCAGGCCGAGCGCCCGGCGCAGGACGAACTGATCAAGCTCCGGTACTGCGCCAAATCGGCCTTGCAGGTAGGCGCGTTCGAGGTTGAGCGACCGGCGTACCCGGTCGCCGCCGTATTCGGCCAGCGCGGTGAGCGTGGTTGCGCCACTGCTGCCTCGCTCCGCCAGCCAGACCTCGTCACGGTTCAGGGAGTTGAGCAGGCTGGTGTCGTGCGTAGTGAAAATCAGCTGGGCTCCGCTGGGGTTCGTATCCGGGTCCTGGAAAAGCTCAAGCAGCCGGGCAGAGAGTCGTGGATGCAGGCTGGCGTCAATCTCGTCCACCAGCAAGACCAGGCCACCGCGCAAGGCGCTCAGCACCGGCCCGATAAGCGCGAACCAGGTCTGGGTTCCGGCGGACTCCTCAGTTAGCTCGAATGGCAGTTCCTGACCCGCGACGCGGTGCACGAGCCGAGGGCGACGCCGCGACTGCCGCCCGGCCGTCCCCGCCGCGCCGAGGTCGTCTTCGGTGGTCTCGACGAATTGCACGTCATCGATGCCCAGGTCCGCGAACCTCAGCAGCGTCAGCGCCGATCGCAAGACCTCACCTGGGTCATAGCCGGGCTTATCGAATATTGACGGTAGGAGATGCCCCCGGTCCTCGAACAGGCGGACCGTGGATGGGGCCGGATCGGTGGCGGGTACGCCGGTGCGCCAGAAGCCCGAATACCGCAGGCCGATAGTGAATTCGTGGATGCTGGCCAGATAACGCCCGAACGGCCGGACTTCGGGCTCATCGAACCTCATGGCGGCAGACAACGCCAGGGTGGACGGCGTCAGCAGTTCCCTGGTACCTGCCAGGGAGCCCAGACCGCGACGGAAGCTGATATCCAGGCCTTCGCGCTCGAACAGCACTCGCCGACGGCGTTCCGGGTAGCTGTACAGGCCCTCGAAGATCACTGCGGAGTCATCTACATTGAGCTGGTAGGCGTAGCGGACTCCGCGAACCATCATCTCGATCTCGAACCGGGAGATCTCGTCAGGGCCGTCGCCGAACCTGAACGGCTCCCTGGGAATGATCTTGTCCCAGGATCGCAGCGACTGCGCCACGGCCCGGGAGAGCCAGGCGAGGGCTTCGAGGATGTTGGACTTGCCGGACGCGTTCGGCCCGTAGATCCCGGCCACCGTGAGCACCTGCTCGGTCAGCAGCTGAAAGCTTCGTGCAGCCGGGCGGTCCTCATCAACGGCGATCATCGACAACTCGACCGGATCCATGACGGACCGGTGATTGGCGACCTCGAATCTGAGCAGCACTGGATCTCCTAGCAGGCATCCGCACGCTCATCAGAATATACGTCAAGAACTGACTAACTAAGCCTCCTGCATGCAGGAGACATGCGTTCAGGCTGCCGGCTGGGTCAACGGGGCGCCGCTGTGGCCGACGTCAGACCTCTTGGGATTCTGGGGAGTCGGCTACCTCGACGCGGGGCTCGGCGGCGGGGACGGACTCGGCGGTGGGCCACTTGCGGAGTTCCACGACCGGGATCAGCCAGGTGGCCAGGAACGCCAGGGCGGCGATCGGGACGGCCACGATGAACACCGTCTGGATGGACTCGGCGTAGCCGGCCACGAAGCCGTGCAGCACGGCGGGCGGCAGGTGCGACAGCAGCGCCGGGGTGGCGTCCGCGCTGGAGAAGCCGGACGGCAGCGGCACGCCGTGCAGGTGCCTGGCCAGGTTGCCGACCAGGACGTTGGAGAAGATGGCCCCGAAGATCGCGGTGCCGAACGAGCCGCCGATGGACCGGAAGAACGTGGCGCCCGAGGTGGCGACGCCCAGCTCGCTGTGCGGCACGGCGTTCTGCACGATGATCACGAGCACCTGCATGACGCCGCCGATGCCCATGCCGAGGATGAGCATGTACAGCGAGTTCAGGATCGTCGGCGAGCTGACGCCCATCAGGGACAGCAGGTACAGGCCGAGGGTCATCAAAGCGGCGCCGGCGATGGGGAAGAACCGGTACCTGCCGGTCCGGGAGATGATCTGCCCGGACCCGATGGACACCAGCAGCAGGCCCGCCATCAGCGGCAGCAGCTGGACGCCGGACAGGGTCGGCGAGACGCCCTTGACGACCTGGAAGAAGGCTGGCAGGTAGGTGATCGCGCCGAACATGGCGAAGCCGACGATGAAGCCCACCAGGCTGGTCACGGAGAAGGCGCGCTGGCCGAACAGGTGCAGCGGCAGCACGGGCTCCTTGGCCCGCCGCTCGACGAATATGAACACGCCGATCAGCGCGGCGCCGCAGATGCCGAGGATGTAGATCGGCGCGGACGACCAGGCGTAGGTGGTGCCGCCGAGGCTGGTCAGCAGGATGATCGAGGTCGCGGCGAGGGCGAGCACGGCGGTGCCCAGGTAGTCGATGACGTGGTGCACGCGGCCGAGCTTGCCTGGCACCTGCATGGCGACGACGATCAGCGCGACCACGCCGATGGGCACGTTGATGTAGAAGATCCAGCGCCAGGTCAGGTTGTCCACGAACACGCCGCCGAGCAGCGGGCCGATCACGCTGGCGACCCCGAAGACGGCGCCGAACAGGCCAACGTACTTGCCGCGCTCGCGGGGCGAGACGATGTCGCCGACGATCGCCTGGGCGCCGACCATCAGGCCACCACTGCCGAGGCCCTGGATGGCGCGGAACGCGATCAGCTCGAACATCGACGTGCTGATCCCGGACAGCACGGAGCCGATCAGGAAGATCACGATCGACGCCTGGAAGAACACCTTGCGCCCGTACTGGTCACCGAGCTTGCCCCACAGCGGGGTGGACACGGTGGTGGCCAGCAGGTACGCGGTGATGACCCAGGCGATGTGCGAGCCGCCGTGCAGGTCACCGACGATGGTGGGCAGCGCGGTGGACACGATGGTCTGGTCAAGCGCGGCGAGCAGCATGCCGAGCATGAGCGCGCCGATGATCAGCAGGATCGCCCGGCGGCTCAGCCCCGGCAGCGCCCCGTTGCCGAGCGCCCCATTGCCGAGCGCCGCGTTACCGAGTGCCGCGTTACCGCGGGGATCGTTACCTGGTGATTCGCTTCCGGCCGCGCTGGCAGGGGGGCGTGGCGGGGTCATCTGCTGAACCTGGTCCTCTCTGCGGGACCCGCCCGCAGCTCTCGTCTGGCCGACCAGCCGGTCGCGCGCGCAGCCTCAGTAAGCTCCTGGTGTCGGCCACGCCGCCGGTGCGGCCGACGATCCTTGCCTTGACTCTAGCCGCAGGCCAGCCGGCTCCTGGCCGACGGCGAGGCCACGGAGGCGTGATGAGAGCTGGATCACCAGCGGCGCGGATGCTGGCCGCTGCCCGGGCGGCGGCTGACCATGCCCGCCGCGAGGGCTGCGGCATAGACGAAGCGAGCGAGATGGTCGCGTCGCTGCCGCGACGCGACGAGGTGCGCGAGATCGGCGCGGCGCTGCCGCGCCGATCTCTGCTGGCCGGTGCGGGCGCGGGCGCCCTCGGCGTCGCCGTTCCTGCCGCCCTCAGCAGCCCGGCCGCCGCGCAGTCCGGGCACCGCGAGCGCGTCGTCATCATCGGTTCCGGCCTGGCCGGGCTCGGCTGCGCCTACCGGCTGTGGCGCCGGCACGGCATCCGCGGCGAGGTGTACGAGTACAACTCGGTGCGGCCGGGCGGCCGGGTCTACACCCGGCGCGATTTCTTCGAGGCCGGGCAGTACGCCGAGGAGCACGCGGAGTTCATCTCCAGCGAGCACACGCAGACGCGGCGGCTCGCCGCCAGTCTCGGGCTGACGCTGGACAACGTGAACGCCTACCCGCCGCACACCCACCCGGCCGACAGCCTGCTGCGGTTCGACGGGCGGTTCTGGTCGCAGGCGGCCCTGAACCGGGAGTGGCACGACTGGGGCTGGCGGCTGTTCCAGGACGCCATCAAGAAGGCGCCGTGGCCGACGATGCACGACCACTACACGAAGTCAGGCCGGCGCTGGGACCACATGTCGGCGGCGGAGTGGATCGACGACAACGTCCCCGGCGGGCGGAAGTCGGACTTCGGCCAGCTCTGCGTCTCGACCCTGCTCGATGAGTACGGCGGCCCGGTGGACGAGCAGTCCGCGCTGAACCTGATCTACCTGCTCGGCTACTACGACAGCTCGGCCAGCGGCCTCCAGCCGCGCGGCGCCCCGCAGCTCTCGGGCACCGACGAGAAGTGGCACATCTCCGGCGGCAACGACCAGCTCATCTCCGGCCTGATCAGGCGGCTGCCCGCCGGCACGGTCCGGCTCGGCGAGCGCCTGGTCGCGCTGCGCCCGCGCGGCAGCGGCCGCTACACGGTCACGCTCGCCGCCGGCCAGCACACCCACGACCTCACCGCCGACCACGTCGTGCTGGCGCTGCCGTTTACGAGGCTGCGCGAGGTCGACCTGCACGGCATCACCCTGCCGGCCCGCCAGCACGACGCCATCAGGCGGGAGCCGCTCGGCTCGAACTCCAAGATCCAGCTCCAGTTCTCCCGCCGGGTCTGGAACACCGACGGCTGGACCGGCACCTACTACAGCGACCAGCTCTCGCAGAGCGGCTGGGAGACGACCATCGACCAGCCCGGTGCGCCGGGCATCCTCGTCGCGCTACCGGGCGGCGCGACCGGCGCGGACATCGGCAGCCGGTACGGGCTCCGGTCCTTCTACGGCCCGGCACCGGCGGCCATGGTCAGGGATTACCTGGAAGATTTCGAAACGAACTTCCCCGGCGCGAAGGCCGCTTTCAATGGCCGGGCCTTCTACGCCTGGTCCTCGGGTGACCCGCACGTCGGCGGCGCGTACTCCTACTTCAAGACCGGCCAGTACACCGCGTTCAACGGCATCCAGGGCCGGCGACACGGGAACCTGCATTTCGCGGGCGAGCACACGTCGATCGACTTCCAGGGCTACATGGAAGGCGCGCTGCGCACCGGCTACCGCTGCGCGGCCGAGATCGCCGGCTGAACTCGCCGCGCCGCGCGGCGGCCCGGTCAGGCGATAGGCAGGTAGCGGCGCAGGAAGTCCTCGGCGTGCTGCCAGGCCCGCGCGGCAGGCTCCGCGTCGTAGAACATCGGCGCCTTCCGGTTGTGGAAGGCGTGCCCGGCGCTCTCCTCGACGTGGATCTCGGTGTCCGGGCGGCCGGCCGCGGCCTGCTCCACCAGCGCAACCTGGTCGCGCGGGATGTAGGGGTCGCTGCCGCCGAAGTGGAACTGGAGCGGGCAGCGGATCTGGCCAAGCTCGCCGAGGCTGGCGGGCACAGTCGACCCGTAGAAGGAGACGACCACATCCGGCGCGGCCTGGGCCGCGACCCCGTAGCCGATGGACCCGCCCAGGCAGAACCCGACGACGCCGGTCCCGCCGCGCACCTCCGGCAGCCCGGCCAGGTGCGCCAGCGCGGCGACGCTGTCGGACACCCCCCGCGCGAGGTCGAACTGACCGGACAGCTCCAGCGACCTGGTCAGCCCCGCCTCGTCGTGCGCGGCATCCCAGCCCGGCTCGATCCGCCAGAACAGGTCAGGCGCCGCGACCACGTACCCAAGCCCGGCCAGGTCGGCGGCCACGTCCCTGATGTAGTCGCTGACACCGAAGATCTCCTGGATCAGCAGCAGCCCAGGCCCGGACCCCGCCGCCGGCAGCCACACGCTGAGATCAAGCGCCCCGTCCGCGACCTCGACCCGCTCCACCCGCGACCCCGCCATCCCGCCTCCTCGCTCAGCGCCTGCATCCTAGCCCTCCGCACGCAGCCTCGGCCCCGTCGAACCCTTAATATTCGAATGCAGATTCGCATGTGATGCCATACGATTGGCTTCATCGTGGCGTCGCGCCCCAACCTGCGATGCCTGTGTCCAGGCTTCGCGAGCGTTAGTATCAACATGCCGTACTAGGAGGATCAGCCAGGATGCACGGGCGAGCAGCGCCCTTACCAGTCATGTCCTCTCGAGCTGGCGGAGGCCCGGCGATGGCTCACATCCAGGACGTCGCGGCCTATATCCTGGAGCGGCTTGGCAGCATGACTGCCATGAAGCTCCAGAAGCTCTGCTACTACAGCTATGGCTACCACCTGGCGTGGGAGGAGCGGTCGCTTTTTCCTGAGCATTTCGAAGCCTGGGCCAACGGACCGGTGTCACCGGCCCTGTACCGGCTGCACCGGGGCCGGTTCCAGCTTGATCGGGCGAGCTTCGGCGGGGAGCCGGAAAGACTTGACGGTGGCGAGAGCGACTCAGTGGACCTAGTGCTTAGTTCATACGGCGACCTGACGGCCCACCAGCTATCCACCATGACGCATCGCGAAGCACCTTGGATTCGTGCGCGGGAGCGAGCCAACGTCGGCGACCTCGAGCGCAGCGACGAAGTAATCCAGGACGAGGACATCTTCGAGTACTTTGACGCGCTGACCGCCACCGCTGCCGATGGCCCAGAAGACTAAGCGGAAACCCGCACAGCCCCCTGCTCCAGACAAGCCGCGCTACGCTCCCTTAGCGGCAACGCCAGCTAGGCGCAAGTCGCTGCCTGTCCCGCTTCTACCTGATACTGGCAGCTCGAACGAGCGGATGTGCTGGCGGTTCCGCCACCTTGATCACGACGGCCCGTGGTGCCTGCATGTCGGCGAAGACACGACGTGCACGATATTCGCGCAGCTCATGACATTCGAGAGCATGACAGTCGGCGAGGTCTTCCCTGGCAACGGCTATCCCGGCAAGGACTACAACGTCGAGGAGATCCCGACGAGGGAGGCACTCGACCGGCTTGATGCCCTCGGACTCGCGGACATGACTCAGATCTCGGTTCTGAGGCTCGGCGGCCAGCAGCGGTTGTTCGGATTCAGGGACCGTAACGTCTTCCATATCGTGTGGTGGGACCCTCGGCACCAGATCTGGCCGAGCCACAAGAAGCACACCTGAACACTTGGCCAGATTATGCGGGCGACGGGTCGGCGGGCTTGAGGTCTTGCATGCGGTCGACGCGGGCGAGGGCGGGGAAGAAGCGGGCCCAGCTCAGGGCGATGGCGACGGTGATGATGCCGCCGCCGACGACGGCGGGGATGGTGCCGACCAGGTAGGCGGCTAGGCCCGACTCGAACGCGCCGAGCTGGTTGGACGCGCTGATGAACACCATCTCCACGGCCGCGACCCGGCCGCGGAGGCGGTCGGGGGTGGCCAGCGCCACGGTGGTGGACCTGATGTTCATGCTGAACAGGTCGACGAACCCGCTGACGCCGAGCGCGATCAGGGACAGCGCGAAGTTACGGGACAGCCCGAACACGATCATGCTCGCGCCGTACAGGCCGACGACGATCAGCAGGGTCCGCCCGGCCCGGCGGCCGACGGGGCGGCGGGTGAGCATCGCGGCGGCGAGCAGGGCGCCGACGGCCGGGGCGGCGCGCAGCACGCCGAGGCCGGCCGGGCCGACGTGCAGCACGGAGCGGGCGAATACGGGCAGCAGCGCGACGGCGCCGCCGAACAGCACGGCGAGCAGGTCGAGCAGGATCGCGCCGAGCAGGATCTGGGTCCGCCGGACGAACCGGAGCCCCTCAAGGACGCGTTCCAGGCCGGGCGGCCCGTCGCCAGTCACGGCATCGGCGGCGGGCGCGGCCCGCATGGCCGCGACGGCGGCGACGGCGAGCAGGCACATCGCGGCGGCGAGGGAGTAGACGAGCACCGGGGAGACGCCATAGAGCAGGCCGCCGAGCGCGGGCCCGAGCACCTGAGCGGACTGGGTCGCGATGGAACGCAGGGTCATCGCGTTCTGCAATGCCTCGGGCGGGACGAGCGTCGGGGCCATCGCGCGGACGGCCGGCTGGCCGAGCGCCATCGTCACGCCGGACCCGGTGGCCAGCGCGAGGTAGGGCAGCACGGAGGTCACGCCGGCGTCGCTCACGATCGCGAGGCCGGCCCCGATGGCCGCGCCGATCACCAGCGCGACGCCGAGCACCAGCCGCCGGGGCAGCCGGTCGGCGAGGTGCCCGGCGGGCAGGGCGAGCACGAACATGGGCAGGAACTCGGCCAGGCCGATCCAGCCGAGGTCCAGGGTGCTGCGGTGCTGGGCGTAGACCTCCCAGCCGATGGCGACATCGACCATCTGGAGGCCGATGCCCATCGCGAGCTGGGCGAGCCAGCAGAGCCTGAAATCACGGATGCGCAGCGCGGCGCCGGCGCCGCTCACGCGGGCCAGCGGGGCGGGAAAGCCGGCAAAGCCACCATCCGGGCAGAGCGCACAATGCGCCTATCAGGGGATGATCTAGCTTATCGGGACCCAGGTCCTCGGTCAGCCACCGTGCGGCTAGCCATTGCGGCCCGGAGCCCGCCGCCAGGCCAGTTCGGTCGGATTTGCGGGTCCCGTCCCTGACACGCACGGTGTCTGGGCAGGTGAAGCTGGCGCCGAGGCAGGCTGGTGCCGATAATCGGCGGATGCGCCAGGGGACCGCGGTGGACGGGTTCCGCCTCGCTTACGACCGGGCCGGGGAGGGTCCGGCCGTGCTGCTGCTGCACGGCTGGCCGGGCGACCGGACGGACTACCAGGACGTGCTGCCGCTGCTGGCGGGCGGCGCGGACGTGGTCGTGCCCGACCTGCGCGGGTTCGGCGAGTCGGACAAGCACCCGGCGGACCCGGCGGCGCAGTACGACGCGGCGGCTCAGGCCCGGAGCCTGATCGGCCTGCTCGGCGAGCTGGGCCTTGAGCGCCCGGTGATCGGCGGTTACGACATCGGCAGCCGGATCGCCCAGGCCATCGCCAGCGCGCGTCCCGACCTGGTCCGGGCACTGGTGATCGCGCCGCCGCTGCCCGGCGTGGGTAACCGGGTGCTGGCGCCGGACGCGCAGCGGGAGTTCTGGTACCAGCCGTTCCACCAGCTCGGGCTGTGCACGGACCTGATCGACGGGAAACCGGACGCGGTACTGGCCTACCTGCGGCACTTCTGGGCGCACTGGTCGGGACCGGAGTTCACCCTGACGGCCGAGGATGAGCAGCACCTGACGGCCGCCTACGGGCCGCCGGGCGCGTTCGCGGCGTCGATCGCCTGGTACCGGGCGGGCGCGGGAACGGTCGCCCGCTCGCTCGGCGAGCACGCCCCGGCCCCGGCCGGGCGGATCGGCGTGCCGACCCAGGTGCTCTGGCCCGAGCACGATCCGCTGTTCCCCCGCGACTGGTCGGACGGGGTCGGTGCCTACTTCAGCGACCTGGCCATCGGCTACCTCGACGGAGCCGGCCACTTCGCGCCCAGGGAGGCGCCGCGCGCCTTCGCCGCCGCCATCGCGGCTCGCTGCGTGGCCTAGCGCGCCGGAGCGCTCGCGGTGCTTTCGGAGCGACAGGAACCGAGCGGCCGGCTGACCGTAATCGGGGGATCACGGTAGGCCGTTGACCTGGGATGCGATCGGGCATAATGTCGTGTTAACTAATAGGAAACTTTCCTATTAGTTACTCCTTCCCCCTCAGGAGGACATATGCACCCATCTGCCCGGAAGTGGCGGCCCGGATGGCTGGCCAGCGCCCCTTCGTTGCGAGCCCGCGCGCGGACGGCGACCCGTGGCAGGGCGGCCGCCGCGGTCATCGCCGCCGCCTCCACCACGCTGCTGGCCGGCGGCGCCGCCGCCGTGATGCTCAGCGTCCCCTCGGCGGCCAGCGCCAGCTCGGGCGCTCGGGCGGCGCCCGACACCGCCGCCCTGTCCGCCAACTGGTATGAGTCGGCGCCGTACTACTCCACGCTGGACTCCAGCGGCCCCAGCCTCCCCTCGGTGATGTCGGCTACCGGGCAGAAGGCCTTCGACATGGCGTTCATCCTGGCGAACGGCAGCTCGTGCTCCCCGTCCTGGGACGGGACCGACCCGGTGTCCTCGGACACCCAGGTCGCCAGCGTGATCAGCAGCGTCCGGTCCGCGGGCGGCGACGTGATCGTCTCGGCGGGCGGCTACAACGGCACCAAGCTGGGCCAGGTGTGCAGCTCGGCGTCGACCACCGCGGCCGCCTACCAGCAGGTGATCACCACCTACGGGCTGCACGCGTTCGATTTCGACCTGGAGGAGCCGGAGATCGAGAACTCGACGGCGATCTCTTACGAGCTGGGCGCGGCGAAGATCCTCCAGGGGGAAGATCCCGGCCTGTTCATCTCGATCACGATCCCGTCCACGACCACCGGCGCTAACTACTTCGGCGGGCTGCTGCTTGACGAGGCCAAGAGCCTGGGCTTCACGCCGGACGACTACACGATCATGCCGTTCGACGGCGGCTTCAGCGGCGGTTCGTCGCAGGTCACCGCGCTTCAGGACTTCAACGCCCAGCTGATGAGCACGTTCGGCTGGAGCAGCGCGCAGGCCTACGCCCACGAGGGCTTCTCGGGGATGAACGGCCGCACGGACACCGGCGAGTACTTCTACCAGAGCGACTTCCAGACGGTGCTGAGCTTCGCCGAGGCCAACAAGATGAGCCGGTTCACCTTCTGGTCGGTTAACCGCGACCGGGAATGCAACCCGGTCGACAACAACGACGTCACCTCCAGCGAGTGCAGCGGCGTGAGCCAGAACTCGTGGGACTTCACCAGCTACACGGTGGGTTTCGCGAACAACACCTCGCCCACACCGCCTACCTCGCCGCCGCCGTCGTCCCCGCCGCCCTCCTCCTCGCCACCCGGCGGTGGCGGCGGCTGCGCCGCGGCCTGGGTGAACAACCAGGCCTACAGCTCCGGAAATGTTGTCTCCTATAACGGCGACGACTGGACCGCGAACCAGTGGAACTACGACGAGGTTCCGGGCGGCGCGTCCGGCGCCTGGAACAACGACGGGGCCTGCTAGTCAGGTCTGTAAGCGTGCGGCGGCTCCCCGGGCAGGGGGAGCCGCCGCACGGCGTTCACTTCACAGTCGGGTGACGATCAGCGACATTTAGCTCATTCGGTATCACACAACGCATTCTTTTGTGAACCTTGCGAGGGTAGCGGGCGTCTTACCCAGTGCACGCGGCGGTGGCCGACTCGGTAGCCGCGGGCCAAGCTCATCGCTCGTAGCCCCGTTTCGCCCGCACCCAGTCTCAGGAGACGCGCAGATTATGGCTGCCCCTGTCCGGACCGCGCATGCGGTTCCGTCGGACCCTTCCAACCGGCAGCCGGACGGTTCGCGCCGCGGCTCCGGCGCTGCCCGCGCACCGCGGCGGCAGTGGGGCAGGGACCGGCGGACCGAGCCCCCGGCGATCGTCCCCGACCCGGTCAGCGACCGCCGGGTCGCGCTGGCCCGGCTAGCCATCATCGTCACCGTCACTGCCTGGATCGGCTACTTCTTCACCTGGCTGCTGCGTGACTTCCTGAACCAGATCTACTCCAGCGCCATCTCCCGCACCGAGTCGATCGGCTACCTGCTGATCGTCACGATGCTGACCGCCTCGGCCCTGGCCTACCTGCTGTGCCGGCTTGGCTACTTCTACCGGACGCGGGGCCAGCACCGGGCCAGCCGGGCGGTGCTCGACCAGTTCTACGACACCACCACACCGACGCTGACCACGATCATCCCGTCCTACCAGGAGGACGCGCACGTCATCCGCAAGACGCTGCTGTCGGCGGCACTGCAGGAGTTCCCGCACAAGCGCATCGTGCTGCTGATCGACGACCCGGCCCGGCCCAAGAACAAGAACGCCCGTGACCTGCTGATGGCGGCCAGGGCACTGCCCCGGCAGATCGACGAGCTGCTGGCCGGGCCGGCCACGGCGTTCGGCAGCGCGCTCGACCAGTTCGAGGCGGACTGCCGCCGGGGCAGGCCGATCGGGCTGCCGGAGATGTTCGTCCTGGCCAGTCACTATGACGGCGCGGTGGGCTGGCTGGACGGCCTGGCGGCGCACCAGGAGCGGGTCGACCACACCGACGACTTCTTCGCCACCGAGGTGGTCACGGCGCTGGCCGACTCGCTGCGCGCGATCGCCGTCGCGCTGCGCCAGTCGGCCGATGACGGCGCCATCCTCGGCCGGTCCCAGATCCGCCGCTTCTACCGGCGGCTGGTCTGGACCTTCCGCGTCGAGGTCACCTACTTCGAGCGCAAGCGGTACGTCTCGCTGTCGCACGAGGCCAACAAGGCGATGAACCTGAACAGCTACATGGGCCTGATGGGCGGCACCTACCAGGAGGTGCCCACCCCGCAAGGGCCTGCCCTGGTGCGGTGCGCCCCGGACGCCTGCGACCTGAGCGTCCCCGACCCGGACTACGTGGTCACGCTGGACGCGGACAGCGTGCTGCTGCCGGAGTACTGCCTCCGCCTGGTGCACCTGCTGGAGCAGAGCGAGCACCGGGACATGGCCATCGCGCAGACGCCGTACAGCGCCTTCCCCGGCTCGGCGACCCGGCTGGAGCGCATCGCCGGCGCCACCACCGACCTCCAGCACATCGTGCACCAGGGGCTCTGCTACTACGACGCGACGTTCTGGGTGGGCGCGAACGCGGTCATCCGCAAGCCGGCGCTCGACGAGATCGCCGAGACCTCCTACATCGGCGACTGGGAGATCCGGCACTACATCAGGGACCGGACGGTCATCGAGGACACCGAGTCCACGATCGACATGGGCATCCACGGCTGGAAGCTCTACAACTGCCCGGAGCGGCTGAGCTACAGCGCCACCCCGCCGGACTTCGGCTCGCTGTGCATCCAGCGCCGCCGGTGGGCCAACGGCGGCCTGCTCATCCTGCCCAAGCTGCGCCGCCAGTCCAGGGCACGGCGCTCCCGCGGCGAGCGGACCAGGTTCGGCGAGCTGTTCCTGCGCTGGAACTACATGGCCTCCATCTGCTGGAGCTCGGTCAGCCTCCTGGTGCTGCTGGCCTTCCCGTTCAACTCCACGCTGATCAGCCCGCTGCTCGGCCTGGTGGCGCTGCCGTACTTCATGGCCATGGCGAGCGATCTGCGGTACTGCGGCTACAAGCGGCTTGACGTGCTGCGCATCTACGGGTTCAACCTGATCCTGCTACCGGTGAACCTGTCCGGCACGATCTCCTCGCTGGTGCAGGGCATCACGGCGTCCAAGTCGCCGTTCGCCAGGACGCCCAAGGTGCGCAACCGCACGGTCGCCCCGCCGTTTTTCGTCATCGCGCCCTACCTGCTGATCGCGCTGGCCGGCATGACGTTCTACTTCGCCTACCGGCACTTCCGCGTCGAGAACATGGTCTACGCCGGCATCAACATCGTGCTGGCCTGCTACGCGACGGTGGCCTTCATCGGCATCCGCAACTCGATCGTGGACGCCTGGATCCACGCCACCTCGCTGCTGTTCAAGCCGGCCAGGCCGCGCCGCAAGGCGAGGCGGGCGCGCGCCGACCGGAAGACCACGCCGGTGGCCCGGCCGGATGACTGGCTGTCGGTGCTGGAAGTCAGCTTCGACAACACCGGCCAGTTCCCGGCGCTCAGCCGCGCGACGATGCAGCAGCAGCGGCAGGTCACTGGCGCCAGGCCTGCGCCTGGCCGCAGCCTGTCCGAGCCCGATGACCTGGCGCTGGCCGATGAGGAGCCGCGCCGCCGGCTGTCGGTGCTGCGGTCGCTGGTCGCGCTCTGCCTGATCGCCGCGGCCGGCGGCGGCGGTTACTTCGCGGTCCGCCAGCAGCTCACCACGCTGCCGCCGATCAGGACGACCTGGTTCGCCCCCTACGTGGACGTCACGCTCTCGCCGACCTACCAATTCCAGAGCACGTCGGCGGACCCGGCGCGGCAGTCGGTGCTCGGCTTCGTGGTCTCGGACAACCTCGACCCGTGCACCCCGAGCTGGGGCGGCGCCTACACCGCCGCGCAGGCCAACCAGTCGCTGGCCCTCGGCTCCCGGATCGCCCAGCTTCAGCAGGACGGGGCGCAGGTGATCGCCTCGTTCGGCGGCCAGAGCCACACCAGCCTGGACATGGGCTGCACCAGCGTCCCCCGGCTCACCCAGGCCTATCAGTCGGTGATCAGCCAGTACCACCTCACCACGATCGACCTGGACATCGAGGGCAAGGCGCTGAACAACTTCCCCGCCGAGCAGCGCCGGGCGGCCGCGATGGCCGCGCTGGAGCAGGCGGCGACCGCCAGCCACCGGCAGCTCGACATCTGGCTGACGCTCCCGGTGGAGCCGTCCGGCTTCCAGGACAACGCGATCTCGGTGATCCAGTCGATGCTCCGCGCGCGGGTCCCGATCGCCGGCATCAACCTGCTGGCGATGGACTTCGGCACAGCGCCGACCGGGGGCAGCTCGATGCTGGATGAGGTGGAGGACTCCCTTACCGCCGCGCACACCCAGCTCACCACCATGTTCCCGCGCTACGGCCTGCACCTGCGCTCGCAGCAGATCTGGCAGCGGCTCGGGGCCACGGTGATGATCGGCCAGAACAACATCAAGGGCGAGCGGTTCACCGTGGCCGACGCCCAGGGGCTGACGGGCTTCGCGCACCATCAGCACCTGGGCCGGGTCTCCATGTGGTCGCTGAACCGCGACAGCCAGTGCGGCTCGGCGTTCGCCGAGGTGGGGATGCTCTCGAATACCTGTAGCGGCACCGGCCAGACGGGGCTGGAGTTCACGCGCGTCTTCGGCCAGATGCAGGGCCAGGTGCGGGTCACCGTGGCGACCGGCGGGAATGTGCTGCCCCCGCAGCCGGACACCAACCCGGCGAACGCGCCGTACCCGCAGTGGTCGCCGGCCATCGCCTACCTGGCCGGCTACAAGGTGGTCGAGGACGGCGACATCTACCAGGCCAAGTGGTACAACACCGGCCAGGTACCCGACGCGCAGGTGCAGTTCGGCTACGAGACTCCGTGGGAGCTGCTCGGCCCGGTGCTGCCCGGCGACCACGCGCTGGCGATGCCGACCCTGCCGGCCGGCACCTACCCGGCCTGGTCGCGCACCACCACTTACGCGGCCGGGATGAAGGTGCTCTTCCACCACCTGCCCTACATCTCCAAGTGGGACAACCAGGGGGTCTCGCCTGGCGCCGAGGCCAGCGACCCTGGCGGCTCGCCGTGGAAACCGCTGTTCAAGATCCCCGGAGAGCCAGCCAACTAGCCCGGCCCGGCTCGGCCAGCGCGTCGCGGCCAGCACGTCGCGGCCAGGCCAGGGGGTACCGGTCCCGCACCGGTTACCCCCTGACCTGGCCTTTTTAACGTCCCTGTACCTGGGCATGTCCTTGACAGGCTGAGTTACGGGCGGCTTTAATGGTCTAAAGACCAGTCCTTTAGACCATTAGGAAACGGGGCAGCGTGTCCGCTGAGGTCGCATCCGGCCAGAGCGCCGGTCACGCGGCGGAGGGCTTCGCGGCGGTCGACGCTGCCGTCTTCCAGCGGGCCGAGCAGGCGTTCGGCTTCCTGCGCCGGCTGGTCGCCGTGCCCAGCACGGTCGGCAAGGAGGCCGCCGCGCAGGAGATCATGGCCGCCGAGCTGACCGGCCTCGGCTTCGAGGTATCGGCCGTGCCGGTCCCGCCGGAGACCGCCGCCAGCGCTCCTGGCGGGGTCGCCCAGCTCAGCTACGCCGGCCGGGACGACGTGCTCGGCAGGCTACGGTCGGGCGCCGGGCCGGTGCTGCTGATCAACGGCCACGTCGACGTGGTGCCCGCCACGGCCGCCGGCTGGTCCGGCGACCCGTTCACCCCCCGGGTCCGCGATGGCTGGCTCACCGGGCGGGGCGCGGGCGACATGAAGGGCGGCCTCGCGATGGCCTCGCTGGCCATCGGCGCGCTGCGCGCCGCCATGCCGGAGGCGATCACCGGAGAGCTGGCCGTGCTCAGCGTGATCGAGGAGGAATGCACGGGGAACGGAACGCTCGCGGCCGGCCGGGCCGGCGTGCTCGGCGACGCCGTGGTGCTGCCCGAGCCGACCGGCGGCGACCTGCTGCTCGGCGGGGTGGGCGTGCTCTGGCTGCGGATCACGGTCGAGGGGGTGGCCGCGCACGCGGAGTCGGCCGACCGCGCGGTGAACCCGGTCCGCTACCTGCCGCTGCTGCTGACCGCGCTGGCCGGCTTCGAGGCCGAGATGACCGCGAGCGCGGCCGATCCGGCGCTGGACGGCGTGGCCAGCCCCTACAACGTCAACGCCGGCACCGTGCGGGCCGGCGACTGGCCGTCTAGCGTGCCGGGCCGGCTGGAGCTGGGCGTCCGGGTCGGCTACCCGCGCTCGTGGACGCCGGCGCAGGCCTTCGAGCGGGCCCGCGCCGCGGTGCTGGCCGCCGCGTCTGCCGACCCGTGGCTCGCCGAGCATCCCCCGCAGATCGAGGAGGCCGGCTTCCGCGCCGAGGGTTACCTGCTGGCCAGCACGCACCCGCTGGCGCAGGCAATGGCCGCCGCGCACCAGGCGGTACACGGCACCAGCCCGCGGCGGCTGGCCATCGGCTCGACCACCGACGCCCGCTACTACCTGAACCAGTTCGGCCGCCCCGCGCTGGTCTACGGGCCGCTCGCCCGCAACATTCACGGCGCCGACGAGGCCGTCGAGCTGGCCAGCATCGTGGCCGGCGCCCGCACCCTGGCCAGGTTCATCGCCGGCTTCTTCGCGGCGGGCGGCCTGCCTGGCGAGGGGACCGCCCGGTGACCGGGCAGGCCGGGCAGGCCGGGCAGGCCGCCGAGCCGGAACAGGACGAGCCCTTCGGCTCGCTGCTGGCGCCGCTGACCATGCGGACGGCGGGCGAGCGGATCGCGGAGCGGTTCGTGACCGCCATCGCCCTCGGCGAGTTCGTCCCCGGACAGCAGCTCCCGTCCGAACGCGAGCTGGCCGTCACTCTCGACGTCAGCAGGACCACCGTCCGCGAGGCACTCCAGCGACTCCAGGCCGCCGGCTACGTGACCACCAGGCGGGGCCGGGGCGGCGGTACCTTCGTGCAGACCGGCCGGGGCGAGGAATCGGAGGAGATGATCCGCCGGACGCTGCTGCCCGCCTGGGAGGAACTCAGCGGGGTGCTGGACTTCCGCCAGCTCATCGAGCAGCAGATCGCCCGGACCGCGGCCGAGCGCCGGGACGACCACGACGTCGAGGTCATCACCGCGGCGGTCGCGCAGTACGCGCGGGCGCACGACAGGGAGACCTCCCGGCTGGCGGACGGCGCGGTGCACCGGGCCATCGCCCAGGCCGCGCATAACACCAGGCTCGCCGAGCTGAGCGCCAGGGTCCGCCGCGAGGTGAGCTTCGGGTTCGACGCCGAGCCCTACTCGGCGGAGGCCAGGCACCGCGCTCTGCACCAGCACCCCGAGCTGGCCCAGGCGGTCATCGCCGGCGACTCCGCCGCGGCCTCCCGCGCCGCCGCCGAGCATTTCTCCCTGACCGAGGACCTGCTCAGGGAACTGCACGCCCGCATCAGGCTTCGCGCCGAAGGAGACCCCCATGCCCGTAGCCACGAGTAACGGCGTCGAGGTGAACTACCAGCTCGACGGCGAAGGTCCGGAGACCATCGTGCTGATCAACGGGCTGGCGGACGACCTGGAGACCTGGGCGCTCCAGCTCGGCGACTTCCTGGCGGCGGGCTACCGGGTGCTGCGGCTGGACAACCGGGGCATCGGCCACAGCGGCAAGCCGGCCGGCCCGTACTCCAGCCGGATGCTCGCCGACGACGCCAAGGGCCTGGTGGACCAGCTCGGCATCACCGGCTTTCACCTGATGGGCGTGTCCATGGGCGGCATGATCGCCCAGGAGTACGCGCTCGCCTACCCCGGCGACCTGCTGTCGGTCACCTTCGGCTGCACTTACGCCGCGCCGGGCCCGTTCTGCTCCCGGATGTTCGCCATGTGGGCGGACCTGGCCCCGGTGATGGGCGTGCCTTTCATCATGCGCGACGTGTCGCTGTGGGCGTTCAGCA
This sequence comes from uncultured Actinomycetota bacterium, assembly GCA_963725175.1. Taxonomy (GTDB): domain Bacteria; phylum Actinomycetota; class Actinomycetes; order Streptosporangiales; family Streptosporangiaceae; genus DASUBV01. The sequence continues at coordinate 3,043,779 of CAVRXH010000006.1, forward strand.
CGGAGTTCTTCGAGGACCGGCAGGAGGAAGCCGCCGAGTTCGAGCAGGGGATGCGCTACCTCGACCAGCCAGTGCACGCCTACCTGGCCCAGCTCGCCGTCATCCAGCAGCACGACACCACCAGCAGGCTCGGCCAGCTCAGCACCCCCTGCCTGGTGCTGGCCGGCGAGCAGGACATCCTCATCCCCGTCTCACTGTCCCGGCGCCTGCACGACGGCGTGCCGGGCTCGGAGTTCGCGACCACGCCAGGCGGCCACGCCTGCCTGTGGGAGCATCCCGCCGAGTTCAACCGGGCGTTCCTGGAGTTCATCAAGCGGCACGGAAGGAACTGATCATGGCCGCTACCCCGACTTCAAAGCCCACTCTGGAACGCGGTCAGCTCGGCCTGTTCGGCGTCATCATGCCGGGCCTGGCCCAGGTGGCCCCCGCCTTCAACCTGTTCTTCACCACCGGCGTCATGGTCGCGCTCGCCGGCGCCTCCGCCCCGCTGATCTTCGCGATCAGCATGATCGGCATGTGCGCGACCGCGAGCAGCCTGGCCCAGTTCTCCGGCGTCTATCCCAGCGCGGGATCGTTCATCACCTACATCACCCGGGCGATCGGGACCAGGGCCGGCGTGGCCATCGGCGTGATCACGCTGCTCGGCTACATCATCGCCTTCGGCGGCATCTACATCTTCGTCGGCCAGTACATCGTGCAGAACGTGCTGGGCGACCCGCACATCTGGGGCATCACCCAGCTCGTCACCATCCTGTACGGCGTGCTGGTGGTCGCGCCGGTGATCGTCGGGCTGCGGTTCGGCGTGCGGATCACCGTCGCGCTTTACGTGTTCGAGGTCATCCTGCTGCTCGCCCTGAGCCTGACCATCCTGTTCCGCGGCGGGGCGAGCGGGCTGTCCGCGACGCCGTTCCACTGGCCGGGCGGCGGCTCCAAGGACGTGCTGCTGGCCTTCAGCCTCGCCGTGCTGGCCTTCGGCGGCTTCGAGGCCGCCGCGCCGCTGGCCGAGGAGACCCGCGACCCGCGGCGGACCGTGCCGCTGGCCGTGCTCGGCGCGGTGGTCGTCAGCGGCATCATCTACGTCATCGGCTCCTACGCGCTCATCACGGCGTTCGGCGTCGGGCACGCCGGCGCGCTGGCGGCCGACGGCAACCCGTATCACACGGCGGCCAAGGCCTTCCTGCCGTTCGTCGCACCGCTGATCACCTGGGTCTTCCTGTCCAGCGTGACCAGTTCCTACGTGGCCGCCAACACCCAGACCTCGCGGGTCATCTTCGCCGGGGCGCGCGGCGGGCTGTGGAGCTCCGCACTGGCGGGAATCTCCCCCAGGTTCCGCACGCCCGCCGCCGCGGCGATCGCCTTCGTCGCGCCGAGCATCGCCATCGGGGTGATCTCCACGGCGTTCACCGACCCCGGCACCGCGTCGGGTTTCCTGGGCACCTACGGCATCCTCGGGCTGATCCTGATGTACCTGCTGGCGAACCTGGCCCTCATCGTGGAATGGGCGAAATTCCGCCGGAACGGCATCCGCAAGAACCCGTGGCTCTGGGTGGTGACTCCGGTGATCGGCATCATCGTCCTGGCCATTCCGGTCTACGGTGATCTGCGGCCCGGCCAGCCGAGCCCGTACAACACCCTGCCCTGGCTGACTCTCGCCCTGGTCGCCGTCGGCGTCGCCTACGCGGTATTCCTCGGCGCGACCAGGCCGGCCACGCTGGCCAGCGCCCCGGCCCTGCTGGAGGGCGACGAGAGCCTGGCCACCGATCCGCTGCCAGTCGGCCCGCCGGGCCGTAGGGCAGGTTAGACGGCGGGTCCTTCGCCGGGACTGGGCCGGCGGAGGCCCGCCCACCAGCATGGGTGCCCGCGCCGCCGGCCTGGCGGCGCGGGCACCTGGCGTTACCGGCCCAGGTAGGCGCGGGCGATCTCGCGCAGCCTGGCGTGCGTGCCCCGCATGAGGGCGTCGTCGTCCCTGCGGCCGGGCAGCCAGTCCTTGCGCATCTTCGCCACCGACGTGTAGTTGGTGTCGCAGACATTGGCGAGCGGCGCCTCAACAGCCTGGGTGACGAACTGGTAGGCATCCAGCATGGACAGCCCGGACTGCCCGGCGACCCACTGGACCATGTCGAGCTGGGCGATGCGGAACGCGTCCTCCAGCGGCCTGGCCGACCCGGTGGACATGATGTGGGTGTCGGACTCCAGCCGCGGCCACGGCGTCGGCACGCCCTTGATCAGGTCCACGATCAGCACCGTGTTCATCGCGCACTCGACGGCCACGCCGCAGGTCTCGCCCTCGCCCTGGCGGGCGTGCCCGTCGCCGACCGACATCAGCCCGCCGTCCACGTTCACGCCCAGGTAGCAGGTCACGCCCGCGCGCATCTCCGGGGTGTCCATGTTCCCGCCGAACGCGTCGGGGACCAGCGCGGAGCGGACCTCCAGGTTGGCCGGGGCCACCCCCACCGTGCCGTGCATCGGGTTCATCGGCAGCTCGGCGGTCAGGTCGCTGTCCCTGGCGAGGAACTGGCAGGTGCCCTTCGCCCGGTCCAGCTCCCAGATCCACACCACCTCGGGCAGCGGATCCTGCAGCGTGGCGGTCAGGTGGGTGGAGGTCAGCGCGCCGAACAGCGGCACGGTGGTGGACGCGGCCCAGTCCCGGGCCGGCTCCAGCGAGACGAAATGCACCGCGATCGTGTCGCCGGGCTCGGCGCCCTCCACGTAGAACGGACCGGTCTGCGGGTTCAGGAACGGGAACTCGCAGACCTGCGACACCAGGTCGCTGGTGCCGCGCACCCGCCCGGCGAAGCAGTCCTCTGTCCACAGCTCAAGCACGGTGCCGGGGGTGACCCTGGCCACCGGCGGCACGCCGCCGAACGTCCAGGCATACTGCCCGGCCTCCGGCCGGAACGACACAACCCGAGGATCACTCATCGAGACCTCCTAGGTGACTGCCTATGGGTGAACCCGCTGCGCGGGGACGCCGGCTGGGGAGCGGGACGGCGGGGCGACGGAGGCGCGCTGGATGAGGCGGATGTTGTCACGGATCAGGACGTCGGTGGCGGGCGCGCCGTCGATCCGGGTGATCAGCGCGTCCACCGCCGCCGTGCCGAGCTCGGCCAGCGGCATGCACACGCTGGTGACCGGCACGTCCAGGAAGGCCAGGCACTCGTCCTCGTCGAAACTGACCACCGACATCTGGCCGGGTACCGAGACGCCGGACTCGCGCAGCGCGCCGAGCAGGCCGAAGAGCTGGTTGATGCTGCCTACGCCGCAGGCGGTCGGGCGCGGCTCGCGGCGGAGCATCTTCAGCCCGGCGTCCCAGCCGCCTTCCTCGGTGGCGGCGGCATGCCGGACGGTGAGGCCGATGCCGCGGGCGGTGCACAGCCGCCGGGCCGCGCTGACCCGCCGGTGCACGGTGTCCACCTCCGCCGGGCCGTCGATCAGCGCGATGGACTGGTGACCGAGCCCGGCCGCGTGCTCGATGAACAGCCGCATCGCGGCGGCCTCGTCCATGACCACGTCGTTGCCGGGCGCGGGGCCGCGCCGGTTCACGTAGACGTGCGGGATCGCGGGCATGCCCGGCTGGTGCTCGGGCACCCGCAGCGCGGTGGCGACCAGCAGCCCGTCGACGCGGCTCTCCTCGACCAGGTAGCGGTAGTGGTCGGGGGGCCGCGGGTCGTCGGTCGGCTCCTCCATGATCATGACCACGTAACCGCGCTCGCGGGCGCGCTGCAGCGCGCCGCGCTGCAGCCGGACCCAGATCGGATTGCGCAGCAGCGGGACCACCAGCGCGAACGCGCTGGTCCTGCGCTGCTTGAGTGCCCTGGCCAGGGCGTTGGGCCGGTATCCCTGGGCACGGGCGGTCGCCAGGATCCGCTCGTAGGTCGCCGGCCGGATGGACAGCGCGGGGTCCCCGTTGAGGACACGGGACACGGTGGACACGTGCACCCCGGCGGCCTGGGCGATGTCCACGAGCCTCGCGGCCTGGCGGCGCCGCGGTGCGGCGCCGGGCTGGCCGTCCGTCGTCACGGCCCCCGCCTGCTGCTGTTCTTGATGATCGGACACGAGGTCAGGCTGTCACGCCGCCGTCAGCCATCAGCACGGCCCCCTGCAGGTAGCTGGCGCCGCCGGTGGCGAGGAAGGCGACCACGTCGGCGATCTCGCCCGGCGTGCCGATCCGGCGCACCGGGACGGTGCCCGCCCACTGGGCCAGCGCGGCTTCATCGTGCCGGATCCAGTCGGCCATCTCGGTGTCGATCAGGCCGGGGCAGACGCAGTTGATCCGGATGCCGTCAGGACCGTGATCGATGGCCAGGCTGCGGGTGAGCTGCACCAGGCCGCCCTTGGACGCGCAGTACGCGGCGCGGGACCGGCCGCCGCGCACCCCGGCGGTGGAGGCGATGTTCACCACGCAGCCGTCGCGGCGCTCGATCATGGCCGGCAGGAACTCCCGGCAGGTGAGGAACGGCCCCTTCAGGTTGACCCCGATCAGGTGGTCCCACTCGGATTCGGCGAGGTCGGGCAGCCGCTGAATGCTGAACACCCCGGCGGCGTTCACCAGCAGCCACGGGGTGCCGAGGTCGGCGCGGATCCGCTGCGCGGCGCTGGCGACGGAGGCGGCGTCGGCGACATCCGCGCCGTAGCCGCGGGCGCCTGGCAGGCTCTGCGCCACGGCAACGGCGGCCGCCTCCCTGATGTCCAGGCAGGCCACGGCGAAGCCGTCGGCAGCCAGCCGCGCGCAGACGGCCGACCCGATCCCGCCCGCCGCGCCGGTGACGACGGCGGCCCGCGCAGCGGTCATACGGTCTCCGCCACGGTCCGGGTCAGCAGGATGGCGGCGCAGAACGCCCGGTAGGTGCCGAGCCTGTCGTCGCCCTCGATGCGCAGCTCACGCGGCCCGGTACGGCGGACGCCGCGCACCCAGGTCGCCGCCTCGGCGATGTCGGTGGTGCGCACGAACAGCTCAAGCACGCCGGGGTCAATCGGTGGCGGGCTGGCCTGTGCCACGCCGGCCACCGCGGCCCTGGCACCCTCCCGGATCAGCTCGCGCGCCTTATCCGGGTGCAGGCTGTGCGCGGCAACCCGGCTGACGTGCTCCTTCACCACCGCGGCGTGCACGCCGGGGATCAGCTCCGCGGTCTCCTCGCAGGCGCACCGGTCGCCGGTCACCAGCACCACGGGCACGCCGTAGTGCGCGGCGACCAGCGCGTTGATCCCGGCCTCCCCCGTCACGGTGCCGTCCAGCCTGGCCTCGATCACCGCGCGGGGATTGTAGGTGTGCGACAGGCCGGCGGGCGCGCCGACCGAGCCGTGGTAGGAGACGAACAGCACGGCGTCGAAGCTGTCGTCCAGGCCCTGCATCATGTACAGCGGCTTGTGACTGCCCGAGATGTAGGACGCCCCGCCCGCCAGCTCGTCGGGCGGCAGGTTCCGCATCGTGGAGTGCGAGTCGTTCACCACGATCTCGGTGGCGCCGCCCGCGACGGTGCCCTCGATCGCGGCGTTGACCTCGGCGAGCAGCAGCCGCCGCCCGGCGGCGGCCTGCGGCCCGTCGCCGACGCACTGCTCCCAGTCGACGACTCCTGCCGTCCCCTCCATGTCGCTGGACAGGAAGATCTTCATGAGCTGTGTCCTTCCAGGCTGCCGGGCGCGGCGGAAAAGGCGAAATGGCAGGCGGCCATATGGGCCATGGTGCCTGACGCCCCGCCCGGCGCCGCGGTCAGTGCCGGGTCCTCGCGCTCGCAGCGCTCCCGCGCCATCGGGCACCTGGTGCGGAACCGGCAGCCGGCCGGAATCCGCAGCGGGCTCGGCGGGTCGCCGGTCACCGCGGGGGCCTGGATGTCGGTGCCGGCCGTCATCCTCGGGATGGCGGCGAGCAGCCCCCTGGTGTACGGGTGCGCGGGCGCGGCGAACAGCTCGGCGATCGGCGCGACCTCGATGATCCGCCCCAGGTACATGACCGCCACCCGGTCGCACAGGTGCCGGACCACCGCCAGGTTGTGCGAGATGAGCAGCAGCGTCAGGCCAAGGCTGCCGCGCAGTTCCTGCAGCAGATTCAAGATCGTGGCCTGAACGCTGACGTCCAGGGCGGAGACCGGCTCGTCGGCGACCAGCAGCTCGGGGCGCAGCGCCAGGGCACGGGCGATGGCGACGCGCTGGCGCTGGCCGCCGGAGAACTGCCGGGGGTAGGCGGGCAGCGCGTCCTCCGTCAGCCCGACCAGCCGCACCAGCTCCTTGCTGAACTCCCCGACCTGCGCCCTGGGCACGACGTGGTGCACGCGCAGCAGCTCGTGCAGCATCCCGGCGACGGTCAGCCGCGGGTTCAGCGACGAGTAGGGGTCCTGGAAGACCATCTGCACCCGGCGCTGGTCGGCACGACTGCCGGCGCGCCCGATAGCTTGCGGCCGTCGAGCCGGATCTCGCCGGCGTCCAGCGGCACCAGGCCGGTCAGGGCGCGGGCGAGCGTGGACTTGCCCGACCCGGACTCACCGACCAGGGCGAGCGCCTCGCCGCGCTCGATGGACAGGTCGACGCCGTCCACGGCGCGCAGCACCCGTTCCTCGTGCCGCAGCCGCGCGACCAGCGAGCTGGCCACGGGGAAGCCGACGGAGATCCCCTCGGCGGTCAGCAGCGGCCCGGCAGGCTGCGCGCCTGAATCGGCGTTCGCTCCCGGATCGGGCTGGGCGTGGCGGGCGGCGGTCATCGCGGCGCTCCCTGCGCGTCGAGCACCCCGGCGCACTTCTCGTGATGCAGGCAGGCGGTGGCCCGGTCGCCCGGCAGCAGCAGCAGCGGCGGCCCCGGCTCTGTCCGGCAGTCATCCTCCGCGAACCCGCAGCGCGGGTGGAACCGGCAGCCGGGCGGCGGGCTGATCAGGCTGGGCGGCGAGCCGGGGATCGGCACCAGCGAGTCCCTGACGTGCTCTACGTCGGGCGCGGAGCGCAGCAGCCCGAGGGTGTAGGGATGGCTGGGCGCGGCGAACACGTCGGCGACGGCGCCGCGCTCGACGATCTGGCCGCCGTACATGACGGCCAGGTGCTGGCAGAGCTGGGCGACCACCGGCAGGTCGTGTGTGACGAAGACCAGGCTGACCCCGGACTCCTGGCACAGCCGGGCCAGCAGCCGCAGGATCTGGTCCTGGATCGTCACGTCCAGCGCCGTGGTCGGCTCGTCGCACAGGATGATCTCCGGGTCGCAGGACAGCGCGATGGCGATCATCACCCGCTGCCGCATGCCGCCGGAGAACTCGTGCGGGTAGGCGCGGAACCGCCGCTCGGGGTCGGGGATGCCCACCCGGCGCATCAGCTCAAGCGCCCGCTCCGCCGCCTTGGACCTGCTGTAGCCCAGGTGCACCCGGGGTCCCTCGGCGATCTGCCAGCCGACCCGCATCACCGGGTTGAGCGCGCTCATCGGCTCCTGGAAGATCATCGCCAGCTTCGGGCCGCGGATCCGGTTCAGCGCGGCGGCCGGCAGCCGGTCAGGTCGGTCCCGTCCAGCAGCACCTCGCCCGCCGGTGATCCTGGCCTCCGGCGGCAGCACGCCGAGGATGGCCCGCAGCGTCATGCTCTTGCCTGAGCCGGACTCGCCGACCAGGCCGACCGCCTCGCCCCTGGGCACCTCGCACCGACACGCCGTCCACGGCCCGGACCAGGCCGCGCCGGGTGGCGATCCGCACGTGCAGGTCGCGGACCTCCAGCACCGGCCCGGCCGTGCTGGCCTGGCTGGCGGCTGCCGCCCCGGTCATGTCGGCGCCGGTCATGTCAGCGCCGGTCATGACTGGCCCGGCCGCAGCAGGTCGGCGAGCCCGTCACCGATCAGCGACAGCGCCAGCCCGGTGACCACGACGGCCAGGCCGGGGATGGTGGTGAGCTGCCAGTGCGTGGTCAGGAAGTTCTGCCCGTCGGCGATCATGGTCCCCCAGTCCGGCGTCGGCGGCTGGATGCCCAGGCCCAGGTAGCTGAGCGTGACGATGGCCAGGATGTCCTGCACGATGTCGGACATCGCGTAGATGATCGCCTGGGTGACGACGTTGGGCAGCAGGTGGCGGCCCATGATGCGCAGGCTGGACAGGCCGCCGGACTGCGCGGCCAGCACGTACTCCTGCCGCTTGGCGACCAGGATCTCGCCGCGGATGATCCGGGCGTAGGACACCCAGCCGACCGCCGTGATCGCGATGTAGATGCTGCGCTCGCCCGGCCCGAGCACGAACACCAGGGCGATGACCAGCACGTAGAACGGGAACGCGACCACGATGTCGACCACGCGCATGATGACCAGGTCGGCCCAGCCGCCGAAGTAGCCGGCCAGGCTGCCGAGCACCGTGCCGAGCACGAACGGGAACAGCACGGCGATGAAGGCGACCTTCAGGTCGACCCGGCCGCCGTACAGCAGCCGCGCCCAGGTGTCGCGGCCGAGCTGGTCGGTGCCGAGCAGGTGGTGCGCGCTCGGGCCCGGACAAGATCGCGTTCAGGTCCTGGGCGTCGGGGTTGTATGAGGTGAGCAGCGGCGCCGCGATCACCATGAGCAGGATCACCGCGAGCAGGGTAAATCCCGCGACCAGGGCGGGCTGGCGGAACCAGTGCGCCCGGCGCGGCGCTGCCTGCTCGGCGGCGGGCGGCACGGGGGCGGGCTGGGCGGTGACGGCGCTCACCGGTCGAACCTCACTCTCGGGTCGAGTGAGGCGTAGGCGACGTCGGTCAGCAGGTTGACCAGGACCACCAGGACCCCGAAGACCAGGGTGATCCCCTGCACGACGGGGAAGTCGCGGTTGAAGATGGACTGGATCATCAGGCTGCCGATGCCGGGGATGGCGAAGACGTTCTCGACGATCAGCGTGCTGCCGATCAGGAAGCCGATGTTGATGCCGAGCACGGTGACCGCCGGGATGACCGCGTTGCGCAGCACGTGCCGGACGAACAGCCGCCGCCCGGTCACCCCCTTGGACCTGGCCGTGGTGATGTACTCGGCGCCGAGCACGCTGAGCATGCTGGCCCGCAGGCTGCGGATGACCACCGGGGGCCAGCGCCGATGGCGACGGTCAGGCTGGGCAGGAACATCGACCGCAGGTGCCCGGTGACGCCGGTGCCGTACCCGGTGACCGGGAACAGGTGCAGGCTGAGCGCCAGCGCGTACTGGAGCAGCAGGCCGACCCAGAAGGCCGGCATGCCGAGCCCGAACAGCGGCACGGCCCGGACGATGTGGTCGCGGATGCCGTTGCGGCGGCTGGCGGCGAGCATGGCCAGCGGCACGCTGATGGCGATGGCCAGCACCGCCGCGTAGATGATCAGCCAGAGGGTGGCCGGCAGGCGGCCGGCGATCAGGCCGGTCGCCGGCCGCCGTAGTACAGGCTCTGGCCGAGGTTGCCGTGCAGCAGCCGGTCGATGAACAGCCAGTACTGGCTGACCAGCGGCCGGTTCAGGCCCCATTCCTGGTGCAGCAGGGCCACCGCGCGGGGGGTCGCGTGGATGCCGAGGATCGTCCTGGCCGGGTCACCGGGGATCAGGTGGATCATGAAGAACACGATGATCGTCACGCCGATGGCCACGGGGACGAGCAGGAGCAGCCGCCGGACCACGAAGGCCATCCGACCCACAGGCTCGCCTTTCTGTGCTAGTTAAACGCGCCTGCTGTAGCGGGCGGGCCCGGCCCGCCCGCTACAGCAGCTAAACCGCCCGTTGTGGCAGCTAAAGCTGCCTGCTGTGGCAGCTGAAACTGCCTGCCGTGACAGCTGAAACTGCCTGCCGTGACAGCTGAAGAGCCTCACTTGCTGAGCCAGACGTTCTCCAGGTGGTAGTTGCCGAGCGGCGTGACGAAGAAGCCGTGCACGTTGGTGGAGGTGGCATACGGGTACGGCGAGTAGTACAGGAACGCCATGAACGCGTCCTGGGCGGACAGTCGTCTGGATCGTGTTGTAGAGCGTCTGCCGGTCGCCGGGATGGTGGTCTGCTCGGCCTCGTGGGTGTCCTTGACCACCGTCGGGTTGTCGTAGGCGGTGAAGAACGACCGGGCGCCCGAGTTCGGGTCCACGCCGAAGGTGGCCAGCTCGTCCGGGTCGGGGATGTCCATCGTCCACAGCGTCAGCGTCATGTCGTACTTGAGCGCTCTGCTGGTCGACGTTGGCCGTGTTCGGGTCGAGCTGCTGGATCTTGAGGGTGATGCCCAGCGGCTTGAGCTCGGCCTGCAGGATCGTGGCGATGGTGGAGTAGTCGGAGTTGCCGGACGGGATCAGGATCGTGGTGGTGAACCCGTGCGGCACGCTGGACTGGGCCATCTGCTGCCTTGGCCGCCGCCAGGTTGTACTGATAGCCGGGCGTGCTCGGGTCGTAGTAGGGCACCTGCGGCGGGAACAGCGAGTTGGCCGGCTTGCCGTTGCCGAACAGCACGGCCTTGACCAGCGCGTCCCGGTTGATCGCCAGCGAGATGGCCCGCCGGACGTGCACGTCCTGGAACGGCTTGACCGTCTCGTTGAAGGACAGGTAGTTGGTCTGCGTCGAGTTGAACAGGTCCATCGTACACGCCGGTGGTCGCCTTCAGGCTGGCCACCGTCGACCAGGCCGGGAACTCGTCGATCTGCGCCTGGCCGCCCTTGAGCTGCAGTCTCCCTGGTGTTGTCGCTGGGGACGTCGGTCCAGGTGACGCTGTTCAGGTAGGGCTTGCCCTGGCTGCCAGTAGTGCGGGTTGCGGACCAGCTTGAGGGCCTGAGCCCTTGTGCCAGTAGGCCCACATGAACGGGCCGGTGCCGATCGGGTGCTGGTAGAACGCGCTCTCGGTCTGGCCGCCGTAGTTGTTCGGCACGATGCCGTTGGCGAACAGCGACAGGTCGGCGATCAGCGGCGCCCACGGGAACTTGAGGTTGATCACCACGGTCTCCGGCGTCGGGGCGGATGACCGACTTGATCGCGGTGTCGATGTAGCCCCAGCCCTTGGCCGCCTTGCGATTCTGGTCGATGGAGAACTTCACGTCCGCCGAGGTCATCGGCTTGCCGTTGGAGAACTCCACGCCCTTGCGCAGGGTGAAGGTGTAGGTCTTCTTGTCCGAGGACATCGTGTAGCCGGTGGCCAGCCAGGGGATCGTGCCCTTGCCGTTGTCCGTCACCGTGTACAGCGGCTGGAAGATCTGCTCGAAGATCCAGATCGAGTCGTTGTCGAACACGGTGGTGTTGTTCATCGACTGCGCGTCCGCGTTGTTGGCGATGATCAGGTTGCCGCCGTGGACCGGGCTGCCGGCGGCGGTGCCGCCACTGCCCGAGCCGCCGGAGGACGACGATCCCGACCCCGATCCGCAGCCCGCGAGGACTGCGAGCGCCGTGACCGCAACCCCGGCGATCAGGCCCCTCGCCGCGCTCGTTCGTTGTGACACTGATACTCCCCTAGGTCAGTGGGGCGGGTCCCGCAGGGCACTCCCCGGGAGGACTGTGCACGGCGGGCGCACCTGGCAGAGCGCGCGGAGCCGCGCGGGTCGCTGCGCCGACTGGGACGGTGCTCGCGCTAGCTGTCGCTTGTGACGTATGTGGCTGTGCAACATGTACGGGTTAGCTGCGACGCTGCTGCCGACCTGGACAAACCTTTGTTCGGACTAATCTGGCAGCAGGGACTTGATTTGTAAATAGTGGTCGATATCTGGACTGCGGGATTTACTGTGTTGTAACGTGCGCGCCGTGCGCTACCTGGTGCTGGGCTGCGGAGCCATCGGCGGGACGGTCGCCGCCGGCCTCGCGCGTGACGGTCATGACGTGCTAGCCGCCGATGCCGACCCGGCTGTCGTCGCAGCCATCGGCGAGCATGGCCTGCGGATAACCGGCCCTGTCGAGGACTTCACCGTCCGGCTGCCGGCCGTCCGCGCGGCCTGGCTGCCCGACGAGATCGACTGCCCGGTGCTGCTCGCGGTCAAGGCGCACCACACCACCGCCGCCGTCGCGTCGCTGGCGGGCAGGCTGCGCGGCGATGCCTTCGTCGTCTCGCTCCAGAATGGCCTGAACGCGCCGGCCATCGCGGCGGCGGTCGGGCCGGCCGGGTGGTCGAGGCGTTCGTCAACTTCGGCGCGGACGTGATCGAGCCCGGCGTGGTGCTGCGCGGCAACCGGGCCACCTTCGTCGTCGGGGAGCTGGACGGCACCATGTCCGGCCGGGTGACCGCGCTGGCCGCCGACCTCGCGGACGCCAGGCCGGTGCCCGACGTGCTCGGCTACCTGTGGGCCAAGCAGGCCTACGGGGCCATGCTGTTCGCCACCGCCGTCAGCGACCTGCCGATCCACGCTGTATTCGATGACCCCGCCTACCGCGACCTGCTGCTCGCGCTGGCCCGCGAGGTACTGGCCCAGGCACCGGTGACGCCGCGGCCGTTCGACGGCTTCGACCCCGCCGACCTGGCGGGCTCGATCGCCCGGCTGGCCGACTTCAACCGGGCCTCGGCCAAGACGCACTCGGGCATCTACCGCGACCTGGCCATCAGGCACCGGCCGACGGAGGCCCGCGCGATGCTCGGCCCGCTGCGCGGCACCCTGGTCAGCCGGGTCGGCGAGCTGATCGAGGCATCGAGCAGGGCCGCCGCACCTGTTCCCGCGACAACCTGGACCTGCTGGCCGCCTGCGAGCGGCTTGACCGCCTGGGCAGCCCGCTGAACGCGGTGGCCCGCGCGCTGCCGCTGCGCATCCTGCCCGTCCGGGGCAGCCCGGCCCGGCCGCTGGCCGGCCAGCCGGTCGCGGTCAAGGACATCGTCGCGGTGGCCGGCGTGCCGACCGGCTGCGGCAGCCCGGCCAGCGACCCGGCCCCGGCACCCGCTGACGCCGTGCTGGTCACCCGGCTGCGGGCGGCCGGCGCGGAGGTCTTCGCCACCACTCAGTGCCTGGAGTACGCGGCCGGCTTCGCGCACCCGCTGGTCGGTGACACCCGCAACCCGCGCGATCCGTCCCGCACCTCCGGGCGGCTCGTCCGGCGGCTCGGCCGCGCTGGTCGCCGCCGGGATCTGCGACCTGAGCATCGGCACCGACACCGGCGGCTCGATCCGGATACCCGCCGCGTACTGCGGCGTCGTCGGGCTCAAGCCGAGCTACGGGCTGATCCCGCTGGACGGCGTGTTCCCGCTCGCGCCGAGCTGCGACCACGCCGGCACGCTGACCGCCACCGTGGCCGGCGCGGCGCTGCTGCTGCCCGTGCTGGCCGGCGCGGCGCTGACCAGCAGCGTGCTACCCGGCCGGCCCGCGCCGACCGGCCCCGTCACCGCCGGGGTGCTGGGCGCCCAGCTCGCGGACCCGTCTGTGACGCCGCAGGTGCGGGCGGCCCTGGAGCGCGCCCTCGGCACGCTGGCGGAGGCCGGCTGGCACCTGCGCACGGTCACGCCCGTCTGGGCCGAGGATCCCGAGCGCTGGGAGCGCGCGCTGACCGTGATCGTCGCCCGCGAGGCCTGGGGCGTGCACAGGGACGCCGACACCGGCAAGTACGCGGCGGGCACCAGGGAACTGCTCGCGCTCGGCGCCGGCGTCACCGACGCGCGGTACGCCGCGGCGCTGGCCGAGCGGGACCGGCTCACCGCGCTGGTCCGCGACAGCCTGGCCGGGCTCGACGTGCTGGCCGGCCCGGCCGTCGGCTTCACCGCACCCGAGCAGGATCCGCCGTTCGGGGTCGGCGACGACGGCGCCGAGGGCCGGTTCACCGGGCCGTACAACCTGTCCGGGCACCCGGCCATCGCGCTGCCGGTGCCCGCCCCTGGCCTGCCGGTCAGCCTGCAGCTCGCCGGGCACCGCAACGGTGACCTGGCGCTGCTGCATGCCGCCGCGGCCGCCGAGGCAGCCCTCGCCGGCCAGCCGAGCTAAGGAGAGCCAGCCGATGCCCACCACCCTCACCCGCGGCACGCTGGATGTCGCCGGGCTGGACATCCCCGTGCTGGAGCTCACCGGCGCCCGCGACGGCCCGCTGCTGACCGTGATCGCGGGCGTGCACGGCTGTGAGTACGTGCCGATGGCCGCGGTCCGGCAGTGGACTCGTGACCTGGCCGGGCGCGAGCTGCGCGGCCGGGTCCGGGCGGTGCCCGTGCTCAACGTGCCGGCCTTCCGCGCCCGCAGCCCGTTCGTGGTGCCCGACGACGGCAAGAACCTGAACAGGTGCTTCCCCGGCGACCCGGCGGGCACCCTGGCCGACCAGCTCGCGCACGCCGCCTACACGCGGCTCATCCTCGGCTCGGACGCGGTGGTCGACGCGCACTGCGGGGACATGGTCGAGGCGCTGGAGCCGTTCGCCATGTACGAGACCGGGCCGGCCGAGGCGGACGCCCGCGAGCTGGCGATCGCCTACGGCCTCGGCTACGTGATCCGGCAGGAGCCGGGTCCCGGCCAGGCGGTCACGGGCACCTCAAGCGGCGCCGCGGCGCAGGCCGGCATCCCGGCGGTCACCGCCGAGGTCGGCGGCTGCGGAATCGTGGAGCGGTGGGCGGTGGACGCGCATGTGCGCGGCCTGGACGCGATTCTCGCGCACCTTGGCATGACCGGCCCCGCCGACGCGGGCCGGGTCACCGAGCCGGCCTTCCTCGGCCGGTTCCTCTGGCTGCGCTGCGCGCGGGGCGGCTGGTGGGAGCCCACCGTGGCGGCCGGCGAGCAGGTCACCGAGGGCCAGGTCATCGGCAGGGTGAGCAGCCTGGACGGGGCGCAGGTGCACGAGAGCGTCACCGCGCCTGCCGACGGCGTGGTGATCTTCCTGACCAGCTCGCCGGCCGTGACCGACGACGGCCTGCTGCTCGGCCTCGGCGCCCGCTAGCCCAGGCCCTTGCGCCGCGCCGGAGCGGACGTACACTCCCATCACATGCCAACGGGGAGGTACAAGATGATCAGGCAGGTATCGGCGGTAGCCCTCACGGCTCTCGCCCTCGCGGTCGCGCCGCTGGCCGCCGCCACCGCCGCACCGGGCACCGCACGCACGCCCGGCGCCAGCAAGCCGCTGCCGAATCCCTGTCGGACCTTCACCTCGCGGTCAGCGCACACGCTGCTGCGGGTCGCCGCGCACACGCACCTGACCGAGAAGCTGACCCGCAGTTCCAGCCCGGTCCCCTCGCGCACCTGCACGATCCGCCACCATGGCGCCCGGCTGCTCGTACAGGTGCAGCGCCAGGCGGGCGGCACCGGCAGCGGCGAGCGCTGCTACACCCGGCACCGCCTCGGCTCCGACGGGAGCATCTGCGTGTCCACGATCCGCAGCGTGCCCTTCACCATCGTGACGTTCCGCAAGCACGGCGTCTGGGTGGCCGACGGCCTGAACAAGATCCTCCCGGACAGGGGCAAGCGCCTGTATGACTTCGCGCTGCCCCAGTACCGGCACTTCTCCGGCTGACCGCGCTACCCGCTGAACGTCAGGTCGCTCCCGCTGATCCGGCCGACCACTCCGGCGGGCGTGATCCGCACGGCACCGATCCTGACATCGAACGGGAGCTTGGGGATCCGGATCCGGAACTCGCTGATCGAATTCAGCATCGACGATGAGATGCCGCTGCTGCTGACCAGCCGTGCCTGAAGCTCACGCCCGCTGAGCCGGCTGATCCGCCACGTCGCCGACCCTGACGTGACCAGCAGGTCCAGGCTGGCCTTGACCTCGTCGGGCCCGGCCGACGACAGGGTCATCCCAGTCGCGGACAGCAGCGCGCCGAACGGGCCGATCCGCGAGTTCAGGGTCTTGGCCAGCGACCCGAAGGTGATCAGCACCGAGCCCGACAGCCTGCTGACGGTGCCGCTGGTGTAGCCGCTGTCCAGGTGGATGCCGCTGAGCACCGCGCTGACCCGGGAGATCCGCACCGGCCCCTCGGGGATATCGGTCGAGTTCAGCCGGACCTGGTCGATGTCGCGAGAGGCGACCTGGGTGAGGAACGGGAATCCCTCGATGGTCACCGATGGCTTCTTCGGGAACCCATGCTGCTGGATTTCCGAGGCGAGCTTGTCCTGGGCCACGTTCCTGGCCAGGAAGTCGGCTCCCACCGCCACGACGGCAAGCACCACGATGCCGATCACGACCTTCGGCAGGCAGCCGCCCCGCCTGCCGTTCACCATTCCTGCCCGCGGTCCGCGCCCACCCGGTGCCTCATTTTCCTGATGTTAGGCCATTTTGGCCCGGCGCCGATGGCGCACGGGTCACGGGAGATCGCTTGTCTTGAGTGCCTGGAGCACCCTGGTCACCTGATTGGCGACCAGCACGGTGTCGCCGCCGTCGGCCATGGTGAGCTGCCGTGGCTGCCCGGACAGCGGGATCACGCCGAGCAGGGCCGGCTTGCCCGGCCAGTGCGGCGGCCGGGTCCACCACGGCCAGGTCGCCGCTGGCCGAGGCCACGTCCGCGTTCGAGTCCGCGATGACCAGCCGCTTGCCGCCAGGGGTGGAGGTCAGGCCGATCGGGAGCTGGCCGACTTTCACGTCGGCGACCAGCGCGGCCGACGGGTCGCTGCGCAGCTTGGCGGCCGCGAAGCCGAGCACGGCGTTGCTGTCCCTGGCCGTCACCCAGACCGTCGATCCGTGACCGGTGAAGGTGATGCGGGCCGGGCTGCACCCGGCGTCCACGGCCGAGACGACTGACTTCGCCGATGCCTTCTCCGCCGCGCTGAGCCGCAGCACGCTCAGCGTGCCCTCGGACGGCTCAGCGCCGGCCTTCTTCTGGAAGTTCGTCACATAAAGCCAGCCATCCACCGGCGGGCTGATGCCCACCGGCTGGACCCCGATGTTGACGAACCCGACGAAGGCGGCGGGGCCGAAGCCGCTGGACAGCGCCTGGCCGAGGTTGAACACCGCCAGCTTGGTGGTGTTCTGCAGCGTGACGAAGGCGAACTTGTTATCGGGCGAGACCTGCACGCCGACCGCGCCGTCTCCGTGCGCGGAGATCTTCGGGGCGGCCAGGGTGCCTCGTACCGGGCTGGCCGCGCCCTGCTCGGCCGCCGCGACGTCCACGACCACCGCACCCTGCCCGCCCGCGACCAGCAGGTATTTGCCGTCGCTGGTGAAGATCATGCCCTTGTCGGCGCCCGGTATGGCGATGGTCCTGATCAGGGACGGCACCAGGCCGCTGCCGTTGCGCAGTACCGCGATGCCGTTGTCAATGCTCGCGAACGTGTAGCCGCCCTTGCCCTCGCGGACCGCGAAGGGCGTGCCGCCGACGGTGACACGGGACGTGGCAACCCCGGTGCGGGTCTTCAGCCGCGGAGTGGCGGTGCTGCAGCTGGGCGCCGTCAGCCCGGAACCTGAGGCGTTGTGACCGCCCTTGCCGTTGCTGCCCCGGCCGAGCAGGAGGAAGCCGCCGCCGCCGATGACGACCACCAGGACGGCCAGCAGCGCCAGCGGAACTGGAGACCGCCACCACGGCCGCCGGGCCGCACCGCCGGTGCCGTCCTCGCGGGGGCCACCGCCACCAGGACCGCCGCTGCCGGGGCCGCCCCGCTCTCCGGGCCTGCCCGGCGTGGTCGCTCCCGGCCTGGAATGGCTCGGGTAATCGGCGGCCTGCGTCGGCGGACCCGCGGCGGGCGGCTGTCCTGCCGACGTGCGCGGCTGCCCGGCACCGGATGACGCCGCCGCCGCGCCCGCCGCGCCGGCGGCCGCTCCCGCACCGGCAGACCCGGCCTCCTGGCCCGGCCGCAACGGCCCGGCGGCTTGGGTCGGCGGCCCGCCCGGCCGGCCGGGCTCGGAGTCCGGTGAGCGCAGCCCGAAGGCGTGTCGCAGTTCGGCGGCGAACTCGCGGCAGCTCGCGTACCGGTCGGCCGGCGCCTTGGCCAGCGCGCGGTTCATCACCGCGTCGGCCGCCGCCGGGATGCCGGCGCGGCGCGAGCTGAGCAGCGGCGGCGGCTGTGACACCTGCGCGTACATCACCGCCATGCCCTCGGCCCGGCGGAACGGCGGCTCGCCGGTCAGCAGCTCAAATGCCGTGCAGGCCAGCGCGTACAGGTCGGTCCGCCCGTCCACGGCCCGGCCCTCGATCTGCTCGGGCGCGACGTAGTCGAGCGTGCCGAGGAACTGCCCGGATGAGGTCAGTCCGGTGGCGGACAGCGATGCCTTGGTGAGGCCGAAGTCCGACAGGTACACATGGTCGGGCCGCTCGCTGTCCTGGCTGGCCTCCATCAGCATGTTGGCCGGCTTGACGTCTCTGTGCACCAGGCCTCGGGCGTGCGCCGCGTCCAGCGCCCCGGCGACCTGGGAGATGATCTCGGTAGTCCTGGCCGGCGGCAGCGGTCCCCGTGTGTCCAGCAGCGACCGGACGTCGCCGCCGCGCACCAGGCGCATCGCGATGAACAGGACGCCGCGTTCCTCGCCCGCCTCGTAGACCGGGATGATGTGCGGATCATCGACGGCCGCGGCGGCCCTTGACTCCCTGATAAAACGTTGCCGGAAGGCATCGTCGCTGGCCAGGCCCGGAGCCAGGATCTTCAGCGCGACCCGCCGGTCCAGCCTGGCGTCGTAGGCGCGGAACACAACGGCCATCCCGCCGCGGCCGATCTGCTCCTCCAGCCGGTAACCCGCCACCTGAGAGCCCTCGGCGAACTCGCCTGGGACTCCGCGCGGCTCCTCGCTCACCGGTCCACCCGCTCCCCTGGGCGTCTGGCTCATCCCGGGATTGGCTGCCCCGCCATCCCAGTCCCTATAACTGACTAAACCGGTACTAATCGCTTAATAGGCGAGAATTCACGCCCGGCCCCTGAGCACCTGCCGTGATCGTAACGTTCCGGCAGTCGCCGGTCATCGTCGGCGGGCATTATCGGCATTTCCCGTGCGGCCCGGCGCCGAATCGCCAGCCGCGCCTCTGATGCTGGATTTTCCGCACGGCGACGAGGTGGCCGCGGGGGAAACCGCTCTACAGTTGGGGGATGGAGATCGACGGGGGCGCTCCGGTCGGGGCGCTGCACGTCCGGGCGGATGGCTCGGATCGAATGCTTCAGGCGGGGCCGAGCTACCAGGTCGGTCGCGATCCGGAGTCGGACATCGTGGTGGAGGACCCTCGGGTCTCCTGGCGGCACGCCGTGCTGCGGCTCGATGACGGGCACTGGGTGCTGGAGGACTCCGGCAGCACCAACGGGACGTTCGTTGGCCTGGACCGGATCAGCCAGCTCCCGATCACCAGGAACTGCGACGTCCGGCTCGGGCACCCGCAAGACGGCCCCGCGCTGACCTGCTCGCTCGGGGACGACCAGGCGGCAGCGGACGGCCGGCACGGCACGGTCATCGCGCAGCCCTCATCCGGACAGTCGCCGCCCGCCCAGGCGCCTCCACGCGGTCAGGCCGCTCCTCCGCAGACACCACCCCCGCAGGCACCACCCGCGCAGGACGCGCTCAGGTCGCCCGGCCCGGCAGCATGGCCGGCCGCCCCGGCCGACCCGGCCGTCTCGCAGCTTCCGCCCCGGCAGCCCAGCGCGATCATGCGGATCAGCCAGTTGCGGCTGCGGATCGGCCGGGCCAGCGACAACGACGTGGTGGTCGAGGACCTGAGCGTGTCCCGCTACCACGCCGAACTGCGCAGGACCTCTCGCGGCGGCTACGAGATCGCCGACCTGGACAGCCACAACGGGACGTTCCTCAACGGCCAGCGGATCACCGCGGCACCGGTCAGCGACAACGACCTGATCGGCGTCGGCCCGGCCACCTTCCGGCTAGTCGGCGGCGAGCTGCAGGAGTTCATCGATGCCGGCGACATCTCGCTCACCGCGCGGGACCTGACGGTCACGCTGCCCAGCGGCCGGGTGCTGCTCGATCACGTGAGCTTCCCGCTCGGCGAGCGCTGCCTGCTTGGCATCATCGGCCCGAGCGGCGCGGGCAAGTCAACCCTGCTCGGGGCGATGACCGGGATGGCGCCGGCCAATGGCGGCGGAGTCCTGTACGACAACCGCGACCTTTACACCCACTATGCCGAGCTGCGGCACCGTATCGGGCTGGTGCCGCAGGACAACATCCTGCACACCCAGCTCACCGCCGAGCGTGGCCTGGGCTTCGCCGCCGAGCTGCGCTTCCCCCGCGACACCAGCAAGGCCGAGCGCAAGCGCCGGATCGCCGAGGTGCTGGAGGAGCTGGCACTGACCCGGCACGCCGGCACCCGGATCTCGGCGATGTCCGGCGGCCAGCAAAAGCGCGTCAACGTGGCCCTGGAGCTGCTGACCAAGCCGTCGCTGCTCTTCCTCGACGAGCCGACGTCAGGCCTGGACCCCGGCCTGGACAAGTCGGTGATGGAGCAGATGGCCGATCTGGCGCACGACGGCCGGACTGTCATCGTCGTCACGCACAGCGTCGCGAACCTGAACCTGTGCGACCGGCTACTGGTCCTGGTACCGGGCGGGAAGATCGCCTACTTTGGCCCGCCAGAGGACGGGCTGCGGCACTTCGGCCAGCCCGGCTGGGCCGAGGTGTTCCAGGCCTTCGACGCCCAGCCCGACCGCGACTGGGCGGCCGAGTACCGCCGGTCGCCCTATTACCAGCGGTTCATCGCCGCCGACATGGACGCCCCCAGCCCGGTGCCGACCGGTCCGCGGGCCGCCGCGCAGGCGCCGGCCTCGCGGAACCAGGTCGCCCAGCTCAGCACCCTGATCCGGCGGTACATGGCGGTGATCAGCTCCGATCGCGGCTACCTGGCGGTGCTGGCGATCATGCCGGTTCTGCTGGGCATCCTCGGGCGGTTCATCCCGGCGCCGCAGGGACTGACAGGACCCGGCAATACCGACGTCGCGTCATTGCTGCTCATCCTGGTCATCGGGGCCTGCTTCACCGGCGCCGCCAACGCCGTCAGGGAGCTGGTCAAGGAACGGGCGATCTATACCCGAGAACGGGCCGCCGGCCTGTCGGCCGGCGCCTACCTGGTCTCCAAGCTGGTGATCCTCGGGGTGATCAGCGCGGTCCAGGCAGTGATCCTGGTCGGGCTGGCGCTGCCCGGCAAGAAGATGCCGCCGACCGGCTCGGTGCTGACCCACCAGCCGCTGCTGGAACTGCTGCTGGCGATGGCCGTGCTGGCCATCGCGTCGATGACCCTCGGCCTGCTGATCTCGGCGCTGGTCAACTCCTCGGACAAGACCATGCCGCTCCTGGTGGTGCTGGTGATGTTCCAGGTGATCCTGACCGGCGGCATCTTCCCGCTGGCCGGCAAGGCGGGCATCAACCAGGTCTCCTGGCTGTCGCCCTCCCGGTGGGGCTACGCCGCGGTGGCGTCCACGGCGAACCTGAACGTGATCGAGCAGCCAAAGGGCGCCGGCGGCGCACCAGGTGGCAAGCCCAGCTCCGGCAAGCCCAGCTCCGGAGCATCGGGCAGTACCAGTTCCAGCGCCAGCCCTAGTGCCCGGCCAAGCTCCGGCACGGCGAGTGGCAAGGCCCGCAGCTCAGCCCCGGCGCAGAGCGGCACGTCGGCGCCGGCGGTGGCGACTGACCCGCTGTGGCGCCACAATTCCGCCACCTGGCTCAAGGACATCGGCGCGATGCTGCTGCTCGGTCTGCTCTTCTCTGTGATCGCCTGGCAGCGCATCATCCGAATCCGGCCCGGCCGGCGCAGGTAGCAGACAGGAAAGCGGCACGCCAGGACTGCTGCGATCCTGGCGTGCCGCCCCTGGGGCCGGTGTCTAGCTGCGCGGGGGCCGGCCCAGGTCGTAGGGCCGCAGGAAGAGCGCGGGCCGGTAGGCGGTGAACCGAGGCGCGGTGGCGACGACCTTGCTGCCGTTGAGGAAGATGTTGAAACTGGCGCCGAGCCCAGCCGCGGCCTTGTCGAGCCGGGCTGGCCGCAGCGCGGCGGCATCCCAGTGCCCGGTCGCCAGGCGGCGCAGCAGCGTGCGCAGCGCGGTGACCGTCTCGGCCGGGGTGAAGGCGCAGTGCCCGGCCCGGCTGACGAAGATCTGCCGCAGCAGCCTGGAGTCCCCGGCCCGCTTCACCACGCTGGCATAGGCCTGCTCGTTCTCCGGGACTACCAGGCCGTCGCCGGTGGTGTGCATGGTCAGCACCGGCACCCGGAGCCGGCCGCTAAAGGTCAGGTTGCGCCGCAGGTAGCTGACCGCCGACGGCTTCGCGCGCACCGGCCTGGCCCGGTTCAGCGTGCGCAGGTCACGGGACAGGCTCAGGTGCGCCGCCCGGTACAGGTGCACGACCTCGCGGTAGTCGGCCGACTTGCGCAGCAGGGCGCGGAAGTTCACCCCGGTGGTCCACGACGGGTTGCCCCCGGCCCTGGCCTCCAGCTCGGCGCGGAACGCGAAGGCGAACGGGAAGTCGACCTGAGTGTCCCAGAGGAGCTGGTTCTCCTCCTGGGAGTTGTAGTCACGCGCCCCCGGCTTGGCAGTCAGCGGCACGAACCAGCCTGGCGTGTCGGACAGCGCGGCGCCCAGCGCGATCCTGGCCCGGCCCTTCGCCGAGGACTGCGCCGCGTTCACCGCGGCGATCGCCCCGGTCAGGTT
Organism: uncultured Actinomycetota bacterium; assembly: GCA_963725175.1. Lineage (GTDB taxonomy): Bacteria > Actinomycetota > Actinomycetes > Streptosporangiales > Streptosporangiaceae > DASUBV01. The sequence goes on from CAVRXH010000006.1 coordinate 3,066,133, forward strand.
GGCCGAGGGATCGGTGATGTTGACGACAGCCACCTTGGGGTCAACCAGCTTCTGGAAGGCGAACGCGGCGTCCAGGCCGTTGTTCCACACCCCGACGGCGCCCGACAGCACGCCGCACATCGGCAGCGCGCCGGCGAACCGGTGCGGGTACCGCTGGATGAGCCCGGCCGTGATGATGCCGCCGAGCGAGTCGCCCCAGGCGATGGTCCGCTTCGGCTTGCCGTAGTCCGCGCCGAAGGTGTTCAGGGTGGCGATCTGGTCGGGCAGTGCCTGCTGGATCGCCCAGCCGGTGCTGGCGTAGGACGAGCCGGCCAGCGCGTAGCCGTGGCCGAGCAGCCAGTTCCCGGTCACCGGGTCGAAGGAGTCGGCTGCCGGGTTAGCCGAGCCCGGCGTCACGTAGCCGTGGCTGAATAGCAGCACGGTGCCGTTCCACTTCCCGGCCGGGCACTGGATGAGGTAGGTGGCCTTGTCGGGCAGGGTCCCGGTCACGGTACTGGCCGTTCCTGAGCCGCCGCACGTGCTCGTCGCGGCGGTGGCCGTAGCGGAGGAGAGGGCTGCCGGGCCGAGGCCGGCCACCAGTAACGCAGCGGCAACCGCGATCGGCGCCGGGGACATGAAGCGCGGCACTATGGCCTCCCTGCGGGGGTAAGGCGCGGGCACTCCGGACGACGATAGCCCGATATGACGGGCAGGGACACCCTTAGAGCCTGCCTGCCTGCGTGATCCGCCGCAGGAAGCGCTGGGTCCGCTCGTCGGCCGGGCTGGTGAACAGCCGGGCCGGGGGGCCCTCCTCGATGATCCGCCCCTCCTCAAGGAAGCAGACCCGGCTGGCGATGTCCCTGGCGAAGCCCATCTCGTGGGTGGCGATCAGCATGGTCATCCCGCCGGCGGCCAGTTCCCTGATCACGTCGAGCACCTCGGCGACCAGCTCGGGGTCAAGCGCGCTCGTCACCTCGTCGAGCAGCATCACCTGCGGGCGCATCGCCAGGGCGCGGACGATCGCGACCCGCTGCTGCTGGCCGCCCGACAGCCGGTCGGGGTACTCGGCCTCCTTGTCGGCGAGGCCGAACCTGGCGAGCAGCTCGCGTGCCTGTGCCACGGCCTCCGACCGGGGCAAGCGCAGCGCCTTGACCGGTGCCAGGGTCACGTTGCGCAGCACGTTCATATGAGGGAAGAGGTTGTAGGACTGGAACACGATCCCGACGTACCTGCGGACCAGGTTCTCGTTCACCCCCGCGCCGGTCACCCGGTGGCCGAGCAGGCTGATCTCGCCGTCGTCGATCGGCTCGAGCAGGTTGATGCAGCGCAGCAGGGTTGACTTGCCGGACCCCGACGCGCCGATCAGGCAGATGACCTCGTGCGGTGCCACGGTCAGGTCGATGCCCTGGAGCACCTCGTTATCGCCGAAGGACTTGCGCAGCCCGCGGATCTCGATGGCGGCCGAGCTGGCCGGCCCGGCGCCGGGCACCGGGCTGTCCTGGCCGCCAGTCACTGGGTCGCCCCGGCGAGGCGGCGGCGCCGGTCGCGGTCGATCAGCCGGTCGGTGAACCGGGCAAGCGGGATGGTCAGGATCAGGAACAGGATCGCGGCCACGGTGAAGCTGGAGTCGTTGAACACCGTGCTGGAGTAGATCTGCGCGGCCTGGTTGGCCTCGATCGCGCCCAGCACGCCGACCAGCGCGGTGTCCTTCTGGAGGCTGATGAAGTCGTTCAGCAGCGGCGGGATGATGTTCCGCACGGCCTGCGGCAGGATCACGTGGCGCAGCGCGGTGGCCTGGGACAGGCCAAGCGACCGGGCGGCAGCGACCTGGCTGCGGTGCACGGAGTTCAGCCCGGCCCGGTACACCTCGGAGACGTAGGCCGAGTAGGACAGCACCAGGGCGACGACGCCGTAGACGGCGAGCGGCTGGCTGGACACCACCGGCAGCCGCAGCGCGGGCAGCCCGAACCCGATCGCGTAGATGACCAGCAGCAACGGCACGCCGCGGAAGAAGTCCACGTACAGCATGCTGAGCACGCGCAGCGGGAACAGCACCGCGCTGGCGGACAGCCGGATCAGCGCGATCAGCAGCGCCAGGGCCAGGATCAGCACCTCGGCGGCGAGGAACATCCTGATGTTCAGCCAGATCGCCGCGCCGACGGAGTAGTAGCCCTGCTTCGGGTTGCCGATGAAGGACTGCCACATGTCGTGGAGGTTGAAGAACGTGTGCCGCACCTGGCTGCTGCCCGGCGCCCGCAGGAAGATCGCGACCAGCGCGGCCAGCACCACCAGAGTGCTGATCGTGGAGACGGCCGTGGCCCGCCGCCCGCCGCCGGACAGCAGCCGCGGCCCGCGGCCGGTCGCGCCGAACGGCGCCGGGGGCAGGCCGGGCCCGTCGCCCTGCTCGCCTTCTGTCATCTGCTCGACCGCCGCCCTGGCCGGTGCGCCCTAGGGCTGGATGGTCGGGACACCGAGGTAGATCTGCAGGTACTTCTTCTGCAGGGCCGCGAGCGTGCCGTTGGCCCGCAGCTTGGTGATGGCCTTGTTGACGCAGCTCACCAGCGGGTTGCCGAGGCGGAACAGCAGGCCGTAGTGCTCGTTGGAGCCGGTGAACTGGCCGACCAGGACCGAGTGCGGGATCTCCGAGGAGGAGATGTACTGCGCGGTCGGGGTGTCGGCCACCAGCGCCGCGATCTGGTGCGTCTGCAGCGCCTGCTTGACGTCGTTCAGCGTGCTGAAGACCCTGGGCTGCTGGGTCGGCTGGATCTGGCTGGTGATGAAGGACAGGCTGGTGGTGCCGATCTGGTCGCCGAAGACGTACTTCTTCAGGTCGGCCGGGGAGTGCTGGGTGACGATCGGCGTGCCCTTGAGGGCCACGATCGACTGCTGCACGTCGTAGTAGCTAACCGAGAACGTGACCGCCCTGGCCCGCTGCGGGGTGTAGGAGATCTCGTTGATGTCGAAGTCGAACTTCTTCGGCCCCGGCTCGTAGGAGGCGTTGAACGGCTCGTAGGCCCAGCGCACCTGGCCGGGCTTGAAGCCGAGTTCCTTGGCGACCGCGTAGGCGACCGCGCTCTCGTAGCCCTTGCCGTTGGCCGGGTTATTGCTGGCGAACCAGGGCGAATAGGCCGGCTTGTCGGTGGCCACCGTCAGCGCGCCCTTGGTGTACAGGTACCTCTGGATACCGGAGTTGGAGCAGCTAGCGGCCGAGGCGCTGGCCGTGCTGGCCGGCGCGCTCCCCGACCCTGAGCTGCCGCAGGCGGCCAGGCCGGCGGCGGCCATCGCCGCGGCAGCCGCGATCGCTATCCGTCGCATCGCATTCACCCCAAGCCCGGCGCAGGGATCCTGCCCGGCATGCTAAGTCCCAGGTTTCCGCGACAGCCTACCTGGGATTCCTAGCCCGCCACTCGGGAGGGATAGCAGCTCACTTGTCACAGCAGTCACGGGAGAACGCCGGGAGTCACGGCAGCGGCCCGTTACCGGGCGGCTGCCGTGACTGGCGGACGGGCCGGACGGCTCAGGTACGGCCGCGGACGTAGATCGGCGTGCCCTTGCCAGGCTCCTCGCTGACGTGGACCAGCTTGTGGAACCACGAGGCGATGTCCATCGGGATGCGCACGCAGCCGTGTGAGGCGGCGTAAAGCGGCACCGGGATGTCCCCGTGGATGGCGTACGCGCGGCCGATGAAGAAGACCGGGTTGTACATGGTGCCCAGCGGCACCTTAAGCCAGCCGGACGCGAAGGAGAGCGCCCGGTAGTTGCCGTCGGGGGTGATCGCCGGGCCGCAGGTGCCGCTGCCGGGCGGCGGGCACGGGTAGTAGTACCGGCCGCCGGTCGAGACGTGGCTGATCAGCGCCACCTTGTCGTGCCGGTAGAGGACCAGGACCTCGATGTTCTGGTTGACCTCGATCCGCAGGTTGCTGCCGCCGTGCGGCTCAAGCACCTTGGGCAGCCGGGGATGAACCAGGGCCAGCTCCATCTGGTGGCCGACGTCGTTCGGCTCGTATCCGGTGGAGATGCCCTGCACCTCCTTGAACGCCCAGACGGCTTCCAGCGTGTCCTGGCCGAACGAGCCGTCGGCCTTGCCGGCGTAGTAGTGCAGCTGGTTCAGCCGCTCCTGGAGCCGCTTGACCGCGGTGCCGTGCTGGCCGTAGTAGATCCGGTGCTTGTCCGGCTTGTATGCCGCCGCCGCGTGCGCGGGCTTAGCCGGGCCGGCCGCCGCCAGCGTGGCGGCCCCCGATACCCCGCCCTGGGTTAGGACCGCCGCCCCGACCGCGGACATCACGCCCGCGCCGGCCAGCCATCGCAGAACTGACTGCCTCATCCTTGTGCTCCTCGCCGAACCGCCATTACCAGCTACGCATCCGCCCGCAAGCCCGACGATCTCCGGGCTTACCGCCCGGCCAGGCACTGGCTCCGCAATTTAAGCATGTTCGCTTTTCTAGACGTTTAATCCAGCCTTTCGGTTGGCGGTCCGGGCCAGCCACGATCGGTAGCCATGCGTGTGCACGCAGTTGCGGCGGGTATCTACGGCTCGTCGCTGAGCAACGGGATGAGGGAGCCGCATTGAAGATCGCCGCGAGGACCCGTGCCGGCGGCTGACGGGCAGGTTGGCCAGCTCCTCGACCAGCTCGCCCGGCAGCTCGGACTGCGCATCCGGTGGTCACACCCCCGTGCCTCGCTGGTCGACGCCCGCGGCCGGGCGATCCGGACCTGGCAGGAGGACTTCCCCTATACCCAGAGGATCGGCCAGCACCGGTACGCCGCCGACAAGCGGGCGCTCCAGATCGAGCTGCTCAAGCTCCAGCGCTGGGTGAAGGAATCCGGCGAGCGACTGATGATCTTGTTCGAGGGCCGGGACGGTGCGGGCAAGGGCGGCACGATCAGGCGGTTCACCGAGAACCTGAACCCGCGCGGCGCGCGGGTGGTGGCGCTGGGGAAGCCGACCGAGAAAGAGCAGGCCGAGTGGTACCTCCAGCGGTACGTGACACATCTGCCCGCGGCCGGCGAGATCGTCATGTTCGACCGCTCCTGGTACAACCGGGCCGGCGTCGAGCGGGTCATGGGCTTCTGCGCGCCCGAGGAGTGCATGGAGTTCCTGCGCGAGGCACCGGAGTTCGAGCGGATGCTGGCCAGGGACGGCATCACGCTGATCAAGTTCTGGTTCTCGGTCTCCAGGACCGAGCAGCTACGGCGGTTCATCCAGCGGCAGACCGACCCGGTGAAGCGGTGGAAGCTGAGCCCGGTCGACCTGGCCTCGCTGGACAAGTGGGATGAGTACACCGAGGCGAAGGAGAACATGTTCTTCTTCACCGACCTGGCCGACGCCCCGTGGACCGTGGTCAAGAGCAACGACAAGAGGCGGGCCCGGCTGGAAGCCATGCGTTTCGTGCTCTCGAAGATCCCGTACGCCGACCGGGACGAGCAGATCGTCGGCATGCCGGACCGGCTCATCGTGGGCCCTGCTCCGGCCCTGCGGGTCAGCGGCGAGCGGCTCTGGCGCGGCTAGGCGGGGCGGCCAAAAGGGGCGGCTAGGCGGGGCGAAAGCCGGCCGCGATCTGGACGTGCGGGCGGGTAAAGATGACCTGCCCGGCCTCAGGCTCGGCGGGGGACGCGGGGGTGTCCCGCAGCGCGACGGTCAGCACCAGGTCCGCGATGCCCGGCCGCCCCGCCAGCTCCCATTCCCTGGCCCGGCCCGCCAGGTAGGCGGCCAGGCCCAGGCCGCCGGGACCATAGCCGCGCAGCACGGCCGCCCCTGGCGGCCCGCCATCTGGCCCCGGCTCGACCAGCCCGCAGACCCCATACGGCCCGGCGCTGTGGGGTTCGGTGCCGTGCGGTTCGGCGCTGTGCGGTTCGGCGCTGTGCGGTTCGGCCTCTTCCCGCCCGGCGAGCCCGCCGAGCGGCAGCAGCGAGCCACGGAAGCCGCTGCTGGCCTGGATGAACGCCAGCCTGGCCAGGTCCGGCTCGGCCAGGGCCAGCCAGAGGTCCAGGTCGCCTAGCTCGTCCCTGCTGCTCATGACGACACCGGTGCTCTGGTCGGCGGCCGGCCCGGTCAGCGCCTCCGCCAGCGCCACGGTGTCGGCAGGCAGCCCGTCCGCCGCCTGCGCGAACACGCCGGTCTCGCCGACCGGCCGGAACGACTCCGGATCGGCGAAGGCCCCCAGCACCCGGACGAACCCGCAGCGGAACGCGGACGAGCTGACCCAGCGGCCGTCCCGCCGGTCCAGCCCCACCGAGAGCTGGATGCCGCGGACGGCGAGCGGCAGCACCAGGCGGCCGCCAGGGGCGAGCTGCTCCAGCCAGGCCGGCGCGATGTCCCAGGCGCCGGCCGTCACGATTATCCGGTCGAACGGGGCGCCCGCCGGGTCGCCGTAGCCACCGTCAGCGCAGCTCACCCGGACCTCCGGGTACCCGGCGGCGGCCAGCCCGGCCCGCGCCCTGGCGACCAGGTCGGACTCGATGTCCACGGTGGTGACGCTGCCGCCGGGACCCACCACATGCGCCAGCACCGCCGCGTTGTACCCGGTGCCGGTGCCGATCTCCAGCACCCGCTGGCCCGGCGCGAGACCGAGCTGCTCGGCCATGATCGCCATCATCGCGGGCTGTGAGGACGAGCTGACCGGGACGCCGTCGGCCCCGTACTTGATGACCAGCGCCTCGTCCTGGTACACCTGCGCGGGGGACAGCTCGGGCACGAACACGTGCCGGGGAACCGCCTCGAACGCGGCAGCGATCGCCGGCGTCAGCACCCGGCCGCTGTCGCGCAGCGAGCGAGCCAGCCGGGCACGCGCCTCGTCGGCACCGGGAGCCGACCCGTCAGCCACCGTCATGGCGCGACCACCTCCCCTGCCCACCATAGGCTCAGGGCAGCGCGGGCGGGGGCCAGGACGCGGCCCGGGTCAGCCGCGCAGCCGGGAGACCGCGTACAGGGCGATGCTCGCCGCCACCCCGGCGTTGAGCGACTCGGCACCGCTGATCGGGATGCGGGCGATCGCGTCGCAGCGCTGGGTGATCAGCCGGGAAAGGCCGCGACCTTCCGCCCCGACAACCAGGACCAGCGGCGAGTCCGCGAGCTGGAGCTCGCCGATGTCCTCGCCGCCGTCGGCGGCCAGGCCCACCACGAACAGGCCCGCCTCCTGGTAGGCAGTGAGCGCCTGGGACAGGTTGGAAGCCTGGGCCACCCGGACCCTGGCCAGCGCCCCCGCCGACGCCTTCCACGCCCCGGCGGTGACCCCCGCCGACCGGCGGACAGGGACCAGCAGGCCGTGGCCGCCGAAGGCGGCGGCCGACCGGGCAATGGCACCCAGGTTCCGCGGGTCCGTCACCCCGTCCAGGGCGACGATCAGCGGCTGCGCACCAGCGTCCGCCGCACCGGCGATCAGGTCGGCGGGGGCGGCGTAGGAGTAGGGCGCGACCCGCAGGGCCAGGCCCTGGTGGATCGCGCCGCCGGTCAGCCGGTCGAGCTCGGCGCGGCCCGCCTCGACGACCGGCACGCCGGCATCGGCCGCGAGCATGACCGCCTGGCCAATCCGCTCGTCGTTGTCCAGGCGCGGCCCGATGTGCAGCGCGCTCGCCGGCACCCGGGCGCGGAGCGACTCCAGCACCGGGTTCCGCCCGGCGACGATCTCCGTCGCGGTCCCCGCTCCGCGCACGGCAGCCGACCGGCCTGGCCGGCCACCCGGCCCGCCGTCCGCGCGCTGACCGTCCCGTTCCGTGCCTCGCTCGCCGCGCGCTCCGGGCTGGCCCGTCCCCCTGGCCTGCGCCGCGGCGCGGCGCTGCGCTGGATGACCCGGCCGCATGCTGGCAGGCGGGGTCGGGCCCTTGCCCTCCAGCCGCCGCTTGCCGTAGCCGCCGGTGCCCGGACGGGGCTTGCCGGACTTGGTCCGGCCGCCGGGGCCAGGGTTGCCGCCGCGCCCGCTCACTTGCCTGGCTCCGGGCGCTGGCCGCTGGCGTGCGGGTTCGTGGTCATCCGCCAAGGCTACGGGATGCCGGCCAGCGGCCGATCCCGCTCGTCAGGCGCGCGCCGCCCGGCCCCAGCTCCAGGCGTACTCGGGGTCCTCGGCACCGGCCGCCGGGCCGGCCAGCGCCAGCGGCCGGAACGTGTCGATCATGACGGCCGTCTCGTCGGTGCTGGTCTTGCCCTGCTCCAGACCGCTGATCGCGGCCTCCACCGCACCCGGCTGCGGGCCGTGAGTGAACCCGGACGGGTGCAGCGTGATCGAGCCGATGCCGACGCCCGAGCCCTTCCTGGCCGTGTAATCACCGCCGACGTAGTACATCATCTCGTCGGAGTCGACGTTGTGGTGGTTGTAGGGAATCGGCACCGCCTCGGGATCGAAGTCCAGCGGCCGTGGGCAGAACGAGCAGATCACGAAGTTCGGTCCCTCGAAGGTCTGGTGCACCGGCGGGGGTGCGTGGGTCCGCTTCACGATGGGCTCGAAGTCGGCGATGTTGAAGGCGTACGGGTAGAGGCAGCCATCCCAGCCGACCACGTCGAACGGGTGGTAGGCGTAGGTCAGCACGGTCAGCCCGGCCCGGTTGCGGACGATGACGGGGACGTCGCGCCCCTGCGCCAGCAGCGGCCCGTCCGGGCCGCGCAGGTCACGCTCGCAGTACGGCGCGTGCTCCAGGAACTGCCCGGCCGCCGACAGGTACCTGCGCGGTGCCCTGATGTGTCCGCTGGCCTCGATGACCAGCGCCTCCACCGGGTCAGGTCCCGGCAGCCAGCGGTGAATGGTGCCGCGCGGCACGATGACGTAGTCGCCCGCGCCCGCGTCGATCGACCCGTACACCGACTCCAGCCGCACCGACCCGGTGCGCACGTACACGGCCTCGTCACCGGTCGAGTTCCGGTACAGGCCGGACGGCGCGCTCGGCGCGGCGAAGGAGATCCTGACATCGTCATTGCCGAGCAGCGGCTGGCGGCCGAGGACCAGGTCGCCGCCGCGAGGCAGGTCCTGAGTGCGGTAGTGGCGCGGCAGCAGCGGCTGGTTCGGCGCCAGGCCCGCCTGCGCCGCCCCGTCGGCCAGTCCCTCGCTCTTCACGATCGCCGTCGGCGGGTGCACGTGGTAGAGCAGCGAGGAGTCCGAGACGAAGCCTTCCTCCCCCATCAGCTCCTCGGCGTACAGCTGCCCGTCGGGCCCGCGGAAGCGGACGTGGCGCTTCCGCGGAATCTGCCCGGCCACCCGGTAGTACGGCATGTCAGCTCCTTTGCTGCCCGCTCGTCCCGGAGGAGTCGCCCCGGCGCCCGCCTGGTACAGCCGCTTGGCCTTGTTCTGCGGCATATGCACGGCGTTGCGGCCGTAGGCTGCTGCCAGGCAGGGGGCGTTGCTCCCTATACCGAACTATAAGCGGGTCAAGTCCAGGCTGATATGGAAGGACCAGCGTGCCCCCGATGACCGACCACTACTCGCCGCAGTCCGCGCGCGGCCCGGTGCGCGCGCTGCGGCTGCTGGCGCTCACCGTCGTCGGCGCCGGCGTGATCGTGCTGCTCGCCGCCGCGTTCGTGCTGTCCTATCCCGGCATCCACGCGATGGCCCTGCACGCCGGGGTGTCTCCCCGGCTCGCCCGCGGCTACCCGGTGATCTTCGACGCGGTGCTAGCGATCGCCTGCGCCGCGCTGCTCGCGCTGCGCGGCGGCGGCCTGGTCAGCCGCTGCTACGCCTGGCTTTCGCTGCTGGTCGTGCTAGCCGGGGCGGCGGGTGCCGACGCGCTGCACTCGACGGGGACCCGGCTGCCGCACCGGCCCGCCGCCGCGACCGCCGCGGTGCTGCCCTGGGTACTCGCGCTGATCGGGTTCGGCCTGCTGCTGGCGGTGCTGCGGCACGCGCGCAAGCTGGCGGTCCGGCAGGCCCAGGATGGCCCCAGCCGTGGTGCCGCCCGCGGTGCCGCCGCGCAGGGGATGCCGGCCCAGTACGTGCCGCCTGCCCCGCCGACCGCGCCGTACCCGCCGCATGCCCCGCCGCACGTCCCGGCGCTCGAGGCGGCCCCGGCGACGACCGGCATCCGCCGGCGTGGCGCCCGCGCACCAGGACCCGGAGGCCGAGGCCATGCCGCTGGCCGGCGACCCGGTGCCCGCCGAGGGCGCAGCACTTGCCGGGGACCCCGTGCACGCCCCGGCCCCAGCGCAGGCCAAGGACTCAGCACCCGCCCAGGATTCAACGCCCGCCCAGGACTCAGCGCCGGACGGCGAGCCGGTGCCCGCCGAGAGGCCGGCGTCTGCCGGGCATCAGGGCGACGCGGGGCAGGACGACAGCGGGTACGCCGATGTTGACCCGCTGGTGGAGCAGCCCGAAGAGGATTCCGGGAGCCCCGCTCCCGCGTTCCAGCGGATGTGGAGCTCGCCGACCCCGCCGGGCGACGACGACCAGCCCTCGCCGGCCAGGCCTTAGCCGACCCGGACCACCAGCGCGGTCGCGACCGCCGCGATGCCCTCGCCCCGGCCGGTGAGGCCCAGGCCATCGGTGGTCGTGCCGGCCACGCTGACCGGCGCCCCGCCGATGGCTGCGGACAGCGCCGCCTGTGCCTCGGGGACTCTGGCCGAGATCCTGGGCCGGTTCCCGATGACCTGAATAGCCACATTTCCGACGGCGAATCCGGCTTCGGCCAGGATTCGCGCCGTCTCCTGAAGCAGCAGCGTGCCGCGCGCACCGGCCCACTCGGGCCGCCCGGTGCCGAAGTGCCGCCCTAGGTCGCCCAGTCCGGCCGCCGACAGCAGGGCGTCACAGGCCGCGTGCGCGGCCACGTCACCATCGGAGTCACCGGCCAGCCCTGGCTCACCGGGCCACAGCAGGCCCGCCAGGTAAAGCGGCCGGTCTGGTGTTAGCGGGTGGACATCAGTACCGATGCCCACCCGCGGCATCACCGGATCTGGCATGAGAATTCCGGCGCGCGACTGCCCTTAGCTGACATAGCGCGAATCCTGCCCGCATTCCGGGCAGTGCGCACGGTCACCCGGCAACGGCGCGGCTTAGCTGTTGAGGATCTCGTCGAGGAGAGCCTCGGCCTTGTCCTCATTTGTCTTCTCGGCAAGCGCGAGCTCGCTCACCAGAATCTGCCGCGCCTTGGCCAGCATGCGCTTCTCGCCCGCCGAGAGCCCGCGCTCCCGATCGCGGCGCCACAGGTCGCGAACGACCTCAGCGACCTTGTTGACGTCGCCAGACGCGAGCTTTTCCAGGTTGGCCTTGTACCGGCGGGACCAGTTAGTCGGCTCTTCCGTGTACGGGGCGCTGAGCACCTCGAAAACGCGCTCAAGACCTTCCTGCCCGACCACGTCCCTAACACCGACAAGCTCGGCGTTATCTGCGGGGACACGCACAGTCAGGTCGCCCTTGTCGACCTTGAGCACGAGGTAAGTTCTGTCCTCACCCTTGATCGAACGGGTCTCGATCTCCTCGATACGAGCAGCCCCATGATGGGGGTAGACGACGGTGTCGCCGACCTTGAAAGACATGTGGCATGTACCCCTTCCGCTGAACCTATGTTACCACGAGCGGCAGGGGCGATTAGCCCTCGTTGACGGCAAAGATGCAGGTCAATGGCGCGACGGTCGACACAGCCCGCGCGCCGCCCCGGCGAGCCGCCGGCGCGGCGCGCCCCCGCCGGGTCAAGATCGCCCCGTCGATGCTGGCCAGCAAGCCGCTGGCCTGCGGCCGATCGTCGCTTCACCCCGCCCGGGCGGTCTCGCCGGGCCTGGCCGGCCTCATACTGAAAGAGGACGCTCGCTCAGGCCGGAGAGGTGCTCGGTGAACCTTGGCGGCGAACCGGATCGGGACGACTCAGGTCTCCCGCCGGTCGACATCGAGATTCCCGACGACGCACGGGAACTCGATCGAGACGTGCATGCGTATCACCGTGAGCTGCGCGCCCGCCGCCGCCATCAGCGCAGGCTCCGCTGGCATCTCCCGCTCACCAAGGACGGCGTGGTGCTGCCGCTGCTGGCGAGCTGCATGGTGCTGGCCCTGATCGCCGGAACCCTGCTGACGGTCTTCGCGGCCGGGCCTGGGGAAGGCCTGCCCGGCGCGCCGGGCGTGACCGATACCGCGAACGTCTCCCGCCCGCCTGCCAGCGCCAGAGTCAGCCCGTCGGACTCCCCGACGGCGGTCCCGGCCAGCAAGTTGCCCAGCCGCGCCATCGAGCTGGGCGGAGGCGGGCGGATCCTGCTGCCCACCATGACCGATGTGGTGCTGGCGCTGGTGCCGGTCGGCTGCGACTGCACGACGGCGGTCAACGACCTGGTCCGCCAGGCATCCTCGGCCGGCGTCCGCGTTTACCTGATCGGCAGCACCGGTCATCTCCCGCCGGTCCGGCGGCTGGCCAGCCAGGCCCCGGCGCCGGCCTTCGCCGCCGCGGACGTGTCAGGCGCGCTGTATCGGACCTACCCGCACGCCGGCCTCACCGCGCTGCTCGTCGGCGGCAGCGGGGCCGTATCCGTGGCGGCCGACCTGACGCCGGGGTTCCGGCTCAGCAGCCAGCTCCGCGGCCTGCACAGCACGCCGAGCTCACCGGGGGCAAGCGGCCCTGGCGGCTCGTCCGCCCCGGCCGCGCACGGCACCGCGAGCGGCTCCCTGGGCACCCGCCTGGCGAGCACCACCGCCGTGGCGTCCCCGTCTTCGGGCTAGCGTCCGGCTGGCGCACCAGCGCCGGCCGGCACGCCGGCACGCAACAGCCGGCCCGGCGCACCCGCACCCATCTAAGACGGCTACGCTTTCCGACGTCCCAGCCCGCGTCGGCGGGACAGCGGACGAATTCCATCGAGGGGAGCGCCCCGTGTTCTGGAGCAGCCGGGCAATGCCGCGCCGCCTGCTGATCGTGGCCGCCGCCGCGCTGATCCCGGTCCTGGCCGGATGCGAGGCGGGCAACAGCGCCCCGACGCTGAACTGGCACTACCCCACCGACGGCGCGGGCACGGTGGTCAACGGCATCTCGATCAGGAACATGTTCGTGCTCGGGCCGGGCCTGTCAGGCGAACTGCCGGCCGGCCAGTCCGCCGGGCTGTTCTTCGCGGTGGTGAACAACGGCAGCCCGGACCGGCTTGTCAGTATCAGCGCACCAGGAACCGCCACGTCGGTGACCATCCCCGGCAATGGCATCAGGCTCGCCACGAACCAGTCCGTGCTGCTCACCGGCCCCGCGCCGAAGGCGATCCTGAACGGGCTGACCAGGACGCTGGCCGGCGGCACGGTGATCACCATCGTGCTGAACTTCCAGAACGCCGGCAGCGTGACGCTGCGCGTGCCTGTGATGCCGGCGACGCAGAACTACGCGACGTTCTCGCCGGCGCCCACGCCCACCCCGACCGCCACGGCGGCCAAGGGCAAGCACCACCACAAGGGCGGCACGGCGGGCTCCACGACCAGCCCGTCGCCGACCCCTTCAGCCTCCTAGCCGACTGGCTCGAACTTGTAACCGAGGCCGCGCACGGTAACGATGTGCGTCGGACTAGCCGGGTCCACCTCGACCTTGGCACGCAGCCGCTTGACGTGAACGTCCAGGGTCTTGGTGTCGCCCACGTAGTCCGAGCCCCAGACCCGGTCAATGAGCTGCATCCTGGTGAGGACCCGGCCGGCGTTACGGAGCAGGAACTCCAGCAGCTCGAACTCCTTGAGCGGAAGCTGGACCTGGCTATTGCGGACGGTCACCACGTGCCTGTCGACATCCATCCGCACCGGGCCCGACTCCATCACCGAGGACACCGGCTCGTCGGCGTCGCCACGGCGGCGCAGCACGGCGCGGATCCTGGCCACCAGCTCACGCGAGGAGAACGGCTTGGTGACGTAATCGTCGGCGCCCAGCTCCAGGCCGACGACCTTGTCGATCTCGCTGTCCTTCGCGGTCAGCATGATGACCGGGACGTTGGAACGCTCCCGCAGGCTGCGGCATACCTCGCTGCCGGGCAGGCCGGGCAGCATGAGGTCGAGCAGCACGAGGTCGGCGCCGGTCCGGTCGAAGGTCTCGATCGCGTCAGGCCCGGTGGGGCAGACAGCGACCTCGAAGCCTTCCTTGCGGAGCATGTACGACAGTGCGTCGCTGAACGATTCTTCGTCCTCGACAACGAGCACCCGTGTCACTTGACTGCCTCCCTGGCAGGATGCGCTGATGAACGATCAGGACCGCCGGCCGGCGGTCCGTCTGGGGCACGCAGCGGCAGCCGCAGCGTGAAGGTCGAGCCCGCGCCCTCCTTGCTCCACACCGTGATCCTGCCCCCGTGCGCGGCGGTGACATGCTTGACGATGGCCAGGCCAAGGCCGGTGCCACCGGTGGCCCTGGACCGGGCCGGGTCCACCCGGTAGAAGCGCTCGAAGATCCGCTCCAGGTCTCGCTCGGGAATCCCGATGCCCTGGTCCGCGACGCTGATCTCGGCCGCGCCGTCGCCGGCCCGGCGGGTGGAGATCAGCACCCTGGTCTTCTCCGGGCTGTAGGCGACCGCGTTCTCCAGCAGGTTGCGCAGCGCGGTGACCAGCAGGTCCTCATCGCCCATGATGACCAGACCGTGCACGCCGCTAGCCGCCAGCTCGATGCCGCGGGCACTGGCCTTCATCCGGCATCGGTCCAGTGCCTCGGCGACCACCACGTCCAGCTCGATCGGGCTGGGGTCGGGGACCGGCTCAGCCGCCTGGATCCGGGACAGCATGATCAGGTCCTGCACCAGGTCGGTCAGCCGGGAGGCCTCCTGGCGCATCCGGCCGGCGAACCGCAGCACCGCCTCCGGGTCATGCACCGCGTCCTCGACGGTCTCGGCGAGCAGCGCGAGGGCGCCGACCGGGGTCTTCAGCTCGTGGCTGATGTTCGCCACGAAGTCCCGGCGCACCTCCTCCACGCGGCGGCTCTCTGTCTGGTCCTCGGCCAGCAGCAGCACCAGGCCGCCATCGCCGACGGCGGCGCCCAGCGTGGCGACCCGGACCGCGAAGCTGGTAGTGCGGCCGTTTGACCGGCTGGTGGAGATCTCGATCTCGCCCTCGCGGACCTTGCCGTCCCTGCGGACCTTGCGCGCGAGTGCGACCAGCTCGCGAACGGCGAGCTGGTCGCCGTCCACGAGCCCGAAGGAGCGGGCGGCGGCGCTGGCCCGCAGCACCCGGTCCTGGCTGTCCAGCACCATGGCCGACGAGGAAAGCACCGCCAGCACCGAGTCGACGCCGGGCGGCAGGTCAGGCGAGCGCTGCGGCCGGCTGGACGCCTCGTCGCCCGCGGCGCCGGCCGTATCCACCGTCATGTCCACAGATCGATCGTATGTGGCGAGGGTGGCGAAGCACACCGGCCCATGCCTCCCGACCAGCGATCCTTCGCGAAATGTTCACGGTCAGGACAACCGCCGTCCATGTCGGCTCCACCCCGCGGAAGCCTCGCCGCTACCGGCCCTGGGCCGCGACCGCCTCCGCAGCCGCTGCCGCGGCCTCCGGGTCGAGGTAGCGCCCGCCAGGGGTCACCGGGCGGAAATCCTCGTCCAGTTCGTAGGCCAGCGGGATGCCCGTCGGGATGTTCAGCTCCGCGATCTCCGCGTCGCCGATCCCGTCCAGGTGCTTGACCAGGGCGCGCAGCGAGTTGCCGTGCGCCACGATGAGCACCGTCTGCCCGGCGGCGAGCTGCGGGATCACCGCGTCGTGCCAGTAGGGTAGCAGCCGGGCCACCACGTCCCGCAGGCACTCGGTCCTGGGCATCAGCTCGCCGGGCAGCAGCGCGTACCGGGGATCGGCGACCGGCGACATCGGGTCGTCATCGGCCAGCGGCGGCGGCGGGACGTCGTAGGACCGGCGCCAGAGCATGAACTGGTCGTCGCCGTACTGCTGCCGGGTCTCCGACTTGTTCCGGCCCTGGAGGGCGCCGTAGTGCCGCTCGTTCAGCCGCCAGGACCGGCGGACCGGCAGCCAGGACAGCCCGGCCGCCTCGAGCGCGAGGTTGGCTGTCTGGATCGCCCTGGTCAGCACCGATGTGTGCAGGACGTCCGGGCGCAGCCCCGCGTCCGCCAGCATCGCGCCGCCGCGCCGTGCCTCGGCGGCCCCGGTCTCCGACAATCCGACGTCCACCCAGCCGGTGAACAGTCCCTTGGCATTCCACTCGCTCTCTCCGTGCCGGAGCAGCACCAGCGTCCTCATGGCCCACCAGCCTAGTGGTGCGGGAACATGCGGGGCCGGTCCCGGGTTGCCGTGTTCCGGAGGTGGGGCCCGTGCCGCGACGCTATCCCCGGCGGATCGCGACCGTCAGCTTTCACACGTCCCCGCTTGAGCAGCCGGGAACCGGCGACGCGGGCGGGCTGAACGTCTACGTGGTCGAGGTCGCCAGGCGGCTGGCGGCCAGGGGCGTCGAGGTGGACATCTTCACCCGTGCCGTGTCCCGCGAGCAGCCGCCGGTGGCCGAGCTGGCGCCCGGCGTGCTGGTTCGGCACCTGACCGCCGGCCCGTTCGAGGACCTGGACAAGTCCGACCTGCCCGGCCAGCTCTGCCAGTTCACCTTCGAGCTGCTGCGGACCGAGGCAGCGCACGACCCAGGTCGGTATGACCTGATACACGGCCATTACTGGCTTTCCGGCCAGGTCGGCGTGGTGGCCAAGGAACGCTGGGGCATCCCGCTGATCCAGTCCATGCACACCCTCGGCAAGGTGAAGAACGCCGCGCTGGCGGCCGGCGACGCCCTGGAGCCCGCCGTGCGGCTGCGCGGCGAGGCCGAGGTCATCGGAGCCGCCGACCGGCTGGTCGCCAACACCGGCGACGAAGCCGGGCAGCTCGTCAGCGGCTATGGCGCGGACCCGGCCAGGGTGGCGGTGGTCAATCCCGGTGTCAGCCTGTCGGTGTTCCGGCCCGGCTCGCAGCGGCTGGCCAGGCGGCGCCTGGGCCTGCCGGCCGATGGCGTGGTGCTGGTCTTCGCCGGCCGGGTCCAGCCGCTCAAGGCACCCGACGTGGTGCTGCACGCCGCCGCCGCGCTCGTCGCCGAGGACCCGGCGCTGGCCAGCCGCCTGACCATCGCCTTCGTCGGCGGGCCGAGCGGGGCCGGCCGGGCAGACCCGGACAGCCTCACCGAGCTGGCGGCCCGGCTCGGGCTGGCCGGCCTGGTCCGGCTAGAGCCGCCATGCCCGCAGGCCGAGCTGGCTGAGTGGTACCGGGCCGCCAGCATCGTCATGGTGCCGTCCTACTCCGAGTCATTCGGGCTGGTCGCCGTAGAGGCGCAGGCCTGCGGCACCCCTGTGGTGGCCGCTGCCGTCGGCGGCCTGCGCACCGCCGTGCGGGACGGCATCTCGGGGGTCCTGGTGGACTCGCGGGATCCGGCCAGCTACGCCAGGGCGGTGCGCGAGCTGATCGCCTCGCCGGACACCCTGGCCAGGCTGTCCGCGGGCGCGCGTGAGCACGCGTCCCGGTTCGGCTGGTCAGTCACGGTGGACCGGCTGCTCGGCCTCTACAGTGAGGTGATGAGCGAAACCGCCGCCACGGCTCAGGCGTGAGCGACCTGCAGGACGCCCTGACGGACCTTGGCCTGGAGTTCGAGTCGCCGCAGCCAGGCGCCTGCCTGGTCAAGTTGCAGGGCACGCACAAGCTCGCCACGATGACCTGGCTCATCGCGGGCGCGCACAGCCTGCACGTCGAGGCGTTCTTCTGCCGCCAGCCCGACGAGAACCACGCCGAGTTCTACCGGTTCCTGCTGGAGCGCAACGCCCGGATGTACGGAGTGCATTACGCGCTCGACCCGATCGGGGATGTGTACCTGGTGGGCCGACTGCCGCTGGCGGCGATCAGCACCGCCGAGATCGACCGGGTGCTCGGCTGCGTGCTGAGCTACGCGGACGAGACCTTCGACCAGGCGCTCATGCTCGGCTTCGCCTCATCGATCCGCCGCGAGTACGACTGGCGAATGAAGCGCGGCGAGAGCCTAGCCAACCTCCAGGCCTTCGCCCGCCTGACCCAGCCGGGCGATTAGAACGCCGGCCAGGGCTCGCCGTCTATGACCTGACCAGGCGGGCGACGGCCTCGGCCGCTTCCTTGACCTTGTCCTGGGCGGCCGGGCCGCCGTCCTCGATGGCCTGGGTGACGCAGTGGCCGAGGTGGTCTTCGAGCAGCCCGACGGCGACCGCCTGGAGCGCCCTGGTCGCCGCCGAGATCTGAGTCAGCACGTCGATGCAGTAGGTGTCGTCCTCGACCATCCGCTGCAGGCCGCGCACCTGGCCCTCGATTCGGCGCAAGCGCTTGAGGTAGGCATCCTTGTCCTGGGTGTATCCGCGCATGCCCCCGAAAATACTCCGCCGTCCCGACAACCCGCCCCTGTCGCGGGCAGCGGCGGCGGAGCGGTAGAAAGTAAAAGTAGGGGAGCAGGGAGGACTGCGTGATGCCCGGTAACGACATGCGCGGCGCTGCCACGCGACGCGATGACGGCATCAGGAAGATCTCACGGCTGACCTGGCGCGCCGGGGTGGCCGGGGTGATCTGCTCCGGCCTCATCGCCATCGCGCTCGGCCACCATGCCCAGGCCGCGGCCCGGCCCGCCGGGCCAGGCACGATCCTGGTGCCGAACCAGCCCCCGGCGCCCGCCAGGGGCGCGGGCCAGGTGACTTCAGGCGCCTCATGACGACCGTGGCCGCGGACACCTTCGGGGTGTTCGGCACCACGGCCGTGCTGCTGGTAACCGACACGGACGCCCTGCCGGCGGCCAGGAAGATCGCCGACCGCGAGCTGGCCGCCGTTGACCTGGCGTGCAGCAGGTTCCGCCCAGACTCCGAGCTCACGGCGCTGAACGCGGCGGGCGGTGCGGCGCGGCCCGTGAGCGAGCTGTTCGCCGCCCTGATCGGCGCGGCCCTGGACGCCGCCAGGCTAACCGGCGGCGCGGCCGACCCGACCTGCGCGACGGCGCTGGTCAATCTCGGCTACGACCGCGACTTCGCGCAGGTCAGGGCAGCCGCCGCCGACCAGGACCCGGTCCGGCGTGGCCCCCTGGCGGCGTGCCGGCCGGTGCCCGGATGGCGACAGGTCGAGCTGGCTGCCGAACGGCTGCGGGTGCGGCTGCACGGCGGCGCCCAACTCGACCTCGGGGCGACCGCCAAGGCGTGGGCCGCCGACCGCTGCGCGGCGCGGATCAGTGCCGGGCTGGGCTGCGGCGTCCTGGTCAGCCTCGGCGGTGACCTCGCCGCGGCCGGCCCGGCGCCTGGCGACGGCTGGCGGGTCCGGGTGACCGACGACCATGCCGCCGGGCCGGAGGCACCTGGCCAGACCGTGGCGATCACCGGCGGCGGGCTGGCCACCTCCAGCACCACCGTGCGGGCCTGGACCACCGGCGGCCGCGCGGTGCATCACATCATCGACCCGGCGACCGGTCAGCCCGCGAGCTCCTGCTGGCGGACGGTGAGCGTCACCGCAGGGCGTTGCGCGGACGCCAACGCGGCCAGCACGGCGGCCATCGTCCTCGGGCCCGCGGCACCGGCCTGGCTGGCCAGCAACGGCCTGCCGGCCAGGCTGGTCGCGCCGGACGGGACGGTGCAGGTCACCGGCGGGTGGCCCGCCGACAGCACCACGGGCGAGGCCGCTGACGCGGCGGCCGGCGGGGCGGCCAGGTGACCGGCGCGGCGGCGGCCGGGCACGCGGGGTCCATCATCGTCAACGCGTCCACCCCGCTGTGGTACGTGACCAGGGCGACCGGGCTGGTGGCGATGGTCCTGCTGACCATCAGCATGGCGCTCGGGCTGCTTTCCTCGGTCGGCTACCAGCGGCCGGGCCTGCCCAGGTTCGTGACCGTGGGCCTGCACCGCAACGCCTCACTGCTGGCGCTGGCCTTCACGGCGGTGCACGTGATCACCGCCGTCGCCGATACCTACGCGCACATCGGCGTCCTTGACGTGTTCATCCCGTTCGTGTCCTCCTACCGGCCGCTGTGGCTTGGCCTCGGCGCGGTCGCCTCCGACCTGCTGATCGCGCTGGTGCTGACCAGTCTGCTGCGGACACGGATGAGCTACCCGGCCTGGCGGGCGGTGCACCTGGCCGCGTATGCCTGCTGGCCGGTCGCGCTGGTGCACGGGCTCGGCACCGGCACCGACACCCCGGTGCGCTGGGTGCTGCTGCTCACCCTGGCCTGCGTCGCGGTGATCACCGCGCTGGTGGCCTGGCGGCTGGCGGCGGGCTGGCCCGCGCGCCCGGCGGCCCGGCTGGCCGGCGCGGTGGCGCTGGTCGCGGTGCTGATCGTCGGCGGGGCCTGGCTGTCGGCCGGGCCGCTGCGGGCGGGCTGGTCGCGCCGGGCCGGCACGCCGCCTGCCCTGCTGCACCACTCCGCCGGCCTGGCCCGCCCCGGTGCCGCGAGCCTCAACGGTGCCCCCGGCGCCCCCGGCAGCAGGCCATGACCGGCCCCGCCGTCACGCCGCGGCTGCTGGCCGCCGGCCCGTGCCCGGAGCTGGCCGAGCACCTGGCCGCCTACGGGCCGCCGCCGTTCGCCGGCGGCGCGGACACGCTCATCGCGGCCGTGGAGCAGTCCGGCCTGACCGGCCGCGGCGGGGCCGGCTTCCCGGCCGGGCGGAAGATGCGCGCCGTGGCCCAGGCCGGCCGCGTGGCGGCTCGCGGCGCGGCCAGGCGCCCCCGGTCGTGGTCGGCAACGGGGCCGAGTCCGAGCCTGCCAGCAGGAAGGACCGGCTGCTGCTCAGCCACGCGCCGCACCTGGTGCTCGACGGCATCGTGCTGGCCGCGGAGGCCGTCGGGGCGACCAGCGCCTACCTGTGCGTGCACGGCGACGTCCAGCGCCTGCGCGACGCCGTGACCAGCCGCGAGCGCGCCGGGCTGAACCGGGTTCCCGTGCAGGTCGCCAACGTCCCCGCCGGGTACGTGGCCAGTCAGGAGACGGCCCTGATCGGCATGCTCAACGGCGGGCCGGCCCGGCCCGCTTTCGTGCCGCCGCGTCCGTTCGAGCGCGGCGTGCGCCGCCGCCCCACCCTGGTGCAGAACGTGGAGACGCTGGCGTACATCGCGCTGATCGCCCGCTATGGCCCCGGCTGGTTCAGGTCCGCTGGCACCGCCACGGCACCGGGTACCGCGCTGGTCACCGTCTCTGGCGTGGCCAGGCCCGGCGTCTATGAGATCCCGCTCGGCACCCAGGTCGGGCAGGTGCTCGACCTGGCGGGCGGGCCGGCCGAGCCGGCCCAGGCGGTGCTGGCCGGCGGGTACTTCGGCGGCTGGCTGCCGCTGCCGCAGGCGGCCAGCACGCCGCTGACCGACCAGGACCTGCGGGCGGCCGGCGCCGCGTTCGGCCCCGGCGTGCTGGCCGTGCTGCCGCAGTCCGCCTGCCCGCTGGCCGAGACCGCGCGGGTGGCCGCCTACCTGGCCGGCCAGAGCGCGGGACAGTGCGGGCCGTGCGCGAACGGCCTGCCCGCCCTGGCCCGCGCCCTTGAGCAGGTCGCGTTCGGCGCGGCCGACGGCGACTTGCTGCGCTGGACCGGCGACCTGCTGGCCCTGGTCGCGGGGCGGGGCGCCTGCCACCTCCCCGACGGCACCGCCATGCTGGTCGCCAGCGCGCTCACCGTCTTCGACGCCGACCTGCGGCGGCACGCCGCCCGGGGCCCTGTGGCCGGGCGGCCAGGCCGCCGGTGCTGGAGGTCGCCAGATGAGCGGGACCAGATGAGCCGGGACCAGATGAGCCGGGAACTGGGAGTGAACCCGATCGCCTGCCAGGCGCACGGCATGTGCATCGAGGTATTGCCCGAGCTGATATCGGGCGATCCCTGGGGATACCCGGTGATAGCGCCCGGTGGTGTTCCGGCGGAACTGATGCCCCTGGCCAGGCGCGCGGTAAGCTCCTGCCCCACGATGGCACTGCTGCTCATGGGGGTGGAGCGGCCAGCCGATGAGTCATCGCGCGCGGCGGCATCAGCCCAGGCGCGCGACCATCGAAGGGAGCCACGATGATCAACGGAGCGCCTTGCTGGGTAGACCTGGCGACCTCGAATGCCGCGCGCAGCCGAGAGTTCTACACCCAGCTGTTCGGCTGGACGGCCGAGGAACCCAACCAGCAGTTCGGCGGTTACTTCAACTTCCTCTGGAACGGCGAGCGGATCGCGGGCTGCATGCCCAGCCAGGGGGATGGCCCGTCCGAGTTCTGGTCGGTCTACCTGACCAGTGACGACACCCGCAAGACCCTGGAGAGCGCCAGCGCGCACGGCGGCCAGGTGCTGGTGCCGGGCATGGACGTCGGAGACCTCGGCACGATGGGGGTCATCACCGATTCCGGCGGCGCCGGCATCGGCGTCTGGCAGCCAGGCAGCCACCAGGGCTTCGCGGCCTCCGGCCAGTCCGGCACGCCGAGCTGGTTCGAGCTGTTCACCAGGGACTACCAGCCCACCGTGCAGTTCTACCGTGACGTGTTCGGCTGGGACACCCAGACGATGAGCGACACCGACGACTTCAGGTACACGCTGCTGCAGCACGGCAAGGACCCGCTGGCCGGCGTGATGGACGCCTCCGGCTTCCTGCCAGAGGGCGTGCCCGCGCACTGGTCGGTCTACTTCGGCGCGGACGATACCGACGCCGCGGTGGTCAAGGTCACCAGCCTGGGCGGCGAGGTAGTCCGCCCGGCCGAGGACACCCCGTACGGCCGGCTGGCCACGGTCACCGACCCGACTGGCGCGCAGTTCAAGCTCGTCTCCGCCACCCGGTCCGCCTAAGCCGCGGTCGAGACGGGTTTCCGGCGCGTCATGCCGCCGGAAACCCGTCAAGATCACTTCGTCGGCCCGGCGTAGGCTGAGGGCATCGGCGGCCGGCGTGGAGGGTAGCGGATGGGTCCGCTTGCGGGCATCAGGGTTATCGAGATCGCCAGCCTGGCCCCCGCGCCGTTCTGCTGCATGATGCTCGCCGACCTGGGCGCCGACGTGCTCCGGGTGGACCGTGCCGAGCGGTGCGGCCCCCGGGCTGTGGCGCCCGCCGACCCGCTGGTCCGCGGCCGCCGGTCGGTCGGGATCAACCTCAAGGACCCGGCCGGGATCGACCTGCTGCTGCGGCTGGCCGACGATGCCGACGTGCTGGTCGAGGGGTTCCGGCCGGGGGTAGCCGAGCGGCTCGGCTTCGGCCCGCAGGCCTGCGCGGCCCGCAATCCCCGGCTGGTCTTCGGCCGGATGACCGGCTGGGGCCAGGACGGCCCGCTGGCCAGCGCCGCCGGGCACGACATCGACTACATCGCCATCTCCGGCGCCCTCGGCCTGGTCGGCCGGGCCGGGCAGCGGCCGGTGCCGCCGGTCAACCTGATCGGCGATTTCGGCGGCGGGGGGATGCTGCTGGCGCTCGGCATCCTCGCGGCGCTGGTCGAGCGGGGCGCCTCGGGCCGCGGCCAGGTGGTCGACGCGGCGATGGTGGACGGGTCCGCGCTGCTCACCGCGCTGCTGTACGGGCTGCGAGCTGGCGGCATGTGGCAAGAGGCCAGGGGAACGAACCTGCTGGACGGCGGCGCGCCGTTCTATGACACCTACGAGTGCGCGGGCGGCGGCTACGTCGCGGTCGGCGCGCTTGAGCCGCGGTTCTACGCCGCGCTGCTTGACGGGCTCGGACTGGCCGGCGAGGAACTGCCCGCCCAGCACGACCGGTCGGGCTGGGCGGTGCTGCGGGAGCGGTTCGCGGCGGTGTTCGCCGGCCGCACCAGGGACGAGTGGGCGGAGGCATTCGCCGGGACCGACGCGTGCGTCGCGCCCGTGCTCGGCCTTGACGAGGCGGCCGGGCACCCGCACGCGGCCGCGCGGGATGCGTTCGTCGAGGTCGGCGGCCTTACCCAGCCCGCGCCGGCCCCCCGGTTCAGCCGGTCGCCCGCCGGCTTGCCCGCCGCGCCGCCGGTTCCCGGCGCCGACACCGACGCGGTGCTGGCCGGGCTCGGCCTGGGCCAGGACGAGGTAGCCGAGCTGCGCGCCGCCGGGATCGTCGGCTAACCGCCGCACCGGCAGTGCTGGCGGCACCGGCCGCGCCGATCCGGACATAACATCAGCAAATGTGACCAGCCTTCCCGCCCGCCTGCGCCGCCTGGCCGCCGCCCGTGGCGGCCAGGACGCCGAGATCCTGCGGCTGGCCATCCCGGCCTTTGGCTCGCTGGTCGCCGAGCCGCTGTTCCTGCTCGCCGACTCGGCCATCGTGGCGCGGATCGGCACCGTGCCACTCGGCGGCCTCGGCGTGGCCAGCCAGGCGCTCACCACGCTGGTCGGCATCTCGGTCTTCCTGGCCTACGGGACGACCGCGGCGGTGGCCCGCCAGCTCGGCGCCGGGCAGCGGCAGGCCGCCATCCGGCAGGGCATCGACGGGCTGTGGCTCGCCGCGCTGATCGGCCTGGCGGTGCTGGCGGCGGGCTGGCCGCTCGCCCCGGCCATCGCCGGCGCCTTCGGCGGGACCGCCGCCGTGACCGGCCAGGCCATCATCTACCTGCGGATCAGCCTGCTCGGCGCGCCATCCATGCTGGCGGTATTGGCCGGCACCGGGGTGCTGCGCGGGCTACAGGACACCAGGACGCCGCTGGTGGTGGCGGTCGCCGCGAACATCGTGAACGTGGTGCTGAACGCGGTCCTGGTGCTCGTCCTGCGCTGGGGCATCGCCGGCTCGGCCTGGGGCACGGTCCTCGCGCAGACCGGCGGCGCTGCCGCTTACCTGATCGTCGTCGGGCGCGGCGCCAGGCGCGCCGGGGTGAGCTTCGCCCCTGACCTGGCCGGGCTGCGGGCCGCCGCGCTCGCCGGTGCCTCGCTCGTGGTCCGCACCCTGGCGCTCCAGGCCGTGCTGATCATCACCACGGCGATCGCCGCCCGGCAGGGCAACGCGGCCATCGCCGCGCAGCAGGTGGCCTTCCGCATCTGGTCGCTGCTGGCCTTCGCCCTGGACGCGATCGCCATCGCGGGCCAGGCCATCACCGGGCGCTACCTGGGTGCCGGGGACGTCGCGGGGGCCAGGGCCGCGACCCGCCGGATGATCGCCTGGGGCGGGGTGTACGGCGTTTTCTTCGGGATTGTGATGCTCGCCGCGCGGCCGTTCATCCCCGGCATGTTCGCCGTGGCGCCTGACGTCAGGCGGCTGCTGCTCGCCGTGCTGCTGATCGTGGCCGCGCAGCAGCCAGCGGGCGGGGTGATCTTCGTGCTCGACGGGGTGCTGATCGGCGCCGGTGACCAGGACTACCTGGCGCTGGCCGGGCTGGCCACGCTGGCCGTGTTCGGGGTCGCGGCGGCCGCGGTGGTGGTCGGCCACGGCGGGCTTGTCGCGCTCTGGCTGGCCTACAGCCTGTGGCTGGCCGCCCGGCTGGCCACGCTGACCTTGCGGGCACGCGGCTCGTCCTGGCTGGTCACCGGCGCGGTCCGCTGACGGCGGCCGGGACCGCGCCGGGCCGGGCCGGGCCGGGCCGGGCCGGGCGCTAGCTCAGTGCCCGGTGGCGAGCTGGACGATCCGCAGCACCACCACGCCCATGGCCAGGATCAGGTAGCACCACATGCCCATCAGGGCGGCCTTGCGGCCCGTGGACATCGGCGGCACGGTCAGGGTGGCCAGCGACGGCATCCGCCAGCGGTCCCGCTCCGCCCGCTGCGCCTGGGTCAGCGGGCCGGCGCGACGTCCGCCGCGCGCCGCCGGAACTGGGCGCGGGCCAGCAGGAACCCGCCGCCCAGCACCGCGATGGCGGTGCAGGCGAGCAGGATCACCACGATCTGGGCGGCCCCGATCTTCGGGAACGCGACCGAGGCCGTCAGCACCAGCGACAGCGTGATCAGCAGTGCGATCACCCCGCCGCTGAACGCGTTGGTCCAGCGGCCGTTCACCCAGGGGCCAAGGACCGCCTTGTCGTTGCACAGCAGCAGCAGGAACACCGTCGCGCTGGGCAGCAGCACGCCCGCGAGCACCTGGACGCCCTCGGTGAGCAGCCCCAGCGGCGAGCCGGGGATCAGCACGACAGCGGCGGCCAGCCCGATCAGCCCCGCGTACATCACGTAAAAGCCCTTGGCCTGCCGCGCGCCGCGGTGCAGCGAGTGCTTGAGGCCGAGCACGTCGCCCAGCGCGTAGGCGGTGGACAGCGACACCGCGAACGCGCCGATCATCGAGGCGTCAAGCAGCGCGACGGCGAACAGCGCGCCGGCCGCCTTGCCCGCGTAGGCAGCCAGCCCGGTGGCCAGCCCGGCCGCGTCGGTGTAGTGCCCGGCCGCCGACGTCCCGGCGAACGCCGCCGTCATCGCGCCCATGATCGCCGCGCCGCCGATGATCACCACGCCGATGCCGATCACCAGGTCCGCCTTCTCGTACCTGATGAACCGGGGGGTGATCCGCTTGTCGATCACGTAGGACTGCTGGAAGAACAGCTGCCAGGGCGCGACCGTCGTGCCCACGATGCCGATGACCAGCAGCATCACCGTGGCGAGCTGGCCGCTGCCGCCCGGCATCGACGGCATGAGGAAGCCGCGGGCCATCTGGCTGGCCGGCGGGTGCGCCAGCACGTAGACGGGGATCAGCAGCAGCGACCCCACGCAGAACGCCATCGCGATCCGCTCGAACCTGCGGAAGCTCCCCGTCATCGCGGATGCGACGATCACCAGCGCGGCCAGCACGACGGCCAGCACCTTGGGCACCCCCAGGAACCCCGCGGCCAGGGTGATGCCGATGAACTCGGTCACGATCGTCAGTGCGTTCAAAATGAAAAGATCGATAACGCTGAACGCACCCCAGAACCGCCCGAAGCGCTCCAGGATCAGCCGGGCATGGCCGACTCCGGTGACCGCGCCGAGGCGGAGCACCATCTCCTGGTTGACGTAGAGCACCGGGATGAGCAGCAGGAACGTCCACAGCAGCCGGGTGCCGTAGTCCTGGCCCGCCTGGCCGTAGACCGAGAACGCGCCGGCGTCGTTGTCGCCGACCATCACGATCAGGCCGGGGCCGACGATCGCCAGCAGCGTCTTGAGCTTGGCCGGCATGCCGCGGCGCGGTGCCAGGTCATCCAGGGAGATGGTGCCGAGCGCGCCGCGGATGTCGCCGACGTGCGCGGCGTCCAGGGTCGCGCCCCGCCGCATGGCGGCACCGTGCAGGTCCGAGGTGGTGGAGGTCATGATTCCCCTTTCGCCGCCTGCGCACAGGCGGGATCGGGGGGCACGCGCGGGAGGTCAGGCTTTCAGCGCAGAAGCACGCTGGCCTGGTCAGCCGGGGAGGGCGTCGTCAGGACGCCAGCACGTGCCCGAGGGCAGGCAGAGACAGCGGCAACGGAGGGCCATTTTCGGCCCGGACTATCGTGGTCCATTGCTCGCCTCCCTCCGCTCACGGCACCGCGGTGCCCCAGGCGCCGCAGCGCCCAGCCCAGAACACCCGCAGGGGCAGCGTGGCCCAGCCTGGACCGACAGGCACCCCTCTCGTAAGAGCTTTGGCACTTCACGGCGTAGCGCCGGCCGTCACCGGCGGCGCAGCCACTTGGCCTCACCCCTTAGGCCGGGGAGAGGTGTCCTGATCCGGAGCGTCTCTCGACGGGTGGGATCAGTGGCCTGTGTCCGTGAAGACGCCTCACCGAACGAGGTGTCCTACTAGAAAACCTCTTTGAGCATGCCCGCGGTCCTGGGCCCTGTCAAGCCGGGCAGGCTCGCCGCGCGGTGGTCACGCGCCGCCGAGCCGGATCGCCGCCACGATCAGCAAGATCGCGGAGACGACCAGGTAGACCCGCATTGCCAGCACGCTGAGCTTGACGCCCGCCGACCAGCGCACCGGCTTGAGCAGGGCCAGCGGCGGCATCCGCCAGCTCACCCGCTCAGCGTTCCGCGCCGCCCGCGCCCTGGCGCGCTCGGGGCCGGGCGCGGGGCCTGCGCGGCGGCGGGCGCGGACCGCCCGCAGGCCGGCTACTACCAGCGCCACGCCCAGCACGGCCGACAGCCAGCCGACGATGACGATCGGATGCACCCCGGTGAACAGGGTGGTCACCACCAGCGTGCCCGACAGCATGACCAGCACCCCGACGATCACGCCGGCCAGCGCGTTCAGCCAGGGCGGGTTGACCCAGGGACCGAGCACCTCGGGGTCGTTGCACAGCAGCAGCAGGAACACGCTGGCGCTGGGCAGCAGCACCCCGGCCAGCGCCTGCACGCTGATCGTGATCAGGCCGAGCGGGGCATGCGGGATGAGCACCACCCCCGCGGCCAGCGCCACCAGGGCGGCGAAGCTGGCGTAGAACGGCCGCGCCTCGCGGAAGCTGCGGTGCAGCGAGTGCCGCAGGTTGAAGACGTCGCCGAAGGCGTAGCTGGTGGCCAGCGTCACCGCCGACGCGCCGAGCACGCTGGCGTCGAGCAGCACGATCGCGAAGATCGCGCCGAGCACCCGGCTGTGCTCACCCAGGGCGTTGGCCACGCCGAGCGCGTCGGTGAAGTGCCCGGCCAGCCCGGTCCCCCTGACGGCGTACTGCGCGGCCACGATCACCGCGCCCGCCCCGCCGACCACCACGAGCGCGCCCAGCACGGTGTCGGCCCGCTCGTACCTGATGAACCTCGGCGTGATCCGCTTGTCGATCACGTTCGACTGCTGGAAGAACAGCTGCCAGGGCGCCACGGTGGTGCCGACGATGGCGATGACCAGCAGCACAGCCGAGGAGCTCAGCCCGCCGCCGACGCCGGGCACCACCAGGTGGTAGAAGATCGAGCCGTAGTGCGGCTGGGAGGCCAGGGCCAGCGGGATGAGCAGCAGGCTGGCCGCGACGAACACGAACATGGCCCGCTCCCAGCGGCGGAAGCTGCCGCTGAGGGTGATCCCGACCAGCGCGGCGGCCGCCAGCGGCACCGCGATGTACGGGCTGACCCCGAAGTACGACAGCGCCAGCGAGACGCCGATGAACTCGGTCACGATGGTCAGGAAATTGAGCAGGAACAGGTCGCCGACGCTGAAGGCACCCCAGAACCTGCCGAACCGCTCGTTGATCAGCCGGGCATGGCCGACGCCGGTGACCGCGCCGAGCCTGACCACCATCTCCTGGTTGACGATCAGCACCGGGATCAGCGCCATCAGCACCCAGAGCAGGCTGTAGCCGTAGTCCTGGCCCGCCTGGGCGTAGGTGGAGATGCCGCCGGCGTCGTTGTCCCCGACCATCACGATCAGGCCGGGGCCGACGATCGCGGCGAACGTGACCAGCCGGCGCCGCCAGCTGACCGCGTGCTCCTCATCCGGCCGGATCCGGCCGAACGCGCCCTCGATCTCGCCCTGGCCCGGCTGGCCCGGCCGCCGGTCGGTCAGTCGGTCGGCAGGCTCACGCCCCCGCGTCACTCCCCCGTTCCCCCCGTCGCCCCTGGTGCCCCGTCGCCCCCGCTAGCCCGGATCACCCCGGCGGGCGTCCGGCGGCTGGGCCGCCTCGCGACGCCGCCAGTCCTCGGGCAGGGTGACCTCCAGCACGTCATCCACCGTGATCACGCCGATCATCATCCGGCGCTCGTCCACCACCGGGACCGTGGTCAGGTTGTAGTCGCTCATCAGCACCGCCACGTCCACGACATCGGTGTCGGCACCGACCCGGACCGGGTCGACGTCGCAGGCCGAGGTGATCACCGCCGCCTGGTCGGCCTGAAGCAGCGCGACCAGCTTGGCCACCCCGCAGAGCCTGCCCCGCTCATCCAGCGCATGCACGCTGGTCAGCGCCTCAGGCTGCATGCTGGTGGCCTCCGCCACCGCGCGGGTGCCCGCCGCCACGGTGGCGTCGGCGGGCACCGCCACGAAGTCCATGTTCATCAGGCCGCCCGCGCTGGTCGGGTTGTAGCCCATCAGGGTGAGCACCTTGGCGCGCGGGCCGGGCGGCAGCAGGTCAAGCACCGGCTGCCGCCGCCGCTGCGGCAGCTCGGAGATCGCGTCCGCCGCGTCGTCCGCGCGCATCCTGGCCAGCACCGCCGCGATCTCGCTGTCGGTGCGGGCGCCGAGCAGCCGGGTGGCCAGGTCCTCGTCCAGCTCCTCGAAGACGTCGGCCTCCAGCTCGGGGTCGGCGTGCACCTGGCCGAGGATCTCGGTCTCCTCGTCCTTGGACGCGTCCTCAAGCAGGTCGGCGATCTGGGCCGGCTTGAGCCTGCGGATCCGGCCGAACGGGCCGCGCAGCAGCGCGCTGCCCGAGTGCCCGATCAGCGGCTCGAACTTGGCCCACTCGCGGAACGCGTGCCCCGCCTGCCCGCGCGGGCCGAAGAACAGCCGCCGGGACCGCCGGTGGCTGTCCACGCCGGTAACCACCCAGTCGTCCTCGCGGCGGGCCAGCTCCAGGTCGGCGGCGCGGATCAGGTGGACGCTCTCCACGTCGATCAGCCGGTGCCCCAGCACGTCCGCGCGCAGCAGCACCTCGCCGTCCCTGCGCTCGAACCGGCGCAGGTCCAGCCGGGCGCTGGTGAGCCGCAGGCCGGCATCGGCTAGCTCGGGGCCGCCGAGGCTGGCCACCTGGTCAATAGGGACAAATACCGCGCGTCCGCCGACGGTGGCGACCAGGCCGGTCACCACCGGGTCATCGGCGCCGCGCAGCCGGACGATGACGTCGGACAGCCGCCCGATCGACTCGCCGCCGCGATCGGTGATCGGCCGCCTGAGCAGCTCAGACAGGTGCAGGACCGCGGAGCTGCCCGCCTGCGGTGCCGGGGCGTCCGGCGTGGTGGTCATGGGTACAGGCCTTCCTGCCTGGTTCGGGCGGTACTGATCTACTTCTACCCTGATCACCTTGCCATGCCGCTGACCTGGAGGCGGGTGAGTACCGGTCTGTCGTCTCCGAACGGGGCAATGGTATGAAGTCCACGTCAGCGGAGTAGGCACAAGGAGGACGCGCGTGGCCATGCGCAGAGCGGTCGGCTCGCTCGTCCGGCGCAACGACCTCGCCGAAGGCATCGGCTACGCGGTCAAGCGGAAGCTGCTGGGCAGGCCGCTGATCAACGAGCAGCTTGGCGAGCAGCGGCTGTCCAAGCGGCTCGCCCTGGGCGTGCTGGCCCCCGACGGCATCTCTTCCTCGGCCTACGGCACCGAGGAAATCCTCATCGAGCTGCTCAGGGGCGGCCTCGCGGTCACCGCGTTCACGCTCATCCTGCCGCTGACCGGCGTGGTGCTGTTCGTGATGGCGCTGGTGGTGCTCGCCTATCGCGAGGTCGTCACGGTCTACACCAGGGCCGGCGGGTCCTACGTGGTGGCCAGGGAGAACTTCGGCCCGCGGATCGCCCAGGTCGCCGCCATCGCGCTGCTGATCGACTACGTGGTGACCGTCGCCGTCCAGGTGGCGGCCGGCACCGCCGCGGTCGCCTCGGCCATCCCCGCGCTCAATAACCCCGAGCTGCTGACGATCATCTCGATCTGCGTCGTCGTGCTGATGTGCTACGGCAACCTGCGCGGCATCAGGGAGGCCGGCCAGGCCTTCGCGGTGCCCACCTACCTGTTCACCGGGTCGGTGATCCTGGTGATCATCACCGGGCTGTTCCGCGAGGCCTTCGGCGACCTGCCCAAGCTCGCCTACCCGGTGGCCGGCCAGTACACCGCGCACTCCGGCCATGTCAGCCTGATCACCTTCGGGATGGTCTTCGTGCTGCTGCGCGCCTTCGCCAACGGCGGGTCGTCGCTGACCGGCATCGAGGCGGTGTCCAACGCGGTCAGCGCGTTCAAGCCACCGGAGGGGCTCAACGCCCGGCGAGTGCTGGTCACCGAGGGCGTGATCCTGGGCTCCCTGGTGGCCGGGATCTCCTGGCTGGCGCACATCACGCACGCAGCCCCCTACACCTCGGGCGTCCCGACCGTCATCGCGCAGGAGGCCAGGGCCGTCTTCGGCCATTCCCCGCTCGGGGACTCCCTGTTCGTGCTGGTCCAGGCCGCGACCGCACTGATCTTGTATACCGGCGGCAATACCAGCTTCAACGGGTTCCCGTTCCTGGCCAGCTTCGTCGCCGAGGACGCCTTCCTGCCCAGGTGGCTGACCAAGCGCGGGCACCGGCTGGTCTTCTCCAACGGCATCATCGTGCTGGCGGTGCTGTCCTCGCTGCTGCTGGCGATCGCCGGCTCCAACGTGAACAGCCTGGTGCCGTTCTACGCACTCGGCGTCTTCACCGCCTTCACCCTGGCTGGCTTCGGGATGTCGCGGTACTTCTCCCGGCACCGGGTGCCGGGCTGGCAGTACAAGCGCGTCATCACCTTCGCGGCCGGGCTGACCTCGTTCTTCGTGGTGGCCATCTTCGCCTGGGTGAAGTTCAAGGAGGGCGCCTGGCTGGTGATCCTGCTGTTCGCGCTCGGCGTGCCCGCCCTGATCTGGCTGAACCGCCAGTACGGGCTTGAGGCCTCCGTCCTTGAGCGCATCGGCAGCGCCCGCAAGAGCCGGCCGGCGGCCGACCCGCCGAGCTACTCGCGGCGCACCGTGTTCGTCTTCGTGGACGACTTCGACCTGGCTACCATCGCCGGCCTGCGCTACGCCAGGAGCCTGCGGCCGACCACCCTGCAGGCCGTGCACTTCGTAATCGACAACATCCAGGCCGACCGGCTGCGCCAGGACTGGGTCAGGGCCAACACTGGCATCGTGCTCGACTTCGTCGACTGCCCGGACCGCCGCCTGGCCAGCGCCGCCGCGTCGCTGGTCAACGCCGAGGCCACGCTGCCAGGCGTGGGCGTCACCGCGATCCTGCCGCGGCGCAGCTACGCGCCGATGCTCGGCCGGCTGCTGCACGACAGGACCGCCGACAAGATGGCCGGGGTGATCAGCCGCATCCCGCACGCGGCGGCCACCATCGTGCCGTTCGACGTGCGCAGCCGGGTGGAGGCGCTGGCCGCCAGGGGCGTTGCCCAGCCGCCGGCCGCGCGGCCCGCCACCGCCGACCCCGCCACTGCGCAGCCCCCTACTGGGCAGCCCCCCACTGAGCAGCCCGCTACCGGGCAGGCCCCTACTGGGCAGGCCGAGCCCGCCGAGGGTGCCGAGCCGCGGCCCGTCGTTCAGGCCGACGCGCCGATGGACGAGGCCGAGCGCGCCGAGGCCGGTCACCCCGCCGAAGAGCCGGCCAGGGAGGCCTCCGACGGCAGCGACTACGACCGCCCGGCACCGCCGCCCGGCGTGACCCCCATCGGCACGCTCACCCAGCCAGGCCGCTCCGTGGTCGAGGGCCGGGTACACGCCGTGGAGATCCGGCCGGTCGAGCACAACACCGTGCTGGCCTGCGACATCGCCGACTCGACCGGCGAGCTGACCGCGCTCTTCTACGGCCGTTCCAACATCCCCGGCCTGCGGCCGGGCTGCAAGGTCCGGCTGCGCGGCCCGGTGGGCCTGCGCGACGGGCAGCCCATCATGATCAACCCGGCCTATGAGCTGCTGGCCCAGAGCAGCAGCCAGCCCAAGCCCAGGCGCCGGGGCGACCGCTCAGGCCGCAAGCGCCAGGAGGGCCAGGGGACGTGAGCCCCGGCTCAGGCCACCGGCACGACCACGGCGATCCGCGGACCGCCACCGGGCGGCACCGGCAGGCGCTAACCGTGGCGATGACGCTCAGCGCCGTCGTCGCGGTGGCCGAGATCGCCGGCGCGATCCTGACCGGGTCGCTGGTCCTGCTCGCCGACGCCGCGCACATGGCGGCGGACGCCGCCGGCGTCGGGCTGTCCCTGCTGGCCGCCTACTTCGCGAGCAGGCCCGCCGCCGGGCACCGCACCTTCGGCTTCGCCAGGGCCGAGATCCTGGCCGCGATGGCCAACGCCCTGGTGCTGCTCGGCATGGCCGCGTTCATCTTCAGCGAGGCCATCAGGCGGCTGGTCACACCCGAGTCCGTGCACTCGCCGCTGCTGATCGTCTTCGGCGTGGTGGCACTCGCCGCCAACGGCACCTCGCTGCTGCTGCTGCGCCGCGGCCAGGCCGAGAGCCTGAACGTGCGCGGCGCGTTCCTTGAGGTCGGCGCCGACGCCCTCGGCGCCCTCGCCGTCATCGTCACCGGCGTGGTGATCGAGCTGACCGGCTTCACCAGGGCAGACCCCATCGCCTCGCTGGCCGTCGGCCTGCTGATCCTGCCGCGCACCTGGGCGCTGCTGCGCGAGGCAGTCGAGATCCTGCTGGAGGCCAGCCCGTCCGACATCGACCTGGACGAGCTGCGCGCCCACATCACCGGCCTGGAGGGCGTCCGCGAGGTGCACGACCTGCACGTCTGGACGATCACCTCGGGCCTGCCCGTGCTCACGGCACACATCGTCGTCGACCCCGAGGTCCTGGCCAGGGGCGACGGCGCGGCGATGCTCGACGCCCTCCAGGACTGCCTGCGCGGCCACTTCGACGTCGAGCACTCCACCTTCCAGCTAGAGCCCGCCGGCCACGCCGACCACGAACACCCCATGCACGACTAACACATGTAGCCAATCTACTGGGCGTTTTCTGGGCATGAATCTGGTCTTTTACTGGGCATCTCTGGGATGCTGGCCTCATGGTCACAACCACAGTCCCGGCGGATGACCCGCTGGCGGGCGAGCTTCGAGTTGTCCTGCGCGCCGGCCTGCCGGTACAGGCGGAGCGGTGCGGTCCTGCGCTGCTGGGCCTGCGCGGTGTCAGGGGCAGATCTCAGCGGCCTGAGGAACCGGGCAGCCGGGCGCAGGCCCTGGACCGGCTGCTGCGTGAGCAACTGGACCGGTTGGAGAACGTAGAGCTGGCGGTCCCTGCCCATCTGCTGTTCGGCCTTGCGCCGTCCACGTCGGGCGCGAGCCTGACAGCGCGGCGCCAGGCGGCGTCGGCCGCGGCCCGATATGAGGTGCACCATTTCCGCAAACGGGTCGAGCCGAAGCTCCTGGCGCTGCTGGCCTGGCAGTTGCGGCGCGACAGCGCGGATTTCGCCATCCGGCACGCCAGCCCGCCCGAGCTTCATGCGGCGTCGCGACCGTTGATACTGCCCGCGGATGTGTTCCTGTGGGAGGTCGCTGAGCATCAGCATGCGATAGCGGCGCTGTGGGGTGCGGTCTACTTGCTGCGCGCGGAGCTGCTGACTGTCGCGAGGCTATCCAGCATGGACGCCGCCGGGACGGAAGTGTTCGCTGCGGCCAACATGGCGTTGTGGCGGCACGCCCAGGTGCTGCGCGCGGTCACGGCGTACCGGGCTGCGTACGGGACGGTGCTGCTGGGCTCTCCGAGCGAGCTAGGGCCCCAGGACGTCGCTTCCTACGCCGGGTGGACGCCGACGCTGACTCCCGCTCAGGAACTGCTGCTCGCCGAGGCTGCCAACCCTGACCATGGCTTGTCCGACTTCACCGCCCGGCTGGAGGCAGCCGGGGACGGCACCGAGCTTGCTACCACCTGGCGACGGGCGCTGACCGGCTGCACCCCGTCCGGAGTCGGCCCCTACTAGGAAGGAGACCGCTCATGAGTGTCGACCAGATCCTCAGCCCAGGCAGCCCGCCTCGCCGGTACGTCGTCACCGGGGGCCCGTCGGCTGGCAAGGAGGACGTTGTCGCCGAACTGCACGCGCGGGGGATCCCTGCGACCGAGGGCGAACCGGCCAGGGAGATCTACCACAAGCACCGCGACCGGCTCGGCCGTCATCTGCAGGTTGGAGACCGACGCGAGTACTCACGGGACGTGCTTGCCGTATTTATTGCCGAGTTCTGTGGCCACAAGGCCGGGGTCCGGTTCTACAACCGCGGTATCCCCGACGGGTACGGCTGGGATGCGTTCTTCGGCCTGGGTCCCTACCCGGAGCTGGAGGAGGCCTCCCGCCTGTACCGCTACGACGCGGTGTTCGTCCTGGACCCGCTGGACGATTTCGACTCCGAGGACGACCTGGTGTGGGCCAAGGAACGTGAGATCCGCCGCGTGCACGAGCTGATCATTCAAGGTTACTACGACGCCGGATACCGGCCGATCTTCGTCCCTGCTGACGAGTGCGGCCGCCGGGTCGACTTCGTCCTCGCCCAACTCCCCGTTCTTCCCCTCTGATCCGGGAGGTCACCAATGAACAGCGGGAGGAACAGTGCGGAAATCATCAGCCCGAACAACGTGCTGGCCAACGCGATGCTGCGGGCCATAGACATGGTCAGGCCCCGCCTGCAAGCCAGCAATCCCGACCGGGTGGCCTTTTGCGTCGGCACCCAGGTCAACGGCGCGCCCCACCTGGGCACCTCGCTGGTGCAGACGGCAGCTTTCCTGCTCGCCAAGGCCACAAAACGCACCTTCAACGTGGACGCGGTCGTACGGTTCGGTGCACTAGATAACGCTCCCTACGACATCCGCCTAGATCCCGAGACACACCATGCCTACCAGCAGACCTACTTTCACGCCCTCGGCGAAGATGGCGTGGCCAACCTGATCAGCAAGTACTACCGCGCCATGTTTGACAGCCTGGCAGATGCAACCGGCGTAGATTATGAGATAGAGACTTACTCCGCGCAGCAGGCGGGTCCCGCCTTCCGGCACGAGTTCCTGGCCACACTTGGCCGGCTGGACCAGATCCGATGGCCGCTGGCCCCCTCGCACGGCCAGGTCCACCTGCGATTCCCCTGCCCAGCCTGCGGGTGGGCGGAGAAGCGGGCCGAGCGAACCAAGCTGGTACGGGCCGGGGCGGGCGGCGCAGACTTTGCCGCAGTGTGCACCGACCATGGCGAATACCAGGTCACTATCAACGCGGACAGCTCCGCTTTTCTGGATCTGGCCACCTGTACCGGAACTTGGTCAAGGAACGGCTGGCAGCCCGTGACCCGATCACGCTGTCGGTGATGGTCAAGGGCGGCGACTGGGCGTTCGGATGCCAGTTAGTCGACGAGGCTTTCGCCCAGCTTCCCGGCCTAGTCCCGCCACCGCGGGTGTTCACTCCGATGGCGCTCACCGACACCGGCGCGAAACTATCCAAGTCCCTCATTCGGGAGGGGAAGGTGGCGCCTCCGCCCGGTACCCGGCCCTGGATGCTGGACGTCGCCGACTGGCCCGGCAGCACCGACGACTATGTCGATGCCCTCGTCTGGCTGGTCGGCCGGATGCTCGCTGACCCCAAACACGTCTACCGCTCTTACACCACCGCCGAACTGGATCGCCTCATGACAGCACGTCCCGCCACCGCTCCGGGTGTGCGCGCTCGCGAGATGAACCTTTACCGCCGCTACTTCGACCTTGTCGCCGCTGGTAGCAAGACCATCGAGGTCCGCGTCCAGTACCCCAACCTGCGCAAACTCACCGCTGGCGACCACATCCGCTTCGTCTGTGGCCGCGACGAAGTCCTCACCCGAGTCAGGCGCGTTACCCGCTACCGCTCCTTCGAGGAGATGCTCGATAGCGAAGGACCTGAGAACGTCCATCCCGACAGCCCTCGAGACCAGCAACTCTCCAACATCCGCCGCATCTACGGCCCCGAAAAGGAGGCACTCGGCGTGCTGGCCATCGAGATCGAACTCCTGCACCCGTGATTGGTCGTCGCTCCCGGCCTTATCGCCGCCTCGCCACTATCGGATGCGAGGGTGGTCAGTATGGCGTTTCGCGGAATGACTGTGACTCCCCGTCCGCGAGCCATGGCGATAGCCACCTGAACGAGGGCCGCAAAGATCGGATGAAAAAACGAAAGAACCGGCCAGGCGAAGCCGGCGGGGCCTGGCTCTGGAGGGGGCGGCTACCGGTGGGTAATATCGGTGGAACGACCCGTTCTGGGGAGGTTGCCGTGGCTACCTACGATCACTACACGACGCCGGTGCCGCCGGGGACCTGGGATGTGCCGGCCGCCGGGTCAACGCGGTTCAGCTGGGAGTACGACGACGGCCGCACCCGGCTGCTCGATCTCTACCAGCGCGGCAAGGACAAGCAGTGGGACGCCGCTAAGCGGATCGACTGGTCGCTGCCGGTCGACCCGGTCAACGTGATGGAGGCAGGCGAGGAGCTCTGCCCGATCTACGGCTCGCGGCAGTGGAACCTGCTGAACCAGGCCGAGCGCGACGAGCTGGGCATGCACCTGTCGTCCTGGCTGTTCAGCCAGTTCCTGCACGGCGAGCAGGGCGCGCTGACGGTGGCGGCCAGGATCGTGGAGTCGGTCCCCGACATGGACTCGAAGTTCTACGCGGCCACCCAGGCGATGGACGAGGCGCGGCACGTGGAGCTGTTCGCCAGGTTCCTGCGGGAGAAGATCGGCGTGTACTACCCGGTCAACCCGGACCTGGCCAAACTGCTGGAGGACGCGCTGTCGGACTCCCGGTGGGACATGCCCTACCTCGGCATGCAGGTGCTGATCGAGGGGCTGGCCCTGGCCGCGTTCGGAGTGCACCGGGACGTGTCCAAGAACCCGCTGGTCACCCAGCTCCTGGCGTACGTGATGCAGGACGAGGCGCGGCACGTGGCCTTCGGCCGGCTGGCGCTTCGCGACTACTACAAGGAGCTGACGTCGGCGGAGCTGGCGGACCGCGAGGAGTTCGTGGTCGAGGGCTGCTACCTGATGCGAGACAGGTTCACGGCGCGGGAAGTCTGGGAACGGATGGGCTTCGACGTCGCGGAGTGCCTGGAGTTCACCGAGCAGTCGGCCGTCCAGCGGGCGTTCCGCACGCTGCTGTTCTCCCGGATCGTGCCGTGCGTCAGGGACATCGGGCTGTGGGGGCCGAAGGTCCGCCGCGCCTACGAGGACCTGGGCGTGCTGGACGCGGCGCAGTCCAACCTGGAAGACCTGATGCAGAACGACGAGGAGATCGCCGAGCGGATCGACAGGGAGAAGTACGCGGCCGAGCTGGCGGCGCGCCGCAGCGAGGTGGACGCGGCGGTGCAGCAGGGCGCGGCCGGGTAGCGGATGGCGGGCAGCGGCAGGCAAGCGGGCTGGACCGGCACCGCATGGTGATAGCCGGGCTGGCGCTGACGGCCGGCGGCGGCCTCGCATTACTGAACGACGGCAAGCTGGAGCTGAGTGTCCCGTTCTCGCACCTGGACCAGGCGGCCAGCTCCGACCAGGCAACCGCGGACCGCTACCTGAACCTCGCCGCCGAGGTGCTGACGGCGCAGGGCATGACGCCGGGCGATGTCGGCCAGTGGGCGCTGGACGGCGGGCCGGGTGACGGCGAGCCGAACACTGGCGAGCTGACCGTCGGCGGGGTGACGGCGGGGTACATGAGCTACCCGCATGCGGCGGTGCAGGTGGCGGCGGCCTACTGCACGAGCCCGTTCGCGGCAGCGGGCACCGGCGCGGCGGTGCTGGTCTGTGACCGGGGCGGCTCGCCGCTGCTGTACTACGTCGGCGCGAATGGCCAGGTCATGCCGGGCGGCACGGCGCTCCCGCTGGCGAACGCGGCGCGGGACCGGCGAGCGGGCACGCCGGCTGGCGCGGCGCGGGACCGGGGCGCGGACACGCTGGCTGGCGCGGACACGCTGGCCGGCGGCGAACAGTCCCTGGCGGAACTGCTCGCCGAGCAGGCCGCGGCCGCGATGCGGGACCGGCTCGGCCCTGGCCCGCACCAGCTCTGCGTCACCGGGGACGCGGCGCTGGACCCGGCGTGGGCGACCGCGCTGCGCGACCACCCGCTGATCGGCGCGGTCTGGGTGCCGCCGTGCCCGGACGGCTCGGGATCGGCGCTCGGGGCCTGCTGCCTGCACGCGGCGGGCGGCGTGGGCGGGGCGGGGCTGCGGGCGGTGCAGTGGGATGCCCGCCTGGGCCTGCCGCTTGACCGGACGCCGCATCCGGCGCCGGGCTGGGCGCCGTCCCCGTGCCGCCTGGAAGAACTGGCCAGGCTGCTGCATCACAGCGGCGAGCCCGCGGTGGTGCTGCACGGCCGGGCCGCGCTCGGCCCGCGGGCGCTCGGCATGCGCAGCATCCTGGCGGCCGCCGCCAGCCCGGCGATGCGGCAGCGGCTGGCCGCCGCGACCGGCCTGCCGGCGGACCAGCCGGTGCCGGCCCTCTGCCTGGAGCAGGAGGCCGCGACGGTATTCGAGCCGGGATCGGCCGACCCCTGCCAGGCGTACCTGCACCGGGTCCGGCCCGCCTGGCGGGACAGGGTGCCGGCGGTCTGCGGGCCGGACGGCACGGCACGGGTGCAGACGGTCAGCTCGGACGACGACGCGAGGCTCGCCGAGATCCTGCGCGAGTACCAGGTCTGGAGCGGTGTCCCCGTGCTGTGCGGCCTGGACGCCACCGGCCCGGACGGCGCGCCGTTCCGGTCCGCGGGGGCGGCGATGGAATGGGGACATCTCGACACAGTGTGGAGCGACGGCGTACTCTACCGGCGCTCGCCAGATCGCCACGGCGGCGCGCGGTAGCGGCGCCGGGCGACCGGGCGCGCATGGGAGGACACACGTTGCGTGAGGCTCCGCGAGTCATGGTGATTTCGCTCCAGAAGGCCGGCACGCATTTAGTCCAGGGCCTGATGCGGCAGCTCGGCTACAAGATGACCGGCGTCACCCGGCCCACCCCCGATAGCGTGCCCCGCTTCGACGACGCCCAGCTCCTGCGGATCGCCTCGGTCACCCGCTCGCGCGAGGAGTACACCGAGCTTCAGCGGCTCACCGGGGCCGAGCTGGCCAGGGCGACCCGCGACGACTGGCAGGCGCTGTGCTGGAGCTGGCACCGCAGGCTCGGCCAGCGGGTCATCAACCGCTACGGGCAGACCAGGTACGACTTCGCGGACACGGTCATCTCGAACCCGCACATCAGCTACACCAGGTTCGCCGACACCCCGCCGGGGCTCTGCTGGATCCTGCACGAGCTCGACCTGGACAAGGTGGACGGCAACTTCCTCGGCGAGTGGGTGACGACCGGCAGCCCGCCGCTGATCTTCAACTACCGCGACCCCAGGGACACGCTCATCTCGATGATCAACTTCCTGGAGCGGCGGACCGTGAGCGGGTACGGGAACTTCTTCGAGTTTCAGATCTTCCACAAGATCCTGGGCGCCATGAGCACCTGGGAGGAGAAGATCGACTACGCGCTGCGGGACCGCTCGTTCATCGGCTGGGACCAGTTCGAGCGGTCGCTGTGGCTGCTGCGCCACCCCGCCATCTGCAAGGCCAACTACGAGGACCTGGTCGGCCCGCGCGGTGGCGGCTCGCGGGAACGGCAGGTCGCGGCCGTGGCCGCGCTGCTCACGCACCTCGGCTCGGATGCCGATCCGGAGAAGGTGGCCGACGACCTCTATGACCAGGGCTCGTGGAGCTTCTTCCGGGGCAGGACGGGCACCTGGCGGGAGTTCTTCACCGAGCGGAACGAGGCCAGGTTCAACGAGCAGTTCGGCGACCTGCTGGCCCAGTACGGGTACGAGCGATGAGCAGCCGGCCGCGGGCGTTCATCCTCATGGGCGGGCTGGACGTGGTGCTGCGCAACTGGCTGTACCTGACCGAGCTTGACCGGCGCGGCCTGTCGGTTCTCGTCGTCACCGCTGAAGGGGCCAGGGCCGCGGCCCAGCAGGCCATGGCCGCCAGCCAGTGGCCCGCCACGCTGATCGCCGAGGCCGGGTTCGTGGCCGGCGAGGTCGGCATCGAGGGGTCGCTGACGGCCGGGGTCATGGCGCAGGTCATGGACTGGCGGCAGCGGTACGAGGTCGCCGGGGTGTTCTCCATCGGGGAGATGTTCGTCGAGCAGAGCGGGATCATCGCCGACCTGCTCGGCCTGCGCTCGCCGGGGCCGCGGGCCACCAGGGTCTGCCGAAGCAAGTATCTCCAGCGCGCCTACCTGCCGGAATGGAGCCCGCGCTCGATGGTGCTGGCGCCCGGGCAGCGGCACCGGGCGGACCTGAGCGGCATCACCTTCCCCGCTGTGGTGAAGCCGGCCGCGCGGCGGGCCAGCTCCGGGGTCCGCGCGGTCTTCGACGCTGGCCAGCTCGCCGCGTGCCTGGCCGGGTACCCGCCGGGCGAGACCCTGCTGGTCGAGGAGTACGTCACGGGGCCAGAGTTCTCGGTCGAGCTGCTCGCCCAGGACGGTGAGATCATCTTCGCGTCGCTGACCGCGAAGCGGACCAACGAGGGCGACTCCCGGCACTTCGTGGAGCTGGGGCACACGGTCCCGGCACCGCCCGGCGAGCACGGCGCGGCGCTGCTGGAGGCGGGCCGGGCGATCGCCCGGCGCCTCGCGATCAGCGACGGCATCGCCCACGCCGAGTTCCGGCTGGCGCCAGGCGGCCGGGTGGTGCTGATGGAGATCGCGGCCAGGACGCCCGGCGACGGGCTGCTCCCGCTCTACCACCTGGCCACTGGCCGCCCGATGGAGCCGGAGGTCATCAGGATCACGCTCGGCGAGCCGGCCAGCTACCCGCAGCCCCGGCGCTACTGCCGCCAGGTCTACCTGGAGACCGGGCCGGGCACGCTGCGCGACGTCGAGGTGAGCTATCCCGGCGCCGAGCTGACCTGGGTGCCAGAGGACGCGCCCTGGCCGGAGATCAAGCCAGGCCAGCCCGGCGACCCGCCCGCGCTGCGCGCGGTACTGGCGCTGAAGCACCGGGGCGAGCCGGTCGGGCGGCTAACCGAGTCCGACGACCGGCCGGCCTGCTTCCTGATCGACGCCGACTCGCCCGCCGAGCTGGACGAGCTGGAGGCCGCCGTCCGGGCGTCGGTGCGGCTCTCGGTGACCCCGGACTAGCCGCGTCCCGAGGACACCCGCGCAGTCCGACAGAACAGGCCGATAAACAGCCCGATCCGACAGGAGGCCACGTCATCACGCCCGCCGAGGCCGCCGAGGACCCCGCGCGCCGGTCACTGACCGGCCTGGCGGTATTCCGCCGGCTGTGGGCCGGCGACCTGCTGGCCCGGCTCGGCTACCAGGTCTGCGAGTTCGGGTTCCCGCTGATCGCCGTGGTGGTGCTGCACAGCAGCGGGTTCCAGGCGGGCCTGGTCACGGCGGCGCAGTTCCTGCCGGTGGTGCTGGTGTCGCTGACCGCCGGGGTGATCGCCGACCGGGCGGACACCCGGCGGCTGATGCTCGCGGCCTCGGCGGTGCGCGGCGCGGCCCTCGCCCTGCTCGGCCTCGTCTACGCGACGTGGGGGCTGAGCATCTGGCTGCTGGCGGTGGCCTCGCTGGTCGTCGGCGCCGCCACTGTCTTCTACGACGTCGGGTTCCAGTCCACCATCCCGCGGCTGCTCCGCCCGGCCGAGCTGGCCAGGGGCAACGGCCTGCTCCAGGC
This sequence comes from uncultured Actinomycetota bacterium, assembly GCA_963725175.1. GTDB lineage: Bacteria > Actinomycetota > Actinomycetes > Streptosporangiales > Streptosporangiaceae > DASUBV01. The sequence goes on from CAVRXH010000006.1 coordinate 3,109,038, forward strand.
CGGCACCTCGGCGACCCAGCTCGCCGGGCCGACGCTGGCCGGGGTGCTGCTCCAGGCGGCGGGCCTGCCGCTCGTGGTCAGCGTGACGACGGCGCTGTTCGCCGGGGCGGTGCTCGCCTTCTGGCTGCTGCGCACGGCCGGCCTGGACACCCGCGCCGAGCCCGACCGCCCCAGGCACTCGATGCTGACCGGGCTGCGGTTCACCTGGGGCTGCCGCCCGATCAGGGACCTGTGTGTCCAGTCCGGCCTGTTCAACCTGCATGAGCAGGCGTTCATCACGGCGTTCCTGCTGTTCGGGGTCAGGGTCGCGCACCTGTCCGCGGGCGAGGTCGGCGCCCTGCTCGGGGTCGCCAGCATCGGCGCGCTGGCCGGCTCGGTGGTGTCCGGGCGGCTGGCCGGCTGGCTGCACGCGGGTGCGACCGTGACCGCCGGCCTGCTGACCGCGTCGGCCTCGTTCCTGGCCGGCCCGCTGCTGATGCTGGCGCTGCCGGCGGTGCCGCTGGCCGCGGCGCTGGTGTTCGGCGCCGGATTCGCGGTGAACGGCGTGGCCATGGGCGCCTACAACGTGTACGTGATCAGCCTGCGCCAGGCCATCCCGCCGCGCGAGTTCGTCGGCTCGGCGACGGCCAGCTACCGGATGGTGTGCTACGGGCTGATCCCGGTCGGCGCCCTGGCGGGCGGCACGCTGGCCGACCTGATGGGCCCGCGCGATGCCCTGCTCGTGGTGGCGGCCTCGATGACGCTCGTCGCGCTGACCCTGCTGCGCTCCCCGGTGAAGCGGATCCGCCGGGTCGAGGAGGCACACGCCGCCGGGGCGCCGTCATGACGCCAGCACGCCCGCCCGCCGTCCCTGCCGCCCGCGCCTTCGCCGGGATGAGCGGTGTCAGCACGGCCGCCTGGGACGTGCTGGCACCGCCCGGCGTCGACCACACGCACGCCTACCTGACCTTCCGCGAGCGGGTAGAGCCTGGCGACCCGGTGCTGGCCGTGGCCCGCGACGAGGCGGGCCTGGCGGCGGCCGCGCACGGCTCGTGGACAACGCCGCGCACTGCTCTTTTCAGCCATCCGTGGAAGATGCTGGCCAGCCCGCAGTTCGCCCGGCTGGCCGCCCCCGCGGACCCGGGCCAGCCCGGCGAGCCAGGCGAGCCGGACCCGGCCGAGGCGGAGCACCGGCTGCTGCTGCATGCCCTGACCCAGACCGCGCCGCCGGACGGCCCCCTGCCCGACGAGCCGCAGCCCGACGAGCCGCAGCCCGACGAGCCGCTGCCGGACGGCCCGGCCACCGTGGCCGCGCTGACCTCGGCGCTCGGCGAGGTCGTGGTCGCCCGCGAGTTCGACACCAGCACCGTGCTGCTCCGTCCTGGCCTCGCCCCGGCTGACAGGAGCGGCGCCCTGGCCGCCGTGCTGCGCGGCCTTCAGGAGGTCGCCAGGTCCCGCCATGGCGCCGTCGCGCTGCCCTACGTCCGGCCCGATGACGCCGAGCTGCGCCAGGCGCTGGCCGCGGCCGGGTTCCGCGGCGGCACCCTGACCGCCGTCTCGGTGTTCGACCTGGCGGGCTCCTACGAGGATTTCGTTGCCGGGCTGCCCAGGCGCCGCCGCCGCCGGTACCGGACCGAGCCTGCCGCGTTCACCGCCGCCGGCCTGCGTACCAGGACCGTCGACCTGACCGGCTACCTGAACCGGCTCGTCGAGCTGGAGGCGGGCAACGCCGAGCGCTACGGCGGCACCCCGGACCGGGCGCGGCTGACCGGGGTGCGGACCGAGATGGCCCGGCTGCTCGGGCCCGCGCTGCGGGTGCCGGTGGCGGAGCGGGACGGCGAGCTGGTCGCCTGCTGCGTCGACCTGACGGACGCCCGGAGCTACCTGGGCCTGGTCTACGGCTGCGACTACTCGGTGCCCGAGCACCGGATCGCCTACCGGCAGCTCGCTTTCTACGAGCCGCTGAGGTGGGCGGCCGACCACGGCCTCGCGCAGGTCCGGCTCGGCTTCGAGGCATTCGCGCCCAAGCTGTACCGGGGCGCCAGGCTGGAGACCCGGCAGACCTGGCTGTGGGTGCCCAGCCAGTCCGGGCTGGCCGGGATCGGCGCGCTGCTGGACTTCCTGTCCGCGCGAACGGAGGCGTACCTGGCGACGCTGATCCGCTAATACGGGCCGCCAGTACGGGCCGCCAGTACGGGCCGCTAGCGCGCGCCGAGCCAGGCCAGCGCGGCATGGGCGGCGCCCTCCCCGCACCGGCCGTGCACCCCGCCGCCAGGCGGCGTGGCGGCCGAGCACAGGTACACCCCTGGCAGCCCGGACTCATACGGCCGCCAGGCCCGCGCCGGGCCGAGCAGCACCTGTCGCAGGGTGGCCGCGCCGCCGCCGATGTCGCCGCCCACGTAGCCGGGGTTGTGGCGCTCCAGGTCCGCCGCCGTGCGGACCGACCTGGCCAGGATCAGGTCGCGGAAGCCCGGCGCGAACCGCTCGATCTGCGCCTCGATGAGGCCGGACACATCCCTCCCCGAGCCCGTCGGGACGTGGCAGTACCCCCACAGCGTGTGGCGGCCGGCCGGCGCGCGGGACTGATCCGCGACGCAGGGCTGCGCCACGATGCAGAACGGCTGGCGTGCATGACGGCCGTCGGCGACCTCGGCCTCGCTCGCGGCGATCTCCCGCAGGGTGCCGCCGACATGCACCGTGCCCGCCTGGCGGCAGACGGCGTCCCGCCACGGCACCGGCCCGCTGAGCGCCCAGTCGACCTTGCAGGCGCCCGGGCCCTGCCGGAACCTGGCCAGCCGCCGCCGGACCGGTGGCGGCAGCGCGGGGCCGGCCATCGTGGCGAGCTGGGCGGGGGCGACATCGAGCAGCACGATGCGGGCGGGCGGCAGCTCGGCCAGGTCCCGGATCCATCGGCCGGTCTCCAGCTCGCCGCCGAGGGCGGCCAGCTCGCGGGTGAGTACCCCGGTGACGGCGCCGCTGCCGCCGGCCGCGAACGGCCAGCCGCTGTGGTGCCCGATAGCCAGCAGCAGCAGCGCGAACGCGCTGGTCAGCGGCGCGGTCAGCGGCAGCATCGCGTGCGCGGCGGCGCCGGCGAGCAGCGCGCGGGCCTGCGGCGTGCGAAACCGCCTGGCCAGCACGGTGGCGGGCAGCGCGCCGGGCAGGCCGAACCTGGCCAGGGCGAACGGGCGGGCGGGCCTGGCCAGCACCGGACCCAGGATGGCGGGCAGCGTGAGCGGCAGGTCGCGGGCGATCGGGCCGAGCAGCGCGCGGTAGGCCGCGGCATCGGCGCCCAGCAGGCTGGCGGTCCGCGCGGCCGTCCCGGCGAGCGCGGCGGCCGGCAGGCCGTCCAGCGGGTGCGCGAGCGCGACCGGCGGGTGCAGCAGTTCCGGCCCGGGGCCGGCCAGGCTCTGGAAGAACGGCGAGGCCGCGGCGAGCGGATGCACCGCCGCGCACACGTCATGCAGGAAGCCCGGCAGGGTCAGCTCCGCGGTCCGGCAGCCGCCGCCCGGCTCGGCGGCACCCTCGATTACCTGGACGGACACCCCTGCCCTGGCCAGTGTGATGGCGGCAGCCAGGCCGTTAGGCCCCGTTCCGACTATCACGGCATCCGTCTTGCCCATCTGCTGAGTATCGCGCGGGCGGCGGTCCCCGCTTAGGATCACGTAGTGACCGAACTCGCCATGCCGCGCTTTCCGTCCGGGTTCCGCTGGGGTGTCGCCACGGCGTCCTACCAGATCGAGGGTGCCGTAGGGGAGGACGGCCGGGGCGACTCGATCTGGGATACCTTCAGCCGCCAGCCCGGCAACGTCAAGAACGGTGACACCGGGGACGTGGCGGCCGACCACTATCACCGGTGGCCGCAGGACGTCGCGCTGATGGCGGAGCTGGGCGTCGACGCCTACCGGTTCTCGATCGCCTGGCCGCGGGTCCAGCCGACCGGGTCAGGCCCGGCGTGCGAGGCCGGCCTGGACTTCTACGAACGGCTGACCGACGGACTGCTGGCGGCCGGCATCACCCCGATACCGACGCTGTACCACTGGGACATGCCGCAGCCGCTGGAAGACGCCGGCGGCTGGCTGGCCCGCGACACCGCTGCCCGGCTGGCCGACTACGCGGCCCTGGCGGCGGCGCGGCTGGCGGATCGCATCCCGCTGTGGATCACCCTGAACGAGCCGTTCATCGTGACCGCCCTCGGCTACGGGACGGGCGTGCACGCGCCGGGCAAGGCGCTGGGCACCGGCGCCCTGACGGCCGCGCATCACCAGCTGCTCGGTCACGGCCTGGCCACCGCCGCGCTGCGCGCGGCGGGCGTCGCGCAGGTGGCCATCACCAACCACTGCACGCCGGTGTGGCCCGCCTCACAGGGCGCGGCCGACGTGGCCGCCTCCGTCGCCTACGACGCCCTGCATAACGGCGTGTACAACGACACAGTGCTGCTGGGGCGGTACCCGGACCTGTCCGCGTTCGGCGTCGGCCCCGACGGGCTGGCCTGCGTCCGCGACGGCGACCTGGGCGTGATCAGCGCGCCCATCGACGCGCTCGGGATCAACTACTACAGCCCGGCCAGGGTGGCCGCGGCCGCGCCGGGCAAGCCGCTGCCGTTCACGCTGGAGGAGATCCCCGGCTATCCGCAGACGGCATTCGGCTGGCCGGTGATCCCGGCCGGGCTGACCGAGCTGCTGACCACCTTCCATGACCGGTACGGGGCGGCGCTGCCGCCGGTGTACATCACCGAGAACGGCTGCTCGACGGCCGATGAGCCGGACGCCGGCGGCGCCGTCGACGACCAGCCCAGGATCCGCTACCTGGACGGGCACATCAGGGCGCTGGCCGACGCGATCACCGCGGGCGTGGACGTACGCGGCTACCTGACCTGGTCGCTCATCGACAACTTCGAGTGGAGCGAGGGCTACAGCCAGCGCTTCGGCCTGGTGCGCATCGACTACGAGACGCTGCGCCGGACCCCCAAGGCGTCGTTCGCCTGGTACCGCGACATGATCGCCGCGCAGCGCGCCCAGACCTAGACAAAGTCGGGCCGCTAATCCAACACAGCTCGGCCCGCCCAGGCAATGCCTGGGCGGGCCGGGCCAGATGACCGGTCCCCCCGGTTCCATCTCTTCCCCTTGGGTCCCCCGCAGACAGGATCGCACCTGGCCGCCTGCCCCTTGGGCCGGGCCCTGCGATGGTGCAATAAGGGCATGCGGCAACTGGAACAGCGCCTGGAGTTCATCAGCGAGGCAGGGCGGCTCAAGGGCGTCCTCCGGCAGACCATCCTCACCGATCCGGCCCGGCGGGAGAACTCAGCGGAGCACTCCTGGCACCTGGCGGTGATGGCGCTGGCGCTGGCCCAGTACGCCCCGCCTGGTACCGACATCGGCAAGGTCACGAGCATGGTGCTGATTCACGACGTGGTCGAGGTCGACGCGGGCGACCTGTTCGTCTACGCCAGCGCCGCCGAGCAGGAACGGCAGGAGGTCGCCGAGCGGGCCGCCGCCGACCGGATCTTCGGGCTGCTGCCGCCCGGCCAGGCGGAGCACGTCCGCGCGCTCTGGGACGAGTTCGAGGAACGGCGGACCCCCGAGGCCAGGTTCGCCAGGGCGCTGGACCGGCTCCAGCCGCTGCTGGCCAACATCGCGGCCGACGGCGGCACCTGGCGCGAGCACGGCACCACCGCCGACCAGGTGCTCACCAAGGTCCAGCTCATCGAGGACGGCTCGGCGGAACTGGGCCGTTACGCACGAGAGCTTGTCGAGCAGGCGGTCAGGGACGGGATCCTGGCCGCGGCACCCGCTGCCGGGCCGCTGGGTGCTCCACCACCGCGATGACCCTGCTGGCCATGAACCTGGCGGTGCGCACCGCCGTGCCGCCCCTGGTCAGCTCGCTCACCTCGACCTGGCCGCGCCTGGTCACCACCTCGACGCGCCGCCCGGCCTTGGTCGCCACCACCTCATAGGTCTTGGTCACGTCCCCGGCGTCGACGACGATCTCGACTCGGTCGCCCCTCATGCCTGATTTATGCCCGGCCAGGTGCTCCCCGACTCCGCCCGGGCTCCTCGGCCTCAAGAACGCGGGGGCCTAGAAGAAGATCAGCCGGACCGCCGCGATGATGCCGATGGCCACGATGAACAGCCGCAGCGCCAGCGGATGCAGGCGGCGGCCGATCTTCGCGCCGAGCAGGCCGCCGCCCGTGGAGCCGACCGCGATCAGCAGCACCGCCAGCCAGGACACGTGCGCGGCGAAGATGTACACGATGGCGGCGGTCGCGTTGACGATGCCGACCAGCACGTTCTTGGCGCCATTGAGGCGCTGGATGTTCTCGTCGATGAACGTGCCGAGCAGCCCCATCACCAGCACGCCCTGCGCCGCGCCGAAGTAGCCGCCGTAAGCGCCGGCCACGAACAGCCCGGCCGGCAGCACAGGGCCGCCGCGCTGGCCCCGGCTCTCCCTGCGGGCCGCGATCCTGGCGCTCAGCTTCGGCTGCACCAGCACCAGCACGCAGGACAGCAGGATCAGCACCGGCACGATCAGCTTGAACGCGCCGGGCGGCAGCGCCAGCAGGGCCGCCGCGCCGGCCAGCGACCCGGCGGCCGAGAACACGCCGAGCCTGATCAGCCGGCCGCGCTGGCCGGCCAGCTCGCGCCGGTACCCCCAGGCGCCGCTGAAGTTGCCAGGCACCAGGCCGACGTTGTTGGACACGTTGGCCACGACCGGGGCGAACCCGAAGGCCAGCAGGGTGGGAAAGGTGATCAGGGAGCCCGAGCCCACGACGGCGTTAACGGTGCCCGCTGCCACGCCGGCCGCGAGGATCGCGATGGCCTCGGCGACGCCCACGCCGGCTAGGCCAGTTCCGCGGCGGTGGCCGACCAGCGGCCGCCGTGGCGGGTGACGCGCAGCGGAACCCCGAAGCAGCGGGTCAGGTTCCGCTCGGTGAAGACCTCCTGCACCGGCCCGGCCGCCAGCACCGCGCCGCGGCGCAGCAGCATCGCGTGGCTGAACCCGGCGGGCACCTCCTCGACGTGATGGGTGACCATCACCATCATCGGCGAGCGCGGGTCGGCCGTCAGCGCCCCGATCCGGCGCAGCAGGTCCTCCCGGCCGCCCATGTCGAGCCCGGCGGCCGGCTCGTCGAGGAACAGCAGCTCGGGGTCGGGCATCAGCGCCCTGGCGATCTGCACCCGCTTGCGCTCGCCCTCGGACAGGGTGAGGAAGCGCCGCCTGATCAGGTGCGCGCAGCCCATCGCGTCCAGCAGCTCGACCGCACGGGTCACGTCGGCGGACTCATAGGCCTCGGCGGTCCTGCCGAGTATCCCGTAGGACGCGGTCAGCACCAGGTCGATGACCTTCTCGGCCGGCGGCACCCGGTCGGCCACCGCGACGCTGGCGAAGCCGATCCGGCTGCGCAGCTCGGCCAGGTCGGCGCGGTCCAGCGGCTCGCCGAGTATCTCCACGCTGCCGGACACCGGCGCCAGCATGCCGCCCGCGACCTGGAGCAGGGTGGTCTTCCCGGCTCCGTTCGGGCCGATGATGGCCCAGCTCTCGTCGCTGCGGGCGGTCCAGTCGATGTCCCGAAGCAGCATCGACTCCTCAGCGCTGACCGCCACCTGGCGCAGCCGCAGTACCTCGTCGGACACGCCACTCCTTTCGCGTCGGCAACAGCTTGAACCTACGGCATCCCGGCGCCCGGCCGCGCCCGCGTCCGCCCGCGGGCCGGCCCGATCCCAGGCCGGCCCTGGGGCTGGACATCGGGCCAGCCCCGGATAGCGTGGACACCGCTATGTCCGATTCCCAGATCACCGTGCTGGTGACGCTGACCGGCCGGGACCGGCCGGGCGTGACGTCCCGGCTGTTCGGCGTCCTGTCGGCACACGAGCTGAGCGTCGTAGACGTCGAGCAGGTCGTGATCAGGGGACGGCTGATCCTGGGCGTCCTGCTGGCCTGCCCGGCCAATCCCGACCTCACCGCGATCCACCGGCAGGTCACCGGCATGGCCGACGACCTGGACATGGACGCCGAGATCACCATGGGCTCGGTCGAACGGCCGCCCCGGCGGCGCGGCAGCCTGCACGTGACCGTCCTGGGCAGCCCGCTGCTGCCCGCCGTGATCGCGGCCATCGCCGGGCAGATCGCCGCCAACGGGGCGAACATCGACCGGATCGGGCGGGTCGCGCACCGCCCGGTCACCTGCATCGAGTTCGATATCTCCGGGGCCGACCCGGTCATGCTGCGCACCGCGCTGGCCCAGGAGTCGGCCCGGCTCGGTGTGGACGTGGCGGTCCAGCGCGGCGGGCTGCACCGTCGCGCCATGCGCCTGATCGTGATGGACGTGGACTCCACGCTGCTGCGTGAAGAGGCCATCGAGCTGCTGGCCGGCGAGGCCGGCTGCGGTCCGGAGGTGGCCGCGCTGACCGCGGCGGCGATGCGCGGCGAGATCGACTTCACCCGGTCGCTGCACGACCGGGTGGCGCTGCTGGCCGGGCTCGAGGTCGCGGCCATCGACAAGATCCTCAAGGACCTGCAAGCTGGCGCCAGGCGCCAGGACACTGATCAGGACGCTCAAGCGGCTCGGCTACCGCTGCGGCGTGGTCAGCGGCGGGTTCACCCAGTTCACCGACTGGCTGACCGCCGAGCTTGGCCTTGACTACGCGTCGGCGAACACGCTGGAGATCGCCGACGGCAGGCTGACCGGTCGGGTCACCGGTGAGGTCATCGACCGGGAGGGCAAGGAGCGGGCGCTGCGGCAGTTCGCCGCCGAGGCGGGGGTCCCGCTGAGCCAGGCCGTCGCGGTCGGGGATGGGGCGAACGACCTGGACATGATCGCGGCGGCCGGCCTCGGGGTTGCGTTCAATGCCAAGCCAGCGGTCCGTAGCGCGGCGGACACCTCGGTCAGCGTGCCGAACCTGGACGTGATCTTGTACCTGCTTGGCATCTCCCGGCACGACGTGGAGGCGGCGGACGCCGAGGACGACGCCGGGCGCTAAGCCCCGCCGCGCGGGGTCCACGAGGCGATCAGGTCCGCGGTGCGCGGCGCCAGGTCAGCCCAGCTCCCGGCCAGGCCGATCACCGCGATCGCGGCGGTCGGGAAGCTGACCTCCGCCCCGGTCAGCGTCGGCCGCGAGTTGCCCCGCGCCGGGGTTGTGACCCACGTACAGCAGCGTCCCGACCGGCTCGGGGGTCAGCAGCACTATCTCCGCCAGCAACGCGTCCGCCTCGGCCAGGTAGAGGCTGTCGTGGCTGGTGCACTCCACCGCGCGGCCCAGCTCGGCGGAGACCTGCTGCCAGGTCTGCCGGGTGCGGCGGGCGGAGGAGCAGATGACCGCGTCAGGGAGGTAGCCGCTGGCGCGCAGCCACTGGCCCGCCGCGGCGGCGTCTCGGCGGCCGCGCTCGGTCAGCGCGCGCTCGGCGTCAGGGCCGCCGGGCAGCTCGCCGGCCTTGGCGTGCCGCATCACGATGAGTGCGTGCCTGCCTTCCATGTTTTCCATCGTTGACCACCTCCCGGCCAGACGCCCTGCGGCACGCGGGACGGCCTGCCCAGATATAAAACGCCCGGCGGGCGGTGAGTGACCTCACCGCCCGCCAGGGCAAAACCGAATCGAGCCTCAGGCCGTCGTCGCGGCCGACTCCTTGCCGGAGTCGTCGGAGTCGTCGGAGCTGCCAGGGCCGTCCGCTCCGCCCGCACCGCCCGCCTCGACCGCGGCAGGCTCGCCGTCGGCGGAGTCGTCCATGCTGTTGGCACGGCGCTTGGAGATGACCACGGCGGCCACGATGATGGCCACCGCCGCGATCGACACGCCCGCGCGCAGCCCCAGGTTGTGGCTGTACTTCACGACGCTGGTCGCGATCAGCAGCGACACCAGGTTCATGACCTTGATCAGCGGGTTGATGGCCGGGCCCGCGGTGTCCTTGAACGGGTCGCCCACGGTGTCACCGATGATGGTGGCCTCGTGCGCGGGCGAGCCCTTGCCGCCGTGGTGACCGTCCTCGACCAGCTTCTTGGCGTTGTCCCAGGCCCCGCCGGAGTTGGACAGGAACACCGCCATCAGGGCGCCGGCCGCGATCGCGCCGGCCAGGTAGGCGCCCAGCGGCGCGTACCCGAAGGCGAACCCGACGGCGATCGGCGCGAGGACCGCGAGCAGGCCTGGCGTCGCCAGCTCCCGCAGCGAGTCCCTGGTGCAGATGTCCACCACGCGGGCGTACTCGGGCTTCTCGGAGAAGTCCATGATCCCCGGCCGGGTACGGAACTGCTCGCGGACCTCGTAGACCACCCGGCCGGCCGCCCGGCCGACCGCCATGATCGCCAGGCCGGAGAAGAAGAACACCACCGAGGCGCCGATGATGAGCCCGAACAGCACGTTCGGCCGGTCGATGGAGAGCGAGAACGTGCCGGCGGTCTTGAGCGCGCTCTCCACCTGAGTGCGGAACGCGCCGAACAGCGCCGTGGCGGCCAGCACCGCGGTCGCGATGGCGATGCCCTTGGTGATCGCCTTGGTGGTGTTGCCCACCGCGTCCAGGTTGGTCAGCACCTGCGCGGCCTCGCCCTCGATCTCGCCGGACATCTCCGCGATGCCCTGGGCGTTGTCGGAGACCGGGCCGAAGGTGTCCATCGAGACGATGACGCCGACCGTGGTGAGCAGGCCGGTGCCCGGCCAGGGCCACGGCGAACAGCGCGATGGTGGCGTTCCCCGTGCCGAGCAGGAAGGCCAGGTAGACGGCGCCGCCGATGAGCAGGGCCGAGTACACCGCGGACTCCAGGCCGACCGAGATGCCGGACAGGATGACGGTGGCGGGACCGGTCAGCGAGCTCTCGCCGATGTCCTTGACCGGGCGCCGGGAGGTCTCGGTGAAGTACCCGGTCAGCAGCTGGATCGCGCTGGCCAGCACCAGGCCGATGAGGACCGCGCCGATGGCCAGCAGCCGGGGGTTGCCGCTGTGGTTCAGGATCGCCGCGGACGAGACGCCCTTCAGCGCGCTGAACTTGGACGGCAGGTAGACGAAGGCCGCGATGACGACCAGCACCAGCGAGAAGATCGCCGAGATGAAGAAGCCCCGGTTGATCGCGGTCATGCCGCTGCGGTCGTTCTTGCGCGGCGCGACGACGAAGATGCCGAGCATCGCGGTGATCACGCCGAGCATCGGGACGATCAGCGGGAAGACCAGGCCCGCGGAGCCGAACGCGGCGCGGCCCAGGATCAGCGAGGCGACCAGCATGACCGAGTACGACTCGAAGAGGTCGGCGGCCATGCCCGCGCAGTCACCGACGTTGTCGCCCACGTTGTCGGCGATGGTGGCGGCGTTCCGCGGGTCATCTTCCGGGATGCCCTGCTCGACCTTGCCGACCAGGTCGGCGCCGACGTCAGCGGCCTTGGTGAAGATGCCGCCGCCGACACGCATGAACATCGCGAGCAGCGCGGCGCCGAAGCCGAAGCCCTCCAGCACGCTGGAGGCGTTGGCCCGGTAGATGATCACGACGATGGCCGCGCCCAGCAGGCCGAGACCGACGGTGAACATGCCGGCCACGCCGCCGGTACGGAACGCGATCCGCATCGCGGACCGCTCACCCGACTCTTTCGCCGCAGCGGCGACGCGGACGTTGCCGCGCACCGCCAGGGACATTCCCGTGAATCCGGCCAGCGCCGAGAACACGGCACCGACCAGGAAGAAGATAGAGCGCCCGATCCGCACCGACTCGCTGTCCGCCGGAAGGACCAGCAGCACGAAGAAGATGAGGACAACGAAGACGCCAACGGTCTTGAACTGACGGCGCAGGTAAGCAGCCGCGCCTTCCTGGACCGCCTTGGCGATCTCCTGCATCTTCGGCGAGCCTTGACTGGCTGCCAGCACGTCCCGGACCAGCCAGCCGGCCACGGCTAGCGCTAGCAGCGCTACCACGGCCACCACGGCTACCCAGGTCAGGTTGGAGCCGGTGACTGTGGCCGCTCCGCTCGCCAGAGCGGGGTTAAGCCTCGACATCTGTCCTCCTTGACAGGGGAAAACTAACTTCGCCCGAGCCGCTGCCCAGGTGGCAGAGTCAGAGCGTGCGTGCGGCCCGCTGGCGAGCAAGCTGGCGAATGGGCCACGGATCAGTGCCGGGGAGTCTACGCATCCGGGCAAGTCGATGGTAAATCGGGGCCGGATCCCGTGAATATCGTGGCTGATTTGTCATGCACAACGCCGCTAGGCGCGCCCGCGGCGCGCTTTAGCTCGCGGTCACCGCCGACGGCCAGCTCATCCGGATGCTCGTGCCCGCGTCGGTCTCGCTGATCTGAACGTCGTCAGCGAGCCCGGCGATCACGGCGATGCCGAATCCGGGCGGGAACGAGGCGCCATTCCCGCTGCCCTGCATGCTGGTGTCGGTCACCTCGACCTCGAACCGGCCGCCCAGCTCCGTCAGGGCCAGGCGGACCGGCTCGGTCGGGCAGTGCAGCCGGTGCTCTTCCACCGCGCGTGAGCACGCCTCGCCCACCGCCAGCCGCACCTCATCCAGCAGTGACTCATCGACGCCGCTGCGGCGTGCGACCGCCGCGGCGACCAGCCGCGCGGTCCGCACATGGGCGGGCAGCGGGGTAAAGCTCAACTCGACAGTGGCCATCTCGGGGAATTGCGCCTTCGCCCTACTTCTCTGACTTGCGCGCCGCGATTGCCTCGTCCACGGTGTCGTGGATACCGAAGACCTTGGTCAGCCCCGTGATCCGGAAGATCTTGAGGATCCGCTCCTGGGTGCAGACCAGGTCAAGCGACCCGTCGTGCGCCCGGACCCGCTTGAGCCCGCCCACGAGCACGCCCAAGCCGGTGGAGTCGAGGAACTCGACCTTCTCCATGTTGACGACCAGCTGGTAGAAGCCGTTGTTCACCAGGTCGATCAGCAGCTCACGCAGGCGGGGCGCCGTGTAGACGTCGATCTCGCCACCGACATCGACGATCTCGATCCCGTCCTTGGTGTGGTGATCTAGCTTCAGATCCACAAAGTCCTCCAGCGCCTGTTACGGCTCTCTTGTAAGCGGGCCAGCCAACCGGACCCCCGCCCGGTGGCACGCGGGCGGCTTGCTCCGTCGCGCATTCAACCACGCTCTGAGGTCATGTCTATACCAGATCGCAGTTAGAGACACCTTGCCTCGTGATGACACACTGAAACCCGATGCCTACTCTCAAGCTACTAGCTGCCACCGACACAAGCGCCGGGAGCGCCGTTGCCGTGGCAGCCGTGTCACGAGAGGACACCACGCTAGCCGACTTGGGGCTCGCTGGCACCGCTCAGGGCGGCATCCTGCACCGTGGCGCGCAGACTGGCCGGCTGACGCACCTGCGGCAGCTCCCGGCCCGGCGCGGCCGGCGCTCGAGCTGGCCCGGCTGGGTGCCCGCCGAGCTGACGGCCGCGCTGGCGGCGGCGGGGCCGGCGCAGCCGTGGACGCACCAGGCCAGGGCCGCCCGGCTGGCCTGGTCGGGAAAGAGCGTCATCGTCGCCACCGGCACCGCGTCGGGCAAGTCGCTGTGCTACCTGGTGCCCGCGCTGGCGGGCGTGCTCGCGGGCGGCACCGCCCTGTACATCGCCCCGACCAGGGCGCTCGCCGCCGACCAGCTCAGGCTCATCGCCTCGCTCGGGCTGCCGGGGGTGCGCGCCGCCGTGGTGGACGGCGATACCCCGTACGCCGACCGTGTCTGGGCCCGCTCGCACGCTAACTACCTGCTCACCACCCCGGACATGCTGCATCAGTCGCTGCTGCCGAGGAACGGGTGGTGGGACGGCTTCTTCCGGCGGCTGCGCTACGTGGTGGTGGACGAGTGCCATACCTACCGCGGCGTGTTCGGCTCGCACGTCGCCCAGGTGCTGCGGCGGCTGCGCCGGATCACGGCGGCGCGTGCGGGTGCCGAGGCCGTGTTCCTGCTGGCCTCGGCCACCATCAGCGAGCCCGCGCAGTGCGCCAGGCTGCTGACCGGCGTGCCCGCCGAGGCGGTCAGCGCCGACGGCGCGCCGCGCGGCGCGGTGACCCTCGCGCTGTGGGAGCCGCCGCCCACCTCGATGCGCGGCCAGGCCGGCGCCCCGCTGCGGCGCAGCGCCACCGCCGAGGCGGCGGATCTCCTGGCCGACCTGGTGATCAGCGGCGTGCCGACGCTCGCGTTCGTGCGATCCAGGCGCGGCGCGGAGGCGGTGGCGCTGGCCGCCAGACGGCAGGTGGAAGAGGCCGGGGGCACCGGGCTGGCGCGCCGGGTGGCCGCCTATCGCTCCGGGTACCTGGCGGCGGAACGGCGTGCCCTGGAGGAAGGCCTTCGTTCTGGCGAGATCACCGCGCTGGCCACCACGACGGCACTGGAGCTGGGTGTCAGCATCGCGGGCCTCGACGCCGTGCTCATCGCCGGCTGGCCGGGAACCCGCGCCGCGCTGTGGCAGCAGGCGGGCCGGGCCGGGCGGGCCGGGCGCGGCGCGGTCGCGATCATGATCGCCCGCGACGACCCGCTCGACACCTACCTCGTGCATCACCCCGACGCGCTGTTCGGCGCCCCGGTCGAGGCCACCGTGCTCGACCCGGCCAATCCGTACGTGCTGGCACCGCACCTGTGCGCCGCCGCCGCCGAACTGCCGCTCACCGAGGCGGACCTGGGCGAGTTCAGCCCCGCGGCGGGGCCGGTGGCGGCCCGGCTGTGCCGCGAGGGCCTGCTGCGCAGCCGCGGCGGGCAGTGGTTCTGCACCAGCAAGGGCACCGCCGCCCGGACCGGCCTGCGCGGCGACGGCCGCCCGGCGGTGCGGATCGTCGAGCAGGCCACCGGGCGGCTGATCGGGACGGTGGACGAGCCGTCCGCGCACGTGCTCGCCCATGCCGGCGCCGTCTACCCGCACCAGGGCGAGATGTACCTGATCGGCTCGCTCGACCTGGACGGCAGCGTGGCGCTGGCCACCCTCGGCGACCCCGGCTATGCCACCTCCGCGCGCGAGGTCACCACCGTCGAGGTAGCCGGCGAGCTGACCGCGCAGTCCTGGGGCGAGGGCAGCATCCACTTCGGCGACGTCCTGGTGACCCGTCAGGTGGTCTCGTATGTGCGCCGCGCCCCCGACGGCGGGCGGTCGCTCGGCGAGGAACCGCTCGACCTGCCCGCCAGGACGCTGCGGACCCGCGCGGTCTGGTGGACGATCTCACCGGCGCAGCGCGCCGGGCTGGCCCGGCGCGGCATCGACCTGCCAGGCGCCGCGCACGCGGCCGAGCACGCCTCCATCGGCTTGCTGCCGCTGATGGCCGCCTGCGACCGGTGGGACGTGGGCGGGCTCTCGGCCGACCCGCACTCCGAGACCGGGCTGCTCACGGTTTACGTGTACGACGGGCACGACGGCGGCGCGGGCTTCGCCGAGCGCGGCTTCGCCGTGGCCCGCCAGTGGCTAACCGCCACCGCCGAGGCCATCGAGAGCTGCCCCTGCACGGCAGGCTGCCCCTCCTGCATCCAGTCCCCGAAATGCGGCAACAACAACCACCCCCTAGACAAACCAGGCGCCGTAACCCTCCTCCGCTGCCTGCTAACCGGCGCCCCCTAGCCGTCCCCCCGCCCCGAGGCATCGGCATGCACGGCACGGCCGCCCCGACGGGGCGCGCCCCGTTCTTACGACAGTGAACCCACTTCCACAGTCGTAAGAACGACAGCAGACGTACGTCCACTGTCGTATCGGGGACGCGGTGCGAGCGGATGCGCCGATGCGCCAACCCCAGCCACGCGCATGCCGCCCCAGGGCCTGGGCGTCCGGGACGCGGTGCGAGCGGATGCGCGGCTGCGCCAACCCCAGCCAGGCGCATGCCGCCCGAGAGCCCGAGTATCGGGGACGCGATGCCAACGGATGCGACCGTATGTACCATCCCCAGCCCGGCGTATGCCGCCCGTGAGGGCCGGCAACGCCGGCCCGAGCGCGCGGCAGGGGGGCTCCGGGGGGCGAAGCCCCCTCGGCCTGGGGTTCCAGGGGTCATTCCCTGGGAAAAATGGGGCGACC
The DNA here is from genome assembly GCA_963725175.1 of uncultured Actinomycetota bacterium. GTDB lineage: Bacteria > Actinomycetota > Actinomycetes > Streptosporangiales > Streptosporangiaceae > DASUBV01. The sequence goes on from CAVRXH010000006.1 coordinate 3,124,981, forward strand.
CCCGCCGGGGGGGAGAGCGGGGGTCGCCGTACGGTCCGGCTCCGGGGGGGCAGAGCCGGCACCGTTACCCATGAAAGCCTACGCGGGACTGGCTGAAGTTACCAGCCGGTCAGGCTGAACCGGATTCGGTTCACTTGCCTTCCCCTATGCTGCCGGATCGTGGGCGCATCCGTCGAGAGCACGAGCAGAACTGCCGCAGCTTTCTTCGACCTCGATAAGACAATCATCTCGCGTTCAAGCACCCTGGCTTTCGTACCTGCGTTCTACCGGCACGGACTGATCACCCGGTCGCAGGCAATCCGCGGTGCATGCGCGCAGCTCATTTTCCGCGTGCACGGAGCGGGCCCGGACCGGATGATGCGGATTCGCGAGCAGGTCAGCGAGCTGTGCCGCGGCTGGGCGGCCGATCAGGTGAGCGAGATCGTCAGCGCGGACCTAGCTTCCACCGTCGTCCCGCTGGTCTACGACCGTGCCCGCGAGCTGATCGCCGCGCATGCCGCGGCGGGTCATGATGTGGTCATCGTGAGCTCGTCCGGGCAGGAGATCGTCACGCCGATCGGCGTCATGCTGGGCGCGACCGGCGTGATCGCCACCCGGATGGAGATCGCCCAGGGCCGGTATACCGGGGCCATGCAGTTTTACGCTTACGGCGAAGCGAAGGCCGTGCGGATGCGCGAACTGGCCGCCGAGCGCGGTTACGACCTCGCCGACTGCTTCGCTTACAGCGACTCTGTGACCGACGTGCCGATGCTGGCCGCCGTCGGCCATCCGCATGCGGTGAACCCGGACCGCGCGCTGCGCAAGGTCGCCAGGGAGCGTGGCTGGCCAGTGCTGGCCTTCGAAGGGCAGACACTGAGCGAACTGCCCAGGATGCCCGTTACGCCCGAAAAAAAGGCCATCGCCCCGTCCGGAGCTGATTAACTTCCGCTGTTCCGCGCATGTGACGGCGGTCACCAATCGACATCACGAATTGGTTACGGCGAAGCCCTTTCCAACTAACAAGATCCGTCGTAGAAAGGTGCTACGGACGGTGACGTCCGGGCACGGCAGCCGGGCACCCACGCGCGACCAGCCGCGGGAGGCAGCCGAGGCAGGTGAGCGCCGCTATGCGGGCACCGATGGTGTCCTGGCGGCAGTCCCCTGCCCGGCGATGAAGTTGCACGCATGGTAACCCGGTGTGACGTGATAGGTGACGGCGCCCGCTCTGGGCGCCGTCGCTATGCCCGGCCTCTTTCGCCGTCCTGGCCGCCTTTTCCGGTTCCCTCCGCCTACGTTTCCCGGCTCTCTGCGCCGCCTCTTCCGGCTCTCCCCGCCGCCGCGCCTGCCACTGTGCCCGCCGCCGGCCGGTGCCATTTTCGGTGTTACCGGCACGCCGCGGCTGGCCACTGAGCGGGTATGAGCAAGACTTTGACTGACGCAGTGCCCGCTGGGACGCAGTTCCCGGCGGGACGCAGGGTCCGGCGGGACGCCGGGCCCAGAGGGGAGAGCACCGATGGCCGAACCGGCAGGGCGGTACCCGGCAGGCAGCGCGACCAGCGAGGAATCCGTGGGAAGCCTCGTGTCCCTGGTGGTCAGGGACGTCACGCAGCTGGTCAGGTGCGAGCTAGACCTGGCCAAGATCGAGCTCAAGGCTGACGTCAGGCGCCTCGGCGTGGGAGCCGTGCTGCTCGGCATCTCCGCGTTCGTCGGCTGTCTCATCCTGATGCTGCTCTGCTTCGCGCTGGCCTACGGCCTGATGGCGCTGGGCATCTGGGGCTGGGCGGCATTCCTGATCACCGCCGGCGCCTGCCTCCTGGTCGCCGCGCTGGCCGTCGGCGTGGCCGTGATCATGATGAAGCGGCTGGGCGGCCTGCCCAAGACCCGCAGGACCGTGCAGGACGACCTGGCGCTGCTGCGCCGCGGTGACGGGGCGAGCGCGCCGCCGCCAGCCCCCGTCAGGTAGCCATGACCGCGCATGGCGACGCGCCGATCTACATCGACGGACCGTGGTCACACCGGTCGGTCAGCGCTAACGGCACGCGCTTTCACATCGCGGAGAGCGGGGACGGCCCGCTCATCCTGCTGCTGCACGGGTTCCCCGAGTTCTGGTGGACCTGGCGCGGGCAGCTCGCCTCGCTGGCCGCGGCCGGCTACCGGGTAGCCGCGCCCGACCTGCGCGGCTACGGCGGCAGCGACAAGCCGCCCCGCGGCTACGACCTGGTCACCGCCGCGTCCGATGCCGCCGGCCTGGTCCGCTCGCTCGGCGAGGCCAACGCGGTGATCGTCGGCCACGACTGGGGCGGCCTGACCGCCTGGACCATGGCCGCCTACTTCCCCAAGGTGGTACGCAGGCTCGTGGTGGTCTCGGTGCCGCACCCGATCCGGCTGCGCGGCGCGGTGCTTGGCGACCCGCTTGGCCAGGGCCGGCGCAGCGGCTACGCCCTGGGCTTCCAGCTCCCGATGCTGCCCGAGCGCCAGCTCCTGCGGGACGGCGCCCAGCGCGTCGGCCGGATGCTGTCCGCCTGGTCGGGTCCCGGCTGGCCGGACGCCGTCACCGAGCGGCGGTACCGGGACGCCATGCGGGTGCCGTCGGTGGCGCACTCCGCGCTGGAGTACCACCGCTGGTTCCTGCGCTCCCGGCTGCGTCCAGACGGGCTGCGCTACAGCAAGGTGATGCGGCGGCCGATCCAGGCGCCCACCCTGCACCTGCACGGGTCGCTGGATAGCTGCGTGCTGCCAAGCGCGGCGCGCGGCTCCGGGCGGTATGTGGACGCCCCCTACCGGTGGCGGCTCATCGACGGCGCCGGGCACTTCCCGCACGAGGAGACCCCCGATCGATTCGACTCGCAGCTCCTGTCCTGGCTCGCGGATCCCGAGCCGGAGCGCTAGCTAATGCCGGCCAAGGCCGGCGGCGGGCCGCCCGACGGCTCGCCACCGAACGCGGGCCGGGGCCGGGCGGACCGCGACAGTGCTGACCGCGACAGTGCTGACCGGGACAGCGCAGGCCGGGACAGCGCTAGCCGGGACAGCGCTAGCCGGGACAGCGCTAGCCGGGACAGGGACCCGGCCGGGCGGGCCAGGAACGCGCGGCCAAGGGACAACCTCGGCAGGCCGCTGCCCAGGGGCGCCGCCGGCGAGGCGGTGACCCCGGACGGCCCGGCGCTTCCGCCGGGCCGGACCCTGGCTGCGGCGCAGCGCCTGATCGACGCCGGGCGGCCGTTCCACGCCCACGAGGTGCTGGAGGCGGCCTGGAAGGCCGGCCCGCCCGCCGAGCGGGAGCTATGGCGCGGGCTCGCCCAGCTCGCCGTCGGCCTGACCCACGCCAGCCGGGGCAACGCGCGCGGCGCCGCCGCGCTGCTGCGCCGGGGCGCCGAGCTGATCGACCCCTACGCCGACCGGCCGCACGGCGTGAACGCCGGCCAGGTAGCGGCCGCCGCCATCGCGCTGGCCACCAGGATCGACAAGGCCGGCCTCGACGGCCTGACCCCGGCGGACCTGCGGCTGACCCTGTACCGACCGGAAGCCGCGGACTAGCCCGCACCGCCCAGGCGGATGCCGACGACGCCGGCCGGGCTCTAGCCCTGGCATTCCTGGGTGGAGACGGGGAGGGACTCCTGCTCGCCTCTGGCGGCGTCGCCGGATACCTCGGATGCGGTCAGGGCGTAGCCGGTGTCGCGCAGCGAGACGGCCGCCGCGAACACCACGCCGTAGACGCGGCCGTCGGGGGCCAGCAGCGGCCCGCCTGAGTTACCCGGCCGCACCAACGCCCTGATCGGGTAGATCTGCCGCTTGACCTCGGAGTTCTGGTAGATGTTCGGGCCGATGGCGGACTCCGCGACGTCGAGCCGCGCCGCCACGGCGGTGAACGGCTGGTTCAGCGGGTAGCCGGCCACGATGGCGCTGGCCCCGTAGCCGGCGTGGTCGGCGAAGGACAGCGGCGGCGCGGTGAGCTGGGGCACGTCCAGCACCGCGAGGTCGCGCTGCGGGTCGTACAGCACGACGGAGGCGCGGTACTCGTGCCGGTTCTTGGTGTAGACGTCGGGTCCCTCGGTGACCCCGGCCACCACGTGCGCGTTGGTGAGCACATGGCCGGGCGAGATGACGAAGCCGGAGCCCTCGATCCGCCGCGAGCAGCTCGGCGCGATGCCGATGATCTTGACGATGCTCCGGGACGCCCTGGCCAGGCCACGGGAGCTGAGCACCGCCGGGTCCGGCGCCTTGACGGCCAGCGCGCTCTCCTCGCCCAGGGCGCTGAACACCTGGGTATAGGGACCGCTGGTGAGCAGGTCGCGCAGCGGCGGGAAGCCCGGCAGGTTCAGCGCGCTTCGCGGCATCAGCCGGTCCACTGTCTTGAGCACGACCGAGTCGTTGACCTGGGTCGAGATCTCCGGGAAGGGCGAGTAGGCGACGAACGAGCCGATCAGCCAGGCGACCAGGAGCACGGCCACGACGTTGACCGCCGCGCCGCCGAGCGAGTCGATGACGGTGGCCGGGCGGCCCCTGACCCTGGACCGGACCGCCACGCCGAGGCCCGAGGCGATGACCATGCCGATGACCGCGGCGGCGAACACCACCACGATCGCGATGAACGCCTGCCAGGGCAGGCTGCTGGCCATCGCGCGGGAGATCCGGGGGGCGAAGATGGCACCAGCGGCGACGCCGCCGATGAACCCGGCGAAGCTGAGCACGCCGATGATGAAGCCCTGCCGGTACCCGGCTACCGCGAAGGCGGCGGCCAGCACGAGGAGGATGAGGTCCAGCAAGTCACCCGGCACGTGCTCAACCTATAGCGCTGCGCGGCGGGCCAGGCACGCCCGGCCACACCCGATCATGGCCGCTCCGCCGGGCCGCTTTGCGGTGTGGCGACCGCCTGCGGCGGCACGCCGGTCACCTTGCTGGCGTCCCACGGCACCTCCCAGCCACCGAGCGCGAGCAGCCGGTCCACGACCAGCCCGGTGAACCCCCAGATGAGCATCCCGGCGACGCGGAAGGCCGGGCCGGCGTAGCCCGAGGTGAGCCGGACGCTGAGCCGGTTGGCCGGGTCGGCGAGGTCGGCAACCGGCACCCGGCGGACGGCGGTGACCTCGGTGTCGCCGGGCCCGACAGGACCCGGCTGGCGCCACCAGGCCAGCACCGGGGTCACGCAGAAGGCGCTGCGGGAGATGTACAGGTCGGGCAGGACCGCGAGCACCTGCACGCCGGCCGGGTCGACCCTGGCCTCCTCGGCGGCCTCGCGCAGCGCGGCGCCCACCGGCCCGCCGTCGGCGGCGTCGATGGCGCCGCCGGGGAAGGCCGGCTGCCCGGCGTGCCGCCGCAGCCAGGGGCTGCGCTGCACCAGCAGCACATCGGGGCCGCCGTCCTGCTCGCCGAACAAGACCAGCACAGCGGACCTGCGGCCGCCGGACGGCGGCGGCGCCAGCACGTCGGGCACGGCCATCCGCTCGGCAGCGGCGGCCAGCCGGCGTCAGCCAGCCGGGGACTGGCGCCCCGGCGGCATCCTCGCTGGCCCTGTCCTCGCTGGCCCTGTCCTCGCTGGCCCTGTCCTCGCTGGCCCTGTCCTCGCTGGCCCTGTCCTCGCTAGCGCTATCCGCGCTGGCACTGCTCACGAGAACGGGCCCGCCTTCACCAGCTTGCGCGCTACGGCCTCGTCCGTGGGTCCCTCGCCGAAGGACGGGCAGAGGGCGGCGAGCCCGCAGGCGCCGCAGGCGGGCTTGCGAGCGTGGCAGACCCGGCGGCCGTGCCAGATCAGCCGGTGCGACAGCATCGTCCATTCCGACCGCGGGAACAGCGAGCCGACCTCCAGCTCGACCTTGACCGGGTCGGCCTGGGTGGTCCAGCCGAACCGGCGGGACAGCCGCAGGAAGTGGGTGTCCACGGTGATCCCCGGCACCCCGAAGGCGTTGCCGAGCACCACGTTGGCCGTCTTGCGGCCGACGCCCGGCAGGGTGACCAGGTCGGCGAGCCGGCCTGGCACCTCGCCGCCGAAACGCTCACACAGCGCCTGGCCCAGGCCAAGGATCGAGTTGGTCTTGGCCCGGAAGAAGCCGGTGGACTGGATGATCTTCTCGACCTCGGCCCGGTCGGCGGCGGCGTAGTCGGCGGCCGTCCGGTACCGGGAGAACAGCACGGGCGTCACCATGTTGACCCGCTTATCCGTGCACTGCGCGGACAAGATGGTGGCCACCAGCAGCTCAAGCGGCGTGCTGAAGTCCAGCTCGCAGTGCGCGTCCGGGTAGAGCGCGGTCAGCTCCCGGTTGATCCGGCGAGCCCGGCGGACCAGGGCGGTACGCGACGCAGGCGGTGTAGGCACCGCTCTAGCCTACGCACCGCGGTGCACGGCGCAGGATGCCAGCGAGAACGGGGCGCTGCCGGGCGGGGCCGGCCTGGCCAGGTGCCGGCCAAGGACCACCACCGCGACGGAGTCCGCGCCGGACCGGCGCAGCGCCATCGCCGCGGACTGCGCGCTCGATCCGGTTGTCCAGGTGTCGTCGAGCAGCAGCACCCGCGCCCCTGGCAGCGGCCCGGCGGTGAACCGGTCGGGGTCCAGGTCCCGGTCGGCCGACCTGGCGCCCGGCCCGGTGCCAGTTCCGCCCACGGCAGCCGCAGGTACGGCTCGACCAGCGCCCGCAGCGGGTGCCGGCCGGCCCGGCCGCGACCGCTCGGCACCACGGCAGCGTGCGTCGGCCGGGTGCCAGCCGCCCAGCCGGCCGCCCGCCAGGCGCACTCGCCGTGCGCCCGCAGGAAGGCGATCAGCAGCAGGGTCAGCTCCTGCCCGGCCTGCGCCGCCTCGGGCAGGTCCGACTTGTATAACCAGAGCCGGCGCGCGTGCGGCCCGCCCTTCTCCGCATAGGCCACTGGCAGCACGACGCTGGCCATCGAGCCAGGCGCGCACTCGGCATGCAGGGCACAGGGAAAGCAGCGCGCGGTGCCGGCCCTGACCGGGCCGTGGCAGGTCCGGCACCGCGGCCCAGCACCAGGCGGCACCGCGCCAGGCGGCGCGGCCATCCGGGGCGGGTCGCGGTCCACGGCAGGACAGTACGACGCCCTACTGACGCTGGATTCCGCCCAATTTAGGCTTGCTTGCCGTCGCGCTGCGGCGAGGCGATATTCTGGCCGGTAGTCCCGGTCAGCTGGCGATCGGCTTGGTAGGCGCCACCGTGATCCTTGACAGGGAGTAGCGCCAGCATCGTCGGCGAGCAGTGCCCGGACGGGGTGCGCCGCCTAGGGACGATCATGGCCAGCCTAGTTACGTGAAGTCAGAGTCGGGACGGGCCCTCATGCGAATGTCAAGGACAGCCGCCCGAACGGCCGCCGCTGGCGAGCCGTCGGGAGAGGTGGCGAGCGGGGCCACGGCGAACGGCTCCGCCGTCCCCGCCGAGGCTGGCGGAGCCACCGCGGCGGCTGGCGACGAGTCCTCCGGCGGCCGGGCCGCCAGCTGGCCGGTCCGGCTGCTGGCGCTGGGCGGCCGCAACTGGCTCGCCACCATCCTGCTCATCCTGGGCCTGGCGCTGCGGGTGCTCGCCCAGGTGTCCTACTCCCCGGCGCTCGTCTACATCGACTCGGTGAAGTACCTGTACGGCGCCTGGCCGCAGGCCGACCCGGTGGGCTACGACGCGCCGCTCAAGGCGCTGCTGGCGATCGGGAACCTCGGCACCGTCGAGGCCGTCCAGCACGTGCTCGGGCTGGCCGTCGCCGTGCTCATCTATCTGGTCCTGGTCCGGCGCGGGGTGCCGCGCTGGCTGTCGGCGCTGGCCATGATGCCGGTGCTGCTCGACGGCTACCAGCTCCAGATGGAGTCCATGATCATGCCGGACGTCTGGTTCGAGGCGATGATCGCCATCGGCCTGGTCATCCTGCTGTGGAAGCCCCGGCCAGGGTTGTGGACCTGCGTGGCGGCCGGCCTGGTCCTGGGCGCGTCGGCGACCGTCCGCCAGGTCGGCGAGTGCCTGATCGCGCCGGCCGTGCTCTACCTGATCTTCGCCGCCGGCGGCTGGCGCGCGGCCATCTGGAAGAGCGGCGTGACCGTGCTCGCCTTCGCGGTGCCGATCGTCGCTTACTGCTCGGGCTCGTACGCGCTCAACGGCCACTTCTGGCTGTCCCGCAACGGGGACGAGGCGACCTACGGGCGGATGGCCGCGCTGGCCGACTGCGCCACCCTGAAGCTGCCGTCCTACGAGCGGCCGCTGTGCCCGACGGCTCGCGAGCAGGCGGCGGGCCCGGACTGGCTGGACCACTCGCTCAACTCGCCGCTGCGCACCTACGTCGCCCCGGCGAGCCTGGTCCGGTCCAAGGTCGTCGGGAACTTCAACAAGCGGGTCGTCACCCAGCAGCCGCTGCGGGTGATCAGCCGGATCTCCGGCGACGCCTTCAAGCTGTTCGCCGTCACCCGGCACACCAGCCCCGGCGACACCCCGATCTACCGCTGGCAGTTCCAGTCGACCTACCCCAGCTACCTGCCGACGGTGCGCCTCGACAAGCAGGGCACGATCGTCCTCGGCCTCAAGCTGGGCGCTGCGGGCGGCCCGCTGATCTTCCGCAAGCTGGACACCGCTTACGGCGGCAACGCCCGGGCATGGACCCCCGGCGCCACGTTCCTGCGGCACTATCAGCTCGATGGCGGGTTCACGCCAGGGCCGCTGCTGCTGCTCTGCCTGCTGGCCGGCCTGGCCGGGGGGCTGACGGTGTTCCGCCGCCGGGCTAGCCAGGAGCAGCGGGCGCTGGCCAGGGGCGCGCTGCTATTCGTCAGCACCGCGGTGATCTTGCTGCTGATCTCCGACCTGTTCGAGTTCAGCTGGCGCTACCAGATCCCGGCGCTGGTCACGCTGCCGCCGGCGGGCGCCCTCGGCATCGCGGCCATCATCAGGTTCGCCCGGCGCAAGCGCGCCGACCGCGCCACCATCTCGGCCCAGGAGCCGCGGGTCGCCGCGCGGGCTGGATGATCTCCGCGCTGCGCCGCCGCGCCGCCGCCGTCGGCCCGGCGGCGCCCGAGACCCGGCCCGGGATCGCCCGGGTATTCAGCGCCGGCGGCCTGGCCGCCCTGGCCCGGCGGCACTGGCTGATCGGGCTGCTGCTGCTGGCTGGGCTGCTGCTGCGGCTCGCCGCCCAGCTCGCCTACCGGCCCGCGCTGTTCTATATCGACACCATCAGGTACCTGTACTCGGCGCAGGGCAACGACCCGGTCGCCTACCGGCTGCCGCTGCGCGGCATCGCCGAGATCGCCAACCTCAACACGGTCGTCCTGGCCCAGCACCTGCTCGGGCTCGCCATGGCCATCGCCATCTACGCGCTGCTGGTCCGGCGCGGGGCGGCGCGCTGGCTGGCCGCGCTGGCCGCGGCCCCGGTACTGCTTGACGCCTACCAGCTCCAGGCCGAGCAGACGCTGATGCCCGACGTGCTGCTGGAAGCCGTCATCGTCGCCGGGATCGTCGCGCTGGCCTGGCGGCCGGCCGCCAGCCTGCCGGGCGTCATCGCCGGCGGGCTGATCCTGGGCTGCGCGGCGCCGGTCCGGCAGGTCGGCGAGATCCTCATCCTGCCCGCGCTGTGCTACGTGCTGGTGGCGTCCAGGGGCTGGCGCCGCACCATCGGAAACGCAGCGGTGCTGTGCGTGTCGTTCGTGCTGCCGATCCTGGTCTACTGCACCGCCGCCTACGTGGTGACCGGGCATTTCTGGCTCTCGCACACCGGCGTGACCACCACCTACGGCCGGATGGCCGCCGCCGCCGACTGCGCCACGCTGCGGCTGCCCGCCAGCGAGCGCGGGCTCTGCCCGACCCCGGCGCAGCGCGCGCTTGGCCCCGACGGTCTTGAGCACAGCCCGCGTTCCCCGCTGCGGGCCTACTACCTGGATAAGTCGCTCGCGCCCGGCCGCGCGTCCGTGCTGGTGGAGAACTTCAGCCGGCAGGTGCTGCACCAGCAGCCGCTGAACGTGCTGCGTGCCTATGCCGGGGACGCGGTCAAGCTCTTCGCGCTAACCAGGCACACCAGTCCCGGCGACACCCCGGTCTCCCGGTGGCAGTTCCAGGCGCGCTACCCGTTCTACCCGCCGCACGCCTCGCGCGGCGTGGTCGACTCGGCGGCGGCCCGGTTCGGCGGCGGCAAGCCCGCGGTCTGGCGGCCGGTCGCGAAGTTCCTGCGGGCCTACCAGCTGCACGGCGGCTATACGCCAGGCCCGCTGTTCGCGCTGGCCGTGCTGCTCGGGCTGGCCGGGTCGCTGACGCTGCTGCGGCGGCGGGACGATGCGGCCCGGCAGCTCGCCCGTGCCTGCCTGCTGTTCTGGGTGGCCGCGGTGAGCCTGCTGGCCATCTCGGACCTGTTCGAGTTCTCCTGGCGGTACCAGCTCCCCGCCCTGGTGACCCTGCCGCCCGCCGCGGCGGCTGGCCTGGCGTGCCTGATCGCCGCCCTCCGGCGGCGTCACGCACCCGCCGCCGACACCGATCTCCCCTAGAGCCAGCCCCGGCGGCGGAACAGCCAGTAAAGCCCGGCCACCGCCAGCACCTCGGTGCCGATCCCGAGCAGCAGGAACGTGGCCAGCCCGCCCATCCGGCCCACCAGCCAGGCGAAGTTCTGGCCGAAGAAGCCGGTCAGGAAGGACAGCGGCAGGAACACCGTGGCGATCACGGTGAGCTGCTTCATGACCTCGTTCAGCTTGTTGGACACCATGGACAGGTAGGCGTCCATGGCGTTGCTGAGCAGGTCGCGGTAGCTGTCGATCAGGTCGCTGATCCTGATCACGTGGTCGTACAGGTCACGCAGGTACGGGTCGGCGGCGTCGTCCTTGCCGGGCAGCTCGACCACCCCGGACAGCAGGCCAGCCAGCACGTCGCGCTGCGGTGTCACCAGCTTGCGCAGGCCAACTAGCCAGCGCTGCATGCTGAGCAGGTCGGACAGCTCATCCTTGCTCGGGTTGTCGAAGATCCGCTCGGTCAGGCTGTCGATCCGGTCGTCCAGTTCCGACAGCGGCGCGAAGTAGCTGTCCGTCATCGCGTCCATGATCCGGTGCAGGGTGATCAGCCGGAGCGGCCGGTTCGGGTAAGCGGCCTGGCCCCCGGAGGCGCCGATCCAGGTGCGCACCGCGTCCAGGGCCGGGCAGTCGGCCTTCCGCACGGTGATCAGGTACCGCTCGGAGTAAAAGGAGTGCACCTCCGCCAGCTCGCCCAGGGCCGAGGTGGCCGAGTAGCCGACCAGGTAGAGGGTGTCGCCGAAGGTTTCCCCCTTGGGCCGCTGACCGAACTCGGCGACGTCGGTCAGCGCGACAGGGTGGAACTCGAAGGTATCGCGCAGCATCGCGGCGGTGTCCTCATCGACGCCGCGCAGGTCAAGCCAGAGAAGCCGGTTCTCGCGCAGGGCGCGCTCGACAGAGGCCCGGTCGGCTGCCGCCACCGAGCCGTCGATCCCGACAAGGTATCCGTCCACGGCCGTATCGTCCCAAGCCAGCCGGGCCGGTGTCCGGCCAAGCCAGAATCGGGCCGGCCGGGCTTACATGTCCCGCAGTTCCAGGTACCGCTTGATGTCCGGCACGGACTGCACGATTACCACGACGACGGCGGTCAGCACGGCCGCCTTGATCACTCTCGACACCATCATTCCTCGCCTCTTCCCTCGTGCCTGGTTACTTACCCGGAGCCAGCGGCTCCACCTCGTCGGGGGCGAAATAGAGGAACCTGCCCTGATCACGCTGCAGGTCGGCGGCCGGGTCGTCGGCCACGGTCACGGCCAGGTGCACCCGTCCGTCCACGTCATACAGCACCGCCTCGACCACGGCCTCCCGGCCGGCCAGGAAGAAGTCCTGGGCGTCGGCCCGGCGGCTGCCCGGCCGCAGCCGCACCCGGCTGTCCCTGGCGACCTGGACTCCGTCGATCAGGACATGGTCGGTTTGCGGCGATACGGAGGTGTCGGCGCCCGGATCCCACCAGGGCACGGCCGGGTCGCCGGCCGCGCCCCCGGCCGGCCCAGGACCGGCGGGCCAGTCCGGGCCTGACGGCATGCCGTAGGTCGGCACCTCGTCCCTGGGCGCGGGGACCAGGCCGGCCGCGGCAGCCTGCGGGGCCAGCGCGGCACCGGCCGGGGCGGAACGCAGGTACCTGATCGCCCCGTGCATCCGTTCCAGCATCTCCGGCGGCAGGTCGTCGAGCCGGTCCAGCATCTCAGCTACCCGGCTGTCTCCGGCCCTGGCCTCGCGTTTCTCAGCATCGGTCAGCGCCATGGTGCGCAGCGTCAGGATCTCGTCGATCTCGGTGGCGTCGAACAGGTCCCCGGCGCTCTCCGCGGCCACCTCCGGGTGGTCATAGAGGATCACCGGCGAGGACAGCACCAGGTCCCGGCAGTCGGGCGGGCCGGCCAGCACCGGCCAGGTGCCGATGTTCTGGCAGGCCGCGATCTCGGCGGCCGCCCACTCGGGGGGGTCGGTCATGGACAGGAACTGCCCGCCCGGCGCGCCGATGAGCGCGTGCGCGGCGATCAGGGCATGGGCCAGGCCGTCGTCTCTGCTGCGCAGCTCGGCCTGCGGCGTCGAGGTGTTCTCCACCCGGACCCGCAGCCGCAGCGCCTGGTACGGGCCGGCCACCCGCTCGGCGTGCAGCCTGATGGCCCCGTCCAGGCCGGTCCAGCGGCGGATCAGGCGACCCGCCAGCCGGCCAGCGGCATCGGTGATGTCCTGCGCCGACTCACCCGGCCCGAGGTGGAACTCCAGGTTCTTATCCTCGGCCAGCAGGGCGCTCACCGCGATGGTCACCTGCTGCTCGCGCTCGGCCGCCTCCTGCCAGGAGGTGTACTCCGTCCCGTCGACGTAGAGCGTGCCCACATCCTCCAGGTCCCCGGTCTCCGGGGAGACCCCCTGCACCACCCGCTGCTGGAGCTGGAGGAACCGCACCAGCACCCGTGCCTGCGCCTCGTCCGGGCACTCCAGCAGGCACTCGGTCTGGGCGGACGCGCCCTCGTGCGGGTCGAGCTGGGCGTAGCCGGGCGGCATCAGCACGCCGAACTGGAACCTGACCTGGTTCTTCTGCGAGGACGGCCGGTAGGGGTAGAGCAGGTAGCCCTCGTATAGCACCGCGTCGGCGACCTGTCGGGCGTGCTCCAGGTGGGCCGGGTTGAGTCTCATGGCAGCTCCGAAGTCGCCTGCTCCAGCAGCGCGATGATCGCGCCTTCCCAGGTGGGCAGCGCCCGGCTGGTCTTGAAGCGCTGTAGCTCGTCCAGCGTCTGCGAGCTGACCTTGAGCCAGGCGCCGTTCGGGAAGTGCGCGTCCACCGCCTCCCGCCAGGTCGCCACCGGGAGCCGGTAGCTCGCCTCCTTGCTCCACGGCACCTGCCGGACAGAGAGCCGTCCGTCGGCCGAGCCGAAGATCGTGCCGCTGAACAGCATGATCAGCGGCACCTCGCCCTCTTCCAGGCCGGCGAAGTACCGGGTAGCGCCGATCTCCATGTCGTAGGTCAGCGGCACCGGGAGGTCGATCTCGGTGCTGCCGGTGAACCCGGGCACCATCACCGACACGTGGCTGAACTGGACCGGGCGGAGCGTGTCCGCCCAGCGCTGCGGCTCGCCGAACAGGTCTTTCAGCCGCTCGGCCTCGGCGTCGGAGTACCGCCGCCTGGCCGGCTCGATCCTGATCTGGCAGCGCAGCGCGATGGCCTCGATGCGCTCCCCGCTCGTCTCGCTGATCCGCAGGGCCATCGTCATCGAGGGGGTGATCGCGTACTTGTCGGCGCGCGCGCCTACGCAATCGAAGACAACCTCGGCCACCCGCTTGCCTCCCGCTACGCCTGCGAACTGAACGCCGTGGCGCGTGACCGCACCCGGTCCAGGAACTCGGCGATGCTCTGCCGGGCCTCGGACCCGCCGTCGAAGCCCCGCCAGTACAGCCGCATCCGCCCGGCTAGCTCATAGCAGGCGTCGATCGGCACCACGAAGTAATCCATCCCGGAGTCGACCCGGCACACCAGGGCCGCCTCGACATCGGGCTGCGCCGCGCCCAGGAGCGGGAACTCGCCGGCGAGCCGCTCCCAGGCGGTCAGGTCGAGCACGCACTCGGTGGCCCCGGCGGGGCTGGGGTAAAAGCCGGTCACCTGCCCCGTCACCGAGCTGGCGAGGAAGAACACCAGGCCGACGGGGATCTGCAGCTCATCCCAGCGGGCCGTGCCCAGCGGCCTGGCGGGGTCGTGCAGGTACCGGTCGGGCACCGCGCGGTACCTGCCGCGGACCGCGCCTGGCCTGGTGAACAGCAGGTAGCAGGCGCGGCACGCGCAGACCAGGCTGGAGTTCTCCAGGTCGGCGACGTGGCCGTGCTCGGCGGGCACCCAGGCCGCGCACAGCTCGCACTTCTCGCTGCCGTCCGCGGCAGCCCCTGGCGCGGCGGGTGACAGCCCCGACGCGGCGGCCAGCAGGTCGGCCATCAGCGGCGGCAGGGCTGAGACGGCGTCCTGCACGGAGGTCGGGAACCGGGCTGGCGGGGCGGGCTCCGCTGGCTGGGCCTGGCCGGCTTCGGCCCCGGTGGCTGGCGGAGCCGGGGCCGCCGGCGCGGCGCCGGCCGCGACCGGAGTGGCCGGGCGGACGAACCTGCGCAGGCCCTGCCCGGTCATGTCGCCGCCGCCTCGGGGAGCGCCACCCGGACGCCACGGGAGTCGGTGAGCAGCGGCAGCGGGTCCAGGTGCAGGGCCGGATCATCGATGCCCTGACCGGCCAGCCGCACGTTGTACCGGGTTCCGCAGCCGGGGCAGGCCAGCTCCTCGCGGTTGAGCTGCCCGTCCGCGAGCGAGGATCCGCAGGCCGCGCAGGCGTCCAGGTAGGCGTACAGCGTGCCGCGGACCGCGCAGACCAGCACGGCCGTGCCCGCCGCGGCCGCCCGGACCGGCCGCGAGCTCGGCGGCCCGATGTCCGGCAGGGTGATCCAGCCGGACTCCTGGTCGCCGGGCGCGGCCGCTCCAGGGTCCGGGCCGCTGCCGACCGGCGGGCGGGCGCCGATCTGCAGCAGCCGCGGCTCGGGGGGCGCGGTCATCCCCTCGACTTCCACCCTGGTGACCTCGGGCGCGGCGTCCTCGACCGCGCGCGAGATCGCCAGCTCCACGGTGACCGTGGACGAAGGGCAGCCATGGCAGCTGCCCTCCAGTCGCAACCTGGCCACCCCGTCGGTCACGCCCAGGTACTGCACGCCGCCGGCGTGCGAGCCCAGGTAGGGCCGGACCTGGTCGAGCGCCCGCTGGATCCGGGTATCGACGTCGAGCGGGTGCAGCTCGTGCAGCAGCAGCAGGCCCTCGACCCTGCGGGTCGTCGGCCAGCTTCGCCAGCATCGCGGCGCCGGGCTCGCCCTCGCCGGCCAGGACGCCGGCGATCGCGGCGAGCCCGTCGCCGTACAGCTCGACCAGCAGGCCGACCAGTTCCTCCGCCGCGGCAGCCGCCGGGCCGAATCCGCCAGACCGCAGCGAGTCGAGCAGTTCCTCCACCCGCGCGCCAGTGCTCCGCACGCCGCTCATTCCTCGCCTTTCACCTCTGCCGGGGCCAGGGCGCCCGGTGGTCTTCGGTCAGCTCGACAGGGTGACCGCGGACATAGGCGAGTGCACCTTCTGCAAGGTCTTGCCGTTGCCCAGGTACATGTGGACGCCGCAGGGCAGGCAGGGATCGAAGCTGCGCACGGCGCGCATGATGTCGATGCCCTTGAACTGGTCCGGCGGGTTCTCCTCGAAGATCGGCGTGTTCTGCACGGCGTCCTCGTACGGGCCAGGCGTGCCGTAGCTGTCCCGCACGCTGGCGTTCCACGGGGTCGGCGGGTAGGGGTGGTAGTTGGCGATCTTCCCGCCCCTGATCACCATGTGGTGCGAGAGCACGCCGCGGACCGCCTCGGTGAAGCCGCAGCTGTTGGCCTCGTCAGGGACGGTGAACGACTCCCAGGTCTTGGTCCGGCCGGCCCGGATCTCGGCCAGCGCCTGCTCCATGAAGTACAGGGCGCAGGCGGCGGCGTAGGCCTGGAAGTAGGTGCGCGCCCGGTCCCGCTCGATGGCGTTGGACAGCGGCTTGCCCTCCTTGTCCACCGGGATGGTCCACTCGTAGGTGGCCTCGGGCCTGGTGACGGTGCGCGGCAGGTTGATCTGCACGCTGTGCCCGGTCGACTTGACGTAGCCGAAGTCCACCAGGCCGCCGAGCGCGGTGGCCCACAGCCGGGCCAGCGGCCCGCCGCCGGTGTCGCAGGCCAGGTAGTCCTTGCCGTCGTACCAGCGCGGCGACATCACCCAGCTGTACTTGTCGCCGAAGTCCCGCTTGGCCGGCCGCGGGATGGTGTGCTGGTTCCACGGGTGCCTGCGGTCCACGGGGTTGCCGAGCTGGTCGCTGGTGACGAAGGTCTCCTGGCCCTCCCAGTCCTCGTAGAACGAGCTGCCCAGCAGGATCCGGATGCCGAGGTTGATCTCGACCAGGTCGTTGGTGATGAGCTTGCCGTCGCGGATGACGCCGGGGGTCACGAACATCTTGCGGCCCCAGTCGGTCATGTGGTCGTAGCGGAAGTCGCAGTACTCGGGGTCGTTCAGGCTGCCCCAGCAGACCATGTCCGCGCGGCGGCGGCCGACCTCCTCGTAGCCGGGCATGGCCTCGTAGAAGAAGTCGAACAGGTCGTTATGCATCGGCACGACGCGCTTCATGAACTCGACGTAGCGCATCAGCCGGGTCAGGTAGTCGGTGAAGAGCTGCACCGTCGGGGTGGTGCCGACGCCGCCCGGGTACAGCGTCGAGGGGTGCACGTGCCGCCCCTCCATCAGGCAGAACATCTCCCTGGTGGAGCGGGAGACCTGCAGCGCCTCGCGGTAGAACTCGCCTTCCAGCGGGTTGAGCGAGCGCATGATGTCGCCGATGGTGCGCGTAGCCGTGCTCGCCGGCGTGCGGCGCCTCGGTGGAGTTGGCCCGCTCCAGCACGCCGGGGTTGGTCTCGCCGACCATCTGCTCGCAGAAGTCCACCCCGACCAGGTTCTCCTGGAAGATGTTGTGGTCGAACATGTACTCGGCGGCCTCGCCGAGGTTGATGATCCACTCGCCGAGGTGCGGCGGCCGGACGCCGTAGGCCATGTTCTGGCAGTACACCGAGCAGGTGGCGTGGTTGTCGCCGCAGATCCCGCAGATCCGGCTGGTGATGAAGTGCGCGTCCCTGGGGTCCTTGCCCTTCATGAAGATGCTGTAGCCGCGGAAGATCGACGAGGTGCTGTGGCACTCGACGACCCGCTTCTGCTTGAAGTCGATCTTGGTATAGATACCGAGGCTGCCGACGATCCTGGTGATCGGATCCCAGGCCATCTCGACAAGACCGGTGTCTTGGGCCGTCGTCATCGCGCGTCCCCTCGCTGGTCATGGGCGCGGCCACCGTGGGTGGCGGCGCCGGTCACGGTCACCAGGTCTTCTTGTAGCCGGTCAGCAGGTCGTCGCCCTTCTGGCGCCACTTCGGCTCCTCGTCCGCCGTCTTGGCGGTGAAGCCGCGCAGCGTGCGGATGACCGTGCCGTACAAGGTGCTCGCCGTCGCCGACACCTTCGAGCCGGGCGGCTCGTCCATGAACGGCATGAACTTGTCGGGGAAGCCCGGCATCGTGCAGGCGATGCAGATGCCGCCGACGTTCGGGCAGCCGCCGACGCCGTTGATCCAGCCCCGCTTGCGGCACGTTGCACTTCACCACCGGGCCCCAGCAGCCGAGCTTGACCAGGCACTTGGGCGAGCCGTACTCACTCGCGAACTCGCCCTGCTCGTAGTAGCCGCCGCGGTCGCAGCCCTCGTGCACGGTGTTGCCGAACAGCCAGGTCGGCCGCAGCGCCTCGTCCAGCGGGATCATCGGCGCCTGGCCGGCCACCTGGTAGAGCAGGTAGAGGATCGTCTCCGACAGGTTGTCCGGGTGCGTCGGGCAGCCGGGAACGCAGACGATCGGCAGGCCGGCCTTGGAGCGCCAGTCCCAGCCCAGGTAGTCGGGGACGCCCATGGCGCCGGTCGGGTTTCCCGCCATGGCGTGGATGCCGCCGTAGGTGGCGCAGGTGCCGGCCGCCAGGATCGCGGTGGCCTTGGGCGCCAGGCGGTCCAGCCACTCGTTGGTGGTCATCGGCTGGCCGGTCGCCGGGTTGTTGCCGAAGCCGCACCAGTAGCCCTCGGACTTGATCGCCTCGTTCGGGATCGAGCCCTCGACCACCAGCACGAACGGGTCAAGCTCGCCGCGGTCGGCCTTGTGCCACCACTCGATGAAGGTGTCGGCGCCGGTCTCCGGGCCGCACTCGAAGTCGATCAGCGGCCAGTGCACGGCCACCTTCGGCAGGCCGGGCAGCGCGCCCAGCACGATCTCCTCGATGCTGGGCTGAGTGGCCGCCGTCAGCGCGACGGAGTCGCCGTCGCAGCCGAGCCCGCCGTTCATCCACAAGATGTGCACGACGGGTTCTTCCGCCTGCGCTCCCTGCCCGGTGGATGTTCCTGCCTGGGTGTCAGCGGCCATCGCGAGGCCACCTCCTCGCTCGTGTCTTGACCGGATACTGGCTGGATTCCGCGCGCGGAATGGCGGCTAACGCCGGCTCAGCACGCATGACGGCACGACCGCATGGCGGCCTGCCCGCTCGTATCGCGTTTTCCCCCGCCGCACCGTTCCCGCCATACCGGCCGGTGCTCGCTGCATGGCCAGCGCGCCTGCCGCGTGAATCCCCGCGGCCCGTCACGCCTAAGCGCCCGAGGTCCTCGGTCCTTCCCCTGCCCCTGCGGTACATCAAGACGCACCTCACCTTCGGTGATGCGCAGACGCCGTCACTCTAAACCAGCGACCGGCCGGCTACAAGGAGAAACGGACAGATGACCGGACAGTATTGTCTGTGCCTGTCCTGCCCGCGGATTGGCCGCCCGAAGCGCCCGCGCGGGCCGGTCATACCCCGCTGGCCTGGATGGTAGTCACCGGGACCGGCCGGCCGGATGGCATCGCGCGCCGGCCCGGCGACACCGGTGCCGGGCAACGCGCGGGACGGTCCCGGTCGTTATGGACTGCCGAGTCCGGCCAGAACTGGCTATGCCCGGTGACCGAAACCAGGCAGAGGGGTTTCCCCGGTCCCCGGCACCACGTACTCTGACTTCCAGCCCAGGCCGTCCGCCGCGCGGGTACGGCCGAGGGAAGCAGCACGAGGGAGAAAGCAGCAGTGGCGGAGCCCGTGAACGGTAACGCGGGAGGCCCCATTGAAGTCGTACCCGTCGTCGTGCTGTCCCAGGTCTTCACCGCGCGCCCGTCCTCCATCCCGGACATCAGGGATTTCGTCCGCCGCTGCCTGGCCGAGTCGCCGCTGACGGCCGAGGGCACCCGCGAGGTCGGGGAGACGGTGTTCCGCGCGCTGCTCGACGCGGCCGGCCCGACGGGGTCCATCCAGGTCGCGTTCCGCATCTTCCCCGAGCATGTCGAGGTCGACGTGCTGCACTCCGACACCGCGATCTCGCCGCCCACGATGCCGGGGCCGCCGATGTCGGTGGTCCAGCCGGCGCAGGGGCCGCCGCACGCCGATGCGCCGGCGGGCGAGAGCGCCAGCCTGCCCCGGTTGATGCCGCCGCAACCCGGCCAGCAGCTTCCGGCGGGGCAGAACGGCTCCCAGGGCCAGAACGGTGAGTCCGGGCAGACCGAGACGTTCGCCGAGTGGATGTCGAGCGCGCTGCGCCGCGAGGGCCTGACCCAGGAAGCGGCAGCCCGGCAGCTCGGCGTTTCCGTGAAGACCGTGAGTCGCTGGGTCGGCGGCGCCACCGAGCCCCGGATGCGCGACCTGCGCCGCATCCAGGAGGTTTTCGGTGAGGTGCCGCTGCCCTGATCTGTCCGGGCGCCAGTCGGTACGGACCGGCGCCAGCCGGACATCTGGCCAGACATGTCCTGGCGGATCGCTGGACGTCCCCCCACATGTGTCCTACGGTTCTGCTATGGCGATTCACGCAGGACGCCACCACCTCGGCACGGATACCTGCCGCATCGTCTTAACGACGCTCCGCGACGGGCTGGTGTCCCAGGCGGGCCACGACCTGACCATCGAGCCGACCTTCTGGTCCGGCGAGCTGGTCGTGGGCGACGACCTCGCGCCTGCCAGCCTCGATGTCCGGGTCGACATGACCTCCCTGGTGGTCCGCGAGGGCACCGGCGGGCTGAAGCCCCTGACCGACCGGGACAAGCGCGAGATCGCCATGACCGCCCGCAAGGTCCTGTCCGCCACCGCGCATCCGGAGGCGACCTTCTCCGCCGCCTCGTTCCGGGCGGACAGCGGCGGGGGCGGTGTCATCACCGGGACGCTCACCCTGGCCGGCCGGTCCAGGCCGCTGCGGCTGGAGGTCAGCCGCCAGGCTCCGGCGCGCTACCAGGCGACCGCCTCGGTGGCGCAGACGGATTTCGGCATCCGGCCCTACTCGGCGTTCCTCGGCTCGCTCAAGGTGCGCGACCAGGTCGGCATCAGGGTCGAGGTGTCGCTACCCGAGGCGGAGCCGGGGCACGACGGCGCGGAGCCCGGGCACGGCGGGGCGGGGGCGGCGGCGTGACCGCGCCGGGCCGCGAGTCCGTGGCGGTGCCGGGCACTGGCCTGCTCGACGAGATCTTCGCGCGCCGCGAGGAGCCGGTGGCCGAGTTGGCCGCCCAGGCCGGGATCGTCGCGACGGCCTGTCACGAGATGGCGATCCGGTTCCACCGGGGCGGCAAGCTGATGGTCTTCGGTGTGGGCGGCGCCGCCACCGACGCCCAGCACGTCGCCGTCGAGTTCGTCCACCCGGTGATCGTCGGGAAGCGGGCGCTGCCCGCCTTATCACTGGCCTGCGATGTGGCCACGGTGACGGATATCGCCGCCAGGGAGGGGATGGCGGCGATCTTCTCTTACCAGCTCAGGCATCTCGCCGAGCCTGCTGACATCGCGCTGGGCATCTGCGCCGATGGCAATTGCCCCAGCGTGCTGGCCGGCCTGCTGACCGCCCGCGACCTGGGCATGCTCACCATCGCCCTGGTCGGCGGGGGCGGCGGGGCGGTCGGCGTCAGCCCGGTCGACCACATCCTGGCCAGCAGCGCGACCGACCCGCGCGTGGTCAAGGAGATCCAGGTGACCACCTACCACGTGCTCTGGGAACTGGTGCACGTGTTCCTTGAGCAGCCAGGGGTGCTGGCTCCTGGGGTGATCGCATGACCGGCGTGCCTGAGTGCCACGACGACGTCTGCATCACCTGCTCCGACACCGCTGTCCCGGTCCGGGTGGTCGAGCTGCTCGATGACGACCTGGCCATCGCCGACACCGGCAGCGGCCAGGAGGAGATCAGCGTCGCGCTGGTCAGCGCCGCCGTCGGCGACACCGTGCTGGTGCACGCCAGGGAGGCGATCGCGGTGCTGCCCCGATGACCGCCCAGCCGCCGGAGGCCGCAGCCGCCCGAGGCGGGCTCCGTGGAGTCGCTGTACCCGTTCCTGTACGCGGGCCAGACAGATGTGTCCGCCGTGCTTGACCAGGTACGGGCGTCGACCGTGGCCAAGGCCGCCGAGATCACCCAGCTCCGCCAGGAGGTACGCGACGCCGACGGCGAGCGCCTGGCGGCCTGCGCGCAGGCGATGACCGAGCGGTTCGAGGCGGGTGCCCGGCTGCTCGCGTTCGGCAATGGCGGCAGTGCCACCGACGCACAGCAGATCGTCACGCTGTTCCTGCATCCCGGCGGCGCGGCCCGGCCGCTGCCGGCGCTCAGCCTGGCCAGCGACCCGTCTGTGCTGACCGCCCTGGCCAACGATGTCGGCCCCGACGTCATCTTCGCCCGGCAGGTGGGTGCCTTCGGCCGCGCCGCCGACATCGTCATCGGCCTGTCCACCAGCGGAAACTCCGACAACCTGCTGCGCGCCTTCGACGAGGCGAGCAGGCGCGGGATGCTCAGCATCGGCATCGCCGGCTACTCCGGCGGGAAGATGGCCGAGCTGGACAGCATTGACTACCTGTTCGTCGCGCCGTCGGCGTCCGTGCACCGGATCCAGGAGGCGCAGACCACGATCTACCACGCGCTGTGGGAGCTGTGCCAGGCGGCGCTGGCGGCGCCGTCCGGGGCCGGGCAGGTGACGCCATGACCGGCAGCACGCTGATCGCGGGCATCGGCAACATCTTCCTGAGCGACGACGGCTTCGGCGTGGCGGTCGCCCAGCGGCTGGCCACCGTGCCGCTGCCGGACGGGGTCAGGGTCGTGGACTACGGCATCAGGGGCATGCACCTGGCGCACGACCTGGCCAGCGGGGTCGGCACCGCGATCCTGGTCGATGCCTCGCCGCGCGGCGAGCCGCCGGGGACCGTGTACGTGATCGAGCCAGACTTGGAGCCGGCCACCGCCCCCGGTGACGGCCTGGCGGCGGACGAGGGCGAGCTGCCGGCCAGCCCGCTGCTCGACGCGCACGGCATGCAGCCCGATGTCGTGCTCGGCATGCTGCACGTGCTCGACGGGGACCGGCCCGACCGGATCCTGGTGGTGGGCTGCGAGCCGGCCAGCACCGAGTACGGCATGACGCTGAGCGAGCCGGTGGCGGCGGCTGTCGATGAGGCGGTCAAGGTCGTACTCGGCCTTGTCGGCCAGGCAACGGAGGGATGAGACATGTGCCTCGGCATTCCGGGTGAGGTGATCGAGTTCCTGCCCGACCAGCCCGACCTGGCGAAGGTCGACGTCAGCGGGGTGCGGCGGGTGATCAACATCGGGCTGCTCGCCGATGACCCGCCCAAGCCGGGCGAGTGGGTGCTGATTCACGTCGGGTTCGCGCTCTCCAAGATCGACGAGGCCGAGGCCGCCGCCGCGCTGTCCTTCCTGGAGGGGATCGGGCAGGCCTACGACGACGAGCTGGCCGCGCTCCAGGAGTCACGGATCGAATAGGGGGGACCGATGCGGTTCGTTGACGAGTTTCGCGACGCCGACACGGCGCACGCGCTGGCGGCGAAGATCGCCGCGCTGTGCGAGCCGGGGCGCCAGTACAAGCTGATGGAGGTGTGCGGCGGGCACACCCACACGATCTACAAGCACGGCATCGAGGACTACCTGCCCGAGCAGATCACCCTCGTGCACGGGCCGGGCTGCCCGGTCTGCGTCATCCCGATGGGCCGGGTGGACGACGCCATCGCCCTGGCGAGCGAGCCCGACGTCATCATGACCTCGTTCGGGGACATGATGCGGGTCCCCGGCAGCAACGGCTCGTTCTTCGACGCCAAGGCCCGCGGCACCGACATCCGGATGGTCTACTCGCCGCTCGACGCGCTGAAGATCGCCAGGCAGAACACCGGCCGGCGGGTCGTCTTCATGGCCATCGGCTTCGAGACCACCGCGCCGTCCACGGCGATGACCGTGCTGCGCGCCGCGGCGCAGGGCCTGGAGAACTTCTCCGTGTTCTGCAACCACGTCACCATCGTGCCGGCCATCAAGGCCATCCTCGATTCCCCCGACCTGCGGCTGGACGGGTTCCTCGGCCCCGGCCACGTGTCCACCGTGATCGGCTGCCGCCCCTATGAGTTCATCGCCAGGGACTACGGCAAGCCGGTGGTCACCGCCGGCTTCGAGCCGCTGGACATCCTCCAGTCGGTCTACATGCTGATGCAGCAGCTCGCCGACGGCCGCTCCGAGGTGGAGAACCAGTACGCGCGGGTGGTGCCGTGGGACGGCAACCCCGTCGCGCTGCGCGCCATCGGCCAGACCATGGAACTGCGCCCCTACTTCGAATGGCGGGGGCTCGGCTTCATCTCGCACTCCGCGCTGAAGATGCGCGAGGAATTCGCCAGGTTCGACGCCGAGCGGCTGTTCGCCGTGCCCGGCGTCCGGGTCGCCGACCCCAAGGCCTGCCAGTGCGGCGAGGTGCTCAAGGGCGTACTCAAGCCGTGGGAGTGCAAGGTGTTCGGCACCTCGTGCACCCCGGAGACGCCCATCGGCACCTGCATGGTCTCTCCCGAGGGCGCCTGCGCCGCCTATTACAACTACGGCCGGCTGACCCGGACCAGGGTGAAGGAGGCGAGCACGTCATGACGGGCTCGCCGCAGCCGGCTCCGGGCACCGTGCGCGAGTCGATGGTGCTGGACCGGATCGACCGCGCCCGCCGCGCGCGGCCGCGGCTGCGCGAAGAGCGGATCACCATGTCGCACGGGGCCGGCGGCAAGGCGACCCAGACCCTCATCGAGGCCGTGTTCCTCGACGCCTTCCGCAACCCGATGCTGGAGACCCTGGAGGATGCGGCCCGGCCGGCCGTCGGCGGTGCCCGGCTGGCCTTCACCACCGACTCCTACGTGGTCTCCCCGCTGTTCTTCCCCGGCGGCAACATCGGCGACCTGGCCGTCAACGGAACCGTCAACGACCTGGCCATCGCCGGGGCCACGCCGCTTTACCTGTCCGCGGGGTTCATCCTGGAGGAGGGCTTCGCGGTCGCGGACCTGACACGAAGATCGTCGCCTCGATGCGGGACGCCGCGCTGGCGGCCGGCGTGCAGATCGTCACCGGCGACACCAAGGTCGTGGAGCGAGGCAAGGCCGACGGCTGCTACATCAGCACCGCCGGCGTCGGGGTCATCGAGCGCGACGGCGAGCTGGGCGTCGCCACCGTGCTGCCCGGCGATGCCGTCCTGGTCTCCGGGCCGATCGGGGACCACGGCGTGACCATCATGCTGGCCCGCGGCGAGCTGGACATCGAGGCCGACGTGATCTCCGACAGCGCGCCGCTGAACGGACTGGTCGCGACCTTGCTTGACCGGGTCAGCGGAGTGCGCGCGATCCGGGACGCGACGCGGGGCGGTGTGGCCACCATCCTGAACGAGGTCGCGACATCGGCCGGGGTCGGTGTCATCGTCCGTGAGCAGGACATCCCGGTGCGCCCGGCGGTACGCGGCGCCTCGGAACTGCTCGGCATCGACCCCATGTACGTGGCCTGCGAGGGCCGGCTGGTGGCGATCGTGGACGGCGTGCAGGCCGATGCCGCGCTCGCCGCGCTGCGCGGCCACCCGCTGGGCGAGCAGGCCGCGATCATCGGGCGGGTCACCGCTGACCCGCCCGGCATTGTCCAGCTCATCACCGCCTTCGGCGGTACCAGGATCGTTGACCTGCTGGTCGGCGACCCGCTCCCCCGTATCTGCTGAGCTAACAGGTGAGAAGGCGACCCGGCGTGCACGAACTGGCTATCACGGAAGGCGTCATAGACGCCGTGACCGGGCGGCTGCCGACCGCCCGGATCACCTGCGTCCGGCTGGAGATCGGCGCCCTGTCCGGGGTCGTCGCCGACTCGGTCCGGTTCTGCTTCGACCTGGTCACCGAGGGCACCAACCTGGAGGGTGCCCGCCTGGAGATCTCCGAGCCGCCCGGCCTGTGCAGCTGCCGGATCTGCGGCATTAACTTCGAGCCGGCCAGCCCGATCGCGCTCTGCCCCTGCGGCAGCGCCGAGGTCACGGTGCTCGCCGGGCAGGACCTCAAGATCACGTCAGTTCAGGTGGGATGAGCTATGTGTGCCACATGCGGTTGCTCGTCGGGTGGAATGGTCAGGCTGCTGTTCGCCGAGCACGGCCACGATCACAGCCACGGCCACGGCGCGGCGGCCCACTCGCACGGGTCCCATGACCACGGGGACGAGGACCACGAGGGCTACGCGGAACAGGGACAGAACCCGCTGCCCGGCATGCGCGTGCTGCCCGCCGCCGACGGCCCGCGCACCATCGAGCTACAGCAGAAGGTGCTGGCCAAGAACGACGACCTGGCCAAGGCCAACCGCGAGTGGCTGGCCAGGCGGCAGATCTTCGCGGTGAACCTGATGAGCTCGCCAGGGTCCGGCAAGACCACGCTGCTGGAGCGGACCATGCGCGAGCTGACTGGCAAGGTCACCATCTCGGTGGTGGAAGGCGACCAGGAGACCGCGCTCGACGCCGGCCCGCATCCTGGCCGCCGGCAGCAGCGTGGTGCAGATCAACACCGGGGCCGGCTGTCACCTCGACGCGCAGATGCTCGCCAGCGGCCTGCTCAGCCTGGACCCGCCCAGCGGCTCGGTCGTGATGATCGAGAACGTCGGCAACCTGGTCTGCCCCGCCCTGTTCGACCTTGGCGAGCAGGCCAGGGTGGTGCTGGCCTCGGTGACCGAGGGCGCCGACAAGCCGCTGAAGTACCCGCACATGTTCCGCCAGGCCGACCTGGTGCTGCTCAACAAGACCGACCTGCTGCCCTACGTGGACTTCGATCTCCGCGAGTACGCCTCCGGCCTGCGCAAGGTCACCCCCGACGCGCTGCTGCTCCAGGTGTCCGCCACCACCGGCGAGGGCATGCACGCCTGGTACGAATGGCTGCGCCGCCGGGTACCCGCCCCGCGCGAGTAGCGACGGCCGTCGCTGATCCGGCCGGCTGAGGCCTCCCTGCCGACCCGTCCGGCCTGTCGACCCGTCCGGCTAGCCCGTCGCCAGCAGGTCCCTGGCGGCGACGGCCGCCGCCTGGCCCAGGCTGATCCCGCCGTCGTTGCAGGGCACCCGGTGGTGGGTGAGTACCCGCAGGCCCGCCGCGCTGAGCTGGTCCGCGACCCGGTCGGTCAGCAGCAGGTTCTGGAACACCCCGCCGGACAGCGCGACCGTGTCCAGGTCATGCGCGCTCGCCAGCAGCGCGCAGGCACGGGTGATGGCGTCCGCTACCCCGTTGTGGAACCGGGCGGAGATCACCGGCAGGCCAGCGCCCCGCGCCAGGTCCCCGAGCGCCGCCTCGATCAGGCTGGCGCCGCTGATCCGCAGCGGCGGCCCGGCGGTGATCCGTGCGGGGTAACAGCCGGTCTCGCCCGGCTCGGCGAGCTGCTCCAGCTCGATGGCCGCCTGGCCCTCGTAGTTCACCGTGTCCCGATCCCGAGGATCGCCGCCACCGCGTCGAACAGCCGTCCCGCGCTGGAGGTGAGCGGCGCGTTGATGCCGCGCCCGGCCATCGCGGTCACCGCTGCCCAGGACCGCTCGTTCCGCCTCACCACCGCCAGGCTGGGCGGCAGGCCGTCCGGGCAGGCGGCCGCGAGGTAGCTGGCGGCCATCCGCCACGGCTGCCTGATCGCCGCCGCGCCGCCCGGCATCGGCACCGGGTCCAGGTGCCCGGCGCGCTCGAACCCGGCCAGGTCGGCAACCAGGAACTCGCCGCCCCAGATCGTGCCGTCGCTGCCGTAGCCCGTGCCGTCAAAGGCCACGCCGATGACCGGCCCGCGCTCCCCGTTGTCGGCCAGGCAGGATGCGATATGCGCATGATGGTGCTGGACGCCAGCCAGCTCCACGTCCGCCAGTCCCTCGGCGTACTTCGTGGACAGGTAGTCCGGGTGCAGGTCGTGCGCGACCACCACCGGATCGATGTCGAACAGCCGCCGGAAGTGCTCGATCCCCTCGGCGAACGAGCGCAGCGTCTCGACGTTCTCCAGGTCGCCGATGTGATGAGAGAGGAAAGCGTGCCTAGCGCTGCCCAGGCAGAAGGTGCTCTTCAGCTCCGCGCCGCAGGCCAGCACCGGCCGGGTGAACTCCAGGGGCACCCGCAGTGGTTCCGGCACGTAGCCGCGTGACCGCCGCAGCACCGACTCCCTGCCCCGGAACGCCCGGACCACCGAGTCGTCGGTCCTGATGTGGATCGCCCGGTCATGGGTGAGGAAGGCGTCCGCGATCGGCGCCAGCCGCTCCAGCGCGTCGGCGTCCCGGTAGGCGATCGGCTCGTCGGAGACGTTCCCGCTGGTCAGCACGATCGGCCCGACGAACTCACGGAGCAGCAGGTGGTGCGCGGGCGTGTAGGGCAGCATCAGGCCGAGCTGACGGTTCCCCGGCGCGACCGATGGCGCGACGTCGCCGGCACCGTCCCCTGCCCGGCGCGGCAGCAGCACGATCGGCCGGCGCGGGCTGGCCAGCAGGGCCGCCGCCGCCTCGTCCACCTCGCACAGCCGCCCGGCCGCCGCCAGGTCCGCGACCATCACCGCGAACGGCTTGTCCTCGCGGTGCTTGCGCCCGCGCAGCCCGGCCGTGGCCGCCTCGCTCGCCGCGTCCGCCGCCAGGTGATAGCCGCCCAGCCCTTTGACCGCCAGGACTCGTCCCGCGCGCAGCAGCGCGGCGGCAGCCCTGATCGGGTCATCCGCTCCGCTGGGCACCGGCTCGCCACGAGCGTCCAGCAGGCGCAGCGTCGGCCCGCAGGCCGGGCAGCAGGTCGGCTGGGCGTGGAACCGGCGGTCTGCCGGGTCGCGGTACTCCGCCGCGCACCGCTCGCACATCGCGAAGCCGCTCATCGTGGTCAGCGCCCTGTCGTAGGGCACGCCGGTGACGATGGTGAACCTCGGCCCGCAGTTCGTGCAGTTCACGAACGGGTAACCGAACCGGCGGTCGGCCGGGTCGGCCAGCTCCGCCAGGCAGTCCGCGCAGGTCGCGGTGTCGGGCGAGACTAACGCGCGGTGCGCGCCCGCCCCCGCGGGCTCGCTGTCGGCGATGGCGAACTCCGCCGATCCCGTCGCCGGCAGGCCGCTGGTCGTGACCCGGTCCACCCTGGCCAGCGGCGGCGCCTGCGCCTCCAGCAGCACCAGGAACCGCGCCACCGCCGCCGGGTCGCCCTCCACCTCGGCGAACACCCCGGCCGCGTCATTCCCGACCAGCCCGCCCAGGCCCAGACCGGTGGCCAGGGCGTACACGAACGGCCGGAAGCCGACGCCCTGGACGATCCCCTCGACCCGGACCCCGGTCCTGACCCGCTCGCTCACCCGCCCAGTCTCCCGCGCCTCTCAGCCAGTTACATGGTGAAGCAGCGGGCCAAGTTGTATGCGCATGGCCTCGTCCTCATCCAGGATGCGCTGCGCGTCAAGGACCGCATGGCGAGCCTTCAGCACCTCATCGGCCCAGCGGAGTTCCGCTGGGCCGCTTTCCACAGCGAGGTTCAAGTTCTCCCCGATCCACGCAGCGACCTGCGTCCAGGACCAGAAGCGGACCTCACCCGGCGACCGCCACTCCGGCTCCGGAAACCCGCCCGGACCGCGACCTCCCGCCGCCCACTGACGTACCGCTTCCTTTGAGCGGCGCGTCCGGTGGGCGATATCAGAAAGCGAGACCAGGTCTTCCTGGCCGGCTCCCGTTACCACAATCCCCGGCATGGTTTCGATATCCCGGATGGCGGACCCGATGGCCTCTGCCCAGTTGGAAGCCTCCCGGCTGAACTCGATCTCCGTCTCGCCCTGGCCCGTCGAAATCGACCCGTCATCGATGACGCCATAGAGGGCGTCCGCCTCATCCTCGGTGACCTCCCGGTCAATCCTCAGCGTGAATTCGTAAGTGTTCATCATCGTCTCTGCTCCCTGCTCGGAGCGACATGCATAGGCCTGATCTGGCGCTCGTTTCTAATGCTCGTGCTTCCTGATGAACCGGCGGATCCGGTCCGCCTCGTTGTATGGGTTCCGCGGTGTCGAGTTGACGTAGTAGCGGCGCCTCGGGTCTGGGCAGTCTGCGTCTACGCAGTCGATGTACCCCCAGCTATGCCCATGTGCTGCGGTCGGCTCCACCTTCAGACCTGCTTCTTGGGCCTCGTCGAGTGCATCGCGCACCGGTGGCTTTGAGTGCGACCAGCTAGGCATGTTGTCAGGATACAACAATGTTGGCTATAACCAACATTGTTAGCGCGGCGTGTCGCGATGATGGCTCGAAGCGGACTCGGCGATGAGGAGGCGGTCGCCGTCGGCGACGACCGGGTCGTCGCCGAGGCCCAGGGTGAACTTGCCGTCGTGGACCAGGCCGAGGACCAGACCGTCCCGGTCGGCGCGGATCGCGCTGAGCGCGCGGCCGACCGTGTCGGACGCGGCCTCGATCTCGGTCAGCCGGTGCTCGTTGGACTCCACCAGGTGCGCCATCATGTCGCCGGCGTGCGGCGCCTCCAGGCTCGTGGCCAGGGTCCTGGCGACCAGCTCATGGCCGGACACGGTCTGGCTGACGCCCAGGTCGGCCAGCGCCTCGCGGACGCCAGGCGAGCTGACCAGCGCGGTGATCGGCAGGTCGGGCGCGGCCTTGCGGAGCAGCACCGTGCTGACCAGGACGTCGCCGTCGGACTGGCCGGTGACCAGCGCCTGCTCGGCGTCCTGCGGGCGGGCCGCCGCGATGGTCGCGGCGTGCGTCGGGTCGCCGCGCACCACATGCACGCGGTGCTCCAGGCTCGCCGGATCGACGTCGGCCGCCAGGACGACGGGGATGCCCGCCGCCACCAGTTCGTCGATGATGGCCGGCACGACAGGGTTCGTTCCGACCACGAGACGGAAGACGCCATCGGGCGCTCGGCTGGTCATGGCCATGATCCTCCGCAGTCCTTCGGCGGCCGCCCGCCCGGTCGCCAGCGCGAACACGGAGGCGAGCAGCGGGATCGTTGTGAGCATCACGGCCGAGGCGATGACCCGGCCGATGGCGTTCTTGGGGGTCACGTCGCCGTAGCCGACGGTGGTGGCGGTCGTGATCGCCCAGTACCAGCCCCTGGTGACAGGCAGGCCCTGGGAGGCGGCGAACGCCGCACCGCCGGCGAGCACGCAGGCGACGGCGGCGATGAGCAGCAACCCGATGTTCCGGCGGTGCCGCGCGCCGAACATCCGGAACAGGATCGCGACCACAGGCCCATCGTGCCGCAACGGCCGCGCCAAGGCGAGAGACATGACCGATTGGTGACCCCGCTGGCAGACTGGGGCGGTGCCCGGCACCGCGGAGCGACACTCGCAGGTTCCTGAGGTGACCGCGTTCTGGCGCGGACTGCGTCTGCCCGGCCTGATCGACGTGCACACCCACTTCATGCCGGACAACGTGCTGGCCAAGGTCTGGGCGTTCTTCGAGGACGGCCGCTCAGGCGGGCCCTGGCCGATCGCCTACCGGCTGCCGGAAGACGAGCGGCTAGCGCTGCTGCGGGCGTTCGGGGTGCTCCGGTTCACCGCGCTGAACTACCCGCACAAGCCGGACATGGCGGCGTGGCTGAACGACTGGTCGGCGGGGTTCGCGGCCCGCACGCCCGATGCCCTGCACAGCGCGACGTTCTTCCCCGAACCGCAGGCCGCCGGGTATGTCGCGGCGGCCATCGAGGCGGGCGCGCGGGTGTTCAAGGCGCATCTCCAGGTGGGCGGCTACGACCCGCGCGACGAGCTGCTGCGCCCGGTCTGGGGGCTGCTGGCCGAGGCGGGCGTGCCCGTGGTGGTGCACTGCGGCTCCGGCCCGTCGCCCGGCCCCTACACCGGCCCTGGCCCGTTCGGCGCGGTGCTGGCCGCGCACCCAAAGCTGACCGCGATCATCGCGCACCTGGGCGCGCCCGAGTACGGCGAGTTCCTTGACCTGGCGGACCGGTTTCCGGGCATCTGGCTGGACACCACGATGGCCTTCACGGACTTCTTCAGCGGGCGGCTCCCGTTCCCCGCCGACCTGCGGCCCCGGCTGGCCGACCTGGGCGACCGCATCCTGCTGGGCACCGACTTCCCCAACATCCCGTACCCGTACCCGCACCAGCTCGACGCGCTGGCCCGGCTTGACCTGGGCGACGACTGGCTGCGCGGGGTCTGCTACGGAAACGCGGCCCGCCTGCTCGCCCTATAGGGCACGGATCCCGGCGAACAGGTCGTCCTCGGGGACCGGCGCTCCCGAGGTGTCGGTGACCCGGATGAAGTGCTCGCGGCCGAAGACCTGGGCCGCGAGCTCGGGCGGGATCTTGCTGAACCAGGAGTCGGCGATCTGGCTGGCGTGCGCGAGCAGCGCGTCCCGCTTCCTGGGCAGGAACTCGCCGATGTCCACGGTGGTGGTGATGCGGCGCTCCTCCTCCGCCATCTGCTCGATGAACTCCGGGCTCGGCTCCTCCCAGTCGGGCATCTCCTCGCCCGCCTCGCGCAGCGCCTCCATCAGCTTTCCCCAGTCGCTGCGGCGCATGGCGGTCTGGTAGAACTTCACCGGCGTCCCGGAGGAGGACACCGCCGCGGCGGCCGAGCGGGCCGTGTGCACGTGGTCGGGGTGCTGGTAGGCGCCCATGTCGTCGTAGCTGATAACGACCTGCGGCCGGTACCGCTCGATCAGCGCGGTGATCCGGGCGGCGACCAGCTCCTTGGGCACGTTGCAGAAGGCGTCCGGGCGGTTGCGGAAGTCCCACTCCGGCATGCCGGAGTCGTGGTAGCCGAGCAGCTCCAGGTGGCTGACGCCAAGGATCGCGCAGGAATCGCGGAGCTCGCTGAGCCGGAGCTGGGCAACCGCATGCTCGTCGTGCCCGTCCTGGCCCGGCTTGACCTGCCCCGGCGCGTCGCCGAACTCGCCGTTCGTGCAGGTAACCACGACCGTGCGGACGCCCTGCGCCGAGTACTTGGCCAGCACACCGCCAGTGCTGGATGCCTCGTCGTCGGGGTGCGCGTGCACGGCCATCAAGGTGAGTGTCTCCGCCATGGTCCAAGACTGCCCGATGACACCGACACTCGACCACCCGACTGGCCCTCTGGTAAGCAGGGGAAATGGCGCAAGACCCGGATTCATCCGCGGCGCCGCGCGCCGCGCTGGCCGCTGACCGGGCCAGGACGCTGTCCAGGATCGCGGCGCTGGAGCGGGAGCAGGCCGCGATCATCGAGGCGGCACGGGCCGCGAACGCCGACGACGAGCACGATCCCGAGGGCGCGACCATCGCCTACGAGCGGGAGCACGCGGCGGCCCTGGCCGGGCAGGCCAGGGCGCAGCTCGCCGAGATCGACGCCGCGCTCGCCCGCCTGGCAGACGGCGGTTACGGCATCTGCACGCGCTGCGGCGGCGCCATCGCGGCCGGCCGGCTCGCCGCCCGCCCAGCGGCAGCCACCTGCATCCGCTGCGCGGGCCGTCCCTAGCGGCCAGCCGCGCGCCCGCCACCGGGCCCGCCTTAGCCCGCCCACCTCTGGAGGACTGAGTTCGATTGGCATGGGTGCATGTCGCCGTCCGGTCGCGGGGCAGCGGGCTGGTCAAGCACTCCCTGACCGCCTGCGGCCGCTGAAGACCGATGGGCCGGTCATTCAGGGGGCGTGCCGGAGCGCAGTGGTCGTGTGTATCCGTCCGGCGGGTGTCTTCCAGTGGAAAGTGCCGGGTGTGGTCTGGGTGAGTGCCCAGTGCTGTTGCTGCTTGAGCCGGTGGTGCCGTCGGCAGAGCGGTCCGAGATTGCAGGGGCAGGTGAGTCCGCCGCAGTGGTAGGGGGTGGTGTGGTCCAGGTCTCCTCTCCAGGCCGGCTGACGGCAGCCGGGGAACCGGCAGGTCTGGTCTCGTGCCTCGATCAGGTCCCGGATCGTCGGCGGCGGCCGGTAGGCAGGGGAGGCGGTGGTGTGCGCGCAGCCGGTGTCGGCTTCCTGGTCGGCGGCGGCCTGCCGGCGCGTCCTGGCGGCGGCTTTCGCGGCGGCGCGGAGGATCGCGGCGCGGGTGCTGGTCCCGGCGAGCTCGGCGGCGATGATGTGGTCCAGGGCAGTGACCGGGATGGTGACCGAGACGCGGCCGGTGATGCTGGCGTGCGGCCCGGCCAGCGGCAGCATCGGGCCGCCGGTGCCAGGGCTGCTGGCTTTCCCCGCCCCGGTGGCGGGTGCCAGGCGCCGGGTCACCGTGGCGGTCTTGACGGCGTGGCCGTGGTGGTCGGTGAGGATGACACGCCACCGGGTACCGGGCGCGGTGCTGGCCGCAGCGGCAAGGGCGCGCGCCTGGACGGCGGTGACCGGCCCGATCCTCCCGAGGAACCCGGGTACTGATGAGGACTCAGCGAACGTGGCCCAGGACAAGGTCAGGTCCAGCATCCCGGCCCCCGGCCGTCCCTGGCTGCTCGCGATGCCGGTCCCGGTCGCGGTGCCGGTCCCGGTCGCGGCCCCGGTCGCGGTCGCGGTCGCGGTCGCGGCACCGGGCGTGCCGCTGCTGCTGATGGCGGCACCGGTGGTGGTGAGCGCGCGGGTGCCGGTGGTGCCGGGAAGCGGCGGCCAGGCTGGTAGCGGGCCGGTGTCGGGCAGGTCGAGCGGGTCCTCACCGTAGCGGAGCCGGTCGTCGTCAGGCTCGGGCAGCGGCTCGGTGTAGCTGTCGTCGGGGCCAGGTGCGTCGACGTCGGTGAGCGGCGGTACCTCTGGCCAGGGGTCAGTCACGCTGCTGTCGTCACCGGGCGGGCCGCCCGCAGGCGTGCCGGGACTGGCCGGGCGGCCGGCGGGCGTTCCGGGACTGGCGAGAGTGGCGCCGGGCGTGCCGAGACTGGCCGGAGTTGTGCCAGGCGTGCCAGGGCCGGACAGGGTGCTGCCGGGCGTGGCGTCGCCGGATGAGGTGGCGGTTGCCGGGCTGGTGCCCGGAAGCGCGGCCGCAGGCGGCTTGGGACCCGGCGGGTGAGAACCGGGAGGCCTGGGACCAGGTGGCTTGGGACCCGGCGGGTGAGAACCGGGAGGCCTGGGACCAGGTGGCTTGGGACCCGGCGGGTCGGCGCCTGGTGGTCTTGGCCCAGAGGCCGGCGGCTCCGGATCGGGAGACCCCGTGGGCGGCCGCGAGCCTCGCCGTCCCTGCTTGGGCGGCCGGGCGCGGGGCGGGCGGGCGCGGGGCGAGCGGATGCCAGGCGGGCCGAGGTCCGGGTTCGGGGCCTTGCCGTCGCTACCCAGGCTGCCGAGCGGCGGGGCATCGGGCGGCAGGTCTCCGGCCGCCGCGCCCGCCGGCTCGTCGCGGCGGGGTGCAGGGCTGCCGGGTGACTGGTCGCGGTGGGGCGCAGGGCCACTGGGCGACTGGCCCCGGTGTGGAGCCCGGCTGTCGCGTGGTGGCCGGGTGCCGCGTGGCGGTCCGAGGTGCTGGCCGCTGCGGGGTGGGTTGCCGGGATGACCGTGGCCGCTGGGCGGGCCTGCGGGCTGGCCGTGGCGGGGCGGCGTGCCGCCGAGATGACCGTCGCCTGGAGTACCACCGGGCTCGCCGCCGTAAGGCGGGTCGTCTGGTGGCGGTTCGTCGTCTGGTGGCGGTTCGTCGGGCTGGCCACCATCTGCCGGCGGAGGGATCGGGGGCAGGGTACCCAGGAGGAGTCCCAGGAAGATATGGGCACGCAGCAGGTCCGTGCCGCCCCCGGCTCCGGAGGCCTTCAAAGCCCGGGCCAGGGCGGTGATCCGGGCCATCGCCGCCGCCGCATGCGGAGCCGGGAGACTCGTCCCGGTCAGGGTCGCGGTCCCCTCATCATCGGGATACAAGCTCACCCGCGCCCGCCGCTCCGCCGCCTTACGGCGATCCTCCGCGCCCTCCGGGTCGGCGACGATCACCGCCCTGCGCAGCCGGGCGCGGAGCTGGGCATACGTCAGCTCCCCCGCACCCGGCAGCACGTCGTTCTCGACGGCGCGGGCGGTGTCCTCATCGAGCAAGCTGGTGGCCTCGGTGATCAGCCGCGCCCGGTAGGCATCAATCTCCCCGGCGGCCAGCGCCGCGCCGGTGCCGGGCAGCCGCCAGGTGAGGGTGACAGCCTGCCCGGTCCACCACTCCGCGGTACCGGGTGACAGGGCCAGCGCCAGGCCCACCTGCGCAGCAGCATCCGGAGTCACCGCCGCCGGGCGGCCATCCTCCTCCAGGCCCGCCTTCTCATTCCGAGCCGCCGACCGGACGGCGATCTGGGCGATCGCGGCGAACTCCCGGGCCTGGGCCCACGCCGCGACCCGCCGCCACCCAGCCGCAACAGCGGGCAGGTCAAAGTCACTGGCCCCGGCGGGGTCACGCTGGTCCAGCCACGCGGCCAGCCCCGCGCTGCCCGGCAGGTACTCCGCCACCACATCCAGCCCCAGGCCACCCTCATCAGGAAGCAGCACACCACCAGGACCAGCAGGAACTGGGCCCTCACCGCCAGTACCGGCGGGAACCGGGTCCCCGCCGCCCGGCCCGCTCCCGGCCGGGCCGGCCAGCCCCGCGAGCATGCCCTGACCGCCGGCAAGGCCGGGCATGCCCTTCGCCGCTGCCGCCAGGATCGCATCCAGGTCCACGCCAAACGACCAGGACAACCCCCCACCAACACCACCAGCAGGACCAACACCACCAGCAGGACCAGCAGGCTCCGCGATCAGCAGCCGCTCCGCAGGAACCGGCTCATCGCCCGGCACCAGGACCAGCCCGCTCAGCTCGGCGTCGTCATCGAGCCATTCGGGCTCGCTGCCCGGCCATTCGTCGTTTGCTGGCTGCTGCGGCTGATCGTCTGGCACCTGGTCACCTCCCATCCTGCGGCCGTTTCTGCTATGGCTAACAGTATCGAGAGGGTCTGACATTATGGTTTCAAGGTCGATATTAAATTCGATTGGATACTCACATCATGCCTTAATGGCTGAGCCGACCGGCCTGCCAGCGCCGTCGGCGGTCAGGCTACCCGCCACAAAAGATCATCGACATAATCCACGGCGCCCCTGCCCCGCAGCCAGCGACACGCACTCACGCCCAACCGGACTCAGTCATCCAGGCCCGCCCGCACCCGGCCCGCCCGCACTCGGCCCGCCCGGCGCGGGATCGGCCCGCCCGATCGGACCCGGCCACCACAGCGTGCCCAGGGTGCCCTGCGCGGCGTGCGTGCCCGAGGCGCCGCCGCCGCGCCCGCGCAGCACGTAGGCGAACCCGACCGCCACCACCGCGCCGATCAGCGGCCCGGCCAGGTACGCCCACCAGGAAGTCCAGTCACCGAGCACGATCGCGGGCCCGAGCGAGCGAGCCGGGTTCATCGACGCGCCGCTGACCGGGGCGCCGAACAGCCCGGCCAGCGCGATGTAGCTGCCAACGCCGATCGCGGCGATCGGGCCAAGCTGCTGCGCGCCGGACGCGGTACCGAGGATCACGCTGACCAGCCCGGTGGTCAGCACCGCTTCCCAGAGCATGGCCGAGGCCGTGGAGACGCCCGCCCCCGGCAGGGTGAGCCCGGCGGCACCGTGCTTGCCGGTGAACCCCCAGAGCACGCCGGTCGCCGCCACCGCGCCGGCGAACTGGGCGGCGACGTACAGCGGCACCCGCCGCCAGGGGAAGTCGCCGCGGCAGGCGAAGGCCACGCTGACGGCGGGGTTGAGATGCGCGCCCGACACGCCGCCCATGAACAAGATGACGGCGACGACCATCAGGGCCGGCGCGACGACCAGCGCCGGGCCCGGGATGGCGTGCCCGCCGAACCTGGCGTTCACCATCCCGCCGCCGGCCGCGACGAGCACCAGCAGGAAGGTCCCGAGCAGCTCGGAGAACACCCGCCGCCACTCGTAACTGGAGTCCCAGAAGTCGGTCTGCCTGACCACGGCGTTGGGCTGCCCGAAGGAGCGCAGCGCCACATCGGCGTGCCTGGACATCCGCACCGGCCCCGCGGCTCCCGGCCCCGTGATTCCCGGCACGGTCGCGCCGGGCCGCGGCTGCTTGCTGGCGTCGTCGCTGCTGATGTCCGCGCTCCTTCTCCAGGCCGGCCAGGCCCCTTACCTGCGGCGAGCCTACTCAGCGCGGTAACGGTGAACCGGACGCCACGCGCAGCCGTTCCGGTGGCGGGGCCATCGGGCGATAAGCGCGATCGGGAAGGGGCAGTCGATGACAGAAAAGATGCGGCGGGCGCTAGCCGGGGGAGCCGGAAGATGGGTGGCGAGCGGCGCCGTGGCGCTGGCGATGGCGATGGGCGGGACGGCGGTGGCAGCCGGTCCCGCGTTGGCCAGCGCGGGACCGGTCATGCACCAGTCGCGCTCGGCGGTCGTGGTCAAAGCGCGGAC
This sequence comes from uncultured Actinomycetota bacterium, assembly GCA_963725175.1. Lineage (GTDB taxonomy): Bacteria > Actinomycetota > Actinomycetes > Streptosporangiales > Streptosporangiaceae > DASUBV01. The sequence continues at coordinate 3,162,560 of CAVRXH010000006.1, forward strand.
CCGTCACCACTTCGGCAAGATCCTCGTGACGACCAAGGGCCGCGCCCTGTACGTGCTGCCGCACGGCACCTGCACGGGAGGATGCCTCAGCGCCTGGCCCCGGCTGGTGATGCCGAAGGGCAAGACGATGCCCAAGGGTGCGATGTGCCTGGGGACGAAGAAGTTCGGGTCGCACGGCCGCCGTCAGGTCACCTACCGCAAGATGCGTCTCTACACGTTCGTAGACGACAGCGGCACCAGCGTGAACGGCAACAACGTCAGCGGCTTTAAGGTCGCCCGGGTCGTCCGCTGCCACAGCTAGCCGGGGACGTGGCATAACCCGGGTGGGCGGGCGGTGCTGCCGGGACGGGCCTAGCGGTCCACCCGGTTCAGCACCGCCCGTACCGTTCCGCCCGGCGGTGCCGAAGCCGACCTCGCCGGCCACCGCGCAGCCCATGCTCACCGGTCGCCGCCGGCGTCGTCCGGCTCGGTGACCCAGGCAGAGAACACCGGCACGCCGTGCCACGGCCCGCCCGCCGGATCTGTCGCCACCGCCACCACCGCGTGCGGCTGGCCGAACCGCAGCTCGGCGACCCTGCGCACCCCGGATCCCGCCAGCCGGGCGCTAGCCCTCAGCGTCACGGCGGTCACCGCCGCCGCCTCGAAACCGGTCCTGGTGTACCTGGCCGCCGCCGCCTGGCTCGCCTGCCAGGGGTCGGGACCGGCCAGCGCGTGCGCCGCGAGCCCGAAGCCCAGGTCCGGGTCATCCAGGCCGAGCTGGGTCCGCGCCGACCAGGCCGGGAGCACAGCGGTGAACCGGTCCTGCGTCGATCCGCCGCGGACCTGCTCTTCCCGGATCCGCCACAGCGGCGCGTCGCCAAGCGGCAGGTCGGCCAGCGCGCGCCTGGTCACCTGACGGCCGGCCGCGACGGCGCAGCCGAGCTGCTGCGCGGCGGCCAGCACGGCCGGCGGCGCGGCGTCCGCGGCGGCGCTGATCACCAGCAGGCCGTCCCTGGCCCGCGCGATGTGCACCGCGGTGTCGCCGGCCTGCGGCGTGGCGGCGATGAACGACAGGTGCGCGCCGGGTTCCTGCCCGCCGCGCGGCGTGCGCAGCACCTGACCAAGCCCGGCGGCCCACGGGCTCGCCGGCCCAAGCTCGCTGGCCGGGGCAAGCTCGAACGGCATGTCCCAGGAGACCCTGGTGGCCAGCGCGGACGCCAGCACCAGGTAGACCGCGGGTGTCACCTCGAGCGGAAAACCATCGATCATCCCGAACGAATGGTCCCGCGCCCACCGGTCCAGAGGGGCCTGCCCCGGCAGCGGGCCGGTGGCGACGCCTCCTGGCAGCCCGGCCTGCCAGGAGGCCAGTGCTGAGCGGGCCGGTGCTGGGCGGGCCGGTGCCTGGGGCCTGGTCCAGGCGGCGACCGCGCAGCCGACCAGCGGGTGCGGGTGCTCCAGCAGCGCGGCGGCGATCCTGGCCGCCCGCTCCGGGTCGCAGTCCAGTAACCCGGCGAGCCGTTCGGAGTCTGCCCCGGTGGCGGCGGGCGCGGCCAGCGCCAGCAGCAGCCAGGCGCCCAGCGGCGACGCGACGTGATGCGCGGTCCCGGCCTGGCCGTGCAGCCGCGCCGCGTAGCCGTGCAGCCGCGCCGCGTAGCCATCCAGGCTCCGGATGAGCACGGCGGCGTCGGTGGTCACGACTCCCACTGTGCCGCACGACCGGCCCCGGCGCAGCATGGCGCGAGCGCGGCCGGGCCTGCGGTGGCAGGATTTGCCCGGGGGACACCACGCTTACCGGCCGCCCGCACCCCCGAGCGCGGCCGAGAGGAAGCCTGGACATGAAAACAGCTGACCTGCTCGCCGACGCCTTCGGCCGGGTTCGCTACGAAGTGCACAGCTGCGTCGACGGCCTGCCGCCCGGCCAGCTCTCTTACCGCCCGGACGGCGCCGCCAACTCGATCGCCTGGCTGGTCTGGCACCTGACCCGGATTCAGGACGACCATGTCGCCAACGTGGCGGGCACCGAGCAGGTGTGGACCGCCGACGGCTGGGCCGACCGGTTCGACCTGCCGTTCCTGCCGTCCGCGACGGGGTACGGGCACGGCTCCGCCGAGGTGGCGGCCGTGCAGGTCAGCTCGGGTGAGCTGCTGACCGGGTACCACGACGCGGTGTACCAGCGGACGCTGCGCTACCTGCCGGGGCTAACCGACGCCGACCTGGACCGGGTGGTGGACCCGAGCTGGGACCCGCCGGTGACCCTGGGCGTGCGGCTGATCAGCGTCATCTCCGATGACCTCCAGCACGCCGGCCAGGCCGCCTACCTGCGCGGGCTGATCGCCGCCGGCTAGGGCACCCGGCGGCGCCCGGTTACTCCCCGGCGGCGGTGGCCCCGCCAGGCTCGCTGCGGCTGCGCAGCAGCCAGAGCGTGCCAACGCCGGCCAGCAGCACCAGGATCGCCGACAGCAGCAGCGCCGCCCGCAGCCCGGCGTAGAACGCGCCGTAGGCGGCCTGGATCACCTGCTGGACCAGCGAGGCATGCCCGGCGCCGGCGGCGCCGCCCGCGCCCTGGCCGTGCCCGCTGGACGGGACGCCGCCGGTCTCGATGGCGTGGATCACGATCGACTGGAAGTTCGCCGGGATGCCCAGGTGCCGCAGCCTGGCGACCAGGCTGGACTGGAGCTGGGAGTTGACCAGCGCGCCGAGGATGGCCACGCCGGTCACCGCGCCGATCTCGCGGCTGGTGTTGGCCGCCGACGCGGCCATCCCCGACCGCTGGGCTGGTACCGCGGACAGCGCCGCCGAGGTGCTGGGCACGACCGTGGTGCCGATGCCGATGCCGGTCAGCGCGAGCGCCGCCGCGAGCGGCAGGTAGTCGGGGCTGGGGCTGAGGGTCACCGTGGTGAGCAGCAGCCCGGCGCTGAACATCAGGCACCCGGTGAAGATGGACCACTTGGCCCGGCCGCCGAGGCCCACCGGCCCGGCCAGCAGCGCGGCGCCGATCATCAGCGCGGTCATCGGCAGGAAGATCAGCGCGATCCGGTAGCCGCTGTAGCCGACGACCTCCTGGAGGTACAGCGCGGTGAAGAAGAACACCGCGAAGGTCGCGAAGTAGGCGCAGAAGGCGACGATGTTGGCGGCGAGGAAGCGGGGCACCCGCAGGAACCTCAGGTCCAGCAGCGGATGGGCGGCGCGGCTCTCCCGCCAGCAGAACCCGGCGGCCGCCACGGCGCTCACGCACAGCAGCGATGAGCACGCCCGCCGAGCCGAAGCCCACGCTCTCGCCGTCGATGATCGCGAAGGTCAGCGCGGTCAGCGCGGCGGCGCCGAGCAGCACGCCGGTGATGTCGACCCGGTGCGCGTCGGGGTCGGCGCTCTCCGGCAGCACCAGCGCGCCCGCGATCAGCGCGGCCAGCCCGAAGGCCAGGTTGAACCAGAAGATCGCCCGCCAGCTCCAGATGCCGACCAGCGCGCCGCCGATCACCGGCCCGGCCGCCAGGGCCAGGCCGGACACCGCGGTCCACACGCCAAGCGCGCGGGTGCGGGCCCGCTCGTCGGTGTACAGGTGGCGGATCATGGACAGGGTGCCCGGCTCGCTGGCGGCCGCGCCGAGGCCCATCACCGCGCGGCCGGCGATCAGCATCCCGGTGTTGGGCGCCAGCGCGGCCAGCACCGACCCGGCGCAGAAGATCACCGCGCCGATCAGCATGACCCGCTTGCGGCCGAACTCGTCGCCGACCATGCCGAAGGCCAGCATGGTGCCGGCGAAGGTCAGCGCGTACGCGCTGACCACCCACTGCAGGGCGGTCACCCCGGCGTGCAGCTCGGCCTGGACGCTGCCGAGCGCGACGCTGACGACGGTGTTGTCGAGGAAGGTCAGGAACAGGATGGTGCACAGCACCGCGAGCGCGAGCGCCCGGCCGCCGTGCCGGGCAGCGGGCGCCTGCCCGCCCACGGGCAGGCGCGCCGACGGGAGCACCCGCTAGCTCGCGGACTTGCAGGCGCCAGGCAGGCCGGAGGTCTTGCCGCCGTTCTCCAGGGCGAGCAGGCCGCAGAAGCTGGCCACGCCGACCTTCCAGGTACCGTCCTGCTTGATCGCGGTGCCGGTCTTGCCGGTCAGCGCCGGCTGGCCGCCGACCAGGATCGAGTAGGTGACCGTGGCCTGGGTCGCCGAGGTCACCACGACCTTGGTCACCTTCGCGGACGCGCTGGCCGCCAGGCCAGAGCCCGCCTGCGACTTGATCACCGACGCGAACTGCTGCCCGTCCTGCAGCAGCTTGACCCGCTGCGCCGTGGGCGTCTTGGCGTTGAAGAACGCGGTCCAGTTGCCGGAGATCTGCTGGGCCGCGGCGCTGGCCGGCGCCGACGACGACGCGGCGGAGCTGGACGAAGCGGGCGCGCTGGTGGACCCGCTGCTGCTGGGGCTGCTGCTCCCGCAGGCGGCCACGCTCGTGCCGAGCGCGCACGCCAGGAGAATCATGAGCGACCTACGAGTACGCATGGTAAATATTCTCCAACTCCGCGCAGGCTTGCGGGAGGCCAGGGCGGAACTTGCCGGAAACTCAGCGTGCGCGGCCGGCTACCCGATGACAGCCAGCCTGGTCAGCCCGTCCCGGCCAGGTACGCACTAGCCTCGCGCGAGGATGTGCGGGGTGGCGTCCTTGGCCAGCGCGATGGCCATCGCCAGCGACGGCGCCCGGTACTCGGCGACCGGGTCGTGGTCGCCGCCGAGCGCGAGGTCCACCTGCGCCCAGTCGGCCCGGCCCTGCGGCGCGGCGACGAGAGCGGGATGACCGCCGATCCGCATCGCCCTGGTGCGCAGCAGCTTCCTGTCGATCGCCTGCGCTCCGGTCCAGTCGGCCAGGGTGGAGATGCCGATGTACAGCATGTCGCTGCCCGTCGCCTGGGTCCCCTTGGGCACCCACTCGCAGGTGTTGCCGAGCGACTCGTGCTGATAGGCCGGCGCCCCGGTGCTGGTGCGCAGGATGTGCGCCGCCTGCCCGGTGCTGATCGCGCCGCACAGCTGTGACCGGCTCAGCCGGGTGAGCACCTTCATGTGCGAGAGCGCCAGCGAGTCATTCGGCGAGCTGCCCGCGCCGGGCGTCGCCGAGGACGTGCCGCTGGCGGCGGGCCCGCCCGAGCCGCCGCAGCCAGCCAGGATCGCCGCGGCGGCCACCGCCGCTAAGGCCGTGGCGGACCGGGGTGCCCGGCGGACTCCCGTTCGCATATCTCGCCCCCATCTGTGTGCCGCGCCCTCTGCGGAGGACCGCGCGGGGCGCGGCGGCGCACGCGGCCGGCGGACCAGTCACACAATGCCGCGCCGCGACGCGCGCGTGGCGGGAACGAGACATTGTCCGCTAACGTCAGCTCCCGGCCCGGTATCCGCCGCTATCCAGCGGATACGGCTCCTGTCCCGGCCGGGTGGCGGATCAGCCCGCAGGCTGGCGCACCGAGCGCAGCGCCGGGGTGAGCCGCTCCAGCTCATCCAGCATCGCCTTGGCCGCGCCCTCCATCACGTCGTTGGGCACCAGGTTCCTGTCGGAGTCAAGGAACTGCTGCACGAACGGGATGTTGACCGACTCCAGCACCGGCACCATCTTCAGCGTGGTGATGACCTGCTTGAGCATCTGCACGGCCCTGGTGCCGGCCGCCACGCCGCCGTAGCTGACGAAGCCGACCGGCTTGTGCTGCCACTCGACGTTCAGGTAGTCGATCGCGTTCTTGATCACGGCGTTGAACCCGTAGTTGTACTCGGGCATGACGAAGATGAAGGCGTCGGCGCGGGCGACCGTCGAACTCCAGTCCCTGGTGTGCTGGTGCACGTACTCGCCGAACCTGGGGTGCTTGGGCTCATCGAACATCGGCAGGTTGATCTCGGCGAGGTCGACCAGCTCGACGTCGAAGCCGCCGTGGGCCTTCGCGCGGTCGTAGATCCAGGCGGCGACCGACGGGCCGACGCGGCCCGGCCTGGTGCTGGCGATGACGATCTGCAAGACGGGGGCACTCACGGGGCTGACTCCAGGTAACGAGGTGGGGCTGCCTGACGGCATCACGACGTTAACGCGGGCAGGCCGTGACTAAATCCCCGCGGTCGCGTCGGCGTCCCACAGCGCGTCGAGATCGTGGTCGATGGCCTGGGTGAGCCCGGCCAGCCGGGGGATCAGCGGCCGGGGCGGCGCGCCCTCGGTGACCTCGCAGTGCGCCAGCGCCCGGGCGTCAAGGAACCTGGTCAGCATCGCGTAGCCGTGCCCGTCGTGCTGGCTCGCCCGGTGGTGATGCAGCCGCAGCGGCGCGTACAGGTAGAGCTGATCGCGCGCCCTGGTGACCGCCACGTAGAACAGCCGCTGCTCCTCGGCCAGGCCTTCCTGCGTGCTGAGCGCCATGTCGCTGGGCACCGCGCCGTCGACGAGCTGCGGCAGGTGCACCGCCGCCCATTCCAGGCCCTTGGCCGAGTGGATGGTGGAGATGACCAGGTAGTCGTCGTCCAGCCGGGGCCGCCCGGCCAGGTCAGAACCGGCGGCGGGCGGGTCGAGCGCCAGCTCGACCAGGGCGTCGTGCAGCGACGGGCGGCTCGCCGCCGCGTCAGCCAGCCGCTCCAGGTCGGCCAGCCGGACGGCGGCGTCGGCGTAGCGGGCCCGCAGCGGCGTCGCGCAGCGCCGCCAGCACGGCGGCCGCGCGGTCGGCGGTCCGCTCCAGCGCCGCTGCCGCCGCCAGGCCGCCGACGGTCGCCGCGACCGGCGGCCTGGACCTGGCGGGCAGCACCGCGGCCGCGGCCGGCCACCGGCCAAGCACGCCGTCCCTGCCCAGCTCCAGCGCGTCGATCACCCGGCGGGCCAGCACCGGGCCGATCCCCTCGTGCAGCCGCAGCAGCCGGAACCAGGCCAGGTCGTCGGCCGGGTTGGCGACCACCCGGGCGGCGGCGATGAAGTCCCGCACGTGCGCGGCCTCGGTGAACCGCAGGCCGCCGAACTTCAGGTACGGGATGCCGCTGGCGGTCAGCTCGATCTCCAGCAGGTCGCTGTGGTGCGCCGTGCGGACCAGCACGGCCTGGTCGCGCAGCGGCCAGCCCGGCCTCGTGCCCGTCCAGGATCCGCGCGCGGATCTCCCGCGCCTGGGTGGCCTCGTCGTGGCAGCGGACCAGCACCGGCACCGGCCCGGCACCGGCGTCGCGGGCCGCGGTCAGCGCCAGCTCCAGTCCCGCCGACTGCGGCCGGACCGCGTTGGCCAGCGCCAGCACCGCGCTGCCGGGACCGGTAGTTGCGCGACAGCCGGACGACCGTCAGGCCGGGGAAGGCAGCCGGCAGCGCCCGCAGATGCGCCGGGTCCGCGCCGCGGAACGCGTAGATCGCCTGCGCGTCGTCGCCGACGCAGGTCAGCCCGGTGCCATCGGGCCGCAGCAGCCGGACGATGTCCGCCTGCACCGCGTTGACGTCCTGGTACTCATCCACCAGCACGGCGTCGAACAGCCCGCGCAGCGCCGGCCCCGCCGCCGGGTCGGCCAGCGCCGCGCGCCACAGCAGCAGCAGGTCGTCGAAGTCGACCAGGCCATGCGCCCGCTTGTGCGCCGCGTAGCCGCGGAACAGCCCGGCGAGCTGGGCGGCGAACTCGGTGCACCACGGGTAGCTGGCGGCCAGCACCTTCGGCCAGCGGCGTGCCGGTGCTCACGCAGCGGGTGTAGATGTCGGCGCAGGTCGCCGCGCGCGGCGCCCGGCGCCGGGTGCCGACCAGGTCATGCTCGGCTCGCAGCGTGTCCAGCACGTCGGTGACGTCGGCCGGGTCGATGACGCTGAACTCGGGCGGCAGCGAGAACGACTCGGCGTGCGCGCGGATGATGCGGTGCGCGACGCTGTGGAACGTCCCGCCGTACATCCGGTCCTGCGGCCCGTCCCGGCCGGCGTCCGCGGCCTCCAGCACGGCCCGCGCCCTGGCCAGCATGTCGTCGGCCGCGCGGCGGGTGAAGGTCAGCAGCAGGATCCGGCTGGCCGGGATGCCGCTGTGCCGCAGCCAGGCTGTCCGCGCCACCAGGGTGCCGGTCTTGCCGGTGCCCGCCCCGGCCAGGATGAGCAGCGGCCCGCCCTGGTGCGTGGCCGCGGCACGCTGGTCGTCGTTCAGCCCCGCCAGCACGGTGTCCAGTCCGCTCATGAGCTGGAATGTAGAGGTCACCGCCGACAGTGCCGCGCGCCGCCAGGGCGCGCCGTGCCCGGGCTCGTCTAGCATGCGAATGTGACCAGCGAGGAGGAACTGGCCAGGCGGCTGGCCGCCTGGGCCATCGCCGGCGGCGAGCCGACCGGCTGGTTCGAGCGCGTCTACGCCGCCGCGGCGGCCGGGAATTCGGTGGTGCCCTGGGACCGGGGGATGCCGCACCTGCTGCTGACCGGCTGGGCCGCCGACACCGGACTGTCCGGCCGGCGCGAGGACGGCAGGCGATACGCCGCCGTAGTGGTCGGCTGCGGGCTCGGCGACGACGCCGAGTTCGTCGCGGGCCTCGGGTTCGCCGTGACCGCGTTCGACATCTCGCCGACCGCCGTCGAGGGGGCGCGGCAGCGCTTCCCCGGCTCGGCCGTCCGGTACCAGGTGGCCGACCTGCTGCACCTGCCCGGCGACTGGCGGCAGTCCTTTGACCTGGTGGTGGAGAGCATGACGCTCCAGGCACTGCCAGACCCGCCGCGCGCCGCCGCCATCGCCGAGGTCGGCACGCTGGTCGCGCCCGGCGGGACGCTGCTGGTCATCGCCCGCGGCCGGGAGCACGGCGAGCCCGACGACGGGCCGCCCTGGGCGCTGGCCGGCGGGGAGATCGAGGCCCTCGCCGAGCCGGGTTTGCGGGTCGTCAGCATCGAGGACGTGCGGGACACCGACCCGCCCGCCAGGCGCTGGCGCGCGGTGCTGCGCCGCCCGGCATGACCGCGGGGACCGCGCCGCGCGCGAGCGCCAGGCCCGCCGCCGCCGACCTGGCCGCCGCGCGGGACAAGACCATTCCCGACGTGATCGGCGCCGGCCCGCGGGTGCTGTTCTGCGGGATCAACCCCGGCCTGTACTCCGCCGCGACCGGCTATCACTTCGCCCGTCCTGGCAACAGGTTCTGGCCCGCGCTGCACCAGTCCGGCTTCACCCCGCGCCTGCTCGCCCCCGGCGAGCAGGGCTTGCTGCCCGGGCTGGGACTTGGCATCACCAACGTCGCCGCCCGCGCGACCGCGCGGGCGGACGAGCTGACCACCGCCGAGTTGCTGGCGGGCGGCGAGATCCTGCGAGCCAAGGTCGCGTGGTTCGCCCCGGCGTGGCTGGCTATCGCGGGCGTGACCGCCTTTCGCCAGGCGTTCGGGAAGAAAAACGCGGTCATCGGTCCGCAGGATGAGCCAATCGGCGGCGCCCGAGTGTGGGTGCTCCCCAACCCAAGCGGCCTGAACGCGCACAAGACGCCGGCCATGCTCGCCGCCGACTTCCGGGAGTTGCGCGCGGCCACTGCGGCGTGACTTGAGTGGACGCCGAGCTGCGGTCCCGCACGTTCAGCGTGTCAGGGGCGCTGGCGGCCAGCACGCCGGCGAGGGACGGCGACGAGAGGCTGATCGCGTTCGCCCGCAAGCTCAGCCGCGTCCCGTGGCAGATGACCGAGGCGGACCTCGCCGGACTGCGCGAGCTGGGCTATCCCGAGCCGGCCGTGCTGCACATGATCTCGGTGGTCGCGCAGCAGAACGCCGACTCCCGGCTCGCTCTCGGGCTCGCGGCCGCCGCCCGTCAGTAACGGGTCGGCTCGGCATAAAAACGGCCGGCGCGCCGGCTCGGGGCCTTCGCCCGCCTTGGTTACGATTCTCGCCGGAAGCCGCCGCGACCGACCAGGGACATGTCCGGGCGGCATGTCGCGGGAGGCTGCGGGCAACTCGATGCTGGGACATTCACACGCGCTGTCCGGCGCGGTTACCGGGCTGGCGGCGGGGATCTTCGTCCTGCACCTGCCCGTGCCGCAGACCGCGGCGCTTGGCGGATTCACCGCCGGCATGGCGCTGCTGCCGGACCTGGACAAGTGCGGCTCCTCGCCGGCCAGGTCGCTGGGGTTCCTGTCCGAGACCGTGGCCAGGATCATCGGGGCGATCAGCGGCGGGCACCGGCACGCCACCCACTCGTTCCTTGGCATCGCGGTGTTCACCCTGCTGGCCTGGGTGTCCTGCCAGTACCGCGCCGACTGGGAGGGCAAGGCCGGGCTGGCGCTGCTGATGACGCTCACCGTCTCGGCCGCGCTTGAGGCGCTGCACGTCGCGGCCAGCCACACCGCCGACCTGATCGGCATCGGCATCGCGGCCTGGGAGATCTGGTACGGCTACGGGCTGAAGCTGATCCCGATCGCCGTCTTCATCGGCTGCTGCACGCACATCGCCGGCGACATGCTCACCGACTCCGGCTGCATGCTCGGCTACCCGGCCTTCCGGCACCGGTTCCACCTGCTGCCCGAGCCGCTGGCGTTCACCACCGGCACCCGGCCTGAGCTGCTGTTCGTGGACCCCGTGCTGACCGCCTGGCTGGCGCTGCTCGCCGTCTGGGCGGCCGACCCGTCGTTCATGTCCGCGCACGTCAGCGCCCTGTTCCGCGGCTTCCTCTGAGCCGCCAGGCGGCCCGGCCAGGCGGCCGCCGCGTGTCCTGCGCGATTAGCCGCTATCCCGGTGCCCGCGCGCTGTACCGTACGCGGGAGCATAACCAGGCAAAGACGCCATCCTGGAGGACGGCATGCATATAAGTGCTGGTGATACCGCGTGGATGCTGACATCGACCGCGCTGGTGTTTTTCATGATGCCGGGCCTCGCCCTGTTCTACGGCGGACTGGTCGGCGCCAAGAACGTGGTCGCGACCATGCTCCAGTCGTTCATCGCCATCGGCCTGATCAGCCTGCTGTGGGTGATCATCGGATACTCCCTGGCCTTCGGCGCTGACCACTGGGGCATCATCGGCAGCCTGCAGAACTTCATGCTGAACGGCGTGACCGGCAAGCCGGTCAGCTACGCCCCGACGATCCCGGGGCTGGTCTACATGGCGTTCCAGATGAAGTTCGCGGTCATCACCCCCGCGCTGATCGCGGGCGCGTTCTGCGAGCGCATGCGGTTCCGCGGCTACCTGGTCTTCATCGGGCTGTGGTCGCTGGTCGTGTACAGCCCGTTCGCGCACGCCGAGTGGGGCGGCGGCATCCTCGGCACCGGCGGCCTGCACGCCATCGACTTCGCCGGCGGCTCCGTCGTGCACGAGCTGGCCGGCGCCGCGGCCCTGGCCACCGCGATCTACCTGCGCCGCCAGCACCAGCTTGAGCGCCCGCACAACGTCCCGCTGGTGCTGCTCGGCGCCGGCATCCTGTGGTTCGGCTGGTTCGGGTTCAACGCCGGCAGCGCGCTGTCCGCCGGGTCGGTAGCCGGCTATGCGCTGGTCAACACCCAGCTCGGCGCCTGCACCGCGATGATCGTCTGGATGGCCATCGAGTGGCAGCGCCGCCGCAAGCCGTCCGGCATCGGCATCGCCTCCGGCGCGGTGGCCGGCCTCGCCGCGATCACCCCGGCGTCTGGGTACGTGCAGCCGTGGGCGGCGATCGTCATCGGCGCGGCGGCCGGCCTGCTCTGCTACTTCGCCGTCAACCTGAAGAACGTCCTGCATTACGACGACTCGCTCGACGTGGTCGGCGTGCACATGGTCGGCGGCGTCATCGGCGTCGTGCTCACCGGCGTCTTCGCCAGCCTGGCCGTCAACGCGGCCGGGGAGCCCGGCGGCCTGACTCAGCTCGGGCGGCAGCTCGTGCTGGCCGCAGCCGGCATCGTCTATCCGTTCATCATGACCTGGATCATCCTGTGGGTGACAGACAAGTCGGTCGGCCTGCGGGTGAACTCGGACGACGAGCTGACCGGCCTGGACCTCAGCGAGCACGGCGAGCCCGGCTACCAGCCGGTCACCGCGGCCAGCACCGAGCTGGCGAGCTGAGGCTGGGCTGACCGGTCATTCCGGTTCGGCGAGGGCCGCGTGGCGGGAGGTTCCGTCGCGCGGCCCTCGCGCTGCCCAGGCGTATCGCCCCGCCCGGCAGCGGCGGCAGGGCTACCCTGCTAACTGGCCGGCCGCTACGGCCGGCAGCCGGGGAGGTGGCCACGTGCCGGAGATCGACTACTTTCTCCTGGCCGACTATGTCCGCCAGGACGCTGGGATGACGCACATCATGGGCGCCGGCCTGGACACCATCACGGTGCCCGCCGACCGGCTGCCGATCACCCAGCCGGCCGGGGTCGCTGTGCGGATCACGTTCAGCAGCCTGGACGAGGTCGGCTCCGAGCATGATCTGCGGCTGGCCTTCACCGGGCCCGGCGGCGACCTGCTGACCATGCGCAGCCGGTTCCTCACCCCGCCGCCTCCGCCCGGCGTGCCCGATCACTGGCGCACCGCCGTCAGCGTCGCGTTCCGGGTCGCCCTGCCGATCCCCCGGCACGGCGACTTCCGGCTCCAGGTCACCCTGGACGACGACCCCCGGCTATCCCGGTCGCTGGACGTCCGGGCGGTCGCCCCCGCCTAGCTGGCTCTCGCGGACCCGCCGGCGGCTAGCGGGAACACTGGCCGGGTCGCGGGCGGCGGGCCCGCAGCCGCCACCTGCGCTCCAGCAGGGTCAGCGGCACCGCGATGATGCCGCCGGCCGCGAGGGGCGCTGCCGGGTCAGCGGGGATCGCCCGCAGCTTCCCGGCCGCCAGCGCGGCGGTGGCCGCTGACCGGCCCGCCGCGGACCGGCTGGCCGCGTGCGGCTGCCCTCCGGACAGGGCGGCCTGGCCGGCGGACAGCGCGGCCTGGCCGAAGGTGGCCGGGACCCAGAGCATCTTGGATTTGCTCGGCGGCCAGATCACCACGAACGCCCGGCCGATCACCCTGTCCTCCGGGATCGTGCCGTCCCGATCCCAGGGCGCGCAGGACGCCACGGCTAGCTTGCAGTCGTGGTACCGGGAATCCGCGGAATCCTCGCGATTGTCGCCCATCACCCATAGGCGGCCGGGCGGCACCACGACGCTGAACCTGATCGTGGACGGCTCGCTGCCCGGATACAGGTAGGAGCTCTCGTGCAGCGGGACGCCATTGACGGTGAGCAGCCCCTGGGCGTCGCAGCACCGGACGCGATCACCGGGAAGGCCGACGACGCGCTTGATGTAGTCGGTCTGGGCCGGTCCGTGGCCGAACAAGCCGAGCACGTTGCGGTAGATCCTGGAAAGCGGATCGCTCTTGGTCGTCGCCGGCGGCGTCCAGGATCCGGCACCGTCGAACACGACAATGTCGCCCCGGTGGATCTGGCTGAGGTGCCCGACCAGCTTGTTCACCAGCACCCGGTCATTGACCAGGAGCGTGTTCTGCATCGACTGGGATGGGATCCAGAACGGCTGCACCAGGTAGGTCTTGACCGTCAGCGCGAGAGCGAGAGCCAGGACCACGAGCACGACGAACTCGGTCAGCCAGGACCGGCTTCGCCGCCGGGCGGCCGGCTCTTTCTGGGCGTCAGCGGGGCCGGTGTCAGCAGGACCGGCCATGCCCGGCTCCCCAGATGACCGCCTGCGGGTGGCCGGTGGCCGGGATCACGCCCGGCACAGGGCTCACGCTCGGGATAGGCCCGGACGACCCGGGCCGGCAGTGCGCGCCCGCGTGCGCCTGGCTCGCGCTGGCGGACACCGTCGGGGCCAGCAGCGCCGCCGAGATACCCATGGAGCAGGCCGCGACCAGCAGTCCGTAGGCCACGTTGCTCAGGCGCCGGCCGGGGCGCGGCGTCAGCCACTCTCGCGCCGCGCCCGCCAGGTAGCTAGCGGCAATCGAGGCCGCCGGTGTCCCGTCCCTGATGAGCAGCGCGGCCAGCTCGGCGGCCTCGCGACCGTGCCGTCGCCGCCAGCGGGCCGGGTAGCACCGCAGCGCGAGACCGGCCAGCCGGCCCGCCCGGTGGTCATCCATCAGATGCCGCCCAGTCGCAGCCGCAGCCGCCCGGCCGCGCTGACTCGCTCCAGCGAGTCGAGGTGCTCGCGAAGCGCTGCCGCCCCCGGCGCGGTGATGCGATAGGGATGACGCCGGTCGTCGGCGGGCAGCGACTCGATCAGTCCAAGCCGGTCAAGCCGGTCAAGCGCGCCGTAGAGCGTGCCGGGCCGAGCTCGACCCCGGCCAGCTCCTTGATGTCCTGGATCAGCGCGTAACCGTGCTTGGGCCCGTCGGCGAGGCTGATCAGGATCAGCACCGACGCCTCGCCCGCCCGCCGCAGCACATCCTGCCCGGCTCTGCTGTCCCGCCTGCTCACGGCCATTCGCCCTCCTATTACGCTCACCAATATATCAGTCAACGTAATAGTGCGCCAGTCTAGCCGCACCGGCCAGCGCTGCCGTGGCCCGATCAGGAGATAAGGAGCCTGGCGCCAAGGTCCGGCGCGGGGAGCCGCCTGCCCTGGGGCGCACCCGCGATCAGCGGAGTCGCTGAACCTGGTCGGTGCCGAGCATGAGGAGTGCCGCACCGGCCTGCCTAACCGAAGGAATACTCCCGGAATCGTGTCAACGAGCCCAGGTCCCGCCGCGTCTTCCCAGTAAACCCGCGGCCGACATTCGACACTGCGGTGGTGGTCGCGTTCTTTGCGAGGAAGGCTGCGGACATGCGCGCTACCACCCGATTGCTGATGACCCTCATAGCTGATTTAGCCCGCCAGGGCCACCCCGCGGCGTACGGGCGCGCACGCGTTCCGGTGGCGGCGGGCATCACCGGACTGATCGTGACCGGCTTGCTCACGGCCGCTCCCGTGGCCGCCTCGGCAGCTCCGGCGGGGTCCCTCACGCCGAGTCCGAACGCGCAGGCCCGGCAAGACAGCCTCGCGGGCGTAGCGTGTCCCGCGGCCAGGCGGTGCGTAGCCGTCGGCCAGTCGGTCAGTCAGGCAGGGGCCCGTGCGGCGCTGGTCAAGTCCTGGAACGGCCGGACGTGGTCCGTCCAGCGCGCCCCGCGCTCCGGCGGGCTGACCGCTGTGTCATGCACGTCAGCGCGGGCGTGCACCGCCGTGGGCTACCGCCCAAGCCATACAGGCGCCACGACGCCGCTGGCGGAGCGCTGGAACGGACGGACGTGGGCCAGCCAGTCCATTCACGGCAAGGGCACCCTGACGGGCGTGGCCTGCCCGACTGCCAAGACGTGCATCGCGGTCGGGGGCTTCGATACCGAGTTCGGTTCAGGGTCGTACGGGCTGGTGAAACGGTGGAACGGCCGGAAGTGGGCAGGCCAGCGGCTGCCCCGGCCGCCCTACCCGCAGGTCGTGCTCAACGGGGTGGCGTGCACCTCGGCCAGGGCGTGCATCGCCGTCGGGTACGGCTACGACCTGGACGAGATCGCCGTGCCGCTGGCGTTCCGGTGGAACGGCCGAAGCTGGGCCCGCCAGGACATCCACGTGCCCAGCGGCCAGAAGTTCGCTATCAACATCATGACCTCCGTGTCGTGCTCGGCCGTCCGGGCGTGCACCGCGGTCGGGTACTCAGACAACGAAGCCGACAACACCGTCTCGTTCATTGCCCAGCGGTGGAACGGGTCCAGGTGGACCGTCCAGTCGATCCCCGATCCGGCCGGGGACGACTTTTACTACCTGAACAGCGTGTGGTGCCCGGCCGCCAGGGCATGCATCGCCGTCGGGAACTCGTCCGACCAGCATGGCGACAACGACGCTCCGCTGGCGGAGATGTGGAACGGCACGACGTGGGTCATCCAGGCAACCGTCAGGCTGGCCGACGACGGCTCGCTGGACGGCGTCTCGTGCACCACGGCTATAGCGTGCACCGCGGTCGGGAGCACCTATGTACGCGGCAACCAGGTAACGCTCGCCGAGCGCTGGAACGGCGCCACCTGGGCCGTGCAGACCGGCCCAGACCGGCCAGTTCCGGAAGGCTGACGTCGTGCCGTCCCGGCTCGTCAGTGCTTTGCTGAGCGTCCTTAGATGCGGGCAAGCGCCTCGCGCAACGGGTCAAGGCCCATGGCGCCCAGGCTGAGTGCCCTGGCGTGAAAGTCCCTGAGGCTGAAGGCTGCTCCGGCCCGTGCCATGGCTCCCTCCCTGGCCTGTAGCCAGATCCGCTCGCCGATCTTGTAGGAGGGGGCTTGACCCGGCAGGCCGAGGCAGCGACGTAGCTCGGAGCGCAGCTGCCGTTCATCCCAGCTGGAGTGGGCGCGCAGGAACTCCCAGGAGATCTCGGCATTCCAGCGCTCGCCCTCGCGCCAGCCGGTGCCCCTGGGAACATCCAGTTCCAGGTGCACCCCGATGTCCAGGGGCACCTGGGCGGCGAGCAGTTGCTGGCTATCGAGCATCCCGAGATATGCCCCCGGGTCGTCCAGGTATCCGAGCTCTCCCATGAGCCGCTCCGCGTAGAGCGCCCAGCCCTCGCCGTGGCCGGATACCCAGGACATGCGCTGCCAGCGGTTCAGGCTCTCGGTGTCCGCCATGGCGAGCGATATCTGCAGGTGATGGCCGGGAACGCCCTCGTGGTAGACGACCGTGACTTCCTGCCAGGTGGAGAAAGCCTCAACGCCGTCCGGCACCGACCAGCACATCCGCCCGGGCCGGGACCAGTCCTCGGAGGGCTCGGTGTAGTAGATCCCCCCGTCGTTGGTGGGCGCGATCACGGCCTCGATCCGGCGCGCTTGCTCGGGAATGTCGAAGTGCGTCCCGTCCAGCTCCGAGATGGTGCGCTCGGCATGTTCCTGCATCCAGGCACGGAAGTTCTCGCGCCCTTCGATGCGCCGGGCCGGGTCTTCGTCCAGGATCGCCATGGCCTCCTCCACGGTGGCCCCAGGCCGGACGAGGTTGCTCACTCGTGCCATCTCGGCCCGCAGCCGGGCGATCTCCTCCCAGCTCCAGGCGTAGGCCTCCCGCAGATCCACGGCGGCGCCGAGGTAATGCCGCGAGGCCCGGGCGTAGATCTCAGGCCCGCAGGCATCCTTCTCCCTGGCCAGCGGCATCAGCTCGCGGCCGAGGAAGGCGCCAAGCTCGGCCGTGGCGGCCGTGGCCGCGCGCGCGGCCACGGCCAGCTCCCCCCGCAGCGAGTCCGGAACCTCGGTCAGCCGCCCGGCCAGTCCTGAATAGAAGGAATCCCCCGGCCTGGCCCAGGCCGCGCACTGGCCGGCGACCTCCTCGACCTGCCGCCTGGCCGCGCAGCGGCCAGCCCTGGCCGCCTCCAGCAAGGTCTCCGACAACTGGCGGTATGCCCGCGGTACCGCGGCCATCCGCCTGGCGATGTTGGCGGCGGCCTCCTCGCCGTCGGTGGGCATCAGGTCGAAGACCTCGCGCACCTTCTGCACCCAGCTGGCGATGGTGCTGAGCTCGCTGGTGGTGTCCCCGGCGTCGTAGCACTCCACCGCCAGCGCCAGCCGCTCGGCCATCGCGGCCCGCGCGACCTGCTCGCGCCGGCCCGGGGCTTCGGGCACGTCAAGGGCAGCGAGGGTTGAGCGATCCAGCCCGGCCCGTCCGGCGAACCCGTCAGCACTCAGATCCGGCAGCTCGTGGTCGTGCCCCGCGATCCCGGCGTCAGTGGCGTAGCACGGGTCCAGCTCGGCGGCCCGCTCCACGTACTCCGCCGCGATGTCGTCGATCGAAGGCATAGCCGAAACATAGCCCCGGGCAGCGCGTCACGCCGGATGGCTATGCGACCACCAGATCTATCCTCGGTGGGGTGGCCAGCGTATCGACGGTGTTCCCGCTGGTCAGGTGGAGCCGCCTATCGGAATCGAACCGATGACCTATTCATTACGAGTGAATCGCTCTGCCGACTGAGCTAAGGCGGCCTGCCGCCGGTGCAGGACCGGCAGCGCAAGGAGTCTACCGGTCGGCGGGAGTGTCTCGCGCGTCGCCGTACCGAGCTTCGTAGCCCTGGCGGGAACCGCAGACGCTGGCCTTGGGGCAGGCGCAGCGGCGGCCGTCCTCGGCCAGCTTGACGACCACCTGATCGCCGGGGACGTTGTGACCGACGACGGTGCCGGCGCCCTCGGGCGTCTCCACGACCTCGCCGACCCTCGGGGCCTTGGCCCGGAAGTCCTGGTACAGCGGGTGCTCGTACTTCAGGCAGCACATCAGCCGGCCGCAGGCGCCGGCGATCCGCAGCGGGTTGACCGGCAGGTCCTGGTCCTTGGCCATCCGCACGGACACCGGCTCGAAGTCCTTCAGGAAGGTGGCGCAGCAGAGGTCCCGGCCGCAGGGACCGATCCCGCCCTGGAGCCTGGCTTCGTCCCTGGGGCCGATCTGGCGCAGCTCTACCCTGGCGCGCAGGCGGCCCGCCAGGGCGCGGACGAGTTCCCGGAAGTCGACCCGGTGCGGGGCGCCGAAGTAGATGGTGAAGACGTTCGGCTCGTCCAGGTAGTCGACGGCGATGACCTTCATGGGCAGGCCGTGCTCGCGGACCAGCCGCCGGGCGACCATCTTGGCCTCAGAGCGGCGCTGCCGGTTCGCCTCGTCGCGGCTCAGGTGCTCATCGCCGGCCAGGCCCGGCGCAGACGGGCAGGCCGCCGATCTCGTCGTCCACCCACTGCGGTGCCCAGATGCACTCGGCGACCTCGGGGCCGGAGTCGGTGGGCACCAGCACCTTGGTCCCGACGGATGCCTGGTATGGCCCAGGGTCCAGGTAATACAGCCGCCCGTTGCGCTGGAAGCTCACCGCCATCATCATGCCCACGCAGACAGATTACGGTGTGATCACAGCCAGCGGGCGCTCTGGCTACCCCGAACCGGCCTGATTATGACAAATCTCCGCTCCAGGAGGCGCGGACGCGGGGTTAGCGGAGGTCGGGGACCAGGGCGATGGCCATTTCCTCGACGGCCAGCAGGGGGGCGACCGCGGCGGCCAGGCGCTCGCGGGCCTTCATGATGGCCTCTATCCGGCGCACCGACACCTCGGGCCGGGATTCTCGCGCCAGCCCGGCGATCTTGTCGCGCAGGCCCTCGTTGGCCAGCTCTACGTCCGAGCCGAGCTGCACCGCGAGCACGTCACGGTAAAAACTGGCCAGGTCAAGCAGCGCCCGGTCCAGCGAGTCCCGCTGCGCCCGCGTGGCACGAGACTTCTGCCGCGCCTCCAGTTCGCGCAGCGCGCCCGCCGCGCCGCGCACGGCGGTGGCGACGCCCTTGCCGGTCGAGCCCTCGCCGAACGCCCGCCGCATCGCCTCGCGCTCGGGCTCGTCCAGCTCATGGGTCATCGCGTCGGCCTCGGCCTTGGCCGCCTTGACCAGGGCGTCGGCCGCCGCGAGCGCGTCACCGAGCTTCCCCACCTGGAACGGGACGGCGAGCACGTCGGCGCGGCGCTTGGCCGCCTCGGGGTCGGTGGCCAGCCGCCTGGCACGGCCGACGTGGCCCTGAGCGGCCCTGGCGGCGGCTAGCGCCTGCTCGGGGCCGATGCCCTCGGCGCGCAGCACCTCGGCGACGGCGTCCGTCGGCGGGGTGCGCAGCGTGACCAGGCGGCATCGCGACCTGATGGTCGTCGGCAGGTCGTCGGCGTACGGGGCGCAGAGCAGCCAGACGGTGCTCGGCGCGGGTTCCTCGATGGCCTTGAGCAGCGCGTTGGCGGCCTGCTCGGTGGCCCGGTCGGCGTCCTCGAACAGCACCACCCGCCACGGCCCGCTGACCGGCGCGGTGGCCGCCTTGAGCACCAGGTCCCTGGTCTGCTTCACGCCGTAGGAAAGCCCGTCAGGGCGGACCAGCAGCAGGTCGGCGTGCGAGCCGACGGCGACCTGCTTGCAGCACGGGCAGTCGCCGCAGCCCTGGTCGCCGCAGAGCAGCGCGGCGGCGAACGCCCGGGCGGCCACCGACCGGCCCGAGCCGGGCGGCCCGGTGAACAGCCAGGCGTGCGTCATCCCGCCGACCGCGGCGGCGCCAGCAGCGGAGTCCCGGCGACCCGCGGAATCCCGGCTGGCCGTAGCGCGCCGGTGGCCAGCGCGCTGGCCGCGGCCGCCGCGGCGCGGCGAAGCTGGGTGACGACCGCCTCCTGGCCGACGAGCTGATCGAAGGAGATCCTGGCCCGCGCGACCCCCGCTCCCGCCATGCTCACCCGGTTACCTCCCGCACCCCCAGCTCGCCCCTCACTCCCAGATCGCCGGGAACGTGCCGGTCGTTTCCTCGGCCGTCACCGGGACCGGGTCGGGCAGCAGTTCGCGCACCCTGACCTGGATCTCGCGGCTCAGCTCGCCGGGGTCCCTGGTGGCGTCTAGCACCAGGTAATGATCCGGGCTGGACTTGGCGCGGGCCAGGAAGCCCGTCCTGACCCGCTGGTGGAACTCGGCCGGCTCGGACTCCAGCCGGTCAGCCGAGCTGACCCGGCGGCCAAGGCCCTCGGCGGGCGACAGGTCGAGCAGGATCGTCAGGTCGGGCTGCAGGCCGCCGGTCGCCCAGGTGTTGAGCTGGGTGACCTCGGCGAGCGGGAGCTGCCGCCCGGCGCCCTGGTAGGCGAGCGAGGAGTCCACGTAGCGGTCGGTCACCACGACCGCGC
Organism: uncultured Actinomycetota bacterium; assembly: GCA_963725175.1. GTDB lineage: Bacteria > Actinomycetota > Actinomycetes > Streptosporangiales > Streptosporangiaceae > DASUBV01. The sequence goes on from CAVRXH010000006.1 coordinate 3,182,995, forward strand.
CCCGGTCCAGCGCCGGGCCGATCACGGACGCGACGTGCTCGGCGCGGTCGGCGGCGTACATCAGCGTCTCCGCGCGCGGCGACAGGCCGGCGTGCGTGTTGTCCAGCAGCAGCGCGCGCAGCCGCATGCCCACCTTGGTCGCGCCCGGCTCGTGCGTGGCGACCACGTCGAAGCCCTGATCGCGCAGCCAGATCGCCAGCAGCCTGGCCTGGGTGGACTTACCCGAGCCCTCGCCGCCCTCCAGCGCGAGCAGCAGCCCGCGCCGGCTCTCCACGATCGGCTCGTCGTCATGCCCGTCGTGCAGCGGCGGCGGGTCCTCGCCGCGGAACACGGCCGTCAGGTCGGTCAGCAGCGGCATCCCGCGGCGGTCGTCCATCTGCCGGTACGACGCCCGGCCCAGGGCCAGCGCCACGCACGCGGCGAGCAGCAGCACCACGTTGTAGCCGACGCTGCCGAACCGGATGCCGCCCACGTCCAGGGTGCTGCCGCCAGTCGAGGCCTTGATCAGCGCGCTGAACACCGCCGCCAGCGACGGCGCGATGGCGATGACCGCGAACAGGATCACCCGGATGGCCGACTGGAGGAAGGCGAAGGTCCGGCCCCTGGTGTCGTCGTCCACCTCCAGGCCGACGACCGTGTAGCCGGTCACGTAGGCGACACCCGCGCAGGCGCCGAGTATGACCACCAGGATCGTGACGACGACCAGGTTCGGGATGATGGCGATCAGCGCCAGCGGCAGCGCGGCGAAGGCGATCGCCAGGCCGAACAGCCGCCGCCTGGAGAAGCCGCGCAGGATGCGCAGGCCGAGGAACATGCCGACGGCCAGCCCGAAGAAGATGGCGGAGAACACCGCGCCCCAGCCGGCGCCGCCGCCGTTCAGCGTGCTCTTCACATAGGACGGCCCGAGGCCGACCACCACCCCGCCAGCCGCGAACGCGCCGGTCATGCCGACCGCGATGCCGCGGACCACCTTGTCCTGGCCGACGAATCGCCAGCCATCCCAGATCGACCGCAGCACCGATGGCTGCGGGCCCGCGCCGCGACCGCCGTGGCGGCGCGGGAGCCGGAGCGTGGCCACCGTCAGCGCGGACACGATGAACGTGATCGCGTTGAAGTACAGCGCCAGGTTGACCGAGTTGTCCGAGGTCGAGGCGAAGTACGAGGAGGCCTTGGCCAGCTCGGTGGTGAGCAGCGACAGCAGCGAGAACAGCAGGCCCGCGACCGGCGCCGTGCCGAACGTGGTGAAAAGGCTGAGCTGGTTGGCCTGCTCCAGCTTGTCCTGCGGCACCAGGTTCGGCACCGAGGCGTCCTTGGCCGGGGTCCAGAACAGCGACGCGCACGAGGCCAGGAACTGCGCCACGTACAGCCAGGTCAGCTTGTTGACCACGCCGAAGGCGAGGTTCGACCGGGATCGAGAGGTAGAGCACGGCGCGGAATACGTCGCCGATGATCATGTTGATCCGGCGGTCGAACCGGTCGGCGATGGCCCCGGCCAGCGGGCCGAAGATCAGCGCCGGCAGCAGCGAGGTCAGCCAGACGCCGCTCACCGCGACGGCGCCGCTGCCCTTGCCGAGGTTATTGGCCAGAATCGACAGGGCCAGCAGGCTCAGCCAATCCCCGAGGCTGGACAGCGAGAGGGCGATCCAGAGCCGCCGGAACGGGCGGATGGACAGCACGCCGTCCCGGCGTTCGCCCAAAGGGGACCTAAGGTTCACTGCGCCAGCGTAGCCGTCTGACGGTCCCCCGGCCGGGTTGCCGGACAAGCCGGGACCGCCAGCCGGCGGCCCTTACGCCATCCGGCAGGACAGCGGCCTGCGCGGTGTCGCGAGTGGGGCCGCAAGATCAGTCGCCGCTACCGCGCTTGGGCGCCGGCTTGGCCCTGGGCTTCGCCGTCTTCGAGGCCGCCGACTTGGTCCCGCTGGCCTTCGCCGGCGCGGCGCGGCGGCGCTTGGGCGCCGGGCCGGCGGCCCGGCGCTCGGCCAGCAGCTCGATCGCCCGCTGCGTGGTGATGTCCTCGACCGTGTCGCCCTTGCGCAGCGAGGCGTTGGTCTCGCCGTCGGTCACGTACGGGCCGAACCGGCCCTCCTTGAGCACGATCGGCTTGCCGCTCGCGGAGTCGTCGCCCAGCTCCCGCAGCGGCGGCGTGGCCGCGCGGGCCGCGCGGCCGCGCGTCTTCGGCTGCGCGAACAGCGCCGTCGCCTCGTCGAGCGTGACCGTGAACATCTGCTCTTCTGATTCCAGTGAGCGGCTGTCCGTACCGTGCTTCACATAAGGCCCGTACCGCCCGTTCTGCACGGTAACGACCTCGCCGTCGAGCTGGCCCAGCTCGCGTGGCAGGGTCAGCAGGCGCAGCGCGTCTTCCAGCGTGATGCTGTCCAGGTCCATCGACTTGAGCAGCGACGCCGACCTCGGCTTGGCCGTCGCGCCCTCTTCGAGCTGCTCGGTCACGTACGGGCCGTAGCGGCCCACCTTGGCCACGATCGTCTTGCCGCTCGACGGGTCGGTGCCCAGGATCTTCTCGCCGCTCGGCCGGGACAGCAGCTCGGCGGCCAGCTCCGGGGTCAGCTCGTCCGGGGGCGGTGCCCTCCGGCACGTTCACCCGCTGCCCGTCGCGCTCCAGGTAGGGACCATAGCGGCCGACGCGCACCACGATGTCCGTGCCGTTCAGCGGGAACGAGCTGACATCCCGTGCGTCGATCTCGCCCAGGTCGCTGACCAGCTCCTTCAGGCCCTCCTCGCCGTCCGCGCCGAAGTAGAACCGGCGCAGCCACGGCACCCGCTCCGCCTCGCCCTTGGCGATGTCGTCGAGCGCGTCTTCCATCCGGGCCGTGAAGTCGTAGTCCACGAGCTGGGTGAAGTGCCGTTCCAGCAGCGTCACCACGGCGAACGCGACGAACGAGGGCACCAGCGCGGTGCCCTTCTTGAACACGTAGCCGCGGTCCAGGATGGTGCCGATGATCGAGGCGTAGGTGGAGGGCCGGCCGATCTCCCGGTCTTCCAGCTCCTTGATCAGCGATGCCTCGGTGTAGCGGGCCGGGGCGCGGGTGGCGTGCTCGGCCGGCTCGAGGTCCAGCGCGTCGAGCGCGTCGTCGGTGGCCAGCGGCGGGAGTCGGCGCTGGTTGTCGTCCAGCTCCGCGTCCGGGTCGTCCGAGCCCTCCACGTAGGCCTTGAGGAACCCGTAGAAGCCGATGATCTTTCCGGACGCGCCGAACTCGGCCTCCCGGCCGGGGATCACCTGCGGCGCGGCCAAGGCGCCGTCCGCACCGGCCGCGCCGATCGTGATCGGCTCGGCCGCGCCCGCCTTGCCCAGCACCCGGACCGCCACGGACTCGCCCGTCGCGTCCTTCATCTGGGAGGCCACCGTGCGCTTCCAGACCAGCTCGTACAGGCGGAGCTGGTCGCCGGACAGGCCCGCCTGCGCCGGGGTGCGGAACGAGTCGCCCGCCGGGCGGATCGCCTCGTGCGCCTCCTGCGCGCTCTTGACCTTGCTCGCGTAGGTCCGCGGCTTGTCCGGCACGTAGTCCGCGCCGTACAGCTCGCTCGCCTGGCGGCGGGCCGCCGTGATCGCCGTCTGCGACAGCGTGATCGAGTCGGTCCGCATGTAGGTGATGTGGCCGTTCTCGTACAGCCGCTGCGCGAGCTGCATCGTGTACTTCGCCGAGAACCCCAGCTTGCGCGACGCCTCCTGCTGCAGCGTCGTGGTGCGGAACGGCGCGTACGGCTGCCGCCGGTACGGCTTGCGCTCCACCGACTTGACCGTGAAGTCCGCGCCTGACAGCCGGTCCTTCAGCGCGGCCGCCGCCGCGCCGTCGAGCTGCAGCGCCGGGGTGCCCGAGTCGCCCGCCTTCAGCGCGCCCACCGAGGTGAAGTCCCGGCCCTGGGCGACCCGCCGCCCGTCCACCGTCACCAGCGTGGCCAGGAACGAGGTCACGTCCGCCTGGGCCGCGCCCGCCGCGAGCCGCTTGGCGAATTCCGCCTCAAGGTCCCAGTACTGCGCGGGCCGGAACGCGATCCGCTCCCGCTCGCGGTCCACCACCAGGCGCACCGCGACCGACTGGACCCGGCCCGCCGACAGCGCCGGCATGACCTTCTTCCAGAGCACGGGCGACACCTCGTACCCGTACAGCCGGTCCAGCACCCGGCGCGTCTGGTAGGCCTCCACCATGCCCAGGTCGACCTCGCGCGGGCTGGCCACCGCACGGGCGATCGCCTCCGGGGTGATCTCGTGGAAGACCATCCGGTGCGCCGGGATCCGCGGCTTCAGCTCCTCAAGCAGGTGCCAGGCGATTGCCTCGCCCTCGCGGTCCTCGTCAGTGGCGAGCAGCAGTTCGTCCGCGTCCTTGAGCAGCGTCTTGAGCTTCGAGACTTGCTGCTTCTTATCCGAGTTGACCACGTAGAGCGGCTCGAAATCGGCATCCACGTTCACGCCCAGCCGCGCCCACGGCTCCTTGCGATACTTCAGGGGTATCTCGGCTGCTTTGTCGGGCATGTCGCGGATGTGGCCAATGCTGGATTCCACGACGTATCCGTCGCCCAGGTACCCCGCGATCGTCCTGGCCTTGCTCGGCGACTCGACAATCACGAGCCGCCGACTACCGTTCGCGCGGGCCGCGCCATCGGCCTTGCCCCTGCCGGACGCTCCCGTCCTAGCTGCCACTATCTCCACCTTCACATCCCCGGTCGCCTGGAGGCTACCGCAGGCATTCACCCAGTACTCGCGCACCGGCCACACTGCCACCCGCCACGGGCAGGCTCGGGACCGCCGTCCCGGCAGGCCCCGTCATCGCTAACTCGGGGCACCGGGGCGGGTGTTCCCTCACCGTCCGCTGCGGATTTCCTCAAGGTGATTGAACCACCGTCGCTGGCGAGCACAATAAAGGGTGATGGTCGAGTACTCCTACATGGTGCTCAACTTGCCGCGAGGCACCTCCAGGGACGCGGCACGGCGAATCCTGACTGATCATGCCGAGTACGGCCAGTGGGAACTGTCCCGCCTTCGCCTGTTCGCCGATGGCAGGAGGATGGTTACGCTGCGCCGGAAGGTCATCAGGGCAGTCCGTACCCAGTAGCCGCCGCACCGGAAACGCCGCGACTTCCGCACCGGGCAGTCCGCCTCAGCCGTGCCGTCCGCGCCGTGCCGTCCGCGCTGGCCAGACCCGGGCCCGCGCCGGGAGTCCCCCTCATGCGGGCGGGTCAGCGACCCGTCGCCTCCCGGAGCGGGGCGGGCGTGAAGGGGTTACTCGCTGGCCTCGTCCGCCGGCTTCGCGTGCGCCGCGTGCCCGGAACCCGAGCCCCGGCTGGCCTTCGCCGCCGGCTGCGCGGCGTGCTTCGGCGCCCAGCGGCCTTCTTCCGGCCACGACCGGGCCTCCTGGACGTCCTCCGGGCCCGCCAGCCGGTGCCTGCTCTGGTACTTAGGCGCGCTGCCTTTCACCGCGAAGAGAGTAAGCACGCTCATCTGCCGTTCCTTCCTGGGCCGTGATCAACTAGTAACTCTCCGATTGCAGAGAGTGATGACCATGGAGCCACGTGCGCCCATGCCCAGCTCGCCCCGCGTACAGCTGGCCTGGCAGCGAGGGACGAAGCCCGCAAGCCCGGACCTAACGGCCTGGGCCTGCGGACATACACGACCTCCGCACGATGAGTAACGTTAGCACTACTCAACGTGCGCATCGGGCATTCGCCTGAACTAGCTGCGCATCCTGACTCGCCCGACTACTCCTGTTGACCCCGCATTGGGGCGGTGACCTGCCGTTTTATCTAGGCGCGGTCCAGGAAGTCGTCCAGCACGCGCACCCCGAACTTGAGTGCCTCCGTCGGCACCCGCTCGTCCACCCCGTGGAACATGCCGGGGAAATCAAGGTCGGCCGGCAGCCGCAGCGGCGAGAAGCCGAAGCAGCGGATGCCCAGCGTCGAGAACGCCTTCGCGTCCGTGCCGCCCGACAGGCAGTAGGGCACCAGCTTGCCCTCCGGGTCGTGCGCCAGGATCGCCGCCGACATCGCGTCCACCAGGTCCCCGTCGAAGCTCGTCTCCAGGCCGATGTCGTGATTGATGAACTCCCGTTCCACACCGGGCCCGAGCAGGTTGTCGATCTCCTTGAAGAACTCGTCCTCATAGCCCGGCAGGAAGCGGCCGTCCACCTCCGCCGTGGCGATCTGCGGCACCACGTTCACCTTGTACCCCGCCGACAGGCCGGACGGGTTCAGCGTGTGCTGCGTCGTGGCGCCCACCATCTTCGCGATCGGCCCAAGCTGGGCGAGTAGCCCAGACACATCGTTCGGGGTGAATTCGATGCCCAGCGCCTCGCAGGCCGCCGCCAGGAACGCATAGGCCGCCTCGGTCTCCTGGGCCGGCCAGTCGTGGCGGCCCAGCCGCGCGACCGCCTCCGCGAGCGTCACGACCGCGTTGTCCTTCTGCAGCATCGATCCGTGGCCCGCCACGCCGCGCGCCGTCAGGCGCATCCAGGCCATGCCCTTCTCCGCCGTCTGGATCAGGTACAGCCGCTTGCCGCCGATCGTCGCGCTGAACCCGCCGACCTCGCCGATCGCCTCCGTGACCCCCTCGAAGAGGTCCGGGTGGTTCTGCACCAGCCAGCGGGCGCCATAGTTGCCGCCGGCCTCCTCGTCCGCCGGGAACGCCAGCACGATGTCCCGTGACGGCCGCCGGCCCTCCGCCAGCCGCTGCCGGATCACCGCCAGCACCATCGCGTCCATGTTCTTCATGTCGACCGCGCCGCGGCCCCAGACGCAGTCGTCGGCGATCTCGCCAGAGAACGGGTGCACCTGCCAGTCGCTCGCGTCCGCCGGGACCACGTCCAGGTGGCCGTGGATCAGCAGCGCCGGGCGGCTCGGGTCCGTGCCCGAGATCCGCGCGACCACGCTCGCCCGCTTCGCGTGCGATTCCAGGATCCGCGGCTCCAGGCCCGCATCCGCGAGCAGCGCCGCGACATGCTCGGCCACGACGCGCTCCCCTGGGCCGGAGTTGTCACCCGGGTTCGTCGAATCGATCCTGATCAGGTCGCTGGCGAGCTTGACGACCTCATCCTGCCCTGCGGTCCCGCGCTGGCCTGCGGCGGAAGAGTTATCGGTCATCTTGCTATGTTCGCACCTGAGCCGCCGTCCGTCTCGGGTACCTGGCCTGGGTGTTCGCGTGGCTCGCGGGACTGAGGTGACGGCGGGGGTCTGTGGGGCGCGGATGCTTGGCGGGGGCCGGCGGGCTGGACGGGCCTGGGATGGTGCTCGTCTCGCCGTCCGGGCGCAGTTTTGCTATCGTGAGGCCGGCCCTGGCTCCAGCCACGGGTCCCACGTCCGGGTGGCGGAATAGGCAGACGCGCTAGCTTGAGGTGCTAGTGCCCCAAAAGGGCATGGGGGTTCAAGTCCCCCCTCGGACACCCAAACCGGGGAAATTTCCCGCAAAAATCCCAGCACTTTAACCCCCGACCTCGCAAGCCTGTGACCAGGCCATTCGCCTCCGTGTCGTCACGTGCGTCACGTGGGGGCCGACGGTGACGGGCCGGATCGTGGCCCCGGTGATCCCGCCATCCGGTGAGCGCCCGGTGCGCGGGCAGGGCACGGCTCGCCCGGTCCGGTGCCTGCCGCTGGCGGCCGCGCCGGCGGGCCCGGCCGCTTTCCCCGGTGACGTGATGTACGGGCTGGGGCGGGTGGATTCCTCGGGCCGGGTCGGCGACCGCAGTGTCGTGGCCGCGCTGGGCTGGCGGCACGGCGACCGGCTGACCCTGACCGCCAGCGCGGGCGTGGTCATCGCCCGCCGGGACCCGGCCGGGATGGTCATCATGCCGGCCAGGCCCTACCTGGCGATCCCGGCCTCATTGCGCCGCCGGTGCGGACTGCGGCCCGGCGAGCCGGTCCTGGTCGCGGTGTTCCGGGCCGGGGACATGCTGGCCGCCTACAGCCTGGCGGCCCTCGACCAGGCCCTCCGGCCGCACCTGCCATTCCCCGGCGCCAGCGCGGGGCAGCCATGACGGCGGCCGCGCCGGAGCAGGCGGCCGTGGAGGCGGCGCTGGTGGTGCTGGAGCGGATGGGCCTGTCGGTCGCCGACCTGCCCGCGGCCCCGCAGCCGCGGCGGGAGATGCCGACGTTCGCGGAGTACGTCCCGGTGGTCGCCGCGTCGGTGACCGCGGGCACACTGAAGGCGTACGGGTCGTACTGGAGCAAGGTGACCGCCCTGTGGGGCGGGCGGCGGCTGGACGAGCCCGCCCCCTCGGAGATCCGCCGGCTGATGGCCCGGGTCAAGGCCGAGGCCCTGGTCCGGCGGAACGGGCGGGGCGGGCGCAGCGCGCAGGAGAACCTGGTCGCGGCGCTGCGCTGCCTGTACCAGCGGGCCGTGGACGACGGCCTGATCGCCGCGGCGGACAACCCGGCGCGGAAGGTCGCCAAGCCCCGCCGCCAGCCCTCCACCCGGCGGGCGATCCCCGACACCCGGCTGGCCGAGGTCAACCAGATCGCCGCGACCACCGGCAACGACCCGGAGCTGGACACCCTGATCCTGCGGCTGCACACCGAGACCGCCTGCAGGCGCGGCGGTGCCCTCGCGCTGCGGCCGTGTGACCTGGACGCCGAGCAGTGCCTGGTACTGCTGCGGGAGAAAGGCGAGACGGTCCGCTGGCAGCCCGTCTCCCCCACGCTCATGGGCCGGCTCGTCCAGCACGGCCAGGACCGGCACGCCCCCGGCGACGGCCCGCTCCTGCGGTACGCCAGCGGCAAGCCGATCACCCGGCGCCGTTATGACCACCTGTGGGCACGGATCGGCGAGCACCTGCCCTGGGCCCGGACCCAGCAGGTCAGCACCCACTGGCTCCGCCACACCACCCTGACCTGGGTCGAGCGGAACTTCGGCTACGCCACCGCCCGCGCCTACGCCGGCCACAACGAGACCGGAGGAGACACCGGCGCCACCGCCACCTACGTCCGCGCCGACACCACCGAGGTCGCCGCCGCGCTCGCCGCACTGACCGGCGAGCCCCACCCCCTCGCACCCGCCCCGTAACCAGGCACCCGGAGGGCCGCGGGCCCCTGCCGCCAGCCCAGCCGCGAGGCGACGGGCCGCGGCCCTCCGGCTGGAGAGCGTCGCGGGGCCGCGCCCGCCGTCAACCGGGCCAGCGCCACCGTCCCGGTGTGACGGACAAGGGCGCTAGCCCCGCAGACCTGGTGCTGCCGGAGGGCCGGAGCCGCCACCCTCCCCAGAACACCGGGAGCCCTGCATGACCACCGACCAGCGCCTCGCCGCCCTGGACCAGCTACTCGGACCTGGCACCGCCAGCCAGCTGGACACCGTCATGGACCAGCTCAGCTGGGCCGAGGACGAGATCACCCGCGCCCGCCACCGTCACCCCGGCCGCGCCGACCTGCTCCACCACGCATTTTCCCTGCTCACCCCCAGCCACGAGCTGATGCGCACGGAGTTCGTCTACCGGTCCCACTGCGCCGAGATCCTCGAACGAGTCGCCGCCGGCACCGACACCCGCCCCGGCACAGCCGCCGAGGTCTGCGCCGTCTGCCACGACGCCAGCCAGATCGCCCCGCTCACCACCACCGCTTTCGGCCTGTACGCCCGCACGTGGCAGCGCGCGTTCCCCGACAAGCCCATCTTCACCAGCCAGGCCGAGCACTACGAAGCCCTGCGCGGGTCCCAGATCACCGACCTGGAAACCCAAACCCGGGCAAAGCTCGCCCAGACCTCCCGCCGCCTCACCGCCATCGACTGCCCCGGCACCCACCATGGCCAGTCCGTGACCTGCGCCGCTGTCTCCCAGTTGCGCCTTAAAGCCGCCTAGCCGTCCTACATTGCCTGGGCAAGGGCTGGAGAGATCAGGCCGCCGACGTTTACTTCTCGGGGGTGCCAATATCCGACATCGCACACCGGCCTGGGCAACAGCCGGAGGGGATCGAACGTCTGACGAAAAGTTTGCGCGACGTGCGGCGCGGCGCGCTAATGCCAGACCCAGGGGTCTGGCATGGTTGATGCCGCTGGCGGTCAGTTACCGCTGCCGCCAGTCGGCCAACCAACAGGACAAACTCTCTTCTACACAGAATGGCGGGGCAACGCGAATGGGCCAAGCCAACACGCCGCTGATGCCAAAGGTTGGGCTTACCACCTTTGCCAGCTACCTGACCGTCATCCAGCGAGCGGATCGACTGCGTCCGCCAGCGGGAGCCAGATCCGCACATACGAGCACGATTACGTTCCCGGTCCGGCGTTCTACCGGGCGTTCACCGACGCTGTCCGGCGTGGCCGGACGGGAGGCGCTGACGAACTCCAGATGCGGCTGGTGGTCGCCGCGCAGCGCGAGGGACCGCGCCGGGAGCACTACGCCGACCTGGCCCGGCACTGGCTGGCGATGAGCACTTGGCATCTCCCAGACGTTCCGTGCGGTTCGGCTGTCTGGCGGACACCTCACCTGACGGTTGGCGTCCGGCCAGACTTCGCGGTGCAACAAGCGGACGGCACCATCGCCGTGGTCAAGCTCTGGCTGCGGGAACAGCCGGTTAGTCGTGACGCAGCCCGCGGCTGCCTGTGGCTGCTGCGCGAGCACATGGCTGAGTTGTCGCCTGGCGGCGTACCCGTCGTGGTGGACGTGCGCCGCGAGCAAGCGTACCCAGTCCGCGGCGTGTACAGCAAGTTTTTCGGGTCCTACCTGGAGTCCGAGGCTGAGGCCATGGCCGCCCTGTGGCAGCGACTGGCGGCGTAAGAAGCTGCTGACGTGTCCGTGCCGGAGGGCAGCCTGGCACGGACACGTCAGCAGTCCGGCGTACCCTAGGCAACGTGCCGTAGTCGGCCTCATGGGTCACGTCGCCGTTCCGCGCTCCAGGATCTGCGCCACTCCACTTTGCGCTTTTTGACCTTCAAGGTGGCATTCCGGCACTCGCCCCGCCTTACACTCTGGTCGAGCCGTCGCGGTCGCCGACGATACTGGCATCTGCCGGGAGTATGACTCTTGCGTATCTTGCACAGGCGAGGAAGGGCGAGATGACGGCTGCGAGCGGGGCGCTGCGAGGCCTAAGGGCTCTTCGCCACGACCCCCCTGGGCACGCGAAGAATGGCGCACGGCTTGCCACGTTCCAGGCTGCACTCGAGCAGTGCGAAGCAGTGTGCTGACAGCGGCCAGCTATGGGTTTGGCGCTACCGACAGGTGCAGGCTGATCTGGGAACCGGAATAGGCACGTACGCGGTACCCCGGCAGGTCCAGACAATCACTGGTTCTATCTCCGTTGTGAATCGCGGCCGGCCGAGCGTGTCCGCATCAGCGCCGCACGTCCGCCGGGCCACCAGGATGGCATACGGTCCATTCCTTGGTCCCAGAGGACTGGATCACAAAGACTTCGGTGCTGTCCAGGTGCGGTGCGACCCGGTCCAGCGGGGTGGCGGGCACGACCTGTCCGCTAACACGAACGCCGTAGCTGCGGCTGATATCAGTATCACCGCGACCAGGGCTGGCTTGTTTCGTGCCGTCGCCTCGGCCCTGGGCGTCGAGGCGCTCATGCCCGCCGAGCCAGTTGCTCTCCGCGAGCTGTGGCCGCTTCTTCCGGAGACAGTCGACGTCCCGCTGACAGAGGACGTCCTGTTCCCCGCTCTGTTGTTCTCGCCGGACTCGTGGCCTGATGCTGGCTCGTTCTCCCGTGCCGAGGTCAGCTGGATTCCCCGCCAGGTGCACGCCCTCTACGGCCAGGACCACGCAAAGGTGAAGGACCACCTCGATCGCTACCCAGCGCTGCGATCGGCAAAGCTGCGGTCTGGAAAGGGCCTAGGCCCAGGGCAGTCGCGACGAGGACGAATGTCTGCGCCGTATGGCCGACGTTGTAGAGCCAGGTTCGGTAAGCTCGCGGATGACGGTATTTGTGGGTAATCCGATCGACGACGGTTGTCAGGAAGCAGGTGAATCCACTGGCTGCGCAGTAGGACTGGTAGCCGAGCAGCTCGCGGGTACGCTCCCGTGTGAAGTCGTCACGGAGTTGGGTAAGCGCATGCACCTGATTGTCATAATGGTACAGGCCACGGAATATCCGTGACGTTGAAGCACGCCACGTAGCTTCACGTCCCGGCAGCACGCTTGCACGATCGGGTCCCGATGGGCTCGCTGGAATGGCGCGGTAGGGGTCGGAATGAGTCTGAGCGTTGAGTGGCGCAGCGATACTGGGACATCATTGAAATCACGATGCGTCGCGCGCGGCGCTCACCTCCGGTGATGCCCGCTGACAGCAAGACGCTCAGCGATCTTGGAGTTGCGTGTTACCAGTCCGCCGGCGACTACCTCGTCACGCCAGCGATCGGGTCCATGAAGACAGGCCTGCATCCGCTGTTGGCGCTGTGGGCCGTGCTGCTGGCACTGTCCTCGCTCGCACGGTACGAGCCAGCCGGCTTGGTCGAAGATGATTGACATCGACCGGTCGGCCGAAGCCAACGCGATCGAGCATCTTCTTGTGGAGGCAACCAGCTCGCTCCCGGCGGCGGCACTTCACCAGCTCACCACCTTCAAGTAGGCGGCTGACTGCCCCGGAAGCCGGGGCACCAGAGGAACTGCGGCGCCGAGGGCTGATGCAGCCGCAGGGGGTTCCTGGAGAGCCACCACTTGCCGGCTTATCGCCTTCGGGAATTCCGGATTCCGGCCGCCGGCATCGGCCGGAACAGCCGGTAGCGGACCCGCTCAGCGCCGTGACGAGCCCTCTGCCGTAGCCGCTCAAGGATCTCGTTAGCGCCTGCCCGCGATCGGGTCCGTGCCGAGTCCACGCAGGCGGCTCCTGCCCTGGCGCGGCGGTGAGTGTCGCGGCGGCCTGGCCGTGCGTCAACCCGGGCTCTCGCTGCGCTCGCCGCCGGCCGGTCAGAGATCTTTCCCGCGCCTCCCGGATCCTGGCGCGGGAAACATCTTGCCCGGCCGCCGTCCGCCCGGTGTGACTCCCGGCGGCGGCCGCCGCGCTGATCCCCGGCCGTGCCGCAGGGCAGGAACCGCCTGCCCTCCACCTGGCGCGAGGAAGGGGAGCTGCACGATGACTGTCCCTGCACAAGGCAGCCGGCTCACCACCCGGCACGCCGACCTGGGTGACCTGGCCGAGCTGCTGCGCGATCAGCAGGCCCGCAAGGTCGATGTCGTCGCGCCGCCGTCGGCGCTGCGCGCCCGCGACGGGATGCTGGTGATCTCCGGGACCGAGCCGGTCCTGACCGAGGCCGGGGTGGACCTGGCCGACGGCATCTACCGGCCGACGGCGGTGTGCGATGAGGGGATCAGCGAGAAGCTCGGCATCGACCTGCGGTACCTGCGCAAGCTCCGCGACCAGGCCATCGACTTGTACGACGTGAACGTCAACGGCTGGCTGGAGCCGCCAGGACCCCGGCCGCCGGTTCCTGGTCCGCTGCTTCCGCGGCCAGGCCGGGACCGGGGTGGCGCGGGCGCTGCTGTCGGACGGGTACAAGCGGATCGATCACCTGGACGTGCTGACCGCGATCCTGGACGGCGTCCGCCGGGCCGGGGTCCCCGTCCAGGTCGACGGCTGCGACCTGACCGAGCGGCGGATGTACGTCCGGCTGCACTCCGACCAGGTCGACCGCGCTCGCCCCGGTGCTGCTGGCGGGGTACCGGTCGCCGTTCACCGGCGCGGAGGGCGCCGCGAACCCGGTGGTGTGGGGCGGCCTGGTCGTCACCAACTCCGAGACCGGCGACGGCGCCGCCACCATCACCCCGCGCCTGGTCGTGCGAGGTCTGCCGCAACGGGTACACGATCACCGCCGACGCGCACCGCGCCGTGCACCTGGGCGGGAAGCTCGCCGAGGGCGTCATCGACTGGAGCGCCGACACCCAGCAGCGGCACCTGGACCTGATCACCGCCAAGGCCCGCGACGCCGTCACCCGGTTCCTCGACCCCGCCTACGTCCAGCACGTCATCACCCGGATGGAACGCGACGCCGGAGCCCCGGTCGAGCGGCCCGAGGAGACCATCACGGTCATCTCCCAGCAGCTGCGGTTCACCGAGGGCACCCGCGAGGCCGTCCTGGCCCACTTCATCAAGGGCGGCCAGCTCACCGCCGGCGGCGTCATGCACGCGGTCACCAGCGTCGCCCAGACCCTGGACGACGCCGACACCGCCCACGACCTGGAGTCCCAGGCGCTGCGCGTCCTCCAGCTCGCCGCCGCCCGCTAACCCCCGTCCTCGTGCACCCGGCCCGGCTGTCACCGGGCCGGGTGCTCCTGCCCGCGAACGGAGATGCACTTCATGCACGCACGACTGGTCCGGCCCGATGCCACTACTGACGCCGTCGACCTGCCCGCCGCGCCTCGCGAGGCCCTGGATGTCCTGCACGCCGCGGTGGACTGCCGGTACGTGGAAGCCGTCCACGTCACCGCTCCCGTGCCCCGGCGCGCCCGGCGTCACCATGTGGGCGGATGAGGAAGGACTGCTCGCCGCCCGGCCGGTCATCAACCCGGCCGCAGCGCGGATCGTCGCGGTCCTGTCCGGCCGTGCACCGAGCCAGCAGTACGCCGGCCAGGTCCTGTTCACCGGCGGCCCCGGCCCCGCCGGCGAGACCCTGCCGCTGCCCGAAACCGCTGACCAGGTCATCACCCGGGTCGCCGCCGCCGTGCGGGAGGCCATCCGCCTAGCCGGCCCCGGCGCGCGGGAGGTGATCTAGATGACCGTCGTGCACGCCGTCGCGGTCGCTGGCATCACCGGGCATCTCGTCCGGGTCGAGGCCAGCATCGGGGACGGGCCGCCGGGCCTGCACCTGGCCGGACTGCCCGACACCGCGCTGCGCGAGACCCGCGACCGGGTCCGGGCCGCGATCATCAACAGCGGCCACCCGCTGGCCGCAGGCCCCCGTCTCGGTCAGCCTGCTGCCAGCCAGCCTGCCCAAGCGCGGCAGCAGCTTCGACCTGGCCATCGCCGCCGCCATCCTGGCCGCTGCCGGGACCATCCCGGCCGCCGCGCTGGAGACGCACGGCGCTGTACGGCGAGCTGGGCCTGGACGGCGCCATCCGCCCCGTTCCCGGCACGCTGCCCGCCGCCATCGCCGCCGCCACCGCCGGGCTCAGCCAGGATCGTCACCGCGCCGGCATCCGCGGCGGAGGCCGCGCCGGTCCCCGGCATCTAGGTCGTCGCCCTGGCCACCCTGGCGGAGATGACACGCTGGCTCACCGGCCCCGCACCGGCCCGCCACCCAGGCGGGGCCTGTCCGGTACCCGTCGCCGGCCCGCCCGGGCGAGCTGTCACCCATTCCGGTGCCCGCCGGGGCCGAGGGCTGCCGCCGAGGTCTGCGCGGCCGGGGGCCACCACCTGCTGATGACCGGGCCGCCCGGCCCGGCCAGGGACCGCGCTGGCCCGGTACCTCGCCGCGATCCTGCCGCCCCTGGACCCTGCCCAGGCGCTGGAGGTCACCGCGATCCACTCCGTGGCCGGGACCCTGGACCCCGCCGCGCCGCTGATCACCCGGCCGGCGTTCCAGGCACCGCCGCACACCGCGGGCCGGGCCGCGATCACCGGCGACCTGGCGATGCCCGGCGCCGCGTCGCTGGCCCACCTCGGGGTGCTGTACCTGGACCAGGCCCCGGAGTTCGCCCAGGACGTGCTGCACGCGCTGCGCCAGCCGCTGGCATCCGGGACAGTCACGGTCAGCGAGTCCGGGCGGACCGTGCAGTTCCCCGCACGGTTCATCCTGGTCCTGGCCGCCTCCCCCTGCCCCTGCTCCCCGGCCCCGGCCTGTACCTGCACGCCGCTGGCACGACGCCGGTACCTGGCCCGCCTGTCCGGACTGCTGGACCGGATCGAGGTGCACCGCCGGACCTCCGGCAGACCAGGCAGTCCACGCCCGCTCCGGGACGCCGGCGGCAGCGGCCGAGCGGGTAGCAGCCGCGCGAGCGCGGGCAGCAGCCCGGCTGGCCGGCACGCGGTGGCAGCTGAACGCCCAAATCCCCGCAGCCGACCTGCGCCACCGGTTCCGGCCCGACGCTGAGAGCGCTCATGCCGCCTGGAGCGGGCCGCGGACCCGGACGAGATCAGCACGCGGACCGCGCACCAGATCATCCGGGTCGCCTGGACAGTCACCGACCTGGCCGGCACGAGCGGCCCGCCAGGCCCGGACGAGACCGCCGCGGCATTTGACCTGTGGCGCGGGAGTCCGGTGACGTCCCTGATCGGCGGGCTGCCAGGACCGGCGGGCTATGACCAGATCATGGTCAGCTCTCCGGCGGCGAGGACTTCACGCTGCGCTGCACTCCACCGATCTAGCGGCCAGCGCCGCAGGAGCGCTGAACCGGATGATGACCGTGTTCCGCACGTGGTCCGTCGAAGTACGCCGCGGCTGAAACGCTCCGTCCGGCGTCTCTTTATCTTTAGCTCGAACGACCGTCTTCGGGTCTTCACAGCTCAGAGGCCCGGCATCCGGGGGTCCGGCATCCGCATCGCGCAGCTGCCGCGCTACCTGTCACAGGTGGCGGCTCGGGCTACAGTTCTGGCGCTGTCTTGCAGGCCCGCCAGTACAGCCAGCGCCAGGCCCGGCATGGAACTGACGGTACGGATGAGGTATCGGCCCGTCCTGGCGCAGGGGATGGTCCCGCCTCGATCAGGGCGATCGGCATTCTGCGCCAGCTTCCTCCGCGTAGCGGCTGCGGGCACCAGGCGCGAACTGCCGGACGATCTCGGTCACTCCGCTGATCATGAGCCTGATGTCGTCGGCAGTTAGCCCCGATGTGCTGCACCTGGTGCGAGTTGTCGCCGCTGACCTGGAACGCGCCGTGGTTGCTCACTATGTTCACGACCGGTCCCCCGTGCGGCGCGGCACGCTGAGCCGCTACGTACCGCTCGGTGTCAGAGCCGAAGTCTGCCGGGCATGCGGCGCCGGCATCTGGCAGGTAGCCGAACCGGCCGTAGCACTGATCGAAATGCGGTCCCGCAGCGGTGCCGCTCTAGCCATGCTGACGCCTGGTCCAGGTCGGCAGCCGTAAGGGCGCCGCATACGAGATGCCGTGAGCGCGGTCATCGAGGCTGGTCTTCAGGGGCGGGAACGGAGGCATATCGGTGAAGGACGTCCCGGCGTGTCCTCCTCGACCAGGCGTCCCAGTGCCGCCAGGCCTGGCTGCTGCCGTACCGCTCGCAGCGCTTCCTGTCCCGAGCGAAGTGTATCGATGGAGCCCCGCGCGGGCGCTCCGCTGCAAGCCGCTCGGCGACGCTCTTGGTTCCTTCAGGTCACCGAGCGCGATCTCGTCACGCGTCGCGGGGAAACGACGAGCAGTCTGAAAAGGGATCGAGATATCCAGCATGGCGACTGGCCGGGACAGGCAGCAGCCCGTTCGTCACCGCCTGTCTCGACGGATAGCGTCCCTGCTCATGCTGCGGCCTTCGTGCCGTGCCGCGGCTTGCGGCTGCGTGATCCGGCGGAGGCGTGCCAGCGGGCGAACGCTCGCGCCGCTGGCGGCCCTGGCCGGTGAGATCATCCGGTCCCTCCTCCGGTAGGCCGGAAGCGGCGTCAAGGCACCTGATGTCCCCCCGCCGCGGGCAGTAGATGATCCGCGTGACCCGCTCCGAGCGGTCACCGCTGCTAATGACCCAGCAGGCGACGCCCAGCACCACAACGGCGAGGAAGACCGCTGCGGCGAGCGCGGGCACCCCGAGCTTCACCGCCAGGCCCACGGAACCGCCCCGGAGACCACCTGCCCGACCCGTTGTCAGGACGGTGACAGTCGGCCCGCTTCTGCCGGGCGCTTACGCCAGTCCCCCGCCGGGCCGAAGCCGCAGGGCGCCGCCCAGCCGCTGACAGGCGTCGGCGGCCTGCGCCAGGGCGGTGCGCGCCGGTTCCGCCCCGTCCCTGGGGTCAGGGTGTAGTTGCGCCGCCGCGGACGTCCTTCCTCTTCAGGGCTGATGTCTTCCAGGACGCAGCGCGACACCAGCCAGCCGAGCGCCCGTCGATGCGCGCCGCGACGGTCTCGGCGGTCAGGCGGGCAAGAATCGTCAAGGTGGCTGGTCAGCCGTTCGGAGGACTCGCGCGCTTGACGTCCCGCCTGCCTGGCCGAGTTCCAGCCCGTACATCTCCCGCGCGGGGTCGCGCGAGCAGCGCCCGGAGTAGGACCAGGTGAGTCAAGCACACAGGCCATCGCGCTGGCCATCTTGCGCTCACGGGAAGCTCGTCATGCGAGGCGACACGGGACCGGCTCTGCTAGCCTGGTCCCCCTTACTCTACCGGGCCCTAGGTGAGTAAGCGTGATGTGACCGCGCTTGCTCGCCAGGAGGACCGCCATCATGTGGCGAACTCGTTGTTCGTGAGCCGGACCGCGCGCTGTCGCGAACGGTTACCGACGCTGTCTCCGGGTCCTTAGCGCGCGTCCGACCCTCCTTGGCCGGGCATCGGTACATCCGCCGCACGCCAGAGCTTCCCGGCGGACCTGCCGCGGGCAGGCGACTCTGCCGGCGCCGCATCCCGTGCCAGCGTCCAGGCGGCATACCCGGCTGCGGCGTGCTGCGGCCGGACTGCCCGGACCCAGGCTCACCGCCAGCCGAACGCGGCAGCGATCCATGCTGCCGTGCCGCCGGTCCTCTTGCCTGATGACCGTCAGGCCTGGAGCCGATGGCGTGCGGGCCTGGCGGTGTTCCTGTCCGGGCAGGGCAGCCTGCGCCGCGCTCGCCGTTCCCGCAAGCCGTGCTCTCGCTGCGCTCGCCCGCGGCCGCCAGAGATCTTTCCCGCGGGCCGGCTCCGCGGCCTCCTTCGTCGGCCTGCTGCGCCCGGGAAACATCTTGGCGCCCCGGGGGACGCCCGGCGTGCGTTCCCGGCCACGACGCAGCGCGGTCGGCGGCCTGCCGGACAGGGACACCCAGACCCCGGCCGCCACCCCGGCGGCCAGCCCGCCGGCCGCCAGCACTGGAGGCAGCACCGTGAAGAGCATGATCACCGCCAACCTCGTCGGGCACATCAGCGCCGAGCCCCGCACCTTCGAGCCTCCGCTCCGGCACCGGCTGCGAGCTGCGGATCACGATCTCCCGGCAGGACTTCGACGAGGACGGCGTCCCGTTCTCCCGCGACCGGCGGGTCAAGGCCGTCACCTACGACACCCGCCTGGCCCAGATCGTGGCCCGCGACTACAAGACCGGCGACTTCGTGCAGATCCTGGCCGACGACGTCCGGGTCGAGCGCGCCTGGAAGAACAACCAGGGCAACTGGATCTCCGGCAGCGCGGTCCTCCTGATGACCCGGATCCGCAAGGTCACAGCCCTCACCGCCGGGGAGCAGCCCGCCGGGAACACGGCCGGGAACCCGCCGGCCGAGAACGCCGGCACCCGCGCCGAGGCATCAGTCCTGGACGGCGTGCGGGTCAGCGACCGCGCCGCCGAGGCCGAGCCCGAGCTCGCCGCCGCGCTCCTGACCGCCGGCGACTGGCTCCTGCGGCCCCTTCCCCGGGTCGCAGGGGCCAGCCCGGCCCGGCCCCGGTCCCCTTCTTCCCTTGCGAGGATTTCTGTGAATACCAGCACTCCCCGGATCACCCTCCGTTCCGCCCAGGACGTCATCGCCGGCGTCCCCTACCTGATGGGCTTCCACCCGTCCGCGGGTGACCTCGTGATCTTGTCGCTCACCGCCGGCCAGGTCGCCTCGACGATGCGCCTGGACATCCCCGGCCCGGCCGCCGCCGGCGAGGTGGCCGAGCACCTGGCCGGCATCCTGGAACGCCAGCGCGCCGACTCGGTCGTGATCATCGGCTACGGGCCGCCGCCCAGGTCGAGACCGTCCTGGCCGCGCTCCGCCGGGCGCTGGCCGGGATAGTCGCCATCGGCAGGATCCTGCGTGTCACCGACGGCCGCTGGTGGTCACTCCGGTGCGCCGACCCGGCTTGCTGCCCGCCGGAAGACACCCCCCGCGACCCCGGCCCCGCCATCGCCGGCGCGACGTTAAGCGCCATCGGCGCGGCTCCGCTCGGTTCCCGTGCGGAGCTGGCGGCCACCATCGCGCCGCTGACCGGCCCGGATGCCCGCAGGATGCGGAAAGCGACACTGCGCGCTGAGCAGACCGCGATCAGGCTTATCACCCGCGACGGCCCCGACGCCCTGCGGTCGAGAGGGCTGGCGGCGGTCCAGGACGCGATCGGCACCTACCGCGGCGGCGGATCACTGGCCCCGGACGCCCGGCATGCCTGGCTCGCCCTGGTCCTCCTGCAGCTGCCCGTCCGCGACGACGCCTGGGCGCGGATGGACCCGCTCCCACTGCGACGCGCACCGCCGCCTGTGGACCGACATGATCGCGCCGCGCCCAGCCCGGGTACATCGCCGCGCCCGCGTGCCATGCTGGCCTTCACGGCCTGGCAGGCCGGCGACGGCGCCCTGGCCAACCTCGCGGTCGGACACGCGCTCGCCGACGACCCCGGGTACCCCATGGCCCTGCTGCTGCAGGCCACCTTCTCCGCTCGGCGCTCCCCCGTCCCTGGCGCGCGTACGGATGACGCCCGAGGAAGTCGCTGCCAGCTACGCCGAGCAAGCCGGCACCAGCGACGCCGGCACCACTGCCGGCTAGCCCGATCGGTGCGGGGACCGGGGCGGCCCGGTCCCCGCACCCCGGTGACGGAAGGACCCTGCCGATGCCCGCCATGACAGCCCGCTAGCCGTCAGCGCAGAACCCGGAGCAGGTTCCTGCCCGGCCGGAGTGCATCGCCCGCGATCGCAGTCGCCGGGTGCCTGGTCTTCGCCTGTGTGGAGAACGGCCAGCTGTGCGTGGCCATTGACCTCGACGACGCCGACCCCCGCGTGCGCTCCGGCCAGGACGGAACCGTGCCCGTCCGCGTCGCCATCCAGGGAACGGAGGTCCTCAGGCTCCCGTGAGCGCTCAGGGACAGTTCTCGCCAGTCCCGCATGCCCGTCCCGTCAGCACGCTTACGTCCTGTTGTTCCCGTGCTGTTCCTGCCCGGAGAACAGGGCGGGAACAGCACGCGCTCTGCCGGGCACGCGCCAGGAACCTCCGGTCTCCGTGCACTGAGCGGTCAGGGACTGATCCTCGGCCTGCGCCCGGCCGTGCTCATGCCCCCGGGCCATGCCCGGGGCATGGCCCGCTGACCGCTGGCCGTGCTGCCGGGAGGTCCTTCCCGTGCCAGCGACCGTGACCGTCCTGCCATCGCCCGGACCGCCGGGACGCTGATCTCGCACAGCCCGGCGATCTGCGCGTTCACCAGGCCGAGCGCCCGGAGCTGGCCGATGGCCTGGCACGCGCCGGCGTCATGGTGGCCCGCCGCGTCCTCCGCCCCGGCCATGATCCTTGCGGCCCTGGCCGCTGCGGCCTCGCGGATCCTGCGTGCCTGGCCGGAGCCTCGAAGTAGGCGGCCAGCGCCGCCTCTACCCGCCGCTGCCGCGCCTGCCGCTCGGCCTCCGCGGGCGCCGCCGCCGCCCGCGCCCGCCGCAGCGCCCGCGCCCTGGCCGCCGATGCCCCGGTCACCACGCACTTCCCGTACTTTCCTGGAAGACAACCTGGGCATATTGTATGCCCATGAATACAGCGAGCGTCAAGGCAGCCCACACGCCAGCCCTCGCCTTCCGGACCGCGCCCGCCGTCGCAAGCCGCCTGCCGGCGGGCCGTCCTGCCTGCCGCCTCTCCCGCCCGGCCCGCCGGCAAGACACCTCTTGCACCCATGCCCCGGTCTGCGCGCATTGCCGGAATCACCCGCTTCAGCCAGCCGACGGTCCTATGGTCGCGGCGGCACGCCAGCGGCAGCCGGGAGCGCCGGGCCGGCTTCCGGGCAGCGTGCAACGGCTGGCATCGAACACCTGGCCCTGGCTTCCGCGCGTGCGCCGCAGGCCGCGCCCGGCAGGCCGCCTGGAACGGGAGCCGGGCCATGATGACGATCCACAAGCTGACCGCGGGGGACGGCTACACCTACCTCACCCGGCAGATCGCCGGCGGTGACGTGCCCCGCCAGCGCGGCCAGGACGCCGCGGACTACTACACCGCCGCGGGCAACCCGCCGGGCCGGTGGGCCGGGCGCGGGAGCGGCGCTGCTGGGGGTCGCCGGGGAGGTGACCGAGGCGCAGATGAAGGCCCTGTTCGGCATGGGCATGCACCCCCGGGCCGAGGAGATCATCGCCGGGTACCTGCGCGATCACGTCACCGCGCAGATGAGCCCCGGCGAGCTGGCCGCAGCCGCGCAGCAGGCCGAGGCCGCGGCGTCGCTCGGCGTGCCGTTCCCCGCCTACCAGCCCCTGGCCCCGTTCGCCCGGCGGGTCGCCAGGCGGGCCGCCGCGCTCGCCGAGGCCGCCGGGCGCCCGGTCTCGGCGGCTGAGCTGAAGAAGATCCAGGCCGCCGAGGCCCGCCGGGCACGGGCCGCCGTCGCCGGGTTCGATGTCGTGTTCGCCCCGGTCAAGTCCGCCGCGCTGATCTGGGCCGTCGATGACCGGCCGGCGGTGCGCGCGGCGGTCCGGGCCGCGCATGAGGCGGCGCGGGACGCCACGCTGGCGATGCTGGAGGAGCACGCCGCGCTGACCCGGACGGGGAAGGGCGGCATCGCCCAGCTCGCCACCGGGGGCCTGGCGATGGCCGTGTTCGACCACCACGACTCCCGCGCCGGTGACCCGAACCTGCACACCCACGTGGTGATCTCCGCGAAGGTCCGCGGGACCGACGGGCTGTGGCGGGCGCTGGACGCCCGGCCCCTGTACCGGATGACCGTGGCGGCCTCGGAGCACTACAACACCCGGTTCGAGGCCGAGCTGACCACCCGCCTCGCCGCCGCCGGGTACGCCGCCTCGTTCGAGGCACGGCCCGGGCCCGGGCCAGAACGCCGAGCCGGTCCGCGAGATCACCGGCGTGCCCGGGCGAGTACCTCGCGTTCTTCTCCACGCCGCCGCGCCCAGGTACAGGCCCGGTACGGCGAGCTGATCCGCGCCTACCGCAAGGAGCACGGCCACGACCCGCCCGCCGGCGCCTGCCACCGCCTCGCCCGGCAGGCCAACCTCGACACCCGCCAGGCCAAGGGACCGGCCCGGTCCCTGAGCCAGATGCGCGCGGACTGGCGTGCCGCGCTCACCGCCGAGTTCGGCCCCGCCGCGCCCGCCCGGCTCGCCTCCGCGATCACCCCCGTCCCACCGACCCGCAGCCCTGCAGGCCGCGGCTTCCCTCGACATCGACGCGGCCGCCCGGCAGGTGATCGCCGCCACCGAGCAGGCACGGTCCACCTGGACCGCGTGGAACATCCGCGCCGGGGCCGAGCGGCTCATCCGCACGTCCGGCGCCGCCACCACGCCCGCCCGTCACGCCCGGCTCGCCCGGCAGGTCACCGAGCGGGCCCTGTCACCGGGCCACAGCATCCCGGTGACCGCCCCGGCCCTGGTCACCGAGCCCGCCGCCCTGCAGCGGCCCGGCGGCGAAAGCGTGTTCACCGACCACGGCGCCGCCCGCTACACCAGCACCGCCATCCTGGCCGCCGAGCAGCGCCTGGTCGCCGCCGCCACGACACCCGCCTCCGCTGGCCTCACCCGCCCCCGCGCCGCCGCCCTGCTCGCCGCCGCCGAGCGCACCGGGCAGAACCGGCTCGACTCCGGGCAGCGCGCCCTGGTCACCGCGTTCGCCGCCGCCGGGACCCTCATCGCCGCCGGGATCGGCCCGGCCGGGTCGGGCAAGACCACCGCGATGCGCGCCTTCGCCTCCGTCGCCGCCGCGGCGGGGACCCGGGTGATCGCCCTGGCCCCGTCCGCGGCAGCCGCCGACATCCTGGCCGCCGACACCGGCCTGCCCGCCGACACCGTGCACAAGTTCCTGCACGAGCACACCCGCGGCACCCTCGCCCTCGCCGGCCGGCGCCCGGTGTCCGGCCCCGCCGCCGGGCTCGCGGTCAGCCGCGGCGACCTCATCCTGATCGACGAGGCCGGCATGGCCTCCACCCTGCACCTGGACCAGGTCACCGCCATCGCCGCCGCCAGAGGCGCGGCCGTCCGGCTGCTCGGGGACTACCGGCAGCTCCAGGCACCGGGCTGCGGCGGCGCGCTGCGCCTGATCACCTCCCGCGCCGGCGCCGCGCAGCTCACCGACCTGTACCGGTTCACCGACCCCGCCGAGGCCGCCGCCACCACCGGCCTGCGCGACGGCGACCCCGCCGCCCTGGACTACTACCTGAGCGCGGGCCGGGTCCGCGGCGGATCCCTGGAGGCCATGACCGGTGCCGCCTACGACGGCTGGAAAACCGACATGACCGCCGGGCACGTCACGATCATGACCGCCGCCACCACCGGCGCCGTCACCGCCCTGTCCGCCCGCGCCCGCGCCGACCGCGTCACCGCCGGCCAGGTCGAGCCCGGCGGCACCGGCCTGCACGACGGCAACCTCGCCGGCGCCGGAGACTGGATCCTCACCCGCCGCAACAACCGCCGCCTCCTCACCAGCAACGGCACTGACTGGGTGAAGAACGGCGACGCCTGGCAGGTCACCGCCCGCCACCCCGACGGCTCCCTGACCGCCCGCCGCCTGGGCCGCGCCGGCACCGCCCGGCTGCCCGCCGGCTACGCCGCCGCCCACGTCGAGCTGCTGTACGCGACCACCACCCACCGCGCCCAGGGCGCCACTGTCGACACCGCCCACCCCCTGATCACCGGCCAGATGACCCGCGAGAACCTCTACGTCGCCGCGTCCCGCGCCCGGCACCGCACCACCCTCTACACCGTCACCCATGAACTGCCCGGTCCTGACCCCGACGACAACCTCGACCGGGCCCGCACCGACCCTCGCACGCACGCCGCCCGCGAAGTCCTGACCGCGATCCTCGCCCGGGAGGCAGCCGACCGGTCCGCCACCGAAACCACCGAGAACACCCTCACCACCGCCGCGTCACTCGCCGAGCTCGCGCCCCGCTTCCAGCACGCCCTGGAAATCGCCGTCCGCCCCGCCTGCAAGAAACTCCTCCGCGACCTGTACGGCGACGAACGCGCCGACACCCTGGCCCAGATACCCGGATACGCGCAGCTGCGCCGCGCCCTGCTCACCGGCGAGCAAGCAGGCCACCACCCCGCCCGGCTACTCGCCCGCGCCGACCCCAGCCCGCAGAACCAGCAGCTACCCGACGACCAGCTCATCGAGCAGCTCACCGACCGCATCACCCAGCACATCCGCCAGCCCAACCGCCACCCCCGCCCGCCCGGCCGGCTGCCCGCCTGGCTCACCATCCCCGCCAGCGCCGCCAGGGCCCTCACCCCCGGCATCAGGGACTACCTCACCGACACCTCCGCCGTCATCACCAGCCGGGTCACCGACCTCGCCGACCTGGCCGCAGCGACAAGCCCACCATGGACCCGCGCCCTCGGCACACCACCCGCCGCAGCCGCCGACCACCGACCATGGAAAGACTGCCTCGCCACCGTGGCCGCCTACCGCGACCAGCACGCCATCACCACCACCGACCCCCGCCACCCCCTCGGCCCCCGTCCCGAGCCCGGCACCAGCGACGAGCCCGCCTGGCAGCACGCCACTGCCGCCATCATCACCGCCCGCCGCCTCACCCTCCCGAAGCAGCCTGGTGCAGGGCACTCGCCCAGCCCCGGCCCCCGGTCCGGTAGCCGGCCTGACGTCCCCGCTACCGGAACTGGTCTCCGTCAGCAGGTACAGGACGTGGCGTCCCTCGCACTCGTGCCCCCTCCTGCCGAGCCACGCCAGCACGGACGCCAGATCGGGAGAGGGTGATCATTGTCGCCAGGACTACCAGGAGCAGCCCGAGGCTGGGCCCAGCCCTGCCATGTCCAAATTGCCCCGCGCGGCTCCGGCGACCAGCGCAATCCATCCGGCATGTGGTGTGCCTGCGATAGTGGACGGCATCTCAGCTACCTTCCGGTCGGCTGGCCGACCCTCAGGATCGAGCGGCCGGTGCCCGGCCGAGGACGGTGGGCCGCTGGCGGACGCTGGTCGGCGTCGAGTTCGCCGGTGACCGTGCGACGGCGTTGTCCAGTCCTTCGTTCTTCGCCCAGGCCACGTTGGTCATTCCCTGAGCCATCGCGTCGGACATGCCGAAGCCGGTGAAACCTGTCCTTGTAGGCCTCGAACGTGATCTGCTGGGGAGCGCACCTGCTTTCCGAGGACCTCGGAGATGATCCCGTCCATTGAAGACCTCGTGGGCGTGCCATGCCAGGTCGCAGCCAGCGCTGCCCAGAGGTATTACAAACTGCCGTGGTTGCAAGGTAGCTTCGGATCACGCGAGCTGGTAAAAAGCAGTTCGTGCACGCCGACGAACTGAGCATCGAGTTTCTGGATCACCTGGTCGTGGAGTTCGGCGACCGTGGAAAGAGGGCGGCCGAGTTCCTTCGCACAGCGGGGGCTTTGCTGGACTCGCAAGCCCTGTCGCTGTCTCCTCGTCATGCCGAGTGTGTCGCTTACTGCCTGCGGGAGGCGCTGAAGGCGATCCCGGAGTCGTCAGGAATTGGCGGAGGGGGGGTATGGAGGACACGTTCCCGCGCAGTGAATGAAGCTAAGCAGCGGTTTGAGGAAATCAGAGGGCTGCCGGGGGCTGATGAGGCCGGGGCGTTGCGCGACCTGCTGGCCAGTATCGATGACCTGGCTCTCACATTCCAGCAGGAATCGATCCACCAGAAGCGGCTGATAGTCGTGATGATGGAGCGAACCGGGGCAGAGCCACTCGTATCCGGCATAGAGCCAGTGAACGCCTATCTGGAAATTATCTCCTGCCTCGATCGGGCTCTGCACAACACGATCGCCATCGAAGCAGCCGCCGAGCTGTGGGAGAAATCCCTGGCGATCCTTCGCCAGTTGTTTCTTCCCCCCGAAGAGCGCCACCGGGAACTCAGGCTGCTCGCGCAGCGGGAAAGCCCAGGCCGGGCAGACGTCGTGGCCCTGAAGCCACTGCTCGCGACACCCGGTCATCTCCAGTACTTCCTGGCCAGGATCAGCGACCCAGGCTGGCTGGAGGTACTCGATGAGGCGGAGATGCTCCAGCCGCTGAGCGGCCAGGTCATCTGGCCCGTTATGGCGGCGGTTGAGCGGCTCGCGGGCACGCATAACGCCCGGTTGTCAGCTCTGCTGGAGATCATGTTCGGCAGATGGGGAAACGATCCGGACAAGGCTCGCGCTATCGCTCGTGCGGCGCTGGAACTGAGTGCCACAGGGCAGGATCTGGTCCTGCGCGCGGGTAAACGGCATCCAGCTGCCCCTGAGCTGGCGTGGCTTGGCTTGGACGCGGTGCAGAAGGCCGATCCCGCCAGCGAGTTCGTCCAGCATGCCGCGGACCAGATCATCTCCAGCGTGATCAATGACAAGGTCCGGCTACATGTCAGGCCCCTGCTGGATGTGTACGTCGACGGCGTGACAGCCCAGAATCAGGCAGCCAGGGTTCGGCTCCTATGTTTCAAGCTTGTCAAGGCCCCCGAGGGGGACTATTACCTGCGGGACCTGGCGCTCTTGCGCGGCGGCTCCATCGCGGATCCGGTGGGTCCCGGCGGGGATGACCTGTTTCCGTCCCTGGTTCGCGCTCTCACGGAAACCCTGCGCCGGGCTTCGGAGTTCGCCGGGGTCCTGGAGCTGCTTGACGAGGTGGCCAGGCTGCCGTCGGGCCTCTGTGCTCGGTTCCGGGCCTGGATCCTGGGGACCTGGGGAGAAGCGGCACCTGGCCTGCTGATCGAAGAAGTCACGCAGGCGATTTCCGATCGCCTGCCTACCGGCGATGATATGGGGCTCGTAGACACGGCCGTCCAGAATTGTGATCCAGGTGAGACCGCGCGGGCGTGGGCGGCGGCGCTAGGCCGCCCTCCGGGAGCCGTAGAGGCAGGCGCAGCCCTTGCTGCCCGCGCTGTCCCGTCAGGATGGAAGCGCGCCTGGGCATGGAGCGCGCTGCTTCCGGAGCCGGCAACTGCAGGCTGGGCGGCGGTGATCGCGATCCTGGGCGGCGCCTACGGCGACGCGACCCGGTCCGGGCTGGCCCAGCGCCCGCAGGCCTGGTTCGCCCGCGCCTGCAGCCCAGCCAGTGAAGCAGAGCTGAGGGCGATGGGACCGGATGACGCCGCACGCTGGATTGCTGCCTGGCGGCCCGATCCCGCTCGTCGCCTGACCGGCCCGGGTGAACTCGCCCGGACTCTGGAAGGGGTCGTAAAGTCGGACGCCCCGACGTGGGGAGCGACGCCGCTGCGAACCTCGGCAGCTCTGCATGAACCCATGTACATCAGTCACTACATGCGCGGGCTAGCCGCAGCCGAAGCCCTCGACCGCGTCCCCGTAGGTGACCTCATCGACCTGATGCTGCTGACGTCCACCAGCCCATGGGACGCCACCGAGATCGGCGACCCCACCTACGACTACGATCCGGACTGGCGAGACGCCCAGTCGGCAGCCATCGATTTGATCACCGCACTCGCCCGCCAGGATCTCGGTTACGGCGGCCGCCAAGCCGAAATCCAGTCCTTCCTCCTCGGCCAGGCCCGCACCTCTGATCCCTGCCAGCACGAGCCTCACGATGACCTCCCTGGCGATACCGTCCTGCGCAACTCTGGTCACGCCATGGAGGCCATCTTCGACGTCATGGGACATGAGTACAGAGCCCAGCAGACCGTCGGCTCCTGGGCTCTTGACTTCCTCTCCGAGATGCTCGCGCCCAGTCATCCAGACGGGGCGCGGTTGCGTGCTGTCCTCGCCCCGAAGCTGGCATTCCTCCGCCACGTCGCTCCGTCCTGGATAGATGACCACGCCAGCCGGCTATTGGGAGACGACGCGCCGGACAATCTCGGGCAGAACACAGTCGACCGAGCCCTCTCCTGGGGACAGCCAGATTCCTGGCTGCTTGAGCATTTTCGCCAGCAGGTAAGCGATGCCGTGCGACGCGCGGTCCACAACGCTCTGGAACACTTCCTGATTGCCATGCTCTGGCGAGTCCCGGGCTACAGCGTCGACGAAGCCGTCAGGTTCCTTTCCCAGGTCGACAGGCTTTCTAAGGCAGGCGAGGCGCTCGGGCGGCTTATCCGTGATGAGGATGCATCCCCCGATCATGTGGCCGTCGCCGTGCAGTTCTGGGAGACGTCCGTCCCCTGTGGCGGCGCCGATAGCCTCGCCGGGTTCGGCTGGTACGCGGAAGTCTCATCCCTGGATGACGCCACCTGGGCTCTCCTGACCCGGCAGACTCTCGCTGTCACACGCGGGCGCATCGACTGGGCACGCCGCGTCGCTGACCGGGCAGCGCACCCACAGCCCAGCGCTGACACTCTCGAAATCCTCAACCAATTGCTGCGCGGCCTTCCCGACGGCTGGGATCGCTGGCACGTCCTTGAAACAGCCCGGATCACAGTCAGCAGGGCCAGCCATCCCCAGACCGGCACCTCTGAGTACCGGCGCCTCCGCACAACAATTCTTGAGCGCGGTGTCAATCTTCCGGCGCTCGACCCAGGAGCAGATGATGAATAAGCGAGATGATGCCGCCTGCCTACGACGCAACGGATGACGCGCGTCTTTGACCTCGGTGAGCGAGCCTGGCGGCTGCTGTACACCGGCCGCCCGCCTGGCACGCCCTGAGCTAAGCCTCGGATTAGATTCCTTAGCTATAGCCGCCTGAATTCGGCGACAAGGTACGGGCGTTGTGCCAGTAGCAGTTCGAGGTGGCTTTCCGCCCACAGTTCGATGACGGGCTGCTTGCCGCTGTCGTTGTGCCTGTCGATCCAGGCGACTGCATCTGCGGTGAACCGTCCGCTTGTGGCTATTACCAGCGCGTGCACTCGTGGCGGTTCCCAAAGCGCGGCCTGTGCCAGCACACTTGTGACATCAGAGGTACCGATGGACTTAGAGCGCCAGTGCTTAGCCTGGATGAGGACTCGCTGATTTCTCGTCCCGCTCAGGCTGTCGCTGCTAACTCGTTCAGCGGAGATGTCCCGGCCGCGATCAGGCGCGTTGATATGCATCAGCAACTGCGGGTTGGTGTAGTCACTGGCGTTGGCCACGATATTGAAAACTAGCCGCTCGAAATCTTCTGCGCTTATCGCGTCCCAGTCGAGTTTGGTAGTCACTGTCCCACTCGGCTTCGCCTGCACAAGGTCGGCCAGGTTTCTGGCGTGGACAGGCAGAGGTTCCAGGTCCGAATAGAGGTTGGCTTCGATTTCCTTGCGCACGGACGGCCAGTCGAGGCGGGCGATGTCGTGGAGGTCAATGCCCTGGGCGATATTTATATGACGCCTGAGGTCGCGCCATCGTGCGCGCCCGGGCATCAGGCTGCCGCTGAGGCGGATTACCTGCCGCAATGCCTCTGCCAGCTGGTCCCAGCGCTCGTCCTCAATCTGCTGGCGGCCAGATGGTATGACCGGAACGAGGGCGGCCAGCAGCGGGTCTATCACGCCTATCTGGCGGATCAGGTGGTCGCGCACCAGTTCACGTCGGGCCTGAACAAGAGCCGCCCGGTAAGCCACAATTTCCCGTTGCGGCGCGGTAATGCCTTCCTTGATGGCAAGCTTAGATTCGAACTCGGCGATCTCTAGCGCGCCTAGACGGGCACGGCCGATGACGCTTAGCTCCCACGGCACGGTCTCGATTGTGCAGCTGCCGATCGGCGGCAGCGCCTTGACGATCGCTCGATAGGCTCGCAGCAACTCGTCGTAGCGCTGATATTCCTGCCCTGAACCATCAGTGAAAGTCAGACCCTCTGGGATCAGCTGGCTCAGTTCCTCCCACACCTTCTGGAGTCGCAGAATATTGGCTTCGACAGCGTCGAACTGTTCTAGTGCTTTCTCGAGATCCACAATTCACGACTCCTCATCGCCGCCACCGCCGATGACACCTACAACGGACGTGTTTAACCCATACTGAGTCAGCCGGGACGGCTTGTCAGATTCTAGTCAGCGTCGTAAGGCCCAGAGGGGTAACCGGGACCCTCTGACGGGCACGGTCATCGGCCAGTTGCAGGGCTGGGCCCGCGCTGGGGGGTTGAACGGCGGATTGCGGTGACCTGCACAGGCGGGAGCCAGTGACCGTGCTCGACCATCGTTGCGGTCAGCTCGTCGCCGCTAAGCGTGGCGAGCGGAGGGTACTCAACGGACCTGCGGGCCGGCCAGAGCAGCGACCAGCGGTCTAGCGGCAGTGGCGGCGGCCGCTGCCCAGGCCTGTCGGTGATGAAGACCAGGAAGGTGGCCCAGTGATAGGTAATCGATACCAGGGCGATCTGGCTGTCTGGATCTCCCCGCCGCGGCACGAATGTGGAGCTGACGTCAATATGGACCAGACCAATGCTCAGGTCGTAGTCGCGGGGATGGCGTGCCAGCCAGACCATTCCGCCGCGAAGCGGCTCTCTGGCGGCCAGTTGCTGGCCCATCGCGGTGCTGACGACGCGGCGTCGGTCGCTTTTCAGCTCGTAGGTGGTGGCAGTCTTCTGGCACCAGACGGCGAGGGTCTTCGCATCGTCCTGGGTCAGCCGGAGCGGCTGGCCAGTGCGGGCAGCCTCGGCGACGTGCCGGATGAACGGGCGGGATGCCTCCTCAAGCCTGCTCATCCAGCCGTTGTTGCAGTCGGTGCAGACTTCCCTGGTCTTGAGGGTGAGCAAAGACGACTTCTTCATCGTCAGGAGCGTCGGCAGCTCGACGAACTCGCGTGCCTGGTCGTCCAGGTCCAGGCCAGCCGTGTAGGCAGTCTGCGAGCTGTTTAGCAGGCCAGATTCATGCTTGCGCATCCACCGGGGCAAGACATGCTCATCCGACCGGTGCGCCTCGCCCCAGCGACGCCCGCAGAACAGGCAGCCAGAAGTGACCGAGAACACCCGCGAGGAAGGCATGTGCGGGGCTGCGCAGGGTTCAGGTGTCACGAGGCCGGCCATGAGTCAGGATGATATGCGGCGCGGTCCAGGTAGCCTTCCCGCGTGACCCCAGGAGCACAGAGGGCTCAGCCAGGCTTCCGGGCCGCTAGACGGCTCGGCTGGGCAGGCAAGGACTCCTCGGCAGCCATCGCCAGTCCCGTGCGGCAGGGACAGCGCAAGGCGCGCGAATTCAGCGGCACGCTTCTTAGGCCTTACGCATCAACACAGGCGTTCAAGAGAACGGTCATCTGATGGCGTGTGACGAAAGGGCTGGACGGCAAGACGCGGAAGAGATCCGAAAGGCGGCGCACGTCTTCAGGGCGGCCATCCTGAGCTGTCCTCGTAGCGATCTGCCAACATTCCGGGACTTCCCGAATTGCTCATGCGGCGATGCAGCGGTCCTGCTCGGCCAATACCTTTATGACCGCTCACTTGGCTTGTGGGAGTACGTCGGCGGTGAACGCGAATCCGATCTGCACTCACATGCCTGGATCGAGCATGCTGGCCTGATTGTCGATATCACGGCGGACCAGTTCGAGGAGGTTGATGAACCGGTGATCGTGACACGCGACCGAAGCTGGCACAGGCAGTTCACAGACCCAGGGCCTCGGAACCCGGCCCGGATAAGCGACTACGACACCGGCGCTCAAGACTGGCTCTGGCCGATCTACGACCGCATTCGGGATGTCCTTGGAGCATCTTGAAGCCAGGCCCGTCATGCCACCCATGAAATATCCCATCTGGCACGGTCCCGGATCGCCATGCGTTGTGGCGCGGCCCTCAGGGGCCTTTCGGCGGCTGGTGCACTAACTCGGTGATCGAGACGCAGCCGGGTCTTCCGGCGCCCGCTCCAAGCCGCCCGAGTCGGGCGATCATTTGCGGTGCAGCCCTGATCGCCGTTATAGTGGGGGGTTGTCACTCGTCCTTACGGTCCGGTGAGAGTTGAATCACCGTAAAGGGCAAGCAGAAGGCCCCGCCGCCCGGAAGGGTGCGGGGCTTCTCTGCCTCTCGCCCGAGCTATGCAGGCCCAGCTCCGCTGTACATCTGATTCGAGTTGCGCCAGGGCTGCATTCAGGACACGCCCGTGCATAGACGACGAAAGACAGGCTCGCCGCTATGCTAACCGCTTCTCCGGATTGCCGAAATGATCAGCCCGTCTGACGAGTCCCGCTTATCGCCGCTGTCCGGCCAGAGTCAGCAATGCGGGGGGCATCGGCAGCGAGGAGGCCGGGTTGGCGCGGGCTGTGAGGGTGAATGGCAGCCTGTTGCTGATCCACAGAAGCCCGGCCAGGCCCTGCGGCCATTTCCAGGGCGGGGCTGGCGCCCAGCTCACGTTCTGACTTCCGATGTAGGGATCGCCTGCGTCGAACTGGAACCTGACCTTCGGGGCGTCCAGTCCGTGCAGGATGTCATCGATGTCTTCAAGCGTCACCCCGGTGAAGCGGCTGGCGCCGACGGCGACAATCAGCGGAACCCCGTGATCCTCCGCCAGCCTGCGGTAGGTGCGGGCCTTGCCCGCGACCTTCTCCATCATCGCCTGGGCGCTGACAGCGCCCGCGCGGGAGCTCGGCGGGATGAAGCAGGCATGCATGCCCAGCGGGGATGCCATCTGCTGGCCGCCTCGCAGCGGGTCGCCCTTGACCAGGAACTGGTAGCCGTTGCTGAGGAACATGTTCGCGAAGGAATTCCGGATCAGCTTGTTCTCCAGGTCCCGGGCGATCCTCTTGGCCGTGCCCGCGTCGGGAGGCGACACCGGCCCGGCCGCGGCGAGCTGCAGCACCACTGGCACCGGGATCTTCTTGATCCGCTCGACCAGGCCATGCCAGGCGCGCATCTGCCCGAATGTCTTGGCCGCAGGCTGGTCAGTGTGTACCTCGACAAATGCGGCTAGCTCGCCTTCGCTGCCCAGCACAGTCCAGTCGGGGGTCAGTCCATCAACATCACGTTCGTAGGACACGTCGAGTCCCGCCGCACGCAGCCCGGCGCCGGCACCCAGCTCGAAGATCACCGGCCAGAAGTGCTCGTCCAGCCACAGCTTGCCGGCCAGCGTGTCGGCAACCGGCTCCGGGAGCAGCGCGACCTGGTCATCAAGCCACCTTCGCCACGGCTCAT
This sequence comes from uncultured Actinomycetota bacterium, assembly GCA_963725175.1. GTDB lineage: Bacteria > Actinomycetota > Actinomycetes > Streptosporangiales > Streptosporangiaceae > DASUBV01. The sequence continues at coordinate 3,216,819 of CAVRXH010000006.1, forward strand.
ACTCGTCGCTGACGGCGATGTCGTAGGTCAGCTGCCGCTGCTCAGGGAGCCGACGGCTGAACCGGCGCAGATGCTGATCGACGAACTCCGAGCCGAACCGGCGGCCGGCGACGCTGCTCTCGCTCACGCAGCCAATTCTCGACCCCGTCGGCCTCGCGCGCTCCCGGTTATCCCCGACGCCAGCGTGGCGGCGGCCTCGATGGAACAAGACCGGCTGCCCAGCCGCCAGCGGACCGCAGTCGGCCCCGGCCGGCAATCAGGCCGCTCGCGCTCGAAATCCGGCACCCGCATTTTTGCCGGGGTCAACAGTTCTCGCGGGTGGGACCACGGCCGGTGCGCGGGTCCTCGCCGCAGTCCCCGCCTGGCTCGCCGGGCTCCCTGCGTGGGCCATCCTGGTCGTGACAGCTTCGGCCGCCATTGCCCATCTGGGGACCATTTTCCGGGTTCCTCAGTCAGTTCTCCTGCTTTGTGATCGAATGACGATAAGCCGTCGCTAGCACAGTCACCGGATGCGTGGGGGGCTGTCCTTGTCCAGTTGCTGAACCTTGCCGCGGAGTACAGGTCGTTCCTGGAGCGGGAGCTTGGCCTGACCGTGTCGGGCGAGCCTCCGGCGAAGATCGTGTTCAAGCTCACCCCCCAGCAGGACATCGCGGAGATGATCGACGCGAGCGACCTGGAGCAACTGCCAGGGCTTCCGCACCGATCCGAGGTCATCGGGTACTTCATTGCCAGGCAGAAGCTCCGGCCGCTGGCAGGCTCGCGATGACGGCCGTCCTGCGGTACGGGCTCAGCATCGAGAGCTAGTCCGCCGCCCGCGTCACCCGACTCGGCATTAGCCGACTGGGTGCAGTTCGCTGTCAGCTCCGAAGCGTCATCTGGCAACGACTGCCCGGTGGCCGGGCACGTTGCCGGCCGGGCTGTCGGCACCTGTCCTTATGCTCTCTGCCCTACCCACCTGCGCTCGGAGGGAGATGTGATGGCCAAGATCAGGCTCACGGATGAAGTGTCCGACTTCGACATGCGGCAGATGCTCCTGCTGGAGGAGAGGATCACGCTGCTCAGGCCGGCGATCGGCAAGGCTGAAGCTCGCCGGCGAGCTGCCGCGGAGATACCGCTCGCCTTTGGCATGCCGGCCCTGGACGCCGCTGCACGGGCCGATGGCCCAATGCTGTCCTCCACGCTGGCCATGCTGCTGGGCGGCTTGTCGAAGCGTGCGGACCGGCCAGATCGGCGGGAGGCGTTTGCCGGACCGGCCCGTGACGCGCATGTCGCTGAGGCTCGCCAGCGGGCAGACAGGAGGCCCGGCGGCGCGGGTTGAGCCGGGCACAGAAGGCCCGAGACTCAAGTCCCTGCGCGCCTCTAGGCCAGTCGATACCCCACCGGCTGCAGATGTGCGGAAGATACACGCGTCGGCCGGCGGAGCTGACCGCCGTCCTGGCCGGGCTGCTCGCGGCGGCCCGGCGTCGTCTGTCCCAGCCAGGGCATGCCGCCGCTGCGGCGTCGCCGCGCATGACCTGGAGCTGACACCATATGAAGGTGTCAGAGTTTCCCGAACTCACTCGGGCCATCACCCGGCATGCCGAACCCGGCCGCATCGATATCGTTCGAGCCAAGCAGCATCTGCTCGGTCAGCTCGGCGACGGCCTGCCGCACCGCACCGAGACGCTGATTGCCAGTGTGGCTGCCCTGTTCGGCACAGATCCGCTGGGCCACCCCCAGATAGACCTGCCCGACCGCGCGTCGGCCGAGGCCGTAGTAACGGCCGATCACCCAGTCGTCGCGGAGATCCGCGCTGACCGCACGGCTCGGGAAGCTCTGGCGGAACTGGGCGCTGGCGGAATGCTGATCGCCGCCGGATCGGGGACTTTCGCCGGAGCAGAGAGCATCACGCTGACTTACCAGATCCCTGGGTCGGCGGCCGGGCTGGTCCTGCAGGTGCCGCGGCCCGGCGTGCTATCGGACATCGTCCAGCTGCCGCATCGCTTGCGGGAGCAAGGCATGTGGGGCGTGGAGCCGGACATATTCATTGCCGACCTCGCCAGTCTCGGGCTTGACCCGCGGACCGAGCGCAGCCTGCGCGAGGCGATCGAGTCCTACCGCCGTGGCGTGTACCTGGCGGCTGCCAGTCTGCTTGGCGCCGCCGTCGAAGGTGCCTGGTACGCGGCCGGCCAGCGCCTGCGCCATGCGTCGCCCAGGGTGGACCAGCTCGTCAACCGAGACCGCACCGCGCAACTCCAGGCCGCCGTCACCGCCACGCTGCGGGATCACATGGTGGCCGGTCACCGGAGCTGGGAGGCGGACGCGCTCAGCCAGTTCGCCAGCCTCATGCGCAATATCCGTAACTACGGCGTCCACCCCCGGCAGCTGACCGACGGGGACATCGAGGTCTACTTCACCGAGGACAAATGCGGGCTGCTCTTCCTCGAAACGCACCGCCACCTCAAGCAGCTAGCCGAGATCACTGCCGAAGCCACCCAGGTCGGCTGAGTGCTCCCAGCGGCCCAGGGGCAGCCCGGATGACACATAGGTTCCGCGCGACCGAGAGGCCAGGTGATCAGGGCGTGGGAAGCTAGACGTGCTGGAGCGGATGATCGGAGAGCCTGACGGATGGCAAGCATGCTGCGCGGGCCAGTAGGCCCTGAGCAGGAAGCCCTGCTCAGGGCGATCGGCGAGCCGTTCATAGCCACGGGCAAGTGGCCGATGTGGCAGTACGTCGACATGACGCTAGAGAACGAGCACGGCCTGGATGCCGAGGCCGTGCTGGCGTCGCTGCCGGAGGCCGGGGACAGAAGCCCGTCGTCACCCGGCTACGGGTTGACCTGGCGACCCGATTCCTACCGGCAGCCGCACATGGACGACCGGGTGGAGCTGACTGTCGCCGGGCTGCACTACCTGCCAGAGGCCGAAACGGTCACCGGGGCGTTCGCCGCCGTGATCGGCTACCTGGCTGACAAGCAGGCCCAGCTAGTTCCCTCGCCCGACGAAGTGGTGACCGCGACCGCGACCGGCGCCCAGATCCTCGACCAACTCCGCGAGGCAGGCATTCTGGCCGGTGAGGCTGACCCAGCCGCTGGGCTGCTGACCCAGGTCCGGACGCTGATGCAACATGAGCCGTTCCTGTTCGCGGCAACGCACCATTCCGACTCGTCAGAATCATGGACTATCAAGATCCCGGCGGTCCTTCGCAAGTACCGGGACGTGACCGGAGTAGAGGACTACATCGACACCGTTACCGCACTGGTCACGCCGCCGGATGCGCCGCCGGTGCCTTCGCCGGTCAGCGCGCTCGGCATCCCGTACGCGATCGGGTACCTGGACGCGGTATGGCAGACCCGGACCGGCAAGCACCTGTTCGTCGGCCTCGACCCGGCCAGCGTGGCCCGGCTGACCCTGGCCTGCAGCAGCGAGGAGGAGTTCAACTCCCTGATGAGCGCGCTCGCCGACGTGCTGGGACAGGTCGTCGTGCCAGGCACGGCGGTACCGCCGCAGGGCCGTGCCCTGGAAGCAGTCCGCGACTATCTGGCATCGGCGCTCAGCCCCGACGCCGCCGACCGGGTCAGCGTCTCGTTCGAGACCCTGATCCGGCTGCGCCGCATTCGCGTCAGCACTCAGCACGCGGATGCCCGGCACCGGGCAGTGACATCGTTCGGCGAGATCGGCCTGGCATTCCCGCCCCCCAGTTGGGACCGAGCGTGGGCTCACATCGCCGCGCTCGCCGCCGACGCGCTGGACGCTATACGGGAAGAAGCGCACGCCGGTCTCGGCTAGCTAGCCCGCCCACGACGGAGGCGGCCGGTGAATGGGCCGCCCGGCGACTCAGCGGCCCCCCTGGCGGGGAGTCGGACAGGCGGACCATCTGGTTTCGCTTGTCCTGCAGCAACGGGCGCGCCGACGTGGCCCGTTCTGGAGATACCAGCAGCGGGTCAAGGGCTCGCGGTGTCCTTTCCGGCTCCCGCTGCCAGGGCTGCCACCGCGCGGTGCGCGCCCGCCAGGTCTCGCGAGATCCGCCAGGCGGCGCGGATCGTGATGATCGACCGGGCTAGCGCGCCGCCGGGGCACCGTGCTGCGCTGGCCGATCACGATTTGTGGTGCAGACAGACAAGGACCTTGCATCGCTCCCTTGCACTCGCCGCCACTACGAAGGTATGCCCAGGCTGGGGCCGGTAGCTATGTTGCCGGGTACAGGGATACCTGGAGATTGCCGTCAGCGTCGGGGGACCATCGGTGGCGGAAGCCGTAGGTGGCCAGGTTTTCCTCAATGTGGACGGTGGGCAGGAAGCTGCGCTCGCCAGGGTCTTCCGGGTCGCAGTCCAGCACGCCGACCTCGTCGTCGTTCTCGGCGAAGGCTGGAACAAAGATGCTAAGGATCCTGTTGCCCGGGACCGACCAGTGCAGAACCCGGACAGTCAGCCCGGCTCGCGGCTCCGAAGTGACCTTGATGTCCAGAAGGCGGGCCGGATGCGGAATCAAGTGGGTGACCAACCTGGGAGTGGTCCTGACGCGTTCTGCCTTCTCGTTTCTCCTGGCCCACTCGTCCTCGAATATGCCTGTCAGGTTCGAGGCCAGCTCAGCAGCGACATCAGCAAGCCCGCTGTAGGTTGTCGGATCTAGAGAGACCATGCATCCGCGCTCGTTAGATGGGTTGGCTATTTCACAAGTCCCCAGTTACCATACCCCACCCAGGCAGGGCAAGCTTCCAGGTGACCCTCACAGAAGGCCGTAATTACCCCCTTCGGCATCCCGTCCTCCAGAATGGGAGCAACCTGGACGCCGACCTTGAAGTCGAGAGCCCACCACACGTCCTCTTCTTTCAAGAGAGTGTAATCATATATTTCAATGACAAGATTGAAGTGGGTCTTACGGTCGCGATAGGATTCCTTGCGTCCTTTCATGATGGCCTCCCCGATAATATTGAGTCCTGGGAGAGCGTGCGGAATGGAGTAGTGATTATAGCCAAACTTTTTATTCCCTTTGCGTACCGGAATCCATGTGCCTTCCTTGTCCTGCCAGGAATCGAGCTGGAAATACGGGCTGCTTTCAGGATAGCTGTATCCTCCACCGGGCGGGACGCTTGCGCCATCCGGATCGGACTCGTTAACCGGATTTCCCGCAGCATACCCGTAGGGCTCGTGAGTCTGACTCACGTCGGGGTCAAGGGACAGGAACTGGCCGGTTGATGGATCGTAGTACCGGTCGATCAGATAGACAAGCCCAGTAGGGTCGGTGTATCCGCCCGCGTAGCCGAATGGAGTGTAGGAAAGCAGCCCGCCTGCAGCGAACGGCTGACCCCATGCGTCGTATGAGGTCGCCGCGACCAGCGTCCCGGAACTTGAGATAATGCCTCTGACAGACCCAAGGGAGTCAGCGTTCAGGTAGCTGACCTGCCCCGTGGCCAGGCTGACCTGCTCGTCCGGCGCCTGGCCGGTGCTGTAGATGTATGCATTCTCGGAGTCCATGAGCAGTTCTGGCACGGGGGCGGTGGTATTCCAGGTGAACAGCTGAGTAGCCGCCGACGTGGCAGCCGAGGCTCGCAGGCCAGCGCCGTCATAGGTGGCCGCAGTCATGTCAGCGGCTGCGTCGTCGTACGCCGTGAGCTGCCCAGCGCCGTTCCAGTTAGCCTGCGCGACGGTCGTGCTTCCTTGGGCTGCCGACAGGAGCTGGCCGTCAGCGTTATAGGTGTAGCTGGTTGTGGTGCCGCTCAGGGAACTCTTTGTAAGTTCGCCGCCGTCGTCGTAAGTGCCGGTTGCCCCAGTGGGAAGTGTCGTGAGGTTTCCTGATGCGTCGAAAGTGTAGGCCAGGGGCGCATTGGTTCCTGGAGCCAGGGACGCGACCCGCCCCTGGGCGTCATAGGAGTAGTCCGCCGGGGAATCCGGTGTTGCTGGCGTGTCAGTCTCAGCGAGGATATTCCCAGAGGGTGCGTCAGAATATGCGAAGCTCTGCAGCGTTGCCGATGAGCTTGCTAGCTTGATGGTCGAGGGGTTTCCGGCCGGGTCGTAGCTGGTGCTGATGGTGTCGCCGGTAGAGCCCAGGACCTGGCTTGTGGGCTGGCCGTCGTCGTCGTTGGTGATGGCGATCTGATTGCCGTTGAAATCGGTAACGGAGTCGAGGACATCGGCATGGTCGTAGCCGTAACTGACTGCGTCGCTCGCTGCCCATGTTGCTGATGCAGGCAGCGGGTAGGTGATGGTGGATGTATCGCCGTCGGCGTCGTAGCCGTAGCTGACTGTCTTCCCGGCTCCGTTCGTGGCAGTAGTCAGCTCGTCAAACGGATCCCAGGCGTAGCTCGAAGACCCGCTGCCATCACTCATTCCGGTCTGGTTGCCGTCCGCATCGTAGGTGTAGGCGACTGTGTGTGCTGCTGATCCTGAGTAACTGGTACTCGACGGCAGGTTCTGCGGGGTGTAGTTGGTCGTGGCGGTGACGCCGTCAGGATCAGTCTTCGTGACCTGGTTTCCGGCGGGGTCCCAGGCGTAGGTTGTGGTCGCGCCTCCAGTGGCGGCGGCAGTCGCAGGGGTCGTGGCATTGACCAGCTCTCCAGCTGAGTCGTAGCTGTAGGTGGTCTGATACGCGGCCTGCTGCGGGTAGACGTTGGATGAGATGATCCAGGGCGCACCGGCCTCGCAGGTGGCTGTGGTGGAGGTGTTGCCATTGGGGGCGACAACAGATGTCTGATCACCGTCGGGGTCGTAGCAGTAGGTGGTGGTGGAGGCGGCCGAGGAGCTGCCGTAGGCGGCCGTCTGGGAAGCGAGTTCTCCTGCGCCGTTGTAGGTGTCCTCGGTGACCTGACTGGACCCGCCACTGGAGTTAGCGGGGGCCGTGATGCGGGTCAGGTTCCCGTCACTGTCGTAGGAATAGGTGGTTGTCTCATCCCCCGTCTGGCCGGCTGGGGCCGGAGTGGTCATCTGAGTCTGATTTCCAGCACTGTCGTAGGTGTAGGTGGTGGCATCGGCTGCCAGCCGGTCTCCGTACCCGGCTGGGTAAGCAGCAGGGCAGGATCCGGGTGTCAGGCTGTCAGCGCTGACGCCGACGGGCGGGACTGTCTCGGTCACGTCGCCGTCGCCGTCGTAGCAGGTGAGCGTGGCATTGCCGTCAGGATCGGTGACAAGAGTCGGTTCGCTGTCAGGGTTGTAGGCGGTGGTCGTGGTATATCCACGCGGATCAGTCACGGTGGTTTGGTTGCCGCTTGCATCAAAGCCATAGCTGGTTGTTCTGGGCGTGGCGGTTGCCCCTGCGCCGCCGGCCTGAGTGACGGAGGTCTGCTGGCCGTCCTTGTTCCAGGCAGCGACGGTGGTGTAGTTCCCTGAGTTGGCGCCGGCGAGATTGCCGTCTGGAGCCATGGTGGAGGTCTGTTCGCCGTCTGAGTCGTACGCGTACGTGGTGGTAGCTAGTTGGCCGCTGTTTCCGTCAGGAGTCGAGCTGGACACCAGGTCTCCGCCAGAGTCGTAGGCGAGCTGGGTGGTGACTCCGTCGGCGTTGATGGTGGCACACGGCAGGGAAGGGGACGGCGGGGTCGCGGCGCAGGTGACGGGGGAACTGGTGCCGGGCAGGGTGACGCTGTTGCCCGTGAACAGCTGGTAGGTGGTCTGTGAGTACGCTGCGCTGGTCGCCCCCGGCTCGTATACCCCCGCTGTCGTATACAGCTCGTTCCCGTCGGTGTCGTAGAGGGAGTAGGACAGCCCGATCGGCGGCGCCGTGGTGGGTGGCGTGATGCTCTGTCCCGGTGCGACTGGTGCCGGCCCGGTGTCCTGGGCGCAGGTAACTGTCAGCGACTCGTCGGCAGTCCCGCCGCAGCTGGCATCGTCGAGTGTGGTGGTATAGGCGGTGGTAGCGATGGCGGCCGTGCCGCTAGGCCCAGGCGTGGTTTCCTGTGTGGGATCGCCGGCAGTGTTGTAGCTGTAACTGGACTGGTTCTGGTCGCCATCGTAGGTGGCGGTGTCCAGGAGTGTCCCTCCGCTGGGATTGAGGCTGGTGGCGGCCGTCGTGTCGGGGAAGTAGTCGTCCTCGGAGACCAGGGCGGTGCCGCCGGTCCAGGTGGAGTAGGCGGCGAGGGCGCCTTGCTGGTAGTCGTAGACGGTGGTGTTGTTGTCGGGATTGGTAACGGTGACCAGGCCAGTTCCGGTGGAGGTGTTCAGGCATTTGCCGTCGGCGGCGTCGGGGCAGTAGCTGTAGCTGGTCTGGTAGCCCATCATGGGGTCGGTCTGGGTGGTGACCTGGCCGGCGGAGTCGTAGGTGACTGTGGTGTCGTCTCCGGCGTCGGGTCCGCCGGGCTGGGCGTCGGGGCTGGTGATGGTGAGCAGGTCGCTGGCGAGCTGCGGGTTCCCGGTGGCGCCGGAGCCATAGGTGTAGGTGGTGGTACTGCCCATCGGGTCGGTGGCGGCGGTGAGCTGCCTGGCGGTGTTGTAGGCATAAGTCCAGGTCCGGCCCATCGGGTCGGTGACGCTGCTGACCAGCCCGGCGGTGTTCATGCCGATGACCAGGGACCGCCCTGAGGCTGCGGTGATGGTCTGGCAGGTCGCCGCGGTGGCGGGGCAGTTCCCGGTACCGGGGGCGGGGGTCAGGTAGGAGATGGTGAGGGTGTCCCCGGCCGCGTCGGACTCGCTGATGAGCGCGCCGTCCCAGCTGTATGTCTGGGTAAAGCCGGGACTGGAGGTGTAGGCCCAGGTGCTGGCGGCCGCGTTGTAGGTCAGGGAGGCGCCGGTGTCCTGCGGGAGGGCGCAGTAGTCGCCGGCGGGCGCGTAGGGCGAGGCGCAGGTACCGGTATTGGCCTGGGGATAGAAGGTGACCTGGGAGCCGTCGCCCTGGGTGATGGTGAGGCCGGAGGCAAGGCTGGGCGGGGTGGCGAACAGCGGGGTTGCGGTGGCGGTGACTTCGAGCAGGCTGTTGTTCAGCGAGTTGGTGATGTAGATGTCACCGGAGGGGTCCGTGCCGACGCCGACGGGGGCATTAAGCAGGGCGGCGGCCGCCGGCCCGCCGTCGCCGCTTATCTCGCCGGTGCCGCCGCTGGCGCCCGATGCGCTGCCGGCGACGTTGTAGATGTCGCCGGCCGTCATCTGCCGGCCCCACTGGCTGCCGCTGGCGGCGGCGATCTCGCGGACGCGGTTGTTCCCTGCGTCGGTGATGTAAAGGTCACCGGCGGTGTCGGTGGCGATCTGCCCAGGCCCGGACAGCGTGGCCTGCGGGGCCGGGCCGCCGTCGCCGCCGCTGCCGGCCGCGCCGGTCGCTGACCCGGCGATGGTGTAGATGTCGCCCTGGGTCATGGTGATCCCGAACTGGATGCCGGTCGCGGCGGGGATTTCCTGGATGCGGTTGTTGGCGTAGTCGGCGATGTAGACGTTCCCGGCCTGGTCGACGGCGATGCCCTGCGGGGCGCTGAGCCTGGCGGAGGTCGCCGGACCGCCGTCTCCTGTGTCGCCGGACGTCCCGGCGGTGGAGCCGGCGATGGTGTAGATGTGCCCGGCGGTCATCCCGCCGCCGGTGGCAGCGGGGACTTCCTGGACCTGGTTGGTGAGGTTCCCGGCGATGAACACGTCCCCGGCCGCATCGGTGGTCACGGCGTAGGGAACGCTGAGAAGCGCCGAGGTGGCCAGGCCGCCGCTGCCGCTGTCCCCGCTAGCCCCGGCCGCGCTGCCGGCGAAGGTGGAGATGTCGCCGGTGGCGGCGGACACCTCCTGGATCCTGTTGTTGATCGAGTCGGCGATGTAGAGGTTCCCGGATGGGTCCACGGCGATGCTGGTGGGCTGCGTCAGGTAGGCGTTCGTCGCCCGGCCTCCGTCGCCGCTGGTGCCCGGCACCCCGCTGGCCTGCCCGGCGACCGTGTAGACGTCCCCGGCCTTCATGGTGATCCCGAACTGGGTGTGGGACGAGGCCGAGATCTCCTGCACGCGGTTGCCGCCGGTGTCGGCGATGAAGACGTCGCCGCGGGCGTCGGAGGCGATCCCGTAGGGCATGTTCAGTCCGGCGCTGACCGCGCTGCCGCCGTCACCGTCCTGGCTGAGCTGCCCGGCCCCGCCGGCGTAGTCGCTGATGTCCGCGTTGGATGAGCTGATCTCGCGGATCTCGTTGTTCGTGGTGTCGGCGACGTAGATATTCGTGCTGCTGCCCACGAACAGGTCGGCTGGATGACTCATCAGCGCTGACGTGGCCGCACCGCCATCACCGGAGTAGCCGCTGCTGCCAGCTGAACTGCCCGCGATGGTGTAGACGTAGTACTGGGTCATGGACTGGCCGAACTCGGTGTGGCTGGTGTCGGCGACCTCCTGGACCCGGTTGTTATTGCCGTCGGTGATGTACAGGTTCCCGTTCGGGTCCCGCACCGACGACGGCCCGTCCAGGTCCGAGGACGTGGCGGCCTTGCCATCGTTACCGACGGTGCAGTCGCCGGTGCTGCGGCCCGCGACCGTGTACATGTCGTACTTGGTCATCGACTGGCCCCACTGAGAGCCCGTCGCAGCGGGGACCTCCTGGATCCGGCAGTTCTGGGTATCGGCGATGTACATGTCTCCCGACCCGCCGACCGTCACGCTGTCAGGGAAAGCCAGGTAACCGCTGGTCGCAGCACCGCCGTCACCGCTGATACCCGATGTCCCGCCGGAGTTCCCGGCGACGGTGTACACGTAGTTGGCCGTCATCGACTGGCCCCACTCAGTCTGAGCGGTCGCGGAGATCTCCTGGATCCGGCTGTTCCCGCTGTCGGCTATGTACAGGTCCTCGCTGGAACCCGCGCCCATGTGCAGGCCCATCGGGGCGTCCAGGTTCGACTGGGTCGCCAGCTTGTTGTCGTCGCCCACCGTGGCCTCGCCCGTCCGGCCCGCGATCACGTAAATGTCGTCAGCGGTCATCGGGTCAACGCCGCGCTGATCCCCGGTCCCCGGCGGGATCTCCAGGACCCGGTCATTTCCGGTATCGGCGATGTACAGGTTCCCCGCGGAATCCATCGCGATCCCGGCAGGCCGGTCCAGCAGCGCGCTGGTCGCAGGGGTCCCGCTCGCGGACGCGCCTTCCTGCCCGGAATCACTGCCCGCGATGGTGTACACGTCCCCGGCGGTCATCGCGATGCCCCACTGCGTCTTGGAGGTTCCCGGAACCTCCTCGACGCGGTTCGCGGACGTGTCCGCGTAATACAAATCCGACCCGCTCCACAGCACCGCCCCTGGGTAATCCACGGCAGCGGAGGTCGCCGGCCCGCCCTGACCAGTGTTAGTCGCCAGCCCGTCAATCGTGTAGACATTCCCGGCCTGCGTCCGCGCCGTGCTCAGCGACGACGCCCAGTTATCAGTCCACCCGAACCCCAACGGCCCCGGCGACCCGGCCACAGTCTCCTGCCTCGCCAGCCCCGCATCATAAGTCCGCGCGAAATCAAGATCCGGGCCAAACCCCGGAACCGACACGTCAGCATCCGGCAAGGTCAGGTCCCCGTCCTCGGTATCGACAGAGGGGCCCCCCACCTCGGCGCCGGGACTGGTCTCCCCGCCCGGCCCGCTTCCAGTTAGTAGCTGGTCGGCTCCGGGTGCGGCAGCGTTGCCCCCGCCTGCCATCATGCCGGCCGGAACCTCGCCGCCCTGCGACGGCGCAAGGGCAGCGGTTCCGGAACTTGCCGGCAAGCCCGCCAGAACGTACGGCTGCCCCGCCGTCCCGTCCGAGGCAGTGAAATCCGCTGGCGACGCCCCGGCCAGGTAACCGACGGCCGACAGCGCAGCCGGCCAGGCGGTAAATGTCTCTTCCGCTGAGCACGCAGGAGACGACCACGAATTGCCCTGCCACTGCATGAACGACGGCAGTGCCTCGGCCTCCCAGGTATTCACGGTCCCGGTGTCCGGGCAGGCGGATCCGCGGCCCGTCACCGCGAATCCGCCGCCATCAACATCCGCAAGCAACGGCACTTGTGTCCCTGCCGTCGCCGACGCGTACTCGCAGTTCAGCGACAAATACAAGCCCGTCCCGGACCCCGCCAGCGCGTACCCGATACCAGCAGCAATCAGCGAGCTTCCGGCGTCACCCGCCAGAGCCGGCGCCGTCCCCAGCACCGCAACATTCCCCGTCACCGCCGGACCCCACGTGGCTGCTGTCGACAGGGCATCCGACGGCATGGACGACGCGCATGACGACCCGCTCGGATCCCCGATCACGATCGCCGAATACGACTTGAACTGGGCAGTCGTCATCGCATCCCACGACGACGCCGCCTCCACCGTCACACTGGCGCCAGCCGCAGCGGCGGCCTGCGCCTCTGCGCTACTAGTCCCCCCGTTCACGCTCGTCGACAAGATCAGCACCGACTTCGACGCCGCGCGCGCCGCAGTTGGCCGGGCCAATACCGCTGCTGCAGTTGCGGCGGCAACCGAGACCGTGAAGACCGCCGGGGAGAGTCCCGAGCCGGCCAGCGAGGTTCCCAGAATTGCAGCTATTAGCCGCCGGGGAAGCCGTCCCCGCCACCATGCGCCAAACCCATACTCCGCGCCAAGCCCGCTCACAGCATTTTCCCTCGCCAAGGGCCAGGCATACCCGACGCTCATCCGGCCTTCGGAATCAGCCCGCCAAGACAACAGTGTCTCCCTGAGATATATAACGTCAGCCGGGAAACGCAAAGGAAATAAAACACTATCCTTGACAGGCTGCCGGGTACGAGATAAGTTAGCGCGCCTAAACACGGTAATGAATCCATAAAGGGAAGGTATCCTCGGCGTCAAACTCTTAGTTCAGCTTCGCCACTGCCAGGTCTCACGGCAGGCTGTCGATGGCTAGTCCTCATATCATCCAAGCCCGCGTTAGCCTCGATGTTTCGCGATCTTGATGTGCCTGGGTGAGCTAGCCGACGGGCGGCTGATTTAGCCTCTGGCCGTGCGTGGTTTCCCGGCTATCGCGCCCGGGCGGGCGGCACGACGCCGAGCCCAGCACGGCAGCATGCCGGTGCACTGACGACGAGCTGCCCGGCTCGTCACGCGAGGGCACTGCCGGCCGGAGTCCCGATCGGGGCAGCACCGGCCCCGCATGACCGTCGCGCTACCGGACCCTCCCCAACGCATTTTGCGCGACGAGAGTCCGGCTTCGCATAACCAGTCACCCATTCCTGGCATAAAGATATAAGATTGCAAATATGCATAATTACCACGAAATCGATGGGAGATCTAATAGCACCCCGGATCAGTGCGGAAGGGCATAACGGCAGGGAGACTGCAGGCCGACGGGCCGCTGCTCCTCCGCATGGGCCCCGCCCGAAAGCGCGGCTGTGTCCTGCCGTCCCCCCGTGGCAGGGCACAGCCCGCCAGGCGGCAACAGTCCGGCACGGCCCGTGTTACCTGCCTCCCGGCGATCTGTCCTGCTCCGCGCTGGCAGCGCTCTTGAGCCGGGTCCCTCATGCGGGGCCATCAGCGGCGCGGTGCTTTACCCACCTGAGTTGCGGCGGGTCCCTGCGGGACCGACCCTCGGGCCAGCACCGGGCGGGGTCCAGAAACCCCGCCCGTACGCCCGGGCAGGCTAACCGGTCCCGCCCCCGCCGCAACCCAGGACACCGGCCAAAGCACCGCCACCCTCCAGAACCCCGCTCGCGGCCCGGCCGGCGAGATCGCCTCGGCCGGCTGAACAGCCGGTTCAGACCGGGCGGTGGCCGTGCGGCCGGTGCCGAGCCGGCGGGCGCAGTCCTCGATGCTGTGCCCGGCCCGGTACAGGCGTGCCGCCTCAGCGGGATCAGGAGACCGGCGCGGCGGCCCGGGCGGGCGGGGCCAGAAGGACACCACGGCCCTTTTGGCTATGACGCCTCCATTTGGCTCCACCATGACGGCTTGACCTGGCCCCACTGGCTGGCAGCGGCTGGCGCGGGGAGGGTCGTGTCGGCTTGAAGTGGCCCCACCCTGGGTCTTGACGTGGGATGGTCATGTTGCGCGTGAGCCTGGGGGGGTTCTTGTGGCGGCCACCAAAGTCGAGTTGTTCGAGCAGATCAGGCGTGACTCGTGGCACGGGGGCTTGTCGGTGCGGGCCCTGGCGGCCAGGTACGGGGTGCACCGGCGGCTGGTGCGGGAGGCGCTGACCCGGGCCGAGCCGGCCCCGCGTAAGACGCCGGAGCGGCGGTCGGCCCGGCTGGAGCCGTTCAAGGCGGTGATCGACGGGTGGCTGCGCGATGACCTGGACGCCCCGCGCAAGCAGCGGCACACCGCGACGCGGATCCATGCCCGGCTGCTGGACGAGCACGAGGCCGGGGACATGTCGTATGCCGCGGTCCGCGATTACGTGGCCCGCCGCCGGCCGGAAATCCGCATCGAGGAAGGCCGGGGACCGGCGAAGGTGTTCGTCCCGCAGCATCACCCGCCGGGCATGGAGGCGGAGGCCGGCTTCGGGGAGCTGTGGGTGCGGCTGGCCGGGACGCTGGCCAGGTGCTACCTGTTCGCGTTCCGGATGTCGTATTCCGGCAAGGCGGTGCACCTGGTGTCGGCGACCTGCGGGCAGGAGGCCTTCCTGGAAGGCCACGTGCACGCGTTCAGTGTCCTGGGCGGCGTCCCGGCCGGCCAGATCCGCTACGACAACCTGACCCCGGCCGTGACCAGGGTGCTGCGGAAGGGCCGGGCGAGGATCGAGAACCCGAGGTGGACGGCGTTCCGGTCGCATTACCGGTTCGCCGCGTTCTACTGCGAGCCCGGCATCGAGGGAGCCCATGAGAAGGGCGGCGCCGGGGGCCAGGTCGGGTACTTCCGCCGCAACTACCTGGTCCCGGTCCCGGAAGTGGACTCGCTCGCGGAGCTGAACGAGCAGATCGCGGCGGCCGAGGAGGCCGAGGACGCCCGGCGGATCGGGGCGCGGATCCGCACCATCGGCCAGGACTACGCCGCCGAGGCGCCCCGGCTGGTCCCGCTGCCGGACGAGCCGTTCGAGACCGGGCTGCTGCTGACCCCGCGGGCCGGCCGCTACGGCCAGGTCACCGTGCGGATGAACAAGTACTCGGTGCCGGCCCGGCTGATCGGCCGGCAGGTCCGGGTCGTCCTGCGGTCGTCGGAGCTGGTCATCTACGACGGGCGGCGCGAGGCCGCCCGCCACGACCGCGCCGCCGGCCGGGGCACCGAGACCCTTGTCCTGGACCACTACCTGGAGGCGCTGATGCGCAAGCCCGGAGCCCTGGCCGGGTCGGTCCCCCTGGAGCAGGCCCGCGCGTCCGGGGCGTTCACCGGCGCCCACGAGGCGCTGTGGTCGGCGGCCCGCCGCGCGTCGGGCGAGCCCGCCGCGACCCGCGTCCTGATCGAGGTGCTGCTGCTGCACCGCCACATGGACGCCGCCGACGTCGTCGCCGGGATCGAGGCGGCGCTGTCGGTCGGCGCGCACGCCGCCGACGTCGTCGCGGTCGAGGCCCGCAGGGCCGCCGACGCCCGGTCCGCCGCGCCCGCCCCGCAAGACGGCGACGAGGAAAGCGGCCGACCGGCGGTCCCGCACGTCACCAGCCTCACGCTGCGGCGGCTCGCCGCGCTGCCCGCCGATACCAGGCCGCTGCCCACCGTCAGCGCCTACGACCAGCTGCTCACGCGGCCCCGCGCCCCCAGGGAAGGCCGGTCATGACACGAGCAAGGGGAATCACCGAGGAAGCCGCCGAAGCCGCCGTCGACACCGCGTGCCGGGTGCTGCACCTGCCCACGATCCGCGGCCAGTTCGCCGCCGCGGCGGACAAGGCCGAGCGCGAGCAGCTCACCTACCGCGGGTTCCTCGCCGAGGTGCTCATGGCCGAATGCGAGGACCGCGACCGCCGCCGCGCCGAGCGGAGCCTGCGCGGCGCGGGGTTCCCCCGCCCCAAATGGCTCGCCGACTTCGACTTCGACGCCAACCCCGCCATCAGCGCGGCCGTGGTCAACACCCTCGCCACCTGCGACTGGGTGAAGAAAGGCCAGCCGCTCTGCCTGATCGGCGACAGCGGCACCGGCAAGTCCCACCTGCTCATCGCCCTGGGCACCGCCGCGGCCATGGCCGGCCACCGGGTCCGCTACACCCTGGCGTCCAAGCTCGCCAACGAGCTCGCCGAGGCCGCCGACGACAAGCAGCTCACCAAGACGATCGCCCGCTACGGCCGCGCTGACCTGCTCTGCATCGACGAGCTCGGCTACATGGAACCCGACCGCCGCGGCGCCGAGCTGCTCTTCCAGGTCCTGACCGAGCGCGAGGAAACCGCCAGCGTCGCCATCGCCTCCAACGAGTCGTTCAGCGGCCGGACCAAGACCTTCACCGACCCCCGCCTCTGCGCCGCCATCGTCGACCGCCTCACCTTCAACGCCACCATCATCGAGACCGGCACCGAGTCCTACCGCCTCGCCCGCGCCAAGGCCGGCCAGGACGCCTGACGCCAAGGACAGCCACAGCATGAGCCCGGACCCCGCAGACGCCGGCGAGGTCACCGAGACCCCGCAGTTCATCGCCGGCCGGCTCGCCAGCGACCCCGGCCGCCTCACCTCGTCTCTGCTGGACTACGTCGGCCACCCCGGCTGCGGACCCCAGCAGCTCCGCCAGGACCTGGACCGCTTCACCTTCCTCCTCGGCGGCAGCGACGCCGGGGAGCTCCCGGCCCCGGCAAGCAATAGCCCCACCCGGTGGGGCCAAATCAAGCCGTCACAAAATCCCGGCACCACCGCCAGGCGGGGCCAGGTCAAGCCGTCACCGCGGGGCCAAAACAAGCCGTCCTAACCAGCGGATCCGGGCGGCAGCCGCCCACTGGGCCGCGTCGCGAGCAGCAGCACCGCCGGAGGTCATGCCCGCGCGCCCGTCAGTGCGCAGGTTCCCGGGCTGGCCGCAGCGGCGCGGGTGATCGTGCCGGTGACCGCGGCGGCTGGCGGCCCGGCGGTCACGACTGCTCCCCTACCGGCCGCAGCACCGCCATGACCCTGGCCGCGGCCGACTCGACGTCGGCGGCCGCGCCGATCGGCTGCCTGGCGTTCCAGGGCCACCAGAAGCACCACGCCCCGCTGGCGTCCGGCCGGCACTGCACCCGGTCAGCCAGCCCGCGCTCGCCGGGGCTGCGGACCGTCACCTCGGGCACGCGGTCCAGGCCGGCCCACTCGATGGCATAGCCACTGCCGGCCAGCGCAGCGGCCAGCCGCTCCAGGTGAGCTACCTGCTCATCACGTCCAGGCTCCATAGACCGAGGAAGCTAACGCCATGAACACCCGCGAACTTCACCGGTGTGAAGTCACCTGAATCCGCAGAGTCACCCGCGTGCAGCGGGCCGCGCGGGCGGCTGAGGTCGGCCCGCCAGGATTAGGCTAAGGGAACTGCTCGTTCCGACAACCTCCGGCGAGGAGGCAGCGCCAGGTGGATGAGGCGACCATCGGCGCCCGGCTCCGCATCCTGCGCCGCTGGCGCGGCATGACGCAGGCCGAGCTAGCCGGGCTCGCCGGCCTGTCACCCTCGTTCCTGTCGATGGTAGAAACGGGCCTGCGCTCCCTGGACCGCCGGTCTCATATCGCGGCGATCGCCAGCGCCCTGCGAGTGTCAGAAACCGACCTGGTCGGCGGCCCGCACCTCAGCGCCGACAAGATGCAGTCCGACCCGCACGCCAGCATCCCGGGCCTGCGCGAGGCACTGCAGGTCAACACGCTGACAGACCCCGCCGCTGACCAGGCCCGGCCGCTGGATAGCCTGGCCCGGGAAATCGTCGGCCATATCGAGCCGATGCGCGCGGAAGCCGACTACGCCGGCGCGGGAGCCCTGCTGCCGGCCGTCCTGGACGAGCTGTACTGGCACGCGGCGCACGCCACCGATGAGGCAGGGCGAAGGCTCGCGCTGGAAGGCCTGATCGAGGGCTGCGTCACCGCCGGGCTGACAGCCAAGGACCTGGGATACACCGACCTGGCCCACGTCGCGGTGCTGCGCGCGGAAGAGGCCGCGGCATTACTGGATGACCCGGTGCAGCGCGGCAAGGCCGAGTGCCTGCGGATCTGGGCGTTCCCCCGCGAGCGTTCCTGGGAACGGCGGCTGGCGGCTGCCGAGTCAGCGGCGGGCGCCCTGGAGCCGCATGCCCGGACCCCGCAGGGCATCCAGGTCCTGGGGATCCTGACACTGCACGCCGCGCTCGGCGCCGCCGTCGTCCAGAGGTCCGCGACCGCTGACCACTGGCTTGCCGAAGCCTCCCGGCTCGCCCGCCGGATCCCCGACGACATCCGGGGCAACTGGCAGTCGTTCTCCGCGACCAACGTGGGAATCTGGCGGGTAGCCATCAGCGTCGAGCAGGGAAGCAGCGGCGGGGCCGTCCTGGAACTGGCCCGCGGCATCGACCAGGCCAGGATCTCCTACCGCACCCGCCAGGCCAGCTTCCTCGCCGACGTAGGCCGGGGCCTGGCCCGCGAGCCGAAAACACGCGCCGAGGCAGTCCGCTGGCTGCGCCGCGCCGAAGATACCGGGCCGCAGCACATACGCAACCACCCGCCATCCCGCGAGGCCGTCGCCTACCTGCTCCAGAGAGCCAGGACCGACGCCGGCGGCCGGGAACTGCGCGGCATGGCCGCCCGGATGGGCGTCCCTCACTGACCAGCGGGTCCAGCTCAGGCAGGCACGATCTGCGCTGCCTTACGCAGCCGAACCGCCCGAGAGTGACTCACCTGCCGCGCCGGACAGCGAAGGAAAACCCGCATGCGCCGCGCTCGGCACCTCCGCTGACTTCACCAGCGTGAAGGCACGGGAGGCCGCGCGTTGTCCAATGGGTGGCGTGTCGTCCGGCAGCTCGCTGACATGGAGGTTCACATGACTATGACGACCGGCCACACGGCCCCTGTGATGCCCGTTGCTCACGGCATCCAGTTCCTGGAGCTGGAGCTGACCGCGTTCTGCCAGTTAACCTGCGTTCACTGCCACACCTCCAGCTCGCCGCGGGCCGGGCATGGCAGGCTGAGGCTGGCGGACTGGCTGTCAGTCACCGGCCAGGCAGCCGGCCTGGGGATCGGGATGGTGCAGCTGATCGGCGGAGAGCCGCTGGCCTCGCCGCATGCCGCGCCGCTGATCGAGCACGCCTGTAATCTCGGGCTGCGGGTGGAGGTGTTCTCCAACTTGCACAGCGTCACCGCCCGGATCTGGCGGCTGCTGGCCCGCGACGGGGTCTCGCTGGCCACCAGCGTCTACAGCGATCACGCCGGGCAGCACGACCAGGTCACCGGGAAGCCGGGCAGCTTCGCCCGCAACCGCGCGAACCTGCGCAAGGCCCTGTCACTGGGCATCCCGGTCCGCTGCGCCATCGTCGGTGTCCTGCCCGGCCAGCGGACCGCGCAGGCCCGCGCCAGCCTAGAGGACCTCGGGATCACCAGCATCAAGACCGACCAGGTACGCGCCGTGGGCCGCGCCGCCGCCGGGCCAGGGGACCCCGACGTCAGCGAGCTGTGCGGCAGGTGCGGCCTCGGCCGGGCCGCGATCCTGCCCGACGGCAGCCTGGTCCCCTGCGTGCTGGGCCGGTTCCTGCCCGCCGGGAACGTCACCACCTCCAGCCTCGCCACCCTGCTCGCCAGCCAGGCATGGCAGGACGTGATGGCCAAGGTCCCCCGGCCCGGCGCCGGGTGCACCCCGGCTGACAGCGACGACTGCAACCCCGCCAGCACGCCCGCCTGCTCCCCGGCGTTCCGCTGATGGACTGGCAGCCGCACGCCCGGGCACTCGCCAGCCAGGTCACCCACCCGGTCTCCCGATGGCGCGACCCGGTCGCCACGACGCCCCGCCACCAGTTCGTGCCGCGCTGGTGGCGGCCCGGCACCTGGGAGCTGTGCGACGGCCCAGCTGACCCCGCAGCATGGCTGGCCGCCGCATTCTCCGATCAGACCCTGGTCACCAGAGTCGGGTCCCGGCACGCCGATCTCGCCCCGCCAGGCACGCAGGCACAGGGCCTGCCGACCTCGTCCGGGACACTGCCAAGCCTGGTCGTGCGGATGTACCGGCACGGACAGATCGCCGACGGCATGGACGTGCTGGACGTCGGCACCGGCACCGGCTACGGCACGGCGCTGCTGTGCCGCCGCCTCGGCGCCGCGCACGTCACCAGCACCGACATCGACCCCTACCTCACCCAGGCCGCCGCCACCCGCCTCGCCGATGCCGGCCTGCAGCCGCGGATCCTCACCACCGACGCCACCGGCCCCCTGCCCGGCAGCTACGACCGGATCATCTCCACGACCTCCGTCCGGCCCGTCCCGGCCTCCTGGCTCGCCGCGCTGCGCCCCGGCGGCAGGATCGTCACGACACTCACCGGCACCACCGCCATCCTCACCGCCGACATCCAGCCCGACGGCACCGCGCTGGGCCGCATCGAGCGCGACTGGGCCGGATTCATGCCCGCACGCCACGGACCCGACTACCCCCCCGACCCGCACCCGGCAGACCACCACGGCGGCCCGGCGGCGCCCGGCCGGTACCCGCTGATCGTCCTGGAAGACGCCTGGGAACTACGGACCATGCTATCAATCGAGCACCCCGGCATCACCGAGCACTTCTGTGACCACGCCGACGGCACCACCACCGTGCAGCTCACCCACCCCGACGGATCACAGGCCACCGCCCGCGGACAGCGCGGCGACACCCCCCTCGTCCGGCAAGACGGCCCCCAGCAGCTCTGGGACCACCTCGACCGCCTGCGCGACCAGTGGCTCGCGCACGGCTCCTTCCCCGTCTACGGCGCAGCCGCCCTCATCGAGCACGACGGCACCATCCGCCTCGCCCGCGGCGCCTGGCGCGCCACCATCACCTAGTCCGCCGCGACAACGCCCGCCTGTTGCACCGTACGGCGGTGGCCTCCCGCTCGCGCGCGGCACCCTGCGTGCTCTCCGCGCGAGCGTCCTCGACCAGCCCGCAACAAGCCGCAAGCCGGCTGTGTTTCAGTGCGGCAGGCCCATCCGGGCGGCCATGCCCCTCAGTTCACGGCCGCCGGCGGTGGCGGTGGCTCGGTCGAGCAGGTAGGTGACCGCAGCCCGGGCGGCAGGGCTGTTGCGGATGCGCTGCGGCGCGGCGTCCTCAGCCTTGCGGAGCCAGCCCACGGCTTCCTGCCGGGTTCTCGGCTCGCGTGCCAGGCCGCGTCCGACGTCGGCGAGGTAGCTGGCCCGGCGAGTGGACCTGGGTCCCAGGTGATTCAGGCGTACCTGCCCGGCGAGCTCCCGGACAGCGCCGCCTGTCTCGCCGCGCTCGACCCCGATGGCGACGCGCCAGATTCCCACATTGGTCGCCGAGAACGACTGCCAGTTGGCCATCGGCAGGTCCGGGACCCGACCGGCGAGGTCTGCTGCCGACTCCAGCCAGTGCGTGGTGGTGCCGGCCTGCTGCAGCGTGGCGGCGGTGAGGGAGGCCATCAGCGCGATCATGCCGAGGACCGCAAGGCCTTCCGGGTCCTTCGCATGTGGTTCAAGCCTGCCGGCGGCCCGTTCGGCGGCCGCGAGGTTGCGGTCCAGAGAGCCTGCCCTGGGCAGGGTGTGGAGCCATGCGAAGCTCGCCTTGCCGACAGCAACCGGGTCATCGATCCGGGCGGCCGCATCGGCAGCCCGCCCGGCTGCCAGCTGGGCCAGGTCGGCGTAGTTCAGGTCCTTGGCGAGGATCGCGGCGCAGACGCAGGCGTCGACCAGGGACAGGAGCGCGATCCTCCGTGCCTCCTCGCCAGAGGCCGCGACGTGGTAGTGCAGCTCGTCTATGACGTCCGGCAACTGCCGGCCTAGCTCTGCGTAGTCACCCGCACGACGCAGCGGTTCCAGCGACTCAGCCACGACCTTGGCCAGCTCGCCGGCCTGGCCCGGTCTGCTGCCGGATCAGTGAGCGTGCTGGTGGCCAGGCAGACCCGCAGCGGGGGAATGCACCTGTGCGGATCAGACTGGAGCGGATCGGCACTCAGGTGCGGGCCGCCGGCCAGGTCAGTCTCCGATACCTTCAGCGCCGCCGCGAGCCCGGCGATCTGCGACCGCCGGTCGAGCAGCCTGGTGCCATGCTCGACCATCGAGATGAACGACGGTGACAGGCCCGCTAGCCCGGCCAGCTCGACCTGGGTCATGCCGCGCCAGCGCCGCAGCATCCTCAGCCGGGCTCCGATGGTGATCTCATCCACGGTCATGGCCTCCTACCCCGCTATTGCCCAGCGTAGGCCAGCGACGCGCGTCACATGTCCGGGCGGGCACCCCGTGCCTGGGCCGCCGTAGTCCGCAAATCGTCCAGCCCGGCTTTCACTTCATCCCACGGGAAGCCATCACGGGGATCCACATTCCAGGGCAGCCGCTCGTAGTCCAGGATGATCCGCACCCCCCAGTCCCTCAGGTCAGCCACGCTGCGCCGGAAAGCCGGGTGCCGGGCCAGCCGGACATTGGGCCAGGGCGCGGCCACGATCGGCAGGCCCTGGCCCGTGGCCTCGTTCAGCAGGCCCAGGGCAAGGGTGTCGCTGATCCCGCGCGCCCACTTGTTGATCGTGTTAAACGTCGCCGGGGCTACCACGAACGCATCAGCCGGCGGCAGCACGTCCGGCTCATCAGGCTGCTTGTACTGGCTCCGCACAGGATGCCCCGTCAGTTCGGCCAGTACAGGTGCATCCAGGAACTTCATCGCCTCCGGCGTCGCTACCACGCACACATCCCATCCCAGCCCCAGCGCGTGAGCCACGAAATCCGGCAGCAGCGGCGCCGGCGAACCACCGCAGGCAACGACATACAGAACTAGCTGACCATCTGGCATCTGCACCCATCCTCAAACCCGGCACCTGTCACACATTCACGGCAGCACGCCAGCGCCCACATCCTGCCCCACCTCGACACCTTTGACGCCGGGTATCGCGGTACATCACATGAGAAGACGGACGGACAAGATATGTCTCATCGACCATCTGCACCACGTCGGCTTTCAATCTGCGAGACGCCCCAGCGCCGGTCATCGCGCACGGCCCCGGTGCCCGCCGCGAGGCACTCTGACGCCGACGACGGCCAGTTCCAACCCAGGCAGCGCGACGGCCCCATCCACGCGGCGCGAAGGCTCAACGCCGGTGTCCTGCCCGTAGGTGCCCGTCGGCTACCGCTGGGACGCGCATGCGACAGCCATGTTGCCGCCGCCAGGAACAGTGGCGGCCATTCAATGGGGCAGGCCCATCCGGGTGGCCATGCCTCGCAGCTCCCGGCCTCCGGCTGCGGCGGTTGCCCGGTTCAGCAGATAGGCAACGGCTTCCCTCGCGGTGGTGCTGTTCCGGATCATCTGCGGGGCTGTCTCCTCTGCCTGGCGCAGCCAGCCGATAGCCTCGCCCCTGGTGCCGGACTCGCGTGCCAGGCCGCATCCGACATCAGCGAGGAAGGCGGCCTTCCGTGATGACCCGCCTGCTTGCCGTCAACTAGGATTGATGAGCGAGCGAGCACGTTTGCGAATCTGCCGTTGAGGCCAGAGTGCTTTGCGCCCGCTGTCGCTAGCGCTTCATCAAGGGTACCGGCGTTAATTAGCTCTTCGGAAGTTCCGGCCGCCTCTTTAGCTGCTGCCCAGTACCGCAGCATCACTGTCGCCAATGCAGGACCTCCTACAGCCCAACCCATTCGGCCGAACCGTCACTGAATCGCTGATTCTTCCAGATGGGAACGCTCTTCTTTATGTCATCCACGATCTGATGGCAGGCATGAAACGCTTCTGCGCGTCTAGGGCATGCTACGGCGACGATCACCGCTTCCTCTCCAATTTGAAGGTCGCCGATTCTGTGGACGGCGGAAACTGCGCGGATCGGATACTGGCCGATGGCCTTCTCGACTACTTCGCGCAAATAGCGCTCGGCGTCCGGATGGCATGTGTATCCAAGTTCTGCTACGCCGCGCCCCTCATCTTCGTTCCGGACTACACCGGAGAAGACGGCTATTCCGCCCGCAGAAGGGACGTCGCATACGGAGGCGTAGACATCCGCTAGCGAGAGAAGTTCAGGTTGTATTCCTAGGAGCTTGATTTCATCCATGGCGAGCAGTCTAGTCAAGCAACCGTTTGCCGCCCTGCAGGCACGTGAGGGCCGGGCCGGGGTGAGGTGCGGAGCCTTTGGAGCACCCGAGGGACAGGGCGCGTCCCCGTCCGGCACCAGCGGTGCGGGAGCCGCAGCGTCGGAAGGCGGAGTTCAGCTCAGGGCGGACCACAGGTAGCGAATGCCGATAGCGATGACCAGGACGCCCATCACGCGCCGGATCAGGACATCCGGGAGCCGACGCTGAATCCGGGCACCCGTGTACGCGCCTGTCAGGCCGCCGATGCCCAGGGCTATGCCAGTCGGCCAGTCAGGGGCGACAGGCCCGTGATGGTGAAGCGACAAGATCATGAATGTCACGACGCCCGCTGCCGACGTCACGAACGTCGATGCCAGCGCGGCAGGAGCTACCTCCCTGGGCGGCCGCCCGCTGCCGATCAGGATAGGGGCGAGGATCGAGCCGCCGCCGATGCCGTAGATGCCGCCGACGCAGCCCACGGCCACGGCGAGCACGACCAGCAACGGCACCGGGACCTGGACCGCCCGGGCCGGCCGCGCCTGCCCGCCTCCGCGAGCCGGCCTGGTCAGCGCCAGCCATGCGCCGAGCGGCAGCAGGACCGCTGAGACCGCGAAGCCGAACAGGCGCGCGCTGGGCAGCAGCTCCACGCGGATGACCGATCCCGCGACGACGCCGGGCAGCGTGCCGGCGATGAGCACCAGGGCAAGCGTGCCGCCGGCCTGGCCCTGCCGCCAGTACCGGTACAGCGCCCCCGGCGCGGCCACCACGTTGTACAGCAGGTTCGTCGGAGTGACCGCCGGGCTCGGCGTCCCGAGAACACTCACCTGGAACGGCAGCAGCAGCACGGCACCGGAGATCCCCGCAGGCGTCGCCAGGACAGCAATCGCGAACGCCGCGCCCAGCGCCACCACCTCAGTCCAGCCCGTACCAAGCACCCGGCCACGCTACGGACACCCCGCCTGGCTCTCAGCCGATGCCGGGCTAATTGCGCGCGGCAAGCAAAACCTACGTCATGGACGACCTCAGCTCGGATCACTAGTATTCATTGCGGAAGTATCCGCCAAGCAGGAAATCATAGATACGAGCCACATTCACATGCCAGGGCGATGGGTCGGACTTGGATATGATGGCCGGATAATGACAGGATGGGCATCAATGGCAAGGGCGCGCGAGAGTGCGGAAGCAATAATCGACCGACTGAATAGTAGCCACGGAGGACTTAACGCCTGATGAGCGAGCTGTGCGAAGTCGTCATTACTGCTCCTGATCCAGAATGGCTCCTTGAGATCACACGCCATCTGGTAAGCGACGGGCTATGTGCTAGCGCGCACAACTTTGCGCCTGTTCATTCTATATACCGCTGGAAGGGTAAGGTTTACGAGCGGACGGAGGGCCGCGCGTCCTTGCACACTCGCAAGTCACGTGTTGCCGAGATAGTAGCGCAAGTAAAATCAGAGCACCCGTATGACGTTCCTGGCATATCTACCCGTCCGATAGAAGACGGTAATCCCGACTACCTGGACTGGATGCTCAGCGAAACTGCGGGTTAGCTGCCGGGCGGCCTGGTGGCTGGCCTGGCGTCGCTGGGCTGGGCGCTGTTCGCGAGCCCTGGTCTTGTGCTGGCGCGGTCGCTTTGCGGGGATTGTGGCTGCCAAGGCTGCTCAGGTTCGGCGCGGTCGGCCGCAGCCGGGCGAGCGTCCGGTATCCCCTGGTCATGATGTCTGTGTCGTTGTTCGCGGAGCCCCACTGGATGGCGCTGACGGCGTCGAGCGCGGCGAGGTCTCGCAGCGCGGATTCCTCATCGGCGGTCAGTGCCCGGCCGTATCCGTTCAGGA
Organism: uncultured Actinomycetota bacterium; assembly: GCA_963725175.1. GTDB lineage: Bacteria > Actinomycetota > Actinomycetes > Streptosporangiales > Streptosporangiaceae > DASUBV01. The sequence goes on from CAVRXH010000006.1 coordinate 3,242,560, forward strand.
ATGCGTTGCGCAGTGCTGGCCTGCCATCCCAGGCGCCGTACTCCAGGCGGACGAAGTCGCGGACGGCCAGGCCCGCCTCGGCCCGCTCGAAGTCGATCAGGGCCAGCCGCCGGGCGCCGGGGTCCCAGAGGAAGTTCCGGGGCTGGGCATCGCCGTGAGTCGGGACGGCGGGAAGGAGCCGGGCGGTGTCGGGCAGGCGCGCGGCGTGGTAGCGGACAAGCCCGGCGTCGTCTGCTCCGAGGAGGGCGCCTGCCCGTGCGATGTGCTCCTCGGCCCGCGCGGCTACACGTCCGGTCCCGGCGGCTTCCGCTGCCGTGTCGCTGCCGTGCAGGCGGCGCAGCAGCATGCCGGCCTGGCGGTGGATCTCCGGCTCGTCTGCCTCGGGGATGTGCCGGCCCTTGGCGATCTGGCCGGGCAGGGCCGTGAGCAGCACGGCGCGCAGACCAGTGTCTGCGGCCCGGAGCCGGGGAGCGCGGCGAGCGCCCAGGGCGTGGGCCCAGAGGCGGTAGGCGGTCACCTCCCGCTCGTGAAACCGCAGCGACTGGTGCTGCTTGTGGTAGAAGCGCTCTCCGCTGATGCCGGCCAGTTCCCAGACCCTGGATCCGTCCCGCGGCCAGGACCGGTCGGTGACGGTCACGATCGGCCCGGCGACCTGTGCCGCGAAGGACCGCAGGCCGGGTTCGGTGAGCATGGTCACGGGCAGCTCGCGGCTCAGGTGCCTGCGGTCGCGCCCTGGAGGCCGCGGACTCGGTCGAGCTGGCGAGTGAACTCTTCCGCCCTGCGGTCGCGCTGCTTCCACAGCACCGCGAGCCAGCGCAGCGCGCAGGTCCGCTGCGCGGCCTCGAACCGGCGCTGATCCCCGCCGCTGAGCCCGGCCAGGCAGACGATCTCGGCCCACGCCCGGTCACCGATCCCGGCCTGGCGGCAGCTGATGTGCTCGGTCAGGTCCGCGCGGCCGTATGACGTTCCTGGCATATCTACCCGTCCGATAGACGGTAATCCTGACTAGCTGGACTGGATGCTCAACGAAACAGATCCGGATCGTTAACTCGGCGAAGCGTAGAGATGCTCCGGCCTTCTGGCCCTAGCCGGGAAAGCGGCAGCCGCCCTGGAGTTTACCGCTGCTAGCTAATCTGGGCCTGCGGGTGGCTCCTTTCGCCTGCGCTTAGGCGGGTTTGGCCTTGATCTTGACTTCGCCGGCCCGCGTGTCAGGCGTCCAGGTGGCGGCCGCCGTCTGGGGGGCGCCGTTCCCATCCGTCTGCGGAGACGGTGATCTGGCCGGTCAGGTAGGAATCGAGGGCGGTGCGGTTGGTCGGGACGAAGTCGCGCGGGATGGCGCGTGTGGGTATCCAGGCCACCCGGGAGTGCCGGTCAGGTTCGTTGTTGGCTGGCTGGCCGGCCCACTGGCTGGCGGCGAAGACGACTGTCAGGAAGCCGTTGGGCGCCTCGACGCCGTAGGAGCAGTGGACGATGTGGGCGATGCGCAGTTCGCCGGGTTCGGCGATGAGGCCGGTCTCTTCCCTTAGCTCCCGGACCGCGGTGGCGGTGACGGGCTCGCCGGGCTCGCTTTTCCCGGACGGCAGGTCCCAACTGCCCGGCGCGAACTTCGCGTGCGGGCCGCGCTGGATGAGCAGGACGAGGCCGGCATCGCGGTCGTGGACGATGACAGCGGCGACAAGCAGGGTCATCGCCTGGAGGGCCGGCGGCAGCCCAGGGTACGGGCGGCCAGCGGTCGGTATGGTCATGTTTCTCCGCCGATTCTCTCGGCCTGGATCTGCGGTGCTACCGGTTGAGCGCCTCGCGGACTCGGCGCTCCAGGTCGGCCGCCTGTGGAACGCGGCGACGTCGGTAGAGTGCCAGGGTCAGCCGGATCGATGACAGCGCTTTGGTGGTGCGGGCTGATGACATTCCCTCGGCCAGGTCTAGCGCCATGCCCCAGGATGCGACTGCCTCATCAGCCCTTGCCTGGGCTGCGAGGCAGTCACCGAGGTCGGCATAGGTGAGCATGTGGACGCGCTTGTATTTCCCAGCATCCCAGGAGAGCAGCGCGGCCCGGTGCTTGCTTTCGGATCCCGTGAGGTCGCCAAGCTCGGTCAGGGTCCTGGCGGTGTGACTGTCGACGGTCCCGCCGGCCGGGCCTGCGATCAGGGAATAGCTTGGCTGAGGGTCGCTGGCCCGGGCCAGCGCGGTGTCGGCGTCTTGCAGCGCCCGGTTAGCACCGGCCTTATCTGCGGTGGCGGCGAGTGCACGGGCACGGGTGATGTGCAGCAGCGCCGAGCCTGTCGCCCAGCCGGTCCGCCGTGACCAGGCAGAGCCCGAAGGTCAGCGTGTAGCCCGAGACGATCCATTCCAGGTCTGCGGGGCCGCGTGCGTTCCGATGGCGATGCTCGCCACGTTGACGATCGTGGTGTCCAGCACCGCCATGATGACGCCGGCCAGGACCACGAGCAGGAGAGGAACCAGGGTCGGTCACAGGCCGGCGGGGCGACCGCGGCGTGACTGCCGCGTGGCGTCGGTTGCGGTCTGCGGGCCGTTCGGCTGCTGGTCCTCCGAGCCGACCGCGGCGCCGGGTGCCTTCTCATCGCCGGTGGTGACAGGGGCGTCGCGGCGGGGCGTGACCTGCCGTCCGCCGCTGGCGCGGAAGGCGCCGCCGATCACGGGGCGCCGGGGCATTTTCCCCGGCCCGGAGTCCGGGTGCCGGTCGGCCCGGTACACCGAGACGAGCCAGAAGGCGAGCGCGATGGCCACGACGATCGGGATGAAGATGACGGCGAGCATGGAACCGGACATGTGTCTGTACCTCCTGCGGAGGCATCTACCCGGCACGGCCCGCCCATGCGCGCCTGCCGCCGTCAGCTCGGCGCCGCGCCCGCGAGCCCACGGCTCAGTGGTCCCGCAGAGCCTTCACCAGCTGCGGCTTGGTCATCGCGGACCGGCCCCTGATGCCGATCTCGCGGGCACGGCGGAGCAGGTCGTCCTTGGACCACTCGTCGTAGGACGGGCTCTTGCCGCCCTTCCTGCCGACCTGGCTGCGCGAAGTCGCGGCAGCCGCGTTGGCGATCCGCGCCGACTTCTCCTCGCTCGCGCCCTGCTCGCGGAGCCTGCGGTAGGTCTTCTCATCCTTGATCTGCGGAGTGGGCATGACGCCTCCTTCTGTCGCTACCGCTGCCCCCTACCCCGCCAGCGGCCATCCTCACCAGCGCCTCAGCCAGCCCGGCGGGCACCGGCGCGCCGGTACTCGCGTGTCACGCCGCGCGCCGGGCTACCTCGTTTACCGCGGCGGGCAGCGGGCAGACGAGGCCCATGCAGATCGGCTACAAGCTGGCCGCCGAGGCCTTCGGCCCCCCGGAGCTCATCCGGCAAGCCCAGCTGGCCGAGCAGGCCGGCTTCGACTTCGTGGAAATGAGCGACCACTACCATCCGGACCCGGACGGCTTCATGGACTTTTTCGCCAGCGAGCTGGCCGGGCCGCTGCGCGCGCTGAAACCGGCCGCGGGAGCATCCGATCCGCGCTGATGCGCGGTGCGGCGGTCAGGCAGAGAACCGAGAGGAATGGCTATGCCCAATAAGTTCGCGCTGGACATTACCAAGATCCGCGACGATGCCCGCGCCAAGATGGCACAGGGCGCGGTCACGAAGGACAACACCTCCGACGTGGGCGCGGTCATCGACGTCCTGAACCAGGTGGTCGCCACAGAGATCGTCTGCTGGATGCGCTACACCCAGCACGCGATTGCCGCCTCCGGCATCGACCGGGCCCAGGTCGCCGCCGAGTTCAGCGAGCATGCCGCCGAAGAGCGCCAGCACATGGAGCGCGCCGCTGAGCGGATCAGCCAGCTCGGCGGCAGCCCTGACCTCTCCCCCCAGGGCCTGTCGAAATCACACACCGACTACGTGGCAGTCCAGGACACCGACCTGACGAAGATGCTGGAGGAAAACCTGGTAGCCGAGCGCATCGTGATCTCCTCTCTACCAGGAGATCATCCGCTGGCTCGGGGACTCTGACCCGACCACGCGGCGCCTGATGGAGTCGATCCTCGAGGAAGAAGAAGAAGAGCACGCCGACGACCTGAACGACCTGCTGGGCAACAAGCTCCAGGCCAGGGCCTCGGGCGACCGACCCGTCGCCGATCCGGAACATGCTGCCGTGCCACGGGCAAGGTGATGCAGTCACCGTCCAGCTCGCCGCCGGATAGCGGGCCAGACAGGTGACTGCACCGGTCGGCAAGCACACGGAGTCGTCCCGCCACGCGCATGGCGACGACTGGCACCTCGCCCAGCAGCACCCGGATAGCACACGTCGGAGGAAATCGTCAGGTATTGCCAGCCGGGCTGGACTCAGCCAGCTCAGAGGCCGGGAGGTGATACCGCAAATGCGGAGACCGGCCTGCTAAGCGGGTAGCCCGATACCGCGTGCTTTCCCGCTGGGCAGATCTGCTCCTCGCGGCGGTCGGCGCCCGATCACGCAGGCCGTTCCTCCGGGGCATGGCCGGGCTTCAGGTGGCTCGTCTCCGACACCCGCAGCGGCAGGAACGATCCGTCTGTGCTGGTCACGGTCATATGTCCGGTTACGCACACGTGATCGCCGCCCTCGTCCAGGATGGCGGTCCGCCGGATGACCAGCCGACGAGGACAGCCGGCCAGCAGGGGCACCCCGCCCGGCCCCTCGCTAGTCTCCAGCCCGGCGAACTTGTCCGTACAGTCGCCGGTCAGGGTCCCGAACCGCTCCGCGAGCCCGGCATCAGCATCGCTGAGGAAATGAACGGCCAGCCAGCCCGAACGCTGCGCGACCCGGCAGGTGTGATTGGCTTTCGACAGCCACACGCTGTACCGCTCTGGCCCTATGCTCGACTGGCAGTGAAAACCGACCAGGCAGCCCGCCCGCTCGCCATTCCCGGCTGCGGTCACGATCACCAGCGGCGGGTCCAGCATCCTCATGATCTGGTCAAACGCGCCCACGCCGCGATGCTATGCCCGGCCGTAGCACGGCTGCCGCATGGACCACGGCGAACCGCCACGGGCGGGCAGCCTGCGGACTGCACCGTCCGGGGAGGGAACGAGGTGTCATGTCCGGAACGCTGAGCGATACCGACCGCGGCTACCTGCGGATGGCGGTAGATCTCTCCCGCGGCTACCTGGATGACGGGCGCCGCTGGCCGTTCGGCGCCGTCCTCGTGGCCGGCGGCCGGATCGTCGCTCAGGGCGTGAACCAGGTGGTCGAACTGCGAGATCCAACGGCCCATGCTGAGGTGATGGCGCTGCGGGCCGCGGGCCATGTCCTAGGCGAGCACCAGTTCGAGGGCGCGATCCTTTACTCCAGCAGCGAGCCCTGCCCCATGTGCCTGGCCGCCTGCTACTGGGCACGTCTGGGCCGGGTGGTATTCGCGGCGACGACGAACGACGTTGCCGCGTGCGGCCTGCAGATCCTCTCGCCGGAATTCGAGAAGCTGGCAGCGATTCCCCGGCCAGCCCAGGACCCTGCACCGTCCGGAGCTGATCACCCATCCTGGGCGCACTAGCCGCATCCTTGAGAGCGGTAGGCCGGGGAAGGAAAGTGCCTGCCCGAAGGCCGGTGCCCTGACTAGACGGCAAGCTGGTCGTGGAGGTATTTAAGGGCTCGGGTCAGGAGCCGGGAGACGTGCATCTGGGAGATGCCAAGGCGGGCACCTATCTCCGCCTGGGTCATGTTGCCGTAATACCGCATCAGCAGTAGCTGCTGCTCGCGGGACGGCAGTTCCCTCCAGTACGCCTGGACCGATTCCATGTCGATGGCCTGCTCGATCCGGGGTCTTCGGCGCCGAGGATGTCAGCGAGGCTGCCCGCGGCGGTCTCGCCGGAGAGGGGCGCGTCCAGGGAGGTGGCCTGGAATGCATGGCCTGCCTGCCGGGCCTCCCTGATGTCGCCCTCGGTCACGTGCAGGTAGTCGGCCACCGCTTGTCCCGCCAAGTCACTTCACCAAGCGCTCGCGTATCTGAGCCTCGCGAGATGCCATGCACTGAGCAGTGCCCCCAACGCCGCAGTAGCTCCGCCTTGCACCTACGCGAGCAGCGGCAATTACGGACTATATCTACCGCTTAGGCGAGTGACCGTCGCCCATGCTTGCTTCATGTTTGCTCGGATGTCGCGGTACGGCGCGGTAGCGGCCGGCATCACACGGCACCCGCTCTCGCCTCTTAATCCGCGGGTTCGGGTTCAAGTCCCTGGCGGCGACGACCCGTGGGCATTCTTCAGGCGTCGCCGTCACCCGCGTCCGCTCACATCCATTGGGGCTGCGGGAAAGCTGTGCCGGCGTGCGGTTCTGTGGGGAATCTGCGGGGTCGACGATGCCGGCTCGTCGTGCAGGTAGCGGAGCGGGCCAAGGCGGTGCCGCGCATCACGGCCGGGATGCCAGCCTGCCTGGGATAGCCTGGATTGCGGTACTGGCGGAGGGGCCCGCCACTTAACTGCGGCCAGCGCGGCTAGCGCGGCGCCAACGGTCCCTGCCTGAGAGCAGGTAGGAGGCCGACCATGCCGGTTGCCGCTGACGTCCGGGAGGTGCTCGCCTTGCTGGCCGAGCTGGCTGCCGCGCCGGATCGCGGCGCGCTGGCCGGCCTGGCTGAGCGGCTGGATTCTGGGCGGCTGCGGGTGCTGGTCACCGGCGAGGCGAAGCGGGGCAAGAGCACGCTGGTCAACGCGCTGCTGGGACGCCCGGTGCTGCCGGCCGGGGTTACTCCGCTGACGGCGGTGCCGATCACGGTCCGCGAGCCGGAACCGGGCGCGCCCGAGGGCATCGAGGTCTCTTTCGCTGACGGCCGGGTGCTCCGGCAGCCGCTCGGCGCGCTCCCTGATTTCGGCACTGAACGGGGTAGCTCCGGCAACTGGCGCCAGGTCAGCTCCATCACCGTCGCCGTGACGGCTCCCGTCCTGGCCAGGGGCGTGGAGATCGTCGATACGCCGGGCCTGGGATCGGTGCACGCGCACAATACGGCGGCGGCGCAGCGGGCGCTGCCGACCCTCGATGCGGCGATCGTGGTGCTGGCGGCCGACCCGCCCGTGTCGGCGGCTGAACGCGACCTGATTGGCCAGGTGTCGGCCCTGTCGGCTGCCATGTTCGTGGTGCTGAACAAGGCCGATTACCTGGATGAAACCGGGCTAGCCGAGGCGGCGGAGTTCACGGCCTTGGTGGCTGGTCAGGCGGCGGGCGTGCCGGTGGTGGTCTATCCGCTGTCGGCGCGCAACGCGCTTGGGCAGGCGGGCGACCCTGGATTCACAACCTTCCGCGCCGTGTTCGAGACATACCTGGATGACGGCCGCCGGGATGATCTGGTGACGTCCGTCGCCGGGCACGCGGGCAGGATCGCGCGGCTGATGCTGGACGAGGCGGTCCTGGCTGACCATGCTGCCCGCCTGCCCGCCGCGACTGCCGGGCAGCGGGCGGGTGAGTTCTCGGCGGCGCTGGCCGGCTCAGGCCAGCGCCGGGCCGAGGCTGAGGACCGGGCCGGTATCCGGTCCCGGCGGCTGCTCGCGGCGCTGAACGAGTCGGCCGAGACGGCCCGCGCCCCGCTCGCCGCTCGGCTGTCCGCCGCTATGAGCGAGCTGCTGAGCACCGGGCTCGCGGCGGCCGGGCCCGCCGAGATCGAGCGGGCGGGCTACTGGGAGCTGACCGGCATGCTGACCCGGTGGCTGGATGCCTGGCGCGGTGCGCAGGAGGACCGGCTGGGCGCGGGCCTGCGCGAGCTGGCCGGCCAGCTCGCCGCGGAGCTGGCCGCCGAGCTGGCGGGCGTCCGGCAGGCCGCCGCCGAACTGCTCGGCTGTGACCTGGCCGCTCCGCCCCCCGCTCCGGCGCTCGAGCCGGACCTGGGATTTTTCTACACGCTGCGCGAGCCTGTCGATCAGGCCGAGTTGCTGGCCGGGGCGGTCCGCCGGCGCCTGCCAGGCGAGCTGGGTCGCCGGCTGGCCCGCCGGCACCTGCTCGGCCTGATTCCTGAACTGGCCGACCGGCAGCTCGGCCGGGTGCGTGGTGACCTGCAGTACCGGCTGGCTGAGGCGACCCGGCGCATGGTCGCCGGCATCCGCGACGGTTACGAGGAACAGGCCGGGCGCCTGGCCATGGCGCTCGAAGAGTCACGGCGGATCCGGTCGCAGGCCGATGGTGCCGCCGCTGCCGAACTAGACCTGCTCGCTGCCCGGCAGCGCACGCTGACGAGCCTGCTCGCCCGGCTCGGCTCGCCCGCCTCCGGCCCGCGGGAGCCGGATCCGGCTTGCCAGGACATCGCACCCGGCGACGCGGCTCGCCGCTAGCCGTTGTCCGGCGGCCGGGTGAATACGCGCGCGTAGACGTCCTGGGCGTGGCTGGTGGGCTGCGGGCCGCCCTCGTCCATGCGGTAGGTCCGCTGACCGTCCGGCGTCCTGCCCGCGCGCAGGAACAGTGCGCCGGCCGGCTCCTGGCGGAAAAAACCGTCGGCCAGGTCATAGAAGTGGGTGACGAGGACGACCTTGACCCCGGCATCGGTCAGGGCGCCAATAATGTCCCTGCCGATCTGGGAGCCCTCCCGCTCATTGGTCGAGGCGAACGACTCGTTGCACAGCAGCAGTCCGCCGGGCCGGAGGCGATCAATGATCCCGCTGATCCTGGCCAGTTCCTCGTCAAGCTTCCCGCTGGTCATAGAGGCGTCTTCCTCGCGCTTGCTGTGCGTGAAGACTCCATCGCGGATATCAGCGCTGAATGACTGCGCTGCGACGAACATGCCCGCCTGCATCATGAGCTGGGCAAGGCCGATGCTGCGCAGGAAGGTCGTCTTGCCGCCCTGGTTCGCGCCGGTGATGACCACCAGCGACTTGCCGTCCGCGCTGATGTCACTGCCGACGGCCGGTCCGCCCGTGCTCAGCGCCAGGCACGCGTCGTACAGTCCGTGAGCGGTGAGAGCCGGCTTCCCGCCCGCCAGCGGTTCGGGGAAGCATACCTGCGCGCCGCTGCTCACCAGGGCGTCCCGCAGGTTCAGGCAGCCGAGGTAGAAACCGAGGTCACGGCGCAGCGTGGCAAGGAACCTCTGGAGGTGATCAGCGGACTGGGCGAGGGCATTGGCGACGTGATCGATCCCCCGGTTTTTCAGGTCAGCCAGCGTGCGGTGGCCGCTCTCGTCGCGGTCGGGGACGGTCAGCACGAAGCCAGGACTGGCCCGGCCTGGCAGCCTGCCCAGGAGACCAGGGCCGTCTTGGCGGGGCAGGCGCAGTATGTAATCCAGACCGGCCCCGGCGCTGCCGAGACGGGCGCTGAGCAGCACCCCGCCCCGAAGCCGCAGCCGCCTGAGATGGTCCTCCACGGTAGCGAAGTAGGAGTCGTCGAGCTCGTCGCGCAGCATGGCGCAGAACCTGGCGAAGCCGGCCGACTGGAACTCTCCGGCATGCAAGCCGGCTACCTCACGCAGTTTCCTGAGGGCGCCCATGTAGAGCCGGAGGACCTCGATGGCCCGGTGCAGGATGTAGCCAGGGCTGCTGATTATGCCCCGGTAGATCTGCTGCTCTGACGTGATGGTCGTAGCGGCCACCTCGTAGAGCGCGGTGATGGCCTGCGGCCTGGCCATGCAGTCGCGCAGCACGTCCTGGCGGTAGGCGATGGCCTCCGGGCTGGACAGCCCGGCCAGCAGCTCGGACCTGGCGGCCTGGCGCAGGAAGTCGTCGCCGGAGGCCATCGCGTCCAGCAGCGTGTCCAGCCCCAGGTCCTGGATCAGGTCAGCCGTGTGGTCAGGCACCGGGCGGTCGCCGGATTCCGCGTGGGGGTGGAGCAGGACTGACTTCATGGCCTTACCCGCCCTCTCACCTGGTCGTAACTGAGGCCGTACTTCCCGGCGATCGCCGCCGCGTAGGCGATCCCGTCGGCCGGGCGGGCAGCGATCCTGAAGGTCCGCAGCCCGGGATCGGCCGTGTCAACAGCGGCGACCATGCTGACCGTCGCCGGGCTGAACGACGCGAGCTCGTCCAGGAAGGTCACGCACACGCAGAGCGCGCCCAGGCTCTCGGCCTGGCGCAGGATCTGCCGGCTGAGGAAGAGCGCATCGGCCGGGGTCGTCGAGGTAAAGATCTCGTTCAGGATGATGACCGACCCGGTGCCGGCGCATGACAGCACGTCGCGGATCCGCTGCAGGTCGTCCTGGAGCTTGCCGCTGCGGCTGGCGGGGTCTTCCTCGCGCTCGAAGTGGGTGAGCACGCTGGTCACGAGCGCGAGCTGGGCCTGCCGTCCGGGGACGGGCAGGCCCAGCGCCGCGAGATAGTGGAGCTGCCCGATGGCGCGCGCGAAAGTGGTCTTCCCGCCCTGGTTGGGTCCCGTGATGACCAGCAGCCGCTGGCCGGCCCGCAGGCGGGCGTCGTTGCAGACGACGGGGACCCGGTCGCCGACCAGCTTGTCGGCCAGCGCCAGGTCGAAGGCACCAGATAGGGCGACCTCGGATGGCGGCCTGGATACCCGGGGGAAGCAGAAGCTCAGCCCGGCCCGGCGCATCGGGGCGGTGTAGTCCAGGTAGGCCAGGTAGAACTGGATCTCGCGGTCGAGCCTGGTCAGCGTCTCGTCGGCGAAATCCGCGTGCCGGGCGCAGAACTCATCCAGCTCGCCGAATACCTCGGGGTACAGCCGGGCGACGAGGTCAAGGACCCCCGCCTCGACGTGATCCAGCTCCGGGGGGACCGGGAAGCTCTTGCGGTAGTCGTCCGCCCCGCCCTGGCGGAACCTGGCGAACGCCCGCGCGATCTCCTCGCCGTAGTCGGCCTCGCCGTCGTAGCGGGTGACCCGGATGCGGCTGCCCCTGACGTGCAGGCAGTACCGGATCGCGCGGATCTCGGTATCCAGCCGCCGCGCGTGCTCGCGCAGGACGGTGAACCTGGAAGATGCCTCGTAGCCGTCAAGGTAACCGCGCAGCGAGCGCAGCCCGGCGGACTGCGGGACAGCGTGCCGCAGTCCGCCTGCCAGGGCGGCAACCGCCCCGGCATAACGCAGCACCACGCCGGGGAACAGCATCTGCCGCTGACGCGGGTAGCGCAGGCTGACCGCGGACGCCAGGTCCGCGCGAACGTGCCGCATGCCCGCCGCGAACTCGTCGGCACACGCGCGCACCTGTCGGCGCTGCAGGTCACGGACTACCTCGTGGCGGTAGTCGATGTCCCCGGCGCACGTCAGCGGCTGGTAGAAGAAGGGCCGCAGGTCGTATTCCTCCCGCCCGGTGGTCACCCGCGTGACCACCTGGTCGAGGTTCAGGTCACGGAAGCAGGCAGGCTCGCCGGATAGCGGGCCAGGCGGCGAGCCGGCCGGGAGCAGGATGCTGGCGAACCGGCCCGCCGCGCCGTCGGGCCGCGATTTCATGACTGGCGGCCTTCCGGCTGCTGGCCGCCGGCCTGCGGGCGCCACAAGTTTCCCAGGTAGGGCGCGACAGCGGGCCGGCGCGCGGCCAGGCCGCGCAGGTGGCCGGCGAGCGGGGGCCGCAGGTCAAGCCCGGCGAGCATGCCCAGCGCGACGAACTGCGGCTCCAGCCCCGGCTCGCTGGACAGCGGCGCCGCCTGGCGGCCGTGCTCTGCGGCGAGGAAGACCAGATCGACGGTGTGCGCGCCGGGTCCCGGCCCGGTGGCCTCCAGCACGAAGGCCACCCCGGAAGGATCGGCGTGCAGGCCCGTTTCCTCGCGTACCTCACGGCGCACGCAGGCGGCCATGCTCTCGCCGTGCCGTGGTGTCCCGCCGGGAAGCACCCAGCCAGGGCTGCGCCCGCCGCTGCGGCGGACAAGCAGTACGCGGGAATCGCGGAACAAGACGGCCGAGCAGCGCAGCTCGACCCGGTCCGTGCCCGCCGCCGGTACCTCGCGGGCCGTGAACGCCGACATCCCTGCCTCCCCATCATGTCAAGAGAGCAGGAACCATCGGCCAGCTGGCATTCGAGCCCGGCGGGCTCCGGCGGGATCCATCGCCGTTGCCGTCATGATACGGGTAACGGCCAGACGGATTGGCTAGCCTGCGCACAGCCAGATGATGCCCTGGCGTGGAGGCCGCGGCCTCCCGAACTGCCGCCCCGATGGCTGATGGCTTCTGCCAACCCGTAACGGAGGGTCAGGCGCCATCGCCCTGGCGGCTGCCCGCCGTGCCCGGCCACCTGATCGGAGCGCAGCGGTGGACCAGGACTGCATCAAGCTGACCACTTTCTTCGGCGGGCACCGGATCAAGGGCATCAGTGCTCACGTCGCGGCAGCCGGATTGCGTGACGCTCGCGATATCCCTGCCAGCATCCTGCTTCGCGGCACAGACGGGTGCGGCCTCAGGCGGCGTCTTCCTGTCCGCCCGGCCGCCTCGCGCCATCCGGAGTGCGTCGTGGCCGCTGCGGAAACGGTCGCGACCGGCGGCCAGCCGACGACCGGGGCGATGATCGACCGGGTCCTGAGCCCTGGCGGCTCAAGGCTGGTCACCGCACGACAGGCCCGGCTGCTGAGCGAGGAGATTGACCTGGTTGGCCTGTGGGATGACGCTGACGAGGAAACCAGGCTGACCGTCTACCTCGGCCGCCAGGATCGCGTCTTCCAGGTCCCCGCGTTCGAGGTGATCTGCGAGCTGCTGCACCGCCGGGGGGCGGCAGGAGCCACCGTGCTGGCCGGTATCGACGGGACCCTCCGCAGCCATGATGGGCCGCGGCCCGCTGGCCGCGCTGCCCCCGCGCCGATGATGATCGTGGCCATCGGCTCCGGAACCCGGCTCAGCCTGGTCCTTCCTGAGATCGGCGACCTTCTCCGGCACCCGCTGATGACCCTCGAACAGGTGCGCCTGTGCAAGCGGGACGGCCAGATCATCAGCCTTCCGCGGGCCACGCCGCAGCCCGGCGCCGTCGGCCGGCCGCTGTGGCTGAAGCTGTCCGTCTTCGCGCGTGAGCCGGGCCCGGCGGCCGGTCCGTTCACCGGGCCATCATCCGCCGCCTGCACACCGCCGGCATCAGCGGCACTACCCTGCGCGGCGTGTGGGGATTCCACGGGGAGCACGCACCGCACGGCGGACGCCACGTTCCCGGGCTCACGACCGTGGCCGGCCCGGCCGAGCGGATTCAGGAGGCGTTCGCCGTCATCAACGAGCTCACGGGCAGCCGAGGGCTCGTGACCTGCGAGACGGTGGCGGTCATCCGCACGGGAACCGCACTCCCTGGCCGCTATCGAGACGGTCAAGGGTGATCAGCAGGCCGGAATCTGGCCGCCGTAGACTGGCGGGGACGATGGGGCTCGTCGATAACCGCCAGCGATGGCTGATGGCTCCTGTTGAGCGCCGACCTACCGGCGAGGACGGGAGCATGCGATGGCCGCTTACCACTGTGAGCCCGGGCACGGTGAGCTAGGGCACCGGGTGCCGGTGAGCCTGCTAGCGGAGCAGGTCTCCGGGTCGGCCGGGCCGTGTGACCAGCCCGACCGGGTTGTCTTCTCCGACCTGAACCTTGACCAGGTCGTGGCGGCGGCCGCCCGCGACCGGGACGGGCAGGAGCTGATCACCAGCCTGCTCAGCCAGCGGGTCCGCGACCCCGGCACCCTCAGGTACCGGCACGAGGTGTTCCGGGACCTCGAAGATCCCGTTCTGTTCCGCGCTGCCAGGCAGTTCACGGCGCAACTGCGCCAGGTTCGTGCTCACCTGGCACAGCTCAGCAAGATGCGCTCTGGCTACCAGCGGCAAGGCTGGTTCCTGGACGCTGCAGCGATCTACTGCGACGCGGTCCGCGCCGTGGCAGCCGACCTGGAGGCGGCGGCGATCCGCTCGCGCGGCCTGGCAGCGCTGCGCGACTATGTCAGCGGATACCTCGCGTCAGCCGAATTCGGCGGGCTAGCCGCTGACACCGCGAACCGGAAGAGAGATCTCGCCCAGATCACCTACCAGGTCCGCATCAAGGGCCCGCGCGTGGAGGTGAGCCGGTACGGCGGCGAGCCCGACTACAGCGCGGAGATTGAGAAGACGTTCGAGCGCTTCCGGCAGGGCGCGGCAGAGGACTACCGGGTGCAGTACCGGACCTGGCCAGGAATGAACCACGTCGGCGAGCAGATCCTCCAGCTGGTCGCCCGCCTTTTCAGCGACGAGTTCAGCGCGCTGGCCGGGTACTGCGACCAGCACGCGCGGTTCCTGGACCCCGTCGTCGACCAGATCGACCGCGAGCCTCCAGTTCTACCTGGCCTACCTCGACTACATCGGCCCGCAGCGCGCGGCGGGACTCAGCTTCTGCTATCCGGACCTGACCGCCACCTCGAAGGACATCTACGCCTGCGGCACCTTTGACATCGCGCTTGCCGCCAGCCTCGCTGCCAGCGGCAAGCCCGTCGTCACTAACGATTTCCGCCTTAGCGGCGCGGAGCGCATCATCGTGGTCTCTGGTCCCAATCAGGGCGGCAAGACGACCTTCGCCAGGACCTTCGGCCAGCTCCACCATCTGGCCTGCACGGGCTGCCCGGTCCCTGGCGTCGCGGCCCGCCTGTTCGTCCCCGATCAGGTCTTCACTCACTTCGAGCGCGAGGAGGATCTGGCCGACCTGGCGGGGAAGCTGGAAGACGACCTGCTGCGGATCCAGAAGGCCCTGCTGGCGGCGACGCCGGACAGCATCGTCATCATGAACGAGATCTTCACCTCCACCACGGCGAGCGACGCGCGGTTCCTCGGCGAGAAGATACTCGCGAAGGTCATCGGCCTGGACCTGCTCTGCGTCTATGTCACCTTCATCGACGAGCTGGCCTCGGCTGGCCCGTCGGTGGTCAGCATGACCAGCACGATCGCCCCGGATGATCCCGCCGAGCGCACATTCAAGGTGGTGCGCAAGCCCGCCGACGGCCTGGCCTACGCGCTGGCCATCGCCCGCAAGCATCGCGTTACCTACGAGCAGCTCAGGGGGCGGATAGCGTCGTGAAAGCTCACCTGCTGTACCCGGATCGCGACCTCGATGTGACGGCCGCCCTGCCACCTGCCAGCGCGGACCTCATCCAGGACCTGGAACTGGGCACGGTGCTGACGGCGATGGCGGCCGGGGATAAGTTCCTGTACGAGATCTCCGCGCGCGTCCTGCTGACAAGCCTCACTGATCCGGCAGAGATCCGCTACCGCCAGCACATCCTCGCGGACTGCATCGCCGAGCCGGCTGTCATCCGCCAGATGTATGACATCGCCGTCGGCGCACTGCAGGATAAGCGGCGCGCGTGGGGGTTCTGGCCGTCACAGCAGCCGACCGGCATCCTGTCGGGAGCCGTCGGCCAGCTCGAAGTCCTGACCGGGCGGCTCAGGCAGCTCCGCCAGCTCGCCGACGGCTACGCGGGCAGGCTCTCCTCCGCGGGCCTCGCTGAGCTGATGGCCGGCTTGCGGCAGGACCTGAACGACGACTACTTCGAGAAGCTCAGCCATCACCTCAGGCAATTGCGGTTCCGCGATGGTGAGGTGATGAGCGCGCAGCTCGGCGCCGACAATAGCGGCACCGGCTACGTCCTCCGACCCGGGAGCACCCGGCGAGGCTGGCGGGAGCGCGTCGGGATCGAGCCCCGGTCCAGCTACTCCTTCACGATCCCGCCCCGAGACGAAGCGAGCGGGCAGGCGCTGCAGGAAATGTCCAATCGTGGCCTCAACCTGGTCGCCAACGCTGCCGCCCAGGCCGCCGACCACGTCTCCAGCTACTTCACCATGCTCCGCGCCGAGCTCGGGTTCTACGTGAGCTGCCTCAACCTGCACGACCAACTCGCGGCCCGGGGCCAGCCCGTGGCCTTCCCCGAGCCGGCCCCGTGGACCACGCCGGAGTTCTCCTGCACCGACCTGCGCGACACCAGCCTGGCCATGCGGGTCGAGCATGTGACGGGCAACGACGTTGCCGCCGACGGCAGGCCCCTGGTGATCATCACCGGCGCGAACTCGGGCGGGAAGTCAACATTCCTGCGCAGCGCCGGGCAGGCCCAGGTCATGATGCAGTGCGGCATGTTCGTCACCGCCCGGTCCCTGCGCGGCAGCGTCTGCCGGCAGGTCGTCACTCACTTCATCCGCGAGGAAGACCCGGAGATGGTCAGCGGCCGGCTCGATGAGGAGCTCACCAGGATGAGCGCCATCGCCGACCAGATCACCCCGCATAGCCTCGTGCTGTTCAACGAGTCGTTCGCCGCGACCAACGAGCGAGAGGGATCCGAGATCGCCCGCCAGGTCGTCCGCGCGCTCCTGGAAGCCGGCGTCCGGGTCTTCTTCGTCACCCATCAGTTCGACTTCGCCGACAGCTTCCGGCGCCAGCAGCCCGACACGGCCCTGTTCCTGCGAGCCCCGCGCCAGCCCGACGGGCGGCGGACCTTCAAGCTCACCGTCGCCGACCCGCTGCCCACCAGCTACGGCCAGGACATCTACCACCGCATCGGCGGCTGGCTGAGCGAGCCCGCATAGGCAGCGGCCCGGTCTCCGGCATGCCGGAGACCGCTAGGGTCGGCCGCCATGCGAAGCTGCCCCGGGTGCCTGCGTCACGCATCCCATCGTCCACGCCGCGCGGCACGGGGGACCGGGACCGCCCGCGTTCATGACGATCGCCACCGAGATCAGGGCGACAGCTATCAGGAGCCAGAGCAGCAGCATGACGCGAGCCGGGCTGAGGCCCGCCGGCCCCCGGCCCATGGGAGGGCGGGCACCGGGACCCCGGCGCCGCGGTACGCGGCGAGATCCGCCAGCCGCCCGCTTCAGCCGGATCTGCTCGCGCGCAGGCATCTCCTCGCCGGCGGTCAGGCGCGTGAAAATGCCCAGGAGCCCGGCCAGATGCGGGTCAGACCCGCTAAGCCGGCTGTCGATGGAGTCCAGGGCGCGCCGGTCGCGCACGCTGAGGCTCATCGCGGCATCCGCGACAGGGGGAGGTATGAGCGGGCTGCCCGGCCAGGACTGATCACGAAGGCCTCCACCCCATTTCCTACAGCCGACTAGGAACGGGTAGAAGCCATCAACCCAAGACAATGGTCCGGGTATTACGCGAGCCTCATCGCGTTATAAGGATGTTACACCCGCCAGCCGTAAGCAGCATGAGCTGCCTTGACCGGCAGTTCCGGTGCTGCCAGACTTCCTGCTGGCGAAGGGGCTCGCCGTTGACCGCGGCGGCAGCCGCTGACAGTCCCTCCCGTGAATCCTTGCGGTGAGGGTGGTCTATGTCCAAGGTCAGCGAAGACGAGGTTCTGCTGCTGTGGCGTTCGGTGCGGGCGTTCCGGTCGGGCCGACGGCCACCCTGCCGTCCGCACGGCCATCCCCCAGCTAGCGACTGCCCGCTGCACAGTCACTGTCCCCGGTGGCAAGGCCAGCCGGACGACTGGGCGGCCACCCTGGAGGAAACCACCGAGAGCACGGAGCGCCGGCGGGCCACCTGGCCATGCGCCCGGCTTCTGGATCTCCTCTCGCCAGACCTGACGCGTATAGGCCCGTAAGGACAAGCAACGTCAGCACCACCGATGCATGGCTCGGATATGTACATTGCGTGATCACTGGCGATACGCTAGTCGTGGCGATGGAGCTCGCCATTAACCGCCGCAACGGCTGATGGCTCCTTCTGACAGGAGCCGCCGTGCGCCAGCGCGCCTATTCCGTCACGCGCCAATCGTCCGCGATCCGCGCCATTTCCCTGAGCGGCGTCATAGTCCGCACCCCGCGGACATCCTCCGGCGGACGTGGTCCCCCCTGCCCCGTCTCGGCAGGCTACGCCCGTCAGGCAGCGATCCCGTTTCGGAAGGAGATCACGCATGTCACAGACCAGCACATCGCCCGGAGGCCCCGAGACCGCGAGCACCGCGGTTCCCGGCATGGCTGACCCGGGTTCCTGGGCAGTAACGGCCTTCGCCACCACCTCGTTCATGCTCGGCATGTACAACGCCCACCTCATCAACGCGGCCGGAGCGCCGATCGTCATCCCTGTAGCGCTGTTTTTCGGCGGGCTCATCCAGATCATCGTCGGCGTTCTGGAGGTCATGCGCGGGAACGTCTTCGGCGCGGTGGTGTTCGGCACCTACGGGCCGTTCTGGGTGATCTACGGAGTGCTGCTGACGCTCTACGCGACGCAGATTCCCGCCGCCGCGATCAACAGCGCGGTCGCGCTGTTCCTGGCCATGTTCGCTGTGATCACGTTCTACTTCGTTATCGCGTCGCTGCGGACCGACATGGTGCTGGTCGCCGTCTTCGCGCTGATCTTCATCGGGCTGGTGCTGCTGGCGATCGGCTCCGGGACATCGAGCGTGCACATCACGGAGGCCGGCGGATGGGTCACGCTGGTCTTCGCCGTGCTGGCCTGGTACCACGCCGCCGGCGACGTTATCGGCTACACGTTCGGCCGCAGGGTCCTGCCGGTCGGCTCGCTGCGTAAGTGACCCCGGGCTCGCCGGGACGCCAGCCGGCGTCCCGGCGAGCCTCCGCAGCCCGTCACGCCTGGCGGTCCGTCAGCCTGCTGACGGCATCGCGGCCTGATCGCCATCGGCGCATGAATGGCGTCCGCCCGCCAGGCGGCCTGCGGGCGATCCCGCTGGCCTGCAGCAGCCTGAGCACTGTCTGCGATGGCTGCCCGGTGAGCAGCTCGATGTGACGCACCCCCAGGCCGCACTGGGTATACAGCTCGCCGGCGAGCTGGGGGCTTAGCGGAAGCGGAACCGGGAACCGCTGCCAGATCGGCCCGCCGGGAGGGCGGCGCGGGATGCCGTGGCGCGACAGCGCCTGCCGCACCAGCGGGTCGGCATACAAGGCATCAATCAGCTCGATCTCCGGCGGGCCGCAGCCTGGCTCCGGTCCGCCTACCCGCACGGGCAGGCCCTGGTCATGAGCCGTGCGCAGCACGATCCGCCCCGAAACCCCCAGCAGGCCGCCGGTAGCAGCCGCCGACAGTCCCGCAGCGACATAGAGTCGCATCAGCTCGTCCTCCGGGACGCTGACCCGGTCCTCCCGGTTCAGCCGCCCGCGTGTGCGCATGCGCACGCCGCGGGCACGCAGCCGGTCGCGGATGGTGCGCTGCGGTATCCCGGTCAGCGCGGAGATCTGGGCAGAGGTCCAGCGCGCCTCAACGTAAAGCCGGACCATCAGGTCGTTCAGGACTGCCTGATGGTCACCACGACGCCGCCTGCCCGCGCCCCGCGGCTTGACGGGCGCCCCGGCACGGGCCAGCAGCCGCCCCACGCGCTGCCGGTCCATCCCGGCCAGCTCGCCGATCTGGTAGGTGGACAGGCCCTCGCAGAGATACAGATGCGTGACCAGCTCCGCTGCATCAGCTATGCACAGGCCAGATCCCGGCAGCGCAACAGGAATCTCGCGCACAGCATGCGAGCAGCGCCCAGGTAGCTCCCGGCGCACACCAGCCTCCCGCCCTCACAGGCAGGGACTGTTGGCGGCGTATCCGCGGTCGACGGCGAGCCCCTCCGCCGGTACCTCAAGCCTAAACCGGGCGGTCACCGCCTGCCCAGCGATCTGGACTCGCGGTTATCCGGGCTGCGGGCCAGCGATCGCGATGGCCCGCCCGCCCGCCCGCAGCCTGCCCGCCTCCTAGTCCCGGCGGCGGGCAGGCTGCAGGCCCGCAGGGCTCGATTACTGGATCTGGCCCAGGCGGCCTGCCGGGCTGGGATCATCGCTAAGTGGCGGCCGGCTGTGGCTGGCGGCAACTGTCCCGCGCCCGCGCCGCCGCGCCCGGCCACGGCTACTACGCCGCTGCCAGGGACCGCAAGGACGCCAAGCGCGTCAATGCTCCCCGGGCGTGATCTAGATGCCGATCCCCCGTCAGCCCCGGTGACCGCCCGTCGTCTGGCGCCAGGCGTTGATCAAGTTACCCGGCCCCGGCCCCCGGCCGTAAGCCCCGGCCCCGACGACCCCCATATAAAGAACCGCTTACGAGTTATCAGCGCCCTCCGAGGCCAGGTGACATCTTAGCCACTTGACGGCGTATCCAGCCAAGATCACTGTTATTCAAGGCATCATGTCAGGGAGGGAATCTAAGTGCGCAGACTAAACTCTGCCAGGGCACTGATCTTCGCGGTGCTAGGCGCTGCTGTCCTCGCTTCCGCGACGACAGCCTATGCAGCGACCGCGGCGCCTGCCCCGGGCGCCCGCGCAGCCCATACGGCCGGCATCGTCAGTGGGCGGGAGCTCGAGCAGGTCTTTACCGGCCTGACCTACCCAGACACCCCCTACGGACTATCCAGCTGCCAGGCCCAGGGAGCGTGGATGCAATCAGAGAGCGGCAGCGAGGTCGTCGCTTACAGCTGCCCGCTCAACGACCCCACCGCGGGCGTCTACAACCTCTGGGTGGTCAACTACTCAGGCTGCAAGGAGTGCGTGAAGAAGAACACGCCCGAGCTGGCAGCCGAGGCAGCAGCGCGTCCTCACGAATAGCCCGCGCGTCCAGCGGCAGCGGCTCAGGTCAGTGAGGTGATCTCAGCGAGATAACTTCGGACGGCTGGGCTTCATCATGCCCGGGCAGGTGGCTCGGCACAGGCACGCGGCGAATCAGGCTGTCAGGGACGGGCGCGGGACGCAGCAGAAGAGGCCTCACCACAAGATCAGCTTCTGCGGAAGGCTCCAGATGATCGCCTACCGTGCCACGCCCGACGTCCCGAGGGAATTGGCCTGGTTCGCCGCCAGGCTGCTGTTGGCCGAATGCCGACCCGGCCCTGGAACGGGCCCGTGAAGAGGCAAGCCAGGATATGTGGGCAGCGGAGTCGATGCGCTCTAACGCGGCCAGCTCGTTCTCAGGTCCGATGCCCGGACAAGAAGGTCACGGACAGCCATTTCCGCTCGGCCCGGCGCCGGTCATCAGCCCGATAGATCTTGACGCACATAGGCCCTCCGGGTGACTCTCACTCGTATACGGCGTTATTCCGGCCCCCAGATAGCGGCTGCACCCCGATTGCGGGAGCTGGCCTTCCCCTGCGCCGTCACTCGGGCGAGCACGGAGAACCGCGAGCACGTCATGCGGCGTGTTACCAGCTGACGGCAGCATAAGACCTCCGCCTGGTGACTGCTGATGCCCGGACGGTGAACAGGCTTACGCATATGGCCCGGTGCCGTCGGTCCAGAGTCAGAAGATGACCCGGGACCCCGGTGCCTCCCGGGCCGCGGGCGGCGAGCGCCCGTGACGTCGGGACCATCGCGGCCTGGCCGCCGCCCGGGCCGGTTCGCTCCGGGCCGCCTGCCGCTAGGCGCGGGCAGCCGGGATGCGCGTTTACGTTCTTCTATCCCCCGTCCGGGTCGGCGCGGGCACCGTGTGGCTCCTGCGGCGGGCCTGGCCGCTCCCTGGCCTGCTCACGGGGCGCCTGGTCTGAAGCGTCACGCGCGAGCGCGATGAGGCTGCGTATCGCTGCCTGCCGGGTGACGTGGGCGTCCTGGGCGCGGATGCGCTCGGATTCGCGGTCCAGGGTCGGGATGAGCGATGGGGGGACCGGGAGCCATCCGATGTGGGTGCTCAGCCACCAGCGTTCCTGGTAGCGCATGATGAAGGTGATGACCTGGCCCAGGGGGATGGCCTGGCCGCTGGCTGCGGCGGCGTCCATGTCGGCGTCGGTGAGAATGGCTGGCTGCCGGGCGTCGGCTGGCCGGCCCGCCTCGCCTGGGCCGGTCCCGTTTCGCGGCATCGGGTCAGCTCCCTTCCTGGCCGAGCTGATTGCCAGGCGGCTGGATCTGCTCGCCAGGAGGCTGGAGCAGGGGCGGGGCTGGATCGTGGGTTATGCCGTCCCGGCCACGCGGGGAGCCGCGGCCGGGAGTGTCTGGCGGTGGCTGCTGCCTGGCCGCGTCGCGTTCGGCGGTGATCTGCGCGCGTGCGTGGCTGGCCAGGAGGTCACGCCCGGTTTCCAGGGCGGTGGCCGTGTCTGGGTTCGCGGCGGCGAGCCGGGCGATGGTCCCGGGGGCGATCCCGAATGTTTCCGGGGTGGTGGCCTGGCCGGCCAGGACGTCGCGTGCGGCAGCGTGGCGTGCCAGTGTCCAGGCCAGGGTGATGCTGTCGACGGGCTCGCCGTGCTGGCTGAGGTAGGTGATGGCCTGGTAGAGGTCACGGCGGCCGGGCGAGGTGAAGATGTCGGGGTCGAGGCGGATCCACTCGGTGAGCCGGGGATCGCGCATGAGGGCGGCGAGGTAGCTCTCTTCCTGCACGGCGCGCTGGTCATCAGGTGCAGGACCGGGCCGGTACAGGTCCTCGGCGGCGGCTGATCTCGCGGCGCTGCTGTTGGCGGCGTAGGACGCCAGGGCCGCGGCGGCGTAGTCGTCCCGGCCGGCGACGCCTGCTAGCTGCGCTACGTCCTCGGCGATGTCGCGGGTGAGTGCGGCGTCCAGGACGATCCGCGCGTAGACGTCAGCGGCCGCTGGCGTGGGGCAGCTCAGGGCGAGGCGGGTGAGGTAGCCGGGGGTGATCAGGTCGTCTTTGCTGGTGATGAAGACGAGATCGGCGAACTCGGGGCCGCTGGCGCCGGGCGCGACCTCGCGCAGGCGGTTGATGGCTGTCCAGAGGGCCTGCCGCTGCGGGTCGGTGAAGTCGCCGGCCACCAGGATCGTGACGCTGGCGAGCTGGTCAGGGCCGGCGAGCAGCGCCCCGAGCAGCGCTTCCTCTGCCCGGGCGGTGAGGTCAGGCACCGGGATCCCCGCCCGGCGCGCTGCCGTGATCCGGTGTGGCGGCCCGGCGGGCTGCGGGTGGCTGGCTGACGTTCATTACCGGCCCCGTTCCTGGCGCATGGCTGCTGCCTGGCGGACGGCTGCGTCTGCCCGGGCCATCGCCCGGGCGTGATGGTCGAGCAGGGCCGTGGTGGCCAGGTCGGTGACTCGCTGCCAGCCGTCGCCGGCGGGCATCCACCAGGACTGGTCGTGGCGCAGGTAGCTGGTGATGGTGTCGGAGAGGGCGGCGGCCCGCCCGGCGGCCAGGTGGCTGGCCATCGCCGGGCCGGGCAGGTAGCCGGGACCCTGGTCCCGGGCAGCGGGGCTGGCCGGGCCGCCGCTGGCCCAGCGTTCCCTGAGCTGGGCGGCGGCGGGCTCGCTGCCGTGGTGGCCCGCGCGGCAGCCGGCGGCGTAGAAGGTGAGGGCGGCGCTGACGGTCTGGCGCAGCTCGGCGTGCCAGTAGCGGGCGGCCTGGCCGGATGGCTGGTCCGCGCCGTAGATCTCGTCGTGCCAGGCCTTGAGCGCTGACAGTTCCTCTATGAGGCCGGGGTGCTCGGCCCAGCAGTGCGGCAGGCGTTCTTCTACCGAGAGCTCGTAGCGGTCGTGCAGCCAGGTGACCCAGGCGACGAGCTGGTGCCAGGCGGCCTGCAGCTCGGCGCCGGCGAGGGCGTCCCAGTCGGGCAGGACTGCCCGGGGCCGGGCCGCGTGCCGGGCGGGCCGCCGGGACCATGACGGCCCGGCCTGGTGGCGGCCGCGCCGCCGTGCCCGGGGCGGGGCGGCGCCGGGTGATCGCGGCGGGGTGCTCACGGGGCTTTCTCCCTCGCTTCCTGGATGGTCCTGCGGGCCTGCTCGCGGGCGATGGCGTACAGCGCGGCGTCGGGGCCCTCGTAGTGGCGGGGCAGCCGGGCGCGGACGGCCGGGGTGGTGGCGTGGATGATCAGGGCCTCCCGGCGCGCCTCCGACAGGGTGCGGATCTCCTCGGGGGTGATGGTCTTGCGGTCCTGGAGGGTGGCCTGCACGGTGTGCCCGCCGGTGCCGCGCTGGTAGCTGGCAGTGCTCTCGCGGTACTCCCCGGCGAGGGCGGACAGGTCGCGCAGCTCGTCTCCGGACAGCCCGCCGAGCGCGATCTTGACGGTGGCGGCGCCCCACAGCATGGCGGCGCCCTCGCGGCCCCATCGCTGCTCGGCCTGGGCGCGGTTCTGCAGGACGACGGTGGTGAAGATCCCCGACCCGCCGGCGTAGGACATCAGGGCCGGCAGGTGCGGGAGCGGGACGACGTTGGCGGCCTCGTCGAGGAACAGGCCGAGCGGCGGGTCCAGCCGCCCGCCAGGCGAGTGGTCGGCGAGGCGCTTGGCGGTCTCGGCTATCTCGTCGAAGAACGCGGTGACCAGCGGCGCGATCGTCGCGGCCTGGTTGTCGGAGACCAGCAGGTAGATGGTCCCGCGGCGGCGCAGGAAGTCCCCGACGTCGATGCCGGCGCCGGGCGGCGGGGCGAACGTGGCGCGGACGGCCGGGGCGAGCAGCGGCGCGATGGCGGTCTGGGCGGTGGTCCACAGGTTGGACCTGGTGACGTCCGGGGACCGGTAGGCGGCGTCCAGCATCGCGGCGGTGCCCGCGGCCGCGGCCGGGTGATCGCGCAGGATCTTGACGGGCTCATCCAGGCGCTCGTCCAGCGCCCAGGCCAGGACGTCGTCCATGCCGCGGCCGCTGATCGCGGCGGCGTGCAGCCACCCGGCGAGCAGGTTGACGGCCATCAGGCCGAAGTAGGCGGCGTTACCCGAGTCGGCGGTGTCCCTGCCGTGCCGGCCGACGGTGACCATGACGCCGGCGCGCTGGCGGGCCTGGTCGAAGCTGGCGCAGCGGCTGGCCGGCGACCAGGCCAGCATGCCGGGCCAGGCGAGCATGCCGGTAGGAGCCATCACCCAGACGGGGCCGCGCCGGGCGCGCAGCGCGGCGGTGTTCTCGACCACGTCGGCCCGGACCGAGGTCACCAGCGCGGGGCCGGGCCACGAAGCGGTCCAGGGGATGACGACCTGGCTGGTCTTTCCCATGCGCGGCGCGGCGAACAGCAGGACCGAGGACTCGGCGCTGATCGCCAGCCGCGTCCCGGTCCCGGCTGCCCGCCCGGCTCGCACGCCGGCGTCGGTGACGGCTACCGGGCGCTTCCCGGCCAGGCTCGGGCGGATGATCCCGGCGCGGCGCAGGACGGCACGCTCGGACAGGCTCTGGCGGACCTGCTGCCGGGAGGCATACCCGCTGCGGGGCCGCCGGGCGACCGCCAGCCGCGCGACGACGACGCTGGCGCACGCCATCGCCGCCACGGTGATCACGGCGGCGACCGCGAACCCGGCCGGCCCGGGCAGCACGGGCCGTGCCCGGGCCGGCCACGCGAGGCGGGGATCACCGAGGTGACGAGCGAGCCGCCCGGCGATCCGCGGGGTGTCCCCGGCGCCGACCGGGGGCCAGGCCCCCCGGCAGATGAGCCCGGCGACCTGCCCGGTGACCCAGATGCCGGTCAGGGCCACCGCGGCGACGGCCAGGACCGCGGCCGGACCGGCCAGGGCCGGGGTCACGCCGGGCAGCGCGGACGGGTCACGGCCAGCGGCCTGGGCAGGGCGGGCGGCGGCGCGGCGGGCGGCCAGCCCGGCCGCTGATCCTGGGTCGAACGCGGTCCGCAGCGCCTCGGCCAGCTCCCGCTCGTCCAGCCACGATTCGACGTGCAGGTCGGCGTCGGCCAGCGGGCCGGCCAGGGCGTGCAGGCAGCGGGCCAGGACGGCGGCGGCGCCGTCCGGGCCGCCTCCGGCGGCGCGGACCTGCCGGGCGGCGCGGCGGGCGTCCAGGGTGAACGCCAGGTAGGCCTCCCGCTCGCTGGTGGCCAGGCCCGCCGTGCCGAGCAGCGCCCCGGTCACCTGCGCGGAGATCGCGGGGGCGCGGGGGTCGAGGTGGTCCTCATGCCAGCGGCGCAGCGCCGCGCCGGACTCGGGGACGAGCCGCTGCAGGGCCTGCACCCGGGTGACGGGCTGTCCCTCGGTGCACAGGCCGGCCAGCAGCGCGCCCCATCCGGCGACCCGCCGGTCCCGGCGGGCGGAGTCGGCCAGGCCGATGCCCGGGTAGGAGATCCGGGCAACCGCGGTGCAGGTCCGGTCCTGCGGATGGTGCAGGACCGCCAGCGGCTGCCCGGCGGCGGTCACGGCGTCCAGGATGCGCAGCGGCGCGAGGATGCCCGGCAGGTCAGCCGGCGGCAGGTTCCCGGCCCGGTCGCGGGGAGTGAACGCGGCCCCGGCGAACTTGTGCTGGTCGCGGGCCGCCCCCAGGCTCCAGGAGATCGCGGCGGCGGCCCACTCATCCAGGGCACGGCCGCCGACCCGGCCGAGGGCCAGCGCGGCCAGGATCAGCGCGGCGGGCCAGCAGGCCAGGCCGTCTGCCAGCCGGGCCGCCGCGAGCGGCCAGATCGCGGCCAGGACCGCGCACCCGGCCATCAGCGCCTGCCGGCCGGTCAGCCCGCGAATGCCCAGGCGACCTTCTCCTTCTGCCACCCGGCGTAGGTCCGCGCGCGCTCAGGCTCCCTGCTCATGATCGGGCCTCCTCATCGGGCTCGGCGGGGGCGGCCGGCTGCTCCCAGTCGTCACTGCTGCCGGGGGGGTAGCGCGCGGGCCAGTTCCCGGCGGGGTCCGGCGCTGCCGGCTCGGCGGGGGCGGGCGGCTGGGGCCTGCCGTCACTGCCGGCGGGGTAGTGCGCGGGCCAGTTCCCGGTGGCGTCCGGCGCTGCCGGGCTGTCACCGCTGCCGGCGGGGTAGTGCCCGGGCCACTCACCTGCCGCGCGGCCGTCGTCCGTGCTGGCCGGGCCGGGCGGGCGGCCCGGAGCCGGAGGGCGGCTGGCAGCCAGGCGGGCGGCGGGCGCCTGGCTACCAGGCCGCCAGTAGCTCATCGGGTCCAGCCCGGCATGCCCGGCGACCTGCTCCATCTGGCCGGCGAGCGCGGTGGTGGCCCGCTGCGCGGCCCGGGCCCCTGCGGCGGCCATGGCCAGCACGCTGGCAGTAGCGGCCCCGGCGCTCCCCGTGGCAGCCCCGGCTCCGGTGCCTGCCCGGCCTCCCCCGGCGGGCGCGGGCCCGGCGGCGGTGAGCCGGCCGGCAGCGAAGCCGAGCACGGCGCTGAGCCCGGCCGTGCCGCGGCCGGCCTGCGCGAAGGTGAAAAACCGTGCGATGACCGGCCAGGCGATGACGGCCAGGAGCAGGATGAGCATCCCGGCCAGGAGCGTCTCCAGGCTGCCCGGCTCGCCGGTGAGCCCGAAGCCGAGCGCGAAGATCAGCGCGATGGCGGGCTTGAGGATGATCAGCTGGCCGGTCGCCGAGGCTGTCTTCTGCCACCAGCCCCGGGTGGCCGCCGACAACTGGCCGGCGGCGGCGATCGGGGAGGTGGCGACCAGGACGGCGATGGCGGCGCTGCGCAGCAGCAGCTCGAACCACAGGACCAGGATCAGCAGGATGCCGATGACCGCGAGCAGGGCCAGCAGGGACGCTAGCCCGGCGGCCTGCGCGCCGCCGGGCACGGCGGTGCCGGTGAACGACAGCAGGGCGGTGATCCGGGAGGTCAGCGCGGCGGCGGACCCGAAGCTGGCGTCGATGATGTAGCGGGTGAGGTCGTCGGCGGCGGTGATCGCCGCGGTGGCGACGGCCAGGGTGACCAGGAACGCGGCGGCGGCCCTGCCGAGCCCGGTGAGTCCCTCGGCCAGGGCCGACCCGTCGTGGGTGAGGGCGGTGCGGACGACCTGGCCCAGTAGCAGCAGGGTGGCGACCACGCCGGCGATGCCCAGGCAGATCGCGTACACGCCCCGGACTCCGGGTGATGCCAGGTCGACCGGCGGGATCGCCGCGAACGCCTCTGCGAACGCGCGCAGGAAGGTATCGGCGGCGGCGGCGAAGGACTGGCAGATAGCGTCCCAGAGGCCGCCGGCCGCGATCCGGCCAGCGCAGTCCAGCGGGTCAGTGATGCCGCACGGCATGGCGTGCCTCCGTTCCGGCGGGCCAGCGGCCGGGCAGCTCCAGGGGATGCCAGCCCTCGGCGGCGGCCTGCCGCGTGCCGGGCCGGGCGGCCAGCGCGGCGAAGTCCCGGTCCCCGGCCGCCGGGGGCGGCAGGACCCGCCAGGTGCCCTGGTCAAAGTGCAGGGCGACGGGGCAGACCCCGATGCTGACCTGGGGTGCCTGGCCGGGCAGGGCGGTGGCGTAGTACGCCAGCAGCAGCACCGTGACCTGGCCAGCGGCGGCGCGGGTGACCTGGTACTCCACGGGAGTGAGGGTGACCTGCGCTCCCGCGGGGACCGAGCCGGAGGCGGGCAGGCCCAAGGACCGGCGGGTCGAGCGCACGCCGGCGGCCATGACCGCCGGGGCATGCCGCCAGGACGGGTCGGCGATCACCCGGCTCGCCCGCGCGGCACGGGCCGGGTCAAGATCCGATCCGAGCACGCTCCAGTCCTCGACCGCCGCCGACACCGCGCCGGCGGTGGTGGCCGGGAACCCGGTCCGGACTCCCCCGGCGGCGGCACGCGCGCCGCGCAGGACGTGCAGCGCGGCCGCGGCGGCGCGCGGTGGCGTGGTGGCCGCGCTGGTCACCGGGGGAACCGGCGGGATGCGGAAGCTGGGGAAAGGCGCCGGGCCGAATGCCGTCTCGGCGGCCAGCCCCGCGGCGACGGCGATCACCAGCGCCGCGGCGGCCAGCAGCACGTACAGCAGCCACGGGAGGCGGCGGCGCGCGAGGAACGGCCTGCTCATCGCTGCCTGCCTCAGCGGGCCGCGGCGAACACGCCGTTGACCAGGTGCACGGCCACCGCGACCACGACCGCGCCGGCCAGTGACCAGATCAAGGCCCGCTTGCCCTTGTCGGCATGGTCGGGGCGGTTGCTCAGCGACCCGACGGCCAGCAGGCCGCCGGAGACGACGACCGAGATCCCGCACGCGATCAGCGCGCCCCACTTGGCATAGCTGATCAGCAGGACGATGCCGTTCGACCCGGCCGCGGGGCTGGCCGGGGCGGGGTTAGGCACGACCCCGGCCAGGACATGGGCGGAGGGCAGGAGCGAGAGAGCCAGCAGCAAGGTGATCTCCTTCAGCCTGAGGATTCGCCGGGGGCAGCGGGTGCGGCCGGGCGCCGGGCGCACCCGCGCCGGGCCGGGGCCGCTGGCAGCACCTGCGACAGGGCCGCTGTCGGAACCCGGAGGCCGCACGATGTCTCGATGACCGCGCACGGGAACGCCCCGCAGACGGCCAGACCGCCCGCCTGCTCCGGGCTGATGCCCAGCGTCCGGGCAGCGGCCGGCAGGCCGACCGTGGCCGCCCAGGCGATGCGCCCGCCCGCCTGGCGCACGGACGGGTCCCGCACGTCCGGCCAGGAACACTTCCAGCTCATCCGCCGTCCCCTCCAGCGACTCCCGGGGAAAGCCGGAAGGCCAGGCAAACAGGCCTTCCCGCGCCGTCATCGCCATTGAATATATTTATTGACGTGTCGGATCTTAGGCATACGATCGGGCTATGCGTCAAATATATTCAATGACTAGGGTGCGGTCCGCAGGTCTCCGGGGCGGCATGCCCGGCGGAGCCGCGCCCCGTGGGATAAGCGGCCCAGGTGCTGTCCTGCCAGGCACGATGACCGGGAGCCGCCCGGGCATGGGCAGGAGGGCTGGCTGATGGGGTCCGTCCTCGCGGTCATGACGCTGACCCTGCTCGGGGCGTCAGGATGCGCCGCGTACCTGCTGCCGCTGCTGATCGGCTGGGCCCGCCATGCCCCCGACCTCGCCGCGATAGCGGTCATCAACATCACGCTGGGCTGGACGCTCGCGGGCTGGGTGATCGCCCTGGCGATGGCCGTGCGCACGGCCCCGCAGCAGCCGCCGCCAGTCCAGGTCGTGCAGAACAGCTTCTCCGTCCCGCAGCTGCCCCCGCCCGGCGGCGGATGGACCCTGCCTCCCGGCGAGCCGCCGCCCGGCGGGCGCTGGCCAGACGACCCGGGGTGGCGGCGGTGATCGGCGCCCTTCAGCGGCATCACAGCGCCACCGCCCTGCTCCGTGCCCTCGGCGATCCCGCGAGCGCGGGTTCCCCCGGACTGCGGCTGATCGCGGGCACGCTGGTCCGGCCGGGCGAACCACGTCCCGGCGGGCCCGGCGGCTGGCCTCCGGGACGTCTCGCCGAGTGGCTGGAGGACCCGCTCGGCCAGGCCGGGTCGCGGCGGCCGGCCCGGCCGGTGTGGCACTGCACGCTCCAGCCGCACCCCGGTGACCGACGCCTCAGCGACCAGGAGTGGGCGTCAGCAGCAGCGGCCGTCATGGACGGCACCGGCCTGGCCCGCCCCGGTGACAGCGGGGCCGTCCGGTGGCTGGCGGCCCGGCACGGCGCCCACGTCCACATCATCGCCACGCTGGCCCGCCAGGACGGCGCCCCCGCCGAGCCCGGCAGCGACTTCTCCCCGGTCCGGCGGGCATGCCACCGCCACGGCCTGCACAGCACCCGCCGCGCCGCGCCCGGCCCGGTCCTGCGCGGCCGGGACCGCGGCGCACTCGCCTGCCGCCCGGCCCCCCAGCCCGCCCGGCTGTCCGGGACCTCGCAGTGATCGTGACCGCAGACCGGCACCAGCACGCCGAGGACCTGCTCCGCCAGCTGTACGAGCCACGTGACCGCGGCCCGCACGGGCTGCCCCACCTCATCGGCGGCACCCAGGAGCCAGCCAGCCTCGAACCCGAGCGCCGCCCGACTGGAGAGCGCAACACCGCCCGCCTTGCCTGCTGGCTCGACGCCCCGCCAGCCCCGGGCCGGCTCTCGCCTCCGCGCCGCCCGATCTGGCACTGCATGGTTCGCACGGACCCCCGCGACCGCCCGCTTAGCGACGCCCAGTGGCGCCAGGTCGCTAGCGACATCACTGGCCAGGCCGGACTCGCCACCCCGCAGCCGGGCTGGATGCCCCGGTGGGTCGCCGCCCGGCACGGCCGGG
The DNA here is from genome assembly GCA_963725175.1 of uncultured Actinomycetota bacterium. Lineage (GTDB taxonomy): Bacteria > Actinomycetota > Actinomycetes > Streptosporangiales > Streptosporangiaceae > DASUBV01. The sequence continues at coordinate 3,273,109 of CAVRXH010000006.1, forward strand.
ACCACGTGCACATCATCGCCGTCCTGCCCGGCCCGGCTGGCATCCGCTACGAAAGGCGCCTGCTCGCCCTGGTCCGCGCGGCCTGCCGCGACGCTGAGGACCGGTACGGGCTGGCCAGCGCCCGCCACCCCGCGCCCTCGCCCGCCGTGCCGGTCGCCCGCCGGGGCCTGGCCTGCCGGGACGACTGAGCACTGCCGGTACCTCCCCGCAGCCGGCCAGGCTAGATTGGCGGCACCAGGCTGGATTCCGGGCACACAGCCACCGGCGAGGAAGGGGCCCACGACGTGCCTCCGCGGAAGTTGCGCCCCGGCACAGCGGTGCCGGCCGCGCCGGAACTGCGCACGCTTGCAGAGAAACTCGACTGGCTCATCGAGAATGTCCACCCTGCGGACCGGAATCCGTACTCGAACGCCGAACTCGCGGCGCTGGTCGAGAAAGCGACCGGGGAGAAAGTGTCCGACGGCGCGATCTGGCGGCTGCGCACCGGGAGGGTAGTCAACCCGACCAAGCGCATCATCGAGGCCCTGGCGAAGACTCTCGGCGCGCCGCCGTCCTTCTTCTTCGACGAATACGACGAGCAGGCACGGCAATTCGCGGATCAGGTGGAGCTGCTCACGCTGATCAGGGACTCCGGCGTTGACCGGGCACAGCTGCGGAGCTTCCTGAGCCTGTCCCCCGAGGGACGCCAGGCCATCGCGTCCATCATCCTGCATACCGCGCGGGCCGAGGCCGAGCGTGAAAAGGACAGGAAGGCCGGCGACTAGGAAGTCCGCCGCCTGGACGCCAGCGCCCGGGTCACCGAATCTACCCGCAGCGACGAGAACTGCAGCCGGGCTCGCGCGTCCTGCGACCAATCGCCTGTTCGAACGTTGAAGTAACATTCACCCGAGTGATAGAACGCGATTATGGCGGCAAAGACAGCTGGTTCCCTGTCACCTTCCGAAGAATTCACCGCTGACCAGCTGAGCAGCTGCAGGGCGGCGGCCAGGAGAATCGGCCCGCTGATACCGGCCCCTTTTGACATCCGGAAGCTTTGCGCGCGCCTGGGGCGCAGCCTCGGGCGCGATATCCGGCTAATGCCGGAGAGCGATTTCGCGGGACAGCCCTCGGGCCTGCTCATCAGCACGGCCGAGGCAGATATCGTGTGCTATGCCGGGCGAACTACCCCCCTGCATCAGGCGCACATCGCGCTGCACGAGATCTCGCACCTCGTGCTCGGCCACTGCTCAGCGGGGGACATAGAGAGCCTGGCGCGCCTGCTCCTGCCCGGAACAGACGCGCGGCTGATCAGGCACATTCTCGGGCGGCAGGGCTACGCCGCACCGGAGGAGCGCGCCGCCGAACTGACGGCGTCAATGCTGCTGGAGCGAGCCTGCCGCAGCGCCGTCGCCGTGCACGGGTACTGCGCAGAGCCGCCCGAAGGTCGCTGCCCTCCCCGCGCCCGGTGCCCAGCCCGCGTCCCGTGCCCCGCTCCTTCCGGCGGGCCGAGCAGTCTCACCTGGGTGACGCTGTCCTCATTCAGCGACATGACGGACCCCAGCTGGTGCCGGAATGCCTACCAGGAGCTCGGCCCGCTATGGGCTGCCCTGAGCCAGGCCGTGCCGCAGGTCATCCTCCCGCTGCCCGCCGGCGTCCGGCACCAGGCCGGACTGGCGCTCTACCGGCGCGCAGTCGAGATCCGCGATGCCGCGCTGATCCTCGGTGCTCCCGTGCCGGACGGCACCAGGGTCATCGTCGCGCGGAGAGAGCATGAGCCCGATCTCGCCGCGCAGGCCGCCGCGCTGGCCGAGGCTATCCGGAGCCGCCGAGTCCGCGAGGCGCGGTGTCGTGACGAGCCAGCGCAGGTCGTCCCTGCCCGCATGCAGCCTGACCTTTACAGCGAGGTCACGCACCTCGTTCAGCTCTCGCGGGCGTTCCGCGAGCTGGCTCGCTAGCGGACCCGGTCACGTCGCGGGCCGGCTGCCGGTATCGCTCCGGCCGGGAGGCGGATCAGCCTGCATGCACGCCTGGTTCCGGCCGCCTTTCTTGGCGTCGTACAGGGCGCAGTCGGCGGCTGCCAGCAGGTCGTCAAGGTCGCGGTGCCCAGGCCCGAGTGCTGCCACGCCGATGGAGATCGTGACCTGAAGCGGCCCGCCCGAGCGGGCGCTGACCGGTGTGCTGATCTGCCCGATCTTCTCGCACAGGCGCTGGGCCATCTCGAATGCCTGGGCGGCGGTTGTCCGCGGCAGGAGAATCGTGAACTCCTCGCCGCCGAACCGGCCGGTTAGGTCCTCATCCCGCAGGAGCGCGGCGAAGGCGCGGGCGATGGCGGCGAGTACCGCGTCTCCCGTCAAATGCCCCCATTGATCATTTACCCTCTTGAAATGGTCGATGTCGGCAATAGCTACCGCCAGCGGCTCGCCGGCCCGCACTGCCCGGGCGGTCTCCAGGCGGGCCTCCCGCTGCCAGGTCGCGGCATTCAGCAGGCCGGTCTTGGAGTCATGGCGCCCGGCGGCCAGCAGCTGCGCGTGCCGGAATGACCGGTGGAGCAGCGCGACCAGGGGCAGCGCCACCACGGGCATGACCAGGCTGGCGGTGACGGCCTGGGTGACCATGATGCTGATGGACAGCTCGGCTGCATCATTGAAGAGCGGTTCCCTGGTGAACAGGTCCTTCCGGGCGCTGGCGGCCGGGTCAGCCCCCTTCACCGCCGTCCACACCAGGATCTTGTTGACGGCCGACTTGAGCGCCCCCGCGGCCACCGCGAGCACGACCCACAGCAGGAGGTGATCCTGCTGTCCGGATGCCAGTCCGCCAGCACCGCGGAGAGCCGCGTGGAAGGCTAACGACGCCGCGCCGTAGGACAGGCCCACGGCCGCGCCGGTGAAGATCCGGCGGTAGATGAGGGTCGGCCGGACGCGCCACTGGACCAGGATCATCCGCGGGATGGGCGCCAGGAGCCCGTACAGGGGCGGGAGCAGCAGCGCCAGCGGCAGCTCCCAGACGGCGTGCACGTCCTTGACCAGGCCGGCGGGCTCGCCGGCGCGCCGGGTCAGCTCGACGGTGATGAGGTTGCAGAGCACCAGGACGGCAGCCAGGCGCAGGTCAGCTCCGCGCGGGGGAACCAGGGTCGCCGCAGCGGCGATGCAGATCAGCTCGGCCGCGATGACGGCCGCCACGTAGACCCGCATCCAGGGTGACAGCTCCCAGATCGCCCAGTCCCGTACCTGGCAGCGATCCGCCCAGCGTCGCAGCACGATGGCCTCCGTGGCCCGCTGCGGCAGCAGGCAGTCGTTAGCTCCCCGTAATCACAGTATGTCGTATTGTTATCTACCAGGGGCCACTCATGTCAAGCGCTGGCGCTCCCGCGCCGCGTGCATGCTGGCGGCCCTTGTGGGCAGACGGGCGGCAGCGGACTATGGCAATCAGGCGGCCGCGCTCACCCGAGCGCGCCGCAGAGGACAAGCCGGTCGAGCCTGCGGGAGGAGGAGGACGCCATGCGCATGCCCGGCGAAGGCTGGACCTAGGGAATCAGCCGCTGGCCGGCCGCGTCACGGTCAGCACTAATGCGGCAGCGGCGCCGATGACGCCGGCCGCAGCCACGACATCCCACGCCGAGATGTACTGCACGGCCACGCCCGCCACGATCATGGCCGTGCCCTGACCCAGGCTCATCCCGGCTCCCGCGATGCCGAATGCCTGGCTGCGCTGATGCGGCGGCGCCGCCTGGACAAAGCGGGAATTGGCGCTGACCTGGAAGCACGCGCAGCCGCCGGACACGGCCAGGAGCAGCAGCGCAACGGCCAGGCCCGGCCGGGCGGCCATCGGGATCAGGAGCGCGCAGCAGGCGATGGCCAGGGGCGGCATCAGCCGCTGGCGGCGGCCTGGTGCCGCCCGGCCGAATATCAGCGCGCCGACGGTGTACCCGGCGGCCGGCGCGGCGAGCAGGAGGCCTACCGTGACCGCGCCGCCGCCGAGCGCCCGCGCGAACGGCGACGCGACGCCCTCCGGGGCGTTGTAGGCCGCGGCGAGCCAGCCGAACAGCATCGGCACGCGCAGCGCCGGGCTGGTGAATACCAGCCGGAGGCCCGCCATCATGTCGGCCACCGGACGCGGCCGGTGGCCGGCGGCCTGCTGCGCACCGGGCCGGGCCGCGACGCCGATGACGATCAGCGCGGCGGACAGCCCGAAGGTCGCGGCATCGGCGATCAGCGATACTCGCACCCCGAGCGCGGCCACCAGCACGCCCCCCGCCGCGAAGCCGACGACCTGCGCGAACTGGAACGTGGTCAGTGACACGGCCGTGGCGGCTGTGTACCGGTCCCCCGTCAGGATCTCGGGATAGACGGCAGACCGCGCGGCCGTGAACGGCGCGCTGATCGCCGTGACGGCGCACAGCAGGACGACCAGGACCACGAGGGGCATGCCCGGGATGACCATCGCCAGGACCAGGGCCAGCCGGATCACGTCGCAGCCGATCATGACCTGCCGGCGCGGCAGCCGGTCGGCGATCCCCGACAGCGCGACGCCGCCGATGAAGGTCGGCAGCGTCCCCGCGACGAAGGTCACTGCGGCGAGGGCCGCTGACCTGGTCCGGTCGTAGACCAGCACCGTCAGGGCGACCCGCGCCAGCTGGTCTCCGGCGACCGAGAGCAGCTGCGCCATCCACAGGTACCGGAACTCCGCCACCGCGAACACCGCGCGGTAGGTCACTCTCTCCTCAGCAAGCTGGGCGCCGTTGCCCACGCCGGCCTCCGTCGGCTCGATTTCCTGTTTGCGGTCGATCGTAATTTGCCCGTAATAGCCATGTCGCCGGGATCCTCATCTTCGGCAGCTGCCCGCCGGGAAGGAGCATGCGGCCGCCGCCTCCCCGCCGCTGCCTTCCCCCTGAGGGGACCGGGCTGTCTCCGGCTCGCCCGGCCGCCGCGCGGCGGCATCGCCGGGCCGGGCCGGGCCGTCCGGGGCATGCTCGGCCAGCCAGTTCCCGAGAGCGGCAAACTCGGCGAGAACCGACCGGCCCCAGGGGGTAATCCAGTACTGGGTCTGCTTCGGGTACTGGCGCATCTCGCGCCGGCCGACGTATCCGCCGTCCTCCAGGCGGCGGAGCCGCTCGGTCATCACCTTCCAGCTCAGGCACGTCGCGCCTGCCTGGCCGCTGACAGCCTTCCGCAGGTCCGACGGCTGCCGGGATTCGCGGGCGGCCAGCGCGGCCAGTATGGCCAGGTCCCAGCGCCCGCCGATCTCGCCGAGGATCTGCGCGCAGCGCTGCCAGCTCATCGCCCGGATCGGCCGCGCTGGGTGAACAGCGCGGCGGGGAATGACAATGTGGCAGAAAGGGCACTGCGGCTGACTGGCGATTGGCTCATAGTTGTGTAGGCAATCACAGGCTTCGTTCCGTAATGGGCACTGTGAGTTCCTAATTGGGTCTGGCCGGGGTGATCAGGACGGGACGCGAGGCGGACGGGGATGACGCGGCCGAGTGGCGGCGGCGCAGGGAGCTGGGCGCGCTGCTGCTCGCCTGCCGGTCGAGGATGGCCAGGGCTGACTCCGGGGGCCGCGGACGCGGGCTCCGGCAGCGAGACGTCGCTGTCCTCGCTGGCATCAGCCCCCGGTATTACGCCGCGTTCGAGCGGGGAGAGGCTGCGTCCCCCAGCGATCAGCTGGTGGAGTCCGTAGCGGAAGCCCTGCGCATGGACGGCGCGGAGAGGTCAGCAGTCCACATCCTGGCGCTGGGCCATGACCCGCCCATGCCCATGCCGCTGGTCGATCCGCCGCAGGCACCGCCTCCGGTGCCCGCGGAGTTGCGCGACCTCGTCCGGCGGCTGGGTGCCACGCCGGGCGCGGTCATTGATGAGATGTGGACGATCCTGGCAGCGAACGACGCCATGTCACGGCATCTCGGGCCGGGCGAGCAGAACCTGATCCTCTACCTGTTCAGCCGCCGTGCAGAGAACCTGCTGTACGACGTGCACAGCATACGGCAGGCTGCCGTGCGAGCGCTGAGGTACCAGTACATCCGGCACATCGCCAGCCACCGTTTCGCAGCGCTGATTGACCGGCTCCTGGACACCGGGCCGGAGGCACGGCTGATCTGGGATCGCGGCGAGATCACGATCCCGCCGAAGATGACCAGCGTGCGCGTCCGCTCGGGTGACTGCTGGACGGACGTCAGCGTGGTGATCATGGCGCTGAATCATCGGCTGTCGCTCCTGGTCGCGATGCCCTCAGCTTCCCCGTGACGGCGGGCTCGCCCAGGCCGCCAGCCATTGAATATATTTGACAACAGTTCCGGCTTGCCCGTTAGCTTGCGGCATGCATGGAATATATTCAATGACACCAGGCTGCGCGGATCAGCAGCACCCCGGCTCACCTCAGCTCCCCGGGCCGGAGCCGTCTCGCCCTCCTGCCGAGGTTCTCTCGCACGACGGCCGGATGGTCGAAAGGCCAGCACAGGACGGCGGCCCCTGCCCGCGGAGACGCGCGGCCGTCGTCCATCCGTACTCGACCGGCCGCTACATCGCCCCGGCGCTCGCAGCCTGGGGATGGGGCGCGGTCGCGGTCCTGCCCGCGCAGCCCCTCGCCGCCCATGACCACCCAGGCTCCTTCGCGCGCCGCGACTATGACGCGGTGATAACTGACGAGGGCACCATGCCGGCCATCACCGCGATCGCGGCCGCGCTCGACGTGACCGCCGTCCTCGCGGGCACCGAGACCGGCGTCCCGGTCGCCGATCAGCTCGCGCGGGCTCTCGGCCTGGCCGGGAATGACCCTCAGACAAGCGCGGTCCGCCGCGACAAGGGCCAGATGGCCGCCGCTCTGGCCGCCGCCGGAGTCCCGCATCCGCTGACTATCCGCGTCAGCACCGCCAGCCAGGCTCAGGCCGCAGCGCGCGCGATCGGCGGCACCGTGGTCGTCAAGCCCGCCGCTTCGGCCGGCGGCGAGGACGTGGCAGTCTGCCGCACCGCCCGGGAGGTAGACACCGCCTGGCAGTCAGCGGCGGGCAGGCAGAACCTGATGGGCCTGCGCAACGACGAGCTCCTGATCCAGGAATTCCTGGAGGGCCAGCAGTACACCATCAATACCGTGTCCTGCCCGCTGCCCGGCGGGCACGTACATCACTACATCGCCGAGGTATGGCTGGATCACCGCCGCGAGATACCGGGCGGCAAGGTGATCTACGACCGGATGGACCTGCTGGCCGGCGACGATCCCCGCGCCGCCGGCATGGGGCGGTACATCGCCCGGGCCCTGGACGCCCTCGGAGTGCGGGCCGGGCCCGCGCACTGCGAGGCGATGATGACCAGCCGGGGCCCGGTCCTCATCGAGGCGGGCGCGCGGCTGGCCGGCATGGGAGATCCCGAGGCCACGGCGCTCGCCCTGGGTGCCAGCCAGGTCGGCCTGGCCGCCGAGGCCATCACCGACCCGGCCGGCTTCGCGGCCAGCCATCGCGGTCCCTACCTGCGGCACGCCCGGGCAGCGCAGCTCGACCTCGCGGCCCCCCGCCCCGCGGTGATGGACCCAGGCACTTTCGCGACAATCTCCGCCCTGCCCTCGGTACGCGGATGGGTCGGCCACGTCGCGCCCGGCGGCCCGGTCACCAGGACAGTTGACCTGCTGACCTCGCCCGGCACCCTCTACCTGGCCGGCACGGCGGATGCGATAGAAGCCGACATCACCCGGATACGCGAGCTGGAGCAGACGGAGCTGTACCGGTGAGGCCGACGCTGCCGCCCGGCGGGAAGCCGATGATCCTGCTGGCCGCGGCGCAGGCAGCAGGCCAGACCGGATCGTGGGCGGCGCTGGTCGCGGCACTGCCGCTGGCCCTCCAGCACCGCCACCCGGCCAGCTGGCTCGCCCTGGTCAACGCGGCCTGGGCCGGCCCGGCGATGCTCAGCCACCTGGCCGGCCCGGCGATCGACCGCTACGGCCCCAGGATCGCCGGCACCGCATGCTGGCTGTGCGCCTCGGCTTGCGCCATCGCCTGCTGCGCGACCGGGAAGCTGCCCGGGCTCATCGTCCCGCTCGGCCTGATGTCGGCCTTCCGCGGCGGCGGCGTGGCGGCCGGCGACACCGCTCCCACCTGGCTTCCCATCCGCCCCGACCTCTCCCGCGCCGGATCCTGGCTGGTAGCCGCCGCAGCCGTGCCGGTCCTGGCAGGCCCGCTCGGCTCAGCGACCGTGCTCGCCCACGGGGGTGCCAGGATCGCATGGACAGCAGTCGCGGCCCTCCTGGCGGCAGCCGCCGGCGGAAGCGCGATAGTGCCCGCCAGCCGCCCCGCAACGGAACCGTCACCGGACACGGGCGCAGCATCAGTCGCGCAGACCCGCAGGGCCGGCAGCCTTCCCATCGTCCTCGCCATCACCGCCGGGGTATGGCTGAGCTACGGCGCGCTGGAGATCCTCCAGCCCCTGTATGTCCGGCAGGTGCTGCACGCATCGCTGAGTTTCTACGGCTGGACCATGACCGCGTTCGCGCTCGGCGGCACCGCCGCCGCCCTGCTCACCGCCGGCATGCGGGTCAAGGTCCCGCAGATGGGAGTCCCGGTCGCTGCCCTGGCCGTGGCCGCCGGCGAGCGCCTCTTCACCGCCACGGCCGCGCCGGCCACCGCCCTGGCCGGCGCGGCTGCCTGGGGCGCGGCCGCCGCCGTCTTCTCCGTGATCTCCCGCACGGCGATCCTCTCCGCCGTCCCGGCAGGAAGGCACGGGCAGGCCCTGGGCAGCTGGCGGGCAGTCCAGTCCGCCGCCGGTGTCGCTCCCGCCGCGATCACTGGCGTGGTTACCGCTGCCCTCGGCCTGCCCGCCACGCTCACCGCGACGTGCTGCCTGGCAAGCGGCACCGGCGTGGCCGCCCTCGCGGCAGCCCTCGGCAGCCGGGCGGCGGGACGCGGGCATTCCCGTGCCGAAAGCCGGCAGGCACTGCCTGCTGTTACTGACCCTGGTGCCGGGACACAGCCGGGTGCGGACCCGGACCCCGGCGGACCCGGCCAGGGCGCCCTGGCCGGAAGGGCTCCTGCCGGGGTAACGGGCGGGCCGGGAGAACGGAAGCGGCGGTGATGGCGGCAGCCCAGGACCGGATGTCCGGCCCGAGTGCGCCGCGCAGCACGCCCACGGCGGTTACCAGGACCTCGGCGGCGTCCCTGGCCCCGACCGTCATGGCGACCGTTACACCCCGGACCCGTCGGCGGCGAATCCGGTAGCTCACTGTGGGTGATCCGCCGCCTGGTGCCCGTCGTCCAGGCGGCGGATCACGCGATGCACGGTCAGGTGCAGATAACGGCGTGGTTCGAGGCGAAGTTCGAACCACTCGTCCTCGTGGCGTCGCTGCCGGGCAACTCGATGGCAACGCCCGCCAGGTCGACGGCCCACACCTCATGCGCTGTGCCCGTGCCACCGCATCCGGTCAGGGTCGTGCCGGCACCAGGGAACTCGTTCCGGTAAGACCCGTCGCCGCTGCCGGGGATGTCACATCTGCCGCTGCTGTGCCCGCAGATATCCTGGGTCTGGCCGAAGACCTGCCCTGGGCCATCGCCCAGCTCGAACTCCCCGTCCACGTTCGCGCACTGCACGAGTGTATCGCTGCCATTCTGGCAGTACGCCTCGATGACCGGCTCGACCGAGATCGTTTCCGGGCTGCCCGAGCTCGTGAGCACCCACACGTCCGCGCACTCGATTGCCGTGTTGCCGTACTGGTCAGGAGACCCGATCTGGACACATTTGTGCGTGCTGGAGAGGCAGCCCTCGGCACCCGGTCCGATCGCGTAGGTTCCGATCGTGCCACTGATAGTTTCGGCGTGATGGTGGAGAAGTTATTGCAGTCGAAGTTGGACGGCCCTGAAGCCAGGGCGCTGGTCGCGCTGACCGCGGCTAAGCCGATCGGCGCGAGTACCCCAATGACCACGGCCAGGATGATTCGCTTCATAAGCGTTACCTCATCGGGCTGACGGCGCCGCCGGCATCATGACTGCGCGAAGGTCGCCAGTACAAAGCCTCGCACCGGCCGCTAACAGGCCGCTCGCGTGCTGGAGGCCACGCAGGTCCACGGCGGCATAACGACGCCATGCCGGTGGCCAGCTCGGCGACTGCGCTCCCGGTCGACTCGGACCCTGGCCGCGGGCGAGTGCCTCTTCACCGCGACCTCATCCCCGGCCGCCGCCATTGCCAGCTCAGCCGCCTGGGTGCGTCCGCCGCTGCCTTCGCCGTGACCTTCGGAAGGAGCAGGGACCTGGGCATCGTCCTTCACATGGTGTATCGGCTTAGCTGACAACCGAGGCCGAGCAGGTCGAGGGGCTGACCATCCGCTACGCGCGGAAGGCCCTCTGCTGGCCAGGGCGCTCAAAACTGGTACATAGTGCGAGGCGCCGATACGGACCTTGCCGCTGGTATGCCGCAACCCACTATCGGAACTCCAGTCAGCGTCGGCGGATAGCCGCCGCCGGTTACCGCCGGCGGCGATATCGGCACAAAATATACATCGTTCGCAATAGTGACGGGCCGGTTTACGGCCCGAAACTTTGGCGTCACGTGCGGTCCGCAGATTCTGCGGATTCGAGTTCCCTCCTGCGCTCGTCTCTATTATGGATAGCCATAAATAGATATCGGCATTTTCGGTCATAGCGTCAGATTGCTCGTGCCGACTGGTTGCAATTCGCACTCGCTTCTCTTAACCTCGATTCCGAGGGATGGTGTCAGTGGCGCCTTCGTCGCCAAGGGACGAGATCGCCATTTAATAGCCGAGCAGGAAAATCGGCTGCCGGAATCGCTCCCGGCATCCTAGCCGTTTCGTGATGCGTGATTTCGACTGGCATGTTGCCGAGGTCCTTCCGCTCAGCCTGGGCGGATGCTCAGAGGTGGTGTTTCGTAAAATGGACGGATATGACGTTCGAAGCCAGCTTTCCGCGCTACGCTGCGATTATCCCGAGTTGCATCGCTGCATAGACCCCGCCGAAGCCGAGAACTGGATAGCAGAGCTATCGGGCGCCCGCCGCGTACGTGATGACTTCGGGGCGGAGGAAGCGGGCGGGCGGGGCGGCAGCTACCGCCATGCGCAGGCGATCAACCTGGAGGCGCGGTCCGCGGGGATCGCTGAGTTATTCGGCCTGATCCGTGCTGACATGCCGGATGGGATGATCGTCGCTGACATGCTGGGCGGGGACGGCCTCGTCAGGCGCGTATGCTCGGAGCTCGGTATCGCCAACGTCAACATCATTACCTGCGATGCGTCCGCGCATATGGTAGAAGCAGCGTGGGCAAACTGCCTGCCGGCGCTCCTGCAGCGCGCGGAGCGCCCATTGTTCCGGTCGATGTCCCTAGACGCTGTCTTGTTCGCCTACGGCACTCACCATATCCCCAGATGCGATCGGCTCCGTATGGTGCAGAACGCTTATAGGGTCCTGCGGCCCAGGGGCAGGATGGTACTGCACGACTTCGCCGTCGGCTCCCCTGCGGACACGTGGTTCAGAGATGTCGTCCATCCATACTCAGGGACGGGACACCACTTTGATCACTTCACGGTCGATGAGATGGAGGGCTACCTCGCCACCGCTGGTTTCGGCTCACACGCGGTGATGAATATCGACGATCCCTATACTGCGATCGGCGACACTCCGGAAGCCGCCGCCCTGCGCCTAGGGGAATATCTCGTGGACATGTACGGGCTCGTTCGCCTCCGCGAGCGCCTGGGGGAGCAGGATGCGTTTCGGTGGGCGGCTCGGAAGGCAGCAGAGATCTTTAAGTACCCAGAAGAAGGCCCGGCGATGCAGGGGTATTCTGTGAAGTACATGGCCAGGCGGCAGGCATGGCAGGCCACGTTACCCCGGAAGGCCATCGTGGGCGTCGGGCTGAGAACGTGACAGGCTGCGGCCCGGTCGCGCGACGGGAGCCCATATAAGGTGCGCAGAGCATGAGCGGCAAAGAGCACTTACTGATCGTCATGCTGGCCGGAAGCTCGGTAATCCGGCTGACTGAGCATATCGATCATTCACGGGCAATGGTCACATATGTCACAGATAGGGCCAGGGCGGCCGTTGTCATGTCCGGCAGAGATCACGTTGCCGACGTGATTGTGGTAGACGATCCAGCCGATCTTGCCGCAGAAGTCATCCCTCGAATCGAGAGACTGTTCCGCCGGCTCGGCACCGCGGACGCCGTGTTCGCTCCATCTGAGTACGACCTCCTCGCTGCCGCCACGATCCGGGACAAGTTCGGCATCCCAGGCATGACCGGGGCTCAGACCCTGTGCTTCCGCGACAAGGTACGGATGAAGCAGCGCGTCAGCGCGGCCGGGCTGGCCGTGCCTAGATTCAGCGAGTGCGGCAGCCTGGCGGAGGCATCTGACTTCGCTGACTCAGTGGGCTACCCGCTCGTGCTCAAGCCTCGCCGCGGGATGGGAAGCCGCGGAATTCACGTCGTGAGTGATCGCAGGGAACTCACCGCGGCCTGGCCTCAGATCAATCCGGCCGAATACGAGCTGGAAGAATTCGTGACCGGGACCATCTATCACGTGGACGGACTTGTATACGGCGGCCGACTTGCCTTCGGTCACGTGTCCCGTTACCTCAGAACCTGCCTGGACACCGCGCACAACAGAGTCCCGCTCGGGTCCGTGGCGGTCGACGACCCAGTCCTGGGGCCAGCGCTGCGTGACTTCGCCATGTCCTGCCTGACGGCCCTGGCATTGCAGGCTGGAGCGTTCCACCTGGAAATCATCCTCAACGGCGCCAAGCCGGTGTTCCTAGAGGCCGGAGCCCGCGTGGGCGGCGGCCAGATCCGCTTCGTGTTCCAGGATCTGTATGGCATCGACATCATGCGCGAATGGGCAGGCATGGAGCTCGGCAGGCAGCCCGTGGCGCAGGCCACCAGCGGCCTGTTCGGCGGATGGCTGGTGGTCCCGCCACCCTGCGAGCCTCCCTACGAAGTGGTGAGCGTTACACAGCTGGCTGGCAGAGTGCCTTATCTCTACTATGAAGCGCTGCCGCTAGCGGGTGAGGTATACGACGCCGAGCGGCTGCGACTGGACCGCTGGCCAGGCGGGAGGTTCCGTTACGCAGGGCCGTCGACCTCCAGCATTGAGCTAGCGATCGAGGACTCCATCAGGCTCTACGAACTCAAGGTACGCAGCCCGGGGGCTGGTCTTGCCCACTCATGATCACGGTCGTGGTGGTGACGCCGCCGCCCTCTTCCGAGGCGTCGGCCACAGAACCTTCGGCAGCGTCCTGGCGAGCCGGAACTACCGGCTCTTCCTCGGCGGCCAGCTGATATCCCAGCTGGGATCGTGGACTCAAAAGGTAGCCCAGGTTTGGTTCGTTCTCAACGCAAGCCACTCCGGGGCGGCGCTCGGCCTTCTCGTTGTATGCCAGTTCACGCCGTACACGGTCTTCGGACTCCTGGGCGGCGCGCTGTCTGAGAGGTTTGACCCTTACCGGGTTCTAATAGCCACCCAGACGCTTATGATGACCTGCGCCGCGGCGCTGACGTGGCTGGCGTTTGGCGGCTCGCTTCAGGTCTGGGAAGTGGATCTCATTGCCGTGCTCCAAGGCACGGTGATGATCGTGGACACGCCCGTCCGGCAAGCATTTGTCCGCCAGATGGTAGGCAAGGCATGGCTTTCCAACGCCATCGCGCTCAACGTAAGCGTATTCAATCTCGCGCGAATACTCGGACCCGCCCTGGGCGGAATCGCCATCGCGTCCATCGGTGTGAGGTCGTGTTTCCTCGCCAACGCCATCAGCTTCCTGGCCGTCCTGGCAGGACTGCTGATGATGCGGCCAGAAGAACTGCATAGGCCTAGTAGCATCGCGACGCATTCCGGCGGGGCCGTAGCCATCCTTCGCGATGCTGGCGAGGCCATGGGCTATGCCTGGAGAACACGACGCCTTTTGGCTATCGTGCTTCTTATCAGCGTGGTAGCCACCCTCGGCACGAGCTTTAATATCACGCTTCCTCTGGTCGCGCAGCATACCTTGCACGGAAATGCCGCGACCCTGGGCATGCTCATGGGGTGCTACGGCGCGGGAGCTCTTGCCGGCGCGCTCGCCATGGCCACGCTCGGCCGAACTAGCTGGTGGGCAACGCTCCTGTCGTGCTGCGCGCTGGGCGTGCTGGAGCTTCTGCTCGCCCCGCAGCGCACCATGATTGCGGTCGCCCTGATCCTCGCCGCAGCCGGAATAGCGCTTTCCTGCTTCACCTCAAACGCCAGCGCAACATTGCAGCACACCACCGCCGAAAGCCTGCGGACTCGCATGCTGTCTCTGTACTCGTACGGCTGGATCGGCACAGCGCCGGCAGGCGGACTCCTGACCGGGTGGCTCAGCGACCAGGTTGGCCCGGCCGGCGTCTTTACCGTCGCCGGCATCACCATGATCGTCGTGGCCGCCGCGGCGATGCTTGTCCTCCGTTCCCACCACGAGCAGCCTCTGGCCGCGGCCGGCGTGCCGCATAGTCCCACTGCTGTGACCAGATGGAGCGTCCGCCGGTGAGCAGCGTGGGGCCCCGCCTCGGCTGGACCTGACGGCCGAGACCACCTATCGACTGCCTGCGGTGCCATTACGCCGGGTCGGGCAGTCCCTTGAAATGGCGTGCGGTCGGTGCGTGCGCATCGCCGTTGGGGTGAGTCGAGTGATGTGGTGCAGGAACTGGCGGCGGGTGATCTCGGTGAGATCCCGCCGCCGCTGCCGGGACGGGTGCCGTAGCTCGCCTGTCGGCTGAAGAAACTCCAGAACCCACCCGCAGCAGGGATGCTCCATCACGAAAGCTATAGGGTGAGCGCCCCGTGCTGGCTGATTAATATGCCGATGACGTCAGCGCCGGCATGCAGCGCCTGGTCCGTTGCCGGAGCATCACCGGTAGGTGTTCCGGCTCGGCCGGAACCGGGCTGAATCTGCCAGGGCGACCATCGCGCTACACGTGACCGGCTATCCCAGGCTTCGAGACCCGAGCCGTCCCCTGATCGCTGATCCGGCGCCAGCGCATGCGGCGCGCCCTGCCCGGCCCGCAGACGGTGCGCCGTCCGGCGGGCCGGTCAACCAGGCTCTCGCTGCGCTCGCCCGGCCGCCCAAGATCCTTTCCCTTGCCAGGTAGTGCCGGAAAGCATCTTGGCCCTTGCCGGCTGCCTGGCGTGACCGGCCGACAGCCGGGCGGCGCGCATCGGGCCGGCCGGGCAGGGGCGGCAGCCGCCCCGACCCCACGGCAAATGCCGCAGGGGTTTCCAGCCCGGCCCAGCACGCACAGGAGGCTGTGTTGACCACCATGACTGACGTCACCATTTCCGGCACCGGGGACGACCTCGCCGACCCTGGCCAGCAGGACAGCCCGGACTCAGAGCCGACGACGACTGCCGCCGAGGACGCACCGACTGCTTACACCGAGCGGCCGATGATTCCGGTAGCGCTCTTGCTGCCGCATCCGGGCAACGTCCGGGAGGGCAAGAAGGCGGACCCGGCGCTCTGCCGGTCGGTCGCTGCTGCCGGGGTGCTGGTGCCTCTGGAGATCACGACCAGCCCGGACAGCGACGGCTACCTGGTGGTGGACGGGCTCCTGCGGCTGGATGCCGCGATCCGGGCCGGATGCCAGGCGGTGCCGTACTTCTTCAGCCCGGATACCGCCGACGAGCAGGGCGTTCAGTACCTGCACATGCTGATCACCAGCCGGTACCGCACTGACCTGACCGTCCACGAGGAAGCGGCCGCGCTGTTCTCGGCGTCCGAGGCGGGCATGACCCGGACCCAGATCCGCAAGGCCACCGGGCTGCCGGCCGCCGAGGTCCGCGCCGGGATCACCGCCGGGAAGCTGACGAGCAAGACCCGGGAGCTGACCCGCGACTCGGACTACGAGTGGAACCTGGAGGACCTGGCCCTGCTCCGCCCGTTCGAGAACGACCCCGCCGCGATGGCCCGCATCATGTCGGACGTCGGATACGGCCATCCGATCCGGTACGTCATCGACCGGATCAAGCGGGAGAAGGAGGCCGCCGCCCAGCGGGCTCACCTCATAGCGGGGCTGCGGGACGCGGGCCTGGAGGTGCTGGAGCAGCCGCCGCCAGGCGGCCTCCCGCTCAGCCGGCTCCTCGCCGGCGACGCCCCCGCCCCAGGCGCCGGCGAGGACAGCGCAGGCGAGGACGAGGACACCGAAGGGCAGGGCGAGGACACGGGCGCGGGCCAGGAGATGACCCCGGAGGCGCATGCCTCGTGCCCGGCCGCGGTCGCGGTGCTCCGCCCATGGCAGGACCAGCCGGATTACTGGTGCTCCGACCCCGGTCAGCACCGGACCCGGCGGTCTCCGGTGATCCACCTAGGTGGCCAGGGAGCTGGCCCGGCGATTCTGCCGGGCGAGGCGGGCGGGAGCGCGGGTCCCGGCCCGGACCCGGATCACAATCCGGCCCGCCAGCTGGTCATCGAGGGGAACAGGGCCTGGGTCTCGGCCGGGACTGCCCGCCAGCTGTGGCTGGCCGAGCTGCTGTCCCGCAAGACGCTGCCCGCCCGCAGCACCACGCTGATCGCCCGGTTCGTCGCCTCCCAGCTCCTCGCCATGCCGCAGCCGCTGCGCCAGGCACTGCCCGGCATCCACAGCCGCGACATCTACGCCGGGCTGGGCGGCCCGGCAGCTGACGCGGCCGAGTCAGCGACCATGACCCGGCTGTGGCTGCTCGCCCTGGCACCAGTTGCCGCCGCCTACGAGGACCAGATCACCGGAGATGGCGACCAGCGGGCGACCTGGCGCTTCGACCGGTACGCCCCCTGCCCCCACGCCGACGCAGGCGCGTGGCTCGGGTTCTGCGAGCAACTCGGCCACCAGCTGAGCCCGATCGAGAAGGCGGTCACGGACGGCCTCCCCTACCGAGGCGATAACCCGGACCAGGCCAGCCTGGACGGCCAGGACGACCAGCAGGGGTCCGAGCCTGGTGACAGCCCGGGTTCCGGTGCCGTCGAGGAGCCAGAGCCCGGCGGCGAGCAGCCCAGCGACGCCGAGCCTCTGCGACGACGCCGAGGCTCTGGCCGCGTAGCCCAGGATGCCCCGCGGCGCTGGCGGCGATCTGGCCGTCAGCGCTGCGGGATATTCGGTCTGTATGCTTAAGAATACAAGACTGGCTGATTGGAAGCTGAGGAATGAAGATCGGGCTGCGCGGCCCCGGCGAGACGACGGCCGACGTCCTCATCCACTGGGCCGCGATCGGCTCGGTCAGCACGGTGACCACCATCGCGGCCGTGATCAGCTACGGGCACGCCCGCAGCCTCGTCCTCCGCTACGGAGTCACCGGCCTGGCCTCCTACACGCTGCCCCTCACCATCGACGGCCTGGTCGCGACCTGCTCCCTGATCCTGGTGGACTGCGCCCGCCACGACCGCCGCGGCCCCTGGCACGCCTGGGCACTGCTCGCAGCGGGCGCCTGCGCCCAGATCGCCGCGAACGTCTCAGCCGGGCTCAGCCACGGCATCGTCGGCGCGATCATCGCCGGCTGGCCCGCCCTGGTCGCCTGCGGCTGCTTCGAGCTGCTGCTCCGCCACCGCCGCCACAGCCCGGCAGCCCCCGGCGCCATTCAGCCAGAGGAAAGGTCTCCCCAGCAAACCAGGAGGGCGATCCAGCGGTCAGCCGCGCGCGGGCGCTGTACAAGGATCATCTGTCCAGCGGCCGCTTCCCCCCGATCCGGGCCATCAAGCGAGACCTGCACGTCGGCACCAGCCGCGCCACCGCCATCCGGGCCGTGCTGACAGGGCAGCGCCTCCAGCCGGATCGCCAGCATCCGCCTGCGGCACAAGGTCCCCGGCCTATCGCATGAATGCCGCGAGCAACAGCACTCACTTCACTCGCCAGCTAACAGGAGATGGGTCAGCGTATACTCGTGAAAGAGCGGCAAGACCGATCAAGTCCTGCCGCGACGCAGGCCGGATGTGACCTGGAGCCGACATGGCAGCAGCTGACGACGCCACGCTCGCCGAGCGGATCGAGCGCCTGTTCCAGACCGTCCACCCCGGGCAGGCCCGGCCCTACGCCATCCGGAAGGTCGCCGACGAGATCAACAGCGCCGCCGGCGAGAAGGTCATCTCCCATGGCTACCTCTGGCAGTTGCGCAAGGGCACCAAGACCAACCCCAGCATCACCCAGATCGCCGCACTCGCCGGCTTCTTCGGCGTCCCCCCGTCCTACTTCCTCCCCGACCCCGGAGGAGACCAGCCCGACCCGGCCACCCGCCTGGCCATGTCCGACGCCGCCGTCCGCGAGATCACCCTCCGCGCCCACGGCCTGCCCGAGCACGCCCTGCGCGCCCTGGCCGAGATGGCCGACAACGCCCGCACGCTGGCCGGCCTGCCACCCGTCAAAGACGACGCTCCCGCCACCGATTCCCGCTGAGTCCGGCCGCAGGAAAGACGATCTGTCCTGTCGAGGAACGCACTTCGCTGCACTGGGGCAGCCTCCGGGATTCGGCCACTACAGGAACCGCGGATAGAGCCGACTACCCCACCGGCGACCCGCCGATCGCGCTTGCCGGTCCGCAGCCTGGGATGGGGGCGAAGGCTGCCCGTCTCGGAGGCCGAACCGCGCACGGCACTCGCCTAGCTGATGGCAGAGATGTATTTATGAGTATACAATTCACATGTGAATCCTTACTTGGCATACAGCAGCCGGCCGGAGCCCTGTCCGAGCGTCTGCGATCGCCCGCTCCCCAGGCTAGGTGCGACAGACCCGGCCGCCCGGCTCCACGCGGCATCCCGCAGCCACGGCGCACACCATATTTGTCGGGCCTGGCCGTCGGCCGTCCTGGCTAGGTCCCGCAAGGGTCAGTGGCCCAGGGCGGTGGCGCTGTCATGACAGTGCCACCCGCCGCCGCACGGGTCATCGCCGCACTATCCCTGCCCCGCAAGGACCCACTGTCAGCGCAGCGGGCCGATCCGCTGCCGCTGACCAGCTTGCCGGCGCTGCCCCGCGACGGCTCCCTGCTGTATCGAATCTCACGGGTCGACTCCTCCGGCCGGGCGACCAGCCGCGAAATCAGCGCTGCTCTCGGCTGGAACCCCGGAGACCCGCTGGAAGTCACCGTCAGGTCCAGGACGATCATCATCTGGTCATCGGCCGACGGCATGGCGCGGGTCCCGCGCAAGCCCGGAGTCCTCCTCCCCGCCGCCGCCCGGCACCAGTGCGCTATCCGCGCCGGCGACAGCGTTCTGCTCGCCGCAGCCCCGGATTACAGCCTGGTCATCGTGCACACGATGGCCTGCCTGGACGACATGCTGGCCTGCTACCTCGCCGCACCCGCTGAGAGCAGGCCATGAGCGGCAGCACCGCCCTAGCGCCGACAGCAGGTCCGGCCGAGCTGGAGGCCGCCCGGCTCCTGCTGGCCAGGCTCGGCGTCACCCCGGCCGACCTGCTTACTGTTCCCGGCAACCGGACCGTCCCGCTGATCGCCGACTACATCCCGCAGGTCGCCGCCGCCACTAGCACCGGAACCCGGAGGGCCTACAGCCCGTACTGGAACCTGGCCATCCAGGCCTGGGGCCAGCGCGCCCTGGCCGAGGTCACCGCCCTGGACATCAGCTCGCTCAGTGAGCACGCTCGCTCAGCCGCCGTCGTACGCCGCAACAGCCGCGGCGGCCGCGGCGCCGCCGAGCACCTGATCGGCGCCCTGCGCTGCATCTACAACCACGCCGTCGCCGACGGGATCATCCCCGCCCACCAGAACCCCGCCGCCCAGGTCGCCAAGCCACGGCGACTGCCCAGCACCCGCTGGGCACTCCCCGATAACCGCATCGCCGAGATCACGAAAATCGCCGCCACCACGGGAAACGACCCCGAACTCGACGCTCTCCTCATCCGGCTGCACCTGGAGACCGCCTGCCGCCGCGCCGGCGCACTCAGCCTCACCAGCGCCGACCTCGACCCGGAGCAGAGCCTCATCCGCCTTCGCGAGAAGGGCGGCACCGTCCGCTGGCAGCCCGTTTCCCCCACCCTAATGACCCATCTGACAGCCCACCGGGACTCCAGAGGCACCGGCGACCCCGGCGGCCAACTGCTGCGCTACGCCAGCGGCCAGCCGATCACCAGACGCCGCTACGACTACCTCTGGAACCGCATCGGCCAGCACCTGCCCTGGGCCGCAGCCCAGCAGGTCACCGCGCACTGGCTGCGCCACACCACGCTCAAGTGGGTCGAGCGGAACTTCGGCTATGCCATCGCCCAGGCATACGCCGGCCACATCAACACGGGCAAGGACCGCAGTGCCACCACTACCTACGTCCGGGCCGACCTGCCCGAAATCGCGGCAGCACTAGCCGCACTCACCGGCCAACCGCATCCGCTCTCTGCTGATACGCAGGCAGCCGCGCAATCCTGAGGCTGCAGTCAGGTCCTCTGCCTATCAGCTGGAGCCGGTTTATGTCACTCCTAACCGTTAGCCGATCTTGCCCGCCGAGGCACGACCTGACTCGTGCTTGTTGTCGGTAGGGACGTGCATAATAGGGTAGTGCGTAATATCGTGGAACGTCCCGTAGCCTTCGACTACGGGTACAACATGCGATGCCCGGAGTGCCGGTTGATCACGGCCCTGACCGATGTCCAGTACCATCACGGGCTCACTGCGTCGTGCGCCCATTGCAGCCGGACTCTCAGTTTTGACAGGGCCAGGATCACGCTCCGCGAAGCTTATGACCCTGTCCTAGATGATGAACAGGCTTGTCGCGTCTACTGGTACCACACCAGCACCGATCCCTCCTGGCCTAGCGGAGATCACTTCATGTCGCTGGCACTACAGAATCCTTTGATTGCTGTGATGCCACCAGGAGAAGTCCGCCGCATCCGCTATGCCTTAGAGAATCAGGCACTGCATCTTGGAACCTATGAGGCAGCAATCGAGTCGATGCTGCGCCGTATGCGCGAGCAGGACGACGCCGGGGCGAATTTTTTTCTCTATCGCACTGCCTTACATCGTCATGGACTGAAGTTCGAGCGGAACTGGCGTGATGAGAATTCCGAGAACGCTGCGCAGATCACCCAGGCCGACCTCGGAGTTGCTGACGTTGTTAGGTATCTCAACGTGTTCGAATCACCTGGCTCGATCTCACTGGCGATCCGGCCACGAGCGATTGCCTCTATTCAGAGAATTTCATTGCCCGTCATCGAGATGACTCCAACGATTTCGCTCCTCCGGGAGATCGCCGACATCCGGGCAAGAATTACCGATATCGAGACTATGCGGTCCGCACGTCTGAGCCGACTTAACGAGCACCGCCGACAGTTCGCGAGTGGGCGGCACATGACGTTCGCGAGAGCGCCGAATCCCGAGCAGCGCGTCTTGCTTGGGCAAATCGAGAAACTCATTATTGATGAATATCTCTCAGATATCTCGCTGCCCGTACGGGCAGCATTCTCCAGCGCTCTTGATGCCTGGAAATCAGAATACGCAACTTCAAGCGATGCTGTCTACGTCAGCCAGTTCGCGTCCATGGCTAGGATACTCACACATCCAGAGGAAATCATCCAAGAGATCAGCAATCAGCCCGTAGAGAACCTCCGCATCTGACATCTCGTTTGAGCACTCACTGAGCAGACAGACCAGACGACTTCGGCGCTGGTGATAGCCGCCGGGCTCGTACGCTTATCGACCTGACCAGGCATCGTTGCGAAACTGAGCGACTGGACGGGGTCGTGCCAGGTCGCGGACGCCCGACGCGGGTCTTCGGTCAGCCGAGTACCGGATTCTATTCGTCAACCAGCTTAGGACGAAGTGCTGCATTCAGCAGTTCCCGAGCCGTTTCGGCAGCGTCTTCAACAGATTTACTCTGCAGATCGGCTGTGAGAGCCTGGAGCACGAACTTGGGGCGGGGCGCCAGTCCTGGGGGAGTATCCCAGGCCAACTCGGACAGCAGACTGGCGGGGGCGGTCATGCCGATGCCGTGGCATGCCATGAGGGTGGCGACCGCGAGTTCCTGGTAGCGCATGGTCTGGTAGCTGCGGCTGACGTAGCTGAGTGCGCCGATGAGTGCTGCCTTGCTGATGTCGATAAGGGCGGCCTCGGAGTTACGGCGGGCCGCGGCGGCAATCTGTTTCCATGGGATGACCCAGTGGGCTTCCTGGTATCGCCACCATCCGGGGCGTGCCAGAGCCGTGTGCGCTGGTCCGCGGGTCCAGCCGGTGCTGGTGGCGATGGCGGTGATGTCGTCGGCGGTGAGTGGCAGGTCCACTACGTACTCAGTGGCGAGGCTGCGGAAGATGCCAGCCTGGTCTAGCTCGTTTTGTCGGGTAGCAAGTTCGGAGACGAGGTCAACGAGGCTGAATGCAGGGATGCCTGCCGCGCGTGCTCGCTGCCGCAGCGCGATGTCGTCGCACCAGAGGGACAGCGTGTTTTCCGCGGCGACTTCGACCGTGTCGGCGGCTGCATCCCGGAGCAGGGCAGGGGATCTTGCCTCCATCGAGGTCGTGAGCGTCTCCAGCGTCTCGGCCTGCTCGCGTAGCCGGGTCTGCTGGAGAGGGCTGAGGGCACGGCGCTCGGCTGTGCCATCCTGGCGCAGTGCCACGGCATATGTGGAAATGCCCAGGCTCCGCATCTGATCGCGGGTGAGCACGGCGTCCATGACGGCGGCGCGCGCGACGATCAGATCTGGCAACTTCGACCGGATGCGTAGCCGGTCGTTTTCGGCGATCAGACCGAGCAGGTACAGGGACGACAGATCAGCGACGCAGGCTCCGGTCTGGATCGCGCTCCTGGCTGCTGTCTGACCAGCCTGCCTCAGGCCAGCCTCCAGGTCTGCCGCGGGAAGGATGCCAGCAGGCCGGTTCAGAAGGGCGATGGCGTAGGGGTGCCCGGCAAGGAGGCCGATGTCCGAGAGGCTCTTCCGACTGGCCTGCACGTCCCGGATGAGCCCCTGGAACTCCGCCGGGTCTGCATGAAAGCGGCGGAGAGCCGCTCGCAGGGAGGCGTCATCGTCGAATCCGAGCCGGGCCGCGCTGCCCGAGCGCCGCTCAGCTTGCTCCTCCATCCGCCGGGCCGTTTCTGTCACATCTGCGGAGAATGACTCTCCCGGCCGAGGCGGGGTATGGAGAACCTCGCGGGCCAGCAAGGCGATGGTCGCGTCGCGGAACTGGCCGTCGGGCTGCCGCTCAGCGATGCCGGCCATGATGGCCGCGTCAGCCGGCGTGAGCGGGACGCCGAGATGCAGTTCTACCCATAGGTGCGTTTCCTCGTCGCCGGCTGGCTCTGGCTGGTACCTGGCCAGGGCCTCGCGCGCGGCCGGGATCTTGCTGTCGTAATACAGCGCCTTGATCAGGTTCCAGGCAAGTTCTGGATCGTTCCCGGCGGCGAGGCCCCTGATAGCTAGGTCCGTCGCCCGAGAGTACTGGTGCTCTTGCGTCTTCCGGCGGACGTACCAGTTGGCTAGCTTGTGCCGTACGTCGGCGGCAAGGGACTCATCACTGACGTGTTTCTCGATCAGCTCTGCGGCTTTCTCATCGTGGCCGCTCCTGCCATGCAAGTCCATGAGCCGCTGGATAAGGCCGGATTCAGGCCACCGGAGCACCTGACGCTCGGCTTCCTCTATGGCGCGATCAGGCGGGTCCTCTTGCCTGAGAAGGTCGATAAGCTCGGTCGCGGCGAACGCGGAGCGGGCCGACAGCTCGCGAAGTCGCGCAAGGCCTAGGTCGAAGTCCTCTGTCCGGGCGCGATACACGGCCCTGAGAATCTCGTAGCTATCTTCGGGCAGGACAGAACGTGCCCGCATCTTGTCAGCCTCGGGTGGCCAGCAGCCAACTTTGACCAGCGCGGCAATGCAACGGGCAGCCATCGCATCATCTGCGGCTTCCCGCAGCAGGCTCGTCCGTGCCGAGATCAGTTCGCTGTCTGTCTGACCGTGTCGTTGCGCCTCAACCGTAAGCAACTCGCGGCGGTGCGGGCCGTCGGGGACTCTCTCCATGAAGAACTCGTATGCGTGCCCGTTGCCGCTGGCCAGGCTGGCCATCGCGCCTAGGCGCGCGACGTCGGGCGACGCAGCTTCGCGATCCAGGGCCTTGCCGCCTTCGGAAGCGGGCAGGGCAGCCGTCACCGCAGCGGTCATTTCATCGGCAGCGATATGGACGTCGACGATAAGCGCCACGGCTTGATGGCTCGGGCCGTCCCAGCGTCGCAGTTCGTCGGCTGCGGCCTGCGCGTACCCCAGTGCTCGCCGGAACTCGCGGCGCGACATGTCCCCGGTCAGCGCCCTGAGGTGAATCTGCCGGGCCAAGGCCAGCCAAAGACGGGCGTCCCTGGGTCCGACAGCCGCCACAGCTCGCTCCGCGAACCGGACAGCCGTATCCGGCTCGCCACGGCGCGTCGCCATCTCGGAAAGGAAGTTCAGCGCATAGGGCTCACCGTCGAGCGTCTCAGGATCAGCGCTGCCGACCGAGGGCGGGATCACGGCGGGTGCGGCATCCCCCTCGGGGATTTCAAGCATGCTCAGCCCGATGTCGGCGATCATCACCGCGCCTTGTTCACGGGCGCGCTGCAGGTGAGCGCGTGCAGTGCCGCGGTCAATTGGCGTCGCTGCCTGTCCTGCGCATGCCCAGGCACGGGCGGAACGCGGCCCGTCAGCTTGCGCTGCCAGCTCGAAGGCGCTGCCCGCCTCGGCCAGGAAGCCGTGCTGATCCGCATATGCACCGACAGCTGACCATAGGTCCTGGGCAGCGGCGCTCTGGGCGAGCCATGATGGCCTGGCCGCGACTAGAGAAGCCGCCGTCATCCCAGGAAGGTCCCGGCCGTCGCAGAGCCGCTCAGCAAGACGCGCCGCACCGAGGCGGTCAACAGCCCCCGCACGCTGGATAGGACTCACCGCTGACGCCGGCAGCGAGTCGCAGTAGCCGGGGAGCAGTTCCAGCAGGCCTTCCCGCCGTCCTGCCAGGCGCAGAAGCGCCTCCTGAGCGCTGCCGTCCAGCGGCTGGCTCCTAGGGATGACGACCGAGAATCCCTGCTCATGCTCGGTTGCTGTCTTGGTGGAGATGACCTGCCAGAAAGCGCGCCGGTTCGGGTCCACCAAGACCACGATGACGGGCAGCGAATGCCCGAGCCAGTACGCCAGGTGATGGTTGCTGTCTCGGAAGGTCCAGCCCTCGCCTCCACTTGGCTCGCCAAAATAGGAGCTACCGCCCTTAACCTGCAGACCGATGAGCCGACCGCTCACCAGAGCGTCCGCATCCACCACCTCTATCTGCGCATCAACCCCGTAGTCAGGAAGCCCCGCTCCACGGAAGATCCAGCCCAGATCGTCCTCGACGATGTCAGCGACGCGCCGCACCGCCCGGCCTTCTGACGACTGCGTGTCGCCGCGCCGCATGCCGGGCGAAGCGCTGGCCCTGCTCGCCAGATCCTGACCCACCCTCTGCTCCCGTTGTACGTGGTCGCCCATAACCAACGATCCGTTAACCACGTCGCGCTTAGTGAACTGCCCCGGAGCTTCGGGGGCACCTTAGAGGGTATTACCCTGGATCGGCAAGCTTCGGGGCCGCCGCGTGGCGAGTCGTATTGCGTTTCTGCGGTCGGCCGGGCTATCAATCTGGAATGAACTGGGATGGGCTTGGCAACTCAGTGGTTGGCGGCATCCTCGGCGGAGGTGTCACCGGTACCGTGGCATGGCTGCGCTTCCGCGCCGACCGCAGGCAGGCCCGTGAAGACCGGCAGTACCAGGATGCGGAAATTGTGGCCGAGGCCCGCCAGTTGCTGATCGACGTCCTGCCGGAACGGCGAGGATTCAACATGTCTCCGGACCCTGCTGCTGAGGGCAAGACGTGGGCAACGCTAAACGAGCGCATGCAGCAGATCAGTAGGCGGCTGTTGTGGCTGGCGGCTGGCCGACAGTCCCCAGCTGTCACTCTGCGTGCAAGCAAGCTGTCCAGTGCACTGCACCGGGCCGTGACCGCCACGGAGTGGCACATCCGCGACCTGCAAGCGCACCGCGATCCTCTTCCGACGCTGGAGCGAGCCCAGGCGGCGCACGGCGAAGCCGAGGCCTTGACTGGCCAACTAGAGCAAGCGATCAAGGATGCCGGGCGCTAGCCTGCCAGGCCATCCAGCTACGACGCACTGGCATTGAGGCTTCGCTAGGCCGCTGCCCATGACGGCCAGCCCCGTCAGGCGGGCGACTGGTCCTCGGGCTCGGCCCCCTGCGCGGCCCGGAGGACGACCTGGTACTCCTCGCAGTCCACCGCATGCCATTCGCGCACAAACACCTGGCCGCTGTCGTCCAGGATGGCCTCCGCGTGCCAGGGCAGGCAGGACTGGCAGGGCCAGATCGGGTAGGGCGTCCCGTCGTCCATCTCGGCCGCGAGGTCCACCGACCCGATCGGGGCGGAATAAGTGGTGTTCGGCTTGCGCGGCGGCCTGGTGCTCACCCCCGTCAGTATTCACCAGCTGGCCGCGCGGTCTTGGAGACTCAGCAGCAGCCAGCTTGCGAATTCTCGTGCTGGCTGGCGTACCACGCTGAAAGGCACACTCCTCGATGTCCTCTTTGCGCGGGCCGAGCACGGTTCGCTGCCCATCGCGCTGGTACCGGCGCGCCACGATCCCGAGAGCAGAGCTGGCAGCCGGGGCGGGCCGACAGGTAAGGTCCTCGGTGGTTACTTTTAGTGAAAGGACGATTACTATGGCGAAGAACTATGCGACGGCGGAGTTCTATTCGCAGGGAAGCATCACCAGCGGAGCCAACGCAGGCAGCAGCTTGGAGAGTTACATCGCCCGGTGTGACGCCTGCAAGTACGGCGGCCAGCCGGCTCGCTCACGGCAGGCAACCCAGGGAGAGGCCGACGCGCACAACGCCGAGCATCACCCGGAGATCGGAGGGGCCGCCCAGCCGTAGTCAGTGGGGGCGGCTACGCGGTCAGCGAACTGGCTAACCGGTGCGGCCGGACGTATCCCGCCATGACCGCTGTGCCAGTAGTTTCCTGGTCATGAACCCCGACAACATGTCCGACCAGCCGACGTCGGCGGAAGGGGACGCCGCGCTCGCGGCTGCCGTCACCCTCCTGCGCAGGTTCGCTACCGGCCAGCTCGCCATGCCGGACAACGACAGCACGCAGTCCGACTACCTCAAGGCCGGCCTCCAGCTGGCCGCGTTCATCGACGGCTTCGGCCGGCCGGGTCCGCAGCCGGACAGGGGAGCGGCGGCAGCCATGCTCCTGCTCCTGCTGAATAACGCTTGGCCGCTCCCGGCCGATCTCGACCCGGTGCCCGGACGACTCCAGAGCAGCCTGGCCACGATGATGGACAGCGTTCGTAAGGACTTCAACCAATAAGCCGGGGCCTGATATCTCCAGGCGTTGGCCAATTCATTAGCCCGCTGACCTGTGGCTATCATTCCTCATGCGCTTTCTGCATGGCCTCGCTAGAGTACGGCACTGTTCAGATTGGCTTTAGGGGAAGGAGCCCGATCATGTCATTTGACTGCCAGAAGTGGATCGACGGAGCAGCCGATGAGCGGATGGCCGAGGCCGACCAGGGCGGCTGGGACCTCGACCGGACGCTCGCCGTCAGGCTGCCGACGGAGGTGGTCAGGGCCAGCGTCGCGGCCATCACTTGGGAGGACGGCAAGCCAGTCCAGCTGGAATTCACCGCGCAACTGCGGGACGGCACCGAGTTCAGGGCAGTCAGGGTCGTGCCCGTGCGGCCCGAGCCCGGCCAGCCGGGCGTGAACGGCTTCGTCCGTGCTGCTGATGACCGGCATGCGGCTATCTCGCCGACTGCGCCCAGCCAGCCGTAGCCAGCGAGGCGCAGTTTGGATGCCTGCTGATCGAGTATTTATTCGTGAGTTGGACGGCGCATAGTCCCAGTTCGGAGTACGCGGCGTGGCCGACTAGCGGCGCTCGTATTTGCGCACACGGCTCCGGAGGCCGCCCTAGTGGCGTGCCTAAACGGGCCGCTGAGCTGCTAGCACTGGCCCTCAGCGCAACGGCTGGGAGAAGCAGTTCCGCACATGTTCCGGATCAAGGTCGGCGCACGCCCAGGTGGCTCGATGGCAAGCTGACCCGGACCGCAGAGATCGTCAGCGAACGAGGGCAGGAAGCGGCGCGGCAGCATGAACACCAGCTTGGAAGGCTGCGGCGCGTAGCGGCCTGAGCTGCTGGCACCCAGGTCAGGGCACGTTCACCAATCACCGTGAGTGCCCCTGAAGCACCGTCGCTGACGGTCTGACCTGACTCGTGCCACCCTCGTGGCCGGTAGTGATCGCGGGTGGTTGACCTGCTGACTCGCTTCGCGATTGCGTGCGATGTGGTCACTAAGAACCTTGCCGTGGAAGCCTTCGGGGGTGGTCTCACGTTTTGTGCGCAAGGTCCGCACGGCCTCAGGGGCGGTCGCGGTTCAGGTCGTCACGCGCCGGGGCCGGCAAGTCGAGCGGGTCGATCACGTGGGGTCCGCCCATACCGACGCCGAGCTCGCGTTGCTGCTGGCGGCGGCGAGTGAGCGGCTGTCCCCGGGGCAGGGTGTCCTGGATCTGGGGAACCTGCCGGTGGTTCCTGCGCGGATGGACGAGGTCGCGGACTGGACTGCCGAACCGGAGTTGCCTCTGCAGCCGGCGACGCCAGCGGCCGGCGGGCGCCGGGGCCGGCGGGCGCCCCGTCGCCGTCTCTGCGGGCGGGCGGGTCACAGGGACGTCCGCTGATCTGCTCTGGGCGGTCTTGACCGGCGCGTATGCACGGCTGGGGTTCGACGTCCTGGACGATGACGGGTTCCGCGCGATGGTCCTGGCACGCATCGTGGAGCCGACCTCCAAGGCCGAGGTCGTGCGGGTCCTGGATGAGATCGGCGCACCGGCCGTGAGCCTGCGCACCTTGTTCCGGTCTCTGGCCCGCTCGCGGGCCCGTGACTACCGCGGGCAGCTGTCCGCGGCCGCCTGGGCGCACTCGGTCCGCACGAGCGGCACCGCCGCCCTGGTGCTCTACGACGTGACGACGCTGCACTTCGAGCGCGGCGACGAGGACGAGCTGCGCATGGTCGGGGTGAGCAAGGAGCACCGGGTCGACCCGCAGGTCCAGGTTGGGCTCTTGGTGGACCCGGGCGGGTTCCCGCTGGAGGTGCACCTGTTCGAGGGCAACAAGGCCGAGACCACCGCCCTGATCCCGGTCCTGAGCGCGTTCGCGCAGCGCCATGGCGTGCGAGACATGGTCGTGGTCGCTGATGCCGGGATGCTGTCGGCGGCGAACCTGAACGCGCTGGAGGACGCCGGGTTCGGCTTCATCGTCGGCTGGCGGATCACCAGTGCCCCTTACGACCTGGCCGGGCACTTCCAACGGCACGGCAGCTACTTCACCGACGGGCAGGTCCTGGAGTCGGCCCGGCAGATGGGCACGGGCAAGGCCGCCCGGGTCCGGCGGGTGGTCTGCCAGTGGAAGTTCAAGCGCGAGCAGCACGACAACAAGGCCGTCAACGCCATGATCGAGCGTGCGGAGAAGATCGCCGACGGCCGGGCGCCGCTGAGGAAGGCACGGTTCCTGAAGGTCACAGATGCCACCACCGAGCTCGACCAGGTCACGATTGACCGGGCCCGCCAGCTCGCCGGCCTGAAGGGCTACGTCACCAGCCTGCCCGCCTCGAAGATGGACGGTGCCGCGGTCATCACTGCCTGCCACGACCTTTGGAGGGTGAAGCAGTCACTCCGCATGACCAAGGGCGACCTGCGGGCCCGGCCGGTGTTCCACCATCAGCGTGAGGCCATCGAGGCCCGCCTGACCGTCGTGTTCGCTGCCCTGGCCGTGGCCCGTCACCTGCAGGACGCCACCGGCATCAGCATCAAGAAGATCGTCCAGGCCCTGCGCACGGCACGCTCAGCGACCATTGAGATCAACGGCCAGCGCCTCACCCTCGACCCCGATCTCACCGACACCGCCCGCGACATCCTCAAGCGGCTCGAAACAGGTCACTAATCGATTGGCACGAGTCAGGTCTGATCGGGCACGGACCGGGCACGTCGCTCCGCCCGTTCTGCTCCGTCCTTTCCGCTAGGTCCCGCCCGGCTTAACTATGGATCGCCGACGGGACACTCGCCATGACCTATTGCCTAGGAGTCGGCGAAGATCATCGGAAGCGAGGGCATACCAGCAACTTGGAAAATCGGTGAAGCCGCTTCCGCATAGCGTTACGGAATCTACCAAGGGTCGGCGGTATTCCCGCCCGGCTCAATACCATACTTCTTAAAGGCATCGGCTTCTTCAGAACGCCCGTTCCGCACCAAGAATTCCTCAAGCTCCTTACCCGAATTTGGGTAGTTAAGATTCTCAAGACACGAACGAAGCAGCACCTCTGCTTCCGTCTCTCGGCCGTCCCTCTCAAGAAGATTCACAAGCGCAGGCGTCGAGTAATTATTGCCGAGCGCAATCGACTTTCTCAGAAGATTTTCAGCATCCGGAATATCTGCAAGTTCAATCAAAATCAATACGGCATAGGGACTGCCGCCATCGGCTGCTCGCCTCAGCCATTCCATAGCATCACCTGACTCCCCGGCTCGCACAATCTGATCGGCAATACGATTTGCAACGATGGAACTCATACCCTCAAGTTTAAGCGACTCAATAGCAGTACGCCATACGGCTACTGCTTGATGGCCACGACCCGCTCGTTCTAGTAGTTCCGACAAGTTGCAGCACGCCGTCATGTCACCGACGTCAGCATATCGACGTAGCCAAAATTCGGCTTCTGACACTCGTCCTTGCCCTTCTAGCCATTCAGCCAATGGCCCAGTCATGTGGAGCTGCCCGGACTCCCCAAGCCGCCGCGTCCACTCCGCGCACTCTTGATGGTGTGATGTCTGATGAAGAGCCTCTACGAGATCAAGCATCAGGTTCCCTTCACCAGTTTCAGCACCGCGACGAAACCAGTCAAGTGCAAATCTCGGGCTGAAATCGATGTACCGATAGGCAAGCTCTCTCATCGCCCATATATCACCGAGGTTCGCGGCCCTTTGCAGCCACGAATCAGCTTCGTCCAAGTCAACCAACGCGAATGGATAGGATCCAAGTATAATCATAGCCTCCGTGTCGCCTAGTTCAGCAGCCCGACGCAGCCACATCGCCGCAGCACTAGTACCCTGGGACCGCAATAGGCGCTGCGCAAGCTCCCTCATAGCCGAGGTTTCCCCAGCATTAGCAGCTCGTTGTAGAGTGTCCATCGCTTTTTCGACATGCCCGGCACGTTCAAGCGCCCACGTTAGGCGAAGCCCTCCCTCGGCTGAATAATCAGCAACAACGACCGCGCTCAAGAATTCCACAGATAGCCGTTCATAGCTTCTGATTGAAGCTTGCCACGAGATTCTCACGCGATCATCGGGATTTCTGGCGTAAATATTCAAAGCCTGCCAGACGCTGCCCGGCACAGGCAGCTCTCGGCGGCCTTGCTGGGCGTGACCATCAAGGTAGTCGTGAAGAACATACGAATCAGCAGACCCGAGCCCTGGAATTGTGCGAACAGGCTCAAGCGCTCGAATCCCATTCACCTGCCATGTCGCGCCTTCAAGCGCTGTACTAATCCAGTCTGTATTCACGACTCGATGCTCAGCGGAGAGATATCCCTCGATCGCATGCTCTAGGAGCCGGGCGCTTGCGGGAGAGTAAAACCCAATCCTTCTAAAGTCCATTGACGCCGTGACAAGTGCACGCTCGTAGGTATCCAGACTGTTCTCGTAACGATCCAGAAGCTGAACTCCGCCCGCAAGTATCTGAGCGATGTTTCGCCGCGGACCACATGCGGTAGCAGCAATTGCTATCCGCCGGTCCAGCAGAGCGACGCTATCTATTATCTCATGTGGGACACCTGAGAAAGTTGCATCGACTTTAATCCTTCTTATACTATTCAAGCTAAGAAGCTTGCGAACTCTCGCTGTATGATCCGGCTGATTCTCGGGAGGGCGGGCAGTAAGAGTTCGCCAGTATTTCGGCCACATCGTTCCAATGATCGTCACCGATTGGCTTGAGTTAACCAGTAGCGCGGTCAAAAGGTTGGCCAGCTTCGGAGACTCTTCCCCATCCAGATACATTTGCGTCTCATCTAGCCATACAATATGGCCGCTCAGGTCATACTTCTTTTCCAATATCCCGGATAGCTCCTCCGGGCTCGTGGGAAAAATTACGGGCTTGTTGGGTACTGTTTCTTTGATGCCTTCAAGGCATGCGCGTGTCTTGCCGGCTCCTGATTCGCCCACGACCACAATGAATATCGGCTTGCTATCTTCGCGCAATGCCGAATGTATCTCTGAATCGCATGCCCTCGCTATGTAGATTGGCGGTTCCTCCACCTGATCTTGACCAATGGCAGCGGCCTCCTTAATGGCCTTCTTGACTCCAAGATCGCTTGGATTCCATTCGGCGATTGGGCGCGCCAATAGCTTCGGCTCTTGCCGCGCGTGAGCTTGCCGAGAAGCACGCCAAACAGCATCCATGACTTTAGTCAAGTCATCATGCGTTTTACGCCACCAAGCCAGGCTTGCCAACTCAGGGGAGAGTTGACGGCCGTGGCTATGGGCGTAGGTCGTGCAAGCTTGTACCAGCTCGGCCACTAGTTCCCACTTCGGCACCCGCTTTCCGTTGCCGTTGAGGAGATCACTCAAAGTCGCTTGGCCGGGCTGGATAGCCATCGAGCGCCGAAGGACAGCGAGTGATGGCGAGCCGGAACTTTGCCGCAGATCTCTCAAACGCGAGCAGAAGTACTCCAAAGCTTCGGGCGTCGGCTGAGGCATGAAAGACCTTCGGCGTTCGGTGTTGATCGGTGTCAGCCAGGGAGCTTACCGCCACTAGCAGGGCACTTAGGCGCGTCTTCGGACTCCTTCGCCGTTGGACCGCAGCCACCCTCTGACCGAGGAAGGTGCTGAACGTCGTCAGTCACGCGAGAAAGGGTTGCCAATGCAAGTTGACTCGGAGGAGATCGCCTCGCTTGCTGCAGGTGCGGCACTCAGCCACGTGACGCTGTCAGTCGCAGCGATATTCATCTTGGCGGTTTTGATCTTCATGGGCGTGGTGCTCCCGGCTGTCTGGTCGGCGAAGCCATGCCGACGCAAGGCGGCTGGAGCGGTACTTGAGCAAATCCTCGACTGCATCCGCAAGCGGCCGTAACGAGTGCTTGTCAGGAGGCAGAAGGGTGGATTGTGCACGCTGTCCGGCGAGGGCTGGGGCCTGCTGGAGTTCAGCGAGATCAGCTCGGCCGCCGGGCGTAACTGGACCGATGACGGCCAGGTCCACGCGGCGAGCAGGCCCAAGAGCGGCCCTCGTAACGCGGTCCGGCGCGTCCCGGTCCCGCCGGTGCTGGTCCAGATGATCCGCGAGCACATCGAGCTGTACGGCACCGGGCCGGACGGACGGCTGTTCCGGACCTACAAGGGCGGGATCTACCTGCCGTCCACGCTGTGGAACGTGCTGCAGAAGGCCCGCAAGGCCGCCTTCACCGAAGCCCAGCAAGCGTCGCTGCTGGCACACAAGCCCTACGACTTCCGGCACGCGGGCGTCTCCTGGCGGCTCAACGCCGGGACACCGGCCCCGCTGGTCGCCGAGTGGGCCGGGCACACCGTCGAACTCCTGCTGCGCATCTACGCGCACTGCATCGACGGCGATGACGACCGCTGGTTCGGCCCGATGGATGACGCGCTCGGCCGGGACTGACCTGGACCGATGGCCACCTGGCTGTTCCGCGTATGTTCCGGGAACCGCGATGAACGGCGGCATTCAGCGGCATCTGGCCGCACAAGATCAAACTGCCCGAACGGGCGTAAGAGCAGGTCACCGGCCGTATGGCCTGGTTCCGGCGGGCGCCCCCAGCAGGATTCGAACCTGCGCACACGGCTCCGGAGGCCGTGGACCTCAAGCCCTCAGCCTCGCGGTAAGCGCTCTGCCCGCCCAGAGCGGGGGCCTATAGGGAGCGCCCCCGCCGGCCTGATCATGCAGGCGGGAGGCCAGAACGACCAGATCCGCCGGCTCCAGTCGAAGATCATCAGACAACCGGCAGGCGCGCGCCGAACGACAGCTACGTGAACAGGGTTCTACGTGATCGGCTCCCGGCCAGGATCGATGCCCCGCGAGTCAGCTCGACCGCACAAACCGGGCCTGCTATCGCCAGTGACCCGGTCTCCTGGCTTCAGCACTGGACAGGACCCACAGAGAGCTGGCCAGGCGACATCTCAGGGCTCCCGGCATACGATGGTCTGCAAAGAGAGCTGAACTGGGCGTTGCTACTCGCCTGGCGTGGGCGCCGTGGGGTACCGTGAACGGCATGAATCCCCGACTCGGGGAAACTTTCCGCGTTTCGGTGTCTGAGTCCCCCCTCGGACACTTCTCGTGCATATCCGGCATAGCTCGGATTAGGCAGCCCCTGGTGCTGGCGAGGAGGCACATGACCGCGCACGCCGAAGACATGGTCTTGGTCTCGCAAGCAGAGCTGGACGCGCTCCGCGCTGAGAACCGGCGCCTGCGGCGTGAGGCCGGGGATCGTGAGGCTCTCAAGCGCATCCGGTCGGACTCCGGGGAAGGCCGTACCTTCACCCGTGATGAACTGGCGGAGGCCTGGGGAATTAGTGAGTGACCGGGTCCTTCGCTTCCCCGACAGGGCCTGGGATGAGATAGAAGGGCTGCCGCAGCCACTTCGGAACGCCGCCCACAGAGCGATTTTCCATCTGCTCGAAGAGCCAGTTCCCACGCTCGCCGACCCGTTTCCCGAGGAAGATCCACTGAGCCTTTTTCATACTGGTTGTAGCGGCTCGGTCACAGTTTGAGAGTGGAGCGGCATGTTGCCGCTGGAGACGACGAAGCCCCTGGTAGCTGAGGCGGTTTCCACACCAGCTTCATTCGTCCAGGGGCTTCTTCATGCTGTTTTTACCGTGCCGCGCTCCCGCTGTCGCGCCAGGCTCTCTCCTTCGTCGCCGGGATCATCCGCCGGCATAGGGCCTCCATCGGATCGGCGCGGCGGAAGCTGAACCCCGGGCAGCAGGCCCTGCTGGTGCTCGTGCACCTGCGCAAGGGCGAGGCATTCGCGCATGTCGCGGCGGGTTTCGGGGTCGGGATGGCAACTGCCTGGCGGTACGTGACCGAGACCGTCGCGCTGCTGGCGGCCCGCGCCCCGAAGCTGCGCCAGGCGGTGCGGGCCGCGGTGAAGGCCGGGTACCCGCTCGCGGTCCTGGACGGGACGCTGATCCGGACCGGCCGGGTGGCTGCGGACCGGCCGTTCTACTCCGGCAAGCACCGCTGCCACGGAATGAACCTGCAGGTCCTTGCGGGACCGGCCGGGCAGCTGCTGTGGGTGTCAGGGTCGCTGCCCGGCTCGGTCCACGACATGAAAGCCGCCTGGATCCGGGGCATCGAGCGTGAGATGGCCGCAGCCGGCCTCGCCACGCTGGCCGACAAGGGCGACCACGGTGTGCCGCGCACGCGAAGACCCCGTACCGGGGCAGGGGGAAGCCCGAGTCGCAGAAAGCCGCCAACCGCGCGCACGCGAAACTCCGCTCACCCGGAGAAAGAGCAAACGCACAGCTCAAGACATGGAAGATCCTCACCCGGCTACGCTGCTGCCCCTGGCGAGCCGACCAGATCGCCAAAGCCATCCTCGTTTTGCAGGGTCGTGAGACCAAAGCAGGTTGAAAAATGCTCACTGCCTGTGCCTATCGTCTCCACCTGCCAACGGACGGCATGACGATCTGGTACACGGTAACGAAGGTCCCAGACGGGCAGAAGGCGGCACCGAAGCCACTGTCGCCTTGCTCCTCGGGCGTGGTGTCGGGTCAGCCTGACCCGTTGCCGTCGTCCCGCAGAGCGGCAGAGAACCAAGGCCAATGCTCGGGGTGACCTCGAAGGCGTGCGGGGCTGCAGGTCCGCTGCGGTGCCGAGACTGCCGGGCGTAGTCATGACGGCGGCGGCCGGAGCCGGGAGTCCACTGAGCGCCGACGGGCCGCAGGATGCTCCCCGGCGGTGGCCGTTGACAGGCGGCCGGCTGGACGTCCCTCCGTAGGAATGGCCTGCGACGGAACACCCGGCCAATCGCCTCTTGACCGCGGCTTGAAGGCTGATTTACATTCAATTTTATCTTCGGGGACATCTCAGCTCCGGCCGGTCAAATACGGCTGCCGGACCTCATGAAATCGCCGCTCAGGAGAATTCGGCAGGAGGACGCCATGCGCGTGATCAGAGGATTCTTAGGTCTTACCGGCGCCGTCCTTCTCACTCAGGGTTTCCTCATCTGGGGCCTGGGCCTGGCTCCTGCCAGCGCATCCACGGTGCAGTGCTCGTCGGCGCCGATACCATCCGGGTATGTCGTTACGGGGATCTCGACAACCATTGGCTGCGGCACGGCTCCGAACAACACCTACTACCTCTCCCCACCTGCCAACGGGGTCGCGATGTGCAGTGCGGCGATGGCCGTGCCGACTCCCTGGGTGGCCAGGGGGATCTCCAACACAACCGGCTGCGGCCCAAGCTATGGCTACGGGAATACTTACTATCTCGCCACCCCGCAAAACGGAACAGCCATGTGCAGCGTGGCTACTCCGGTGCCATCGGGCTACGTGGCCACCGGAGTGACCAACACCACCGGCTGCGGCCCGTCCGTCAGTCCGGGCAACACCTACACAATTCGGCAGCCCGTCAGCGGAACGGCGATGTGCAACCAGGTCAGCAGCCCGCCTCCCGGCTGGGTAGTCACCGGCTCCGCCAACACAACCGGCTGCGGTCCATCGACGAGCGAGGGAAACACCTCCTGGATTAAGCCATAAAGACAGGTGATCAGCCAGTCATCACAGAGCAGTGTGGCGCCGTTGTTAAGGCCCCGGCTCCTGGGCCGACGGAGGGTAGCCGTGAGCGCCACGCCCTGGCGAACGCCCGCCGCTGCTTGGAGACCTTGCGAGCTGACCCGCGCTCATGTCCATCGCCGCCTGGCGACCCTAGGTGTGTAATACGAATCGTGTTACGCTCGGTTCATGGAAGTTATGACGGTACGGGTGGACGGAAAGACGCGCAAAGAACTCGACCAGATAGTCGAAGAGCTCGGCGGGTCAACATCTGAGGCGATCCGCAAGGCCATCCACCTGGCGTGGTTCACCACCATGCAGGACCGGATGCGCCGGGAGTCGGCCGAGATCGCCAGCGATCCGGCTGAGCGAGAGGAAGCGGAGCAGATCCGCGAGTGGGCCCGTTACCTTGCTTCGTAAGGGCTCCATCTTCCTCATCACCCTGCCTGCCCATACCGGTGATCACCTCCAGGAGGGACGGCGCTACGCCGTCGTAGTGACCGCCACGAACTTCATCGGCTCAGTCGTGACTGTCGCGCCCACCTCCACCTCGGCCCGTCCCAGCCTCACCCGGCCCGAAGCCGAGATCGAAGGCCGGAAATGCCGCATCCTGCTCGAGCAGATGCTCGGTGTCGACATCACCAAGCTGAGCAACTGGATCGGCGTGCTCGATGACGACGAGATGGACGCACTCGACGACGCCCTGCGCCTCTACCACGGCCTCCTCTAGCCCCGCAGGAACTGCGGCGCGAGGCCGGGCCACCCCGAAGACGGGCAGGCAGTCACGGCCGCAGCCGAGGGGACGGACCGCGCCGACAGACATCAGAACATGATCTGAATAAGCTTGCGGCATGAGCGCACAGCCTTCGGACGCGGTCACCTTCTCGGACCTGTCCCGCAATCCGCGGGCGGTCGCCGAGCGTGCCCGGCGGCTGGGCAGGCTGCGGGTGACCCACCGCGATGCCCCCGATTTCTATCTGACGGCGGCTGACAGGGAGGAAGAGCGGGACGAGAACCTGGTGACCGCCTCCCGGATGTTCGCCGCGCTGGCCCGCAGCCAGTCCGGCGCGCGCGCCGTCGCCTCGGCCCTGGCAGAGGTCTTCCCCTGGCGCCGGCACCTGTCACCAGCCGAGCAGTCCGCCTTCGCGGAGGAGCTGATCGCCGCGCTGTCGGACGCGGCCGAGCTCACCGTCGACCGCAACGCGCACGAGGTCACCACCGGATGGCGGGCCACCGCGCGAATCAAGGCAGACACGACCCAATACGAGCAGGCCCTCGCCCCTACAGAAGGCGACTTCGGGCCAGCCGAAGCCCTCAGATGACACCGACCGCTGCTTAGAGACCCTGCGCTCCGACCCGCTCGCGCCGGGCGGCCGACCATGTCCCTTGGCTGCTACGCAGGACCCCCTGTACCAGGACATGATGAGCTGACCGCCTGGTTGTGGATGGTCTGGTAGAGACAGTCGAACTGGCCCGGTATCAGGTAGGTCGCGTTATTAGGCTGCGACGGGAAAGCGCGCAGGTAGTACATGCGGTCCACCTGAGGATCGTTAGCAGGCACTTCGGACGGAAGCGTCACCCCGGAGTTGGCCCCGTCGAGGAACAAGAAGGCGAAGGCCTGTCTGCGCTGAGTGAACGTCGCGCTCACGTTGTTCGGACAGCCACTGGGATTGCCGTACGCGGCCTGGTAGTACACGGAGATTTCGTTGAGCCAAATCGAGGTCTGCGATCCATAGCCGATGCTCGCCAGATCGTCGGCGAACTGCACGGTCTTCGACCGGTATCCGGACGGCGGATAGGTGTTGCCCGGGTTTCCTGTGCAGTACTCATAGTCGGAGGCGTCCGTGTACGGGTGGACGCCCCAGGTCCATGGCCGGACGCCGGCACAGGTGGCGCAGTTGTCCAGATGCTGTGAGTAGGTCAGCCAGTACGCCTGGCTGACGGTCGATCCGGTGGTGCCTTCCACATCCGCGGTCTGGGACGCAACACCGCTGCTGAAGTCGCCCGCGACGATACCACTGTTCAGCTGGTTAGCAGCGGGACCAGAGGTTAGCTCGCAGCCGCTGCCGCAGATATTGAGCGCCGCCATCCAGTACTGCGCGGCCAGGACCGGGCCGCACCAGTTGGTATTAGTGCTGGAGGTCCCGTCCGCCGTGCACTGTGCCGTGGACAGCAGGTTCCCGCCGTCCGGAATGTAAAAGTCCTGCGGGCTGGCCGGGATCGAGCCCAGTGAGTTGCCGGCCAGTGTGGAGCTAGCGAAATCGGGCTCGCCCCACGGGGAGACAATATGAACCCGCGCGCCGCAAGGATTGGACGCGCACGAGCCGGTGCCGTCGGGCGGGGGACCCGCCGCGCCGCTCAGCAAGACACAGTTATTTCCGCTGGTGTCGGAACCGTCATCACACAGGCTGTACTCATCCGCGAAGGCCGTCATCGCGGTCTTGTAGTTGGCGATGGAAGGCGCGAGAATGGCATTATACGGGATCGCGTTGCTATTGGCCGCCGTGTTGAGATTCCGGTAGTCATAATCGGGCTTAAACGCGATCTGTGCAGCCACGCCGGCTTGCATGGCCGCGTTCAGCCACCAGTCCAGGCATGCCTGCTCGTTCTTCAGAGCTTGCAGGTGGTTGGCCGCCCACTGACTCCCTGGCGGGTCGTATTCGGTGACGAGAGATGAGTTCGCCGAATCGGGCAGTGCGATATCCCAGGGCACGCTGACGCGTACCGTTCCGGCGTGCAGGCCCGCAAACCAGCCCTGACCGCCCGATGGATTAGGACTCTCGTTCAGCATGGCCTGCTGCGCGGCTGGACCATTCACGGGTGCCGGACCCGAGGCTGTCCAATGTTCATTGTTGTCGCAGTTATTAATCGAGCCGTCGTGAATCCCGATGGTAATGGTGGAAGCTGCCGCAGCGCGCGGCGCGGATAACACCGAGGCCGGGAGAATCAATCCAAGAGCAGCTAAGGCGACTGCTGAGCCTGCGGCAAAGATTGTCGACCTTGATCTCATTGTGCTTCTCCTGCCTGCGAGAGTGACAACTACCACAGACTCTAGGCGACACGACCGCGATGGGAGGGTTCAGCCGGGCATACCCGCCTGCAGGCGGGTAGCCGAAATGAATGGATACTCGCCCTTGGATCTTCGCCTAGGGCGGGTCGCGGTGGCCTGCCGGGCTCGGCAGTCTTGGCGGGCGGCACGCGCTCGGACGATCCGCGCCGCGCCTCGTGCGCGCACAGCCCCTCACTAACCTGCCCGCCCTAGCGCCGGAGACCAGCGGGCGGGAGGGGCGGAGATGGGGTGAGCGCGGCAACGTGCCCCTTACGCGACAACAGGGACATTAGCCCTGATACTATCGGGGCCGGCAGCATCCGGCACGCCGTCTTCAGCGGAAATAGCAGCAGCGTTTTGCAAGAAGGGTGGCGTAGTTGGATACTATTCTTGGTTACCTGAATCACTGGGCGGAAATTAACCCTGACAAATGCTTCAGCTCGTTCCTCGATCGCCACGGCAATACGCGCGAGAATTACACCTATCAGGCCTTCGAGGCTAGGACTCGTTTCCTTGCGGAGTATCTTCTCAGTGAAACCCGTCTTCAGCGTGGTGATCGCGTAGCGCTGGTTTATCCGCCGGGACTGGAAATGGTGGCCTCGTTCGTCGCCTGCGCGCGCATAGGAGTCATTCCCGTTCCTGTCCCGCCGGCCACGTCAGTCGGCAAGGGCGCGGTCGCACGACTCACGTCCGTGATGCTGGACTGTCAGGCCAGCCTGGCGCTCACAGATTCATCACTCGGGTCGGCCTCCATCGGAGGTGATGAGGCCAGTGGCGGGCTCGGCTCGGAAGACTCTCTCGCTCACGCCGGAGCCCGGTGGCTCGCCACCGACCGACTGCAGGGCGCCGCGCGCGGAGACGCCGTCGACAGCCCGGGCGATACGCTCTTCCTGCAGTACACCTCCGGTTCGACCGGAACGCCCAAGGGTGTCGTCGTATCGCATCAGAACCTGATCAGTAACTGCCATTCCACCATCGATCATCAGGCCATCGGCGTTTCCTGGCTGCCGCAGTTTCATGACATGGGACTGATCGGTTACTATCTTTTCCAGATCGTCACCGGCGGCACTACTTACGGCATCTCGCCGATCGACTTCCTGCGGCGGCCCGTTCTTTGGCTGGAAACAATCAGCCGGTATAATGCGACCTATACGTCATCGCCAAACTTCGGCTTCGAATACTGCCTGTCTCCTGAGCGAGTCCCCGATGCCGCGCTTGAGGGTCTGGACCTGAGTTCTCTTCAAGTCCTGATGAACGCCTCCGAGGCGGTCAGGCCGAGCACATACCGCGGCTTCCTGAAACGATTCGAGAAGTACGGCTTGCGTCCGGCGGCGCACGTCTCAGCTTACGGGCTCGCGGAGAACACGCTGGCGGTCGCCAGCTCGGGGCGGCGATCAGTCAAGCTCAGCCGCAAGTCGATGTACGCGCGCGAGGTGGTGATCGCTGCCGCGGACACCGCCCCGGACCAGCAACTAGAGCTGATCAGCTGCGGCGAGCCCCTGGACGGGGTCCGCGTGCGGATCGTGGACCCGGACCTCGGAGCGGCAGTCGGCGACGACGGCATCGGGGAGATCTGGCTTGCCGGAAAGAGCACGTGCCAGGCGTACTGGAACAAGCCCGAGCTT
Source organism: uncultured Actinomycetota bacterium (assembly GCA_963725175.1). Taxonomy (GTDB): domain Bacteria; phylum Actinomycetota; class Actinomycetes; order Streptosporangiales; family Streptosporangiaceae; genus DASUBV01. Next base: position 3,314,456 of record CAVRXH010000006.1, read on the forward strand.
TCCGAGCAGGTATTCGGCAACACGATCACCAGCGATCCCGATGACCCGCGCCGGTACCTTCGCACAGGCGACCTGGGATTCCTCAGGGATGGCGAGTTGTTCGTCTGCGGACGCCTGAAAGACATGGTCATTCTCAGGGGCGAGAACTACTATCCCGAGGACCTCGAGGCAGCCGTCGAAAGCAGCTCCGAGAAGATTCAGGCCGGAAGCGTGGTCGCTTTCCGCGGCAGCGATGACGAGGAGCGGCTCATCGTGGTGGCCGGGGTCGGAAATCCAGCCGACCTGCCGCGCCCCGATGAGGTCAGCAGCTCGCTCCGCGCGCACGGTTACACGGGGCCGCACACGATCGTCTTCGTTCGCCGCCAGGCGATCAAGCGGACGACCTCAGGGAAGGTCGCCAGAAGTCTCACGCGCGAGAGGTGGCTAGACGGAGGCCTGCGCACGATCGAGGTTCATGAGCGCGACGGGGACGGCCTGGGCCTGGCCGAGGCTCCGGCCCTGGACGTCTATGGTCGCTTCCAGCGCTTCCTGACGGCGTACGCACTCAGCGGGGACGAGAACGCCCGGCTGGGCGACGTGGGCCTCGATTCGCTGGCGATGGCCGAGCTCCTGGTGATCCTGGAGAGAGCGGTCGTCCAGGCCGATGCGCGGACCTGCAGGATGACCTGCACATGCCGATTGTGCAGCGCCTGACGGTCGCTGAGATATCCGCTCTGCTCCGGGGACTCAGGGACGGCTCGGCGGACTGGGCCAGCAGACTGCGCGCGGACCTGGCCGAGATGAAGCGCGAGCGCGAGCAGAGCGAAGCCGCGGCAATGCGGAAGGATGCCGTGCTCGCCGCTCTCGACATCGCAGACGTGCCGCCGGTGGAAGGGCGCTTCGGCCAGGTGCTCCTGACGGGAGCTACCGGATTCCTGGGGCCATTCCTCCTCCGGAACCTGCTCGACCAGACCAGCGCGACCTACACAGTCCTGATGCGAGCCGCTGATCCGTCGGCAGCACGGGAGCGGCTGAAGGCCGCCCTTGAGGTGGCGGGGCTGTACGACGCCTCCACGGCGATCGCCTTCGAGGCGCGGGTGCACGCGGTGTGCGGCGACGTGGCGAGCCCGCGGCTCGGACTCTCAGCGGCGGCCTGGTCCCGGCTGGCGGAGACGACGGACACGATCATCCACAATGCGGCCCTGGTCGATTATCTTCTCGACTATCAGGCTCTCCGGGCAGCGAACGTGGAAGCTACCCGGGAGCTGATCGGCCTGGCGTGTACCTCGCGCCGCAAGCAGCTGAACTTCATCTCCAGCACGACGATCTTCGGATGGTCGGACAAGCGAAATCTTTACGAGCATGACTCGAACCCCGAGATGCTCGGCCTCGACTTCGGGTACGCGCAGACGAAGTGGGTCTCCGAGCAGCTTGTGCTCCAGGCCCGCGAGCAAGGCTTGGATGCGACCATCTATCGGCCGGCCTTCCTGACGGCATCGACCACGGCGTTCGGGCACTCCAGCGACATCGTCGTACGCCTGATTTCCTTCATGATCAAGTACGGCGTAGCCCCGAACGCTGACATCCAGCTGAGCTTCATGCCCGTCGACATCGCCGCCCAGAACATCGTCGCCGTCATGACGTCACCTGAATCGCGGGAGCCCGTTTATCACGTGACGGTCGACGACTACTACAACATCGTCGACGTGACCACGCAGATCAACAAGGACTACGGAATCCTGTTCAGGTACGTCGATCTGGCCGAGTTCTCCCGGCAGATGAAGCTCCTGTCCAGCGCCGTAGATCCGGTGTTTCCGCTCGTTGATTTCGTCGCCCGCGCGCACTCGAAGATCGTAGTGATGGAGGGCAAGCGCTACAGAAACACAGCGTTCCGGCAAGCGATCGACCGCTCGGTGCCCGGTGTTCCCCAGGCGGGGCTCCAGGAGACTGTGTCGTATCTGATGACTTACCTGAAAGCCCAGGGAGTGACGCCGCAGGACTGAGGCGAGGCCGCGTGGGGCAGTGCCTAGAGTGCGCTGATGTCGATCTTGCTGCGATGTGGCGCCTCGGGCGCCCCGGCAGGTAGCTCCCCAGGGGCCGCCTCGTGCCGCGGGTGATGGCGGCCGAAGCCGGTCAGGACGGCTTCGAGCAGCGGGAGCGCGTGAACGACCCGTTGTGATCGGATCGCGAGATCCCAGAACGGCTCGAACTTCTTCCAGCCGCCGGCATAGGCCAGGTGCCGCAGCCGGCCGCGGAGGGTTTCCTTGGTGGCAGCACCCGTCCAGATCGATCCCCACCGGTAGAAGTCCTTGTAGGCCCGCCAGTAGCCGGCTTCCAGGGTGCTGGCGTCCATGCCGGCGGGGCGGAAGACGACGTGGCGGGTGTCGTAGAGGTCCCAGTCGCTGTGCAGGATGCGGTCCTCGGCCGTCATCCGGGCGTGCAGGGCGGTGTCGGGGTAGGGCGTGAGGATGTGGAAGGTGGCCGTCTCGACGCCCTGGCGGATGGCCCATTCGACGGTCCGGTCGAATACGTCCGGGCCGTCCTCGTCCATCCCGAAGACGAAGCTGCCGTTGACCATGATGCCCAGGTCGTGGAGACGGCGGACCGCCAAGTCGTAGTCCCGGCCGATGTTCTGGTACTTGCGCTGCTCGCTGAGATTGGCGGCGTTAACGGTCTCGAATCCGACGAAGAGGCTCCGCAGCCCGGAGGCGGCCGCCTTCTCCAGCACGCGGGGATTCTCCAGAACGGTCTTCACCGTCCCGGCGGCCTGCCAGAGACGGCCCATGCCGCTCATGCCGTCGAACAGGGCCGTGGCGAACCTGGCGTTGCCGAACAGATGGTCATCCAGGAAGTACAGGTGCCGTCCGGGGAGCCGGCTGATCTCCGCGAGAGCGTCATCGACGGTCTGCGTATAGAACTGCTTGCCGCCTTTGAAGAAGGCGACCTTGTAGCAGAAGTCGCAGACATGCGGGCAGCCTCGGGAGACCACGATCGAGTTGGGCACGAGGTATAGATGCCGCTTGATGAGGTCCCGGCGGATGGGCGGCAGGCCTGCCAGCGTGCGCCGCCTGGACTCATACCGGGCCTGCGGCGAGCGGGCCCGGTAATCCGCCAGGAACTGCGGCCAGGTGTCCTCGCCGGGACCCAGGAATATGGTGTCGGCGTGGCCTGCGGCCTCCTCCGGCAGCGACGTGACATGCAGCCCGCCCAGGCAGACGTGTGCGCCTCGGGCCCGGTACCGGTCAGCGATCTCATACGCCCGCCGGGCCGAGGTGATGTACACCTGAATCACCACGACATCGGGGTCGTCATCGAGCCGCAGCGGCTCGACGTGCTCGTCGGAGATGACCACCTCGTCGGCGGGACCGAGATAGCCGGCCAGGGTCGCCAGGCCCAGCGGCGGGAACAGCGAGTACTTGATCGGCCGGAATAGCGGGCTCGTGGCCTCTGTCAGGGCAGGCAGGATCATCCGGACGCGCATGAGCGCTCCTCTGGGTGGGTGGCCGGTGGATCTCCAGAAGCGCCGGGTCGGTTGCGCCCCGGCCAGGCTGCCGGTCAGGCAGGACTGTCGGGGCCCAGGGGAAGGCTGGACCGCATCAGGTGGGTGACAGAGATCAGCTGCCGCCGGAAATTGCCTGTGCCCGGCACGGAGCTGAGGCGGACAAGGCCAGCTAGGAGGCGGGCCGACTGGCGAAGTATCGCCCTGGCCTTCTCCTGATTCTCGGAGTGATCGTGCATCCAGCAGTAGAGCAGGCCCAGGCTGAACGTCCACAGCAGGAAGGGCAGCTCGTCGGCCAGGTCGTCGGGAACTCGCGGCGTGCAGCCGCTGGCGACGCGGGCGAACACGTCGATCCCGAGATCGCGCACCTCGGTGAAGTCTGCGCTGAACGGGTTGAGGGGGCTCGCCGGCGAGGCCGCCGTCGCGAAGAGCGAGCCGGCGAAGGCGTGATACGGGCCGGCCGCCGCGAACATGGTCTCGATCACCCCGACCAGGCGAGCCTCCAGTCCGGAGCCAGCCGCCAGCACCACGGCCGACCGGTCGATGAAGTCGCGGGTGAAGTTCCGGTAGAACTCAGAGACCAGGTGCTCTTTCGACGGGAAGTAACGGTAGGACAGGGCGACGTTCACGCCCGCCCGGTCCGCGATCATCCGCATGGTCGTCTTCTCGTAGCCGTGGCTCATGAACAGCTCCATCGCGCACTCGAAGATCCGCTGGCGCGTCCGCTGCCCCTTGCTGACGGGAGGCAGCCCGGCGTCAGGCTGCTCCGGAGGCGATACAGCCATGGCCTACGAAGGTCCCGGCAGAAAACTAAACATGTTTAAAAGTGTGCCTGCCACGAGCCTGAGAGTCAAGGCCTCGACGCGCCCGCCGCAAGGTCAGCCAGATCAGCGCGTGCCGTCGACATAGTCCATGCGTGGCCGTGGCGCAGGAAGCGGCTTCGCTCGTGCAGCTCGCCCGGCATGCTGCCCCGTCGGTGCTGTCGAGGACTTCCAGGCCGAGCCAGCGCACGGCGGGGTCGAGCCCGACGATGGCGAGCTGAACCGTGACCGCATGCATGGCGGGACGCCGATGTGGGGTGTCCGGCCATTGCCTTACGTAGCCGTTACGGTAGTCATGCTGATATTCGGGCATGACTAATCAGCGCCAGGCACGCGCAGCCTGCCAGCCATCCGCACGGACCTTGAGTCCAACCCGGCGCAAGACTGGCCGGCTCGTCATCCGTCCGACAGCATCCGGCAGGGTCGCCTCGGTCGCCGTCGGCCTCAGCTTGATGGTGCTGGCCGGGTGCGGCGGCGGCTCGCCGGCCACTTCCGCGTCCAGCCAGGACCCAGGCAGCGGCGCTCAGGCCTCCAGCGGAACAGGCGGATCGTCTGCCTCGATCGACGGGTGCACGCTGGTGACAGCCGCGGAACTCTCGCAGGCGGTCGGCGTTCATTACACGGCTATCCAGGCCAGCGTCGGAAGCCTTTGCAACGTGACAGGTGCCCAGCCAACCGCCTCTTTTACCTTCAGCATCAACAAGGAGGGCGGGCCGCTGAACTCCTGGGCCAGCCAGGTCGCCACCATCAAGCAAGACGACGGCTCGGTCAAGAACGTGTCCGGTATCGGGGACCGTGCCGTCCAGGGAGCGATCAAGGAGTTCGCTGCCGAGGCGAAGGGCTACGTCGTTGTCGTCATCAACGCCGACGTCAATAATCCGCCGACGGCCAGCAGCTTCACCCGCACAAAGGCCATCGAGCGACTCCTGATCAGCAAGCTCTGATCCCACCGCCCGCGGCAAGGACCGCCGGGTTACGGCTTAGCGCACGTCCAGTCGCTCGAAGGCTTTGGCTGCCGCACCGAGCGTGACGGCGGCGAACCCGACGAGCACTACGGCGGAGGTGAGGCTCAGCCCGGTGCGCAGCTGATCATTGCCGACCGCCCAGTAGAACAATGACTCGAACCGCAGCGGGCGCACCCAGTGCGTCACCGGTGCCAGCGAGCTGACAAGGTACGACGCGGCGGCCAGCGACGAGGTCACGCCGAGGGCGATTGCCCGGCTGCCGCTGAGGGCCCCGACGAGCAGGGCAAGCACGCCGAAGTCGATGCCGAGCAGCGTCACGCCGGTCGTTGCCCCAGCCAGGTGGCCGGTCCCTAGGGAGAGGCCGAAGCCGCGCCCGGCGAGGACGACCAGGACCGTGGCCAGTCCTGCGGACACCGCAATGGCGACCAGCGTCATCGCCTTCTGCGCGAGAATCCGCCATCGCGACAAGGGAAGCGTGACGATGAGGCCCAGCGTCCCGTCCTCGTCCTGGCCGGCGATCGCCGCTGCGCCGTAACCGATTGTCAGCAGCAGGACGACGAGCGGAAGGAAGTTGGCATAGATGTTCGCGTTGAGCCATCCGGTCGGCGAGGTAAGGCTGCCAGTCGCGCCCAGCAGCGCGGCAACTCTCGAGTTGCCCGCGGTGAGCTGGTTCAGGCTGGTGTCATCCTTGAAGGCCGGGTACAACGCGACGATGACGAACACGTATGCCGCCAGGCCGAGCGCGTAGCCGATCGTGCCGCGCCGACGCAGCAGCAGGTCGAGACGGGCGATGCCGGTCCTCACAGGCGGGCCTCCTGCCGGTCGTCGCGGTAATAGCGCAGGAACAGCTCGTCGAGATCGGCCGGCCGCGCGGTCACGTCAACCGCGCCGAGGTCGGCTGCCACCCGCAGCACCGGCGCGAGCGGCCCGGACACCGACATGGCCACGCTGCGGGCTTGCGCGTCGGTGACCTCGATCCCGTCGATGCCGGTGAACCTCGCCGTGTCCACGTCGCCGTCGAAGCGGAACACGATGGTGCGCGGAGCGGTGCGGCGAAGCCCTTCGATCGTGTCGGTCACGACGATGCGCCCGTCGCGGATAATCGCGACATGGTCGACTAGCCGCTGCACCTCGTCCAGCTCGTGCGAGGAGAGGAAGACCGTGCGCCCGTCGGCGGTTGTCTCGCGGACGAGGCGGGCGAACTCATCCTGCAGCAGCGGATCGAGACCAGAGGTCGGCTCGTCAAGGATCAGCAGTTCTGGCCGGTGCATGAACGCGAGGACGAGGCCGATTTTCTGCCGGTTGCCCTTTGACAGGGTGCGTACCGGCCGATCGAGCTCGACGGCGAAACGCTTGACCAGCTCATCGCGCAGCGCGTGGTCGACCGTCCCGCGAACGCGGGCGAACGCCGCCAGGTGCTGGGCGCCAGTGAGACGCTGGTGCAGCGCCAGCTCGCCCGGCAGGTAGCCCACGCGGCGGTGCAGCGCGACAGCGTCGCGCTTTGGATCGAGGCCGAGGACGGACATGGCGCCGGAATCGGCGCGGTACATGCCGAGCATCAGGCGGATCGTCGTTGACTTGCCCGCACCGTTGGGCCCGAGGAAGCCGAACACTTCCCCCGGCTGCACCTCGAAGCTCACGTCGGCCACCCCGCGCCGCGACCCGAACCGGCGGGTCAGGGCGTCGACGGTGACGACAGCGCTTGTCATGATTCCTCCTTCCCGGGGGCGGTCAGCACCCCGTGCGTGTATGCGTCAAGGACGGTTTCGCTCCAGCGGTTCATGCCGGCGGCCGTCAGCGGGTCGGTGCCCAGAATTCCGGCGATCTGCTCGCGCAGGATGAGCATGGCCAGGTCGTTCACGAGCAGAAAGACCAGGCGGGCCGTCTCGTCGGTGGTCGGGCGCATGATCCCGGCCCGGCCCAGGACCGCCATCGCGCCGGCCAGCCCGTCGTAGAGGCGGCGGAACAGCGCGTTAGCCGGCGCGCCGCCGTCGACCAGCAGGCGCCGCAGATAGGCCGGCAACGCTGGCTCGCTGGCGAACCGTGCCGCGATGACCCCGGCGACGGACGCGGGGCTCATCTGGCCCCCGAGGGGATCCATGGCCTCGGTGAGCAGTTCCGCCAGGGCCGTCGAGACACGATCGTCCACCGCGGCCTTCAGCCCGTCCTTGGTGCGGTAGTGATGAATGACCAGCGATGGGGACACCCCGGCTTCCGCCGCTATGTCGCGCACGGTCACGCCCGGCACGCCCCGATCAGCGAACAAGCGCATCGCCGCCTCGCGGATCTGGGCAGCCGCAGTGAGGTCCCGGCTTGAACGCATGTGCTGATAATTGCACAAATGTGCAGCGACGTCTGGCGCGGCTGGCCATTACGCCCCTTCGGGCGAGCCCGCTGCCTATCCCGACGAGACCGGGACCGGAGCGCCGGTGACCGCCGAGCCGCCGACCGAGGCACTAGCCCCCGCGGCCGCGGGCCATGACCCAGGCCGGCACGAGGGCGAGGGCTAAGCTCGTCAGCGGTGCCCCGGGAAGCCTGGTCGGGACTGTGCAAACTTGCCCGGTCTGTGCCTAGGGGGATTACCTGCGTGACTGACACCTCGTTCGCCCTGCTGGTCTTGCTGACCGCCGCCGTGGGACTGGTCGCGGTGCTGTCCAACCGCGTGACCGAGCGCCTCAAGATCCCCTCGCCCGCGCTCGTCCTGGTCGGCGCGGCCATCGCCGTCCAGGTCATCCCGGCCCTGCACGCGCCGCCCAGGCAGGCTGTGGACCGGGTGGTCACCGTTGCCCTGATCTGCGTCCTTTTCGCGGGTGGCATGCACATCGGCTGGTCTCGCTTCCGGTCCGCGGCTGCCCCGATCGGCGCGGCCGGCGTGCTCGGGACGTTCCTGACGGTGGCCGCCACTGCCGTACTCCTGCACCTGGCGTTCGGCCTGGCCTGGTATATCGCGCTGCTGGCGGCCACCGCCGTGGCGCCGACGGACCCGGCGGTCGTGTTCTCAGTGCTGGGGCAGCGGGAGATAGCCGGGCGCGCGGGAACCATCCTGGAAGGGGAGTCCGGAGCCAACGACCCGGTCGGCATCGCCCTGATGACCAGCCTCATCGCCGCCGGCGGCCTCAGCGCCGCCGCATTCGCTCACGCCGGCGGCGAGTTCCTGCTGCAGATCATCGTGGGCGCGGCGGTCGGCGTGGCGGGCGGCCGGGCACTGCTGTGGTTTACCCGCCGGGTGCCACTGCCCGGCGAGGGACTGTACCCGCTGCGGACGCTGGTCTGCGCGCTGCTGCTGTTCAGCGTCGCCACCCTGGCTCACGGGTCGGGGTTCCTGGCGGTCTTCGCCGCGGGGATCGCGCTTGGCGACGAGCGCGCCCCCTACAAGCGGGAAATTGAGCACTTCCATGCCGCGCTCGCCAGCCTTGCCGAGATCGTCGCATTCGTCGTCCTCGGCCTCACCATCAACCTTGCCGTGATCGCCCGCGCCAACGTGTGGATCCCCGGATTGATCATCGGGGCGACGGTCGCGTTTGTTATCCGCCCGGCCCTAGTCGGGCTGTGCCTCATCCCCGCGCGGCTGAGAGGCAACGAGCGCAACTTCGTCCTGTTCGCTGGGCTCAAGGGGGCGGTGCCGATCCTGCTCGGCAGCTTCCTGCTGGCAGCGCACATCCCGGATGCCGAGCGCCTCTACAACATCGTCGCGGTCGTGGTGGTGTTCTCGGTCATCGTTCAGGGCAGCCTGATGCCGGCGGCTGCCCGGCTGCTGCGCGTGCAGATGCACACGGTCGAGCCAGAGCCATGGGCACTCGGCGTACGGCTGAGGGACGAGCCAAGCGGCGTGCATCGCCTGACCATCCAGGCAGGCTCGCCCGCCGACGGCGCCACGATCGGCGACCTCGCCGACCTTCCCGGCGATGCCTGGGTCAGTTTCGTCGTCCGCGACGGCCAGCTCGTGCCCATCAAAGAGGACACCGTGCTCCGGCCGGGTGACGAGGTCCTGGTCCTGGCCGAGCCTGGCCTGCGCGGCAGGCTGATCAGGTCCTTCGAGGAACGCGCGCGACACTGACGCCCAGGGGCACCCGCAGCATGAGTGGCCGCCGGCCGCCCGCCGGCCGCCCGGGGAATTAGTTGCACTGGCTGATAGAGTCACAGTGAACTGATTGCAGTGTGCATGTAATTCCGAGTACCTGGAGCGTGATGTGACCGGGCAGGTGGTCGACGAGGCGGCGGTGGACGCGGTGCTCACCGCGAGCCGGACGCTTGTCGCGGTGGCGACTCAGTCGCTAGGCGCCGCGGCGGAGGAGTCCACGCTCGCCCAGTACCGGACGCTGGTGGTGCTGGCGTCGCGAGGACCGCAGCGGATGACGGACCTAGCCGCCGCGCTGGGGGTGACGTCATCCACCGCCGGGCGGATGTGCGACCGGCTGCTGCGCAAGCGCCTGATCCGCCGGCACCGGGACAGGTCGGACCGGCGGGCGGTGCAGGTCTCGGTCACCGAGGCAGGCCGCGTGGTCGTGGACCAGGCCACCGGCCGACGGCGCGCACTGATCGGGGAGATCCTGGTGCGGCTGCCCGCCGGCCAGCAGGCCGACATCGCCGCGGCGCTGACCGTTTTCGCCGCGGCGGCCGGCGAGGTGCCGGACAGCCAGTGGCCGACTCCGTTGCCGGACGGCCAGCGGGACGCGGTGGCCGGGAAGGTGACCGCGTGACCGCGGCATCCTCGTCCGCCGGCCAGGCCGCTTCCGCTGGCCGGGCTGGCCGCTCGGAAGTCGGCCGGAAAGCGCGGGCTGGCGGCTGGCTGCGCGGCACGCGGGGCGGCCTGTTCGTCATCGCGGTCGTGGTCGGCGCCGGGTCCGGCCTGGGCGCGGTGGCGTTCCGGTACCTGATCTACTTCGTCACCTGGCTGTTCACCGGCCAGGATCAGTTCGGCCAGGCGGGTCACGTGGGCAGCGCGCACCTTCCGTGGCTCGGCCTGGGCTTCTTCGTGGTCGCGCCCGTGCTCGGCGGCCTGGTCTACGGCCCGCTGATCTACCGGTACGCGCGGGAAGCACGCGGCCACGGCGTCCCCGAGGTGATGGTGGCCGTCGCGGAAAACGGCGGGCGGATACGCCCGCAGGTCAGCGTCGTCAAGGCGCTCGCCTCCGCGCTGTGCATCGGGGCCGGCGGGTCGGTCGGCCGCGAGGGACCCATCGTGCAGGTCGGCTCGGCGCTCGCGTCCGCCTTCGGGCAGTGGGTGCGGATGCCGGAGAACCGGATGCGGATCCTGGTCGCCTGCGGCGCCGGCGGCGGTATCGCCGCCACCTTCAATGCCCCGATCACCGGCGTGTTCTTCGGCGTCGAGATCATCCTGCGGGAGTTCTCCGTGGACGCCCTGTTCACCGTGATGCTCTCGGCCATGATCGCCGACGCGGTGGCCATCCCGTTCCTGGGCAGCAAGCCGTTCCTGTCCGGGTTCCCGCCGGGGATCGCGCTGGCTCACCCCCGCGACTACCTGCTGGTGGCCGTGCTCGCGGTCGTCGCGGGCCTGGTCGGGCTGGCCTTCAAGAGCGCTGTATACGGGATGGAAGACCTGTGGGACCGGGCCTGGAAGAACCGCCCCGAGTGGGCCAGGCCGGCGATCGGCGGGCTGGCCCTCGGCGTGCTGCTGCTCGCGCTGCCGCAGATGTACGGGGTGGGCTACCCGGTGATGGACAAGGCCATCGCCGGCAACTACGTGCTGTGGTTCCTGCTGGTACTGGCGGCCGGAAAGATCCTGGCCTGCAGCCTGACCCTGGGCATCGGCGGGTCCGGCGGCGTGTTCGCCCCGTCCCTGTTCGTCGGCGTCACGTCGGGCATGGCCTTCGGCGAGATCGCCGTCCACGTCCTCGGCCCGGCGGCGGGCTCGCCCGCGCTGTACGCCGTGGTCGCCATGGGCGCGGTGTTCACCTCCGCCGCCCGCGCCCCGCTGACCTCGGTCGCCAGCGTTATCGAGATGACTGGCGACTACACCCTGACCCTGCCGGTCATGCTCGCCGTCGCCATCGCCACCGCCACCTCGCGGGCACTGAGCTACGGCACGATCTACACCACCAAGCTGCTGCGCCGCGGCCAGGACATCGACCGCGCCGCGCCTTGGCGGGCCTTCGGCGATCTCACTGCCGCCGACGTCATGCGCCCGCTGCCAGTGCCGGTCACGGTGCCGGACGGCCACCCGCATGACGGTGCGGCCACCCCGACGGCGCCGCTGCCGGGCCAGGTCACCTACCAGGGCGACCCGCAGGTCATCTACGCGGGAGAATCACTCGCCCAGGCCCTGCGCCAGCTCCACGTATACGGCCGTGACGGCCTGCCTGTGCTGTCCGGCGACGGCGGCAAGGTGCGCGGCTGGATCACCAACGCCAGTGTGCTCCGCGCCGTCGCCACCGAGATCGGCGGCTCGCCCGCGCCTGACGGCCCGGCCGCCGGGCTGGCGGACTCGCTGCCGGCGGCACCCACGCCGCTGCCCGGCTACCAGGTCGTCGAGCTGACAGTCGAGGCGGGCTCCCCCGCCCTGGGCCGACCGCTGGGCAGCGTGAACTGGCCATCCGGCAGCATTCCGGTCTCCGTGCTGCGCCACCGCCGCCTGCGAGATCCCGGGCCGGACCTGGAACTGGCCGCCGGCGATCGCGTCAGCATCCTCGTCCCGGACCCGGCGCTGTCCCGGGCACCCCATCAGGCCGGTCCTGCAGAATCCGGTCCTGCAGAATCCGGCGCGGCAGAAGGCGCGCCTGCCCAGGCCTGACCGTGACCGAACGCGCGGCGGCGAGAAAGTCAAGAGCTTCCGGCTGCGGCCTCGACGGCGCAATGGACTTACCAATACATTTTGTCCATGGCGAGTGTCGCCGACGGGGGCTCGGCTACGCACGGGCTGGAGCGGGCCAGCAGCCTGCCCGGCGAACTCAGGGCCTGCCTGGTGGACGGCGAGTACGCGCTGGCCGAGGCCGGTGACCTGCGGGCGAGCCGGGAGAGCTTCGACCGCGCCTACGAGCTGGCCGAACTGGCGGGCGACCCGGAGGCGATGGCCCTAGCCGTGCTGGGCCTGGCCGGCCTGTGGGTCAGCGAGCGCCGCACGGTCACCGGGGCGGCGATGCTGGAAACGCGCCTGGCACACGTGCTATCGCTGCTGGGCGCGAAGTCGTCGCTCGCGCTGCGCATCCGGACCCGGCTGGCGGCCGAGGCCGATTACCGGCAAGGGACGCACGCGAGGATCCTGGCGGCGCTGGCCGAGGCCAGGGTGGCCGAGGACCCGGTGGCGCTGGCGGAGGCGCTGAGCCTGGCCCACCACTGCCTGCTCGGGCCGGGCGAGATGGCCCTGCGCCACGAGCTGGCCAGCGAGCTGACCCGGGCGAGCTTCCGCACCGTGCGGCGCAGCGACCGGCTGATGGGGCTGCTGTGGCAGACGGCGGACGCCTACGCCGCCGGGGACCTGCATGCCGGGCGGCTGCTGGGCGAGCTGCGCGGCGACCTGAGGGAGCGGGGTCACGCCGCGGTCGGGTTCGTGGTCAGCGCCATCGACGTGATGCTGGCCATCCGCGCGGGCCGGCTAGACGAGGCCGAGTCGCTGTCGGCGGTCTGCGCGGCCGGCGGCGCGGCGGCCGGCGATATCGACGCTGAATGGTGGCCGGGGTCCCAGCTGGTCACGATCCGCTGGTACCAGGGGCGGCTCCCCGAGCTGCTGCCGATGCTGCAGGACCGGGCGGACTCCTCCGCGCTCAGCGCGGTGGACAACTCCACCTTCGCAGCGCTGGCCGTGGCGGCGGCGCAGGCTGGCGACCGGTCCGTGGCGGCCAGCTACCTGGCCGCGCTGGTGGCTCAGGACCTGAGCACGATGCCACGCGGCAGCAGCTGGCTGGTGACGATGAACGGTGTCGCGGAGGCGGCTTACCTGCTCGGCGAGCCTGAGGCCGCGAGCCAGGCGTACGAGCTGCTGCGGCCGTACGCGGACCTGCCCATGGTGGGCGGGCTCGGGGTCACCTGCTTCGGATCCACCCACCAGGCCCTGGGCATCGCCGCATTGACGACCGGGCGGCTAGCCGAAGCGGTCGAGCACCTGACGGCCGCGGTGCGGCACAACCTCGCGCTGGCACACCGGCCCGCGCTGGTCTTCACCCGGCAGCGGCTCGGCCGGGCACGGCAGCTGCGCGGGCAACCGGGCGATGGGGAACCAGCGCGCTGGGAGCTGCAGGCGGCGCGGGCTGAGGCCACGGCCCTGGGCATCGCGCTGCCCGATAACGGGGGCAGAGCCGGCGTGGCCGCCGCTACCTGCGAACGAGTTGGCCGCGGCTGGCGGGTCGGTCTCGGCGGCCGTAGTGCCGTGGTCGAGGACAGCATCGGGCTGCTGCACCTGGCGGTGCTGATCGCCAATCCGCGTCAGGAGATCCCGGCGGCCGACCTCACGGCAGGAGTCGCCTCGGTGACCGGCGGAACGGGGCAGCCCGTGCTGGATGCCGAGGCGGTCGGCGGGTACCGCGATCGGCTCCGCCGCCTGGAGGCCAAGCTCGGCGAGCTGGCGCCGGGCAGCGACGCCGACCGTTCCGCCACGGCGGAACGGGACTGGCTGATCGGGCAGCTGGCCAGCGCGGCCGGGCTCGGCGGCCGCTCGCGCTCGTTTTCGGATGAAAGCGAGCGGGCCAGGGTCGCGGTGGGCAAGGCCATCCGGCGCGCTCTGATCCGGATCACGGCCGCCGACGCCGTCATCGGCGAGCATCTGCGGCGATCGGTCCGTACGGGGACGCGCTGCTCATACTGGCCGGGGTGACCGGCCCGGCGCGTGGAACGGCATGGCACGGCATGGACCGCCTCGTCAGCGTAAGCCAGGTGACCAGATCTGGTCACCGCGACGAGGGGGAGTCATCCATGGCACTGCGCGACACCATGCGTAGCTCAGCGGCACAGTACCTGCGGCCAGGCGAGCCGATCCAAGCGGTGATCGGCGCCCAGACCGCCAGCCAGTGGCTGGCCGGCCTGACGGGCATCTTCGTGTTCCTCGGCCTCAACCACTACCGGATTATCGCGGTCACCCCGGCCAGGATCGTCGTGCTGGACGCGGGCAAGGTCAGCATGAGCAAGGCCCGCGGCGTGGTCACGGAACTGCCGCGCTCGACCCAGCTGGGTCCCGCCGCGGGGCTCTGGCACCGTATCCCGGCCGGGGACGAGACGCTGCGGGTGCACCGCCGCTTCTTCAACGACATCCAGACCGCCGACAGCGTAACCGCGACCGCCTGAGCTGGGGGAAGCAGATGAACAGGACTGCGTACCGCCTTTCCCTCTCGCTGGCCGCCGCGATCGCCGCGGCCTCGGCCGGGCTGACGCCGGCGCTGGCCGCCACCGGGCCGTTGATGACGGTCAATCACGGCGCGGTGAACATCGCCGTGCCCGGCTCGCACCACTCGCTGCGCTTCTTCTGGGCCGAGAACGGGTCGAAGACGTGGCATGGCGAGACGGTGGCGGGCGCGGGGAGGACATTCTCAGCCGCGGCGATGACGGTCAACGGGAACAGCGTGAACATCGTGGCGGAGGGACCGCACCACTCACTGCGCTTCTACTGGGCGGTCAACGGCTCCCCCACCTGGCACCACGAGACCGTCGCCGGCAACGGGACAACCTACTCGGCCCCGACGATCACGGTTGACGGCAGCGACGTGAATATCGCGGCGGAGGGACCGCACCACTCACTGCGCTTCTACTGGGCGGTCAACGGGACCCCGACCTGGCACCACGAGACCGTCGCCGGCAACGGGACAACCTACTCGGCCCCGACGATCAACGCCGACAGCGGCAACACCAACATTGCCGCCGAGGGTCCGGGGCATCGGCTCAAGTTCTACTGGGCGGTCGACGGGACCACCACCTGGCACGCCGAGACCGTCGCCAAGGCCAACTCGACCTACTCGGCCCCGGCCATGACGGTGAACGGGACCAGCGTGAACATCGCGGCCACCGGCAGCTCGCGGCGGCTGAAGTTCTACTGGGCGGTCAACGGGACGCCGACCTGGCATGCCGAGACAGTGGCAGGCGCCCAGACCACCTACTCGGCTCCGTCGATCGCGGTGAACGACGGCGCGGTCACCATCGTCGCCACCGGCGCGAAGAGCCGGCTGAAGTTCTACTGGGCGGAGAACGGCTCCCCGACCTGGCATGCCGAGACGGTGGCGGGTGCCCGGACCACCTACTCGGCTCCGGTCGTGACGGCCAACGGCAACTCGGCCAACATCAGCGCGGTCGGGGCAGGCGGTCGGCTGAAGTTCTACTGGGCCGTCAACGGCACGAAGACCTGGCACCCGGAAACGGTCGCGAGGCCAGTGGCGTAAAGCTGAGGCGTCAGCACTGAAGTGACCGCCCGCATTTCCTCGCGCGGGCGGTCACTTCGGCCGGGAACCATCGGCGGCCGCCTTCTGCACAGCCAATTAATTGGAGAAAACGAGCCTCTCGGCGTCGGCCGTCTTCGCTTCCGGGCTGGGCGGCTGGCGCAGGAGCTTCAGGTAGGCATCACCGGGGTAGCCAGTCGCGGCGACCATGGCCTCGGCCTTGTCCAGGTCATACGGGGTCGTCACGAGCCGAACCTCGTCGGACAAGAGCGCCCACCGCGCCCCGGGCGCCGCCGCATATGGCAGGCCGACGCTGCCCGCTCCGGCGATCTGCTTGCCCACGGCGTCGCGCCGGTACTGCACATGGCTGTGGCCGTGAATCACCACCGCCTCGTCAACCCCGGCAGTCGCCGCGCGCAGCCGGTCGTCCCCGGTCAGCGTCGTCAGCAGCTCGACGTCGCTACGCGGGCTGCCATGGCACATCCGCAGGCCCCCCGCCAGCGGGTGGATCGCCCTGAGCCCGCCGGGCCACGAGCCGATCGTGGCCAGCCCGGCGTCGCCGTGCGCGGCGACGAGGAACTCGTCAACATCGCGCGCAATGGGTCGGACGCCGCTGGCGAACTCCAGAACCAGGCGCTCGCCGTTCCCGGCCAGGTGGAACACGGGGATCTTCAGGTCCGCGCATCGTTCGAGGACGCCGAGCGGGTCGGGTCCCGTCGTCGTGCAGCCGAGAAACGCCACGGAGCCGGCCTGGGCAAACTCCTCGGATGCCAGGACGGCGTCCAGGGCCGCCGTATTGCCGTGCACGTCGGCGAGGCAGGCCAGCGCCGCCCCGCCGACGGCGATCTGGTCCACGCGCCTCGGCGCGCTGCGCCGTATCTCTTCGGGGCTCTCCACTGTTCCTCTTCTCCAGCTGGGGCCAGGTGACAGACAGACCCGGACATCTTTCCAGCAAGGAGACCCTGACCCATACCGGCTGGCAGGCCATGCGCCGGGGCAGCAGGACGTGGCGGCGGGGTGCCGGCGAAGATCGAAGCCGGCACCCCGCGGGGCCACAAGAGCCGGTTTACCAGCCGATGGCTACCTGTACGTACTGGGCGTTGGTGCTGTTGAAGTCGGAGGACTGGCCGTTGACGTCGTCGTAGGCGAAGCCGTACTGGAGGCCGTTGACGGCGACGGAGTGCCAGAACCAGGAGTAGTAGTTGAACGGGGCGGTCTTGTAGTAGTCAGACGGCGTGTTCTGCACCGTCGTGGAGTCCTGCGCGACGCCGCGGTTCAGGGCCGCGCACAGGGTCGGGTCGCTGCTGAGGTTCGGGCTTCCGCCGCCAGAGCATCCGAAGACCTCCTGCGTGGTCTCGGTCGCCCCCACCGACGACGCATAGGACGTCATGTAACTGGCGTCCGCTCCGCCCGGCTGGAAGGCCGCGACATCGCCGGGCGCCGGGATGGCATACGGCGCGTCGACGGTGGCGAGCTGCTGGAACGGCGCGGGCATCGCGTTCTCGAACTGGGAGAACAGGGCTGTCCTGGTCTCGGCGAACACCTGGTCGTCCTCCCCCACCACGGTGTCGGTGTTGTTGGAGTTATGCAGGTGAATCGCCAGCGGCAGCCGGAACGCATCCACCCGTGAGGTGTCGGCGTTGATCGTCGTGCCGCTGGAGTTCAGCTCGATGAAGTCGTTGTACGAGCTATTGGTCGATCCGAGGTAGAAGTAGATCCGGCAGGCGGTGCACGAGGTCATCTCGTAGTAGGGAGACTGCGCGATGGATTCCTCGACGCCGTTGACGTCCCAGTAGACCTCGCTGTCGGGATACTGGCCGTTGGTGGCGTTGATGAAGTCGAACTCGATGGCGTTCGTCGCGGTGGGGATGCTGCTGGTGTTGCCCCAGAACGAGGACGGGAAGCCGCCGTACCCGCTGCCGCTGCCGCCGCTCGTGGCGAACGTCAGGTAGTGGATGTTCCAGCCGGGGTTGTCCTGATCGACGGTCAGCGTCTGCTGGCCGGCCGGCAGCGTCACGCTGGCCGTCACCGTCGTCCACGTCTGCCAGCTGCCCGTCGCCGGGGCGGTGATGTTGCCGGAGATGTTGGTGCCGGAAGAGTTGGCGATGTGCAGGGCGTCGGTCACCGCGCTGAGGGCCGCCAGCCGGAAGCTCACGGCGTAGGTGCCCGCCGTGGCCACGTTCACGGTGTACTTGAACCACTGCCCGCTGGCCGTCCAGCCCAGGTCATAGCCGCAGCCGGTATCGGAGCACGCCTCCAGGTCGACCCCGTCCGACCGGTAGCTGTTCGCCGTGCCGTTGACCGACGTGACGTTGTAGGCCACCCCCTGGCCGCCTGTGTCATAGTTTGCCGCCTGCACCGTGCCCGGCACCGGCGCCGCCGTCCCGCCGTAGGGCGCATCGGCGGCACCGTAGGCCGCGGAACGCACGCCGCCTACCAGCGTCAGAGCGGCCACGGCGACGGCCGCGGCCCCTAGGGCCAGCGGAGCGGTGGCGCGGGTCCGGCGTGCTCGTGCGCGCCGGAGCCCGGCTAACCGAGGCGGATGGACTAGTCCCATTTTTCTTGCTCCTCTTCTCGTTACCTGGCCAGGCGGGATTGCCGGGCGCAGGCGCGTCGCATGGGTCAAGAGCTATCGAGAAGAACGGCGCCGTGCCGGCCGGCGCTCGCGAAGGTAATACGAGACTTATTCTAAGACGTGATTTAAACAGCGTCCTGCGGGCTCGTCAAGAGAGCAGGGAAGGGGAAGAGTCCTGGTCGCGCCGTGACCGCGAATCGCTAGGGAGGTAGCCCGTGGACGGCTCCCCGGTTCTGACCCGGCAGCATCGCGACAACCTGGAGCGGATCCGGCACCGTGAGGACGCCGCCTTCCAGGCCCGCATACCGAAATCGCTCGCCCTGGGGGCCACGGCTCGGCAGGTCATGCCGGCCGGGGTGCCGATGGCGTGGATGGCCGGCTTTTACCGGACGCCGCCGTTGTGGATTTCGCACGGCAGCGGAGCGACATTCACCGATGTCGACGGCAATGGCTACATCGACTTCAACGTGTGCGACATGTCGGCGATACTCGGCTACGCGCACCCGCGGCTGGCCGAGGCGATCACCGCCCAGGCCACGCGAGGCGTGCAGTTCTTCCTGCCCGCCGAGCCCGCCCTGGCGGTGTGCGAGCAGCTCAGCCTGCGCTTCGGGCTGCCGCAATGGCAGATCACGCTCTCCGCGTCCGCGGCCAACACGGAGGCACTGCGGATCGCCAGGGTCGCGACCGGGCGTCAGGGAGTCCTGCTGTTCGCCGGCAAGTACCACGGCATGCTCGACGAGACGCTGTGGTCCAGTAACGGCACCGGGCTGGTGCCGGACGAAATGGGCGTCGGCACGACCCCGCCGCCCGGCCAGGCGGTGGTTGACTTCAACGACCTGGAAGCGGCCGAGCGGGTCCTGCGGCAGGAGAAGACAGCCGCCGTGCTCATCGAGGGCGTGCTGACCAACTGCGGCACGGTGCTGCCGGAGCCGGGCTTCCTGACCGGGCTCCGCGAGGCGTGCACCAGGCACGGCACGCTGCTGGTGATGGACGAGACGCACACCCAGTTCGACGTGTACGGCGGCGCGGTCGCTCGTTACGGCATGTCGCCTGACATCGTCACGGGCGGGAAGGGCATCGCCGGCGGGATCCCGATCGGCGCCTACGGCATGACGACGGAGCTGGCCGACCTGCTTGACTCGAACGTCGCCGACGAGACCGGCCAGCAGGAGGGCCTTGCCCTGGGCGGCACGCTGTTCGCGAACGCGCTGTCGCTGGCGTGCGCCGAGGTTGTCCTGAACGAGCTGATGCGCCCGGCCGATTACGACCGGATGATCGCGCTGGGTGGCCGCCTGGCGGACGGCATCGAGGCGGCCGCGCGGGAGCACGGACTTGGCTGGCGCGCTCACCGGTTCGGCGCGCGGACCGGCTACTGCCTGCTGCCAGAGCTCCCGCGAACGGCACGCGAGGCCTACCTCAGCATCGACTCGTCGTTCATCGACACCCGGCGGGCGTACTTCGCCAACCGCGGCGTGTGGGACGCCATTTCCTCGGCCGGCCCGCACCCTGGCTTCGCCCATCAGGACAGCGACATCGACGCTTACCTCGGCATCCTCGACGACTTCCTTGACGAGCTCTGCGCCTAGCGCCGCTGCCTGGGGAGCCGGCCCGGCGGACCAGCAGCGTTGTTGTCTTAGGTTGCGGTCGCGCGGTAACGGTAGGAGAGTCGATCGAGACCGTGGATCGGAGTGCGTATGGCGTCAGGCCAGTCAGCCGGTGACGTCGACGCCGACATGTTAACTGTTGGCCTGAAGCTGACACATGACGGTGGCGTAGCGGCGATCCGCGATGGGGAGCTGCTCTTCTCGACAGAAATTGAGAAGCTCGACAACCGTCTCCGGTATACCGCTCTCCCGGCCGGCGATCTCATCATTCGGGTCCTCGGGACAACGGGATCTCGCTCGACGATGTCGGCTGTTTCGTTGTCGACGGGTGGGACGGCGCTATGGCATCGTCCGTGGCCCTCGACGGCAGGGAGATCACGCTTAACGGCTATGCTGAGCCGACCGCCGGGGAGGTGCTTCTCCGGCAGGCGGTACGGGCACTCTCAGCATCGCGGGGCGTGAGGTGAGCTACACCAGCTACCCGCACATCGCCGGTCATATGTACTCGGCGCCCGCGACGCTGCCTGCCGGTGCGGACGAGCCGTGCGTCGTCCTGGTCTGGGATGGCGGGCTCTTTCCGCGGCTCTACGCGGGACAGAGCGACGGCAGTGTGCGCGCCCTCGGTCCGGTGGGCCACCTGATCGGCCACTGCTACGCCATGGCGGTAGCCCTGGGAAAGCGCGACGGGCCCGCGCCCTCGGCGGGCGGAGCATCATCGCCGCCGCCACCGACCGGGCCACGAAGCAGTTGCTCAACGACATGAAGGAGCGTGAGCACTACCGGCCGGTGGCGCCGATCTGCCTTGAGGAGTTCGCTCCGGACATATTCAGTCCGGGCACGCCAGACCCGTACATGCTGTTCGACCACGACGTCCGGGCTGAGTGGCGAGAGCGCATTCCCGCTGTTGTCCACCTCGACGGGACGGCGCGCTTACAAACGGTGCCGCGAGACGCGGACCCGACGATCCGCTCCGTCCTCGAGGCCTACCACGCCATCAGCGGCATCCCGGTGCTCTGCAACACTAGTGCGAACCGGAAGGGAAGCGGATTCTTCCCCGACGTCCGCTCCGCACTCGAGTGGGGCAAGGTCAGCTACGTCTGGTCCGGCGGGATGCTCTACCAGAAGCAGGCATCCGATGATCAGTGACGAGGCGGCCGCCTTCCGGAAATGGTACGAGCGGGCCGGGGTCCGGCAGACGCCGCGGCGGTGCCTGCCAGCGGATGACGACCTGTCCGGCTATGCGTTCTTCCCGCGCCACCTGATCCCGCACATGAAGCATCCGGCGGTGACGGCGGACCCGAACCTGGCGCGGTATCTCGAAGCCCAGTACCTGTTCCAGTGGCTGAACTTCACCGCCCACTTCGAGGTAAGCGTCGTCAACCGTGCCACCCACATGATCGCGACGGAGCGCTCGGGCGTGTCCTGCCCGCCCGATATGCGGCAGGCGGCCTTCCAGATCTATGTCGATGAGGGTTACCACTCCCTGTACAGCCTGGACATGGTGCGGCAGCTGGAGGAGCGCACGCGGATCAGCGCGGTGCCCTATGACTTCGACGAGTACCTCGGGAACCTCGACGGCGTGGGGGCTGAGCACACCGGCTACGAGAAGCTGGTCCGGCTGCTTCAGGTCGTGACGTTCGAGACCCTGGTGACCGGGATTCTCCTCGATGTGCCGACCGATCCCACCGTCATCCCGGCGGTCCGTCAGATGGTGAAGGACCACGCCATTGACGAAGGCAGGCATCACAGCTACTTCGCGGCATTCTTCCGGAGGCTCTGGGGCGGATTCACCCCCGGCGAGCGCCAGATGGTCGCTAGCTGGCTCCCTGACCTCATTCTCCAGTCGCTGCAGCCAGCGACCAAGCCGACCAGCAACGCGCTCCGGGCGGTCGGCATGAGCGAGGACAGCGTTCGGCAGATCGTCTCGGAGTCCTTCACCGGTGCGTCCGTCATCGAGGGCATCCGGCGGGCATCGGTCAACACGGTGAGACTCTTCCAGTCGGTGGGCATCCTCGACACGGAAGAGGGATACGACGCGTTCGCGCGCGTCGGCCTGGCACCGTCGAAAGATGCGGCAGTGTCGCAGGGTGAGGCGGTTTGGTGAGCAATCCGGCCCGTGTGGTCGTGGTTGCGCCGCAGAAGTCGGGAACCCACCTCGTCCAGGAGGTCTTCATCGAGCTCGGCTACGCCTCGGTGGGCTCCGTCAAGCAGAACGAGCGGAATACCCCGCGCTTCGATCGCGATACCCGCCTGTCGATCGCGAAGGTCATCTATGACGACGCCTCCTTCGCCCGGTGCGAGTCGGCGAGCGAGGATGAGCTAGAGAA
This sequence comes from uncultured Actinomycetota bacterium, assembly GCA_963725175.1. Taxonomy (GTDB): domain Bacteria; phylum Actinomycetota; class Actinomycetes; order Streptosporangiales; family Streptosporangiaceae; genus DASUBV01. Next base: position 3,336,542 of record CAVRXH010000006.1, read on the forward strand.
GCTGACCGACTGGGCCTGGCTCGGAATGCTCTACGGCTGGTACCAGCGTTTCGGTCAGCCTGTGCTCGGCCGGTACGGTGCCAGCCTGCACCAGGACCCGTCGGCCATCATCTCCGCCGAGAGCTTCTACTCCTCCCCGTTCGCCGCTACGCCGCCGCGCATCGCCTGGTACTGGCATCAGCTCGTGCCGGGTGAGTTCGACGGGCAGTTCACCAACGAGTGGCATGCGGGCGATGGCCCGCCGGTCCTGCTCAACGTGAGAGATCCTCGCGACTGCCTGGTCTCCATCATCAAACTTCATGGAGGGCAAGACCGCTTACGGGTTCGGGCTTTTCTCCGAGCGCCAGATCTTCAACCGCATCCTGAGCACCTGCGACACCTGGGACCAGAAGATCGAGACGGCGCTCACCGACCCGCATTTCCCGGAGCGACCGAATTCAAGGACATCGTCTGGCCATGGCGCCACCCCGACGTGCTGTCGGTGCGCTATGAGGACCTAGTCGGTCCCCAGGGCGGGGGCACGGCTGGCTTACAGCTCGACGCCGTCAAGCGCATCCTGGAGCACGGGCCGCCTTCGCGGAGCGCCACGCCAGCATCCTGGAGATCTTCGGGTACGAACCCTGAATCCGCTGCCAGCTCACCACAGAGTCCCATTCGGGCTGGCGTGCCGCGGTGGCTCGTCGTGCGCGTGCGCGGGCGCGGGCGGGGTTACCGGGCTGCCTTGCGGGCCGCCCGCACGCCTGCCGCGGCGAGCGCCAGACCGGCGAGCGCGCAGATCGCGCCGATGACGGCCCAGATGTGATCGCCGTTCATGCCGCCTGACTGGCCGAGTAGGTCCAGGCCCTGCATGATCCACACAACACCGGCGATGGCCAGTAGCAGACCGAGCACCAGCTGGAAGATCCAGCGCTTCATTCATAACTCCCGCTGCTGAGGGGCGCCCCGGGTTTCCCGGCGCTCCGCGAGGCCTGAGAACTCGGACTGGTGCCGAGGCCTCGACCTGATTCACGAGAACGCTGGGCGAACGGTTCACCGTCGTCCGCTCCGGGCGGCGCGGGCATGGCTGCCCCTGCCGCCCGGAGTGCCGGACGCCGGGCCGGTCAGGGTGGGCGTCAGCTCACGGGTTCGGCTGATACGGCATCGGCGGCCAGCATGACGGCCTGGCCGGGGACGATCTTCAGGTCGCCCAGGCTGCCCAGTGACCCGCTGCCGGTGCCGAAGCTGGTGGCGCCGGCACTGAAGGTGAACGCGTCGCCGGTGGTGTCCGCGTAGACGAAGGTGCCGGCCGGGTCGGCGACGACCAGCCCGCCCGATGATCCGGACGGCAGCGGCGCGGCCGCGTGCCAGCTGCCGCCAGCCAGGTCCCAGGAGTAGGACGATCCGAATACGGCGATCGCGTTCCCCGCACCGTCGATCGCGGTGGCCACCGAGCTGAAGGACTGGGTGGCCAGTACTGTCTGGCCGCTCCAGGCCCCGGAGGCGGACCGGGTCAGCACTCCGGTATGGCCCGTTACCGACCAGGCAACCGATGCCTGCCCGGCGTTGTTGAGGGCGACCTGTGAGGTCCCGCTCAGGAGGTAGTGGTTAGATCCGGCTCCAGAAGCCAGTTCGACCGGGGCGGAGAACCCGCCGGTGACGGTGCCGGAGATCGCCCAGAGGTTGTTGAGTCCTCCGTTGAACATGATGATGGCGCCACCGTTCGGGCTGACGGCCATGCTGATGTTATGCGCCTGGCCCTGGTCGCTTTCCGTCGACAGCGCCGTGCCCGGCCCCCAGCTGCTGCTGCCGGCAGGCAGAACCGCGTAGGTGACGTTGCCGGCGAACGCGACCCAGCCGGCGATGACGTTGCCGGAGCCATCCACGCCGAGGACGAGCCCGCCGTCGGAGATGTCCAGTTCGGTGCTGAGGGTTACCGGCGCAGTCCAGCTACCGCCGGCTGGCCGCACGGCGCCCTCGAGTACGGTGCTGCAGGTAGTGCACGACGAGAACCCCCACAGCGCGACCATCTGCCCCGTCGGGGTGACGGTCACGGCCACGCGCTTCCCGGAGGAGGGCGCGTTGCCGCCCTGGCCCAGGTCCGTCGCCTGCCAGGTCTGCCCGTTCGGGCTGGTGCACACCTGGACATGTGTGGTGCCGTCGGAGGCCGTGAAAGTCCCGCCGACCGCCATGGCCCCGGCCTGGTTGACCGCCACCGCGCTGCCGCACGACCCCGGCAGCGCGACCGGCGACGACCACGAGGCCGCCAGCGCGGACAGCGCGGGCGAAGCCCCGAGCACGGCCAGGCCCGCCAGTGCCACCAGGGCACCTCGCGCGGTCCACCGTCCTAAACCTGCGTGCGATTGAGATTGCTGCATGACGTCCTCCTGGTGTCTGAGATCGCTGGCCGCGCACGACCCCAGCTCATAGGGGAAGGCACAGTGGATGCTCGTCGCTCACCACGTGGCGCCTCCCCGCTACCCCGCTCGGGCCGTAGCGGCAGTCACATCCCGGCGGCAGCGCGCACTGCGGTAGTTCGGATGGCCCGCCGCCTGGACACCTTCTGTCACGGACCGGTCACCCGGATGGTTCACGCCCGGCGGTGAATACAAGACGAACTTCACGGCAGGCGGTCACGCGGCGAACACGTCTCACCCAGCCTGAGGACCTAGGCGGCCCGCCCATGCCGGCTGCCTAGGTCCCGGTGCGCGGCCTGCCGCGCCTCGCTGTCGCGGAGCTAGCTGGAGATGGATGCCGTGGCTGTGGCAGAGCCGCATGGCCAGGATGGCCAGCATGGCGATCGGCCACCTGAGAACGGCAGCTGCGTCGCTAACTGCCAGGGCCCGGAGCAGCGTTATCGCTTGCTGTTGTTCCACCGTTGTACGGCAGTCACTGTTCGTGCCGTTCGCTGTGCGCGTTGTTTTCGTGAGAGACTTGAATTACTCAGCGCGCTGGGGTCTGTCCGGACCTAGCATCCCTCGCCGCCCTGACTCTCACTGAGAGTAGGCGAGGCATTGAGCAAGATCACGGGCATTTTCCTACCGGAACTGGTCCCGGCCCAGCTTGCGGTTGCTCTGCTCTGGCCGGTGCGGCATCGCTGTCCTGGGTTCCGCTGATGAGCACATCGCACCGCTCTGCCCCGGTACGGGGGAGCTCGCCGGATGGCCGGACGCCAGCACCCGCGCCGCCGCGCTGGCGGCCATGGCTCGTGCCGGCCGGGATCGCGGTCGTGGCCTTGCTGTTCGTCTTCTATGCCGGCACGGGCAGGACGCATGCCCGGAATTTCAGCTACAGCAGCTTCGTCAGCGAGGTGACGGCGAATAAGGTCTCCACGGCGACGATCACCTCGGCGGGCACGGTGACCGGCACGCTGCGCGGCGGCACCGCCTATGCCTCCCAGATACCGACCGCGCTGAACAACAGCTCCCTTTCGGCTCTCCTGCTCGGGCACAAGGTTACGGTGACGGGCGCCAACCCGAGCACCACATCGGTGCTGGGCTACCTCTTCCCCCTCTTGTGGATTGGCTTCATCGTCGGTTTCTTCGTCTGGATGAGCCGCCGCGGCCGGCAGCAGCTCGGCGGGATCATGAGCATCGGCAGATCCAGGGCCAAGCTCTACGATGAGGAGAAGCCATCGACGCGGTTCACCGACATCGCGGGCTATGAGAGCTCCAAGGCCGAGGTGACCGAGGTCGTGGACTTCCTCAAGAATCCCGACAAGTACGCGCGGGCCGGGGCGGTCGGCCCGAAGGGCGTGCTGATGGTCGGGCCGCCAGGGACCGGTAAGACCCTGCTGGCCAGGGCCGTTGCCGGCGAGGCTGGCGTGCCGTTCTTCGCCCTCAGCGGCTCCAGTTTCGTGGAGATGTTCGTCGGCGTCGGCGCGTCCAGGGTCCGGACGCTGTTCGCCGACGCCCGCAAGCGTTCTCCCGCGATCATCTTCATCGACGAGATCGACGCCATCGGGGGCCGCCGCGGTCCCGGCGGGTTCGGCTCCAACGACGAACGCGAGCAGACGCTCAACCAGCTGCTGTCGGATATGGACGGATTCGAGCCCGGTGCCAGCGTGGTGGTCATGGCGGCGACGAACAGAGCCGAGATCCTCGACACGGCGCTGTTGCGGCCCGGCCGCTTCGACCGGACAGTCGAGATTCCCCTGCCCAACCAGAAGGAACGGACGGCAATCCTCGGCATCCACGCGAAGGGCAAGAAACTCGGCCAGGACGTTGATCTCGATGCGGTGTCGCGGGGCACGCCAGGGTTCTCGGGTGCCGACCTGGCTAACCTGGTCAATGAAGCCGCGATCAACGCGGTGCGGGCCAATCGCGACGTGCTGGGCGCGGCCGACTTCGATGCCGCGAGGGATCGCCTGCTCATCGGGCTGCGTGACGCGTCGAACGCGCTGCTGCCCGACGAGAAGCACGCCGTTGCCGTCCACGAGGCCGGTCACGCGCTGGTCGCCGTCCTGTCCGAGCACGCCGATCCCGTGGCCAAGGTCACGATCTTGCCCCGTGGCGCGGCCCTGGGCGTGACCGAGCAGTTGCCGGAGTCCGAGCGTCACTTGTACCCGCAGAGCTACCTCACCGACTCCCTCGCCGTTCGCCTGGGCGGCCGGGCCGGGGAAATGATCGTCTTGGGGGAACCCTCGACGGGCGCGTCCAACGACCTCGCGGGCGCCACCGAACTTGCAACCCGGATGGTGCGTGAGTGGGGATTCTCCGCGGAACTCGGGCCGGTCGGCTACGGGCCAGAAGGGCCCAGCCGTGACAACCCCTTCGCCGGCCGTCCCTATGCCGAGCAGACACAGCGCTCCATCGACCAGGAAGTAGCCAGGCTGCTCCGGGAGGCCGAGACCAGGGCCACGCAGATCCTCAGCGAGCATCGCGACACGCTCGACCGGGTCATCCAGCTGCTCCTCGACCGGGAGACCATCAACGGTTCAGATCTGGCGGCCATCGCCGGGGTGCCAGAGCGCCAGGCCGAGCCGGAACGGATCTGGGCACCCCAGGCTGTCGCGATGACACCGGCCCGCGCGGACTGCGGCGGAATCAGCCCGGCCAGCGCGCAGGGAGCACCACGCTCAAAATAGCCGGGGGAGGAACGAGAACGGCCGCGCATCCGCAGGCTGGCCAACAGGCCCGGCCGCTAGTCCCGCATGCGGGCAGGCCCGTTCACGTGACGGCCAGCGGCCTGGCGGATCCTCGGGCACTCAGGCCCGCATCGGGTGGTCACCGGCGGGCCGAGATCTGGCCTGGCTGCCTGCGAGCATTTCCGAGGTGCCGCTAGTCACATCGGCGGCTAGCTGGGTAAGCGGGAGATTGTGGTTGCGCGAGTAGGCTCGCAGCACGATGAACGCCTGATCGGGTGTCACCCGCATGCGCTCGGCAAGGATGCCCTTGGCCTGCTCGATGATCACCCGGCTGTTCAGGGCCGCCTGAAGCTGCCCGGCTACGAGTTCCTGCTCGCGGGTGGCGCGTTCCTGAAGGATCCCGATCGTCGCCACGTCGACTAGCGCGCGTGCCGCGCGCGCGACCGCCGGGTCCAGGCCGTCCGGAGCGGTGCCGAACAGGTTCAGCGTGCCGATCACCTGATCGCGTAGCCGCATCGGGATGGCGTGCACCGCCGCGAAGCCCATCTCCGCGGCGGCCGCGGCGAACCTTGGCCAGCGGGTCGCGGCCTTGTCCGTAGTGATGTCGGGGACGATGACGGGCTGGCCCGTGCGGTAGCTCTCCAGGCAGGGACCCTCGTCGTTCTGGATCTGGAAAAGCTCCGCAATCCGCGCCTGCTCGGTGGAGGCAGCTACCAGCTGAAGCATGCCGTGGCTGTCGGCCAGCAGCAGTCCCGCCGCGTTCACTTCCAGCAGTTCCACGCACCGCTCGGTGAGCATGTGCAGGAACTCCATCAGGTCGAATCCGCCGACCAGGGTGTCGGCTAGCTCGACGAACGTCTGCGCGAGGCGCTCATCCATTACCGCTGCCATGGTCTCAGCGTAGCCTTCTGAACTGTGGCCAGTAACCGCCGCAGGATGGCCGTTGCCGTAATCGTCAGGGAGCATCAGGCATGTGCATCTGCGCCGGGATCAAAGCGCAGCCGGCGGCTCACGACGTCGCCGGCGACGTCGCCAAGCGCGGCGCTGCTGGTAAACGCGTGCGACCTCAGCCGTATCAGTGCCTCCTCCAGGCTCACGCCTAGCTGCACCGAGATCATCCCAGCCGCCTGGTAGACCACGGCCCGGCGATCCGGCAGCCCGTCCAGGGGAGGCCGGTACCCCGGAGATCCGCTGATGCCTGCCGAGGCATCCAGCAGTAGCTGCAGGGCGATATCGGCGAACACCAGCACGTCGGCGAGCTCGCCAGCCGACAGTGGGCCCGGCACTACCCGGTACAGGGACAGGACGCCAACGCGGATGGCCCCTGCCTGCAGCGGCAGCGCGAACATCGCCCGTGCGCCGGCTGCCACCGCCTCCGGCGCGAACCCGGGCCACCGCATGGCAGTCGCGTCCAGATCTGCGATGAGCACCGGCGATCCCAGCCAGAACTCATTCGTGCCCGGACCTTCTCCGGTAGTGAACTGCAACTCCTCCAGCCGGGCACTCAGCTCGTCCGAGGCGACCACCGGCTCGCCGGCTAGCGAGCTTCTCATCACGGTCACGCTGGCACCGTCGACTCCGAGGTGGCGTGCGGCAGCCGCGCACAGCGCTGCTATCGAGACCGGCTCATCACCCTCGCGCGCTGCCGAGATCCACGCCCAGACCTTGACCGTTCGCTCGCTCACCACCCCACCATCCTGGTCCCGTCAGGCACCATCGCGAGAAATGACCAGTCGCGGGCGGTCCAGCGGATCGCCGCCAGCCTGCTGTGCGCCGCGACCGGGCGGTGGTTATCTGGCCTGGCGCCTGCCGGGCCGGCGCCGCATCCGCAGGGCGGCCAGGAGAAGCGCGCCTAGGAGCACGGCGATGCCGATGAGCAGCAGGTACAGCAAGCCTTTGACGACCACGCCGAAGATGCCCAGCACGATCGCCGCGATCACCAGCAGCAGGAACAGGGCAATCATGAGATCCTCCAGTCCGGTCGCAGGATCAGCGTCGGGCCAGCAGTCGCGCGCCGTCGGCGCCTGGCTGGTAAGTCAGGCCGTAGTGGGCAAAGATAGCCTCTTCGTCGCCCGCCGGCAGCTCGCCGTCGGTGCCGATCGAAGGGGCGTTCTTGACCTGCTTCTTGTCGGAGCAGACCTTGAGGTATCCCGGGCCCACGGTTGCCTGGCGCAGCGGGACGAACACGAGCCGGTGCCGGGTTGGCATTCCGACCCTGACCGTGGCGAACGATGGAAGGTCAGTGCCCGTGTCGACGTAGACAGCCTCAAGTTCCCCGATCTTGTGCCCGTCCAGGTCGATGACATCGCGGCCTCGCCATTCCCGGATATCGGCAGCCTCGAACATGCTGATCTCCCTCCTCCTTCACTGCCGGCTCGGGCTTCCTGCCCAGGTCCGGCTGTTAGCGGTGCGCGAACCGGCCGCTGCGGTGGGTGGAGGTCTGGCCGCTGATGAGGTGGTAGGCGAGCAGGAGGATGGCGGCGCCGGCGATGGCGGTGAGCCAGGTGGACAGGTTGAAGAACCCGTGCATGCTGTGGATATGGAACAGCTTGGTGGCGATCCAGCCGCCGAGCAGCGCGCCGACGATGCCGATGACGCAGGTGAGGATGAGGCCCTGCTGCCTGCGGCCGGGGATCAGCATATTGGCTATCAGGCCCGCGGCCAGGCCCAGGACGATCCAGGCGATGATGCTCATGACTGACTCCTTAGCCAGGTGATCGGAGTGGGGTAGGCGGAAAGTCAGTCGTGCTCGCAGGTCAAGGCAGGGCGAGGGCCTGACTCGCGATCTCTCGCAATAGGTCGGCTGCACCGTCTTGCCCCGGAACGGTCCGGGCACATACAGAAAACTCCGGATCCCTAGTGCGCACCCGCCAGAATCGCGGATGCGGCTACCGGGGTCCGGAGCAACGCTGCCAGGCTACGCGCCTTTTCCCTCGCGCGCAAAAGCGATCCGCTCGCAGTTCTCCGCCCGCGCCAGTCAGCCCTTGATCGTGCGGGCAGTCAGCGGCGCGGCACCGGGAGGTCGCAGCTCGTGCTCTCCTGGGGCCTTCACCTTGTCCAGGCCGGCGGCGACCCGAGCCGTCGGGTCCCGGCAGCGGCAGGCCCGCAATTTCCGGCACCCCGGATGTCCTGTTATCTATCCGTTGTACGCGCGTGCGCAGGAAGACGTGTATCGTCAGCAGCGTTGCTCCGGACCCTGGCAGCTGCACTGCGCGTAACTCGCGCCGTTGCGGCGCGGTGCCGGAGCATTTCCTTTCGGGTCTGCGCGGACATGCTGGGCTGCGCCTGCCGCCGAAGGAGACATCGTGCGCTCTCGCTCTGCCGGCCCGCCCTCGTCTCATCTCGCCGCGGTAACCGCCCTTGCGCGCGGGGACGAACTGGCCGCCGCCATCCCGGCGCTACCGGACCGTTCCGCGGCCGATAGGCGTCGGCTACTACTGCTCCGCCGACCGCAAGCCGCCGCCCTGATAACGGGCCTGGCCGCAACCAGCTCTGTGCCAGGCGAGCCTCCCGGCTCTTCGCTCCACGTCGGGGGCGCGAAGAGCCGGGAGGCTCGCGAAGCGTGACGGGCAGCCGGTGCAGGCCAAGGCGCAGCAGGTCGGCAGGGGTAACAGATGAGCGCGGAAGACAAGTCAAGAACGTCGGCGAGAAAGTCAAGGACGCCATCGAGAAGTAACTAGCCTGCGCTCCGAGGGCCGCGTCAGCTCCACCGCCCCGGAGCCCGCGGCCGTTACCCGGCCGAAGGCGCGGGATTTCCCATGCGAGCGAAACCCGCGTAGTGTATAAATGTTGCCCTGGACCCAGGTAGCCGCACTCATCACGATATTGCTCGCGACGCGGCAGGGTCCTTTTTATTGCGCTGAGCGGCGCGGAAATACGTGTGCGCCGAAGGCTGGCGCAATTCCGGGAGAACTCTTCCCGCTCGTGATCCGCCCCCCGCCGCTGCTGGACTAGCGCGCGTAAGGCGCGTCACAGTAACGCAGTAATCAGCCAGGGAGAACCCGCGGTGAAACGCAGAACCTTCGACATACTCGCCGCTACCGGCGGCCTGTTCCTGGCCGTCACGCTGATCGTCTCGGGTGTGCTGCTGGCCTGGGCCCACGACTTCATCGGCAACGAGGTACACACCCAGCTCGCCGCGCAGAAGATCTACTTCCCGCCTGCGGGCAGCGCGGCCATCAAGGCCCCGGAATTCGCCGCGATGCGCCAGTACGCCGGCCAGCAGCTCACCACCGGGCCCCAGGCCGAGACCTACGCCGACCACTTCATCGCCAACCACCTGATCAAGATCGGCGGTGGCAAGACTTACGCTCAGGTGAGTGCGGAAGCCCTGGCCAGTCCTGGCAACGCCAGGCTGGCTGCCACCGCCGCGACCCTGTTCCAGGGCGAGACACTGCGCGGCCTGCTGCTCAACGCTTACGCCTTCGCGACCATGGGCATGATCGCCGGCATCGCCGCCATCGCCGCGTTCATCGCGGCTGCGGTCATGCTGATACTCGGCGGCCTTGGCCTGATCCATGCCCGCCGCGTTTCCCCCGCTGCCGATATCCTCACCCGGCATCCCAGCCCTCCGGCCGACCCGGGCATCGCACAGCCGCAGGCTAGCCGCGCCTGATCGGCTTGCGAGGGCGCGCACCTGATGCAGGGACCCGCCACCCGGCACGCGCTGAAGTCAGCGCTTCAGCAAGTGCCGGGTGGGCGGGTGGGCGCACAATGGGAGCATTACCGCGTTCCTGAAGGATCCCGCGGGCGGCCCACCGCAGGTCACCCGTCCGCGTGATTGACATCGACTGGCGGCAGGTCCTGCACTTCCTGCCGGGCGATCCTGAGCCGGACACCGTCCTTCACCCCGGCCACCGCGCCGATCGGGATGGCCACTTCCTTACGACCCCACAGGTGCCCCTCCTGGAGGAGCACGTGGGTTACGTGGCGGCTGCGAGGATCGATGACAAGGCCCTTGACGTGCCCGATATCGCCGTCCGTGGCGTGCACGTGCTCGCCGCGGCGCACGGCGACCTCCCCCAGAGGGACAGTGTCGTAGGTGACAGTCTGCGAGACGCTCCCGCTCAGGTCCGTCCCGCCGCCCATGCCCATTCCGCCGAGGCCGTAGTAGGGCCAGGCCAGCACCTGTCCGGGCCCGTAGGCCGCGTAACCGCTGGTTCCCGGCACGAACTGCGTCTCCTCGGCCGAGTCGAGCCGGGTGAACTCCGCCATCGTGCAGCTGATCCGGATCTGGCCGGCCGTGACATCGACAAGATCGAGCGGGACGAGCCGGCCGAGCCCTTGCCGGTGCGCAGGCTCGACCACGAGATGGGTCACGGCGCGGGCGATGGGATCAACGACCACCCTGCTGACCACGCCGCAGGCCCCGTCAGTACAGCTCGCCTCGGCGCCGATAGTGAACTGTGTCGTCTCCGTCATAACCGTGCTCCTTTCCCGGTATGTGCCGCCGAGGTCTGGAGCAGGTCAATGTCGTGAACAGGAAAGCGCTTCGGAGAAACCGAGTAGCAGCAGTCCCTTCTGTTATCTTACCCAGCGACAAAGCCAGGCGCGAGGGTGAGGGACCGCGAGCGCGAAGAAACGCCGGTCATCCCGCCACGGCCGCTGGCGTAGGCTCGGTGCAGAGGTAGTCGTACCGTCCTTCGCCGCGGCGAAGGTGACCGCGTCGCTCCAGATCCTGGTGGCACGGCCGGAGGCTGGCCGAAAGACAATCCGCACCAGGGAGTTCCCGCGATGGACCGATCGCCCGGCGGCGTGGCCGCTGCCACAGTGCCGGCACCGCCGGCGGCCAGCGATGCCCGCCAGCGCCGGCCAGCGAGCCAGCACCGCCATGACCAGCGGACCAGCAGCGAGCGCCTGGCCGATCGGGTGACAGCAGTCTTCGGGTCATGGCGGTTCATCATCATCCAGACCGTCATCGTCTGCGCGTGGATCGGCCTGAATCTCCTCGCGGTATCCGACCGCTGGGACCCCTACCCCTTCATCCTGCTGAACCTGGTCTTCTCGACGCAGGCCGCCTACGCCGCCCCGCTGATCCTGCTCAGCCAGAACCGGCAGGCTGACAATGACCGCATTCAGGCCGAGCACGACTACGAGATCAACCAGAAGGCCCTGCAGTACTTGACCATCCTGCACGACGACGCGCACGGCGCGGAGTGCGACTGTGCCGACCAGCCCGAGCCACACGGCGCGCGGCCTGCGCCGCTCCCCGGCGCACGAGCTGCCGGCCAGCCCGGCGCGATCACGGCGGATTGACGTGGCCTAAGCAGGGCGGATGTGGCGCGGGACCGGGTACTCACAGCTCGTCAGGCTGGCGGCCGGGCCCGTCAGGGTCGAAAAGCCGGTCGCCCTCTCGCATTTCCGTAACGTCCGCCGAGGCAGCGCTCTGGATGTCATGCACGGATGGATCGTCCGTTCCGCTGGGGTTAACCCAGCGGCGCAGCCGGTCCGGCTTCGGGCCTTGCGCTACGGCCGGCAGCAACAGGCCGAGAATGCCGACGAGCATCACGATGACGCCGACGACGTGCAGGTTCAGGCCGAACAACGAGCCCGCCCGCACGGCGAACAGCAAGATGGCACCCACCGCCAACAGGGACAGACCCATGCCGGCGCTCATCGCCCGCCGCTTGGCGGCGGCCGGTGCGGGCCGTCCTCGCCCGGTCAGGAGCCGCATGGCTGCCTCCGGTCGAGAACTAGCCGGGTCGCGATGGCCATAACCAACTCCTCATGCACAAAACAAGCCCCAGCACCCCGCTGCCGCGCTCGCGATCTCGCGAGAACCAACTGCCGGGGGCTGGAGCAATAGGCTCACCATACGCTCCGGCCGGGTAAACCGGACAATCGGCGAGCCGCGGGAGAGTGGCCAGCGGCTGCTCTGACCCGGCGCGCCGGCACCTCAGGCCCGCGGGCCGGGGCCAGGAAAGACCGACGGGCGCATACTGAACGCATGGTTGACGACACCGCACGCGCCCGGGCCATCTACCATTCCCTGAAGGCGGCGGACGAGGTCGCTGCGGCCCTTCAGGCGCACCTCATCGAACAGCACGGGGCAGACCCCGATCGCGGCGCTGTGCAGGGGCCTGCCGCGAACTCGCTCAAGCTGCTGCGGCAGGCACGCGAGCGCCTGGGCCAGGGGCTGCGGGCCATCGAAGCCGACAACATCGCGGAGTCTGACGAGATCTCCTTGCGCAGGCCATGAACAGGCCATGAAGCGGCCAGCCCCTTGCCGTGCGCTGGCCGGGCTCGGCCGAAGGGCCGGGCCATTGGCTGCGGATCGCTTTTGCGCGCGGGGGAAAAGGCGCGTAGCCTGACAGTGTTGCTCCGGACCCCGGTAGCCGCATCCTCGATTCTCGCGGGTGCGCACTAGGGATCCGGAGTTTTTCTGTCTGTGCCCGGATCGTTCCGGGCAAGACGGTGCGGCCGACCGACTGCGAGAGATCGCAGGTCATGTCAGGCCCTCGCCCTGCCTTGACCTGCGAGCACGACTGACTTTCCGCCTACCCCACTCCGATCACCTGGCTAAGGAGTCAGTCATGAGCATCATCGCCTGGATCGTCCTGGGCCTGGCCGCGGGCCTGATAGCCAATATGCTGATCCCCGGCCGCAGGCAGCAGGGCCTCATCCTCACCTGCGTCATCGGCATCGTCGGCGCGCTGCTCGGCGGCTGGATCGCCACCAAGCTGTTCCATATCCACAGCATGCAGGGATTCTTCAACCTGTCCACCTGGCTCACCGCCATCGCCGGCGCCGCCATCCTCCTGCTCGCCTACCACCTCATCAGCGGCCAGTCCTCCAGCCGTCGCGGCTGGTTCGCGCACCGCTAAGAAGCTGCCGGGGGCGCTCCGGCTCTCGGGCCGCCCGCGGGCAGCGTCCCTTCAGCGAGTCTTCGCCATGCGACGCAGTTCGGAGCTGTCATGATCATCATCCTTGGGCTCATCGTCCTGATCGCCGCTTTGGCTGTAGGGTTGGCCGGTGTCCTGGGGAACGGCGGCAGCGCGCACTCGGTCAGCCATTTCTCCGTGCTGGGCTACCACCTGACCGGCTCGGCCGGCACGCTGTTCCTGGCAGGTATCGTGGTCGGGGTAGTGGGCCTGCTCGGACTGAGCCTGCTGCTAGCCGGCGCCCGCCGCACATTCCGGCGCCGCAGCGCCGCCCGGCGGGCGCTCCGGCAATCCCGCCGCGAGACCGCAGTGGCAAGCCGGGAACGCGACGATCTGATCGACCAGCGCGAGAGTGCCCGCGCCAACACCGCCAGCCATCTCAGCAACGGCATTAGGCCGGATGCCCCGGCCGCGCCGATCGGCGGTCGCTGGAGCAGGCTCCGCGACATCAGGTCCCGGCTCGCTCCCGCACCAGCCTCCGAACGGCCAGAACCGGCCGCCAGCCAGCCGCCGAGGTTCCGGCAAGCGCTTCCGACGCTCGCGTGACCGCCGTCTCGCCCGCCTCTGACGTGCCGGCAGCCGCTCCCGACCCAGATGAGAGGGCCATCTCCTCCGCCCGTGACGCGCACGCCACTGCGCCCGCGGAATAAACGGCTCGCAGTCCGACGTGGCTCCCGTTCTCGCGTTCCGAGCACTTCCGGAGAGAATTGTCATGACGAAATCAGAGTTCGCCGACGGCTCCCCTGACTGGATGCCGCAGGGTGCGTGCCGAGGTGAAGATCCCGAGCTGTTCTTCGCCATCACCGCGGCAGGCCCGGCGCTGGCGCAGGTTCTCGCCGCCAAGGCCATCTGCTTCAGGTGCGCGGTACGCGCCGCGTGCCTGTCCTACGCGCTGGCAACCCGGCAGGCCGGCATCTGGGGCGGAACCACCCAGGAGGAGCGTCTCGCCATGCAGCGGCCGTCCGGCTTTCCAGCCCTCGACCACGGCGCCAGTCGAGGCCCTACGAGCGCAGTGGCACGCTCTCTCGGCAGTCCCACCGGACGGTGACCCCGTGCACGCCAACGGCCAGCATTCAGGCCGGCCCGGTGTCAGGGGCAAGCATCACCAGCGGGGCGGCAATCGCAGGAGGCACGCGCGCTGGGCGCGCAGAAGACTCCTGATGAGCTTGCCTGGCCGCCGGCAGCGGATCCTGGACCGGATCGAGCAGGCGCTCGTCGCGGAGTATCCCGGCCTCGGCTCGCGCTTCGCGTTCTTCACCATGCTGTCCCGGCACGAGCCGATGCCAGGCATCGAGCAGCTGCCGGACCGCAGGCAGCGGATCCTGCGGCGCGCGGTGATACTTCCGCTCATAGCGATCAGCCTGGCGGCCCTGCTGGCAGCCGGTTACCTGATGCCGAGCCGGCAGGCATGCCCCCTAGGTCCGAACGCGACCGCGCATACCTTGTCGTCGCTCAGCCACGCCGCGCGCTGCGGACCCGGCCCGGCGACCAGGCTAGACACGATGCCCATGCACTGAGCAGCGTGAACCCTGGAACTTCGTACGTCCCCGTTTTCCGGCTGCATGTTCCCGACCCTAGCGAGGCAGTTGATGGCCGCATATCTCAAGGTGCCCCGCTTCGCACGCCCGGCCCGAGCCTGCAGCCACGCGGACCTGGCGCTCATCGACGCGTACTGGCGTGCTGCGAATTACCTGTCGGTAGGTCAGATTTACCTGATGGATAACCCGCTGCTGCGGGAGCCGCTGCTGGCCGAGCACATCAAGCCGAGACTGCTGGGGCACTGGGGGACGACGCCGGGCTTGAACCTGCTGTACGCGCACATGAACCGGTGCATCCGCGAACGTGACCTCAGTGTCCTGTACGTGACCGGTCCGGGCCATGGCGGCCCTGGCCTGGTCGCCAATGCCTACCTGGACGGTACCTACAGCGAGGTCTACTCCTCGGTCGGGCAGGACGAGGAAGGCATGCGCGCCTTGTTCCGGCAGTTCTCCTTCCCTGGCGGCATCCCGAGCCATGTGGCACCGGAGACGCCCGGATCCATCCATGAGGGCGGCGAGCTCGGCTACGCCCTCGTGCATGCGTACGGGGCGGCGTTTGATAACCCGGATCTGCTCGTGCTGTGCGTCGTGGGCGACGGGGAAGCCGAGACCGGCCCGCTCGCTGCAAGCTGGCACTCGAACAAGTTCCTCAACCCGGTCACCGACGGTGCGGTCCTTCCCGTGCTGCACCTGAACGGATACAAGATCGCCAATCCGACCGTGCTCGCCCGGCTCCCGCAAGACGAGCTCGAGGCGCTCATGCGCGGCTACGGCTACGACCCGTACTTCGTCACCGGCGACGATCCGGCGGCTGTCCACCAGGAGCTCGCCGCCGCGCTCGACCGTGCGCTCGATGACATCGCGGCCATCCAGGCCGCCGCTCGCCGCGGATCTGGCGAGCCGGGCCACGATGGCAGCGCAGCGGCCGTCCGCCCGGCCTGGCCGATGATCGTGCTGCGTACCCCTAAGGGCTGGACCGGCCCGAAGGTAGTCGACGGCCTCCCGGTCGAGGGCACCTTCCGGGCCCATCAGGTACCACTATCACAGACCCGCACCAACCCCGAGCACCGCGCGCAGCTGGAGCAGTGGATGCGAAGCTACCGGCCCGAGGAGCTGTTCGACGCCACCGGGCAGCTAGTCCGGGAGCTGCAAGCGCTCGCGCCGCTTGGCACCCGGCGGATGAGCGCGAACCCGCATGCCAACGGCGGCCTGCTGCTGCGCGACCTCGTCATGCCGGACTTCCGCGATTATTCGGTCCAGGTCGAAAGCCCCGCAGCGGAGTTCTCCGAGGCGACCAGGGTACTGGGCGCTTTCCTGCGCGATGTCATCGCCCGCAACCCTGACAGCTTCCGGCTGATGGGTCCGGACGAGACAGCCTCAAACCGGCTGTCGGCCGTGTTCGAGGAAACCGACCGTGCCTGGGACGCGGTCACACTGGCTGGCGACGATCACCTGGCGCCGGATGGCCGGGTGATGGAAGTGCTGTCAGAGCACCTGTGCCAGGGATGGCTGGAGGGTTACCTGCTCACCGGGCGGCACGGCCTGTTCAACTGCTACGAGGCGTTCATCCACATCATCGACTCGATGTTCAACCAGCACGCCAAGTGGCTCAAGACTGCGCGTGCCATCCCGTGGCGCGCCCCCATCGCGTCACTCAACTACCTGCTGTCCTCCCATGTCTGGCGGCAGGACAACAATGGCTTCTCCCACCAGGACCCAGGTTTCATCGACCATGTGATCACCAAGAAGGCCGGGATCGTCCGGGTGTACCTGCCGCCGGATGCCAACACGCTGCTGTCGGTCGCCGACCATTGCCTGCGCAGCCGTAACTACGTCAACGTCATCATCGCCGGCAAGCAGCCCGCGCTGAACTACCTCAGCATGGACGAGGCAATCGCGCACTGCACCCGCGGGCTCGGCATCTGGCCGTGGGCCGGGAACACCGACGGCGAACCCGACGTGGTGCTCGCGTGTGCCGGCGACATCCCCGCTCTCGAGACGGTGGCCGCGGCCGACTTGCTGCGCGTCCACCTGCCCGAGCTCAAGGTCCGGGTCATCAACGTGGTCGACCTCATGCGGCTGCAGCCGGCCAGCGAGCACCCGCACGGGCTGTCCGACCTCGATTTCGACGCGCTGTTCACCACCGGCAAGCCGGTCATCTTCGCCTACCACGGCTACCCGGCCGTCATCCACGAGCTCACCTACCGGCGCACCAACCACGGCAACATCCACGCCCGCGGATACAAGGAAGAAGGCGCCACGACCACCCCGTTCGACATGGTGATGCTGAACGACCTCGACCGGTTCCACCTGGTCATGGACGTCATCGACCGGGTCGGCTCGCTGGGCAGCAACGCCGCGACACTCCGCCAGCAGATGTCCGACGCGCGCCTCGCCGCACGCGCGTACACCCGCGAGCATGGCGAGGACGACCCGGCCATCGCGGGGTGGACCTGGACCGGACGGAACTGACCAGTGCGGGTGCTGGTCGTCAACGCCGGGTCGTCCAGCCTCAAACTGCGCCTGCTGGATAGCCAGGACGCCGTCGAGAACAGCGCCGACCTGCCCGCCGGCCCCGAAGGGCTCGATATGTCCCGGCTGGCCGACGTCCTGGCCACCTGGAACAAGCCTGACGTGGTCGGGCATCGCATCGTGCACGGCGGAACCCGCTTCACCGGACCGGTCCAGATCGGCGGCACGGTGCGAGAGCAACTGCGTGACCTGACCGACCTGGCCCCGCTGCACCAGCCGAAGTCGCTCGCCGCGCTCGCCGCCGTCACCGCGCAACTCCCAGACATCACGGCGGTCGCGAGCTTCGACACCGCCTTCCATACGACGATCCCGGCGGCTGCCGCTACCTATGCGATACCGCGCGAATGGCGCGAACGCTACGGGGTCCGCCGCTACGGCTTTCATGGTCTTTCCCACGCCTACTGCTCCGGCCGGGCCGCGCAACTGCTTGGCCTGCCGCTACGGGGCCTGCGGATCATCACCTGCCACCTGGGCTCTGGCGCGTCGATCGCTGCCGTGCTGGACGGCCGCAGCGTCGACACCACGATGGGTTTCACCCCGCTGGAGGGCCTGGTCATGGCCACGCGCTCCGGCACCGTCGACCCTGGACTGGTGCTCTGGCTCGAAGAGCACGAGCACCTATCCCCGCGGGCGGTGGCTCTGGCCCTTGAGGAGCGGTCCGGACTGCTGGCGCTGGCCGGGACTGGAGACATGCGCGAGGTTGAGGCTGCGGCAGCCCGCGGTGATGCCGGCGCGGTCCTTGCCCTCGACGTTTACATCCACCGGCTGGCCGGCGGCATCGCCGCGATGAGCGCGGCAACCGCCGGCGCAGACGTGCTTGTGTTCACCGGCGGCGTGGGTGAGCATTCGGCCCTGGTACGGCGGCGAGCGGCCAGGCGGCTGAACTACCTTGGCATCCGCGTCGACAGCCACCGCAACGACACCGCGCGGGACGACTGCGACATAACCGCGCCCGGAGCGAGCGTGCGCACGCTGGTGATCGCAGCCCGCGAGGACCTGCAGATTGCCCGCGAGGCGCGCAGGGTGCTCGGCGGCTGAGCGTATCGATGACCAGACGCCGGGCGATATGCCCCTAGATTTCCGCTCCTTCGCCTGCGCCGGTGCGCGGGTGGCGGTGCACAACTACGCAGGCGGCCGCGGCTGCCGCCGCGCCGATCGCCAGCGCTATATAGGGGAAGGCGCTGTAGGGGGCGGGCTGGCCGGGCTGGCACAGTTCGACGAACGGGACGATGAGGGTGACGGACCCCGCGGCAGGGATCGCCACGTGGCGGAAGGCTGAGAATTTGTCGCGGTGGCGGCGCCACATGAACACGGGCAGGGAGAGCATCGTGAGGAGGTAGACGAACAGGATCACGATCGTCGCCATCGTCGAGCACTCGGCATAAAGGCCGACCGGATTCATCGATCGCGTGTCGCCGGTAATGAGGCGGGACACCCACCAGATCCCGATCATCCCCAGCCCGGCGGCCGCCATGAACAGCAGCGCGTTTACCGGCGTGCCGGACCGTGAGCGGAGCTGGCCGAGCTTTGCCGGGAGCAGCCGGGTCCGGCCGCCGTCGAAGAGCATGCGGGACTGGGAGTCCGCTCCGGCGACCAGGGTGGCGAGCACGGAGACGATCCCGGCGATCCACGCCAGGACGCTCGCGCCGCCGAGATAGTGATCCGCCACGGTCAGAAACGGGACCGACGAACGGCCGATGGAGGAGACGTCATAGCGGAACCCGGTGATGGTCGCGTAGGCGAAGAAGACCAGCAAGGCAGCCGCGGTCGCCACCGAGATGTAGAGAGCCCTGGGGATGGTTCGCCGCGGATCGCGGCTCTCCTCAGCCAGCGCGGGTCCGTTTTCCCACCCGATGAACATGAACAAGGCCAGCGGGAAGCCGGCGGACAGGCCGGCCAGGCCACCGGTGAGGTGCGCCCAGGAAAACGGCACGGCCGACAGATCGGCCCGCCGATCGACCAGGACAAGGAAGCAGACCACGGCCATGATCGCCACCTGCAGAACCACGGCCCCGCCCACCGCGGCGGTCGACAGCTTAATCCCGCGAGCTGTCAGCCAGATCGCGGCCGCGGTCAGGACGAGGGAAACCGGGCCCCACGGCGGATGCCAGGAGGTGTAGTGCGAGAGCGTCATCGCCACCAGGCCGCCGGACATCGTGAACACCGCCGCGATCGCGACGGTATACCCGACCGTGACCAGCAGCGCCGTAGCGACACCGGCCCTCGCCCCCAGCGCGCTCTCCACGTAAGTGATAAAGCTGCCCGCCGACGGCTCCGCCCTGGTGAACTCGGCTACCGTGAAGGCCAGCAGCCCGACGGCCACGGTAGCGGCGAGGATCGTCAGCGGCGCGGCGACACCAGCGGTGACCGCGACCACTCCGAATCCGAAATAGAAATCAATCCCCGGCCCGATATTCGCCACCGTCGACGCCGTCACGTCAGCGGTCCCGAGCTGCCCGGCCTTCAGGTGGTCCCCGCCCTGGCTCACCACATCTCCCGGAAGTTAGCTGTTTGTCGCCTTCGATTATCGCGCCGGGCCGGTGCTCTCGCGCACGACCAGGCGCGTCTCCAGTTCTATGCTCAGCGCCTCGTGGGGGTGCCCGTCGAGCTGGCGCATCAGCATCGTGACGGCGGTGCGGCCCATCTCCTGAAGCGGCTGGCGGACGGTGGTGAGGCGGGGGGTGGTGGCCCGGCTGACGTCAATGTCGTCGAAGCCGGCCACGGACAGGTCCGCTGGCACTCGCAGGCCGCGGGCCGCGGCCGCCTCCATGACTCCCACCGCGACCTTGTCGTTGAAGCAGACCACCGCGGTCGGCCGTGGCCGCAGGCCGAGCAGCTCCCCGCCGGCCTGCGCTCCCGTCCTGGCGGCAGGCTCGCCGTACCTCAGCAGCGCCGGGTCGCCCAGCACCCCGGCCTCGGCCAGCGCGGCCAGGTGGCCGCCGACCCGGTCGTCCCTGGTGCGCCAGTAGGGCGGCCCGGTGACGACCCCGATCCGGCGGTGGCCGAGCTCGATCAGGTGCCGGGTGACGGCCCTGGCGCCGGAGAAGTGCGCCGCCGAGACCGACACCATGCCGCGAGGCACGGCGGTACGCGGGTCTACCACCACCAGCGGGTAGCGACGCGCGGCCAGTTTCTCCAGATCGGCGCGGGACTCGGGGGGCAGGATCAGCACCGCGCCATACACATCGCGCCGGCGCGGCAGCTCGCGTACCGCCACGGACCCCACCACCGCGTCACCCGCGTCGAGCAGCACGCTCTGGCCGTGCAGCGCGAGGGTCTCGGCTATCGACGTGACAATGTGCCCGAAGTAGTCGGTGAGCAGGTAGGGGCAGCGCATGAGCACGGGCGCTCGGGTGGCTCGCGCCGGTGTCCGCCGGCGTGGCTCCGGTGCCCGGTCGCCGAGCCGGTCGACCACCAGCCGCACCCGCTCGCGAGTGTCCGATGCGACGTTGCCGCCGCCGTTGAGCACCCGGGAGATGGTGGAGATCGACAGCCCGGTCTCCGCCGCGATGGCCCGCACCGTCACCCGGCCGGCCCCGGTAACAGGGCCTGAAACAGAGTCCTGTTTCATCGCTTCTCCAGAGAAGTCTCTAGGGGCTTGGATTAACAAAGTGTCAATCTCCTACCGACATCTTGACTCTACCTAGGCATTTTGCTGCAATCGTAAATAGGACAGTTTCTTAACTGTTGCTGAAACAACGCATGCGCTCGACCCCGGCGGGCCTCCCCCTCCGCCGGGCTGCTTGGCCGAAGGGATCCGATCACTATGCATGCACCAAGAATCCCCATGAAGTCGTGGTCGGTCGGGCTCGCCCTGACCGCGGCCACCGCACTTGGGTCTGGCGGCCTCGCGCTCGCCACCGCGGCACCGGCCAGCGCGGCCGCCTTACCCGCGCACTATGCCGCGCCGTACCTTCAGATCGCCTCCTCTGACGCGGGAGACATGGCCGCCGACCAGGCCGCCACCGGGCTGAAGAACTACACGCTGGCCTTCCTCATCCCGCAGTCCGGATGCACGCCGGAATGGGAGGACGACGGCTCCGGGGTCGGCGCCTTCGCCTCACAGATCAGTGCCATTCAGGCGTCCGGCGGCAACGTCATCATCTCCTTCGGCGGCGCCGACGGCGGCGAGCTGGCGCAGACCTGCACGAACGTCTCGCAGCTCACCGCGGCTTACCTGAACGTGGTGAACACCTACCACGTCACCCGGCTGGACTTCGACATCGAGGGCGGCGTGCTGTCGGACACGTCCGCCACCTCGATTCGCGACCAGGCACTCGCCGCGCTGCAGGCCGAGGACTCGTCGGTCCAGGTCGACTTCACGCTCGCGGTCTCGCCGCAGGGCCTGCCCACCGGCACCGGCTCGGAGTACGCGCTGCTGCAGGACGCCAAGGCCAAGGGAGTGAAGGTCTCTGTCGTCAACCTGATGACGATGGACTTCGGCAACGGCCAGAACCCGCTGAACGACGCCGAGTCCGCCGCGCAGGCGGCCGCGGGCCAGCTCTCCAGCCTGTACGGGATCTCGACCTCGGCGGCCTACGGGATGATGGGCCTGACGCCCATCGCCGGCCAGAACGACGACAACGAGTACTTCTCCACCGCCAACGCCTCGACTCTGGAAAGCTTCGCCGCGTCCAACGGGGTCGCGGAGCTGTCCTTCTGGGAGGTCGACGGCTATGACAAGCCGACCGGCTACCAGTACTCGTCGATCTTCAACCAGATCAGCGGAAGCAGCGGAGGCGGCGGAGGCTCCGGGGCCACGGGGCAGATCACCGGGTATGAGGGCCTGTGCCTGGATGACCGCTCGGCCAGCACCGCCAACTTCAACCCGATCCAGGTCTACACCTGCAACGGCACCAGCGCCCAGCAGTGGACCGTCGCGTCCGGCAACACCCTGCAGGTCCTCGGCAAGTGCCTCGATGTCGACGCCGCCGGCACCACCGACGGCACCACCGTCGACCTCTACACCTGCAACGGCACCGGCGCCCAGGTATGGCAGCCCCAGTCCGACGGCGCGCTGCTCAACCCGGAATCCGGGAAGTGCCTCGACGACACCGGCTACGGCGGCTCCGGCACCCAGGCACAGATCTGGGACTGCACCGGAAACTCCAACCAGAAGTGGACCCTCCCGTGATGGGCACGGCAGTGATGCGCCGGCTTCTCACCGCCCTCGCGGCGGTAGCCCTGGTGGCCGGCTTCAGCGCGGCCGGCGCCCATCATGCGCAGGCCTCGACCGCGACCGCCGCCGCGACGGTCGGGGCCACGGGACCCATCGTCGGGTACGAGGGCCTGTGCCTGGACGACCGCTCGGCCAGCACCGCCAACTTCAACCCGATCCAGGTCTACACCTGCAACGGCACCAGCGCCCAGCAGTGGACAGTCGGCTCCGGCAATACCCTGCAGGTACTTGGTAGCTGCCTCGACGTCGACGCGGCTGGCACCACCGACGGCACCACCGTCGACCTCTACACCTGCAACGGCACCGGCGCCCAGGTATGGGAACCGCAATCGGACGGCGCGCTGCTCAACCCAGAATCCGGGAAGTGCCTCGACGACACCGGCTACGGCGGCTCCGGCACCCAGGCGCAAATCTGGGACTGCACCGGCAACTCCAACCAGGACTGGACCCTGCCCGGCGGGACACCGCCCTCGGGCAACGCGCCGAATCTCGGTCCGAACGTCTATGTGTTCACCACCTCGATGTCGACCACGACGATCCAGAACGACATCAACCAGGTGTACTCGACCCAGCAGTCGAACCAGTTCGGCACGCAGCGCTATGAGCTGATGTTCGAGCCGGGCACCTACAACGTCAGCGTCCCTGTCGGCTACTACACCGAGGTCGTCGGCCTCGGGCAGAACCCCTCCCAGACGGTGATCACTGGCGGCGGGATCTACGCCAACGCGGCGTGGAACGATGGCAACGCGACGGAGAACTTCTGGCGCGGGGTGGAGAACATCACCATCGACCCGTCCTCCGGCAGCACGGAGTGGGCGGTCTCGCAGGCCGCGCCGATGCGCCGGGTGAACATCGACGGCAACCTCGTGCTCGACGACGACACCTCCGGTAACACCAGCAGCAACTGGTCGTCCGGCGGTTTCATCAGCGACTCGGTCGTCACGGGCCAGGTCAACTCGGGCACTCAGCAGCAGTTCATCATGCGAAACGACAAGCTCGGGAGCTGGACCGGCTCGAACTGGAACATGGTGTTCGTGGGCAGCACCGGGGTCCCGGCGCAGAGCTTCCCGAGCCCGCCGGACACCACGGTGAGCCAGACTCCGACGGTCGACGAGAAGCCGTATCTGTACATCGACTCCTCCGGGAACTGGGACGTGTTCGTGCCCTCGAACCGGACGAATTCGCAAGGTGTCTCCTGGGCAAACGGGAACACGCCGGGAACCTCGCTGCCGGTGAGCGATTTCTACATCGCGACGCCCAGCAGCACGGTCGCCCAAATCAACACCGCGCTGGCGGGCGGGCAGGACCTGCTGTTCACTCCCGGCGTCTACCAGATCAACGGCACCATCGATGTCAATAACCCCGACACCGTCGTGCTCGGCCTCGGGCTGGCCACGCTGGTGTCGAACAGCGGCGACACGATCCTGCAGACCGCTGACGTGAACGGCATCCGCATCGGCGGACTGATCTTCGATGCCGGAACGACAAACAGTTCCGTCCTCGTTCAGATCGGCCCGTCAGGTTCGAGCGCCAGCCACGCCGCCGATCCGACGGTCCTGTCCGATGTCTTTGCCCGCATCGGCGGAGCCACCGTCGGCAAGGCCACGCAGACGCTGCAGATCAACAGCGCCAATGTCGTCGGCGACGACCTGTGGCTGTGGCGAGCGGACCACGGCAACAGCGGCACCGTCGGCTGGACGACCAACACCGCCGCCAACGGCATGGTCGTCAACGGCGCCAATGTCACCATGTACGGGCTCGCGGTCGAGCACTACCAGGCCGTGCAGGTCCAGTGGAACGGCAACGGCGGAGCCGACTACTTCTACCAGAGCGAGATGCCCTACGACCCGCCCAGCCAGTCCGCCTGGATGGACGGATCTTCTGACGGCTATCCCTCCATCGCCGTCGCCAGCGGCGTGACCAGCTTCCAGGCCTACGGCCTGGGCGTGTACTGCTACTTCGACGTGAACCCGAGCGAGATCAGCGCGAACGCGCTCACCTCGCCCACCTCGTCGGGGGTCCAGTGGCACGACATGGTCACCGTCTCGCTAGGCGGCACGGGAACCATCCAGCACATCATCAACGGCAATGGCGCGACGGTTAACTCGGGCAGCACCGTGGCTGACCTGAACAGCTACAGCTAAGCAACCCCCGCAAGACCCGGCCGCATCGGAGCACCTCCGATGCGGCCGGGTCGTCCCGCCGCCTCCCTGGCTCACTCAGCCAAGGTGATAAGCGAAACAGGGCAGCCGTGTTCCGCCCCGGAAGATATGCGTTGTCGCGCCTTATTGGATAACGGAATCCGGCAAGGTGCAATACGCACGTCCAACATTATGGACCGTTCCGCGCCGCCCCGCTATCTGCCAGCGGAAACGCTGCTTTCAAGATCGCCTATTCCCGCTCAGGAACGATGCCGGGCCAATTTGCTCCTTGACAGGTCCACATCGGAGGTGTTTAACCAAATTGGCGGCTACTTAGCCGCTTGTCTGGCACGGACCCCCCGGAGGAGTAGTTTTGAAGATCAAGCGGAACCTTGGCGTTCTCGCGGCAATGGCGCTCGCGACGACGGCCGCCATGAGCGGATCGGCCTTTGCGGCCAACCAGCCGGTCGCAAAGACGAAGGCACAGTGGCAGGCAGCCATGACGCAGGTTCGGCAGCCGGCCTCCGGCTGCTTCCACGCTTCGTATCCCACGCTGCAGTGGAAGGCCGTCAAGTGCGTGGCCGCGCCGAAGATCCCCCTGGTGCCGGGCCGGCGGCGAAGTCCGCACGGCACGCCGGGCCCGACACGGTCGGTGACGGCACCGACTACTCGGCCGTGGTGACGGGGACGCTCACCAAGGGCGTCGGAACGTTCGCGGACGTGAGCTCGGGCATCACCGAGAAGGGCCAGAACGGCGGCTCAGGCTCACAGGTCTCCAACGCCTTCTCGCTCCAGCTCAACAGCCAGTTCATCTCCGGCTCCCCGGCGTGCGCCAAGGCCGCCGAGCCCTCCGAGTGCCAGGCGTGGCAGCAGTTCGTCTACACGTATGACAGCAGCCGCAGCGGCGAGATCTTCATGCAGTACTGGCTGATCGACTACAACACCACCTGCCCCTCGGGCTGGTACACCTACTCCAACGACTGCTACACCAACAGCAACGCGGCTACCACCTCCGTGGTGACCGCCGCTGAGCTCGGCACCACGACCCTGACCGGCAGCGCCGCGTCGGGCGGCCAGGACGGTGTCTCGCTGTCCATCGGCTCGGGGTCCGCGACGAGCGTCACCAACGCCGACACCAAGATCGACCTCGCTGCCTACTGGAACACCGCCGAGTGGGGCGTGTACGGCGACGGCGGCGGCAGCGCGGCGAACTTCGGCTCCGGCACCACGCTGCAGGCCCAGATCGCCCTGACGGGTACCAGCAAGGCGGCACCCAGCTGCGTCGAGGAAGGCTTCACCGGCGAGACGAACAACCTGAACTTCACCACCACGCCGTCGCTTGGCACCCCGGCATCGCCCACGCTGGCGACCCGGCAGACCAACGGCACGACCGGAACCGCTAGCTGCGCGGTCGCCTCCTAGGCGCCGAGCTCAGCTCAGCAACGCGCGGGTCGCCGGGACTACTGGAGGGTATCCCGGCGATCCGCGCCGTTCTCTCGCCTGGGCGTCGTCACGGCGCCGGGTCACCGGCTGACGATGCCCGCCTCGTGCGCGAGCAGCCCGGCCTGGGTGCGGTTGGCGCAGCTCAGCTTGCCCAGCAGCCTGGACACATACCCCTTCACGGTCGCCTCTGACAGGTACAGGCGGGTCGCGATCTGGGCGTTCGACAGACCCTCGCCCAGGCAGCCAAGCACCTCGGCCTCCCGCTCGGTCAGCGAGCCGACCAGGCCGCGGGCGCGATCCCGGACCGACTGGCTGTCGGCGGACGCGGCGATCAGGCGGCGGGCGGCCGCCGGGGACAGCACCGTGTGCCCTTCGGCCGCGACCCGGACCAGGCCGATCAGGTCCTCGGGCGGCGTCGACTTGACCAGGAATCCCGCGGCCCCGGCCCGCAGCGCGCGGAGCACGTACTGATCGGCGTCGAAGGTCGTCAGGACCACCATGACGGGCGGCGCGGACAGCTTGCTGATCCGCTCGATCGCGGTGATCCCGTCCACGCCGGGCATCCGCAGGTCCATCAGCACCACGTCGGGCTTGCTGCGCAGCACTGCCTCGACGCCTGCGGCACCGTCCCTGGCCTCGTCCACCACCTCGATGTCCGCCGCCGACCCGAGGATGGTGCGCAGGTGCGCGCAGACCATCGGCTCGTCATCGACGACCACCACCCGGATCACGCCGGTCATGCCGCGGGCTCGGCGGTCGGGACGTAGGACGGCATGGTCGCCTCCAGGCAGAACCCGCCGTCCGGGGTGGCGCCGGCCCGCAGCGTGCCCTGCACGACCTCGATGCGCTGCCGCAGGCTGGCGATGCCCAGACCAGAGCCGGTCGCGGCCAGGTCGCCGCCCGCCGCGGTTACGCCGCCGGCACCGGCGCGGCTGGCGGGGCCGGGGACCGGGCCGTTGACCACGCTCACCTTGACCTGCGACTCGCCGTAGCTCACCCGGACCAGGATCTCCGCGCCCGGCGCGTGCTTGCGCACATTCGTGAGCGCCTCCCGGACGATCCGGTAGGCGGTGCGCCCGACCACCGGGGACGCGAGCGCGGGGTCTCCGTCCTCCGCCAGCCGGGCCGGGCTGCCGACGGCGGTGGACTCGGCGATCAGGGCGGGCAGGCCAGACGCCGGCGGCGCCTGGTCTGGCTCGGGCTCGGTGCGCAGGATCCCGACGAGGTCCCGCAGCTCATCGAGCGCCTGGCAGCCCGCGGCGCGCAGTTCTTCGGCCGCCCGCCTGGTGGCGTCGTCGGTCGCGGTGATGCCAAGGGCGCCGGCCTGGAGCACCATCAGGCTGACCCGGTGGGTCACGATGTCATGCATCTCGCCCGCCAGCCTGGCCCGCTCGTCGGCCCTGGCCTGCTCGGCGAGCAGGGTGCGCTCCCGCTCCGCCCGCTCCGCCCGGTCCCGCAGCGCGCGCACCATCCCTTCCCGCGCGCCGAAGTACAAGGCCAGCAGCGGCCCGACCGCGATCCTGAGGATCCCGATCGTGATGACGCCCGCTGCCGGGTCCCACACCCGCGCTGCGAGCAGGGTCAGGATTCCCACGGCGGCGAACGCGGCGCGCCGGTCCTTGCGGTAGTAGAACGGTCCGTAGGCCGCCAGCGTCGTTCCCAGGGGTGCCCACACGTTCCCGGCGTGGGCCGGCGCCAGCGCGCCTGCCGGGGAGATGAGCATCGAGATCGCCAGGGTGAAGGCGGCCAGGATCGCGATGACGATCATCGGGGCGCGCCGCCGGGCGATCAGCGACAGGTCGGCGAGGGCCTGAACACCCAGCATGGACCAGGCCAGGCTGCCGGGGTGGGCGGGCCACCACGTCCAGCCCGCCAGCGTCCCGCCGGTGTCGATCAGCGCGAAGCCAATCGCCAGCAGCACGTCAAGCAGCAGGCTCCCGCGCCAGCCGCAATTTCGGCCCTTCATGCGGTTCACGCTATGACACCGGGCCACCCGCGCCCGGCCGCGCGAGACCATCGGCCGGCCAGGAACCTACGAAAGTCGCATGCTGGAGCGACCAGGGATTCGTTCGTCGGGGCAGTACCCTACCGGCAGCCCTGCCGGGCGGGGCGGCCGCTGGCCTGCAATGGTCACATGAACACCACAGCAGGCCACCGCACGGCGGCCGTTCCCCTCGGCCACTACGAGATCGACCCGACGGCATCGATGATCACCATCAGGACCCGTCACCTTTTCGGGCTTGGGCCGGTGCGCGCGACGCTCGCCGTCCGGGCCGGCACCGTCAGCATCGCTGAGCCGATGGCGGAGTCCGCGGTTGACGCGGAAGCTGACGCAGCGAGCTTCCGCAGCTCGAATCAGCAGCGCGACCGGGCGGTGCTCTCGGCCCGGTTCCTGGATCCGGCCCGGCATCCGGTCATGACGTTCTCCGCCGAGCGCGTCGATCTCGGGCAGCGAGAGCTAGCCGGGACCCTGACCGTTCGCGGCGTCAGCAGGCCCGTCAGCTTCTCGATCGGCGACCTCACCGCCACCCAGGGCGCCTTCACGGCCCGCGCGACCGCGCGGATCGACCGCACTCAGTTCGGCATTACCGCGGCTCGCGGCCTGGCGGCCCGGTACCTCGACGTCACGGCGGAGGTCACATGCGTGCGCGGCTGACCGGCGAGGTCGCCCTGGCGGTCGCGGGGCTGCGCAAGAGCTACGGCTCGGTGCGGGCCGTCAGGGACGTCAGCTTCACCGTCGGCCACGGCGAGATCGTCGCCCTGCTCGGACCGAACGGGTCGGGCAAGACCACGACACTGGAGATCCTGGAGGGCTTCCGCACCCGCGACGCGGGCGCGGCGCAGGTACTCGGCCTCGACCCCGCCAGCCGGTCCAGCTCCCGCGAGCTGCGCGAGCGGACCGGCCTGGTGCTGCAGGACATCGCGGTCGAGCCCTACCTGACGGTCAGGGAAACCATCGCCCGCCAGGTCGGCTACTACCGGGCGCCGAGGAGGGTGCCCGCCGGCGCCGTGATCGCCGAGGGGACGCCAGCCAGCCTCGGCGGCCGCGACGCCGGCCGGTCCCGCATCGCCTTCGCCCTGCCGGACGGGCACACGGCCAGCGATCTTCCGCTGCCGGCCCTGGTCAGCGATGGCGCGGCCGTGCTGGAGACCTGCACGCCGACCGAGGCCCTGCGGGTGCTCACCGACTGGGCCTGGCGGCGCGGGATCGAGCTGGCCGGGCTCACGGTCTCCAGGCCCAGCCTTGAGGACATCTACCTCCGGCTGACCACCGATGGCGCGCTTGACGGCGCGATGGAAAACCGCGCGATGGAAAGGAGCACCAGATGACGACCTCGACGGCGCGCATGCCCGCCGCGGGCGCGCGCTCAAACCTCCGGCTGCTGGCCCATCAGGTCCGGTACGAGCAGCTATCGTTCTGGCGCAATCCGCAGAGCGCCATCTTCACGTTCGTCTTTCCCGTCGTTTTCGCCACCATCATGGGCGCGCTGTTCGGCGGCGTGACCAGGAGCTCGTACTTCACCGGCCTGTCGGCGCTCCAGTACTACGTGCCGACTATCGCCGCGCTCTCGGTCATCGGCTCGTGTTACGGGCAGCTCGCGGTCGCGCTGGCCGCCAGGCGGCAATTCGGCGGGCTCAAGCGGGTGCGGGCCACGCCGCTGCCGGCCTGGGCATACTTTCTCGGGCTGGTCGCCCACTGCGTGCTGGTGAGCTTCGTCGACGTGGCGCTGATCGTCGGCGTCGGCCGCCTGTACGGGGTGCCGTTCCCGTCGCAGTGGCCCGCGATCATCTTGACCCTGGTGCTGGCGGCGGCGAGCTTCTGCGCCCTCGGCGTCGCCGTCGCGTCGGTGATCTCGAACGCGGAGGCCGCGCCGGCGGTAGCCGCGGTCGCGGCGCTGATCGCCTCGGTGCTGCCCGCCCGCCGCGCCGCCCGGCGCTCGGTCATCGACGGCCTCAGCGACCAGTCGACCGCATGACGTCTCACGGAGCCGAGCCGCCGGTACGGAAGATCGCCTCCGCGGGCTTGGCGATCACGCCGAGCGGCTTGGCGACGTCCTCCAGGGACTTGCCCTCGGCGGCCACCCCCAGGAAGGCCGCGACCACCCCGCCGAGGATCATCGCGCCGGCACCGAGCATGTATCCCCAGTACAGCGCGTCGACGTCCTTGCCGGTGCCGATGAGGTGCCCGTACAGGTGCGTGCCAAGGAACCCGAAGCACTGCGCGATGGCGAAGAACACCGCGATGGCCTTGGCCCGGACCTCCAGCGGGAAGATCTCGCTGACCGTCAGGTACCCGGCGCTGGCCCCGGCCGAGGCGAAGAAGAAGATGATCGCCCAGGCGGCCGTCTGGGTTGTGGCGTTGAACCCGCCCGCCTTGAAGATCTGCGCGCTGATGACCAGCAGCACCCCGGCTATCAGGTAGCTAGCCGCGATCATCTTCCGCCGGCCGATCGTGTCGAACAGCCGGCCGATGGTCAGCGGCCCGGCCAGGTTGCCGACCGCGAACGCCAGGAAGTAATAGCCGGTGTCCTTCGTGCTGACGTGGAAGAAGAATTCCAGCACCAGGCCGTAGGTGAAGAAGATCGCGTTATACAGGAACGACTGAGTGATCATCAGGGTCGCGCCGAGCACCGACCGGCTCGGGTACTGCGAGAACAGCACCCGGAGCAAGGCCAGGTACCCGATCTTGGCGGTCGGGGTGATCTCCAGCGCCTTGTCCTCGCTGAGCGGCGGCAGCTCGCCCTTAGTGGCGGCGACGTCTTTCTCGATCTCGGCGATGGACGCCTCGGCCGCGTCCTGGTGACCGTGCATGATCTGCCAGCGCGGACTCTCTGGCAGGTTCCGCCGGACGTAGATGATCACCAGCGCCAGCACGGGACCGACGAGGAAGGCGGCCCGCCAGCTGACGTCGACGGACAGGTTGTTGAGCAGGTACAGGGTGACCAGCGTGCCGATGATGGCGCCGCCCCAGTACGTGCCGTTGACCGCGAGGTCGACCTGGCCGCGGTACCTGGCGGGGATCATCTCGTCGATCGCGGAGTTGATGGCGGCATACTCGCCGCCGATGCCCATCCCGGCGATGACCCTGGTCGCGTACAGGAGGATGAACCACTTGCCGCCGGCCGGGGTCGCCGCGGTCAGCCCGCTGCCGATCAGGTAGACGCCCAGCGTCACCATGAACAGGTTCCGGCGGCCGAGCTTGTCCGACAGCCGCCCGAAGAACAGCGCGCCGATTACCTCGCCGATCAGGTACCAGGTGGCGATGTCGGCAACCGAGCTCGCCGACAGGTGCAGCGCGGCCTTCTGGGTGAGATCGGGCCCGACATTGCTGGCGATCGTGATCTCCAGCCCGTCCAGCACCCACGCCACGCCGAGCGCTATCACCATCCGGGTGTGGAATTTCGACCAGGGCAGCCTGTCGATCCGGGCCGGGATAAGACTGCGGATCTTGCCCGTATTCGCTGCTGGCTCTGCTGTCACCATTGACTGGCCTCCTTGCCGACCGCCATGCGACCGGCGAGATACCCGCCGATGATCAGTTCACACAGGGATCTTCAGCCGCGCAGCGCCACGATGAACCCAGCCGCGGCGAAGGCGGCGGCCGCGAGCGCGTCGGTGCGTGCCGTCCGGCGGTACGGCGTGTCCGCCAGCGCGAGTGCGGCCATCGACGCGGCATGCAGGGCGTCGACCCCGGCGCCCAGGCTCAGCAGCGCGGGGTCCGGGCGCAGCACGGACACCCCGGCCTGCGCGATGTGCCGGGCGCCCAGAATCCGGGCGACGGCCCTGGCCCGCTGGTCGCTGGCCGGGCCGCCGGTCAGCCCGATCAGCAGGCCGGGCGCGCAGCAGAGCGCGGCGCCGTACGTGGCGCGGGCCAGCGCGGGCATCCAGACGCCCGCTCGCACCGTGCTCACCGGGAGCGGCGGCGGCCGGCCAGCGCCAGGCCCAGGCCGATCACCGTGGCGCCCGCCGCGGTCACCTGCCTGGCGTGCTGGGAGACCCAGAGCTGCGGGCTGCGGTCGTGTGACCGGCTGTCGAAGGAGCCGTGCGCGCCGTGGTCGCTGCCGGGCGGCTGGTCGACGGGCTGCCACAGGTTGTCGGGGCGGCCGTGGTCGGCTTCCTCGCTGGTCTGCTGGCTGTCATAGCCGGTGCGTGCCAGGTAGCGGTCAAGCAGCGGCGCGGCGACCTTCTGCGCGATCAGCGTCGCCGCGGTGCTGTCCCCGACCCAGTACTGCTTGCGGGCCGGATGGTCGGCGGCGAAGGCGATGCCGCGGGCGGCGAGCCTCCGGCTCGTAGATCGGCGGCACTGGCTGCGGGTCGCGCGGCAGCCTGGACCGCACCCAGGAGAACTGCGGGGTGTTGACGGCCGGCATCTGCACCAGGGTGATGCGCACGTTGCTGTGCTCGTGCATCAGCTCGCAGCGCACCGACTCGGTGAAGCCGTTGATGGCGTGCTTGGCGCCGCAGTACGCGGACTGGAGCGGGATGCTCCGCGCCCCGAGCGCCGACCCGACCTGCACGATCGTGCCGCTGTCGCGCGGCTTCATCCGGTTCAGCGCCGCCATCGTGCCGTACACGAAGCCGAGGTAGGAGACCTCGGTGACCCGCTTGAACTCGGCCGGGGAGATCTCGGCGAAGGGCGCGAACACGGAGGTGAACGCCACGTTGATCCAGATGTCGATCGGGCCGAGCTCGGTCTCCGCGCGGGCTGCGGCGGCCTCGACCTGCTCGGGGTCCGCGACATCGGCCTGGATCACCAGCGGCGTGCCGCCGCCGTCCCTGACGTCCTGCGCCGCCGCCTCCAGGCCGGCCTTGCCGCGGGCCAGCAGGGCGACGTTCGCGCCCCGGCGCCCGTACAGGGCAGCGGTGGCGCGGGCGATGCCCGCGCTGGCCCCGGTGATCACGACGGTCTGCGTCATAGTGATGCTCCCATTCCTTGTCAGTGCCCGCTGCCGCCCGGTCAGCCGCGCCGGCCGGCGGGCGCGGACAGCCTGACGCTGGTCTCCAGCACGGCGGCGTGCACGAACGCCTGCGGCAGGTTGCCGCGCAACTGGCGCTGATGGACGTCGTATTCCTCGGTGTAGATCCCGGCCGGGCCGCACGCGGAGCGGCTGCGCTCGAACCACCGCGCGGCCTCTGCCTCCCTGCCGCAGGCGTGCGCCGCCAGCGCCATCCAGAACCCGCACAGCAGGAAGGCGCCCTCGGCCTCGTGCAGCGGCCGGTCGTCCTGCCGGAACCGGTACACGAATCCGTCGTCGCTGAGCTCGTCGACAACGGCGCGCACGGTGGCCTCGGTCCGCGGATCGTCCAGCGCGACCGCGCCGCGGATCACCGGCAGCAGCAGGGCCGCGTCCACCCGGTCATCGCCGCGGGCGCGCTGCCACCGGCCGGTGCCGTGCACGGAGTCCGTGAGGCCCGCCATGATCTTGTCGGCCAGGCCGCTCCAGCTCGCCGCCTGCTGGCTGCCGTGGCTGCCGGGTGTTCCTGGCGCCGCCGCCGCGATAGCCCGGAGCCCGGCCACGCAGGACAGCCGGGACTGGGTCCACTGCTGCGGGTCCAGCTCCCACACGCCGGCGTCCGGCTCGGTCCACCGCTTCTCGATGGCGTCGGCCGCGATCTCGGCGGCCCGCCACTCCTCGGCTCCCGCCCGGTCCAGCCGCGCCGCGCTGGCCAGCAGCTGGAGCACCTCGCCGAACGCGTCGAGCTGGAACTGGCCGTTCACCCGGTTCCCTGCCCGCGCGCTGCCGCCGGGGTAGCCGCGCAGCCGCAGGCCGCGCTCGTCCGGGATGGCGCCGCCCGACACGGTGTAGGCGGGCATCAGGTCCGGGCCCGTCCGACAGCATTCGCTCGGTGATGAACCTGACCGCCCCGTCCAGCAGCGGGTGCGGTCCGTGGGCGGCGACGGCGAGGCCGGTGTAGCACTGGTCCCGGATCCAGGCGTAGCGGTAGTCGTAGTTGCGCACGCTCTCCAGGCGCTCGGGGATCGAGGTCGTCGCGGCGGCGACCATCGCGCCGCTGCCGGAGGTCAGGCCCGCCAGCACGGCGTAGGCATGCCGGGCGTCGCGCTCCGCGATCAGGCTGCCGCAGCCGGGCACCGCCTGCGCCCAGGCGGCCTCCGTGGCGGACCAGCAGAAACCGGGTTCTGGCGGCGGGTCGTCCAGCGGCCGGTCCGACATCTCCAGCACCAGGTCGTGATGCTCGCCGGCGGCCACGGTCAGCGACATGACCAGGTACCCGTCGCTGTCGGGCCGCGCGCGGGCCGCGCCGGACAGCCGGAACCTGACCGGGCCGCTGCGCCCGGTCCACACGCCGCCCGACCTGGCCAGGTCGCGCATGGGACTGCGGCCGAAGCCGGCCCGCAGGTCCAGGGTCATCCTGATCCTGGCCGGGCCGTCGGACCGCCTCGATCCGGCGCAGCAGCACCGCGCGATGCGGGTCGGCGGGCATGGCCAGGGCCTCCCTGCATTCCGCGACCCCGGACCCGACCCACCGGTTCCGCCAGATCAGGCTGCCCGGCTCGTAGTAGCCGCCCCACACGTTCCAGGGATCGGCCGGGCCGACTGAGTAGCCGCCCCGGCCGCCCAGCAGCGCGGAGAACACCGCCGGGCTGTCCCAGCGCGGCGCGCACAGCCAGACGATGCCGCCGTCGGGCGCGATCACCGCGCCTCGCTCGCCGTCGGCGATGAAGGAGTACTCGCGCAGTACGCGCGGCTGCCAGGGACTAGTCACCCGCTCCAGGTCTCCCCGGCGGCCCCCGCCAAACCAGCAGCAGCCAAACCCGGGCCGGGTCAGCCATCCTGCTGCGGCAGGAACTCCTGCACCTTGGTCTTGATGCCTTCCTTGAGGATCTCCCAGCGGTTCTCGTCGCCCTTGAGCAGGGCCTGCGCCGCGTCCTTCGCCTGCTCGAAGGTGGCGTGCGGCGGGATCGGCGGGATGCTCGGGTCCACCCGCACGTCCAGCAGGGCGGGCCGGTCCGCGGCGAGCGCCCGGTCCCAGGCGGGCCCGACCTGGTCGGGCTTGTCGACGGCGATGCCCAGCAGGCCGAGGCTGCTGGCGAAGGACGCGTAGTCGACGTCGGGCAGCGTCTGAGACTCGGTGAACTTCGGCGCGCCCTCCATCGCCCGCATCTCCCAGGTGACCTGATTGAGGTCATCGTTGTGCAGAACGGCGACGACCAGCCGGGGGTCGGCCCATTCCTGCCAGTAGTGCTTGATGGTGATCAGCTCCGCCAGGCCGTTCATCTGCATCGCGCCATCCCCGGCGAACACGATCACCGGCCGGTCCTGGTTGCCGAACTTGGCGCCGATCCCGTACGGCACGCCGGGGCCCATGCTGGCCAGGTTGCCGGACAGCGAGCCGCGGATCCGGCCGCGGAACCTGAGCTGCCGCGCGTACCAGTTCGCTGAGGAGCCGGAGTCGGCGGTGACGATCGCGTCCTCGGGAAGCCGGCCGGACAGCTCGTGGAACAGCCGCATCGGGTTGATCGGGTCGGCCTCCACCATCGCCTCGGCGGCCATCACCTCCCACCAGCGGGCCACCTTGGCCTCGATGTCCTCGCGCCAGCCGCGGTCGGCCTTGCGGCGCAGCCGGGGGATCAGGGCTCGCAGCGTCGCGGCGGCGTCCCCGACGAGGTTCACCTCATACGGGTAGCGCATCCCGATGTACTTGCCGTCGATGTCGATCTGCACGGCGCGGGCCTGATCGAAGGCGGGCAGGAACTGCGTGTAAGGGAAGCTGGAACCGACGGTGAGCAGCGTGTCGCAGCCCTGCATCAGCTCGTAGCTTGGCCGGGTGCCGAGCAGGCCGATCGACCCGGTGACATAGGGCAGCTCGTCGGAGAGCACGTCCTTGCCGAGCAGCGGCTTGGCCACGCCCGCGCCCAGCAGCTCGGCCACCTGCTCCAGCTCTGCCCTAGCGTGCCGGGCACCCGCGCCGGCCAGGATCGCGACCTTGCGGCCCTCGTTGAGCAGGTCGGCGGCCCTGCCGATCGCCTCGTCGTCCGGCACAGCGACCGGCCAGTCAAGCCCGATGCTGGACGGCACCATCTTGAAGGCGTGCGCGGGCGCCTGGTACTCCAGCTCCTGCACGTCGGAGGGGATGATGATCGCCGTCGGCGCCCGCTCGGTCATGGCCACCCTGATCGCCCGGTCCAGCACGTTGGGCAGCTGCTCGGGCACGGTGATCATCTGCACGTAGTCGCTCGCCACGTCCTTGAACAGGCTCAGCAGGTCGACCTCCTGCTGATAGGAGCCGCCCATCGCCGATCGGCTGGTCTGCCCGACGATGGCGACGACGGGAACGTGATCGAGCTTGGCGTCGTACAGGCCGTTCAGCAGGTGGATCGCGCCGGGGCCAGAGGTCGCCATGCACACCCCGAGCCTGCCGGTGAACTTCGCGAACCCGACGGCCTCGAAGGCGGCCATCTCCTCATGCCTGGCCTGCACGAACTTGGGGTCGTTATCGGCCCGGCCCCAGGCGGCGAGAATGCCGTTGATCCCGTCACCGGGGAAGGCGAAGACCTTGTCCACGCCCCAGGCGCGCAGGCGCTCCAGCAGGTAGTCGGCGACGGTGGGTGCGGCCATGACGACATTCCTTTCTATGAACGGGCGGCGCGGCGTCACTGCCGCACCGGCGCGAGCGGTTGTAGCGGCGTCAGCGCGCGACGGCGGCCATCCGGTCGGCGGCGCGGGCGGCGACGGCCATGATGGTCAGGGCCGGGTTGGCGCTGCCCTGGGTGGGCAGCGCGCTGCCGTCGGTGATGTACAGGTTGGGCACGGCGAAGCTGCGGCAGTCGCGGTCCACGACGCCGTGCCGCTCGTCGGCCGCCATCCGGGCACCGCCGACCAGGTGCGCGTACCGGTCGATGGTGATCACCTCGTCGGCACCCGCGGCGTGCAGGATCCGCTCCATGACCTGCCTGGCGGCGGTCATGAGCTGCCGGTCGTTGTCGCACTGGGAGTAGCTGAGCCGCGCGACGCGCAGCCCGTGCCTATCCCGTTCCTCATCCAGGGTGACCCGGTTGCCCGGCAGGGCCAGGAACTCGCACAGCGCGCCCAGGCAGGACCAGTGCACGTAATCGCTCATGTACTCGCGGAGCCTGGTGCCCCAGTGGCCCTGCGCCGCGACGTGCTCGGCCCAGGTGATCGGCAGCGGCGAGACGGTCTGGATCGAGAAGCCGCGCTTGTAGGGCTTGCCGGGGCTGGTCTCGTAGAACTCCTCGCTGCTCACCTCGGGCGGCGGCGACTTGTACATCCGGACCTCGGCGTCGAACCGGCCGGCCGTCTGCGGCGCGCCCTGCACCATCAGGTACCTGCCGACCTGGTCGAAGTCGTTGCACAGGCCGCGCGGGAACCGCCGCGAGGCGGAGTTCAGCAGGAGCCGCGGCGTCTCGATCGAGTAGCCGGCCACGGCCACGGCCGCCGCGCGCTGGAACCGCGGCACGCCGTGCCTGACGTAGTGCACGCCGGTGGCCAGGCCGGTCCTTTCGTCCACCCCGATGCCGGTCACCATCGAGTCCGGGCGCACCTCGGCCCCGTGGGCGAGCGCGTCGGGAATGTGGGTGATCAGCGGCGATGCCTTGGCGTTGACCTTGCAGCCCTGGAGGCAGAAGCCGCGGTAGATGCAGTGCGGGCGGTTGCCGAAGCGGCCGTTGGCGATCGCGACGGGTCCCACCTTCGCGGTGATGCCCAGCTTGGTCGCGCCGCGCAGGAACATCTCGCCGTTGCCGCCGACGGGATGCGGCCGGTGCGGATAGGAATGCGGGTCGCCCCAGGGCCAGTCCTGGCCGGCCACCGGCAGCTCGCCCTCGATGTCGGCGTAGTACGGCCGCAGGTCGGCGTAGCCGATCGGCCAGTCCGCGCCCACGCCGTCGTTGGTGAAGGTGGCGAAGTCGCTCGGATGGAAGCGCGGGGTGTAGCCGGCGTAGTGCACCATCGACCCGCCGACCCCGCGGCCAGAGTTGTTCGAGCCGAGCGGGACCGGGTCGGCGCCGTCGATCACCCGCGGCTCGGTCCAGTACAGGTGATGCGAGCCCGCCTCATCGCTCACCCAGTCGGCGTCCGGATCCCAGAACGGGCCAGCCTCCAGGCCGACGACCCGCCAGCCGCGCCTGGCCAGCCGCTGCAGCATCGTCGAGCCGCCCGCGCCGCAGCCCACCACGGCCAGGTCCACCTCGTCGGCGTCCTCGAACCGGCGCATGCCGGACCGCAGCCGGTGGTTGGTGCGGGTGCCGTCGTTCGGCAGCAGCCAGGCCGAGGAGTTGCGGTCGCGCACGGTCACCATCAGCGGTCACCCCGCACCGGATCGGCCGCCGGGCGCACATCGGCCACCTCGAACGGCTCCCGCGCGTCCACGCCGGGATTCTTGTACCCGCGCGGATACGCCGGCCCGGGGAAGCCGATCTCATTCCAGGCGACCGGGTGGGCGTAGAACGCGGTGCACGCATAGCGGGTCCACAGGCTCCAGACGTGCGCCGCGATCAGCCCGTGCCAGGGGTCGGAGCCCAGGTCCTGCACCGCCTGGATCACGGCCTGCTGGTCCGCGGCCGGGCATGCGGCGAAGCCCAGGGAGAACTTCTCCCTGCGCGTCGGAGTCGAGATAGGCGAGGGAATCCCGCCACGCCTGCCCGTCCTGCGGCAGGTCCGCGTACCGCCAGCCGTCGGTTTCCTGCTCCGCCAGCCGCGCGTCGATCATCGCGACCAGCGGAACGACTGGGTCATCGGCCTGCCCGAGCAGCTGGTCGCAGAGCGCGGTGGCGATGGCCTCCTCCGCCGGGGTGAAGAACCGGATGTCGGGCGGCATGCCGAGCCGGGACAGCACGACCCCGGCAGTCACCGGGTCCCAGTGCGTCGCCTGCGCGGCGGCGTCGAAGCCGGGGAACCGGCCTGCGGCGGCGCTGGCTGGCCGTCGCGCGCTCACTTCTCGCGCCGCAGGATCGCGGCGAGCAGGCCCATCCCGCCCACCATCGTGACCAGCAGCGGCGCCAGCAGCGGCGGGCCCATTTCCAGGTTGTAACGGGCGTTGGACCACCCGCCCGGCTTCTGCGCGATGCCGCGGGCGTGCAGGTAGGTGCCCTGCACCCCGTTGGCCACGATCGCCGCGGAGGCGATCGGCAGCGCGGTCTTGGCCATCCTGCGGCTGAAGAAGCCGGCCACGCCGGCCACGGCGCCGACGGGGCCGAGCACGACGGGTACCCACATCATCTTGTTGCCGAAGCTGGCGCTGTCGTGCTCGAAGAAGATCTCCGCCGCGGTGACCAGCGCTCCCGCCGCGGTCAGGGCAGCCAGGCTGCGCTCGAAATGGCCGGTCTGGATGTTGCCGATCACCTTGTCGATGCCGAGCACCGTCTCGTCGGGCGACCCGTGGCGGACGGTTCTCATCGGCTGCTTCCCTCCGGTCATCTGCTGCTGGCGCATCCGCCTGCGCTACCCGTGGATCCGGGCGGCAAACGGAGGCAGGCGGCCACGGACGCAGGCGGCCACGGACGGTGATGGCCCGGCCGGTGCGTGTCTGCCGGTGCGTGTCTGCCGGTGCTTGTCTGCCGGTGCTTGTCTGGCGGGGTCGCGCTCCGGTACCTGCGGGGCATGCCGGAATCAGCAATCGAAGGACCGCCGGTCGAGGGCCTGACCGCCGAGGTCTACGTCATCCCGACCGACGCCCCGGAGGCCGACGGCACGCTGGCCTGGGACTCCACGACGATGGTGCTGGTGGCCGCCCGCGCGGGCGGCCAGGAGGGCATCGGCTGGAGCTACGCGGCCGGCGCCGCGGCCGCCGTGGTGTCGGGAGTCCTCGCCGGGGTGGCGAAAGGCCCCGACTCGTCGGCGCCGCCGTCACCAACCTGCGGCACGTCGAGTACTTCCATGATCATCAGCGCATCGAGCAATTGTTCTTCGACGGCGCGCTCAGCCCGCAGGGCGGCAGCCTGACCCCCGACCCGGCGCGGCCGGGCCTGGGGCTGGTGCTCCGCCGCGCCGACGCGAAGCAGTTCCGGGTCGCCTAGCAGGCCGTTCGAGACCTGCCTGGTCTTGCGGGTCAAGGCGGGACCCGGCTGGTCAGGCGAGGGAGAGCACGGCGATGACGGCCAGCGTGCCCGCGATGGCGTAGGCGGCATAGTCGTTCGCGGAGCCGGTGTGCGCGGCGCGCAGCAGCCGGACCGCGCGCGGCTCGGAGATCCGCAGGTACCCCCAGCACAGCAGCGCCGCCACCGCCGTGCCCGCCGCCACCGAGATGAGCTCGGCCGGCGAGCCGTAATGGAACGGGACGCTCAGGGCGGGGAGCCGCCCCGTTCCGGCCAGCACGGCGCTGGCGTACCTGGCGGGGTGCAGCAGGCTGGCGGCGGCCGGCGCCATCAGGCGGCGCAGCACCACGGGCCCGGCGGCGCCGAAGGCGACGCACAGCACGCCGAGGCCGGCGAACGCGGCGATCATTCCGGGGCGGAGCCGTTCTGGCATATCCAGGTCTTCCTGGCGGGGCCGGAAGAATGCCAGCCAGGCCGCCCGGCCCAGCGCCGCGACGGTGATGGCCTGGGCCGCCAGGGTGAGCAGGTAGGGAAGGGTCTCGTGGTTGCGCTGCAGCCCCTCGTGAATCAGGCTGAGCGAGACGTACCCGTTGAACGGCGGGAGGCCGGCGATGGAAGCCGCCCCGAGCACGAACGCGGCGGCGGTGACGGGCATCCGGCGGGCCAGCCCGCCCATCTCCGACAGCCTGGTCAGCCCGGTCCTGTGCACGATGGCGCCGGCCGCCAGGAAGAGCAGCGCCTTGAACGCCGCGTGGTTGACCAGGTGGTAGATCCCGCCCGCGAGGCCGGCGGCGTTGCCGGTCGCCAGTCCGACGACGACGATCCCGACCTGGGAGATCGTGTCGTAGGCGAGCAGCCGCTTGAGGTCGTCCTGGGCCAGTGCCATGACGGCGCCGAGCAGGGCGGAGATCAGCCCGAGCGTCATCAGCAGCCCGAGGACCGGCGTGCTCCCCGCCGGGTAGACCTGGAAGACCAGGCGCACGATCGCCACCACGCCCAGCGCGTCCATCAGCGCGGAGAACAGCGCGTTCACCGGGCCGGGCGCGGCGGTATGCACGTCGGGGAGCCAGCCGTGGAAGGGCACCAGCCCGGCCTTGGTGGCGAAGCCCGCGACCAGCAGGCCGAGCGCGATGGCGTCGGGCGTGCCGAGGTGCCCGTGCAAGGCTTGCTGGTGCAGGGCTCCCTGGAGCTGGGCGAAGTTCAGGGCGCCGTGCTGGGCATACTCCAGGCCGGCGCCGATGAAGACGGCGAAGCTCGCGAGCGTAGTCAGCACCAGCAGCTTGAACGCGGCCTCCAGCGCGATCGGGCGCTCCAGGAAGAAGCCGGCCAGCCCGTAGCTGGCGAGCGCGGCTACCTCGAACCAGACGAACAGGTTGAACAGGTCCGCCGTCAGCGCGGCCCCGATCACCGCGGCCAGCAGGAGCTGGAACAGGCACGCGTACCCGCCCAGCTCGCGCGGGCCGAGCCCGCCCAGCTCCGACAGCGTGTACAGCAGCAGGAGGGCGCCGATGACCGCCGCGGCCAGGGCGACCAGCAGGCCGAACGGGTCCGCGGCGAAGGCGACGCCGAGGACGTGCCCGTTGACCGGCGTCCAGTGCCCCAGGTAGTGCGCGATGATCCGGCCGCCGAAAACGGCCGGCGCCTCCAGCAGCAGGATCGCGGCCGACGCCACGAGCGCGACGACCGACACGATGACCGGCAGGCGGCGGGACAGTCGCGCCAGCAGCGGTGCCGCCACGCCGCCCGCCAGCGGGATCGCCACCGGCAGCGGCAGCAGCGACGCGAGCGCCGGGATGGTCATCCGCGCAGGTCCCGCACCCGGTCGGCGTCCAGCGTCCGGTAATGCTGGGCGATGCGGACTACCACGCTGAGGAACACGGCGGTCACCGCCACGCCGATCACCACCGCCGTCAGGCAGAAGTTCTGCAGGACCGGATCAGCGACGTTGCCGTGCACCAGGTTCTGCGCGGTCTTGCCGGGCGGCGGATTGAGCAGCACCGGCGCGGTCGAGCCGGAACGGTAGGCCAGGGAGATCATGAACAGGTAGGTGGCGGCCTCCATCAGGGACAGGCCCATCACCATCTTGATCATGTTGCGCCTGGTCAGCACGGCATACAGGCCGATGCACAGCAGCGCGGCCGCCGCGAGGTAGTTGACCACGATCACGGCCGTTCGTCCCCCTGGTCGCTCGCTCCTCGCTCGTCGGGTGCCCAGTCGTGGCGCATGCCGATCAGCGCGAAGATGGTGATGGCCAGTCCGGTGCCCACCTCGATCAGCTCGCTGGCCGAGAACAGCTGGGCTATCCCGCCGGACAGGATGGTCCGCGGCTGGGCGAGCGGCAGCCAGTTCGCGCTGAAGGAGCCGCGCAGCAGCAGGCCGAGCAGCTCCGTAAGGATGATCACGGTCGCGCCGCCCAGCTCGATGGCCTCCAGCAGGCCAGGCCTGACGACAGCGGCGACCCGGCGGCGGCCGAACCCGGCATAGGCGAGCAGCAGCACGCCGACCAGGACCGCGCCGCCAGGAAACCCGCCGCCAGGCGAGTAGCCCCAGGCGACCAGGTAAAGCCCGGCGGCGGCCAGCAGCGGAAGGGAGAGCCTGATCGCGGTCCGCACCACGACGGTCATCGCGTCGGCGGTCTCCGGCGCCGGGGTACCGAGCGGCACGGCGTCCGGCGTCGCGGGCCCGGCGAGGTCGCCAGGATCGCTGCGGCCCTGTTCCCGGCGTTCCGCGCCGCGGGCCTGGCGCTCCGCCGCGTTGGCTTCCCGCGCCGGGTCAAACTGCCGCTGCTCACGCTGGCCGGCCAGCGACTCGCCGAAATAGCCCCGGCGCGGCTCCCGCGACCTGGTGATCAGCACCACGCTGACGACGGCGGCCAGCAGCAGGAACGTCTCGCCGAAGGTGTCGAACCCGCGCGTGCCGTAGACCACCTCATTGACCGGCTCGGTCAGTCCCCATCGCGGCAGGGCGACCTCCATCGCGTACCTGGCCACGGCGGGCAGCGCCGCATGCTCGCGCGGGATGCCGACCATCGCGGCGCCGAGCGCTACGGCCATCCCCGCCACCAGGACCGCGCCGGCGACCCGCCGGTGCTCGGGCTCATGCTCCAGCGGCTCGGACCGGGTTCGGCCGGCCTCGGGCGGCTTCCGCTCGGGGCTAGTCATGACCGGCCTGCCCGGTCTTGGCCTGCCCAGCCTCGGCCTGCCCGGTCTCGTCCAGCTCGGGCCGGTCGCTCACATCGGTCCGCGCCTTGCCGATGGCGACCAGGTACAGGACTGGCAGCGCGATGGCGCCGACGACAACCTCGGAGTGCGCGACATCCGGCGCGCCGAGCACCACAAACAGGACCGACAGCATCGTCCCGGCCGCTGACAGCGCCATCACGGCGCCGTTCAGGTTACGCAGCCGCAGCACCAGCACCGCCGAGGCCAGCACCAGGGCGAGCAGCAGGTAGTCAAGCGCCCAGAACGCCGTCACTGGCCCGGCCCTCGCTCCGTCGTGTCGGTGCCCGTCTTGTCCGGGCCAGCCCTGTCCGGGCCGGGCGGGCGGACCTGGTCGGTGACCGCGCCCGGCCACATCGGCACGCCGCTCTTGTAGGCGGCCCGCGCGAGGGCATGCGAGGCGACCGGGTTGAGCACCAGCAGCAGGACCGCCACCAGGAGCGCCCTGCCGCCGTAACTGCTGATCGGCCCCTCCCCGACGACCAGCGCGATCAGCACCGGCAGGGCGCCCATCGTGATGGTCTTGCTTGAGCACTGAATCCGGCTGTAGACGTCCGGCATCCGCCAGATGCCCACCGCGCCCGACAGGGAGAAGGCCAGCCCGATCACTGCCAGCGCGATGACGATGACTTCTCTCACAGCAGCCCCCGTTCCAGGTAGCGCGACCAGACGATGGCCCCGAGGTAGCTGAATGAGGCCAGCCACAGCGAAACGTCCAGGTAGATGGTGCGGCCGGCGAACGCGGCGAAGAACAGCACCGCCAGGGCCGCCTGCGTCGACATCGTGTTCAGCGCCACGATCCGGTCGGAGATCGTCGGGCCGGCCGCCAGCCGCGCGAACA
Organism: uncultured Actinomycetota bacterium; assembly: GCA_963725175.1. Lineage (GTDB taxonomy): Bacteria > Actinomycetota > Actinomycetes > Streptosporangiales > Streptosporangiaceae > DASUBV01. The sequence continues at coordinate 3,380,390 of CAVRXH010000006.1, forward strand.
GCAGCAAGGTGATCGCTACCTCCGCGATCGCGACGGCGAGATAGACCTGGCTCACCGGCCCTGCCGCCGCCCGCCGAAGGGCGCCAGCAGGCGCTCTACCGGGCCGTTGATCTTCTCCCGCGCCCGCTCCGGGCCGCCGCCGGGAACCTCGACGGCGTGATACTGCAACTGCCCCCGGCTCGGGTCCAGGTCGACGAGCTGGTTGTCGACGATGACCGACGTGATGAGGCCCACGGCCGTCAGCCCGCCGTCGGATACCTGCGCGGTCGGCACCACGACCATGCCCGTGCGCAGCCGGTCCCGCAGCCGCGGATCCCAGATCAGCCGGGACAGCCGCAGGTTGGCGGCGACGATCCGGTAGCCGGTCATGACCAGCAGTGCCGCGACCGCTGCCAGCCGCCGCGGGGTCAGCAGCCGCCACGGCCCGGCCACCTCGCCGAGCGGCGCGAGCGCTACCGCGATGACGGCCGCCACGCCCGCGCCGAACAGCAGTTGCTCAGCGGTCCTTGTCCAGGTCAGCAGCGTCCAGGCCGCGTACGCCCAGCAGAAGAGCGCGGCGATCCGGCGAGCCATCAGGCCGGCGGCACTGAGATCGGCCCGGTCATCATTACCGCTCCCTCCGCGCAGCCCGTTTCGCCTACCCGCAGGGACGGCGCCGCAGGCACTTACCCCGCCCGCCGCGTCCAAACGCGCCGTCCCGGTGCCGGGCTCACTGGTGTTTCAGGCAATTCCCGCCGGTTACCTGACAGCCGCAAGACCAGAAACCCGCTCGCCTGACCGCGAGCGGTGCCCTATGCCAGAGGAAAGGAATCCGATGTATATCGGCCTCGGGACCATAGTCGTCATCGTGATCATCGTGCTTCTCGTTCTGATGCTCCGCAGAAGGGTCTGACCCGCCGCCGGCATCCGGACCGATCCGGCCAGGCCGACGAGGTCATTGAGGGTCGGTAGCGTCTCCTGCGTCAGGCGCGGGCTTGCGGGCGGTGAACAGCAACGCCTCGCCGACGGTGACGGTGACCGGCGTGAAGCCGAGCATCCGCAGCCAGGCCAGCATGCTGCCGGGATCAACGGGGTTGTAGACATCATCGGCGTGGAAGTGGTGCAGCGCGTTGCTGGCCAGGCTGTCGGAGCCGAGCAGCACCCCGCCGGGCCGCAGCACGCGCAGCGCCTCGCTGAGGATCTGGTACTGCGCGCGGGTGTCAGGTACGTGATGCAGCATGGTGAACGAGGCCACCGAGTCGAACGAGCCGTCCGCGTAGGGCATCGCCGTGGCGTCACCGGTGTCGACCGTGACGCCGGGGTGCCGGGCGGCCAGCCGCCCGGCCGCGGCCGGGTCGGCTTCCAGCGCGGTCAGGCTCGTGACCCGCTCGGCTAGCCAGCCGGTCGCCGCGCCCGGCCCCGGCCCGATCTCCAGCAGGTCCTCGCCCAGCCCGGTCCCGGCGGTGAGCTGGGCCAGCACATGGGACTGGAGCCAGGCCGCCCATTCCGGGCTGCCGCACAGCTTGTCATGGTCGGGGTTCACAGCCCGAGGCTACGTCAGGGACAGCGGCTAGGTCAGGACAGCGGCTACGTCAGGAGAGCCAGCGGGCGACCGTGGCGGTGTCGAGCAGGCCGGGGTGCTGCTGGCCTTCGACCATCAGCCGGACCGACCCGCTGGCGTCGCGGGTCAGCTCGTAGCACTGCTCCCTGGACGTGCAGCGCTCGGGCGCGAACCGTTGCGCCTGAGTCACCAGCACGTCGGCGAGTGAGCTGATCTCCCTGGCGTCCCGCTGATCTATCGGCCAGCCGCCCGGCTGGTCCGCACGGGCGAACTGGGCATGCAGCCAGGACCAGGGGTCCGCCGACAGCGCCCGGTCCCACGCCCGCTCGCTCGGCTCGTGCCCATCGAACTCCGGGTGATAGTGGGCCACGCCGTAGCTGCCTGGCTCGTCGGTGAGCCGGTCAAACAGGTCGGCTCGCCACAGCGGCCGATCGGCCGCGATGAGCTGAGCGGCGGACTCGCTGCCGCGATGCGGGGCGGCGGCAAGGGCGCGCAGCTCTACCCGGCAGCCGTGCTCCATCGAGGCGTCCTCCAGGTCGATCTCGAACCAGTGCCGCAGCACGACGGCCGTCCGGCAGAACGCGACAACCTGCTGCACAGAGCCTCCCACAGAAGGTGGAACATACTTCGGTCAACTATACTTCGGTCATGTGTGCCTCGCCGGCCAAGCCGGCCCACCTGTTCGGCAGGGAGGCGGAGTGGCGCGGGCTGGTGTCCTTCGTCTCTGATTCTCACGCCGGCGCGACGCTGGGCGTAGTGAGCGGGCGGCGCCGGCAGGGCAAGAGTTATCTGCTCCAGGCGCTGGCCGCCGCCACGGGCGGGCTCTACTTTCCGGCCCTGGAGCTGACGGAGTCGGTCTCGCTGCGGCTGTTCGCCGACGAGCTCATCCGGCTGACCGGATCACCGGTCCCGCCGTTCCGTGACTGGTTTGAGGCCATTCCCTACCTGCTCGGGATCACCAGGGACCGGGCCGTGCCGGTGGTGATCGATGAGTTCCCTTACCTGGTGAAGGCATCGCCGTCGCTGCCCTCCATCCTCCAGCGAGAGCTTGGCCCCGGCGGGAGCGGATCGCGGAGCCGGGCGCGGCTGCTGCTCTGCGGTTCCGCGATGTCGGTGATGGGCGGGCTGCTGTCCGGCCGGGCACCGCTGCGGGGACGCGCGGGCCTGGAGCTGATCGTTCATCCCTTCGGCTACCGCGATGCCGCAAGGTTCTGGGGCATCTCCGACCCGAAGCTGGCGGTGCTGGTACACGCGGTGATGGGCGGGACTCCCGCGTACCGCCGCGAGCTGGTGCGCGAGGACGCGCCCGCGGACCTCACGGACTTTGACTCGTGGGTGATCCGCACGGTGCTGAACCCGCAGACCCCGCTCTTCCGGGAGGCCCGTTATCTCCTCGCCGAGGAGACCGAGATCCGCGACCCCTCGCTCTATCACTCGGTGCTCGCCGCCGTCGCGGAGGGCAGCAACACCTCCGGCGGGATCGCCAGCTACATCGGGCGCAAGTCCAACGAGGTGGCGCACCCGCTGCGCGTGCTCGAGGATTCCCGGCTGCTCATCAAGGAACCGGACCTGTTCAGGTCGGGACGGTCCAGGTACCGAATCGCCGAGCCGCTCATCACCTTCTACCAGGCGGTCATGAGCCGGGACTGGGCGCGCCTGGAGCTGGGCGGCGCGCCGGCGGTCTGGCCCGCCGCCCGGGCGCGCTTCCAGTCTCAGGTCGCGGGGCCGCACTTCGAGACGATCTGCCGCGACTATGCGATGACGGCCGGCCTCGATGTCTTCGGCGGTCCGCCTGGCGAGGTCGGGTCTGGAGTTGTCCCGGATCCGGCGAACCGGACGCAGATCGAGGTGGATGTGGTCGTGCTCGCGCCGTCCAGGCCGGGACGCCCGCGCCAGATCCTCTCCCTGGGCGAGGCGAAATGGGACAGGACCATGGACCTGCGGCACATCGAGCGGCTGCGCCGGGCCAGGGACCTCCTCGCGGTCCGGGGCTTCGACACCAGGGACACGGTGCTCGCCTGCTACTCGGGAGCCGGCTTCAGCCGCGACCTGCGAGCCGCCAGGGATCCGGACATCCGCCTCATCAGCCTCAGCCAGCTCTACGCGGACTGATCAGGCCAGCGTCCCAATGACAGTGAACCGGGTTTCACTGTCGCTGTTTCGACAGCAGAAGCGGGTTCACTGTCGTTGCCGCACCGCCCAGGGTGCGAGACGCCTGCCCAGGCGCGGATTTAGCCGGGGATGAGGACGACGCGGGGGCCGGAGGCGGCGGAGGCGGCCCAGGCGGTGCCGGCGTCGGAGAGCGGGAAGGTCCGGTAGGGCACCTGGACGGAGCCGTCGGCGATCAGCTCGATGTAGCGGGGGATCTCGGCCTTGATCTGGGTGCCGGACACCGAGCCGGCGCCGCTCCCTGAGATGGTCAGCTTCCGGCTGCGCAGCAGCGCGGACGGCACGGCCGCGTCGGTACCGCCAAGGGCACCGACCTGGACGTACTTGGTATCGCCCTGGTCCTCGCCGCCCCCGCCGGACCCGCTCCTGGCCAGGGCGGCGAGCGCGGTCTCGGCCACGGGCCCCAGACGAAGTCGAGCACCAGGCCGGGGGCGTCGTCGCCGAGGGCGGCGGCGAGCGCGGCGGCGTCGGCCTCGCGGTCGCCGGTCAGCGCGACGGTGTGCACGCCGGCCTGCGCGGCGCGGTCCAGTCCGTCCTTGCTGCGACCCGCGCCGACGACGCGGGTCGCGCCCAGCAGCCGGGCGTTCTGCGCGGCCAGGAACCCGGTAATCCCGGTCACGCCCAGCACCAGCACGGTGCCGAGCTTCCCGCTCTCGGCCAGGCGGGCCCGCAGCGGCAGCCAGGACCCCATGCCGGGGTTGACTCCGGCGGCAACGGCCTCGGGGGACGCCCCGGCAGGCAGCGGGAACCGCATCGCGGCGGGCGAGGGGAATCGCTCGGCGAAAGTGCCGAACGGCGGTGCCCCTGACGAGGTGAACACCAGCTCGCCGCCGGCGGTGCGCGCGACGGCGTTGAGACCGGGAATCACCGGGAACGCGCCCGCGCGGCTGTAGTGACGACCGGTCGCCACGGACCTGGTCAGGTGGTGGATGCCGGCGGCCACCAGCTCTACGACCTGGCTGTTCTCCTCCGCTGCGGGCTCGTCGAAGTCCTCGTACACCGGCGCGGAATCCGCCGAGTGCAGCACCGCTGCCTTCATCGCATTGACTCCCTTGCCCGCTTCCTTAACGTTGTTAAGTTACGTGATCCACCCTGCCTTAACACTGTTAAGCTGTCAAATCATGTCCGGCGGACTGAGCAAGACGGCCATCGTGCGGGCGGCGCTTGAGCTGCTCGACGAGGCAGGCATGGACGGCCTCACGGTGCGCGCCCTGGCGGCGCGGCTGGGCGTGCAGGCACCCGCGCTGTACTGGCACGTTCGGGGCAAGCAGGCGCTGCTCGACGAGATGGCCACGCAGATCTGGCGGCAGATCGGCGAGGTGATGCTGGCGCTGCCGCCCGACCTGCCGTGGCGGGAGCTGATGACGACCTACGCGGGCGCGGTGCGCCGCCACCTGCTCGGCTACCGCGACGGGGCCAAGGCGTTCAGCGGCACGACGCTGACGGACCCGGAGGTGGTCCGGCGCCAGGAAGGCACCTTCGCGAGCCTGACCCGCCAGGGTTTCTCGATCAGGAACGCCACCACGGCGCTGGTCCTGCTGCACGACTTCACGATCGGCTTCTGCGTGGAGGAGCAGACGGTCCGCCAGGTCACGGCCGCGGGCGGCGACAGCTACTTGCCCGGCCGCCGGGCGGAGCTGGTCGGCGCGGCGGAGGCGCCGCTGACCGTGGCGGCGGGCGAGGTGATCTTCGGCGACCCGGACACCCGGTTCGACGAGCTCACCGGCCTGCTGCTCGACGCCGTCGCCGGGCTCCGCGACCCGTCCTGACCGGTACCGATACCGGCCCGGCACGCCACGGCGAGGACCCGGGCAGCCTGAGCATTTTACCTAAATTGAACTATTCGTTAACTTGAGTAGTTCGTGTTTGTGGCGGTAGGTTGGGGCGCATGACCGCAGCCCAGAGTCCGACTCCCGCCGGCGAGCTACGCGGCGCCGGCCTGCGGGTGACGGCGGCCAGGGTCGCGCTGCTGGAGACCGTCAGGTCCGGCGACCACCTGGGCGTCGAGGAAATCGCCTCGCGGGTCCGCGACCGCGTCGGCCATGTCTCGCTCCAGGCGGTGTATGACGCGCTGCACGCGCTCACCACGGCGGGGCTGGTGCGCCGCATCGAGCCGGCCGGCCACCCGGCGAGGTTCGAGGGCCGGGTCGGAGACAACCACCACCACGTGGTGTGCCGGTCCTGCGGCGTGGTCGCCGACGTGGACTGCGCGGTCGGGGAGGCGCCCTGCCTGACCGCGTCCGACGACCACGGCTTCACGATCGGCGAGGCCGAGGTCACCTACTGGGGCCTGTGTCCCGCATGCTCGACCGCCCGCAATTCCTGGGCACCGGAATCCGTCTAGTCCGGAAGGATATGCATGTCTGAGAACCATGATGCAGTCGTCGGTGAGATCAACGAGGAGGGCGAAGGCGGCTGCCCCGTGGCACACGTGCGCGCCCCGCACCCGACTCAGGGCGGCGGGAACCGGCAGTGGTGGCCGGACCGGCTGAACCTCAGGATCCTCGCGAAGAACCCGGCGGTGGCCAACCCGCTTGGCGAGCAGTTCGACTACGCCGCCGCGTTCAGGACTATCGACCTCGCCGCGGTGAAGCAGGACATCGCGCAGGTCCTGACGACCTCGCAGGACTGGTGGCCGGCGGACTTCGGCCACTACGGCCCGTTCATGATCCGGATGGCCTGGCACAGCGCGGGCACCTACCGGATCAGCGACGGCCGCGGCGGCGCGGGCGCGGGCCAGCAGCGGTTCGCCCCGCTGAACAGCTGGCCGGACAACGGGAACCTGGACAAGGCCCGCCGCCTGCTGTGGCCGGTGAAGAAGAAGTACGGCCAGAAGCTGTCCTGGGCCGACCTGATCGTCCTCGCGGGGAACGTGGCGCTGGAGTCGATGGGCTTCCAGACGTTCGGCTTCGCCGGCGGCCGCCCGGACGTCTGGGAGCCGGACGAGGACGTCTACTGGGGCCCGGAGTCCACCTGGCTGGGCGACGAGCGCTACACGGGCGACCGGGAGCTGGAAAACCCGCTTGGCGCGGTCCAGATGGGCCTGATCTACGTCAACCCGGAGGGCCCGAACGCCAACCCGGACCCGCTGGCCTCGGCCCGCGACATCCGCGAGACGTTCCGCCGGATGGCGATGAACGACGAGGAGACTGTCGCGCTGATCGCCGGCGGGCACACCTTCGGCAAGACGCACGGCGCGGGCCCGGCGGAGACGGTCGGCCCGGAGCCAGAGGGCGCGCCGATGGAGCAGCAGGGCCTGGGCTGGAAGGGCGGCTTCGGCACCGGCAAGGGCGGCGACGCGATCACCAGCGGCCTGGAGGGCATCTGGACGGGCACGCCGACCGCCTGGGACAACAGCTTCCTTGAGACCCTGTTCGGCTACGAGTGGGAGCTGTTCAAGAGCCCGGCGGGCGCGAACCAGTGGCGGCCGAAGAACGGCGCGGGCGCGGGCACGGTCCCGGACGCGCACGACCCGTCGAAGACGCACGCCCCGACGATGCTGACGACGGACCTGGCGCTGCGGATGGACCCGGTCTACGAGCCGATCACCCGGCGGTTCCTGGAGAACCCGGCGGAGTTCGCGGACGCGTTCGCCCGTGCCTGGTTCAAGCTGACGCACCGCGACATGGGCCCGCTCGCGCGCTATCTCGGCCCTGAGGTCCCTGACGAGGTGCTGGTGTGGCAGGACCCGGTCCCGGCGGTGACGCACGAGCTGATCGACGCCTCTGACGCGACCGCCCTCAAGGAGCAGGTGCTGGCCTCTGGCCTGACGGTGTCCCAGCTCGTCTCGGCCGCCTGGGCGGCGGCCTCGTCGTTCCGCGGCAGTGACAAGCGCGGCGGCGCGAACGGCGGGCGGATCCGGCTGGAGCCGCAGAACGGCTGGGAGGTCAACGACCCCGACCAGCTCGCCACGGTGCTGCGCACCCTGGAGGGCATCCGGGAGTCGTTCAACTCCGCGCACTCCGGCGGCAAGCAGGTCTCGCTGGCCGACCTGGTGGTGCTCGCGGGCGGCGCGGCCGTCGAGAAGGCGGCCGCGGACGCGGGCGTGCAGGTCACGGTCCCGTTCACGGCGGGTCGCGGTGACGCCTCGCAGGAGCAGACCGACGTGGAGTCGTTCTCCGCGATGGAGCCGCCGGCCGACGGGTTCCGCAACTACGTCGGCAAGGGCAACCGCTACCCGGCCGAGTACCTGCTGCTCGACAAGGCGAACCTGCTGACGCTGAGCGCCCCCGAGATGACGGTCCTGGTCGGCGGCCTGCGGGTGCTGGGCGCGAACTACCAGCAGTCGCCGCACGGAGTGCTCACCTCGGCCCCTGGCACGCTGACGAACGACTTCTTCGTCAACCTGCTCGACCTGGGCACGACGTGGCACGCGACCGCGGCGGACCAGAGCGCCTTCGAGGGCCGGGACGCGGCCACCGGCCAGGTCAAGTGGACCGGCACCCGCGCCGACCTGGTCTTCGGGTCGAACTCGGAGCTGCGCGCGGTCGCCGAGGTCTACGCGAGCGACGACGCGAAGGGGAAGTTCGTCACGGACTTCGTCGCGGCCTGGGACAAGGTCATGAACCTGGACCGGTTCGACCTGGCCTGATTCAGCACGACCTGATCAGCACGGAACGCATGAAGGGGTGCCCGGCCGGCTGGCCGGGCACCCCTTCGCGGTTACCGGTTCCCAGAATGGCGCTCAGCCCCGTTTCATCCCTCTCGCCCCGATGCGGGCTCCTTGCCCGTTATGGGGCACGCATGGCAGAGTCCCAGCGTGATCAAGAAGCCGTTTCTACTGGGCTCTCGGAGGACAACATCATGACGTCATCCCCGACCAGCACGACCAACGCCGGCGCGCGGTCGCGCGGCCGACTCAGCCGTTCCCTGCCGGTGATCGCCGGGGCGGTGATCGGCGCGGCAGGCCTGACGTTCGGGTCGCTGACGGCGGCCAGCGCGCAGTCCGGCCACGGCCACCACGGCCATCATCACCAGTCGATCGCGCAGCAGGCCGCGCACGTCAAGGCCGAACTGGCCCGGACGCCGAAAAACGGCAACGCCGAGCTGAACGTCAACGTGCTTGAGCAGCAGGTCGAGAACTACTACGGCTCGGCCAGCGCGACCTACCCGGTCGTCGGAACGGTCACCATCCCGTCCGCGCACAGCAACGACGCCAGGCAGATGAAGCGGATCGTCGGCCGGGCGGAGAACTACCTGACCAGGGCGATCAAGGGCTACCACGGCAGCGCCAAGCCCGCGGTCGTGTTCGACATCGACGACACGCTGCTCAGCACCTACGACTACACGCTGGCCGAGCAATTCGGCTACTCCTCGGCATCCAACGCGGTGTACGTCGACAACGCCGCCTTCCCGGCGGTCTTCTACATGCCGCAGCTCGTCAAGTTCGCCGCCGGCCACGGCTACTCGGTGTTCTTCATCACCGGCCGGCCGCAGTCCCAGACCGCCGCCACGATCAAGGACCTGACCAGCGCGGGCTACGCGGCCCCGCAGGCCGGGCACCTGTTCCTGAAGCCGTCGAGCCCGCCGTCTTACCTGCACTGCGCCAAGGCGCCGAGCTGCACGACGATCGAGTACAAGTCCGGCACCCGCCAGCACATCTCCAGCCTGGGCTACAAGATCATGGCGGACTTCGGCGACCAGTTCAGCGACCTGCTCGGCGGCGACGCCGGGCAGCAGTTCAAGATCCCCAACCCGATGTACTACCTGCCGTAGGCACGCCCAGGGGGCGGTTCGCGCGGCAAGCGCGGGCCGCCCCCTCGCTTTGACACGAAACTCACACGAGGGTCAAGCGAAGACCTCAGAGCCAGCGTGCAGGTTGTCCTGCATGGCAAATCTAGGCTCGGCAGCGGTAGCGGGTGCCCCCCGCGACCGCGAGGACGGCTCGCCGCCAGCGCACGGGTCGCGGCTCGCCAGGCGGCGGCGCGCGCTGCTCGGCATCGGCGCAGGGGCCGCGCTGGTCGCGGCCGGCGGCCTGATCGGCGCGTCGTTCGTGAAATCACCGCAGCAGCTGGCGGCGGACACGGCAGCGCCGCCGCCCACGCAGACCACCGCCGCGGTCGTCTCCCAGGTACTGACCTCGTCGGTGCAGATGCGCGGCGTCGTGTACCCGGCGACCGAGTACGACGTGTACCCCAGCGCCCCGGCGGGGACGGGCGCCGCCGCGGGCGCCGGCTCGGGCGCGGGCGGGACGAGCTCCGCGGTCTACATCTCCCGGCTGGACGTCGCGGCCGGCCAGCCGGTCCGCAACGGCGAGCTGCTGGCGGAGCTGGACGGCGCGCCGCTGTTCGCGCTGACCGGGCCGGTGCCCGCCTGGCGGGACCTGACGGCGGGCGAGAGCGGTCCTGACATCACCGAACTGCAGCGGGCGCTGGCCAGCCTCGGCTACTACGACGACGGCGACACGCCCGGCTACTTCGGCCCGGCCACCCAGGACGCGGTGGACCTGTACTACGAGCACCTGGGCTACACCGCGCCGGCCACCGGCGGGGTGCCCGAATCCGACGTGGTGTTCCTGCCGAAGCTGCCCGCCACCGTGGTCGCGGTGAACGGCGCGGCCGGGCAGTCACCGGGCCAGCCGTTCCTTGAGCTGGCCGGGCGCGGGTCGCTGGCGCTCACCGGCGAGCTGCCCCCGGCCTACGCGGGCCAGGTCAGGCGGGGCCTGAAGGTGACGATCTACGACGAGGTGACGGGCATCCGCGCCACTGGCACGGTGTCGGATCTCGGCACCGCGACCACCCTGGCCCCGGCTGGCGCGGTGGTAGACGTCGGCGGCGGCGCCGCCTCGGCGGCTTCGGCGAGTGCCACGTCGAGCGGATCCGCGGGTTCTGGCGGCACCGCTAGTTCAGGCGATTCTGGCGCTACCGTCTTCCTGCCGCTGGCCGTGCGTCCTTCCCGGGCCCTTGCGGCGGCCCTGAACGGGGAGAACGTACTAGTCACCGTGGCGACCGGGCGGACCGAGGGGCCGGTCCTGACGGTGCCCGTCGCCGCGGTCGTCACGACGGCATCGGGCACGAGCTATGTCACCGTCGCGGGCGCGCATGGCCGGCGCCAGGTGCGGGTCACGCCGGGGCTGTCGGAGAACGGCTACGTCCAGGTGACCCCGGCGCGGGCGGGCGCGCTCGCCGCCGGCGAGCACGTGGTGGTGAGCGGCTGATGGCCGCGCTGACGACGGCGCTGACGACGGCGCCGGTGATCGAGCTGGACGGGCTGGCCCGCACCTACCCAGGCCCGCCGCCGGTGGCGGCGCTGCGGCCCACCGACCTGGTCATCGCGGCGGGCGACTACGTCGCGGTGACCGGTCCCTCTGGCTCGGGCAAGTCGACGCTGCTGCACCTGCTCGGCCTCCTGGATGCCCCGACCAGAGGCCGGTACCTGCTGGACGGCCTGGACACCAGCACGCTGAACGACCGGGATCGCTCGGCGCTGCGCGGCAGCCGGATCGGGTTCGTATTCCAGTCCTTCCACCTGCTGCCTTACCGCACGGCGCTGGAGAACGTGCTGCTAGCCCAGCTCTACAACCAGACACCGCGCGGCGACCGGGTCAGCGCGGCGGCGGGCGCGCTCGACGAGGTCGGGCTTGGCGCCCGGATGGACGCGCTGCCGACCACGCTGTCCGGCGGGGAGCGGCAGCGGGTGGCGATCGCCCGCGCGCTGGTGAGCCGGCCGAGCCTGCTGCTGTGCGACGAGCCGACGGGAAACCTGGACTCGCGGACCGCGGCCGCGCTGATGGGCCTGCTTGACGAGCTGAACGCGGCCGGCTTCACGATCGTGGTGATCACCCACGACCCGGCGGTGGCCGGGCACGCGGGGCGGGTCATCTCGATCAGTGACGGGGTGCTGCGCGAGCTGGCCGGGGCCGGCGGGGCCGGGCTGGCGGGGGGCGAGCATGCCTAGGGCGGCGAGCGGCCTGCCGGCGTCCCGGCTCAGCGCGCGGGACACGGCGGCCGAGGCGGTGGCGGGCATCGTCCAGCGGCCGGGCCGGGCGGCGCTGACCATGCTGGGCACCGTGCTGGGCGTGGGCGCGTTCGTGGCCGTGCTGGGGCTGACCGCCACGGGGGCCGGCCAGATCTCCCGCCAGTTCACGGTGCTGGAGGACACCACGGTCACGGCGGCGGACAACGGCCCGGCGAACGACGTGGCCGCACCTGGCACCAATCCGGCGCCCGGCTTTCCCGCCGACGCGGACGCGATCGCCGACCACATCCGCGGCGTGGTCTGCGCCGGCGTGTGGTGGCCGGTCCTGCTCTCGGCCGGCGCGGGCTTCACCGGCTCGCAGGCGCTGTCGGCCACTTCCTCGCAGACGGTCACCATGCTGGCCGCCTCGCCCGGCGCGGTGCGGGCGATGGGCCTGAAGTTGGTCGCGGGCACGCCGCTGACCAGCTACGAGAACGACACCGGGCAGTACGTCGCGATGATCGACACCAGCACGGCGACGGCGCTCGGCATCTCCGCATCCCGGCTGGCGAGCCACCCGGCGGTGTTCGTGGACGGGATCGCCTACACGGTGACCGGCATCTACAGCTCGGCGCAGCGGGTGGTGACCGACGAGAGCGCGATGCTGATCCCGGAGCGGACCGCCCTGGCCGCGTACGGAAACCCGGAGCCGGGCATCGGGGACCAGAACGAGGCGCAGATGGTCGTCGCGACCAGGGTCGGCGCGGCGCACGCGGTGGCGAAGCAGCTCGCCGCCGCCGAACTGCCCACCGACCCGACCCGCCTGGTGGTGACCTCGCCGGCCAGCCCGCAGTCGCTCCAGGGCGAGGTGAAGGGCGACCTGGCCGGACTTTTCCTGATCCTCGCCCTGGTCAGCCTGCTGATCGGCGCGGTCGGAATCGCCAACACCACGCTGGTCGCGGTGCTGGAGCGGACCGAGGAGATCGGCCTGCGCCGGGCCGTCGGCGCCCGGCCCCGGCACATCGCGGCGCAGTTCCTGGCCGAGTCCACGGCCCTGGGCACGCTCGGCGGCCTAATCGGCACCTGCCTGGGCGTCGGCACGGTGGTGATCTTCGCGGCGACCAGGGACTGGACCGCGATCCTCAACCCGGCCTACACGCTGCCGGCGCCGCTGATCGGCAGCGTCGTCGGCCTGCTGGCCGGCGCCTACCCGGCGCTGCGGGCCGCGCGCACCAGTCCGCTGGCGGCCCTGCGGCACGCATAACAGCACAGCGGCACGCCTAGTCCGGCTCGCGGCATGCCTAGTCCCGGCTCGCACTCGAAAGGAAAGATGATGCGCATCCGCACCGGCCTCGGCCTGGTGACCTGCTGCTGCGCGGCGCTGACCGCGTGCACCGCCAGCGCCCAGAAGGGCCCGAACGTCACGGTCACTGCCCCCGTCGTCGGCAGGCCGCAGCCGCCGTCGTCCGTGCAGGCGGCGCTGTCCCGCGCGGCCTTCACCCCATACGCGGCCCTCGGGCTGTCCGCCAACGACGGGCTGGCGCCTGGCGAGTCGATCTTCAGCCTGGGCACGGCCTGCATGGCCGCCGCCGGGTATCCCGGCACCAGTCCCGGCACCGTCCCGATCGGCCTGAACCAGAACTCCCTGGCCTTCTCCCAGCCCTGGGGCTCCTGGGGATACCTGGGCACCGTGCAGGCAGAGCAGTCCGGATTCCGGGTGCAGCCGGGCACGGCGCTGAGCGCCCTGAACGTCAACTTCCAGATGGTGGACCTGACGACCCTGCCGCAGGCGGAGCAGACGGCCGCCCTGAAATGCGGCACCATCCTGGGCGACTTCACCGGCAGCACGCTGAGCGGATCGCTGGCCGGCATCACGACGCTGGGCAACGACATCGCCAGCGATCTGTCGAGTAACCCCGCGGTCCAGCGAGCCACCCGAGCCTGGTCGGCCTGCATGACGAAGAACGGTTTCAGCGTTGGCCAGCCGCAGGACCTGTTTATCCAGGAGTTCCGCGCGATGTTCGGCGGGCGGACGCAGATCATCGGCGGTGACAGCATCAGCGCCGCGGCCAACCAGGCACAGCTCGCCGCGGCGGCCGCGGACGCGGGCTGCACCCAGTCCGGCGACCTGGCCGGGATCTACTTCGCGGTGCAGGCCAGCTACGAGCAGCAGCTCGTGAACGCCAACCAGCAGGCCCTTACCGCCGCCGTCCGCCGGTACCGGGCCGCGTACAAGAAGGAACTCGGCAGGCTGGCCAGCCTGCTCCGGACGGCGAAGGCGCTGCCGTTCACCACCCCTAAGAAACAGCACCCCTAAGAAACAGGGCTGATTCCGGCCGCCCCGAACGCGAACCGCCGGGCGGGCCCGGATCGACATACTGGAATGTGAGCCCGCCTGAGCCCCCGGTGCCCCCCACCGACGCCGAGCTGCTGCGTGCCATCGCGGCCGGCGACGAGAGCGCACTCGGGCTGCTCTACGACCGGCACGCCGGCTGGCTGCTCGCCCGGCTGCAGCGCCGGTGCGCCGCCGCCGACCTGGTGGACCAGACGCTCCAGGACACCTTCCTCACCATCTGGCGCGGTGCCCGCGGCTACCGGGGCCAGGGCGAGGTGCCCGCGTTCCTGTGGGGCATCGCCATCCGCCGCCTGGTCGACACGCTGCGCCGCGACGGTCGCGCGGCGCAGGCCGTGCGGGCCGCGCTACGCGCGCCGGCCGACAGCCAGCTCGTCGCCTCCGCCGAGGACGAGGTGCTGCTCGGCATCGAGCACGGCCGGCTCGGCGACGCGCTGACCCAGCTCTCGCCTGAGCTGCGCTCGGCCATCGAGGCCACGGTGCTGGATGGGCTGACCTGCGCCGAGGCCGGCCTGCTGCTTGGCGTCCCCGCGGGCACCATCAAGTCGCGCTGTCACCGGGCCAGGATCGAGCTGAGGGAGGCCCTGACGTGACGGGTAACCGGCCGGCGAGCGAGCACGGGACCTGCGACGTGCTGCCGCCCGCCCTAGTCGCCGCCTACGCCGACGGCGGCCTGCGCGGCGCGCAGGCCTGGTCGGTGGAGGCGCACCTGCCGGGCTGCGCGGCCTGCCGCGCGGTGCTGGCCAGTCCGGCGCAGGCGGCGCGGCTGGCCCGCAACAAGGCGGTAGTGCTGACCAGGACCGGACTGCCACAGCCAGGGCTGGCGGGCCGGGCGCTGGCTCGCTGTGGGGTGCCCCGCCATCTGCTCGTGCTGCTGTCGGCGACGCCGTCGCTGCGGCGATCCTGGCTGGCCGGAGTGACGCTGGTGCTGGCGGCGGCGCTCGGCGCGGCGCGGCTGGCTCAAGCCGTCGCCGGGTCCGGCGCTGCCGGGGGTGGCGCTGCCGCGCAGGGACCGCTGGCCTGGAGCCTGATGCCGTTCCTGGTGCTCGCGCCGCTGCTCACGCTGGTGGCGGTGGCGGCCGCGTTCAGCGCTCGGCTGGATCCGGCGGGCGAGCTGGCCGTCGCCGCGCCGGTGTCGAAGGCCTGGCTGCTGCTGGTCAGGTCGGTCGCGGTGACGAGCACAACGCTGGTGCCGACGGTGCTCGCGGCGCTCGCGCTGCCGGGGCCGTGGTGGCTCCCGGTCACCGCGCTGGGCTGGTCGCTGGCGCTGAGCACGGTGGCGCTGGCCGCCGCCACCGTCGCAGGTCCGGTGCGCGGCGCCGCGGCGGCCGGAGCGGCCTGGCTGCTCGCGCTGCTCGCCGTGGCGCTCGTCGCGGGCAGCCCCGCGCCGGCCTTCGGTCAGGCCGGCCAGACCGTGACGCCCGTCATCCTGGCAGCGGGTGTCCTGGTGACCGCGCTGCGCCGCCGCCAGATTGATCCCGCCTGGATGAGGTGATGCCGATGACCTGGAGCGATTCCCCGGCGGCCGTGCGCCCCGCACGATCCCCCGGCCCAGGCGGCCCGGCCGCGCTGGTAGCGGAAGGGCTCAGCCGAGCCTACGGCCGCACGGTCGCGCTTGACGGGGTCGACCTGACTCTGCCCGGCGGGATCGTTGGCCTGCTCGGCCCGAACGGGGCCGGCAAGACGACCCTGCTGTCTATCGTGGCCACGATCGCCGCGCCCGACTCCGGCCGGATCCGGGTGCTCGGCTTCGATCCGGCCGACTCCGCGCAGCGGGTGGAGATCCGGCGGCGGCTCGGTTACCTGCCACAGGACCTCGGCTATCACCGGCACTTCACGGTAGCCGCGTTCCTTGACTACGTGGCGATCCTCAAGGAGATCACCAACTCGCGCCGTCGGCACGCCGAGGTGGCCAGGGTGCTGACGGCGGCTGGCCTGGAAGACCGGGCACGGCAGAAGATCCGCACGCTGTCGGGCGGGATGCGGCGCAGGCTGGGCCTGGCGCAGGCGCTGCTCGGCAGCCCGGCCCTGCTGGTGCTTGACGAGCCGGCCGCCGGCCTCGATCCCGAGCAGCGGCTGCGCTTCCGCGAGCTGCTGTCCAGCCTGCCGGACGATCCCACGGTGCTGCTGGCCACCCACCAGGTAGAGGACGTCACCGCGATCTGCTCCCATGTCGTCGTGCTGCTCGGCGGGCAGGTGCGATTCTCCGGCACGCCGGCCGGGCTGGCCGCCCAGGCGCAGGGGCGGGTGTTCCTGGCCGCCGAGCGGCAGCCGGACACCGAGCTGTCCTGGCGGGCCGGCGACGGCCGGTGGCGGCACATCGGGTCGCAAGTCCCGGCCGGTGCCGAGGCGGTACCGCCGTCAGCCGAGGACGGTTACCTGCTGCTGTCCGGATCGGCCGGGCGCGAGGGCGGCCAGCCGTGACGGCGGACGCGCTGCGCGCGGGCCGTCCTGGCGCGGGCCATCCTGGCGCGGGGGCGCACGCGGGCACCGGCCCGGGCGCGGCCGGAGGCACTGGGCTGGCCGTGCTGCTGGCGGCCGGGCGGGCCGAGGCGGGCCGGCTTACCCGCAGCCCGCTGGTGCTGGCCGGGCTGGTCATCTCGGCCCTGCTGATCTGGCTAACCCACCGCACCTTGGTACCGCTGTGGTGGTCGGCGGATATCGGCATCGGCTCCGCGCTGCTGGTACCGGCCGGTCTCCTGCTGGTCGCGGGCCAGCTCGCGGCGGGACGGGCGCGGCGGGACGGAATGACCGACCTGTACGCGAGCTACCCGGCGGGCGCGGCTGCCCGTACAGGCGGCCTGCTCGTCGGTGTCGCCGGGCCGGTGCTACTGGCGGCGGTGCTGGCCGGCGCGGCCGTCTGCTGGCTGGACGCCACCGGGGCCGCCGGGTCGCCGCGGCTGTGGGTGCTGGCGAGCGGGCTGCTGCTGGTCGCGCTTGGCGGCTGCGCCGGGGTGGCGCTCGGGGGCTGGCTGGCTCACCCGATGGCCGGTCTCCTCGGCATGCTCATGGCGGGTGTGCTGGAGATCGACGGCCTGCTGAGCTTCAGCGAGCCGGTCCACCTGCCCGGCGGGCTGCTTTCGCTGTTTCCGTGGAGCCAGTCCGGGTTCGTGCTGACCTCGCTGCCAGGGCTGACCGTGCCCTACCCACCGACCGCCCACCTGGTGGAACTGACCGGCCTGACCGCGCTGGCCTGCCTGGTGGCGCTGGTCCGGCCGCTGCGGCGGCGCCGCGCGGTCGCCGTGGTGGCAGCGGTCGCCGTGGCGATCACCTCGTGGGCTTGCTGGCAGCAGTCCTCGGGGGTGCCAGAGAGCACCCTGGCCGCCCTCGTCCGCCAGGCGACCCAGCCGCAGCGCTACCAGCGCTGCCAGTTCCGAGGCGGTGTCCGGTACTGCTACTACCCCGGTTTCGGCCCGCTGGTGAGCCGGTGGGCGGCACCGGTGACGGGCGTCACCGCGCATGCGCCGAGCCTGGTCGGCCGAACGCTAACCGTCCGCCAGGTCGATGACCAGGACTTCCTGACCTATCCGCTGGTCCCGGTCGCCTCGCTGACCAGCAACGGCCCCTCGCTGAACACGCCGGTCACCGGAACGCTGGACCGCTTCCAGGCTGCCCTGCCCGCGAACCCGCGCCTGATCCCCGGCTCGGCTACTCCGCCGGTCTACACCGATGAGTCCTGGGGACTGCGCGGCACGGCGCTGCGTGCGTCGCAACTCGGGCTGGCGCTGGGCACCGCGTTCTGGGTGACGCGACTGCCGACGACCGCGCCGAGTGTCCTGGTGCACGGCTCGGACGGCGCGGCGGGGACCTTCTCCGTCCCGTGTCTGGCGGTAGGGCAGGCGCGGGAGGCCATCGCCCTCTGGCTGGCTGGCGCGGCCACCCCGGCGACCCGCGCTGCGTTCGGATCGCTGCTCGCCGATCCCAGCCCCAGCCTGGTGGGCCTGGCACTGGATCTCCAGTTATGACGTGGCCAGCGCGGGGCCGTCGTTCCTGTGGATCACCGCCCAGGGCGCCGCGCTCGCCCGGCAGATGATGCGGCTGCCCGACAGCCGGGTGGTGGCCGTGCTGCGTGCCCGCTGGCCGGGCTGGCTCTCCCCGGCGGCGACCGACGCGCAACTCGCCGCGGCGCTTGACGTCCCGCTGCCCCCGGTGCCCGCGCAGACCGGGCTGACCGGTGACCCTGGCGACCCGCCGATGCCGCGCAGCCCGGTCTGCCGGTGAATGCCCGCCGGACGGCCCGGACGGCCCGGTGACCGGCGCCCGGCACGGGCGACACCGGCGCGGCAGCCCGGTGCTCGCGCTGGCCGGCCACGTCGCCCGCACGATGCCCTGGAGACCGCTGATCGCGGGCACCGGCACCGGGCTTGCCCTCAGCGTCCTGATCGCCCGGTTGGCCAGCGCCGCCGAGCCGCAGGCTGAGCTGGTCACCAGCGTGCGGCTGGCGTTCCTGCCGACCCTGGCCGGACTGGGGTTCCTGCTGCATGACGAGCACCGGCAGCTCGCGGGGGCGCTGCCGGTGCCGACCTGGGTGATCCCGGCGCTGCGCCTGTCCCTGGCGCTGCCGACGGCTGGGCTGAGCTGCTGGCTCCAGTTTGGCCTGGTGGCCAGGGCGGTCGCTCAGGGCGAGGCGGGCCCGCTGCCGGTGCTGCCGCTCGGCACTGAATTCGCCGGCTGCTGCGCCGTCGTGCTGGCAGTGGCCGCGGCGGCCGAACGCGGCAGGTGGCAGGACCTGGGCGGCGCGGTCGCGGTACCGGCCGCGCTAGCGCTGCTGGCGGTACTCGCACTGCCCCCGCTGCGGCTGCTGCCGGCGCCCTACGCCGGGCTGACCACCGCACAGCACACAGCATGGCTGCGGGCCTGGCTCGCGTGGGCGATGCTCGGGGTGGCGGCTGCCCTGCTGGCGGCCTGGTTCAGCCGGGATCCGTGGCACCGGATCGGCCGCCGGTCGCGCGCGGCGATATCGCGTGCCTGAGGGTAATCACACCGTTACCGTCATGCATCGGGCTATGCCAGACAAAGCCTGATTCAACTCAGTAATCTAGCCGGGCCCGGCCGATGGAGGCCGGGGTGCACTGGCCTTGGACAGGCAGCTCACCAGGGTGCGCGCGGCTTCCCGCGATCGGCACCCCATCGGCAAGGAGAAAGAAGTACCCATGGCAGCCACCCTTCAGGAGATCCTGCTCGCCCCCGACACTAAGCAGAATGTTGTCGACGACTGCTCCGTGCTGGTCGACCAGGAAGTCTCCGAGATGTCAGGGATCTCCGGGACAGCGGTCAAGATCGCGCACAAGACGGTGGGCATGTTCGCCGCCGGCCACGTCAGGCACATGATCGAGGTTCTGCTTCCGCAGTTCATCGACGCGCTGGCGCCGTACTGGGCGGACTACAGCGCCGAGGGCGGCTCGGCGTTCGGCGACTACCTGGCCAAGCGCGGCGAGGAAGTGTCCCAGTCCCTGCTCACCGTGACCGACGCCCGCGCGGCCGCCTCGTCGCGGCCGATCATCGTCAAGGCCTACGAGAGCGTCCGCGGTGGCGCGGCGCGGCACATCGAGGCAGCCCTCCCGCGAGTGGGTGACCTGGTACTCAAGTACGCCGCCTCGCCCCGGCCCCGCCGAGCCTGATCCTGGGCACCGCGCAAGATGGCCAGCAGCGCCAGTTCCGCCCGCCTGCCGACAAAGGCCGAGTCCACGCCCCTCCTAGGTAGATCCAATCTACGTAGATGAGGCCTACCAACTCCGGAGGCGTCGGCTATATTTGCTATGTGCAACTATTGCGTGATGCAAGGATTCTCGGATGAGCGGCCGGCACAGGGCGGACCCGGCTGTGGTGGACGCGGTGCTGGTGGGGAGCCGGTCGCTGGTCGCGGTGGCCACCCTGTCGCTGGGCGCCGCGGCGGAAGAGACGACCATCGCCCAGTACCGCGCGCTGGTCGTGCTGGCCTCGCGCGGCCCGCAGCGAATGACCGATCTCGCCGCCGCGCTCGGCGTGGCGCCGTCCACGGCGGGACGGATGTGCGACCGGCTGGCGCGCAAGGCGCTGATCCGGCGGCACCGGGCACGGGCTGACCGCCGGGCGGTGCTGGTCTCGATCACCCGCGACGGCCGGCTGGTGGTCGACCAGGCGACGACGAGGCGACGCGCGCTGATCGCCGACATCCTTCAGGAACTGCCCGCGCGTCAGCAGCGAGCGGTAGCGGACGCGCTGACCGTGTTCGCGGCGGCAGCCGGCGAGGTCCCCGACAGCCTGTGGCCGCCGGTCCCGCCGGAGGACCTGGCCCTGCCGGGCGACGACGCCGCATCCCCGGACACGGACACGGACACGGACACGGGCCTGGACGCGGACGAGCCCGCGGCCCGGTCATGATCGCCAGGATCGCGGGTTGGCTGCGCTCGGGGCGTGGCGGTCTGTTCGTCCTCGCGCTCGGGGTCGGCGTCGGCTCCGGGCTCGGCGCGGTGGTTTTCCGGTACCTGATCTACTTCTGCACCTGGCTGGCCACCGGGCACAGCCAGTTCGGCCAGCAGGGCCACGTGGGCAGCGCCCACCTGCCCTGGCTCGGCCTGGGATTCTTCGTGCTGATCCCGGCCATCGGCGGGCTCGTCTACGGGCCGCTGATCTATCGCTACGCCCGCGAGGCGCGGGGGCACGGCGTCCCAGAGGTAATGATCGCGGTCGCCGATCATGGCGGGCGGATCCGGCCCCAGGTCAGCGTCGTCAAGGCGCTGGCCTCGGCGATCTGCATCGGCGTCGGCGGGTCGGTAGGCCGGGAAGGCCCGATTGTGCAGATCGGCTCCGCCCTGGCCTCCGGCGTGGGCCAGCGGCTGCGAATGCCGGAGAGCCGGCTGCGGATCCTGGTGGCCTGCGGTGCGGGCGGCGGCATAGCCGCCACCTTCAACGCGCCGATCACCGGGGTGTTCTTCGGCGTGGAGATCATCCTGCGCGAGTTCTCCGTGGACGCCCTTTTCACCGTCATGCTGTCAGCGATGATCGCGGACATCACCGCGGTGCCGTTCCTGGGCAGCAAGCCGTTCCTGTCCGGCTTCCCGGCCGGCCTCTCGCTGCCCCACGCCGGCGACTACCTGCTGGTGGCCGCGCTGGCTGTCGGCGCCGCGCTGATGGGGCTGGCATTCAAGACCGTGCTGTACAAGACCGAAGACCTGTGTGACCGGCTGTGGCAGGACCGCCCGGAGTGGGCCAGGCCGGCCGTAGGCGGCATCGCCCTCGGCCTGCTGCTGCTCGCGCTCCCGCAGTTGTACGGGGTCGGCTATCCGGTGATGTACCGGAGCACCGCCGGGCAGTACGCGCTCTGGTTCGTGCTCCTGCTGGCGTTCGGGAAGATCGCCGCCACCAGCCTGTCCATCGGCATCGGCGGCTCCGGCGGGGTGTTCGCGCCCTCGCTGTTCATCGGCGTTACCTCCGGGATGGCCTTCGGCGATATCGCCAGGGACCTGATTGGCCCGGCGGCAGGGCCGCCGGCCCTGTATGCCGTCGTCGCGATGGGCGCGGTCTTCACCTCTGCCGCCCGCGCGCCGCTGACCTCGCTGGCCAGCGTGGTGGAGATGACCGGCGACTTCAGCCTGATGCTGCCGGTTATGCTCGCCGTGGCCATCGCCTCGATGCTGTCCCGCGCGCTTAGCTACGGCACCATCTACACCACGAAACTGCTGCGCCGGGGCACCGACATCGACCGCTTGACGCCCTGGCGCGCGCTGCACGACCTGAAGATCACCGCCGCGATGCGCCCGTTCCTGCCTCCCCTTCCCGTGCTGGACGGGCCTGCCCAGGACGGGAAGGCCGCCAGCGAACTGCCCCCGCAGGCCCTGGTGACCACCGAGTCGCTAGCCCGGGCACTGCGCGAGCTAGAGGCCCACGGCCACGACGGCCTGCCGGTCATCTCACCGGACGGCAAGCAGATCGCGGGCTGGATTACCAGCGTGGACGTGCTGCGCGCCATCGCCAGCCAGGTTAGCGACGACGCTTGATGAGCGTCTCGCGCCGACCGCACGTCCGGTTCTACCTGGGCATCGCGTATTTCAGCAGCCGTAGTCCTTCCAGGCGCAGCGCCTCGGGGTAGATCGCCTTGTAGATGTTGCAGTTGGGCGACTTGACGTCATACCGGCCGGTAGCTCGGAACGTGGCGATCGTGCACCCGCCGGTGCACCAGTGCCGCCAGGTGCAGTCGCGGCAGCCTTCCTTCTCGCTGACAGCCAGGTTGAGAGCAGAAGAAGTGTCATTCCTGACGAGGTCCAGCGGATCGCTGGCGAAGACGTCACCGATGGTCTTCTCGATCTCCATATGGCACTTGGCGACGCCGCCATGCTGATCAATGACCACGTAATCCTGGCCCACGCCGCACGAACGCTGACGGGGCTCCAGGAGCTGGCCCCGGTCCAGGATCAGGCCGAGGACGCTCCAGGACGGCAGCCGCTCCTCGATCACGCCAAACGCCTCTAGCAGGGCCGAGATCATGCCCTGCTCCTGGTAGACGAGGTCGGGGAAGCTGGCTGAGCAGTCGTTGTCCCGGAAGAAGTTCAGGCTGAAGCTCAGGTCACGGTCCAGGGCGAACCGCACGGTGTCAGCGAGCCCGGGGGCGTTGCGGCTGGTGATGGTCACCGACAGGTGCGGGGGGTGCCCGCGCCGCACCAGCTCGGCGATCGTCCGCTCCACCATCGGGAAGGACGGCTTGCCACTGGCGAACGGGCGCTGCGCGTCGTGCTGAGCGCCTATCCCGTCCAGGGAGATCATCACGCCGATGTCCCCGGCGACCAGGGCATCGAGCAGGTCAGGCGCCAGCCGCACCCCGTTGCTCAGCAGCGTCGCGGTGAACGTCAGCCCATGCCGGGCGGTGAGCTCCCGCGCATAGTCGTGCAGGCGCAGCAGCATGCGGTAGTTCAGGCTCGCCTCGCCGCCGGCGTATTTCAGCTTGACCCCGCGAAACCCGTGGTCAAGCGCCGAGCGGACCACCGCGTCCACCGCGGCGCGGCCGGTCTCCTCATCCATCCCGTCCGCGGTCTTACTGATGTAGCAGTACGGGCAGCGCAAGTTACACGCATTGGTCACATGCAGCCACGCCGTCAGAATCTGGCTTTCGCCGAGTTGCGGGCGAGGCGCCGCGCCGGCTTCGTGCACGACATTCGCCTGCCGCAGTCGGTCAAGCACCGCCGCGACCTCGGTCGTCCCTCCGGGCCAGGTGGCCGCCACCTCGGCAAGCGTGACTGGTTCCCTGAACTGCCGATAGATCCGCAGCCCGTCCTGGCTCACCACGACCACACCGCCCTGGCCGAGCGGGTTGAACAGCAGCGTGTGCCCGGCGTCCACGGCAAACTCGGCGACCTCGCTCCCGCCGACCCAGCGCTGGCCGTCGGCGGCAGGGGCAGGCACACCCGGCACCAGAAGGCTCCGCTGATCGCTGACAGCGCACGCACAGTCCTCGCACGGGTGCAGTAACGGGTCATCCGCAGCCGGCAGATCGAACCTCGTCAACGCCAGAGCTGGGCGGGCTCGATGCGCTGTCGTCATGATCCACGCCCTCTCTGGACGGTGGAGCGAGTTATCGCCTAGCTAATGCAACTCCTCAAGCCGGGCGAGCAACAAGGTGGATCCGTCATCAAGCTGGCTCCATGCGTTACGGAACATCCTCCGCCACTCCAGCTGGACCGCTTCCGGCAAGTTTCTGAACAACTGTCCGAATATCTTGAACTCGCCGGGTACAGCGGCTGCGCCAGATGATCCCACATACGAGTTCGCCAGCATGCCGAATCCGGTCACATAATTGTCAAGAGCGGCGCCGAGTGCCCCATCGTTCCCTGACGCCATCCATTCGCGAATGCCCAGGTGCCCGTGCAGCAACCGCCAGCGGCCACGCAGGTCAGGAAATGCGTAAACGCCCATGACGTGCTTGACCTGCTCCGCGATCTTCTCGACGCCGTCCCGGTACCGCTGCTCGCCGCTCTCGACCCAGGTGCGGTAGCACAACTCCGCATACTCGATCAGGTTCGCGAACCAGAACCACCCATCGGAGAGCTTCTCCGCCTGCTCGATGCCCTCTTCCAGGTAGCCTAGGCCGAGATCCGCGTCCTGCAGGCTAAAAATGCGGCCAGCGCGGTTCAAGGCCGCCGGATACCCGCGGATCGCCTGGTCCTTGCAGAGGTCCATGGCCCGGGTGACTAGGCGCTTTGCCGCCTCACGGACATCTCTGCCTGGCTCCAGCAGGCTGATGTTGTCTTCGGCCGCCTGAATCAGGCAGATGGCCTGCTCCTGGTACACCAGCCCGAGCCAGGTCCAGTTCCGCTGGCCCTGGAATATCTGGCTTGCGGTCTCGTAGGACTCCCAGGCCGTCTCGAACCTGCGCTCATAGCGATAGACCTCGCCCCTGACACTCCAGGAGAAGCCTTCCGCCTGTGTCTTCTTCAGCCGCTGCCGGACAGCGATGGCACTTTCCACGAGGTTCTGCGCATCCCGGTAGCTACCTGCCAGGCCCTTAATGTAAGCCCAGTTCGTCTGGATCGAGGCCATCTGCTCGCTGTCGGCATCAGACTCCCGCACTTTCAGGTTAGCTAGCACGGCGTCACGGGCCTCCTTGTAGGCAAGGTCTGCCTCCCGCCACAGCCCGGCGTTGCGGTAGTAGTAGCCCAGCTCGTTGTGGGCGTTGGCGATGAGGCTCTGCCGATCATCTGAGTCCACGTCCTGCGCTTCGCGCAGCGCCTCCTCAAAATGGGCGAGTCCTTCCCTGACCCGGCCCTCGGTCCGCATGTAGGCATTGCCCCGCAGGATGTTCAGCTCGTACCGCTGGACGTGCGTCGCGATGTAGGCGGGCAGCCTGTCCAGCATGTTGACGACGGTCTGGGTCTGCTCGTTCTCGATCAGGTAGGACGCGAACCGCAGCCCGATTTCCAGGTAGTACTCGCGGCCGGCCGCCGCGATCCACTCCCGGAACCGCTCGATTACCTCGCCGATGACGTCGCCAAACGCATACGCGGGCACGCCGCCGGGCAGGAACCGCTGGATCTCCAGCGCCAGCCTGTCCTGGAAGAGCACCTCATGGCGGCGCTTCGCGGCGTCGAAGACCGCGATGAACTGGCGGCAGCCCTCCTCAAAGTCGCTCAGCAGCTGATAGTGCAGTCGGACGGCACGCAGCTGGTCAAGCTCACGCTTCTGAGTATCGGCGACGACGACGGCCTCGATGAAGGCGCTCTCCGCCTCGGGTTCGGCTAGCACCGCATCGCCAGTGTCCCCGCGAAGCTGGTCTTCCATATCCGTGAGCTGCTCGTCGAGGCGCCTAAGGCGCTCGATGACCTCGGCCTCGGGACTCTCGGTCAGCTGACTGTAGATGTCGACGGCTCGGCGCCATAGATCCTCACGCCATTCCCGTCCCTGATCGTGCAGGGGAATGATGCGCTGGGCGAGTTCCTCGGCGACAGCGTCGTGCAGGGTCACGTACCGCTCGTTTGACCGAGTCCGGATCCAGGGCTGCGCCTGGAGTTGCTTCCACACCTGCGCCTGGCTTTCGACTCCCTCCGGAAGCTCACGGAAGTCTGACATCAGGCGCTGAAATATTGGCTCGCTAACGCTCTGCCGTACGACAGCGAGCCGCTTGATGGACTCGTGCCAGTAGTCAGCATCCCGATAGGGAGTAACCAGACGGCGCTTGAACTCCTCGTGCCGGAGCTGGCCAGCAGGGGAAAGCTCGCCCCGGTAGGGCAGGTCCGCCTCGATCTCGTCAATGGGAACACTGGCTTCTTCGGGAAATCCGCGCTCGGCGCAGTAGGAGACCGCGAAGGCGAGCCAGAGCGGATGGCCGCGGGTCAGGCGGACCAGGGCCGTCTTCTGCTCCTTGGTCCGCAGGCCCACGGCCACGCTGCTGTTCTCGATGTAACTGTGGGCATCAGCCTCAGTAAATTCCGCCAGCGTGATGGTTTCCACCGGCAGCGGCTGATGCTTGTCCTCCAGTTCCTCTTTGATGGGATCGCGGCTGCCATCATCGTCGGGAATCGGCCGTCCGGACAGGATGAACAGCGTGGCCGGCAGCGCCTTCATCCACTGCGTCAAGGTCAGCAGCAGGTACATCCCGCGAATCGTCTCTACCGTGTCGAAGCTCATCACCACGGTCCGCTGATGCGCGCGAACGTAATCCGTGTAGCAGTCGATGAAGACCCGCTTGATCCGGCCGAGATGACTGACCACCGTCTCGTGACTCATGCGCGGTCGCGAGTAGTCGGGAAGCCGGGAGAGGTAGTCGAAGTAGGGCTGGAAGTAGACGTTCTCCGGATCGAGCTGCTCGGCTACCCTCTGCTCCAGGTTCGACAGCAGCCAGTACTCGGAGTCGTCCACGTCGACCGGCTTGAGCCAGACGGTGAACTCGTCGTTGTGGCTGCCGTCGGAGAGCGCGCGGACGAGCTGGGTCTTGCCGATGCCGCCTTGACCGTAAAGCAGCACGACGCGACTGGCGGGCCCGACGCGCACCCCTTCTACCTCGGCCAGGATCCGCTGTTCCTCTGCTTCCCGCCGCACATATGCGGGGAACGAAACGTCGTAATACACCTCACGGCTCCTGTCCGGCTTCCGCTATCTCGATCAGCTTGTCGTGCAGGCCGTCGCAGCCGGCTAGGGCGGCCTCCAGCTCACCGTCCTCGCGCAGTCGCCGTCCGGCGAAGTCGCGCAGTTCCCGCTCGGTGAAGGCGGACGGCTGGAGAGAGCTGAACATCGCTCCCGCCGACGCGCACAGCAACCTCGCCATCTGCGCCGATCCTGCGATTCGCAGGGCCTCGGCCTGGTGCCAGAGCGATTCGATCAGGCCGATGACCTGCACCGCTCCGGTCTGGCCGCCGACCCATTGTTCGACGTACTTGCGAGCTCGCTCGTGGGCCGCGATCCTGGCCGCATCCGACCGGTAGAAGTAGCGGAATAGCAGGCGTCTTACCGTCTTATCTAGCTCCTGCCATGCCTCGTTGAGCGGTCGCTTGAGCAGCGCGGTCGCGCTGATCGCCTGCCATACCTCGGTGAGCTCCCACCCGGACCGCGCCATGGCACGGCTGAAGTCCTCATCCGTGTTCAGGTGGTGCCGCAAGTGCGACTGCGTGAAGAGGCGATAGGTGACCAGCACCCGGAAGGCGTCCTCCAGGGCCTGCATCTGATGCTGCCTGCCATCGGAGATCCCCGGCATCAGGCTGTCCTGGGACAGCAGGCCCTTCTCCACATAGGGGTGGGCCAGCTTGGCAAAGGTCGCCGACTCAGCTAGCCGGTCAGGGCGTACCCACTTCACGTCGCGGATCCATTCCAGGCAGCGCACCACCAGGGCAGGCAGCCCCTCGCTGAGGTCATGCACCAGCCTCGCGTGCCGCGCTTGCTCGAACGAAGAGAGCCTCGGACGACGCATCTCTTCCGCAAGCCGACCTAGCGCGTCCCCGATGACAATCGGGCTGAACTCGGCCAGCGGCAGGGACTCCAGCGACGGCACAGGCGTAACACCACACCAGTCGTCATCCCGGCGACTGGCCACGATGACCGCCAGCTTGATCCGGGCATCGCCCCAGGCACCTACATCCTCGTAGATGCGGCCCAGGCAGTCCCGGAGCATGCGAGCAGATGCCCGGTCCAGGAGCTCGGCGCTATCCAGCAGGCAGAGATGCGGGTGGCCGCCCTCGATGATCTCGCCGGCGATCCTGGCCAGCCCATCGGCATCGGTTGCCACTGGCATGCTGTGCCCGAACAACTGCGCCAGGATGAGGCCGACGTCCCCCCGCCGTTCGCGGGGGAACTCGCGCATATCCGCCAGCCTGGCCGTCCAGCGCCGCGTAGCGTCGTCCTCGCTCGGTTCATCAAGCTTCTTGCTGATTTCGTCGAGGAACCACGACTTGCCAAGCTGCGGCGGCCCGATCACCAGCCAGAAGTGGGCGCCACCGAGGCTAGCCAGGCCGCGGCTGACCCTTTCCAGATCGTCCCTGCGGTCCTGGAAGACGGATGTACTCGGGGTGGTCGGAGGGTCGGCGTGCGGCCCTTCCCGTGCCATCGGCGCGGGCGGCTGCCTGGCCTTCAGCCCGGCGAGCTTGGCGGCCAGGTTCTCCAGCGCGACGCGGTCGAACCAGTCGTAGTCACCGAGGAAGCCAGCATCCCGGAACGGGACCTCAGCCACTTTCAACACATAGATAAATGGCCACTCGGGGTCGTGATCTGGCAGGTCATTATCCCGGGATAACGCCAGCCCGCGCTCGCGGCGGCACCACGATGAGGCCATGAAGTCCGGCGACATCAGTGCTAGATACGCTGAGGCGCGCTGAAGCTTGTCTTCCATCTGGGCGGAAACCCGCACGCCGCGGACCTCTTGCCAGTCGTAAACGTCCACCTTATGTCGTCTGAGCGCGGCAACAACCTCGGCGGCGGCCGCACTATCTTCTTCGGCATAGCTCAAGAAGATCAAACTCGTCCGTCCCCCCTGGTGAGCCCCGCTCATCACCCCATCAATGGCAGCCAATCGCCGAGGTCACCGACCCCTTTTCCTTGACCTCAGACTGTAGATGAACCAACCAGATGGAAGCAACATTATCTATGACGCCGTTATGGCTGAATTATGATGTATAAGTAGATTTGATCCGAAGGAATAGGGCGGGCGCGAGGAGGGGCACGCCGGGGCAGCATCCATAACGTCTGGGCAGCCTGGATGCAGCAGGCCGGCCCGGTGCACCGGTCGCTCCGTCCGTACGAGGAACTCGACGCCCAGACGTAGGCAGCCGGCGCCCCGCCGCCAACTAGCGCCGCCGCCGCGCGCCGCCACCCTGCCGCCCGGCCACCGGGCCGACCGGGCGACCGCGGCGCCGACCGATCCGCGCTCGTCCGGGCTTCACTTTCTATAAGCCTTGTTTTAAGTTAAAAATAGCCCGGATTGGTCCCTGGCTGGCAGGAGGTACGGCGCATGAATCACGGGATGTATGCCAACGAGCGCCCTGGCGGGCGAGGCGGCCGGCTGAGGTCGTTACGGCGGCGCTGCGCCGCGAGCGCGGTGGTGCTGCTGGCCGGGTGCCTGACCGGCGTCGCGTTCACCGTGCTGGCGGCCGCGCCGGCGGCGCAGGCGGGCACGGCGCCGCCCCCGCCGGCCGGCTGGACCACGGTGTTCAGCGACAACTTCGCCGGGGCCGCTGGGTCGGCGCCATCATCGGCGAACTGGTTCTACGACATCGGCACCGGCTACGGAACGGGCGAGGTCGAGAACACCACCAACTCGACGAACAACGTCTACCTGGACGGCAACGGCGACCTGGT
Organism: uncultured Actinomycetota bacterium; assembly: GCA_963725175.1. Lineage (GTDB taxonomy): Bacteria > Actinomycetota > Actinomycetes > Streptosporangiales > Streptosporangiaceae > DASUBV01. Next base: position 3,409,600 of record CAVRXH010000006.1, read on the forward strand.
GCTCAAGGCGACCGAGAGCGGCAGCACCTGGACCTCGGGCCGGATCGAGAGCACCCGCGAGGACTTCCAGGCCCCGGCGGGCGGGGAACTGGAGATGACCGCGTCGATCGAGCAGCCGAACCCGGCGAACGGCCTGGGCTACTGGCCGGCGTTCTGGGCGCTCGGCTCGCCGATGCGGGCGGGCGGCGGCTGGCCTACCTCGGGCGAGATCGACATGATGGAGGACGTCAACGGGCTGAACGAGGCCTCGCAGACGCTGCACGACGCCTCCAATAGTCCTGGCCACGCGCTGATCGCCTGCCCGGGCGCCGGCTCTAGCTGCCAGACCGGCTTCCACACCTACTCGGTGATCATCAACCGCACGAACACCAGCGCGGAATCGATGGAGTTCGTGATGGACGGCACCGTCGAGGACACCATCACCGAGGCCTCGGTGGGCACGACGGCCTGGCAGGAGGCCATCGACCACGGCTTCTTCATCATCTTCGACCTGGCGATGGGCGGTAACTACCCCACCGGCGAGTGCAGCTGCACCGCCCCGACCTCGGCGACCACGTCCGGGGCGCAGATGAACGTGTCCTACGTGGCCGTCTACGAGGAAGGCGGCAACTCCACGCCGACCGGCACCGCGACGGCAACCGGCCAGGTCACCGGCCTGAACGGGCTATGCCTGGGCAACCAGAACTCGCTGGACACGGAGAGCAACCCGATCGGCGTCGCCACCTGCAACGGCAGCGCCGGCCAGTCGTGGTCGCCGTACACCGACGGCACGCTGCGCACCCAGGGCGGCTGCCTGGATGTGGTCAGCGCGGGGACTACCAGCGGCACGGACGTGGACTGGTATCCCTGCAACGGCACGGCCGCCCAGGACTGGACGGCGGAGTCCAACGGGGAGCTGGTGAACCCGAGCTCGGGCCTCTGCCTCACCGTTCCCGGCGGCAATACCGGCTCGCGGCTGGATATCGAGACCTGTACCGACGCCACCGACCAGCAGTGGAAGCTGCCGACCGGCAGCGGCGGCGGCAACACGGTCACGGTCACCAACCCCGGCAGCCAGAGCTCGACCACCGGCACGGCGGCCAGCCTGCAGATCAAGGCCAGCGACTCGGCCTCGGGCCAGGCGCTCAGCTACAGCTCCACCGGCCTGCCGACGGGGCTGTCGATCAACTCCTCGTCCGGGCTGATCTCAGGGACGCCTACGGCGGCGGGCACTTACAACGTGACGGTGACCGCGACGGACTCCACCGGAGCCAAGGGCACCACCTCGTTCACCTGGACGGTGAGTTCCAGCAGCGGGAGCTGCGGCACCAGGAACATCGCGCTGAACCAGACCACCACGGCGTCCTCGGAAGAGAGCGCGGCCTATCCGCCGGCAGACGCGACGGACGGCAATACCAGCACGCGCTGGTCGAGCGCGTTCTCCGACCCGCAGTGGCTGGAAGTCGACCTGGGCTCCACGCAGTCGATCTGCCAGGTGACGCTGGACTGGGAAGCGGCCTACGCCACCGCCTTCCAGATACAGACCTCCAACGACGGCTCCACCTGGACCACCATCTACTCCACCACCACAGGAACAGGCGGCGACCAGACCCTCAACATCACCGGCAGCGGCCGCTACATCCGCATGTACGGCACCGCCAGAGCCACCCAGTACGGCTACTCACTCTGGGAATTCCAGGTGTACGCCGCTGGCCAGGCGGCCTGCGGAACGAGCAACATCGCGCTGAACAAGACGACGACGGCCTCATCCTTGGAGAGCGCGGCCTATCCGGCCGCCGACGCCACGGATGGCAGCCTGAGCACGCGCTGGTCGAGCGCGTTCTCCGACCCGCAGTGGCTAGAAGTCGACCTGGGCTCGACCCAGTCGATCTGCCAGGTGGTACTGGACTGGGAGACCGCCTACGCCACCGCCTACCAGATACAGACCTCCAACGACGGCTCCACCTGGACCACCATCTACTCCACCACCACAGGAACAGGCGGCGACCAGACCCTCAACATCACCGGCAGCGGCCGCTACATCCGCATGTACGGCACCGCCAGAGCCACCCAGTACGGCTACTCACTCTGGGAATTCCAGGTATTCGCCAGCTAGCGGGCGGATAGCAAGCCGGGGCGCCGCGGACCGTGGTTCGCGGCGCCCCGGACCTGGTGGCAGCCGCGGGGCCGTCAGGCTCCCGCCATGGCGGTCCAGAAATCACTGAAGCCGTCCTGCGGCCCGGTCATGCCGCGCTGGCTGAGGTAGATGCCGACGATGCCGCGGGCCGGGTCGACGTGCGCGCTGGTCCCGGTCCCGCCGTCCCAGCCCCACCTGCCCGGCGCCATCCACGGCCGGGCGGCCTCGATCTCCACTCCGGTGCCGAGGCCCCAGGACGTACCGGGGCCGACTATGGGCAGCGCCTGCTCGCGCTGCGCGCCGGTCAGCGCATCGGCGGTCATCAGCGCGACCGACTCGGGCGTGAGCACCGGCGCGCCGCCGTCGGCCATCGCGCAGAAGAAGCGGAGCAGGTCCGGCGCGGTGGAGACCAGCCCGGCGCCAAGCGCCGCGAAGGCCGGTGGCCGGGAGAACATGCCATCCGGCGGGTCGAGCAGCTCCAGCCGGTCGTCATCGGGCTGGTACGCGGCGGCGAGCCGGCCTGGCCCGTCGGCCCAGAACCCGGTGGCGGCCATGCCGAGCGGCCCGGTTATCCGCTCGTCCACCAGCTCGGCCAGCGGCCTGCCGGTGGCCCTGGCCAGCAGCACGCCGAGCAGCTCCATGCCGGTGTCATACAGCCAGCCCTCGCCAGGTTGGAAGGCGAGCGGCAGGCTGGTCACCCTGGCCACGAACTCATCGCCGGAAAACTGCGGGATGAGCGGCCCCGGATACACGCCGCGCTCGATCATCGCGGCCTGGAGCGGGCATGGCTCCAGCACCGCGCCCCAGCCCGACGTCATGGTCAGCAGGTGCCGCACCGTCACCGGCCGCCCCTGCGTCACCTGGTCGAGCGGGCCGCCGGCGGAGATCAGCACGCGCGGACTGGCCGCCTCGGGAAGCCAGCGCGCGATGGGATCATCCAGGGCGAGCAGGCCATCCTGAACGAGGCTGAGGGTGAGCGCGCCGCCTATTGGCTTGCCGACCGAGGCGATGCGGAACAGCGTATCCGGGGTCATCGGCGGGCCGTCCGGCTCGGTCGTGGTCCGGCCGGCGGCCCGGACCTGGATCTCCCCGTCCATCCGGATCGCCGCCACGTAGCCGGGCACTTCCCCGGAGGCCAGCCGGGCGTCGGCGGCCTGCCACGCTCGCTCGAATCCGGCGCGCTCGGCCGTGGACCTTCCGGTGCGCTGGCTCATCTGTCCCCCTTCGTATCGCCTGCAAGCTACGGCTGGCGGCCAGCCGGAACTCATCCGCGACCGCGGGGCGGGGGACCCTAGCCTGACGCTACTTGACCGCCAGGATGCCCTCGAAATTGAGGTACTTCTGGATCGTGGTCACGCTGCGGAAGCCGGCCCGCTCGAGCTGCCGGTAGATCTCCTTGCTGGCATGCGGATACAGCACCGCCCGGAGGCTCTCTGACTTGGCGTAGATCTCCTCGGCGGTAAAGCCGTTGCGGAACTTAAATTCGATGTACTGCTGATCCATGATTTCCTGCAGCCGGGCATCGCCGCACAGCGTCTTCTCAAACAGGAACAGCGCGCCGCCCTGGGCCAGCCCGGCATGCACCCGGCGCAGCACGTCCAGACGGACCTGCGGGTGCACGAACTGGAGCGTGTAGTACATCACCACGACATGCGAGCCGTGGTACTCAATGGTGCTGGCGTCGCCGGCGTAGATCTTGATCCGCTCATGCCGCTTGCACCGCTGCCTGGCCGTCTTGATCATGTCGGTCTCGATGTCGTAGCCCAGTAGCGTGTCCGGCCCCTCGCGGAGCCGGTCGGCGAGCAGCGAGAGCAGGGTGCCCGTCGAGCATCCGACGTCGATGACCTTGCCGTGCGGGGCAGCGAAGTGCGTCGCCATGCTGGCGATCAGCTCATGCCCCTCGGCGTAGAGCGGAATGCTCTTCTTGACGTGATCGTCGAAATGGTCGGGGGTGGAATCCCCGAAGCTCCACCGGGTGCTGGATAACGCGATGTTGTCGCCGACGGAGACGGCGCCCTGCGCGGATTCCTGTGTGTCCGTCATGGCCCCACCCCTCAGCCGGGCCAATGGCCCGGACTTACCGCAGCGAACTACGGACTGAGAATACGGGACAAGTCACCGCAAGACTAGGCATCCGATTCGGGGTCAGCGACCGGGGGCGAGCGCCGGGATTCCCTCGACCATCAGCCAGCACACGATGGCGGTGTAGGCCACCAGGCCGGCGATCAGCAGCAGGGTGCGCACCGTACGGAACCGCAGGTCGTTCGGTTCCAGCTCCAGCCCCATCGCGGCGAACCTGGAGACCTTCGCGGGCGTGAGGTGGTGCTTGCGCTGGTAGGCGAGGGCCTGGTACACGGGGCCGCGAGCCGCGCCGCGGGGCAGCACCAGGCGGGCGCCCGAGCGGTCGGTGCAGATCAGGTAGTCGACGGTGCGGCCCGAACTGTACTGGCCGGCGAAGGTCCATCTGACCCGGCGGACGCTGGCCAGCTCGGCCAGGCTGATCGTCCGGGCGCCGGTCCAGGTCCGCCAGGTCATCAGCATCTGGCCGGAGTCCACCTGCGGCGGGTGCCGCTGGCCGCGGCGGGCCGATGGACCGCCCGCCAGCACTGTCTGGAACATCCCCCAGAAGAACCCGAGGATGCCCATGCCCGGCGGGGTGGCGCCGGTGGCCACCAGCACGGCGGCGAGCCCGAGCAGGACCGGCATGCCCAGCACGGGCACCCACAGGCCGACCCGGCTGCGCAGCACCGAGGTCGACTTTAAGACGGTGCCGGGGCGCGCATCGCGTCCGGCGGCCGGGCCAGCCGGAATTCCGGGAACCGAGTTGTCCGGAAACATCCGCCGAGCATAGCGGGCGGCCTGCGGACAGGACGGCGCAAACACGGCAGAAGCGGCAGCCTATAGACACGGGTGGCGCTATCGGAGGCGGCCTGTCCTGGGGCGCTGTCCTGCGGCGCTGTCCTGGGGCGCTGTCCTGGGGGCACTGTAGGAGGCAGCACCGTCCTGGCGACACCTTCCCGGCGGCGCTGTCCTAGACGACTGAGTCCGATTGGGCGTGACCGCGTGTCCCTGCCAGGAGGGCAGGGCAGAGCGTTTCCGCTGCTGCCGAGCCAGTCCGGGTACGGCAAGCTGCGCAGGCCACTCGCCGCGGTGACCACCGAGTTGGCGCGTGACACATGCTCCTGGTCAGGCGCTCTCTGACCGTCTGCGGTCGCGCAGGACCGGTGGGTTCAGCGATTTAGGGAGCGTGCCGGGGTGGGGTAGTGGCGTAGCTGCGTCCGGCGGAGGTCTGCCAGTGGAAGGTGCCAGGTGTGGTCTGGGTGAGTGCCCAGTGGTGTTGCTGCTTGAGCTGGTGGTGTCGCCGGCAGAGGGGTCCGAGGTTGCAGGGGCAGGTGAGTCCGCCGCGGTGGTAGGGGGTGGTGTGGTCGAGGTCTCCTCGCCAGGCGGGCTGTCGGCAGCCGGGGAGCCGGCAGGTCTGGTCCCGGGCGTCGATGAGGTCCCGGATGGTGGCCGGGGGCCGGTAGGACGGCGAGGCGGTGGTGTGCGCGCAGCCGGCGTCGGCTTGCTGGTCGGCGGTGGCCTGCCGGCGGGTCCTGGCGGCGGCTTTCGCGGCGGCGCGGAGGACGGCGGCGCGGGTGCTGGTGCCGGCGAGCTCGGCGGCATTGATGTGGTTCAGGGCGGCGGCGGGGATGGTGACGCAGACGCGGCCGGTGATGCTGGCGTGCGGCCCGGCCAGGGGCAGCATCGGGCCGGTGGTGCCGGGGCTGCCGGTGGTGCCGGTGGTGCCGGGGCTGCCGGCCGGGTCCTGGGTGGCGGGGGCTTGTGCTGCCCGGGTGGTGGTGGGGGCCGGGGCTTTGCCGGTCCTGGTGGCTGAGCTGCCGGCCGGCCGGGCGCGGGTGGTGGTCCGGCGGGTGATGGCGGCGGTCGTGATGGCGTGGCCGTGGTGGTCGGTGAGGATGACCCGCCACCGGGTGCCCGGCGCGGTGCTGGCGGTGGCGGCGAGGGCGCGGGCCTGGGTGGCGGTGACCGGCCCGATCCGGCCCAGGAGGCCGGGCGCGGATGCGTGCTCGGCGAAGGTGGCCCAGGACAGGGTCAGGTCCAGCATCCCAGCCGCTGGCCGTCCGGGGCTGCTCGATGCGCCGGTGGTGGCGGCGGCGCTGGGCGCGCCGGCCATACCCGCGCCGGCGGTGGCGAGCGGGCGGGTGCCGGTGATTCCGGGGATCGACGGCCAGACGGGTATTGGGCCGGTGTCGGGCAGGTCGAGGGGGTCCTCGCCGTAGCGGAGCCGGTCGCCGTCGTCAGGCTCGGGCAGCGGGTCAATGCAGCTGTCGTCGGGGCTGGGTGCGTCGGCGTCGGTGAGCGGTGGCACCTCGGGCCAGGAATCATGCACGCTGCCGTCGTCACGGGCCGGGTTGTCGACGGGCATGCCGGGACTGGCCAGGGTGGTGCCGAGCATGCCGGGGCCGGGAAGGGCGCAGCCGGGAAAGGCCGAGCCGGGGGACGCGGAGCCGGGAAAGGCGGAGCCGGGGGACGCGGAGCCGGGAAAGGCGGAGCCGGGGGACGCGGAGCCGGGAAAGGCGGAGCCGGGGGACGCGGAGCCGGGAAAGGCGGCAGGCGCCGGGCCGGTGCCCGGTGACGCGGCTGCGGGCGGCTCGAGACCCGCCGGCTGAGGAGTCAACTGGTCGCCGCCGGGTGGTCTTGGCCCGGCTCGCGGGAAGGCTGGCGGCCCCGGATCGGGAGACCCTGATGGTGGTCCCGAGCTGGGTGGTCCCGAGCTGGGTGGTCCCGAGCTGGGTGGTCCCGAGCTGGGTGGTCCCGAGCTGGGTGGTCCGGGCACAGGCGGGCGGGTGCCGGGCGGCCCGGAGTCCGGGGGCGGGACCTTGGCGTCGCCGCGCGGGCTGCCGGGTGGCGGGGCATCGGGTGGCAGGTCTCCGGCCGCTGAGCCGGAGGGCTCGTCACGGTGAGGTGCCGGACTGTCCGGCGACCGGTCGCGGCGTGACGGCGGGCTGCCGCGTGGTGGTCCGGGGTGCTGTCCGCCGCCGGGCGGCGTGCCGCCGGGCCGACCGTGACGGGGCGGCGTGCTGCCGGGATCACCGTCGCCTGGCGGGTCGTCTGGTTGTGGCGGTTCGTCGTCGGACGGCGGCTCGTCGGGGGCGCCTTCTGCCGGGGGTATCGGGGGGAGGGTGCCCAGGAGGAGGCCCAGGAAGATATGGGCACGCAGCAGGTCCGTGCCGCCCCCGGCTCCGGAGGCCTTCAAAGCCCGGGCCAGGGCGGTGATCCGGGCCATCGCCGCCGCCGCATGCGGAGCCGGGAGACTCGTCCCGGTCAGGGTCGCGGTCCCCTCATCATCGGGATACAAGCTCACCCGCGCCCGCCGCTCCGCCGCCTTACGGCGATCCTCGGCACCCTGCGGGTCCGCGACGATCACCGCCCTGCGCAGCCGGGCGCGGAGCTGGGCATAGGTCAGCTCCCCTGCCTCGGGCAGGACGTCGTCCTCGACGCGGCGGGCGGTGTCCTCGTCCAGGAGGCTGGTGGCCTCGGTGATCAGCCGCGCCCGGTAGGCATCAATCTCCCCGGCGGCCAGCGCCGCGCCGGTGCCGGGCAGCCGCCAGGTGAGGGTGACAGCCTGCCCGGTCCACCACTCCGCGGTGCCCGGTGACAGCGCCAGGGCCAGGCCCACCTGCGCGGCGGCATCCGGAGTCACCGCAGCGGGACGCCCGTCTTCCTCCAGGCCGGCCTTCTCGTTCCGGGCAGCGGACCGGGCGGCGATCTGGGCGATCGCGGCGAACTCCCGGGCCTGCGCCCACGCCGCGACCCGCCGCCACCCCGCCGCCACCGCCGGCAGGTCAAAGTCACTAGCCTCAGATAGGTCACGCTGGTCCAGCCACGCCGCCAGGCCCGCACTGCCCGGCAGGTACTCCGCCACCACATCCAGACCCAGCCCGCCCTCATCAGGAAGCAGCACACCGCCAGCACCGGGGCCGGCCTGATCCGGGCCCGCGTCACCTGGAGCCTGGCCTAGGCCCGCGTCGCCGGGCGCCTGGCCCAGGCCGGGTACCGGACTGCCCGGCGAGGCAGCCGCACCCGGTGACGCCTGGCCGCCCGCTGCCGTACTGCCGCGCCCGGCACTAGCCAGGCCCGGCAGCATGCCCCCCGCGCCGGGCGAGCCCTTGGCCGCTGCGGCCAGGATCGCGTCCAGGTCCACGCCAAACGACCAGCACAACCCCCCACCCACGCTGCCGCCAAGACCGGCGGGCTCGGGCAGCAGCACCCGGCCGGCGGGAACCGGCTCATCACCGGGCACCAGCACCAGCCCACCCAGCCCGCCCTCGTCATCGGGCTCGCCGGGCTCGCCGGGCTCGCCGGGCTCGCCGGGCTCGCCGGGCTCGCCGGGCAGAGCCTCGCAGGTCATCAGGGCTTCGCTATTCGCCGGAGCTTCAGCGTCCGGCTGGGCCTCGCCGTTCAGCGGCGCTTCGGCGTCCACCGGGGCTCCGGTGTCCGGCTGGGCTTCGCCGTTCAGCGCGGCTTCGCCGTTCGGGTGGGCTTCCGCGTTCGGGTGGGCTTCCGCGTTCGGCGGCTGGGCTGCCGCGTCCGGCTTGGCGGTCGGCTGGGCTTTGGCAATCGGCTGGGCGTCGGCGGGACCGCAGGTGCCGGGCGGGACCGTGCCGTCAGCCGGCCGTGGCCCTTCACCTGCGGGCTGCGGCGAGTCCTGCGCGAGCTGTTCCTCGCTGGCTGGCTGGTGCGACTGGCCCTCTGGCACCTGGGTCACCTCCCGTCCTGCGGCCGTTTCTTGCTATGGCTAACAGTATCGAGAGGGTCTGACAATCTGGCTTACATGTCGATAAGGAGTTCGAGGGCGGAATTTCAGTCATCCAGTCTGGGTGGCGTCCTCGCCCGCGACCGCGGCCGGCGGCTCGGCTGACGCCGCGGCCCGAGGTCGGGCGCGTTCGGAGATAAGCAGCACCGGCACGAAGGCGACCGCCAGGCAGGCGCCGCCCGCCCACATCGCGGCGCGAACGCTCGCGAACTGGCCGATCAGGCCGGAGGCGGCCGAGCCGGCGGCGAGCGCGCCGGTGGACATGAACCGGAAGGTGGCGTTCATCCGGCCGAGCAGCGCCTCGGGAGTCTCCCGCTGCCGCATGCTCACGCCGATCACATTGAGGATGCCGGTCTTGAACATGGCCAGCGACCAGCCCGCCCCCGCCAGCCACAGCCACGGCCCGGCGGCGACCAGCCCGACCAGCAGCCCGGCGGGCGCCAGCACGACGCCGATCACGGCCAGGGTGCGCAGGTCACCGAGGCGGGCGGCGATGGGCCTAGCGCAGAACGAGCCGAGGAACAGCCCGGTCCCGCCCGCCGCCCAGAACAGACCAAGCTGGCCGGCGGACAGCCCGAGCTCGCGGGTGAACAGGACCGGCAGCATGGTGTTGACGATCTGGGTGCCGAAGTTGGTCACGGTGGGGACGATCGCGATGGCCCGCAGCAGCGGGCGGCCGAGGACATGCCGCAGCCCTTCGGTGATCTCGGCCCGCAGCCGCAGCGGCGCGCCGGCGCTCGGTGGCCGGGCGGACCGCTTGATGCCGATGCAGCGCAGCGCCGAGGCCAGGTAGCCGGCGGCGGTGAAGACGATGGCGACCGGGGCGGTCAGTAACTGGGCGAGCCCGCCGCCCGCGCTGCGCCCGGCGACGTTGCTGGCGGCGATCAGGCTGCCGATGGCGGTGTTCGCGCGCATCAGCGTCTCGCGCCCGGTGAGCTGCGGCAGGATGCTCTGCGACCCGACGTCGAAGAAGACCGTGGCGCAGCCGCTGGCCAGCACGATCACGTACAGCCACCACAGGGTCAGCGCGCCGAGCCACCACAGCAGCGGGATGGAGCCGAACAGCACGGCGCGGCTGAGGTCGGCGGCAATGAGCACCCGCCGGTGCCGCATCCGGTCCACCCAGGCGCCCGCGGGCAGGCCGATGAGCAGGAACGCGATGGTGCTCAGCGTGGCCAGCAGGCCGACCTGTCCAGGGCTGGCGTGCAGCGCCATGACGGCGACCAGCGGGACGGCGACGTAGCCGATGTTGGTGCCGAGCTGGCTGACGGCCGTGGCGGCGAACAGCGCACGGAAGCTGGGGACCCGCCAGGGGGACTCTGGCTGCATGGCCGGCGCCTGGGCTGAGTGCTGCCCGGTCAGGCCGGGCGCGCGGCGGGGCTTAGGTGCGCGGCCAGCAACGGCCCGATGCTGGCGAGCGCGGCCCGCTGCATCATCGCGCCGTGTGCCGCGGCGACCTGGTGCGTCAGGACGCGGCCGGTGACATGCGGCTGCCAGGCCGCCGGGCCTGGCACCGTGCCAGGGCGGTCCCAGGTGGCGGCGAAGAACAGCATATCTCCATGGTAGATCCGGCCCGTGATAGTCCCGGCGATCGCGAAATTGTGCGCGAACACTCCGGCCAGCGCGGTGATAGCGGCGGCGGGCAGCCCGGCCAGCGGGCTGCCGTCTCGCCGGGTCGGCGCGGCCAGGTCCGCCAGGGTCAGCGGGCCGTCGGCGGTCATCCCCAGGGAATCAAGCAGCCGGGCCAGCAGGGCCGGGTCGGCGGCGTCGGGCGCAGCGGTGGCCGGACCGGCCGCGGGGTAGCCGTCGAGGACGGCGAGCAGGCCGACGTCCTGGCCGTCCCGCTGGAGCAGGGCGGCGATTTCCTGGGCCACGCCGCCGCCGAACGACCAGCCGAGCAGCCGGTAGGGGCCGGCTGGACCGCGCGGATCTCCCGCAGGTAGTCGACGGCCATCTCGGCGATGCTCGCGCTCCGCGCGGCCGGGTCGGCGAGCCCGCGTGCCTGGAGCGCGTACAGCGGGACGCCAGACGGCAGGTGCGGCAGCAGCGCCGCGTAGCACCAGCCGATGCCCGCCGCCGGGTGCACGCAGAACAGCGGCGGCGCGGTGCCCTCGGCACGCAACGGCAGCAGCACCGCCAGCGGGTCGGCCCACGCCACCTCGCCAGCTTCGGCCAGCCGGGCGCCCAGGCCAGCCACGGTCGGCGTCTCGAACAGGGCGGGCAACGGCAGCCGGACGCCGAGCCTGGCCCGGATCCGGCTGGCCAGCCGGGCGCCGAGCAGCGAGGTGCCGCCCAGCTCGAAGAAGCTGTCGTCGATGCCGACCAGGTCCCGGCCGAGCACCCCGGCGAACAGCTCGCACAGTGCGGCCTCCCGCTCGTCGCGCGGCCCGCGCGAGCCCTCGCCGCCGGCCGCGCTGCGGCCTGCCGGACTGCGGTCTGCCGGGCTGCGGCCTGCCGGGCTGGCGACCGCCGGTTCCGGGGCGGGCAGCGCGGCCCGGTCCACCTTCCCGTTGGCGGTCAGCGGCAGGGCGTCAAGCAGGACGAGCGCGGACGGCACCAGGTAAGGCGGCAGGCTGGCGGCCGCGTGCGCGCGCACGTCCGAAACGTCGAGCCTGCTGTCGGCGGCTGGCAGCAGGTAGCCCACGAGCCGCTTACCCCCCGGAATGTCCTCGCGGGCTACCACGATCGCTGCGGCGATACCGGGATAGCGGGCCAGCACGGCCTCGGCCTCGGCGGGCTCGATCCGAAAGCCGCGAATTTTCACCTGGTCGTCGGCCCGGCCCAGGTGATCGAGCAGCCCGCCGTTCAGCCACCGCGCCACATCCCCCGACCGGTACATTCGCCCGCCCACAGGCCCGAAGGGGCACGCTACGAACCGCGCCGCCGTCAGCCCCACCCGCCCCAGGTACCCCCGCGCCAGCCCGCTGCCCGCCAGGTATAGCTCACCCGCGACTTCCGCCGGCACCGGCTGCAGCCACCCGTCCAGCACGTAGGCACGCATGTTGTCCAGCGGCCGGCCCACCGGCACGGGGCTCACGGGCACGGGGCTCGCAGGGCCAGGGCTCGCAGGGCCAGGGCTAGTGGCGCCGGGGCTCGCGGGGCCAACGTCCCGCTCGCCTCGATCCGGGCCGCCGGACGGCTCGATCGCGTGACTGGTCGCGAGCACGGTGACCTCGGTAGGCCCGTAGCCGTTGACGACTGTGGTCTCCGGGCAGGCGGCGCGGACTCGCGCGACGGCGCCCGGCGACGCGGTGTCGCCGCCCGTCCAGGCCTGCCGCAGCCCGGCCAGCGCGCCGGGCAGCTCGTCGGCGACGACCTGGAACAGCCCGCTGGTCAGCAAGAGCGCGGTGACTCCGTGCCCGGCCACCATGTCAGCAAGCGCGTCCGGGCTCAGCTCGCCGGGCGGCGCGACGACCACGCAGCCGCCGGTGAGCAGCGGCACCCACATCTCATAGACCGAGGCGTCGAAGGCATACGGGGAGTGCAGCAGCACCCGCCGGTGCGTGCCGCCCTGAAAGCATCGGTCGACGGCGAGCTCGGTGACGTCCTGCTGGGCGATAGCCACGCCCTTGGGCAGGCCGGTGGACCCGGAGGTGTACATCAGGTAGCCGAGCTGGCCGGGCAGCACCGGCCCTGGCTCGGCCTCAGGGACGCCCGCCGAGTCCAGCTCCGCCAGCGTGACCACGCGCACCGGAGCGTCGGGGCAGACGGCCGTGGCCGACGCCGCGTCGCGAGCGGCAATGGCGGCACCGGCCAGCGTGTCATCGGTGAGCAGCAGCCGGGCGCCGCAGTCGGCCAGCACCCAGGCGTGCCGCGCGGCCGGGTTGCCCGCGCGCAGCGGCACGTAATAGCCGCCGGCCGCCAGGATCGCCAGGGTGGCGGTTACCAGCCCGGCCGAGCGCTCCATCAGCACCGCAACCGGCGTCTCCGCGCCAACGCCGAGTCCGGCCAGCCGCCGGGCGAGCCGGGTCACCCGGGCGCTCAGCTCGGCATAGGGCAGCTCACCGTCCGCGCCGGACAAGGCCGTGGCCCGCGGCGTGCGGGCCGCCTGCGCGGCGAAGGCCGCCGCGATGCCGAGCGCCGGGACCGGGCGGGCGGTCTGGTTCCAGCCGTGCACGAGCTGGTGCCGCTCCGCGGCACCGAGGATGCCGAGCTGGCCGACCGGCCGGTCCGGCTCGGTGACCGCGGCGGTCAGCAGCCGCGCGAACCGGGCCGCCAGCGCCCGCGCGGCAGCGGGGGTGAACAGGTCCCGCGCGTACTCCAGCCGACCAGCTAGCCCGGTGGCCGGGCCGCCGGGCGGCGCGCCATCGGTGACAGAAAGTGTGAGGTCGAACTTGGCGACCTGGCCCCCGGCCGGCTCGACGGTGACGCCAAGCCCGTCGAGCGCGAACCGGGCCTGCTCGGTGTTGTGCACCGCCAGCATGACCTGGAACAGCGGGTGCGCGCCCGGCGAGCGCGGCGGGTTCAGCACCTCGACCAGGTGCTCGAACGGCACGTCCTGATGATCGAGCGCGCCCAGCACCGTGGCCCGCGCGCGGGCCACGAGCTCGCGGAACGTCGGCTCGCCGCCGGTGCCGATCCGCAGCACCAGCGTGCTGACGAAGAACCCGACCAGGTCTTCCAGCGCGTCGTCGGCACGCCCCGCCGTCACCGTGCCGACCGGGATGTCGGGGCCGGCGCCCAGCCGGGTCAGCAGCGCCGCGAGCGCGGCGGCCAGCACCATCAGCAGGCTGGCCCTGGCCTGAGCCGCCAGGGCCAGCAGGTCCCGGTGCGCCGCCGCGCCGATCTCGAAGGCGACGGTGCCGCCCGCATACGAGGACCGGTCGGGGCGCGGCAGGTCGCCGGGCAGTTCCAGCCGCTCGGGCAGCCCGGCGAGCTCGCGGGTCCAGTAGGCGGTCTGGCGGCTCAGCAGGCTGGCGGGATCGTCCGCGCTGCCGAGCAGCTCGCGGTGCCACAGCGCGTAGTCGGCGTACTGCACCGGCAGCGGCTCGAAGTCCGGCGCGGCGCCCGCGCGCCTGGCCCGGTAGGCGGCGGCCAGGTCCCTGGCCAGCGGCGCCATCGACCAGCCGTCGGCGGCGATGTGGTGCAGCACCAGGACCAGGACGTGCTCGTCTGGCGATAGCCGCAGCAGCAGGACCCGCAGCGGCAGGTCGGCGGCCAGGTCGAAGCCGCGCCGGCAGTACCCGGCGACCTCCGTGGCGACCTGTTCCGCCGCGACCTGCCGCTCGCTGATCTCCGGCCGCGCCGCGCCGGCGTCCAGGATGCGCTGGTACGGCTCGCCCCGCTCGTCCTCGCCGAACACGGTGCGCAGGCTCTCGTGCCTGGCCAGCAGGTCACCGAGGGCGGCGCGCAGCGCGGCACGGTCCAGGGGCCCGCGCAGCCGCAGCGCGACGGGAATGAGGTAGGCGGCGCCCTCCCCGGTGAGCTGGTTCAGCAGCCACATCCGGCGCTGGGCGAAGGACAGCGGGATCACGGGCTGCCCGGCGGCCTGGCGCGTGGCCGCAGCATCGGGCGGGACGGCGCGACGGCGGCCCGGCCCTGGCCGGTCAGCCAGGCCGCGAGCCCCGCCACGGTGGGTGTGTCGAAGAGCACCGCGAGCGGCAGCTCGATACCGAGCCTGGTCCGAATCCGGGTGGCCAGCCTCGCGGTGAGCAGCGAGTTGCCGCCGAGATCGAAGAAGCTGTCGTCAATGCCGACCCGTGCCACCCCGAGCACGCCCGCGAACAGCTCGCACAGCGCGGTCTCCCGCTCGTCACGCGGCCCGCGCGGGGCCGCGCCGCCGGCGACAGTGCTGCCGAAAGCAGGGCCAGCGAGGACAGGGCCACCGAGACCAGCACCGTCCACGGCCGGGCCCGGCGCGGGCAGCGCGGCCCGGTCGATCTTCCCGTTCCCGGTCAGCGGCAGCGTGTCGAGCAGCAGCACCGCCGCGGGCACCATGTACGGCGGGAGCTGGCCGGCCGCGTGCTGGCGCAGCGTGTCCGGGTCGGGATGGCATCCGGCGGCCGGCCGGACGTAGGCGGCGAGCCGCTTGTCGCCGGGAGTGTCCTCACGGACCACCACGGTGGCCCGTGCGACCTCGGGATGGCGGGTCAGCGTGGCCGCGATCTCGCCCAGCTCGATGCGGAAGCCGCGGATCTTCACCTGGTCATCGGTCCGGCCCAGGTGATCGAGCACCCCGTTGCCCTGCCACCTGGTCAGGTCCCCTGTCTGGTACATCCGGCTGCCAGGCGGCCCGAACGGGCAGGCCACGAACCTGGCCGCCGTCAGCCCGGCGCGGCCCGCGTATCCCCTGGCCAGGCCGCTGCCCGCCAGGTAAAGATCGCCCGGCACGCCCGGCGGCACCGGCGCCAGCCGCCCGTCAAGCACGTACGCGCGGGCACCGTCAAGCGGGCTGCCGATGGGCACCGAGTCCCCGATCTCGGTGCCGGGCGGCACCCGGTGGCTGGCGGCGAAGATGGTCGCCTCGGTCGGCCCGTAGCCGTTGACCAGCACGGTGTCGGGGCAGGCTCGCGCGACCTGC
Organism: uncultured Actinomycetota bacterium; assembly: GCA_963725175.1. Lineage (GTDB taxonomy): Bacteria > Actinomycetota > Actinomycetes > Streptosporangiales > Streptosporangiaceae > DASUBV01. The sequence goes on from CAVRXH010000006.1 coordinate 3,425,053, forward strand.
CGGGCGGCGCCGGCCGGCACGGTGTCGCCGCCGGCCCAGATCTCGCGCAGCCCGGCCATGCAGCCTGGTAGTTCATCGGCGACGACCTGGAACAGGCCGCTGGTCAGCCACAGCGCGGTGATGCCGTGTCCGGCCAGCAGCCCCGCCAGGTCGTGCGGGGTGAGCTGGCCGGGCGGCGCGACGACGACCTGGCCGCCGGTGAGCAGCGGCACCCAGGTCTCGTACAGCGACACGTCGAAGGCGTTGGAGGTATGCAGCAGGACCCGCTGGTGCGCCCCGCCCCGCCACCGCTGGTCGGCGGCGAACGCGGTCAGCGCCTGATGCGGCACGGCCACGCCCTTGGGCCGGCCGGTGGAGCCCGAGGTATACATCAGGTAGGCGAGCTGGCCGGGCAGCACCGGGGCGGCCTGGGCGGCCGGAGCGGCCGGCCCGGCGGCCCCGGCCGGGACGGGACCGGTGTCCTCGTCGGCCCGCAGCACGCGAACCTCGGGCCCGCCGACCGCCAGCCCGGCGGCCGCCAGCCCGACGGTGGCCGCGTCGCTCGCCAGCGCGGCATCGGTCAGCAGCAGCGCGGCGCCGCAGTCGCCCAGCATCCAGGCGAGCTGCGCGGCCGGGTTGCCGGCCCGCAGCGGGACGTAGCAGCCGCCGGCCTTGAGGATGGCCAGGCTCGCGATGACCAGCTCGGGCGTCCGCTCCATCAGCACCGCGACCGGGGTCTCCGTCGTCACGCCGAGCCGGGCGAGCCTGCCCGCCAGCGCGGCTGACCGGGCGTCGAGCTGCGCGTAGGTCAGCTCGGCGAGCGGCCCGGACAGCGCGATGGCGTCCGGCGTCCTGGCCGCCTGCGCGGCGAACGCGGCCGGCACGGAGGACGGCGGCGCGGGCGGGCCGGCCGGGTTCCAGTCCGTCAGGATCCGCCGCCGCTCCGCCGCGTCGAGCAGCCCCGCATCGCCGATGCGAGTCCCCGGATCGGCTATCCAGCTCTCCAGCAGGCGCACCAGACGCCAGGCGTTCCTGCTCATCGTGGCCTTGTCGAAGAGGCCGGTCGCGTACTCGAAGACCAGGTCGAGCCCGGCGGGGCCGCCGCTCGCCGGCCCGGTGCCTGCGAACCTTTCCGTGACGGTCACCATCAAGTCGAACTTGGCGGTGCGTGGATTGACCGGCGTGCTGGTGACGGCGATACCGGGCAGCTCCAGGGCGGGCGGGCCGACGGTGGCGTGCATCAGCATGACCTGGACCAGCGGCAGCCGTCCGGCCGACCGCGACGGCGCGACGGCCGCCACCACCCGGTCGAACGGCAGCTCGGCGTGGGCGAAGGCGCCAAGCGCGGCGCGCCGGGCGCGGCCGAGCAGCTCGGTGAAGGACGGGCTGCCCGAGGTGTCGGTGCGCAGCGCCACGGTGTTGACGAAGAACCCGATCAGGTCTCCGAGCGCTGGGTCAGGGCGCCCGGCCACGCCGGTGCCGATGAGCAGGTCGTCGCCGGCGCCGAGGCGGCTGAGCAGCGCGGCGAGCGCCGCCTGCACGACCATGAACAAGGTGGCGTCGCCCTCCCTGGCCAGCCGCAGCAGCTCCCGATGGCGGCCGGCGTCCATCGTGGCGGTCACCCGGTCGCCGTCATGGCCGGACTGCGCGGGGCGCGGCCGGTCCAGCGGCAGCAGCGGCCCGGCGGGCGGGCTCGCCAGGGTGTCCCGCCAGTAGGCCAGCTCGGCGTGCGCCACGCTGCCGGGATCTTCGTCGGCGCCGAGCGCGTCCTGCTGCCAGCGCACGTAGTCGGTGTACTGCACCGGCAGCGAGGCCCAGCCGGGCGGCTGCCCGGCCGCGCGGGCCCGGTAGGCGGTGGCCAGGTCCCGCAGCAGCACCTGCTCGGACGCGCCGTCGCTGGCGATGTGATGCGTCACCAGCAGCAGTAAATGGTGATCAGGCGCCAGGACGAACAGCCAGGCCCTGATCGGGAACTCGGCGGTCAGGTCGAAGGAGTACCGCGCCGCCTGCTCGGCCACGGCGGCGAGCGCGCCCTGGTCGGCGCTGGCCACCTCCAGCGCCGGCCGGATCTCGTCGGTGCCCGCGACGACCTGCACGGGCGTGTCGCCGTCTAGCCGGTAGGTGGTCCGCAGGATCTCGTGCCTGGCGATGACGTCGGTCAGCGCGGCGGACAGCACGCCGTGCTCCAGCTCGCCGCGCAGGGTCAGCGCCTGCGCGATGTTGTAGGCCGGATTCGGGCCGGTGAGCTGGCGCAGGAACCACAGCCGCCGCTGGCCGGGCGACAGCGGCTGGCCCTGCGGGCGGTACCGGGTCAGCGCCGGGCGGCGCGGCGCCTGGCCCGGTCCGGCACCGTCGACGAGCGCGGCGAGGCCGGCCACGCCGGGGCTGTCCGCGAGGTCACGGATCCCGATCCGGCAGCCGAACGCCTCCTGCACCCTGGCCAGGAGCTGCACCGCCGCCAGCGAGTTGCCACCGCCGGCGTAGAAGCTCTCGGCCAGGCTGGCCGGGGGGTGCCCGAGCTGCTCTGTCCAGATCGCCAGTAACCGCGCCTGCGTGCTGGTGGCGGGCACCAGCGGCGGCGCTGCGGCGCTGCCCGTGGTGAGCCAGGCGCGCGGCTCGGGCAGGGCGGCCACGTCGAGCTTGCCGTTGGCGTTGACGGGGAAGTCGGCCAGCACGGCAAGCTGGCTGGGCACCGAGGGCGCGGGCAGCCGCTCGGCGAGCGCGGCATGGATCTCGGCCAGGTCGAGGCGACCGCCGGGCGCGGGGACCAGGTAGGCGGCCAGGGCCATCGCGCCGTCCTGACGGCGGGGCAGCACCAGCGCCTGCGCCACGCCGGGGTGGCCGCGCAGCGCGTGCTCCACGGCGGCCGGCTCGACGCGGTGTCCGCGCACCTTGACCTGGCGGTCCGCCCGGCCGATGACCTCCACCGCCCCGTCCGCGCGCTGCCTGGCCAGGTCACCGGTGCGTAGCACCCGCGATCCTGGCGGGCCGCAGGTGTCGGCCACCCACCGCTGCGCGGTCAGCGCGGGCCTGCCCCGGTACCCGCGCCCGATCGAGTCGCCGGACACCAGCAGCTCGCCTGGCTCCCCCGGCGGAACCTCGGTGCCGTCCGCCGCCACGATGCGGGCCCGCACGTTGTCGATCGGCCGCCCGATCGGCACCGTCTCGCCCGGCGCGATTTCCGCGCCGAACCAGTGGCAGAAGCAGCCGTGCGTCTCCGTCAGCCCGTAGTGGTTGACGAACCTGGCGTCCGGCTGGCCGCGCATCCACGCGGCCAGGTCACTCGTCATCATCAGCGGCTCGCTGCCGATCATGAGCTGCCGCGCGTTCCGGTGCCCGGCACTCCTGCGGGCCAGGATCATCCTGATGTGCGTCGGGGTGAGCTTCAGCAGCCCGGTCGGCACCCGGTCCACCAGGTCGAGCAGGTCATCGATGGTGCCGCCTTCTGGCGCGATCTCGATCGGCCAGCCCGCCAGCAGCGGCGTGAAGATGGTGGTCAGCGAGCCGAGGAAGGCCAGCGGCGCGTGCAGCAGCGTCCACTCGCCCGGCCGGTGCCCGAACGCCGACCGGCACCAGCGGGCGTAGTTCGCGAGCTGGCGGTGCGTGCCCTCCACGCCCTTGGGCTGCCCGGTAGTCCCCGACGTGTAGATGATGAACGCCAGGCTCTCCGGCGAGACCGCCGGAAGCGCGGGAGCGGCGTCCAGGCTCGCGGCGTCCAGGCTCGCGGCGCGCTGGCGTAACCGCGTGATGGTGATGATCGGGCCCGGGTAGCCGGCCAGCAGGCCGGCCAGGTCATCGGCCGCGACGACCAGCGGATGACCGCAGTCCGCCAGGATCGCGTCCCGCCGCGCGGCGATGTCGTCGCAGGACAGCGGCACGTACGCCGAGCCCGCGTGCAGGACGGCGAAGATGGCGGTCAGCGCGTCGGTGCCGCGCGGCACCAGCAGCGCCACCGGTAACTCGGCCCGGCACCCGCCCTGGCCAGCACCCCGGCCCACGACCGGCTGGTAGCGAACAGCTCGTCCCTGGTGACGGTGGTCCCGCCATAGCGCATCGCGATCATGCTGCCGGATAGCCCGCCCTGCTGCTCGATCAGCAGGTGGACCGGCAGGCGGCAGTCTCCTGGTCCGGGATCAGGCACTTTCAAAGAATCCGCTGAGACAGTCCTGGTCGTCAACGGCAGAAATGATGACCGAACAGGCAAGAAGCCCCAATGGTCACAACTAACCCATCCGCACCTGCTCACGCTGTGCCACCGAATGCCGCCATTCCGCTCTTGACACCCCCTGAACTGAGACTTAACGTCCCAGGCAGATGCACATTGTGCATGCATTGAGCACGATTAGCTCAGGTAGGGGAGGTGCGGAATGTTCACGGTTGCAGCCCCCGGTTCGCCCGGTGGGAGCGCGAGTGCGCTCTAAAGGCTAATTTCGGACAATCTGCCTGATGCCAGCGACCCCCTGCGGGCGCTGGCATCAGCGCCTGCGTGAATGGCGCCCGGCCGAGATAAAGCCAGGGAGGTGTACGAGGATGTTCACTTCTAAGAGCGGCAGCGCCCTTTAATCTCACGCACGCCCTGACGGGATAGTGACACCGCGTGCCTGCGTCTCCGCCATCAGACGACCAGCCGCCCGCATCTGGCGGCGGGGCTCGGCTCAGCAGGCGCGGCGTGCTCGGTGCGCTGGCCGGGGCTGGCGTGTCCGGCGTCGCGGGCGCGGCGGCGGGTGCCGCGCTGCGCGGCGGTCAGTCCCAGGCAGCGTCCGGCCAGGACGGGACCGGCGCGATCGCCCCGTTCGGCGGGCCGCACCAGGCCGGCATCGCCACCCGTCGCCCGGCGAGCCTGGTACTGGCCGCATGTGACGTGACCACCGCGGACCGGCCGGAGCTGGCCGGCCTGCTGCGCGCCTGGACCGTGGCGATCGCCGAGCTGGCGGCGGGGGACCCGGCGGGCCCGGACGACAGCGGTGAGACCCGCGGGCTGCCCCCGTCCGCGCTGACCATCACGGTCGGCTTCGGCCCTGGCCTGTTCGGCGAGCGGTTCGGCCTGGCCCGTCAGCTTCCGCTGTCCCTGCGGCCGCTGCCGGAGTTCCCCGGCGACCGGATCGACCAGGGCCTGACCGGCGGTGACCTCGTGATCCAGGCGTGCGCCGAGGGCGAGGTGGTCGCCGCGCACGCCGTCCGCCAGCTCGCCAGGATCGGCGCTGGCGCGGTCCGGCCGCGCTGGCTGACGGCCGGCTTCGCGCCCGTGCCCGAGTCACCCGGCGGGGCTACCCCGCGCAACCAGCTCGGGTTCAAGGACGGCACCGCCAACCCGGTGCCGGGATCGCGGGCCTTTGACGCCACCGTGTGGGTGCCGTCAAGCTCGGGCCCGGCCTGGCTCGCGGGCGGCACCTACCTGTGCTATCGCAAGGTAAAGATCGCGCTGCCGAGCTGGGACGCGCTCAGCGTGGCCGACCAGCAGGTCGTGATCGGGCGGGTCAAGGGATCTGGCGCGCCGCTGTCCGGCGGGACCGAGCACTCGCCGCTGCGGCTCGCTGCCCGTGACGCTGACGGCGCGCTCGCCATCCCGGCGGACAGCCATGTCCGGCTGGCAGCGCCGCAGCTCAACGACGGCGCGCAGCTCTACCGGCGCAGCTTCGCCTACGAGGACGGGATCGACGCGGCCACCGGCCACCCGGACGCCGGGCAGCTCTTCCTCGCCTTCGCGGCCAGCCCGGAACAGCAGTTCGTGCCCATCCTGGCCCGGCTGTCGGCCAGCGACCAGCTTAACCAGTTCACCACGCACGTCGCGTCCGGCCTCTGGGCGGTGCCGCCCGCGCCGCGACGCGGCGGCTTCCTCGGCGACGCCCTGCTGGCCTGACCGGCCGCCTGGCTCAGGTCGCCGCCCTACCAGATGACGGTGAAGCTGTTGCCCGCCGCGTTGAGCCCGCTGGTGCTGCCGCCGGTCGGGACGATCTTGTCGTAGGGGAACGTGGAGATGACCCCGCTGACCGAGCCTGCCGTAACCGTCGCGTTGGTCAGGGTCCAGGTGATGATGCCGATTCCGGTGCCCGGGCTGTCGGCCGGCCCGGCGATCCACTCCGCGCTGGAGTCCGCGCAGTCGGTGCACGTCTGGGTGACGCTGAAGCTGTTCGCGGTGTGCGTGGCGTCGGTGACCTTGAGGGTGTAGGTGGTGCCGCTGCGGTTGATCGACCCGGTGATCGCGTCCCCGGCCGCCACCGTTTCGCCCTCTACCTGAATGGCATTGGTCGGGTACATCTCCCACCAGGAGTAGTAGTAGGCCGTGGACTGGTAGCACTCGGCGAGCGTGCCCGCCTGCTCGACGGTGCCGCCGCTGAACCCGTCGAGCCCGACCCAGGTTGTCATCGTGGTGGTGGACGATGTGCAGGTGACGGCGGGCTGTGTCCACTTGCCGCCGACCTTGCTGAAGGTTTCGCTGATGTCCGCGTAGCCGCCCCAGTTCGAGCTGCTGACCGTGGTCGCCGGGGTAACGCGGGAACCGCTGGCCTGGCGGGCGGCATCGCGCCGCCACCGGGCCGTCATCCGCCGGATGCTGGCCACGGCGATGGCACGGGCCTGCCGCGCGGCGGCGGCGCGGGCGGCCGCCTGGTGCCCGGCACTGTGCGGCACGGCCGCTCCGGCGGGGGCGGCGGCCAGGGACATGACGGTCACCGCCGCGCAGGCGGCGAGTGAGCCGGAGAGCAGGCGCGGCAGGTGGCGCATGGCAGAGACCTCTCTAGGAGAAGGGGACGAGGCCGCGGCCGGGCGCGTAGCCCGGCCGCGGCACTCGGCTCAGCTAGGAGCTGCGCTCCCAGGTGACGGTGAAGCCGTTGCCGGCGCTGTTCAGCGGGCCGGTGGCCGCCTCGGTGTTGCCCGAGCCGTCGACCATGGTGATGTTGTCGTCGGCGAAGGTGGAGATGACGCCGGAGGTCGAGCTGGTCTTGACGGTCGCGCCGCTCTCGGTCCAGCTATGGAAGTCCGACAGCGGGTAGACGCCCGCGGAGCCGCTCGGCGCCTCGGCGATCCACTCGGCGCTGGAGTTGGCGCAGCCAGAGCAGGTCTCGGTCTTGCTGAAGCTGTTCGCGGTGTGCGAGGAGTCGGTGACCTTCAGCGCGTAGCTGGAGCCGCTGCGGACCACGGACGCCGAGATGCTGTCGCCGCTGGCGACGGACTCGCCGACCACCTGGATGGAGTTAGTCGGGTACATCTCCCACCAGGAGTACTGGTAGGCGGTGCCGCCGTAGCACTCGGCGAGCGTGCCGTCCTGCTCCACGGAAGAGCTGCTGAAGCCGTCGATGCCGACCCAGAAGGCCGCCAGCGATTCCGTCGACGTGCAGGTGATCGAGGGCTCCGTCCAGTTGCCCGTGACCGTGGTGAAGCCGCTGCCGGTGTCGGCGTAGCCAGACCAGTTGGTGCTCGACACGTCGGTCAGGCCCTTGATGCCGGTCGCGTGCTCAGTGACCGCGTGGTTGGTGGGGTGCTGCCCGATGGACAGGTGCTCGATCGCGTTCCGCGCGATGGCGAGCGCGCGGGCGCTCTGCGAGGGGGCGGGGTGAGTGCTGGCGCTGGCGGGACCGGCGGCCATCATCAGGCCCACTACCGGCGCGCAGGCCGCTAAAGAGACGAGGGCGAGGCGGGGGAAACGACGCATGGGGGAGGCGCCTTTCGCACTATGGGCGGCCGGGATGACCGCACGCGTCCTGAGCGTAACTTTATGTAGCCATGATCACCAATATTGTAATTTTGAGTACAGCTCAAATTTATGATCAAGTTTGGACAAACTCAATGTAAACCACCCCCGGCATCGGCAGCGCCAGGTCGATTTCCAGCCCGTCCCGGCCCGCGCGCAGCACCGTCGGCGGCTCGCCTTCCTCCAGCCGGTTCGCGGCCCGCAGCAGGTCCCACTGCCGCTCATCCGGCCAGGCCGCCGCCCCTCGCATCCGCTCCCAGGTCGCGACGATGTTGGAATGGCCGGCGTCGATCCGGTGCTGGGTCACCGTGTACCAGGCACCGGGCGGGGCCTCGACGCTCAGCCGGACCTCGCGGTCCAGCAGCGGATCCCCGTCCTTCCTGGCCTGGTCCAGCGGGGCGTTCCAGATCAGCGCCCCGATCCGGCCGTCGTCGCCGGCGGCGGCCAGCGCCTGCACCAGGCTGCCCGCCCCGTCACCGCTGACGGCCGCCGCCAGCCGGCTGGCCCCGAGCCTGGCCAGCATGGCGAGCGCCCAGAACCGCGGCTTGCGCAGGTGGCCCACCGTCAGCAGCCCGAACCCGCCGTGAAACAGCTCGGCCGGGGCACCCAGTTCCTCGAAATTGTCCGATGCCACCCAGTGCGCCAGCACGTCCGCGCGGCCGGCCGTCGCCGCCACGCCGTGCAGCAGGAACGCGGCGGCGAACACGCTGTCGCCGACCCGGTTGAAGTGCGTGGGCGTGGCCCCCCATTCGGTCCACCACACCGGCAGGCCCGCGCGGCCGTGCCGGTCCAGTTCCGGCCGCAGGTCAAGCGGCGCGTTCCCGTAGGTGTGCGTGGACAGGAAGTCGGCCGGCGCCCCGGAGGCGGCCAGCTGGGCAAGGAACTCCCCGGTCCAGCCCGCGGCGGCCGAGGCCGGCCCGCCGACCCGCAGGTCCTTGGCTACGGAACGGATCGCCCCGGCCGTCATGTCGTACAGCCTGAAGTAGTCCTGCCGGGTGCCGGACCAGAAGACGTCCAGGTTGGGCTCGTTCCAGACCTCGAAGCTCCACCGGCCGACGACCTCGGACCTGCCGTACCTGTCGATCAGGTGCGCGGCCAGGTCGCGGACCAGGGCCGTCCAGCGGTCCCAGTCGCGCGGCGGCGAGATCCCGGCCCGGTAGGCGAACACGGTCCGGCCGGGATCGCTGGCCAGCGCCGCCGGCATGTACGACAGCTCGACGACCGGCGCCAGGCCCAGCCCGGTCAGCACGTCGTAGACGGCGTCCACGCCGGTGAAGTCGTGCACGGCGGCGCCGTCCGCGTCCTCCGAGTACACGCCCAGGTCATCGTCGAGGATGCCGTGCGCCCTGACCGCCTGGACGCCGAGCTCCTGGTGCACGATCCGCAGCGCCTCCCGCAGGTCGGCGCCGACGGGCTGGCCGCCGAGGGTGTCGGTGCGCAGCAGCATGCTGAGATGCTCCGAGCCGATGACCGGCTGCCAGGGCCGGGGCAGCTCGCCGGTCACCTCGGTTCCGACGCGCACCTCGACCTGGCCGCTGCCGGCCGGGTCGGCCCGGCCTGGACCGGCCGGGACAGCGGGCCTGGTGCGCCGGGGCCGGTCACCGCGGCGACCGCGTACCAGGCCGTCTCGCCGGGCCGCGGGGCCACGTCGCAGTAGGGCCCTTGCGGCACCGCGAGCACGTCGCCGCCGCCGTGATCGATGGGCCGGAACGGGCCGTCCGGCGTCGGTGCCCGGTGCACCAGGTAGCCGGCCGCGCCCGGCACCGGTTCCCAGTCCAGCGTCACCTGCCCGCGACCAGGCCTGGCCACCAGCCGGCCGGGCGGCCCGAGCACCGGGGCTGCGCCGTGCCCTGCACGCGGGGCAGCGCCCGAGGCTGGGTCGCGCTCTGTGCGCGAGGCAGTCTCGTTGTCTGTGCGCTCGTTGTCTGCGCGCGGGGCAGCCCCTCGCGGGCCGAGCCTGCTGGCCCAGTCCGCGCGGGCTGCCGCCGCCGGATCCTCCGTCATCGCCTCATCATCCGCGCGACGCGCCGGTCTCGGGAGCGACCGACAGCCGCTCGGCCCGCAGGTACCTGATATCGGTCCCGCCGATCGGGTCGGCGGCCCAGCGGCGCTGCAGGATGTGGTCGTTGAGCACGTCGTCAAGCGCGGCCATGATCATCGACTGGTCGAGGTCCAGGTACCGGTGCCCGACGGCCCCCGTCACCGGGTCCAGCGCGTCGTAGAACCCGTCGGGCCCGTAGATCTGCGGGTAGTCGGCGAGCATCGTCTGGATGTTGGCCCAGGCCTGGCGGGGCAGCACGTTCAGCGCCAGGAACGAGGCATGCGGGCTGACCGCCGTCTGCAGGTAGTCGGTGTCGGAGGCGTCCGAGCCGAGCTGCCAGGAGCCGTAAGCCTGGTAATCCCCGGTGTCATCAGGGGTGCTGGACGGCGACAGGCCCCAGACCTTGAAGCCCAGCGCCTTGGTGTCATAGGCGATGGTCGCCTTGGTGTAGTCCTCGTCGTTGGCGCCGAACCCGTCGGGTGCCACCTGGCTCTCCGGCACCACCAGGTCATCCATCAGGCCCTCGAACACATCGCCGCCCCAGCTCGGCACGAAGTCGATGCCGTCGTAGGAGTAGTGGCCCTCGAAGACGCTGAACTTCTTGCCACTCAGCGGGTCTGTGACGTTGACCTGGTAGCCCTGCGGGACCTGCCGCTGGCCGAACTGCGCCGGCTCGGTCCGCCACGTCCGCCACCACACGTCGCCGGGCATCTGGCCGGTGCCAAGGCCGACATAGGCGGTGATCCGGGTCTCGGAGTAGAGCATCCCGTACTCGAAGGTGGCCGGGCCGGTGCCCACGGTGTAGCCGCCGTACATCTGGCCGGCGTTGACGTCGGTGCTCTCGTTGCCGTTGTCGTAGAAGACGCCGAAGTTCATCGCGTTCAGCAGCGCGGTGGCCTGGCGGGTGAACGCCGGCAGCGCGTCCCTGACCTCGATCAGGCCGGCCGCGTACCAGCCGTTGTCCACGGTCGAGATGAACTGCCCGTCCAGGCTGGTGACCGGCGAGCCGCCCGGCGCGGTGATGGCCTGGCCGGTTCCGGTGTCGTACCAGCTCAGCAGGAAGCCGTGCCACTTCTCCAGCCGCCGCACCTCGGCCAGCGTGCCGCCGATCATCCGACGCTCGGCCCGTCGCGAGATCAGGTGCAGGTCACCGGCGGACAGCACGCTCCACAGGTAGACGCCGATATCCGTCGGCGAGGTGTAGGGACCCTGCGGCGCGCCGTCGAAGCCGATGTTGTCCATCGGCAGGTGGGTGCTGGGGTTCACCGCCGTGCGGAAGAACTTCCAGGTGTCCGCCGCGTAGGTCAGGAGCTCGCGGCGCTCGCCGGGCGCCAGCCGGGTGGGCGTGAACCTGGCCGGCCCGGCCGACGCGGTGCTGGCGGTACGTGCGGTGCTGGCGGTCCTGGTGCTCGCCTGCGCCAGGCCGGGGCCGGTCAGGTCCGGTGCGGTCAGAAACAGCGCGGTCAGGCCGGCTGTCGAGGCCAGGACGGCCAGGGAACAGATCAGGCTACGGGTACGGGCTCGCCCGGCTAAGGCTCGCCGGGATTGGGATGGCATCTGGTACCTCCGGACGGGAACGACGGTCCCCCCGGCTGGGACGTCTCCCGCAGCCGACGATTCATGCCCGGCCGGGGCGTTCTGCGGCATGCAGGCACGCCCCGGCAGGGCAGCGAACAGTGACGGCCGGGTGTCAGCCAGCCGTTCATTTCTCGTCAGGCAGGGGCAGGGCCCGCAGCACTCCCTAGATCCCGCAGGCCTCGGCCACCGCGGTGGCGGCCCCCTCGCGGCTGCTGGCCGCTGGGATACCGGGGCGCTCGAAATCGTCCATATAGATAGCAGCGGCGTCGGCCGCATTCGGGGCCGCGTTCAGGGCCGGGATGTACTGCGCCCACTGCTGGTTGTAGCGGAGGATGGCGGCGAGCTGGGTCTGGAGGTCGGCCGCCACGTTGCCGGTCACAAAGCCGGCGGGCAGCGGGGTCCAGCCGATCAGCCCGCCACCGCCCGAGCCCTCGGACTCGGGGTCTCCCTTAGATTCCTGGTAAATGTTCCCGGCGATTCCGGCGGCCGCGATGGCGGTATAGCCGTGCGCGGTCAGGTAACTGACGATCGTCGGGTAGTTCTCCGGCAGCATCCCGCTGGTCCCGGTGCAGCTCAGCGTATGAGCGGCAGCGGTGCCGCTACTCGCCGCCTGGCGTCGCCTGGCCGCGTGGCTCGGATGGCTGTCCGGCGTCACGTGCCTATGGGTATAGATCCTGGCCTTGTACAGCTCAGCGGTCCCGTTCCGGGTGGTGGTGAGCCGGTCCTGGTAAGCCGCGGCGCTGGCATGGTGCGTGCCGTCGGCCGGCTTCAGCACCAGGGCGCGGACCTGCGGCGTGGCCGCCAGCACAGCCAGCACGCCGAGCGCCAGGACTACCGGGGCCGCCTTGCCCGCCCGCCTGGCCGCCTTCCCGATGCGGGATGGCGTCGTATGTCGTCCTGCCCTCCTGATCTTCGGATCCCTGCGATGAATTGCTCCTGACACAAACCTGCCTCACGACGGTCCCGCGCCCGGCTACGCGGCAGCTTGCGCCTCTCACCAGGCCTGACACACTTCGCCAGCAGGATTGCAGGACACTTAACCGCAGTTCAGCCGATTCGCGCTAAATACCTCATTTGAGGTAGAGCCGGGCAAAATTTAGACAGCACCAGGTCAGGGCGCAGGCAAGCGGGCAGCGGTCCAGGACGCGGCCGGCTGGGTGGGGCTGGCTGGATGGGGCCGCGTCCGGCGGGGATGATGAGGGGATGTCCGACTCCGCGGCGCCGGCCCGTCCGTCCCGGCCGGGCTGGCTGCCCGTCTGGTCGGTGCCGGCCGCCATCCGTGCCGCCAGGGCGACCATCGTGGTGCCCGCGCTTTTCGCCGTGGCCGACAAGCTGATCGGCAACCCGCAGCTGACCCTGTTCGCGGTGTTCGGCGGGTTCGCCTCGCTGATCCTCGCCTCGTTCGGCGGCAGCAGGCGGGACAAGGCCATGTCCCATCTCGGCCTGGCCCTGGTCGGCAGCGCCGCGCTGGTCATCGGCACCCTGGTCAGCGGGACCGCCTGGCTCGCCGCCCTGGTCACGATCCCGGTCGCCTTCGCGATCTTCTTCGCGGGCGTGACCGGCCCCAATGCCGCGGCCGGGGTCACCGCGGCCCTGCTGATCTACGTTTTGCCGGTCGCCACGGCCGCGCCGATCTCGCAGGTCGGCTGGCGGCTGGCCGGCTGGTGGCTGGCCTCGGTCGCCGCCACCGCGGCCGTGCTGCTGGTCGCGCCGCCGCCGCCGGCCGGGCGGCTCAGGCGCGACGCCGCCGCGCTGAGCAGGACGCTCGCCGCGCAGCTCAGCAATGCCGTGGACGGCACGGTCACGGACGCGGACCGGGAGGCGTCGAGGGCGGCCCGCCATCAGCTCAGGAGCGAGTTCGCCAGGACCCCGCTGCGCCCGACCGGGCTGGCCACCTCCGACCAGGGGCTCGCCAATGTGGTCGAGCTGCTGGACTGGTGCGGCACGCTGGTCTCCGACACCGTCGACGGCCACCAGGACCTCAGCCAGGCGGCCCCCGCCGACCAGGCCCTGCTGCGCCAGACCGCGCAGATGCTCACCGCGCTGGCTGGGCTGCTCACCGATAGCCATGCCGAGGCGAACCTGGAGATGCTGGAGGATGCCCGGCGGGCCAGCGCCGCGCACCAGCGGAAGCTCACCGGCGACCCGGAACGGCTTCGCGTCCTGGCCGCGCACGCCGCGCACGCCCAGGTCATCGCCGTGGCGGTGCGGGCCGCCATGGCCGACGCGCTGATCGCCGCCCGGCGGGCAAGCCCGGAACTGGTCGCGGCCGAGCGGCGGCGCTGGTTCGGCCAGCAGGATTCCGGGGCCGCGGGCCGGCTGCCCACGACGGTCGCGCTCGCGGGGTATGTCGGGCGGCATGCGAGCCTGCGCTCGGTCTGGTTCCTGAACAGCCTGCGTGGCGCGCTGGCGCTGGCCATCGCGGTGGCGGTCGCCGACGGCATCAGCCTCCAGCACGGGTTCTGGGTGGTGCTCGGCACCCTGTCCGTGCTGCGGACCAGCGCGGCGGCGACCGGGGCTACCGCGCTGCGGGCGCTGGCGGGCACCGTAGCGGGCTTCGTGATCGGCGCGGCGCTGCTGCTCGCTATCGGCACCGAGCCCACCGCCCTGTGGATCGCGCTGCCGTGTGCCGTGCTGATCGCCGCCTACGCGCCGGGCACTGCTCCGTTCGCGGTCGGCCAGGCCGCGTTCACCGTCACCGTCGTGGTGATCTTCAACCTGCTGGTGCCGGCCGGCTGGGAGGTCGGGCTGCTGCGGGTGGAGGACGTGGCCATCGGCTGCGCGGTCAGCGTCGTGGTGGGCCTGCTGTTCTGGCCGCGCGGGGCCTCCGGGGTGGTCCGCGCCGACCTGGCGGACGCCTTCCGGCGTGGCGGCAGCTACCTGTCTCAGGCCGTTGACTTCGCGCTCAGCCTGCGCCCCGCCCCGCCGGACACCGCGGTGGCCGCCGTCACCGCCGGCATCAGGCTCGACGAGGCACTCCGCGCCTACCTGGCCGAGCAGGGCAGCAAGCGGATGGCCAAGATGGACCTGTGGGGGCTGGCGATGGGCAGCACCCGGCTGCGGCTGACCGCCTACTCAGTCGCCAGCCTGCACGACCTCGACGGCCACCTCACTCCGGCGGACGGCACAAGCCCGGCCGACGGCCAGCCAGCCGACGAGGCACGGCCGACCACCGGAGAGCACCCTTCCGACGGGGCACGGGCAGCCGACGGGGCACGGGCAGCCGGACAGCCGACTGGGGCCGGACAGCCCACGGGGGCCGGGGAGCCCACGGCGGCCGGGGAGCCGGCGCCGGCCTGGCTGGTGCCGGGCGACCCGGCCAGGTCCGGGTTCCGGCACCTCACCACCGACCTGGTCGGCTTCTATGACCAGATCGCGGACCAGCTCAACGGCCCGGCGGTGGCCGGGCGGGCGCCGGTCCTGGCCCCGGTCCTGGCCCCGGCGCTAACCGGCCCGGCCCGGCCCGAGGGCGTCGCCTGCGCGAACAGCACGCCGCCGCAGTACCAGCCGGACATGCTCTGGGTCGGTGAGTACCTATACCACCTCGGCGCGGCGGCGAGCGCCGTCACGGACCCGGCCGCCAAGGTCGCGATGCTGCGCCAGCGCCCCTGGTGGCGCTAACGGCACCGACCGCGCACCCGGATACAACAGTGAACGCGCTTCTACTGCCGCTGTATCGACGGTGAAAGTGGGTGCACTGTCGTATCCGCTCGATCAGCGCTAGCGCCAGGGCTCGATGACGGACTTGATGGTGCCGGGCTGACGGGTCGCTGCCAGCGCCCGGGCCGCCTCGGCCAGCGGGTATCGGTCGGTGACCAGCGCGTCCACGTCGACGGCGCCGCTGGCGGCCAGCGCGATGGCGGCCGGCCAGGTGTTGGCGTACCTGAAGGTGCCGGTGATGGTCAGCTCGCGCTGCTGGAGCAGCGCGAACGGCAGCGTCAGCTCGTCGGGTCCCATCCCGACCAGCACCGCCACGCCGGCCGGGCGCAGCGACCGGATGCCGGCGCCGATCGCGGCCGGGGCACCCGAGCAGTCGATGAACGCGTCGAACCCGTCGCCAGCGGCATCACCCGCCGGTACCGCGCGGGTCGCGCCGTGCCGGCGGGCCGCGTCCAGGCGGCCGGCGGCGATGTCGGTGACGACGATCGTCGTCGCGCCCCTGGCGCGGGCAAGCTGGGCGGTGACCAGGCCGATCGGCCCGGCCCCGGCGATCAGCACCGAGCCGCCGGCGGTGACGCCGGCCTTGCCGGTGGCCCAGATCCCGACCGACAGCGGCTCCAGCAGCGCCGCCGCGTCATCGCTGACCGAGGCGGGCAGGTCGTAGGCGAGGTCGGCGCGCACGCACACGTACTCGGCCAGTGCCCCGTCCACCGGCGGGGTGGCGAAGAACCGCATGTCCGGGCACAGGTTGTAGCGGCCTGCCTTGCACGCGGCGCAGGCGCCGCAAGCGGCACCTGGCTCGATGGCGACCCGGCTGCCTACCCGGCCGGGGTCCACGCCAGGCCCGGCCGCCGCGATCACCCCGGACACCTCGTGCCCGAGGACCAGCGGCTGGCGGACCACGAAGTCGCCGATCCTGCCGTGCTCGAAGTAGTGCACGTCAGAGCCGCATACCCCGACGCTGCGCACCGCGACCAGCACCTCCCCGGCAGCGGGGACCGGCACCGGCCGCTCGCGCAGCACCAGCTCACCAGGTCGGTCAAGCACCGACACCCGCATGGTCTCCGGAACCGCCATCATGCGACCAGCATGCCGCAGATGCCGCCGGGCGAACATGCCCGCGGTCGCCAGGCCAGGCGGACCTCGGGCGTCGGGCTGGTGCCCGAGCAGGCCTGGGAGGACCCGGACCTGGCCGCCTCGCCGTACGGCAGCGACCCGGCGACCGCCTCGATCGGGTTCACCGACGGCAAGGCGGCCGGATCGGCCTCCCCGCTGACCTGGGCGCAGGCCCAGGAGCTGCGGCTGATCACCAGCCCGGGCGCGGGCCGGGATGTGGAGACGCCCGCCGTCACGGTGCGCCGGTACATCAGCCACGGGCCGCCCGGCACGCTGCCGGTCACGCTGTCAGCGCCGGCCGCCGGGGCGACGATGAGCACGGTCAGCACTCCGGTTACCGGAACCACCACGCCGGGTGCGCGGGTCACCATCGAGTCGGCGGACACCACGACCGGCGCGAAGGCCGCCATCGCCAGCACGGTCGCGGGCGGCGACGGGTCGTTCAGCGCCGACGTGCCCGTCGGCTTCGGCAACAACGCGATCACCGCCACGGCCACCGCCCGGGGCGGGCACCGCACCGGCTACGCGCAGGTCCCGGTGATCGGCGACGTGACCGGCGGGACCACGGTGCTGAACGTCACCGACCCGAAGGGCGACGACAACGGGCCTGGCACATACCAGTACCCGACCGCGTCCGACTTCCACCCCGGCGCCTTCGACCTGACCGGCTTCCAGGTGATCAGCGACGGGACCACGGTGTACCTGCGGACGTCGCTGGCCAACCTGGACCCGACCTTCGGCGCGGCGTTCGGCGCCCAACTCCTGGACGTCTACGTGCACAACCCGGCCGCCAGCCAGACCTCCACGCAGGCGGCCTACGCCTCGCGGAACTACACGATCGCGCCGTCCGGCGCGTGGAGCGAGCTAGTCGAGGCGCAGGGGTTCGCGGCGCCGAGCTGGACCAATGTCCAGGGCAGCGGAGTCGGCACGGCGTACATGCTGGCAGATCAGGCCACCAAGACGGTGACGATCGCGCTGCCGGAGGCGCAGTTCGGCACGCCAGGTCCCGGCTGGGCCTTCACGGTCGTGCTGACCGGGCAGGACGGGTTCAGCCCTGACCTGGCCCGGGCGTTCACCGCGACGCCTGGCGCCGACACCTTCGGCGTCTGCGCGCCCGAGGGGGCCAGCCCGATCTGCGCAGTTGACCCCTCGACGGTGCCCAAGGCCATGGACGTGCTGACCCGGCCGGGGTGTCGCAGGCCACCGAACTGGACCCGGTGCCCGGCCCGGTCGTGATCCAGCCGGTCACCGTGCCCTGACGACAGACGGCGGTCAGGCGGAGAACGGATCCGCCATCTTGGTTGGCGAACTCAACGGGGACGCAAGCGACTAATAAACCAATCTGAAACGCGTTCAGCGTCGGCCTTCAGCGAGATCGCTTTGGATGCCGTTATTCCTTCATTTAGCCCATGAGCAATTTTATTCCTCCTGTCAACGAGCAGCGCCAACTCCCGGCGCAGTCGTTGATCCTCCGCCTCCAGGAGAGAATCCAGTTCGTCCCTCAGTTGTTGATCAAATCGACCGACAAGCTCGCACAGATTATCGGGCGTCGGATTTCTGCTCCTGTCCAGCCACGACATCGCGAACGCTCGCACTAAACCACCCGACTTTTCCTGTACGTACCCTCGGGCAGTTTCATAAGTTACCTGTTCCAAGTACCCACATGTTCGAACCAAGAGGAACCGAGTAAGCCAAATATGCTCGTCATCAGTTCGGCTTTTGGGTCTGCAAGCGACAGAGTCCGCCAGTTGCTCTAGATCAACGCGAATCCTATTGAGCGTATACGGAGGCCAAGTGGCAGGCATAACACATCCTAAATCGAGGCAAAATGCTCAGTTGCTCGATCTAGTCGAGTCCGAACCGCTTCCTCATTGGCAGTGGCGCGAGATATAGCTGCTGTCATGTCGGCATCACGAGTCAGCGAGCTAAGGGCAGCGGGCACTTTTCGCGGATCAATGGGCCTTGAAGTACTTGCCACTCTCCTCATGAGACCTACAAAGACTGCTTCCGTGAGAGCAGCATTAACCTGAGAGCTTTGATAGCGAAGAGCCCGTCTCCCCTCCGCTTCGAGCAGCACTCTAGCTGCCTCATGGAAGAGATCCACCATCTTTTGTTCCGGAAATCCGATAAGCTCGCGGTATCGCCCCAAGAAATCGTTGAGAAATTTCTTTAGCGGAGGCAGGAGGATTATTCAAAACTCTTCTGGAATGGGCCGATGCTGACCGGCGTGTCGCCATAAAGAACAACGGTTCTCCCGGGAGGATTGAGAGTTCCTACCAAAGAATTCTCGCCGCCCGGGAGAACCGTTGCGTTACTATCGTACTACAGGACTGATGCTCTCGCAGATGCAGGAGCTTGCCCGCCGTGTCCACGGCGCGCTGGAGAGTCCCTGGAATAAGGGTAACGGACGGCCGCGGTCATGCGGCTTTTACGCGGCGGTGGAGATCGCGTGCATGTATCTGCGGCAGAACTGCACGCAGGAATTCCTGGGCGACCTGATGCATATCTCGCAGCCGACCGTGTCGCGGGTCATAAGCGTCATAGTGCCGGCCGTCAGGTCGGTCCTGGCGGAATTCGTGCCGGATGCCGCGGATGCGATCGAGATGGCCAGCGGGCGCGTCTGCCTGGTAGATGGCACGATCACGCCCTGCTGGTCCTACGCCGCCCACAGCGAGCTGTGGAGCCGGAAGCACGGAACTACCGGTTTTAACGCGCAGCTGATATGCCTGCTCGACGGGGCGGCGATATACATTTCTGACCCGCTGCCGGGGAGCACTCACGACGCTGCAGCGTTCGAGGGCACGCCGGCCGCCGAGATCGTCCGGAACTCTGGCGGCGGGATCGGCGATAAGGGCTACCAGGGCTGCGGAATGATAACTCCCCGGAAAAAGCCTCCAGGCGGGAAGCTCAGCAAGGGAGACAAGAAAGGTAACGCCCAGATCTCCGCCCTGCGCGCACCGGTCGAGAGAGTCTTTGCTCATTTCAAGTGCTGGCGCATCCTCCACACTGACTACCGCCGCCCCTATAACACTTACCGCGATGCGTATGACGCCGCACGAGGATTGTTCTTCTTCTCCATCACACGGGGTTCTGAATAATCTTGCAGGTAGTTTGGACTGTTAACATAGAGAGCGAATATGCGGAGTATAAGTTCCTGATCGCGCAATCGGGGCGACTTGGCGCCATACAATTCTCGCCATTCGCTGAGACCGTTCACCCTGGCGAGCAGTTCCACAAACGCCCCTGGGTAAAGCGCGATCCTTATCTCGTGCGGAGTTAGTTGAGTACCACCGGAGTTAAGCCGTTCAAATACTTGATAGATAGCTTCGAGCGAGTTCTTTGATCCATCCGTCTTTACGATAGTAGCCTGAATGAAAGTGTTGTCGAGTTGTCGCTTTAGCTCTGGCGTCAGTGACTTGTAAGTCAACCCTTTGTACTCTTTGGCTACATTTTCGAGAACAAACTCCTTCTTGTTGTGAAGGCCATCATAGAAAGCCCTTAGCGTTCTCAGCCTCTGCTGGCCATCAAGCACCAGGTACCTCTTATCTACCTGCTGAACGAGTATGATTCCCGGGATCGGGAAACCCAGAAGAAGAGACTCGATGAATCTATCCATTTGAGGGCGCCGCCAGACGAACCCGCGTTGGAATCCCGCCACCTCAAGCGTTGGATCACCATGCCCGAATGAAGGTATAACGACATCGCCGCGGCTAAGCCTCCGCACCAGTCCTTCCACATCGAAGTCGGTTCCCGAGTATGAAACCGGACCTGCTTCTGGCTCTGCTGCAGTTAGTTCCTCGTACTCATCGGAAGTTAGCTCTTCCATTTCAGGGAGATCGGCTGCGGTATCTGATTCCCTAGCCATGACAACCATTCCGTTCGTTGGCAAACTTCACGCGCGGCAGCTGATGACGCTAGCTTAGATCCTATGGATCGTACTGCAATCGGGAAGCTAGAGCGCGAATTGCCTAAGTTGGACATTACGGTCTCATTGGACACGAGGCTCGCCTGAGTCCCTATGTCATACCAAGCAGTTGCTATGCACGCGGATCACGGATGGAGGGATAGCAAGCTACCGAACTAGCCCCAACCGCGTCAGGGCAGCAGGGTCACGTCGGCCTGGCGGAGCCGGTCGGCGGCGGCGTCCACGGCGACCGTCAGGGCGATGCGGCCGTCCGTGCCGTCCAGCTCGACCATGATCGCGTTCTCCCCGTCGCCGGCCCGGAAGGCGCCGACCGTGCACCGGCCCGCCCACGCGGCGCCGACCCGCAGGCGGCGGGCGGTGGCCGCGATGTTCAGGCTGTCGGTGACCGGCAGGCCGGCGGGCCACTGCGCGGGCATGTCGTTCAGCAGCGCGACCACCTGGTCGAGGAACCGGGCCAGCGGCGAGCCTGGCGCCGGCGGCACCGCCAGCCGCAGTGACTGCACCTTCGGCTGCGTCAGCGGTGCCATGCCGATATCGACCTGAACGGTGCCGTGCTCGCCGCGCAGCCACCAGCGCCGGTGCGCCGGAGTGTCGGACTCCGCGGGGCGGTCAGGGTCGGGCGCGAAGTCACCGAGCCGCTCGCGGATCTTCGCGATGGCGGCCCGCCGGTCGGCGTAGGGCACGTCCCAGGCCACGTTCGGGGTGAACAGCGCATCCGCCGCCGCGTCGTCCCAGGCGGTGAGCAGCTTGTCCGCCTGATCGCGGGCGGCCAGCGTCTGCGGCCAGGGCTGCCCGTCACCCGGTGCCGGGCCGCGCACGGCGGCAGGCCCGCCGTTCCGCGCGGCCGGGCCGGCCCGGCGCACCAGCTCGGCCAGCGCCGGGGCGGCGAGCTGGCCGGCCGGCGAGTAGGTGCCGTTGCCGAGCACGATCACGCCGATGCCGGTGGCCGGGTGCCAGCGCATCTGACTGCCGTAGCCGGGATAGCCGCCGCTGTGCTGTATCACCGTGCCGAGCGCCGGGTCTTCCTCGATGAACAGGCCGAACCCGTAGCTGAGGATGGCCGCGTCGGGGAACGATCCCGCCGGGCGGCCGATGATGGCGGCGTGCGGGAACTGCATCTCCCGGCGGGACGCCCGGCCCAGCGGGTGCGCCTGGCCGTAGCTGGTCACATCGGCCGCGCCGTCGCGAGGCGGGAACGCGTCGGCGAACCCGCTGACCCAGACCGCCAGGTCGGCGACGTTGGTGAACACCCCGCCCATCGGGGCGAAGGCGCCGTTGCCATCCGGGACTAGCTCGGTCCAGGCCCCGTCGAGCCGCTGGAAGCCTCGGGCCACGTCGGCGGGGCCGAAGTCGGTGACCTCATAGCCGGTCCTGGCCATGCCAAGCGGCCCCAGGACCGCAGCCCGGACCGCGTCGGAGTACCGGCTGCCGGTGATCTTCTCGATGACCCGGCCGAGCACCGCGTAGCCAAGGTTGGAGTACTCGAACCGGGTGCCTGGCGTCCATCCTGACCTGATGCCGCCGCGCAGCAGGGCGGCGAACTCCGCCGGGTCCAGGCCCTGCTGCCGGTCACCCCACGGGTCGTCGGTCGGGAAGCCCGCCGTCATGGTGAGCAGGTGCCGCAGCGTGAGGCGCGGTGCGTCCGGGCTGGCCAGGGTGTGCTCGGTCAGCTCGGGCACGTACCGCTCGGCCAGGTCGTCCAGCGTCAGGCGGCCCTGGTCGCGGAGCAGCAGCACGGTCGTGGCGGTGAAGCTCTTGGTCATCGAGGCGATGCGGAACACCGTCCCGGCATCGGGGGCAGGACCGCCGAGCCGGCGCTCCCCAATGCCGCCGGAGTGCACCAGCGCGCCGCCCGCCACCACGCCGTAGGCGACGCCTGGCTGGCCGCCCCGCTCGGCGAACTGGGCAGCGAGCTGGTCGACCGCGGCGAAGTCCGCGCCCGACAAGGCGGCGCGGGCGGCGGAATCCTGGGTGGCGTGCTTCTGAGTCACTGGCAGTACCTCCTAGCGGCATGATCTACCACATATCCGGGCGCGACGCAGCGGGCCCGCGCGGGCGGCGCGGGCGCTGACATGGCCGGCTGTCGGGGCCATGGCGTAGCGTCGCCGGTATGTGTAGGAGCATCAAGACGCTGCGGGAGCCCTATACCGAAAGCGTCACAGAAGCCGACATGCGAGCCGCCGCCCTCCAGTACGTCAGGAAGATCAGCGGGTTCCGCGCCCCCGCCCGGCACAACGCGGAGGCCTTCGACGCCGCCGTGGAGGCGGTCACCGCCGCCACCCGCGACCTGCTCGGCCACCTAGAGGTCCGCGGCGCCGCCTGACGGGAATGACGCGCGGTGACCGGCTGTTAGCCGGGCATGGCAGAGGACTGGAATAGCAAGATCATCGCGGAGTTCCGGGCGAACGGCGGCAAGGTGGGCGGCCAGTTCGACGGCGCGCCGCTGCTGCTGCTGCACACCACGGGCGCGAAGACCGGGCACGAGCGAGTGAACCCGATGATGTACCGCCAGGTCGGGGACGGCTACGCGGTCTTCGCGTCGAAGGGCGGCGCACCCGATAACCCGGACTGGTACCACAACCTGGTGGCGAACCCCGGCGTCGCGGCCGAGATCGGCACCCAGACGGTCGAGCTGACCGCACGGGTCGCCGACGGCGACGAGCGGGACCGGATCTGGACCGCGCAGAAGGCCGACTACCCCGGCTTCGCCGACTACGAGAGCAAGACGACCCGGCAGATCCCGGTGGTCGTTCTCGAGCCCCGCTAGGCCGCTCTTGTCACTCAGCTCTAGTCACGCCCGGTGCCGGCCGCCAAGGCCGGGCCGGCCAGCGCGATCTCCTCATCGAGCGCCTGGGCGGGCAGGTCGAGCAGGCGGCAGCCTAGCCTGATCTCGAAGCGCGCATGGGCGGGCGAGGACACCCCGGCCAGCCAGCGCCTGGTCGCGGCGGTGAACACGTCCGCGACCACGGGCAGCGTCGCGTCGTGCCGCGGGCTGAGCCTGCCCGCCCCCGCCGCCACGTGCCGGATCACCGCCAGGTGGGTCCGCTCGATGCGCTCGATCATCTCGCTGTAGCTGTGGCTGGTCTCGCTGATCGCCCGGCTCAGCGCGGCGGTCAGGCGCGGCTCGCGCTGCTCGGCCCGGAACTCGCGGAGCAGGTGGCTGGTAACCCGCTCGCGGACCGAGCCGCCGCGCGGCGGCTCGTCGCGGACCCGGCTCAGCGCCCGCTCGTAGCGGGCCAGCGTGATCGCGAGCAGCACATGGTCCTTGGCCGGGAAGTACCGGTACAGGGTGGCCAGCGACACGTCGGCACGCTGGGACAGCTCCTTCATCTGGAGCGCGTCGCCACCGCCGGCGCTCAGCATCGCGGTGGCCGCTTCGAGGATGCGGTCGTGCCTGCCGTGCTGCGCGGGCGTGGACGGCACCGCCGGGCCCGGCGCTGTGCGCTGCATCGTCCCCGCCATCGGTGATCGCCTGCCGCCTGGACTGCCCTACATGCCGAGCGTCGCCGCGAGCCGGTCGAGCTGGTCGCTGGCGCCGCCGAGCAGCACCTTCCCCGACAGCGCGTTCTTGTAATACAGGTGCGCGTCGTGCTCCCAGGTGAAGCCGATGCCACCGTGCAGCTGGATTGTGTCGGCGGCAGCGGTGAAGTAGGGCACCGAGGTGAGCACCCTGGCGACCGACGCGGCGGCCGGGAACGCGGCCGGGTCCTCGTCCGCGGCCCTGGCGGCGGCGCGCACCCCGGCGTGCGCGAGCTCCCACGCGGTCCGCATGTCGGCCAGCCGGTGCTTGACCGCCTGGAACGCGCCGATCGGCTGCCCGAACGCCACCCGCAGCCGCGCGTACTCACTGGTCATGGCCAGGCAGGCGGCCATCGCGCCGCACTGCTCGCTGGCCAGCGCCAGGCTGGCGGCGCTGGCCGCCGCCGCCAGCGCGGCACTCGCGTCGCCGGCCAGCGGCCGGGCGGGAGTGGCATCCAGCTCGATGGTGGCCAGCGACCTGGTGTGGTCGACCGCGGTCAGCGGCGTCCTGGTCAGCCCGCTCGCCGCGGCATCCACCAGGTAGAGCCCGGTGCCGCCGGGGCCGGCTGCCGGAATGAGCAGCACGCCGGCCTGCCCGCCGTTCAGGACCGGGGAGACCGAGCCGGTCAGCGTGACCTGGCCGGGCTCGCCCGCCGCCCGGACGTCGCCGGCCGGGTCGACGGACCCGGTGATGGCGAGGGTCGCGATCAGCTCGCCGCTGGCGATGCCGGGCAGCAGGTCCCGCCTGGCCTGCTCGTCATTCATGGCCAGCAGCGCGGTGGCCGCGAGCACGGCCGAGGCCAGCAGCGGCGAGGGGACCAGGCCCGCGCCCAGCTCCTGCAGGGCGACCGACATCGCCGCGTACCCGGCCGCCGCGCCGTCGTATTCCTCGGGGATGATCAGGCTGGCCAGGCCGAGCTGGCCGGCGAGCTGCTTCCATACCCCGGCGTCGTAGGGCTCGCCGGAGTCGATCAGCCCCCGGATCGCCGTCAGCGGGCTGCGCTCGGCCACGAACCGGCGCACGGACTCGCGAAGCGACTGCTCCTCATCCGTCAGTATCAGGCTCATGTCTCCCTGCCCGCCCTAGGCCTGCCCGGAAGCGGACTCGCGCTTCTGGGTTCCGACTCGCAGCTGGTTGAACGGGGTGGACCGGTCGACTCCCGGATCCTTGGCCAGTCCCAGCACCCGCTCTCCGATGATGTTGCGCTGGATCTCGTTGGTGCCGCCGGCGATGGCCGCGCCGGGCACCGCGATGATCGCGGTGGCCACGGCCTGCACCTCGGCGCCGTGGCCGCCGGCCGGGTCGTAGCCGGCCAGCGCGTCACCCAGCACGTCCGCGGCGACCGCCGCTGCGAAGGCGCCCAGCTCGGCGCCGGCCAGCTTGATGACCGAGCCGCGAGCGCCGGGCAGCTGCCCGGCCATCGCCTCCTCGCGCAGCAGCCGCCCAAACGCCGCGACGGCCTGCTGCCGCGCGTACAGCTCCGCCAGCCGCCGCCGGACCACCGGGTCGTCCGCCCGGCCCAGCTTGCCGGCCAGCTCGCGCAGCGAGTCGTAGCCGAGCGGGTTGTCCCTGGCGGCCGTCATGGTGCCGATGGCGACCCGCTCGTTGCGCAGCATCACGATGGCCGCGTCCCAGCCCTTGTGCTCCTCGCCGATCAGCGAGCCGGGGCCCAGCCGCACGTTGTCGAAGAACACCTCGTTGAACGGCGCGCTGCCGGTGGCCACCCGCAGCGGCCGGACTGTCACCCCCGGCGCGTGCATGTCCACGATGAACATGCTGATGCCGTGGTGCTTGGGCTTCGTCGGGTCGGTCCTGGCCAGGACCGCGCCGTAGTGGCTGTAGTGCGCGCCTGAGGTCCACACCTTCTGGCCGTTCAGCACCCAGCCGTCGCCGTCCCTGACGGCCGATGACTGGAGGCTCGCGACGTCAGAGCCGGCGCCGGGCTCGGAGAAGAGCTGGCACCAGATCTCCTCGCCGCGCAGCATCGGCGGCAGGTAGCGCTTCTTCTGCTCCTCCGAGCCGCATTCCAGGATGGTCGGCCCCGGCATGCCGAGGCCGATGATGAACGCGCCGACCGGCAGCGCGTAGTTCCTGGCTTCCTCGCCGAACGCGATCTGCTCGGCATGGGTCAGGCCCTGGCCGCCGTACTCGCGCGGCCAGGTGATCCCGGCGAGGCCGGCGTCATACAGCCTGGCCTGGAAGTCCTGCTGCGCGGCCAGCGCGGACCGGCCGCCGCCCTCTTCGTCGTCCCCGGACGAGCGGCGCGGCGCGTTGGCGGCCAGCCAGGCGCGGGCGCGCTCGCGGAACTCCTCGGTCTCCTGTCGGCCCACTGGCCCGCCTCCCGTTACTGCCGGGAAAAACTGAAATCGGTTATGCTTATTGCCTGGCTCCGAGCGAACCACAGCCCCGGAACAGGTGTCAACGGGCGGCCGCGAAAGGACCCTGGCGGAATGCAGGTGACCGGCACGCGACAGCGCGAGGCATGGCTGGCGCGGGAGCTGCCGCCGGTCGAGAAGGTGGCCGACGGCGTCTGGTCGATCCCGGTGCCGATCCCCGACAGCCCGCTGCGGTACACGCTGAGCTACGTGATCGAGCACCCGGCCGGGGTGGTGATGGTGGACACCGGCTGGGATTTCCCCGGCGGCTGGCAGGCGCTCACGGCAGGCCTGGACGCCTGCGGCATCCAGATCACGGCGATCACCGCGATCCTGGTCACCCACGTGCACCCCGACCACCACGGCCTGTCCCGCGCGGTCGCGCAGCGCTCCGGTGCCTGGATCGGCATGCACGAACGGGAGGCCGCGCTGCTGGCCCGGCACGCCGACCGGCCAAAGATGCGCGACGGCATGGCGCTGTACCTGCGCTGGTGCGGAGCGGCGCCCGAGCACGAGGCGGACATGGCGGCCCGGATGAAGGGCGGCATCTCCCGCGAGCCGATGGCCGCGCCGGACCGGCTGATCGGGCACGACGAGCTGATCGGGGTGCCCGGCCTGGAGCTGCGCGCGCTGTGGACACCCGGCCACGCCCCCGGTCACCTGTGCTTCAGCGACTCCTCCCGCGGGCTGCTGCTGACCGGCGACCACGTGCTGCCCAGGATCACGCCGAACATCTCGGCCTACGACCTGACCTCCGCGCCGCTCGCGGATTACCTGGCCTCGCTGAAGGCGCTGCGCGGCATGCAGCCGGCCGAGGTGCTGCCGGGCCACGAGTACCGGTTCGCCGGCCTGGACTCGCGGATCGATGACATCACCGAGCATCACGAGGAACGGCTGACCGAGGTGGCCAAGGTGCTGAGCCTGGCGCCGGACGGCCAGAGCGCCTGGCAGGTCGCCGCGCAGGTGTCCTGGTCCCGGCCGTGGAGCCAGCTCGCCGGGTTCCCCCGGCAGGCCGCGCTCGGCGAGGTCGTCGCGCACCTGGGCCACCTGCGCGACACCGGGCAGGCCACCCTGGTCACGGCCGACGGCGTGGGCCGCTGGCGCCCGGCCAGCTAGGGCACGCCCTCAGCGCGACAGCTCACCTCGACGCCGTCACCGACCGGGAAGGCGACGCTGACGTAGCCGTTCGCCTCATCCCTGACGTAGCCGAGGTAATCGCCCAGCATGGACGCGAACGATCCGGTGTCGTCGGCCACGACCATCGCCCCCGGCGCCAGCCGCGGCTCCAGGATCCGCAGCATCTCCAGGTAGCTTTCCTTCCAGCCGTCCAGCAGCACGAAGCCGATCGGCCCCGGCACCTGCGCGAGGGTCTCCCGCGCGTCCCCGGTCACGATCTCGACGACGCCGCCCAGGCCGGCCTGGGCCAGGTTCGCGGCGGCGGTGGCCGCCTTTTCCTGGTTCAGCTCGGCACTGATGACCTTGCCCGAGCCGTTGTCGGCCACGGCGGCGGCCAGGTAGATCGTGGAGATGCCGAACGAGGTGCCGAACTCCACCACCGTCTCTGGCCGGCCCGTCCTGACCAGCGAGTAGAGCAGCCGCCCGCACTCGGGGGAGACCGGGATATAGAGCGCGCCGAACGCCTGCGCCTTCTCCGCCGCCGAGAGCGTGCGCTGCATGTCGGCGCCATGGCTGGCGGTGATCCTGGCCAGCTCGGCGTCGTCGCCTTCCTCGGCGGCGGCGAAGAGCCGGCCAAGCACATCGCGGACGGACGTATTTATCAAGGAATTGCGCACAATGCCAGTTTAGGCCGCTCACCGCCTCGCCGGCCGTTCCGCGGGCGGCGTCGCGCGCGAGCCGGCCGGCATCGGACGCGACGGTCCCGTTACGCTAGCGCCGTGGGCAGAGACGCCGACCGGGATAATGTGCCGGCGCCGATGCGCCGGGATGTCCGCCTGCTCGGCGACATCCTCGGCCAGGTCATCAGCGAATCCGGCGGCCAGGACCTGCTCGATGACGTGGAGCGGCTGCGGCACGCGGTGATCGCGGCCCGCCGGTCCGCCGCCGGGGAGCAGGCCGACGACGACATCGCCGCGCTGGTCGCGAGCTGGCCGCTGGACCGGGCCGACGCCGTCGCCCGCGCCTTCACCGTCTACTTCCACCTCGCCAACCTGGCCGAGGAGCACCAGCGGGTGCGCACCCTGCGCGAGCGGGACAGCGGCGGGGCGCCGCCCCGCGAGTCGCTAGCGGCCACCGTGCCAGAGCTGCGCGCCCGGCTCGGTGACGAGGACTTCGCCGCGATGCTGGCCGGGCTGCGCGTGCACCCGGTGCTGACCGCGCACCCCACCGAGGCCCGCCGCCGGGCCATCACCGACACGCTGCGCCGGGTCAGCGCGCTGCTCGACGAGCTCGACGCCGGGCGGCTCGGCGCCGACGAGCAGGCCGAGGCGCTGCGCCGGCTGCGCGAGGAAGTGGACCTGCTGTGGCGCACCTCGGCCCTGCGGGTGCAGGCGATGCAGCCGCTCGACGAGGTCCGCACCGGGACCGCCGCGTTCGACCAGACGCTGTTCCGCGTGGTACCCGAGCTGTACCGGTCGCTGGACCGGGCGCTTCAGGGCGACCAGTCCGGGCGGGTGCCGCCGCTGGCTCCGGCGTTCCTGCGGTACGGGAGCTGGATCGGCGCCGACCGGGACGGCAACCCGTTCGTCACCGCAGAGGTGACCGTGCAGACCGTCCTGATCCACGCCGAGCACGCGCTGCGCGCCCTGGAGGCCGCGGCGACCAGGGTCGGCCGGTCGCTGACGGTGCACGCGGCGGCACCGGCACCGGCCTCGGACCTGGGCCTGGCGCTGACGGCGGCGCGGCGCGAGCATCCCGAGCTGCTGGCCGAACTGGCGGCCCGCTCGCCGCAGGAGCCCTACCGCGAGTTCCTGCTGTACGTGGCGGCCCGGATCCGGGCGACCAGGGCGGCGGGCGGCGAGCAGGCCGGACCGGGCGGGCAGCCGGCGCTGGCCGGGCAGCCAGGGCCGACCGCCGGGCTGGGCTACCGGGAGCCCGCGCAGCTCGTCGCTGACCTGCTGCTGCTCCAGCGCGAACTGGCCGCCGCCGGGACGGTCCGGCAGGCCTACGGCGAGCTTCAGCAGCTCGTCTGGCAGGCACAGACCTTCGGGTTCCACCTGGCCGGGCTCGAGGTCCGCCAGCACAGCGCGGTGCACGCCGCCGCGCTGCGCGAGCTGCGGGCCGGCGCCGCCCAGTCGGCGCGGACCCGCGAGGTGCTGGCCACGCTCGCGGCCATCGCCGCCATCCAGGACCGGTACGGCCAGGCCGCCTGCCACCGGTACGTGGTCAGCTTCACCAGGTCGGCCGCCGACATCGCCGCCGTGCACGAGCTGGCCGGGTTCGCCGTGCCCAGGGGCACGCCGCCGGTGCTGGACGTGATCCCGCTGTTCGAGAGCGGCGAGGACCTGGCGAACTCGACCCGGATCCTGGACGAGATGCTCGCCCTGGAGCCGGTCGCGCGGCGGCTGGCGGCCACCGGCCGGCAGCTAGAGGTCATGCTCGGCTACTCCGACTCCGCCAAGGAGCTGGGCCCGGCCAGCGCCACGCTGCGGCTGTTCGACGCGCAGCGGCGGCTGGCCGCCTGGGCGGCCGGCCACGACATCGCGCTGACCATGTTCCACGGGCGCGGCGGCGCGCTCGGCCGGGGCGGCGGCCCCGCCGGGCGGGCGGTGCTGGCCCAGGCGCCCGGCTCGGTGGATGGCCGGTTCAAGGTCACCGAGCAGGGCGAGGTGATCTTCGCTCGGTACGGCCACCCCGCGATCGCGCGGCGGCACCTGGAGCAGGTCACCTCGGCGGTCCTGGTGGCCTCGGCCGCGAACCGCGAGGCCCGCCGGGACGGCGGTGACCCGCCCGGTGTGCCGGCCAGGTTCCGCGCCGTCGCGGACCTGATCGACGCCGCGGCCGTCGCCGCCTATCAGGCGCTGGCCGGCGCGGACGGCTTCGCCGAGTGGTTCGGCCAGATCTCCCCGCTCGATGAGCTCGGCGGCATGCGGATGGGCTCGCGGCCGGCCAGGCGCGGGGTCGCGGCCGCCGCCGGGCTTGCCGACCTGCGGGCGATCCCCTGGGTCTTCGCCTGGTCGCAGACCCGGGTCAACCTGCCCGGCTGGTACGGCCTGGGCAGCGGCCTGGCCGCCGCGGCGGATGGCGACGGCGGGCTCGACCGGGTGCGCGAGGCCTACCGGGGCTGGCCGCTGCTGGCCACCCTGCTGGACAACGCCGAGATGAGCCTGGCCAAGACCAACCGCCGGATCGCCGCCCGTTACCTGGCGCTCGGCGGGCGGCCCGACCTCACCGCCACCGTGCTCGCCGAGTACGACCTGACCAGGCGGCTGGTGCTGGCCGTCACCGGGCACGACCGGCTGCTCGCCGGCCGGCCGGTGCTATCCCGCGCCGTGGCGCTGCGCGACCCCTACGTCGACGCGCTGTCCCACCTTCAGCTCCGCGCGCTGGCCGCGCTGCGCTCCGGTGACGGCGAGCCCGAGCGGGACCGGCTGGAGCGGCTGCTGCTGCTCACCGTCAACGGCGTCGCGGCCGGCTTGCAGAACACCGGCTGACACGCGGCCCGGCATGCCCCAGGATTGCCGCAGAATGGTAGTAACCGGCTGCGGCGGGACGGGAGCGAGCATGACGGCGCACATGGTGACCAGCCCGACGGGCAGCAGCCTGCAGCGGCTTGCCGAGCGGTCCTGGGACCGGATCGCGGACGGCTCGCGGTTGTTCTACGAGGACCAGGAGTGGACCGGCGCGCAGCTCGCGGACCGGGCGCGGCGGCTGGCAGGCGGGCTGCGCGAGGCCGGCCTGGCACCCGGCGAGCGGGTGCTGATCTGCATGGCCAACTGCCCCGAGGTGAGCGTCAGCTACCACGCGATCTGGCGCGCGGGCGGCGTCGCCACGCCGGTGCTGTTCCTGCTCAGCGAGGACGAGCTGCGGCACGTGCTCAGCGACTCGGGCGCCGTGCTGGCCATCACCACGCCGGAGTTCCTGCCCAAGGTGGCCGCCGCGGCGGCCGGCCTGGGCAGCGTGCGGGCCATCGTGGTCGCGGGCGAGGCGGGCCATCCCGAAGCGGGCCATCCCGAAGCGGGCCATCCCGAAGCGGCGCAGCCGGATGGCCGCGTGCCGCTGCTGCCGCTGGCGGAGCTGGAGCGGGCCGAGCCCGCCGGGCTGACCGAAGCCGACCCGGCCGGGCTGGCCGCGCTGCTCTACACCGGCGGCACCACCGGCCGGTCCAAGGGCGTCATGATCAGCCACAACGCGCTGTCCGCGTCCTCGTGGGCAGCGACGTTGAGCTCGCACGACCCGTCGCTGGCCACCTCCCTGCTGCCGCTGCCGCTGTCCCACGTGTACGGGCTGATGGTCAGCGTGATGACGCTGCACACGCCGGAGCCTGGCACCTCCGTGCTGATGCGCTGGTTCGACCCGACAGGATGGCTGACGCTGGCGCAGCGGCACCGGGTGAACATCAGCCCGCTGGTCCCCTCGATGCTGGCGATGCTCGCCCAGCAGCCGATCGAGGACTACGACCTGTCCGCCCTGTCCCGGCTGACCAGCGGTGCCGCGCCGCTGCCCCGGCGGGTGGCCGACGACCTGCGCAAGCGGCTGCCGGGCGTGGAGATCGCCGAGGGCTACGGCTGCACCGAGACCGCGGCGATCATCTCCAGCTCGCCGCTCGGCCAGTCCAGGCCCGGCAGCGTCGGCAGGCCGGCGGCGGGGGTGCGGCTGCGGATCGAGCTGCCAGACGGCACCGAGGCCGGGCCCGGCGAGGACGGCGAGATCTGCGTGGCGGGGCCGATGCTGATGTCGGGTTACTGGAACGCCCCGGCCGAGACCGAGCAGACGATGCGCGGCGGCTGGCTGCACACCGGCGACGTCGGCCGGATGGAAGACGGCTACCTGTACATCGTGGACCGGATCAAGGACCTGATCATCCGGGGCGGCTACAACGTCTACCCGCGCGACGTCGAGGACGTGCTGATCGCGCACCCGGAGGTGACCGGCGCCGCCGTGGTGGGCCGCCCCGACCCCAAGTACGGCGAGGAGGTCGTGGGCTTCGTGTCGCTGCGCGCCGGGGCGCAGGTCACCCCGGACGACCTGGTGGCCTACGCGCGCGAGCACCTGTCCGCGGTGAAGTACCCGCGGGAGATCCGCGTTATCGACGCGATCCCGCTGACCAGCGTGCTCAAGACCGACCGCAAGCGGCTCAGGACCATGCTCGCGGGGGCTAGCCAGGCTCAGCCCGGCTAGCCCCCGCGACGGGTCCTGCTCGGCCTCCGGTTACCGGGAGCCCGCCTGCCCGGCGCCCGCGCTGGCGTACTCCTGCTGCGCCGGCACCGGCTGCCCGTGCGCCCGGACCACCAGGGTCTTGGCCGCATGGTCACCGAGCCGCTGCCGGTAGGTGGACAGCATCATGGTGATCCAGCCGACCAGGCCGATGAACAGCGTGTCGATGATCAGCAGGATGCCTCTGACCACGTACTGCAACAGGCTGGCCGGGCCGCCGTCCTTGCTGATCACCCGGACGCCGAGGAGCTGCATGCCGAACGTCTGGCCGTTCCTCTTGTAGGGCCGCCAGGCCCAGTACCAGAAGTACCAGGCCACGTCGAGGACGACCAGGATGAGGATCAGAACCGCGTGCCCGGCGCCCGATCCCCGGTCCAGGATCCAGCCCAGCAGGCTGCCGATGGCGCCCACGATGATGGCGTCGATGATGTACTGGACGATGCGCCGGCCCGACACCCGCGTCTCCAGCATGCTGACCGGCGACTGCGGCGTCATCCCGTACCCGTAACCGGGCGAGCCACTCTGGCCGCCCCCACCCTGGCTGGCACCGCCCTGGCCCGCACCGCCCTGGCCGCCGCCCTGCCACTGACCCCCCGATGGCGGGCCCTGGCCCCCCGGCGGCTGGCTTGGCCCTCCCGCCTGCTGGCCCTCATACGGCTGGCCGGACTGGCCACCCTGCGGCATGCTCATGAGTCCCCCCGATCCGAACCGGCCGTCGCGACCGCCGCGCCGGCGGGCAACTCCGTTCTAGCCCATTACTCGGGGTAGGTACCCAGGGTGATCGAGTGGACACATTTCAGTCACTGCGGGTAGCGGCGGCCGTGTAGGCCACCGCCACCTCGGCAGCCAGCCCCGCGTTGTCCGCGATGAGCCGCTGGTTGACCGCCACGCTGCGGCCGCCGCTCAGCTCCTCCACCCTGGACAGGATGGCCGGGGTCACCGCCTGGCCGGTCACCCCCGCGCTGGTCACCGAGCCGACCGCCTCGTCGATGAGCGCCGCGATGTCCAGGCCGTCCGCGGGCGGGCGGGCCAGCAGCAGCCCGGCCCGGCCGGCCAGTTCCCAGTGCGCGGCCGCGATCGCGCTCACCTCAGCAACGCTGGAGACCACCGCTGACACCGCGGGGCCGCCCTCGGCGGTATAGAAGAGCGGCAGCGTGCTGGTGTTCCAGCCGAGCACCGGGATGCCGAGCGTTTCCAGCATTTCCGACGTCGCGCCCACGTCCAGCACCGACTTGGCGCCCGAGCACACCACCAGCACCCTGGTCCCGGCGATCCGGGGCAGGTCGCCCGAGATGTCCATGCTGTCGGCGAAGCCGCGGTGCACCCCGCCGATGCCGCCCGTCGCCATGAACCGGATGCCCGCCGCGGCGCAGATCGCCAGGGTGCCGCCGACGGTCGTGGCGCCGAGCGCGCCCTGCACCACGCAGGCCGCGATGTCCCGTGCGCCCGCCTTGCGAGCATCCGTCCCCGCGGTGGCGAACCGGTCGAGTTCGCTGTCGCCGAGCCCGACCCGGATGACGCCGTCCACGATGCCGATGGTCGCCGGGACCGCGCCGGCCGCGCGGACCCGCTGCTGCGCCTCCCGCGCCGCGACGATGCCCCGCCCCCCGGAGAAGCCGTGCGACACCAGGGTCGTCTCCAGGGCCACCACCGGCCGGCCTTCGGCCAGCGCGGTAGCGACCTCGTCGGACAGAACTGGCGCGAAACTCACGGCATTCCTCCCATTTTCGACACGGCCCGGGCGGCGGCCGCCAGCCCGAGGCCGACTCCCCCGAGCAGGTAGCCGGCCGCGAACGCGTCACCGGCGCCGGTAGAGTCCACCGCCCGAGCGGCCGCCGCCGGATACTGCCGGCCGCTGGCCAGGACGCCGCCGGCCCAGCTTAACGACCAGGTCGGCGCCGGGTGGCGCACTGATCAGCGCCGCCTCCGCCGCGTTGCCGAAGATCACATCGGGGCGCAGCCCGGCCAGCAGGGCCGTGAACGCGGCCGGGCCGAACCCGGTCAGCGCCGCCGTCGAGGACAGGTCGATGCTCAGCCGGACCGACCGGTCCCCCGCGCTCTTGGCGAGCGCCCTGGCCGCGCCGCCGACGGGCTCGCTGACCAGGCTGTAGGCCGGCAGGTGCAGCCAGTCGCAGTCCGCCAGCCAGGACTCTCGCACGTCGGTCACCCGGATTCTCGGGCCGACTCCCCGGTCGGTGAGCATGGACCGCTGCGTGCCGCCGTCGGACAGGGACACCACGACGCCGGTGCTGCCCGGCACCACAGGACCGGCCAGTACCACCCCGCGCGCGGTCAGGTCGGCCGCGATCAGGCCGGCCGCCAGATCGGTGCCCCGCGCGTAGGCAAGCCGGCTCCGGCCACCCAGCTCCGCTACCCAGGCGGCCACGTTGGCGGCCTGGCCGCCAGGGCCGGCCAGGGTCTGCGCCGGGCTGTCGGTATCGCTGGCCACGGGGCCGAGGCGGCGCACCACCACATCCAGGTGCGCGTCACCGAGAACGCAGATCATGCCGGGCATGACGCGAGCGTCTCAGGCAGACACGATGCGGCGCAGCCCCGCCACGCACTCGGCCAGCAGCACCGGCCGGTCCTCATCGATCGCGTAATCCACGAGCGCCAGGGTCACCGACAGCGCGCAGGTCCGGGCCGCCAGCTCGCGATCGACGCCGACCGGGCGGCCGTAGGCGGCCAGCAGCTCGGCGCGCTGCGCTCCGGCGAACCCTGAGTAGGCGATGAACAGGTCCACGGCCGGATCGGCCAGGCAGACATCACCCCAGTCGATCACCC
The DNA here is from genome assembly GCA_963725175.1 of uncultured Actinomycetota bacterium. Classification (GTDB taxonomy): domain Bacteria; phylum Actinomycetota; class Actinomycetes; order Streptosporangiales; family Streptosporangiaceae; genus DASUBV01. The sequence goes on from CAVRXH010000006.1 coordinate 3,460,054, forward strand.
CGGCCGCCGCGCCCGCGTCATCCACCAGCACGTGCCGCGGGTGCAGGTCGCCGTGCGTCAGGACCAGCTCGGCCGGAGCCGGGTCCGGGGCGCTCGCTGCCCGGTCAAGCAGGCGACCTATCTCCGGGTCGACGTGCAGGCCCGCGTCGCTGGCCAGCCGGTCCAGCACCGGGCGAGCCAGCTGCGCCCGGCGGGCCGGGCTACCCCGGCGCATCGGGTCCGTCGGCAGATCGCCGCCCGCGCGCTCGGTAGCCGCCGCCGCGAGCGCGGGATCATGCAGCGCGCGAAGGAACTCACCGACCGACCTGGCCACCCCGCCGCGTCGCTCATCGGGCAGCCCCGCCTCCGGGAGCTCCCTCCCCTCGATGATCCGGGCGCCCCAGAACGGCCAGCCGAACGCCTCCGACTGCTCGCCGATGAACTCCGGCGCCGGCACGGCCAGCGGCAGCCGTCCCGCCAGCCAGGGGAGCAACGCGATCTCGCGGCGGATCCCCGGCAGCGCCACCTCGCGTCGCGGGAACCGGAACAGCCAGCGGTCATCGACCAGGAACGCCGTGTTGTCCCAGCCGGTCGCCAGGAGCTCGACCCGGCTGGCCGCCACGGCAGGGAACTGCCCGGCGATCAGGCGGGCGGCCAGCTCCGGGGTGACCACCTGCTCCGCCGACCATTGCGTGGCCGGGCTGGCGGACGGCGGCACCGGGTCCGCCTGGACCAGCGGAGTCCCGGCTGCGGAGGCATCGGGCGAACTGGTCACGGCGGGCGACGATACCAGCGAGCATGCTCACCTGCCCGCGGTTATCACCACGATCGGCTTGGTCGTGGGCTGTTTCGTGCCGCCCGACGGCTCCACCGTCACGCCCATCCGGTCCCCCCGGACCAGGCCAGAGGCCAGCAGCGGCAGCGTGCCCGCGTCACCCGACTTCGCCAGCAGGCCCACCGAGGTCGCTGAGCCGCCCGGGCCCATCACCCAGAGCTGGTAGACCCGCGAGCCCGCCAGGGCCGGCAGGCCGTGCGTGGTGAAGATCAGCTTGTGCAGCCGGGCCGAGACGACCACCGTCGCGGTGCCGCCCAGGTTCGTCCGGTCGGTGACGATCCGCGCGTCCGGCGCGTTCAGCACCGCCGCGACCGCGTGCTGCTGCGCCCGCACCGTGTCGAGCTGGTCGCGCTGCATGCCGAAGGCGATGCCCAGCGCGATGACCACAGCGGTCGCGACGCTGGCCACAACCACGGCGGGCCGGGGCCGCCGGCCGCGAGCGGCCCTGGGGTCCGGTGCCGGGCGGGTGTCCACGACCGGCGGGAGCTGCCGGGTCCTGGCCGCCGCGCCGAGCACCGCGACCTTCATCCGTGGTGGCGGGGTCCTGGCGACCGCCACCGCGAGGCGCGCCGCCGTCTCCTGCAGGCCCCGGACTTCATGACCACACGGCTGGCAACGGTGCAGGTGATGCTCGAAACGTTCCCGTTCAGGCTCATCGATGGCGTCCAGGGCGTACGCGCCGGTCAGCGTATGCAGGTCGTCGCGGAACAGCCTCACCACGTCACCCCCATGCAGTCGCGCATCCGGATCAGCCCGTCCCTGATCCGGGTCTTGATCGTCCCGAGCGCGGCACTGAGCAGGCCGGCGACCTCCCGGTAGGTGTAGCCGCCGTAGTAGGCGAGGGTCAGCGCCTCCCGCTGGATGTCGGTGAGCGAGTCCAGGCAGCGCCGGACCCGCTCCGCGTCCAGGCTCGCCTCGACCGCCTCGGCGACCTCGTCAACCGGCGGCTGCACCGACGCGGCGGCCGATTTCTTGTCCCGCAGCACCTCCGCCGACGCTGACCGGACCCGGTCCACGGCCCGCCGGTGCGCGATCATCATCACCCAGCTCATCCCGCCGCTCCTGGCCGGATCGAAGCGCGAGGCGCCGCGCCAGACCTCCAGCAGCACTTCCTGGGCGACTTCCTCCGACTGGGCGGGATCGCGGAGCACCTTGCAGATCAGCCCGTACACCGGGCCGGCCAGCCGGTCGTAAACCACCTCAAACGCATCCTGATCGCCCCGCGCGACGAGCGCGATCAGCCGGTCGAGGTCGGTATCCCCGCCGCTCCCGTCGTCGCCGAGCCGCGATGCGCGCATATGCGGACTGCTCATACCCCATATTCGGGGCCGGTCGCGGCCCGGATCGGTCTGCGCCACGCCGGATTCCTGGCCGGGTCCCGCACGGGTTACCGTGGTGGCACTGGCGGATCGGAGACAGCCCGATGAAGCTCAAGCTGGACCTGCACGACATCTACAACCGCGGCCGCGACATCGACAAGGCGCTGCGCGACATCATGGACGAGGCCGCCAGGACCAAGGCCCCGCTCGTCGAGATCATCCCCGGCAAGGGGTCGGGCCAGCTCAAGAAGCACGTGCTGCGGTTCCTGGAGCAGAAGGACGTCAAGCCGCTCTACCACCGCATCGAGAAGGACTCCAAGAACTTCGGCCGCATCTTCGTCCACTTCCGCTGGAAGTAAAACTTGCGGAGCCCTGACCTGCGCCGAGCCTCCCGGCATCCTTGCTGACCTGGGGATTCGCTACTCAGCGCTTCTCAACACTTCCGGTCAATTCTCGGCGTCATGCGCATTTCTTGTGCACTGGCACGCGCACACCCAAGCTCACCACGCCTCAGCAAGGCGGGCCGCCGCAATGACCGTGCCATGCACTCGCTCGACCGGTCACCCAGGTACGCGCTGGCCAGCTACCTGGCGGCCGATAAATGACGCGGCGGCATGCGCGCGCCGACTTCATCCAGGTTGGCCCAGGATGTCTCCGCCCCTGTGCGTGCCATCCGATCATCTCAGGATTCGTGCACCTACGCTCGCCGTCCGCGCCGCCGCCGTCGCGGGCGGCGTAGCGCAGCCTCATCTGGTCCGGCTTCACGGTGACGCTGAAGTCCAGGCCGAGTCCTGCTGACAGCCGGGCCAGCATTGACAGGGATGGCTCGTGGTCGCCGGACTCCAGCCGGGCGATGTGCGGCTGCCGCATCCCCAGCTGCCGCGCCAGCGCAGCCTGCGTCAGGCCGTGATCAACCCGGTAGCGGATCACCTTGATCGCCACGTCATTGGCCAGCCGGGTGCGCTCGTGCTCCCGGCGGTAGTCCAGGTCGCGCATGTCCTGCTCGTGGATCTCCTCCGCGCTGCGCAGCTCGGACAGACTTACCATGCCGCTCACCCCTCTTCCAGTTCCGCGAGCCGCTCAAGCGCCCGCTAGCAGGCCCGGCTGAACCCCCCGCGGGCGCGACACTGGTCGGAACTGTTACCGCGGGTCACCACTTCGCATGTCCAGTTCCGGTGGAAGTAGCTCCGCCGAGCACGAACCGGGCTCGCTCGAGGCGAAGCATCTCGAAGGGCGTCATGAACTTCACGCCCAGCTCGATGCAGGCGTTAGGGATCTTGATTCGCCGGATCCCGTCGGAAACCCGCTCGTGCGTGACCACGACATGCTGATGCGCGTGCGCATGAGCAACCAGGTAAACGTCCGCGACCTGCAGGAAGGTGCTCACGGCGGCGGCTGTGAAGGCACCGCTGCTGGCCCATCGGCTCACGGCCTGGAGGCTCGGCACGACGGCTGTGTCAGGCGGGGGGAACAGGCCCGGCCGGGCAGCTGCCCAGTCCGCCAGGTCGTCCGCCCCGGCCCGTAGCTCATCGCCAACTTTCTCGATGCTGTAGACGCTGCCAGCTGCATGCGCGGAATCGAGCCAGTCCCAGAACGCCGGACAGAAATCGAATGAGTAGTGGAGGTTCTTCGCCTGGATGAAGACGTTGGCGTCCAGCAGGTAGGCCATCAGACGATCCCGAACCGGCTGGCCAGCTCATTCAGGGTCGATATCTTGCTGAAGCCCAGCATCTGCAGGGCATCGCTGTACAGGGTCTGGCCTTCCAGGGTGCTGGTGATGATTGCCCGGGCGAACCGCTTGCTGGTCCGCACTGGCTGCGTGTTGTAGAAGTTGCCGCCGCCCGGCCTCGGCGCCAGCGACCGGACCCTGGCCAACTCGGACTCGTAGGCATCCCAGAACCGCCCGGGTTCGAGATACCCGGCCTCACGCAGGCACCTGAGCACGACAAGCGTGCTGACCTTGAAAATCCGGGCCAGCCGGTCGAGCTCCACCAGTGAGTTCCGTCGCGGGGCGGAAGTCACGCCGCAGCTCATCCAGGGGCACAAGCAGTTCAGCCGCGACCTGGTTACACCATTGCTCTGTGCCGGCTTGCTGCGCCGGGATATCGCTGGGGGCCGCGTCATCGAGCGCGGACTGCCCGAGCCAGACGTGCACGAGCTCATGCGCCAAGGTGAAGATCTGCGCGGCCGTGGTGCTCGCCCCGTTGATGAAGACCACGGGCGCGTAGCCGTCCGCCAGCGCGAACCCGAGGAACTCGGCTGGGTCGAGCGGGCGGTGAGTGTTACTGCCCACTACACCGCTGACCATGACCAGGATGCCGAGATCCTCGGCCTGGTCGGTTAGCCGGCGGAACGACTCGCTCCAGGTGGGCCCACGCTGGCCGACGCCGAAGTTCAGGCGCTCCCGCATGGTCGTGGCGGCAACGGTCACCTCGGACGAGGCCGACAAGGCCCCGGCAATGTCCAGCGGGCCGTCCTCGTTGGCCCGCGCGTAATCGCGGTACCACTCCTGCCGCTGCTCTGCCTGGAAGATGGTGTCCAGCAGGTCGGGGGAGGGCTGCCGGATATGCACATCGCGCCTCGTCCGGAAGTCCGGGAGCGGCATGGCGATCTCAGGCGGCTCGGGGAGGAAGAAGTAACCGACCGGCGTACGAGTAGCGGCGGCGAATCGCTCTAGCTGCTTGAGCGTCGGCGACCCCGCACCGCTTTCCCAGTCCACAAGCCGGGGAAAGCGCCGGGCAAGGTCACCAGCAGAGAGGCCGGAGCGCCTGCGCGCCCAGGCCAGCAGCGGCGCCGCTACCTCGACTCGCACGACCACAGTTCCTCATTGTCGTCCATCTGCCCTAGGTGAGCCCAGTCCCGCATGCCTGAAGAATAGCTCTATAAGCTATGCGGTGCTCCTGATCCGCGCCTTACGTCCAGTAGATGCGGGCGGGGCGGCGCGGACCTTGGGCGGGGTGCGGGGCGGGGCCGCGGCGGCCGGTGAGGCGGTCGGCTAGGGCCTGGCCGCCGCGGGCCAGGCGGGTCGGGCGGCGGTGCCGGGGGCCGGGGCCGGCGACGGGCCACGGCTGGCCGGGCTCAGCGGGGAACATGGTTATCTCCTCATGAGCCGCCCAGGACAGTCCCATCACGATCCCCCCTTTCGCCCGTATCTTCGCTGGTCAGGTCATGATCAGTACCCCGTCGGGAATGGTTCCAGGTCGCCGGGCGGGTGTCTAGCAGAACGCGGTCAGCGGGGCGGCGTGTTGCCTGCGGCCGGCCGTCCGGCCGGCTCCGCGGGACCCGGTGGCGCAATGTCACGGCGAGTGCGTCCCGTGGGGCGATCTATGCCAGTATGACCCGCATGAAGCACCTGCTACGAGTGGTCGTCGCCGCCGTCGCGCTCGGCGTCGCCACGGCCGTTGTGCCCGGTATCGAACTGCGGGCGGGCAGCACGGTCTCGAAGATCCTCACGCTGATCGTCGTGGCGCTGATCGTCGGCATCGTGAATGCGATTATCAAGCCGGTCGTCAAGACGATCGGCTGCGTCTTCTACATCCTGACGCTCGGCCTGATCGGGCTGGTCGTCAACGGCCTGCTGCTCTGGCTGAGCAGCTGGGTGGCTGGCAAGCTGACGCTGCCGTTCCACATCACGGGGTTCTGGCCGGCGTTCTGGGGCGCGATCATCATCGGCGTCGTGGGCTGGATCCTGAACCTGGTCCTGCACGACAAGAGCGACAGCAAGAGCTGACCACCTGGCCAGCGCCCGCGAGCCCGGAGCCGGGCTCTGGCTCGCGAGGCTGGCCGGGCTCTACGCTCGGGCAATGACCCGACTCATCCGGCACGGCGCGGGACGGCTGGCGGGCGGCGTGACGGTGGTCGCGGCGCTGGCGGCGGCATGCGGCATGGCCGTCACGGCGGTCCCGGCGGCTGCGCAGGCCAGCAGTCCTGGCCGGGCACGGCCGGCGGCAGTCGGACGGCCAGCGGCAGCCGGACGGCCAGCCGGGCTGGCCAGGACGGCGCACGGGCTGCGGCTCGGCAGCGTCGCGGTGCACAAATGCGCGAAGCACGGTCGCGCGCTGTGCGGCGGCATCAAGGCGCCGCTTGACTACTCCTCGGCGGCCAGCCCGCGCATCCACATCGGCTTCCGCTGGATTCCTGCCTCGGGACCTGGCCGCGCCGCCGGCACGATCCTGGCGGTGGAGGGCGGTCCTGGCTACTCCTCGACGGGCTCGGAATCGCTTTACGTCGCGATGGCGGGACCGCTGCTGCGGACCCGCAACCTGCTGCTGGTGAACCTGCGCGGCACCGGCAACTCCACGCCGGTGAAGTGCACGGCCCTGGAGCACGCGGGCCCGCACCAGTACGGCCCGCGTTTCAACCGGCTGGTGGCGGCCTGCGGCGCGCAGCTCAATCACACCTGGCATTACCGGGGCGGCGGCTGGGTGCACGCCTCGGACCTGTTCAACACGGCCTACTCGGCCAGGGACGTGGCGCGGGTGCTGACGGCGCTGCGCACCGGCCGCGCGGACCTCTACGGGGACTCCTACGGAAGCTGGTTCGCCCAGGTCTTCGCCTCCCGCTACCCGGGCCTGCTGCGCTCGGTAACGCTCGACTCGACCTACCAGGTCCTGGGCCTTGACCCGTGGTACACCACGACGGTGGTGACCGCGCGGCGGGCGTTCGACCAGGCGTGCGCGCGGTGGGCGGCGTGCCGGGCGGCGGCGCGCGGGCCGGCCTGGCGGCGGATCTCGGCGCTGACGGCGCGGCTGGCCAGGTCTCCGGTCACGGGCATGTCGACGACGGACAACGGGGTGCCGGGCCGGGTCACCGTCACCGTGGAGACGCTGGTCAACCTGGTGAACAACGCCGGCTTCGACCCGGTGGTGTACCGCGACCTGGACGCCGCTGGGCGGGCGCTGCTCCGCGACCGTGACCCGGCGCCGCTGCTCCGCCTGGCCGCGCTTTCTGTGGGCTACGACGACACCAACGAGCCGCTTGACGGGTACAGCGACGGGCTCTACTTCGCGGTCGCGTGCACCGACTACGTCCAGCTGTTCAGCCGCGACGCGCCGCCCGCCGTCCGGGCCCGGCAGTACGCCGCCGCGCTGCGCCGCGAGCCCCGGCGGACGTTCGCCCCGTTCAGCGTGACCCAGTGGACGAACCTGGACCAGTACACCGAGGCCTACAGCGCCTGCCTGGACTGGCCGGCGCCGGTGCACCACATCGCGCCGATTACCCAGAGGCCGCCGCTGGTGCCGGCCCGGCTGCCGGTGCTGATCCTGTCCGGCACACTGGACTCGCTGACGCCGAAGCTCGACGGCGCGACGCTGGTGGCGCGCCAGCTGGGCCGGTCGGCGCGGCTGGTCACGGTGGCCAACCTGACGCACGTCACCGCGCAGGACGGCGACAACGTCGTGCGCGCTGTCGGTGTACCAGCGGTTCATCGAGAGCCCCGGTCAGCTCGCCACGGAGAACACCTCCTGCGCGCCCAGGGTCGCTCCGGTGCATACGGTCGGGAATTACCCGGAACGGCTGCGTGGGCTGACTCCCGCGCGGGCCGCGCGGGGCAACAGGGCTGGCCGCACCGCGCTGCGCGCGGTGACCGCGGCCCTGGCCAGCGTGGGAGACGAGATCAGCCAGGTGGCCGCTGCTCAGCGGGAACGTGGACCGCGGCCTGCGCGGCGGCCGGGTGCGGTACTCGGGCGGGACCGTGCTGCGCATCCGGCTGGCCGGCGCGCGCTGGGTCACCGACGCGGCGGCCACCGGCACGGCGTGGTGGAACCAGGCCACCGGGAGGGTGACGGCCCGGCTGACGGTCACGCTGCCCGGCGGCGGGACGGTGCGGCTGACCGCCAGGTGGCGGGTGTATGCCGAGCCCGGCCAGGTCGCGGTGATCAGCGGCACGGCGGGCCGGGCGCACCTGGCGGCCACCGCCCCGGCGCCCTGACCCGGAACCGTGGCCTCGCGCCCAGGTCCAGGACCCCGGCCCGCCGCCGGTCCGGCCGCGCTCGCCGCGTGGCGGGACGCCGCACTGGCCGCCGGGCTCTAGGGTGACCTCGGTGGCGTGACGGAGGTGGCGATGCGGGCGGGCGGGCCGTGGACGGTGCTTGACCTGTTCTCCGGCGCCGGCGGCATGAGCTTCGGCTTCCACGCCCACCCGGCGTTCCGCGTGGTCGGCGCGGTCGACGCGCAGGTCGGCAAGCCGAGCGCCGGGCCAGGCACGCTGGGCTGCAACCTGAGCTACCAGGCGAACATCGGCGTCCGGCCGGTCGAGGCCGACCTGGCCAGCACCGATCCGGCGGCGGTCTGCGACGCGCTGCGCCTGGCACCGGGCGAGCCGACGGTGCTGGCGGCCTGCCCGCCGTGTACCGGGTTCACCAGGACGGTGGCGAGCAACCATCTGCGCGATGACCGCCGCAACAGCCTGGTCCGTCAGGTCAGCAAGTACATCGAGCTGCTCAGGCCGCAGGTCGTGGTCCTGGAGAATGCCCGCGAGCTGGTGATGGGCCGGTTCTCCGGGCACCTGGCCGGGCTGCTGGCCGACCTGGACGCGCTGGGCTACGACGCCACCGCGCAGACCCACCTGCTGGACGCCTTCGGCCTGCCGCAGCGCAGGGAGCGCGCGCTGCTGATCGCGGCGCGGCGGCCGCTGCCCCTACATGACCTGCGCGAGGCGTGGTCGGGCTGGCGGGTCAGCCCGAAGGCGACGCATGTCCGGCGGGCCATCTGGGAGCTGCCGCCGGTGCCGGCCGGCGTCGCTGACCGCCGCGACGGCCTGCACGTGGCGCCGGCGCTGCGCACCGAGGCCAACCGGCGGCGGCTTGCCGCGATCCCGCACGACGGCGGCGGCTGGGCCGACCTGATCGGCCGCCCGGACGCCGCGACGCTGCTCACCCCGGCGATGCGCCGCCGGGCGACCGCCGGCGACCTGGGCAGTCACCCGGATGTATACGGGCGGCTGTGGTGGGACCGGCCGGCGGTGACGGTCAAGCGCGAGTGCTGCCACATCGGCAACGGCCGGTACGTCCACCCGGAGCAGGACCGGCTGTGCACCGTCAGGGAGATGGCGATCCTGCAGGGCTTCCCGCGCGGCTACCGGTTCACCGGGTCACTGGCGAACATGTACCGGCACATCGGCGACGCGGTGCCGCCGCTGGTCAGCTACCAGCTCGCGGCGGTCTGCGCCTGGACGCTGGGCAGCCAGCGGCCAGCGCCTGCCGGGCTGATCCTGCCCGGCTGCCACCTGAGCGAGACCGACCTGGAGCCGGTGCCGGCTGGCTGAGGCCGGCCCGCTCCGCAGGTAACGAAAGGGCGTCGGCAACCATCGTGTTCGTCCGAATGCCGCCCGCAAGTCGCCGTAAGCTGGGATCTCCAGAACAGCGGGAGACTGCGGAGATGCCCGGTCAGCAGCATGCCCCCAGCACGGTGGTGAGCTGGCCGGTCCAGTCGGGCAGCCTCCCGCCGCCGGCGGCCTATGCCATCCCGCGGCCGGAGACCGGCTTCGGCACGGCCGACCAGCCGATCCGGGCGCAGGAAAGCGGTAGCTACCTGCTGGCCGGGCCGGGCGGCATCGGCAAGACGCAGCTCGCGGCCGCCTACGCTCGCGCGCTGTGGCAGTCCCGCGACGTGGAGCTGCTGGTCTGGATCACCGCGTCGAGCCGCGCCGCGATCCTGACCGGGTACGCGGAGGCATACGCGCGGACCCTCGGTCACGACGCCAGCGGGTACGGCACGGGGGCGGACCAGGAGGAGCTGGCCAGGCGGTTCCTGCGCTGGCTCGGTGAGTCCACCCGGACCTGGCTTGTCGTCCTTGACGACCTGGCCGACGCCGCCGACCTGGCCGAGCTGTGGCCACACGGGGCGATGGGCCGCACCGTGCTGACCACCCGGCTGCCGGCCGCCGCCCTGTCCCCGCCCGACCATCAGGTACGGCTGCTCCAGGTCCGCCCGTTCAGCAAACGCGAGGCGCTGGCCTTCCTGACCGCCCGGCTGTTCGAGGACACCGCGCAGCGCAACGGGGCGGTCGACCTGGCCGAGACTCTCGGCTGCCTGCCCATCGCGCTGGCGCAGGCGGCGGCGCTGGTCGCGGACTGCCGCATCGACTGCCTGGAGTACCGCCGCGTCTACGGCGAGCGGCAGGCTGCGATGGGCCTCGGCGGCGGCAGGCCCGCTGCCACGATCGCAGTCACCTGGTCGCTAGCCCTGGACCGGACCGATGGACTGCTTCCTTCGGCGTTGGCCAGGCCCGTACTGGCGATGCTGGCCATGCTGGACCAGGCCGGCGTGCCCGCCGCGGTGCTGACCAGCCAGGCGGCCCGCGAGTACATCGGCAGCTACGGCCCCGACCGCGCGGCGGCCACCGACGAGCAGATCCGCGGCACGCTCGCGGCCCTGGCGCAGGTCGGCCTGGCGGTGATCGACCCGGTCAGCACCGAGCGGACCATCAGCGTGCACGGCCTGGTGCAGGCCTGCGTCCGGCAGGTGCTGCCGCCGACGGTGCGCGACCTGGCGGCGGGCGCCGCCGCCAGCGGCGTGCTCGAGGCCTGGCCCGACTTCGGCGCCGGGCCAGCACTCGACCAGGCGCTCCGCGGACTGCGCGGCCGCCCTGGCCGGGGCGGCGCCCGAGGTTATGTGGTCCCCCGAGACCCACCCGCTGCTGCTGCGTGCCGGGCAGAGCCTGGACGAGGCCAGGCTGAGCTGGCCGGCGATCGGCTACTGGCAGTCGCTGGTGGAGGCCAGCGGCAAGGCGCTGGGCAGCGGCAGCCCGCAGACGCTGGAGCTAATGCACCGGCTGGCCGCGGCCTACACCGGCGCCGGCCGCATCGACCTGGCGCTGGAGGTGCTGACCGAGGCGCTGGCCCAGATGGAGGAGGAGCAGGGACCCGGCGACCCGGAGACCCTGACGGCACGGGTCCAGCTCGCCCGCGCCTGCCTGGCCGCCGACCGGATCTCCGAGGCGCTGCCGCACTTCGAGCGGGCGCTTGCCGGGCGGGAGTGGATCCTGGGACCCGACCACCCGGACACGCTGGCCGCGCGCAGCGACCTGGCCGGCGCCTACCAGGCCGCGGGGCGGCTGGACGACGCGATCACGGTGTACCGCCGCACCATGGTCGACCAGGAGCTGATCCTCGGCGGGGATCATCCGACCACGATCGCGACCCGCGGCAGCCTGGCCGCCGCCCTGCACGCGGCCGGGCAGACCAGGGACGCCGTCCCGCTGTTGACGCGGACGCTAGCCGACAGGGAACGGCTGCTCGGCCCCGACCACCCCGACACCATGACCGCGCTCGGCAACCTGGCCTACGCCTACCACGGCGTCGGCAGGCTCAAGGACGCCATCCCGATGTACACCAGGACGCTGGCCGACCGCGAGCGAGTTCAAGGGCACGATCACCTCGACACCATCACGTCGCGGGCGAACCTGGCCTCGGCCTACCTCTCCGCGCGCAAGTTCAAGGACGCGCTGCCGCTGTATCAGCAGACGCTGGAGGACAGGGAACGGGTGCAGGGCCGCGATCACCCGGACACCATCACCGCCCGCGGCGACCTGGCGTCGGCCTACCATTCGGCCGGCAGGCTGGCGGCGGCCACGCGGCGCTACGAGAGCGCGCTGGCCGACTGCGAGCGCGTCCTCGGCCCGCGGCACGAGAACACGCTCGCCTCCCGCGCCAACCTGGCCCTGGCCTACCACGCGGCGCGGCGCAGCGCCGACGCCATCGCGCTGTTCCGCCGGACGCTGGCGGACTGCGAGCAGGCGCTGCCGCCCGATCATCCGCTGACCCAGTCAGTACGCAACGGCCTGGAAGCGGCCGCCCGCGCCTGACCGGGTTACCATGAAGCCATGCAACGACGTACCGGCTCGTGCTGGTGGTGGCCGCGCTAGGCGGCCGCCTGTCTCGCATGCCCACGACGGCCCGCCCTGAGCGGCCGTCGTTTCTGTTTCACCGAACCTGACTGCCTGCCGGGGCTGACCCGTCCCGATCAGGAAGGTCATCGTCATGTCCCAGCAAGCCCAGCTCCAGCGCGAGGACACCGCGGAACCGCCCGGCCAGCGGGAAACGCTGCTGGCCACCCAGCGGCGCAGCGCCCGGCTGGAAGCGGCGATAGCCCGCGACCCGGCTGCGTTCCGGGTCCTCAGCGGCGACCGGCCGACCGGCGCGCTGCACCTCGGCCACTACTTCGGCACGCTGCGCAACCGGGTCCTGCTCCAGGACTCCGGCGTCGAGCTGTTCGTCCTGATCGCCGACTACCAGGCGATCAGCGACCGGACGGTGACGGCCGGGCTCCGGGATGACGTGCTCGGCCTGATGGCCGACTACCTGGCCATCGGCGTGGACCCGGCCAGGGCGACGATCTTCGCGCACAGCCAGGTCGCCGCGCTCAACCAGCTCATGCTGCCGTTCCTCAGCCTGGTCAGCATGGCCGAGGTGAACCGCAACCCGACCGTCAGGTCGGAGATAGCCACGCTGGGCGAGGCCAGCGTGTCGGCGCTGATGTTCAGCTATCCCGTCCACCAGGCCGCTGACATCCTGTTCTGCCACGCCAACGTGGTCCCCGTCGGCAAGGATCAGCTCCCGCACGTGGAGCTGACCAGGTCGATCGCCCGCCGGTTCAACGACAGGTACAGCCCGGGCGAGCCGTACTTCCGCGAGCCCGCGGCGCTGCTCAGCGACGCCCCGCTGCTGCTCGGCGTGGACGGCAGGAAGATGGGAAAAAGCCTGCGGAACGCCATCGCCATCGGTGCCACCGCCGACGAGACCGCCCGGCTCATCGCCAGCGCGAAGACAGACGCCGAGCCGACGGTCAGCTTCGAGCCGGAGCGCCGACCCGAGGTGTCCAACCTGCTGCTCCTCACGGCACTGTGCCGCGATACCACACCGGCCGAGCTGGCGGCCGAGCTCGGCGGGCGCGGAGCCGCCGCGCTGAAGGCAGCGGCGACCAGCGCCATCAACGACCGTTTCGCGGAAATCCGGCGGCGGAGAGCCGAACTGGCCAGCGACCCCGGCTACCTGCGGGCGGTGCTGGCAGCGCGGCAGCGAGCGGGCCGCCGCCATCGCCGACCAGACGCTGGACACGGTCCGCTCGCTCATGCACACCCGGTACTGAAGGGCGGCCAGCGGGGCGGCGGGGCTAGGTCAGTCGCCGCTCCGCCGCCCACCGGCTGAGCTGGTGGCGGCTGGAGAGCTGGAGCTTGCGCAGCACGGACGAGACGTGGGTCTCGACCGTCTTGACCGAGATGAACAGCTCCCTGGCGATCTCCCGGTAGGTGTAGCCGCGGGCGATCAGCCGCAGCACCTCGCGCTCGCGCGGGGTGAGCTGGTCCAGCTCCGGGTCGAACGACGGCTCGGCGCTCGCCGCGCCGGGCTGCGCGGCGAAGGCGTCCAGTACGAAGCCGGCCAGCCGGGGCGAGAACACGGCGTCGCCCGCCGCCACCCGCCGCACCGCGGCGACCAGGTCCGCGCCGGAGATCGTCTTGGTGACGTAGCCGCGCGCCCCGGCCCGGATCACGGCGATCACGTCCTCTGGCGCATCCGAGGCGGACAGCGCGAGGAAGCACACCTGCGGCTGGACCGCCTTCACCGCCGACACGACCGCCTGGCCGCCGCCGCCCGGCAGGTGCACGTCGAGCAGCACCACGTCCGGCGGCCGCTCGCCGATCAGCTCGATGGCCGGCTGCACGTCGTCGGCCTCGCCGATGACCTCGACCTGGTCGCCCAGCTCGGACCGGACCCCGGCCCGGAACAGGCCGTGATCGTCCACGATGATGACCCGCGGCCGATCCGCGCCCGGCCCCGTCATGCTGGCCCCGTCATGCCCGGCTCGGCTGCCGGGGGCTGGCGGCCCTGGGCATGGTCAGCGAGACCTCGGTGCCCTCGCCCTCGGCGCTGCGCACCCGCGCGGAGCCACCGCGCCTGGTCACCCTGGCATGCACGGACTCGGCCAGCCCCTTGCGGTCCGGGGGCACGGCCGCCGGGTCGAAGCCCCGGCCGCGATCGCGCACGTACAGCGACACCTGGCCCGGCTCCACCTCGGCGAACAGCGAGACCACCGGGGCGCCGGACCACTTTCCCGCGTTGACGGTGGCCTCGCGGGCCGCCGCGAGCAGCGCGGTCAGGTCCTCGTCCAGCTCGCAGTCGCCGACGGTGACCGCCTCGACGGCGATGCCGTGCTGGGCCTCGACCTCCTGCTGGATCTGCCTGATGCCCGCGGCCAGCGTGGTCGCCTGGTCGAGCGAGCCGGGCGCGCGGCCGTCGAAGAGCCAGGACCGCAGCTCGCGCTCCTGCGCCCTGGCTAGCTGGACGACCTGCTGCGGGTCCTCGGCGCGGCGCTGGATCAGGGCCAGGGTCTGCAGCACCGAGTCATGCACCCGAGCGGCCATGTCGGCTCGTTCCTCGGCCCGCGCCCGCGCCTGACGCTCGGTGACCAGGTCACGGGCGATGCCCAGCCACCAGGGCGCCAGCACGACCACGATCGCGGCGATGACCAGCACCACCCCGGTCAGCGGCCGGAGCAGCGCCTGGCTCGGGTGATCCGCCAGCAAGATGACCAGGCCGGCGCCGAGCAGCAGCAGCGCGATGGGCATCCGCAGCGCGCCGCGCGAGCGCAGGCCCATGCCCGGCTCGGCCAGGCCCAGCACCGGCTCGGCGTAGCGGCGCAGCGTGTCCTGCTCGTCCTGCGGGGCGTTCCGCCAGATCAGGACGGCGCCGGCGAAGCTGATCACCAGCGGCGTGGCCAGCGAGCCCAGCCAGGGGGCACCCAGCGCCGAGCCGATCAGCAGCAGCACGACCAGCAGCGAGCCGAGGCCGACCGCCAGGGTGATGCCCCGCCGGTCGGTGACGGCCTTGCCGGCGATGCTGGACTGCTCGCCCTCGCCCGGCACGGCCAGCCAGGCGATCACGTAGGGCACCGCGCCAAACCCGCTGACCAGCGCCGTGACGACGAACACGCAGCGGATGACCGTGACGTCTATGCCGGTCCTGTCGGCCAGCGCGGCGGCCACCCCGCCGAGCACCCGGCCCTCCCGGCGGCGCCGCAGCGCGCCGCCGGACCAGCGCACCTGCCGCAGCCGGTCCAGGACATGCTGGTGCGGCCGCTGGCCGGGCGGGCTCTGCTCGTCCTGGCTCGGCTGCCCTGGTAGCTGGGCCTGCTGCCGGTCTTGTTCTGGCACCTTCTCATCATCTCGCCGCTGCGCCGGGGCGGCTATCAGGGCAGACCCTGATATCCCCGGCCCGCTCTCAGGGTAGGGCCAGGGTCGTTCCCGATAGTGACGGCGCCCGCGCGAGGCCACGCTGGAGCCATGAACGAGACCAGCAGCACCACAGCATCCGACAGCCAGCCCGACACACCGCCGATTGCCGAGTCGAACGCCCCGCCGGCCGGGCCGCCGTACATCCCGCAGGCCCTGCGCCGGCCCAGGGAGGGCCGGATGATCGGCGGCGTCGCCAGCGGCATCGCCGACTACCTCGGCGCCGACGTCACCGTCGTCCGGATCGCGCTCACCGTGCTCGCCATCATGGGCGGCGCCGGCCTGCCGGTGTACCTGGCGGGCTGGGTGCTCGTCCCCGAGGAGGGCCGCGACGTCTCGATCGCGGGCGAGTTCCTCGCGTCCCACCAGGTCCAGTCCAGCTGAGCCCGGTCATTTCTCCAGGAGGTATTCCGGCTATGTCAGCCACCCAGAGCCATCCCCAGATGCGGATATCCGACGCCGACCGGAGCGCGGCGGCCGATCGGCTGTCCCGCCACTACGGCGAGGGGCGGCTCGACGAGACCGAGTTCAACGAGCGGCTCGACCGGGCGATGCGGGCCACCACCCAGCCCGACCTGGACGCGCTGTTCACCGACCTGCCGGGGGAGCAGGCCGCTGACCAGCCCGGCACGGGGAAGACGGGTAACAGCGGTAAGAAGAACTCGACGCAGGCCAGCCCGCCACCCGCGGCACTGCCCGCCCGCGGTTCCCGGCCCTCCAGCCACCGGCTCATCAGCATGGCCCTGGTGGTCATCGCCGTGATCGCCATCACCCACGCGCTGAGCCACCTGCTCATCCCGCTGGTCGTGATAGCCGTCCTCGCGGTCCTTGTGCTGCGTTACGGGGGCGCCCGTCGCCGGTCCTGACCGACGGCAGGCCGCAGCACCCGGATCGCCCGCCAGGCTAGGCGGGCGTCCGGGTGCACGCCGCATCCGGGGCCGGTGCCACCAGGGCTAGCATGTGTGAGCGATGAGCACCGCAGCCGCCACGGCGAGCAAGTCCGGCTCCCCTCCAGCCGATCCCGCCGCCGTCATCCACACCGAGGACCTGACCAAGGTCTACGCGGGCACCGACTTCACCGCCGTCGACCGGCTCAACCTGGACGTCCGGGCGGGCGAGATCTTCGGCCTGCTCGGCCCCAACGGCGCCGGGAAGACCACGACCGCCGGCATGCTGACCACCAGGGTGGTGCCCACCTCTGGGCGGGCCTTCCTCGGCGGCATCGACATCGCCGCGCACCCCGCCCTGGCCAAGCAGCTCAGCGGCATCGTCTCCCAGCAGAACACGCTGGACCGGCAGCTCACCGTCTGGGAGAACCTGTACTTCCACGGCCGGCTGTTCGGCATCGGCGCCAAGGCGTCCCGGCAGGCCGCCGATGAGCTGCTGGAGCAGTTCCAGCTCACCAAGTGGGCAAAAGCCTCCGTCTACGCGCTGTCCGGCGGGATGGCGCAGCGGCTCATGGTGGCCAGGGCGATCTTCCACCGGCCGTCGGTGCTGTTCCTCGACGAGCCGACGGCCGGCCTGGACCCGCAGAGCCGGCTGGCGCTCTGGGACCTGCTGGGCAGCCTGCACCTGGCCGGCCAGACCATCATGCTGACCACGCACTACATGGAAGAGGCCGACCAGCTCTGCGACCGGGTCGCGATCATGGACCACGGCAAGATCCTGGCCCTGGACTCCCCTGCCGCACTCAAGCAGAGCATCAACGCCGACACCATCGTCACGCTGAAGACCAGCGGCGACCCCGCCGAGCTGGCCGGGGTGCTGGACCGCGAGATCGACGGCATCACCCACACCAGGCCCGCCGATGGCGGCCTCCAGCTCCACGTCCAGGGCAGCGACCGGCTGGTCCCCCGGCTCGTCCTCGCCGCGGAACGGGGCGGCTTCGACGTGATCGACCTCTCGATAGCCGAGCCCAGCCTGGAGACGGTCTTCATCAGGCTCACCGGCAAGGAGCTGCGCGACTGATGGCCGCACCCGTGACCTCTCAGGCGCCGGCCCAGCCGGCCCGCATCGGCGGCGGCCCGACCCGGTCCGTGGCGGCCGCGAGCTGGACCGCGCTCGGCGCGCTGATGCTGCGTGACCTGGTCGTGCTCCGCAAGCACCTGCGCGAGTTCGTGCTGCGCACGATCATCCAGCCGTTCCTGCTGTGCTTCGTGTTCCTGTACGTCTTCCCCAAGATCGGGCAGGGCATCGGCGGCGGGCACGGCAGCGCGGCGGAGTCCGACTTCGCGACGATCCTGGTGCCGGGGGTAGTCGGCATCTCGGTCATGTTCCAGGGCGTGCAGTCCATCGCGCTGGCCATGGCCCAGGAGTTCGGCTTCACCAGGGAGATCGAGGACCGGGTGCAGGCGCCCTGCCCGATCTGGCTGGTGGCGGTGGCCAAGGTGCTGTCCGGTGCCGCGCAGGGCGTGCTGTCGGCGATCATCGTGCTGCCGATCGCCTCGGTGGTGCACGCGCCCGGCGTGCACGCGCACCTGGACCTGCACTGGTGGCTCATCGTCACGTTCATCCCGCTCGCCTGCGTCGCGATGGCGGGCCTGGGCCTCGTGCTCGGCACCAGCTTCGAGCCGCGCAACATCGGCCTGATGTTCGGCTTCATCATCCTGCCGATCACCTTCCTCGGCGGGACCTACTACTCGTGGACCAGGCTCGCCCCGGTCACCATCGGCGGCTGGCACTGGCTCCAGACGATCGTGCTGATCAACCCGCTGATCTACGTGAACGAGGGGATGCGGGCGGCGCTGACCAGGGCACCGCACATGCACCTGTACGTGATCTACCCGGTGGTGATCGCGTTCGGTGCCGTGTTCCTGGCCATCGGCCTGCGTAACTTCCGGCGGCGGGTGCTGTCTTAGCTGGCTGCCCGGCGCGGGGCGGCCTGCCGCCCGGCCAGAGCCAGGGCAGCGGCGATGCTGGTGCCGACGGCCCTGGCGACCGGCGGCGGGAACGCGTTGCCGATCTGCCGGTAGGCGGCCGTCTTGCGGCCCCAGAACTTCCAGTCCGGCGGGAAGCCCTGGATCGCGGCCGCCATTGGCAGGGTCAGCCGTGGCAGGTGCCGCACCGGATCACTGACCTGCGGCGGCGCGTCGGCCAGTCCCCTGCCATCCACGTGCAGGCCGCGCCAGGCGGCCCTGGCCCTGGTCGGGCCGAGGTCCGGGCCGCCGTGCTTGCGCGAGCCGCCGACCAGCGTCGGCCCGACGCCGGCGGCCTTGCCTGCCCAGTCACCGGCACCCGGCCAGCCGTCCGCCGCCATCAGGTCCCGCAGCGTCTCGCCCACCGTCGGCGGCTCGGCCATCGGTGACGGCCAGGTGAAGTGCTGGAACGCCACCGGGCGCATCGCGACGAGGATGAACCGCGGCCGGAGCTGTGGCACGCCGAAGTCGCTGGCGTTCAGCACCTGCCAGCTCGCCTGGTAACCCAGCTCGGCCAGCCGGGCGAGCACCTGCTCGCGGTACCCGTCGAACCGTGCCGTGGACAGGCCGCGGACGTTCTCCAGCATGACCGCCGACGGCTCGCACTCCGCCACCAGCCGGAGCGCCTGGGGGAACAGGTCACGCTCGTCATCGGCACCGAGCTGCTTGCCGGCGATCGAGAACGGGGGACAAGGCACCCCGCCCGCGAGCAGGTCAACCCCCCGGAACGGCACCCCGCTGAACTGATGCACGTCCGCCTGCTCGATCTTCCAGGCTGGCCTGTTCAGCCGGAGCGTCTCGCAGGCGTCCGGATCGATCTCCACCGCCGCCGCGTGGGCGAACCCCGCCTGCTCAAGCCCGAGCGACTGGCCGCCCGCCCCGGCGCAGATCTCCAGGCAGGTCAGCTCCGGCACGGCAACTCCGATCGCTCCATAGGCCCGGATTCTGGCACGCGCCCCAGGCAAGACGCGACCGACACGGCGCGCCGGACTCGACCGCCTGACGTCGCCGGGCCAGCCGGGGACACGGGTTCAGCCGTCCATTCCGGCGCGGTTAGCCGGTGATATTGTCCCTTAGTCCAGCGACCCGGAATTCCGGGCGGTTTCGCTGTGAGACAGGGGCGGACGATGACGACCGACGAGACTCCCATTTCCTACGAGGCCGCGCAGAAGGGCACGCCGGTCGTGGGCAGCTCGGGTGCCAGCATCGGCACCCTGGAGCACGTCCTGGAGGTACCCGAACTCGACCTGTTCGACGGCCTGGTGATCGGCACTCACCACGGACTGCGCTTCATCGACGCCGACAAGGTCGACCTGATCACCGCCAGCCAGATCCGGTGCGAGCTCAGCGACGCGGAGATCGCCGACCTGCCCGCGCCCGACGGGGCGCCGGTCTACCACGTAGACGCGCTGGCCGACTCCGGGCACAACCTGCACGACGTCCTCGGCCGGTTCTTCGGCCGCCCGCACTGGACCCGCGAGCACGACTAGGGTCAGGCCCTACCAGGCTTCCCAGTACACGCTGGTATCACTCGGCTTCAGCCGGATCAGGCTGCCATGGTCGATCCAGCCGTCGACTGCCCCGCTGAGCGGTCCGGCACCCAGGAGCAGGTACCGGCCGGTGGGGTCGGCACTGAAGTACCGGTAAAGGAGCCCGGTGCCAATTTTCATCTTGTACAGCACGTGAAGCTTCTTCCCCGTGGCCGCCGATACCTGGACCACCGACACAGCGCTTGGGCTGTTGCCGCGGACGACGGTAAGCGTCACCTTCGAGCCGTCCGGGGTAACCGCCGCGTCGCCAATGAAGTCGTTCTTTGGCGACATGATCTGCGACTCCCTGAGTAGCACCCTGGCGCTGGCGAGCGATCCGCCACGGGCAGCCGGGCTGAGCGCCAGCACCTCCTGCTGCAACGCTGGGCAGCGGGGGTGCCTGGCATCTTTCACGCACCCAGGTGAGCCGAGGAACACCAGCTCGCGGCCGTTACTCGTCAGCGACAGGTCACCGACGCTGTAGCTGACCGTGCCAGGGACCGCCCTGCCACTCAGCCACGCCGCCTGAGCGCCGGTCCTGGTGTTGATGACCAGGATCTCCTGCGATGCGTCCGAGCTGGAGCGTGCGACCGTCGCGGCGACCTCGGTCCCGCTGGGCACCGCGGCGAGCCCCCCGACCCGCCAGCCATTCAGCACACCGCCCCGCACCAGCGTGTAGCCGGCGACCCGGCCCGAGTTGCTGAGCCGGAGCCGGTAAATTCTCGAGGCCACCGCGTGAGGGGAGCCAGCGCTCGCCCGGCGCTGACAGACCACAAGAAACGTCCGGTGCGCCAGCGGAACCACCTGGCTAGTCAGGACTCCCTGCCGCCACGGGCTGCGCAGCACCGCCGTCACCTGGCCGGTGTCGGTCGCACGTACCACGCGACGATGGGAATTCCCGATGAAGTTTTCCTCGATGTAGTAGCTGGGCTCGCCGCCGTGCGGCACCGACCTGCTGACCGGGCCGAAGCCGGGCAGGCCACCGGCCTGCACGGACACCATGGCGGTGACTCCGGCAATCAGCAGGACCGCCGCCGCCGCGCACACACCGGAGGTCACTCGGCGCCTGACCACCTTGCGGCGGATGGACTCCACGGTCAGCCGCCGCGGCGGATCACCCGCCGCCGCCGCCATGAGATCACGTAGCTGCTGTTCCATTCCGGTCACCGTGCCTCTCGCTCCATCAGCCCGGCGAGCCGGGGATCGGCGCGCAGCTTCGACATGGCTTGCGCCGTCGTGCTCTTGACCGTGCCGACCGCGCATCCCATCACCTGCGCGACCTGTGCCTCGGGCAGGTCGTCGAACACCCGCAGCACGACCATCGCCCGCTGCCGGGCGGTCAGTGACTCCAGGGCGCCGCGCACGGCCACCCGCACCGATACCTCGGTCGCCACGTCGCCGGGTGCGGCGGCGTCCGGGACGGACTCGGCGGCTCGCTCGCCCCGCCACCGGCGGCGGCTCCAGGTCGCCCAGGTGTTCACCATGACCTTGCGCACGTAGATCTCCGGGCTATCCCGCCGCCGGATCCGCTCCCAGCGCGGCCAGGATCGGGCCAGCGCCGTCTGCACCAGGTCCTCGGCCAGCGCCCAGTCACCCGTCAGCAGCCAGGCGGTCCGCTGGAGCGCCGCTTCCCGTGCCGCCACGAACTGAGCGAACCCTTCCGCCTCGGCGTCCACCGCACCTCCGGTCAGCTACGCGCCCGTCTGACGAACATGACTACCTGAACGCCCGCGTTGGTTTAGTTATCCACCTGCTTGTTGACACAAGTAGTTTGCTATGCCAACCTAATGGCAGAGCAACCAGGAGGATTGATGGGACAGAGCGACGGGGGCGCGGACCGGGACGCACGGCCCGCAGCCGCCAGCGATCCCGCCGCAGCCGGTGCGCACCCTACGGCGAGCCTCGACGAGGTCGTGCACCAGCGTCACCGGCTCGGCATCCTGGCCATCACCTCGAAGGCACGACAGGCGGACTTCGGCTACCTGCGGGAGACCCTCGGCCTGACTTCGGGGAACCTCTCGACGCACCTCACGGTGCTGGAGAGTGCCGGCCTGGTCCGGGTGGAGAAGGGCTATCAGGGCCGCCGCCCCAAGACCTGGGTCAGCATCACCCGCCAGGGCCGCACCGCCCTGGCGGCCGAAATCGACGCGCTGACCCGGCTCGTCGGCGACCAGCAGTCGGATCAGCACGCGGACGCGTCCGGAGGCGATCATGGGCAAGACAGCTCAGCACAATGACGGCGGCGAGGACGAGCAAGGTCCTGCCCGCCTGCTCAGCGACCTGCACACGCTGCAGAGCCGGGCGGGCATCACCGGTCGCGGGTACTGGGTGCCGCTGCTGATCTTCGGAGCGCTGATCGGCGGGTCACTCGCGTTCTATGAGATTCTTCGGCCCGCCGCCCACGGCATCGCGATTGTGCCGCGCCCGCTGCCGCGCCACCCCGGCCACTGCGCGGTGCTCGTCAACCACGTCTGCAAGGTCGTCGTCGGGCCCGGGCACGTCCAGGCGATCGCCGGGCACATCACGGTGGTGACGGCGCTCGGCTACTACTGGCAGCTCGCCATCCCGGCCGGGGTCCTGCTCACCGCGCTGTGGTACCGCTGGCGCGGCGACCGGGTCGGCCTGCGAACCCCGGCGCTCGGGTTCCTCATCACCGGAATCGTGCTCGCCGAGCTGATCCTGCTCGTGCCGCTGCTCGCGGGCCAGTCCGGCTCGCTGACCCAGCTGCTGCACGACACCCGGCAGGCGGGCCCGCTGGTGATCATCGCCGTGCTGCTCTGGGTGCTGGCCTGGGCCGAGCGCAGCCGCCCGCTCGCCGTGATCACGGCCGGATACCTGGTGATCGCGCTGGTCGTCAGCCGGTTCACCGACGGCGGCATCGCCGGCGGGACCACCGGCGCCGCCGACCTGTCGCTGGCCGGCCTGCGCTTGCTCGGCCTGCTTCCCGCGGTGTTCCTGCTCGTCGCGGGCCTGGCGACCTGCCTCGCCCAGCGTGTCCGCCTCGGCCGCCTCGCCGCGAGTTAGGTGATCTGAGTGGCCTGGGACCAGACGGCTTGCCAGGCATCGTCGATTCGGCGGTAGCAGTCGGTGTGCCAGCAGATGAAGCCGGGGCCGTCGTCGAAGCTGATCCGGGCCCGGTACCGCAGCACCGCTACCGCTGCGTCGCCCAGCACCGCTATCTCGGAGACCGGCTCAAAGACCCGGTACCTGAGCTTTCCCGACGCGATATCGCCCAGGTAATCGTCCCTGGTCAGCTCCGATCCGTTCGGCGTGATGAGCTGGTAATCGCCAGCGTGCAGCGAGGCGGCCGTGCCGGTATCCGCCGCGACCAGCGCCCGCAGCCGCGTTCGCTCGATGTCCGGCAGCATCGCTGCGGCGGTGCTCATCTCGCGTGCCTCCCAGGTCAGGAGCGGACGTAGGCCGCCAGGTGCTCGCCGGTGAGGGTGGATCGGTCGGCGACGAGGTCGGCGGGCGTGCCCTCGAAGACGACTCGGCCGCCATCGTGGCCGGCGCCCGGACCCAGGTCGATAATCCAGTCGGCGTGTGCCACCACGGCCTGGTGGTGCTCGATGACGATGACCGACTTGCCGGAGTCTACAAGCCGGTCCAGCAGGCCGAGTAGCTGCTCGACGTCAGCCAGGTGCAGGCCCGCGGTCGGCTCGTCGAGGACGTAGACGCCGCCCTTCTCGCCCATGTGGGTGGCCAGCTTGAGCCGCTGCCGCTCGCCGCCGGACAGCGTGGTGAGCGGCTGGCCGAGGGTGAGGTAGCCGAGCCCGACGTCGGCGAGCCGGCCGAGGATGGCGTGCGCGGCCGGGGTGCGCGCCTGGCCGGAGCCGAAGAACTCCAGGGCCTGCGACACGGGCATCGCGAGGACCTCGCTGATGTCGCGGCCGCCGAGGTGGTAGTCCAGCACTGACGCCTCGAACCGCTTGCCCTCGCACTGCTCGCAGGTGACGGCGACCCCGGCCATCATCGCGAGGTCGGTGTAGATGACGCCGGCGCCATTGCAGGTCGGGCAGGCACCCTCGGAGTTGGCGCTGAACAGCGCCGGCTTCACGCCGTTCTCCTTGGCGAACGCATTGCGGATCGGGTCAAGCAGGCCGGTGTAGGTCGCCGGGTTACTCCGCCGCGAGCCGCGGATCGCGGCCTGGTCGATGGAGACCACGCCCTCCCGGCCCGCGATCGAGCTCCGCACGAGCGAGCTCTTGCCGGACCCCGCCACGCCGGTGATCACGACCAGCGCACCGAGCGGGATGTCCACGTCGACGTCGCGCAGGTTGTGCTCCGTCGCGCCGCGGACCTCCAGCGCGCCGTCCGGCTTGCGGACCTGCTCCTTGACCGCGGCCCGGTCGCCGAGGTGGCTGCCGGTGAGCGTGCCGCTTGATCGCAGCCCCTCGACCGTGCCCTCGAACACCACCTCGCCGCCCTCGGCTCCCGCGCGCGGCCCGAGGTCCACGACGTGATCGGCGATCGCCACCACTTCCGGCTTGTGTTCCACCACCAGCACCGTGTTGCCCTTGTCGCGCAGTCGTAGCAGCAGTTCGTTCATCCGCTGCACGTCATGCGGATGCAGCCCGATCGTCGGCTCGTCGAAGACATAGGTGACGTCGGTGAGCGACGACCCGAGCTGCCGGATCATCTTGGTGCGCTGCGCCTCGCCGCCCGATAGCGTGCCCGACGGCCGGTCCAGGCTGAGGTAGCCCAGGCCGATCTCGACGAACGAGTCCAGGGTGTGCCGCAGCGTGGTGAGCAGCGGCGCCACCGACGGCTCGCTGAGTCCGTCGACCCACTCGGCCAGGTCGCTGATCTGCATCGCGCAGGCCTCGGCGATGCTGAGGCCCTCGATCTTCGAGGACCGCGCCGCCTCGGTGAGCCGGGTGCCGCCGCACTCGGGGCAGGCGGTGAAGGTGACCGCCCGCTCGACGAAGGCCCTGATGTGCGGCTGCATCGACTCCTTGTCCTTGGCGAGCATCGACTTCTCGACCCGCGGGATCAGTCCCTCGTAGGTCATGTTGATGCCGGCGATCTTCATCCTGACCGGCTCGTGATGAAGGAAGTCGTGCAGTTCCTTCTTGGTGAACTTGCGGATCGGCTTGTCCGGGTCGTAGAAGCCCGACGCGCTGTAGAGCCGGTAGTTCCAGCCGCCCGTCTTGTAGCCGGGGATGCTGATCGCGCCCTCGGCGAGTGACTTGGACTCGTCGTACAGCTGTGTCAGGTCGATGTCGGAGACCGCGCCCCGGCCCTCACAGCGCGGGCACATGCCGCCGGTGATGCTGAAGCTGCGCCGCTCCTTCACGGTCTTGCCGCCCCGCTCGAACGCGACGGCGCCCGCGCCACTGATCGATGCGACGTTGAACGAAAATGCCTGCGGCGAGCCGATATGCGGCTTGCCAAGCCTGCTGAACAGGATGCGAAGCATGGCATTCGCGTCGGTGGCGGTGCCGACCGTGGACCGGGGATCGGAGCCCATCCGCTGCTGGTCCACGATGATCGCCGTGGTCAGCCCGTCGAGCACATCCACCTCGGGCCGCGCCAGCGTCGGCATGAAGCCCTGCAGGAAGGCGCTGTAGGTCTCGTTGATCAGCCGCTGCGACTCCGCGGCGATCGTGTCGAACACCAGGGAGCTCTTGCCCGAGCCGGACACTCCGGTGAAGACCGTCAGGCGGCGCTTGGGGATCTCGACGCTGACGTCCTTAAGGTTGTTCACCCGCGCGCCCAGCACCCGGATCAGCTCATGGCTGTCGGCCGCGTGCTGCGTCGGCGCCTGCGTGTCCGCCCTCTTGGTCATGCTCCTCGTCTCCCTTCCCCAGGCGGAGACCGCCCGCGCGGTCTCCGCCATCGTCGCCCGGCTCCTACCGGTCCTGCGTCAGCCCGAGAACGTTGCCGTCGGGGTCGGTGAAGGTGGCCACCAGGCGGCCGCCGCCGACGTCACGCACGGCGTCCTTCAGCTTGCCGCCCGCGGCCGTCACCTCGGCCAGTTTCGCCTCGATGTCCGGCACGAACCAGTAAGCCACCGGCGAGGTCATGCCCTGCTTCGCGCCGTTCGGCACCAGCCCGATGTGCTGGCCCTCGACCTCGTAGCCCACGTAGTAGGACGCATCGTGCGCCGGCCCGGTGCCGAGCAGCGCGGTATATACCGCCTTGGCCGCTTCCAGGTCGGTCACCGGATGCAGCACGGTCTTGATTCCCTGAGTCGAAGAGTCGGTCATGTTCGCTCCTGAAGTCGTGGGTCACCTGGACCCGGCGAGATTGTCAGATTTGGCGAGGAATGGTTCCCCCGGAACCGACAGCCAGATTGCCTGGCTGCTGATTGTGCCTCGTCAGGAGTATGCCGACACCGAGCCAGGGGGTGCTTCTCGATTCCTGACCGGTCTGGTTACCTGCTTCGCCACGCACGCCGGCATCCCCGCCGTCCCGCGCGCCGCCTCGCGGCGGTAGGCACTCGGCGGCAGGCCCACCAGTTCGGTGAAGCGGGTGCTGAAGGTACCCAGCGACGAGCAGCCGACCGCGAAGCACGCGTCGGTGACGCTCATGTCGCCGCGACGAAGTAGCGCCATCGCGCGCTCGATGCGCCGCGTCATCAGGTAGGAGTAAGGGGATTCGCCGTAGGCGAGCCGGAATTCGCGGCTGAGGTGCCCGGCCGACATGTGGGCGCCCCTGGCGAGTGCCTCGACGTCCAGCGGCTGCGCGTACTCCCGGTCGATCCTGTCCCGGACCCGGCGCAGCCGCGCGAGATCGCGCAGGTGCTGGGCCGTGCCGGATCTGCTGGTCACCGCCCCATGTTATGTCCGCCGCATTCCGCCGGACAGCGCTCGCGCGACTACCGCGCCGGCCAGGGCGATCAGCGCCGCGGAAGCCAGCAGCGTCGGGGAAATGCCATCCGCCCCGGCGAGGATGGCGAGCCCGATGCCGCCGACCGTCTTGCCGAGATACTCGGCCTGGG
This sequence comes from uncultured Actinomycetota bacterium, assembly GCA_963725175.1. Classification (GTDB taxonomy): domain Bacteria; phylum Actinomycetota; class Actinomycetes; order Streptosporangiales; family Streptosporangiaceae; genus DASUBV01. The sequence continues at coordinate 3,486,802 of CAVRXH010000006.1, forward strand.
AGAGGAACGAGTGCACCGTGGCCCGCACCTCGCTGGTGGTCCGCCGGTTCACCCAGATCACGCTGACGGGCCGGGTGACGCTGAAAGCGATCCCGTTCGCGAGCAGCACGCCCGCGCAGCCGACGAGCGCGTCGGGTGCGGTAGCCAGGATGACCAGGCCGACAACGCCGACCAGGCAGGCCAGCACGTAGATCCGCTCGGCGGTTCCCGCCCCGTCGATACGCGCCTCGACAAGGCGCACCGCGACCGCGCCCACGATAAAGGAGGCAATCCCGAGCGCCGAGTACCAGAGCACCGTGTCATTCGGGAAGCCGAGATCCACTAGCCGGCGGGGGAACAGCCAGGTAATCACCGCCGCCGTGTTGAGGATCATCGTCGCGGCGAACATGAGCAGAATCTCCCTATTGCGGCGCGCGAGGGTGAAACCGCGTTGGAAGATCGACAGCGACGCGCTCCACCGCCGCGTCCGGGCGGGGATGAAGCTGTCCTCGGCGAACCGGACCGCGACGAACAGCCCCAGCACCGCCATGGCCGCCCCCGACACCACTACCGCCGTGGCCAGGCTGGTCGCCCAGCCCAGCAGTCCGAAGACGACCAGGCCCGCGGCCCCGCCGGCGAGGTCCCAGCGGGCACGCGCCATCAGGACCCAGTCGATCCGGCCCGGCTGACCGAGTTCGTCGGTGAGCCATGCCACGTCCGCGCCGCCGGAGAAACCCCAGCCCAGGCCCCACAGCACCTGCGAGACCAGGATGAGCGGAAAGGCCGTCACCACCCCGGTCATCACCATGCCAGCGGCCAGGAACCCGTGCCCGATCACCAGCGGCCACTTCCGGCTGAAGGCATCGGACCAGACACCTGTCGGCACATCCGACAGCACCAGGGTGACCGCCACCACCGAGCCAGCCAGCAGTAACTGAGAGGCGGAAAGCCGGGCCGTGACGACGAAGTAGAGGCTGGAGGCGAGCACGTAGCCCCGGTGCAGGATCGCCCGCGTGAACGTCCAGCGCAGGAATGTGCCCGCGACATCGGGTGGGGCAGCCATCTCCTCGATTACAGCCGTGCCGTCTCGGCCGGATCAACTGGTTATCCACCAGGAGATACCGGGCGGGACCCGACTACGCCAGCAGGGATGAGCCGTACCAGTCGTGCGGGCCGGTGACGCCGGGGAAGGCGAAGAAGTAGCCGCCGCCGAAGGGCTGGACGTAGTCGACAAGGGGCTCGTTGATAAGGCGCTTCTGCACCGTCTCGAACTGCCGGTGGATGTCCTGCTGATAGCAGACGAACACGTGCCCCGCCTGGAGATTGCCGTTCGGGTCGACGCCCAGGTCGTAGTTGTAGGAGCGGCGGATCATCCGCTGGTCGGCGGTGGCCGGGGTACGCGGGTTGGCCAGCCGGATGTGGGAGTCCAGCGGGATGACATAGCCGTGCGGGTCGGCCTTGTAGTTGGGGATGTCGAACTCGCTGTTGCCGTCCAGGGGCGCGCCGCTGTCGCGACGCCGGCCGAACATGTTCTGCTGCTCGTTGATGGACACCCGGTCCCAGAACTCGACCAGCATGCGGATCAGCCGGACGACCTGGTAGGAGCCGTTGCGCGCCCAGGCCGGCTCGGACGACTCGTCCACCCAGACCAGGCTGGAGGCCAGGCCCCCGGCGGGGTTGGCGGTGCCGTCCTTGAAGCCGAGCAGGTTGCGGGCGGTGCCGGACGGGCGGGGCGGGGCGGCGTAGCCCTCGACCTTCCAGCGGATCTGCATGCCACCACGGGTGTACTTGGTGATGTCGCGGATGGCGTGGTGGATGGTGTCCGGGTGGTTGGCGCAGAGCTGGAGCAGCAGGTCGCCGCCCAAGAAGGCGGGGTCGGGAGAGTCATGGGGAAAGACGGTCATCGGGGTCAGCTTGCGCGGCTTGCGCGAGGCGATGCCGAACCGGTCGTCGAACAGGGTGGACCCGCAGCTCAGGGTGACGGTGAGGCCGTCGGCGGGGATCACCGGGCCGAGCACGTCGCTGTCGGCGGGCGGCTCGGCGACGCTGAGCGCGGGCGGGGTTCCGCCGGCGGTCAGGAACCGGGCCCGGCTGGTGACCGTCTGGAGCAGGCCGGCCAGCTCGGCCTTGGTGGCGGCGGTGACGTCGAACGCGACGAAGCACGAATGGTGCTGCTTGGCCGACGGCGGCGGGGTCAGGATCCCGGCCTGGTGCACACCGTGAAACGGGTAGGACCCGGCAGGCTGGCCGGCCGAGGACTTCGCGGCATCGGCGTCGGCGCGAGCGCCGCCGGCCAGCACCCCGGCGGTCAGCGCGGTGCCGGCGACTCCGGCCGCGGTGCCGAACAGGAAGTTCCGTCGGCCGACGGGGCTCAGCGCGCGGTCATCACTCATGGCAGTCGCTGTTCCTTCTGGACAGTGTCCGTGCGGGGGTCGGGAAACCGGGGTCAGTGGGCGGGCGGGACCTCGAGCAGGCCGGGCACGGTGGCCAGGTTCTGCAGCAGCGCGCCGATGGCGGAGTTGACCTGCTCGCGGGCCGCGAGCGGTATCTGGCTGACCGGCCGCCACTGGCCGTCGGCCTTCGTGGCGAGCAGGGCGGCCTGCAGGGAGGCCAGGCCGCTGTCCAGCACGGGAATCAGCTCCGGGTCGCGGGCGGCGATCAGCGCGTGCAGTTCGCCGAGGACCACCTGGTCGGCCTGGGTATCGGCGTAGATCTCCGGGTAGGCCGCACCCGCACCCTCGTTGTCGATTCCGGACAGGTGGTCCCGCAGCGCGTCCTCCAGGATTTCGTGCGCGCGGATCGGCAGGTTGGTCGGGTCGCCGGCCAGGTCGTCGCTGGCCAGGTGCTGCCGGGTGATGCCGATATCGGTGCGGAGCACCTTGGTGACCGGCAGCAGTTCCCTGGCGCTCTGCCCGTGGTACAGGCCGTACTCCAGCCGGTGCAGGCCGGTGAAGTGCGAGCTGTTCACCCCGCCCTGCAGGCCGTCGGGCAGGCCGTCCACCGCCAGGCCGTCGTCGCCGAAGCTGTCGTAAGAGGCGCCGACGCGCTCCCAGGTCATTTCCGCGGTGAGCCAGTCGCGGCGGGCGGCGGTCAGGTTCCCGGCGGTTAGGTCGGCCTGGATCTTACGGACCTGACCGGTCAGGGTGGTCAGGTCGGTAGCGGCGTAGGTCCGGTAGGCGTTGTTCGGCCCGGCCAGCTCGGCCAGGGTCACGGGCTTGACGGCCGGGGTGGCGACCTGCTGCCTGCCGGTGACCTGGACCGACCCGGACCTGGTCGTCCCGTCCGACATCAGGCAGACGAAGCTGTAGGAACCGGGCCCGAGCGAGGCGGTCATCGTGGCAGTCGTGCCAGGACCGATGGTCTCGATCTCGGCGACCACGCCGCCGGCCGCGTTATCAAGGTTGATCTCGCCCGCCATGCCGGAGGCGTTGTCCACGGCGAAGGTCTGGGAGCCGGTGTGCCCTCCGGCCCACTCGCTCGCGCAGGAGTGCTTGGTGATCGTGACGCTGGTGCCGGTCGACGCGCTGGCGGAATCGGGTATCGCGGCGATGGTCAGCCCGGCGACGAGGGCCGGAACGACGACCAGGCCGCCGGCCACCGGCCAGGTGTGCCGGGCTGCGGTCCGCTCCCACCAGCCGGGCCCGGCGGACTCGACGGCCGGCAGCGGCGCCGCGGCAGCCCTCCCCGCCCGGACGAATACCGGGATTACCACGGCGAGGTAGACGAGCCAGGCAACGACCTGCAAGACGGTCATCCGCGGCTGCAGCTCGGTGACGCCGGAGATGATCGACACCCACCAGGAGTTCGGGTCCACGTGCGCGGTCAGGTCGAAGGCGACCCACTGGTAGCCGGACAGCAGGCCGGACTCCTGCAGGTCGCCGAGGCCGTAGGCGAGCACGCCCGCGGCGATGACGATGAGGGCGAAGGCGGTCCGGCTGAAGAACTTCCCGAGGTCCAGCCGGATGGCCTGCCGGTACAGCAGCGAGCAGATGATCACGGCGGCGGCCAGGCCGAGGCCAGCGCCGACGAGCGGGGCGAGAGTGGACCCGGACGCCTTCACCGCGGTCCAGATGAACAGCGTGGTCTCCAGGCCCTCGCGCCCGACGGCCAGGAACGCGGTGACGGTCAGCGCGCCGGCGCCGATGGCGACCGCGCGGGCGACCTCCGCGCGCAGCTGCCTGGACAGGGTCCGCGCGGTCCGGCGCATCCAGAAGATCATCCCGGTGACCAGGCACACGGCCAGCACGCTGAGGATGCCGCCGACGGCCTCCTGCGCCCGGCTGGACAGCGCATCGGTGCCGAAGGTGAGCACGGCGGCGAAGCTGCCGGACACCATGACGGCACCGAGCACGCCAAGCCACAGCGGCGCCGACGAGATCTTGCGATCGGAACTCGCACCGGCGTGGCGGACTGCGGCCAGCAGGATGCTGACCACCAGCCCTGCCTCCAGGCCCTCGCGCAACCCGATAAGCAAGTTAGGAACTGCCTCAGCCCCATTCACATCGAGTAAGGTAAGGCATACCTAACAGTCTGTCCAGATGACGACCGTCATATCGGAGCGGCACGCGCGGCTCTGCCCGGCGGCGGTGGGATAAGTTGCCTGCCATGACTGAGCTTGGACCCGTCGCCTGGCCGCCTGAGCCGATCAGGACCGAGCGGCTCCTGCTCCGTGAGTCAGAGGCCCGGGACCGTGCGGCGTTCGTCGAGCTGCTCGCCTCGCCAGAGGTGGGGACCTACCTAGGAGGCTCTCGACCGCGTGATGAACTCGAGCGCGAGGTGCCCGAGGTACCCGGGCAGCACCCTGGCTCCTTCGTGGTCGATCTCGACGGAGCGATGATCGGCCACATCACTCTCGGAAAGGCGACGGGGCACGGTCCTCCGGCTGCCGCCGAGAAGGCCGAGCCTCGGCTACCTGTTCCTGCCGGGAGCGTGGGGATTCGGGTACGCCGCCGAGGCGTGCGCGGCGGCACTGCGCTGGTTCGCCGACGCGCTTCCCGGCGAGCCGGTGGCGCTCTTTACCCAGACTGCCAACGCCCGCTCGATGCGCCTCGCGGCAAAGCTGGGCTTCACCGAGGTAGAACGGTACGAAGCCTGGGGCGCCGAGCAGTGGTACGGCAGGTGGTCCCCGGTCACGCCGTCCGGTTGAACTCCGCCAGGTGGGCAGGCCTGGCCGCGCCCCATCCCCAGCGCGGCACCGTCGACGCCGGGTCAGTCCAGTAGCCGAGCGCGTACATCCTGGTCAGAGCAGAACCCCGCTCGGCTGGCCTTCAGGCACAGCAGGCCAAGGAGACGGCCGTCGGCGCTCGTGACTGCGGCGCGCCTCCGGCCGGCCGCGACCATCGCCCGGTGCGTCTCGGCGAGGTTGTCCCAGGCCGACACGGTTCGCCCCGCGAGGCGTCCCAGAGTCGCGGCGGGAGCATCCAGGGCTGGGCCCGGCGTGATATCACCGCGCTCGATGACGGCTGCCAGGTGCCCGTCCTGGCTAGTGATCAGCGCGGCATGCACATGAGCGTCGCGAAAGAAGTCCTGCACCTCGCGGACAGTGACCGACAGCGGATGCGTCACGGGGATGGTGACCATACTCCCGGCGACCGTCCCCGAAATCTCATCCACAGCATCACGGTAGGGCTGCCCGACAGCGCCCGGATAGCTAAGGGGTACTGCGAGACCCCTGTTGGACGGTGACTCCCTCATTTCTCCGGCGAGCGATTTGATAGACAAGACTGCGCGCGGCCGGCGTGCGCCTAGCGACAGGAGGCAACGTGGAATACACCCGGCTGGGATCTTCCGGGCTGGTAGTGAGCCGGCTGGCGCTGGGCTGTATGAGCTTCGGCGACAAGAACGCCGGCCGCATGACCTGGATCCTCAATGACGACGAAGCGGCACCCATCTTCCAGCAGGCGCTGGAGCTGGGCATGACGTTCTGGGACACCGCCAACATCTACGGCTACGGCACCTCCGAGGAGGTCGTCGGACGCGCGATCAAGAAGTTCAGCCGTCGCGAGGACATCGTGCTCGCGACCAAGCTGTTCCAGCGGATGTACGACGGCCCCGGCGGCGGAGGCCTGTCCCGCCGGGCCATCTTCGAGCAGATCGACGCCTCGCTGCGCAGGCTGGATACCGACTACGTCGATCTGCTCCAGATCCACCGCTTCGATCCCGCGGTTCCGGTCGAGGAAACCATGGAAGCGCTGCACGACGTGGTCAAGGCGGGCAAGGTCCGCTACCTGGGCGCCTCGTCGATGTGGGCCTGGCGCTTCGCGAAAATGCAGGAGGCCGCCCGCGGTAATGGCTGGACCCCGTTCGTGTCGATGCAGGACCAGTACAGCCTGATGTACCGGGAAGAGGAGCGGGAAATGTTCGGCCTGCTAGCCGACCAGGGCGTCGGCAGCCTGCCCTGGAGCCCGCTGGCGGCCGGGCGGCTCGCCCGCCCATGGGGTGAGAAGAGCACCACGCGCGGTGCTGTCAATCCCGACACCGACTTCCAGGGACGGCCGCTCCAACTCGAATCCGACCGGGCCATCGTCGCTGCCGTGCAGCGCATCGCCGACGACCGCGGCGTCGCCATGGCGACCGTCGCCATGGCCTGGATTCTGCGCAACCCGGTCGTCGACGCGCCCATCATCGGCGCGACCAAGGACCGTCACCTCACCGACGCGGCGGCAGCGCTCGACATCGAGCTCACCAGCGACGAAGTTGCCGCGCTGGAAGATCCCTACGTAACCCGCGAGCCAACGTACTTCTAGCTGATGACGTCGGGTCGCCTATACGGTCGAGCCGCCTGAGACCCGAACGAACGAGCGATGCGGCAGCGAAGCGACGGTGCAGCGTTATGCCGCCGTGCGGGTCCCGCGTGGAGGAGGGCACACGAGGTGCAAGCATCGGTAGCGCAGCATGCGGTGGCTGCAGCGAGGTCGACCGCATCGACCTTGGACTTGCCGGTCGACGCCACGGTCGTTCTCAACGACTCCAACCGCCTTGTCGTCCGCCTGACGCCATGCGATGTCGTAGCGCGGGTCACGCCACCAGAGGCTCTGGCACCCGTGACTGCCAGGGCGAGTTGGCTCAGCGGGGAAGCGTATCAAGCGAGGTTGGCGACGGAAGTTGAAGTTGTGAAACGGCTCGCAGAGAACGACAGCCCGGTTGCTGGACTCGACCCTCGAGTCGAGCCGCGCGTCTTTGTGCATGATGGCTTTGCAATCACCATGTGGACCTACTTTGCACCTGTTCGCGGAATGCTTCCGTCGGGCGACTACGCGCAGGTGCTCGAGTGTCTTCATGCCGGCCTGCGGCAGATTGACGTCCCGACGCCGCACTTCATGGATCGCGTCACGGCTACTCAACAAGACGTTGCGAGCCGTGACGTCACTCCCGATCTCGCCGAGACCGATCGGGCGCTTCTCGCCAACACGCTGCGAGATCTGAGCGAAACGATTGCCAACCGGTGCGCGGCCGAGCAGATCCTGCACGGCGAGCCGCACCCGGGGAACGTTCTCAAGACGAAGAACGGGCTGCTTTTGATGGACTTCGAGGATTCTGTCCGTGGCCCCGTCGAGTTCGACCTTGCTTGGGTCCCCAAAGAGGTCAGCGAGCGCTATCCGGGCGCGGACCAAGCACTCGTCGGCGAGTTCCGAGGGATCGTACTGGCGATAATCGCAGCGCACCGCTGGAGTCGCGACGACCAGCACCCGAGCGGGAGACAATCCGGAGTGGCATTCCTCAACGCTCTGCGAGAGGGTCCGCCCTGGCCTCCGCACGATGCCGTGTAACGCACAGTTGCCGCTGCTCTCCGTGCGATCGGGCACGCAGTCGGGCACCCGGCACGGCACCGTGTCGCTACGACGGGTGGCACAATGCGCCTGTGTCGATCTCCGCGGAAGGCTCCCCTAAAGCTCGTATCGTCACGGCGTTGCTGCGGGACGGCGACCGGATTCTGCTCTGTCACCGATCTCCCCGGCGCCGTCGGTATCCCGACGTCTGGGACCTGCCCGGTGGGCACGTGGAGCCCGGGGAAATGTTTGGCGCGGCACTTGCTCGAGAACTTCGAGAGGAGCTGGGCATCGACATCGCGGCGCCGTCGAGTCCGCCCTGGCAAGAAGTTCGTGGCGACACGTTCGACATGCAGATCTGGCTGATCGAAGCGTGGACGGGGTCTCCGGTCAACGTCGCGCCAGGCGAACACGATGCCATCGCGTGGTTCACCGAAGATGCGCTTGGAGAACTGTCCCTGGCTCATGACAGCTACCTTGCAATATTCAGTCAGGTTCTTGCCGAGCATCGAGCCTGACCTAGGGGCGGCGAGTTGCGGGCTGATGGTGGCGGTCCAGGTGAAGATCTCCAGCGGGTCGCTGGTCCCGGCGATGCGCTCGGGGATCTGGACACCGGCGGTGGAGATGACCGGATACGGGGCGCGCTCGGAGGGACTCGAACCCCCAACCTTCTGATCCGTAGTCAGATGCTCTATCCGTTGAGCTACGAGCGCAGGTGCGCAGCACAGTCTACGGCACGCGTACACCTACGTGGAACGAACAACTGAAGGTCCAGCCGGCCCTTGAAGCCAACATTGCCGTCCTTCCCTACATCGAAGAGTAGAGCACTAAGTGCACCTATATGCTAGGACGGTGTCCAACCCATTCCCGTCTCTCAAAGCATCCGCGCTGCTAGCCGTGCTGTGCCGAGAGCTGGGGTATGAGATCGTCCGACGGCGCGGGTCTCATCGTCGGCTTGAAGCTGAGGGAAGGCCGACGCTCACATTCGCGTTTCACGACAGAGCAAGCTTGTCGCCAGGTGAGGTACGCGACATCCTGGTTAAGCAAGCGCGGCTCAGCCAGGACGAGGCCCTGAAGGTGGTGAAGTAGGTGGTTGAGCGGATCCATCTCGTCGTACGGGAGTCGGAGGACGGCCAGGTATACGCGACCTCGCCGCAAGCACCTGGGCTCGCGTACGGCCGCGAGTCGATCGCTGACCTCGGGCGGGACCTCACAGAAGTCCTGTCCTTCCATCTCGACCGGCCAGGACCGTTTGAGCTGGTCGAGCACCGTGAGCGTCACTTCGACATCGGCGACAGAGAGCTTGTCATCCGGCTGGCAATGGACGAGCACCAGGCCGAGCGGCGCACCGTGCGAGAGCGGCTCGGCCAGGCTCTGAGTCTCCCCGAGCAGGCCGAGACGCTGCTGACAGGTGTTCCCAACGCCGTGGGAGAAGCCGTTTACGTGTGCGCTGTCCCCACGGACACCATCGGCTGGCTGGAGGCTCAGCTTGATCCGCGCGGTGACGCGTTCACAGCGGCTCTCGCCATCGCAGACGGCCTCCTCCTGACCTTGCCTTTCGCCATCAATGATGGGATGCGATCAGCGTGGCATCCAGTCTCAGATGGCCCGGAGACGAGGCTGTCTGAGGTCATGCAGAGGTCCATGATCGTGACACCGCCGCAACTTACTCATCTTGAGTACTGCTAACCCCGCAAGGCCAGCACGGCCAGACCGAGATGATGCCGGCCCTCAGGTTCCTGGGACTGTCGAAGCCGATCTCTGGGATGAGACGGCTTACCTGACGCGGAGTCCGGCAAACTCCCGGCGGCTGCTCCTGGCGATCGACCGCCTGGAAAGCGGCGAAGGCCTGGTGAGAGAACTGGTCGAGTGAACCGCGATCGAGCGCGAACGCTGGTCTAGATCGGGGCCATGTCGACGAAGCGGCTGTAGTGGCCCTGGAAGGCCACGGTGACCGTGGTGGTCGGGCCGTTGCGGTGCTTGGCCACCACGAAGTCCGCCTCGCCCGCGCGCGGGGACTCCTTCTCGTAGGCGTCCTCGCGGTGCAGCAGGATCACCACGTCGGCGTCCTGCTCGATCGAACCACTCTCTCGAAGGTCAGACAGCATCGGCCGCTTGTCACTGCGCTGCTCGGGACCTCGGTTGAGCTGGGAGAGCGCCACGACGGGCACGTCCAGCTCCTTGGCCAGCAGCTTGAGCGACCTGGACAGCTCGGAAACCTCCTGCTGCCTGTTCTCCACCCGCTTGGGCGAGCTCATGAGCTGGAGGTAGTCGACGATCACCAGCTTGAGGTCGTGTCGCTGCTTGAGACGGCGGCACTTGGCACGGATCTCCATCATCGACATGTTCGGCGAGTCATCGATGAACAGGGGCGCCTCGGCGACCTCGCCCATCCGCCGGGCCAGCCTGGTCCAGTCCTCGTCGGTGAGCTTCCCGGTGCGGATGGTCTGCAACGCCACCTTGGCCTCGGCAGACAGCAGCCGCATGGTGATCTCGTTCCGGCTCATCTCCAGGCTGAAGATGACAGCCGACATCCCGGCGTGCACGGACGCGGCGCGGGCCAGGTCCAAGGCCAGAGTCGATTTGCCAATAGCGGGCCTCGCGGCAATTACTACCATTTGTCCGGGATGGAGACCGTTTGTCAGAGAGTCCAGGTCGGCGAAGCCGGTGGGGACGCCGGTCAGCGTGCCGCCCCTGCTGCCGATGGCCTCGATCTCGTCCAGCGCCCCTGGCATGATCTCGGACAGCGGAGCGTAGTCCTCGCTGACCCGGCGGTCGGTGATGCTGTAGACCTCGGCCTCGGCGCGGTCGACGAGCTCGTCGGCGTCGCCGTCGCCGGCGTAGCCGAGCTGGACGATCCGGGTGCCGACCTCGACCAGGCGGCGCAGGATGGCCCGCTCCCTGACGATCCTGGCGTAGTAGCCGGCGTTGGCGGCGGTCGGCACGGACGCGATCAGGGTGTGCAGGTACGGGGCGCCGCCCACCCGGCTGATGTCACCGCGCCTGGTCAGCTCGGCGGCGATGGTGACCGCGTCGGCGGGCTCGCCCCGCCCGTACAGGTCAAGGACGGCCTCGTAGACGATCTGGTGCGCGGGACGGTAGAAGTCGGGGCCCTTGATGATGTCGAGCACGTCGGAGATGGCGTCCTTGGACAGCAGCATGCCGCCGAGGACGCACTGCTCAGCGGCGATGTCGTGCGGCGGGGTGCGCCCGAACTCCTCGCCGCTGCGTGGCGCGATCTCCGTGACGCTCACCCGGTGCACCTCCCCTGTCCCTGCTGCCGGCGCTGCCGCCGTTCCCTGCCGCCCGCCCGGCCGGGGATTCGGAACCGTTCTATCGAACGGCTCTGACAGTCTCCTGCTCGCGAGCCCGGGGATGCGAATCGCGCTGTGCACAGGGCTGTGGACAGGCTGTGCAGACACGCCGCTAGTGCTGTGCGCAGCGTGGGGACGCCGCTGTGGAAACGGAGATGCTGACATCTCCGTGGCAACGTCAACCTGCGGAAACGCCGTCCACTGTCTGTGCAAAAGAAAAATCTGGCGGCTGTGTTGTCGTGCGCGATGGGCCGAAGTTATCCACATCGGGAACTTGACGTCGAACGTGATGTGTCAAACCAGGGGGCGAGGCCGGCCAGTCCGGCAAGCGGTCCGGATCTTCCTGAATGACGGGCACGCGACGGCCCGGCTGCCTAGAGTTTCGAGCATGTGTTCGATACCGGGGGACGACAGCGCGGCGCCAGACGACAGCGCGACGCCAGACGACAGCACAGGCTCAGATGAGATCCAGCCCGAGCAGGCCAGGCCTGACGAGATCGAGCGGCTCGGCGCGGCCATCGACGAACTGGCGAGAGTCGCGAGCGAGCCGGGCCTGACCGGCCCGGAGGTGGCCGAGCGGCTAGCCCGTGCCTGGGAACTGGTCGCGAGCCTCGACCCGGAACTGGCCAGGAGGGTCGCGAAGTACGCCCGCTGAACACCAACGGGGCGGGCACAGCGCAAGCCGTGCCCGCCCCGCGGCGTCAACCTGGGGAGAACCCCGCTAGGACGCGGAGACCTCGACGCTCAGCGTCGCGCTGACTTCCGGGTGCAGCCGGATCGCCACCTGGTGCGCGCCGATCGTCTTGATCGGGTTCCTCACCTCGATCTTCCGCTTGTCCAGCGCCGGGCCGCCAGCCGCCTTGACCGCGGACACGATGTCCGCGGTCGACACGGAGCCGAACAGCCGGCCGCCGGTACCCGCGCGGGTCTGCAGCCGGATCTTCAGCGTCGCCAGGGAGGCGGCTGCCGCCTTGGCGTCGTCCAGGCTGCGGATCTCGCGGGCAGAGCGGGCGCGGCGGATCAGGTCGATCTGCTTCTGCGCGCCGCGCGTCCACTGCATCGCCAGGCCGCGCGGAACCAGGTAGTTACGGCCGTAGCCGGGTGCCACATCGACGACATCGCCGGGGGCACCCAGGCCGGTGACCTCCTGGGTGAGGATGAGCTTCATCGGCGTACCGCTCATCGGTCCTTACCTCCCCGGCCTCAGCGAGCCGTGCTCGTGTAGGGCAGCAGCGCCATCTCGCGAGCGTTCTTGATCGCCGTGGCGACGTCGCGCTGGTGCTGCGTGCAGTTGCCTGACACCCGCCTGGCCCGGATCTTGCCGCGGTCGGAGATGAACTTCCGCAGCAGCCCGGTGTCCTTGTAGTCCACGCGGGCGATCTTGTCCTGGCAGAACAGGCAGACCTTCTTCTTAGGCTTGCGAATTGGTGGCTTGGCCATCGTGGTGCTCCTTGGCAGAGCCCCGCCCGCGGCGGGGATGGTCGGTTAGTGATGGATGCTGGTGCCCGCAGTCCGGACAGTCCAGCTCTGGGCTAGAACGGCGGCTCGTCGGAGAACCCGGCGTCACCGCCGCCGCTGCCGCTGCTGCCGCCGCCGGAGTCCGACGCCCACGGGTCGTCATTCTGACGCCCGCCGGAGCCGCCCTGGCCGCCGCCGGAACCGCCGGAACCGCCGTAGCCTCCGCCGCCTCCGCCGCCCCCAGACCTGGTGGACTTGGTCACCTTCGCCGAGGCATTCCGCAGCGAAGGACCGACCTCGTCCACCTCGATCTCATAGACGGTGCGCTTCTCGCCCTCACGAGTCTCGTAAGAGCGCTGCCGCAGCCGCCCGGAGACGATGACGCGCATCCCGCGCTGTAGGGACTCGGCGACGTTCTCGGCCGGCTGACGCCAGACGTTGCAGGTCAGGAAGAGGCTGTCGCCGTCCTTCCACTCACCGCTGGCCTGGTCGCGGAACCGGGGCGTCGAGGCGACGCGGAAGTTGGCCACCGCGTTGCCGGTCGGGGTATAGCGGAGCTGGGGATCGTCGACGAGGTTGCCGACGATCGTGATCTGGGTGTCGCCTGCTGCCATCGGGGTGCTCCCGGTCAGTCGGTTCAGTCAGGTCGGGCTCGGGTGCCGGACGGTGCTTAGTGCGCGTCCGGGCGCAGGATCTTGGTACGCAGGACCGCCTCGTTCAGGTTGAGCTGACGGTCGAGCTCCTTGACCGCATCCGGCTCCGCCGTCAGGTCGATGACGGTGTAGATGCCCTCGGACTTCTTGTCGATCTCGTAGGACAGCCGACGCCGCCCCCAGACATCGACCTTGTCCACGGAACCGCCCGCAGTCGTGACGACCTTCAGGAACTGGTCAAGCGAGGGCTGTACGGTCCGCTCTTCAAGCGCGGGATCGAGAATGATCATCATCTCGTAGCGGCGCATGCGCTTAGTGCCTCCTCTGGACTCACGCGGTCACGGTCTCTCCGTGACAGGAGGAGCCGCGTGCCGCCACTAGGGGCGACCGCTCGCGGCCGGATCAGCCTACCAGCAGGCACGCCCTGGTCCGGCAGCGAGAGAAACTCGCCAAGGGGCCGGAACTAGGGGCTCGCGCCACCCCGGCGCCATCGGCGATTGCCGCCCCGTGACTAGTCAGTGGTTCCATTCCTCGCCGCGCGGGAAGAGACTGGGCACAGGCAGCTCCGCGGGACCAATTGAGACCCTCGTCAAGGTGGTGGCAGGCATGCCAGATGCCGTGAAGACCGAGTCACCTGCTAGCTCCACGCCGGCCAGGCAGCCGTCCCGGCTGTCCCTGAACAGCGATGGCCGGCGCCATCCCCTCCTGAACGCGATGACGGCGCTTACCTTCGTGGCGGGCATCGTGGCGTTCGCCTGCGGGCTGATCGTCCGCGCGCACGTCCCGGCCACGATTCTCGGCATCGTCGCCTTCGGCGTCGGCCTGCTCACGCAGCTCAACTCCGCCACGAGGGAGGAGCGCGTCTTCATCATGGCAGGCGTCGTCGCGGCCTTCGTCGGCATGGCGATGGGCATCGCGCACGGCGGCTTCTTCTAGGCAGGCGACGCCTGCCGGGCCGGCGCTAGGCTCGGGTCATGACCGTGATCGGAGCGCACCTGCACGACGGCAGCCCGCTGGAGGAGGCGCTCGGCATGAGCGCCGACGTCGTCCAGTTCTTCCTTGGCGACCCGCAGGGCTGGAAGGCGCCCTCCTACCCCGGCGAGCCAGCGGAGGTGAAGGCCGCCTTCGCCGCGGCCGGGGTCGGCGCCTACATCCACGCGCCCTACGTCATCAACGTGGCCTCGCCGAACAACCGGATCAGGATCCCGAGCCGCAAGCTGCTGGAACAGCAGCTCAACGCGGCGGCGTCGATCGGCGCCCGCGGGCTGATCGTGCACGGCGGGCACGTGACCGCGGGCGTAGACGCGACCGAGGGCTACGCCAGCTGGCGCAAGGCGGTGGAGCGGATCGAGCGGCCGCTGCCGATGCTGATCGAGAACACCGCAGGCGGGGACGGCGCGATGGCCAGGAGCCTGGAGAACATCGCCCGGCTGTGGGACGCGATCGGTGACGTCACCGATGGCGGCGAGATCGGCTTCTGCCTGGACACCTGCCACGCGCACGCGGCCGGCGAGGACCTGGCCGATGTGGTGGACCGGGTGAAGGCGATCACCGGCCGCATCGACCTTGTGCACTGCAACAACTCGCGGGACGCCTTCGGCTCAGGCCGGGACCGGCATGCCGGCCTGGAGTCCGGCGAGATCGACCCGGCCCTGCTCGTGGACGTGGTGCGGGCGGCCGGGGCACCGGCGGTCTGCGAGACCCCGGACCCGGCCACCGACATCCGCTGGCTCCGCGCGCAGCTCGGCTAGGCCGCGCGGCTCGGCTAGAACAGGGACAACGCCAGCCCGGCCAGCAGCGATAGCCCGGACGGCTTGTCCGACACCTGCGCGGTCCCGGTCACGTAGGCCGCCTCGTCCGCTCCTGCCCCCACGCCGGTCGACGGTGACGGCGACTGGCAGCGCGGGCTCCACGACGGCGTGCATCCCGGCGACGGCGAACCGGGCGTCGTGCTGGTCGATGGTGACGGGGAGCCTGGCTGGCACTGCTGGCCAGGAAGCTGGCCCGGGCAGGTGGTGGAGGGCTGCGGCGACGGCAAGGTGGGATGCGGGTGCGGGTGCGGGTGCGGGCGGCTGATCTTCCCGACCTGGTTCCAGGTAGCGAAGCCCGTGTAGTTCTGTATCGGCAGCGCCGCCGGCGCCGTGTCGCCGAACTCGCTCAGCATGAAGGAGGCCCAGATCTTGGCCGGCCAGGCGCCGCCGTAACCACCGGTGGCGTTACCCGGCAGGTCCGGCAGGATGTCCAGCGTCTGCGAGCCGGCCGAGCTGACGCTGTCCTGCTTGTTGGTGAACAGCGTCACCACGAGAGCGTCCTGCGGGATCGCGCCGACGAACCAGGCGTCCTGCGCGGTCTGGGTGGTGCCGGTCTTGCCAATGATCTGGCGGCCCGGCCAGGCGGCGTCCGGGTAGGCCGTGCCGCCAGGCACGTTGTCGAACGACAGCGCGTAGTCGGCGTCGGCGGCCTGCGCGGCGGTCAGCACCTGATCGGTGACGTGCTTGATCGGGACGCTGTTGCCGGCCTGGATGATCTGCGAGATGACATGCGGGTTGTGATAGACCCCGTCGTCCGCGAACGTCGCCAGCATGCTGGCCTGCTCCACGGCGGTGAGCTGGCCCTCGCCGAGGGCGATGGTGACGGCGCCCGCGGTGTCACTATCGCTGTTATCGCCGAACTGGTCGTTCAGCGCGGTGTAGTCGTTGCCGTCCTGGTTGAACGGCGTCTGGCCGACACCCATTTCCTTGGCCATGGTGATGATGTTCTGCACGCCGACCCGGTGCGCCAGGTCCATGAAGGCCGGGTCCGAGGAGATCGCGGCGGCCTTGGCGACATGCAGCGCCCCGCTGTCCTCGTCGGCCTCGTTGAACGGCCAGTAGTACTGCTGCGAGACCTCCGCGGGGGTCGGCTTGGTCTGGCTGGACAACACCAGGCGATCGGCTAGCGACGAGCCCTGCGGGATCCACAGCGGCGAGTACCCGTTCAGGATGCTGGTCTGCACGTTCATGCCCTGGGACACCGCGGTCGCCAGCACGTACGGCTTGAACGACGACCCGACCTGCTTGGCATCTTCGGCCATGTTCAGGTCGCAATAGACCTTGGCGCAGTTCTTGGCGTCGTAGCCGGGGCCACCATAGATCGCCATGATGTCGCCGGTGCCCGGCTGCTCGAGCACCGCGCCGACGTGCGCGTAGTCCGGCAGCGGGCGGCCATCCTCGGCCATCAGCTTCTTGTTGTCGGCGACCGACTTGTACAGCGCGTTCATCAGCGACTGGCTGAAGGTGGTGTGCACCTTCAGGCCGCCGGAGTCGACCTCCCGCTGGCTGTACCCGTAGGTGGTGGTCAGTTCTTGGTCCACCATCTGCATCAGGTAGCCGCGGTAGCCGCTCAGCGACACGTCGAAGTGGTAATGCACCTTGGGCAGCTTCTTCGACAGCTTCGTCGCCTGAGCCTGCGGCAGCGCGCCGTCGCGCACCATGTTGGTGAGGACATACTGATACCGGCCCAGCAGCGCCTGGTAAGCCTCCCCGGCGTGCGGGTCCGGGTTGAAGTAGCTCGGCTGATTGACCATCGCGGCCAGCATCGCGGCCTGCGCCGCATCGAGCTTGCTGGCCGGCTTGCCGAAGTAGGTCTGGGAGGCGGCGCCGACCCCGTAGGCGTTCTGGCCGAAGTACACGGTGTTGAGGTACTCGGTCATGATCCAGGATTTGGACTTCTCGTGCGCGAGCTTGATGGAGACCATGATCTCCTTGAACTTGTCGCCCGCCGCCTTGTCGGAGTTGTCGACGTCGAAACCCGTGTAGTAGTTCTTTACGAACTGCTCGGTCAGCGTCGAGCCACCCTGGTCGTAGCCGCCACCCTTGATGTCCTCGTAAGCGGCCCGCAGGATGCCGGTGACGGAGATGCCGCCCTCGGTGTAGAAGTGCCGGTCCTCAGCTGCCGTGATCGCGTTCTTCATGACCATCGGGATCTGCTGGGCCTGCAGGATCTGCCGGTTCGGGCCGCCCGAGCTGAACGTCCCCATGACCTTGCCGTCGCTGTAATAGACCTGGCTAGGCGCGGCGCTCGCGTCCACGGTGGTGTCGGACGGGATCTTGGTCATGCTGTAGGCCGCGAGGAAAGCGCCGATGAACAGGATGGCCACGGCGGCGCAGGCACCGCCGCCGACGGCGAGCGCCTTCTTCAAGGTCCAGTGCCGCCACCAGCTGCCGTACAGCAGCCATTCCTTGAAGGTCCGGCGCTCGCCTGGACCTCCGGAACCGCGAGGGCCGCCGGGCCCGCCCGAGCCACCACCCCGGCCGCCGCGACCGCCACCGCCGAGCCGTCGGCCGTTGCCATCCCAGTCCTGGCCGCCGCCCGGCCGCCGCGAGTCACGTTCCATCGTCTGGCCCCGGCCGCCATACCCGGCCGAGCCATAGCCGTTCCCGGCACCGTTCCTTGGCGACCCGTTCCTGGGCGCTCCGTTCCCGGCCGGGCCGTATCCGGCACCGTCGCCCTGGCGGGCGTCGCGGCCGCCGCGCGCCCCGCGCACGCCTAGTCGCTCGCGGAGATCCTGCGCCGCCTGTCCGGAGCCGGCGCGCTGACCCGGCCCGTACCCGCGTCCGCTGCCCGCGCCTGCTGGCGCGCCCTCGCCGGAGCGACCGCCTCGGTAACCGCCGTTCGCGCCGGCCGCCGGGCCTTGGCCGCGCCGCCCGCGGCCGCTGCCCCGCTGCGCGGACCATGGGTCGTCGGCCGCGGAGCCCGCCCCTGAGCCAGCCGAGTCCCAGCCGTCGGCGGCGCGACCGGAAGTCCGCGATGATGCGGGGCGGCCGGAGGAGCCATACGGGTTGCCGCGGCCATCCGCACCTCGGCTATTGGCCGCGCCGCGGCCGTTGCCGCCGCCCTGCGGATAGCCGTTCTGCGGATAGCCGTTCTGGTCGTAGCTGGCGGACTGGCGGCCCGGCGTCCGCGACGAGCCGCGGGGGGGCGCCGCCTCAGAGGAGCCGCCGTAAGAACGACCCCTGCCACCGGCACCGCCACCGGAACCGTTCCCTGACCCGCCATAGCCGCCGTCACCGGAGCCGGCGCCGTTCCTGGCGTCACGGCCGTAGCCCTGGGCGCCGTAGCCTGACCTGCCATAGTCAGCGCCGGGCTGATCCGGCCAGTATGAGCCGGTCACCTCTGGGTTACTCACGCGTCCTCGCTGGTCGGGGGGTAAGGCGGCTGCGAGCGAGTAGCTGACCCGCCGGACAACACGTTACCTGGAGGTACCAAACCATCCCGGCACATATGGTGACTCACCCTCGCGCTCCCCGTCCGGCTTTCGCGGCGGCCAGGCGAGTGAGCTGCTACTTCTCGCCGACCCGGGCTCGCCGAGCCCGCCTGGCAGGCGGCTCGCCCGTGCCCAGGACGTAGGACGTCGCGAGGTGGTTCCAGGCACAACTCTGACAGACCTCTACCACGTAGACCTGGAATTCTGCGTATTCAGCAGCCATTTCGTCCAGTTCTGGCCCTTGCTTGACCCGACCCTCGTACCGGCCCAGCTCATCGCCGTACACGTAGGTGACGTGCGTCAGCCTGGCCTTCCGGCAGATCGGGCACGCCCGGTCAGTCGGCTCACCGTGGAACTTCGCGGCCCTCAGCAGGTAGGGATGCGCGTCGCAGACATCGGTGACGGTGCTGCGGCCGGAGAAGACCGACGCGAGCGTCGCTCGCCGCGCCAGTCCGTAGTCCACCACCGATCGCCTCATGCCCGACAGGGTACGACGGAACGCCGCTCAGGCCGAGACCTAGACCGCTATCAATCCCCTGACCAGGGGTTTGGCACGACAGACCAGGACAGCGCAAACACCCAGGCTTGCGCATGTGCCGAACCGCGCATATCTTTGCGATGTATCGACTCGATACATCGAGTGGAGCGTCTGCTTGCTAGCACTGGTCCCCGGCCTTGGCCGGTGCCCGGATGCTAGCTCACCGGTAAGCGGCGCGGGAGCGGGATGGCTAGCACGAGACGGAGGTGCGACCAGGCATGACGGGCCAGCGTTCCGGAGTGCTCGAACTCGCGGTCCTCGGTCTCCTGCACGAGACCCCGATGCACGGGTACGAGCTGCGTAAGCGGCTCAACTCCCTGCTGGGCGCGTTTCGCGCGTTCGGGTACGGGTCGCTGTACCCGTGCCTGAAGGACCTGCTGGCCAAGGGCCTGATCGCCGACGACACCGTCGGCGGCCCGGCCAAACCGCTGGCCGGACGGCGATCGAAGATCGTCTACCGGCTGACTGCGGAAGGCAAGGAGCGGCTTGAGAACCTGCTCGGCCAGTCCGGGCCGGCGTCCTGGGAGGACGACGGATTCGGCGTCCACTTCGCGTTCTTCGGCCTGACCCAGGCCGACATCAGATTGCGGATCCTGGAGGGACGCCGGAGCCGGCTGGAAGAGCGGCTGGAGGCGTTCCGCGCCGCGGCGACCAGGACCCGCGAGCGCGTGGACAGCTACACCCTTGAGCTGCAGCGGCATGGTTTGGAGTCAGTGGAGCGCGAGGTCCGCTGGCTGAACGAGCTCATCGCGTCGGAACGGCAGTCAGGAACCGCGCCCGGCGAGCATGCCGGGGACAACACAGGAACATGAGGCGGCGCGGCGGGCACGGACGGCTGAGTGCCGGGGACGTGCTGTCGCCGCGCGGCACAGATAAGGAGCAATCCACATGGGTTCGGTTCGGGTAGCCATCGTGGGCGTCGGGAACTGTGCGAGTTCCCTGGTCCAGGGCGTGCATTACTACAGGGATGCTGATCCGGCCAGCCGGGTACCGGGCCTGATGCATGTCCAGTTCGGCCCGTACCACGTCCGCGACGTCGAGTTCGTCGCCGCGTTCGACGTGGACGCCAAGAAGGTCGGGCGCGACATCGCCGAGGCGATCGTGGCCAGCGAGAACAACACGATCAAGATCTGCGACGTGCCGCCCACCGGCGTCACGGTGCAGCGCGGCCACACCATGGACGGCCTGGGCGAGTTCTACCGGGAGATCATCACCGAGTCGGACGAGCAGCCCGCCGACGTCGTCGCGGCGCTGCGCGAGGCCCGCGCCGACGTGCTGGTGTCGTACCTGCCCGTCGGCTCGGAGCAGGCGGACCGCTTCTACGCGCAGTGCGCGATCGACGCCGGGGTCGCGTTCGTCAACGCGCTGCCCGTCTTCATCGCCTCGGACCCGGTCTGGGCGCAGAAGTTCACCGACGCCGGCATCCCCATCGTCGGCGACGACATCAAGTCGCAGGTTGGCGCCACCATCACGCACCGGGTGATGGCCAAGCTGTTCGAGGACCGCGGGGTCGAGCTGCTGCGCACCTACCAGCTCAACTTCGGCGGGAACATGGACTTCATGAACATGCTGGAGCGCAAGCGCCTCCAGTCCAAGAAGATCTCCAAGACCCAGTCCGTGACCTCCCAGATCCCGCACGAGATGGCCCGCGCCGACGTGCACATCGGCCCGTCGGACCACGTGCCGTGGCTGGATGACCGCAAGTGGGCCTACGTCCGGCTGGAGGGCAAGTCCTTCGGCGACACCCCGCTGAACCTGGAGTACAAGCTCGAGGTCTGGGACTCGCCGAACTCGGCCGGCGTGATCATCGACGCCATCCGGGCGGCCAAGATCGCCAAGGACCACGGCATCGGCGGCCCGCTGCTCTCCGCCTCCTCCTACTTCATGAAGTCGCCGCCGGTCCAGTACAGCGACGACGCGGCCCGCGAGGCCGTCGAGAAGTTCATCAACGGCGAGCTCGACCGCTAACCGCCACCGCAAGCCGGCAGCAGAGGGCCGGGCACCCCACGAGGTGCCCGGCCCTTGCTTCTATCTGGCCGCCAACGCTTGCATCTAGCTGACTAGACACTTGACCGTCTAGTGCAATAGAATTATTCTGTGGTCAACCGGGGAATGCGGCCAGCTCAGCTCGTCAGCCTTGTTCGCCGGGTGGCCAGGGATCACGGCCTGGTCCTGACCGAGCAGGCCGGGCGGGGCAAGGGGTCACACCGGATATATGTGCTTGTGGACTCGGCTGGGGCCGAGGTCGCGCGCTTCGGCGTGACCAGCCACGGGTCAAAGGATGTCTCGCGAGCTGTTCTTCAGGCAGTCGAGGACGGCCTTGCGCCCTTGCTGGGCGAGAAGTGGACGGAGAAGCGATGACTACCTACGAGGTGATCGTGTCCCGCGCGGACGGGATGTGGGCTGTCATCATCGGCGGCCTTCCGCCGGGCGTAATTGGTGCGATCGACGTGGACAGGTTCGCCGACCTGGACGCCGAGGTGCGCGAATTCATCGCCGACCTGACAGACACGGAGCCGACCGGCTTCCGACTGCTATGGCAGTACATCGTCGGCGACCTAGACGTGACCATCGAGCTGTCCGGGTACGCGCACGCCGAGGCTGCGCTGCAAGAGGCCGCGCTGGCTCGTGACGCCGCTCGCCGCGCGGCGCTGGACGCGCTGTCAGGGACTGGCGTCTCTCAGTCCGTCATCGGCGACATCCTGGGCCTGTCTCATCAGCGCGTGCACCAACTCCTGCGGGCGGGATAGGACCGCACTAGCTCGGGATATCGGCGCCGCCGGGGGCGAGGATCTGGGGCTCGGGGCCGGTAGTGGGCAGGCCGGCGGCTTCTTCCTCGCCGAGTAGCTGGCGCTCCGCCTGGGTGAGCGGGGCATGGCCGGTCGCGAGCACGCCGAGGCCGATCAGGACGGCGGCCGCGCCGACGTAGAACGGCACGTGCACGTTCAGGCTCGCGGCCATCCGGGCCGCGAAGTAGGGCGCCAGGCCGCCGCCGATGAACCGGACGAACCCGTACGCGGCCGAGGCGATCGGCCGCTCCACCGGGGCGATCAGCATGACGGCCTGAGTGGTCAGCGTGTTGTTCAGCCCGATGAACGCGCCGGACACGATCACCGCCACGATCAGGGTGAGCTGGGAGTTGGTGAACGCGGCGATGACCACGAGGTCCGCGGCGAGCAGCGTCAGATTCACGTAGAGGGTGCGCGGGGTGCCGTACCGCCGCTGGAGCCGCGGCGCGACGAACACGGCGAAGATGGCCAGCAGCACGCCCCAGCCCGTGAATACGTAGCCCAGCTCGTGAATGGCCAGGTGCATGGGGAACGGCGTGTAGGCCAGCAGGGTGAAGAAGCCCCAGTTGTAGCAGAGCGCGGTCACGCTCATGGTGGCCAGGCCGCGGTGCCGCAGCGCGCGCAGCGGCGCGGTGATCGACGTCCGCCTGGCGGGCGCGGGGGGCTGCTCCACGAACGCGACGGTGGCGGCGAGCGCGATGGCCATCAGCACCGTGACGCCGAAGAACGGCCCGCGCCAGCTAATGCCGCCCAGTTCCCCGCCGATCAGCGGGCCAAGCGAGATGCCGAGGCCGAGCGCGGCCTCGTACAAGATGATGGCGCCGCCGAAGCCGCCAGAGGCGGCGCCGACGATGACGGCCAGCGAGGTCGCGATGAACAGGGCATTGCCCAGGCCCCAGCCGGCCCGGAAGCCGATGATCTCGCTGATGGAGTGCGAGGAGCCGGCCAGCGCGCTGAACACCACGATGAGGATCAGGCCGGCCACCAGGGTGCGCTTGCCGCCGATCCGGCTGGACACCCAGCCGGTGACGAGCATGGCCACGGCGGTCACCACCAGGTAGCTGGTGAACAGCAGCTCGACGGCGCTGGGCGTGGCGTGCAGCTTCGACGACAGGGCGGGCAGGATCGGGTCGACCAGGCCCAGGCCCATGAAGGAGACGACGCAGGCGAAGGCGACCGCCCAGACGCCCTTGGGCTGGCGGAACGGGCTGGCCGCCGCGGCGGGGCCGTCGGCGGGCTGATGGTGCGAGGTCACTGCGGGACTCCTGTGTCATGGGTGCGAGGGTTGTGGGCGCGGGGGCCGTGGGCGCGCGTGTCGTGGGCCCGGCGGCCGGTATCCAGGTCGCGCAGGCCGACCATGGCGGGTACCGCGCCGGCCAGGGCGGCCGCCTGGCCGGCCGGGAGTAGCTGGATGAGCTCGGCGAGCCTGGCGGCCCGTGCCCGGCGCCGGGCGGCGAGGTAGTCCTCGCCCTTGGCGGTCAGGGCCACCAGCACCACCCGGCCGTCGTCGGGGCTGGGCCGCCGCTGCGCGAGGCCGGACCGCTCCAGGCCGGTGACGAGGGTGGTCATGGACGGCTGGGCGACGCCCTCGATCTCGGCCAGCTCGGTGAGCCGGCAGGGTCCCCGGCTGCGCAGGGTGGCCATGGCCGAGGCGGTGGTCAGGCTGATATCCCTGGGACCGCCCCGGACCACGACGGCGATCAGGCCGTCGATGGCGTCGGCGATGGCGTGCGCGCTCGTGCCCATGTCAAGAGTATAGCCTAACTATATAGATTTCCTATGTAAATCGACAGCTAGGCTGGCAGCGTGCCCCACTCGTCCTTCGTCAGCGACCTGCGCGCGGTGCTGAGCGAGCACGACTTCCGGCTGCTATACGCCACCCGGCTGGTCTCGCAGACCGGAGACGGCATCTTCAACGCGGGGCTGAGCGCCTACGTGTTCTTCAACGCGACGAGCTTCCCCAACCCGGCGGCCGCCGCCCTCGCGTTCGCCGTGCTGTACCTGCCCTACTCGCTGGTCGGGCCGTTCGCCGGGGTGTTCATCGACCGCTGGTCGCGGCGGCAGATCCTGGCCTGGTCAGCGGTGCTGCGGTTCGGCTTCGTGCTGATCGCCGCCGCCCTGGTCGCGTCCGGCACCCTGGGCCTCCCCCTGTACGCCGGCGCGCTGCTGGTCCTGGGGGTCAACAGGTTCTTCCTGTCCGCGCTGTCCGCCGCGCTGCCGCACGTGGTCAGCCACGACAAGCTGGTGATGGCCAACTCGGTCGCGCCGACCTCGGGGACGATCGTCTCCTTCATCGGCGGCATCGCCGGGATCGGCGTACACCTGGCGACGGGCGGCGGCCGGATCGGCTCGGCGTGCACGCTGGCTGTCGGCGGGCTCTGCTATCTAGGCGCGGGCCTGGTGGCCACCCGGATGCCGCGCCGGCTGCTTGGTCCGTTCCTGGCGCCCGGCGAGCCGCCGCCCGGCGCGCTTATGGCGGAACTGGCCAGGGTGGCCCGCGGGCTGGCCGACGGCGCCCGGCACCTGGCCCGCCGCCGCAAGGCCACCGCCGCCCTGGCGGCGACCGGCAGCCACCGCTTCCTGTACGGCATCCTGCTGCTGATGTCGGTGCTGCTGTACCGCAACTACTTCTACCGCTCAAGCGGCAACACCGCGCTCGGCCACTACCTGGTGATCGTGGTCGCCTCGGCCATCGGCTACGGCTTCGCCGCGCTGATCACGCCGGTCGTCACCAGGCGGATCAGCACGAGCACCTGGATCACCGCGCTGCTGGCGGCCGGCGGCATCGCCACCGGGCTGCTCGGCGCCGGGTTCTGGCAGCCGGGGTTCCTGGTCATCGGGTTCGGCCTGGGGGTGGTCGCGCAGGGCGTGGCGATCTGCACCACCACGATCCTCCAGCAGGAGGTGGACGACGACTACCGCGGCCGGGTCTTCTCCATCAACGACATGCTCTACAACGGAGCGTTCGTGGCGGGTGCCGCGGTCAGCGCGCTGTTCATGCCGGCCACCGGCCGGTCCTATCCGATGCTGCTGCTGGTTGCCGTCGGCTACCTGGTGGCCGCCGCGGCCTACTGGCTGCTGCGCCGTCAGGAGCCAGGCGGGGTAGGCCCGCCCGGCTCGGTGCCGGAGACCCCGGCCGCCTCGGCCCAGTCAAGCAGCTCCTGAACCGCCCGGTCATGGCTCAGCGGGCCGTGCTCCAGCCGCAGCTCCAGCAGGTGCTGGTAGGCCCGGCCGACCACCGGGCCCGGCCGTACCCGCAGGACCGCCATGATCTGGTTGCCGTCCAGGTCCGGCCGGATGGCGGCGAGCTCCTCGCGCTCGGCGAGCACCGCGATCCGCTCCTCCAGGCTGTCGTAGGCGCGGGCCAGCCGCTGCGCCTTGGCCTGGTTCCTGGTGGTGCAGTCCGCCCTGGTCAGGGCGTGCAGCCTGGTCAGCAGCGGCCCGGCGTCCGTGACGTACCTGCGGACCGCCGAGTCGGTCCACTCGCCGTCGCCGTAGCCGTGGAACCGCAGGTGCAGCTCCACGAGCCGGGACACATCCGTCGCCACGTCCTTGGGGAAGCGCAGCTCGGCCAGCCGCTTGCGGGCCATCTTGGCGCCGACCACCTCGTGGTGGTGGAACGCCACCCGGTTGCCGGGCAGCCGCGACCTGGTCCTGGGCTTGCCGATGTCGTGCAGCAGGGCCGCCAGCCGCAGCACCAGGTCCCCGCCCAGGTCATACCGGTCCTCCAGGCCGATGGCCTGGTCCAGCACGGTCAGCGAGTGCTGGTAGACGTCCTTGTGCCTGAAGTGCTCGTCGGTCTCCAGGCGCAGCTTCGGGATCTCGGGGAGCACCTGATCGGCCACTTGAGTCTCGACCAGCAGCCGGATCCCCGCCGAAGGCCCCCCGGACCGCCGCGACATCAAGAGCTTGGTCAGCTCCGCGCAGACCCGTTCGGCCGAGACGATGGCCAGCCGTGGCGCCAGGCGGGCCATGGCCTCCCGGCAGCTCCAGGCGCGGCTCCAGGTCAAGCTGGGCCACGAACCTGGCCGCGCGCAGGATGCGCAGCGGATCGGCGTCGAACGATTCCTCTGGGCTCGCCGGGGTCCGCAGTACCCGGCCACCGAGGTCGGCGAGGCCCCCGTAGGGGTCCACCAGGTCGTGCCCCGGCAGCCGCGCGGCCATCGCGTTGACGGTGAAGTCGCGCCGGGACAGGTCGTCTTCGAGTGACTTGCCGTAGGAGACATCCGGCTTGCGCGAGGACCGGTCGTAGTGCTCGCTGCGGTAAGTGGTGATCTCGAAGACGTCGGCGCCCTTGCGCATCCCCACGGTGCCGAACTCGATCCCGATGGTCCATACCTGATCGGCCCAGCCTCGGGTGATCTCCAGCACCCGCTGCGGCGGCGCGTCGGTCGTCAGGTCGAGGTCACCGGGCTTGCGGCCGAGGAACACGTCCCTGACCGAGCCTCCGACCAGCGCCAACTCATGACCATGGCGGGCAAACAGGTCACCAAGCTCATCGGCCAGCGGGGATACAGTAGCGAGCAGCGCGGCGGCTGCCTGACGCTGCTGCTTGCTCATCGGCGCTGAATCGGGCACGGGCATTGAGGGTAGGTCCTCACCGCGGGATGGCGTTAGCCGGGGAGGCCACAGACGTATATGCGAGACATTCTTGCGGCAGCGCGCGGCCACTGGCGGCTACGCGCCAGACTGCCCGACGCACCGGCCAAGCGGCAATAACATTTCCGCCATGCCCTCACGCCGCGCTGCCACCACACCCCAGCCCTCGACGGGGGGCTGCCGGTGAGGCTTCCCTCCTCCCGCCTGCTGGCGGCCGGCGTACTGGCCGGCCTGGCCCTGCCAGGCACGCTTGCCGGACTGGCGGCCAGCCCCGCGGCCGCTAGCCCCGCGTCGGCGGCGGGGACGGCGGGAGCCTCGGGTGCCGCGGCGGGCGCGGATGCTGGTCAGGCGGGCCCGGCGAACGTCGTCATCACCTCGGTCAGCCCCGCCTGGGCCAAGCCGGGCGAGAAGGTCACCGTCAGCGGGCTGCTCACCAACACCTCGCAGAACCCGCTGAGCGCCCTGACCGTCCAGCTCAGGTCCTCAGGCACGCCGTTCGCGCTCAGGGACCAGCTTCAGCTCTACGCCGACGGCCAGGAGCCGACCGCTGACGTGCCGGAACACGGGGCGCTGACCACGCTCACCGCGCCGGTGCCGCCGGGCGGGACGGTGTCCTGGTCGGCGGTGCTGCCGGTCAACGAGGTGCACATGACCTCGTTCGGCGTCTACCCGCTGGCCGCGCAGGCGACCTCGGCGGCCGGCGTGCTGGCCACCGGCCGGACGTTCCTGCCGTTCTGGCCGACCGCCAAGGCGGCGGTGCGGCCCCGGCGCGACCCGATCGCCTGGGTCTGGCCGCTGATCAACTCGCCGGAGACCGGGCCGTGCCCCGGCCTGCTCAATGACAAGCTGGCCACCAGCCTCAGCCCGGGCGGCCGGCTGTCCGGGCTGCTCAGCGCGGGCACCAGCCCGGATGGCCTGGCCGCCAGGCTGACCTACGCGATCGACCCGGCGCTGCTGTCCAGCGCCACCGTGATGCAGGCTCCCTACCAGGTAGGCGCCAGCCGGTCCTGCAGGCACGGCACCATCCGGCCAGCCAGCGCGGCGGCGGGCCGGTGGCTCGCGGAGCTTCGCACGGCGGTGACCCGCCAGCCCGCGTTCGCGACGCCGTACGCCGACGTGGACACCGCCGCCCTGACCCGGCAGGACCTGGACAGCGACGTGCGCTGGGCGTTCGCCGAGGGTCGTTCGGAGGCCGCGTCGGTACTGCGCAGGAACTTCGCCCCGGCCAGCCAGCCCGCCGGGCGGCAGAACGCCGCCGGGCTGCTCCGCGCGACCGCCTGGCCCGCCGACGGCCAGGCGAACTACACGATGCTGCAGGACCTGGCGGCGGTGAACGGCATCCAGGCGGTGATCCTGTCCAGCTCGGCCATGCCGCCGGTGCAGCAGCCGTCCTACACGCCAAGCGCGATCGCCAGCACCAACGACGGCGAGGGCGGCAACATGCGGGTGCTGCTCGCGGACGCCACCTTGACCAAGGTGCTCGGCTCGGCCAGCGCCTCCTCGCCGCGCGGCGCCGGGTTCGCCGCGTCCCAGCGGGTGCTCGCCGAGACGGCGATGATCGCGGCCGAGGCTCCGCAACTGGCCCGTGCCATCGTGGTGACGCCGCCCCGGCACTGGAACCCGCCGCCCGGCCTCGCCCACGCGCTGCTGGCCGACACCGACAGCGCGCCGTGGCTCACGCCGACCAGCGCGGGCAGCCTGATGACGACCAGGAAGCCCGCCGGCCAGGTCGCCAGGCACGCCCCCGCCAGCGCCGGCCGGCATCGGCTCAGCCGGGTGCTGCTGCGCCGGGTCAAGACCGCCGAGCACGGCGTGCGGCTGATCGAGAGCATCCGGGTGAATCCGGACCCGCAGCTCCGCCAGGCGATCGCCGGGATCGAGTCGTCGGCCTGGCGCGGCGCCAAGGGCACCAGGAAGGCGGCCTGGTCGCTGCTGCGCCGGGTGCAGGCCTATGTGGGCCGGCAGGAGAGCGGGATTTCCATCATCGGCCCCGGCCGGGACACGCTCGGCGGGCAGAAGGGCGCCATCCCGGTCTCGGTGGACAACCGGCTGGGCTACCCGGTCCGGGTCAAGGTGGTGCTGAGGGTCAGCCAGGCTCCGGGCGGCGGGTTCTCGGTGCTGAACCAGCCGGGCATCGTCACGGTGCCCGCCAACAGCATCTACACCAAGAAGATCCGGGTCCGGGCGGCCGACATCGGCTCAACCACAATCAGCCTGCGGCTGTACTCCCCGGACGGGACCCCGCTGACCAGCCCCGGCGTGACCGTCACCGTGCAGGCCACGCACTTCGGCACGTTCGCGCTCATCGTCCTGGTCGCCGCGCTGGGCGTCTTCATGATCACCTCCGCGACCCGGGCGGCGCGGCGCGGCCGGGCGGCCGCCGAGACGCCGGGCGACGACGGCCCGCCCGCGGGCGGTGCCGCAGGCGCCGAGGGTGTGCCGGAGGGCGGCAGCACGGCCCCAGGCGGTGCGCAGCCCGCTTCCGATGGCCGGGACACGCCGGACGACGGGTACTTCGGTGCAGCTCAGGAGCCGCATGGCGACGCGAACTGGCACGCCGGGATGACTGGAACCGGCGCGGGCGGGCACGAGCAGCACGGAGAACCCGATAACGTCGGTCGTGACCGCACCGAGACCGGAGCGGCACGCGCCAACCACGCTTCGACGGAGGACGCGGATGACTACGCCCGGGTCCCAGGCTGGGCAGACCGCCGCTGACAGCGGTTCCGTCCCCGCCTCTGCCGACCAGGGCACGGCTCCCGACTTGGCGAGCCGGTATGACTCAGCCCAGGACTATGCCGATGGTGGCTACGACTACGCCGCGGGCGCGGTAGCCGACGACTACGGCGCCGACCTGCCGCCAGGCTGGCCGGGCGCCCACGAGCCGCGTGCCTGGCCGGATGCGCCACCGGATGTGCCAGGTGAGTATGAGCCGGATGACGCCGCCGAGGTGTTCCCCGCCGATAGCCAGGCGGGCGCTGGCTGGGCGGCGTCCGACCTAGCCGAGTACGAGCAGGCGGCCGGGGCGGACACCATCGGGCCGGAAGCGCCGGCACCGGACACCACTGGCCCGGACACCACGGGGCCGGAAGCGGCCGGGCCGGGCAGTGCTGGGCCGGGCGGTGCCGGGCCGGGCGATCCTGGCCAGCATGGCGGCGGAACTAGCCGCGCTCCGGGGCCGGCGGCCGAGCCTGATGCGGTCAAGCGGGGTCATGGCGCTGGGCACGCTGGCCTCGCGCGGCACTGGCCTGCTGCGCACCCTGGTCCAGGCGTACGCGCTGGGCGCGCTCGCGCTCGCCAACGCCTACAACAACGCCAACACGCTGCCCAACGCCGTCTACAACCTGGTCATCGGCGGAATCCTGACCAGCGTCATCGTGCCGCTGCTGGTCAACGCGGCGAGGCGGGATGAGGACCGCGGCGAGGCCTACAACCAGCGGATGTTCACCCTGGTGACCTTCGCCCTGCTGGCCCTCACGGTGGTGGCCACGGCGGCCGCCGCCCTGCTGGTCGACCTGTATAAGGGCGACATCAGCGGCCAGGACCTGCACCTCATGGTGATCTTCGCCTACTTCTTCATCCCGCAGATCTTCTTCTACGGCATCAGCTCGCTGGCCGGCGCGGTGCTCAACGCCAGGGGCAGCTTCGCCGCGCCGATGTGGACGCCGGTCATCAACAACGTCGTCGTCATCGTCGTGCTGCTGATGTTCATGACGATGGCGGGCTTCGGTACCACTCCCCAGAACATCACCGGGACGCAGGTCACGCTGCTTGGTCTCGGCACCACGGTGGGCATCGTGGCGCAGACGATCGGGCTTATCCCGGCCCTGCGCCGGGTCGGCTTCCGGTGGCGGCCCCGGTTCGACTTCCGCCGCGCGGAGGTCGCCGAGATCGGCCGGATGGCCGGCTGGATGTTCGGCTACATCGCCTCCACCCAGGTGGCGTTCCTGGTCACCACCAGCGTGGCGAACACCGCCGGGGTGGCCGCCGTCAAGGCCGGAGTGGGCTACGGCGCCGGCTTCACCCCGTACACCTACTCCTGGCAGCTCTTCCAGATGCCCTACGCCATCGTCGGCATCTCGGTGATTACCGCCCTGCTGCCGCGGATGAGCGCGCACGCGGCGGAACGCCGGCTGAGCCTGGTCCGCGACGACTTCTCCACCGGCGTCCGGCTCTCCTCGGTGATCGTGGTGCCCTCCGCGCTGGTCCTGGCCGCGCTTGGCCCGGTGCTCGCCGAGACGTTCCTGGCCTACGGCTCGACCAGCCTGGCCGACGCCAGGTACATGGGCGAGGTCTTCGCGGTGTTCTGCCTCGGGCTGCTGCCGTACATGTTCTTCCAGCTCCAGCTCCGGGTGTTCTACGCGATGCACGACAGCAGGACGCCCGCCCTCATTGGCTTCGCCACGATGGCGCTGAACATAGCGGCCAACTTCATCGCCCTGGAGGTACTGCCGCCCGGTCAGGTGGTCGCCGGGCTTGGCGTCGGCTTCGGCCTCGCGAACCTGCTCGGCTCGATCCTGGCCTGGCGGATCCTCGCCCGCCGGATCGGCGGGCTCGACGGCCGGGCAGTCACCGGCAGCCTGCTCCGGATGCATGCGGCCGCCATCCCCGCCGCGCTGTTCGCCATCGCGGTCTCGCTGTCCGTCGGCGTCGTGCTGTCGCCCGGCCATCTCAACGCCGCGATCACGGTCCTGATCGCGGGGGCGGGCGGGCTGCTGCTCTACTCGATGTTCGCCAAGGCGCTCAAGGTTCGCGAGCTAGCGGACCTGACCGCATCGGTCACGAGCCGGTTCCGGCGCTAGGCGAATGACGGTGCTGAGCGGGCTTTCCGAGCGGCCGGGGCAACGCGGCACGTTTCCGAGCGGTAACGGTTTGCGACGGTGGGCCGCAGCGGACTGCCAGCGGGCCGCTGTGCGCCTAGCATATTGTGCAGCATCATCGTCTTATCTGGTCTTGTTGATCACTAACGGCCCAGGAGGGAGCCGAGGGCCAGGCTGGCCCTTGGACTGCAACGTATGAGTACGTTCACTGCTGAGCCGGGCACGAAAGTCGGCGGCCGGTACCGCCTGGAAGACCGGGTGGCCGCAGCCGCTGGCTGGGCTGCCTGGAAAGCGATCGACGAGACACTCGCCCGCGCGGTGACCGTGGTCACCTTCGCCACGGGCTTCCCGCGCGTCCGGGAGGTGCTGACCGCGGCCAGGGCCGCGAGCCGGCTGACCGACGCCCGGCTGGCCCAGGTCTTCGACGTCGAAGACGACTGGGACAACGCCTACATCGTGATGGAGTGGGCGGCGGGCCCGACGCTGGATGATCTGATCGCCGACGGGCCGGTGGACCCGATCGCCGGCGCCAGGATCATCGCCGAGGCCTCCGACGCGCTGTCGGTCGCCCACCGGGCCGGGCTGGCCCACCTGTGCCTGACCCCGGACTCGCTGCGCTGGACCCCGGGCGGCGGGGTCAAGGTCACCGGGATCGGCATCAACGCCGCGCTCTCCGGCACCAGCGCCGAGGACCCGGAGCTGGCCGACACCCACGGGCTCGGCCGCCTGCTGTACGCGACGCTGACCGGCCTGTGGCCAGGCCCGGACTATCCTTCGCTGTCCCCCGCCCCGTACGCCGACGGCCACCCGAGGCGGCCGCGGCAGATCAGGGCAGGCGTGCCGGCCGCGCTGGACGAGGTCACCTGCCAGGCCATGCAGATGCCCGGCCGCGACGGCTCCGTGCTGACCACGCTCAGCCAGCTAGCCGACGCGCTGGCCGCCGAGCTGCCGCCCGAGGAGGTACCGCCCGCCGACCCTGCTGGTCCTGAGATGTCCCGGCAGCGGTCGGGCGACTACTGGGCCGGCGATCAGGGTGGCCAGGGCGGCCAGGGCGGCACGACGCAGGACTGGCGCGGGCCGCGACGCCGCGAGGGCGGCTCCAGGGTGCGGACCGCGGCCATCGGCGCGCTGCTGCTCGTGGTCGTCCTCGGCATCGTGGCGGCGACCTCGCCGTTCTGGCACAAGCACTCGACCGCCCAGATTGGCGGAACCGTCCAGCCCAAGCAGTCCGCGAGCAGCCAGACCGCCGTACTGACCCCGGTCTCCGCGCACGGGTTCGACGCGCTGAACCTGGCCGACAGCGGGGACGAGAACAACAACCAGGCCGCGAACGCCATCGACGGCAACCCGGCAGGCTGGAGCTCCCAGTACTACCGCAGCGCCAACCTGGGCGGCCTGAAGGCCGGCACCGGGCTGATCCTGGACATGGGCAAGACCGTCCGGCTGACCTCCGTCACCGTGAAGTTCGGCGCCGATCCCGGTGCGGACGTCCAGATCAAGCTGAGCGACTCGGACACCAGGAGCGCGGCGAACCTGGCCACCATGACCACGGTGGCCAGCGCCGACAATGTCGGCGGCAGCTACACGTTCAGCGTGAACTCCACCGCCACCGGCCAGTACGTGGTGATCTGGTTCACCAAGATGCCGAAGACTGGCGCGGGCGAGTTCACCGGACAGGTCTTCTCGGTCAGCATCAAGGGCACGGCCGCGCCGAGCTAGCCTGGCGCCCGTGCCGTCTGGCCAGGGCAGCTGCCAGCGGACGCGGGCCGGGCGGACAGATCCGGAGGGGAGGAGCCACGGAACGGCGTGACACCGGAACCGCCCGCACTGGCCCGGCGGATCCGGCCTCCCCGGAAGCGGTGGACTCGCCGGAAGCGCTGGGCGGCCCGGGGGCGCTGAGCGACGCTGAGCTGCTGCGACGGCATCTGGCCGGCGACCCCGACAGCTTCGGGCAGCTCTTCAGCCGGCACCGGGACCGGCTCTGGGCGGTCGCGATCCGGACGCTCGGCGACCCGGAAGAGGCCGCCGACGCGCTCCAGGACGCGATGATCTCCGCGTTCCGCAGGGCCGGCAGCTTCCGCGGCGACTCCGCCGTCACGACGTGGCTGCACCGGATCGTGGTGAACGCCTGCCTGGACCGGATCCGCCGCCGGGCCGCCCGCCCCGCGGCCTCCGGCACCGACGAGGAGACCCTCGATGCGCTCGCCGTCATCCGGCATCTCCCCGACCCGGCCGGCGATACCGATACCGCTCTTGACGTGGCCGCGGCCCTGCGGCTGCTGCCCCCCGACCAGCAGTCCGTTCTGGTCCTCGTGGACATGCTGGGCTACCCGGTGGCCGACGCCGCGCAGGTCCTTGGCGTATCGGTGGGCACCGTGAAAAGCCGCTGCTCACGCGGCCGGGCGAAGCTGCTGCCGCACCTCGCCCACCTGCGCAGGGGAACAGGTAGGGACAATCCGGGCGACGATCAGCGGAACCAATCCGCGGGCCAGCGCGTCGAACCTTCTCAGGAGGGGGGTGACAACCGGCGATGACACACCACGTCAGCACCGAGGACCTGGCCAGGCTGGCCGATGGCGACCTGCGCGACGGCGCGGCCCGGCGGGTCCGCGCCCACCTGGACGGCTGCGAGCAGTGCCAGGCGGTCAGCGCCGCGCTGGCCCGGATCCCGGCGCTGCTCGCCGAGACTCCCGCTCCCCCCATGCCCGCGTACCTGTCCGCCAGGATCGACTCGGCGCTGGCCGCGGAGTCCGCCCGCCGCGCGGCCGAGCAGCCCTCGGTGACAGAGACTCCCGTTCCTGTGTCGCAACTCCCGGCCAGTGGTCGCGCGGCCAGGGCCCGGCCCGGTCGCGGCACGGCGGACGACGGGCGGGCGGGTCCGTCCTGGCCTTCCCCGGCGCCCGGATCCTCGCCGCGGCCGCCGCGATCGTCATCATCGGCGGCGGCGGCTATGAGCTGCTCAGTCAGCTCCAGCCAGGCTCGCCGTCCACCGCATCAGGGTCCTCCGTATCGGGGACCACGCACCGGTCGGGTATCAATTCCCCGGCGGCGGAGCCGCGCCTGCCCGCCGCGAGCGGGCAGGCATTCGGGCCGCTGGTGCGGTACAGCTCCGGAGAGCGGAGTGCCACAGTCCGGCCGGTCCGCTCCGGCACCGATTACCAGCCATCGCGGCTCACCGAGCAGGTCGCGAAGGCAGTGGCGCGGTTCGGCACCGCCACGAGCCGAGTGGCGCCCAACGCCTCCCCGGACATCCGGCCGACCTTCGGTGGCGTCAGCATCGCCCGCCTGGCGGGCTGCCTGAGCCGGGTGGCCGACGGTCAGCCCGTCGACTTGGTCGACGTGGCCTCGTTCGGCGGCAAGCCCGCCACCGTCATCGTGACCGGATCGGCCGGACACGGGCGGCAGGCCGTGGTTGTCGGCCCTGGCTGCTCCGCCACCTCCCCCGACGTGCTGGCCCGCCGGGCCATTCCGGGCAGCTAGCCCGCCGGAATGCCCGCTGGCTGGGGGACTTGCCAGTCCCGCCAGCAACCCGGCGGCGGGAATCTTCGGGTCCTAGGATCGGTTGACGCCGGTGCATCTCAGAGGGGCAGGAAAGCAAGTGACCGAGGTTCGGGACGTCATCATCATCGGGTCAGGTCCGGCCGGTTATACGGCGGCCCTGTACGCGGCTCGCGGCAAGCTGGAGCCACTGCTGTTCGAGGGCTCGGTGACCTCTGGCGGCGCGCTGATGAACACCACCGATGTGGAAAACTTCCCCGGCTTCCCCGACGGGATCCTCGGGCCGGAGCTGATGGACAGCATCCGCAAGCAGGCCGAGCGGTTCGGCGCCGTGCTGGTGCCGGAGGACGTCACCGAGGTTGACCTGACCGCCAACCCCAAGGTGGTCAAGGTCGGCGAGGACACCTACCTCACCAAGTCCGTCGTCATCGCGACCGGCTCGAGCTATCGCGAGCTGGGCGTGCCGGGCGAGAAGCGGCTGTCAGGACACGGCGTGTCCTGGTGTGCCACCTGTGACGGGTTCTTCTTCCGTGACACCGACATCGCGGTGATCGGCGGCGGTGACTCCGCTATGGAGGAGGCGACGTTCCTGACCAGGTTCGCCCGCTCCGTAACCGTCGTGCACCGCCGGGACAGCCTCCGCGCCTCCAAGATCATGCAGCACCGGGCGATGACCAACCCGAAGATCAAGTTCGCCTGGGACAGCGAGGTGACCGAGGTACTCGGCGAGGACCGGGTGTCCGGGCTGCGGCTGCGCAACCTCAAGACCGGCGAGGAGAGCGTGCTGCCGGTGACCGGGATGTTCATCGCCATCGGGCACGACCCGCGCAGCGAACTGTTCGCCGACCAGCTCCCGCTGGACGCCGAGGGCTACCTGAAGGTCGAGCAGCCCTCGACCAGGACCGCGATCGACGGAGTCTTCGCCGCCGGTGACGTGGTTGACCACATCTACCGGCAGGCAGTGACCGCCGCCGGGACCGGCTGTGCCGCCGCGCTGGACGCGGAGCGGTGGCTGGCTGAGCACGAGGAGAGCTAGTTCCGCGTAGGGCGCTGCCCTGCCGGGCACGCACAACCGAGGGAAGGAAGTCGTCAACGTGGGCGCAACCAAGACCGTGACGGACGCGAGCTTCGACGCGGATGTCCTGCAGAACTCCAAGCCCGTGGTCGTGGACTACTGGGCCGAGTGGTGCGGACCATGCCGGCAGGTCGCCCCGGTGCTGGAGGAGATCGCCAGCGAGCACGCCGACAAGATCGACGTGGTCAAGCTGAACGTCGACCAGAACCCGGCGGTGGCGCAGAAGTACGGGATCATGAACATCCCGACGCTGGGCGTCTTCCTGAACGGCCAGGTCGTGAAGGAGATCGTGGGCGCCAAGCCCAAGTCGGCGCTGCTGCGCGATCTGGCCGACTTCATCTAAGCCAGGCGTAACAGGCCAGGCGTACGGCAGGCCCTCATCCCATAGGGATGGGGGCCTGCGTGTTGAGTGGGCGCCGCAGAGCCCGGCTCGCCATTGGCGACCTGGATTGAGCCCGGTGGATCAGTTCGCTCGTGAGGCGCTCGCCCCGGTGTTCCCATCCCGAGAATGCCAGCAGGTTCCGCAGACGGCGCAAGCGGCCTTCCAGGGCCCGCTGGCGGGTATCCAGGGCCGTCGCCGCTCCGCCAAGTCTGGTGGACCCGCCAGTCAGGCGGCTGCGGTGCCCGGCGGCCCGTGGCTGTGCAGTGTCCGCATCCCGTTCGGGCTGGTCGCGGTGGTCGTGCCGTCCGCGTTCAGGGTCAGCGTCCAGCCCCACCGATGGATCACCACGAGGTGATGGAACGGGCATAGCAAGACCAGGTTCCACAGGGCGGTGGGCCCGCCGCGTGATCTGGGTGTCAGATGGTGGACTTGGCAGGCCTGGGGTCGTTGCCGGCATCCGGGGAAGGCGCATCGCCGGTCCCGGCGGGCCACGGCCCGTCGCAGGTGGGGTGGCACGGTAGGGGTGGGTGTCCCGGTGTCCAGCGGCAGGCTGACGGAGGCCGGGAACCCGGCTGTGCTGCCGCTGGGGGTACCGCCGCCATCGCTGGTCCGGGTCCTGCCGCCGGCCCTGGTCGCTGCGCGGGCTCCGGTCCCCGCGTCAGAGTCGGTCCTTGCACCGGTGCCGGTGGCGGCGCGGTCGTCGCCTGGCCAGCGGGCGGGAGGCATCTCGGCGGCGAGGATGCCGGTGCGCAGGAAGGCGGCGAGCCCGGCGGGGCCGGACAGGACGTCGGCGGCGTACCGCAGCAGGGTGTCCTGCATCCGCCGGACGCTGCGAGGGCTGGGGGGTGCGTCGCGGCGCCATCCGTTCTTGTCCCGCCGGGCACCAGCGGTCACCGTCTCGTAGTGTCCGGGGTCGAGGTAGTCGCGGGTCATGGCGGCGAGGGCGGCGGGGTCCAGGTGCCCGGTGATGACGGGGGTGATCACCGCGTCGCAGGCGTACGCCTGGGCGGCGGCGCGGCTGCTCAGCCAGCCTGGCTCGCCGTCCCCGGCTGCCCGGCCCGCCAGCCACCCCGCGCCGCTGGCCGCCGCCGCCCGTCCGGCACCAGCCGGGCCGCTGCCTGCCAGGCCAGCCTCCGCCGGGCCGCTGCCTGCCGGGCCAGCCTCCGCCGGGCCGGTGCCTGCCAGGCCAGCGTTCGCCGGGCCAGCGTTCGCCGGGCCAGCGTTCGCCGGGGCAGTGCCTGCTGGGCCAGTAGCTGCCAGGCCGGTTCCTGCCGGGCCGGCGTGTGCTGACCAGGGGGTGGCGGTGTCGTCGCCGAGCAGGCGCCTGGCCAGCCAGCTCCGCTCGGCCTCGGCCGCGCCGGGCAGGTCACGGAGCTGGTCAAAGGGGATATGCAGCTGTACCAGCGTGGGCTGGCCCGCCACGTCCGGGAGCATGCCGCTGGCGGCCAGCCGCCGGCACGCCTCCTCCAGCGCGTCATGCCGGCGCTGCGCAGCCGTCCGGTCATCCTCGGGGCCGGCCTTCTTCCCCAGCGACTCCAGCACCGCGGTCACCGCCGCCGCGCACTCCGGGGTGAGGTCCCCGTCCAGCTTCCCCGCGCCCCGGTAATGCAGGTCCAGCGACACATTCCGGTCCCCGAACCCGTCGTCCGGGTCATCAGGGTCGGGCCGGGCTGACCGGCGGTACATTTCCTCGGCCAGCCCGGACAGGTCCGCCAGGTCCGCGCCGCCGGCCGCCGCGCCCAGCAGGATCCGGTCCGCGTCCTGGCGCAGCTCGGGCTGCAGCCGCCCCGACCAGGCACACACCTGCCTGGCCCAGGACTCGGAGATCTCGGCCCGGCCCAGCGCGTCCGCCACCAGCGGATGCACCGCCAGGCGCCGCATCCACCCCATCGCCCCCAGCGCCGCGCCATTAGTAACCTGGGTCTGCCACGCCAGCCACGACCGGCAGCCCTGCTGCCCGTCCAGCTCGAACACGCCCTGGGCGTTAAACACTGACAGGACCCGCGCCCGCGCGGCGGTCAGCACCGACTCGGCCCGCTCCAGCCCCCGCAGGCAATCCGCCAGCTCCCCGCCCGGCAGCGAACCAGCATCAGCAGCAGCCACGAACCCCAGCCCCGCCACCACCGCCGACAGCGCATCCCCGGTCCCGGTGAAGGATCCGCCGCACTCCATGCGCTGCCTCCCTCCGGCTAGCCGTCGCCACTCGCAGTCGATGCGCTGGTTAGGTATTAAGTTCGAGTCCTGCCAAGGTAATGGCAATTCACGACCCGAGGACAGGGCCGGTTGTGTGCTGTGGACAGGGCTCGCGAAGTGAACATCCTGTGGATACCGGGAATGGCCGCGACGCGGGGGACGAACATCCCGCTCAGAGGTGCAT
Source organism: uncultured Actinomycetota bacterium (assembly GCA_963725175.1). GTDB lineage: Bacteria > Actinomycetota > Actinomycetes > Streptosporangiales > Streptosporangiaceae > DASUBV01. Next base: position 3,525,298 of record CAVRXH010000006.1, read on the forward strand.
CGGCCCTGTCAGGCCAGGCGCAGTGCGCGCTCGGGGGACATGGAGCCGAGCAGGCGCTCCAGCGCAACCTCGACATCTTCGCGCCATGACAGCGCCGTCTTCAGTTCCAGTCGGAGCCTCGGGTAACGGTGATGCGGCCGGACGGTCTTGAAGCCGACCGCCAGCAGATAGTCCGCCGGCACCACGCACGACGGTGACTCCCACTTCAGGTCACCGAATGCCTCGATCGCCTTGATGCTGCGCCGGGTCAGGTCTTTGGCCAGTCCCTGGACCAGCATCCGGCCAAGGCCGCCGCCGGTGAACTCCGACAGCACATGTGCGGTCATCAGCAGCACTGCGTCCGCGCTGACTGGACTGGTCGGAAAGGCAACCGAGCGCGGCACGTACAGCGGCGGGGCGTACATCATGTGGCCGGCCGGGACACCGTCCACATAGAGGATCTTGCCGCAGCTTCCCCACTCCAGGAGCACGGAGGAGATCCAGGACTCCTTCTCCAGCACCGGGTCGCCCGCATCGGCGGCACGGGCCTGGCTGACGGGGTCCAGCTCCCAGAAGACGCATCGACGGCACCGGGGCGTGAGGTCATCGAGATTGTCCAGCGTGATGCTCGCAAGACGGCGGGACACGTGGCACCCCTGAAGTCAGACGCGATGGATAGTGCCGCCATCGCCAGATGGCCCCGGCCAGCACGGCGGTCAGCCGCACTAGCCACGGGGGACATAGTACCCACAGCGCGGCCGGATGACCCGTACTCACGGACTGGTCGCCAGCCGCCATCGCTAGGCTCTGCTCGTGACAAGCCAGCAGCGCAAGAGCTTCGGCAGCGACAACCACGCCGGCGCCCATCCGGCCGTCCTCGCCGCACTGTCGGCGGCCAACCCCGGCGACGCCGTCGCCTACGGCGAGGACCGGCTCACCGAGCAGGTGACCGGCCGGCTCCGCGAGGAGTTCGGGGCTGCGGCGGCCTACCTCATGTTCAGCGGGACGGCGGCAAACGTATTCGGCATCAGCCTGATGCTGAGCACGTATGAGGCGGTCATCTGCGCCGATTCGGCACATCTGCACACCGACGAGTGCGGCGCGACCGAGCGGTCGGTCGGCTGCAAGCTGCTGACCGTCCCCGCCCCCGACGGCAAGCTCACCCCCGAGTTGATCGCGGGGAGACTAGCTGGCCGCGGCGAGGTGCGGCACTCCCAGCCGCGCGCAGTGGCGATCACCCAGACGACCGAGCTAGGTACCTGTTACACGCTGGCGGAACTGAGCGAGATCAGCGCGTTCTGCCGCGAGAGCGGCCTGCTGCTCTACGTGGACGGCGCCCGGCTGGCGAACGCGGCGGCCTACCTGGGCTGCGGCCTGGCCGACATCGCCGCGCATGCCGACGTGCTGAGTTTCGGCGGAACCAAGAACGGCGCGGCCGGGGCCGAGGCGCTGATCGTCATGAACAGCGCGCTGACCGCGCACGCGCCGTTCCACCGGATGCAGCTCATGCAGCTCGCCTCGAAGATGCGCTTCCTCGCCGCCCAGTTCGGTGCCCTGCTGGATGACGGTCTCTGGCGGCAGAACGCGAAGCATGCCAATGCGATGGCCCAGCGGCTCGCCGAAGCGGTCACCGGTGCCGGGATACGGCTGGCCTACCCGGTACAGGCGAACGCCGTGTTCGCCGTCATCCGGCACGATGCGGCGGCGGCACTTCAGCGGGACTGGTTCTTTCATGTCTGGGCGGACCTGGACGGCGCGGACTGCGTCGTTCGGTGGATGACGGCGTTCGACACCACCGAAGGCGACGTGGATGCCTTCTCCGCCGACATCTCCAGCGTCGTCGCGGCGGCCGGCCAGCCCGTCACCTGACCGCTCAGCCCGTCACCGACCGGTGCGACGCCACCTCGGCGGAGCCACCGGGAAACATGCGGAGGGCCGATGTTTCACGTGAAACATCGGCCCTCCGTCATGCGCCGCCCGCTGCTAATCAGGTTCCGCGTCTGCTCAATCCCGGAGACATGCTCCTGACAATGCGCTCCAGGTCGTCCAGCGACGCGAACTCAACCACGATCTTGCCCTTGCGCTGGCCAAGCTCCACCTTGACCCTCGTGTCGAAAACATCCGACAGCCGGTCGGCCAGGTCCTTGAGCGCGGGCGCGACCGGCGCCTTGGCCGGGCGCCTGCGCTCTGCCGGGCCGTCCTTCTCGCTTTCCGCGGCATTCAGGGCGACGATTTCCTCGACAGCCCTGACAGACAGCCCTTCGGCGACGATGCGGTGTGCCAGGCGCTCCTGCGCGACGGGCTCGCCAGCTCCTAGCAGCGCCCGTGCGTGACCGGCGCTCAGCACTCCCGCCGCCACCCGCTTCTGCACCGCCACCGGGAGATTGAGCAGCCTGATGGTGTTCGAGATATGCGGCCGGGACCTGCCGATCCGCTTGGCCAGTTCATCATGGGTGGCCGAGAAGTCATCCAGGAGCTGCTGGTAGGCGGCCGCCTCTTCCAGCGGGTTGAGCTGCTCGCGATGCAGGTTCTCGATCAGGGCGTCCCTGAGCAGGTCGGTGTCCGAGGTCTCCCTGACGATGGCCGGGACCAGGTCCAGCTCGGCAAGCTGACAGGCTCGCCAGCGACGCTCGCCCATGACGATCTCGTACCGGCCCGGCTCGACCTTGCGAACCACGACGGGCTGGAGGAGGCCGACGGCCAGGATCGAGTCGGCCAGCTCGGTGAGCGCCTCCTCGTCGAATACCTGGCGCGGCTGCCGAGGATTCGGCGTGATCGCCGCGACCGGCAGCTCATCGAAGTACGCCCCGGTGATGATGCCCTGCGGACCAGACTCGCCGGGACCAGCCGTGAACGCTCCCGCCTCCTGGCCAGGCTGGTCCGGGACACCAGAACCCGGCACAGCCGTGCCGGGCGCCGTCGGGATCAGCGCCCCGAGTCCCTTGCCGAGTCCTCGCTTCGGTTGCGGCATCGCCTCTCCTCGCCTTGCCTGCCGGCCTGCCATGTGCACGGGAGCAAAGCCGCGGTTCCTGCCGCCGACCCAGGCACAGGCCGAGACGATCGCTGCCGCCTTGCCTTGCCCGCCGCTCCATACCCGCCTACATCCTGCCAGCTAGCCCGAGCGTCGCGACCGCGTTACCCCGGACTGCCGGTCTGACCACCAGGCTGAACTGGCAGGGTGGGCCGATTGGGTGGGCCGACAGGCTAAGCGCCATCCAGGCCAGACTCGCTACCCCGCCACCCGCGGCGCCCGAATCGGTGCCTGAAGGGCTGGGCGGCGAATGGAAGCAGGCAACGGCTGAAGCGCTACAGGACTGAAGAGGTAAAGGACTAACTGGCGGCGAGCTGGCCGTCCCGGAAGGCCAGCTCCCGCGCGGCCTCCATGTAGGCCTGGGCGCCGCTGGAGCCTGGGTCGTAGGTCATCACCGACTGGCCGTAGCTCGGGGCCTCGGAAACCCGGACGCTGCGGGGGATAACCGAGCCGAGGACGACGTTGCCGAAGTGGTCGCGGACTTCATCGGCTACCTGGGAGGCCAGCCGGGTGCGGCCGTCGTACATGGTCAGCAGGATCGTAGACACCGAGAGGCCGGGATTGAGGTGGCTCTTCACCAGCTCGACGCGTGCGCAGAAGCTGCTCAAGGCCCTCCAGCGCGTAGTACTCACACTGAATCGGGATCAGGACCTCGGGCGCGGCCACGAGCGCGTTTACCGTCAGCAGGCCGAGCGACGGCGGGCAGTCGATGAGGATGTAGTCAAGGCTGGACGCGTCATACTGCGCCAGCGCCCTGGCCAGCCGCGACTCGCGGGCCACCAGGGGAACAAGCTCGATCTCGGCGCCAGCCAGGTCGATGGTCGCCGGCGCGCAGTACAGGTGCGGGAACCCGGCCACCTGGCGGACCACATTGGCCATCGGCATCCCCTCAACCAGCACGTTATACACAGAACTGGCTCCGGACCGGTGCTCCACGTCCAGGGCGGTGGAGGCATTCCCCTGGGGGTCCAGGTCCACGACCAGCACTCGGGCGCCGTGCATCGCCAGGCTCGCCGCGAGGTTGACGGCAGTGGTTGTCTTGCCGACGCCGCCCTTCTGGTTCGCGATCGTCATGATCCGGCAGGCTCGCGGCCGCGGCCAGTGCTGCCCGCCCGATCGGGCCACGACGGCGGCCTGGGCCGCCCTCGCAATGGGGGTGTCAGCCGAGCCGTTCGGTCCAGCCGGAATGGCCACGTCATCCTCGCTCTCGCCAGTTTCGCCGGACGCGGTGCCGGCTGCCGCCGACTCCATCATCCCTGGCTCACGGACCTGCCCGGGCACGCTCGCCGAACTATCGGGACCAGATTCAGCGATCGGCTGAGATTCGGTTGCTGAATCACCCGGCACGGCGCCATCAGAGTCGGAATCCGGTCCGCCCAACGCCAGTGTTTCACGTGAAACCCACGACAGCGCCTGGTGCAGCCGGGCGGGCGGCCCGGTCCGTGGGGGCGCCTCGTCCACAGGGTTATCCACAGTGCTTTCCACAATGTGGTTTCCCGGGTTGTCCTGCGGAACAGTCCAGTCGACCGCATGGGTACCCACAGGCCAGCCCAGTCCGCCGGCGACCGCGCCGCTGCCGACAAAGTCGGCTTCGGCAGGACAGCTGGCCCCGGCAGGACAGCTGGCCCCGGCAGGACTGGTGACTCCGGCGGGACCGGCGACCCCGGTTCCGGCACGCCTCGCCCGCCTAACTCCGGCAGGCCTTGCCGCGGAGCCCGACTTGGCCCAGTCCCGGTTCAGCGGCCAGCCAAGGCCCGTATCCGCCGTCATGCGGTTCACCTCATTTAGCCAGTCATCGGTTCGGCCGCCATCGGGGGCCGTGCAGCCCCAGACCACGCAGCCCCAGACCGCGCAGCCCAGACCACGCAGCCCCAGACCACGCAGCCTGGCCGTCGGCGCAGGCGCTTAGCTGCCCGCGACGACCTGCCTCCGTGAGCTGCCGCCCTGGCGGGATCGAGGCCCGGGCGGCGTCGCGGCACCAACGGGCCGGACCGCGGCCTGCTACCCGCGCCGCTTCCGGCGAAGCGCCGCCGGGTTCGCCCCAGGGCCGCCTGGTTTCCGGTTCTGCCGGACCCTGGCAGCCGAGCGACTAGGTGCCGTGAACCTGACTACTGTGGCAGCCTGGCCGGTGCTGGCGCCACCGACCTCGAGAACCTCCAGGCCGGTGACACCGAGCTGGCGCAGCGCAGCGCGGGACTCTGCCACCTCCGCGGCGGCGCTCGCGCCCTTGATGGCCAGCACCGTGCCGCCGGGTCGGCAGATGCCAAGCGACCAGCCGGCCAGCCTGCTCAGCGGGGCGACTGCCCTGGCGGTCACGATGTCAGCGGCGAGATCGCCCGCCAGGTCTTCGGCGCGGCCCCTGAGGACTCGCACGCTGTCGTCCAGGCCAAGCTCTTCCACGCACTCGGTGAGGAACGTCACCCGGCGTGCCATCGACTCGACGAGGGTGACCCGGGCCTCCGGTCGCAGCAGCGCGAGCACGATCCCCGGCAGCCCGGCACCGGAGCCGAGATCCGCGAGCGTGCACTGACGGGGGATCAGCTCGGCCACCGCCGCGCAGTTCATGATGTGCCGGTCCCAGATCCGGCCTGCCTCGGCCGGGCCGATCAGGCCACGCTCGACCCCGGCGTCCGCCAGCAGCGCGGCGTACCGCTCGGCCTCGGGTAGCCGGTCGCCGAACAGGGCGGCCGCCGTGGCGGCACGGACATTCCGGCGATCACCGGCGGCCTATCTCCTGGTCAGTCGGCTCCTGGTCAGTCGGCGGGCAGGACGACAACCCGGCGGTCGGGCTCCTCGCCCTCCGACTCGCTGCGCAGGCCGGCCGCCGCGACGGCGTCGTGCACGATCTTGCGCTCGAACGGGTTCATCGGCCACAGCCGCTTCGGCTCGCCGGTGCGCTTCACCTCATCGGCGGCGTCCTGGCCCGTCTCGGCCAGCTCGGTGCGCCGGCGCTGGCGGTAACCGCCCACGTCCAGCATCATCCGGGTCCGGTTCCCGGTCTGCCGGTGCACCGCGAGCCTGGTCAGCTCCTGCAGCGCCTCCAGCACCTCGCCTCGCCTGCCGACCAGCTCGTCCAGGGTCGCGCCGACGACGGAGACGAACGCGCGCTCGCCTTCCACGTCCATGTCGATGTCGCCGTCCAGGTCGGCGACGTCCAGCAGGCCCTCGATGTAGTCGGCCGCGATCTCGCTTTCCTGCTCCAGGTCCGTGACGGTGGGGCGGCTGCTGCCGGGCTCCCCGGCGTCGCCGGACTCGCCGGCCTCGCCGCCGGTCCCGGCCTCATCCGCAGCAGCGACGTCGGCCATCTCATCGGTACCGTCATCGGCGCCGTCGCCGCCGCCGTCGGCCAGCCCGGCTTCCTGATCAGCCGTCACTGCCTCATCCTCAGGCTCGGCCATCACGTTCTCCTCTTGCCTCACGCCAAGCTCTCCTCGGATCCGCGTCCCGCGTCCTGGGTCTGGGTCATACACATGTCAGGCACGCCTGTCGCGCCGGATGACCCGGCTGCTGGCGGCGCGCAGCCGCAGCTCAGCGCTTTCCAGAGCGCTTGCTGCGCGACTGGCGCTGTGGCTGCTGCCTGACGAGCTTAACTTCGGGCTCCTCCGGAGCCGCTGGCTCCTCGGCCTTGCCCCGCCCGCCGAGCTTACGCAGCAGGCCGCCGCCGTCGCTGCCACCGGAGCCATTCGCCTGGGCACGCCCGTTGGCGCTCGCCGGACCTGACCGCTTCGGGGCGGCCGCCGGGGCAGCGGCATCAGCCCCGGCCGCGGCCGGCGGGGTGTACGGGTACCGCTGGAACAGCACCCACTGCTGGACCAGCGTCCACAGGTTCGTCGTCACCCAGTACAGGACCAGGCCGAACGGCCAGTACAGGCCGGTCAGCGCGAAGAACGGCATGATGTAGGCCATGTACTTCTGCGACTGGCCCATCGGGTTGTCCGGGCTGGCGGCCGGCATCATGCCGCGCTTCATGCTCTGCCGCACGGTCAGGTAGGTGGTGACCATGCTGACGATGACCGCGCCGAGGATGACGGCCTTGGAGTGCAGCGGACGACGCCGTGCGAGAACAGGAACTTGTCGGCGATGTTCGCGCCGAGGATCTTGGCGTGCTTGGCGGTCCGGACCATCTCCAGGGTCAGCCCGTACTTGGGCGCCTGACCCGGTACCCATTCGGCGATGGCTTTGCAGGACGCTGAACAGCGAGAAGAACAGCGGCAGCTGGGCGACGACAGGAAGGCACCCCATCAGCGGGTTGACGCCCGCCTCCTGGTAGAGCTTCATCGTCTCCTGGTTGAGCGTCTGCTTGTCGTTCTTGTACTTCTTGCGCAGCGCTGCCATCTGCGGCTGGAGCGAGGTCATCGCCCTGGTGGTGTGCATCTGCTTGATGAACAGCGGCACCATGATCAGCCGCATGAGGACCACGAGGATGATGATGGTGAGCGCCCAGGTCCACCCGCTGGACGCACCGAAGAGCGGGCTTAGCACCCCATAGATCTGGCTTGACCACCCAGCCGACGGCGTCGTACAGGATGTTCAGTGGGTTACCCACCTGCTAGCTCCCTTGTGCTCTGTTCGGAAAACTCCGGGCTCGCGCCATTCGCGTCGCCGGCCGAGCACCAGCCCGCCGGGCGTCCCGGCGGGCGGCACCGGATCCAGGCCCCCGGCGTGGAACGGATGGCAGCGGCTGAGCCGCCGCGCCGCCAGCCAGGAGCCCCGCAGCGCACCATGCACCTGTACCGCTTCCAGCGCGTAGGCGCTGCAAGACGGGTAAAACCGGCAACTGAGGCCGCAGCAGCGGGCTGACGAAGCGCCGATAGCCCCGCAGCAGCGTGATCAGAGCCCAGGCCCCGGCTGTCCGCCTGCCTGGTGCTAGCTGATCGCTGTGCTCCTCACCGACACAGTGCCCTATCCTGCCGCCGAAGCAGTACTGCGATAACCAGGTCGAGTTCGGCGGCGAGATCCTCCTGGCGTGCCGTCGCGGCGCGGGGATTAGCGCGCAACACAAGCAGGCTACCTCCAGGAAGCGATGCCAGACGCCGCGCGGGCCAGGTGCCTGAGCTGGCGGCGGACCCTGTTGCGTACCACGGCGGTGCCAACCGCGCGGCTCGACGATGAACCCCACTCTGGCGGGCTCATCGGCCTGGCGCACCAGCAGATGGCCGGAAACCAGCGGCTTGCCCGCGCGGCTACCGCCGCGGACCGCAGCCTGGAATTCGGACCGATGCCGCAGCCTGGCGGCCGCGGGAAGCATCGGATGCCACCAGCCCGCGCGCGCGCGTCAGACGCTGACGCGCTCGCGGCCCTTCCGGCGGCGGGCCGCCAGAACCGCCCGGCCTGCCCGGGTGCGCATGCGCAGCCGGAAGCCATGCGTCTTGGCACGACGGCGGTTGTTCGGCTGGAACGTACGCTTGCTCACCAGGACTCCAGGTGCTGCGGGAAACGTCGGAGGTCTGCACCGGACCGACACGAGGTCATGCTTCACCCGCGCCGGACTACCGGGCCAACAAACGTTACGCGCACCCAGTCGTGCCGGTCAAACCAGCGCCGCTCACAGCGGCTGCCGGTGTCCACAGGCCACTGTCCCCAGCTTGCCTTCGCCCCGATACCCGCCCACCATATGACCCTGCCCGTTTCCCGAACGCACCGTTTCCCGAACGCGCTGGGAAGGGCAGCCCTAGGCTGTGGATAGCGGTGCCGGGAGCCGGGGGGCCACGTGATCCCTGCTGATCACCGGTCCCGGCCACCAGTGGCGCACGACGTGCTGAAGTCAGGCCTTTGCAACGTGCACATGCTGTGGAAAAACCTGTTGATCGTATGTGGGGGCGCGAGGTGAGTTGCTAGTGAGAGAAGACGACCTCGCGGATGTGTGGGCCCGGTCCCTCGCCGACCTGGCAGACATGCAGATTGAGCCGCACCAGCGAGCCTGGCTCCAGCTCACCCGGCCGCTCGGCCTGGTGGAGAACACGGCGCTGATCGCCGCGCCGAACGACTTCGTCAAGGAGCAGCTGGAGACGCGGCTGCGGGCGCTGATCACCAATGCCCTCTCCCGCGAGCTTGCCCGCAGCATCCAGCTCGCGGTGACGGTGGACCCGACCGCCGCGGCGGCAGTCCCGCCGCAGGCCCGCCACCCCGAGCCAGGGCTGTCCCTAGCCGGTCCCGGTTCCGCTGGCGGCGACCTGGCCGGGCAGCAAAGCGAGCTACCCGGCGTGCTGCCGGCTCAGGCACCCCGGATGCCCGGCCAGGGAGTGCACCACACCGGCCCGATTGACCGGGACGCTCCTGATCGCGATCCGCTGGACCGCGGCTCCCCAGAGCACGGCTCCCCGGATTCCGAACCCCGGCACGAGGAACCGTTCCGCGACGGCCAGTACGGCGAAGGCCAGTACGGCGAAGGCCAGTACGGCGACGGGCGGTTCCAAGACGGGCGGTTCCGTAGCGGCCAGTACGGCAACAGCCAGTTCGGCGACAGCCAGTACCAGGACAGCGACTACCGCGACAGCCAGCACCACGACAGCCAGCGGGCCGATGACCCGCTCTCCGGGCCAGTGCCCGCCGGACCCCGCAGGGACAGCCCGATCCACGACCGCATGCTGCACGGCGGCATGGCCCGTGACGGCATCGTCCATGACGGCATGACGGATGACGGCGCGATCCGCAACAGCGCCGCGCGAGCCGACGTGCACCCCGGCAGCACGCACCCCGGCGGCCCGATCGCCAATCGCGGCACGGGCGGCGACAGCAACGGGCCACACCAGGCCGGGAACGTGCGGGAACCGGACCGTCCCGGCGTGCGCGTCAACGACCTGCGCCCGTCCGGCCGCGGCGACCAGGACGGGCCCCCCGGCCACTCGGGCTCCGGGCACTCCATGGGACCGGGCGTGCCGCGCCCGGCGGCGGCCCGGCTGAACCCCAAGTACACGTTCGAGACCTTCGTCATCGGGTCGAGCAACCGGTTCGCGCACGCGGCCGCCTTCGCCGTCGCTGAGACCCCCGCCAAGGCCTACAACCCGCTGTTCGTCTATGGCGACTCAGGCCTCGGCAAGACGCACCTGCTGCACGCCATCGGGCACTACGCGCAGAGCCTGTACCCAGGCCTCAAGGTGCGGTACGTGAGCTCGGAGGAGTTCACCAACGACTTCATCAACATGATCAGGGACGGCAAGCAGGACGGCTTCCGCCGCCGCTACCGCGACGTTGACGTGCTGCTGGTGGACGACATCCAGTTCCTGGAGAACAAGGAAGGAACCCAGGAGGAGTTCTTCCACACCTTCAACACCCTGCATAACGCCAGCAAGCAGATCGTGATCTCCAGCGACCGCGCGCCCAAGCGGCTGGTGACCCTGGAGGACCGGCTGCGGAGCCGGTTCGAGTGGGGCCTGCTGACCGACGTGCAGCCGCCGGAGCTGGAGACCCGCATCGCGATCCTGCGGAAGAAGGCGGTGCAGGACCGGCTGAACGCGCCGCCCGAGGCGCTGGAGTACATCGCCAGCCGGATCTCCACCAACATCCGCGAGCTGGAGGGGGCGCTGATCCGGGTCACCGCGTTCGCCAGCCTGAACCGGCAGAGCGTGGACCTCCAGCTCGCCGAGTTCGTGCTCAAGGACCTGATCCCCGAGGCGCACGGGCCGGAGATCACCGCCGCGACGATCATGGGCCAGACGGCCTCCTATTTCGGGCTGTCGATCGACGACCTGTGCGGGACCTCGCGCTCGCGAGTGCTCGTGACGGCGCGGCAGATCGCCATGTACCTGTGCCGCGAGCTCACCGACCTGTCGCTGCCGAAGATCGGGCAGCAGTTCGGTGGCCGTGACCACACCACCGTCATGCACGCCGATCGCAAGATCCGGTCGCTGATGGCCGAGCGCCGGTCGATCTATAACCAGGTCACCGAGCTAACGAACCGGATTAAGCAGCAGGCCATGTCCGGAGGGATTCGACCTTGACCTGCGATGACTACATATCGCACTCGTTCGGTTACACGACTCGGTCGGATCGTACATACGGTGCACACAGGCTGTGGATGACGTTGTGGACGGCTTTGGGACGGCCGGCGGATAATCCCGGCTATCCCGGGGGCAACTCGGCACCCGCCCGGGGACGACCGCGACTTGTACACAGCCAGTCCACCGCCGCGAACCGGCTGACCACAGGCACTGTGGACACGAAAACCGGTACTGAGCAGCCGGGACCGCAGTTGTCCCCGGGATCCACAGTCCCTATGACGACTACGTTCCTTTATCTAACTGGAAATCCAAGAACCAAGAAGGCTGGCGCTTCGCCAGATCGCAAACCAGGAGGCGGCGTCAGGTGAAGATCGTCATCGAACGCGACGTACTCGCCGATGCGGTGGCATGGACCGCACGAGCCCTGCCAGCCCGGCCCACCGTGCCGGTGCTCGCGGGAATCCAGCTCCGGGCCGGGGATCAGCTCACCCTGTCCAGCTTTGACTACGACGTGTCTGCGCAGGCGACCGTCCCCGTGACCACGCAGGAGGAAGGCTCGGCCCTGGTGTCGGGGCGGCTGCTGGCCGAGATCAGCCGCAGCCTGCCTGCCCGCCCGGTGCAGATCACCGCCGACTCCGGCCGCGCGGTGCTCACCTGCGGCAGCGCCACCTTCAACCTGCTGACCATGCCCGAGGACGAGTACCCGGCGCTGCCGCAGATGCCGCCGGCGGCCGGGCTCGGTCGGCAGCGACGCCTTCGCGACGGCCGTCAGCCAGGCTGCCATCGCCGCCGGCCGGGACGACACGCTCCCCGCGCTGACCGGCGTGCGCATCGAGATCGAGGGCGACACCCTGACCCTGATCGCCACCGACAGGTACCGGCTGGCCGTCAGGGAACTGCGCTGGAACCCGCAGCGCCCCGGTCAGTCCGCCGCCGTGCTGGTCCCGGCCAGGGCGCTGCACGAGACCGCGCGGGCGCTGACCGCCGGCGCCGAGGTGTCCATCGCCCTGGCGCTGCCCGGCGAGGACAGCCAGGGCGGCCAGAGCGGCGACGGCATGATCGGCTTCGAGGGCGCCGGCCGGCGCACCACCACCCGGCTGCTCGGCGGGGAGTTCCCCCGGGTCCAGGCGCTGCTGCCGACCAACCTGGCGTCCACCGCCGAGCTGTCGGCCGCGACGCTGGCCGAGGCCGTGAAGCGGGTTGCCCTGGTGGCCGAGCGCAACACCGCCGTCCGGCTGTCGTTCAGCACCGGCCAGCTCGTGCTTGAGGCGGGCACCGGCGACGAGGCGCAGGCCCAGGAGGTGCTGGAGACCAGCTTCGACGGCGACGACCTGTCCATCGCGTTCAACCCGCAGTACCTGCTTGACGGGCTGGCCGCGATCGAGTCGGACACCGCGCGGATCTCCTTCACCGAGGCGGGCAAGCCGGCGCTGCTCACCGGCAAGCCAGGGCCGGACGGCCAGCCCGACTACCGGTACCTGCTGATGCCGATCCGCCTCGGCGGCTAGCGGTGCCCGTGCCCGCGGCCGCCGCCAGCCGCTAGTCTCGGCAGGCGTGCACCTGACCCGGCTGGCGCTGACCGACTTTCGCGGCTACGCGTCGGCCGACGTGCGGCTGGAGCCGGGCGTTACGGTCTTCACCGGCTCCAACGGCCAGGGCAAGACCAACCTGGTCGAGGCCGCCTGCTACGTGGCCACGTTCGCCAGCCACCGGGTCACCTCGGACACGCCGCTGGTCCGGCACGGCGCCGACCGGGCGATCATCCGGGCCAAGGTGACCAGCGGCGGCCGGGACAGTCTCGTCGAGATCGAGGTCAACCCCGGCAAGGCGAACCGGGTCCGGCTGAACCGCGCGCCGGTGCCCAGGCCGCGCACGGCCATCGGCGTGCTGCGCTGCGTCCTGTTCGCACCCGAGGACCTGTCCATCGTCAAGGGCGACCCCGACCAGCGGCGGCGCTACCTGGATGACCTGCTGGTCGCGATCCGGCCGCGGTTCGCGGGCGTCCGCGCCGACTACGAGCGGGCGGTCAGGCAGCGGTCCGCGCTGCTGAAGTCGGCCAGGGCCAGGGGCGGCGGGGTGCCGCGCGGCCTGGACGTCTGGGACGACCAGCTCGTCGCGGCCGGAGCCGAGCTGACCGCGGGCCGGCTGGAGCTTGTGGACGCGATCCGCCCCCTCGCCGCCCGTGCCTATAGCGCCGTGTCGGGAGCGGCCAGAGACACGGCGATGCGCTATCGCCAGTCGTTCCGTCCGGAAGAAGAGCCGCTCCCCGAGCGGGAGAAGCTTGCCGAGGCGATGCACCGCGCGCTCGCCGACAGCCGCCGCGCCGAACTGGAGCGGGCCGTGTGCCTGGTCGGCCCGCACCGGGACGAGCTGGAACTGAGCATCGGCGGGCTGCCGGCCCGCGGGTACGCCAGCCACGGCGAGTCCTGGTCGATGGCGCTGGCGCTGCGGCTGGCCGCCTTCGAGGTGCTGCGGGCCGACGGCGAGGACCCGGTGCTGATCCTGGATGACGTGTTCGCGGAGCTGGACGCCGGCCGCCGGGACCGGCTGGCCGCCCTCGTCGGCGCCGCCGATCAGGTGCTGGTTACCGCGGCCGTCGGCGCCGACGTGCCGCCTGAGCTGTCCGGCCGCCGGTTCACCGTGGCCGACGGGGTGATCGCCGATGGCTGAGCTGAACCCGGATGGGCTGAACTCCGCCGACCCGCCTGCCGACGGCCCGCCCGCCAGCCGGGCCGAGCTTGCTCGCCAGGCCCTGGCCAGGGCTAAGGCCGATGCGCTCGCCAGGGGAAACCGGCCCGCCCTGCCCTCTCGGCAGGGGACGGAACGGGGCTCCGCGGCCGGCTGCCCCGGTAAGGGCCGGTCCCGCCGGGAGCGCCGCGACGACCCGCAGCCGCTCGGGGCCGCCATCGACGGCCTGATCGGCGAGCACGGCTGGACACAGCAGGCCGCCGTGGGAGCGCTGTTCGGCCGGTGGGCGCAGATCGTCGGAGCGGACCTAGCCGGACATACCACCCCAGAGTCGCTGACCGACGGCGAGCTGACGGTCAGCGCCGACTCCACCGCCTGGGCCACCCAGCTCCGGCTGCTGGCTGCCCAGCTCGTGCACCGGCTCAACACCGAGCTGGGCGATGGCGCGGTGCGCCGGGTCATCGTCCGCGGGCCATCGGGAGCGCCGCGCAGGCCCGGCGAGTGGCGGGTTCGCGGCTCCCGCGGGCCGCGGGATACCTACGGGTAACCTGCCGCCCAGAGGGTTACCTCCTAACGGCTGAGCCTTGCGGTTCGCCCAGGTAAAATGAGGAAGCGCACCTGGGCGGACGCATGAGGGGGTTCGCGTCGGCCGTGCGCTTGCCGGTTCCAGGAGGAGCTTCAACTTTGTCTTACGACGCGCGGTCAATCAGGGTTCTGGAGGGCCTGGAGGCGGTTCGCAAGCGGCCGGGCATGTACATCGGCTCGACAGGCGAGCGCGGACTGCACCACATGGTTCAGGAGGTCGTCGACAACGCTGTTGACGAGGCCCTGGCCGGGGCCTGCGATCAGATCACGGTCACGCTGCTGGCCGACGGGGGTGTCCGGGTCGAGGACAACGGGCGGGGCATCCCGGTCGACGAGCACCCGGTGGAGAAGCGGCCCGCCGTCGAGGTCGTGCTGACCACCCTGCACGCGGGCGGCAAGTTCGACAGCGAGTCCTACGCCGTCTCCGGCGGCCTGCACGGCGTCGGCGTCTCCGTGGTGAACGCGCTGTCCGCCCGGCTTGAGGTGGAGATCAGCAAGGACGGCTATGTCTGGCGGCAGGCCTACGCGGCCAGCGAGCCGGTGGCCGCGCTTGAGCGGGACGAGGAGACCACCCAGACCGGGACGATCATCTCGTTCTGGCCCGACCAGGACATCTTCGAGACCACCGAGTGGTCGTTCGAGACGCTGTCCAGGCGGCTGCAGGAGATGGCGTTCCTCAACCGCGGCCTGGCCATCACACTGACCGACCTGCGGCCCGCGCACATCAACGGCGAGCCGCACGCCGTCACCTACCGCTACGACGGCGGCATCGCCGACTTCGTCAGGTACATCAACGCGTCCAAGGACCCGGTGCACGAGACGGTCATCGAGTTCGGCGAGGAGGCCACCGGGATCTCCGTCGAGGTCGCCATGCAGTGGACCGGCGCGTTCTCCGAGTCGGTGCACACCTTCGCCAACACCATCAACACGGCCGAGGGCGGCACCCACGAGGAAGGCTTCCGGGCCGCGCTGACCACCATCGTCAACCGGTACGCCCGTGAGCAGAAGCTGATCAGGGAGAAGGACGAGAACCTCACCGGCGACGACGTCCGCGAGGGCCTGACGGCGATCATCCACATCAAGCTCTCCGAGCCCCAGTTCGAGGGGCAGACCAAGACCAAGCTGGGCAACACCGAGGCCAAGTCGTTCGTGCAGCGGGTCTGCAACGACCACCTGCGGGACTGGTTCGAGCGCAACCCCGGCGAGGCCAAGGCCATCATCATCAAGTCCACCCAGGCCGCGCGGGCCAGGATCGCCGCCCGGCAGGCCCGCGACCTGACCCGCAAGGGCCTGATGAGCGGGTCGAGCCTGCCCGGCAAGCTCGCCGACTGCCAGTCAGGCGACCCCGAGCAGTGCGAGATCTACGTGGTCGAGGGCGACTCGGCCGGCGGCTCCGCCAAGGGCGGCAGGGACCCGAACTTCCAGGCCATCCTGCCGATCCGGGGCAAGATCCTGAACGTCGAGAAGGCCAGGATCGACCGGGTGCTGAAGAACAACGAGGTCCAGGCGATGATCACCGCCCTGGGCACCGGCATCCACGACGAGTTTGACATCGCCAAGCTCCGCTACCACCAGATCATCCTGATGGCCGACGCCGACGTGGACGGCCAGCACATCACCACGCTGCTGCTCACGCTGCTGTTCCGGTTCATGAAGCCGCTGATCGAGGCGGGCCACGTCTACCTCGCCCAGCCGCCGCTCTACAAGATCAAGTGGGAGGGCCGGGGCGTGCTGCCCGGTTACGCCTACTCCGACAAGGAGCGGGACGTCGTCATCGAGTCGGGCATCGCCGAGGGCCGCAAGGACCCGCGCCCGCACGGCCGGGTGCAGCGCTTCAAGGGCCTCGGCGAGATGAACGCCACCGAGCTGTGGGAAACCACCATGGACCCGGCCAGGCGGGTGCTGCGCCAGATCACCGTGGACGACGCGGCCCAGTCCGACGAGCTGTTCAGCGTGCTGATGGGCGAGGACGTGGAAGCCCGTCGCGCCTTCATCCAGCGGAACGCTAAAGACGTCCGCTTCCTCGACATCTAAGGATCGCCAGTGCCCGACGTGAGCACGCCTGACGCCCCGTCCGGAGGGCATCGCACCGAGCCGGTCGACATCCAGGTCGAGATGCAGCGCAGCTACATCGACTATGCGATGTCGGTCATCGTCGGCCGTGCGCTGCCCGACGTGCGGGACGGACTGAAGCCCGTCCACACCCGGATCCTGTGGGCCATGTACGACGGCGGCTACCGGCCCGACCGCGGCTACAACAAGTGCGCCAGGGTGGTCGGCGACGTGATGGGCAACTATCACCCGCACGGCGACTCGGCCATCTACGACACCCTGGTCCGGCTGGCCCAGCCGTGGGCCATGCGGATGCCGCTGGTCGACGGTCAGGGCAACTTCGGCTCGCCCGGCAACGACCCGGCCGCGGCCATGCGGTACACCGAGTGCCGGCTGACCCCGCTGGCCATGGAGATGCTCAGGGACATCGACAAGGAGACCGTCGATTTCCGGCCCAACTACGACGGCCAGTCCGCCGAGCCCGTCGTGCTGCCGGCCCGGTTCCCCAACCTGCTGGTCAACGGGTCTGAGGGCATCGCGGTCGGCATGGCCACCAAGATCCCGCCGCACAACCTCCGCGAGGTGGCCGCCGGCGCCCAGTGGTACCTGGAGAACTTCGAGGCGACCGACGAGGAACTGCTCGCGGCGCTGATGGAGCGGATCAAGGGGCCGGACTTCCCCACCTCCGCGCAGATCGTCGGCGCCCGGGGCATCAGGGACGCCTACACCACCGGGCGCGGCTCGATCACCATGCGGGCCGTCGTGGAGGTCGAGGAGGACCGCAAGGGCCGCGCCTGCTTGGTCGTCACCGAGCTGCCGTTCCAGGTGAACCCGGACAACCTGGCGCTCAAGATCGCCGAGCTGGTCCGCGAGGGCCGGCTGGCCGGGATCGCCGACGTGCGGGACGAGAGCAGCGGCCGGAGCGGCCAGCGGCTGGTCATCGTGCTCAAGCGCGACGCCGTCGCCAAGGTCGTGCTGAACAACCTGTACAAGCACACCCAGCTTCAGGACACCTTCGGCGCCAACATGCTCGCCCTGGTGGACGGCGTGCCGCGGACCCTGCGGCTGGATCAGATGATCCGGCACTGGGTCACCCACCAGATCGAGGTCATCGTCCGGCGCACCCGCTACCTGCTGCGCAAGGCCCAGGAGCGGGCGCACATCCTGAGCGCGCTGCTCAAGGCCATCGACCAGATCGACGCCGTCATCGCGCTGATCCGGGCCAGCGCGTCCGCCGCCGCCGCCCAGCAGGGCCTGATGGGCCTGCTGGACATCGACGAGATCCAGGCCCGCGCCATCCTCGACATGCAGCTCAGGAAGCTGGCCGCGCTGGAGCGCCAGCAGCTCACCGACGAGTACGACGAGCTGATGGCGCAGATCGCCGAGTACCAGGCGATCCTGGCCTCGCCGGAGCGGCAGCGCGAGATCGTCGCCACCGAGCTGGCCGAGATCGCCACCAGGTTCGGCAACGCCAGGCGGACCGAGATCATCGCCTACGACGGCGACATGTCGATGGAAGACCTGATCGCCGAGGAAGATGTCGTCGTCACCATCACCCGGGGCGGCTACGCCAAGCGCACCAGGATCGACCTGTACCGGGCGCAGCGGCGCGGCGGCAAGGGCGTGCGCGGCGCCCAGCTCCGCACCGACGACATCGTCGACCACTTCTTCGTCACCACGACGCACCACTGGATCTTGTTCTTCACGAACAAGGGCCGGGTGTACCGGGCCAAGGCCTACGAGCTGCCCGACGCCGCCAGGGACGCCCGCGGCCAGCACGTGGCCAACCTGCTGGCGTTCCAGCCCGACGAGCGAATCGCCCAGGTGCTCGCGCTGCGGGATTACGCCGTTGCCCCGTACCTGGTGCTCGCCACGAACTCCGGGCTGGTGAAGAAGTCCCGGCTGACCGACTTCGACTCGCCCCGCTCTGGCGGCATCATCGCCATCAACCTGATGCGCGAGGACGACGAGGTGATCTCCGCCAGGCTGGTTTCGGCCGAGGACGACCTGCTGCTGGTCAGCCGGCATGCCCAGGCGATCAGGTTCCACGCCGATGACGAGGCGCTGCGCCCGATGGGGCGGGCCACCGCCGGGGTCATCGGCATGCGGTTCATCGACGGCGACCAGCTCCTGGGCATGTACGTGGTCAGCGCGGGCGCCGACGTGCTGGTCGCCACCGGCCTCGGCTACGCCAAGCGGACTCCCTCCGACCAGTACCCCGTGCAGGGCCGCGGCGGCCGCGGCGTGCTGACCGCCCGGATCGTGGACTCCCGAGGCGAGCTGGTCGGCGCGCTGATGGTGCAGCCCGACGACGAGGTGTTCGCGATTACCTCGGCTGGTGGCGTGATCAGGACCTCGGCTGCGGAGATCAAGCAGTCCGGCCGCCAGACCATGGGCGTCCGGCTGGTGAACCTCGCCAACGGGCAGAGCCTCGTCGCGATCGCCAGGAACGCCGAGCCGCTGGCCAACGGGGCCCTCGACGAGGATTCCGCTGCCGACGAGGCGGGCACTACCGATGCGGAGGCCGTGGCGGAAGACAGCGAGTAGTAGCAGGTCATGACCGGATCCGTGGGTTCAGGACGTGACATGATCAAGGCGACAGTTCCGGGGATAGTGAGCTGCGGGGGATACTGGGTATGGCAGTGGGCCGCAAGACGCAACGAAATACCGCATTCGGGCGTCTTACTAATGTCGCCGCAGAAGGCGGCAAGGCGGCTCGTAACCAGAACCGGCGTCCTGGGGATAACCTCGTGACAGGTCCCGGTTCGGAGGAGGACGGGGTGGAAAACCGCTCGGAGCCACAGAAGTGGCAGGCCGACGGCGATCCTGGCGGCACCGATCCCGCTCAGGACGTCAGCCCGGCAGCGGCAGTGAAGACTGCCCCGCAGCCGGCTGATGAGCCGGGCGCAGCCGACCAGAAGCCCGATCGCCGGCAGCCATCACCACCGCCGATCCCGTCCAGCGGGAACGGCAAGGGCTGGGAACAGCCACTGCCCGGCAGCCAGGCCCGCCAGAACGGCGGGTCCTCCGGTGGCCGCTCCGCTAGCAACGGCGGACTGCCAGGGTCGTCAGGACGCTCCGCGCAGAGTCCAGGACTGAGCCCGCCGCTTGGGGTTGGCGGTCAGGGGCCGTCCGGCTCCGGCGCGCCGCCCATTCCCGGCCGGTACGGGCCGTCTGACGCCACCCGTGGCGGCACCGGCACCGCGACCTTCGCGGCTCCCGCAAAGACCAGGCCGCGCCCGCTGCGGCCCGGCAAGTCACCCAAGCCTCAGCGCGGCCCCAAGCCTCAGTCGGCCGCCGGACAGCCGCCCGCCAGCGCGGCCGCTAGCCGCCGCGCCCAGCTCGCCATCGCGCGCGTCGAGCCCTGGTCGGTGATGAAGTTCAGCTTCATGGTGTCGCTCGTCGGCTACGTGATCCTGTTCGTCGCCGTGGCGGTCATGTACTTCGTGCTCCAGAAGATCGGCGTCTTCACCAACATCGAGCGGACCGTCGGCCTGGTGACCTCCACCAAGGTCAGGTCCGGCGCGGACGCCGCGAGCTGGTTCTCCGCTTCCAGGGTGCTTGGCTACACGATGCTGGTCGGCGCGGTGAACGTGATCCTTATCACCGCCCTGTCCACCGTCGGCGCTGTGCTCTACAACCTGGTCACGATGATGTCCGGTGGCATCGAGGTCACGCTTCGGGAGACTGACTGACCTTCGCGTCACGGGGCAGTCCCCCGGTGCGGTAACCTAACTCGGCGTGCGGGGCGAGATTTGTCCCCCCGCGCGGCGGGCCTGTAGCTCAGCTCGGTTAGAGCGCTTCCCTGATAAGGAAGAGGTCGATGGTTCAAGTCCATCCAGGCCCACCAACCTCAGAACGTTAGGGCCATGCCCTAGCCCTGGCCCTACACCCGTCTTCCCGGTTGTATCTGTGGCAAATGTGGTCAGGGCAGCGGCAGTCCTGCGGCGCCCAGGATGATGCCCGCGGCGGCGGCGACGAGCAGGGTGAGGACCACGCCGCGGCGCAGGGCCAGCAGCAAGATCGCGGCGCCGCCGAGAACCGCGTACTGCCACGGCTCAGCCAGGGCGCGGGCCAGGGGGATGGCGGAGCCGAGGATGGCGCCGATGGCGGCCGGGCCGGTGCCGTCGAGGAAGGCCCGGGCGGTGCGGTTGACGCGGAGCCGGTCGAAATGCCTCGCGCCGAGCAGGATGAACGCGAACGACGGGCTGAAGGCGATGACGGAGGCGAGAATGCCGCCCAGGACCCCGGCGGCCGCGTAACCGACGACGGCGACGGTCTGGACGACCGGACCGGGAGTGACCTGGCCGAGCGCGACGGCGTTGAGGAACTGCCCGCCGGTCATCCAGTGGTAGCGGGTGACGGCGTCGGCCTGCATGAGCGGGATGATGACGAAGCCGCCGCCGTAGGACAGGGCGCCGACCTTGATCGCGACCCAGGCCAGGGATGCCAGGCCCCCGACCGCAATGACGCCTCCGGCGGCCAGGGACACCGGCGCGAATGCCGGGACGCGGGCGGGAGCAGCCGGGAGCCGGACGGCTATCTCGATCACCCCGCAGGCCAGCAGGACCAGCACGAGCCACGGCCCGAGGGTGGCTGCCGCCGCGATGCCCGCTGCGAGGTAAGCGGTCCAGCGTGCCTGCCGCGTCCTGCCGGCACTGCGGGCGCCTCGCCAGCTCGCGGGCAGCAGCCCGGCCCCGGCCTGGACGGCGACAGCGGCGACACCGGCCCCGGCTCCGGCCCCGGCCGCGATGACCCACCGTGGCGGCGTACCGGCGAGGAACAGCGCCGACAGCGCCAGGATGACGACCAGGCCAGGGAGAATGAAGGCTGCCCCGCCGGTCAGGGCACCGGGCCGCCCGCGCAGCCGCCAGGCGCAGAAGATCGCGAGCTGGGTCGAAGCCGGGCCGGGCAGCAGGTTGCAGGCGCTTACCGCGTCCTCGAACTCGGCCGCCTCCAGCCACCCTTCCCGCGTGACGCACAGGTCCCGCAGCATCCTGATGTGAGTCGGCGGCCCGCCGAACCCCAGGCAGCCAATGCGGCCCCATTCCCGCAGGACCGTTGCCAGGCTGACCGACGGCCTCGCGGCTCCCGGCACGGGCTCGCCGGGCAGCGTCACCAGTGGCCCCCCTTACTGCTCAGAACTCAGGCGGATGGGCAGGGAGTCCAGGCCGTTCATGAGGCTGACAGGGCGCCAGCGGAGTTCTCGCGGCGGGACCGCGAGCGATATTCCCGGGAACCGGGCGAGCAGGCCGCCGAGGGCGATTTCGACCTCCATGCGGGCAAGCGGAGCGCCCAGGCAGTGGTGAACGCCGTGGCCGAAGGCGACGTGGCCGCTGGTGTCGCGGCCGAGGTCGAGGCGGTCGGGGTCGGGGAACTGGGCGGGATCCCGGTTGGCGGAACTGGTCGCGGGGAAGACCCACTCGCCGGCTGGGATCACCACGTCACCGATGGGCACGTCCTCGGTGGTGAACCGGTCGTTCGCGTGGTTCACCGGGCTCGTGAACCGGAGCAGTTCCTCGACGGCCGCGGGGAGCAGCGATGGGTCCTGCCGCAGCCGGGCCATTTCTTCGGGGTGCGTCAGCAGGGCCAGGGTGCCGGAGGCGATCAGGTTGACGGTGGTGTCGAAGCCCGCCATGACCAGCAAGTAGACCGTGGCAAGGAGCTCGTCGTCGCTCAGCCTGCCCGGAGCGCCGTCGGCGTCGGAGTTGTCGCGGGTGACGACGAGCGCCGACACCAGGTCGTCGCCGGGCTCGGCCCGCCTGGCGGCGATCAGTTCCGTGAAGTAGGCGGCCAGTTCCCGCTCCACGCGATCGTGCTGGGCGCGCTCGTCGTATGCGGCCACGGTGACCGCGATCCAAGCGCGGTCCGCCGCAGGGATCCCGAGCAGCTCGCAGAGCACCGCGATCGGGAGGGGCCGCGCGTATACGTCGAGCAGGTCGATGACGTCGCCGCGCTCCGCCGCCATCTTGTCCAGCAGGCCCGAGGCGATTTCCTCAGTCCGCGGCCGTAGCGCCGCGCGGCGCGGCGTGAATGCCTTCTGCACCAGGCGGCGCATCCGGGTGTGGTCAGGCGGGTCGGCGTGGAGCATGTGCGCGCTGACACCCGTCGCCTCGCTCGGCCGGGACCGGCCGCCGCCCGGCCACCGGTAGATGTCCTTCGCCAGACGGGGGTCGGCCAGGACCGTCCGGACGTCCGCGCAGCGGGTAACGACCCATGCCCGCCCGTAGCTCGGCATGAGCACCTGAGCGACCGGCCGGGACTCGCGCAGCCGCGCGAAGAACCCCATCGGGTCCTGGTAATAGGAATCCCCGTCGAGAGACACCAGATCTGCCGCGTCGGTCATGCTTCAGACGCTAGGACGGCCAATCGCGTAATGTCATCGGGTTTTCTTGTGGAGCTGAGCCGGATCCTCGGCAGTGGATAATCCCGGTATGACTATCCGGGACGGGCGGACGCCGTTCGATGCGACCGCCGAACCCCTCAGGGTTCAGCTGGAGACGTTCCTCGATGAGCATCGGGCCATGCTGCATGCGTGTCTTGACGGCCTGACCGAGGAACAAGCCCGGTGCTCCCTCGTCCCTTCCCGTACGACGCTGCTGGGCCTGGTCAAGCACGCGATTTACGCGGAAAGGGTGTGGTTCGGCGAAGCCATCACCGGACGCCCGCGTCAGGAACTCGGGCTCCCGTCGGCTGCTGGCGATTCGTTCATCCTCACCCGCGAAGACACCATCGAGTCCGTCCGCCGCGCACACGGCGAAGCGTGCGAGGCGTCTCGCCAGGCCACAGCCGGCCTCGGCCTGGACGACGTGCTCCGCGGACACCGCTTTGGGCCGCTGCCCCTGCGATGGGTCTATCTGCACGTCCTCCGTGAGTTCGCTCAGCATTGCGGCCACGCCGACATCCTCCGGGAGCAGATCCTGAGCGCGGGGCAGCACACCGATCTGAGCTGAGCGGCCGGTCCGGTGACGGATTGTGCGCGAGGCTAGTGGCATGGACATGAGCGCGCTGCCTGTGAGAATGCACGACCGGTGGCAAGAACGCGCGGAGCCGGGGCCGGGTGACGCTCAGCTTTACTGGCACATCCTGATGCGAGATCAGCCGCAGGCCTGCGCTCTCGCCGCTGTC
This sequence comes from uncultured Actinomycetota bacterium, assembly GCA_963725175.1. Taxonomy (GTDB): domain Bacteria; phylum Actinomycetota; class Actinomycetes; order Streptosporangiales; family Streptosporangiaceae; genus DASUBV01. The sequence goes on from CAVRXH010000006.1 coordinate 3,548,701, forward strand.
GCCCGCAGCCGCCTGGCCGGCTTCCCCGGTCTGCACTTCACTCCCGAGCAGCGGCTGCACCTGAGCATCCTGCGGCTCGGCCTCGTCACCGAGCTGGCGCACAACGAGATCGAGGCCATGACGGCCCAGGCCCGGCACCTGCTCCGGCAGGTGCCGCCGGCCGCCCTCACGCTGGGCCGGGTGCTGTACCACCCCGAGGCCATCACGCTGGGCGTCAGCCCTGGTGACGCGCTCGACGCCGTGTCGCTGGCCATCCACAAGGCCGCTGGCATACTGGCCAGTCCTGTGGATATCAGGGCTGAGTCGTCGATTCCGCATGTGACGGTTGCTTACAGCACCCATGACCAGCCGGCCGAGCCGATCATCGCGGCGCTGGGCCACGAGCTGCCCGAATGTCCGGTCACCATCGACACGATCCACCTCGTCGCCCAGTACGGCCCGGAGAGATCCTGGAACTGGCAGTCGATCGCCACGGTCCCGATCGGCTCCTAGAGTTCGTCGACATGGCGGACATATCAAACGCAGGAGCCCAACCACGGCGCAGGGCGGCGATGCATGACGGGACCTGATATGAAAGCGGACCTGCGTAATTACCTCCAGGGTGCCAGGGATGTCCTGCTGTGGAAGCTCGACGGGCTGAGCGAGTACGACATCCGTCGGCCGCTGACGCCGACCGGGACGAATCTGCTCGGCCTCGTCAAGCATTCCGCGGGTAGCGAGCTGCTGTATTTCGGCGTCGTGTTCGGTCGGCCGTATGCGCAGTCGCCGCCGTGGCTGGCTGATGACGAAGACGCGGACCGCAACGTGGACACGTGGGCCACGCCGAGCGAGAGCCGGGAGGAGATTGCCGGCCTGTACCGGCGCGCCTGGCAGCACGCCGATGAGACGATCGCCGCCCTGCCGCTGGACGCGCCCGGCCAGGTCCCCTGGTGGGGTGAGGACGGTGCCGTCACCCTGCACCGGATCCTCGTCCACATGACGGCCGAGACTCAGCGGCACGCCGGCCATGCCGACATCGTGCGGGAACTGATCGACGGCGCGGCCGGGCTGCTCCAGGGAAACGACAACCTCCCGGCGGGCGACCAGGCCTGGTGGCGCGAGTACCGGGACCAGGTAGAGCAAGCCGCCCGCGATGCCTAGCGCGGTGCTACTGGCGCAGGGCGCTGACCGCCAGGGCAGCGGCGGTGCCGATGGAGCGGTTGATCGCTGGGTCGTCTGAGCCGAACGGGGACCGGGGTGAAGGCGGCGGCGAGGTACTTGCTGCCGTCGGGGAAGGAAATGACGCCGACCTCATTGCGGATGAGGCCGAAGAGGCCGCCTGTCTTGGCGGCGACCTTGACCGAGCGAGGCTGTCCGGCTGGCTACCGCGCTGGGTCCCGCATCCTCCTGGCTCGGCCCCGTCCGTACGAGGCCGGCGGCTGTGGTCTGATGGGCCGCATGGAACTGCTGCCCGCGGAACTGCCGTCGAATGCCGCCGAGTTGCTGGCGCTGTACGGGGCGGAGCGGGGCCGGGAGCTGGTCCGGATGCTGTTCGTGTCCAGCCTGGACGGCGCGGCGGAGATCGACGGCCGGTCCGGCGGGCTGGGCGGGGCGGCGGACCGGCTGGTGATCGGGGTGCTGCGGGCCGTCGCGGACGGGGTGCTGGTCGGCGCGGGCACGCTGATGCGGGAGCAGTACCGCGCGGTGCGGCCGCTGGCGGACCGGCGGGCCTGGCGGCTGGCGGCCGGCCTGCCCGAGTTCCCCCGGCTGGTCGTGGTCTCCGGCGGACTGAACCTCGACCCGGAGCAGGCGGCCTTGGCCAATGCCCCGGTCCGCCCGGTCGTCATCACCACCAAGTCGGCGGACGCCGCCGGCGCGCGGCGCTGGAGCAGGTCGCCGACGTGCTGGCGCACGGCGCGGACGAGGTGGACCTGGCCGGCGCGGTGGCCGCGCTGCGCCAGGACTACGGGCTGAGCCACCTGCTGTGCGAGGGCGGGCCGACGCTGTTCGGCGGCCTGCACGCGGCTGGCCTGGTGGACGAGGTCTGCCTGACGGTGTCGCCGGTGCTGGCGGGGCCTGGCGCGACCCGGATCATCGCCGGCCCGGAGGGCACGCCGCGGAGCATGACGCTGCGGCACGTCCTGGCCAGCGACGGCTACCTGTTCCTGCGCTACGCCCGCTGACCCGCGTTATTAGCTGACCGCAGATCCTGTTGCCCGCACGGCGGCCGGCCCGCCAGGTTGGTGCCATGCCTGACATAACGGTGAGCGTGGCGGCGGCCCCTGCTGACCTGGACTCCTGGCTGGAGCTGGCCCGCCGGGTGGAGGCGGGCGGTTTCCACGGCCTGGTCATGGGCGATCACCCGGGCTCGGGCCTGTCCCCCTGGCCGGCGCTGGGCTGTGCGGCGGCGGTGACGAGCACGATCGAGCTGGGCACCTGCGTCGTGCAGGCGGGCGTCCGGGAGCCGATGCAGGTGGCGGCCGAGGCTGCCACCCTGAGCGTGCTCGCGCCGGGCCGGGTAGTGCTGGGCATGGGGGCCGGTCATACGCCTCGCGAGTGGACCGATGTCGGGCGGCAACGGCCAGGGTCGGCGGAACGGGCGGCGCGCCTGACTGAGTTCGCGGAGGTGACGGCCCGGCTCCTGGCGGGGGAGACGGTCACGCACGCCGGTCCGGCGTTCAGCCTGGCCGACTCGCGGCTTGAGGGCTTTCCCCCGGCGGCCGACGGGGTCCGGCTGATGATCGGCGGCAGTCATCCGGAGCTGCTGCGCTGCGCGGGGCGGCTGGCGGACGTGGTGGGGCTGGCCGGGCTCGGGCGGACGATGGAGGACGGGCACTCGCACGAGGCGAGGTGGTCGGCGGATGTCCTGCGGCGGCAGATCGACGTGGCGGCCGAGGCGGCGAAAAACGTCGGCCGGTCGCCGGCGCTGGAGGCCCTGGTGCAGGCCGTGGTCGTGACGCGGGACCGGCAGGCTGCGCTCAGCGAGCTGGAGGCAAAGTTCGGCGTGCCCGCGAGCGACCTCGCCGTCACCCCGTACCTGCTGGTCGGCAGCCACGAGGAGATGGCGGCGCAGCTCCGCGACCAGGCCGGCCGGCTGGGTATCACCAGGTACGTGGTCAGGCAGCCGGCAGTGCCGGACCTCGAAGCGGTGCTGCCCCTGCTGCGCGAGTAGCGCGCCGGTCACTGCCGGGCGATCCACTCGTCCTTCCACGCCTGCTCATAGCGCTGGTCGTTGCACCGCGGCCGGTAGATGGACAGCAGCTCGCGGGTGATCTGCTCGCGGTGCGCGGCCGTGCCGCCTGGCACCTCATAGGTGCAGATGTAGACGTGCCACTTGGACCCGGCCCGCCTGACCCAGCAGTGCGCGCGAGGATGCTGGAACGGAAAGCGCTGGGCGGACAGGTCGTCGGCGTGGCCTACGTAGATCACGGCGTAGCGATCCGGGCGGTCCTGCGGGTCTGGCCTGATCATGATGGCGTAAACGGCCGCACTGGCCGGCGGGGTCCAGCCGCCGAGCAGCCGGGGTCCCTCGAACGGGTAGCCCGCCAGGGAGCCGAGCCTGATCACGAACCGGATTCCCAGGGCTCCCGCACGCCGCCGGCGTCGTCGGCCTCCTCGGCCTCGCTGACCGCCTCGACCCGGACGATCGGGGCGCTGGGCAGCCCGGCGGCACCGACCGCGCGCTCGAACTCGGCGGTGCCCTTCCGCACGGCCTCGTCGCGGCTGCCGGCCTCGACCACGAGCTGCGCGCCGTAGCGGGCGGTGCCGATCCCGGTGGCGATCCCGGCGCTGGCGGCGACGGCGTCGGCCAGGTCGACGACCTGCTCGCGGGTGAGCACGCTGCTGCCCTCGGCCTCGACGCCGACACTCCATCTCACCGGCAGCTCCTTGTCGTGACGGCCCGGCGGCCGGGCGCGGGGGTAGTTCCGGGGGCTAGCGCAGTAGTTCCGGGGCTAGCGCAGGGCCGGCAGCACCGCTGCCAGCTCTTCCAGGCTGTCCAAGTCATGCCCGGACAGCAAGAGGTCAATGTACGGCGCGGCCGCCATCATCCCCAGGGTGCTGGGCCGGAAGTCCTGATCGTGTCCTTTGTGCGGGTTCATCCACACTAGGGTGTGACAGAGCCGGGACAGCCGCTCCATCGCGGCGGCCAGCACGGCCGGGTCGCCCCGGTCCAGGCCGTCGGAGCAGATGACCACCACGCCGCCCCGGCATATCCCCCGGCGGCCGTAGTCCCGGACGAACGCGGTGAGGCTGTCGCCGATCCTGGTGCCGCCTTCCCAGTCGAATACCGCGCGGGCGGCCCGGTCCAGCGCGGTGTCGGGCCGCTGGGTCTGCAGCGTCCGGGTGATCCTGGTCAGCCGGGTGCCGAAGCAGAACACCTCGACCCTGGTCGCGGCCCGCCACGCCGAGTAGGCGAACTGGAGCAGGTGCCGTGAGTAATCGGCCATCGAGCCGGAGATGTCCAGGATCAGGATCAGCGGCCGGGGCCTGGCCCGGCGGCGCCGCCAGGCCAGCGGTGGCGGCTCGCCGTGCAGCCGGAGCGAGTCCCTGACCATCGCGCGCAGATCGGGCGTCCGGCCGGCCCGGGCGCTCGCGGTACGCCTGGTCCGGCGGCGCGGCGGGGTCAGCCGGAACCTGGTCATGATCCGGCGCAGCGCGGCCAGCTCGGCCGGGGTGCACGCGGCGAACGACTTGCGACGCAGCGCCTCCACGTCGGAGGCCATCAGGCCGAGAACAGCCTCTTCCTCCTCGCCCTCGGCGTCCGGGCTGGTCGCGGGGGCGGTCAGCATCGCCTCCGCCTCCGCCTCCGCCCTGGCTCGCAGCGTGACAAGCTCGCGGACCGGGTCGGTGCCGCCGAGGAAGAACCGGCGGAACACCCGGTCATAGACGGGCAGGTCGTCGCGCCTGGTGACGAGCGTGGTCCGGCCGCCCCAGTACAGGTCCACCAGGTCGGAGGGGTCCAGCTCGGCCATCGCGGCGCCGTAGGTCAGGATGTCGCCGGAGCCCACCGCCACGCCGGCCGCGCGCAGCTCGCGGGAGAAGCTCACCAGCAGCCCGGTGAGCGGTGCCCGTAGCGGTGCCAGGTCAGCCACCGGAGGTGATCTCCGCGAGGTTCTCCCGCACCAGCTCCAGGTCGTCTCGCTCCTTGACCACCGCACCCAGGGTGTCGTCGGCGGCCTGCTCGGTGAGGTCGCCGCCGCCGAGGAAGTCCAGGGTGCGCGCCCAGTCGATGGTCTCGGCTACGCCCGGCGGCTTGGCCAGGTCGAGCTCGCGCAGCCTGCCGACCGCCGCGACGACCTTGCGGGCCAGCGCGGGCTCCACCTGCGGCTGGCGGACCAGCACGATCTCGACCTCGCGCTCGGCCGGCGGGTAGCCGATCCAGTGGTAGAGGCAGCGGCGCTTGAGCGCGTCGTGCAGCTCACGGGTCCGGTTGGAGGTGAGCACCACCAGCGGCGGACTCTGCGCGGCGATGGTGCCGACCTCGGGGATGGTGATCTGGAAGTCCGACAGCAGTTCCAGCAGGAATGCCTCGAACTCGTCGTCGGCCCGGTCGATCTCGTCAATCAGCAGCACCGCGGTGTCCCCGGCCCTGACGGCGGCCAGCAGCGGCCGCTCCAGCAGGTACTTCGGGCCGAAAAGCTGGTCAACGGACTGCTCCTGCGCGGCCTGCCGCTCGGAAAGGGCGCGGATCTGGAGCATCTGCCTGGCGTAGTCCCACTCATACAGCGCCTGGCTGGTGTCGATGCCCTCGTAGCACTGGAGCCGGATCAGCCGCCGGCCCAGCACGGTGGCGAGCACCTTGGCGACCTCGGTCTTGCCGACGCCGACCTCGCCTTCCAGCAGTACCGGGCGCTGCAGCGACAGGCCGACGAACAAGGCGGTGGACAGCCCCCGGTCGGCCAGGTAGCCGCCCTGGCGCAGGACGTCGGTGAGCTGGCTGACGGACTCCGGACGGTCCATCCGGTCAGCGGTCGCCGTCGCCGAGTACCAGGTCCCTGACGCTGCCGGTGCCGGGGCTCAGCTTGCCCTCCCGTTCCAGCTTGGCCTTCCAGGCCGCCCGCAGGTCCCCGTCGGAGCCGGCCATGCCGTCGAACCCGACATCGGACATCCGCTTGCAGCCCTTGGTGCTGCCGCACGCCTCGTCTACCTCGGCGGCGTCCTGCTCCTGAGCGCTCCAGATCTCGCGGAGCACTCCGAGCGCGTCATCTGGCCTGCCGCTCATCTCACCAGCACCTTCCTCTGGGTGCGTCCTTCCCCAGTTACCGACTGTAGGCGGCGGGGCGGTCTGGCGGCGAGCCCGGATTAAGCCTTCTCTTATCTGGCCTGCACTGGCTAGTCCGCCCGGTATGTGACCGAGGTCACATCTGGTTTCCTGGCTTCAGGATAGCGAGACGTCGATCCGGGGCCGGCGCATTCGACGCATGGCCAGGAAGGCACGCAGGGCGGCATCGTCCGCCCCCGAGCAAGGAGGACAAGGCCATGCGATTCTTCGGATACACCCTCGGCGATCCCTCGGTGCCGCAGGCACCGCCGACCGACCCGGCGCATTACGAGGAGATGGGCCGGTTCATCGAGGAGGCGACCAAGGCCGGGGTGCTGCTCGCCACCGGCGGCCTGGCGCCCCTGGACGAGGCCACCAGGGTGGTCAGGGCGAACGGCAAGATCACCGTGATCGACGGGCCGTTCACCGAGGCCAAGGAGCTGGTCGGCGGCTGGGCGCTGATGGAGACCAGGGACAAGGCGGAGGCGGTCGAGTGGGCCAAGCGGTTCCTGGCCATCGCCGGCGACGGCGAGACGACCCTCCGGCAGGTCCACGGCCCGTGACAGCCTTGCCCCGCTCGCCGTGACGGTGGTGGGATGGCGAGCGTGACTGCCGATCCGGCGCACGCCGCCGTCGAGACGGTCGTCCGGCTGGAGTCGGCGCGGCTGATCGCGGGCCTGGCCAGGTACGCGGGGGATCTCGACCTGGCCGAGGAACTGGCCCAGGACGCCGTCGTGGCCGCGCTTGAGCAGTGGCCAGAATCCGGCATACCGCGCAACCCGGGCGCCTGGCTGATGGCCGTCGCCAAGCGCCGGGCCGTTGACCAGTTCCGCAGGAACGCCGACCTGCGCCGCAAGTACGCCCAGCTCGGCCGGGCGGTGGAGGCCGAGGGCGGCGCGGTCACCCCGGACTTCGACGCGGCGTTCTCCGACGAGATCGACGACGACCTGCTCCGCCTGGTCTTCACGGCCTGCCATCCGGTGCTGGCGGTGCCCGCCAGGGTGGCGCTGACCCTGCGCCTGCTCGGCGGCCTGAGCACCGCCGAGATCGCCCGCGCCTACCTGGTGCCGGAGCCGACCGTCGCGCAGCGGATCGTCCGGGCCAAGCGGACGCTCGCGCAGGCGCAGGTCCCGTTCGAGGTGCCAGCCCCGGCGGATCGCCCGGAACGGCTGGCGTCCGTGCTTGAGGTCGTCTACCTGATCTTCAACGAGGGATACTCGGCGACGGCCGGCGACGACTGGATGCGTCCCGAGCTGTGCACCGAGGCGCTGCGGCTTGGCCGCCTGCTGGCCGGGCTGGCGCCGGAGGAGTCCGAGGTGCACGGCCTGATCGCGCTGATGGAGCTCCAGGCCTCGCGGATCGCGGCCAGGGCAGGTGCGGACGGCCGCCCGGTGCTGCTGCTTGACCAGGACCGGGCGCACTGGGACCTGCTGCTGATCAACCGCGGCCTGGCCGCGCTGCGCCGGGCCGAGCAGCTCGCCGGCGAGCCGGGGCCCTACGCGCTCCAGGCGGCCATCGCGGCCTGCCACGCCCGCGCGTTCCGCCCGGAGGAGACCGACTGGGCCGCGATCTCCGCCCTGTACGCGCTGCTCGCCGCGCGGCAGCCATCCCCGGTGGTGGAGCTGAACCGGGCGGTCGCCGTCTCGATGGCGTACGGGCCGCAGGCCGGCCTCGACCTGGTGGACCAGCTCACCGCCGAGCCCGCGCTGCGCGACTATCACCTGCTGCCCAGCGTCCGCGGTGACCTGCTGATGAAGCTGGGCCGCCCGGCCGAGGCGCGGGCCGAGTTCGAGCGCGCCGCCGCGCTGACCAGGAACGGCCCCGAGCGCGAGCTGTCGCTGGAGCGGGCCAGTGCCGCCGCGGCGGCAGCCGGGGCCAGCTAGCGGCCGATGAACAGGTACTCCCTGGCCGCCCGCCTGGTGGCGGCCTGGTGGGTGCCGAAGCTGTAGGTGTGCTCGATCGGCCGCACCTCCACGCTCGGCTTGACCTCGCGCAGCAGCGCCTCGATCGTGTCCGCGTCGGGCACGGCGTTGGAGGAGTACGACAGCACGATGGCCGAGTCGCTGAACTGTTCCAGGGTGGCGCGCAGCGCGGCGGTGACGGTCCGCTTGTACGAGAACGGCGTGTACCGCTTGGGTAACTTGCGGCTGCGGGTGTCTTCCATGATGGTCAGCCCGCGCCAGTAGACGGCCAGGCCCTCCAGGAAGTGGTAGCGCTTGATGTAGCAGTTGTCGTCCCTGGGCGGCGCGTAAGGCGGATCCAGGTAGACCACGTCGTAGCGGCGCGCGGGCAGGTCGAAGACGTCGCCGCAGACCGCGGCGCAGGGCTGGCCGCTGTCGAAGACCACCCGGTTGTACTCGGCGGCCCGTTCGGCGAAGTGCTCGCGCAGCGACAGCCGCAGGTCGCGGCGGCCGTCGTCGTAACGGCGGCCGATCACGGTGAACACGCCCCTGGGCTGGGCGCGGGCGGCGGTGAGAATCAGCGCGGAGATGGCGAGAGCACGCTTGTGGCCCGCGAGCAGGTCGATATGCGACCAAGCCGAGTCCAGGAACGCCAGATCGTTCCGGGTGAAATATCGGTCGGCGAAGGTGGCGCTGATGAAGTCGCGGTCGTCGGCGGGCGGCCCGCAGATCCGCTCGATGTCGGCACCGGTAAGCCGGACCTCCTGGTTCACCACGGTGGCGTCGGCGATCACGGCGGGGAAGGCCAGGAAGTCGTTGGCGGTGACCTGGTAGCCGAGCCGCTTGAGCAGGTAGGAGACGACGCCGCTGCCGGAGAAGGCGTCTAACGCGGTCTGGCCGCCCAGTTCGGTGAACACGTCGGCGAGCTGCGGAACCAGCCGGTACTTGGACCCCATGTACCGCAGCCGGGGAAACAGGCTGACCTGGTCAGCCGAGAGGACCGGCGGAGGGCTGGGGGGCACCCCGCTATCTTGGCGGATCCGCCCGGCCGCAGGATCCGCTACCAGCGACTATCCGAGGCGCGCCCGCTGCGCCGTGCCCCGCGCGCCGGCGTTAGCCGCGCGGGACGAAGCCGACCGCGTCGTGCAGCCGCGACCGGCGCTGGCCCGAGGCCGGCCGGGCGACCGGCGGCTCGGCCGGCTTCTCCGGCGCCGGGGTGACCCCGGTGACGATCTCCTCGGCCATCCCGTACAGCAGCGGCAGCGCCCCGGCGACCACACCGCCGGTCCTGTTGATGTGCTCCAGGCCCGGCTTGATCACCTTCGCGTGGCCCAGGATCGTGCCGGCGATGCCCGCCGACTCCTCCAGGTTGCCCGCGATCCTGGCCAGCAGCGTCCCCGCCCACCACAGGTAGATCGCCAGCCCGGCGATGAGCAGCACGATATCCAGCACGGTGAGAACCACCAGCAGCGTCATGACTTCACCTTCTCCAGGACCCGGCCGAGGAACAGGTGGTGCTGGAGCCCTTCGGCCAGCACGGCGTCCACGCCGTCGGCGGTTTCCCCGATGAGCGCGGTGTGCTGGGTGTTGTCGGCAGCCGAGCCGAGCGTGCCCTTGATCTCGGCGACCCGCCTGTCGATGATCTTGATGAAGTAGATCAGCAGGCTGAGCAGGGCCGCGACGGCGAGGACCACGACGAAGCCGACGATGATCGCGGACCACCACAGGGTCCGGTCGGTGGAAGTCAGGGCGAGCGCGTGCATCTGCTATCCCCCCAGCCTGGCGCGGCCGCGGGCCAGGCCCGCGACGATCTCCCGCGCGTGGTCGATGGTCAACGACAGGTCGCGGAGCGGGGCGGTGTGCGCCGCCGCGTCGGTCAGCGAGGAGTTGATCCCCGGCGCCTGCCTGCCGATGGAGCGGGCCAGCAGGATGATCGGCACCACCAGGGCGACGACGGCGACCACCACGACGCCGCCGATGACGTAGCCGATGATCCAGCCCGCGGTCATGACCGTGCCCCCGTCCCGGCCGTGGCGTCAGGCCCCGGCACGCTCTCGCAGAAGTCGCGGACCGGCTTGAGGCTCGCGTTCACGGACGGGATGACATCGGGCACCGTCGCCGTGCGCTGCGCCACGAGACGGACGCCGCCGTCGACCGCGGCCAGGGTCTTCCGCACGTGCCGGAGATGCATGATCACCCGCAGCAGGGCCACTGCGGTGAGCGCGATGATCAGCGCGGCGACGATCAGGGTCATCCAGGCGGCTGCTGGCATATCGCTACCTTCTTCCGCTGTGCTCAGCCCAGGAGGCGGGCGACCGAGCCCGCGTACCTGGTGGCCCCGGTGGCCACGTCCTTGACGGTCCGGTCGGTCGTGGCCAGCAGCTCGGGGACACCGTCCAGCTCGGCGGCCAGGGCGCCGCCGCCGGCCGCGATGATGTCCGCGGCGGCGCGGATCCGCTCCACCGCCGCGAGCACCCGGTTGAGCAGGACGACGACCACCGGCAGGACCACGACGAGCAGGATCACGTTGCCGATCCACCACAGCACCATGGCTGGCTCCTCTCCTGAGCTCGCGGCTAGCTCGGGCTGGACTGGTAGGGCAGGAAGAATCTGCGGAACACCCGCGTCAGCGCCATCCGGGCGGCCCGCAGCCCGATGGCGAAGCCGCTGGCCGGCCGCGCCGCGCCGACCTGATCGGGGGACAGGCCGCGGTCGGCGGCGTCGATGCGGCGGGCCAGGTTCACCGAGAAGTCGCGCATCAGCACCGAGGTGACGTCGGAGATCATGCCCCGGCCGTACTGCGCGGCGGCCCCGGCGAGCTGGAGGTCCTGGGTCACGCCGACCTTGGTGCCGCGCCCGGCCTGAGCCAGGGTGGCGGTCACCACCATCGACGCCTGGCCGCGGCCGCGGACCTCCGCGCCGCTGGCGTCCACCACGATGCGGTGCCCGGCCTGGTCCCGCTCGGTGATCTTGGCGGTGCCGGCGAACTGGAGCTTCACCGGCCCCATCCGCACCGCCACGGTGCCCTCGTAGGAGTCGTCGCCGAGGTCCTTTGTCAGCTCGGTGCCCGGCAGGCACGCCGCGACCTGCGGGATGTCGTCAAAGAACTGCCAGACCTTCTCGACCGGCTGGGCGACCTCGAAATCGTTGCTGATCAGCATCGCGACTCTCTCCTCGCATGCGCGGCCGGATCCCGCTCGAACTCCTCCCGGCACGCCGGCCGGCAGAAGTAATAGGTGACGCCCTCGTACTCCAGCGGATAGGCGGAACGATCGGCTCGCACCGTCATCCCGCACACCGGGTCGGTCGCCTGCCCGGCCGCAGCCGAGGCTTGCGCCGCCGCCGGGACGGACGGCCGGCCCAGATCGCCCGCCGCCCGGAGCTGGACCAGCTCGGCGAGGATCGCCACGGCGATCTCCCGGTGCGAGGTCGGCCCGAGATCCAGCCCGGCGGGCACCCTGACCCGGTCGAGCTGGTCGGCGGGCAGGCCCCGTTCGGCCAGGTAACCCAGCACCGCCTGGCCGCGCCGCCTCGACCCGACCAGGCCGAGATAGGCGGGGCGGGCCGCGATGGCCGCCGACACCGCGGCCTCGTCGCCGTGGCCCTGGGTGGCGACCACCACCAGGGACCGCTCGCTGGCGCTTTCCGAGGTGAAGTCCTCGGCGGGGACCAGCGTCGCGTCCCAGCCGATGCCGGCGGCCAGCTCGGCCAGGGTGGCGGCCATCGGCGAGCGTCCGACGACGATGAGCTGCGGCGCCGGGAACACCGGCTCGATGTAGACCTCGAGCGCGCCCTCGCTCTGGCAGGAGATCGGCACCACGGTCATCCCCTCCGGCACCGCGGCCCCGAACTGGTCGGGCGAGCCGAGCAGCAGCAGCCGCGCGGTCCCTTCGGCGATCACCTCGCGCGCCTCCCGGATCACCGTCGGCTCGGCGCACGCCCCGCCAATCCAGCCGCGCAGCTCGCCAGCGGCGGTGATGATGGCCCGCGAGCCCTGCTGCCCCGACGATGGGCCCTGCCGCCAGACGACCGTCGCGAGCGCGACCGTCTCACCGCGCCTGACCAGGTCGCTGGCCTGCGCCAGGACCTGCCAGCTATCCATCGCCGGGCTCCCCATCGGTCCCCCTCAGTCGTCCGTGCGTACCGGCGGCTCGCCGGAGATATCGCGGCGGTAGGTGATCGCCTCCCAGACCCGGTCGGGCAGCAGCGGCATGTCGATGTTGCGCACGCCGGTGTCGGCGATCGCGTCGAGCACCGCGTTGACGAACGCGGCCGGGCCGCCGACCGCCGCGCACTCGCCGATGCCCTTGGCGCCGATCGGGTGGTGCGGGCAGGGCGTGACGACCTCGCTGTGCAGCTCGAACCCGGGCGTCTCCCAGGCGGTCGGCAGCAGGTAGTCCATGTAGTTCGAGCCGACGCAGTTGCCGTCGGCGTCGAAGGTGATGAACTGCATGTTGGACATCGCGTACGCCTCGGTCAGCCCGCCCATGATCTGGCCCTCGACGATCATCGGGTTGATCCGCACCCCGCAGTCGTCCACCGCGACCATGTTGAGCACGTCCCAGACCCCGGTCTCCGGGTCCACCTCGACGGTGACGAGGTAGGCGGCGAACGGCCAGGTCAGGTTCGGCGGGTCGTAGTAGGCGGTGTTCTCCAGGCCGGGCTCCATGCCGTCGGGCATGTTGCTGTACGCGGCCATCGCGCATTCCTGGATGGTGACCCCGCGCTCCGGCGCGCTGCGCACGTAGAACCGGCCGAGCTCCCACTCGACGTCTTCCTCGGAGACCTCAAGCAGGTGCGCCGCCAGCTTGCGGGCCTTGGCCCGGACCTTGCGCGACACCATGGCCACCGCTGCGCCCGCGACCGGCGTGGACCGGGAGGCGTAGGTGCCCATGCCGAACGGCGCGGTGTCGGTGTCGCCTTCCTCGACGATCACGTCCTCGGCCGGGATGCCCAGCTCGTGGCTGACGATCTGCGCCCAGGTCGTCTCGTGGCCTTGGCCCTGACCGCGGGCGCCGGTGCGGACGATGGCCTTGCCGGTCATGTGCACCCGCAGCTCGGCGGAGTCGAACATCTTGATGCCGAGGATGTCGTACTCCCGGCTATTCCCCGCGCCCAGCGGCTCGGTCATCGTGGAGATGCCCAGGCCGAGCAGCCGGCCGCGCTCCTTCGCCTCGGCCTTGCGCTGCTGGAAGTCGTGATACCCGATGGCCTTCAGGCCGACGTCCAGGCACTTGGCGTACTGGCCCGAGTCCAGCAGGAAGCCGAACGGGGTCCGGTGCGGGAACTGGTCGTCGCGCACCAGGTTCATCCGGCGGAACTCGGCGGGGTCCATGCCCAGGTCAACGGCTGCCGCCTGGACCATGCGCTCCTGGAAGAACATCGCCTCGGTGACCCGGAACGAGCACCGGTAGGCGACCCCGCCTGGCGCCTTGTTGGTGTAGCTGCCGCGCGCCATGATGTGCCCGACCGGCACGTCATAGGCCGCGAACGTGGAGTGCAGCAGCCCGATCTTGAACTTGCTTGGCTGCGCGTCGGCGAAGAACGCGCCGTGGTCGGCGTCGGCCCGCATCCGCACCGCGAGGATCTTGCCGTCCTCGCGCAGCGCCATCTCGCCGTCCAGGTACACGTCCCTGGCGAACCCGGTGGAGATCAGGTTCCCCGACTTGTCCTCGATCCACTTGACCGGCCGCTCCAGCAGGATCGAGGCCAGGATCGAGCAGACGTAGCCGGGATAGACCGGCACCTTGTTGCCGAACCCGCCGCCGATGTCCGGCGAGATGATCCGGATCATGTGCTCGGGCAGCTCGGCGACCAGCGCGACCGCCGCCCTGATGATGTGCGGCGCCTGGGTGGTCATGTAGACCGTCAGCTTCGAGGTGGACCGGTCGAAGTCGGCGATCGACCCGCAGCACTCGATCGGCGAGGGATGCGAGCGCGGGTAGTGCAGCTGCAGCCGGGAGATCTTGTCGGCCTTCTCGAACGCGGCATCCGTGCCGGCCGCGTCGCCGACCTCCCAGGTGTAGATGGTGTTGCCGGCCTGGCCTTCCTTGTCATCCCGGATGACCGGCGCGTCCGGCGCGCTGGCCTGCCGCGGGCTGACGATGGCCGGCAGCGGCTCGTACTCGACGTCGATAGCCTCGCAGGCGTCCTTGGCGATGTACGGGTCGTCGGCGATGACGCACGCGACCTCCTGGCCCTGGAACCGGACCTTGTCGGTGGCCAGCACCGCCTGGGTGTCGTACGAGAGCGTCGGCATCCAGGCCAGGTTGCGGGTAGCCATCATCTCGCCGGTCAGCACGAGCTGCACGCCGGGGACCTGCCAGGCCCGGCTGGCGTCGATCGACTTAATCCGCGCGTGCGCCAGCGGGCTGCGCAGGATCTCCATGTGCAGCATGCCCGGCAGCGTGATGTCGTCGGTGTAGTTGCCCTTGCCCCTGATGAACCGGCTGTCCTCGACCCGCTTGCGGCTGGCGCCCAGCCCGCCGATCTTGACTTCGTCCAGTGCCGTCACGTCATCCTCCCGACTGGTCCGCTGCGCGGAGCTTCTCGGCGGCCCACAGCACCGACTTGACGATGTTCTGGTAGCCCGTGCAGCGGCACAGGTTGCCCGACAGCGCCCAGCGGATCTCCTCCTCAGTGGGGTCCGGATTGCTCTCCAGGAGCTGAACGGCGGCCAGCATCATCCCCGGCGTGCAGAACCCGCATTGCAGGCCGTGCTCCTGGCGGAAGCCCTCCTGGAGCGGGTGCAGCTCGCTGGCCCCCGCGAGGCCCTCGACCGTGGTGATCTCGTGGCCGTCGGCCTGCACGGCGAGCATCGTGCAGGACTTGATGGCCCGGCCGTCCACCAGCACCGTGCATGCGCCGCAGTTGGTCGTGTCGCAGCCCATGTGCGTACCGGTCAGCCCCAGCCCGCGGCGGATCAGGTGAGCGAGCAGCAGCCGGGGCTCGACCTCGGCCACCTTCTTCTTCCCGTTGACGGTGAACCGGATCCGGCGCATCGGTACGTCGCTGGCCTCGGTGTCGCCCAGGTCGTCGTAGACGGTGGTCATGTCAGGCAGCCCTCTCCGTGCTTGGCCTCTCCGCGCTCGGTTCCGCGCGCCCCGGCGCCGGCCTGGCCAGCAGCCGGGAAACGAAGGTGTGCACCATGTGCCGCTTGTACTCCGCGCTGCCGCGGTGGTCGGTCCGCGGCCTGGCCGCCGCCGCGGCCAGCCGGGCGGCCTCCTCGATGACCTCGGGGCTGAGCGGCCGGCCGGTGAGCGCGGCGGCCGCCTCGGTGGCCGCGATCGTGGCCCCGCCGACCCCGGTCAGCGCGATGCCCGCCCTGGTGACGACCTCGCCGGTGATCTCAAGAGCCACCGCGACGCCCACCGTGGCGAAGTCGCCCACCCGGCGCTCCAGCTTCAGGTAGCCGCCCAAGCGGGTGCCCTGCGCCGCCGGGATCACCGCCTCGACCACGATCTCGTCCGGCGCCAGCAGGTTCTGGAACGGGCCGGTCACGAAGTCGGCCACTGGGATGGCTCGGCGGCCGGCCGGCCCTGTGCGATCACCGAGCCGCCGAGCGCCATCGTCACCGAGGCCCAGTCCCCCTGCGGGTCGGCGTGGCACAGCGAGCCCACCAGCGTGCCCCGGTTCCGGACCAGCGGGTCGGCGATCAGCGGTGCCGCCGCGGCCATCGTCGGCTGGCTAGCGGCGAGCAGTTCCGAGCGCTCCAGGTCGGCGTGCCGGCACAGGGCGCCGACCCGCAGCGTGCCGTCGGGGTCCTGGCGGTGATAGGCCAGGCCGGGCAGGCCATTGATGTCCACCAGCAGCTCGGGCGAGGCGAAGCGCAGCTTCATCAGCGGCACCAGGCTCTGGCCGCCGGCCAGCACCTTGGCGTCGTCGCCGCCCTCGTGCAAGAGCGCGATCGCCTCATCGAGCGACCGCGGGGCCTCGTAGCGGAACCGAGACGGATACATCCGATCACTGCTCCTGTTCAGTCAATGCCCGGCCAGCGCCGCGCGGGCTATGGCTCGTCGGTGCCCTCCGGGTCGGGGACCGCCACCGGCATGCTGTCTTCCTCTGGGTCGGGACGCGGCTGCTGGTGCGGCGGCCACGGCCCGGCGACCGGCTGGCCGGCGATCTTCAGGTAATCCATCAGCTCAGGCCAGGCCCATACCGTGGGGCTCTTGCCCGTCTTGGGGGCGTTCTCGACCAGCTCGTAGAGGCGCGGATTTCCCTGGCTGTGGCCGTCCGACTCGATCCGCATGCGTGCTCCTTGGTCTGGTGGCACCCGGCATCGCACCCGGCACACCGGATGCCACCAGATGATTCGCCGGAGTTACCGCCCCGGCAAGGCGCGAATAAGCGCATGCTTACTCGCCACCTGCCGGCCGCTCGGGCAGGCATTAGCCCGCTGCGGGGGGATTCCAGATCTTCAGGTAGCGGCGGATCGTGGAGTAGTACTTCCCGGTCTCCTGGCCGCCCGACATGTTCCACAGCATCATGCCGCCGGTCTGGCCCGCGCCCCGCTGCGTCTCCCAGTCGGCGATCTCGGTCACCGTCTGGATCGTGGTGGACTGGCTGTCGTTGCCCGCCGCGACCCCGACCAGGACGTTCTCCGGGCCGAGCAGGGTCGCGTACTCCTGCCAGAGCTCCTTCTGGCCCTCGGTGTCCAGCCAGTAGGCCATCGTGGACACCCAGTCGAAGGCCGTGCCGACCTTCTTCATCCAGGGCAGGTCTCGGTCGGGCTGGTAGGTGACGTAGGTCAGCAGCGCATGGTCGCCGCCCTTGGGCCCCAGTTCCTCGCGCAGGGCGGTGACGACCGCCTCGAAGTGCTCGTCGGGGTCGGCCGGGTCCTCGTTGTCGATGTCGATCCCGTCGCAGCCGAGGTTGTCGATGAACAGCCCCTTCACGTTGGCCGCGAAGGCATGCGGGTCAGGCAGGTCGTTCCAGCCGACCTCAGGGTCCGGCGTGCCGATGATCGAGGCCAGCACCTTGATGCCGCTGGCCTGGAGCTGCTGGATGCCGGCCTTGGTATAGGACCAGGTGTGGCCCTGGCTCATGCCGAAGCAGACGCTGGCCAGGTTGGCGGGGTACAGGTTGTAGAACGCGATCTTGACGACGTTGACCGGCGCCGTGCCGGCGATCTCGCCGAGGCCCAGGCCATCGCCGTGCGGTTTCTCCACGTCCTGGCTCGGCACGTAGCCAAGCCAGTAGCCCTCCACCAGCGGCCGTGGGATTGCTGACATGCGGTTCCCCCCGTTTGCGTGTTATCTCCCCCGAAGTTCGCTCGCGCCGCGAGCCGGCGCGAAGCAAGGCTCCCCGCCCCCGCCAGCCAGAAAACGCCCGCCCTCCCCAAGCCTCCGCTAAGACCAGGCGACCACGCTGGCTAGCTCCAGATGGTGACGTAGACCGGGGGGCGGAAGCGGGACGGGGCGACGCCGGTGGCCGGGGCGCGCATCAGCTGCATGGCCTCGGGGGTGCCGAGGAACCGGCGGAACGCACTGGACGCCGTGCTGCGGTGCTGGCGCTCCAGCAGGGTGACGGTCCAGTAGGCGTCGGCGGGGGTGCCGCGCACCTCCACGGGGGTCAGCTCGCCCCGGCGGACCTGCTGGGCGACCAGGTGCTCGACGGCCGGGGCGACGCCGGCCCCGTCGGCGGCGGCCGCCCAGGCGGCGGTCTGGTTCGGGAACACGCCGATCCGGCTCTCCGGGATGTCCAGGCTGGCCAGCAGGCGGCCGGTCTCGCTGTCGGGATCGGTGCCCGATGGGTCCACCAGCCAGCGCCACTGGCCGGGACTGCCGTGCGGCCGGGAGCGCCCGCCCGCCACCACGATCAGCCGGTAGCGGAAGACCGGCTCGGTCTGCACGGCGAGGCCGGGGTCGGCGGCGATCCCTGACCCGATCGCCACGTCGGCGAGCCGGTTGGCGATCAGCACGCCCATCTCGCCGGGTGCCGCCACGCCGGCGGACACCTCGACCGGGCCGGCGTACCGGCGGGCGAACGCCTCGGTCAGCGGGTTCAGCACGAACTCGGCCACCGCGGTGGTGGCCACCACCCGAAGCTGCTCGGGCGCGCCCTGGGCGGCGCGGACGGCGGCGTGGGCCTCCGCGCCCAGTACGACGATCTGCGAGGCGGTCGCGAGCAGCCGGGACCCGCCGGCGGTCAGCGTCATGCCGGCCGGCCCTCGGGTCACGAGCTGGTCGCCCAGGTGCTGGCGGAGCGCCGACAGGGCCTGGGACACGGCAGGCTCGCTGACCCCCAGCGCGTTGGCCGCGGCGGTGACCGAGCCGAGCCGCGCTACCAGCACGAAGGCGTTGAGCTGAGTAAGGGTCATGACACTGCCGATTATTGCCCGGGGTGGTCCTAGCTGACCGTCCGTAGCGGCGGCACTCGTACACTCGACACGACTGCCGTGGCAGCGGGAGGACGCGTGCAGGTACCAGCGCAGGTCGAGTACGAGAGGGCCACCAGCGTTGAGCACGCGCTGCGCCTGCTGGCCCGGTTCGGTCCTGAGGCGCGGGTCCTGGCGGGCGGGCACAGCCTGATCCCGATGATGAAGCTGCGGCTGGTGCAGCCCGACACGCTGGTCGATATCGGCTTCGTGACCGAGCTGCGGTTCCTCACGGTGGCCGCCGGGCAGCTCCGGATCGGCGCGCTCACCAGCCACGCGCAGCTCCTGGCCAGCCAGGGAGCCGGTTCGCTGTTCCAGATCCTGCACGACGCCGAGCGGGTCATCGCCGACCCGATCGTGCGTAACTGGGGCACCATCGGCGGCTCGCTGTGCCAGGCAGACCCGTCCGAGGACCTGTCGGCGGTATTCGCGGCGCTCAAGGCCACCATGGTGATCCAGGGACCCGGCGGCGTCAGGACCGTCCCGGCCAGGGAGTTTCATACCGGCCCCTACGAGACGGTCGTGGCGCCCGGCGAGATCCTGACCGAGATCAGGCTGGAGGCCGGCGGCCGGGACGGACGGCTGGGCAGCTCCTACCAGAAGGTGGGCAGGCGGGTGGGCGACTGGCCGGTCGGCGCGGCCGGCGCGGCCCTGTGGCTGAACGGCGAGGTCATCGCGGACGCCGGGATCGGCCTGTCGGCGGTCGGGGCGCGGAACTTCGCCGCCGCCGAGGCCGAGGAATACCTGCGCGGCCAGCGCGGCACCGAGGAGGCCTTCGGCCGGGCCGGGGAGATCGCCGCCGAGCACTGCTCGCCCGCCAGCGACCAGCGCGGGCCCGCCGAGTACAAGCGGCACCTGGCCAGGGAGCTGACCACCCGCGCGCTGCGGACGGCGGCGGCCCGCGCGGCCGGCCGGGCGGCCTGATATGCAGATCCGGGTCACCGTGAACGGCACCGCCTACGAGCGCGACGTCGAGCCACGGCTGCTGCTCATCCACTTCCTCCGCGACGAGCTGCGGCTGACCGGCTCGCACTGGGGCTGCGACACGTCCAACTGCGGAGCCTGCGTGGTCTGGCTGGATGGGCTGCCGGTCAAGTCGTGCACGGTGCTGGCCGCGATGGCCGACGGCCGCCGGGTGCGCACGGTCGAGGACCTGGAGCAGGGCGGCCGGCTCGACCCGGTGCAGGAGGCGTTCGCGCACTGCCACGGCTTGCAGTGCGGGTTCTGCACGCCGGGCATGATGCTGACCGCCCGCTGGCTGCTCGACCACAACCCCCGCCCGACCGAGACGGAGATCCGCGAGGCGATCTCCGGGCAGCTCTGCCGGTGCACCGGCTACGAGAACATCGTCCGCTCGGTGCGCTGGGCCAGCGAGCACGGTGCTATCCAGCACGGGGCCAGCGAGCACGGGACGCCGGCATGAGCGCCGTGCACGGCAACGGCGCCTACGGGCCGCTGCCCAGGAAAGAGGACGCGCGGTTCATCCGCGGCAAGGGCCAGTTCGTGGACGACCTGCAGCCGCCCGGCCTGCTGTACGGGGCGATCCTGCGCAGCCCGCTGGCGCACGCCAGGATCGTCTCGGTGGACGCCGCCGCCGCGCTCGCCCACCCCAGGGTCGAGGCGGTCATCACCGGCGAGACGCTGGCCGGCCGCGGGCTGGCCTGGATGCCGACCATCTCCCAGGACGTGCAGGCGGTGCTGGCCACCGACAAGGTCAGGTTCCAGGGCCAGGAGATCGCCTTCGTGGTCGCCAGGGACCGGTACTCGGCGCGGGACGCGCTGGAGCTGATCAACGTCGAGTACGAGCCGCTGCCCCCGGTGGTGGACGCGCGCCGGGCGCTGGAGCCCGGCGTCCCGCTGGTCCGCGACGACCTGCCCGAGCGGAACAGCAACCAGATCTTCACCTGGTCGGCCGGGGACGAGGCGGCCACCGAGGAGATCTTCGCCACCGCCGACGTGGTCGTCGCCCAGGACATGCTCTACCCGCGGTCGCACCCCGCGCCGCTGGAGACCTGCGGCATCGTCGCCGACCTGGACCAGGTCAGCGGCAAGCTCACGCTCTGGGTGACCTCGCAGGCCCCGCACGCGCACCGCACCCTGTTCGCCCTGGTGGCCGGCATCCCCGAGCACAAGATCCGGGTGATCTCCCCGGACGTGGGCGGCGGTTTCGGCAACAAGGTGCCGGTCTACCCCGGCTACATCTGCGCGATCGTCGCCACCACGATGACCGGCAGGCCGGTGAAGTGGGTGGAGGACCGGTCGGAGAACCTGATGTCCACCTCGTTCGCCCGGGACTACCACATGCACGGCGAGATCGCCGCGACCGCCGACGGCAAGATCCTCGCCCTGCGGGCCAGGGTGCTCGCCGACCACGGCGCGTTCAACGCCACCGCGCAGCCGACCAAGTTCCCCGCCGGGTTCTTCCACATCTTCACCGGGTCCTACGACCTAAAGGCCGCGCACTGCCAGGTGACGGCGGTGCACACCAACAAGGCACCGGGCGGCGTCGCGTACTCCTGCTCCTTCCGCATCACCGAGGCGGTCTACCTGGTCGAGCGGATGGTCGACCTGCTCGCCCGCGACCTGGGCCGCGACCCCGCCGAGCTGCGGATGCAGAACCTGCTGCGGCCCGAGCAGTTCCCCTACACCGGGCCGACCGGCTGGCAGTACGACTCCGGGGACTACCCGCGGGCGCTGACGCTGGCCCTGGAGCTGGCCGGCTACGACGAGCTGCGCCGCGAGCAGGCGGAGCGGCGCGAGCGCGGCGAGTACATGGGCATCGGCCTCAGCTTCTTCACCGAGGGCGTCGGCGCCGGCCCGCGCGCCCACATGGACATCCTCGGCCTGGGCATGGCCGACGGTGCCGACCTGCGCGTCTACCCGACGGGCAAGGCCGTGCTGGCCATCTCGGTGCAGACCCAGGGCCAGGGCCACGAGACGACCTTCGCCCAGCTCGTCGCGGGCGAGCTGGGGCTGTCCCCCGACGACGTCGAGGTGGTGCACGGGGACACCGACGCGACCCCGTTCGGGCTCGGCACCTACGGTTCCCGGTCCACGCCGGTCTCCGGCGCGGCGGCGGTGATGGCCGCCAGGAAGGTCAGGGACCGGGCCAGGATCGTCGCCGCCGCGATGCTGGAGGCCTCCGCCGACGACCTGGTCTGGGCGGACGGCACCTGGCAGGTGCGCGGCGATCCCGAGCAGTCGGCCGGGATCGCGCAGATCGCGATGGCCGCGCACGGCTCGCTGGAGCTGCCCGACGGCGTGGAGGGGCACCTGGACGCGGCCGCCGTCTACAACCCGCCGAACCTGACCTTCCCGTTCGGCGCCTACATCTGCGTGACCGACGTGGACCCCGGCACCGGAGTGGTCTCCATCCGGCGGTTCATCGCCGTGGACGACTGCGGCGTCCGGATCAACCCGGTGATCGTGGAGGGCCAGGTGCACGGCGGGCTCGCCGACGGCATCGGGATGGCGCTGATGCAGGTCATCGCCTTCGATGAGAACGGCAACTGCCTGGGCGGTTCGTTCATGGACTACCTGCTGCCCACGGCGCTTGAGTGCCCGTCCTGGGAGCTGGGCCAGACGGTCACGCCGTCGCCGCACCACCCGGTCGGCGCCAAGGGCGTCGGGGAGTCCGCCACCGTCGGGTCGCCGCCCGCCGTGGTGAACTCGGTGCTGGACGCGCTCGCCCCGTTCGGCGTCCGGCACGCCGACATGCCGCTCACCCCGGCCGGCGTCTGGTCGGCGATCCAGGGCCGGCCACTCCGCACCGACCTGGCGGTCTCATGACTGCCTGCGCTGCCGCATCATGGACGGATGTGGATCTTCCCGCCCGCGCCCCCGTCCCCGCCCGGCCTGGCAGGTGCCCGTGACTGACCTCGCCGAGCGGCTGCCCGACGTGCCGTCGCTGGTCAAGGCGCTGGAGTCGGCGAGCTACCTGGCCGACGAGCCGCTGGCCACGGCACTGTTCCTGGCCGCCAGGATGGGCCAGCCGATCCTGCTCGAAGGCGAGCCGGGCGTGGGCAAGACCGAGGCCGCCAAGGCGCTGGCCAGCGTGCTGGACACGCCGCTGATCAGGCTCCAGTGCTACGAGGGCCTGACCTCGTCAGAGGCCCTGTATGAGTGGAATTATCCCCGCCAGCTCCTGGCCATCAGGCTGGCCGAGGCCCGTGGCGAGACCCCGCGCGAGGCCGACCTGTTCAGCGACGACTTCCTGCTGGAACGGCCGCTGCTGGCCGCGCTGCGGCACGCCGGGCCGCGACCCGCGGTGCTGCTGATCGACGAGGTCGACCGGGGCGACGACGAGTTCGAGGCGTTCCTGTTCGAGCTGCTGGCCGAGTCCGCCGTCACCATCCCGGAGCTGGGCACCAGGCGGGCGCGGTTCCCGCCGGTCGTGGTGCTCACCTCGAACCGGACCCGCGACCTGCACGACGCGCTCAAGCGGCGCTGCCTGTACCACTGGATCGACTACCCGGATACCGACCGGGTCGCCGCCATCATCCGGCGCCGGGTACCCGGCGCGAGCGTCGCGCTGACCGAGCAGGTCGCCGCCGGGGTGGCCCGGCTGCGCGGCCTTGACCTGGCCAAGCCGCCCGGCGTCGCCGAGGCGATTAGCTGGGCGGGCGCGCTGCACGTGCTCGGCGCCAACAGCCTGGACGCCGCCGCCGCGCGGCGCACCGCCGGGGCGGTGCTCAAGTACGCCGAGGACCTGCGGGTCGCGGCGGACGCCGGGTTCGCGGGCCTGATCAGCCGGGGGGACGAGGGCAGCCAGCGGGACGACGGCGGCGAGGGGGATGAGCCGGAGCCGGCGCCGGCCGGGGAGAGCGATGCCGGCGCGACCGGCTGACCGGGCGCCGGCCGGGACCCATGCCGCGCTGCGCGGCGGCGACCTGGCCGAGGTCAGCGCCCGGTTCGGGGCGGCGCTGCGACAGGCCGGGGTGCCGGCCGGCCCGGCCGGTGCGAGCGGTTCGCCGCCGCGGTCACCGTTGCCAGGCCAGACAGCCTCCGCGCCCTCTACCTGTGCGCGCTCGCGACACTTGTGTCCAGTCAGGACGAGGCCCGGCTGCTGCGCGAGGTGTTCACGCTGGTCTTCGGCGACCCGGACGGGCCGGGGCGACCGCCGGCCGGCCGGACCGAGCCGGATAAGACCGGCGCCGGCAGCCCGCCCACCCCGGCCGGCCTGCTCGAACAGGCAGCCGAGGTCGCTCGGCAGCACGCGGCCGGCCTTGAAGCAGGACAGTCCGACGACGGCGACCGGCCCGCCGAGCAGGAGATCGAGCACCCCTACCTGGGCAGCGAGGTCGACCGGCTGGCGGCCAAGGACTTCGCCAAGCTGTCCGCCGCCGAGCTGGAGTCGCTGGCCGCGCTGATGCGCGCCATCACGCTCGCCGTCCCGCTGCGCAGGTCCCGGCGCGACCGGCGGCGTCCCGGCGGGCCGCGCACCGACCTGCGGGCCACGCTGCGGCAGGCCAGGCGTACCGGCGGCGACCCGTACGCGCTGATCGGGCGGTCCCCCGCCCGGCGGCCCCGGCGGCTGGTGGTGCTCTGCGACATCTCCGGTTCGATGGAGCCCTACGCCAGGGCCATGATCCAGCTCCTGTACTGCGCGGCCGGCGGCGCGCGGGCCGAGGTGTTCAGCTTCGCGACCCGGCTCACCCGGCTGACCCCGGCCCTGGCCCGCTCCGCACCGGGCCCGGCCATCGAGCGGGCCGGGCAGGCCGCGCCCGACTGGCTCGGCGGCACCAGGATCGGCGCGGCGCTGCGCGAGTTCAACGACTCCTGGGGGCGGCGCGGAATGGCGCGGGGCGCGGTGATCCTGATCGTCTCCGACGGCTGGGATACCGGGGACCCGGCCCAGCTCCGGAAGGAAATGGAGCGCCTGTCGCTGGTCGCGTTCCGAATCGTATGGGTGAACCCGCGGACCAAGAGCGCCGTCGTTCCAGCCGCTGGCCGGCGGCATGGCCGCCGCCTGGCCGCACTGCGACGCCGTGGTCAGCGCGCACACCGTGCGGGCGCTGCGCCAGCTCACCGACGCGCTCGCCGACCCGGTACGGCGCCGGGTCCCGGTCCGGCCGGGCGCGCCGCCACCGGCGGCGGAAGGCCGAGACTAGCTGCCGGGCTGGCCCGGCTTGCGGGCCCGCCGCTTGACCTCGATGCCGCCCATGATGCAGGTCCCGGTGATCCGCAGCACCGGCGCGCCGGCCGCCGCCGACTCCGGGGTTTCGCCGTCGATGTCGTGGCCGCCCATGATCGAGATGCCCGAGTCCACCACCCGCATCTCCGGCGGCACCGTGATCGTCATGCCGCCCAGCAGGCAGGTCGCCTTCAGCGTGACCTCGCCGTCCGGCAGCTCCGCGCCCCGGAAGTCCAGCTCGGCGCCGCCCATCAGCGCGAACACGCTGATCACCGGGTCGGCTCGCCAGAAGCCCTTGCGGGTCACGCCGCTCATGATGGCCACGATCCGGTCCTTGCGGCCGGGCACCGCCGGGGCACTGCTCGCGGGCCGGGGGGCCACCGCCGACCCCGGCAGGTGGGCGGGGAGGTCGGCGAGATACGGCACTATGTCCGCGTTCGTCTTCGCCGCGTAGATGCCGTCGAGCCGGTCGGAATGCTCCTCCGCGGTCAGCCGGCCCTCGGCCATTGCCGCGTTCAGCACCGAAGCGGCGCGATCCCGGTCGGCGTCCGAGGCGCGCAACCGCGGGTTGTCGCTGTAGCCGTGGGGGTCCATCCGGCCATTGTGGGGCATCCGGGGACCGGCGTACCACCTGGCCGGCGGGCACCGCGCGGCGAAATTCCGTTGAGCCGGCCCGGGGCCGGCGGATAGTGTCGCAGGCGAGTGATGACCGGGCGGCCCCGGCGGAACGGGAGACCTGATGGGCCACGTGGAGGCCGCGCATCTCAGCCACGCCCTGCCCGACGGGCGGGTGCTGCTCGACGACGTCAGCTTCCGGGTCGGCGACGGCCTGGTCGCCGCGCTGGTCGGCCCGAACGGGGCCGGCAAGACCACCCTGATGCGCCTGGTCACCGGCGATCTCACGCCGCAGACCGGAACCGTCACCTCCAGCGGCGGGCTCGGCGTGATGCGCCAGTTCATCGGCGGAATCAGGGACAGCTCCACGATCCGCGACCTGCTGCTGTCCGTCGCCGCCCCGCGCGTCAGGGAGGCCGCCGTACGGCTGGACGAGGCTGAGCTGGTCATGATGGAGCGCGACGACGAGCCCACCCAGATGCGCTACGCCAGGGCGCTGACCGAATGGGGCGACGCCGGCGGCTACGACGCAGAGGTGCATTTCGATGCCTGCTGCGTCGCCGCCCTCGGCATCAGCTACGACCACTGCCGGTGGCGCGAGGTGCGCACCCTGTCCGGCGGCGAGCAGAAGCGCCTCGTACTGGAGTCGTTGCTGCGCGGCAAGGACGAGGTCCTGCTGCTCGACGAGCCAGACAACTATCTCGATGTGCCCGGCAAGATCTGGCTGGAGCAGCAGCTCGCCGCCAGCTCCAAGACCATCCTGCTGGTCAGCCACGACCGGGAGCTGCTCGCCGCCTGCGCCGAGCGGATCATCACCGCCGAGGACTGCAAGGTCTGGGTGCACGGCGGCGGGTTCGCCAGCTATGCCGCTGCCCGCAAGGAGCGCAACGAGCGGCTGGACGAGCTGCGGCGGCGCTGGGACGAGGAGCACGAGAAGCTCAAGCAGCTCGTCCGGATGTACCGGCTGAAAGCCTCCTACAACGACGCCATGGCCTCCCGGCTGCAGGCGGCGGTCACCCGGCTGCGCAAGTTCGAGGAGGCAGGGCCGCCAGAGCTGGCGCCCAAGGACCAGAACGTGCGCATCCGGCTGCGCGGCGGGCGCACCGGCAAGCGAGCCGTGATCTGCGAGGACCTGGAACTGACCGGGCTGATGCGGCCGTTCAGCCTGGAGGTCTGGTACGGCGAGCGGGTCGCCGTGCTCGGCTCCAACGGCTCGGGCAAATCGCATTTTCTGCGCCTGCTTGACGACGGCGACGTCGCGCACACCGGCGTCGCCCGGCTCGGCGCCCGGGTCGTGCCCGGCATGTTCGCGCAGACCCACGCCCGGCCCGATCTGGAGCAGCGCGCCCCGCTGGAGATCCTGATGACCGAGCACGCGCTGCTGATCAACGAGGCGATGTCCGCGCTGGCCCGGTATGAGCTGCAAGTCTGCGCCCGGCAGCCGTTCACCAGCCTGTCCGGCGGCCAGCAGGCCCGGCTCCAGATCCTGCTGCTTGAACTGGCCGGCTCCACCCTGCTGCTGCTCGACGAGCCCACCGACAACCTCGACCTGGCCAGCGCCGAGGCGCTGCAGGAGGGCCTGGAGTCCTACCAGGGGACGGTCGTCGCCGTTACCCACGACCGCTGGTTCGCCAAGTCATTCGACCGGTTCCTGGTGTTCGGTGCCAGCGGAGATGTGTACGAGTCGGCCGGTCCAGTGTGGGACGAGACTCGCGTGGAGCGGCAACGGTGACGGCGGGCCTTGCTAGGCTCGGGGTTCGCCAAGCAAGCTGGAGGAGTAGGCACCGTGAAGAAACTGCTCGTGATCGCCCTGCTGGGACTCAGCGCCTTCGCGGTCTGGCGGAAGGTCCAGGCGGATCGCGCCGAGCTTGACCTGTGGACCGAGGCGACTACCGCGGACGACTAACCGCCTGCGCGGTCGCGAAGTCGGGGGTGAGGGCATTGTCGGCTGGCCCCGTGTCGGCTGGCGCTGTTTCCGCTGGCCTTGTTTCCGCTGGCACTGTCGCATGCTTCGGGCTGATCGGCACCACGGTCGTCGACGACGGGATCCTGGAGCGGTCCTACGCCGAGGCCATCGCGACCCAGGGGGTCGTCACCGGGACCGCCGCCTATGCCCGGAGCATGGCCCAGGTGCACCGCGGCCGGGGCAAGCCCATTCTCGACGTGCTGCGCGATCTGTTCCCCGGCAACGAGGCCAGGGCACAGGCGGCGCACCTCGCCTTCGACAAGTCGATCAGCGGAGCCGTCCAGCGGACCGGCGTCCAGCCCGTGCCCGGAGCGGCCGAGGTGCTGGCCGAGCTCGCCGGGAGCGGTTCCCGTATCTGCCTGGTCAGCTCCGTCTCGCACCGCCAGCTCAGCGTTATCGTGACCGCGCTTGGCTGGCAGAACCGCGTTGACCTGCTGCTCGGTGCTGATGACGTGCCGCGCGGCTGCCCGGCGCCCGATCCGGTGTTGCAGGCCATGCTGCGCCTCGGTGTCGATGACGTCACCGAGGCCGTGGTGGTCCAGGGGACGGAGAACGGGATACTCGCTGGCCGCCGCGCCGGGGCCGGGGTCGTGGCCGGCGTTCTCACCGGTACTCACCCCGCAGCCCGGCTGCGCTCGGCCGGCGCGACGCATCTGATGGCCAGCGTTGCCGACCTTCCGGCCGTGCTGGCCGGCATCGCCGATCCCGGCCTGCCGGCCGACCCGGTCCCGCGCCCGGCGCCACCGCAGCGCCGGATAGCCCGGACGGGGCCAGCCGTACCGCTGTAGGAGCGACGGTGGTTCGAGCGGGCTGTTCGGGGGGCGACGAAGGTCGCGAGTCCCCGTTGCTCCACCTTTGCGCCATCTGCGCAACGTTGGCTCAGTGGCTATCGCCTGCGCCATCGGGCGCCTCGAGTCCGTGCTCACATAGGTGTTACTATTTGGGTAACATAGTTCCATGCAACTCGGCTACGCAGACCGGGAACTGGAGCGGCAATGCACCGACGAGCGCTACATGCAGCGCAAGCTCGGCGCCCAGGTCGCGAAGGCACTCAAGCTGCGCATCGCTGAGTTGCGATACGCCACCGAGATGAAGGACCTGCTGCTCGGCACTGGCCGATGGGAGGAGCTGAGCGGCGACCGGAGCGGTCAATGGTCAGCGCGCCTTACCGCGAATTGGCGGCTTATCGTTCAACACGACGAGCGCGACACGATCACTGTGATCGTCGTCGAGATCGTCGACTACCACCGTCGCTGATAGCGGCGAGCGTAACCGGAGGGAGGAGACCATGACCACGGCGACCCCCGACTATGTAGTAACCACTGGAGATTTCATCGCCGAGTGGATAGAGGACGAGGGCATCAACGCAGCCGAGCTGGCCCGTCGACTGGGCGTGACCCGCAAGCACGTCAGCGAGCTGCTCAGCGGCAAAGCTCCGCTTTCACATCCCCTCGCGTTGGCCCTGGAGCGGGTGACCGGGGTACCTGCTCGCATCTGGAACCAGTACGAGATCGGCTACCGCAGCGACCTCGCCCGCGTCCAGGAGGTTAAGGAGCTTGAGGCTCAGTACGAGCGTGCTAAGGCGTTTCCGCTGAGCTACCTTCGCAAGTGGGGCTTCATCACCGCGTCGGCGAAGGAGCGCGCTGACACGGTGCGACAACTGCTCGGCGTACTCGGTGTGGCGAGCTTGAGCGCATTCGAGACGACATGGACCCAAGGGAGCGTGGCCTACCGGCGCGCTGCCGTTGGTCGCCAGCGCGGACCGGCCCTCGCCGCATGGCTGGCGTTGGCCGAACGACACCACGACGGCCTAGGCGGCATACCTGCGTTCGACCGCTCCGGGTTGGAAGCTCTGCTTCCACGGCTGCGCACATCGACGAGTGATGATCCGCACGACGCGATCAACGCCGCCGTCGAGAAGCTTCGCGAAGTGGGTATCGTTCTCTGCTTCGTCCCGGCGGTCCCGGGTCTCGGCATCCACGGTGCTACTCGGTGGCTGAACGGGCGGCCTATCATCCAGCTGTCGTTGCTGTGGAAAAGCGATGACCAGCTATGGTTCACCCTGTTCCACGAACTCGGGCATGTGCTGTTGCACGGAGAAAGAGAGCTTTACCTCAACGGGGAGTCGACTGACGCCGAGGATGAGGCAAACACCTTCGCCTCTGACCTGCTCATTCCACCGCATTTCGTTCCCCGGCTACCGCGCACACGCGACATCGCGGCTGTGCAGATCCTCGCGGGAGAGCTTGGGATCGCCTCCAGCATCGTGCTCGGACGAGCTCAGCGGGAAACGCATGACTATGCCTGGGGACACAGCCTCAAGCGAAAGATGGAGTTCCAGACGACCGCAACTGGGAGCCGATGACGGCGCGACTGAACGAGAAGAATTGGCTAGGCGTTGGTCGGCGAGACCGGCACTGATCTCGTGACTACGACCCACCGGTCGTGCGGCACGGAACCCTTCAACGACATCGGCTCGGTGGCTGGCACCTGCGCCATCCGGGCACCAGGCGGTTCTTGAAGCTGCACTCCGAGGTCGAGGTCATCAGCCTGCGGATGCTCACCCAAACCCTGCGAGGGACCGCAACTGACGTGCGGACTTGCGAGGCAAGTTGTCTTCCAACCCTGTGCGATGCGAGCACCCGTCCGGGGAATCCCGGACGGTCCGGTATCATCGCTGGTCGGGGTGACATCACCCTGAAGACACCTGGGGCTATAGCTCAGCTGGAAGAGCACCTGCTTTGCAAGCAGGGGGTCAGCGGTTCGAGCCCGCTTAGCTCCACCCAGGCCAAAGAACCTTTTTCGAACTGATGATCCTCATCATCGAGGACTGTACAGCAGCAAAGTACAGCAGTCAGCAACCCAGGACGCCATCTGATGACACCGTTCGTGCGTGGGCGGTCTCGCAACGTCGCGCCACCAGGACCTGGGCCATCAGATGACCTCGGTCAAGGTGGCGCTGACCGATTTGCGGCCACCGCGACAGCAATACCTGAACAAGCGTGCCTCAAGAAAGGCCCATGCCGGAACTCTAGCTAACTTGGGACCGTGTCAACTGGCTCTCTCGACTCTAGCGGCTGGAAGATCGTCAAGTCGGCTCGCAACCCTTGGGGGCAAGTGCCTCTCACTGTTGGAGGCAAGTCCCTGCCGGGGCGCGCACGTGAGTACATGGACCGCCTGCTGGACCGGCAGAGAGCAAGTGATCCGGTCAGTCGCCGACACCACTATGTCCCACGGTCGTACCTCCGGCAGTGGTCCTTCGACGGTAAGCGTGTGTGGACCCTCGACACAGTCGCCGGAACGGTGAGGCAGCTCGGCCTCGCCGATGTATGCGTCAAGGAGGACTTTTACCGGGTCGTCGGGTCTGACGGCGTTCCGCACAACCGCGTCGAGCTGCTGTTCGGTGTCGTGGACTCAGAGCTTCGGCGGGTTCAGCGCCTCTTCACCAGCCTCGATGAACCGGATGATCTGGAGTTCGACGATCTCGTGGGACTCGGAGTTACGATGGCAGTTCAGCGGATGCGGACTCTGCAGCAGCGCCGACTTCACCTTCAGTACAACAAATGGATGGTTGCCCAGAATCCGGTGCAGCATCAGTCAATTGACGATGACGAGAACAACCCGCACCGGCTGGCTGGCTTCCACACTGAAATGCTGTTCAAGACCATGTGGGACGCCGCCGACGTTCTCACGACCCGGCAGCTCGAAGTCTGGCATGACCCGCGGGGACGATTCATGACATGCGACGCCCCGGTGCTGATCCCGTTCAGGCACAATGTGCGTCCGAGCCTGATGTCCGCGCCCTACATCGTCTGGCCGGTTAGCCCGTACCGCGCAGTAGCCCTTAGCAATGACCCCGAGGGCGAGAAGGCCGTGATGCGCGAAGCGAACGGCAAACTTATCGGCATGGTGCGGCAGGGAGTAGAGCAAGGGCGTGAGCGGATGATCTTCGCCAGCGAGGAGCAGCGCGACCGACTGTCGCAGGGCAAAAAATTCCGTCGCCGAGCCCAGGTGCGACTTCGATGCTCAGCTCGCACTCCAAGCGGTGAGCACGTTCGACCACCAGGATGCTGCGTGGAATGGTCGGAGGCCTTCGCCCCCGGACCGGACATCGCCCTCTGCGCCCAGGGTCTGCACTCACCCGCGGACGGATGTGGTCACTCACATGATCGTCTTCATTCCTCTAATCGGGTCGGCTTATCAGCGGGACAGCAGTCGCATGCGAGCCTGCGGACGACAGACTCTTAGCACGCGCCCGTCGTCGGCAGCCCGCAACGTATCGCAGCCAGCCAGAGCGGCCAGCGGGTAGGTACAGGGGAAGGTCTGCTCTATCAGCCTGGATCATCCCGGCCGCGCTTACCTGCGCAGGCCTGGCGGCTGCTGGTCATCGGCCTGTAAGCACACGACCGTCCAGTTCGCGGCCTCGGCCTTTCCTCCGTTTGACTGGCCGTTGAGTAGGTCAGGCGACCTGGCCGGCTGAGTGAAGCGTGTCAAACACGAGCCGTCCTGCCCTCTCGTGACCGACACTCAGAAACAAGTCGCCACTGACTTGACGCCACCATTCGCTCTCTTAGATTGGCCAGCATCGGGGACTCTCGGGCGCGCCCGAAATCCGCTGGCTCAGCCGCGTACGGCTAGGACGATTGTCAGCGTTACCAGGACGAGAATCAGCGCGACCAGGACCCATGCCAGCCGCGCGAGCATAGCCACCGTCTTGTCGGCGTCCTCGGCCAATCGCTGAGCAGATTCCTGGAAGCCGATCAGTTCGCTGGTCAGCGTTTCCATGGCGACCTTGAGTCGGCAGGACATCTCCAGAGGCCAGAGGACGCGGCCAAAACTTCTCCGCCGTGGGCTGTTCAGTTCGACTTGGTTGGCCGTCTCGAGTCGTGCCGCTTGCTCAGGCGACGCCTCATTGTCGGTGCGTGCCAGCTCAGCAGCGGCCCGTCGTGCCACGCCGAGTTGAAACACCAAATACGGCAACACCACGGCGCAGCATATGCCGGCGACCGCTACCCACATCGCCGCCGCTGTCGGAAGGACGTCTTTTTCGACCGCAAGACTGTACATCGCGGCGAGGAAGAGGGAGACCTCAATAAGGAGGCTGAAGCTGTAAGCCAACGAGGCCCTGGTGTAGCTCCGTTCCAAGAAGCGGTGGGAGAACATCAACTTAGCGTTCAGCGTGATCACCATCTGTAGCTCGCGAGTGGAGACCACCACAGCGAGGATCACGATCGGCGCTGCCCCGCCTACTATCAGCCAGAAGGCTTCATGGTAATGCACGGCGCCATTCTGGCCCCGAAGGTCCGCCCATAGGGAACGGCGTCCTCCCGGCTTGTCAGGCTGCGCCGCTGCGTCAGTTCCCGCAACAGGCCTCTCGCTGCGCTCGCCCTGGGCGGCCAATGATCTTTCCTGGTTCGCGAGCATGCCCTGGTGCCGGCTTCGCCGGCGCTGTCTTGTGCCCGCGGGAAACATCTTGGCCGCCTGGGCCGGCCAGCGTGCGTGCCCTTCCTCCGCGGCGCGTGGTCCTGACGCCGGGAGGCACTTCCGCCGCCCGGACTGCCTGCGGGCCTAGCGGAAGGACAGCCTGATGACCACCTCGGACACCGATGCAGCGTCGGATATGGCGCGAGACACCACGGTCATGGTCGGCGATGCCGATGCGCCCGCCGATGCTTCTGAGCAGGGTGAGGCAGCGAGGCTCAGCGCCGGGCGGGCGCCGGAGTGGGTCGTCGTGCTCTGGGTCAGCGAGCAGCTCCGTCCCCGTCTCAGGGGCACCGGCATGTCGCTGGCAGATGCTTTAGCCGTCGGGCATAGGGACACGATGCCCTGGAAGCATGCCCGGTCTGGCGAGGGCAGCGCCGCCTGAACGCCACCTGCGGCTGACCGGACCGGGTCGTGCCTGGCGCGATGCCGGATGTGCCGATGGCCGCGGGCGGTGCGCGACTGAGCGGGCCGGCTCAGCGGGACTTGCTATCCAGGCAGGCGGCTTTGCCGGATGCCCTGCTGGAGCGCGGCGCGGTCGGCTGGTCTCCCGGCTTTGTCAGGCTGCGCCGCTGCGTCGGTTCCCGCAACCGGCCTCTCGCTGCGCTCGCCCTGGGGCGGCCATAGATCTTTCCCTTCCGCGGGCGGTGCTTGGCTGGCCGGCTTCGCCGGCGTCGTCTGCCGGGTGCCCGCGGGGAAACATCTTGGCCGCCCCGGGGCCGGCCGGTGGTGCGGGTCCCTTCCTTCGCGGCGCCTGGGCCTGACGCCGGGAGGCCCTGCCGCCCGGACGCATCATCGCCTACGGAAGGACGGTTCTCATGACGACGGCGGATGTCAGCTCGTCTCCTGCGGGGACGCGGAACGCGACGCTGGCGGACCTGGCCGGGCTGCTGCGCGACCAGCAGGCCCGCAAGGTCGATGTGGTGGCCCCGGCCGCGGCGGTCCGGGCTGCTGGCGGGCGGCTGGTGATCGATGAGTCGGTGCCGGCGCTGGGGCCTGACGGGGTCACGATGACCAGCGGTGCCTATACGCCCACGGAGGTCTGTGACCAGGGGGTGGCGGACAAGCTCGGCATCCCGGCCGGGTACCTGCGGCGGCTGCGCGAATGCAGGCCCGGCCTGTACGACGCGAACGTGAACGGCTGGCTGGAGGGCGATGAGCGGCGGTTCCTGGTGCGCTGCCTGCGCCCGGCCGGCGGCGGCGGCCCGGGGGTGGCGCGGGCGTTCCTGTCGGACGGGTACAAGATCATCGACAGCCTGGACGTGCTCATGGCCGCCCTCGACGGGGTGCGGCAGGCGGGGCGGCCAGTGCGGATCGACGGGTGCGACCTGACCGGCCGGCGGATGTACGTGCGGGTGACCTGCGAGGAGGTCGCGGTGCTGGCCCCGGCGCTGCTGGCGGGGTACCGCAGCCCGTTCACCGGCGCGGCGGGCGCGGATAACCCGGTGGTGTTCGCCGGGTTCGTGCTGACGAATTCCGAGACGGGGTGCGGGGCGTTCACCCTGACGCCGCGGCTGGTGGTGCAGGTGTGCCGCAACGGGATGACGATGACCCGCGACGCGGTCCGCGCGGTCCACCTGGGCGAGCGGATGGATGAGGGAGTGGTCGCCTGGTCGGGGAACACCCGGGACAAGACGCTGGCGCTGATCACGGCCAGGACCGCCGACGCGGTGGCCGCGTTCCTGGATCCCCGGTACGCCGAGCGGGCGGTCCGCGAGATCGAGCGGGCCGCCGGCCACCCGGTCGCCGACCCGCAGGCGGCGGTGGAGACGGTGTCGCAGCGGCTGCGGTTCACCGGAGCCCAGCAGGACGAGATCATGTCGTGCTTCATCCGGGGCGGTGACCTGAGCGCGGGCGGGGTCATGCAGGCGGTCACCGCCGCCGCCCAGGCCCAGGACGCGGACGCCGCGCATGAGATGGAGTCCGCGGCGCTGCGCGCCCTGGAGATCGCCGCCGCCCTCTGAACCCGCGAGCCCTCACGGCCCCTGCCACCGCCTGGTGGCAGGGGCCGCTCTCGTCCGCCATCCCGTCTCTCACCGACAGGAGGACCGTGATGACCGACCATGCAGTCGTCTCGCTGCCGCTCCGGGCACAGCCCGGGTACAGCGACGCGGCCGCGCTGAACGACATCCACGCCCTGATCACCACGACCGATCCGGGCGATGCGGCCCTGGCCGACATCGCGGTGATCGTGTCGCGCACGGGCCGGCCGATGGTCGCCGCCCGCGATATCGAGATCACCACCATCGAGACCGCGCTGGGCTGGCCGGTGGCCTGCGCCCAGGCGGGTGACGCCTCGGTCTTCATCCGCCAGGCCCCTGGCGGATCCGGCCTGCAGGTCGAGATCTGCACCAAGAGCGCCGCCGAGCATGACGCCCTGACCGTCCTCCTCGACGGCCGCGCCCTGCACCCCGCCCGCCCAGAAAACCGGCCTGGCCGCAGCAGTTCCCACGGCCTCGCTGGCCCATCCCGAGAAGGAGAATCCGGTGCCTGAACACGCTGACCTGACCGACCAAGTCCCTGCTGGCCAGGAACCGGACGGCCCAGCGACCTCCGTCGCAGAGCCGGCCGGCGGCCGACCCGCCGAGGTGTCCGAGGCCGCTGCGTCGTCCGGGCTGATGGTCGCGGTTTCCGAGCTGACCGCGCACCCCGGCAACGTGCGGGAAGAACTGGAGCTGACCACCGAGTTCTGCGCGTCGGTCGCGGCCGAGGGCGTGCGGGTGCCGCTGCTGATCACCACCAGCGACAGCGGCTACCGGGTCATCGAAGGCCACCGGCGGCTGGCCGCCGCTGCCCGGGCCGGCCTGGACCAGGTGCCCTGCGTCGTGGACCCCTCTCGTTCCGGGGACGAAGCGGGCCAGTACCTGGACATGCTGCTGGCTAACAGCGGTGCCTACCGGCGCAACTTCGCCGCCGTCGAGGAAGCCGCCGCGCTGTTCGCGGCTCACCAGGCCGGCGCGACCCGGACCCGGCTGCGCAAGGCCACCGGCCGCAAGGCCGAGGACATCAAGACCGCGCTGAAAGCCGGCCAGCTCTCCCCGCAGGCCCGCGAGACCGCCGGCGAGCTGGCCCGCCAGCTTGACCTGGAAGAACTCGCCCTGCTGGCCGAGTTCGACGGGGACCCCGCAGCGATCTCCCAGCTGCTGGACGCCCGCGAGCGCGGCTACGGCATGGAGTACACCGCGGAGCGGATCCGCCGCGACCGCGCCGAAGCGGCCGAGCACGAGCGCATGGTCGGCGAGCTGAGGGCAGCAGGCTTCCGGATCACCGACGATGTCCCGCCCGGCGGGGCGCTGCTGTCGCAGCTGCGTCACGACGGGGAACGCCTCACCACCGAAGGTCACGCCACCTGCCCCGGCCGCGGAGCGTACTTCCCGCACTGGGACATGCTGGCTCCGGTGCATTACTGCGCCAGCCCGCACGAACACGGCCACGTCCCGCTCAGCCGAGCCGCCACTCGTGCCGCCGCGAACGGTGCTGGTGCAGACGGCGGTGACACGGATGGGCCGGCCGTGGGCGGCTCGCCTGGCCTGGCCGCCGATGAGCCGCCCAGTCACGCCCGCAGGCTGGTCATCGAGGGCAACCGGGCATGGGACGCCGCCGGGCAGGTACGCAGGCGGTGGCTCGCCGATGTCCTGTTCACCCGGCGCAGCGCGCCGCGCGAGGTCGCCGCGTTCGCCGCCCGGCAGCTGCTGTCCATGCCCGAGCCGCTGCGCGCGGGCCTGGCCATGGCCCCAGGGCGGACCAGCTTCAGCGAGATCACCCGGCAGGACGCCGCCACATGGCTGGACGCCTGCGACAGCACCGCCGCCGCACGGCTGCCGCTGCTGATCCTCGCACCCATCGCCGTCGCCTACGAGCACGCGATGACCGATGGCCTGGGCAGCGCAACCTGGCGCACCGACTGCGCCTATAGTCCCTGCCCCCATGACGAGGCCGGCCGCTACCTGGCCTTCCTGTCCAGCCTCGGCTACCAGCTCGCGCCCGTCGAGCAGGCCGTAGCCGACGGCATGCCCTACACCGGCGACGCCCCCGACGACCTGCCTAACGCCGGAGACGGCAACAAGCCCGCCAGCCCGGAGCCCGGCGAGGCCAGTCCGGATGATGCCGCGGGCGAGGACAGCCGCCAGAGACAGAACGGCCCTGACGAGGCAGAAGGCGAGCAGGCCGCGGCCGCCGACTCCGAGGGTCAGGTAAACCGCGCCGCCTAGCCAGGTGGAGGGCCGCCAGCTCAGCTGCTGGCGGCCCTCCGGCATGAGACCGGTTCCCCGGCCACGGCAGGAACGCTGGCTTCCGCGAGCCGTCCACGGTCTACCTCTCCCGCGCCGGCCATGTGACCCAGGCTGGCGATGATCAGGCTGCCGCAGCATCCCCGCCCGCAGCCGCGGGCACCGTGCCGGTACGGCTCGGCTCGGGTCCCCGGCGACGGGGTCCGCGGCGTATCCCGGCTTGTCAGTCTCGCAGGCGCGGCCGGGAGCGCAACCGGCCTCTCGCTCCGCTCACCGCGCCCGTTCAAGATCTTTTTCTGCGCAAAACATCTTGAACGGGCGCGGACGGCCGGCTGCCCTCCCGGCCTATTCCGCCTGCGTGCCTTCCGCCGCCGGAACACCCCACGAACCGGACCCCGCCACCGGGGACCCCTAACGGCCAAGGAGGCACGCCATGAACGCACCCACCACTCCCGCCGACGCCGAGGTCACCATCGTCTGCGCCCACCCCCGGTGCGGGGCCACCACCACCCTGGCCGAGTCGCACTACATCGACGGCTGCGGGCAGGTCTGCCCCGACTGCGCCGGACCCCGCCCGGACTGGTGGGACGACGACTTCGAGCCGCCGTTCTAGCCCATGGCTGAGGCTCACCGGCGGCGCCGCTGCCGGTGAGCCTTCCTGCGGAAACGTGCCTGTCCGGCGTTCGTCCCGGATCGGGACGACCCTGGCCGGCCGCGCCCCAGCCGACCCCAGGTCAGACAGCCCTCTGTGCAGTCAGCACTAGCCCATGCCAGCACTACAGCGCGAGCGCTGATGACATTAAGGAGTCGTCTATGACCACCGTCCACCCACACGCGCAGGATGCCGACACCCCGCCGGGAGACGGGACAGACGCGACCGGCCATGACGAGAACGCCCGGCTCGCGCGAGCCGTTCTGACCCATCTGGCCGAACCGGCGCACCCGCTGCTACGTACTCTGCTGCAGGCCGTAGGGCCTGCGGAGATCCTGTCCGCCATCCGGGCGTGCAGCCTTCCCGCCCCGGCCGCCGCCGCGCTGCGGCCGACCGAGGCACGGCAGTTCCGGGCCGCGCTGCGCGGCTGGCGGGATCAGCTCGCGGATATCCAGGTGAGGCCCGCAGACCTGCGGCTAATGGCAGAGCTGGGCGTGAGCCTGATCTGCCCAGGCGACCCAGAATGGCCAGCCCAGCTCGGCGACCTCGGCGCCGCGACTCCTATCGCGCTGTGGTCGCGTGGGGAGGCCGGGCTCGCCGCCTGTACCGCACAGGCGGCAGCGGTGATCGGCAGCCGCGCCGCGACCAGTTACGGCATGCACGTCAGCGCCAGCATCGCCC
The DNA here is from genome assembly GCA_963725175.1 of uncultured Actinomycetota bacterium. Taxonomy (GTDB): domain Bacteria; phylum Actinomycetota; class Actinomycetes; order Streptosporangiales; family Streptosporangiaceae; genus DASUBV01. The sequence goes on from CAVRXH010000006.1 coordinate 3,586,975, forward strand.
AGGGCCTGTCCGAAGCGGGCTGGGCTGTCGTCTCGGGCGGCGCTTTCGGCATCGACGCGGCGGCGCACAACGGGGCGCTGGCGAACAACGGCACCACCGTCGCCGTGCTGGCCTGCGGTCCTGACGTCGCATATCCCCGGCAGCACCGCGGGCTCCTCGACGCCATCGCAGCGCAGGGGGCGGTGATCAGCGAATGGCCGCCGGGCGCCATGCCGTCACGGCAGCGGTTCCTGCTGCGCAACCGGATCGTTGCCGCGCTGGCACGCGCCGTCGTCGTGGTGGAGGCCGCCGAGCGCAGCGGCACCATGTCCACTGTCCGGCACGCAGAGGAACTGGGCAGACCGCTGATGGCCGTACCTGGTCCGGTTACCTCGGCGACGTCAGCAGACCGCCACAAACTGACGCGAACCGGCCGAGCCATCTGCGTCACCAGAGCCACCGACATCATCGCGTACCTGATCGGGGCACCTGGTAGCTCATACGGGCCTGTCGCCTAACGCCATGGCTGGCGCTTCAGGCGGAACTGCTCTCGCGCGTTCGTCCCTGTGACGGCGAGCCGAACCGAGGCTTCGCCAGACGGAAATAGACCTTTGGCAACTCGCGCCCCGACGTCCCGGCCTGCGCTAAATCGGCAGCAGAAGACCAACCTCTGCGTCACCCGGCGAGCCGAGGGCTTGTGATCATCGGATAGCCCGACCCGTAGCATCAAGATCGGGTAGCCAGTTAAGGAACTCCGGCCTGCACGCATACAGGCGCAGGCCGGAGTCCGGGCTATCCCACTGGCTGGAACTCCTGTCCGCATGTGCCGCAGGTGATCTCGCCTCGGCTCCACTCGCGGTTGCTGACCCGGATGCGTCGGGGCGGCCCGCATGAGCACAGCGCCACTACTCCATTACGCCCGGCGCGGATTTCAGGCGGGTCCCAGTCCTCTAGCCCGGCCCGTAGCCTGGCCAGGGTAGTCGCGTAGACCTCCGTGGTGCCCGGCTGGAGCGTCGTCAACGACCATCCGGTGCCGATTTTGGTATTCACATCCAGGCCGAGCATCTCCGCTACGTGGGCATAGCCATCCGGGTGGTACCGCCCCTCGCTGGAGCGATTGAGCCCGGACTCCAGAGCAAGTCCATGGGCCGCCTGGTGCAAGAGATAGGTGAGGACCCCGTTGGCCATCTTCTCGGCGCTGCCCTTGAAGCGGGGGTCCACCTGGATCGTGACCGGAGAGCTACCCCAGTCGATTGAGGCGCAGGCTGAGTCCTTTGGCCCGGCAATGACCCTGGCGGCTGGGAGCTGGCGGTGATGGCGTCGAATGGCGCTCCAGGCGTCCTGCAGCGCTTTGTTCAGGTCGGCGGGCAAAGAGTCCTCTTCCGGCTCGATGATCACAGCGTGCTCCCGTATGGGCTGAGCGATGTCATGTCTTGAACCCTCTCAAGCTCGTAGCGGAGGTTCGGTTCCGGAAGCATCATCGCAGAGTAGTAGCGCGTACGCGCTAATAATCATCAACTTGAGCTGCGGCATCGCCGCAAGCAATGAGAGCAAGGCTCGCGAAGGAGGCGGCCGGCAGGGATCGCGAGTGCGCTTCGTTCAGGGATGGCCGCTGGGTCCCGGCGGGCACGGAGGCACCCGCCAAGGCCAGATCGCGGACACCAGTCTCAGCACGCTCTGCCGGTTCGGCATCTGCCAGGAGCTGAGTCGTGGGTGGGCACTTCGCAGCATGCCTGGACCGCAGCATGGTTGCCTGGCCAAGATCTGGCGCAAGGCACCGGCTTGGCTAAGCCCCACGACAACGCGCGCGAGCCGGTCTCGTCACGCTGGACTACCACCCTGCACGTGAATTGCTGCGGCGGGTCCGCCAGCGTGGGCTTAGCCTGCGCGACCGAGGCCGGAGCGCCGGAGTCGGCAGCGCTGAGACTGCGGCTGTTCCCTTCCCGGCTTGGCCAGCCTGCGCCATTACGTCGCTTCCCGCAACCGGCCTCTCGCTGCGCTCGCTCCGGGCGGCCAGAGATCTTTTCCGGTCGCGGGCGCCTGGAGCCGGCTTCGCCGGCGCTCCTTCATCTTTAGCCCGCTGGAAAACATCTTGGCCGCCCGGCCGGCCGGCTGACGGGCGCTCCTGCATGGCGCTGACGCCTGACCGCCGGGAAGGGCCCCGCAGTCCCCAGGCCGCCACCAGGGCGGCCGTCCCTCCCGGTCACGGACCAGGGAGCAGTCATGAACCCGATCAGCATCACCGCCACCGGCCGCCTGGGCGACCAGCCCCGCGCCTTCACCACCCGCGACGGCACCGCCGGTGTCGAGCTCCGGCTCGCGCTGGACCTGCCCGGCCGCGGCTCGGGCGATGGCATCACCCGCTGGGTCAAGGTCGTCGCCTTCGGGGTCCTGGCGTCCCGCACCGCCGAGTCGGTCGGGAAGGGCGACCGGGTGACGGTCATCGCCGATGACGTCACCGCTGAGGCCTGGGCCGCGAGCGGCAGCGGGGAGCCCCGCGGCCGGGTGACGCTGCGGGCCCGCGAGATCGCCGCGTCGATGGCCTTCGACAGCCTGCGTACCGGCTTCGCGGCCCGGAGGGCGGCGCGCGCGGCGGCGGCCAACGGGGAGCCGAACGACCTGCCCGCCGGGGAGCGCGCCGAGCTGGAGGTCCTGAACGGGGTCACGGCCTCCTGATCCTTCGCTGCCGGGGCGGGCGCGGTCCCGCCCCGGCACCCCTCGCCGGCCCAGTCACTTCTCGCGGAAGGAACTCGCGATGGATCCACAGCCCGCGAGCCGCGCCGTGCGGCTCCACTCGATGACCGACATGCTGGCCGCTGTCCCGTTCGTGCTCGGGTTCGGGCCGAGGGACTGCCTGGTGGTCCTGGGCCTGATGCCGCCCCGCGGGCGGGTGGCGTGTGCTCTGCACGTCGACCTGCCCGGGCCGCCCGACCCGGACAGCGCTGCGGCGATAGCTGCCCATCTGCTCGGCGTGCTCGCCGCTCAGCATGTGACCACCGCCCTGGTCATCGGCTACGATCCCGGCTCGCTGATCACTCCGCTGGCCGACGCGGCGCGCGTGGCCGCACCGCCGCTGGGCGTCGGGCTCAAGGATGTCCTGCGCGTGCAGGATGGCCGTTACTGGTCCTACTTGTGCACGGAGCCGTCCTGCTGCCCGGCGGACGGCGTGCCGTTCGACGTCGCCGGCAGCCCCGCCGCAAAGGTTCTGGCTCGCGCCGGCAGGCCAGTATTCGCGGACCGGGCCGGGCTGGCAGCGACGCTCAGCCCGGTGACCGGCCAGGACGCCGACCTGATGGCGATGGCCACCAGGATGGCCCGGCGGCTGGGCGGCAGGATCGTCGCCCGCCGGGGTCCTGGCGCCCTGGATGAGCCAGGGATCGCCGCTGTCCAGGACGCGATCGGGATCTACCGGCGTGGCGGCACGCTCCAGTCCAGCCTGAAGCATGCGTGGCTGTCGCTGCTGCTGACCCGGCTCCCGGTCCGCGACGACGCGTGGGCGCGGATGGACCCCGAGCACCGCGGCGCGCATCAGAAACTGTGGACCGACCTGACGCGCCGGGCGCTGCCCGGCCTGGTCGCCGCTCCCGCCTCGCTGCTGGCGCTGTGCGCGTGGCAGAGCGGAGAGGGGGCGCTGGCGAACGCGGCGCTCGACCGGGCGCTGGCCGACTCCCCGGACTACTCGATGGCCTTGCTCCTGCGCGATTCGATCTGCGCTGGCGTGCCTTATTCCGCGGGGCACCTGCCGCTGACCCCGGAGCAGGCCGCGGCGAGCTACGCGGACCGTGAAGACACCGGGGAGCCTGGCAACGACTCACTGCCTGGCTGAGGACTGAGCGCGATGCCAGCGCCGGAAGCGTTGCGGCTCCTGCTGATGCCAACGCCTACCGAGGTCCAATTCCGTAAGTTTATAGGTCATCTGTCGCGGTTCTAGCTAGGCCGACCCTTAACGGGCGTTGGGCTTGATCCGCTTTGGCAGACAGGTTGCTTGAGTTGATCATGCCGCCTGTCGGGCGGCGCTGCGGTGGATTGACTCGTATTCGGCGGGGCTGAGATAGCCCAGGGAACTGTGGAGCCGGCGGGTGTTGTACCAGCCCTCGATGTAGTCGAAGATGGCCCGGTGCAGGCCGGCCCTGGTGGGCCAGCGCCGTGTCGCTGGTGACCTCGCGCTTGATGGTCGCGAAGAAGCTCTCCGCGACGGCGTTGTCCCAGCACTCGCCCTTCCGCGAGACGGACAGGATCACGCCATTGGCCCTGGCCAGGGCGGCGTAGTCGCGGCTGGTGTACTGGCATCCCCTGTCGCTGTGAAAGATCATCCCGGCGGCCGGGCGGCGCTGGGCGAAGGCCATCGACAGGGCGTCCTCGACAAGCTCGGTGCGCATGTGGTCCGCCAGCGCCCAGCCGACGACCCTGCGGCTGGACAGGTCGATCACGGTAGCCAGGTAGGCCCAGCCCTCCCAGGTCATGATGTAGGTGATGTCACCGGCGTAGCGCCGGTCGGTACCCGGCCGCGGGGCGAAGTCCCGCTGGATCAGGTCCCGGGCCCGGTCGGCGGCCGGGTCCGGGATGGTAGTCGTGTGCCACCGCTTCTTGCGGCGGCCCTCCAGGCCCGGCGGCGCGCATCAGCCGCGCGACCCGCCGCTTCCCGCAGGTCACGTCCTGGCGGCGCAGAGCCTGGTGCACCCGCGGCGACCCGTAGGTGCCTTCTGACTCGTCGTGGATGCTGGTGATCTTCGCGGTGATCGCGGCGTCGGCCGCGGCCCGCGGCGACGGGGCGCCGCTGCGGCGCTGGTAGTAGGCGGCACGGGAGACCTTCAGCAGGCGGCACGCGCGAGCGACACCGTGACCTGCGGCTTTTTCCGCCCCGATGAAGGGATGAGCCTTCACCGGGTCTCCTTCGCAAAAAAAGCCGTCGCCCGCTTCAGGACCTCGACGTCCTCGCGCAGCGACCGGTTCTCCCGCCGCAGCCGCGCCAGCTCCTCCCGCTCGCCGCTGGTCAGGCCCGGCCGCTCGCCCGCGTCCGTCTCCGCCTGGGCCACCCAGGCCCGCACCGCGGTCTCGGTCAGGTCGAAATCACGGGCAGCCTGCCCGATCGTGCGGTCCCCGGCCCGGCACCGCTCCACGATCTCCGCCTTGAACTCCAGCGTGAACGACCGGCGGCGCCGCGGCTGCTTCCGCTCCATGGTCTCCATGATGAACATCCTTCCGCCCGGGGCAGAACCCCTGATGGTGAATGTCCGTCAAACCGGAGGAAGCCCAGCGTGTCATGCTGCGGTTATGGCTGTTGATCCCAGTTACTTCAGTAAGGGCGTCGTAGCCTCGTTGGCGATGGTGTCGGGCGGGACTTGTTACTGGCCTAAGCCACGATGCCTCGTTCCTGTCACTGTGGACATTGATGGCGACATGGTGCTTAATGTCGAGATTGCACACATTCGAGGTGCGCACAAGAATGGCCCCCGCTACGTGTCCGGCATGACCGATGTCGAGAGGCGAGTGTTCGGGAACCTCCTGCTCATGTGCCCATCACATCATCGGGTCATTGACGTGCTGCATCCCGATAACTACAGCATCCAGAAACTAGAAGGATGGAAGCTCGACAGGGAAGCGGGCAACTTCGACATTCTCCGTTCGCTACCAACACTAGATGAGGACGCCCTTCAGGCCAGCATCACCAGCGCCTTGCGCGAGCAAGCCGCTGAGTTGCGGCAGCAGGTAGACCGATTCGAGTCGGCTATTACCCGGCTGGCCCGGATTGATCTGGACGCGGCCCGACTGTTGGCCGCCCGGATGAAGGCAGCCGAGAAATTTCAGGATGCAGCCAGGAAGCTGGAACATACCCAGTACACCGCGATGCTATTGGAGACGGCGGCTGAGCGGCTGGTGCATACTCAAGACACAGCCGACCTTCTTCTGACGGTCGCCCGTGACCTGGGTGGGGCATCACAGCTTGAGAACGCCGCCGACCTGCTTATCACGGCTGCGCATTCGCTGGAGGAAGTCCTGCCGCACGTGGACACGGCCTATGAGCTTATGCAGAGCATGGATCGCTCACTTGAGCAGCGCATCCATGAACTGAGAGGCATGGAGGGGATGTTCTAGGCTAAGGCCCAGCTCGGACCGCGGGCTCCCCGATTCTCGGCCTCAGTTCGCTCGGCGGAGTGCTTCGGCGAGGGATGTTATCCGGGCGTCGCCGGGCCATCTGGCTCTCAGGCCAGCGTTGATGTCGGTGAGCATGGCCAGGTGCCGGGCCGAGCCGGCGCGCCTGGCCGCCGCGACCGCGCGCAGCCCTGTCGCGCAGGCGTTCTCCACGTCGCCGGCCTGGGCGTGCGCGAAGGTGATGTGCGTGAGGCTCGCGGCGGGTGCCCAGAGCGCGCCGCTGTCGCCTGCGGGCATGGCCGAGAGCAGCTCGGTAGCGCGGGCGTGCCAGCGCGGCGCGGTTCCGGCCAGGTAGCCGCAGGTGAAGCCGGCGACGCTGCGGAAGAACGCTGACGTCATCCAGTACGACCACGGCCGCCGGGCCGGGGTCGCGCTGACGCGCTCGGCAAGGCCTTCGGCTTCGCCTAGCTTGCGCGCGGCCTGGCGGGCCTCGCCGAGCATCGCCAGGCCGCGGGCCTCGAGCCCGGCCGCGAGCGCCCGCTGCTCGATGGCGGCCCTGGTGTCCCGCTGCGCGGCCCTGGCCATGCCGATCATGGAGCCGACCTCGCCGGCCTCGGCGGCCAGGTAGCTGCGTTCCACCAGGACGGTGGCGGTCATGGACTGGTCGGCCAGTTCCGTCGCCCATTCCAGTGCCTGCGCGCAGTGCGCTCGCGCGGCTGCCGTGTCGCCCGCGTCCCGGCAGAGCCAGGCCGCGAACTGCGCGGTCTGCTGGCCGACGTCGACCAGCGCGGGACGCGCTGGCCCGCGCGCATGCCTGATCAGGTCTTCCACGACGGCTAGCTGCGCGGTGACCGGGCGCAGCATGGCCGCCGACCCGAGCGCGTCTTCGGCGTGGCGGTGCGCCGCGAGCACGCCGGCCAGCGCCTGCACCGCGTTCTTGTCGACCTGCCGTCGCCTGGCCCAGCGCAGGCGCTGCGCCGCCTCGGGACCCACGGCTAGCAGCCCGCCGGCCAGCAGGCCGCCGGCCATGACCTCGCGGCGCCCGGGTCCCGGCGGGGCGAGGTCCGCGAGCGCGCCGCTGGCGGCGAGCACCTCGTCCAGGCGGCGGGCCATCCTGGGTGAGGGAAGCTGGCGGCCGTTGCGGTACCGGGAGATCAGCGACGGGTCGCAGGGCACCTGGCGGGCGATCTCCAGGGCGCTAAGCCCGCGCCGGGCCATCAGCGTGCGGAGCACCGAGCTGAATGCGTCCATCTCGCCTCATCCGCATGATTGACAACATGACATCGTGACGGATCTCAGGTCATTGCTTCCATTATGCATTGCTGCCGCGCGAGCATATTCACCATGACTCGCCATCAGCAGGGGCCAGCGACGCCGCACAGCCAATTGGCCGAGAGTGATTCATCCGGACCACTTGCCGCATCGGCCGCCGATCCGGGGAATCCGGAAGGAGGAACTCGGCTGAACCTCACTCAGGTAACCGAACGAGGCCGCATTCACCGGCTGCAGGTTCTCAGCGATGCCGTTGCCTACCGGCGCTCCCGCCTGGCCGCGCCGTGCTGGGAGTGCCGCAGCGCCGGTCCCGGCCGCCGGTGCGAGGAGCACAGCGCCGACCTGAGACTGCTCGCCACGTACCTGCGTGACATCCGGCGAGCAAGCCTGGTCCTGGGGCCATCGGCGCACGCCAGCGTGCACGCCAGCTGACTTGGACAAGCCGCCGACTCTGCCCGGCCGTCGCCCCGCCCTGGGAGCCGGCGACCGGGCAGCTTCACGACGGGCCGGGCTCAGGCAGCGGGACCCACCGGCACGGCCAGACCGGTCCTACCTGACGTAGCTGCCCCGGCCCTGGACCGTGACGATGAGCCCGGCCTCGCGCAGCACCTCGACCGCGCGGCGGACGGTCCCGCGCGCCACGCCGTACTGCTGCACCAGCGTGGTCTCGCTGGGAACCGGACTGTCCGGCTCCAGTTCCCCCGACTCGATCTGCGCCCGCAGGATGTCGGCGAGCTGCCGGTAGGCGGGCACGGTCGAGCGCAGGTCAATCTTGGCTTCGGCCATGCCCGCCATGCCACAGCACTGCCTTGACGTGCCTGACGTCCGGTACGTCTTAGACGACCTGGACGTCCTGTACGAGTTCCTCTACCATGAGTGATGCCTCCCCGCGCTGGCCAGCGCGGAAAGCGGCCCGGCTCCAGGCGGCGGGCGGCGGCCTTGCCGCCTGTCCCTGGCCGGTGCCGGCTCAGGGTTCATCCAGTGCAGAAGGGACGTCATGGTGAGCGCGGAACCGAGGGACGCAGTCATCGAGGAACGGCTGGCCAGGGTGGACGAGCTCGACCTGGAGCCGCTGGTGTTCAAGCTCATGCACCCCGGCCCCGGCGAGCCCGGCGCCGGCCTGGGCCGCGCCGACCAGGACGCGGAGCTGTACCGGTGCTTCCTGCGGCTGTGCGTCCTGTATCCCCGGGCCACGATCGTGCCGTCCCGCGCGATCGACCAGGTGTGGCATGCCCACATGCTGGACACGGTCAAGTACCGCATCGACTGCGACCGTGTGTTCGGCCAGCCGCTCGACCACTTCCCCTACGCGGGCCTGCGCGGCGAGGATGACCAGCGCGCCTGGCGCGAGGACTATAGCCGGACCCGCGAGCTGTTCCGCGAGCACTTCGGCGTGGAGATCGGGGCCGACCCGGCGGCCAGTGCGTGCGCCAGCCACGGGGACGGCGCGGACTGCTGCACCGGCTGCGTCCGGCCCTCTTCGCGCCGGGGCCGACCGCGTCCCTACCGGGGCGCCGCCGTGGCCTGAGCCGCCCGGCCCGGCGTCCAACCGGGCGGACCCGGCCGCATCCCGCTCCCCGAGACAGCACCGCGTCCGTAGGCGTATCTCCCCGGCCGTATTAGTCTTTACATGAACGCCTGACGCATTCAGCCGCCCGCCACGCCCGCGCCAAGCCATCGTTCAGGCAAATAATCGCTTTAGAATGCCGCACACCGTTGCATTACAATGCTGATGGCAAGGACGGCATGAACCGGCGACGGTAAAGAGCGGTGCGGCGTGCTGACGATTTCCAGCGGCTATGACCCTGGGTATCTCACGCGCGCCGTGGCGACGGGGCGGGAGAATTACTACCTGTCGGCCGTCGCCGAGCACGGCGAGCCGCCCGGCATCTGGGCCGGCCGGGGCTGCCCGGAACTGGGCCTGGCCGCCGGCGCCGAGGTCGACGGCAGGGTCATGGAGCGGCTGTACGGGGCGTTCATCGACCCCCGCGACCCGGAGCACAAGGCGACGCTGGGACGGGCGCCGAGCGGGTTCGCGGGCAACAGCGACAGGGTGTCCGAGCGGATTACCCGGCTGCTCGCGGCCGAGCCGGAGGCGACGGCCGAGCGCCGCGACGAGATCATCATGCAGGCGATGAAGGACCGGCGCGCTGCGGTGTTCTTCTTCGACGCGACGTTCTCGGTGCCCAAGTCGGTCAGCCTGCTGCACGCCTCGTTACAACTGCGGGCCACCCAGGCGCGCGACGCCGGCCGGGCAGGCGAGGCGGAGCAGTGGACCGGGCGCGCCCAGGAGGTCTGGGACGCGATCATGGCCGGGAACCAGGCGATGCTGGACTACCTGCAGCGCGAGGCCGGGTACAGCCGGGCCGGGTATCACTCTGCGGCCTCGGGCCGGTTCGTCGACGCGCATGACTGGGTGATCGCGTCGTTCCCGCAGCACACCAGCCGGGACAACGACCCGCAGCTGCACGTGCACAACGCGATCCTGAACCGGGTGCTGCGCGCCGACCCGCTGGCAGCCCGGCCCTGCGACAGCGTGGCCTGGCGGACGCTGGACGGCGCGGCCCTGTACGCGGCCAAGCCCGCGGCGGCCGCCGTCGCCGAGCGGACCATGAACGAGGTGCTGACGCAGCGGCTCGGCGTGCGGATGGCCGCCCGGCCGGACGGGAACGGCTGGGAGGTCGCCGGCGTCTCGGAGAAGCTGCGGGACCAGTTCTCCGCCCGGCGGCGCGCGATCACCCCGCGGGTGCGGGAGCTGGCCGACGCCTACCGGCAGCGGCACGGCAGGCCGCCGGACGCGCGGGCGCTGTGGTCCATGGCGCAGTTCGTCACCCTCGACTCGCGCCAGGCCAAGGAGCACTCCGCGCCGTCGCGCGAGGACCTGCTCGCCCGGTGGGAGCGGCAGTCACGGCGGGCAGAGACGGAGGCGCTGAGCACGGTCCCGGACGCCGCGCTCGGCCAGCACGATGAGTCCGCGGGGCACGGGCCGCCGGCACCGTCGGAGGTCAGCCGGATGCTCGCCGCCGCCGTCGCGGGCGTGCAGCAGCGCACGGCGACGTTCTCCCGATACGAGCTGACCCGGATGATCAGCCGGTACCTGCCCGACAGCCTCGGCGGCCTGCCCGGCGAGCAGGTCACCACCCTGCTGGACGAGCTGACCGCCCAGGCCCTGGCGCCCGGCGGGCCGTGCGGGGTCGTGCTCCTGACCGCGCCGGAGATGGTCCCGGTCCCGGCCGCCTACCGGCGCGCCGACGGGCTCAGCCTGTGGCGCCGCCACGGCGCGGAGATCTACACCACCCGCGCCATGCTGGACACCGAGACGCGCCTCCTGCGCGCCGCCGCGCAGGCCGGCGCACCGACAGATATCGCCCGAACGAGCTGCCGCCGCCATCAGCGCCGACCAGGCGCGGGTCGAGGCGCGGCTCTGGCGCGAGTACGCGCGTTCCGGCGCGTCCGAGGCGCACGAGCGCGCGGCCGGGGCGCCGGACGGCGCGCCTGCGGCGCTGAGCGGCGCGGGCCTGGCCGATGACCAGGCGCTGGCCGCCTACGCCATCCTGACCTCCGGCCGGGCGATCGACATCCTGATCGGGCCGGCCGGGGCAGGGAAGACCAGGACCGTCGCCAGGATCGCGCAGGCCTGGCAGGACGCCGGTCGGGGCCGGGTGATCGGCCTGACCCTGTCCACCAACGCCGCGCACACCCTCGCCGCCGAGGGCCTCGACGAGAGCTACAACCTGGCGCAGTTCCTGGGCCGCGGCCGGGATGGTCAGCGCGGGCGCGAGCACGTGCCGGTCCGGCCCGGCGACTTGCTGGTCGTGGATGAGGCGTCGATGGTCTCCACCACCGACCTCGCCGCCGTGGAGGCCATCGCGACCAGGTGCGGCGCGAAGGTCCTGCTGACCGGCGACCCCGAGCAGCTATCCGCACCCGAGGCAGGCGGCGCCATGCGGCTGCTCGCCGACGAGCACGGCTACTACCAGCTCTCCACCGTGCAGCGGTTCGACCAGGAATGGGAGCGCGCCGCGTCGCTGCGGCTGCGCGCCGGGGACGCCGTCGTGCTCGCCGATTACGACCAGCGTGGCCGGGTGCTGGAAGGCACCCGCGAGCAGATGACCGAGACCGCCTACCGGCGCTGGCTCGCCGACCACCTCAGCGGCAAGCTGTCGGTCCTGCTGTCCACCACCAACGTCCAGGCCGCCGAGCTGGCCCGCCGCGCCCGCGACGAGCTGGCCGCACTCGGCCTGGTGGGGATGAGCGATCTAGTTGAGCTGGCCGACGGGAACGAGGCCGGGGCCGGGGACCTGATCGTCGCCCGGCAGAACGCCCGGATCTGGGCCGGCTACCCGCGCCGCCAGCTCGCCAACCGCGACGTGCTCCGTATCGAGTCCTGGGCCGAGATCGGAGAAGAACGCTCCGCCATCGTCCGCCGCGTCATCGGCCGCGATCCGATGACCGGCCGGACCCGGTGGTCGGTGCCGTTCGAGGTGCCCGAGCGGTACATCGAGCAGCACGCCGAGCTGGCCTACGCCGGGAACGTCCACGTCGCCCAGGGCCGCACCGTGGACACCGCGCACCTGGTCATCGACGAGACCGCCAGCCGCGAGGCCCTGTACGTCGGCATGAGCCGGGGCCGCGACCGCAACACCGTTTACGTCGTCACCGAGCCCGCACGCGTTGCCGATCTCGCCGCCGGGCCGCGCCCCGCGCCCGGCATCGCTGATGGCCCGGCGGGCGAGGCAGGCGCTGAGCCCGGAGGCCGGTTCGCGGTGCTGACGGCCGTCCTGGGACGAGAGCAGGCCGAGCGCACCGCTACTGAGACCATGCGCCGCGAGCTGGACCGGGCCGCTAGCCTGGCCACGCTCGCGCCCATGTGGGCCGACGTCATCCGCGCGCACGCCGCCCGACGGTATGACCAGGCAGTGCGGTCGCTGGTGAGCGACACGGACTGGGAGCGGTACGCCGCCGATCCCGAGCGAGCCACGCTCGCCCGGCTGCTGCGCGCCGCCGAGCTGGTCGGCCACGACGCCGAGCAGGTGCTCCGGTCGGCCATCCAGGACCGGGACTTCGCTGCTGCCCGCAGCATCGCCGCAGTGCTGCACGGCCGGGTCGCGCGGATCACCGGCACGCCCGAGCCGGTGTCTTACAGCACCTACGCCGACCGGACGCCCGCAATCGCCGACCCTGTGGCCAGGCGGTTTGCCAGTGACCTGGCCGCCGCGATGGACGAGCGGGTTGCCCAGCTCGGCGACCGGGCCGCAGCCGAACGGCCGCTCTGGGCACTGCGGTACCTCGGCGAGGTGCCCGCCGATCCCGTCGAGCGGGCCGAGTGGACCCGCCGGGCCGGCATCGCCGCTGCTTACCGCGAGGAACACGGCTACGCCCACGACACCGACCCGGTCGGCCCGGCGCCCGACCGCGGATCACCAGAACTCCGCGCGAGCTGGCACGCCGCCTGCACCGCCCTCCGGATGCCCGACCAGGACAGGCAGATCACAGCCGCCACCGACGGCGAGCTATCAACCATGCGGGAGGCATACGTGCGCGAGACCGCCTGGGCACCGCCCTACATCGCTGATCAGCTGAGGGAGGCTTACCTCGCCGAGGACCAGTACCAGGCGGACGCCGTTCTGGCTCAGAACCGGGCCGCCGCTGCCGTTGACGAGGCGGAGCGCGTGGCGGCCGGGCGGCAGGCCGCGCAGCGCGCCGCCCTGGCCGACGAGGTCGGTGCCTACCGCGAGAAGCTGGCCGAAGTCGCCGACGCCCGCCGCCAGTGGCACGCCGCCACCGAAGCTAGCCGCCAGCGCGCGCTCGCCGCCGACACCGAGCTAAGACGCCGCCACCCCGATAGCGACCTGCCGCCGCTCCACCCGGACGCCGAGCCCGTGGCAGATATGGCCCCGCAGGAGGAAGCCCAGCAGCCTCGTCTGGCTGATCAGGATCTCAATGTCGCCCTCGACGCCGCGCGGCAAGCGCAGGTCATCATCGCTGAACGGCAGCGACAGGCCGACCAGCACGCGGCAGTCGAGAACGACGACGTCATGCGCCGCCGCCAGGCCGCGGCCGAGCACGAAGCGGACGCCCGTCGCAGCGCCGTCCGCCAGCCGCCTGCACGCGGCCGTCAGCTGGAACTTGAGCGAGACGAACTGGAACTGGAGGCCGGGCAATGACATGGACTGCGCCAACCACATCGGGTAGCGGCTATAGCGACGCTCCGCCACCCGGAACCGCGATCGTCCGGCCCCTGCGCCATGTCCAGGCCGTCCGCGAACGCCACATGCTTCGCTTCGCCACGCCTGCCGACGCGGCGGCATCCCGCTCCGTCCGTGCCTGGGCCTGGGCGCTCGGCGAGAACAGTCTGTCTCCCGTCACCAACCAGCAGACTTCCGCTCCGCCAACCCGTCAGCAGATCCAAGCCGAGATCACCGCAGCCGACGACAGGCGACTGACCGGCGGCCGCGAGGGCAGAGCCGACGCGGCCGCCACCATCCTCCGCTGGCTCATCGGAGAGGACGACCACGTCCCGATCCGATGTGACAACCCCGGCGAACTCGTCGGCGGCTTCGGCGACATCGTCCGCTCCAGACAGCAAATCCTGGGCATCATGGAGAAGGCCTTCGAGTCCCGCCAGATAGCCGCTTCGCTTGCTCATCTGACCAGCGGCGAGGAGGGCGGGCGGCACGAAGCCCAGCAGCACGCCGACTGCTACGACGGCATGATCGCCACACTGGGCTGGGTCCTCGGCGACCGCAACTCTCCGGTCACCCACCCCAGCCGTCCTGCTTTCACCAGCAAGGACATCAAAGCCGAGCGACTTCACGCCGAAGACGTCATCCAGCAGGCGAGGCTGTCCCGGGCTTGCGATCAAGTGCCATCACCGAGCTTCTGTGAGGGCGTCCGCCGAGTTCTGAGCTGGTTGCTGGGCGGTCCTACTGAGGTCATAACCCACGCGGCGACGCACGACAGCAGGAGGTCACGTCCGCCTGTTCCGCGACTGTAAGACGTTCGACAGACCCGCGTAATCCGTCAGATGTCTCGCTGCGTCTCATTCCCATGAGACTCGGCGTCCGCATAGGGCCGTTCTACGCATCCGCCGGCAGCAGGCGGAGGCGGCGCAACTCGGGGTGCGGGGACTTCCTCGGCTGGCTGATCGCAATCGGCGTGGCGATGTCATGGCCTTTCGCATTGGGGCAGCGCCACGGTGGCGGCTACCACGGCTGGGTATGGGCTATCGCGATCCCCTGGTGGCTGCTGCTGGCTGCAGGGCTGCTGGTCTATTCGGGCAGCAGAGGAGGCGGTCCCAGCAGCACGGCACGCGGCGGTTCCGTCGCCGCCCGGTCCGCTAATGCCAGCAGGGCCGCGAATATCGAAGAAGGCAGGGCACCGCTGGCGAGGTTCGTCGCCGGGCTCGCGAAGTTCCTTGTCTGGGCGGCGGTCGTCGGCGCAGCACTCGGGTGGCCCCTCCTGGCTGGCTTGGAACTGCGCTGGCCTGGGTGGATATGGGCCGGTGCCATATTGTGGTGGGTTGTGCTCCTGATCGGGCTGCTGATCTTCGCGGGGGCCAGAGCAAGCCAGGGCGTGAAGAAAGACGCGGAGAACGCTCGCAGGCAGGCGGCGGCGTCACAGTGGAACAGGTAGCAGACGCTCGCGGCTCGACAGCTTCACTGAGATGCGTGCCCCAGGATGTGTCATACGCACGCGACGGGTGGCCAGCAGGATGCACAGCCGGGCCGACGGAGTCCTAGCGACAGTGCTGCCTCCGCCACGTCGGCTGTCGCTCTGAGCGTCTGTCGTGCGCTACCCGTGCTGGTTTGATGTCGACTAGGACTCGTGTGTACCTCGCGCTAGAACTGCGCAGCCATCTCATATGCGACCTCGCTCACGGGGCGCGTTCCGCGAGTCGCTGTCGGAGAGTGACGGCGGACACGAGAAGCTCAATGTCCATTGACAGGAGAGCGAGCCGCTCATCTCTGAACTCTCCGGGCCACACGCCTATACGAGTCCTGGGTGCATCCCGCGGCATCGGGTACGGCGGCCCAGGCCCGCGACCAGACTTCGACCCGCGATCGCTGACGAGCGAGGAAATCACCCAGATAGGTCATGCGCTGAATGAACGGCCATGGAGCTTCTCCGGTTACCAGGCCGCGATAGTCGGCTGGGACCCGGAGCCTCTAGTCGACTTGGACGACCTTGAAGCCGACTGGCGCGCCGACGACCAGCCGGACTACAACCGCCTCGTGCTCGCAGACGACCTGTGCAAGAGATGGGAACTTGGCTCAGGATGGGACACCTTCGAGCCCGGCCACCGGTGGCTGCCCTACCTCGGATCGAAGAAACCCCTGGTCGCCCCAATACGATCTACCGCTGGGGTACTCCCAGGTGAGACTCAGCACGGGCGAGTCGCGTTCCTGAATCGATACGAGGTGCTACGGGCGGCAGTCGAGATGGTGCGGCAGCCCACACTGTCGTGACCTGCGTCCATGGCATGAGATCGTCAAATCTCGCTGAGCCACTGGACTCATGTGCGCAGGTATAGCTACGCTAAACGTCGTTACGAGTCAACCAGGATCTGGTTACGACTGAACCTGCAGATACTTCACAGGAGGGAATTATAGCTAATAGTTAGTTATCGTTGCTGAGTTGAACTCGACTCCCATGCCGATATGGTTGCTCATACTCATCAGTTGCTTGCTCAGTCTCAAGATCTCGTTCAAATACAGCATCGTGCAGCGAGAGAAGAAGGGCCAGGTGAGTGGCATGAGGTTTTTGAGGGTTAGTTTCGGTAGCTGGATGGCAGCCCCCCTTGCTACGGCGGACTCGGTATTGGCCGAGTTTGCGAAGCTAAGCAGGGGGTTGGGTTGAGCCCAGCAGCGATTACTCAGTCATCGTAGTCCCTGGTATCAGGGTGAACCGGTAGCAGACTCCTTGTAGCTCAACGGATAGAGCACCCCTGTCGCAAGGGGGAGATGCGGGTTCGACTCCCGTCAAGATTGAAGGGGCGGAGCGTAGGACGCTCCGCCCCTTCCCTGTGCGGTCGCCCAAGGACTTGTCCCACGGAGTCAGTGCTAGCGCAGGGAATGGCAGGGACCTGGTAATGGTCCGGGACGGGTATCGTTCTTCGCCGTGTGGAAGCACCCCTCGATTGTCCAATGGGTTCCCGCCACGCTGACCAGCGTGCTCAGTGGAGTCCCGGCTGGCGCACGGCAGGTGAAGAAGGCCGGATCCCCGCCAGCAACACGCCGGCGAATTAGCAGGTGCCGGGCCGCGCGGCGCGGTGCACGCGGAGCATCCGGCCATGCGTCAGGCGGCAGTGCGTACCACGACTGGCAGGAGTGCCAGGGAAAGGTGCCGGTACTCGTCCAGGGGTGAGGCGAAGACGTAGTCGCGTCGGCGAGCCGGGTCTGCCGGGACTCTCGTCTGGCGGCACTGGGCATGCGCTGTCAGGCAGTTGCCGGCGGCATCGATGGCACGGGTAGCATCGCGCTGGGTGATGAACAGCACGATCGCCGCTTTGGAGTCCCGCCAAACGGTGTACCCGAGCAACTGGTCGATTGCCTGGCGAAACTTTGCCGGGCCGTGCCAGAACTTGCACTCCCCAATGAAGGCGTTGGCACCTGCGTGCCGCACGAGGATATCGGTCTTGCCAGCGCCGTTCTCGGTCTCGCCGCCGGCAAAGATATCAGCGCCGCCGGGTCCCTCGTAGTTCGCGTTGAGCAGGAACAGCATCCAGTCACGCAGCGTCTCCTCGTCCGGGATCAGATGCCCGGCGCTCGCCGGGCGCCGCTCCATCGCATGGCAGAAGCTGATTATGGTCCGGATCACTTCCTCGTAGACCGCGTCAGCCAGCTCCCACCCCGGCGGCTGCCCGGCTCCCGCGGGCGTCCGCGTCACGGCAGCGTTGACTCGGCGGACCGGTACCGGCAGCGCGCGAGCGGACTCGACTTGCCTGACAGGAATGGTCAGGGCGGCCGCCAGCTCGTCCCGCTGCGCCCGCAGCGCCAGGCGTTCCTGCAGCCCGTTCGTCACCAGGCTACGGACGTGGCGCTGCACGGCCCTGAGACTAGAGTTGAGGGCCTCCACCCATGCGACAAGGTTGCGCTCCTGGCCGAGCAACTGCTCCTCGACACCGAGAGCGCCCATGCCGACCGCAGGGACGGTGAGGATCACCTCGCTGCCGGTTACTACCGCCTCGGGCGGGTGGCCGGGCTGTGTCGCGGGCCGGTAGCTAAGGGACTGCTGCGTGCCGGTGTACGGAATATGAAGGTGCGCCTGCAGATACTCCCTAGCAGGCAGCTGGCCGCTGGCCAGGTGCATGGCGCTGAGCCCGCGCGACTCCGGACGCTTTACAACCTCCGTCGTCAGGCCGTGGCCCGCCGTGTCCAGTTCGATCAGCGGAGGTACCTTCTCGGCCAGGATGGCATCCGTCAGATCCTCGATACCGGACCCGGCAAGCTGCTCGTCAGAAAGCTGCTGCACCGCCCGCGCGGCAGCCTCACTGCACCTGTGCTGGACCTCATATACCGGCAGGCCCATGAACAGCCGGTCCCCAGCCATGAACCTCCCGCCAGCCACCGTCGCCTGGGCTGCGCGACTTCCTCAGACAACGCCCGGAATGCCACATACAGACTAGTCAGGCACTCGGACAGCCACGCGGGCGCGGAGTTCCACGCGACTGGCACCGTCCTGCTGGCGGCCGAGGGGTGGCTAACGCTCCGTAGCCGTGCCTCTGGACAGCGCTGGGCTTCGGTCTGAACGGCATGCTCAGGACGTCCGGAAAGCGAGCCTCAGGATGTATAGGTGACGTACTGCCGGGCGACCCTTGCCGACTCCCACACGCCTAGCTGCGGAACAGATCGCTCCATCTCACCAGCCCGCTCGGAGAGCAGGCTCTGCGCAGGAATGGCAGCATGGTGGGCATGCTGATGAGCGAGAACACAGATCCTGCCGGAATTATTGATGGACTTGAGGGCCTGATCAAGGCATGGTTCGGGGGCGTCAGCTCTTTCTGGGCACGGGGGGAAGACTGGCGTGAAGTCCAGAACTTCTACCTGCAGGCCGTTGAGACGGCCGACGCTCAGCTGGCCGCGATGTTCGATGATGACGACGGCGTTGCGGCCGGGCTGTTCAGCAGCGAGTACCGGCTGATCCGCGAGATGACCGACGCGACTCCCCGGAAGGCGCCCTTGATCGATAACGAGGTGCGGCGCCAGGTCCACGCGCTTGAGTCACTCAGGGAGAAGGCCAGAGGCGCGCTGGCGCTGAGGGCGCGTCCCGGCAGTCCGGTGATCCTCGACACCAACGTCCTCATGCATTATCACCGGCCTGATGAGGTCAGCTGGCGGGAGGTGACCGGTGAACAGCCCGTCCGGATTATCCTGCCCATGCTGGTCATCGATGAGCTGGATAACAAGAAGTACACCGGATCCGACACCATGGCCCGCCGCGCGGCCCAGGCAATCAGAGTGCTCCGCCGGCACAGCAACGGCCTGCAGCCCGATGGGGCGATCGTGTTCGGTGACGGCACCACCCTGGAATTCCTCGCCGACGACCCAGGTCACTCGCGAACGCCGAACCCTGACGAGGAGCTGCTGAACCGGGCCGCGTTCGCTCAGCAAGCGATCGGAAAACCAGTCACCATCGTCACCGGCGACCTGGGCATGCAGCTGCGGGCAAGCGTACGCGGGCTCCGCCACGCCGTCATGCCTGGCAAATACGCCAAAGACGCCCAACGGCGCGGCGACACCGGACAGGCGGAATAGGCCCATTCTCGCCGCGTTTTTTGAAGCCAGGTCCTGACGGATCTCCACGCAGATCGTCAGGCGCGCCCCGGCAACCCTCACCTTGATGGAACCGCCGGCATGGACGGGCACTACATCTTTTACTCAGTCGTGCCGCGCGCCACCGCCGGACCATAGGAAGCTCACCAGCAGTGGCTGATCGACATCAACCGCCACGGCCTCCTGCTGGCACGCCCCGGTGCCAGCCTGCCGACGGGCCCGGAGAAATCCGCCTGGGGACCCGGCGCTGCTGCTCAACCGCGCCCTGGGCTTCTGCGGCCAGTTGACCACGCAGCTCGACCTCCCCGACCCGCAGCCGCTTCCCCCTCCACACCTAAGACACTCATATTCCGCTTCGCCGCCGTCTTGCTGCAGCTGCACTCAGCTCGCGGGCAGCGCGGCAAGTGCTCGCAAGGCGTCGGCGCATCGCTCGATGTCCGGACCCGTGGTTCGCAGCCTTCAGTCATCATCGGGAACTCGCCGGGCCACCCGACCCAAATGACCAGTGAATGCCCAGAGGATCTTGAGCCACAGGTTCGCCGGCTGAGCCGGTGTTCTGCTATGTGCTGGCCACCGTCCTCGACGGCACCTACTCGCCTCCGGTTACCGGACCATTTGCACTTCCGCGACGCTGCGCCGAGTCCTGGGAGCGGTCCAATGTCGGGTGCATGAAGGGCCGGGAGACGTCTGGATCATCCGGATAGACCAGGCCCCCCGCCTGCAGGCCGTCGACCTCGACGACTCCAACGACTCCGATCACGACGAGACGTAGCCCGCTGTGCGCTGGCAGCGCGGCGAGCGTCGGCGAGATTGCTGCGGCTTTGCAGAGTGTCGGGATGGTCGGGGCCGAGGGTGCGCTCGCGGTCGGCGAGCGTGCGCTCGTGCAGGGCGACGGCCTGGTCTGTGCGGCCCGCCTCCTGGTAGGCCAGGGCGAGGTTGTGCCGGCTGATCAGGGTATGGGGGTGGTCGGGGCCGAGGGCGCGCTCGCTGTCGGCGAGGGTGCGCTCCAGCAGGATGATGGCCTCGTCGTTGCGGCACGCGTCCTGGTAGGCGCTGGCGAGACTGCTTCGGCTGGCCAGCGTATGGGGATGGTCGGGGCCGAGGGTGCGCTCGCGGTCGGCGAGCGTGCGCTCGTGCAGGGCAACAGCCTTGCCAGGGCGACCCGCCTCCTGGTAGGCCAGAGCCAGGTTTCCGCTGCTGGCCAAGGTGTCAGGATGGTCGGGGCCGAGGCTGCGCTCCATGTCGGCCAGGGTGCGCTCCAGCAGAGTGACGGCGTCGTCGGCGCGGTCCGCATCCTGGTACGCGGTGGCGAGATTATTTCGGCTGGCCAGTGTCTGAGGATGGTCAGGGCCGAGAGTGCGCTCACGGTCAGCGAGCGTGCGCTCGTGCAGAGCGATGGCCTCGGGGATGCGCCCCGCATCGCGGTAGGCATTGGCCAGCATGTTGCGGCTTGCCAGGGTGTCGGGGTGGTCAGGGCCGACCGCGCGCTCCTCATCGGCTACCAGGCTCTCGCCTACCACGGTGGCCTGGACGGCGCTGTCACCCAGCGCGTTGAGGAACCAGAGACAATGCCGTCGGACCTGGAGCAGGCTGCGGGTGAGTCGGTCCGTGTGCGGGCAGGCGGCCGACAACTGATGCAGGGCCAGGATCTGTCCGGTCAGGTCCCGGACGGCCGCCCTGTTCTCATGCCACACCGGCTCAAGCGCCCTGGCCTGGGTGTCCAGCAACGTGGTGGCGGACAGGCAGACATCGGCCAAGCCGCCAGAGGCTGTGACCTGGTCGCGAATTACGCGCTGCACCAGCCGGTGAACGACGATCGTCGCGCCATCGATGGTGAAGGTAAGCAGCGACGCCTCGGCCAGCCGCCCCAGCGCATCGTCGGCAGCATCCGCCGCCAGTCCACCTGCAGGCGGAGTCACTCCCGATGAGCCGACCGCGGTGATCGTGCTGGCCAGGGCACGGGAAACCCCTGAGGGGGACAGCACAGCCAGCACCTCCATCTGCTGCGCGCACAGCCCGCTGCTGTCCCCGTCGGTGACTGCGTCCAGTGACAGCAGCACCGACGCCACTACTCCGCGCGGGTACTGCCCGGCCACCACCGGCGTCAGCAGATCTGCGACCGGTACCCGGCGCAGTCGCCGCAGATAGCGCGGATAGTCCATGTGCCTGGCGGCGATGACGGCGGCGGCCTGGGTCAGGGCTAGCGGCAGCCAGCCCAGCTCTGCGCCCAGATCCCGCGCTCCCGCCGTATCCGTCAGACCGGTGCGGTGGGTCAGGTATGCCAAGCCCTCGGATTCGGTGAATACCTCTACGCTCAACGCAGTGCCGAGCGCTGCGACGGACTGGTGGTTACTGGTGATGACCACCTGGGCTTCCCCGCCCGCCGGCAGGTATGGCTGCACCACCTCAGGATCGGTGACGTTGTCGAGAACCAGCAGGCAGCCGCTGCCGTCAGCCTCCAACCAGTGCCGCACCGCTATGCCAGCAGCTTCGGCATCATCAGCAGGCAGGCCGAGCGCTTCGGCCGTATCAGCCAGCCCGGCCAGCAGGCCACCGTGGGTCTCGGCGTTGATCCAGGCCGCCAGCCGGCCGCCGTTGGTGCCCAGCCGGGTACGGGCGTAGGCAGCGGCGAGCTGGGTCTTGCCGACCCCGCGCATCCCCGTCACCGCCCGCACCACCACCCGCGAGCCCGGGCCTGGCTCTCCCAGGGCCGCCATCAGCTCCGGGCGGGGCCGCCAGCCCAGCGGCTCCTGCGGGATCTCCCCGACCACCACCAGCGCCGCCTGCCCAGTTCCAGGGGCTGCGGGCGGGGTGAGGAACTGGTTGATCATGACATTGCCGCTGCCTACCTGGACGCCCTGGTCCTCAGCTACATCAACCTGCCCGGCTGGTAAGGCGCCCGGCGGAGGTGTCTGCGGATCTGGGTCGGCGGCGCGGTGAGCCTGCCAGATTTGAATGCCGGCGAATATCGCGCCAGCGATGCTCGCGACCGACGCGGCCATGACCAGGTCCTGCACCGCATCCATGCTCGAACACTACGAGAAACCCGGCAATCACTCGACGAGAGCCGAGAACACCTCTAGCTCGCTCGGCGCGGTTGAGGGCTAGTTAAGCTACCCCTCTCCAGAAACCATGTTTCGGCGACAGACGTCAGCGCAGTTGTCCATGACGTGGCCCAGGCGATGGAGCACGCCGGGCAGCCAGCGGTCGTGCCAGTCGGCGACGTCTCGCGGGGCTGGGTGGTCGGACAGGTAGGCGGCTGTCCAGAGGTGGTAGAGCCAGGCCAGCTCCCATCGGGCCTCCGGATGGTTCGGCCAGCACGGCTGGACTTGTCCGGCCAGGTAGTCGGGGTACTGGGTGCGCAGGACGGTCTCGACCCAGTCGGTTAGCTCGCTGAGCTTGCTGGCGGTTTCCTGCTCGGACATGGTGAGCCAGAACCAGGCCGCTGGCCCGTCGTCGTCCCGGTCGTTCAGGGCGGCAAGGACCTGGTCGATCTGGCGGCGCAGCTCGGCGACGCCTTCGAGTAACAGGGCGTGCTGGCGCTGGGTGCTGGCTAGTTCTGTGGCCTGGCGGGTCAGGGCCTGGACCTCGCGGCGGAGTCCGCTGAGCTGGACGGCGAGGGCCGCGACGGTGGAGTCGTCGCGGCCCTGCGGCGGGGTTGTCACCGGCGGTCGCCTGAATCAGACCCTTCCCAGGGACGTCGGGGCCGGGGCGCGGCCGGGCCTGGCGGGCGGGGCGGCGCGACCGGGCGGCGGGGGCCGCCTGGCGCTCCGGGCCAGGGCGCGGGGCGGGGCCTGGGCGGGCGAGGAATCGGGCTGCCGTCCGTGTCAGCAGCGGGAGGATTACGGGTCACGACCCGGCCGGTCAGCAAGACTTCGCGCCCGCCGGGAGCCGAGCGGCGTGCGTGGTGGTAGTCGTGGCGGCGCCAGGCCATGCGGAGCCTGATGATGACCGGGGACAGGTTGCCGCGGATCACCAGGGCTCGCCACTCGGGCAGCATCCGCAGCAGCTCGGGCGGCAGGACCTGGGCTGGCTGGTAGATGGTGGCCCAGGCGCGGCGGCCGTCCTCGGTGCGGGTCCGGGTGCGGGTGCGCAGCGAGATCTCGCCGCACAGGCGGGACAGGCCGTCGAGGGTGTCGGCGTCGGTGACGCCGCCGAGGATGACCTTGATGCCGGCGGTGTCCCAGATGGCGCGGGCGCCGGCGCTGTCCCAGCGGGCTTCGAGCTGGGCGAGGCCGTGGCAGACGGCGACGATGAGGATGCCCTTGCCGGCGCTGTCGGCCATCCAGCCGGGCAGCGGCACGGGGCAGATCTGGGTGACCTCGTCCAGGGCCATGAGCATGGGCGGGTCGAGCCTGCCGTGCGGCTGGAGGGACCCGGCGAGCGATGCGCCGGCGTGGACGTACTCGGCGAAGGCGCGGAACAGCGGCGCGATGGGGGCTTCTTCCCGGCCGGTGCCGATCATGTACAGGGTGCCGCGTCCGGTGACGAAGTCGGCGACGTCGAACCCTTCGCCGGGGCCGGGCGAGGTCGCCGCGGCGACGGCGGGGTCGGCGAGCCAGGCGAGCGCCCGGGTGACGGTCATCCGGATGGAGTCGGCGGTCCGGCCGGGCTTGCGCAGTTCCAGCAGCGGTCCGCGCCAGCCGTCGGCGGCGCTCGGGGTGGCGGGCGAGGATCTGCTCGGGCTCGGTGTCGTCGATGCCGTGCGCCCACCGGTACACCTCGGCCATGTTCCGGCCGTCGAGGGCGGCCGCGTGCAGCAGGCAGGCCAGCACCGATGAGGCCTTGCCGATCCAGAACGCCATGTCCTGCATGCCAGCCGACTCGGTCGCGGCGGTCAGCGAGACGGCACGCTGCAAGGCGACGGCGGGCTGGTCGCAGTCCTGCAGCGGGTTCCACCGGAAGGTCGAGGGGACACCGCCGATGCCCTCGGGGTTGAACACGTGCACCACGCCCCGCGTGCTCCGCAGCGCGGCGGTGTTCTCCAGCAGGTCCGTGCGGGTGGTGGTGGTGACGACGGCGCCGGGGTGGTCGATGATCCGGTCGGCGAGCCAGCCAGACTTGCCGGTGCGCGGCGCGGCCAGAACGAGGGTCTGGTCCTCCATGCTGGCGATGACCCGCCTGCCGAGCTGCGCGCGGCCGAGCCGCACGGCGTACTCGGTGACGGGCGTGGCGAGCCTGCGCATGCCAGGGCAGCGATGGCCGGGACCGGCGCCCTGTTGTGACCGCGCGCAGCCGCGACCAGCGCACCAGCAGTTCCACGGCGGTCGCGAACCCTGGGCCGGGCCGCAGGTACAACCGGATCCGCCATGCGCAGCACGCGGACCCGGTGCCGGGACGCGGCGGGGTTCCCGATGACCAGCCGGACGACTCCCGCGATGAACAGGACGGCGATCAAGGCGATGAACAGCTCTGTCAGATGGTGCAGGTGCGGCATCAGGCCACCGCCTTAGCGTCAGTTTCTGCGAGTGGACACGAAACGGGGGCGTCCGGGCCGATCAGGTACCGGGCCAACTCGCGTCGCGCGGTGCCGGGGTGATAGCCGATGAGGCCGGCGATGTCGCCGAGCGACCGAGGCGGCCTTGGCACGGTCCCCGTACCGGGGGTCGCCGATGTTGCCGAAGTGCTCGTAGATGCGGATCAGCGCCTCGCGCTTCGTCTCCCCCTGTGCAAGGACGGCGATGTCGGCGAGACTGCCGGGCGAGTCTCCGGCGGGCCCGTTCTCTGTCGCGGCCCCCGGACCGGCGGACAGCGCCAGGACGCCGCTGTCGTCGAGGAGGCCAGGTGATACCGGCGCCACGGCGAGCACCCAGCGGCGGAAGCCGGATACCGTTCCGGCCGGGTCGAAGACGAACCGCAGGAGCCAGAGACCGCAGCCGGCCGGCCGACTGCCAGGGCGAGCCGTCCTGCCGGGCCTCGCCTGGCGCGACCCTGGACCCAGCGGCGCACAACCGCGATCAGCCGGTCTGAGGCCAGCGCGTACAGGGCGCTGGGCAGCACCCAGACCGTCACCGACCGTGGCGAGGCGAGGTTGGCCGCGAGCAGGTTCATGGTCATCGAGCCGAGCGCGCAGGCGACGTTCAGCACCCGCTCGACGCTTCCTCGTCGGCCCCGGCGGGCTAGCGACAGCGCGAGCAGGGCGAAGATGACCGCGCCGGTGTCCAGGCCGAGTGCCTCCAGCAGCGACGGGATGTGCGCGTGCTTGGCCTGGTCGATGAACGTGTACTGGGCGCGGAAGCTGACGTACCCCTGAGCGGCGGCGAGCAGCAAGAGCAGCGCAGACGCCACGACCAGCAGCAACGTCCCGCCGTCGCGCTGCTCTGGCTGAGTGGCTGATGACGCGCCCGGCCGGGCCTCTGGACAGGACTGGCGCCGTGCTATCCGTTCAGGACTATTGGCGGTTCCCTGGCCATGGCGGCCGTTCAGGATCGCCGGGGCCGCCGGACTGGGTGCGCGAAGCCGCGGATCCGCGACTGGCCCGGTCATCGCTGGTCCTCCGGCTTAGGCGTAGCGGCGTCAATGCGGTCGCTGAGTTTCCTGAGCGCGGCACGGGTGATCTCGTCGGAAACCTTGGTGTAGATCTCCATCGTCACCGTGATGTTGGCGTGCCGGAGGATCCGCATGGCGACCCTGGGATGGACGTCGAACGCGGCCAGCAGGGACGCGCAGGTGTGCCGGGTGTCGTGCACGCGGATGCGCGGCACCTGGGCCTTGCGGCAGCGAGCCTCGAAGCTCCGGTAGAAGTTGCGAGGCTCGACCGGCGTGCCCCACCTGGTCGTGAAGACCAGGTCACTGTCCTGCCAGCGCTCACCGGCCTGCTCCTTGGCGGCGGCCTGGTCCTGGCGGCGGAGTTCCAGGGCGGACGAGCAGATCTCCGGCATCGGGACGGTGTCGTCGGCGTCGGAGTCCTCGGTCTTGACCCGCTGCTTGTGGATCAGTTGCCTGTTGACCCGCTGAAGCTGCCAGCTGATGTCGATCTGGTCGCGGTCAGTGTCGATGCTCGCCCAGGTCAGGCCGAGGACTTCGCCTCTGCGCAGGGCGTTGATCAGGATCAGCACATAGGCGGCATAGAACGGGTCGTGATCCCCGCGGGCGGAGGCGAGGAAGCGACTCGCTTCCTCGACGCTCCACGCTGATCCCCTACGCCGACGGGAAGGGGTCGGCACCTTCGCGTAGCTAGCGACGTTCCTGGAAACCAGCTCGTCAGACATCTGAGCGTGATTGAGCGCAGCACGCAGTGTGTTGCGGGCGGCCTGGACGGTCCGGCGACCGGGGTAGTTCTTGCAGCAGTCACCCAGTGCGCAGCATCGCTGCTTGCGCGGCGGCCGCGCCTTGTCCTTGCCCTGGACGCAGCACTGGCAGGTCTTGGCTAGATCGTTCAGCCATGTCTGAACCTCGCTGGTCTGGAGCTTGTCGAGCCGCCTGGTGCCGAGCGCCGGAACGATGTACAGACGGACCATCAGCTCGTAGTAGGCATAGGTGGCCGGTTCTAGGTTCGGCTTGACGACATTGGCCAGCCAACCGATCAGGTACTGGCTGAGGCTGGGCGTCTTCGTGGGGACCGGCGCCTTCGCGGCCTTGTCCTGGAGCTTGATCCACTTGTCGTGGACCACGTCCCTTGTCTGGCCGTACACGTACTTTCGCGCTCGCTTGCCGCCAGGAGTCGTGACCCATACGTAGGCGGCGTAGCCGTTCTTGTACGGGAAGATCGATCCCTCGCCGTTGGCACGGCCGCGAGGGCGACGGCCGCTGGTACTGGCGGCCGTCACTGGTCCGCCTCGGCTTCCGCTTCGAGCAGCGCGACGTACTCGGCGATGGCATCGGCCGGGATGAGCCGGGCGGTGCCTTCCTTGACGCTGCGCAGGCGGCCGCTGCGGATCTGGTTGTAGATCACGCTGCGGCTGAGGCTGAGCAGTTTCATGGCCTCGGGAACTCGGTAGAGGGCTTTCCCGCTGCCGGGCTGGGTGGCTGCTCGGCCGTCGTGGTGCGGCGGGCTGGTGGTGAGCGTCATCATGGAGATGCCTCCTGAGCAGGGGGTGCTGGCCCCGGCGGGTGTGCTTGGCGGCTATTCGCCGGGGCCGCTGGCGGGCTGAGATCGGCTGGACTTGCTGGCGGGCATGGCCGGCAGCGTCCGGGCCGTCGGCTGAGCGGTGGCGGCGTAGACGACGAGGGGTGCGCCTGCCGCGTCTGGGCAGGCCAGGGCCGCGAGGCGGCCGTGGCACCGGCCATCCGCCTGGGCGGCGGGCAGGCCGGAAACGGCTGGGGCGGCGACGCGAGGGAGGAGCTGCGGGGCGCCGGCGTGGACTGGTCAGAAGCGGGCCGGTGACCGCAGCGGCGCCGGGGATATAGAGCGGGGACTTGATGTCCGGAACCGTCCCCTGACGTCCATGGCAATCTAACACACTATGCTCAACCTGGTGTACATGGTTATGCCTGGCTTCCGGCGCTGGGCTACCGTGTCGTCGCGTGGCCGGTCCCGGTCGCGCCAGCGTCAGGAAGGCCGCGAGGTGACGGAGATCGGGCGTCCCGCTTACCAGCAGGTCGCCGATGACCTGCGGGAGCGGATCACGGCCGGGGAGTTCCCGGTCGGCTCGGCTATCCCGTCCACCGCGCGGCTGGCCGCCGCGCACCAGGTGTCGGTCACGGTGATCCGGGCCGCGGTGGCGCAGCTGCGGAACGCGGGCCTGCTGGTCGGCCAGCCCGGCAAGGGCGTGTACGTCAGGGCCACTCCCGAGGCCGCGGCCGAGCAGGCCGCGACGGTCGAAAGCCTGCTGGCGCAGGTGGCGGAGTTGCGTGCCGAGCTGCGCCAGGCCGAGGACGACCGCCGGGACGAGCTGGCCGCGATCCGCCGCGAGGGCGAGGTACTGCGCGGGCACCTTGCCGAGCTGTACGCGCAGCTCGGCAAGGCATACCCCGGCGACGAGCCGGTCTCCTAGCCGCTGGGTGCTCACCGGCCCACCGGCCTGTCGGCCCAGCGGGCCACGTTGCCAGGCCCGATGACGAGCATGGGCGCGGTCCCGTGCCAGCCGACCAGGCGGCGGGTTGCCCGGGCCGCGCGGGTCGGCGGCTCATCCTGGATCGACCGCTCGGACTCTTCGCGCTTGATCCCGAGGCAGACCAGGGTGGTAGCGCCGATCGCGATTCCGGCTATCAGCGCGACCGCGAGAGCGGTAACGATGATCATCTGTCCTTCTCCCTCGTGACGCGAACCTGCGCCGGGTTTCCCGGCGGTTCGGAGCTGTTGCTCGCTCCAGTGGCAGGTTCGGATAGGGAGAGGGGTGGACGGCAGGGTGAACGGCGATCATGTGCCGTTCACTCCATTCATTCCGGGCAGGCATCGCCCGGCTTCGGCTGCGCCCTGGTCTTGGGCCGATAAGGGGCGGTTCCTGACCGGGCGATACAGTCTTTTCGAATGCTCAGCCTTCTCCGCCGGATCGGATGCCGATGTCATTGCCGCGCTCTCCAGGCCAGGACCCGATGCCGCTGGAGGCGGAAGAAGTCCGGCAGCTCCCCGCGGTCGCGGCTTTCATCGCCGAGCTCCGGCACTGGCGGAAGTCGGCGGGCTACTCGCAGAAGGCGTTAGCCCCGCTGGTGGGTTACACGCCGTCGTACATCAGCAAGGTGGAAGGCGGCAGCGTGGCGGCGAGCCGAAGTTTCGCGGAGGCCGCCGACCAGCATCTGCACGCCGGACATGCGCTGATCAGGCGCTGGAAGGAGATGCACGACGCGCTCGCCGCGCTCAGCAGCGACAAGGCGCGGCACGAGGAGGAGCCAGGACCGGAGCCGCTCGCCGCGCTCGGGCATGACCTGCTGGTCGAGCATGAGCAGGCCAGCCTGACGTACCGGGACGGCGTGTACGAGACCCGTATCCGCAGGCTGCTGCGCAATACCAGCTCGCAGCCGGTGACCCGGTACCTGATACGCATCGCCGCGGATAAGTACCCAGGCGACCCGGAACGGTCTAACCAGCTCTACCGGGAAGACCCGCTGACGTGGGAAGAGGTTGGGCTGTTAGCCGATTGCGGCGGCGAGCCGATGTCGTGGACAGTCAAGCAGGACCGGGATGCCTCTAAAGAGGTCTGGCTGCTTTTCGAGAACGACGACGGCAAGTTCCCGCTGTATCCGGGGGAAACGGCGTGGATCAGCTACGTCTACACCGTCCGGTTCGGCAAATGGGGTCCCTGGTGGCAGCGCGCCATCCGGCTGCCGACCAGGCGGCTGAGCATGACGCTGACATTCCCGGCTCAGTTCCAGCCAGCGGTGTGGGGCATGGAAACCTCGATGACGGCTGAAGCCCTGCCGTTCCGCACCCCGATCACGCGCCAGGAGCAAGAGGACCAGGTGGTCTTCACCTGGTCGACCGAGGAACCCCCGCTGCACGCGAGATACCGGATCGAGTGGAAGTTCCGGGCGCCAGGCCACGAGGAGGCCGCTGAGGTGGAGACAGCCAGCCCGTCCGAGGTCATGCGGTCCCTGGACATCGCCCAGGAGGGCGACCAGGTGCTGGGCGAGATCGCCCGGCCGTTCGACCTGCCGGCCGAGGCCGAGGACGCGCGCCGCGTGGTGGCCCAGCTCGTCAGCTCCCTGGAGCGCGTTTCCCAGGTGCACAACTTCTCCAAGGGCATGGGCCTGGCCGCCCCGCAGATCCACATCAGCCGCGCCGCCGCGGTGGTCCGGACGCCGGAAGGCGAGACCATCACCCTGCTCAACCCGCAGGTCAGCGATGAGTCCGCCGAAACCGACGAGCAGTACGAGGGGTGCCTGAGCTTCTTCGACGTGCGCGGCAAGGTGCTGCGGCCGCTGGCCATCGAGGTCGAGCACCAGGACACCGACGGGACCACCCGGATCACCACGTTCGAGCGCGGCATGGCCCGGCTGGTGGCCCACGAGATCGACCACCTGCGCGGCGTGCTGTACAAGGCCCGGATGCGGCCGGGTGTCACGCCGATCCCGGTGGACAGGTACCGGGGGACAGGCCAGCAATGGACCTACCGGTAACCGCGCCGACTCCGCGGGCCGTGAGCGACCTGCGGTTCGTCGTTGTTGGTGCGTACGTCGCGGACTGCCTGGTGCGGACCTCGCGGTTGCCTGGCTGGGGCGAGGAGATCCAGGCGCGCTCCATCCGTACAGTGCCGGGCGGGAAGGCCCTCAACCAGGCAGTCGCGCTGGCCCGGCTCGGCGCGCAGGTCAGCGCGGTCGGTGTCGTCGGAGACGACGGCGTTGGGCGGGATGTCCTGGCGGCGCTGGACTGCGAGGGGATCGGCACCGGCGGGGTGCAGCGACGGGCAGGTGTGCCGACCACGGTCTGCCTGGTCCTGGTCAGCGACACCGGCGAGAACTCCATCGTCTGGCACATCGATGATGCGGTCGCGGTCACGCCCGAGACCGTCCGCAGCGCGGCGGCTGCCCTCGACAGCGCGGATGCCGTGCTGATCACCTTCGAGGCAGCGGGCGAGGTGATCCGCGAAGCGATCGTTCAGGCCAGCAAGCGTGGCTCGCTGGTCGTCGTCCAGCCCGCACCGCCGCTCGCCGACCCTGCCTCCGCGCGAGCACTGCCCTGGGATCTCGCGGACGTCGTTGTCTGCAACGAGGACGAGGCTCGTGCGCTGCTGGCCTCTGATGACGGCGGCGCGGCTGACGCCGATGGGCTTCCTGAGACTCTGGCCCACCGGACCGGAGCCCGCACTGTCGTGATCACGCTCGGCGCGGCGGGAGCCGCGTCATGGGCGGACGGCACCAGCTACCGTTACCCCGCCCACCAGGCAGGCGCCGTGCTGGACACCACGGGTGCCGGTGACGCCTTTGCCGCGACGTTCGCAGCCCGTCTGGCCACTGGCGTCTGCCTGCACGATGCCGTGAACGCTGGCCAGGCCGCGGCGGCACTGGCCATCCAGCAGTCGGGCGGCTCTGAGTCAATGCCGAGAGCAGCATCGGAGCATGCTCGCTGACGCCAGTGGATCAGCGACTTGCCGCACAGATTCCGTGTGATCGAGTCTGTGGCCATCGACGGGTGGCTTAGCTGGCAGCCTCGTCGTCGGCTATAAGGTCGAGGAGCTGGTCGGGGGTGAGGGTGCGGAGTTCTATGGTGCGGCTGCGGGCTATCAGGCAGGTGGTGACCTGCTGACTGGCAAGGTGCTGGGCGTGGCTGATCAGTTCCTGTGCCCGGTGTCTTTTGCGGATGCGGTCGGCTAGGTCGAGGACGGCCAGCGCGGTGGAGGGGATCGACAGGACCAGCGCGATTACCGCAGTCGGGTCGGCTCCCTTGTCGCTTCGGGCGGCTGCGCCCGGCGTGCTCTCCGCTGCTGCTTCTGAGATTTCCTGGTCCCAGGCGCGCGCTAGCGCAGCGATGGAGTATCTGGCGGGTTCGATGCTCTGGCGGCGGGTGCTCTCGAGCCGGATGATCATGTTGTCTCCGGGGGCTGGTCTTGGAGGATGCTGCTGATCTGCTGGGCCATGTCGTTCCAGCCGATCTTGGTGGCGGCCGCCAGGGCCTGGCGGAGAATCTGACGGGCCGTGTCGGGCTGGCCTCCCGCGATCAGTAGCTGGCCCAGATCCCCGCCGACGGCCGCGACTCCGTCGGGCCGCTGCAGCCGGGTCAGGATCTCGAAGGACTCGGTCAGCCGGGGCAGGGCCGACTGGTAGTCCTTCTTCGCGAGGTCGATCCTGGCCAGGCCCCAGCCGGCGGAGGCGATCCCGTCAAGGTCGCCCAGATGCCTGCACGCCTCAAGCTGCCGGAACCATCGGTCGGCCGCCTCGTCGTACTCACCGCGCTGGTAGGCGATGTCGGCGATCTTGCCCCAGGTGACGGCGGCGGACCGGGCGTCGCCCAGCCGCTCGTAGACCGGCAGCGTCACCTCCCGGCGGATCCGGAGCGCCTCGTCGTACTCACCGCGCTGGTAGGCGATGTCGGCGATCTGGCCCCAGGTGACGGCGGCTTCGCGGGCGTCGCCCAGCCGCTCGTAGACCGGCAGCTGAACCTCGCGGCGGATCCGGAGCGCCTCGTCGTACTCACCGCGCTGGTAGGCGATGTCGGCGATCTTGCCCCAGGTGACGGCGGCGGACCGGGCGTCGCCCAGCCGCTCGTAGACCGGCAGCGTCACCTCCCGGCGGATCCGCAGCGCCTCGTCGTACTCACCGCGCCGGTAGGCGATGTCGGCGATCTGGCCCCAGGTGACGGCGGCGGACCGGGCGTCGCCCAGCCGCTCGTAGACCGGCAGCGTCACCTCCCGGCGGATCCGCAGCGCCTCGTCGTACTCACCGCGCTCGTAGGCGATGTCGGCGATCTTGCCCCAGGCGACGGCGGCTTCGCGGGCGTCGCCCAGCCGCTCGTAGACCGGCAGCTCGACATCCCGGCGGATCCGCAGCGCCTCGTCGTACTCACCGCGCTGGTAGGCGATGTCGGCGATCTTGCCCCAGGCGACGGCGGCGGACCGGGCATCGCCCAGCCGCTCATAGACCGGCAGCTGAACCTCGCGGCGGATCCGCAGCGCCTCGTCGTACTCACCGCGCTCGTAGGCGACATCGGCGAGAGATCCCATCACTGCGGCGGCCTCGGACTCGGATCCTGCGGCCGTGAAAAGCTGGCGGGCCTCGCCGAGTAGCTGCCCGGCCTGCCTGAGCTCGCCGCGAGTGATGAGGTGGCGGGCCTGCTCGGCGATGACCCGAGCCCGGCCGAGCGGGTCACTGCCGGGTTCTCTTCCGGCTTGTGCCTGAGCTGCTGCCCTGGTGAGCAGGGCGGTTCCGGTGTCGCCGTCGCCGCTGGTGAGCGCGGCATCGGCTGTCCGCCGGAGCAGGGTCAGCGGGACGGGGTGGTCGTGGCGGTCAAGCAGGGCGATTGCGTCCTGGCCGATCCGCTGCGCCGCGGACGCCGGCCCGCCGCGCAGCCCGGCGACAGCCCCGGCCGCGCATACTGCCAGGACCTCGGGTTCGCCGGCGAGCAGGGCGAGCGTAGCCAGCTGCACATCCAGCACCGGGTCACGGCCCGGCTGCGGTGACGGCCCGCCCCAGGCTTCGAGCAGCGGCCTGGCTGCGGCTGCGGCCAGTACCTCCTGCTCGGCCGGGCTGAGCCGGTCCAGCCGCCCGGCAGCCAGCGGGCTGGCCGCCAGCGCCACGACTGCCGGGTCACGCAGGTCCGGGTAGGGATCCAGCAGGCCCAGACCCCGCAGCCGGGCCACCGATCCTCCGACCTGGCCCGCTAGCACCGCGACTACCGGTCCGGGGACCGGGACGGTGAACAGGGTTACGGCGCGCAGCAGCGCGGCGTCCGCCGGGCCCGCTTCCTCCAGCAGTGTGTCGAGCGCCAGGTTCTCCAGGAACTCCCGCACCTCCGCATCACCGGGCAGGCCGCCCTGCCGCAGGTAGGCTTCCATGCCCGCGACGGCCGCCTCGGCGCGGTCCTGGCTGACATGCTCGCCGTACACGACCTTCAGGCCGATCAGGTCCTGCAGGCCCGGGTTCCCCCGGCTCACCGCCACCGCCCGCCCGGCCAGTCCCGCCCGCTCAGCCTGCCGCCCTGGCGGGGTGAGTGCCTGCTGGCGGCGGTGCAGCTTCAGCCGGGCGACATCGGACAGCGGCGGGATCTGGACGTCTTCGAGCCGGGCCTCCAGGCCGCGCAGTGTGAAGGCGTAGCGGCTCGTGATCAGCAGGCGGCTGTCGGTCTGCGCCGGGTCGAACGCGGCCAGCACCGCCGCCAGGACCTCGGCGTGCCCGGCCGCGACCTGGTGCGGGCCCTCCGGGTCGACGGTCAGGATCTGCTCCAGGTCATCCAGGATCAGCAGCAGCGGCCGGCCGCTGTCGCCGTCATCCTGCGCGCATGGCCCCGTGAGCAGGTCCGCCAGTACCGGCCCGATCGCCTCGGCCCGGTGGCGTATCTCGGGCAGCCGGGACTCAATCATGTCCCGGGCCGCCGGCGTGGAGGGCAGGGCAGCGGCGACGGCGTCCAGGATGCCCAGCGCGCTGTAGTCCCCGAACACCACCGCCTTCGCATGGGAGGGGAACCGGTCCGCGATCCGCGCCGCCAGGCTCGACTTGCCCAGCCGCCCCTGCCCGCGCAGCAGCACGCCCGCCCGGCGCCCCGACCGCAGCGCTCGCAGCGCCCGCTGCAGCTCCGGGCGGCGGCCCACGAACATTTCCGGCACCGCGACCGGGACCTGCTGCTTGCGGTCCAGGAACGTCTGCGTGCCATGCGCGGCAGGTATCAGCGACCGCTTCCGGCGGCCGGCCACCAGCGGCCCGCCGCCACCGGGACCCAGCCACAGCCGGGCCAGGTGCCAGTCCGCGCGCACTACCGGGTCCTCTGACTCCAGCAGCACCCGCCGGGCGTCACCCACCGCGATCTCCACGTCAGCCCGGTCCGCCAGCCCCCTGTACAGCCGCTCCGCGAACAGCGTCGCGGACATATCACCGACCGAGCCGTCCCAGCCGATCACCGCCGGCATCCCCGCGGTCACAAGTGCCGTCGCCATCGAGTGCGCGACCAGCTCCTGCCCGGCGCACCCGGCAGCGCCAGCCGCATCTTTATGGCCGCTGCCGGGCGGCAGGTGACCCGCCGTATCTGCGGCTGCCGCGGTGAGGCACGCCGACACGAACAGCAGCCGCGGCCGGACCCGCAGCAGCCGGGCCAGCTCCCCGGCCGTCACCGGCCGGTCCCCGCCGGCGTCGTCTTCCATCATCAGCACGGGGACCCCCGGCGCCCCCGGCCGCGCCCGCCAGCTGTTCAGCCCGTGACACGACAAGTGCACGACCGGCATCCCGCCCAGGCCCGCCAGCCGCCGGGCCAGCTGCTCGGGGTCACCGGTGTCCTCCACCAGCAGGTCCGCGCGGTCCTCATCCACCGCGCCCAGGATCGCTGCTTCCTCCGCCTCGAAATCCAGCTCCTGCTGCCCCCGCGGCGACGACGCCATGAACGCCAGCCCCAGCCGGAACCCATCCAGCCCCGGCCGGTCCGCTGCTGTCCCCAGCCGCCGCACCACGCAGAACCCGGTCAGCTCCTCCTCCGCCAGCAGCCCCCCGCCCGGCCGGGCCAGCAGCTCAAACGGAGCCCGCAGCACCGCCCACTCCGGCTCCGACGGCTCCCGAGGCCCCGTTACCTCGAACACCAGCGGCCGCTCTGCCCGGTCCAGCAGCGCGCTCAGCTGCCCGCCATCGCCCTCCAGCCACCCCGCCAGCTCCAGGCCCAGCCCAGCGAACACCCCCGCATCCGACCCTGCCTGCACCGCCCGCACATAACGACCACCCAGGTCGGTCAGTAACTCAGCATCAGCGGGCCCTAGCACCCGGCGCGGCCCCACCCGCTCGCTACCAGCCAGCACCTCGAACCCACCGCCGCCAACAGCCAGCCCGGCCACGACACCCCTCACGTTCACCAGCCTGCCCGGAGACCAGCAAGCACCCCGCAGTGACAACGGCTCAAACCCAGCCCGCACGCCCATTCTCCCGCACAACTGGCAGCCCGCTACACGCATCAGAGACCCTCGCCTTTACGGCTTCCAACTGGCAGGCCGTGCCCTGGTCTCACACGGCTAGGAACATATGGGACATCCTGGCGGATCGCCGAATGCCCTTATGGAGGCCTCGGTCCCGGTGCGGCGGATGACGCCTCATCTTTTGTACCGGCCAAGAGACGACCGACGCCAAGCTGGCAATCCAAGGGTCGGGCAGTCATGAGCCCGTACAACGGGCAGACCCCAGCCCGATGGCCCCGCCTGGTCTGGCCGCCGGGTAGTCATGCCGTTGTCCTTAGTTG
Organism: uncultured Actinomycetota bacterium; assembly: GCA_963725175.1. Lineage (GTDB taxonomy): Bacteria > Actinomycetota > Actinomycetes > Streptosporangiales > Streptosporangiaceae > DASUBV01. Next base: position 3,622,837 of record CAVRXH010000006.1, read on the forward strand.
AGGCGCGGGATTTGCACCAGACCTTTTGCGCATGGTGACCCTTTGCCTTAGGCGACCCTTTGCCCCTTACTGGGGAACTCTTTAGGGCGCTGAAGTCTTTCACTGTTACTCTCATCGGGCGGTGACCCCAGCGTTCGGCACCCTGCCGGCTCACGATTAATGGAGGAGTTACTGAATGGCTCGCCAGGACGAATATCGCCTGTCCGGTGTTGACTATGAGGTGCTCGATGACATTAAGCGGCAGGCGATAGCCCAGGCTGCCGCCACGGCCCCGCTCCTGACCGGGTCCGGGGCGGCCGAGGTCAGCGGGTCCCGCGGGTCGTCGGCCTATGTCTTCGAGCTGAACGGGTCCGTCCTGGCGATGGTCATCGAGGGCCTGGGCACCAAGTCGGTCATCGCGGCCGGTTATTTCGCGGCGACCGGGATCAGCCGGTACGCCGACATCGCCCGCGATGCGGTGGCCGCGATCGTCAACGATGTCATCTCCGTCGGCGCGAACCCGCTTGTGGTGACCGCTTACTTCGCCACTGGCGATGCGGGCTGGTATGCCAGCCGTGATCGGTCACTGGACCTGCTGCGCGGCTGGCGGGAGGCGTGCGAGGAAGCCGGCGCCGCCTGGGGCGGGGGCGAGTCGCCTGCCCTGCCCGGCGTCGTCGCCGATGACGCGATTGAGCTGGCCGGAAGCGCGCTGGGCCTGGTCCCGGCGGGCCGGCGGCCCGTGCTCGGCGACGGCATCGCCGTTGGCGACAAGATCGTGCTGCTGGCCAGCAGCGGCCTGCACGCTAACGGAGCGTCCCTGGCCCGCCGCGTCGCCGGGCGCCTGCCCGGCGGGCTGCTGACCGAGCTGCCCAGTGGCCGGCGCCTGGGCGACGCGCTGCTGGACCCCACTGTTCTGTATGCCTCGTTCGTGCGCGAGCTGCTGGCCTCCCCGGTGGTGCCGAGGTTCCTGAACGGCATCACCGGCCACGGCTTCCTGAAGATCATGCGTGCCGGCGTCGGAGCGCGTTACGAGATCACCGCGCTGCCGCCCGTTCCGGAGGTACTGCAGTTTCTCGTGGGCGAGCTGGAGCTGGCTCCGGCCGAGGCGTACAGCACCCTCAACATGGGCGCCGGGTACGTCGCCATCATCAGCCCCGAGGACGCCGCCCAGACCATGCGCCTCGCCCGCGAGACCGGGCATGAGGCGCTGATCGCCGGCGAGGTGACGGAGGGCCCGCGCAGCCTCGCCATACCGTCCCTCGGGATCGAGTACCGCGATGACGACCTCCGCCTCCGCTAACCGCCCGGCCAGCGCCGGCCTGCTGGTCGCCGCCGGCGGGCGCGACGGTCCAGAGCCCTGGCGCGGGCCGTGGCCCGCTGTCCAGGCGGCCCTGCCCGCAGTGCGCGGCCTGCAGTCCGCGGCGTTAGCGATCTACGGTCGGCTGGAGGCCGACCGGGCGCTCGTGTGGACGATGGAGGAACTCGGCGAGCTCGCCCAGGCTGTCCGCCGCCAGGAAGGACCGGCCCGGCTGGAGGAAGAGCTCGGTCAGCTCACCGCCTGGATGCTGTGCCTGGCCAACATCCTGCGCGTCGACCTCGCAGCAGCCCTCCAGGCCGCGATCGAGGAAGAGATAGGGCGGCAGTTCGCGAAGTACGGTGCGCTGCGTCCTTACCCCGGCGGGCAGGTGTCCCGGTGATCCGGCTGGGGCTGCCTAAGGGCCGGATGGCCGCCGGGTCTGGCCGGATCTGCCGGGTGCTGGGCGTCACTCCCATGGCCGGGGTGCTCAGCTACCAGGGGAGGGCTGCTGGCCTGCCGGTGTCCATCCACCTGCTGAAGGCACCGGACGTCGCGTGGATGCTGCGCGACGGCTTCCTCGACCTTGGCCTGGCCTGCGATGAGTGGCTCATGGAAACCGGAGTGCCTCCGAGCCGCCGGTGCCTGGAAGCCCGCCTCTACACCGCGTCCGTCTGCCTGCTTACCGGCCGCGCCGACGGCCGCCCGCTCCGCTGCCTGCGCTCGGTCGTGACTCCCTACCCGAACCTCGCCCGCAGCGTCCTCGGCGGCATCGCGCCCGGCGCCGCGATCATCGGAGTCAGCGGCAGCACCGAGGCTCTGGTGCCCGGCATCGCGGACGCCTGCCTGGACGTCGTCGAGACCGGTGCCAGCGCCGCCCGCAACGGCCTGGTCATCCGCCGGTCCCTCATGCACGTCACCACCCACCTCGCCAGATCCGCGCAGTGTGACGCGGCAGCCGCGCAGCCCGTGGTCAGCCTGCTCGCAGAAGCGATGAGCGTGCCCAGATGACATTCAGAACTCCGGCTGCAGCCGTTGCCCCTGACCTCCGCTACGCCGCCGCCGGCCTGCTGGCCGACTCCTTCGCGTCGGTGACCGCCTTCGGGGCAGTCGTCCGCGCCGAAGGATGCCTGCCGTCATCGCCATCCATACGTCGCTATCTGCGTTACGCCGACCGCGACGCCGTCCTCATCGCCGAAGGGCTGTGCGGGCGCGAAGAGCTGGAAGCCTGGCTCGCGGGCCAGATCCGCGCAGCCGCCAGCCCAGACGGTCTCGGAGAGCTCGGCGCTGCGGTGATCGCCCTGGATGCCGCAGACCGGTGCTTCCGAGAGCACGGGCTGTGGGCGGGCAATATCTACCTGGCCGGTGCTGCAGCATTAACCGCCCTTCAGGCCTTGGCCGGAACCAGCGACGCTGCCAGGCAGTGGCCCCAGGCCCGGCAGATAAGAAACGCTGCGCACGCAGCGGACCATGAACCCGGCGAAATAGTGCTCGAGCTCGCCGCGCTGGAACTGGCCTATCTGTTCCCCATCGCCAGGAAGTTCCGCTCCGGTGCCTACGACGGCCAGGTCCAGTACCGGCTCAACGGCTGGGGCCGGACCCTCGCCCAGCGGCTGACCACCACCCCAGCCGGAGCCGCACACGCCAGAACTTGCCACGACGCGATCACCGCCCACCTGACCGATGAGCGCCAGCGCTACGCCTCCTTCCTGGCCGGACTTGATGTCGCCCGCCAGGACTACGCCGACGACCAGCTCGGCCAGGCACTCGCCCTCCCCGTCCCCGTCCTCATCTAACAGCCCACAACACCTTGAGGGATCAGGCCGTGACCATCGACACCCTCCTGCCCGGCGGACCCATTCACTGGGGCGTCATGCTGGCCCAGGGCTGGAAAGGCGAACTCGCTGCCGCCGGGCAGACCGGGAGCTGGCCGGCGGCACGCGCCTGGGCCAGGCAGGCTGAGCAGGCCGGCTTCCATGGCATCTGGGCGTTCGACCACTTCCAGCCGCGCCCCGGCCGCCCCGGCCCGGTGCTGGAAGCCTGGACCACCCTCGCTGCCCTGTCCCAGGCCACCGACCGTGTAGTCCTTGGCACTCTGGTGTCCTGCGCCGCCTACCGGCCCGCCGCCGTCACCGCCAAGATGGCCCAGAACCTACAGGCCCTCAGCGGCGGACGATTCTGCCTGGGGCTCGGCGCCGGCTGGGACCGTCCCGAGTTCGACGCGCTGAACATCCCCTTCGGCTCGCCGGGCCAGCGCTCGGATCAGCTCGAAGCCGCCCTGCGTGCTTGCCGTGCCGCCTGGAGAGCGTCAGCCCGCGATCCGGGCAACTCGCGGCCGCTGGTGCTGGTCGGCGGCGAGGGAGAAAAGCGCACCCTGCCTGCTGCCGCCGCGCATGCCGATGTCGTGAACTGGCAGGTCGGCGTCAGCGAGTTCGCCCGCAAGAGCCGGGTGCTCGCCAGCTGGTGCGAGGCGGCCGGCCGCGATCCGGCCACCGTACGCCGCACCCACGCGCCCAACTTCCAGCTCTTCGACAGCGACCGCGAGTTCACCCGGTGGTGCCAGGACAAGCGGCGGGGGATGAGCGCAGCCGAGGTCCACGCCTACATCCGCGACCGCGGCGCGCTCTACGGCACCGCCTCCGCGATCGAAGCGACCATCGCGGAGTACATCAACGCCGGGTGCGGTGGCTTCATGGTCTTCTGCAACACCGCGCCTGCGGCCGAAAGCCTGGAGCAGCTCAAGTCGGTGTGCCTGGGCGGCCGTAAGCGAGAGCACGGTGAGGTTGGCGCGGCCCTTCGCGGTTCAGGCGGCTCCGGTGAGCTGTAGGGCCGACGCGGCGGGGCGTTGCCGTGCTGGCGCGTCGTTTGCTGCACAATGCGAGGAGAGGTCAGGGAGGCTGGTCAGGGTGCCGTACTCGACGAGGATGGCCGCCGCGCTGTCGGGCGCGACGGTGAGCCAGCTTCGGCACTGGCGCAGCGCCCGGACCGGGCCGCTGCTGGCGCCGGAGACCGCGGCTGTTCCGCAGGCTCTTTACTCCTTTCGTGACGTGCTGGCCCTGCGGACCTGCGTGCGGCTGCGCGAGTTCGCCTCCCTCCAGCGGATCCGCGCCGCGATCGGCAACCTCCGCGATCTCGGCGAGGTCCAGCACCTGGCCTCTTACCGGCTGGTCTCCGACCGCGCCGGGAACATCCAGCTCGTCACCGAGGAAGAGGCCGTCGACCTGGTCCGCCGGCCCGGCCAGAGGCAGATCCTCGTCGTCATGGGCGATGTGATCGAGCCCTTCCCCGTCCGTGCCGGCGTCGTCGTCCCGCACCTCCTGCACCCCCGCGAGCGCCTGGCCGTGGACCCCGACACCCAGGGCGGCACGCCCGTCATCGCCGGGACACGCGTCCCCTACGACGCCGTGGCCGGGCTGATGCGCGACGACATCCCGGCCGAGCGGATCGCCGAGTACTACCCCGGTGTCTCCGCCGACGCCGCCCGCGACGCGCTGAGCTTCGCCGTATACGTCGACAGCTACAACCCGGCCAGCCGGGCGGCCTGATGCACGTCCTCATCGATGAGGACACCGCGGTACAACTGCTGGGTCCCTTAGCGCATCTCCTCCCGCGCCACCAGGTCGATCACGTCACCACGATCGGGTGGGCTGGCAAGAAGGACCGCGGCGTCCTGGCCGACGCGAAGGCCGGCGGATACGACGTCTTCCTTACCCGCGACCGTAACCAGCTAAGCGACCCCCGCGAGTGCGACGCCATCAAGAGATCCGGCCTGCACCACATCCGCTACCGCCAGCGCCAGGAAGGCGCCTACGGACTCGGCCTGGCTCTCGGCGCCATCATCGCCGCTATGCCCAAGGTCATGGAGGACCTCGACCAGGCCAGCAGCCAGCGGCTGGTCCGCATTACCGCGCTAGATCCCGCCGCCTCCCGGCGCTTCGACATCACCGACCCAAGGCGCGAGCCACCGTCGCCATACTGGCCACGGTAGGCCCCACGCGCAAGTGGCCTGATGGGACAGCGATTTTCGTATGAGGTTCTCAGGTCACCGGTGTCAAGCCTGTCCGGAACCGATTCGTCAAGTTCCAGGTCGGATCAGATACCGGGCACAGTCGTCTTGTCATTCAGGTATTGGTCCAATGAGTCCATGCACCTCAGCGGCAAGAGCCGCATTCTCGCGAATCCGTGCGCGTGCACATGCTTCGTAGTCTGCGATCTTCTGGAACCGAAGGGAACGTGCAACCTGGTCACGCATGGCCGTATCGCGGATGGGAACGAGCCGGATGAGGCCGTCAAGATCACCCGCATCGAGCAGAGCCATAATCGATGAAAGGATCGACGGGTACGGCGAAAGGAAAGCCATGCTTACCGTCGCGGCTGAGGCGTCGACGGAATTTGGAAGATCTTCGAGAATGCGGCGACGCAATACTGCTAGTGCGATAAAACCTGCAAGACGCTGTGGTGTGTTGTGATCGCGAAGCGCTTTCAATGCTGCTGCCCGAGCCTGGATTATCAGCGTGTCCGCTGTCTCGTCCATGGTCTCAGCCTGTCTTGCCGCGACAGCTTTCATTACAGCGTCTGAGTAGTACAAGTTTTCTACTTCGCTGACGGGTAGCGGCAGGATGCCGCGTGCATGAAGGGAAGACTTCTCTTTCTCAGTACGTCCGTCGCCGTCAACAATTCCACGTACGTTCAACCAGTGGAGGGGCTGGCTGTCGCGCAGACCGGAAACTGCCCGAATGACCTGGTCGCAGCCACCTTGCGGGAAGAGCGTCCAGCCCGGGAACAGCAGTTGATACAACCGCAGGTCCAAACTGCTCTTCTTGCCTTCGATAAACAGCAGATTTCGACGGCCTCCGAGAATAGCTGCACGGGTGCTTTCAGGCATCTCGGCCGATGCGTCAACCGGGAACAGCCTCCAGCCCTTCGCGCTCTGGCCCTCCCAAGCGCATCCTGTGAGGGAGTAAACTTGACCACCCTTTTCGCTAAGCGCGGCGGCAAGCTCAAGGTCATGTGTCAGGATCACGAAGTGGGAATCTGGTCGATCTGCGATGATCGCCTCGATAAGTCCCGGTGAAATCGCGCGATGCAGGTGACGTTCGGGTTCGTCAATGATGTACACGGACTCTTCGGGAGTAGTCAATACCTCGGCGGCCAGAAGCAAGGCGCTCTTTTCGCCATCCGACATCTGGAAAATCGGATATTCGGTCTGGCTCTCGCGATTAACAGCGTTGAGCGTCTGCGTCGGGGTCAAGTCCAATTCGACTACGAGCCCTGCCGCTCGGAAGATCGCGTTGAGCCGGTCGAGCAACCGGGTCCCGAACTTCAGCTCAACCTCTTGACGCGACGCACCGGCGTCATACATTTCAATCATCTGCGCGTTTTCGTGGTTCACCTTGGCCAGTACATCGAACAGAACGAGACTGGCACGTTGCCCGTCCGCGTGATCTAGGTACCGTGATTCCTGCTGACGGCTCCAGTTGGTTACGTTGATTTCCGCTCTCTCGCGGTCCGCTGATGTGACCCCAGGCCCAGCGTGCTGAAACCAGAGTCTGCGGTGCGCGATTAGCCGCCGTATCCGGGGGAAGCCGCCGTTCTGCAGGTCCATCCAGAGGCCGAGCGCTGACTTGCCCGCCCCGTTCGCGCCAACGATAGTGGTGCTGTGACCCGCCTTGGCAACGATGCGGACAGCAGCGTTTTCGCCAACTCCGGGAACGTCCCAATGATGCAGGACTACATCCTTTTCCGCTTGGCCAGGACTCAACTCGGTCACAGCCCAAGGGTAGTGCCGACTGAGAGCCGACCTTACAAGTGCGAGCTTTTCCGCACGTCCTCTTGGCCCAAGGTAGTGACATATACACCGGATGGCCAGCCGCGCTTGCAGGATGCGGGTATCGGCGCCCGCGAGTATGCACGTCGCGCTCGACGCGCAGTCCGACCAGCTAGCGAGTACTCCAGGTGGCCAGCGTCCTGGGTCTCTCCATGCGCAAGACATCAACAAGAACCCGCAGAAGCCTGGTCCAGGCGTGCACCTGCCCTAGTCTCGCCCTCGGCGCGATCATCCGCCGCCATGCCCAAGGTCATGGAAGACATCGACCAGGCCGCCAGCCAGCGACTGGTCTGGGTCACGTCTGGACCCCGCAGCCTCCCCGGCGCCTTGACCTCACCGATCCAAGACGCGAACCACCCTCGCCGTACTGGCCACGATAAGTCTGGCCGGCGAGCGGGTTTGCGGACAGGGTGGCCCAGTGGCCGGGTTCCTTCACGCAACGACCGGTCGCCGCCGGAGACCCACCGACCGACCGTCCAACTCGCCTACTGCTACCGCGGTCATCCGCTCGTCGAGGTCGGCCGCACTCCCTGCGCACGAGTTGCTGTGGCCGTGGCCTCGTAGCAGCATGGCGCGGAGGTGATGGACGCCGCCTCGACGGATGACAAGCACACATCGGAGGGTGCCCGTGTATGACGACGGTGCGTGTGGCGCTGAAGGAACTGAGGGACGACGGACTGTTCGAGCGCGTGGCCGTCAAGGTTCTTCGTACCCGATATCCCGAGCTTCCGGATTACGGGACCTAGCGGAGATCTTAACCGCGATGCGTTCGGTCGCCGATTGTTCGGTGAGCATGACGAGGTCGTTCTCCTGGTGAGCTGCGAGGCAAGGTGGACCACCAAGCTAAAGCGTGACCTGGGCGAATACCTTGAGGTCTCCCGGCGTGAACGGCCGGATAAAGCAATCTTCGTTACGAATTGCTCGACGAAGCAGACTACGCAGCACACATACAAGGACCGGGCCCGCGATGAGGTCGGTATCGACCTAGAAGTCGTGGACCTCAACGAGCTGGTTGTTGACCTTGAGTCAGATGAGCTTTACCGAGTGGCGGAACTTGACCTCGGGGTGCGTCCCCGCACGCCACGAGTCCTGCAGCCGGTAGCCGTCTTCCGCGAGCGTCAGGAATCCCTGCTGCCTGGCTCGACCGGCCCGCTCGTCGGCCGGGACCATGAGATCCAGATTCTCGGGGATGCTCTGGCTCAGGCGCGCCAGCCAGGTGGTGCGAGGATCGTCATAATCGAAGGGTTGGCAGGCGTAGGCAAGACCCGCCTAGCGATCGACACCTGTCATGCCACGGCGACCACTCTGGTAGCCGCAGCGGGCACGGCAGTAACAGCGTCTGCCCTGGCCGATGTGCCCTTGAGTGACCCGTCAATCGTGGTTGCTGATGACGCGCACCTCAGCCCCGATCTGAGTGGCCTGCCAGCTATGCTCGCCGAGCCCCGTTTTGACGGCGTGACAGTCGTGCTGACGGTGGCTGCGGGCAGCGCTGCGACCGTGCTGGCGCGCTGTGGTCTTGAACGGGCAGCTATCGGGACCATCCCGCTGGTCGGCCTTGATCGTGCGGAGATCGACCAGATCGTTTCCGGGCACGGACTCAGCGGAGAAGCGTTCCGGTCTCATGTGGTCGAGGTCGCTCATGGCAGCCCGTGGCTGGCCCATGCGGCATGCGTGATCGCAGCGGAACGGCGGATTTTCCGGTGGAGCGATACTGATGAGCTGCTACGGCAACTGGTCGACCGGCGGCTGCGCCATGCCGGCTTCGACTCCGACGAGCACCGCGCGGCAGCCGTCGCGCTCGCCTTGCTGACGAAGGTGAACGACAGCAATGAGATCGCGACTCTGGCAGGTGTAGTCACGGGGCTGCCGTCCGATGCTCACCGGCTCGACATGCTCCTGGAGGACCTGGCCCAGGCCGGGATCACGACCGGTCGGCCGTACGTCATCAGCCCAGCCGTTGCCGCGCCGGTACTAGTCGCAGGGGCGCTCGTTCCCTCCGCCCGGGTGAGAATCAGGATCGGCTCCGTCTTGAGAATGCTGGGTCGCGCAGCGATGCTCGCCCGGACTGCGGCACCACCGCCGCCCGGAGATTACAGCGTGCTTGGGATCGGGCCGCAGCCCCAGGCGCGCCCTGACCGGGTCCCGGTGATCGACGCTGACAGGCTCGCCGCTCAGCTGTCTGTGCTGACCCAAGCGGCTCGTCAGGGTGGTGACCTGGAAGCGCTGGGGATGCTGCGGGAGGCCGTGCTAGAACTCCTGCCGGCCGGGGCGGACGTTGCTGCCTGGCTAGACGCCCTCACCGTGGCGGCCCCGGTCGCAGCAGCCGTGCCGCAGCTTGCCGGTGACCTGAGCGACGCCCTGACTAGCAACTGGCCGCCGCCTGCAGCAGCTGCCTACCCTTGGGGCGACGATCCCGAGCTTCGCTACAGGTTCGATGTCGAGGCGCTTGTCAAGAAGGCTATAAGCGTCGGGCAGCAGACGGGTTATAGCGACGTGAACAGGGCAGTCAACTGGGTGCTCGAATGCGCACGGCTATCGGCTTCGGTGCTTGGAGCCGCGAGTACCGGCTTGGCTGTCCAGGCCGTCCGGTGTCTCCTGCGGACCAGGATCCGGTCAGCGGCCCAGACCTGGGACGACGTTCTCGGTAGACGGCAGCAGGTGCTTGACGCGGTGCTGCGGTGGGGCCGGAACCTGCGCACGGGACCACCAGCAGACTCTCGCCAGGATCACAGTCCCGCTGTGGCCGCCCGCGTGCTGCTGGCAGCGTTAACTCCCCTGCTGACCCTCATCACCGAGGAACACGGATTTGGCACGCCAGGTGACGCCAGGGTGTTCTTGTGGAGCCATTACGTGATGCCAGATGACCCACGCGCAACTGCCATCCTGAACGCAGCAGCTGACGCCGCGGCCGGCTTGCTGGACAGCATCGATCCGCAATCACCGGCTGCTAAGCCTGCGCTGCAGGCCATCATCCGGCTCCCACGAGAGATACGCGCCGAGGCGGCACGAGGGCTCGGCCACGACCAGCCCTTGCCTGCCTACGCAACCGCAGCAATGAGCCAGGCAGCGTCTCGGATCAGCCGGGCCGTGGCATCTCACTGGTCCGTGCTACCCCTGCCCATCCGGTATGCCGCCGCCGAGGCCACGGCCCGCCCCGGCGGACGACACGGTAGTTCCCTCGCCGAGCTTGCCTCAGGCGGGGACCCGGTCGCCGCCGCGGCCGTCGCCGATCCCGCGCTGGAGCAGATCCTGACCATCCTGCCGATTGCGCAGCCACATAGCCTGGGCACCCACGCCGCCGAGGAAGCCGGAGCCCGCCTCGGGCGCGCCCAGGATCTAGCGGCACGGCTGTCCGCCAACGAGGCTATCGACCTGCTCACGCTGATCAATCCTGAGACTGCGAGCAGCCAGCACTACGATTGTCTTACTGCCTTTGCGCGCGCCGTCGGTCAGACCGCCACGGACCCCCAACTCGTCCTCGCGCGCCTGCTGACCGAGACATTTCCAGGGGACATCTCCCTGCTCTCAGGCCTGCTGCAGACCTGGCCGCGAGAGTGTTTCAGATGGCTGGCGGCCAACGCCCAGAACGGGCACGTCGTCCGGCTAGGGCTCTGGGTCGCAGACGAACTGCCCGTCGATCAGGAAGAGACTCTGCTGGACGCGATGACCGCACAGCTCGCCGAGCCCCGCATCGGCAACGCCGCAGAAGTCGCCGCTGAGCACGCAATGACCGATAGGCCCGGTGCCGTAGACAATCGAGATGATCCGGGTCGGTTGGCGCTGATGGGCGAGATTGTCGCTCACCTCGGCCGGTGCCGTGGACGCCCGGCCGACCGGCTGACCCGGCTGGTCGCCCTGAGCGACGCTGCCCCAGGCAGCGCCCTGCCTCGCATCCTCGCGGCAGCCGACAGGATCCTCGCCGCCATGCCCGAAGTGCAAGCCCTCGACGGCGAAGCCAACGGCTCCTTGCGCCGGGAACTAGCAAACATTCTCACACGCGCCCTCACAGCGACCGAAGGTGTCCTCGGCAGCGAAATTGATCACGACACAGCCACCGCCGCCGAAGCGCTGGGCCGAGCGGCACCGGCCGAGACCGCCCAGATACTTACCGGCCGAACCCTCACCGCAGAGCGGCCAGTGATCCCGCATCCATGGAACGAATTGCTCGTCCAGGCGCGACCCGAGCAGCGCGAGCCGCTCGCTATGGCTTACCGGGATCGCATCGAGCCGCTTCTAGGCTGCATGCCCAGCGACATCGAAACCGTTGCGCTAGACGTCCTGGCTGTCCTCGGATCCGGCACGCCTAGCTGGATCGCCCTCGTTCGCGGCTGGGCCGCTGGTGACGCCACTGGTCGCGCCCGAGCGGTCCGCGCCATCAGGCGCTACTGGCACGATCCGATCTGGCGGGAACTCATTCCCGGCCTTCTTGATGCGGGAGTAGGCGAGCAAGCGACTACCGAGTTGCGCCAAGGCCTGCTCCCGATCAACGACGCAATTGACGCCCTCGGCCTAAGCCACAGGCTCGCTGCCCTCCAGCCCATGATCGATGATCCCCGGCCTGTAGTCCGCCAGTTCGCTGCTGAAGCAAGCCAGAACCTCCGCAGACTTGCAGCCCTGTTGCGGCACTGAGCGACCAGTGCTGAGTGGCCTGGACGTTGGGATACAGCTGTGGGCTGTACAGCAGCGAAGTACAGCAACTGGCCCGGATCAGGGCGGACCACAGTAGATGCGCTAGGACCCTGACCTGCTACGACGCACTCCGAGGGATGCGCTGCCACCGGTTTGCAAGCAGGGGGTCAGCGGTTCGAGCCCGCTTAGCTCCACATCACTTTCTTAAGGATTCGGGTCAGAGGACCTGTCGGCATGCCTGGGCGAAGTCCGGGCAGCCAGATCCTGGGCCGCCGAGGACGGCCAGTAGCGCCGTTGCGCTGCGGGGCTCGCGCCGGTAGCGGGAGGCCTGGCGGCGCAGGGCTTCGAGCACGTCGGCGGGGTGCAGGTCGAACTGGTCGAGCAGGAAGGCGTCCTGGCTGGTCACCTCGATGCCGTATGGCCGGACTGCGTCTGGCGGGAAGTCGCGGAGGTTCTCGGTGACCAGGACCTCTGCTCCGCCGCGGATGGCAGCGGCGAGCACGTGCCGGTCTTTCGGGTCGTTGGCCATGTCGCTGATCATGGCCTCGTAACCGGTTACCACCGCATCGGGGAATGCCTGGTTCATCTGGTCGATCCGGTGCGCGACCTGCTTCTCGTCCAGCCCTCGCCGGGCGAGGTTGCGCTCCAGCTCGGCCATCACCATCGGGGACCACAGGGGGCGGTACACGCCTGCCTCGGCGATGCTGAGCAGCGTGTCGCACAGGTAGGACTTCAGCAGGACGCAGGTGTCCAGGAAGGCGGGTAACACCTGCGGGCCTACCGCGGCTGCTGGTCGTCGGTGGCGGGCAGGCGCTCGAAGGGCGCTGCGTCGGGCAGGTCGTACAGCCCGGCGTCCTCGGAGTCGGCCACCATCTGGTCCAGCAGGACCGCCCGGCCGCGGCTGGCGCGCTGCTGGTAGGCCAGCAGGTCGGCGAGCCGGATGCGCCGGTGGCGGCCGGGCTGGCTGAACGGGATCTCCCCGGCCTCCAGGAGCCGGACCAGCGTGGGCCGTGACACGCCCAGCAGGCCCGCGGCCTCGCTGGTGGACAGCACCGTGTGGTGCGGTGCCACGGTGATCGCCAGGCCCTGCGCCAGCGCGGCCACGACCTCGCGCAGCACCTCGAAGATCTCGCCGGGCAGGTCCAGCCGGGTCCCGTCGGGGCCGGTCAGCGTCGCGTGGCCGCCCGGCTGGGACCCGAGCAGCGCCAGCACGCCGCTCAGCCCCTCGGGATGCTCGGGCGGCAGCACGGTCCGGTCTGCCATCACAGTCATGCGACCAGGGTACCAATCAAACGAACAAAACGATCGTTGACTCAATCTTCGCGTTCCGGCCGGAGTACAACGACCTGTGGGACTACCGCGTCTGGCTCGACGTCGACGCCGAGGTGTCCCTGGACCGGGGTATCTCTCGTGACGCGGGCCTGGAAGGCCTGGCGGAAGCCACCCGGGTGCACCGGGACAGGTACCACACGGCCGAGCGCATCTACCTGGCCGAGGTCGGGCCGCTGCCCCTGGCGGACATCATCATCGACAATCGGGAGTTCGGGAAGGCACGGATCTGCTCCTGATGGTGCGGGCGATTTCTGATGCCGCGAATGATCAAGCCGGAGGGGCGCTTCGGGAGTACCAGAGCCGGCCGGCGAGCGGCTCGACGGCGAGTACGGCGGCGACCGATAGGCAGGCCGCCACGGTGGCGGTCACATCGTCGCTGAGTGCGACGGCGAGGGCGGCGCCGAGCACGGCGATGGCCGGGCGCAGCAGCGTGAAGGGTCCGAGGATGACCGCCGCCGCGAGGTATCTGAGCCGCCAGTTCAGGGCGGCATAGCAGGCCAGGGCGATCAGCACGAGCAGCGCGTAGGGGCCGTAGATCTCCAGCATGGCTATCCCGGCGCGTCGGTAGTGATCGAGATCGGCGGGATGGGTCAGTACGCCGGCGCACGCGACCGCGATCGCGGGCGCGAGCAGGACGCAGACGAGGCCCGCGCCCCGGCGGGCTGCTAGCCGGTCGGACTTGCGGTGGTTGATGAGTCCTGTGCGTCCGGCCGAGGAGCGGAAACCCGCGAACGCGCCGTCGAGGAGCGCCAGGATAAGCAGCGCGACAGCGACCGCGGCGGTCATACGCGGGTTCCGACAATCGGCCGCAGCACATCAAGCGCGCGAGGGTGCCAGCGGGAGCCTTCCAGCACCTGGACGTCGTATCCGGGCGCTGCGGCCCGCGCTGCCTGCTGAAGTACCGACGCGGGGTGGGCGCGGCGGGCGGAAAGGACGCCATCGTGCCGGGACACGGGTTCGCGCATGCGTGCCTGGTGAAAGATCCACGCTCCGAGCGTTGACCACAGGCACGGGGCGATATCCCAGTGCGCGAACGCGGCGGCGCCGAGCCGCGCCTGCGCCGCGAAGAACTCGGCGAGCCCGGACTCGGGCAGGTGATGCAGGAAGCCGCTTGAGATGACGACGCAGCGGGCGCCGTCCCGGGTCGCCACTCCCGGCTTGAACGCATCCCCCTGCTTAAAGCGGCAGGTCAAGCCTTCGCGCTCGGCAAGCCGGCTGGCGGCGGCGACAAGAACGGGGTTGAGGTCGACGCCGACGAGTTCGACATCGGGTGCCAGAGCCGAGGAGGCGGCCATGGCCCGCAGGACGAAACCAAGCCCGCACCCCACGTCAACGACGCGCACGGGTCCGGTGCCCAGACGACGCACGCTGGCCACGAGGGGGTCTAGCTGGGCGGCAACGCGTCGGGCGAACTGAAGCTCCTCGCTGAGTCGCTGCAGCTCGCAGTGCACGCGGACGCCAAGGGCGTCGACGTAATCCGGATCCAGAATCCCGTCGGCGGCGGGCATCGCCGAGACGATGCGCGCTGCGCGGCGCTGGCCTAGCGTCCGTAGCCGATCGAGCACTTCGGCTTTCCGCACGGGATGAGGGACGCCGTCGGCGTCCAGCGACCACAATAGATCGGTGATCTCCAGCGGCCTGGGCACCTTAGCGTCCGAGGCGGCCGCGGACGGTCCCCATCAGGTTGGTGATCTCGCTGATGCGAAGGACCCGGCCGCAGGCGACGTAGAGCACGACGGCCAGGCCGCCGCCGAGGACGACTACCAGGATCGCGGTCTTCAGCAGCATCGCGACCACAACCGCCACGAGCACGGCCGGCACGGTGGCGGCGTGCATCCTGGCCAGGGTGCCGCCGGTGCCGCGCCCGTCGAGCCCGTGCAGGCGCCGGCTCAGGACCCAGGAGGCAATGACCATGCCGACGAGGTTGGCGAGGCCAAACCCGGCACCGAGCCCGGCGACGAGTTCGGACTTAGGCAGGATGCTCAGCGCCGCTACGTTCGTGCCGATATTCACGACCATCGAGACGCAGCCGATCAGGGCGGGAGTCTTGCTGTCGTGCAGCGCGTAGAACACCCGTAGCTGAAGCTGGACGATCATGTACGGCAGCAGGCCCAGGCAGAAGACCGCGAAGACGACGCCGATGTAGCGCGCCTCGGCCGGGGTGGTGCGGCCGTGGGCGAGGAACACCTCGGCGAGCTCTGGCCCGAGCACGGCCAGCACCAGGGATGACGGGACGACGATCGCGGCGGCGAGCCGAATCCCCGACGAGAAATCGTCCCGGACGAGGCCGAACCGGCCCTCGGAGGCATGGGCGCTCATCCGGGGCAGTAGCGCGCTGATGACGGAGATGCCGACGACGGCGTAGGGGAGCTGGAACAGCAGCCAGGCGTAGTTGTAGTCGGTGATGCCGGGGCCGGTCTCGCCGGCGATCTTGGTGGTGACCAGGAAGGCCACCTGAGTAGCAGCGATGTACCCGAACATCCAGCCGGCCATCCGGCCGATTTCCCGCACCTCGCCGCCGCGGAAGTCGAGCCTGGGCCGCCAGTGGAACCCGACGCGGCGCAGGGCCGGCAGCAGCGCCAGGGTCTGCGCGACGATGCCGAGCGTGGTGCCCGCTCCGAGCAGGTCAACTTGCGTTCTGGTGATGGAGCCGGGCGTCTGGTGCAGTCCGGCGACGGCGACGTACAGGCCGAGCACGCCGATCACGGTGAGGTTGTTGATGATCGGCGTCCACATCGGCGCGGCGAAGCTGCCCCGGGCGTTGAGGATCGCTCCCACCAGGGAACTCACGCCGTAGAAGAAGATCTGCGGGATGAAGAACAGCGCGAAGATCACGGCGAGGTGCATCGTGCTGCCGGTGATGGCGCTGCCGCTGTAGATGTGCACGATGGGCACGGCCAGGGCGACGGCAACCGCCGTGATCGCGAGCAGCACGGCCACGATCAGCGTGAACATCCGCTGGTTATAGCCATCGCCGCCGTCGGGGTCACGCTTTCCGGCGGTCACCATCAGCGGGACGATGACACTGGTCAGCACGCCGCCGAGGGCGAGGTTGTAGACAACATTGGGCAGGGTGTTGGACAAGTTGTACGCGGCCGCGATCAGGCCGACGCCCAGCGCGTAGGACTGGGCGATGGTCCGCAGGAACCCGGTGATCCGCGAGCCCAGCGTGCCGATGGCCATGACGCTGCTGGACCTGACAATGGAGTCGGTCCCTGTGCCGGGCCGGTTTTGTACCGCGGCTGGCTCGGCCGTTAGCTGGCTCGGCGGCGCTTCTGGCTGCCTCGGGGCCCGGCGCGGCCGCGCGTGCCGGCCGCCCTTCCCTCGCCTTGGATCCGCGCGAAGCGCCTCCTGCGGCCCAGAGGGGGTCATCGATCTCCTGTAGCTTCGGCGGTCCATGCCGGACCGGCACGGCCTAACGGTATCCGGGGATGAAACCAGGCAGAGGGTAGCGGGCAAAATCACGCAAGAGGCAATTAGCTGGCTAAAGTCAGAGGATGGAGGGCCGCGATGGCCGAGGTCGAGCGGCTGCTGACCGCCTCGCAGGTCGGTATCGAGGTCACGGACCCGCGCGAGCCCGATGCGCGGTACTGCCTGCGTTCGTACTTCGAGGAACTGGCGCAGCGTTTCGACAGCGGCTTCGACCCGGCCCGCAGCATCCCGGCTGGCGATGACGAGATGACGCTGCCGAACGGCCTGCTGCTGATCGCGAGCGTTCAGGGCACCCCGGTCGGGTGCGGGGCGCTGAAGCTCCACCCAGAGACGCGGATCGCGGAGGTGAAGCGGATGTGGTCCGCGCCGGAGGTGCGCGGCCTTGGCCTGGGGCGGCGCATGCTGGAACGGCTCGCCGCCGAGGCCGCCGCGCGGGGCATGACGGTGCTGAGGCTGGAGACCAATCACTGCCTGACCGAGGCTCGCCGCCTCTACGAGAGCGCCGGGTTCGTCGAGGTCGAGGCGTTCAACAGCGAGCCGTACGCGCATCACTGGTTCGAGCGGCCCTTGCCTGGCGACCGCCCGCGTCCGCGGTGACGAGTCACGGGCGGAGGATGGCGCGCCGGGCGGTGAGCGCCGCGCCGGGATCGGTTCCGCGCCAGTCCTGGATCGGGTGCCGACCGGTCACGAAGCTGCTGGCTGCGCCGGGCCGACTGGTCGGCCGCGAACCAGCCGGCGGGACGGCGCTCGGCGTCGTAACTGTCCAGCAGGCCGTCGTCCGCCTGGCCTTCGAGCACCGTGGCGAGCTTCCATGCCGGATGGGCTTCGTGAACACCGTGCTCGGGCATGTGCTCGGCTCAGGGCTGGCCCTGCTGGAGGAACGCACGATGCGGGCCAGGACGGGGCAGCCCACCGACGCCGACCTGGACAGGTCAGCCGCGCCCTACCTGGCCAGGGTGGCCGGCGCAGGCCAGCACCCGCACTTCACCCGCTGGGCCGCCGACCCTGATCGGCTCGCCCCCGCGCCGCAGAGCTTCGAGCAGATCCTGGACTGGCTCCTCGACGGTCTCCAGACGCTGGCCGAAGGGCAGAAGAAGCGCGGCTAGGCGCGGACGGGGACGGTCTCGTAGCCGCGCAGGATGAGGAGCGGGCGCCGGACAGGTGTCCCGGTCAGGGTGAGGTCCGGGTACCGGCCGATGAGTTCCTCGAACGCGATGCGGGCCTCCAGGCGGGCGAGCGCGGCGCCCAAGCAGTAGTGAATCCCGGCGGAGAACGCCAGGTGCCGGGACGCGTCGGGCCGGTCGACGCGGAGCCGGTCGGGCTGGTCGAACACCTCGGGGTCACGGTTGGCCCCGGCGATGGCGAGCAGGACGGGCGCGCCCTTGGGAATCAGGAGTCCGTCGAGCTCCACGTTCTGTGTCGCGATCCGTGAGGTCATCTGGACCGGGCTGTCGTAGCGGAGCAGTTCCTCGACGGCCGCGAGGATCAGGGCCGGTTCCTCGCGTAGCCGCGCCCACTGGCCCGGTTCGCGGAGCAGGGCGACGGTGCCGTTCCCGATCAGGTTCACGGTCGTCTCGAACCCGGCGATGAGCAGCAGCAGCGCGGTGCTGACCAGTTCCTCGGAGCTAAGCCGGTCGCCCTCTTCCTCGGCCGCGATGAGGGCGGACAGCAGGCTGTCATCGGGCTCGGCGCGGCGCTTGCCCACCAGGTCCCGCAGGTAGCCGGTCAGCGCCAGCTCCGACGCCCTGGTCTGCTTCTCGGCACTCTGCGCGGGATCGAGCGAGGCGGCCACGTCGTGACCCCAGGCGCGGAAGCTGGCCTCGTCGGCCGCCGGGACGCCGAGCAGGTGGCAGATCACCGCGATAGGCAGCGGGAAGGCCAGCGCGTCGATGAGGTCGAACCCCGCCGCGCCGTCAGCCGAGGCGAGCAGCCGCTGGGTAAGGTCGCGGATCCACGGCTCGAGGCCGGCGATCGCTCGCGGGGTGAACGTGCCGGACACCAGCCGCCGGAGCCTGGTGTGGTCGGGCGGGTCCATCGTGAGCAGGTCGGCCGCCGGGAGCTCGGCGCGGGGATCGCCGGCCGGGTAGGTGCGCGGCCGGTAGCCGTCCTGGTGCACGGGCGAGGAGCTGAACCGGTGGTCCCGCAGGATGCTGGTCGCCGTCGCGTGGCGTGCCGTCGCCCAGGCGCCGAGCGGGCTGCGGACGAGGCCGTCCCGGCGGAGGTCAGCGTAGAGCGGGTACGGGTTGGCCTTGGCCTGCGGCCGCAGCAGCCGGGCGACCCGATCGCCCCGCCACGCGTAGAAGCGCAGCACCGCAGGCTCCAGGACCCGGCGCGTGACCTGCTCCTTGAGGCTCACTCGCTACCTCCCGCACTCGGTGCCGCCGTTAAGCCCGGCTCATTCATATACCAACGGTATTTAGAAGCCACTGGTATGTCAATGTGGCAGGATGGAGCCGTGGCCAGGGTGACGAGGGCGGTGTCCAAGGCGCGGACGCGGCAGCGCGTGCTCGATGAGGCGCAGCGGCTGTTCCGGGAGCGCGGCTACGCCGCGACCTCGCTTGAGCAGATCGCCGAGGCGGCCGAGGTGACCAAGGGCGCCATCTACGGGCACTTTTCCAGCAAGGAAGACCTGCTGCTCAGCGCCATCGAGGCGACACCGACTCCGGACTATGGCGCGGCGCTGAACGACCTCTCCCGGCCCCTGGCCGAACGGCTCGCCGAGTTCGGCCGGGCCATGGCGGTGGACGAGGTCACCACGGACAAGGCCGGGCTGGCGGTCAGCCTGGAATTCATCGCGGCGCTGCTGCGCAGCCCCGATGCGCTGCGCCGCTACAGCGCCGGTCTTCAGCGGCGGCTGGCGGAACTGGCCGCCGAAGACAAGGAGCAGCCCCGACCCGGAATCACTCCGGTGGAAACCTGGGCCATCGGCCACGCGCTGTGCATCGGCCTGCAGCTCTACCAGTTCATGGCACCGGAGATCGTGACGCCCGAGGTCTTCGAGCGCGCCTTCGTCCTACTGGCCGGCCTCTATCCCGACGGCTGAGCCACGGCGCGGCCAGTGGGAGAGTTGTCCTTCGACTTCGCGAGCGGATAAAGGCGGTCCCGATCACGATGAGCGAGTCATTGGCCGAGGCCCTGGAGGCCCTCGATGAGGAGGCTTTCCAGCGGCTCTACGGCCGCTGGGACCCGCTTGAACCGCGGCAGGTCGCCGAGCTGCTCGACGGCACGTCCGTTCGCTGGTGGATCGGCGGCGGCCGGGCCGCCAGGGTCGGTGCCCCGCCGCGCCATCATGACGACACCGACGTCATCGTGCTGGCCGCCGACGTGGCCGAGCTGCGGACTGCCTTGATTTCCTGGCACCTGTGGGAGGCCAACGGCGGCTCGCTCAGGCCGCTGCCGCCCGGCGTCGCGGTGAGCGACGACTGCGGGCAGTTCTGGGCGCGGCGCAACGCGGACCATCCGTGGCAGCTTGACCTGCCGCTTGATCGCGGCAGCAATGACCAGGAGTGGGTCTTCAAGCGCGACGCGCGGGTCCGGCTGCCCTGGTCCAGGGCCGTGCACACGGTGGACGGGGTCCGCTACCTGCGCCCGGAGATCGCGCTGCTGCACAAGGCTCACCTGGACCGGCCCAAGGACCAGGCGGACCTGGCGCAGGCCGCGCTCGACCCGGCGGGCCGGGCCTGGCTGGCGGACGCCCTCGACCTGGGTGGCCATCATGACTGGGCGCAGCGGGTCCGGCAGTGACCGTGCCGCCGCCCGACGGGCAGCCTGACCTGCGCACCGTGTTCGACCTGGCGGCGGAGGACTACCAGCGCACCCGGCCGGTCTGCCCGCCCGGACTCTTCGATGACCTGGTCCGGCTGGCCGGGCTCAAGCCGGGCGACCGGGTGGTGGAGATCGGCTGCGGGACGGGACAGGCGACGGTCCCGCTCGCCGAGCGCGGCCTGGCGGTGACGGCGATCGAGCTTGGCACGGAACTTGCTGACGTGGCCAGGACCCGGCTCTCCGGCTTCCCGGCCGTTCAGGTGATAACCGGCGCTTTCGAGGACTGGCAGCCGCCCGCCGAGCCAGCCGACGCGGTGGTGGCCGTCAGCTCGCTGCACTGGGTCCCCGCGCCGCTGCGCTACACCCGGCCGCATCAGCTGCTGCGCCCCGGCGGTTTCCTGGCGGTGGCCGGGTGTCTATGGGCGCGGCCGGCGGGCGGGCACCGGTTCTGGGCGGACGTGCAGGAGGACTACCAGGCGGTCGGCTACGCCGGTGACCCGCCGCCCCCGCCAGAACAGATCGGCCCGCGGCACCTGCCGCCCGCGGCGGGCGGCCTGTTTACCGAGGTCGCGAGCCTGCGCTACCCGTTCGAGGTGCGTTATCCGGCGGCGGACTACCTGGCGATCCTGGCGACGCAGTCGAGCACGCACGCGCTCGGCGCGGCCAGGCGCGAGGAGTTTCTCGGCCGGGTGCGGCGCCGCCTGGAGTCGCTGGGCTGGCCCGATCTCACCGTGACCTTTGTCGGCTGCCTGACGCTGGGCAGGAGCATCGCTAGCCCAGCGGGGTGATCGCCGGGGTCAGCGGTCGGCGCTGAGGCCGAGGCCGCGGGCCGTGAGCGCAGCCTGGTGGCGGATGTACTCGGTCGCGTCGACCGCCGCGACGGCGGAGAGCCCCAGCACGTCCTGGAGCAGCAGGAACGCGATCAGCGCGATCGCCTGCAAACGTTCCGTGCGACACGTGAGCTTGCTGACGGCGGGGACCGGGGCGGCTGCCGGACGGTGCGGCAGGATGGTGGGCCGGGGCAGCCGACTGCCGCGGGACTGGGGATCCGGAGGTGTCGGGTGGAGGTCACCGCCGCTGGCTGGGCCGTGACGATCGGCGTGATCGCGGTGCTGTTCGCGCTCGACCTGCTGCTGGCCACGGTCCGCCCGCACGCGGTGGGCTACCGGGAAGCCGCGCTCTGGTCGGCGTTCTACATCGCGGCGGCGATCATCTTCGGGCTGGTGTTCGCCCAGGTGGCCGGGTGGAGCTTCGGCGCTCAGTACTTCGCGGGCTACGTCGTGGAGAAGAGCCTGTCGGTCGACAATCTCTTCGTCTTCGTGATCATCATGTCGACGTTCGCGGTGCCCCGCGAGCATCAGCAGCGGGTGCTTATCGCCGGGATCATCGTCGCCCTGGTACTGCGGGCCATCTTCATCGCCGTGGGAGCGGCGCTGCTGTCGTCGCTGTCGTTCATGTTCCTGCTGTTCGGGCTGCTGCTGATCTGGACCGCGGTCCGGCTGTTCCGGCACCGGAACGAGGACCCGGACGTCAGCGACAACGGGCTGATCCGCACCGCCAGGCGGCTGCTGCCCGTCACCGACGATTTCTCGGGCGGCAAGATGGTCGTCCGCTCCGGCGGGCGGCGGATGGTCACGCCGCTGTTCGTCGTGCTGATCGCGCTCAGCGGCACGGACATCCTGTTCGCGCTGGACTCCATCCCCGCCGTATTCGGGGTGACCGACCAGCCCTACATCGTGTTCACCGCCAACGCGTTCGCGCTGCTCGGCCTGCGGGCGCTGTTCTTCCTGGTGACCGGCCTGCTGGACCGGCTGGTCTACCTGTCGGCCGGGCTCGCGCTGATCCTGGCCTTCATCGGCGTCAAGCTGATCCTGCACTGGGCACACGGTCTGAGCTCGGCGGTACCCGAGATCAGCACGGCGCTCTCGCTGGTGGTCATCGGCGTGATCCTGGTCGTCGCGACGGTGGCCAGCCTGCTGAAGTCCCGGCGCGATCCGGACGTCCGCGCGCACGCCGGCGCGGTGCTGGGCGCCCCGCCCCCGGCCCCGCCCCAGCCTGATCGCCGCTAGCGACAGCGGATCCGGTTTGCTGTCGCCCGCAGAGCAGCAAAACTGGGTTCACTGTCGTTCAGGCCGATCGTTCAGGCCTGGCTGAGGAGACCCGATGGAGTTCCGGCCGGCGGAGCGTGCCGACGACAGCTTCCAGCAGTCCGTCACCGCCGAGCAGGCCCTGGCGATGTGCCGCCGCGCCTTCGGCGAGCAGGTGCGTCCTGCCTCGGTCACCGAGTTCGGCTACGGCTCCTACAACAGCACCTACCTGGTCGACCTAGGCACCGGCCAGCCGGTGATCCTCCGGGTGGCACCCGAGCCGTCCCGGCAGGGCCGCCTGCACCGGGAGCTGATGCGCAGCGAGCACGCCAGCCAGCCGTACCTGGCTCCCCATCGCGGCGCTGCTGCCGCGCACCCTCGCGGTGGATTTCACCCGCGAGATCGCCGGCCGGGATTACCTGTTCCAGACCCTGCTGGCCGGGGTACCCGCGCCGGACGGGCTGGCGGCATACCCGCGCCCGCAGTGGGCGCCGTTCTTCCGCCAGCTCGGCGCGATCGCCGGCCGCATCCACCAGGTACGCGGCGACAGCTTCGGCCGGATGACCGGGCCGCGCTTCGCGCGCTGGAGCGAGGCGTACCTGAGCTTCCTCGATGATGCCGCCGCCGATCTGGTGGACGCCGGGGCGGATGCCGCCGACGTTCGCGAGGTGGCCGCCATCGCGGCGCGCGACGCGGCGGTCCTGGACGAGATCACCCAGCCACGGCTGCTGCACGGCGACCTGTGGACGGCGAACGTGCTGATCGCCGAGGGCACCGCCGAGCCGGTGATCACCGGCATGTGCGACTGCGACCGGACCTGCTGGGGCGATCCGGCGGCGGACTGGTCCAACTACCGGGCCGGCCAGCGGCCCGGCACCGAGCGGGATGCCTTCTGGGACAGCTACGGGCGGCCGCCTGACACCCCGGCCGCCGCCCGGCGCGCGCTGTTCTATGAGGTGCTGCACCTGGCGGAACTGCGCGTCGAGGAACAGCGGCTCGGCCGGCCGGATGCCGTCGCGGCCAGCTACCCGGAACTGCGCGAGCTGATCGGCCGGCTGAACTAGCCGAGCGCCGTGGTCGCCTCGCCCTTGCGTGCCTCGATGAGGAACCGAACGGTCGTCGCCGTGAACGGCCCGTCCGCCTCAATGCGCTCGTGCAGCGCCCGGAGTCGCTCGCGGTACTCCGCGACGGTGAAGCCCGGCACGATCCAGATCACCTTGCGCAGGAAGACCACCACCGCCGCGATGTCGCGGTACTCCATCCGGCCCGCGAACTCCCGCAGGCCGGTCACGGTCAGCCCGGCAGCCTCGGCGTCGCGCACCGACCACCTCGGGTGCCGGGTCGGTCCGTCATCCGGCTCTGGCGTGCCCATCATGGCCTCGGTCAGCTCCGCCACCGAGCCCTCGCCGACATCCTGGGAGAAGTAGCTGCCGCCAGGCCGCAGCACCCTGGCCACCTCGTCCCAGCGGACGCCCACCGGGTGACGGCTCACCACCAGGTCAAACGACTCGTCGGCGAACGGCAGGTCGTCCATCGGGTCGTCCATCGGCACCACCCGCGCGCCAAGCGCGCTGAGGTTGCGCCGCGCCACCTCGACGTTCGGCGGCCACGACTCGGTGGCGACCAGGACCGGCGGCGCGGCGGGCACCGAGGCAAGCACCTCACCGCCGCCGGTCTGCAGGTCAAGCGCCGCCGCGCCCGGAATCCCGGCCAGCCGGGACATCCGCTCGCCGAGCAGGCGGGCGTAGCCCCACGGCGGACGTTCCTCGGTGGCCCGTCCGGCGAACCAGGAGAAGTCCCAGCCCGCCACCGGCACGGACTCGCCTTCCGCCAGTAGCTCTTCAAGACTCGGCCTGTCGCTCACGGGAAACCGGCCGCGGGCTTACCGGTGCAGCCAGGTGAGCATGTCGGCTGGGGCCATCGCGGCCGTGCGCTCGTGGTAGGCGGCTAGCTCGTCGCTGGTGAGTAGTTCCTCGCCGGCCCCGGAGGTGCCGCGCCGGAAGAACGCGGCCGGATCCTTCAGGACGCCTCGGGTGTCGGGGCTGGCCTGGACCGCTCCGGCCCGCATCCGTTCGAGGGTGGCGGCCCGCACCAGCGCGGGCCACTTACTTTCCGGCACCTCGATGCCGAGCAGCCCCGCCAGGCGGCGCATCTCGCCTTCCAGGTCCGCCAGCAGGTCGTCGTAGTGCACCAGCACGATATTGGGCTGGTCGCGGCGCGCCCAGGCATCGGACAGGTGCCACAGCACGCCGGGCAGCGAGTCCATGTCCACCCGTGGGTCGGACTCCCGGCCGACCCAGCGCAGCAGCCAGTCCCTGACCGGCGGGCGGGGCGGCCGGGGCTTGGCCGGCGCGGGCTGCCCGGTCAGCTCCCTGACCCGTTCCCTGTTGATGTTGTTGCCCTGGTGATACAGCGAGACCGCCATGTCCAGCGGGTGCCTGCCCACCACGATGTAGGTCGCTTCCGGGTGCAGCGGGATGCCGTCAAGCGGCGTGTGCGTCTTCACGAACCGCCGGTGCCGCTGCGCGGTCAGCCGCTCGATCACCTCGTCATGCGGGATGACCAGCCAGTCCACCCAGGGCGATAGCTGCGCCAGCGGGGTCGGCGGCTCGGGCTCCTGAAAGACCAGCAGCGCGCAGATCATCTGCATCCACGTGGTGCCGCTCTTGGAACGGGTGCTGATGACGATGTCCCCTGGCCGGAACGGAAACCCGTCCCACCTGCCGCTGTCCTCTTCGTCAGAACGGTACCGAAAGGGGGAATCAGGCATTGATGCAGCCTAACGGGGATTGCTTGCCCGCTAAGCCGGTGACGGCCCGGCCGTGGTGCTCATGACCTTGGTGCTGATCCGGGTGCCCACATCAGCGCCGCCGCAGATCTCGCGCATCACCCCGACGGCCGCGACGTCGAACACATGCATGGTCAGCGCGTGCTCGTTGGCCAGCACGAACGCGCTGGTGTCCATCACCCGGACGCCGGCCGCCAGCGCCTCGTCGTAGCTGAGCTGCGGTGTACCGGACGGCGTCCGGGTTGTCGCGCGGGTCGGTGTCGTAGACGCCGTCCACGCCGCGCTTGGCCACCAGCAGCGCGTCGGCGTCCAGCTCGAGCGCGCGCTGCACCGCCGGGTAGTCGGTGGTGACGTAGGGCTGCCCGATTCCGCCCGCCAGTACCGCGATCCGGCCGTCCTCCAGGTGCCGCGCGGCGCGCAGCCTGATGAACGGCTCGGCCACGCTGTGGATCGGCATCGCGGTCATCACCCGGACGTCAGCGGCCGTCCTCGCGGTCAGCGCGCCGCGCAGCATCAGCGCGTTCATCACGGTGCCGAGCATCCCGATGTTGTCGGCTTCGGCGCGGCTGATGCCCCAGCCCTCGGACATCCGGCCGCGAAAGTAGTTCCCGCCGCCGACCACCACGGCGACCTGCACGCCGAGGTCCACGACGGATAGCACCTCGGTCGCGACGTGGGCCAGGCTGGCCGGGTCCACGCCCCAGCCGGCGGCCCCAGCCAGTGCCTCTCCGCTGAGCTTGACGACGACCCTGCGGTAACGCGGCATGATCACGCACCTTCCCCGGATGCAGGCTCCCCCGGCCAGAGGTTACCGCACGCGCAATGTCCGGGATGCCCATGGGCAAAACTTGGTGACCCGGACTATTAATTCCTTCCGCCCGTCCGGGGATTTTGCGGTGCACCTGATAAATCCGCCCTGCATTACGTTTCCGCAAGTCATCGCGGTCTGCTAGCGTCAATCTGGAAATGGCAATGCCATATTCGGGGGAATAAGATAACTCGCCCGCTGGGAGCCGCAAGCTGCATTCTGTGCAGCATAGCGCGTGCCGCGCATTATGCGCGAGGCGAGTTAATGGGGCATTCCGGGGGAGAAATCAATGCACGGGACAGTCCGGTGAGCGTGCGACGGCGCATGGGACCCTCGCCGCGCATGCGCCCGGCCCCGCCGGCCAGGCCGGTGCACGCGGGCAGGCTAGCGCTGTGGGAGCGGCTGCTGTTCCTGGCCATGCTCGCGGTGCTGGCGGCCATCGTGGTAGCGGTGACGGTCACCACGATGCACGGTCGCCGCCAGACGCCCGCCGCCGCGCCCGCGGCCGGCCGCAGCACCGCGGCGACGCGGCCGGTGCCGGCGGTCGGCGGGCGCCAGGAGTCACGCGGGGCCACCAGGACCGCGCGGGCGGCGCTCAACCGGCGGCTCGCCGCAGCCCTGGCGCCAGTGGTGCGGGGCCAGTCGGGGCAGCTCGCGGTGGGCGTGATCGACGAGACCACTGGCGCCGAGGCCATCTATGGCGGGAAGCGCCGTTTTCACACGGCCAGCATCGTGAAGGCCGATGTCCTGGCGGCCCTGCTGCTGCAGCGGCAGCATTCCGGGGTTCCGCTGAGCGAGGCCGACCGGGAACTGGCGGCCAGGATGATCGAGGACAGCGACGACGACGCGGCGACCAGCCTGTGGAACCTGGCTGGTGCCGCCAGCGGGATGGCGGCCGCCAACCGGACGCTCGGCCTGCGGCACACCACGCCGGGGCCGACCGACTACTGGGGGCTCACCAGCACGACGGTTCCCGACCAGCTCCGGCTGCTGCGGGACCTCACCACGGCGCGGTCGCCGCTGACCGCCCGGTCCCGGTCCTACGAGCTGCACCTGATGCGAGATGTGGTCGCCGGGCAGCGCTGGGGAGTGAGCGCGGCCGCGAGCGCTGGCAGCAGGATGGAACTGAAGAACGGCTGGCTGCCCGACGGTCCCGCACAGCTCTGGGTGATCAACAGCATCGGGAAGGTCGATCATGATGGCCAGCGGCTGCTGCTGGCGGTCCTGTCCAAGGACCAGCCGACCGAGGCGGCCGGGATAGCGCAAGACGAGGCGGCCGCGATCGCGGCCGCCTCGTGCCTGACCTCTGGTGCGTGACTTGCCGTTTCGTGACTACGCCGGGATGACGATCGTGCTGATGACCTTGTCAGCGAAGGTCTGCCGCTTGGCGTCCCAGAGCGGGAACAGCCAGCCGATGAAGCAGGCGATGGTGTCCAGGAAGTGGCAGATGTCGCGGACGAAAGCCATTAGCGGGCCGATCGGCTGGCCGGTCTGCTCACTGACGAGCTTCAGGTTCAGGGCCTTCTTGCCGAACGACTGCCCGGTGGTGCCCGCCAGGTACCAGCGGTTGTAGATGGTGTAGGCGAGGATGACCAGGTCGATCAGCAGTGAGAACGCCAGGTGCCCGATCGCGAAGCCGATGATGTCCAGGATCCAGACCGGCAGGTAGTCGACGATGAACCCGCCGGCGCGCTGTGCCCAGTTCGCGTACGGCACGCTGGCGGCAGCCGGAGCTGTGAAATCGGTCACGAGAATGGCCTTTCTAGGTGAGTGGTAGCTGCCGGCTCGGCGACCGAGCGGGACAGCGGTTCTACAGGAACCCGAATCGGTGGAGCTGGAAGACCCAGCTGGCGGCCACGATGACCGCGACGATGCGGCCGGTGCGCTTGCGCGCGGCTTCGGACCAGGGGCGCGGCGGGCGCACCCTCCCCGTGGTCCTGGCCACCAGGACCGGCGCCGTGCCGACTACCAGGCCGGCGGCCAGGTAGGCGAGCGGGCTGGTCCGGGCCGCGGCAGCCCACTCTCCGTGAGTGAGGTACACCGTGGCCGTGGTCATGCCGCAGAACGGGCATGGCACGCCCGTCAGGGTCCGCAGCGGGCACGGGATGCCCTGACCGCCGGTGTGCGCCATGATCATCGGGTACACGGACCCGATGGCGGCGGCGCAGGCGCCGAACATGGTGATGTGCTCGGGAACCGAGTACATCCTGCGGACAATCACGGGCCTCTCCCCGTAGTTCTCAACAAACCCCCGATAACGGACTGAGCCGCATCGTAGAGGGTCAGCATGTCCTCAGGGAGCTATCTGCGTTCCTTAGCGGCCACATTTTGACAAACTAGCCAGCGGGTGACACCCGACTCTGGCCGGAATCGGCTTTCGTGCTCGGATTGACCGAATTTCGGCGTGGCCGCGATCCTGGCTACCGCCGGATGTAGCCCTCCAGAAGGTGACTGAACGCCCACTTGGGCTGGGCGATGCCGGAGCAGGTGTTGCTGTCGATGGTGCCGGGGCAGCCGCCGTTGTCCCGCTGCAGCGCCCAGATGCTGACCATCGCGGCGGGGTGCCCGGCACGCAGGAAGTACTGCACGTCCTGGGCCTCGCTCAGGTAGGTGACCTCGGTCTTCTTCGGGAAGTCATCGATGCCGGGCAGCAGCGTGATGCCCTCCTCGCGCCACAGCTGGCGCGAGCCAAGGTGCGGGTAGAGCTTGGCGAGCTGGCGGTGCGTGCTGTTCAGCGCCTTGATCGCCTCGGTGCCCATGTCCGAGTCGGTATGGGAGTTGTAGTAGTCGAAGGCCATGATGTTGACGGCGGTGATGCGCACCCCCGCGGCCAGCGCGCTCTTCAGGATGGCCAGGCAGTTGCCGGGCAGGCCGGCGGGCTCGACGCCGAGGGTGAAGACGATCTGCACCGGCCGGTGGTGGCGCGCGGCCCAGCGCTGGAGCAGCGCGATGGCGGCGCTGCGCCGGGCGATGCCTGCCTTGTTCCCCAGCGACCTGGCCTCGACGTCCATGTCCAGCCGGGTGACGCCGTAGGTGGTGACCACCGACTCGTAGGCCCTGGCGATCTTCGCGACGCTGGTGCAGGAGTCGGCTATCTCGGTGCCGTCCTGGTCCGCGCTGTACCCGCCGAAGGAGGGGATGACGTCCCCGCCCGCCCGGCGCAGCTCGGTGACCTGCGCGGTGTACCGGCCGCCTGGCTTGACCTCCTGGCTCTTCTTGCCGTTCCAGGCGACCGCGCAGGACCCCTTCTTGGGCGTCTGGAGGAACGCGAGGGTGAGGAACTTCGCGCCAGACCGGCCGGCGATCCGCGGCAGGCTGTCGGAGGTCCAGGTCTCGAAGTACGGCGCGTACAGGAAGCGCGGCAGCGTCCTGGCATGGCCGGGCGCGGGGTGGCCGGGCCTGGCCAGGCCCGCGGCACCGGACGCGCCGGCCAGCGGGGCGGCGGCGAGCATCGCTCCGGCCGCGACGGTGGCGAGGATCCGGCGAGGGGCGGGGGATGTGCTGCGCATGCGGTCGGCTCCCTGCGTGCGGCCGGCGATGCCGGGGACTGCGTGATGGCTCATTGTCGTCCGCGCCGCCCGCCACGGCTAGAGCACCCGGTCAGCCCGCTTCGCGGCGGCCGGCTGGTCCCAGGTGGCGGCTGAGGATATGCGCTGTGGTGTTCAGCGCGTCAACCAGGCTGTCCGTGGCGGTGACCAGGGCGTCCTGGTCGTCTGCCCCGGTGCCGAGGCCGGACTGGATCTCCCGCAGCGGCGGCAGCGGTCCCGGCGGGCCGAGCCGCCGCAGCGACTCGGCGAGCTGGCCGACGGCTTGCCGGACCGCGTCGGCCAGCCGGCCGAGCTGCGCCGGGTCCGGCTTGATCGCGCCGCCGCGACCCTGGTCGGCCTGGTGCTGTGCGGCCGCGGCCTCCAGGGCGAGCGAGGCCAGCGCGAGCCGGTGCCCGGAGGAGACCAGCGCCTGCGCCAGCTCCCGGCTGACCGGCGGCGGTCCGGCTCGTCGGCCAGCCGGTCGGCGGAGGCCTCGGCGTCGGCCCTGGCCCGGCGGGCCGCCAGCTTCCGGCCGCGGCTTTCCCTGACCGCGTCGGTGCCCGGCAGCCCGTAGCCGTCCAGCAGTCCGCCGGCGTACCGGCCCTGGGCCAGGAAGAGGCGGCCGAACTTCTCGCTGGCCGAGGTGCGTTCCCAGGTCGGCCACAGCAGGTAGGCCAGCAGGGCGAGGGCCGCGCCGATGCAGGTGCCCGATCAGCCGGTCCAGCGCCGTCTGGTCGGCGGGCAGGCCGAGCAGGGCGAGCAGCACCACGACGAAGTCGGTCAGGAAGATGGCGAAGAACAGGTAGTTGACGGTCAGCACGGCGTAGGCGACCAGCAGCGATACGCCGAGCCCGGCCAGCAGCGCCCAGTCGCCGAAGTGGCCGAGCAGCACGGTGGCGATGCCCAGCCCGGCGCCGACGATCGTGCCGCGCCGCCCGCTGGAGCCCGCGGTACAGCGTCGAGCCGTAGTCGGGGCGCAGCACGATCAGCACCGTCAGGGCTGACCCAGTAACCGTGCGGCAGCGCCGGCCGCCTGCGCGATGACCTCGGCCAGGCCGGTTACCACGGCCAGCCGGATCGCGTGCCGGCCCGTCTCCGACGACGTGCCGAGGCTGGCGCGGAGGGTGACCAGCAGGTCGCGGGCGGGCAGCCGGGCCGGCGGCCGCGCCGGGACCGCCCCGGCCCGCCCGGCCCGGCCTGGCTCGGCGTCGTTCAGCCGCTCAGCGATCCGCACGGCGCCGCGGAGCTGGCCCTCCAGCGCCTCGCCGGCCCAGGTCCATGAGTGCCCGGTGGCACTGGGGTCGGCCCGCAACTGCCGGCGGGCCTGCTCCAGGTGCGCCGCGCGGGCGCCCGGCCGATCGGACAGCGCCCTGGCGATCTCGCCCAGGGCGCCGGCGGCGCTGGTCAGCAGTTCCCGGCGGCGCGGGCCGGCCGTGTCCTGGCCGCCCAGCGCGGTCAGCGTGGTGCGGATCCGCTCGGCCTCCTCCATCCGGTCGATCAGGTGGCGCCGGGCGGCGTCGCGCATCAGCGGGTTGGGATCGCGCAGCACGGTGCTGCCCGGCAGCGCGTCCGGTGGCGGCGGCCCGGCCTGGCCCGCAGGCGAGCTGCGCCGCGTAGTCGCTCAGCGGCGCGTAGGACTCCGCCATCGCGGCACGCTCGGCGCTGCCTCGGCTGACCGCCCAGGACGAGACGACCAGCGCGCCCTGCCACAGGCCGCCGGCCAGCACCAGGCCGGCCCGGATCGCGGCCTGGCCCGGCGGCAGCGGGATGGCGCTGGCGATCAGCAGGGCCACCGGCCACTGCAGCGAGACGACGATGGCCGCCGGGCCGAGTACCGCGCACACCCCGGCCAGGTAAGCCCAGGCCATCACCGCGGGCACCAGCGCCCACGGATGCGCCCGCCGCGGCCGCGGCGCCGACGAAGGTGGACACCGCCATCCCGGCGGCCGCCAGCGCGACCAGCACGACCCGGCTGCGGGTGACGCCCTGGAACGAAACCAGGCCGGCGGGCAGCGGCGCCGAGCGCGGCGAAGGTGCCGTACTCGACGTGCCCGGTCGCGATGCCGATGACCAGCGGCGTCAGCACGCCGAAGGCGGCCCGCGCCGCCCGGCCCGGGGTGACGTTCCGCCAGCGGAACTGGCCGAGGTCCAGCCAGCCGCCGTGGCTGACCTCAGCGGCCAGGAACTCCTGGCTGGCCCGCAGCTCGCCCAGGTACCGTCGCCAGCCCGCGCCGGCCAGGCGGCCAGGGCCGGCGGCAGCGTCACGGCGGATGCCTGCGAGCCCGGTCAGGCCGGCCGCACGGGCCGGTAGACGGGCTGCCACATCAGCCGGGTGACCTGCGCGGCGACGTCGTCGTCCAGCTCGGCCGTGGCCACGCCCGTCGGCGGCGGCCGCCCGCGCCACCGCGGTACCGACCGCCAGCGAGGTCTCCCGCAGCGTCTCCACCTCGGGGCAGCAGCGGGGCACCGGGGGTGCACGGTGTCCACCAGGCCGGCCACCGCGTGCGCGGCGGCGGTCAGCATGCCGTCGGTCACCCGGGTGGCCCGGGACGCGATGACACCCGAGCCCGAGGCCGGGGAAGACCAGCGCGTTGTTGGCCTGGCCGATGACGTACCGGGTGCCGTCGTAGTCCACCGGCCGGAACGGGCTGCCCGCGGCGACCAGGGCCCGGCCGCCGGTCCACTCGATCAGGTCGGCGGGGCGGGCCTCGGCCAGGCTGGTCGGGTTGGACATCGGCATGATCACCGGGCGGTCGGCGTGCGCGGCCATCTCCGCTGACGATCTCCTCGGTGAACGAGCCGCCCTGGCCCGAGGTGCCGATCAGGATCGTCGGGCGCACCCGGCGGACCACCTCGGCCAGGCCGATGCCGCCCAGCCTGGGTCGCCCACGCCGGGGTCGCGCTGCCAGCCGGACACCTCCGCCGGCCGGGCGCGCGTACCGGCGCTGCTGCTCGCTGAGCCCGTGGTCGCCCTCGACGTAGCAGGCCGTACCGGTCCACCGCCCAGATCCGGGCCAGCGGCCTGCTCGATGCCGCAGCCCGCTGCCGACCAGCGCGGCGGTGAGCTGGTCGGCGATGCCGACCCCCGCGGTGCCGGCCCCGAAGATCACGATGCGGTGCTCGGCGAGCTTGATCCCGGTGGCCCGGACCGCGGCCAGCACGGCGGCCAGGTTGACCGCGCCGGTGCCCTGGATGTCGTCGTTGAAGGTCAGCATGCTGCCCTGCGGTAGCGCTCCAGCAGCCGCCGGGCGTTGCTCACCCCGATGTCCTCCCAGTGCAGCAGCGCCTGGGGGAACAGTCCTGCGCACCGTCGCTGACGAACGCGTCGATGGAACTCGTCGTACGCCGCCACCGGCACCCGCGGGTGGCGGTTGCCGATGTACAGCGGGTCATCAAGCAGGCTCTGCCGGTCGGTGCCGACGTCCAGCATGACCGGGATGACCCGGTTCGGGTCGATGCCGCCGGCCGCGGTGTAGACGACCAGCTTGCCGACCGCGATGTGGATGCCGCCGACGCCCCAGTCGCCGATCCCGAGGATGGCGCCCGGCGTCGGTGGCGACGATCAGGTCCACCTCGTCGGGACCCAGGCCCGGCCGCGCGCAGCGACGTCTCGATCAGCTCCGGGCGGTCGACCGACAGGTAGACGCCCCTGGGCCGCCGGTACTCGTGGCTGTAGTTCTCGATGGCCTGGCCGACCGTCGGGGTGTAGACGATCGGCAGCATCTCGCTGAGATGGCTGGCCAGCAGCCGGTAGAACAGCACTTCGTTCCGGTCGTGCACCTCGGTCAGCAGGACGTTCCTGGCCAGGTCGGTGGTCTGCCGCAGGTACTGCGCGTAGACCCTGGACTCCTGCTCCTCCAGGGTCATGTGGCCAGCCGGGATCAGCCCGGTGACGGCCAGGCCGGCGCGCTCGGCATCGCTGAACGCCGTGCCCTTGTTGATCCGGGGATCGGCGAGCACCTGGCGGCGGCGCAGAGTCGTCCGCCAGGACCCGTCGCTGTCCTCCCACACGGTCGCCATGGTGAGCCCTTCTGGCCGTGCCCGCCGCCCGCGTGACGGCGGCAGGTGTCGCAGCTATTTTCCACCTGACCCAGTGCCTGACGGGACAGGGGACAATCGCGGGGTGACAGTGAAGCACGCGACGGCGAGCACGTACGTATTCGGGCGACTGCCAGGCGGCTGGCGGATCGGGCTGATCACCCATCCGCTGTTCGGGGTGGCCACCATCCCCGGCGGCCATGTCGAGGAACACGAGTCGCCCCCCGAGGCCGCGCGGCGCGAGGTCGCCGAGGAGACCGGCCTGGCGGTCCGGTTCATCCCGGCGCCGGCCGAGCCGCTGCCCGCCGGGCTTGCGGATGTCAGGAAGCGGGTGGCGCCGCCCTGGTGGATCCTGGAGCAGCCGGTCGATTCCGACAATCACCTGCGGGCACCGCACCTGCACGTGGACCACCTGTACGTCGCGGTGGCCGACAGCGTCGAGCCGGCCGCCACTCCGGCGCATCCGTTCGCCTGGCACCACCCCGGCGAGCTGGACGCGCTGCCGATGTTCCCCGACACCAGGCTGCTGGCCATCGCGCTGGCCGGCCGGATCGGCGAGCTGGCCGGCGCAGGCCCGGCGCGGGCCTGGCGGACTAGCTGTCGCCGCCGGGGCGGGCCTCGTCCCACAGCGCCCTGACCGCGTCAATGGTGTCCGCCTCCGCGGCGGTCTTGTCCTCGCGGTAGCGCAGCACCCGGGCGAATCTCAGCGTGACACCGCCGGGGTAACGGCTGCTGGCCTGCACGCCGTCGAACGCGATCTCCACGACCAGCTCCGGGCGGACCCGGACCACGCCGTGCGGCCTGGCGGGCTCGCCGGGCGGGCGGGGCGGGTCGGCCAGCTCAAGCAGCCGGGCGGTCTGCCAGGTCAGCAGCGCGTCGGTCAGTCCCTTGAAGGTCTTGCCGAGCATGACCATGCCGCCGGCCTGGGCGTCCCTTGCGCCCAGGTGCAGGTTGGACAGCCAGCCCTGGCGGCGCCCGTGGCCCCACTCGGCGGCGAGCACCACCAGGTCCAGGGTGTGCCGCGGCTTGACCTTGATCCAGTCGCCGCCGCGTCGGCCCGCGCCGTAGGGCGCGGTCAGGGACTTGACGACGACTCCCTCGTGGCCCAGCCCGACGACCTCGGCGAAGTATCCGGCCGCCTGGAGCCGGGTCCGCGGTCACCAGGCGCGGGATGACCAGGTCCGGCGGGGCGATGGCGGCCAGCCTGCGCTGGCGTTCGCTGGCCGGCGCATCGAGGAGGCTGATCCCGTCGGCGTGCAGCAGGTCGAAGAAGAACGGGGTCAGCGGCGTCTGCTCGCGCAGCCGCGCCACGTCGCCCTGGCTGGCCACCCGGGCGGAGGTGACCTGGAAAGGCTGCGGCCGCCCGTCCGGCCGCAGTGCCACCGCCTCGCCGTCCAGCACGGCCGAGCTGACCGCCAGTTCCCGCGCCGCGGCGACGATCTCCGGCACCCGGCCGGTGATCTCGTCCAGGGTCCTGGTGAAGACGGCGACATCGTTCCCTGACCGGTGCACCTGGATCCGGATGCCGTCGATCTTCCATTCCAGGGCGGCCGGCGTTATCCGGTCAAGGGCCGCCGCGACGGTGGGGGCCGCGGCCGCCAGCATCGGCAGGACGGGGCGGCCGACCTGGAGCGTGACGGCGGCGAGCGCCGCGCCTGCCGCGTCCGGCCCGGCCGCGCTCAGCGCCGCGACGGCGGCCGCGGCCAGTGAGCCGCCCACCTGCGCCGCGCGCCGGACCACGACGGCCTTGACCCCGGCCGCCGAGGCGACCGCCTCCGTCATGACCCCGGCCAGCGCGCCCTGGCGCAGGTCACCGGCGATCAGCCGGACCAGGAACTCCCGTTCCGCCTCGGTCGCCTCGTCCAGGAGCGTGCGGATCAGCTGCCGCCGCTCGGCCTGGGAGCCGGGACCCGCCAGCACCCCGACGGCACCCAGCGCCGCGTCCGCCCCGGCCAGCGTCAGCGACGGCTGCCGGGGGGCGGCAGCGAGCTGGCTGGCCACCCGCTCGCCGGCCGCCTGGCCTGGCGGCGTGCCAAGCAGGTCCATGATCGCGGCGTACCCGACGCCGATCTGGCGCTGCGTCAGCTCGCCGGACAAGAACGCGACGGCAACGGGAATCTCGCCCGGCGGGACCTCGCGGAGCAGCCCGGCAATCGCGGCGACCTTGGCCAGCCGTCCGGGCGAGCCGGCCACGGCCGCCGAGGTTCGCACTACCTGGTCCAGCAGCATGCTGCGATTGTCTCCGACGAGCGCAGCGGGCGCGTGTTGCCCCCCGGGGCCGCTGACCAGGGCGGTCATCTAGTTAACCAGGACCAGGCGGGCCGATGGGCGGTTATGACTACTTGACCGCCGTATCGGTCAGAGGTTAACTTCGCCAGATCGGGCACCTGTCGTGCAGAGTGCTACATGCACCATGCACGACAGGCGGGCTGCGGTCGCGGCGGCGGGGGGCGGGATGGCCGGAGATCAGTGGCGGGCCGGGGCAGGACCAGGCGGCCCGGCGAGCGTTAGGTGCGCAAGATGCTAGCCGCGCGGGATGGCGAAGACCGGGATGGCGAAGACAGGGACGAGCCTGCCCGGCGGCCGGGCCGGTGGCGTGGCTGGCGGCGCAGCCGCCCGTTCGCGGGCGCGCTCCTGGCCATCTGCGGCGGGGCTGAGATCGCGGCGGTGCGGCTGTCCCTGCCGATGCGCAGCCCGCACACGATCGTGCCAGGCCTGCTGATAGCCGGGGCGATGGTGATCTGCGGTGTGCTGCTGCTGGCCTACCCGGTCCAGCGCTCCGGCTACGCCACGGTGGTCATCCTGCTGGCCGTGGCCGCCCTGTCCACGGCGCACCTCGGTGGCTACCTGGCCGGCGCCCTGCTCGGCGCGGGCGGCGGGGCCGTGGCGTTCGCCTGGGTGCCGGCGATAGCGGTTCGGCCCCGTGCCGACAGTGATGAACGGGCCGAGCGGCCGGGGACGCGGCAGGACTGACTCACGCGGCAGGACTGACTACAGCCAGCCCTTGCGCTGCGCGATCTGCACCGCCTCGGCGCGGTTGCGTGCCCGTAGCTTGTGCATGGCGGCGGACAGGTGATTGCGGACCGTGCCCGGCGACAGGTGCAGTCTCGCGGCGATCTCGGCGATCGAGTCGTATCCGGCCGCCGCGCTCAGGACGTCGGTCTCACGGCTGGTCAGCGGGCTGTCCCCCTCGGCAAGCGTGGCGGCGGCCAGGGCCGGGTCCACCACTCGCTCGCCCGCGACCACTCGCCGGATCGCCTCCGCGAGCTGCGCGGCCGGGGCGTCCTTGAGCAGGAAGCCGCTGGCGCCCGCCGCCATCGCCGCCCGCAGGTAGCCCGGCCGGCCGAACGTCGTCACGATCACCACCTGGCCGCCGAAGCCGTCATCGCGCAGCTGGCCGGGCCACCTCGATGCCGCTGCGGCCCGGCATCTCGATGTCCAGCACCACGACGTCCGGCTCGTGCTTACGGGCCATCGCGAGCGCCTCGTCGCCGGTCGCGGCCTGCGCGACGACCCGGATGTCCGGCTCGAGCTCCAGCAGCGCCACCAGGGCCTGCCTGACCATCGCCTGATCCTCGGCGATCATGATCTGGATCGCCGCCCGCTGCCCAGCCGCGCCCGCCCGCTGCCCGGCCCCGCCCGCTGGCTCCCCGGTCATCAGGCCTCCCGCGCCGCGAGCGGGAGGGTGACCCGGAGCCGGAAGCCGCGGGGCGTGCCGCGCCCGGCGGCCAGGTCGCCGCCCAGCTCCCTGACCCGCTCGGCGAGGCCGGCCAGACCGGACCCAGTCGCCCGCAGCCGGGCGATCCCCGGCGCCGGCGGGTCCGGGTCGGCTGGCAGGCCGGCGGTGCCGGAAACAGCCGGGCCAGCAACGGCCCGGTCAGCAACGGCCCGGTCAGCAACAGCCGGGCCTGCCGGGGCGGGGGCAGTCTCCGTGGCTCCGTCCCGGTGGTCCCGCCAGGCAACCGCCGGCGCCGCCGGCCGGCCGCCAGGCTGCTGGTGGCCGGGGGCGCGGCCCGGGCCGTCGTCGGCGATCTCGGCCACCGCCGCGCCCTCGCTGGCCGTGATGGTGATCACCGCCGAGCTGGCCGCCGCGTGCCTGACCACGTTGGTCACGCCCTCCCTGACGGTCCAGGCCAGCACCGCGTCGACCTCCGAGGGCAGGCAGATCTCGTCGGGGGCGGAGATGGTGCAGGCGACGCCGGCTGCGGTCAGTAGCTGCCGTGCCCCGGCCAGCTCGGCGGCCAGGTCGGGCTGCCGGTAGCCGGCGACGGCCTCGCGAACGTCGCTCAGCGACTGCCGGGCGACCGTTTCCAGCTCGGCCATCTCCCGGCCGGCCCGGTCCGGGTCAGCCGGGATCATCCGGCGGGCCAGCTCGGCCTTGAGGGTGATCAGGGACAGGCTGTGGCCGAGCAGGTCATGCATGTCCCTGGCGATCCGCAGCCGCTCCTCGGAGACCGCGATCCTGGCCAGCTCGGCCTGGGTCCTGCGCAGCGTGTGCAGCGTCTCCAGGCGGCTGCCCGCGCTGAAGGCGAAGAAGGCGGCGAGCGGCGGCAGGAGCAGCACCGTGCCGATCTGGCCCTCGGGAGCGTGCATCCGCACCGCCATGGCGAGCCCGGCGGTGACGCCGATGACGGCCCCGGCGGTGGCCGGCCATACCGACGCGGTGAACCGGCCGCAGGCGGCGGCCGTGATGGCCAGGATGGTGAGCCAGTTCCCGCCGCCCACCTCGAACAGGGCGATGCCGAGGACGTTGATGACCAGCAGCCATCCCCAGGGCACGGTCGCGGTGCGCTGGCTGGCCGGCCCGACGGCGATGATCGAGACCAGCGGGATGAAGACCAGGCTGCCGGCCACCAGGAAGACGTGGGCGGGGGTGACCCGGTGGGCCAGGGCGCTGACGGCGGGATCGAGCAGCGAGTAGCTGATGACCGCCAGGATGATGACCCGCCTGCCGAGCCGCCCGCGGTCGGGGAATAGCTCGTCATCGCCGTCCGGCCCTGCTGGCGGCGTGGCCTGCGTGACGACATCCGTGCCTGGCGCGGCGGCCCGCCGCAGCACCGTGAAGGCCGACATGGCCCTACCCTGCCCCGGCAGGCGCCGGCGCGGCGGGCTTCGTGGTCATGTGCACAGGCTAGACGGCCAAAACCCCGATCGCCCCATGGCAGGAGTAAGGACCCGGCCGTGACAGATGTCACGGCCGGGTCCCGCCCGAGATCAGGTGCTGGGATCAGGTGCTGGGATCAGGCGGTCGTCAGGACCTGGCGATGGTCAGGACCTGCGGACCCGCCCGTTGGCCTCGGCGTCGGACGTGCTGCCGTCGCCGTCCGCCAGGTGCGGCGCGGCGGTGGCGCCCGGCGTGGCCGACACCTCGCCCTCATCGGGCTCCTCGGTGACGTAGGCGAAGGTGGCGGGCCGTCGCCTCATGATCACCGCGGCGGCCGCGCTGACTGCCGCCGCCAGCATCATCGCGCCGGCGATGGTGCCCGCCACGCGGCGGCGCTTGCGGTCCGGCCGGACATCGATCTTGCGGGCCGCCGAGACCATCGCGTCAGAGATGGCCGGGGCGATGGTGTCCTGCACGGCCACGGCGGAGCGCTCCAGCCGCGGCGCCGCCCAGGACCGCACGTCATCGATGTG
Organism: uncultured Actinomycetota bacterium; assembly: GCA_963725175.1. Lineage (GTDB taxonomy): Bacteria > Actinomycetota > Actinomycetes > Streptosporangiales > Streptosporangiaceae > DASUBV01. Next base: position 3,661,980 of record CAVRXH010000006.1, read on the forward strand.
CGGCCTGGCCCAGGTGGCGGCATCGTCGATGTGGGGCTTAGCCCAGGCTGCCGCCTGGTCGGCGCTGTGCCGCATTGCCTCGGTGGTGTCCTTGGCGAACGGTACCGCCTGCTTCGCCAGCGGAATCTGGTCCATGGCTGCGGGGGCCACGCGCCGGGCACGGGCCGCGGCACGATCTCGCATGCTGCCGGCGGCACCGACCGGGCGCTTCCTGGTCATAACTGACACTGAGTCCTCCCGATTGTTTCGGTATCGCTATCCCACACTTCCCTCGCCAGGGCGGGTCAATCACCGGGTAGGTTGAACGAAGGGGGCTGGTGGCGTACCGCCGGCGGCCGGTAACCGTGACGTGTCAGGCCGGCGGGGCCGGCATGCGAGGATGCGTTCTATGACCAACACGCTCACCGCAAAGCTGCGGACTAACCACGGGGATGTCGTCGTCCGGCTTTTCCCCGATCACGCACCGAAGACCGTGCGGAACTTCGTCGACCTGGCGGCAGGCACGCGTGAGTGGACCGACCCGCGCACCCGCAAGGCCTCGACGGCCCCGCTCTACGACGGCACGGTCTTCCACCGGGTCATCTCGGGTTTCATGATCCAGGGCGGCGATCCGCTGGGCACCGGCACCGGCGGCCCCGGTTACCGGTTCGCCGACGAGTTCCACCCCGACCTGTCCTTCGACCGGCCCTACCTGCTGGCCATGGCCAACGCGGGACCCGGCACGAACGGCTCGCAGTTCTTCATCACCACGGCGGCGACACCCTGGCTGACCGGCAAGCACACCATCTTCGGCGAGGTCGTCGAGGGCGTTGACGTGATCGACGCGATCGGCGCGGTGCAGACGGGCCGCGGTGACCGCCCCGTGCAGGACGTGGTGCTGGAGTCCGTCGAGATCGCCGGCGACGGGGAATCCGCGGGCTAGGACCATGGCAACCCCCCCACCACCGCAGGGCACCGAGCCGGGAGGCGCCGGCGGGTCAGGCGCGCAGCCATCCGCCGTGCCCACCTGCTACCGCCACCCTGGTCGCGAGACCTATGTGTCCTGCGTGCGCTGCGGCCGCCCGGCCTGCCCGGACTGCCTGCGCTCCGCGGCGGTCGGCCAGCAGTGCGTGGAGTGCATCAAGCAGGCGAACCGGGGCGGCAGGCGGCCCGCCGGAGCATTCGGGGGGCGGCCCGCCTCCGGCGCGATGGTCACCTGGACCCTGGTCGGCATCAACATCGTGTGCTACCTGGCGGAGATCTTCTTCCCGAACACGGTGGTCGATGACGGCGTCATGATCGGCCACTACGGGTCGTCGATCGGTGTCGCCAGCGGCGAGTGGTACCGGCTGATCTCCAGCGCGTTCCTGCACGAGCCGCTGAGCGACGGCACGTTCGGCATCCTGCACATCGCGTTCAACATGTGGGCGCTGATCGTGGTGGGCCCGTCGCTGGAGCGCATGCTGGGCCGGTCCAGGTACCTCGCGGTCTACCTGGTGAGCGCGCTGGGGGGCTCGGTCCTGTATTACCTGGTCGCCTCGCCGGTGGCGCCGGCGCTGGGTGCGTCGGGGGCCATCTTCGGCCTGTTCGGCGCCTGGTTCGTGCTGGCCAGGAGGCTGCGGCTGGACGGCAGGCAGATCGTCGGCCTGATCGTCATCAACCTGGTGATCACCTTCGTCATCCCCGGCATCGCCTGGCAGGCGCATGTCGGCGGGCTGATCGCCGGGGCGGCGCTGACCGCGGCGTATGTCTACGCGCCGCGGCGCAACCGGGCGCTGATCCAGGCCAGCGCGACGCTGGTCATCCTGGCGATCCTGGTCCTCGGCGTGGTGGTAAGGGATTACCAGCTAGTGGGCGCGGTCCGGCTCTGAGCCGGACCCGCCCGCCGGCGGCCTAGTGCCATTTGGTGGAGAGCACAACCCCGCCGACCAGGAAGCCGAAGCCCACCACGAGGTTCCAGCTGCTGAGCGCGCTGATCGGCAGCGAGCCGTTGCTGACGTAGAACGTGGCGATCCAGGCCAGGCCGACCAGCAGGCAGCCCAGCATGGTGGGCGCCAGCCACCGCGGACTCACCTTCGACTTAGTCGAACGTGGCGGTGGGGTGTAGACAGCCTTGGTTCTGGTGCGGGACTTGGGCACGGTCTTCTCCTGCTCGACTCGCCGGCCTAACGCCGTAAGCGTAGTTGCTCTGGCGGCCCTGCGTATCATGCCGCCGCGCTAGCCGCCGTTACGGCCGGGGAAGCGCTAAGCTGCGAGCACATGAGTCACTCAGAGTGAAAGTGATATCACGCTGTGCACCATCATGCGGTGCCCAGGCGCTCCGTCTTCGGCCGCGCCGGGCTGAGCCAGGTCGCCTGGCGGCCGGTGCTGCGGGTCACGGGAGAGCTGCTGCTGACCGCGGGTGTCATCGTCGCGCTGTTCCTGGCCTACATGTTCTGGGGCACCGCCTTGCGGGAGAGCCAGGCGCAGCGCCAGTTCGCCAGCGAGCTGGGCAGCCAGTGGGCCGCCACCAGCCTGTCCGCGCTTGGCAGCCCCGGCCACCTGGTGACCGGCCGCCCGTTCGCGTTCATCAGGATCCCGGCCTTCGGCAGGAACTGGCGGTTCGCCATCGTCCAGGGCACCGGCCTGGCCCAGCTTGCCCTCGGTCCCGGTCACGTGCCAGGCACCCAGCTCCCCGGCCAGCGCGGCAACTTCGCGGTCGCCGGCCACCGGGTCACCGCGGGCAACCCGTTCTGGAGCGTGCCGAGGCTGCGCCGCGGCAACCTGGTCTACATCCAGACCATCAACGGCACCTATGAGTACAAGATCCTGGGCAAGCCGACCTGGGTACCGCCTGGCGATACCGCCATGCTCGCCGCGGTGCCCGGCCATCCGGGCCGCTGGCCGCACCGGCGGCTGATCACCCTGATCACCTGCGACCCGGCCTGGTCGGGGACGAGCCGCGTGGTGGCCACGGGCGAGCTGATCCACAAGTGGCTGCGGCTGCCCGCGGTGGAAGGGAGCTGAGCGATGTACGGCTGGCTATGGCGGCAACTGCCCGGCGGGCGGACGGCCAGGACCGCGCAGCTCGCGATGCTGGCGCTGGCCGTCCTGGCCCTGCTCTGGCTCGTCGTCTTCCCGTGGGCCTCGATCCACCTGCCGGTGGACCAGGCCGGCATCGGCTGACCGGGCCAGCCCTACCCCTGCTTGTGGTGGTGCCGCCGCCGCTCCGCCGCCGGCGACGGGGTAGTGCTCGGCGACGGGCTGGTGCTCGGCGGCGGAGTGGTGCTCGGCGGCGGAGTGGTGGTGGCACCCGCCGCGATCTCGATGGTGATCGTCGCGCCCTCCGCCACGGTCTTGCCCGCAGTCGGGTTCATGGCGAACACGGTGCCCGGCGTGAAGCCGGTCGGGGCGGTGCCGGTGACCGCGTTGACGACGAAGTCCTTGCTTTCCAGCTCGGAGGTGGCCGCCGCCTGGGTCTCGCCGATCACGCTCGGCACCGCGACCCCGCCCTCGGACACGTCGATGACCACCTGGCTGCCGGGGGGGAGCTTGGTGCCTGCCGCCGGATGCTGCTTGACCACGACACCCGCGGGCCGGGTAGACGGGACGGACTTCACCTCGGCGCTCAGGCCGGCGCTCTGGATGTCCGACTCGGCCTTGGCCTGGGTCTCGCCGATCACCGACGGGACCATCTTGGTGCCCACACCGCTGGACACGACGAGGTTGACTACCGTGTGCGCGGACACATTCTGGCCGTTCGGCGGCGAGCTGGAGATCACGTGATTGCGCGCGATCGTCGCGCTGGGCTTCCTGGTGATCGGCCCGACCGTCAGGTCGGCGTTGACGATCGCCTTCCTCGCCTTGGCCAGTGACAGGCCGTTCACGGCCGGGACCGAGATGTTCCCGCCGTTGCCGGAGACGAACTTGAACGCGTAGATGCCGCCGGCCACCAGCAGCAGCGCGATGATCGCGACGATCACCCACGGCCACGCCTTCCGGCGCGGCGGCTCGCCGTAGTCCTGCGAGCCGTCCTCAGGTCCGTACCGGTACGGCGTCATGGTGCTGGTCGGGCCCGCGACCTGCGTGGCCTGGGTGGCCATCCGCCTGGTCCCTGTCGCGTACATGTCCGGCCGCATCTGCGCGGCCACCGGGGCACCGGACAGGGCGCGCTGGATGTCGTTGCGCATCTCGCCGGCCGACTGGTAGCGGTCGGCCGGGTCCTTGGCCATCGCCTTGAGCACGATGGCGTCGGCCCACGGCGGCACCTCGGGGTCGATCAGGGACGGCGGGACCGGGTCCTCCCTGACGTGCTGGTAGGCGATGGCCACCGGGGAGTCCCCGGTGAACGGCGGCCGCCCGGTCAGCAGCTCGTACAGCAGGCAGCCGGTCGAGTACAGGTCGCTGCGGGCGTCCACCCGCTCGCCCCTGGCCTGCTCCGGCGACAGGTACTGCGCGGTCCCGATGACCTGGGCGGTCTGCGTCATGGTGGCCTGGGTGTCGCTGACCGCCCTGGCGATGCCGAAGTCCATGACCTTCACGTCGCCGGTGCGGGTCAGCATCACGTTGCCGGGCTTGATGTCCCGGTGCACGATGCCGTTGCGGTGGCTGTAGTCCAGCGCGCGCAGCACCCCGTCGGTGATCTCGGCGGCCCGCTCGGGGAGCAGCCGGCGGTCATCGCGCAGCAGGTCGCGGAGCGTCCGGCCGTCCACGAATTCCATGACGATGTAGGGCACGGGAGTGCCGCCGACCATGTCCTCGCCGGTGTCGTAGACGGCGACGATGGACGGGTGGTTCAGCGACGCCGCGGACTGGGCCTCGCGGCGGAACCGGGCCTGGAAGGTCTGGTCACGCGCCAGATCGTCGCGGAGCGTCTTCACGCCGACGATGCGGTCCAGCCGGATATCGCGGGCCCGGAAGACCTCGGCCATGCCACCACGCCCGACGATCCCGTCGAGCTCGTAGCGACCGCCGAGCAGCCGTGGCTGGGTCATGTCTCGCACTTACGTTACCGTCCTGCTAATTGAGTGCCCGGGCCGGCGGGACAGGCCCGGCTGGCGCGCACATGTCGTCCGGATGGTCATGACAGCCCCAGGTAGGCGCGGATGACCTGCACGGCGATCGGCGCGGCGGCATCCGCCCCGAAGCCGCCGCCCTTCACGATGACGCCGACCGCTATCTTCGGGTCGTTGGCGGGTGCGAAGCAGGTGAAGACCGCGTCGTCCAGGTTGGTGTTGTTAATTCCGTTCTGTGCCGTGCCCGTCTTCCCGGCGATCAGCACGCCCGCCACGCTGGCATTGGCGGTCGCGTAGGCGGTGCCCGCGGGGTTCTGGGTGACCTGCTTCATCATCTGGGCCAGGTAACTGGCCACGGTGGGGGTCACCGGGTGGCTCAGCGCCTTGGGCGCGGCCGACTGGATCACCGACAGGTCAGGCGCCTGGACCCGCTGCACCAGGTACGGGGTCATCAGCGTGCCGTGGTCGGCGACCGTGGCGGCCATCATCGCTTCCTCAAGCGGGGTGACCTGGTCGTCGAACTGGCCGATCGCCGAGTACGCGGTCAGCGCGGGGTCGGTCACGTGCGGGAAGGTGCTCGGCGCGACGGTCAGCGGGATCGCCTGGTCAGGATTGTTGTACCCGTAGGCGTCGGCGTACCGGCGCAGGACCGGTCCCGTGACCTTCATCCCGAGTGAGCCGAACGCGGTGTTGCAGGACAGCCAGAATGCCTGGATGATCGGCGGCTTTCCGTCGCCGCAGACCTCGTTGTCGTCGTTGATCAGCACGTGGCCGTTGCCCAGCGATAGCTGCGTCGGGGCGTAGACGGAGCTGTTCGGATTGGCTACCCGGTGGGTGCTGTAGGCGGCCGAGCTGGTGATGATCTTGAAGGTGGAGCCGGGCGGGTAGGTGACCTGGAGCGCCCGGTTCAGCAGCGGCTGGGACGGGTCGGCTCGGTAGGAGTTGTCGATCGACTTGAGCTTGCTGCCGCTCAGGGTGGCGTACCGGTTCGGGTTGAAAGTCGGGAAGGAGGCCATGGCCAGGATGGCGCCGGTAGCCGGGTTGAGGGCGACCACGGCGCCCTGGTGCCCGCCGTCATTCGCCAGCGCCTTGTAGGCGGCCTGCTGGGCGCGCGGGCTGATGGTCAGCGAGACGGTCGCGCCGAGCTTGGGCTTCCCGGTGATCATGCTGATCAGGTTGTGCACCTCAAGCCGGGGGTCGGTGCCCGACAGTTCCTTGTTCTCGCTGTCCTCGATGCCGCTGGTGCCGTAGATGGAGTCGTAGCCGGTCACCGGGGCGTAGGCCGCCCCGTAGGGGTAGTACCGCCGGTAGATCCCGTTGTTGCCCTTGATCAGCCGGGACTCCGCGATCTTCACGTCCGAGCCGTCCCCGACGGCGAGGATCGGCCCGCGCTGGTACTGGAACTGCTGGTTGAAGATCCGGATGTTGCCCGGCTTGTCGGCCAGGCTGGACGACTCGAACGCCTGCACGTAGTTCACGTTGATGAGCAGCAGGACGAACATGGCCAGGCAGGCCATGGACAGGCGGAGCAGCGCGCGGTTCATCCGGCCCTGACCACCTGCGTCATGCCCTCGTCCTGGATCGGCTGCGGGGCTGGCTTGCGGCCGGAATCGCTGACCCGCATCAGCAGCCCGATCATCGCCCAGCTCGCCACCAGCGAGGAGCCACCCTGGGAGAGGAACGGGGTGGTGATGCCGGTCAGCGGGATCAGCCCGCTGACCCCGCCGACGATCACGAAGACCTGGAGGGCGAGGACGAAGGCCAGGCCGCCGGCCAGCAGCTTGGAGAACGGGTCCTTGACGCCGATCGCGGCGCGCAGGCCGCGCTGCACCAGCAGGCCGAACAGCAGCAGCAGCGCCATCAGCCCGGTCAGGCCGAGCTCCTCGCCGAACGCGGTGACGATGTAGTCGCTCTGCACCAGCGGGGTCCAGTACGGCTGGCCATGGCCGAGGCCGGTGCCGAAAATCCCGCCGAAGCCCATCCCCTCCAGACCCTGCACGAGCTGGTAGGCGCTCCCGGTGGCGTTGCTCCCGGCGAACGGGTGCAGCCAGTCGGTGAACCGCACCTCTACGTGCGGGATCACCGTGCCGGCCAGCCAGGAGCCGCCGATGAACAAGGAGAAGCCGATCAGCAGCCAGGAGGTGCGCTGGGTGGCGATGTAGATCATGGCCACGAACAGGCCGAAGAACAGCGCCGAGGTGCCGATGTCGGTCTCGAAGAACAGGATCAGCAGGCTGGCGGCCCAGGCGATGAGCACCGGGCCTAGGTCCTTGGCCCTGGGCAGGTCGATGCCCAGCACCCGGCGGCCCGCCAGCGCCAGCACGTCCCGCTTGTTGACCAGGTATCCGGCGAAGAAGACGGCTAGGGCGAGCTTGGCGAACTCGCCCGGCTGGATCGAGAACCCGCCGATCTTGAGCCAGATCTTCGCGCCCTGAACAGACGGGGCCAAGCTGCTGGGCAGCAGGGCGGGAAGGGCCAGCAGCACCAGGCCGAGCGCCCCCAGCGTGTAGGTGTAGCGCTGGAGCACCCTGGGCTGCCTGATCACCGCCAGCACCAGCACGAACGCGGCGACGCCGACCGCGGACCAGATCAGCTGGAACAGGGTCGCGGTCGAGGACATGGTGCTGATCGCCTGGCCGGGGTTGCCGTTCCTGCCGGACTCCTGCAGCCGCCAGATCATCACCACGCCCAGGCCGTTGAGCAGCGCGGCGACCGGCAGCATCAGCGGGTCGGCCCACGGCGCCAGCCTGCGGACGGCCAGGTGCGCGGCGCCCATCAGGGCCGCGAAGATAACGCAGTACAGCGGCAGGCTGGCGGGGACCTTCCCGTCCAGGCCGAGGCCGGCGCAGGCATAGGCAAGCGCCACCACGATCACGGCGAACGTGAGCATCAGCAGCTCGGTCCTGCGCCGGCTGCGCGGCATCGGGACAGCGTCGCTGCTGAGGACCGGCGCCGGCAACGCGCCGGAGAAGCTGCTCATCCCGACCCCTGCGTGGTGCAGTACGCGGGCGCGGTGGGCCTGGGCGGGTAGGCCTTGACCTTGGCCAGTTCCTGCTTCTGCTTCTTGGTCGGCTTGTGACCCTTGCGGATGACCGGTGCCTTGGGCTTGTTCGCCGTCCAGTGCGCCAGCTCCGCGCTGGACTTCCGGCACAGGTAGCCGCGCTGGATGTTCTGCACGATCCGGCGGGCCTCGGTCAGGCTGCCCGAGGAGGTCGGCAGCACCAGCACGCTGCCCTGGACGTCGGAAACCGGGACGCCGGTCCGCTGGTAGGTGCTGGACAGGTGCAGGCCGGCGACGCTCTGGTTGACGCCCCGGTAGATGATCACCTGCTTGCCGTCGGTGCCGACGTAGTACTGGCCCTGGGTGACCCGCCAGGCGAAGTAGCCGCCGCCGGCGATGACCAGCAGCAGGATCACCAGGATCGAGGTGACGATCGGCCACCGGCGCCGGCCGCCATCGGCAAGGTCGTCGCCGTAATCGTCGTCGGCGTAGTGATAGCCGTTGGCAGAGGCGGTGCTCATCCGCGCCGATGGCGCGGCGGGCGGCGGCTCCTGGGTGAGCAGGTGCGCCCGGCTGGCCGGGCTGTCCCCGCGCGGCCGCGGCTTGCCCTCGCCGCTGGTCGCCGCGCCTGCCAGCACGGTCTCGGTGCTCGGCGCCACCGGGCCGGTCACGGTGTCCACCACGTCCGCGACGATGCAGGTGATGTTGTCAGGGCCGCCGGCCCTGATGGCCAGGTCGATCAGGTGCAGCACGGCCTGGTCGGGGTCGGCCACCCCGGCCAGCGTCTTGTGCAGGGTCTGGTCGGTGACCACGTCGGAGAGGCCATCGGAGCAGATCAGGTACCGGTCGCCGAGCCTGCCCTCGCGGATCTCCAGGTCGGGGTCTGGCTCTGACCCGCTTTGCAGGGCGCGCATGACCAGCGACCGCTGCGGATGGGTGGCCGCCGCCTCCGGCGTCAGTCTGCCCTCATCCACCAGCGACTGGACCAGCGTGTGATCGCGGGAGATCTGGCCGAACTCACCGTCGCGCAGCATGTAGGCCCGCGAGTCGCCGATGTGGCACAGGGCCACCGTGGCCCCCGACCACAGCAGGGCCGTCAGCGTGGTGCCCATCCCCTCCACCGAGGGATCGGCGACGCTCATCTCGTGCAGGGTGATGCTTGCCTCGCTGACCGCGCTGGCCAGCGCGCGGAGCATGTCCTGCTCATCGTGCAGGCCAGCGTGATCGAGGGGGGAGATCGCGGAGATCGCGACGGCGCTGGCGACCTCACCCGCGGCATGCCCGCCCATGCCGTCGGCGATCACCAGGAGGTTCGGGCCCGCGTAGGCGGAATCCTCGTTGCCCTCACGGAGCAGGCCGACGTCCGAGCGGAGCGCGTAATGCAGTGCGAGACTCATCTGCGCAGCTCCAAGACGGTCTTACCAATACGTATGGGCACGCCGACTGGCACCGGGGTGGGTTGCGTCACCTTCTGCCGGTCGAGATAGGTGCCGTTGGTGGAGCCGAGATCTTCCACGAGCCACTGACCATCCTGCGGGAAGAGCCGGGCATGACGGGTGGAAGCGTAGTCATCCGTGAGCACCAGCGTGGCGTCATCGGCGCGACCGATGGTGATCTGGTTGTCCGCCAGCGGGATGATGGTCCCGCTGAGCGTGCCCGCCGTCACCACCACCTGCTGGGGTGCGGCCCGGCCCGGCCGGCTGCTCGGCCGCCTGGCGGGCGGCGGCGGCGCTGGGCGCGGCGGCTTGGCCTTGCGGGCCTGGCGGCGGCGCCGGGCGGACGGCCCGAACAGGTCGGTCCTGACCACGCCGACGGCCGCGATGACGAATAGCCACAGCACGGCAAGGAACGCGAGCCTGATGAGAGTGAGCGTGAGCGCGTTCATCGGGTCATGAGTCCTTGGCTTGCTGTGGCGGCCTGTGCGTGCGGCGCCCGGCGCACAGTCGCCGCGTCCCTAGTAGATGCTGTCCCGGCGGAAAACCAGTGTGGTACGGCCGAGCGTGACCTCCGTGCCGTCGCCCAGCGTGATGCGCCGGACCGGCTGGCCATTCACGAAGGTCCCGTTGGTCGACCCGAGGTCCACGAGCACGACCTCGCCGTCCTCTACCCGCAGCTCCGCGTGGTGCCGGGAGACCCCCGGATCCACCAGGCGCAGGTCGCAGTCAGTGCCCCGGCCGAGAATGGTGATCGGCGCGTTCAGGTCGTAGGTCCGCTGCGTGCTGCCGTCGGCGCCGTCCGGGCCTGACACCAGCAGCCGGGGCTTGCCGCTGAAGTTTCCTGGCGGGCGGGGCAGGTCGCTTGACGGCCGCCGGATCTCGCCGTCCTCCACCGTGGTGCCCCTGATCACGCCCGACCTGATACGGAACGTCCCGGTGGTCAGGTCAGGTACGTCCTCGAACCGCATCTGCACCGGCCCGACGAACGAGTAGCCCTGCTCCCTGGCGTACTCACGGGCCAGGGTGGCCAGCTCGATGCCGAGGCTGTCGGCGTAGACCTCAAGCCGCTGGTAGTCCGGCTCCGCGATCTCGACCACGAAATCGTTGGGTACCAGGGTCCGGCCCTGCGCGACAATGGCCGCGCGGTCGTCCATCTCGCGCTGGACCGCGCTGGCAACCTCGACCGGCTGCAACTCGGACTTGAACGCCCGCGCGAAGGCACCTTCGACCATCCCTTCCAGGCGGTGCTCAAACCGCTGCAGGACTCCCACCGTTGGTACCTCCTCTCGCTACTCGCATCCGATCGTATAGGCGTCTTGGCAGCAGTTGCGGACGTGCTAGCCTGTCTGCTGCCCAGGGCGGGTGGCGGAACGGCAGACGCGCACGGTTCAGGTCCGTGTGTCCGAGAGGACGTGAGGGTTCAAATCCCTCCTCGCCCACATCAGCTCCTCAGCCTGGTAGCTCGCCGGAGATCCGGCGGGTTGCCGGCGCTTGCCGCAGCTTAAATGCACGGCGGCTCCCTTGTCACCGCAAGGCGCTAGCAGGCTGCCCAGGTGCGGAAACTAGGGCCGGCGAGGCACAATCGATCTCGTGCCAGAACTTCCCGAGGTCGCCGCACTGGCCGCTGACCTGCGCGAGCGCGCGGCCGGCCGGGTTGTCGAACGCGCGGATATCGCGGAGTTCGCGGTGCTGAAGACCTACGATCCGCCGCTCACCGCGCTGCACGGCGCCACGATCACCACGGCCGGGCGGCATGGCAAGTTCCTTGACCTGAGCGCCGAGCCGGCCGCCGGCGGCGCGCCCCTGCACCTCGTCATCCACCTGGCCAGGGCGGGCTGGCTGCGCTGGCGCGAGTCGCTGCCCGCCGGGCCGACCCGGCCGGGCAGGGGCCCGCTGGCCTTCCGGCTCGCCTTCGCCGACGGGGCCGGCTTCGACCTGACCGAGGCGGGCACCCGCAAGCGGCTGGCGGTCTACCTGGTCACCGACCCGGCGGCGGTCCCCGGCATCGCCTCGCTCGGCCCCGATCCGCTCGATCCCGCATTCACCCCCGAGGTGCTGGCCGCGCTCCTGGCGGGGCGGCGTACCCAGATCAAGGGCGTGCTGCGGGACCAGAAGCTGATCGCCGGGATCGGCAACGCCTACTCCGACGAGGTGCTGCACGCGGCCAGGATGTCGCCGTACCGGCTGGCCTCCAGCCTGACCGCCGAGGACGTGGCGGCCCTGCACGCGGTCATCGTGACCACTCTGGAAGAGGCGATCGCCCGCTCGGATGGCCTGGCCGCCAGCGACCTGAAGAAGGAGAAGAAGGCAGGCCTGCGGGTTCATGGCCGGGCCGGGCAGCCCTGCCCGGTCTGCGGTGACACCATCCGCGAGGTGTCGTTCGCCGACTCCGCGCTCCAGTACTGCCCGACCTGCCAGACCGGCGGCAAGCCGCTGGCCGACCGGCGGATGTCGCGGCTGCTGAAATAGCCGCCACCTGGGCCCGGACGCTGAAGTAGCCCTGGCTGGGGGATGTGCCAGGGCTACTTCAGGCCACAACGGGCACGGGGGCAGGCCCGCGCCCGTCAGCTAGTTGATGACCTGGTGGAGCTTGCTCCAGCGGGCCAGGTAGCACCCGCCGTCCATGATCGTCCGGTGCACCTTGACCCCGTAATAGGTGCCGCTGAAGATCGCCCGGCCCGCGTTGGCCAGGATCATCGGGCACATCTGGCCGGCGCGGCCCCGCGAAGGGGTCCTTGACGGCCTTCAGGGCGCGGCAGGCGGCCGCCGGGTCCGGGTGGGTACCCCCGGCCGGGTCGCATCGCAGCGTCCAGTGCCGGGCGGGCTTGCCCGGCACGCCCTGCACGGTGATGGTCAGCGAGACCTTGGGCTTGGCAGGCGCGGCGGTTGGCGCGGCCACGCTGCCGCAGGCCGCGACGGCGAGCGTGCCGGCGGCGAGCAGGCAGCGCGCGGTAGCGACCAGTGCCCTGGAGCGCCGCTGCGCGGGGAGCTTCTCGTGCGTCATGCTCCCTTGGACGCACCGGAAGCCGTCCCGGTTCCCCTGTCTCGCTGACGCTGTTTTCGCTGACTCGCAGGTAGCCCAGGTGGCAGCATGAAGGCCGTGGGGCTCAGGCTGGCAATCGCGCGCAGGGACAGTGCACCTAGGGACAGTGCACCTAAGAACAGCGCGCACAAGGGCAGGCAGCCAGCCGGCCCCGCGCCGCCTGACCTGGCCCGTGCCGTCATCGACTGCGCCGCGGACGCCATCATCGCGGTCGGCAGCGACCGGACCGTCACGGTCTGGAACCCGGCCGCGGAGCGGCTGTTCGGCTGGACCGCGGCCGAGGTCATCGGCATGGAGCCGCCGTTCGTGCCCGACGAGCTGATGGCCGAGCACAACGCCGTCCTTGAGCGGGTGGCCGGCGGCGGCCAGGTCTCCTTCGCGACCAGGCGGATCCGCAAGGACGGCGAGCTCCTCGACGTGCGCATCGACGCCAGCGCGCTGACCGGTCCGTCCGGCGGGTTCGGCGGCTGGGTGAGCGTCTGCCACCAGACCAGGGACGAGGAAGCCGTCCGGCACTACATGGCCGAGCGGGCTCGGGTGGTGCGCCGGCTCGGTGACGTGGTGGCGGACATGAACGCCCACCTCGACCTAGAGGCGGTGCTGGACCGGATCGCGGCGAGCCTGCGCGAGCTGACCAGGGCGGACGCCGGCGGGTTCGTGCTCATAGAGGGCGACAGGCTGCGCCTGGTCAGCCTCGACGGCCTGCCCGCCGAGCTGCGCGGCCGCAGCGCTGACCTGGCGACCAGCACAGTCGGCGAGCTGATGCGCTCGGGCAAGACGGTGCTGATGGCGACCGGCGAGTCCGGCAGGTTCGACGACCTGATCTGGTCGGCGCTGCCCGGCCTGCACACCATCACCCTCAGCCTGTCGCACGTGGCCAGGCCCTTCGGCGCGCTGTACGCGCTGTACAGCGGCCACAAGGTCGGGCATATCGACCTGGAGCTGCTTGAGCTGCTCGCCGGGCACGCCAGCGTGGCCCTGTCGAACGTCACGGCGTTCCAGGAGGTAGTCAGGCAGCGAGCGCACGAGCGGGCGGTCATCGACGGCAGCGCCGACGGCATCGCGGTGCTGGACGCGGACGGCCTAGTCCGCCAGTGGAACCCGGCGGCGCACCTGCTGACCGGCGTCTCGCCGGAGGAGGCGACCGGCAAGCCACCGCCGTTCCCGCTGCCAGAGCCAGGCGCGAAGCTGACCCACCGGCTGCCAAGCGGCCGGTGGATCGACCTGCTCTGCACCGGCCTGAGCGGCCGGGAGGAGCGGGTGCTCGACTTCAGGGACATCACCGCGGCCAAGGAGCTGGAGGAGGCCAAGGACCTGTTCCTGGCCACCACCAGCCACGAGCTGCGCACCCCGATCACCGTGGTGCAGGGCTTCGCCAGCACGCTGGCCAGCCGGTGGGACAAGCTGCCCGACTCCGACCGCAGGTCGGCCGTGCAGACCATCGCCGAGCGAGCCGGGGCGCTGGCCCGGCTGGTCGAGCAGCTCCTGCTCGGCTCCAGGGCCGGCGCGGACCAGCTCACCGTCAGCAACGGCCGGTTCGACCTGGCAGGGGTGCTGCGCGGCGCCGCGGTGGCGTTCCGGTCGCTGGCCGGGCAGCACACGCTGGTCACCGAGATCCCCGACGACCTGCCGCCGGCCTACGGCGACGCGATGGCCACCGACATCATCGTCGGCCAGTTCCTGGAGAACGCGTTCAAGTACTCCCCGGAGGGCGGGACGGTGACCGTTGCCGCCCGCTGCGACGGGGACCTGATCGACGTCACCGTCGCCGATCAGGGGATCGGGATTCCCGCGGCCGACAGGGAGCGGGTCTTCGAGCGGTTCGTCCAGGGTGAGGCGGGCGACCGGCGCCGGTTCGGCGGCATCGGTCTCGGCCTGTACATCGTGCGGCAGCTCGCGCTCGCGCAGGGCGGCACGGTGGCAGCGGAGGAACGGCCGGGTGGCGGCACGGTGATGCGGCTCCGGCTGGGACTGGGTGAGGGCCGCGAGGCGGCAGCCGGGACCGACGGCAGCGTTCGCCTGCCCCGCCCCAGGCAGGCCAGCGAGCAGCCGGCCGAATAGGACAGGCCGGAACCGTTCCGCAGACGGCATCCGGTTTTCCGCCAGACTCCTTGGAATCGGTGCTAAAGGCGGCTTGCCGGAAAAGATCCCGACATTTACCGGCGCATTTTGTGGCCAGGCTGAATAGGCTTGGGTGAATTCCCTGAAAATGGCAGCCGGCCACGCCTGCGTCTATCTACGGTGGTTCTCGCGATATCGGGGAGGGCCGGCGTAGCGTCGGCCCGCGGGGGCGGGAGGGCACATGCGGGCGGCACCCATGCGACGAGCCAGGCTGACCGGCACGGTGGCCGGGCTCGCGGCAGCAGGCCTGGCCATCATGCCGGCGGTGGCGAGCGCCGCGCCGGCCGGAGGGCACACCGCGCAGGCGGCCAGCGGGGCGCGCGCGGCCGCGGCCTCGACGCGGCCTGGTCACCCTGGGTTCCTGCGGGCACCGCAGGTGGCGCCCGCCGCCGGCAGTCTCAGGCAGGTCTGCCCGACACCGGCCCAGCCTGGCCAGATGACCTGCATGGCGCTGCTGCCCGGCAGTTCAGGGGCGACCCCGGCGGCGTCCGCGCCGCCGTCGGGCGCCTATGGCCCAGCGGTCCTGCAGGAGGCATACCGGCTGGCCAAGCAGGCCATGTCCGCGCCCGCTGGCGGCACCGACACGGTGGCCGTGGTGGACTCCTATAACGACGCGCATGCCGCCAGCGACCTCGCGGTGTACCGGTCTCAGTACGGGCTGCCGGCCTGCACGACCGCCAGCGGATGCCTGAGAATCGTCAGCCAGACCGGCAGTTCGAGCCTGCCAGGATCGGATTCCTCGGGCGGCTGGGAGCTTGAGGAATCGCTCGACCTGGACATGATTTCCGCCGTCTGCCCGTACTGCAAGATCCTGCTGGTCGAGGCCAAATCGGATGCTATTTCCAGCCTGGCGACCGCGGAGCATTATGCGGTAAGGCACGCCAGTGCCGTTTCGAATAGCTGGGGCAGTGGCGCCGAATTTGTCGGGGAGAATTCTTACAACTCCGACTTCTACGCGCCGGGCGTGGCCGTGACCGCGGCGGGCGGTGACGATGGCTACGGGACGCAGTACCCGGCGGCCTCGCCTTACGTCACATCGGTCGGCGGCACCACCCTCACCGGTGCCACGCCCACCAGCCCCGGCCACCAGGGCGCCTGGTCGGACAGCGGTTCTGGCTGCTCGTCCCTGGCGGCGCAGCCGTCCTGGCAGACCACCAAGTCCGGCTTCCCGGCCGCCTGCCATAACCGGACCGACAACGACGTCTCGGCCGTGGCCAGCCCCGACCCCGGCGTAGCGGTATACGACACCGTGCCCTATGACTCGGGCAGCAAGTCCGCCGCCCCGGACTGGACGGCCGTCGGCGGGACCAGCGTCGGCACTCCACTGATCGCCGCCGCGTACGCTCTCGCCGACGTCAGCACCGGTAAGCCGGGCACCGGCCTGGAGGCCCGCACGATGCCCGCCGCTTACCCGTACCTGCACAGCGGCGACTTCACGGACGTGACGTCAGGCTCGGACGGCAGCTGCGAGGTCAGCCGCGCCTACCTGTGCCACGCCGAGCACGGCTACGACGGCCCGACCGGGCTCGGCGTCCCCGACGGCACCAGCGGGCTGCTCGGCCCGGCCGGCGCCTCGGTGACCGTGCTTGACCCCGGCACCAAGGTGTACCAGGCCCGCACCTCGGTCTCGCTGGGTGTCAGGGTCCTGGCCTCGGGTGGCGGCACGCCCGGCCTGTCAGCGAGCGGGCTGCCGCGCGGGCTTAAGGTCAGCGGCACCAAGATCACGGGCAAGCTGACCGCGAAGACCGGCACCTACAAGGTGACCGTGACCGCGGCCAGCGGCGGCGTCAAGGGCGTCGCGCGGTTCCGCATCGTGGTGGTCGCGAAGATGAAGAACCGCCACCCGGCCGCCGGCCAGATCTGGACGGTGAGCTGACCGTCAGGCGGCAGCGAAGATCAGGCGGCAGCGAAGAAGGACCCGGCGCCAGTGGCGACCGGGTCCTTCTTCACTCGCGGCTAGTCCTTGGCGGCGGCCTTACCTGGATGCCTTGGCCGGCACCCTCGCCTGACCGCCCGCCCGCTCCCTGGTCACCGGGTCGCGCAGCACTGGCGCGCCGCCGGAGGCCTCGATGTACTTGTCGATGATGCCGATGACGTCCTCGCCCTGCATCACCATCTGGCCGCGCTCCATCCAGATCACCCGGTTGCAGGTCTGCTCGACCTCTTCCAGGTTGTGCGCGACCAGGAACACCGTGCCCGCCTCCTGGCGCAGCTCCTCGATCCTGGCGTGGCTCTTGACCCGGAACTCCGCGTCGCCGGTGGCCAGCGCCTCGTCCACCAGCAGCACGTCGTGGCTCTTGGACGCCGCGATGGCGAACCGGAGCCGGGAGCCCATGCCGGAGGAGTAGGTCTTCATCGGCAGGTCGATGAAGTCGCCGACGCCGGAGAAGTCCACGATCGACTCGTACTTGTCCTTGGCTTCCTGCTTGGTCATGCCCATGGCCAGGCAGCCGAGGATCACGTTGCGCTCGCCGGTGAGGTCATCGAGGAGCGCGGCGTTCACGCCGAGCAGCGACGCCTCGCCGGTCGAGTAGACGTTTCCCCCCTCGGGGGGCAGCAGGCCGGCGATCGCCCGCAGCAAGGTCGACTTGCCCGACCCGTTGCGGCCGATCACGCCCACCGCGTCGCCGCGATAGGCCACGAAGGAGATGCCGCGGATCGCGTGCACCTCGCGGATCGAGCCGCGGGTCTTGCGGCCGAGAATGCGCAGCAGCGCCGTCGCGGCGGTGCCGCGGTCTCCGCCCGCGCCGTAGACCCGGTAAACGATGTGCAGGTCGTCAACGACCACCATTGGCTCAGCCACGGCCGTACTTCGCCTCCGCTCGCCAGAAGAAGATGAAGCCTACGATGGCGGCGAACACCGCCCAGCCTATGCCCCAGTACCAGAAGTAATGCGGGTTGGCGTATTGATGGCAATGGGCGCTGTCGTACACGTACTGCTTCGCCTTGGTATCCCAGTCGGCGCAGAGCTGCGCGTTGTAGGGCTTGCTGCCAGGCGCGGCCTCCCGCTGGGTGACCAGGATCGAGTTCCTGATCAGCGTGATGTACAGCGCCGCCGGGTTGATCTGCAGCAGCGCGATCGCCCAGCGGTGCGTGCGCACGGTCAGGGTCGCGATGCTGAACAGCACGCCGGACAGGTACATCCAGGTCCGCAGCAGGAACGGCAGGAGCTGGCTGAAGTCGTTGACCTGCGAGCCGAGCCGGGCGACGAACAGGCCGACGCCGACGTTGAAGACCGTCTGCAGCAGCAGCGCCGGGATCACCAGCACCCAGTACCAGGTCAGCGGCTCCCCGGTACACAGCACGATGATCGTCAGCACTGCCATCGACAGCAGCATCTGCTGCAGCTCGATCATCACGTAGGCCAGCGGCAGCGCCGCGCGGGGAAACTGGAGCGCCCGGATCAGCGGCAGGCTGTCGGTGATCACGTTGGACGTGGAGATGAACGCCCGCTGCGTGAAGTTGAACACGAACACGCCGGTGACCAGGAAGGCCAGGTAGTTCGGGATGCCGCGGTTGATGTGCAGCAGGATGCCGAAGATCAGGAAGTAGACGCCGGCGTTCAGCAGCGGGGTCAGCACCTGCCAGAGCTGGCCGAGTCTGGCCTCGGTGTACATGGCGATGTTCCGCGCGGTGGCGAACGCCATGATGAAGCTCCACCTGTGCCAGAGGTGCCGCAGGTAGGCCGGGATCTTGGGCCGTGCCGCGCTGGGCCGAAGCCCGTGCATCGTCGCGTACTCGGCGAGGTTCTCGGTGGGCAGGTCGGCGGCGAGGACACCGCCGATGGTGTAGCCATCGCCCTGCACGAGCATGCCGGGGGCGGACAGCCTCCCGTCACCGCGGGCAGCCTTCGCGG
This sequence comes from uncultured Actinomycetota bacterium, assembly GCA_963725175.1. Classification (GTDB taxonomy): domain Bacteria; phylum Actinomycetota; class Actinomycetes; order Streptosporangiales; family Streptosporangiaceae; genus DASUBV01. The sequence goes on from CAVRXH010000006.1 coordinate 3,680,410, forward strand.
CGCGGCCGCGCTGGCGTGTCTTGTTCTCGTCGCTCACGTCGCCGACCTTATGCCGTGGCCGGGCTGGCCGGCGGGCGTTACGGGACCAGGAGCCAGGCGGAACGGGCGCCTGACTGGCTGGCCAGGCCGGACGCGGATAACCGCGTGCGGGGCCAGCGCTGAGTTGTAGAGGGCAACTATCACGCCGCGACTGTACCACCGAGGCAGTTGTGCGGTACAACTGTGGGCGTGGATGAGTCCATTAACGACGCGGAACTTGAGCGGCTGCTGACCCAGCTGCTCCGAGTGGTGAGCCCGGCGGCGCCGGGCGAGCCGCTCAACGGCAGCGGGAACGGCGCCGCGGTCAGCGGCAGCAACAGTCACGGCGTGCCCGGCGGAGTCGCACCCGACGCGGGCGCGCCGGCGCAGCCAGGCCCGGACGCCTCGACGATAACGGGCATTCCGGCAGTGTCCCCGTCCGAGGCGCGGGCACTCATCGAACTGGTCTCCGCCCGCGGCATCGCCCAGGGCGAGCTGGCCGGCCTGCTCGGCCTGGAGAAGAGCACCGTCAGCCGCCTGGCCGCCGGCCTGGAGCGCAAGGGCTGGATCCGGCGCGGCAGGGACGAGGAGAACCAGCGCTACGTTCGCCTCTACCTGACCCCGGAGGGCCGGGCCATCGCCGGCCGGGTCTGGGGCGCCTGGCAGTCCAGGCAGGCCAGGATCATTGGCTCGCTTTCCACCGAGGAACGGGCCGGGCTCTCGGCCGGCCTGCGCGGCCTGGTCCGCGGCCTGACCGCCGAGGGCCTGCTCGGCGAGGCGTCAGGAACCGACTAGCCGACCTTGGTGAGCGGCGGCGGCCCGGCCGCCGCCGACGACCACCCCGCTGGCCGGTCCGACAGACAGCACCTGTTTCGGTGCCGTCGCACGGGGCATCTCGGTCGCAGCGCTTGTTCCGCGCCATGCCGCGGCACTCGGTCAGCCGCGACAGGCATCGGGTCGGATGCCAGGGAGGTGAGAGCGACGGGCGTCGTGTTTGTACCGTGCGCACCAGCGAGCGTCGCGGTCGCCCGCAGGCGGCTGACCGCGGATCTTTCCGCCGCCGGAGTTTTCGGGCAGGCGGTAGGCGATGCGGCACTGGTGATCAGCGAGCTGCTCAGCAATGCCATCAAGCACGCCTGGCCGCTGCCGGGAGCCAAGCTCCAGGTGGCCTGGATGGTGGACCACGGCAGCGTGGAGGTGGCCGTCAGCGATGGCGGCGGCCCGACGCGGCCCCGGCAGGCATTTCCGGCCGCCTCGTCACTGGGCGGTCGCGGCCTGGGCATCGTCGAGCAGCTCTCCGACGACTGGGGCGTCAGCACCGACGACGACGGGCTGACGGTCTGGGCCGTCCTGCCCGCGCCGGGCTCCGGCGGCGGTCCCGGTGGTGCCAGGCGGCCCGGTGGCAGGCGGCCGGGCCGGCCTGCGATGCCGTCGCCGCCGCGGCCCAGGGACGGGAGCGCCCGGCCGGAAACCGTGCGGTCGCCTGGCCTGAGCGCGCTCGTCGGCTAACCGGGCTAGTTGACCCAATCGTCATGCGTAACACGCCAGCGAACTGGTGATAACTCCAGGCAGGGCCATTGCGTGGGGGGCGCGGTGGCACTGCCTGGGGGTTAGCCATGCACGTGCACGGGGTGGACAGCGAGATCGGCAGGCTCCGGACCGTGCTCGTGCACCGGCCCGGCCTGGAACTGAGACGGGTCACGCCCCGGCTGCGGGACCGGCTGCTGTTCGAGACGCTGCCGTGGGCCTGCCGGGCTCAGCAGGAGCACGATGCCTTCGCCCAGGCGATGCGGGACCGTGGCGTCGAGGTCCTGTACGTCACCGAGCTGCTGCAGGACACGCTCGAATACCAGCACGCCAGGCAGAAGGCCATCACCGCTGCGGTCGCCGACCCGCTGCTCGGCGCCGAGCTGCGGGACCAGGTCTGCGAGCACCTGGACGCGCTGCGCCCCGAGGAACTGGCTCAGGTGCTCATCGCCGGGCTGGCACCCGAGGAACTGCCGGGCGGGCAGGGGCTGGTCTTCGAGCTCCTGGACCGGCGGGACTTCGTCATCGAGCCGCTGCCCAACCTCGTTTTCACCAGGGACACCAGTTTCTGGGTCGGTGACCGCCCGGCCGTCGCCAGCCTCGCCGCACCCCAGCGGCGCAGGGAGGCCGAGCTGCTGGCCGTCATCTACGACCACCACCCCAGGTTCGCCGGGGTAAAGCGGCTGTACGGGCCGGGACTTGAGCAGCTCGACGGTGGTGACGTGCTGCTGCTGGCACCGAGCGTGCTGGCCATCGGCGTCGGCCAGCGGACCACCCCCGCGGGTGCCGAGCGGCTGGCCCGGCGGGTGCTTGACGCGGGGCTGGCGCACACCGTGCTGGCCATCCCCGTGGACCAGCGGCCGGGGGCCGGCTACCTGGACACTCTGTGCACCGTCGTCGACTGCGGTGCGGTGGTCATGCACCCGGCGATCGCCTACACCCTGACCGCGCACCTGATCACCGCCAGGCCGGAGGGAACCCGGGTATCCAGGCCGCAGCCGTTCCTTGAGGCGGCCGCGCAGGCGATCGGGATCGACCGGCTCACCCTCATCGATACCGGGATGGACCCGGTCTCCGGGCGGCGCGGCCAGTGGGACGACGGCGGCAACGCGCTGGCCCTCGGTGCCCGGCTGGTCATGGTGCACGAGCGGCATACCGAGACGATCAAGCGGCTAGAGGGAGCGGGAATCGAGGTCGTCCAGGTACCCGGCAGCGAGCTGACCAGCGCCAGGGGCGGTCCGCGCGGCATGTCCTGCCCGGTCGGCAGGGACCCGGCGGCAGAGGGCGAGCGAGAAGAGGCGGCTCGGGACGCCGAGCCCGGCCTGATCCCCAGGCCCGAGCGCGCGGCGGCCACCAGCCACGATCTCAACCCAGACGCGGTACGCGGCGAGGCGCGGCAGCCTGGTCAGGCCGAGCGCGCCGAGCCGGAGCTGGCGCCCGCCTGATCCCGCCAGCGAGCTAGCGGTACCGGCTTCGTGACCGGACGGCGCGGAACAGCAGGAACGTCACGGCCGCGACCAGCACGAAGATGAAGCCCACATACAGGATGTGGACCAGGGCGGAGATAACCACGACCGCGACGATGATCGCGAGTAGGCCCAGCAGCAGTCCAAGCACCATGTATCTAAAGGTAAGCGCTGTTCCGGGTGCTCGTTACGGTGCCCCACTCACGCGGCCCCGCTCTCGGTGAGAATCCCCGTGATCAGGCGGAAGGTCGGGCAGGGCCACCGGGACATGCAGCTATGGCAGCGCAGCGCCGGGTTGGCCGGGTCGCTGCTGATCCCGCCGGCATCCAGCGGCCGGTGCAGTCCGGCCAGCCGGGAGACCAGCTCGGCAAAGGCCAGCAGGTCTTCCCGCGCCTGGCCGAGGAACTTCAGGTCACGGGCGTCGAACCGGGCCGTTACCGGGACAAAGCCCTCGGCGTTCAGCAACTGGGCGTAGTGCTCGCTGCTCTCCAGCCAGGACCGCGCGCCGGTGGCGCGGGCGCGCACCTCCGCCAGGAAGCCGGCCACCGCGGCGATCCGGGGATCCTGCACGGGCTCGTCCCGGCCAGCCGCGGAATCCCGCCAGGGCCCAGGACCCGCGGCCTGGCCCGCGAGCGGCTCAGGGGCCGGACGCGGAGCCGGGGTTCTCGCCATCCGCTCATTGACCGCGGTGAGCAGGCTGACCGGCACGGTGACCGCCGTCGCCGCCACGGGCGGCAGGTCCCGCTCGGGGGCCTGGTCTTGCTGCCTGTGCATCGGAAAGGCTCCGGCCTGAGTGGGCCACGAACAGGTGTCCGTGTGTGGCTTCTGGCCTCCAGAGTCGCGCAGAAACAAGCTCACTGCACGTGAAATACAGATGTACCTGGGGTGACCGCCTAGGCGACTTCGAGCGAGAGCCGGTAAAGTGCGCTCGTGGAGCTAAAGGTAACGACTCAGTCGCAAGGCGATCACGCGGTTATGTCGGTCGCCGGAGAGATCGACCTGTATACCGCGCCAAAGCTCCATTCCGCCCTGACCAGCGCGCTGACCGAGGATCACCCACTGCGCCTGGTGGTGGACATGGCCGGCGTGGAGTTCTGCGACTCGACGGGGATGAACGTCCTGCTCGCCGCGCACCGCCGGGCCAGGGAGTTCGGCGGTGACCTGCAGCTCGCCGGCCCGCGCCCGGCGGTCAGGAAGGTACTCCAGGTCACCGGGCTTGAGACCGTCTTCACCGTGGTGGACGGCCCGGCGGCCGTCCCCGGCCAGTAGCCGTCCGGGCCGCCTGCGCCGCACTAGGATCGCAGCCATGCCTGGTGACCTCGCCGTTGTCATTCCCGCCATGAACGAGGCGGACCGGATCGGTGCCACCGTCGCGGCGGCGGCAGGGCTGCCGGGCGTGGACCTGGTCGTCGTGGTAGACGACGGCTCTGCCGACCAGACGGCGGCCGTCGCCGCGAGTGCCGGCGCCAGGGTTGTCCGGCATTCCCGCAACAGGGGCAAGGCGGCGGCGCTGCGCACCGGAGCCGCGGCGGTCAAGCTGCTCGAATCCGGCACCGTCCCGCCCCGCTCGCTGCCGTCCCGCCAGGACGCTGGGATACCCGGTGCCGGGGTAGCCGGCCCGGTGCCCGCCGGCTCGCACCCCCGCCACCTGCTGTTCCTCGATGCCGACCTGGGCGAGAGCGCCGCCGCCGCCGGGCCGCTGGCCGAGCCGGTCAGGCAGGGCGCCGCCGACATGACTATCGCCGTGTTCACCGACCGGGTGCGCAAGGGCGGGTTCGGCATCGTCACCACGACCTCGGGCGCGGGCATCGAGCGCGCCACCGGCTGGCGGCCCGCTCAGCCGCTCAACGGCCAGCGCTGCCTGACCAGGGCGGCGTTCCAGGCCGCGCTGCCGCTGGCGCACGGCTGGGGCATCGAGACCGGCCTGACCATCGACCTGATGCGCCGCGGCATGCGGATCACCGAGGTGGAGGTGCCGCTGGCGCACCGGGCCACCGGCACCGACTGGCGCTCCCAGTGGCACCGGGCGCGGCAGCTCACCGACGTGGCCTGCGCCCTGGTCATCAGGGAGCCAGGCACCATCCGGGCGCGGCGCGACCGGGCGCGGCAGGCCGCCGGTCACGCCAGCGGGTGAGCCGCATTCCCTGGCGCGGCGGCTCCCGGCGCGGCGGCTGGCGGCGCGTTGGCCCAGCGGGCCTGGCGGCCAGCGGGCTCAGCGCCGCGCTGACCTTTACCGTCGCGGTGCTCGGACCGTCGCTGATGGAGCCGTCGCTGCCTGGCCGGCCAGGCCAGCCGCCTTGGTCGGCCGCCGCGCATCCCTCGCCCTACCTGGTGGTCGCCCTGACCGGCGCGGCGATCCTTTCCGGCACGGCGGGCCTGTGGCTGACCATGGGGGCGGTGCGGCGCGGCTGGCGCATCCCGCCCGGCGTGCTGCTCGGGGCCGGCATCCTGGTCGCCGTGGCGCTGGCCCTGGTGCCGCCGTTCGGCTCCTCTGATCACCTCAGCTACGCGGCCTACGGCCGGATGGCCGTCACCGGCCACAACCCCTACGCCACCACGCCGGCCGCGCTGGCCAGGCTCGGCGATCCGGTCGCCAGGGCGGTGCAGGACTGGCGGAACAGCCCGTCGGTCTACGGCGCGCTCGCCACCGGCGGCCAGGCGCTCGCCTCGCTGATCGGCGGAACCTCGGTCCGGCTCACCGTCTTCGTGCTCTCCCTCCTGAACGCAGTGTCCTTCGCTATCACCGGCCTGATACTGCACGGCCTCGGGCGTGGCGACCAGCGGCGCCAGCTCCGGGCCGCTGTGCTCTGGACGGCGAATCCGCTGCTGCTTCAGGTGCTGGTCGCGGGGGCACACGTGGACAGCCAGGCCGTCATGTTCGGGGTGGCGGGGCTAGCCGTGTTCGGCCGCGCCGTCCGGCAGGTAAGCCCATTCCAGCAGGTAAGCCCATTCCAGCAGGCCAGCACCGCCCGGCGGGCGCTGCTGGCGGCCGTGGCGGGCGCGCTGACCGGCCTGGGCTTCGCGGTGAAGGCCACCATGGTGCTGGTCGGCGCGGGCCTGGCGATCGGCTGCCTGCTCGGCGGCTGGCGCGGCGCGGCGGGCCAGGATGCGGCGGGCCAGGATGCGGCGGGCCAGGATGCGGCTGCACCGGGTGAACGGGGCGGCCGACCGGGGACGGGCTGGCGGGATCAGGTGATCGCGCTGGCCGGCCTCGCCGCCGGGTTCGCGGTGCTGGCCGGGGCCTCCCTGGCGGTGTGGGGAGTCTCGTCGCTGCGGCCGGCGCTGAGTGCCGGGAGTTACGTGTCGATCGGGTCGCCCTGGCGGGCGGTGCGTTCCGCGCTGCATCTCGGGGCCGGGCTCAGCGAGGCCGCCGCCGAGGATGTCGTGAAGGCCGGCGCGGTGGTCCTGGCCGCGGTCCTGCTCGCGCTGCTGCTCGCCGCCATCGCGCGGCAGGCGCGGCGGGCGGCCGTCGAGCCGGGCAGCCCGGTGCGACAGGACGGGCAGGTTGCCTGGTGGCTGGTCGCGAGCGCCGTCGCGGCGGTCGCGCTGGCCTGGCTGTTCGCCTGGCCCTATGTGCTGCCCTGGTACGACGCGCTCGGCTGGGCCGTGCTAGCCGTGCTGCCGTGGTCCCGGCTGGACTGGCTGCTGCTGGCCAGGACGGCGGCGCTGGCCGTCGGCTACCTGCCGGCCAGGGGCACAGTGACCCTGCCGTCCGGCCTTGGCTGGCTGGAGACCGTGATCAGGACAGGGGTGACCCCGGCCATCCTGCTGGCCTGCCTGGTGGCGCTCATCGTGACGGTCCGGCCCGGCCGGGGCTTGCACTGGCCGGGGCCGTGGTAACTACAGGTACGGGCCCGAGGCGTGCGGGACCTGCTGGTCCTCTTCGCCCGTGCCGGGCTGGCCCGTCGGCATCATGCCCGGCGGCAGCGCGCGGCGCATCTGCTCCAGTTGCGCCCTGGCGGCCATCTGCTGGGCGAACAGGGTGGTCTGGATGCCGTGGAAAAGTCCTTCGAGCCAGCCCACGAGCTGAGCCTGGGCGACCCGCAGCTCGGCCTCGCTGGGCACCTCGTCCTCAGCGAATGGCAGCGACAGCCGGTCTAGCTCCGCCACGAGCTCGGGTGCGAGGCCGTCCTCCAGCTCCTTGATCGAGCTCTTGTGGATCTCCCGAAGCCTGGCCCGGCTCTTCTCGTCGAGCGGTGCGGCGCGTACCTCTTCCAGCAACTGCCTGATCATGCTGCCCACCCGCATGACCTTGGCGGGCTGCTCGACCATCTCGGTAACCGGGCGCTCCCGGCTCGACTCGGCGTCGGTCTCTACCGCCACGCCGTCCGGGCCGACCACGACCACCCGGGCGTGCTCCTGCCCCTCTGGCGCGTTCTGGTCAGGGGTGCTCTGCTCGCTCATGGACCTAGTCTGTCGAGATGGCCGCGCCGCCGCATCCTCGGGGGCCGGATTACCGCGAGTCGGGCCCGCCGGCGGCCAGCAGGATCTTGCCGGTGTGCTCGCTGGCATCAACCAGCCGGTGCGCCTGCGCTGCCTGGTCCAGCGGCAGCACTCGGTCGATAACCGGCGAAATGCTCCCGCCGCCGATGAGCGGCCAGACGTGCTCAGCGACCGCCGCCGCGATCTGTGCTTTCTCCTGCACCGGCCGGGCGCGGAGCGAGGCCGAGTAGACGCTTGCGCGCTTGCGCATCAGCAGGCCCAGGTTCAGCTCGCCGCGGACGCCGCCCTGCATGCCGATAACCACTAGCCGGCCGCCGGTCGCCAGGGCCTGCACGTTCCTGGCCAGGTACTCGCCCCCGATGATGTCCAGGATGACGTCCGCGCCGTGCCCGCCGTTGTACTCGCCGAGCGCGGCGACGAAGTCCTCGTCCCGGTAGCCGATCGCCAGCTCGGCGCCCAGTTCCCGGCAGCGCGCCAGCTTGGCGGGCGAGCCCGCCGTGCAGGCCACCCGGGCGCCGAGAGCCACCCCGAACTGGATCGCGAACGTGCCGATGCCGCTGGCCCCGCCGTGCACCAGCAGCGTCTCGCCAGGGCGCAGGTTCGCGTGCATCACGACGTTGGCGTAGACGGTGCAGGCCACCTCGGGGAAGGCGCCGGCCGTCGTCAGGTCCGTGCCCGGCGGCAGCGGCATGACCTGCCCGGCCGGGACCGCGACCCGCTCGGCGTAGCCGCCGCCGGCCAGCAGGGCGCAGACCTCGTCGCCGAGCCCCCAGGTCGTGACATCCGGGCCGACCGCCGAGACCCGGCCCGAGCATTCCAGGCCCGGATACGGCGCCGTGCCCTCCGGGGGCGGGTAGAGCCCGGCCCGCTGGAGCAGGTCCGCGCGGTTCACCCCGGCGGTGGCGACGTCGATGACGACCTCGCCGGGACCCGGAACCGGGTCGGGTACCTCCTCGACGCGCAGCACGTCGGGTCCGCCTGGCTCGGTGATGACGACGGCGCGCATGAGCCTCCTGCCCCGTTCTTCCGCTGCCGCCCGGCCGGGCGGCGGGCCGCTCACCACCCTGGCAGCGCGGCGGTCCGGGTGGCAAGCGGGACGGGCCGCCGCACTAGTTATATCGTACCACGTATTACGGTTGACGATATACCGGAGTCCGAAATAGCGTTCCGTTCATGGAAATTCAGGAGTTGCGCGTAGCCGATCCGCTTCAAGAGCCGCCGACCCTCCTAGGGCCGGGCTTGCTGGCCGAGCCGTCCGAGGTGCTGCGGCGGCGGAAGATCGCGGCCATCTGCGCGTTCACGCTGATCCCTGTCTCGGTCCTGCTCGCGATCGGCGCGGTGATCCTGCTCGCCTCGCTCGGCTCAGGTGCGGCGGGTGGCTGCGGTGGCGGCTGACCTGGCGGCGAGCACGGCCGGTGCTGGAGCAGCCGGTGCTGGAGCAGCCGGTGCTGGAGCAGCCGGTGCTGGGGCGGCCGGGGTGCGGGCGGTCGATGCTGGGGCGGCTGCCTTCCGGCCCGACGCGCGGGCCAGGGTGTGGCTGGCGGCCACGGCCGTGGTGACCGCCGTGGCCGTCGGCGCTGCGATCGCGCTTGCCCCGCCGGCCGGCGCCTCGCCCAGCCGCGCGCTGGCCTGGCTGCTGTTCACCGGGTCGTCGGTGCACGTCGCCTCAACGGGCTGGTTCTACACCCAGCGGCAGGTCCGGGCGCACATGCGCGAGCACCGCGTGCGGTACCTGTGGGTCCCGCTCGGCCTCATCGCCGGCGCCGCCGCGCTGGCCTTCCTGCTCGCCCCGAGCGCCCTGCAGTGGCTGCTGCTGGCCTACTTCGCCTGGCAGTTCTTCCACTACCAGAAGCAGAACCTGGGCCTGGCCGCGCTGGCGGCGGCCGCCAGCCGGGCCGGGCCGCTGCGCCGGGGGGAGCGGCGCGCGCTGCTGGCCGCCGGGATCGCCGGCATCGGCGGCCTGCTGGGTCACCCGGGGCTGCTCCAGCTCGCCGTCCGGCCGGCTCTCGGCGTGCTGTTCCCCATCTCGGCGGCCGGGTTCGCGGTGGCCGCCGGCTACGGCATCGTGGTGTTCGCCCGCCGCCCGGTGCGCCCGCCATCCGGGCTGTGCGTGGCCTACCTCGGGGCGCTGCTGTTCTCGCTGCCGGTGTTCGTGTTCGGCTCGCCGTATGCGGCGGTGGCGGGCATGACCATCGCGCACGGTCTCCAGTACCTGCTGCTGATGGGCCTGGTCGCGGGCGGCCAGCCAGGCGAGCGCGGGTACGGGCGGCTGCTGCCGCTGGCCGTGCTGGCCAACATCGCGCTGATCGGCGGCGCGCTGCTGTCGGCCGGCTCGCACCTGCACAGCGCCCCGCCGGCGGCCGGCTGGTGTACGGCTGCTACCTGGGCCTGGTGATGTCGCACTTCGTGGTCGATGCCGGGCTCTGGCGGATGCGCGAGGAGTTCCCGCGTTCCTTCCTGTCTGCCCGGCTGCCTTACCTGCTGCCGCGCGGCAGGACGACGCCACGAAGAATCGGCTGCCGTTCTATCGCCCGGCGATATACGCTGGGGGCGTGGCACCTCCAGATACCGGACCCGGCGGCGCGGCGCTCGGCACGTTCGGGCGCTACGCGGGACCGGCGACGCTCATCCTGTCCAGCCTGGCCGAGGGGCCCAAGCACGGGTACGCCCTGACCAAGGACATCGAGCAGTTCGCCGGGCTGCGGCTGGCCCCTGGCACGCTCTACGAGGCGCTGAGCCGGCTCGAAGGCCAGGGGCTGATCAAGGCGCTGGAGAGCCAGGACCGGCGGCGGCCCTACGAGCTGACCGCGGCAGGCGCCGTGGCGCTCCGCGAGCACCTGGCCGACCAGCGGCGGGTTGCCGAGGTCGGCCTCGGTCGGCTGGCCCGCACCTGGGGCACCGCGTGAGCGCCGGGTCCGCCCCGGCGGACGCCGGCCCGGCGGGGCGCGATGAGCGCCGCGCGGCCCTGCTGCTGCGCTGCTACCCGGCGAGCTGGCGGGCCAGGTACGGCGAAGAGTTCACCGAGCTGCTGCTCGACGACCTCACCGAGCGGCCCCGGCACTGGCGGCGCACCGCCAACGTGGTCGGCAGCGGCCTGCTGGCCCGGCTGACCAGCATCGGCCTCACCAGGCACCCGCTGGAGCCCGCCACCCAGATCCAGGTCAGCCTGGCGACCCTGGGCTGCGCGATGACCGCGTTCCTCGTGGTGGGGCTGGCCATGCTCGCCCAGCTCGCGATCGGCTGGCAGTGGGCCGGGCCGCGCGGGGCCGCGACCACGCCCGCGACCGTGGTCATGACCGTCACGGCGGGCGGCCTGGCGCTGCTCGTGCTGGTCGGCGTGCTGCCCGCGCTCTGGTGCGCGGTCGCGGCGCTGGCACGCGGCAACCGGGCGCTGGCCGGCCCGCTCGCCCTGCTGCTGGCGGGCGCGGTGGTCCTGGTCACCGGGGCGCACCACTTCCAGAACTCCTGGCCCGGCACCGACGGCACCTCGCCGCACCGTGCCCTGGTGCCGGCCGGCCTGGCCGCGTTTAGCTGGGCATCCACCTTGTCGGTGTCGTCGTACTGGGCGCACCCGGCCGCGCTGGGCTCCTTCCCCTGGCTTGAGGTCACCTGGATGGCGGTCAGCCCGCTGGCACTCGCGACGCTCGCCGCCGGGCTGGCGGGCATCGTGCGCCGTCAGCCCGTGCCGCCCCGGCTGCTGGCCTGGCAGGCCAGGCTCGCGATCGTCGCGGCCGTGGGCATGGCCGGGTTTCTCGGCGGGGCGGGCTGCTGGGTGTTCAGCCAGGCACCGGGACCGGCCGGGCTGTTCCACGCCGGCGCCGTTGACGGCGTGGGGCTGGCCGTGCTGGGGCTGGCCCTGGCGCTAGCGGCGCGGACCGCCGGCAACGCTCGCCGGGCAGTAGGCGGCCTGGCGGCGTCCTAACCGGTGAACGCCCAGCGGCGGGCGGGGAAGTCGAACAGCCAGTTCGCCTGGCGCAGGGCCGGGTAGCCCAGGATCAGGTCCATCCTCGGCTCGGCCGAGTTGTTGATGTGCGACAGATCCACCACGACCACCTTGTGCCGGCGGAACCGGCGGGCGCCGATGAGCGCCTCGGTCATCAGCATCAGCGGCGCCTGGGCGGTGGTCCCCGACGAGTCCGTGCCCTCCGACATCCCGGCGTCCTCGAACAGGTACCGGTGCTCCCGCCAGAACGCCAGGTCCACCAGCGTCGGTCCCGACCCGGTGTCCCAGCACGCCTGGGCCGCGGTGCCGGGCCAGCGGACCTCGACGAACGGCTGGCCCCCGCTGGCCGTCCGCAGCTCGTGCTCGGCCAGCCGACCAGGCGGCCGCTCCAGCTCCAGCACGCCGTCGTCCAGCCGGAAGTGACAGGCGTGCTGGCGCAGGATGTCCATGCCCAGCAGGTTCGCCGCGCCGCCCGCGCCGTGGTCGGCGCGGGCCACCGCGAGCTTGTCGGCGCGCAGGCCGCCCACCGCTAGGTCGGTGATCGTGACGACCGGGCTGCTCTTAGCCGCGAACACGCCGGCGGAGCCCGTCTCGCCAAGGGCCGGGAGTCCGCGGGTGTACTCATCGGCAGCCATCGAGGTCTGCGCCGCGCCGGTGTCGATCGTGAACCGGTACGGCCGCCCGGCCACCGTCCCGTCCGCCAGCACATTGGCGAACTCCGGCACGTCCTCATCCGGCTCGATCACCAGCGTCACGTCTCGCACGGCGCTCACCTTAGTAGCCGGCACCGTCGACGCGGGCGGCTGTCAGCGGCCGGGGCTAGCGTGGCCGGGGCTAGCGTGGACGGGACAAAGGGAGCCCGGCGTCACCAAGGGGAAGATCATGACTACACTCCAGGACCGGCCGAATACCGCGCTTCTCGTGGTCGACGTGCAGAACAGCGTCGTCGCGGGAGCACACGAGCGCGACGCGGTCGTCGCCAACATCGGCACTCTGGTCGACAGGGCGCGGCAGGCCGGCGTTCCCGTCGTCTGGGTGCAGCACTCCGGCGAGGGCCTCGCCCAGGGCAGTGCCGACTGGCAGATCGTCCCCGAGCTCGTTCCCGGGGATGGCGAGCCGCTCGTGCACAAGAACTACGGCGACTCGTTCGAGGACACCGTTCTGGAATCTGTCCTGTCCGAGCTGGGGGTCGGCAGCCTGGTGGTCGCCGGCGCGCAGACCGACGCCTGCATCCGGTCCACGCTGCACGGCGCGTTCACGCGCGGCTACGACGCCACCCTGGTCAGCGACGCGCACACCACCGAGGACCTGACCGAGTGGGGTGCGCCGCCGCCCGGCCAGGTCATCGCGCACACCAACCTGTACTGGGATGACCAGAAGGCGCCGGGCCGGACCGCCGGCGCGGTCTCCACGCAGGACGTGAGCTTCGGCAACGCCTCCTGAACTTCGTCCGTTAGCTAGCCAGGCCGGCCCGGTGGCGCCTGATCGGCGTCACGGGCCGGCCTGGGCCGTCCATGCTGACTGAGTGCTAGCGCCGCATGAGCTTCAGCGGGCGATTAGCCTGCCGGGTCGCGCCGCTGCCCGAGGTCGAGCTGCTGATGAGCACCGCGCTTATGTCGCCCTCACCGGTCTGCGTGGTCGCGTTGGAGTTGGCGTCGATGCAGGTGATCGAGGGAGCCTGCCCGGCGTTGAGGGAGACGGCTCCGTTCAGTGCCATCGACTCGAACATGGTCTGCGGGGCCGGGCCGACCTCCTCGGCGGTGGATTCGGCAGAGCCGGGGGAGAAACTGCAGCCGACGAAGTCGCCGCTGGCGACCTCGATGGTGAGGCTCGCGGTCAGGTAGTACACACCGCTGGTCGGCACCGCCGGAGCGGTCATGACCGTGATCGAGTCGTTCGGGCCGCCGTCGACGAGGATGTGCTTTTCGTTGCCCGCCGTCACCCCGGTGCTCAGTCCCGCAGGCCCCTGCACGCCTTGCGGGCCCTGCGGGCCCTGTGATCCCTGAGGACCCTTTGGGCCTGCGGCACCCGCTGGTCCGGTCGCGCCGGCTGGCCCGGTGGCGCCCGTCGGGCCGGTCGCGCCCTTTGCCCCGGTGGCACCTTGCGCCCCGGTCGCGCCCTTCGGGCCGGCCGGCCCCTGCTTGCCCTGCGGTCCTGTCGTGTTCCAGACGAGGGTCCTGTAGCCCTTCGGGCACGACGAGGTGGCCTCCTTCAGCACCTTCAGTTCCGATGGGTTACTGCCCGGCAGGTAGCAGGCCTTGATCTGTTCCGTCGCGGACGGTCCGGTACTGGCCAGCGCGGCTCCGCCGGCGGCCAGGACGGCCAGTCCCGCGGCAGCCGACCACACGGTGCCGCGCCGCAGCCAGCTGGCCGATCCTCCGGCATTCCTCATGAGACTCCAGCCCATTTCCCGCTCCCTTTCGCCGTTTGGGCATGAATGGCCCGGTTAGCGTACCGTGAGATAAAGGGCATTTAGTGACTATGTGAGGCGGCGGGCGAACCCGTGGTGACGGCTGCTCGCCTTGGCGGCCCGCCAGTTAGGCTCGGCGATTGTGATGCACCTCGGCTTGGACCTGCGGTGAGTTCGGCCGGCCGGCAGGATGAGACCTGGCCAGATATCGCCGCCGCCTACGACGTGGTGGCCGACGACTACGCCGCTCTTTTCGGCAGCGAGCTGGATGGGAAGCCGTTCGACCGGGACCTGCTTGATCGGTTCGCGGCTGGCCTGGCCGGTGCCGGACCGGTCTGGGACGTGGGCTGCGGGGCGGCCGGGCACGTGACCCGCTACCTCGCCGACCGGGGGGCGACAGCGGTCGGCGTGGACCTGTCGCCCGGCGTCATCGCCGCTGCCAGGCAGCGCCAGCCCGACCTGGAGTTCCGCGTCGCCGACATGCGCGAGCTGCCGGCCAGCGACGGCTCGCTAGCCGGCATCGTCGCCTTCTACTCCGTCATTCACCTGCCCCGCCATCAGCTCCCCGGCGTGCTGGCCGAGTTCCGCCGCGCGCTGGCACCCGGCGGTGAGCTGCTGGTTGCCGCACACGGCGGCACCGGCGAACTGGATGAAGACCAGGCGTTCGGGCATCCGGTGCGGCTGCGCGCCACGCTCCTGACGCCGCGGGAGCTGACCGATGCCGCGCGGCAGGCCGGGCTCACCGTGCGGGACTGCCATGAGCGGGACCCCTACCCGGCCGAGTACCCCACGCCCCGCCTCTACCTCCAGGCGACGCGGCCTCACCAGGCGGATGCGTCGAGGTCCTGAGGGCGGTCACCAGAGGCCGGCCCGGCCTGTGCGGAGCGTGTTACTTTAATGGACTGGTAAACCACAGTCATTTATCCGGCGTCGAAGAGCGGGTACGTCATGACGTCACGAGGGTGTAGCTGGCACGCGGCCGGCGCTTAATGCTGGCCGTCCTTTGCCGTAACGGCTCGACGGACTCCGGGATCACGACCAATCTGGAGGTATTCCGTTGGACTGGCATGTGAGCGGTAGCGACATCTTCCTTCGCGTGGACCCAGGTGAGGGCCTTGTCGCGTCGCTGAAGGAATTGGCTGACGCCGCCCGGCTTGACGCGGCTGCCATCGTCTCGGGTGTTGGCATGCTGTCGTCGGCGGAACTGGGCTTCTTCGACACTGGCAGGGATGACTACCAGGCCACCAGCTTCGATGGCATCTACGACCTGAACTCGGTGCTGGGAAATATCGTCCGCAGGGACGGCGCTCCGGTCCCGCATGTGCACGTGATCTTCAACGACGCCGAGCACGTGACCTACGGGGGGCACCTGCTCGAAGCCAGGTGCCACATCACCATGGAGATCTTCCTGTCCGCCAGCCCGCTGGCGCTGCACCGGGTGAAGCACCCCGGCAGGCCGGCGACGCAGATAGTCCGGCGGCCGGAAAATGATGACTGATGGCGAGCCGGGACGGCGGTTGTCCTGGCACACGATACGGACAGTTATGACCTCGAGCGCGCTGGTCAGCCTGATCTTCATTGCCATCATCATCCTGATCTTCTCGATTTTCGTTTTCGGCGAGCGCGGCAGCCACGCCAACGCGAATGTGGCGGAGCTGCTGGGAACGATCGGTATCGGCGTCCTGGCGGCGCTCGTGACGACCGTGGTCGACCGGTCGGTGAGCGCGCGTGACCTCGAATCGCGCATCACCCGGAACTTCCGCGATGCCGCCGGGGTCGCCGAGTCGCTGTCCGACCTCGGCGTGGTCCGGGCCTATCCCAGGCTCGACTTCGGGGCCATTTTCCGTGCGGCCCACAGGGGCGAGACCGTGAGCTGGCTGGACACCTACTGCCCGCGGCAGAACGAGTTCGTCGACGACGTGATCGGCGCGCTGCAACGGGGCGTCTCGGTCCGGATGCTCGTCATCGACCCGGCCAGCGACAACGCTCACTACCGCGACCAGGAACTCGAAGGCACCGTGGACACCGGCGCGGGCTGGCGCGGTGGCCTGGATACCTTCATCGGGAAGATGGCCGCGATCGCCGATCGTCATTACGGCAAGTTCGAGATCCGCCTCTACCAGGACCTGCCATGCGTGCCGATGTACCTCGTCGGCCGCGCCCCGCGGGCGCGCAAGGGGTACTTCTCCATCTTCCTGGTCCGCACCACGGCCCAGTGCCAGCACCTGGAACTGCAGGGCGGCGAGTGGCTAGCCGACATGGCCAAGTACTTCGAAGCCAAGTGGGCTCGTCAGTCCCCGGCCAGCGTCCAGCCGCAAAGTTCTTAGCAATCGGACGCCACTTCGTGACGCCCGGTCGCCGCGAGGAAGGCTTCCGGCTGGGCTCCTCCGGGCGTCGCTGTGGTGCAGTATGGGCGCCATGAGTGATGGGGTTCCGGAGCGGCGGGCCACGGCTATCGTCGGCGGTCTGCTGGTGGGTCTGGGTCTCGGCGGCGGCGCGGCCGCGGTCATGGAATGCATGGGCCTGAATCAATACTCATCCGTCGCGCCAGTCGTCCTGGCCGGCCTCGGCTTCGGTCTTGGGATCGGTCTCCTGGTCGCGGCGTGTTTTCGCCGCGATTAACGCACTGAAATGCCCTCGGCGTCTACCTGAGCGGCGAGAACCTCAGTGACACTCGACCACCGCCTCGTCGCCGAGCGATGCCCAGGCGGACGCGGCCTCAGGTCCCCTACGCTCGAGGCATGACAGTTCAGCGGATGGAGCACATCGGCGTCGTTGTCGATGACATGGCGGCTGCTATCGCGTTCTTCGTCGAACTCGGCCTCGAACTGGACGGCGAGACGTCGGTGGAGGGACGGTGGGTGGACCGCATCGTCGGGCTGGACGGTGTCCGGGCCGACATCGCCGTGTTGCGGACCCCGGATGGCCACAGTCGGCTTGAGCTGTCGAAGTTCCACGCGCCGACGGCCGTCAGCGCTGAGCCGAACGCACCGGCGAACGTCCCCGGCATCCGCCACATCCTGTTCGCCGTCGACGACATCGATGACGTCCTCGCGCGCCTCCAGGCCCGCGGTGCCGAGCTCGTCGGCGAGGTTACGCAGTACGAGAACAGCTACCGGCTCTGCTACGTCCGCGGCCCTCAGGGCATCATCGTCGAGCTGGCCGAGCAGATCGGCTGAGCCGCTGGCTGCCATCTGGCAGCCCTGACGCCGTCGTGGCGCCGCAGACCATGAGCGGCGCGCCGTCATGCCGTCGCGCCGTCATTCAAATGCCGGGCCTTTTGACAGCCGTTCAGGCGCGTCGTATATGGCGCAGCCGGCGTCGTGGTCTTGCTGACTTGCACCCTGCGCCTGCGCGGCGCACGACTGTAAGCGAAGAGGAGGCATCCTGCGGGATGCGCTCCTGCGGCTGCTCGCCCAGTTGCCGCCGCGCCAGCGGGCCGTGCTGGTGCTTCGCTACTTCGAGCAGCGCAGCGAGGCCGAGACCGCGAGTCAGCTCGGCTGCTCGGTCGGCGCGGTCAAGTCCGCGTCCTCGCGCGGCCTGACCCGCCTGCGGGAACTGACAGCCGCCTGGCCTGACGCGGCCGGCGAACTAGTGAAGGGCCAATCCAGATGAGCTTCGACACCGAGGACATGCTGCGCGAGGGACTGACCGAACTCGGCGAGCAGGTGAACGTCCCGGCCGGACTCGGCATCCGGGCACACGCCCGCTGGCGCCGTCGCCGGGTTCGCCGTCAGGCGCAGATAGCTGGCGTGGTTGCCGTCGTGGCCGCTATTGCCGTCGTCCGGTTTCCCCTGAATGGCCAGCTCCCCGGCGGCCGGCCGCCGCCCTCGATGCGGGCCACGGCCTACATCGTCAGCAGGGTGACCCAGGCAGTCGAGACCGCTACCTCGGGGAAGATGGTCGAATACGCGACATCGCGCCTTCCGGCTGATGCCGGCGCTCCCGTCATGCCGTTCGTGGTGGGTGGGATGGACAACCCGAAGTTCTCGCGCCCAGTGTTCGTGCAGCGCTATTACCGGGGCCTGACCGCGCTGAGCTTCTATGCCCGGCCGGGCGCTGAGGTCTTCGCTGCCCAGGTGGCGGCAGCCCAGGACCAGATGACCACGACGTGGGTCACCTACCCCAACCGCACCTGGTGGCGGGGGACCGCCGTGAATCCGAAGCTTTCCGCCAGCGTCTGGTGCTCGAAGTACCCAGACGGCATGGAAGTTCAGGCATCGAACTGGCGCTCCGAGGTCCGGGACCTGCTCTCCTGCCCGTACGTCGAGGTTAGCCACGACCTCAGCGCGGTCAACGGCCAGAAGACAATCGAGCTCATGCAGCGCGCGACGGTAGCTGATAGTCACCAGTCGTGGAACCTGTGGGTGAACCCGATTACGTACCTGCCGGTCCGGCTGGTCACCCGATACCCGAACGGCTATTTCGAGGACACCAAGATCCGCTGGCTACGGCCAACACCAGCGAATCTCGCCCCGTTCAAGCTAATAATCCCGCAGCACTTCCGCCGAGTCGCCGAACCGGTCGGCTAGCGCAAAGCGTGCTGATCACTGACCGCCAAGCACTCCTAGGCCCGTCGACTGGACCGGCACTCGAAACGACGGGCCTTTGACAGCCGTCGAGGTGCGTCGTACTGTCTTAGCAATCTAAGACAGTGGAGCGCTGATGTGATCAGATTCCGGGTGGACGGACGGTCCGGGGTGCCGCCTTACCAGCAGATCGTGCAGCAGGTGAGGCAGGCGCTGCGGATGGGGGTGCTGGACGTGGGCGACCAGCTCCCGAGCGTGCGTGACGTGGTGGCGGTGGCGGTGGTGAACGCCAATACGGTGCTCAAGGCCTACCGCGACCTGGAGCGCGAGGGCCTGGTCGAGGCGCGGGCCGGGCAGGGCACCTTCGTGCGCGCCCGGCCGCCGGGTCCCCCGCCCGGCACGCACTCGCGGCTCGGCCGCGGCCTGGCCACCTGGGTTCGGCAGGCGCGCGCCGCCGGGCTGGATGACGAGGCGATCGAGTCGCTTCTGCGAGTCACTCTGCAGGCGCCCGCCGAGGAGGACATCGCATGAACGCCGTGATCGAGACCAGCGGGCTGACCAAGCGCTACGGCAGGGTCACCGCGCTGGGCGACTGCACGATCAGCGTCCCGGCCGGCCGGATGTCGGCTCTCGTCGGTCCCAACGGGGCAGGCAAGACCACCCTGCTGCGACTGCTGACCGGTCTGTGCGCGCCATCGGCCGGCGAGGCTGCCGTGCTCGGGCGCACGCCGGGCCAGGACCCGGACTACCTCGCCGAAATCGGATTCCTGGCTCAGGACATCCCGCTGTACCGGCGGCTGACCGCGGCGGACCACATCGGGTTCTGCGCGCATCTGAACCGGCGGTGGGACGGCGATTCCGTGCGCGCCCGGCTGAGCGGCCTGCGGATACCACTGGACCGGCCGGTAGGCACGCTGTCCGGGGGCCAGCGGGCACAGGTCGCGCTGGCACTGACGCTGGCCAAGCGGCCAAGGCTGCTGCTGCTCGACGAGCCGCTCGCGGCCCTTGACCCGCTGGCCAGGCAGGACTTCCTCGCCACGCTGGCCGAGGCGTCGGCGGACGGGGACCTGACCGTCGTGCTGTCCTCGCACCTGATCACCGACATCGAGCGGGTTTGCGACCACCTGATCCTGCTGGCCGCCTCCCAGGTTCAGCTATGCAGCGACATTGACGTGCTGCTGGACAGCCACCGGATCCTGGTCGGGCCGCGCAAGGACACGGGGGCGGTCGGCCGGGCGCACGCCATCGTGCAGGAAAACACCACGGTCCGGCAGACCACCCTGCTCATCAGGCTGAACGGACCGGTGATCGATCCCGCCTGGACCGTGGAGCAACCCAACCTGGAGGAAATCGTGCTCGCCTACATGAGGCAGGACCAGGACACCGGCCGCACCAGCCGCACCAGCCCAGGGCCAGCGCGGCTTTCCGCAGTCGGCGGAGACCGATGACCTGGGTCACCTGGCGCCAGTACCGCTACCAGGGCATGTTCGCAGCCGCGATCTTCGCCGTGGTGGCCGTCGTGCTGATCATGACCGGGCTACACGCGACGTGGGTCTGGCACTCAGCCCTGGTCCAGTGCACCGGGAACCACACCTGCGGCAGCCTCGCTGGCTCCGGCCTTTCCCTCGGCAGCCCGCTTGCCATGACGCTCGTCGTCGCCACCGCAGCCGTGCCGGTGCTGCCCGGCCTGCTGTGGGGTGCGCCAGCGGTTGCCCACGAGCTGGAAACCGGAACGCACCAGCTCGCCTGGACCCAGGGAATCACCAGGCGGCGCTGGCTCGCGGTCAGGACCGGATGGCTGCTGCTCGCCGCCGCCGTCCTCGCCGGAGCGCTCTCGATCATCGTCACCTGGTGGTCGCGCTCGTTCAACGCGCTGGACGCCAATGCCTTCCTGGTCAACCACTTCGACGTCACCGGCATCGTGCCCGTCGCCTACGCGATCTTCGCCATGGCCCTCGGCCTCAGCGTCGGCACGCTGCTACGGCGCACCCTGCCCGCGCTGGCGGCCACGCTGGCCGGCTTCGCCGGCGTCCGGGTATTCGTCGCACTGTGGCTCCGCACGCACTACATGACGCCAGTCACCGTGTACTACAAGCTCACCGCGCCCTTCATCCCGGCAGGGTCCTACCTGCCAGTCAGGCAGGGCTTCGTCGGCCCGGACGGCAGGCCCGCAGCGCTCGACTTCGCAGTCCCCAACTACAACGGAGTGCCGCTCCCGGTCGCATGCCAGCAGGTAATGAAGATCACCCCTAATCCCCAGGGCGCCCTGTCCTGCCTGGCCGCGCACGGCTACCGGGGCTCCCTGATCTACCAGCCAGCCAGCCGCTTCTGGGCCTTCCAGGGCATCGAGACCGGTATCTTCCTGATCCTCGCCGCCGCCCTGATCGGCATCGCCTTCTGGGTCCTGCACCGCAGGGACGCCTGACCAGACCCGGTGGCGGCATCGAGTTCGACGGCGGAGGGATCGTGAGATGAGCGGCAAGGTAGTCGTGAACAGGTCGATGTCGCTTGACGGCTTCATCGCCGGTCCAGGCGACGCGATGGACTGGATCTTCGACTTCGTGACGCCGGGCGCGGCCTGGATGGCAGAGATAGCGGCGGCCACCGGCGCCATGCTCGTCGGCCGGAGGACCGACCAGGTCGGCGACAGGATGGACGCTAACGAGGAGCGGGGGGCGGCATCGAGCGACGAGGGCTACCCCTTCTCCGGGTCCTCGTTCGTCCTCACCCACGAGCCGCCGGACCCGCCAGCCCCCGACGTCACCTACCTCACTGGTGACATCGGGGAAGCGGTCGCCACGGCGCTGGATGCCGCGGGCGGGAAAGACCTCGAAATCCTCGGTGCTGACGTGGCCCGTCAGTGCCTGCAGCGGGGTCTCGTGGACGAGATCCGGGTGTATGTCCTGCCGGTGCTACTCGGCGACGGCGTCCGGTTCTACTCCTCGCAGGATTTCGGGAGGATCGACCTGGAACCGCTCGACACCACGCGGCACGGAGCCGTCACCGTCCTGCGCTTCGCCGTCCGCAAGCACCGATCGGTGTAGCACCGCGGCCAGGCGCTTATCCTTCCCGAGCTGGAGGGGCCGGTGCCCGGCTGGGCTATTTCCCGCCAGGTTCGGAGGCCGCCGGACTATTGCGGGCCTGGATCACCAGACCGGCGACCGTGCATCCGATGCCTATCAACCCCAGGGCCATGGTCAGCGGGTCATGCCCCAGCATTCGATGGACGGGCCAGCCCGAGGTGCGACCGAACTGACAGGCCAGGGCCGCGGTCACAATGGCCAGCACTCCGAAGCCGATCCAACGGCTTCCCTGGCTCGACGCTCTAGGTCGGATCAGCCGGAAGCAAAGCGTGCCCGCCACCGCAAGCCACGCGATGCAGAGCACGATCAGGGTCGCCGTGCCCATTGCCCCGATCCCCGATCCTTCCGTGGTCAGCCGCTGAGTCGCAGCATACGGCCGACTGCTGGCTTCGCACGGCTGCGCAGCCCGGCCCGCTGGGTCGCGCGCGCCTGCATGAGGTCGTCTTCCCAGGTCAGCGAGAGAATCGGCACGTTGAGCGAGGGCGTGGTGTCCAACCCAGGCCCTCGGAATGGGGATGTCTGAAGGCGTAGGAATGCCCTGGCGTCAGGTTCCGAGGATGTCGAAGGCGCGCCTGGTCACCACCGCCGTCGTTGCCGAGGACCGGTCGCAGGGCGAGGTGGCCCGGGCGTACGGGGTGTGGCAGGGCTGGACGCCGGGCCGCACGCCGCCACGCTTGCTGACCTGCACGGTAGCGGGTAGCGGCAGGTAGCGTCGCTGGTGCTCAGGTGCCCGTCTTGAGCAGCTGGGAGACGCGCTGCGGTGACACGTCCAGCACCCGTGCGATATCCCGGCCGTTCAGCCCGGCGTCACGCAGTCGGCGGGCGATCTCGCGTGACCGTGCTGCTGCTTCCCGCTGCGCCTTGTCGGCGGCCGTGGTCGCCTCTCGTGCCTCGCGTGCGAGCGAGTCGAGGCCGCCGCCGATCTCGGGCGTGATCACGACGATGAACGACGACTGATCTTCGCCGGTGTCGAGCTGGATGTAGTCGCGGGCCATTATCTCGGCATCGCGCAGGGTGTGGGACTGGGTCACGCCGATGTCGTCGATGTGCAGTTCCCAGCCGCGTTCCCAGCGCTTGGCGCGGACCGTGTAGGTCTTCACTGCAACCACCCCTCCGGCAGGCATGCCATCCGCTTCACCGTGCTCGCGACAACTCCCGGCGAGACTATGGCGTGCCGGGGGATGTTCGCCGAGTGCTGGCCGCACGGGCACGCCCACTTAGCGTGGGGGCCTTCGTCGCTCTTGACTTCGCAGCCATTGCGGCGCAGCGCCCTGACGACATCCCTGAGCCGCATCGCCTTCGGCATAATCAAAAGTCTATACCCACTTGACTCTAGCGTTAAGCTGGGATTGACTGCCGCTGTTGTACTGAGCTGCGCTGCACGGGCAGCCCTCCCCCCGGTCGCAGCCGTCCGGCACCGTGACCTGCGCGATCGGAGGTCATAGCGTCATACGGCGCGTGATCCTGTACATGCGACATGACCTCGCCTGCCCAGGTCATCCCGCGTATATCCCGTGCTCTCCCAGGGATCGAGGCGACTGGAATTACTCGCTTCCGGGTGTCGGTACTAGCCCCTAGGGTGCCGGTGTGGTCGCGATCACTGCTGAGGACGCCACCCCGGCCCACCTGCCCCGGCCGTACATGGTCTGGCTGGGCGGGGCCTTGGTTTCCCAGGTCGGCGACGCCGCGCTCTACTTTGCGCTGGGCTGGGAGGCCTCCGGTCACGGCGCCCCGGCTGGTGCTGTCGGCGGCGAGCCTGCCGTAGACGGTCCTGCTGCTGGTCGGCGGGGTCATCGGCGACCGTCTCGGCGCTCGCCGCGTCATGATCGCCTGTAATGGCGTCATGCTCGTCGTCGCCGCCATCCTGGCCGGGGCGAGCTGGCGCTGGGGCGCGCCCCCGGTGCTGCTGATCGCCGCGTCCCTGGTCATCGGGACGGTGAACGCGTTTTACCTGCCCTAGTCCGGGTCAATGCCCCGGCAGCTCGTGGCAGATGCTCCCTTGCCGCGGGCGCTGGCTCTGGGGCAGTCGGGCAGTCAGCTGGTGTCCATGATCGGTGGCCCGGTCGGCGGGGCAGTGGTGGCTTTCGCTGGGTTCGCGGCAGCGTCCCTGACGGACTCAGTCAGCTTCGGCGTTGTTCTAATCGTCCTTATCGTCATCAGGGCGCGGTTCGCGCCACCGACCGAACCGCGCCGTAACATCTTGCGCGAGTCTGCGGACGGCATCCGGGTCGCGCTCAAGACGCCTGGCCTCGGGGCGGTGCTCCTGCTGGTCGCGGGGGTCGCCGGGTTCGTCCTGCCCGCCACGTCGCTGCTCGTCCCGCTGATCGCGCGCCAGCATCACTGGACCGTTACGGTGGCTGGCGTCATCGTCGGTGGCCAGGCGACCGGAGTGATCGTGGTAGCGCTCCTGGTAGCCCGGCGCGGCAGCGCACCACGGCCTGGGCTGGCCGCCGTGCTCGGCCTCACGATGATGAGAGCAATGCACGTCCGGGGGTTCAGGTGAGGCGGACGCCGTCGTGGGCGCGGATGGCGGGCGGGGCAGTCAGGTCCAGGGCGTCCAGGACGCGGATGGCGTAGGCGGGGTCGGCCAGCCCGGTGACCTCGTCGCGGGTGGCCCACCGGGCCTGGCTGGTCTCGCTGCTGACAGTGAGGGTGCCGCCGGTGGCGCGGCTGCGGAAGACCAGGGCGATGATGGCGCGGTTCATGTTCTTGTAGACGCCGGTGAGGGCCGACGGCTCGATGTCCAGGCCGGTTTCCTCGGCGACCTCGCGGCGCAGCCCGGCCTCTATGTCCTCGCCGGCCTCCAGGACGCCGCCGGGCGGCTCCCAGTGACCGTTGTCACGCCGCTGGACGAGCAGCGCCCGGCCCTGGCCGTCGACCACGACGGCAGCCACGCTGACGGAGTGAACAGCGGCATTCGCCACGGGCGCGGTCACCTCCGGGTCTACTGTGCCCAGTACACCACACGTATAGACGTCCGCAGGAGTCATCGTGCCAGCCAGCCTTAGCGCCATCCTCGGCGCCATCGACCCGGTCAGCGACCGCGCGGTCTTCCGGCAGATCGCCGACCACCTGCGTGACGCCATCAAGGCCGGCCGCCTGCGGGAGAACGAGCAGATCCCCTCGGAGACCATGCTCGTGGAGCACTACGGGGTGGCGCGGATGACCGTCCGCAACGCCATCGGCGTACTCCAGGGCGAGGGCCTGGTCCTGGCCGAGCACGGCCGCGGCGTATTCGTCCGCCCCCGGCCGCCAGCGAAGCGGCTGGCCTCGGACCGGTTCGCCCGCCGCAACCGCGAGCAGGGCAAGGCCGCGTTCATCGCCGAGGCCGAGCAGGCAGGCAGCAAGCCCGAGGTCGACAGCATCACCATCACCGAGGAACGCCCCGCCCCCGACATCGCCGCCCGCCTCGGGAACAGCCGCAAGGTACTCGCACGCCACCGCCGCTACCTGCTCGACGGCCAGCCCGTCGAGACCGCCGTCTCCTACATCCCCCTCGACATCGCCCGGGGCACCCCGATCACCGAGCCCAGCCCCGGGCCAGGCGGCATCTACGCCCGCCTGGAGGAAGCCGGGCACACCCTCCACCACTTCGACGAGGAAATCCGCTCCCGCATGCCCACCCCCGACGAGGCACGCGCACTGCGCCTGGCCCCCGGCGTCCCCGTCTTCCACCTCACCCGCACCGCCTACGACACCAGCGGCCGCGCCGTCGAGGTCTGCGACACCATCATGAACACCGACGCCTACGTCCTCGCCTACACCCTCCCCGCCCGCTAGCAAGCTGACATGCTCCCTCCTCGTCTTCTCTGCGGGGGTACTACCTGTAGAAACGTGTCGGTGTTCCGTCCCGCGCATGTCCCGCGAGGTTCTTCTCAGATCTACGTTCTCGGTTGGTGGTGCTATACCGTGGCGGTAGGAGGTGCGAGGCCATGACTTCCAGCAGCGCAGACCGGCTGCCCGAGTGGGGCACTGCCGAGCACGTACCCGTGGCCGAGCTTGCCCGTCGGCAGGGCGTGGGTCCAGTCGAGTCGGTCGATGAGCTTGCGCGCCCGGAGCTCTTCGAGTCTGACGATGAGCTAGCTGAGTTCCTCGCGGATCTCAATGCCGCCCGGCATACTGGGCTGGCGTGAGCTTCATCGTTCTGGACACCGACGTTGCCTCAACCATCTTGCGCGGTCGGCTGGCCGACCCGCTCCGGTCCCGACTGGCCGGGCACTCGCTGTGCATCACCTTCGTGACCCTCGGCGAGCTGACCAAGTGGACAGTCCTGCGCGACTGGGGGCCGCGCAGGCTCGCTGACCTGGCGAGCTGGCGGCGACAGGTCGTCCTGCTTCCCTTTGATGAAGCCGTCGCCACGAAGTGGGGCGAGATCCAGGCCAACGCCCAGCTACGCGGTCGCCCCCGCCCGGTCAACGACAGTTGGATTGCTGCTTGCTGCCTCGTCCACGGCCTGCCCCTGGCGACCTTCAACGTCAAGGACTTCGCCGACTACGTCGAGCACGAAAGCCTCAACTTCATCGGAACTTAGCCGTGACGGACCGTCGGTGTCCGACAGCGTCTGTCTAGGTCACTGGGCGAATCCGCACGGAAAGCGGAGGGTGTGGGATTCGAACCCACGGTGACGATCACTCGCCACAGCGGTTTTCAAGACCGCCGCCCTCGGCCACTAGGCGAACCCTCCGGGACAACGATAGCCGGGCGTGGGGGTGCCCGGCTCCATGATCTTGAAGGGCTTTAGGCGACATACGCCCAAGATTCTTCAAGATCACGCGGGAGCCGCGTGTGAGGCGGCCGGCGCGGCGCGGTGGGCGAGCGTGGCCGGGTGCGAGGGGTCGGCTTCGCCTGCGGGAGAGGGTGAGTAGGCTCCCCGGTGAAGGAGGTCCGGCATGCTTCCCCCGTTCGGCTGGTCGGCTGTGCTGACGCAGTGGCAGTTCGCTCCCATCGTCACGGCGTTCGTCGTCATCTCGGCGGCGCTGTACGGGTGGGGAGTGGTCCGGGTCGGGCGGCGGCATCCGGCGCGGCCGTGGCCCGCCTGGCGGACCCTGCTGTTCGCGGGCGGCCTGGCGGTCGTGGTGATCGCGACGCAGAGCGGCGTGGGCGCGTACGACGACGTGCTGTTCTGGGATCACATGGTGCAGCACCTGATGCTGATCATGGTGGCCCCGCCGCTGCTCATCTTCGGCCAGCCGATGACGCTGCTGATGCACGCGAGCCGTAACCCGCTGCACACCTGGGTCAAGCGCATCCTGCGCTCGAAGGTCGCGACCTTCCTGACCTGGCCGGTGTTCGGCGCGGTGGCCTACACGGTCGGGGTGGTGGTGGCGCACCTGACGAGCGTGGCGGACCTGGTGGAGCGCAACCAGACGCTGCACAACTGCGAGCACGGGGCATTCCTGATCATCGGCTACCTGTTCTTCCTGCCGGTCCTGGGCCGGGAGCCGATCCGGTGGAGGCTGTCTTACCCGGTCAGGTTCGTGACGCTGGTGCTGCTGATGCCGGTGGACACGTTCACGGGGCTGGTGCTGGGCTACGGCGGCCGGGGCACGCCAGGTGTGCCAACCGGGCCGAGGCCGGCCTGGGCTCCCGCGCCAATCGCTGACCTGCACGCGGGCGGCGCGGTGATGTGGATCGGCGGCGACGCGATCATGTTCGGGCTGATGATGCTCGTCTTCCTGATGTGGAGCATGGACGAGCGGGCGGCGACCAGCGGGCATGGCTGGTTCGAGAACGTCAGGAAGGCGAACCTCGCGACCCTGGTCGCCTCGCATCAGCCGACGAGCGCGGCGGGTCCGGCCGGCGCGGCGGACGCGGCCGGCCAGGCGGCCGGTGCGGCGGTGAACTGGTCGAGTCGCGGCGGCATCGACGATGACGAGCACCTAGCCGCCTACAACGCCTACCTGGCGCGGCTGAACCAGGCCGGCCCGGGCAGCGCCGAGCGCTAAATAGCCTGCGCCTGGCCAGTCGCCGGGCTGGTCGGGAAACGGGGCCATGTGTTCCCCGGGCCCAGCCCGGCGAGCCAGATACCCGTCCCGCAGGCGACAGCGGTTGGGACGGGGTTCTGTTAGGTGTCACGTATCTCGGGCCGTCCTGGTTCGCCCCGGAGCGGATCTTTTCGCGACACGCCGGTGAGCGGTTTCTACGACAATCTAGGGTGAGCGCTAGATCGGCCCATAGGCTCCTATGGCGTGGACCCCGTGCGAAATCCCTACGCCCCAGGAGCGGGCCAGCGGCCCCCGGAGCTGGCCGGCCGCGACCGCGAGATCGCCCAGTTCGAGGTGGTCCTGGAGCGCATCGCGCGGGGCCGGCCCGAGCGCAGCATGGTGCTGACCGGCCTGCGCGGCGTGGGCAAGACGGTGCTGCTGAACACGTTCCGCTCGATGGCGATGCAGCGGCTGTGGGGCACCGGCAAGATCGAGGCGCGCCCCGAGCAGTCGATCAGGCGGCCGGTGGCGGGCGCGCTGCACATGGCCGTGCGCGAGCTGGCGCCCCGGCACAGGGCCCCGGACCGGATCGACCACTTTCTCGGCGTGCTCAAGTCGTTCGCCGCGCGGGACGTGCGCGCGGCCAAGGGCGCCCCGATCACGCAGCTCGGCATCGATGTGCCCGCGGTGCGCGGCCGGGCCGACTCGGGCGACCTGGAGATCGACCTGACCGAGCTGCTGACGGACGCGGCGTCGGTCGCGGCGGATCTCGGCGTCGGGATCGGGCTGTTCATCGATGAGATGCAGGATGTGCCGGCGCCGGACATCTCGGCGCTGTGCGCCTCCTGCCACGAGCTGTCGCAGAACAACGGCCCGCTGATCGTGGTCGGCGCGGGACTGCCGCACCTGCCGTCGGTGCTATCGGCGAGCAAGAGTTACTCGGAACGGCTGTTCCGCTATGTCTCCATCGACCGGCTTGACCGGCAGTCGGCGGATGTCGCGGTGCTGGCTCCGGCCCGCAGGGAGGGCGCCGACTTCGAGCCGGACGCGCTCGACGCGCTGTACGCGGCGGCGGACGGCTACCCGTATTTCGTCCAGGCCTACGGCAAGGTCACCTGGGACGTCGCGACCGCCAGCCCGGTGACGGCGCGGGATGTGGCGGTGGCCGGCCCGGTCGCGGCGGGCGAGCTGGCGGTCGGCTTCTTCGGCAGCCGGTACGAGCGGGCCACGCCGGCGGAGCGGGAGTACATGCGCGCGATGGCGATGCTCGGCGATGACCCGGTTCAGACGGCGCAGGTCGCCGACGAGCTGGGCCGGAAGCCGTCGAGCGTCTCGCCGGCCAGGGACAGCCTGATTAAGAAAGGGCTGATTTACAGTTCGGAACGGGGCCTCATCGCTTTCACCGTGCCTCATTTCGGACGGTTCCTCCGGGGGCAGCCGGCCTGACTTCCTGGAGCGGCGGCTCGCCGGGCACAGCTAGTTCTGGGCGAATATCAGAGTTTCTAGCGTGGATGCTAGAAACTAGTAGAGAGCCAAAGAGCGGCTTAGCCTGCGGAGCGGGCCAGGGCAGCGGCTGACCGGTGACGGCATCGACGAGCGCGGCGTGAATCTGCGGCCGCCGCAGCCGTAGCTGCACCCCGAACACGATCTCGGCGTCCCGCTCGCCGCACCGGCCGGGGAACACCAGGTACCGCCAGCACAGCTCGCGCCACACGTCGGTGGGCAGGTCGGCGGTGATCAGGCCGGCGTGGCGGCGCCACTGCTTGCTGCGCCGTACGGCGGTGAGGGTCCGCTCGGCGGGCACGATCCGCAGCTCGCACGGCTCGGAGTAGCCGAGCCGGACCAGCGCCTCGCCGAGCTCGGGCGAGAGGGCGGCCAGCAGGACGAGCTCGGCGACCAGGATCGACAGCAGGGCGATCGCCTGCGCCTTATCGGCCGGCGGCCGCAGCGGCGCCAGCTGGACCGTGCTCAGCGCGGCCGCGGACAGCAGGGCCGGCCTGGCCAGCGTGCGCCAGTTCACCGGCGAGGTGCTGAAGTCGCCGAAGCAGCCGCAGCCCACATCGGGCCTGGAGGCGCGCAGTTCGAGCAGCGCGCACGCCGCGACAAGGAACAGCAGCCCGGTGCCGAGGCGGGCGCAGGTGGCGGGCGGGCCGCGCGCCAACCCGCCCGGCGGTGGCGATGAGGCCGACGCCCAGGCCGAATTCCAGGCCGGACATGGCCAGCGCGGCGGGGCGGCGCAGGCTCACGGGGAACAGCACGGTGGGGCCAAGCCCGCCGTCGGTGGCGCCGGCCCTGAGCACCCGGACTAGCTTGGTCACGCAGGCGCCGATCAGCACCGCTGCCAGCAGCGGTATCTGTACCTCGCCCAGGGCGACGGCGGCGTTCACGCCCGGCGGCCCATCGTGATGGTCGCGTTGAAGCAGCCCTTCTCCAGCTCGCCGCCGAGTGCCACGAAGCTGGCCTGCGTCAGGTCCGCGACCCGGCCGCGCGGCGAGGTCCCGCAGGTGACGCAGCGGTCGTTGAACAGCCGGGCGACGGCCGCGCAGCTAATCACCGGCAGCACGCAGGACGCGCCGTTGCAGTCGTTGCGGACGCGCAGGTTGCTGCCAAGCGCGAGATAGGGCATCCGGGCGTAGCCGCGAGTGCGCCCGCCGATCGTCTCCTCGAAGCAGCCGGTCTCCGGGTCAAGCGCGGGGTAGGCAACGCCGAGCATGCTGGCCGGCTTGCCGACCGGCTCGTGCCAGGTGGCTGAGCCGCTGATGGCTTCCGGAACGTGCCCGCTGACCAGCGGCGGCTCGGGCAGCCGGTCGGCTGGGTAGGCGGGCTGCGAGGTGGCCGGGATCAGCCCCGCTAAGCCGTCCTCGGTGCGCAGCCCGATGACGTCGATGAGAAAGCCGGGCTGCAGCGTGGGGAACCTGACCTGGATCCGGCCGGCGGCGCGCGGCGGGATCGTGACCACCTGCCTGGGCCGGGTCACGCCCTCGTCCACGACCAGGACGTTGCCGTCGTTCTCCACGATGGTGCCGGTCACCCGGCCGATGCTGGCCCAGATCCGGTCGGCGACGTTGCGCCGCCGCGAGTCCAGCCTGACCATGACCCGGTCGCCCTGGCGCAGGTCGGTCGGCTCGACCGGGGCACCCCGCCAGGTCGAGGCCTCGGCGGTGAGCGCGAACCGTTGCTCCGAGCCGGGGCGGCCGTCGGGGTCGCCGAGCACCAGGACGTGCGGGCTGACGTCGAGCACGGTGCCGGTCACCGCGCGGGGCAGCGGCTGGCCGCCGCCGTCCCGGGCCGCGCCGGGACTGCCGGGGGCACCGGCCTCGCCGGCGGCTCCGGGGACGAACTCGGCGGGCGGCCGGAACACCGCTTCCTTGAGCAGCCGCCGCCGGGCGATCCGGGCAGCGTCGGTGCTGCCGGCGGCGCCCGCGCAGCGGTCGCAGCACCCGCGGGAACCGCGAGCCTTCAGCATCTGCCCCTCCCTGGGCACCTACGCCCAGCCTTTGACAATGCGGAAAGCATCGCCCGCCGTCAAGCGGTTCGTCACTTCTTGCCGGCTGACGATCACACATATCCGTCCATTTCATCCCGGCCGAAGGGCTGAGACCGGAGTGGCTCAGAGGGACGTGTGGCCCGGTCTGTCTATATCCGCACCGCGAGACGCGCCGTTACGCGGGGTAGTTAACCGTGTGAGCCCCGTGCTGGGTACCGTTGACCTTGTGAGCGTCGGGGGCGATCACTTGGCAGGACAGGTATGCGCGAGCGCGGGCGGAGGGGTACCGCGGGCCGCGGCATCGATGCACGCCAAGGCGGGGAATGAGGCTCGCCGGGTAGCCGCGCGAGACGCCCCAGAAGTCCCGGAGGACCCGGAGTTCCGCGAGTACGTCACCGCGCGGGGCCGGGCGCTGCTGCGCACCGCGTACCTGCTCACCGGGAACCTGGCCGATGCCGAGGACCTGGTACAGGCCGCGCTGGCCAAGACCTACCTGGCCTGGGACCGGATCGAGGATCGCGGCGCCCTGGACGGCTACGTCCGGCGCGCCATGGTGAACACGCACATCTCCTGGTGGCGCCGCCGCCGGGTGCAGGAGTTCCCCACCGCCGACCTGCCAGACCAGGCGGTCGCCGATCACGCGGGGGACAGCGACCTGCAGGAGACGCTGCGGCGCGCGATCGACCGGCTGCCGCACCGGATGCGGGCCGCCGTGGTGCTGCGCTACTACGAGGACATGACCGAGGCCGAGGTAGCTGAGCGGCTCGGGGTGAGCCTGGGGACGGTGAAAAGCACCGTCTCGCGCGCGGTCGCGAAGCTGCGCATCGATGCGGAGCTACTCGCTGACTGACCGCTGACGGGGCGGGCCTGACCCGATACCGTGACCTTAGTTACATTCCGGGGAACAGGTTCCGCGCGTTGTCCGGCTATCCGCCTGACATCCGTCGGCCAGGAGGTAAGTCATGCGCGCCACGATGATGGATGCCCCGCTGACCATTACCGCGATCATGCGTTACGGGACCACGGTCTTCGCCGACCGTGAGGTGGTGACCGCCACCGAGGGCGGCGTGCGCCGGCGTTCCTACCGCGACGTGGGCACCCGCTGCGCCCGGCTGGCCGGCGCGCTGCGCGGCCTCGGGGTGGACGGCGACCAGCGCGTCGCCACGCTGATGTGGAACAACGCCGAGCACCTGGAGGCGTACCTGACGATCCCGTCGATGGGCGCCGTGCTGCACACGCTGAACATCCGGCTCGACGCGGCCGTCATCGGCTACATCGCCACCCACGCCGGGGACGACGTGGTCAT
This sequence comes from uncultured Actinomycetota bacterium, assembly GCA_963725175.1. Taxonomy (GTDB): domain Bacteria; phylum Actinomycetota; class Actinomycetes; order Streptosporangiales; family Streptosporangiaceae; genus DASUBV01. The sequence goes on from CAVRXH010000006.1 coordinate 3,712,546, forward strand.
CGTCGACGCCACCCTGGTCCCGCTGCTGGCCGCGGTGCTCCCGCACGCGCCGTCCATCCGGCACATCATCGTCAGCACGCCAGAGAGCGAAACGGACTTCGTGTCCCCGCCCGAGCTGGCTGGCTCGGGCCGCCAGGTGCACTCCTACGAGGCGCTGCTGGCCGCTGCCCCTGACACCTTCGACTGGCCCGAGGTGGACGAGCGCTCCGCCGCCGCCATGTGCTACACCAGCGGCACCACCGGCCACCCGAAGGGCGTGGTCTACAGCCACCGCTCGATGCACCTGCACTCGATGGCTGTCGCCATGGGCAACGTGTTCGGCATGGCCAGCCAGGACAACGTGCTCCCGGTGGTGCCGATGTTCCACGCCAACGCCTGGGGCCTGCCCTACGCCGCCGTGATGGCGGGCGCCTCGATGATCATGCCGGACCGGTTCCTCCAGCCCGCGCCGCTGGTCGCGCTGATCGAGGCCGAGCGGCCGACGCTGGCCGGCGCGGTGCCGACCATCTGGAACGGACTGCTCCAGCATGTCCGTGCCAGCGGTGGCGACCTGTCCTCGCTGCGCCTGGTGATCTGCGGCGGCTCGGCGGTGCCGCACGCGCTCATCGAGGCGTTCGAGAAGGAGCTGGACGTCCTCATCGTCCAGGCCTGGGGCATGACCGAGACCTCGCCGCTTGGCAGCGTCGCGCACCCGCCGGCTGGGGTCGGCGGCGAGCGAGGCCTGGCAGTACCGCGACACCCAGGGCCGGCTGATCTGCCAGGTCGAGGGCCGGATCGTCGGCGAGGGAGGGGTCGTGCTGCCGCACGACGGCCAGGCCGTCGGCGAGGTGGAGGTCCGCGGCCCGTGGGTGACCGGCGCTTACTACAAGGACGACGACCCGGAGAAGTTCCGCGACGGCTGGCTGTGCACCGGCGACGTGGGGACCATCGACCCGCTTGGCTACGTCACCCTGACCGACAGGGCCAAGGACGTGATCAAGTCCGGTGGCGAGTGGATCTCGTCCATGGAGCTGGAGAACCTGCTGATGGCGCACCCGGCCGTCGCGGAGGCCGCCGTCATCGGCGTGCCGGACGACCGGTGGGGCGAGCGGCCCCTGGCGGCCGTGGTGCTGACCGGCGGGGCGTCGGCGAGTGCCGGCGAGCTGCGGGCGTTCCTCGCCGAGCAGGTGCCCAGGTGGCAGCTCCCCGAGCGGTGGTCGTTCATCACCGAGGTGCCCAAGACCAGCGTGGGCAAGTTCGCCAAGACCACCATGCGGGCCGCCTACGCCCGGGGAGACTACGAGGTCATCGAGGCGAGGTGACCGGCGGCCGGGCCGGGGCTCTCGGTGTTGCCCGCCGGCTTTGCTGGCGTCGGGCGATACCGGTAGCCTAGGCGCGACCCCGTAGGGTCATTGGGAGGCTTCGCCTAGTCCGGTCTATGGCGCCGCACTGCTAATGCGGTTTGGGTTCGCGCCCATCCGGGGTTCAAATCCCCGAGCCTCCGCCCACTGAGCAGGACTTTCTCTGCCGGAAGCTCGTCGGGGAGTCCTGCTTTTCGTGTCTGTGCGGGTGGCGACCGTGAAGGTCGGCGCGATCAGGCCGGAAACGCAGTTGCGGCGACGGTCCCGGCGCTACACGGACCACAACGCCTCGGTCGGGGACATTCGGGCTGCCCGGAGGGCGGGCAGTAGCCCGGCCAAGGCACCGATCAGCAGCGTGGCACCGAGACCGCCGATCCAGGCCTCCGGGGGGACGACGACCGTCCAGCCCCTGGCGTGGGCGTAGATCGCCGTAGCGGCGGCTCCCACCGCTACGCCCGCCGCGCCGCCTATCACGGCGAGCAGGATGGCCTCGGACAGGAACTGGATCCGGATATGGCCGCGGGTGGCGCCGAGCGCCCGGCGCAGCCCGATCTCGGAGCGGCGCTCCATGACGGATATGACCATGATGTTGGCCACGCCGACGGCACCGACGAGCAGGGCGACGGCACCCAGCCCGAGGAACAGGTCGTCAAAAGCGCCCTGCGCGTCGGCCTGGGCGACCAGTGCCGCCGACGGCTGGGAGACATCGACCTCCTCCGGATCCGCGGGATTCGCCTGCTCGGCCAGCAGGCCGTCAACGGACCTGACCTGGCTGGTCCGCGTCCGGACATAGATGGTCGACGGATGCCCGTCGAAGCCGAGGTAATTCTCGGCCGCGGGGTAACCGACCAGGACTGAGCTGTCGATATCCGGGGCGAGGGCGACGGGGTTGAGGATGCCGTCCACGTAGAACCATTGGCCGCCCAGCCAGATCCGCTCCCCGGCGAAGACCCGGTCGATCCCCAGCCGCTTCGCGGCCAATGCGCCCAGGATGGCTACTGGCTCCCGGACGGTGGCGGCGTTGAGGTAACGACCCTGGGCGACGCTGGCGGCCAGCGAGGACAGCAGGGCGGGGCTGGCGGCCTCGACCGAGAGGGCGTTGGTCTGGATGGACGGGATCAGCGGGCTGCGGTAGACGCTGACGTTGACCGTCCCGGTATCTTGCACCCCGGTGACCCCGTCCAGCCGGCCGATCATCGCGGGTGCCGCCGCGGGAAGCTCAGCAGTCTGGCCGAGGACGGTCTGGCCTTTGGTTACGGTCAGCAGGTTGGTGCCTAGCCTGCTGATCTCGGCGAGCAACCCGGCCGAGGAAGACGCTGACAAGCCGAGCACCGCGACGATCGCCGCGACCCCGATCGCGATGCCGAGGGCAGACAGGCCGGCCCGCAGCTTGCGAGTGGCCAGCCCAACGCTGGCCAGGCGGGTCAGGTCGGCGAGCGGGAGCCGCCCGGGGATCAGCTTGGCGGCAGCGCGCGCTGGCCGCAGCGCCGATGAGGTACTCATGCCGGGCCCTCCTGTCTGGCGCCCGGCTGGGCAGGAAGGTGCCCGGCCAGGCGCTCGCCCGCCCCGTCGTCTCGTGGCTCGGCCCCCAGGGAAGCGCCGGTGTCAGCGACGACCTGGCCGTCAAGCATCTCGATCCGCCGGGGCATCCGCGCGGCGATGCCCTGGTCATGGGTGATGATGACGATCGTGGTCCCTGCCTCGTTCAGTTGTCTCAGCAGCGATAGCAGCTCTTGTCCGGTGGCCTGGTCCAGGTTGCCGGTGGGCTCGTCGGCGAGCACGATCGCAGGGCCGCCTACCAGGGCGCGGGCGATAGCAACCCGCTGGCGCTGGCCTCCGGACATCTGCGTCGGCCGGGCCAGGGGCCGGTCGCCGAGGCCCACGGCTTGCAGGGCCTCCCTCGCTCGTTCCCGCCGATCCGACAGCGGATATCCCGCGTACAGCAAGCCGTCAGCGACGTTGTCCAGCACGGTCTGGTGCTCGGACAGGAAGAACTGCTGGAAGACGAACCCGATGGAGGTGGCGCGCAGTGCGGCCAGGTCCCGGTCGCCGAGGATGGCTACGTCCAGGCCGGTTATCCGTACCGTCCCGCGGCTGGGCCGGTCCAGCGTCCCCATCAGGTGTAGCAGCGTGGTCTTGCCTGATCCCGACGGTCCGACGATCGCGACCAGCTCACCCCGGGCCACGGAGAAGCTCACCCCGCGCAGGGCCGTCACCGGCGGCTGGCTGGGGTAGACCTTGGTCACTGTCCGCAGCTCCAGTGCCGGGGCGGCGATCCGCTCGGGAGCCTGGGCGAGCACGGCGCTCACAGCTCCGGCACCAGGACGCGCTGCCCGGCGGCCAGGCGGGAGCCGGTCACCTGGACCAGGCCATCGGCGTCGTCGAACAGCCCCGGCGAGACGTCCGCGAGCTGATGCCGGCCGCCCGCGGTGACTTCCTCGACGGCGTACCCCCCACCGGGCTGGGCCAGCAGCGCGTCCACCGGCACGACCAGGGCGCGGTTCACGCTGGCGGTGGTGATGAGCACCTGGACCGGCGCCTGGCTGAGACGGCCGGTGACGTTAGGGTCAGACGGGATCACCACCACGGTGACGGTCGTCGAGCCGCCCGAGGAAACCGCGACCTGGCCGACCGAGGACACCTCTCCGGGAGTGGAGGCGCCGTCCGGCAGGGTGATCATTACCTTGTCGCCGGCTTTCACCTCGGACTGCTGGGCGGCGTTCAGGGCGATCGTGACCACCCGCCGGGTCGACGTCGCCGTCAGGACGATCCCCGACGCTGGGCTGCCCAGGGCCGCACGGACGGCGGTGACCTGGATGGCCGAGGGCAGGAACACCGCCTGGCCGAGCGGCAGCGTCCCGGTCTGGGCCAGCCCGAGATGGGACTGCAGCCGCTGGAGGGCGTAACTCGTCTCCCAGCCGAAGTAATGCCAACCCAGCTCCTGCATATCCGCCGGGCTCGCATAGCCCATGGTCACCAGGTCATGGTTGAGCTGCGCTACGTCCTCGCCGGTCATCCCTTCCGACAGCGCCCGCCACGCCGGGACGTTCCCGTACAGCAGGAACACCGGGGTGCCGTTGTCCACCCGGTACAGCGTCCCGCCCTGCTGGATGATGCGCCCGGCGGCCGGCAGCCAGGTGAGGGCGCCGCTGCCCTGCCCGGTCACCGTGTAGGTGCCAGCGAAGCCCAGCGTTGCGTCCACGAGCTCCTGCGACGACAGTGACCGCAAGACGACCGGGGCGGTCGACGCCGCGGGGCCGTTCCAGCCCGCAGCGGCCGCGCGGGAGCCCGTGCTGCTGAACGAGTGAGTGACCGCGACCGCGACCGCTACCCCGGCCGCAACGGCGACCGCGCCTGCCGCCACCGCCCGGCGCCGGCGGCGGCGGGGACGCCCGTAGCCGGGTTCTGCCGGGATGCCAGATCCAGCCATCGGCGGCGGGGTCAGAGCGCTCACGACCCGCCGCCGGAGCTGCTGGTCCCCGGAGCGTTGCCAGCCGGGAGGAGACCCTGGCAGGCCTTGCTCGCCGAGATGAACTGCGGCGAATCAGGATTGACGCCGTTGGTCCCCGAGGTTCCGCTGCCGTGATTGGAGTTGCCTTGCGTCTCCGGACCGGTCCCGGGCGCTTTGGGATCGGGGATGAGAACGCCATGCGCCTGCATGCACTTGGCGTACTTGAGGTCGGCCGTATAGTTCTGCTCCTGCTGCGCCGTGGTTCCGGCGCCCGGCATCAGTGACTGGCATGCCTGCTGCGCCTTCGCGTACTGCGGCGAGCTGGGATCGATGCCGCTCCCGGCCGTGATGTTGATGCCGCCGGAGCTGGTGGGGTCAGGGAAGTTCTTGAGGCCGTGCGAGCGCATGCACTGGGAGTACGCCAGCCCGCTGGACGCGGCCGAACTGCCGGCCGCCGATCCTCCGGCGGACGTGATATGCGCTCCAGAACTGCCCCCGCAGGCGGTCACCAGCACGGTGCAGGCCATAGCTGCGGTCAGCAGGACAGCCTGCCGCAGGCGGCCGGGGTCCCTTCGCCGGATGTCGTCGCGCATGTCCTGCTCCTCGCTGAGTGACGGATAGCTGCTGGCAGAAGTTGTATTAGACGGGCGGTCACAGCACGGGCACGGGTGCTGTGACCCGCCTGTGACTGGCACCGTGGCATCGTGAGCAGGGACAGCTCGAGCAGGAAGAGCGGGCGTCATCGCGGTCGGCGGCGGAGAAAATCACGAGGAGATCATGAGGGTTCTGGTCGTCGAGGATCACGAGGTCCTCGCCTCGGCGATCGCAGAGGGGCTGAGCGATGAGGGGATGGCCGTCGACGTCACTCTCGACGGGAACGACGCGCTTGAGCACCTGGCAATCACGCGTTATGACGTGGTGGTGCTGGACCGGGACCTGCCCGGCGTACCTGGTGACGAGATCTGTCGCCGGCTCGCGGCCGACAGATCGGAAAGCCGGGTGCTCATGCTCACGGCAGCTGGCACCGTCAAGGACCGGGTCCAGGGCTTCGGACTCGGCGCCGATGACTACCTGACTAAGCCGTTCGACTTCGCTGAGCTGCTGGCCCGCATCCGTGCCCTGGGCCGCCGCTCCACCCCGCCGCTGCCCCCGGTGCTGGAAAGCGGCGATCTCGCCCTTGACCCCGCCCAGCGGGTCGCGTTCCGCGCCGGGCAGCGGCTGAGGCTCAGTCCCAAGGAATTCGCTGTGCTGGAGTACCTGCTCGTCGCCCCCGGCAAGGCAGTCTCCGCCGAGGAGCTTCTCCAGCATGTCTGGGATGAGTTCGCTGACCCGTTCACCAACACGGTCAAGACGACAATCGGCCGGCTCCGGGCCAAGCTCGGCGAGCCGCCCGTCATCGAGACCATCCGCGAGGGCGGATACCGGATAGGCGGATCATGACTCCACGTTCCGGCGGCCAGTCCGGTCTGTCCCGGCCAGCTTCCCGGCTCCGCCTGCCCCGGCCCACGGCGCGGCTGCGCCTCACGCTGTTCTACAGCGCCCTGATCCTCGCCTCGGGAACCGGCCTCCTGGCCATCACCTATGCCCTGATGGGCGGCGGCCAGGGCCTCGCTCTGTCGAGCGCCCACGGTCTCTCCGTCGCCCGGCCGGCGCGCCATGCGATCCTCCAGCCCGGCTCGGTCAGCGTGCAGTCCCACGGGCTGACCCCCCAGCAGGCGCTCCTGCGGGCCGGGGTCGCTATCGCCATCCTGGCCGTGCTGTCGGTTGTGCTCGGCTGGATCGTAGCGGGCCGGGTGCTGCGCCCGGTACGCACTATCAACGCCACTGCCCGCAGGATTTCCGCTGGCAACCTGCATGAGCGCCTCACCCTGGCCGGGCCGGACGATGAGTTCAAGGAGCTCGCTGCGACACTCAACGACCTGCTCGGGCGCCTGGAGTCGTCATTCGAGTCTCAGCGCCACTTCGTCGCTAACGCCTCGCACGAGCTGCGCACCCCGCTGACCGTGGAACGGACCCTGCTGCAGGTGGCGCTGGCGAATCCGCGGGCCACCGCCGATACGCTGCGCCTGGCCTGCCAGCGAGTGCTGATCTCTAGCGCGCAGCAGGAACGCCTCATCGAGGCGCTCCTCACGCTGGCCAGCAGCGAGCAGGGCCTTGACCGCCGCGAGCCCTTCGACCTGGCCGCGATAACCGAAAGAGCGGTCGCCTCAGTTCGCCAGCAAGCAAAAGACCAGGGCGTGCGCATCCATCCGGCGTTCGCTGCGGCCCCGGCGTCGGGTGACCCCGATCTCGTCGAGTGCCTGGTAACGAATCTGGTGAGCAACGCGGTGCGCTATAACGTCCCCGAGGGATGGGTCAGCATCGTGGTCGGCGCGAAGGCAGGAGCTGCGCTGATCACCGTCAGCAACCCAGGGCAGGCAGTCGCGGCCGAAGACGTCGAAAGGCTGTTCCAGCCATTCCAGCGCCTCGTTAGCCAGCGGACCGGTCATCCCGGCGGGCATGGGCTCGGCCTGGCCATCGTCCGCGCCGTCGCTGCCGCCCATGAGGCCGTCCTCCGGGTCCATGCCAGGCCGGCCGGAGGACTCGACGTCGAGGTGTGCTTCCCTCCCCCCGAACGCGCCCCGACGGCAGCCGGGGCCAGCCACGCGTCAGCCGGGGCCGTGATCCTCGGCTGAGCAGCCGAAGGCACAGCGCGCCGACGACCGGGCCTGACCGGCAACAGCACCGCCGGCTGCCGCGTAACCGCGCACAAGAGGCTCCCGCCCGCCACTCGCGTCACCAACCTGTCCGGGCAGAGCTAGAGCTCGTCGGAGGTTTCGGCTTCCTCGGGGGCGGAGCTGGGGAAGAGCATGCCGCAGACCAGAAGGTAAAGCTGCTCCGGGTACGGAATGTACGGGACTCTGTCCAATGCCTGGTTCTGGCCGGCGGATTCAACGATGATCTCGCCGTATCCGAGCACGCGCCCGCCGAACGAGCGCTGGAAGCTCATGTCAGTGACCTTCGAGAGCGGCATCATCGCCACCTTGCGGGTCAGAAGTCCCGTTGTGAGAAGCAGCCGCTCCGTGGTTATCACGAAGTAATCGACGGCCCAGTTGACGGCTTTCCATACCAGCCGCAGCAGCAGCAGGATCCAGGCGATCCAGACAATGGCGAGCAGCAGGTGGCTGCTGCTCAGCACCGTGGCGCTGAGCACGACAGCGACGACCAGGCCGAGGAGCGTCTGTGATCCGACTGAGAGCAGCACCGCAGGATGCTGCCGGACCGTTGCTACCTGCACCTCGCGGGGCAGCAGGTACTTACTGACGGCGACTGGCCCGCGTGCGGCCGAGGACTGACGCATGACCTAGAGCGAGGACACGAACCGGGACAATGAGTTGCCCGCCGACCGCAGCCCGTTGAAGGCATGATGCACGGCCCCGGCGGCACCGCTGGGATCTGAGACCAGGTAGTACACGATAAACAAGACGATCGCCCATGTGATGACCTTCTTGAGCATCGTGGTCACCTCCTAGGTGCGCTCACAGTAAGCCGTTGCGGCAGTACGCAGTGAAACCCAGACCAGCTGATGGGCTCAGCATAGCTCAGGGGAATTTACGAACCAATGTCCGCTAACCGAAAGGGACACCATACGTGATCGGCGGGGCAGCCGGTGACGGGCCGCGGGGTCTGCTCCCGGCGGATCGGGCGCGGGGCGAACCTGTGCCAGTCGGGTCGGACTCGCGGGCATGTCCCCGATATGCCCGTCCCGGGGTCCTGCTATGCGTGCGATGTCGGGTCACGTTGCGTTACACCGCGCATCCCCCGCCGACCTGGCACGGGCCGGCCGCCCTGCGTGATCGGCGCACGCAGGACAGGAGAATCTGACACCATTCCATCCTGGACGCCGGGCCATGAGGTGACGATGACAGAACTGACCAGCAGCGACTTCTGTGTCGTTGTCTACCGAGACGACGACCTGTGGGAAGTTGAGGTGCTGCCTGCCGCGCTCACCGAGAACCTGGATGGGCTGATCCTGGCGCTGCGCCAGCAGCCGGGCCTCGGCGGGACCATCGGCCTGGCCGCGGTCGGCGATGACTTCTTCGTGGCGGTGCGCATCATCGGCAGCCAGGTTTCCGTCTTCCTGTCCGACCTGACCGCATCCGTGGACTGGCCGCTGGCCTGGCAGGTCCTGGATTACCTGGACATTCCGGTGCCCGAGGACGAGGACCTGGACCAGGTGCTGCCCGTCGGTGACATGTCCATCTTCGCTGACCTCGGGGTGGACGAGATGGAGCTCGGCGCGCTCTCCGGTGACCTTGACCTTTTCCCCGACGAGGTCATCGCGAGCCTGGCCCGCCGGCTCGGCTTCGGGCCGGCCTGGAGCGCGCGCTGGACGCCGCCGCGCTCGGTGCCCTGTAGGCCCGGCGGCGCACGGTAGCGGCCCGTGGCGGCGGGGTAGCGTCGCGGATGTGATCGGATACTCCGCTCAGTACGAGCCCGCCATGCGGCTCGCGCTTGAGCAGGCCGCCGCGCGAACGGAGGCCTGCCCGCGCGAGCAGGATGTCCCGGTCGGCGCCGTCGTGCTCGATGCCGCCGGCACGGTTATCGGGACCGGCAGGAACCGCCGCGAGGCGGATGTCGATCCGACCGCACATGCCGAGGTCATCGCCCTGCGGGCGGCGGCCAGCCGGGCTGGCGGATGGCGGCTGGACGACTGCACCCTGGTGGTCACCCTGGAGCCGTGCACCATGTGCGCGGGCGCCGTGCTGGCCGCCCGGATCCGCCGTCTGGTCTACGGCGCGGCAGATCCCCGCGCGGGGGCGGCGGGGTCGGTGTGGGACGTGCTGCACGATCGGCGGCTCGGCCCTCCGGTCGAGGTCATCACCGGTGTGCTGGCCGAAGACTGCGCCGCTGAGCTGCGCGAGTTCTTCGCCAGCCGCCGAGATGCCACCCAGGACCCAGACACGCCGGCGCTCGGGTAGGCTCATGGGCGGTGGAGTCGCCTAGTGGCCGAGGGCGCACGCCTCGAAAGCGTGTGAAGGGGCAACCCTTCCGTGGGTTCAAATCCCACCTCCACCGCCAAGGTCTTGGGGCGGGCACCGGGAGCGCCCTCCGCTCGTTCAGCAGGTACTGAGCCGAATGTGAGCTAGCCAGCCGTTTGACCGGAGAGTTGATTGCCGCAGCCGCAAAGCACGGAATTCTTCCTGATCCTCATAGCGGTCTTTGGCGTCCTCGTCTGGTGGGTGATCGTCGCCAAGCAGCTTGTTTTCAGGATCTTTGCAGCCTGCCTCGCGTTCATCCCGGCAATGATGTTCGGGGTGGCGGCGGTAAATAAGTACTACGACTACTACCAGACCTGGAATGCCGCGTTCTCGGATCTGACCAATCAGGGCGTTCAGGCCGCCGACGTGCCCGCCCCGACCTACCGGCCGGGCATCAAGTTCGGCACCTTTCTCGGCCAGACGATCGACACCGGCCTGGCGGCCCAGCAGGGCTTCACCCTCCGGCTGACCGTGACCGGGCAGGTCAGCCACCTGCGCAGGACCGTCTACGTGTACCTGCCGCCGCAGTACTTCCGGCCGGCGTACCAGCATTACAAGTTCCCGGCGATCGAGCTGATTCACGGCTTCCCCGGAAACCCGCAGGACTGGATCACCGTCCTCGGCGTGAACACGACGATCAACGACATGGTCGCGCACGGCCTGGCCAAGCCCACGGTGCTGGTCATGCCGGACGCCAACGGCGGCCTCGGCATCTCGCTCCAGTGCCTGAACCAGGTGAACGGCCCGGAGGACAACGTCTTCCTGTCCAACGACCTGCCCAGCTACATCAGCCAGTCGCTGCGGGTCGAGCCGCCGGGCAAGGGCTGGGGGGTGGCCGGGTACTCCGAGGGCGGGTTCTGCGCCGCCAACCTCGGCCTCCAGCACGGCCGGATCTTCAGTTACGCCGGCGTGCTCAGCGGCTATTACCGCCCCTCCGATAACCAGCTCACTCATCCGTCCCGGATGGTGAGCGCGTTCGCCAACAAGCGCCAGGCCCGCATGAATACCCCCATTGACGAGGTCAAGTCGCTAGGCCCGCGGGAGCGGATCTCCCAGTTCTGGCTCGGCATCGGCGACAAGGAGGGCGGGGCGCTGCGGGCCACCGAGGACTTCCGCCAGCTCCTGGAACTGCGCCAGCCCGTGGTGCCGCTCAGCATCGTCCACAACGGCGGCCACACCATGTACACCTGGCGGATCCTGCTGCCCCAGCTGCTGACCTGGATGACACCCCGGCTCCAGCACGAGGCACAGGCGGCGAACGCCACGGCCGCCCGCGAGCGCCGGGACACCGCTACGGCCGGCGGCCGCCCCAAGCGCCAGCGCGCCTGACCTCGGCCAGGTACTGCTGCGCGTCGAAGGAGAAGTCGGGCAGGGCGAGCCGGAAGCCGTCGTCAGGGTCGGGAGCCTCGTCGGCTAGCGGTTCGTCGAAAGGGCCTGTGAAGCTGCGGAAGTCCGCCCAGCCAACCCGGTCACCTGTCCGGGAAATCACCGGCGCGACACAGCCGCAGCCGCCGATTCCGCAGCAGCACTGATAAACCGCGACTCGGATAGGCGGGCGCCTCGGCACCAGCGGGGCCTGGTCGGGGTCCAGCAGGTCGGCAGCGGTGTAACCGATGTACTCGTGGTTGTCGACCCGCTGGAATCGCGGTCGCCCGTTTACCAGGATCATGACCTCGCGGCCGTGCCGTGCCACTTGCAGCTCCAGCCGGTCCGGCCGGGCAGTTAACGGGGACATGCGCCCCAGTGTGCCGGATATCCGCGACGAGCTGGAAACTTAATCGAGCTCAAGGACACGGACGTGCAGGACCGATCGCTGGTGCAGCGCGGCGCGCAGCGCCCGGTGCACGCCGTCCTCTAGGTACAGCTCGCCGTGCCAGCGGACGACGTGCGGGAACAGGTCGCCGTAGAACGTCGAGTCCTGGGCCAGCACGCTGTGCAGGTCCAGCACGTTCTTCGTGGTGATGAGCTGGTCGAGCCGGACGGGCCGGGGCGGGATCTCAGCCCATTCGCGTGCGGTCCGCGCGTGATCGGGATACGGCCGCCCGTCCCCGACCTGCTTGAAAACCACACGCCGAGTCTAGGTGAGCGGCCGGCCGGCCGCCCCGCATTGAGGCATCGCGGGTCGGGAGGCCTGCCACCGCGGCGCTGTCCGACCTTTGTCCGAGTCTGTGCGATGGCTGTCTGACCGGCGCCATCTGCCCGTTTCTGGCTGGATACTGCTGGAGGCAATCGCTTCGGTGCGGTGCGGCTAGGAGGATATGTGGGCGGACGGCCACTGCCGCGGAGGCTGGCTGCGGGCACGCTGGCGCTGGCGGTAGCCGCGGGGACGGCCGTGCTCATGGCGGCCGTCGGGCCCGTCGGCCCCGCGCGGGCGGCGGTAATCACGTCGGCGGCGCGGTCAGGCAGTGCCGCCCGGCCGCTGGCCGTTCCGGCCGCCTCCGGTTGCGCGGACGTGCTGTTCGTCGGCGCCCGCGGGTCCGGGGAGAAGGGGCCGGGCGCGCCCCGCTGGAAGCCATCGGCCAGCGACCGGCACGGTCTCGGCGCTACCGTGAACGCCGCGTACCGGCGGGTGTCCGCCGACCTGGCGCACCGCACCGTGCAGGTGGCGTCCGTGCGGTACGCGGCGAACAGCGTGGTCCGGATGTTCGATGACCCGCACGACTACTTCGCGAACCTGTCCAAGGGCGTGAGCTGGACCGAGAACTACCTGAGCCAGCGCGCCAGGGCCTGCCCGCATCAGCAGCTCGTGCTGGCCGGATTCTCCCAGGGCGCGATGGTCATGCACCGGGTACTGCACTACCTGGAGCACGCCCGTGGCGGCGCGACCATCCTCGCCCGGCTATCCGCGGCGGTGCTCACCGGGGACGGCGACCAGGTGCCGCACGACACCGGCGTGGTCAGGTTCGGCACCGCGTCGAAGGGCGCCAGGGGCGTCGGCCTGGCGCTGCGGACCTTCTCGCACAGCTCGACGACGAAGTTCACCAGGTCCGTCGGTGACCGGGTGCTCAGCGTCTGCGACAAGCACGACATCGTGTGCGACTGGACCGACACCAACCTGCGCACCTGCAAGCTCCACCCCACATGCTGGAAGCGCCTGGTCAAGATCCACGAGGGCTACCCGGGTACCAGCGCGCTGCGGGACGCCGCCGACCGCGCCGCCTACGACGTGCGCAAGCTGCCGCTGCCCACCCCTGCCACGGTCGCCCTCACCGCCACAGCCGGCTCATCACTGGGCCACCAGCTCACCGCCGACGTGGACAGCGGTTACTCCCTCCAGTGGGGTCTCCTGCCGCCGGCCGTGCTGCCCCGGGGTCTGTCGCTGAGCGCCAGCGGCCTGCTCAGCGGCAGGCCTGCGAAGGCCGGCACAGCGACAGTTCCGGTCCGGGTCCGCGCCAGGCATGACGGAAAGTACGGTGCCTGGGTCGCGGCCACCATCCGCCTGACGGTGTCCCCGGCCGCCGCCGGGTGGCGGGCCATCGAGGCACCGCTGCCGGCTGGGGCTCGTTCCGATCCCCAGGTGAGCATCACGTCCGTGACCTGCGCGTCCGCGTCGGAGTGCGTGGCGGTCGGTGAGTACCTGGACAACTCGAACAACTGGCAGGGCCTCCTGCTCACCTGGGCGGGGGGCGCCTGGTCCGCGGTGCAGGCACCGCTGCCCGCCGGTGCCACCGGGCTGTCCGATCTCGACGCGGTTGCCTGCCCGAGCAGCTCTTGGTGCGTCGCGGTTGGCAGCTACTGGGGGACAGGCAACACGGCGGAGATTCCGTTGCTGCTGACCGGCTTCGGGTCGTCATGGACGGCCGCCGCCGCCCCGCAGCCCGCGGGTGCGGCGAATCCGGCGGGCGCGGGTCTCGGTGCCGTGGCCTGCTCGTCGCTGTCTAGCTGCGTGGCGGTCGGCGACTACACCTCGGCGGCCAACCCGAACGGGCTCGACGGCCTGGTGGTGTCCGGCTCTGGTGCCTCGTGGGTCGCGTCCGCGCCGGCGCCGCCGGCCGGCTCGGCCACGGCCTACTACTCCTCTCTCCAGTCAGTGAGCTGCCCGGCGACCACCTCCTGCACGATCGCCGGCACCTACGACACCGCGTCCGACAACAGCGTCCCGCACCCGTGGGCGCTGTCCGGATCTGGCAGCTCATGGACGTCGCTGAGCGTCCCGCCTCCCGCGACCTACGCCGTCGGCTACGAGGCCTACCTGCAGCATGTGAGCTGCGCGGCGGCTTCGCGGTGCCTGCTCACCGGAGCCGGCATCACCGGCGGCAACGCCGGCCTCCTGCTCGGTCAGTCCGGCTCGGCGCTGAGTTCCTCCATCGCCCCGCTGCCGGCCGGTGCCTTCGCGACCGGCCAGTGGCCGCTGCTAGAGGGGGTCGCCTGCCCGACCGCGTCGGACTGCACGGTCGCGGGCGCCTACCAGGATTCCGCCGACCTATACGAGGGGCTGCTGCTGACCGGTCGGCCTGGGTCGATGACCCCGACCGAGGCACCGCTGCCCGCCAACGCCGAGATCGACGAGTTTGGCGACCACGCAGGGCTGGCGGCGGTGGCCTGCCCGGCGGCGTCGGCCTGCGTGGCCGTCGGCAGCTACACCGCGACAACCGGCGGGCAGGCAGCGGCCCTGACGGGCTCGGGCACATCGTGGAAGCCGACCGAGGTACCGCAGCCTGCTAACGCCTACGCACAGGGCCCGGTTGCCGGGCTCGGCGCGGTGGCCTGCCCCTCGGTCTCGGTCTGCGTGGCGGTCGGCACCTACCTCGGCCCGGCCCAGGCCAAGGAAGGGCTGCTGGCCATCGGGCCGGGCTGACCCAGGGCACCCCGTTCAAACCATTAATGATCTTGAAGCCGGAACGGATCCTCTAGGCTCGGCCCTGTGGGTATCGTCCATGCCGCTCAGCGAATTGCCGACGACGTGCTGTTTCCCGCAGCCCTGGCGACCGACGCGGCGGACATCGTGCCCAGGGAGCTGCTGGACGCGGTAGCGGACGCCGGGCTTTACGGTCTGGCCGCGCCAGCGGCGTTCGGCGGCCTGGACGCCGATTTCGGCACTGTGTGCGCCGTTCAGGAGGCGCTGGCCAGCGGCTGCCTGACCACGGCGTTCCTGTGGGCGCAGCATCACGGTCTGGTGCGTGCCCTGGCCACCGGGGGCAGCGCGGAGCAGCAGGCCAGGTGGCTCGGGCCGCTGGTCCGTGGCGAGCTGCGGTCTGGGCTGGCGCTCGGTGGCGCGCTGCCCAGGCCGGTCCTGCACGCCCGGCCGGACGGCGACGGCTGGGTGCTGGACGGCGTGTCCCCGTTCGTGTCCGGCTGGGGCCGGATCGACCTGGTGCACGCCGCCGCCCGCGCCCCCGGCGACGAGATCGCCTGGCTGCTCGTGGACGCGGCGGAGGGCCCATCGGTCCGGGTCGAGCGGCTCCGGCTCGCGGCGCTGAACGCCACCTCGACGGTCAAGGTCACTTTCAACGGGCTGCCGGTCCCGGCCGATCGCGTCACCGGCCGCCACCCGGTCGGCGACGGCGGCACCCCGCCGCAGGTGCTGCGGATGCATGCCGCGCTCGCGCTCGGGGTCGCCGCCCGCTGCTGCCGGCTGCTCGGCCCGACCTCGCTGGACGGCGAGCTTTCCGCGCTGCGCACGGAGCTGGACAAGCTCGGCCCCGGCACCGCCGCCGCCAGGGCCGCCGCGGGTGAGCTGGCGGTGCGAGCCGCCGCCACGCTGATGACGGCCGAGGGCAGCCGGTCCCTGCTGGCCGGCGGGCAGCCGCAGCGGCTGGCCAGGGAGGCGCTGTTCGTGCTGGTCTACGCGCTGCGTCCGGAGTCGCGTGCCGCGCTGCTCAGCACGCTCGGCGCGGCCGAGCTGGCCTGACCGGGGCTTGTCACCTGGCTCGGCGCCGGCCCGGCAGCCGCTAATGACCGCATAACCGCCAGGCCGACGGCGTAGGCGAGGTCCGGCGGCACCGCGTTGCCGATCTGGCGGTACTGCGACGACATCGTCCCGGCGAATGCCGTGCCGGGCGGGAACGTCTGGAGCAGGGCCGCTTCCGCCGCCGTTATCCGCCGCGCCCCCGGCACGAATCCCGACCGGGGCTGGCCCCCCGCCAGCAGGTGCGCGTGATAGGCAGGCACGATGCCGAGCGTGTCCAGCCAGGGCGTCTTGTTCCCGCCCATCGAGGCCAGCATGGTCGGCGCGACCGCGTCCAGGTTGATCGGCCGGCCGCCGCCGTTGAACAGCAGCCCGTCGTAGGGACCCGGCCGGACATCCGGGCGCCGCGCGTAGACCACCTTGGATAAATTCGGCTCGCCGACGATCCGGGCGGGGTCCAGCACGTCACCGGCTGTCCGCCATCTTTGCGGGGTTCCTGGGCAGTGCGTCGGCGTCGGCCAGGTCACCTGGCCGCCCAGGATGCCGACCACGAACAGCCGCTGCCGACTCTGCGGCACCCCGTAGTCCGCCGCGCGCAGCACCCGCCAGTCCACCGTGTAGCCGAGCCCGCGCAGCCGCCTGACCAGGTACTCGAAGGACGACCGCGTCGCGGCCCTGGCCAGCCCCGCGACGTTCTCCATGATGAAGGCGCGCGGGCCGACCGTCCTGATGGCCTGCACGAACAGCGGAATACCGTCGCGCGGGTCAGCCCCGCCCAGCCGCTTGCCCCCGTCGCTCCACGGCTGGCAGGGCGGCCCGCCCGCCACGACATCGATATCTCCGCGGAACCCGCGTAGGTCCAGCCCGGCGATGTCGCCCCTGAGCAGCCGCGCGGCCGGGTGCAGCCGCGCGAACGTCGCCAGCGAGTCGGCGTCCCGCTCGGCGGCGGCCACCACTTCAAGCCCAGCCGCCTCGAGCCCGGCCGATAGCCCGCCAGCCCCCGCGAACAGATCTAAGACGCAGACCACGCTGGTCACCCTAGGACGGCCCGGCCCTGCCCCCGGCGCGCCATGCCGAGCGTGTCCAAGTGGTGATCCGGCACGCGCCGGGGAGTCAATACCTGTGGATAGTCGGATTCACTCAGCCTGCTCGGGTTCGATGCCGTGCTCGGCGAGCCAGCCAAGCAGGTGATGGCGGTGGGTCCGGACGAGGCTGCCGCCGGCGGCGGCCCGGCCAGCAGGAAGCGCCTCTCCCGCTCGACCCTCGCGTACTTCCCCTCCCGGATGGGCTCCCCTGAGAGGCCGCCGCCTCTCCGGCTCACAGTTCCCACAGCGCGCTCACCGGCACAGCGCGCAGCTTTGGCCCGAACGGCAGCGTGGCGCTGCCCGTGTACAGCACGATCCCGGCGCGGAAGTCATCGCCGAGCCGCGCGGCAAGCTGCCGCAGCCCGTTGAAGTCGTCGGACCGCACGGTCGTAGCGGCCTTGACCTCGATCCCGACGACCTGGCCGTGCCGGTCCTCTAGGACACCGTCCACCTCGACCTTGTTGTGGTCGCGATAGTGGTACAGCTCCGCGAGTTGCTGTGACCAGGTGAGCTGCCGGGCGAGCTCGGACAGGACGAAGTTCTCCAGCAGCGGGCCGAACGGCGCCCCAGGGCGGCGCAGGGCGTGGGCGTCGAGCGCGAGCAACTGCGCGGCGATCCCGGAGTCGACGAAGATCAGCTTCGGCGCGGCGGTGGCCCGCGTGCCTAGGTTGCGTGACCAGCCGGAGACGCGCTTGGTCAGGAACACCTCGTCAAGCAGGCTCATATAGCGGGCGACGGTCGGGCGGGAGATCCGCAGGCCAGACTCCAGGCTTCCGGGCGCCACCAGGGTCGCGGACCTGGCGGCCAGCAGGCGGATGAGCGTCCCGAGCTGCGGGGCACGCTCGATCTCAGCTAGCTGGCGGACGTCCCGGCTGATCAGGTTCTGCACGTACTCATCGAGGAATCTGCCGCGGCGACGAGGATCGGTGCGCGCCACGGCTTCCGGCAGGCCGCCGCGGACGATCCGGTCGGCGTACTCCGCGCGGGCCACCGCCGATTCGTGCCGTAGCTCCGGACCGAGCCGGAACGCCGCATCCACGAACGTGTCTGGTGTCCGGTCGACCTCGCCCTGCGCGAACGGCCACAACTCGATGGTCTCCATGCGGCCGGGCAGCGTATCGGGCAGGTCCCTGAGCCCGAGCAGCCGCGAAGATCCGGTCAGCAGGAACTGTCCGGGGCGCGGGTCGGCATCTACCTTCGCCTTGATCGCGAGCAGCAGTTCCGGGGCGCGCTGAATCTCATCGATCACCATCAGGCCGTCGAAGGAGACGAACCCAGCAGGGTCGGTGAGCGCCGACTGGAGATCCTGCGGAAGGTCCAGGTTCCGCCATTCCGCCGGCCGCTCGCCGGCGACGGCCCGCACGAGGGTGCTCTTACCAGCCTGGCGAGCACCGTTCACCAGGACGACCCTGGTGTCGGCGAGCGCGGCGGCGACCGCAGAGGCCGCGTGCCTCGGAATGAAGTCGGAGCGAGTCACGGTAGGCATTCTACCTGGCCATATTCGTTTTGCGTCGGTCTCTACTTTCGATCTGCGGCATGGCGATGTTCGATTTGCGGTCCCCAGATCTTTCGATCTGCGGTCGCGGCGCTCGGCCGAGCCTGCGCATCGTCGCGAGATCTGGGCGGCGTCGCTAGGTTGGGCGGCATCGATACGGTTTATGAGCTTGTCGCGGATGAGTTCGGGCTGGGTCGGCTGCTGGCGGCCGCGCCGCTGGCGGACGGTCACCCTGATGTGGTGAAGCTGACGACGGCGCGGGGCTCGTTCGTGGTGAAACCGGCCTACAGCATCACCCAGGCGGAGCTAGCCGAGCAGGCTGCCGTCATCCTCAGCCAGGCGGGCGTCCGGCAGGCGCGGTTCCTGCGGAGCACCGCCGGTGCCCTCGTCGGCGAGTCCGGGCACATCGTGCAGGAGTTCCTGCCCGGCCGGGCGTGCCTGCGCCCGACGCCCGCGCAGACCGTCGCGACGATGCGGCACATCGGCGTGTTCCACGCGGCGCTGAGCCGACTCCCGGTTCCGCCTGGGCTAGCTGCCGAGGACACGCTGTGGCAGCGTGTCGCATCCCCCGGCTATCTCGTGGCCGAGCTGCCCGGCCTGCTGCGCAGGTCCGATCTGCCAGCCGGTCATCTGGCAGTGGTCACGGCGGCGCTGGAACGGGCAGGGGAGCACCTGCCGCTCATCGAGCGACTGTCGGCGCAAGTGGTGCACGGCGACATCGGTCCCGACAACGTGCTGATGGACGGCGATGAGGTGGTGGCCATCGTGGACTTCACCCCGCACCGCAAGCCGGTGCTTTTCGCGATGGCCACGGCCGTGTACTGGTATCACATTCACGGCCACCGCGTCCTGGACCACGCCGCCGTCCGGGCGAGCGTCGCCGCGCTCCGCGAGTGCCGAGACTGGTCCGGCATCGAGGTCGCGGCCTGGTCGGCGATGGTCCTGCTGGAAGCCCTGCGTCGCCTCGCGACCACGCTGGCCCTGGTGGAAGAGGCCGGCGCTCATGTCGGCGGCGGGCTCGCCCCGCGTTATGACGCTGTGGAGCTCGCTCTGCGGTCGTGGGCCTGCCTGGTTACCGGCAGTCGGCCGGGGCGCTCCAGGTAGCGGCTGTCGGGGTCGGCGAAGCCGAACTGCTGGTACAGGCCGTGAGCGTCCGTCGTGTGCAGCATCCACCGCGAGTCCGCGCCGGGGCCGTCGTCGATCATCGCCCGCATGATGGCCTTGCCGAGCCCGGTGCCGCGATGGCTGGGCAGGACGTAGACGTCCGTCAGGTAATAGGACGTCCCGTCACCGAACGCACGGGCGAAGCCGACCATGGCACCCGCCGCGTCGTAGGCACCCACCACGCGCCAGGCCTCGCGGATCTGGCGGGCGATCGTCTCCGCGTCGCGCCAGGTGGCCCAGTACGCCTCGGTCAGCAGAAACTCGACGGCAGCCGCCACATCGACCCTGACCGGATCGTCGTCAACCTCGCAACTGCCCACGCTGGTACGCATAGCGGCGATCGTATGGTACGCATAGCGGCGATCGTAGTGGCCACCTGCGGCTGAGCAGCCGTGGCCTGACGCCGGGCGCAGCGCGTCACAGCAGGGTTTCAGGCGGTTTCGGTGCCGGCCCGGAGCAGCAGGGCTGTCGGGCCGAGGGTTCCGGCGAGCGTCAGGGCCAGGATGGCCAGCGCCCGGCTGACCGCCCGTGAGCGCGAGGTCTTGTCGCTGATCGCCGAGGGCCACCTCAACAGCAGCATCGCCGGCACCCTGGTGGTCTCGACCGGCGCGGTAGAGAAGCACGTCGCCAGCATTTTCGGCAAGCTGGACCTGCCGCCCGACGACCGCAGCCACCGCCGCGTGCTGGCCGTCCTCAGCTACCTGCGGGACGAGAGCTAGCGACTGGCCCGGCCGCCTCGCCCAAAGAAATTCCGGCGGCCGTGTCGGATCGGGGCACGGCTGTTCGTAGCAAGGGTGAGCGGCAGCCCAGCAGGGCCGCCAGAACCACAGGAGATGATCAGAGATGCAGTACCTGGTTTCCGTGATCGACGACACGGCCGGCCTCGCCACCCCTGAGGAGGACGCTGCCATCGACGTGTTCAACGACCGGCTTCAGGCCGAGGGGCACTGGGTCTTCGCCGCCGGCCTCGGGGGTCCCAGCACGGCCACCGTCATCGACAACCGGGGCGCGGAGCCGGTGTTCACCGACGGGCCCTTCGTGGAGTCGAAGGAGCACCTCGCCGGCTTCTGGATCATGGAGGCCCCCGACCTCGACGTGGTGCTCAAGCTCGCCGCCGAGGGGTCGAAGGCTTGCAACCGCAAGATCGAGGTGCGGCCGATCCTGTCAGCATGACCGACGTCCCCGAGGCGATCACCCAGGCCCACCACGAGGAGTGGGCGCGGGTGGTCGCCTCCCTGACCCGGCGTTTCGGTGACCTCGACGTCGCCGAGGAAGCGGCGGCCGAGGCGTTCGCGACCGCCGTCGAACGGTGGCCAGCCGACGGCGTACCACCCAGCCCCGGCGCCTGGCTGACCACCACCGCCAACCGCAAGGCCATCGACCGGCTCCGGCGCGAGCACAAGCGAGACGACAAGCAGAGGGAGGCCCGGCTGGTGTACGACGACGACCCGCCCCCGCCTTCCGGTGCCATCGAGGACGACCGGCTCCGGCTGATCTTCACCTGCTGTCACCCGGCGCTCGCGATGGAGAACCGGATGGCGCTGACGCTGCGGATGGTCGCCGGCCTGACCATGCCCGAGATCGCCCGCGCCTTCCTCATGCCGGAGCCCGCCATGGGCCAGCGGATCACCCGCGCGAAGGCCAAGATAAAGGCGGCTCGCATCCCCTACCGGGTGCCCTCAGCGGAGGATCTGCCTGCGCGGGTATCCGGCGTGCTCGCCGTCCTGTTCCTCGTCTTCAACGAGGGCTACCTGGCGACCGGCCCGGACACCGATCCCGTACGTCACGACCTGACCGCCGAGGCGATCCGGCTCACCCGCCTGGTCCGCGCCCTCCTGCCGCGGGACGGTGAGGTGGCTGGGCTGCTGGCGCTGATGCTCCTCATTGAGGCCCGTCGCACCGCCCGGGTCTCGGCCGGCGGCGAGCTGGTTCCGCTCGGCGAGCAGGACCGTTCGGCCTGGGACACGCCGCTCATCGCCGAGGGCCATCGGCTGGTCCGCGAGCGCCTCGCCACCGGGATGGCTCCTGGCCGCTACCAGATCCTCGCGGCGATCAACGCCGTGCACACCTCCGCCCGCGACGTTAGCGACACCGACTGGTCGCAGGTCGTCGCCCTCTACGACCTGCTCGTCCGCCTGGACCCCTCGCCGATCGTCGCCCTGAACCGGGCCATCGCGGTCGCCGAGCTCGACGGCCCTCAGGTGGCGCTGGCGGCCGTCGACCGTCTTGAGGACAAGCTGGCCGTGTATCACCCTTACCACGCGACCCGCGCCGACCTGCTGCGCAGGCTGGGCCGCGCTCGGGAGTCGCGCGCGGCCTACGACAAGGCCATCGAGCTGGCGGGTAACACCGCCGAGACCGCCTACCTAACCCGCCGCCGCGACCAGCTTGGGTAATGCCCTGGTCACGCCGACGGGGGACACGATGGCGGAGGATAAGAGATTCGAACTCTTGAGGGGTTGCCCCCAACACGCTTTCCAAGCGTGCGCCCTAGGCCACTAGGCGAATCCTCCGTCGGCTAGCTTACCGACTTCCTGGCGCACTGCGAGCCCCTGCCGTTGGCAGCCGCCGGAGCGTGACCTTGGCCGGCCGGGATCAGTGCGAGAGCCGGGTGCCATCGTCCTGACCGCCCCATTGAAGTTGCTGGCCAGAGCGTTGGCGTCCGGGAAGGCTCGGCCCATGCTTATCGGCGATAACTCCGCTTATCCGCCAGGATCTCCCAGTCGAACGCGCCCTCGGCCGCTGCGGCGCGGAGGCGGGCGAAGGCCCGGGCACGACGTCGGCTTTCGAGTACCTCTCGCAGCGCGGCGTTGACTGTCTCGTCCTTGGTCCCGGTGCCGAGCGCTCTCGCCACGTCCGCGACCAGCGCATCATCCAGGTCGATCACAGTGCGAGCCATCGGGACACCTCGGCAGGGATCGAAGTTGAAAGCGAGGTTCGGGGGTCGGTCACTGGCGGGGAGCGGGATAGCGGGCACTTGCGGTGATGGGTCTGGCTAGACTGACTGCCAGACCCCTCGCACGGCGTTTATCCCGCCAACTCCCCCAGGGCCGGAAGGCAGCAAGGGTACGCGGGCTCTGACGGGTGTGCGGGGGGTCCTTATTTCCCTCCCCGGCGAGGATGAGGTCATGACAGGTGACGCCCCTAGTCCCGGTCAGGGTCCTGGCCAGGCAGCCGCTCCGCTAGCCCTCTACCGTAGATACCGGCCCGCGAGCTTCGCTGAGGTTAAGGGCCAGGACCACGTCACGGAGCCGCTCCGCCAGGCGCTGCGCAGCGGCCGGGTGAATCACGCCTACCTGTTCAGCGGGCCGCGCGGCTGCGGGAAGACCTCCAGCGCCCGGATCCTGGCCCGCTCGCTGAACTGCGAGCAGGGGCCGACCCCTGATCCATGCGGGGTCTGCGCCTCGTGCGTGGCGCTGGCGCCTGCCGGGCCCGGCAGCATCGACGTGATCGAGATCGACGCGGCGTCACACGGTGGCGTGGACGACGCGCGGGACCTGCGGGAGCGCGCGTTCTTCGCGCCGGTCTCTGGGCGCTTCAAGATCTACATCATCGACGAAGCGCACATGGTGACCAGGGAAGGCTTCAACGCGCTGCTCAAGCTGGTGGAGGAGCCGCCGCCGCACCTGAAGTTCGTGTTCGCGACGACGGAGCCGGAGAAGGTCATCGCGACCATCAGGTCGCGCACCCACCACTACCCGTTCCGGCTGGTGCCGCCAGCGGTGCTGCGGGAGCTGCTGGAGCAGATCCTCGGCGCCGAGGGCATCAAGTACGAGCCCACCGTGCTGCCGGTGGTCATCCGCGCGGGCGCGGGCTCGGTGCGGGACTCGCTGTCGGTGCTCGACCAGCTCATCGCGGGTTCTGACGAGGCCGGGCTGGTCTACGCCAAGGCGGTCGCGCTGCTCGGGTACACCGACGACCGGCTGCTTGACGAGGTGGTGCAGGCGTTCGCGGCCGGCGACGGCGCGGCGGTGTTCCGGGCGATCGACCGGGTGGTCGAGGCGGGTCACGACCCGCGCCGGTTCGCGGCGGACCTGCTGGACCGGATGCGCGACCTGATCGTGCTGGCGGCGGTGCCCGACGCGGTGTCCACAGGCCTGCTTGACGTGCCGGCGGACCGGCTGGACGGGATGCGTGCCCAGGCGGACGGGTTCGGTCAGGCGGAGCTGGCCAGAGCGGCGGAGATCGTCAGCGCGGGCCTGGTGGAGATGCGCGGCGCGACGTCGCCGCGGCTGCTGCTGGAGCTGATGTGCGCCCAGGTACTGCTGCCGGGTGGTGGCGCGGGGGACACGGACCTGCTCAGCCGCCTGGAACGGCTGGAGCGCCGCCTGGAGTCGGCCGGCGCCGCCGAGCCCGCTGCCCGGCCCAGGGCCGCCAATCCTGCCCCGCAGGCCCCGGCGCCGGAGCGCCAGGCTGGGCCGGAGCGCCAGGCGGGGCCGGACCGTCAGGCTGGGCCGGCGTCCCGCCCGGCCGCCGCGCCGGCGCGCCCCCAGGACCCGCCGCCCAGCAGGGCAGCCGCCCCGGCGGACAGCTCTGCTTCTTCGCCGGAACGACCTGCGGCACCAGCCGCCGTTCCGGCTGGCGGGTCGTCGGGCGCGGTGGACGCGGCGACGGTTCAGGATCGCTGGCCGGACATCCTGGAGGCGGTCAAGGGCGAGCGCAGGGTCGCCTGGATCCTGCTCACCAGCGCGAGCGTCGGGTCGCTCGCCGACGGGGTGCTGACCATCGAGTTCAACACCGAGGGCAACGCCAGGGGCTTTGCCACCGGCGGCCACGAACAGCTCCTTGCCGACGTGCTGCGCCGGATGTTCGGCGCCTCCTTCCAGGTGAAGGGGACCGGGCGTCCGCCGGGCGGGGGAGCCGCCGCCGGACGCGGCCCCGCTGGCGGGAACGGCGGCCGGAATCCCGGCTCGCGCGGCGACTCGGGCTGGGGCGACGCGCCCGGCGGGGCCGGCCGCGCCGCGCCGCCCGAGCCGGGGCCGGCGATGGCGGCCGGGCGAACGGGAACGGCACGTCGGCGTCGAACGGCGCGGCGGGCGAGGCTTCGGGCGGCCGGGGTTTCGGTAGCTCCGGTTCCGGCGGCATGAGTGCCGGCGGCTCGGGCATCGGCGGCCCTGGTGCTGGCGGTGCGAGTGCTGGCGGTGCGGGTGCCGGCGGCCGGGGCTCAGGCGGTCGCGGTTCGGGCGGACGCGGCCCCGCGGGCCAGGCAACCGGCACGGTGGCATCAGCCAGCGGGGGTGCCAGCGGCGGGTCCAGCGCGGGCCAGGCACCGGGCGGTACTGCCCTGGATGAGGCTCCGATACCGGAGTGGGACGACTCGGGCGACTGGGAAGACCCCCGTGACCAGGACGACATGCCGATGGGCGGCCCGGGCGGCATCTCCCGCGGCAACGGCGGCCCCGGCCAGCGCGGCCCCGCCGCACCGCCAGGCCCGCCGTCCGGCCTGGAGCTGATCGAGAAGGAACTGGGCGGCCGGATCATCGAGAACCCGGACGGCTGACCGGCCAGGAGTCCCGTGCGCGTGTCGCTGGCAGGCGCAGGCCGTAGGCTCGGATCCGACAGGGATCGCGCCCCGCTGGCACCCGGCGGGCCGCGCTCCGGGACATAAGCGGTGGCTCCGGCTGCGGGGCACCGGTGATATGGGGGCTTTCGTGGAGCCTGGCGGTCTGGACATGCAGCAACTGCTCGCGGCAGCGGCGGAGATGCAGAGCCAGCTCATGAGCGCGCAGCAGGAACTAGCCGAGGCCACGGTCGAGGGCACCGCGGGCGGCGGGCTGGTCACGGCGGTAGTGAGCGGCCAGGGCGAGCTGCTGGATCTCACCATCGCCCCGGAGGCCATCGACCCGGCGGACCCGGCCGAGACGGCGCAGACGCTCGCCGACCTGGTCCTCGCCGCTATCAGGGATGCCACGCGGGGCGCCACCGACCTCCAGCAGCAGGCGATGGGCCCGCTGGCCTCGGGGCTCGGCGGCGAGGGCGGCATGCCGGGCATTCCCGGCTTGCCCGGACTGCCGGGCCAGGGCGGCCCGGACGCGGGCACGCGGTAACACGACGGGAGCTGGCTGGCAGATGTACGAGGGCGTGGTCCAGGACCTCATCGACGAGCTGGGGCAGCTTCCCGGCGTCGGGCCCAAGGGCGCCCAGCGGATCGCCTTCCACCTGCTGGCCGCCGACCCCGGCGACGTGCGTCGGCTCTCGGCGGTGCTGCTGGAAGTGGTGGAGAAGGTGAAGTTCTGCCGCGTTTGCGGCAATGTGGCCGAACAGGACGAATGCCGGATCTGCCGGGATCCGCGCCGGGACCTCTCGGTGATCTGCGTGGTGGAAGAGCCCAAGGATGTCGCGGCGATTGAGAAGATCCGCGAGTTCCGCGGTCGGTACCATGTGCTGGGTGGCGCCATCAGCCCGATCGACGGAGTCGGTCCCGATGACCTGCGCATCAAGGAACTGATGACCAGGCTGGCGGATGGCAGCGTGACCGAGGTGATCCTGGCCACCGACCCCAATCTGGAGGGCGAGGCGACCGCGGCCTACCTGGCGCGGCTGCTCAGGCCGATGGGGTTGCGCGTGACCAGGCCGGCCAGCGGGTTGCCGGTGGGCGGCGAGCTTGAGTACGCCGACGAGGTGACCCTCGGGCGTGCGTTCGAGGGACGGAGGCTGCTCGATGCCTAGCGTGCCGGATAGCCGGACGCGGCCGGCCGGGGCTGGCCCTGCAGGAGATGAGCCCGTACAGGGCGTCGGCGAGGAATGGCGGCTGCTGGCGGACCGGATCGCCCAGCACGCCAGGGACTACCTGGACGGCGTCGCGGCCCTGGCCCGCGGCGAGGGCGGCGACGAGACGGTGCCGCTGCTGCTGCTTGAGGTCGCCCAGGTCATGCTGGCGGGCGCGCAGCTCGGTGCCAGCGAGGACGTCATCGCGGTGGGCAACTCCGAGCCGGACGTCGGTGCCGATCCGGACCTGGACGCGCTGCGGACGGGACTGGCCGCGCTGCTGCCCAGTGACGATTACGCGGAGATCTTCGACCCATACTCGGCAGATACTCAGGCCACTGCGTTCAGGCTCTCTGATGACCTCGCGGCGGTGGCGGCCGACCTGATCCACGGCCTCAAGCACTACGAGGCCGGCCGGGCGGCCGAGGCGCTGTGGTGGTGGCAATTCTCTTACGTTAACCACTGGGGCACGCACGGCGGCGCCGCGCTGCGCGCGCTGCACTCGGTGGTGGCCCACTCCCGGCTCGATGTGGCTGACGGGGAGCAGGCGGCGAGCTAGCTCCAGGCCACTCCGGGTAAGATCGTGCCTGCTCGCCAGAAGCGCTGTCTGCCCGATCCGGGAGGTGCAAGCCCGCCCGTGGCCCTTGTCGTCCAGAAATACGGTGGATCCTCGGTCGCGAACGCGGAGGGCATCAAGCGCGTCGCCCAGCGGATCGTCGGCTCCCGCAAGGCAGGCAATTCGGTTGTCGTGGTCGTATCGGCCATGGGTGACACCACCGATGACCTGCGTGATCTTGCCCACCAGGTGAGCCCGCTGCCGCCGGGGCGGGAGCTGGACATGCTGCTCACGGCCGGCGAGCGGATCTCGATGGCGCTGCTCGCGATGGCTATCGCCAACCTGGGCCTGGAGGGCCGGTCTTTCACCGGGTCGCAGGCAGGCATCATCACCGACTCGGCGCACGGCAAGGCCCGCATCATCGACGTGACGCCCGGCCGGATCCTGACCGCGCTTGAGGCGGGCGCGATCCCGATCGTGGCGGGCTTCCAGGGGGTCTCGCAGGACAGCAAGGACGTGACGACGCTCGGCCGCGGTGCCTCGGACACCACGGCGGTCGCGCTGGCCGCCGCCCTCGGCGCGGACTTCTGCGAGATCTACACCGACGTGGACGGCGTGTTCACGGCGGACCCGCGGATCGTGTCCGGCGCCCGGCGGCTGCCGCGGATCTCCTACGAGGAGATGCTGGAGATGGCGGCCTGCGGGACCAAGGTGCTGATGCTGCGCTGCGTGGAGTACGCCCGGCGCTACAGCATCCCGATTCACGTCAGGTCCTCGTTCAGCAACAAGGAAGGGACCTGGGTCACCGCCCGTCCGGCGGCCAGCACAGGAGAGGACACCGAGATGGAGCAGGCGATCATCTCCGGCGTGGCACACGACCTCGATGAGGCGAAGATCACGGTGGTCGGCGTGCCGGACAAGGTCGGCGAGGCGGCCCGGATCTTCCGCGTGGTGGCCGGCGCCTCGATCAACCTGGACATGATCGTCCAGAACGTGTCGGCAGCCGCCACCGGGCGCACCGACATCTCGTTCACGCTGCCCCGGCAGGAAGGGCACACGGCCATGACGGCGCTGCGCGCCCTTCAGGACGAGGTCGGCTTCGACTCGCTGCTCTACGACGACAGGATCGGCAAGATCTCGCTGGTCGGCGCGGGCATGCGGTCCAACCCCGGGGTCAGCGCCACGTTCTTCGGCGCACTCGCCGAGGCCGGGGTAAACATCGAGATGATCTCCACCTCCGAGATCAGGATCTCGGTCGTGGTGGACGAGAACGACGTGAACGTGGCCGTCGAGGCGACGCACGCCGCGTTCGACCTGGGCAGCACCGACGGCGAGGCCGTCGTCTACGGAGGGACCGGCCGGTGACCGGACACGACAGCTACCGTCCCGTCCTGGCCATCGTCGGCGCGACCGGCGCGGTCGGCACCGTGATGCGCGACATCGTGTCCACCCGCGACGACGTGTGGGGCGAGGTCCGGCTGATCGCCTCGGCCCGCTCGGCCGGGCGGCTGCTGCCGGTCCGCGGCGAGCAGGTCGAGGTCAGGGAGCTGACCGCGGACGCGTTCGACGGCGTGGACCTGGCCATGTTCGACGTGCCAGACGACGTGTCGGCGACCTGGGCGCCGGTGGCCGCCGCCCGTGGCGTCGTGGTGATCGACAAGTCCGGCGCGTTCCGGTCCGACCCCGAGGTGCCGCTGGTGGTGCCCGAGGTCAACCCGCAGGCCGCCGCGCAGCGGCCCAAGGGCATCATCGCCGTGCCGAACTGCACCACGCTGTCGGCCATCGTGGTGCTCGGCGCGCTGCACCGGGCGTTCGGGCTGCGCGAGCTCATCGCCGCCTCCTACCAGGCGGCGTCCGGCGCCGGGCAGGCCGGCATCGACGCCCTCTACGACCAGCTCGCCCAGGTCGGCGGGAACCGCGCGCTCGGGCAGCGGCCCGGCGACGTGCGGGCCGCGGTCGGCGACACCGGCCCGTTCCCGGCGCCGCTGGCCATGAACGTGGTGCCGTGGGCCGGCTCGCTGAGGGACGAGGGCTGGTCCTCGGAGGAGCTGAAGATCCGCAACGAGACCCGGAAGATTCTCGGCATGCCGGACCTGCGGATCTCGGCGACCTGCGTCCGGGTGCCGGTGATGACCGGTCACTCGCTGGCCCTGCACGCGGTGTTCGACACAGAGGTCAGCCGGCCGGAGGCCCAGCGGGTGCTGCGCGAGGCACCAGGCGTGGTGCTCACCGACGACCCGGAGCGCGGCGAGTACCCGACCCCGGCGGACGTGGTTGGCACCGACCCGACCTGGGTCGGCCGGGTCAGGAGCAGCCAGGACGACCCGCGCGCGCTTGAGCTGTTCGTCTGCGGCGACAACCTGCGCAAGGGCGCCGCGCTGAACGCGGCGCAGATCGCGGAGCTGCTGCTGCCCGAGCTGGCGGCCCGCCGCGAGGCCCGCCCGGTTACCGCCTGATCGGTTACCGGTTACTGCCTGACCAGCACGAAGTCGTAGCTCACGTCGTAGAACGGCCCCGGCATGGCGAACCTCTCGATCGCGGCCTGGTCGTGGTTGCGAGCGAACTCGACGGCCAGGCCATCGCGCACGCCCCAGGCGGCGTCCGAACCGAGGTACTCATCGCCGGCCACGAACAGGTGCGTGGTCAGCGTGCGGAAGCCCGGTGCCCTGACCTCGGCGTGGATGTGCGCGGGCCGCATCGGCTGCCGGTTCAGCGCCCGGAGCAGCTCGCCGCCGGTGCCGTCCACCGGGACGGAGTAGGAGATCGGCTTGACGGTCCGCACCCAGTAGCCGCCGTCGGGCGCGACGGTCATCAGGCCACGCAGGTTCCCGGCCTGCTGCGGCTCCTGCACGTCGTAATGACCGAGGTCGTCGGCCTGCCAGAAGTCGATGGTGGCGCCGCCGACCGGCGCGCCGCCGGTGTCCCTGATGGTGCCGTGCAGCACCGTCCACTCGCCGCGCTCCCACTCCGGCCCGGTGGCGATGATCGCGCCCAGCTCGCGCGGTGGCGCCTCGTTGTGGAACGGCCCCTCCACGGTGCTCGGCGTCATCTGCTCGGGGCCGGGATTGGCCAGGGCGTTGGTCAGCGCCGACAGTCCGAGCAGGTCAGACAGCAGGATGAACTCGTGCCGGCCGGGGGTGCAGAACTCGCCGGTCCTGGCCAGGAAGTCCAGCCCGTACCGCCACTCCCGCGCGGTCGGCCTGGTCTCGGCGGCGAACGCGTGCAGGTGCCGGATCAGCGCCGTCAGCAGCTCCTGGACCCGAGGACTGGCGGCGTTGACCTGATCCAGCACCGCCGCCGTCAGCTCCTCGGCGCTCTTAGGCGCCGCCTGCTGTGACACCCGGGCCTCCTGAGACTTCTGAGCCTCCGCCATCGCCGCTCTCCCTCCGCCGCCGTCCCGCCGCGTCGCTCCGCGCTCCTCCGAAACGACAGTAGACGCGCTTTTGCTGTCGCTGGAACGACAGTGAACCCGGAGTCGCTGTCGCTGAGGAGTGGAAGGCCGGGCCTGCCTCGACCGTTCCAGGCAGTCGAGGCAAGCCCGGGGCTGTTAGTCGGCGGGGTGGGCGGCGAGGCCGCCGGGGCCGAGCGGGCGGGTCCGGGTGGCGGCGGTGGCCCGCAGCGCTGGGTCAAGCCGGGCGATCTCCCGTGAGCCACGTGCCGTGGTGAGAGCGGGCAGCACGCCGCGCGGCAGCCATTGCAGCGCCCGGATCCACGGCTGGGCGTAGACGTGCGCGGACCGCCGGGCGATGCCGGCCATGATCCGCCGGATCGCCGGGTCGAGCGGCGCGGTCAGGCCGGCCGGCCAGGGCAGCCCGGCGCGCAGCTTGCGCAGCACCTCGTCGGCGTCCGCGGCCCGGACCATGTCCGTGTCGGTCCAGGTCAAGTAGGCCACGCCGACGTCCACCCCGCGATGGGAGACCTCGGCGCGCAGCGCGTGCGCGAACGCCTCGACCCCGGCCTTGCTGGCGCAGTAGGCCGCCATCAGCGGGGCCGGCGCGAGCGCGGCGAGCGACGCGACCTGGAGGTAGTAGCCGCGCGAGCGGCGCAGCGCCGGCAGGAACGCCCGCGCCGTCGCCACCGAGCCGAGCAGATTGATCTCGATGACCCGGTCGAACGACTCCGGGTCGGAGTCGGCGAACGGCCCGCCGATGGCGATCCCGGCGTTGGCCACCACGATGTCGATGTGCCCGTAGAACTCGCTTACCTGCTCGGCCACCTCGGTCATCCGGGCCCGGTCGGTGACATCGGCGGTCCAGGTCCTGGCCGGGGCGTGCCTGGCGCACCGCGCGGCCACTTCCGCCAGCTGGTCCGGCTCCAGGCCGACCAGGGCGACCTGCGCCCCGGCCCTGGCCAGCGCGATGGCCAGCCCAGCGCCGATGCCGCGCGCGGCCCCGGTGACGACAGCGGTCTTGCCGCGCAGGATGGGCACGCCCGGCGGCAGGCCGGCCGGGCTCATGCCGCGCTCCCGGCGCTCGCGGCAGGCTCGGCATGCGGCGGCGCGCCGTCCGGCGCCCGGCCCGGCGGCGGGATGACCTGGTACTCGCCGGGATGGACCCGGCTGGTCGCCTCCCGGAACTCGCGGATCGAGCCCGGCCACAGCGTGGGGATGCGGCCGGCCGAGTTCTGGTACCAGCTCACGCAGCCGCCGGTCGCCCAGACTGTGCGGCCCATCCGCCGCTCGATGCCCTCGCCCCAGTGCCGCTGCGCGTCCGCCCTGGTGTCCAGCGCGGCGGCGCCCAGCCTGTCCAGCGTGGCCAGGTAGTCCACCAGGTAGCTGGCCTGCGCCTCGATGATGTGGATCATCGAGTTGTGGCCGAGGCCGGTGTTTGGCCCGATGATCAGGCACAGGTTCGGGAACCCGGCCACGGTGGTGCCGCGCAGCGCGCTCATGTCGTCGCCCCAGACCTGCGCCAGGCTCAGCCCGCCCGCCCCGAAGACTCGGGTCGCGATCGGCATGTCGGTGGTGTGGAAGCCGGTCGCGAAGATCAGCACGTCGGCCTGCGCCGTGCTGCCGTCCGTCGCGATCAGCGTGCTGCCCTCCACCCTGGCCAGCCCGGATGCGATTACCCGTGCGTTCGTCCTGGCCAGCGCCGGATAGTAGTCGCTGGACAGCAGGATCCGCTTGCAGCCCATCACGTAGTCCGGGGTCAGCGCGGCGCGCAGGTCCGGATCGGCGACCGCCTTGGTGAGCTGCTTCAGCGCGATCCGCTGCGCGGCCCGCAGCCGCCCTGGGTGCCGGGTGAAGCCGCCGACCAGCATCTCCCTGCTCGCGTGCAGCGCGGTCCTGGCGACCTTCTGGGTCGCCGGGACGTGCCGGTAGAGCCAGCGTTCCGGCGTGGTGATCCGCCGGTCCCGGCGCGGCATGACCCAGGCGGGCGTGCGCTGGAACAGGGTGAGCTGGGTGGCCAGCGGCTGGACCGCCGGCACGATCTGGATGGCCGAGGCGCCGGTGCCGATCACCGCGACCTTGCGGCCCGCCAGGCTGGCAGCGGGGTCCCAGCGGGCGGAGTGGAACACCTCACCGGGGAAGCTGTCCAGGCCGGGAATGGCGGGCACAGTCGGCTCGGACAGCGGCCCGGCGGCGCTGACCAGCACGTCGCAGGTCAGCTCGCCGCGCGAGGTGGCCACCCGCCACCGCGCGGCGGCGTCGTCCCAGCGGGCCTGGGTGACCTCGGCGCCGAACCTGATCTTGTCGCGCAGCGCGTACCGGGTGGTGAGGTCTTCCAGGTACCGCCAGATCTCCGGCTGCGGGGAGAAGCTGCGCGTCCAGGCCGGGTTCGGCGCGAACGAGTACGAGTACAGATGCGAGGGCACGTCGCAGGCGCAGCCGGGGTAGGTGTTGTCACGCCAGGTCCCGCCGACGGCGGCGGCCTTCTCCAGGATGACGAAGTCGGTGCGCCCGGAACGGGCCAGCCGGATGGCGGCGGCCAGCCCGCCGAAGCCCGTTCCGATGATCGCGACCCGGACGTGCCCTGGCAGCTCGTCCCGCGGGGCGTCCGGGGCGGCCGCGCTGGCGCTCCTGGCCTCGGGCGGCGGCTGCGTGTCGACGGCGAACGGCGGCGTGGAGACGCCGGTCACCCGGTAGCGGCCCCACGGGTCGGGGTCGGACAGCTCGCACGGCGCGCTGCCCTGCGGGGTGGCCAGCACCCCGGCGGCCCGCGCGGTGCCCAGCGCCGCGGTGAGCACGTCGTGCCTGGCGAGCCGGCCGCGCCAGTGATAGCGGCCGTCGATGGGCTCGAACTTGCCCCCGATCTGCGCCTCGACCTCGAACCGCGCGCCTGCGACGGTGAGGGAAGCGGGTCCGGTGTAGCCGTCGTCTTCGTGCGTCCCGGCCATGTTTCCTCCGGTTGTGCTCATCTGCTGATGTCCTCAGAAGCGGTGCCGCCGCGCACGGTCAGGACCGGCCGTACCGTCGGCAGCGGCCGATCCGGGTCCGCCTCGATCCCGGCTTCGCGCAGCACGCCCGCCAGCGCCGCCCAGATCAGCTCGGTCACGTACTCGACGACGTGCGCGCGGTTCATCGACTGGCGGCCTAGCCACCACTCGCCCGTGCTCTGCACCAGGCCCGTGATGCCGAAGGCCCAGGGCTCCGCCGCCCCGGAGTCCAGGCCGTAGATGCGCAGGTAGTCGCCGATCACCGCGGTCAGCGTGGTGGCGATGAACTCCTTGTTCCGCTGCACGTACCCGGCCGCCTCGCCCTCGGCGATGTCGCCCGCCTGCCTGGCCAGCAGCCAGTACAGATTCGGGTGCTCGTCGATGACGGCGAAGTAGGCGCCGACCGCGTCACGGATCCTGGGCAGCGCGGGGCTGTCCGAGCTGATCGCCGGGAGCAGCCGGTCGCGGAGCATGGTGGTGCCCAGCTCCGCGAGGGCCTGGACCAGGGCGGCCTTGTCGGCGAAGTACCGGTAAAGAACCGGCTTGGTGACGCCGGCCTCGGCGGCCACCGCGTCCATCAGCAGTTCCGGGCCCTGGGCGTCGATCACCCGCAGCGCGGCCGCCACGAACTGCTCGCGGCGCTCGGCCCGGTGGCTGCTCCACCGGTCCCGGCGTGCGTCTCTCGACTCGTCGGCCGGCTTGACATTTCCGCTCATGCAGCAGATGCTACCAGAAGTAACTGTTACTTCAAGTCATAGCTTCATCAGCCGCAAGGAGGCTCAGAAGATGACAACCACGACCGCCGACCGGCTGCTGCGCTCGACGGCCGCCCTGTCCTACGACCCGGAGCTGGACATCGACTGGTCGGCGCCGCTGGAGGAGGACAAGGGCTTCCTGCTGGAGCACCGCTGCTCCCTGTACGGGACGCCGATGTGGGCGCGGCTCACCCCCGAGCAGCGCCGCGAGCTGAGCAAGCACGAGGCGGCCAGCGTGGCCGGCGTGGGCATCTGGCTGGAGTTCATGCTGCTGCGGCTGCTGACCAAGGTCACCTACCACGGCGACCCGGCCAGCTCGCGGGTGCAGTACGCCCTCGCCGAGATGGCCGAGGAATGCCGGCACTCCACCATGTTCGCCAAGATGATCGAGCGGCTGGGTACCCCCGTCTACGGGCCGCCGCCGCACGTCCGGCGGCTCGGCGCGATCATGTCCACGCTGGCCTACGGCCCGGCCATGTGGGGCGCGGTGCTGATCGGCGAGGAGATCACCGACCGGCTGCAGCGCGAGATGGTCGGCGACGACTCCGTCCAGCCGCTGATGCGGATGGTGAACCGGATCCACATCGTGGAAGAGGCCAGGCACATCGGCTTCGCCCGCGACGAGCTGACCCGCAGCGTGGCCGGCCTGTCCAGGGCCCAGCTGCCGTATCACCGCGGCATGCTGGCCCGCATCGGGTTCGTGGTGGCACGCAGCCTGATTAGCCCCGAGGTGTACAAGTCGGTGGGGCTGGATCCGAAGGCGGCCCGCCGGGTCGCGCTGGCCAACCCGGCGCACCAGCAGACCATCAGGTTCGGCGGCGAGAAGGTGATCGCGTTCCTCGACGACGCCGGCCTGATCGGCGCGCCCGGCATGCACCTGTGGCGCAGCTCATTCCTGGTCGGCTCTTCAGCCGGCGGCGGAAGCGAGGGCGGCCGTGACGGCGCGGGAGAGCTGCCTCGTGATCGAGGTCTCGGCCGCGTTGCCCAGGCAGAACGACGTGATTGTCTGGCCGGCGTAATACAGCGTTGCGGACGAGCCGAAAGACACCGAGCCCATGTCCACCTCAACGGGCGCGGTGGCCTTGGCCGCTGAGCAGCGCGGAAGCCGCGCGGATCTGAGCGGCCTGAGGGCGGCGGCCAGGGCAGCGGCGCGGAAGGCACCCGCCGGGTATTTCTTATCAGCGAGGCCGTTGGCCGACCTGTCATAGCGCAATGCGCCGCTTCCATTTGGATACACCGTCAGTGTCCAGGCGGGAGCGTTGGTCGAGCCCGCGTCGCGCAGCCGGAATATCGGAGAGTGGCGGGCGGCCTGGCCGCCGGCCGACGTGCCGGCCAGTCCGTAAAGGACAGCGCCGGCAATTATCCCCAAAGCCGGCAGGGTAAATACTAAAGCCCGCTTCATAAGCGTGCATAATAACACATTCACGAACGGTACGAACGGCCGCCCGGGTGTCCTTCAAGGTGTATACAAGGACATATGCGTCAGCAGGCACTGACCGCTCCCGGGGCTGGCCGTTGCCGGGATGTTGTGCCCAAATTCACCCATCAGGTCATCCTGTCGACTATAGGAGCTGACCAGCCTTGACGGGCCGGCAGGGCGTATTTATGATTCGGGGGCGATCCCGCTATTGCATGACCATTCGTTATAGCGGGCGCGAGAAGGGGGAGCTAGCAGTGAATTATTGTTCTCGGAGCATAGCGGAGCCCCGCCGCCGGCTGCATTTAGCTGCCGCGGGCCTGACCGTCCTGACGGTTACGGGCGGCCTGGCCGCCGGCGTTACACCGGCGGACGCCGCGACGGCGGCCCCGGCGGTCACCCAGCCCGTGGGGTCGGCTCCGGTGATCCCCCGGTCGGTTTCCCTGGTGGGGCAGACTCCCGGGTCACGTGCCCTGCACATCGACATCGTGCTGAAGCCCCGCGATCCGTCCGCCCTGAGTGCCCTGGCTCTCGCGGTCTCGACGCCCGGTTCGCCAGACCGCGGCCGGTTCCTGACGGCGGGGCAGTTCGCTGCCCGGTTCGGCCAGCCTGCCCCCGTGATCCAGGCGGCTGACGCCGCCCTGCGGGAGGTCGGCCTGACACCCGGCAGGGCGACGGCCAATGGGCTGGTCATCCCGGTCTCCACCACCGTCAGGCAAGCCGAGGCCAGCCTGCGGGTGCACTTCGCCGACTACCGGCTAGCCTCCGGGCGCGTTGCCTTCGAGAACACCTCGGCACCGCGACTGCCCGCCGCGCTCGCCCGCGTGACCACCGCCGTCATCGGGCTCAACAACCTGGCGACGCCCGTCACCAGCCCGCTAGCCGCGGCCTCGCCGTCCGGCGCTGCTCCCGCCGCCGGGCCGCGCGCCGCCGCGAAGGCACACGGGCCGGCGGCCTGCAAGTCCGCCGTCAAGGCGGCAGTGAAGACGGCGGGGCACACGTACTCGAAGCTCGCGGCCGCATACTCCATCAGCGGGCTATACAAGAAGGGTCACCTGGGCGCCGGGACGAGGATCGCCCTCTTCGAGCTGGACTCGTGGCAGGCCTCCGACATCACCAGCTTCCAGAAGTGCTACAAGACGAAGGTGTCCCTTTCCACCGTCAAGGTCGACGGCGGCGCTGGCAGCGGCCCGGGCGGCGGAGAGGCGACACTCGACATCGAGACCGCCATCGCGCTGGCACCGAAGTCCAAGCTGACCGTGTACGACGCGCCTGGCTCGAACTATGCCAAGTCCGCCGTGGACGAGTACACCAAGATCTTCGACAGCGACTCCGCCCAGATTCTCTCGGTGAGTTACGGCCTTTGCGAGTCATATGTGAAGTCGCTGAGCCCTGGCCTGATCGCCAGCGAGAACACGCTGTTCGAGCAGGCGGCCACCGAGGGGATATCGGTGTTCGTCGCTTCCGGCGACACCGGGTCGGAAGGGTGTAACCGGGTCGACAAGAGCAAGGCCCTGGCCGTCCTGGACCCGGCCTCGCAGCCCTTCGTGACCTCCGTCGGCGGAACCGACCTCAGTTCCGTGGGACCACCCCCTAAGGAGCGGGTGTGGAACGAGAGCGCGAAAGCGGAAGGCGCGGGCGGCGGCGGCATCTCCAGCGTCTGGCCCATGCCCCCGTGGCAGTCAGGGCCGGGGGTTATCAGCACGCGCAGCAGCGGCACCCCGTGCGCGGCCGCGACCGGCGACTGCCGTGAGGTGCCGGATGTCGCTGCCTCCTCGGACCCGGCCCACGGGTACATCATCCGGTGGAGGGGCGCGTGGCGGGCCATCGGCGGCACCAGCGCCGCTACCCCGCTGTGGGCTGCCATGATGGCCGACATCGAGTCGGGCACATCGCCCGTCCAGCGAGCCGGATTCCTGAACCCGCTGCTGTATGCCACCGCCGCGGCCGGGAAAGGCAGCTTCCACGACATCACCGCGGGAAACAACGACTACACGGGCTCGCATGACAAGCTCTACCCCGCCACCGCTGGCTACGACATGGCATCGGGCCTGGGGTCCCCCGTGGCGACCAAGCTCGCCTCCGACATCGCAGCTAAGCGGTCCGCTATCGCCTTTACCGACGCGCCAGGTACGGATGCGCCGCCGGGTCACCTGGGCACCTACAAGGCGGAGAAGTTCAAGGCCGACTCCTGCACCCAGGGCACCAGCTACGGCTCCGTCTCAGGACCGACAGGGAAAATGTCGCTCAACCCCGAGCTCGCCTGCGAGCAGGTCGGTGACGGGTGGGAGACCTGGAGTAACGGCTATACCGGAGATGTCTACTGGGCCGACGGCAACGTGGGGGGCAGTACGACCGTCACGATCACGCTGCCGGCCGACACGAAAGCCTTCTACCTGTACGCCG
Organism: uncultured Actinomycetota bacterium; assembly: GCA_963725175.1. GTDB lineage: Bacteria > Actinomycetota > Actinomycetes > Streptosporangiales > Streptosporangiaceae > DASUBV01. The sequence goes on from CAVRXH010000006.1 coordinate 3,750,167, forward strand.
AGCCCGACGAGTTCGAGACCTTCGACATGGAGGCGACAGCACAGAACGGAACGACATCGGGGCCGCTCCAGGTCTATGGGGACTCGGGCGCCGCGTACTACGGGTTCTACGTCAACGGTTCCAGCGCGGACATCAAGAAGATCACTATCTCCTGCAACGACGACTTCGCGGTCGGGGAGTTCGGGATAGCCAAGTAGCGGCCGAGCCCATACCCGCATCCGCGAGGGACAAGCCGGCTGATCCTGGAGGGGCGCCTGCCACGGGCGTCCCTCCAGGCGTGCCGGGCGCCGTCCCGGCTAGGCCGGCTTGCGTCGCCTGGTCAGCGCCACGCCGCCCAGGATCAGCACGATGCCCGCCAGCGCCAGCAGCGAGATGTGCTCGCTGAGCGCCAGCACGCCGAGGATGATCGCCACGACCGGGAGCAGGTAGGTGACCGTCGAGGCCACTGTCGCGCCGTCGCTGGTGATGATCTGGTAGTTCAGCACGTAGGCGACGCCCGTCCCGGCCAGTCCCAGGATCACGATGGCGACCAGGACGACCGCCGTGAAGTGCGGCGCGGGCGCGCCCGCCACGCCCAGCGCCATGGCCAGGATGACCGCCGCCGCCGCGAGCTGGCAGGCCGCCAGCGTCACCGGGCTGATCCCCCGCCGGGCCACGAACTTGTCCATGTAGACGTAGCTGATCCCGTAGCTGACCGCCGCGCCCAGGCACTCGATAGCGCCCACCGAGGTCAGGTCGCCCGACCGCCACGGCGAGAAGATCAGCAGCGCCCCGGCGAAGCCCACCACCAGGCCAAGGACCCGCAGCGGCGTCAACGACCGCTCGTGCCGGGTGATCAGCGCCACCACGACCGTGAACAGCGGCGTCGTCGCGTTCAGGATGCCCGCCGTGGAGGAGCTGACCTTCTGCTCGCCCAGCGAGAACAGCAGGTACGGGATCGCGTTGGCGAACAGCGCCGCCACCGCGATGTGCGCCCACATTCGCGCCGACCGGGGCAGCGCGCTGCGCTGCACCGCCACCACCACGAACAGCACCGCCGCGCCGAGCAGCAGTCTGCCGAAGGTGACTTCGACCGGCGACAGGCCGCGCAGCGCCAGCTTGATCCACAGGAAGCTAGAACCCCAGATCAGGGCCAGCAGAGCCAGCCGCGCCGTGGTCGAGGTCCGCATCCGCGTCCCTGCGCTCTGGGCAGGACGCAGCGCTGGCGTCACCGGTAACGACCGCTCATCCGGGCTCGGCATGTTGACCCACCTAGTACTCAGTACCGGCGGGAGCCGGTCCGCGAAAGCCGCCAGCACACTCTAACTCGCCCGATGACTGGGCCGGCCGGACATACGGTCCTGGCAGCCTTGGCCTAGCGGAATAGCCCAGCCTTAGGAGATAATCGCTGATTAGTTCTAATTCGTGCAGAGGGGTTCTCGATGAGATTGTGGAGCGGCTTGGCGCGCAACCGCACGGCATCCTCGTACGCTGGCCCTGTGGGCGAAGCCGGGGTTGACGAGCAGGTAGCGCTCATCGCCCTGCTCCAGACCCGCCCCGAGGGGATGAGCTGGCCGGAGATCGCGGCCGAGGTGCTGGAGGCCGGTAGCGCCCGCGACGTGTGGCTTCAGAAGGTGCCTGCGACCTTGATGAGTGCACCGGGGAGTGATGCCATCGAGTTGGCCGCCCAGGACGTCGCCAGCTGGGTGAAGCAGGGCAACGCGCTGGTCACCATCCTGGATCGTGACTACCCGGTGCGGCTGCGCGGCATCCATCAGGCACCGCCCGTTCTCTTCGCCCGCGGGTCACTGATTTCCGACGATCTCGCGGTGTCAGTGGTGGGCTCACGTAAGGCGTCCGAGCGCGGACTGGCCATCGCGGCGGACGTCGCACGTGAACTTGTGACACGAGGCGTAACAGTGGTCGCGGGGCTTGCTCGCGGCATCGACACAGCCGCCCACACCGCCGCGCTGGCCGCCGGCGGTCGCACTGTCGCTGTCATCGGGACGGGCATTAACCAGGTCTACCCGGCTGAGAACCGGCGCCTGCATCAGGAGATCGCCACTTGCGGGCTCCTGCTCTCGCAGTTCTGGCCGGACGCGCCGCCAAGGCCGCCGAACTTCCTGATGCGTAACGCCACCATGTCTGGCTATGGCCTCGCCACGGTGATCGTGGAAGCGGGGGAAAAAAGCGGGGCTCGTGTCCAGGCACGGATGGCAGTGGAGCACGGCAGACCAGTTGTGCTCACGGATATGGTCGTGGAACCAAATGACTGGGCGAAGGCGCTGGTAGGCCGACCAGGAATTCACGTCGCCGACAGCCTGGCCTCGCTTCTGGAGATTATCCATGGCCTGATCGAGGAGCGGTCGGCTGTCGGTGACGAGCTGCGTCGGTTCGTATCGGCGTGAGCGTGCTCGACCGGTCGGCCGCAACCCGGCTGTCTGCGGCGCTTGTCTCCACCGCTGGCGGCTACCTTCGCAATCCGGTGCGGTACCTGCGTGCTAGTTCGCCATGCTGATGGCGAGTGTTTCCAGGCCAGGGATACGGGCGAAGTGCCGGACATTCGCGGTGCCGACTCGCCATCCAGCCGCGATAGCCGTGGCCGCGACGAGCCGATCATGCGCTCCGACATCTGTGCCGGACGAGGCGAGGCCAGCCCACAATTGAGCATGCACCCGCGCCGCCAGCAGGTCGAAGGCCAGCGGGGGAAACGCGGCCAGAACCCCCTCGACAAATGCTTCCCGCCGCATCCGGTACTCCGGCGACGCACGATGTACGCCGTGCAGGAGTTCGGACGCCGTGATCGCTGCGATGCCGACCTCTTCCTCGTCGTCCAGTTGCTTCTCCAGACGCCTGCTGACCTCAGCCATCGCTGCGTTCGAGGACAAGCGGCGGACGGCGCGCTCCAGATCGATGAAGACCGTCGTATCTAGGAGCGTGCCCATGGATCATCCGGGGTCGGCCCGACATCGGCGAGAACGGCTTCCATGTCCTCGGCGAACTCAGGGTCAGGGAGCGCCACGTTAGCCAGGGCGCTCAGTGCCTCGTGAAGCGGACGACCGCGCCGGGAAGCCGAACGGAAGCTCACCGCATCGTCAGGGTGGACGATGTAGAACGCCGGCCGATCGCGGTTGACCACGGCGACCTGCTCGTGACGCGCGACAGCTTCGCGGGCGTGGCGAGGGATGCGCACTTCCTCGGCCCTGAGCATGACCATACGGTGAGGGTAACACAGAACCCGTACGGGAGCGTACTCTTCCGTACGGGTTAAGGCATGATGCCGGGTTAATTCAGGAGGCGATGGGAGCGGATTGTGGGATCCTCGCGGCGTGGGAATTCTGCCCAGGCTTGTAACTGGTTGCACCCCGCGCTGCATGGCGCTCGCTGTGTGTGCTGTCCTGACGGCGGTGGTTCTCGGGGGGTGCGGAACGGTGGGCGCGGAGTTCGCCACCGATGCTGCCCTGGAGCACGCGGGCTATCGGAACGTCAACATGAACGACACGACCGGTTCGGGGGCGCCGCGCGGCGGAGTGGTCGGCGTGACCTAAAGCCGGGGGCCTTCCGGGAATGACCGGCAGGACGGTCAGGACGCGGCGCGGATCGTCTGGCGGACCCTGCATATATCCGGTTCGGGTACCTCGTCATCTCCCGGAGGTCTGGCGGGTGCGCAGGCTCGTTCTGCGCGTCGCGGACCACCCCGGTCTACGCCGCGCCACCCGCGCAAATCGCCGTCGAGTTCGGCCCTCGCCCACGCGACCTGAATGCTTCCGCCCCAGGTCACTCGCTCAGCATTTCGCCCTGGGTTGCCGTGCTGGCCATCGTGCTGATGCTCGCGGCCGTCATCGTGGCGGTGATCGTCATCAGGCGCCGAAGTCCCCAGCCAGGACCGGCAATGGCATGGCCGTCCCCGCCACGGCCGCCGCCACCGACACCGTAACCAGCCCTTAGCCTCACCTCGGCCTAGGTCATTCCGGCACTCGCTTGATCACCGGGACGATCAGCGAAGGATCCGTTTGCCGCACTGGCGCGAGCCGCAAGCTGCTCATCGAGTCCCGACCTGCCAGGCAAGGCCGAGGATCGAGGCCCGGCCTCATGACTGCTCATCGGATATGAGTAACGCCGCGTACGATGAATGGGTGAGCGAGCCAACACTGACCGTCCAGGCAGAGGACCAGCCCTCATGGGCTGAGGTCGTGCGTCGCGCCGAGCACGGTGAGTCCGTGTCGGTAATCGCGCACGGCGTCCATGTAGCTGATGTCGTGCCCTCCGGGGAGCTTGACCGCCTTCGCGAGACTATCGATGTGCTGTCCGATAGCGAACTGGTTCAGGATCTGCGGGAAGGGCTGGCTGATGCCCGCGCGGGTCGCATGTTCTCCGCTGAGGAGATAGCTGCCGACTTGGCCGCGCGCCGGGCCGCCGGCGAATGAGCGAAGCCTCCCCGTTCAAGATCATTTTCGCCAGCCGCCCGTCGGCGGCTGGACAAATTGCCGATCCAGGTCGCGGCGGCTCTCTATGAGCACCTGAACGGGCCGGTAGCCGAAAACCCGTTACGCCTAGGCAAGCAGCTAGATGCGCCACTTGACGAGGTGATGAGCACAAGGCGTGGGGAGTACCGCGCTTTGTACACCGTCGACTACGGCAAGCGCGTTGTCACTGTCCTGGCTGTGGCCCATCGCCGGGATGCTTACCGCGCATAGTGGCCGGGCCTGAGATGGAGAAAGCGGCCAGAAGGCTGTCGCTCTGCCAGATGTGGGCTGGTGGTTGCTGTGTCAGATGACCCGGCTACCGGACGGCCGATGCTGACCCGGTCCGCGTATGCCGACGACCGGAGCCTTCGTTCGCGCATGGCCATCTACTCGTATGCCGAGAAAGTGGCGAATCCGCGGGGGCGCACCTCCGTGATCCCGTGGGACGGGACCCAGATCGTGGCCGACGTGGGCTGCGGCAACGGGTTCGACCTTCGCCAGATCGTGCCGCAGGGCAGGTGCCGTCACGCCATCGGCATTGACCTGTCCGCAGGGATGCTGCGCTCGCTGGCGGATCTGCGTCAGTTAGGCCGCCTCTCGCTGGTCCGGGCCGACGCGCAGCAGCTCCCGCTTTCCGGCCAGACCGTTGATGTCGCGCTGGCCATGCACATGCTGTACCACGTCTCCGATATCCCGGCCGCCATCGGTGAGCTGCGCCGCATCACTAAGCCGGGCGGCACCGTGCTGGCATCCACCAACAGCCCTGCCCACCTGGCCGAGATCAATGACCTGATGGGCGCCGCCATCGCCAGTCAGCTCGGCCGCCCAGCCCAGGCATTGCCGCCCCTCAGCTTCACCACGGAGAACGGCGCGGCCATGCTGAGCCGGGAATTCGCCAGCGTCACCTTGCGCACCTACGAGGTGCCGTTGTCAATCCCCAGCGCGGAGCCGGTCGTCGCCTACGTCGCCAGCATCCGCGACCCCAGCCGTGCCCATGTCGGCGGGCCGCCCGACTTCGACGCGGTGCTCGACGACATCGCCGCGCGAGTCGAGCAGGTCATCCAGGCCCAGGGCAGCTTCCGCGCTACCACCCACATGGGCGTCTTCGCCTGCCGCCAGGCCGGTACTCGTAGATGCTAGCGACCTGTTTCCCGGCAAGCCGCTTGCCCCGCGGCCGCCAGCCGAGACCGGAGAGCCCTTCTCCCCACCCAGCGGACGCGGAGTGACACGGCTGGTCAGTGACGACCGCACGGGCCGCTGCGGGGCCTGTCGACGAGCGTGGCCACGGCGACTCGACGGCACGCTAATCAGCCACCGCTCCCGCGAGGGCTGCTGCACCGGCTCCAGGCAAGAGCCCGGCGCCGACATAGTCGTAGCGTCGTGACTTCCGGTTACTTCGCCCGACGCCGCACAGATTCCGGCGTGGCCTACAAACCTGGATGGACGAGGACGGTATCCCCGAGGTACTCAAAACCGAGCGGCTAGGTCACGAGTTGCCAGGCATGCACGGCGTGTACGGGCACGTCAGCGAGGCTAGGCGTACGGATTTGAAAGACGCTCTGCAGGCGCGAGAGAGAACGCACTACGGTAACGAGCACGACTCAGCCACCGCTCGGCGGTAGTGGTGCTCGACCGGTTGCTGACCTCTCGACGGGAGGTGTCATCCCAGCTAGTCACGATACGAGGGGTAGAAGCATTCCCTCGCGCTCCAGAAGTCTGCGCACTTCTTCAAAGGCTGCCTCTATGCGGCCTTTGGGGAAACGTACTTGGCCCAGGCCATGAATGTTTGAAGGCTCGCCGCATCCTTCTTCTAGTAGCACTATGGCTTTGGTGAATCCGAGTCGGCCTTGGAACAAGCCAGCTTCGTGGACGACATTCTCCCTCGCGCGAACGGAGCCGTCCCGCTGATCATCCTCGGCAGTCATGACTATCAGCGCGAACCCGGCCTCATTGAGCATGCTCTGTAGGCGTGCATTTGTCGAGACGCCAGCGGTTGGCTCGCGATTGAACTCGTCCCAGGGCAGTCCTAGGCGATCCTGAACAAAGTCCTTCAGTACGCGCCAGATCGGGGATCTTCCGTGGCCAATAAATACCTTAGTTCCGGGGGCCACTAGACGAGATGCCTCATTACCTGTCGCAAGTTCTAGATGATCTGCCGCCAGGCGGGCTAGGTCCGCAAGCTCGTAGAGACTTTGATGGGGGGACTTGGCCGCGATCATTTTCGCGATGGCAACCTGATGCGGCGCTGCCCAAAGTCCTTGACTTATTGCTACGGAATCACGCGAAGCGAACTGACCACTGGGCAGTTGCGCTCTAACTCCAACGTCGACCGTGAATATGGTCAGATTGTCTGCCTGCGAGCGAAGATCATCGATGTAGCTGTCCTGACCATTGCGCTGAGCTACGGAGACTATCGACCCGAATCGACTACGAGCAAGCTTGAAACCTCTCGCAGCCTCTGTTACGCGTGATTGAAGATTTTCTAGGTCAAGCTCGGGTGTGGCGGACAAACAGTAACGCTGGACGTCATCGCTGGTATATTCCCGCCAGTCTCCAACCGTGCCGGCGGCGAAGGACGGGCGAAGACCCCACTCTGAGCTAAAGCGGGCGCCGGCTGGTGGCCGCTGCAGACCCGCGTAATAGACGTTGGCGTGATATCCGAGGTTCGATCCTGACCATGAATGCGAGAGTTCCTGAGCGCGGGACAAGACCGCTTCAAGGCGTTCCGCGTCTACGCCGAGGTATCCTGCGGCGACTTCTGCCGCGTCAGCGACAGCGCGCAACTGCTCTGCGGCCTGGGATGGCATAACCCACCTTGTCGTAGCCCGTCCCTACCAAGATCGGTTCCCGTTTGGCTCCCAGAATCGGATCCAATCGGGAACTGTTGGGGCCGGGCCGCCGGCTGAGAACCGATGACCTTATGTTTCTTGGTCGGGGTGGCCGGATTTGAACCGGCGGCCTCTTCGTCCCGAACGAAGCGCGCTGCCAAGCTGCGCCACACCCCGCGAACCGTTCCGAAGTCTAGCCCATACCGGGGACTAGCGTGAGCAAGGTGGCCTCGGGCCGACAGGCGAACCTGACGGGCGTGTACGGCGACGTGCCGAGGCCCGCGGAGACGTGCAGCCAGGCGGGTCCTTCGGCCGGGTGGTGGTGCAGGCCGCGGGCCCTGGTCCTGTCGATTCCGCAGTTGGTGACCAGCGTGCCGTAGCCGGGCAGGCAGAGCTGGCCGCCGTGCGTGTGGCCGGCGAGCATGAGGTCGAACCCGTCGCCGGCGAACTGGTCGAGCACGGCGGGCTCGGGTGAGTGCAGGACGCCGAGCCTGAGGTCGGCGGACGGGTCGGCGGGGCCGGCGATCCGCCGGTAGCGGTCCCGGCCGATGTGCGAGTCGTGCACGCCGGCGACCTCGATGTCCAGCTCGCCTGCCTTGATCCGGCCGCGCCGGTTGTTGGCGTTGAACCAGCCGGCCGACTCCATGCCTTCGCCCAGCTCGGCCCACGGCAGGTCGGGGTGATGCCGCTTATTGTCGGAGGCGGAGGTCCGCCAGATGTAGCGGGCCGGGTTGCGGGGCGTCGGGGAGTACAGGTCGTTGGACCCGTAGACGAAGACGCCGGGCCGGTCGAGCAGGGGACCGAGCGCGTCGAGCAGCGGGCCGACGGCCTGGGGGTGCGCGAGGGAGTCGCCGGTGTTGACGACGAGGTCGGGCTCCAGGGCGTCGAGCGAGCGCAGGAACGACAGCAGCCGGTGCCGGCCGGGGGTCAGGTGGGTGTCCGAGATGTGCAGGATGCGCAGTGGCGCGGCGCCGACGGGCAGCACGGGCACCTCATACCGGCGCAGCGCGAACCAGTTCCGCTCGATGACGGCGGCATAGCCGATACCGAGGGCCCCCGCGGCGACCACCGATCCTGCCAGGGTTCTTGCTCGCATCCCCTCATGTTGCCACGCCGCCGGGACTGGCCTGGCCGCCGTGCGGGGCCTAAGCGTTCGACGCCGGCCGCCGGGGCCGGGCAGGATAGGCCGCATGCCCGAACTTAAGGACCGGCTCCGCGCCGACCTCACCGCCGCCATGAAGGCACGGGATGAGGTCCGGACCAGGACGCTGCGGATGGCCCTGACCTCCGTCACCAAGGAGGAGGTCGCGGGGCGGACCGCCCGCGAGCTGAGCGACGACGAGGTGCTGAAGGTGCTGGCCAGGGAGGCCAAGCGGCGCCGGGAGGCGGCGACGGCCTTCGCGGACGCGGGCCGGGGCGACCAGGCCGCGGCCGAGCGCGCAGAGGATGAGGTGCTGTCGGCCTACCTGCCGGCGCAGCTCGGCGACGCGGACCTGGCGGAGCTGGTCTCGGCGGCCATCGCGGAGACGGGGGCGTCCGGTCCCGCGGCGATGGGCCAGGTCATGAAGGCGGTCACGCCCAAGATCGCGGGCCGCGCGGAGGGCAGCCGGGTGGCGGCGGAGGTCCGCCGCCAGCTCGCCGGCTAACACAGCGCGCAGCACACCGCCCCGTCCCCGCAGACGCCGGGGCCACCGGGCGGTCGTGCTCAACGGGCGGGCTAGTGCCCGCCTGGACCTGGCGGCGTGCCACCATGCCCGCCGGGGCCTGGCGGCGTGCCGCCGTGCCCGCCACCGCCGCCGTGACCGGGCTTCTTGGGCGGCTTGGGCGAGCTGACGCCGCTGCCCTCGGAGTAGAACGGGCTGTCCACCGGGACCTCGGGGAAGGCCAGGGCGGGGCCGAGTGCCGCGTGCAGGAAGGTGAGCTGCCAGGTGGCGCCCGCCGCGTTGTCACCGAACATCTGGCCGACGCAGGCCTCGCCGCCGCTGACTTCGCGGTAGCAGGCGCCAGGACCGACCATCGCGCCGGTGGTCAGCGGGTTGTCCGGGTTGAACACGGACACGTAACCGGCCAGGGTCGGGGTGAATCCGGCGAAGGCGGTGTAGTCGCCGTGATTACCGGTGCCGGTCTTGGCGGCCGCCGGTCGGCCGATGCCGCGGTTGTACGCGGTGCCTCCGCCGGCCAGCACACCCTGCAGGATGTGCGCCGCGGCGGTGGCGACGGCGCTGGAGTAGGCGCGGCGGCAATCTGCCGACTCGATGGGCAGGTGCTTCCCCGCGCTGGTGGTGATCGACTCGATGGAGACGGGCCGGCAGTAGACGCCGTGCGCGGGGACGGTGGCGTAGGCGGCCGCCATGCTCATCGGGGACACGTAGGCACCCGAGCCGAGGGTGAAGGACGGGAGGTCGTCCGCGGGCGACTGGCCGTCGGCGGCCTTCAGCAGGGACTGGCCGGTTGCCCGGTGCAGGCCCATGCTGACCGCGGTCTTGACCACGTCGCACAGGCCGACCTTCTGCTCCAGTTCGGCGAAGAAGACGTTGATGGACCCGGTCGTCCCGTTGTAGAGGGTGAAGGTCTCGGTGCCCTTGGTGTTGCCCTCGGCGTTCGAGAGGTCGGTGTACGTGGACTCGGCGCCGTGGCAGCTGTAGTAGGGGCCAATCGTGGCGGGCGAGTGCACCTTCAGCGGGAACCCGAACGGGATGCCCTGCTTGAGCGCGGTGATCAGGGTGAAGATCTTCGCCGACGAGCCCTGCTGGACACCGATGCCGCCGTCGTACTTCTGGTCGACCGCGAAGTCCACGGTCGTCTCCCCGGCGCCGGTGCCGTAGGTGCGGTTCTCTGCGACGGCCCTGACCCGCCCGGTGCCTGGCTGGATGAGCACCTCGGTGTCGGCGTTGTGGCCGGGGTTGTAGGTGCTGGAGTCCGAGGGCTGCACGAAGCTGACCGCGTGCTGGGCGGCGCTCTGGTCCTTGTCGACCAGGGTGGTGCGGATCTTCAGGCCGCCAGAGGTGTTGAGGTCGGTCCACACCTTCTTGTAGGCCTTGTCCTCGTGAATCACCGCGAGCACGTAGTCACAGAAGAACGCCTCGTGCCTGGCCGAGGCGCTGAGGCAGCCGGTCTGCAGCGGCACGGTGGAGGAATGCAGGCCGAGCCCGGTGGCGGCGGCCTGGTTCGCCTGGGCCTGGGTGATGTAGCCGAGCTGGGCCATCCGGAACAGCACGGTGTTGCGCCTGGCCTTGGCCTGGGTCGGCTCGTTGAAGGGGTCGTCGGCGACCGGGTTTTCCACCATTCCGGCGAGCATGGCCGCCTCGGGCAGGGTCAGATGCTTGGCGCTGGTCTTGAAGTACCGCTCAGCGGCCACCTGGATGCCATAGGCGCTGTTCTCGAAATAGGCCACATTCAGGTAGGCGGCGAGGAGCTGATGCGGGGTCAGCTCGTGCTCAACGTTGGCGGCGATCCGCAGCTCCCTGATCTTCCGCTGGGGGGTCAGGGCGGCGTCGGTCAGGGCGGCGTTGTTGTTCGGGGCGCTCAGCTCCAGGGCGTTCTTGACGTACTGCTGGGCGAGGTCCGAGCCGCCCTGGACCTCTTTGTTCTCCATGTCGTAGACGAACGCCCTGATGGTGCCCCTGGGGTCTAGCGCGCCGTGCAGGTAGAACCTGGAGTCCTCGATCGAGATGATCGCGTTCCGCATGACCGGGGCGATATCCGCGTAGCTCACCGGGATCCGGTACTTGTGGTCCGGGTAGTAGTACGCGATCAGGTGGCCCTCGGAGTCCAGGATCTCCGACCGGGTGGGGACCTGGCCAAGCGCCGGGACGTTCAGGTCATTGAAGGTTTTCGCGGCATCCCGCGTCACAACCCCCAGGATGCCGGTGACCGGCATGACGACGGCGGCTACCAGAAGGCCAGCCACGACAGACAGGACCGCCATGCGGCCCGCCACGCCGGAGGTAATGCCGGCGCGGCGCCATGGATTCTGCACGCGAACAGGTTACGCTGCCTTCGGCAAGGGGTGGTCAGCAGGCCCGGCTAGCTGCGGAAACGTCGGCTCCTACGGCGTTCAAAACACAGTGGCCCGACCGCCGCCGCCAATAGAATGACTAGTCACATGTGTCCGTATAGCCCATGCGGGCTATACGGAAATGGGCCGGCCGGGGACTAGCGCCACGGCCCGGACTTCCGTAAGTTACTCTTCCGCGACCATCACTCACCGGACATGCGCGCCTAGCGCCGGTACCGGACCGCGACTGAACGCCACCCGGCGTGACGAACCGCTGCGGGCGTGACGATCAGGAGGAGTTGGGCACATGTGGATCACGGACTGGACTGCCCGCGCCGCGTGCAAGGGGACGGATCCTGACGAGCTCTTCGTCCAGGGAGCGGCGCAGAACCGGGCCAAGCTGATCTGCCGGGGCTGTCCGGTGCGCACCGAGTGCCTCGCCGACGCCCTCGACAACCGGATCGAGTTCGGGGTCTGGGGCGGCATGACCGAGCGGGAGCGCCGCGCGCTGCTCCGCCGCCGGCCCGACGTCCGGTCCTGGCGGGAGCTGCTGGAGGACGCCAGGGACAAGTACGAGCGGACTGGCGACGAGCTCGTCGCCAGCTAGCCCCGCCGGCAGTCTTTCTTATCTCGCTCGACCAGCTCGCCCGCCAGCAAGCATGACCTAGCTGCCGAAAGCCTGCCCGATCGCGCGCAGGCCGACCAGGTCGTGCACATCCTCTGGCTGTGCCGGGATCTCGGCGACCGGCACGACGGGGTGCGCGCCGGTGAAATGCTCCGCTAGCCGCCGCTGGGCCTGCACCTGCTGCATCCGCTCGGCGTGCAGCCGCAGCGCGGCCACGGCCAGCGGATGCGCGTCCTGGGCCTGGAGTGCCTCGGCGGCGGCCAGGCTGGCCGCCGCCGTCAGCCGCGCCGCAGGCGATCGCTGCACCCTGTTCAGCAGCAGCCCGGCCAGCGGCATCCGCTCGGTAGCCAGCCGTTCGACAAAATACGAGGCTTCCCGCAGCGCGTCCGGCTCGGGGGCCGCGACCACCAGGAACGCGGTGCCCGGCGTGCGCAGGAGCTGGTAGGTGTAGTCGGCCCGCTCGCGGAATCCGCCGAACATGGTGTCCAGGGCGCTCACGAACGTCTGCACGTCCCGCAGTACCTGAGCCCCGAGGATCTTGGTCAGCACGCCGGTCACCATGCCGAACCCGGCGTTCAGCACGCGCAGGTAGGCCCGGCCGCCGATCTTGGCGGGGGCGGTCAGCAGCCGGAGCAGCCGGCCGTCCAGGAACCTGCCCAGCCGCTGCGGCGCGTCAAGGAAGTCCAGGGCCGAACGGCTGGGCGGGGTGTCCACCACGATCAGGTCCCACTCCTGCGCCCGGCGGAGCTGGCCGAGCTTCTCCATCGCCATGTACTCCTGGGTGCCGGCGAAGCTGGAGGACAGGGACTGGTAGAAGGGGTTGGCCAGGATCTGGGCGGCCCGGTCGGGGTCGGCGTGCGCCTCGACGATCTCGTCGAAGGTCCGCTTCATGTCGAGCATCATGGCGTGCAGGCTGCCGTCCGAGCCGTCGGCGATGCCCGGCACCAGCCGGGGGGTGTTGTCCAGCGTGGTCAGTCCCATCGACTGGGCGAGCCGACGTGCCGGGTCGACGGTCAGCACCACGACGTGCCGGCCGCGCTCGGCCGCTCGCAGCCCGATGGCGGCGGCCGTCGTGGTCTTGCCCACCCCGCCGGAGCCGCAGCAGACGATGATCCTGGTCCGCCGGTCCTCGATCAGCCGGTCCACGTCCAGGGCGGGCGGCGCGGCGGCGGTCATCAGGCGGCTCCCTGGTCACGCAGCGTGGCGGCCAGCCGGTACAGGCCGCCGAGGTCGATGCCGTCGCTCAGCCACGGCAGCTCGTAGACGGGCGCACCCGGCGCGTCAAGCCGGTCCCGCTGCCGCTGCTGGGCCTGGGCGTTCCTGGCGTGCTCGGTCAGCTCGGCGGCCAGCTCCCCGGCCAGCGTCCGGCTCTCGTCCAGCCCTGCGGCCTTGAGCCCGAGGGCGAGCTCGGCGGTGTCCAGCCGGCCCTTGGCGGCGGCGGCAACCTGGCCTGCCGGCAGCGCGAGCGGCCTGGTCATGTTGACGATGACCCCGCCGATCTGCAGCCCGCCGCCGGGCAGCGCGGCCAGCTCGGCGATGCCGTCCAGGGTTTCCTGCACTGGCATTTCCTCGCAGACCGTCACGAAGTGCACGGCGGTGTCGGGGGACCGGATGACCCGCTGCACGGTGTCGGCGTGGCCCCGGATGGGGCCGACCCTGGCCAGGCCGGAGACCTCCGAGGTGACGTTCAGGAACCGGCCGATGCGGCCGGTCGGCGGGGCGTCCATGACTACGGCGTCGTAGCTGCGGCCGCCTTCCCTGCTGGCCGCCTTGCGGCGGACGGCCTCGGCGGCCTTGCCGGTGAGCAGCACATCCCGCAGGCCGGGAGCGATGGTGGTAGCGAAGTCCATCACGCCGAGCTTGGTCAGCGCGGTGCCGGCGTGCCGGAGGTTGTAGAACATCTCCAGGTACTCCAGCATGGCCGACTCGGGGTCGGCGACCAGCGCGAAAACGTCGCCGCCCGGCCGGGTCATGGTCGCCGGGGCCACCGCCACCTTGCGCTCTTCATAGGGCAGCGGCGGGACGTCGAAGAGCTGGGCGATGCCCTGCCGTCCCTCCACCTCCATGAGCAGCACTCGCTTGCCGCCTGAGGCAAGGGCGAGCGCGAGTGCCCCGGCCACGGTGGTCTTGCCGGTGCCGCCCTTCCCGGTGACCACGTGCAGCCGCACGCCATCCCAGTGAGTGTCCCTTGTGCTCACGATTGGAGGCTATCTGGCGCCCGCTACGGTGAGTTCCGTGACGGCCTGGAGTCCTACTCTGGAACTTCACAGCTCGTCGCGTCATCGAGAAGGGGTGCCAAACCCATGGGCGTCGAGATTCTGATTGCGGTCCTGGTGGTCCTGGTTGTCGGCGGGATCATCACAGTGGGCCGGTCTATCCGCGTGGTGCAGCAGTTCGAGCAGGGCATCGTCTTCCGGTTCGGCCGGGTGCTGCCCGAGGCACGCGGCGCGGGGCCGCACCTGATCCGGCCGTTCGGCGACCGGATGCAGAAGGTCAACATGCAGATCATCGCCATGGCGGTGCCTGCCCAGGAGGGCATCACCAGGGACAACGTGAGCGTGCGAGTGGACGCGGTGGTCTATTTCCGGGTAATTGACCCGATCAAGGCCACCGTCAACGTGCAGAACTACCTGTTCGCCATCTCCCAGCAGGCACAGACCTCGTTGCGGTCGATCATCGGCCAGTCGGAGATGGACCAGCTTCTCGCGGAGCGGGACTCGGTGAACCGGGAACTGCGCCGGATCATCGACGAGCCGACGGAGGGCCCGTGGGGCGTCCGGGTGGAGCGGGTGGAGATCAAGGACGTGTCGCTGCCCGAAGGCATGAAGCGGTCCATGTCCCGGCAGGCCGAGGCGGAGCGGGAACGGCGGGCCAGGATCATCACCGCCGACGGTGAGTACCAGGCGTCCAAGCGACTGGCCGCGGCGGCGAACGTGATGGCCAGGGACCCGGCCGCGCTCCAGCTCCGGCTGCTGCAGACGGTGGTGGAGGTGGCCTCCGAGCGGAACAGCACGCTGGTCATGCCGATCCCGGTGGAGCTGCTCAGGTTCTTCGACAAGTTCACCCCGAACACCAGCTCGAGTGACCGGGGACGGGACTCGGAGTCGCTGGCCGACTTCAGCGACAAGGCCGTGGCCGAGGCGGAGGCCCAGGCCGAGGTCGGCGGCGCGGCGGAAGCGGCGCCGCTCGACATCCCCGAGGTGCCGAAGATCCCCGAGCTGTCACCGACGGAGAAGGGCGACATCGGCACGATCAGCGACACCAGCCAGCCGGCGCCGGCCAAGACCGCCGACGACGCGCCCGAGTCCGGCACGACCGGGTCTGGCCAGTAGCCGCCACGCGCGGCATGGCGGGCGGCTCCCGCTGGCGGGGCCGCCCGCATTAGGGTCTCTGCTATGGCGAAGTGGGAGTACGCGACCGTGCCCCTCCTGGTGCACGCGACGAAGCAGATTCTCGATAACTGGGGCGACGATGGCTGGGAGCTGGTGAGCGTCGTGCCGGGGCCGAACCCCGAGCAGCTCGTCGCCTACCTGAAGCGGGGCAAGGAATGACCGCCGACCAGGCCGCCGCCCACAACGCGGAGGCCAGGCTGGCGGAGCTCGGCCTGACGCTGCCCGAGGTGAGCCCGCCGCTGGCGGCGTACGTGCACGCGGTCAGGACCGGCCGTTATGTGTATACCGCGGGCCAGCTCCCGATCGTGGACGGGGAACTGACCATCACCGGCAAGGTCGGCGCCGAGGTCGCCATCCCCGAGGCCGCGGCCGCGGCCAGGATCTGCGCGCTGAACGCGGTCGCCGCCGTCGCCTCGGTGGCCGGCGGCCTGGCCGGGATCAGGCGGATCGTGAAGGTGACGGGCTTCGTCGCCTCCGTGCCGGACTTCACCGACCAGGCGCAGGTCATCAACGGAGCCAGCGAGCTGCTCATCGACCTGTTCGGCGACGCGGGCCGGCACGCGCGCAGCGCGGTCGGGATGGCGGTGCTGCCGAGGAACACGCCGGTCGAGGTCGAGCTGATCGCGGAGGTTGACGGCTAATTGAGCGCCGACGCGGAACCCTGCGCGGCGATCCCGTTCCGTGGCCGGCTGAGCGCGGACGCCGCCGACATCCTGGCGGGCCAGAGCATGCCGGCCGTGCCGCGGGACGCGGCGACCGTCATGCTGCTCCGCCCGGCCAACCACGGCGGCGACGGCGACGGCATGGAGGTCTACATGCTGCGCCGCCAGCCGTCGATGGCGTTCGCGCCAGGCGCGTTCGTGTTTCCCGGCGGCTCGATGGATGCCAGGGACGCCGACGAGGAGGTGGCCTGGGCCGGCCCGTCGGCCGCGGAGTGGGGCGAGATCCTGGCCGCGCCGCCGGAGATGGCCAGGGCACTGGTCTGCGCCGCGGTGCGGGAGACGTTCGAGGAGTCCGGCGTGCTGCTGGCCGGCGAGTCGGCGGGCACAGTGGTGGCCGACACCACGGGCGCGGACTGGGAAGTGGACAGGAACGCGCTGCTCGACCGGTCGCTGTCGCTGGCCGAGCTGCTGACCAGGCGGCGCCTGGTGCTCCGCTCGGACCTGCTGCGGCCCTGGTCGCGATGGATCACGCCGGTGGTCGAGCCGCGCCGGTTCGACGCGCGGTTCTTCGCCGCCGCGCTGCCGCGGGGGCAGCGGACCAGGGAGGTCGGCGGTGAGGCTTCCGCGGTCGCCTGGATCTCCCCGGCGGCGGCCATCGAGGCAGGCAAGCGCCACGAGATCGAGCTGTGGCCGCCGACCGCGGTGACGTTGGCGGAGCTGGCGTCCTGCGGAGACGTGGCCACCGCCCTGGACGGGCCGCGTCAGGTCGTGGCGCGGATCCCGGAGATCCTGCTGCGCGAGGGCGCGGCCTGGCTGACCGTCCCCGGAGTCTCGGAGTATCCGATATGAGTAGCCAGCCGCCGGCGCCGCCGGATGGGCCGATCGACGGTTCAGGGACCGAGCGGGCGCGCTGCGTGCTGGCGCCCAACCCGTCGCCGATGACCCTGGACGGCACGAACACCTGGCTGATCGCCGAGCCGGGCGCCGCGGCGGCGATCGCCATCGACCCCGGTCCTCGTGACGAGGGCCATCTGCGCCGGGTCTATGACGTCGCCGCGGAGCAGGGCCGCCGGGTGGCGCTGATCGTGCTCACCCACCGGCACGCCGATCACTCGGCGGGCGCCAGGCGGCTGGCCGAGCTGACCGGTGCGCCGGTGCGCGCGGTGGACCCGGCCCAGGTGCTCGGGGATGAGGGCCTGGCCCCCGGTGACGTGCTCACGCACGGCGGCTGCGAGCTGCGCGTGCTGGCCACCCCCGGGCACACCTCGGACTCGGTGTGCCTGCAGCTCCCCGCGGACGGGGCCGTGCTGACCGGGGACACGGTGCTGGGCCGCGGCACGACCATGATCGCCAGGGACGGGAACCTCACCGACTACCTGGGCTCGCTGAACCGGCTGCGTGCGCTTGCCGACGAGACCGAGCTGCGGGCGCTGCTGCCTGGGCACGGGCCGATGCTGCCCGAGCCGACCGCCACGCTGGACTTCTACCTGACGCACCGTGCCGAGCGGCTGGACGAGGTCCGGGCGGCCCTGGCCGCCGGGGACCGGACCCCGGCGCAGATCGTCGAGCGTGTCTACGCGGAGGTGGACCAGGTGCTGTGGGCGTCGGCACGCGAGTCGGTCCGCTCGCAGCTCGCCTACCTGGCAGACCGAGGCGAGCTTCCGCCCGGGCTCTCTCGCTAACTGGCCCGCTAGCTGGCCCGCTTGCGGAGCCGGTCGGTGTCGACCAGCAGAACGGACTTGGCGGCGAGCTGGATCCAGCCGCGGGCGGCGAAGTCGGCGAGCGCCTTGTTGACGGTCTCCCTGGACGCGCCGACGAGCTGGGCCAGCTCCTCCTGGGTCAGGTCGTGATTGACCTGGATGCCGTTCTCCTGCTGGGTGCCGAACCGGTTGGCCAGGTCGAGCAGCGCCTTGGCGACCCGGCCAGGCACGTCGGTGAAGACCAGGTCCGCCTTGATGTCGTTGATCCGGCGCAGCCGCTGGGCCAGGGCGCCCAGCATGTGCATGGCCACCTCGGGCCGGGTGGACAGCCAGCTCCGCAGGTCGTCGTGACCGAGCGCGGCCAGCGAGGCATCGGTGATGGCCGTCGCGCTCGCCGTGCGCGGGCTGGGATCGAATAGCGAGAGCTCGCCGAACATCTCGCCGGGGCCGTGCACGCTGAGCAGGTTCTCCCGGCCGTCGTGCGCCGCCCTGGTGAGCTTCACCTTGCCGCGCAGGATGATGTAGAGCTTGTCGCCGTCGTCGCCCTCGGTGAACAGCCGCTCGCCCTTGCCAAGCTGGACGTGCACAACGTCGGACCGCAGCGCCCTGGCGTCTTCCTCGCTGAGCGCCTCGAATAGCGGCGCCTGGCTGAGCGCGTCGTCCTCGGGAGCCACGGTCCGTCCTCTCGCTGGCAGGTAGGTATCTATCGACTAGTGTTTCCCATTGATCCCATGAGTTTCACCCTGGCCCCCAGGTGGCGTCCAGGCCCGCGCGGTTCCGAGTTTCCCTGCGGCCCCTTGGTCAGTGCCCCCCGCTGGAAGCCAGCCGCTTGCGGCAGGCCTCGATCTGCTCCTCCGCCGCCGCCCGGCCGGTCCACGTCGCCGCCTCGACCTCCTTGCCAGGCTCCAGCGCCTTGTAGACCTCGAAGAAGTGCTTGATCTCCAGCCGGTCGAAGTCCGGGACGTCGGAAATATCCTGAAGGTGAGCCATCCGCGGGTCGGTGGCCGGCACGCAGAGCACCTTGTCGTCGAGGCCCATCTCGTCTCGCATCCGGAACATGCCGATCGCCCGGCAGCGGATCAGGCAGCCGGGAAAGGTGGGCTCCTCCAGCAGGACCAGGGCGTCCAGCGGGTCGCCGTCGTCGGCCAGCGTGTCCTCGATAAACCCGTAGTCGGCGGGGTATCTCGTGGAGGTGAACAGCATCCGGTCCAGCCGGATACGTCCGGTCTCGTGATCCATCTCATACTTGTTGCGCTGACCCTTAGGGATCTCGATTACCGCATCGAACTCCACGATCTGGCCTCCTGCCGCCCGAAAGATTGATTGCGTTGCCTTGATGATGTCTACCCGATCGGACTCCGACTCCCGTGCCGGGGAGCGGCCGCCGCGCCTGGGGCCGCTGCCCGGAGAGCCGGGCAGCGGCCCGCCGCCCCGGCTGCGTTACCTGGTCCTGGGCGCGACGGCGCTGCTGTGCGTGTTCGTGATCGCGGCGGGCTCGGTCACGGCCAGGCTGCTGCCGCGGCGGCTGGCGCGGTGGGACGTGGCCAGGGTGGCCGGCGGGCGGCTGGCGACCCCGCAGCGGCCGCTGGCGGACGCTGGCTGGGCGGGCGGCGCCGGGGCCGGCGCCGGCCTGGCAAAGGCTGGCCCGACCGCTGCCGGGCTCGGCGCGGTGCTCGGGCCGCTGCTGGCCTCCCCGGCGCTCGGGTCGCACGTCGGGCTGCTGGTCACCAGCCTGGCCACCGGCAAGGTGCTGTACGCGCAGCAGTCCTCAGACGGGTTCGCGCCGGCCTCCACCACCAAGCTGGCCACCGCCGTCGCGGCGCTGCACGTGCTCGGCCCCGACGCCCGGTTCACCACCACCGTGGTCAGCGGGCCCACGCCGTCCAGCGTCGTGCTGGTCGGCGGCGGCGACCCGACGCTGGCCGCGGGGAAGTTCCCGGCGGCCGACTACCCGCAGCCGGCGACTCTCGCGGCGCTCGCCGCCAGGACGGCCAAGGCGCTGCGCGCTCGCGGCCGCCACACGGTGCAGGTCAGCTATGACACCTCGCTGTATGGCGGTCCTGCTATGGGGCCGAACTGGCCGAACAGCTACGTCACCACGGGCAACGTGACGCCGATCAGCGCGCTGGAGATCGATCAGGGCCGGCTGACCCCGTCCGGCGCGCCTGACAATGCCGACGACTGGCAGAACACCAGGCCGCGCACCTTCACCCCCGCGCCCGAGGCGGCGCAGGCGTTCGCCGGCTTCCTGGCGGCGGACGGGATCCAGGTCACCGGCACGCCGGTGGCGGGCACCGCGCCTGCCGGGACCACCCGGCTGGCCGCCGTGCACTCGCCGCCGCTGGCGCAGATCGTTCAGCAGATGCTGCTGGAGAGCAACAACGTAATCGCCGAGAACCTGGCCAGGCACGTAGCCATCGCCAAGGGCCAGCCGGCCACGTTCAGCGGCGCCGCGGCGGCGGAGATCTCGGTGCTGCGCGGGCTCGGCATCACCGGCGTCCAGATCGTTGACGGCAGCGGCCTGTCCCCGCTGGACCGGATCGCCCCGGCCAGCCTGGTGGCGCTGGTCCGGCTGGCCTCGCGCCAGGACCAGCCAGGGCTGCGAGCGGCCGTCACCGGGCTGCCGGTGGCCGGGTTCTCCGGGACGCTTGAGCCGTACGGCAGCGTGTTCGCCGAGGCAGGCCCTGCGGCGCTTGGGGTGGTCAGGGCCAAGACCGGCAACCTGGACAACGTCGCCGCGATGGCCGGCATCGCCTACGCCAGGGACGGCCGGCTGCTGGCCTTCGCCGTGATGACGGACAAGTTCCGCTCCGGCGGCCTGGACGCGGCGGGGCCCAGATCGCCCGGCTGGTCACCGCGCTGGCCGGCTGCGGCTGCCGTGCCGGGGGATGACGGGGCGCGCGGCGGGATAACAGCGCGCGCCGGGGGATAACCAGGGCGTTCCTGGGGATAGTCAGGGCGCGCCGGGGGACGACCAGGACGCAGCTGCCCCGGCGGGCGACGTACGGTGGGGGGGTGAGCAGCGCGCAGATGATCGACTGGAACGTGGCCACCTCGACTGGCGTGCGGTGGGTCAGGCCGGGGCCGCAGGTGACCCTGGCCGAGGCCAGGAAGGTCGTCGCGGAGCTGCGACAGCTTTCCTCAGAGGTCGCCGAGCCGGTCCGCGAGCTGACCGGCCTGCCGGGCTCCGCCGGCGACGGGCTGGTCGCGGTGGTGGACCGGCCGGGCTGGATCCGCGCCAACGTGGACGGCTTCCGGGTCGTCCTCGACCCGCTGGCCGAGCACCTGGCCGAGCGCGGCGCTCCGCCGGGCGGCTCGCTGGTCTCCTCGGTCGGCTCCCGGGTCACCGGCATGCAGGCGGGGCTGATCCTGGCCTACCTGGCCGGCCGGGTCCTCGGGCAGTACGAGCTGTTCCTGCCGCCAGACCCTGACGCGGCCGGCCGGGATGCCCCGGCAGGCCGGCTGACCCTGGTCGCGCCGAACATCGTCATGGTCGAGCGCGAGCTCGGCGTGGACCCCAGCGACTTCCGCCGCTGGGTCTGCCTGCACGAGGAGACGCACCGCACCCAGTTCACCTCGGTGGGCTGGCTGCGGCCCTACGTGCAGGCCCAGATGACCGAGTTCCTGCTGGCCTCCGACCTGGACCCGGCGTCGATCCTGGACCGGCTGCGCGCCGCCGCCGACGCGGTGGCGGGCGCGGTTCGCGGCCAGGCCAGCGGCGAGGACGCCGATCCGGACGCGCCGCCGCGCGGGGGCAGCCTCATCGAGGCCATCCAGAGCCCCAGGCAGCGCGAGATCCTGGACAAGCTGACCGCCGTGATGACCCTGGTCGAAGGGCACGGCGACTACGTCATGGACGCGGTCGGCCCGGCGGTCGTCCCTTCGGTTGCGCAGATCAGGGCCAAGTTCTCCGCCCGGCGCGGCTCCGGTAACCGGATCGAGCAGGCGCTGCGCCGGATCCTCGGCATTGACCTGAAGATGAAGCAGTACGAGCAGGGTTCCCGTTTCGTGAAGAAGGTCGTTGACGAGGCGGGGATGGCCGGCTTTAACCGGGTGTGGACATCCCCGGAGACGCTGCCCACCATGGCGGAGATCGCTGACCCGCCGACCTGGATCGAGCGGGTCGACTCCGGCCGCGCAGCCGCGAGCTGACCGGTGCCGGGGCCGCACCCGGCGGTCGCCGAGGTCCGCGTGGCGGTCCGCCAGGGCCTCGCCGGGCTCGCCCCCGGTGACCTGGTGCTGGCAGCCTGCTCCGGCGGCGCCGACTCGCTGGCGCTCGCGGCGGCCCTGGCCTTCGAGGGACCCCGGCTCGGCCTGCGGGCCGGTGCCATCACGGTGGATCATGGGCTGCAGCCAGGCTCGGCCGGGCAGGCCAGCCGGGCCGCGGCCATCCTGACCGGGCTGGGCCTGGACCCGGTACTCACCGCCACCGTGACCGTGGCGGCCCGCGGCACGGCGGCCTACCGGGGCCGGGAGGCCGCGGCGCGGGAGGCCAGGTACGCCGCGCTCGCGCGGGCGGCGGCGAGCCAGGACGCCGCGGCCGTGCTGCTCGGGCACACCCTGGACGACCAGGCGGAGACGGTGCTGCTCGGGCTGGCTCGCGGCTCGGGCGCCAGGTCGCTGGCCGGGATGCCGGCCGCGGCCGGGGTATACCGGCGGCCGCTGCTCGCCGTGCGCCGCGCGCAGACCCGCGCCGCCTGCGCCGCGCTTGGCCTGGCGGCCTGGGATGACCCGCACAACGACGACCCCGGTTACGCCAGGGTCCGGGCGCGGGCCAGGGTGCTGCCGGTGCTGGAGGCCGAGCTTGGCCCCGGCATCGCCCAGGCCCTCGCCAGGACGGCCGCCCAGCTCCGCGATGACGCGGACGCCCTGGACGCACTGGCCATCCAGGCGGGGGAACGGCTGGCGGGTCCCGAGCCCGGCTGGCCGGCCGGCGACCTCGCGGCGCTGGCCCCGGCGATCAGGAGCCGGGTGCTCAGGAACGCCGCGCTGGCCGCCGGGTCGCCCGGCGGTGCGCTGTCCCGGCGGCACGTCGCCGAGCTGGACGCCCTGGTCACCGCCTGGCACGGCCAGCGTGGCGTCGACCTGCCAGGCGGCGTCCGCTGCCGGCGCCAGTGTGGGAGGCTGCTCTTCGACGGGCCGGTTTTCGACGTTCTGGGCGATACGGAGGGCGCGGGTGGACGCGACTGACATGGGAGCCGACCTGGCGAAGGTCCTCATCACCCCCGAGCAGCTGCAGCAGCGGATCGGCGAGCTGGCCGCCCAGATCGACGCCGATTACGCTGATCGCGAACTGCTGCTGGTCGGCGTGCTCAAGGGCGCGGTCATGGTGATGGCTGACCTGGCCAGGGCCGTGCACCTGCCGGTGCAGATGGACTGGATGGCGATCTCCTCCTACGGCTCCGGCACTCAGTCCTCCGGCGTGGTGCGCATCCTCAAGGACCTGGAGACCGACATCAGCGGTCGCCACGTGTTGGTCGTCGAGGACATCGTGGACTCCGGCCTGACGCTGTCCTGGCTGATGGGCAACCTCGCGTCGCGCGACCCCGCCTCGGTCCAGGTCTGCGTGCTGCTGCGCAAGCCGACCGCCACGAAGATCAAGGTGGACGTCGCTTACACCGGTTTCGACATCGATGATGAGTTTGTCGTTGGCTACGGCCTCGACTACGCGCAGCGGTACCGGAACCTGCCGTTCATCGGCACGCTCGCCCCGCATGTCTACGGTGGGGAGCCGGCCTAGCACAGCGCGGGAACACGCCGGGAGATGAAATACGTTCACGTGGGTAAGAGGCGTATCGGAGGCCGCCGGCGGGCCAGTCGGTGGCCATGTGCCTCCTGCGCGCCGGCTGCGGCCGGTCCGGTGTACGGTCAATAAACCCGCTGTTACCTGGTGGGAAGACAGACAAAGGAAGCCAGGCGTAGGAGCTGGGACGCAAGGCTGTCCCGCCGGGGGTCGGCGGGGCTCGAGGCTCGTCAGGAGGGATCGGCCCGACACCAGCAGGGCCGTTCGTCGATGGATCTGAAGCGCATCTTCCGCGGATGGGTTCTCGCCATCCTCCTTGTCGTCATCGTGTTCCTGTTTGTCTTCCGGCTGGCCGGGTCCGGCCAGACCTACACACAGGTCAACACCTCGCAGGTCGTCGCGGCCATCAATCACCAGCAGGTGAAGTCGGCCATCCTGACCGACACCGAGCAGACGATCCAGATCACCACCAAGGGCGGCAGGCACCTGCAGGCCGACTGGGTGGGGAACTACGGCCAGACACTGGCCAACAAGCTCCAGACCCAATACCAGAACGGGCAGCTGCCCGGCGGTTACCAGGTCGAGCGGCCGTCCGGCAGTTCCTTCTGGACGCTGCTGCTGAGCTGGCTGCCGTTCCTGGCGATCTTCCTGCTGTTCTTCATCTTCCTGAACCAGATGCAGGGCGGCGGCTCGCGGGTGATGAACTTCGGCAAGTCGAAGGCCAAGCTCATCACCAAGGACACCCCCAAGACTTCATTCAGCGACGTGGCCGGGGCAGACGAGGCCATCGAGGAGCTCCAGGAGATCAAGGAGTTCCTGCAGAGCCCGGGCAAGTTCCAGGCCATCGGCGCCAAGATCCCCAAGGGCGTGCTGCTGTACGGCCCGCCAGGGACCGGCAAGACGCTGCTCGCCCGGGCGGTGGCCGGCGAGGCCGGCGTGCCGTTCTACTCCATCTCCGGCTCGGACTTCGTGGAGATGTTCGTCGGCGTCGGCGCGTCCCGGGTCCGCGACCTGTTCGAGCAGGCCAAGGCGAACGCCCCGGCGATCGTGTTCGTGGACGAGATCGACGCGGTCGGCCGGCACCGCGGGGCCGGCTTCGGCGGCGGGCACGACGAGCGCGAGCAGACGCTGAACCAGCTCCTGGTCGAGCTGGACGGCTTCGACACCAAGGGCGGCGTGATCGTCATCGCGGCGACCAACCGGCCCGACATCCTGGACCCGGCGCTGCTGCGCCCCGGCCGGTTCGACCGGCAGATCGTGGTCGCCCAGCCCGACCTGGCCGGGCGCAAGGGCATCCTGCGGGTGCACGCCCGCGGCAAGCCGTTCGCCCCGGACGTCGACCTGGACATGATCGCCAAGCGGACTCCCGGCTTTACCGGCGCGGACCTGGCGAACGTCATCAACGAGGGCGCGCTGCTGACCGCGCGGGAGAACCGGCACCAGGTCACCATGGCCTCGCTGGAGGAGGCCATCGACCGGGTGACCGCCGGCCCGAAGCGCAAGAGCGTGCTGCTCTCGGAGAAGGAGCGCAAGATCATCGCCTACCACGAGGGCGGGCACGCCCTGGTGGGCCACGCGCTACCCCACGCCGACCCGGTGCACAAGATCACGATCATCCCGCGTGGCCGGGCGCTCGGCTACACCGCGTCGGCGCCGACCGAGGACAAGTTCCTGGTCAGCCGGGTGGAGATGATGGACCAGCTCGCCATGCTGCTGGGCGGCCGTACCGCCGAGGAGCTGGTGTTCCACGAGCCGACCACCGGCGCCGCCAACGACATCGAGAAGGCCAGCTCCATCGCCCGCGGCATGGTCACCGAGTACGGCATGAGCGAGAAGCTCGGCGCCCGGCGGTTCGGCACCGGCGACGGCGAGCCGTTCCTCGGCCGCGAGATGTCGCACAGCAGGGACTACTCCGAGGAAATCGCCTCGATGATCGATGAGGAGGTCCGCCGCCTCATCGAGTCCGCGCACGACGAGGCGTGGGAGATCCTGGTCCAGTACCGCGACGTGCTGGACGACCTCGTACTCCAGCTCATGGAGCACGAGACCCTCACGCGTGACCAGGTGCTGCGGATCTTCGCGCCGATTCACAAGCGGCCGACCCGCGGCTCCTACACCGGCTACGGCAAGCGGCTGCCCTCGGACCGGCCGCCGGTGCTGACGCCCAAGGAGCTCGCCCTGATCGCCGCCTCCGACGGTAATGACATGCCGTCGTCGGGGAACGGCCAGGCGGCCGGCGGTCCTGAGATCCAGGACTTCGGACGGCCGTTCGGCCAGCCCGAGGGCGGCGGTGACGGCGGCGGGCCTCATTGAGCGCGGAGTTTGACCTGCCGCGGATCGAACGGGCCGTCAGGGAGATCCTGCTCGCCATCGGCGAGGATCCCGAGCGGAGCGGGCTGACCGACACCCCCGCCAGGGTCGCCCGCGCCTACGCCGAGCAGTTCGCTGGGCTGCACCAGGAACCTCGGGACGTCCTGACCACGGTTTTCGACGCCGAGTACAACGAGATGGTGCTGGTGCGTGATATCGAGGTCTACTCGACATGCGAGCACCACCTCGTGCCATTTTTCGGTAACGCTCACGTCGGCTACATACCGAATACCAAGGGCCAGATCACCGGGCTGTCTAAGCTAGCCAGGCTGGTAGACGTCTATGCGCGGCGACCGCAGATCCAGGAGCGGATGACCAGCCAGATCGCCGACGCGATGATGGCCGTGCTGGAGCCGCGAGGCGCCATCGTGGTGGTCGAGGCCGAGCACCTGTGCATGTCCATGCGCGGGGTGCGCAAGCCCGGCGCCAAAACCGTTACTTCCGCGGTCCGCGGTTCTTTCCTGGAGTCCGACAGCACCCGGGCAGAGGCAATGAGCCTGCTCATGGACCGGCGCTAACTTAGCCCTGGCACGTTCTGGGGTTTGCCCTCGCCGGGCCGTGGCGATGACTACGCTGATGCCCCGTGAACAGGGGCTTGAGCACCTTGTCCGAGATGACAAAGAGCAGCGTGCCGACCGTGGCTGAAAACGGGATTGCCGGCGGCGAGCGCGAGCCGCGACAGGCCGGGCCGGCGCCGGGGCGCCAGCCTGACCGGCGGCAGCAGCGGCGCTGGGTGCCACGCGCGGCGGGCTGGCTGGCGCTGCTGATCGGCCTTGCCGACGTCATCGAGGGCGTCGGCCCCGGACTGTACTCCCGGTACCAGCTGCACCAGCTCACCGAGGTCTCCAACCTCACCAGGACCGCCGACGTCATCATCGGCCTGCTGCTGCTCATGCTGTCGCATGCGCTGCGGCGGCGGAAGCGCCGCGCCTGGGAAGCCGTGCTGCTGCTGCTGGCCTCCAGCCTGGTGCTGCATTCGGTCTTTCACCACACCCCGCCGCACCTGGTGCCGATGATCGTCACGGCCGCGCTGCTGGTGACCCTGCTGTGCTACCGCCGCGAGTTCTACGCGACCGGTGACACCCGCTCTCGGTGGCGCGCGGTATGGGCGCTGTGCGGGCTGGCCGTCGCGGACATCATCATCGGCGTCGCTTACCTGATGGTGACCCGCGGCCTGGCCGGTCATTACACGCTGGGCCAGAAGATTCAGTCCGCGATCGTTAACCTGATGGGCTTCTCCGGCCCCATCAGGTTCATTTCCGAGACCCGCGCCGACCATTTCGGCTTTCTCACCGGGGCGCTTGGCCTGTTTACCCTGGCGGTAACGGCTTACCTGTTCCTGCGCCCCGCCGAGCCCGCCGCCCGGCTGCGCGGTACCGACGCGGAGCAGATCCGCGGGCTGCTTGACCGGCACGGCGAGCAGGACTCGCTCGGCTACTTCGCGCTGCGCACCGACAAGAGCGTGATCTGGTCCCCGACTCAGAAGTCCTGCATCGGCTACCGGGTGCTGTCCGGCGTGATGCTGGCCAGCGGTGACCCGCTCGGCGACCCGGAGGCATGGCCGGGCGCCATCCACGCCTTCCTTGACGTGGCGGCCCGGCATGCCTGGGTCCCCGCGGTGATCGGCTGCGGCGAGCTGGGCGCCGAGGTCTGGTGCCGGGAAGGCGACCTGTCCGCCCTGGAGCTCGGGGATGAGGCCATCGTCAACGTGGCCGACTTCACCATCCAGGGCCGGGCGATGCGCAACGTCAGGCAGATGGTCACCCGGGTCTGCCGTCAGGGCTACGTGGCGGAGATCCGCCGGGTCGGGGACATCCCCGCCGATGAGATCCGCAGGCTGGTCCGGCAGGCCGACAGCTGGCGGGGCAGCCCCACCGAGCGGGGCTTCTCGATGGCCCTGGGCCGGGTCGGCGGCAAGGACGACGACCGCTGCGTGGTGGCCACCGCCACCCAGGACGGCGTGCTGCGGGCGATCCTGCACTTCGTGCCCTGGGGCGATGACGGGCTCTCGCTGGACCTGATGCGGCGCGACCGGGCCGCCAGCCCCGGACTCAACGACTTCCTGATCGTGGAGGCCATCAAGGCCGCCGGCGGCCTCGGCGTGAAGCGGATCTCGCTGAACTTCGCCGTGTTCCGCGCCGCCCTGGAGCGCGGCGAGAAGATCGGCGCGGGGCCGGTGCTGCGGGCCTGGCGCCGGGTGCTGCTGTTCATGTCCCGGTGGTTCCAGATCGAGTCGCTGTACAAGTTCAACGCCAAGTTCTGCCCGCAGTGGGTGCCCCGGTTCATGGTCTACCCCAACACCAGGGACGCGCCGCGGATCGGGCTGGCCGCCCTGGAGGCGGAGGCCTTTCTGGTCTGGCCCACTTTCCGGGTGCGCTGGATCGCCAGGAAGCTCGGCTTGGGCCGGCTCCGCCGCTGGGCGGCGGCGCGGCGGCTGCTTCCCCGCAGGTAGCGCCCAGACCGTAGATTGGCCCCTATGACGCAGGAGCCGGGAACCCCAGCCGCGTCCTGGGCTGGCCGCCTGCGCGGACTGCCCAGCGCGCCGCGCAGCCTCATCATGGGCGTGGTCAACGTCACGCCAGACTCGTTCTCCGACGGCGGCCGGTGGCTCGCCGCCGAGGCCGCCGTCGCCCGCGGGCGGGCGCTCGCCGCCGCCGGGGCCGACATCATCGACGTCGGCGGCGAGTCGACCAGGCCAGGCGCGCAGCGCATCCCGGCCGCCGAGGAACTGCGCCGGGTACTCCCTGTGGTCACCGAGCTGGCCGCCGCGGGGCTGTGCGTGAGCGTGGACACGATGCGCGCGGAGGTGGCCGGCCGGGCGCTCGCCGCCGGTGCCGCGATGGTCAACGACGTGAGCGGCGGGCTGGCCGACTCAGACATGACGGGCGTGCTCGCCGGGGCCGGGGTGCCGGTGGTGGTGAATCACTGGCGCGGCCACAGTCAGGACATGTACGGCAAGGCGGTCTACGACGACGTGGTCGCCGACGTCCGCACCGAGCTGAGCCTGCGGGTCGCCGACCTGGTCGACGGCGGGGTCGATTCCGCGCAGATCATCGTGGACCCCGGGCTCGGCTTCGCCAAGCACGCCGAGCACAACTGGGCGCTGCTTGCCAGCCTGCCGGCGGTCTCCCTGCTTGAGGTGGCGGGCGCGCCTTTCCCGGTCCTGGTCGCCGCGTCTCGCAAGCGCTTCCTTGGCCGGCTGCTGGCCGGGCCTGACGGCGAGCCGAGGTCGTTCACCGGCAGCGACGACGCCACGGTCGCGGTGACGGCGCTGGCGGCCGCCGCGGGCGCCTGGTGCATCCGGGTGCATGAGGTTCCGGCCAACGCCGACGCGGTCCGGGTCGCGGCGCGCTGGCAGGAGGCGGTTAGCGAAGGGTGGCCAGGGGACGGGCGTAGCGCGGGCGGGGGCGGGCGATGAATAGGGACCGGATCTCGCTGCTCGGGCTGCGCGTGTTCGGCCGGCACGGCGTACTGGATCATGAGCGCGCCCACGGCCAGGAGTTCATCGTGGACGCGGTGCTCACCGTGGACACCAGGGCCGCCGCGGCGGCCGATGACCTGACCCTGACCGCCGACTACGGCGCGCTGGCCGGACGGCTCGCCGCGATCGTGTCCGGCCCGCCTGCGGCGCTGATCGAGACGCTCGCGCAGCGGCTGGCCGATGCCTGCCTGGCGGATCCGGCCGTATCGGTCGCCGAGATCACCGTGCACAAGCCGCACGCGCCGGTCGGCCAGCTCGTGGCCGACGTCGCCGTGACGATCAGCCGGGGCCGCGAATGACTGGCCAGGCCCGCGGCGTCGTGCTCGCGCTCGGCGCGAACCTCGGCGACCGGCTCGGCGCTCTGCAGCGCGCTGTCGAGCTGCTCTGCCAGCCGGGCGTGGCAGGTCGGCAGGTCTCGGGCGTCTATGAGACCGCGCCGGTCGGCGGGCCGCCGCAAGACGACTACCTGAACGCGGTGCTGCTCGCCGACTCGGAGCTGCCCGCCGCGCAGATCCTGGCCAGGTGCCAGGACGCCGAGGCCGCGCTGCACCGGGTCAGGGCGGAGCGGTGGGGCTCCCGCACGCTGGACGCGGACATCATCGTCTGCGGCGACGAGCGCAGCGCCGATCCGGACCTGACCCTGCCGCATCCGCGAGCGCACGAGCGCGCCTTCGTGCTCGCGCCGTGGCTGGAGGCGGACCCGGACGCGGTGCTCCCGGGCCACGGCCCGGTCGCGGCCCTGCTGGCCGCTGTGGGCACCCAGGGCGTCCGCCGGCGCGATGACCTCGTGCTCCGCCTGCCGGGCGCGGCTGGCGAGGCCGCGTCGTGACCCCCACCAGGCCCGCCACCCTGCTCGCCGTCGCGGCGGTCTGCGCCGCGCTGAGCTGGGTGCTGGTCAGGAAGGCCTTCGCCGCGCTGCCGCCGCTGCCGTGGACCGCGCTGCCGGCGATGCTGCTGGTGGCCATCGGCGAGGTCACGGCCGGGCGCAACATCAAGGCCAGGATCAGCGGCCGGCGCACCACTGGCAAGCCGCTCCAGCCCATCGCCGTCGCCCGGATGGTGGCGCTGGCCAAGGCCGGCTCGTCGGCCGCCGCGGTGCTGGGCGGGCTGGCGGCCGGGGTCTTCATCTACGTGGGCGGCCAGCTAGACAAGGACGTGCCGAAGCACGACGCGATCGCCTCGGGGGTAACCTTCGTCGGCGCCGTCGTGCTCGTCGCCGCCTCCCTCTACCTGGAACGATGCTGCCGCGCCCCGCGCCCGCCCGACGACACGGGCGCGGACACGCCGGACGACCGGCACGCCGGCTGGCGGTGACCAGCAGCGCGGCCCCGGCTGCCGGGCTCGCTATGCTGATCTCTCGTCCGGTACCCGGCAGGACTGGAACGCGATGACCAGCGCAATCCCGCACGATTCCGACGGACACG
Organism: uncultured Actinomycetota bacterium; assembly: GCA_963725175.1. Lineage (GTDB taxonomy): Bacteria > Actinomycetota > Actinomycetes > Streptosporangiales > Streptosporangiaceae > DASUBV01. The sequence goes on from CAVRXH010000006.1 coordinate 3,780,834, forward strand.
ACTCTCTGCGGCACCCCGCGGAGCTGGCCGTAGGCGTAGTAGGGGCAGGCCGGGCCGGCACCGCGCTGGCCGTGGCCCTGCACCGGGCAGGCCACCGGGTCTCCGCCGTGTCCGCCGTCTCCGACGCGTCCCTGCAGCGAGTCGAGCGCTCCCTGCCAGGCACCCCGGTGCTGCGACCCCAGGAGGTCATCGCCAGCGCCGACCTGGTGCTGCTGACCGTCCCCGACGATGTCCTGCCCGGCCTGGTCGCCGGGCTCGTCGCGACCGGCACGCCGCTGGCGGGCCGTTTGCTCGCGCACGCCAGCGGCCGGCACGGGCTCAGCGTTCTCGACCCCGCGGTGCAGGCCGGCGGGCTGCCGCTCGCCCTGCACCCGGTGATGACCTTTCCCGGCCGGGCCGACGATGCCGACCGGATCGCGGGCAGCTCGTTCGGGGTCAGCGCGCCCGAGCAGTTGCGCCCGGTCGCCGAGGCCCTGGTCCTGGAGATGGGCGGCGAGCCTGTCTTCATCGCCGACGGCCGCCACGACCTCTACCACGCGGCCCTGGTCAGCTCCGCCAACCATCTGGCCACCCTGGTTACGCAGGCCTGTGACCTGCTGTCGATCGCCGGGGTGGACAATCCCGCCCGGATGATCGGGCCGCTGCTGTCCGCGGCGCTTGACAACGCGCTGCGGCTGGGCGACGCCGGGCTGACCGGCCCGGTGGCCCGCGGCGACGCCGACACCGTGGCCGGGCACCTGGAGGCGCTGCGAGCCGATGCCCCGCAGGCGCTGCCCAGCTACGTAGCGCTGGCCCGGCTGACCGCGGACCGGGCGCTGGCCAGCGGCCGGCTCTCGGGGACGGACGCGGAACGGCTGTTCGACGTGCTCGGCGAGGACGAGGGGAGCCGCCCGTGACGGACGGGGGGAGGCGCCCGTGATACCAGTGCTGGCCAGGACCCGGCAGGGCATGGCGGCGGCCAGGGCGGCGATGGGCGGCCCGGTGGTTCTGGTGCCGACCATGGGAGCGCTGCACGAGGGGCACGTGGCGCTGCTGCGGCTGGCCCGCGAGCTGGCCGGCCGCCAGCCCGGCGGTCAGGTACTGGTCTCGATCTTCGTGAACCCGCTCCAGTTCGGCGCCGGCGAGGACCTGGACCGGTACCCGCGGACGATCCAGGGGGACCTGGAGATCTGCGACCGCGAGGGCGTCAGCGTGGTGTTCGCGCCAGCGGCCAGGGACATGTACCCGGCGCCCGCCAGGGTCACGGTCGATCCCGGGCCGCTCGGTCGGCTGCTCGAAGGCGAGTTCCGGCCCGGCATGTTCGGCGGGATGCTAACCGTGGTCCTCAAGCTGATCCAGCTCACCGCCCCGGACATCGCGGTGTTCGGCGAGAAGGACGCTCAGCAGCTCGCGCTGGTCAGGCAGATGGTGACCGACCTGGACCTCGGGGTGGTGATCGCCTCGGCGGCCACCCACAGGGACCCCGACGGGCTGGCCTCCTCCAGCAGGAACGTGTACCTGTCTGACTGGGAGCGGGCCACCGCGCTCGCGCTGCCGCGGGCGCTGGCCGCCGCGGCCGCCGCCGCGCCCGCCGGGCCGGCCGCCGCGCTGGCCGCAGCCGCGCTGCTGCTGGACGCCGCCGGGGCCAGCGACCCGCCGCTGGAACTCGACTACCTGACCATCGCCAACCCGGCGACCTTCACCGAGATCGCCCCCGACTACGCCGGGGACGCGCTGCTGCTGGTGGCCGCCAGGGTCGGCACTACACGGCTGATCGACAACACCTGGCTGACCTTCGGCTCGCGGGACGAGACCGGCCGGCCTGATCACCGCGGAGGCCGGCTCGCCATCCGGCTGAGCCAGGCTCCCCGGGCGGCTGGGAGAGACACATGCTGCTGACCATGGACGTGGGGAACACCAGCACCGTGCTGGGCCTGTTCGAGGGCGACGAGGTGGTCGAGCACTGGCGGATCGCCACCGACCCGGTCCGCACCGCCGACGAGTTCGCCGTCATCCTGTCCGGCCTGCTTAATCAGAGCACGCTGTTCACCGAGCCAGATATCACCGGCATCGCCCTGTGCTGCACCGTGCCGTCCGTTCTGTACGAGATGAGGGAAACGTGCCGTAGGTACTACGGCGACGTCCCAGCCGTCATCGTAGAGCCGGGCGTGAAGACCGGAGTGCCGGTGCGGTACGACAACCCCAAGGAAGTCGGCAGCGACCGCATCACCAACGCGGCGGCGGCGATGCACCTCTACGGCGGGCCGGCCATCGTGGTGGACTTCGGCACCTCGACCAACTTCGACGCCGTCAGCGCGCGCGGCGAGTTCCTCGGCGGCGCGCTCGCCCCCGGCATCGAGATCTCCGTGGACGCGCTCTCCCGCCGGGCCGCGCAGCTGCTCAAGGTGGAACTGGCCAGGCCGCCGCGGGTCATCGGCAAGAGCACCGTGGAGTCGCTCCAGTCCGGGATCGTCTTCGGCTTCGCCGGCCAGGTAGAGGGGATCGCCACCAGGATGGCGGCCGAGCTGGCACCCGAGGACCCCGAGTCGGTGACCATCATCGCCACCGGCGGGCTCGCTCCGCTGGTGATCGACGAGGTGAAGGTCATCGACGCCTACGAGCCCTGGCTGACCCTGGTCGGCCTGCGGCTCATCTACGAGCGCAACGTCGGGGAGCACCGGGCCTGACGGTGCTGGCCTGACGGTGCTGGCCTGACGGTGCTTGCCTGACGGTGCTTGCCTGTATATGGCTCGCGCCCGGAGCCGACCGCTTGGGCCGCCTCCGGGCGCGAGTGACGTTCGCGTGCGATCGGGTCAGGCGATCCGCACCGCGCCGTCGTACACGTTCCACATCACTGGCTGGATCTGCACCACCTGGCCGGTGGAGGGCGCGTCCAGCATCAGGCCGTCACCGACGTAGATGCCGACGTGCTCGATCCCCGGGTAGAAGAACACCAGGTCGCCGGGCTCCAGCTGGTCCCGCGCGATGTGCGGTCCTGAGTTCCACAGGTCGCCGGTGTAGTGCGGCAGGCTGATGCCGATCTGCGCGTAGGCCCAGACCACCAGCCCCGAGCAGTCGAACTCGTCCGGCCCCGCAGCCGCCCATACATACGGGTCGCCGCGCCGGGTGAGCGCCTTGCGCAGCGCCTGCACCGGGACCGAGTCGCCGGTCGGGGTGATCGCCGGATAGTGACCGGTCTTCTGGTACTCGGCCAGCGCGTCGGCGTAGGCCGCGCTGTTCAGCACGCTCTCCTTGGCCTGCGCCGCCGCGACCTTCTTGTTCATCGCCGCGGTTAGCTTGGTGGCCTGCGCCTGCTCCTGGATGGCGGTGAGGCTGGCCCGCTTCGCCGCCGTCTCGGCGGCCGACACCAGGTTGACCTTGTCGCCGTTTTCCCGCTGCAGCTGCATCATGATCGACGTCTGGTTCAGCATCTCCTGCGGGTTGCTCGTCTGCAGGAGCTGGAGCGTTGGGCTGACCTGGCCGTTCATGTAGCCGGCGGCCGCGATCTGGCCGATCGCCGCCTCGCCGGACGCGAGCAGCTTCTGGTCCCGCTTGGCGGTCTCCCGCGCCAGCCGCGCCTCGCGCTTGGCCTGCGCGAGCTGGATCTTCAGCGCGTCGTACTGCTGGCCGAGCGCGTCGATCTCGTTCGACAGCTTGTTGATCTCGGCGATGGTGGCCTTGAGCGTGCTCGGGACCTTGGTTGCCCCGGTCGCCGGGGCCGCGCCCGCGATCCCGGCCGGGATCGCCAGGCTGCCCAGCATCAGCGCTCCGGTGACGACCGCGACCCGGCTCCAGGCCCGGCTGACGCCAGCCGGCCGCGGGGTGGCACTTCGTGAATCGGCCCGCCATGAGTGGCGGGGGTAATGCCTGCCGTGCGGCAAGCGCTCCACGTGGTGTCTCCTCTCCTAAGCCGCCTACCGGGTTAGCTGACGGGTTCGGGCTGGAGGTGCCCTACGGCGAGTCGCGACCGCGTGAGCGGTGCGACCTGCCGATTCACCCCGGGAACGTGGGTCCCCGGCTCCCCGGCACGCATCGTGCGTACCAGGAACTCGGCGGGTCGTGGCATGCCTGGCCCCGGCGGGGCCAGCTGCAACGGGTAACAGCGATGGAGATTAATCGATGGTGCAGTGACAGCGGAGCCAAACAGAGAATCTTTTTACCCCTCGGTGCGCTAGCCCATACTGCTCGCAGTGGCGAGACGTCACCATCGTGAGGCACGTTTCCGCAGGTCAGACGGCGTGTCAACCGCCGGGGCGCAGGTGTGTGATCTGCATGTGATCTGCGCTAATAGCCGTCTGACCAGCACGGAAGAACAATATGTACTTGCAAGGTAACGCTGTGTGCTGAAAGGAATTGCCAGGTCTGCGGGACGTTTGGGATGCTGTCCGCGTGCAGGACGGCGAGGCCCAGGCCGGGGGCGAGCAGCAGGCGGGAGCAGCGGCGGCGGACGCGCCAGGGGCGCCCGCCGCGCCCGCACGGTACGCCGTCCGCCGGGCCAGGACCGCCGACGTGCGGTCCATCCGCGCGCTTATCGACGAGAACGTGCCCTCCGGCCGGCTGCTCGGCAAGGCCACCGTCACCCTGTACGAGGACATCCAGGAATTCCGGGTGGCCTGCGACGACGCCGGGCAGGTCGTCGGCTGCGGGGCGCTGCACGTGATGTGGGAGGACCTGGCCGAGATCCGCACCATCGCGGTGGCCGGCACCCACCAGCACCGCGGCGTCGGCCACGAGGTGGTGGCGGCGCTGCTGGAGACGGCACGCCAGCTCGGGGTCCGCCGGGTGTTCGTGCTCACCTTCGCGGTCCGGTTCTTCGCCGAGCACGGGTTCGAGGAGATCAAGGGCGACGCCGCCGACCCCGAGGTCTACGCCGAGCTGCTCCGCTCGTATGACGAGGGCATCGCCGAGTTCCTTGACCTGGACCGGGTCAAGCCCAACACCCTCGGCAACACCCGCATGCTCCGCTGGCTCTAACCCAGCCAGGGACCGGCTAGATCAGGCGGAGTTGCTGATCGGCGGGGGGCCGCGGGCGGCGCGGGCGCGGCGCGGGCGGCCGGGCTAGCAGCGCCGGGCCGATGGCGGCCAGGAACGGCGACGGACCTGTCTCGTCGGCGCTGCCGCGCCGCGATCGCCGCGCGGCGTAGCTGAGCAGCAGCCGGGACCTGGCCCTGGTCATGCCGACGAACAGCAGCCGCCGCTCCTCCGCGATGTCCGTCCCGGCCAGCGGGCGGCTGGCCGGCGGCCCCGGCAGCCGGAGCGGGAGCAGGCCGGCCTCGCAGCCCGCCAGGAACACCACGTCGAACTCTAGGCCCTTGGCGGCGTGCAGGGTCAGCAGCGCGATCGCGTCCGCCCGCGGGTCGAGAGCGTCCACCGCCGCGCCGACCGACACCTCGGTCAGGAACCCGTCCAGGTCGTCGCCGCAGCGCCTGGCCAGCGGCAGGAGCAGCTCACCCGCGGCGCGGACGTCGGTCGCCCGCGCGCCGCCACGCCTCCTGGCCAGCGTCTCCGTGGCCGCCGCCAGCCGCGACGCCACCGGGCCGCCCGCTGCCCCTGGCCCAGCGCCGGGGCCAGCACTAGGGCCAGGGCCAGGACCGCGCCGGGCAGGGATCAGCGAGCCGGTGCTGGCCAGTCGCAGCTCGGCGATGACCTCGGGCACTGCCGGCCGGCGCTGGAGCAGGTCGTGTGAGCCCTTGGCGTACGGCAGGCCGGCCCGGCCAAGCGCCCGGCCCAGGGCAGCGGACTGTGCGTCAGTCCGGTACAGCACGGCGATGCCAGCCAGGCTCAGGCCCGCATGGCCGTCCGAGGTGACTCGGCCGCTGTCGATGGAGTGGAAGGACGAGCCGCCGAGCAGCTCGTCGATGGCCGCGCAGATCCAGCCCGCCTCCGCGTGCTCGTCGGCGGCCTCGTGCACCGTGACCACTGGTCCGTCTGCCAGCGCGTGCGGGCTGCGGCCGGGGACCAGCGTGGCCGGGGCGATGGCCGCGGCGGCCGCCGCCGTGATCTGCCGGGTGGACCGGTAGCAGGTCATCAGCTGGCGGCTGGCGGCGCCGGGAAAGTCATCGGCGAACCGGAGGAAGAACCCCACATCCGCGCCGCGAAACCCGTAGATGGCCTGATCGGGATCGCCGATGGCGGTCAGGCCCGCGCCGTCGCCGGCCAGCAGCCGCAGCAGCTCGTACTGCCGCTCGTCAATGTCCTGGTACTCGTCCACGCTGACCATCGGCCACCGTTCGCGCAGCCGCGCGGTGGCCTCAGGATCGGCGGCCAGCAGGCCGGCGGTCGTCTCGATCAGGCCGTCGAAGTCGACCAGGCCGCGCGCCGCCAGTTCCGCCGTGAGGCGCTCTCGCTCTGGCTCGCCCGCGGTGGCGGCGTGCAGCAGGGTGCGGCCGGCCCGCGCCGAGCCGGCCAGCTCGGTGGCCACCGCCAGGACCGCCGTCTCGTCGGCCACCTCGAAGTCGGCCGGCAGCCCGGCCCGTTCATGAAACTCGCGCAGAATGCGCAGCCCTAGCCCGTGGAAGGTGGTCACGGTGACCGCGCGAAGCCCGTTGCCGCCGCCGCCGGCCGCCCCCTCGGCCAGGGCGTCTAGCCGGGTCCGCATCTCGTCGGCGGCCCGGCGGGTGAAGGTAATCGCCAGGAACCGGCTGGCGGGCAGCCCGGCGGTGGCGGCCTGCCAGGCGATCCGGCGGGTGAGGGTCCTGGTTTTCCCGGTGCCGGGACCCGCCACGATCAGCAGCGGCCCGGCCGCCAGAACCGCATCCCGCTGCGCTGCGTCAAGGCCGGTCAGCAGGAAGGCATCGGAGCCGGCGAGATCCTCGTCGGCAGCACCGCTTCCGGCCAGCGCGGTCCCGTCCCGCGCGGTCCGGGCTGGCAGGTTCCCGGCCCGCGGCGGGTCGGCCGGGGCGCGATCAGCCACCCGGCTCGCGGCCTCGGCTCCGGTTGCATGAGCGCCGTTCGCGCTGCCTGTGCCCGGCGGTCGGCCGCCACCTTCCCTGGGCGCGGGGACGGCGGCGGGAAGATCGAACAGGGCCGGCCCGGCGCTCAGCTCGCCGGGCGCGAACATGGTGACCGCGCCATACTCCCCGTCGTAGCCGGCCTCCCGGCGCACCTCTCCGCGCCGCAGCCGGGCCACCGCCTCGGCCAGGGCGCCGCCGCCGGCCCGCTCGATATCGGGGACTGGGGTCTCGCACAGGATCCGCAGTTCCGGCCCGAGCGCCGCGATCAGCCGGCTCACCTCGGTGGCCACCTTCTTGCTGCCGGGCCCCGTGCCGACGATCTCGCTGACGATCTCCCGGAGCTGGACCAGGCTCGTGAAGCCGGGCGCGTCAGCCGGGCGGTATCCGGCCGGCCGGTCGGCAAGCTCGGCCACCCGGTGCAGCACGCCGATGGTCAGCGGCTTGCGGCACGCGGGGCAGATGTCCGCGAGCTCATCGGAGCGCTCTGGCTCTAGCCGGATGCCGCATTTGCGGTGGCCATCAAGGTGGTAACGGCCGCCTTCCGGGAAGAACTCGATCGTTCCCGCCAGTCCCCGGCCGGTTCGGAACGCCCGCTCCATGGCGAAGTAATCAAGGTCGCAGTCGAGCGTGGTGGCTTCCCTGCCGAGCATCGGCGGCGAATGCGCATCGGAGTTGCTGAGCAGCCGGTAGCCATCGAGAGACGAGCACATCCAGTTCATCGGCGGATCCGAGGACAGCCCGGTCTCGATCGCGAATACCTCGCCGGCCAGATCGGCGTAGCAGTCCGCCACCAGATCGAACCCGGATTTCGAGCCAAGCACGGCGAACCACGGCGTCCAGACATGCGCGGGGACGAGATAGCAGCCGGAGCCTCCGCTCAGGGTGATCTCCAGCAGGTCGCGCGAGTCAAGCCCTATTATCGGCCGCCCGTCTGAGGCCAGGTTCCCGATCTTGCCGAGGTCCTCGGTGATGCGGTCGGCCGCCGCGAATGTCGGAGCGTACACCAGGTGATGGACTTTCCTGGTCCGGTCGCCACCTCGGTAGATGGTAGATATCTCGCCGGACAGCAGGAATCGCACATCCCCTGTGCAACTGCGCGGCGATGTGGCCCGCAGCCGGGCCTCTAGCTCAGGCCGCAGCCTGAGCAGCCCCGACTCAGCGGGAATGAGAGATTCGCGAAGCTGAGCAGCCCAGGCGGGGTGCGTGAAATCACCGGTGCCGACCACCGTAATGCCCTTGCGCAGGGCCCACCAGGCCAGGTGCTCTATGTCACAGTCCTTGCTGCACGCGCGCGAGAAGCTCGAGTGAATATGCAGGTCGGCATGGAACATGCTGGGGCTTTCCTCCGCAGGGCCTGAAGCGCTTGGCCAAGCCGACGCCGGACCTGCCTGGCGGCCCTGGACGAGCCGTTCCTCCTGGCAGGACCCGATCCTGCCACGCCTGATGCGGTGCCGGGCACCCATTTCGCCAATGCGGGTCGTACCGGTCGCGGACCCCGAGGCCAGCGCCCCGCGGCGGTCGCGAGGCGTGGCTAACGCACCGGTTGCCCGTCGCGGTCCTGGCGGCGATCGTGGCCGGCTGGTGCGGCAGAATACGGGTGAGGTGCCGGGAGAGCCGGCCCTCCGCGCGAACTCGGCCAGGTGGCCGGATGAAAATTGCCATCAGTAACATGCAATCGGGAAGCGAAGGGGTGCACACGCCGTTGAAGTACGTGTCTGTGCTCACCCCGCCCGCACTGGTATGCGCCGCATTCCTGGTTGCCCTAGTCGCGTTCCTGCGGCACGAGATGGGCGGCCGGCGCCAGCGTTCGGAAGATCTTCCAGGTGAAGATATTGCCGAAGAGGATCTGATTCCCGGACCCGAGCCAGATACGACGAGCGAGGATGACCGCACTACAGAACGACTAGATGACGAATAGCTCAGTCGTCGATTACGCACAGTAACTGCCGGGCTTGGCTTGCGCCTGGCGGACCCACAAAGAGTGTAACGCCGAATTGTCAACGCCGCTGAGCCTGGTATATCTTTACGTGCCAAAAGAGTTCCCCACGGGAAAGGCTCCCAGATGGCTCAGAAGACTGTGGTGACGGTCGTGTGCGACCTGCCCCACGACGGCGAGATCGAGGGAAACGAGACAGTTTCGTTCGCCTTTGACGGCACGTCGTACGAGATCGATGTCTGCTCGGCTCACGCCAAGGAACTGCACGACACGTTCGCTGCTTATGCCGAGCACTCGCGGCGGGTCAGCGCTGCTAGTGGCGGCAGGCGCAGGAAGGCGCGCACGGGTCCCGGCCGTGAGCACAGCTCGCAAATCAGGGCGTGGGCGCGGCAGCGTGGGCACAAGGTCAGCGAGCGTGGCCGCATTCCGGCCTCGATCATCGCGGAATATGAGGCGTCCCACTAAGTACCTCGCTCAGCCGTCATCGCTGGAGAACCCCCTTCCAGGCGCGGCGCCGGACCGGCGTCCGCTGCTCAACCTCTCGATGGCGCTGCGGGTGTGGCGCCGGCGCTCATCGCCCGGCGCCCCGGTGCGCAACCTGGTCTCCTCGCGGCCGCATAGGCCCGGCGGGATGCTGACCGGGCATCTATATATAGGCGCGCCGCCCAGTCCCCGCAGCCCAACACGGAAGCTGCCGCGCAGGCGGTACGAGGGCAAGCCCTCGTACCGCCTGCAGTGCGTCAAAAAGAGGGCGAGCACAAGGGCAAGCCCTTGTGCCGCCTGCAGCGACCCGTCTTGCGAGAGGGCCCCAGGCAACGCCCTCGTACCGCCTGCAGTGCCGTCTTGTGGCTCTATGCCATCTCGCGAGGATCATCCGCTTGCGGGGCTTACGGCCTGCTCAGTCCCGTTAGTCGCGGACCACCGCGGAGCCTGAGCCGGCACTGGGTAACCGGCCGTTCGCTCCCGGCGTAGCTGGGAACATGGCCGCCGGTGTCTTAGGTTGGATGGGATGAACGCCTACCGGCGGGGAAAGTCGTCGGGTGCGAGATATCGCGCTCGCGGCGCCACCCCGCGTACGGGCTAACATGCGGAAGGACGGGGCAAGACTGATGCCTCCCCGACCGCTCTGTGAGGAGCGACGAGATGTTCGAGAGGTTCACCGACCGGGCGCGGCGGGTCGTGGTCCTGGCTCAAGAAGAGGCCAGGATGCTCAACCACAACTACATCGGTACCGAGCACATCCTGCTCGGCCTCATCCACGAGGGTGAGGGAGTCGCGGCCAAGGCACTCGAATCGCTGGGCATCAGCCTGGAGGCCGTCCGCCAGCAGGTCGAGGAGATCATCGGCCAAGGCCAGCAGGCGCCGTCCGGGCACATCCCGTTCACGCCGCGCGCCAAGAAGGTCCTGGAGCTCTCGCTGCGCGAGGCGCTCCAGCTTGGGCACAACTACATCGGCACCGAGCACATCCTGCTCGGGCTGATCCGCGAGGGCGAGGGAGTCGCGGCCCAGGTGCTGGTCCGCCTCGGCGCCGACCTGAACAGGGTCCGCCAGCAGGTCATCCAGCTCCTCCACGGCTACCAGGGCAAGGAGCCCGCCGCCGCTGGCGCGCCATCGGACGCCGCCCCGTCCACCTCCCTGGTGCTTGACCAGTTCGGCCGCAACCTCACCGCCGCCGCCCGCGAAGGCAAGCTCGACCCGGTCATCGGCCGGGAGAAGGAAATCGAGCGCGTCATGCAGGTGCTGTCCCGGCGGACCAAGAACAACCCGGTCCTGGTCGGCGAGCCTGGCGTCGGCAAGACCGCCGTCGTGGAGGGCCTGGCGCAGAAGATCGTCAAGGGCGAGGTGCCTGAGACGCTCAAGGAGAAGCAGCTCTACACCCTCGACCTGGGCGCGCTGGTGGCCGGCTCCCGATACCGCGGTGACTTCGAGGAGCGCCTGAAGAAGGTGCTCAAGGAGATCAGGACCCGCGGCGACATCATCCTGTTCATCGACGAGATCCACACGCTGGTCGGTGCGGGTGCCGCCGAGGGCGCCATTGACGCGGCGTCGATCCTGAAGCCCATGCTGGCCCGCGGCGAGCTGCAGACCATCGGCGCGAGCACGCTGGATGAGTACCGCAAGCACCTGGAGAAGGACGCCGCCCTGGAGCGGCGGTTCCAGCCCATCCAGGTCGCCGAGCCGACGATCTCGCACACCATCGAGATCCTCAAGGGGCTGCGCGACAGGTACGAGGCCCATCACCGGGTCACCATCACCGACGACGCCCTGGTGGCCGCCGCGCAGCTCGCGGACCGGTACATCAGCGACCGGTTCCTGCCCGACAAGGCCATCGACCTGATCGATGAGGCTGGCTCGCGGATGCGGATCCGCCGCATGACCGCCCCGCCGGACCTGCGCGACTTCGACGAGAAGATCGCGGACGTGCGGCGCGAGAAGGAGTCGGCCATCGACTCCCAGGACTTCGAGAAGGCCGCGGCGCTCCGGGACAACGAGAAGCAGCTCATCGAGAAGAAGGACGCCAGGGAGAAGGAGTGGAAGGCCGGCGACATGGACACGCCGGCTGAGGTGAACGAGGAGCTGATCGCGGAGGTGCTCGCGACGGCGACCGGGATCCCCGTCTTCAAGCTCACCGAGGAAGAGTCGCAGCGGTTGCTGCGGATGGAGGACGAGCTGCACCGCCGGGTCATCGGGCAGAACGACGCCATCAAGGCGCTGTCCCAGGCGATCAGGCGGACCAGGGCTGGCCTCAAGGATCCGAAGCGCCCCGGCGGGTCGTTCATCTTCGCCGGTCCGTCCGGTGTCGGCAAGACCGAGCTGTCCAAGACCCTGGCCGAGTTCCTGTTCGGCGACGAGGATGCGCTGATCCAGCTCGACATGAGCGAGTACATGGAGAAGCACACGGTCTCGCGGCTGTTCGGCTCGCCGCCCGGCTACGTCGGGTACGAGGAGGGCGGCCAGCTCACCGAGAAGGTCCGGCGCAGGCCGTTCTCCGTTGTGCTCTTCGACGAGATCGAGAAGGCGCACCCGGACATCTTCAACTCGCTGCTGCAGATCCTGGAGGACGGTCGGCTGACCGACGCCCAGGGCCGGGTGGTGGACTTCAAGAACACCGTCATCATCATGACCACCAACCTGGGCACCAAGGACATCTCCAAGGGCGTGTCGGTGGGCTTCGGCACGGCCGGGCAGTCGCGCGGTTCCTACGACCGGATGAAGGCCAAGGTCGGCGAGGAGCTCAAGCAGCACTTCCGGCCTGAGTTCCTGAACCGCGTGGACGACATCATCGTCTTCCACCAGCTCAGCCAGGAGGAGATCTTCCGGATCGTGGACCTGATGATCGCCAAGGTCGACGAGCGGCTCAAGGACAGGGACATGGGGATCGAGCTGCGGCCAGCGGCGAAGACGCTGCTCTCGGAGCGCGGCTACGACCCGGTGCTCGGCGCGCGGCCGCTGCGCCGCACGATCCAGCGCGAGATCGAGGATCACCTGTCGGAGAAGATCCTGTTCAGCGAGCTGAAGCCGGGCCAGATCGTGATCGTGGACGCCAACGGCGCCGGTGCGGAGGCCGAGTTCACCTTCAAGGGCGTGGCCAAGCCGGACGCGGTGCCTGACGCGCCGCCGGCCGACATCGCGAGCAAGGCCGCGACCAGCGGGTCCAGCGGCTCGGAGTCGGCCGCCAGCTAGGCCCCGCACAGTTAGCCCAGCACAGGCACGGCTCGGCCGCCCTGCCCGGTCAGTCGCCGGGCAGGGCGGCCGAGCCGTCTGCGCCGATGGTGACCAGGCCGTCGGCGGCGAGGCCGGCCAGCGCCCTGGCCCGCTGGGCGGCGTCGTCCCAGGCCAGGTCCAGCCGAGCCGCGGGGACCGGCCCGGACGCGGCGCGGAGCACGGCGAGCAGGCGGCCGCGGCATTCGCGGTCGCTGCCCACATAGCCGGGTACGGCCCGCCGGGGTGCCGCGGCAGGCCGCCCGGCCAGCCGCCACGCGCACTGAGCGGCCACCGGGCAGGACTCGCAGGCGGGCCGCGCGGCCGAGCAGACTAGCGCGCCCAGTTCCATCACCGCGACCGACCAGCGGGCCGCGTCCGGCCCGGCTTCCGGCAGCAGTGACTCGGCCAGCCTGCGCTCGGCGGCCGACGTCGCGGCAGGCGGCAGGGCGACACCGCTGATCATCCGGCCGAGCACCCGGCGGACGTTGGTGTCCAGGACGGGATGCCGCTGCCCGAAGGCGAAGCTGGCCACGGCCGCCGCGGTGTACGGGCCGATCCCTGGCAGCGCGACCAGCGCCGTCGCGGAGGCCGGGACCTGGCCGCCGTGCTCGCGGACCAGGGTGCCGGCGATGGCGTGCAGCCGGATCGCCCGCCGCGGGTAGCCCAGCCTGCCCCACTGCCGCACCGCGTCGCCGGGGGTGGCGGCCGCCAGCGCGGCCGGGGTCGGCCACCGGTCCAGCCAGGCGTGGTAGGCGGGCAGCACCCGGGAGACAGGGGTCTGCTGGAGCATGATCTCGCTGACCAGCACCGCCCAGCCGGAGGTGCCGGGCTCTCGCCACGGGAGTTCCCTGGCATTGGCGCTATACCAGTCCAAGATCGGCGCCGCGTAGCTAGATGTCATGACCGCACCGATCCTCGCACAGTGCTGGCTACCCCCGCAGGACCACCGGATCGCGTCCTACGCGACCTTGCACAGGGAACCTGGGCAAGCCATCTACCTGCGATAACGCAGTTCACCTGGTGACGGCGTTTCTGGCCGGGACAACCGTTCGCCTCTTGCATACTCAGCCTATGGGCATGAACACTCTGCGTAATTCCAGGTGGAGTCAGCGCGCCCTGGACGGGCTGGACGGGCTGCGATCCCGTCGCCAGCGTCCGCCCTACCGGCCCGTGCCGCAGGCGGCTACCTACTGGCGGCGCCGGTTCGCGGCCCTGGTGATCGGCCTCGCGGCCCTGGCCCTGGTGTCCTGGGCGTTCTCCGGTGCCCTCGGCGGCGGCTCGCCGTCGGCCGGTCAGCCGGGCGCCGGGGCGAGCGCGGCGGCGGGCGGCAAGGGCGGGGGCAGCCAGCCGGGCCAGGGCGGTGCACGGAACGCGGGGGCAACCTCGGCGGCGCAGCAGAAGGGGACGGCGGCCAGGAAGCGGTTCCGGCCCCGGCCCTGTCCCCACGGCGACGTGGTGCTCAGCCTGTTCTCCAGCCAGGCCAGCTACGGTGCCCGGCAGCTTCCGCAGTTCACCGTTGACGTGGTGGCCACGGCACGGCAGACCTGCACCTTCGACGTCGGAGCCCGGCACATCGCGCTGGTGATCTTCGCGGGATCGGTCCGGGTGTGGAGCTCGGCGGACTGCGTGCAGGGCGCGGGAGACCTGGTCTCCGACCTCCAGCGCGGGGTGCCGACGGTGGTGCCGATCTCGTGGAACCGGCAGGCGTCCTCGGCCGGCTGCCCGGCGACGAGCTCGACCATGCCCGGTGGCAGCTATACGGCCACCGTCAGCGACGGCGCCCTGGTGAGCAACTCGATCAGCTTCCGGATCGGCTAGCTGTACCGGTCAAGCAGCGAGGACTCGGCCAGCCGGGACAGCTCCTCGCGAACGCCCTTGGCCTGGGACGCCTCGACGCCGTCGGCGCACTGCAAGTCCGCGACACTGGCCGCCAGCAGCTTCTGCACCCCGCCGAAGTGCGCGATCAGCCCGTCCGCCGCGCTGGCCGGCAGCCGGGGCACCTTGGCGAGCAGCCGGTAGCCCAGCGGGCTGACCGGGCTGTCCAGGCTCTCGGTGCTGCCCAGCCCGAGCACCGTGGCGACGGCCCCGGCATCGAGCAGCTCATCCGCGCTCAGGTCCTCCAGCTCGGCCAGCGCGGCCTCGGCGGCCTGCCTGCGGTCGTCGTGGCTGGCCGGCACGTAGTCCCGGACCAGGAGCTGCCGCTCGGTGCCGCTGCCGGAGACAAGCTCGTCGAGCTGGAGCGCGAGGAGCCGGCCGTCGGTGCCCAGCTCCACCATGAAGCCCTCGATCTCGTCCGCGATCCGGCGCACCATCTCGGTGCGCTGAGCGACGGCGGTCACGTCCCTGACGGTGACCAGGTCCTCGATCTCCAGCGCGGACAGCGCGCCGGTGACCTGATCGAGCCGGAGCTTGTAGCGCTCCAGGGTGGCCAGGGCCTGGTGCGCGCGGGACAGGATGGTGGTGGATTCCTCCAGCACGTAACGGGCGCCGCCGGTATAGACCGCGATGATCCGCATCGACTTGCTCACCGAGATGACCGGGTAGCCGGTCTGCCGCGCAACTCGCTCGGCGGTGCGGTGCCGGGTGCCCGACTCGCCGGTCGGCAGGGTGGGATCGGGAACGAGCTGAACCGCCGCCCGCAGGATGGTCGCGCTGGTGCGGTCGAGGACGATGGCGCCGTCCATCTTGGCCAGCTCGCGCAGCCGGGTCGCGGAAAACGCGACGCTCAGCTCGAAGCCGCCCGAGCACAGATCCTCGACCACCTGGTCGTAACCGAGCACGATCAGCCCGCCCGTGCTGCCGCGCAGGATCCGCTCCAGCCCCTCGCGGAGCGCGGTCCCCGGCGCTACCGCGGCGAGTGCGGCCCGGCGCTGCTCGTCCCGCCCCTTGCTCACTGCGGTCACCCAGTCCCCGCGAGGCTGCTCATCGGTGTCAGTGTATCGGCGCTGCCCGGCAGCTCACCCGCCGAACGCCAGCGTCATCGCGGACCTGACATCCGCTGCCTCGCGCACGTCCGCCAGCGACTCGGCGCCCGGCACGTACCCCGAGTCCGGCGGGACAATCGCCCGCCGGAAGCCGAGCCGCCGGGCCTCGGCCAGGCGGCGCGGGATGCCGGCCACCCGGCGGATCTCCCCGGCCAGCCCGACCTCGCCGATCACCACCAGGTCGCCTGGCACGCCGATGTCACCCACGGAGCTGGCCAGCGCGAGCGCCAGTGCCAGGTCTACCGAGGGCTCGGTGAGCCGGACACCGCCGACGGTCGCGGCGTAGATGTCCGCCTTGCCCACCGACACGCCGGCCCGGCGCTGTAGCACCGCCAGGACCATGCCGGTCCGCGAGGAATCCAGGCCGGAGGTGACCCGGCGGGTCAGCTCGCTGTTCGTGGGGCAGACCAGCGCCTGCACCTCCGCGACCAGCGGCCGGCGGCCCTCCAGGGTGACCGTCACGCAGGTGCCGGGGACCGGGTCAGGCCGGTGCGACAGGAACAGGCCGCTGGGATCGGGCAGCCCGGTCAGCCCTTCCTCGCCTAGCTCGAAGCAGCCGATCTCGTCGGTCGGGCCGAACCTGTTCTTCAGCGCGCGGACCATCCGGAGCTGGCCGCGCGCGTCCCCGTCGAAGCTGAGCACCACGTCTACCAGGTGCTCCAGGGTGCGCGGCCCGGCCACCGAGCCGTCCTTGGTGACGTGGCCGACCAGGACGGTGGTGAGGGTGCGCTGCTTGGCCAGCGCGGTCAGCGCGGCGGTGATCTCCCTGACCTGGGTGACCCCGCCTGGCACGCCCTCGATGCCCGCCGCGCTGATGGTCTGCACCGAGTCCACGATCAGCAGCCCGGGATCGATCGCCTCCACGTGTGCGAGCAGCGCCGCGAAGTCGGTCTCCGCCGCCAGGTACAGGCTGTCGCTGAGCGCGCCGATCCGGTCGGCCCGCTGGCGCACCTGGGCAACGGACTCCTCACCGGTCACGTACAGCACGGGACCGGACCGCGCGGCCAGTGCCCCGGCTTCAAGCAGGAGCGTGGACTTGCCCACGCCGGGCTCGCCGGCCAGCAGCACCACCGCGCCGGGCACCAGCCCGCCGCCGAGTACCCGGTCCAGCTCACCCATGCCGGTCGGCCTGGCCCGGGCGGCGGTGGCGTCGACCTGCGCTATCGGGATGGCGGGCGAGCGCGGCTTGCCGGCCCGCAGCGGTACCCGGGTGGAGCCGGGCGCCACCGCCGTGATCCCGGACTGGCGTGCCTCGGCGACGCTGCCCCAGGTCTGGCACTCGCCGCAGCGGCCTGCCCATTTCGGTGCCCGCCACCCGCATTCTGAGCACTCATACATCGTGGTGACCGCTGACCTGCCCATGCCGGGTACCGTAGCGCCCGCCACCGACACACCCCCGCCAGGCGCATAAGCTGACAGCGTCCCGGACAACCAGGCGCGCCGGAGCGAAGGAGATTCGTTGGGCAACGTCGCCGCGTCAGCAGGCGTCAGGGTGGCACTGTCAACCGCCTCGGTCTTCCCCGAGCGGGTGCCGGATGCTTTCAAGACCGCAGCGCGGCTCGGCTACGACGCCCTGGAGGTCATGGTCACCGCCGACCCGGTGAGCCAGGACGCGGCCGTGGTGGCCAGGCTGGCGGAGTTCTACGACCTGCCGGTGGTCGCCGTGCACGCGCCGAACCTGCTGCTGACCCAGCGCGTCTGGGGCCTGGACCCGTGGAGCAAGCTGCGCCGCTCGGCGGACATGGCGCAGCGGCTCGGCGCCGGAGTGGTGGTCGTGCACCCGCCGTTCCGCTGGCAGCGCGAGTACGCCAGGGAGTTCGAGGCCGGGATCGTCCGCCTCACCGCCGAGACCGGGATCGCGTTCGCGGTCGAGAACATGTTCCCGCTGCTGCCCGGCGGCGCCGAGGTGACCGCGTACGCGCCGCACTGGAGCCCGCTGCCGATGGACTGCCCGCACGCCACGCTGGACATCTCGCACGCCGCGGTCTCCGGCTCTGACGTGCTGGCGATGCAGCGGGAGCTGGGCGGCCGGCTGACCCACCTGCACCTGGGAGACGGAACCAGGCCCGGCCTGCCGGACGAGCACCTGGTGCCGGGCCGCGGCACTCAGCCCTGCGCCGGGGTGCTGCGCCAGCTCCTCGCCGACGGCTACGAGGGCGCGGTGGTGCTGGAGGTCAATACCCGCAAGGCCGGCGACGCCGCGCAGCGGCAGGCCGACCTAGCAGAGGCGCTGGCCTTCGCCAGGACTCACCTGGAGGGCGCGGCGGGGACGGGCGCGCTGCCCGGCCGGATCAGCCGCCAGGCCGACACCGCGCCCTGACCCAGCCGCCTAGACGTCGATGATCAGCGTCACCGGGCCGTCGTTGACCAGGTGCACCCGCATGTCCGCGCCGAACACGCCGGTTTCCACGTGGGCGCCAAGTTCGCGCAGCTCCGCCGTCACGGCGTCCACCAGCGGCTCCGCGACCGGCCCCGGCGCCGCCGCCTGCCAGCTCGGCCGCCGTCCCTTCGCCGTGTCCGCGTACAGCGTGAACTGGCTGATCACCAGGAGCGGGGCGGACATATCCGCACAAGACTTCTCACCCGGCAGGATGCGAAGATAGAACAGCTTGCGCGCCAGCGCAGCGGCGGCCTGCCCGGTGTCGGTATGGGTGACGCCGACCAGGACGACAAGTCCTGGCTCGGGCAGCCGGCCGACGACGGTACCGCCGACCGCAACGCTTGCCTCGCTGGCACGCTGAATGACGGCTCGCACAGGAGGCATTCTCCCGGTCATGACTACTGACACCGACTGCCGCCCCGCCTCCGGGCAGGCATCGCAGGCCAGCCCGGTCCTCGCCGAGGTCATCAGGTCCGGCTTCACCGAGTCGCGGCACCGCGGCGTCTTCGCGGCGCTGCGTGCCGACGGTTCGCCAGCGCTGACCGGCGGGGCCGCGGAGGAGCCGATCTTCCCCCGGTCCTCCAACAAGCCCTTGCAGGCCGTCGGCATGCTCAGGTGCGGCCTGGCCCTGGAGGGGGAACTGCTCGCGCTGGCCGCCGCGAGCCACTCCGGCGAGGACTTCCACGTCGCCGGGGCACGGCGGATCCTGGCCGGCGCCGGCCTCACCGAGGACGACCTTCAGTGCCCGCCCGACCTGCCCATGGACGAGGCCGAGCAGCGCAGGATGCTGCTGGCGGGCGAGGGTCCCGACCGGATCCACATGAACTGCTCGGGCAAGCATTCGGCGATGCTCGCGACCTGCGTGGCGGCGGGCTGGCCGACCGCCAGCTACCGTGACCCCGGTCACCCGCTCCAGGAGGCCATCGCGGCCACGGTGGCCGAGCTGGCCGGCGAGCCGGTCACGGCGACCGGCGTGGATGGCTGCGGCGCGCCGCTGCTGGCCATCTCGGTGACTGGGCTGGCCAGGGCATTCCGCGCCATCGTGCTGGCCGAGCCTGGCACCCCAGAGCGACGGGTCGCCGACGCCATGCGGGCCTACCCGGCGTGGACCTCCGGCACCCAACGCCCCGAGCGGGCGCTGATGGCGGCCGTCCCCGGCCTGCTGGTCAAGGCGGGCGCGGAGGGGGTGGACGCGTTCGCCTTCGCCGATGGCAGGGCCGCCGCGGTCAAGCTGGAGGACGGCGCGCAGCGGGCCAGGACGCCGATCAGTGTGGCCCTGCTGGCGCAGCTTGGCCTGGACCGCGTGCCCGGTGCCGACCGCGCCGCCCTGGCGGCGCTGGCGACCGTGCCGGTACTCGGCGGCGGCCTTCCTGTCGGCGAGATCCGCGCGGTGCTGTCGGCCGGATAACCCCCGGCTCCGGCGGGTCGTACCCGCGCTGACCTGTGCTTGCATTTGCAAGCACACTGTGCGAGGCTCGAAACATGAGTCCGGTGAATGTCAGCACGATCGGTGCCTACATCCGGGAGCAGCGCGAGCAGGCGAAGATCTCGCTTCGCCAGCTGGCCGACAACGCGGGGATCTCCAACCCCTACCTCAGCCAGATCGAGCGCGGCCTGCGGCGGCCCAGCGCGGACATCCTCCAGCAGATCGCCAAGGGCCTGCGGATCTCGGCCGAGGCGCTGTACGTCCAGGCCGGGTTCCTGGAGGACCGGCAGCCCGGCTCGATGGTCCGCGAGGCCGTGCTGACCGATCCGCAGCTCAGCGAGCGGCAGAAGCAGATGCTGATCGAGATCTACGACTCGTTCCGCCGGGAGGCGGTCGAGGATGGCGAGGACGGCGACCAGGCCGAGCTGCCGCCCGACGAGGCCGCACTGGCCTGGCCGGAGGACGTCAGCGAGCGGGCCATCGCGGCCGCGGCGGGACCCCAGGCGCTGGAGGCGGCCAGGCAGCCGGGCGAGCCAGGGAGCGACTCTGGGGGCGGGCGGCCAGGTCCCGCGCCAGGGGGTAAGTTGACGCCGTGAGCATCGTCAGTTTCTCTGGCTGGAACGCGATCAGCTTTTTCTTCTGGATTCTGCTGATCGCCGCGTTCGTGGTCGAGGCGTGGGCCTTCGTGGATGCCATCAGGCACCCGGCGGCCGCATACGTCGCGGCGGGCAAGCAGACCAAGCCGCTCTGGCTGATCATCCTCGGCGTCGCCTTCCTGATCGGCATCGGCGGCGTGCTTGGTGACCTGACCATCTTCAGCTTCCTGCCGATCCTGGCCTTCGTGGCGGCGGCCATCTACCTGGCCGATGTGCGCCCGAAGGTGCGCGGGATCAAGGGCGGCTCGTCCCGCCAGGGTCCTTACGGCCCCTGGTAGCCGGACCAGCCGCGCTAGGCTGCGCCAATGACGCAGCGTACGCACCGGCTTGACCTTGAGGACCAGACGCTCCGCGAGTGGGACGCCGTGGTGCTGGACTCTGGCGAGCAGGGCATCGTGCTGGACCGGTCGGCGTTCTACCCGGGCGGCGGCGGGCAGCCGCCGGATGAGGGCGTGCTGCTGTGGGGCGGCGTGCAGACCCGGATCGCCGGGTCCCGCAAGGGCGACGACCTCTACCTGATCCCGGCCGAGGGCGACCCGGTGCCTCCGCCGGGCACGACGGTCCGCGGCGCGGTGGCCGACGAGCGCCGAACCGCCCTGATGCGCACCCACTCCGGGCTGCACGTGCTATGCGGCGTGGTGTTCCGTGACTACGGCACCCTGGTGACAGGGGGCAACATGGAGCCGCTGACCGCCCGGATGGACTTCGACCTGCCCGAGCTGCCGCCGGGCTTCCGCGATGACGTGGAGGCGGCCTGCAATGCCGAGGTCGGCAACGACAGGCGGATCGAGGCCAGGGTGCTGCCGCGCGCCGAGGCCTTCGAGATCCCCGACATCATCAGGACCGCGACGAACCTGGTCCCCGCTGAGGTCGCGGAGGTGCGGATCGTCGACATCGTGGGCCTGGACCAGCAGGCCGACGGCGGCACGCACGTGGCCAGCACCGGGCAGATCGGCAAGATCCAGGTCGTCAAGATCGAGAACAAGGGCCGGGGCTTCCGGCGGCTCCGGATCCGGATCGCCGACTAACGCGAGGCTAGAACGGGATAGCCAGCACCGCGACCGGGATCACCACCGCGGCGGCCGCCGCGATGCCGACCGCGGCCAGCGCGGGGGCCGACAGGCCGGGAGCGGGCCGTAGCAGCCGGGTAACCCGGGCAGCGACCTCGCCCTCCAGATCCGCCGCGCCAAGCGCCAGCGCCCCGGAGGGGGCCTGGCAGCCGCCTGCCGCGCCGACCCGCAGCAGCGCGGTGGCCAGTTCCCTGGCCGGCCGCTGCCGCCGGGCGCGGTCGTCGGCGTGCATCTCGATCAGCAGGGCCACCGCCTGCTGGGCCGCGCAGGCGTTACGGGACCAGCGAAACGCCTGAAGCAGCGCGCTGAACGGCAGCAGCACCAGGTCGTGCCGCTCGCGCAGGTGCGCCCGCTCGTGGGCCAGCACCGCGGCCAGTTCAGCACCGTCCAGCAGGTCCAGCGTGCCCGCGCTGATCACGATCGCGGAGCGCAGCCCGGGCAGGCAGTAGGCGGCGGCCGCTGGGTGATCGACGACCAGCGCGCCCGGCACCTTGGGGTCACCGTGGGCCAGCAGGCTGAGCAGCATGTGCTGGCGCTGCTTGGCGCGCAGCACCGCCGCCGAGGCGGCCAGCAGCACCCAGACCAGCAGGGCCAGCAGCACCAGGCCGGCGGCCAGGCAGGCCAGCCGGGCCGCGGCGAGCAGCCCGCCCGGCGGCAGCCCCTGGCCGCGCAGCAGGCCCGATACCTCGCGCAGCGCGCCGCCCGCGATGCCGCCGTGCTGACTGGCCGTGCCCAGGCCGAGCAGGGTACCCACGGCGGCCAGGCCCCAGCCAAGGCCGATGGCCTGCCAGAGGATGATCGCTGCGGCGGGGGACCTGCGGGGCCAGCGGGCGACGGCAAGCGCGGCCGACGCCTGGACACAGCCAGCCGTCACCACGGCAAGAACAAGCACGGCGGTCATGGCCGCCTAGCCCTTGCGGGCCTCGCCCAGCGCCTCCAGCGCCTGTCGAAGCGCTCGGGCCTCGGCACCGGACACGCTGCGCGCGAAACGCGCCAGGGCCGCCTGGCGGTCCCCGGTCTGGTCGAGCGCGCTGAGCATGAGTTCGGTGACATAGGCCTCACGGCTCTCGGCTGCCCGGTAACGCCAGGCCCGGCCATCTCGCTGGCGCCGGGCGAAGCCCTTCTTGGATAGCCGGTCAAGAACCGTCATTACGGTGGTATGCGCTAGGTCCCGATCGGTTAGCTGGCCGCTGACCTGGCGTACAGTCAGGGACTCCGTCGACTCCCAGAGCACGTCCATGATCGCGCGCTCCAGCTCGCCGAGTCGGTTCACCCAGCCACTGTACTCCGGCCGGGCGTCCCCAGAATAGACCAGATGGCGGCCGGCGAGACCGGAGTTAGGCTGTGAGAGGTGGCTGCCCCTGGCCGTCGCCGGCACCTGGTAGGTCAGTTCAGGAGGACACCGATGTCCGGTCAGATTCCCCGATTCCGGCAGATATTGCAGTCATTTGCCCCGTATAAGCCCGGCCGCACGCCGTCGGGTCCTGGCGGCAGATCGTTCAAGCTGTCCTCCAACGAGTCGCCCTACGGGCCGCTGCCATCGGTGCTGGCCGTGCTGGCCGATAGCGCCGCGAACCTGAACAGGTACCCGGATAACGGCGCCGCCGAGCTGATCGACGCCATCGCGGCCCAGTACGGCGTGCCGGCCGAGCACATCGCGGTGGGCTGCGGGTCCGTCGGCGTGACCCAGCAGCTGCTGGCCGCCGTGGCCGACCCTGGCACGGAGGTCATGTACTCCTGGCGGTCCTTCGAGGCCTACCCGGGCCTGGCCAACCTGGCCGGCGCCACCTCGGTCCGGGTGCCGCTGCGCGACCAGGCGTATGACCTGGACGCGATGGCCGCGGCCATCACCGATAAGACCAGGCTGATCTTCGTCTGCAACCCGAACAACCCGACAGGGACCGTGGTGCACAGGGACGAGCTGACCGGGTTCCTTGACCGGGTGCCAGGCGACTGCCTGGTGGTCCTGGACGAGGCCTACCACGAGTACGTGCGCGACCCGGGCGTGCCCAACGGCATGTCGCTGTACCCGTCGCGGCCGAACCTGGCCGTGCTGCGGACCTTCTCCAAGGCTTACGGACTGGCCGCGCTGCGGGTGGGCTTCCTGGTCGGGCATCCCGAAGTCGCCCAGGCGGTCCGCAAGACCCAGCTTCCTTTCTCTGTGAACGCGCTCGCGCAGGCCGCCGCCGTGGCCTCGCTGGCCGCCCGCGGGGAACTGCTCGACCGGGTGGAGCTGACCGTGAAGGAGCGCGGCCGGGTCACCGACGAGCTGACCGATCAGGGCTGGTCGGTGCCGGTCAGCCAGGCGAACTTCATCTGGCTCGCGCTGGACGAGGACACCCAGCCCTTCGCGGCGGCCTGCGAGCAGGCCGGCGTCGCGGTGCGGCCGTTTGAGACCGACGGGGTGCGGATCTCGATCGGCGAACCCGAGGCCAATGACGCGTTCCTGGCGATCGCCAGGGCCTGGCCGCGACGGCACTGAGGCCGTGCCGGTGAAGGTCTACGTCCTGCACGAGAATCCGGAATGGTTCGCCCCCATCGGGGCTGCCCTGACCACGGCCGGGGTCCCGCACGAGCAGTGGCTGCTCGGCGAGGCGGTCATCGACCTGGCCGAGGCGCCGCCGCCCGGCGTGTACTGGTCCCGGATGAGCGCCTCGGCGCATACCAGGGAGCACCCGTTCGCCAAGGACCAGACCCGCGGCGTGCTGGCCTGGCTGGCGGCCGCCGGCCGGCGGGTGGTGAACGGCCGGGCGGCGCTTGAGCTGGAGATGAGCAAGGTCGACCAGCTCGTCGCGCTGCGCGCCGCCGGGTTCGACGTGCCTCGCACCGTCGCCGTGGCGGGGACCGCGGAGCTGGCGGCGGCCGCCAGGAAGCTGCCCGTCCCGTTCGTGGCCAAGCACAACCAGGGCGGCAAGGGGCTCGGGGTCGCGCTGTTCACCAGTCACGATGAGTTCGACGCACACCTGGCCGCACCCGGCTACCTGGCGCCGGTGGACGGCATCACCTTGCTCCAGGAGTACCTGGTAGCGGCGCGGCCGCGGATCACCAGGGCGGAGATCGTCGGCGGCGAGTTCGTCTACGCGATCACGGCGGACACCGCCCGCGGCGGTTTCCAGCTCTGCCCGGCCGATGCCTGCGCGGTCGGCGGGCAGGAGGAGCCCAGCCTGTTCGCGCTGCGGGAGGGCTTCGAGCACCCGATCACCGCCCGGTATGCCCAGTTCGCCGCCGCGCACGGCATCGAGATCGCGGGCTTCGAGTTCATCGAGACCGCCGACGGCCGCCTAGTGACCTACGACATCAACACCACCACGAACTACAACGCGCAGATCGAGGCGGCCGCGCCGCGCGCCGCCCTGCCCGCCGTGGCGGCGTTCCTGGGGCGGCTGCTGGCGACCGCGTGAACATCCCCGGCCGTCGGGCCGTGATACTGGGCGGCGCGGGGATATGTTTCGGCCTGGGCCGGATGCTCGTCTATGGAGGCTTACATGCGGTTCGGTTACTGGATGCCGATCTTCGGCGGCTGGCTGCGCAATGTCAGGGATGAGGGCATGCCGGTGGCCTGGCCCTACGTCCGTGACCTGGCGGTCGCCAGCGAGCAGCACGGCTTTGACCTGTCGCTCATCGCCGAGCTGAGCCTCAATGACATCAAGGGCCCGGGCCAGCCGTCGCTGGACTGCTGGACCCTGGCCCCGGCCGTGGCGGCCGTGACCAGCACGCTGGAGCTGATGCTGGCGGTCCGGCCGAACTATCACTCCCCGGCGCTGACCGCCAAGGCGCTGTCCACCCTGGACGTGATCGCTCCCGGCCGGGTCTCGCTGAACGTCGTGTCGTCCTGGTGGCGCGAGGAGGCGGCGCAGTACGGCGCGCCGTTCGACGTGCACGATGCCAGGTACGCCAGGACGCAGGAGTGGCTGGAGATCGTCGGCCGCCTGCTCCGCGAGGACGACGTGACTCATTCCGGCGATCTCTACCAGCTGGCGGGCGCCCGGCTGGAGCCCAAGCCGGGCCGGGTTCCGCCGGTCTACATGGGCGGGGAGTCGCCGCGGGCCAAGGAGGTCATCGCGGCGCAGGCCGACGCGTACGTGATGCACGGCGACGCGCCGGAGGTGATCGCGGCCAAGGTCGCCGACCTGAGCGCCAGGGCAGCGGCAGCGGGCCGCCCGCCGCTGACCTTCGGCGTCTCCGGGTACGTGATCTGCCGGGATACCGAGGCCGAGGCGCAGGCCGAGCTTGACCGCATCCTGAACGTCCGGTCGTCGCCGGAGGCGTACGCCTCCTACCAGGACTTCGTCGAGGGGTCGCAGCTCGAGTCCCAGGTCTCGCTGGAGGAGTACAGCGTCTCCAACCGAGGGCTGCGCAGCGGCCTGGTCGGCACGCCCGACCAGATCACCGCCCGGCTGCGGGCCTACGAGGCGGCAGGAGTCGGCCTGATGCTGCTCCAGTTCTCCCCGCAGCACGAGGAGATGGCCAGGTTCGGCCGCGACGTCATCGCCCCCTGGAGCTAGCGGGCGCCGCGTGGGCCTAGTTTCTCGATGACCAGCCGGTAGGCCTGCCGGGGGCGGCCCGGCTGCGGGCTCCTGCTTGGTGGCAGCGGCCAGGCCAGGCCCTCCTCGACCAGGGTGGCCAGCAGCCGCCTGGCCGTACGCGGGGTGACCGACAGCAGCCGCCCGGCGGTCTCGGCGTCCACCACCGGGGTGGCTCCGGTCGCGGATAGCTTCTCCGCGAGCCTGACCAGTGTGTCCAGGCCACGGCGGCTGGCCGAGCCGGCGGCCGCCTGCCGTGGGCCAGGCACCAGTGGCTGCGCGCCGCGTTCTCGCGTCGCGCCCGCCGCCCTGGGCAGCGTGGTGGGCCGACCGAGCGAGGCGCGGGCGCGGGCCTCGGCCTCCAGTTCGGTCCGCCCGGCGCCGACGCCCACCTCGATGCCGATGCCCAGCTCGCTGCGGGCCCGTTCGACGAACGGGGGCCCGCCGGTGCCGTCGACGGCCTGGGTGAGCGAGCCGCGGGTCGCGATCACCAGGAAGCCGTGCTCGTTCAGCGGGCTCACGGTCGCCTGGATTCGCTGTGCCTCCTGGACCAGGAACCGGTGCACGGTGAGCCGCAGCTCCTCGCGGGCCTGCCGGGGCGCGCCGCGGCGGACGGTGTCCCGCAGCGTCGGCACCTCCACGATCACGACAGCGAGCTGGGCGTTCTCCAGCCGCCGGTAGCCGGCCAGCAGGGCGCCGGTGCGCAGTGCCGACCTGATCGCGCTGCCGGTGGGCCGCAGCGTGAAGACCGGCACCTGGGCTGCCGACAGCTTGCGGGCCACCGAGGCCAGGCAGGTGAACGCGACGGTGGTCTGGTCCTGCTGCCAGAGCCGCTCGTGGAACGAGGCAATCGCGGCAGCCCCGGAGATCTCCTCGCGCACGTGCACCCCGTCGGGCGAGATGCCCAGCTCGGACATGGCGTCCTCGGCATCGCCCTGGGTGACCACGTCGATGCTAGATCTGCCGATGTCCCTGCCCTCGCGGCTGGCCCTGAGCATCGCCGCGTACAGCGCGCTGCCGCTGAGCTGGATGTAGGTGGCCGGCATGGTGAGCACCCCGGCCCGCCTGGCGTACTCGTAGGGCACCCGGCTGGCGAACAGGCAGGCGTCGACCGTGCTGCCCAGCCTGGCTACCCGCTCAGGCGCCTCCTGCTCGTCGCGGTAGGCCGCGGTCACCAGTCGCCGGCTGCCAGCCTCGCCGCGCTCGGCCGGCAGTCCCGCCCCTGTTCCGGCGGTCAGCGGCAGGCCGGACAGCATGATCCGCTCAACAAGCTCATGTGAGCCGACGATGCCGATCGTCGGCTCGGCGCCACCTGCCATTCGCGCCATTTCCCGTCTCATCAAGGCCACCCGCTCCGCAGCCGCTGAGTTTCGCTACCTCATTTCGTAGCGCACTGAACTCGTTACTGGAAGAGGCAATTATCCGTGATTCAACGGCTGAGCGAAACTTGACGCCGATCCAGGGTGCCAAAAAAGTGAATGGCAGGGAATCTTCCCAGCCTGGCGGGTCAGTCCTCGATTTCCGCGGTGACGTCCGCACCGAGCGTGGACAGGCGCTCGGCGATCGAGGCGTGGCCGCGATCGATCAGGTAACCGGGGGACACGATCGTCTCGCCCTCGGCGGCCAGCCCGGCTAGGACCAGCGCGATTCCGGTGCGCAGCTCGTGGGCGATGACCTCGGTACCGTGCAGCGTCGTCGGACCGTGCACCAGCACGGCATTGCCCGCTACCTCGACCTTCGCGCCCATCTTGTTCAGCTCGCCGGCCAGCATGTAACGGCCGTCGAAGATGGTCTCCCTGATGTAGCTAGTGCCGTCGGCCAGGCAGCTCAGCGCCATAATCGGCGATTGCAGGTCGGTGGCGAATCCGGGGAACGGGCAGGTGATGACGTTGATCGGCCGGAGCTGGCGATCACGCCGGACCTGGAGGACGGCGCCGTGCGTGGCGAACTCGACGCCCATCTGCTCCAGCTTCCACCGGACGACACCGAAATCCTCTAGAGAAGCGCCGACCAGGGTGACCTCGCCCCCGGTCATCGCGGCGGCCATGGCGAAAACGGCCGCGTCGATCCGGTCCGGCATGACGGTGTGCTCCACGCCGGTTAGCTCGCCGACGCCCTGGACCGTCACGAAACCGGTGCCGCCGCCGCTGATCCGGCGCCCATCTTGGTCAGGAAGGCGATGACGTCGAGGACCTCGGGCTCCAGCGCGGTGTTGTCGATCACCGTGGTGCCGGGCGCCAGCGAGGCGGCCATGATCAGGTTCTCGGTGCCCGTGTGCGAGGGAGTGTCCAGGTACAGGTGGGCGCCGCGCAGCCGGCCCGCCTTGATGTGGATCTGGGTGTCCTGCTCGTCAACGATCGCGCCCAGCCGGGCAAAGCCCCGGTAGTGGAAGTCGAGCAGCCGACTGCCCAGGTTGCAGCCGCCGACGCCCTCGATGGTGGCCTCGCCGAGCCGGTGCAGCAGGGCGGGCACGAAGAGCACCGAGCCGCGGAACCGGCCGGCGATCTCGGCGGGCAGGACCGAGCTGGTCAGGTCGGAGGCATCGACCACCAGGGTCCGCTCGGCCTCGTGGAACTTGACCACCGCGCCCACAGCCTGGGCCAGTTCGACGGCCCGGCGCACATCCTCGATGACGGGGACGTTCCGCAGGACTGTGCGGCCCTTCTCGGCGAGCAGCGAGGCCGCGATCATCTTGAGGGCGGCGTTCTTGGCGCCCTGGACGAAGACTGTGCCCTGCAGCGGGTTGCCGCCGCGGACGCGGTAGCGGGTCTGTGAGCCGCTCGTCATCTGGCTGGAACTCCTGTCGCTCAGTTGCGCAGATTCTCGCGATCGGCTCATCAGGGGACCGCCCGGCGTGGCCGCCGGCCACCCAGACGGCATCTCGCCATAGTGCCGGCCGCCTGTCTCACGTGTCGTCCAGTATTCCACCGCTTCCGCGCCCCCCAGACCATGATGACGGTGTTACGCAAAGTACCTGAACGCCTCCGAAGAGTTACCGCCGGGCTCTCGTCCCATACCCTGCGGGCGGCCGGGGACTCAGCCGCCAGGTCAAAATCATCTCCAGCGCTCGCCTGTGATGTGCTCGTATGCCTCGACGTACCTGGCCCTGGTGGCCGCCACCACCTCGGCGGGCAGCTCGGGCGCGGGCGACCGCTTGTCCCAGCCTGAGGCGACCGCCCAGTCCCGCACGTACTGCTTGTCCAGGGAGGGCTGCGGTCCGGCCCGGCTGCCACTCGCTGGCCGGCCAGAACCGGGACGAGTCCGGGGTCAGCACCTCGTCGGCCAGCACCAGCGTGCCGTCGGCTGCCCGGCCGAACTCCAGCTTGGTGTCGGCGATGATCACGCCGCGGCCCCGCGCGGTGGCCTGGCCGTGCCGGTACACCGCCAGCGTCAGCTCTCGCAGCCGCTCGGCGGTCTCCTGGCCAACCTCTGCGACGACCTCGGCGAAGCCGATGAACTCGTCGTGCTCACCGGCAGCGGCCTTGGTGGTCGGGGTGAAGACCGGCTCGGGCAGCTCAGATCCCTCGGCCAGCCCGGCAGGCAGCTCGACGCCGGACACGGACCCGGACGCCCGGTAGGACTCCAGGCCCAGGCCCGCGAGGTAGCCGCGGGCGATGCACTCCACGCCGATCATGTCGAGGCGACGGCACCTGATCGCCCGGCCCGGCCCACTCGGCCGGCACCCTGGTCGCCGAGATCACGTGGTTCGGCACCAGGTCGGCGAGCTGCTCGAACCACCACAGCGAGAGCTGAGTGAGGATCGCGCCCTTGTCCGGCATCGGCGTCGGCAGTACCACGTCATAGACGCTGATCCGGTCAGAGGCGACCATGATCAGGTCCTCGCCGTCGGCGTACAGGTCCCTGACCTTGCCCGAGTACAGCAGCTCCACTGCCCGCCTCCTTCTGCCTTACCCGCCTGCCCCGGCTGGCTAGTCCTGGCTCAGCCGAGCCTGGAAACCCGGTCAAAGACCGCGGCGAGCCGCCGCACGTACCGCTCCGGTCGGCAGATCTCGGCCAGCCGGGCCTCGTCTAGCCGCTGGCCGGCCGCCGTCGCGCGAGTGCGCAGCGTGTCCAGGAACGGCGGGCCGCCGCGCCAGGTCTCCATCGCCGCGTCCTGCACCAGTGCGTAGGCGTCCTCCCGGGACATCCCGGACGCGACCAGTTCCAGCAGCACGGCCGAGGTGTAGATCAGGCCGCGCCCGGAGTCCAGGTTGGCCCGCATCCGCCCGGCGTCCACGACCAGCCCCGTGACCAGGCCGGTGGTCTGCTCCAGCAGGTAGTCAGTCGTGATGGCGGCATCCGGGAGTGCCACCCGTTCCGTGGAGGAATGGGAGATGTCTCGCTCGTGCCACAGCGGAATGCCCTCCAGCACGGGCACGACCTGGGCTCGCACCACCCTGGCCAGGCCGCTGATCCGCTCGGCGCGGACCGGGTTCCGCTTGTGCGGCATCGCCGAGGAGCCCTTCTGGCCGCTGCCGAACGACTCGGCCAGCTCCGCCACCTCGGTCCGCTGGCCGTGCCTGACCTCCAGAGCGATGGCGTCGCAGACCGTGGCGATCAGCGCCAGCACGCCCGTCCACTCCGCGACCCCGTCCCTGAGCACCACCTGGGTCGCCACGTCGGCCGCCCGCAGCCCCAGCTCCGCCATCACCTCGGCCTCGATGGCCGGCTCGATGTTGGAGTAGGTGCCCACCGCGCCGGACAGCTTGCCCACCGCGACGGCCGCCCTGGCCCGCTCCAGCCGGTCGCGGCAGCGGGCCACCGCGAAGGCGAAGTCGGCCATCCGGTGTCCCCAGACATCGGGCTCGGCGTGGATGCCGTGCGTCCGGCCGACCCGCAGCGTGTCCCGGTGCGCCAGCGCGTGATCGCGGGTGGCGTGCAGCAGCGCCGTGCACCGGGCCAGCAGCAGGTCGGTGGCCTCGGTGAGCTGGAGGGCGAGCGCGGTGTCCAGCAGGTCGGAGGAGGTCATGCCGTAGTGCACGTACGCGGCGGCCTGGCGGGGGCTGGTGTTGTCCGCCCAGGCCGACAGGAACGCGATGACGTCATGGCCGGTCACCGCCTCGATGGCGGCCACCGCCTCGGGCGTCGGCGGCGCCGCGGCCTGGACCGGCGGCACGGCATCGGCGGGCACGGTGCCAGCCCTGGCGTGCGCGGCGAGTACCAGCGCCTCGACCTGGCACCACAGCTCGTACTTGTGCGCCTCGCTCCAGACCCGACCCATCTCGGGCAGCGTGTACCTCTCGATCACGGCACCTATCCTGCCGTACCGCCGGCCTGCGCCTCATCGCCGCCGGGCTGGTCAGGGTGCGCGGCGATGTCGGTCCGGTACCAGCCGCCGGCCAGGGTGATCGCGCCGGCCGCGGCGTAGGCGGCGGCCCTGGCCGAGGAAATGTCCCGGCCGGCGCCGACCACGTCAAGCACCCGGCCGCCCGCCGACACCAGCTCGCCGTCGCGATCTCGTACCGTTCCGGCGTGCAGCACGTAGGCGCCGGGCACCTGGCCCGCCGCCGCGATCCCGCCGACCGGATCGCCAAGCGCCGGGGCGGCCGGGTAGCCACTCGCCGCGACCACCACGGTCACGGCGGCACCGGGCGTCCAGGCCAGTTCGCCGGTCCCGGCCAGGTCCCCGGCGGCGGTCGCGTCGAGCAGGCCGCCGAGCGGCGTCGCCAGCCGGTCGAGCACCACCTGGGTCTCGGGGTCGCCGAACCGCGCGTTGAACTCCACCACCCGCGGCCCGCGCGAGGTCAGGCACAGCCCCGCGTAGAGCAGCCCGGTGTACGGGGTGCCGCGGCGGCGCAGCTCGGCCAGGGCCGGGCGGGCGATCGTGGCCATCGTCTCGGCGGCCAGTTCTGGCGGCGCCCAGGGCAGCGGTGCGTACGCGCCCATCCCGCCGGTGTTCGGGCCGGCATCGCCGTCGCCGGCCCGCTTGAAGTCCTGGGCGGGCAGCAGCGGAACGGCGTTCGTGCCGTCGGCCAGGGCGAAGACCGAGACCTCCGGGCCGTCAAGGAACTCCTCGATGACCGTCACGCCGCAGTCCAGGGCGTGCGCCAGGGCCGCCGCCCGGTCGGTGGTGACCAGCACGCCCTTGCCCGCGGCCAGGCCGTCCGCCTTCACCACATAGGGCGGCCCGAAGGCGTCCAGGGCCGCCGCGGCCTGCGCTGGGTTCGTGCAGGTGCGGGCCGCCGCCGTGGGGATGCCGGCGTCCGTCATCACCTGCTTGGCGAACCACTTGGAGCCCTCGATCATGGCCGCGTGCCTGTCCCGGCCCGAAGCAGCGCACCCCGGCCGCCCGCAGTGCGTCGGCCACCCCGGCCACCAGCGGCGCCTCGGGGCCGATAACGACCAGGTCCGCCCCGGTCCGCGCGGCCAGCGCGGTGACCGCCGCCGGGTCGGCGGGCGGCACCGGATGCAGCTCGGCGATCTCGCCGATGCCCGGATTGCCGGGGGCCACGTGCAGCTCGCTGACGCCGGGGTCGGCGGCCAGCGCCCTGGCCAGGGCATGCTCGCGACCGCCAGAGCCGATCAGCAGCACGCGCATGGCTCAGAGCACCGGCCGGAGCTGGAGCGTCTGGTCCCGGCGCGGGCCGACGCCCACGGCCATGATCGGCGCGCCGATCATGTCTTCCAGTGCCGCCAGGTAGGCACGCGCGGCCGGCGGCAGGTCCGCGATGTCCTTGGCCCCGGAGATGTCTTCCGCCCAGCCGTCCAGGTGCTCATAGACGGGCACGGCGTGATGAAACTCGGTCTGGGTCATCGGCATCTCGTCCCGGCGGCCGCCGTTCACCTGATAACCCACGCAGACCGGCACCTTCTCCAGGCCGGACAGCACGTCCAGCTTGGTGATGAAGTAGTCGGTGATCCCGTTGACCCTGGTCGCGTACCTGGCCACCACCGCGTCGAACCAGCCGGTCCGGCGGGGCCTGCCGGTCGTGACGCCGTACTCGCCGCCCGCCTCGCGCAGCCAGTCGCCCTGGCCATCGGTCAGCTCGGTGGGGAACGGCCCGGCGCCGACCCGGGTGGTGTAGGCCTTCAGGATGCCGATGACCCGGCTGATCCTGGTCGGGCCGAGCCCGGACCCGGCGCAGGCGCCGCCAGCGGTCGGCGACGAGGAGGTGACGAACGGGTAGGTGCCGTGGTCTACGTCAAGCAGCGTCGCCTGGGCGCCCTCCAGCAGGACCACCTTGCCGTCGTCGAGCGCCTTGTTCAGCAGCAGGCCGGTGTCGGCCAGGTAGCCGCCGAGCCGCTCGCCGTAGCGCAGGTACTCCTCGGCGACAGTGGCCGGGTCGATGGTGCGCCGGTTGTAGACCTTGGTGAGCACCTGGTTCTTCTCCCGCAGCGCAAGCTCCAGCTTCTGGCGCAGGATGCCGGGGTCGAACAGGTCCTGCATGCGGATGCCCATCCGGGCGGCCTTGTCGCTGTAGGTGGGGCCGATGCCGCGCCCGGTGGTGCCGATCCTGGCGCTGCCCAGGTGCCGTTCGGTCACCTTGTCCAGTGCGATGTGGTGCGGCATGATCAGGTGCGCGCTGGCGGAGATCAGCAGCCGCTCGCAGGAGACGCCGCGCTGCTCCAGGCCATCGATCTCGCTGATCAGCACCGCCGGGTCGATGACCACGCCATTGCCGATGACGGGGACGGCGGTGCGGGACAGCACCCCGGACGGCAGCAGGTGCAGCGCGTAGCTGTCCTCGCCGATGACCACCGTGTGCCCGGCGTTGTTGCCGCCCTGGTAGCGCACGACGTAATCGACGCTGTCCCCGAGCAGGTCAGTGGCCTTGCCCTTGCCTTCGTCACCCCACTGCGCGCCGACGATCACGATGGCGGGCATCTGCGGTCCTCCCCTTCTAGGGCAGCAGCCTGGCCGCGGCGGCGGCGCTGCAGTCGGCCAGGAACTACCGGCAGCGATCCGCCTCGTCGTCCTCGCCGAGGGCCGCGGCGGCGGCCGAAAGCGCGGCGAGCGCGCGCAGGAAGCCCTGGTTGGGCTGGTGGTCCCAGGGCACGGGGCCGTAGCCCTTCCAGCCCGCCCGGCGGAGCTGGTCCAGCCCGCGGTGGTAGCCGGTCCTGGCGAACGCGTAACCGGTGACGTCGTCGCCGTCGGCCAGGGCCCGCTCCGCCAGCGCCGCCCAGGCGGCGCAGTAGGCAGGGAAACGGGCCGCGACGGTCGCCGGGTCGGCGGCCGACTCCAGCGCCTCTCGCGCCGCCGGGTCATCGGGCAGCAGCGTGTCCGGCGGCCCGCCCAGCAGGTTCTGGTGGCTCATGCGGCCATCCTCTCCGTCGTGGCGCCCGGCTTGCTCAGCCGAGCTGGTTGCCTGCCGACATCAGGTCCTCGCACGCCCGGACTACCCGGGCGGTCATCGACTCCTCGGCCGCCTTGCCCCAGGCACGCGGGTCGTACGCCTTCTTGCTGCCGACCTCGCCGTCGATCTTGAGTACCCCGTCGTAGTTGCTGAACATGTGGCCCGCCACCGGGCGGGTGAACGCGTACTGAGTGTCGGTGTCCACGTTCATCTTCACCACGCCGTAGGAGATCGCCTCCCGGATGTCGGCCAGGTCGGAGCCCGAGCCGCCGTGGAACACCAGGTCGAACGGCTTGTCCCTGCCGTACTTGGCGCCGACCGCCTCCTGGATGTCCTTGAGCACCGATGGCCGCAGCTTGACGTGGCCCGGCTTGTACACGCCGTGCACGTTGCCGAAGGTGGCGGCGAGCAGGTATCTGCCGCGCTCGCCCAGGCCGACCGCATCGACGGTGGCCAGCGCGTCCGCCGGGGTGCTGTACAGCTTCTCGTTGATCTCGCCGACGACGCCGTCTTCCTCGCCGCCGACGACGCCGATCTCCATCTCCATGATCACGTGCGCCGCCGCGCACTTCTCGATCAGCTCCGCGGCGATCTGGAGGTTCTCCGCCAGCGGCACCGCCGACCCGTCCCACATGTGCGACTGGAACAACGGCTCCTCGCCCCTGGCCACCCGCTCAGCGGAGATCTGCACCAGCGGGCGCATGAATCCGTCCAGCTTGTCCTTGGGGCAGTGGTCGGTGTGCAGGGCGATCTGCACCGAGTACTTCGCCGCCACCGCCCTGGCGAAGTGCGCGAGCGCGACGGAA
Source organism: uncultured Actinomycetota bacterium (assembly GCA_963725175.1). Lineage (GTDB taxonomy): Bacteria > Actinomycetota > Actinomycetes > Streptosporangiales > Streptosporangiaceae > DASUBV01. Next base: position 3,815,546 of record CAVRXH010000006.1, read on the forward strand.
CCGGTGACCATTTCCTTGACGCCCTGGCCGGACAGGTACTCCGCGCCGCCCGTCGAGACCTGGACGATCCCGTCGCTGCCGGCCTCGGCGAAGCCGCGGATGGCGGCGTTCAGCGTCTGGCTGGAGGAGACATTGATCGCCGGGTAAGCGAAGCCGTTGCTCCTTGGCCCGGTCGAGCATCTGGGCGTATACCTCTGGCGTCGCGATCGGCATGACGGCGCTTCCTCTCCTGCGGCCTGGAGGCCAGATAGAAGGTGTCCGGTGTGCCCCGGCAGTTCCCGCCCGTGCCGGGCCTGGTCTCCCTTACCCAGTATTCCGGAGCTAGTGATCCGCCGCACGGCCGGCCGGGACGGTCGTTACCCCAGGCCCAGGTCCGGTAGCTGGTAAGCCGCCAGGTAAGGCAGCCCCCGGCCGGTCACCCGGTCCCGTGCGCCGCGGTCCACCAGGACCGCCACCCCGACAACCTCGGCGCCCGCTTCGGTCAGGGCGTCCACCGCTGTCAGCACCGAGCCGCCCGTGGTGGAGGTGTCCTCAACCGCGAGCACACGCCGGCCGGCCACGTCGGGACCTTCGATCCTGCGCTGTAGTCCGTGCGCCTTTTCTGTCTTGCGCACCACGAAGGCGTCGAGCTTGCGGCCCTGCGCCGCGGCCGCGTGCATCATGGCCGTCGCCACCGGGTCGGCGCCAAGGGTCAGGCCGCCGACCGCGTCGAAGTCCAGGCCCGCCGTGGCGCTCAGCATGACCCGCCCGGCCAGCGGCGCCGCGGCACCGTCAAGCAGCACCCGGCGCAGGTCGATATACCAGTCGGCGCGCTGCCCGGAAGACAAGATCACTTCACCGTGAACGACGGCCTTGTCCCTGATGATGCTCGCCAGTTCCTCGCGTTCAGACACGGGGCCTGAGTGTAGCGGCGCGGGCGTCGCGCGGACCCTCGGGGAGCCGCGCCCCGCCGTCCGTGCCAGCCACGTTATGCAGGCGAAATGCCCGGCCCGCCAGCAGGTTTCCGGCCTGGCGGCTAAGTCCGCGATCTGCGCTATCCACCACGGCGACCTCGATGCGCTGGTAACGTCACGCGTCAAGGGAAGGACGGTGTCGCGTGGATCGCTGCGCGCTGTTCGTGGATGCCGGGTATGCGCTGTCCGACGGCGCTCTCGCCGTCCACGGGACACGCCATCGTGACTCGGTCTCCTGGGACTACGCTGGCCTGCTCAAGCTGCTGGCGGAGCTGTCCAGGGACCGTACGGGCCTGCCGCTGCTCAGATGCTACTGGTACGAGGCGACGGTGGACAGCCGGCGCACCGCCGAGCACGAGACCCTTGCCGACATCCCCGGCCTCAAGCTCCGGCTCAGCAAGGCGCGGCCGGGCCGCCGGGAGGGCGTAGAGACCGAGATCCGCCGCGACCTCACCGCGCTGGCCAGGAACAAGGCCGTTACCGACGTGGTGATCGTGAGCGCCGAGGAAGACCTCGCGCAAGTGGTCTCGGATGTTCAGGATCAGGGCCTGCGTGTCGCCGTGCTGCACATCGCGACGGGTGACGATGAGACCTCCACACGCGCGCTGCGCCAGGAGTGCGACGACATCATCGTGATCGCCGCCGGGCACCTGCGTCCTTACGTGGACCTCATTCCCGGTGCCGAGCCGGTGTCCCGTGACGACGAGGCCGACTACCGCGGCAGGGAGCCCGCCGCCATCGGCGCGGGTCAGCAGGCAGGCGCGCAGCCGGGTTCGGCGCAGCACGGTTCGGGACAGCACGGCTCGGGACAGCACGGTTCAGCACAGCACGGTTCGGCACAGCAGGGCAGCCAGCAGGCCATCGGGCAGGGCGGAGTTCTCCAGGGTGCGCTGGTGCCCGCCCAGGCCGGGTCGGGCCAGGGCGGCTCGCTGCAGCAGGGCGGTGCCGGCCAGCAAGGGGTCAGCCAGCAAGGGGCTGGTCAGCAGGGGGTCGGCCAGGGCGGTAACCAGCAGGGTGGCAGTCAGCAAGGGGTCGGCAGTCAGCAAGGCGTGCCCGTGCTGTACCCGGCACCCGTCGCGGCTGATTATGCGCGGACGGGTCAGGCGCAGCCAGGTGCGCATGCCTCCGCCCAGATCGCCGGCGGTCACCTGGCGGGCGGCCAGGCCACCCTCGGTCAGGGCGGGTCGGGCCAGGGCGGTGCAGGCCAGGCAGGGGGTGGCCAGGGGTCACCCGGCCAGTCCGGAGATAGCCGGGGCATGCTAACCGCACCCGACGGCGGCGAGCAGGGCCGCCAGGGCCTCGCCGCGGCCCGCGGTGACGACCAGGGCGGGCGGCTGGGCGCGCAGCAGCAGTACGCGATGCCCGACGCGGTGCGCGGCGGTCCGGCCATGCCGGGCCAGCAGAACGGCCTTCCGCAGAACGGCATGCCTTCCGGCGGTGTCATCCAGAACGGCGGCATGGGCCAGAACGGCATGGGCCAGAACGGCATGGGCCAGAACGGCATGGGCCAGAACGGCATGGGCCAGAACGGCATGGGCCAGAACGGCATGGGCCAGGGCGCGATGGCGGCAGGCAGCGCGCTGCCGGGCGCGCTGGGCCAGAACGGGCTGGGCCAGAACGGGCTGGGCCAGGGCAGCCTGAGCCAGGGCGGGCAGCCGCAGACCGGGCAGCCTCAGGGCGGGCAGCCGCAGAGTGGGCAGCCGGGCGGCCCTGGGCAGAACGGCATGGCCGGGGTCGGCCACCCGCAGAGCGGCCAGTCGCAGCAGAGCCCGCCCCAGCACGGTCAGCCCCAGCAGGGCCAGCCCCAGCAGGGCCAGCCCCAGCACGGTCAGCCGAGCGGCCAGCAGGGTCCTGGGTTCGGCGGCCAGCCCCAGAACGGGATGCCGCAGAACGGGCTCCAGGGCGCGCTGCCGCACGGTGGCCTACCCCAGAACGGGATGGCGCAGAACGGACTGGGCCAGAACGGCTTGGGCCAGAACGGCATGAGCCACGGGCTCGGCGGCAACGGGCTCGGCGGCAACGGGATGGCACAGAACGGCCTGGGCCAGAACGGGCTCGGCCAGGCTCAGGGCAGTGCCGGTCAGCACGGCCCCGGACAGAACGGCCAGACTCAGAACGGCCCCGGACAGAACGGCCCCGGACAGAATGGCCCCGGACAGAATGGCCCCGCACAGAATGGCCAGGCTCAGAACGGCCTGCCGCCCGGTATGGCCGCGCACAATGGCCTGCACCAGAACGGGATGGGCGGGAACGGGCTCAGCAACGGCGCGGGCCAGAACGGCCTGAGCCAGAACCCCCTGGGGCAGAACGGGCTCGGCCAGAACGGCTCCGCCAGCAACGGGCTCGGCAGTAGTGGACTCGGCAGCAACGGGCTCGGCCAGAACCAGCTTCCGCCCGGCGGTCTCCCGCAGAATGGCTTCGGTCAGCCGGGTCCGGGCGTCGGCCAGCCGGGATCCGGCCAGGCAGGACCAGGACAGCCGGGCCTCGCGCAGCATGGACTGCCGCCCGGCGGCATGCCCCAGAACGGACTGCCGCCCGGCGGCATGGTCCCCGGTCAGGGTCCCGCGCAGAATGGTCTCGGCCCCGAGGCCCAGCGCGGCCCGCGCCAGCTCCCTGCGGCGGGCCAGCAGTACCCGCAGCCGCCCGGCGCGCCCTACGGCGGCCAGGCGCAGCCCGGTCCGCAAGGTCAGTTCGGCGGCTACGGTGCCCTGCCCGGTGCGCCGGCCGGATATCCCCAGGTCGCGGGGGCATACGAGACGCCGCAACTGCCACCAGCGGCCCAGCAGTCGATGCCGCAGCCGGTCGCGATCTCGCTGGCCGACGCGGTCCAGGCAGCTCACTCCGAGGGCTTCGGTTTCGGTGAGGCCGTGGCCAGGGACGCGCCCGCGCTCTGGCTGGAGGCGGTGCTGGCCAGAAAGCCGCGGATGCCCTCGGACCTGGAGGCACGGCTGCTTCAGGGGTCCGCGCTGCCGATCGACTCGCTGCTGCACGACGACGTCCGGCATGCCCTGCGCCGGGGTTTCTGGGATGCGCTGGAGCGCTCGCGGCGGTAGCCGATCGCCCGGATGGTGTCTCCGGGGTCACGATGCCATTACTCCGGAATAGTTCGCGTTGCAGACGAACCGGCGCTGGGTACCGTGACAGAGTGGCCGTCCTCAGCCGTGAAGAGTTCGATGCGATCGAGTTTGACGCCGTTCGCAGTGGCGATCATGCCGCTGCCGCGAAGCTGATGAATCAGCTTGCGCAGACGGCGACTGAAACATCGGAAATGGCCCGTGCTGAGGCATTTCTGCGGGCAGGCGAGCAGTATCTGCTCGCCGATGACCCTGTTGCCGCAGTCGGCGGGTTCCGGCAGGCGATGGTGGACGGCGGCCCCGTCTTCGTGGACCCCAGGGTCCCGCTGGCGCGGGCGCTGTTTCAACTCGGCCGCCAGGCCGAGGCGCAGGCGCTGATCAGTCGGCTGAAGGCCGAGGGGTCGGCCGATCCGCGTGTCTGCGATCTGGTTGCCGAGCTGCTGGTGGACCGCGGGGACCTGCGCAGCGCCCTGGACTGGGCGACGGCGGGCGTGCAGTTGTGCCTGCCCAACGACCAGCCCGGCGAGAACGGCACCACCGAAAACAGCACCACCGAAAACGGCGCCGTCGAGAACGGCAGCAGCGGTAACGGCGCCACCGACCTCGGCGGGGACGAATCGGAACTGCGGCTGCTGCTCAGCCTCCGCTACCGGATTCGCAACGACCTCGGCCTGCCCGAGGACGGCTACGACCGGATGCTCTGACCCGCCCCAGGTGGGCGCTCAGGTCGGCTTACCTCGCGGCGGCAGCGGCAGCCTGGCTGCGCTGCGTCGCGACGGACAGCGAGTCGGTCGCCTCGTCCAGGTCCACCAGCACCGTGTCGCCATCGGCGATCTCACCCGCCAGCAGGCCGCGGGCCAGCCGGTCACCAATCGCGGACTGGATCAGCCGCCGCAGCGGCCGCGCCCCGTAGATCGGGTCGAATCCCGTCACCGCCAGCCATTCCTTGGCGGCCTGCGTCACGGTCAGGGTGAGCCGCCGGTCGGCCAGCCGCCTGGCTAGCCGTGCCACCTGGAGGTCGACGATCTCGGTTAGCTCATCGGTGGTCAGCGCGTCGAACAGGATGATGTCGTCCAGCCGGTTCAGGAACTCGGGCTTGAACGTGGCCTGGACCACCGCCATCACCGAGTCCTGCTTGGCGTCCTCCGCCAGGTTCGGGTCAGCGATGTACTGGGAGCCAAGGTTGGAGGTCAGGATCAGGATGGTGTTCCTGAAGTCCACCGTCCGGCCCTGACCGTCGGTGAGCCGTCCGTCGTCGAGGACCTGGAGCAGGATGTTGAAGACCTCCTGGTGCGCCTTCTCCACCTCATCCAGCAGCACCACGCAGTAAGGACGGCGCCGGACCGCCTCGGTGAGCTGGCCGCCTTCCTCATAGCCGACGTAGCCGGGCGGCGCGCCGACCAGCCTGGCCACCGAGTGCCGCTCGGAGTACTCGCTCATGTCGATGCGGATGATCGCCCGTTCGTCATCGAACAGGAACTCCGCCAGCGCCTTGGCCAGCTCGGTCTTGCCCACCCCGGTCGGGCCGAGGAACAGGAACGAGCCGGAGGGCCGGTCCGGGTCGGCGATGCCGGCCCGCGAGCGGCGCACCGCGTCGGAGACAACCTGCACGGCCCTGGCCTGGCCGACCAGCCGGTGGCCGAGCTCGGACTCCATCCGCAGCAGCTTGCCGGTCTCTCCTTCCAGCAGCCGGCCCGCCGGGATGCCGGTCCACGACGAGACCACGTCGGCGACGTCGTCCGGGCCCACTTCCTCCTTGACCATCGGCGCCTCGGCCGGCACGGTACCGCCCGATGCCCTCTCGCCCGAGGCGCCGTCGGACGCGGCGGCGGTGGCCGCGGCCAGCTCGCGCTCCAGCGCTGGTATCTCGCCGTACATGAGGCGCGAGGCGGACTCGAAGTCCGCGTCCCGCTGGGCGCGCTCGGCCTGGCCCTTCAGCTCGTCGAGCTGCTTCTTCAGCTCGCCGACCTTGTTCAGCCCGGCCTTCTCCCTATCCCACCTGGCGACCAGGGCGGTGAGCTGCTCCTGCCGGTCGGCCAGCTCGGCGCGCAACCGCTCCAGCCGGTCCTTGCTGGCCGAGTCCGCCTCCCTGGCCAGCGCCATCTCTTCCATCTTCATCCGGTCGACCAGGCGCTGTAGCTCGTCGATCTCGACCGGCCGGGAGTCGATCTCCATCCGCAGCCGGGAGGCGGACTCGTCGATCAGGTCGATGGCCTTGTCCGGCAGGAACCGGGCGGTGATGTAGCGGTCGGAAAGGCTCGCGGCGGCCACCAGGGCGGCATCGGAGATCTGCACCTGGTGGTGCGCCTCGTAGCGGCTCTTCAGCCCGCGCAGGATCGCGATGGTGTCCTCGACCGACGGCTCGCCGACGAAGACCTGCTGGAACCGGCGCTCCAGCGCCGGGTCCTTCTCGATCCGCTGCCGGTACTCATCCAGGGTGGTCGCGCCGACCATCCGCAGCTCGCCACGGGCCAGCATCGGCTTGAGCATGTTCCCGGCGTCCATGGCGCCCTCGGCCGCGCCGGCGCCGACCACCGTGTGCAGCTCGTCGATGAAGGTGATGATCTCGCCGTCGCTCTGCTTGATCTCGTTGAGGACGGCCTTCAGCCGCTCCTCGAACTCGCCCCGGTACTTCGCGCCGGCCACCATCGCGCCGAGGTCGAGCGCGACCACGCGCTTGCCGCGCAGCGACTCGGGCACGTCGCCGGCCACGATGCGCTGGGCCAGGCCCTCGACCACGGCGGTCTTGCCGACGCCGGGCTCGCCGATCAGCACGGGGTTGTTCTTGGTCCGCCTGGACAGCACCTGGACCACCCGGCGGATCTCGGCGTCCCGGCCGATGACCGGATCGAGCTTGCCGTCCCGCGCGCTGCGGGTCAGGTCGACCCCGTACTTCTCCAGCGCCTGATAGGTGCCCTCCGGGTCCGCTGAGGTCACCCGGGCGTGCCCGCGAACCTGCTCGAAGGCGCCCAGCAGCTCGTCCGGGCCTGCCCCGGCAGCGCGCAGCAGCGTCGCCGCCTGACCGCCGTCGGCGGCGAGGCCGACCAGCAGGTGCTCGGTGGAGATGTACTCATCCGACATCTCCCTGGCCCGCTTGCCGGCCGTGGCGATCGCGGCCACCAGCGGGCGCGAGGTCTCCGGGGCGCTGACGGTGGCGCCGGCCGCCTTGGGCAGCCGGGCGAGCTGCTCGCTGACCTTGCTGAGCAGCGCCACGGGATCGGCGCCGACGGCCCGCAGCAGCGGTGCCGCCGTGCCGCCCTCCTGCTCGATCAGCGACAGCGAGCAGGTGCAGCCCGTCCACGCTCGGGTTGCCGGCGGTCGTCGCCAGCTGCACCGCGCCGGACAGTGCCTCCTGACTCTTGCGGGTCAGCTTGTCATCCACGTTCTATGTCTTCTTTCAGTCGTTTCTTTTCAGTCGTTTCTTTCAGTCGTTTCTCTCAGGTCAGCGCTGTTCGCTCAGGTCAGTGCCGTGCTGTGCGTCCCTGACTTGCAGGTCGCGGCCGGGCAGGTCGCGGACCGGGATCAGGCCTCTGCCCGACCGGTCCCGCAGCAGCCCGGCCAGCCGGGCGGCCACCGCGCGGGTGGACTCCAGCTCGACGCGGAGCTGGGCGATCTCGGCGTGCAGCTCGGCCAGCGTGAGCTGGCTCCGCCGCTCGGCGCTTTCCAGCTCGAGGATCCGCTTGATCCCCGACAGGTTGACGCCTTCCTCCTGGGACAGCCGCTGGACCTCACGCAGGATCAGGATGTCCCGCAGCGAGTACCGGCGGCCCCCGCCGACGGTCCGTCCCGGCGAAACCAGGCCGAGCTTGTCGTAGGCGCGCAGCGTCTGGGGGTGCAGCCCAGACAGCTGGGCCGCGACCGAGATCACGTAGACAGGCGTGTCGTCGGACAGCTCGAACTGGCTGGTCATCGTCATCTCCCCTCGGCCGCCGCCCGCGTCAGGCCTTTGCCTGGCGCAGGACCTCATCGCGCGGGTCGGGCCCGGCGGTCGCCTCGCGGAACGTCTCAAGCGCCTTCCTGGCCTTGTCGCCAAGGTCGGCAGGCACCTGCACGTTCACGGTGACCAGCAGGTCGCCGACGGTGCCGTCGGCGCGCCGCACGCCCTTGCCCCTGACCCGGAAGGTGCGCCCGCTCGGCGTGCCCGCCGGGATCCGGACGCTGACCGGCATGCCGCGGTGCGACGGGACCTTGATCTCGGCGCCGAGCGCCGCTTCGGGGAAGGTGACAGGAACGGTGACGGTCAGGTTGTGCCCGGACCGGCCGAACACGGGGTGCGGCGCGACGTGCACCTTGACGTACAGGTCGCCAGGCGGCCCGCCGCGCTCGCCGGGCGCGCCCTTGCCCTTGAGCTTGATCCGCTGGCCGTCTCCCACCCCGGCGGGGATGCGCGCCTGGATGGTCCTGGTGCTCATCGCCCGCCCGCTGCCCGAGCAGACCGGGCACGGGTCGTCCACCACCAGCCCCCGGCCCCGGCAGGTCTTGCACGGCTCGGAGAAGGCGAAGTTGCCCAGGTTCCTGCTGGCCTGCCCGGTCCCCTCGCAGGTCGGGCAGACCCGCGGCACGGTGCCGGCCTTGGCGCCGGTGCCCATGCAGCTCTTGCACGGGCCCTCGCCGGCCAGCCGCAGCGACACCGTGGTGCCCTCGACCGCGTCGCTGAAGGACAGCGACGCCTCGGTCTCCACGTCCGCGCCGCGCCGGGGGCGGGTCTGCTGCGTCGTCGTGCCGCGCCCGCCCCGGCCGAACATCCCGCCGAGCAGGTCGCCGAGACCGCCGCCTCCGCCGCCCCCGGTATTGCCGAACAGATCACCAAGGTCGAAGTTGTACCCACCGCCGGGAGAGCCGCCCGATCCGGGCATCCTGGCCCCGCCGAACAGCGTGCGCGCCTCGTCGTACTCCTTGCGCCGCTTCTCGTCGGACAGGACGTTGTAGGCCTCGGAGATCTCCTTGAAGTTCTCCTCGGCCTTCGGGTCCCCCTTGTTGGCGTCGGGGTGGAACTGGCGGGCGAGCTTGCGGTACGACTTCTTGATCTCGTCCGCGGTCGCGCCCTTGGCGACGCCGAGGGTCTTGTAGTAGTCCTTCTCCAGGAAGTCCTTGGTGCTCAACGGGCCTCTCTTAGCCGGGACGGATCAGCGGCCAGCGCCAGGGGCGCCCTGGCCACCGGAGCCCGGACCGTCTTCCTGGCCGCCGCCGCCTGCCGCGCCGCCATCGGTGCCCGGGTTGCCAGCGGCCTGAGCGCCATGCTCGCCGTCGCCGGAGCCCTGTCCGTCCCGCGTCTGCTCTGAATTCTCGGAATCCTCGCCGCCGTCCTCGCCGCCCGGCTCGGCCACGGATACCCGGGCGGGCCGGATGATCCGGTCGCCGACCTTGTAGCCGGGCTGCAGGATCTGCACGCAGGTCGTCTCGGTGACGTCGGCGGAGTAGGAGTGCATGAGCGCGTCGTGCAGTGTCGGGTCGAACGGGTCGCCTGCCTCGCCGAAGGTCGACAGGCCGAGCTTGGCCGCGACGCCCTCCAGCGACTCGGCGACCGACTTGAAGCCGCCGGACAGTTCGCCGTGCTCCCTGGCCCTGCCGATATCGTCCAGCACCGGGAGCAGCTCGGACAGCACGTTGGCCAGCGCCTGCTCCCTGACGGCCATCCGGTCGCGCTCCACGCGCTTGCGGTAGTTGGCGTACTCGGCCTGGAGGCGCTGGAGATCGGCGGTCCGCTCGGCGAGCCTGACCGCGGTCTCGTCAGCGGCCGCCGTGCCGCCCGAGTCACCGCCACCGTTGGCCGGCGTGGCGGCCCCAGCCGGGGCGGCCGGGGCGGCCGGGGCCGCGGCCGGGCTGCCGGGCCGGGACGCTGAGTGCTTCCCCGGCCGCGGCTGGCCCTGGCCGGCGGTGTCCCGTACCTGGCCCGTCTGCGGGTCGATGCGCCTTCGGTCCCGGATCACCGGGCCCTGGCTCTCGTCGTCGGAGTGCTTCATCAGGCAGCCCCGCCCTCCTGGCCGGGCTTGTCCTCGTCCACGATCTCCGCCTCGACAACCTCGTCGTCCTGGTCCGGCCCGGCCTCGCCACCGTCGGCCTCGCCGGCCTGGGCGTTCGCGGCCTGCGACTGCGCGTAGATCGCGGTGCCCATCTTCTGGCTGACCTGCGCGGCGTGCTCGCTGGCGGTCCTGATCGTCTCGGTGTCGTTGCCCTCCAGCGCCTTCTTCAGGTCCGCGACGGCGGTCTCCACTTCGGACTTGATGTCGTCGGGCACCTTGTCGGCGTTCTCGGTGAGGAACTTCTCCGTGGTGTAGGCGAGCGTCTCCGCGCGGTTGCGGACCTCGGCCTCGTCGCGGCGCTGCTTGTCCTCCTCCGCGTACTTCTCGGCGTCGGCCATCATCCGCTCGATGTCGTCCTTGGCCAGCGCGGAGCCGCCCGTGATGGTCACGGACTGCTGCTTGCCGGTGCCCAGGTCCTTGGCCGACACGTTGACGATGCCGTTGGCGTCGATGTCGAAGGTGACCTCGATCTGCGGGATGCCCCGGGGCGCGGGCGCCAGGCCCAGCCAGGTCGAACATGCCGAGCTTCTTGTTGTACGCGGCGATCTCGCGCTCACCCTGGTACACCTGGATCTGCACCGACGGCTGGTTGTCGTCCGCCGTGGTGAAGATCTCCGACCGCTTGGTCGGGATGGTGGTGTTGCGCTCGATCAGCTTGGTGAAGATCCCGCCCTTGGTCTCGATGCCCAGCGACAGCGGGGTCACGTCCAGCAGCAGGACGTCCTTGACCTCGCCCTTGAGCACGCCGGCCTGCAGGCACGCGCCCACGGCCACGACCTCGTCCGGGTTGACGCCCTTGTTGGGCTCCTTGCCGCCGGTCAGCTCCTTGACCAGGTCGACGACGGCGGGCATCCGGGTGGAGCCGCCGACCAGCACGACGTGGTCGATGTCACCGAGCTTGACGCCGGCGTCCCTGATCACCTGCTGGAACGGCGCCTTGCAGCGGTCAAGCAGGTCGGAGGTCATCTTCTGGAACTCGGCCCTGGTCAGCTTGGTGTCCAGGTGCAGCGGACCCTGGTCGGAGTGGGTGATGTAGGGCAGGTTGATCTGCGACTCGCTCGAGCTGGACAGCTCGATCTTGGCCTTCTCCGCGGTCTCCCGCAGCCGCTGCAGCGCCATCTTGTCCTTGGACAGGTCGGTGCCGTAGCTGTTCTTGAAGTCCTTGACCAGCCAGTCGACGACGCGCTGGTCCCAGTCGTCACCGCCGAGGTGGTTGTCGCCGCTGGTCGCCTTGACCTCGACCACGCCCTCGCCGACTTCCAGCAGGGACACGTCGAAGGTGCCGCCGCCGAGGTCGAAGACGAGGATGGTGGCCTCGTTGTCCTTCTCCAGGTGATAGGCCAGGGCAGCCGAGGTCGGCTCGTTGATGATGCGCAGCACGTTCAGCCCGGCGATCTGCCCGGCCTCCTTGGTGGCCTGCCGCTGCGCGTCGCTGAAGTACGCGGGCACGGTGATGACCGCGTCGGCGATCGTCTCGCCGAGGTAGGCCTCGGCGTCCCTCTTCAGCTTCTGCAGGATGAACGCGCTGATCTGCTGGGCGGTGAACTTCTTGCCGTCAATGCCCACAGTCCAGTCGGTGCCCATCTGGCGCTTGACCGAGCGGATGGTGCGGTCGACATTGGTGACCGCCTGCCGCTTGGCGACCTCGCCGACGAGTACCTCGCCGTTCTTAGCGAAGGCGACGACGGACGGAGTCGTCCGCGAGCCTTCGGCGTTCGCGATAACCGAGGGCTCGCCGCCCTCGAGGACGGCGACGACGGAGTTGGTCGTCCCCAGGTCGATGCCTACCGCACGTGCCATGAAATCAGTCCTTGCGTGTGATCGTGTGGTTAAGTTGAGTCCAGACGGCGCAAGTTTGCCACCATGCCCGAGGGCTGTCAACAGACTTGAGCCGCAGCGACTCAACTTTGTTAACGACCCTGGTACCAGGGTGATTCCCGGTCCGCGGGAAAATATCGCTGCGCCGGTCAGGCGACCGCAGAAACCCGCCTGACCAGGGAAAACGCGTCCGGCGCTGAGTCGAGTACTCCGCCGGCCGGATCATCCGCGCCGTCGGCCCTGACCACGTCCCGGTCCGGCCGCAGGATATCGGCGACCACCAGGCCGCACGTCAGTGCCACCGTGCAGAATCGGGCCAGCAGCGCGGCGAAATACGGTCCGGTGCTGATGCTGCCCGGCGTGCCCGGCGCCATGACGCTGAGGTAATACGCCCAGATCGCGAAGAAGTACCCGACTTCGCCGACCTGCCAGAGCAGGTAGGACCACAGCCGGGGCCTGGCCAGCACCACCAGCGGCACCAGCCAGATGACGTACTGCGGCGACCAGACCTTGTTGACCATCAGGAACGAGGCCAGCACCAGGAAGAACACCTGGGGCAGCCGGGGGCGGCGCGGCGCGGCCAGGGTCAGCAGCGCGATCAGGCCGCAGGCCACCGCGAACAGCAGCAGGCTGACCAGGTTGAGCGCGTGCAGGCTCAGGCTGCCGACGCCTGGCCAGCGCTCGGTCTCGAAGAAGTACCAGATCGAGCCCCAGTCCGCGCCCCGGCTCGTGTTGAGCTGGTAGAACCTCGACCAGCCGGTGAAGGCGCCGAGTGCGACCGGCACGTTAACCAGCAGCCAGGCGGCCGCCGCGGACGCCAGCGCGACCCAGAACGCGCGCAGCCTGCCGGCCCGCAGGCAGAGCAGGAACAGGGCGCCGAGCAGCACCAGCGGATAGAACTTGGTCGCGATGGCGAGCCCGAACAGCACGCCGGACAGCATCCCGCGGCGGGCCGCCCAGGCGGCCATCGCCAGCGCGGTCAGCGCCATCGCGATCATGTCCCAGTTGATGAAGGCCGCCAGGATCAGGCCAGGCGAGAGGGCGACGAGCAGCGCTGTCCAGCGCCGTGACCGGCCCGCCAGGTAGGCGGTGCAGAGCACCCCGATCAGCGCGCAGATCGCCAGGCCAGCGACGGTGACGTCGAAGAACTCCCGGCCCCTGGTATACGGGTTGGCGATCGAGTGGACCACCGTCGCCGCCGCCTGCATCGCGGCGCCGATGAGCACCGGGTACTCCACGGGGTGATCGAAGTAGGGGATCTGCCCGTGCCAGAGGCCCTCGCCGAAGTACAGCGGGTAGATGTCGGTGTAGCAGTGCGCCTGGAACTGCTCGACGTTGACGTTCCACGCCCCGGCCCGGCAGGCCGCCTTATTCAGGAAGCCGAGCGCGCTGCCGCCCAGGCTCGCGATGACCAGCGCCGTGACCGAGCCGGCCAGCAGGGCCAGCCTGCCGCTGCCGGTGACGCCGCCGCTGCCGTCCTCGGGCCGCACGTCACTGCCCGGTACCTGCGCTGAGGCCACGTCACGCTCCGTCGACAGCCGCGTTACTCCTGCGGGCTCAGGTTATCGGTCGCTAGCCGGCCCAGTTGCCGGTCAGGTACAGCAAGCCGATCGCCATGCTCAGCGGCACCGCGACGGCCAGGTAGAGCTGTCCGGTCCAGGGCCGCCGCCTGGCCAGCACCGCCAGGCCGCACCACAGCGGCCACAGCAGCAGCAGGGCGCGGGGCACCGACTCGTACCAGATGGAGGTGGCGAGCGCCGCGATGGTCAGGCCGGTGTAGCTGGCCTCGGGCCAGCGCCGGCGGACCGCGAGCACGATCGTGATGGCCAGCCCGGCGGCCACGGCGGCGAGCTCGAGCTGGAAGGCGAACGCGACCGGCGCGCTGAACTGGTGCCCGAACGCGGCGCTCCAGGTCGTGTGGAAAGCCCTCGCCGGGCTGGTGAGCTGCCGCTGCCAGCCGGCCTGCTCAGCGTGCTGCCAGGCCAGCCAGCCGCCGGTGGTCAGCCGCAGGTACAGCTCGTACCCGGCGGCCGGCGCCAGCGCGAGGGGGAACATGGCCAGGGCACGACGCCGCCACGGCCCGGCGTGCAGCACGATCTCGGCCAGCAGCGCGGCGCACAGGAACAGCCCGTTGGTGCGGATGACCGTGGCGATGCCCGCCAGCGCCAGTGCCTGCGGCCACCGCCCGCCGCGGGCCAGCAGCCAGGCCCAGAGCGCGAAGGCGAGGAACAGCGCCTCGGCGTACCCCGCCGCCAGGAAGATCGCCGCTGGGGAGGCGACCAGGTAGAGCACCGCGCGCCGGCCGGTGTCCGGCTCGCCGTCCAGCCCGGCGATGCGGCCGAGCGCCACCATGGCGATGCCGCCGGCCAGCAGCGAGATCAGCAGCCCGGACACCGTCCACTGCCGGACGACCAGGTGCACGGCGGCCAGCACGAGCGGGAAGCCGGGCAGGAACGCGACCTGGTCGGGGGTGACGTGGCCGGCCGGGCCGAAGTAGCCGTACTGCGCGATGGCCTGGAACCGCACCGCGTCCCACTGCTGCCACAGCCCCAGCCACGGCCGCGCGGCGTGCGAGCTCCCCTGGAAAATCCACATCGCGGGCCAGCTCAGCGCCGCCACGGCGCACCGGGAGATCACCCAGACGCGCAGCACGGCCAGGTCGGCGCTGGTCAGCCAGCGCGGGCGGCGCGGCCAGCGCGGCCTGGCCTGGCGCTCCGGCCGGCGGCCGGGCGAACCCGGCTCGGGCCGTGAGGTCTGCTCGACCGCCGCCATCGGTTACCGCCGCTCCTGGGTCGCGGGCCAGACGCCGCGGCGACCCGGCCATGCCCCGAGAGTCTAGCGACGGTGACCTGGTCTGCCGGGTGATCCCTGGCGCGGTCATACGCCGGCGTTACGCTGGCAGCCGACGCCGTACCCGGAGGTAACGTTGGCGCTGCGCATGATCATCGGACTCGTCCTGACCGCGGTCGCGTGCGCGATCGCCGGCCGGCGGCTGTGGTGGCTCTACCGGCTGGCGATGAGCGGCCAGCCCGCGCCCGAGCGGATCCAGGCGCTGCGGGACCGGCCCGCGCGAAGCGCAGAGACCCAGGTCACCGAGGTCATCGGGCAGCGCAAGCTGCTGCGGTGGTCGGTGCCAGGCATCGCGCACGCCCTGACGTTCTGGGGCTTCATCGTGCTGATCCTGACCATCATCGAGGCCTACGGCGACCTGTTCAGCAAGACGTTCGCCATCCCGGGCATCGGGCACTGGGCGTGGGTCGGCTTCCTGGAGGACCTGTTCGCCGTGGCGGTGCTGGTCGGCATCGCGACCTTCACGGTGATCCGGCTGCGGCACAGCCCGGAGCGGGAGGGCCGGGCGTCCCGGTTCTCCGGCTCGCACACCGGCGCGGCCTGGCTGGTGCTGCTGATGATCTTCGGCGTCATCGCCACCCTGCTGCTATACCGGGGTGCTCAGATCAACACCGGCGACTTTCCTTACCCGCACGGCGCGTTCGCCTCGCAGCTCGTCGGGCACTGGCTGCACCCGCTCGGCCGGAGCGCGAATTCCGCCATCGAGACCGCGTTCATCCTGGCCCAGCTCGCCGTCATCCTCGGCTTCGGTGTCTTTGTCACCTACTCCAAGCACCTGCACATCGGCCTGGCCCCGCTGAACGTGCTGTTCTCGCGGCGGCCCAGCGGACTGGGCGGCCTGGAGCCGATGCGCTCCGGCGGCAAGGTGCTCGACTTCGAGGAGGCCGACCCGGACACCGACATCTTCGGCATCGGCAAGATCGAGGACCTGACCTGGAAGGGCATGCTCGACCTGGGCACCTGCACCGAGTGCGGCCGCTGCCAGTCGCAGTGTCCGGCCTGGGCGACCGGCAAGCCGCTGTCTCCCAAGATGCTGGTGCTTGACCTGCGCGATCACGCCTTCGCCAAGGCGCCGTACCTGCTGGCCGACAGCGACGAGGCGCGGGAGCAGCTTCCGGAATCGATCCGTAAGGAGGCCGAACGGCCCCTGGTGGGTGACTCAGAAGCAGGCGGCGTCATCGACCCCGACGTGCTCTGGTCCTGCACCAATTGCGGTGCGTGCGTGGAGGAGTGCCCGGTCGACATCGAGCACATTGACCACATCACCGGGCTGCGGCGCCACCAGGTGCTGATCGAGTCGGCGTTCCCGGCCGAGGCCGCGACCATGCTGAAGAACCTGGAGAACAAGGGCAATCCGTGGGGGATGGGCGAGAACAAGCGCACCGAGTGGATCACCGAGCTGGACTTCGAGGTGGCGGTCGTGGACGGCGCGATCGGCGCTGACGTGGAGTACCTGTTCTGGGTGGGCTGCGCCGGCGCGCTTGAGGACCGGGCCAAGAAGACGACCAAGGCCATCGCCCAGCTCCTGCACACCGCCGGGGTCAGCTTCGCCGTGCTCGGCCCCGCCGAGACCTGCACCGGCGACCCGGCCCGGCGGATGGGCAACGAGTTCGTCTACAGCATGCTCGCCCAGCAGAACATCGAGACGCTGAACGAGGCCGGGGCACGCAAGATCGTCGCGAGCTGCCCGCACTGCTTCAACACGATCGCCAACGAGTACCCGCAGCTCGGCGGGAACTACGAGGTCATCCACCACACCCAGCTTCTGGCCCGGCTGGTGGAAGAGGGCAAGCTGACCCCGGTGAATCCGATCGAGGAGAAGATCACCTACCACGACCCCTGTTTCCTGGGGCGTCACAACCGGATATTCACCGCGCCGCGCGAGATCATGGAGCAGGTGCCAGGCGTGCGGGCGCAGGAGATGCACCGGTGCAAGGAGCGCGGGTTCTGCTGCGGCGCCGGCGGTGCCCGGATGTGGATGGAAGAGCGGATCGGCAAGCGGATCAACACCGAGCGGATCGACGAGGCACTGGGCACCGACCCGGACACGATCTCCACCGGCTGCCCGTACTGCATGGTGATGCTGGGCGACGCGGTGAGCGCGAAGAAGAGCTCGGGCGAGGCGAAGGAGACCCTGGAGGTGGTCGACGTGGCGCAACTGCTGGCCCGCTCGGTCGGCCAGCCGGCCGCCAGCGCGGCAGCGGGCGGAACCGACGCCGGCGCGCCTGACGGCGAGGGCTGAGCGCGGGTGGAGACGCGGCGAGTAGCCCGCGCTACATCCGCTCGGGGACCGGGATGCCGAGCAGCCCGAGCCCGGCGAGCAGCACCCGCAGCGTCAGCGCGGACAGTGCCAGCCGGCTGTCCCTGACCTCCGGCTCGGCCGTCAGCACCGGGCACTGCTCGTAGAAGCTGGTGAACAGGCTCGCCACCTCGAACAGGTAGCCCGCCAGCTTGTGCGGCTCGGCCGCCTGGGATACCTCGTTGACCGCCCGGCCCAGGCCGAGCAGCCCGAGCGCCAGCGCCCGCTCGGCGGGCTCGGCGAGGAGCACCGGCCCTGCCACTGCCGCCGGGTCGCGGCCGGCCTTGTGGAAGATCGACCTGATCCGGGCGGTGGCGTACTGGAGGTACGGGCCGGTGTTCCCGGTCAGCGCGAGCAGCCGGTCGAAGTCGAGCACGTAGCCGGAGTCCCTGGCCACCGACAGGTCGCCGTACTTCAGCGCGCCGACGCCCACCGGCTCGGCGATCTGCTGGCGCAGCGCGGGATCGGCGTACCGGTCCCTGATCACCGCCTCGGCCCGTTCGACCGCCTCATCGATCAGGCCGACGAGCTTGATCTGCTCGCCGGTCCTGGTGCGCAGCCGCTGGCCGCCGGGGCCGGTCATCAGCCCGATCACGGCGTGCTCGGCGCGCGCCGGGCCGGTCAGCCAGCCCGCCTGCCTGGCCAGCTCGAAGACCAGCTCGAAGTGCTGCCGCTGCTCGGCGCCGACCACGTAGATCATCCGGGTCACGCCCAGCTCGGTCAGCCGGTACCTGATCGCGGCCACGTCGGTGCTCGCGTAGCCGTAGCCGCCGTCGCTCTTGCGCAGCATGACGGGCACGGGCCTGCCGTCCCTGCCGCTGAACCCCGGCGGGAACGCGCAGAGCGCACCGTCGCTGATCACCGCGATGCCCTTGCCCTCAAGCTCCGCGCAGACATCGGCGAGCATCGGGTTGTAGAAGCTCTCCGGGTCCATGTCGGCATCGGTGAGCGTGATGTCCAGCCGCGCGTAGACGTCCCGCAGGTACTGCATGGAGTCTTCGACCAGCATCCCCCACAGCCGCAGCGCCTGCTCGTCGCCGGCCTGGAGCTGCACGACCCGGCGCCGCGACCGGTCGGCGAACCCAGTGTCGGCGTCGAACTTGCCCCTGGCCTCCTGGTAGAAGGCAGTGAACTCGCCGGCCGCGAGCTGCTTGCCGGTGGCTGCCTCGCCGATGTCCAGCGCGTGCTCGATCAGCATGCCGAACTGGGTGCCCCAGTCGCCCAGGTGCGCCGCCCTGATGACGGTGTGCCCGAGGAACTCAAGCACCCGGACGATGGCGTCGCCGACCACGGTCGGCCGCAGGTGCCCGGCGTGCAGTTCCTTGGCCACGTTGGGGCCGGAGTAGTCGACCACGACCCGCTCGGTCGGCTCCGCCGCGGGCACGCCGAGCCTGACGTCGGCGAGCTGGCTGGCGGCCTGGGCGGCGATCCACCGATCGTCCAGCGTGATGTTGACGAACCCGGGGCCGCTGACCTCCGCCTTCGCGACCACGCCCGCGCCGTCCGGCCCGGCCAGCCGGGCCGCGATCTCCGCGCCGATCTCGCGGGGCGGGCGGCCCAGATTCTTGGCAAGCGGGAGGGCGGCGTTCGACTGGAAGTCGGCGAACTGGGACGGCCGGATCAGCGGGTCGGTGCCCGCGGCCTGCTCACCCAGTCCGGCGGCGAGCGCGTCCGTGACGAGCTGCGCCAGTTTCTGCTCCGGATCCATCACGCCCTCAAGCCTATCGGCAGGCCAGGGCAGCGACAGCTTGGTAAAGCCTGGCTAGCTGTCCCGTCGCTAGCCAGCACCGCCGTCGGCGGTGCGCGACCCCGGGCGGCGGAGGAAGTGCCCGCCGCGCTGCGGGCCGAGACGCTCCCTGATCTTCTCGGTGATGCCAGCCTCGGCGAGGTCTGCGGCGAGCTTCGCGGCGGCGGCCGCGCTTTTCGCCGACGCGGCGCCGTGCGCGATGACCACGGTGGCTTCCAGGCCGAGCAGCGCGGCGCCACCGTAGGCCTCGACATCGAGCCGCTCGGCGAGCTGGCGCAGCGCGCGGCGCTGGAGCAGCGCGCCAAGCCGGGCGGCGGCGGACCCGCCGACCGCCTCGCGGAGCTGGCGGGCGGCGAAGCTCGCGGTTCCCTCCAGGGTCTTCAGCGCGACGTTGCCGGTGAACCCGTCGGTCACGATGACATCGACCTGCCCGGCGAGCAGGTCGCCGCCCTCCACATTGCCGGCGAAGTTGATGGGCTGCCCGCCGTGCGGCGGGTCGGCGGTCAGCAGCTCGTGCGCCCGCCGGGCCAGCTTGTTGCCCTTGCCCGGCTCGGCCCCGATGGTCAGCAGCCCGACCCTGGGCTCAGCGACGCCGTAGGCGACCTGCGCGTAGGCCACGCCGAGCTGAGCGAACTGGACCAGCATCTCGGGCTTGGGGTCGGCGATGGCGCCCGCGTCGACCAGCAGCGTCGGGGTAGGCCGGGTCGGCAGCACCACGGCGAGCGCGGGCCGGGTCACGCCGGGCAGCGGGCGCATCCGCAGCCGGGCGGTCGCCACGATCGCCCCGGTCGAGCCGGCTGACATGACGGCGCTGGCCTGGCCGCGCCTGACGAGCTGGCAGGCCACCGCGATGCTGGACCTGGGCCGCCGCCAGCTCGCCAGGGCACCCTCGTCCATGCCCACGGCCTCCTCGGCCGGAACGATCCAGACCTGCTCGGGCGCGTCGAGCCGGGCCAGCAGGGGCCGCAGCAGCCCGGGCCGCCCGGTCAGCGCGATCCGGACGCCGTGCTCGCGGGCCGCCGCCACGGCGCCGGCCACGATCTCGCCCGGCGCATGGTCGCCGCCCATGGCATCCACGGCGACCGGCGGGAGGACCGTCGGCGGCGCGGCGGCCGGACTCACGGCGGCCCCGGCGGTCACTGCCAGGGACGCGGCCCCGGCGGTAGACAGTGTCACGGCGGGAGACGGGGCAGTCGGCTCCTCGCCGGGGCCGCCGCCGGGCGGCGAGCCCTCGGCGCCGCCCCGTTGCGCGCCACGCATGCGGCCAAGCTTCTCATTTGGCGCGGGCCGGCCCGTGGCCGGAGCCCGGTCCCAGGCTCTGGGCAGACGCCGGGCACCGTCGGCCCGCCGCGCGGCCCGGCGGGACAGATGCCCTCGAACATCACACAACTGGCGTTATTACTCCCGTAGGGTGACCGGGGGACCTGGGTATAACCCATGGGGGGACATCGCATTGCAGGCAACTCTGGGCTGTCCTTGAGCGTTTTCGTAATGTGACCTCTTTGCATGGCTGACGTGGGGCGAAGGGGCCGTCAGCGGCGTCTCAAGGGGAGATCGGGGTTCAGCGGGGAAATTCCGCTGGCGGCACACGGAGCTTCCCGTCCCCGGCCTTGGCCGGGACCGGGGTGACCGAAGAGGAGCTGCATGACTGATCAGCAGATAGCGCCCACCGTCCCCGCGCAGGGCCGCAGGTTCCGCGCATACTCCGCCAAGCACCTGGACGGGCTGATCGCCAGGGCCGGCCTGGACGCCACCGAGCGGCTCGCGGTTCGCGCCGTCGCCACGGTGCTGCCATTTCGCACCAACGAGTACGTGGTCGAGTCGCTCATCGACTGGGCCGCGGCGCCCGACGATCCGATCTACCGGCTCGTCTTCCCGCAGTCCGACATGCTGTCGGCCCGCGACATCGGGCCGATCGCCGACCTGCTGAGCCAGGAAGCCCCGGCGCGCGAGATCCAGGCGGCGGCGCACGAGGTCCGGATGCGGCTGAACCCGCACCCGGCCGGGCAGCTCGCGCTGAATATCCCGGCGGTGGATGACGAGCCGCTGCCCGGCGTTCAGCACAAATACGCGGAGACCGTGCTGGTCTTCCCCAAGCAGGGCCAGACCTGCCACGCCTACTGCACCTACTGCTTCCGCTGGGCCCAGTTCGTGGACGAGCCCGATCTCAAGATTGCCACCGACGACATCGGCCGGGTGGTCAGCTACCTGCGGGCGCACCGGGAGGCCACCAGCGTCCTGCTGACCGGCGGCGATCCGATGATCATGAGCGAGGGAGTGCTGCGCCGCTACATCGAGCCGCTGCTCGGGCCGGGACTAGAGCACATCGAGTCGATCAGGATCGGCACCAAGTCGCTCGGCCTACTGGCCGCAGCGATTTGTCACCGACCCGGATGCCGACGACACCCTGCGGCTATTCGAGGAGGTAGCGGTCGCAGGAAAGACGCTGGCCCTGATGGCGCACTTCTCGCATCCGCGCGAGCTGGAGCCGCCGATGGTGGCGGCGGCCGTACGGCGGATCCGGGACGGCCGGCGGGATCATCCGCACCCAGGCGCCGCTGATCAGGAGCATCAACGACGACGACAGGACCTGGGCGTCAATGTGGCGGACCCAGCACCGGATGGGCATGGTGCCGTACTACATGTTCGTGGAGCGCGACACCGGCCCGGCCGGGTACTTCGCGGTGCCGCTGGCCAGGGCCGTCGAGATCTTCCGCGACGCCTACAGCAGCGTGTCCGGCCTGTGCCGCACGGTGCGCGGTCCTTCGATGTCCGCGACGCCCGGCAAGGTATGCGTGGACGGGGTCGCCGAGATCGGCGGGGAGAAGGTCTTCGTCCTGCACATGATCCAGGCACGGGACCCGTCGATCGTCGGCCGGCCGTTCTTCGCCAAGTTCGACCCGGCGGCGGTCTGGCTGTCGGACCTGGAGCCGGCCTTCGCGGCCAGGTTCCCGTTCGAGCTGACGCCGGCCGAGCTGCCCGGGCTATGGGCGACGGACCTGCTGCTGGCCGCCGACTGACGCCGTGAGGCCGGCCCGGCGCGCAACCGGGCCGGCCGCACGGCTAGCCGTGAGCGGGGGTGGGCTCCTGGGACGCCGGGGCTGAGCCGTCCGCAGCCGGGGCCGCCTGCGAGCCGCCGCGCCGCTGGATCAGCAGGCAGCTCGCCGCGCCGATCAGCAGCAGGATGATGGTGGTCAGCATCGTCGGCCGCATCGCGTCCACGAAGCCGTGGCTGAAGATCTGCCCGCCCAGACCGGACAGCTTGTGCCCGGAGCCTTCTTCCAGGCCGCCCTTGGCCGCGGACCGGAATCCGCTGATGATCTTCGCCCGGACCGGGGCGGGCATGCCGACGGTCCGCTGCTGCGCCTGGCTGGTCAGCGTGGCGAGCAGCCGGTTCTGCAGGAGGGCGCCGACGCCGGCCGTGCCGATCACGCTGCCCACCTGCCGGGTGGTGTTGAACACGCCAGACGCCGCGCCGGCCATCTGCGGCTGGACCCCGCGCATGGCCACGGTGGTCATCGGGGCGAACGTGCAGCCGATGCCGATGCCAGCCGCTAGCTGCGGGATCAGGAAGTCGTACCAGGCGGAGTGAGGCGCGGCGATGAACGCGATGGCGCCCATGCCGAGCGCGAACAGGGTCACGCCGGTCATCAGGATGTACTTGCCGCCGATCCGGTCCGACATCCGGCCGGCCACCGGCGCGACGAACATCGAGATCAGCGAGGCGGGGGCCATCGTCAGGCCGGCCTTGAGCGCCGAGAAGCCGAGCACCGACTGGAGGTAGATGGAGAAGGGCAGGAAGATGCCCAGCATGCCGATGGCGATCATGCAGGCCAGGAAGTTCATCAGGGCGTAGTTGCGCTCCCTGAACAGGGAGAACGGCAGTAGCGGCTCGCGATCCTGCTTCCTGGCCTGGACCAGCAGGAAGACCGCGAGCAGGACCACGCCCGCGCCCAGCACCAGCGGAATCGAGATGAACGACTTGATCGTGGACCAGTTGTACCGCTGCCCGTCCACCAGGCCGTAGCAGATCAGCAGCAGGGCGGCGCTGGCCAGCAGCACGCCGATGATGTCGAAGCTGTGCTTGCGGCCGGTGCGCAGGTCCGGGATCAGCACGAGGGTCAGCACCAGCACGATGGCCCCGACCGGCACGTTGATGAAGAAGATGTACCGCCAGTCGAACGCGGTGACCAGCAGCCCGCCCAGGGTCGGCCCGGCGATGGTGGCGACGCCGGCCACCGCGCCCCAGACGCCGAAGGCCGCGCCGCGCCGCTCCGGCGGGAACACCATGGTGAGGATCGCCAGGGTCTGCGGCATCAGCATCGCGGCGCCCAGGCCCTGCACCGCGCGGAAGCCGATCAGCCAGCCCGCGCCGGGCGCCAGCCCGCACGCGGCCGAGGCCAGCGTGAAGACCACGACCCCGGCGAAGAACATGGTCCGCTGGCCGAGCAGGTCGCCCAGCCGGCCGGCGGTGATCAGCAGCACCGCGAGGACCAGCGCGTAAGCGTTGATCACCCAGAGGATGTCGTCCAGCGACGCGCTGAGCCTGGTGATCATGTTGGGGATCGCGATGTTCACGATCGTCAGGTCGAGCAGGGTCATGAAGAACCCCAGCGACACGACCAGCAAGACTGCCCACGGGTTGCCCCGGTACCGCTTCACATCTGCCTCCCCAGCACGACCCGGATCCGGATGAGCCCTGATCTGGGCCAAGTACATGGTAGGGACACCTGCCGACAACCGGCACCTCCGGAAAACCGAACCTGGTTCGGTTAGTGGCGCGGGCCCGCGAGTATGCTCCCGCCCATGAAGCTGAACGGAACCTCCGCGATCGTCTCCGGCGGGGCCAGCGGCCTGGGCGAGGCGACAGTCAGGGAACTAGCCGCGGCCGGCGCCGCCGTTGTCGTCGCCGACCTGAACGCCGAGCGCGGCGGCGCCATCGCCGCCGAGGTGGGCGGCGTGTTCGCCGCGACAGACGTGTCAGACGAGGAGTCGGTGCGCGCTGCCGTGGCGGCCGCGGCCGCCACCGGCAAGCCGCTGCGGGTGGCGGTGAGCTGCGCGGGCATCGGGTGGGCGGCCAGGACGGTCGGCCGCGACGGATCACCGCACGACCTGGCCAGCTTACCGCAAGGTCATCGACGTCAACCTGATCGGGACGTTCAACCTGATGCGGATGGCGGCCGCCGCCATCGCCGCGACCGAGCCCGCCGATGCCGACGGCCAGCGGGGCGTGGTCATCAACACCGCCTCCATCGCCGGGATCGAGGGCCAGACCGGCCAGCTCGCCTACTCGGCTTCCAAGGGCGGGATCATCGGGATGACCGTGCCCGCGGCGCGCGACCTGTCTGTCATCGGCGTCCGGGTCAATACGATCTGCCCTGGCATCATCGACACCCCGATCTACGGAAGCGGGCCGGCCAGCGAGGACTTCAAGGCCAAGCTCGCGGCGCCGGTCGTCTTCCCCAAGCGGATGGGCACCGCGGCCGAGTTCGCTCAGCTCGTCAGGTCGCTCATCGAGAACGACTACATGAACGCCGAGACCATCCGTTTCGACGGCGGGATCAGGTTCCAGCCGAAGTAGCTGACCTGCGCACAGGAGACGACATGGCTGAACCAGTGCTGACCGAGGTGGCTGACGGTACCGGCGTCATCACCATCAACCGTCCCGAGGCGCGCAACGCCGTCAACGGCGCGGTCGCGCGCGGCATCGCCGCCGCCCTGGAGGAGTTCGACGGGCGGCGCCGACGTCCGGGTCCTGGTGCTGACCGGAGCCGCTGGCACCTTCAGCGCCGGAATGGACCTCAAGGCGTTCCTGGCCGGGGACGCGCCGGTGGCCGCCGACCGCGGCTTCGGCGGCATCGTGGAGCGCCCGCCCGCCAAGCCGATCATCGCGGCCGTGGAGGGCTACGCGCTGGCCGGCGGCTTCGAGCTGGCGCTGGCCTGCGACCTGATCGTCGCGTCGGAAGGTGCCAAGTTCGGGCTGCCAGAGGTTCGCCGGGGCCTGGCCGCCGGGCGCAGGCGGGCTGCTCCGGCTGCCCGCGCGGATTCCCTATCACCTGGCCATGGAGATCGCGCTCACCGGCGAGCACTTCCCGGCCGCCCGGTTGCACGAGGCTGGCCTGGTCAGCCGGGTGACCGCCGACGGCGGGGCGCTGGCGGCCGCCCGGGAGCTGGCCGGGCGGGTGGCGCTTGGCGCGCCGCTGTCGCTGGCCGCGAGCAAGCGTGTCATCGCGGCGGCGGCCGACTGGCCGTCCGGCGAGGCGTTCGCCCGTCAGTCCGAGATCATCGGCCCGGTGTTCACCTCGGCCGACGCGATGGAGGGCGCGATGTCGTTCGCGGAGAAGCGCCCGCCGGTCTGGCGCGGGGAGTAACGAGCCGCGCGGGGGCGTAGCGGAGCCGCGAGAAGGGCAGGAATCCCGGCACGCGCCGGCAGCGATCCTGACCCGTTTCGACCGGAGAGATGCCTAATCCGGTCGGCAGATAAGGTC
The DNA here is from genome assembly GCA_963725175.1 of uncultured Actinomycetota bacterium. Classification (GTDB taxonomy): domain Bacteria; phylum Actinomycetota; class Actinomycetes; order Streptosporangiales; family Streptosporangiaceae; genus DASUBV01. The sequence continues at coordinate 3,840,798 of CAVRXH010000006.1, forward strand.
CGATGTGGCGTGCGGCGTCTAGTGTTTGTGACGCGCACCACCCAGGATCTCCTAGGATTTCCCGTCAGGGCACTTCGGGCTTGCCGGCATCCGGGCACGCCGCATGATCGCCATCTCGGGGCCGCTGCCGTCGCCGCCAGGCCAGACACACAGGGAGACAAGCTATGACAGTCCCGCGGATCAGCGTTGTTGTGCCCTTCTACAACAACGAAGATCTGCTGGGTGACTGCCTGGCGTCCATCGCGGCGCAGACCTTCGCCGACCTTGAGGTCATCATGGTCGATGACGGCTCGTCCGACGGCAGCGCGGCCGTCGCTACCGCGATGGCAGCCGCCGATCCGCGGTTCAAGCTGGTACAGGTGCCGAACGGCGGCCCTGGCTATGCCCGCAACCGCGGTATCGAGCGCGCCACCGGCACCTTCCTGGCCTTCGTTGACGCCGATGACGCGCTGCCCTCGCACGCTTACGAGCGGATGCTGCACGCCCTGGAGACCTCGGGTTCTGACTTCGTCTCCGGCAACGTGCAGCGGCTCGGCCCGATGGGCGTCACCCAGTCGGCGCTGCACGCCAGGGCCATCAAGGGCCGCAAGACCGGCACGCATATCAGCAAGACGCCCGCCCTGTTCTACGACGTCTCGGTGTGGAACAAGCTGTTCCGCCGGTCGTTCTGGGACCGGCACGAGCTGACCTACCCTGAGGGCATGCTCTGGGAGGACCTCCAGATCATCACCCGGGCACACGTGCTGGCCACCGCCGTGGACACCATCCCCGACTCGATCTACTACTGGCGGGAGCGGGGCAAGGGCGCGCTGTCCATCACTCAGTCGCGTACCGATATCGGCAACTACATCGACCGGATCAACGCGCTGCTGGCCATCGACAACTTCCTGCGCGAGCACAAGCCCGCCAAGATGGTCCGCCAGCACCAGCGCAAGGCGCTGTTCAACGACATCTGGCTGTACGTCGGCGAGCTGGGCAGGACCGACGAGAACTTCAAGTCGCAGTTCATGGAGCTGACCCAGAAGTACCTGGCTCAGGTCGACAAGCGGGTGTTCCGCAAGCTGCCGTCCCGCACCGGCTCGCCTACCACCTGATCAGCCGCGGCCAGCTAGACGAGCTGCTGGAACTGGTCATGTGGTTCGCCATGCAGCCGGTCCGCACGGTGCAGGTGGTCAGGGAGCATGGCCGGCTGGTCGCGGACCTGCCGTTCCGCGGCGACCGCGAGATCAAGGTGCCGCCCGGCCTGTACCGGCCGCACTGGCGCGAGCTCGACCCGTTCGTGCGGGTAGAGACGGATCGACTGGGCCGGCGAGAAGCTGGTGATCGAGGGCTGCGCGTTCGTCCCTTCCGTGGACATCACCAAGCGGCGGCACGCATCCAAGATCGTCGTCCTGGTGCCGAGGAACCGCAAGCGGCCGCCTATCGTGCTGCGGGCCAAGTCCACCGAGCATCCGTACGCGACCGGCTGGTCCCGCCAGGACCGGTACTCCTACGACTGGGCGGGCTTCCAGGTCGAGATCAGCCCGCGCTGGTTCAAGGCGGGCGGCCGCTGGCTGACCGGTGACTGGGACGGCTACATCCTGGTCCGCGGCCGTGCGGTGTGGCGGCCGGCCCGGCTGCACACCCCGGTCATCGGCCCGGCCGAGCGGCCGGTGCTCCCGGCAGGTCGCCCCCGGCGTCAGGTTCGGCGCCAGGTGGGTGGGCCGCCAGTTCCACGTGCAGGTCACCCAGACCCCGGCGGTGCTGCGGGGCTGCGCCCTTGATGGTGACGAGCTCATCCTGGATGTGGATGTCGACCAGGCAGCGCCGGGCGGGCAGGACGACGCGAGCCAGCCCGCCCTGGTGATCGCCTGGTCCAAGGGCGCCTCGGAGCAGCCGATCGCTACCACGGCGGAACCGCTGCCCGACGGCGGCATCCGGCTGCGCGGCACGCTCCAGAATGCCGACCTGCTGCGGGCGCTGTCTCCGGGGGGGATAGCTAGCCAGGCGATGGGTCAGGACGAGGAGGTCGAGTGGGATCTGTACGCCATGGTCCCCGGCCGCAAGCGAACCAGGGTCGCCTTCCCCGATGACCTGGCGGAGTACAAGTACGTCGCGGACTCTAGGGAGATCGTCGTGGAGCGGACCAGGTACGGCAACGCCGCGATCGTCCGGCGCGGCCAGGTGCCGGTGATCGAGCAGCACTCCTGGTCGGCCGGGGGCAGCCTGACGCTGTCCGGCAGCTTCACCGGCCTGCCCGGCCAGGACTGCGAGGTCGTGCTGTCCCGCAAGGGATCGACCGACAGGCACATCATCGCGATGCCGCGCGAGGATGACCGGTTCACCGTCACCATCGACGCGACGGCGATGCCCTCGTTCGGCCTCCAGGTCCCGCTGCGGGACGGAAGCTGGTGGCTGGGCGTCCGCCCCGCCGGTCAGGGCGACGCCGAGCTGATCACGCCGGTCTACGACCACGCCAGGCTCAGCGAGGTCAGCGACAAGCGGCTGACCTTCGGCCCGAAGTCCTACCGCTTCACCACCAGCGGCTATGACCGCCGATCATGACGGTCGGCCCGGCGCTTCAAGATCACCGAGGGTGGCCGGGTGCAGCGCAAGGTGCTGCGCAGCGTCTACTACCCGGTGCAGCAGCGGCTGTCGCTGCGTGACTCGATCGTCTTCGTTAGCTGGAAGGGCAAGCAGTGCGGGGACAACCCGCGCGGCGATCGCCGACGAGCTGCGCCGCCGGGGCGATGTCAGAGAGCACATCTGGGTGGTGAACGACTGGGCGGTGCCGGTGCCTGACGGTTCCACCGGCGTGCTGGCCGGCAGCGAGGACTACTACGAGGCGCTGGCCAGGTCCAAGTACCTGATCTCGAACGACGACATGCAGGCCTGGTACACCAAGCGGCCCGGCCAGGTGTACGTGCAGACCTGGCACGGCACGCCGCTGAAGAAGATCGGCTTCGACGTCAGCCAGCCGCAGTTCATCAGCGGCACCAGGTACCTGGACCACCTGACCCAGGAGGTGGTAAGTGGGACCTGCTGCTGTCGCCTAACCCGTTCAGCACGCCGGTCATGCGCCAGGCGTTCCGCTACGACGGCGAGATCTGCGAGTCCGGGTACCCCAGGAACGACGTGCTGTGCAGCGGCGACTCCGCGCGTACCGCCGAGCGGGTCCGGGCCAGGCTTGGCCTGCCGGAGGGCAAGAAGGTCATCATGTACGCGCCCACCTGGCGGGACAACCAGTACTACGCCTCCGGCCGGTACCGCTTCGACTTCCGGCTCGACCTGGAGCAGGCCTACGAGCACCTCGGCGATGACTACGTCATCCTGCTGCGCGGGCACCACCACATGTCCGACGACGTGCCGGCGGGCACCCGGCCCGGCTTCGTGCTGAACGTCACCGGCTACCCGGACATCTCCGAGCTGTTCCTGGTCACCGACGCCCTGGTCACCGACTATTCATCGGTGATGTTCGACTTCGCGCCGACCGGCCGGCCGATGCTCTTCTTCACCTACGACCTGGAGCAGTACCGGGACAACCTGCGCGGCTTCTACTTCGACTTCGAGTCCGAGGCGCCAGGCCCGCTGCTGTCCACCTCGTCCGAGGTCACCCGCGCGCTCTCCGACCTGGACAAGGTGCGCACCGAGTATGCGGACGCCTACCGCGCGTTCACCAGCAAGTTCTGCCCGCTAGACGACGGCAAGGCAGCGGCCAGGGCCTGCGACCGCATCTTCGGCGGCTGACCCTCAGGCGGGACGAGGGGATCCGGTCAGGCGGTTTCTGGGCGGGCCAGCGGGCCTGGCTTGCGCGGGCCGGCCTTGCGCGCGGGCCTGGCGGGCTTGGACGGCACGGCCGGCAGCACCGGCGCGGGACGGGGGTTGGGCGCCAGCGCGGCGAGCTGCTCGCGCAGCCGGCCGCGGCCGCGGTGCAGCCGCGACATCACGGTCCCGATCGGAGTGCCCATCATCTCGGCGATCTCCTTGTACGGGTAGCCCTCGACGTCGGCCAGGTACACCGTGGTCCGGAACGTTTCAGGGAGGTCAAGCAGCGCCCGCACGATCGCGGTGTCGGTCAGCCGGTCCATTGCCTCGGCCTCGGCCGAGCGGGCCTGCGGCGACCGGGGACTCGACTCGATCTGCCAGTCCCGCTCCAGGTCGGCCCCGAGTTCCTGAACCGGCTCGCGGCGGCGCTTGCGGTAGCCGTTGATGAAGGTGTTGGCCAGGATCCTGTTCAGCCAGGCGCGCAGGTTAGTCCCGGGCTTGAACTGGTGGAACGCGGCATATGCCTTGGCGGAGGTCTCCTGCACCAGGTCCTCGGCGTCGCTGGCGTTCCTGGTCATCCGCAGCGCCGCCGGGTAGAGCCTGCGCAGGTGCGGCAGCACATCGCGCTCAAATTGCGCATGCAGGTCGGGCTTCTGACCCATCGGACTCACCCTCGCTCCAGCTTGCCGGCCGTGCTCCGTTGCTAGCCACTGACCATATAGACGTCTGACAGCCTCGCCAGCGCTCACCTCTCGACGAATAATTTTCGCAGGCGCCCCTCGCGCCCTTGATGGCACTGTCCCCGAACGCGCTGAGAGGTTGCTGAACGCTTGCTCAGATCCAGCTGTGGAACCACATCCGGGACAGCCAGGAGGCGTACGGGATGACCTTGGCCGCCAGGATCGGATAGAGATAGGCAAAGTTGGCCAGCACGGCGATGAGGTAAGCGCCGGCGATCACCGCGCCCAGGGCGCGCCGGGCCGGCGCGGCGCTGGTTTTCCCGATGATCAGGCCCAGGCACAGCGTGATGGCCATGATCAGGAACGGCTCGAAGGTGACCGCGTAGTAGTAAAACTCGGTGCGGTGGTCGTGCAGGCTGAACCAGATCCACGGCAGCCAGCCGGCCGCGATGCCGAGCAGCGCGGCGCCGCACCGCCAGTCGCGGCGCATCAGCCACCAGCCGAGGCAGAACAGCCCGGCCAGCACCGACGCCCACCAGATCAGCGGGGTACCGATGGCCAGGACCTCTTGCTCGGTGGACCCGGCCCCGCCACAGGGCTTGGAGCAGACGGAGTAGAAGGAGATCGGTCGGGCCAGCACGAGCCAGCCGAGCGGGTTGGACCTGTAGGTCTGGGTCTGCTCCAGGCCAAGGCCGAACTGGAGCATCCACTTGTTGTAGGCCAGCCAGGCCGCGATGGTGCCGGTGGGATGCCCGTTGTTCAGCGCCGCGCCGTTGCGGTTGTAGCCGTAAGGGGTGGCGAACCAGCCAGTCCACGAGGCGGTGTACACGGCGGCGGGGATGACGGCGAACCAGGCAGGCAGCCATTTCAGGTCGCTGCGGATGACGCCGGCCAGCCGGTTGCCGAACCCGGCGGCCCGGCGGGCGCCGAGGTCCCAGGCAATGACCAGGCCGGCGAAGGCGAAGATGTACCAGACGCCGTTCCACTTGCAGGCGGTCGCCGCGCCCAGGCAGGCGCCGGCCGCCGCGAGGCGCCAGCGGAACCCGAGCCGCGGCCCTCCGTCGGCGCCTGAGCCCTCCGTGCCGGGATCCCGGGCCTCGGCGGCCGCCGCGAGCCTGGCCCTGGTGTGATCCCTGTCCATGATCAGCAGGCCGAAGGCGGCCAGCACCCAGAACATCACGAAGATGTCCAGGATCGCGGTGCGGGACAGCACCAGCTCCAGGCCGTCCAGGGCGAGCAGCAGCCCGGCTATGCAGCCGAGCAGGGTGGACCTGGTCATCCGGCGCACGATCCTGGCCAGCAGCAGGATCGACACCGAGCCGATCAGGGCCACGGCGAACCGCCAGCCGAACGGCGTCAGGCCGAACAGCCACTCGCCGACGGCCATCATGATCTTGCCGAGCGGCGGGTGCGCGACCAGCTCGGCCTGCGTGCCCTTGAGAATGTGCGTGCTGCCCTTGACCAGCAGCGAGTCGGCGTTGGTGACGTGGTTGATCTCCACGCCATGCTTCAGGATGGCCCACGCGTCGCCGACGTAATAAGTCTCGTCGAAGACCACGGCCTTGGGCACGCTCAGCCGGTTGAACCGCAGGTAGGCGCCGAACAGCGTGACCAGCAGCGGCCCGGCCCAGCCCCAGAAGGCGCTGCCGGGCAGGGCCGGCACCATCCGGTCGCGCAGCCGTCCGAACGGCCTGGTCGCGGCCCCGCCCTCCGCGAGCACGCCTGGGTCGCCGCCGTCCTGCGACGGCTCCGCCGGCCCGGCCTCGCCCGGCTCGCGTTCGCCTGGCTGGCCCTCGTCTGGCTGGCCCGTCTCGTCACCGTGGCCGCGCGGCGACGTTTCGTATGCCCTCATCGAGTGTCATCGTAGAGGGGCAGGCCACTAGCCTGGGCCGCGGAATGCCACGATCACGCAAAGAGCAGTCTGCCGCCACGGGTCAGGACCAGCCCGCCGTGCGGCCCTCCCTGGACCCGCCAGAGGCAGGCACCGGCGTACTGACGATTGCCGCCACCCCGATCGGCCAGCCAGGCGACGCCTCGGCCCGGCTGGCCAGCGCACTGGCGACCGCGCCGCTGATAGCAGCCGAGGACACCAGGCGGGTCCGCCGGCTTGCCGCCAGCCTCGGTGTCACTCTGGCTGGCCGGGTGCTGTCCTACTACGACGATGTGGAGACGCGCCGGGCGCCCGCGCTGCTGGCCGAGCTGACGGCCGGCACGGACGTGCTGCTGGTCTCGGACGCCGGCCAGCCAGGCGTGAGCGACCCTGGCTACCGGCTGGTGGCCGCCGCCGCGGCCGCTGGCATCAGGGTCACCGGCCTGCCGGGACCCTCGGCCGTGACTACCGCCCTGGCCATTTCCGGCCTGCCCAGCGACCGGTTCGCGTTCGAGGGCTTCCCGCCGCGCAAGGCGGGCGAGCGGGCCCGCAGGCTGGCCGAGCTGGCGGGTGAGCGGCGGACGCTGATCTTCTTCGAGTCGCCGCGCCGCCTGGCCGCCACGCTGGCCGAGCTGGCGGCGGCCTTCGGCGCGGACCGCCCCGCGGTGGTCTGCCGCGAGCTGACCAAGACGCACGAGCAGGTCGCCAGGGGCTCCCTCGGCACGCTGGCCGGGCAGTTCGCCGAGGGAGCGCTTGGCGAGATCACCATCGTGGTCGGCGGTGCCACGGCCGCTGAGCAGGCGCTCTCGCCCGACGACGCGGCCGTCGCGGTGGCCGCGCTTGAGGAGGGGGGCACGCCGCGCAAGGAGGCCATCCTGGCGGTCGCCAGGCGGAGCGGGCTGCCGAGGCGGGAGGTCTATAACGCGGTGGTCCGGCGGAAAATCTGATCAGGGCCGCCCCGATCCTCCCCTAGGCTGGAGCCCATGTCGCCGACCAGCCGCCACATCCTCGCCGCGCCCGCCTGGCCATACGCCAACGGGCCGCGCCATATCGGTCACGTGTCAGGGTTCGGCCTGCCGTGCGACATGTTCTCCCGGTATCAGCGGATGGCCGGCAACAACGTCCTGATGGTCAGCGGCACGGACGAGCACGGCACGCCGATCCAGGTGCAGGCCGACGCCGAGGGCGTCACCGCCAGGGAACTGGCCGACAGGTACAACCGGGTGATCGCCCGCGACCTGGTCGGCCTGGACATGTCCTATGACCTGTTCACCAGGACCACCACCCGCAATCACGCCGCGGTGACCCAGGAGATCTTCAAGGGCCTGTACGACAACGGCTACATCTTCGCCAGGACCGCGATGGGGGCGATCTCGCCGTCCACCGGGCGCACCCTGCCCGATCGCTACATCGAGGGCACCTGCCCGATCTGCGGGTACGAGTCCGCGCGCGGCGACCAGTGCGACAACTGCGGCAACCAGCTTGATCCCACGGACCTGATCAACCCCCGGTCCCGGATCAACGGCGAAGCCCCTCGTTTCGTCGAAACAGAGCATTTCTTTATCGACCTGCCCGCGTTTGCCGACGTCCTCGGCACCTGGCTGCAGGGCAAGAGCGGCCAGTGGCGGCCGAACGTGCTGAAGTTCTCGCTGAACCTGCTCGACGACCTCAAGCCGCGCGCCTACACCAGGGACCTGGACTGGGGCGTCCCGGTGCCGCTTGACGGCTGGCGCGACCGGCCGGACAAGCGGATCTACGTCTGGTTCGACGCGGTGGTCGGGTACCTGTCCGCGTCTATCGAGTGGGCGCGCAGGTCCGGCGACCCGGACGCCTGGCGGGCCTGGTGGCAGGACCCGGACGCGGAGTCCTACTACTTCATGGGCAAGGACAACATCGTCTTCCACGCCGAGATCTGGCCGGCCATGCTGCTCGGCTACAGCGGCAAGGGCGCGCGTGGCGGCAAGCCGGGCTCGCTCGGCGCGCTGAACCTGCCCACCGAGGTGGTCTCCAGCGAGTACCTGACCATGGAGGGCCGCAAGTTCTCCTCCTCCCGGCAGGTCGTCATCTACGTCCGCGACTTCCTGGCCAGGTACAACGTGGACGCGCTGCGCTACTACGTCGCGGTGGCCGGCCCGGAGAACCAGGACACCGACTTCACCTGGCACGAGTTCGTCAGGCGCAACAACGACGAGCTGGTCGCGAACTGGGGCAACCTGGTCAACCGGTGCGTCTCGTTCGCGGCGCGGAACATCGGCTCGATCCCGGCCGCCGGGCAGCTTACCGATGCCGACACGGCGATCCTGGCGGCCAGCAGGGACGCGTTCGGCACGATCGGCCAGTCGCTTGGGCGGTCCCGGTTCAAGGCCGCGATCACCGAGACGATGCGGGTCGTCGGCGAGGCCAACAAGTACCTGTCCGAGCAGGCGCCGTGGAAGCTGCGCGAGTCGGACCCGGAGCGGATGGCCACCATCTTGCACGTCGCGCTTCAGCTTGTCAGCGACGGCAAGACGCTGCTCACGCCGTTCCTGCCGGAGTCCTCGCAGCGGGTGTTCGAGATGCTGGGCGGTTCCGGCGGCTGGTCGGGCATGCCGCGGATCGACGAGGTAGATGAGGACGGCGGGCCGTCCTACCCCGTGATCACCGGCGACTACTCGGTGGCCGCGCGCTGGGGCTCGCAGCCCATCGCGCCCGGCACCCCGCTGGCGGCGCCTGTCCCGCTGTTCACCAAGCTCGACCCGTCCGTGGTCGAGGAGGAGCTGGCCCGGCTGGAGGGTGCGTGACCGTACCGGATTCCGGGTCCGGCGGCGGCATCGGCCGCCCCCCGGCGCCCGAGCCGGAGCCGCTGCCCGCGCCCGCCTTCGACAGCCACTGCCATCTCGACATGGTGGCCGGCGAGGTCACCGACGTGCTGGCCGAGGCCGCCAGGTGCGGCATCTCCAGGGTCGTAACGATCGGCTGTGACCTGCCGTCGTCCCAGTGGTCGGTGGAGTGCGCGGCGCGGCATGACGCGGTGTACGCGGCGGTGGCGATCCACCCGAACGAGACCGCGGCGGCGGCCGCCACGGCCGCGGAGCGCGACGCCGTGCTGGCGGAGCTGAGCGAGCTGGCGGCGCGGCCGAGAGTGCGGGCGATCGGCGAGACCGGGCTTGACTACTACCGGGACAGCGCACCGCCCGGCATCCAGCAGGACTGGTTTCGCGCTCACATCGAGATCGCCAAGGCGGCGGGCAAGCCGCTGATGATCCACGACCGGGACGCCCACGACGACGTGCTGGCCATCCTGGCCAAGGAGGGCGCCCCGGAGCAGGTGATCTTCCACTGCTTCTCCGGTGACGCGGCGATGGCCCGCGCCTGCGCGGACGCCGGCTACGTGCTGAGCTTCGCCGGGACGCTTACCTTCGGCAACGCGCGCAACCTGCGCGAGGCGGCGGCCGTCACCCCGGCCGATTTGGTGCTAGTGGAGACCGACGCGCCGTTCCTGGCGCCGATGCCGAACCGTGGCAAGTCCAACACCCCCGCGCAGGTGGCGCACACGCTGCGCGCGCTCGCGGCGGTCAAGGAGATGGACGTCGCGGAGCTGTGCGCGGTGATCGAGGCCAACGGGAGCCGGGTGTTCGGCCCGTGGCCGGCCTAGCGCCCGGGCTGCTCGGGCCGACCGACATCCGCGAGCTGGCGGCCGGCCTGGGGATTCAGCCGTCCCGCCGCCTGGGCCAGAACTTCGTCGTGGATCCCGGCACGGTTACCCGGATCGCCGCGCTGGCCCGGCTGGACCCCAGCGAGGTCGTGCTTGAGGTGGGCCCGGGGTTCGGGTCGCTGACGCTGACCCTGCTCGCGGTGGCGGGCCGGGTGATCGCCGTCGAGGTGGACGAGCTGCTGGCCCGCCAGCTTCCGCTGACCGTCGCGCGGCGGGCGTCGGCCCTGGCGCCCCGCCTGGAGGTGGTCACGGCGGACGCGATGCGGGTGACCGGGCTGCCGGGCGAGCCGACCGCGCTGGTGGCCAACCTGCCCTACAACGTGGCGGTCCCGGTGGTGCTGCATCTGCTGGCGACCGTGCCGTCGCTGCGCCGTGGCCTGGTGATGGTCCAGGCCGAGGTGGCGGACCGGATGGCCGCGTCGCCGGGCAGCCGGGTGTATGGCGTGCCCTCGGCGAAGCTTGCCTGGTACGCCGAAGTGCGGCGGGCCGGGTCTGTGCCGAGAAACGTGTTCTGGCCGGTGCCGAGGGTGGATTCCGGGCTGGTCGCGTTCACGGTGCGGCCCGCGAGCGAACGGCCGGAGGCGGGCGCGCCGCGGGCGGAGGTGTTCGCGGTGATCGATGCGGCGTTCGCGCAGCGGCGCAAGACGCTGCGGGCCGCGCTGGCCGGCTGGGCCGGCTCGGCGGCCGAGTCCGAGCGGCTGCTGCGCGACGCGGGGGTCGATCCGGGGCTGCGCGGCGAGGCGCTTGGCATCACCGAGTTCGCCCGGATCGCGGCGGCGAAAATCGCTCGCGGGGCTGTCCTTTAGCTGCTTGGCTGTCTGCTGTGCCCGGTACCCAGTTCGAGGTCGTCACCACCAGCGCCCGGCACGACCTGGATGACGAGGCCCGCGCCGCGTTCATCGGCGGCTGGCCGGAGTTCATCTTCCACGACCCGGTCAGCAAGAGCCTGCTGGACCAGGTGGAGGCCTACTTCCCCGACTTCGATGTGATGCTGCTCGCTGACGGGGCGGTGGTGGCCGGCGCCTGGGGCGTCCCGCTGCGCTGGGACGGACAGACCGCGAGCCTGCCCGATGGCTACGACGGCGGGCTGGTGTCCGCTGTGTCCGGTCACGAGTCCGGCCAGGCGCCCGACACCCTGTCGGTGATGGCCGCCGCCGTGGCGGCCGGGCATCGCGGCAAGGGCCTGGCCGGCCGGGTGCTGACCGCGCTGCGCGACCGCGCCGCGCAGGCCGGCCTGCGCCGGGTCATCTGTCCGGTCCGGCCGACTCTCAAGGCCAGGTACCCGCTGACGCCGATGGCCGACTTCGCCCGCTGGACCCGCGACGGCGCACACCTGGACCCGTGGGTCCGCACCCACCAGCGGCTCGGTGCGACCATCCTCGGCCCCGCACCGCGTTCGATGGTGATCACCGGCACCGTCGCGGAGTGGGAGGACTGGACGAAGATGGCCTTCCCGCAGACCGGCAGCTATGTCGTGCCTGACGCGCTCGACCTGGTGGAGATTGACGTCGAGAACGACCGGGGTGTGTACCACGAGACCAACCTGTGGATGCGGCACGTGTAAGGCCGCAGGCGCGGCGCGGTCAGGGTGCGGTGAAGATCTCGGCAGGGTAGGCGCCCGCCGCCAGCGCGACCCCGGTCAGCTCCCGGCCGATCGCGGTGACCTGCTCGGTCCGCTCGTCGCCCAGGTGCTGCCACGGCGGCGCCGCTAGCCGGTCGGTCTCCCGCTCGACGTGCGCGCGGAGTTCCTGGCCGGCCGCCGTCAGCGTGCCGTCGCCGTCCATCAGCTCGCGCTCAGCCAGCCCGTGCACCGCCGAGTCCCAGTCCCGCTGACTCCAGCCCCGGCTCGACCGGGCGAACTCCGGCCGGAAGCCCTTGCCCGTCGCCGTGTGCGTGACCAGCGCCTCGATCCCGCTGAGCCCCGCCGCCGTCAGCGCCGCGATGTGCCCGTCCCCCCGGTGCTCACGCAGCAGCGAAGCGGCATGCCACATGACCAGGTGCGGCTCCGCTGGCCAGTCCAGGTCCGCGTGTGCCGCGTACAGCGGCCGTCCCTCGGGCGCGCACCCCTCCGACGCCTCTTTGATCAGCGCCGCGAACGTGGCCAGTTGCGCCGAGGCGATGACGTCTTCGCCCAGCAGCCGGCGCAGTGCCGCATCGGCCGCCGCGAACCGGGCCCCGATCACCGCCGCCGGGCTGGCCAGCGCCCAGGCCGCCGGGATGCAGCGCGCGACCAGTTCCGGCCTGAAGTTGTAGAAGGCCGCGGTCACCACCCCGGCCCCGACGGCGCCCATCGGCGCGGCCCGCCCCGCGAAATAGGTCATCCGGTCGGGCTCCAGGCCAAGGCCGGTCAGCCGCTCCTCGGTCTCGGGTGCGAAGTAGACCAGCGAGTGCAGGGCGTTCGTCGCATTGTTCGCCCGCCGGGCAAGTGGTGATGCCATGCCACGAACCCTAGCCAAGCGAGAGGTCGCCCGGTGAGATCCGGTCAGGCGGGTGTTCGCTGTCAGATAAATGTGCTAGCAATTGACTCAATGGTCGAGTAGACTCGATCATAGTTTCGAGAGTGTTGGTGCCGCCGGGACCATTGATGGCTCTGGTTCTGTGTGATGCGGCTCCCTGTGGGGAGCGGGTGTCCCGGCTGGCGGCCCCTCCGTCGCCGTCTGGCTGTGCGTGGCTTCAGTTTCCTGGTTTCCGACTGCCCAGCCGTCACGTCCGCAGGAGGTGCGCACAGTGTCTGTCCCTGCTGCGTCTGCTTCCGCTACGTCGATGTCTGCCGTGCCCGCTGGTCTGGGTGACACTGCTTCGGGCGGACCCACCTCGGGCAGACCCGCCTCGGGTAGCGCGGGTGAGGCGGTCGCGGCGGCTGACGCGGCGCTGGCGCTGCTTGGCGAGCTCGATCTGGCCGACCTGACAACTGATGAGCAGGCGGGCGTGCTGCGGGGGCTGGAGCGGTTGTCGTCACGGTTGGTGGCGGTCCGGGCACGGACCCTGTCGGCGTTCGTATCGGGTGGCGGGCTGGAGGCCGACGGGCAGTGCTCGGCACGGGGCTGGCTGGTGTGGCAGTCGAGGGTGACTCGCGGCGCGGCCGGGGCAGCGGTGGGGTGGTTGCGGCGGCTGGCCGCGCACCCGGTGCTCGAGCCGTGACCTGGTCACGGGTGACCTGTCGGAGTCCTGGGCAAGGCAGCTCGCGGACTGGACCGACCAGCTCCCCGAGGACCTGCGGCAGGACGCGGACCGGATTCTCAGTGATGCGGCGCGTCGGCGCGGACCTGCTGATCTGGCTGGGCTGGCGCGGGAGATGCGGGAGCGGTCGGCGGGGCCTGACCGTGACTCTGGGCGGGGGTTTGATGACCGGCGGGTGGTGCTGGAGCGGACGTTCGAGGGTGCGGGGCGGCTGGGTGGTGACCTGACTCCGGAGTGCGCGGCGGCGCTGGGCGGTGCTGGAGTCGCTGGGGAGGCGGCAGGTCCGGAGGACACCCGGTCGCGGGTGCAGCGTGATCATGACGCTTTCGAGGAGGCTTGCCGGCGGCTGATCGCGCGGGGTGCCTGCCGGAGGTGGCGGGCCAGCCGGTGCTGGTGCAGCTGCATACGGCCCTGGGCCAGCTCGCTCGTGCGGGCGGCGGGACGGGTGCGGGCACGGCTGGTGCGGGGGGGTGCGCGGGGGACGGGCGCTGGTGGTCTGGGCGCGGATGCGATGACCCGGTGAGTGCGGGGTTGCTGCCGGAGGGGGCGGGGTGGCTGTCGGGGGCGGCGGCGGAGGCGTACGCGTGTGACGCGCGGATAGCGCCAGTGGTGACCGGCCGGATTGATCCGGCCGTGCTGGCTTGGATGGTCCATGACTACCTGCGCGGATGACCGGCAGTGGCTGCCAGGTCAGCGAGGTGCGCGAATGCCGGCAATGCGGGCGAACGTGTCGCCCGGGCTGTGGCACCCGCAGCATCCGCCGCCGGGATCGCCGCCGGGCCGCCGCCTGGACAGACCGCGGGGACGGCGGGACGGCTGGGGGACGCGCTCACCCGGTACGCCATGCGGTCTTGTCGGGCCCAGGTGGGCTGGCCTCCGCGCTCCGTGCCCAGGCCGCCGGCCTGGCGGCGGGGTGTCGCTGCCGCTGGACACCGGGACACCGACTCCGACGGTGCCGGCGCACCTGCGCCGGGCCGTGATCATCCGGGACCGGCACTGCGCGTTCCCCGGCTGCGCGCAGGCCCGGCGGCCTGCCAGGCCCATCATGTCCTGCCCCGGTCAAAGGGCGGGGTGACCGCGCTGCACAATCTCGTGCTCTTGTGCTCCTTTCACCACCTGATCGCTGTGCATCGCTGGGGCTGGACACTGACCTTGCACGGCGACGGCACCACGACCGCCACCAGTCCCGACGGCAGCCGCACCCTGCACAGCCACAGCCCGCCGCTCGTCGCCTGAGGGATCGCCGGGTGGGGAGCGGCTGGCGATACGATCATCTGGTCGTGACCTCTGTAACCTCCGTGCCGCCCGCCGTCACCGTACGCGTGCCGGCGAAGGTGAATCTCCAGCTAGCCGTCGGCCCGGTGCGGCCGGACGGCTATCACGGCGTGGTGACGGTGTACCAGGCGGTGTCGCTGTTCGACGAGGTGACCGTCGCGCTGGCGGAGCGGTCCCGGATCGTGGTGTCAGGCGAGGACGCGGACGCGGTGCCGACCGGGCCGACGAACCTGGCCAGCAAGGCGGTCACCGCCCTGGCCAGGGCGACGGGGCAGCGGCGACAGGACCGGCAGCCGGTGCTGATCGAGATCCGCAAGCGCATCCCGATGGCGGCCGGGCTGGCCGGCGGCAGCGCCGATGCCGCCGCGACGCTGGTGGCCTGCAATGAGCTGTGGAAAACCGGGCTGACTCAGCAGGAGCTGTGCGAGGTTGGCGCGGGTCTGGGCAGCGACGTGCCGTTCGCGCTGATGGGCGGGACGGCGGTGGGCCGCGGCCGGGGCGAGCAACTCACCGTGGCGTTGGTATCGGGCAGCTACCACTGGGTGCTGGCGTTCGCGGTCGGCGGGCTGTCCACACCGGAGGTCTACGCGACCTGCGACCGGCTGCGGGCGGCGCGCGGGGACGCCGTCGCCGAGCCGGAGCTGAGCGGGCCGCTGATGTCGGCGCTGCGGTCGGGAGACGCGACGGCGGTGGGGCCGCTGCTCAGCAACGACCTGCAGGCGGCGGCGGTCTCGCTGCGGCCAGAGCTGCGCCGCGCGCTGACTGCCGGGCGGGACCTGGGCGCGGTCGGTGCGATGGTGTCGGGCTCCGGGCCGACGTGCATGTTCCTGGCGGGGAGCGCGGCCCAGGCCAGCGACCTGGCGGTGTCGCTGACGGGCGCCGGGGTGTGCCGGGCGGTGGCGCTGGCCAGCGGGCCGGCACCGGGCGCGGCGGTGGCACCGGTGCGGGAGCCCGCGTGAACCTGGTCAACCTGGAGTCGGCCAGCAAGGCATTCGGCGACCGGGTGCTGCTCGACCAGGTGTCGCTTGGCGTGTCGGCCGGGGACCGCATCGGCGTGGTGGGCAGGAACGGCGCGGGCAAGACGACGCTGCTGGCCACGCTGGCGGGCCGGACGGACCTGGACGCTGGGCGCTCGACGCGGGCCGGCGGGACATCGATCGGCTACCTGGCACAGTCGGTGCAGGCGAGCGGGCGGGTCGCTGACATCGTGTTCGGCGCGGTGCCCGAGCACGAGTGGGCGGCGCTACCGCGCAGCCGTGAGCTGATCGCGGCGCTGCTTGGCGGCATCGACACCGGCGCGGACATCGGGCAGCTCTCCGGCGGCGAGCGGCGCCGGACGATGCTGGCGGCGGCGCTGCGCGCCGATCACGACCTGCTGCTGCTGGATGAGCCGACGAACCACCTGGACATCGAGGCGATCAGCTGGCTGGCCGGCTACCTGCGCGAGTACGGCAAGAGCTATGTCGTGGTGACGCACGACCGGTGGTTCCTCGACGCGGTCTGCGAGCGGACCTGGGAGCTGGCCGGCGGCCAGGTGCACGCCTACGAGGGCGGCTACTCGGCGTACGTGCTGGCCAGGGCGGAGCGGGCCAGGATTGCCGAGGCGGCGGACCAGCGGCGCCGCAACCTGCTCCGCAAGGAGCTTGCCTGGCTGCGGCGCGGGCCGCCGGCCAGGACCAGCAAGCCGAAGTTCCGCATCGATGCCGCGACCGCGCTGATCGCCGACGAGCCGCCGCCGCGCGACGGGGTCGAGCTGAATCGGGCCGCGGTGGCCCGGCTCGGCAAGACGGTCGTCGAGCTGAAGGATGTCAGCGTGTGCGCCGGCCAGCGGCGGCTGCTTGACGACGTGACCTGGCAGCTCGGCCCCGGTGACCGGATCGGCGTGGTGGGCGTCAACGGCAGCGGCAAGACCACGCTGCTGCGGCTGCTCGCGGACGTCGGCCTGACTGGCCTGCTGGTCACGGGCCAGGTGAAGCGCGGCACCACGGTACGGCTGGGGTACCTCTCCCAGGAGCCGCCCGCCGTGGACCCCGGTCTGCGGGTCCTGGAGGCGGCCCAGCAGTTGCGGGACTCGATACAGATCGCGAAACGGGAGCTATCCGTCAGTCAGCTCCTGGAGCGACTCGGCCTCGGCGGCGACCGGCAGTGGGCGCCTGTCGGCGAGCTTTCCGGCGGCGAGCGGCGGCGGCTCCAGCTCCTGCTGATGCTGCTCGGCGAGCCGAACGTGCTGCTGCTCGACGAGCCGACCAACGACCTGGACATCGAGACGCTGACCGAGCTGGAGGACATGCTCGACGGCTGGCCAGGTTCGGTGGTGGCGGTCAGCCATGACCGGTACTTCCTGGAGCGGATCACCGATCACGTGCTGGCCCTGGTGGACGGCAAGCCCGCGTTCCTGCCCGGTGGCATCGACGAGTACCTGGCGCTGCGGCAGGCCAGGCGGGACGTCAAGCCAGCCGGCGCCGGTCAGCCAGGGGCCGGGATCGGCGGCGCGCCAGCGCGCCGGGCAGAAGGAGCTGACCCGGCTGGAGCGGCAGATCGCCCGGCTGACCGGGACCGAGGCCACGCTGTCGCAGCGGCTCGCGGACAGCGCCTCGGACTACGAGCGGCTGATGGAGCTGGGCGACCAGCTCAAGACGACGCAGCGGGAGCGGGCCGAGCTGGAGGAACGCTGGCTGGAGCTGGCCGAGGAACTGGCCGTCTAGACCGGCCGTCTAGGACCGGCCGACTAAGACTTGTCAGCCAGCAGGAACGCCAGCGCGATGATCGCGTAGCCGAGGTTGTTGGCGTGCTCGTTCGGGCCGCGAGGCGGGCGGGCGCAGGCCCAGGTCAGCTCGGCAGACGGTCGCCACGTTGCGGGGCACCTTGCCGAGCCCCGGCAGATTCACCTGGTCGCGGAAGTCGCTGCTGTGGAAGGCGGAGAACACGCTGGCCACGGCGGCGCCGTAGTGATGGTAGGTGCGGATGAGCAGGCTGTTGTAGCCGGCCACCAGCCGCTCGGTGAGCACGGCGATCTCCTTGCCGCGCATCCCGTCCAGCCAGCCCGCCAGCTCGGGCACGTAGTAGCTCATCCCGATGATCTTGAGGTGCCGGCCGCCCGCCGAGCGCAGGTCGCGCAGGATCGTGCGCAGGTCGGCGAGGGTGAGCTTGACCCTGGCGGTCATGCAGCTCGCGACCTTGCTGAGCGGCGCGCCGATGAAGCAGGAGTTGGGGTCGTTGGCGCCGATGTCGATGGTGACCAGTGCGACCTGGCCGCGGTGCGCGCGCAGGAAGGCCCGGGCCTGGGCGAGCTGCGAGCCGGCCGGATACCGGCAGATGCCGCCGTGCATCATCGTGTAGGAGGTCTCGCCCGAGCAGCCGAGCTTGACGAGGCGCAGGCCGGGCATGGTGGGCCGGAGCGTCGCGTACAGCCGGTCGGCGTAGCCGTTATCGCTCGACAGGCTGGCTCCCGCCGGGGTGGGCTGGACGCCGCGCGCCAGCGAGTCACCCAGGGCCAGGTAGTAACGAGGCCCGGCGGGGTGCGTGCGCTGGACGGCTGAGCGCTGGGCGGTGGTCCGTGCCCGCTGCGGAGCCGAGCCGGAGCACCCTGTGACCGTGGCAGCCGTCGCGAGCAGGCAGGTCGCGGCCGCGGTGGCGGCGACGATGTGACGCAACGGCTGCTGACCTCCGGGAGGCTGCGTCCCTGGCTGGCGGGCTCGGTGTAAGAGCTACCCGTTTTCGGCCGAGTCTAGGCGTGGCTGCTGCACAGCGTCGAACGGCACCAGCAGGACCCGCAACAGCGCGGCCAGTTCGCCCTGCTCGGTCGGCGCCAGCGCCGTGAGCAGGTCGCGCTCGCGATCCAGCAGGCCGTCGAGGGCGGCGTCAACGGCCTGCTTGCCGCGCGGGGTCAGCTCCACCACGACGCCGCGCCCGTCGGACTTGGCACGGTGCCTGCTGACCAGCCCGGCGGCGGCAAGCCGGTCGATCCGGTTGGTCATGGTGCCCGAGGTGACCAGGGTCGCGTGCAGCAGCGCGCCGGGACTGAGCTGGTAGGGCGGCCCCTGGCGGCGCAGCGCGGAGAGCACGTCGAACTCCCACGGCTCAAGCCCGTGCGCGGCGAACGCGGCGCGCCTGGCGCGGTCCAGGTGCCGGGCCAGCCGGGACAGTCGGCTCAGCACGTGCAGCGGCGCCACGTCCAGGTCCGGCCGTTCCGCCTGCCAGCCCGCGACCAGGTCATCGACCTCGTCCCGGACGGCGGGCGCCGTCTCGGGTGCTCCCCTTCGGTCTGCCATGCGCTGCTCCTTGCTCCTGCTACAGCATATCTCTTGACATCGAGACTTCAGGGCCGGTAGACATGAGCGAGTTATCTTGATATCGAGAGACCCCTGGGAAGCGGGAGATAGGACGGTCAGCCATGTGGGACCCGGCGATGTGGGATCCGGCGCAGTACCTGCGGTTCAGTGACGAACGGTCCCGCCCGTTCTTCGACCTGACCGGCCGGGTGCTGGCCAGCGAGCCGCGCCTGGTGGTTGACCTGGGCTGCGGCCCTGGCAACCTGACCACGACGCTGGCGCGCCGGTGGCCGGGCGCGGAGGTCAGGGGCATCGACTCCGCCGCCGAGATGATCGCCGCCGCGGACCGTGCCCTCGCCGCGGACGGCCTCGGCAGCCTCAGCTTCGCCGTCGGGGACGTGAATGAGTGGCAGCCGGAGTCCCCGGTGGACGTGATCGTCTCCAACGCGCTGCTGCAGTGGGTGCCCGGGCACGAGGAGATGCTGCCCCGGTGGGTGCGGGCGCTGGCGCCCGGCGGCTGGCTCGCCTTCCAGGTGCCGGGCAACTATGACCAGCCGAGTCACGTGATCCTGCGCGACATGGCCGGATCGGCGCGGTGGCGGCCGCTGCTGGACGGCGTGGAACTGAACAGGTCCGTCGCCAGCCCCGAGCGCTACGCGGACCTGCTCGCCGGGAACGGCTGCCAGGTCGATGCCTGGGAGACCACCTACCTGCACATGCTGCCGGGCGAGGATCCGGTGACCGAGTGGTACAAGGGCACGGGCCTGCGCCCGGTGCTGGCGGCGCTGACGCCCGGCCAGGCGGACGAGTTCCTGGCCGAATACGGCGAGCGGGTGCGGAAGGCCTACCCGCGCCGGCCCTACGGCACGGTGCTGCCGTTCCGGCGGGTGTTCGTGGTGGCGCGCCGGCCGACCGCGGCCTAGCGCTGCTCGCGAAGCCGGTCCCTGGCCTGCTGCGAGATCCGCGGCTTACGGTCGAGCTGCGAGAGCCCGTTCCAGGCCAGGTTCACCAGGTGCGCGGCTACTTCCTCCAGGTTGGGCTTGCGCGCGTCCAGCCACCACTGGCCGGTGAATGCCACCATGCCGACCAGCATCTGGGCGTACATCGGGCGCCAGCTTGGGGTCGTAGCCGCGGGACTTGAGCATGTCGCCGAGGATGTACTCGACCTGGCTGGCGACGTCGCTGATCAGGCTGGCGAAGGTGCCAGAGCCCGAGGTCGGGTTGGAGTCCCGCACCAGGATGCGGAACCCGTCGGAGTTGTCCTGGATGTAGCGCAGCAGGCTCACCGCGGCTACCTCGAACTTCGGCATGGTGTCGTCGCCTTCGAGGAGCCGGGTGGCCATCTCAAGGAACCGCCCGACCTCGCGGTCGACCACGACCGCGTACAGGCCCTCCTTGCCGCCGAAGTGCTCGTAGACCACCGGCTTGGATACCCCGGCCCTGGCGGCGATCTCCTCGATCGAGGTGCCGTCGAGGCCGCGCTCGGCGAACAGCTTCCTCCCGATGTCGAGGAGCTGTTCTCTGCGTTCCTTTCCCGTCATGCGCTTGCGATTACTGGCCGCTGGTTCGCTTGTCACCGCTCCATCATGTCGGGGCTGCCCCGGGTCAGCCAATCCGCTCGGCGGCCGGGGCGGCGGGGGCGGGCTTAGCCATCGATCCGAGCTTGCGGGTCCCGTTGTACTTGGCGGTCAGCCGAACCGCGTCCGGCCAGCGGACGTCGGAGACCCAGCCCAGCTTCTCGGACACCCAGATCAGCCGCGCGGCGATGTCGATCTGGCCCTTCAGCGCCCCGTGCCGGGCGCAGGTCGGGTCGGCGTGGTGCAGGTTGTGCCAGGACTCACCGAAGGACAGGATCGCCAGCCAGTTCACGTTCCGCGACTTGTCCCTGACCTCGAACTCCTCCTTGCCGAAGGTGTGGCAGATGGAGTTGATCGACCAGGTGACGTGGTGCAGGAAGGCCACCCGGACCAGGCTGCCCCAGAAGAACGCGGTGACGGCGCCCTGCCAGGACATCGACCACAGGCCGCCGATCAGCGCCGGGGCCAGCAGGGAGATTGTGGTGATCACGTCAAATCTGCCGGAGATCCGCCGGATCGCGTCGTCGGCCAGCAGGTCGGGGCAGAACTTCTCCTTCGAGGTGTGGTTGCCCTCGAACATCCAGCCGATGTGCGCCCACGCCAGGCCCTTGGTCAGCGCCCTCCAGTCGGTGCCAAAGCGCCACGGCGAGTGCGGGTCGCCGTCGCGGTCGCTGTACTTGTGGTGCCGCCGGTGGTCGGCCACCCAGGTCAGCAGCGGTCCCTCGACCGCCATCGAGCCGGCGATGGCCAGCGCCAGGCGCATCGGCCGGTGTCGCCTTGAACGAGCCGTGCGTGAAGTAACGGTGGAAGCCCATGCTGATGCCGAGCCCGGAGACCAGGTAGAAGGCGACGGCGATGACGATGTCGTGCCAGCCAAGGCCCCAGCCCCAGGCCAGCGGGATGGCGGCGATCAGGGCGAGCATCGGGACCACGACGAACAGGGCGACCAGGACTCGCTCGACCGCGCCGGGCGGCTGCGGCTCCAGGTCAGGGAGCGGGACTTTCCTCTGGGCTGGCCGGGCGGTTACCTCGGCGCTGGTAGCGGTGTCAGCGGTCGTGGTCATGGCGTGTCCTCGCTGCTGGTACTGCCCTCTCGCTGGCTAGGCGAATCCGCGTGTGACCGGTGGCAGGGGTCC
Organism: uncultured Actinomycetota bacterium; assembly: GCA_963725175.1. Lineage (GTDB taxonomy): Bacteria > Actinomycetota > Actinomycetes > Streptosporangiales > Streptosporangiaceae > DASUBV01. The sequence continues at coordinate 3,862,225 of CAVRXH010000006.1, forward strand.
CTGCGGATACGCTTACGTAACCGTAGGCTACGCGACCGTAGGTTGTGCAAGGGTCAAGTCAATATTGGCCAGTTTTATCGTAGAAGTCACACTCGTACCGGCCCCGTTGACTACATCTTGTGACTGCCATGGTACCTAGTGCGATCATCGTGCCCTCGGGGCGGGAATGCCGTACCCACGGCCGGGTAAGGCATGCAGCAGCCGCGTGCCGGATCGGTACAGTTGAGCGTGTCCGACCCGTTCCCGGGTCGTCCAAGCGGCAGGACTTCCGGTTTTGGTCCGGACAACCGAGGTTCGAATCCTCGCCCGGGAGCACGACAACGCTGAGGAGCCGAGCCGAGTGAGCACAAGCGGTCCGGCCGCTGTCATCGTCCTCGCTGCGGGCGAGGGCACGCGGATGAAGAGCAGCACCCCCAAGGTGCTGCATGAGGTGTGCGGCAGGACCATGCTCGGGCATGTCCTGTCGGCGGCCCGCGAGCTTCATCCTGGCCAGCTGGTCGTCGTCGTGGCGGACAGCGACGGCCCGGTGGCCCGTTACCTGGCGCAGTACGCGCCAGACGCACGCGCCGTCGTCCAGGCCAGGCGCGGCGGCACCGGCCATGCGGTGCGCATCGCCGTCGAGGCGACCGGGGTCATCGACGGCACGGTCGTGGTGACCTACGGCGACACCCCGCTGCTCCGCGGCCAGACCCTGGCCGGGCTGATCGCGCAGCACCAGGCGACCGGTGCCGCGGTGACCGCGCTGATCGCCCGCGCGCAGGACCCAACGGGCTACGGCCGCATCGTCCGGGACGCCACGGGCCAGTTCGCGGCGGTCATCGAGGAGGCCGACGCCAGCGGTGATCAGCGCGCCATCGACGAGATCAACACCGGCATGTATGCCTTCGATGGCGCCCTGCTGGCCGGCGCGCTCGGCCGGCTGTCCACCGACAACGCCAAGGGCGAGGAATACCTCACCGACGTACTGACGATCCTGCGCGGCGACTCCCGCACCGTCGGCACCGTGTGGTGCGAGGACTTCGGCGAGATCCTTGGCGTCAACAACCAGGCCCAGCTCGCGATGGCGCGCCGGGTGCTGAACGACCGCCTGCTCGGCTCCTGGATGGGCACCGGGGTCACCATCGTGGACCCGGCGAGCACCTGGGTAGATGTCGGCGTGATGCTGGAGCCAGGCGCGCACATCGGCCCGGCCACTCAGCTCGAAGGCGGCACCAAGGTGGGCGCGGGGGCCCGGATCGGCCCCGGCTGCCTGGTCCGTGACAGTGTGATCGCGGCCAGGGCCACAGTCATCCAGTCGGTCTGCGAGTGGGCGGAGGTCGGCCCGGACGCCGTCGTCGGCCCGTTCGCGCATTTGACGGCCGGGGACCGGGTAGAGGCCCGCACACCGGGCATAGACGGTATACCGGCGGTGCCGCGCGACCCGGCGCCGCCAGGCGAGGGAGTACAGCGCTGATGACCGGTATCACCGCCTCGGGCGAGAAGAAGATGCTGCTCTTCTCCGGCCGGGCCTTCCCCGAGCTCGGCGCGGAGATCGCCGGCTGCCTGGGCATCGAGCCCACCCCGACCCGGCTCTACGACTTCGCCAACGGCGAGATCTTCGTCCGGTTCCTTGAGTCGGTGCGCGGCTGCGACGCGTTCGTGCTGCAGAGCCACACCGCGCCGATCAACCAGTGGATCATGGAGCAGCTCATCATGGTGGACGCGCTCAAGCGCGCGTCGGCCAAGCGGATCACCGTGGTGGCGCCGTTCTTCGGCTACGCCAGGCAGGACAAGAAGAGCCGGGGCAGGGAGCCCATCTCCGCCCGGCTGATGGCCGACCTGTTCCTCACCGCGGGCGCCGACCGGCTGATGGCGGTTGACTTGCACACCGCGCAGATTCAGGGCTTCTTCGACGGCCCTGTCGACCACCTGTTCGCGCTGCCGATCCTGGCCTCTTACCTGGAGGGCAAGCTGGACGTCTCGCAGGTGACCGTGGTCGCCCCCGACGCCGGCCGGGTCCGGGTCTGCGAGCGCTGGACCGACCGGCTCGGCTGCCCGCTGGCCATCATCCACAAGCGCCGCGATCCCGACGTGGCCAACCAGATCAAGATCCTGGAGGTCGTCGGGCAGGTGGCAGGCCGGACCTGCATCCTGGTCGACGACATGATCGACACCGGGGCCACCATCGCGAACGCCGCCGACACGCTCTTCGAGCAGGGCGCGGCCCAGGTGATCGTGACCGCCACGCACGGCGTGCTGTCCGGCCCCGCGGTGGACGTGCTGAAGAACTCGCGGGTCAGCGAGGTCATCGTGACGAACACGCTGCCGATCACCCACGAGAAGCGGTTCGACAAGCTCACCGTGCTGTCCATCGCGCCGCTGCTGGCCAGGGCCATCACCGAGGTGTTCAGCGACGGTTCCGTGACTAGCCTGTTCGACGGCCAGGTCTGATCGGCCGCTCGCGTCGGCTAGACTGCGCAGGCATTCGCCTGCTGTCGCGAGGAATCGCCGACGCGGGGAATCCCCACACCGCAAGGAGCCATCACCGTGTCCGAGGTACGCATCGCGGCGGAGCCGCGCATCGAATTCGGCAAGGGCCCGGCCCGGCGCGATCGGCGCGCCGGAAGGGTTCCTGCCGTGCTCTACGGACACGGCAGCGACCCGCGGCACATCAGCCTGCCCGGCCATGAGGTGCTGATGGCGCTGCGCACCGCCAACGTGCTGATCCGGCTGGAGGGCCTGCCGGGCGGCAGCGAGCTCGCGCTGCCCAAGGCCGTGCAGCGAGACCCGATCCAGGGCACCGTGGAGCACGTTGACCTGATCCTGGTCCGCAGCGGCGAAAAGGTCACCGTGGAAATCCCAGTCACCGTGACCGGCGACGTGGCCCCCGACGGCCTGCTTGACCAGCAGCTCGTGCAGATCGCCCTGGAGGCCGAGGCGACCCACATCCCGCCTGGCGTCGAGGTGAACGTCGAGGGCATGGCCATCGGCACCGCGGTGCACGCGGGCGACCTGGAGCTGCCGGCGGGCGCGACGCTGGCCGTCGAGCCCGACATCCTGGTGCTGCACGTCATCGCGGCGCCGACCGCCGAGCAGATGGAGGCCGACCTCGGCGACCCGAGGCTGCCACCGAGGAGCCGTCGGCCGAGGCCGCCGCTGCCGCCCCGGCCGCGCCCGAGGGCGAGACCCCGGCCGCCAGGCCGAGGCTGACCTGGTGGCCGCTTGACCTGGTGGCCGCGGCGCCGCGAGCCCGGCGGGCAGGCGCGGGAGGCGGAACAGGACATGGCGGTGCACGACCCGGCGAGCCAGCGGTGGCTGATCGCGGGCCTGGGTAACCCAGGCCCGCAGTACGCGGGCAACCGGCACAACGTCGGCTTCATGGTCGCCGATGAGCTGGCGGCACGGTCCGGCGCGCGGTTCAAGCGCGACCGGTCCCGTGCCGAGGCGGCCACGGGCAGCCTCGCGGCCACGCCGGTCACCCTGGGCAAGCCGATGACCTTCATGAACCTGTCCGGCGGCCCGGTCGCCGCGCTGCGCGGGTTCTACAAGATCCCCGCCGACCGCATCGTGGTCATCCACGACGAGCTCGACCTGCCGTTCGGCACCGTCCGCGTCAAGTGCGGCGGCGGCGACAACGGCCACAACGGGCTGCGCTCGGTGACCGCCTCGCTGGGTACCCGCGACTATCACCGGATCCGGGTCGGCATCGGCCGGCCGCCGGGCCGGATGGACCCGGCCGATTTCGTGCTGCGTGATTTCTCCGCCACCGAGCGGGCCGCGCTACCCGAGCTGATCGACCGCGCCGCCGACATCACCGAGGCGCTGCTGACCCGCGGCCTCGCCGCGGCGCAGAACGAATTTCACTGACCTCCTGAGCCCGGCCGCCCGCCAGGTTCCCTGGTCGCGCGCCCGTTAAGACTGCTCATCTGGCCTCTTGTCGCCTTCTTTGCGCACTAACCTGTCAACCTGATGAATTATCCGCGCGTCATATAGCCGATAGAGCTGGAACCCGGTTACCGCCAGCGAGCCGTGAGTGTCACGGTTCAGCGCTGGCCGCCACGGCACACGGGGGCGTAGGGGTGCGGGCGTTCGGCTCTAGATACCAGGTCGGAAGGGGTGCCTTGGCCGGTCACTATGCCGTCTCGGGGGAGTGGTCTGCCGACCGCGTCGTGGCGCGGCTCGCGGGCCAGAGCTCCGCGTCCTGGACCAGCGGATATCTGCGCCGAGCGATGGCCGCCGATGTCATCTGCGGGCTGGCCGCCGGGCTGCTCGCCTTCGAGATCAGATTCGACAGCTCCGATCACGGCGCCCTCGTCTACCTGCTGATCAGCCTGCTGCTGCCGTTGCTGTGGCCCGCCGCCGTGGCCATGTCAGGCGGTTACGACTCCCGGTTTATCGGGGTCGGGTCCGATGAGTTCCGCCGGGTGATCAACGCCGGGGTGTTCATGACCGCGGCGGTGGCCGTGCTGGCATACGCGGCCAAGGTCGACCTGGCCCGCGGCTACGTGGTGATCGCCCTGCCGTCCGTGACGGTGCTGGACCTGCTGGCCCGGTTCACGCTGCGCAAGCGGCTGCATAAGCTGCGCCAGCTCGGCGGGTGCATGCGGCGGGTGGTCGTCGTCGGGCACGCCGACGTGGTCGCCGACCTGACCGCGCTGCTCCGCGAGGAGACCTATCACGGGCTGTCGGTCGTGGCGGCCTGCGTGGCCGGGCCCGCGCTGCGCAGCCTGCCTGGCGAGCTGGGCGAGATCCCGGTCGTGCCCGGCCTGGGCAACGTCGCCCAGGTGGTCAGGGACTGCCAGGCCGACACGGTGGCGGTGCTGGCCTGCCCCGAGATGAGCGGCATCCGGCTCCGCGAGCTGGCCTGGGAGCTGGAGAAGACCGGCACGGACCTGTGCGTCGCGCCTGCCCTGCTTGACGTGGCCGGGCCGCGGACCACCATCAGGCCGGTCGCCGGGCTGCCGTTGCTGCACATGGACCATCCGGAATTCACCGGTGCCCGCCGCGTCCTCAAGGCCGGCTTCGACCGGGCCGTCGCCTTCAGCGCCCTGCTGGCCTGCGCGCCGCTGTTCCTGGTGGTATCCATCGTGATCCGGCTCACCGACGGCGGCCCCGCGCTGTTCCGCCAGACCAGGGTCGGCCAGGGCGGCCGTGCCTTCACGGTCTACAAGTTCCGCACGATGGTGGTCGACGCCGAGGAGCGGAAGCCGCAGCTCGTCGCGCTCAATGACAGCGACGGCGTGCTGTTCAAGCTGCGCAGCGACCCGCGGGTCACCCGGTGCGGCGGCTGGCTGCGGCGCTGGTCGCTTGACGAGCTGCCCCAGCTCATCAACGTGCTGACCGGAGACATGTCGCTGGTCGGCCCGCGCCCGGCGCTGCCCCAGGAGGCCGCGCTTTACGGCGAGCACGTCAGGCGGCGGCTGGCGGTCAAGCCGGGCATCACCGGCCTGTGGCAGGTCAACGGCCGCTCGGACCTGAGCTGGGAGGAGTCCGTCCGGCTCGACCTGCGGTACGTGGAGAACTGGTCGTTCGTGCTCGACCTGCAGATCTTGTGGAAGACCTGGGCCGCGGTCTACCGGGGCCTCGGGGCATACTGACCGTCGTATCCAACAGGCCAACGACGAGCTGGGAGCCCCCTATGGCAACGGACGACGAGCTGGCACGTGACCTCGCGGCGCAGGCCGGCCGCGCGCTGCTGGCGCTCAGGGACCCCGGCGCGGACCCCGACGAGCTGCGCAAGCAGGGCGACCGGCAGTCGCACGAGCTGCTGATGGCCGAGCTGGCCAGGCACCGGCCCGATGACGCCGTGCTGTCCGAGGAAGGCAAGGACGACCCGGTGCGGCTGGCCGCCCGCCGGGTCTGGATCGTGGACCCGCTCGATGGCACCAGAGAGTTCGGCGAGGCGGGTCGGAGCGACTGGGCCGTCCACGTCGCGCTCTGGGCTGACGGCGAGCTGGTCGCCGGCGCCGTCGCGCTGCCCGCGGTCGGCCGGGTGCTCAGCACCGCCGAGCCGATCCAGCCGGTGCCGGCCCCGGCCAGCCCGCTGCGCCTGGTGGTCAGCAGGTCCCGGCCGCCGGAGTTCGTCCGGCTGCTGGCCGCCCAGCTCGGCGCCGAGCTGGTCCCGCTCGGCTCGGCGGGCGCGAAGGCGGCCAGCGTGATCACTGGCGACGCTGACGCCTACGTGCACAGCGGCGGCCAGTACGAGTGGGACTCGGCCGCGCCGGTCGCGGTGGCCAGGTCCGCCGGCCTGCATACGTCCAGGATCGACGGCTCGGCGCTGACCTACAACCAGCCCTCGCCCTACCTCCCCGACCTGCTGGTCAGCAATCCGGCCGCCGCGCCCGCGCTGCTGGCGGCCATCGCCGAGGTGCGGGCGGACCAGGAAAAGGCCGACGGATAGGACGCAGCCGTATTGGGCCTGGCAAATATTCGCATCAGGATGAAAAGACCCCGAACAGGCCCTAGGGTGTGGTCCGCGACAGATAACGGTAACGACAATCACCGCTGCGCTTCGTGATCGTATCGGGAGCGCCCGGCGAGGGGACGGAATGAAGGCTCGGGTTCTGCTCGGAAGCGCCGTGCTGGCAGTTGTCGCGATGACCGCGACGGGGACCCAGGTCCCTAGTGCCCTCGCCGCAGCAAGTCCGCCCCCGGCCGGAGGCGGCCAGCCCAGTGCGCCCGCCGCCACGCCCAAGCCGCCCAACCCTAACGTCCGCTCGACGGCACTGTCGTCCTGGCAGACCGATGCCACCGTCTGGACGGTCGCCTACGCCGGCGGCGTGGTGTACGCGGGTGGCCAGTTCGGCAGCGTTCGCCCGGCCGGCGAGGCCGCCGGATCGACGGCGGGCTCGGTCAGCCGCACGTTCCTGGCCGCCTTCAGCGCCAGCACCGGAGCCCTGATCACGTCGTTCGACCCGGTCATCACGGGGGCCTCTGACGCCGGGGTTTACGCGCTCGCGGCCTCGCCGGATGGCAAGACCCTGTACGCGGGCGGCGTCTTCAGCCACGTGAACGGCTTGTACCGGGACAACCTGGCCGCGTTCAGCACCGTGACCGGCAAGCTGACCGGCTGGAACCCGTCGGCCTACGGCAAGGTGAACGCCATCACCCCGGCGGGCTCGGTTGTCTACCTCGGCGGTTCGTTTAACCAGGTGAGCGGGTACGCCAGGACCTACGCCGCGGCGGTGACCACAGCAGGCAGCCTGCTGCCCTGGGCGCCGCTGCTTGACAACGCGGTGACCACCATCGCGGTGCACGACGCCCAGGTGCTTATCGGCGGCTACTTCACCAGCCTCAACGGCGCCGCGGAGAACGCGGCGGGTGCCGTGGACTCGGTCCGCGGCACCCAGAACTACCCGTGGGCAGCCAACATCGTGCCCGCCACAGGGGCCTGCGACCCGCCCGCGGTGAAAGACATCGTGATCAGCGGCAACAGCGCCTACCTCGGCTCCGAGGGCACCGGGTCGGGCTGCTTCGACGGTGACTTCGCCGTGCACCTCGGCAATGTGAGCAAGGGCGGCAGCGACACCCTGCTCTGGCAGAACGACTGCCTCGGCGCCACCCAGTCGCTGGTGGTGATCCACGGATACCTGTTCAAGGGGTCGCACGCGCACGACTGCGCCTACGCTCCCGGCGGCTTCCCCCAGGTTCCCAACCCGGCCGGCGACTGGATCACGCACCGGTTGCTCGATCAGTCGCTGAGTTCGGGCAGGCTGGAGCACTGGAACCCCAACACCGACGCCACGCTGCTCGGCCCGCGCACGATGGCGACCGACGGCAGCGCGCTGTTCCTCGGCGGCGACTTCACCAAGGTGAACGGCAAGCCGCAGCAGGGCATCGCCATCTTCCCGGCAGGCCCGGAGAAGGCCAGGCCGCCGGCGCCGGCCAAGCCGGTCGTCACCAGCACCACGGGGGGCGTGGCCTCGATCAGCTTCCCGGCGGTCAGCACGCCGCAGTTCGGCAAGCTCACCTACACCATCTACCGGACGGGCGTCACTCAGGCGGTTGGCCAGGTGAGCGCCACCTCGTGGCCGTGGGCGCTGCCGGTGGTGCGGTACCGGCTCACGGGCCTCAAGCCGGGGTCGTCGGCCAGCTTCACGGTGACGGCGAGCGATGGCTTCGCCACGTCGGTCCGGTCACCGGTCTCGGTCCCGGTCGCCGTCGCGGCGGTCGCCCCCGCGATGGACTACCAGAACACGGTCCTGCACGCCAGCCCTGCCCTGTACTGGCTGCTCGACCAGGCCAGCGGGCATGTGGCGCAGGATGCCTCGCCGAACCGGGCCGATGGCGTGTACGAGCCAGGCACCACGCTGGGCGTGGCGGGCCCGATCACCGGCAGCCAGGAGACCGCCGTCGGCTTTGACGGCAAGAGCGGCATCGTCACCTCGGCCACCTCTTCGACCAGCCCGCAGACGTTCTCCATCGAGGCGTGGTTCAAGACCAGCACCGACACCGGCGGTGAGATCGCCGGGTTCGGCAACAAGCAGACGGGCACGAGCACGCAGTACGACCGCCAGCTCTACCTGATGAACGACGGGCAGCTCGTCTTCGGCGTGCAGGCCGGGGGCAAGGAGACCATCGAGACGCCGGACGTCTACAACGACGGCAGGTGGCACTACGTGGTCGCCACCTTCAGCTCGGCGGGGGGCCCCGGCAACATGGCGCTGTATGTCGACGGCCAGCTCATCGGCACCCAGGCCACCACCAGCGCCGCGCAGGCCTACACCGGCTACTGGCGCTTCGGCGGCGGGAACTTGGGCGGCTGGAACCTCGATTTCTGGGGCAGCAACAGCCAGGGCACCACCGAGCCGAACAGCTACTATTTCCGCGGTTCGATCGGTGATGCGGCTATTTACCCGTATGCTCTGACCGCGCTGGAGGTCGCGCAGCATTACGCGGCCAACGCGCTTGAGCACTAGGCGGGCGAGCAGCCGGGGGCGGGCGATGGGTGAAGCACGGCAGCTACTGGATTCCTATTTCGGCGAGGCGGACGGCCGGCAGCGGGAGCTGCGGGCCACCAAGTCGACAGACGCCCGCGCCCGCGCCGTGCTGAAGAACGTCGTCCCCGTCCGCTACCGCGGCACCGGCCGGATGATCCTCACCGACCTGGCCAGGCCGCGCGAGCGGCGCAAGGCCAGATCCGTCGCTGACCAGTCCGCCGACCTGCTCCTGCATCTGGGCTGCGGCGGCGAGCGCAAGGCGGGCTGGATCAACATCGACCTGCTCGGCGACCCTGTTGATGTCGCGTGGAACCTAGCCAACCCGCTGCCGTTCGAGGACGGCTCGGTGGCGGCGGTGTTCCACGAGCACCTGCTTGAGCACCTGCCGCTGCGGGCCGGCGATTCCTTCATGCGGGAGTGCTTCCGGGTGCTACGGCCCGGCGGCATCCTGCGGGTCGGCGTGCCAGACGCGGGCCGGCTCATCCGCTCCTACAGCGGCGACCGTGAATACCTGGAGGAGCTGCATCCCGGCCGGCCGTCGGCCCTGATCGCGGCGCAGGAGCTGTTCTACTGGCACCGGCACTGCGCGATGTACGACACCGAGACCCTCAGCCTGTTCTTCCAGGCGAACGGGTTTCCCGAGCCGGTGCAGCGGGACTTCGGCGACACCGACCTGGACGCGGCGCCGGACACCGAGCGGCGCCGGGCGCAGAGCCTGTACATGGAAGCCCGCAGGCCCGCCTAGCGCCGCAGGCCCGCCTAGCGGAGTCCCGGCGGGGCTCCCGCCAGGCGGGTCGGCCGTGCGCTAGCCGGTGATGGTCATCGTCGTCCTGGCAGTCGCGGTGCCTGCCGCGTTGCTGGCCACGATGAGCACCGGATAGGTGCCCGGCGGCAGCAGGTGATGTGAGTTGTCGTAGCCGAAGTACCAGATGGACGCCCACCCGGCGGGCTGCCCTGTGCTGTCCAGCTCGCGCAGCACCGTGCCCTGGCCGCTCAGCACGCAGACCGAGACGTTGGCCGTCAGGCTGAGCTTGTACATGACTCTGACGTGGTTGGACCCGGTGGGCGCGAACGAGCCGGGGCTGACCGACTGGCCGGTGATCACCGGGACCGTCAGGGCCGGGGCCGTCGGGGGCGCCGGGCTGGCTGAGGGTGACGGACTTGCCGACGGCTTGGTGGCCGTTGGTGACGGCTTGGGCGGCGCGGGCGACGGGCTGGTCACCGGCAGGGGCGCGCCCGCGCCTGAGCCGGACACGGCCTTTCGCCAGGCGCTAATGGAGGGCTGGTCGTTCAGCTCCATCCAGGGGAACCCGGTGGAATTGAACAGCGTGCCGAACAGGGCGCCGGTGCTGTGCAGGTAGCCCGCGACCTCGGTCAGCCACTGCGGCCGGTCCGCCGCCGTGCCCAGCGCGAACTCCGCGAAGCCGAATGGCAGGCCGACGCTGCGGGACGCGGCCTCGGCCGGACCCATGAAATCGGCCGGCGAGGTGGGCTGCGGGTCCTCGTCATGCACGGTCCCGGCCGGGTAGGCGTCCCAGGCCAGGACGTCGATGACGTGGCCGGCGGGCAGGAAGTCCTGGAAATGGAATCCCGACCGCGGGTCAAGGTCCCAGCTCATCAGGATCATCGTGGCCCTGAGGTCGGCGTTATGCGCCGCGTCCGCGATGGCCGCGATATGCGTCCACGCGGCCTTGTACTGGGCGAGCGTGAACTGGCCATCCGTGATGAATGGCTCGGGCTCGTGGTAATAGGTCCAATAGATCGGGTGGCCGGTTGGCGCGGTGTCGAAGAAATGCGCCAGCGCCTTGTCGTCGGTCCCCGACAAGATGGTCGCCGGCGGGACCCGGAAGCTCAGCACCACGGCCGAGTGGTTGACGCCCGGCGCGCCGGTAGTCCACGCGTTCTGGTCCGGCATGCCGGTGTAGTACACGCGGATCACCGGCAGGTGCCCGAAGTCCGCGGTAGCCCCGCTGAGCTGGCTGGTGCTGGTCGCGTTCACGCCGAGCACGGTGTCGGTCGTGGTGTCCGCCGCCAGCGTCGGCGACGCGCCGCAGCTGGCGGCCGCCTGCTCCGACAGCGCGGCAGTGCCGTTAAGGACGCCGGCCGCGTGCACGGCGGTGACGACGCCCGCGCACGCCATCGTGATCGCCACGACGGCGGTCAGCCATCCGTGCCGGCGGCCGGCCGCTGGTAGGCAGGCTTGGCGTGCTGCCCGCTGTGCTCTCCGACATGCTGCGTGCCCTGATGACGCTGCGCCTGACGACGGCCCGGCATGGGACTCCTCTCCTGTAGTCGCCTGCCGGGTTAGCTGACGGGTTCTGGCCGGAGTAGCCATACGGCACGCCGTGCCCGCTCGGGCCCGGCACGCCGATTCACCCCAGGGGATTTGGGTCCCCGGCTCCCTGGCCGCACCAGGGATTAGGCGAGGTGCCCGCCCGGGCCGGACCGGCTCGGGCAAGCGTGCGGCATAACAGTGATGGACATTAACGGAAGCCGCGCCTTTCGGCAGCAGAACGCCGAAATTCATACGCTACGCAACGTGATGGCTTTGTGATGCATTCGTGATGACCGTTCGTGAATCTGGCGACCGGGTAGTATTCCGGTTAATCCTTTTTGACCGTTATAGGGCCCAGTGTCCCGCGTGGCCAGTGGGCCCCGCGGACCCTGGCGCCCGGGGGCCCGGCCGCCCCGGAGCGCCGGGCGGGTGCTGCCCGGCTCTACTACGATGTTCGTTCTGCCCCGCGATGAGAAGTCAGCGGCGAATCGTGTGAACTAACCAGCTAGGTCAGGCGTCATGCTTACATCGGCGTTCATTGGCGACACCGATCGATACCTGGCGGTTGAGGGGCAGCCAGGGCTGGCATTTGCGAAGGGGGGCGCGTGCGGCGATTCCATATGGCCAAGACGTCCCTGAGCCATGCCTGGATTCTGGACCTCCTGTACTCCGCCCCGCCCGCGGTGACCTGGGCTCCCGCCGGCCAGCTCCCGGCGGGATACCGGCGGGCCGGCCAGCTCGTGGCGCTCCCGTCGGGCAGCCGTCATTTTCTGGTATCCACGGCCACGGCGCGCGGCGCGGCCGGTGCCCTGACGTCCTACAACGCGCTGCGGTCCGGGCGCACCAGGGTTGCTCGCCGGGTGCTCGGCACCGGCCTGCGGACCGGCCTCGCCTGGCCGCTGCTGCGCGGCAAGATCGATATCGGCGTGGCACCGGGCAGCACCGATGACGAACTCGACGCCAGCCTGCTGACCGCGCACCTGGGACGGCTACTTGGCCAGGACCGGGTGGTCATCGCCATCGGCGCCGGGTCCGGCCCGTACCGCAAGCCCGTGCTCCAGGTGTTCAGCGCCGCCGGGGCACCGCTTGGCTACGTCAAGATCGGCTGGAACGACTGGACGCGGGAGGCGGTCCGCCAGGAGGCGGCGGCGCTGCGGGCCTGCGCCAGGCGGCCGATGCGCACCGGGGTGCCCGCGCTGATCAGCCTGTCCTCCTGGCGCGGGCTCGACCTGCTGGTCACCGCGCCGCTACCGCGCCGGGTCCGGGGCCTGGGGGCGGACGCGCCGGTGCCGGACGTCGCGGCGCTCAGGGAGATCAGCCAGCTCGGCCCCGGCCGCACCGGAAGCCTGGCCGCCAGCTCGTTCTGGCTTGGCCTGCGGTCCAGGATCGCCGCGGTGACCGACCCGCAGGCGAGGGCCGCGCTGACGCAGGCTGCCGAGCGGATCGAGCGCGCCCACGGCGGCACCCGGCTGGAGTTCGGCGCCTGGCACGGTGACCTGGTGCCGTGGAACCTGGCCACGCTCGGCGGCCAGCTCTACGCCTGGGACTGGGAGAGCAGCACGCCCGATGTTCCTGTCGGCTTCGACGCGCTGCATTTCCACTTCCAGGTGGCATTCGTGTCCCGCGGCATCCCGCTGCCCCAGGCGGCGGGCTACGCGGCCGGCGCCGCGACGCCGGCGCTGACCGGGCTTGGCGTGGCGGCGGACTCCGGCGCGCTGGTGGCCACGCTGCACCTGATTGAGTTGTTCCTGCGGCACGAGGAGGCCAGGGGCAGCTCGGGTGACGCCGATGAGCGGTTCTTCCCGGCCATCACCGGAGTACTCGGCCAGGCCCTGGCCGGTGCCTGGGCTCAGGCCGGGTCCGACACCGCCGGGAGGGTCGCATGAAGATCCTGCTGGTCTGCTCGTCCGGCGGGCACCTGGCCCAGCTCTACCGGCTGCGGCCGTGGTGGAGCCAGCACGACCGCGCCTGGGTCACCTTCGCCGATGCCCAGGCCGAGTCGCTGCTGGCGGGCGAGCGGATGACGCCGGCCTACGCGCCGACCACCCGCAACATCCCCAACGCCCTGCGGAACCTGCGGCTGGCGGTCGCGATGATCCGCGCTGAGCGCCCTGACGTGCTGATATCGGACGGGGCCGGGGTGGCCTTCCCGTTCTTCCTCGTCGGCCGGCTGCTCGGCGTGCCCACCGTTTACCTGGAGGTCTACGACCGGATCTCCACGCCCACCATGACGGGCAGGCTCTGCTATCCGCTGGCGTCGCTGTTCCTGCTCCAGTGGCCGGAGCAGGCGCGCAGCTACCCCCGTGGCCGCGTGATCGGACAGCTCCTGTGACCGGCCCCGTGACCACCGGCCCCTTGACCACCGACGCCGGCCAGGTCACCGCGCCGCGGACCGTGGTGATGGTGGGCACCGACCACCATCCCTTCGACCGGCTGATGGGCTGGACCAGGGACTGGCTGAGCCAGCACCCCGATCAGGCCTCCCTGTGGTTTGTCCAGTCCGGTGCCGCCTCGGTCGTCCCCGACTGCCCCGGCTCGCCGTACCTGGCGGTCGGCCAGCTCGGCGAGCTGCTTGACGATGCCGACGTCATCGTCTGCCACGGCGGCCCGGCATCCGTCGCCGATGCCTGGCGCCGGGGGCGGCTGCCCATCGTGGTGCCGCGCCAGCCCGAGCTTGGCGAGCACGTCGATGACCATCAGGTGATCTTCTGCCGCAAGGTCGCGGAGCTGGGCCGGGTTGCCCTCGCGCAGACCCCGGCCGACTTCGCCGGGCTGCTGCACGAGGCAGCGAACGACCGCTCACGCTTCCGCGCGAGGTTCCCCGAGACGGACACGGAAGCTGCCGTGGCCCGTCTGGGGGAGCTCGTGGAGGAACTGGTTAGCCGGCCCCGGCGCCGGCTGCCACTGATTCGCCGGGGACGGCAAGCCCGCCGCAGCCCCGCTGCCAGCACCGGCGCACTGGCCGTCGCTGGAACAGCTCACGAGGAGCAGGAATGAAAGTAAGAGTCCTCTTCGGGGCGACAGCCACGGCGCTTGCCGTCGCGACTGTCGCGGCGTTGCCGGCGGCGCAAGCGTCCGCGGCATCCGCTGCCCCGCAGAAGGCCGCTGCAAAGGCAGCGGCCAGCGTCAAGGTGGTGAAGAACACCGCCCCAGCCCCGCCAGCGGTGGGCGTCTCCGACGGGAACGTCAGCTCGAACGCGCTGTCGTCCTGGCAAGTCGACAACACCGTGTGGGCCATTGCCTACGGCAACGGCGTGGTCTACGTGGGCGGCCAGTTCCTGAACGCCATCCCGGCCGGCGAGGCGGTCGGCGTGACCACCGGCGAGGTGAGCAGGACCTACATCGCCGCGTTCAACTCCACCACCGGCGCGCTGATCACCACCTTCGACCCGGTCATCACCGGCGGCTCCTCGATCGGGGTCTACGCACTCGCTGTCTCCGGCAACACCCTGTACGTGGGCGGCCAGTTCACCCACGTGAACGGGTCCTACCGGGACAACCTGGCGGCCTTCGACACCACGACGGGTGCGCTGACGAGCTGGGCGCCCTCGGCCTACGGCAAGGTCAACGCCATCACCACCTCGCCCGACGGCTCCGCGATCTACGTCGGCGGCGCCTTCAACGAGCTGGGCACGCCGAACGTCGGCCCCGGCCTCCAGGCCCGTACCTACGCCGGCGCGGTGGACACCTCGGGCAACGTGCTGCCCTGGGCCCCGGTGCTTGACAACTCGGTGACCGCGCTCGCGGTGTCCGCTGACGACGCCCAGGTCCTGATGGGCGGGTACTTCCAGAACGTGAACGGCGCGTCGGAGATCGCGGCGATGGCGGTGGACTCGGTCAACGGGACCACGAACGAGCCGTGGAACGCCAACATCGTGCCTGCCACCGGAAGCTGCAACCCGCCGGCGATCAAGGTCATCACGATCAGTTCCGGTACCGCCTACCTCGGCTCCGAGGGCACCGGCGGCGGCTGCTTCGACGGTGACTACGCCGTGAGCCTGGGCAACGTCGCCAGCGGCGGTAGCGACAACCTGGTCTGGCAGAACGACTGCCTGGGTGCCACCCAGTCGCTGGTGGTCATCAACGGCTACCTGTTCAAGGGCTCGCACGCGCACGACTGCGCCTACGCACCCGGTGGGTTCCCGCAGGTCAGCAACGCCTCCGGCGGCTGGGTCACGCACCACCTGCTCGACCAGTCGCTGGTGGACGGCTCGCTCGGGCACTGGACCCCGAACGACGATGCCACCGTGCTTGGCCCGCGCGCCATGGCCACCGACGGCAGCCAGCTCTTCGTCGGCGGTGACTTCCAGAACGTGAACGGCAAGCCGCAGCAGGGCTTCGCGATCTTCCCGGCCAAGCCGGACAAGGTCTACCCGTCCAACCCGACCACGGCGCCGACTGTTACCAGCACCTCGTCGGGCACCGTCACGGTCCAGTTCCCCGCGGTCAGCAGCGCCGATGTCGGCACGCTGAACTACAACATCTACCGTGACGGCGGCAAGACCGCCATCGGCACGGTGACCGCGACCTCGTGGCCGTGGGCACTGCCGGAGATCACCTTCCAGGACACCGGACTGACGCCGGGTTCGTCGCACACCTACACCTACGCGGCGACCGACGGCACCCACCTGTCGGGCCAGTCCCCGGCGTCCGCCTCGGTCACCGTCTCCTCGACGAGCCCGGCGAACAGCTACCAGCAGACCGCGCTGAACGACCACCCGTCGTTCCTGTGGCCGCTGAACGACTCGGGCAGCACGGCGGCGGACGCGTCAAGCAACGCGTTCAGCGGCACCTACGTGTCCGGCACCACCCAGGGCGTGGCTGGTCCCTTCACCAACAGCACGGCGACCAGCTTCGACGGCCAGTCGGGCGACGTCTCCGCGCAGCACTCGGTGACCGGCCCGCAGAAGTTCTCCATCGAGGCGTGGTTCAAGACCACCACCAACACCGGCGGCAAGCTCGTCGGCTTCGGCAACGCCGCATCCGGCATGAGCAGCAACTATGACCGGCACATCTACATGATGAACGACGGCCAGCTCACGTTCGGCGTATACAACAACGCGATCGAGACCATCCAGTCGCCGGACGTCTACAACGACGGCCAGTGGCACTACGTGGTCGCGACTTACAACTCGTCGGCATCCGGTTCGAACATGAACCTGTACGTCGACGGCCAGCTCGTCGCCTCGGGCTCCAGCAGTTCCGCGCAGAACTACAGCGGCTACTGGCGGGTCGGCGGGGACAACCTCAACGGTGGCTGGAACATCGACCCGTGGGGCAGCAACAGCCAGGGCACCACGCAGCCGAACAGCTACTACTTCGGCGGAACGATCGCCGACGTCGCCGTGTACCCGGCCGCCCTCACGGCGGCTCAGATCGCGGCGCACTGGGCGGCTGGCCTCGCCCAGGGCGGATAGCGCAGGCGGGCTAGTCCGGCCAAGTCACGAGAAAGCGGCCGGAACGATCCGGCCGGGGATTAAAGTGCCGGTGACGGCGCGGCCAGCGCCGCCACCGGCACCCG
Organism: uncultured Actinomycetota bacterium; assembly: GCA_963725175.1. GTDB lineage: Bacteria > Actinomycetota > Actinomycetes > Streptosporangiales > Streptosporangiaceae > DASUBV01. Next base: position 3,878,939 of record CAVRXH010000006.1, read on the forward strand.
GCCGGGCGGGATGGCCGGCGCCGGGATACGGCGCCGGCCCCTGCTGACGATCCATTCCTGATGACGGGGAACATGGAGCAGATAACGGCACGGCGCGCGCACCGGACCCCCGGGGCACTGCGTCGGCGGCTAATCACCACGGGAATCGCGGTAGTCGCGGCGGCGGCCGTGGTGGCCGGGGGAACGGCAGTGATCCTTGGTCGGCACTCCGCCGCTAGCTCGGCCGGAGGCACGAACGGGTATCACCTGCCGACCGGCCCGCTTCCGCCGGTGGCCCACGACTCGCTGACCCCCTCCTCCGGAGTCCTGTTCGGGGCCTGGGTCAAGCCAGCTGCCGGCTTCACCGATGCCGACCAGGAGTCAGGTATCCGGGGGTTCGAGCGCGCGATCGGCCGCAAGCTGGCCATCGACAGCCTGTACGTCGCCTGGAAAAACCCCATGCCCATGGGCCTGGCGAACTGGGACCTGAAGCGCGGGTCGATCCCGATGATCTCCTGGGGCGGCGCCAGCTCGAAGCGGATCCTCGCCGGGCGCTACGACTCCTGGATCCGGGCGGAGGCAAGGCAGCTCAAGTCGCTGCCAGGCCCGGTCCTGCTGCGCTGGTTCCCGGAGATGAATAACCCCTTCTACGCCAAGACGATCGGCAGCCCGGCGCAGTTCATCGCGGCCTGGCGGCATGTGCACACGATTTTTGCCCAGGTCGGGGCAAAAAACGTGCACTGGGTGTGGAACCCCTCGGGCGCAGGTTTTGCCACAGGCTCGACGGAGCGGTTCTATCCGGGGAATGCCTACGTAAACTGGATAGGTGTGGACGGTTATAACTGGGCGCCGCGGCTGCCGAAGGTGTCCTGGCGCAGCTTCGCCCAGATCTTCGCCGCCTTCTACCAGTGGGCTGCGCACCAGGGAAAGCCGCTGCTGGTAGGGGAGTTCGGGGCGGTGGAGGGCAAGCCAGAAGCCAAGGCAGCCTGGTTCAGGCAGGCAGGCAGGCAACTGCGGGCGGAATTCCCGCGGATCAGGGCGATCGTCTACTTCAACTCCATACATGAGAACTTCGGTGTTGTGTTCGATTGGAAGGTGACGTCCTCGCGGTCGTCGCTCGCCGCCTTCCGCGCCATCGCGCACGCGCCGTACTTCAGCGCTCGACCATCGACGTGAGAGCCGGCACGCCAGTGCCCTGACGGAGGACCCTTTATGGCCGCACCCCAGGTGCCGGAGCAGGACGACTTCGCGGCCGAGCCGCGCTCGGTTGACCTGCACGAATACTGGCTGGTTGTCCGCCGTCGATGGGTGCTCGTCCTGGCGCTGGCGGTGATCGGCGCCGTCGCCGGCGGCGGCTACGGCTACGCCGCCGGCCCGACCTACACCGCGACCTCGCAGGTGGTGGTGACCGGCGTGACCCAGGGGCCGCTGGCTCCCTCGACGCAGGTCAGCTTCCAGGTCAACATGAGCACGGAGCAGGCGATCGCCCAGTCCGCCCCGGTGATCGAGCAGGCCGCCAAGCTCCTGCACGTCAATCCGTCCCGGCTGGAGGAGACCGCGGGGAAGCGGCTCACCGTGACGGTGCCCGCCAGCACGCTGACCACCTCCAACGTCCTGCAGATCGCCTGGAGCGCGAGCACGCCCGCGCAGGCGCAGACCGGGGCTAACGACTTCGCCCGCGCCTACCTGGCCTACCGGCACAGCGAGCTGGCCAGCGAGATCGCCGGCCTCCAGGTCGCGCTGAAGTCCCAGGTCGCCTCGCTGCGCAAGCAGATCGGGGACCTCGCCACCGAGCTGAGCAGCAGCTCGCTGACCTCGTCCGCGCACAAGACCCTGACGATCCGGCTGAACGAGCTGACCTCGCAGGCCAGCACCGCGGACACCCAGCTCGCCACGCTCTCTACCTACGACGACTCGGGCGGCAGCATCATCAACGCCGCGCTGCCCAACCGGCCCTCCGGCCTCGGCCGGTCCGAGCTGCTGGCGGTCGGCGGCCTGCTCGGCCTGCTGATCGGCCTGGCCCTGGCCTTCGCCAGGGACGCCCTTGATGACCGGCTGCAGGACCCGGCGCACCTGGAGCGGCGGCTGGGCGCCGCCACGCTGGCCATCTTGTCCCGGTCAGAAGGCGAGGACGACGGGCGCGGGCGGCAGGTCCTGTCCATCGCCACGGTGTCCAAGCCGGACAGCCGGAGCGCCGACGCGATCCGGGCGCTGCGGGCGACCCTGGTCGCCGTGTCGTCGCGCCGCAGCCTGCGTACCCTGCTGGTGGTCTCCGCGGACGCCAGCGTGTCGTCCGGTCACCTCGTCTCGGAGCTGGGCGTGGCCCTGGCCGAGTCCGGCCGCCGGGTCCTGCTGATCGCCTCGGACATGCGCGGGTCGGTCATCCCGCAGATCTTCAATTTGCCCACCGGCAGCGGCCTCAGCGACCTGCTGATGCGCGGCGGTGACCCCGAGACGCTGACCAGGTCGCCCCGGCAGGCGGGCGGTACGCCGCTGCCCGGTGCCATCGTCAGGCGGCTGGCGATCCTGCCGACCGGTCGGCAGGTCGCGCACTCGCTGTCCGTACTGGATTCCAGCAGCATGGTCAGCCTGCTCGAAGGCCAGCGCGATGCCTATGACTACGTGCTGCTCGACGCCCCGCCGGCCAACATCGCTGACGTGTTCGCGCTGGCCTCGCACGTGGACGGCGTGCTGGTGCTGGCCAGCGAGGGCCGGACCAGGGGCCGGGCGGTCGCCGATGTGCGGCGCCGGCTCGACCAGGTAGGCGCGCTGATCGTCGGCGGCGTTCTCATCAGCAAGGGCAAGATCGGCCGGCACCGGCAACAGCCCGTTGCCCTCGGCTCGGTGGCCGGCCTGCCGTCTGCCGGGCCGATTGTCTCGGAGCGGCCGGAGCGCCCCGAGCGGGATGCCGGCGAACGAGACCGGCCCGAACGGTCGCGCTCGGTGCCGCCGGTGCCCCCGGCGACGGGGGCGCTGCCCGTCACCCGGCCGATGCCGGCAGTGCCAGGTAACACGCCGCGGACCACGGAGTCCGCGAAGCGGTCCGGGTTATGACGTCGCTGCCCGGCCGGCTGGCGAGCAGCGGGCCGGGAGCGGCGTCCGCGCTGGACCGCAGGAGTTACCAGAGCAGCCGACCGGGGCCTCGGCTCCCGGTCACCTGGCCGCTGCTCGTGCTGTTCGTCGCGTTCCCGCTGTGGTGGGTGATCGGCGTCAGCTCGTTCGCGTGGGTCGTGGTGCCGGTCCCCGCGCTGATCGCGCTGATCTGGCGGCGCCGGACCAGGGCACCGGTCGCGTTCGCGCTGTGGTTCGGGTTCACCAGCTTCGTGCTGATGTCGGGCATCCAGCTGGAGAGCGGCACCAAGCTGGTGACCTTCGGCTACCGGCTGGCGCTGTACGCCGGGGCCGGAATCCTCTTCCTCTACGTCTACAACCTGCCGCGGTCGCGCGGCATGGACCGCCGGGTGCTGCGCATCCTGGTCATCTTCTGGATGGTCGTGGTGGTCGGCGGGTACCTGGGCATCCTGCTCGGCGGGCACACGTTCACCCCGCCATTCGCGGACCTGCTGCCGCATAGCCTGCGGAACCAGCCGTTCGTCCAGGAACTGGTCCAGCCGGTGTTCGCCGAGGTGGAGAACTTCCTTGGCTTCCCGGTGCCGCGCCCCGCCGCACCGTTCCCCTACACCAACAACTGGGGCGGCAACATCGCGGTGCTGACCCCGGCGGCCATCGCCGCGGTGGTGGCGGGACGGCCAGGACCGCGGCGGAAGCTGATCATCTTCCTGCTGGCGGCCTCGCTGGTGCCGATGATCATCTCGCTGAACCGCGGCATGTTCCTCAGCCTGGGCATCGGCCTGCTGTACGTGGCCGTCCGGCTGGCCATCAGGGGCCGCATCTCCACGCTGGCCGCCCTGGCTGGCGTCATCGCGTTCCTGGCCGTGATCGTGCTGATGACGCCGCTCGGGCACCTAGTCGTGGCCAACCTGTCCAGCACGCACGGCCATAGCAACACCACCAGGCTGAGCGTCGCCCAGCAGTCCATCGCCGGCGCCAACAAATCCCCGTTCCTCGGGCACGGCGAGCCGCAGCAGGTCACCGGTGAGGGCGGCACACCGCCCATCGGGACGCAGGGCCAGCTCTGGATGACGCTGTACTCCAACGGCTACCCGGCCACCATCTTGTTTATCGGGTTCTTCCTCGCGGTGCTGTGGCAGACCCGCCGCGCCAGGGGGACCGCCGGCCTCTGGCTGCATTCGGTGCCGCTGATCGCCCTGGCCCAGATCACCGTGTACGGCTGGCTCCCGGTCGAGCTTCAGGTCGTCATGGTCGTCGCGGCCCTGGCCTACCGGCGCTGCTGGCCGCCAGCTCAAGGCGGCCGGAGCGCCGCCCCGGCCATCCCCGCCGCGGCGGCGCCGTGACCAGCGCGGACCAGGCCAGCCCGGCGCGCCAGGGACTGTCCAGGGAAGCCGCCGTCGTCGCCCGCGGCTCGATCGTCAACCTGGTCGCCATGGTCGCCGGGGCGATGCTGAGCTTCGGGCTCGTCGTGCTGGTCAGCCGCTGGCTACAGCCCGCAGGGGCGGGCGCGCTCTTCGAGCTGATCGCGCTGTTCACCATCTTGTCGAACACCTTCGAGCTGGGCGCTGACACCGGCCTGACCCGGTGGATCTCCAGGGCCAGAGCGATCGGCGGGCTGGTGAACGTCCGCCGGGTGGTGCTGATCGCGGTCATCCCGGTGGGCATCATCGGTGCCGGGGCGGCCGTCGCGATGTGGATGACCGCGCCGGAGCTGGCCCGGATCTTCCTGCACGGGCTCACCCCTGCCGCCGGGGCGGAGGACATCAGGATCGTCGCCCCGCTGGTGCCGCTCGGGGCGCTGTCCTCCTGCATCGTGGACGCCGCGCGGGGCTTCGGACGGATGTGGCCCTACCTGGCCATCGAGGGGCTCGGCAAGCCGGCCGTCCGGATGGCGCTGGTGCTGGCCGCGCTCATCGCCGGCCTGGGCATGCATGGCGCGCTGATCGGCTGGAGCGCGCCTGTGGCGGTCGGCCTGGCCGCGGGCTGCGTCATCTTCGTCGCGATCATGCGCAAGGAAGCCCCGTCCGCCACCGGCCGGGCGGCCAGGCGCCGGGCCGCCGCGCGGGTCCTGCCGTCGGCCCGCCCGCCCGCCCCGCCGGCCAGGCAGCCCGCCCCGCCGCGCCGGGCGCCGAGGGCGGAGTTCCCCGTCACTCCCGAGCTGGCGGCCACGCTGGAGCTTCCGGTGATCTTCGACGGCCCGGCCCCGCCCGGCGTGCCCGGCCACGACGATCAGGCGGGCCGGGGGCGGCACCGGGGCCGCTGGCAGCCTGTTGACCCGCGCAGCCGGCGGCTGGCGGGCGAGTTCTGGGGTTTCACTGGGCCGCGCGCGTTCCAGGCCACCTTCCAGGTCGTCATCCTCTGGCTGGACATCCTGCTGGTCGGGGCGCTGGTCTCCGGCTACGCAGCCGGCGTCTACAGCGCCATCAGCAAGCTGGCCATCGTCGGCACCTTCGCGCTTGAGGGCAACAGGCTGGCCATCGGCCCGCAGCTCAGCGCCCTGCTGGCCCGGCGCGAGCACGACCGGGCCGCGGCGCTGTTCCAGAGCGCGACCCGCTGGCTGATGCTCGCATCCTGGCCCCTTTACCTGGTCTTCGCGGTCTTCCCCACGGTCATCCTCGGCATTTTCGGCGCCAAGTACACGGCCGGCGCGGCCGCGCTCGCCGTGCTGTCGCTGGCGATGCTGGTCAACCTGGGCACCGGCAACGTGACCGTGGTCTTGCTGATGGGCGGCAAGAGCTCGTGGAGCGCACTGAACGCCGGCGCCGCGCTGGCCGTCAACATCGGCCTGAACTTGGTGCTGGTGCCCCGGATGGGCATCCTGGGCGCGGCTATCGCCTGGGCGGCGAGCATCGTGATCGACAACGTCACGGCCATGGCCGAGGTCCGCTGGGTGCTGAAGATGGCCCCGTTCGGCCCCGGCTACCTGCTGGTCACCCTGATCACCGTGGGCTGCTTCGGGGCCGTCGGGATCGCGGCCAGGCTGGCCCTTGGCGAGACGCTGCCCGCGCTGGTCGCCGGGCTGGGCGCGGGAGGGCTGGCATATGCCGCCGCGCTTTACCTGGGGCGGGTGCCGCTCCAGCTCACTGGCCTGTTCGCGGCGCTGCGGCTGCGGGCCGTGCCGCAGGCACGCCGGCAGGCCGACCAGCCGGCTGGCCAGCCGGCCACACGGACTAACGGCTGGCCGGGCGGCCCGCCGGAACGGACGAAGGAGTAAGCGATGACAGCGCAAGCCAGGGGGCCTGCGAGCCACGCCGCACGGGAGACCGCCAAGCGCGTGCTGCGCCAGTACGGAGTGCTGACCTCTGGGCTGAGGCGCGGCCCCGACTTCGTGGTCATCGGGGCCAAGCGCGGCGGCAGTACCTCGCTGTACCGGTACGTGCTGGAGCATCCGGCCATCCAGCCGCTGTTCCCCGGCCGCCAGCACATCAAGGGCGTGCACTACTACGACACCCGCTATGAGCGGGGCCTGGCCTGGTACCGCTCGCACTTCCCGCTGCAGGCCGGCGGCCGGCACCTGGCAAGGCCGGGGGCCAGCCCGGCGATCAGCGGCGAGGCAAGCCCGTACTACCTGTTTCACCCGCTCGCCGCGCAGCGGCTGGCCGCCGACTACCCCGATGTGAAGATCATCGTCTTCCTGCGCAACCCGGTGGACCGGGCCTACTCCCACTTCAAGGAGCGGACCCACCACGGCGGGGAGACCCTGAGCTTCGAGGAGGCGCTGGACGCCGAGCCCGCGCGGCTGGCCGGCGAGGCCGAGCGGATCGTGGCCGAGTCCGGCTACGTCAGCGCCGAGCACGAGAACCACTCCTACCTGGCTCAGGGGCGCTACCTGGACATGCTGCCCCGCTGGTTCGGGCTGTTCCCGCGCGCGCAGATCCATATCTCGGTGAGCGAGGACTTCTACGCCGATCCCGACCGGCACGTGAACAAGGTGTGGGATTTCCTCGGGCTGCCGGCTGGCCAGCTGCGCAGCCGGGTCAGGCACAACTACCTGCCCGCCGCCGATATGCGGCCAGATACCCGACGCCGGCTGCAGGACAGCCTCGCCGAGCACAACAAGGGCCTTGAGGACCTGCTGGGGCGCTCGCTGCCGTGGCAGGAGAGCAGAGAGCCGGCCCGATGAGCGCGCCGCAGGCCAGCCAGGAAGCGCCGCAGGCCGGACAGGAAACTGAGCAGGACCAGGGACCGGGCCGGGAGTGGCCGTCGGTCAGCGTGGTGGTCGCCACCAGGGACCGCCCCGAGCTGCTGCGCCGGGCCTTGCACGCCATCCTGCGCCAGTCCTACGCCGGCGAGCTTGACTGCGTCGTGGTCTACGACCAGAGCCGGGCCGCGCCGGTGTCCGTCGAGGTGCCGGCTGAGCGGCGGCTGCGCGTCGTCACCAACAGCCGTGCCCCCGGCCTGGCCGGCGCCCGCAATACCGGGATCTCCGCCACCAGCGGCGCGCTCGTCGCGTTCTGCGACGACGACGACGAGTGGCATCCGGGCAAGCTGACCGCGCAGGTCACCGCCATGCGGCGCGGCGGCGCCGAGTTCGCGGGCAGCGGCGTGCGGATCCGGCGCGGCGACCAGGCCACCGACCGGGTGCCGCCGGCCACGGTCGGGTTCGCTGACCTGGTCAGGGACCGGGTGACCGCGCTGCATCCCTCTACCTTCGTGATCAGCAGGGACCTGCTGGCCCGGACGGGAGAGGTGGACGAGGATCTCCCCGGCGGCTACGGGGAGGACTACGACCTGCTGCTGCGGGCCGCCCGGCAGGCGCCGATCCTCTGCGTCCAGCAGCCGCTCGTCGACGTGTACTGGCACGAGCAGTCGTTCTTCGCCGAGCGCTGGCAGACCATCGCCGACGCCCTTGGCTACCTGCTGGGCAAGCATCCCGAGCTGACGCAGGACCCGCGTGGGATGGCCAGGATCGAGGGCCAGATCGCCTTCGCGGAGGCGGCGCTGGCACACCGGGCCGCCGCCTGCCGGTCAAGCTGGCGGGCGCTGCGCGGCAATCCCGTCGAGCGCCGCGCCTACCTGGCCCTCGCGGTCGCGGCTGGCGCGGTGCCCGCCACCTCGGTGGTGCGGATGGCTAACCGGCGTGGCCGGGGCATCTGAGCGGGGTCGGTACCTGCCGGTATCGCCCGAATATCGGCGGGACAATCTCCTATAGCCAGGAAGCAGGCGGTCAAATTGGCCCTGACCGGCCAGATGGCGGCGACTCGCGGGCCTAGACTCCCTCCCATGAAAATCCCGCCCGCCTCACCGTCCGCTGCCGCTGTCCGCCTGCCCCGCTGCCTGGCGGTGACCGCCGCCGTCGTGCTGGCGGCCGGCCTCGCGGCGTGCAGTTCCTCGCACAAGACGGCGAGCGGGTCGCCGTCCGCTGCCGCGACATCGACCAGCACGACGGGCGCCGGCCACAAGCACTCCCGGACGACGAGCAAGGACAGCATCCCCGGCCTGATCACCTTCGCCGGGACCTTCCGGATGCACGGCGCGAGCTCGGCAAAGCTGAAGTTCCGCGCCTTCCCCGGTGTCACCAGCCCGGCCAGTTCGTGTACCAGGCTCGCGGCGCACGGCACGCCCGCCGCCAAGGGCGAGCAGGAGTTGTTCCGGATCCCGGCGCCGCCGGCCGGGAACAAGATCTTCTACACCGCGCTGGTGCTGCCCTACCACGGACCGGGCAGCTATGCCAAGGACGCCATCGACTCCGCGGGGTCGAGCATCACGATCGGCAGCGTGACCTACAACCCGCGCGCCGCGCAGGCAAGCGCGACGGTCACGTTCAACGCCAACGGGTCTGGGACGTTCACCTTCGCCAACGCGCCGGCATCCAAGGCGGGGCACCCGGCGCTGTCGGGCACCGTCCGCTGGACCTGCTCAGGCTGACAGCTCGTCGGCCCTGGTCAGCGTCCGCAGGATCAGCCAGCCGAAAAGCCAGCCGCCGAGGACGTCCTCGGGCCAGTGCCGTCCCAGGTAGAGCCTGGAGCCGCCCTGCGCGGCCACCAGGCCCGTGGCGATGGCCCACAGCATCCGCTTCTCCGCCGGGCTGTCCCAGCGCTGGGCCAGCAGGTGCGTCAGCAGGCCGAAGGTGATCACGGTCCTGGCGGCGCCGCCTGACGGGAAGTCGCCGGGCGGGCCGAGCGACTCTGCCTCCGGCGGCTTGGAGCCCTTCACCAGCCGCTTCAGCGCCTTCTGCAGGTAGACCTCGGACACCAGCCCGGCGCCGAGCAGCGGCAGCGGCCGCCAGTCCCGCCGCTCGTAGGCGACCATGCCGCCGACCAGGATGGTGAACGGGCAGAGCACGGGGAAGTCCCCGAGCGCCGTTACCGCCTGCTCCAGGCGCCGGGCGACCTTCGCGGACCTGTTGTCGCGGACGTAGTCGTACAGCCGCCGTGACGGCCGGACCACCGCGTCATGCTGCAATAGCCTGCCCACCGCCCAGCAAGTCAGCACCGTGGCCGACCCGCCGATGGCCAGCGTCCCCGCTACTCTGGCTGATCTGGGCATTCTCGCTTTTAGCACCCGGTAACGATAGCCGGTACCGCCGGCGGAAAGCGGACCTTCAGTCGGCTTGGCCGTCACTTCCGGATATGCTGAGCTGCCCAGCCGCAACCATGCCGCTGCTGCGCCAGGCCAGCCAGACGGAGCAAGCTGCGATAAGCGGTCGGCTCAGTCAGCGCAGTCCTCTCGCCCACCGACGGAGCTCTCCTGATGGCACCGCCCCGCAACGACTACCTGCTGTCCCAGCTTGACGTCCTGGAAGCCGAGTCGATCCACATCATGCGGGAGGTGGCCGCCGAGTTCGAGCGGCCGGTACTGCTCTTCTCCGGCGGCAAGGACTCCATCGTGATGCTGGCGCTGGCCGAGCGCGCGTTCGCGCCGGCCAGGATCCCGTTTCCCGTCATGCACGTGGACACCGGTCACAACTTCGCCGAGGTGCTGAGCTTCCGGGACCGCAGGGCGGCCGAGGTGGGTGCCCGGCTGGTCGTGGCGTCGGTGCAGGATTCCATCGACGCGGGCCGGGTCGTCGAGGAGACCGGCCGGTGGGCGAGCCGGAACCGGCTGCAGACCACCACCCTGCTCGACGCCCTCGCCGAGCACCGCTTCGACGCGGTCTTCGGCGGCGCCCGCCGGGACGAGGAGAAGGCCAGGGCCAAGGAGCGGGTCTTCTCCTTCCGCGACGAGTTCGGCCAGTGGGACCCCAAGAACCAGCGCCCCGAGCTGTGGAGCATCTACAACACCCGGATCCGGCGCGGTGAGCACATCCGGGTGTTCCCGCTCTCCAACTGGACCGAGCTGGACATCTGGCACTACATCGAGCGGGAAGAGCTGGAGATCCCGTCCATCTACTACGCCCACCAGCGGCTGGTGTTCGAGCGCGACGGCATCCTGATCGCCGAGAATGAGTTCGTCACCAGGAACGAGGACGAGCAGGTCTACGAGACCACCGTCCGGTACCGGACAGTCGGCGACATGACCTGCACTGGCGCGGTCGAGTCCACCGCCGCCAGCGTGGCCGAGGTGATCGCCGAGGTAGCCGCGACCCGGATCACCGAGCGGGGCCAGACCAGGGCCGACGACAGGGCCAGCGAGGCCGCGATGGAAGACCGCAAGCGAGAGGGCTACTTCTGATGACGGGCACCGGGCCTGCGGACGCAGCCGACCGGCACATGGACATCCTCCGCCTGGCGACCGCCGGGTCGGTGGACGACGGCAAGAGCACCCTGATCGGGCGGCTGCTTTACGACTCGAAGGCGATCTTCGAGGACCAGCTCGCGGCGGTCGAGCGGACCAGCAGGGAGCGCGGCGAGGAGTTCACCAACCTGGCGCTGCTGACCGATGGCCTGCGCGCCGAGCGCGAGCAGGGCATCACCATCGACGTGGCCTACCGATACTTCGCCACGCCGCGCCGGAAGTTCATCATCGCCGACACCCCCGGCCACATCCAGTACACCCGCAACATGGTCACCGGGGCATCCACCGCCGACCTGGCCATCGTGCTGGTCGACGCGCGCAACGGCCTGACCGAGCAGAGCAGGCGGCACGCCTTCCTGGCCACCCTGCTGCACGTGCCGCACCTGGTCCTGGCCGTGAACAAGATGGACCTGGTGGACTACAGCTCCACCGTCTTCGAGCAGATCGTCGAGGAGTTCACCGCCTTCGCGGCCAAGCTGGAGATCGGCGACCTGACGTTCATCCCGATCTCGGCCCTGCACGGCGACAACGTGGTCCAGCGCTCCGGCAACATGACCTGGTACGACGGCCCGTCGCTGCTGCACCACCTGGAGCACCTGCACATCGCCTCCGACCGGAACCTGATCGACGTCCGGTTCCCCGTGCAGTACGTGATCCGGCCGCACCAGGCCACCGACCCCGAGCTGCACGACTACCGCGGCTACGCCGGCCAGGTGGCGGGCGGCGTGCTCAAGCCTGGCGACGAGGTCATGCACCTGCCGTCCGGGCTGACTACCACGATCAAGCGCATCGACACCGCGCGCGGGCCGTCCGACGAGGCGTTCCCGCCGATGTCCGTCACCCTGCTGCTCGCCGACGACCTGGATGTCTCCCGCGGCGACATGTTCTGCCGGCCGCACAACCAGCCGCTGGCCACCCAGGACATCGAGGCCATGGTCTGCTGGATGAGCGACGCCCCGCAGCTCACCGCGGGCAGCCGCCTGGTGGTGAAGCACACCACCAGGACCGTCAAGGCCATCGTCCGCGACCTTCAGTACCGGCTGGACGTCAACACGCTGCACCGCGACGACACGGCCAGCGAGCTGCGGCTCAACGAGATCGGCCGGGTGACGCTGCGGCTCACCCAGCCGGTGTTCTGCGACCCCTACAACAGGAACCGGATGACCGGCGGCCTGATCCTGATCGACGAGGCGACCAACGCCACCGTGGGCGCCGCGATGATCACCGACAACTAAAAGCCACTCGCAGCGCGGCCGGCGGCCCGGCAGGAGAACATTGTGACCACTTTCGCTGACCTGCACGCCTACGCCGTGACCCCGAGGGCCATCTCGCTGTCCCTGTCCCCCGACGGGACCTGGCTGGCTCTCGGCGTGCAGTTCGCCAGCGGCGAGCCGGCTAAGTACGTGTCCAGCATCTGGCGCGTCCCGGCGCGTCCTGGCGGCACCGCGGCCCGGCTGACCCGCAGCGCCGAGGGCGAGTCGAGCGCCGCGTTCCTGCCCGACGGCTCGCTGCTGTTCGGTTCCCGCAGGCCGGTGCAGCCGGCCGACACGGCTGACGGCGAGGCGGACTCCGACCGGCCGGGGCTGTGGCTGCTGCCCGCCATCGGCGGCGAGCCGCGCCGGGTCGCCGCCCCGCCCGGCGGCGTGGCGGGCCTGGCCGTGGCCAGGACTGTGCCCGCCTTTGCCTGCCTGTCCCCGATGCTGCACGGCACCGCCGACGCTCAGGAGGACGCTAAGGCACGCAAGGCACGCAAGGACGCGGGCGTGAACGCGATCCTGCACGAGACCGGCCTGGTGCGGTACTGGGACAGTGACCTCGGCCCCGACAATCCGCGACTGCTGGCCGGGCAGGTGCGCGACGGCGAGACCGGTCCCGACGAGCCGCGTGACCTCACCCCGGACGCCGGCCAGTCCCTCGCGGTGGAAAACTGCGGCTACGAGCTGACCCCGGACGGCACGGCCGTCGTGGCCTGCTGGACGGTGCCGCGCGAGGACGCCGAAATCCAGCAGGCCATCGTGGTCATCGATACGGCCACCGGCAGCCGGGCCACCCTGCTGGCCGACCAGGACACCGACTACCAGTCGCCCAGCGTGTCGCCCGACGGCTCGCTGGTGGTCGCGACGAGGACCGAGCACGACACCACGCAGCGGCCAGGGGAAGTCACCCTCGTGCTGGTCCCGCTCAGCGGCTCCGCCGGCGCCCCTCCGCGCGACCTGCTGGCCGGATTCGACCGTCGTCCGGAGGAAGTGGCCTGGGCCCCGGACTCCCGTTCCGTCTATTTCACCGCCGCCGACCACGGCAGGCGCCCGGTGTACCGGGTCGGAACTGACGGGGGAGAGGTGGTCCAGGTCACTACCGACGCGGCCGCGTACGCCAGCATCTGCCCGTCCCCCGACGGGCGGTATGTGTACGCGCTGCGCAGCGGCATGGACAGCGCCCCGGTCCCCGTCCGGATCGACGCCGCGCAGGCCGGCGCGGCGCCGGAGCCGCTGGCCACCCCCGCGCCGTCGCCGGAACTGCCGGCCGGGCGGCTGGAGGAGACCAGCATCACGGCGGCGGACGGCACGCAGGTCCGGGGCTGGCTGGTGCTGCCGGAGGCGGCCAGCGCGGCCAGCCCAGCGCCGCTGCTGCTGTGGGTGCACGGCGGCCCGATATCGAGCTGGACCGCGTGGTCCTGGCGGTGGAACCCGTGGCTGATGGCCGCGCGCGGCTACGCAGTCCTGTTGCCCGACCCGGCCCTGTCTTCCGGGTACGGCCGGCACATGATCGAGCGCGGGCACTGCCAGTGGGGCGGCAACCCGTACACCGACCTGATGGCGATCACCGACGCGGTGGTCGCCCGGCCGGACATCGACGGCAGCAGGACCGCGATGATGGGCGGCTCCTACGGCGGCTACATGGCCAACTGGATGGCCGGGCACACCGACCGGTTCAGGGCCATCGTCAGCCACGCCGGGGTGTGGGCGCTTGACCAGGTGTCGGGCACCACCGACTGGCCCGGCTTCATGCGCCGCCCCTGGGGCGACCCTGGGGAGCGGCCGGAGATCTACCAGGCGAACTCGCCGCACCGCCACGTGGCCAGCATCGTCACTCCGATGCTGCTCATCCACGGAGACAAGGACTACCGGGTGCCGGTCGGCGAGGTGCTGCGCCAGTGGGCCGACCTCACCGGGCACGGCAAGCAGGTGAAGTTCCTGTACTACCCCGATGAGAACCACTGGATAGGCAAGCCGGGCGACGCGGTGGTCTGGTACGAGACGGTGCTGGCCTTCCTGGCCCAGCACGTACTCGGCGAGGAATGGCACCGGCCCGAGCTGCTCTGAGGCGCCTATGCCAGGCTTGCCGGGTGACTCGTGCTCAGCTTGACCGCAAGCCCGGCGAGGTCTCGGCGATGTTCGACAAGGTCGCCGAGCGGTATGACCTGCTGAACGACGCGCTGTCGCTGGGCCAGGACCGGTACTGGCGGCGGATGGTGGCCAGGGCGGTGGGGGCCAGGCCAGGCGAGCTGGTGCTGGACCTGGCGGCCGGCACCGGGACGTCGTCGCGGGCCTTCACCACGGCCGGGGCGCGCTGCGTCGCCTGTGATTTCTCGCTGGGCATGCTGGAGGTCGGCGCGCGCCGACCCGGCCAGGGCGTGCGGTTCGCGGCGGGCGACGCGCTGGCGCTGCCGTTCGCCGAGCGGTCCTTCGACGCGGTGACGATCTCCTTCGGGCTGCGCAACGTGGCGGACCCGCTGGCCGCGCTGACCGAGCTGCTGCGGGTGACCAGGCCGGGCGGCCGGCTGGTGCTCTGCGAGTTCAGCCACCTGAAGCCTGAGCCGCTGAACGCCCTGTACGAGCAGTACCTGGGCCGGGCGCTGCCCGCCGTGGCGCGGCGGCTGTCCGGCAACGCGGAGGCCTACGACTACCTGGCCGAGTCGATCAAGGACTGGCCAGCTCAGCGGGAACTGGCGGACCTAGTGACCGCGGCTGGCTGGGGCGGGGTCCGCTGGCTTAACCTGTCCTTCGGCGTCGTTGCCCTGCACCTCGCGCGCAGGCCCGCCTGACCGGGAACGGCCAGGCCCGGCGGTCGCTCCCGCCGGGTGCGGGGGCGCTCGGAACGGGCGTAAGGGCAACGGACTAGACTTAGAAACCAAGCCTTGTGAAGTGGTTCACAAGATATTTCAGGACGGGTCAGTGACCGAGCAAGTTCCCCCCGTCGGCACGCCGGATCTGCCCCCACCCAGCAGGTCCGCGGCGCGCGTCCGCACCGGCCGCGCGGGTGCCGCCGCGACCGCCGAGGCGGCCGACGTCATCGTCGTCGGCGCCGGGCCTGCCGGGTCCACGGTGGCCTATTACCTGGCGAGCGCCGGTCTGGACGTGCTGGTGCTGGAAAAGAGCCGGTTCCCCCGCGAGAAGGTCTGCGGCGACGGGCTCACCCCGCGCGCCGTCAAGGCGCTGACCGGGATGGGCGTCCCGATCGGCGCGGAGGACGGCTGGCTGCGCAACAAGGGCCTGCGGATCATCGGCGGCGGCGGCCGGATCGAGATGGACTGGCCGGACCTATCGAGCTATCCGGGCTACGGCCTGGTCCGCACCAGGACCGACTTCGACGAGATTCTCGCTCGTCATGCCGAGACGGGCCGGCGCGCGGCTGATCGAGGGCTGCAATGTCACCGGGCCGCTCCTCGACGACAGGACCGGCGCGATCATCGGCGTCACGGCGCAGGACGCCGGGGCGGGCAAGGACGCGCCGCCGCGGGAGTACAAGGCCCGGCTGGTCGTCGCGGCGGACGGCAACTCCTCCCGGCTGTCGGTCTCGATGGGCCTGCGCAAGCGCGACGACCGGCCGCTCGGCGTGGCGGTCCGCTCGTACTACACCACGCCCCGGCACGACGACGACTACCTGGAAGCCTGGCTGGACCTGTGGGACGGCGACTCGCTGCTGCCCGGCTACGGCTGGATCTTCGGCATGGGCGACGGCACCAGCAACGTGGGCCTCGGGCTGCTGAATACCTCAGAGGCGTTCCAGAACATCGACTACCGGGCGCTGCTGCGCCGCTGGCTGGCCGCCATGCCGGCCGAGTGGGGCTTCACCGAGGAGAACCGCACCCAGCCGATCCGCGGCGCGGCCCTGCCGATGGGCTTCAACCGGACGCCGCACTACACCCGCGGGCTGCTGCTGGCCGGCGACTCAGGCGGCATGGTCAACCCGTTCAACGGCGAGGGCATCGCCTACGCGATGGAGTCGGGCGAGATCGCCGCGCGGGTCATCACCCAGGCCCTGGCCCGGCCGTCCGCGGCCAGCGCGGAGCGGGTGCTGCAGGCGTATCCGCGGATCCTCAAGGACAGCTACGGTGGCTACTACACGCTCGGCCGGTACTTCGTCGAGCTGATCGGCAAGCCGTCGTTCATGCAGTTCGCGACGAGGCACGGGGTCAAGCGCCCGTGGCTGATGAAGTTCACCATGAAGCTGCTCGGCAACCTGACCGAGACCCGTGGCGGTGATGCGGCCGACCGGCTGATCAACGTCGGTGTCTAAGATGACGCCGGCGGCATAGCCGGATGAGCGGACCTCCAGGGCGAGTGCCCCGGAGCAGGAAGGGGTGAAAGGGCGATGAGCCACTACGTGCCGATCCTCATCCTGGGGATCCTGGCCACCGTCTTCGCCGTCTTCTCACTGGTCATGGGTGCCGTGTCCGGCCCGAAACGGTGGAACCGCGCCAAGCTAGAGGCCTATGAGTGCGGCATCGAGCCGACCCGGCAGCCGCAGCGGCATCCGGTTCCCCGTCAAGTACTACCTGACGGCGATGCTGTTCATCGTCTTCGACATCGAGATCATCTTCCTGTACCCCTGGGCGGTCTACTTCGACCGGCTCGGGGTCTTCGGCCTGGTCGAGATGGTCACCTTCATAGCCACGGTGCTCGTCGCGTTCGTCTACGTATGGCGCCGCGGCGGCCTGGAGTGGGATTAGTCATGGGACTCGAAGAAAAGCTCCCGAGCGGAGTGCTGCTGTCGACAGTCGAGAAGCTGGCCGGCTACGCGCGCAAGAGCTCGGTCTGGCCGGCCACCTTCGGCCTGGCCTGCTGCGCGATGGAGCTGATGGCCACCGGCGGGCCGCGGCACGACCTGGCCAGGTTCGGCATGGAGCGGGCCTCCAACACCCCGCGCCAGGCCGACCTGATGATCGTGGCGGGCCGGGTGAGCCAGAAGATGGCGCCGGTGCTGCGGCAGATCTACGACCAGATGGCCGAGCCCAAGTGGGTCATCTCGATGGGCGTCTGCGCCTCAAGCGGCGGCATGTTCAACAACTACGCCATCGTGCAGGGCGTGGATCACATCGTGCCGGTGGACATCTACCTGCCCGGCTGCCCGCCGCGCCCGGAGATGCTGCTCGACGCGATCGTCAAGCTGCACGACAAGATCCAGAACATGAAGCTCGGG
The DNA here is from genome assembly GCA_963725175.1 of uncultured Actinomycetota bacterium. Taxonomy (GTDB): domain Bacteria; phylum Actinomycetota; class Actinomycetes; order Streptosporangiales; family Streptosporangiaceae; genus DASUBV01. The sequence continues at coordinate 3,896,090 of CAVRXH010000006.1, forward strand.
GCCAACAGGGAGCGCCAGATCACCGAGCTGGAGCAGGCCAGGCTGCGGCGGCTGCCGTTGCTGGCCGCCGTCCCGGGCGCGCAGGGAGAGCATCAGTGAGCGCCAGCAAGGGCGAGGATGCGGAGCAGGAGAACACCGCCGCGCTGGCCGGCCGGGAGCGGCTGGCCGAGCAGGTCAAGCGGACCGGCATGTTCGGCGCCGCGGCTACCGGCGACACCTCCGGGTACGGCGGGCTCAAGGTCCGGCGCCCGCTGCCGCTGCCCGCGCAGCGCCCGTACGGCTCCTACTTCGACGAGGTCGCCGATGCCCTGGGCAGCGCGCTTGAGCAGTCAGGCAGCAGCTTCGGCGACGCCGTCGAGCGGGTCGTCGTGGAGTACGGCGAGCTGACCTTCCACGTCCGGCGGGACAAGCTGCCGCAGGTCGCCTCCCGGCTGCGGGACGACCCGGAGCTGGCGTTCGAGCTGTGCCTGGGCGTGTCCGGGGTGCACTACCCGGCGGACGCCGACCGCGAGCTGCACGCCGTGTACCACCTGGTGTCGATCCGGCACAACCGGCGGCTGCGCCTGGAGGTCAGCGCGCCGGACGCTGACCCGCACATCCCGACGCTGCTGGACGTCTACCCGACCTGCGACTGGCACGAGCGGGAGACCTGGGACTTCTTCGGCATCATCTTCGACGGCCACCCCGGCCTGACCAGGATCGAGATGCCTGACGACTGGAAGGGGCACCCGCAGCGGAAGGACTATCCGCTGGGCGGGATCCCGGTGGAGTACCGCGGCGCGACGATCCCGCCGCCAGACGAGCGGAGGTCATACGAATGACCGCTCAGGACACCGCGGCCGAAGAGGGTCGCGTCTACACCGTCGGCGGCGAGGACTGGGACGAGATCGTCGAGGCGGCCAGGGCGGCCAGCGAGTCAGGCGACGAGCGCATGGTCGTCAACATGGGCCCGCAGCACCCGTCCACGCACGGCGTGCTGCGCCTGATCCTGACGCTGGACGGCGAGACGGTGACCGAGCTGCGGCCGGTCATCGGCTACCTGCACACCGGCATCGAGAAGAACATGGAGTTCCGCACCTGGACGCAGGGCACCACGTTCTGCACCCGGATGGACTACCTGGCGCCGCTGTTCAACGAGGCCGTCTACTGCCTGGCCGTGGAGAAGCTGCTCGGCATCACCGACCAGATCCCGGAGAAGGCCACCATCATCCGGGTGCTGATGATGGAGCTGAACCGGATCTCCTCGCACCTGATGGCGGTCGGCACCTTCGGCATGGAGCTGGGCGCGACCACCGTCTTCCTGTACGGCCTGCGCGAGCGCGAGAAGACCCTCGACCTGTTCGAGCTGATCACCGGCCTGCGGATGAACCACGCGTTCATCCGGCCGGGCGGCGTCGCCCAGGACCTGCCGGCGGGCGCGCTTGAGCGGATCCGGGAGTACCTGGCCGTGATGCCCAAGCAGCTCCGCGAGATCCGCGCCCTGCTTGACGCCAGCCCGGTGTACCTGGCAAGGACCAGGAACATCGCCTACCTGGACCTGGCCGGCTGCATGTCGCTCGGCGTCACCGGGCCGATCCTGCGATCCGCCGGCCTGCCCTGGGACCTGCGCAAGAGCCAGCCGTACTGCGGCTATGAGACCTACGACTTCGACGTGCCCGTGCAGACGAGCTGCGACGTCTACGGCCGCTACATCGTCCGGATGGACGAGATCGACCAGTCGCTGCGGATCATCGAGCAGTGCGTGGACCGGCTGTCGGGCGGCCGCCCGGCCGACGACCCGGTGATGATCGGCAACGCCAAGATCGGCTGGCCCGCCAAGCTCGCGCTCGGCCCGGACGGGATGGGCAACTCGCCCGATCACATCGCGCACATCATGGGCCAGTCCATGGAGGCCCTGATCCACCACTTCAAGCTGGTCACCGAGGGCTTCCGGGTGCCGGCCGGGCAGGTGTACGCGGCCATCGAGTCACCGCGCGGCGAGCTGGGCTGCCATGCTGTCAGCGACGGCGGCACCCGCCCCTACCGTGCGCATTTCCGCGATCCCTCGTTCACCAATCTTCAGTCGGTGTCAGTCATGTGCGAAGGCAGCATGGTCGCGGACGTGATCGCCGCCGTGGCCAGCATCGATCCCGTGATGGGAGGCGTCGACAGGTAATGGCGCTCAGTCAGGAGGCGCGCGACCGGCTGGAGCCGGACGCCGCGCGGATCATCGGCCGCTACCCGCAGACGCGGTCGGCGCTGCTGCCCCTGCTGCACCTGGTGCAGGCCGAGGAGGGCTATGTCTCGGCCGACGGCATCGAGTTCTGCGCGGAGCAGCTCGGGCTGACCGATGCCGAGGTCACGGCGGTGGCGTCGTTCTACACCATGTACAAGCGGCGGCCGGTCGGCGATTATCACGTCGGCGTGTGCACGAACTCGCTGTGCGGGGTGATGGGCGGCGACGCCATCTTCACCGACCTGCAGGAGCACCTCGGCGTCGGCAACGACGAGACCACCGGCCGACGGCAAGGTCACGCTGGAGCACCTGGAGTGCAACGCGGCCTGCGACTACGCCCCGGTCATGATGGTCAACTGGGAGTTCTTCGACAACATGACCCCCCAGTCGGCCAGGGAAGTGGTGGACGGCCTCCGCTCGGGCGGCGAGGTCACCCCGACCCGCGGCGCGCCCCAGGCTCTGCACCTGGAAGCAGGCCTCGCGCATCCTGGCCGGCTTCCCCGACGACCAGGCCGCCGCCGGCCACACCGCCGGCCCGCCCAGCCTGGCCGGCCTCCGCGTAGCCAAGGACCAGGGCTGGACTCCGGAGAAGACAGAGGGGCAGCGATGATGCGCGAGCCCACCAACTCGACGCCAGCTTGGCGTATGCCGTTTGCGAGGGTCGGCCTGCCGGCCCGAGTAACCGGCAAGGGGGCTCCGGGGGGCGAAGCCCCCCGGTCTGGGGGTCCGGGGGTTACCCCCCGGGCAAACACCGGAGGTAAGAAGTGACGCTCCTCATGCCGGAGCTCACCGCGCGCTGGGACGAGGCTGACTCGTTCTCGCTGGCTGCCTATCGCCGCAACGGCGGGTACCGGGCGCTGGCCAAGGCTCTTGCGATGGAGCCCGACCAGGTCATCCAGACCCTCAAGGACTCCGTGCTGCGCGGCCGGGGCGGCGCGGGCTTCCCGACCGGCGTCAAGTGGGGCTTCATCCCGCAAGGCGACGGCAAGCCGCACTACCTCGTGGTGAACGCCGACGAGTCCGAGCCCGGCGCCTGCAAGGACATGCCGACGCTGCTGGCCAACCCGCAGGCGCTCATCGAGGGCATCATCATCACCTCGTACGCGATCCGCGCCGACCGCGCCTTTATCTACGTGCGCGGCGAGGTGCTGCACGTGATCCGCCGCCTGCACCACGCCGTCGCCGAGGCCCGCGCCGCGGGTTACCTGGGCGACGACATCCAGGGCTCCGGGTTCAGCCTGGAGGTCGTGGTGCACGCCGGCGCCGGCGCCTACATCTGCGGCGAGGAAACCGCGCTGCTTGACTCGCTGGAGGGCTACCGGGGCCAGCCCAGGCTCAAGCCGCCGTTCCCGGCGGTGGCCGGCCTGTACGCCTGCCCGACCGTGGTCAACAACGTCGAGTCCATCGCCACCGTGCCCTACATCCTGGGGAATGGCGCCGCGGACTTCGCCGCCGTCGGCACCGAGCGGTCCAAGGGCTTCGGCATCTACTCGCTGTCCGGGCACGTCACCAGGCCGGGCCAGTACGAGGCCCCGCTCGGCATCACGCTGCGCGAGCTGCTGGAGCTGGCGGGCGGCATCCGCGCCGGGCACCGGCTCAAGTTCTGGACCCCCGGCGGGTCGTCCACCCCGCTGTTCACCGACCAGCACCTGGATGTGCCGCTGGACTTCGAGTCCGTGGCCGCCGCTGGCTCGATGCTCGGCACTCGCTCGGTGCAGCTCTTCGACGAGACCACCTGCGTGGTCCGCGTCGTGCTCCGCTGGATCCGGTTCTACCAGCACGAGTCGTGCGGCAAGTGCACGCCGTGCCGGGAGGGCAGCTACTGGGTGGTGCAGCTCCTCGACCGCCTGGAACGCGGCGGCGGGAGCGAGGCCGACCTGGAGAAGCTGCTCGACATCTGCCAGAACATCACCGGCCGCGCGTTCTGCGCCCTCGGAGACTCGATCGAGGCACCGGTCAAGTCGTCGATCACGCACTTCAGGGACGAGTACATCGAGCACCAGCGGCTGGGCGGCTGCCCGTTCGACCCGGCCGCGTCCACGCTATTCGCCTTGGAGACGGCATGACAGTTTCCCCGTCCACCGAGCAGGCCGTCGACAAGCCGGCCGACGGCGTCACGGTCACCATCGACGGCTTCGAGATCACCGTTCCCAAGGGGACGCTGGTGATCCGCGCGGCCGAGCAGCTCGGCATCCAGATCCCCCGGTTCTGCGACCACCCGCTGCTCGACCCGGTCGGTGCCTGCCGCCAGTGCCTGGTGCACATCGAGGGCCAGCCCAAGCCGCCGGCCTCCTGCACCACCGTGTGCACCGAGGGCATGGTGGTGCGCACCCAGCTCACCTCGCCGGTAGCGGAGAAGGCCCAGCGCGGCATCATGGAGATGCTGCTGGTCAACCACCCGCTCGACTGCCCGATGTGCGACAAGGGCGGCGAGTGCCCGCTGCAGAACCAGGCCATGTCCACCGGCCAGGGCGAGACCAGGTTCGACGGCGTCAAGCGGACCTTCCCCAAGCCGATCGCGCTGTCCGCGCAGGTGCTGCTGGACCGCGAGCGGTGCGTGCAGTGCGCCCGGTGCACCAGGTTCGCCGAGCAGGTCGCCGGCGACCCGCTCATCGAGCTGCTTGACCGCGGTCCGCAGGAGCAGGTGGGCGTCGCGGAAGGAGTCCCGTTCGACTCCTACTTCTCCGGCAACACGGTGCAGATCTGCCCGGTGGGCGCGCTCACCGGCGCCTCCTACCGGTTCCGGGCCCGGCCATTCGACCTGGTCTCCACGCCCAGCGTGTGCGAGCACTGCGCGGCGGGCTGCCGGCAGCGCACCGACCACCGTCGCGGCGCGGTCACCCGGCGGCTGGCCGGCAACGACCCGGAGGTCAACGAGGAGTGGAACTGCGATAAGGGCCGCTGGGCCTTTACCTATGCCACCCAGCCCGACCGGCTGGTGATGCCGCTGGTCCGTGGCGAGGACGGAGTGCTCGCGCCCGCGTCCTGGCCGGAGGCCATCTCGGCGGCCGCGGCTGGCCTGTCCGCCGCCAGGGGCCGGGCCGGGGTGCTGGCCGGCGGCCGGCTCACCCTCGAAGACGCCTACGCCTACGCCAAGTTCGCCAGGGTCGCGCTGGGCAGCAACGACATCGACATGCGCGCGAGGCCGTCCAGCGACGAGGAGACCCGGTTCCTCACCGAGCGGGTCGCCGGGCGCGGCGGCGTCAGCTACGCCAGCCTGCAGCGGGCGCCCGCGGTGCTGCTCGCCGGGTTCGAGCCCGAGGACGAGTCGCCCATCGTTTACCTGCGGCTGCGCAAGGCCGCCAGGGCGGGCACCCTCAAGATCTACTCGCTGGCCGCGCTGGCCAGCCCGGGCCTGGACAGGCTGTTTGGTGCGCTGCTCCCGGCCATCCCTGGCACCGAGGCCACCGCACTGACCGCGATCGCCGACGGCAGTTCCTCGCCACAGGTCAGCACCGCGCTTAAGCAGCCGGGTGCGGTGATCCTGGCCGGGGAGCGGCTGGCCGAGGTTCCCGGCGCGCTGTCGGCCGTGGCGGCGCTGGCCGACGCGACCGGGGCCAGCCTGGCCTGGATCCCGCGCCGGGCCGGCGAGCGCGGCGCCATCGAGGCGGGCGCGCTGCCCACCCTGCTGCCCGGCGGCCGCGCGGTCGCCGACGCCGACGCCAGCGCCGAGGTCGCCAGGGCCTGGGGCCTTGGCCGGCTGCCCGCGCAGGCCGGGCGCGACACCGCGGGCATCTTGTCGGCCGCGACCGACGGCGAGCTGTCCGCCCTGCTGGTGGCGGGCGTGGACCCGGCCGACCTGCCCGACCCGGAAGCCGCGCTGGCCGCCCTGGAAGCCAGCGAGTTCGTGGTCAGCCTGGAGCTGCGGGTCAGCGCGGTCACCGACCGGGCCGACGTGGTGTTCCCGGTGGCCGCGGTCGCCGAGAAGCCCGGCACCTTCGTGAACTGGGAGGGCAGGCCGGGCACCTTCGGCACCGCGCTGGCCGTCCCTTCGGCCCGCTCCGACCTCCAGGTGCTCGCCGCCATCGCCGACGAGATGGACGTGCACCTCGGCCTGCCCGACGCCGCGTCCGCCCGCCGCGAGATCAGCGCGCTTGGCCTGCGCACCACCGAGAGCGGCAAGTTCGCGCCGGTCGCCCCGGCCCCGCTGCTCGCGCCGGGGCCGGGTCAGGCGGTCCTGTCGACCTGGCATAGTCTGCTCGACGGCGGCCGCATGCAGGACGGCGATCCGAACCTCGCGGGCACCGCGAGGCCCGCCGTCGCGCGGATGTCCGCGGCGACGGCGGCGCAGGCCGGCACCGCCGACGGCGGCAAGGTCACGGTCAGCACCGAGCGCGGCGCGATCACCGTCGGCGTGGCCGTCACCGACATGCCGGACCGCGTCGTGTGGCTGCCAGCCAACTCCGCGGGCCGCGGCATCCGCCGCGAGCTCGCCGCCGGTCACGGCACCCTCGTCACGCTGAGGAGCGCGGAATGACAGCCACTGCCGCGTCGATCGCCGCGGTGCCCTCCAGCACCGATCCGACGCTGGCCAGCTTCGGCCACGACCCCTGGTGGCTGGTCCTGCTCAAGGTCATCGTCATCTTCGCGTTCCTGATGATCACCACACTGCTGACCATCTGGGCGGAGCGGCGCGTCATCGGCCGGATGCAGCAGCGGCCAGGACCGAACCGGGCCGGCAAGTTCGGCCTGCTCCAGTCGCTGATGGACGGCATCAAGCTGCCGCTCAAGGAAGACATCGTGCCGCGCGGCGTGGACAAGATCCTCTTCGTGATCGCCCCGGCCGTCTCCGCGATCCCCGCCTTCATCAGCTTCGCGATCATCCCGTTCGGGCCGATCGTCTCGATCTTCGGGCACCGCACCCCGCTCCAGCTCGCCGACCTGCCGGTCGCCGTGCTGCTGGTGCTCGCGATGAGCTCGATGGGCGTCTACGGCATCGTGCTGGCCGGCTGGGCGTCGGCCTCGCCTTACTCGCTGCTCGGCGGCCTGCGCTCGTCCGCCCAGGTGATCAGCTACGAGATCGCCATGGGCCTGTCGTTCGTGCCGGTCTTCCTCTACGCCGGATCGCTGTCCACCACCTCGATCGTGCAGGCCCAGGCGCACGGGGCGGCCTTCACCGTCGGCGGCGCGACGCTGCACTACCCGTCGTGGTTCGTGATCCTGCTGCTGCCGTCGTTCGTGATCTACGTGATCACGATGGTGGGCGAGACCAACCGGCTGCCCTTCGACCTGCCGGAGGGCGAGGGCGAGCTGGTCGGCGGGTTCCACACCGAGTACTCCTCGCTCAAGTTCGCCCTGTTCTACCTGGCCGAGTACGTCAACATGGTCACGGTGTCGGCGCTGGCCACCACGCTGTTCCTCGGCGGCTGGCGGGCGCCCTGGCCGATCACCTTGTGGTCGGCCGCGAACACCGGCTGGTGGCCGCTGCTGTGGTTCCTGGCCAAGGTGGTCCTGTTCATCTTCTTCTTCATCTGGCTGCGCGGCTCGCTGCCCCGGATCCGCTACGACCAGCTGATGGCCCTGGGCTGGAAGGTGCTGATCCCGGCCTCCCTGGCCTGGACCCTGATCATCGCCACGATGCGGGTCTGGCGCCGGGACGGCGGCAGCACCGGCATCTATGTAGTCGGGGCGCTGATCGTAGCCACGCTCATCGTGCTGCTGATCGCCTGGGAATCGTCAGCGCAGAAGGCGCAGCGGCGCGAGGAAGAGCAGCTCGAAGCCGAAGCGGCGCACGAACAGGAGCACGGGCCGGCGTTCCCGGTCCCGCCCCTGGACCTGCCGCACTATCACGGTATCGGCCTGACGGTCGGGGAGCCCGCCGTCGAGGCCGGTCAGGAGGCCAGCGTGAAGGAGGTCACCGGTGCCTGACTTCCTCAACTCCGTCACGGGGTTCGGCGTCACCTTCCGGCAGATGTTCCGGAAGGTCGACACCGTCCAGTACCCGGAGGAGAAGAAGCCCACCGCGCCCCGGTTCCACGGCCGCCACCAGCTCAACCGGTGGCCGGACGGCCTGGAGAAGTGCATCGGCTGTGAGCTGTGCGCCTGGGCCTGCCCCGCGGACGCGATCTACGTCGAGGGCGCGGACAACACGCCGGACGAGCGGTACTCGCCCGGCGAGCGGTACGGCCGGGTCTACCAGATCAACTACCTGCGCTGCATCCTGTGCGGGCTGTGCGTGGAAGCCTGCCCGACCAGGGCGCTGACCATGACCAACGACTACGAGCTGGCCGACGACAGCAGGGAAGCCCTGATCTGGACCAAGGAGCAGCTCGTCGTCCCGCTGCAGCCGGACATGGAGGCGCCCCCGCACGCGATGCGGCTGGGTGAGACCGAAGAGGACTACTACCGGCTGGGCGCGATGCTGGCCGCCGCGACAGCGGCCGACTCCGCAGCCGACCAGGCAGACGACGACCAGCCGGGAGCTTCGCGGTGAGTCATCCCATCGTGCTCGCGGCGAGCGCCGCGACAACCACGCGCGAGCTCGCGTTCTGGATACTCGCGATCCTCGCCGTCGCCGCCGCCCTGGGCATGGTGGTCGCCAGGCGAGCCGTGCACTGCGCGGTGATGCTCGCCGTGGTGATGCTCTCGCTGGCGGTGCTCTACGCCATGCTCGGCGCGCCGTTCCTGGCCTTCGTCCAGGTCATCGTCTACACCGGCGCCGTGCTCATGCTGTTCCTGTTCGTCCTCATGATCGTCGGCATCACCTCCGCCGACTCGGCCGTGGAGACGATCAGGGGCCAGCGGCTCGCCGCCGGGCTGGCCGGGATCGGCCTGCTGGTGCTGCTCTCCCTGGTCGTCGGGCACGCGGTCATCGGCCCGGCCGCCAAGGCCACCAGAGGCTTCGGGAACGGCAACGTCGGCGGCATCGCGGCGCTGCTGTTCACCAAGTACGTGTTCCCGTTCGAGGTGACCAGCGCCCTGCTGATCACCGCCGCGCTCGGCGCGATGGTGCTAGCGCACCGGGAGCGCACCGAGCCGAAGCCCAGCCAGCGCACCCTGTCCAGGCAGCGGGTCGCCAGCGGGCGGCCCACGCCGCTGCCGGGACCCGGCACCTATGCCCGGCACAACGCCGTGGACTGGCCGGCGCTGCTGCCCGACGGCTCGCAGTCCGAGCTGTCGGTCAGCCCGGTGCTGTCTGGCCGGGGCGCGGAGGCAGGCCAGGGCGCAGCGGCAGGCCAGGGCCAGCAGGCCCTGCCGGAGTCGGATCGCAGCGGCGCGCACGGCGCGACCGCCGCTCCCGCTGGCGAGCCGGGAGGCTCCGGCGAGGACAACGACGGCGATCCGTCTCGCGACGCTGAGGAGGCACGATGGTGAGCCCGGCCCACTTCGTGGCCCTCTCGGTGATCTTGTTCGTGATCGGCGGCGTCGGCGTCCTGGTGCGCCGCAACGCCCTTGTGGTGTTCATGTGCGTCGAGCTGATGCTGAACGCGGCGAACCTGGCCTTCGTGGCCTTCGCCCGGATGCACGGCGCGCTCGACGGGCAGGTCATCGCGTTCTTCGTCATGGTGGTGGCCGCCGCGGAGGTGGTCGTCGGCCTGGCCATCCTGACATCGATCTTCCGTGCTCGCAGATCGGCCTCGGTCGACGACGCGAACCTGATGAAGTACTGAACGAGGGAGAGACTCGGTGACAGGCTCTGCCTTGGGCAGCATTGCCGCGTCGGCGTCGGGCGTGACTACCATGCCCGCGACCGGGGCCCTGCACGCTGCCTGGCTGCTGCTCGCGTTCCCGCTGTTCGGGGCGGTAGTCCTGCTCTGCGGCGGCAAGCGCACCAACTCCTGGGGACACCTGCTCGGCGTGGCCATGCCCATCGCGGCGTTCTGCTACGCGGTGGTGGCCTTCATCGCGCTGCTCGGCGATCCCGCCACGGGCCGCAGCCGGGACCTGCACCTGTTCCAGTGGATCTCGGTGGGCCGGTTCAACATCAACATCGGCCTGCTGCTCGACCCGCTGTCCATCTGCTTCGTGCTGCTGATCACCGGCGTCGGCTCGCTGATCCACATCTTCGCCGTCGGGTACATGGCAGAGGACCCGGAGCGGCGCCGGTTCTTCGGCTACATGAACCTGTTCCTGGCGGCCATGCTGCTGCTGGTGCTGGCCGACAACTACCTCGGCCTGTACGCGGGCTGGGAGGGCGTGGGCCTCGCGTCCTACCTGCTGATCGGTTTCTGGCAGTTCAAGCCGGCCGCCGCCACCGCCGCCAAGAAGGCGTTCATCGCCAACCGGGTCGGTGACGCGGGCCTGTCCCTGGCGATCATGCTGATGTTCGCCACCTTCGGCACCGTCACCTTCACCGGGGTAGATCACACCGCCGCCTCGGCGGGCACGCCGGTGGTCACCGCGATCTGCCTGCTGCTGCTGCTCGGCGCCTGCGGCAAGTCCGCGCAGCTCCCGCTCCAGTCCTGGCTGCTTGACGCGATGGAAGGCCCGACCCCGGTGTCGGCGCTGATCCACGCGGCCACCATGGTCACCGCGGGCGTCTACCTGATCGTCAGGTCCGGGCCGCTGTTCAACCTGTCGGCCGACGCCCGGCTGGTCGTGACCATCGTCGGCGCGGCGACGCTGCTGTTCGGCGCGATCATCGGCTGCGCCAAGGACGACATCAAGAAGGCGCTGGCCGGGTCCACCATGAGCCAGATCGGCTACATGATGCTGGCCGCTGGCCTCGGCCCCGCCGGGTACGTGTTCGCCATCGCGCACCTGCTGGCGCACGGCTTCTTCAAGGCCGGGCTGTTCCTCGGGGCCGGCTCGGTGAAGCACTCCATGAACGACGAGGTCGACATGCGCCGGTTCGGCGGGCTGTGGAGGATCATGCCCGTCACCTTCGTGACCTTCCTGCTCGGCTACCTGGCGATCATCGGCGTCCCGCCGTTCTCCGGGTTCTTCACCAAGGACTCGATCGTCGACGCGGCCTTCGACAAGGGCGGCACCTCCGGCTGTCATCCTCGGCTGCGCCACCGTCCTCGGCGCCGCGATCACTGCCTTCTACATGAGCAGGGTCATGTTCATGACCTTCGCGGGCGAGAAGCGGTGGGAGGAAGACGCCCACCCGCACGAGGCCACCGCCGGTAATGACCGTGCCGATGGTCCTGCTGGCCGTCGGCTCGGTCTGCGCGGGCGGGTTCCTGATCCTGGGCAGCCGCGCTGGCCGACTTCCTGGCCCCGGTGACCGGCAAGCCCGCGGCCTCGCACGGCCTCTTCACCACGCCGGGCCTGGTGACGCTGGCGCTGGTGGTGGTCGGGCTCGGCCCTGGCCTACCTGATCTACGGGCGGCGGGACATCCCGCAGACCGCGCCGGCCGGCAACCCGATCACGGTCGCGGCCCGCAAGGATCTGTACGGCGACGCGATCAACGAGTCGCTGCTGATGCGGCCAGGACAGTGGCTGACCCGGCTGTCGGTGTTCTTCGATAACCGGGGCGTGGACGGACTGGTCAACACCGTGGCCGCCACCTTCGGCGGTACCTCGGGGCGGATGCGCAAGGTGCAGACCGGGCTGGTCCGCTCCTACGCGCTTTCCATGTTCGTCGGGGCCGCGCTGCTGGTCGGCGCGCTCCTTCTGGTCAGGCTCTAGAGCTGGTGAGGCTGCGGATCCCATGAGCAATTTCCCCTGGCTGACCGTCGCGGGCGCGATCCCGCTCGTCGGCGCTATCGCGATCTCGCTGACGCCGGGCAGGTCCGCGCCGGGCGGCGACGCCGACCGGCAGGCGCGGGCCAAGCTGGTCAAGATCATCGCGCTGGTCACCACGCTGGCCACGCTGGGCGTCACGATCGCGATGGCGGTCCAGTTCAAGCCGGGCGGCCCGCAGTTCCAGTTCGCGCAGACCTATCAGTGGATCCCGCAGTTCGGCGTGCACTACGCGGTCGGCGTGGACGGCATCGCGCTGGTGCTCATCCTGATGTCCGTCGTCCTGATGCCCGTCGTGGTACTGGCCTCCTGGAACGACGCGGAGGGCACCGCGGGACCGGCCGGCGCCCCGCCGCCACGGCGCAGCGTGAAGACCTACTTCGCGCTGATGCTGGTGCTGGAGACGATGATGATCGGCGTCTTCGCGGCCACCGACATCTTCCTGTTCTACGTGTTCTTCGAGGCCATGCTCATCCCGATGTACTTCATGATCGGGAGCTACGGCGTCGGCCAGCGGCAGTACGCGGCGGTCAAGTTCCTGCTCTACAGCCTGTTCGGCGGGCTGCTCATGCTGGTCGCCGTCATCGCGCTTTACGTGTACTCGCTGCAGGCCGGGCACGGCACCTTCCTGTTCACCCAGCTTGAGCACCTGACGCTGAGCCCGACCGCGAGCAAGTGGCTGTTCCTCGGCTTCTTCGTCGCCTTCGCGATCAAGGCACCACTGTGGCCGTTCCATACCTGGCTGCCCGACGCCGCGGCGTCGGCCCAGCCCGGCGCGGCCGTGCTGCTGGTCGGCGTGCTGGACAAGGTCGGCACGTTCGGGATGATCAGGTACTGCCTGGAGCTGTTCCCCTCGGCCGCGCACTACTTCACCCCGCTGGTCATCGCGCTGGCCGTCGTCGGCATCCTGTACGGGGCGGTGGTCGCGATCGGCCAGCGGGACCTCAAGCGGCTGATCGCCTACACCTCGGTGTCCCACTTCGGCCTGATCACCCTGGGCATCTTCGCGATGACCAGCGAGGGCCAGTCGGGCGCGACGCTCTACATGGTGAACCACGGCTTCGCCACCGGCGCGCTGTTCATCATCGCGGGCTTCATGATCTCCCGGCGCCGGTCCCAGCTCATCGCCGACTACGGCGGCGTGCAGAAGGTCGCCCCGATGCTGGCCGGCCTGTTCCTGATCGCCGGCCTGGCCGGCCTGGCGCTGCCTGGCCTGTCCACCTTCGTCAGCGAGTTCCTCGTCCTGGTCGGCACCTTCACCAGGTACGAGGCCGCCGCCGTGCTGGCCACCGCCGGGATCATCCTGGCCGCCGTCTACATCCTGTGGATGTACCAGCGCACCATGACGGGCCCGGTCACCGAAGAAGTCGCCAGCATGCCGGACCTCAAGGCGCGCGAGCTGTGGGCCGTGGTCCCGCTGATCGCGCTGATCGTCGCGCTCGGCGTCTACCCGCAGCCGATCCTCAAGATCATCAACCCGGCGGTACACCAGACGCTCGCCCAGGTCCATTCCCCTGATCCGATCCCGCCGCACCCCGCCACCGCGGCCGGGCATGAAGGGAGCTCCCGGTGACCGGGACTGTAGCCGCGCTGGCGCCGACCATCACGGCGCCGCGGATCGAGTGGAGCCAGCTGTCCCCGATCCTGCTGGTGTTCGGCGCCGCGATCGTCGGGGTGCTGGTCGAGGCGTTCGCGCCGCGCGTGCTGCGGCGGCCGCTGCACGTCGCGCTGACCCTCGGCGGCATCGCCGGGGCGTTCGTGCTGACCGTGGCCGTCGCCGCCAGCAGCAAGGTCTTCGGGCACGGCAGCGTCGGCCATGTCGCGGCAGTCGGCGCGGTGGCGGTGGACCGGCCCACGCTGTTCCTCCAGGGCACCATCCTGGTGCTGGCCTTCGTCAGCGTGCTGCTGATCGCCGAGTCCTCGCACGAGGTCAGCCCGTTCGCGGCGCAGGCCGCGGCGGTGCCGGGCAGCGCCGAGGAGCGCGAGGGCCTGCTGGCCGGGCTCACCCATACCGAGGTCTACCCGCTCACCCTGTTCGCCATCGGCGGCATGCTGCTGTTCCCGGCGGCCAACGACCTGCTGACCATGTTCGTGGCCCTGGAAGTGCTGTCCCTGCCGCTGTACCTGCTGTGCGGGCTGGCCCGGCGGCGCCGGCTGCTCTCCCAGGAGGCGGCCATGAAGTACTTCCTGCTCGGCGCGTTCTCCTCGGCCTTCTTCATCTTCGGCGTGGCCATGCTCTACGGGTACGCCGGCTCGGTACGGCTGTCGGCCATCGCCGCCGCCGCGCAGACCGGCACCGCATCGGCAACCCTGCTGTACGCGGGCATCGCGCTGACCGGCATCGGGCTGCTGTTCAAGATCGGCGCGGTGCCGTTCCAGAGCTGGAAGCCCGACGTCTACCAGGGCGCCCCCACCCCGATCACCGCGCTGATGGCCTCCTGCACCCTGGTGTCGGCGTTCGGCGCGTTGCTGCGGGTGTTCTACGTGGCCTTCGGCCAGCTCACCTGGGACTGGCGGCCGGCCATGTGGGGCGTGGCGATCCTCACCATGCTGGTCGGGTCGATCGTCGCGATCACCCAGACCGACGTGAAGCGGCTGCTCGCCTACTCCTCCATCGCGCAGGCCGGCTACATCCTGACCGGCGTGGTGGCCGCGAACGCCGCCGGGCTGTCCGGCAGCTTGTTCTACCTGGCCGCCTACGGCTTCGCCACGGTCGGCGCGTTCGCGATCGTGACCCTGGTCCGCGACCAGGCGGGCGAGGCCGCGCACCTGTCCCGCTGGGCCGGCCTCGGCAAGCGGTCGCCGCTGGTCGCCGGGGTCTTCGCCCTGTTCCTGATCGCCTTCGCCGGCATCCCGCTGACCAGCGGGTTCACCGGCAAGTTCGCCGTGTTCCGCGCGGCGATCGCGGGCGGGGCGCTGCCGCTGGTGATCGTCGGCGTGATCGCCAGCGCCATCCTGGCCTTCCCGTACGTCCGGGTGATCGTGCTCATGTTCTTCAGCGATCCGGCCCCCGACGGCCCGGCCATCGTCCGGCCGAGCGCGTTCACCAGCATCGCCGTCGCGGTCGGCGCGCTGGCCACACTGGTACTCGGCATCGTCCCGCAGCCGCTGCTGAGCCTGGCTAACCATGCGGCCAGCCAGCTCTTCGTGCGCTAGCTGGCGGTGCCCGGTCCTCCGGGTGTCTGGCCGTCTGGGCGGGGGCATACCGCAGGTGACCTTGGCATGCGCATATCTTGGTGATTGCCGGCGATGCCCGCTGGCGCCGCCGGCTGGCTAACGAGGGAGCCCGAAGTGATCACCGCTGGAGTTGACCTGAGCGACGCGACGCTGGCGTCTGAGGTCGCTGCCGGCCTCGCCGGTGTCGAAGAGATGCTGCGGGCCACCGCGCGGGCCGAGCACGAGGTGCTGACCGAGGCCTCCGCGCACCTGATCGAGGCCGGCGGCAAGCGGCTCCGCCCGCTGCTGGTGCTGCTCGCGGCCCAGTTCGGGGACCCCGACGACAAGCGCGTCGTGCCCGCCGCCGTGGCCACCGAGCTGACCCACCTGGCGACCCTGTACCACGACGACGTCATGGACGAGGCCGACATCCGCAGGGACACCCCCAGCGCCAACTCCCGGTGGAACAACACCATCGCGATCCTGACCGGCGATTTCCTGTTCGCCAGGGCCTCGCAGATCCTCGCCGACCTAGGCGCGGAGGCGATCAGGATCCAGGCGGAGACCTTCAGCAGGCTGGTCACCGGGCAGGTCGCCGAGACAGTCGGCCCCCGGCCGGGCGAGGACCCCTACGAGCACTACCTGAGCGTGATCACCGAGAAGACCGGGTCGCTGATCGCCACCTCCGGCCGGTTCGGCGGGATGTTCTCCGGGGCGCCCGGCTGGGTGATCGACCGGATCACCCCGGCCTGCGCCGCGCTCGGCGTCGCCTACCAGCTCTCCGACGACATCCTCGACGTGGCCAGCGACCGGGCGCAGTCCGGCAAGACACCGGGCACCGACCTGCGCGAGGGGGTCAGGACCCTGCCGGTGCTGCACGCGCTGCGCACCGCCGGGCCGCGGGACGGCCGCCTGGTCGAGTTGCTCAATCACGGCGAGCTGACCGACCAGGCCGAGCACGCCGAGGCGCTGGCGCTGCTGCGCGCCCACCCGGCCATGGAGATGGCGCGGGCCGACCTGAAGAGCTGGACGGAGCAGGCCAGGGCCGAGATCCGCGAGCTGCCCGATGTCCCCGCCAGGGCCGCGTTCGAGGAATTCTGCGAGTTCGTCGTAGGACGCAGCGGGTAAGCAGGTCGGCACGGCGCCCGCGCCCGCGGGGGGAGCCCGGGCGAGCGCCGCCGGGCGACATGGGGGGAAACATGCGGATGCGCGACATGATCACGGTGTGCGGGCTGTGCGCCGGGGCGGCCCTCGCGGTCGCGGCGTGCGGCAGCTCGGGTTCTTCCGGCTCGGCCGCCGCGCCGTCCCTGACCGCGTCCCAGCTCGTCTCGCAGATGCGGACGGCGGTCCGCGACGCGAGCAGCGTGCACCTGGACGGCCAGGTGACCAGCGGCGGCCGGCCGCTCGGGCTCAACCTGGGCGTCCGGCGGGCCGGCGGCCTGGCCGGGACCATCACCAGGGGCGGCGTTCCGCTGCGGCTGATCGGCACCGGAAATCAGGTCTACGTGCAGGCGACACCCGGCTTCCTGCGCGAGCTGCGCGCCTCGGCAGCCGTGTGCGCCGTGATGTGCGGCAAGTACGTCCAGATGAACGGCTCGCAGGCGCGGAGCCTGGACCACAGCCTGAGCATGGGCAGCCTGACCGGCGCCCTCACCAGGGCCGCGCCCAAGTTCACCAGGTCGGGCACCACCACGGTCAACGGCCAGCCCGCCGTGGTGCTGCGCACGGCTGACGGCGCCACCCTGGACGTCGCCGCGCGGGGCAAGCCCTATCCGCTGCGGGTAGTGGCCTCTCGCACCGGGGAGACCATCAGGTTCTCCCAGTGGGACAAGGTCCCCGCGCCCGCGCCGCCGCCCGCCGGTCAGGTGATCAACCTGAACCAGCTAAAAGCAGGCAGCAGCTAGCATCTAAGCGATGGACACCACTGGGCGCAGCGCGGGCAACGGCGAGTCCGCTGACCCGGACAGCCGGGCACCCGCCCGCAGCGACTTCGTCCAGTCGCTCGATCGCGGCCTGGCGGTGATCCGCGCCTTCGGCCCGGACCGGGAGCGGCTGTCCCTCAGCGAGGTGGCCAGGGCCACCGGCCTGACCAGGGCGGCCGCCCGGCGGTTCCTGCTGACCCTGGTCAGCCTGGGATACGTGCGCAGCGACGGCCGCGAGTTCTCGCTGCGGCCCCGGGTGCTGGAGCTTGGCTACGCCTACCTGTCCGGGCTGTCCCTGCCCGACGTGGCCGCGCCGCACATGGAAGAGCTGGTCGCCCGGCTGCACGAGTCCTCCTCGATCTCGGTGCTGGACGGCCAGCACGTCGTCTACGTCGTCCGGGTGCCCACCAAGCGGATCATGACCGTGGCGATCTCCGTCGGGACCAGGTTCCCCGCCTACGCCACGTCCATGGGCCGGGTGCTGCTCGCCGGGCTGCCCCCGGCCGAGCTTGACCGGTACCTGGAGCAGGCCGAGCTGACGCCGCTGACCGCGCGGACGGTCACCGACCAGGCCCGGCTGCGGGAGATCCTGGCCGGCGTCGCCGAGCAGGGCTACGCCGTCGTGGACCAGGAGCTCGAAGAGGGCCTGCGGGCGGTCGCCGCGCCGATCAGGGGCGCCGCCGATGTCGGGTCCGCGGCCATCAACGTGTCCGCGCACGCCAGCCGGATCAGCATGGCCGCGCTGCACTCCGAGATCCTGCCGACGCTGCTGGAGACCGCCAGGCAGATCGAGGCTGACCTGCGCGCCCAGGGTGTCGTGCCCGCCTAGGGCGGGTCCCGCCTGTCCCGTTTCACCGCATTTCCCGCTTGATTCCTGCCGGAATTCACCGGCTTACCGCCTGTGCGCGGACTGTTGACAGTCGCGGATTCTGCGTGCTTAAGTTCTACAGTGCGCATGCTCGTACGCTAAGCGAACAACTTGGCGACGTGCCCGCCGCTGACCTAAAGGAGACGGAATGAACCGTCTAGGTGCGGATGCCGCGGTGCTGCCCGATCAGCCGATCGCGCGGCGCTCTTTGCTCAAGGGAGCGGGGGCGGGCGCGCTAGCCGTCGGGGCCGGCGGATTCCTCGCCGCCTGCGGGTCCGGGCTGAAGGGGGCCGGCGGGTCGTCCGCGACGGGCACCATCAACATCGGCTTCATCACGCCGCTGACCGGCCCGCTCGCCGGGTTCGCCTCCGGCGATCAGTTCGTGCTCAAGCAGATCAAGGCCAGCGGGGCATTCGCCCACGGCATCAAGGTCGGCGGGAAGACCTACAAGGTCAAGGTCACTGTCGCGGACAGCCAGTCCAGCCCGACCAGGGCCGGCCAGGTCGCGCAGCAGCTCATCCTGCAGAACAAGGTGGACCTGGTCCTCACCACCTCCACCCCGGAGACCACCAACCCGGTGGCCGCGCAGTGCGAGAAGCAGCAGACGCCCTGCCTGTCCACGGTGGTGCCGTGGGAGTCCTGGTACGCCGGGCTCGGCGGCAACCCGGTCAAGCCGACGCAGACCTTTACCTACTGCACCATGTTCTTCTTCGGGCTCAAGGAGTTCCAGGGCTGCTTCGTGCCCATGTGGAACCGGGTCCAGAACAACAAGGTCGTCGCCTGCATGTACCCGAACGACGCCGACGGCAACGCGTTCCGCGGCGGCTTCGAGCCGCTGATCAAGGCCTCGCACTACCAGGTCGTCGACGGCGGCGCCTACGCCGACGGGACCACCGATTACACCTCGATGATCACCGAGTTCAAGAACAAGCACTGCGAGCTATACAGCAACTGCCCGCTGCCACCCGACTTCAACACCTTCTGGAAGCAGGCCGCGCAGCAGGGCTGGAAGCCAAAGCTCGCCACCGTCGCCAAGGTGCTGCTGTTCCCGGACGACACCAAGGCCCTCGGCTCGCTGGTCACCAACATCGCCACCGACTCCTGGTGGGGACCTTACATGCCCTACACCTCCTCGCTCACCGGCGAGACCGCCTCGGCCCTGGCCAGCGCCTACCAGAGCAGCACCGGCAACGAGTGGGTGCAGTCGATCGGCTCCTCCTACGCGCTGTTCGAGGTAGCCAAGGAGGCGTTCGCCGCGGCCAGCGACCCGCACGACCGCAAGGACGTGGCCAACGCCCTGCACCACGTCAGCTACAGCGGCATGTGCGGCGCCATCAACTTCGCCGGCGGCCCCGCACCCGGCGTCGGGATCATCCCCCCGGTCGGCGTGCAGTGGAAGAAGTCCACCGGGCAGTACCCGTTCGAGATGCAGGTCGTCGACAACTCGCTGAACCCGAACGTCAAGGTCCAGGCCAAGCTCGAGCCCACGAATGCCTGACCCCGCGGCCGACCGCGCCGATGGGTGAGACCGGGCCGCCGCTGCTGGAGCTCGACGGGATCACCAAGAGCTTCGGCGCCGTGGTGGTCGCGGACGGCCTGTCGCTGCGCGTCGGCGACGGCGACATGGTCGGCATCGTCGGGCCGAACGGGGCCGGCAAGACCAGCCTGTTCAGCATGATCTCCGGCGACCTGCGGCCCGACGCCGGACAGGTCAGGCTGAACGGCACCCCGGTCACCCGGCTCGGCCCCGCCGCCCGGTGCCGGCTCGGGATCGGGCGCACCTACCAGACGCCGCGGCCGTTCGGCGCGATGACGGTCTTCGAGAACGTGCTGGTCGCCGTGCAGCAGGGCGCCGGGCTGCGGCGGAAGGCCAGCTACCAGCGCGCCGTCGGCGTGCTGGAGCGATCCGGGCTGGCCGCCGAGGCGAACAGCCCCGCCGACCGGCTCGGCCTGCTGCAGCGCAAGCGGCTGGAACTGGCCAGGGCGCTGGCCACCGGGCCGCGGCTGCTGCTGCTCGATGAGGTGGCCGGCGGGCTCACCGACCCCGAGGTCGCCCAGCTCGTCGAGATCGTCACCGCGATCCGGCGCGACGGGGTCGCGGTGATCTGGATCGAGCATGTGGTCCGCGCCCTCACGGCCACCGTGACCCGGCTGCTCTGCCTGGCCGGCGGCAGCTTCGTCGGCGACGGCGCGCCCGCGCAGGTGCTCGCGCTGCCCAGGGTCCGCGAGGTGTTCCTCGGCACCGAGGTCAGCACCTCGCTGACCAGGACAGGAAACGAGCCCGCGGCCGGGCCGGAGCCGGCGGCCGGGCCGTGACCGGGGCGCTGCTGGAGATCAGCGACCTGACCGTGCACCACGGCCAGTTCCGCGCGCTGCACGGGGTCAGCCTGAGCGTCACCGCCGGCGAGGTGCAGGCCATGATCGGGGCCAACGGCGCCGGCAAGACCACGCTGCTGCGCGCCGTCTCCGGGCTCAAGGCGCTCAGCTCCGGGTCGATCAGGTTCGACGGCGCCGAGGTGTCCAGGCTGCGGGCCGAGCGGCGCGTCGCGGCCGGGATCGTCATGGTCCCCGAGGGCCGGCGCCTGTTCCCCTCGCTGACCCTGGAGGAAAACCTCCAGGTCGGCGCCTCCTACGCGCGGCCAGGGCCGTGGTCCATCGACCGGGTATACGAGCTGTTCGACTGGATGCCGGGCCGCCGCCGGCAGCTCGCCGCCCAGCTGTCCGGCGGTGAGCAGCAGGCCGTGGCCATCGGCCGGGCACTGGTCGCCAACCCCCGGCTGCTGCTGCTCGACGAGCTCTCGCTCGGCCTCGCGCCCGTCGTGGTCCGCCGGATCTACGACACCCTGCCCGAGCTGGTCGGCTCCGGGATCACCGTGCTGCTCGTCGAGCAGGACGTCAGCCAGGCGCTGCGGGTCGCCTCGCGGGTGCACTGCCTGCTGGAGGGCCGGATCACCCTCCAGGGCGAGCCCGGCCAGCTCACCCCGGAGCGCATCGAGAGCGCCTACTTCGGCCTGGCGTCGGCTGGCCCGCCCGCCGGGTCCCCGGACCCGAGCGGGAGCCAGGGAGGCCCGCATGACCTGGGTCAACGCCATCCTCCAGGGCGTCCTGCTCGGCGGCCTTTACGCGCTGTTCGCCTGCGGGCTCTCGCTGCTGTTCGGCGTCATGAAGGTGATCAACCTGTCCCACGGCGACCTGGCCATCCTGGCCGGCTACCTCGCCGTCGGCGTCATCGCCGTCACCCATATCCCGGCCGTCTGGTCGTTCGTCATCGTGGTGCCGCTGTTCGCGGTCCTCGGCTACCTCGCCCAGCGCACCCTGATCCAGGCCAGCCTCAACCGGGGCGTGCTGACCACCCTGCTGGTCACCTTCGGCCTGTCCGTCGTGATCGAGAACGCACTGCAGCAGTTCTTCTCCGCGAACAGCCGTACCCTCGGCATCGGGTCGCTCGTCTCCGACTCGTTCAGCATCGGATCTCAGATCACTATCGCCTACCTTGACCTCGTGATCTTCGCGGTCGCCGTCGTCGTGCTGCTCGGGTTGCAGTTCTACCTGTCCGGGTCCCGCCAGGGGCGGCTGATCCGGGCCGTCGCCGATGACCGGGAGGCCGCGCAGCTCGCCGGCGCCGACTACCGGCACGTGTTCGGCATCGCCGCCGCGCTCGCGTTCGCGACCGTCGCCCTGGCCGGCATCGCCTACGGCATGTACACCTCGTTCGCGCCCACCAGCGGAACCACCGCCATGCTGCTGCTGTTCGCGTTCGAGGCCGTCGTGATCGGCGGGCTCGGCTCGCTGTGGGGGACCCTCGTCGGCGGCATCCTGCTCGGCGTCGTCCAGCAGATCGGCGCGCAGATCAGCTCCACCGACCAGATCCTCGCCGGGCAGCTGCTGTTCCTGCTCATCCTGCTGATCCGGCCGCAGGGCATCACCAGCGGACGGCGGACGGCATGACCGCGCCGCCGGAGTCCGCGATCCGGGTCACCAGATCCCGGCGGTCCACCTGGTGGGCCGTGCTCGCCGCCGTGGCGGCCATCGCCATCCTCGGGTACCTGCCCTACCTCGTGTATGAGGGCACCACCAGCCTGCTGGTGAACTTCTTCATCCTGCTCATCATGGCCAGCATGTGGAACCTGCTCGCTGGGTACGCCGGGCTCGTCTCCGTCGGCCAGCAGGCGTTCATCGGGCTCGGCTCCTACTTCGTGCTGATCGCCGGCCTCAACGGCGTGGAGCCCATCGTCGCCGTGCCGCTCGCCGCCTTCGGCGCCGCCGTCATCGGCCTGGTCGTCTGGTGGCTGCTGTCCCGGCTGCGCACCGGTTACTTCGCCATCGCCACCTGGGTCATCGCGTCCATCTGCTATCTCGTGGTGATCAAGTTCCCGTCGCTCGGCGGCGGCACCGGCGCGCAGCTGTCCGGGATGCCCGACATCAGCGACACCTACCTCGACGCCATCATCTACTGGGTCAGCCTCGGCGTGACCGTGCTCACCCTGCTGACCTGCTACCTGATCCTGCGCGGCCGCCTCGGCCTCGTGCTGACCGCGCTGCGCGACGACGAGACCGGGGCAAAGAGCGTCGGCGCCAAGGTCACCCGCGCCCAGCTCATCGTGTTCGTGGTCGCCGCCGCCGGCTGCGGTGCCGCCGGCGGTCTTGAGATGATCAGCCAGCTCTTCGTGGTGCCCACCGCCGCCTTCTCCATCCAGTGGACCGCGGAGATGATCTTCGCCTGCCTGATCGGCGGCATCGGCACCATCGAGGGACCGATCATCGGCACCATCGTGTTCTTCGTCCTCCAGCAGTGGCTGTCCAGCTACGGCACCTGGTACCTCATCGTGCTCGGAGTCGTCGCCATCGCCACCGCCATCTGGGCGCCCCGCGGCCTGTGGGGCCTGGTCACCGAGCGGACCGGCCTCCGGCTGTTCCCCGTCGGCTACTGGCTCTGGCCGCGCGACCGGTCCGGCTAGCCTGGGATCTCGGCCTGGCTGGGCGGCCTGTCTGGGGGTCCGACTGGCCTTCCGGAGCTGCGGGGAATCAGCCTGGGGCGGGGCTTGTTGGCGGCTGAGCAGGGGTAACCCTGCGAGACGGGATTCGCAGGAGGCATGCCGTGAGCATTTTCGGTTCGCAGAAGACGCGGATGATCACCGCGACGGAGGCGCTGCCGGGCCGGTCCGCGCAGGTGCCCGTTCCCGAGCGGCACGAGGTACTCGGGACGCCGCTGAAGCCGCCCTACCCCGCCGGGACCGAGGTCGCCGAGTTCGCGCTCGGCTGCTTCTGGGGCGCCGAGAAGAACTTCTGGCAGACGCCCGGCGTCGTCTCCACCGCCGTCGGCTACGAGGGCGGGTTCACCCCGAACCCCAGTTACGAAGAGGTCTGCACCGGCCGGACCGGCCACGCCGAGAGCGTGCGCGTCGTGTTCGACCCCGCCAAGACGTCCTACGCAGACCTGCTGCGGGTGTTCTGGGAGTCGCACGACCCCACCCAGGGCATGCGCCAGGGCCATGACCACGGCAGCCAGTACCGGTCGGCCATCTTCTACCGCTCGCCCGAGCAGCACGCTCAGGCGCAGGAGTCGCTGGCCGCCTACCAGGACCGCCTGTCGGCCGCCGGGTATGGCACCATCACGACCGAGGTAGTCCCGGCGACGGAGTTCTACTACGCCGAGGACTACCACCAGCAGTACCTGTCCGAGGGCAAGGTCCCGAACGGCTACTGCCCGGACCACGGCACGGGCGTCTCCTGCCCCATCGGCGTCGTGAAGGCGGACGGCTAACGCCGCTCCGCACGCCATTGCCTTCGCTCTGGAAGGTCGGCAAGTGCGGGGCTCACGCGGCGGGCAGCTTGAACGAGGTCACGAGGGGCGTAGCCGTGAGATGCTCGGCTGGGTCCTCGACCTCTTCCAGGTACAGTTCGACGGCCTCGGCGAGGTTGGCGAGAGCTTCGTCGATAGTGCGTCCCTGGCTGGCCACATCCACCTCTAGGCACTGGGCGATGTACCAGTCTTCTTCCCGGTGCAGCGCCGGTCGCCGTTCGCGTCGAAGCTGATCGTGTCGGTCAGTCATGACGACGGGCGGCGGGAGGCCCTGCACGAGGGAGTGGCGACTCAGCTCGCTCGGCAGCTGGCTGATCCGAGGCCAGCGGATTCTCGGACGATCAAGCAGCTTGACCGATATAAGGAACTTGATCCTCGCTGGGTCGATTGGAAGAACGTGACTGGCGTTTGCCGGGCTGTGGCAGTAGAGATGGCGCAATGACCACCGGCCTGAAGTTCCGCAATATCAGCGCCTCCCCGGACGACCCCGTTGAAAGCTGGCCGCTCGAGGGGATCCTGGCTGCGGTGGAGCGTGGTACTTTGCCGGACGGGCGGCGGCTTTCTGCGGCTATCAGGGCCGATCCGTGGGGTTCGGTGGCTCAGCAAGTCCTGGAAGCGCTCCGGCTCTCCCGTCCGTATGGCACGTCAGAACTGCTGGAGGGCGTCGTCAGCCGTGCTCGGCGGCAAGCCGCAGATGCGGAGCGCGCTGAGGTGGCGTCGGTAGCCAGGGCGTCGCAGGCGGAGTCTGCGGGCTGAGATCAGGTGGTGACCAGTTGGTGAGTCGGCGCGTAGTGCTAGCGGGGGGCGCGCTGGTGGCGGCTGCGATGTTCGGGGCCGCTGATCAGTACCTCGGCGCGCTCTACTCGCCGTCCCTGACGGCGGTCAGCGGCATGTCGGCGCCGTGGCTGTTGCTGCCGTTTGTCGCGGGAGCCTGTCAGCCTGGCCGGGGCCGGGCCGCGCTGCTAGGGCTGGCGGTGACCTGGGTTGCCGTCGGCGGGTACGTGCTGATGATCGTGAGCCCGGTAGAGGGCGTGCACCTGACGGTGCGCGCTGTCGCGGTCACGGCGGCCAGCCAGTGGCCATGGTTCCTGGGCGGGCTGGTCAGCGGCCCGGTCTACGGATTGCTCGGGTATCTCTGCGGCACCCGCCGGTCCTGGCCGGTGGCGCTGCTCGCCACCGGCCCGATCGTGCTCGAGCCGGCGGTGCGGTGGCTAGCCGGGCATGCTGGCCTGGTCTCCTGGTCGGCCTACCCGCCCGCCGCCTGCGCCGAGACCCTCGTCGGCCTAGCCCTCACCGCCATCGCTGCGCTTGCCTTGGCCCGAGCCCGGCCTAGGAATCTTGAAGGGCCGTAGGCGCATATGACAGGGCTCAAGAGCTTCGTCTGGCTCACGGCACGATCCGTTGCATGATCAACTTTGACGCCTACCTGCGGCGGATCGGCCTGGACCCGGTGGCCGAGTGACCACATTTTTGTGATACAGTTGCTTCATGACTGCGGATGTTCATGCCGTTGGCCTGCGGGATCTGCGGCATCATACGAGTGAAGTGCTGGCCCGGGTGCGACATGGTGAGACGATTGACGTGACCGAGCATGGTCGGCTGATCGCCCGCATTGTCCCGGCCGGAGGGCGCGAACCCACTCCAGTGCTCGCCCGCCTCGTCGAGTCCGGCAGAGCGACTCTAGCTCAGCGTCCTGGTTACCGGCCGAGGATGCGCTCTGGTGACGGCACCGATCGTCTCTCAGAGGCACTAGCGGAGTTGCGTGATGAGGAACGCTGGTGAATCTGTACTACGCGGACACTTCGGCAGTGATCAAGCTCCTGGCTGAAGAGAGCCATTCCCGCGCCTTCGCCGCGTTCTACGACGCCCATGCGGATACGGAGTGGGTTAGCTCAGCCCTGCTGCGGATCGAGGTCACCAGGGCGGTGACAAGGGCCATGCCAGCCTTGCTGCCCGATGCCCGTGACCTGCTTTCTGCCTTCTCCTACATCGCGATGGACGACGACGTTGTCGAAGGCGCCATGAGCGAGCCCGATCGCGGGCTGCGCTCCCTCGACGCGATTCACCTGGCCACCGCACGTCTTCTCCGCGAAGATCTAGCCGCCATCGTCAGCTATGACGACCGCCTGCTCAAAGCCGCAGCGGATGCTGGCCTTGATACAGAGTCGCCCCGCGATTAAAAGCCTTCGTGGTCCCGCGTGCCTGCCGCTCGCCACCCGGCTGCTGCAGCGGATGCGCGTGGCCAGGCCTGACGGCGGGATCTGGGAAGCGGCGGACGTCCAGTGGTGGTCCCGGCAGGAGCGGCCGACGGACGCCAACGGCCAGCTTTTCTGGCTGGACGAGCGCGGCGAGGCGCTGGCGGCCGTGCTGCGCACCACGTTCGGGAGCACGGTCCAGTGCGATGTGCTGGTGCTGCCGGACAGCCCGGGTGCAGGCCAGGCCGCCTGGCAGGCGGCGATCGAGAGGGCGAGTGAGCCCGGCGCGCCGGCGGAGTTCCCTGTCCGTGCGGACGACGGCGCCGGCCTGGCCGCCCTGACGGCGGCGGGGTACGTGCCGTCGGGCGACCCCGGCGTGGTCTCCTGCTGGCTGGATGCGGCCGCCCGCCCGCCGGTGCCCGACCTCGCGCCCGGCTACCGGCTGCTGTCCAGGGCGCAGGCACCAGACGGGCCGCACCCGATCTCCCTCCGCAACGGCGCCCATGCGGAGAGCCGTCTGCGGCGCTGCTCGCTCTACCGCCCGGACCTGGACCTGATGATCTGCGCACCCGACGGGACGGTAGCCGGGTACGGGCTGTTCTGGGCCGACCCCGTCACCGGGGTGGGACTCGTCGAGCCGATGCGCACCGAGCAGGAGCACCAGCGGCGCGGCATCGCCAGCTACCTGCTCGCCGCCGGGCTGGACCGGCTCGCGGCGGCCGGCTGCGAGCGGCTGAAGGTCAGCAACGACCTGGGGCTGTACCTGCGTGCGGGGTTCCAGCAGCTAACGGCCGCGACGGCCGCGCTGTACGTCCGGCCCGCCCCGGCGGGCTAGCGACGCGGGCGCCGGTCCCGCGCCGGTTACTTACGGCGGCCGAAGAAGAAGTAGGCCAGCGGCGCGCCGCCGCATGAGTTGATGAGCGTGACCAGCGGCACCCACACCCACTTGGGGCCGCGGATCTCGCTGGCCGGGCGGCGCTTGATGTCCACCAGCGCCGCGGCCTTCAGGCCACCCTCGACGATGCCCGCGGCGATGATGATCCGCCGGGTGCGCGGGCTGAGGTCGCTCCACTTGCCGGCCGCCATGACCATCCTCCCAGCGTTGCGACTATCCAGTTGCCAGCACTTTACCGCCCGGCGTCGCCCGACCGGGCGCGGGAACGGCGCGGTGCGGGCAATTCCGGGTGCGGTGCCGGGGTGCGCTGCCGGCGCGGGCCTGTGGCAGGCTTTTGCGGTGACGATGCTGCAGGGCTGGGACGACGAGGCGGGCAACTGGGCCAGCTTCGCGCGCACGCCGGGCCATGACTCGGTGCACGACACCATCAACCTGCCCGCGCTGCTGGGCATCCTGCCGCCGCCCGGCCGGGCGACGCTGGACCTGGCCTGCGGCGAGGGCCGGCTGACCAGGAAGCTGGCCGAGCTCGGGCACCGGGTCGCGGGGATCGATGCCGCGCCGGCGATGGTGGCGCTGGCCGCCACGCACCCCGGTGCCCGGCCCGTGCTGCTCGGGGACGCGGCCGGGCTGCCGTTCCGTGACGCCGCGTTCGACCTGGTACTCGCCTACATGTGCCTGCACGACATCGACGCGATGCCGGCCACGGTCGCCGAGATCGGCCGGGTGCTGGAACCGGGCGGGCGGCTCTGCCTGGCCATCCCGCATCCGCTGAACACCGCCGGCCACTTCCAGAGCCGGGACGCGGATGCCCCGTTCGTGATCACGGGGTCCTACCTGGACGCGCGGCGGACCGGGGAGGTCGCGGAGCGCGACGGGGTGCGGCTGACCTTCCACAGCGAGCACCGGCCGCTGGAGGCGTACGCGCGGGCACTGGAGGACGCCGGGC
Organism: uncultured Actinomycetota bacterium; assembly: GCA_963725175.1. Classification (GTDB taxonomy): domain Bacteria; phylum Actinomycetota; class Actinomycetes; order Streptosporangiales; family Streptosporangiaceae; genus DASUBV01. The sequence goes on from CAVRXH010000006.1 coordinate 3,923,718, forward strand.
TGCTGACCGAGACAATTCGCGAGGTGCGGCGGTCCGACGAGGTCGCGGCCAGCCCGGCGTCCCGGCGCTGGCAGCGGGTCCCGTTGTTCCTGCACCTGCGCGCGGTCCGGCCGGCGCGCCACCGCGATCGAAAGGAAGCCCGATGACGGCGAGCGAGCCGGCCTGGCTGAACGAGCTTCCGGTCGAGCTGAGCGGGCAGCGGCGGATCATGCGGCGGCTGCGGGCGTACTGCGCGGCCAGCCCGGACGTGCGCTGGCTGCTCGTCGGATGCTCGCTGGCCAGGGGCGCCGCCGACCGGCTTTCCGACCTAGACCTGGGGGCCGGGGTGGTGGCGGACCGGTTCGAGGAGGCGGCGCTGGGCCTGCGCGCGGCGATGGCCGGCCTCGGCGAGCTGGTGGACAGCTTTCATCATCAGCTCCCCGGCGTGCAGGACCCGCACGAGCGGATCTTCGCCCAGTACGCCGACCGCTGCCAGGTGGACCTGGTGGTCCTGCCGGCAGAGTTGCCGGACGGCGGGATGCCGCCGGCGCTGGTGATCTATGACCCGGACGGCATGGTCAGTTCGCGGGGCAGGGCCCGGCAGATCGCGCCGGAGCAGGCGCGCGAGTGGGCATTCCTGGGCTGGTGCGCGCTCGCGGACCTGGGCAAGTACCTGCGCCGGGGCTCGGCATGGGAGGCGCTGGACCGGCTGAACGAGGCCCGGTCGATGCTGTGGCGGCTGTGGGCCGCCGCGCACGGCGTCCCTGATCCGCAGTACGGGCTGGTCAGCGTGCTGGACTTCGCGCCGGACGATGCTCCGGCCGAGCTGGCGGACACGGTCGCCGACCTGGACCAGGCCCGGCTGCTGGACGCCGCGCGGCGGCTCGCGGACCTGCTCCGCGCGACCGGCGCGGAACTCCCCGCCGAGTCGCACGCCGCCCTGCCTGACCCGATGGCGGCGTTCATCATCGCCGACCTGGCCGACCTGGCGGCCCAGCGGGCGGCCCCGCAGGCGGCGCAGTAGCGCTACGCGGTGGTCTCGAACAGGACGTAGCCGTAGGTCAGGCCCGTCGCGGCCGGGTTCCTGGCCAGCCAGTCGTCGGCTACCTTGGCCGGGAACTCGATGTGCAGCACCGCCGCCAGGTCGGCCCGGCTGGCGAACCGCCATTCCGAGCGGATCTCGTGCCGGATCGCGCCGCGAGTCCGCCACCACTCGTCCACCTCGGCCGCGGTCTCCCGCGGCGGCCGGGAAGCGGCGGCGGCCAGCAGGCCGGAGAACTCGCCCCAGCGGTAGTCGTTGTCCACCACGATCAGCTTTCCGCCGGGCCGCAGGATGCGCAGCACCTCGGTGAGTCCCGCGTCCGTGCCCGGCGGGAAGAAGTAGGCGAACCTGGCGTGCACGACGTCGACGCTGCTGTCCGGCAGCCCGGTGCGCTCCGCCGACCCGGCCAGTACCCAGGCGGCGGGCAGGCCCGCGACGGCCGCTTCCGCCTGCCGTCGGCCCTGCGGGTCCGGCTCGATGCCGATGGCCTGCCCGGCCTGCGCCGCGTACCGCGCGAGCCAGAACCCGGTGCCGCAGCCCAGGTCGACGATCGTCTTCCCGGCCCACGGGGCCAGACCGCGCAGCGCGCTGAACACGTGCCCGGCGCGAGCGAAGGCCTCGTTCTCGATCTGGTAGATCTCCGGGTGCCCGCCGATGTTCGGCGCGAACCGGTAGTCGGCGAACCGCCGTTTCGCCGCCGCCCGGTCCGGTTCGGGGTCGGTGCGGGCCGGCTTCTGGCCTTCGCTGACGCTTTGCGGGGTCACGTCGGCATTCTGCCCGGTCAGCACGATCCCGGCCACGAGATAACAGGTCGCGGCGGGCGCTAGCGCGCCCGGAACTGGGCCAGGTCGGTGTTGATCACGTGGGCGGCCGCCTGGATCGTGTCGATCCCGTAGCCCTCGCTGTAGTTCTCGCTGGTCAGCATCGCGATCTGGTAGCTGATGTCGTGCCCGGTGAAGATGCCGAGGCTGTTGATGTGCCAGTCAGACCCGGTCGGGTAGGGCAGCCAGCCGTTCTTGACGTGCACCGTCACACCGGACGGTGCCCCTGACGGCGTCCCCCAGCGCTCGCTGGAGATGACGTTCGCCATCAGCCACAGCACGTACCGGCGGGACGCCGTGGACAGCACCTTGCCTGGCACCGAAAGCAGCTTCAGCAGCGTCAGCTCGTCCTGCGCGGTGAGCTGAGACAGTCCCCAGGCGGAGGCAAGCTCGGTGTGCGTCATCTTCGCCTTGGCCAGGAACCGGTGCAGCGCCGTGCTGCCGGTGTCGAACCACAGCGTGTTCGCCGCGTCGTTATCCGACTCGGTGATCATCTGCCAGGCCGCCAGCCGCTGTGCCTTGGTCAGGTGCGCCGGGCCGCCGATCTTGTAGAGCAGCGCGCTGATGATCGTGACCTTGATGACGCTGGCCGCGTCGAAGTGCCGGGTCCGGTAGAGCTGGCAGGACAGGTCAAGCCCCGGGTCGGCGGCGGCCAGCCCGAGCCGCGAGGAGCGCCCGTGCACCGCCGCCGCGATGCCCCGCGACAGCCGGGCCGCCAGCTTGGGGTGCAAGTGCGACGTGCAGATGGCCCCGCTCGCCGACGGCTGCGCGGCCGCCTGCGCGCTGGCCGGCCCGGCGGCCGTCGCCAGCGTTAGCCCGGCCGTGACCGCCGTGGTCACCGCCAGAGCCAGGATTCGTGACTGCCGCCTGCCGCCCATCCGCCCCGCCTGTTCGCTTGTCTAAGGGTGCTTGTCTGGCCGTGCTTAACCTGCCGTGCTTGATCTGGCCGTGCTTGTCTGGCCGGGCCGTCAGGCCGGCGTGCCGCCGCGACCCGCGCCGCCCCGGAACCTGGATACGCCCTCGACCACTCCCGGGTCGGCGAGCGTCGCCATCCCGTAGCGGAACTCTGCCGCCATCGCGTCCGTGAGGCCCAGCGACATGCCGTCCAGCGCCGCGGCCCGGTCGCTGCGCAGGCACGCCTGCGGCAGCCCGGCGATGTCCCTGGCGAGCTGCTCGGCGGCCTTGCGCGCCGTGCCCGCCGGGACCAGCCGGCTGACCAGGCCCATCTCGAAGGCCTCCGTGGCCGGCACTCCGCGCCCGGTCAGGATCATGTCCATCGCCCGGCCCAGGCCGATGACCTGCGGCAGCCGGACCGTGCCGCCGTCGATCAGCGGCACTCCCCAGCGGCGGCAGAAAACTCCGAACACCGCGTCGTCGTCCGCCACCCGCAGGTCACACCAGAGCGCCAGCTCCAGCCCGCCCGCGACCGCGTGCCCGGACACCGCCGCGATGACTGGCTTGCTCAGCCGCATCCGCGTCGGGCCCATCGGGCCCGTGCCGTCCGGCTCGGTCCTGTTGCCGCTGGCCGTGCCGACCGCCTTGAGGTCCGCGCCCGCGCAGAACGTGCCGCCCGCGCCGGCCAGCACCGCGACCGCGGCGTCGGTGTCCGCGTCGAAGTCAGCGAACGCCTCGGCGAGCGCGGTGGCGGTCGGGCCGTCCACCGCGTTGCGTACCTCGGGGCGGTCGATGACGACCGTGGTCACCGGCCCGGACCGGTCCACGCGGACGGACATCGGGACTAGCTCACCTGCCAGGTGTCCGGGCCGGCCAGCAGCGCCGCCAGATCGCCGTCGCCCTGCTGCTGCCGCGCCTGCTCCAGCTGCGCCGACATCAGCTCGTCGTAGCTCGGCCGCTGCACCTGCCTGAACACCCCGATCGGCGTGTGCGAGAAGTCCGCCACGTCGAGCCGGGACAGCGCGAACGCGTACGACGGGTCGGTGGCGTGCGCGTCGTGGGTGAGCAGCGCCGCGTCGTCGGGCCCGGTGGCCAGCGCGGGCTCCAGCGATCCGTACCGGCTGAACTTCAGGCCGTGAGTCTTGTCGGTTCCGAAACGGATCGGCTCGCCGTGCTCCAGCCTCACCAGGTGCTCGTCCTTGGCGCCGGGCTCCGTGACCGGCAGGAACGCGTCGTCGTTGAAGATCGGGCAGTTCTGGTAGATCTCCACGAATGCCGTGCCCTTATGGTCGGCCGCCGCCCGCAGCACGCTCGTCAGGTGCCTGCGGTCCGAGTCGATCGTCCTGGCCACGAAGCTGGCCTCCGCGCCGATGGCCAGCGACACCGGGTTGAACGGGGTGTCCAGCGACCCGAACGGCGTTGACTTGGTCACCTTGCCCTGCTCCGAGGTGGGCGAGTACTGGCCCTTGGTCAGGCCGTAGATCCGGTTGTTGAACAGCAGGATCTTGACGTTGACGTTCCGGCGCAGCGCGTGGATCAGGTGATTGCCGCCGATGGAGAGGGCGTCGCCGTCCCCGGTGATCACCCAGACCGACAGGTCGGGCCGGGACGCGGCCAGGCCCGTCGCGATGGCCGGCGCCCGGCCGTGGATCGAGTGCATGCCGTAGCTGTTCACGTAGTAAGGCAGCCGGGACGAGCAGCCGATGCCCGAGACGATGACCAGGTTCTCCCTGGGGATCTCCAGCTCGGGCAGGAACGACTGGAAGGCGGCCAGGATCGCGTAGTCCCCGCAGCCGGGGCACCAGCGGACCTCCTGGTCCGACTTGAAGTCCCTGGTCGACAGCTTCTCGTCGGCCTTGGGCACGAGCGTCAGCGAGCCCAGCCGGCGCGGGCCGGTGGCGAACTCCTGCGCTCCGGCGGCCTCGGGACCCTGGCTTCCTGACTCAGGCATTGCTGATCACATCCTGGATGACGGCGGCCAGCTCGGCGGCGCGGAACGGCAGCCCGCGCACCCGGTTGTAGGAGATGACGTCGGCCAGGTACCGGCCGCGCAGCAGCAGGGCAAGCTGGCCCAGGTTGATCTCCGGGACCAGGATCTTGTCGTAGGCGTTGAGCACGTCGCCCAGGTTCGCCGGGAACGGCGACAGGTGCCGCAGGTGCGCCTGCGCCACCGAGCCGCCCGCCAGCCGGACCCGGCGGACCGCCGCGCCGATCGAGCCGTAGGTCGAGCCCCAGCCCAGGACCAGCACCCTGGCGTCCCCGTCCGGGTCATCGACCTCAAGCGGGCCGATGTCCGCGGCGATCCCGTCGATCTTCGCCTGGCGCAGCCGGACCATCTTGTCGTGGTTATCCGGGTCGTAGGAGATCGTGCCGGACCCGTCGGCCTTCTCGATGCCGCCGATCCGGTGCTCAAGGCCGGGCGTGCCCGGCATCGCCCACGGCCTGGCCAGCGTGGTGGGGTCCCGCTGGAACGGCTGGAACTCGCCGTCGCCGGGGACCGCGAACGAGAAATCGTCGCGGAGCCTGGCCAGCGTGTCCACATCCGGGATCCGCCACGGCTCCGACCCGTTGGCCAGGTACCCGTCGGACAGGATGATCACCGGCGTCCGGTACTTCACCGCGATGCGAACGGCCTCGATCGCCGTGTCGAAGCAGTCAGCGGGAGTCGCCGGAGCGATGACCGCCAGCGGGGACTCCCCGTTCCGGCCATAAAGGGCCATCAGGAGGTCGGCCTGCTCCGTCTTGGTCGGCATCCCCGTGGACGGCCCGGCGCGCTGGATGTCGCAGATGATCAGCGGCAGCTCGACCGATGCCGCCAGGCCGATCGTTTCCGCCTTCAGGCACATGCCGGGGCCGGAGGTGGTGGTCACGCCAAGGCCGCCGCCGAAGGACGCGCCCAGGGCCGCGCCGACCCCGCTGATCTCGTCCTCCGCCTGGAACGTGCGGACCCCGAACCGCTTCAGCTTCGACAGCTCGTGCAGCACGTCAGAGGCCGGCGTGATCGGGTAGGAGCCCAGGAACAGCGGCAGGCCCGACCGGCGGGACGCGGCGACCAGGCCGTAGGCCAGGGCCGAGTTGCCGGTGATGTTCCGGTAGGTGCCCGGCTTCAGGGTGGCCGGGGAGACCTCGTACTGAACCGAGAACGCCTCGGTGGTCTCGCCGTAGTTCCAGCCCGCCTGGAAGGCCGCCTTGTTCGCCGCCATGATCTGCGGCTTCGTCGCGAACTTGGACTCCAGGAACCGCATCGTGCCCTCGACCGGCCGGTTATACAGCCAGGAGAGCAGGCCAAGCGCGAACATGTTCTTCGCCCGCTCGGCGTCCTTGCGGGTGATGTCGAAGCCCTCAAGCGCCTTCACCGTCACCGAGGTGATCGGGATGGCGTGCAGCTGGTAGGCCGCCAGCGAGCCGTCATCGAGCGGGCTGGCCGCGTAGCCGACCTTCGACAGGTTCCGCTTGGTGAACTCGTCGGTGTTGGCGATGATGTCCGCGCCGCGCGGCACGTCCGTCAGGTTGGCCTTGAGCGCCGCCGGGTTCATCGCCACCAGCACGTCGGGGGCGTCACCAGGCGTCAGGATGTCGTGGTCAGCGAAGTGGACCTGGAAGCTCGATACCCCCGGCAGCGTCCCGGCCGGGGCCCGGATCTCCGCCGGGAAGTTCGGCAGCGTAGAGAGGTCGTTGCCGAAGCTCGCCGTCTCCTGGGTAAAGCGGTCGCCGGCCAGTTGCATCCCGTCGCCGGAATCGCCGGCGAACCGAATGATGACACGGTCGAGCTTTTGGACCTGCTTGGTCACAGCTTTCGAGGCCTCCTCCACGCGCCGAGGCCGGGTGGTCACGCGGTGCCGGCGTGCGTCCTTTGTGCGGCCCCGGTCCCGGGGGCGCTGAGGTTCGACAACAGCTCATCCTACCTTTCGGCCCGTCACCAGGCAGTAAAGCTATGAGCACGCTGGGGTGACGGGCCGCTGGCACTCCGGCGGCCGTTTTACGAGGAGGCGCAGGCAGGGGGCGAGGTCACCATAGTTCTGTCACTCAGCGTGTCAACCTGACTCCAGCGCGGCGCGTCTTACTCGCGTAGTCCTGCTGTGACTGCTAGGGGCACCACCGGCATTCCGGTCGGCGGCGCAGAACATCAGGAACTGGCCCGCGGGCGGGACTCGCGGGCGACAAGGAGGCCGCAGCTTCATGACTGATCCCGCGCAGGTTCGCCCGGCCCGGCAAGTCGCCACTCCGTCGTGCATCAGGCCCAGGAGGGCGGTGGCCGAGCAGGCCGCCGGGGCCGCACCGCGGGGCAGGGCCGAGCGGGAGGCTGATGGGCGGGAGCCGGGCGGCCGGTCTGGCCGGTCTGGCCGCGGGACGGCGCGCGAGCTGCTCACCAGGGCACTCGGCGGGATACGGCTGAGCAGCCGGGACAGCCAGTTCGTCATCAGGCTCGCCCAGTGGGACAAGCGCAGCGCCGCCAGCGTCGCCGCCCTGGTCAGCCGCGCTCGGCAGGCCGGGCGCGAGGAGGCTGGGCTGACCGTCCGGCAGCGCGAGCTCGTCGTCGCCGCGCTGCACGACGCCGCCACTTACCGCGCCTCGGGAGCCGCCGGGACTGGCTGCTGGGACTGCGAGAACATCCCTGGCGGCCGGTGTTCCTTCCATGCCAGGGACAACGACCGGGCCCACGCCTACGCCGAGCTGGCCGCCGCCCTGTCCGGGCCGCTGACCGGGACCCAGCCCGGGCTGCCCCCGCTGGCCGACATCGCCGGCTACCGAGACCGGACGCCCGTCGCGTCCTGACTGACTCCTGCTCGGCCGGCCGGGGGCGGCCAGGCCGAGCAGGATCTGGTGCGTATGAGACCCTTCGGTCCATGAGCCAGCCAGCCGACGCCCCGCCCGGCCCGCTGGCCGGCCTGCTCGTCGCCGACTTCTCCCGAGTGCTGGCCGGCCCGTACTGCACCATGCTCCTAGCCGACCTCGGCGCCGACGTCATCAAGGTCGAGAGCGCCGCCGGGGACGACACCCGGCACTGGCAGCCGCCCGTCACCGCCGACGGCACCGCCACCTATTACCTCGCCATCAACAGGAACAAGCGCTCCATCGTGCTCGACCTCCGGGACCCCGGCGACCGGGCCGCCGCTGCCGAACTCGCCCGCCGCGCCGACGTTTTCGTGGAGAACTTCAAGCCAGGCGGGCTAGACAAGTTCGGGCTCGGATACGACGCCGTTTCCGCCGCCAATCCCCGCGTCGTCTACGCCTCCATCACCGGCTTTGGCACCGGCGCCGGTGCAAGCCTGCCCGGCTATGACCTCATCGTGCAGGCCGTTTCCGGGCTGATGAGCCTGACCGGCGACGCCGACGGGCCGCCCTACCGGGCCGGCGTCGCCGTGTTCGACGTCATCGCCGGGCTGCACACCACCATCGCCATCCTCGCCGCGCTCGCGCACCGCGCCGACACCGGAACCGGGCAGCGCGTCGAGATCAACCTGCTCACCTCCGCCCTGTCCGGCCTCGTCAACCAGGCCAGCGCCGTCGCCGCCGGGGGAGTCGTGCCCGGCCGGATGGGCAACGCCCACCCCAGCCTGTTCCCCTACGAGTCGCTGCCCGTCGCCGACGGCGAGCTCGTCATCGCCGCCGGGAACGACACCCAGTTCCGCCGCCTCTGCGAGGTAATCGGCATTCCCGAGGCCGCCGCTGACCCGCGCTTCGCTATGAACGAGCGGCGCACCGTGAACCGGGAACAGCTCCGGCCGCTGCTGCTTGAGCGACTGGGGACCCGGACCCGGGCCGAATGGTTCGAGGCGCTGACCGCCGCCGGGGTGCCCTGCGGGCCCATCAACACCGTCGCCGACGGGATCGCGCTGGCCAGGCAGCTCGGACTCGACCCCGTCGTGACCGCCGGCCAGGGCGAGGCCGGCGTGCCCGTCATCCGGCATCCCGTGACCTACTCCGCGATGTCGGCCCGGTATCCGCTACCGCCGCCCCGGCTGGATGAGCAGGGGGCCGAGATCCGGGCCTGGCTCGCCGCGCCAGCGGACGGTGCCGCCGAAGGGGCTGGGTCGGCGGGCTCCTGAGTCGGGGATTACCCCCGTTTCGTGCCTATCTGGGCGGTGTGCTGAATCGCGGGTTCGGCGGGCCGGTGCCGGGTAGGAGCGTTTGAACAGGAGGAAACGGGCCTGACGGAGGGGGTAAGGCTCATGGCTTCTCCGGATAACGCCCCAGTGCAGCCCGGCGGCGCGGTCGGCGGGCCAGCGGGTCAGCAGCCTGGTGCGCCTGCGCCTGGTGGCGGTACGCCCGCGCCTGGCGGTGGTGCGGCGATGCCGCCGCAAAAGCCGCATAAGGTTCGGCGGACCCGGCTTGGCGGGGCGTGGGTGGCCATGGTGCTGTTCGCGCTCGTGCTGCTCGTGCTGCTCGTCTTCATCCTGGAGAACAACCAGCAGGTGAAGATCAGCTTCTTCGGCGCGACCGGCCACCTGCCGCTCGGCGTCGCCATGCTGCTCGCCGCCGTCGGCGGGATCCTGCTCGTGGTGATCCCCGGCGTGGGCCGGATCATCCAGCTGCGGAAGACCGCCCGGCGGCACCGCAAGCAGGACACCGCCGCCATGGCGGCCACTAGCCAGGGTCCCGGCGGTCAGGCACCCGGCGGGCAGCCACCTACGGCGTGAGCCGGGTCTGCGGGCGGGTCGCGCGCCCGGCTAGCGGTAGTTGACGAACTGCAGGGCGAAGTCGAACTCCCGGCCCTTGAGCAGGGCGATTACCTCCTGGAGGTCGTCCTTCTTCTTCGCCGAGACGCGCAGCTCTTCGCCCTGGACCTGCGCCTTGATGCCCTTCGCGCCCTCGTCCCGGATGATCTTCGCGATCTTCTTGGCGTCGTCCTGGGAGATGCCCTCCTTCAGGCTGATGCCAAGCCGGTACTCCTTGCCCGAGAGCTTCGGGTCGGCCGCGTCCAGGATCTTGAGTGAGACCGAGCGCTTGACCAGCTTGTCCTTGAAAACGTCAAGGATCGCGTTCGCGCGCTCTTCCGAGTTGGCCTTGATCTCCACGGCCTTGTCCCCGGACCAGGCGATCGACGCGCCGACGCCGCGGAAGTCGAACCGGGTGCCGATCTCCTTGGCCGCCTGGTTCAGCGCGTTGTCGACTTCCTGGTGGTTGATCTTCGAGACGATGTCAAATGAGGATTCCGCTGCCACGGCCCCAGGCTATCGCCCCGCTGGTCGGCGGTGCGGGGGCAGGCGGCGGCTCGCCGGAGGAAGGTTGCGATCCGAGCGGGATGCGGTCTGTGTGCCGAGTTGATCCTCGTGCTGAACCACGGCCCAGGTTCCGCTATCCTGCTGACAGTCGTTCGCGGCGGACCTGTCCGCTGCGGAGGGCGCTAGGCAGGTTGCCCGAGTGGCCAAAGGGAGCGGTCTGTAAAACCGTCGGCTCAGCCTACGTTGGTTCGAACCCAACACCTGCCACCACCTCGCGATACAGCCCTTGACCTGCGTATATGCGGTCAAGGGCTGTTGCCATGTTGCGCGGTTGTGTGCGGCGGGCGGCGGGCGCGTGCGGCTGTCTGTGCCAAATACGTGCGCAAATCACGGGGAACGGGCCTCACGACTCCGTGTCGCTGTCACCTGCGGAGACCTGGTGAACGTCGCCAGGGAACGGAGTGCCGTCGCCGTGCTCCTCCCACAGCTTCCGCAGGGCGCGCAGGGCGTTGCTGGCGCTGGCCTGCCGGGTCGGCCTGGTCGCTTCGAGGATTCGCCGCTTGGCCTCGTCTTGCTGCCCGGCGACGCATTTGGCATATACGCGCATTAGCACGTCTACGGTGTGGCCCGCCCATTCCGCGACCTGGGCAGGGTCGGCGGTGGCCCTGAGCCATGTCGATACGGCGGCGTGCCGCAGATCGTAGGGGCGGCGGGCGATTAGCGATGCGGCCTCAGTTTCGGTGAATGCCGCCGACCGCGCATCGTGAAACACCTTGAGGTAGGCGCGGTCAGTGACGAGTTTCCCCGTGGCCAGGGTGAAGATGCGGCCGCCGGGCCCAATGCCGCACTCCGCTATGTGATCGCGTATGAGCTTCACCAGCTCGGGATGCACAGGGACGGTTCGTGATTCGTTTTCGGCGCGGTGCTTGAGTCCCCGGCGCTGCCGGACGCTGCCGTCATCGGTCCAGTTAGAGCCGCTTCGAGGCTGAGCATTGGTGAGCGTGAATTCACCCCATGCACTGTCGTCCTCGGGCAGGCTGGTGATGTTCTGCTCTCGGAGGTCGGCGGCTTCCTCGGGCCGAAGCGCCGCGTAGTACATGCAGCCGAAGAACGCCTTAAGCCGCTTGCCGCGCTCGCTGCGGGCCGCCGCTTCGAGGAACCGCCGGGCCTGACCGGGATTGATGACACAGCGCGGGTCAACGGTCTTTAGCTTTCTCGGGCGGCTCCAGGTAACAGACTTGAGCGGGTTGCCGGATATCAGCTTGCGCTCAACCTCCGCATAGGTCATGAGGTTGTTCAGCACGGTTCGCTTGCGGTTGGCGGTATTCGCGGCGGCAAGCGTGCCGTCTTGCTTCGAGCTGATCCGGTCAAGAATCGCGCGGGCGTGAACGCTGCCAGTCTCCGGGTCGGCGAGCGCGGCCACGGGAACCGTGCTGGCGGCCAGCCATTTGATGACCGGGGCAATATCCTCGGGCGGGTCGGCCTGCCCGCGCAGACGGGCGCTGTATGCCCAAGTTGCAAGTGCCCGGCGGATATCAGCTCGCGGCCACGGCGCTTCGGCGGTGAACAGCACCTCGGTAGCGTCGGTGAGCGCTTCGGCGATTGACCGGCGCTGGTTAGGCGATGCGTACTTCCACTTGGCGGCGGCATAGTCGAGCGTGAGCGTGTACCAGTCGATCGGCTTGATAACCGGCTTCGGCTTGTCGCGGTCCCAGGAGACAGGCTGCCCGGTGGCGATGCTGAATGCCTCACCATCCTTGGCGGCGCTAAGGAGCTTGCTGCGGAAGCTGTCGGCTTGCCCGGAGTGCCGGAACGGCTCGCGGCACGAATGGCCGCCAGCCTTCCAGCGCACGTAATAGGTGGTTACCTTCTTGCCCTTGTAGATCTCGGTTTTGTAGACGCGCACGTTATAGGTGGTGTCGTTCATCACGCGGCCTCCCGGTCGGTCAGCCAGCGCTCGTACTCGGCACGGCGGATGCGCAGCTCGCCGTTGGGCAGCTTGACGCACCTGGGGCCGGTGCCCTTGGCTCGCCACTCCTGCCAGGTGCGGCGGCTCAGGGGTCCGTCCGGTCCCCCGAGGTCGGTGAGGATTTCGGCCACGGTCAGCATTCCGCGCGGGGCGCGGGGCGCGGGGGCCAGGCGGGCAATGGTGGTCACGCGGCGGCTCCTTGGCTGGCGGGGTGGTGCGGCAGGGCAGGCGTCGTGCCGATCAGCGAGCGGTGCGACGTGTCGGCGGCGCGGGTGGTGAGGGACTGAGATGGCCCCGCCGCCGGGGGGAGTGCTGCTGACCGTGGGCGGCGGGCCATCTCGCTCGTAGCGGGGTGCTGGCGGTGACGGTGCGTGCTCGGCAGGCGGCATGCAGGCAGGTGCCCGGCTGGGGTGGCTGTCCGGTGCTTCTTAGGGAAGGGGCCGATCAAACCCCGCAACCCCGCAGATTCCGGCATATCGCCGCGCCATATCGCTGTTGAGCTGCGGTGATGCCGTGCGGGGTTTGCTTTTTCAAACCCCGCAGATCTGCGGGGTTCTGCGGGGTTTGACGCACCTAGAGCAGTGACCGGAATGCCGGAATCTGCGGGGTTCAGCGGGGTTCGATGCGGGGTTTGAAACGGGGTGTTTCCGCAGGTCAGGGCTTTGGGTGCGGGGTTTGCTGCGGGGTTTGGATTCGGGGTGTTCCCGCAGGTCAGGGCACTGCCGGCGGGGTGATATGCCGGATTCTGCGGGGTTCGGCGGCTGGCGGAACCTGCCAGGGAAACGGGCATTCCGGTCATGGCTGCCACCGCTCGACCCGGTACAGCCGGGTGCGGTTATGGGATTCGGTGACGGCGCGTAGCGTCAGCGGCGGCTCGCCGTGCCACCGGTCCACCTGCCCGGCCAGGAGCTGCCCGAGTTTCTGCGGGGTCCGCACCGGCCGCCCGCGCTGGTCGGTGATGAATTCCCCTTCCCACGGGTCGGCGTCCCGGCCGCCGTAGTCCCGGCCGGGCTCGGCGGACGCCAGCAGGTCCGCGACCCTGACCAGCCGGTCGCCGTGCTTGTCGAGCCAGCGGGCCAGGAACACCGCCCACCGCAGGTCGTCCTCATCCATGCCCCGAGCGGTCCGGGCGTTGGTCAGGAACCCGCCGATCCCGTGATGAGCCAGGAACCCGCCAGCGCCGTGCGCCCAGGGCGTGAACTGGCGCATCGGCGGGACGCTGGTGTCGCGGGGCGTGCCCGCGGCTGCCCAGTCGGCGACCAGGACCAGCAGCCGCCACAGCAGCCCGGCCCGGTTACGCGGGTTCTTGATCCAGCCCTGGAGATCGGGGATGGCGAACCCGGTGCGCGCCTCGGGGTGCGGCGCGGCGGGCTTGAGCTTCACGAACACTGACCGTGAGGCGATGTCCCCGCCGACCCGCAGGTTGTTGCCCGTGGCCATCCACAGCCGGTCGTTGGGCCACGCGCCCATCCCGGACTTGCCCAGGATGCGGGATGACCACATCGGGTTGGTGAGCAGGTTCGCCAGCACCGGCGAGGCGATCACCTCCCCCTCGGCCAGGTTGTCGAAGATCACCGCCCCGGACTCCACGGTGAACGTGGAAGTGATCAGCTTCTCCAGCTCCACGTCATTGTCAGCAGGCCACGGCACCGTCTGCTGACCCACTAGCAGGCCGATCAGCGCGGACAGCAGGCTCTTGCCGCTAGAGGGGGCGGACGCCGACACGATCGCGAGGGGCACCAGGGCGCGCAGCGGGCGGCGCAGGAACGGGGTGACCATCAGCGCGACGTAGTTCGCCAGGCTCGCGCCGTCTTCCCACTCGAAGTCGCCGAGCAGCTCGCCGAGCAGGAACGCGCGGGCCTTGGCGACCTGCCCCGGCGTCGGCTTCTCCGGGACGGGCGGCAGGTCCACGGTCGGGGCGAGGTACAGGCCCGAGGCGGGGTCGTAGCCGGGGTGCTGGAGAAGGGACCAGTCGCGGCGCAGCACGGGGGTGCCGATGATCCCCGCCAGGGTGGGGACGCTGGGCCACTCGGCCCCGGCCAGCACGGCCGACAGGACCGCCGGGGGCGGGGTGGTCTCTTCCCCGGTGACCTCGGCGCGGCCGTGCTCGTCGCGGCGGGCCCGGCGGGTCCAGGTGTAGGTGTGCTCGGCCAGCAGCAGCGCCAGCAGCGCCGGGGACACCGCCGTAGCCGCCACGGGCAAGGGCGCGTCGCCGTCCAGGTCCACGGCCAGGCTGCCCGATACCCGCTCGATCCGCACCGGCCTGCCCCCGGTCACGTACAGGTCCGGGACCGCCCCGGCCCCGAGCGCGGCCCGCAGCTTCCGGATCGCGTCCGGGCTGCCCGATACCTCGATCCGGGGCACGCCGGGCCCCGGCTTCCCGCCCGGCCCGGCGGCCGGGACGGCGGCGAGAGCAGTGCTGGCGGGCGTGGCGGTCATGCGGCGGCTCCCAGGGCGGTAGCGGTGACGTGGGGGTAGATCAGGTTTCCGATGTGCTCGGCGGCGGCGGGGACGACGGCGTTTCCGAGTGCGCGGATGCGGGCTGTGTCCAGCCCGGCGGGAACCCCATCAGGGCCTCCAGCAGGCGGGGTGTCGGCCGTGACTGCCCGGTGGACTTCATCAGCCCACGCACCCGCTCGGTGATCGCTGCGGAGAACCGGGGCGCGGTCCCCGCGGCTGAGATGCCCCAGCCGTGTTTCGCCATGGATGCCGTGGGCGTGGGCCAGGATGAACAGCCGCTCGCGTGCGTGTGGTGCGCCCACCGCGCAAGCTGAGATAGTCCCGGCGGCGGCAAGGTAGCCGAGCCCGGCGAGGTCGCCGAGAACAGCGGCGAGTCCGCGTGTGCGCAGGCCGGGCACGTTCTCGGCGATGACCCAGCCGGGGCGGACGGCGGCGATGACGGCGGCCATCGCGGGCCACAGCCACCGGGGGTCGGCGGGGCCGCGCTTGTGCCCGGCCTGGCTGGCGGGCTGGCGGGGGAACCCGCCCGCGATGACATCGGGCGCGGGCCGCCCGGCCCACCACGCGGCGGTCGTGCGGACGTCGTCATGTCGGGGTACCTCCGGCCAGTGAGCGGCGAGAACGGAACGGCAGAACGGGTCGATCTCCACTTGTCCCGCGACGGCGAACCCGGCGCGCTCCAGGCCCAGGGACAGGCCCCCGATCCCGGCGAACAGCTCCAGCACGGTCGGGGCGGTCATGCGGCGGCTCCCTCGTCGGCGAACCCGCCGCTGATCGCGTCGCGGACCTGCCGGGGACTCTGGCTCGCGGCGAGCCCGGCGGCGGTCAGCGCGGCCTCGGCGTCCTGCCGGGTGATGGCCCCGGCGGCGACCATGCGGGCCGCGCCGCGCGCCGCGCCGTAGAGGGTGACCCGGCGGCGGCCGGGCTTGGCGTGCTCGACGGCGGCCAGGTGCGCGGCCAGCAGCGCGCCCGGCGAGGTGATGCCCGCCGCCCGCCCCGTGGGCACGGGCCTGGCCGGGTGCGCGGGCGGCGGGGCGGCGGGCACGGCCAGGGCGGCCCGCAGCGCGGCCACCAGCGGCGGGGCCATCCCGGCTACCGGGCGGCTGCCTGCCCACCGGTAGGGCCTGCCGCCGGGCCGGGCCGATGGCGGGGCCACGACGTAGCCGCCGTCTGCCTTGATGTCCACGCCAGGGCGGCCGGGCAATGCGGGCGGCAGGGGCATGCCGGGGTGGCGGTAGTACAGGTGCCAGCCGCCGCCGCCCGTGGCCACGGTCGCGGTCGGGCCCATCAGCTCCCGGTCGATCCGGCCGCCGTTGCGCGGGTCGATGTCCACCACGGCCAGGCCGGACGCGGTGCCGGTGGCGATGGCCAGCAGCCCGCCGGGAACCGCCGCGAGCATCGCGGCAAGCCGCTCGGGGTCGGTGGTGGCGGCGTGGAAGCCGTGGCAGGTCAGGCAGGCGCACCCGGCCATGTCGTGCGCGGGCCCGGCGTCGCGGCAGGCCCGGCAGTTCGCGACCGGCCGCTTGGACCGGCCGAGCACGAACACCGGCCAGCCCGCCCGCATGTACCGGAGCGCGGCAGCCCCGAGGGTGAGCCCCGCAGGGGCCGGTGTCCCTCCCGGCCCGGCGGGCCGGGGCTGGCCGGGCTCGGGCTGCCCGGCCAGCGCCGCCGGGGTGTGCGCGGCGCAGCGCGGCCCGCAGGCGTACGGGCGGGCGGGGACGGTGCCGCACCGCGACCAGTTGCAGCCCCGCCCGCCGAATACCTGTGCGTCAGGCATGTGTTCCTCCCGGTGTGGCTAGAACAGGATTTCGGCGGCGCTGAGAGCGCCGTGGGCTTCCTTGCGGGCACGGGCGCGCATTGAGGCATGACCGGCGTGGCAGGGGTCGCACAGGGCCGTCAGGGCCCGCGCGGGCAGCACGGCGGCGGTGATGACGTCGGGGGTGTCCTCGGCGGGGACGGCGTGCAGCGGCGACGCGGCGGTGTTCTCCAACTTGCACCGCCCGTCACCGTCTCTGTGCTTGCGCCCGCAGCCGCCCGTGCACTGGCACCGGTTCCCGGCGCGGCTGGTGACCTCGCGCCACACCGCCGCCCCGATGACCGGGCCGGGCACGGCCGGGCTCCCGGCGGGCGTCACGCGGCGGCCCCGGCGGCGGCGATGGCGCGGGCGGTGCCGTAGCTGCACCGCAGCCGCCGCGCGGCCAGGCTCACGGTCCCGCCGCCCGCCAGGACGGCGGCCACGACCTCGGCGCGCTCGCCGGGCGTCAGCGCGACCGGCCGGACGCCGCGCGCCGCCAGCTCGACGGCGACCGGGTCGGTGATGCCGTCCTCGGGCAGCACCCACGGCGAGCGCGGGCCCCGCGGCCGGGGCCAGGCGGCGGGGACCGGCGCGGGCGGGTCCGGCGGGCGGCAGCCGGGGCACAGCCCGTCGCCGGGCGGGGTGCCGAGCCACGCGCCGCCGCAGGCGCGGCATGCCCACTGGCCATCGGGGATGGCGTCCAGCGCGGCGAGGCAGGCGTGAGCGAGCGGGGTTAAGGCGTAGGGCACGGGCCGGTCGGCCGGCGTGCTGGCTGGGCTGGTCATGGGTGTCCTTCCGGGGCCGGGGTTAGCGGGTGCCGTCGCGGTAGGCGCGGCGGGCGGCGGTCCAGAGCTGCCAGCCGATGCGGGGGCGCATGCCGGTGCCGTTGCAGGCGCGGCAGGTGCGGTTGGTGCCGCCGGGGCGGCAGCGTGCGCAGGGTCCCCACGGCGACACGGCGCACAGCCCGATGTAACCGAGCGTGACGATGAGCAGGCAGAGTCCTAGCAGGGCGATGAGGGCGTGCAAGGGAGACCTCCGGGCGGTTGCGGGTGTTGCCGCAGGTCAGCCGCTAGGCGTTAGCGTGCTGGCCAGGGTGAGTGCGGGGTGCTAGCGGGGGTGCTAGGCCTAGCGGGGGCGGGTGCTAGTCCTAGCGGGCGGCGGCGGGTTACCCGGCCCGCCCCGGCCCCTCCTTTCCGTCACGCTGGGTGATGGCCTTG
This sequence comes from uncultured Actinomycetota bacterium, assembly GCA_963725175.1. GTDB lineage: Bacteria > Actinomycetota > Actinomycetes > Streptosporangiales > Streptosporangiaceae > DASUBV01. The sequence continues at coordinate 3,941,061 of CAVRXH010000006.1, forward strand.
GTGATGTCGTCGCGGGTGATGCCGCGCCGGTTGGCCCTCGCCGGACTCGTCGGTGCCCCAGACCTGGCCGGTGCGGACGCCGCAGGGCTTGAGGGCGGCGGTGAGCTGGGCGGCGCGTGCCTCGGGCTCCTGGGCGGCCCACGGGCCGTAGGCGGCGGGCCGCAGGTCGGCGAGGCGGGTCACGATGACCTCGGACCATGCCTTGGGCTCGGTGAGCACGGCGGCGACGTCGGCCAGCAGGTCGCAGGCGGGGCCGGTGTCCTGGTCGGGGTCCTGGCCGAGTGCGTGGCCGGTGAGGGTCCCGGCGTGCTCGCGGGCGGCGCGGGCGCGGGCGGTGACCTTCTCGGCGGCGGGCGCGTCGAGGTAGAAGCCCCGGACGATGCGCGGGTCCGCGCCTTCCCCGGCGAGGTAGAAGATGCCCGTGTCGTCGCGGGAGAACATGGTGGCGCGCACGCCGCTCTTGTAGGCCGACGTGCCGAGCACCATGTCGTTCTCGACCTGCCCCATGACCTTGAGGCAGCACCGCAGGACGGCGTTGGCGCTGATGCCGGTGGGCAGGCTCCGGGCGTCGGGGCGGCCTGGGTGGCAGGATCAGCACGATCCCGGTGGCCGGGCCGCGCTTGTACGAAGTCGGTGGCGATCTCCTCGAACTCGCCGCCGTACTTGGGGTGCTCGAACATGACCTGGCACTCATCCACGCAGATCACGATGGGGTGCAGGCGCAGCGACCGGTGACCGGCCAGGTCCGGGGTTAGCCCGCCCTCGGGGCACACGTCGCGGGGCAGGCCCCGGATCACCTTGCGTGCGCCGCCGCAGTGTCCTCGCGCAGGGCGCGGAAGTCGGCCAGGGCGTAGGCCAGTCGTCGTCATCGTCACCGGCCCGGTAGCGGTGCGCGACGCATTCGAGCGGGGACAGGTCCCCGGTGCCCTTGAAGTCGAAAGCGTGCAGCTCAGCGCGGGGGTCCAGCGCGGCGGCCAGCGCGAAGAGGCGGAGCAGGAACGTCTTGCCCATGCGCGGGATAGCGCCGATGATCCCGGAGGTGAACATCAGCGTGACCGTGACGACCCGGCCGCGCTGGTCGGTGCCCACCGGGATGGCCCGGACCAGGTCAGCGGCACCGTGGCGGGCCAGCGGCCGCAGGCTGCCGGGCCCGGGACAGGTCCGGGTCGCCGACCCACAGCACCAGCCGCCCGGGGTGCTGGGCGTGGTCGGGCTCGGGCCACACGCGGCCGAGCTGACGGCGCAGCCCGGATGCCAGCTCCTTGCGCTTGTCCGTGATGGCCGCGACGGTCACGCCGTAGGGCAGGTCCAGGCCAGCGCGCCAGCCGGGGCCATCACGGGTGATCGGTGACCTGAACTCGATGGCCGTGCGCGGGTTGCGGGCGATGGCCTGGTTAATCGCGGCGATGCCCACCGACCCCAGGGCGCGTATCACGATGTCGCTGGTCAGCTTCTCGACATGGTGCGGGATGACGGCGCGGTTGATCAGCGGCTTGTCGGCCGGGCGGCCGTGCCGCCCAGCACCCCGGTCACGGCCCCGGCGCCCGGCGCGGCAGCAGGCCGCCGCTGGCGACCGCGACCGCGACCACTGCCAGCGCGCCGGTCACGGTGACGCCGGTCACCCAGACCCGGAGCCGGACACGGGCGTCACGCTGGCGGGACAGCCTGAGGTAGGCCTCGGGGTCGGCCTTGAGCACGGTGGCCGGATCCGCACCGGGTGGCCCTCGATGTCCCACGTCCACCGCGCCAGGCCGGACACCAGCCGGGCCAGGCCGCGCGGCGCGCGGACCGCCAGCCTGCGCCGCGTACAGCGGCACCCGGACGGCGTGGTAGCCGGTGACGTGCGCGGAGGCCCCGCCCCCACTTCGCGGTGTCGGCGGCCTCCCGCCGCGACCGCAGCCAGGCGGGGATGACCGGACGGCGCTCGGCGCGGCGGGCGGGCAGGCCGGACAGCCAGTCACCGGCCGGGGACGGGCCGGGCTGGTCCACGCGGACGACCGTCCCCTCGAGCCGTCTCCGTCGGTGTCCGGCTCAGCTGTCCGGCGCGGCGTCCGGGCGGGCGTCCGGCGGCCGGGCAGTGTCCGGCGCCAGGTCCGGCCCGGCGTCCGGCGTGGCGTCGGGGGCGGGGTCCGGCCCGGTGTCCGGCGGGCGTCGGCGGTGGGGTCCGCCGGGGCGAGGCGTCGGCGCGGGCAGTGTCCAGGTCCACCACGCGGGCGTCCTGGCGCATCGTCAGGGGCGATCGGGGAAGTCATGGTCAGAGCTCCTAGGAGTGCAGGCCAGCGGCCAGGGCGGACAGGGAACGGGCGGCGTGCTCGACGGCGGACAGGGCGGCGCGGATCAGCGCGGCGGCCCCGGACGGGTCCTTGATCAGCCACACGGCGAGCACGGCGATCAGCAGCCAGCGGACGATGCGCTTCATCAGGTGGTCTCCTTCGGTCAGGCCGCGCTGGCGGCGGCGGGCTCGGGTGCGGGGCGGGCGGCCAGGTGACGGCGGACGGTGCGGCCGGTCACGCCCAGCCGCGCGCCGATCTCGTCAGGGCTCCAGTCGGGGTGGCGGTCGCGCATCCGGTACACCGCCGCCGCCGTGCCCTTAGCCGCGGGGGAACGCCGGGGACGCGGCGCGGCGGCGGGTGCCGCGCCCAGCGCCGCCGGGCCAGCAGGCGCGGCCGGGACGGCGGCCCGGCGGGGGCGGTGCTGGCGGGGGCCAGCTCGCCGAGCCGGTACAGGGCACGCTCGCGGCGCGGCGCGCGCCGCCGCCACAGCCGCCCGTAGGCGTCCTGCATCGCGGTGCGGGCCAGCACCCGGTCACGCTCGCGCTGGAGTGCCAGCGGGTAGGAGCGGACCTCCCACAGGACCATGCGGCGCCAGAGCCCGGCCGTGGACACCGGGGCCAGCAGCCACCGGGACCGGCGGATGCGGTCCATGGCGGTCCCGGCCGCGAGCCCGGCGCGGACCCGGATGACGTGCGCCCCGGCCTCGACGGCGAGCACCCACATGCCCGGCAGTGCGGCGTGGGCGACGCGGCCGAACCAGGTGTGCTCGGGCGCGACGTTCAGCCAGATCGTCGCGACGGTCAGCGCCCACGGGATCAGCCGGACCCAGCGCGGGCGCATGTCCAGCCTGCTCAGCGTCAAGTCGAGCGCGGCGAACACCGCGATGCCCAGGTCAATGCCGATCGGGACGGTCGGCGCGAGCCGCCCGAACGAGGGCCACGCGGCGCGGGTTACCGCCGCGAACGAGTTGATGAAGCCGATCAGGGCGAGCCCGGCGACCGCCACGGCGGTGCCGAGCACGGCGGCGGTCTCGTGGTCGGTCAGCGGCCGGGCCCGCCGGTCGGCGGCCGGAGCCTGGTCAGCGTGCATGGTGTCCTCCGATCCGGCCCCGGCGGGGGTCCCGGTCGTGATGGTCAGGCCGGGGGTCATGCCGCCGCCTCGGGTGCGGTCTCGGCGGCGTGCCGGGCGGGTGCTGTGCTGTCGCTGGCGGCGGCCGGGTACAGGTGGCTGAGGTCTTCGCGGGCGCGATCGAGGGCGGCGGACAGGGCGGCGGCGTGCCGGGTGGCGGCGTCCAGGTAGGAGCGGGCGCGGGCGGTGACCCCGGCCGGGTCGCGGTGCTGGTCGTCAGCCAGGTGCCCGGCGGTCGTCTCGCGGGCCAGGTGCGCGGCGAGCTGGGTGGTGACGTCGGCCAGGACGAGCGCGGCGGCGTCCAGCGAGCCGGTCACCTCATAGGCCGTGTCCGGGCCGGGCAGCCCGTCGGCGGCGTGCGGGCCGACCGCGTAGGCCAGGTACCGCGCGGCCGTGACGGCCAGCTCGGCGGCGGCGGCGGTGTCCTCGCCGGAGTGCGGGCCGTGCATCCGGGCGGCCAGCGCGGCGGTCATCTGGGCAGGGGTCACGGGCACGGGGCGGTCTCCTTCAGCGCGGCAGGGCCGGGGTCGGTGGTCAGGGCGGTGTCGCGGGCGCGGCGGGCGGCCAGGCCGTAGCAGGCCAGCGCCGTGGCGCAGATCACGAGCACCACGACGGCCAGCAGGGCGGGCAGGGGGACGGTCCAGCCGGGGAGCAGGCTCACGCGGGTCCGGGCGATGACGGCCAGGGCGGCGGCCAGGATGACCAGGCGGGTCATGGCCGGGCCTGCCAGGGGGTGACCGCCAGGGTCAGGTAGACCCGGACGCCGGGGTCGCGGCGGCTGGGCCGGGGGCCGGTGCGCTCGGTCACGGTCACGCCGGGCAGCGCGCCGAGCCGGGCCGACACCAGTAAGGCGCTGATCGCGGCGGGCGAGCCCGACAGGCGGACCCGCACCATCTCGGCTGCGGCGGGCGCGGGGGCCGGGCTGGTCACGACGCCGCCCGCGAGGCGGGGTCAGCCGCGGGGGCCAGGGTCAGCCGCCGGGCGTCCAGCGCCCGCCGCTCGGCTCGGCGGGTCCGCCGCCAGTCCAGCGGCGACGGGCCGCCCGGCCCGGACAGCGCCGCCGCGATCTCGGCGTCCACCACGGCAAGCTCAGCCTCGATCAGCGGCCACTCGGCGTCGATCGCGGCCAGGTCCGCCGCAGTCGGCCCGGCGGGCAGCTCGACCGGGGCGGGGTCGGGGGACATCATGGGAAGTGCCTCACTCTCTGGGGTGCTCGGTCCCTGGCCGGGTGGCAGCCCGGCCAGGGACATCAAGGGTCAGGACCGGCCGCAGGCCGGGCAGGGGTTACACGGGTCGCCCGTGCCGAAGTCGCCGCAAGTCCGGCACACGCCGGGCTCACGCCCGAGCGGGCGGCAGCGGCGTAAGGCGGGCGGGGCGGCGGTGGTGCATCGCATGACGGTCAGTTCCTCTCTGGGGTGGTTCCGGGCGGCGGCGCGGGGTGGCAGCCCCGGCCACTGGCTGTGGCGGCTAGCTCCAGCGGGACTTGCGCCTCTGAACCTCACTCGCCTTGCGCCGCGCGACGGCCTTCGCGCTGAACCACGGGGTCCTAGCCCCCCGCAGCGCCAGGCTCCGCGCCTGCGCATTGCCGATCGTGCTCGGCACCTTCACGGTGCTGGTGTGCCAGCTCATACCGCCGCCTCTCCTTCCGTTGCCCGGTTGATGATCTATGTAGGTCAACCGGTCTGCATGTCTGCCTACAGACTTGCATGAGCCGTGAAGGGCTGTCAACAGGTCTGTAGGCAGACATGCAGAGCTGGGTAGGCTGGTCCGCATGACTACTGGACCAACCGACGCCCGCACCATTCAGGTGCGCATTGCCGACGACATCCGCGCGAAGATCGAGACGGGCGGGTATCCGCCCGGCCGCCAGTTGCCGACCTATGACGAACTGGCCTCGGACTACGGGTGCAGCCTGGCGGTCGTACGCAAGGCTGTTGACCTGCTAAGACAGCAAGGGCTCGTCGTTACCCAGCAAGGTAAGGGGTCATACGTTCGGGAACGCCCCGTAGCCCGGCGTCATGGCATGAGCCGGTATTCGCGTAGCCGCTGGAAGGCTGGCCAGGCGGTCCTGATCGCCGAGGCTGCGAAGCAGGGGCATCAGGCCAACCAAGTTGTGCGCTTCCTGGGAGAAGTGCCCGCGCCCGACGAAGTAGCTCAGCGGCTAAGTATTCCGCCGGGTAGCCCTGTCTTCGTCCGCCGCCGAACAACTCTCATCAATGACCGGCCAAACCAGCTAGCCGACAGCTACTATCCACTTTCGATCACGGCGCGCGTGCCGAAGATCACAGAGGCAGAAACAGGCCCCGGCGGAGGATTCGCACGTATCGAAGAAGCGGGAATAACGCTCGGAAGGATTCGAGAAGAACTGAGCGTACGCATGCCCTCCGGGCCGGAAACAGTGGAGCTGAAACTCCCGAGCGGTACGCCCGTGGTTGAACTCACCCGAACTACTCAGGATGAGAACGGCGAGCCGGTTGAGGTCATGCTGGCAACGATCGCGGGCGACATGATTACCTTCGACTACGATTTTCCGATCCCGGACTAGCCGTGATGCAGATAACCCAGGCATCCGAGGCAGCGCCCGGCCTCGTGAACGAGGACTATGCGGTATGCGGCTCAGGTTGGGCTGTCATTCTCGACGGCGCTACCGCTCCGCCTAATGTAGCTAGCGGCTGCATCCACGATGTGCCGTGGCTCGTGCACCACCTGGCGGCGGCACTGGCGCGCCGCATGATCGCCGAAGGCAAGTCGGCCCTTGACGAACTTCTAGCGTCGTCAATCGATGAGGTATGCGCGGCTCACGCCGGGACCTGTGACCTCGCAAATCCAGATAGCCCGTCAAGCACGGTATCCATTGCGCGGATATCGGGCTCAGAGTTTCAATACCTTACCCTTGGCGATTCTCCTATTATTCTGTGGAATGCGGAGCAGGGTGCCCGCGTATTTATGGACAACCGAACGGCACACCTCCCGGGTGGTCGGCCGTATACCGTCGAACTCGTTAGATCATGCAGAAATCAGCCGGGTGGATTCTGGATTGCCAGCACGAAACCCGAAGCCGCATATCAAGCACTGACGGGAACAGCCGGGTTCGGCGAGGAAGACGAGGCGGGACTGTTCACGGATGGGACATCTAGGCTAGTTGATTTCTACGGATATAGCTGGGACGCTTTCTTTGATACTCTGCGCAGACTAGGGCCGCTTGGTCTTATTCAAACCGTCCGCGCATCCGAGCGCGCGCAGAGACTGCTGCACGGCAAAATGCACGATGACGCTACGGCGGTCCACATCGCCTAGTTCCCCGGATGCGCAGAATACAGTTACCGAAGTGGATGCAATCAGCGCCGGATGTAACGGGTCAGTCAGGATTACCCAAAACATAGCCGGGGGGCCTTCGGTCATATAGTGGTTTAATTCGGCTAGGACGATCTCTATGAATTTCATCAGCATCCGCAGCCAGCGCGCGACGCGAGTCAGCTAGTTCTATTAGGCGGCGCTCCATTAGGTCGCATTCCTGACGCGCAGCTAGAGCCTCGTGCCTCAATTGATCGCTGTAGCTGCGAAGCTCATTAGAAATTAGCTCATCCTTTGGGTAAGTCCTTAGGCTGTGCATGATCGACGCAAGCTCGTCCTCCATATTCATAAGACGGCCGTTCCTTCGCTGAAGGTCTGACCTGAGCTGAGCCTCCTCACGCCGGATTTCTCTGGCAGCTTCGCGGCGTAGTTCAAGATTCAAGCGCCGATGCTCTTGGTGGGCATCGATACTTGCCGACTGGCGTATCGTCTCACCGCTAACCTCGGCATTGAGATATTCGCGGGAATGATGCAAGAAGGAAGAGAGGCTCAATATGATTAGACCTGCGCCGGAACCATCGCGCAATTCCTTTGCCAATTCGGGACGAGCACAGAGAACCTGATTCTTAATTATCAAGTTCCAATCGTCCTTTGAATCGGACGTTACGAATACCACAAACGCGGGCTTTTGCTGAGCGGCCTCATTCATCACCTGCTTCCACACAAAGTAGTCGCCGAAAGGCTCGTCCTTATCGGAGTCGCAGTAACCTGGCGGAATTCGCTTTTCGATTCGATGGTTCGCTTCCTTTAGTGCCGCCGCGTGGTCCTCGTCATCGAAAGGCTCGCCCACTTTGCCGCTGTATAGCACCTCAAACCGATCAAGAATATCGTCGGCATCTCGGATGCCATTAATGCCGTGCTCTTCTCTGAGTTTCTCGACGGCTGAAAGGGCTTTACCGGTCGAGTTGCGGACAAGTCGCAACAACGTCTCTTTATCGTTGGATGCGATCGCTGCGCGATTCGCGAGCTGGTTAATTCTCGGCTCGGCGTCCTTGTCGAGCTTGCCTTGCACTGACTTGAGCAAGGCGATCACCTCAGAATATGCCTCGCCATAGTCGTTCATGACGCTAACTCGGTTCTTATGGAATTCTTCCGCAACTCTACTGGGAATCCAAGTGCGGTAGGCCACAGCCTCAAGCACGGACAATAGCTCATTGCGAGCGGCTGGCGCAAAGCGATAGGCATTCAGCAAGACGTTGGTGTCGAGCACTATCATGCCCTTAACCATCGCATCCTTAACTTGGGTGTCGATAGGTGGCAGATAGTGGGCAAAGCCGTCAGAGAATCCGCGCTTACTACTCATAATTTCGCTCCATATTGACTCCTTTCGGCTAACGACATCGTAGCCCCATTTGGGATGTGCGCTTGGTCAACTCTCGCCTGAACGTGCGCGCCGCGTGCTCCTATCCAGCCCTTCTGGCCCGTTATGCCGCGAAAGCCACCGTGGCATACAGTGTCGGCCGGTCAACGCGCCTGAAGCTGGCCGAGTGAGACCCGGTCCGTTCCCTGCATGTTCCCGGCCTAGCAGCCGCACTGTGCCGAATGCGTGCGCACAACGGCCTTGCGACGGACGTTCGTGCTGGTCAGCGGCGTACGGTGCAGGGTCTGTAAAACCGTCGGCTCAGCCTACGTTGGTTCGAACCCAACACCTGCCACCACCAGCACAGATGGCCCCTGACCTGCTCGTATGCGGTCAGGGGTTGATCATTTCCGGGTCCGGTGGCGTCCGGCCGGAGGCGGTGGTTTGCGGGTGGCTGCGGAGAATACGCGGAGAAGTTCCGGCGGAGTGAGTGGCCACGGCGGGCGAGCCATCGGCACAAGCCACGGCCTGCTGTCGATGGCGATGCGGCTGGGAAGGGTCTCGAATGTCATCGAGCTGGCTTGAAAGCCCGGCTGTCGCGCTGGTGTCCCTGGCAGCGTCGGTCGCGTCCCTCGGTCAGCTCGCCGTTACTGGTGTCCGCAGTGTCATCCGGATTGTGCGGGACACCGGCGACAAACGCACCCGATGGACTGCGATCGGGCTCCTGGCCGTTTCTGTCGTCTCTGTACCTCTTACGTGGGGCATCATCGTCGGCGAGGCGAGGAGCTCGGGGAGCCTGGCCTGCTCTCCGACGTGTATCCCGTCGTGGTCACTGGCGCTGCTGTTGCTGGTGCCCTGGTGCTGCTCGAAGCGGCACGGACTCGCCGTCGGGCACCGCGGGGCGCTTGGCTCTGGGCGGTTGGTGGTCTGGCGATGACAGCGTTGCTGGTAGGTGCGCGTATCGCGTCCGGGTCGTTGACTGTCTAGTTCCGTACTCCGGGGTTCTGGCCGAACTAGCCGGATATCACCGGTCGCGAGCAGCGCTGAAGTGGCCCGTCGTCTCAGGATGCTTTGAATACTTCGTCGAGGTGCCATTCGAGGAAGTCGCGGTGTGGCCGGTCGGCGCGGCGGGCGGGGAGGGTGATGATGTTTCCGGCCTGGGCGTAGAACTGGGTGCCGTTGCCGAAGTCCTCGCGGAGCCGGGGGCTGACCATGAGGCGGTAGCGGGGGTCGATGGCGAGGTAGCCCTGGTCGAACATGGTGTGGATGTCGGATCGGAGCAGGAGGCCGTTGTCGAGGCGGTGCTCGCCTCCCTGGGTGACGGGCCGGACGTGCGCGGCCTGGAGGACGGGCGGGATGTGGGTGCCGGTGATCGCGCACTGCCGGTGGTAGGCGTCGGCGACGATGGCCTTGAAGGCCTGCTGGCCGAGCCGGTAGGGCGCGAGCCGGGGGTCGCCGAACGGCGGCCCGGGCCGGTGCCAGGGCGCGGCGAGGTCCAGGTCGGGGGGCGTGCCGAGGAGCAGCTGGAGGAGCCCGGCGAAGTAGGACGCGGCGGAGGGCTCGGCGAGGTCGTAGCGCTTGCCCTGCATGACGCTCGGTGCGAGGCCGGGTGGCGCGGGGACGCCGGGGAAGAACCGGGGGTCGCGGATCAGGATGCAGCCGATCAGCGGGTCCGGGTCGGCGCTGGCGGGCCGGCCGCGGCTCATCTTCGCCCGGTAGCGGCTGATCGGGGCCTGCAGCCCGGCCAGGCTGGCGGCCCCGTTGCCGGGGCCGAGCAGGTTCCAGGCCTCTGAGACCCGCAGCTGCACGAACCCGGTGAAGAACCCGCCGCCGACGATCTTGTTATCCGGGTAGTGCGACTTGAAGAAGAACGGCTCGCCAGGCGCCAGCGCGCGGAACGCCTGCCCGCCGCCCGGCCGCCAGAAATTGACCTCATCCAGCTCCGGCCGGGCGGCCAGGAACTGATACCACCCCCGGTCGGTCACCCCCACATAGGCCCGCACGCCGCCATTGTCCCCCGACCCGCCGCCACCAGCGGCCCTATCGGAGAACGCCCGAACAACCACGCCCCTGCCCGGCTCACCAGCATGACGGGCTGCCGCGACCGCGTCGTCCCCGGTATTCGAACCGCACCATGCAGCATCGCGGTCGCCCCAGTAGCTCACCCTGCTTCCGCGCAACTAGTCGGCTTCCGGTCGCGGCAGCGGCCCCCTGCTGGCCCAACATCACCGGCGAGCTGGCCAACTTCCGCTGCTACGCGTCTGCGCGAGCGGCACTGGCCGCCCAGTCTGTAGCGCTGGCAGGCGCTGGACTGCCAGCACGCAGCAGCCGGCACCATGTCCGCTGATCAGTCTGACGGCGCAACCAGCATCGAGCCCGAATCAGCCACTAACAAACGCGCATGAACATGAAGATCATGAAGTCAGGCGGCCGCACTAGGTGGCAGTATCGGCGGACATGAGAGTGTTCGAGCTCAACTACCCAGGCATCTTGCCAGAAGGCATTACGTCGGATGATCCCGAAGTATCCCGCCGGGCTACCGACATAAGTGGGCTGTTCATAGTCCTTGAAGGTCACCTGTCGACTGCGGCCGTTGGCCTTGCCATGTTTGAGACCGCCCTAGCCGACATAAGAGCATTCCATCAGCAGCGAGACCCGGCCGCAAGTCAGCCAGAGAGCCTGGCAATGCTGGAGGCAATCGGCCGCGAAGATAAAAAGAGGGAGGATTTGGGCAGGAATCTGACCCACGCGGAGAAAAATGAGATATATGCTCAGGCTCAGAGCGAGATTTATCGTGCAGCTTGGGATGCTGGATATGTTCCGATTTCATATCGCCATATGGCTGCCTCGATTAACGCTCATGCGGTGGTCTACGCATTGGATGGCATAGGCCTTGCCTTGCGAAGGCTGGCGCGATTGGACAAAATGCCGACCGGCGTATCGACCGCTCGCGATGATTACAAGAAGGCTTTGCCTGAACTACAATTGGTCCGCGACTCCGCGCATCACGTCGATAACAGGGCGGTTGGACTCGATCGAAATGGCAATCCGGTTAACGCGGGCATGACGGCCCTGGGACCTCTAAGTGATAACCGGCTCTGTTACACGGGCGAAGATGGCCAACTGCATGAGCAGGAGATCAGCGAAACTCCTATTCATATTGCTCAAAAGGCGATACAGAAAGCAATAGATTCCCTGGACTGGTATGGCCCAGCCAAAATCGCGCCAAGTTAGCCAAGCCTGTTTAGGCCGAAGCGAATTCTTGCTTTTGTCGGAAACCACTGCGTGAGTGGCTACCCGTCACGGGGCGGGCAGACTCAGGCGAAGGATGGCTGGTGTCAGGCGTCGCCGGTGCCGGTCATCTGCTCGTAGGTGGCTACGCCCAGGTCATAGCCGTTCTTGCTGCTGCGGTTATGGTCGATTGCGAGCGCCTGGCCGGTGGTCTCCCGGCTTAGCCCTCTTCGCGGACCGGCAGACGCCGAGCTTCCCTCTCTAGCTCATTCGGCTTCAGCCTTGCTTGGGTTGCGGGTCGGGTGGCGCATTGGCGGGTGCTGGCGCGCTGGTAGCGTCGTTGGCGCGGAAGAGTTCGGCTGGTCTAGTCGCTGGCCGTTGGCGCCCGAAACTGGCTCGGCGCTGTGCCGCGAGGAGGGTGGGCACACGTGCGCCATAATTGAAAGCGCGCTGATCGTCATCGACTGGGGCTTCGCCGTAGTCCAAGTCGACATGCCACTCGTGGCCGGCTGTATCCAGGCTTATTCTGGCTGCGGCGGCTCGCTGTAACTGAGGCTGGATTCCGACAACTTGTAGGTGATATCCGGGTCAGTCATCTGGGACTCCTACTCTTGTTATCCGGCTTCGGCCTCACCTTCGGCTTCGGGCTGGGTGGCGCGTTGACGTGTGCGGCTGTAGGCCTTTTCGAGGCTGGCGCGGGTGACGCCGAGGCGGGTGGCGAGCTGGGGGATGGTGGCTTGCTGGTAGTCGTCGTTGGCGCGGAGGAATTCGGCGTCTTCGATGAGGTCGCGGGTTCTGCGGGTGGTGCGGGGGTGTGGTTTCCAGTCGGGGGCGGGCTGGGCGGCGGGGTTGTCGATGTGGTCGTCGTCCCAGGCCTGGGGTGGTGGCCAGTCCTGGCGGGCGGCGTGCTCGCGGGTGTCGCGGGCGGCCTGGCGCTGGGCGGGGGTGGTGAGGGGCGGGTCGCGGTCCCAGAGCTGGTTGTAGGCGCGGGCGATGCTGCGGGCGACGGGCGGGGGGACTGCCTGGCCGGTGGTGGTGATGGTGTCGATGAGGTAGGCGGGGATCTGGGTGCAGTCCTGGATGGCCTGGGGTGACCAGGCGCGGGCGGCGAGGGCCTGGAGGCGGCGCTGGGTGCCGTGGGGGGTGGCGTCGGGGGTGGTGAAGTCGGGGTCGTTGCAGGGCCCGGATGAGGGTCGGGCTGTCATCGCGACCTCCAGGCCGGGTCAGGGTTCAGGCTCGCGGTCGGCTGGCCCGGCGGGCGGGCCGGCGTGCGGTTCCTGCACCGGGGCGCTGGCGCGGGCATCGGGTGATGCGCGTCGCTTGCGGGCTGTGCGCTTGGCGGGCTCGGCGGCGGCGTCGAGGAGGAGCTGGGTGCTGGCCTGGTCGAGGGCGATGGCGCGCTGGAGGAGCCAGGGGCTGGTGACGCCGAGGTCGCGGATGCTGGTTTCGAGGGGTCCTTGCCAGTCGGGGATGGTGCCGGGTCCGTGGTGCCAGGGCCGGGCGGGTTCGGGGGTGAGGGCGGCGCGGGTGGTGAGGGCGCGGCTGGGGGCGGCGGACCGGGCGGCGAGGACGCCCAGGGTGGTGGCGGCGTCGGCGGTGGCCTGCCCGGCGGTTCGGTAGGTGAAGAGCAGGTCGCGGACCCGGTCGCGGGGCGCTGGGGTGAAGGGCCGGGTGGAGTCTGAGCGGGGCAGGGAGCGGGCGGGGACCAGGAGGCGCTCGGCGCGGGCGGCGGCCTGGAGCTGGTCGTGTCCGGCGGCTGCGGCGGCTTCCAGGGCGGTGGCGGCGTGGTGGGTGACGGCGATGATCTGGGGGATGTCTGCGAGGTCGGGGGTGAGGCTTTCGGGGTAGCGAGGGGCGGCGGCGGGGCCGGTGGTGAGGGTCCAGGCGGGGTCGGCTGTTGAGCGGCACCCCGGGTGCTCATGTAGTGCCCGGTTTCCGGCATTGTGTGTGCCGATGATGTTGGGCTGTGTGTTTCCCCTGGCCTGGGTGTTCGTCGGCGGCGGCGCCTTGCCGACGGGGGCATGAGTAGGCCCTCCCGGTGTCTCTTGGCCGAGTGCGCCCGGGAGGGCCGTGAAGCGCTCGGAGGCGCTTGTGATCACGGTAGGGGCAAATCCGGGTGAGGTCGAACGGTCGCTGGCGGGCGGGGGGCTTGAGTGCCCGCTGTGCGGCGGGGTTCTCGCGCGATGGGGGCACGCGCGGCCGCGGGTGCTGCGGGGCGGGCGGGGGCCGGTGCGGCTGCGGCCGCGGCGGGCCCGCTGCTCGGGGTGCGGGTCGACTCACGTGCTGCTGCCGGCTTTCGCGCTGCTGAGATGGGCTGACCTGGCCGAGGTGATCGGGGCGGCGCTGGCGGCGAGGGCCCTGGGGAAGGGGGCCCGGCCGATCGCGGCGGCCTCCGGGCGGCCGCTGGCCACGGTCCGGGGCTGGCTGCGGCGGTTCGGGTCGCGGGCGGAGGCGGTGCGGGTCTTCTTCACCGGGCTGCTGGTGGAGACCGGAGTCGATCCGGTCCCGCCGGCGCAGGGGCCGTCGCCGTTCGCCGACGCGGTCGCGGCGGTTGCCGGGGCCGCGTCGGCGGTTTCCTCGCGCTGGCCGGGCATCGGCAGGGTGTCGCCGTGGCGGGCGGCGAGCGCGGCCAGCGGGGGCCTGCTGCTGTCGCCGGGCTGGCCCCGGTAGCCGTCCAACACGAGTTCCCCCTGATGCGGGGTTTCGCTGGCCTGGGAATCTTCGCGGGTTGTCCGTTTTGGCATCTCGTGAAAGAGGTTTTCCTTGACAAGGAGAGACGACGACCAGGCGGTGCGGCTGGAGCGCGCCCGCGCGATCGGGCTGTTCCGCTACATGCTGATCCGGGAGGCCGCCGACCCCGCTTTGACGGGGCGGCAGCGCGGGGCGATGGTGCGAGCGATGGCGGCGGTCCCGCATACCGACCCGGAGGGGCGGACGGTCCGGATCACCCGGTGGACGCTGGACCGGTGGATCCAGGACTGGCGCAAGGGCGGGTTCGACGCGCTCGTGCCGTCGCCGCGGCAGTCCCAGCCGCGGACCCCGCCGGAAGTTTTCGAGCTCGCGACGGCGCTGAAGAAGGAGAACCCGGACCGGAGCGCAGCGCAGGTCAAGCGGATCCTGGAGGCCCAGCACGGGTGGGCGCCGGACGAGCGGACCCTGCAGCGGATGTTCGTCCGCACCGGGCTGACCGCGCTGCGGGCCCCGGCGGAGCCGGCGGTCTTCGGCCGGTTCGAGGCGGACCGCCCGAACGAGCTCTGGACCGGAGATGCCCTTCACGGCCCGAGGATCGGAGGGCGCAAAACAAAACATACCTTTTCGCCTTCGTCGACGACCACTCCCGGGCGGTCATGGGACACCGGTGGGGGTTCGCCGAGGACACCGTCCGGCTGGCCGCCGCGCTGCGCCCGGCGCTGGCCGCCCGGGGCGTCCCCTCCTGCGTCTACGTCGATAACGGCAGCGCGTTCGTCGACTCGTGGCTGATGCGGGCCTGCGCACGGCTCGGCATCAAGCTGGTCCACTCCGCCCCGGGCCGCCCGCAGGGCAGGGGCAAGATCGAGCGGTTCTTCCGCACCGTCAACGGCGAGTTCACCGTCGAGATCGCCGCCGGCGACGGCCAGCCGGGACGCAAGGTGGACAGCCTGGCCGAGATGAACAGGCTGTTCACCGCCTGGGCGGAGAACGTCTACCACCGCCGCGTCCACAGCGAGACCGGCATGGCCCCGCTCGCCCGCTGGATGGCCGGCGCCCCGTTCCCCGTCCCGCCGCCCGGCGACCTGGCCGACGCGTTCCGCTGGGCCGAGTGGCGGACCGTCGCCAAGACCGGCCTGGTTTCCCTGCACGGCAACCGCTACCAGGTCGACCCGTCACTGGCGGGCCGCAAGGTCGAGCTGGTCTTCGACCCGTTCGACCTGTCCTTCCTGCGGGTCCGCAGCGAGGGGAAGGACGCCGGGACCGCCCAGCCGTTCCAGGTCAGCCGCCACTCCCACCCCAAGGCCAGGCCCGAGGTCCCGGCCGAGCCGCCCGTCCCCACGACGGGCATCGACTACCTCGCGCTGGTCGACGCCCGCCACACCGCCGAGCTGGCCGGCAAGGTCAACTACTCCGCCCTCGCCGGGCAGGAGGAGCCGTGACCCGGCCCGCCCCGGCCCCCGGCGAGGTCTCCGCCCTCATCGCCTGGATGAGGCGCCTGTCCGACGCCGGCATCCGCAACGCCAGCCCGGCGGAGCTCGCAGCCTTCCAGAACGCCAAGAAGAACCTCATCGCCCGCATCGAGCGCCGCGACGAACAGCCAGGAGACACCGGATGATCGAGAAGCTGCAGGCCCACTACGGGTTCAGCCGCATGCCCTTCGGCCGCAACCTCGCCCCCGGGATGCTGCACCGCCACGCCGCCCACAACGAGGCCGTTGCCCGCATCGCCTGGTGCATCAGCGAGCGCTCCATCGGCGTCATCACCGGCGAGGTCGGCGCGGGCAAGACCGTCTCCGTCCGCACCGTCCTGGCCGGCCTGGACCCCTCCAGGCACACGATCATCTACCTGCCCAACCCGATGATCGGCGTCCGCGGCATGCACGAGGAGATCCTCAACGTCTTCGGCCAGTCCCCGTCCCACCTCGGCTCCCGGCTGTTCACCCAGGTCAGCAAGGCCCTGCTCGCCGAGCGCGAGGAACGGGGCCGAACCCCCGTCCTGGTCCTGGACGAAGGCCACCTCCTGTCCTACGAGCAGCTGGAGACGATCCGCATGCTCACGAACACCTCGATGGACCAGGACTCGCCGCTCGCCTGCCTGCTCGTCGGCCAGCCGACCCTGCGGCGCACCATGAAGCTCGCCGTCCTGGCCGCCCTGGAGCAGCGCACAGCCCTGCGCTACACCATGCCCGGCATGACCCAGGCCGAGACCGCCAGCTACATCGCCCACCACGTGAACCTCGCCGGCCGGGCCGACCAGCTCTTCACCGAGGACGCCATGAACCTGATCCACTCCACCGGCCGCGGCTACCCCCGCGCCGTCAACAACCTCGCCCTGCAATCCCTCGTCGCAGCCTTCGCCGCCAGCAAGAACCTCGTCGACGAGGCCGCCGCCCGCTCCGCCGTCAGCGAGGTCATCGACTGACACCGGCACCTCGCCGACAGCCGGCGACACCTCGCCAACCAGATCGCCCCGCCGGGCAAGCCCGGCGGGGCGATCTGGTCTCCAGCCATCGGCATCCTCAACGCCCGGATCATCGGCATCCTGAACGCCGGGCAACACCTGGGCCGGTCAGCTCCAGGCCCCGCTGGCGGGCCTCGGCCACCATCGCCGCCGCCGCGGCCTGCTCCGGCGACAGCTGCCGCCCCTCGTCACTCTTGCCCCTCTTGTCCTGGTTCACAGCATCCGATGTCATCACTCACAGTGCCCATCCCGCCGGACCTCAGCCCGGCGTGTCGGGCCGGAAACACCGCTCGCTGCACAGTCCCGGTTCGAACCCAACACCTGCCACCAACCAGCGATAATGGCCCGCTAGCTGCGCATACGCGGCTATGCGGGCCGTTTCTTCTTTGTCCCGTGGTGTGTCATCTTGTCGCACTGTGGACCGCGTTGTTGCGGTGTTCACGGACGCCTGGCGGACGGGTGCGGGGGCGCCGGGACGGTCGTGCGCGCCGTCGGCTGTTTCACGGACAGCCGCGGACGGGCCGTTCTGGTGCGGGTTCCGGCTTGACGCATTGCGCTGAGTCGAGGGTGCATCCCGGTGGCCAGCCCGGCGGCCATGGTGGCCTCCCGGGGGCTGCCGGGAAGTGCGGGTGGTCTGATGACGGGCGCCGGGGCCGGAGAGAGCGTGATGCTGGCCGGGCTGGCAGAGCGGGCCTGGGTCGCGCGGATGTTCACGGGCGGGGTGCTCGGCAAGGGACATCCGTGCGGGGAGGTCGCGGTGCTGCTGGTGAGCGAGCTTTTCAGCAATAGCCTGCGGCACAGCAGGTCGGGTGTGCCCGGCGGGACCATCACGATCACCGTTACGGCCGGCGGCGGGCTCATCCGGGTGGAGGTCACCGACCGCAGCGGCCCCGGCGTGCCGCAGCCGCGTCCTGATGCCGGCGGCGAGGAGGGCGGCCGGGGGCTTCGGCTGGTGGAGAGGCTGGCAGCGGGGTGGGGCTGGCGGCAGGGCGGTGGGCGGACGGTGACCTGGTTCGAGTTGCGGTGCCGCTGCGGGCCCCCGGTGTCCTGACCGCCTGGCATGCCGGTGCTCTGCCACGCCGTCGCTGATATGCCTGGACGCGCAGCGCTCCGGGGTAGGCGCGGTCGTGGAGCCCGGTCCAGCGGATCGCGTGCTGAGGTCTGGTGAGGAGCCAGGACTCCAGGCGGGGCGGCCGCGTTCAGCAGCTGCGAGCCGGCCGACAAGGGCATCTGGCCAGGGAGCATGCCGGCAGTCGCCCGGTTCATCAGTCCCGCGTGATCGGCTGCAGGGGATGCGTGAACCGATCGAGGCCCTGATCGTCAAGGGCCTCAGCAGGCGGCCATCTGACGTCCATGCCGCCAGGCGGGTGGATGGCGAGGTAGTCACGCCCGTGCGGTTGCGGCGTCGCGGGCGGGCCGGGCATCGAGGTTCCGTAGGCCTGCACGATGAAGCAGCCGAGCACCAGGGTGGAGCACAAGGCAAGCTCAGGAAGTGTCGGGCTATCGGCGGCCCTCGGCCGCAGCTGATAGACGCGACGGACGATGGCCGCTGGCCGCCCCTGGGATTCCACTGCGGCGATCCGGATCTGCATGCTGGCCGGCGCCTGGTACTCGCGGAAGGTGAACGTCCTCGCTGTCTGCGGCAGCACGATGGACTGGCCTGATCCCCAGAAGTACTCCAGGACCATCGACTTCATGGCCGCCCACGCCGCGATGGTCTGCTGATCTCCGGGAGTCAGCGTCCGGGGGCGGCCGAGCATCATGGGCTCAAGCAGGTGCCGGACCTGGCCGTCAAGGCCGCTCATCCACCCGTCGTTGCAACCCGCCCCGCGACTATCCTCCTTGCTGGTGCCGCAGACGACAGCCGCCTCGATAGCCGCGATGATCTCCGTCGGCCAGCTCCTGGTCTGCCTGACACCGTCCCGGCTGACAGTCGTGCGCTCGAAAGACCGCTCTGGCCCTAGCAACTCCGGCGTCAGTACCTCGTCAACCCACCGGGAGAACAGGTGCTCCTTCGTGATCTTCGCGACAGGCTTGCTCTTCTCGCAGAAGATGCAGACCCGCTGAGACATGACCTCGAAGCTATCAGCACCACGTCGGGCCGCGCCGCCATGATGACCCGCAGCACACGCCGTAGCCGTTCGCTATCGCGTACCGGGCAGCGACAGGCCCTGCAGGATCACTCAGCCCGTCGTTCGAGCGTGCCGAGATCAAAGTCAAGATCAAACTCGCCCCAAATACGGGTAAGTGAAAGAAATCATCCTTAGAGCACTCCCGTTACGCCGGGGGTCGCGGACCTCGCGCCTGGCGTTCAGGCGGGTATCCTGGCCTTTTAGCAGCCCATCGCTGCTAGGGAGGCGAGTGCGCGCAATGAGCCAGGACCGAACGGTCGGCGACCGAATCCGGGAAATCCGCAAGCGCCGGGGCCTCAGCCAGCGGGAGCTTGCCGAACTGGCCGGTGTCTCTATCTCGCTCATCCGGAAGCTTGAGCAGTCGGAACGCGAAGATGCGCGCCTGGAGACCCTTCGCAAGATCGGCACTGCGCTGCGCGTCCGCACCAGCACGCTAATGGCTACCCCCGACACCGAGGATGCCGACCAGCAGACCGTTGACATCTGGGAGCCCGTCCGGCGTGCCCTGTTCGGCCCGGTACCTGAGCTGGAGGAGCCCCCGACGGTCGAAGGCGTTCAGGCCGCTCTGGCCGCAGTCAAGCCAGCCGTTGCGGCGAACCAGTATTCCGATGTCCGCGTCATCTTGCCGCGCCTGCTCCGCGATGCCGATGCTCTCAATGGCTCCGCCCGCCAGGTCCGCAGTCAGGCACTCAATCTCACGGGCTGGCTTCTTGTCCAGACCCGCCAGTGGGAGGCGGCCTCTACAACCCTGAACCTCGCCATCGACGCAGCAGATAACCGGCTTGATGCCGCCGCCGCAGCCAACACGCTGTGCTGGTCATTACTGCGTCAAGGCCAGCTAAGCAACGCCAGGGAGCTGGCAACGCAGTGGGCTGACGACATCGAGCCCCGGTTCTCCCGGGCCACCCCGGCAGAACTCAGCGTTTGGGGCAGGCTCATGCTGGGCGTCACAAACGCCGCGATCCGAGATGCCCGGCCAGGCGAGGCAGAGGACGCCTTGCGCCTCGCGAGAGCCGCCGCCGACCGCGTCGGACGGGAAGTAGCATCCGACGCGAGCACCACCCGGACCTTCGGGCCCGTTACCGTCGCCATGATCAAGGCAGAGAACGCTGCCATCTGCGGCAATGCGGAGAAGGTACTCAAGATCGCCGAGACCATCCCCCGCAACGTCCTGCATCCCGGGTCCGCCAGCCGCTGCCGCCACCGGCTTGACGTGGCTAATGCTTACGCTCAGCTCAGGCAGGACCCCGCCGCCGTCGCCGTACTCCAGCAACTGCGCGCGGACGCGCCTGAATGGCTAGTACAGCAGCGCTACGCCCGCGACGTCCTCGGATCCGTCATTAAGCGCCGCAGAACACTCACTCAGGACATACGCGAACTAGCGGACTTCCTGCGCATGGCCTTGTAACACTGCGTGGCACTTCGCTTTCCCGCCACCACGGAATAGCGACATCGCGTGGCACATATTGACGACGACGACTCATAGTGCCATTGCCCGGCCTATCGATGGCCGCCTACCGTTTTTGCGTGGCTGAAAGCTATCCCGGCAACACCCCAAATTCGGTACGCCATTCGTGCTCGGCCCGCCGCACAGCGGTTTACACTCGCGGGCCTGCCCGGCAGGCCGGCAAATCTCCCGCGTTCGCGAAAAGCAATCTGACCGCCGAGGTCACTGGCACGATCGCCCGCGCCGTTGCTGCGAGCCCGGGAACCTCCGCGCCGCTGGACGCGCGGTCATGACCTCCGGTGGTCCAGCTAGTGACGAGGCGGCCCGGTGGGGGGCCGCCGCCCGGGTTCGTGCGGATCATCCGGGGTGGGTGGTCATCTGGTCGCGCCTTAGCCGCGAGTTCCAGGCCCGTCCCCTGTTCCGGGCACCGAAGGGCACCGTCGCGGTCGGCCCGACGCCCGAGACCCTGATCGCGCAGATGACCGCTATCCAGGCCGCCGCCCCGCATCGCCCTGGCGCGCTCCCGCCACCGGACAGCGCCAGCTAATGCCAGCCCCCAGACCAGATCGGAGAGTTCCTGATGCCCGCGTGCCCAGCTGACAGCCCGACGGCCCCCGGAGATCCCGGGGTCCGGGGTGAAGGACCGCCTCCGCCGGGCATGTTCCTCAGCTCCCCGCCCGGCGGCGCCCTGAACCCGGAGCCGCCCAACGTCGCGCGTGTCTACGATGCCCTGATCGGCGGCAAAGACCATTTCGCTGCCGACCGGGACGCGGCGCGGGCGCTGATGACAGCGGTGCCGGGCGCGGCGCAGGCCGCGCGGGATAACCGGGCGTTCCTGGGCCGGGCGGTGCGGTTCCTGGCCGCCCGGCACGGCATCAGCCAGTTCCTCGACATCGGCACCGGCCTCCCGACCCGCGAGCACGTCCACCAGGCCGCCCGGCGGGTCATCCCGGACGCCCGGGTGGTCTATGCCGACAACGATCCCGTGGTGGTGGCGCATGCCCGGGCGCTACTGGCGGGGCAGCCCGGCATAGCGGCCGTGACCGGCGACGTGCGGTATCCCCGTGACCTCCTGGCGGACCTGGCTGTCCGGGGGGTGCTGGACTTCTCCCGGCCCGTCGCGGCGCTTCTCATTGCCGTTTTGCATTTTGTGACCGACGACGAGGATCCCTGGGCGGCGGTCCGGTGCATCACGGATCATCTCGCGCCGGGAAGCTTCGTGGTGATCTCCCATGTCACCGGGGACGAGATCCCCGACCGTGCCGTGGAGCAGGCCCGGCAGATCTACGCCGGCGCCCAGGCACCGGGCACCGCGCGCAGCCGCGCGGAGGTGACCCGGTTCTTCGACGGGACCCAGCTCACCGGGACCGGCGTCACCGACGTGGCGACCTGGCACGCCGCCCGGCGGGCCACCGCGGGCAAGCCGGCGCTGTTCTGGGCCGGCGTCGGCCGCAAGCCCGTGCCGGGGAGCGCGCCGTGACGCCCGCGCAGGCTGAGGTAGCCGGGCAGATCGGCCGGGCTTATCCGGGCTGGCGGGTGTGGGTCAGTGACGAGGGCTGGTGGTATGCGACCCGGAGCCGCCCCCGGGCACGGGGCCAGTCCGCTACCGTCGCCGGCCCGGACCCCGAGGCACTGGCCGGCGAGCTGGCGGCTGAGGACGCCGCCGTGTCCGCCGCGCACCAGGCCGCGATGGCTGGCCTCGGACGATGACAGGACTAGCTGCCATGACCAGCCCTGACACCCGCCGGGATGAGTGGGGGGACCCCGGATCGTGGCTGGAGTGCCTCGCCGCGTGCCTGGCCGCTGCCGGGTTTCCCGGCCGGGTCACTGAGACGGCCGGGGAAGCCAGCCTGGCCATCGCGCTCGTTCCGCCTGGCTGCCGGGAGACCGAGGTCATCGTCGACGGTGACGGGTACTGCGAGCTGCGCTGGTGGCTCGCCCCGGATGCTGGCCCGGGCCAGGCTGCCGCCGTGATCACCGCCGCGCTGCACGCCGCGCATGCCCCGGCGGCGGGGTCATGACCGCCCCGGTCACCCCCGGCCGGGGGATGCCCGGCCGGGGGATGCGGCGTGGCCGGCGGGTGGCGCTGGGCGCGGCGTACCTGGCGTGCGTGGCGGCCGGGCTGATGTGGCCGGGCGGCGGCCGGGCCGCCGGGACGCCCCCGCGCCACCCGGTACCGCCGCGCCTGGCCCCCTGCCCGGCCCGTCCGTCAGCGGTGCCGTGCTACGCCCGGGACCCGCTGCACCAGGCCTATGGCACCGCCGCGCTGTACGCGCGGGGGATGACCGGGGCGGGGACCACGATCGCGGTGATCCTCCCCGACGCCGCCGCGTCAGCGCTGCGGGACCTGGCGGTGTTCAGCCGGCATTTCCGCCTCCCGCGCGCCCGGGTTCAGGTCCTGTCCTACGACGGTGCCCGGCCAGGTGAGACAGCGCTGGGCAGTGTCGCGGGCTGGGAGCAGGAAGGGACCCTGGACCTGGAGATGGCCCACTACATGGCCCCGGACGCCCGGCTGGCCTACGTCCGGATCCCCGCCGCCAGGCCGCAGGACATCATGACCGCGCTGGCGTGGCTGGCCGGCCGGGAGCGGGTGGATGTCGCGTCGTACTCATGGGGAACCTGGGAGCCGGTGATCGCAGCCAGCGGGCCGCGGGCGCTACGCCAGATGCGGGCCGGGCTGGTCACCGCCGCCGCGAGAGGCGTGACCGTCATCGCCGGGTCGGGGGACAGCGGCCCCACCTTCGCTGCGGGAAACGGCTGGTACCGGGGCCGGGCGGTGGCCTGGCCGACGTCGGACCCGCTGGTCACCAGCGTCGGTGAGACCACCGCCCCCGGCGGGGGCGGGCCGCTGGCAGTGCGCCGGCATGACGGCAGCACCAGCGGCGCGGGCCTGTCCCGCCTGTTCCCCCGCCCCTGCTGGCAGGACCGCGTCCGCCAGGTGGTGGGGTCGCGGCGCGGGGTGACTGATATCTCGATGACCGGGCAGGCGTGGGCCTACCTGAAAATCCCCGGCCGGCCCGCCTCGCCGGGCTGGGCCGGCACCGGGGGGTCGAGCGTGTCCGCGCCGCTGCTGGCCGGGATCATCGCTGATGCCGCCCAGCAGGCCGGACGGCCCCTCGGGGTGATCAACCCCGCGCTCTACCAGATGCGCGGCCCCGCCGATGGCATCACCGATGTCACGCGAGGGAACGACTCTGCCCATGGCGTTGCCGGGTACTCCGCCGGCCCGGGGTATGACCTGCCGACCGGGATCGGCACGATCAGCGACGCCGCCGCGTTCACCACCGCCCTGGGCCGCCTGGACCGCCCGCCCGGCCCCGGCCAGGCCCCCGGCTCCTGCCCCGCCGCCCCCGCGCGGGAGGTGCGGTCGTGACCCGCCCGGACCCGCCCGGCCCGGCCGGCCGGGTGCGGGCGGTGGACCGCGCGGCGCTGGCCGCGGCCTACGAGCAGGGCGCGAGCCTGCGGGCGTGCGGCCGGCGGTTCGGGGTCAGCGCGCCGGCGGTGGCGCGGCTGCTGCGCGAGGACGGGGTGAGCATCCGCCCGGTGCACGGCCGCCGGGTCCGGGTCGATGCCGCCGCGCTGGCCGCCGCCTACGCCGCCGGCCAGACGCTGACTGAGTGCGGCCGGGACGCCGGGATCAGCGCGCCGACCGCCGCCCGGATCCTGCGGGAGAACGGCGTGACCATCCGCCCGGCATGCCGCCGGCCCGGCACCCGCGCCGTGTTAGCTCACTGCCGCCGCCGCCCCGCCGCCCCGCCCGGGGGCGCCCGGTGACCGCCCCTGGCCCGCGAGAGGACCAGCCGGGCATGACCGGCCCTGACCCCGGGCCGGGCCAGCCAGGCACCCCCGCCGCTTCCTCGCTGCCGCGCCCGCCCGGCCCGTCGCGCCGCCAGCGCCGGCCTGATCCTGGCGAGGCCGCCGCGCTGTACCAGGAGGGGCACAGCCTGGGTGAGTGCGCCCGCCGGCTGGGTGCCGGGTACACCGCCACCGCCCGGGTCCTGCGCGAGGCCGGTGTGACCATCCGCCCGCCCGGCCCGCCGCCTGCCCCGGGGCCTGACCCGGCGGAGGCCGCGCTGCTGTACGAGGCCGGGAACAGCCTGGAGGAATGCGCCCGGAAACTCGGCGTCAGCAGCTTCGTGCTCACCCGGACCCTGCGGGAGAACGGCGTCGCCATCCGCCCGTCCCGGCCCCTGCGCCGTCCGGTCACTGCCGCTGATGCTGCCCGCCTGTACCAGGCCGGGCACACCCTGGAGGGCTGCGCCCAGGAGCTGGGCGTCAGCCGCGCGACCGTCGCCCGGCTGCTGCGCGCCGCCGGGGAGCCCATCCGCCCGCCCGGCCCCCGGCCCCCGGACCAGGCCGCCGCCATCCGCCTGTACCAGGCCGGGCACACCCTGCAATCGTGCGCCCGGCAGCTCGGCACCAGCCGCACCACCATCGCCCGGCTCCTGCACGCCGCCGGCGTCCCCCTCCGCCCGCCTGGGTCCCGCCGCGCCCGCCTCGGCCCCGGCCCAGCCGAGGCCGCCGCGCTGTACCAGGCCGGGCACACCCTGGACGACTGCGCCCGCCAGCTGCGCGTCAGCCGCGCCGCCATCATCGAGGCCCTGCGCGACGCCGGGGTGGCCATCCGCCCCGCCGGGCCTCCCCGCGCCCGCCCCGACCCCGCCGACGCGGCCCGCCTCTACCAGGCCGGGCACAGCATCGAGAACTGCGCCCGGCAGCTCGGCACCAGCCCCGCCACCCTCCGGCGGACCCTCGCCGACGCCGGGGTGACCATCCGCCCGCCCGGCCCCCACGCCCCCGCGCACGGCCCGCCCCGGGCAAGCCCCTAGGCAACCCCCCGGACGGTTCCTGGCCGGCTCACGGCCAGGTCATTTCCCTCACAACCCCCTGCGGCGCTGCCGCGCGCCCCGGACCTCCCTGGAGACCCCCCGATGACTGATCAGCCGGCCGCCGCCGTCGCGGCCCTCGCCCCCCGCCCCGCCCTGGAACCCGACGCCATCGGCGTCGCCCAGGACACCGTGATCGGCATGGCCTCCGCCGCCCCCGCCGTCTCGGTCGGCCTCACCCTCGCCGCCCTCGCCGCCGCGACCGCCTACGGCTCCGGCCCGGTCCTGCTGATCACCGCGATCCCCATGCTCATCATCGCCAACGCCTACCGGCGGCTGAACCTGTGGAACGCGACCTGCGGCGCGTCGTTCGAGTGGGTCGGCCGGGCCATCAGCCCCTACCTGGGGTTCCTCACCGGGTGGCTGATGATCGCGGCTTACATCACCGGAGCCGTCGCCGGGGTGGAGGTCATCGGCCCCTCCGTCCTGGCCGTCGCGGGAGTCACCGCGCCGGGACGGTGGCCCGATATCTGGATCGCCACCGGCATCACCGCGCTCATGCTGGTGATCGCGGTCGCGGGGATCAAGCTGACCGCCCGGGTCCAGGTGTCGATGGCCGTGATCGAATACGTGATCCTGGCTGCCGTCGCGGCCGCGGGGCTGGTCGCCGTGCTCGGGCACTGGCGCGGCACGTTCCCGGCCACGGCGGGATGGCTGAGCCCGGCCGGGATCGGCGGGAAGGGCAGTCTCGCCTCCGGGCTGCTGATAGCGGTGTTCATCTACTCGGGGTGGTTGAGTCGGCCCAGGGCGCGGTGCTGGTATTGCTATCCGGTCCGTTTCCCTGGGCCGCTCGCCGAACCCGGCGTGCATCTTTCAATGCACCGGGCTCTCCACGGTCTGCTGCCGTCAGGCGTGGTCTGGTGCCGCCCAGGGGGCCGGGATCGCGCCCCGGTAGCGGTAGCGGGTGACCCGCACCGCGCCGGGGTTGAACAGCTCGGTCCCGTTCATGGCCAGCGGCCGCCATCTCCCGGAGGGAGTGACGGCGCGCTGGCGGAACTGCTTCCGGTTCCAGCGGTGCAGCTTGCGCAGCCACCTGATGACCCGCCAGTTGACGAAGTTCCTCAGGCTGCTGAACGTGTGCTTGCATACCGCGTGCCGGAAGTAGGCCGTCCAGCCGCGCAGGATCTGGTTGATCCTGGTCACGATGGTCTGGGGGGTGGCCTGCGACACCCTGTGGGTCAGGGCACGGATCTTGGCTTTCACCGCCTTGAGGGGCCTGCTGGCGATGAAGGTGTAGACATACCACTTGCCCGTGCCTCGCTTGCGGCGCCACTGGATGCGGAACCCCAGGAAGTCGAATCCGTCGCTCATGTGCACGATCTGCGTCTTGGCCGGCGACAGGCGCAGGCCCAGCGGAGACAGCATGCGGGCGACGTCCTCGCGCAGGGCTTCGACGTCGGGCCGGTCACCATGCACGAGCACGACGAAGTCGTCCGCGTAGCGGACGATCCGCCAGTTCGGCAGGCCCTTAGCCCGGCGGGCCTGGCGCCGGTAGGCGGTCCCCATCGTCCCGCCCGGCTGCCACGGCGCCATCACGTGCTCATCGAGCGCGGTCAGGGCGATGTTGGCCAGCAGGGGCGAGAGGATCCCGCCTTGCGGGGTGCCGGTGTCGGACTCCTGCAGCCCGGCCTGCTCGGTGAGCACCCCGGCCTTGAGGAACGCCTTCACCAGCGCCAGCACGCGCTTGTCCTTGACCCTGTAACGCACCCGGTCCATCAGGGCCGCGTGGTCGATCCGGTCAAAGCACGCCTCGATGTCCGCGTCCAGCACCCACCGGTACCCCTTGGTGCCGAACATGTGGATCTCAGCGATCGCGTCGTGCGCCCGCCGCTGCGGCCGGAACCCGTAGGAGCCCGGCAGGAAACCGGCCTCGAAGATGGGCTCCAGCACGAGCTTCAGCGCCGCCTGGACCACCCGGTCGGCAATCGTCGGAATGCCCAGCCTGCGGACCTTCCCCGAGCCGCCGGGCTTGGGAATCACGCGCTCGCGCACCGGCAGCGGGCTGAACTTCCCCGCCCTCAGCGCCTCGCGCAGACCGTCCAGGAACCCAGCCACCCCGATGCGCTCCCCGACAAGGCTGGCCGTCAGGCCATCCACGCCCGGAGTGTCCGCACCGCGGTTGCCCGCGACCCGGCCGTACGCCACCATCAGCGTCGCCGGGTCATGCACGAGATTAAACAGGTCATCAAACCGGCGGCCGGGATCAGCCGCCGCCCAGCGGTGGAGCTTGGCCTGCATCTCCGATACCCGCTGCCCGGACCCGGAGGCCCCGGCAGCCGGGGCGCCGGTATTCACCGGCGCGTCTTTCAGCATTGCAGCATCCTCACTTCCTCAAAACCACTGCCGCCCTTCCCCATGCACCGGGCTCTCCCCGGCTCGGAGTACTACGGCGGCTCCGCCCCGTCCCCGGCCGGTCGGCTGACGACGAGCCCAGCCCGCCCCCCGCGCCGGACGCGCGGGGCCGCAGGCAGCCCGAAGACGGTTCCCGTGTTCACTGTGATTCGCTCCCTGGAGGAGGAGCCCGGCTCTGCCCCAGCGGCATCGCTGCGAGTACGCCGCAGGCCTTCCCCGCAGCCTCCCTGCCGCCCCTTCCACGGCTCCGGGAGTTCCCCGCCCCCGCACCACGGCGGCGGGTGCGCACCGCGACCGGCCCAGATCCGCCAGGTTCGAGCCGGCATAGCGTTTGAAGGGCTTTACGACACCGGTTCCTCGCGTACTCCTCTCCAGCCCGCTCGCCAGGCCCACGCCATCTGGCAGTACTGGCCCGCCCTGGCTTTGTCAGGACTGCTCCCGCCCGTCCCGGCGTCTCCCGGGACCGGCTGTCCTCAGCTTCAACCCGGCCGCTGCGACGGCCAGGCGGTGGAGCCTTTCACCTCCACTCGAATCAACAGCGCCTCACGGCGCACGGAAGGCACCCTGTACGTCAACGAGGAAGTGAAGCACCGCCGGGTCAACCCCGGCCGCGCCGCGATCTGGGCCGTCGCCATCCTCACCATCCTGTACGCCCTGGCCGTCACCGGGCTGCAGGGCATCGTGTCCCCGGCCCGGCTCCAGGCCCACTCCGCGTCCGCTCTCGTGTATGTGGCCGGGGCGCTCGGCGGGCCCGCCGTCGCCCGGCTGGCTGCCCTGGCCCTGGCCCTGTCGGTGGTCGCGGCGACGGGGACCAGCATCGTGCTGTGCGCGCGGATCATCTACGGCATGGCCAGCCGCCACACCCTGCCCCCGGCCCTGGCGCGGGTCTCGCCCCGGTTCGCCACCCCCGTGCAGGCAAGCATCGCCACGGGCGTCCTGCTGGTCATCGCGACCTGGGCCTACCTCCTCGCCACGAGCATCCAGGGCGCGTTCGACGCCGTGATCAACGCCTCAGGGCTGCTGTTCGCCGCGTTCTACATCCTCACCGCCCTGGCCACCATCACCTACTACCGCCGCCGCGTCACCGCCACCGTCCGCGACGCCATCACCCTGGGCATCCTCCCGGCCGCCGCCGCCTTGTTCCTGGCCTGGATCATCACCCAGTCGATGCGCACCGCTCCCGCGCCGCAGAACTGGTCCCTGGCCGGCATCGTCATTGCCGGGCTGGTCCTGATGGCGGTCGCCCGGTTCGTGCTGCGGTCCCCGTTCTTCACCCTTCCCCGCGAGCACGACCCCGGCCCCCGCCGGTAGGCCTCGCCCGGCGCTGGCCTGCGCGCGGGCTGTCCTGTCGGTCATCGCCTTGTGCTTCGCGGTACCGCGGCTGACCGGGCTTGCCTGTGGCCGGGATCTTGATGCGGTGAAGATCATCAGTCATTACTACGGCATGTTCATGCTGACGCTCATCGCGTTCACCGGCTGCCTGCCCGCACCCGAGACGATCGTTTCCCGGGGAATAAGAAGTGCCGTCCTGAGGCGGCATCCCATGAGCCCCGGCTCCTGCCGGGCTGGCTGACGTGTCCCGGCAGGAGCCGGCTCCGCTCAGGAAAGAAAGGAGGCCGCAGGCCACATGACATGGCAGTTATCACGGGGAACGGCGCGCAAAGGCACGCCCGTTGCGGGAAGAGGGCTCGCGCCCGGAGGCAGGAAATGACGAAGGGGTGCGCGACATGACGAGCTGACAATTGCCCGATGACCGCGCCGCCTGAGCCCGTGAGAAGGATGGGCGGCTGGCCCGGAATCACTGATCTCCAGTGCCGATGGGTACCCGGGGCTGTCGCGCTGCGCGCAGTTTGCCTCCCCGGGAGGAGGAACGACCTGCACCGATGTCTGGGAGTAGGTGACCGGCTCGCGACCCTGCCTTAGCCGGTCGGGGTTCCCATCCGCGCAGCATCCCGAACGGCTGCTGGCGTATCCCGCGCCGTGACGGCGATGCTGTCTCCGTCAGCGGAGGAAAAGCGGGTATCAGGTAAGCGAGACAGCAAGTGCGAGCAGCGCACTAACCGCAGGCCGGAAACCTGCGTAACGGCGAGAGGAACAGAAACCGATGAGCGCAGACATCCGCAGTTCCGCCGGTGCGGCCGTCGCCCCTACGGGCTGCAGCAAAGAGGCCGCGGCCCTGGCTGACATTACCGCCGACTTGTTTGACCTGGACTCCCGGACCGTGCCCGCGCCGGATATGACCGGGGCTAACACGACGACTCAGTGCACGGACAACGGGTGCTCATCGACGTGCCCGAGCGTCGGCTGCACCAGAGGGTGCCGGTGACCCTGCGGGGCCGGTTTGCCTTCCTGGCCGGGTCCACGGTGCTCGCCCGGGTTCCGCTGCTTCCCGCAGCCGGGTACGACGGCCGGGCCGGCGCGGTGGACCCGCTGCTTGCGGAGGGCATGTTCCTCGCCTCCCGTCCGGTCAGCGCTGCCGCGGCGGCCGGCTGCCGGGCAGGGGACGGCCGGCTGGCCGCGACTGTCCGTGCTTACGAGCTCCGGGCGCGGTTCCGGCCGACTCCGCACGGGGTGTTCGCTGGCGTCGCCGCCGCCGCGGTTGGCGGTGACGCCGCTGACCTGTGCCTGGGCGGCGGGCACCGGGTTCGTACCGGCCCGGGGCCGGCGTGGCTGGCCGCGTTCTGCGACCAGGTCCTGGACCTGCCGGGGGTACTGCCGCGGCTGAGGCTGCAGACGAGCAACCTGGTCGTTCGCCGCGGGCAGCGGCTGGAGCACGAGAAGCAGGCCACGCCGGGGGTGGCCGGCCCGCAGCTGGTGTCGGTACGCGCCACGGACGCATGCGTGCTGATCTTGGAGGAGTGCGAGCGGGGCGCGCCCTACCCGCAGGTCCACGCCCGGCTGACCCGGGCGTGGCCGGACGCGCCGGAGACGATGATCCGCGGCATGGTGCTGGAGCTGGTGCGCGGCGGGTTCCTGCTGACCGACCTGCTGCCCTGGTGCGGCCGGGATGACCCGCTGGGCCACCTGATCGGCCGGCTCTCCGGCTCGGGGGCTCCGCTACGCTCGCTGGAGCGGCTGCGCGGCCATCTGCGCGACGCGGACCGGAGCCCTCCGGGGACACCGGGACGGCTCGCGGACCTGATCGCCGCCCGGCGGGCCTGCGACGAGCTTGCCAGCACAGACCGGCCGCTGTCGGCTGACGTGGCGGCGGACGCCCGGATCACGATCCCGGCCGCGCTGGCCGCTGAGGCGGCCGAGGCGGTGGGTGTCTTGTGGCGGGTGAGCGATGCCCGCGGCGCGCTGGCCGGCTACCACCAGCGCTTTGCCGACCGTTACGGGCCGGGCCGGTTCGTGCCGCTGCTGGAGGTCGCTGATCCGGTGGCTGGCCTGGGCGATCTCGAGGCCGGGCCAGCCCGGCCTCCGGGCACCATGCCAGCCGGCCGCGCGGCGATCCTGGCGGGGCTGCTGAACGAGGCCGTCACGCGCGGGAGAGCGGAGGTAAACCTGGACGAGGCCACCGTGAACGCCCTGGACGAGCATCATGCTGACCTGCCGCCGCCGACGACCGCCGAGGTGTACGCCAGGGTCTTCGCGGCGTCCGCGCGGGACCTCGCGGCCGGGCGGCTGTCACTGGCGATTTATGACGGCGGGACGCAGCAGGCCGGCTCGACGGCAGGCCGGTTCGCATCGCTGCTTCCGGGTGTCAGGGCGGGCCTGGCCGCGTGCGGGCCGGCGCTGCGGGCCGAGATCGTGGTCCGGCCGCGGACACCCGAGCTGGCGGGGGTGGCGCGGCCGACCGGGTTCGCCGCGTGCCGGATACCGGTCGGCGTGCCCGCCAGGGAGGGTGACCTGGATCTTCGCGATCTGCTGGTCGTGTCTGCAGGCGGCCGGCTGGAGCTGTGGACGGCCGGAGGCCGTCAGGTCATGCCGGTGCTGTACTCGCGGATCGGGTCCCGGTACATGCCGCCGGTCGCGCGGCTGCTCCAGGAGCTGGGGATGCACGGCAGCCGCCCGTGGCATGGCTGGTCGTGGGAGCCGCTGCAGCACGCCGTGTTCCAGCCGCGTGTCCGGTACAAGAGCACCGTCATCTCGCCGGCCCGGTGGCAGCTTCCCCCGGCCCTGATCACGGCAGCGGAGGATCGCTCCCGCTGGGAGCAGGCGATCGCCTCATGGCAGTCGGTGACCGTCCCCGCCCCGCCGCAGGTCGCGGTGGCCGAGGACGCTGACCGGCACCTGCCGCTGGACCTGCGGCGCGATGCCGACCGGGAACTGCTCCGCCGCTACGTCCGCCGCGGCCTGTCCAGCGTGACCGAGCTGCCCGGCGGGCCGGACGCCATCCAGGCCGTGGTCCCCGGCCCGGACGGCCGCCACGTCCTGGAACTGGTCATCCCCCTGGCTAGCCGGCCGGCTGCTCCTGCCGGGCCGCTGGCTGCGCCGCCGCAAGCACGCCCCCGGGGGGAGGGTCTGTACCTGCCCGGCAGCGAGTGGCTGTCGGCCGTGATCCCGTCGCCCGGCTCCTGCCATGACCAGATCCTCGGCCAGCTCCCCGGCCTGGCCGCCGGGCTGGCCGGCGATGCCGACCGGTGGTTCTGGCTCCGCTACCACGACACCGCGCACGGGCCGCACCTGCGCATCCGCTTCCACGGCGACCCTGCCGCGCTCAGCCGCAAGGTCCTGCCCGCCCTGTCGGCATGGTGCGCGGACCTCATCACCCAGCGGCTGGCCAGCGGCCTGGTGATCGAGCCCTACGACCCGGAGACCGAGCGCTACGGTGGCCCCGACGCGATCGTGGCCGCCGAGGACGTCTTTGACGCCGACAGCCGGCTCGTGCTCGCTGTGCTCGCCGCATCACCCGGCACCGGCACCCGGCTGGTCATCGCGGCCCTGTCCGCCGCCGCCATCGCCCGCACGGTCGCCGGCGCAGACCCTGCCGCCCTGGCCGGCCGGAATCTTGACCGGCCGGCCCGCCGCAGGCTGTGCGCGCTGCGCCCGGCGGCCAGGAGCGCAGCCGGGACAGGCTCAGCCGTCATCCCGGCGATCGGCCCGGCGTGGGCCCGCCGGGACTCGGCGCTGGCCGGCTACCGGGACGCGCTGCCCCCGGCGCGGCGCGCGGACTGCGCGTCATCGCTGATCCACATGCACGCCAACCGGCTGCTCGGCGAGAGCGACTCCGAGCGGCTGGCCCGGGCACTCGCGGCCGACCTCCTCGCCCGGGAGACGGCACGATAGACACCGCCTGCGCTCAGCAGCCGCTCACCGTAGCTGAGCGGCTGCTCAAGCCCGAGAAAGTGACCGCTGCCGTTCCCGGCCGGGCGGCCGGGTCGCTGGCGCACGGCCTGGCCGGCACGGCACTGCTGCACGCCCGGCTGTCCGCGGCCGACCCGGCGTTCGCCCGGGCCGCTGAGGCTCACTGGTCCTGGGCCGCGCTCCACGCGAAGCAGGCCGGCCCTGACGGGCCTGGGACCTATCACAGCCCGGGTGGCCTGGCGGCGTCGCTGATCATCGGCGCACGCTATCTCCCCGACCCGGATCGTTATCACGACGCCGCCGCCCGTGCCGCACGCTGGATGTCCGCCCGCGCCGTCGATCTCGCCGGCCAGCACTGCGGCTACCTTGCCGGCGGCGGAACCGGCACACCCTGGCACATTTATGACGCCATCACCGGCCTGGCCGGGATCGGCCGCGTCCTGCTCGCCGCGGTCCAGTCCGGGCTTGACGCCGAGCCGGGACTCCTCGCCGCACTCGCCACCCTCACCACGATGACCCTGGCCCGCCACGGCGCCCGCCCCGGCTGGTGGACTCCTGCCCGGCAGCATCCGGGTGACACGCCGCCGGATCCGTCCGGCGTGGCCGCCACCGGCATGGCCCACGGCATCGCCGGGCCCCTGGCTTTCCTGTCCCTGGCTCACCTGGCCGGGTACTCCCTCGCCGGCCAGGACACGGCGATCACCCGGGCGGCTCGCTGGCTGCTGCGCTGGCAGACCGCGGGCACCGGGACCTGGCCGCCTGCCGTAACAGGCACAGAACTCGACACCGGGACCGCCCGGCCCGCGGCCGGACGCCGCGACGCGTGGTGTTACGGCACCCCCGGCATCAGCCGCGCCCTCGCGCTGGCCGGCCAGGCCACCAGCGACTCCGCGCTCACCGCAGCCGCCAGCGCCGCGACCGCCTCCCTGGCTGGCCGGCCGGGCAGCCAGTGGGACGCCCAGGGACCGGGCCTGTGCCACGGCTACGCCGGGGTCCTCCAGTCCACCAGCGCGCCCCGGGCCGCAGGGGCCCTCACGAGCATGTTCGATCCGCGGCACCGCTTCGGGTTCCGGCACGTAGCCGGTCACGCCGCCACCGACGAGCCGGGGTTCCTTGTCGGCGCAGCCGGCGCTGCCCTTGCCCTCGCCGACCACGCCCAGCTGCCCGCCCGCGAGGTCCCGGCCCGCTGGGACGCCCTTCTCCTGCTGTCCTGAACCCGCGGACGGGGCTGCCGGTCAGGCGCCGGGAACCATGCGGATCACCACGCGGCTGTGCTTCTTGCCGATGACTAGCCATCCATCGGACGGGCCCGCTGCACCGGGGGGGTGAACCTCGACCCGGACCGTCATCTGCGGGCCGCCCTCCCTGTCCCACTGCCGGATGCGCCCGGCGACCATGCCCGCCAGGCGCCGGCTATCCGGGCCGTACGCGCACACCCCCAGCTCAGGAACTTCCCCCCGGGCGGTCAGGTAGGCCACGGTCCCGCCGTCGAACACGCCCATGCTGCCCCAGGGAAACAACGGCGCGTAGACCCGCCCGGCCCCGACCGCCTCACCGGAGGCCAGGACACGGCAGAACCCGGTGAGGCCGGCCAGCCAGAAATCCAGGACCTCCGGCATGACGAACGGCACCCCCGTCCAGGTCACCGCCGGCGGATAGCCCAGCGCCCGGCCGAGAGCGCCAGCGTCGGCCGGGCGGCCGTCATCGATGCGCAGCAGCAGGTCGCCGTCCTTCCCGCCGACCCACACGTTCTGCTCGGCCACCGCGCCCGCGCCCCGCATCGGGATGAAGCCGCACATCTCCACCGACCGGCTCCGCAGCACCATCCCGTCACGCTGCAGCGCCACCGCGCGAGTCAGGCCGCGCATCCGCAGCGGCACCACCAGCACCCCGCCGTCGGCGAGCTGATCCCGCCACGCCGGGGGAACATCCCACGCGCCCGCCGTCACGATGATCCGGTCATACGGCGCGTTACCCGCCCAGCCGAGCACGCCATCGCCGCAGATGACCGTCACCTCGCCGTGACCCGCCCGGGCCAGCGCCTGCCGGGCCGAGGCAGCCACCGCCTCGTCAAGCTCCACCGTCGTCACCGCGCCCGAGGGACCCGCCAGGCAGGCCAGCAGCGCCGCGTTGTAGCCCGTGCCGGCCCCGACCTCCAGAACACGGTCACCGGGCCGGGCACCCAGCTGCTCCAGCATCCCGCCGACCACGCCCGGAGCCGACACCGAGCTGACCGCGATCCCCTCGCTGTCGCGGTGGGTCACCACCGGCCCGGAGCCGTACGCCTCCTCCAGCGCCGCACCCGGCACGAACACATGCCGCGCAACACTGCGCATCGCGTCCTCGACCGCCCCCGGCCGCACCGCCATCTGCGCCATCAGCCGGTCCACCATCGCCCCGCGCAGCTCAGCCGGGCCCGCCGCGGCAACGCTCCGGGTATCCACCCGACGCAGTGTAAATCGCCGGGCGCGCCCGGCGGCGGTCGCCGCACAGGCTCGCCGGCCCGCCCCTTTCCCATCGCCCGCCGCGGCGGGCACGCCGGCACCGGGCCAGTGCTGGCCGCGGCCGGTGACAGGTCACGCAGCGCGTGAGGCTCCTGGCGGGTGATGGTCCTGGCTGGCGCGGAGCTGGCGCAGGACGCCGGAGGCGGCCTGGTTGGAGATGCCCAGGCGGGCGCGCAGCGCGTCGCGGGTGATCGGCTGCCCGTGCCGCTCCTGATACTCCGCATCAGCCCGCCGCGCCTGCGCGAGCAGGGTCCCGTCCTGCCCGTCCCGGACAGGGGACGGCTGCGGCGGCACGGACAGCTCGCCGGCACGTCCGTCCTGACCGGGGACGGCTGCGGCCCGGGCGCGGCGGGCGGCGCGGCGCTCGATCATGGAGACGGCGACCAGGAACGCGCCTGGCGGGACGGCGGCCATGACCTGGCCCCAGGGGTCAGGCTGGGCCTGGGCGAGGTTGGCGGCCAGGCTGAGGCTGACTCCGCCGGCGAGTACCAGGCCGGGCCACGACAGCCGCCGGGCGGGGATGGGGTGCTGCTTGTCGCGCTGGCGCTCGCGAGCGGCCATGACGCAGGTCAGGTCGATGCACACGGCGATGGCCCAGGACATCGGGCCTTTCTGGCCGTGCTGGGCGGCGGTGTCACGGATGTGGGTGAACGACCCGGCCCCGGCGATCACCGCCAGCACGGTGACGGGCAGCGCGTCAGCGGCCGCGAGCAGGCGTCGGGCGCTCACGGCCCGTCCGGCCCGTCCGGGACGTCCGGGACGGGCCGGCGGGCCGTCCGCGGCCGGGCCCGGCGGGGTGCCGTCGCCATCGTGCCGGGGCGGTGCCGCCCCGGCGGATGCCGTGCCTGTCATGCCTGGTTGCCTCCTGCCCGGACGGCCGGTCCTGGCCCGCCGACGGCCCCTGGCCGCCAGCAGGGCGGGGGAGCCGGCGCCCGGGGCCAGGCGCGGGGCGCGCAAGCTTCCTCCGTAGAGGCAAATCGGGTTTCGGGAGCCCGTTTTCACGCGCGCGAGGAAAACGCGAGGAAAACAGGTGCCGGCGGGGCAGGAAGACCCGGCTGTTAAGGGTGTTGCCGTGGACCCTGTCGGCCCGTGTACCTGCGGTGGACCTGCCGTCCGCCCGCCAGGTACCAGGGTGGTTGTCCGCGGGTCCTGGCCGCCCCGCCCGCCCGGCCCGCCCCGCGGCGCGTGGCGCTGGCGGCGGGCTCCGCGTGCGCTCGCCTTCGCGCACGGCGCGGGCCTGCGGCTTGGCACGCCTGCGTCATGCACGTGGACGCGGCCGCCGCCTCGGTCCTTGCCGGCGTCGGCCGCGTCCAGGGCGGCCCTGATGCTGTGTGCCGGCGCGGGACCGCTGCCTGCGAGCGTGCCGCGGGGCGGGTGATGGCTCGGCAGGCAGGCGAAGACGTGGCAGCGCACAGAGGTCCGGGCAGAAGCCCGCGCGGGAGTACCCCAGCGGGCGGCGTGGGGCGGCTCGACAGTAACCCCGAAGACGTGGCAGCCTGCCTGGACCCGGCGCGTCGGCTATGGGCGGGTCCGGCTCGCGGACAGCACCCGCTCGTCCGGTCCGGGGACTGACCGCTGTCGGCGCGGAGAGCCGCCGGCCAGTCTCCGGGGGGAGGCGGGGACGGTCAGCCGAAATAGCAGACCGTTTACCGGGATCCGCGAGCCTGTCGCCCTTCCACTTCGTCAGCTAATCAGCCTGCTGATGCGTCTACCCGCTGACAGCGGAACCCCTTTCAGCGGCGGACGCGCGGGACGCGGCGGGAATAAGCCTTCCGGTGAACTCCCAGACTGCATTAGGTGCATGCTCCTAAAACACTTGTAAATGGCGGGCCGGGCATGCGTGACGCACGTTAACTCACAGCCTCTTGTCCGGGGCGCTGCATCCGTGCAGCCCCAGGCTCGCCCCGCCTGGCCCGCGCCCGCTAACCCCGCGAGGGCCTGCGGCCAGGTGAGGACAGGCACGCGAGGTGACGGCGGGCGAGGGCAGGTGCGGGGAAGGCGGCCGGCGGCGGCGGAAAGCGCGAGGCCGGACGGTAATCAGTTCAGGCGCGGTGGGTGACAGAAGCGGAGCAGCCGGCGAGGAAAACGGCTATTCCGGGACGGGAAGGCACCTGGAATTGACGCGGAGCCGCTTGACTTCACGCCGGGGCCAGAGCAACTGTCGTCCAGGAAACACCGGCGCAGTCAGATCAGAAACCGAAATAGCGTCCGGGAACAGGAACGGAGTCACCATCATGGCATGCACCCCCGCCCCCGCCCCGCACGCGGCCCGCAGCGCCGCCGGCACCGCGAAGAACCCGGTCCCCCGTCCCGCTGCCCCGTCGGCGGGCGGCAGCCCGCAACGGCCGTCCTGGCCGCGCTGCCGGCCGGTCCCGCCGGGGCGGCGGTCGCGGTCATCGCCGCCCGCGCCGGGATCAGCACCGCCGCCGCCCGGCAGGCCCTGCTCGCCTGCGAGAAGAACGGCACCGCCACCCGCGTCAGGGGCGGCCGGCCCGGCATAGCCGACACCTGGGCACCCGCCACCCCGGAGGCCTCGCCCGCCGAGGCCCCAGGCGCGCGCCACCCCGCCCCGGCCCCCGTGGGCAGCACCGCCGGGGACCAGCAAGCAGAAGCCGGCACCGGGCTGAGGCCGGACCCGGCGGTGACCGTCGAGGCGGCCGGGATCGTCCTGGCCATCGCCCAGGCCGCGGGCGAGGCCGGGCAGGCCCTCGCGACCGGGGACCTGGGCGCCGCCCTAGCCGCCCTGGAGGCCGCCCGCGACCTGGTCGGCCAGGGGCGGCGTGTCATCAAGGCCGCCGTCTCCGGCCGGCGAGCCCCCACGGCCCGGCCCGGCGCGCTGCGGGACCTGGTCGAGGAGCACCTCCGCAAGTTCCCGGAGGCGGCTTTCACCCCGCATCAGGTCGGCAAGGTACTCGCCCGGTCGGCCGGGGCGGTCGCCAACGCCCTGGACAAGCTGGTCAGCCTCGGCACCGCCGAGATGGTCACCGGCAAGCCGCGCAGCTTCCGGCTCGCCCCTGCCGCCCCGGCACCCGCTGCGGACGCGGCCGGGGGTCCCGCTGCCAGCCCGGGGACGGTGGCCAGCGCGGCGTAGCGCGCGGCCCGCGCGTTGTCCCCGCCCGCCCGCCTGCGCCAGCAGCCGGGCGGGTCCCCTTCCCGCCGCGCCGGCCGCTCCCGGCCAGGTACGGCAGTACGCCCGCGGGCGTCGTTTCCCGCCAGGTGCACCGGCGGTCCCGCGAGGTGCATGAAGGGCCGCCGAGGCGGCTGTACCTGCCGCAGCGGCCCGGGTTCCCTTGCCTCGCCGGCGCTTTCCTGCAGACGCCAGGTGAAAAAAGCCCCGGAAACCCGATTTCTGTAGTGCAGGGAAAACCAAGGAGACGCAGGGGGAGCCGCCCGTGCCAGATCCTTCAGCCAGCGCAACGCGCCGCGCACAGCCGGGCGGGTCCCGTGCCCCCTCGTGGTGCCCGCCCGGTGGCCGGCCCTCGTGCGGGGCCGGCCTCTGCTGGCCGGGCGGGTACCGGCCGCATCGGCCTGCGGCTGCGGGCCGGGTATCAGGCGCGCTCGGGCGCCGGGCCGGGCCGGCTTGACGCGGCGGGCGGAGCAGAGGGTGGATGCCTGCGGTCCCGGGCGGCAGGCCAGCCCGCCCCGCCGGCCGGCATCCGGGCCGGTTGCCTCCGCACCCGGCAACGGCGAGGGCGAGGGCGCGCACGAGGTCACCGCCCGGGACCGCCCCGCAGCCGCCCCTGCCGGCCTGCCCCTCTGGGGGCGCCGGCCGCCCCGCCGCCCGGCGCGCCCGCGGGGCCTTGCCTCTTTCCCCCGGTCCGCGGGCCAGCAGCTCCGGGCGGCCGCCTGCCGCTGGCCCGGCGGGAGCCGGACTTGACGGGCCGGGCCGAGCGGAGCGCTGGTCGTCGCGGGCCCGCGGACGGGCCGCCCCCGGGAACGCCAACCGCTCCCGGCCGGCCCCCCGCCACCCCGGACGACGGCTCCGGAATCCCGGGCGACCCGCTGCTGACCATCGAGGAGGTGACCGCTGAGCTTCGGGTATCGCGGGCCGCGTTCTACCGCTGGCGCCGCCAGCGAGCCGGCCCGCCAGCGGTACGGCTGCCCGGCGGCGGGGTGCGGGTCCGGCGCAGCGCGCTGGCGGCGTGGCTGCGCCAGCTGGAAGACACGCAAGACGGACAGGAGCAGAGACAGTAGATGGACAGTTACGACGTGAGGTTCTGGGACATCAAGCGGCTCGGCACCGGCTCCGCGGCCCGCTACCGGGTCCGCTGGGCCGTGGACAGGCGTGAGCACTGCAAGTCGTTCAAGGCCCGCCCGCTGGCCGACGGGTTCCTCGACGGCCTCAAGGACGCGGTTCGCGACCGGCGGCCCTTCAGCCCCCGCACCGGCCTGCCCGCCGCCGAGACGACCGGGGACGAGCTGGTGACCTGGTACCAGCACGCCCGCGCCTACGCTGAGGCCAAGTGGCCGAGCCTCGCCCCGGTCTCCCGCCGGTCGGTCGCCGAGGCCCTGGTCACCGTCACCGTCGCCCTCTCCGCGAGGGAGCGCGGCGAGCCGCAGGGCAAGGTGCTGCGGCAGGCGCTGTTCGGCTGGGCGTTCAACCCCGCCACCCGCGGCACCAGCCCGCCCGCGAAGATCGACGGCGCCCTGGACTGGGCCGGCCGCGCCTCCCTGCCCGTCGCAGACCTGGAGGACACGGCGAACGTGCGGCTCGCGCTGGGCGCGTGCGCCAGCACGCTAGCAGGGAAGCCGGCGGCCGGGTCAACTCAGCGGCGCAAGCGGTCGGTTTTCTACAACGCCCTCGGCTACGCCGTCGAGCTCGGCCACCTGGCATCCAACCCGGTCGACCGCATCCAGTGGACCACTCCCGCCGTCGCCGCCAGCCTCGACCGGCGGGTCGTCGTCAGCCCCGCCCAGGCCTGCGGCCTGCTCACCGCCGTCCGGGCGCTCAGCGGCCGGGGCCAGCACCTGGAAGCCTTCTTCGGCTGCCTGTACTACGCCGCGCTCCGCCCCTCAGAAGCCGTCATGCTCCGCGAGGCCGACCTGCACCTGCCGGTCAAGGGGTGGGGGCGAATCGACCTGGCCGCCTCCGCCTCCCGGGCAGGCAAGGCCTGGACCGACCACGGCACCGCCCGGCAGGAACGCGGCCTCAAGCACCGAGCCGACAATGAGACCCGCGCCATCCCCATCCCGCCCGACCTCGTCCGGCTGCTCCGCACCCACATCAAGAGGTACGGCACCACAGGTGACGGGCGGATCTTCCAGACCGCCCGCGGCGGCATCCTCCAGGACTCCGGCTACAACCAGGTCTGGGTCCAGGCCCGCGAGAACGCCCTCACCACCGCCCAGCACAACTCGCCCCTGGCCCGGCGTCCCTACGACCTGCGCCACGCGGCGGTGTCGCTGTGGCTGAACTCCGGGGTCCCCGCCACCGAGGTCGCCCGACGCGCCGGGCACGGCGTCGCCG
This sequence comes from uncultured Actinomycetota bacterium, assembly GCA_963725175.1. Classification (GTDB taxonomy): domain Bacteria; phylum Actinomycetota; class Actinomycetes; order Streptosporangiales; family Streptosporangiaceae; genus DASUBV01. The sequence continues at coordinate 3,981,533 of CAVRXH010000006.1, forward strand.
TCCTGCTCAAGATCTACGCCCACTGCATCGACGGCCAGGCCGACGCCGCCAACCAGCGGATCACAGACGGCCTGGCCGCCCAGGACGATCAGCCCGAGCACGGCGATGAAGGGAGCGAGGGCAGCGAGCGGGCGTCATGAGCCGCTCAGCCGTGCCCCCGCCGGGGCGGGGGCACGGCTGATCCTGGTGCTTCTGCGGAGCCCTGGGATGTCTTGCGTCTCGGCGCGGGGAATGCCTGCGCTGCCGCAGCGCGCGCCAGACTGCAAACTGATGCTTGTCGCGGGGAACGTCGGACTTGCATGGTAGGCATGCGGTCGTGTCGAAGCGCCGTGCGAAGCCGGTACTGGCTATGACGCCTCCATTTGGCTCCACCATGACGGCTTGACCTGGCCCCACTGGCTGGCAGCGGCTGGCGCGGGGAGGGTCGTGTCGGCTTGAAGTGGCCCCACCCTGGGTCTTGACGTGGGATGGTCATGTTGCGCGTGAGCCTGGGGGGGTTCTTGTGGCGGCCACCAAAGTCGAGTTGTTCGAGCAGATCAGGCGTGACTCGTGGCACGGGGGCTTGTCGGTGCGGGCCCTGGCGGCCAGGTACGGGGTGCACCGGCGGCTGGTGCGGGAGGCGCTGACCCGGGCCGAGCCGGCCCCGCGTAAGACGCCGGAGCGGCGGTCGGCCCGGCTGGAGCCGTTCAAGGCGGTGATCGACGGGTGGCTGCGCGATGACCTGGACGCCCCGCGCAAGCAGCGGCACACCGCGACGCGGATCCATGCCCGGCTGCTGGACGAGCACGAGGCCGGGGACATGTCGTATGCCGCGGTCCGCGATTACGTGGCCCGCCGCCGGCCGGAAATCCGCATCGAGGAAGGCCGGGGACCGGCGAAGGTGTTCGTCCCGCAGCATCACCCGCCGGGCATGGAGGCGGAGGCCGGCTTCGGGGAGCTGTGGGTGCGGCTGGCCGGGACGCTGGCCAGGTGCTACCTGTTCGCGTTCCGGATGTCGTATTCCGGCAAGGCGGTGCACCTGGTGTCGGCGACCTGCGGGCAGGAGGCCTTCCTGGAAGGCCACGTGCACGCGTTCAGTGTCCTGGGCGGCGTCCCGGCCGGCCAGATCCGCTACGACAACCTGACCCCGGCCGTGACCAGGGTGCTGCGGAAGGGCCGGGCGAGGATCGAGAACCCGAGGTGGACGGCGTTCCGGTCGCATTACCGGTTCGCCGCGTTCTACTGCGAGCCCGGCATCGAGGGAGCCCATGAGAAGGGCGGCGCCGGGGGCCAGGTCGGGTACTTCCGCCGCAACTACCTGGTCCCGGTCCCGGAAGTGGACTCGCTCGCGGAGCTGAACGAGCAGATCGCGGCGGCCGAGGAGGCCGAGGACGCCCGGCGGATCGGGGCGCGGATCCGCACCATCGGCCAGGACTACGCCGCCGAGGCGCCCCGGCTGGTCCCGCTGCCGGACGAGCCGTTCGAGACCGGGCTGCTGCTGACCCCGCGGGCCGGCCGCTACGGCCAGGTCACCGTGCGGATGAACAAGTACTCGGTGCCGGCCCGGCTGATCGGCCGGCAGGTCCGGGTCGTCCTGCGGTCGTCGGAGCTGGTCATCTACGACGGGCGGCGCGAGGCCGCCCGCCACGACCGCGCCGCCGGCCGGGGCACCGAGACCCTTGTCCTGGACCACTACCTGGAGGCGCTGATGCGCAAGCCCGGAGCCCTGGCCGGGTCGGTCCCCCTGGAGCAGGCCCGCGCGTCCGGGGCGTTCACCGGCGCCCACGAGGCGCTGTGGTCGGCGGCCCGCCGCGCGTCGGGCGAGCCCGCCGCGACCCGCGTCCTGATCGAGGTGCTGCTGCTGCACCGCCACATGGACGCCGCCGACGTCGTCGCCGGGATCGAGGCGGCGCTGTCGGTCGGCGCGCACGCCGCCGACGTCGTCGCGGTCGAGGCCCGCAGGGCCGCCGACGCCCGGTCCGCCGCGCCCGCCCCGCAAGACGGCGACGAGGAAAGCGGCCGACCGGCGGTCCCGCACGTCACCAGCCTCACGCTGCGGCGGCTCGCCGCGCTGCCCGCCGATACCAGGCCGCTGCCCACCGTCAGCGCCTACGACCAGCTGCTCACGCGGCCCCGCGCCCCCAGGGAAGGCCGGTCATGACACGAGCAAGGGGAATCACCGAGGAAGCCGCCGAAGCCGCCGTCGACACCGCGTGCCGGGTGCTGCACCTGCCCACGATCCGCGGCCAGTTCGCCGCCGCGGCGGACAAGGCCGAGCGCGAGCAGCTCACCTACCGCGGGTTCCTCGCCGAGGTGCTCATGGCCGAATGCGAGGACCGCGACCGCCGCCGCGCCGAGCGGAGCCTGCGCGGCGCGGGGTTCCCCCGCCCCAAATGGCTCGCCGACTTCGACTTCGACGCCAACCCCGCCATCAGCGCGGCCGTGGTCAACACCCTCGCCACCTGCGACTGGGTGAAGAAAGGCCAGCCGCTCTGCCTGATCGGCGACAGCGGCACCGGCAAGTCCCACCTGCTCATCGCCCTGGGCACCGCCGCGGCCATGGCCGGCCACCGGGTCCGCTACACCCTGGCGTCCAAGCTCGCCAACGAGCTCGCCGAGGCCGCCGACGACAAGCAGCTCACCAAGACGATCGCCCGCTACGGCCGCGCTGACCTGCTCTGCATCGACGAGCTCGGCTACATGGAACCCGACCGCCGCGGCGCCGAGCTGCTCTTCCAGGTCCTGACCGAGCGCGAGGAAACCGCCAGCGTCGCCATCGCCTCCAACGAGTCGTTCAGCGGCCGGACCAAGACCTTCACCGACCCCCGCCTCTGCGCCGCCATCGTCGACCGCCTCACCTTCAACGCCACCATCATCGAGACCGGCACCGAGTCCTACCGCCTCGCCCGCGCCAAGGCCGGCCAGGACGCCTGACGCCAAGGACAGCCACAGCATGAGCCCGGACCCCGCAGACGCCGGCGAGGTCACCGAGACCCCGCAGTTCATCGCCGGCCGGCTCGCCAGCGACCCCGGCCGCCTCACCTCGTCTCTGCTGGACTACGTCGGCCACCCCGGCTGCGGACCCCAGCAGCTCCGCCAGGACCTGGACCGCTTCACCTTCCTCCTCGGCGGCAGCGACGCCGGGGAGCTCCCGGCCCCGGCAAGCAATAGCCCCACCCGGTGGGGCCAAATCAAGCCGTCACAAAATCCCGGCACCACCGCCAGGCGGGGCCAGGTCAAGCCGTCACCGCGGGGCCAAAACAAGCCGTCCTAACCACCGGTACAGCTTGCCTCCGGGACTAATGCCATCAGGGGCAGCACCAACTGGGCGAACCTGGGCGGCGACCCCCTGGGTGAGCTCCCGGATCTTTGCCGGGCTGGCGAGCCCGCAGGCCCTGCAGCAGCGACTGCGGGATGAAGTCGGCACAGAAGTCGCCGCCATGCTGGACGCGATCGGGGAGTCTGACGCGTTCGACGTCATCGAGCTCATGAGGCTGCGGGAGATCCCGCTCGCGCCGGTTGTCGCACTGGAAGCCGGCTTTGATGGCATGGCGGCCGCTATCGACCTGGTCTCGCTGCTGTGCCTGTCACGTCCGGGCCGGATGCCAGCTGGCATGGCGCGCGAATCGGCTGAGCCGCACCGTGCGATCAGCGACCTGCACGCCCGCGCTACGCGGCTGCTGCGGCTGGCGCAGTTCGCGCATGCTGCTTCTGCCATGCTCGCGGCAGATGATCCGCTGGCTCGCCTGGCGTCGGAGTACCAGTCGTATCTGGTGTCTGTCCGCGAGTACCGCTATGACTCGGTTGAGGTGGAGCACGACACGGCGCTGTTTGGCCGGCCGGACATCAGCTCGCTGCTGCGCGAGCATCTGGGGTTCACGTTTGGCGAGTTCACGGCCGTCCGGTCGGCTATCCAGGAGAGATACAGCCGCGTCCTGACGGGCCTGCGGGACGAGACCGGCGGCATCCTTCTGCGCTGCCAGGCTGAGGGGCGAGATCCTACCGGGGAAGAGCTCAAGGCATTCCGCGAGGCGATGTCGGCTTTCATGTTCCTCCCCGGCGAGCGCGCCTCCTGCACGGTGCCCGACATCGTCGCGGAGTCGGGACTGGAACCGGACCGGGTCAAGGCGGTGCTCGATGTCTTCAGCATCGAGTTCGACGGCACGCGGGATACGGCCGCGGTCGTGGGCTCTTTCCTGCGCGGTGTTAACCCGCTGGCGCGGACGTGCCTGATCCGGGACCAGGCCGGCAATTACCTGATGACGGGTGGCCAGATCGGGACGGACTCCTTCCGCGTGATCGCCGAGACCGCCCTGAAGGCCGACGGCAGAGCATGGCGGCGCTATGACCGTATTCGTGCCGATGTCTCCGAGGCAGCGGCCCTGGCCGCGGTGTCCCGCGCTGCGGGCATGCCGGTGACCTATCCGAATCTCAGCTACTACGCGCCCCGGCAGGGCCAGGATGTGACAGCCCTGGGCGCCGCCTGCCCTGGCCCGCAGACCGTCGGTGATCAGGCTGAGTGTGATGGCCTGTTCGTCATCGGGGACGTCGCGATCTGCGTGGAGGTGAAGGGCCGTGCGGTCGCCGACCCGGCGCGGCGCGGTGACCGGGCGCGCCTGGCTACCGAGATCAGGAAGATCTTCGGTGAGGGAGCCCGTCAGGCGCAGCGCCTTGAGCAGCTCATCACGCGCAACTACGGAGTGTGGCTGGGCGACGGCTCGTGGCTTGACCTTTCCCGGGTCCGGGAAGTACGGGCAGTGGTCGTCGGCCTGGATGACTTCGGGCCGCTCGCCGTCGCGCTGGGCGACCTGGAGCGGGCCGGCCTGCTGGGAGAAGGAAACCTGCCGTGGATCGCCTCGCTGCACGACCTTGAGGTCATCAGCAAGGTCCTCGACCGGCCTGCGGAGTTCTTGCTGTGGCTGCGGCGCCGCGCAGACTCCGGAATTGCCACTTATTACCGGGGAGCCGACGAGCTTGACCTGTTCATGCTGTTCCTGGACGGCGGCCTGTACGTCGAGCCAGACCCTGAGGAGGTCCGCCGTCGCCATCCGGCCGTCGGTCCGTCCCGGTCCCGCGCCCGCCGGCAGCACCAGCAGGACGCCCGCCCGACGATCGTCGGCACCCATACCGACCCGCTGGACGCCTGGATGTACTGGACCGAGGGCACGAGCCCGTACGAGGTCGCCAAGCCCGAGTTCAACATGCATCCGGCTGCCCGGGAGATCGTTGACTTCCTCGCGGACGGGCGGAAGCCCGGCTGGCTCCGCTTCGGCGCTGACCTGCTGGGACTGGCCGGAACAGCGCAGAAGCAGATGGGCGGTTCCCTGCGCGAGCTGGCCAGCAAGACCCGGGCAGACGGCCGGTGGCACAGCATCGCCTGCGGCTACGCGGGCCCGTGGGGCTATCCAGTCCTCTTCGCCGGCTCCGTACCGGGCGGCTGCACCCGCGGGGAGGCGATAGACAGGCTCCGGATGTACATGGCCGCCAAGAAGCACCAGATGCGGTCGGACCGGAGCATGGGACTGCTGCTCGACCAGCACCGGCAGATCGTCGCCACGATCTACATGAACGACGCGGCCGGAGACGACCCCGATCTTGACGAGCTGGGCCGGGCACTGTGCCTGAGGCCAGCCGGAGAAGGGTACCGGCCAGTCCCCCCGTACGCACGGCGCGCCACCCACCGGCTCCGCGGCCAGCGGAAGAAACACGCCGGCGGTTAGCCCGGCAGGACACGCGCTGCGGGAAGGCGGCGTGAACTTCCGGCGAGTTCATTACGGGCCGGTGATACAGGACCGGATAGCGGTAGTTGCTGAGCGCTTGGGGGGACAGCGGTGAGGATCAGGTCTCTGGAGGAGCTACGCCAGCCTGATGAGCAGACGCTGCGCTTCACGCCACTCGGATTTGATACCGGCGGCATGCTCGCCCCGGACTATGCGGCGATCCACCAGCAGGAAAGCATCAGCCACGCGGACCTGTCACAGGCAGTGGCCCAGGGCACGCGCAGCACATTCGACCGGCTTCGCCTGCTGCACTCCTACGGAGTCTTGTCCTATGACATGTTCACGGCCGCGGACGACCTGGCCCGCCTGGTGATCGAGCAGGCGCTGCGGGACCGGTTCGTGGAATTCCACGATGGCGCGGTGCCGTTTCAGGACGCTCACGGCACCGTCCATAACGTCCCAGCAGCCACGTTCGAAGAGCTGCTTAAGGTGATCCACGCTGAGGGCCGACTCCGCAGGCCGCTGCGCTGGCGGCTCCGGCTGCGCCAGACCGGAGAAGCTGGTCTACTTCGACGGGATGCTCGACTCGCTGCTGCGATGGGCCCGCGCCGAGGGACTGCTGCGCGGCCAGCGCAACCGCCAGCTCGACTCCGCGCTGAAAGACATCCGGAACGACGTGGCACACGGCGGCGGTCACCACCTGGCGATGCCGGTGGAATCCGCGCGCACCATCAGCGACGCCGCGGAGATCATCAACCACCTGTGGGGCTCATCCACCCCCGGCGGGCGCCTGTACCCGGCGCCGATTCACCGAACCATTCAGCTCGTCGCCTGGGGTCCTCGCGGGTCGGTGATGACCGGGCCGGTCGGCTGCCCGCCAGACCCGCAGTTCGCGAGCTGGACATGCGTTCTGGTGCGGGCGGTCCTCCGTGACGAGGGGCTGAGTCGGCTGGATGCCCTGTACGAGTCGACCTCCTATCCCTGCGACCTGCTCTGGGGACCGGGCACCTGGCCAGACGCCCGCGCCTGGCTCGAGCGTGAGCAGCCTGGCGAGGACGAGGCTGACATCCTGGACCGCCTGTTCCTCTTCCGTCGCCACGACGGGCGTCTCTACCTGCCGCGCAGCCCCGATGTCACGGCCGGCCTGAACGGCGAAGAACGGGATGGAACCTGGTATCTCATCCGGGCCGACTACCCCGCCGATGCTCTCCGGCACGCCCGCGCCATCACCGGCGGCCAGTGCTCGCCTCAGGCCGGGTCCTGCGCGAATTGCCCAGCCGAGTCCCTCGGAGCAGGCACCTGGCAGGAGACGCTCGCTCTTGCCTCCGCCTCCGGACCTGCCCTAACACCACGGCGACCGCCCGACATAGCAGTGCCATCGCTAAGGGCCTGGCCGCGCTACTTCGAGATCTCCGACGGTCCCTAGCTCCCAGACCGGTGCCGAGTAATCCGCTCGCGGCGGTCCTCCCGACGACGTGTCGGCCACCAGGAAGTCGGTGTTTGGCACCCTACCGGCCGACCTTGACGACGCGGTCCGCGACCCGTGGCTCGCCAACGGCAGGAGCAGGAGCTTCGAGCAGATCGATAAGCTCGACGCTCGCGTGTCCGACGTGAGGCCTCCTGCACAAAGCAGCCCCCTTCCTCACCGTGCCATGTGCGGTCTGCGCGGTAAGGCCAGCGCAACCCAAAGCCAGACAAGCGACTCCTAGTCAACGGGTCGGGGTTCTGCTTCTTGCCTGGTGAGCGTCAGGAGGCGGCTGTGCAGGTTGGGAATGAGGTGGTGCATGGTTTCCTGCTCGCGTCCGAGTCTCGTGGTGGCGATTCTCGCGGCGAGTGCCCGGAGGTCGTGGTGACCGGTGGCGGCGAGGTCCAGGGCGAGGCTGACTTGCTTGTCGTTTTGTTCCAGGAACGCGAATTCGTCGTGGAATTCGGCCTCCATGAAGATAGGGCTGACAGCGTGCCCGCATCTGCGCTGGAGGTCTCCGACGATGTTGATCCCGTGGGCGTCCAGGTCGGCCCAGCATGCTGTGACCCTGTCGATGGCCTGGACGAGGCTGGTGAGGCTGTTGTTGACGTATCCGTGGCCCCAGAGACAGAGCCAGGTATCGGGGGTGGTTGAGTGGCGGCAGATGGCCTCGAAGGTGTCGAGGTTCTCGATGACGAGCACGCCCTCGGCTTGTGAATAGTCCAGGGTTCCGTACTGCTGGGCGCTGCGGGCCGGGATGGAGACCCACGGGCGGGCGACGCGGGCATCTACGGCGGTTGTTCCCGCAGTCCAGGAGAGCGGTCCACGGAGCCTTACCTCCGGCTCCATCGTCTCTAGGGCGTCATCGAACTTCTTGCCGATGACGTGCTCGAATGCGAGCATGCGAGGCTCGGTCCAGGCCTTCGACCAGCCGAGGCTGATGGCGGCGAGTTCCCGCGCGGACAGGGGCTGGCCGTTGCGCTGGGCCTGGTGCCAGCCCGCTGCCGCGCGTAGCGCAGCGTCGTAGACCGACCACGCGCCCGTCCGGGTCGCGGAGTGCTCCGGGACGCGCAGGGGCGTGCCCGGCTGGGCCTGGGACAGGAGGTCGAGCTCGCGGCTGAGCTCCGGCGTTGCCGCGATGGCGTGCAGGAGTCCTGTTCGCGCCTCGTCGGGATCCAGCCTTCCGAGGAGGACGCGGACCTCGTCGCGGCGCCCGTCAGCGAGTGCTGCCCGGTAGGGGCGCCAGTGGTAGACGGCGGCGTCCCCTTCGGCCTTCTCTTCCAGGCGCAGAACGCCGCAGGCGGCCAGTGCCAGGGCGGCGGCCTCTTCCTGAGGGCGCACCATTATTCCTGGGGTCGGCTCTGAGGCCAGCGCTCGCCGGAGCAGGGCCCGGGCTGACTTGGCGGAGTCACCAGGGAGCCGGGCCAGCGCGGCGTGAGCCTCCTCTACAGCGGTTACGAGCCGCACCCTTCGCCCGTGAACCAGCTTGCGGCCGAGTCGCACGCTGCCGTTGCTTGCGTCTGGGGACATGGGCCTCGTTGTCAGATCAGGGGCTGCTGCAGGGACTCGAAGCGCGCGTCCAGGCTGGGCGCGTCGAGCCTGGACATTAGGCGGACGGGAGGGCTGAGCGTGTGCCCAGGATCGCGGGGCAGGAACGTTACCTGGATATCGCATGCCCCGGCGACGGCGGTGCCCTTCCCGTCCGTGGGCGCGCTGAGGATGAACTGGACGCGGCTGGATAGCTGGCGCATGAGCTGGGCGATCTGCCCGCTGTTTGTCCCGTCGAGGTGGGCGTTGTGCTCGTCCACGATCAGGAGGTCGGCCGCCTGGCCAAGGCTCATTGCCGCGAGAAGCAGCATGATCGCTATCTTGGTGCTCTGGCCGCCGGAGTGGCTTCCCTCCCGGTATGACACGGGGGTCTCGCCGATCTTGTGTGACACCAGGACGTCAATGCCCAGTTCTTCCTGCATGTCGCCGGGCACGAGCACGATGCTCCCCTCGATGCCCGCTGTCGTGCAGATGTCGGAGAAGTTATGCCGCAGCCTGCGAACGAGGGCACGAATATGCTCGTCGTAGCGCTTCCGGGATTCCTCGACCATCCTCTCCTGGGCCTCCATCTCGCCGCTCCTGTCGGCGACGAGCTGTTCGACATCTGCGAGCCTAGCCTCCTCTGCCTCGTACTGGCTGACGATGACCGGATCGCGGATGTCATGCGGGAAGCGCTCCTGGTTGTTGACCTGAGCCGTCAGCATGGTGCTTTGGGCCTCCAACGCGGATACCGGCTCAAGGCGGCTGACGTCAGGTGCGGTGAAACTAGGAGGCAGTGGGGCCGCCTCGGCCGCAAGCTCGGCTTTCAGGCGCCTGCTTGTGAGCGAGCTGAGTGCCTTCTCGGCGTCCTGCAGGCTTTGCGCCGAGGCGGTTGCCACTTTGTCGAGGCTGCTGGCCTCGGCTTTCGCGGTCTGAACTTGGCCGAATAGCTTCTTGGCCATGGCGGAGGCGCTGGCGTGCTCCTGTGCCGCCGACCGGTGCGCTGCGCGTGCCTCAGCCAGCTGTTGACAGGCGACGCGGAACGACTGCCTTTTCTCCTGCAGGCGGCGGACCGCGTCGAGCAGCCGGTATGCGGAGGCGAGCCGCTCCCGCAGCGGGGCGGCCTCGGCACCGGACTCCGCAATGACACCGAGGGATTCCTCCATAACCGTCCGGATGCGGGAGGTTTCGAGGTCACGCGCCTCCGGATGCAGTACATGAGCCCGGACGGGTGTCATGCGGGAGAGGAAGCGCCCGTGGCGCATGCCGTCGGGCGTAGTGGCGTCCGCTCCTGCCTCGACCAGGCTTGCCGCTTCGCTGCTGCTGGAAGCCGGCACGGCGTCCAGGGCAGCGAGCAGCGCACCGAGTGCGCTGTCGAAGCGGGTGAGTTTGAGTACGCCTGACGGGTTTCCAGGCCCTGCGGGGGCAACTGGCCACGCATAACTTGTGGCAGCAGCCAGTTCGCGCGCATGCCGGTAGTGCATGGAAGGCACAATGACTGCCCAGAGCACGTCCCCGAGCGCCGCCTGGGCGCGAGCGGCCATGGCACCGTCGCCTGCCGTGCCGACGAGCGCGTCGCCGAGGATGATCGCCTCGATCCCGATGTCCCGGAGTTGGTCATGGAAGGCGCGGACGGCGGCGGGCGCTGTGCTTCCGCCCGCGAGGAGACGCTCAAGATCCTCTTGGAGCACGGCTATTTCCGCCTCAGCCGCGTGACCGGCACCCAAGCACACTAACAGGGCCATCTCGGCTGACCCGACCGCTGCCATGACCTCGTCCTGGGAGATCCCGTCCACAGCAGTCCAGCCAGCATCGAACTCGCGCCATGCCTGCCTTGCCCGCTCTTCTGCCTTGCCGAGTTCCATGGCGACCGCGCCGGCCGCGGTTCTCAGGCGCTCATCCTGCGCGCTCAATTCCCTGTGCTCGCTTTCCAGGTCAGCGATCTCCGCTTTCCTAGCATCGGCCGCCTTGCGGTCCTTCGCCGCACCGGTCGTCAGCGTGGCGACCTCTTTCTCCTTCTGCGAAAAGCTCTCTGTGACTGCTTCAAGCTCCTCCGCGGCGGCGAAGTGGCGGGCGGCGGGAAGGAGGAAGCCATCGATTTCCCGCAGCTTTTCCCTGAAGGTTTCCCAATCACGGTACTGGCGGAGCTTGGAATTCAGTTGGTCGAGGCCGAGCTTCTTCTGCTCGAAGTGCTGCCTGGCCTCCCAGTGCTGGGTCCGTGCCTCGCTGTATTTGGCTCGCGTGACCCGGAATTCATCCAGAGTTTTCTGGCGTCCTGTCAGCTCCAGGAGGCGGCGCATGAGCCCGGACCGGGTTTCCGTTATGAGGCGGTCGGTCTCGCCCTGGGGAAGGGAAAGCACTCCGCGCAGGGCCTTGGATACTCCCGCCCGGTCGAGGAGGTAGTCGTATTTCTGGGGGCCGAGCCACCGGTTGTCGGGCATGTCAGCTAGGTCGTCCAGGTCAGCCTCAAGGGGGCGCTCGCGCCCCCAGGCGACGCGCCCTGGCAGGACCAAGTAACTGCGCTTGTCCCCTTGCACCCGGCAGATGATCGTCACGTGTTCAGCGTTTTCGCACCCGTTTCCGGCGACAGCGAATACCCGGTGTCGCTGCCCGGATTGCACAGGGTTGGCGAAGGTCGCCCTCAACCAGGCTTGGTCCGCCGGGATGTTGGAGGGTCCTCCGTTGAAGATGTAGCTGGCCGGCGTGCGCCGCTGGGAGAAGTCCGCGACGCCCAGGATGACCTTGAGGCCGTCGAGCCAGCAGGTCTTCCCCGAGCCATTTGGCCCGACCGCGATCGTGATGCCAGGCGCCGCGAGCGGGATGGTATCTGGGCGCATTGATCCCCAGTTGACGAACTGTGACTCCTCAATCTGCGGCATTTACGGTTCCCCCCATCCCGTCAGGCGGCTTGGCTTGTGCGGATGACTCCTCGCCCTGCCGGTCCAGTCGCCTCAGGCGCTGATGACGGAGCATGAGACGGCGCGCCTGCTCCGTCGCCTTGACCTCGTCAATTGTGTCCATCATGGGACCCGCGGACAGCTTCCCATCGCGCTGGAGGAGGAATCTTGCTTTCTTTAGCTTCCCCACGGAAATGCCGACTCTCCTCGGGTGCAGGGTCGGTATGCTGTCCGCCACTTCTGATTCCTCCAGCGGTATCTCCTGCGGCCCCTCCGAAGCGAACAGAGTGCCGTCGTCCACGGGGAGCCGTGAGTTTTCCGCTGGCAGGAACCTGAGATGGAGCCAGCACACTGCCAGGACCGCCAGGTCTGCGTTGTCCAGCAGGCTAGGAGAGTCGATCATCGCAGCCTCGAAAGCGCCACGCGTGAAGCTAGCCGTCCACGAGTCGAAGTGACGCGAGTAGACCAGTTCGCATCCGGCCTGACTGAGCCGGAGGCGGACTTCATGCAAGACATCGTCATCGCCGAGTTCCGGAAGGTGCTCCGAAGGGACGATCCCAGCAAGTAGCACGCGGCAGATCTCAACCGGCGTCACGGGGCGACCGTTCCGCTGGCTTGCGCAGCGTCGTCAGGGAAAACCAGCCAACTCCGCGTTGCCCGATGCGGCAGAGGTCATGCCTGGCGTCGAATTCCACGAGCATGCTGTTGTCCCCGGCTGGCCCGTACCTGGACCAGGCTTCAACCGCGTCGATCATGCGGCCGACGGCGCCTTCCCACGTCCCGCATACGACCCATTCATGCAGTCCGATGCCCCCGGCGGCCACAAGCTCCTCCAGCGCCCGGGCAGCAGAGTCTGCGGGGTCTGCCTCTGGCGCGTCGGCCGGATCGAGGTGGAGGTCGGTGGGCTCGGGCGGCGGCAGCGGGCGGAGGCGTTCCCTAGAGAGGTACTCGTCGAGCGCGGTGAACGCGGCGACGGTGTCAGGCGCCGGCACGAACACGGGTGCCTGCGCCGAGCCGGAGACCAGAGCGGCCAGCGTCTCGGCGTCATTCCGGGCGGTCATGCCCCGGAGGTCCTCCCGGGTGACCCGCAGAGTCCCGCGCATCCGCATCCCGGCACGTATGGACAGCGAGCTGATGACCTCGGCTGCCAGGCGTCCGAGGCTGGCGATCATGTGATGCGCACGCTGATCATGATCCAGAAACTGAGCATCCCCATGGAAGCGCGCGAACATGTCAGTCTGCTCGTCGAGCAGAGACCTCATGTCCTCCACGTGGCCTTCCGCCATCCGGGCGGCTTCCAGCAGCGACTCGTCAGAGTAGTCATCCAGCAGCCGCCGGAGCTCGTCGTGGTCGAACTCAAGAACCGCGATCGCGGAAAGGAACGTCGCATAGGCTACCTGCGCTGGCGCGTTCATAGCATCGGCGAGCCGCATCGTCGCCGCCAGGATCTTGATGATCCGGGTGTAGTCAACACCCGAGGCCGTGAGCGCCCCGCACACAGCGGCCACGACCCGCGCCTCGCGAGTGAGCTGGTACGTCTCGGACCGGGAATCATAGGCGAGCAGCCCGGCGACCCGGAGATCCTGGACAAGCCGCGTAACCGAAGGCCGCTCCATCCACGGAACCGAGTCCTGGATGGCCCGGATGGGCAAGCGCGCGCGGGATAGCACGGCAAGTTCGCGCAGCATGGCGACCCGGTATCGGGCGAGCTTGCCGCGCCCCACCAGGCCCGCGAACATAGCGACGATAGGCAGTGCCGCCTCGACAAGAGGGAGGGGCGTTAGCTGCTCCGGCATCGTGAGTCTAGGCGTCCAACCGTCTGGGAGCCGATCTGCCTCCAGTTCTTCCTTGAGTTCTACCGGATGCTCCGCCACATATTGAAGATAGCTGTCAGATGGCGCTGCGTCGCCTTCTGAGAGCGGTATGTAGCTAAGGCTTAGCGTCAGCCGCGCGCACGAGTTGAGCATGCGGTACGCCCGGTGACGCAAGCACTGCATAAGGGCGTTCAGGAGTCCGCCTTGACGAGCCGTTCCGTCGGAAGCGTTGAGTCAGCGCTGTACATCCTCGGCAGGGTTGCGTAGCCGCACCGTCCCGTCGCGGCCCGCTAGTGGCGAGCGCTCGATGCCGAATGGAGGGATACCGTTGACGTGCCGCCCGCGCAGGAAGCAAGGCGCCGCCCTTCGGCCGCCACCCTCTGACGAGCAAGGATTCCCCCGACTGATGGCAGTGACCCAGCAGGAGATCGAGAACCGGTTGTGGGACGCCGCTGATGAGCTGCGCGTGGCGATGCCCGAGGCGCAGTACTCCTCGGTTGTCTTCCCGCTGATGTTCTGGAAGTACCTGTCGGACACCTGGGAGCACCATCATCAGGAGTTCCTGGCCGAGAACGAGGGCCTGGACGGCCTCTCGGCCGAGGAAGCCCGCGAGATCGAGTACCGGGACTATCAGTCGTTCGAGATCCCGGTCATCTACCGCGGCACGGTCGGTGAGCGGCGCGCCTCGTGGTCATCGATCCTCGCGACCGTCACCCGGTCCGGCATCGGCCAGCGGGTCCGCGCCTCGCTGCAGGCCATCGAGACCGCGAACCCGGACAAGTTCTCGCGCCTGTTCGGGGCGATGACCTGGACCGCCGAGGAGGTACTGCCGCCGGACGTGCTGGCTTCGGTCATGCGGGCGATGGACCGCGTCCCGAAGATGTACGAGGGCAACATGTCCCACGACGTGCTCGGCGGCGCGTACGAGTACCTGCTCAAGCGTTTCTCCGACGGGTCCGGCACCCGGGCCGGCCAGTTCTTCACCCCGCGCGAGGTCGTCGAGCTGATCGTCGAGATCTTGGCCCCCAGGGGCTTCGAGTCGGTGTACGACCCGGCGCTCGGGTCGGGCGGCATGCTCATCGCGTCGGCGAACCTGCTGAAGGCTCACGGCGGGCGCGGGTACACGCTCCGCCTGTACGGGCAGGAGGCCGTGGCAGACACCGCGGGCGTCGCCCGCATGAACCTGTTCATGCACAACCTGTCCCAGTTCCAGGTTGAGGTCGGCGACACCCTGAAGGACCCGCGCTTCAAGAAGCCGGACGGCTCCGTCGCGACCTTCGACGTGGTCGTCGCCAACCCGCCGTACTCGCTGAAGTGGAAGCCCTGGCCCGCGATCCCCGCGCTATCGGCGGCGTCGCGCCCCAGTCGACGGCGGACTGGGCGTTCGTACAGCACATGATCGCCTCGATGGACCCCCGCAAGGGCCGCGTCGGCGTCGTCCTGCCTCACGGCGTCCTGTTCCGCGGCGGGCAGGAAGCCGCCATCCGCCAGCGCGTCCTGGCCGACGACCTCCTGGAAGCCGTCATCGGCCTGCCGCCCAACCTCTTCTACTCGACGTCCATCCCGACCTGCATCCTGATCTTCCGTGCCCCCGGGACCAAGGCCCCGCGGCGCAAGGACGGCGTCCTGTTCATCGACGCCTCCAGGCGGTTCACCAAGGCCAGGAACCGCAACATCCTCACTCGGGCCGACATCGCCGCGATCGTGGCCGCCTACCAGTCGGAGTTCGACGCCGACGGGAACCCGGCTGGCCTCGCTGATGCGGCCGACCTGGCCGCCCGCCTGGTGCCTATAACGGAGGTCGTCCCCAACGGGCACGACCTCAACATCAGCCGCTACCTCAAGCAGGCCGCTGCTACGGCCGAAGACCTCGGCACCCTCATCGACGCCTACAATCTCGCCCGTGCTGAGCGCCAGAAGACCGAGGCCCGCATGCTTGCAGTCCTCGCCGAGGCGGGCATCGAGGGCTTTGATGAGTGACGCGACAAACAACGGTCATCCCACCGTGGCGCAAGGCGACTGGGTCCGGGTCCCGCTGGCGCGGTTCCTCAAGCTGAACGTGGAAACTGTGGACGTGGACCCGGAACGGATCTACCCGACTGTCGGGGTGTTGAACAGAGGACGAGGGCTGCTTTACCGTGATTCTGTCGCGGGCAGCGCAACGTCATACACGAAACTCAACCGGATTGGTCCGGGAAAACGCGCATGTGGGACGCGCTCCAGGCTGCATCAAAGGGGATGGGCGGCAGACGCGAGCGGGTGAAACCTGCGGATTTTCTCGACATCGTTATGGATATCCCGCCGCTGCCTGTGCAGGAGAAGATCGTCGGGGTGCTCGACGCGGTGGACGCCCAACTCGCTACACTCGATACCGAGGGGCAGGCAGCGGTACGTGTCCGGGACGGCTTGCTCGATGAGTTCGCAAGTGGCGTTGCTGCCGACACGAGACCACTTGGGGACCTCTGTCCTGCGATCGGCTCAGGACCTTCTTGGGCGGCGAAAGATGAGTCGTCAGTCCCATCGAACGGATCGCGGACGGTTCTGAAGATCACCAACACGCGGCCTGATGGGTACATCGACCTGAGTGAACTGGCCTATGTGAAAGGGCTTGCCTCAAGCACAAAGGTCATCGGACCAACCAGTCTAGTGATGATTCGAACCAACGGGAATCGGGATCGGATCGGCAATGTCTACCTCCCGCCGGAAGTAGTGCATGGTGCGGCGGTGTCTGCCTTTCAGTTCATTCTGGATGCCGCCGATGTCGAGATACGAGACTACCTTTACCTCGTACTCCGTAGTCCAGTAATTCAGCATCAGATGAGTGAATCTGCCAGTGGCAGCACCGGGCTTGGCAACCTTGCCGTCCGGTGGTTGAAAGTGCTTCCGATTCCCTGGCCTGACGAGCAGGTGCGCCATGTTCAGGTCGAATCGATACAGGCCGTCGATGCCAGGATTGCTGCGCTTCGCATCGAGGTCGCTCGTCTTCGCGCATTCCGGGCGAGCCTGTTGTCGGGTCTTCTGGACGGGATCATCACCATCAAGTCGGCCGAGCTGGAGGTCTGAGCCGTGGCGAAGGGGATCCGGGAGCGTGAGGTCCAGAACCTGATGGTCCAGTGGTCGCTGCCGCTGGGCTGGGCCTATAGGGCGGGCCGGGATCTGCCACGCGCCACCACCGAGACGGTGCTCACCGGCGAGTTGCGTGACGCGATCGTCCGGCTCAATCCCAGGGTAATCGGTGGTTTTAACGTGGACGCGGTGGTCGCGGAGATCACCGCGCTGGTGAACGCCGTTGATGGCGGGCTGGTGCGGGCTAACCGGCAAGTGCTGAAGGTGCTGCGCGGGCAGCAGGAGTTCCGTGACGCCGCCGGGGTGTGGCACCCGCTGAAGGTCATCGACCTGGAGCACCCTGCCGCGAACACGCTGGTGGTGTCGGATGAGGTGACCATCACGGTCCCGGGTAAGACGCCTCGCCGGTTCGACCTGGTGTACTGGGTGAACGGTCTGCCGCTGGTCGTGGTGGAGCTGAAGTCCCCGACGGCGAAGGCCGGGTGGAAGCGCGCGGCCCGCGAGGTGAACGACGTCTACGCCGCGGACTACCCGTGGTTCTTCACCCCGAACGTGTTCGCGGTCGCGTCTGACGGGTTGGAACTCCGGTTCGGTGCGGCGGGCGCGCCGGTGAACCTGTGGCAGCCGTTCCGGTCCACCGCCGATGACGAGAGCCTGTCGGGGCAGGCCGACGTGCGCCGCTCGCTCGAGCTGCTGCTAAGTCCAGCGACGGTGCTGGACATCCTGGCGAACTTCACGCTGTTCGACACCTCCGGTGGCGGGCCGGACGTGAAGTACCTGCCTCGCTACCCGCAGCTGGAGGCCGCTCACCTGATCCACGATCGGGTCGTGGCGGGCGGTCGGCGGGGCCTGGTCTGGCACCATCAGGGGTCGGGTAAGACGCTGCTGATGGTGTTCGCCGCGTCCCTGCTGCTGGCCGATACCAGGACTGACTCGCCGACGATCATCCTTTTGTCGGACCGGACCCAGCTGGTCCGGCAGACGTCGGGGGTGTTTACCTCCGCGCTGGGGGATGCCTACTTCCACGAGCCGAAGACCAGCCAGGAGCTGCGCGCCCTGCTGGCCGGCGATGCGCGCGGCGTCATCGCCACGACCGTCCACAAGTTCGCCGACGCGGGGAAGGGCCTGTCGGTCCGGGACAACATCATCGTGATGGTCGATGAGGCGCACCGGACCCAGTCTGACCGGGAGGAGTCCCTGGCCGGGCAGCTGCGCGGCGCGCTGCCGAACGCGCGGTACTTCGGCATGACCGGCACCCCGGTCCGCAGCCTCGCCACCGACACGTTCGCGCTGTTCGGCGACACGGCCGACCCGGGCCGGGTGCTGCACCGGTACTCGGTGTCGCGGTCCCTGCTGGACGAGGCGACGGTCCCGGTCATGCTGGACCCGCGACCGGTCGTGTTCGAGATGGACGATGAGGCGCTGCAGGAGGAGTTCGACCAGTTCGCCGATGACTTCGGCCTTGATGACCCCGACCGCGAGACGCTGTCCCGCAAGTTCGGGCGGCTCACCTCGGTTTTCGGCAACCCGGACCGCGTCCGCGCGGTCTGCCGGAACATCGTGGGCCACTATCTGGCCGGCGCCTACCGCAACGGCCTCAAGGCCCAGGTCGTCGCGTTCAGCCGCGAGCTGGCGGTGACGTACACGGACACGATCAGCGAGCTGCTGGCCGGCGACCAGGCGTCCAGGGTGCTCGCTGAGGTCGGCAGGCACGGGCGGATCACCGCCGAGGTGAACATCTCCGTCTCCGACGCCAAGGACGAGGACCCCGCCATGCGGCCCTACCGGATGACGGAGGCGCAGGAGGAGGAGCAGAAGCGGCGGTTCCTCACCCCGGATGACCCGCTGTGCTTTCTGGTGGTGACGGCGAAGCTGATGACTGGCTTCGACGCTCCCAACGAGGGCGTGCTGTACCTGGACAAGCCGATGAAGGCCCATACCCTTTTCCAGGCGATTACCCGCCCGAACCGGACCTGGATCTCCCCGGCCGGGTACACGAAGGCAACCGGCGTGGTCGTGGACTACATCGGCCTGGCCGAGGAGGTCCAGCGCGCCGTCACCGACCCCGCCGCAGGCGAGGAAGAGGACGAGGCGGCGAAGGGTGGCGGGTTCGTCACCGACCTGTCCGACCTGGTCGCCGAGTTCCGCGCCGCCTTCGCCCGCATAGAGGATCTCCTCACCGGAGTCGGTGACCTGGACCTCACGGTCCACGGGTACGCCTCCGTCCGGGCCATCAGCGCCTTCCTCGACTCCGACCCCGCCGCCGCCGAGGCGTTCGCCCGGGACTACCGGCTGCTGGCCCGGCTGTACCCGCACATCAGCACCGACTCGCGCGCAGCCAAGTACCGCGGCGGGTTCGGGCTGTTCGGGTCGGTGTACACGACCTTGTTCAAGAAGTCCTCCGACGAGGAGCGCAAGGAGCGGCTGGCCGAGCTCGGCCCGATGGTCCTGGAGATCATCAATGCCCACGTCCACTCCTTCACCGCCGTCGCGTCCCAGGAAGAGCCGCTCGTCCTGGACACGCAGGGCATCGCCATCCTGAAGGAACTGCTGGCCCTCGTCCGGCCCAGGACCGACCCGGACGACAAGGTCAAGGCGCCGTCGGCGGCAGAGGTCCTGGACGCCATCAAGACCGCCCTCGACGAGGGCGTCGAGCCAGCGTCGGCGAAGTACACCGCCCTTGCCGAGCGCCTGCGGCAGCTGCGGGACCGGATCATCCAGAACGCCCAGGACGCCCTGGACTTCCTGGCCGAGGCGCTCAAGGTCGCCCGCGCCGTCGTTGACGCGGCCCGTAACCCTGACCAGGCCGTCGTCCTGGACGACGACCACGTCGGGGTCCTGTCCCGGATCATCCACGACCACGCGCCGGAGGGCCTCACGGTCACCGAGCGGAACCTAGCCGAGGAGATCGACCAGGTCGTCACCCGGACCCTCGCCCGCCCCTGGGACAACGCCGACGCCCGCAGCCGGGGGGTCCGCCGCGCCACCGCCGCAGTCTTCCGCCGGTACATGCTGAAGCCGGTAGGGGAGCCGTACGACTCCACCGTCGCCTACATCGAAGCCCACTACCTCGTTGACTGACGAATGCGCGGAGGCCGGGCAGCCTTGCGGTGGTTGCCAGGTTCGTCGCCCTCGGAAACCAGGGTGCTGGGCAAGACCCCGGTGATAGGGAGACAACGACAGTGAGGCGGCGGCCTGAAATCACAGGTCTGCTCCCACCCCCGCCGTCCGTGCGCGTCCGTGGATTTCGAGGACCAGGAACCTGGGCTGGCGGGACTGGTGCGGCCGGTGCGCCGTGCACGCGGCGGTATTGCCGGGAGGGGCTCTTCCATGTGCGGATGACCGTTTGTCGCCCGATGCGTCAGCGCCCCAAGTCGTCGTCATGAGGAATGCCGAGGAGGTCCGTCGATCATGGATCTGTTGAGGTGGCTCCAGCGCGAGCGACGGACCTCGGCCAGAAGCGACGGGCCGCAAGTCCATCAGCTCGGCGACGTTGGTCCCGCCGGCGACTGTCTTGCCTTAGTCAGGCGGTAGACGCGGCTTGTATGTGCTCAAGGATCTGTGGTGGCAGGACGGCCCGCGCGGCGGTGCTGTACGGCGAGGCGAGATAGCTGAGGAGCCTGGCCGGCTGTTCTGGCTGGCCAAGGGGGACGGGCTCAATGCGTCGCCAGCCTCGGGCGGACGCGGTCTTCATGGCTGACAGGTAGGTGCCCTCGGTCATACGTCCCAGGGTCCTGGCGCGCATCAGCAGGGCGGCCAGCGAGACTTGCCAGTGCCGCTTGAGCTCGAACAGTACGGGCCAGTCGGCCGTTGTCGGGAGCTGGTCGCGGATCAGGTCGGCGGGCAGCAGGAATCCTGCTGCGAATCGGTGTGCTTGTGTCTCGACCTCCTTGACACCCCAGATCTGCTCTCCGTGTATCACGAGGTGTCCGAGTTCGTGTGCGCCGTCGAAGCGGGAGCGGGCACGGTCGTCCTTGTCGGTGGCCAGGACCACCACCGGATGGTCGGCGAACGGCAGGGAGAAGGCGTCGACGTCGCTGCTGCCGAGAGGGAGGCGGATGACGGCGATCCCGTGCGCTTCCAGGAGGTCGGTGATGTCGGGCGCGGGACCGGGGGCGATGCCCCACTGAGCCCGTACCTGTGCGGCGGCCCGCTCGATCTCCGCAAGGTCGGCATCCAGCCCGCTCGCCGGAATCCTGGGGACATCGGTCGGGGGAAACTGCCCTGCCGCCGATGCGCGTACTGCAATGTCGTGGGCTACGTAGGCGATCGCCCGGGCTCTCCTGCGGTCTGCGACCGATGTGCGCCGCAGAGAGCGGAAGAACCCGTCATGGCTCTCCTGGATCTGCTCGTGGAAGAACGCGACAGAGACGTCGAGGACGTCACTCAGGATGGCGACGGTTTCCGGGCTCGGGAGGGCCGCGCCGCTCTCGAACTGGCTGATGGCGGCAGGGGTCAGTCCGGCCTTGCCGGCGAGCTGCGCCTGGCTCAGCCGTGCCAGCTCGCGAGCGGTGCGGAGCCGCGCCCTCTCGAACGCCTGCGTGCTCATCGCTCCCTCTCGCTGACCGTGCTCCCGTCCTGGCAAGTCACGCTGACTGCAGGACGTCTAGACGGAATTCTACGCGGAAGACGCTACGCTTCTACTGTAGAATAACGTGCGGAAAAAAGTGGTGTCAGATTAAGTATAGTTGTACCTAGCGCCTGGTCCGCTCGGGTCGGCGCCGACGTTGCAGCCACCGGCGGGGGGTGCAGGAGATGGCGGGGCGCTTCCAGATCCTGGCCCTGGACGGTGGCGGCTTCCGGGGGATGTTCTCGGCGGCAGTCCTCGCGCGCCTGGAGGAGGATCTCGAAACCCGGATCGCCGACCACTTCGACCTCATCGCCGGCACATCGACGGGCGGGATCATCGCCCTGGCCCTGGGGCTGGGCCTGTCGCCCCGTGAGATCACCGCCTTCTACACCGAGCACGGCCCGCGGATCTTCCGGGACCGTACCGGGACGCGCTCGCTGCGGCGCCTGCTGCGGGCCAAGTACGGGCGCGAGCCGCTCAAGGAGGCGCTCTCCGACGTCTTCGGCGAGCGGACCTTCGGCGACAGCACCAAGCGGCTGGTGATCACCAGCTACAACATGGTCGCTGACGACGTGTACTTGTTCCGGACCCCGCACCTGCCGACCCTGAAGCGGGACTGGCGGGAGAAGGCCGTCACCGTTGCCCTCGCCACCTCGGCCGCTCCGACCTACCTCCCTGCTCTTCCGCTGGACGGGGCGCGGCTGGTCGACGGCGGCCTGTGGGCCAACAACCCGGCCATGGTCGCCCTCATCGAAGCCGCGGGACCGCTCCGCGTCCCGCTCGGTGACATCCGGATCTTCAGTCTCGGCACCACCACCGACGTCCGCCGCCGGGGCCGCCGCCTCGATCACGGCGGCTTGCTGGCCTGGGCAGGCGACGCGGTCGAGGTTCTGATGCGTGCCCAGAGCGAGAGCGCCACCAAGCAGATCCGCCACCTGGTCGGCAAGGAGAACGTGTTCCGCCTCAACCCCACCGTGCCGACCGGCGCCGTCTCCCTGGACAAGGTCGACACCGACGCGCTATACGGTCTGGCCGGCCACGTCAGCCGCGACGCCTCCCCGGCCGTGCACCGCCTGTTCTGCGACCACCGGGCCCCGGTATTCGCCCCCTTCTACCCAGTACGTGAGGAATGACATGGACTCACTTCCCGAGATGCTCTCGATGCTCCTGGACGGCGCCGTCGATGTCCTGGACATCTCCGAAGACCTCCGCAGGGCCGCAGTCGAGGCTTACGAAGAGGTCGGAGCCTGGCTCGCCGATCACGGCAACCCCGGCTGCCGGGTCTACCCCCAGGGATCTTTCCTGCTGGGCACGGTGATCCGGCCCGCTACCCCGCGGGGCGAGTACGACATCGACCTGGTCATCTGGCTCCTGCTCGCCCGGGAGAGCATCACCCAGAAGGAGCTCAAGGATCGGATCGGCGGCTTGCTCGCTGACTACCTGAAGTGGAAGGCCGACCAGGGGCACGCCGACGGGCCGGACACCCTTGAGTCCCGGCGTCGCTGCTGGACCCTCGGGTACCAGGGCTTCCACCTGGACGTCCTGCCGGT
Source organism: uncultured Actinomycetota bacterium (assembly GCA_963725175.1). Classification (GTDB taxonomy): domain Bacteria; phylum Actinomycetota; class Actinomycetes; order Streptosporangiales; family Streptosporangiaceae; genus DASUBV01. The sequence goes on from CAVRXH010000006.1 coordinate 4,004,121, forward strand.
CATCCCTGACAACGAGCACCCGCCGACCGGCATCCTGCTGACCGACGAGAACCTTTTCAGGTGGCAGCACAGCGACCCGATCGGTTACGCGGCCTGGTTCAAGGCCCGCTCCGAGACGGCCCGGCAGCTCGTGGAAAAGCGCCACGCGAGCGTTGCCGACGTGCCCGCCTGGCTGACTCGCACGCCACTTCAGCGCGTGGTGCAGATCCTCAAGTGGCACTGCATGATCACCTTCGCCGCCGACCTCGACAACCGGCCGCCGTCGATCCTGCTCACCACCCTGGCCGGGCGCGCCTACGACGGCGAGTCCGACCTGTTCACCGCGGTCCGCATCGTGCTGGACAACATGACCCAGTTCGTTGAGCGGCGCGGCGATGAGTGGTGGGTGCCCAACCCCGCCCACGAGGAGGAGAACTTCACCGACAAGTGGAACGACTACCCCGAGAGGCGCGAAGCCTTCTACCGCTGGTACGACCAGATCACCACCACCATGGATGACCTGGCTGGCATGGAGGGCAAGGGCCTGGACACCGTCTACGGCAGGCTGATCGAGACCTTCGACCGCGAGCCCGTGACGAAGTCCTACCTGCGCTACACCGCTGAGATGGGCAAGAAGCAGCTGCGCATGGGAGCGACCGGGCTGCTCACCGCCTCCGCGTCGTCCACCGGGCGCCGGGTACCCGAGCACACCTTCTACGGCCATGGTCACCACTCGCGCGGTTAACCTCGCCCTGCAACTCGTCGCGATCAAGAACGCCCTGCCCGGGACACAGGGAGCGGTGCGTGCAGGAGAACTACGCTGCACCGCCGTCCTGCAGCCCACCCCCGCGAGCCGCCGGTACACCGCGCGACTGACCTACCGTCACCGCCGCGCACCGCGAGTCGCCATCATCGACCCGTCCCTGACACTGCACCCAGGCGCGACCTCGCTGCCGCACGTGTACTCCAACGGCGACCTGTGCCTGTACCTACCCGGCCAGTGGAAGGAGTCCATGCTCCTGGCCGACACGATCCTGCCCTGGACCAGCCAATGGCTGCTCTACTACGAACTATGGCTGATCACCGGGCACTGGATGGGAACAGGCCACGACTACCCCGCCGCGGATTCCCCCAGCAGGCCGTAAGCCCGGCAGATGGGGCGCATGAGCGCCATGGGCACCACAACTGCCGGGCAGTGGCAGCGGATCTGGGAAACCTGGGGCAGCAGGTGGGGGCCTTCCACGCCTGCCGGCACTACGCCGCCAGCCAGCGCATCACCGACGCCCTCACCACAACACGAGGAGGCCCCGGACCCCGGCGACGAAGGCGCTCCGGGTAGCGAGAAGCCTGAATTGTCAGGTCAGCGGCCAGCACTGCCGCGGTCGGCATCCCGCTCCTGCGGAAGGTCTGGAGCCTGGCCACCAGCTGACCTGGCTGACCGCGATTAGCCCAATAGGCGTGACGGCGCGGAACGCAGCATCGATGATCCGCACTTCGGCCGTCACGACGCTGCCAAGGCGAAATGCGACACCAAAGTCTCACGCCCGTTAAACGGTTCAGAGCAGCGTCGGCTGATCCGGGCTGGGCGGCACCGGCGCTCTCCGGGAGGCTCCGGAGACGGGGAGCACACTCGCAACCTCCAAGTCGGAGACCGTGGTAATCGGGCCCGAGCAGACATGGTCAAGCAGGATGGCCTGCTGCGGCTCAAGCTCAGCGCACTGGGACAGCACGTTGAGCAGCTCGAGGAGCTCGGTGATAGTCGTGCTCGTCCACTCGTCGGCATTCAGGTCATCGAGCGGTGACGTGTGTTTCCTTCGAGGCCTGCGCTTGCGGTAGTCGAACCATCTCTGGATAACGCGCATGCCAGAGACCTCATACTCCCAAACGCGCTCCGGCACCGGCCGGATTTCGCCAGTGCCGACCTTAAGCGTCTCTGTGGCAGCATCGTAAGAAATCACTTCCGGTATCCGCCCCGGCCCGCCAGGAATCGTAGTAACTACCTTGGGCCGCCGCTCAGCTGGAAGTAGCGGAGGACCTTGCGGCCGCGCTTCCGCAGCGTCGTCGAACCGCTCGCCGTAGGTGTGGAGCCAGATGACGGTCCGTCCTAGCCTGACAGCTTCGCCCCATAACACGGGGTCGCCAGTCAGCGGAATCCGTATGCCTGGAGCCTTCAGCTCGCCGGCGAACCGACTCGTGTACGCGGGGTGCGCGACCAGGGCAGCGATATAGGCGAGCACGTCATCGGCGGTCACGCTGACGCCGAGCTGGCGCGCGAGTGCGCTGCACAGTCCCGGCGCCAGGTTCGGGCTCAGCCCGTCGGGGTCGCGGTACAGCGGCAGGACCCGGCCGCCGCGCCCATTGAAGTGATCTACCCCAGGCACAAGGCCAGCGAAAGCCAGGCCCGGGCCGGCATCGATCGGATGCGCATGCTGCTCCGTCACGTAGACCTGCCGGTTTCCGCGCACATACCACAGCTCAGCCCGGGGCCTGTCGATGACGCGGGCGTCGTAGATCACGTACTGGCGGTCGAAGCTGCGCAGCGCGACGCGCTCGAACCTGGCAAGCAATGAGGTCTCCTCCCCGATGGAGTGCCAGGCCTGGGCAGTTCCCGGCAGGGGCGCTGGGGTGGACTGGGTCCCCCGGGCGTCCGTTTCCTTGAAGAGCCGGGGCTTGTCATCTGGGACAGCCCGGATGAGTCTTCCCCACCGTTCCTGGAGAGTTGCCTCATCGGGCGCGTGGACCCAGTTCCGGTTTGTCGTGACCCCGGGCATCGACCACGGCATCAGGTCGCCGAGCAGCGGGAACTGCGCCCAGTCCAGCTCGGTGGCTGGAATGAAGAGATCCTGCCAGCCCATCCCGCACGATGCCCAGCCGGCATCTTGCCCGCTGAGGGCAGCGAGCTGCCGGTACTTGCCCGTACGGTCGCCAGTGACGGCCGTGTACCTTACCTGGGCCGGAGCCGCGCGGTCGCCGTGGCCGGACCGGGCGAACACTGCGATGCACAGCTTGTGCTGGACTCCGGCGAAGACGCGCGTTGCGCCATCAGGGCGGAACTTCTCCGGGGACAGGTCGATGATCCATCCCTCGTCCGCGGTTCGGCGCAGGTACTCCCTCATTCCCGCGTAGCCCGCACCCGTGGTGAACGAGGAGGGGGATATGAAGGCGACGATCCCGGCAGCGTGGTTGTGGTGGGAGTCGAACACTTTCCACGTCGCCCACCGCCAGAAATAGACATACAGGTTGGACAGGACGTTCTCGAGTTTGCCTCGCCCAGCGGCGCGGAATGCGTCGAGCGGAGGCGGCTGGCCGCCACTGCGGCTGCCTTTCTCTATCCAGCCGCCCAGGCCCTTGGCCTGCTGCCCAAACGGAGGGTTGCCGATCACCACATGAATCGGCGTCCTGAGCTTGATCCTGTTCGCCTCGCGTCGCGAGCGGGCGATGGGCTCGAGGGAGGACGGAACGTGGACCTGCTCGGTGTAGAGGTCGTCGTAGGGGTCATCGAGGGTGTCTGCGACGAGCAGCTTGACTTCGCGTTCCGGGATCTCGGTCTGGTACTCGGACTTCAGCGCGTGATGCGTCCGCATCTGCGCGACCGCGTACGGCCCCGCCTGCCGCTCAAAGCCGATCAGCCGCCCGAACAGCCCGCGCAGCTGCGGGCCGACCGCGCCGTCACCCTGCTCCCGCGCGACGGTCCGCGCCACCTTATCGATGACGCTGAGGAGGAACGTACCGGTTCCCATGGCGGGGTCGATGATCCGGACGTCCGGCGACGCGAGCCCCCACCCCATGTGCAACCGGTCCTGGAGGATCTCGTCGACGAAGCGGACCATGAACGCGACGACATCCCCCGGCGTGTAGTACGAGCCGCTGCGACGCCGCAGCTTCGGGTCGTACTCCTCGAGGAAGCGCGAGTACAGGTGCAGGTAGGTGTCACTGTCCCGGTCCCTCAGCAGATCCCAGTCGACCGCGCCCACCACCCTCAGCAGACTGGTCAGGACGATGCTCCGGTCCTGTCCGACTCGCTCGGTGAGGACGTCAAGCGCCTTTCCCATGAGCGAGTGCCTCTTCCCCAGCTGCCGCGCGATCTCGCCGACCGCCGTGCCGTCGAAGGTGATCCCGTCGATCCGGGCGAGGAGCAGCCCGAACGTGACCGTCTGCGCATAGGAATCCGCGAAATCCTGGTCCGACAGGCCCGGGAACAACAGTGCGCGCCAGTCTTCGGCCAGGTCTGTGAACACCTTCTCCCGCTCCGCGCCTGAGCGCTCGCGCTCCAGCGTCTCGCTGACCTCGTCGCGCAGGAGTCGGCACAAGCTGGCGACGGCGCGCACCAGCTGGCGCACTGTTCTGGGCGGATCCGGCTTCCAGAGCAGGAAATCCTGGATGACCCGATCAAAGGAGCTGTCGGTCGGCCGGAGCCTCGAGCCTGCTGTCCAGAGACTGCCGTCGAGCTGGGCAACGCTGCCGTGCAACTCGCCATATCGGTAAACGCCCCACTGCTCCCCGTCGCTGTACAGGACATTCGGGAGCAGCCGGAGTTGGTCCCACTGGCGCCGCTCACGGGCGTTAGGTGACCAAGTCGTGGGGATCTTTCGTCCTGGAGCTTTCAGCTCTGCGTAACCGACCCGCGCGCCCGCTACCGTTACCATGAAGTCTGGCCGGACCCCGAGAACATCCAGCGGGGTCTCGTCAACCGTCAGGACCGAGACCCCCATCAGTCTCCCGGCCTCCCGAAGAAGCCTGGCAAACGGATCGCGGACCTGCGCCTCGACATGGCCAGCCCTGGTCTGCAGCTTGATAGTGACAGCCACGCCGAACTCCAACACCAGCCTGGCGAGCACCTCTTCCCGGGTCAGACGATCTGCCATGTACACCAACCATGCGTAGGTGGCATTACGTATTGATTGTGAATGGATCGTCCGCTGGTGTCGACGATGCATTCTGCTGAGGCGACACCGACGTCGGCCTGAACATGACGGCGGCAATCCTGGCCGATTTCCTGCTGCCAGCCGAAACCACGACACGCAGGCGCCGCCGAGCAGCCCGCTTAGATACTGGGTCCTTCGCCCGGTGGCGCATCGACTTCCCACGGAGGGGTGAGGCAGCCTGCTGAAAGCGCGGGATGCGTCGGAGCTCGGTGCTCCCATGGGCCCGGGCCAGGTACACCGGCCCAGGCATGCCAGGGGCGCGTGTCGCCGTGGCCTGGCGTCCTCCCGCTGACCCCTTCCAGGCTGAGCGCAGTCTTGCTGACACGGAAGGTGCACGGTGACCCGACGAGGGCTGGCCGCTGTGCTGGCCGAGCTCAACCGGGCAGCCAACTCCCTCAGCACCGCCCGCTACCTTCTGGCCGACCCGGCAACAGCGGCAACCGTGGCGGCCGACAGTCGAACACGCACACTGACCCAGGCCTGGCTGACCACCTGGCCGGGCTCAGGGCGGACACCGAGTAGGACGAACCTCATCCGGGCAGATCACACGGCGAGGTTGGCCCCGGAGGGGCGATCATTGCGTCGTGACCGAAGGCTGGTTCTGGATTGCAGGCGGCGAGGACCGCGTACGAGGAGACTTCACCGCGGAAACCGCGCAGAACGCGCAGGTGACGCTCGCCGGCCCCGTTGGCGAAGATCCACGGATGAGGGTGAAGCACAGCGCGACGGGCGTGACCATCACCGACGTGTCAGGAGACCCAGCACAGCACGTAGCGGCGTTTTCCCCGATTGACCTGCAGGGGCAACTGGAGTCCGGTGAGCTGGTGAGCCTGCTTTCCGCACAGAATCACGGACTGTTTCAGCCGGTCTACGTCGCCAGAGTGGCCGTGTTTGGCGCTCACGTATCCAGCGAGCAGCTCTATGCCGCCGTCAGGTTCCGGATCGACGTTCCTTACTGGACCGCCCACCTTGCTGACGGCGAGAGCAATACGGTCCCTGACGACGGCTCAATCTTGCGCGCGGTCGCCCCGGAAGAAGGGTCCGACCGCGGGACGTGGCTCGTCTACGAGTCCGCATATCCGCGCCCTCGCCGGGAACCAGATAGCCGCGTGCTGGCGGGCTGCCGTACCCTGGCCAGGCTCGCCCTCGACCGGCCCTTGTCAGTGCGTACGGTCGAGGTTCGCATCAACCAGGGCGGTGATTGGCTTCCGCTCCACAGCAAGGGGCTCACCGGGCCAGTCTCCGGCTACGGTGAGTCGCTCCTGCGCCGAGAAGAACTGACGGTCGAGAGGCTCGCGAGATGGATCGCGCTCAACGGCGTACTCGGGGTCTCGCGTCGGCAGTGCATGAGCTCGGCGAGGGCACCATTCAATCGCAGGTGCTTATTGACACATCGCTCGTGGAAGGCCTGCACCGGCGCCTGCCCTACGAGCAATCCCAGTTCCTCGACGCGTCCGGCAGCGCGTGCGACCGCATCAAGAAGGCCGCCCGTCCCGCTGCCGCCGATCGGGCGAAGGCCGAGCAGGGGATGGATCCCGATCTCGTCCGTAGGGCGGTCAAGGACGCGGTCAGCCACTTCGAGGACGTCGGCTACCGAAGGCGAGCCCAGGACATCACCGACCAGGTCACCAGGGCCGTTCCTGAACTTGCGGAGCCCATCCCCGATCTGGCGGGGAAACTAATGGCTGCACGCAACGACATCGCCCACCACCTCGTGCTGAACGACGAGACAGAGTCACTCGCCGACCGGATCGACCGCTGGACGGTCATCTCCTATGTCACGCCCTGGCTACTTCGGCTGCTGCTCCTGCTTCATGCCGGGATCGAGCCGGACGTGCTCCATACGGCATGCCTTGGCTCTAACCGGTTCGGCTTCCTCCGCGCGAATATCTCCGCCATCGCGCACGAACAGGGATGGAGCTGACTGCCGAGACAGAGAACCTTGTCTTGGCCGAGGACCAGAGGGCAGGAGAGGCCTGTGGCTCGTGATTAACAGGTATCGGCCTCCCGGCCACCGCTGGCGGTGCTCGGCGGAGGCGGCGGGTGACCAGGCCGCACAGCGTCTGGCGCGGCAGACCTTGCAGGCGTGCACCAGCCGCCGTGCCTGATTGAGGCACGCCGCATCTCTGGCGGGCGGGCCATCATCTCGTCGCCGGACGGATACACGACACCGATGCCATCTGCCCAGCGCTCCCGGCTAATGCAGCCCGCGGCCGACGGAGCCCGTTAATGCCGCGGAGCCAGGCCGCGAAGGCCCGTGCACCCCTCATGTCCCGGACGCCGTCCGCTATATGTCCGTGCACAACCGGAAACAGCAGGACTCGCAGGGACGCAACCGGACTTGGGTAGTTGCCGCGTTCGTCGCGCTCGGCCCGAGGGCGACGAACAAGACCCCGGTGATGGGGGAGACGGCGACAAAGAGTCGATAGCCTGAGGTCGAAGGCCAGAGGCAAGAAGCCAGGCTGGACGGTCGGCGTATCCGGTCCCACCCCCGCCGTCCGTGCCCGTCCGGGGATTTCGAGGACTAGATACCCCACGCACGGACGCATAGCGGACGGCGGTCGGCCGGAATAGAGCCTCGAACTGCATATCCGCTGGCTAGCGGCGTCCACCTCGGCCAGGAGCGACGGGCTGTAAAACCGTCGGCTCAGCCTACGTTGGTTCGAACCCAACACCTGCCACCAGCCATTTTCGCAGCTCAGGGACGCTTTGGCGTCCCTGACTCGTTTCCGGCACATGCAGCCAGATGCCTGTACCGCTCCAAGACTTATCGCATGGGTCGTGACCTGGGGTTTTAGGGTTTCGGTTAGGCGGCCTGGTAGTACTCGCTGATCACGCCACCGAGTACCTTCCGCCGCCGGACTGGGAGGTTCAGCGGATCGGCGGGCTGGGTTTCCTGGTCGGGTGGCCGCTGCTGGCGGGACTGGTGGGGCCGGTGGCGGTTGTAATGGTCGGCGTACTCGCTGAGGACCGATCGCAGGTGGCGTTCGTCGTAGATGAGCATCTGGTCGGTGCACTCGGCTCGTGCTGTGCGTATCCATCTTTCGGCGTAGCAGTTCGCCCGCGGCGTCTGCGGAGGGGTCTTCACTATTTTCAGGCCCTCACTGGCGAAGATCTCGTCGAAGACGGTCGTGAACTTGGCGTCGCGGTCCCGGATAAGGAAGCGGAACCCGCGGGTCCGGTGGCCGAGATCCATGACTAGGTTGCGTGCCTGCTGAGCGGTCCGGGCGCGATCGGGGTGTTCGGTGACGCCGAGGATGTGCACGTGCCGGGTGGCTACTTCCATGACGAACAGCACGTCCAGGCGGCGGAGGAAGATCGTGTCAACGTGGAAGAAGTCGCAGGCCAGCAGCCCGTGCGCCTGAGCGCGGAGGAATGCCCGCCAGGAAGTGTCCTGACCGCGGGGCGCTGGCCGGCGGGCGGTGCGGAGGATGCGCCGGACGGTTGCCTCGCTGAGGTGGTGGCCGAGCCGGGACAGCTCGCCGTGCACGCGGCGGTATCCCCAGGAGGGGTTCTCCCGTGCCAGCCGCAGTACCAGGTCGCGGATCTCCTTGTCGGCTGGCGGGCGGCCGGGCTTGCCCGGGTAGGTCCACTTGCGCTGGATCAGGCGCCGGTGCCAGGCCGGCAGCGTGCCAGGCGTTACCAGGCGATGACGGCGCAGCCCGGCGGGCAGCAGCCGGGCCAGCGCGGCCAGGACCGCCCGGTCGGCCCAGTCCAGCCTGGGCCGGGTGACCTGGCGGCGCAGGACGGCGACTTCGTGGCGGAGCACCATGATCTCGGCGTCCTTCGATGCCTGGCCGCGGCCCAGCAGGAACAGCCAGCCGAAGACGCGGGTCATGACGAGATACAGGAGTCGGATCGGCACAATCCGCGATCTTGCCTTACCACGGTCAGCGGGCCAAACCGCAGGTCACGGCCTCCGCATCGAGTTCTGGAGCGGCACAGGTCTGCCTGGCGACTATCTGGTGCTGCTCGTTTGCTGGTACCAGGTCGTTTGCCCGCGGCCGCCGTGCTGCTCGACCAGATCGCGGGACCGGAGCGAGCGCAGCGCTTTCCGGAGTGTGGGTGGCTGGATGCCGAGCAGGTCCCGAAGTTCGGCGATGGTCTTCTGCCCGTCGGCGAGGGCGTCGTAGACGCGCAGCTCGGTGGTGTTAAGGCTGAGACGAGGAGCGGCCCGCCGTACAGAAGGGCGGAGGATGACAGTGAAGCCGATCCCCGTGTCTATGTAGTGCGCCGGGGGAAGGCCCGCTCGCTGGAGTTCGGCTGTGACAGTGGGAATCCCGGTGGCGAGTGCTTCGATGACCCGCAGTCCGCTCTCGGGTGAGTGCACGTACTGGCAGATCGTGACCAGCCGGGCGTTGCGGGCAGAGGTCACCCCTTCCAGGCCGAGGCGGTCGGCCGTGATCCCGTAGAGTCCGCCCGGGTTGGAGATGACGAGGCGGTCGCGCCGCAGCCGGACCTCGACCGCCCGCCCGGCGGACCAGTGATCGAGGTCACGGTGGACTAGGGCGTTGGCGACGAGCTCACGGAACGCGGTGAGCGGGTAGGCGGGCTGGTCGTGCACGGTCCCGTCGGGTTCGGACACGATCGCGGTGTCGAAGTTCCGCCTGGCCCAGGCCATCGCGGACTCCAGCATGCGGGGGATCGGCCCGGAGAGGGTCGCCTGGTTCCTGGCCCTGCTGCCCGGAGGATCGTCTGCCTGCGGCTCGGCTGCCAGTTGGATGACGTACCGCGGGAACCACTGCTGCGGGTACACGCCGAGGGCGAGGATGCCCGCCACGGTGGGAACTCTGTCCCGCGTCGTGACGCCTGCCCGGGTGAGCAGCTCGGAGTCGTCATCGAACCGCCCGAGCCCATAGGGATCACGGTCGCGCGCGGTCGCGATGAAGGCCGCTGTCAGTCCCGGGTCGAGATCATCCGCAGTGGCGTCGGCCACGGGCGCCCGGTCGAACAGTGGCGGCTTCCTGGCGGCCAGGAATGCCTGCTCCTCGAGGTCGGACAGCCGGTAGTCGCCGTCGTAGCCGCGCAGGTACGACTCGCCCGAGGAGGCGATGCGGCACGGCTTTGCGGAGCTGTCGCACTCATGGACCCGGGCAACGATGACGGGCGCTCCGTCGACGATCCCGTCCTCAATCGTGAGGTGGACAGGCGGGCTGAAGGTGCGCGCCTTGGCGGCGAGTCCCTGCTTAAGCGCCTGGGGATCGGCGAGCGGAACAGGGCGGAAGCCAGTGCGCTCGTCAAGGCCCAAGATGACCAGGCCACCGCCGGGAAGATTCGCCAGGGCGCTGAGCGTGGACGAGATGGAGGCGGGCAGGCCCCCGGCTGCCGACTTGACCTCAACAGAAGCCGTGTCTCCACCCGTAGCCTTCAGCTCGCGGACCAGTCCATCCAGGTCTTCCGTAGTCACAGAACAAATGTAACCGCTCGACGGTTATATTTCAGTTCTATTTGGTTACATTATGCAGGTCCAGTGCCAGGTCGGCCCCGACAGTGTATGGGACTCTGGGGCGTGCCCGATCTACCTCGCCGTCGGATGCGCACGGCCTTATCATCGGAGCGTGCCGGGGTGAGCGGATCGAGCAGCGTCCTCTGCTGGAGCGCAGGTTCGCGAACATTCCGCACGGTTTACCTGCCACCGTCGGCCGCCTGGATGCGTACGGGTTCGAGTTGCTGCCGACTGCGCAGCGGCCGCATTTCACCGTGCGGCTGCACCTGGCCGATGATCAGGAACTCGGGAGATTGCTGGAAGCCCTCGGTGCTCCAAGCCCCAGTCCCGCGTACCCTGGGAAGTAGGGCTAGCAGAGGGAGGCCTGGCATGTACCTGGTGGATATCGCCGCTGACCTCAACGACGAGGACGAGACCGGCTATGTCTGGACCTTCCTTGACGAGGCTCGTGACCCGGCCCGCATCAGCCCGGGATCTCTTGTCGTGGCCGGCGATGAAGATGCCGCTGCGGTATGCCAGGTTGTAGATCTCATGCCTGCGGGAGACGGGACGATCGTCCATCTCCGTCTTCTGCCCGGGCTGGTCGATGACTACCGGGCTCTGGTCGACAGAGCACTCGTCAGCTAATCCAGGGAGCCCGGTGCTATCCGGGCAGAGCCGGGTAGCTACGGCTGGTCGTGGCTGAGGAGTGGCTCAGCGGCATCCAGCGATGGCCGGGAGCTCTCAAACACCCAGGTGAGAGGCTATTTCGCCGGTCATGCGGGTGCGCCCTGTAAAACCGTCGGCTCAGCCTACGTTGGTTCGAACCCAACACCTGCCACCATGTAAAGCCCCAGGTAGATGGCCGTTTTCGCGTGGTCGCGGAGCGCGGAGAGGGAGCGGTGTGTCACACCGCCTGCCGGACCGGTCCTGTCACGTTCTTGCAGGTTAGCGGTGCGGCGCGCCATGGTGCGGAGCGGCGTCCGGTGCCGCGCGGAGAAGTTCTCAGGTCCGGGGGCATACCACGGGGTCCCGGCCCGGTGTGGTGCAACTTCACCGCGCGGCGGGTGAGCTGATGGCGACGCTGGCCTCTGGTAGCCGGCGCGGCCGGTTGCGATCCGCGTCAGGACGGGCGAGGCCAGACCGTCGACAGCCCGGCAGACGCCAGGTCCTGGCGCAATGCCACTTAGCGTAAGTTGATCATGCTGCCGGGCGGGCCTCGACGGGATTGGCGAGGCAGGCTGCGGCGGGGCCGTCGTAGCGGGTTCCGGTGTCACCGGGTCTTTTCACGCGGTAGGAGTTGTGGCGGGCGCGCTTGACCATGCGCGGGTAGGAGCGGTGGCGCCGGGCGGGGCTGAGGTTGCGCGGGCTGGTGATGTCGGCCATGACCGCAGCCAGGATGCGTGCCCGCTGGTCAGGGGGAAAAAACCGCCGGGTCAGTGACCTGACGGCGGATGACCCGCACGGTGCGCAGGAACTTCACGCGGTCGGGATCGATGTCGGCCTCGGTGGCAGCCCGGCAGATCAGGGCACTGATGGCGTGGTGGGCGAGCAGGTAGCCGTAGATCTCCTGGCGGACCATGTCCGGGCTTCTCGACCGCAGGATCCGGCCCGGGCCGCGCAGGTGGGTCTTGACCTGGTCATTGCCGGTCTCGTGCTCCCACCGCTGGTGATAGGCCTCCGCGAGCGCCTGCGCCGGTCCTTCCGCGGGGTCAGTGATGGTGGTGACCAGGGCAATCAGCTCGTCTTTTCCGTCACCAGCCCGGCCGGGCACGCTGTATTCCACGACCCGCACCATCACGGCCGTGTCCTCGTCCAGGTCCTCTCCGGCGCGGGCTGCCGCGATGAGCAGGCGGCGGGCCTTGTCGTGCAGCCCGGGCCGGAACAGCACCGAGGAGTACGACCCGTCCGGCAGGAGTTCCAGGACGGGCAGCACCAGGTCCGCCTTCACCCGCCACAGCAGGGCGGCACCAGATGCGGCGGCGCCCGTCCAGGACTGGAAGGAGTAAAAGCCGCGGCCGGCGATCAGCAGCCAGTCCGCTTCCAGCCGGGCGTGCACCCGCCGGGCCATCGCCTGCTCGCCGCTGCCCCGCGCCCGCGACCGGGCCGATCTCCGCATCGACCACGGCGTGGGAGGCGCACTCGCTGACGGTGATGACCCGGACCTTCGGGAACGCGGCCCGGTCCGTGCCGCCCCCGGCATACCCGAACGCCTCCGCGTTCTCCCGGCTGTCCGGGGCGTCCCACTCGAACCCGTCGATCGCCATCAGCCGCCGGCTGCCCAGGAATGCTCCTCTGGTCAGCTGCCCGGCTACCGGCACCGCCACCTGCGAGAACAGCTCCCGCAGCGGCTCATGCCCGAGTCGCTGCCGGGCCTGGGTAATGCCGCCGGATGTCGGCACGCTCCACGACTCGTCCCAGCACTCCCACGAGGTCAGCGTGCCGGCCAGCCGGGCCGCGACCTCCTCGTAGTCGTCATCGGAGAACAGCGCCATCGCCATCGCGAAGTACACCATCACGTGCGGCGGCAGCTTCCCGTCCGACCGCCGGGCCTGCCGGCCCGCCGCCGCGACAGCGTCATCAACCGCGTCACGCGGCACCGAGGCGGCCAGCACCCCGATCGAGATCTGATCCGTCAGACGGCCGCTGCCAGCCACCACGCCATTGTGCGCCATGAGCCGCGATCATGACGGCCACCCGGCCCACCGCCACCACGACACGCCCACAAGATCAACTTAGGCTAAGTGGCATTGGGTCCTGGCGTGGGCGCCGATTCTGCGTGGCTGATATCTGCATCAGGTGCTGAGAATGCCAGTGCAGATCGTCCCGTTCTGGCTCGGCTGGCGCCGACCTCACCTTCGACAGGTTCTCGAAGTTGAGCTCGTCCATGGCTGTCCGGGAAAGCCTTATCACGGCGCCATTGCTTGGCCAGCTCGCACAGGACAGAACAAGAGGCGGCGTACTCACGCGGCGTGCCAGCCCCGGCTTCGGATCGGTGCGGTGCGGTGCGGTGCCGACCGCGCCACGAGCGGTGAGGATTGCGCTGCCATCTAGCTCCGTTCCTGCGCGAGTACGGCCGGATCGCGCGCACGTACCTCTTCATCCTTCCCCCAGGGCCGCGTGGGTGTCCTTTCCCAGCAGGATGCGGCTTTCGGCGACCGGCGTACTTGCACCTGCGTCAGCCGACGCTGCGGTGGCCTGGGCCAATCGCCCGCTGCTTGCCTCGCAGCGTCTTGGCGGAACGGCGGCATGTGCTCTACGCGCGCCCATCATCGGATAGCTCTGCGCAAAAGCGCGCAACGTTGCGAAATGATCACGGAGAGTCCCAGAATGTCAGCGGGTGGCTTTACCGTCACAGTCACGGACTGATGGTGAAGGGGGCGGCATGGAGCCTGCTGCTGCTGATGAAGACAACGACGGCGCGTCCGGGGCGAACTCCGGGGCCGTCCCTGAGTCTCCTCCCGGAGGGCGGCCTAGCGGCCTGAGCGTGTATGAGGCGTCTTTCCCGGCGCGTGTGGCCGCGTTCCTGCGGTACAGCCCGGTCATCGAGGCCGCGCAGGCCGCGCGGCGGCGCGGCTGGGCTGACGGCGCCTACGACGTCGTGACTCTCGCGCTCACGGCTATCGACCTCGTGGTGTCCCGGCAGGGCTTCGAGGAGGAGGCGACCCGCGCCGACGTCGTGTCCGCGCTCACCGGGCTCGCAGCCCTGGCCGCCCCGGAGCGGACGGCCGAGGAGCACGCGGACGTGGCGCGCTTCGTGATCGATTTCCTGCTGAACCGGCAGGCGCACCACGCGAGGTTCCAGTACCTCACCAGTGACTACTCCAGCTCGGAGCGTCGTCACCAGCGCCGGGAGGTGCCGTTTTCGCTGCTTGAGGAGCGCGACGACGCAGCACGGGACGAGAACGTGCTGCGCGCCACCGCCGATGCGATCAACGCGCTGATCGGCGGGCTGAACTTCGATGTGGAGGACGAGCAGGTCGCTACGGAGCTCGTGCTGGAACGCCAGTTGCAGCGCAACGCCTTCGACTCTGCGGTCGCCTCTGCTGAGCGAGCCCGGCTGCTGTCGCTCAGCCTTTCTGATGAGCTGGACCGCCTGATCAAGCAGACCCGCCGGGACCTGCGGATGGTCGAGGGCGAGTGGGCGTCGGAGGTTCCGGCGAGGCTGGACGGTGCGCGGGACCACATCCGGGAGCGGCTGCGGGCCGAGCGCGCCCTGCTTGGCAAGGTGCAGGACGCCATCGCGAGCGGAGACCCGCGGCTCCTGGCTGCCGCGCGGCGGATCGCGGACCTGCTCACTGAGTGCCAACGCCGGCACGAGGACCTGCACCGGCGGGTCATCGACGCCCGAGGCGTGTTCTTAGCGGAGCAGGAGCGCCAGTCGTTCCGGCCGCCCGCGTCGATCACCCTCCCCGATCCGCACCAGCAGGTTCTCCTGCCGGCCCTGGATCTGCGGCAGGAGCACGCCATCGAGGTGGCTGGTCAGTTCGTGACCGACATGTGGGGAGCGGTCGCCCCGCGGCTGCCGCGCCTCTACCGGCTGGTCAACGACCTGTGGCAGCAAAGGGATCGGACCGCCACCGAGGGCAGGGGCGAGGAGGAGCCAGAGCTAAGTGACCCGCCACCGCCCTTGATCCGCGAGGAATTCGTGGCCGTCGCGATTCGGGCGGTGCGCGCGGTCGGGCTGCCTGCCCGGCTGTCCCAGCTCCTAGCCGCCTGCGATGCCGATGCCCAGGTCGGGGAGTCGGCCCGCCGATCCGGAGGCGAGGTACTCAATCTAGCGGTTCTGTGGGCGTTTTCCCCGGAGGATGCCGACGACGAGGGCGGCCTGATCGCTGGGGATCTTGTGGGCCGGATCCTCGGCCCGCGTGCGGCTGTGGACAGCGACGGTACCTCGCTCTTCCTCCGCGACTGGGAGGGCGACGACGTGATCGTGGCCCCGGACGCAGACTCGCTCGCATTCGCGCTTCCCGCTGCCGCGGCGATGTCGCAGCCGAGCCGCCGGATGCTCCAGGAGGTGCCGTGACCCTGATGCGCGACGACCATGTCGATATCGGCGTACTGGTGGCCTGGGCGTTGCGCCCCAACCAGCGCCCAGGCCGCAGCCCTGAATACCAGCGGGTGCTGGATCGCTATCGCACGGTAGCGGAATTCCGAGCGGCTGCCGACGCCGTCCTGCACGGCCTCGGGGCGCAGGTGCTGTCCGATGGCGACTTCGGCCTCATTCTCGGGATCGTGCCCGAGTCGCCGCTGGCGTTCCGCATTACGGATATGCAGGGCCTCTATAAGAACGACCACAAGGTCCTGGCCGGCCTGATCCTGACCGGGCTGGCGGCCTTCGCCTACCCCAGCGCGCAGGAACTCGACGAGGACCGCATCCGTCCCGTCGGGGTAGCGGACTTCGACGCCTGGCTCCGCGACCTGTGCGAGCGGCTCCGCTCGCACGATGCCGGTGGCGAGGTGATTCCCGAGGAGGGCCTGGACGCAGCGTGGCGAATCTACCTGTCCATGCCGGCGATGCACCTCAGCGAGACCGGCCGCCTGAGCAAATTGTGCACCCGGTACTGGATCCGGACGATGCTGACCTGGCTCGCTGGCCAGGGCATGGCGCGGGCTGATCCCCTCGCAGACGACACATGGACCCTGACCGAGCGCTTCCGGATTCATGCCCGGGAGATCGCTCTTGAGCGCGCCTACTCCTTCATCGCGGAACTTGGCCGCGCGGCGGCCGACGAGGCTGGCGCCGCCCAGCCCGCCCAGGGAGGCAAGCCGTGACCTATAAGCTTGCCGCGCTGCGCTTCCGCTCCGTGGGGGAGCGGTCCGCGCGATTCCAGGACCTCACGCTCACATTCACGGCCCCGGCGGACGACGGCAGCGAGCCGCAGGACTCCGTCATCTGGCTGCGTAACGGCGGCGGCAAGTCCAGCATCCTGTCGCTGCTCTACGCTCTGCTACTGCCACGCGCTGCCGATTTCATGGGGCGCTCGGTCAAGCGGAGCCTGACCGACTACATCGACGGCGGGGACACCGCGCACGTAGTCGCCGTTTGGGAGCCGGCGAGCACGTCCCGCACGTTGCTGGGTGAGCCAGACGGGCTCCTGGTGACCGGGGCGGTTCACGAGTGGGCCGACCTGAGGAGGCCGGCCCAGCCGGAGGCGTCGCGAGACCGGCTTGCCACCCTGCTTTACACATTCCACGCCGTTCCGGGGGTCCTGGATCTTACGACGCTGCCATTCACGGATACGGCGGGGCATATCCGGCGTCTGGCTGAGTTCGGGGACGCGCTCCGGGAGCAGGCGCGGCCGTGCGGCCAGCGGGCCAACCTGGTCGTCACCGGCAAGCAGCACCAGTGGCGGGGCGCGCTAGGCGATCGGCACCTCGACCCCGAGGTCTTCCGCTCCCAGAAGCAGATGAACCATGTCGAGGGCGGAGTAGAGGACCTGTTCCGGTTCTCGTCGGCGCAGGAGTTCATCGACTTCATGCTCGACCTCACGGTAGCGCCTGACTCCGTGAACGGGATCGCCACGCGCCTGGGCCAGGTAAGCAAGCAGCTTGCGGCCAAGCCCGCGAAGCAGGAAGAACAGCGCTTCTGCACCCTGGCTGCAGTGGATCTGGATGGCGTCGCCATCGGCAACGCGGACGTGGAGAAGGCGGTCGCGGCGGCGAACGAGGCCGGGGCTGCCGCCGCCGCGCTGGCCGTATCGTTCGAGGCTACGATTGCCGTCGCGGACGCCGAGCAGAAGCAGCTCCTGGCGGAAGAGGAAGTAACACGGCGAGCCGCTACTGCCGCGAACAACGAGCGCAATCAGGCCAACGACCTGGTGTATCTGTACCGTCGTGAGGCCGCCCGGCTGCGGTTCGACGAAGCCGAGGCCAGGCAGGAAGAAGCGGAGCATGCCGCTTCGGATGCAGCGGCATCCGCCCGGGCGTGGGAGGTAGTGCCCGGCCTGGCCGGGCTGGCCGGGCTCCGGGCGAGCCTGGACCAGGCGCAGCAGGAGGCAGCGGCGGAGGAGGCCGACCTGGCGCCGCTGCGCGCTGAGCACGCCCGGCACGCCGCCGGGCTGCGGCATCGACTCGAAGCACTCGCTATCGCAGCCGATGTGGTGGCGCGGGCAGCCGACGTTGACAGCCGGGCCGCCGCTCAGGCCGCCAGAGACGAGAAGGCGAGCGCGGGCCAGGCCCGTGCGGAGGAACGCGCGGCTAGTAACGCGGCGACGACGGCCCGGACTCGCCTGGAAGTGCTGGACGGCCGAAGGCGCCGAGGCGTGGAACTCGGGCACCTGCCCGCCCTCAAAACGTCGCCAGCGGAGCACCGCGACGTCGTCGGCGGAACCCGAGAAGGCCTCGCCGACCGCCTCGCGGAGATGGCAGAGCAGGCGGAGAAACGGAAGTTGGACCGGGCTGCCCTGCAGAGCCAGGAGAAGCAACTCATAACGGACTGGAACGCCGCCGACCAGAAACTGTCCGTCGCGGTCGGCGCGCGCCAGGCTCTCAGCGCGCGCCTGGACGCGCTGTGCGCCTCGCCACGGGTCCGTGAACTGGCCGAGGCGTCGGAGGGAGAGGCGATCATCCTCTGGAGTGAGACCCCAGCGATCCTGCGGCGCCTGAGTGACGCGGTCCTCGCGGCTGACGACGAGCGGATCCGGCGCAGGGCGGAGCGGCACGCCGATGAGCGCACGATCACAGAACATGACCGGAGCCAGTTCCTGCCGTCCAGCCTGGACGCCGACCAGGTCCGCGAGGCGCTCACCGCGGTCACCGCCGCTCAGATGGGCTGGGAGTACCTCCGGAGCGGCGTTCCGCCGCGCGACCTGCTCGCTCTGCTGGATACCCCGGCCATCGCCCGGATCGGCTCCGGGGTAGTGGTGCCGACCGCAGCGGTCGATCACGCGGTCGCCTGCCTCGAAGGCGGAGACATCCGGACGACGAGCTTGGTCAGCGTTTACACGGCAGCGGCCGCCGACGCACTCATCGCGGCCGCGCGTGCCGGTGACACTGCCGAGGATGCGCCCGCCTGGACGGCGCTCCGCCGCGGACTGGTGGACCAGGATGAGGCTGCTGCCACCGTTCGCTTCCTGAAGGACCGCGCCCAGGCGTCCCAGCGGGAGGACGCGGAGTACGCCCAGCGGCGCGCGGCGGACCAGGCACTGCATGACACGGTCGTCGCGTTCCTTGATGACTGCCCAGCCGGGAAGCTGGAGGCCATCGACGCCGACATCACCCACTGGGATACCCAGCGCCGTGGCGTCGAGCAGGCGCAGCGCACCGCTCACGAACAACTGAAGGGTCTCGATGAGGCCGAACTCACGGCGGACAAGGCCAGCACCGAAACATCGAAGGCCCTGCAAAAGGCCGACTCCACCCTGGACTGGCTCGACGAGCTGATATTCGCCCTCCGCGAGGAGGAGAGCCTGCGCAAGACTCTGTCCGAGGAAGAGGAACGCGCGGCCAAGGCCGGGAAGCGGGCCACCGACCACGCCGACCGCCAGGTTGCCGCCGCGGGGGAGGAGAAGAAGCACGAGGCAGCGGCGCACGCTACGATCGAAGAGGCGAGCCGGTACCGCTCCGAGGCCGCGCGACTCGCGTCCGGCGAGTCGGCCGCCGTTGTTCCTGATCCCGCCGTACCGCTCGACACGCTCCGGCAGAACGAGGCCAGCGCTCAAGCCGCGCTGGAGCGGCGTACCGCGCAGTCGGTGCTCGCCGACCGCGTGCAGAACCTAACCGGGCAGGTAGCTAAGGCGGGCGCGGAGATCGCACGCCACTCGGCCGACCTGCAACGGCACGCGCAGAGTCTGCTCGCCACCCCAGATGGCCAGGAGCCGGACCTGCGCGCCCGTGCCATCGAGCAGGCCAGGACGGCCGACCGGAACGCGGCCACCGTGCTCGGCACGGCCAAGGCTGCCGTCGGCCAGTGCCGCGAGGCCGTCACGGCCATCGAGCAGTTGCGCCGCGAGCCGCCGCGCCGGGTCCTGCCTGTGCGTCCCGTGACAGCGACTGCGGCCGACGAGCTGGCGTCCCAGCAGGAGGCCAGCGCCCAGGCCGCAGGCGAGCGCCTCGGCGCGGCGGAGATTCACCTTGGCCGCATCGAGAGGAGCAAGCAGAAGATCGTGGGCCGCAAGGAGCAGTTCGCCACCCTCCTCGACGGACTGCCCGCCGCGCAGGCATTGCCGGGTGCGGAGTTCACCGGCAGCGTAGATGACGGTCGCGCTGCGGCCAGGAAGGCCCGGCAGCGAATAGCAGACGGAGACTCCCGGCTTGCCCAGGCCCAGGAGGCGCTCACTGCGGCCATCGACAAGCTCCGGCGTACCAGCGGGACCTTCCCGAAGATCTCAGGACCGGTGAAGGATCGAGTCATGCACGACCCGGCGGACGTGCTTGGCCGGAACGCTACAGGCCTGGCCGCCCAGCTACGCCTGCGAGCCAGCACCCTGGCGGGGGAACTGGCGGCCATCGCCAAGGACCAGGGCATCCTCGCGGACTCGCTCGCTGGGGTAGTGCGGGACACCATGGAGACGCTAGCGAAAGCAGAGCGCAGCTCGCGGATGGGCAACGCCCCCGGGGCGTGGGAGGGCCGGAACGTGCTCCGTATTGGCTTCGCGCGGCCCGATGACGCTGTCCTCCATGCGTACGCGGAGCGGGTTATCGACCGGGTTATCCAGAAGGGGCTCAAGCCCGAGGGTATGCCGCTGCTGAAGGAAGCCGTCCGCGAGGCGGCCGGGCCGCAGGGATTCACCGTCAGGGTTCTGAAGCCGACCGAGGATACGACGCCGGTTACTGAGGACATCAGCCGTCTGGCCAAGTGGAGCGGCGGCGAGAAGCTTACCGTCTGCGTGGCGCTGTACTGCACCATTGTCGCGCTGCGCGCCACGCGCACCGGGCGTGGTGCCCGCCCCGGCGGGGTCCTGCTGCTGGACAACCCCATCGGCCGGGCCTCGTCGGCGCACCTCGTGCGGCTGCAGCGGGACGTCGCGGCCTCGCACGGGATCCAGCTCATCTACACGACGGGGGTGAAGGATCCCGCCGCCGTGATCCAGTTCCCGAACGTCATCCGGCTGGACAACAGGCAGGGCGGCACCCAGGGGCGCCGCTATATCGTCTCAGACGGCGATGGCACGGACGGGGGCCTGATCACGGGAGTCCGGGTCGCCCATACGGACCGCCGATGGGATGACCCCGGAGCGGCGGCGGAGGCCATGCCATGAGCCAGCCGCTGTCTCCGCTGGCAGCCCGCCTCGCCCGGCAGGTTGCCGCCGCGCGGAATAAGCGGATCTTGGTGGCGGAGGTGTTTACCGCCGCGCAAGAGCATGACTTAAGCCTCGTTGGAGATCCGGCGGCGCGTGCCCGCTTCCGGCAGGCGATAGATGAACTCGTGAGTGCATCCCTGGTGGCGCTCCCGTCCGCTGCCTCCCGATCGGGCTGGGACGCCATCGTCGAGCCACCGCTTCCCGTCTGGGTCACGCGCGTTGACCACAAGGCAGGAGAGCCGGCCGTAAGGCCCGCGCCGCGGGTATGGCCAAGTGTCCTGGAGGCGGCCGGCCGGGTCGCTAGCCGCCTCGATGAGCACGT
Source organism: uncultured Actinomycetota bacterium (assembly GCA_963725175.1). GTDB lineage: Bacteria > Actinomycetota > Actinomycetes > Streptosporangiales > Streptosporangiaceae > DASUBV01. The sequence goes on from CAVRXH010000006.1 coordinate 4,025,016, forward strand.
GCTGCTGGAGAGCGTCGCCGGCTGGCTGCGGGACAACCCAGCGCCAGTCCGGGTGCCCGCCAGGGAGCGTTCGGCTGAGCTGTTCGGCGACGAGAAGGCGCTCGATCGATACCGGAAGACCAGGCTCTTCACCTCTGGCGCGCTCACCCTGGACTTGCTGGCCTGCTACGACCCGCCGCTTCCGTTTGCCTCCCAGCATGTGCCGGGCGACGGTCCCGTGGTCCTGCTCGTGGCGGAGAACCTGGCCACTTATACCTCATTCCTCTCAGCCGCGAGAGCCCTGGACGCGGCGACCCGGCCCGACCTGCACGTCGCCTGGGGCATCGGTGGCACGTTCGAGCAGAGCGTCCTTAGCACCCCGCTGCTGCATCCGTCGCCCCGCCATGTCCGCTACTTCGGGGACCTCGACCTGGCCGGACTGCGAATCGCGGCCAGCGCGGCCCGCCAGGCGGCCGAGGCCAATCTGCCGCCGGTGCTTCCCGCCGCCACCTGCTACCGGTTCCTGCTAGACGGGCCCCGGCGCTGGCGGCGGCCCGATGACAGCAACCGCGTCGACCGCCCTGACTACGGGGACGCTTGCGCGTGGCTGCCCATGGCGCTTCGCCCGCAGGCCGAAGAACTCCTGGCATCGGGCCAGAAGATAGCTCAAGAGCATCTTGGGCTCCAGGTGCTTCTGAGCGAGCCGACCCTGATAGAGGGGCTAGCCACATGAGCGCGATCAAAAGGGGCCGCTGTTGCCTTAGTCAAGGATTTGGAGAAACCGCCCGACATCCTGAGGATCACGCGACCGAGCAGGTCGCTGGTCAGCGGGATGGCGAAAGACCTGGGCGCGCTGACCTTGGTGCGATTCCGGACTGGGCGCGATGAGCCTCGATTTCACGGCCATCGACTTCGAGACAGCCAACTCCCAGCGCGGCTCCGCATGCGCGGTTGGCCTGGTCCGAGTACGCGATGGCCGGATCGTGGGCAAGTCCGGCGGACTGATCCGACTCGCGGAGGGCCTCGGCGGGTTCGCCGACTACAAGACCTCCCTGAACGGGATCACGGCCGAGATGGTGGTCAGCGCGCCGTCCTGGCGGACGGTGGCTGACTGGATCGTGCAGTACGCCGGGCCGGACATCCTCATCTGCCACAATGCGGGCTTCAATATCGGCGTCCTGCGGAACGCAGCCGCCGCCGCCGACCTGCCCTCGCCCACGGCCGACTTCCTGTGCACGATGGTTCTGGCCCGCCGGGCCTTCCGGCTGCCGTCCTACCGGCTGCCGTTCGTCGCGGCCGAGTGCGACGTCGAATTAACCGGGCGCCACCAGGTGCTCATCAACGCCCGCGGCGCGGCGCTGATCACGGTCGCCCTGGCACGGCGGCACAGGGCCAGCACGCCCGGCGAGCTGACGGACGCGCTCGACATCCGCATGGGCCACCTGGAGCCCGACCGCTATGTCCCGTGCGCGAGACGTGACCGCAGGGGCAGCGGTCGAGACCGCTTGGTCACTCGGGACGCTAGCCCGGACGCGGACCCGGATCACCCGATGTACGGGCAGGTGATCGTGTTCACCGGCGCCTTGAAGACCAGGACCAGACAGCAGGCGTGGGACGATGCGGCCCGGGCCGGTGGGATCCCGGAGAAGGGCGTCACCGGGCGCACCAACATCCTGGTCATCGGCGAGCTCAACCCCGCAGTACTCTCCCCTGGGGCCACCACCACCGGAAAGGTCGCCCGCGCATTCACCTTGCAAGGCAATGGGCAAGACATCGAGGTTATGACCGAGGACGACTTCATCCGAAGCCTCTGACGAGCCGTGATTCTGTTGCTTTCGGAGAGCGCGACTGATGGCCGACGATCACCCCTTGCAGGCCAGCTTCACTGGAGGCCCTGCGTGCCAGGGGTGATGATGTCGCCGCCGGCGAGCGCGTCAGGCGGCTGGCCGACATTGACAAGGCCATCGAGGCCAACTATTACCGGATCGCGAACATCAGGGCCGGGTACGTGTACGTCATCTCAAACGTCGATGATCGCGCCGCCGGTAGATTCCGCCGCTGGATTGACCGGGCCTCCGCAGGGTCCGCCATGGTGCCTGCCAGCCTGGGGCCACGTGATGCGATATCATCGCTGGTATGTCCTGGGGTGAGGCTGAGCTGGAGCCCGAGGTCCGGGATTGGCTGGAGGGCCCGGATGATCGCGGTGGGCGCAGGCGATGTTCCACCTGGGCCTACGGGAGGAGCGGGGCGCGCTGTTGGGCGAGCCGTACACCCGGCAGCTCCGAGGCAAGCTGCGAGAGCTCCGGTTTTACTGCGGCGGCCAGCGGGTCCGGATCTCCTACTGGATCGCGCCAGGACGGAGAATCGTGATGCTGACGGTATTCACCAAGACCAGGATGCGGGAGACCGCCGAGGTTGCCCAGGCGCAGACGGCCCTGGCCCGGTGCCAGGACGAGGGGCACACGACGGACGCGGAGGGATGGCAATGACCCAGGACAGGCAGGGGGCGTGTCAGCCTCGCGGAGGCAAGGGCGGCACGCGCGGGGCGCCCGGAGGCGGCTACCGCGTACGAGGAGGCCAGGCTGCGGTTTGAGCTGGCTGAGGCGGTCCGGGCGCGGCGGGAGGAGCTGGGCTGGTCCCAGCGGAAGCTGGCCGAGCGGGCCGGGATGACCCAGCCCGGCGTGGCCCGGTTCGAGGCGGGGGGCACCACCCCGACCCTGCCGCTGCTGGAGCGCCTGGCGGCCGCGCTCGGCCTGACCGTGACCGTCAGCCTGGCCCCCGCCGATCGCAGGTCAGCCTAAGACCAGTAGCACTCGCAGGCGGGACAGCAGCACCATCTGCGCCCGCCGCCACGTCACCACCGACCCGCTGCCCCGGCGCACGATCCGCACCAGGCGGCGGCCCTCGTCATCATCGATCTCGCGTACCCGCAGCCGTTCCGTCACGCGCCCAGTCTGGAGGCCGGACCTGCACTCGTGGTGAACACGACCGGCCGGGCAAACGTGGTCTGCTACGGCACTAGTTCCAGGCCGTGAGGAGGTCCTCGGGTCCGAGTATGAGCGGGGTGGTTACTCGCGTCCCGCTGCGGGTCACCGCAATGAGCGGTACCGATTCCGCCACTCCGGGCACCTGGGATCGGTGAGCAATTAGCTCGGCGAGGTCTCGCTCGTCGAAGGGCTGGTTGTCTCGCCACTTGATCGATCCGACGAACGTGATCTGCTTGGCGACTGGTTCCCGGTCGGCGCCGATCAGGTCGACCTCGGGGTCGTTGGTGCGTGTCCAGTAGCCGCCGATTGCGCGAGGCTGGCCGGGGAGCTGGTCGCTGATCCGGCGCAGGGCCTCGCGGATGACCGGTTCGATCGCGCTGCCGCGCCAGGCTGTCCAGGACGCGGCGATCCGTGCCGTGACCAGGTCGCCCCGGCCGCGTTCGATCTCCGGCTGGTGCGGGCCGAGGAACGCGAGCCAGAACCGGAGGTGGGGGTCCGCTACCGCGTAGCGGGTCTCGCGTGAGGGCTTCGCCGACAGCGGGATCGTTGCCTCGACGATGCGCTTGGCAGTCAGCAGTTGCAGTGCCCGGATGAGCGTCGCCTGCGAGATGCCGCCCGCTGCCTGCTGGATCTTGGTGAATGTCCGCACCCCGGCCCCGATCGCGCCCAGTACCAGGCGGGCATGCGAATCCGGTGGGAATTCGGCGGCTAGCGCTCGCTCGCCGCTGACCAGCAGGGCGGAGAGCGGATCGGACGTCGCTTCCGCTACATAGCCAAGCGGGGTCATCCGTGCGGGCCACTCGTCGAGGATCAGCGGAAGGCCGCCGGAGATCAGGTAGGCGTCGAAGGCGTCAGCGGCAGGGAGGCCGAGCATTTCAGCGGCGTCCGCGGGGCTGAGCGGCGGTATGACCAGCTCGGTAGCCCGCTGGTGGAACGGGCGCCCATACTCGTTCAGCGCCTCCATCATCGCCAGGTCCGATCCGACGCAGATGATTAGCGTCGGCTTGCGGGCCAGGTCCCGGTCGAAGATCTTCTGCAGTGTCCCCTCGAAACCGGCGTCTGTCCTCATAAGGTAGGGCATCTCGTCGAGGACAACGACGCTGGGCCGGTCCTCCGGAAGACAGCGCGCCAGCAGCCGCAGTGCCGCGTCCCAGGTAGCCGGCGCCTGGCCGGCGAAGAGGCTGGCTTCTGGAAGATCCGACTCGAGGACCGCCTCGGTGAACAGTGCCAGGTCTGCCTCGATGGTCGGCTGCCCGGATGCGGTGAAGAAGACCGACGGTACCTTAGCCCGGCCGATAAACTCTTCCACCAGCCGTGACTTGCCGACCCGCCGCCGCCCGCGGATGAGGATCGCCCGGCCCGGACGTCCGGCGCGCCCGCCCTCGCCTGTCCGCCGCAGCAGCCGGCCCAGCAGTTCAAGCTCGCGTTTTCGCCCGATGAACTTATCCACGGCAGCCTCGATCAGCCTGGCTTGATACATTCAAAAATGACAGTATCATGAGTGAAGGCATCATGTCCGTAGGTCTTCTGGTCTCCGGACGGTGCGCAGCCTTCCCGATTTTAGTGATACCGCCGGTACCGCAATTCGACGAGCCCGAGGGTGGAGGCGGTGCTGGAGACAACGTCGAGCCGGAAGGAGCTGGGGTCAGCGATGTGGCCGCAGGGCTGGACGGTCGGCCTAACTGCTCCTACCCCTCGCCGTTCGTGACCGTCCGTGGGTTCCAAAGGTCCAGAACCGGAGCTCGCTGGCGCATAGCGGACGGCGGGAGGCCCGGAATCAAGCCTCGAACCGCGTATCCGCTGGTCAGCTGCACCCGCCTCGGCTAGGAGCGGTCTGTAAAACCGTCGTCTCAGCCTACGCAAGTTCGAACCTTGCACCTGCCACTACCAGCGAAAACGGTCCGGGCCTGCGTTTATCGCGGCTTGCGGCTCGTTTCCTGGTTGTCCCGCCTGTTTCATGGCGTGCCGTCGCGGGGCGGCGTGTCGCAGTGATTACGGACATAGCGGACAGATCCGGGGCTGAGCTAGCGGTTCGCGGCACCGTCGGCCCTGTCGTCTCCCGGTGCCCGGACAGCGCGGACAGGCGCCCTGGGCGGTCTGCGGAGCCGGGGCGTCAGCGGCGCTCCGCCTGCCGCCGGACGCGGTTACCGTCCCAGGGCGGGTTGACTGCCGCTGGCGTGAGCAGGCTCAGGGAAGTCGGCGTCGAGGATGGACCTGCGACGGACCTCGGGCTGTCCTCCCGACGGTGTCCGCTGTCGGAACTTGCGGGAACAGGCCCGTATCCGGGTGCGGAGAAACTGAGGTCGTCGCTGTCACCTACGGTGCCGGCCGCCAGTCGAAAGAGATCGACTACCGGGTGCCGAACGCCGATTCCGTGCTCCAGGCAGTCAGCAGGCGGTAGCGCGCAAGTGCTCGCAGATTATCCGGTTCGGCGTGCCTATCTGCGGGGTGGATAGCGTCAGCGGTGGGACTAGCAGTCGATTCGGTGCGGCTGTTGACTTGCCTGGGACTCCGGTGTCGCTTTGTGATCAGGCGACGGCGAGGGCTTCCGGGCGCTGGTAGTGGCATATGCGGGCCGTGGCCTGGTGGCATTGTCGCCGGGCTGGCCAGTACGGCTGGTGGCAGGCTGGCCGGAGCCCTGTAGCAGGCTGGTGAAGGGCCGGCGGGTCTCGTTTGCGCGTCAGCGGTATCAGCTCGCGCGGGGCTGGCTGGCAGTCGTGTGTCCGGGGCGGGTGCTGCACCGTTTCTTCACGGCTGGGGTGTCGAAACCTGCACAACTGGTTCGCTAGCTTGCCGGTATGGCCAGGATCGTTGTTGTCGAGGATGAGGTGGAGCTTGCCGGGGCGATCGCCGCACGGCTGCGCAGCGACGGCCACTGCGTGACGGTCGCGGGCGACGGGCCGGGCGCGGTGGAGGCGGTGGCCGCCGTCCGGCCGGACGCCGTGTTGCTGGACCTCATGCTGCCGGGCTTCGATGGCCTGGAGGTGTGCCGCCGGATCCAGCGTGACCGGCCGGTCCCAGTGATCATGCTGACGGCGCGGGGGTCAGAGACCGATCTGGTGGTCGGCCTGGAGGTCGGGGCCGATGACTACCTGAGCAAGCCGTTCAGCATGCGGGAGCTGACCGCCCGGGTCCGGGCGCTGCTGCGCCGGGCGGAGCGGTCCGCTGCCGTTCCCGGCCAGGTACTGCGGGTCGGCGGCGTGGAGGTCGACGTGTCACGGCGTCGGGTCCGGCGCGATGGCCAGCTGGTCGGGCTGACGGCCACGGAGTTCGACCTGCTGACGTTCCTGCTGGTGGTGCCCGGCGTGATGCGCAGCCGGGAGGCGCTGCTGGCCGAGGTCTGGGGTTACCGGGACGGCTCGGGACCGCGCACCGTCGACTCGCATGTGCGGGCCGTCCGCCGCAAGGTCGGCGCTGGGGTGATCCGTACCGTCCATGGCGTCGGCTACGCCGGCGCCGACGGGGAAGACGGGTGATGGCCGCCACGGGCCAGGGCCTGCGGCCGCTGGACTGGGTGCGGTCAATCAAGGTGAAGCTCGGCCTGGTCGTCGTGGCCTCCGTCGCGGCCACAGTCGGGGCCATCTTCGCCTCGCTGGTCCTGGGGGTGCATGCGCGGTGGGCGTTCGCGGGCGGCCTGCTCGTCTCCCTCGCGGTCATCCAGGTGCTGGCGCACGGCATGACCGCGCCGCTGCGGCAGATGGTCTCGGCCACCCGGGCCATGGCCGACGGCGACTACAGCCAGCGGGTCTTGGCCACCGCGCAGGACGAGGTCGGCATCATGGCCCGGTCGTTCAACACGATGGCGGCCCGGCTGGAGCAAACGGAACGACAGCGCCGCGAACTGGTCGCCAACGTCAGCCACGAGCTGCGCACCCCGATCGCTGCGCTGCGGGCACGCCTGGAGAACCTGGCCGACGGCGTCGAGGAGCTGGACCTGGCCGCCGTGGCGGTGATGCTGGCCAATACCGAGCGGCTCGGCGCGCTGGTCGACCAGCTGCTGCGGCTGTCCCAGATCGAGTCCGGCGCGATCCGGATCGACCGCCAGGACTTCACGGTCGGCGAGGTCATCGGCGACGCGACCGCCGAGGTCGCGCCGGTCCGCGCTGAGGTACGGATCGTCGCCGATGCCGACAGCAGGCTCACCGGGTCCGGTGATCCCGACCGCGTGCACGAGGTCCTGACCAACCTGCTCACTAATGCAGTCCGGCACAGCCCGGCGGGCGGGGAGGTCCTGGTCCGGGCCGCCGCCACCCCGGGCGGCATCCAGTTCGAGGTCAGCGACGCGGGACCAGGCGTCCCGGCCGCCGATATCGACCGGATCTTCGAGCGGTTCTACCGGGTAGGCGCGGCCCGGGAGTCCGGGGCCGGCGGGGTCGGCCTGGGGCTGGCCATCGCACGCTCGATCGTCGAGCTGCACGGCGGCTCGATCCGTGCTGACGCACGGCAGCCGTCCGGCTGCCTCATCACCTTCAACCTGCCGAGCTGACCGTCCGGCGCGCCGCGCTGAACCGGTCGCTGAGAGGAACCCCCGAATGGAGCCACCAGCTCTGCCGGACGCGTCCGCCTCCGGTCCGCAGCCCGGCCCGTCACTAGCCCCGCATCCGGGGCAGGTGCCGCCGGGATGGCCGCCCGGGGCGTGCCCGCAACCGCAGCAGCCCGCGCGGGCCGCCACGCAGCGGCTGCGGCGGCGCCACCTCGCCGTGCGGGCCGGGATGGACCGCAGCCTGGCCATCGGGGCACTGGCGGGGGGCGTGTTGCTGGACATCGCCTGGCGCGCGGGCCTGGCCACCATCGCGGCCACGGCATGGGTAACCGCCGCGGCCGCCGTCCTGCTGCTCAGCGGGCGGGTACGCGGCCCGGCCGGGCGCCTGGCGGTCAGCACGGCCGCCGGCACCAGCCTGCTCCTGGCCTTCCGGTCCAGCCCTTGGGTCCTCGTCCCGGTGATCATCGCGGTGATCGCCGCGCTGCTGCTGGGCGCGTCCCTGGGCGCCGACCGTGGCGGCGCGTCCGCCACCTTTCCCGCGCTCATCCTCCGCCTCGCGCTGACCGCCGGCCACCTGGTCATGGCCCCCGGCATGCTGCGCGATCACGGCGCGGATAACGAGGGCGCGGGCAGCAGCGCGACCCGGCGTCGGGCCGTCGCGGTGGGTCGGGGCGTGCTCCTGGGCGCCCCGGCCCTGATCATCGTCTGGGTACTGCTGGCCGCCGCGGACCCGATCTTCCGGTCGTGGTTCGAGGCGCCCTCGCTGGCCAGTCACCTGGCGCTGCTGCTGGCGGGATCCTGGGCCGTCGCCGGGCTGGCCCGGGCCGCGAGCGCCCGCCAGCCCAGCCCGGCACTGTCGCGGGCACTGTCCCTCGGCACGGTGGAGGCCTGCTCCATCCTCGGCGGCCTGTGCGTCCTGTACGCCGTCTTCGTGGCGGCCCAGGTGGCCGCCCTGTCCGGGGTCGGCCAGCGCATCCTGGTCACCCGCGGCCTGACCTACGCCGGATATGCCCGCAGTGGCTTCTTCGAGCTGCTCGCCTGCGCCGCCATTACCCTGGTGCTGCTGCTCACCGTGCGCGCCTGCGCCGCGCCTCATCCCGTGCTGACCGCCAGCTACGCCCTGACCGTCGTCCTGACCATCGGCGTGGTTGTCACCGCCATCCGGCGGCTGCAGCTGTACGAGGCCGCCTACGGGCTCACCATGCTCCGCCTGGCCTGCCTCGCCGCCGCCGCGTGGATCGGCGTGGTGTTTGTCCTGACCGCGCTGACCATCACCCGCCGCGGCCTGCCACAGCGGCTCCTGCCCGCCGCCGTCCTCGCATCCGCGCTGCTCTTCACCGTCGGCTGGGCCATCGCCAGCCCGGCGGCGATCGTGGCCAGGGTCAACCTCAGCCGCGGGGCGCACGGGCAGCCCCTGGACCTCTACCAGCTCGGCCACCTGGGACCCGACGGAACGCCGGCGCTGCTCTCAGGCCTGCGCAGCCTGCGTCCCGCCCAGGCCGCGCAGCTCCGCCGCGCCGTCTGCGCCGCAGAGCCGTCCCCCGCCACGGCCGCCGCGTTCAACATGTCCGTGAACCGCGCCCGCGCGGCGGCACGCTCCGCGTGCGGCCGCCGGCCCAAATAGCCCAGCGTCATGCCCAGCGCATGGCCGAACGGCGCTTGCCCCCGGTCTGCGCCGGGGGCAAGCGCGGGAGGACGGCGATGTTCAGGACGTGGGACCGGGGCAGTACAGGGGCTTGACCGGGAGGGTCCCCCTCGTGAGGAACGCGATGGTGGCCTGGTCGGCGCAGGTCGAGCCGGTGCCGTAGACGTAGTGGCCGCCGTTGTCGACGCCGACGAAGCCGGCCCGGTGGCCGATCGCCCTGGCCATCCCCAGAGCGCCTTCCCAGGGGGTGGCGTTGTCGCGGCGGTTCTGCAGCAACAGGATGTCACGCGGGCCGTTCGAGGTGACCTTGACCGGCGGCTCGATCGGCGCTTTCGACCAGAACGCGCACGGCCAGATGTTGTCGGGCATGCCATCGCTCAGGGGGTACTTTGCGCGGGCGGCCGCGGTGGCGGCGGCGTACGAGGCCACATTGTGCGACCAGGAGGTGTCGCCGCAGATCAGCGCCATGGTCATGGTGGCCTGGTTGTCTGCGGGCACGCCGGGCTCGGCGGGGGCGTTGGCGAACACCTGCTGCAGCACGGCTGTGTCCGCGGCGGTCGGGGCCTTGCCCGCGGCCAGGTCGGCGGCCGCCTTCCAGAACTGGGCCAGCGGGGCGAGCGTGTTGTTGCGCAGCAGCAGTTCGTAGCTGACCTCCCGCAGGACCGCCCCGCTGAGGGACAGCGTTGTGCCTGGTACCGCCGCCGGTGTCTGGTCGAGGTGGTCGGCTAGGGCGAGATAGGTCTTGGTGACCTGTGCGACCGTGCTGCCAAGCCCGAGCTTGGCGTTGTCGGCCGCGGCGACGCGGGCGGCGTCAGGGAACCGGTCGTTCATGCCCTGGTTCCACAGCTGGATCTGCTGGCTCCACACATCGTTGGGGTCGACGTTGCCCTCCAGCACCATGCGGTCGGTGTGCTGGGGGAACAGCGTGGTGTAGACCGCGCCGAGGTAGCTGCCGTAGGACTGGCCCCAGTAGGAGATCTTGGCCGCGCCCAGCGCTAGGCGGATGCGGTCCATGTCGCGGGCGGTGTTGGCGGTGGTGAAGTACTGCAGTTCGTTACCGATCTTGGCGCAGTCACCGGCGATGGTGCGGGCGGTGGCGATGTTCTGCTGGATCGAGCCGTCTGCGGCCGGGTAGGGGAACGGGGCGGCGTCGCTGGAACTGGGCAGGCCGCAGCTCATCGGGGTGCTGTGCCCGACACCGCGCGGATCGAACCCGATCAGGTCGTACTCATCGAGAACCGAGGCGGGCAGCGTGGGTGCCATCGTGCTGGGCATGTCCAGGCCAGGCAGCGCCGGGCCGCCCGGGTTGAGCAGGAGGTAACCCCGCATCTTGCCCGGCTTGGCGGTGGCGATCTCGGAGACCTCGATGGTGATGGTCTTGCCGTTCGGATCCTGGTAGTTCAGGGGCACGGTCACGGTGCCGCATTTTTCCCGTGGGTCTCGCGTGGTGCCCTTGGCTAGTGGCGGGCAGGCTCCCCAGGTGATCGAGGTCTGGACGTTGGCCTGGACGACGCTGGCCTGGTCGGCCGTACTGGTCGTCTGGGCCGAGCAGGCGGTGGCCGCGGCCACCGCCAGGGCGACGGCGCTGATAAGGCTGATGTGACGAGCGCGTGGAACTACGCTGCGGGATCTTGTCATGGTGATGCCCTCCGATTCCAGTGGTTCTGCGACCTGGATCACGGTTGGCCGCGTTGCCGGTCTATGAAGGAAAAGTAGGACTGGCGGGCCATGCCGCGAATCACCCCGCTGTGGACATCCGCGAGTAGCTCTCGCGGGGGACAAACGCGATGACGATGTCGGCCCATGACGGTACGTCCCCCAGGTTCGCCGTGCCGTTAGGGTCTGTGCCATGCCGAAGACCTGGCTCACCGCGCGGTCGCGGATGCTGCGGGACTGGTGGCGTGCCTACGACGCCGTCGTGTGGGATCGGTGGCTCGCCGCCGTGTTCACCGCGCTGGCGTTCGTCCCGTCGCTGTCGGCCGTGAGCGCTGAATTCGGCGACCTGCCGAGACGGCCGGCCGGCGTGCTTGCGCTCGTCCTCATGCTGGCGCAGACGGTGCCGCTGGCCGTGCGCAGCCGGTGGCCCGCCGCTTGCCTGGCGGTCGTCGGCCTGTCCTTCGCGATCTACGAATCGCTCGGCTATCCGCCGCAGTTCGGCAGCGTGACCGTGTATCTCGCGGTGTACTCCGCCGGGGCGCACCTGGAGCGGTTCCGGCGCGGCATGGCCGTCGCGGCGTCGGCCGCGTACGTCGCGTTCTCGGCCATCGTGCGCGTGCTGGGGTCACCCGACGGGGTGGCCGACTTCCTGATCTTCTACCTGCTCCTTGTCGCGTGCTGGGTGCTCGGTGCCTTCGTGCGCCAGCGGCGGGCCGAGGATGCCATCCGGCGGCGGCTGGCGGCTGCCGACGCGACGGCTGCCGAACGCGCGCGCATCGCGCGGGAACTGCACGACGTGGTGACCCACCACGTCACCGCCATGGTCGTGCAGTCCGACGCCACGCAGTTCGTCGCCGAATCGCCGGAGCGCGTCGTCACGGCGCTCACGACGATCGGCGAGGCCGGCCGACAGGCCCTGTCCGAGCTGCGCTATCTGCTCGACGTGCTGGAGGCGACCGGCGAGTCGGCCACGCAGCGAACCCCGGTCACGGAGACCGTGCGGGACCTGGTGGAACGGACCCGGATGGGCGGGCAGCCGGTCGACCTGGTCGAGGATGGTGACCAGTCCGCGCTGCCCGTGGCCGTGTACCGGGTGGTGCAGGAAGGCCTGACCAACGCCGTTAAGTACGCGGCCGGGCAGCCGACCGTCGTTCGGGTCGGCAACTCCGGTGGTCACGTAGAGGTCGAGGTGACCAGTGATCCCGCTCCGGTGCCGCTTTCCGCGGGCGCCGGAGGCGACCTTTCCGGCGGGCGCGGCCTGACGGGGCTGCGCAAGCGGGTCGGGATGCTCGGTGGTGAGCTGACGGCGGGGGAACAGCCGGACGGCCGGTTCCGGCTGCATGCGATGATTCCGATCGCGAGGGGCACGTGACCCTCCGCTTGCTGATCTGCGAGGACCAGCAACTCGTCCGCGTTGGCTACGTCACGGTCTTCAGCGCGCAGCCGGATATGGAAGTCGTCGGGGAGGCAGCAGACGGCCCGGCTGCGATCGATGCCGCCATGCGCCTGAAGCCGGATGTCGTCATCATGGACATCCACCTGCCGTTGCTCGACGGCATCGAGGTCACCCGGCGAATTGCCGGACCCGATGTGGCCCGGCCACCTAAGGTCCTCGTCGTGACCACGTTCAACGTCGACAAGTACGTCTACGATGCGCTGCGCGCCGGGGCCAGCGGGTTCCTGCTCAAGGACGCTCCGCTGGCCGAGTTGGTGAACGGGGTGCGGACCGTGGCACGCGGCGAGTCGCTGCTGTCGCCCGCCGTGACCCGCACGCTGATCGGCCGGTTCGCCGACCGGATCCGCCCGGCCGCGAGCGCGCCTGGCGCCGATCCGCTCGGCGTGCTTGCTCCCCGGGAACGAGAGGTGCTGATGCTGATCGCGCGCGGCCTGTCCAACGCCGAGATCGCTGAGGAGCTGGTGATCAGCGTCGAGACCGTGAAGACCTACGTTTCCCGCATCCTGACCAAACTGGACCTGCGCGACCGCGTCCAGGCCGTCGTATTCGCCTACCGCACGGGACTCGCCAGCGCCGGGGGAGTATGACCAAGGGTGATGGCGCTGGGTGCCTGGCGGGCGCGGCGGAGTGCGGCCTGGGCGTCGACGTCGCGCCGCGCGCGCGACCGCGACGCCGCCCCGGCCACCCTGGCCGCCCTGGCCGCCCGGCAGCGACAGCAGCCCTCGCGTTCGTAAAGACACACGGAGGGGAAATCGGCAGCAGCGAGGCATCCGCACTGCTCTAATACTCTGATATTCCGTTTGCCCCATCTTGGCGTACTCGGTGCCAGTGAATTGTTACCGGCGACGAGATGGACGATACCAGGAGGATTATTCAAAACTCTTCTGGAATGGGCCGATGCTGACCGGCGTGTCGCCATAAAGAACAACGGTTCTCCCGGGAGGATTGAGAGTTCCTACCAAAGAATTCTCGCCGCCCGGGAGAACCGTTGCGTTACTATCGTACTACAGGACTGATGCTCTCGCAGATGCAGGAGCTTGCCCGCCGTGTCCACGGCGCGCTGGAGAGTCCCTGGAATAAGGGTAACGGACGGCCGCGGTCATGCGGCTTTTACGCGGCGGTGGAGATCGCGTGCATGTATCTGCGGCAGAACTGCACGCAGGAATTCCTGGGCGACCTGATGCATATCTCGCAGCCGACCGTGTCGCGGGTCATAAGCGTCATAGTGCCGGCCGTCAGGTCGGTCCTGGCGGAATTCGTGCCGGATGCCGCGGATGCGATCGAGATGGCCAGCGGGCGCGTCTGCCTGGTAGATGGCACGATCACGCCCTGCTGGTCCTACGCCGCCCACAGCGAGCTGTGGAGCCGGAAGCACGGAACTACCGGTTTTAACGCGCAGCTGATATGCCTGCTCGACGGGGCGGCGATATACATTTCTGACCCGCTGCCGGGGAGCACTCACGACGCTGCAGCATTCGAGGGCACGCCCGGCCGCCGAGATCGTCCGGAACTCTGGCGGCGGGATCGGCGATAAGGGCTACCAGGGCTGCGGAATGATAACTCCCCGGAAAAAGCCTCCAGGCGGGAAGCTCAGCAAGGGAGACAAGAAAGGTAACGCCCAGATCTCCGCCCTGCGCGCACCGGTCGAGAGAGTCTTTGCTCATTTCAAGTGCTGGCGCATCCTCCACACTGACTACCGCCGCCCCTATAACACTTACCGCGATGCGTATGACGCCGCACGAGGATTGTTCTTCTTCTCCATCACACGGGGTTCTGAATAATCTTGCAGGGGGTATGCCGGTTTTATTTCCGCTATATAAGTAAGACTGACGGGATAGATTCTTCCGGGCTGCTAGCCGATGTATTGGCAGGCTGCAAATGGCGGTATGCCGACAAATGGCTTTCCTGATCTGCTTCCCGGCTGCCCGCCGCGGGGGACCTGTCCGGCCGCTGCTGCCCGCGGGAGCCGGACCTGAAGCGAAACGGAGCAACCCCTGATGACCTTGACCAGCTACCCCCAAGGTCCCAGATTTGGGACTCCCAGATTTGGGACTCCCGTGGGAAGGACTCACAGCGGCGAACACTCAGGGTCCGCGATCACCTTCGGCTACCCCGTTCCCGGCTACCGCGACCTACTAACCAAGACCGCCAGAAACACCGTTTGGCGGGATAGACCCTGCGGCGGCTGTGACGGAGGCGAAGCTGACGAACTCCTGCTCGAGGCGAAGGCGCTCACCGAAGGTGCCGTTCCGGAGACAGTGGTAGAGGGACTGCTCGTCCGCTGTGAGGTGAGTAAGGGCGGCGGAGGTCGGGTCCGGCTCGGTGCCCCACTGGGGGCGGTGGGCGAGCAGGGTGGCCTCGTTCATCAGGATGGACCGGGCATGGGGGAAGCGGTGGCGCACCCGGTTGAGGATGGCGAGGCCGTGAGTGTCGATGTCTCCCCAGTAGACGAGGTCTAGGTCGGCTAGCCAGGCCAGCGGGCCAAACTGCCCGGCGGCGTAGCCGCTGCCGTAGATGACGATGGCCTGCGCCGGGAGCGGGAACGCCAGGTAAGTGATCTCGTTCTCGATGATGAACGCCCGGCAGGTGCCCGGCGGCGGCGCGGTCAGCTCTTCGGCACGGACGGAAAGCTCGGTGAAGCCCGCGACGGGGACGGAGCCGCGGAACCGCACGTAACCGGGTTTGCGGAGAAACCCGTAGCGTTCCTCGAAGCCGTCGCCTGTGGCGTTCAGGCGCTCTGACGGCAGCACCAGGTCCAGCAACTCGGCGAGGACGCCACGGTGCCTGCCGATGAACTTGGTGTCGACGCCGGGGATGTCGACCTGGCGCAGGTAGAGGCCGGCGGTGTCGCTGGCGAGAACCCAGCTGGTGACCGCCAGGAGCCGGTCCCAGCTGTCCGCCAGGTCCAGGGCCTTCAGCGGCCGACGGGCAACCCAGGGCAGCAAGGCCGGATGGGCGGACCGGGTGCGTTCGGCCATCGCGGCCAATGAACGGACTTGGGCGCGGCTGCCAGTCGCCTCCCAGGCGTGATCGTAGCTGTCGAGCCAGGCGGCCCCGGGGATGTCGTTGGCGCCGAAGGAGCGCCCGCCGACCGTCTTATACTCCACGCGCAGCGGCCCGCGCGCGGCGCGCTCCCAGTCGGCGGCCCAGCGGCGGGCCTCGTCGTACCGGCCGCCAAGCTCGGCCGCGGTGGGTCCCCGGATGGGGAAGCGGACCGGGTCGAACTCCGCCCCGACAACGTAGCCGGACAGCCACCCGGCTACCTTCTTGCCCGCGCTTTCCCGGACGGCGGCCGGGGTGGTCCAGGGCGCGGCCATGTCAGGCGGCGGGCTGGGCGCTGGCCACCATGGCGAGGGCGTGGGCGGCGCGCCTTGCTCGGTACTCCTCGATGGTGAGGGTCTGCAGCCGAGAGAACATGCTGGTGGGGTTGTCGACGAATCCGACGGCGGCGACGTAGGGCTCGATGACGTGGATCTTCTGCAGCGGCGTGACGATCAGCAGTTGCAGGCCCAGCGTGCCGAACAGCTCCAGGGCGAACCGGGTGGACTCATCCGACCCGCGGCCGAACGCCTCGTCGATGACGGCGAAGCGGAAGGTGCGGGACTTCGCGGTACCCCATTCCAGCTTGAACTGGTAGGCCAGGGAAGCGGCGAGGACGGTGTAGGCGAGCTTCTCCTTCTGCCCGCCGGACTTGCCGGCGGAGTCGGCATATCGCTCGTACTCGGCGTTGTCCTCGCGGAACCGCTCGGAGGCAGAGAACAGGAACCAGTTCCGGACGTCGGTGACCAGGGCCGTCCACCGGCGGTCGGCCTCGGTCTGGCCCTCCCGGCCGCGGAACCGCTCGATGATTCGTTTGACTTGCAGGAACTTCTGCTCGGAGTACTGGTCGTCACCGGCGCCGCCCGGAGAGACGGTGCCCTCGGTGCAGGCTCGCAGGTCGGAGCGAAACTCCCGGATGTCGGTGTTGGGCGTCTGCTCGGGCTCCAGCCGGATGTACCGGCCGGGGTTGTAGTCGATGTCGACGAGGGAGGCATTGATGGTGCCGATGCGCTCCTTGATGAGGTCGGCCTCGCGAGTGAGCCGGGACTGGAAGGTGGCGATGTCGCGGATCGTGTTCGTGTTGAGGTAGTCCTTGAACTGCTGCTGGAACCGGGGCAGGTCGTCGTTAGCGAGCCGGGCGTGCAGCTCGCGGAAGCCTGCCGCCGCGGCGATACTGGCGTCGATCTCGGCGGTCTCGACCGGGTACTGGCTGCGGAAGGCGGTCATCATCGCGGTGGCCTTGTTCGCCAGCTCGGACCGGCGCCTGCCGCGCCGCTCCGCGACGCCCGCGAGGATACGGGCGGCCTCGGCCTCGGCCTTGTCGCAGGCCTGGGATCGCTGTGGCGAGCGCTGGTCGTTCTTTTCCAGCAGGGGACCGAGAGCGGCGAAGTGCTCTCGGGCGGCCGCGCACTCCGGGGTGGCAAGTACGGCCTGCGCTTCGCGCTGTTCGGCTTGTGCCTCGGCGATGTCCCTGTCGATGCCGCCGAGGGCGCTCGTGAGGATATTGCTCTCGCCTTCGGCTTCTTCGATCCGGTGCATTACGCCCTGGAGGTCATCGTCGATCTGGGCCAGGGTGGCGGAGGCGGCGGTCAGTTGCTTCCGCTCGGCCTCTAGGCTCGTGATCTTGTTGACGTTGGACTGCCAGTCGACATCGGCGAACTCGGCGGTCTGCGCCAGGCCGGACAGGATGTTGCCGCGCTTGACGGCGGCATCCCAGGCCACGGTGTGCCGGCTGATCTCGTCGGATGCCTTCCCGATGTCGGCGGCGAGGGCCGTGGCGCGATCCATCAGGGCATCGATCTTGCGCTGGTTGGCCCAGCCGAGGACGTAGTGGCTCCGGTCGCCGATGCGGGTCCGGTCGTCCTTCTCGTGGTAGCCGCCGCTCCTCTTGATCTGTCCGGCCTTCGTGATCGCCGTCGAAGCCCGCTGGAACTGCCTCATGGTCTCGACGCACTCGACGCGGGCGCGCCGGGCCAGCTCGCGGTCCAGCCAGGCGGCGAACGGGGAGTCCTTGATGTCGAGCTTGGCGGCCAGTGTGCCGCTGCCTGGGGCATCGGGCAGCGGGCCGAGTGAGGTGGCCGGCGGGACCCGATAGTAGACAACCTTGCCGCCGAGGTGGTTGCGGTTGATCCAGTCGGAGACGGTGGGGTAGTGCCCGTCCGGGACCAGGATTGACAGAGCGAAGCCACGGAGCAACCGCTCGGCGGCGCCCTCCCAGTCCGCTTCCTCCTCGCGGACCATGATGAGCTCGCCGGCGAACGGGAGGTCATCCTCGCCGATCTTCAGCTCGGTGCACAGGCGCTGGCGCAGGGCAAGGTCCCGGACCGGGATGTTGCTCCTGCGGGACTGCAGGCTGCGCAGCTCCTTGTTGATCTCAACGGCCAGCTCGTCGAGGTTCCGCTTAGTGACGCTGGCCTCGGTGAGGGCGTTCTGGCTGTCGGCCAGGGCCTGCTTGGTGGTGGCGGCCGCCGCGGTGATCTGGAGCTGGCGGGCCGCGAAATGCTCCCTGGTCTCGACTGGGTCCAGGCTCGCCTGCTCCAGCAGGCCTGCGAAGGCATCCGCGCGCGATCGCCGGGCGTCGCGGTCCGCCTCGCTGTCACTGATCTGCTGCTCGATGAAAGCAAGCCGGTTGCCGCCGTGCCCAGCCCGCTGGACCCGCAGGTCAGTCTCCTGCTGCCGGAGCGCTTTCAGGGCCGCGGCCAGGTCGTCCTGCTGGGCGGCAAGCTTGATCCGCTGAGACTGAAGGGCGTTAAGTGACGCGCCGAGGAGGACGGCCTTAATGTCAGCGAAGTAGTACGGCAACGCGGCCTGCCGGGCGGCGAGGGTGCGTAGTTCCTCATCGACAGCGTCGTGGGCGTCGAGTTCCTTCAGCAGCGGGCCAAGCAGCGCGAGCTGGGCCTGGGCGCGCTGCACCGCCTCATGCGCCTTGGTGAGGTCATCGAAGTGAGCGACGATGTCGGCGACGGCCTCGGCGGCGTCGAAAGGCTCGAGCATGTGCTCGCGGACGAAGTCGGTCAGGTTGCCGACCGCCTTCATCGACACGGTCTGGTGGAACAACTCCATGGCCTGCTCGGACTCGATGCCGAGGCGGCGGCGGAAGTCGCGGCCGTACTCGGGGAACCCGTCGTGGAGTCGCACCCCTGGCAGTGCCCGCAGCTTCCGCCGCAGCGCGGTCATGTCGGTGCCGAATCCCGAGAACTGGCCGCTGACCGACAGGTCGGAGTCGGCGGTGACGTAGAACCGGTCCGGCTGGCCGCCGACATCGCCGTTCTTCAGGTAGAAGACCTGGGCGAGGGTGACGGTCTCGCCGTAGCCCTCGTTGGCGAAGACGGCGAGCAGGACGCTGAACTTCGTCGCGTCCCGCAGCGCGATGGGTCGGGTTCCGCCAGTGATCTCGTTCCGCTCGGACTTGTAATGCCCGAGCACGTAGGAACGCAGCGTACGCTCACGAGTCTCCGCGCCGGCCGCCCTGTTGTAGGCGATCTTGTGCGCCGGCAGCAGCAACGTGGTGACAGCATCGACGATGGTGGACTTCCCGGACCCGATGTCGCCGGTAACCAGGGCGTTGCGGCCGTCCGGGGACAGCATCCAGACCCGCTGGTCGAAGGTGCCCCAGTTGTAGAGTTCCAGGCGGGCCAGCCGGAAGCCGTTGCGATGATCAGTCACTGCTCCCCCTCCTCGCCCGCCGCCCGGCGCGCGTACTCGGCGAGCCTGCCGCTGAAGTCGGCCAGCCACTGCCCGTCGATGTAGGCCTTCAGGATGCGGCGGACTTCATACAACTGCTCGGCGTTCTTCACCGGGCGCAGGAACCCCAGGTCGGCCGCCTTGCCGATGTGGGCATCGATCTGGTCAACAAGCCGCGCCTCGTTGCTCGTTTCCGGGCGGAAGACGCGCAGCATCTCCACGATCTGGGCGCGAGTGAGCATCAGCCGGGTATCGCCGCCCTGGGCATCGAACTCGGCGAGCTTCTTGCGCAGCAGCGCCAGCAGCAGGCTGACATGGAACGACAGCGACCGGCGCGGGACCAGCCGCGGCAGCTGCCCGGCCTCCTCGTCATCGGCGGAACGCTGGCGCAGGTAGGCGTAGCCCTCGGCCTCGTCGATGACGACCTGCAGGCCGAGAACGTCCACGTAGTCGCGGACCTGGGCCTGCAATTGCCTGACCTGCTGCCAGGCGGCCTCGTTGCCATCACGGTAGACGACGCCCTTCATCAGCGGGATGACGGCGTGAGACAGGCTGGGTTCGGTCATCGAGCGGCTCCGGCGCGGGTAAAGGAGACACGCGGCAAGGTGGCGGTGCGGCCAAGGCCGTCAGTGTCGGTCCAGGTGACCTGCTCCTGGCAGGTGTCGTCGAAGACGGCGGTGAAGGTGTCGTCCCGCAGCGCCAGGTAGGCGACCAGCTCGGCGAGGCCTTGGCGGAGCGGCACGGCGGCGACAATCTCGGCCAGGGTCACCTGCGCGGAGCGCCGCAGCGCCGCCCGGACGGCGGCGCGGAGCGGCCCCGGATCGACGTGAGCCTGCTCAAACAGGGCCGTGGGATCAGTCTTCTCGTCGCTGCCAGCTGGCCGGATGTCCTGGCTGTCGAGGCGGGGCTTGCGGACCGGCGCGTACAAGGGGCGCTCGAACGGCAGGGAAAGCGCGGGCGCGGCGGCGTCGATCTCGGTCGTGAGGCCGGCCGGCGGGGCATCGCGCAGCCGCAGAGCGCTTCCCTCGATCTCGCGCAGGATGTCGATGACCCGCCGGTTCTCGAACCAGGCCTGGTCGTCGAGGAAGCGGCGCAGCTGCTCCGATAGCTGCGCGACGACCGCCTGGGTGCGCCCGGCCGCGTCCAGCCAGTCGTAGCGCACGCGCCGCAACCGGGGATCGCGCTCGGCCAGGTCGCTCAGCGCGTCTACGCGGTCCAGCAGCCCGGCCAGCTCTTCCTGCCGGGCCTGGCTGAGCAGGAAGTCGTAGAAGGCCTGGAAGGACCGACCCTGGTCAGAACCAGCGATCGACTCCCTGCTGCCGAGCACGTCATCGAGGAGCTCGCCCTTTCCGCCCTGCCACCCGGCGATCTTCTCCCGCAGCTGCCGGTCCAGGCGGCGGAAGTTCTCCTCGACCTGCCGGAAGTCCGACAGCAGCTCCCAAGCGGTCGCGGTCAGCTGCTG
The DNA here is from genome assembly GCA_963725175.1 of uncultured Actinomycetota bacterium. Lineage (GTDB taxonomy): Bacteria > Actinomycetota > Actinomycetes > Streptosporangiales > Streptosporangiaceae > DASUBV01. The sequence continues at coordinate 4,045,407 of CAVRXH010000006.1, forward strand.
GTACCGGTCGCGGATAGCGCTGCGGTCCAGCAACGGAACCTCGCCGGCCAGCACCCGCCCGATCTCGTCATCGATATCCTGCCGGCGGCGGGCCAGTTCCGCTACCCGCGCGGCTGGGTCGGCCTCGGTGCCACGCACGATCTGCCGCAGCAGCTCGAAGACGGTGTTGAGTCGCGACTCGGTGCCGACGAACTCGCGCTCACCCAGCGAGCGCACCCACGCGAGCGCCTTCTCCACGGCGGGGGTGGCGTCGAAGTGCGGCTCGTCAGTGCCATTGGGGTAGTACTTGCGCAGCCAGCCGGCCTCCGGGCGGGCCCAGTCGTCGAGGTAGGCCCGGGCGCCCTTGGGAAAGCTGTCTGGGCTGTGCTGGCGGATCGCGTACAGCTCGTCATCGAGCAGGGCCTCCAGGTCGGCCGCGGAGACGGCCCGTGCGTTGCCCTGCACGAAGACCCGGTGCAGGAAGCTGAGTACGAGGGGGGCGTTCTCGGCGCGCAGCAGCCGCCAGGCTGGGTTGTTGGCCCTCAGCCAGATGATCTCGTCAATGCTGATGTCCCCGGGCACAGCGTCATGGTAGAGGGAGGATAGGACGTTCGGCGGTCACTCCGTGTCCTGTCCTGTGAGCAATTCGTCGCGACAGCGATGGAATGCGAGCGTGGCAGGGAGCGCGCCGCTGGCCGAGACGGCGCCTGATGGCGGAACCCGGCCGCGAGGGCATCGTTGTCGGCATCGACGGACGGTGGTACGTTCCGCCCATCTGCCGATGCTGGCGTCCGAGCTCTGGTCCCCGGAGTGCCGCTCGCCTCATGAGTGAGGTCACCGATGCCGCGTTCAGCTGCCGCCATCAGGTTATTTGCCGCTGCTGCTGCCGTTGCCGCCGGGACGCTCACTGTGGCCGCCGTCGCCAGCGCGGCACCGGTTCAGGCCCGATCGCGGCCGGGCCCGATCGCGGTCGCGGCGTCCGCCGCACAGGACCGCTTCGGGGTGCCGGCCTCGCTGCTGGAAGCCATCTGCTACCTGGAAGGGCATCTGTCTGACCACGGCGGCGCACCGAGCTCGGACGGCGGCTACGGGTGCATGGACCTGGCCCGCAACCCCCAGATGGACACGCTCGGCCAGGCATCCAGGCTGCTGGGCGCGCCGGCCTTGTCGGTGCGCACTAACCTGTCGCAGAACATGGCGGGAGCCGCAGCGGTACTGCGCGCTGATGCTGTCTCGCTGTCTCGCGCGCACCGCGTGCCTGCCACCCTCGGCGGCTGGTACGGCGCGATCGCGGAGTACAGCGGCGCCGCGCATGACGTGGCGATCATGTACGCCAACGAGGTGTACCGGATCGTTCGCACCGGGCTGACCGCGACCGCGCCCACCGGCGAAGTCGTCAGGATCGCGCCGACCGCCGTAACCCCGGAGGTCGCGACCGCCCGCAACGTCGGAGTGACGCCGGCCCTGCCAACCGACTGCACCACGGGCGGCACCGACTACCCGTCCGCGATCAACTGCATCGTGCCCGCCAGCTACGCCGGGACCACCTACGACACCGCCAGCCGCCCGGCGGACCTGCCGGTACTGGGCATCACCATCCACGACACCGAGGAGACCCTGGACAACACGATCGCCACGTTCTGGAACGAGAGCAGCGGGGTCAGTGTCCACTACGTGGTGGACACCGACGGCACGGTCTACCAGTGCCTGCACGAGAAGGACGTGGCCTTCCAGAACGGCAATTTCTGGTACAACCAGCGGACCATCGGCGTCGAGCACGTCGGCGTGGACGCGACCGGCTACCAGTGGTACAACGCCGCCGAGTACCTCGGCTCCGCGAAGCTCGTCGCCTACCTGCTGACCAAGTACAACATCCCGCTCGACCACGAGCACGTCATGTCACACGGCACCACCCCGGCGCCGACCCTGGGCACCTCGCCCAACCATGTGGACCCGGGACCGTACTGGCTGTGGGACTACTACCTCGGCCTGATCAACCAGCAGGGGGTGCCGTTCGCCACCGGCCACGCGCCGTCCGGGGTGATCAGGCTCAACCCGTCCTCTGGCCGGCAGCCAGACGGCTCCGGCGGCACGGAAACAACCTCCAACTTCAACTTCTTCTACCTCTACACCCAGCCATCGACGGCGTCCGCGCTGCTGGCATCCAAGGGCAGCCCCGGCGACATCACCGACGAGAGCAACAACGTCGAAACGATGATCAGCTACGACGTCCTCGCCCAGCAACCGGACGAGGCGGGCACCGGCGACACGATGTACGAGATCTGGTACGGCGCCACCCTGTCCTCATCCAGCTGGACCGCGACCGGCACCCTGGCATGGATCGCCGCACCGGCGGGCTCGGCCGAGCAGGGCTACGGCACGGTCGTCACCCTGACCGGTAAGGGCAGCAAGAGTGCCAGCGTGTACGGCGAGCCGGGCGGCACCAGCAGCAACGTCATCGGAGCCACGCCGAAAGCCTCACAGTACCTGTCGCCATGGTCGGTCTCGGTATCCGGCGTGACCTGGTACGCAATCAACTTCAACCACCGCCAGGCATGGATACCCGCCTCCGAAGTCAGCTCCACCCGCACCACCTGACCCATCCGAGCCGCGTGTCGGGCTTTCCCGGCAGCCTCATCAGGCCCATGGTTCAATTATTAATCAGCAGTGACAACTTACTTGGCAGATACTTTGACTTTGAGACGAGGGGGCAAGAATGAGTCGGGGTTCGCCTCCGGTGAGCGATGAGCACTGCGCCGAGTGACGTCGGTCCGTCATTGCTATCGAGGCATGGCCAGACTATGATCACACTGGTCAAGTAACAGGCCTCGTCTGCCTTCCCAGGTATGGAGCTATCATGGCCGATGCGGAAAAGAATGACCTCATGCGGTACACGGTGGTTGTCAACGACGAGGAACAATATTCAATCTGGCCAGATGGCCGGAGCATCCCGGCTGGATGGCGTGCGGTTGGGATAGAAGGCGTCAAGAGCGTGTGCCTCTCCTACATCGGCGAGGTATGGACTGACCTCCGGCCGCTAAGCATACGCCGGTAATGCCGGGCGTAGGGCCTCGTTGCACGGCGCCAGGGGACTAGAGATGGATATGTCGATCGAGGCCAAGAGGCGCGCGTTACTTGAGCTGCGGCTACGGCAGCGACAGGCGGACACGGCCGAGCAGGAGCGGATTACCGCTATTCCCCGGCAGGGCAGGCTCCCGTGCTCCTACCAGCAGGAAGGCCTGTGGTTCCTGCACCAGTTCGACCCGAATTTGCCGGTGTACCATATTCCGATCGCGGTACGGTTGCGCGGCCGTCTCGACGTTGGCGCGCTGCGGACGGCATTGGCAACACTGGCGGCGCGGCACGAGTGCTTGCGGACCAGGTTCGAAGATGAGGATGGCCTTCCCGAGGTGGTCATCGATCCCGTACCCGAGACGTGGCTGACCCCGATCGTGACGCTGCCCGATGACGAAGTTTCAAACTGGATACACAGGCAGGCGTACCTGGCATTCGACCTGCAAACCGGACCGCTATTCCGTTCATCGCTGGCACGCGTCCAGCCAGAGGAGCACGTATTACTGCTCGTCGCGCACCACATAGTCAGTGACGGCTGGTCCATGTCGGTGCTAACTCAAGAACTGTCCGAACTCTATGGCGCAGCGGTGGGAGCAAAGCCAGCGCCGGAACTCGCGGAGCTGACAGTACAGGCTGTCGACTACGCAGCGTGGCAGCGCCAGTGGCTGGCCAGCGGCCAGGCGCAGGGACACATCAACTACTGGCGGAAGGCCCTTGAGGATATCCAGACACTGAATTTTCCCGCTGACCGCCTTAAGCCTGAGGAAACGACCGGAGCCGGGGCCTTGTTCCGCCAGCCTATTTCCGGGGAACTGACGGGCGCGGTGCGGGGCCTGGCGCACATGGAGCAGGTGTCGCTGCTGGCGGTGCTGCTGGCTGGCTTCCTGACGGTGCTGCACCGGTATACCGGGCAGCAGGACCTGGCGGTGGGCTCGGTGTTCTCCGGGCGTACCCGCACCGAGGTCGAACCGGTGGTTGGCTTTTTCGCTAACGCGGTGGTGCTGCGTACCAGCCTGGCTGGAGATCCGAGTTTCAGTGAGCTGATACGCCGGTGCCATGACACCGTGCTGAGCGCGGTCGCCCATCAGGATGTTCCGTTCGGGCTTGTCGTCGATACGCTCAAGCCCGCCCGCATCGCGGGCGGCAACCCGCTGTTCGAGGTCAGCCTTACGCTGCAGCCGGCCGGGGCGAGCGGCGAGGGATTCGGGCTGGACGGTATTGTGGTCGATGAGCTTGAGATCAATGGGGATCGTGCCCGCTTCGACCTGACCGCAATAGTAGCCGAGCGAGCAGATGGTGGCCTCGATCTGATGATTGAGTATTCGGTGGAGTTGTTTGATGGTGATCGAATGGAACGACTGGCGGAGCATTTCATCGCTGTATTGGCGCAGATGACGGCTGATACCGGGGTCAGGATCAGCCGGTGTGATGTCCTGCCGGAGGCTGAGTCCCTTGGCTGAGCCCCTCTCTGCGCTCGTCCCGCTCAAGCCGGACGGCACGAAAACTCCGCTTTTCTTCGTTCATGCCATCGGCGGCTCGGTTACCCCGTACCTCACGCTCGCGTCGCTGCTCAATGCCGACCAGCCCTTTTATGCGCTGGAGCACCCCGGCCTCAGCGGCGACAAATCGGCCTGGGGCGTCTCTGAGCTCGCCGTCAGTTACCTCGCGGCCATCCAGGAGGTACAGCCCGCAGGCCCGTACCATCTCGGTGGCTGGTCGTTTGGCGGTGTGATAGCCGTGGAGATGGCCAGGCAACTGCGCGATCGCGGCGAGGAGGTGGCGGTAGTGCTCGTCATCGACAGTGGCCTGCCGGCCGCGCCATCCTCTCCCGATCAAGCCGAACTGCTCTCGTTGTTTGTCGGCGACATGTCTGCCATTGCGGACACGGCCCCACCGTCGATGGACTTGACGGCTCTGCGCCGGCTTACCCCCGACCAGCAGATAGATGCGACGGTCGCGGCGCTGGAATTGGCTGACCCGGGATTCGAGGCGATCCGTGAGGAGTTGCGTGACCTGATCGATGTTTTCTTGGCCAATAGCCGCGCGCATTTCGCTCATCAGCTGGATCGCTACGACGGCCGCCTGGTGTTCCTGGCAGCCGCTGAGGAGGCGGACGATGACATTGAACGGTGGCGCGCGCTAGCACCGCGAGACTTCGAATGCCACATAGTGTCCGGCTCTCACCACACCGTACTTCAGCCTCCGCACGTGACAGAGTTGGTCAAAGTGATGCGGGACTGTATGTAGGACTGCCGCTGATTGCCGCAGTATGATATCATTACCGGCGTGATAGGAACTGACGAAAACTTACCTGACAATTTCATGCGGATGATAACGCCTGGGATTCTCCCGGGTGATCTCTATGTGGCGTCTTCTGCGCGGCATGGTCGAGGGGTTTTTGCCGCGCGTGATTTCGCGCCTGAATCAATTATCGAGATATGTCCTGTCATTGTCATCCCAGTTGCCCAGCGTGCGACGGTTGATAGTACTGTGCTCGATGAGTATTGCTATGAGTGGGACGGCGCCGCGGGACTGGCGCTCGGATTTGGAAGTCTCTACAACCACTCTTATGAGCCGAATGCGTATTACCGGCAGCACGTTGATCGCGGCCTGGTTATTGTGACGGCCCTGAAAGTCGTTGCAAAAGATGAAGAGATTACGATCAACTATCACGGGGACCCGGCGGATCGAAGTCCAGTCTGGTACGAGAGAACCTGACCGGCATCCGGCGTCCGGCCCGCTGGCTGCGCTACGTCTGAGGGTCCGGTGCCTCTTCCTGCACACGACTCACCGAGTTCGCGGCCTCCGCGGGGGGAGTGTCCTGAGCTTGTGGCGAGAAACGGTACCAGCACCATGCGGCCAGACCGCCAACAATCGTGACCGCCGCCGCGACAATGAAGCATGCGCGTGCTCCTGCGAATCCCAGCAAGATCCCTGCCGCGACGCCGCTCACCCCATAGCCGAGGGCCCCTGCCGCAGAAAAGGTCGAGAAACCTTCGGAAAGCTGGCTCTCTGGCAGCAACTTCCCCAGGATGAGATTACGCATCACGACGCTCGGCGCAATCCAGACGCCGCAGGAGGCGACGGCCAGTGCCAGGAGTGTAAGTGATGGCGCAACGGCAACCAGAATTACACACAGGCCGAGGGCGATAAGCGCAATATTCGCGCGTTGATTTGTATTCCCAGACCGTCGGCTCAGAAAGGCCGTGTACCCGACAGCACCTGCTGCGCTGGTCAGCGATACCAGTGTGATCAGGAACCCTGCCGCCGCGGGACGCGCGCCCACGGTAAGCATGAGCGGTGCTAGCGCGATGTTAATGGTTCCCTCGGCATACTCCATGACTACATTGAGGACGTAGACGGGGAGCGCCTTCCCGTTTCTCCAAGCTCCCTTCGCGCCAGCGATGCGTGCGGTTGGCGGCTGCTGGCTCAGCAGCCGCGTCCCACCTAGGGCACCTAGCGACGCAACAGCCATCAGGACGATGGCGAGTACCGGTGCCCCAAGAAATCCTGTCACCGCCACCAGCGTGGGCGCAGTCATCCATTCCAGTTCCAGCAGCGTAGCGTCCAGCGCGAAAGCACGCTCTCGCAGATCTTCTGGCACGATCCGCTGCAAGCATGCCCTCAGTCCGCCCAGCACTCCCGCTGGCGCCACGCCGGCCAGGCCACTCAGAACTATCAGCACGAGGGTCGACGCGCGAGAAGCCATCAGCCCGGCAAGCGCGAGCAGAATCACCGTGGCGGCGGCCAGCTCCGCACTTATGCCGCGGCGAAGCTCTATGCGGTCGATAAGCCGGCCAGACCATGGCGAAACGATGCCATAGGCGAACGTGTACGTACTCGCCATCAGCGCACCGGCCCGGAAGGACCCCACCGCGGCATGACCGGCCAGGACAAGCGCCACCGGTGCCATCGCGATCGAAACCCGCTGGAATCCGATCGCCACGGTATACCTGCGCCATCCGGCGCTTGTCAGTAACCGCCGGTACGCCCCGCTCCCGTCTGGCGCGGACGCTTGCTCCTTCGTGTGCTCCACCTGCTTCCGGACTAGATATCTACCCGATCATCGAGCCGAGCGGCGAGCAGAGCCAGCGTGAGGTCTGCGGAAGTTCGCGCGGATGTATGGTAGCGCCGAATCAGCAGTCGGCGAGCCCGGCCGGGCACGGCTCCCCCCGCCGCCAGCACCATCCGCAGGTCATCAGGCACCCCAGGGATCCACCAGGCCCAGCAGCCCCCGGCGGCACGCGACATTCAGCCGCTCATCACGCAGCCGGGCAGGCGATGCTTCGGATGCGGCGTCAATCACCGCGCCGCGGCAGGAACCGGAATGCCCATCGTCTACCCAAGCCCACCCTCCTCGAGCAGCCGGTCCAGTTCGGCCTCGGATAGTTCGGCGATCTCGGCTTCCAGTTGCGCTTCGGTGGCGCCGTCAGATGTCTTTCGCACGGCTTCGTCGATCTGGTCTGCGAGTTGCTCGAGCACCGGACGTGTAAATAGATCACGCGGCTCAAGCGTTACCTGGAATGTGTTACGGATCCGGGATATGAGCCGGGTCACTTGGAGCGAGTTACCGCCGACAACGAAGAAATTGTCCTGAGGGCCGATCCGGTCGCTGTCGAGCTCGAGCAGCCCGGCCCAGATTCCGGCCAGCTGACGCTGAGTTTCTGTAGAAAACTCGGCGCGGTCGCTGGCCGCTGTCTCGGGATCGGGCAGCCGCGCCAGATCGAGCTTGCCGACGGGGGTCAGCGGCAGCTCATCCAGGCGCAGCAGCGCAGCCGGGACCATGTGCGCCGGCAGCCGGGCGGTTAGGTACTCCCGTACCGCGCTGGGGGCGAGATCCATCCCGGTGCTAGGTACGAAATAGCCGATCAGCCGGACCTGAGGCGTGCCCGGCTCCTTGACTACGATGGTGGCCTGCCGGACTCCGGGGTAACCGGCCAGGACGTGCTCGATCTCGCCGAGCTCAACCCGCAGACCGCGAATCTTCACTTGACGGTCATTGCGGCCGAGGAATTCAAGTTGGCCATCGGAGCGCCAGCGGGCCAGGTCGCCGGTGGCATACATCCGCTCACCTGGAGCGGATGCGAACGGGTCGGGGAGGAACTTCTCCGCGGTGAGCTCAGGCCTGCCCAGGTAGCCGTGCGCAAGCCCGGCGCCCGCCATGTACAGCTCTCCCGGCATGCCCACCGGAACCAGCCGCAACTGATTGTCCAGCACGTACGCGCGCTGGTTGGCCATCGCCCGACCGATCGGCGGCGCCCCGGTAAGCTTCCCCTCGGGACAGAGGTAGTCCACACAGGTAATGGTCGCCTCGGTGGGACCGTACCCATTGTGGAACTCCCGGCCCGGCCGAGCCCACTGGTTGACTAGTTCCGGGCCGAAGGGCTCCATGCCGATGAACAGCGTCCGCAGGTCCGCCAGCGGCCCTGGATCGAGCAGCCGCAGCACTGCCGGAGGAATGTCACCGAAGGTAACCTTTTCCTCCCGCACCAGCGCCTGCAGCGCGTCGGGGTCCTGAAGCACGGAGCGCGGTGCTCCAACCACGGTCGCGCCGGCCGCGAAGGTGGCAAAGAAATCCGAGACGCTTACGTCGAACGCCGGATTGGAGAACTGCAGGATCCGGTCGCTGGGAGCGACCCGGAACAACTCCCCGAACGCGGCGCAGAAATTGACTGCCGCACGATGCGGCACCATTACGCCCTTAGGCCGGCCGGTCGATCCCGAGGTGTAAATCACGTAAGCGACATCCTCCGGCACCACCCCGGTCACCGGGACGCTATCCGGGTGGCCATCGAGAACCCCCGAATCCAGCAGGACGGTACTAACGTGGGTCGGCAGCAGTCCAGCCAGATCCGATGTCGTCACCACCAGCGAGACATCGGCATCCCCCAGCTGATAAGCCAGCCGCTCGGCCGGATACAGCGTATCCATCGGCAGCCAAGCCCCGCCCGCCTTCAGCACCCCAAGCTCGGCCACCGGTAGCCCGAACCCGCGCTCCAGCAGGACGCCCACTACTCGCCCTGGCCGCACTCCCGCCTCGACCAGCACATTCGCCAGCCGGCTCGACCGCGCATCCAGCTCGCCATAGCTCAGCTCGGCACCGGCGAACCGCATCGCCGTCCGCTCCGGCGCTTCCGCCGCCCGCGCCGCGAAAACCTCATGCAAGAGCCGGCCGTCCCGGGCCGAGGGCACCGGATTCCATTCCGCCACCAGCTGGTCCCGCTCGGCCGTAGGCAGTACGTCCACCGAGTCAATACCAGCGTCCGGCGCGGCCAGCGCATTCGACAGGACGACGCCGAGATGGTCGACGAGCCGCTCGATCCGGTCCCGGTCGTACAGCTCAGTCGAATACTCGATCAAGAAATCGATGCCGCCGTCCGGCTGGTCGTTGACCTGGACGGACAGGTCGAACCGAGAGGTGCCCCTCCAGGCAGCTACCTCGTCGACCAGCTCGACGACATCCAGGCCGTCGAACTCGAACGGCCTTAGCATCTCCGCCGGCATGAGCGCGAGCAGGTGCTGGAATAGCGGGTTGCGGCCTGGCGCACGCTCTGGCTTGAGCATCTCAACCAGAGTCCCGAAAGGAACATCCTGATTTACCATCGCTTCAAGCAGGGCATCTTGGCACTGCTCCGCCAGGACACGGAACGCCGGGTTCCCCGCGAGGTTTCCGCGAAGGACCACGGTATTGGCGAAGAAGCTGACGAGCGGCTCCAGCTCCACGCGGCTGCGACCGGACATCAGTGTCCCTATCGCCAGATCCTCCTGTCCGGTGTACCGGCTGACCACTATCTGGAACCCGGCCAGCATGACGGCAAGCAGCGACATGCCTTCAGCCTGGGCGAATTCGCGCACTGCCCGGCAGGTGTCCGCGGGCAGCGCTGGGGTGAAGGCCGCCCCAGCGCCGGTGGGCTGGACCGGGCGTGCCCGGTCCGACGGGAACTCCAACGGGATGACGCCTGCCAGGGTTTCCCGCCAGTAGTCAATCTCCTCTGCCGCCTCGCCACCGAGTAGCCATCGGCGCTGCCAGGCCGCATGGTCAGCGGGCTGCACGGCCAGTTCGGGAAACTTCGCAGCGGCACCGCGACGGGCTGCCGCATATCGAACAGCTAGCTCTTCGCTGATTTGCCGTGCGGACCATCCGTCAACGACGATGTGATGCCATACCATCAGCAGTATGTGATCGTCTGGAGCGACCCGTAGTAAGGAAAAACGGCATGGCGGTTCGTTTTCCAGGTCGAATGGCATCGATGCCTCAGCGTCGATCCAGTCCTGAATGCGGATTCCAGAGCCGTCGGACACTGGCACTGACCACGTATGCGGAGGGGGGTCGATGACCTGGTAAGGAACGCCATCCTCGCTCATGAACCTGGTACGCAAGCTCTCGTGCCGCGTCACTAGCCCATGAAATGCTTCTGTCAGCGATGCGATGTCGAGCTTTCCCCGTAGCCGCAGTGCTTGCAGCTGGCTGTAAACCGGCGATTGCGGTGCAAGCTGATATAAGAACCAGAGATTATGTTGCTGTTCAGAAAGGACCAGCTTGCCTGTGCGGGCAACAGGCGTGATTCGTTCCTCCTCCGCAACCTCGGCAGGCTTTCGTGCATTTGGTGTAGTCATATATCCCTGCCAAGATCATCAGATCATCGACAATAGCTAGCCACGGTGATGATAGTCCCGCCCGGCAGAGGTGGCAATAGCATGCCGGAAGCGACTCGTCTTGCCTGGCTGCATCATTGTCGCCCGGAACCGGGCGGCGGAACCTCGCTCGGGGCTGGCTGAGTGATTTCATGTCGAGAAGCTGTGACTGGCTCCGCTCACCAGGTGAAGGGCCGCGACAGGCGCGGCTCGCGACATCAGGAGGCCACCATGCCGAAGTACCTGCTTCTCAAGCACTACCGGGGCGGCCCGGAGCCGCACCGCCCGGTGCCGCCGATGGACGAGTGGGCTCCGGAGGACGTGGAGGCGCACATGAGCTTCCTGCGGCATGTCGGCGAGCTGCTTGAGGAGAACGGCGAGTACGTCGATGCGCAGGCGCTCACGCCGGCGCGCACCTGGGTGCGCTACGGCGGCCCGGATGCCGCGCCGGTCACCACCGACGGCCCGCTGCCCGAGACCAGCGATCTGGTGGCGGGCTGGTACATGATCGACGTCGAGTCGCACGAGCGGGCGGTCGAGCTCGCGGCCTACGTCTCCTCCGAGCCCGGGCCGGGCGGGACGCCGCTGTATGAGTGGATTGACATCCGGGAGGTCATGTCCGAGGCGCCCTCGGGGGACTGACCCGGCATGACCGGCGAGCTGACGCCAGGACTGGGCGAGGGCGCGCTGCGTGCCCTCGCCCCCCTGGTGCTGGCCGGGCTGGTCCGGCGGGGTGAGGAATTCGGTGCCGCCGAGGACGCGCTGCAGGAAGCGCTGCTGGAGGCGCTGCGGGTATGGCCAGGGCATCCGCCGCGCGACCCCCGAGCATGGCTGGCCACGGTGGCGACCAGGCGGCTCGTCGATGCCCGCCGCAGCGAGGCTGCCCGGCACCGCCGCGAGGAGCAGGCGCAGGCGGAGCCGCGGCCGGCTGTCGCTGAGGAGGGCGACGACACCCTGTTCCTGCTGTTCTGCTGCTGCCACCCGGAGCTCGCGCCCGCCTCCCAGGTGGCGCTGACCCTGCGCGCGGTCGGCGGCCTCACCACCAGGGAGATCGCCGACGCCTTCTATGTCCCGGAGGCGACGATGGCGCAGCGGATCAGCCGGGCCAAGCGGGTCCTGCGCGGACGCCGCCTGGACCAGCCCGGCGACCTCGCCGTGGTGCTGCGCGTGCTCTACCTCATCTACACGGTCGGTCACGCGGGCCGGGTCGACCTGGCGGGCAATGCGATCCGGCTTGCCCGCCAGCTCACCCTCGCCACCGAAGAACCCGAGGCGCGCGGGCTGCTCGCGCTGATGCTCCTCAGTCACGCGCGCCTGCCCGCCCGGCTGGACTCCGAGGGCCGGATCGTCACGCTCGACCGGCAGGACCGCGCGCTGTGGGACAGGCGCGAGATCGCCGAGGGCGTGCGCGTCCTGCAGTCAGCGCTGACCGCGCAGACGGAGGACCGGCGTCCTGGCCGCTACCAGGCCGAGGCCGCCATCGCCGCCCTGCACGACGACGCGGCAACCGCCGGGGAGACCGACTGGCCGCAGATCCTCGCCTGGTACGACGACCTCGTCGCCCTCACCGGCGACCCGGTGCGCCAGGACCCCGCGGCCGTGCTCGGGCGCGCGGTCGCGGTCGGCCACGTCCTCGGCGCCGCTGCCGGGCTGCGCGAGACCAGCCGGCTGCGCGAGGTGATCGGCGAGCGGCACCGCTGGCACGCCGTCCGCGGCTACCTGCACGAGCTGGCCGGCGACATGCCGGCCGCCGCCGCGGCATACGCCGCAGCCGCCCGCCGGGCCACGAACACCGCCGAGCGCGACCACCTGGTCCGTCAGGCCGCCCGCGCCCGGGCCGCCGGCCATGACGAACAGCCGTCCCGCTGAGCGTCCCGCTGGCTCGCGTGCATGGTCGAGGGCTCTTGATCAGATCAGGTTCTCCAGGTCATCGACGGCGGATTCCACGTCGGGAAGCGCGAGGATGTGCCGCTGTGCTGCCCTCGCCCGTGCGGTGAAGGAGGGATCGGCCAGCACCAGCGAGCATGCCTCCCTGATCTGCGCGGCGGTCGCCGTGTGGGGGTCAAGCTCGACGCCGACGCCTAGCTCGGCGGCGCGTCGCGCATTGTGCGGCTGGTCGGCGCTGAACGGCGTCACGACCATGGGCACGCCGTTCTGCAGCGCCTCGCGAATGCTGTTCATCCCGCCGTGGGTGACGAACAGGTCGCAGACCGGCAGGAGCAGCGGCTGCGGCAGGTAATCGATGACGTGGACGTGCTCGGCGGCCGGCGTCGCGATGCCGGTCCCTTGGCCGGCGACGATCACCGCCGTGCAGGTGAGTTCAGACAGCGCCGCGCAGGTTCGCTGGAGCAGGTGCCCGGCCGCCTGCTGGGCGAGCGTGCCCGTCGCGACCAGGACAATGGGCCGGTTGGCGGGCACATCGCGGAGCCAGGCGGGCGCGGATTCCCCGCGATGCTCGGGAAGCGGCAGCCGGAATGCGCGGGTGTTCGGGATGGGGTAGGTGGCGAAGCTGAACGCGGGCGGCAGGAAGTCGATGAACCGGCGTCCGTACAGCGCGGCGCCGGCGGGATCGGGAGGCAGGCCCAGCCGTGTGCGGTGATCGTCTATCCGGGGGTTCAGGTAGCCAGGCCTGATGGTGTTGGCGGCACCGCAGGCACCGAGGCAGGCGTGCGGAATCCCCAGCTTCTCGGCCGCCAGGTAGCCGCCGAACTCGGTGTCCTCGCGCACGATCAGATCTGGCTTGAGCTCTCGGGCGACCCGGAGGTACTCGCCGGAGTTGATCTCGGCTACCGGCCCGGCGAACGCCTCCAGGGTGATTGGCGCCTGGCCGGTCGCGCGTCCCCCCGCTCCGGCCCGGGCGTCGAGCGGCCGGCCCACGAAGCCGGTGAGATCAGCGCCGGCCGCGACGACGCCGACCCCGTACGGGGCCAGGTAGCGGTGCCCGTCGGGATGCGTCGCCGCGGTCACCGTGTGCCCGCGCCCGATCAGGGCCTGGGCCAGCGGGATGAAGGTCCGGATATGCGACGGGAGCGGCAGCGCGGTGAACAGGACGTGCATGATTCTCACAGCAGAAGGAGACGAGACCGCTTGCGGTGACAGCCTGACACGATGACGCACTCGCGCATAGTGCGGACTTTGAGGTGCGTACGCACCTTGAAGTGCGTACTTGAATTCACGGCGGCACGATGCTGAAATCGGCCTATGGAACGATATAGAAGGCATCCGCATCCGTGAAGGTTGCAGACATCTATATCGGCGCGCTCGGAGTCTATCTTCCTGATCAGGTAATGAGCACCGATGAGGCCGTCTCGTTGGGCCTGTACTGCGCTGATGACGTTCCTGAATTCGGATTGCCTGGCGTTACCGTGGCGGGGACTGAATCGCCGTCCGAGATGGCGGTGTTCGCCGGCCTGAACGCGCTGAGCAGGTCCGGGATCAGCGCGGCGCAGCTCGACTTGATGATTCACGCGAGTGCCTTCCGCGAGGGTCCGGAAATGTGGTCGACGCCGGGATATGTCCTGCGCGAGATAGGAGCCGGGAACATACCGTCGCTGGAGGTCCGGCAGGGCTGCAACGGGCTGCTCACGGCGATGGAGGTCGCGGTGGGAATGCTGAACGCGGGCGGCTGCCGGCGCAGTACGGCGCTCCTGACGGCGGCGGTCAACCTTGACTCGCCCGTCGTGGACCGCTGGCAAAGCGGCCGTCCCGGGTTCCTCCTGGGCGACGGGGCGAGCGCCATCTTGCTGACCAGGCGGCCAGGTATCGCCCGGCTCCTGGCGCTGAACTCGACGACGATTCCCGAGCTGGAGGGGATGCACCGGGGGGCCGAGCCGCTGCACCCGGCAGGCGCGACGCTGGGCCGGGCGATTGACCTGGGCGGCCGGGCCGCTCATTTCGGGCGCCATGAGGTGCCGCTTGCCGACGCGACCGAGCTGATCTGCAAGTGGACGGCCGAGCTGGCCCGTCAGTCGACGGCCGACGCGGGCCTGGAGATCTCCGACATCACCAGAGTGTGCCATTCCAGCGCTGCCCGGTGGCTGGTAGCGGGCTGGATGAAGGCGCTTGGCCTGCCCATGTCGCGGTCGGTCTGGGATTACAGCCGGACGCTGGCCCATCTTGGCGCGACGGATCAGGTAGCCGCGCTCGATCACCTGCTGGGCACGCGCCGCCTCGCGCCGGGAGATCGCGTGCTGCTGATCGGCAACTCGCCTGGCTTCTCGATCGCGAGCGCGCTCATCGAGATCACCGAGGAAGCGTCATGGACGGTCAGTCCGTCGCCGTCATCGGCATAGGCTGCCGGCTTCCTGGCGCGCACGGCGCCGCCGAGTTCTGGCGGCTGGCCTGCGAGGGCAGGGACGCGATCACGGAGGTTCCGCCTGACCGCTTCGACGTGGACCGGTTCTTTGACCCCCGGCCGGCGACGCCGGGAAAGCTGGTGACCCGGTGGGGCGGGTTTCTCGACCGGCCCGACACGTTCGACGCGGATTTCTTCGGCATCGCCCCGCGCGAGGCCATGCGGATGGATCCGCAGCAGCGGCTGCTGCTGGAGACCGCGTGGGAGGCGGTCGAGGACGCGGGCCTGACAGCGGCCGCGCTGGCCGCCGCGCGCACCGGCGTGTTCATCGGCCAGATGTGGAGCAATTACTGGGACCTGATGAGCCGGGCAGCCGCGCTGGATCTCTACGCCAACACCGGCACGACCCGCGGCAGCCTGTCCGGGCGGATCTCTTTCGCGCTCGACCTGCGCGGCCCGAGCATCTCGATCGACACGGCCTGCTCGTCGTCGCTGGTCGCGGTTCATCTCGCCTGCCAGAGCCTGCGCCGCGGGGAGTCCTCGGTCGCCCTGGCCGGCGGGGTCAACCTGATCCTCACGCCGGCGGAGAGCATCACGTTCTCGCAGGGCGGCATGCTCTCGGCCGACGGGCGCTGCAAGTTCGGGGCCGCCAGCGCCGACGGCTTCGTGCGCAGCGACGGCGTCGCGGTGGTGGTGCTGAAGCCGCTGAGCCGGGCGGTCGCTGACGGGGATGCCATCTACGCCGTGATCCACGGCTCGGCGGTGCTGAACGAAGGGCGCGGCAGCGGCGGCCTGACGACCCCGTCGCGGGCGGGCCAGGCGGAGACGATACGGGCGGCCTGCGCGGACGCGGGAGTCATGGCATCGCGGGTCAGCTACGTCGAGGCGCACGGCACCGGCACCCAGGCCGGGGATCCGGTGGAACTCGCCGCCCTGGCGGAGGTATTCGGCGCGGAACGCCCCGCCGGCCGGCCGCTGCTGGTCGGCTCGGTGAAGACCAACGTGGGACATACCGAGGCGGCCGCCGGGGTCGCGGGGCTGATCAAGACCGTCCTGTGCCTGAAGCATCGGATGATCCCGCCCAGCCTGCACAGCGCCGTCCTCTCGACCGCGGTGGACTGGCAGGCGGCGCCGGTCGTCATCCCGCAGGAAATGACCGACTGGCCGGGGGACGATCGTCCGGCCCTCGCGGGCGTGAGCTCGTTCGGCATCACCGGGACGAACGCGCATGTCGTTCTCGGCGAGCATCTGGACGGCCGGCCGCGCGCCGCCTGCGCCGGCGGCCGTCCGCGGCTGCTGACGATTTCCGCCCGCGGGCCGGCCGCACTGCGGGCTCTCGCATCTTCCTACCTGGGCTATCTCCGGTCGGGCGGGGCGGGACACGGTATCCCGTTGCGGGACATCTGCTACAGCGCGTCGCGGCGCCGCACGCACCATGACAGCCGCCTGACCGTCGTCGGCACGAGCCACGATGAGATCGCCGGAAAACTGCGTTCTTTCTTGAACGGGGAGCCCGCGGCCGGCCTGGGCACGGCGGCTGACGTGGCCGAGGAGGCAGCCAGGATCGTCTTCGTCTTTCCCGGTCAGGGCTCGCAGTGGGCTGGCATGGGGCGCGAGCTGCTCGCGGCCTCGCCGGTCTTCCTGGCGGCGATCGGCGAGTGTGACCGCGCCGTCCGCGCGGTAGCGGGCTGGTCGCCGGCCGGCCTGCTGCGCGACGAGGCCGCGCCGCTCGACGGAGTCGAGAAGATCCAGCCGACCTTGTGGGCGATCCAGGTCGCCCTGGCGGCGCTCTGGCGCTCGCGGGGCATCGATCCGGACGTCGTTGTCGGTCACAGCATGGGCGAGGTCGCCGCCGCATGTGTCGCGGGCGTGCTGAGCCTGGCGGACGGTGCCGCGGTCATCTGCCGGCGCAGCGCGCTGCTCAGCCGAGTCGCCGGCCGGGGGGCGATGGTGTCGGTCGAGCTCTCCGCCGATGAGTGCGCCGCCCTCCTGGCGGGATACGACGGCCGCATCTCGATAGCCGCGAGCAACAGCCCCGGCTCGACGGTGCTGTCCGGGGACCCCGGCGCGCTCGACACGCTGGTGGCATCGCTG
Organism: uncultured Actinomycetota bacterium; assembly: GCA_963725175.1. Classification (GTDB taxonomy): domain Bacteria; phylum Actinomycetota; class Actinomycetes; order Streptosporangiales; family Streptosporangiaceae; genus DASUBV01. The sequence goes on from CAVRXH010000006.1 coordinate 4,062,484, forward strand.
CGGGACCGCGACGTCTTCTGCCGGCGCGTCAAGGTGGATGTCGCCTCGCACAGCCATCAGGTGGATCCCCTGCGCGACGAACTGCTGGCGGGCCTCGACTCGATCGCGCCAGGCCCGGGCGACACGCCGTTCTTCTCCACGGTGCTCGGCGAGGAGATGAAGGGCGAGTCCCTCGACGCCGGCTACTGGGCCGCGAACCTGCGAGAGCCGGTGCGGTTCGGCGCCGCCGTCGCGGCCCTGCTCGCCGCCGGGCCCGCGTACTTCGTCGAGCTGAGCCCGCACCCGGTTCTCGTCCCCGCGATCAAGGAGGCGCTCGCGGCCCCTGACGCCCGCGGGCTGGCCATCGGGTCCACCCGGCGCGACGAGCCCGAGGAGGCGACCCTGCTCGACGGGATCGCCGCCCTGTGCCGGGCTGGGTACCCGGTGCCCTGGGAGAAGCTGCATGAGCCGGAGGCTCGTTTCGTCCGGCTGCCCGGATATCCCTGGCAACGGCAGCGATTCTGGTACGACGGCACCGACGCGCCAGGGCCGCCACCGCCCGGCCCGGCGCTGCCGGCGAAGGGGCCGTCGCCAGGCCCAGGACCGGGAGAGGCGCAGATCGCGGGCCCGTCAGGTATCGACGCGACAGCGATCTCGCGGGACCGGGCTTCGGTCGAGTCCTACCTGGTCGCGCGGGTAGCCGAGGTTCTCGGACTGCCGGAGCACCGGGTCAGCCCGGGCCGGCCGCTGAACCGGCAAGGGCTGGACTCGCTGATGGCCCTGGAGGTGCGCGCCAGGGTCCGGCGGGAACTGGGAGTCCTGCTTCCGGTCACCAGGATGCTCGGCGGCTGCGACATCTCGGGGCTCGCCACCGAAGTTCACGACGAACTGGAAGGCCATCAGGAATGACATCGGATTCCGCGATTGTCGACGCCGCGCCGCCCCGCGCTCCCGACCGTCTAGTCATCGAGCTGGGCTCAGATACCTTGACCTGGCCCGACGTGGCACTCGCGGCAAAGGGGGCAGCCGAGTTATCGGCCGAGATCCCGGCGGACGTCGCGTCGCGAATCGAGCGCTCCGTCGCCCTCAAGCACGAGCTGCTGAAAGCGCAACAGCCCATCTACGGCGTGACGACCGGATTCGGCGACAGCAACGTCCGGCACATCTCGCCGGACAAGGCTGCCGCGCTGCAGGACAACCTCATCAAGTATCACCTGGTGGGCAGCGGCCCGGTGTCCGCCGATGAGGTGGTCAGGGCCACCATGCTCGTGCGGGCTAACTGCCTGGCCCGAGGATACTCGGGGGTCCGCCCGATCGTCATTCAGCGCTTGCTTGACTGCTTATCCAGCGACATGCTTCCGCTGATTCCCGAGCGTGGTTCCGTGGGTGCCAGCGGAGACCTCGTCCCGCTGTGCTACCTCGCGTGGATGCTGACGGGAAGGGGGGAGGTTCGCTTCCGCGGCGAGATACGGCCGGCCGGCGAGGCGCTGCGGGAATGCGGCCTGGAACCGCTGACGCTGGAGGCCAAGGAAGCGCTGGGGCTGATCAACGGCACGTCGTTCATGGCCGCGTTCGCGGTTCTCGCGCTCGATGAGGCAACGGAGATCGCGTTTGCGGCCGACCTCTGCACCGCCCTGTCCTCGGAGGTGCTGCTGGGCAATCGCGGGCACTTCGATGCCCTGATCCACGAGCAGAAGCCGCATCCGGGGCAGGTGCGCAGCGCGGCGACCGTCCGGGAGCTGCTGGCCGGCTCTCAGCTATCCCGCGACCACACCCAGATCCTGCTCGCCAACCTGGAGCTGGGTGACAAGACTTATCAGCGGCTGGAGCACCCGATCCAGGACCGCTACTCCGTCCGGTGCGCACCGCACGTCGTCGGGGTGCTGCGTGACACCCTGGAGTGGGCGGGCCGCTGGATCGATATCGAGATCAGCTCCACGAACGACAATCCGCTGTTCGACCCGGACTCCCGCGCCGTCTACAACGGCGGCAATTTCTACGGCGGGCACGTCGGCCAGGCCATGGAAGCGCTCAAGATAGCGGTGGCGAGCGTCGGAGACCTGCTCGACCGCCAGCTTGGCCTGGTCGTGGACGAGAAGTTCAACAACGGGCTGACCCCCAATCTCATCCGCCGCATCGAGGACGACGACTACGACGCCGGCCTGCACCACGGGTTCAAGGGCGCCCAGATCGCCTGCTCGGCACTGGCGGCTGAGGCACTCAAGCTGAGCTCGCCGGCGACGGTGTTCTCCCGGTCGACCGAGGCCCACAACCAGGACAAGGTCAGCATGGGCACGATCGCCGCCAGGGACGCGCGCACCATCGCCGAGATCGTCACCGACATCGCCGCGATCCACCTGTCCGCGCTGTGCCAGGCCGCCGACCTGCGCGGCGCTGACCGGCTGGGCTCGGGCACCCGGGCGGCCTTCGAGCTGGTCAGGGAGAGGGTCCCGGTCCTTGACAGCGACCGGCGGATGGACGGCGACCTCGCCTCCGTGCGGGGCCTGATCAGGTCCGGGGCACTTCGCCGCGGCGTCACCGCCGCCGCAACCAGGTGATCGGAAGGTTGACCGTCATGCTCTCCGCGGAACGAAACGAGAAACTGACGCGGCTGGGTGCCGGCACGCCGGCGGGGGAGCTGCTGCGCCGGTACTGGTACCCGGTCGCGATCAGCTCTCAGTTACCCCGACGCGACCTTCGCAAGGTCCGCCTGCTCGGCGAGAACCTCGTCCTGTACCGGCTTGCCGACGGAACGCCGCATCTTCTCGGAGATCGCTGCCCGCACCGCGGCGCCGCGCTGTCCTACGGCATCGTCGAGGACACCGGACTGCGCTGCCCGTATCACGGCTGGCTCTTCGACGGCCGCGGCTCGTGCCTGGAGCAGCCCGGCGAACCGCCGTCGACGGCCTTCACGGACCGGGTCAGGGCCCGCGCCTATGCCGTCCAGGAACTCGGCGGACTCATCTTCGCCTACCTCGGCCCCGAGCCCGCGCCAACGCTGCCGCGCTATGACCTCTTCTGCTGGGACGACGCCATCAGGGACATCGGCTACGCGACCATCCCGTGCAACTTCGTCCAGATCATGGAGAACGGAGTCGACCTCGATCACGTCGCCTGGCTGCACGGCCGGCTGAGCAAATGGCTGGCAGACCGGGGGGTCGCCGATGAGATCCCGCAGATGTTTACCCGCCGCAACCGCGAGGTCGCGTTCGAGGCGACCGACTACGGGATTCTCATGCGGCGCCAGCTCGAGGGCCAGGATTCCTCCGCCGACGACTGGTCTATCGGACACCCGCTGGTGTTTCCCAACCTCCTGCGCCTCGGCGGCGGCGGCAGTTACGGATTCCACATCCGGGTTCCTGTCGACGACGAGACCACCTGGGTGCTCTGGTACACGGCCTACCGGCCGGGCGGCCGGCCCCTCGCCGATCCAGGCCCGGTGACCTGCTACGAGGTGCCCTGGCAGGACGAGAACGGCGACTTCCTGCTCAACAACGTCGAGGGCCAGGACATCATGGCGTGGGTCACCCAGGGCGCTATCGCCGACCGGTCTGAAGAGCATCTCGGCACCGTCGACCGGGGGGTGATCATGCTGCGCCGGATGTTCTTCCAGCAGATGGACCGGGTGGCGGCTGGCGAAGATCCGATCAACGTCATCCGGGGCGCCGGCGCCGACAAGGTCATCGACCTGCCGCAGGAGATCGAGAAGTTCGGCGCGGGTTCTGGTTACCTGCACGACGTCCTGACCGCGACCCAGGCCCGGTTCAGTCCGCGACGCGACGAGATCGTGCAGCGGTACGCGCGCGCCGGCGTCGAGCTGGGCATCGACCGAGCAGGGACCTGACTCATGTGCGGAATCGCGGGCTGGATCGACTTTCAGCGTGACCTGAGCAACGAGCGCGACGTCGGCCAGGCGATGACCGACACGATGGCCTGCCGCGGCCCCGACGACCAGGGACTCTGGCTGGACGCCCATGCGGTGCTGGGGCACCGGCGCATGTCGGTCATCGATCAGCAGGGCGGCCATCAGCCAATGGCGGCCGACGAGGACGGCAGGACGCTGGCCGTCATCACGTACTGCAGCGAGATCTACAACTTCCGCGAGCTGCGCGAGGAGCTGAGGTCGCACGGCCACACGTTCCGTACCCGGTGCGACACCGAGGTCGTGCTGCGGGCTTACCTGCACTGGGGCGACGGCTTCGCCGAGCGGCTGAACGGAATCTACGCCTTCGGGATCTGGGATGCCGTGCGGGAACGGCTCGTGCTGGTCAGGGACCGGTTCGGGGTCAAACCGCTCTATTACTACCCGACGCCGCACGGCGTGCTCTTCGGCTCCGAGCCCAAGACCATCCTGGCCCACCCGTGGGCGGCCCCGGTAGTGGACTCCGACGGGCTGCGGGAGCTGCTCTCCCTGGTGAAGACGCCAGGACAGGCGGTGTACGCCGGGATGCGCGAGGTGCGCCCCGGTGAGATCGTCCAGGTCTCGCGCGCCGGGATCGCCAGCCGCCGCTACTGGACGCTGGCGGCCAGGCCGCACCCCGACAGCCTGACGACCACCGTCGGCACCGTCCGCGAGCTCCTGGAGGACATCGTCGCCCGCCAGGTGGTGGCGGAGGTGCCGCTCTGCTCGCTGCTGTCGGGCGGTCTCGACTCGTCGGTGATCACCGCGCTGGCGGCGGAGGCGCTGCGCGCTCCGCGGGCCGGCGCCGTCCGCACGTTCTCCGTCGACTTCGACGGTTACACGCAGAACTTCCGCCCCGAGTACATGCGCGACACCCCGGACGCGCCGTTCGTGCACAAGCTGGCGGCTCACGTCGGCACCGAGCACACCGACATCGTGCTGTCGTCAGCGGAGCTGCTGGCGCCGGAGCACCGCGCGGCGGTGCTGCACGCCCATGACCTGCCATTTGGCCGGGGCGATCGGGACACCTCGCTGTACCTGCTCTGCCGGGCCGTCAAGCGGCAGGCGGACGTGGCGCTGACCGGCGAGAGCGCCGACGAGGTCTTCGCGGGCTATAGCTGGTTCCACGATCCGGAGCGGATTTCCGCCGCCACTTTCCCCTGGCTGGCGATGTTCGGGCATCCGACCGACGACGGCCCCGACTCGGCGTCCAGCCTGCTCGATCCCGGCCTGCTCGGGTACCTGGACCTGCCCGGCTACCGTGACGCGGCCTACGCCGGCGCGCTGGCCGAGGTGCCGCGTCTCAACGGCGAGATCGGCCTCGAACGCCGGATGCGGGAGATCTGCCATCTGACGCTGACCCGCCTGCTGCAGCTCCTGCTGGACCGGATGGACCGGATGAGCATGGCCGCCGCCCTGGAGGTCCGGGTGCCCTTCCTGGACCATCGCCTCGTCGAGTACGTGTTCAACGTGCCGTGGTCGATGAAGACCTTCGACGGCCGCGAGAAGAGCCTGCTCCGGGCTGCCGCCAGGGATCTGCTGCCCGCGGAGATCGCCGGCCGCCGCAAGGCCCCGTTCCCGGCCACTCAGGATCCGGCCTATGAGGCGGCGCTCCGCGCGGAACTGGCGGCCGTGCTGGCGTCGCCGAATGCCCCGATCGCACCGCTGCTCAACCATCGGCGGGCCAGGGACCTTCCCCCGCTCGTGACCAGTTCCAACGAGACGCGGAGCAGCATCGAGCTCATCCTGCGGCTCAACTCCTGGCTGGCCGATTACCGCGTGACGCTCGACCTGGCCGGCTGAGCGCCCTTCCGCGCCGTGACCTCCGAGGTGAGACCCATGCGAATAATGTTCACCACCCTGCCGGGAACGGGCCACTACCGGCCGCTCATGCCCATCGCCCAGGCGGCCAGCCGCCGGGGCCATCAGGTAGTGGTCTGCACCGCCGACTCCGCCGCGGCAAGCGTGCGCGCCTACGGCCTGGACACCCTGGTCGCCGGGCGCGACTGGGTGAGCGAGCAGATCAGCAAGATCGCCTCCCTTGACTCGTTCCCGCCCGGCCAGCAAGACGAGGTCAGGACCTACCTCGCCACCGAGGGATACCCCGGTGGGCATGCGCTGCAGATGGCCAGGGACGTTCTCGCCTGCGCGGCCACCTGGCGGCCCGACCTGGTGGTCAGGGAGAACACCGAGTTCGGCGGGTACCTCGCGGCCGAGGCGCTCGGAATCCCGCACGTCTCCATCGGCGTGGCCGGGGCCAGCCAGAGTTACCTGGGCGTCGCCGGGCTGGCGCCCGCCCTCGACGCCGGCCGATCCGCGCTCGGCCTCCCGGCGGATCCGGCCGGCCAGCGCGTCTACGCCTACCTGCACGCGAACCTGACGCCGGAGTCCTACGATCCGGCGGAACTTTCCATCCCGAACGTTCGCTGCTACCGGCAGGCCAACCCCGAGATCCTGGGCGAGCGGCTGCCGGCGTGGTTCGCCGGCCTGCCCGCCGGCCTGCCCATCGTGCTGGCCGCCTTCGGCACGATGTGCCCGGTCCTGACCGCCTGGGACGGGGCCGTGCGCGCGGTCATCGCCGGTCTCGGCGAGCTGCCGTACTCGTCCGTCGTCGCCGTGGGTACCGGCAAGGACGCCGAGGATTACTTCGGGCGGGTCCCGGCCAACGTACGGCTGGTCGGCCAGATCGCCCAGCCGCTGCTGCTGGAAGCGTGCGATCTCTACGTCACCCACGGCGGGTTCAACAGTGTGCGAGAGGCGCTTCGGCTGGCCGTCCCGATGGTCATCATTCCCTGGGAAAACGATCAGCAGGCCAACGCCGCGCGGTGCGAAGCCGCGGGGATCGCCCGTGTCATCCCCAGCGATAGCCTCACCTCGGCGCGGCTGCGCAGCGCATGCCTGGACGTCATGAGTGATAACGGATACCGGCATAACGCCGGCCGGCTGCGGCGGGAGTACCTCACCATGCCGACGACCGATGATCTGGTCAGCGATCTCGCGGAACTCACCGCCAGGATGCCGCGCGTCCTGGCCTGACGCTCAGAGCCAGCCCTGCTTAGCGGCGTTCACCCCGGCCTGGAAGCGGCTGCGCGCTTCCAGGCGCTCCTGAAGTTCTGCCATCCTCCGGCGGACGGTCCGCAGCGACAGCCCGAGCTGGCGGGCCGCCCCCTGGTCCGTGGACCCGTCGCCGAGGATCTGCAGCAGCGCGCGTTCCTGCGGGCTCAGGCCATGCCGATCGTAGCTGGGAGCCGTTCCAAACGGCGTCCCCGATTCCCATAAGAGCTCGAACAGGGCGACCAGCGCGGTGAGAATGCCAGGACTGCGGACCTGGAGCGCGCCTTGTCGCGGATCGCCGGGTTCTAGCGGCACGAGGGCGACCTCGCGATCGACGATCACCAGGTAGATCGGCAGCGTCGGCACTGTGCGGCTCTGCCCGCCGAGGTCGGCGAGCCATCGTGCGTAGCCGAGCGTCGCCGGGTCGTTGATCACGCTGTCCTGGTAGATGGTGCGGATGGAAACGCCTCTGGAAAGTGCGAGCTGGTCAAGCGGCCGACTGGCCTCAAGCGTGTCCGGCTGCTGCCGTCCGCCCTGGAGCAACGACAGGCATTCGCTCTCCGCGCCGTGTGCCAGCTCCTCCAGCCTGACCCGAACCGGCTCCAGCCCCTCCATGCGCTCGATGGCCTCGTTCCTGGCGCGCTGCGCCCGGAACTCATCGGTGACGGCCGCGATCGCCGCCCTGGTGTCCTCGATCGCCCGCTGACGCTGGGCCAGATCGACCTGGCTGCGGGCGAGAATCGAGTTCAGGCCCAGCTCCGGGCTGACGGGGCGGAACTGCTCGGGCTTCGCCTTCGACGTTCTGAGCAGCGATAACTCGACCAGCTTGTCGAGCCGAAGGCGGACCTCGTCCTGCGAGAGGTCTAGCTGGCTGGCGATGTCGGCGATGCCCCACTCCGGGTTCCGGAGAAGAGCGCGATAGACCTCCAGCACGCCTTCTTCAAGGCCGATCGCCTCGAACATTCTCAGTCCCGAGAAAGCCAACCGCGGAGGTCTCCCAGGAAGCATTGTAAAGCCAGGTCATACGCCGCCGGTAACGGCAGATGCCAGAGGGGCAGACGGGGTTAATTTGCCCTGATGGCGAGGCGCTCGAACTCGGCTCTCGCGCGCATGATCAGGGGTTCGGACGCCCGCGCCCACCGTTCTATGTCGCGGATAAGGTCGAGTAGTTCGCGACCAGCCGGGGTTAGCCGGTACTGCGTCACGTCGCGTCCTTCATCCAGACCGGACGTCAGCGGCCCCTGTACGAACCCCTCGCGCTGCAGCGTGCGGAGCGTTGCGGTGAGCACCTTATGGCTGATGCCTGGCAGGTTTCGCTGCAGGGCATTGAAGCGGATGTGCCCGTAGGATATGACGGTGATAACGGGGACCGACCAGCGCATCGATAAGATCGACAGGATATTCATTAACGGCTGGCAAGCCACTTTGCCTTCGGCCAGGCCATTGGCATGGGGTACCACGAAGTAATCCTTATCGTTCGTCCCGCAGTTGCCATCCCGCCAGCGAGGGGTTCGCCAATAGCAACCGTCGGCAAATTTTGCGTCCACTCTGCTCGGCTTCGGCCTGGGACCTGCTCAGGAGAAACAGGGTTATCTCGATAATCCCCGGCCCCTTCATGACATGAACATGCTCAAGACGATCCGCTGGAAGCGCATGTGCCCAGACTGAGTCGGAAATCGTTCCGGCCGATGGCACTGAGCTTTCCGGCCGATCGCTCGCGATGAGGACCAGGGTAGCTACGTGCACCTCAGCCCCAGGAAAAGCCTCTCGCCATGTGCGGCATCAGAACTCCAGATTGATTGGACTAGCACCAGCATCATGGAAGCCCTGGCTCATGTCATTGCCTGGGACCGGCACCTTGATGTCGTGGAATGAAGGTGCCACCTGGGCGGCGCGGATGTGCGCGTGTGCGGTGGCGCGGCTGCCGTGCTGGAAGACCTGGATCCCGATGACCAGCGGTAGAGCGCCGCGGCGGGCAGCGCGCCGAGGTCTCCGCAGATGAGCTGGTCGCGGCGGCCGGGAGCGCGGGCGGCGAGCTGGGTGATCGCGGCAGGGGAAATGTCCAGGCCGGTGAGGTCAAGACCGCCGGCGACCAGCGGCAGGTAGTTGCGGCCACTACGAAGGGCGGGTATTACGCCGTCGAAATCGCGGTGCGGGGTCTAGACGCGCTACCAGGTCCTCGGTGATGCTGGCTGGGACCTCTCGGCGGGGCCAGCCCGACTGCTAGGGGACCGTCATGTAAAGCAACGTCTCACGCGCATAGGGGCCTGTAAACGCTCGCTTTCTCCATACGAGACTTTTGCTGGCACCGGCCAGCAGCGGTCGGCCAGCGGGGTACTGTCGTCGGCTGTGAGGACGGCTCTCGCGTTCTGCGGCCAGACCCGACGGCAGGGATGGCGGTCCTGACAGGGAAGGTTGGCGCGATGTCAGCTGACGATGACGGGCTTCTCGTGCACCGGGTTCCGTACTTTTCCCAGTGGGAGTCGGCGGAGCTAGTGCCCGAGTTCCTCAGCGGGAAGTTGCCGGCGTCGGATGACCCGCGGTGGCGCGACTCCGGAGCGGCCTCGGCGGCCGAGTACGAGTTCTGGGCGCGGCGTTCATGCGGCATCGCCTGCCTGCGCATGCTGCTGAGCTGGTGGCGCGGCGGCGCTCCGCCTGCCATGGTCCTGGTTCGGGAGTGCGTTCAGGCTGGTGCCTACATCGTTCGCGACGATGGCGTTGACGGACTTATCTACGCTCCTTTCTGTGCCTACCTGCGGGACCGGTGGCAGCTCGCCGCCGAGGTAGGTTCCCCCCTGGATCTGCGAAGCTGCGCGTCGGCAGTGGGGCACGGCCAGTTCGCGATGATCTCCGTTCACCCGTCCGTGCGGGCGAAGTCGGAAAAGCCCGAGCGCGTCGGCGGCCATCTGGTGCTGGTGGTTGGCCGGTGGGCAGGAGGGCTGGTTGTTCACAACCCTTCTGGGCTGCCCGGCGAGTCACAGGAGTTCTGCCGCCTGACCTTCGACACGCTGGGCGCGTACTTCGCCGGGCGCGGCGTCCTGATCGGCGACGCGCAGGCCGCGGCGGCTAGAGAAATCCTGCCCGCGACCGAATCAGGTCACAGACTTCAGCGACCTCAGCCGGATCGTGCTCGCTAGTCACCGACATGCGGAGCATGCCGCGGCCTCGCGTCCCTGGGTAGCTGTCAATGAATGGGATGAAGTACCCGGCCGTCAGGCACTGCTCGTGCAGCTTGCGCACATCGGTGCCGGCCGAGGCGGTCAGGGCGAAGATGGGGACCGGTATGTCGCTGCCATGCGGGACGGTCATGCTCTCCGGCAGGGTCCGGCTGGCGATGCCGCAGTTATGATGCAGCCGGCCGAGCCGGTCAGCATCGCTCGCGGCTATCTTGGCTGCCGTGGCGGCCGCGGCGCACAGGGCAGGTGCCAGCGCCGCACTGCCGGCGTAGGACGTGGCCCGGCGCCGGATCTTGTCGGTGAGCAGGGCTGGGCCCCCGATCGCCCCGCCCGCGCTGCCGAGCCCCTTGCTCAGGGTGGACGTGACGATCAGCCGGTCGCAGGCCAGCGCGAGATGGTCGACCAGGCCCCTCCCGTGCGGGCCGATGACTCCCACGGAGTGGGACTCGTCCACGATGAGCAGGCTGCCGCGCGAGGCGGTGACCTCCGCCATCTCGCCGATGTCGGCGACCTCGCCGGTGAGCGGGAACACCGCGTCGGTGAACACCGCGGCGGTACCGTCAAGGCCGTCGAGTATCTGTCGCAGATGCGCGTAGTCCCGGTGCCGGTAGTAGATGACCTGGCTTCCGGTCATGCCGACCAGCCTGGTGAAGCTGGAATGGGCTTCCTGGTCACAGATCCAGTGCTCAACCTCGTCGCTCAGCCCTTCGAGGACCGCGATATTGGCCAGGGTTCCCGAGCCGGTCACCAGGACCGACTCCTGCCCCAGGAAGCGGGCCAGCACGTGCTCGAGTTCCCGCAACTCGGGAGAGTAGCCCGTTGTCATCGGGGACGTTCCCAGGCCGAGACCGAAGGCTCTCGCCGACGCCACGAGCGCGTCGATGACCGCCGGGTGAAAGGCGAGGCCCAGGTAGCCGACCCCGCCGAAAAGGCGCAGGTCCCTGCCCTCGCGGCGGACGACGGTCGGGCTGGTTTGCTCCATGAGGGAGGTCACGCTAATGCAGGCCTGGCCGCCGGGCCAGTGCCGTCTCGAGCAGGCGGTCGATGAGCTGGGGGAGGGACAGGCCGGTGGCCTCCCACATCTTCTGGAAGTAGGACGCGGGCGCCATGCCCGGAATGGTGTTGATCTCGTTGATGAGGATCTCACCGGTCGTGGTGTAGAAGAAGTCGACCCTGGCCAGCCCTTCGCAGGACACCGCGTCGAATGCCGCCGCCGCCAGCCTGCGGATCTCTGCCGCGGCGGCCGGCGGGATCGGTGCTGGGATGGCCATCCCGCTGGACGTGTCCAGGTACTTCGCCTCGAAGTCCCAGAACTCCTCGCCGCCCTCGATGAGAAGCTGGCCGGGCAGGCTGGTGTCCGGCGGCGCGCCATCGCGGCCCTGCAGCACGGCCACCTCAACCTCGTGACCCGTGATGGCCGCTTCGATGAGGATCTTCGGATCGTACTGGCGGGCCAATGCGACAGACTGCCGGAGCTGGGCCAGATCGTGAGCCTTGGACGCGCCGATGCTAGAACCGCCCCTGGCCGGCTTGACGAACAGCGGCCAGCCCAGGTCCGCGACCGCCGCCGGGACGGGATCCTCGCCGTCGGCCGACCAGTCCCGCTCGCCGAGGACAACATACGGGCCGAGGGGCAGCCCGCGGGCGGCGAAGATCAGCTTCATGTACTCCTTGTCCATGCTGACCGCGCTGGCCAGGACGCCGGCACCCACGTAGGGCACGCCCGCGATCTCCAGCAGCCCCTGGACGGTGCCGTCCTCGCCGAACGGGCCGTGCAGCAACGGCAGCACGACATCCACGTCGCCGAGCAGGTGCGGGATATGGCTAGGGGCGCTGGCCACGATCTCGGCGGGTGCCTGCTCAGTCCCCGTCGGCCGCGCGATTTCTGACGCCGGCGTAACGGCAGCCTCAACCGAGGGCAGCTCGCCATCGGCGATAGCCAGCCGGGTGGGCTCGTCGGCGACCTGCACCCAGTCGCCGGCCCTGGTGATGCCCACCGGGACGACGTCATATTTGGAGCGGTCGATCGATCCGATCATGTGGCCGGCGCCCATGCAGGACACGGCGTGCTCAGGTCCCCGCCCGCCAAATAGCACGGCTACCCTAATCTTGCGCTGGTCGCTCATGAGTCGGTCAGCTCCGTTCCTGAGCCGTCAGGTCAAGGCGATGGTAATTGCAAGGAACTATCGGGGCAACTAGGAACTCAGTGGTCGGTAAGGACTCTCTCGACACGAGGCCCGACTCGGGCCAGGAGCTCGTACGGGATAGTGCCGATTCTGTTCGCGACTTCTTCGATAGGCAGGCTGGCATCTCCCCGGTGCCCGTAGATGAGCACATCGGAGCCAACTGTGGCAGAAGGGCAGGAGCTGATGTCGACCACCATGGAATCCATGGAGACAGACCCGATAATCGGGCATCGCTTGCCGTCGACGCATACGTAACCGAAGTTAGACAGGGCGCGCGGAACGCAGTCGTGATATCCGGCGGCGACCACCGCGACCCGGCGGCCGGCGCTCGGAACGCGGTACGTGCCGCCGTAGCCGATACGGTCATCTGTCGAGAGCTCGTGTACCTCTACTATCTGGCTGACCAAGCTGACTACCGGTGAGATATCGAGATACGGCGCGGTCTCCGGCGACGGATAGATGCCGTACAGGCCGATTCCGATACGCACCATGTCGAGATGGGCTTCGGTAAAGCGGAGCGTCCCGGCAGTGTTCGCCGCATGCTTGAGGAAATTGGTAAAGCCCAGGTCGTTCGCGGCCTTTACCATGTCCGTGAACCGCGCGATCTGCATCCTGGTGAACTCGTCCTCGGCTGGGATGTCCGCGCAGGAAAAATGAGTCATCAGTCCCGCCAGCCTGATGGCCGGCTCATCGCGGAGGCGGCGCAAGACCTGCAGTGCGTCCTCGGGAAAGAATCCGGTCCTGTGCATGCCCGTATCGATCTCCAGGTGAATCCCGACCGGCAGCCGGGCGGCATTCTGGCTATCGCGATTCAGGAAGTCGATCAGGGAATTTAGCATCATCGGAGAGTAGATCTGCGGGGTGAGATCGTAGCGGATCATCTTGCCGATCTCCGTGGGCGTCCCCAGCGTGACAAGCACCGGAAGGGAGATATTCGCCCGGCGCAGCGCCGCGCCTTCATCGACTGTGGCCACGCCGAGCTGGTCGACGCCGTACGTCTGGAGTGACCTGCTCACCTCGACCGCATTCGTCCCGTAGGCGAGGCCCTTCACCATGCCAAGAATCTGAACGTCCGAGCCCACATGACGGCGGAATGCGATGACGTTGCTCTTCAGCGCCGCGCGGTCGATGAACAAGCGGGTAGCGGCCAGCGGCTCCATCAGGTCCTTGGCCATGTCCGCGAGCGACTGCTCGCGAGGCGATTCGATAAGGACAGCGTCATCCCTGCTCAGGTACTTCAGCAGTTCCCGCCGCATTATTTTCAGGTCCGGAAAGTACCTGATCTCCAGATCCGGGCTCAGCGCCCGCGCGGTGTCACCGATCGCGCGATTCTCCCCGGCCTCCAGTATCCAGAGACTGTCAGCCCGGGAGCCGGCGAGGGTGATCCCCAGGGCCTCGACGGCATCAGCTTCACCGGGATCCAGCCCATCGGCGAGAATCACGCTGAACCGGCCCTCCGGTCGCGTGATCTCTCTGGTGACGCGCAACGCCACGCCGAGCGTGGCGGCGTCCGCGGTCGCCACGTCACGCACCACTTTCCAGCCGCCTGGCGACTGCCAGACCTCCATGCGGGTCGCCGTCGGCTCGTAGTCCTTCATGGCCGCGAGCGCCATGCTGGAGCCAAGGCCGAGCAGCCAGGAAGCCGATATGGCCAGCTCCACATCGCTCAGGATCTCCTGGAACGGCGTCTTGACCGCCACGGGCTCCCGGACGCCATCCGGGTAGCTGACCTGCACGAGCGTGCTGTCCAGGTCGCCCTGTACCACCGAGAACGCCGGCAGGCGGTCAGCGTCATCCAGGTAGACGCACCGCCCGGCGAGCTCGCCGGCTGCCGCCGTCACGGCCGGCTGGGCGTCGCCAAGCAGGATCCAGCCTTCCCTGACCCCCTCGGCCATCGACAGGATCTCGCCCGAATGAGCCTCGGTGCTCGGGAAGTTCGATCCGTGCCGGGTACCCAGGTTGGTGAGGATGACGTGATCCGGCCGCACGATATCCGCCAGGACCGCCATCTCGCCGGGCTCCGTCGCGGCAGCCTCGATAATGGCGACATCGCAGTCAGCCGGGCACTCGATGAGCGAGAGCGGAACGCCGATCTGGCTATTGAAGCTCCCCGGACTTCCGTAAGCTCGCTTGGTAGTTCCCAGTAAATGCACGAGGGCGTCTTTTGTCACTGTCTTGCCGCTGCTGCCCACGATGGCGACGACGGTGGCGCGCAGCCGGGAACGCCACCACTTAGCCAGTTCCTGCAGGGCGACGAGGGGATCCTCGACCTCGATGACGGGATTCGCCTCGCCGCTACCCCGCCCGCAGCCCACGACCGCCGCCAGCGCCCCGTTGGAAATCGCATGCGGCACGAAGTCATGACCGTCCGCGTGAGCGCCGGGGAGCGCGAAGAAGATGGACCCGCGCCTAATGTGCTCGGAATTAATGGTCACATGCTGTATAAGTTCGTGCTGCTGACTGTCGCCTGCCAGGCGGCCGCCGACAATGTCGGCGAGCATCGCTACGCTCATACCGTCCACGAGACGCCTCCGTCCTGCGGTCGCACTCGCGGCATGGCTAATTCTGCCTATCGGGAAGGCCGTCACCGTAGCTGGCTATCAGCGACGCCACAAGACTTGGCTCGATGTTTCCCCCCGTGAGCAGTACGCCGACGTCCCGGCAGGTCTGGGCGCCCCGCGCCGCGAGTCGCAGCGCCACGGCAAGCGCCGTCGCGGCCGCTGGCTCGATGAGCAGCTTAGCGTGCATCAAAGCCAGGCAAGTCGCCCGCGCGATTTCTTCCTCCCCTACCGTGACGACGGACGCGACCGACTTATAACACAGATCGAAGGGAAGCTGCCCGATGGTATCGGGGCGGAGCCCGTCGGCAATTGTCGGCAGCGCGTCGACGGCAATAGGATGCCCGGCCCGCAGGGCCTCGGTCAGGGCAGGCACCGCCGCCGGCTCGGCCGCGATCACCGCCACGCCCAGGTCGCTGACCGCCAGGCATGCCCCGGCCACGGCGCTGCCGCCGCCGACTGGTACCACTATCGTGTCCAGCCGCTCGCCGAGCGCCTGCACCTGATCAACCAGCTCCATCGTGGCGGTGCCCTGACCCAGCACGACATCGGGATTCTCGTAAGGATCCACGATGCCGTATTCGCGAGCGGCGCTCAGTTCCCGGACGGCCGCAATCCGGTCAGCCAGTTTCGTCCCGCCCAGGATTACCTCTGCGCCGATATCCTTGACGCGGCTTATCTTTCCTGGCGGCGCATCGTGCGGCAGGACAAGGACCGCCGGTATGCCATATTTGCGCGCGGCCGTCGCGACCGCGATCGCGTGGTTTCCGGTGCTCTGAGCCACGACGCCGCGGGCGCCTTCGTCCGTCAGCCTGCGGACCGCGAGCAGGGCTCCGCGCACCTTGAACGAGCCGCCCGTCTGCAGGTTCTCGGCCTTCAGCCACAGCCGGATCCCGGCCAGCCGGTCGAGGGCGTCGCTGCGGACGACGGGAGTCCGCGAGATCTGTCCGGCCAGCCACTGGCCCGCGTCTCGCAGGTCCGCTGCGCGCACCTGCGGCAGGTCGCGAGTCGTCATGTCGGCTCCCCTAGCAATCGGCGGCATCCACCCAGGTCATCGGCCTGACATGGGTGAGCCTATCGCTCTGCGTCTCCGGCGGCGGCGGCGTGCGCGGTGATGACGGGTGATGAGGTGCGGGTCGACGCCGTGCCCTGACAGCCGCGCGCACCTGGCCTATCGGCCGAGTCGCGAAGATAAGCTAATTCCTTCACGCGACGCTGGGGCAGGCGATCCACAGACCGGAGGTCGAGTGGTGCAGGCAGAAGGACAGACGCCGGTTCCTGGCAGGAAAGGGGCATACCGGAGCCTGTTCGCGAATGCCAAATGGCGTAGGTACACCCTGACGACCGGGTTCCAGCGGGTGTCGGTGGCCATGGCACCAGTTGCCCTCGTCCTGGCTGGCCATGCCGCGGTGGGGTCCTTCCAGACCGGTGCGCTGATGGCCAGCACGTACACTTTCGCCGACGGGATCGCCTCACCATTATCCGGTCGGCTCCTCGACCGAATGGAGCTCCGTCGCGGCGTGACCGTGGAGCTGGGAGCCACCACCGTGATCCTCCTGGGGCTCGCGGGCCTGGCGGCCATTCGCGCACCGGCCCTGGCACTGATAGTCCTGAGCGGTCTAGCTGGCGTGGCGCCAGCCGGAGTAATGGGCGGGCTACGAGCTTACTTACAGCGCATTGTTCCGGATGATCTATTGGAACGCGCTTTCGCGCTGGACGCTACCTTGCTGGAACTGGAATGGATGATCGCACCCGCTGGGGTGGCGATCGTGGGATTCCTCGGTGCCCCTGTACTCGCGATCGTCCTGATGGCGGTGGCGACGCTGGGAGCGCTAGGCGGGGCGCGAACGCTGGGCCGACAGCCGCCGTCTAAGCGCGTCGCTGGCATAAGCGGGGCCTGGCGTCTCCGGAAGGCCATGCCCACCTACTTCCTCAACACCATCATGGGGTACTCAGAGGGAACGATCAATATCGCGCTGGCCCCGCTGATGGTTATCATCGGTTCCCGTCCCGCGACGGCGGCCCTCCTGATTACGCTATTGTCGGCGACCAGCGCGGTAGGCGGCGTCGGGTACTCGATCCTGGAGGGCCGCCGTTCCGGCAACACCGAGCAGCGTGCCAATATCGCGCTGTTAGCGCTTGGCCTCGGCGTGCTCCTGATAGCGATGGCACCATCACTATCCTTCGTGACGCTCGCTATCGCTATCTGCGGTCTCTGGTTCGCTCCGATTGTGGCTATGCGGAGCGTTATCCTGGGAAGGCTGCTACCCGAGAGTCAGCTCTCCGAGGGTTTCTCGACCCTCAGCGCCGCGGGGCAGTTTGGTTACGGGATGAGCGGCGTGGCGACGGGCATTGTGCTGGGATTCGCCGGAGCGCGCGCATGCTTTTTCCTCGCCGCGGCGGTCGCGATAATCAGTAGTTCCGCCGCCTGGCTTCGGCATCGCTTCTCCAGCGGCCACAGCCGCCCGCTCCCGGAGTCGGCCGACTCTCGGCCGTAGACGAGCGTGGGTTGTGCGGCGGCTATCTCGACGGTCTCCCAAGCGAGCGAGAAGGCGGGGGAGGGTCCGCGGCAGACTCGAATAAGCAGGGTAGTTCGCCGCTGAAAGTAAACACCGCGGGTCCGTAAAGCCACTGACCCGTACCACGGTCGCCATCTGCCTGGACAGCCAATGAGCAGCCGGAACGTGTCTGGACTTCGATGCGGTCTCGGCCGCGCAGACCGATCCGGTTCGCGACGACCGCCGCTGTCAGCGCTGCCGGCCCGCTGGAGATCGTCTCGGGGCCAGCCTCCCAGCCGAAGGTGCGTATCCTGAGGGAAGCGTCACCGAGGAAGCGCAGGCCGACTTGATCGCCGCTCGTCCGGGACTCGTACATGGTGCCTGCGGTGATTAAGGTCGCCGCCTGGTAGCCGTACTGGAGATTTATTACCCGCGCGCACGAGCGCAGCGCGCTGTCTTCAGCGGGAGACTCCGTCCCGTCTCGGTCGAAGTACCTGGCCACGAATCGTGCGCGCCCCTGATGCGCGAAAATCGCCAGTCCCGCCGCGCCTACGCCTGCGCGCTGCGGGCAATAGCGCCGCGCCATGGCGGGCAGGTCATCGGCAGTTGACTGCGCTTTGTTCACGACGATGTAGTCACAGCCCCCGCTATGGACCTTCGCGAAGGTCGTAGGCATTCAGGGCTCACCTGCTCGCCCTGTGCCATGCAGTCGGCCGCGCTGGGGCGGTCGCCAGCACCGTGTCGCAGTAGTCGGCGATGGCGTCGTCATCCAGCTTGGCCGGCCAGGGCACGCTCAACTCGTCCGCCAGGTGCGAGGCGCGGGCGGCTGTGAAGCTCGTGGCGGCGTCAGTGAAGACCCCGGCCAGCAGTTCGGGCGCCGGGCTGGCCTCCGGATGGGGCAGCAAGCTGAGCAGGCCCAGCAGGTCCCGGTCATCGCCATCCCGCGCGGCCTGGTCGAGGCTGGTCCAGAATTCCGGATACGGCACTTCACGGAGCGGCGCTCGCACCGCGAGCGTATCCATGACCCTGGCCACCGGGACGCTGGCTGGCAGGAGCACATGAAAGCAGCCGTCCCCGACCGAGCCAGCGGCCGCCGCAGCGGCAATGAGCCGGCTGGCCGTGTCGACCGGCGTCCAGTCCGTCACGGCCGGGGTAGCGAACCGCAGCCCCGTGCGCAAGCACGCGCGCAGGAGATGATCGAGAACCGAACGGGGGTTGGCGGGTCCGCCTCCTGAGCGTGGCATGACCTCGCCAAGCCGGTAGATCGCGGAAGGGATCCCACGGCCGCGAGCGAGTGCCAGGATTTTCTCCGCAACCCATTTCGACTGGCTGTACCCGTCCTCCGGCGTCGGCCAGTCCGGCGGCTCGCGCTCTTCGGCGGGGCGCTGTCCGGGCCCGGGCGGGCGCAGGACGCTCAGTGTCGACACATAGTGCAGGCTCTTGGGCTGGCCAAGCGCGGCGAACCGGACGATCTCGGCAGTGCCGGCGACATTGGCTGGGCAATGACTGGCGTAGTCGATGACCAGGTTGACTAGCGCACCGTTGTGAATGACGCTACTGACCAATTCAGCTAGCCGGGCGAATTCTGCTTGGCTCAGGCCGAGGCGAGGCTGGCTGAGATCGCCGGGAACTGCGACCGCGTTCCGCAGTGCCGCGGCGGGCAGCAGGTACTGGCTGAGTGCCTGGGCCAGCCGCGAGCGTGCGATCGCTGGGCTGCCTGCCCGAATAAGACAGTAAATGGTGGCGTCGGGCCGCTGAGCCGCCAGCTCGCAGAGCAGGTGCGCACCGACGAAGCCGGTCGCCCCGGTGAGCAGGAAGCGGTCTGGCCTGCTCGGCGATGGCCTGGGTCCTGCGGAGCGGACGTCCTCGGCCAACCGGACATCTCTGAGCGGGTCGGCCGTGAAGGAAGAACGAGGAGACGGGTGGGGGAAGCGGTCGACAGCGGCGTTCAGCCCGCCAGCGACCAGGCTGGCCAGGTCTCGGATAGTCGGGGCGGAGATGACGTCACGAACCGTGACGCGAACCCCGAACTTGCTCTGCACGGCTAAGGCGAGCCGGTGTGCCGTCAGCGAATCACCGCCTGCCTCAAAGAGGTTCTGCGTCACCCCCGCATCGTCACAGGCGAGCAGATCGAGCCAGATATTTTTGATGGCCCGTTCGACATCGGTACCCACGCGCCAGCGATCCTCAACGCCCTCCCCAACGGCGGCCGAAGCCCGCCGGGCGAGCTGGGCCAGCTCCTGCCGGTCCAGCTTGCCGTTCGGGGTGAGCGGCAGCCGGTCCAGTACGATGATGCGCCGGGGGACCGAGGATCCGGGCAGCAGGGCGCGGACGTGCTCGGTCAGCTCGGCCGGCGTCACTTCCCTGTCGGCAACGGCAAACCCGGTCAGCGCCTCTCCGTGTATGACGACCTTGGCCTGCCGCACCGCAGGATGCTTGGCGAGAGCGATCTCGACCTCGCCAAGCTCGATCCGCACTCCACCTACCTTCACCTGATCGTCGGTCCGGCCCGCGAACATGAACAGGCCGTCCGCGCGGCGATAGCCAAGATCGCCGGTGCGGTAGAGGCGGGTACCAGGGATCTGCGGCAGCGGATTGGGGACGAAGGCGGCGGCTGTCTTCTGCGGATCGCCTAGGTAGCCCGCTCCCAGGCAGTCACCGCCGATGTAGATCTCGCCTATCTGACAATCCGGCGCCACCTCGTCGCGGTCGTCGAGAATCACCGCGTACGTGTTGTCGATCGGCCGACCGAGAGGGACGCGGTCGTTGTCTGCCACGGTGATGTCGTGGAAGATCGAGCCGATGGACGCCTCAGTGGGGCCGTAGGTGTTGGTCACCCGGACCCCGGGTAGCAGGCGAAGCAGGGTGTGCACGGCTGCCGCGTCGGCCTCCTCGCCGCCGATGAGAACCCGGCGCAGCGAAGCCAGCCGCGAGGCCAGTCCCGGCTCGGCGGTGAGCATCGCCGTCAGCGTGTTGAAGATCGAGGGCACGAAGTCGGTCATCGTGACCCGGTACCGCGCGATGATCTCGATCGTGCGCTCTAGGTCCAGCAGGCCGTGGCGATCAGGTATGACCACCTGACCGCCCATGGTGAGCGGCCAGAGGAACTGCCAGATCGAGGAGTCGAAGATGTGGTTGCTGTTTTGCAGAACGACCTGGCCGTCCGAGCCAAATTCTCTGGTCATGTACTGAAATCGATTCAGCAGCCCGCGATGCTGGTTGAGCGCGCACTTGGGGGTGCCGGTCGAGCCCGAGGTGAAAAAGCCGTAGATGAGGTCATCGGCTGCTGGGCGCGGCCCTAGGTCGGCGGAAGGCGCCGGGGCCGGCTGGCCAAGGTTCACGCTGAGGCATTCGAGTCCGGGCAGGTGTCCGTCCAAGCCTGGCTGTGCGGTTACCGCCACCTTGGGGCGAAGCTGGTCGAGAATGGCGCGGATCCGCCCCTCAGGCCAGGAGGTATCCACCGGCACGAAAGGCGCCCCGATTTTCATGGCCGCGATCATCGCCACTGGCAGTGCCGGGCCGCCATCCATGATGAGCGGCACGAAGTCACCAGTACGGACGCCCCGCGCCCATAACTCCCCGGCTACTCCCGTCGCGTACCATTCGAGTTCCTGGTAGCTAATCACGGTGTCCCGGAAGACTAATGCAGGCTGAGCGGCCTGAGTGGCGGCAGCGGCCTCAAATAAGTCTGCTATGGTGCAATTGTCGGCATAAGGATATGCCTGGCCATAGATAGAAGCCGAACTTTCGTCTTCCATGGGGGATTTACTCACTGCGACCACGAAGTCGGCTGCCGGTCCCACCGGTGCCCGCGAAGCTCGGCGAGCAGCGCCGATGGCAGCGAGGTGCCGTCGCTCACCGCCAGATTGGCCCGGACATGCTCGATCCGGCGCATTCCAGGGATCACCGTGGTGACGGCCGGATGCTGGAGTATAAACCGAAGCGCCAGCTCAGGCATGGTCAGGCCGGCCGGAATAACCGATCTCAGCCGCTCCGCGCGGTCGACGCTGGCGAGGAGATTCTCCGGCACGAAATAGGAGTTACGCCAGTCTCCCTCCGGCCACGTGCTGTCCTGAGTCAGCGTGCCGGTCAGGGTGCCCTCGTCAAATGGGACCCTGGCGATGATGCCAACGCCCCTTTCAGCGCACGCCGCGAACAACTCATCTTCAGGTGCCTGGTCGAAGATGTTATAGATGACCTGCACCGAGTCGATTAGCCCTGTATCCAGCGCTCGCAGGCAGTTCCACGGTTCCCAGCGGTTGATGCTGAGGCCGATGCCCTTGACCAGCCCCTGGGCTTTCATCTCGCTCGCCGGCTCAAGCCATCGATCGTCGTCCGCCCACGCGTCTTCCCAGACGTGATATTGCAGCAGGTCAATGCGGTCAACGCCAAGGTTCTCCATGCTGACGTGCAGAGACTCCCACACATGATCCGGCGGGAAGACGTCCATGAGCAGGGACTCGCGCGTCGACGGCCAGTTACGGTCCTTAGGCGTTATCTTCGTCGCGATGTAGAGCTTTTGGTCAGGATTGCGGCGGAGCAGCCGACCTAACTGCTGCTCGCCGAGGCCTCGGCCGTAGATCCATGCGGTGTCGAAGAAGTTGCAGCCAAGTTTGACTGCTTCATCAAGCGCCTGATCGCCGACTATGTCGTCACCGCCGGTCCAGCCGCCTGGCCCGCCAGCAATGCCCCACATGCCGTAGCCCACCTCGCCGAGCTCCCAGCCCAGCTTACCGAACTGCCGATATCTCATTTCGCTTGCCAGTCCTCTATCGCGATATGCGGCCTACATTTAAGGGCTGCGGAATCAAGACGAGACGTGCCACGCATGGCCACCTCCGCTGAAACGTGTCTGGCGGGGTGGCAGCGCTTCATCCGCGTAGTCGGAGATGCCAAGGAACGAGATGCCGCCCTTATAGACCTCGACCGTCACCGTGGCGTTCGCCGTTTCCGCTAGCGCGTCCGCTGCCATGCATCCGGCTCTGACCGCTGCGTCATGATATCTGCCCTCGTAGACACCTCGGCCTATCAGGTTGGAAAGAAACGCAAGCAGGCTCCTTGCTTCGCGGTCCAGAGTGATCTCGTAGACCTTGTCGATGCAAAAGCCCAGCAAGTCGAGTCCCGGGGATTCGTATACACCCCGGCATTTGGTGCCATTAATTCGGTTCTCTATCACGGTGCGGATGCCAATGCCGTGTCGTCCAGCGATCGCGTTCGCTCGCTCTAGCAGTTCCCTGGGACCGAGTGCCGATCCGTCGATGGCGACGGGGCGACCGTGATCGAACCGGATCGAGACGGTCTCTGGCTGCTCGGGCGCATGCCGCGGCGGCACCGTCATCAATAGCTGGGCGGTGCTATCCGGAGTGTCCAGGCCCTCTAGGGCTGTGGACTCATGGGAATACCCGGCCAGGCTGCCGTCGACTGAGTAGCCGGCGTCGCACCGGTCGGCGAGCGGCAGATCACGCTCCCGCACATACTGCTCCATCGTCTTGCGGTCGGGATACCTTCGCAGCAGCTCGGGCTCGGTCCACGGCGCCAATACCCTCAGATCGGGTGCGAGCCAGGCGGCGTATCGCTCGAACCGGCGCTGATCGTTGCCCCCGCCGACGCATCCGTGCGCGAGCACCGTGCCACCGTTCTCGCGCAAGTCCGCCGTCAGTCCGCGCACTAAGACTAGGCGCGACGAGCTCGTAGTGTTCCAGTACCCTCCTTCGTGCCTGGCCAGATAACGGACGAGCTCGAGCGCCATCTCGGCCATCTGTTCTGTGAGGTCAACGAGCGTGGCGCGAATCCCCGCGGTTTCAAGCGAGCGCACTAACAAGTCAAGGTAACCATCGCTTGCCTGGCCGATATCGGCGACCAGCGCCGTCGCCTGAATGCCCGAATCGGCGAGCGACGCGACTACGGCGAGACTGGAGAGGCCACCTGATACACATACGCCAATATTTTGGCCGACAACATCATCAAGACGCATTATTCATACCTTCAACAGAAAATTACTCTTAATAGTAAGAGATCCCGGCTGGATGTCAACACCAGCTTCGCGACCCCGTAGAATCGGGCAAAACAGGATTTGCGCGACTACTCGGACTTTCCATCGCTTACTGGTCGTACTCCGGACAAGGCGTCGCGAAGTCATCTTGGCAGGTTAGACTGCTCTTATGCCGGTGTTCGCATTATGGAGCGCGCCGCGAGCGCGATCGACGGCCTTCTTCCGCTCGATGCTGGAGCGCGGCGATCTGATCGCTTTGCATGAGCCATTCGACAACCTGACGTGCTTCGGCGAGACGGACGTCGAAGGCCGGACGGTTGATTCCGCTGGGTCGCTCCTCGCCTGGCTGCGTGACGAGACGGCCGATGTCACCGTCTTTCTGAAGGACACGACCGACTACCGCCACCCGGAGGTCCTCGCTGACCGGCGGTTTCTCGCCGAGGGCCGGCACGCCTTCCTTATTCGCCGCCCCGAGGAGATCGCGGCGTCCTATTACGCGCTGGACCCCGGCATGAGCATCAGCGCGATCGGGCTCGAGACGCTGCATGAACTGCACGCCGCGGTCCGCGACGCCGGAGGGAGCCCTCCGGTCGTGATCGACTCCGACGATCTCGTAGCGTCCCCTGGAGCGACGATGGCGGCATACTGCGCGGCCGTTGGGCTGCCGTTCATCCCGCGGGCGATCACATGGGAGCCCGGCGGGCGGCCTGAGTGGAGGCGGTTCGCACGCTGGCACGAGGACGTCAGCACCAGTTCGCGCTTCGAGCGGCGCGAGCGCGGATACGCCCATACGGTCGAGAACTCGGACGAGCTGGCCCGGTTCGCCGCTCACCACCGGCCCTTCTATGAGCAGCTCCACGCGGAGCGGCTCCATGTCGCGGTGCCTGGTGCATCGACGGATGAGGCATAAGGGCATTCAGGCTGCGCGGCAAGTTCTCGCCGGATGGCGGGGCGAACTGATCGGACTTGACGTATACCGATAACGGAATATGTTGGGGGCCGTGGCCCGATCATCGACGACGTCGGACGTCTTCAACGCGGTGGCCGAGGCGCACCGCCGGGACATCCTGGACGCGCTGATCACTGGCGAGAAGGCGGTCGGGACGATCGTGAACGATCTTTCGATGTCCCAGCCCCAGGTCTCCAAGCACCTGCGAGTGCTCAGCGAGGTGGGACTCGTCAGTTGCCGGGCGGAGGGACGTCATCGGCTGTACCGCCTGGAGCCAGCATGCCTCCGGCCGTTGCAGGAGTGGCTGGGCAAGTACGAGCAGGCGAGGAACGCCCAGCTAGACCGGGTGGATGACTACCTCAAAGAGCTGCAACAACGAGGAGGGTCGCAGTGACACCTAATCGGCATGGATCGGCGGTTATCGAGTACCCGAATGATCTTGAGATTGTCATTACCCGTGAGTTCGACGCTCCGATCGCGCTCGTCTTCGACGTGCTGACGAAGCCAGAGCATGTGCGCAAGTGGTTCGCCCCGTTTGCCTGTGAGGTGACGGAGTGCTCCATCGACCTGCGCGTCGGAGGGGACTACCACATCGTCTTCGTGGCAGAAGACGGGACCGAATGCTCGTTCCGAGGAACCTATCTGGAGGTCGAGCCGCCGACCCGGACCGCGGAGACGTGGCTGTTCGAAGGATGGCCGGATGCGGACGCCGTCGAGTCCGTGGACCTGCGTGAGGCCGACGGTGTGACCAAGCTGACGAACAGGCTGGCGTTCCGTGACCAGGCCGGCCGCGACCACATGGACAAGCACGACGGCATCGAGGACAGCTTCGACAAGCTGGAAGATCTCCTGAGGTCACTGCTCGACCCAGCGGACACGGTCTCTGGGTAACGGAGGGTCGAGCGTTCAGGTGGTGGCGGGCAGCGCGGCGCTGAGGCGCCAGCCGCCGGGCTGCACTGGGCCGCTGTCGATGGTCCCGCCGACGGCGGCGACGCGCTCGGCGAGGCCGGTCAGCCCGTGGCCCGAGCCGAGCTGGCTCATGGTTGCGGTGTCAGCCGGCGGGGGATGGTTGAAGATCTCCAGGCGGACGCCGTCGGCGCAGTTGACGGTGACGTGGACGGCCGCGCCGGGGGCGTGCCGGATCGCGTTGGTCAGTCCTTCCTGGAGGATGCGGTAGGCGGCCCGGGCGGCGTGCCCGGGTATCGAGCTGACGTCGCCGACGATGTCGTAGTCGAGCAGGACGCCGGTGCGCGCCGTGCGGGCCAGGAGATCCTCGATGCGCTGACGGGTCAGCGGGTGCTCCAGCGCCGGGTTCAGCAGGCGGGTCAGGCCGGTGATGTCCCCGGCGGCCTCGCTGGCCAGTTCGGCGATGTTGCCGAACAGCTCCTCGGCACCCGGGTCACCGGGCGTCAGCCGCTGTCCGGCACTGGCCTGGATGACCATGATGCTGACGCTGTGCGCGATGACATCGTGCAGTTCCCTGGCGATGCGGTCGCGCTCGTAGCGGACGGTTTCCTCGGTGAAGCGGTCGCGCTCTGATTCCAGCTCGAAGGCCCGGAGCCGCAGGCTGGCGGCCAGCAGGCGGTCGGAGCGCACGGCGCGTCCGGCTAGCCACAAGCCGATGGTGAGCATGGCGGGGAACGGGTTGGGCTCGCCCCATTGCAGGCTGACGGTCAGCACGGCGAGGCCGGCGAGCGATCCGGGCAGCCGGACGGCAGCACCGAGGGCGTAGCACAGCGCGGGGACGGCGACGGCGGTCCCGATCGTCTCGGCGATGGTGCCAGGGCCGGAGCCGTGCACGTTGAAGCTCCCGGCCTGCACGGATATCACATACGCGGCGGACGTGACCAGCGCGGCGGCCACGGGCCGGGTACGCCGGACGAGCATGGCCGAGGTGGCGATGCCGAGGACGGCGAAGACCAGCCAGGTCCGCGGCTGCCCGGCCACCCCGGTCCACCCGATCACCGCCAGCCCGGGGACGGCGACTGCCGCCGCGAGGGCGATGTCGACGCGGCGCGGCGTCAGCCTAGGCATGGCTGGTGACCAGCGGCAGCCGGACCAGGGCCGCGCGCAGTCCGGCGGAGTCGTCAATGTCGATGGTCCCGCCGAAGAGCGCCAGCCGGGCCTGCACCGCCGACCTGAGCTGCCACAGCTCGCGGCCAGCGGCCGGCGGGCCGGAGATACGCAGCTCCAGGCATGCGGGGGTGAAGCGCACCCGCACGTCGACCTGGGCGGCGGGGTCGTCGCGCAGCACGGTCAGCACCTGCTCGACGATGCGGTACCCGGTCAGCTCGATGCTCGCGGGCAGCGGCCGGACCGGGCCTTCGAGGGACAGCCGGGTGCCCGCTGCAGTCGCGCGGGCGAGCAGGCCGGCCAGCTCGGTCAGGCCGGGCTCGGGCTCCCTGGGCGCGTCGCGGAGGGTGCCGACCACATGCCGCATCGAGTCGAGAATCGCCCGCCCGGCCAGCTCGATCGCGGCGAAGCTCGCCTCAGAGTGGCGAGCACCGTCCGGGGCGGGCCGGGCCAGGCGGCCGATCTCGTCGATCCGCGCGCGCAGCACGCCGCTGATGTCCGCGCTGATCCTGGCCCGCTCCGCGGCGATCGCCAGCGCCGCGGTCTGTTCCCGCTGCTCGTGCAACAGGCGGGTCCGGCGGCGCAGTTCGGCGACCAGTTCGGCCCGGCGGCGGACCAGGAGGCCGGCCCCGGCGAACACGCCGCCGACCGCCGCCATCACGACGATCGCCGGCGCGCCCAGCCGAGGGTCATACAGGCACTGGACGATGACGGAGGCCAGCACTCCGGCGAGGACCAGCGCGCGGGCACGGCCGACCTGGGCGCGGCCCGCCAGGTATGCCACGTAGAACACGGCGGGCAGCGCCGCTCCGCAGCGGACCAGGTGCCCGAAGGACAGCTCGTTCGCGGTAGCGGCCACGGCCAGGACCCAGGCCGCCCCGAGCGGCGCCCGGCGCGCGAACGCCGCCGGCAGGGTCATGGCCGTGGCCGCGGCGCATGCGGCCACGTCACCGGCCTGCTCGCGCACCAGGAAGACGGCGTAAGCGCTGAGTACGAGGCCGAACGCGGCCGCGGCGATGTCGGCCCTGGCGGCGGCCCTGCGGTGCCCCGGCAACCGCGGTGCGCTGCTCAGCGTCATGACCAGACCTCATCTGCCGGTGCCAATGTGGTGATTCTGCGCTAGCTCGCGAGCTCGCGCACGTCGGTAGCGCTCTGGGCGGCCCGGTTCCGCAGCCAGAGCGCTCCGAACACGGCGAGGGCGACCAGGGCGACGACGATCCCGACCACACCGGTGACCGGCAGGTTGCCGTTGCCGCTGCCTGGATGGCTGGGCCGGTCGGTCGCGAACATGAGCGCCAGCGTGCCGGCGAACCCGGCGACGGTGGCGGCCGCCAGCATCGCCCGGGCTGACCCGGGCCTCGGGGCGGCCAGGCTGGTGCCGCGGCGGCCCGCGCGCCTGGCCCGGATGGCGTAGATGCCCATGGCGACGCCGCAGATCAGCGCGAGGATGACGAGCTGAACGATCCAGTACGCGGGCGAGTCGGTGGTGGTGGCTGGCGGGTTGTGCCCCCGGCCGGTGCCGAGATACCAGGACTGGGCGGCGGTCACGGCTAGCATCGGCGGGATGACGCCGATGAATACGGCGCGCCGGCTGGCTGCCGCGAAGCCGGCCACGATCGCGATGAGCAGCCCGATGATGGGTGTCATTTCTCCTCCTCGAACCAGGGATGACCTGTCATGAGGTCCACAATGGCGAGGCCGCGCCGCGGCGGCGTCCACCCGCGGCAGCATGTCCGGCGACGGCATCCGCCCCCGGTACTACGCTCAGCGCATGTCCCCCGAGCCGGCCGAACGGGTCCGTGTGCTGATCGCCGACGATCAGCGGCTGGTGCGGACCGGATTCCGGGTGATCCTCGCCAGCGAGCCTGGCATCGAGGTGGTGGGGGAGGCAGCCAACGGGATCGAGGCGGTGGAACTCGCGCGCTCCCGGCAGCCCGACGTGGTACTGATGGATATCCGGATGCCGCACCTCGACGGGTTCGAGGCGACGCGCAAGGTCCTCGCGGGCTCCGGCAGCAAGGTGCTGATCCTGACCACGTTCGACTCTGACGAGTATGTCTACGAGGCACTCCGCGCCGGGGCCAGCGGCTTCCTGCTCAAGGACGCGCCCGCCGACCAGCTCATCACCGCGGTGCGGTGCCTGGCCGCCGGCGACGCCCTCATCGACCCGAGCGTCACGCGGCGGCTGATCGCCCGCTTCACCCGTTCGATCCGGCCCGCCGCGCCAGCGCCGGAGATCGCCGCCCGGCTGACTGCCAGGGAAGTTGATGTGCTCCGGCTCATCGCGCGCGGCCTGTCGAACACCGAGATCGCCGCCGAGCTGGTCATCGAGGAGAGCACCGTCAAGACCCACGTCGGCCGGGTGCTGACCAAGCTCGGCCTGCGCGACCGGGTCCAGGCCGTCATCCTCGCTTACGAGACCGGGCTCGTCACCGCCGACCAGCGATAAGGAGACGGCTGGCGCCGTGACGGCTGGCGCAGTGCCAGCTCGCCGATGCTGCCTAGTGGAGCCCGGCGATGATGGTTTTGGCCAGTGCTAGCGACTTGGGGAAGGCATTGCCCTGGCCTGCGGGGTCGCCGCCGTGGACGTCGATGATGTAGCTGCCATCCTGCACGCCGATCTCGGTGCCGCCGCCCGCGGCGTGGCTGCCGATTCCGCTCAGCGTGATGGGGGCCTCGCCCGCGTCCTCCTGGATAGTGGACAGTTCTTCCTTCCACGCGGCGGCGCCGCCCTGGTGGCCGCTGATGATGATGAACAGGGGAATCGGCGCGCTGGTGGTCGTGTAGCTGCACATGCTTCCGCCCATGCTCTCGTGGGCGGCGGTGTACGTGGCGCCCACGATGGCGGACGCCTGGGCCGCGGTGAGCAGCGAGCAGGCATGCACAGCGGCGGTGCTGCCGCTAGACCCGCTGGCCTGTGTTCCGGTGCCTCCGGCGGCACCGCCAGCGGACGTCGCGGCCGTGCTGCCCGAACCGCCGCCGCACGCGGCCACGCCAAGGACGGCCAGGCTCGCGGCAGCGATGCCGCAGGCCAGCCGGCCGGGAAGTTCTCTGATCATCGTCTGCTCGCTCCTTCGGCTGAGCTCAAGGTTCCCCTCACCTCAGCCGACGGACGTAACAGCGATGTAATGCCTGGTGATCACCCGCCACTGGCGGCTAGCGGGACTATGCCTTGTAGGGGCCGGCCACGGCCTGGGGAGTCCGGGCTTGCGCCAGTGCGGCTTCGGGGAAGCGGGGACCCTCCTGGTAGTAGCGTGCCCTGGTGCGGCCTACCGGGGACAGCAGGCCCTGCGTGACCAGGTCGCGCAGGTCTCGTTGCGCCTGCTGCAAGCTGAGTCCTTCGGCATGCTCGTAGTGGAGCCGCCGGACCCTGCCTGCCATCGCTACGTCGTGCAGCGCGGAGACGATGCGCTCGTCCATCGCGGACTCTTCCGCGAAGTCAGTGAGCAGGCGCCACACCCGAGCTGAACGGTTGAGCCGGTTAAGGACCGCCTGAGCCTGCTCGTGGTACGCGGTGAGGTTGAAGCGGATCCAGCTAGATACATCCTGCGCTGGCTGGTAGACCGCGCCGCGACTGGCAAGCGACCGGTAGTACTCCCAGGTGTTTCCTGGTCGTCCGAGCCAGGCTTCGATGGAGGAGAACTCGGGGGCAAGGACGACCTCGCGCGCGATCAGCAAGGTCTGCAGCGACCGGGACATCCGCCCGTTTCCGTCGGCCCAGGGATGAAGTGAGACGAGGTGAAGATGCGCCATCGCGGCTCTGACGAGGGCGTGCGTGTCGTCGGGTGTGTTCAGCCAGGCGACCAGCTCGGCCATGAGCCGCGGGACCTCGGCGGCATCGGGCGCGGTATAGGCCGCGATCGACGGGTCGCGGGCGTCGGTGACGTAAACCGGTCCCTTCCGCCACTGGCCGGCCGGCTTGCGCGGACTGTGCCGGTGGCCCTGAAGCATCCAGTGCAGTGCGTTCAGCAGCCCTTGGGAGTATGTGAAGTCCCTGACGTCGTGCAGCGTCTGGATGTAGGTCATCATGTGCTGGCAGGCGACCGTTTCGGCCAGGTTCTCCTCCGATACCTCGACGTCATGCTCGCCGTCCATCAGGTCCGCCACATCGGACGTGCTCACCCGGAATCCCTCAATCGAGTTGGATGCCGCGATCGCGTCGGCGGTGAGGAACTTGCGCAGGCCGTCGGCCCACTTGACGGGTGTGTCCCGCATGGCATGCCGCAGGTCCCGGCGCATGGCGTCGATTTCATCGAGAACGCGAGCGTCGTCTGCGTTGATGGTTGGCGTCGGATAGAGCATGACGTAATGATACTGTCATTACGTCATTACGTCATTACGTCATTACGTCAAGGTTTGCGACCGCCGTTGAGCGCGAAGTGGGGTTGAACCACCCGCTGACCTGGCCGTGCGTGGCTTGGGATACGTTGCGTTGATGGATTGTTCACCAATTTCCTCGACGGGTGCCGTCACGACGCTGACGGCCACGATCGGCACCGGGCCGCGGCTGGCGGCCGGCGGGGATCGGGACTACTACGGGGTGGAGACCGGCGCGGGGGAGCCGCGGCTGGCCAGGGCCGACCTGGGCGGCCGGCCGGCCGGGCCGGCGTCGGCCGACGGGGCGGTCCTGTACCTGGCCCAGTTCAGCGACATGCAGATCACCGACGTGCAGTCGCCGGGCCGCATCGAGTTCCTTGAGGCGCTGCGCGGGCTGCCTGGCGAGGACATCTACGTGCCGGTCGCCCGGCCGCAGGAAGCGCTCAGCCTGCACGGCTTCGACGCGGCGGTGGACACGATGAACGCGCTTGGCCCGAGCCCGGACACGGGCCGGCGGCTGGACCTGGCGCTCTCGACCGGGGACAACATCGACAACGCGCAGGCCAACGAGCTAGACTGGTTCCTGACGGTGCTCGGCGGCGGCGTCGTGGACCAGAACTCGGGCGCCGGCGGTTACCAGGGCGCGCAGGCGCCCGACTGGGACAACCCGGTGGTCTGGCATCCCGAGGGCGGCGCCGACCGGTTCACCGGCCGGTGGGGCTTCCCGCGCTCGCCGGGGCTGCTGGCGGCGGCGATGGCGCCGTTCACCGCCCGTGGCCTGTCGCTGCCGTGGCTGTCCTGCTTCGGCAACCACGAGGGCCTGGTCCAGGGCGTCGCGTCGCCGACCTCGGGCTACGGAGAACTGCTGCGCGGCGCGCTCAAGGGCGCGGCGCTGCCGGACGACATCGACCCGGTGCGCGACGCGGCGGTGTTCCTGCGCAGCCCGGAGCGGTTCATGACCGGCTATCCCCGGCCGGTCGCCGCCGATCAGCGCCGCCGGGTGCTGACTCGCGAGGACTTCGCCCGGTTCATCCTGACCGCGTCAGGCGCCCCGGCCGGCCACGGGCTGACCGCCGACAACGTCCGCGACGGCACCACCTACGGCTGTCATGACATGAGCACCGGCGCGGTGCCGGTGCGGCTGATCACGCTGGACACGGCGGATCTGGATGGCGAGTCCGAGGCGACCTCGGGCGGTATCGGCGCGGTCCAGCTCGGGTGGCTCACCGACCGGCTGCGCGAGGTGCACTCGTCGTGGTGGGACCCCGATGGCACGCCGCGCCGTGCCGACCACCCGGACTCGCTGGTCGTCCTGGCCTCGCATCACAGCCTGGCGACGATGAGCCAGGCGGGCGGCACGCCGCGCCGCGGGTACGAGCAGGACTCCCGCCGCATCCCGGCGCCGCAGCTCGCTGACCTGCTGCACCGCTTCCCCAACGTGGTGCTGTGGCTGAGCGGCCACGAGCATGTCAACCGGATCATGGCCCGGCCGGACCCGAAGCGGCGCACGCCGGGCTTCTGGGATGTCTCCAGCCCGGCCACCATCGACTGGCCCTGCCAGCTCCGGCTGGTCGAGCTGGTCATGGACGGGCTCGACCAGCTCGTCATCCTGACCACGATGGCGGACCTGGCGGTGCCGGCCCGGCCGAAGGATGCCACCGGAAGAAGCCGGCTGGCGTCCCTGCAGCGGGAGCTGGCCGCGAACGATCCGTACCGCGGCATGTTCGGCATGACAACCGCGAGCACGGCCGGCCTTCCGCGGGACCGTAATGCCGTCCTGCTGCGCCCGGTCAGCCTGCGCCGGGCCTAGCCGGGCTTCTGGCGGTCAGCTCGGCGCGGCCTCCAGACGGGGCGCGTCGGCCAGCAACTGGCGGGTGTACTCCTCGCGCGGCTGGTCGAGCACGGCGGCGACGTCCCCGGCCTCCACGATGCGGCCCTGCTTCAGCACCACGACCTGCTGGGCGATGGCGCGCACCAGCGGCAGGTTGTGGGTCACGAACAGCAGGCTGAGGCCGAGTTCCCGCTGCAGCTCGCGGAGCAGAGTGACGATGGCGGCCTGCACGGAGACGTCGAGCGCGCTGGTGATCTCGTCGCAGAGCAGCACGCTCGGCTGGCAGATCAGCGCCCGGGCGATGGCTACTCGCTGGCGCTCGCCGCCGGACAGCTCGTCGGGGTACTTGCGGGCGTAGGCCGCGGGCAGGTAGGTGCGCTCGAGCATCTCGCCGACGCGCTGGCGGACCTGGCCGCGCGGCACGTCGAGCAGGGTGAGCGGCCGCGCGACGGCCTGGCCAACGGTGCGCCGGGGATTGAGGGACCGGTAGGGGTTCTGGAAGATGTACTGGATCGCCTGGCGCTGTGCCCGTGACCGGCGCCCGGCGGAGTTGGCCAGCTCGCTGGCTCCGTCCTGATCGAGATGGCCGAGCCGGATCTCGCCCGACCACTGCGTGTGCAGGCCGACGATCGAGCGCGCCACGGTGGTCTTGCCGCTGCCCGACTCGCCGACCAGGGCAAGGCAGCCGTGCCGGGGCAGGGTCAGGCTGACGTCGTGCACGACGTGCGCGGCGCCGTAGGAGGCGTTCAGTGAGGTGACCTTCAGCGCGGGGGCCGGGACGGCGGGCCCGGAATCGGCTGCTGGCTCGTCGGGGTTCCCGGCGCCCGTGCCGTCGGCGGGGGCGGCGTCGCCGGCCCGGATCGTCGTCCGCGCCGCGTCGACCCGCAGGCAGCGGACGTCATGGCCGGGAACAACGGTGACCAGCTCGGGCAGCGCCGCCTCGCAGGCGTCGGCCCGCAGCGGGCAGCGGGGGGCGAAGGGGCAGCCCGCCGGGCGGGCACCGGGGGACGGCGGCCGGCCGGGAATGGCGGACAGGGCCGTCCGGCGCTCCAGCCGCGGGATCGCGGCCAGCAGCAGCCGGGCGTAGGGGTGCGCGGCGGCGGCGAACAACTGTGCCGCGCTGCCGACCTCGACGAGCCGGCCCGCGTACATCACCGCGACCCGGTCGGCCAGGGTCGCGACGACGGACAGGTCGTGCGAGACGTACAGCGCCGCCGCGCCTTCCACCTGCGTCATCCGCCTGATGGTGGCGAGCACGTGCGCCTGGGTGGTGACATCCAGGCCGGTGGTCGGCTCGTCCAGCACCACGACGGACGGCTTGCAGGCGAACGCCATCGCGATCACGACGCGCTGCTGCTGGCCGCCGGACAGCTCGTGCGGGTACCGGCGCAGGAACGCGGGGTCCTGCGGCAGCGACACCTCGCTCATGACCTGGGCCAGCCGGGCCCGGCGTTCCGCGTCGCCCGAGCCGTAGTCGTGCACCCGGAGCACATCGAGGAGCTGGGCGCCGATCCGGCGGGCCGGGTTCAGCGCCGCGCCCGGATCCTGCGGCACGTAGGAGACGACCGCGCCGCGCATCCGGCGGCGCCGCGCCGCCGGCAGGGCCAGCAGGTCGGCGCCGCCGATCAGGACCCGCCCGGCGGCGATCCGCGCGCCGCGCCGCTGATGGGCGAGCAGGGCCAGGCCGACGGTGGTCTTGCCGGAACCGGACTCGCCGACCAGGCCGAGCACCTCGCCTGGCGCGATGGCGAAGCTGACGTCGTCGACGATGTCCGCGCCGGTGGCGGCGAGGTTGACCCGCAGTCCCTCGACGCGCACGGCCGTATCGGTGGCTGCCCCGGTGGCCTCGGCGGTCACTGGGCGGCTCCCCGGTCGATCCCGGCCGAAACCCGGGCGAGGCCGTCGCCGATCAGCCCGACGCCGACGGTCAGCAGCCCGATCGCGGCCGCGGGGACCAGCGATCCCCACGGCTGGATCACCAGGGCACTTGAGTTCTCCGACACCATCGTTCCCCAATTTGGCGCGTCCGCGCTGGTCTCCAGGCCGAGGAAGGCCAGTGCCGCGATGACCTGGATCGCGTAGGTAAGCCGGAACGTGGCCTCGACGACCAGCGTGCCCAGCACGTTCGGCAGGATCTCGACGGCGACGATGCGCAGCCGCCGGTCGCCGATGGCCTGGGCGGCGCCGACGAACTCCTGCTCGACGATGCCGGCGGCGGCGCCCCTGATCACCCGTACGGTGCGCGGCATGGTGGTCGCCGCGACGGTCACCACGATCAGCCAGGTCTTCGGCCCGACGGTGGCCATCACGATCAGCGCGAGCAGGATCTGCGGGAACGCGAGCAGGATGTCGGTGATCCGCAGCAGCGCGCTGTCGGCCCAGCCGCCGGCCAGCACGGACCAGATCCCGATCAGCACGCCGGAGCCGACGCCGAGGAGAGTCGCCAGGGCGGCTACCGCCAGGATCGACCGGCCGCCGTCCAGGAACCGGGACCAGACGTCCTGGCCCAGGTAGTCGGCGCCGAGCAGCAGCTTGCCGCCGGACTGCTGGTAGGGCGTGCCGACCAGGGCGGTCGCCGCGTGCGGGGCCAGGAAGGGCCCGAAGATCGCGGTCGCGACCAGGGTCATGGTGATCCCGATCCCGATCCGGGTCCGCCACAGCCCGAGCGCACGGCGCAGCACGCCGCGCCCGAGCGCCGACGGTGCCGCGCTTTCCGGGGTCGCGGCCAGCAGCTGGCTGGTGGCGCTCATCGCGCCCTGGTCCGCAGTCGGGGCGTGACCAGCAGGGTCGCGACGTCGGCCAGCAGGTTGGTGAGGACGTAGACCGCGGCGATCAGCATGGTGATCACCTGGGCGGTGGGGAAGTCCCGGTCGAGCACGGCATTGCGCAGCGCCGTCCCGACGCCGGTGTAGGAGAAGACGGACTCGACGACGATGACGCCGCCGGCCAGGTAGGCGAGGTTCAGGGCGATGACCTGGAAGGCCGGGCCGAGCGCGTTGGGCAGCGCGTGCCGCAGCACGATCCGGGACTCGGGCGTGCCGCTGAGCCGCGCCATCTCCACGTAGTCGGACTCCAGCACCTCCACCATGGCGGCCCGCATGATCAGCGCGATGTTCGGGATCACCACGATGGCCAGGGTCAGCGACGGGAGCCAGACCAGCTTCATGTAGTCCCACGGCGGGCTGCCAGGCGGGATGACCGAGACCGCCGGGAAGATCCGCAGCACGCTGGTGGCCAGCAGCGCGATCAGGCACAGGCCGATCACGAACTCCGGCAGCGAGGCGAGCACCCGCTGCACGAACGCCGACACCTCGTCCAGGATCCCGTCGCGGCGGACCGCGGCCAGGGTGCCGAGCAGCAGCGAAATCGGGATGGAGATGGCGGCGGCGACAATCACCAGGAACGCGGAGTTCTCCAGCAGCGGCACCAGGTCGGTCATGATCGGGTGCCCCGAGGTCAGCGAGATGCCGGGGTTACCGCGGAGCAGGCCGCCGGCGAAATGCAGGTACTGGGTCAGGGCGGGCTTGTCCAGGCCAAGCTGCCGGTCCAGCGCGGCGACAGCCGCCGGGGTTGCCTGCTTGCCGAGCTTGGCCTGCGCCGCGTTTCCGGGCAGTAGCTGCGTCGCGGCGAAGACGATGATGGAGATGGCGACGAGGGTGACCGCAGCGAGCATGGCCCGGACTACCAGCATCCGGGCCATGCTGTGCGCGCGTGCTCGCCGCAGCCAGGAACTTCTCAGCGTGCGGCTCATCGCTCAGACGAAGTAGACGTCGCCGAAGTGGCGGCCGTAGTAGTCCAGGTTGAGGGTGCCGCTGTTCTTCTCGAAGCCGGCGACCTTGCTGGAGTAGGCGTCCACCAGGTTGTCGAAGAACGGGATGATGTAGCCCCCGGTCTCGAACTCCTCCTTCATCATCTCGTGGATGATCTCGGTGCGCTTGCCCTCGTCCTGCTGGGCCAGCGCCTGGTTGTACAGGGAGGTGAAGTTCGAGCCGCGCGGCGGCCAGTGGCACTCGTTGTACGGCGCGCCCTTCACCTCGGACTGGCCGACCTGCGGCAGGTAGTTGCGGGTGCCCCAGAAGTCGGGCGAGAAGGTCCACTTCTGGAAGCCGTTGTTGAACGTGGTGGCGTCCATGACCTGCACGTTGACCGTCACGCCCGCGCCCTTGGCCTGCTGGGCGAAGACCTGGCACATCTCGTTCAGGCCGGTGGCGACCTCGCTGGTCTGCAGGTCGATGGTCAGCTTCTCGTGGCCGGCCGCCTTGAGCAGGGACCTGGCCTTGGCCAGGTCCTGAACCCGTTGCGGCTCGTGCAGGAAGGCCGGGTCGAACGGCGCGTACATGTCGTTGGCGATGCGGCCGTAGCCCGACAGCGCGTTCTCCAGCATCTGCGGCCGGTCCACCATCAGCCGGAATGCCTGCCGCACCCGGACGTCGGTGAACGGCTCCTGGTCCACCCGCATGCACAGCGTCAGCCAGCCGCCGCCGGCGTTGTTGAACAGCACCAGCGACTGCTGCGCCTGGATCAGCTTGGTCTCGGAGTACGGGACGTCGGCGATGGCGTGCACCTGACCCGAGATCAGCGCGTTCATCCGCGCGCTCGGGTCGTCGATGTCGGTGATGGTGACCTGGTCGAGGTAGGGCTTGCCGGACTGCCAGTAGTTGCCGAACCGGGTGTGCACCGACTGCTGGCCGGGGGTGAAGGATTCCAGCCGGAACGGGCCGGTGCCGACCTGGCCGTCGCGCCACGAGCGGCCGGTGTTCTTGTAGCCCTCCGGCACCATCGTGGCCGCGAAGGAGCCGAGGCCGAGCGGCACGGTCACGTCCGGCTGCTTGAGGCCGACGCGGACGGTGTACTTGTCGACCTTGCGGATGTTCTTGCGGTCCACTGAGGTCAGGCCGGTCCCGCCGTCCAGCGCCAGGGACGGGTCGGTGAGCCGCTGGATGGAGTAGACGACGTCATCGGCGGTCAGGGTCTTGGAGTTGTGGAACTCGATGCCCTGGCGCAGCCGGATGACGTAGGCCAGGGTGCCGTCGGCCTCGACGGACTCGGCCAGGCCGGTTGAGGTGAGCTGGTACTGCCGGTCGAATTCCAGCAGCGGCTGCCAGCCGGTCACCATCCGGGCCTGGTCGATCTTGGCCAGGTCGTTCTGGGCATCCATGATGTCCTTGAGACCGTTGCCCGCGACGGCGACGATCAGATTGCCGCCTCGCTTGCCCTTGCTCTTGCCCGCGGCGGCGGTGCCGCCCTGCGGGGACTTCCCGCTGCCGTCGCTGCACGCGCCCAGGCCGAGCCCGACGGCAACGGCTCCGGCGCCGAACAGCGCTCCGCGGCGGGTTATCAGGCCCGAGCCGCTAGAGGTGGCGTCCGCTTCGCTTCTCACTGGCACTCCTTGACGTTGAGGGACAGCGCCACTGCATGCCAGGCCGCTTGGTGCCAGTGCGCGAGATGTCCGGGGTAGTTCAGTCCGGCTGCCATGCCCCTCGGGCTCGGATGCCGTCGTGCTGCAACATTGCTGATCAATGTGACAAATGTTATGGGATTTGTCTACCTGTGCGCGTCCGTACGGTTAACAACGTGCGGACCGGCCCGTGTTGCGTGCCCGCTCGGGGCGCGGACAGGATTGACCGCATGAGCGGACAGACGATCGCGCTGGTCACCGGCGCGAACAAGGGGATCGGGTACGAGATCGCGGCTGGCCTGGGCACGCTCGGCTGGAGCGTCGGCGTCGGCGCGAGGGACGATCGGCGCAGGGACGCCGCCGTGGCGAGCCTGCGCGCGGCCGGCGTCGACGCGTTCGGCGTGCCGCTCGATGTGACCGACGACACGAGCGTGGCCGCCGCCGCCGGGCTGATCCAGGAGCGTGCCGACCGCCTCGACGTGCTCGTCAACAACGCCGCGGTGACCGGCGGCATGCCTCAGCTGCCCACCACGGTCGATCTCGCGGCGGTGCGGATGGCCGTGGAGACCAACGTGATCGGCGTCATCCGCGTCACCAACGCGATGCTGCCGCTGCTGCGCCGCTCGGCCTCGCCGCGGATCGTGAACATGTCCAGCAGCGTCGGCTCGCTTACCTTGCAGACGGCTTCCGGCGCCGAGACGGGCCCGATCTCCGCCGCTTACGCGCCGTCGAAGACGTTCCTCAACGCTGTCACCGTCCAGTACGCCAGGGAGCTACGCGAGACGAACATCCTGATCAACGCCGCCTGCCCGGGATTCTGCGCGACCGATCTCAACGGGTTCCGCGGCGTCCGCACCCCCGAGCAGGGCGCGGCGGTCGCGATCCGGCTGGCCACTCTGGCCGATGACGGCCCGACCGGCGCGTTCTTCGAGGACGCCGGAGAGGTGCCCTGGTAGGGGCGTTCGCGCTAGTCGAGTACCTGACGGACCGTCGTCCGCCGGCGGGCCTTGCTGACCTGACCGCGCCCCCGCTCAGCCGCGTAGGCACGCAGCAGGTCATGGAAGGAGAAGCGCCCGGCCGCGGACTCAGCGAGCAGATGATGGCGGACCAGTTCGGCTAGCATTGCCGCCGCGTCCGGGCAGCTAACGCCGGCCAGGCCGGCGGCGGCCGCCACAGTGATATCTGGTCCAGGATGTATCGCCAGCAGCCGGAACATTCTCGCCGCAGGCTCGCTTAGCTGCCGGTAAGACCAGGAGAACACCGCGCGCACGCTGGTTATATCGTCTCCGGTCTCCAGGACGTCCAGCCGCGATGGCTCGGCGCGCAACTCCTCGGCCATCGCGGCGAGCGGCCGCCAGGGGCGCAAGCTTGCCCGGGCCAGGACGATGGCGAGCGCCAGCGGCAGCCGAGCGCACAAGCCGATCAGCTCAGTAGCCGCGTCCGCCTCGTCGCTGACCCGCGCGGCGGGAAGCCGATTCAGCAGCAGTTCCCGAGCCTCCGCGTTACTGAACACATCGAGGGTCAGCAACTGGGCGCCATCAGCGGCACTCAGGCCGATCAGCTGTGCGCGGCTGGTCACCACGCTGGCACATGCTGACCCGGCGGACAGCAACGGCCGCACCTGATCCGCGTCCCTGGCATTGTCCAGCACGACTAGCAGCCGCTTGCTGGCTATCAGGCTCCGGTAAATGCCAATCTGGGCGTCCAGGCCAGCCGGTATTCGATCAGCAGCGATTCCCAGCGCACCGAGGAAAGCCCAGATGGCCTGCTGCGGCGTGACGGGAATTCCCGATGGGCCGAAGCCGCGCAGGTTCACATATAGCTGTCCGTCAGGAAAGCCCTCGGCAACCTCGTGAGCCCAGCGCAGTGCCAGGGCGCTCTTGCCGACTCCAGCGCCGCCGCCGATGGCGAGGATCGTCGCGCCTTTACCGTGCCGGGCGTTCTCCCGCAGTAGCCGCGTCAGGGCCGCCAGTTCCGGCTTACGGCCAGCGAATCCCGGCAGGGCCGGTGGCAGCTGCCGCGGTATGAGGCCCGGCTCGGCCAGCGCGGTTGCCGTCCGCGTAGTGAGGCCACCGCCGCCGGCCAGGATGCGCTGGTGCAGCTCCGTCATCTCAGGACCAGGGTCCAGGCCCAGCTCGTCGCGCAATATGCGCCGCGTTTCGTGGAAGGTCGCCAGGGCATCGGCCTGGCGACCGCATCGATAGAGGCACAGCATGAGCTGGCAGCGCAGCCGTTCCCGCAGCGGGTAGCGCGTCACCATGTCTGTCAGCTCGCCGAGGAGCTCGGAGTCCATCCCGCCGGCCAGATCGGCGGCGATCCGCTCCTCGACCACCGACAGCCGCTGCATTTCGAGCTGCTCGGCCAGGCCGCGTAGCACCGGCGCTGCCTGGACCACGTCGGCCAGAGCGGGCCCTCGCCACAGCGACAGAGCTTCCCCGTAACGTCGCCTGGATGTGACATAGTCGGCGGCGGCCTGGGCATTGCGGGCCTGGCCAACCAGCTCGCCGAATGTGTCGACGTCCAGGCTGCCCTCGGCGAGGACGAGCCGGTACCCGGCAGGCTGGGTGAGTATCCGAGGCGCTCCTGGCCCGCGACTGAGATCGTCGAGCCGACGGCGCAGCTGGTAAATGTGCGTGTGCAGGTTCTTGACCCGCCGACTGGACACCTCCTCCTGCCACAGGCCGTCGATCAGGGTCGGCACGGGAACTGCCCGGTTACGCCCAGCCGCGAGCATCGCCAGCAGGACGCGCTGCGCTTGCTGCTGAATAGCGCATATCTGGTGACCGGCTGCGATTTCCACCGGGCCGAGGAGCAAGACAGCCATATCAGGCTGGCGGGACGACTCGTTACCCACATCCATGACGGTAACGCTGTTCGGGATGTATCGCTCCGGCTGGGCCGGCGAAGCATCGGATATATATGCGGTCAAGTAATTTTTGAGCTGCCACTACAGCGGTGACACACCGCTGGCAGATTGGCGCGAGGTAAACCTGCCGCAGGGATACGACAGCGGATGTGGTCTCATGGCCGGCCCGGCCGCACTCGCCGTAAATCCCGTGCCCTGCCAGGCGAAAGGAGGTGCATGAGGATGAGCGACCAGCCCGTCAAGAAGCCCGTCAAGATTGCCATTCGCAAGCTCGACCGGGTGGAGACCACCCGTCCGACCGTTCCAGGCGACGGCTGACGCCAGGCGGTAGTTCCAGCGGCGGGACGGGGAATTCCCCGTCCCGCCCCCATCGCAGGCCACCGGCGGAGGAAGTAAATGAGGCGTCCCCGAGTCAAGAGCTCGCAGTGCCCGTCGCGATTTCCGGATCAGCGAATTCAAGTAGGCTGGATCTACGACACGGCCAGCGAGATAACGGACGACGCCGAGGGCACCATCTGGCGGCTGCTTGAGCTGATGGACGGGACCCGCTCGCCGGAGGAAATTCTTCGCCTCATGCTCAGCGAGCGTCCCGCGCTCGATCAGCCGAGCCTGAGCGCCGCGCTCGGCGATCTCATAGGGTCCGGTTATATCGAGGACGCCGCTGCCGATGTGGCCGGCCAGTTGTCCGCGGCGGAGCTCGACCGGTACAGCAGGAATAACGAGTTCTTTAATTGCGTCGATACGATTCCCCGTACCCTTCGCTACGAGCTGCAGAACATGCTCAAAGAGTCCAGGGTGGTCGTTATCGGCCTCGGCGGCGTGGGCTCTACGGTGGCAATGAGCCTGGCCGCGGCTGGTGTCGGGACGCTTCGCTGCGTGGACTTCGATCGTGTCGAAGCGTCCAACCTGACCCGTCAGTTGCTCTACACGGAAAACGACATCGGTCGGTCAAAGGTGACCAGCGCGATTGCTCGCCTCCAGAGCATGAACCGGCATGCAAGCATAGAGGGCCTGGAGCTGGAAGTATCCGCGCAGGCGGATGCGCGATCCTGCCTGGATGGCATGGATTTCGCGGTGCTCTGTACAGATCACCCACGCGAGAACGTCGACTTCTGGGTCAATGACACTGCTATCCAGCTCGGCACGCCGTGGGCCGTTTGCAGTTACAACGGTCCCCTAGTCTGCACGGGTGTCATTATCCCGCGTAAGACCCCGTGCTACCGCTGCTTCGCCCACTATCATCCTTCGCCGTGGTCACCAGACAGCGAATCCGGCGCGGAACTGATGCCGAGAAGCAGCGGTGTCATGGGTGTCATCGCGCCGACGGCGGGCGCCGCCGGGCATCTCGCCGCGCTTGAGGCCATCTATTTCCTTACCGGGCTCCGTGTCCAGACGGCGGGCCGCCTGATGTACCGGAACATGCTGGTCTATGACCAGGCCTACAGCGTGGAACTGAACTTCTGGGATGAGTGCCCGGCATGCGGCGAGGCGGCACTTGGCGCAGATTGAGAAGGACTCTGACGGCAGCCAGGGGTCCAGGCTGACCGCCACCTCGCTCGTGACTATGCACGAGCTCGTCATGCACCCGGAGGACGAGAGCTGGATTGTCGGGCGTATCGGGCACGGGGAGTTCGTGGCCATGCCCCGGCTGGGCGTCAGTGCCATCAGACTGCTCCTCGACGGTCATACTCCGCTCCAGGCACAGCAGCGCCTGGAGCCTGAATATGGCGCCGTGGAGGTGCTGTCCTTCGTCGAGCAGTTGCAGGATCTGGGCTTCGTGCGGGCGATCGACGGCATCAGCCTTGACGAGCCAGGGGACCAGCGGGAAATGTCCGCCAGTCTGCCCTGGCTGCGACAGCGGCAGGTGAGCTGGCTCTTTCGCGGCCCGCTGCTCGCTGTCTACGCGGCCATCTGCGCGGTCGCCCTCGTGATCCTGGTAACCCGGCCGCGTCTCCTGCCGAGGTATGGCGACCTGTTCGTCAGCCGGAGCATGACGACCGTGGTGGTGGCCGATACCGCCATGATCCTGGCCCTGATGACGGTGCACGAGCTGGCTCACCTCATCGCCGCCAGGTCGGTCGGAGTGCCGGCCAGGATCACCTGGGGCACTCGCCTGTTCGACCTGGTCGCCCAGACCCGCATGCCGGGCGTGTGGGGAGTGCCGCGGCGCGAGCGGATGCGCTGCTACCTGGCCGGCCCGGCCTGCGAGCTAGTGCTTGCGTCGGTCGTGCTCATCGTGCTGGCGGCAGGGAACCCGCATGGCACGGGCGGGCGGATCGGCAGGGCCATCGTCGCCCTGGTCCTGCTGGGCATCCTGATGCAACTGCTGGTGTATCAGAGGACCGATGTCTACTTCGTCGTGGCGGATCTCCTGCGCGCGCGAAATCTGCATGACGACGCCTGCCGGTACCTGCTGACGCGGCTTCGCGTCCTGGCAGGCTGGGTGCGGCGAAGGAGCGCGCGAGCCGCCTCATCGCCGCTGCCAGCGACTATGGACAGGCGCGAGTACCGCGTGGTGCGGTGTTACGCCTGGGTGATGGTGGCCGGCTCGGCCGCGTCAGCGGCTGCCCTGGCGGCGTTCATCATCCCGGCGATCGCTACCGTCTTCGCGCGTGGCCGCGCCGAGCTCATGACCGGGCTATCCCGCCAGGACTACTTCGCGGTCGCCGACGCGGCTGCCGCGATGGCGATCCTCTGCGGCTTCTGGGTACTGTTCCTGGTCGTGTTCATCCGTTCCCGAGGGGAATGGTGGCGCCGTATCCGCGGAGCTGGTGACTGACGCCGTGCCCGGCGCGCCAGGGTCACGCGGTGGGCGGCGGATGCGGCTGGGCGTCCGAGGTCCGCGCGATCGTCGCGCTGGCGCGGCGGACCCAGATCCGGCCGGACTCGGGCAGCACGTCGCTGACGAATCCGTAGGCGGCCAGCAGCTCCGCGGCGTGGGCCGAGCCATCCGCGGCCTTGGCCTTGGTCCGGGATAGCCAGTCGATGATGTCGCCCCAGCCGGGCGCGGCAAGCGACCCGCCGACGTACTGGACCGAGAGCGCGGCGCACAGATTACTGAACGCGAGGCGCTGCCGCAGTGGCCAGCCGCGCAGGGTTCCGAGCACGAAGGTCGCGCCGAACACGTCCCCGGCGCCGGTCGGATCGTGCGCGTTCACCGGCAGGGACGGTACCCATTCCTGCTCGCCGGTGGTCGAGTCGATCGCGAGCGCGCCCTGCCCGCCGCAGGTGACGACCGCGACGGGCACCCGGTCGGCCAGCGCGTGCAGGGCGTCGTGCGGATCGTCGGTGTGCGTGTAGGCCATCGCCTCGACGCTGTTCGGCAGGAACGCGTGGAAGTCCTGGAGCTGCTCCAGCACGCTGGGCGACCATTTCTCGTCCCAGCCGGTATCGGCGAACAGCAGCATCCCGGCCTTGGCGGCGGACGCATACCAGTCGCGCGGCTCGGTGTCCAGGTGGGCGAACCCGGCCCTGGCCTCGGGCACCTTGCCGCACATGACGCTGGCCGGGACGGGCGACGGGTGCTGGTGGGTGAGCATGGCCCGGTCCCTGTCCACCACGATGGAGACGGTCACCGGCGAGTGCCAGTCGGAGAACCGGCGGGAGTAGGTGAGATCGACACCCTCCTGCTCGGTCAGCGTGGACCAGCAGAAGTCCCCGTACACGTCGTCGCCGAAC
The DNA here is from genome assembly GCA_963725175.1 of uncultured Actinomycetota bacterium. GTDB lineage: Bacteria > Actinomycetota > Actinomycetes > Streptosporangiales > Streptosporangiaceae > DASUBV01. The sequence goes on from CAVRXH010000006.1 coordinate 4,106,940, forward strand.
GATGCGGCCAGCGCGGTATGCACGCCCAGGCGGCTGGCGGCGATCGCCAGGTTGGCGATGCCGCCGGGACAGGACCCCATCCCGTCGGCCTGGATCTCGGTCCCGAGCGTGGGCAGCGAGCTGATGCCGGTGAACACCACATCGAGGAACACGGTCCCGCTGACGAACAAGTCGAAGGTCTCGCTCATCTGCGCATCACCTGTCCACCGTGTCTCTTGACTCAGATATATACCAGAGCAGTAGGGTTTGTCCTATGTCAAGATCGCGAATTCGTATACAGACCGCCGCTGCGGGCGTTCTCCTGCTTACCCTCACCGCGGCTGCTGCCGCATGCGATTCGTCCTCCTCGGCGGGCTCCGCCGGGAAGCCGGTCACGATCACCTACTGGACCTCTTCCGCCCAGACGGAGATCAACTGGCTGGACTCCCACTTCAACGCCAGCCACTCCGGCATCAAGGTCCACGGCCAGTACATCGCCAGCGCCGACAACACGACGACCAAGGTGGGCGCGGCGCTCAAGACCGGCACGGAGCCGAATGTCCTGCTCGGCGAGGACCCTGAGAATCTGCCCTTCCTGGCCGAGAGCGGCAAGGTCGTCGACCTGACCAGCGCGCTTAAGACCGAGACGAGCCAGCTGTACCCGGGGATCAGGTCCGCGCTGTCCTACCAGGGCAAGCAGCTGGGCATGGCGCTCGGCGGCGTCGGCAACTACGTCCTGTTCTACAACAAGACCGACTTCGCGAAGGCCGGCATCTCCGCGCCGCCCGCCACCTGGACCCAGCTCGAGTCCGACGCCATCAAGCTGTCCGACCCGGCGAAGCACCGGTACGGGATCTACATCCCGTGGGGCACGGACGAGTGGATCTCCTACGACTGGGAGGGCCTGCTGTGGGCGGACGGCGGCCAGTTCATGAACTCCACTAACACCAAGGTCGCCTTCGACAGCCCGGCCGGCGTCCAGGCCCTGACCACCTGGGTCAACCTGGTCAGGAAGGACCACGCGGCGCCCACCACGAGCTTCGCCCAGGCCGGCAGCTTCGACGGTGCCCCGGCCTTCGCCGGCAACACGGTGGCGATGATCGTCGAGGGCCAGTGGGCCGTGTCGGAGTTCGACACCGCCAAGGTCAAGTACGGCGTCGCCGTGCTCCCGGCGGGCACCTCCGGTCACTCGGCGGCCAACATCGGCATCGGCGTGGCGACGGTCTTCAAGCAGGGCAGCAGCGCCGCGCAGAACGCCGCCGTCACCTTCGTGAAGTGGCTCGGGGCAGCCCGCGCAGGGTGCCTACCTGACCGCGACGAGCGGCGGCCTGCCCAGCGCCCCGAACCAGCTGACCCAGCCCGCGGTCAAGAAGGAGATCGCCACTCAGCCGACCTACCAGACCTTCGCCACCCAGCTGGAGACCGGGCACACCCGGCCGTCGATCCCCGCCTACGCGCAGATCTCGCTGGATCTGGCGACCGAGATCCAGGCGGCGCTGAACGGCACCGTGACCCCGGCGCAGGCGCTGGCCAAGGCGGCGGCCGAGGGCAACCAGGCCATCGCCAGCGACGGATCGGGATCGTAGGAGGCAGTTGAGCCGCCTGATCCGCCCGCGCAGCTCGATCGCGCCGGCCGGCGCGCGCTATTCTCGCGCGCGCCGGCGGCGGCCGGGTACGCCTGTGGGGCACCGCGTACACGTTCGTGCTGCCGGTACTCGCCCTGACGGTGATCTTCTCCGTCGTCCCGCTGGTCATGGTGCTCCAGCGGAGCCTGTACCGCGGCAACTTCTTCGGCACCCAGCTCACCTTCGCGGGCCTGGGGAACTACCGGGGCGTCTTCGCCACCGGCGGCGGCCACGCGCTGGTGGTCACGGCGGTCTTCACGACCGGGTTCGTCGCGGTGTGCATGCTGGTCGGCCTGGCGGTCGCCCTCGTACTCGACGTGCGGCTGCCCGGGCTGCAGCAGGTACGCGCCTTCTTCGTCATCCCCATCGTGGTGCCGCCGGTGGCGACCGCGTTCATCTGGTTCACCTTCTTCCAGCCCGACACCGGCCTGTTCAACCGCCTCCTGAACTCCGTCGGGCTGCCGCAGGTCAGCCTCGACACCCCCACCACCGCGCTGATCGCGGTGATCGCCTTCGGCGCCTGGCAGTTCTTCGGCGAGGTCGTCCTGCTCTACCTCGCCGGACTGAAGTCGCTGCCGGAAGACGTGATCGAGGCTGCCAGCGTGGACGGGGCCGGCGCCTGGGCGCGGCTGCGCCACATCCGGCTGCCGCTGCTGCGCCGCCAGACCGCGCTGATCCTCATCATCGCCACCCTGAACGGCCTGCAGACCTTCAACCAGATCTACGTGCTCACCAACGGCGGGCCGGAGGGCGCCACGCAGACCGCGCTCTACTACGTCTACCAGGAGGCATTCGGCCTCGGTGCCGGCGGCTCCGTCGGCCTGGCCGACGCCATGGCCGTGATCCTGTTCGGCATCTCGCTGCTCATCACCATCGGTCAGCTCACGGCGATCCGCGGCGGCAGGAGAGAAGCATGATGATGCGGCTGGCTCCGAGGATCGCCATCTACGTCATGGCCGGCGTCGCCGTGCTCGTCGTGCTCTTCCCGCTGCTGTGGATGATCGCCGCCGCGCTCAAGACGAACGGCGAGATCATCGACCCGAACGCCTCGCTGCTGCCCCTGCACCCGCAGTGGTCCAACCTGCGCATCGCCTGGGACGCCGCCCCGTTCGGCAGGTTCTTCCTGAACACGGCGATCTTCAGCGTGGTGACAACGGTCGGCCAGATCGCGACCGGCATGCTGGCCGGGTACGCGTTCGCCATGTTCGACTTCCCCGCCAAGCGGGTGCTGTTCTACGTGGTGCTGTCCGGCCTCATGATCCCGTTCACCGTCGTGCTCGTGCCCGTCGTCCAGGAACTCGCCGACGTGCACTGGGTGAACACCTGGCAGGGGCTGATCGTGCCGAACCTGGCATCCGCGCTTGGCTGCTTCCTGTTCCGGCAGTTCTTCCTCGGCGCGCCCGCCGAGCTCGGCGAGGCGGCCCGGATCGACGGCGCGTCTGAGCTGCGCGTCTTCTGGAGCGTCTACCGGCCGCTGGCGCAGCCGATGACGGCCGCGTTCACCGTCATCGCGTTCCTGCAGAACTGGAACAACTTCCTGTTCCCGCTCGTGGTCACCAACAGCGAGAAGCTGATGATGATCTCGCAGGGGCTCACCATCTTCAACGGCCAGATCAGCCGGGTCTCGTTCAACCTGCTCATGGCCGGGTCGCTGATCGCCGTCATCCCCGTGCTCATCGTCGCCATGGCGACGCAGCGCCGCATAGTCGAGGGCCTCACCCTCGGCGCCGTACGCGGGTAAGGCAGCAGATGGTCGGCTATGGCGCGGGTCAGGCCCCGTAGTACAGGCGGTCAAGTCCGATGAGCTGGACGGATGGGTCACACTGGGCTCTCGCTACCAGGGCGTCGCTGAAGCCGGTTCCGCTGAATAGGAGCAACCGGGCATCGTCGGCGCCGGGTTCCTTCTTTGCCTGAAGCAGGCCGCGGAGATGCTCGAGTCTGTTCAGATGGCCGGTCGTCATGCTTTCCTGCCACTTGGCTTCGCCGATGGCGAGCAGTGTGTCCCTGGCGCTGCCGTCGCGGCCGAAGGCGGCTACGTCGATTTCAGCCGCCATCCGTGCGCCGGGGTCGGCGACGGTTCCGCTCGCGACGCGGACGGGATAAGCGTCACCGTAGGTTTCCGGCCCGGCGTGCCACCGGGCCCACTGGCGGCAGATCTCCTCGAAGTGCGGCACAGCCACCTTGCTGTCGAAGGCATGCTGTGCGTGCCGCCAGACCTGCGCGGCGCGGCCGGGACGTTCCAGGTCGCCCCACGCTGGGCGCATGATCGCGTGATAGAAGGTCAGCAGCGGCTCGGCGATCCGGTAGGACGACCGGTTCCGCCTGAAGGCTTCCGTTTCATGGGTAATGAGCCCGGCGTCATGCAGGACGCCTAGCGGGTGAGCCAGGTCCGTTGATTTGCGTTCCAGATAGCCGGCGATGCCACCGCGGGTGGAGTTGCCCTCGGCGACCGCCGCGAGGACCGCGTGGTAGAGGGCAGTGTTGTGGATGTCAGGTTCCTCGGCCAGGATGTAGCGAGCCTCGCGGAACAGCGGCCGGGCGGGATTGAGCACCGTGCGGCACACCCATGAGTCGAAGTCGCCAGCGTCGGCCGGGGCGTCGTCCTGAGCGAACTCCCTGCGGTAGGCGGGAGTCCCGCCCACGATGGCGTTCGTCAGCACGGCGGTGCGGAGGTCGGTCACGCCCCAGAACTCCCTGGCGAGCCGGAAGTCGAGCGTGGGGACTACCAGATCCAGCCCTGCCCTGCCTCGCAAGGGCACGCTTCCCGCGAGGAGCTTGCCCATGAAAGGCATCGCTGAGCCGCAGAGCAGCAAGCGCACCGCAGTTATTATAACTGGAGTTATACAAGCTGCCCGGCAGGCGCCGCACGAGCTAGGCTACGACGGTCGTAGCAAGCGATAGTCGTAGCCTACGTGGGTCGTAGGCTACGCGTGCTGCAGGCGAGTCCCGGTCAGAAGGCGAAGCCCAGGATGCCGGCCAGGGTGCGGACCGTGCTTCCCGCGCCCGCCTCGGCCGCGGCGTCCACGGCCCGGATGGCGGCCGAGGTGTCGAGGTCGTCGCCCATCGCGGCGTGGAACGCCGCCTCCAGGTCTGGCCGCTCGCCGTCGCCCGATGCCGCGTCGGTCCAGATCTTCCAGTACCGGTCGGACTCCAGAAGCTCGGCATCGGAGTAGCTCCACACCGAGCGGTAGTGATGGCTCAGCAGCATCCGCCGCACGGTCCCGGAAGGGAACCGCTCCAGCAGGTCAGACGCGAGGATCAGGTTCCCGAGCGACTTGGACATCTTGACCCCGTCAAGGCCGACCAGGCCGCAGTTCAGCCAGAACCGCGAGAACGGCGCCTGGCCGGTCAGGCACTCGGCCTGGAGGATCTCGGCCTCGTGGTGCGGGAAGGCCAGTTCGCTGCCCCCGCCGTGCAGGTCGATCGTGGTGCCGAGATGCTCCATGATCATGGTCGAGCACTCGATGTGCCAGCCGGGCCGCCCCGCCCCCCACGGGCTGGCCCAGCTTGGCTCGTCGGGCAAGCTCGGCTGCCACAGCAGGAAGTCGAGCGCGTTGTGCTTGCCGGGCGCCTCGGGATCGCCGCCCTTCTCGGCGAATTCCCGGAGCATGGCCGCGCGGTCCAGCCCGCTGTGCTTGCCGAAACGATCGGTGGTGGCAACGTCGAAATAAACGCGGCCGTCGTCAAGCGCATAAGCGTGGCCGCCGTCTACCAGCCCGGAAACGGCAAACTGAATGGCCGGGATGGTCTGCGAAGGCCGGGGGGCCACATCCGGATCGCGGTTCCCGAGCAGCGCCATCGTCCGGTCAAAACGCTCCACTTCGCGATCGGCAATGACGGTATAAGGCTCACCGACCTCGCGCGCCTTGCGGAGAATATCATCGTCTACGTCGGTGATATTGCGAGCGTAAATGACGACGTGCCCGAGGTACTCAAGGTAGCGAATAAGGGAATCGAAGGCGGTGCACATGAACGCGTGTCCGAGATGGGTCGCATCATAAGGTGTGATACCGCAGACATAGAATCGGACCGTGCGGCTGGCAAGAAAGGGCCTGGCCTGCGCATCCGGAGTGCTCCTCAGCTTCATGCGCAAAGTATACGAGGTGGGCCCCGCCCGGCCCGGCGCTGGCGGCCCCCGGCGCGGCACCGCCTTCTGGCACGTCGTCCGCGCGGTTCGCCGGACGGTCGCCCGGCGGCGGGACCCGACCGGTATCGGCCGCCGCGATGCCGCGCGGCGGCGCTGCCTGCAGGAGCCCGCCGGCCTCCCGAAGCTGTTCTGTGGCGTGCAGAAACTGTTCTGCGCTGTGCAGAGGGTGCTCTACACTTGGCGGATGCGGATGAGGGAATCGTCGGACACGGCGACGGGATCGCCTTCTACGGGCGAGTTCCCGGTGCGATTTTATAACAGTATGACGCGGCAGCTCGAAACGTTTGAGCCGCGCGAGAAAGACCTCGTCCGGATCTATACATGTGGTCCCACAGTGTATAACTTCGCGCATATCGGGAACTTGCGCACCTATCTCTTCGCCGACACGCTCCGCCGGGTGCTCCAGTGGAAGGGCTACAACGTCCTGCACGTCGTGAATATCACCGACGTGGGACACCTGACGAGCGACGCGGATACCGGTGACGACAAGGTTGAGATGGCGGCCAGGGGGACCGGGAATTCGGTTTTCCAGATCACCGAGAATTACACGAACGCTTTCTTCCAGGATCTGGCGAGCCTGAATATCCGCCCGGCGGCCGTGTACCCGAGGGCGACTCAGCACATCCAGGAGATGATCGCCTTCAACCAGGTGCTGGAGGAGCACGGGCTGACCTATGAGCTAAAGGACGGCCTGTACTTCGACACCAGCAAGGTGCCCGATTACGGGAAACTGGGCGGGCTGGACGCCGAGGCGCAGATCGCGGGCGCTCGCGTCGCGGCGGACCCGGACAAGCGCAACCCCACCGACTTCAGCATCTGGCGGCGCTCGCCGAGCGAGCAGAAGCGCCTGATGGAATGGCACAGTCCCTGGGGAACGGGGTTTCCCGGCTGGCATCTGGAATGCTCGGTCATGAGCCTGAAGTACCTGGACGGCCCGTTCGACATCCACACCGGCGGAGTGGATCACCGGCAGTTGCATCACCCCAACGAGGTAGCCCAGAACCAGGGCTTTCTCGGCACCTCCGAGTCGGGCGCCAGCTACTGGATGCATGCGGAGTTCCTCATTATGAGGGACGCGAAGATGTCCAAGAGCAGCGGCGATTTCTGGCGCATGCAGAAGCTCATCGACGCGGGCGTGCATCCGCTGGTGTACCGGTACTTCCTGCTCCAGGCGCACTACCGCTCCCAGGTGGACTTCAGCATGGCGGCCATGGCCGCCGCGCATTCGGGCTTCGCGCGGATCCTGCGGCGCGTCCGTCACCTGCTTGGGCAGGCCGGGGCGGAGGGCGCGGAGCTGGCGTCCCTGGCGGCCGACTCCGACTTCACCAGCGGCGGGCCGGAAAGCTACCTGCGCGGCCAGTTCGAGGACGGCCTGAGCGAGGCGGGCCTGCGCATCGCGCGCGAGCTCGACAGCGCCGTGTCCGATGACCTGGGCACGCCCAAGGTGATGGCGCTGCTGTCCGCGGTGCTGACCGACAAGAAGCTGGACCCGGTCGACGCCCTTCGCCTCGTCGGCTCGCTCGACCTGGTGCTCGGGCTGAAGCTGCTGACGCTGGAACCGGGGAGCCTGATGATCAGGCCCGTCGACGCGACGCTGACCGACGACGAGGTGGACGCGCGGGTCCAGGAGCGAGAGCGGGCACGCGGCGAGCGCGACTTCAAGCGCGCCGACGAGGTGCGGGACGAACTGGGCAAGGCGGGCATCATCCTGGAAGATGAGGCCGGCGGGACGACGTGGTCCTGGCGCATCGGCTAGGTCCCGCGCATGAGCGGCCGAAAGACCTGTTCGGGCGGCTTAATGCCCCCGATGGTGGTTCGTGACCGCTGAGGTACGGTGCCGGTGTGCCAGCAGAATCGCCAGTCAGCTTCGTGGTCGCGGGAGAAGCGCTCATCGACCTGGTTCCCGCTGACGACGGCGCCTACCTCGCCCGTCCGGGCGGCAGCCCGTATAACGTCGCGGTCGGGCTGGCCCGGCTCGGCCAGCCCACGGCGATGGCCTGCCGGCTCTCCGGTGATCCGTTCGGCACGGTGCTGCGCCAGCACCTGATGCGGTCGGGCGTGGACGTGCGGTACGCCGTGAACGCGCCGGAGCCGAGCACGATCGCGCTGGTGCAGCTCACCGATGGGCAGGCCAGGTATGAGTTCACCCAGGGCGGCGCGGACTTCGGCTGGACGCCGGCCGAGCTGGAGTTCCTGCCGGCCGGGGCGCCCGCGGTGCACTTCGGCTCGCTGGGGTCCTGGCGGCCGCCGGGAGACGCGGCGATCGCCGGGGCGATCGGCAGGCTCCGGGTGGCGGGCTCGGTCCTGGTCAGCTACGACCCCAACGTCCGGCCCTCGCTCCAGCCGGACCAGGCGGCGGCGCGGGAGCAGATCGAGGGGTCGGTGGCGCTGGCGCACCTGGTGAAGGCGAGCCTGGAGGACCTGGCCTGGCTGTATGGCCGGGCCGACCCGGCCGCCGTAGCCAGGCGCTGGCTTGACCTGGGCGCGGGGCTCGTCGTTGTTACCACGGGTCCCGATGGTGCCGCCAGCTGGACGCGCGGCGGCCTGGAGATCACCCGCCCGGCCTACCCGGCGGTGATCGCCGACACGGTCGGCGCCGGCGACGCCTTCACCAGCGGCCTGCTGGACGCGCTGGCCCGCGCAGGGGCGCTGCGGCCGGACCGGGTGATGGCCGGGCTCGACGAGCGGACGCTAGCGCGGGCGCTGGACGAGGCGAGCATGGTCGCGGGCCTGACCTGTGCCAGGCCCGGCGCGAACCCGCCCTGGCGCGCGGAGCTCGACGTGGCGCTCCGCGGCGGCGCCTCTTAACGCACCATCAGCCGCATAAATCACGGGAACGCTCTTGCGTCAAACGTTTGACGCTCCTAGCCTCACGGTTTAACCAGGTCACGGACACCAGGAACCGCGGAGGGAGGACGCCGGTGATTACCCTGCGAGACGTAGCGGAGCGGGTCGGCGTTTCGATTTCCACGGTCTCGCTGGTGCTCAACGACCGCGCCGCGGGCCGGGTCAACGCGGTGCTGGCGCAGCGCATTCGCGCGACGGCGGACGAGATGATGTACGTGCCGAATCACCTGGCCCGCAGCCTCTCGACGAACCGCACCGCGACGGTCGGCCTGGTCTCCGACCAGGTCGCCACCATCCCGTTCGCGGGCCACATGCTCGCGGGCGCGCAGCAGGTGCTCTGGGATGAGGGCTACCTGCTGATGCTGATCGACACCGCGGGAAACGACGAGATACAGGGTCCCGCCGCGCTCTCCCTGGTCCAGCGGAACGTCGAGGCGCTTATCTTCGCGGTCACCCATCACAAGGTCGTGGACCTGCCGGCGGTGCCGACGCAGGCCCCGATCGTGGTGCTGGACGAGCCGGCCGTCGAGAAGCGGCGGGCGAGTCGACTTCGTGGTCCCCGACGAGGAACGCGGCGCCCGCGCGGCGGTCGGGCACCTGATCGCCTATGGCCACCGCCGGATCGGGTTCTGCAATGTCCCCGCGCGCTTTCCCGAGGCCGCGTCGCTGCGCCTGAAGGGCTACCGGTCGGCGCTGGAGGCGGCGCACCTGCCGGCCGACCCTGGCCTGATCGTGGCGGCGGAGTCGGCCGACACATGGGCGGCCATCGAGCCGGCCCGCAGGCTGCTGAGCCTGCCCGAGCCGCCGACGGCGGTGTTCTGCTTCGGCGACCAGCTCGCCATGGGCTTTTACCAGGTCGCGCGCGACCTGGGGATCAAGGTTCCCGATGAGCTGTCGGTTGTCGGCTTCGACAATCAGCAGTACATCGCGGACTGTCTCAGTCCGGGACTGACGACCGTTCAGCTTCCCCATTCCGAGATGGGCGAATGGGCGGCACGCCAGGTGCTGAAGCGCATCCGCGGAGCGGCCTGCTCCAGCGAGGCGGAGGGCTATCTCGCGCCGTGCGTGCTGGTGGAAAGGAATTCAGTGGCTCGCCTGAGCGTGTAGCCGCGGCACGCGAGCAGGCTCCCGAGTGTGCGAAATCACACTCCATACAAACACGCCTTGGTGATAGATACAAACACGCCCTGGAGGCAAAGTGAAGAACAATAGAAGAGTCCGCCTTTCGGCTTGCGGGATTGCGGTAACGGCCGCTCTCCTGGCGGGCTGCTCAAGCGGCGGTTCGGGCGGTTCGGGGTCGTCCTCGTCGTCAGGGACGTTTACGATCCTGCAATTCGAGACTCCGGGCTCGGCGGCCTACTCCGGGTACCAGGCGGCGCTGACGACCTTCAAGAAGGAGCACCCGGGCCTCAAGGTCAAGTTCATCACCACGAGCTTCAACTCGATCCTGCAAGAGGGCAAGCTCATCCTGAACAGCGCGAATGTGCCCAACGTCATCGAGTTCAACAAGGGCAACGCCGACGGCGGCACGCTGGCCGCGCAGGGCCTGCTCACGAACCTCACGCCCGAGGTGCAGAAGTACGGCTGGGACAAGGTTGTCACCGGGCCGATGCAGGACCTGGCGAAGTACAACGCGAGCGGCGACGCGGGCGCCGGTAACTGGTACGGGATTCCGCAGAGCGGCCAGGACTACCTGATGTACTACAACGCCGACCTGTTCAAGAAGTACCACATCGCGATCCCGCAGACCCAGGCGCAGATCGTGACCGCGATGAAGGCGTTCCTCGCCAAGGGCGTTACCCCGGTGTCAGCCAACGCGGGTGAGTTCGGCCTGGCCCAGTTCTGGTGGCAGCTCGTGTCGGCGCAGGCGACCAGGAGCCAGATCGACAACTACATGTTCCTGCACGGCAAGACCGACTTCTCCGCCGGTCCCTTCGCGGCCGCGAGCAACGAGTTGCAGACCTGGCTGCACGCCGGGTACCTGGGCAAGAACATCGCGGCGCTGACGCAGAACCAGATGGAGCTCGGATTCTACTCGGGCAAGTACCCGATGATGTTCGACGGCTCGTGGATCTTCGCCCAGGCGAAGGCGGCGATCAAGTTCCACTGGGGCACCGAGCTCTACCCCGGCGCCAACTTCGACGAGGGCCTGACCGGCCAGCTCTGGGGCGTGCCGGCCAGGGCGAGCGACAAGCAGCTCGCCTATCAGTGGATCAACCTCACCCTGAGCCAGCCGGTGCAGAACGTCATGGGCAAGCTCGGCGGCCTGCCGCTGCGCTCCGACCTGTCGGTCATCACCGACCCGCAGACGAAGGCCTTTACCCAGCAGTTCAACGGCCTGGACACGGGCAACAAGCTCAGTTACTTCCCCGACTACCCGGTGACCGGCCTGCTCAACTTCCTGGAGAGCGAGCTGCAGGGCATGTCGAACGGGAACGTGTCGGCGGCGCAGTTCGACGACGCGCTGCAGTCCTTCTACGACAACGGAATGGCCGGTTAGCGCGGTAGCGCCCTGACGCGGCGGCAGTCAGTCGGGGGCCGGGACGTCAGTTCCCGGCCCCCATCCCCCGGACGGAAGCTGAGTTCGATGCACGTACACGACGCCAGATCACGCCTGCGGAGCCAGCGCCGCAGCGGGTACTGGCTGTACCTGGTGCCGATGCTCGTCGGCTTCGTGGCGGTCGTGGCGATCCCGTTCGCGCTGAACCTGTACTACAGCCTCTATGACTGGGAGGGCGGGGCCGCGCCCAAGCTCTGGGCGGGCGCGCGCAACTACACCGCGCTGCTGCACGATCACCTGTTCTGGAGCTCGCTGGAGAACAGCTGCTTCATGATCATCGCGATCGTGGTGATCCCGACGGTGATCGGGTTCCTGCTCGCGGCGACGCTCTTCGACTACATCGGGCGGCAGTTCGGCGCGCGGGCCTCCAGCTTCCTGCGGGCGACCTACTACCTTCCGCAGATCCTGCCGATCGCCGTGGCCGGCGTGCTGTGGAGCTGGATCCTCGATGCGCAGAACGGGCTGCTCACGTCGCTGCTGAACGACATCGGGATCAAGAACACGCCGGACTGGCTGGGCACGCCGGGCGTGGCGACGTACTCGCTGATGGCGGTGCTGGCCTGGTTCCAGATCGGCTACCCGGTGGTGATCTTCATGGCCGCGCTGCAGCGGCTCGATCCCGAGCTGTTCGAGGCGGCGGCGCTGGACGGGGCCGGCTGGTGGCGCCGCCTGCGGTCGATCACCGTCCCGCAGGTCAGGCCAGAGACCTTCGTGGTGGTGACGACGGCCACGGTGGGGGCGCTCAAGGTGTTCGCCCCGATCCAGATCCTCACCCAGGGCGGCCCGGAGAGCACCACGTACGTGCCTTCCTTCTACGCCTACCTCAACTTCTTCGATTACTCGCGGGTCGGCTACGGCGCCGCGATCGCGAGCGTGATGAGCGGCGCGATCCTGCTGATCGCCGCCCTGCTGCTGTTCTGGCAGGGCCGCTGGGCGCGGAGGGACGAGGCATGAAGACGGGCGAGAGTCTCTCCGACCGGCTGCTGCGCCGGATGGACCGGGTCGAGGCCAGGTCCGCCGCGCGGGCGGCCAGGAAGCCGGGCAGGCCCGGTGGCAGGCGCCGCCCGGTGCTGGCCTACCTGGTGCTGCTCATCACCGGAGCGGGCGCGCTGATCGTCGGGTCGCCGCTGCTGCTGGTGGTGCTCAACTCGCTGAAGACCGAGGTCGGCTACGACCGGAACGGGCCGCTGTCCTGGCCATCGCCAGTCTCGCTCTCGTCCTGGGCCGCCTACGTGCACGACTCGGATTACTGGCGGCTGCTGCTCAACTCGGTGGTGATCTCCGGGCTGATCGCGATCCTGGCGGTGACCGTCTCCGTGCTGGCGGCCTTCGCCCTGGGCATCGGCCGGGTGCGGGGCCGCCGCCTGTATGTCGGGCTGCTGCTGGCCGCGACCATGGTGCCGCAAGAGGCGCTGGTGTACCCGCTGTTCTATGAGGCGTCGAAGCTGCACCTGACGGACACCATCTGGTCGGTGGTGCTGATCTTCGTGCCGATCTACGGGGCGTTCGGCACCTATCTCATCGCCTCGATGCTGGGCACGTTCCCGCGCGCGGTGCTGGAGGCCGCGGAACTGGACGGCGCGAGCAGGTGGCGGGTCCTCTGGCGGGTGGTGGTGCCGATGATCAGGCCGACCGTGACGGTGCTGCTGGTCTTCTTCTTCGTCTGGTCGTGGAACGAGTACCTGATCCCGCTGGTGATGCTGACCGACCCGTCGGTGCAGACGATCCCGATCGCGCTGGCGGCGCTGAAGGGCCAGAACATCATGAACGTGACGGAGATGAACGCGGGCGCGCTGCTGTCGCTGCTCCCGACGTTCATCTTCTTCCTGCTGTTCCAGCGGACGCTCATGCGCGGCGTGGCCGCCGGGGCCGTGAAGTGAGGGTGGCAGTAATGCGGTGACTGCCGCCGGGCCCCGGAGCAGGAAGCTGGCTGGACAGACTGGAATGGAGCATTGCGTTGCCGTTTAGCTGGAGCGACATTATCTCTGGCGGAAGCCAGGTTGTGTCCCGTTCGATCAGCGCGGAGAACCGCGCGGGCGCGGCCGGGGCGGGCGGGCGCGCGGCGTCCTCGCTCGGCACCGCCCGCAAGGGCGCGCCCTCGGTGCGGCTGGGTGCCGGGGAGACCGCGGTCCTGGCCGACATCGAGGGTCCAGGGATGGTGCGGCACATCTGGATGACGCTGCCGGAGGCGACCGAGGCGAGCCCGTACGTGCTGCGCGATGTCGTGCTGCGTGCCTACTGGGACGGGGCCGCGGAGCCGAGCATCGAGGTCCCGGTCGGTGACTTCTTCTGCAACGGGTTCGGCCGCCGGGCGCCGGTTTCCTCGCTGCCCATCGTGGTTGCCCCGAACGGCGGCCTGAACTGCTACTTCCCGATGCCGTTCCGGCAGCGCGCGGTGCTGACGCTGACCAGTGAGCACCCGGCCGACCTGGACCAGGTGTACTTCCAGGTCGACTACACGGTGCACGACGAGCTGGATGAGCGGACGGCGTACCTGCACGCGCAGTGGCGGCGCACGAACGGGACCGCGGCGCTGGGCTGCGATCACGTGATCCTGGACGGCGTCACCGGCCGGGGCAGGTACGTGGGCACCTATATCGGCATCACCGCGCTTGAGCGGTTCTGGTGGGGCGAGGGCGAGGTCAAGTTCTTCCTCGACGACGACGGCGAGTTCCCCACCATCTGCACCACCGGGCTGGAGGACTACGCCGGCGGCGCGTGGGCGTTCCAGGACAGCCTGCGCTCGGATCCGCCGCCGAACCCGCAGAACTTCAGCGCCCCGTACTGCGGCTATCCGTACTTCTCGGCAAGGGACGATTCGCGTGCCTCGGTGTTCGCGACGCAGATGGCGCCGTCGCACGGACTGTACCGCTGGCACCTGCCCGACCCGATTCACTTCGCGCAGGGGATCCGGGTGACGCTCCAGCAGATCGGGGCCTGGCAGGGCGGCCTGTTCGAGCGGAGCGACGACGTGTGCTCGACCGCGTACTGGTACCAGGACTCGGGGTCGGTGCGGCGGGCCCGCTGGTGCCGGCGCACCTGCGGCGGCCGCGGTAGTCAGGCGGCGACGCGGCGCACGGCGAGCAGGGCGATGTCGTCGTCGGGCTCGTGGCCGACGTGCCGGATGACCTCCTGGCTCAGCCGGTCGACCAGCCTGGCCGGATCGCCGGAGTCCTTGATGGCGGTGCACTGGGTGAGCGGGAAGAAGTCGCCCGCCTTGTCGCGGGCCTCGCTGACCCCGTCGGTATAGAACAGGACGCTGTCGCCGGGCGCGAACGGGATGGTCTCGCTGATCCGCGGTGCCTGCACCAGGCTGCCCAGGCCCAGCGGCAGCCCGCCGGCCTCGGCGCCGGCTGCGGGCCCTCGCCTGGCGACAGCAGCAGCGGCGCCGGGTGGCCGCAGCTGATCAGCTCCATCTTCTGCTCGTCGGCGCTGATCTCGGCGAAGACCGCGGTGACGAACTGCTGGTCCTGCTGGTCAGGGAACTGCCGGGACAGGCTCGTCTCGATCCGGGAGACGACCCCGGCCAGGCAGTCCTCCTCGAACGCGGCCTCCCGGAACGAGCCAAGCGTGGCCGCCGCCACCTGCACGGCGGCCAGGCCCTTGCCTTCCACGTCACCGACGATCATCCGGACCCGGTCCGGCATGGTCGCCACGTCGTACAGGTCGCCGCCGATCCGCGCACCGGAGGAGGCGGACAGGTAGCGGACCGCCAGCCGGACGGGTCCGGCGCGGCGCGGCACCGGGTGCAGCACCACCCGCTGCGCGGATTCGGCCACCAGCTGCACCTCGGCGAGCTGCCGGTCGCGGCGGCTGCGGACCCGCCCGGCCAGGATGCCCGCGATCGTCACCCCGCCAGCGGCCAGCAGCGTGACCACGGCGGAGCGATGGCCCTCCGCGGTCGTGCTCATGGTCAGCACGAAGTGCAGGGCGGAGGCCATCGCCACCAGGCCGGCGGCCAGCGTGTAGAGCGCGCCGCCGATGGCGGCGGCGACGGCAGGGCCCACGACCAGCATGGGCAGCATGCCCCAGCCGTTGCCGAGCTCGGTGCGTGCCACCGTCACCCCGACGATGATCACGAAGGGCAGTATCAGCAGCGCTGGGTTGAGTCGAGTACGGATAGATTCCCCCACTCGCCGTGGCTCGCCCAGACCCGGAGGCGGGCCTGGGCAGGTCTCATGGCGGACTTCGACGGCCACCAGATGATCAGAGTACCGCAGGTTATCACGGACAGTAGTCAGCCCATTACTATATGTCCGCTATATCCCGTGTTGGGTGTGCGCGACGTCATGGCCCCGCCGACGCGGTGCCGGCGGGGCCATGACGGTCGATCTATTCGGCTAGTCGGACAGGACGATGAAGGCGTCAATGTCGACGCGCGGGTGCTTCGCCGTGCCGAGCAGCTTGATGACGAGCTTCTTCTTGGCCGTACCGGTTGACCCCAGCAGAGTGTCCACGATCTCCGCGGTACTGGACGAGGTGGCGTGCGTGCTGATCGTCGACGGCGATCCGCTGTTCAGGCGGATGGTCGCGGAGCCGCGCGTGCTGCCCTCGGTGGATACCCAGGCGACTTCAAACCCAGTGAAGGTCAGCGTCGCAGTCTTCCCCGCCGCGGTGGCGTAGTCGACCGACCCGCCATAAGAGCCCGCGAGGGTATGCCGCTTCCAGCCGCTCGAGTACTTGATCGCGCCCGAGTTCTCCTGGAATGCCGACAGCTTGTAGGTCTTTCCCTCGGACGCCGAGCTGGTGTTACCCGCCTTGTCGGTCGCGGAGACTTTGAACCGGTAGCTGTGCCCGGCCTTGAGGTCGAGCACCTTGTGAGCCGCCGTCGTGGTGGCGATATCGGTGAAGGCGCCGCCGTCCTCGCTCTGGTAGAGGGTGAAGTGGCTGATGCCGCTTGTCGCGTCGGTGCCGAGCCACCCGACGACTACCGGTACCTTCGACGCGACTACCCGCACGTGATCCTTGAGCTTGACGGTGGGCTTGGCGGTGATCTTCGGCGGCACCGAGTCGTAGCACAGCGGGCCGTCGGTGACATCGCCGGACTGGAGTCCCATGTTGTCCCAGGCCTCGACGTTCACCGTGTGGCACCCCTGGCCCGCCGCGGCGAGGTCGAGGCTGCCGCTGGTGGCGTTGACGAACTCGGGACCGCTGTAGAACGAGTTGCCCGTCCCCGGCTTGGACTCAGACGTGGGGTCGCCCGGATCGGCGTTCCAGGCATCGCTGAACCCGGCCACGCCGCTCGCCGGGTGGCCGCCGCCGGTGTCGGCGACCGAGATCCCGACCGTCTGGTCGGTCTTGTACCAGTGACCGGTCGCCGGCCCGGAGAACGTGACGTCGGGCCGGCCGTCGTCGGCCAGCAGGTGCCAGTTGAACGCCCAGGCGAGCTGGAGCATGTTGGCCGAGCCCCATCCCGTCACCACGTCGAAACCGGGACCCGCGCAGTAGCCGGTGCCGACATTGTTGCTGTTGCAGCCGGAGGTGATGTCGTAGAGGGGATTGTGCGGCGCCCCGCTGAGCGCCGTCTCGTAGAGCGGGTAGTTGGCGTTGCCGAGCGGCGCGCAGGCGGACGTGCCCGAGCCGCAGATGTCTCCCTCATACAGCAGGTAGGAATCCTCCTGGGCGAAGAATCCCGCTAGCTCAGGCGCGACGATGCTGGTCCCGCCATTCCCGCTGAGGCTGCCGCCGAAGTAGTAGTTCTGCGGCGTGTGGTACCAGTCCGCGTTCAGCGAGATGTCGGGGACGGCCCGCGACCCCGAGCCACAGGGATCGTTGCTCTGGTAGGCGGGAGCGGAGTACACCGAGCTGCAGCCGCCGCCGGAGCCGCCATCGTTGGAACTGCAGCCGTCCGGCCCGCCGGACCAGGCGACGTCGCTGCTGTAAACCGAGCTTGAGGTCAGGCCGAGCTCGGTGCCGCCGGCGCCGACCACGTTCGGGTCCGATGCCGGGAAGCTGACCGCCAGGTGGGAGCAGTCGTCGTAAGCCCCGCGGTCGCCGGAGGCGGCGACCAGCGTCCAGCCCTGGCCGGCCATCTCACTGAAGATGGCGTCGCGGGTGCTCATCTCGGTTGTCGAGCAGCCGTAGATCTCGGTACAGCTCCAGCTTGTGCTGAACACCCTGGCGTAGTTGTTGCTCACCATGTCGTTGTAGATGTCGGTAAAGGTCGAGTCGTTGAAGTTGGCGCCGTCGTACAGGTACACCTTCGAGGTGTCAGCGGACGAGCCGAAGCTGTTGGACATGGCCGTCGACCACTCCATGTCCATGGTCCCCTCGGCGTCGCAGCACGAGGGAGTGCCGTCGATGTACTCCTCCTGGACGTTGTAGGCGAGGTAGGGGTACTGGGTGTGGAATCCGGCCATGTCACTGGTGTTCTGCGAGCCGAAGGTCGCGATGGCGATCGACGTCTGGGCCGGTGAGCTGCCCGCGTTGTCGAGCGGGTTACAGCAGTGCTGCAGCCCGTAGAGAGCGTTGTAGTCGTAGGCCTGCGAGCTGTAGATGTCCGTCGGATCGTAGGAGCCGCCGGTGATGCCCGGCTTCGCGGCACGGGAGGCTCGCCGCGCCGCGATCAGCTTGGCGCGACTGCCGCCGGCCGCGGCGTGCGGGCCGGCGGCGATGACGGGACCCGCCACGTAGCCGGGACTCGCGGGTTCCGCCAGCGATGGCGAGGCGGGGAACATGGTCTGCAGGTCGCTGAGACCCGCGACGGATTCGACGACCTTCTGCAGCGCCTGCGGTAGCACCGGGTCGTGGTCGTTAGCGAAGAAGCGCGTCGAGCCGAGCCGGTAAGAATTGATCTGGACGCCCAGCGCCTTCTCGATCGCGCCGACGCTTCCGGCCACGTCCACGACGAGGCGGTTCGGGTACAGGTGCGTCACGGTCAGGCCGGCGCCCTTGGCCCACGACACCACCGCCTGCTGCGCGGCGGCGCTCGGGCCGAACCTGGCTGTCCATTGTTTTGGCGTCAGGAACTGGTGAAACTGCGGTGAGGACTTGGTCTGGACCTGACTGAGGAACTCCTGCTCCGCCGCCATGGCGGGAGGCCGCAGCCCGATGGCGAGCCGGATCGTCTGGGTGGTGCCGTACGAGCCGAGATCGGTGGCTGACCCGTCACGGACGGGCAGCGGAGTTTGCGAGGTCATCGCCGGGCCGTGCGGCGCCGCGACGGCGTCCGCCGCCGGCACCACGAGCCCGACGACAGCCAGTGTCAGAAGCCCTGTGGCCAATCTTGGCCACAGCCTGGAACCCAACATGCCCATGCCTCATGCACCTTTCGCGGGCTATGGATAAGAGACGGCTGCGGCCCCGCACGCCAGCCAATGTCGATTCCGTACGTCCATACCGCGACAGAGCGCACTGCGCCCCCGCAGATACACCTGGAGCGTCCCAAAAAATGATGTCTCGTGCAAAGGGTCCCGACGAGTGTGTTATCGGATAACGGCGCCCGCGATCCGCGCCACGGCGCTAGCTGCCTGCCGGGTTCGCGACCCAGGCGAGCATCAGCGGCTCGCCGGTCAGCGAGTCCCTGAGCATCAGCAGGTATGGCCGGTCGAAGCTGAGCTGAAGACGGGCCGAGGACGAGCTCACTCCGGTGGCCGTCGCCGCACTGGCCACCGTGCCCTTCTCGGCCACCGCGAGGGTCGCGGCGTGCCGCACGAACCCGATGCAGCAGGCCTGCGGCGAGAGCCCGGAGAAGTCGGCCTGGCCGCCGAAGGCAATGCCCATGCCGAGCGAGGTGAGCAGGCTCTGCAGGGAGTAATTCGATGCGAGCCTGACCTTCGGCAGGCCGATCTGGATTCGCGAATGGCTCGTGGCAAGGCTCGCGGCCATCGCGCTAACCGCGGTCGCGGCCGGCGGCCGGCAGCCGGCCGCCGCACTCCGTCCGGCCGGGGGGAGCAGCGCGAGCATGCTCAGCCGAGTGCCGCGGTACGGCAGCGACACGGCGGTCCAGCCGCCAGTCCTGGTCACGGCGAAGCTGAGGCCGCTCAGGTAGCGCGCGGTGACCTTGCCGCTGGCGGTGCTGAACGGTCCCGACTGGGTCAGCGCGCGATTGAACGGGTGCTTCCAGGCGGCCTTCAGGTACAGCGCGTCGGTCAGCACCCAGCCGACCGTGTGCGGCGGGATCGACCCGGCCGGAAGCAGGTTCGCGATGTGGCCACGCGTCTCGCCGGCCACGGCCGCGTTGATCTCCGCGCGAGCCCGTTCTGGATCGGTCAGCAGTGGCAAGTGCGTCAGGCCGGCCTGGTATCCGGCTCGCAGCGCCGCGACGAAGCTGCGCTTAGTGACGAGGCTCGGGTCGGCCCAGATCCGGTTGCTGGAGCTAAAGGTGACGCCAGGCCGGTTCAGCGAGGCGAGCAGCGCCGCTCTCGCGGCCAGACCGGCCGCCAGGCTCTTCCCGCCGGCCGGAAGGCGCAGCACCCGCGCCATCGCGGCCGCCGTCGCTCCGCGTGCGCCGAGGTAGGCCATGCCCAGGCCGGTGGCCAGGCTCGCGGGGGAGATGACCACGTTGGTGCCTGGCTGGGCGCGACACAGCGCCGACAGCAGGTTCAGGCCGAACGCGGTGTCGCCCGCGCCGAGAGCGCGCAGCGCGGTCACCTGGGCTGAGGTCAGGACGGCTGGCGGGCGTGTCTCCCTGACCGCGGGCTGGCGCGAGGACCCGGCAGAGCATCCGCACGCCAGCGCCGCTGAGATGAGCACCACCGTTACGGCAGCCGGGGCCCCGCGCCTTGTCGTCATGCCGGTTGGACGCCCCAGGGTCCGCTCAGGTTCCTGGCCCGTCGCGGAATCTCGCGACCGGCGTGAGGCTATGCCTTCGCGGGTCCCGGCTCGCTGATCTTGATCCGGACGCCGGGGTTGTCCGCGATCTCGTCCTGCGAGCTGGCCCAGGCCCGGTAGCGCGCCAGGTCGGCGCCTGGTCCCTTGGCACGGTCGTAGTCCAGCTCGATCCCGGCGTCGGCGGCGTACTCGTCCTCATCGAGCGCGACCGTCAGCGCGGCTCGCACCGCCCTGGCCCGCAGCACGGCCTGATCGCGCTGCTCGCCGGATGTGCGCTGCCCGACGACCTCGATGGTGGCACGCCGGTGTCCCTCCAGGTACTCGGCCAGCGCCATGATCCTCTCGGCGGCGACCCGCTCGCCCGGTGCCAGCCCGGCCACCACTTCCACCCGCAGCTCATGGCGGTCGTGATAGGCCGCGCCGTACCGCCCGGTGCCCCACTCGCTCTGCGGCTTGGGCGTGGTGATCGCGAAGTAGGTTTCGTAGTCGAGGATGAAACCCTCGCGGTTGTCGTCCGTGATCCTGAACCGGGCGGCGGCGCAGCGTCCGCCGCGCCAGCCGGTGAGCTGCTGGGCCACTTCTTGCTCCAGCCCCAGGGCCAGCGCGTGCGCCGGCCCGTACTTGGTCTGGCCGGTCATGGTCCAGGCGCTGTAGTTCTCCCAGATTTCGTGGATCGCGACCACCGAGCCGAAGCCGGGCGCCGTGGCCTCGAAGCCGACGGCGTCGATGACGTTCAGCTTCTGGTACAGGCCGAAGACGCCGAACGGCATGCTCACCAGGTCCACGTCGATTTTCGCGGTCCTGGGGTCGGCGCCGGTCATGGTCCGCAGGCTGTCGCGCAGGGCAGCGGACCTGGGCGGACCGGTCTCGCCGGTGATGGTGACCTTGCTGCCTGACATGGTCAGGGTCAGCCCGGCCGCGTTCCCTAACAAAGTCAGCAGTGCGTTGATCCGGGTGACATCGCCGCGAATCTCCAGCATGTGCGCTCCCCTCCCATGAGTCCCCTTAGCTCATCTGTATCACGGAGGGTGCTTTCTGTTAACAGTTAGCTATCGCGGCCGGGGCGGCAGGACGCTAGGGCTTGCGGGCGACGCCCGCCCACATCGGCACCGGGTCGGCGGAGCCTTCATCCGGCGGACGCCACTGCGGGGTCTGCACCAGGCCGGGCTCCAGCAGCTCCAGGCCGTCGAAGAACCGCAGGACCTCGGCGTGGGAGCGTCGCCGCTGACCGGCCGGCACCCGGGCGTTGTAGCGGCGGGCCACCTCGGCCACCGCCTCGGTGTCCACGTCGCTCGCCGGGTGCGAGATGGCCAGGTAGCTGCCCGATGGCACGGCGTCGACCAGCCGGGCGACGATCTCGTAGGGGTGATCGTCGTCGGGGATGTGGTGCAGCACCGCGATGAGCATGACCGCGACCGGCTTGCCGAGGTCCAGCGCCTCGCGGGCCTCCGCGAGCACCCGGTCGGAGTCGCGCAGGTCGGCGTCGGCGTAGGCGGTCTCGCCGGTCGGCGCGCTGGTGAGCAGGGCGCGGGCGTGCGCGAGCACGATCGGGTCATTGTCGACGTAGACCACGTGCGCGCCCGGCGCGACGGACTGGGCGACCTCGTGGGTGTTGTCCGCCGACGGCAGGCCGGTGCCGATATCCAGGAACTGCCGGATGCCGCCCTCGCCTGCGAGGAAGCGCACGGCTCGTCCGAGAAACGCACGATTTGCCCGCACCTCGGCGCGGATCCGCGGCCGCACGGCGATGACCTGCTCGGCGGCCTCGCGGTCGGCGGCGAAGTTGTCCTTGCCGCCCAGCCAGTAGTCGTAGACCCGCGCCGGGTGCGCCACGCTCGTATCGATCCGGTCGCTCACATCGCCCGGCTGCCCTTGCCGCTCCTCCGCCACGTCATCCCCCCGTCGCCGCGCCCCAGGCTCTCAGGGATCCCTACCCGGAACGGGAGGTCCGTACTGGTCATGCTGGTACAGATCGGCCAGGCTGATCAGGGCGAGCCGGGGATCCGGGCGCGCGGTCAGGTCGGGGCGGAAGCCGGCGGCGGAGTAGCAGGCCAGTACGCAGTCCGCGGTATCGAAATGAGCGGATAGCAGGTCGCGGGCGCGGCCGAGTCGCTCGATATGCGAGGAGTCCATGGTCTCGTCCCACTTGGCCTCGCCCAGGGACACGATCCGTCGCCTGCCGCCGGGCTCGGCCGCGGCGAAGACCACGACGTCAACCTCGATCTGGCTCTTGCGGGCCGGATCGCTCAGCACGCCGGAACCAACCTCAGCCACCGGGCTGCCGAACAACTCGCCGCCGGCGGCGCGAGCGAACGAGCGGCAGGCGGACTCGAAGTGCGGGCCGACGACACGGCTGAGGAAGTCCGGCCGCTTGCGCTGCCACACCTCGTCGGCCTGGCCAGATTCCAGCTGGAACCATTCTGGCCGCATGATGGCCTCGTAGAAGTTGATCAGCGGCTCTGCCACCCGGTAGGTCCATCGGCCGCGACGGAAGACGTCGGGTTCCTTGGCGACCAGGCCGCTATCTTCGAGCACGTTCAGCGGATGGGTGATATCCGCTGACTTGCGGCCGACGAATCTCGCGATACCGCTGTTGGTGCGGTTACCTGACGCGATCGCGCCGAGCACGGAGTGGTAGAGCGCGGGGTCGCGGACCTCGGTCTCCTCGGCCAGCAGGTACCGCGCCTCGCGAAACAGCGGCGACTGCGGGTTCAGCACGGTACGAGCCACCCAGGCGTCGAAGTCCGCTGGGCCGTCCGGGGCGTCGAAGGCCACCAGTTCCCGGCGGTAGGCGGGGGTGCCGCCGACGATCGAGTGCAGCAGCAGGGCGAGCCGCGGGTCTTCCGCGCCCCAGAACCGGGCCGCGTCCCGGAGGCCGAACGGCTGGATGAGCAGTTCCAGGCTGGCCCGGCCGCGCAGCGGTGCCTGGCCAGCCAGCAGCCCGCCCATGACGGACAGGGCGGAGCCGCACAGAAGCAGGCGCGCCGAGCTATCCCGGCCCGACCCGCCGGGCCGAGCTCGCGCTGGATGACCGAGGGCAGGGACGGGCTGGCCTTGATGAGGAACGGGAACTCGTCGAGCACCACCGCCCTGGGCCGGTCGCGCACCGACGACAGCAGCAGGCTGATCGCGTCGCCCCAGTCAAGCAGTGGGCGGCTGACTCCGATGCCCTGCCGGACCAGGGCGGTAGCGAACGAGCGGAGGCTGACGGCCTCTGTTTCCTCTAGGGCGGGGAAGTACAGGCCGCCGGTGGCCGAGGAGAGCGCTTCCAGGAGGAAGCTCTTTCCCTGGCGGCGCCGGCCGCTGACCACGCCGAGCAGCGCGCCGTGGTGCGGGTTGGCCACGAAGCGGTCAAGCCCGGCCCACTCTCGGTCCCGGTCAAACACATGCCCCGGCTTAGCGGTCACGGTGTCTCCTGTCCTGGCCCTCCCGCGTGGTCCCGGTAGTTTACAAAACCATAGTTATGAAAACTATGGTTTTGTAAATAGGGGAGACGCGAATACGGAGAGTGAGGGGGATCACAGTTTGATTGGGACATGTGGGCATAGGACGCGCGCTAGCTGGGGTTCTACGTAACAGAAAGCACCCAGGTGTGTGATGGTTGCCCCCCGGTAACACGTCGCCTTGAACCGTGTCACATCCGCGCACCCCTGCCAATCGTCTGGTGCTTGCCCCCGGCTGGCAGTGTCCAGGGTGACCGTTGAGCGCGCGTCGCGCGCCGACCCAGGGCTGACATTGTTCCCCTTCATCCTGTCCTCAGCATCCCTGTCTCGCTATCTCTCCGTAATCAAGCAGCTACTAAGCGATGCCCGGCGTATCGCTGTCCGCACGGTCCGCAAGCCATCCCGGCTGACGCTCGGGGTCGCCGCCGCTATCGCGGCGACGCTCGTCGGCGTGCTGGCCGCCGTGTCCCCGTCGGCTAGTGCCGCGGGCAGCCTGGCCACCGTCGGCTGGGCGGGCCAGGTGCGCCCGGCCGCCATGTTCGGCGTCGGCGGCCACCCGGCGCGGGAGGCGTCCCCGGTCGCCGCGCGCCAGTCCGGCCACGGGGTCGAGGTCCAGCGTTCCGGCGGCCAGGCGCCGATCCAGCACAAGGCCGCCCGGCACGCTCCGGCGCAGCCCAAGCCGGCCGTGCACAAGGCAGTCGCGGCCAAGCCGGTCGCGCACAAGGCGGTCGTTCACAAGAAGAAGGCAGCGCACAAGGTCGTCACCAGGAAGCAGACGGCCCGCCGTGCGGCGACGGCCAGCAAGCCGTACCTGATCTACGACTCGGTCACGCCGTCCGCGGTTCCCGGCAGCCGCCGGATCGCCGCCTACGCCACGGGCAACTACGCCGCCTCGTCCCGGCAGGTAGCCGGGCACGGTCCGGTGATGTGGATCGACACCACGGGGTCGGACTACGCGGCCTCGGCCCTGGACGTGGAGCCGGGCGACGCCACGCCCACCCTGGCCGCCAACTGGGCCAGGCACCGCCTGGCCGAGCACCCGCACTCCGAAGCCGTCATCTACACGATGCGGTCGGAGTGGGGCGCGGTGAAGGCCGCGGTCGACGCGCTGCCGGCCAGGATGCGCTCGGAGGTCCGCTGGTGGATCGCCGACCCGACCGGGACGCCGCACATCGTGCCGGGTGCCAACGCCACCCAGTGGTACTGGGGCCCGAACTACGACATCACCACGGCTGCTCCCGGCTTCTAGGGAAGCCGGGAGCAGCCGGTGCTGCCTTAGGACCAGGGCTCCCGGCTCCCGGCTGCCGGCTCCGCACCGCACAGCGATCACCCGCTGGCCCGCTTGGGTCGGCGGGTGATCGCATTGTGGTCATCTGCGCCCAGCCGACAGGAATCGGGCAGACTTACGCTTGTGCATCAGTGGGGGGAGGCATCGGTTGTCGGCGGCCGGTTCCGGTTAGTCGAGCCGGTCGGTACCGGGACGTCGCGCGAGGCCTGGCGGGCGGTTGACCGGGTAGCCGGCGCCGAGGTGGCGGTGAAGGCGCTGCGCCCCTATCCCGTCGGTGACGTGGTGTCGCAGAGCAGGTTCCGGCTGGTGGCCAGGACCGTGCGCCAGGTAACCGGCCCGGGGATCGCCCGGGTACGCACCTTCGGTGAGGCGGTGCAGCCGGACGGCATGGCCGTTCCCTACGTGGTCAGGGACCTGATCGTCGGGCAGACGCTGGAACAGCGCCTCGGCGAGGGACCGCTCGCGGCCCGCGACGCGCTGCGGATCGTGGCGTCGGTGGCGGCCGCGCTGGCCGTTGCCCACCAGGCCGGGGTGCCGCACGGGCATGTTGTCCCCTCGAACATCATGCTCGGGGCGGGGACCGTCACGGTCACCGACTTCGGGCTGCGGGCCCTGCGGCAGGCGCCAGCCGAGGGCGCGGCAGCGGGCGGCCTGTCCTACACCGCACCCGAGCTAGCCGGCCAGGGTCCGGCCACGCCGGCGGCCGACATGTATGCCCTGGGGGTCATCTTCGTCGCCTGCCTGGCGGGCATCTCCTGGCGCACCCAGATGCCCGGCCCGGCAGGACGCCGGGCCGCCCGCCCCGCTTGGCGAGCTGGGGCTGGATGAACTGCCCCCTGGCCTGGCGTCGATGTGGGCAGCGTGCCTGGGCCCGAACCCGGCGGACCGGCCAGCCGCCGCGCATGCCGCGGCCCTGTCGTGGCGGCTGATCGGCCGTGATCCCCTGGCATCCGCCTGGCCCGCGCAGGCCCAGCCGGACGCGGAGCCGGGGCAAGCGGACCAGGCCGCCAGCCCCGGTCAGGCTGCCGAGGGCTGGCACCCGCCTGCCGGCCGGGTTGAGGACACGAGGCCGGCTAGGTGGGCCGCCGCGCGTGCGTGGCTGGGTGCCGCGGGACCCCTTCCCCGGCTGGTCGCGTACGGCGTAGTGGCGGTCTGTCTGGGGATCGCCCTGGCGGTGCTCGTGCTTCCGGCCTACTTGCTGGTCACGAGCCAGCTTCCGGCCCAGTCGCCGCCGGGAGCCTCCCAGGCGCCGGCCACGGCCCCGGCATCGTCCGCTCCCGAGCTATCGTCCCCGGTGCCCGCCGCCCTGTCGTCGCGTGCCGCGCTCGACCGGATCTCCCTGACCATCCGCGCCGACGTGGCGGACGGCCAGATGCGCCAGGACGTGGGCGTGGACCTGGATAACCTCATCGCGCCCGTGCGGGCCAGGCTGGCCGTGGGGGAGCCGGCTCCGGTGCGGAAGCTGGCGGCCACCCTGCGCGCGAAGCTGGCGGCCAGGGTGAGCGAGGGCGCGCTGACCGTCGGCGCCGCGCAGGTCCTGGCCGGCGAGCTTGACGCGCTCGCGCGCAGCGCGGGGAACTAGCGCCGGCTCAGTCATTCGCGCAGTCCGTTCCGTTCACGGCGAAGACGGCGGGCGCCGGGTCCTGGCCGGTATCGGTGCCGTTGAAGCCGATGCTCACCGATCCCCCGCTCGCGGGGATGCCGGCGTTCCAGCTCTCGGCGGCCACCGTCACCTGCTGACCGGACTGCGTCCAGGTCCCGTCCCAGCCGCCCTGAACCCCCTCACCGGAGGCGGGGAAGCTGAAGGTGAGCTGCCAGGAGCTGATCGGGGCCGTGCCCTTGTTCGTGATGGTGATGCTGGCGTTAAAGCCTCCCGACCAGCTGCTGTTCACGGCGTAGTGCACGGCGCAGCTGCTGTTCGCCGGCGGCGGCACCGTGAAGGTGACCGGCGCGGACGGCAGCGAGGAGTTGCCCTTGCTGTCCACGGCGATCACGTTGTAGGTGTAGCTGGCGCCGATCGTGAGCCCGGTCAGGCTCAGGGACGTGCTGGAGGTCGTGCCCGCCAGGGCGCTGCTCCCGCCGCTGCCCTCCTGGTAGACCTGGTAGTCGGCGATCGGGTTGGTGCCGGGGGCCGAGGCAGGCCAGGAGAGGGTCGCGGTGCCGGTGCTGGCGCCCGAGGTACTCGATGAGAGCCCGGACACCACCGGCTGCCCCGGTGCGCCTGGCGCGGTGACGCCGGTCCCGCCGCTGCCGGGGATCTGCACGACGGTGATCGAGTAGGGCTGGACCGTCACCGACGACGCGGAGCTCTGCGAGGCCGAGGTGATGGACGTGCCGTTGCTGGCGTAGGTGTAGATCACCGGGGAGCCCGACGCGGTGAAGCCGCTGGTCGCCAGGCTGACGGTGTAGGCATTGGACGGATCCTCGTTGTCGATGAGCACGTCGAGGCCGCCCCCGGCGCGGCGTACGGCGTGCGCCCGGACCAGCGCGTTGCTGGAGGTGGCGGTGACCATTTCGTCGCCGGGCGAGCCGAGCTTGGACAGCATCGCGATGCCGTAGTACGGCGCGAATGGGGTATCGGCGGCGGGCTCGGTGGTCCCGCTGCTGCTTGAGGCGTTGGAGAAGATGCCGTAGTCGCCGTAGTCGGTGGCTCCGTTCACGGTGCTGATGGTGCCCGCGCCGTTGTGCTCATCCCACCAGTCCACATTGCTGACGCCGTTCTCCAGCCAGGTCATGTACATGTCAGGGGCGAACAGCGCGCTCGGCATGGTGTCGCTGTCCAGGGAGGAGTTCGTCTCGGTCACCAGGATGCGCACGCTGGCCGCGCTCACCCCCGCGTACGTGCTGATCTGCGAGTCCAGGGTGGAGACGATGCCGGAGATGCCCTGCGGGTCGGTGAGCATGCCGGCCGCCGAGCTGCCGCCCGGGTAGTAGTGCACGATGACGCAGTCGGTCTTGCCGCCGAGCGCGGACAGCACGGTCTGGTTCCAGGACTGCGGGTACTCCGAGTTGGTCACGCCGTCCGGCCAGCTTCCCGGTGTGGTGAGCACGGCGCAGACGTGGATGTTCGGGTCCGCCGCCTTCATCGCCGTCTGGTACGCGAGCACGTCGCTGGCGTACTGAGCGGGACCGCAGTTGTAGGTCTGGGCGGGCTCGCTGCCCACGGTGACCGGGCTGCCGTTCAGTGTGCTGTCGCAGCGTGAGTCGGTCTCCCAGTTGGAGCCGTAGGTGCCGTTGCCGTAGACCTCGTTGCCGACCTCCCAGTACTGGATGCCGTCGTTGTTGGTGACATCCGCGTCCTGTACCCAGGAGGCCGCCAGCGCCGGGGTTCCCGTGCCGTAGTTGACCGTGATGACCGGCTGCGCGCCGGCCGCCTGCGCCGTCGCCGTGAAGTCGCTGAAGTTCGTGTCCGGCGCGTCATAGCCGCCCTGGGCGACGTTGGTCTGCCAGTTGTAGATGTCGGAGTAGGAACCGCCCGGGTAGCGCAGCGCGTCGATGCCGGCGGCCTTGAGCAGGCCGGGAATCGCCGTGTCGTTCATGTCGCCGTCGTAGACAGCCGTGTTGAGGCCGATCGCGCCAGCCGGGATGGTGCCAAGGCCCGAGTTCGCGTTCACCGTCACGCTGGCCGTCAGCGTGCTGGCCGCCGACTTGCTGGCCGTCAGCGTGCTTGCCGTGAGCGTGCTGGCAGCGGCCGACTGGCCGGTCAGGCCGGCCGCCGCCAGGGCCAGTCCGGCTAACAGGGTGACCAGCCGTCCCGTCCGCCGGATTCCGCCGCCCCGTGCTCCGTCGTCTCGCATCGCCAGGGCCTCCTCGGAGCCGGTCCGCCGCGGCGCCAGACGCCGCGGCCGTCATGCTCTTCGTACGGGGGAGCCCGCCACCCGTCCACTCACCGCCGCCCGCCGTCACTCAGGGCCGGCCGTGCTGACCGGAGTCAGTCCAGGTCAGGACGGCCGGCGCGGGTCCTGCGGGGCCGAACGGCGGGGCCGCATGAAATGTAACCAAGCAAGCCGGGGACGTCCGGTCAGGCCGAGTCCCGGATGACCAGCTCGGTTTCGAGTACGACCTGCGCGGGCTCGTGGCCGCCGCGGGCGACTAAGGCCAGCAGTTCCTGGGCCATCCGGGCGCCCATGGCCTCGACCGGCTGGCGCACCGTGGTCAGCTTCGGTTCTGTGTACTGCGCCAGCGGCGAGTCCTCGAAGCCGATGACGGCGACGTCGTCGGGGACCCGGCGGCCGCTGCGCCGCAGCGCGTCAAGCGCGCCCGCGGCCATCAGGTCGGAGGCGGCGAAGACGGCGTCGATGGCGGGGCGGCGGTCCAGCAGCCGGTACAGGCCGTGCGCGGCCGACATGCGGCCGAAATCGCCGAACACCACGAGGCTGGGATCGGCAAGCCCGGCATCGCTGATGGCGCTGCGGTAGCCGGCCAGCCGGTCCGCCCCCGGCACCATGTCCGGCGGCCCCGCGATCGTGGCTACCTTGCCGCGGCCCGCGTTGAGCAGGTACTGCACGGCCATCCGGGCGCCGCCGGCGTTGTCGGCGTCGACGTAGGAGATCCCCTCGTCCGGCCCGAAGGACCGGCCCGCCAGCACGACGGGCAGGCCGAGGCTGCGCAGGTCGAGGGGGCGCTTGCCGTGCATGCTGACCAGCAGCACGCCGTCTACGTGCCCGCCGCGCAGGTACCGCGAGGCAATCTGATAGTCACGGGCTGAGTGGGCGGTGAGCAGCACGAGCTGGATGCCGCGGGCCGACAGCTCGCGGCTGACGCTGCGCAGCATGAGGGGGAAGAACGGCTCGGAGAAGACCCTGGCGTTGTCCTCGCACACCATGAAGGCGATCGATCCGGTGCCGCGAGACGCCGACGCCCGCGGGGCGCGGTTGCGCACGTAGCCAAGATCGGCGATGGCCGCCTCGACCTGCTGGCGTGTCTCCGGGCGCACCCGGGCGGACCCGGTGAGCACCCGCGAGGCGGTAGCCGGCGAGACCCCGGCCTGCTGAGCGACGTCAGCTAGCCTGGCCCGTAACCTCGTGTCGGCGCCCGGCAAGCCAGCCTCCCCGCCAGCCATTCCCCGGTGGCGGAGAAATAGGCCCAGGCCATCACGAGCGGCAAGGCGCCTATTCTCGCGCACCGGCTTATGTAGCGAGAGCGTTACTAATATGCGAACTCTCTGCTGAATATTCCGGCCAAATTCGCTGTCCTGTCAAGAGGGCCTGGTCAGACGGCGGCAAGAATATCGATGACGAACACGAGCGTGTCGTGGCTCCCCACGTCCGGCGGGTCGCCGTCCCTGCCGTAGCCGAGGCTGGGCGGGATGATGAGCAGCACCCTGCTGCCCACGGGCAGGCTGCCGAGGCCGTTCTCCCAGCCGGGAATCACCTGGCCCGCGCCGAGCTGGAACGACTCGGGGAAGCCGCGAGACCAGCTTGAGTCGAACGTCTTGCCGGTCCGCCACACCACGCCGGTGTCCTGGACGACGACGGTCTGCCCGGCCTGGACGGGCTGCCCGCGGCCGCGGACCAGCAGCCGCCTGACGAGGTGAGCCGGCGGCCTGGTCGCGCGGGGGATGGTGATGGAGATGGTCGCGGGGCCGCCGGAGCCGCCAGCCAGGACGGGCATGCCGGGACCCGGCCGGTAAGGCAGCGCGGTGCCGCTGGCGTGCGCGGTCTGCGGCATGGCCGCCAGCAGGTCAAAGACGAAGACGATGGTGTCGCTGCCGGTGACGTTCAGCTGCGGGTCGCCGGACTTGCCGAAGCCGTCGCCCGGCGGCACCACCATGAGAATCCTGCTGCCGACCCGCTGGCCCGCCAGGTGCCGCCAGGCGGGCAGGCCGGATCCCAGCGGCAGGCCCTGCGGCTGCCGGTCGGTGTAGCTGTCCACGATCTCCCGATCGCCGGCCCAGACCCGGCCCTGGACGTTGAAGAGCACGTAGTCGCCCGGCGCGACGACGGGGCCGTGCCCCGCGGCGACCGTGCGGACGACGAGCCGCCGGGGCGGGGTGCCGCTGGGGATGGTGACGAGGGGATCGGCGCCGAGCCTCCCGCTGACTCCCGGCAGCGGAATGCCCGGCCCCGGGTCGGGGTGTCCGCAGCCGGCCACTCCGGCGGCGGCGAGCAGGAGCACGATCGATAAGCAGCGTCGCAGGGCGGTCATCGTTCCCATCCTCGAAACGGGCTGGGGGCGGGGCGCGCCCGGGTTTCCCCGGCACGCGCCCCGCCCGTGCTTACTCGTGTCTCCGCGGCGTCCCTAGAAGCCGGACGGCGGAGCGGTGTTCGGGAAGAGCTGGGCGAACGACTCGAAGGCCGTGGCCACGTCCACCTCCGCCCAGAACCGGTGGTAGTTGAAGACGGGGGCAGCCCCGCCGTTCAGGTAGGCCTGGACCTTGGACCACTGCGGGTCGCCGATGTACCAGGGGCGGATCGACAGGAAGGTGCTGGTCGACGAGCTGAGCGGGATTCCGCCTGGGTATTTCCCAGTCCAGCTGGAGGGAATGTAGACGCCTTCATAGTTGGTCGTGTTGTAAGGGCTGGTGAAATTGCTGTAGTCGGTCCTTGTCTCTGGTGCGGAGTAGCCGAGCGGGTCGGCGTAGTCCTTGTGAATGACGTCGATGATGTTCTGCGCGTCGGTCTCCGCGGTGGCGTTGCCTGACTTGGCCGCGTAGTACTCGTAGACCTTGGCGAGTGAGGACGACACCCCGATGTCGCTGGAGCAGCCGGACACCGAGACGCTCAGGCTGGTGTTGGCCGGCGGCGCGGTAGCGCCGGAGGTGTAGTTCTCGCCCGGCTGCCCCGACCAGGTCAGGGTGCCCGGGATGCAGATGGCGCCCGTGCTGGTGTTGAACGAGGTGACCGATTCGGCCCAGGACACCCACTTGGCGAGGATGGCGCCCGCCTGCGCGTTGCCGGTGTCGTAGTAGTACTCGGCTAGCCGCTCCATCGGCCAGGTCTGGTACCCGAACCACTGGTTGCTCGGCGGGTTGGCGTACTCCGGGTCGGGCGTGTAGTACATGCCGTCGAAGGTGGTGTCACCCGACGGCGGCTTGGCCGAGTCGCCGTAGTTGCCGCCCCAGTTGTCGGTGACGCCGCCGGCGATCGCGCCCTGGGAGGATTGCAGCCACTGGAAGAAGTTGAGCTGCGTGGTGAGGCTGGTGGCCCAGTCCGACTTCGCCGTCGGCGAGAGCGGGATCAGGTCGGAATCGGTGGACAGCGCGTACGCGGTCACCGGGTCCTGATAGCCCTCGTGGATGGCCTCGCCGCTGATCCGCCAGGACCAGGAGCCGTTGGCGGCGCCGCCCCAGGCGTAGTACCAGGACAGCAGGTAGGTGTCCTCGTTGGCCTTGCTGGTGCCGGCCGGGCAGCTCACTGAGCCGTCCTGGCTGCACGCCGAGGTGATCTGCTTGAAGTACTTGTCGAACATGGAGTACCGCAGGTAGTCACCCAGCTTGGCGGCGTCCGCCATAGTGCTCGCGATCGCCGATTCCTTGCCCTGCGCCTTGGCGTAGGTGTCGGCCAGGTAGGCGGCCTGGATCATGCGCGCGTCGGCATCGGGGGCGTCGGTGTACTTGTACTGCTGGGCGAAGCTGCCGCCGCCGTTGTTGAACAGGTCGAGGAAGCCGTTCGGGCCGCCGAACTTGAGCAGGTCGCAGTCGGGCTGCGGGATGGTGTCCCACACGGACTCCATCGGGCCGCGCTGGTAGCTGTTGACGAAGCTCGGCGTCGAGGTGCCGTCCTCGCACTGGCCGAACCCGTACCTGTTGTCGGTGTCCATGATCCACATGGGCGCGTAGATGTTGGCGGTGCCGTAGGTGGAGGTGAGTTCCGCGGCGAGCGGGTCGGTGCCCACCGGCACGGCGGAGCTGAGCGCGACCGGGTAGTCGCTGGGGTAGGCCTCGTCCGGGCCGTACTCGGCCGGCGAAGACGGGTTGTAGGTGCTCTGCCCCGGCTGCTGGGCCGCGCTCGGGATCATGTAGGTCTGCATGTTGTTCCATGCGTTGTTGAACGGCGTCCAGTTGCCGGTGACCCGGCCGTAGTCGGCGGTCAGCCAGAGGTAGTAGCTGTAGGTCTCCGAGGTGGTCTCGTGGCCGTAGTCGGGCGCCTCGACGATCAGCGTCTCGACCGAGTGGTACGGGATTCCCTTCGGGCTGAAGTAGCCGTTGTTCGGGTTCATGATCGTGTCGTACAGGCTCAGGAACCAGGCGTCGTACTTGGACTGCGAGCCCGCGGGCAGCGCCTCGGTGACCGTCGCCGCACCCGAGCCGTATCCGGTCGCCGACCCGGTGAAGGTGGCCTGGCCGCCGCCGTCGGCCGCGGTGCTCCCCGAGGAGATGGTGACGTTCTGCGGGACGCTCCAGTTCGATGGCGTGAAGGTCAGCGAGGCACCGGAGGAGACCGACAGGTCCGAGTCGCCGCCGCTGTTCCGCGCCACCGCGACCGTGACGCTCGCCGCGGGCTGGGCGGACAGCGCCACGCCGATGGTTCCCGTGCCGCCCTGCTGGACGGCGATCGAGCTCGGGTTCACCACGACGGTCGGCGACTCGACGGTCATCGCGACCGGGTAGGAGGTCAGGCTCTCTGAGCCGTTGGTGGCCACCGCCGTCAGCGAGTAGCTGCCGGCGGGCACGTTGGCCCACTGGACGGCCCAGGGACTGGTGGTGGCGGTGCCGATCAGGGTGTCGTTGGCCGCGGTCGTGCTCTGGTAGAAGCTGACCGAGGTGATGGTGCCGGCGCCGGTCACCGGGCTGGCCTGCAGGGTGACGGCGGAACCGGGGGCGAAGATCTCGCCCGCGGTGGGGCTGGTGATCGACACCATCGGCGGGCCGCCCGATGGCGGCGGGGGTGACGTGCTGCCGGTCGGGGTGGGGGTGGGTGTGGGGGTGCCGGTGCCGCCGCCGTTGCAGGTGGTTCCGTTGAGGGTGAAGGCGGTGGGGTTGGTGTTGGTGCCGGTGTAGGTGAAGTTGGCGCCGATCTGGGTGCTGGCGTTGGTGGCGAGGGTGCCGTTCCAGCTCTCGCTGGTGACGGTGACGTTCTTGCCGGTCTGGGTCCAGTTGCCGGACCAGCCGGAGCTGAGGGCCTGGTTGCCGGCGTAGCTGTAGGCCAGGGTCCAGGTGGTGATGGCGGGGCCGGTGTTCTCGATGGTGATGCCGGCGGTGAATCCGGTGCCCCAGTCGTTCTGCACGGTGTAGGTCACCTGACACGAACCCGCCGCCTGCTGGGCGGCGCCGCCGGCCGCCGCCGGCTGCTGTGCGACCGCCGGCTGCTCAGCGGCCGCCGGGTGGCCGGCTGTCGCGGGCTGTGCGAGGGCCGCCGAGGCGCTAACCCCGCCGGCCAGTAATCCGGACACCAGCGCGCCGCCAGCCAGGCTGGCCAGCACGCGAAGCCGGGACCTTCGCGCTAACCTTCGCATCCGCATCCTCCTCACGGCGGGCTGCGACGGCGGAGAGTCGCAGCCGTGTGGTAGCGCTCCCGCCCCGTGGGCCCGCGCTGCTAGCGCGTGACGTGCGGTAATGCGCTTCGTATTGGGCCGGAGTCTAAATTTGGCTATCTGGGCCTGAAAGGGACCGCCGTGCCGCTCCAATCCCGGTAACGCTGGGTGACCAGAAGCCGGCGCCGGAAACCCGCCGCCCGCCGGCTTCCTGGCGATGAGCCGCCGGCACCCCGCTGACCAGGGACGGCGGACGCCTGACGGCTGGCCAGTCCGTCCGGCCACCCGGTACCGCGCGGCGGTCGCGAGCGCCAGGTGACGGATCCGCCGGGGACCGCCCGGTGACTGTCGGCGAGTGAACCTTTCAGTCGCACGGGCGGTATCCCATGGCTGGCTCGGCCGGCCGGCGCCGAGGTTCAGGGCCGGCCTGCCCGCGCGGCGGCTGCCTTTGCCTGCCGGACCGCGACGCGCCAGGCACCCGACGGTCCCAGCCGGCCAGCCTCGACCTGAGACAGGTCGGCGTCGAGGTCGGCACCGATCGTTCCGCTTGCTGGGCCGAGGATCGTGGCCGGCGTCTTGTCCGCCGCCGCGCCGAAGATCTTGCCAATGTCGGCACCGCTGAAATACGTGCTAGTGACGGCGTCCACGGCGGTGGCGGCCGCGAAGTTCGCGGGGAAGACACCCTGGGTGCGGAACAACTGGATCCCGGCCTGCTCGCCGGCCAGGAAACTGGCGAGCTGGAAGGCCGCCTGCTGATGTCGGCCGGCCTTCGGGAGCGCTAGGTAGAAGCCGCCGGAGTTGCCGGCGCCGCCGGGAGCCGCGGTCACGTTCCACCCGCCGCGGCCCAGCGGCCCGGCGAGGGTCGCGATCTTCGGCAGCATCCAGGCGGGGCACACCGTGGTGGCGAACGCCGCACGGGCCAGGCCCCGGTCCCAGGCCCGCGACTGCGGGGCCAGCCGCGCGGTCAGCCCGTCGCGGGCGGCTCGCGCCGCGGTGCCGAAGGCGGCCCTGAGCGCCCGGTTGCCTGCCATCGCCAGCTGGCCTGACTTGCTGTAGTACTGCTCAGGGGCCTGGTCGGCCATCGCGTTGTACAGACCGGCGGCCGAGTCGGTGAACGCCGGGCCGCTCGGGATGTGCGCCTTGAACAGCTCGCCCGTCCGCAGATAGCCGGCCCAGGTTGACCACTGCCTGGCCAGGGCCTTCGGGCTGGCCGGCAGGCCCGCCTGCGCCAGCAGGCTGCGGCGGTAGCAGATCGCGACCGGACCGATCTCGGCGCCGAGCGCGTAGGTGCTGCCCGACGGGCTCGCGGCCTCTTGCGCGACCCACGGCAGCCAGTCGTCGGCGAAGGTGCTGCCGCCAGCCGGGCCGGCGGCGAGGGTGCTCAGCGGCACGAAGTCACCGGACAGCGGGCCAGTCACCGCGGCGATGTCCGCGACAGGGATCGCCTGGATGTCGGCGGTGCGGCCAGACCTCAGGCCGCTCCGCAGCGCCCGCCAGTACGTGTCCTGCCGTGCCGTGCTCACCTGGATGATCTTCACGTTCGGGTGCAGCCGCTCGTACTGAGCGTAGAGGCCGGCCTGCCGGTAGCCGGGGTCGCCGTACACGCCGATCCGCAGCGTGACTAACGGCCCCGTGCGCTTGAAGACCGGATGGCTCGCGCCGGAGTTCCCGGTGAGCATCGTGCATCCGGCCAGTGCCGTGCATCCGGCCAGCGCCGCTACGGCGATCAGCCGGGCGGCCGGACCGCGACGATTCACCGGACATTGCCTGAATACGCTCATGGGCGCCTCCCTCGATCACGCAAAAGAGTTGCCCGCGGGCCCGATGCCGTCAAGGCAGCGGATACCCGCGATCGCGTTATGAAATTTTCATGATTGTCCCGTGCCTGGGCTGCCCGGTTAATCCGGCCGGTGGCGTGGCCGGAACGCCTGAGCAGGCGCGTTAATCAATGGGGCGGCAGCCGCCATGAAATTAGCGGTCCTATTTTCATGATGACCACGGTGCTTGACCGTTTTCTATCCCGGCGTTATCGTCGCGCTGGCGACGCGCCATGACAATTTTCAGCAGGCTATTCAGAAGCATTAGCCGGTGGCGGTCCGCCCTCGGGAAGGTGAATGTCGTGAAGCTCCAGACAAGAGGCCTGGCCAGGCGCGTGAGGTACGCGGCCTGCGTGGCGGCCGCCGGGGGCCTGGTGGCGGGCGTGGCGGTGGCCGCCGGCCCGGGCGCGGCGCAGGCGGCGGGTTCGTGTCAGGTGACCTACACCGTGCAGAACGACTGGGGCACCGGATTCACCGCCGGCATCACCATCGAGAACACCGGCCCCGCCATCACCACCTGGACCCTGGCCTACAGCTACGCCGGCAACCAGGCCCTCAGCTCCGGCTGGTCCGGCAACTGGACCCAGACCGGCAAGAACGTCACCGTCACCAGCGAGAGCTGGAACGGCACCCTCGCCACCAACGCCAGCACCCAGATCGGCGCCAACTTCACCTACACCGGCACCAACACCAACCCCACCGCCTTCACCCTCAACGGAACCACCTGCAACGGCGGCGGCACCGGCACCCCCACACCCACCCCCACCCCGACGACGCCCACGCCGACGCCGACCCCGACGACCACCGCGCCCAGCGGCCCCGCGCCGCAGCTGCACGTCTCCGGCAACAAGCTGGTCAACGCCAGCGGTCAGCAGGTGGTCCTGCATGGCGTGGACAGGTCGGGCACGGAGTACGCGTGCGTGCAGGGCAACGGGATCTTCGACGGGCCCAGCGACCAGGCGTCGATCACGGCGATGAAGAACTGGGGCGTCAACGCCGTCCGGGTGCCGCTGAACGAGGCGTGCTGGAACGCGGAGTCCTACGTCAACTCCGCCTACGCGGGCGCGAACTACCAGGCCGCCATCAAGGCCTACGTCAGCCTGCTGAACAGCAACGGCATGGTGGCGATCCTGGACCTGCACTGGACCGACGGCCTGTACACGGGCAACTCCGCCGGCTGCTCGTCATCGGAGGCGACCTGCCAGAAGCCGATGCCCGACTCAGCGCAGTCCGTGCCGTTCTGGTCGTCGGTGGCCAGCACCTTCAAGGGCAACAACGCCGTCATCTTTGACCTGTTCAACGAGCCGTACCCGGACCGGGCGCTGTCCAGCGAGACCGCGGCCTGGCAGTGCTGGCTGAACGGCGGCTCCTCGTGCACGGCCGGCATCTCCTACCCGGTCGCCGGGATGCAGACCCTGGTCAACGCCGTCAGGTCCGCCGGCGCCAGCAACGTGATCATGCTGGGCGGGCTGGCCTACAGCAACGACCTGACCCAGTGGCTGACCTACAAGCCGACCGACCCGGACAACAACCTGGTCGCGTCCTGGCACTCCTACAACTTCAATACCTGCAGCAACCAGTCCTGCTGGACCAGCCAGATCTCCCCGGTGATCGCGCAGGTTCCCGTCATCGCCGGCGAGATCGGCGAGAACGACTGCGCCGACAGCTACCTCAACCCGCTGATGAGCTACCTCGACTCCGAGTCGACCAGCTACCTGGCCTGGGCCTGGAACGCGGACTTCAACTGCTCGTCAGGACCCGGCCTGATCACCGACTACAGCGGCGACGCGACGGCGTACGGCGCCGGGTACGAGTCGCACCTCAAGTCCCTTGCGGGCGGCTGAGGTGCGCGGGATCGTGGCGGCCGCGCTGGCCCTGGCGCTCGCGGTAGCGATGTGCGCGCTGGCCGCCGCGGGACTCGGCCTCACGGCCGGCCGGGCGGTCGCGCAGCCCGCGGCCGGGGGCGCGGGACAGGGCTACTGGCACACCAGCGGCAGCCAGATCCTCGACTCCGCCGGAGACCCGGTGCGGATCGCCGGGATCAACTGGTACGGGTTCGAGACCCCGGACGAGATCGCGCATGGCCTGTGGGCGCAGGACTACCACTCGGTCATCAACGACATCAAGAACCTCGGCTACAACACCATCCGGATCCCGTTCTCCAACCAGATGGTGGAGGACCCGATCGTGCCGCAGAACCTCAGCTTCTCCAGCAACTCCGGCCCGATCAACACCGACCTGGAGGGCCTGAACGCGCTGCAGGACTTGCAGAAGATCGTGACCTACGCCGGCCAGGAGGGACTGAAGGTCATCCTGGACGACCACCGCTCAGAGGCCGGGGAGTCCGCCGAGGCCAACGGCCTGTGGTACACCAGCACCTACACCAGCCAGGACTGGGTCAACGACTGGGTGACGCTGGCAAAGATGTTCGCCGGCAACCCCACCGTCATCGGCTTCGACCTGCGCAACGAGCCGCACACCCCGGCCGGTGACAGCTACGCCCAGGGCGCCACCTGGGGCACCGGCGACACCAGCACCGACGTGCGGCTGGCCTACGAGCAGGCCGGGAACGCGATCCTCGCCGTCGATCCCGGCGCGCTGATCTTCTGCGAGGGCATCAGCGAGAACCCGGTCTCCGGGGGCGGCTACAACTCGACCTGGTGGGGCGGCGACCTCGCCGAGGCCGGCCAGTACCCCGTGGTGCTGAACTCGTCAGGCCACGTCGTCTACTCCGCGCACGATTACGGCCCCAGCCTTTACCAGCAGACCTGGTTCAACTCCTCGACCACGGCGGCCAGCCTGGACGCGGTCTGGAACCAGAACTGGGGCTACCTGTACGCCAGCGGAACGGCGCCGGTCTGGGTCGGCGAGTTCGGCACCGACAACACCGCCGCCGACGTCGAGAGCTCCACCGCGGGCTCGCAGGGCCAGTGGTTCCAGGATCTGGTGTCCTACCTGCACGCCAACCCCTGGATGGGCTGGACCTACTGGGCGCTGAACGGCGAGGACTCCTACGACCTGCTGGACAACAACTACGACCCGACACCGGTCAGCGCGCTGAAGCAGTCGCTGCTGGCCAGCATCCAGTTCCCGCTGCCCGGCGCGGGGAACGGCACCCCGCCGCCGACCGGGACCGCCGCCCCGGTGTCCTGCTCCGCGG
This sequence comes from uncultured Actinomycetota bacterium, assembly GCA_963725175.1. GTDB lineage: Bacteria > Actinomycetota > Actinomycetes > Streptosporangiales > Streptosporangiaceae > DASUBV01. Next base: position 4,145,992 of record CAVRXH010000006.1, read on the forward strand.
CCTACTCGCTGACCAATAGCTGGCCGGGCGGGTTCCAGGCCCAGATCGTGCTCACCAACACCGGCACCAGCCCGATCAGCGGCTGGACGCTCACCTGGACGTTCCCGGGCGACCAGAAGATCTCCAGCATGTGGACGGCCAGCTTCACCCAGTCCGGCGAGAGCGTGACCGCCATCAACGAGTCCTACAACGCATCCATCCCAGCCGGGGGCTCGGTCACCATCGGCTTCACCGGCTCCTTCAGCAGCAGCGACGCCGCGCCGGCCAGTTTCGCGGTCAACGGGACTGCCTGCGGCACCTGACCGGCCGGGCGAGCCGGCCTTTCTCAGACACGTAACGGAGGATTCATGCTGACTCCCCATGCCCAGGCCAGGCTCCGCCGACGCGCTGTCTTACCTGCCCTCGCGGCCGCCGCGACGCTCGCGCTGTCCGCCGCCGGGCTGGTGGCGCTCGCCGGCCCCGCCAGCGCCGCCGACACCGCCACCATCAACGGCGCGACGACCTATCAGACGATGGCCGGGTTCGGCGCGTCCGAGGGCTTCGGCGAGGCCGCCACCGTGATGAACGCGTCGTCCTCGGTACAGCAGCAGGCACTGAGCCTGCTATACAGCCCGGTCAGCGGCGCGGGGCTGACCATCTTGCGCAACGAGATCAGCGCCGACTCCGGCAGCACCATCGAGCCGACCGCGCCGAGCAGCCCGACCGCGACCCCCAGCTATGCCTCGCTCGCCTCGATCAACTCCGACCAGGGCCAGCTCTGGTTCGCCCAGCAGATCAAGGCCGACTACGGCGTGACCAACGTATTCGCGGACGCGTGGAGCGCGCCGCCGTTCATGAAGACCAACGACTCGGCCGACAACGGCGGCACGCTGTGCGGCGTGCCAAGCGCGACCTGCTCCAGCGGTGACTGGCGCCAGGCCTACAGTAACTACCTGGTCCAGTACGCCAAGGACTACTCGGCCGCCGGGGATCCGCTGAGCTACATCGGCCCGGAGAACGAGGCCAACCTCGCGCCCAGCTACGACGGGATGACGCTGACCCCGGCGCAGACCGCCAACCTGCTCGACGTCCTCGGCCCGGCCGTGGCCGCCTCCGGCCTGTCCACCAAGGTCGAGTGCTGCGCCACCGAAGGCTGGGACTACGCGCAGCAGTACGCCGCCGCCATCGAGGCGGACCCGACCGCCAGCTCCTACACGCCGCTGTTCACCAGCCACGGCTACACTCAGGCCCCGGCCTCCGCGCTGTCCGGCTGGACCAAGCCCGTCTGGGAGACCGAGTGGTCCACGTTCGAGACCTGGGACCCGGCCTGGGATGACGGCACCGACGCGTCCGGGCTCACCTGGGCGCAGCACATCTATACCGGGCTCACCGCGTCCAGCCTGAGCGCGTTCCTGTACTGGTGGGGCAGCACCACTCCGTCCGAGAACGGTGACAACGAGGGCCTGATCGAGATCAACGGCTCCACCGTCGCGTCCTCCGGGCGGCTATGGGCGTTCGCCAACTACAGCCGCTACGTCCGGCCCGGCGCGGTGCGCATCGCCGCGACCAGCTCCAACAGTGCCGTGGACCTGACCGCGTTCAAGAACACCGACGGCTCGGTCGCCATCGTGGCGCTCAACACCGCCAGCAGCGCCGACCCCATCACCTACTCGCTGTCCGGCACCGGCACCGCCAGCGGCGCCACCGTCACGCCCTACCTGACCAACGCCAGCAACGACGCCGCCGCGCAGCCGGCCACCACCGTCAGCGGCGGCGCGTTCAGTGCCACCATCCCGGCCAGGTCGCTGGTCACCTACGTCATCCCGGCCGGCTCCACCGGCACCGGCAACACCGTCACCGTGACCAGCCCCGGCAACCAGGCCGGCGCCGCCGGCACCGCCGCCAGCCTGCAGATCCACGCCAGCGACTCCGCCTCAGGCCAGACCCTCAGCTACGCCGCCATCGGCCTGCCCGCCGGCCTGTCCATCAACTCCTCGACCGGCCTGATCTCCGGCACCCCGACGACGGCAGGAGCCTCGACCGTCACCGTCACGGCCACCGACAGCACCGGCGCCTCCGGGTCGGCGACCTTCACCTGGACCGTCGCCAACGCCGGCGGTTCCGGGGGTGCCTGCACCGTCAGCTACTCGACGTCGAGCCAGTGGGCCGGCGGGTTCGTCGCGAACCTGACCATCACGAACACCGGTTCCGCGCCCGTCAACGGCTGGACGCTGAAGTTCACCTTCCCCGGCGACCAGAAGATCACGAGCACCTGGAACGGCGTGGCCACCCAGACCGGCGAGGCCGTGTCCATCGTGAACGAGAGCTACAACGCCACGATCACGGCCGGCGGCAACACGTCGCTCGGCTTCCAGGGCACCTGGACCAACAGCGACGCCACCCCAACCGCCTTCACCCTCAACAGCACCCCCTGCACAACCTGACCCCCACCGCCCGCGACGGCGCCCCGGCCAGCCCGGGGCGCCGTCGCTTTGGTCCTGGCCGAGGTACGTTACGTATCGATGGATATTCACGAGGCCGACGCCCTGCCATCCGCGCAAGTAGTTCATGAGGCCGGCGGCTGGTCCGCGTTCATTCCCGGCCTGCCGATCGCCGCCGACGGCGCCACCTCAGAGGAAGCCATCGATGAGCTAATCGGTGCGATCCGCGAATACGCCGAGGACTGGCAAGACCGGCTTCGGCATGCGCCGAATCACCAGGAGAACTGGGGGATCGTTCAGCTTGTCGGCCTCAGCGACGACGAGCTGCGCGCGTGGCTCCTGGGACGTCGCGGTGATCTCGCCGGTTCCCACCCGGAGCAACCATGAGGCGTTCCGCACTGGCTGAGAGTTCTGTCTGCGTCACGTCGGCCGCCGTGGGCATCTCGGCTAGCTGGTGCCCGCGCACATACGCCTCCAGGCGCTCGCCCGCTGCGGCCTTGCCGGCCGCCTGTTCCTCAGCGGTACGCGAGTCCGCCTCGCGGCCCCGCGCACGTACGTCACTCCACCTGACGTAGCTCCTGCTCATAGTCGAATACCCTCCGGGCGTCGGGGGTGAGCGTGGTGAGAGCGACCATGGCGGTGAGCATGACGTCGCACAGCTCGGTCTGGACGTCGTCCCAGGTATGGGTGATGCCCTTGCAGGGATTTTGCCCGAGGGTCCCGATGACAGCCTGCGTGACCTCTCCGGCTTCCTCGGTGAGTTTCATGATCCGCAGCAGCCGCTCCATGTCGGCCGGGAGGGTGCTGGCGGCGTCGAGCTCGCTGGCGATCTTCTCGACTGCATCCCACGCGTCATTCATGACGGGGGAGACTAGCGCGGCGCGGAACATGGCGTCCTCAATGAGCTGGACTGATCTGGGCGGGGCCGTGGCTGGCGGGGGTGACGCAGATGCCACCTGGGAGTTGGATGGCATGGCTGCCGTTACTGGTCATCGCGACGGCCGGGCCAAGGAGCGCCAGCAGGGCTACCGGGTCGGCCAGGCGCGACCGGGTCGGCGGGGAGAATGCCCAAGTGGCTGGATTCCCCTGGGCGTCGCGAGATGGGGGGAACGCGATTCGGGAGCCTGGCCCGTGCCAGCGGATGCCCGGCCGCCCGCTGGGCGGGTCACCGGGCAGGGCACCGGGGCCGCCGAAGGGGTAGCTGCCAGGGGCAGCGAGAAAGTACCAGGAATCCCCGGCGGCGATGGCTACCAATGCGGCGGCGGGTGAGGACAAAGCGGGCAGGTTCCGGGCGGGGTCGGCGGTCCCGCCAGTGTGCCGCCACCAGGACGCAGCAAGAACCCCGGCGGCCCAGGGGACTTGCAGGGCGTCCACGGTGGTGCCGCAGCCAAGTTCTAGCCGGCCGTTCTGCTCGGTGACGGGCCAACCCTGCCATGCCCTCCCGGCAAGGTCAGCAGGGTCAGGACCAGGCAGGGCGGCAGCCACGGTCTGGTCGTAGCGGGTGGTGAGGGCCAGAGCAGTGCCTAGCAGATGGTCGCAGCGTTCCCACAGCTCGCGGGTGGTGCCCAGGCCTCGGCTCTCCGCGGTGGAGATCGTGGACCTGGCGTACCCGGCCTTGTGGGCGAGCTGGGCCTGACTCCAGCCGGCGGCCAGCCGGGCTGCTTTAAGCGCCTGGCCCAGCTCCCGGCCGTGCTTGTCGTTCAATGGATGGCCTCCGAGGCTGGGCAGTCAGTCTGCGGACGGCGGGGCCGCCCAGGAGGCCGTAGGGTCATGGCTGGCCCGCCGGGAGACGCACGGCTTCCAGCGCGGCAGTGATGGCGGCCGCCGCCTCGCTCGGGGTAGCGGGCGGGGTGAGCCACCAGCGCAATTCGCAGTAGCCGTCGCTGTCGACGATTACCTCGGTCTCGCGGCGGCCAGGCCGAGAGACCGTGATGGTCAGGCAGGATTCCCCGGCGGTGTCGGTGACCTGGCCAGGCAGCCCGGCGGCGGCCAGGCTCGCCGCCACCTGCTCCAGCCACCTTTCGGGGTTCGCCGCTGCGTGGTGGCTGGTGCCTGGGCTGGTCATTGCCGGCTGCCCGGTCATGGTCTCGGGGCGGTCATCGCGGCCTGGCGGGCGGCGGACGCGGTGTCCTCGGCGATCAGCTCGTCCGTGAGCGCCTCGGGGTCGGGGCCGGTGACGGTGGCGGCCTGGCCGCGTGCCCAGGGCCGGGCACGGGTGGCGTACCACCAGTCCTCGTCGCTGACCCAGACTCGCCAGCCGGGGTAGGCCCGCTGGATCCGCCCGGCTGTCTCGGCCTGCGCGGGTGTCATGACTGCACCTCTCCGGGCTTGCGGCCGACGCCGGCCCAGAACAGTGCCGGGCGGTGCGCAGCTCCCCGGCGGGCGGCGTGCCAGGTCGATACGTCGGTGATGCCGGCTCCGGTCACCTCGGTCCCGTCGAAGAACCGGGTCACGTCAGCGCGGCTGCGCGCGGTGCCGGGTGCCTGGGTGTCGGCGTAGATCTTCTCCGCCCGGGCGACAGCATCGGCGGGGATCTCGTCGCCGGTGACGTGGGAGATGACCAGGAAGCTGCCCGGCGCGAGGTGATCCACGATGCACCGCACGGCGGCCCAGGGGTCCTGGTCGTCGGTCACGAAGTGCAGCACGGCCACCAGAAGGACTCCCACCGGGCGGGAGAAGTCGAGCACGTCCCGCACATCCGGGCTGGCCAACAGGTTCCGGGGGTACCGCACGTCTGCGGTGACGGCGGCGATGCCGGGCTGCCCGGCCAGCAGCGCCCGGGCATGCGCCGCCACCACCGGGTCGCTGTCCGCGTAGCCCACCCGAGCGTCCGGGATGACCCGCCGGGCGACCTGGTGCACATGCTCGCGGGCCGGCAGGCCGGTGCCGATGTCGAGGAACTGGCTGATGCCGTGCCGGCAGGCCAGGAACTGGATCGCGCGGCCCAGGAACGCTCGGTTCTCCCGCGCTGCCCGCGCAACCCCCGGCACCGCTGCCACCAGCTCCCGCGCCGCTGCACGGTCCACCGCGTAATTGTCCTTGCCCCCTAAAAGGCAGTCGTAGATACGCGCCACATTCGGGGCACCAGACCCAACACCCGGATGGTCCGGCAGTGGCACCGGCGTCGGAGCCTCGCCCAGCAGACGGTCAGGACCTTCTCGGGCCGACGAGACGACACACCGCGGCTCCTGGCCGATCAGGGGTGAATCCGGGCGGGCACCAGGGCACGCGAGCATGACGGAACTCCAATCGGGCTGTGGCGAAGTTGGGGTTGCATAGCTAGCCGCGAGTTTTGCCAGCTGGATGCGGGGCGGCCAGTTCGATGGCATCCATTCGGGCTGTGAGCTCCTCGGGGGTTACACCGGTGGCGATCGTGCCTCGGGTGACCCGAAACAGCGGCCTAGCCTGAAACTCGGCCCGCATCGCGGACCAGATCACGACCCAGCGGGGATATTCGCGGCGTACCCGTGCAGCCGCCTCCCACCGATCATGATCGTCTCTGCCCTTGCTCGCAGGACTGCCGGGCGGTTTCATGAGTATGACGTTATTCAGCAGCTAGCTGCGGCGGCCAGTACTATTCCTGTGTCCGCATAAGTTCAGCGGCGAAAGCCCGTGGCCCATTCGGTGAGTCGCTCTCTGGCATCGTCGCCGAATAGCGCGATGTCCGAGAAACGCTTGAACAGGTCGATGTGAAAGGCCACGTCGCGGGGGTCGCGCATAACGACTGCGCCAGTAAAAATCTCGGCCGTGACTAGCCTCTCGTCATAAATAGTGAACGTGTTCAGCGGCCCTCGCGGCGGCCTTTCCGTAACGGGAATAACTCCGAGCATAATGTTAGAGAGGTACGATAGCGAGGTCAGGCGATCTAGCTGGAGAGCCATGAGCGCAGGAGAGCCGAGTGGCAGACGGACGGCGGCCTCGGTGAGCACGAAGGTGAACTTCTTGGCAGTGTCGTAGAGCACAGCCTGCCGCTCCAGCTTTTTGGCAGTAGCCTTTGATGTGTCACCTGGTATATGCGCCAGGCTTGCCCGGATATATTCCGGAGTGCTAATGAGCGCGGTAATCATCGTTGGTAGGAAGAACCGGAAGTCCGTTGTCGAGATTTCCATGCCGCTTAGTTCATGCTGCTTCTTTTCAAGCCCTTTTCGAAGAAGCGACCGTACGTCCTGGAACTCAGTGTTCGCAAGCTTCGCGAGTGCAGTGACCTCGGCAAGCACTCGTGGTGGCGCGTTGAGTGCCTGAAGGATGCGCTCGACGTCCACTATGGACGGGATTACCTTGCCGGTCTCGATCTTCGAGACCTTGCTCTGGCTCATGGCGCAGCGAGCAGCGAGGCGCTCGCCAGTGAGGCCAGAGTGCCTGCGGAAGCTCGCGCAGCATGGCGGCTAGATCATCTTTGTGCTGGCCTAGCGCCTCGGGCTCAAGCATTCCCTCCGAGTCCCGCCCAGTACTCCAGCACGGGAACGGCAGTCGCGCAGGCCATATCCCGCCAATTTAGATACAACTCGATATCAGGATTCTCGACCAGCTCCCGGCCGATCTGCGTGCCATCCGGCCGGTAAAGCATCCGTACCACGGTGGCCTCGTCGAACAGCCAGAAGTCGTGATCGGGCAGCCCAGGATCCGGATAGTCGGTCAGATCCAAGATGCGGATGTCCTCGCCCGCCCGGACGTGAGGCCGGTAATACCAGTCCATTTCAAACCGTAGGTACTCGCTGAGCGGCCTTTGCACGGCATGGACGCGGCCGATGCTGCGGCCCGACGCGCGGTATCCGGCGACCCGTTCCATCCATGACGACCAGTAGCCCTCCGGCAGGCGCTCGCCAGCGACCCAACGGCTTAGGCTCTCAGCCTCCTGCGGCATGGCATAGACGGGATGTAGTTCCAGGCGCCAGGCCGAGCGGGTGAAGCTGTCGAAGAACCGCTGCCAGTCCTCACCGTCCAAGCGCACGAGCAGCCTCAAGGATCAGCGAGGCGGGGACGCGGGCCACTACCTCTCCATCGGGGGTAGCGATATCCGCCTGGAGATACCCTTGCACGTCAACCATGTCCTTGTCGGCGACCGTGATGGTGGGGCAGTCGTTCTCCCCGCACGTGCCTCCGGCGATGATCATGCCTGGTTTCATCGGATGACCTTCCTGGGCGTGGGCTAATAACAGCTACGACGCTAGGCAACGCCGACAGTACTAGTCAACGGTATAACTGAATATTCGCGTTATGGAATGAGAAGAGCCCGGAATGGCCAACTGGTGTGGCCCTGCCCCGCCGGGGGGCGGGGCAGGGCCACGGGTTCTGGTTAGGCGCTCACCGGGTGGTGAGCGGGGCGGTTAGGGGACTGCTGGGTAGGCGTTCTGGACGAGCATCTGGAATTCGGCGGGGAACCACTGCCCTGCCGGGATGTCGTAGCCCGGGATCGAGCCGGTGGAGTAGGTGTTGCCGTTGCCGTCGGTGTTGGTCCCGTTCGGATCGCAGTGCGGGTCACCGTGGGAATGGGTGGCGGTGGGGTAGTCGCCGTCGGACTCACCCGGCGGCTTGATCCACACGTAGGCGTACAGGTTGGTGAACGAGGACAGCGGGTTGGCCTGCGGGAACGCGCCGAGGCCCGCGTTGTTCTGGTTGCACCAGTCGCCGCGGAACGGCCGCTCGTCAACCTTGGACTGGGTGACGAAGGTGCTCAGGACGGTCGACGTGCTGGCCGCGGTGGGCCGGTTCGGGCCGCCCCAGCCGTTGCGCGAGGTGTCGATGAGCATCCCGATGGTGGAGGAGAAGCCGGCGCTGACCAGGTTGGAGTACATGGCCTGGTCGTAGCTGAGCTCATCGATGTAGGGGTTGAACTGGTAGAAGTTGGCCGAGTCCACGGGCTGGCCGCCGATGCTCTCGGTCGCCGTCATGTAGGGCTCGGTGGTGGGCGTGTAGTTGGCGGTGTCGCTGATGAACCCGTCCACGCTGCTGACGCCGGCCGTGGTGCCGGAGGCCACCGACTTGTACAGCGAGACGGCCGGGCCCATGTTGCTGGACCAGCCGAGCCACGCGGAGTGCGCGATGTCCACGTAGTTGTAGACGTTCGGGATCGCGTGCAGCTTGTTCAGCGCGTACTGGACGCCATCGACGTAGGCCCCGCTGGAGTTGGCCTGGGAGCAGTTGGCGTCGCTGAGGTTGGTCACCAGGTTGGGCAGCGAGTCGGGCTCGATGATCGCGACGATCCTGATGTTGGTGTGCTCGTAGTCGGTGAGGACCTGGGCGATGGGGTTGATGTAGTCCTGCTCGTAGTAGGTCAGGCCGTTGTTGCTGACGGTCAGCTCTCCGTTGGAGGCGAGCGCCGCGCAGTCACGGTTGGGCAGGTCGTAGATGACGAGCGGCACCAGGATCGGCGTGCTGCCAGACTCCTGGCTGAGCGCGGTCTGCAGCTCGTTCTGCAGGCTCATCCTGCTGCTGTTGTCGGTGCCGCCGTAGATGGCGCCGATGTGGTCAAGCCAGACGGCCGTGGACTGCTTGCCGACCAGGGTCATCTGGGCGGCGAGCGTGCCGCTCGCGCCGGCGACGGAGGTAGCCACTTCCGCGGTGTAGTCGGGGTTGACGTACCAGCTTGAGCCGGTGAACGGGTTGACGACGTGCGAGGGCGTGGTGGTGGAGCCGGCCGCGGTCTCGGTGCCGGTGGTGGCGACCGAGGTGTACCCGGCCGAGCTGGCGGTGAAGGTGGCCGCGCCGGTGCTGCTGGTGTTGGCGGTCACGGTGACCGGCTGCGGGTAGTTCCAGTTGCTGGTGGTGAAGGTGAGCGAGGCGCCGGCGCTGATGGCCAGGCCGGTGTTGCCCGACGTGCGTCCCACCGCGACGGTCACGCTGGCCGTGGGCGCGGAGGACAGGGAGACGCCGAAGACCTCGCTGGTGCCCTGGGCCACGGAGAAGGTCGCCGGGTCCACGAGCAGGCCGCCGGTGGCGGTGGTCGAGGTCTCGGTCACCGCGACGGTGGCCGAGGTGTAGCCAGAGCCTGACGCGGTGAAGGTGGCGGCGCCGGTGCTGGAGGAGTCGGCCTTGACGGTCACGGTCTGGGCGGTGGAGTAGTTGCTCGGCGTGAAGGTGAGGGTGCCGCCGGAGCTGACGGACAGGCCGGTGTTGCCGGAGGTGTTGGCGACGGTGATGGTCTCGTTCGAGGTGGGCGCGGTCGACAGCGAGACCCCGAAGGTTCCGGTGCCGCCCTGGGCCACCGACAGGGACGTGGGGCTGGCCACCACGCTGGGCGTGGTCGCGGCGTTGACGGTCACCGAGACGGCGGTGGAGGTGGCCGTGTTGCCGCTGCCGTCGAAGGCCTCGGCGGTGAGGGAGTAGGTGCCGGCGGGGACGCTAGTCCAGCTGAAGGTGTACGGGCTGGTGGTCGCGGTGCTCAGCAGGGTGGTGCCGCTGAAGAACTCGACCTTGCTGATGGTCCCGCCGCTCTCGCTGGCAGAGGCGGCCAGGGGGATGGTGGCCGGGGCGGTGTAGGAGGCGCCGGACGCCGGGCTGGTGAGCGACACCGTCGGCGAGCTGCCGCCGCCGCTGCCGTTGCAGGTGGCCCCGTTGAGGGTGAACACGGTGGGGGCGGTGTTGGTACCGGTGTAATTGAAGTTGGCGCCGATCTGCGTGTTGGCGCCGGTGCCCAGCGACCCGTTGTAGCTCTCGTTGGTGACGGTGACGTTCTTGCCGGACTGGGTCCAGTTGCCGGACCAGCCAGAGCTCAGCGTCTGGTTGCCGCTATAGGAATAGGCGAGGGTCCACGACGAGATGGCCGGCCCGTTGTTGGTGATGGTGACCCCGAGGGTGAACCCGGTGCCCCAGTCGTTCTGCACCGTGTAGGCCACCTGGCAGGCGGGAGCGGCGCTGGCCGGCGCGGCCACGGCCGCTGCTAGGCCCATGCCGCCAAGCGCGACCACGGTTAACGTGGCCAGCACCCGGCGCAGGCGCGCCCTGATAATGCGCGGCGTAGATCTCATGCAGATCCTCCTCGTGCTGTCCGGCCCGGCGGCATGCTCGAAGCGGGACGGGCCGGGCCAGCCGTCCTGCCGCGAACATAGGCTTCGGCGCGACCCGGGTACACCCGGCCGGCGGCGGCTCCGCGGGCTGCCGGCCTCCGGTCATCGCTGCCGGCGTAGCCCGGTTGCTCTCCTGGGTCCGGCCGGCGGCGGGGACCAGGGTCCTGACCAGGACCGTTCTCCGTGCCCGGTGCCTGGCGGGGCCAGTCGGGGCGACCCGCGCGGCCGCCTGGCGACGCTCGCGGCGCTGGCACAAAATGGGCCTGAACGGGAAAGTTTCATCGGACTCCCGCTCTCCAGGCGGACTCGGCGCCATCTCGCAGGGGCGCCGACCGTGGTCGCATGCTGAGGGAGCGGCGCCCGGCAGCTACCATTCGGTGGAGCCAGCACATAGCGAATGGGCACCATGCGCTGGACATGACATCGCGTGGAGATACATGAAACATTGCGTAGTTGTCTCTCCTCATCTCGATGACGCGGCCTTGTCAGCCAGCACTCAGCTTGGTGCTGGCGGCATGACAGTTGTTACCTTGTTTTCCGCAATCCCGTCGGCCGACTGGCCTACTACGTGGTGGGACAGGCTTACCGGCGCGGCCAGTTCCCGTGATAGGCAGGTCGAACGGCAGGCCGAGGACGTCGCGGCCATGCGATTGCTCAACGCCAGCACCATTTACCTCGACGAGCTAGAACTGCTCTACCGCGATTCGGCTCCCGATCTGTCGGCGGCGACAGCCAGCCTGGCGGAATGCTTTCGCGATGCCGCGGATATCTGGCTGCCTGCCGCCATCGGCAGTCACCCTGACCACGTCATGACACGCGACGCCGGATTGCGTGCCGCCGCTCAGGCCGGCCGGACCGAGGTGACGCTTTATGCCGACTACCCCTATGTCCTGAAGCACGGGTGGCCGCCCTCCCTGACCGGGCAGGCACCGGGTCCTTTCATCGACGCCGACTACTGGCTCGCGTACCAGCTCGCCCAGGCAGGTCTCGACCCCGCTGCCCTGAAACCGGAGCTGGTGGTTCTCGATCGAGCGCAGCGTGCCCTGAAGAGTGAGGTCATCCGAGCCTACGAAAGCCAGGCCGCGGCCTTGTCCCTCACGCCGGCCGACCTGGCAGCCGATCCGGCGAAGCTCGACTACGAGCTGCGCTGGAAAATTCGGCGATAGAGGGCTATTGACAGCCAAACTCCCCCGCGTGATACTCGTCAGTAACATCGGCAATATGAATGACGGCGGAGCATATTGCCGCGCCTGATCTGCCGCGCCATTCAGGGCCGGTCATTCCCGTGATTCCGTGTGCCTGAAGCCTGCCCGCTCGCGCGTGAGTCAGAAGGAGTGACGACATGAGATCGTGGCCCTGGCGGCATTTCCTCAGCCTGTCCGTGACGGCAGCCGGGGCGGCCGTCGTCCTGGCCGCGGGCACGGTAGCGGCGGCGCCGGCCCAGGCGTCCACGCTGCCGCTGGGCGGCGAGGCTGCGGCGTTCCTGACGTCGGCCAGCCCGTTCTATTACGAGGCCTCGCCGGCCGGCGCGAACGTGACCTGTCACCCGTCGGCGGCGCACCCGTACCCGGTGGTGCTCGTCGAGGGCACGTTCGCCAGCATGTACAACAGCTTCGAGGCGATATCCCCCGACCTGGTGAACAACGGCTACTGCGTCTACGCGTTCAATTACGGCCAGACGATCCCGCTGTCGATGTTCCACGCCATGGGCGATATCACGCAGTCGGCGCAGCAGCTTTCCGCCGAGGTGAACCACGTGCTCTCGGTAACCGGCGCGAGCAAGGTCGACCTGGTCGGCTGGTCACAGGGCGGCATGATGCCGCGCTATTACATCAATGACCTGGGCGGCGCGTCGAAGGTGAACATGCTGGTCGGATTCGCGCCGTCGAACTACGGCACGACGCTGGACGGGCTCCAGACCCTGATCGATGACATCGGCCTGGAGGGCGTGGCCACCGGCCTCATCGGCATTACCTGCGACGCCTGCGACCAGCAACTGCAAGGCTCATCGTTCCTGGCCGGGCTGAACAAGACGCCGACGGTCTCCGGGGTCAAGTACGTGGTGATCGAGACCGACGGCGATGACGTGGTGACCCCGTACACCAACGCGCTGCTGCCGGCCGGGTCCAACGTGCAGAACATCATCCTGCAGAACCAGTGCTCGCAGGACGCCAGCGATCACATCTCGATCCCGTACGACTCGAACGCGCTGCAGGACATGATCAACGCGCTGGGGCCGGACTCGCCCGGCTTCCAGCCGGCCTGCGCCACGGTAGGGCCGATCTTCGGTAACGTATAACGGTGACGAGCCAGGATGCTGCGGGGGAACCGCCGGCCTTCGATACCTCAGTGGCGCATTCGGCCAGGGTCTACGACTACTGGCTGGGCGGCAAGGACAACTACGAGGCGGACCGGATAGCGGCCACGGAGGCCGCCGCGGCCAATCCCAACATCCTGCCGGGAGTCCGGGCCAACCGGGCGTTTCTCGGCCGCGCGGTGCGGCACCTGGCCAGCGAGGCCGGCATCCGGCAGTTCCTGGATGTCGGCACCGGCCTGCCCACGGCGGAGAACACGCACGAGGTCGCGCAGTCGGTCGCCCCGGCGTCCCGGATCGTTTACGTGGACAACGACCCGATCGTCCTCGCTCACGCCCGCGCGCTGCTGACCAGCTCGCCGGAGGGCGCGACCGCCTACATCGACGCCGACATGCGGGACACCGGAAGGATCTTGCGCGAGGCCGCGAAGACGCTGGACTTCAGCAAGCCCATCGCGGTGATCGCGCTGATGGTCCTGCAGTACATCCCGGACGCCGACGGATCGCACCAGGATGGGCCGCACCAGATCGTGTCCGCGCTGATGGACGCCGTCTGCCCCGGCAGCTACCTGGTGATCTCCGACACCAGCATCGACATCGACACCGAGCGGGTGCGGCAGACCTCGGCCCGGCTGAACGCCCGGTTCCGGGGCACGCAGCAGACCCGGCGCCCCCGCGCCGAGATCGCCAGGTACTTCGACGGCCTGGAGTTCATCGACCCTGGCCTGGTGCTGCTCCCTGAGTGGCGGGCCGAGCCCAACCCCACGCAGGTCATCGCCTGCTATGCGGGCGTGGCCCGCAAGCCCTGATCGCCGGATTCTGGCCGCCGGATGCTGGCCGCCGGTGGCTAGCCGGTGATCAGAACCGGGCTTCCGATGGGAACCCGGGACAGTATCCGCAGAGCCGCGGCCGGTACCCGGACGCATCCGTGGCTGACCGGGTGGCCGAAGACGGCCGTCCTAGGCCAGCCATGCAGCGCGACGGTGCCGGGACCGCCATCGAAGGTTGCCAGCGTGGCCGAGTGCAGGCCAAGCGGCAAGATCAGCGGGCTGATGGTCGGATGGACCGGTGCCACGGAGGCGAGCAGGAATGTGCGTCCGGTCGGCGTAGGCGTCCCCCGTGCACCCACCGCTACCGTCCAGGTCCCCAGGCTGACCCGGCCATCAGACACGGTCAGCCGGTAGCCGGCGAGGTTCACCTTGACCTGATAGGCATCGGAGGCGACCCGCACTTGTCCGCCGCCGAGGTAGACCCAGCCGGTTGAGCGGTTCGGCCTGGCCGGAAGCAGGACCTGGTCCCAGCCGGGCCGTGACGCCACCACCGGAACCCAGGTCGGGCCGCCGAGCTCGGTGACAGGCAGCACCGCCACGGGCGGGCCGCCGGGCCTGGCGTAGACGGCCTGCCTGGCCACCGGGTGCAGCACGATGCCCTTTTCCGGCGCGAACGGGTCCCGATCCAGGGGCGCACCGGTCAGCGTGCCGAAGGTGGTGGCCGTGGGTAGCCGCGCCAGCCGGGCCGCCGAGAGCCGCTGGGGCAGCACCACGCGCCGCCCTGGCGCGGACGGCAGGGCACGGGGCGTGCCAGCAGTCCCGCAACCGCAGGCCAGGATGGCCAGGCCGAGCGTACTTATACGCATGATTTGGCCTGGCCATGTCGGCCAGGGGGACCGGCCGGGTCCAGGGCGCCTGCGCACGGAATGCCTCTTCGGAGGTAATTCTATCGAGAGCGGACAAGAAGTTTATCAGCGAATAATGCGTTTTCATGGCGGTCGCACTTGGCATCGTAACAGCGCGCATGGCGAGAAGGAGATCGTTTCGCTAAGGCGAGCTATGAGGATTATGGGCATTTCCGCCACCCTTTTCCGGGACTGCCCCGCAGCGGTCACTGCCAGGGGTTTCTGGCGTCATGGCGATAGGCGCATTCGCCCTGCGACCGCCATCGCTGCCGTGTAGCGTGGCCCGGCGAAACTTATGGCACTTCGCTAGTCATCGGGCCCGCAAGGTCCTTCGGGATACGCACCCGGCAACGTCACGGGAAAGTCGCTTGCCGGTAACCTATTTTGGAAGGGATCAGCAAAATGATAAGTATCGGCAGCCGTGCCTCGCGCAGGCTAGCTGTTTACTCCAGCGCGGCCGGGTGCCTGGTCATCGCCGTCGCCGTAGCCGTGATCATCGCTACCCAGTCGGTCGCGGGCGCCGCGGTCGCGACCGTCGGCCTCGGTACGGCCGGCAGCTTCGGGGTGCTGGCCGGGAGCGCTGTCACCAATACGGGCGCCAGCGTCATTAACGGGGACCTCGGCGTGAGCCCGGGCACCGCGATCACCGGGTTTCCGCCGGGCATCGTGACGGGCGCCATCCACGATGCCGACGGTGTCGCGGGAGGAGCCAAGTCCGACCTGACCACTGCCTACAACGACGCCGCCGGGCGGAGTCCGTCGGGCAGCGTCGGGCCCTTCATCGGCGCTGGCCAGACGCTCACGCCCGGCGTTTACAACGCCACCTCGTCGCTGGACGTCGGCGGTTCGCTGACGCTGGACGCGCAAGGCGACCCGGACGCGGTCTTCATCTTCCAGGTCGGCTCCACGCTGGTCACAGACTCGGCCAGCTCGGTCATCCTGACCAACGGCGCCCAGGCCTGCAACGTCTTCTGGCAGGTGGGCAGTTCCGCGACGCTCGGAACGCACTCCGCCTTCCAGGGCAGCATCCTGGCTCTCACCTCGATCTCGGTGACGACCGGCGACACCATCATCGGCCGGGCGCTAGCCCGCAACGGCGCCGTCACCCTCGACGACGATGTCATCACCGTTCCGGCCTGTACCAGCCCGACCCCGACACCGACGCCGACCACGACCAGCCCGACACCCACTCCGAGTCCGACCAGGACCAGGCCGACGCCGACCCCGAGTCCGACCAGGACGAGCCCGAGCCCGAGCCCGAGTCCGACAAGGACCAAGCCGAGCCCGAGCCCGAGCCCCACCAGGACCAAGCCGAGCCCGAGCCCGAGCCCGAGTCCGACAAGGACCAGCCCGGGGCCGAGTCCCAGTCCGACCAGGACCAGTCCCGGACCCAGGCCCACGAGGCCAGGCCCGAGTCCTACCAGCCCAGCTCCGAGTCCGTCACCGGTACCGACGACCATCCCCGTAACTGGCTGACGGCCGCTAGTCACCCCGCGCGGAACAGGGCGGGGTGACTAGCGGCTCGGCTGGCACGGGTCCTTTGGGTGCCACGGGACCTGCAAGACCAGCGTGGCGGTATCGTCGCTGATCCGTCCGCTGCTGAAGGCCAGGACAGCCTGCTGGATGGCGTCGGCGATCTGCGCCGCGGACATCCCCCCGAGGCCGGCGAGCAGGTCGCGGAGGCGGTCATCACCGAAAAGGTCGCGGCTGATCGCGCCGCGGGCCTCTGTGACGCCATCGGTGAACAGGATCAGGCTGTCGCCCGGCCGCAGCGCTGTCTGTGAGTCGTGCAGTTCGGGATCGGGCAGCAGACCCAGCAGAGTTCCAGGCCGTCCGAGTGCCTGCACGCGCCCGTCGGCGCGACGTACCAGCGCGAGCGGGTGACCGGCCGAGCTAGCCTGCACCGAGGCTCCCGCCGGGGTCGGCCGGACGGTGGCATAGATCGCGGTGAGGAATCGCGGGTCCTCGGTCAGCCAGTCAAGCAGCGCCCGGTTCAAGGCGGCCAGGATCAGGCTTGGCCTGGCGTGCCGGTGGGCCTCGGCCCGCAGGGTATACCGAGCCAGCGCAGTGCTCTTGGCGGCCGGGACGCCCTTGCCGCATACGTCGCCGACCGCTATTCCCCAGCTTCCCCGCACCGAAGGGAACACGTCGTAGAAGTCCCCGAGAACCTCGGTCCCCGTCCCGCCCGCCACATGCCGGGCAGCGACAACCAGGCCGGGGATCCGCGGGAGCCGCGGCGGCAGCAGGCTTTCCTGCAGGGTCTGCGCGAGCTCGGACCTTTCCGCGCCGTGCCGCAGCGCCAGCGTCAGCGCGACCTCGCCCGCGGCGATATGGGCCAGGACCGTCAGGAATTCGATCTCCCCGGCGGTCCAGCGGCGCGGTAGGATGTCAGCCACGCAGAGTGCGCCCACGACGCCGCCGCGCGGCTCACGCACCGGGAATCCCGCCCAGGCGCGAACGCTTCCCTGCCCCGGCGGACGGTCGTTATCCGGCAGCAGATCGAGCCCGGCGTCATTGACGATGAGTCGCTCCCCTGACGCGATCACGGCAAGGAGCAACGATCGCTCAAGCGGGCTCTGCCGGCCGGTCATGTCCGGGCAGCCGGGGAAGCTCTCGCCGGAAGGCTGCGGCCGCCCGGCGACCATGACGGATGCCACCGAGGACCCCAGGGCCATGGCGGCCAGGCGGGCGACCAGCTCGAAGGGCTCCGCCGCGCGAGAGCCCGGCGCCGAAGCGGCGGGTCCCGGCAGGTCTGCTCGCATCAGCCCGCTCGGGCTGCTTGCTCCGGCAGGAACTGGAATTGAGGAGCCGCCGAGGGTCTTCATATCTGCCGCTTCCGGTGGTTTGTGCATTCAAGCCGACACCTGGATGAGCGGGGTCTAGACCTCCAGCGTTTTTTGATTCAACCACAGCACGGCGAAACCGGTACTTCTTTCGCCAGAGTCCTGTCACGGGAATTCCGCCCTGCGGGAACTGCCAGCCGCCTTTTACCTGAATGCCGCATAAATGGGGGAACTAGCGAAAAGAGTGCCTTAAATACCCTTGCAGTAGCCCGGGCTAGGCTTCCTGGCCGGCCAGGCGCGCGTCACGGCTTCTCCTTCTGCGGACAAGGAACCAGCCGGTCCATGCCAGTCCCGCTATCGCTGCCGCCCCGCCCGCGATGGAGGGCGACGCCAGCGGAATCGGGGTCGCGGGGCAGTCGGGCGGCACGTTGATGGTGTCGTCGTCGAGGGTCACGGCGCCGTTCCTGGCGAGCGCGCGGCCGCTGATGGTATCGCCGGTGGTCACGGTGATCGATGTCAGGGCAAGGATGCTGCCCAGGAAGGTGGATCCGGTCCCGAGCGTCGCGGAACTGCCTACCTCCCAGAAGACATTGCAGGCCTGAGCGCCATTGGTGGGGACTATGGTGCTGGCCGAGTCGGTGGTGAGGGCCGAGCCGACCTGGAAGATGAAGACCGAGCTCGGATCGCCCTCCCCGTCCAGGGTCAGGGTGCCGGTGACGCCGAGCGAGGACGACGCGTTGTATATGCCGGGGCCGAGAGTCTGGTTGCCGATGGAACTGAGGCCGCTGGTGGTGGGGGTCCGGCCCATGGCATCGGTGTAGGCGCCGGTCAGGGCCGTCTGAGCGCTAGCGGCCGCGGCGTCGGCACTGTGGATCGTGCCGTTGACCGTGCCGGGCGGGAAGCCGGTCACCGCGGTGCCGGGGCTCACGCCGAGGTCGCCGTTGACGACGGTCGGGCCGGTGTTGGTGACGGTGGTCCCGGCCAGGACCCCGAAACTGCTGGCATCCCCGAGCAGGACCGTCGGAATAGGGGCGGCCCCGGCCTGGGACTGCGTGGCGACGAGCACCGCCAGGGTCGTCATAAGCACGGGGACCGGGGCCAGCCAGTAATAGCCAATGCGCCGGCGTAGCGCGCGGCTGCTGATGCTCATCATTTGTCGGTCCTTCTCCGATCGACTCACAAGGAAGCACGCGGTAATCGCCCGGCGTCCGAATCTAACGCTCAGGGAAACCAGCTGACCGGCAGAGTACTGTCAATCACGCGCGAGTCACGGCGGGCACGCCCTGAGAGTTTGTATTTCTTGGGTGGAGGATTAACTTTCACCCTCCAGGGTTAGCTGAACGGCTTTCCCCGGCGCCGTGCGTCAGAGACCAAGGATCCGGCGCAGCCAGGGCACCCGCTGCGCGATGGCAGACCTGGACAGCGCGGCGTCCGGGAACTGCAGGTCGAACCCGTGGCAGCCGCCCGGCCAGACGTGCAGCTCGGCCTGGCTTCCGGACCGCCACAGCGCGCTGGCGTAGGCCACGGCCTCGTCACGGAAGGTCTCGGCCGAGCCGACGTCGATGAAGGCCGGCGGCAGGCCGGACAGGTCGGCCGCCCTGGCGGGGGCGGCGTACGGCGAGGTCGCCTCGGGGTCGCGCACCTCGCCGAGCAGCGCCGACCAGCTCATCGCGCTTGACGCCCGGTCCCACAGGCCGATCCCGGCGAGCTGGCGGGCCGAGGCGGTGTCGTTGCGGTCATCCAGCATCGGGCACAGCAGCATCTGCCCGGCCAGCGCCGGGCCGCCCAGGTCACGGGCGAGCAGCGCGGTGCCGGCGGCCAGCCCGCCGCCGGCGCTGGCGCCGGCGATCACGATGCGGCCGGGGTCGATGCCCAGCTCGGCGGCGTGCGCGGCGGTCCAGGCCAGCCCGGCGTAGCAGTCACGAAGGCCGGCCGGATACGGGTGCTCGGGCGCGAGCCGGTAATCCACCGAGACCAGCGCCAGATGCAGCTCCTGCGCCCAGCGCAGCCCCGCCAGCACGTCCGCGCCCCGGTAGTCGCCGCTGACCATGCCGCCGCCGTGGGTGTAATAGACCGCACCGGCCGGTGCGGCGCCCGGTAGCCCGGGACGGCAGATCAGCAGCCCGATCTCCCGCTCGCTCTCCTCGCCTGGCCCGGACACCCGTACCGCGCGCCGTTCCACCGCGAACGCGCCGTGGCAGGCCAGCTCGGTGTCGGAGGCCGCCTCGGCAGCGCCGCGCTCGCGCAGCATCCCGATCATGTCCGGCGTCACGGTCGGCGGCATGTCCCGGTGGATGCCGGGCAGGCCGGCGGCCACCTCGGGGTCGAACGGCGGCGGCGGGCCGACGCTGCTCATCGTGTCCTCCTGGCGTGCCGCCCGGTGCGATCGCGTTTCTTGACGAGCCTAAAGAGCCGACGTAGCTTCAATTAGAGAAAAGACTCCTTTGCCCTCCTTTCTTCCCTTGAGGGAGCGAACGGGATGAGCGACCGGGCCGACCGCAGCGTGCTGCTGACCGAGTCCGACGTCGCCGCGTTTACCGAGAATGGCTGGCTGACCATTCAGCAGGTCAGCACCGCCGCCGAGCTGGCCAGGATCGGGGAGATCTACGACGACCTGTTCGCCTCGCGGGCGCGCGGCGCGGAGTCCTGGGACCTGGCCTCGGTGGACGGCACGGACGGGCCCGAGCTGCTGCCGCAGATCATGGACCCGCAGCGGCTGGTCCCCGAGTTAGCCGGCACGCGGTTCTACGCCAGCGCCCGGCAGATCGCCACGACGCTGCTCGGGGTCCCGGCCGCCGAGCTCGAACACTTCAGCCACCTGATCCTCAAGCCCGCCCGCTACGGTCACGAGACGCCGTGGCATCAGGACGAGGCCTACTGGGATCCGCGTTACGACCACCGGGGGCTGAGCGTGTGGATGCCGCTGGAGGACGCCTCGGTGGCGGGCGGCTGCATGCAGTTCTTCTCCGGCTCGCACCGCGACCCGGTCCGGCGCCACCACCACATCAACCACGACCCGCGAGTGCACGGCCTGGTCACCGATGAGGTGGACGCGAGCCAGGCGGTCGCCTGCCCGGTGCCGGCCGGCGGGGCGACGGTGCATCACTGCCGGACGCTGCACTACGCCGGGCCGAACCTGACCGGCGCGCCGCGGCGCGCCTACATTCACGTCTTCTCGGCGCCGCCCCGCCGCCGGGAGCAACCGTATCCGCGGCCGTGGCTGGACCTGAGCCGCTTCGAGCCGCCCGCACAGCCGGCCCCGCCAGCACGGTCCGCCGAAGCGGCGTCGTGACGTGATCCGGCTGGTTGTCTATCGCATCCTGTGGTCGATCCCGCTGCTGTGGGTCGTGTCGGCGCTGACCTTCGTGCTGGTCTCGCTGGTCCCCGGCAACGCCGCCCAGGCCATCGCGGGCAGCGACGCCAGCGCCGCGCAGGTAGCGGCGCTGAGCCGGCAGCTCGGCCTGGACCAGCCGCTGTGGACGCAGTACTGGCACTGGCTGGCCCGCGCGGTCCGCGGCGACCTGGGCACCTCGCTAGTCACCGGGCAGAGCGTGACCCAGGTGCTCAACTCGCGGCTGACTGTGTCGCTGACGCTGATCATCGGCGGCACCCTGGTCGCCGCGGTGGTCGGGTTAACACTCGGCACCTGGGCCGCGACCAGGGGCGGCGCGCTCGGCCGCCTGGTCGAGGCCGCCGCGGTCCTCGGTCTCGCGGTGCCCAACTTCTGGTTAGGGCTGGTGCTGATCGAGCTGTTCGCGGTGACCATCCGGATCTTCCCGGCCACCGGGTTCGTCCCGTTCAGCCAGGACCCCGGCCAGTGGGCGCTTTCCCTGGTGCTGCCGGTGGTGGCCATCGCGGCGGTGGGCATGACGATGATCGCGGTGCAGACCAGGGACTCGATGCTGGAGGTGCTGCGCCGCGACTTCATCCGGGTGCTGGAGGCCAACGGCATCCCGCGCCGCAGCGTGATCGGCAGGCACGCGCTGCGGAACGCGGCGATCCCGGTGGTCACCGTCATCGGCATCACCTTCGTCGGGCTGCTGGGCGCGAGCGTGCTGGTGGAGTCGGTATTCGCGCTGCCAGGCCTGGGCTCCGGGCTCACCACGGCGGCGGCGCAGCATGACATTCCGGTTATCCAGGGCGCGGTGCTGTACTTCACCCTCGTCGTGGTAATCGTCAACCTGCTGGTCGACGTGGCCTACGGGCTGCTCAACCCCCGGGTGCGGGTGCGATGACTGCGCGGCTGCGATGACTGGCGGCGGGCGCGACCCGGCGTGGCGCCGCTTCGCGCGCCGCCCGCTCGGCGTCGCCGCCGCGGCCTGGCTGCTGCTGGTGATCGCCGCCGCGGTCTTCGCCCCGGTGCTGGCCCCGTACGGGCCGCAGGCGCAGGACCTGAGCGCGGCGCTGACCGGGCCAAGCGCCCGGCACCTGCTCGGTACCGACCCGCTGGGCCGCGACGTGCTCAGCCAGCTCCTGTTCGGTGCCCGGCCGACGCTGGCCGGGCTGGCGGCGGCGGTGGCAGTCTGGCTGGTCGTCGGGGTGGCGCTCGGCGTGGCCGGCGGCTACGCGGGCGGCCTGGCGGACGCGGCGGTCAGCCGGGTCACCGACCTGCTGCTGTCGCTGCCGGTGCTGGTGGTGCTGCTGGTGATCTTCGCGCTGTTTCCCGACGCGCTGCTGGTGCCGATGGCGATCCTCGGCTTCATCGCCTCGGCCGGCCTGATCCGGGTGGTACGCGGGGTGACCCTGGCGGTGCGCCGCGAGCTGTACATCAGCGCCGCGCGGGTGGCCGGGCTGTCGCAGCCCCGGATCGTGCTGCGGCACGTGCTGCCCAGGATCGCCCCGACGGTCATCGTGCAGGCCGGGCTGTTCGCCGGGGTGGCGCTGGTCACCGAGAGCGGCCTGGCCTTCCTCGGCTTCGGCGTGGTGCTGCCCGCGCCGAGCTGGGGCGGGCTGATCGCCGAAGCGTCGCAGGTGCTGGCCCGCTCGGCCTGGCTGCTGGTGCCAAGTGGCGGGGTGCTCGGCCTCACCGTGGTGGCGTTCGTGCTGCTCGGCAACGCGATCAGGGACACGGTCACGCAGGCCTGGGCGGCGCCCGCGTCGTCGGCCCGCGCCGTCAGGACGCCGGCGGCCCAGGACTCAGGCAGCGAGCCGGCAGCCCTTGACCAGGACACGGCGGACGCCCTGCTCAGCGTGGAGCACCTGAGCGTGGAGATCACCGCGGGCTCGCGGCCAAGCCCGGTCGTCTCCGACCTCAGCTTCGCCATCAGGCGCGGCGAGACGCTGGCAGTCCTCGGGGAGTCTGGCTGCGGCAAGACGATCACCGCGCTGGCCGTGCTCGGGCTGCTGCCGCCGGGCACCAGGCGTTCTGGCGGCCGGGTGCTGCTGCGCGGCACGGACCTGACCGCGATGTCCCGGCGCGAGCTCGCCGCCGTCCGGGGCTCGCGGATCGGGTATATCGCGCAGGACCCCATGATCAGCCTGGACCCGACCTTCACCGTCGGGTCGCAGGTCGCCGAGGCGGTTCGCAGGCACACCAGGTGCGGCCGGGCCGCCGCCCGGCGGGCGGCCGTGGAACTGCTCGACTCGGTCAGCCTGCCCGAGCCCGCGGCGGTGGCACGGCGCTACCCGCACCAGCTTTCCGGCGGCATGCTGCAGCGCTGCGTCACCGCGCTGGCGCTGGCGGGCAGCCCCGAGCTGCTGATCGCCGACGAGCCGACGACCGCGCTTGACGTCACGATCCAGGCCGGCATCCTGGACCTGCTGCGCGGGCTGCAGCGGGACCGGGGGATGGCCCTGCTGCTGGTGACCCATGACTGGGGCGTGGTCGCGGCGGTGGCCGACCGCGCGCTGGTGATGTACGCGGGGCAGCTCGCCGAGACCGCGACCGCCGATCGGCTCTACCGGGCCGCCGCGCACCCCTACACCAGGGCGCTGCTGGCCTCCAGCCCCGGCGCGGGCACGCCGGGAGAGCGGCTGCCCGCCATCCCCGGCGCGGTGCCGGCACCCGGCGGCTGGCCGGCCGGCTGCCGGTTCGCGCCCCGCTGCCCGGAGGCCGAGGACGCCTGCCGCCAGGGACCGGTCGCCGTCCGGATCGCCGGGCCCGGCCACCTGAGCAGGTGCGTGCACGCGGCCGCGCAGCAGCCGGTGCGGCCGTGATGGCCGGCCGTCACGCCCGGCCGCTGCTGGAGGTCACCGACCTGACGGTGACGATCAGGGGCAGCAGGCTGCGGCCTGGCGTCACGGCGCTGGCGGGGGTGTCGCTGACGGTGGCGGCCGGCGAGACGGTGGGCCTGGTCGGGGAGTCGGGCGCGGGCAAGTCGACGCTGGCACACGCGGTCCTCGGCCTGGTGCCCGTGTCCGCCGGCAGCATCTCCTTCGACGGCCGCGAGCTGGCCGGCCTGGACCGCCGGTCCCGCCGCGCGGTCAGCCGTGACCTTCAGGTGGTGTTCCAGGACCCGTACAGCTCGCTGAATCCCGCGCGGACCGTCGGGCAGGCCCTGGCCGAGCCGCTTGAGGTGCACGAGCGGCTGTCCCGCGCGGCCCGCCGGGAGCGCATCGCCGGAATGCTGGAGCTGGTCGGCCTGCCGGCCGACGCCCCGCGCCGCTACCCGGCCGAGTTCTCCGGCGGCCAGCGGCAGCGCATCGCCATCGCCCGCGCCCTGATGCTCTCCCCGAAGCTGGTCATCTGCGACGAGCCGGTCAGCGCCCTCGACCTGTCCATCCAGGCCCAGATTCTCAACCTGCTCGCCGAGGTGCAGCGCGAGCTATCCGTTTCGTATCTGCTCGTCAGCCACGACCTGGCGGTGGTCAGGCACCTGTCGTCGCGGATCGCGGTGCTGCGCGGCGGCCGGCTGGTCGAGTCCGGGCCGGCCGCGCAGGTCTGTGACCGGCCCGCGCACCCCTACACCCGCGCGCTGCTGGCGGCGGTCCCCTCGCCCGACCCGGCCATCGCGCGCCCCGCGCGCCCCGCGCCCGCCGGATCCGACACCACCCGATCCGACACAGCCCGATCCGACCCGCTCGCAGCAGAAGGAGAGACGCAGTGACGACATTGCCCCGCCGCGAATCGCACAGCCGCATGCGGCATCGCTCGATCGTCGTGACCAGCGTGCTGGCGGCGGCCGGGTTAGCCGTCGCCGCCTGCGGCGGCTCCAGCGGCGGCAGCTCATCGGGGCACGGCGGCACCGCCCGCGGCGGCACGCTCACCGTGGGCACCGACTTCTCCAACGGCAGCCTGGACCCGGCCAAGGCCGACCCCGGCACCGACCCGCTCTACCTGGACCCGCTGTACGCGCCGCTGATCAGGTTCGCCCCGAACGGGCAGCTCGAAGGCGTGCTGGCCGCCTCCTGGGGCTATATCGGCAGCGGCAACAAGGTGTTCCAGCTCACCCTGCGCACCGGCGTGAAGTTCTCCAACGGCCAGCCGGTGACCGGCGCCGCGGTGGCCGCCTCCATCAGGCACTTCAAGACCGGCTCGAACGGGGGGCCGTGGCTGGTCAACTGCCCCGCCGTGACGGCGCTGTCCGCGACCAGGGTGCAGATCACCTGCACCAAGCCGGACCCGGACATCCCGCAGACGCTGAGCGAGCGGCTGCTCGGCGGCGACATCGTCGCCCCGGCGTCGCTGGCCCACCCCGCCACCCTGGGCACCGACCCGATCGGGGCCGGCGAGTACACCCTGGACACCGCGCAGACGGTGACCGGCGCGACGTACACCTTTGTCGCCAACCCCCGGTACTTCGACCAGAAGGCGATCCACTGGGACAAGATCGTGGTCAAGTACCTGGCGAACGCCAGCTCCGCGCTTGACTCGCTGCGCAGCGGCCAGATCCAGGAACTGTGGACGGTGGACCCGGAGACGCTGACCGCGGCGCAGGGCGACGGCATGCCGGTGTCCAGCTCCTCGCTCGGCTTCGAGGGCGTCAACCTGGCGAACCGCGGCGCCGCGGGCGGCAACCCGCTGGGCAGCCTGAAGGTCCGCCAGGCGCTGGAGTACGCGGTCAACCGCCCGGCCATCGTCAAGGCGCTGTACGGCAAGTCACCGGGCGCCGCGCCGACCGACGAGGTGGCGATCCCCAGCGAGCCGAGCGCGTATGACCCGGCGGTGAACAACTACTATCCCTACGACCCGGCGAAGGCCCGCCAGCTGCTCGCGCAGGCCGGCTACCCGCACGGGTTCACCATCAAGGTCGAGGACCAGGGCGACACCGCCGAGCTGACCCAGGCGGTCATCGGGTACTGGAACGCCGTCGGCGTGCAGGCAAAGGTGACGGCGGACACCACAGTTCCCGGCTGGAGCAGCAACGTGCTGTCCAAGAAGTTCCCCGCGATGGGGTTCGCCTACGGCGGGCTGCCGATGTACATGGAGGCGATCAACTTCTTCGATCCTGCCGCGAACATCTTCAACCCGTTCGCCACCAATGACGCGCAGATCACCGGCCTGATCAGCGCGGCCATCTCGGCGCCGGCGGCGCGGCAGAACGCCGACTTCCAGAAGATCCAGGCGGCCGGCGTGCAGCAGGCCTGGTACCTGGCGGTCACGCTGATCCCGGTCGGCCTGCTGCACAGCAGCGGCGTCGATGCCCCGCCCATCGACCAGGGCTACTACGGCAACGACACCGACGTGACCCCCGCCTCCTAGCGCTGCGGCCGGCGCGTGCCAGGGTCCCCGCCCCGCCCGCCACGCGCCGGCCAGCCGACAGGACAGTTGACTATGGACTAACCTGTTAGCTAAGGGAGGTCTTATGTCGGGTGATGCCGCCGTCCAGTTCAATATCCATGACGCCAAGACGAACCTGTCCAGGATCATCGAACGGGTCGAGCATGGCGAGGAGATCATCATCAGCCGGGCCGGGCATCCGGTCGCGAAGCTCATCCCCCTGACGGCCCGGATCCACCGCAGCGGCCGCGGGTCCTTGCGGGGGAAGCTGGTGATGGCGGACGACTGGGACTCCGACGCGGTCAACGAGGCCATCGCCAGTGACTTCGGCATGCCCTCGTGAGCCTGCTACTTGACACCCATGTCGTGCTCTGGTGGCTGTCGGATGATCCGACGCTTCCCGAGGACATCAAGGATCGTCTCGACCACGAGCCCGATGTCTACGTCAGCGCGGTAACGGTATGGGAAATAGCCATCAAGCAGTCGATCGGGAAGCTGGCCGAGCCTGCGGGCCTGCCGGAGGCCGTCCGCGCCAGCGGCTTCCGTGAGCTTCCTATCGGCTTCGCGCATGCCGCCGCCGCGGGTCGGCTGCCGATGATCCATCGCGATCCGTTCGACCGGATGCTCGTGGCTCAGGCCGCCTGCGAGAACCTGACCCTGGCCACCAGGGATCCGCGATGCCAGCAATATGACGTAGCGATCCTCCCGGTGTGATCGGGCCGGAATGTCCCTGGTCTTGCTGATTGCCCGGCCTGGTGCGAGATTGAAGTGATTTCGCTTGAGGGAGGGGCACGCCATGACCGAGAGTTCCGTCACGCCTGCGTTACCGGCTGTCGGGTTCTCCACCAATGTCTACGACAACCCGGCCGACATCGTCGGACACCTGAAGTTCCTCGCCGGGTACTTCGATGACATCGAGATGGAGATCGCCGAGGAAGCGCAGGACGTGCTCTTCGGCGCCGGGCCGGCGGAGTACGAGCAGATCGTCACGGGCGTGCGGAACGTCATGGACGACCACGGCCTCGACATGTCGGTGCACGCCGCCTGGTTCGGGCAGGCCACCGACCTGAGCGCCGCCGACGAGGACGACCGGGCCGCGTCCAGGGCGCTGCTCGCCCGGTCGCTGCGGTTCGCCAGGGACATCGGGGTCAGCCGGGTCACCTACCACCCCGGCTACCGGACCGGGCGGAGCACGGCGGACTGCCTCGGCACGCTGAAGCGGTCGATCACCGAGATGCAGCCGATCGCGGCGGACTGCGGCGTGACGCTGTGCCTGGAGAACATGGGCGCGAACCGGCCGCGCCTGGTCACGCCGACCCCCGGCCAGCTCGCTGACCTGTGCGAGAGCACGGGGACCGCGCTGACGCTGGACGTCACGCACCTGGCCACGATCTACCGGGACGACCGCGCGTTCGATGACGCGCTGGCGCAGGTCGTGCCTTACACCCAGACGGTGCACATCTCCGACCTGCCGGATCGCAAGCACGCGCACTTCCCGATCGGGGAGGGCAACTTCGACCTGGCCGGCTCGCTGCGCCGGCTGGGCGAGCTCGGCTACCACGGCGCGGCGATCGTCGAGGAATTCGTGAAGAAGTACCCGCCTGAGCTGTACCTGGAGCGCGCGGCCGAATTCCGGCGGGGCTGGCGTGCCAGCTCAGCCGTCGCATGACCCCGGCGACGGCCGCCGCGCTGCTGGACGGGACCCGCGCCGACGCGAGCGCGGTGCGGGCGGGAATCGGCCTGGCGGCCTTCGAGAATGTCATGTCCGATACGGCCAGGGCACTGACCTGCTCGGCGCTCGCCGACCGCTACCTGCTCGGGCACCTGACCGAGCGCGGCGGCGGCCGGTCGCTGCTGCGGGCTGGCCTGCTGCTGGCCGACCACCCGGCGGTGAACGCGTTAGAGGACGCGGCGACCCGGGCGCTCTGCTCGATGCTCGGCGCGACCTGGGCGGACTTCAGGCCGCTGTCCGGGCTCAGCGCCACGCTCTGCACGCTGGTCGCCCTGACCGAGCCGGGCGACCTGGTGTACTCGATCGCCGCCGAGCACGACGGGCACTTCGCCACGCGGAGCCTGGTGGCGCGGCTCGGCCGCCGGTGGGCGGCGCTGCCGTGGGACCCGGCGCAGGACGTCCCTGACGTCCCCGCGCTGGCGGCTGCCTGGCGGCGGCGGCCCGGCAAGATGCTGCTGCTCGACCACAGCGTGCCGCTGCGCCCGCTGCCGGTCGCCGCGCTGCGGGCGGCCATCGGCGGCGACGCCGTGCTGGTCTACGACGCCTCGCACACGCTCGGGCTGATCGCCGGCGGCGCCTTCCAGGACCCGCTGCGCGAGGGCTGCGACCTGATCCAGGCCAATACGCACAAGAGCTTCCCTGGCGCGCACAAGGGGCTGCTGGCCTTCGCGGATCCGGCCACGGGCCGCCGGGCCAGCGCGGTGATCGGGGAGACGCTGCTGTCCTCGCAGGCCACCGGGCCTACCCTGGCCAACTTCGTGACCTGCCTGGAGCTGGCCGAGCACGGCCGGGCCTACGCGGCGGCCATGCTGGCGAACGTGGCCGCGCTGGCCGGGGCGCTGACCGAGCGCGGGCTGGCGGCCAGGCCGCTGGCGGCCGGGCACAGCCACCTGCTGATCGTGGACGCCTGCGGCGACGCCGCGGCGCTGGAGCTCGGGCGCGCCCTGCTGGACGCGGGGCTGCGGGTCAACGTCAGGCCGGCCCGCGGCCGGGTGGCGCTGCGGCTCGGCGTGCAGGAGATCACCAGGATCGGCATGAGCCCGCCCGACATGGAGCGGCTGGCCGACCTGATCGCGGCCGCGGGCCGCGCCGCCGACCCGGCCGCCTGGCTGCCAGCGACGGCGGCGCTGGCAGCGGAGTTCAGCGTGGTGCGCTTCTCCTTTGACCCAGGCGCGGATGACATGAGCGCGGATGGCCTGCGGCAGGACGCGGCGGTCCCAGGCTCGGCGAACACCGTCGGCCAGCTCGCCAACGTGTCATGACCGCCGCGCCCCTGGTGCTGTTCCTCGGCAACGTCCGGCACGGTGAGTACGAGTCGCTGCGCGAGCGTGGCCTGGGCATCGGCCTGCTGCGCGACGTGGCGGCGCACTCCTGGTCGGTGGCCGACGACGAGGTAGACCTGGTGCTGCCCTGGGATCCGGCCGGGCCGGTGGCCGGGCTGGCCGCCCAGGTCGCCGGGGTGCGGCGCGGCCGGCCGGTGGCGGCCGTGCTCAACCATCGCGAGATCTACGTCGAGCACTACGCCGCCCTGCTTGACGCGCTCGGCGAGCCGGCCATGCCGTTGGCCGAGGTCGCCGCGCTGCGCTCCAAGCGGCTGATGCGGGCCAGGTTCGCCGAGCGCATCGGCCCGGCGGCCACCGGCGCGTGTGCCCCCGTGGCCAGCGCCGCCGACCTGCTGGCCTTCGGCGCGGCGCACGGCTGGCCGGTGGTGCTCAAGCCGAGCCTGCTGTACTCCAGCCTGTTCGTGGTGCCGGTGACCGGGCCGGGCGAGGCGGCCGGGCGGCTCGCCGAGGTCACCGCCGGCCTGGCGGCGCACGTCGCGGCGAAGGGGCTGAGCGAGCGATTCCTCGCGGTCCAGGCGGAGGCCTTCCTGCGCGGCACGAATCACTCGGTGGACGTGCTGGCTGACGCCGCGGGCCGGGTATACACCTCGCCGGTGGTGGACGTGCTGACCGGGCAGGAACTGGGCACCGGCGACTTCCACCACTTCGCGCGCTTCGCGCCAAGCCGGGCCGGCCAGGCGGCCGTGGCCGCCATGCGCGAGCTGGCCACGGCCGCGGCGCGGGCGCTGGGCCTGCGCAGGACCGCCGGGCATGTGGAGTTCATCCTGACTGGCGACGGTCCGCGGCTGCTTGAGGTGGGGCTGCGGCCGGGCGGGCACCGCAACCGGATGCTCCGGCTGGGTTACGGCACCGACTTTGCCGGGGGATACCTGGACATGATGACCGGGCTCGTGCCAGACATGTCGGAGCGCCGCCGCACGCCGTCGGCGATCGTCACGCCATTCCCCGCGGCGGCCGGCCGCTTTCTCGGCGTGCACGGGCTTGACCGGGTCCTCGCCCTGCCCGGCTACCGGAGCCACCGGGTCTACGGGCGGTCCGGCGACGCGGCGGGGAGGGCCAGCCAGGGCCACTGGCAGACGCTGTCGGTCGAACTGTCCGGGACTAGCATGCCCGCCGTGGAGGAAGACGTCGCGGCCATCGCCGGCATGACCGACCTGATCGCCACCGGGCTGACACCCGGCTCCGGGCTGGCGGGCGGCTCCGGGCTGGCGGGCGGCGCCGCGACGGCGGACGCCAGGTGAGCCGGGACCGGCCGCACCTCCTGCTGATCGGCGGCAAGGATTCCAGCCTGGGGTCCGTCAGCGAGCTGCCGGTCGACGTCACGCTCATCCAGCGCCGCGCAGCGGTCACCCAGCTCCAGATCGAGCGGCCGCGGAACCTGGTGCTGCTGGCCGACCTGGACCCGCGGGCCGCGGCCGGCGCGGCGGCGGCGATTCACGCCACGGAGCCGTTCGACGGGGTGCTGTCGTTCTTCGAGGACTGCCTGGCGATCGCGTCTGACATCGGCGAGCGGCTTGGCATCGCGCACAACCCGCTCCCGGCTGTGACCGCCACCAGGGACAAGGTCGCCACCCGGCGGCTGCTGGCCAGCGCCGGGCTGCCGTCCGTCCGGTTCGCCGAGTGCGCCGGCGCCGGGCAGCTCAGCGACTTCCTGCGCCAGGCCGGCGGCCCGGTGATCGTCAAGCCGTCGTCGGGCTCTGGCAGCCGGGGCGTGGCCCTGGTCACCGGTGCCGGGGACGTGGACGCGGCCTGGGAGTGGTGCCAGGCGGGCGGCGCGCCCCCGGCGATCGCCGAGGAGCTGGTGACGGGCCACGAGCTGAGCGTGGAGACGCTGAGCCTGGACGGCCGGCACCAGGTCATCGCGATCACCGAGAAGCTGACGTCGGGCCCGCCGTCGTTCATCGAGACCGGGCATCAGCTCCCGGCCCGCCTGGACCAGGCGCAGGCCGACGCGGTCCGCGGGGTCGTGCTGCGGCTGCTGGACCTGGTGGGCCACCGCTGGGGACCCGCGCACACCGAGGTCATGCTGACCCCGGCGGGCGTCCCGGTGCTGATCGAGACCCAGACCCGGTTCGGCGGCGACCAGATCTGGGAGATGGTCGAGCTGGCCACCGGGGTACGGCTGGCCGCCGCGACCGTCGCCGGGCTGTTCGGGCTTGACCGGGACGGCCGGGTCCCGGCCAGCGCCGGCGGGGCGGCGATCCGCTTCTTCGCCTACCAGGACGCGGTGGTCGAGGCGATCGACGGGGTGAGTGCCGCCCGCGCCGCGCCCGGCGTGCGCCGCGCGGAGATCCGCGCCACGCCGGGAACCAAGCTCGGCCGGCTGCGCAACTCCTGGGATCGCCAGGGCTACGTGCTGGCCACCGGAGCGGACACCGACGAGGCGGTGCGCCGCGCCGAGCAGGCCAGGGACCTGATCAGGTTCACCCTGACGAGCACGGCGTGACGTCAGGGCTGGCGGCCTGGGCGGCCAGGCTGACTCCGCCCAGCCCGATCGGCCGCCAGCTCGTGGTGATCTCGCTGGTGGACTCGGTCGGCACCGGCCTGTTCCTGAGCAGCTCCGCGCTGTACTTCACCCGGATCGTCGGCCTGTCCGATGGCCAGGTCGGTCTTGGCCTGGGCATCGCCGGGCTGGTGGCGTTCCTGGCCACGATCCCGGTCGGGCTGCTCGCCGACCGGCTCGGGCCGCGGGCGACGCTGGTGATCCTCCAGCTCTGGCGCGCGGCCGGATTCACCGGGTATGTCTTCGTCCACTCGGTCGGCCCTTACGTCATCGTCGCCGCGCTGATCGCGCTGGCCGACCGCACCTCCTCCCCGGTGCTCCAAGCGCTCGCCGCCGTCGGCACCGGCGGCGAGGAGCGGACCCTGACCATGGCCCACATCCGGGCCACCAGGAATGTCGGCTTCGCGGCGGGCGCGCTGCTGGCCACGGCCGCGCTCGCGGTCGGCAGCCGGGACGCGTTCGCCTGCATCCTGCTCGGCGACGCGGCCTCTTTCCTGATCTCCGGGCTGATCCTGATGCGCTGCCCGGTGCCGCCATCGACCGGGCTGCCCGCCCGCCAGGCGCCGGCCCTGCCCGACCGCAGGTTCGCCGCCCTCACCGGACTGAACGGCCTCCTCGTCATCCACATGACGGTGCTGGCGGTCGGCTTCCCGCTGTGGATATCGCAGCACACCAGGGTCTCGACGGTCTGGGTGGCGCCGCTGCTCGGGCTGAACACCGTGCTCGCGGCCGTGTTTCAGGTGCGCACCAGCCGGGGCACGGCCACGCTGAACGGCGCGGCGGGCGCGTCCCGGCTGGCCGGCTTCGCGCTGGCTGCGGGGTGCCTGCTGCTAGCGACGGCATCCGGCCTTCCGGCCGTGCTGGCGCTGGCGGTGCTGATCGCGGCGATGCTCGCGCACACCACGGGCGAGCTATACCAGTCGAGCGGCGCCTGGGGGATGGCCTACGCGCTGGCCCCGCCCGACCGGCGCGGCGCCTACCTGGCCGGGTTCAACCTCGGCGTGACCGCCCAGCAGGTCCTCGGCCCGCCGCTGATCACCGCCGTGGTCATCGCGACGGGCCGGGCGGGCTGGGTCTGCCTGGCGGCCGCGCTCGCGGTGGCCGGCCTGCTGACCTGCACGGTTGCCCGGCACGCCAGGCCGGCGCAGGATCCCGAGCCTGCCACCGCGAGCGGGTAGCTCAGGACAGCTCGATCAGCGGGAAGGCCCGGTGGCGGCGCGGCGGGACCAGGAGGTTCTGCCGCCGGGTCGCGGTGATGAACCGCTCCAGGCCGTTGTCGTCGTCATCGTTGTCGAGGAACTGGTGCTGCAGGTTCTGCGCGGCCTGCGCGGTGCGCAGCCGCGCGAAGAAGTCGGCGGTGGGCACGAAGATCAGGAACTGGAGCTTGAACTGGTTGCTGCCGGCCGGGACGGTGGCGCCGCCGGGGAAGGTCTGGAACGCCGGGACATCCATGGTGTCCACGCCGGGACCGTCCATCCGGATGTGCATCGGGGTCCCGTCCGCGGCCCGCGACACCTGCTGCAGTGCCGCGTTGTGGCCGACACGGGGCTCCCCGGTGAAGGTGGCGTTCAGCGTCTGGTTGCCTGGCCCGAAGGTTCCCGCGCTGTCCTGGGCGGCGTCCGTCGCGGCGACGGTGCCCTGGAAGACGTTGTTGATGAAGGCGGGACCGCCGCCGTTGGTGTACTGGTCGGTGTTGCCGGCGGCGGGGATCCCGTTGGTGGTGCCGAGCTGGTTGGAGCAGAACATGTACTGGCACCGCTCGGTGAACGGCTCGCCTTCCGGGCGCCGCGAGTCCTGGCCCGGCGTGTTGTAGAACTGGTACAGGTCCTCGATGACGTGCGAGAAGTGCACGATGGAGCCATTGTCGAAGTAATCGCCGGCCTTGGCGTCGGACAGCTTGGCCGAGGAGTTGCCGACGAAGGTGACGATCTGCGGCGGCCCGGCCGCGTTGACCTGCTGGTCGACAAAGCCCATGGCCATGGAGGAGTCGGGGTTGATCCGCGGCGCGAACTCGAAGTTGTAGCTGTTCGCGACCTGGCGCGGCATGCCCTGCTGCATGAACTGGATGCGGGGCGTCTGGAAGCTGAGCAGCCCGTTGAAGGCGGGCGAGGGTATGGAGTTGCCGTCCAGGCTGTTGCTGCCCTGGAGCCAGAGGCCGACGTCGCTGAGGTTGGCCATGTTGTCGCTGCGGAACTGGAACAGCATGTCGTTGGACTCGATCGCGACGTTGACGTTGAAGCGGTCCTTGGTGACGTTCGGGATCAGCGCGCCCGGTCCGCCGACCAGGCCGTCAACCACATCGGTGGGGAACGGCACGGCCTCTTCGAGCACGTACCTGGAGGGGGCGGTGGACAGGTGCGGCATATGCGCGGCGACCAGGGACGGCGACAGCCTGCTGAAGTACGGCAGGCCGTAGGACACCGAGAAGATCAGCACTCCTGCCGGGCTCGCCGGGTAAACGGACTCGATGGTGAGCAGGGCGTTATTGAGCGTGGCCTGGTCGGCCTTGGTCGGGGTGCGGGTAAGTGCCACGGGCTGGAACAGGGTGAACACGACGGGGAACTGGGCCGTGACGTTGCCGGCCCCGTCGTTGTAGACCGCCGCTGGGTGGACGAAGGCGCCCATGTTGAACTGGATGTCGGAGAAGGCGGTCGCGGCCAGGGCCGGCCGGGCGGGAGCGAACGCGATCTGCTCGAAGAGGGCGGCCTGTGACAGCAGCAGCGCGGTGGCGGCGCCCTTCTTCAGTGCCGAACGGCGGCTGAGCGCCGCGCCCTTGAGTGTCTCTGCGTCCATGGCCGGTACCTTTCTGGGCGAGCGGGGAGGGCGGGGAGGGCGGGTGAAGGAGCCGGTCGCGCGGCTGGCCTGGCCGGACGGCGTGGGGGCCGCCCGGGGCCGGCGGAGAACGCGGTGCCGGGAGGGCCTAGCAGAAGGTGGTTCTGGCGAGCTGGGTCGTCCACGTCCCGCTGCTGGTGAAGTACTCCTGCGCCGTGAGCGCGGTGAGCCCCGCCGGGCAGGACGAGGTGCCCGCCGGATCGATCTCGGCCGAGGAGTAACCGCCGAAGGTGGAGATGACCGAGGTGGACGAGCCGGTGACGAGGGTCAGGTCGACGCCCGCCTCGGTGGGCACGCCATCGCCAGGCGCGATGCCCGCCGCGGTGTCGGACACCGGGATGCCCGCCGAGGAGTCGGTGTACGCCCAGTTCAGCCAGATGTAGTCGGTGTTGTCTCCCGCGTCGGTCACGGTGATGGACGGGTTGAAGTCGTCGCTGCCGCCCCCGTGGTAGGCCAGCGCCGTTTCCGCCTGGCTGGTCGCGACGTCGATCGCGCCGTACTGGACCGTGGGATAGCCGCCGTCATTGACGTCGTTCGCGAACCAGACGTAGGAGCCGTCCTGGACCGGCGAGGACTGGATCCGGCCGTCGAGCGGGTTGAGCGTCTCGCTCGTGCCCGGCTGGTTCACCTGGCGCGTCGGGGCGCTGAACGGCGCCTTGATGGTCGCCTTGAGGGTGATCGCGCCCGCCGGGCTGGTGGGCATCGAATACAGGTCGTAACCCGTGCCGGGCACCGCGGCGAGCCAGTACGTCTTGGTGGTGGAGTACGTCGGGATGCCGGCCACGGTCACCGGTTCGGTGGAGAACGCCACCGAGTACGTGGTGACGTTGAAGCCGGCGCCGGAGTAGGCGGCCGACTTGGACATCGCGTAGGCGGACGAGCCGAGGTAGGAGCCGCCATAGGTGTAGTTGTTCGTGGACGACAGGATCGACGTGCTGTCCTGGCCGAGCGACGGATAGTCGAGCGTCGCGCCGAGCGGGTACATCGAATTGCCAGAGAAGACGATGCTGTACACCCACCACGCGCCGCAGGCGTCGTCGCCCTGGCTGGCCGCCAGGTACTGGACCGGCACGTCATAGGCCGAGCCCGGCACCGAGTCGGCCACCAGGCTGAACCGCTTGTAGGCGCTGTCGTACTGGATGCGCGGGTGCGAGAGTCCGGAGACGGCGCCGAGCAGGCTGCTCAGGCTCACCGAGCACATGGTCGCGGCGGTGCTCTTGCTGAACACCTGGAGCACCGAGTTGGTCGTCTCCGCGAGCTCGCTGCCGTTGACCGCGGCGCTGGCGTCGGGGGTCGCGCAGGCCGTGCAGTCCGAGCTGCCCTCGGTGATGCCGCGGAAGTCCGAGGGGGACGAGGAGGTGGCATGGGTAAACGCGGGGGAGACCGCGGACCGCGGCAGCGCGCTCACGCCGGCCCGCGCGGCCGGGCCGGTTTCCGGCCCCGCGTTCGGGCCGGCGGCGGCCTGGCCGGCCGGCCGCGTTCCCGTCGGCCGCGTTCCTGTCGGACGCCGCCCGCCCGCCGAGCCAGGCCGGGCCGGCAGGTCGCTCCCGGCCAGCCCGCCGTCGCGCCCGAGCGGCCCGCGGGCCGGCCCGGCGGCAACCTCGGACCGGGCTTTCGCCCGGCTGATGCTCGCGATGCTGACCGAGCGGGCCACGGCGCGGGCTCGCCCCGAGATGACCGCGGTGCCGATGGCACCCGGTCGCGGGCCGGCCGCCGCACTCGCCGGTGCCGCACTCGCGGGCGCGGCGATCGTAAGCCCGAAGATGAGGGATAAGGAGGCGGCTCCGGCCAGCGCGGCGACGGTGCTTCTCATGGTGCGCTCCTCGCAGATCCCGCTAGCTGACCAGCCCTGGATCTTTTGGGAAAGAAAGTTCGCTGAACCGGACGATCGACCTTCGGCCGCGCGCCGTCAACCCTGAAAATCGCAGCGTGACGCCCGGTGGCTCGCGCCGGGCACGCCGAAGGCGGCCAGCGCGACACGGGTTTCGCGTACCCGCAGGTAGAGACGGTGCAAAGCCGGAAATATGGATCCGGAAGCGGTCACCGTAAATCGGCAATAATGCGGTCCCTAAGCGCCCCGGACCGCGGCCTCGATGCGGTCGCCGAGGTCCTTGTCGACGTTCCGCCAGTACTGGCAGGCGCGCTGCAGGACCGGCTCGGTCACGCCGTCAAGCAGGTGGCCGGCGATGTTGCCGACCAGCCGCTCGCGGGCGGCGTCGTCGAGCACCTCGCGGACCATCGTGCCGGCCTGGCCGAAGTCGTCGTCCTGCTCCCTGAGGGTGTAGGCGGTGCGCACCAGCTCCCCGTCGGAGTGCCAGTAGTCCGGCTGGTAGTGGGCCGAGTCGGCCGCCGGGCCGCCCTTGGAGTTCGGCGCGTACACCGGGTCGGTGGCGTTGACCATCCGCATCGCCCCGTCCTTGCTGTAGCTGTGCACCTCCGATACCGGGCGGTTGACCGGGATCTGCTTGTAGTTCACGCCCATCCGGGCGCGGTGCGCGTCGGAGTAGGAGAAGCCTCGGGCCAGCAGCATCTTGTCCGGGCTGAGCGCGATGCCGGGGACCAGGTTGTTCGGCTCGAACGCGGCCTGCTCCATCTGGGTGTGGTAGTCGGACACGTTCCGGTCCAGGGTCAGCCGGCCGACCTCGATCAGCGGGTAGTCGGCGTGCGGCCACACCTTGGTCAGGTCGAACGGGTTGAACCGGTAGGTCTTGGCGTCCTCGAACGGCATGATCTGCATCTTCAGCGTCCAGCTCGGGAGGTCCCCGCGCCCGATCGCCTGGTACAGGTCACGCTGGTGGTAGTCGCCGTCCTCGCCGGCGATCCGGTCGGCCTCATCCTGGGTGAGGAACTCGACGCCCTGGTCGGTCTTGAAGTGGTACTTCACCCAGAACTTCTGGCCGGCGGCGTTGATCCACAGGTAGGTGTGCGAGCTGTACCCGTTCATGTGCCGCCAGCTCCGCGGGATGCCGCGGTCGCCCATCAGCCAGGTCACCTGGTGCGCGGACTCGGGGGACAGCGTCCAGAAGTCCCACTGCATGTCGTGATCGCGCAGGTTGTTGTCCGCGCGCCGCTTCTGCGAGCGGATGAAGTGCTGGAACTTCATCGGGTCGCGGACGAAGAACACCGGGGTGTTGTTCCCGACCATGTCGTAGTTGCCCTGCGCGGTGTAGAACTTCAGCGCGAAGCCGCGCGGGTCGCGCCAGGTGTCGGGGCTGCCCCGCTCGCCCGCCACGGTGGAGAACCTGATCAGGGTCTGCGTCGTGGCGCCGGGCTGGAAGACCGCCGCCTTGGTGTAGGCGCTGACATCGGCGGTCACCTCGAAATGGCCGAACGCGCCGCCGCCCTTGGCGTGCGGCTGGCGTTCCGGGATCCGTTCCCTGTTGAAATTGGCCATCTGCTCGATGAGGTAATGATCCTGAAGCAGGACCGGGCCATCGGGGCCGACGGTGAGCGAGAATTCGTCGCTCTCGACCGGTGCGCCGGCGTCACTGGTCGTCGCGGGCCTGTGCTGCGTCACTGCCATACCTCCTCGTCGTGCCGCGCTCCCCCCCGGAGCGCCGGCCTTCCTGGCAGGCTGCCCAGTTTCCAGCACATCACCCTCGTCCCGGTCGGCCCCGGCCGGGCCTCGCCTCAGCGCCGGCGGGCTCGCAGGACGACGTCCTTGACGTGGTGGCTGTCCTCGGGAGCGGGCCTGCTCCGGTCCCTGGTCTCGTTCACCTCGACGGTCCAGCCGCCGTCCAGCAGGGCGGCCACGTC
The DNA here is from genome assembly GCA_963725175.1 of uncultured Actinomycetota bacterium. Taxonomy (GTDB): domain Bacteria; phylum Actinomycetota; class Actinomycetes; order Streptosporangiales; family Streptosporangiaceae; genus DASUBV01. The sequence continues at coordinate 4,184,015 of CAVRXH010000006.1, forward strand.
GGCGGGCGAATAGCACTCCGCCCAGCGCTCGAGGTGATGGGGGTCGTCGGTCATGTCGTGCCCGGCCCACAGCAGCGTGCCGCCAGGTGCCACCGCCGCCAGCAGGTTCCGCGCGCCGGGGTCACCGGGATCGCGCCGCAGCGGGAAATAATGCGCGGTCACCAGGTCGTACGCCCCGGCCTCCGGAGGCACCTCGGCCAGGTCGCCCTGCATCCAGGTGATGCGGGAACTGAGGGTCTCGTCGTCCCTGGTGGCCGCTATCGCGCGGTCGATGGCCACCTGGGAGATGTCGATCGCGGTGACCCGCCAGCCCTGCCTGGCCAGCCACACGGCGTCGCCGCCCTCGCCGCAGCCGGCTTCCAGGGCCAGGCCCGGCGTCATTCCGGCTATCTCATCGGTCAGCGGGCCATTCGCCTCGCCGCTCCACAACTTATCTTTACTGCGATACCGCTCATCCCATTCGTGCTTATCCACGCGATTCCTCCGCAAATGGCTGGCCGCACTGACAAGGCGGGCCATAAGCGCCCGCGCGGCCTATCTTGCGCTCGCGGGGCGGGTGAGCGCGACGACAATTTCGCGCACCCGGGCGGCGGGCAGCGCGGCGGTGGCGTCACCGACGGACAGCTCGACCCGCTGGACGCCAGGGTCGGCGGTCGGGACGCAGGCCGGCCAGGTCCAGGTCGCCTGCTCCGCGGCTATCCGCCTGGCGGCCGCGGCGAAGTCGGGCCCGGTGGTGTCCAGGAACAGGTGCATCATCGAGACCTGCGGCGGATCAGGCAGCACCCGCACACCGGGCACCCCGGCGAGCGCGGCGGCGATCTCGCGGGCCTGCGCCAGGTAACCGGGCATCAGCGGCAGCCGCCGGCGCAGGCAGCTCAGCGCCGAGGCGGCGTTCGGCCACAGGCCGTACAGGGTGCCGCCCATCCGCTCCCGCCACTCCCGCGTCTCGGCGATGATGTCGGCCGGGCCGGCCACGCAGCAGCCGGCCAGCGCGCCGATGCCCTTGTAGAAGGACACGTAGACGGTGTCGAACAGCGCCGCGACCTCGGCGGGCGGCCTGCCGTACCCGGCGGCGGACTCCCACAGCCGGGCGCCGTCCAGATGCGCGGCGCCGCCGCGCCGCCGTGCCCAGGCGGCCTGCGCGGCCAGGTCCGCCCAGGCGGGCTGCTGGCCGCCGAGGTCGCGCTGCGGCAGCTCGATCACCAGCGCGGCCGGCGGCTCGGCGATTGCGTTCAGGTCGTCAAGATCCAGCAGCCGCTGCGGAGTGCCGGCGAGCCTGCCGTCCAGGCCGTGCAGGCGCTGGTAGCCCTGGCCTTCCCAGGCGTGCAGGTGACACCTGGGGTGAAACACGATGGTCCGCCGGCCCCGCCGCCCGGCGTGCACCCGCAGCACCGCCTGCTGCGCCATGGTGCCGCTCGGCGCGAACATCGCGGCCGGCTTGCCGAGCAGGGCGGCGACCTCGGCTTCCAGCTCGGCCACCACGCCGCCTTCGCCGTAACGGTCCAGGGCGGTGTCGCCGGGGATATCGGCGAGCGCCCGCGCGGCGCTGGCCGGCCCGTGCCCGGTCAGGAACACGGCGCACTGGGCGCGCAGGGCGGCCAGCTCGGGGGGCAGCTCAGTGGCGTAGGGCATCGCTCATTATCGCGCCAGGGGCGATCGCGCCACGGCGGCCAGCGCTGCGGGGGAGGGCTACTGGGCGGCGCCGCGGGGCTCGGCGGCCGGCGCCGCGGGCAGCGAGATGACGGCCGAGTACCGGCGCCTGGAGACCGCCAGCACCAGGCCGCCTGCCGCCGCGGCGGCGATCAGCAGGAAGCTGAGCCGGAACTGCGCGGTGCCGGGCGATGAGCCGAGCGCCAGGGTCAGGATGGCGAGCATGATCGCGCCGGAAAGGTACTGGGAGGTGGTGAGCAGCCCGCCGGCCGTGCCCTGCTGGGACGGCGCCACGTCGTGCGTGCCGACGATGAACATCGAGGTGTAGATGGTGCCGTGGCCGAACCCGCTGAGCAGCAGGCCAGGCAGGAGGTCGGCGGCGTAGGAGCCGCCATGCAGGGCGATGGCGAGCCACGCAAGCCCGGCCAGGGCGATGGCGAACCCGCCGGCGAGCACGGTGGCGGGCCTGATGACGCGCACCGCGCGGCCCGCGGTGGTGCTCCCGGCCGTCACCATCAGGGCCAGCGGCAGGAAGGCCAGCCCAGCCTGCAGCGGCGAGTACCCCTTCGTGGTCTGAAGCAGCAGCGTGACCAGGAAGAACTCTGACCCGACGCTGGCCATGTAGAGCGCGGTCGCCGCAGCGCCGACGCGCAGCGAGCTAGTGCCGCGCAGCACTCTATCGATGAGCACGTTGCCAGAGGTCGCCTCGTTGCGGATGAAGCAGGCGAACAAGACCACGGCGATGACCAGGCTCGCCACGGTGGCCGGCGCCGTCCAGCCAGGGTCGGAGCTGAGCGTGAGCCCGAGGACCAGGGCGAGCACGCTGCCGGTGCCGAGCACGGCGGCGAGCAGCGGGATCCGGCTGCCGGTGGTGTTCTCGGCGTTCCCGCTGACCCAGACGGCCGCGCCCGCCGCGCAGGCGAGCGTGAGCGGCACGTTGACGACGAAGATCAGCCGCCAGGACACGGTGGTCAGCAGGCCGCCGAGGACGACGCCGGCGGCCAGGCCGAGCGCCCCGACAGAACCCCAGACCGCCAGCGCCCGGCTGCGCGCGGGCCCAGCGGGGAAGGTCGTGCCGATGAGCCCGAGCACGGCGGGCTGGAGCAGCGCCGCGCCGAGACCCTGCGCGCCGCGCGCCGCGAGCAGCACGGCGCCGTTCGGTGCCGCGCCGCCGAGCGCGCTGGCCAGCCCGAAGATCACGACGGAGGCGATGAACAGGCGGCGGGCGCCGCTGCGGTCCGACAGCCGGCCGCCGACGACCAGGAAGCCGGCGAACAGGATGGCATAGGCGCTGACGATCCACTGGGCCAGGGACGGCCGGATATGCAGGCCGCTGGCGATGCTGGGGAGCGCGACGTAAATGATCGAGTAATCGAGGGCGATGAGGAACTGGGCCACCGACAGCACCGCCAGGACGGCGGCGGATGAAGACGGTCTCCTTAAGGTCATGGATCCATGCTCGGAGATTGACATTAGTGTGAGGGAAAGCGTCGGGATACAGGCCCGGGGGGAGGCCGAGGGAGAGGCACGGTGCGGATCGGAGAGCTGGCCAGGCGTACGGGCGTGCCGACCCGGTTACTGAGGTACTACGAAGAGCAGGGCCTGCTGGCCCCCGGCCGGGCGGCGAACGGGTACCGGGAGTACCCAGACAGCCTGGCCGACCGGGTGACGCAGATCCGCGGCCTGCTGGACTGCGGGCTGCCAATCAAGATCATCAAGGAGATCCTGCCCTGCCTCGACGGCCCGCACGCGCTGCATGTCGCCGACGCCACGCCCGAGCTCCTCGCCACCCTGGAGCACGAGCGCGAGCAGATTGACGCGCGGATCCGCTGCCTGGCCAGGAACCGGGACGCGATCGCCGCCTACCTGGACGCCACCAGGCACCGGCAGCGGCGCGGGGCGGGCCGGGTCGCGCCTGCGCCCGGCTCAGCGCGCTGACTCGTGCGACCGGAGCGCCCGGTAGAGGGTGGACCGGCCAATCTGTAACCGCCGGGCGATGGCCGTCACCGACTCGCCCCTGGCCCGCTCGGCTGCCACCAGGTCGAGGATGTCAGGGCTGATCACCGGCGGCCGGCCACCGCGCCGCCCGCCGTCGCGCGCCGGTAACTCGCGTTTCAGCAGCACGAGCACGGCCGCGGTAGATCCCACCAGTCTTTCCGGGATTTCGGGACGGGTATCGGGACAAGCGCCAGTGGCTTGCGAAACTGTTTCTGTGCCAGAGCCGGGCGGTATCTCAGGCTCCGTATTCTGGCCTCTGTAGTCGTCGTCGGCACATTCTTCGCCACTAGCTGGCACGGTTGTCATCGCGGCTGACATCGGTGGATTATTATTATCTAGACATTTACGCCCGGACCATCGCGGGGGCCAGTAACCGGGCACGAATATGCCGGTCGCGTAGGCGCGCGCGATTGCCTCTCCCCGGTTTCGCGCGTCGCACCTGCGGAGCACTTCATTGAGGTGATCATCGACCGTATGCCGGCCAATGCCTAGCTCGCGGCCTATCTGGATGCTGGATAGCCCGCTCGCCGCCAGCCGGAGAACCTGCACTTCACGGACGGTCAGGTGAGGGCCACCGCATGGGCACTTGTCCACGCTGATCTTTCCGCTCTGGCTGCTCGGGCGCGCTGCGCGGCGAGCGCAATTCGCGTGATATCCAGCACTGATAGGGGGCGAGAGAGCACTTTAGCTCAGCAGCATAAGGTAATGGTGGCAAGCCCCGCAAATCTACGGGGTTGTGGGCAGACCGGCAGGATCCTACGGTGGTCCGTGAGAAAAGTAATGACGATCACGCGCGGCTGGATGAGCGATCACGGGCTGATTCGCGGCAAATAGCCAGCCACCGCGGGTCGTCCGGAGCTGTGACCGCAGGAAACCGGGTGTTGTTTCCCGCGTGGTTAGGTGCTATCCGCGCGTGTGACATCGGGATTTCCCGGTGCGCCGCTCAGCGGGCTGAAACGACCCGCGTTGCGATGACTGGAGTTCGCACAGGTGCATGACGCGACTACCCGAGACTCCCGCCTGGCCGGGCACGGGCAGCAGGATCCCGCTGCCCGGAGACCCGTCAGGAGCCGCCACCGTCAGGCCGCCAGCCAGTGCCTGCCCGACCTGCTCAGGCAGCAGGCGCGCGGGCGGCCGAACGCTGTCGCGGTCCGCTGCGGCGACACCACCCTCACCTTCGCCGGGCTGGCCGCCCGCGCCGCCGGCCTGGCCGGTTACCTGCGCCGGCTCGGCGTAGCACCCGACGACAGGGTCGGCGTGTTCGCGGAGCCGTCGGCAGACCTGATGGCGGGCATCTGGGGCGTGCTGTACGCCGGCGGCGCCTATGTCCCGCTGTCCCCCGAGTATCCGGTAGAACGGCTGCGCTTCATGATCGCCGACTGCGGCGCCAGGGTGGTCATCACCCAGCCGGAGCTGGCCGCGCGGCTGGCCGAGCTGGTGCCGCCGGGCACCAAGGTGATCGCCTCATGGCCGGAGCTTGCTGCCGACCACGATCCCGGCGACGATCCCGGCGGCGAGTCGCCCGCGGTGCCCGGGCTGACCCCGCAGAACCTGGCCTACGTCATCTACACCTCGGGCAGCACCGGGAAGCCGAAGGGCGTGATGATCGAGCACCGCAGCATCGTCAGCCAGCTCCGCTGGCTGCGCCGGGCCTACGAGCTGGACGCCAGGGCCACCGTGCTGCACAAGACCCCGATGAGCTTCGACGCGGCGCAGTGGGAGATCCTGGCGCCCGCCTGCGGTGCCGCCGTGGTGGTCAGCGCACCCGGCGCCTACCGGGACCCGCAGGCGCTGATCGACACCGTCATCAGGACCGACGTGACCGCGATCCAGTGTGTGCCGACCCTGCTCCAGGCCCTGCTTGACACCGATGACCTGGACGGCTGCAAGTCGCTGACGCAGGTCTTCAGCGGCGGCGAGGTGCTGACCGCCGGCCTGGCCCGCCGCTTCTTCGAGGTGCTGCCCGACTGCCAGCTGGTCAACTTATACGGCCCCACCGAGTGCACCATCAACGCCTCTGCCTGCACCGTGGACCGCGACGCGCTCGGCGCGGCGGGCAACGTGATCCCGATCGGCACGCCGGTGCCCGGCACCAGGTTCCACATCCTGCGCCCGGACCAGGACAAGGTCGCCGTCGGCCAGGTCGGCGAGCTCTACATCGGCGGCGTGCAGCTCGCCAGGGGCTACATGGGCCGCCCTGACCTGGATGCGGAACGGTTCCTGCGCAGCCCGTTCGGCGAAGATAGCGGCCAGCGGCTGTACCGGACCGGCGATCTGGCCTACTGGAACGCCGACGGCACCGCCCAGTTCGCCGGCCGCACCGACAACCAGGTGAAGCTGCGCGGCTTCCGGGTCGAGCTGGATGAGATCAGGCTGGCGATCGAGGCGCACGACTGGGTCAGGAACGCGGCGGTGATCGTCCGGCAGGACGGCGGCGCGGGATACCCGAGCCTGGTCGCGTTCGTCGAGCTGAACCCGCGCGAGGCGGCGCTGATGGACCAGGGCGCGCACGGCGCCCACCATCAGTCCAAGCAGAGCAGGCTGCAGATCCGGGCGCAGCTCTCCAACGCCGGGCTGCGGCCCGCGCCGGACCTGCGCGGCCCGGCCGTCGACCTGCCGGGAAAGGCCGAGTCGGCCAGCCAGCGCCGGCTGGTCTTCGCGCGCAAGAGCTACCGGTTCTACGAGGGCGGCACGGCTAGCGCCGCGGACATCCTCGCGCTGCTTGGCCGGGGCAGGCAGCCGCACGGCTCGCGGGAGCCCGGCGAGCTGAGCCGCGAGCAGCTCGGGGAGATCCTCAGGTATTTCGGCCAGTTCGGGAGTGGCGAGCGGCTGCTGCCCAAGTACGGCTACGCCTCGCCTGGCGCGCTCTACGCGACCCAGCTCTACCTGGAGATCAGCCAGGTGGCCGGCCTGCCCGGCGGCCTGTACTACTACCATCCGGTGCGCCATCAGCTCATCCGTGTCGCAGCCAGACCCGAAGGGTCCCCCGGCGGGCAGCCCGCCGTGCTCCGCGTCCACTTTGTCGGCAAGAAGAGCGCGATCGAGCCCGTCTACACGAAGAACATCCGCGAGGTGCTGGAGATCGAGACCGGGCACATGGTCGGCATGCTGGAGGAGATCCTGCCCGGCTACGGGCTGGACGTCGGCTGCCCCGAGTACGCCCCGCAGATCGCCGGCCGGCTCCGCGTCGCCGCTGATGACTACTACCTGGGCTCTTTCGGGCTGGTCAGCTACGGCAGCACCGCGCTGCGCGACACGCTATTGGCCTACGTGCAGGCCCATCCGGGCGGGGTCGCCGGGCTGGCGGCCGGCCAGTACCGGTACCAGGACGGCACCCTGACGCCGGTCTCCGGCGCGCTGATCCAGAAGCGGCATGTGGTCGCCATCAACCAGGAGGTGTACGCGCGGGCCGGGTTCGGCGTCACCTTGGTCGGCAGCCGCCCCGAGGACTGGATGAGCTACATCGACCTGGGCCGCAAGCTACAGCGATTGCAGATGAACGACCTGGGGCTCGGCTTCATGTCGGCCGGGTACAGCTCGCGGACCGGGGATGACCTCCCGTCCGCGCCGCGGATCGAGGAGATACTCCAGGCCGCCGGCGAGCCGGAGGCCGGGCCGTCCTATTTCTTCCTCGGCGGCCGGGTCAGCGCGGAGCAGGTCCGGGGCGAGGGCATGAAGGAAGACCTGGTGCACATGAAGGGGCCGACCGAGATGATCAGGGACGACCTGATCACGATGCTGCCTGACTACATGATGCCGTCCAGGGTCGTCGTGCTCGGCAGCCTGCCGCTGCTGCCCAGCGGCAAGGTGGACCGACGGGCGCTGGAGGAAGCCTGCCAGGCAGCGGAGGCGGGGCAGGCGGAGCGCCCGTTCACCCCGCCGCGCACCCGCACCGAGCAGGCGATCGGCGCGATCTGGGCGGCGGAGCTGAAACAGCGGCGCGTCTCGGTCCGCGACGACTTCTTCGAGGCGGGCGGGAACTCGCTGATCGCCGTCCGGCTGATCAGCAAGATCAACGCCGAGCTGGGCCGCGCGCTGCCGATGCAGGTCTTATTCGAGGCCCCGACCATCGAGAAGCTGGCCAGGCACGCGGATCGAGAGATCAGCAGGCAGCGCGCCGGCCGGCTGGTCCCGCTCCAGCCCGCCGGGCTTGAGCCGCCCGTCTACTGCTGGCCGGGCCTGGGCGGTTTCGTGATGAACCTGCGGCCGCTGGCGGGCCTGCTGGATTCCGGCCGGCCGTGCTACGGCGTGCAGACCCACGGCATCAATCCGGGCGAGGCCCCCTACGCCAGCATCGAGGAGATGGCGGCGGCGGACGTGGCGCTGATCAGGCAGGCCCAGCCGCGCGGTCCTTACACGCTGTGGGGCTACTCCTTCGGCGCCAGGGTCGCCTACGAGAGCACTCGCCAGCTTGAGCGGGACGGCGAGCAGGTCCGCCGGCTGTTCCTCATCGCGCCGGGCATGCCGGGGATCGCGGTGCCATACGGCAGCCCGGCCGACGGCGACGCGGCGTTCGGGGAGCGCGGCTACCTGACGATCCTGTTCTCGGTGTTCGCCGGCGCGGTCAGCGGCCCGCTGCTTGATGAGTGCCTGCGGGTGGTCACGGACGCCGCCAGCTTCGCGGAGTTCATCGGCACCCGCCTGCACGGCATGGACGCCGCGCAGGTCAGGCGGATCATGGCCGTGGTGCACCGCACCTACCGGATGAACTACGAGCTGGCGCGGCAGCGGGTCAAGGCCCCGGTGACGGTCTTCCGGGCTCGGGGCGATGAGCCCTCTTTCGCCGAGCAGCCGGGCGGTGACCCGGCCCGCGCGCCGCTGCTGATCGACCTGGAAGCCGACCACTACGGCGCCCTCACCGAGCCGGGAGTCGGCGAGCTAGCGGCAAGGATCCGCGAGCAACTGCGGGACGCATAGCGAGAAGGAGCACGTCATGCCACATGTCAGCATCAAGCACTTCCCCGCGGAGCTGAGCGAGGAGCAGCAGCGCGAGCTGGTCGACACGGTCGCCGGGGCGGTGCGGCGGGCCTTCGGCTGCGACGAGGGCGTCATCTCGGTCGCCATCGAGGCCGTGCCCGAGCAGGACTGGGACCGGCGGGTCTACCAGCCGGAGATCATCGGCCGCCGGGACCTGCTGCGCAAGGTGCCCAGCTACTGACAGCCGGGCCAGGCAGGGCCAGCCACGACAGGGCCAGCCACGACAGGGCCAGCCACGACAGGGCCAGCCACGACAGGGCCAGCCACGACAGGGAAGGACTCTATGCGCCGGAATCAGCAGGGACGCGTGCCGCTGGCCTTCAGCGACGAAGTGGGGCAGGCCATGGCCGAGGGCCGGCCAGTGGTGGCGCTGGAGTCGAACGTCATCACGCACGGCCTGGCCTATCCCGACAACATGGCGACCGCCAGGAAGGTCGAGCAGGCGGTCCGGGCCGGCGGCGCCATCCCGGCCACCATCGGCATCGACAGCGGGCGCATCGTCGTCGGCATGACCGACGCCGACATCGAGCGCTTCGCCGCCACCCCCGGCATCCCGAAGGTCAGCAGCAGGGACCTGCCGGTGATCCTGGGCAAGGGCGGGATGGGCGCCACGTCCGTGGCGTCGTCGCTGGTGGCCGCCGAGCTGGCCGGCATCAGGTTCCTGGCCTCGGCCGGCATCGGCGGGGTGCACAGGGGCGCGCAGCGGTCCATGGACATCTCCTCGGACCTGATCCAGTTCACCCGGTCCCCGGTCGCGGTCGTCTGCGCGGGCGCGAAGGGCATTCTCGACCTCGGCCTGACCCTGGAATTCCTGGAGACCCAGTGCGTGCCGGTGATCTCCTACCAGTCCGACGATTTCCCCGCGTTCTACTGCACCTCCAGCGGGTTCGCGAGCCCGCACCGGGTCGATGACGGGGCGACCGTGGCCAGGATCATCGAGGCGAACTGGGCGCTGGGCAGCAGCACGTCCGTCCTGATCACCAGCCCGATCAGCGAGCAGGACGCGATCGGCAAGCGCGAGATCGACGAGGCCGCGGACGCGGCGATGGCCGCGGCGGCGGCCGACGGGGTCAGCGGCAACGCGCTGACCAAGTACCTGATGCGGGCGGTCGAGGCGGCGACGCAGGGCCGGTCGGCGCGGGCGAACATGTCGGTGCTGGTCAGCGTCGCCGGGCTGGCCGGCGAGCTGGCCGTCGCGCACGCACGGGAGCTGAGCGACGGGCGACTGGCCGACAGGCCGCTGGCCGCACCCAGGACCTGAGAGAGGACTGCGATGACCGACATTGTCATCTTCGACCTGGACGGCACGCTGGTGGACACCCCGCGCGCCATCACGGCGGCGTTCACGTCGGTGTTCGGGTCGATGGGCCTGAGCGCGCCGCCCGCCGCCGAGATCCGGGCGACCATCGGCATGCCGCTGGAGCAGGCGTTCGGCAAGCTACTCGGCGTCGCGGCCGACGACGAGCAGGTAACGGACGCGGTGCGGCTGTACCAGGTGCAGTTCCGCGAGGTCATCGTGCCGGGCTCGGCCGGGCTGCTGTTTCCCGGCGTCGCCGCCGGCCTGGCCGCGCTGAGCCGGGACGGCTTCGTGCTCGCCCTGGCGACCAGCAAGTACGCCGCCAGCGCTCACGCCATGCTGGACGCGGCTGGCATCGCGGGCCACTTCACCGTGGTCGTCGGCGCGGACCAGGTCAGCTCGCCCAAGCCGGATCCGGAGATGGCCCGGCTGATCATGCGCCGCCTGGCGGCCGGGGCCGGGCAGCCGATCGTGGTCGGGGACACCACGCATGACCTGCTGATGGCCAGCTCGGCCGGGCTGCGCAGCGTGGCGGTCAGCTACGGCGTGCAGGGCGCGGACGAGCTGCGCCAGGCCGGGCCGACGTGGCTGGCGGGCAGCTTCGCCGAGGTGACGCGGCAGATCAGGGCGGCGGCCGCCGCCCAGCGGCCCGCCGTGCTCGGTGAGCTGCTTGATGACCGGCGCTATCACATCGAGTTCAACGGTCACCTGACCAACCACGTCAAGCACGCGGTGATCGCGCTGGCCGGTCTTGGCGCGTCGCGGGAGCGGATCCGCTCGTACTACGAGAACTACGCGCGGCTCACCCCTTACGGGTTCCCGCTGGAGCCGCCGCGCCCGCCCCGCGGCGAGATCACCGACGCCGACTGGCGCCGCGACCTGGGCAAGCGCATCAGCTTCTCCGCCTACTGCGAGTTCTTCGACCGCAAGCAGGCCGAGCTGGGCACCGGCGAGCTGCTGCGCAGGTTCGCCCCCGAGCTCATCCCCGGCTGGGCCGGCGCCTTCACCCACGCCACCATCCACCTGGGCTGGGCGCTGGACGTGAGCCACCGCTGGATGATGATCGAAGGGCTGGCCTACCTGGCCTTCTCGCAGGTGTCCTGCCATCCCGAGCGAGCCCGCGAGCCGGCCGGGCAAGGCGGGGCGGCCGGCGAGGAACCAGCCGACTCGCTGCTGCGCATGGTCGGGGCGTGGGCGGACGACACGGCCGGGCTGCGGAGGTCCGTGGCGGCGCTGGTCACCGACACCGAGGCCGGCCTGGCCGCCGGCCTGCACCCGGAGCTGGCCCGCTCCGGTCTCCAGTACCGGAACGCGATGGTGCTCGGCGCCGGGCATCCGCTGATCTACCAGGTGCCCGGCTGGGCGCTGCGGCAGGATGCCGCCGTCAGCTGGGAGCAGCTCTATTACGCGGTCACCCTGCTGTACCTGGCGGTGCCTGGCGACTTCGTGCTGCTGCACCTGATCACCGCGCTGCACGGGCTTGAGCAGATCTCCGCCAGGCTGCCCGAGGACCAGCGCAGGGCCGCGGTGGTCAGCTTCTGGATCGGGATGCTCTGCATCATGTTCTCCGAGCGGATCGTGCCGGCCCGCGAGACGCTGGCTGACCTGGACGCCCGGTACCGCCACGCGGCCGACGAGGGCGAGCCGGGCGGACCCCGATCCTGGGCCGCGACGGTCGCCAGGGCCGTAGCGGAGGACGAGGAGCACAACCCCAAGCTGGCGTACGTGCTGCGGCGGCAGTGGCACCGGAGCGGCCGCCGGTCGCTCTACCGGGCGGCCGCGGCCCGCTTCACCGCCACGCCCGAGCTGCCCCCGTCGTTCGAGGAGCCACCGACCGAGTGACCGTCACGACAGTGACGGACGAGTGCTGGGAGAAACCATGACGACCACTACGGCGCCGTCAGCTAAGGCGCCATCCGCCGCGCGGCCCGGCCGCAACGTCGTGCTGCTGCCGCAGACGAACCAGCTCCGCGCGTTACACACGATCATCAGGGACCGGAACGCGCGCCGCGACGACTTCGTCTTCTACTCGGGCCGGATCATCCGGCTGCTCCTGGAGGCCGGCCTGGACCTGCTGCCGTTCGAGGAAGCCTCGGCCAGCACGCCGGTCGGCAGGACCTACGAAGGACTGCGGTTCTCGCCGCGGATCTGCGGGGTGTCCATCGCCAGGGCCGGGGAGAGCATGGAGGCCGGCCTGCGGGCGATCTGCCCGGCCATCAGGATCGGGAAGATCCTGATCCAGCGGGACAAGGTCACCAAGCTGCCGCACGTGTACTACTCCGCGCTGCCCGGCGACATCGACCAGCGCCAGGTGCTGCTGCTCGACCCGATGCTGGCCACCGGCGGCACCGCGCTTGCCGCCATCGAGATCCTGCTCAGCAAGGGCGTGCCCGAGCCCGCGATCGTCTTCATCAGCCTGATCGCGGTGCCGGAGGGCATCGCGGCGGTGCACCAGCGCTACCCGGCGGTGCGCATCGTGACCTCGGCCATCGACGAGCGGCTGAACGAGAACGCCTACATGATGCCGGGCATCGGCGACTTCGGTGACCGGTATTTCGGCACCGTCGCCTGATGCCCGGCATCATGCCGGGCCGTTCTTACGATCCGACCTTGTAGGTGTAGGGGAAGGCCGCGAGCTGGTCGCCCGACGGGCTGGAGCCGAAGTTGGTGATCGCGCTGGAGTCGTCCAGGTACAGGACGCCCTTGACCACGGAGCCGACCGTTGCCGTCGGGCTGAGCACCGCGTACAGCGTGGTGGTCTGCCCTGGCTGGACGATCACCGGCGAGAACGCGGCCTGCGCGGCGGCACCCTGCTCCCAGAGGTCACCCGTCTTCGAGGTGAGCCCTGGGTCGAACGCCGCGGTGACGGCCGTCAGCGACAGCGTGGTAGTCGAGGACGGTGCCCCGGCCGAGCCGAACGGCCCGACCTGCTGCGGGGTGATGAACCAGTCGCCCTGGGTCAGCGCGGTGCCGCCCGGCGCGGTGAAGGACGCGCTGGCGTCGTTGCCGCTGACCTTGGCGCCGATGTCCGGCTCGCCGTTGAACGGGCCGAAGTCGAACCTCGTCGGGGCGGTGGAGACCGCGCTGGCCGTGACCGAGGTCGAGTCGGTCGGCACGATCCACTGGGGAATGTAGGAGAACTCCGACAGCGGCAGTGTCAGGTTCGCGGCCGGGGTGATCGACGTCAGCGGCACAGAAGCCTGCCGCCGCAGCCGGGCATCCAGGAAGTACGTCTCGGCCGTGTCCCCGTTGTTGTGCACGGTGATCGCGACGACGCGCTGCGCGCCCGTGGCGACGACCGTCGCCGCGCTGTCGGGCAGTCCGTGGACCTTAGCGGTCACCGGGGCGAGCGAGACCGTCCCGGTGAGCGGGGTCCGCAGCCGGTTGCCGTTGACCGGGTTGGTGAACGTGAGGACCACCGTCCAGCGGCCCGGCGGCGGGACCAGCGTGTGCAGCCGCATGCCAGGCTCGCCGACCGTGACCGGGCTGCCGTCCGACTCGCCGACCACGAGCTGGTTGCTGGCCTGGGCCACCGCCTCGCCGCGGGAGTCGACCAGGTAGGCGAAGTACGGGTCGTTGTTGCTCCCGGCCAGCCTGGTCTGCACGTCGAGGGCACGCTGCCCGGCCGGCACGTCGAAGTTCCAGAAGAACGTCTGTGCCGGGACGAACCCGCGCCCGTTACCGCCGATCATGGTGGCGCGGAAGTGCCCGGTGCCGTGCACGATCGGCACCAGCGAGCGCAGCGAGACCGGCAGCGAGCTGGCGCCCCAGCCCGGCGCGCTGAAGGCCACGGAGCCGCTCTCGTCGCCGGGCGACTTTGGGTGCGTCACCCGCAGGGTGACCTCAGCCGACCGGCCTGCTCCCAGCGTGACGCGGCGCGGCGAGATGCTGCCCCAGGTCTTGTTGGCCTGCGCGGTCACCTGCACGTACACCGGGCCGCTGTAGGGCCCGAGCGCGCTGATGTCGACCTTCCACCGCCCAGCCAGGGCGTTGCGCACCTCGACCTGGCCGTGGTTGCCTGTGCCCTGCGGCAGGCTGTAGGCGGTGATCTTGCCCCGCGGGTTGACCAGCGAGATGGCCACCGGGTTGGAGTCAGGTCCGCCCGGCTGCGCCAGGTCCGCCGTCAGCACGGCGGCGCGGTGGCTAAGCGCGAAGCTGAAGATCTGGTCACCGGTCTTGTTCGTCCGGTGCAGCGTCTTGGACAGGACCACGGTGGCGGCGCCCTGAGTGCGGCCCGCCAGGCTGACCCTGGCCGTCTTCTCGCCATCATTCGTCAGCCGGAACGACAGCTTCGTGCTGGTACCCGGCTTGCCGATGCTGGCGAGCTGCTGAGTGCTGGCGACCAGCGCCGGGCTGTCGGCGGTCTTGCGTGCCGCCCCGTGGTTCGCCGACATCGCGGCCTTCACCGCGCGGTAGGCGTCCACCAGGCCGGAGCCCTGCTCGTAGCCAGGCATCGCGAGGTCATCGGAGCTGGACGAGATGATGTTCCTGACCAGGGTGGCCGACGGCGTCACGCCGGAGTGCGTGCTGCGGAAGGCCTGGATCACCAGCGCGGCGACGGCGGCCACGATGGGGCCGGCCTCGCTGGTGCCACCGGAGACGGTGATCGGCGCGGTCCCGCAGGCCGGCTTGTCCAGGCCGCACGCGACCCAGTCCAGGTCGCCGGGGGCCAGCACGTCGATGGTCCTGCCGCCCTCGGTGAAGCCGCCCGAGCTCAGCGAGCTGATGTTGTCGCTGACCCAGCCCTTTGCCTTCATCTGGTTGTACTCGCCGATGTCGTCCTGGGCGTAGGAGCGGAACGCCGTCGAGGCGCCCACGCTGATCACGCCCGGCTGCGAGGACGGCGACCAGATGGTGCTCTCCGGGCCGGCGTCGTAGGACGGCGAGGTGATGGTCACGCCGGCCGCGATGGCGGCGGCGTTCGCATTCTTGATCAGGTCCTGGCTGGTGTCCGGCATCGGGAAGGACCCGCCCTCTTCGTTGAGGACGTTGACGTGGCTGGTGTCAACCGCGTAGTCGATCGCCTCAAGGAACGCCGAGGTGGTGGTCATGTCCTCGTTGCCGTACACCTTGTAGGCGTACAGCGAGATGCCGGGGGCGACGCCCTGCAGCCGGATGTCACACCCGGCCGGCATGTACGGGGTGTAGTCGTGCAGGTCGTAGACCTGCCGTCCCTGCGCCGCCATCACGCTGTCGTCGAGGTAGGACTCCAGGTCCTCGCCGCCGTAGACGGTGGTCCCCTCGCCGGTGAAGTCCTTGTACGCGACGATGACGTGCTTGCCGTTCGGCCGGATCATCTCGGGCTCGGCCGGGTTGATGCCGACCGCGATGTCGCCGACCCGTACGCCCGCACCGGTGAAGCCGAGCTTCCTGGCGGTCGGGGTGGCGGAGTCGCCGGCCACCGCATGCACCAGCTCGGCGCCCTCAGGGTCGAGCTGGACCTGGCCGGCCGCCGGGCAGGTGCCTGGGGCCAGCGCCGCCGGGCGGGTCGCCCCGGCGGCGCGCAGCGCGGTCGCCGGGATGGTGGCCGGCTGCGGGCCGCGGAACGACGCGTCCGGCACGACCTGCGCCACGCTCGGGCTGGCCGCGAGCGTCTTCGCCTCGGCCGCCGAGACGGTAGCGGCGACCGCGTCGATGAGATGGATCTGGCTGATCCGGGTGGCGTGGCTGGCCCGCAGGCTAGCCAGCACCGGAGCCTGCGCGGAGTTGCCCGCCGCGATCCGCTCCCTGGCGCCGCCGGCGCCGCCGGGGAAGCTGTACTGGTGCCGCAGGACCACGATGACCGGCTCGCTGGCGGTCGCCGGGGCGGCCGCAGCGACCGCGTCCGGCGCCGCGGCGGTCACTGCCGCGACGGGTGCCAGTCCGATTAAAGCGAGTGCGAGCGCTACTGTCGCTGACGTTCCGCCGCGGATCATTCAGTTGCCGCCCTTCCGTGCGCAGAAGATGACCGATTTTATCGGGACCGTCACCTTTTGTCACGAGCCACTTGCGCCCCACCATGCGCATCAGGCACGGCCCAGCACCGGAAATGGCGAGTTGACCTTCACCCTGGGGGAAGCCGCAGAGTCATCGAGACCGGGCGCCCGCCCGGAACGAGGGAGTGGTCGTGGGGCTGGTCAGCATCGGAGAATTCGCGCGGCTGTCGCGGCTGTCACCGAAGGCGCTGCGGCTGTACGACGAGCTGGACCTGCTGCCGCCCGAGCGGGTGGACCTGGACTCGGGGTACCGCTGGTACAGCCGCGACCAGCTCGGCCGGGCCCGCCTGGTGGCGGCGCTGCGCCAAGTCGGGATGCCGCTGGCGGAGATCAAGGCGGTCGTGGTGCTCGAGCCCGCGGCGGCCGCCGCCCGGATCACCGGGTACTGGGCCGCAGCCGAGTCCGAGCATGCCGCCCGCCGGGCGCTGACCACCTCCCTCGTCGCACAGCTCACCGGAGAGAGGTCCGTCATGTACGAGGTCGCCACCCGCGCCATCGGCGCCCGCAGCCTGCTCTGCTCGCACCGGCACGTGACTCACGACCAGGCCATCTTGTTTGGCCGGGAGTTCATCACCCGGTTCCGCACCCAGTCCGTGCCGCGAATCGAGGGGATCGCCGGCGCGCCGTTCGTCATCTACTACGGTCAGGTGAGCGCCGACAGCGACGGCCCGGTGGAGTGGTGCCGGCCGGTTCCCGGTGCCGACGTGGAACGGATAGCCGCAGCCTTCCCCGACCTGACGCTGCGCACCGAGGCCGCGCACGAGGAGGCGTTCGTGCACCTGCCCGTCGCGAGTGACGTCGGCGAGACCGAGGCGATGGCCGTGGTCTCGGCACTGGAAGGCTGGGCGGCGCGGGAGCACCGCCAGCCCTCCGGGCCGCTGCGCCAGGTCTTCATCGCCACGGCGCAGACGCCGCCCACCGTCGGGCCAGCCTGCGACTTCGCGTTCCCGATCGGCGGATAGCGCCGCTACCGGGTGCATCGCCCCGGCTGGAATCCGGCCGGGGCGATGCGCGGTGGTGCGGGAAAGCTCAGGCGGCCGGGCCGCTGGCCGTCGCGGGCGCGGGCGCGGGCGGCGCCGGCGGCGCGACCAGCACCGGGAATTCCGGTGCCTGCGGCATCAGCAGCCAGGCGCAGATCAGCGCCAGGCCGACCACGAACGTGCAGTACACCCAGAAGACCGGCGTCGCGCCCGAGCTGATCGTTACCCCGGCCGCCGCGGCCTGCGCCGGGGAGATGCCGAACTGCGCCGGCGAGACGGTCTGGCCTAGCTGGACCAGGGCGGAGACCGCCTGCGCCGCCATCACCAGGACCACGCCGCCGAGCAGCGCAGCGCCCTGCCGCGCCGGGCGCCACAGCGCGGCCCCGATGGCGACCGCCACGATCGCGATCATCGCGATCACATCGCCGGCGATGACCGGTCCCGAGTTGGAGAACGCGTTGCCCTCGATGATCGACTGGGAGATGCCGGCCGCGTTCTGCAGGGTGAAGCGATCCCAGGACGGTGCGAAGGTGAGCGCCGTGCCAACCCCGGCGACCGCGAGCAGCAGCACCGGGCCGAAGTCCCGGCCGCGCGGCCGGGCCAGCCGCCCGTCCGGGCCGCCGGCCAGCGCGATGGCCGAGCCGGCCGCGCAGGCCAGCCAGCCGATCAGGCCGAGCACCAGGCCGGCGCTGGCCAGCCGGGTGCCCGCGGAGATCACCGGGCCTGCATCGGCCACGAACAGCCCGAGCGTCACGATGGCCGTCCCGGTGCCCAGCAGCGCCCCGGTCCTGGACTTGGTCCCGCCCAGCAGGATGAGCACGGCGCCGGTGGCCCAGGCGGCCAGGTACAGCAGGTGCGGCACCAGCTCGGAGGCGTCGCTGGCCAGGCTCGCGCTGCCGACGTAGCCGGGGAACAGGCCGACGAACCCGAGGACCACGCCGAGGGCCAGCAGGACCACCGCGGTCACCGCCGAGGCGCTCCGGCCACCGCGTCCGGCGGCGCGGGCCGGGTAAGGGGCGGTGCTGGTCCCGTACGGAATGGCGCTGGCCGGGGGCATGGCCGCGCCGCTGCCGGGAGCGGTCCCCGGCGTGGTCAGCGCGGCGGTGTCTTCGGTCGCGGTGTCTTCGGTCGCGGTGCTGGCTGGAAGCACGGGCTCGGCGGGAGGCGTGGGGCCGGCGGCGGGCGGGACAGGGACCGCGCCCGGATCGCCGACCTGAGTAATCGGCCCAGCCTGAGCGATCCAGGAGAACCTGGCCCAGGCGGCGGCCCAGCCGTCGCCGGTCTCCGGCCACCACTCCAGGGGCGGCTGGGTGGGGGGTGCGTCGGTAGCCCAGATCCCGTAGTAGCCGGGCCCGCGCCCGAGCTCGTACCCGGCTCCCTGGTAGGAGATGGTCACGTTCTCCCGCACGGCCTGGCCCTCCCGTTCCTCCAGCTAGCACAGCGTTCCAGCTAGTACAGCGTCCAGCTCAGCACAGCATCCTCAGCGCTGCGCCGAGCGTAAGTTCCTGACCTGGAGGTTAGCTGGACGATTCCGCTGGCATAGCTGACGGGGCTCCTGCTAGCGCGTCGGTGACGGGCCGGGTCCCGGCGATCAGCCGGCGGAGGTCCGCGCCGCAGACGACCTGCCACGGTAGCGGGTCGCTGGCCGCGAGCCTGCGGAGCGCCTCGGTCGGCAGGTCACGGCCCGCGGCCGCCAGGATGAGGTTTCCCCGACGGCGGCCGCGCAGCACGGCGGTGTCGGCGAGCAGGCATAGCCGGGGGAAGGCCGCGCCGGCCGCCGCGGCCCTGGCCCTGGTACCCGCCAGCGGCGGCCCGTCGCCGATGTTGGCGATGTACATCCCGGCCGGGCCGAGCACCCGGCACGCGGCCGCGGTGAACTCCGTCGTGGTCAGGTGCGCCGGGGTAGCGCCCCCGGCGAACAGGTCGGCGATCACCATGTCGAAGGAGCCTGGCCTGGCCGTCTCCAGCACGGCGCGGGCATCGGCCGCCCTGACCCGGATCCGCCCGGCGCCGCGGCGGGCCGGCTGGCGCACCGGCAGCTCGCGCCTGACCAGGTCGGCTAGCGCCGCGTCAGACTCGGCGGCGAGCTGGCGGGAGCCTGGCCGGGTGGCCGCCACGTACCTGGCCAGGGTCAGGGCGCCGCCGCCGAGGTGCAGCACGCGCAGCGGCTCGCCGGGCGGCGCGGCCAGGTCGATCAGGTGCCCGATCCGCCGCATGTAGTCGAACTTCAGGTAGGCCGGATCCTCGAGGTCGACATGTGACTGCGGCGCGCCGTCGACCAGCAGGGTCCAGGCACCCGGCCGGTCGGGATCGGGGATCAGCTCGGCGAGCCCGGACCCGGTGACCTCGCGGACGGCGGGCCGTCCGCCGTCGGCCTGCCGGTGTGCCATGGCACCAGTATCGGTGCAAAGCGGTCGCTGAGGGCAAACCGGGCTGCAGGGCCTGGCGGGCTAACCAGGGCCAAGCAGGGCGGCGGTGGCCGCGAGGGTGGCCAGCGAGAGCGTGGTGGTGATCAGCACCGCGCGGCTGGCGAGCGCCTCGGCCACCCCGTACTCCTGGGCGAAGATAAAGGTGTTCTGGGCCGTCGGCAGGCCCGCGCAGATCACCACCGCGAGCAGTTCCGGCCGCGACAGGTGCAGCAGGAAGGCGCCGATCACGAAGGCGATGGCCGGCTGGGCCAGCAGCTTGAGCGCCACGATCGCGGACAGCTCACCGTAGGCCCGCTCGGCCTGGCCGCCCTCGGCGTGCAGCGACGCGCCGAGCGCGATCAGCGCGGTGGGCACCGCCGCCGCCGACAGCAGGGTCAGCGACGACTTGACCGGCGACGGGAGGGACAGGCCAGCGGCGGACCAGACCACGCCGAGTGCCGAGGCCAGGATCACCGGGTTGCGCACCGGCAGCGTGGCGATCCGCCGGATCCGCACCCGGCCCGCCGCGTCGGAGTGCCGGTCCAGCGCGATCAGGATGATCGGGGTCACGATCAGCACCTGCACCAGCACGACCTCGACCAGGAAGGACAGACTGCCAAGGACCTGCATCGCGATGGGGATGCCGAGGTTGGCCGAGTTGACGTAACCCGCGGACATGCCCCAGATGGGTGCCTCGCCTGGCTTGCGGCCGAACAGCGCGCGGCCGCCGTACCAGCCGACGCCGATCACCGCCACCGTGCTGGCGGCGAACGCCGCGAGCGGCCGCCCGGCCAGGCTGGACAGCGGCGTCCTGGCCAGGGTGAGGAACAGCGCAGCGGGCATCGCCAGGTGGAATACGAACCGGCCGAGCACGGTGACGGCGCCCTCGCCGAGCATCCCGGTACGACGGGCCAGGTAGCCGGCCGCCGTCAGGATCCAGATCGGCTCGAACGCGCTGACCATGCCCATGGTGGAAGCCCCCGGCGGTTGACGTGGCACGGTGACGATACGCTGCCGCGCTGGCCTGGACGGCAGCGCGGCCGGAGCGCGCCCGGCCGCGACCTGCGGGCCCGCCGGGCGGGGCCGCAGGTGAAAGGCCCCATCGCAGGGCGGGAGGCCATACTTGATTTGGCCGCGACACAAGTGTAAGAATCTTATTCTGTCCCGTTTTCTTTGCAAATTGGTCGTCGCATTCATGATTTCCGCGCGCTTAGCGCACGCCGGACCGGCCACCCAGCCGTGACGGCTTCGCCGGCGGCTGCCCGCGTAGGCTCCGACGTTGTGATCAGCAGCGCCGCGGCCGGGGACGGCTCCGCCTACTATGAGTTCTCCCGCGAGGAGTGGTCACGACTGCGGCAGTCGATGCCGATGACCGTGCACTCCGAGGAGCTGGGCAGCCTGCGCGGCCTGGGCGACGTGCTCTCCGCCGACGAGGTCGAGGCCGTTTTCCTGCCCCTGGCGCGACTCATCAGCCTGTACGTCACCGCCTCCGCCGACATGCAGCAGGTCGCGGGAGCGTTCCTGGGCTGCGGGCTGTCGCCGGTGCCATTCGTGGTCGGCATCGCCGGCAGCGTGGGGGTGGGCAAGAGCACCAGCGCGCGGGTGCTGCGCACGCTGCTGTCCCGGCTGCCCGCGCATCCGGCCGTCGACCTGCTGACCACCGACGGCTTCCTGTACTCCAACGCCGAACTGCGGCGCCGGGGGCTGATGAAGCGCAAGGGGTTCCCGGAAAGCTACGACCTGGCTGCCCTGATCGCATTCCTGCGGGCGGTGCGCGCGGGCGAGCCCGAGGCGGCAGCGCCGGTCTACTCGCACCTGACCTACGACATCGTGCCGGGGGCGCACCAGCTCGTGCGCCAGCCCGACGTGCTGATCGTGGAGGGCCTGAACGTGCTCCAGCACACCCCGGCCGCGCGGCGGCGGCCCACCGTTCTGGTGTCGGATTTCCTTGACTTCACTATCTACGTGGACGCCGCCCCGGCCGACATCCGGCAGTGGTACATCGACAGGTTCCTGGAGCTGCGCGGCGGGGCGTTCCGCGATCCTGAGTCCTATTTTCATAAGTACGCGGAGCTCAGCGAGGAGGAGGCAGTCAGCACGGCCGGGCAGCTCTGGGAGGAGATCAACCTGCCCAATCTCGTCAGCAACATCGCGCCGACCAGGGGCCGGGCCAAGGTCATCCTGGAGAAGGCCGCCGACCATCACGTCAGCGGCGTGCGGCTGCGCAGGTTCTGAGGACGGCCGGATCTGACAGTCGCGATTTGGCTGGCCGGAATTTTTGGGATATAATGGGCTGAAAAGCGAGCTTCATACTGGAATTCATGTAGGACTACTAAGCGGGAGCGAAGTTGTCCGAGCCGAGCCGCTTCTTAGAGGCCAATAACATCCGCACCGTCGAGGTCTCCCTGGTGGACCTGACGGGCGCACTGCGCGGCAAGCGACTTCCCGCCCGCGCCTTTCTCGCCGACGCGCTGCCAGGCAAGGTCGCTTTCTCCTCGGCCCTGTTCGCCTGGGACTATGGCCTTGAGGTCTTCTCCGACGAGCGCTACAACTGGGCGACCGGGTACCCGGACATCTTCCTGCGCCCGGACCTGAGCACGCTCCGGCTGATCGGCTGGCGCCCGGCCAGCGCGTTCGTGCACTCCGACGTCACCGACGACCAGGGCGCCGAGCTGGACATCAGCCCCCGGCACATCCTGCGCCGGGCGGTGCGGGCCTGCGAGGCGGCCGGCTACCGGCCAATGGTCGGCCTGGAGAGCGAGTTTTACCTGATCGACGCGGAGACCCGCCGCCCGGTCGGTGACCGTAACCCGGTGTACAGCCTGCACGACGGATCCTGCCTGGAGCCCGTGCTCAGCGAGATCAGGGATGCGCTGGAGACCGCCGGCATCGAGGTCGAGGCGTGCGGCGCCGAGTACGCTCCAGGCCAGGTCGAGATCAACATCAAGTACTCGGCCCCGCTGCAGGCCGCCGATGACCTGATCTTCCTGCGCTACGCGGCCAAGCAGGCGGCCGCGCGGCATGGGCTGGTCGCTACCTTCATGGCCAAGCCGTTCACCGACCTGTCGGGCAGCGGACTGCACGTGCATCAGAGCCTGCTCGACATGGCCGGGGAGCGGAACCTGTTCTACGACCCCGGCGAGGGCGGGCTGAGCGAGCTGGGCAGCCATTACCTGCGCGGGCTGCTTGGCTACGCGCCCGACACCTATGCGGTGTGCGTGCCGACCCCGAACGGCTTCCGGCGGGTCAGGGACCACTCGTTCGCCCCCACGACGCTCTCCTGGGGCAGCGACAACCGGTCGGTCGCGGTGCGGGTGCTCCGCCGGGGCGCGGCCGGCACCCGGCTGGAGTCCCGGATCGGGGCGGCCGACGCTAACCCGTACCTGCTCGTCGCGGTGACGCTGCTGGCCGGCCTCGCGGGCATCAGGGACGGGATCGCCCCGGCCCCGGCGGCGGTGGCGGACGCCTACCAGTCCGGGCAGGAGGCGCTGCCGGCCAGCCTCGGTGAGGCCGTCCGGCTGCTGCGGTCCAGCGCCTTCGCCAAGTCCGCCCTGGGCGAGCGGGCCGTCGAGCTGCTCGCGGCGGTGGCCGCCCGCGAGCTGGCGCTGAGCCAGGAGCAGGTGAGCGACTGGGAGCGGGCGCGCTACCTGGAGGCGGTCTGACACTGGCGATCCGACACTCACCCGTGGGGGCGATCTTCGTCCGGGACTTCCGGACGCCGGCGTCGGCCGGACCATGCTGAGGGAGATTCGATGGCGAAGAGCGGCCAGAGCGACGACCTGCGGGCGGTTGGACAGGCATTACTCGACCAGTTAGCCGGGCACCTGGAAGACAGCGCGGACGGCAAGACCACCGCGGTCGGCTTTGGCAGCATCGAGGAGGTCGGCAGCAGGCTGGGCCTGGAGCGCTGGCTCGGCGGCGAGATCATGAGCACGGCAGGACTGCTGGAGTTCGCCAGGGATTACTGCGAGCTGTCGGCCAGCTACTGGCATCCGGGATACATGGCGCACCAGATCGCCCCGCCCAGCCTGCCGGGCATCGCGGCGGACCTGATGCTGGCCGCGACCAACAACATCTCGCTGATCTACGAGCTGGCGCCGGCCGGCACGGCGGTCGACCAGGCCGTCTGCAGGTGGCTGGCCACGCAGGTGGGCTGGGTGCCCGGCGGCACGGCCACGCTCACCCACGGCGGCAGCCTGGGCAACCTGATCTCGCTGACCGCCGCCCGCTCCCGCGCGCTCCCGGCTAGCTGGCGATCGGGGAGCACGGGGCGCGCCGTGATCATGGCCCCCAGGACCAGCCACTACTCGGTGCACAAGGCCGCCGCGGTGATGGGCATCGGCCTGGACGGGGTGGTCCCGCTTGACACCGATCCGGTCGGCCGGATCGACGTGGCGAAGCTGCCGGAGATCATCCGCTCGGTCCGGGCGCGCGGCGATCAGCCGGTCGCGCTGGTCGCGAACGCCTGCGCCACCGGGACCGGGCTTTACGACCGCATCGGCGAGATCGGCGAGCTGTGCGCGGCGGCCGGCATCTGGATGCACGTGGACGGCGCGCACGGCGCGTGCGCCCTGCTGTCCCCACGGCTGCGGGACCGCCTGGACGGCCTGTCCCTGGCCAGCTCGATGACCTGGGACGCGCACAAGATGCTGCGCATCTCCGGGCTGTGCACCGGGGTGGTCATCAGGGACGCCGCCGACCTGGGCACGATGTTCCGCCAGGACGCTTCCTACCTGTTCCACGAGGACGCTGTCGAGCTGGACATGGGACAGCGCACCTTCGAGACCTCCAAGCCGCCGCTCGGCCTCAAGCTGCTGATCACCCTCGCCATGCTCGGCGAGGACGGACTGCGCGACTACATCGAGACGCAGCACGATCTCGCGCAGGCCCTGTGGCGGATGATCAACGAGCGCGCCGACTTCACCTGCCCGTACCGGCCGGAGAGCAACGTCCTGTGCTTCCGCTACGCGCCCGCCGGGGACCGGCAGCTCGCCATCAGGGACCGGCTCCGCCAGGACGGCCGGTTCTACCTGTCGTCGGTGAACGTCGACGGGGCGGTCCACCTGCGCGTGGCCCTGATGTCGCCGAACACGACGCAGGAGACCCTGGCCAGCCTGCTGGACACGATCGCCGCGATCGGCGCCGGTGGGTGAGGAATATGCGTGACGGCCAGCAGTACCTCGCCGACCTGCGAGACAAGCGCTACGTCACGATCGACGGGTCCGCCGTAGCCGACGTGACCAGTCATCCGGGGATGCGCGGCATCGCGGGCACTGTCGCCGGCGTCATGGACCTGCACACCGGCCCCGGCAGCGCCGACCTGCTCACCACCTGCGCCGAGACCGGCGATGCCATTCCCTGGTCCTACGCGCTGGCCGGCGACGCGGCCGGGGTGCGCAGCCGGGGCAGGTACTACACCACCATCGCCCGCGCCACCGGCGGGCTGCTCGGCCGCAGCCCGGACTTCCTGGCCACGCTGCTGGCGGCCTGGTACGCGTCGGCCGACGTCTTTGGCTACCGGGACGGGCGATACGCCGCCAATGTGGTGGCGCACTACCGGCGCGCCCGGCAGGCCAACCTTTGCCATACCCACGCGATCAGCGACCCGCCGGGGGACCGCCGCGCGGATGGCCGGGCGACCACCTCGGCGCTGCGCAAGACCGGCGAGACCGAAGACGGCATCGTGGTGAGCGGGGTCAAGATGCTGGCCACCTTCGCGCCGCTCGCCGACGAACTGCTGGTCTACCCGTTCCGCCCGCTCGGCCCGCAGGAGGGGACCCAGGCGCTGGCCTTTTCCATCCCGATCGGCACGCCGGGCCTGGCGCTGCTCTGCCGCCGGCCGCTGGCCCGCGGCGAGCCGGCCGCGGCGGCCCCGCTGCGGGAGCGATTCGACGAGCTGGACGCCCTGTGTGTCTTCGACGAGGTGCTGGTGCCGCACGAGCGGGTCTTCATCGACGGTGACGTGGAGTTGTGCAACGCGCTCCGCCAGCGCACCCAGATGACCTCCTACCTGTGGCATCAGAGCACGATCCGGGTCGCGGTGAAGGCCGAGCTGATGCTCGGCGCGGCCACGCTGGTGGCCAGGGCGACCGGCCGCGATGGCCAGTCAGGCATCCGGTCCATGCTCGGCGAGATGGCCGCGAAGGCCGAGGCGCTGCGCTCGCTGGTCGCCGCCGCCGAGGCGGCGGCCGGCCCGGGTCCTGGCGGGCACTACGTGGCGGCGTGGTCGCCGCTGGCGGCGGCCGGCGTGCTAGGCACCGAGTACTTCCCCCGGCTGACCGAGCTGCTCCAGCTCGTCGGCTCCAGCAACCTGGTGATGCAGCCGGGCGAGCAGGACCTGGCCGGCCCGGCCGGGGAGATCTTCCGCTCCTACCTCGGTTCCGGTGCCGCCGCGACCGGCACCGGAGACCCGGGCGGCGAGCCCGCCGGGGTGCTGCGGCTGGCCGCCGAGCTGGCCATCGGCGACTTCGGCGGGCGGCAGCTGCTGTTCGAGCGGTTCTACCTGGGCGCGCCCGAGGCCCTGCGGGACCGTTACTTCCAGGGCACCGACACCGGCCCGGCGGAAGAGCTGGTCCGCGGCCTGCTCCGGCCGCCGCAGGCGGATCAGTAGCCACGGGACCGGATTACCCGGTCCCGCAGCGGCAGGCCGAGCGGCCAGCGTTCCAGGTTGGCGAGGAGGTCATCCAGGAACGCCGAGTCGCTGGTGCCGCTGCGCCAGGCGATATGCGGGGTGATCGTCACCCCCGGCAGCGACCGCAGCGGGTGGCAGTCCGGCAGCGGCTCGGGCTCTGTGACATCGAGGGTTGCCGTCACCGCCCGGTCGGCCGCCGCCGCTGCCAGGGCGTCGTGGTCGACGAGCGGGCCGCGGGCGGTATTGACCAGGTGCAGGCCAGGCCGGCAGTGCCGGAAGAACTCGGCGTCCAGGATGTGGCGCGTCGCGGTGGTGAGCGGCAGGGTCAGCACCAGGTGGTCGACGTCGCGCAGCTCGCGGACGCAGGTCACGTGCTCGACGCCGGGCAGCCGGCGCCCGGTGCCGGGCCGGACCAGCGCGGTGACAGCCATGCCGAGCAGCAGCCCGAGCCTCGCCACGCCCTGACCGGTCCGGCCGAGGCCGGCCACGCCCAGGCGGCGGCGGTAGAGCCCGGCGGCGGCCTGGCCGGGCGGCGGCGCGCCGGGCAGCTCGCCGGCCGGCCAGCCGGGCGCCGAGCTGGCGCGCAGCATCGCCCTGGTGACGTACTCGGTGATCGGCGCCACGTAGGCGCCGCCGCTGCGGGTGATGACCGTGCCGGCCGGGACGGTGCGCACCGGGAAGAAGTCCACCCCGGCGCTGGTCAGGTGAATCCACGACCAGGGCTGGCGGGCGAGCGCGGCGGCCTGCGCCGCGGGGATCTCGTGCGGGGCGATCACCAGCAGCGCGGGCCCGCAAGGCGGCTCGCCGGGATCCAGCCGTCGCGGTGCCAGGCGCCCGGCCAGCACCTCGTGCACATAGCCGGTCATGCCGGGGCGCATGGCGACGGCGACCTGCGCCAGGGCCGGCCGCCCCGGCCGCCCTGGCGGGGACACGGTCAGTAGCTGTACTGCGGGTCGGGGAACACCCCGTCCCTGACTTCCCGCACGTAGCTGGACGCCGACTCGGTCAGGATCTCCTGCAGGTTGGCGTACTTCTTGACGAACTTGGGCACCCGGCCGGGGGTCAGGCCGAGCATGTCCTGCCAGACCAGGATCTGCGCGTCGCAGCCGGCGCCGGCGCTGATCCCGACGGTCGGGACGCGCAGTTCCTTGGTGACCTGCTCGCCCAGCTCGGCCGGGACCGCTTCCAGCACCACGGCGAAGGCGCCGGCGTCTTCGAGGGCATGCGCGTCCGCGAGCAGCACGTCGCCGGCGTGGCCCCTGCCCTGGACCCGGTTGCCGCCAAGTGCGTGGATGCTCTGCGGGGTCAGGCCCAGGTGGCCCATCAGCGGGATGCCGGCCTCGGTGATCGCCTTGACCTGGGGCACCACCGACTTGCCGCCCTCCAGCTTCACCGCCTGCGCGCCGCCTTCCTTGACGTACCGGGTGGCGGAGCGCAGCGCCTGGTCGGCGGAGGTCTGGTAGGACCCGAAGGGCATGTCCGCCACCACCAGCGCGCGGCTGGTGCCGGCCACCACCGCGCGGACCAGGGGCAGCAGCTCGTCGAGCGTGACGCTGACCGTGGTCTCCCGGCCGAAGACCACCATGCCCGCGGTATCACCGACCAGGAACGCGCGCACACCCGCGTTCTCGAAGGCCCCGGCGGTGAACGCGTCGTAGGAGGTGAGCATGGCCCATCGCTCGCCCCGCTCGGTCGCCGCCTGCAGGTCGATGATCGTGTTGCGCCGGTCGCGCGGCCACCCATCCATGATGGCGCCGTTGTCAGCGGTCATGAGCTGCTCCCTGTGCCGTCTATGCCTGGCGGGGGATCTCCCGGCAGCGAGTCTTCCCCGCCCCGGCCCGCCCTCGCCAGGGCCAGGGCGGCCGTCCTTACCTCCTGCGGGGCCCGCGCCAGCGAGATCCGGATGTCACGGGTGCCGCCCTCCGGGTCGGCCCAGTGGAACGCGTCGCAGGGCAGGACATGGATACCCTCGGCGAGCATGGCCTGGTAGACGTCGGTCGCCGGCGCCGCCGGCGGCAGCGACACCTGGGCGAGGCTGATCCGGGAACCGGGCTCCTTCAGCGTCAGCCCGCTGCCCTCGATGGCCTCGGCGAGGATGGCGCGATTGCCGGCGATGAGCTCCCGGAGCTCGGCGTAGCCGCCGGCCGCGGCGTCCTGCGCCAGCCTGGTGAGCAGCGACAAGATCAGCGGCGAGACCGAAAGCAGCAGGTCGTCGAACGCGTCGGCGATCGGTAACGAGGTGTTCGGTCCCCAGCTCAGGAACCCGGCCTTCAGCTCAAGCACCGGCCAGAGCTTGCCGGTGTCCTCGACCACGGCCCACTCGGCGCCGCTGTCCTCCAGCACCCGGTAGGTGTCGTACTGCGCGCGCTCGTCGTGGGCACGGAAGCAGGTGTCCAGGGCCAGGACGCGGCCGGTGGCGGCGCACCAGCCGGCCAGCCGGGCGAGCTGCTCCTGCGACGCGACCCAGCCGGTCGGGTTGTTCGGGCAGGTGGCGAACACCGCGCCGACCTCGGGCGGGAGCCGCAGCTCGCCGGTCTCCAGCTCGCCCTCGGAGACCGGGACGAGGCTCAGGTGCCGGGACTTCAGCAGGTCCGGGATGTTGTCGAAGGTCGGGTGGATCACCGCCACCTGGCTGGTGCGCTCCGCCAGCGCCCTGGCGAGCAGGTCGATGGCCACCGACGAGGAGTAGCAGCTCACCAGCCGGCCGGTGCCGACCGGCGCGCTGTACTGGCCAAGCCCGTGCAGGAACGCGCGGTGAGTCTCGGCCTCCAGCTCATCGAAGGGCAGCTTGAGCGCGTCGTCGTATAGCTCGCCCAGGCCAGACACGATCGCCCGCTGGCCCTGGGTAAGCGGCATCCTCGGGTGCCCGTCTGACACGTTCAGCCCGGTCCGCAGGGCCGCGTTTTCCAGGGTGGTGAGCTTAGCCGTCACCTGACCCGCCTTCCGTCCGCCCGGCAGCCACCTGGCCGAGCAGCTCGAATGCGATGACACTAGCCAGGTGGCTGGTGATGTCGCCGGAGTCGTAGGGCGGCGAGACCTCCACGATGTCCAGTGATCGGTAGTCCAGCGGCCCGAGTGCGCGGACCAGCTCAAGCGCCGTATAAGAGGACGGGCCGCCAACTTCGGGCGTGCCGGTGCCGGGGGCGTAGGCCGGGTCGACGATGTCGATATCGAAGGAGACCATCACCGGGCGGTCCCCGACCCTGGCCGCGACCCTGGCGCCGAACTCGGCCGGCTCCATCCGGGCCAGCTCGCGCCACCTGATGACCTCATAGCCCAGGCTCTCCGCCGCGCCGATGTCCTGCGGGTGCACCGAGCCGCGCATGCCCGCCTGGATGCTGTGTGCCGCGTCGACCAGTCCTTCCTCGACCGCGCGGCGGAACATCGTGCCGTGGAAGTGACGCACACCGTAGTAGTCGTCGAGCACGTCGTTATGCGCGTCCAGGTGCACGACGGAGAACGGGCCCGCTACTCGGTGCAGCGCCCGCATCTCGGCCATCACGAGGCTGTGATCGCCGCCAAGCAGCAGCGGGATGATGCCGGCCTGGTACAGCGGCAGCAGGTACTCCTCCAGCCGCTGCAAGGTCAGCTCGTGGTAGCCAGGCACCACCGGCGCGTCGCCCGCGTCCACCATGGACAGCCGCGAGGTGACATCGATCCCGGTCTCGGGGTTGCAGTCCCGCAGCAGGATGCTGGCCGCCCTGATCGCCTCCGGGCCGAACCGCGCGCCCGAGCGGTAGGAAACCGCCGAGTCGGTCGGCACCCCGACGACCGCCACGTCCACCTTCCCCGCCGCCGCCACGGGATCCTCGATGAACGGCAGCCGCATGAAGCTGCGCGGCCCGCAGGCGAACCTGGGCCGGCGCATGCTGTCGGCCGGGCGGTAATGCACCGTCATGCGCGCCTCAGCAGCCAGCCGACCTCGATGCCAGTGCTGTCCATGGCCGGGTCGGTGATGCCCGACGTGACGATCTCCAGGCCGCAGTCCGCGAACAGCGCCTCCCACCACTCCCGCGGCATGAGCCGCTGCCGGGTGAAGGGATGCATGAGGAAGTAGGCGTTGTAGTAGTTCTGCGCCAGGCCGTGCGCCATCACCGCCGGGTCGGCCGACCGCAGGTCGATGTCGACGATCGCCAGGTCGAGGTCGGGGGCGTGGGTGAACAGCTCGGTGAGGAACTTGCGGACGCCGCCCTCGCCGGCCTGGCCGAGGATCTCGTGGATCACGAACGCGAGGACCGCCAGGTCGGGCGGTCGCCGCGCGGCGGCCGCGGCGGCCAGCCAGTCAAGCGCGTCGGTCTGCACCACCGTAACCCGGTCGCCGGCCGGCTGCGCCGCCACCCACTCCCGTGCCTGCCGCGCGGCGCCGGCGTCGGGCTCGATGCCCACGGCCGTCAGCTCCGGGTAGTCCTGGCACAGCTCGGTGAGGTAGACGCCGCTGCCGCAGCCCAGGTCCACCAGGCGGCGGTAGTCCCGGCCGGTCGCGGTAAGCAGCCGCCGCAGCAGCGGTATCGAGTCGTGCAGGCTGATGCCGCAGCTTCCGGTCCCGACGTACCGGCCGATCCTGGGCGCCGGCCCGGAGCCGACGGCGAGGTGGTCCCCCAGGGACAAGAACGTGCTGCCGTAGCCGCCGACCATCATTTCGTACCAGGCCCTGGCCTCCCCGTACTTGCGTCCGGTGTCGGTCAGCCGGAGGGTGCCCGCGCCGTCGCGGCCGACCAGGCCGGCCGCGACCAGGTAGTCGACGAAGGCGGCGGTCCGCTCCGGATCCAGGTCCCGCGCGGCGACCAGTTCGGCGAGCGTGCAGCCGCGTTCAAGGTCGCGGTCCAGGCCCTTGTCGTATAACGCGAAGATAATCGTGCTGAGGACAAACCCCTTAAAGGGCTCTAAGCAATCGATGAGCACTTCTTCGCGGATCGGCACGCCTTCTGTCTCCGTCCCATCGACTGGTGCCCTGAGAGCACTTTTCCAGTATCGTCGTAAGGGTCATTGTGCAAGGCGGTTTAAGCTAAAATAGCTTTATTTCGACCAATATACAATATTAGAGACCATATGCGCGCGTGTCAATGTGCCTGGCTGCTCGCCAGGCTGGCCCGGCCGCCCAGGTGCCCCGGCGGGACGCCTCGCGTACCCGGCTGAGCAGCGCGTACCCAGGAGGCCGGCAGTCAGTCCGCTGGCCGGGCCGGTAACAGGATGGCGCCGGGGTTGCCCGCGGCATCGCGCGCCGGGCAGCTGTCCCGGCCGCCGAATTGCTCGGCCGCGTACGCCTGCAGCAGCTTATGCAGCTTAAACCGATTGCTGCCGCGCTCGATGATCAAGTAAGTGTCGGACAGGCTGGCGAGCACGGCCGCCGCCTCGCTCGCCGGAATGCTGGCCAGCTTGGCCACCGAGCGGACGCTGATCTCCCGGCCGGGGTGCAGGGCGAGCAGCCGGAAAACCTCCCGGCTGCGGTCGGACAGTTGCTGCCAGGACGATCCGAACGCGGTGCGCAGGTCGGCGGCCGGGTTCCCGCCGCGGAAGGCGTCGAGCGAGTTGCCGCGCTCGCGCATCTCGGTCGCCAGCAGCGCCAGCGGCAGCGCCGGGCGGACCGCGGCACGCGCCGCGATGATGCTGAGCGCCAGCGGCAGGCCGCCGCACTGCCGGATCAGCTCGCGGGCCGCGCCCGGCTCGGCCATCACCCGCCGCGGCCCGAGCAGCCGGGTCAGCAGGTCCCAGGAGTCGGTGGCCGGCAGCTCATCCAGGGTGATCGGCCGGGCGCCCTCCACCGCCACCAGGCTGGTCAGCCGCTGGCGGCTGGTGACAACGACCACGCAGCCGGGGCTGCCGGGCAGCAGCGGCCGCACCTGGTCGGCGTCACGCGCGTTGTCGGCCACCAGCAGCACCTGCTGGCCGGCCAGCAGGCTGCGGTACAGGGCCACCTGCCCGTCCAGGTCCGCCGGGATGCGCCCTGGCGGTACCTGAAAAGAGCGCAGCACCCGGTAGATCGCCTCCGTCGCGGTAAGCGGCCGTTCCACTGGGTCGAATCCGCGCAGGTCAATGTGGACCTGGCCGTCGGGGAAGTGCTGCTTGACCGAGTGCGCCCAGTGAATCGCCAGGGAGCTCTTGCCGACACCCGGCAGCCCGCCGATGACGGCCACCGTGACCACATCGGCGCTCGGCTGGGCCAGCGCGGACAGCGCGGCCAGCTCGGTTGTCCGGCCGACGAAATGGGCCACTGACATCGGCAGCTGCTGCGGCGCGGCCAGCCCGGAGTCCAGGCGGCGCACGCCGTCATCGGGGCCGGGCGGCACCGGGCCGGCCGCTGGCGCGCCCGTGCCGCGGAAGACCGTATTGCGGAAGACCGTACTGCGGAAGACAGTGCCGCGGGAGACCGTGCCGCGGGAGACCGCCAGCAGGTCGCTGGCCTGGGAGTCATCTAACTCCAGCGCCGCGGCGAGCAGCAGCACGGTCTGCTGGTGCGGCTTGCGGGTCCGGTCGCGCTCCAGGTCGCTGATGGCACGCACGCTCAGCCCGGAACGCACGGACAGCCCTTCCTGGGTCAGGCCAGCAGCTTCCCGGTAGCGGCGTAGTAAGCCGCTGAACGGCCCCGGTGGTGCCGCGAACATGTCCTCGCTCTTGGGCCAGCCCACCGCCGCCCTCAGTTCGTTCGGCCTATTTTCCCTGTGCTCCCGGTTACCGGAAACTGCCGGTAGTTCCGGTACTGCAAATTGTGCCGGTACCACCGAATCCATAGTAGTGGGGGAAATTCCCCGGTGACCACGCTCCAGCGGCGGAATGCCCCGATTGTTACCGGTCCGCCCGTCGACTATCTGGGACTCGTGCGACGAATGGTACTCACGTGGCAGGCCAACACTGCCTGAAAACTGCCGGTTGAACCTCATGGCCTGTCCGCTCCAGATCTGCCCAGACTGGCAGTTGTCGTTCTGCCTCGAACTCCTCCCCATCGGCGGCGCCTGGCCCGTTCCCCCCGGATCCAGGCGCCTGCCGCCCGTGAGCATGAAGGAGAGAACGTGACAATGCTCGATGCCAGCCAGATCAGCCAGTACGAGGAAAAGGGCTATGTCGTTGTCCCCGGCGTCCTTGACGCCGACGAGATAGCGGAGCTGCGGCAGGTCACCGAGGAGTACTCCGGCCGTGCTCAGGCCGGCGACGTGGACGCCAAGGCGATGGACATCGGCGTCAAAGACGGCCAGAACTACCTGCGGCGGATCAAGTCGCCGCACCTGCATCATCCGGTCTACGAGAAGGTCATGCGCCACCCCAGGCTGCTGGAGGTAGTGGCGGACCTGATCGGCCCCGACATCCGGCTGTACGGGACGAAGCTCAACCTCAAGCTGCCCTCGGGCAGCGGGGACGCCATCCAGTGGCACCAGGACTGGGCCTTCTACCCGCACACCAACGACCACATCCTGGCGGCCGGCGTCATGCTCGACGACATGACGGAGCAGAACGGGCCGCTGCTGGTGGTGACCGGGTCGCAGCACGGCGAGGTCTACAGTCACCACGCCAACGGCTACTTCGTGGGCGCGCTTGACCCGGACCCGATCAAGGACATGCTGGGGACCGCCGAGGTGCTCACCGGCCCGGCCGGCTCGGTCAGCTTCCACCACGTCAGGGTCGTGCACGCGAGCGGGCCGAACCGGTCCACGGGCCCGCGCCGGATCATCTTCCAGAACTACGCGGCGGCCGACGCCTGGCCGCTAGTGGGCTGCGGCTCGCCGGGCGACGGGCATGTCTGCCCCGGCTCGGACTTCGAGGGCTACAAGAACCTCATCGTGGCCGGCGAGCACCGCGAGGCCCGGATGGAGCAGGGGCCCGTCGTGCTGCCGCTGCCGGGGCCGCCGGACTCCTCATCCGTCTTCACCACCCAGATGAATAGTGGCCGGGTGTACTTCGACTAGGAGACCGATCCTTAGCCGCCCGCCGGGGCATCCGGCGGGCGGGCCAGCCACTGCGGGAAGGGTAGTAATGGCGCATGTCATGTCCGAGAGTCCGGAGGCCTACGAGCAGGCCTCGGCGGTCCTGTCCGGCGGCGGGCTCGTGGTGGTGCCGACCCGGACGAACTACGCGCTCATCTGCGACTGCGAGAACGCTGCGGCGGTCGAGCGGGTGTTCCAGGCGAAGCAGCGGACCAAGTTCGGGCCGCTGACCCTCGCCGTCCCGACGATCGAGGACACTGACCGGTACGTATGGCTGCCCGATGAGTTCGGCCTGGACCAGCTCCGTCAGGTCTGGCCAGCCGAGATCTCCTTCATCTTCCAGCTACGGCACCAGTTCCCGCCGCGGATGACCATGGGCGCGGGCACTGTCGCGGTGATGTTCCAGCGCGAGTCGGCGCTGATGCGGCTGCTCGCGGTACACCAGCAGTCGGTCGGCCTGACCTCGGCCAACCTGTCCGGTCAGGGCAACATCGTGGTGACCAGGGAGCATGCCCTGAATGACCTCGGCGAGGCCGTGGACTTCATCATGGTCAACGAGGCCGCTGACGAGGTCATCGACCCGTCGCGGGAGGGCGTCAACCCGTCCAACACGATCGTCGACCTCACCTTCTCGCCCCCGTACCTGGTCCGCGATGGCGCCTACCCGCCAGCCAGTCTCCGGACGCTGCTGCCGGACCTGGTCCTGGACTCCGATGAGTACAAGCGCCAGCTCAGCGACCGGCTCGCCGCCCGCCAGCCGACGGCCTAGCCCGCAGTCCCGATCGCAAGCGCCCAGTAATCGAAGCGCCAGTCTCGAAGCGCCCAGTCTCGAAGCGCCCAGTCTCGAGCGCACAGCCAGCGACCACTAGAGGGGACCACCCCATGACCAGCGTTACCTCCGTTAGTACCTTCGTGCCATCCGCTGGTCAGACCGTGGCCGGGGAACTGGCCTCGTTCGCCTATGACGTCTTCCGCGACGGCGAGCTGCCCGCCGACGTGTTAGCTGTCGCCGAGCAGATCCTGATTGACCAGATCGGCCTCCAGATCGGCTGCTCGCGGCTGCCCTGGAGCGAGGCGGTGTTCCGCTACATCGAGTCCCTTGGCGGGCAGGGCGGGGCCACGGTCGTGGCTCGCGGCCTGCGCACCAACGCCGAGAATGCCGCGTTCGCCAACGCGGCGTTCGGCCACGGCCAGGACATGGACGACACCTGCACGCTGGTGCAGACGCACGCGGGCGCGGTGATCGTGCCGGTCGCGCTGGCCATCGCCGAGGAGACCGGCGCCACGGGCGAGCAGCTGCTGCGGGCGATCGCGCTCGGCCTTGAGGTCATGCTGCGGGCCGCATACTCGGTGTCGCCCGACTGCCTGCGGCACGGGCACCACACGCCCCCGGCGGCTGGCCCGTTCGGCGCGGCCATCGCCGTCGGGCTGCTGCTCGGGCTGACCCCTGCCGCGCTTGAGCAGGCGCTCGGCGTAGCCGGCAGCTTCTGCGGCGGACTGACCGAGTACACCCAGAGCGGCGGCTCGGTGAAGCGGATCCACACCGCCATCCCGACCATCGCCGGCATTCGCGCCGCCAGGTTCGCCCAGGCCGGCATCACCGGCCCGCTCACGGTCTTCGAGGGGATCAAGGGGTTCTGCCGGGTCTTCGCGGCCGACCCGCATCCGGAGCGGCTGACCGACGGGCTCGGCACTGAGTGGGTGATCCGCGAGGTCGGCTTCAAGCTGTACAACTGCTGCTACTTCATCCACCCGCCGATCGAGGCCGCGCTGTCCATCGTGCAGTCCGCCAAGCTCGACCCGGCCGACATCAAGTCGCTCAGCGTGGGCACCTCGGCGCACGGCGTCACCCACGTCGGAGCGATCACCCATCCAGAAGACGCCGTCGGCGGCCAGTTCAGCCTGGCCTTCACGCTGGCGCTGGTGCTGCTGCGCGGGCTGCCCGACATCGGCAGCTACACGCCGGAGCAGCTCGCCGACCAGGCGCTGCACGACTTCGCGGACAAGGTCACGGTGCACGAGGACGCGGTGGCCACCGCCGAGTACCCGAGAAGCTGGGGCGGCATAGTCCGGATCACCACCACCGCGGGCGTCGAGCACGAGTCCAGGGTGCGCTACCAGCGCGGCACGCCGCAGAATCCGATCGGCCCCGCCGACCTGTGGGCGAAGTTCAACAGGAACGTCGAGCCGATCATCGGCCTGGACCGGGCCGCCCGGCTCGGCAGCGTGCTGGGCCAGGTGCGAGAGCTGGCCGCGGTCGGGGTGCTGGCCGAGGCGCTCGCATGACGGCCCGCCTGCGCCTGCTCTACGCCTACCGGATCGTCTCCCGGTTCTACTTCCACCTGCCCGTGCTGTTCGTGCTGTTCTTCCGGCGCGGCGCCACGGTCTGGGAGTCGGAGCTGCTGCTGGCGGTCTACGGCCTGTCGGTGGCGCTGACCGCGACGGTCGCCCCGGCGGTCAATCGCCGGCTGGGCGCCGGGCGGACAGTGATGACCGGTGAGCTGTGCAAGGCGGCCGGCCTGGTGCTGCTGGGTGCGGTGCCGCTGGTCGGCATGGAGGCCATCGGGCAGGTGCTGGGCGGGATCGGGTTCGCGCTGGCCACCGGCCCGGATAGCTCGCTGCTGGTGAAGCTGCAGCCCGACCGGGCGGCGCGGGCCAGGTTCCAGGCCACCAGCCAGAGCTGGATGTTCATCTCGGTGCTGGTCGCGGGTGGGGTGGGTGCCGTGATGTTCACGGTCCACCCCTACCTGGTCTGCTACGCGGCGGCGGCCGCCGCCGCCGTTGCCCTGCTGCTGATGCGCGCGGCCAGCCGCGGCGTGGAAACGGCACCGGCCGGCGCGGCACCGGCGGGCGGCGGCGCACCGGCGGGCGGTGCGCAGCCGGCCAAGCGGCCGGGGCTGACCTCCGCGCAGCGCTGGTGGGCAGTCTACTACGTGGCGGGCCGGGTGGCCACGCTGGCCCCGTTCGTCGGCTTCCTGCCCTACATGCTGGTTGTCCGGCTGCACGTCAAGCTGGCCTTCTTCGGCGTGGTGCTCGGCCTGTTCACCCTGTCGGCGTTCGTCTCCGCCCGGTACATGCACGGGCTGCTGCGCCGGTTCCCGCCCCGCGGCCTGACCGGCGCCGGGATCCTCGGCACCACGGCGGCGATCGTGCTGTTCAGCTTCGCGCAGACCAGCCTGCCCGCCGTGCTGATCGGGATCACGATGCTCGGACTGGCCTCGGGCGGCGTTCGGCCGGTGGCGCTGTCCGGCCTGGATACCGCGGGCCTTGACCCGGCGGCCCAGGGTCCGCTGGTCGGCCGCCTGGAGCAGGCCACCGGGATCGGCAACGCGGTCATCATGGCAGTCGGCGGCGCGGTACTGGCGGCCTCGTTCGGGTCGCTGATGCTGGCGCTGGCGGTCGCGCTGCTGGCCTGCGGCCTGATCCTGCAGGTCACCTACCGGCGCACCGTCGCGGTGGCACATGGTCGCGAGCAGGTGCAGTGACAAGCGAGGAGACAGCGGCATGATCACGGTACGCCGGGTTGCCGAGGTGCGTGAGCTGGTGGCTGGCTGGCGGCGCGATGGCGGCACCGTCGGCGTGGTGATGACGATGGGCGCCCTGCATGAGGGTCACCTGAGCCTGATCGCCGCGGCCCGCGCCCGGTGCGACCGGGTACTGGCCACGCTGTTCGTGAACCCGCTCCAGTTCGGCCCGGCCGAGGATCTCGCCGTCTACCCGCGCGACGAGGGCGCGGACGCGGCGCTGCTCGCGGCGGCGGGCTGCGACGCCCTCTTCGCGCCGGGGGTAGCGGATCTATTTCCCGGCGGCCAGCGGCCCCTCGATGAGACCAGGACACTCATCCAGATGCGCGGCATCACCGAGGTGCTGTGCGGCAAGGTCCGGCCCTGGCTGTTCCCCGGTACCTGCACGATCGTGCTGAAGCTGCTCAACATCGTGCAGGCCGACTACGCGTTCTACGGCGAGAAGGACTACCAGCAGTACCTGGTGCTCAAGGCGATGGCGGAAGACCTCTGCCTGCCGGTCCGCGTACTGGCCTGCCCGATCGTCCGCGAGCCCGATGGCCTGGCCATGAGCAGCCGCAATGCCTACCTCACCGCCGAGCAGCGGGCGATCGCCCCGTTCCTGAACCGGACGCTGCGCGACACCGCTGCCGCGATCCGCCGCGACGGCCCGGCGCACGCGGCCGGGCTGGCGCGGCAGGCTTCCGGCAGCCTGCTCCGCGGCGGCTTCGAGCGAGTGGACTACGTGGAGGTCAGGGATCAGGACCTGCGGCTGGCCAGCCAGGATAGCGAGGTGAGCGAGCTGCGCTTGCTCGCGGCGGCGTACCTCGGCAAGGCCAGGCTCATCGACAACGTGCCCGTCTAGCCGCCTGCCGGCAGCACGCTGGCCGGCGCCGGGTGATCCGGCAGCCGGCCAGGGGCCGCGAGGGCTGCTAGCTCCCGCTGCCCGCGCGGGGCACCTGCCGCGTCGCGTGGCCGATGTAGAGCTGCGTGGGGCGGCCGATGCGCTTGATCGGGTCGTGCGCGGCCTCGCGCCAGTGCGAGACCCAGCCGGGAATCCGGCCGAGCACGAACAGCGGCGTGAACATCTCGGGCGGGAAGCCGATGGCCCGGTAGATGATGCCCGAGTAGAAGTCCACGTTCGGGTAGAGGTGCCGGGTGACGAAGAAGTCGTCCTTGAGGGCGACCTCCTCCAGCTGGAACGCGATGTCCAGGAGCGGGTCGCCGCCGGCGATCTTCTCGATCAGCTCGACGGCCAGGCCCCTGATGACCTTGGCCCGCGCGTCGGTGGTCTTGTAGACCCGGTGCCCGAAGCCCATCAGCCGGAACGGGTCGTCCGGGCTCTTCGCCTTGGCCACGTACTTGCCGACGTTGCCGCCGTCGGCGTGAATCTCGGTGAGCATCTGGATGACCGCCTGGTTGGCGCCACCGTGCAGCGGGCCCCACAGGGCGCCTACCGCCGCCGACGCGCCGGCCAGGAAGTTGGCCTGCGCCGAGCCGACGAGCCGCAGCGTGGCGGTGGAGCAGTTCTGCTCATGGTCGGCGTGCAGGATCAGCAGCGTCTCGAGCGCGCTGGCCACCAGCGGGTCGGTGTACCGCTGGTTGTCGGTGCCGGCGAAGCACATCTTCAGGAAGTCGGCCACGTAGTCGCCGGTGGTGCTGATCTCCGGGGCGGGCCTGCCCTGCGAGGCGCTGAAGGCGTTGGCGACCAGCATCGGGGCCGCGCCGATCAGGGACAGGCCGACTCGCTCGGCGATCTCGGGGTTCGCGCTGAGGGCGTCGGCGCTCATCCCGGAGATGGCGCTGATGACGGAGCTGATGATGGCCATCGGGTGCGTTCCGGCCGGGTACGCGCGGAACAACTCGGCCACCGCGGGAGTGGTGGCGATATCGGTCTTGGCCACCGACTCGCGGAATGACTGGAGCTGCGATTCCGTCGGGAACTCGCCGTAGATGACGAGATACGCCGTTTCCAGGAAGGAGTAGTTGTGCACGATGTCCTGGACCGGGTAGCCGCGGTACAGCAGAATGCCGTTGGCGCCATCGACGAAGGTAATCGCCGACTTGCACGCCGCGGTGTGCGAGTAGCCGGGGTCGTAGAAGTTGTAGCCGGCTTTGCCCAGCTCAGCGATGTCGAGGGTCGGGCTGCCGCTCACCGGGGTCAGCACATCGAGGGAGAACGTGGCCCCGTCTACAGAGATATCAGCCTTGCCGGTAACCCTATTGCCATCTTCGGAATACTGTGTCATGTTAAAGGCTGCCCTCTCGTAGATGCTACCGGCGAGTAGACACCGCCCTCAAAGCGGTCCTAATCCGACCACGGTGTCCGCCCGAAAGTCGGCCCGGCGCTCCAGAATCCGATCTGACCTAAATCTGCAATATTGTAGCATCGGACTTGATTCGGGCAGACCTGGGTCCCCGCCGGTACCCGGCTTGCCAAGGCCCGTCCCGCCGCCCCGCCCTCAGGGCTCCTTCCCATGCCGCCACGCGGCATGCGGGAAAACCGCGACCACCTGCGACTACGCAGTGTAACTTGTTCGTCACGCAGGATCGTCAGGTCAATGATCCCTGCGCCCGCCGCCTGGCCACTCTGGACAGGCCGAGGAAAAGGACCCGCCATGCCAGCATTCGCGGACCCCGCGGTCTCGCGCGACCCGGCCGGCAACGTGCGCCCGGCCCTGACCCGGCGCCGGGTGCTGCGCGGGGCCGCGGGCGCGGGGGCGGCCGGGGTGGCCGTCACCGCCCTGGGCGCGGCGCTGCCCGCCGCCGGCGCGGCCGCCAGCGCGAGCCGCCCGGCCGCCAGCGAGCGGTCGCCGCAGGCTCCGGCCGACTCAGCTGAGGCCGTCGTTGCCCATGTCGTCGATGTCGCCACGGGCGAGATCGACCTGTACCACGGCACCACGCACACCCGCCTGCACGACCGCGCCCTGGCGGCCCGGCTGGCCGGCGCCACCCGGCGCTGACCTGGCGCCCCGGCTCAATCGCGAGGAGAACCCTCGATGTCATCACATCGCGAGGCGCCCGAGATCTCCAAGGATCCGGTAGCCGACAGCACCGACGTTTACGCGTTCGTCAGCCCGGACGCTCCGCATACGGTCACGCTGATCGCCAACTACGTGCCGCTTCAGGAGCCGGCGGGCGGGCCGAACTTCTACGAGTTCGGCGACGACGTGCTGTACGAGATCCACCTGGATACGCACGGCCACGGCGAGGCGGACATCAGCTATCAGTTCAGGTTCAGCACCGAGCTGCGCGACCCTGACACATTCCTCTACAACACCGGCCCGATCACCTCGCTGCACAGCCCGGCCTGGAACCGGCGGCAGACCTACTCG
This sequence comes from uncultured Actinomycetota bacterium, assembly GCA_963725175.1. Classification (GTDB taxonomy): domain Bacteria; phylum Actinomycetota; class Actinomycetes; order Streptosporangiales; family Streptosporangiaceae; genus DASUBV01. The sequence goes on from CAVRXH010000006.1 coordinate 4,224,685, forward strand.
GTGACCCGCGTCGACTCCGGCGGCACGCACCGGCTGGCCGGCGGCCTGGCCTGCCCGCCGTGCAATATCGGCCCGCTGTCCACGCCGCACTACGCCTCCGCGCTGGCCCGCCCGGCGGTGCACAAGCTCGACGACGGCAGCCGGGTCTTCGCCGGGCAGCGCGCCGAGGGCTTCTACGTCGACCTGGGCTCGATCTTCGACCTGCTGGACCTGCGGCCGTTCCAGAACCTCAACGTGTTCGCGGCGGCGCAGCACCTGCCGTCGCAGCCCGGCGTCAACGCCACCAAGTTCGTGAACGTGCATTCCATCGCCCTCCAGGTGCCGATCTCGCGGGTCACCGCCCACGGCCGCCCGGTGATCGGCGTGTGGACGAGTGCCAGCAGGAGGCGGGTCACCGTGCTCCGCAACGACGGCGGGGAGCCCGCCTGGAGCGGGCCGGAGACCCAGGTGTCGCGGCTGGGCAACCCGCTGGTCAACGAGGTCGTCATCCCGCTGGGCAAGAAGGACTACTGGAATACCCAGAAGCCCGATCACGACAAGCAGTTCGCCTCCTACGTCGCGCATCCCGAGCTGGCCAGCCTGCTGCCGGTGATCTACCCGGGCGTGTTCCCGCACCTGGCGAAGCTGGACAAGGCAAAAACGCCCAGGGCCGACCTGGAGGCGATCCTGCTGACCGGCATCCCGCGCGGCATCATCCCCGGCTTCACCAACTACACGGGCCCGGTTCAGGCAGACATGCTGCGGCTCAACACCGCGATCCCGCCGACCAGGTCACACCCGAGCATCTTCGGGCTGCTCGGCGGCGACGCCGCCGGCTTCCCCAACGGCAGGCGGGTGTTCGATGACGTGGTCACCATCGAGCTGCGGGCGATCGCCGGCGTCACCTACAAGCTGATCGACTCCAGCTACCAGCCGGACCAGGCGGCCGGGGTGCTGACCGATGGCGTGACGCCGGGTGACCTGGGGACCGGCTACCTGCCGTCCTTCCCCTATCTCGGCACGCCGTACGACGGCTATTCGCACCCGAGCGGCTGACCGGCTCGTGGCCGAGCACATTCCCGGCCCGTCCGGCCCCGGCACCGTCGTGCTCGACCTCGGCCCCGGCACCGGCGCCCTGATCCTGCACGCGCCGCCGGAGCTGGACGGCGCGGAGATCGAGGTCAGCCTGGCGGGCGACGAGACACGGCGGCGGACGCACTCGCGGGTCCGCCGCCGGCAGGCGGGCCGCGGCGCGCAGTACGCCGCGGTCTATCCGGGCCTGCCGGCCGGCGAGTACGTGATCTGGCGCGATGCCCGCACCCCGCTGACCACGGTGACGGTCGACGACGGAGCGGTCGCTACCGCGCGCTGGCCCGGCTGACCGCGGCGGCCGCCCTGACGGCCGAATTCGGGTCCCGGCCGAAAATCCGAGTCGCGACGGGTTGACGCGGCCTGCCCCGGCGTCTTATTAACTAATAGGGACCAAGGGATTGTGGACCCGGCGCAAAAGCCGGGGACTTCCCCTTTAGCCGGTAAAAGGCATCTGGGGCGGGAGCGGGCATGGGGCGGTGGCTCGACGACGGCTGCGACACGATCGTCCAGGTAGCGGCTTTACGGCGACCCTGGCCGATGACCGGCCAGGGTAAAGCCGCACACGCCATTACTCAGGGACAACAAGGCATAATTCACCAGCACCGGATTCCGCGTCGATTTCGGCGGGGCACGTCGGCGAACGGCGCGGATAGCGGCCTGTGACTCAGCCGCTGATCGCCTCCGTCCGCCCGGCGACAGTTCCGTATTCGGTGGGCCAGCACCAGCGGAGCGTCGTCTCCATCACGGTCGCCGTCACCAACCCGGGGCCAGATCCGGCCGACTGCTCGCGGCTCACCATCTCGATCCCCAGCGACGCTATTCCCAAGGCGGGCGCGCTGACCACGGACCCGTCCACCATCGGCGTCGCGCCTGGCGATGCCACGCCGTGGGCGATCTGGACCGGCGGCGACGGCAGGTGCTACGCGGTGCCGCTGCCGCCCGCCACCGGCATCCCGGCCGGCGCCAGCGCCGAGTTCGTCCTGTCCAGCATCGTGGTCAACACGATGCCGGGCCGGGTCGACATCGCCGTCTACACCGACGACGACAAGGTCCCGGCGATCGCCTCGCTGGAGAAGGACCGGCCGGTCGGGCCGAGCGCCCAGCCGCCGGAGATCATCCGCTTCGACGTCACCCCGGCGATGATCGCCCGCAACGGCGAGGCGGAGGTCACCTGGGAGGTGGACCGCGCCCAGGTGTGCACCCTCGCGCCCGGGCCGGTGACACTGCCCTCGCCGGCCGGCGGCACCCTACGGCTGCCGGTCCTTGAGACCACCGATTTCCTGCTCCGCGCGCTTGGCCCCGGCGGCAGCGCCAGCGAGACCAGGACCGTCGTGGTGGCACCCGTGCAGATCGAGGAGTTCCGCTGCGACCCGGCCGGTCCTGTCCGGCCTGGCGCACCGGTCACCCTGCACTGGAAGACCAGGTATGCCTCGTCCTGCTCGATCACCGAGGGCATCGGCGAGGTGGCCGGCAGCGGCCAGGTCACCGTCCCGGCGGACCGGACCGCCGTCTACACGCTTACCGCCAGCGGGCTCGACCCGCAGCAGCGCAGCGTCGTCGTGGAAGTCGCGGCGAGCGCACCCGCCTAACAACAGGAGGAAGCAGATGCCCAAGGACAGGCCAGAGAACCCGGCCGCCGAACTGGCCCAGCAGATCGCCCGGCAGGTCAGCACCGCCCTGGCGGCGCAGTCCGCTGAGTACGGCACGCCGGAGATCACGGTGCGCACCGACGAGGAGGCCGAGGGGTTCCTGGACGGCCTCAGCGGCTCGATCGACATCGAGATCAAGTACAAGGAGACCATCTTCACGCTGTCCGGCGGCATCCCCGACGGCGATGAGTACAAGGGCTATCACTTCGCGCTCAAGATGAAGAAGGGCGATGACCCGACGGTCGAGCTGGTCGTCTTCGAGTTCGTGGACGGCTCGGAGTGGCTGGTCAAGGTGACCGTGCCCAGGTGGCAGATCACCGACGACTTCGCCATCGAGAAGGTAGCGGTGACGCTGAGGAAGACGCCGCTGGTGCCGCCGCCGTTCGAATTCGGGGAAAGCCCGGACGCCATCGCCGCCTGATGACCGGACGCCAGCCGGGTGACCTGGAGGCCGCCGGATCGTGGCGGGTCGTGCTCCGGGTGGACGCGGACACCGGCGGCTTCGGCGTCTCCGTCGAGGTTCCCGTCAGCCTGCGGTCCCTGATCGCCAAGCTGCCGCCGGCCGCGATGGCGGTGCTGGACTGGGTGCCCGAGATCACCCTGAACGCCGCGGGAATCCGGTTCAACCCGTTCCCCGCGACGCAGTCGTACGGGGTGTACGTGTCCGCCGGCATCACCGAGGCCGTGACGGGCTCGGCCGACTTCTTCGTCGCCACGCTGCCGGATCCGTCCGGCGGCGTGGCGGTGGTGGCCGGCCTGCAGCTCGGCACGACCGTGGACCTGGCGGGCACCCCGCTATTCGGCAGCATGCTCAGCGGGATCTCCATCCAGGACCTTCAGGTGATCTACGCGTCAACCAACCTCCCGGCCGGGGCGGTGGAGCTGCCGCCGCCCGCCAGGGCCAGGTCGCCCGCCTACGTCAAGGGCTTCCAGCTCGCCTTCACCGTGCTGTCCGGCGATGCCAGCGAGCAGTTCGTGCTGACCCCGGCGACGTTCCGCAAGCCCGTCGCCGGGGAACTGCCGAGCGGGGACTGGGCCGCCGGAGTCCCGGCCGCCGGGGACCGGCAGGCCGGCCAGCAGGTGCAGTGGTTCGCGGTGCAGAAGACCTTCGGGCCGCTGACCCTCGGCCGGGTGGGCGTGCTCACCACGCCTGGCCGGTTCGGCCTGGCGCTGGACGCCGCAATCGCCACCAAGGCGTTCAGCCTCGACCTGTCCGGGTTCACGGTGTCGTTCGCCGCCGACAACATCTCCCCGTCGAGCGTCCGGGTGGACCTGGACGGGCTGCTGGTGGCCTTCACGGCCAAATCGGTCTCGATGACCGGCAGCCTGCTCAAGACCGTGACGCCGGCGGGCACCTCCTACGACGGCACGCTGCTGCTCCAGGTCGGCAAGTACGGCATCACCGCGGCCGGTTCCTACGCGAACATGGGCGGGTACACGTCGCTGTTCGTGTTCGGGCTGATCAAGGGGGCCTTCGGCGGGCCGCCGGCGTTCTTCGTCACCGGGCTGGCGGCCGGCTTCGGCTACAACCGCTCGCTGCGACTGCCGAAAACCAGCGAGATCCAGCAGTTCCCGCTGGTGCTCGCCGCCCGGCAGGGGTCGGCGTACCTGCCGGAACCCGGCGTCGCGGCGGCCCTGCACAAGCTCTCCACCGGCGGCTGGGTGCCGCCCGAGCAGGGTCAGTACTGGCTGGCGGCGGGCATCCTGTTCACCTCGTTCCAGATCATCGAGTCGTTCCTGCTGTTCAGCGTGCAGTTCGGCAACGAGCTGATCATCGCGTTGCTCGGCATCAGCTCGCTGCAGCTGCCGCGCGCGCCGCTCGGCCGGCCGTTCGTCTACATCGAGATGGTGCTCGACGTCGTGATCCGCCCGGCCGCCGGGACCGTGCAGGTCAACGCGCTGCTCACGCCGAACTCCTTCGTCCTCGACAAGGCCTGCAAGGTGACCGGCGGCTTCGCGTTCTACCTGTGGTTCGGCGAGAAGTTCCGCGGCGACTTCGTCGTCACCATGGGCGGCTACCACCCCTGGTTCACCCGGCCCAAGCACTACCCGGAGGTGCCGAGACTGGGCGTGAGCTGGGTGATGTCGCCCGAGCTGCGCCTGGAGGCCGGCACCTACTTCGCGCTGACGCCCTCGTGCGTGATGGCCGGCGGCAGCCTGGACGTGGCCTTCAAGGCCGGCGCGCTGCGGGCCTGGTTCCGCGCCTGGGCCGACTTCATCATCTACTGGCGGCCGTTCTTCTTCCATGTCCGGATCGGCGTGTCCATCGGCGCCTCCTACACGCTCGATCTCGGCCCGGTGCACAAGACCTTCAGCGTCGAGCTGAGCGCAGAGGTGGAGCTGTGGGGACCGCCGTTCGGCGGCATCGCCAGGGTCACCTGGTGGGTGATCTCCTTCACCGTGAAGATCAATGGCGGGGTCCGGCCCGCGCTGCCCGGCACCGTGCTGCCCGACTGGGCTTCCTTCGCCGAGGCATTCCTGCCGCCGCGAAGCGAGATCTGCCTGCCCCGCGCCGACCGCGGCCTGACCGCCGTCCTGACCGAGGGGCCGGAAACCGACCCCGTGACCGTGTGGCTGGTGTCGCCGGCCGACCTGGCGCTCAGCTCGGAAACCGTGATCCCGGCCAGCGTGCTGGTGGCCGGCGCGCCCGGCTCGCCGCTGACCAGCTTCGACGGCCCGGCGCCCGGCGTGTACCCGATGGGGTCGCTGACCATCGTGACCCAGCATTTCCTGGAGCTGTACTGGGCGGACGATGAGCCGGTCGACATCAGCGGCTGGGGCTGGGCACCGGGCGAAAGCGGCCTGCCGCAGTCGCTGTGGGGAACCGTCAACAACGGCGAGCCCGACCTGGACGCGACGCTGGTGCCCGGCCTGACCGGGCTGCACGGCGCGCCGCCCGAGCCCGCCCTGACCGGGCCGCCCCTGGTCAGCCTGCGCAAGCTGGGCCGGGTCCAGCTCGAGGACGGCCTCCAGCCGCTCGATCCCGAGCCGGTGGACGGCGCCACCGGGCCGCCGCCCGGCAATCCGAAGATCATCATCAGCGACACGATCATGTCCAGGCCGGTGCGCGACGAGCGTGACGGCATCGTCGCGGCACTCGGCGAGCTAGGCATCCGCCGCGGCCTGACCGGCGGCGACCTGTCGCTGCTCGCCGAGCAGGCCGGCGCGATCCTGCCGGCCCCGCCGATGCTCGGCCCGCCAGGCACGACCGGTCCACGCCAGCCCGCGAGCCCGGCCGTCCCAGCGGATCCGGCCCGCCCAGCGAGCCCGGCGAGCATAGGGAACCCGGCTAGCACCGCGCCGGCCGCGCTGTTCCGCCGACACGGCCAGCGGGCCACCGCGCACGTCTTCGACAGGTGGGCCGGGTCGCAGGACCGGGCCGCGCGGGCCGGGCTCGGCACCGGCCAGGAGCCCGGCAGCGAGCACGTCTTCCGCCTGGAACCGGGTGCCACCGTGGTCTGGGACCTGGCGCCCGGTGCGTACCAGGCCGTCTCGGTCGACGGCGACGCCGAGCTGACGCTCGCCGTGTTCGACCCGCAGTTCCGGCTGGCCGGCCTGACCACGCTGGCCGGGCCGGAGCGCTGGCCGCTGCCGGCGGGCGCCACGCTGCTGGTGGTGAGCAGCGAGGCGGCGGACCAGGCCCCGGACCGGGCCCGGCCAGCCAGCCTGCCGCCGGCTGGACAGAGGATTCCGTGCTGCTCCAGGTCAGCCCGCAGGCCCTGGTCGGGGATGGCGTGGTGATCCGGCCGCAGGCGCCGGCCAGGGTGCCGGCCAGCCAGGGCAGCACCGGCCAGGGCTGGACGGGCCGTGCCTGGGCGGGGCAGGGCTGGGCGGGCTGGGGTCCAGGCGGCGCGGGACAGGGCGGCAGGCTGCTCGGCACGGCAACCGGCTGGACGGTGACCGAGCACAACCATGCCGACACCCCGGCGGGCCGCCAGGCCGGCTGGCTCATTACCACCGTGCCGCCCGACACCGGGTCGGTGACCCTGACGATGATCCGCGACGGGCGCGGCCCGGTGCGCGACCAGCGGCACCTGCCGGCCTCGGCCTGGCTGCTCCAGCCCGGCGGCCGGGTGCCGCTGGCGCCGTCGGGCACCCAGGTGGGCCCGCTGACCATCTCCGCCGAGCTGGCCCTGCCCGCTCCCGGCGACCCGGCGCTCGGCTCGCCCGTGCTGGTGGTCCCGCGGGACGGCTGGCACCAGCATGGGCTGTTCGCGACCGGTCCCGGACGGGCGGCCGCGCGCGGGCGAGCCGGGGCCGCGGAGGTGCGGCTGTCGTGACCATCGGCCCGGACGAGATCAGGTTCGCCGACAACGCCAGGCCCGGCCTGACGGCCGGCGACTACCGGCTGGAGCTGCGCCAGCACGTCAAGCTGCCCGAGCAGTGGGACTCGCCGGAGCCGTACGTCAGCGAGCAGCGGATGCGCGTGGCCGGGCCGCATTTCGTCCTCGGCTCCGAGGATGTCGTGTCGGTCTACCCGCCCGCGCAGGCCTTCGGCGACTTTTCCTCGGGCGTCTGCCACGCGGTACTGCGCCGCCGCACGCTGCCCTGGGAGATCGCCCTGGAGCGCGGCGGCGACGGCCCGGTGCGAGCGCCCTGGCTGGCCATCCTGCTGCTGACCCCCCACGAGATTCAGGCACGGAACTCCGGCGGCGCCGGAGACCGGCCCGACGAGGTGACGGGCATGTTCTCGGTGCCGCTGGCGCAGTACCTCACCCCGGCGCCCGGCGTGCTCGGCCCGGCGATCGACGAGGAACAACGGCGGCGCTGGCTGGCCGAGTTTCCCGACCTGCGGGCCGGGGTGATCGATGTGGTCGCCGGCGCGTTCACGGCGGTCGCGCCGCTCGCCGCCGACCTGCCGTTCCTCGCGCACGTCCGCGAGGTGAACACCAGCGCTCAGGAACAGCCGCCAGCCGACGCCGACGACGATCCGCGGGACGCCGATCAGGGCAGGTTCGCCGTCGTCCTCGGCAACCGGCTGCCGCAGGGCAGCGAGAGCGGCCTTTACCTGGCGCACCTGGTGTCGCTTGAGGGGTTCGTCGGCTACCTCGCCGACCGGCAGGGCGTCCCGCCCGGCCACCGGGCGGTCCGGCTGCTGTCGCTGGCCCGCTGGGCGTTCACCAGCGACCGCGCCCCCGACGCGCGGTACTTCGCCGACCTGCTGACCGGGCTGGACGCCGGCGCGCTCGCGCTGCCAGGACCCCCGCCCGACGACCCGCCCGCGCCGCACTGGCCGGAGCCGGTAGCCAGGGCAATTGGCCTCGGCTACGTGCCCGCCGACTACCGCACCAGGCTGGGCGAGCGGACCGTGGCCTGGTACCGGGGCCCGCTGCTGCCCCGGCTGATGGAGCGGAACATGCAGCCGATGTACCCGGCGGCTGAGGCCGCGCTGGTCTACGACCAGCACACCGGCATCTTCGACGTGTCGCTGGCCGTCGCCTGGCAGGCCGGGCGGTTGCTGGCGCTGGCCGACCGCACCTTCACCTCGGGGCTGCTGGCCTGGATCCGCGATCATCACGAGCTGGCCCAGCTCCTGCTGGAGCGGATCGAGCTGTTCCAGAACTACGACCTGCTCGGCGCCGGCGACCTGCTGACCGAGAAGCTGCCGGCCCGGTTCGTCCGCCGGGTGCTGGCGCAGACCGTGGCGGCCCGGCTGACCGACGAGGCGGCGCCGCCGCTCGGGCCGGCCCTGGACCCGAGCGGGCTGCTGCGGCACCGGCACCGGCTGCCGGGCCTGCTGACCAGCGCAGAGGTCGACGAGTTGCTGCGATCCGGGCAGGACCCGCACCTCGCGGTCCGGCTGAAGGGGGGCCAGCCATGACCGACCGGCCCGCCCGGCCCCGGCGGCACCTGGCCATGCGCGCGCTGCTGGACATCCCCGACGGCCGTGCCGCGCTGCTGGCCGCGGCGCCCGAGCTGCCCCCGGCCGTGGGGCGCTGGCTGGCCCGGCTGTGCCTGCTGTACGACCTGCCGTTCAACACGCTGGTGGCCGACGCCAGGATGCTGCCCGCCGAGTCGGTCAGGTTCTGCTACATCGACCAGAACTGGCTGGACGCCCTGGTGGACGGCGCGCTGTCGGTGGCCGCCGCCGCGCCGCCGCAGGCGACGCTGACCAGCCTGCGTCGGCCGGGGCTTCAGGAGGCGGCCCGAGCGGTCGCGGCGGAGCTGCGCGGCGGTGCGGCGAGCCGGGCGTCGGCCGGGCAGCCGCCGGTTGAGCCCGAGCCGCCGTGGAGCGGGCTGCTGTTGCGCTCGGCGGCCGTGGCGGGCTGGCCGGGTCTGGAGATCACCGCGTTCGGCGCAGCCGACGGGACCGGCCCGCTGCCGCCGCTGCGCATCGACCGGCCGGCGCCGAGCGTGCTGCTCGCCATCTTCCGCGGCGCGGCCCGCCGGTTCGAGATCAGCAGGCCGTCGCAGGGACTGAGCTTTGGCGTGATCCGCTCTGGCGAGACGGCCAGGGTGGCGGTCAGGTACATCGGCGGCGGGCCGGAGTTCCCCGCCGGGGAGCAGCCGCCGAGGCGGCCCACCGTGCCGGCCGGGTTCCGCGACGCCGCCCGCGGCGTGCTGGACATCCAGGGCCTGCGCGGCGCGCTTGAGGCGGAACTGCGGTCGGTCTACGGCGCGGTGCAGCCGCCGCCGCTGCACCCCGCCGCGTTCAGCATCCAGCTCGTCGCGGCGCCCGAGTGGCGGGCCTTCGTGCCAGACCCGGCCGCGTCCACCGTGCCAGGCGGCCGCGATGCCGGCTGAGGAGCCGCGGCAGGCCGCGCCCGCGCTGCTGGTCCCGGTGTCGGTGCAGGCGCTGGTCGTCACGCATAACTCCTGGTCAGACGTCTGGTCATGGACACCGCCGAGCTACCCGCTGCTGGCCTGGTTCGAGCCCACCGACCCGCTGCCGTTCACCAGGCTCAAGCCGCAGATCGACAACAGGGACTTCACCGGCGTGGTGCTGCACTGGGCGCTTCCCGACGGGCTGACCGGCGGAAGCCAGCGCGACGCCGGCGGGGAGATCCGTTATCCCGCGATCCCCAACCGCTGGCTCATCGTCCGCCGCAGCGTCGATCCTGCCGACCCCGCCCGCTGGTCCTTCGACTGCTCGATCGTGGCCAGCGACTACCTCGGCGACCGGCAGGGCAGCCCGTACCCGAACGCGCAAGGCAGCGGGCGTACCTACCTGGGCCGGTCCTGGCCGCTCGCGCTGTGGCCGGGCGAGGCCGAGGCCCGCAGGCACGCGCTGCCGGAGCCGCTGACCGCGGTGGGCCCAGGCGACGCGACGTTCGCGGCCTTCGCCCCGAACGTCAAGAACGTGGTGTCGATGCTCGACCAGCTCGGCGGCGCGGGCAAGGGACCGGTCAGCTATGCCGTCTACGGCTGGTACGGCGATCCGGGCACCGACCCGCTTTTCGGCGCGGCCTCGTTCGGCCCGCTCGGCTGGCGGACCTTCGACCAGTGGCGGGAGCTGATGGCGGGGCTGGCCTGGGCGCCGGGGGAGGGCGGCCCCGACCTGGCCAGGGCGACCGATGCCGCCGCGGCCTGGGCTCACGACCACGGACAGGTGAGCGACCCGGAGGTACCGCGCACCCGCTTCCCGGCCCGGATCCTGTGCCACGGCATGATCACCGATGTCGCCTGGCTCGGCGCGGACGGGCCGCACTTCACCGGCGTGCCGACCTCGGATCCGCAGCGCGCCAGCTTTATCAGGCCCGTGGTCGCGATCGGCAACAGCCCGGCCGACGCCCTGTCCGCGCTGCTCGGCGACGCGCTCGCCGAGCGGGTCGCGCCGCATTCCCCGGCGCAGGTCACCAGCGCCCTGGCGGCCTTCCAGGCCGACCTGCTCCCAGACCTGGCCGCCCCGGACGGGCAGGCCAGGGTGGACGCGGGACTCCAGGCGGGCTGGTTCGGCTCGGTGCCGGGCGGCACCGCCTGGCAGGTGGTGGCGCCGGAAGACCCCAGCGAGCCGGCCGGCCACGAGTCGCCGCCCGAGCTGACGCCCGAGCAGGCGGAACTGCTCGCCCAGCTCGGCGCGCGGCAGCGGGCGCTGGACGAGCGGCAGCAGGCGCTGGCCGCGCTCCAGGCGGAGGTGGACACCCTGTGGTGGAAGCGGGAATACCTGGTCCACCATCCCGACCTGCCCTGGGAGGGCCTGGTCAGCGCCGCCGCCGGCCGGGCGAGGGAACGCTGCCTGGCGGCGATCGGCGAGTACCGCTGGCTGCGCCAGCAGCGGGACGCCTGCCTGGTCGCGCTGACCGGCCTGCTGGGCGACCTGGCGCTCAAGGCCGAGGTCGCCGGGACGTTCTATCGCCCGAACGAGCCGGTGCTGCTGATCTCCGGGGCGCAGCGGGCGTTCCGGCACGGCGAGGACCGGGTGTTCTCCGACGACGGCCGGCTGGCCTGCCGGTTCACCGGCCAGGCCATCGCCGGGATCGCGGTACGGTCCGACGGCCAGGAGTACGTGGTCCGCGGCGGGCAGGTGCCGCTGCCGCCGCTGGCGACCGTCGACCTGCCGCCCGAGCTGGCCGACCTGACCGTGGAGGCGATGTACCTGGACGGCTCGGTCGCCCCGGTGATCGCGGCGGCGGCCAGGCCCGCGGACCCCTGGCCGCTGCTCGGCCCGATCCGGCGCGCGCAGAGCGTGATCTGGAACCCGGCCCTGCACTCGGCGCTTGACCCCCGCGTTGTCGCCGAGGGCAGCGGCCTGCTCACCCAGTACGGGCTCGGCGAGATGCCGGACCGGACCGGCGTCGCACTATGGTCGCCGCCGTGGGCGCCGCTGTACCTGGACTGGCGGGTGGAATACCGCCCGGCCACGGAGACGGCCGGCGGACGGCTGCGGGACTGGGCGCCTCCGGCGGACAGCGCTACGCCGGGTCCGGGCGACTGGAGCTACCGGTGGACCGGTACCGAGCCGGGCCCGCGGATCGCCACCATCGAGGGCAGGACGCTGCTCACTCCGCAGGCGCCCGAGCAGCTCGCCGCCAGGATCGAGCAGGTCATCATCGGCGCCGCCGCCGATCCGCAGGTGGCGGCGAGTACCTGGGCGCTCCGCGACGCCCTGGACTACCTGCGCACCAGCGACCTGCTCTGCCAGGCGCTCAGCGGGTTCGGCCTCGGCCTGCTGCAGCGCAGCCCCGAGGCATTCAGGGCGGCCGCGCCCGATTCCTCGCTGCCGCCGTTCCTGCGGCCATCGGGCGCGCCCGGCTTCGTGCCCAGCTCGCGGCCGGTGCCCGATGCCAGCCCGGTCGCGTTCAGCCCGCTGCGGGCCGGTCACCTCAAGCTGCGGGACCTGTGGGTGGTCGATGACTTCGGCCAGGCCTTCCTGGTCTTCGGCGCGATCGGCATCCCGGCGGTCCGCTACGAGCCGGTGCTCAGCCCCGACCTGGTCACCCCGGATTTCCCGACGTTCGCGATGCTGCGGCCGCGGGTGAGCCAGCTCGCCCGGCTGGAGCTGAGCCTGCTCGACGCGGGCCGTGACGACCAGCAGACCGGGCAGGTGCCCGGCGCCACGCCGCTGTGCGGCTGGCTGCTCGGGCATCCGCTTGAGCAGGCCGTGCTGGTCTACGACGCGGCCGGGGAACTGGCCGGCGAGCTGCTGCTCGGCGACAGCGGCGTGATCTGGTGGCCGCCGCCGGAGCGGGCCGCGCCGCCGCGCCCTGGCCAGCGGGCCGGGCTTGAGTACCTCGGCCGGCACCTGCGCGGCATCGTCACCGGGGTGCTGGATCATCCAGACCCGAAGGCCGCGCTCGGCGAACTGCTCGCGCTGCTCGCCGACGCCGGGCACGCGACGGGGCCAGGCACCGGGCCCTGGCTCGCCGAGGAACTGCCGGTGCCGGTCGGCCAGCCGCTCGCGGTCATCCGGGCCCGGCTGGCCTACCGGCTGAACGGCCCGGCCGCCAGCAGCGAGCTGTGGGCCGACACCGGCAAGGACGTGACCGGCGGCTTCGAGGACATCGTGCTGCCGGTGCAGCTCGGCAGCACCGAGCTGCTCGATGACGCGGTGGTCGGCTGGTACCTCAACGACGACTACCGTTCTGTGCTCTCGGTCTACGCCAGCGGCCACGCCGGGGCAGCCCCGCGGACGGGCGGCTACGTCCGGCAGGGCCGGGCCGAGCTGACCCTGCGCGGCGACGCCGCACTGGCCACGATGATCACCGTCCCGCACGCCGCTATCCACGCGGTCACCGGCCTGCTGCCGGTGCTGCGCCAGGTGGTACCCCCCGACCTGCTGACCCCGGCGCTGCGCGCCATCGCGGTGACGCTGCGCGCCGGGCCGGTGGTCAGCGACGCGGCGGCGACCGTGCTGCCGCTGCCGCTGACCGGCGTGCCATGGTCCTGGCTCCAGTACACCGACACCCGTACCCCCGCCGGGGAGTACCCGGTCGCGCTGGCCGATGCCACCGCCCGGCTGCCGGACGTCGCGCCGGTCATCCGCGAGGGCTGGCTGAAGATGGTGCCGGGCGGGCAGTCGGCCGTGTTCGGCTACTCCGTGACCCCCGGCACGGTGGCCTGCACCACCGACCCGGACCGGCCCGTCGTCGCCTCGCTCCAGGTCACCGCGTACAACGGCACCCCGGACCCGGTCGCCTGCGCCGAGCTGCGCTTCGCGCTCGCCGTCGGTCCTGGCGAGCGCGACCTGACGGAGCGTCCCGAGACCATCTCCGCGGAGCCAGGGCCTGACACGCCCTGGTCGGCCGGCTACGACGGCGACGGGACGGTGATCGCGGTGCCCGACGGCGGCCTCGCGGTGCCGGCCGGCGCGGTGCTGGTCTTCGTCATCTCCGGGGTGCAGGTCAGCCCGGTCGCCGGGGTGGCTGTCATCGAGATCACCGAGACCACGGCCGGCGAGCCGAGAACCGCCCTGATCGCCGTCAGCAAGACGCCCCCGCCGTAACCAAAGGAGGTCAGATGTTCGACTACGCGGTCAGCCCCGAGCAGGTGCCGAGGACCGTCCGCCCGGCCGAGCCGAGCGTAGTGAAGCTGATGATCACCGTCACCAACAACACCGGCCGCGACGTGGCGTGCTCCAAACTGGTCTTCACCTTCACCCCCGGTGGCAAGGTGGAGAACCTGGTGGACGCCGAGCACGTCAACGACATCGGTTCCTACCCGGCCGGCGGCACGCCCTGGGAGATCTTCAAGGCCGCGGGCGGCAAGCACACCGCGATCCCGGATTCCACTACGGGACTGGCCGACGGCGAGAGCATCGCGTTCATCTTCGAGAACGTGGTCGTCAACCAGGTCGTCGGCAAGGCGTCCATCGCGGTCGCCGAGACCACCTCGGGCGTCTATAACACCAGCATCTCGGTGCTGAAGCAGGAACCCGGCCTGGACATCCTGGAGCTGACCGCGATCCCGGTGCAGATCACCCCCGGCGGCGGCAGCGAGATCACCTGGCGGACCGGCGGGGCCAGCTCGGTCACGCTGGTCACCGAGACGGGCACGCACACCGTCGACAGGGACGGCCATCTGCCGGTGCGCCCGGTGGAAACCCAGGTCTACACGCTGACCGCGTCGGCCGGCGGCAAGTCGGTGATCGCCCAGGTCACCGTCACCGTGGCGGCGCTGCGGATCCATAGCTTCGGCGCGGTCCCCGCGCAGGTCGCCCAGGATGACCAGGTGGCCTTTAGCTGGCAGGTGGGCGGCGCGACGTCGTGCACCCTCGATCCCGGCGGCGTCGACCTGCGGCCGCCCGGCGGCGGCAGCATCGACCTGCCGGTGCCGGTCAGCAGCCCGTACACGCTTACCGCCCGCGGCCTTGGCCGGACCCTCAGCGCCATCGTCCCCGTCCAGGTCATGCGGGCGGAGCTGACCAGCCTGTCCGCCAGCCCGCAGGCGGTGCCGCCGGGCGGGGAGGCGGTGCTGAGCTGGGCCGCTCGCTGGGCCACCGGGTTCACCCTCCAGCCCGCTGGCACCGCCTTCGGCCGCGAGGTCACCGTCGCCGCCGTCACCCCGCAGCGGACCACCACCTATACGCTGACCGCCCGCGGCCTGGACCCGCGCAGCCGGCAGGTCACCGTCGCCGTCGGGGCGGTCATCGAGCTGCTTGGCCTCACCACGGACCCAGGCCGGGCCGAGGAGCTGACGCTGGCCTGGCGCACCCAGTTCGGCAGCGTGACGCTCGCCACCTGGACCTCCGGAACGCCGAAGCCGGCGCCCGTGGACGCCGAGGGCAGCAAGGCCATCGGCCTGAGCGCCACCGAGGTGACGAGCATCCTGCTGCGGGTGACCGGCGGCGGGGTCACCGCGGAGGCCACCATTCTGGTGGCCGGGCAGCTCGTGCAGCCGGGCGCGGCGATTTCCTCATTCCAGGTCGGCTGCGGGAGCGGGGTGAACTCCGAGCGCTCGGTCGTGGCCATCGCCTGGCAGTCTTCCGGCGGCCTGCTGCGGGGCCGGGTCAGGGACGGCTTTTCCACCAAGGACCTGAGCGGCGCGGCCGGGCAGGCGGACTTCGCCCTGGGCGGCCGGGTGGCCGCCCAGCCGCTGTGGAGCGGCGACGTCTACGTGCCGCCCGCGCAGGCCGGTGCCGCGCAGGCCGGCGCCGGCGGTGTCGCGGCCAGCGCCGGCCTGTCCTGGAGCGTTACGTGACCCGGATGTAGAAGCTCAGGTAGACGTTGACGGGCCGGGTGTCGCCGTTGCCGCCGGAGTCCCACGGGTCGACCGTCTTGCCGCCGTTGGCGGCGGCCGCGCCGGTCCTGGCGCCGCCGCCGGTCGTCACCGTCGAGGTGGGCAGGTGCTTGATGCTCACCACGAAGTCCTTGCGCGGCGGCGCGGTCGCATGAAGCTGGAGGCTGGCGATATCGCCGGGGTCGCCGTCCCCCAGCGCCAGGCGGGACCTGGCGTCCGGGTCGGTGCCGGTGTTGCCGCTGGCGCCGCGCAGGAACCTCGCGCCGTAGTCGGGCAGCGCGAAGGTGTCCTCCTCCTCGTTGAACCCGTACAGCCCGCCGATGACGTCGTGCAGCGCCCGGTAGGTGGCCTGCTTGAGGTGCCGCCCGTCGCAGCGCATCCAGGTCTGGCCTTCCGGCAGGTCGACGCCGGTCATGATGATCCCGCCGACCGGGAACGCCTGGGTGCCCTCCTGCGACCTGATGTAGAAGTTGGCGCTGACGTTCTCCGGCCTGGTCTCGGCGTCGCCGCTGGCGCCGAGATTCAGCGTGACGGTGACGCTGCCGTCGTTCAGCCGGGCCAGCCGGGGACCGATGCTGTCCGTCAGCTTGCCCTGGTGCCGGGTCGGCAGGTGCTCGAACTTGCCGGTCGCCGGCTTGCCAGGCGGCGCGGGCAGCGCGGTGGCCCAGTCCTGCCGGGAGCCGACGCTGTTGCCCTTGTTGCCGCCGGGCGCGGCCTCTGGCCGGTCGTTGCGATCCGGGTCGGCGGTTGAGTTGCCGCTGACCCCGCGCTGGAACCAGCCCTGGTAGTCGGGCAGCCGGAAGTCGTTGCCGCCGCCGCCGTGCGCGTAGCGGATGGCCTCGTAGAGGTGGGCGAACTCGCCGACCCGGCTCAGCGGCCTTCCGTTGCAGAACTCCCACTCGGCCTTCGCGGGCGGCCGGCCGCCGGACCGCCCGGCGAAGGCGATGACGGCACCGGGCGGCGGGATGACCGGCTTGCCCGCCTTGGTCAGCGCGGCGGACTTGATGATGAAGTGGCAGTACTTGTTGTTTGGCCGAGTCTCTACGTCGCCGCCGGTCAGCGCCGGCTGGTCGGTGATCGAGTCGTCGTAGGAGGCTGGGTTGGTGCCGCAGCCGGCCGCGTCGTTCCTGCGGCTGATGTCGAGCTCGCTGATCGTGGCCTTGAACGGGGTCTTCGGCTTGGCGGTCCCGTACCCCTGGTACGAGCCGACGCTCGCGCCGATGTTGCCGCCCTCCATGAGCGCGCGCCGTTCCCGCCACTCCGGGTCGCGCTTGTCCCGCTTGGCCTGGTCCGGGCAGGTGGCGCGGACGAACATGCCGCGCAGGTCCGGCAGGAAGAACTCCTTGCGGGTGGTGCTCTTGACCCCGAATGCATAGCCGATCGCCTGGTACAGCTCGGTGAGCTCATCGCCAGAACGGAAGGTCCCGTCGCAGTGCAGCCAGCCCAGGTCGACCAGGTCACCGGGCAGCCCGCCGGCGTAGCTGAGCACGGTGCCGACCGGCAGGTCCTGGCCGTCGGCCGCGTCGCGGGCGCTCACGCGAACGCCAGGTCTCGCGCGGCGAGCGTGGCCTTGGCCCGTCTCAGCAGCCAGCGCTGGTCGGCGCGGAGCGGGAAGCTCTCCTGGAAGAAGTAGAAAGCCTGCCGCTGCGCGTCCTGGCCGCGCTCGGCGAGCGCCAGCAGCACCATCGCGGCGCAGGCCGAGACGTCCTGGTCGCCGTAGTCGGCGACGTCGTCGTAGGCGCGCCGGGCCGCGTTCCTCGCGGTGCTCAGCTCGCCGAGGCTGATCTGCTCCTCCAGCCAGGACTCCTTGGCGGCGAGGGCACGCTCGGTCCTGAAGTCGATGTAGGTACCCCGCGCCGTCATCCGGGTCAGGAACTCCCTGGCGTACTGGGCGGCGAGCAGGTGCATCACGCGGTCTGGCAGCACCTCATCGCGCATGATCGCCCAGAAGATCCAGCCCGCGTGGGTACGCAGCCCGAGCGCCTCGCCGACCGACATCGTCTCCCGGTCGCGGAACCAGCGCCTTAACGGGACCTGCGGGTAAATCCCCAGCGCACCGTCATCGAGCAGCTCCGGATAGGAGATGGTGCGATCGAGCAGGCTGGGCCGCTGCTCGCCCGGCGACTCGCCATCGCTCCTGTCCTGCCCGCCATTGTCCTGCCCGCCATCGTGCTCCCCGGCCATGCAGTACCTCCCCACCCGCTAGCGGCACTCCCGCCCCACCACTGATGGCGCTCCCGCGCCCTGCTCTGAGTTCAGGGCAGCAGCCGCCGGGTGTCAAGGCTGGGCGGGCGAGGTAGGAGGTTCCTGGTAAGTGTCGTACCAGGCGGCCAGCGGCCCGAGCGCGGAAATCAGCTCCTCGCCGCGCTTGGTGAGCTGGTAATAGACGCACACCGGCATCTGGCTGCCGCTGACATTGCGGTCAATGAGATTGGCGCTGAGCGCATGACGGAGGGCCCGGCTTAATTGCTTGCTGTCGAGCCCGGTACCGCGGGCTAGCTCATTGTGCCGGAGCGTATGGCGGGATAACTCTCCCAGCACCGGCAGCAACCCGCGTCGGCATAACAGGTCGATCGCCTCGCCGGCCTGATCGAGATGATGATGCGACTCGCTGAAGGGCAGCCCCACGAGACCTCCTACCGGGCTGGCCTGTTAATGGCTTCCCTAGCATAGGCCGATCCTTCGCGCAGGTCAGCAGTCGCGCGGACGGAATTACGGCGATGGCCGCGACCGCGCAGGCCCGGCCGCGGCGAGGGTATCGCTGCCGTAGGAGGGCGGCGCGGCGGCAGGCCCGGCCGCCCAGGACGGCTGTGGCCGGGCGGTGAGCGTGAAGCGGAGCGTGCCGCCGCTGGTGAGCGCCGCCGGCGGGCGCGTAGGCGTCGGTTCCAGGGCGTGCCGTTCCACGTGGCGGCCTGCACGTACGGCGCGTCGCGGCGCCGCGCCGCTCCCGTCGATGGTCAGCGTCGCGCCGGAGGGCAGGGCGAGCACCGCGCGGGGGAACAGCGGCGAGCCGAGCGCCAGGTCGGCGGTGCCCGGTGTCATCGGGTACATGCCGAGCGCCGACCAGACGTACCAGGCGCTCATCGCGCCGAGGTCGTCGTTGCCGTCGCCGAGGCCGCCGGGAGTGTCGCGTCCAGAGCTGGTCCTGGATCCGGCGGACCGTCGCCTGGGTCGCGCAGGGCTCGCCGATGTAGTCGTACTCCCAGGGCAGCTCGATGCTCGGCTCGTTGCCGAGGTCGGCATAGCCGCGGACGCCGGTGAAGCTGCTCAGCACGGTGTCCAGGTAGGCGGCCATCGCGGCGTCGCCGCCCTTGGCCGCGGCCAGGCCCGCCAGGTCGAAGGGCACCATCCCGGTGTAGATCCACGAGTCGGCCTCGACGAAGCCGGTGTGCCCGGCGGGCCGGAAGCCGGCCGCCCAGCGCGCCGTCGGCGTCGCGGGGCTGGACGAAGCCGCTGGCCGGGTTCAGCAGGTTGCGCCAGTCCTGCGCCCGGTCGGGCGAACGTCGCGCGGTCAGGCCGGGCTCGCCCAGGTCGCCGGCCAGCGCCGAGATCGCGAAGTCGGCGGTGTCGTACTCCAGGGTGGTCGACACCGGGCCGTAGTAGTTGCAGCAGCCGTAGCTGCCGTCCACCGGCAGGTAACCGAGTCGTTGCAGGTAGCTCGAGCCCCGGCCGGATGTCGCTCGGCGTCGGTCGCCTCGCGCGACCATGTCGGCGAGGGCGCGCCGGGCGTCGAAGTTCCTGGCGCCGAACGCGTAGTAGTCGGCCAGGATGGCGTCCGCCGGGTCGCCGACCATGACGTAGGTCTCGCCGTTGTCCTGCGCCCACTTGGGCAGCATCCCGTCCTGAGCGTCAGTCGTCGACCATCGACTGCGCCGCGTCGCTGGCCGCCGCCGGGTCGAGCAGCGCCTCTAGCTGTGCCTGCGTGCGGTAGATATCCCAGCCGGAGAAGTTGGTGTAGAAGGCCGCGTGACCGGGGTCGACGGTGTGCACCCGCCCGTCCACGCCGCGGTACTGGCGGTTGTCGTCGCTGAATACGCTGGGATCCAGCAGCGCGTGATACAGCGCGGTGTAGAACACCTGCTGGCTGGCCGCGCTGCCGCCGCCGATCCGGATCCGGCGCAGCAGCCGGTTCCAGGCCGCATGGGTGGCGCTCCGGGTGGCGTCGAAATCCCAGCCGGGGTTCTCCGCGGCCAGGTTCCCGGCCGCGCTCGCTGCCGAGACGTAGGACACCCCGACCTTGGCGAGCAGCGGCTTGCCTGACGCGGGCAGGAACGTCAGGTAGGCGCTGGACGGGCCGTGCTTCCCGGCGCCGCCGCCGGGAAAGAAGGTGCCGCTTGAGGCGAACGGCTGGCTGAACCGCATGTCGAAGTAGAGCGTGTAGCTGTTGTGCGAACCGCAGAAGCCGCCCGAGGTGACCGAGCCCGCCACCTCGGTGTCGCTGACACGGCGGTGAAGCTGGTCGCGGTGTCGGCGTCCTGGCTGCCGTCCAGCTTGAAGATCAGGTTGGCCTGGCTGCTCGCGGGGAAGGTGAAGCCTGGCCATCCCGGTCCTGGTCGTGGCGGTCAGCTCGGTGGTGACGCCGTTGCTCAGCGCTACCTTGTAGTAGCCCGCGTCGGCCGCCTCGGTGCCGTGCGAGAACCCGTCCGCCGAGGTGGCGCTGACCACGCCGACGGTCGGCAGCACGGGGACGTCGCCCTCGGCCTTGCAGCCGGGCCCGGACAGGTGGGTCAGGCTGAAGCCGGTGATCGCGCGAGTCGGAGTACAGGTAGCCGCCGCCGTCGGGACGGGAGGTGGTGTCCGGGCTCCACTGCACCATGCCGAACGGGGCATCGGCGCCGGGGAAGTCGTTGGCGCCGTCTGGCGGTGCCGATGAACGGGTTCACCAGCGACGCCGGGTCGCCCGCCAGCCCCGCCCGGCCGGCGCTGGCTGCCGCGCCGATGGCCTGGGCCTCGGGCGTCAGGGCGCCGTGCCCCGGGCCGGTCCTGGCCAGCGCGGCGCCGGTGACCAGGGCGAGGGCGGCTGCCACGGTGAGCGTGGTCCTGGTGCCGCGCCGGGCACGGAAGACGAGCGGTCTCAGGCCGGCCCCCTTCCTGGCATCCGGCCGTGAAACCGCAGGTCAGGGCCGGGTCAATTCCGGCCCGACCGTACCACCTCTGTCCTGTTTTAAACCTAAAAACTGTTAAACATGGCTATCTGCCGGATTCGGGATCCTGTCGCCGACGGCCAGCACCGGCGGGTCTGACGGCACCGTGCCGGGGTACTTCAGCCCTGACCCGGTGTTCAGTACCACGACCTCGTCGCTGTCCCGCAGCCACCCGGAGGCCCGCAGCTGCCGGACCGCGGTCAGGCAGGCGGCGCCCTCCGGGCAGATGAACGTGCCGTCCAGCCTGGCGCACTCGCGCAGGTCCGCCAGCAGGTCGGCGTCCGTGACCGCGATGGCGGTGCCGCCGGTGGCGTAGATGGCGTCCAGCATCAGGAAGTCGCCAAGCGGGCTCGGCACCGTGATGCCGAAGGCGACCGTCGCGGCGTCTGGCCAGGGCGTCGCGGTCCGCTCGCCCCGCTCGAACGCGGCTACCACCGGGGCGCAGCCGGTCGACTGCACGGCGACCAGCCGGGGCAGCTCCCCGGTGACCCAGCCCAGCTCGCGCATCTCCAGCAGCGCCTTGTAGATGCCGATCAGGCCGACGCCGCCGCCCGCCGGGTAGACGATCACGTCAGGCAGCCGCCAGCCGAGCTGCTCGGCGATCTCGAAGCCCATCGTCTTCTTGCCTTCCAGGCGGTACGGCTCCTTGAGCGTGGAGACGTCGAAAAGCGCGCCGCCGGACTCGGCGACCGCCGCGGCGACGATCTTGCCGGCGTCGCTGATCAGGCCGTCCACCAGGTACAGCTCGGCGCCTGCCGCCGTGCACTCGGCACGGGTGATGGCCGGCGCGCCGGCCGGCATGACGATCAGGCTGCGCAGCCCGGCCCGTGCCGCGTACGCGGACCAGGCTGCCCCGGCATTCCCGTTGGTCGGCATCGCGACCCCAGCCACGCCCAGCTCGGCGGCGCGGGACACGCCCGTCGCGGCGCCCCGCGCCTTGAACGTGCCGGTCGGGATCAGGCCCTCGTCCTTCATCAGCAGCCGCGGCACCCCGGCCGCCGCGCCGAAGCCCGGCAGGGGCAGCAGCGGCGTCATCCCCTCGCCCAGCGACACCACCGCGCCGGGATCGGCCACCGGCAGCAACTCGTGGTAGCGCCACAGCGACGGTGCCCGGCCGGCCAGCGCCCGGGGGGCGACCGCCGCGACGACGGCGGCCAGGTCGTACCTGGCCAGCAGCGGCGACCCGCAGCCGCACAGGCCCTGTAGCCGCCCGGCGTCGTGCTCGCGGCCGCACCGGGCGCAGTCGAGGTGAGTGAGGTAACTAAACGGCATCGGGCTGGCTCCAGGCTGTCCGTATGGCTAGGTAAGCGCCCATCCTGATAAAGCGACTTGCCCTCAAGTATCGGTACTGCGGAAAAGGTGAGGCCAGTGCGGTCCAGGCTCGTGACCGCGGCCGTCGCCCTTGGCCTGCTGGCCGCGGCGGCTGCCAGTGCCATGGCTGCCGGCGGCACGGCCGCCAGCGCCGCTCCCGCGCCGCCGAGGTACCGGCATGTCTGCGCCGCGACCGCGCCGCCCGGCTCCTCGGAATGCCTGGCGCTGCTGCCGGGCAGCGGCCCCGCCGCCGGGTTCGGCCCGGCTACGCGCGCCCTGATGTCGGACGGCTACCAGCCCCGTGACCTCCGGGCCGCCTACCACCTGGCGGCCGCCGCGGCGGCCTCGGGCACCGGCCAGACCGTCGCGGTGGTGGATGCCTACGATGACCCGGACGCCGCGGCCAACCTGACCCGCTACCGGGCCAAGTTCGGGCTGCCGCCCTGCGCCAGCGCCACCGGCTGCTTCACCAAGGTGAACCAGGAGGGCGCGGCCGGCCCGCTGCCGCAGGCGGCCGGCAGCACCGGCTGGGCGACGGAGGAGTCCCTGGACCTGGACATGGTCTCGGCGATCTGCCCGCGCTGCCACATCATCCTGGTCGAGGCCGGCGACGAGCAGAACGCCGACCTGGGCCGTGCGGTGGATACCGCGGTCAGGCTCGGCGCCCGGTTCGTGTCCAACAGCTACGGCGGCGACGAGTACCCGGGCGAGACCACCGAGGACGGCGCCTATTACGACCATCCCGGCGTGGTGGTGACGGCGAGCGCCGGCGACAGCGGCTACGGCGTCGAGTACCCCGCGGCCTCCCCGTACGTCACCGCGGTCGGCGGCACTTCCCTGCGGCGGGACGCCTCGGCGCGGCGGCGCTTCACCGAGACCGTCTGGGGCAACGGCCTGTCCGGCTCCGATGGCGACGGCACCGGATCCGGCTGCTCGGCCTTCGAGCCCAAGCCGTCCTGGCAGCGCGACTCCGGGTGCGCCAGGCGGACCGCGGCCGACGTCTCCGCCGACGCCGACCCTGGCACCGGCGTCCTGGTCTACGACACCTATGACCAGAGCGGCTGGGGGATCGTCGGGGGAACGTCGGTGGCCGCGCCGATCATTGCCGCGACCTACGCGCTGGCTGGCCGGCCGGGCGCCGTGGACAACCCCGCGCGGTACCCCTACGCCCACGCTCGCAGGCTCTACGACGTGACCAGCGGCAGCGACGGGTCGTGCGGCGGCAGCTACCTGTGCGAAGGCGGGCCCGGCTACGACGGCCCGACCGGCCTTGGCACGCCCGACGGCACCGGCGCGTTCAAGGCCGTGGACAACGCCGTCACCGTGGCCAGCCCAGGCCGGCGGGTCAGCCACGCCGGCCGGAAGATCACCCCGGTGCGCATGTCGGGCACCGACACGCTGGCCGGCCAGCGGCTCAGCTACTCCGCCGCCGGGCTGCCCGCCGGCCTGAAGATCAGCAAGGCCGGCGTCATCAGCGGCACCCCGGCCCGGCTTCAGCACGCCACGGTCACCGTGACGGCGACCGATAACACCGGCGCGTCCGGCACCGCGACGTTCGCCTGGGACATCGAGCTCGCCGCCAGGGCGCGCTGGGTGCTGCCGTAGCCCGGCCAGGCGCCTCTGCTACGGAATCGTTCGCCCTGCACCGTTTTGAATCGTTGTCAACTATTGCTTCCTGGTGCTTCTAGCCTGATGCCGGAAATGACCGCTATGATCACGCGAGTGATCAACAGCAAGGTCGCGCTGGTCAGCGCCGGCCACGACCTGTGCTTTCTCGGACCGCCGCGCCAGGGGGCCAGCGCCGCGCAGCCATTAGATCCGGGCAATGACCGCGGCATTCCGGTCTGCCCGCCAGCACGGGGTCGACACGATGGGAGAACGACATGACGGACCAGTCCGCTGCCGTGGCGGGAACCGCGCCGGTTCCCGCTGCCCGGCTTGAACCTGACGCGATCGGGGTCGCCCAAGACACGGTCATCGGCATGGCCTCGTCGGCGCCGGCGGCCTCGGTCGGCCTGACCCTGGCCGCGCTGGCCGCCGCGACGGCCTACGGCAGCGGGCCGATCATCATCCTGACCGCGATCCCCATGCTGATCATTGCGAACGCCTACCGCCGCCTCAATATGTGGAACGCCAACTGCGGCGCCTCATTTGAATGGGTTGGCCGGGCGATCAACCCATATCTTGGCTTCCTGACCGGCTGGCTGATGGTCGCCGCCTACATCATCGCCACGGTCAGCGGCGTTGAGGTGCTCGGGCCTTCGGTGCTGTCGGTTTTCGGTGCCAACTCCAACAGCCTCTGGGCGAATATTGCCATTGCCACCGCGGTCGGCCTGGTCATGCTGGTCGTCGCCGTGGTCGGTATCAAGATCACGGCACGCGCTCAGGTGGGCATGGCCCTGGTGGAGTACGTGATCCTGGTCGGCTTCGCAATCGCCGGCCTGATAGCCGTGCTCGGCCACCACCACGGCACCGTGCACATCACAGCCGGATGGCTCAATCCGGAGGGCATCGGCGGCAAGGGCAGCGCGGTCAGCCGGCTTCCTCACGGCGGTGTTCATCTTCACCGGCTGGGACGGCACCCTGTACGTCAACGAGGAAGTGAAGCACCGGCGGACCAACCCCGGCCGCGCCGCGATGCTCGCGGTCGGCCTGCTCGCCATCATCTACGCGTTCTCGACCATCGGCCTGCAGGGCGCGGTGTCGCCCGGCAAGCTCCAGGCCAACTCGTCCTCGGTGCTGGTCTACATCGCCCAGTCGCTCGGCGGCGGGGCGTGGGGCAAGATCATGGCCCTGTCGCTGGCGCTGTCGGTCATCGCCACTACCGGCACCGGCATCGTGCTCACCGCCCGCATCGTGTACGGCATGGCCAGCTACCGGGTGCTGCCGGAGTTCCTGGGCAACGTGTCCCGCCGTTTCAACACCCCGGTCGCCGCCAGCATCATCGTCGGTGTGCTCATCGTCGGCCTGAGCTGGGTCTACCTGCTCACCACCTCGGTGCAGAACGCCTTCGACGACGTGGTGGACGTGACCGGCCTGCTGTTCGCGATCTTCTACATCCTGACCGCGATCGCCACCATGGTGTACTACCGGCGGCGCGTCTTCACCAATATCAGGGACTGTGTGGTCCTGGGCATCCTGCCGATCGGGGCCGCGGTTTTCCTCGGCTGGATCGTGGTGAAGTCCCTGGACGGTGCGCCGGCCTCGCAGATCTGGTCGCTGGTCGGCGTCGTGGTCGTGGGCCTGATCCTGATGCTCATCGCCCGGTTCGTGCTGCGCTCGCCGTTCTTCCAGATCCAGCGGGAGAGCGACGCCAGCCCCAGCTAGGCCGCGCTAGGCAGATAGCGAAGAAGCCCCGGCGGGCAGGTCCGCCGGGGCTTCTTCGCGTGCGATCGTCAGGGGAACGTCACGCGGGTCGCTTCCTGCTTGCCCTGGGCGAAGCCGGCCCGGGCGGCGGGGACGCGGGTCGCCGGATCCATCTGGTTCGTGCCCATGGCGGCCAGGGAACCGGCGTCCGGTGTGATCACCTCGACGCGGCTGCCCTGCTCGCGCAGGGCTTCGACCTCGCTTTCCAGGTCCGTGCCCCATTCCGGGTCTCTGCGCAGGCCCTCGAACTGGCCTGCTTGCGGTGCTGCCTGGCGCCGTCCGCCGAACGGCGAGAGCACCAAGACGTTCGCGAAGCCCGAGGCAAGGTCGGCGTTCTCGCCGGAGCGCACGCCACCGTTGATGTAGCGGGTGCCGTTGATGCTGTGCGTGGGGACCATGCCGGGCAGCGCGGTGCCCGCGGTGACCGCGTCCACCAGGTCGACGCCGGAATCGCGGCCGAACGCAGCCAGCTCGCCGGTATGCGCGTTTACGGCCACCACGATCATTGGCCTGTCCGGCCATTCATGGCGAGGCAGCCTGGCGGCGACCATTGCCCGCCGCTGTCCTGCCGCAGGTTCGAGTACGGAGTCGCTCTCCAGCCCGAACGCGCCCATCGCACGGCGCAGATCGGCCGCCGAGGTGGCGGCGGCGCCGATGGCCCTCATCCGCTCGAACACCGTGGACATCGGCAGGGACGGCGGCAGTTCCCTGCCCTGCCCGGCCGGCCGGACCGGCGCGGACAGCACCGAGGCCAGCAGCTCGGCCGCTGGTATACCGCTGCGCACCCACACCGCCGTGGTGGTACCGGACGAGGTGCCGACCACCAGATCGGCGGCCTCCGTCATATCGAGACCGGCTTCGGCCAGGCCTGCGATGATTCCGATCTGCCACGCTTGCCCGGCAGCCCCGCCACCGCCGAGAACCAGTGCAACGTTGTGAACCATAGGTGTCGCCTTTCAGGAGTGCCTGGTTGCCGAGGCGCTCCCACATGATCACGACTCCGGACAGGCCCTAGCTGCCCGCGATGTTGGTCAGGCTGTCGCGGACGGTCTGGGTGAGCGGGTCGCCTGGCGGCAGTACCCGCTCGCAGCGGGCCACGGTGTCGCGCAACAGCGTGGTGGCGTCAGTCAGCCGCCCCGCCGAATAGTAGGCGTGCGCCAGGTTGGCGCTGCGGGCCAGCGCCTCGGGGTGGTCGGCGCCAAGCACGCGCTCGTAACCCGCCTTGGCCTGCTCGTAGTACTGGAGCGCGGAGGCCATCCGGCCGGCCGCGTGATGCGCGGCGGCGAGGTTGCCGCGTGCCGCGATCGTCTCCAGGCTGTCGGGACCCAGGATTCGCTCGTCGTCGGCGAGTACCCGCTTGTACTGGTTGATAGCGTCCTTGAGCTTGCCCGCGGCCATGTAGGCGTCGGCGAGCTGCTGGCGGGTGCCGGTGGCGTCGGGGTGATGCTGCCCCTGAACGCGCTCCCGGTCGGCGAGGTTGCGACGGCACAGCCGGATCGCGTCGTCGTACTGGCCGTGGGCGCGATGCGCGGCCACCAGGTCGTCCCTGGCGCTGAACGTGTCTAGGTGGTCGGTGCCGCGGACCCGCTCGTAGTCGGCGACCGCCCCGTCCAGGACGGTGATCGCCTCGCTGAGCTGGCTGGCGGCGGCCAGCGCCCGGCCCAGGTCACGGCGGGAGGCGATGGTGGCGGGATGATCGGGACCCAGCCCGTGTGCCCGCTTGGCGAGCACCCACTGGTACCACGGCACGGCGTCCGCGGGACGTCCCGCGGCCAGGTATGCGGCCGCGAGCTGCTCGCCGGCGACCAGCGTGTCTGGATGATCGGAGCCGAGCACCCGGTCGCTGACGGTCGCCAGGTCGCGCCAGTACGCGGCGGCCGGGCCGGTCAGCCTGGCGCTGTCCAGGCTGCGCCCGGCCCGCATCAGCAGCGGATGGCAGCCGCCTGCCCACAGCAGGTCGCCCACGGCGCGCTGCAGGCTGACCACGCAGGACCGCAGGTCGGCGGCGAGCCAGGCCTGCGGCTCGTCGGCCGGCCAGACCTCAAGCAGCGCCTCGGCGGCGGCCCGCGCGGCCTGCGCCAGCATCTCGGCCGGCATCGCCGCCCGTACGGCGGCCTGCACGACCTGGCTCATCCGAACGGTCGGCAGGGTGTCCGACAGGTCGACGGTGAGCAGGCCAGCCCGCTCCAGGATCAGCAGCACGCTGCGGACCTGCTCCCAGTCGGCCGGGCCTTCCGCGCCATCGCCGGCCAGGTACTCCCTGGCCGCCGAGGTCGCGAAGACCGGGCCGGGGATGCCCTGCCCGTCCAGCAGCGCGGTCAGCGCCAGCATCGCCTGGGCGGCGCCGCCTGGCGCCAGCCGGTCGGCCTGCTCCACCGAGAACGTCCAGGTCACCTCGGCGGCGGCCGGCTCGCCGCTGTTGCCGGCCAGCTGCTCCCAGCGGCGCACGAAATAGTCGCGGTAATCCCGGCAGGAGAGCGCCGAGCTGGCGATCACCCCGCTGGCCTGCGCCAGCGCCAGCGGCTCGCAGCCCAGCTCCTTGACCAGGTCGATGGCCCCGAGTCGCTGGTCGGGGTCGGCGGTGAGCCGCCCCATCAGGTAGCTGAGCGCCTCGCGCGGGCTGAAGACGCCCACCGGCAGCACCGCGGCCCGGTGCTCAGTCGGCAGCGCGGCGCTCGTCGGCGTGGTGATGAGTACCCGCCCGGCCGGGCCGGTCGGCCACAGGCCGGCCAGGTCCGCGGGATCGCTGAGCCCGTCCAGGACCACCAGCCAGGGGCGGCTGGTCTCGCTGAGCCAGCCGAGCAGCCGGCCGGCGACCGCCTCCGCCGTGCCTGACGGGTCGGCCTGCATCGAGGCCACGGCCGCGGCGACATAGCCGGACAGCACGGCGGCCCGGCTCGCCGCGTTAATCCAGATCAGCAGGTCAAGGCCGCGGGACTGCCAGAGAGACTCGGCGAAGCCGGCGGCGAGCTGCGTCAGCCCGCAGGAGCCCAGCCAGTCGGGCCGTCCGGCGACTGGCGGGCGGCCCGGCACCAGCGCGACCGTCGCGCCCGGCACCAGCGCCGTGCCCAGGCCGGGCGCCGTCTCCGGCCGGGTGCTGTAGCTGTCCGCGAGCGGCGGCATCGGGCCCGACCTGATCGGCCACGCCGTCTCCTGCGCCGGCAGCCGGGGCGGCTCGGCGCCTGGAACTCCTCTGTGCACGAGCCGACCTACCGTTCCTGAACCAGGTGTGGCGGGGCGGCGGGCACCGGTTCCGGCTCGGGCTCACTGTTCGTGGCCTTGGTCGCGAGCACGTGCTCCACCAGGGTGATCAGGACATCCCGCACCGAGTTGGTGTTGCGAGCATCGCACAGCACGGTCGGAACCCGCGGGTCGAGGTCGAGCGCGATCCTGACCTCTTCCGGGTCATAGCGCGAGGCACCGTCGAAGCAGTTGATGCCGACGACGAACGGCAGGTCGCGCTTCTCGAAGTAGTCGACCGACGGGAAGCAGTCGCTCAGCCGTCGGGTGTCGGCCAGCACGACCGCGCCCAGGGCCCCGTACGCCAGCTCGTCCCACATGAACCAGAACCGCTCCTGGCCCGGCGTGCCGAACAGATACAGCACCAGGTTGGCGCCGATGGTGATCCGGCCGAAGTCCATGGCGACCGTGGTAGTGGTCTTGTTGTCCACTCCGCTCAGGTCGTCCAGGCCGATGCTGGCGCTGGTCAGCGGCTCCTCGGTGCGCAGCGGCCGGACCTCGCTGATCGCGCTGACCAGCGTGGTCTTGCCCGCCCCGAAGCCGCCGGCGATCAGGATCTTGAATAGCGCCAGCGGGTTTTCCGGGGTGCCGGGGGCGTCGGTGTCGGCCACCGGAGCGGCATCGGGCACCGGGGCACCGGGTGCGCCGGACACCCGGGGGCCGCCTGGCACGGCGGTACCGGGAAGGGCGTCAGAGGGCTCGTAGCCCATGCAGGACCTCCTTCAGCAGGGCGGTGCTCGGCTGCTTGCCCGCAGGTCGCTGCGGCAGCACCTTGAGCCGTCCTTGCTGGGTCAGGTCGGCCAGCAGCACGCGCACCACGCCGAGCGGGAGCGCTGTGTCGGCCGCCACGTCGGCGACCGCGATCGGCGTCCGGCACAGATTCAGGATCCGCCGGTGCTCGGGGCCGAGGCCGATGGGGTCGTCGCCGCGCACCACGCGCCGGACGACGACCACCGCCATCAGGTCAAGTACCTCTCCGTCGGCAGGCTCGGTCCTGCCGCCGGTTACCGCGTAGGGCCGTACGACGGGACCGCTGTCCTTGTCGACCCACTTGTCGTCGGCCATGACGTGCTCAGTCCGCCGGAGTCGGGATGGCCGCGAACCTGGAGTGCGTCGCCAGGTGCGGGCCCGCGCGCTTCACCAGCATCGCCATCTCGTAGGCGACAAGGCCGGCGTCCGCGTCGGCGGAGCAGAGTACGGCCAGGCAGCTACCGTGCCCGGCCGCGGTAACGAACAGGAGCGCCTCGGTGCAGCTCGACGATGCACTGCCGAACCTCGCCGACGCCGAAATGCTCGCCCGCGCCCCTGGCCAGGCTCTGCAGCCCGGCCGCCAGCGCGGCCAGGTGCTCGGCTTCCTCACGGGTGAGGTCGCGGGAGGCGGCGATGACCAGTCCGTCGCGGGAGAGGATCACCGCGCGGCGGAACTGTTCTACACGCTCAGAGAGATCGTCCAGCAGCCAGCCCAGATCGCGTCCCGGCCTGGCCGCGCCCTGCTCACTCATCACCCCTCCTTGCGGCCCGGTGCCGAGTCCTGCGCTCGCTCCGCCGGGCTGTCAGTGGCAGGGGCGGTGGCCGCCTGCCCGGATGGCTGCGCCGGCGCAGCCTCGCCGGACTGCTCCGCCGGGTCTTCCCGGCGGCCCCGCAGCCACCCGCTCTGTAGCGAGGCCGCGAGGTCGCGAGCCTGCTCGGGGCCGCGTGCCTGGGCGAGCGCCGACAGTTCGTCGGAGCTTGGCTCACGGGCGGCGGCCTGCGTGCTGTCCCGCAGGTGCGGCGACAGGCTCGCTTGCCGGGTGCGGCGGGGCAGTCCGTGGTACGTGTCCGGGGGCGGTTCCGGGGCCAGGGTCCCGTTGCCGAGCGGCCCCCCGCTGAGTGGTCCGTTGCTCAGTGATCCGGTGCCCAGCGGCAAGCCGCGCCCGCGTACGGGCAGGCCAGCCTCGGGCGGGCCGTACGCCGCGGCTGGCCCGGCTGCCTCGGTCGTCGGCCCGGTGGCCGGCGACTCGGCAGCCGGCGACTCGGCAGCCGGCGCTTCGGCCTGCCGCGGCCCGGCGGTGCGCGTTTCCAGCGGGCGGCGCGTTTCGAGTGGCCGGCGCGTTTCGAGCGGGCGCCGCGTCTCCAGGGGCCGGCGCGTTTCCAGCGGACGCGGTTCCGCCGTGCGCATCTCCAGGGGGCGCGGCTCGGCCGGCGGGTCCTGGACCACGCGCGCCTCCAGCGCCCATGCTTCCGGCGCCCGTGCCTCAAGCCCCTGCGCGTCGCTAGCCGGCGGTCCTGCGGGGCGGGCCTCCGTCGGGACCGGCTCTGCCGTGCGGAGATCCCCGGCGGCCGGCTCGGCGATGCGGGTGTCGAGTGCGCGGGCCTCCAGCGCGAGGGCCTCCGCCGCCGGCGGCTCCATGGCCCAGGCCTGCGCGGCCCTGCTGCCGGCCGCCCGGACCCCGGAAGCCAGCGCCTCCGCCGCCCGGCTGCCGGCCGCCAGCGCCGCCGTCTCGCGGCCGTCGGTTACCGCCAGCGGGCTGCCCGCGCCGCGCAGGTCCAGGCCGGCCGGCCTGGACGCGGTCACCTGCTGGACGGCCGGGCCTTGCTCGGCCAGCAGGCCGGCCGGCACCACGATGGAGTTGGGCAGCAGCACGATCGCCGTGGTGCCGCCGTAGGGAGAGGTACGCAGCGAGACCCGGACGCCGTGCCGGGCGGCCAGCTTCCCGCCGACGAACAGGCCCAGCCGGTCGGAGTTGGCGAGGTCGAAGTCTGGCGGGCTGGCGAGCTGCTGGTTGATCTCGCTGAGCTGCGCGGGCTCGATGCCGAGACCGCGGTCGTCCACCTCGATCGCGAAGCCGTTGGCGACACGCCCGGCCCGGACCTCCACCCTGGTGCCGGACGGCGAGAACAGCGTCGCGTTCTCGATCAGCTCAGCCAGCAGGTGGATCATGTCCGCCACGGCGCCGCCGGAGACCGCGTCCTCCGACCGGGTCAGCACGGTCACCCGCTTGTAGTCCTCGACCTCGGCCATGGCACCGCGGATGACGTCGATGACCGGCACCGGCTCGCGCCAGGCCCGGCCCGGTGCCGCGCCGGACAGGATGGCCAGGCTCTCGGCGTGCCGGCGCATCCGGGTGGTCAGGTGGTCGAGCGAGAACAGGTCGGCAAGCGCGGCCGGGTCCGACGCCTTCTGCTCCAGCGCGTCGATCAGCCGGAGCTGGCGCTGGAGCAGGGACTGGTTCCGCCTGGCCAGGCTCACGAAGACCTGCCTGAGCCCGTCCCGCAGGCTGGCCTCGCTAGCCGCGGCGGCAGCGGCGGCGCGGCGCAGGCTGGAGATGGCCGCGGCCGCCTGCGCGACCTCGGCGGTGCGGCCGGCGGGCAGCAGTTCGAGGCCGTCCGGCCCGCCTGACCGCGAACCGGCGCGGAACCGCTCGCTGCCGGCCGGTCCCTCGGCGAGCCGACGCGCGGCCTGGGCCAGGTCGGTGATGTCGTGCGAGAGCCGGCGCGCGAACCAGCCCATCAGCAGCACCGCCGCGATGACCACCAGCAGCCCCGCGCTGGCCAGCAGCTCTAGCTCGATGAGCTGCTGCTGGTGGTGCGGCCGGTCGCGGCCGGACAGCGCGCTGCTGAGCGTGATGCCCAGGGCCGCCGCCCAGATCACGACGAGGCAGAGCGCGGGGACAGCCACCATCGCGATGAAGGTGAATCGGATCGAGTGGCGCCCGGCGTCCGGCCGGTCCGGGCCTGCCGGGCTGGAAACGCTCACGTGCTCACTCCTGGATCAGTCCCCTGCGCGCGGTCCCCGTCGCTGTCGGCCAGGCGCCGTTGTCGCCAGTGCACCATCTTGCGGCATTGAGCACCAAGTGTCAGCGGGCTTCGCAAAAGTCGCCGGACCGTTATGCCCAGCGCTTATCCAGGGTGTTATGCCGGACCGGAATGCCCGACCGTAAAGGGCCGGCGCATCGGCGTCAGCCGGCCGGGAAGATGATCACGCCTCGGATGTTCTTGCCGTCGATCAGGTCCTGGTAGCCCTGGTTGACCTCGTCCAGCGTGTAGGTCGCGGTAATCAGCTCGTCCAGCTTCAGCTGGCCCGACCGGTACAGCTCCACCATGTGAGGGATGTCGCGGAACGGGTCGCCTGAGCCGAACAGGCTGCCCTGGATGCGCTTCTCGAACAGGGTCAGGATTCCGCCGGATAGCTCGATAGTGATCTTGCCGGGGTCGGCCAGGCCGGTGACCACGACGGTGCCGCCCTTGCGGATCGCGTTGAACGCGTGGCTGACCACCTCCGAGGTGACCACGCCGGTGGTGATGATCGCCTTGTCCGCGCCGACGCCGCGGGTCAGCTCGGTGATCAGCTCCTGGGCCTGCTCGGCGGTGGCGCAGCTGTGCGTCGCGCCGAGCTGCTCGGCGGCCGCGCGCTTGTTGGCCAGCGGGTCGATCGCCACGACGTACCTGGCCCCGGCGATGGCGGCGCCCTGCACGGCGTTGACGCCGATGCCGCCGACCCCGTAGATGGCGATGGTGTCGCCCGGCTCGGTGGCCGCCGCGTGCACCGCGGAGCCAAAGCCGGTCGGCACCCCGCAGCCGATCAGCACAAGCTTGTCCAGCGGCAGGTCGGCGTCCACCTTGACGGCCGAGTTTTCCGAGATCACCGCCCGCTCGGCGAACGTGCCGAGCATGCACATGCCGCCCACGTCCTGTGTGCCGTCGTGCCACCGGAAGGTGCCGTCGGGCAGGCAGCCCTGCATGATGCCCGCGCCCAGGTCGCACAGGTTGGACTGACCGGTGGAGCACCACCGGCAGTGGCCGCAGACCGGCAGGAAGGAGCAGACCACGTGATCGCCCGGTGCCAGCCTGGTGACGCCGGGGCCGACCGCCTCGATCACGCCCGCGCCCTCGTGCCCGCCGACGATGGGGAACCTCGGCATCAGGTCGCCGCGGCGGAGGTGCTCATCGGAATGGCACAGCCCGGCGGCGGCGAAGCGGATCAGCACCTCGCCGGCCTGTGGCGGATCGAGCTCCAGCTCGGTGATCTCGAAATCCTGGCCAGTTCCGCGCAGGACAGCGGCCTTTGTCCTCATGATGGCCACCCTAGATCGGCGCCGCCGCCAGGACCAGTTGCGCGTAGCCCAGCCTCAGCGGCGGCGCGCCGCGGCCCGCCGAGCCCTGGCGGCCGGGGAGTAGTACAGCGCCACCTGCTGGGCCAGCCCCCTGGTCATCCAGGACAGCATCGGCGGCAGCAGCAGCCGCCAGGTCAGCATGGTGTGCCCGCCGCGGGGCACCAGCCGGACGGTGACGGCCGGCTGGCGGATCTGCAGGAGCTGGCTGAAGGACCTGGCGCTGCGCACGTCGTCGGCGTCTTGCAGGCCGGCGCCCAGCCAGAACTGCGGGATGGGCCGCCCGGCGGGCAGTGTCCTGATCAGGTCGCTTGGGGTGTTGTACCTGGCCAGGGCGCGGCTGCCGCCGAACGGGCTGACCTGCCGTGGCGGGTCCCCTAGCTGGTTGTCCGACGGCTGGAAGTAGCCGCTGAGCACGCCGGCGAAGCTGTAGACCCGGCCGTGCTGCAGCCCGAGGTTGGCCGCGCAGAAGCCGCCCTCCGAGTAGCCCGCGATGCCCCAGCCGGTTCCCGGCTGCTGGACTCGCAGGTCGCGGGCGATGACCGCGGGCAGGTCCCTGGCCAGGAAGGTGTTGTCCTGCGGCCCCCGGTACTGGTTGAGGCACTGGAGCGAGACCTGCCGCCCGCCGTTCGCGTCCGGCATGACCAGGACCGCGGGCCTGGCCCGATGCTGGCCAACCAGGGAGTCAAGCAGCGTATTGACCCCGAGCACGGTAATCCAGTCAGACGGCTGGCCGGGAAAGCCGTGGATAAGCTCGATGACAGGAAAGTGATAGTTCTGGTAAAAACCTCGCCAGAAATACTGCGGCGGGAGGAAAACGTACACTGCCCTGGTAATCTTGCTGACCCGCCCGTGCACCGTCATGCTCAGCGTGAGGCCGAACTTCCTGGCAATGGCCATATCGATGTGATGACCGGTGAGGGCGCCATATCCGGTTCCGGTGGCACTGACCGGCACCGCCTGCGCGGGGACGCCCTGGCTCGTCAGGTCGTCCATGGCCGCGCCCCAGGTCTGGTAATAGTCGTAGTACCTGTTCACGGTGGCCACGCCGAACATGGTCGCGGAGACGAAGGCCAGCAGCGCGGCCCCGATCCTGATGAGCAGGTGACGGGTCGCGAGCAGCCGCCACAGCGCCGCGATGAAGAGGGCCAGCAGCAGCAGGAAGAACAGCGCGCTCTGCGGCTCCAGCATCTCGCACTCCGATGGCCCTGTGGCCCGATGGGACCCTGTGGCTTGGTCATGTGCCGAATGCTTAACGGGTGAGATGCGTCCGGCGTGCCCCTGCGGCTTTCTTATGAACCGCAGAATGCCAGGAGCTTACTCATCCGCCGAACCGGTGCCGTGCCGACTCGCTCTTTTGTTATCCCTGATCGCGATGAAGGTCAACGGGAGGCAAATCCTCGACCTCTTTTTTGGTGAGGTTCAGCCGGATTCCTGAATCGGTTCCGGTGACCGCGCTCACCGGGATGGCCACGTCCCTGCGGCCCCACAGGTGGCCTTCCTGAAGCAGGACATGCGTGACATGGTGGCTGCGCGGGTCGATGACCAGGCCCTGCACCCGGCCGATGGCGCCGTCGGTGGCATGGACTTGATCGCCGCGGCGTACCGATACCTCCCCGGTCGGCACCGTTTCGTAGGTGACCGGCTCGCCAGGCCCGAACTCCGCGCCCATGCCCATGCCCATGCCGCCGAGGCCGTAGTACGGCCAGGCCAGCACCTGGCCGGGACCGTAGGCCGGGTAGCCGGCCGGGCCGGGCAGGAAATGGGTCTCCTCCGCCGGATCGAGCTTGCCGAACTCGGCCAGCGAGCAGCGCACAGCCAGCCCGTCCTTGCCGTCGTCCACCAGCGTGACGGGCACCAGCCGACCGGGGCCGTCCAGGCCGTGCGGCGCGATCACCAGGTGGGTCACCGTCTCCGCGATGGGATCGATGACCACCCTGGTGAGCGTGCCGCAGGGGCCATCCGTGCAGGATGCCCCGGTGCCGATGACGAAGTCCGTGGCTGGTGCCATGCCGTCCTCCTCGGTGTGCTGCCTGACGCACGGCCGGCACCGCGTGCCGGCCGGTACAGCGCTGACTGATCTCACCGCAACTACCCGGATGCTCTCACCGCAGCTACCCGGATGCGAGACCAGTGAACACGAGGTCACCCGAGCGCCCGCCGTGCTCCGCGCTACTATCGACCCGCTGAGGACGGATATCTCCCGCTCTCCCCCCTTCCCAGTAGCCGCGAACCCCCCCTCGCGGCGACCGGGCGCGGGAGATATCCGTCCTTCGCTTCCTCCGTCCTGGCCAGTCCCGGCGTCTGCGGCTTGCCCTCCGGCCGCCGGCCCCGACGGTAGGCTGTGCGCGAAGGAGGGGCGGTACCGGATAAGCGGTGCCGGAGAAGGCAGCGCAGGAGGGGCAGTGAAGGGGATGCGGCAGCTCATCCGCCGTGCTGGCGGTGACAGCCGAGACGGTCGCGGTGTCCATGACGGGGCTTCGGCCGGTGGCTACGCCGCCCCCGGCAAGCCGCTGCTCGGCTCCCAGGAGCTGTCAAGCAGCCTGTTCGCCGACGCCTCCAACTTCGAGCTGCGGTTCGTGGAGAGCTACGACCAGATCGAGACGATCGTCCGCGCGCTCAAGACCCTCGGCCTGCGGGTGGTGCTGACCAGCGGGTCCTTCGACATCATCCACGAGGGCCACTCCATGTACCTGGAGGCAGCCCGCCGGTTCGGCGACTTCCTCATCGTCGGCCTGGACAGCGACGAGAAGATCGCCGCCCGCAAGGGACCCGGCCGTCCCGCCGTGCCGCAGATGGAGCGGCTGCGGATGGTCACCCATCAGCGCGGGGTGGGCCTGGTCACCCTCAAGCAGGTCTCGCACCCGCGCTGGGAGCTGATCAAGACCGTCGGCCCGGACGTCCTGGTCGCCACCGAGGAGACCTACTCGGCCGCGGAGATCGAGGAGCTGGAAGCCAGGTACTGCGGGCGGGTCGAGGTGCTAGAGCGGATGGCGACCGTCAGCACGTCCGCCCGGCTGCGCCGGATCCAGCTCGGCATCCCCGAGCCCGACCAGTCCGGCCAGTCCGATGAGTCCCAGTCCGATGAGTCCCAGTCCGATGCGTCCCAGCCCGGCTCCCTGGCCCCGGCCGGGCGGCCCAGCAGTTGAAGCAGCTCCTGCTCTACCTGCCCGTCCTGCATCGCGGGTACGAGGCGTTCTTCACCCGGCACGCCGACGCCGGCAGCGCGCTGCTGCTGGGCAGCGGGTTCGCGGCGCAGTACCCGAGCATGGCCAAGGACATCAGGGCGCTGCCGCCGCAGCGCGCCGCGCGGTACCTGAGCGTGGCGCTGCCGGACTGCGCGGTCGAGGTCATCGAGCCCGCCGCGCTCCCCGGCGCGGTCACCGGTGACCCGCTGGTGCTGCCGGCCGAGGAACTCACCCGTGACCTGGCCGTGCGGTATGACCTCGGGCGTGGCCGGAAGCTGGTCTTCGACGAGACGTTCCTGCGCTGGGACCGGGACTGGAGCGCTGTCGGCCGCCCGGCCGAGTTCGACGGCGCGGTGGCGGCCGGCGACCTGCCGTGCGGCCTGCTGGACCGCGCCCGGGAGCTGGCCGGCCGCAGCTCGGACTGGTGGCGGCAGGTCGGCGCGCTCGCGGTGCGCGGCGACGACCTGCTCGGCAGCGCGTGGAATCACCATCACCCGACGCCGTACTCGCCGTATGTCGATGGCGATCCGCGCGACGGGTTCAGTCGCGGAGTGCGGGCCGACCTGAGCACCGCGATCCACGCCGAGGCGGCGCTGATCGCCACCGCCGCCAGGGACGGGGTCAGCCTGCGCGGCGCGGACCTGTACGTGACCACGTTCCCCTGCCCGGCCTGCGCCCGGCTGATCGCCGAGGCGGGCCTGCGGCGCTGTTATTTCTCCGGCGGCTACTCCGTGCTGGATGGCGAGTCGGTGCTGCGCGCGGCCGGCGTCTCGCTGTACTGGGTGGACACCTCCGCGCCTCGGCATTGACCGGTCTGGGTAGTTCTCCCCTCGTCCACAGGACGCCGGCCGCGCAAGTGTTGTGCACAGCAGACAAACGCCGCTAGCGCCGAGCAGCGAAGCGCCGTTGAATTGACCTGGAGCAGAACACAGAAGCTAATCCTGGCCAGCGGCCTGGCGGTTACTCCTCGGAGGGAGGCAGCGCATGGAGTGCGGCGGCTCGTTCACCGGGGATGCGCTGTCGGGGGTGGTCAGCGGGCGGGGATTCACCGGAACGGCGGATGCGCTGTCGGCGGCGGTGGCGGGGCTGGGTTTCGTGGCGGGGGTGGATGCGGGGTCGCTTCCGGGCGGGGAGCTGGCCGATTGCCTGCGGGGTCTGGAGCGGGCCGAGTCGGTTTTGACGGCGGCGCGGGCGCGGGTGCTGGCGGCGTTCAATGCGCAGGGCGTGTTCGAGCTGGACGGGCAGCAGGGCTGCAGGCCGTGGCTGGCGTGGCAGACGCGGGTGACTGGTGGTGCGGCGAACGGGGCAGTTGGCTGGATGCGGCGGCTGGCGGTGCATCCGCTGGTGGCGGAGGCGCTGGGCCGGGCGGAGATCTCCGAGTCGTGGGCGAAGCAGGTCTGCGCTTGGACCGACAAGCTTCAGCCTGAACTCAGGTCTGACGCCGACCGGATCCTGCTGGGAGCTGCCGCGGGCGGCGCTGACCTGGCGGACCTGTCCGGACTGGCGGAGGAAATGTTCCGCCGGTCCGCGGCGCCGGATCTAGATGACCGGGATGACGGGTTCGGGGACCGGAACGTGTCCCTTGACCTGCATTACCGGGGTGCGGGGAAGCTGGATGGTGATCTGACGCCGGAGTGCGCGGCGGCGCTCACGGCGGTGCTGGAGTCGCTGGGGAAGAAAGCGGGGCCGGAGGATGACCGGACTGCTGCGCAGCGCCGCCATGACGCTTTGGAGGAGGCCTGCCGACGGCTGGTCGCCAGCGGGATGCTGCCTGATGTGGCGGGGCAGCCGACGCTGGTGCAGCTGCATATCGACTTTGGCCAGCTCCGCGACCTGCCGGGTGCGGTCGAGGCGGAGCGGAACTGGCTGGCTCAGCGGTTGATGGGCGATGACACCGCGACGCCCTGGTCGGCGGCTGGCGATGCGGTGGGCGCAGGTCCGGGCGTGGGCGACAGCGAGGGTATGGGCGGCGGCGCGGGTTCTGGCCGGTCCAGGGCAGCGGCCGGGGGCTTCGGAGACTGGCTGGCCGGGCGGGCCGCCGGAGACGGGGAGCCGGGCTGGGTGCGCAGCCGGGCCGCTGCCGAGGCGTATGCGTGCGATGCGTTGATCGCGCCGGTCGTGACCGGGCACCTGGACCCTGCGGTGCTCGCCGCGATGACCCGCGACTTCCTTGACCCCGGCCATTACGAGGCGGTGACCGCTGGGGTCCGCCGGGACAAGAACGGATGGCGCCGCGACGCGCCGCCGAACCCGCGCAGCATGCGGCGGGTGCAGGACACGTTGCTGCGGTACGCCGCCGATGTGCTGTCCGGGCCGGCCGGGCTGGCCGCGTTCCTGCGGGCCGGGATGCTCGCTTCTGACCTGCCCGGCGCCCGCTGGCCCGGCGACAACGACCGGGACGGCACCGACGCGGCACCCGCCGCCTGCGGCACCTCGGGTAGCGGTACCCAGGCCGGCGGCACGAGCTCTCCGGGAGCCGGGACCGCAGGCAGTCGCGATGGGACCTGGGCTGGGTTTCCGGCGTCGGTCAGCCTGCCGCTGGACACCGGGGCACCGACCCCGACTGTCCCGCCGCACCTGCGCCGCGCCGTCGAGCGACGGGACCGGCGGTGTGTGTTCCCCGGCTGCCGGCAGCGGCCTAAGGCCTGCCACGCCCATCACCTCATCCCCAGATCGCGAGGCGGGTCCACGGCGCTCTGGAACCTGGCCTTGCTCTGCCCGTTCCATCACCTCGTGGTGATCCATCGGTGGGGCTGGTCGCTGACCGTGAACGCCGACGGCACGACCACCGCGACCAGCCCGAACGGGATGAGGACGCTGCATAGCCACGGACCACCTGGTACCGCAGCCGCTTAAGCGGCGGCCGGCCTAGCCGCTGAACCGGAAGCGGACCGGGACCTGGGTGGCCGGGTCGCCGACCAGCACGTGCGCGTGCATGTGGGTGATGGTCGCGCCGGTGTAGCGGCAGTCGCCGTTGCGCACCCCGAGGCCGTAGTAGCTCAGGCCGTAGTTATCCCTGACCCAGGCCAGCGCCGTCCAGAAGTCGGCGCGAGCATCGGGGTCCAGGTCCAGCAGGTCGCCCGCGTGCTGGTGCGGTACTAGCAGCAGGTGCAGCCGGGTGCCGGGGTAGGGGAACGCGTTCGGGGTCACCGTCCAGTGCGCGGTCTGGTGCACGATCTCGTTCCTGGAGTGGCCGCGCAGGCCGTCGGGGCAGAACAGGCAGATCCCGGCATCCTCCAGGCGCTGCATCTCGGCGAGCTGATCCGGGCCGCGGACGTTCGCCATGCAGTACAGGCTCACGGCGAGGCCGGGATGCCGCCGATGTAGGGATGCGGCGCGTAGTCGGCGATCTCGAAATGCTCCGCCCGGAACTCGTGGATGTTGGTCACCTGCCGGCCGGCCGGGGTCAGGGTGACAGTCGGCAGCGGCCGCGGCTCGCGGTCCAGCATCAGCTTGACGTGGTCAAGCTGATCGGCGTAGATGTGCGCGTCGGAGATGGTGTGGTAGTAGGCCACCGCCTCGATGCCGGTGAGCTGCTCCAGCATCAGCGCGAGCGCGGCGTACTGCAGCATGTTCGATGGCACTCCGATCGGCACGTCGCCAGAGCGCTGGAACATGTGCAGGTGCAGCCCGCCGCCCAGCACCCGGACGTGCACCCAGCCGTGGCAAGGCGCGATGGTGGTGCGCGGCGTCTTGCCGGTGCCGCGCACCTGGTACTGCGGTATCCACGGCGACACGAAGTGGGTCCGGTCGCCCGGCAGCTCGCGGAGCTGCTCGACCAGGTGCCGGAACTGGTCGAACTCGCCGCCGTCGGCCGTCGGGAACCGGGCGAACGCGCCGCCGTAGGAGCCGGGTCCGAGGTCGCCTGGCGGCAGCCCGCGCTTGGCCGTCTTCTCGGGCGTAGCCCACGGCCCCCACCAGTCGCAGCCGAACTCGGCGAACTCGGCGAGGGTGGTGGCGCCGTTGATGAACGCGCACAGCTCGCCGATCGGCTTGCGCCAGAACGACTTCAGGCTCCGCTCGGTGATCACTGGGAATCCGTTGGCCAGCTCGAAGCGCATGGTCTGCTGCATAAGCGTCAGCGCGGCCGGCCCCTGGCGGGTCGGCGCCTCGATCCCGTCTGCCATGATCGCGCCGAGCAGCCGCCCGTACTGAGGATCGGGCGTCCGCTCATCGAAGGGCCGGTAGCGCACCTGCCGGAGCCTACCCGCCACCGGCCCTTGCAGCTACGGGCGCGCCTCGTAGACCACGTTGACCGGCGTCTCCGCGACCCGTCGCCAGGATGAGAACCCCGCGCCCTGGACGAGCGAGCGCACCGCGTCCTCGCCGGCGTGGTTGCCCAGCGCCTGCGAGCCGTGCTGCGCCATCGCCGACGGCAGGCAGATCACCATCGAGGCAGCCAGGAAGAACCGGCCGATCGGGTTGAAGTTCTCCTCCAGCCGTCCGCTCGCGGCGGGCTCGACGAGCATCCACGTCCCGCTGTCGGCCAGCGCCTCCCGGATCCGGTGCGCGACGCCGGCCGGGTCGCCCATGTCGTGCAGGCAGTCGAAGCAGGTGATCAGGTCGAATCCGGAGCCGCGGAAGTTGGCACCGCCGGCGACCTCGAAGCTCACCCGGTCGGCCACGCCCGCGTCCGCGGCGGCCTTCCCGGCTGCCTCAATGGACGGCCCGTGGTAGTCCACGCCAAGGAACTGCGACTTCGGGAATGCCTTGGCCATCATGATCGTGGAGTAGCCGAAGCCGCAGCCGATGTCGGCGACCCGCGCGCCGTCCTCCAGCTTCGCCGTCACCCCGTCAAGCGCGGGCAGCCAGGAGCTGACGATGTTCTCCCGGTATCCCGGCCGGAACAGCCGGGCGGTGCCCCGGTAGAGCGGGTCGGTGTGCTCGTCCCAGCCGACCCCGCCGCCGACCCGGAAGGCGTCCA
This sequence comes from uncultured Actinomycetota bacterium, assembly GCA_963725175.1. Classification (GTDB taxonomy): domain Bacteria; phylum Actinomycetota; class Actinomycetes; order Streptosporangiales; family Streptosporangiaceae; genus DASUBV01. Next base: position 4,266,283 of record CAVRXH010000006.1, read on the forward strand.
CCAGGCCGTCCTCGGTGGCGTAGACCGACCGCAGCACCGAGAACGCCCCGGCCAGGAACGTCGGGCTGTTCTCGTCGGCCAGCACGGCGGCGTGCTCGTCGGGCAGGGTGAACGTGGCCGCCTCCGGGTCGTACTCGACGTAGCCGAGCCCGGCCTGCACGGCCAGCCATTCCTCCAGGTACCGCTCGACCAGGCCGGTCATGCCGGCCAGCCGGGCGGCGGTCACCGGACCGGCCCCCGCCATCGCGGAATACAGGCCGAGCCGGTCGCCGACGGCCACCGATACCCCGCCCGCGGCGGCCGCCGCATCGCCCGCCGTCTTCATCAGGAAATCGACGACCCGTTGCTCATCCATCGGCGCATGCCTCCTCGTCGGCTCAGGCAGGCACCGCCGGCGCCGGGCGGGCGGGCAGCCCGTCAGGCAGGAACGACGGTGCCACTGGCGCGCGGGAGACTCCACCAGCTCAGCCGCCTGGGGTTAGCGCCAGTTGTGCACGGCGTGGAGACGGTGTGGAGGACAGGTGTGGATCAGGCCTTCCGGGCAGATCAGTCCTTCTTTTCCGCGTGGCCGCCGAACTCCGAGCGCATCGCGGAGAGGATCTTCGCGGCGAAGTCGCCGTTGCCCCGCGAGTCGAACCGCTCGAAGAGCGAGGCGGTGATGACCGGCGCGGGAACGCCGGTGTCCACGGCCGCCATGACGGTCCACCGGCCCTCGCCGGAGTCCGAGACCCGGCCGGTGAAGTCGTCAAGCCCCGGCGACTTGGCGAAGGCGTCCGCTGTCAGGTCGACCAGCCAGGAGCCGACCACCGAGCCGCGCCGCCACACCTCGGCGACCTCGCCAGGGTCGATCGTGTACTGGTAGGCCTCCGGGTCGCGCAGCGGCGTGGTCTCCGCGTCCGCGGCCTCGGTGTGCTCGCCGGCGTTGGCGTGCGCGATGATGCTCAGGCCCTCGGCGATGGCGGCCATCATCCCGTATTCGACGCCATTGTGGATCATCTTCACGAAGTGGCCGGCGCCGTTCGGGCCGCAGTGCAGGTAGCCGTGCGGTGCGGTGCCGCCCTTGGTCCGCGACGGGGTGGGCTCGGCGCTGCCAGAGCCGGGCGCGATGGTCTTGAACAGCGGGCCGAGGTGATTCACCTGCTCGGTCTCGCCGCCGATCATCAGGCAGTAGCCGCGATCCAGGCCCCAGACGCCGCCGCTGGTGCCGCAGTCCACGTAGTGGATGCCGTGCCCGGCGAGGTCCTTGGCCCGGCTGATGTCGTCGCGGTAGTAGGAATTGCCGCCGTCGATGACGATGTCCCCGGCGTCCAGCAGCGGGACCAGCTTGTCCAGCGTCGGCTGCACCACGGCGGCCGGGACCATGATCCAGATGGCCCGGGGCTTGCTGAGCTTTGCCACGAAGTCGGGCAGGGTGGTGGCGCCCTCCGCGCCGTCGGCCTCCAGCGCCTTGACCGCGTCCGCGCTGACGTCGTAGGCCACGCAGTCATGGCCGTCGCGCATGAGCCGCCGGACGAGGTTGGCGCCCATCCGGCCAAGGCCGATCATTCCCAGCTGCATGGGGCTGTCTGTTGGCATCTGTCAGCCTCTCGATTCTGATGACGGGCCGGCCTTGAGCGAGCGGTACCGGCGGATGAGCGCGTTCGTCGACGAGTCGTGGCGCAGGTCCGGCTCGTCGTCCCCGGTGAGCTGGGGGATGATCTGCTGCGCCAGCACCTTGCCGAGTTCTACCCCCCACTGGTCAAACGAGTCGATATCCCAGATCACGCCCTGGGTAAACACGCTGTGCTCGTAGAGGGCGATCAGCGAGCCGAGCAGCCGGGGCGTCAGCAGGTCGGCCAGCAGCACGTTGCTTGGCCGGTTGCCCTCCATGACCTTGTGCGGCACGACGCGCTCGGGGGTGCCCTCGGCCCGCACCTCGTCGGCGGTACGCCCGAAGGCAAGGGCCTGGGCCTGGGCGAAGACATTCGAGGACAGGATGTCGTGGTGGTCGCCCAGCGGGTTGAGCGTCCGGCCGAACCCGATGAAGTCCACCGGGATCAGCCGGGTGCCCTGGTGCAGGAGCTGGTAGAAGCTGTGCTGCCCGTTGGTGCCCGGCTCGCCCCAGTACACGGTGCCTGTCGGGTAATCGACCGGTGTGCCGTCCAGGGTGACGTGCTTGCCGTTGGACTCCATGGTGAGCTGCTGCAGGTAGGCGGGGAACCGCTTGAGGTACTGGTCGTAGGGCATCACGCCGATGCTCTGCACGCCGAAGAAGCCGCTGTACCAGACCGCGAGCAGGCCCATCAGCATCGGCAGGTTCGACAGCGGCGGCGCGGTCCTGAAGTGCTCGTCCATGTCATGGAACCCGGCGAGCAGCTCGCCGAACCGCTCCGGGCCCAGGGCCAGCATGGTGGACAGCCCGATCGCCGAGTCCATGGAGTAGCGGCCGCCGACCCAGTCCCAGAAGCCGAACATGTTGCGGGTGTCGATGCCGAACTCCGCGACCCGCTGCTCGTGCGTGGACACCGCCACGAAATGGCTGGCCACGGCGTCCGGCGAGCCCAGCTCCCTGACCACCCAGTCCCGTGCCGAGGTGGCGTTGGTCAGCGTCTCCAGGGTGCCGAAGGTCTTGGAGGACACGATGAACAGCGTCTCGTCGGCCGACAGGTCCCTGACGGCCTCCGCGAAGTCGGTGGAATCGACATTCGAGACGAACCGGAACGTCATGTCGCGGTCGGTGTAGTGGCGCAGCCCCTCGTAGGCCATCACCGGCCCGAGGTCGGAGCCGCCGATGCCGATGTTGATGACATTGCGGATGCGCTTGCCGGTATATCCCGTCCATTCGCCGGAACGGACCCTCCGGGTGAAGTCGGTCATCCGGTCGAGCACCTCGTGCACCTGCGCGACGACGTCGTGGCCGTCCACGACCAGGGACGCCCCGCGTGGCATCCGGAGCGCGACGTGCAGCACCGCGCGGTCCTCTGAGACGTTGATGTGCTCGCCGCGGAACATCGCGTCCCTGCGCTGCCCGACGCCGCACTCGGCGGCCAGGTCAGCCAGCAGCGCCATGGTCTCGTCGGTGACCCGGTTCTTGGAGTAGTCGAGGTACAGCCCGGCAGCCTGCGCGGCCAGCCGCTCGCCGCGGCCGGCGTCGGCGGCGAACAGGTCCCGCAGGTGGCGGCCGGCGATCTGGGCATGATGCTGCTCCAGCGCCTGCCATGCCTTCCGCTGCCGCAAGGGTGTCGCTGGCATGTCCGCCTCCTGAGTTTCCCGCTTGCTGCTTCATCATGTCCGCGAGCCATGCAGGACAGATCGTTCCACGTTTACCCGGCGGCCGGCACATCACGCCTGGACGGAATCCCTACGATGGGAGGATGTCCGAGACCGCGGCCGGCGAGGCCGCAGCGGGTCGCGCCGCGCGGACGGCGATCGTGACCGTCGATGATGACCCGGGGGTGTCCCGCGCGGTAGCCAGGGACCTGCGCCGGCGCTACGGCGCCCAGCACCGCATTGTCCGGGCGGAATCCGGCGCCGCCGCCCTGGAAGCGCTGCGGGAGATGCGCCTGCGGGGCGACCAGGTGGCCGTGCTGCTGGCCGATTACCGGATGCCGCAGATGAACGGGATCGAGTTCCTGGAACAGGCGATGGACCTGTACCCGGGAGCGCGGCGGGTGCTGCTCACCGCCTACGCCGACACCACCGCCGCGATCGACGCGATCAATGTCGTCGATGTGGACAACTACCTGCTCAAGCCCTGGGACCCGGCGGAGGAGAAGCTCTACCCGGCCATCGACGGGCTGCTGGAGACCTGGCGGTCTGCCGACTTCCGGCCGGTGCCAGAGACCAAGGTGATCGGTCACCGCTGGTCGGCGCGCTCGTCGGAGGCCCGCGAGTTCCTGGCCCGTAACCAGGTGCCCTATCGGTGGTACTCGACCGAGGAACCGGACGGCCAGGCGCTGGCGCGGGCCGCGCTTGAGGCGCTGAACGGCGGACCGGCGGCCGACGCCGGGCAGGCGGCTGACGGACCGGCGGCGGACGGTAGCGGCCTGGCGCTGCCGATCGTGATCACCCCGGACGGCACGGTGCTGGTGGAGCCGACCGACGCCGAGCTGGCCAGCAAGGTCGGCCTGGCGACCACCCCGTCAACGGGGTTCTACGACCTCATCGTCATCGGCGGCGGCCCGGCCGGCCTCGGCGCGGCCCTGTACGGCGCGTCGGAGGGGCTGCGGACCGTGCTGGTCGAGCGGACCGCGACCGGCGGGCAGGCGGGCCAGAGTTCCCGGATCGAGAACTACCTGGGCTTTCCCGATGGCGTCTCCGGCGCCCAGCTCACCGGGCGGGCCAGGCGGCAGGCCACCAAGTTCGGCGCCGAGGTGCTGACCGCCAGGGAAGTGGTGGGCCTGGAGGTCAGCGGCTCGGCCCGCACCGTCAGGTTCGCCGACGGCAGCTCCATCGGGGGGCACACCGTCATCCTGGCCACCGGCGTGAACTACCGGCAGCTCACCGCGCCCGGCATCGCCGAGCTGACCGGCGCGGGGGTGTACTACGGGTCCGCGCTGACCGAGGCGACCGGCTGCGCCGACTGCGACGTCTACATCGTCGGCGGAGCCAACTCCGCCGGGCAGGCCGCCGTCTACCTCTCCAAGCACGCCAGGTCGGTGACCATCCTGGTGCGCGGGCCCGCGCTGGAGAAGTCGATGTCGTACTACCTCATCGAGCAGCTCAGGCAGATCCCCACGGTCAGCGTCCGGACCTGCACGGAGGTGGCCGCCGCGGCGGGTGACGGGCACCTGGAGCAGCTCACGCTGCGGGACAGCAACACGGGGGCGACGCAGACCGTCCGCGCGCAGTACCTGTTCGTCTTCATCGGCGCGGCCCCGCTGACCGGCTGGCTGGACGGCGTGATCAGCCGGGACTCCCGCGGGTTCATCCCGACCGGCCCGGACCTGACAGCCGGCGGGCAGCGCCCGGACGGCTGGCCGCTGGACCGGGCGCCCTACCACCTGGAGACCAGCGTCCCCGGCGTCTTCGTGGCCGGCGACGTCCGGTCGGAATCGGCCAAGCGCGTCGCCTCGGCAGTGGGCGAGGGCGCGATGGCGGTCCTGCTGGTGCACCGCTACCTGGCGCGGCTGTGACCGGCACCCCTGGAACCCAGGCCCTGTGCAGCGCTGACGAGCTGCGCGGGCTCTTCCTGTTCGAGAAGCTGACCGGCGAGCAGCTCGCCTGGCTGTGCCGCGAGGGCCGGGTGCTGCGCACCGGGCCAGGCCCGGTGTACGCGGAGGGCGAGCCGGCGGACGGGCTGTACGTGCTGCTAGACGGCGAGATCGTGCTGTCGCGCCGGGTCGGCGGCGACGACATCGAGGTCAACAGGACGAACTACCCCGGCGTGTACGGGGGCGCGTTCTTCGCCTACCTCGGGGACCGGGTGCCCCAGCTTTACAACAACTCGATGCGGGCCACCGTGCCGTCCCGGTTCTACGTTCTCGACGCGGCCAAGTTCGCTCAGCTGATGACCGACTGGTTCCCGATGGCCGTGCACCTGCTTGAGGGCCTGCTGTTCGGCACCAAGAACGCGCAGGAGGCCGTGGGCCAGCGGGAAAGGCTGCTGGCGCTCGGGTCGCTGACCGCCGGGCTCGCGCATGAGCTGAACAACCCGGCCGCGGCGGCGGTCAGCGCGGCCGCCGCGCTCCGCGAGCGGGTCTCCGACATGCGTGGCAAGCTGGGTCAGATCGCCGCCAGGCGCTATGACCGCGCGGCGATGGAGGCCCTGGTCGTCCTGCAGAACGAGGCGGCGGAGCGAGCCCGCAAGAGCCAGTCGCTGAGCCCGCTTGAGGCATCGGACGCCGAGGATGCCATGGGGGACTGGCTGGACGATCACGACATCGCCGATGGCTGGGACCTGCCGCCCATTCTCGTGCAGGGCGGCCTGGACGTCGCCTGGCTCGACCGGGTCGAGGTGTCGCTGGCCGATGTGGTGCCGGCCGAGAACCTCGCCGTGGCCCTGGAGGGCTCGCTGCGCTGGATCTCCTACACCGTCGAGTCCGAGCTGCTGATCAGCGAGATCCAGGACTCCACCGCCCGGATCTCCACGCTGGTTAACGCCGCCAAGCAGTACTCCCAGCTCGACCGGGCGCCGTACCAGGACGTCGACGTGCATGAGTTGCTGGACAGCACGCTGCTGATGCTCGGCGGCAAGATCGGCCCGGACATCACCGTGGTCAAGGACTACGATCGCGGGCTGCCGCGGATCCCGGCCAATCCCGGCGAGCTGAACCAGGTCTGGACCAACCTGATCGACAACGCGGTTTCCGCGATGGGCGGCGCGGGCACCCTCACTGTCCGTACGGGGCGGGACCCCGAGCACCTGATCGTCGAGATCGGCGACACCGGGCCGGGAGTTCCCGCGCAGATCAGGGACCGGATCTTTGAGCCGTTCTTCACGACCAAGCCGGTGGGCGAGGGGACCGGCCTCGGCCTGGACATCTCGTGGCGGATCATCGTGAACTCCCACCACGGCGACATCCGGGTGGAGTCGGAGCCCGGCGGCACGCGGATGCTGGTGCGGCTGCCGCTGACTGCGGGGACCGGCCCGGCAGATCAGGACGCGGACCAGGAAGGGGATGAACCGTGACGGAATCCGGGATCGATCCGGCGGTCCCGCCCAGCGGGACCGGCTGCGCCGAGTGCGACGCGACCGGCGGCTGGTGGGTGCACCTGCGCCGGTGCGCGCAGTGCGGCCACATCGGCTGCTGTGACACCTCGCCCAGCCAGCACGCCACCGCGCACGCGACGGCGACCGGGCATCCGGTCATCGCCAGCTTCGAGCCCGGCGAGGCATGGTTCTGGAGCTATCCGGCGAGCGAGGCCTACGATTCAGGGCCGGCGCTCGCGCCGCCGGATAGTCATCCGGCTGACCAGCCGGTGCCTGGCCCGGCGGGCCGGGTCCCGCCGGACTGGCGTCAGCACGTCCACTAGCGGGCTGGCCAGCCTGGCGGCGCCGCCTGCTGACTAGCAGGCTGGTGATGATCACCACGGCCAGCACCCCGCCGATGACGGAGAGGGATACGCTGGTGCTGATGTGCGGCACCGGCACCGGGCCGACCCGGTGCACGCCGGACCCGGCAAGCGCCTCGGCGATGAGCTTGAACCCGATGAAGCCGAGGATCACCGCCAGCCCGGCCGTCAGGTAGATCAGCCTGCTCAGCAGGCCGCCGATCAGGAAGTAGAGCTGGCGCAGCCCGAGCAGCGCGAACATGTTGGCGGTGAAGACCAGGTAGGCATCCCTGGTGAGGCCGAAGATCGCCGGGATCGAGTCGAGCGCGAAGACCAGGTCCGTCGCGGCGATGGCCACGATGAGGAACAGCACCGGAGTGGCCATCAGGCACCCATCGACCTTGGTCACCAGCCGCCCGTCGGCGCGGGCCGGGGATACGGGGATGAACCTGCGCAGCGTGCGCATCAGGGCGCTGTCGCCCGGCTGGCCGGGCCGGCTGACCGCCAGCCGGACGGCCGTGGCGATGAGCAGGAGGCCGAAGAGGTAGAGCACCCAGCTGAACCGGCTGATCGCCGACGCGCCGGCCGCGATGAAGATGCCGCGCAGCACCAGGGCCATGACGATGCCCAGCAGCAGGATCCGGCTGTGCAGCACGCTGGGCACCGCGGACCTGCCGATCAGCAGCACGAAGATGAACAGGTTGTCCAGCGACAGGCTGTACTCGGTCAGCCAGCCCGCGAAGAACTGCCCGGAGGCGGCCGGATGCCCGAGCCAGGACAGCGACAGGCCGAACAGCACCGCCAGCGCGACGACCGCCGCCGTGTACAGCGCGGCCTGGCGCATCCTGACCTCATGCGCACCGCGGCGGATGCCAAGGAACAGCTCGGTGCCGAGAACCAGGGCCAGGGCACCGATGGTCGCCGCCCAGACCCAGAACGAGACCGCCAGCGCGGAGGTCATCGGATAGGCGGCCCGGTAACCGGCCGGGGCGGCGCAGGGCGCCGAGCTGGCCGGCCCTGGCCAGGTCGGCCGGGGTGAGCACGCCCGAGGGCTGGCCCTCGGCGTCCAGCACCAGGGCGTGTCCGGCGGTGCGCACCGCGGCCGGTATCCGCGGCCAGGACGACAGCCGCTCCAGCAGGCTGGTCAGCAGCTCGTCCGGTGTAGTCGTGACGACATGCCCGAGGGGGGTCGCGACGTCGCGCAGCCGGATGGTCTCCCGGCGGTCCGGCGGCACCGGGGCGAGCTGGCTCAGCGTCAGCAGGCCGGCCGGCGATCCGTCGAACTCGCGCAGCGGCGTGGCCGTGGTGCCGTTTGGGTGCTCGGCGATGAACTCCGCGACGCTCTGCCAGGCGGGCGCGGACTCCTGCGACGCCGGCCCGACCACGTCGCGGACCCGCAGCCCGGTCAGGGCAGCGGCCGCCAGGAGCTGGCGGGCCTGCCCTCGCGAGGTCATGAAAGCCAGCACGCCGATCAGCGTGACCCACAGCCCGAGGGCATAGCCGAGCGCCACGACGGTGAGGCCGCCGGCGACCAGCAGGCTGCCGGTCACCTGGCCGGCCTTGGCCGCGACTAGCCCGGCCCCGGCCGGATTGCCCGTGCGCGCCCACGTAACCGCTCGGACAATCCGGCCGCCATCCGGCCCCGCGCCAGGAAGCAAGCTGAGAACCCCGATGGCCGCGTTGGCGATGGCCATCCAGGTCATGACGATGACGGCGAGCCGCGCCGAGCCGAGAGCGGCCAGGCCGGCGGCGGCACCGCCCAGGAGGGCGGCGAGGACTAGGCTCACCGCCGGCCCAGCGGCCGCGACCCGCCACTGCGCCCGCGGGCCGGGCAGCTCGTACAGGCCATGCCGGGACCCGCCGGCGAAGCCGACCGAGATCTCCTCGACCAGCTCCCCGTGCCGGCGCGCCACCAGGGCATGCCCGATCTCGTGCAGGACCAGGCCGCCGATCAGCAGCAAGGCGATGACGATGCCCCCGCTCAGGTACGCGCCGGCGCTCTGCCCCGGCACGGCGGCCGGGAGGCTGAGCGCGCTGACCCCGACAGCCAGCGCGGCCAGCACATAGGCGCCGGCAGTCAGCCGTACCCGCAGCCCGGACGTCCGCCGCTCTCGGTTAGCCCGGCCGGGGCCTTCGCCGCCTGGCGCGGGCGCGGGCGCACGTCCGGGTGTCCGCGTCGTCGTCACCGTCATCCCCTTCTGCGCTCTCGCGCGTGCTGCCTGCCGGTTTCCCTGTCTCACCTGCCCTTGTAGTCTCGCTTGCCGACTGGCTTACGTCAGGGGCCGAAGCTGGTGAGATCGGCGGGCGATTCCTGCCGGGTTCCGGCAAGGTAGGCTGAGAGCCGAGGCGGGGAGAGCGGGGGCGAAGATGCCGGGAACGGCGCCGGGCCAGCCGGACCTGGCCGCGATCACCCAGGCGGCGAGCCGGGAGGCGGGCGGCGTGCCCGCCGGGCTGCTCGGCGGTTACCTGCCGACCGTGCTGGACGCGGCGCGGACCGGCCGCCGGCTGACCGGGCGCCGAGCTGGCCGAGCACGGGCAGTCAGGCGAGCGGGCCGCGGAGGGCGGCGTGGCGCTGCGCGGCCTGGTCGATTTGTACCTGTCCGCCACCTGGCGGCTGTGGCGCGAACTGCCGGGCGGCGATGGCGGCATGGCCGAGCTGCGCGCCGCCGGGCTGGCCGTGCTGCGGGCGGCGGATGACGCGGTGGCCGCCGCGGCCGAGGGCTTCGAGCGGGCGCACCTGTCCATCGCCCGCCGCCAGGAAGCCGAGCGGATCGAGTTTCTCGACGACCTGCTTGGCGGCCGGGGCACGATGGCCGACCTGGTGGCTCGTGGCACCGAGTTCGGGCTGCGACTGGCCGGGCCGCACCAGGTGGTGCTCGCCGCCAGCCTGGCCGGCCCCGGCCGGCGGTGGGGCCTGGCATCACCGCTGAGCGGCTGGTGGCCGGCGCGGTCGCCCCTGCCCCGGCACTGGCGATGACCAGGGCCGGCCGGATCGTGGCCGTGGTCGGGGTGGTCAGCGGCGATGAGGCCCGGCAGGCGGCCAGCGTGCTGGCGACGGCGCTGGGCGCGGTGGAGACAGGCGAGGACAAGCCCTGGCGGGTGGCCATCGGCCGGGCCTATACCGGGCCTGCCGGGGTGCTGCGGTCCTACGAGGAGGCCACCGACACCCTGGATATCGCCGCCCGGCTGGCGCTGGCCGACCCGATCCTTGATGCTGGCGAGTTCCTGATGTACCGGGTCATCCTCCGCGATCGCGCCGCGCTCGCCGACCTCGTCGGCGCGCTGCTCACGCCGCTGACCAGGGCGCGGGACGGGGCCGGGCCGCTGCTGGACACCCTGGAGTCCTATTACGCGAGCGGGCAGGTCGCGGCGGAGGCGGCCAGGCGGCTGCACCTGTCGGTGCGGGCGGTGACCTACCGGCTGGCCAGGGTCGCCCAGCTCACCGGGAAGGACCCGGCCGATCCGGCACAGGCGCTCGGCCTCCAGGTCGCGGTGGTCGGAGCCCGGCTGCTCGACTGGCCGGCCCGGCCGCTTGAGCCCCGCTGAGGCTCGCGCGCCGGGCCGGCCAGCCGGCTTAGCCCTTGGTGAAGGACTTCAGCTCTTCCCTGGTGTCGGCCGCCGAGCCGATGCCCTTGCTCAGCAGCTCGCTCTTGACCGGGCCGACGCCCGGCGCCACCCAGGTCTCGAACACCGTGTTGACCGCGAAGCCGTCGAACTTCGCCTTCTCCGACGTGATGATGAGCTGCGCGTTGTAGTGGCCGGCCGGCACGGTGACGCTCTGCGTGCCACCGCCCCTGACCGTGACGTGCTCGGTCATCTTCAGCGAGTGGCCCTCGATGGTGGCCTCGACCCGCACGGTGGAGTGGTTTTCCTGACCGGACGACAGGCCGGAGGCGGACGGCCAGACCATCGCACCGCTCAGGACCTTGATCTCCCCGTCGGCGAACTGGGCGATCGGGACGGAAATCGACCCGTCCGAGTGGAAGACATACGACATCTTGAAGTGCCTGGCCGCGCCGGCGGCTCCGGAGTTGGTGACCTTCATGACGACCCGCTGGCCGCCGGAGACCGGCGTGACCTTAACGATCTTGTTGATGACGGTAGTGGTCGTGGTGCTCAGCTTGTCCGTATATACCCAGGTGTTGCCGACCTGCGCCGGGAAGAAGTCGCTGGCGGCGCTGCTGCCCGAGCCGCCAGAGCTGCCGCCGGAGCCGCCCGAGCTGCCGCCCGAGCTGGACGAGGAGCTGGAGCCGCCGGACGAGCCGCCCGGGCCCGAGGCCGACGCGGAGCTCTTGCAGCCGGCCAGGGCCAGCCCGGCGGCGGCGAGCAGGGCGGCCGTCGCGGCGGCCTTGCGTGTGGCGCTGCTGTGCCGGCTAACGCTGTGCCGGCTGAACGCTGTGCCGGCTGAACGCTGTGCCGGCGAATGCTGTGCCGGCTAATGCTGCGCCAGTTAATACTGTGCGGATTCATGTCCTGATCCCTCGTTTCATCCAGGTCACGTTCTTGCGGATATCAGGCCGGCGCGCCGCCGATGGCCCCCGAGAGAGTGCTGGCACCGTCGGCGGCCGGCCCGGATTCTGTGCCGCCGGGCAGCGCCGGCAGCGTCATGGATTGCAGCCAGACCGGCCCCGGGCCGGATAGCACTGCGAAATGGTGCGCCTCGGGGCCGAAATAGCGGTTGGCGATCCCCGGCACCTTAGTCAGCGTGAAGGCCACGGACGCGGCGAACATCCCAACATGTCCGGGGTGCGCGCGCAGCGACTCGCCCGCTCCCAGGTCATGCCGGACCACGTCGCCGCGGAACTCGATCCACGCGCGCCCGGCGCCGTCGATGTGCTCAAGCCCGAAGCCGCCGCGGGCGTAGATCCCGGCCGAGAAGGACTGCCGGTAGCCGGGCCGGACAACGACGCCGGGCGTGGCGGCCACGAACCCGCCGCGGTGCACCAGGTAGCCCGCGCCCGGCTGCACGTCGATGCCCCGCATGCCGCCTGGCAGCTTGCAGGCGAACGCGATGGTGCCCGGGCTGCCCTTGGCGGTGAAGGCGCTGAGCGGCGGCCCGCCGGACTCGTCGCCCCGTCCGGCAGGCCCCGAGGTCATCTGGATGGTGTCGGTCATCCAGGAGAACTCGCCGGCCGGCGCCACGATGCTCTCGCCGGGGTCCAGGGAGATGGACAGCACCGGGACGATGGCGCCGGCAAGGCGTTCTTCCACGACTGCTCCTTCCGCTGGGACGCTGGCGGTCATGGCCCGGCCGGGCCATGACCTATATCTACGCGGGAACCGCGGGTCGCCGAATCCCGGCAACCATGTATCCGGGTACGGCGATCCGCGCCAGGATCCGGGCAGCACGGGTCTTAAGGTCGCGGCGGCGCCGGGCGCCAGACCGCGGCGCGGCCGGAGTTATAACACCGGGGGTCAGTGCTGCGGGCCGGCCAGCCCGTGGGTAATCGCGTACCTGGCCGCCTCGACCCGGCCGTTCAGGCCGACCTTGCGGTAGATCGTGGCCAGGTGCCGCTCCACGGTCGCCGGGCTGAGGAACAGCTCGGCGGCGATCTGCTTGTTGCTCATGCCCCTGGCCAGCAGCCGCAGCACCTCCGCCTGACGCGCGGTCAGCCCGCCTGGCAGCGCCGCTGAGGTGGACATGCCCAGGTCGGCCAGCGCCGCCGCGACCTCGGCCTGGCGCTGTGCGTTGCCGATCGCCGCCGCTACTGTCTCGGCGGCCCTGAGCTGGCTCAGCGCCTCGGCCGTGCGGTCCAGCCTGGCCAGCGCGCGGCTCAGGCCGATCATCGCCCCGACCGCGTCGTGCGGGTGGTCGGCCTCCTGGTAGGCCGCGACGGCGGCCTGATAGTGCCCGGCCGCGGCTTCCCAGTCGGCTCGCTGCGCGGCCAGGTCTCCCCTGTTGCACCGCAGCGCCCCGATGAGCTGCGGGTTGCCGACCGCGACGGCCAGGTCGGTGGCCTCGTCAAGTGCCTGGCTGGCGGCGTCCCACTGGCTGGTGCGGATCAGCACGTCGGCCAGGTTGGCCAGCCCTACCGCGATGGACTGGCGCTCACCGAGCTGGCGCTTGATGACCAGCGTCTGCTCGAACAGCTCGCGGGCGGTAGCCAGGTCGCCGTCGTCCATGGCGAGCAGCGCCATGTTGTTCATCGCGATCGACACGCCGCGCTTGTCGCCCAGGCCCGCGCGCAGGTCAGCGGCCTGGCCGAAGCTCCGCCGGGCGGCCTCCCTGTCGCCCAGGTAGCGCTGCGCGGAGCCGAGCACGGTGGCGGCGAAGGCCATCCGCTCGCGCAGCCCGAGCTGCTCGAAGACGCGCAGCGCGCGCCGGGCCTGGCTGACCGCCGCCGGGTAGTCGCCGTTCTCGGCCGCCAGCACGGCCGCCGAGCAGAGCGCGCGGCCGGTCACTTCGTCGCGCCGCTGGCCGCCGGCGTCGAGGAACCTGCTCAGCCAGGCGCGCCCGGCGCTGACCCGTCCGGTCGCCAGCCACCACCGCCACAGCGGCGCCGCCAGCTCAAGCCCGAGGCCGGTGCCGCCGGTCTCGTCGGCGAAGGACAGCGCCGCGTCCAGGTCGGCGGCGGCGGCGTCCAGCCGGGCCGTCCAGTGCGCCGCGTCCGGCCCGGCCAGGCCAGGCTCGCTGCCGCTGGCCAGGCCGGCGAAGTGCGCCGCGTGCCGCTGCCTGGCGGCCGTCTCCCCGCCGGCCTCCGCCAGCCGGTCGGCCGCGAACGTGCGGATGGTGTCCAGCATGGTGAACCGGTTCTGCTCGCCGCCCCTGGTGACCGTCAGCCAGGAGCTGTCCACCAGGCCGCGGATCGTCCCGGCCAGCGCGCCGGCGCTGCCAGGCGGGGTGTCGGCCGCGCTGACGGCCAGCGCGTCGGCCATGGTGAACGCCGCCGGCGAAGACGCTGAGCACCGAGAGCAGCGTTCGCTGCTCCGGCCCGAGCAGGTCGTGACTGGCGCCGACGACGTCGGCAAGCCGCTGGCCGGTGCCCGCTTCCTGGTCGAGCAGCACCGCGCGCTGCTGGAGGATCTCGGTGATGGACAGCGTGCCCACCCAGCCGGCGATCAGCTCGATGGCCAGCGGCAGCCCGTCCAGCCGGCGGCACAGCTCGGCGATCGCGCGCGGGGCGACCTCGGCGTCGGTGAAGCCCGGCAGCCGGTCCTGCGCCCTGGCGATGAACAGCCGCACCGCGTCGGACTCCGCGATGTCGGAGATCCCGGCGGCGGCCGACGGGCAGGCCAGCGGCGGCACCGTCCAGCAGACCTCGCCGGGCACGCCGAGCACCACCCGGCTGGTGACCACGACGCGCAGGCCGTCCGCCGCGACCAGCAGGCTGCCCACCAGCCGGGCGACTTCGTCGCGCAGGTGCTCGGCGCCGTCAAGCACCAGCAGCCGGGGCGCGGTGGTGAGCGCGGCGGCCACCGACTCCAGCAGCGGCACCCTGGGCTGGTCGTGCACGCGCAGGCAGGACGCCACGGCGGCGACCAGCGAGGCGGGCTGGCGAACCGGCTCCAGCGGCAGGAACGCGATGTCCGGTCCCGGCGCCGCGCGGCGCAGCGCCTCGATCGCCAGCCGCGACTTCCCGGCGCCGCCGGGGCCGATCAGGGTGACCAGCCGCGCGCTGCCCAGCAGCTCGCCCAGCTCGGCCAGCTCGCGCTCGCGGCCCACGAACCTGGACTGGGCGGCCGGCAGCGGTCCGCCTGGCGGCATGTCGGGAGCCGGCGCCAGGGCCGGTGCCGGGGCGGCGCCGGCCGGTGCCGCCGCCACGGCGGACGCACCGCCGCGCGCCAGCCGCTCCTCGAACTCGGTGAGGGCGCGCAGGGCGCCCGGCGACATCGTGGTCCGGCCGGATTCCCACCGGTTGACCGTGGCGAAAGACACGCCGAGCTGGCGGGCGAGCTGCTCCTGGCTCAGCCCGAGCCTCGGCGCGCAGGCGGCGCAGCCGGTCAGCGGACGAGGCCGCCTCGGGGCCGGCGGAAGTCTCGCCAGTCACCTGGAAAAGCGTACGGCTTCCGGCGTGCCACCGAGCGGTTAAGCCCTGGGCAGGATGCCCGGATTGAGAGTTCCGGCCGGGTCAAATGCCGACCGGATCCTGGCGAACAGCTGCCGCTCGGCCGCCGAGCGGGCCAGCTCGAGCCACCGGCCCTTCAGCACGCCGATGCCGTGCTCGGCGGAGATCGACCCGCCAAGTGAGCTGACCAGGCCGAGCACGGCATCCTCGTGCCGGCCGTCCGCCGGGGCGGCAGGCACCAGGTTCACCTGGATATTGCCGTCCGCGACATGCCCGTAGATGATCACGGCCGCGTCCGGGTCCACCGCGGTGATCACTCCGGTCACCTGCGTGGCCAGCTCGGTCCACCGGGCCGCGGGCACCGCCACGTCCAGCTTGATCGGCACGCCGAGGAAGCCGGCCGCCTCGGGGTGCCGTTCCCGGCAGGCCCAGAGCGCGGCCCGCTGCGCCGCGTCCTGCGCGACCGCGGCCGGCTGGTCGCCGATCAGCTCCGCGAGGTCATCGAGCGCGCCTGGGCCCGCCGCTTCGAGCAGCAGGTAGGCGGGGGCAGCCGCGGTCAGCGGCGGGTCGAAGGAAGGCGGCCGCAGGCCGGCGTGGGTGATCAGGATGTCCAGCCCGCCCGCCAGGAAGAACTCCGCGGACAGCAGGCCGGGCACCTGCGCCAGGGCGCGCCTGGCCAGCTCGTGCACGGCGGCGAGGCCGTCGGTGGCGACGATCACCGTGACCGGGTCTTGCGGCCGGGGAACCAGTTGCAGCCGGACGGCGGTGATCACCGCGAGGGTGCCCTCCGAGCCGGCCAGCAGCGCCGGGTAGGCGTACCCGGTGTTGTCCTTGACCAGGCCGCCCAGGTGCGACAGCACGCCGCCGTCGGACAGCACGGCCTCGATGCCGCGTACCTGGGCGCGCATCGGGCCGTAGCGCAGCACCCGCACCCCGCCCGCGTTGGTGGCCGTGGCGCCGCCGACCGTGGCGCTGTCCCTGCTGGCGATCTGCACGGCCAGGTCGAGGTCCTGGTGGGCCTCGCCGACCCTGGCCAGGGTGACGCCGGCCCCGGCGGTGATCTGGCTGGCGTCCTCATCGGGCGGGTCAAGCCGGGTGAGCCTGGCCAGGCTGAGCACGATCTCGCCGTGCAGCGGCACGCCGCCGCCGACCAGCCCGGTGTTGCCGCCCTGCGGCACCACCGCGAGCCCTTCGGCGGTGCACCTGGCCAGCACCGCCGCGACCTGCGCGGTGTCGGCGGGGCGGAGCACCGCCTGGGTGTGGCCGCGGAACCTGCCGGTCCAGTCCACCGTGTAACCGGCCGCGGCCTCGCCGGTCAGCACGTGCCGGTCGCCGACGATCGCGGCCAGCTCGCGCAGCAGCGCGGGCGGCAGTTCCGTGGCCAGGCTGGTGCTCATGCCGCGCCGTCGCGCGTCGCGCAGTCGCGCATGGCGCGGGCGAAGGCCGCCGCCCGGTCACGGTAGTTGCGGAAGACGCCGAAGCTCGGAGCGGCGGGCGACAGCAGCACCACGCCGTCCGGCCTGGCCCAGTCGAAGCCGGCGGCGACCGCGGTGTCCAGGTCCTGGCACGGGGTCACGCCGAGCAGGGCTGGCCCGCTGGTGCCCGGGTGGCCCGCGGGGCCGTTCCGAATCTGGTCGTTGATGGCCGCCTCGATCCTGGGCCCGCTATCGGGCAGGGTCAGCACCAGGGTAGGGGCCTCGCGGGGCGCGAGGCCAGTGGCGAGCGGCACGTAGTCGATGCCCCGGTCGTGGCCGCCGGCGATCAGCGCCACCCGGCGGCCGGGGAAGGCGTCGAGCGCGGCGAGGGTTGGCAGCACGTTGGTGGACAGGCTGTCGTCCACGAAGGTCACCCCGGCGACCTCGCCGAGCACGGTCAGGCGGCTGCTCAGGTGCTCGAAGCCGGCCGCCGCCCGCGCCAGCGCCGCGTCGTCGGCGGCCTCCGGCACGCCGAGCGCGAGCAGGCAGTTCCTGGCGATCAGGGCGTTGCGCCTGTTGTGCGTGCCGAGCAGGCCAAGCGGGACCATCCAGTCCGCGCCTGGCTCGTCGGCGGCGTGCACCCAGCGCACCCGCGGGCCGAGCTGGGCCGCCCGCTCGCGCAGCAGCTCGCTGTCGCCGTTGGCGACCGTCACGTCCGCGCCGGGCTGCGAGCAGGCCGACAGCTTGTCGGTGTAGTAGTTGTCCACGCCGCCGTGCCAGTCCAGGTGGTCGGGATGCAGCGAGGTGACGGCCACTACGGGCGGCGAGCTGGCCAGGTCGGTGGCCTGGTAGCTGGAGGTCTCGATGACCCAGTAGTCGTAACCGCCCGCGTCCAGCGCCGGGTCCCAGGGCGGCGCGCCGATGTTCCCGCCGGTCAGGCAGGAGTAGCCGAGCCTGGTCAGCAGGTGCCCGGCGATGGCCGTGGTGCTGGACTTGCCCTTGGTGCCGGTGACGCAGATGACCCGCTCCCTGGGTGCCTCCTGCATCCACAGGCCGAGGCCGCCGACCACCGGAATGCCGCGCTGCTCCAGGCTCCGCAGGTCCTCGCGGTACCGGCTGATGCCCGGCGACTTGACCACCACGTCGCAGTGCCGCAGCGCGGCCAGGCCGCTGTCCCCGGTGGCGAACACCTGCAGGCCGTCCACGTCGCCGGGCGGCGGCCGGTCATCGACCAGCACCGGCTCCACGCCGAGCGTGCGCAGCCTGGCCAGGTTCGCGGTGCCCTCGACGCCAAGGCCCCAGACGCCGACGCGGGCGCCGCGCAGGTCAGACCAGCAGATCTTCGGGCGCATAGCTATCCGGGATGAAGTGGTCGCCGACCGGGCGGAGCAGCTCGTCGGGGCTGGGCAGGTCGGGCAGCGGCGCTACCTCGGCGGCGAGCTGGTGCAGCAGGCCGGCCTGGGCACGGTCGGGGCGCCTGGCGGCCAGCAGGATCGCGGCACGGCACTCGCCGACCTCCCCGACGCACTCGAACGGCTTGGCGTCCGGCAGCGTGCCGAGCAGCGCGCGGAACTTGCCCGCCAGCTCGCCGTCCGGATCGGTGGCGGCCAGCGGCTCGCTGCCGTCGAAGATCTTGCTCAGCTCGGCGGCGGGCAGGAACGGGGACAGGATCAGGTCGATGAAGCAGCACTTGTCGCAGCGGCCGCACCAGTGGTCAAGCCGTAGCGCCGGGTCCAGGTGGAAGGCGCGGTTGCAGCTGCGGAACGTGTCGTGGTACTGGGTCAGCCCGGCGAACCGCTGCGCCACCCACAGCTCGGTATAGGGGCGCAGCGCGGAGAAGTAGCTGACCCGGCCGCCGAGCGCGCGATCCAGCACCGGCCGGAACGCCGACTCGAACGCCGCGCTCTTGGAGTACTGGTGGTTCACCGGACGGCCGTCTACCTCCAGCGTCGGGATCGACGCGGACCACTCGTTCGACATGATCACGGCGTCCCTGCCGTCCAGCACAGCCGCCATGATCGCGATGGCCGACAAGATCCCCGTCACCGGGACGTGCCCGTTCAGGAAGCCAAGCTCGCGGGAGCGGAAGAGTTGCGCGTCGATCTCCCGGCCGGCCCGCACCACTGGCAGGCCCGTTACGGCGGCCGGGCTCTCGATCGCCTCGAACTGGTCGCCTGGCCTGCTCATGATGAACAGCGCGGCGTCGGCCCTGGCCCGGACGTGCTCGACCGTGACGATGGAGTCGATCCCGCCGCCGAACGGGACCAGCGGCCGGACCGGCCGCGCCGCCCGCCAGCCGGCCGAGTCGCCGCCCGCCGGGCCGCCGGGCCTGGCGTCCAGGCGCGGCCCCTCGATGCGCAGGCCCGAGAGGTCCAGGCCGTTGCGGTAGCTGAACTCGCCCAGGCCGTCCAGGTAGAAGCCGCGCAGGAAGTCGCGCTCGGCGTCGGTGACCGCGGTATCGCCCAGGTCGATCACGTCAGGCGCGGCGGTCTTGTAGTACGAGACGCCGGCCAGCAGGAACACCAGCCGCGCGGCCTGCGCCACGGCCGGGTCGCCCCAGCGGCCGCCGGCCGGGAAGGACACCTGCTCGGCGAACTTAAGGTCGCCGAGCGCGTACCGGCAGGTCAGCAGCCCGGCTCCGGCGTCGATCTCAAAGCCTTCGTAGCGGAACGGGGGGCTCGTGCTCACCGCTGCCCTCCTTGCCCGGTGCCGCCGGGGCCGGCCAGCCGGGCCACCAGGGCGAGCCGGCCGCACGGGCGCGCGGTCCTGTCGCTGAAGAACATGCCGTCCTCCCGCTCGTCGCCGCCGTCGGCCCGGGAAGGCCCGTCACGGCCGGCGTGGTGTGGATCTGGCCGCCGGGCACCCCGGCCCGCTGGAGCAGCAGCCGGTTGGCCCCTGGCAGGTCGAGCAGCCACCGGCCGGTGTCATCGGGCCGCAGCACTCCGGCGTCCTCGCCCAGGCGGTCCCGCACCTGCTCGGCGACCTCGCCGCCGACCTGGTACCGGCTGGCGGCGATGGCCGGGCCGATGGCCGCCAGCACGCGATCGGGGCGGGCGCCCAGGCCGGCCATCGCGTCAAGCGCCGCCCCGGTCACCCCGGCCGCCCCGGCGACCGTGCCGCGCCAGCCCGCGTGCACGCAGGCCAGCACCCGCGCCACCGGGTCGAAGAGCAGCACCGGCACGCAGTCGGCGGTCAGGATCGCCAGCGTGACATCTGGGTCGCTGGTGACCAGCGCATCGGTGTCCGGCACGCCGTCCTGCGCGCTCAGCGTCCCGCGCCCGCGGTCGGCGGCCGTGACGACCCGAGCCGTCCCGCTGTGCACCTGCCGGGCGAAGACGAAGCTGTCCAGGGCGGTGCCGATCGCCGCCGCGACCCGGCGCCGGTTCTCCAGCACCGCGGCCGGGTCATCACCGACGCTCAGGCTGAGGTTGAGCGTGCCGTACGGGCCAGAGGAGACGCCGCCGTGCCGGGTGGGCACGATGGCCTGCACGCCCGCGGCCTCCAGCGCCGGCCAGGCCAGCACCTCCAGGTCCCGCTGCCCGCGGAACTCGGAGACGATCTGCGCCGGTGCTGTCACGATCCCCGATCCTAGCCAGCGCCGCCTGCCGGCGCGGCCCAGCGACTTCCGCCGCGCCAGCGGCGCGGGGCGCTTCTCACTATGTCGGCTAGAAAGGCGATAAATGCATTTCTCGTGGTTTCGGTCAGCGGCCGGCCATTTCAAAGTTAGTCAAAATTGATGACGGGCCACTGCTTGGCGTCGATCCGGAACGGGAAAGCCTGCTAGGGCAATGACGCACTACGGTCTTCCCCCTGAATGACTCCCCAAGCGCAGCCCGTCGTTATTCTCGGCACCGCTCACGCGCTCGCCGGGGCGCTGGCCGCCGGGCTGGCGGCGAGCGAATGGCTGCCGGTCATCACCGGCTACGGCGACCTGGCCGCCGTGCGCGGCCAGACTCCGGTAGTGGTCACCGAGGATGAGTCGGGGAAGCTGCCGGGGCCGGCCGTCGCGGCCGCGGCCAGGGCGGCTGCGGGCGGCCGCCGCCGGGTGGTGGTGGTCGCCGGTCCCGCCGCGCTGCCCGGCGTGCTCACGATCGTCGCGGCGGGCGGCGCTGTGGTCGACGCGAACCAGCCCTACCAGCGGCTTCTGCTCGTCCTGCGGCGCGTGCTTGCCGCCGCGCCGCCGGCCGCCACGCAACGCGAGCGGCTGCTGGCGGACCTGCGCCGCCGGGCCGACGAGGCCGCCAGGTTCGGCGCGCTGACCGCCCGTGAGTGCGCCGTGCTCGCCGACATCGCGGCGGGGCACTCCGCCGAGGCCATCGCCGCGAGCCGCCCGGTCGCGCTCGCCACCGTGCGCTCGCAGATCGCCGCGGTGCTGCGCAAGCTCGGCGTGCGCTCGCAGTCCGCGGCCATCGCGCTGACTTACCGGTCCTGCGCCGATCGCCGCGTGACTGAGCGGCTTGCCCGGTTTCATCAAAACTACGGATGACCCTTCTTTGGCGCCCGGCGACACTGCCGTTACTGCTAGTCGCAAACCCGAGGAGGCAGCAGATCCATGGCCGACTGGAATGCCGAGCTATTCACCAAGCTCTACTCGAAGATGGCGCTCGCCTTAGGCGTCACGCCGACCCCCGACACCGAACTTCAGTCGATGCTGGGCGCGGAACCGCCGCGGCGGTTCCGGTCCTCGTCCCTGACCGCGAGCAAGGACGCCCCGCAGTTCCTGCTCGCGATCTTCAACCCCGGCCAGTACATCCCGGCGAGCATGGATCCGGTGACCAAGCCGAACGACAGGTACGCGCTGTCGGTCCTGTTCAACGCGGTGCCGCAGTTCAGCTGGGTGTACCGGCCTGCCGCCACCACGATCAGCAACGCCTACAAGTCCATCCTGGACTACAAGGAGACGCCGCTGGTCTCGCTGACGCCCGAGCAGCAGAAGAAGCTGGAGCAGGCGCAGGGCCTCGTGGATGAGTACCAGGACGCCTACGAGAAGTACCAGGGCGAGTACTACGACGTGATGGACGCCTACGACGCCGCGTACGCGACCTGGGTCAACGGCGGGGCGCCGATCCCGCGCAGCCTCAAGGCCAAGCTGGAGGCGGCGCTGGCCAAGTGGGACCGCAGCGGGCACCGCACCGCCGTGGACTCGGCCACCGCCGTCATCGCCACCTACGAGGCGCTCGACCCCGAGACCTTCTGGTACAAGCTGAGCCAGCGGTACCGGGCCGGCACCGAGAGCGCCGAGGTCTCCAGCGAATACCAGGTCGTCGGGGTCTCCCCGCCGTACAAGACGTGGTTCGGCGACGCCGGCTGGACCAGCTTCACCTTCGACCAGAAAGACATGGACAACCAGCGCCAGTCCCAGTCGATCGGGGTGTCGGGGCGGCTGGAAGGCGAGTACGGCATCTTCCGCATCTCCGGCGAGGGCTCCTACGAGAAGGACTCCAAGTTCGTCAAGATGGACCAGACCGAGCTCCAGTTCAGCTGCAAGCTGTTCCGGGTCGCCCTGGACCGTAGCTGGATGAACCCGCTCGTGCTGTCCAGCCGCGCGTGGCGCTGGGGCCAGGGCACGCCCGCCTACGGCTCGCACCTGTCCACCGGCGGCGACATCTTCAACGACGTGGCCCCGACCGGCGACATGACGGTGATCCCGACCGCCGCCATCTTGTCGAAGGACCTGAACATCAAGGGCAACTTCAACAAGACGATCGTCGAGGAGATGAACTCCAAGATCGCGGCGAACGCCTCGGTGGGCATCGGCCCGTTCAGCATCTCCGGCCGGTTCAACATGGAGGACCACAGCGGCAGCGAGAAGGGCACCATCGCCAGCAACGGGATCTCCGCGCCCGACGTCCAGCTCGTGGCCTTCGTCTGCGAGGTGCTGCCCACCTCACCCAACCACGACCCCGCCCTGAAATGGCCGACGCAGTGACCACTGCGCACCCCGGCCACCGGGCCGCTCGTCCCGGCGGCGTGCTGACCGCGCGCCGCCGGGCGGGCCTCGGCTCGGCCATCGAGGACTTCGACACCGAGGTGTTCACCCAGCTCTACAGCAAGCTGGCGGCCACCCTGTCGGCGTCCCAGACGGTGGCCGACCGCAATGACCTGCTGCTGTCGGTCATGATCCCCGGCCAGTACGTCGAGCAGAACCTCGACCCGGCGGACCCCGCCACCCAGTACCTGATCTCCAACCTGCTCAACACCACGCTGGAGTGCTCCTGGGTGGTCAGGAAGAACGCGGCCACCGTGCCCGACGTCTACTCCTCGATCCTGAACGGCAAGGAGTCGCCGCTGGTGGAGCTGAGCCCGGAGCAGAAGGCCAGGCTCGACGCCGCGCAGGCGCGGCTGTACCAGGCGGACGGCCAGCCGACCGAGTACTACGCCGGCTACCTGGCCGACCAGGTCGGCTACCTGGACGCCCTCGATGCCTACGAGGAAGCGACGGCGACGGCGCGCAACGGCGGCCCGCCGGTCCCGCCGGGGATCTCGGCCGCGCTGGCGGCGGCCGAGCAGCGCTGGCGCGAGCACGGTCACCTCGCCGACGTCGAGCGGGATCTCGCCACCATCGCCGAGCTGGAGGCGTTCGAGCCTGCCGTGTACTGGCGCAAGCTGGTGACCAGGTTCCGCGACGGCAGCCGCGGCTACCAGGACAGCCAGTACCAGCAGGTGGACACCATCCCGCCGTACCCGCGCTGGTTCGATGACGAGGGCTGGACCTCGTTCCGCTTCGACGACAAGGACTTCGCCAACCAGGGCCGGTCTGGCGGGGTGGGCGTCGGCGACGGCTGCCGCTGCCCGGACCGGGTCTGGCCCGGCAGCTACGGCGGCTTCCACAGCGCGGCGGGCGACTTCGCCACCGACGGCCTGCGCGTGCCCGGCAAGGTGCCCGCCCGGTTCAGCCTCACCGCGAAGCTGCGCCGGGTGGAGATCATGCGGCCCTGGCTCGATCCCCTCGTGCTGCGCAGCCGCGCCTGGCGCTGGTCGCCGGCCAGCGCCAGCTACGGCGTGGTGGTGTGCAGCGGCGGCAACCTGGCCGGCTCGGTCGTGCCGCGCGGGGTGATGCCGGTGCTCCCGGTCACCGCGCTGCTGGCCCGCGAGGTCGAGATCGAGTGGTCGGACGGGCGGCTGCTCGCCAGCGCCGCCGAGCAGCGCCTGGCCAGCGAGCAGGAGCTGCGATTCGGGCCGTTCTCGCTGACCGGGGCGACCGTGCTCGGCGACCACATCGTGATGCGCGACCCGCAGCTCATCGGCTACGTGTCCGAGCTGCTGCCGCGCTGTCCCGACCCAGACCTGCGCCTGCCCTGGCCACGCCATTAGCCGTGGCGGCCTTCCCCCAAGGCGGGGCAGGCGCGGGCGGCTGGCGCCGGCCCGTGGAGCGGGCGGGCTGGGTCCCGGCCAGCCAGGGTGCCAAGCCAGCGGCTGCCTGCCGCTTGGCTGCGCTCCGCAGTGGGAATCTCACACTGTGTTACCAGACATCGCGGACGAGAAAGGCGGCATATCGGTGGCTGACTGGAATGCTGAGCTCTTTGCCAGGCTCTACTCCAAGATGGCGGCTGCCCTGGGCGTCACGCCCAGATCGGACCGGGGCGAGCAGCCCCTGCTCGCGATCTGCAACCCCGGCCAGTACCTGCCGGCCGGCCTGGACCCGGCGACGAAGCTCAGGGACAAGTACGCGCTGTCGGTCCTGCTCGACGCCGTGCCGCAGTTCAGCTGGGTGTACCGGCGGGCCGGGCCGACCATCAGCGGCACCTATAAGTCTGTCCTTGACGACAAGGAGACGCCGCTGACCACGCTGACGCCGGAGCAGAAGAGGAAGCTGGAGAACGCGGAAGGCGTGGTCGCCAGGTACGCGGACGCCTACGCCCAGAGCCGGGATAAGTACCTGGCCTTGCAGGTGGAGTACGACAGCGCGGACGCGAGCTTCGTCAACGGCGGGCCCCGGTCCCGGCCAGCCTGAAGGCCAGGCTGCAGGCGGCACTGGCCGCCTGGGACAGAGCGGGTCACCGCCCCGAGGTCGACTCAGCGACCGCCGTCATCGCCGCCTATGAGGGGCTTGACCCCAAGTCCTTCTGGCCGAAGCTGAGCCGGCGCTACCTGGACGCCAGCATGATGACCGAGGCCGGCCGCGAGTTCCAGCCGGTCGGCGTCCGGCCGCCGTACAAATCGTGGTTCGACGATTACGACTGGGTCAGCTTCACCTTTGACCAGAAGGACATGGACAACCAGCGCCAGTCCCGGGCGATCGGGGTCGCCGGGAGCCTGGACGGCAGTTACGGCCTCTTCCGCGTGTCCGGGGACGGGAGCTACGAGAAGGACGCCATGTTCGTCAAGACAGACCAGGCCGAGCTGCGGTTGAGCTGCAAGCTGCTGCGGGTGGCCCTGGACCGCCCCTGGATGAACCCGCGGGTGCTGTCCAGCCGCGCCTGGCGGTGGGACAGGGGCACGCCCGCCGACGGCACGTACCTGTCCACCGGCGGCGACATCCGCAATGATGTCGTTCCGAAGGGCACGATGACCGTGCTGCCGACCGCCGCGATCCTGGCCAGGGGCCTGGAGATCAGGGGCAGCTTCGGCAAGCCGATCGTGGACGAGCTGAACTCCCTGATGGCCGCGAACGCCTCCGTCGGCATCGGCCCGTTCAGCGTCGCGGGCCGGCTCAGCATGGCGGACCAGGCCGGCGCCAGGAAGGGCACCATCACCACCAGCGGCATCTCCGCGCCGGACGTCCAGCTCGTCGGGTTCATCTGCGATGTGCTGCCCCGCTCGCCCGACCCAGACCCCACCCTGCCCTGGCCGTCCGGCTAGCCGCCGCGTATCTGCCGCACGGCATCCGACTCGCCCCACGCGGTGTCGGCGGTCCAGACGGTTGCCCTGAGGCGACGACCGAGCGCCAGGCACAGCCGGTCGGCAAGCGACAGGCCGCTCCCGGCGCGCCAGGACGCTGCCGCCTCTTCGGCGTCGGCGATGGTGACTGGCTCGATGCGCAGCTCGTAGCTGGCGAGCAGCGCTCTGGCCAGACCCCAGTCACGATCGCGGGACCTGATCTTCTGCGCGACTTCCGACCAGTTTGCGGCTCCGCAGGTGCCTCCATCCGCCAGAGCGGCCTCGACCGTCTTGGCGCCGCCTTCGTCCTGAAGGAAGGCAAGCAGCGCCGAGGCGTCGAATACATTCACGCGGCATCCTCGGCGGCCGCCTGCCGTCGGCGGTCAGCCAGCAGGTCGCCGACTAGGTCGAGTCCGCTCAGGTCGTCTCGTACCAGCGCCTTGAGCTGATCGCGTCCGAGCAGGAGAAGACCGCGGGGGGTGGCGATGAGCACGATCGGAGTGCCCTCCGTCAGCCCATTCTGAGTCCGCAGCTCCGCCGGGATGACGAGCCGCCCGCGATCGCCCATCGTCACTTGGTACGTCCCATTCATCTGTTCAATGTACCACACGTAGACTGTCAGTGGTATGCGACGGAGTGATGTTTTGCACACTAAAAGTTACCGATGGTCTGGCAAGGGTGACCATCACAGAGGATAGTGGTGGGGTGACAATACGTGTCTGGGAGCGATACGGGCGGTTACGGATCTATGTGCATGCGCGCGGGCTGGAGGTGGGCTGGTCGGAACCGCGCACCGGCCGGTTCGACCTCGCCGAGCCCGCCATGGCGGCGCTGTTCTGGGCCGAGGTCGAGACCGAATGCCAGCGGCTGACCCAGGCCGGCAAGCTGGAAAGCCCGGCGCCGGCCGGGCCGCTGCCGGTCCGGCGGGTCTGGGTGCCGGCCTCGTCGCCCCGGCCGCCAGGCCGCCGGGCGTTCTCCCGCCCGGTCGGCCGGGCGAGGTCGGCGGCCACGGCCCGGTCCATGGCGGCGTCCGGCGCGGCAGGGTCGCGCGCGCCGGCGGAACTCTCCCAGGCTGATCCCGCGCCGGCGGCGATTTCCCCGGCCGCGCTGGTGCCGGCCCAGCGGCTCGCGACGCCCGCCGAGTCCGCGCCCGCCGAGTCCGCGCCCGCCGAGGCCGGGCCGCACTGGGTCGTGCGCGACCCGGACTGGGACGACCTGGCCGCGAACCGGCCGGGCGACTCGGCCCGCGCCCGTGCTCGGCAGCTCCGCCGCGAGCACCCGGTCCGCAGCGCGGCGGCCGACCTGCTGGGCCGGGGCTCGGCGGCCAGCATGTTCGCGGCCGGGGCGAAGGGCGAGCGGGCGGTCGGCCGCGCCCTGGACCGGTGGGCGGCCCGCCGCGGCTGGCGCGTCCTGCACGCCGTGCCGGTGGGCCGCAACGGCGCCGACATCGACCACGTCATCATCGGCCCCTTCGGCGTCGTGACCGTCAACACCAAGACCTCGGGCACCAGCGTCTGGGTCGGCGAGTACGGCATGACGGTCGGCGGTAAGACCGTCGATTACCTGCCCAAGTCGCGGGCCGAGGCACGGCGCGCCCGGCAGTTACTGAGCAAGGCCGCCGGGACGCCCGTGCCGGTCGCCTCGGTCATCGTGTTCGTCGGCGTAAGCCGGTTCAGCATGACCAGGGGCGGCCCGGCGGACGTGGCCGTGCTCCGCTCGCCGCGCGGGTTGCGCCGCTGGCTGCGACAGCAGCCGCCGGTACTGGAGGAGCAGGCCGTCTCTCTCTTGTACGAGGTCGCCCGCAAGCCCGCGACCTGGCAGCCCGGCCCGCCGCCCCGCCGCCGCTAGGACGCGCGGCCGAAGCGGCGCCAGCGGTCCGACCGGCGGTCGGCGAGTACCTGGTGCACCACGTTCCGGCCCGGTATGCCGGTGACGCCGCCGCCGCCGTGGGTCGCCGAGCCCGCCTGGTACAGCCCGGCCACCGGGGTGCGCAGGTCCGCGAAGCCGGCCGCCGGCCGGGCGTGGAACATCTGGCCCAGGCTCAGCTCGCCGTGGAAGATGTTGCCGCCGATCAGGCCGTACTCCTGCTGCATCTGGTGCGGCCCGATCACCTGCCGGTGCAGCACCGAGTCGGTGAAGCCGGGCGCGACCGCCTCGACCCTGGCGATCATCCGGTCGGCGTAGGCGGCGAGCGCCGCCTCGTCCGGCTCGTCGGCGTAGGTGTGCGGCACCCACTGGGTGAACATCGACATGACGTGCTTGCCGGCCGGGCGCCAGCGAGTCGTCGAACACGCTCGGGATGCAGATGTCGGCGAACGGGGCCGTGGACGGCCTGCCGGCGACCGCCTGCTGGTAGGCATTCTCGATGTCGTCCAGGCTCTCGGCCAGCACGATCGTGCCGCCGTGGATCTGCGGGTCGAGGCTCGGGGTGGCTGGCGAACACCGGCAGCCGGTCCAGCGCCAGGTTGATCTTCACCGTGCCCGACCTGGTCTGCCAGTTGCGGATATCGGTGACGAAGTCGTCCGGCAGGTCGGCAGTGTCCATCAGCCGCAGGAACGAGATCTTCGGGTGCGCGGTCGTCACCACGGTCGGCGCGCTGATCTCCTCGCCGCTGGCCAGCGTCACGCCGGTGACCCGGCCGCCGCTGGTGTTGATCCGCGCTACCTCAGCGCCGGTGCGGATCTCGGCGCCGAAGGACCGGGCCGCGCTGGCCAGCGCCTGGGTCACCCCGCCCATCCCGCCGCGCGGGAAGCCCCAGGCGCCCGCCTGGCCGCCGGTGTCGCCGATGTGGTGGTGCAGCATCACGTAGGCGGTGCCGGCCGACCGCGGCCCGGCCCAGGTGCCGATGACGCCGGACACCGACAGCAGGCCGCGCATCGCGTCGCTCTCGAAGTACCGGTCGATCAGGTCGGCGATGCTGCCGGTCAGCAGCCGGGTGACCTCGACCGCGCCCCTGGTGTCCAGCTTGCGCAGGTGCCGCAGCAGCAGGCTCTGCTGCCACAGGTCCTTCGGCCGCTTGGAGCCGAGCCGCGGCGGGATCTCGTCCAGCATCGGGCCGAGCACCGCGCCGAGGCCGGCCAGGTAAGCCTCGTACTCCTCGTAGGCGTCCGCGTCCTTCGCGGAGAACTTCGAGATCTCCGCGTGCCGTTCCGCCTCGTCGTAGGGGAGCCGCAGGTACTGGCCGTCCGCGCGCGGCGCGAAGTAGGGACCCTGCGGGAACACGTGGTAGCCGTGGCTGGCCAGCCGCAGGTCGCGGACCAGGTCAGGGGGCAGCAGGGAGACGACGTAGGACAGCGAGGTGACCGTGAAGTCCGGCCCGAACGGCTGCTCGCTGACCGCCGCGCCGCCCACCACGTCGCGCCGCTCGCAGACCAGCGTGCGCAGCCCGCCGCGGGCCAGGTAGGCCGCCGCGACCAGCCCGTTGTGTCCGCCGCCGACCACCACTACGTCCCGGCTTTCCGCCATGAGCGACTGGTCCTCTCTCTGTCCGGCGTTCGCTGCCCGCCGCTGTCCAGCACGGTTCCGTCCAGCACTGTTATGCCCCGGAACGGGAACCAGAAAAAGCAGGCAAATGCCCTTGTATCTGCCCGGACGGATCCTAGGGGGCCCAACCCACAGCGGGCCAGAGCCGCCGGGCGGTGCGCCCGGATGCAGGCCCGCCGCTATGCGGTTTCTGACCTGGGCTCCAGGGATAGCCTGTGCTTGTGATAACGATCCTGGGCGCCAGCGTCGATGAAACGCGGCTCGCGGCGATCTGCAGCCGTTACGGCATCGCCGAGCTCCAGATCTTCGGGTCGGGCGCCCGTGACCAGGCGCGCCCGGACAGCGATATCGACATCCTGTACACGCTCCAGCCGGGGCATCGGCTCGGCTGGGAGATAGAGCAGCTGGCCGACGAACTGGGGGAACTGTTCGGGCGCAGGATTGACCTAGTGTCAAAACGGGCGCTGCATCCCCTGCTTCGCTCCTCAGTCCTGGCCGAGGTGCAGCCGCTCTATGCAGCGTGAGGCTTAGTTGGTGTAGGCGGGGAGAGTGAGGATGGTGGCGGGGGCGACGTTGCTGCCGCTGATGACGATGGCGAGCGGGCCGGACAGGGCGGGGAGCTTGCCGGCTAGCGCGGCGGCCAGGGCGACCGCGCCGCCGCCCTCGGCGATGAGGCGGTGCGTGCGCAGCGCGAACACCATGCCGGCGGCGATCTCGTCCTCCTCGACCAGCACGTGCTCGTCAACGTGATGCGGCGACGGCGGGGAACGACCAGCGGTTGTCCAGGCCGATACCGCCGCCGAGCACCTCGGCGAGGGTGGGCAGGTCGGGCACGTCGACGGGGTGGCCGGCCCGCAGGCTGGCCACCATGGCGGCGGCCTTGGCCGCCGAGGCGCCGATGACGGTGACCTGCGGCAGCCGACCCTTGAGCGCGACGCCGAGGCCGCCGATCAGCCCGCCGCCTGAGACGGCGGCGGCCACGGCGGCCAGGCCGGGGACCTGCTCGGCCAGCTCCAGGCCGATGGTGCCCTGGCCGGCGATCACGTCCGGGTCGTCGAACGGGTGCACGAAGCTGAGCCCGCGGTCGCGCTCCAGCTCCTGGGAGACGGCCACGGCGTCGTCGAAGGTTGCTCCGGACACGACGGCCTGCGCGCCGTTGCCGCGGATGGCGGCGAGCTTGACGGGATCGACGGTCTCTGGCACGCAGACGGTGGCGGGCACGCCGAGCCGTCGGGCGACGTAGGCGACGGCGGCACCGTGGTTGCCGCCGGAGACGGTGAGCACGCCGGCGGCGCGCTGCTCGGGGGTGAGCGCGAGCATCCTGCTGGCGGCGCCGCGGACCTTGAACGAGCCGGGCGGCTGGAGGCATTCGAGCTTGAGCCAGACGGGCACGCCGAGCTGGTCGGACAGCACGGGGGAGCGGATGACGGGGCTGGGGTCCACCAGCCCGGCGATGCGCTCCCGCGCCCGCTCGACATCGGCCAGGGTTACCCGGCTGCCCGGCTGCGTCACATGTCCTCCTCGGTCTCGGCCCGGCCCGCCCACAGGCCCCTGGTGTGCCGCAGGTGCCTGGCCATCAGCCTGGTCGCCTCCTGCGGGTCCCGGCCGGCGATGGCGCTCAGGATGCCGGCGTGCTCGGCGGCCGAACGGGCGAGCGCGCCTGACTCCCGCAGTCCGCTCAGCCCGTACAGCCGGGACTGATCGCGCAGCCGCCCGACGAGCGCGGTCAGCCGCTGGTTGCCTGCCAGCTCAAGCAGCCCGGTGTGGAACGCCTTGTCGGCGGTGAGGAACCCGATGATGTCACCGGAGCCGGCCCGCTGCTCGGTCTGGGCGGCGACCTGGCCGAGCCGGGCGAGCGCGGCGTCGTCCGCGCCGTCGCGGGCCAGCCAGGCGACCGGCGGTACCTCCAGCATCAGCCGTAGCTGGGTGATCTGGTCAAGGTCGGCGTCGGACAGCCGGGGGATGCGCAGGCCGCGCTTGGGCAGCACCTCGATCAGCCCCTCGCTGCCGAGGTCGAACAGGGCCTCGCGGATCGGGGTCGCGGAGACGCCGAGCCGATTGGCGAGCGCGGCGACGGAGTAGACGGCGTCGGGCACCAGGTCACCGCTGATGATGCTGGCCCTGATGGCGTCCCTGGCCCGCTCCCTGAGGCTGGCGGTGTCCAGGGGCCGCAGCCGGTCGGCCTGCGAACCCGGCCCGTCCGGCATGCTACCTCCCGCCCCTTGACGGACGAAACGCCCGAATCCTAACATACTGCATGTTCTATAGAACATATCGGGGAGGTTCAGTGCGGGTGCGCGTCATAACTGAGCCGGAGATCCGCGAGCTGGTCGGCCCGGCCGACGCGGTGGCCGCCGTCCGGCAGGCGCTGGTGCAGCTCGCGCGGGGCGAGGCGATCATGCCGGAGCCGAGCGAGATGGACCTGGCGGACGTGTGCGGCGACATGCACGTCAAGGGCGCCTACCTGAGCGGCGCGCCGTACTTCTCCTACAAGGCGGCGTCGGGGTTCTACGACAACCCGGCCCGCGGCCTGCCGGTGAACGCGGGCCTGGTGCTGGTCTTCGACGCGCGGACCGGGTTCCCCAGCGCGATCTTGTTCGACAACGGCTACCTGACCGACCTGCGCACCGGCGCGGCCGGCGCGGTCGCGGCTGACCTGCTGGCAAGGCCGCGGGCCGGCACGGCGGCGATCCTGGGCGCGGGCATCCAGGCGCGCCGGCAGCTCGAAATGCTGCTGCAGGTCCGCCAGCCCGGCGAGGTCCGGGTCTGGGCCAGACGCGCGGAGCAGGCGGCCGGGTACGCGAGCGAGATGAGCGGCGCGCTTGGCGTGCCCGTCACGGTCGCGGAGTCGGCGCGCGCCGCGGTGGACGGCGCGGACATCGTGGTCACCACCACGCCGTCCCGTGAGCCGCTGGTCAGCGCCGCCTGGTTCGGCCCGGGCCAGCACATCACGGCGGTCGGCGCGGACCTGCCGGACAAGCAGGAACTGGACCCGGCGCTGTTCGCGGCGGCGGACAAGGTGGTGGTGGACAGCCTGGCCCAGGCGCTGCGTTCTGGCGACACCCATCACGCGGTGCGGGCCGGCCTGCTGGACGCCGCCGCCATCCACGCGGAGCTAGGCCAGGTGGCGGCGGGCGCGCGGCCCGGCAGGGAGCACGACGCCGAGCTGACCATCGCGGACCTGACCGGCCTGGGCGTGGAGGACGCGGCGATGGCGAACCTGGTCGCCGCCAAGCTGGCCGAGTCAGGCACCGGCCAGGTCATCGAGATCTGAGGACGGCCCCATGCAGATCGAGCTGGACGCCAGCACCGCCACCGCGACCCAGGCGCAGGCCGGCCTGCTGGTGCTGCCCTGCTTCCGCGCGCCGTCGCCGGGTGCCGCCCCGGTCGGCGGGCCCGGTGTCGCCCAGGCCAGTCAGGCGCTCGGCACCGACCTGATCGCGATGCTGGCACAGGCCGGGTTTACCGGTGGGACCGGCGAGACGGCGCAGACGCTGACCCTGGGCAGGCTGTCGGCGTCGCGGATCCTGCTGCTCGGCCTGGGCAGCCAGGACGAGGCCGGGCCCGCGCAGGTCAGGCAGGCGGCGATGATGGCGGCGGCCGAGCTGACCAGCGCCCCGGTCGTGGCGACCACCGTGGCCGGTGCGCTTGGCGACGCGCACGCGGGGGAGGCGGCCAGCGCGCTCGCCGAGGGGCTGCTGCTCGGCGCGTGGCGGTTCGGCAGGTACAAGCACAGGCCGCTGGACTCCGGGTCGCTCCGGCCGCCCGCCCTGGAGCGGCTGGAAGTGCTGACCGGTGCGGGAAGGGCGGCGGTACGGGCCGGGCTGCGCCGCGGCGAGCTGCTGGCCAGGACCGCGAACTGGGTGCGCGAGCTGGTGACGACGCCGTCGGCGGACCTGACCCCCGAGGACATGGCCGGGCAGGCCCGCGAGCTCGCCGCCAGCGCGGGGCTGACCTGCGCGGTGCTGGGCGGTGCCGAGCTGGCCGACGGCGGGTTCGGCGGCATCCTCGGCGTCGGCCAGGGCAGCGCGCACGGGCCGAGGCTGGTCGAGCTGGGCTACCGCGGCGGCGGGGACGCCCCGGTGATCGCGCTGACCGGCAAGGGCATCACCTTCGACTCCGGCGGCCTGTCCCTCAAGGTCACCTCGGAGATCGAGTGGATGAAATCGGATATGGCCGGCGCGGCCACCATCATGGCGGTGCTGCGCGCGGCAGCCGAGCTCAGCCTGCCGGTCAACCTGGACGCCGCGCTGCCGTTCGCGGAGAACATGCCGGGTGGCTCGGCGATCCGGCCGGGTGACGTGATCACCCACCGGGGCGGGCGGACCAGCGAGGTGCTTGACACCGACTCGGAGGGCCGGCTGGTGATCGCGGACGCGCTCGCCTATCTGGCCGAGCGGTCGCCCGCCGCGCTGGTCGACGTGGCCACCCTGACCGACGCGGCCGGGCTTGGCGACGGCCTGTTCGCCGCGATGGGCAACGACCGGCGGCTGCTGGATGAGGTGCTGGCGGCGGGCGAGGCGGCCGGGGACCCCGGCTGGCCGCTGCCGCTGCCGCCCGCCTACCTGCGCTACCTGGAGTCACCGGTCGCCGACCTGCGCAACGTGCCGAAGGGCGTGCCGGACAGCACGGTGCTGGCCGGGCTGTTCCTCAGCCAGTTCGCCGCCGGGGTGCCCTGGGTGCACATCGACAACGGCTCGGTCGCCTACCTGGAGGAAGCGACCGACTGCTGGCCGGAGGGCGCCACCGGCTCGCCGGCCCGCGCGCTGCTGCGGTGGATTGAGGGCGTTCGCTGATTTGCGTGCCACTTTGTCTTCATACTCTGTATGTTGTCCGGCAAGCGCCGCGCCGCCGGGCCGCGCTGAAGGGAGCCGGTGATGCGAGCCTCAGCCGCTAGGGCCTGGCGCCTGCTGGCGCTGCCCGCAGCCCTGCTGGTCAGCGCCCAGCTCGCGGCCTGCACCGGGGGATCGGGCGTGGGCGGCGCGGCCGCGAAGGACGGCGGGGTGCTGCGGATCGGGACCAGCTACCCGATCGACTCGATGAACCCCTTCGTCTCCCAGTCGGACTACTCCTACGTCGCCTACCAGTACATCTATCCGGAGCTCGTGCAGTACAACGCGAGCCTGCAACTGGTCGCCGACTTCGCGACGAGCTGGCAGCGCACCGACAACGGCCTGACCTGGGTCTTCCACACCCGCCCGCACGCCAAGTGGTCCGACGGCCGGCCGCTGACCGCCGCCGACGCGGCCTGGACGATCAACTCGGTGCTGAAGTACGACGACGGGCCGACCGCGAACTCGGCCGGGGTGCTGGCGCACATCACCGGCGCGACAACGCAGGGCCCAGACACGCTGCTGGTGCACTACAAGACGGCTGTGGCCAACCCGCTGGCCCAGTTCCAGCAGTTCTCGATCCTGCCCAGGCAGGTCTGGGGACAGTACTTCACCGGCAAGGGCACCGGCATCAAGACTTTCCTGAACGTCCCGCAGGACGGAAAGCCGCTGGTGTCCGGCGGTCCGTTCCAACTAGTGCAGTACACCGCCAACCAGGTCGCGCTGTTCAAGCGGAACCCCGACTGGTACGGCCCCAAGCCGCACATCGACGGCTTCGGCCTCCAGTTCTTCGCCAACGACGACGCGATGATCCAGGCGCTCAAGACCAACCAGGTGGACTTCATCGGCGAGTACACTCCGCCCACCGCCGTGGCCGACCTGCGGCACTCGGGGTTCGTCGTGACCACCGCGCCGTCGATCTCGATGAAGACCTTCATCATCAACACCAACCCGCACAAGACGACGCACAGGGAACTGCTCAACCCGCTGGTCCGCGAGGCGATCGAGTACGCGACCGACCGGCAGCAGATCATCAAGACCGCCTGGCTCGGCTACGCCACCCCCGGCAGCACGATCGTCGCCCCGGCCGACGGGATCTGGCACGACACCGGCCTGCACGCGCTGCCGTTCAGCCTGGCCAAGGCCAACGCGCTGCTCAACCAGGCCGGCTACAAGATGGGCGGCAACGGCATCAGGATGGCCGGCGGCCACCCGATGGCCTACAACGTGATCTTCCCGCCGGACGAGCGGGGGCCGGGCGACCGCACGTTCCAGATCATGCAGGCCGACCTCAAGAAGATCGGCATCCAGATCAGCCAGCAGAACATGGACGACAGCGCGGCCTTCAACGCCATCTCCGCGCCGGACAACAAGTACGAGAACTTCGACATGGCGATGTGGGACTGGGTGCCGCCGGTCGACCCGGACTTCATGCTCTCGGTGCTGACCTGCCAGCAGCTCGGCAACAACAGCGACAGCGGGTACTGCAACCAGGCCTACGACCAGATGTACCAGCGGCAGGGCACGCTGGCGGTGCAGGCGCAGCGGCAGCGGCTGATCGATCAGATGCAGGCCAAGATCTACAACGCGCGGCCCTACATCATCCTGGACTACCCGGACATCATCGAGGCGCACTCGAAGGCGTGGACCGGGTTCGTGCCCGAGCCGGTGATGGGCTCGGTGAACTCGCTGTCCACCCAGACGCTGCTCCAGGTGCACCGGTCGTGAGGCCGGGCCTGGCGGCCGGGAGCTAGGGCGGCATGCGCAGCGCGGACTACGTCATCAAGCGGGCCGGCTTCGCCCTGCTGACGATCTTCATCGCGATCAGCGTCAACTTCTTCCTGTTCCGGGTGCTGCCCGGCAACGCGGTCAGCGACCTGGCCAGGGTCCCGCACGCCACCCCGCAGCTCCGGCACGCGCTGACCGTGGAGTTCGGCCTGGACAAGCCCAAGTGGGAGCAGTACCTGATCTACCTCCGCAACCTGGCACACGGGAACATGGGCATCTCGTTCGCCTACCAGCAGCCGGTGTCCAGGCTGCTGCTGAACGCGCTGAAGAACACCATCCCGATGGTGACGATCGGCACCGTCGGCGCGATCGTGGTCGGCATCGCGACCGGCATCCTGTCGGCCTGGCGGCGCGGCTCGGCGGCCGATCACCTGACCACCAACCTGGCCGTGGCCTTCTACGCCTTCCCGACCCAGTTCCTCGGCCTGATGCTGCTGATCCTGTTCGGCGGGCTGCTGCCCAGCTCCGGCATGGAGAACCCGTACGCGGGGGTGTTCGGCACCGAGTCGGGGCTGGCCAGGCTGCAGGACATCGGCGTGCACCTGATCCTGCCCGCGCTCACCCTGCTGCTGACGCTGTACGGGGAGTTCGCGCTGATCATGCGCTCGTCGATGCTGGAGACGATGGGCGAGGACTACGTGCTCACCGCCAGGGCCAAGGGGCTGTCCGACCGGAAGATCATCTCCAGGCACGTGCTGCGCAACGCGCTGCTGCCGATCGCCACCATCGTGGCCATGTCGCTCGGCTGGATCGTGGCCGGGGCCATCCTGATCGAGTTCATCTTCACCTGGCCGGGCATCGGCTGGGCGCTGTGGAACGCGATCAACCAGCGGGACTACCCGATGCTCCAGGGCGGGTTCCTGATCCTGGCGGTCTCGGTGGTGCTGCTGAACTTCCTCGCCGACCTGGCCTACTTCCGGCTCGACCCGCGGATCACCCAGTGAGCGCCGCCGAGCCTGGCCTGACGGTGGTGGCCGCGCCGCCCAGGTCACGGGCCGGGCTGCTGCGCCGGGTGATCGCCGAGCGCCGGGCGGCGGCGGCCGGGCTGGCCATCATCGTCTTCTTCGTCGTGCTCGCGCTGGCCGCGCCGCTGCTCGCCCCGTACTCCAACACCGCGCAGACCTGCGGGGTGTTCGCGCCGCCTTCGGGGGCGCACTGGCTGGGCTGCGACGACGGCGGCATCGACATGCTCAGCGAGATCGTCTGGGGCGGCCGGGTCTCGCTGATCATCGGGTTCGCCGCGACGGTGATCTCGATGGTGCTGGGCGGCGGCATCGGCATCCTGGCTGGCTACTTCGGCGGCTGGACCGACATCGGGCTGATGCGGATCACCGACTACCTGCTGGTCATCCCCGACCTGGCCTTCGCGATGGTCATCGCGGACGTCTGGGGACCCAGCCTGCTGCACGTCATCCTGGTGATCGGCATCCTGGAGTGGGCGCCGACCGCCCGGATCATCCGGGCGCAGGTGATGAGCGTGAAGGAGCGCGTCTACATCAAGCGCGCCCGCTCCATCGGCGCGAGCCACTGGCGGATCATCACCCGGCACGTGCTGCCGCAGGTCGGCCCGCTGCTGATGGCGAACACGGTGCTCACCGTCGCGGTGGCCATCTACCTGGAGACCGCGCTGGCGTTCCTCGGCCTGGAGGACCCCACCACCACGACCTGGGGCACGATCCTGGAGCACGCCTTCGACCGGGCGGCGGTCAGCGCGGGGGCCTGGTGGGCGATCATCCCCGACGGGCTGGTCATCACCATCCTGATCATGGGCTGCTTCCTGCTCGGCCAGGCCATCGAGGACGCGCTGAACCCGCGGCTGCGGGTCGCGCACCTGTCGGTGCGGCGATGGAGCCTGCGCACGCTGGCGGGCCGGGGTCCCGAGGCGATATGAGCGTGCTGGAGGTCGCCGGGCTGCACGTCTGGTTCCGCCTGCCGGACGGCGGCGAGCTGCACGCGGTGCGCGGGGTGAGCTTCGCGCTTGAGCCGGGCGAGCGGCTCGGCCTGGTCGGCGAGTCCGGTTCCGGCAAGACCACCGCGGTCCTGGCGCTGATGGGCCTGCTGCCGCCGACCGCGTCGGTGGCCGGGCAGGTGCTGATCGACGGCAGGGACATCCTGGCCGGCGGCGAGGACTCGGTGCGCCCGCACCGCTGGACCGACCTGGCGATGGTCTTCCAGGGCGCGATGAACGCGCTGAACCCGGTGCGCCGGGTGGCCGCGCAGATCGCGGAGCCGATCTCGCTGCGCGGGCGCGGCTCGGCGGCCGCCGCCCGCAAGCGGGCCGGCGAGCTGCTGGAGCTGGTGGGCATCCCGGCGGTGGCGGGCGAGCGTTACCCGCACGAGTTCTCCGGCGGCATGCGGCAGCGGGCGGCCATCGCGATGGCGCTGGCCTGCGAGCCGCGGGTGCTGCTCGCCGACGAGCCGACCACCGCGCTCGACGTCATGGTGCAGGCGCAGATCCTGGACCTGCTGGTCCGGCTGTCGGAGGAGCTCGGCCTGGCCCTGGTGCTGGTCACGCACGACCTGCCGGTGGTGGCCCAGACCTGTCAGCGGGCCGCCGTCATGTACGCGGGGGAGATCGCCGAGACCGGGCCGACCGACTCGCTCTACCACGCCACCGCGCACCCCTACACCCGGCTGCTGTTCGCCGCCACCCCCGACCTGTACGGGGACGAGCCGGTGGCCTCGATCCCCGGCGTGCCGCCTCGGCTGGACCGGCCGGTGCCCGGCTGCCCGTTCCAGCCGCGCTGCGACCGGGCCTTCGAGCCGTGCGGCTCGCTGCGCCCGGTGCTGGCGCCGGTGGCGGCGGGGCACGCGGCGGCCTGCCACCTGACCGGCCTGCCCGCGCGGCGGGCGGACCTGGGGGACCGCTCGTGACGCCGCTGCTTGAGGTGGAAGGGCTGGCCGCCAGGTACCCGGTCCGCCGGCTGCTGGCCGAGCGGCTGGCGCGGCGGCCGCGCCGCTTCGTGCACGCCGTGGACGGGGTCAGCTTCAGGGTGGACCGCGGCGAGATGCTGGCGCTGGTCGGCGAGTCCGGCTGCGGCAAGACCAGCACCGCGCAGGCCGTCATGCGGATGATCGACTCCACGGCCGGCACGATCCGGCTGGACGGCCAGGACATTACCCATAGGTCGCAGCGCCAGCTCCGGTCGCTGCGCCGCGGCATCCAGCTCATCTACCAGGACCCGTACGAGTCCCTCGACCCCCGGTTCCGGGTGCGGGACACCATCGAGGAGCCGATGCTGGTGCACGGCATCGGGTCGTCCAGGCGGGACCGCCGAGAGCTGGTGCTGGCGGCCCTGGAGCGGGCCGGGCTTTCGCCCGCCGAGCTGTTCGCCGGCCGGTACCCGCACGAGCTGTCCGGCGGCCAGCGGCAGCGCGTCGCCATCGCCGCCGCCCTGGTGCTGAGCCCCGCGCTGCTGCTCGCCGACGAGCCGGTCTCCATGCTGGACGTGTCGGTCCGCGCCGGGGTGCTCGCGCTCATCGACGGCCTGCGCAGGGACGCCAGCCTCGGCATCGTGATGATCACCCATGACCTGTCCACGGCGGCGCACTTCGCCGACCGGATCGCGGTGATGTACCTGGGCCGGATCGTGGAGTACGGGCCGGCGAAGGAGCTCGTCCGCGATCCCCGGCACCCCTACACCCGGGCGCTGCTTTCCGTGGTGCCGCAGCGGGACCCGAGGCACCGGGCCGTGCCGCAGCTCCTGCGGGGGGAGACGCCGAACCCGGTGGACATCCCGGCCGGCTGCCGG
This sequence comes from uncultured Actinomycetota bacterium, assembly GCA_963725175.1. Lineage (GTDB taxonomy): Bacteria > Actinomycetota > Actinomycetes > Streptosporangiales > Streptosporangiaceae > DASUBV01. The sequence goes on from CAVRXH010000006.1 coordinate 4,305,352, forward strand.
TTCCGCGGCCGGTGCCCGGTCGCGGAGGACAGGTGCGCGGTCACCGATCCGCTGCTCGCGCCGCCGGCCAGCCCGGCCGCCGCCGGGCACGAGGTGGCCTGCGTCCTTACGTAGCGGCGGCGTCCGGCCGGGCCGGCTCGGGGGTCGGCTCCGGGTCCTGCTCGGGGGCCGGCGCGGTCACCCGGCGCAGCGGTGTGCAAAGCGCGAGCAGCGCCACGCCGATCTGCACGGCCGCCGACACGGTGATGACCGGCCAGAACTCGCCGGTCGCGGCCAGCATGGCCCCGCCGATGACGGGGGCCACCGGGACCATCATGAAGGCGATGAGCCGGGTCGCGACCACCACCCGGCCCAGCAGCCGCTCGGGCACGAGCTGATGCCGGAGGGTGTAGAAGGTCACGATGAACCCCGCCGTCGAGGCCCCGACGACCAGCCAGGCCCCGGCGACGGCCAGGAAGCCGGGCAGCACCGCGAGCAGGGCGGTGAAGCTCCCGCCGGTCAGGACGCAGCCGATGATCAGGCTGCCCGGCCGGAACACCCGCAGCAGCCGGGGCGTCAGCAGCGCGCCGGCGAGCGAGCCGAGCCCGAGCGCCGCGAAGACCACGCCGACCGCCGCCAATGGCTGATGCCGGACGTGCACCAGGTAGACGATCATGTTCGCCTCGATCATGGACAGGCCAAGTGAGCTGCCGGCCGCCACGATCGCGCCCCAGAGCAGCGGCGGGCAGGACCGGACGAAGCGCATGGCTTCGGCCAGGTCACGTCCGATAGTCAGGCGGCCCGCCGGCGCGGCCCTGGCCGGGATCCGCGCGATCAGCGCGACGGCGAGGGCGGCCAGCGCGAACGACGCCGCATCCAGGCCGAGCGACCACTGGATACCGAGCAGGGCCACGGCGGCTACCCCGGCCAGCGGGCCGGCCAGGTCGAGCGCGCCCTGGCTCGCCTGCATCCGGGAATTGGCCCAGCCGAGGCGCTCCCGTGGCACGGTGCCGGGCAGCAGGCCAAGCACGGAGGTCTGGTAGAGCGGGGTAATGGTGGACAGCGCGAACGCCGCCGGGTAGATCAGCCAGAGATGGTACTGGTGCAGCCACGCCAGCACCGCCAGCACGGTGACCACGCAGGCCGCCGCCGTATCCGCCCTGATCAGCAGCACCCGGCGGTCATACCGGTCGGCTATCACCCCGGCGACCGGGGCGAACAGCAGGTAGGGAACGTACTCGAGGCTGTAGATAACCGCGGTCTGCAGCGCGGACCCGGTTAACTTCAGGACGAGTAATGGCAGCGCCAGCTTGTATAGCCAGTCGCCCGCGCTGGAAATGACGAAGGCGCCGAGAAGCAGCCAGTAATCGCGCAGCGCCCATGACGAGCGCCCGGCACCGGGCGGCCGGGCGCTCATCCTGGTCAGGCGACTGCCGCCGGGCCGAGCTTGCCGCAGACCGGGCAGTCGGGCAGCCTTTCCCATCTCTCGGCCTCACGGATGACAAGGTCGCTGAAGTGCGTCTCGATCAGCCTACCGGCGGCGATCGGCTCGGCGAGGCCGGTAACGACACGCACGAATTCGGTCACCATGAGGGTGGTCAGCGCGGTCACCATGGGGCCGAACGCGGCCAGGTCTGGCCCGACGCCGGATTCCTCCCCGTGCAGCTTGGCCTGCTGACCCCGGATGGCCACGCTCAGCTCGTCGGTCACGGCGCAGCGGTACCAGCACTCCACGCATCCGGTCCTGCCGGGGATGATCAGGTAGAGCACCGAGCGCTTGGTGTCGACACCGCCGCCGCAGAAGGGCACCCTGGACCGCACGCACGCCTCGTTCAGCCACGACATGAGCTGCGCCTTCGGCCGGTCGGCGGCGCAGATCACGAAGTCGCGGTCCGCCACCACTTCCTCGATGTCCTCCATGCGGCTCAGCCGGCGCTCCACGGCGCTGATCCTGGCCCTGGGCGCGTACTCGCGGAGCCGGGCGCTCCGCCAGGCCGATCTTCGCGCTGCCGACGTCGGCCTCGCGGTACAGGATCTGCCGGTTGAGATTGGAGAGGTCGACCGTGTCGAAGTCGACGATCCGCAGGTCGCCGACGCCGAGGCCGAGCAGGTCCAGAGCGACGTGGCTGCCGACGCCGCCCACTCCCAGCAGCGTCACCTTCGCGTCGATGAGCTGTTCCTGCATCGTGAACTTGCTGCTGCCGAGGGTGGCGCAGGCCTCGAAGAAGCCGATATTGCGCTTCCACCGCTCCTGCTCGTATTCGTCCAGGCGGGTTCCCGCCCCGGCGTCGATCACCAGCTCGTACTCGTCTAGCTGGCTGATCGCCGCGGGGATGTCGAACGACGAGTCCGGGCGCAGCGCGCGGAACTCCCGGTCAATCTCCGCCGCGGTCCTGCTGCCGTCGGCCAGGGAGAGCAGGACGCGCACGTCACCATCCGGGTCCTCGATCTCCAGCATCGACCCGCAGCGCTGGATGAAAACAGAATCGCCTACCTCGAAAACAGGGTTAGTAGACTTAACCTGCGGTCTTGCCGGCATTATTTATCGTCCGATCTGGTGAGCGATAATTGTCAACATAAGCGCCTGGCCGACTCTGTGGCTCAACGGGTAAGTCACGGGAATCGGCCAGGCTCTAGTTCTAGCTAGGAAGGGTGTTCTTGGCCACGCTGACCTTGCGCTCCTTGATACGCATGCTGCTACGCCTCCTCTCGCTATCCGCGGCAAATATCATTGCCGTGGTGCGATCGTAAGCGGGCCGGCGCGGACGGCATATAGAACTTTTGACCGTGCAATTAAGTGACGTCAATGGCCGCTGACGGCGGCCGTGCCACCGGCTGAACGGACCCCGGCCTGGCCGGGGTCGGGGGGCAGCGATTAGCCTGCTGTGGTCAGCGTTGACCCCGTGTTTCCCCGCTTGCGACGTGAGGCGCCGTTACATGCTCAACCTGTCACTGCTCCCGCCGTCCGCCACCATCGAGGGCGACGACCTGAGGATCGGCGGAGTCCTGCTCCGCGACCTGGCCGAGCGATTCGGCACCCCGGCCTACGTGATCGACGAGGACTACCTGCGAGACCGGGCGCGGGAGTACGTCAGCGCGTTCGCCAGCAGGCATCCGCGCAGCCGGATCTGCTTCGCGACCAAGGCGTTCCCGTCCGCGTCGGTGATCAGGGTGCTCGCGCAGGAGGGCCTGGGCTGCGACGTGGTCGGCGGCGGTGAGCTGGCGATCGCGCTCGCCGCGGGCGCCGACCCGGCGAAGATCGTCATGCACGGCAACGCCAAGTCCGACGACGACATCCAGGCCGCGATCGGCGCCGGCATCGGCTACATCGTGGTCGACGGCTTCGACGACATCGACCGGATCGCCCGGCTGGCCACCCGGCGGGTGCCGGTGCTGCTGCGGGCCAGCCCCGGCATCGACTCCACGACGCACGCGGCGCTGGCCACCGGCGGCGCGGGGTCCAAGTTCGGCTTCCCGATCGAGCAGGTGCCAGAGGCCATCAGGCGGATGCGGGCCGAGCCGCGCATCGACCTCCAGGGGCTGCACGCGCACATCGGCTCGCAGATCCTGCGGCTTGACCAGTTCGAGGCCGAGGTGGCCGCGCTGGCCAGCCTCGGCGAGTTCGGCGTCTACGACTTCGGCGGCGGCCTCGGCGTCCGCTACGAGCCCGCCGACACCGCACCCGGAATCGACGAGTACGCCGAGACGGTGGTCGCCGCCGCGCACCGGCAGCTCGGCCCCGGCATCGAGATGCTGATCGAGCCCGGCCGGTCGCTGGTCGCCCCAGCCGCGCTCACCCTGTACCGGGTGGTCACCATCAAGCAGGCGGGCAAGCTGCACATCGCGGTGGACGGCGGCATGGGCGACAGCCTGGAGTACTCGCTGTACCGGCAGCGGTTCACGCCGTTCGTGGTGGGGCGCTGGGACGAGCCGCAGGTGCTCGCCGACGTGGTCGGCCGGCACTGCGAGTCCGGTGACGTGGTGACCCCCGACGTCGCGATGGCCAGCCCGCGGATCGGCGACCTGGTGGCGGTGCCGGTGACCGGCGCGTACTGCTTCACGATGAGCAACAACTACAACGCCGCGCTGCGGCCCCCGGTGGTGATGTGCGCCGGCGGCACCGCCAGGCTCGCGGTCCGCAGGGAGACGCCGGAGGACCTGATGGCCCGCGAGGTCGGGCTCGACGCCCCGCAGCCGGAGCTCAGCCGGGCCTGACCGGCCCCCCTGAGCCGGCCGGCCCGGAGGGCACGCCGGGCGGGAGCACCGCGTGGACCCCCCAGGTCTGGTTGGCGACCTGGGTAACCCGCAGGTCGGCGCAGGTGCTGGCCAGCGCCAGCGCGGTCGCCGCGCCGACGCCGTGCAGCGCCTGGATCCAGGTCACCAGGTCCGCGAGCGCGTCGCCCATCGCGGCGTTCAGGTCGGCGTCGAAGCCGAAGGTGATCCGCCCGGCCGGGGTTTGCGCGTGGACCGAGGCGAGCGGGCGGCCGGTGACCAGGTCCAGCCGGGCGGTGGTGGTCATCGGGCACTCGATGGCGGTCCCGCCCGCCTCGCCGTCGCCCTGCGCGGCGTGCCCGTCGCCCAGGTACAGCAGCGCGCCGGCGACCGCGACCGGCAGATAGAGCACCGAGCCTGCGACCAGTTCCCGGCAGTCGATGTTGCCGCCGCGGCCCGGTCGCGGCGGGATGGTCGAGTGCTCGCCAGGCTCGGCCGGAGCCACGCCGGTGACCCCGAGGAACGGCGCCAGCGACCGGCTCAGGCCCAGGTCGCAGGTGGCGGTCCCGGCGGCGGCGTCCAGCTCCCAGAGCAGCGCGGCGGGCGGCTGGTCGGCGAGCCCGAGGCGGCGGGTGACCGGGGTATCCCGGCCGCCGGCCATCGTCCAGCCCCAGTCGCCGGGGCGCAGCTCCGCGATGGTCACCGCTAGCATGTCGCCAGGACGGGCACCGCGCACGGCGATGGGCCCGGTGAGGCAGTGGCCGCGGTTCTCGGCGAACATCTTCGGCGGGCTGTCGCCGGGAAAGGACTGCGGCTTCAGGCATCCGGCGGCGTCCAGCGACGAGACCACCACGGTGTCGCCGGGATCGACGGTCAGCACCGGCTGGTGGCCGGGCGAGAACACGTCGGCCGTGGTGTCAGGGGCCGGGTCGAGCCGGTGCGTCGCCATCCGGGCATTCTGCCGTGCCGGCGGTACTAGCAGCTAGGGCGTGTCTAAGAAGTGAGGGGTCGTAGCCATTCGCCGATGGCGGCGATATGGAGGGTGGCCTGGTAGCGACGGCGAGCTTGTCGTACCTGGTGGCGACTGCGTGGCGGCGCGTGAGCCGGCTGATGCCGTACTCGACGGCGTGGCGCTGCTTGTAGGTTTCGGGGCTGAATACGGGCGGGCGGCCGCCTGCGCTGCCCTTGTTCTTGCGGTTCCTGACGCGGTCGGCGGGCTCGGGGATGGTGGCGGCGATCTTGCGGCGGCGCAGGTAAGCGCGGCTGGCGCGAGAGCAGTATGCCTTGTCGGCCAGGACCCGGTCCGGGCGGGTGCGAGGTCGGCCGCCGCCGGGGCGGGGCACGCGGGCGGCGTCCAGGACCGGCTGGAACTGCGGGCTGTCGCCGCGCTGCCCGGCAGTGACCAGGATCGCCAGGGGCTTCTGCCCCTGCTCGCATGCCAGGCGGAACTTGACGGTCAGCCCGCCGCGGGACCGGCCCGGCGCATGGTCCGCGGGCTCCGGGGCACCGGCCCTGCCCGGCGGCTCCTTCTGCGCGGCGGCGTCCTTCCAGCGGCGGACAGCTCGTAAATCGACTGCCAGGGCCCCGTACTCCGGCGGGACGTCCCGCTACGGCGCGCCCGCCCGCGTCCGCCAGCGGATCCCGTCAATCAGCTGCCGCCTGCTCCACTTCGGCGGCCTCCCCGGCCGCTTCCCCGCAGGCAGCAGGGTACGGCATGCCGTCGAGTCGCCCGAGTAGCTCGCGTAAGCCTTCGTCAACAGGGCGGCGCGGAGCGCGGACGGGATGCCTGATCCTGCGCGGCGGGTGTTCGATGTGCTGGGGCTCAGTCGGTTGCCGGTGCACCTGTCCGGTCTGATTCGGTGAGCTGGGCCGTGTACTGCTTCCGCAGGCCCGGGCTGCTCAGGGCCACGGAGCCGGCGAGCCAGGCCCGGTCTCCCCTGGCCAGGTGGCCGTCAGTTGCGATGGCGGCGTGCCTTGCGGTGAACGGGCGGGCGAGCTGCCTTACGGCGGTCCCGGCGGGGTCACTGTCGTAAGGGTAGGCACCCCAGGCGCGGGCTTCGGAAGAGCTTGGGTGACACCAGAAGGCGTCCATCACCGCGTGGATGAGCGGACGCAGGTCGCCGTCAAGGTTGCCGTCGAGAGCATCGCAGACCTTGTACAGGGTTGACCGGTACAGCTCCAGTCCCCATGCCTCGGCGGACGAGTTGGCCTGGGCGCTTAGAACGGGCTCGACTTCGCCGGAGGAAGCGTACCGGTAGCCGGAGAGAATGCCGTGATCACCCATGCAGAAGGTTTCCACGATGAACGGGGCGTCGGGAACCCGCCAGGCAAGGCCGTCGCCTCGCGCGGTGTTGTACAGGTACGCGGCGACGCGTTGAGAGTCGGTCCAGCCGGTGGCCCTGGGTTCGTGACCCCACAACAGGATGTGCGGGCGGCTCATGCCGGCGGCAGCGCATACGCCGACAAGTGATCCGACCATCCTGCCGGTCCAGCCGGCATCGACCAGTGCGGTGGCTGGGTCGGCGAGGTCATGCTGGGCGGCGTAGCCGAGGAGCAGGCGGCGCATCGCCGTGATCCGGTCGGCCGCGGCGCGCGCGACGTCAGGTGAATCGACGAAGCGGCGGAGCGCCCGGAGCTGGCCTTGCTTATCGGCGCGCTGCCCAGGGTCGAGGGAGACACCTGCGGCCTGCAGCGCCGGCAGGTAGTCCGTGAGAGGGAGGCCGAGGCGCGCGCAGACGTCAGCCGCGTTGGACTTCATGAAGCTGTTGAACAGCCACTGCGCTGAGGGCAGACGCTCGGGATCAGTTGCTGCCAGGCTCCAGGTGATCCGGCTGCTGTAGACGTAGTCGATGTCGATGTCGATGTCGATGTGCTGTCGGGCGGCGATGCGCCTGGCCAGCTCAAACATAACCTGGCCGTCGCGGGACAGGAACCGCAGGCGAGCGAGGTTCCGTGCCCGTGCCTCGTTGAGGATCCAGATGACACACCCGATAAGAGCGGGAGCGGCGACACCGGCGGCGACATCGCGGATTGCCATCTCATGCTCAGAGGTCACGCTGGTTAATGTGCGTGCGGCGCGGCTCGCGGCAACGAACTGGGACGCGAGATCACCCGGCTGCCGCGAATGCCGGGCAGCGATCCTTTCATACCGAGTGGCCCGCACCTGCCCAGGTTAGATGGCTGCGCAAGGAGCGTCCGCCCAGCCTGCGCTCATTGCGGGGACATACGGAGCTGCGGCAGGTCGGCCAGCGTTGTCAGGGGAGAAGCTGCTCCGGCTTCGGCGAGGTCGCTGCTGGTGTACTTGCCGGTGGCGACGGCGATGATGCGGGCGCCCGCGGTGAGCGCGGCACTCACATCGGCGGGCGTGTCACCGATCAGGATGACCTGGCTGGCCTCGACAGGCACGCCGTGCTTTCGCGCGCATCGCTCCCGCCCGATTGCGACGAGCTGGGCGCGGTCGCGGTGGTCATCGCCGTACGCTCCGATGCCCAGGTCAAGATAGGGATCGAGGCCGAATGCCCGGACCTTGATCCGCGCGACCTCGGTGGTGTTGCCGGTCAGCACGCTCTGCCAGATGCCGGGCTCGGCGGCGAACGCCTGGAGCGCCTCGCGCGCTCCAGGCAGCACCCGGCCGCGTTCGGCCAGTTCGGCGGCGGCGTCGCGGTAGCCGACGGCCAGGGCTGCGGCGAGCTGCCGCACGAGGCCGGTCGTCGCGGTGATGCCGTGCATTTCGAGCGTGTCGCTCATGATGTCCAGCTCGGTGCGGCCGTGGACGATCGCGAGGTCGCGCAGCGGCTGGCCGGTCACCACGGGGAACACGCGCTCGTAGATGTCCCGGCCGACGCCGCGGGTCTCGATGAGTGTGTGGTCGATATCCCACAGGACCAGGAGCGTCCGGCCGTCGGCGGTCATAGGCATTAGTGTCGCAGCCGGATCGCGACGTACCCTCGGTGAGGACGATTCACTGCACGCGGGAGCTAGCGCATGGCTGACTTACTCGCCCGCGAGATCGGCAGCCGGGTCCGGCATCAGCGGCTCGTCGGCCAAAAGACCCAGACTGTGATCGCTGGGCTGGCTGGCATCACCACCGATTACCTGTACCAGATCGAGCAGGGCAAGAGGCTGCCAGCCATGCCGGTGCTGATCGCCCTTGCCCGCGCGTTGCGCGTTCCGCCGGCTTCCCTGATCGGCGATCCGGCAGAACCGGCGGCCGGGCCAGCAGCGCGGCCCGCGATCGGGAACCGCCTGTACCGGGCGATGATGATGCCGCCCGCGCCCAGCCAGGAGCCCTTGCCAGTGCCGGACCTGCGGGCGCGCGTCAGCCGGGCATGGCGCTTGTGGCAGACCTCGCCGACTCGCTACAGCCAGGTCAGCGGCATCCTGTGCGGGCTGATCACAGACACCGAGACCGCACTGGCCGCCGCCGTCTCAGGCGACGGGCACCGCGCCTACCGGGTGGCAGCGGACCTGTACGGGCTGACGCGGACGGTCGCGAAGCGCACCGGCCGGACTGACCTGGCGCTCCTGGCGGCGGACCGGGCGTACCGGTGCGCGGAGGCCAGTGCCGACCCGCTGCGGATCGGCGCGGCCCGGTGGAATATGGCGCATGCTTCCCCGGCCGGGCGCGATCATGAGGCCGCCGAGGACATCGCGATGGCCGCAGCCGATGCCCTCCGCGAGCACTCCGGTCCTGATGCGGCCGCGGTGTACGGCTCGCTGATCCTGGTGGCTAGCGTCGCGGCGGCCCGGCGCGGCGAGGTATGGACAGCGCGGGACCGGCTGCGGTCGGTGGCCCCGTTGGCGTGGAAGACTGGCGAGCGCAACACCTTGTGGATGGCATTCGGGCCGGTGAATCTCGCGATGCACGCGGTGAGCATCGAGGTGGAGGCGGGTGAGGCGAGCCAGGCATGCCACCTGGCAGAGGACATCAGGCCCGAGATGTCACCGTCGATCGAGCGCCGCGTGGCGTTCCTGCTGGAGCTGGCCCGCAGCTTCCAGCAGCGTGCCGACTACGGCAGCGCCCTGGCCCTGCTGCGCGCGGCAGAACGCCAGGCACCAGAGGACGTCGCCTACCGCCCGGTTGCCCGCGACATCCTTCGGGTTGTGGCGCAGCGAGCCGGCCGCTCGACAGCCAGCGAGGCCGCAGACATGGCCAGCCGTCTGTCAGCCTCCGTGACCTGAAACCTGCCCGCCAGAAACCCGTGCTGACAGCTCGGGTTACCCGCCGGTAGCGCACTTACCTTCCTCTGGTGCCGGCGCGCGAGACGCGCCGCGGAGGGAGAGACAGGATGAGCACCCGAACGTCCCCCGGCGGGCGGCCGCGGACTTCAGAGCGGACCCGGACCCCTGTGGTCGACCAGCATGCTTCATGGATCGCGGTCAACCCGGTCCAGGGCTGCCCCAAGGCATGCGCCTACTGCTACCTCAACCAGCGCGGCCAGACGGCCGTCAGACCCGAGCACCTGGCCAGCCCGGCGGAGGCGGCTGGCCTGCTGACCGGGTCACCGTTCTACGCCCCCTCGCGTCCGGTCGCGCTGTACACCTGGACCGATGTGATGGCCCTGCCAGCCTCCCGCGAGCACCTGGCCGGGATGCTCGACGCCCTCACCGCGCGGGAGATCCCCAACCCCGTCATCCTGATCTCCAAGTGCCACATCCCCGACGACACCGTCCGGGCTATCGCCAGCGCACGCCTGGACGGCCTGACCGTGCTGGTCTACCTGAGCTACTCCGGGCTCGGAAACCACATCGAGCCCGGTATCCGCCATGGCGCCCTCGCGGCGAATTTCCCGCGGCTGGCAGAAGCGGGCATCCCGATCGTGCACTACTGGCGGCCTGCACTGCCGGAGTCCGCGACCACCGAGACGATGGAAGCCGTACTGGACTGGGCCGCCCGGTACGCCCGTTGCACGGTCGCGGCAGGGCTGAAGGTCGAGGAGGTGGCCCTGGACCGGCTGGCCGGCATCTGGCCGGAACTGAGGCAGACCGACGGGGCGACGCGGGCGGAGGGGGTTTACCCGCGGGCGTTCTGGGAGTTCATTCACCAGACCTGGCGGCGCCATCCTCGCTACCCGGTCTTCCACGCCAACTCCTGCGCTCTGGCGTACGTGCTCGGAAGGCCCGACAGCTTCGGCGTGCTGGGCACCGATGTGTGCGTCCTGCGCAGCAACTGCCCGGTCGCGCAGCGCTCCCGCTGCGGTGAGGCCGACGCCCGCCGCAGAGCACCAGGACCCGATGAGGTGCGGAGCGCGCTGGCACAGCGGGGCCTGGCCGGGGTGCCGTACAGCATCTCCGATGAGCGGGAGCTGGTGCTGGGCGCCCCCGCGGCGACCGCGGCGGTCGCGGCACTGACCCAGGATCTCGGCATCCGAGTGCGGGCCGCGCGCAGCATAGCCGACGACTACTGGAGCAGCGGCACCACCGGCGCAGTCCCGCTGATCGTCGGATGAGCCGGGCCATGCTGAGCAGCCATCGGGGCGAACTGATGACCCTCACTCGGGGCCTGCGAGCGCGGTTCGCCGGCACCGCGCCGCGCCGCTGGGAGCCTGCGACAGCCGCGGCAGAGCTGCTGGTCCAGGCCGGTCACCTCGCCCTGTGCATGCTGCGCGGGCGCGGCGCGGATGCCGGGCCGCTGGCCGACCCGCACCGGCCGATCACCAGCCCGGGCGACGAGCTGGCGGATGTCCTGCTGGCCGTGCTCAGCATCACCGTCCTGGCAGGTACCGAGCCCGCCTGGCAAGTCAGCCGCGCATCGCCGCCAGCCCGCGACGAGGTGGACGCGCTCCTCCATCTGCTGGCAGCGGCTGGCGCGCTGGCCGAGGTCACGCTGACAGATGGCGGCTACCGGCACCGGCCCGCCGGGAACCCGTCGAGCCTGCCGCAGGCGGCGGGCGCGGCAGTGACAGCCTGCGAGGCCCTGGCCGTACATCTCGGCCTAGACATGCTCGCCGAGTTCCGGGCGATGGCCGCCGACGCGAGCGCGTTCCTCGACAGAGCGGGTCCAGCGATGACGAGCCATTCCGGCGAGTTCAGCACCCACGCCCGCGTCGGCGCGCACGTAACCAAGAGGCTCACCGGCCGCCACCCGGCTGGACAGCGGTTAGCCGAGGCATCCGCCCGGTGCGGGGACACGGGGATGCGCCGCTACCTGGACACCCTGCGGGATGCGGGCGTCACACTGCCCGCCGGCCTCACGCTCACGGCGGGAGACCCGCTGACAGTCAGGCACTGCTGGGTGCAAGGCCCGACCCTGCCCGAAGCCTCCCGCACCGACCCCCTGGCATTCGCCAGCGCCGTCGGGGTTGTCGGCCAGTGGGTCAGGAACCTGGCCGGTGCCGATGCGCGGATCGACGCGAACCTGGCCAACTTCTGCCTCGACAACGGCAGCCCAGTCCTAGTCGATGTGCTGCCGCCCCTGATCCCCAGCCTGCGGCCCGGCCCGGCGAGCCTGTTCGACGAGCTGTTCCTCGCCTTGTGCTTCGATACGCCTGTCATCCTCGACGCCCTCGCCGGCTATGCGCTGCGCGCACTGCTCCGCCAGCCAGACATGCCGGAAAGCGCCGTCCTGGTGCTCCCGGCCGCGCGGAGCCTGGCATCCGGCGGCAGGCCCGGCGAGTTCCCGGCCGCGTGGTTCAGTGCCAGGGCCACGCTCGCGATCCGCGCTGCCGAGGGCGGCGAGGACCCCCGCGTCGTACTGGACCTCTTCAGGCTCACCTCAGTGCTGGAATTCCGCCAGCTCAGCGAGCCCGGCCGTCGGCAGCGCATCGGCCAGGCCCGGCAGCGGATCAGGGAGCTGATCCCGTGACAGCCCGCGCCCTCACGTCACCCTCCAGATGGACCTGCCACGCCGGTGACCTGACGTTCCATCTCACCGCGCCAGAACCCTGGGCCGCCATGCAGCGCGCCTATCTGGCCGGCTATCTGCCGGGCAGGCCAGGCGACAGGGAAGACCTCGGCGCCTACCGCCTCGACATCAGGCTCGACGACGCCGGCCGTCAGCACATGGTCCGCGACATCACTCAGGCGGCCGGCCAGCGGCTTATTGAGATCGTGCCCGGCGTGGTGCTCCGCGAAGCGCATGGCAGCGACGGCCTGCGCTGCTACGCGGTGGCCTCCGACGCGCTCGAAAGGCAGGCCCCGCCCTACGCTGTCAGCATCCGCGGCAACCACATCACCCTGCACGCCGACCCGCGCGCCCCGCAGCCGCAGCGCTACCCGCTGCGGCTCATGCGGGAGGCGATGATCCGCGCTTACGAGAACACCGGAGCGGTCCTCTTCCACGCTGCCGGAGCCGACCTGAACGGGCACGCCGTCATGGTCTGCGGCCCTCGGTCAGCCGGGAAGACCACCACCTTGACCGCAGTCATTCAGGCGACGCGTGGCCGGCTCCTGTCCAACGACCGGCTCATCCTCGATCACCGAGCCCGGCTCATCGCCGTCCCGCTGCCCGTGCCCGTAGCCCGCGGGACAATCGCCGCCACGCCCGAGCTGAGCCGCGCGCTGAACACGGCATCCAGGCCGCAACCGGCCCTGCACCAGCTACCGGCAGTATTCGGCACAGCTGCCAAGGCCGAGTTCAGCGCCCGCGAGTACGCCGCCGCCCTCGGAACCGGCCTGTCGGCGGGCTCATGGCTCCGCGTGATCATCGCGGCCCGGCTGACTGACAGCCGCGAGCCCCCGCTCATCCGCCAGCTCACCCCTGCCCAGGCGCGGGACGTACTAGAAGCGACCTGTTTCACCCCGCATGACGAGTTCTGGCGCCAGCCATGGCTCGTGCCCCGCACCAGGCCAGACGCCCATCTGCGCCAGGACGCCAGCCGTATGGCCGCCGGCATTGCGGCGTGCGCGCCATGCTTCGAGGTCAGGTTCGGCGTCCGCAACCCGCGCGTCGGCCTGGACGGCGCCATCGCCAGCCTCCTGGCCGGCCTGTGATGATCGCCAACGACCTCCCCGCAGTGGTGACGGCAGCAGGCGACGGCACCCGCTTCCGCCCCTTCTCCGCCGTGGTTCCCAAGGAGATGCTGCCACTCGGCCCCGTGCCCGCCGTCGAGCACGTCATCACCGAGTGCCTCGCCGGCGGCGCGTCGCACGTCATCGTCGTCACCCGGCCCGGCGACCAGATCATCCCCGCGCACGTGGGGGTCCTGCGCCGGACCGGGCTGCCCGTGGAAGCACTGCCCGAAGACCGCAGCTACGGCTACGGCAACGCCACGCCGCTGCTCACGCTCTCAGGCCGGCTAGCCGGATGCGACGCTTTCGCGGTCGCCTTCGGCGACGATATCCTGCTCGGCGAGCCGCGACCCGGATGGAACCTGGCCGCCATGCGCAATCAGATGCAGCCGGGCACCGCCGCCGTCATTGCCGGGCAGCTCATCGACCGCTCCGAGGCCCGCTCATTCGGCATCATCACCACCCGGCCCGGCCAGCCCGACCAAGCAGCCGCCATCACCCAGCGGCCCGACCCGGCCGACGTGACCGAGCCGCTGGCCGTCGTGTCCAGGCTCATCCTGCGCCCCTCGATCCTCAGCCGCCTCGCGCCCGCCGGGCAGGCCGACGGCGAGATCGACCTCGGCGTCGCCGTCGGCGTGCTCGCCGCAGCCGACCCCGTCCGGGTGCACCGGATCGCGGGACACTGGGTCACCGTCGGAGACCCGCGCCAGTACCTCCGTGCCCTGACCGCCTACTGGCAGTACCAGCCATCCTGAAGGAAACGCGATGACCATGATCGACATCTACAACGACCGCTACGAGCACACCGGCACCGAGGACAAGCAGCAAGCCCACCGCCAGGGCCTGTGGCACCGGACCTTCTCCGCCCTCGCCGTCAACCCCTCCAGCCGACAGGTCATCCTGCAGAAGAAAGCACCAGGCCGGTACTCCTTTGACCGGCCCGACTACGCCGACTTCACCGTCGGCGGCCACTACCACGCCGGCGAGGGCATCCCAGACGGCATCCGCGAAGTCCGCGAGGAACTCGGCCTCGACATCGACTACGCAGACCTGCACCCCCTCGGCATCCGCCAGACCGCAGTCACACTCGCCAGCGACTACATCGAGCGGGAATTCCAGCACTGGCACCTCCTGCCCATGGCCGCTGACATCAGCGCCATCCCGCTGAACGACGCCGAGGTCACCGGCCTGGCAGCGCTCGGCCTCGACGACGCCATCCGCCTCGCCGACGGCACCGCCGACGAGGTTCCCGCCGCCTGCGCCACCCGCACCGCCAACGGCACCACGTGCACCAGCGGGATCCTGTCCCGCGCCGACCTCATACCCGGCTACCTGCGGACAGACCAGCTATACCTGCGTCTGTTTACCGCCGCCCGCCGCTACTGCGCCGGAGAGCGGACCTACCTGTTCTGGTAACCGCGAGGAAGGACAATCGGTCGCCATTGCCATTGCCACCTGAACGCGTCCCGAGGCCATCAAGCTTGCCCCATCGCGCAGTGGCCGGGGCGACCAGCTCGGCTATCTGATCAGCGCCCTGACACGCGCGTTTCGTCAGCACCGGCCCGACGCCGTGATCGTCCAGGGGTCGCGGGGGCTGCCCGGCGGGCCGGGCCGGGTTGGCGCGTCGCGCCCAGGCTGCCTTTCCCTGGGCCGGGCGGAACGAGGCTTAAGACCGCGACGAACGATGACGAACAGGAAAGTTAACAACCCTATCCAAGGGGTCAAACCTCGCTTAGGGCAATTCCGTGGTCGAAGCCGGTGACCGCGCGGCGGGCCAGTTCGTAGCGCACCCAGAGTTCGTCCCACAGCTCGGCCCTGGCCGGGTCCGGCTCGGCTACCACGGTGCCGGTCTCGGTGGCGGGCGGCCAGCGGCCGTCGACAGCGCTGGCCGCGAGAAGCGCCGCGCCGCGCGCGGAGTAGTCGGTGTCGTCGTCGCCCGGCATCGACACCCGGCAGCGGCTGGCGTCCGCCAGGTCGGCGCGGAAGGACGGGTCGGCGGCGCTGCCGCCCGCCACCTCGATGGCCTGGCCGAGCGCGCCGATCTCGGCCAGCACGTCCAGGCACCTTCGGCTCTCCAGGATGATGCCGTTGACCAGGCCGCGGGCCAGGTGCTCGCGGCCGTGCCCCAGGGTCAGGCCGGCGATCGCGCCGTGCAGCCGGGGGTCCCACAGCGCGCCCTGCTCGCCGGGGCTCAGGTACGGCAGCACGACGGGCGCCGTGCGCGGGTCGGTGGCCGCCGCGAGCGCGGTGATCCCGGCCGGACCGTCCGCCACGCCGAGCAGGCCGGCCAGCCAGCCGATCGCGCTGCCGGTGGCCAGCAGGTCCATCTCCACCCCCCAGCGGCCGGGCTCGGCGAGCGGGGTGACCAGGAACCGGTGCCCAGGGTCCAGCATCAGCTCGCCGGTCACGCCCATGATCACGTTGCTGGTCCCGGCGATGTAGGCGGCCTGGCCCGGCTCGCGGACGCCGAGTCCGAGCGCGCCGAGTACGGAGTCGGCCGCGCCCAGGCAGACGGGGACGGAATGGCAGTCAAGCGCGCCCGCCAGTTCGGCACGAAGGGGGCGGATGGCCGTGGAAGCCAGCACCGGCGGCAGCGCTGGCGGCCGGTCAAGTCCGCCGAGCGCGGCGTCCCGCGCGGCATCGTGCCAGCGCCCGGCGGCCAGCTCGTAGCAGCCGTAGCCGGACGCGGTGCTCGGGTCGGTGGCGAGGTGGCCGGTCAGCCAGCCGAACAGGTAGTCCTTGGCGGACGCGATGGTCGCGGTCGCGCGAGCGCGGGCGGGCTCGGCGCGGGCCAGCCGGGCGAACATCGGCAGCAGGTACCTGCCGTCCACCCACTGCCCGGTGAGCCGGTACAGCCGGTCCGCCCCGAACCGCTCGCGCAGCTCCTCGCCGTCATCGTCGGCCCGGCTGTCCTGCCAGGTGATAGCCGGGCCGGCCGGCTCGCCGGCGGCGTCCAGGGTGACCAGCGTCGGGATCATCGCGGACAGGCCGATGCCGCGCCAGCGCCCGGCCGGCACGGCCGCGCCGAGCTGGGTCAGCGCGCTGGTGACCGCCGCCCGCCAGTGCGCCGGGTCCTGTTCGCGCGCCCCGGCCTCCGGCGTGCTGGTCGGGTACGCGGCGGCGCTGCGGGCGAGCACCCGGCCGTCGGCGGCGAGCGCGACGGCCTTGAGCCCGGAGGTGCCGAGGTCGAGCCCGATGTAGGCGCCGTCCCGCGCTGCCTCCGGGCCGCCGGTCACGCCGCCGCCGGCCCGGCTAGCTCCTGCTCGACCAGGTCACCGTGGCTGTGCGTCGGGTCGGTGTAGAAGCTGGACTTCCCGGTCCGCTGGGCGACGAAGGACAGCACGAGCCCGACCAGCGCGAGCCCGAAGCCGAACACGATCTCGACCGCGTTGAGCGACCCGGTGGCCAGCGAGTAGATGATCACGAACGCCATGAACGCGGCGCCGAGGCCGGGCAGCACGCCGCCGAGCAGGAAGCTGGACGTGCTCGACATGATCGCGCGCCGGTAGTACCAGACCGCCGTGCCCGCGGTGAGCAGGTAGAAGATGGCCGCCATCAGCCCGAGGGTATCGACGATGTCGCCGAGCGCCTGGCCGATCGGGCCGATCAGCGTGGATGCCCACAGGAACACCACGTTCAGCAGGCCGAGCAGGATCGTGGCGTTCCACGGCGTCCGGTGCTTCTCGCTGATCACGCCGAACCAGCGCGGGAACACCCGGTCCCTGCCCATCGCGAACGAGATCCGCGAGGAGCTGACGATCGCCGCCTGCAGCGAGGCCAGCGTGCCGCCGAGCACCGCCACGATCATGAGCTGCTTCCAGAACCCGCCGCCAAGGAGCTGGCCGACATAGGCCAGGATGTTCGCCGCGTTCGCCTGCATCGACTTGTTCGGGGCCAGGCCCTGGAACGCCATGATGACGACCGAGTACATGATGAACAGCAGCACCACGCTGGTGACGGCGGCGGAGCCCGCCTTCTTGCCCTCGGCCTCCTCGCCGACGTAGGCGGCGGTGTCCCAGCCGGAGTACAGGAAGATGGCCAGCAGCACGCCGGAGATCAGCGCCTTGAAGCCGCCCGCGCCGCTCAGGGTGAACCAGGAGCTGGCCAGGTGCACCGTGTGGTGCAGGTGGTTGCCGTAGATGGCCACGATAGCGGCGATGGTGAAGCCGACGAGCAGCCCGTACTCGAAGATCGCCCAGCCCCACTGGAAGCGCGCGGAGAGCTTGGCCCCGAGCGCGGCGACCACCAGGACCACGAGGTCGAACGCGGTGCCCACGGCGGCGACCGCGTAGGAATTGTTCGCGGCCGAGTTGCTGAAGAAGCTGAGCATGTAGCTGCCGAGCGGGATGGTCAGGCTCGTCGTCCCGACCGTGTAGTACATGAGCATGATCCAGCCGGCGAAGAAGCCGGCGTGCGGGTTGAGCGCCCGGCCCACCCAGGAGTAGGTCGCGCCCGCGCTCGGCTGCCAGGCGTTGAGCCGCTGGTAGCCGATGGCGATGCCGAGCATCGGCACGAAGCAGATCAGCAGCGGCAGGAAGCTGGCGTAGCCGATGGTGGCCAGCAGTGCGGCCAGCGTCACCGCGATGCTCTGCGTCGGCCCGGAACTGGCCAGCGCCATGATGACGACGTCGCCCGCCTTCAGGGCGCCGGCGCGCAGGCCGCCGGCCTGGGCGGTGCCGTCCTGGGCGGTGCCGGCCCGGGGAGTGCCGGCAGGGGTATTCGGCTCGGACATGACGCCCTCCGGGGCAGGCTCTCGGGCTCCCAGGCCCGTACAGATGACATACTGTGTATGTTCAGTATGTGGTCCTAAGATAGGACCAGCCCCGGTGTTACGCAATGGGGAAAAGTATCCTGATGTGCCGTTATCGCGCTAGTACTCCAGCAGCACTTCGTGATGGTAGCCGGTAGTATGCCGGTCTATGCTGACTGATGATGATCTTGCTGCGTGGATCGCGGGCCTGGATGACTTGTTCGCGCTGGTGGCTGGCCGGTTTGGCCGGGTGGAGCCGCGGCGGCGGGCGCGCGGGTACGTGCGGGGGTTGTTAGCGCCGCTGGCCAGCAAGAACGGGTGGACGCTGGCGGAGGCGGCCGGCGACAGGACGCCAGACGGGATGCAGCGGCTGCTGAACGCGGCGGCCTGGGACGCTGATGCGGTCCGTGATGACGTGCGCGGCTACGTGGCCGGGCACCTCGGCGCTGCTGACGGCGTGCTGGTGGTCGATGAGACGGGGTTCCTGAAGAAGGGCACCAGGTCGGCAGGAGTGCAGCGGCAGTACTCGGGGACGGCAGGGCGGACTGAGAACTGCCAGCTGGGCGTGTTCTGCGCCTACGCCACCAGCAAGGGCCGCGCCCTGATCGACCGGGAGCTGTACCTGCCGAAGTCGTGGACCGGCGACCGGGACCGCTGCCGCGAGGCGGCGGTGCCCGACGATACCGAGTTCGCCACCAAGACTGACCTCGCCCGCAAGATGCTCGCCCGCGCCCTGGACGGCGGTGTTCCCGCCTCCTGGGTGACCGCTGATGAGGCTTACGGCAGGGACGGGAAGTTCCGCGCCTGGCTGGAGCAGCGCCGGATCGGCTACGTCGTCGCCGTGGCCTGCAACCAGTCCGTCCCCGCTGACACCGGGACCTCCCGCGCTGATGTCCTGGCAGCTCACGCCCCGGACCAGGCGTGGAAGCGCCGCAGCTGCGGCACGGGCGCCAAGGGCCCCCGCATGTTCGGCTGGGCAGCCGCCTCCCTGCCCGACCCTGACGACAGCACCCCGCCGGGGTGGTCCCGTCACCTGCTAGTACGCCGCTCGCTGACCCGCAACAGCAAGGACGAGCACGAGCTCGCCTACTACCTGTGCGCCGCCCCCGCGGGAACCACCGACGATGATCTCATCCGCGTCGCCGGATCCCGGTGGGCGATCGAGGAGTGCTTCCAGGCCGCCAAGAACGAGACCGGCCTCGACCAGTACCAGGTCCGCCGCTACGACGCCTGGTACCGGCACATCACCCTCGCCATGCTCGCCCACGCCTACCTGTCCGTCACGGCGGCGACCGCCCCAAAAGCCCTGGCAGCGGCCTCATCCCGGTCACGCTCGGCGAGGCCCGCCGTCTCCTGGCACACCTGATCACCACCCGCCCCCGCCGCACCGCCACATGGGCCTGGTCCCGCTGGCGCCGGCGCCACCAGCACCGCGCCCGCACCAGCCACTACCAGCGAAGGCAAGCCAATTACTACGAAGTGCTGCTGGAGTACTAGTGCGCTAGCGGGACGCGCCGGCCCGCCGCCGGCCGGTGCCTGGCTCGGGCAGCGCCCGCACCTCCCAGTCCTGGAACCCTGGCGTCGGGAACAGGTGCCGGGAGGTGGACCCGGAGATCGCGAAGGCGAACTCGGTGGCCGGGTAGAGCTGCTCGAAGCAGTCGAACGGGGTGCCCGTCTTGTCCATGCTCAGCCCGCGGATCCGCACCACCTGAGTGCGCGGCGGGATGCTCAGCAGGCGGCGCTCCTCCTGGGCCGGCATGACGACCTCGAGGTACTGCTCCTCGTACTCGTCCTCCAGCCCGCACTCGCGGGCCAGCAGGTCATAGAGCGAGCCGGCCAGGCGGCTGACCTGGCGGTCCAGCTCGGGCGTGAGCGCGACGGGGATGATCGAGGTCTCCACCACGGCGGGCTGGCCGTCGATCATCCGCTGGCGGCGCAGCCACCAGACCTCGGCGTCGGCCTGGATCTGCAGCGCGCCCGCCACGTCGGGCGAGGGCAGCGCGCGGCGCATCTCCAGGACGCGGGTGTCGATGACCTCGGCGGGCGCGCCGGGCTGGGCGGCCAGGGTGCCGAGCAGGCTGCCCTTGCGGGCCGGCTCGGTGACGATCCGCGGCCGGGCCAGGAAGGTGCCGAGGCCCTGGTGGCGGCGGACCTTGCCGGCCCGTTCCAGCTCATCGAGCGCGCGGCGGACGGTAATCAGGCTGACCCCGGTGCTGGCCGCCAGCTCCGCGTAAGTGGGCAGCAGGTCACCCGGCACCAGCCCGCGCTCGGCTACCAGGGTCTCGACGTACTCGACTACACGCTCGTAGAGCAGCCCGGAACCGGCCCGGCCAGATGCCGCCGTCGCTTGCCGGGCAGGACGGCTGCCCCCCAGATCGAGCACCATAGCGAGTTCACCCTAGCCTGCACCGGGCAGCACGGCGAATGCGTCGGCGGCGGCGTTGAGCATCGCGTCGACGTCGTCGCCGGTGTGCACCAGGGACAGGAACAGGTTCTCGTACTGGCTCGGGTGGAACAGGACGCCGCGCAGCAGCATCTCCTGCCACCACCGGGTGAACCGGTCCTCGTTGGCGTACCGCTCCGCGTCCCGCCAGTTGCGGATCGGCCGCTCGCTGAACCAGATCTGGAAGACGGTGCCGAGCCCTTCCACGATGACCGGCAGGCCCGCCCCTTCGGCCAGCTCGCGCAGCCCGCTCATCAGCTTCTCGCCGAGCGCGCGCTGCCGCTCGTACAGGCCGGGCTCGGCCAGCAGGTCCATGGTCGCGCTGACCGCGGCGCAGGCGATGGTGTTGGCGTTGTAGGTGCCGGAGTGCGAGTAGCGGCCCTCGGCGATCATCGACATGACCTCCGTCGAGCCCCCGATGGCCGCGACGGGGAAGCCGCCGCCCAGGCCCTTGGCCATGGTGGTCAGGTCCGGGGTCACCCCGAAGTATTCCTGCGCCCCGCCCCTGGCGAAGCGGAAGCCGGTGATCACCTCGTCGAAGATCAGCAGCGCGCCGTGCCGCCTCGTCTCCTGGCGCAGCAGCTCCAGGTAGCCGGGCTCGGGCAGGATGCAGCCGGTGTTGAACACGGCGGGCTCGGTGATCACCGCGGCTACCTCGTCGCCGCGCTCGGCCATCACCGCCGCGAAGCTCTCCGGGTCGTTCCAGGTCAGCACGATCAGCGTGTCGGCTAGCTCGGCGGGCACGCCGGGACCCGATGGCACCGGGCGCGGCCTGGCGGCCGGGCCGGCCTGCGCCGGGTCGACGTGGTTGCTCCAGTAGATGGTGTCCTGCCAGCCGTGGTAGTGACCCTCGAACCTGATCACCACCCGGCGCCCGGTCCATGCCCTGGCAAGCCGGATCGCGGTGCCGACGACCTCGCTGCCGGAGTTGGAGAAGCGGACCATCTCCACGCCCGGCACTGCCTGGGTGACCTTGCGCGCCGCCTCGATCTCCAGCTCGTAGGGCAGCCCGAAGCAGGTGCCAAGCTCGTCGATGGCGGCGGCGACGGCCGAGGTGATGGCCGGGTGCCGGTGCCCGAGGATCATCGGCCCGAGGCCGAGCAGGTAGTCGACGTAGGTGTGGCCGTCCACGTCGGTGACCCGCGACCCCTGGCCCTGGGCCAGGAACGGCGGGTAGGGCTTCCAGCCGAACTTGACGGTCCGCGCGCTGCTGCCGGCCCCGCCGGGGATGTACCGGCTGGCCTCCGTGAACAGCTCGCCGGAGCGCCGTGCCCAGCGCTCGTATCGCTCATCGAAGGCCACGCTGGTGGCTCCCATCTCGTTGCTGGAGGGTCGGTCCAGCAGGACGATACCTAGCATACTGTGTATATTCAATAGCCGATGCGGCGGCGCGACCGGGGGCCGCACATTCCGGGGCATCGCGGTCTTGACAAGTCCACCCTCTGGTTCTCATGCTGTCCATACTCTGTATGCAGAGAGGGGCCAGTCATGCCGACGCACGCCAGCCGCAGGGACTTCCTCAAGCGAGCCGGGCTGCTCAGCCTCGCGGTACCGGGCGCGGCGCTGGCCGTCGACGGGTGCGCCAGCGTCGCGACGAGCGCCAAGGCGTCCACCATCCGCGTCGGCTGGACCATCGAGCCCGACACGATGAACCCGCTCACCACCTACAGCACCGAGGCCGTGGAAGTGCTGCAGCTCGTCTACGACTACCTGATCCAGACCAGCCTGCAGCTCGACGCCCAGCCCGGCCTGGCGACCCGCTGGTCCTACAGCCAGGACGGCAAGTCGATCACCTACCAGCTCCGGCAGGCGACCTGGCACGACGGCAAGCCGTTCACCTCGGCGGACGTCAAGTTCACCTTCGAGCTGATCAAGTCCAAGCAGCTCAGCCAGTTCGCCCAGTGGGTCACCGACCTGGCCTCGGTGGACGCGCCGAGCGCGGACACGGTGGTGCTGCACTTCAGCGCCCCGCAGGCGTTCAACCCCGGCCTGGCCGTGCCGATCCTGCCGCAGCACGTCTGGCAGGGCATGTCCGCCTCCGACATCCAGCGGTTCCCGAACGCCCATCCGGTCGGCACCGGGCCGTACAAGTTCGTCAACTGGAAGCACGGCCAGTCCATCGAGATCGCGCGGAACGCGCACTGGTGGGGGCCGCGCCCCGCGGCCAGCAAGGTCACCTGGATCCTGTTCCAGAACGAGGACGTGATGGCGCAGAGCCTGCGCACGGGCGCGGTGGACATCTGCCCGGAGATCCCGCCGACGATCTGGGACGGGCTGGCCGGGGCGAAGAACGTGCGGACCGTGTCGATGGAGTCGTTCTCCTTCCACCACATCGGCATCAACGTCTCGGAGAACCCGAAGTCCGGCGGGAACCCGCTGCTGAAGGACCGGGCGATCCGCCAGGCGCTCAGCTACGCGGTGGACCGGCAGCAGCTCGTGGACGTGGCGCTGGCCGGGCACGGCATCCCCGGCAGCAGCCTGCTGCCGGCCGGGTTCGGCGACTGGCACCTGGACATCCCGCTGGCCCAGCAGTACGACGCGAACCCGGCCAAGGCCAGGGCGCTGCTGGACGCGGCCGGGTACACCGACACCGACGGCAGCGGCGTCCGGTCCGCCAAGGACGGCAAGAAGCTCAGCTTCCGGCTGATCGCCATCGAGTCGACGTCGGTGGACGTGGCCGCCGCCCAGCTCTTCCGCAACGCCTGCGCCAAGGTCGGCATCGAGCTGACCCTGACCACCCTGGACGCGAACTCACTCGGCGGCACGGTCTACAACGCCAAGGCGCCGAACTGGGACATCTTCGTCTGGGGCTGGGACGCCGGGGTCTATGACCCCGACTACATGCTGGGCATTCCGCTGTGCGACCAGATCGGCGACAACAACGACGTCTACTACTGCAACCGGCACTACGACGAGCTGTACGCCGAGCAGTCCACCCAGATCGACCGGGCCCGGCGGCTGGCCCTGGTGCACGAGACGCAGCAGTTCTACTACGACGACGCCGCCTACATCATCATGTGGTACCAGGCCAAGCTCCAGGGCTACCGGACCGACACCTGGAAGGGCTGGACGCCGACCCGCGGCGGCATGGTGCTGAACTTCACCCGCGACAACTACCTCAAGGTCACGCCGGTCTAGGCCGGGACGCCCCGCGCATCGTGTCCAGGTTCAGGTACCTCACGCGCAAGATCATCTGGCTTGTGCTGACGCTGTACTGCGTCGTGACCTTCAACTTCCTGCTGTTCCACCTGCTGCCAGGCAACCCGGTCCGGCTGCTGGCCCGGTCCGGGCACCTGACCCCGCAGGCCGTCGCCGACATCACCAGGGTCTACGGGCTGAACCACTCGGTGCCCGTGCAGTACGTCATCTACCTGCGCGACATGCTGCACGGCCAGCTCGGCATCTCCTACACCTACCGGATCCCGGTCAGCCAGCTCCTCGGCCAGTACCTCGGCAACACCGTGCTGCTGCTGACCGCCGCCACGGTGCTGACCATCGTCCTCGGCGTGCTGGCCGGGGTAGTAGCGGCCAGCCGCCGGGGCGGCGGCTACGACTCCGTCGCGGTCACCAGCTCGGTGATCGGCTGGGCGCTGCCCACCTTCTGGACCGGGCTCATCCTGGCCTTCCTGCTCGGCGTCTGGCTGCACGCCTTCCCGATCTTCGGCATGGAGACGCCGAACGCCGTCTACACCTCCGGGTTCCAGAAGGCGGAGGACATCGTCGCGCACCTGTTCCTGCCCACGCTGACCCTGGTCATCGTGAACGTCGCGCAGTTCGTGCTGGTCGCGCGGGCCTCGGTGATCGAGGTGCTGGCCGACGACTTCATGCTCACCGCGACGGCCAAGGGGCTCACGCCGCGCCGGATCCTGTGGCGGCACGCCGTGCGCAACGCCCTGCTGCCCATCGTCACCTCCTCCGCGCTGCTCGTCGGCCTGGTGGTCAGCGGCGCGATCGAGGTGGAGACGGTCTTCTCCTGGCCGGGCATGGGCCTGCTGGTCTACAACGCGGTGCTGAACCGCGACTACCCGGTCATCGAGGCCGCGTTCCTGGTGTTCGCCGTGGTGGTGCTGCTGGTCAACTTCGTCAGCGACCTGATGTACCAGGCGCTCGACCCGAGAGTGCGGAGCGCCTGATGACGAGCATCCTGCTGGCGCGCGGTTCGGCGGACAGGGAGAGCCAGTACCGGCGGGCCGTCAGGCACCTCACCTCCAGCGTTCTGGGCAGGACCGGCCTGGCGCTGTTCGCCCTGGTCGTCATCATGGCGATCGCCGGGCCGCTGCTGTTCCCCTTCAACCAGGCGGATGTCAGCAACGCCGCGTCCGGGCTGCTCCAGCCGCCCTCGGCGGCACACTGGCTGGGCACCGACGAGCTGGGCAGGGACGTGTTCAGGGAGCTGCTGTCCGGTGCGCACGTCTCGCTGATCGTGGGGCTTGCCGCGACGGCGATCTCGATGCTGCTGGGCGCCGGCATCGGGATCGCGGCCGGCTACTTCGGCCGGGGCGCGGACACGGTGCTGATGCGGATCACCGACTTCTTCCTGGTGCTGCCGCAGCTCCCGCTGGTGATCGCGCTCGCCGCGTTCTTCGGGCAGAACCTCGGCGTCATCGTGCTGGTGATCGGGATGACCGGCTGGCCTACCACCGCGCGGATCGTCCGGGCGCAGACCCTGTCCCTGCGCGAGCGCCAGTTCGTCACCAGGGTCCGCTCGCTTGGCGCCTCCGACCTGCGCATCCTGCGGGTGCACATCCTGCCGAACGTGATGCCGCTGATCTTCGCCAACACCGTGCTGGTGATCGGCAGCGCGATCCTCGCCGAGGCCACGCTGTCCTTCCTTGGCCTCGGCGACCCGGTGCAGATCTCCTGGGGGACGATGCTGCACTTCGCGTTCGAGTCGGGGGCCATCGGCCGTGGCGCCTGGTGGTTCTTCGTGCCGCCCGGCGTCGGCATCGTGGTCGTGGTGCTGGCCTTCACGCTGACCGGGCACGCCATCGACGAGGCGCTCAACCCGAGGCTGCGAGGTTCCAGGTGAGCCTGCTGGAGATCGAGGACCTGCGGGTGTCATACCAGACGCCGCGCGGTCCCGTGGTGGCCGTGGACGGCGCCAGCCTGACGGTGGAGACCGGCCAGGTGCTCGGCCTGGCCGGGGAGTCTGGCTGCGGCAAGACCACGCTGGCGCTGTCCATCCCCCGGCTGCTGGCCAGGGAGGCGACCGTGACCGGCTCGGTCACCTTCGGCGGCGCGGACCTGCTGGCGATGACCCCCCAGCAGCTCAGGGCGGTCCGCTGGCGGGACATCGCCGTGGTCTTCCAGGGCGCGATGAACTCGCTGAACCCGGTGCACACTGTCGGGGCCCAGCTCGCCGAGCCGATCCGGGCACACGAGCCGGACACCTCGGCGGCGCAGGCCAGGGAGCGGGTCGCCGAGCTGCTGGACAGCGTCGGCATCGACCCAGGCCGGGCGCGCAGCTTCCCGCACGAGCTGTCCGGCGGGATGCGGCAGCGGGTGCTCATCGCGATGGCGCTGGCCTGCCGGCCGCGGCTGATCGTCGCCGACGAGCCGATCACCGCCCTGGACGTGATGACCCAGGCGCAGATCCTGGAGCTGCTGCGCAGCCTGACCGACCGGCTGGAGCTGTCCATGATCCTGATCTCGCACGACCTGTCGGTCATCGCCGAGGTCTGCGACTCGGTCAACGTCATGTACGCGGGGAAGATCGTGGAGACGGGGCCGACCCCGGTGATCTTCGGCCCGGAAGGCGCGGCAGGCCCGGCGCACCCCTACACCGCCCGGCTGCGGCATGCCTTCCCCGACATCCGCCGGGCCAGGGCCTTCGTGGAGGCCATCCCCGGTCACCCGCCCGACCTGCTCGACCCGCCGCCCGGCTGCCGGTTCGCGCCGCGCTGCACGCTCGCGGTGGAGGTATGCACGGCCGCCGAGCCGCCGCTTGAGCCGGTCGGCCCGCGGCACGCCGCGGCCTGTTACCGCAGCGACGTGGTGCTGGCCGGCCAGGGGCGGCCGTCATGACGGTATCGCCGCCGACGGACCAGCCGCTGCTGGCCCTGGACGGGCTGACCGTCTCCTACCGGGCCAGGCGCGGGCCGCGGGCCAGGCGGCAGATCACCGCCGTGGACGGGGTCAGCCTGGCGGTCGGCACCGGGGAGATCCTGGCCCTGGTCGGCGAGTCCGGGTGCGGCAAGACCTCGATCGTCCGGGCCGTCGCCCGGCTGGAGGAGCCGGCCGGCGGCCAGGTGCTGTTCCGCGGCCAGAACATCGCCCACGTCAAGGGCGGCGCGCTGCGGCGGCTGCGCCGCGAGATCCAGGTCGTCTTCCAGGACCCGTTCGAGTCGCTTGACCCCCGGCTGACCGCCTACGACACGGTGGCGGAGTCGCTGCTGATCCACGGCATCGGTGACTCGGGCACGACCCGCCGCGAGCTGGTGCACCAGGCGCTGGAGCAGGTCGGCCTGCACCCGGCGGCGCAGCTCGCCGGGCGCTACCCGCATCAGCTCTCCGGCGGCCAGCGGCAGCGCCTGGTCATCGCCGGCGCCATGGTGCTCGGTCCTGACCTGCTCATCGCCGACGAGCCGGTCTCCATGCTGGACGTCTCGCTGCGGGCCGGCATCCTGCGGCTGATGCTCGACCTGCGCGAGCAGCGCGGGGTGTCCATCCTGTTCGTCACCCATGACCTGTCGCTGGCCTGGCTGATCGCCGACCGGATCGCGGTGGTCTACCTCGGCCGGGTCGTCGAGCTGGGCACCGCCGACGAGGTCATCACGGCGCCGCTGCACCCCTACACCCGGGCACTGGTGTCGGTGATCCCGGTGCCCGAGGCCGGGACGGAGCGCGAGCGCATCCTGCTGCGCGGCGAGGCTCCGTCGGCCGCGCGGATTCCGCCCGGCTGCCGATTCCACCCGCGCTGCCCGCTCTACCAGCGCCTCGGCCAGCCCGACGCGTGCCGTACCCAGGACCCGGCGCTGGCCAGCTTCCCGGACGCCCACTCCGGCGCTCACCCCGTGGCCTGTCACTTCGCGAAGGAGATTTCCCGATGACCGCATCCGCCTCAGAAGCCGTCAGCCTGCTCAGCGAGATGGTCGCCATCGAGTCGGTCACCCCCTGGCTGATTCCCACCGGCTCCGGCGAGGGCGCGCTGGCGCGGTTCATCGCCGGGCGGCTGGATGGCACCGGCGCCGAGGTGGAGATCGTCGAGGTCGAGCCGGGCCGGCCGAACGTGCTGGCCCGGCTGCGGGGGACCGGCGGCGGCCCGACGCTGTGCATCAACGCGCACACCGACACCGTCGGCTTCGCGCACTGGCCGGACGAGGCGCTGGTGCCCAGGCTCGACGGTGACCTGCTCTACGGGCTCGGCGCGGCCGACGACAAGTCCGGCGTCGCGGCCGGCATCCTCACCCTGGAGTCGCTGGCCCGCTCGGGCACCCGGCTGCGGGGCGACCTGCTGGTCGCCTGCGTGGCCGACGAGGAGGGCGTGTCCATCGGCTCGGAGCACCTGGCCCGGCACTACCGCGACCTTGGCGGCATCGACGCGGCGATCGTCATCGAGCCGCAGCCGACCGAGGACCTGGTGGTGGAACATCAGGGCTTCGGCTGGATCGACATCATCTGCCACGGGGTCGCCGCGCACGGCTGCGTTCCGGAGATCGGCGTGGACGCGATCGCGCACCTGGCCGAGGTGATCACCCGGCTGCACCAGCTGGACAACGCCGCGTTCGTGCCGACGGCGTCGCGGATGAGCGGGCGGACGGTGTTCCACACCGGCACCATCTCCGGTGGCACCGATTACGCCACCTATCCCAGCGTGGCCACCCTCGGCATCGAGATCGGCACCCAGCCGGGCGAGCACCTGAGCGACCGGGTGGCCGAGATCGAGGCGATCTTCGCCGAGATCGCCCGGCAGGAGCCCGGCTTCCGCGGCGAGGTGGCGGTCCGCCTGGACCGCGATCCGTTCCAGGCGGAGGGTCACGAGGCGCTGCAGGAGACGGTGGCCGCCGCCATGACGGACGTGCTCGGCCACCCGCCGACGGTCACCGGCATGAACGGCTGGACGGACGCGGCCCTGATGCAGGCGGCCGGCATCCCCACCGTGCTGATCGGGGCCACCGGGGGGAACTTCCACACCGCGGGCGAGTGGGTGTCGGTCACCGAGTTCGTCAAGCTGTGCGCGATCGTGGAGCGGGCGGCGGTGAGCTTCCTTGGCTGAGAACGTGGCGGCTGAGGACCTGGCGGCGGCGCCCGGTCGGCGGCCCGACCGGGCCAGGGCCGCGAGCGAGCTGGATGACGCGCTCCATTACCTGCGCCGGGGCTGCGTGCCCTGCGCGGACCGGCACTTCGAGCTGGCGCTACGGCACGGCGCGACGCAGGCCCAGATTGAGGCGGTGCGGGCCGCGCACGCCGCGGCGTCCTGACACAGTTCGCTGGCGCCGTGCCCTGGCGGGGCGGCTAGCTGCCGCCGATGCCGAACGCGGTGAGCAGCACGGCGATCATGGTGCCCGCCGCGAAGATCCCGTGGGTCACCACGACGGCCACGGGGAAGTGCCGTTCCGGTGGCACCGGGGCGTAGCCCGCCCGTCCCGCCGTGCCGCGGCCGGCCAGCGCCAGGCCCGCGGAGCGCCGGACGCCCAGCCAGCGCGCCGCCATGACCAGGCCGAGGACGGCCGCGCAGCCCAGGATCGCCGCCGCCAGCCAGGCCAGCCTCTCGTCGTCGGCCAGCAAGTAGGTCGACCACACGCCCAGGCCGCCGATGGCCAGCAGGGCATGGCTGCCGATGACCGGCACCGGGAGCCTGGTGGCGGCGGAGCCCTGGAAGTCCCTGTCGTACTCGATCAGCCAGACCGCCAGCAGGTACAGTCCCGCACCCGCCGTAGCCAGCCAGGTGATAAGAGCGACAATTGCCATAATCTACCCCCGATACCGTTTCATGCTACGTCGCGTGAACTGCGTATTTCCTGCTAACACGGTCGCGGAGGGCCCCCGGTTCGACCGGGCGGCCGGTCGGCGGTTCCCGGCTGGCCGGGGGCGCGCGTGCCAGAATGCGCACATGCGGTCCGAGGTCGAGCGGTCAGTCGAGCGGTCAGCGGATGGCTCGCGAGTGGCGTTCGTGCTTGGCGGCGGCGGCGTGCTCGGCGCGACCCAGGTGGGCATGCTGCGGGCACTGCTGGAGTCCGGCCGGGTGCCGTCCCTGGTGGTCGGCACCAGCGTCGGCGCGCTGAACGGGGCGGCCATCGCCGCCGACCCCACGCCGGCCGGCGCGGACGTGCTGGCCAGCTTGTGGAGCTCGCTGTCGGACTCAGGGATCTTCGCCGGGTCGCTGTTCGCCAGGGCCAGCACGCTGGCCAAGCACCGGACCCACCTGCACCCCAGCGAGCCGCTGCGTGACCTGCTCACGGCGAGCCTGCCGAAGACGTTTGAGGACCTGGCGGTGCCGTTCCAGTGCGTCGCGGCGTGCATCGAGCGGGCGGCGGCGCACTGGTTCAGCTCGGGCCCGGTCGCCGACGCGGTACTCGCCTCCTGCGCGGTGCCCGGCCTGCTGCCGCCTGCCGAGATCGCCGGCGAGCATTTCCTCGATGGCGGCCTGGTGCACTCCATCCCGGTGGGCCGGGCGCTGGCGCTCGGCGCCACCGAGATCTACGTACTGCACGTGGGCCGCATCGAGCGGCCGCTGACGCCGCCGCGCACGCCCTGGGACGTCGGCCTGGTCTCGTTCGAGATCGTCCGCAGGCACCGGTTCGTGGAGGAGATGGCCAGCCTGCCGGATACCGTCCGGGCGCACGTGCTGCCCAGCGGGGACGACAACGCGCCGCTGGTGTCGCTGCGCTACCGCAGCTCGGCGGACGTGGCGGCGCGGATCGAGAACGGTTACGCGGCCACCGCCGCTTACCTGGCCAGCCTGCCGGGTCCCGGGTGAAGCCGCCTCCGGTGCCGCTGCGGCGGGCCGTCATCGACCCGCTGTGGCTGCCCATCGCGGTCGTGGTGGCCTCGGCGCTGCTGGCTGCCGCCCTCGCCGGGGCGCTTGGCTGGCTGTTCACCCGCCGTGGCCGGGTCACCAGGCTGGCGCTGTTCGGCGCGCTTTACGTGCTGCTCGACGCGGCGCTGATGCTGGCCTGCCTGGTGCTGTGGCTGCGCACGCCGGTGCCAGGCTGGCGGGATGCCGAGCGGTGGCAGGACGCGCACACCACGCTGCTGCGCTGGGTGCTGTCGTCGCTGCGGGCCGCGGCGGGACCGCTGCTTGGCTTCGCCGTCGCGGTCGAGGAACCGCCCGGCAGCGCCAGGATCGCCGGCGGCCCGGTCCTGGTGCTGGCCAGGCACGCCGGCCCCGGAGACTCCTTCACCCTGGTGGAGCTCCTGCTGACCAGGTACCGGCGGCGGCCGCGGATCGTGCTGAAGGAGTCGCTGCGCTGGGACCCGGGCCTGGATGTCATCCTGACCCGGCTGCCGTCCTGTTTCGTGCCCGCCCGGGTGCCCGCGGACCTGCCCGATCAGCTCGCCAGGCTGTCCGCCTCGCTGCACGGCAGGGACGCCATGCTGATCTTCCCCGAGGGCGGGCACTGGACGCCCAGGCGGCACCACCGGGCGCTGGCCAGGCTGCGCCGCGCCCGCAAGATCCAGGCCGCCGCCGACGCGGCGGAGAACCCGAACGTGCTGCCGCCGCGGCCGGCCGGCGTGCTGGCCATCCTGGCTGCCCGGCCCGACCTGGATGTCATGGTGGTCGCGCACACCGGGCTTGATGAGCTGGTCAGCGCGGCGCAGGTGTGGCGGGCGCTGCCGGTCACCGGCAGGCCGATGCGGGTGCGCTGGTGGCACGAGCCGGCCGGGAGCATGCCGGACGGGGCGGAGCAGCGTTACGAGTGGCTCCGGTTGCAGTGGGCGCTGGTGGACTCCTGGGTCGGCGCGCGGAAGGCAGCCACGGTCGCCGAGCCCGAGTCCGCTGTCATCGAGTCCGCTGTCATCGAGTCCGCTGTCATCGAGTCCGCTGTCATCGAGTCCGCTGTCATCGAGCCCGCCGGAATCGACCCCATCGGAGGTCAGGACGCCGACCCGATCGTCGGCTCGCCCGGCTAGCCGCCCGCCGCCGTTTACCCGGCCGCGCCGATGGTACCTAGGGGCCAGCTTCGCGAGAGTGAAGCGGCCTAACGGAGGTCAAGATGCGGCTCATCCTGAGCGTGATCATAGTTATCTGGCTGATCATCGGCGCCATCGCCGGCGGGCAGCGGCACTACTACTCGCACTCGAACGCGAACTGCGCGAAGGCCGGCACCATCGCGGTCACCGTGCTGGCCGGCCCGCTGAACTACTTCGGCGCTAACCCCAAGGTCACCTGCCAGCTACCCAAGCCGAGCAAGTAACTGCCGGAAAGCAGGGGTCAAGCAGGCAAGCAGCCGGGTATCCGGCGATAACGGCCGGCCGCCGCGTTCTGGCGGCCGGCAGGCCGTCGCCGACGCGGCATGCGACGGCCGCGCGCCGACCGCCTCGTCCCCAGCGGATTCCGGGCCAGCCGATTCTGGGCCAGCCGATTCCGAGCCGGGCGGGGCGCCCTGGGCCGGCACCGTCCTGGCTTCTGGCGGGACGGCATCGCGGGTCGGCATCACCGACCGGCCCGTCCCCTGGAACACACCCCCGGCCACCGACCTGGGCGCGCCGCGTACCTGGCGCACCTGCGGATGACGGTTAGCCCAGAAGACCGCGACGACCCAGCCGAAGAGCGCCACCGCGACCGGGACGACGATCAGGAAGTAGTCCCCGCCTGGCAGGTTCGTTCCTGTGCGCACCAGCGCTCACCTCCCCCCATGTACTGGTCATACCCGGCCTCGGCCCGCTAACCGGGCCTGCCGGGTATGACCAGTACAGGAGATTTGCGCGCTACCGGCCGCTACAAGTCGGTGCTGCTGGGCACCGAGTCGGCGGCGATATAGCCGCCGCTGCCGCCGGCGCCGCCCGTGCGGACGGACCTGACCGCCACGCTGCTGATCAGCGAGCCGATCGCGATGCCGATGACCAGGTCGACGACGGACGTGGCGAACTTGGCCGACAGCGGCGCCGAGGTGCGGAACGGGAAGACCACCATGAGCAGCGTGGCCAGCCCGACGATCCAGCCGAAGAAGGCGAGCGGCCGGGGCGTGCTGAGCAGCAGCAGGTAGATAAGCCCGGTCGCGGCCAGCGCGGCCACCGCCGCGACCAGGGCCATCGCCGTGGTGTGCGCGTCTCCGTAGGCGCCGTCCCGGCGCGGGGCGAGCACCGGGATGTCGAAAAGCCAGCGGCAGACCAGGATGCCGGCCAGCGCGATCAGGCCCGCGACGACCGCGGTCGCCACGCCGCCCGACCAGAGCCTGCCCGCATCCACGGCCACGCCCGGGCCACGCCCGCGCCTGCGCGGCTGTGGCGGCGTCATCGGCGTTGTCATGGTGTCCACCTGCTTATCTCTGTCGGGGAACGCGAGACTCGTTCGGCTGTCTCAGGTATCCCCGGTGCCGCGAGGCAAACACGGGCCGGCGGCGCCACCGGGGTGACGCGGCCGCCCGGCGCTACAGTGCGGAGGTGACCGATAGCCCGCAGCCGCTGCCGCGCGAGCTGCACCGCGCCTACCTATCCGAGCTTGACCAGGGCCAGCGCTCCGCGCTGCTGAGCTGGCTGGCCTTCACCACCACCTTCGGCGGGGTGCGCGGGCTCACCTGGAGCATCCGCGCGGGCAAGGGGCCGTTCCGCAACCTCAGCGTGGGCGGGGAGCACCTGCACCACTACATGTGGGGCATCGCGCTGCTCGCCGGGGTCGGCGCGGTCGCCGTGCGCGGCGAGGACCGGCACCGCAGGCACCCGGCGCTGGCGGTCAGCTACGGCAGCGGGCTCGCGCTCATCGTGGATGAGTTCGCGCTGCTGCTTGACCTCAAGGACGTCTACTGGGCCAAGCAGGGCCGGGTCTCTGTCGACCTCGGCGTGGGCGGCATCGCGGCGGCGGGCAGCTACTTCGCGGCGCTGCCCGTGCTGCGCCGGGTCCGCCGCGACCGGCTGGCAGCCAAGGGCCGCTGACCCGGTCAGTGCCGCTAGGGCAGCTTCCAGTCGAACGGCTCGCCGCCCTGCTCGGCCAGCAGCGCGCTGGCCCTGCTGAACGGCCGCGACCCGAAGAAGCCGCGGTCGGCGGAGTTGGGGCTGGGGTGCGCCGACTCGATGACAGGGACGTCGCCGAGCAGCGGGGCCAGGTTCCGCGCGTCGCGGCCCCACAAGATGGCCACCAGCGGGCCGCCGCGCGCCGCGAGCGCCCTGATGGCCTGCTCGGTGACCTCCTCCCAGCCCTTGCCCCGGTGCGAGGCGATGTTGCCGGGCTGCACGGTGAGCACCCTGTTCAGCAGCAGCACGCCGCGCTCGGCCCACGGGCTGAGGTCGCCGGTGGACGGCCGCGGGTACCCCAGGTCGTCTGAGTACTCCCGGAAGATGTTGGCCAGGCTGGCCGGGACGCGGCGCACGTCCGGCGCGACCGAGAAGCTGAGGCCGACCGGGTGACCGGGCGTGGGGTACGGGTCCTGGCCGACGAGCAGCACCCGCACGTCGGCCATCGGCAGCCGGAACGCGCGCAGCACGTTCTCCCCGGCGGGCAGGTAGCCGCGCCCGGCGGCGATCTCCGCGCGGAGGAATTCCCCCATCGCGGCGATCCGCCCGGCGACGGGTTCCAGGGCATCCGCCCAGTCAGGGGCGATGAGCTCAGTGAGCGGGCGGGCAGCCATGACAGCCAACTGTAAGGGAATGTTCTCTTATCCGGGCGGGGCCGGTGCCGGCGTGCCAGGATTCCACCGTGCTGAGGCGATCGAGCAGTCATGACGGATATCGGCCCGCGCTGGCGGCGCTCGCCAGGATCACGGTGCTGGCCTGCGGTGCGGGCACCATCGTCGGCATCGCGGGGGTGAGCCACGCCGCGGAGATAACTCCCGCGGCGGGCCCGCGAGCGGTGCAGCCGGGTGCGAGCGTCCCCCGCAGACGGCCGCCGGCGCGGTGGCCGGGACAACCGTGCCAGGCGCGCCGGGCTGCCCGATGTTCCCGGCGGACAACGTGTGGAACACCGACATTTCCAAGCTCCCGGTGAACCCCCGCAGCGCCGCAGTGGCTGAAGAGCATGGACGCCGCGCACACCTATCTGCACCCCGACTTCGGGCCGAATACCGGCGGCTATCCGTACGGGATCCCGTTCAAGGTGGTGACCAGCGCGCACCAGCTGGTGCACGATCAAGTTCGCCTACGCCGGGCAGAGCAATAAGGGTCCTTACCCGTTCGGCTCCGATACGCCCATCGAGGGCGGCAAGCACGCAGGCGGCGACCGGCACGCCATCATGGTCAACTCCCAGACGTGCACGCTCTACGAGCTGTGGGACGCCAGGTACTCCAGCCACCCCACGGCCGGCTCTGGCGCGATCTGGAAGCTGACCTCCAACGCGCTGCGGCCGGCTGGCTGGACCTCCGCCGACGCGGCCGGGCTGCCCATCCTGCCCGGCCTGCTCGACTTCAGCCAGGTGCAGGCGGCCGTCAAGGCGGGCCGCCCGATTACCCACGCGATCCGGTTCACCGCACAGAAGACCGCGTCCTCCTACCTGTGGCCGGCCAGGCACCAGGCGGGCTCGGGGTCCAGCAGGACCCTGCCGCCGATGGGCGCGCGGTTCCGGCTCAAGGCCGGCTTCTCGGTGGCGAGGTTCTGTGACAGCGCCACGACCAAGTACTGCAAGGACGCCAAGGCGATCCTGGTGGAGATGCAGCACTACGGCCTGATCCTCGCGGACAACGGCAGCAACTGGTACTTCCAGGGCAGCGCCTACCCGCAGTGGCCGAACGGCCTGATCGAGCTGCTCAAGCGCATCCCGGCACGGTCCTTCCAGGCGGTCAGCGAGTCCTGCCTGCGGGTGCACCGCGACTCCGGCGAGGCCAAGGCCAGCCCCGGCTGCCCGATCGGATAGCCGCCCGCTACCTTTGGTGATGGCCGATACCGGGTCACGGGCAGTCGGGCCAACCCGAAGTCCTGTCCTGACCGGCGCGATGGCGTGTCCTGCCGCGACGGCGCACCATCGATATCCCGGAGGTTTCTGCTGCCGTGGGCCTGCCCCGGACGTCTGACAGCAACGTCCTGTTCACCACCTATAACCTGCTCGACCTGTTCGTGACCGACTCCACCGAGGCGGAAGAACGTTACGAGAAGATCGTCGCCTCGATCCGCGAGCTGGGCACCGACATCCTCGCGGTGCAGGAGATCCGCGGCGCGGACAGCAAGGAAGTCACCGGGCGGCTGCGCCAGCTGGCCGACGATGTCGGCATGCGCTGCCTGGTCATCACGGGCGGCATCCCCGCCGGGCTGCGCCAGCCGGCCCTGGCGATGGGCTCGCGCGGGTTCCACAGCGCGCTGCTGTGGCGCGGCGAGATCGAGCCGGTCACCGGATCGCTGCGGACGCTCGGCCGCGGCTACTTCTGGCACTCGATGGCCATCGTCACGCTGGACGTCGGCGGGCACGAGATCCGGCACGCCGCCTTCCACGCCACCCCGTTCGGCAGGCTGCTGCGCGCGGACCAGAACGAGCGGCTCGTCGCGCTGGCCGCCCCGTCGAGCGAGTCAGCGCTGCTGATCGGCGCCGACTGGAACACTCAGTCGGCGGACCGGGTCTGGGACGAGGCGGCTGAGTCCTGGGTGCTGCATGAGCCGGACGACCCGTACTCCGGGCGGCCCTGGTCGCCCGAGATGATCTACCAGTGCGACTGGGCCTACGACGAGCGCGGCCAGCGACGGCACTGGGTGGACCGGCACCCCGGCGACGTGCTGTGGTCGGGCGGACTGCACGACGCCGCCGCCGTGCTGGGGGTGGCCGCCCAGCCGACCGTCGGTCACTTCCCCGGCGACCGGTACGCGAAGATCTCCCGCCGGATCGACGGCGTGCGGGTCTCCCCGCACCTGCTTGACGCGCTGCGCGCGCATCACGTGACCGACACCGAGCTGACCCGGCAGGCCTCCGACCACCTGCCCGTCACCGTGGAGTACGACCCCGCCGCGGTGGCCGGGGAGCCGCCGCTTTCGATGGCGGCCAGGGCCGCCCAGCCGGGCGGGCCAGCCCGGTAACCCCAGGCCGGGGTCAGGCCGGGGTGCCGACGGCCGCCGCCCCGGCCGCAACGGCGACCTGCCTGGCCCACGGCTCCAGCACAGAATCCAGCCGCGGCAGGTCGGACTCCAGCACCGCCAGGGCCGGCGTCGGCACCGTCGCGCCCAGCTCGACCAGCAGCGGCCGCAGGTGCACGTCCACCGCCAGCGCGTGCTGCGGTGAGTTCATCACCAGCAGCGGCAGCGCCAGCGACCCGGCCAGCGCCCGGTAGGGCAGCCGGTCGAGAAACACCTTGAGCAGGCCCGTGTAGGTGCCCTTGAAGGTGGGACTGGCGACCAGCAGCAGGTCCGCGCCGAGCACCGCCGCGGCGGCGTCCTCCACCGCCGCGGACGGCTCGGGCTGCAGCAGTCGGCGCGACAGCACCGACAGGTCCACCAGCTGGTAGTCGCCGGCCAGCCGCAGCGACCGGCTGACCTCATCGGCCGCCGCGCGTGCCACGGTCAGCGTCCGGGACGCGGGCTTGGGGTTGCCCACGACGACGGCAAAGCGCATGTGCTCCTCCTTCGTCACGCGGTGGCGGCGGCCAGCACCGGCGCCGCGGCCTGGTCGCGCAGCAGCGGCAGCACGCCCTCCCCGAACCAGTACGCCTCCTCCAGGTGCGGGTAGCCGGAGAAGATGAACTCCTCGATGCCGAGCGCCGCGTACTCGCTGATCCGCTCGGCGACCTGCTCGTGGCTGCCCACCAGCGCGGTGCCCGCGCCGCCGCGGACCAGGCCGACGCCTGCCCACAGGTTCGGGTAGATCTCCAGGCCGGCCGCCGTGCCGCCGGCCCGGTAGTCGGAGTGCAGCGCGCGCATCCGGCGCTGCCCGACCGACTCCGAGCGGCCCAGCGCCTGCTGCGCGACCTCGATCTCCGCGGGATCGATGGAATCCAGCATCCGGCTGGCCTCCGCCCAGGCCTGCTCGGCGGTGTCCCTGGTGATGACGTGCAGCCGGATCCCGAAGCGCAGCTCCCGGCCCGCCTGCCGCGCCAGCTCGCGCATCCAGGCGATCTTCGCCGCGACCTGGGCGGGCGGCTCGCCCCAGGTCAGGTACACGTCGGCGTATTGCGCGGCGACCGGGCCGGCCGCCTGCGACGACCCGCCGAAGTAGACCTGCGGGACCGGCTCAGGCGGGCTCATCACTGTCGCGCCGCTCACCTGGTAGTGCGCGCCGCTGAAGTCGTAGGGCGTGCCGCGCCACGCGCCCCTGACGACGTCAAGGAACTCGCCGGTGCGCGCGTACCGGTCGTCGTGCGGCAGGTGGTCGCCGAACCGCCGCTGCTCGGCGGCCTCGCCGCCGGTCACCACGTTCAGCAGCAGTCGCCCGCCGGACAGCCGCTGGTAGGTGGCGGACATCTGGGCGGCCAGCGTGGGCGAGGCCAGGCCGGGCCGGAACGCGACCAGGAACCGCAGCCGCTGGGTCTCGCGGATCAGCGCGGCGGTGACCAGCCAGGCGTCCTCGCACCAGGTGCCGGTCGGGGTCAGCACCCCGGTGAAGCCGAGCTGCTCGGCGGCGCGGGCCACCTGGGCCAGGTAGTCGATGTCCGGCGGCCTGGCCGCGGCCCAGGCGCCGGCCGCGCGGCTGCCAGGGCCGGCCGACGGGCCGGTCAGCGGGATGCTGTGACCGCGGCCGATGATCGCCCGGCCGTCGCCTGACGTGGGCAGGAACCAGTGGAATACCAGGCTCATGACGAACTCCCGACGGTGTTGTTGAAGGTGGTGACGCTGTACCGGGCGAAGTCGATGCGGCCGGGGATGAGGCCCGCGGTGGCGAACGCGGTGGCGATGGACTGCTCGGAGCCGATCACGGCCGGGGTGATGCGCACCGGCACCGCCACGTCGTCACGGGCGGCCTTGGTCATGATGGCGGCGGGCAGCCCGGTGGCCCTGGCCCAGACCGCGCCCCACTGGGCTAGGTGGGCGTTGGCCCAGGTATGTGCCTCCCCGATCAGGCGCAGGTAGGCGCGGATCGCGGCCGCCTTGGCCGGGCTGGCCAGCGCCGCCCGGGAGGCCACCTCGAAGGAGTACGTGGTGCCGGCCACGGTGCCGTCGGCCAGCACCCGAGCGCCGTGCTGTGCCTCGGCCTGCTCGACGAATGGCGTCCACACGTCCCAGGCGGCCACGTGCCCGGAGGCGAACGCGGCGGCGGCCTGCGGGGGCTGGAGGTTCTCGATCGTCACGTCGTGCACGGTCAGCCCGGCCTGCTTGAGCACGGCGAGCAGGTGATAGTCCGATGAGCTGCCCTCCGCGACGGCGATGGTCTTGCCGCGCAGCGCGGCGACCGAGTGCACGGGCGAGTTCGCCGGGACGAGCAGGGCGGTGCCGCGCGGGCTCGTGCTCGTCGCCGCGACCACGGCGACCTGCTCGCCGCCGGCCGCGGCGAACACCGGCGGCGCGTCGCCGACCGCGCCGATGTCGATGGAGCCCGCGCCCATCGCCTGGAGCATCGGCGGCCCGGAGGTGAAGTCCGACCAGTCCGCCTTGAACGGCAGCTTGCCGATCAGGCCGGCCGCCGTGAGCAGCGCCTGGGCACCGGACCCGGCCTGGTCGCCGATGTGCAGCGTGACGCCGGACAGGCTCGCGGTACTCGCCCGGCCGGCCGGGCTTGAAGCGGCGGTGGATGGCGGGCCGGACGCGGCTGAGCAGGCCGCCGCGAGCGAGCCGGAGGCGAGCACGCAGGCCGCCGCGAGGGCGGTGCGCAGGGGACGTGCGGTGGTCATCGGGTTCCTTCCGTCGTGATGTCGAGCTCGGCTAGCAGGTCGGCCCGCAGGGCGGTCAGGGCGGGATGGTCGCGGTCCCGCGGGCGGCCGGCGGTGACCTGGTGGTCATGGCGGATCCGGCCGCCGGCCAGCACGAGCACCCGGTCGGCCAGCGTCAGCGCCTCGTCCACGTCGTGCGTGACCAGCAGCACCGCCGGCCGGTACCGCGTCCACAGCGTGAGCACCAGCCGGTGCATGGCCATCCGGGTGAGCGCGTCAAGCGCGCTGAACGGCTCGTCGAGCAGCAGCAGCCGGGGACCACGGACCAGGGCCCTGGCCAGCGCGGCCCGCTGCGCCTCGCCGCCGGACAGGGTGCCAGGCCAGGCATCCGCCCGGTCCTCCAGGCCCACCTCGGCCAGCGCGGCCGCGGCCACCGCGGCCGGCCTGGCGGTCCGCAGGCCAAGCGCGACATTGGCGGCGACGCGCTTCCACGGCACCAGGCGAGGTTCCTGGAAGGCCATCGCGACCGGGCCTGGCACCTCGGTCTCGCCGGTGACCCCGGCGTCCAGCCCGGCCAGCGCGCGCAGCAGCGTGGACTTCCCCGAGCCGCTACGGCCGATGAGGGCGATGAACTCGCCGGGCGCGATGTCCAGGTCCACGCCC
The DNA here is from genome assembly GCA_963725175.1 of uncultured Actinomycetota bacterium. GTDB lineage: Bacteria > Actinomycetota > Actinomycetes > Streptosporangiales > Streptosporangiaceae > DASUBV01. The sequence continues at coordinate 4,345,161 of CAVRXH010000006.1, forward strand.
TCCAGCACCCGCCGCCCGGCGAACTCCCTGGACAGCCCGCGCAGCCGGGCGGCCGGCCTGGCCGGCGCCGTGGCCGGCTCCGTGGTTACCGCGTCACGAACTCGCGTCGCCATGACAGTGCCCTCCTTTCCAGTAGCCGGACCAGTGCGTCGGTGAGCAGGCCGAGGACGCAGTAGACGAGCAGCGCCACGAAGATCACGTCGTTCCTGCTGAACTGGGTGGCCTGGCTGATCATGAAGCCCAGTCCGGCGCTGGCGTTGAACTGCTCGGCCACCACCAGCGCCAGCCAGGCCACCGCGAGGCTCTGCCGGAGCCCGGCCAGCGCCTGCGGCAGCGCGCCGGGCAGCACGATGTGCCGGATCAGCTCGCCGCGGCGCAGTCGCAGGGAGCGGCCGAGCCTCGGCGAGCCGCACATCGACGTTGCGGATGCCGGAGAACGTGTTGATGTACAGCGGGATGGCGGTGCCGATCGCGATCAGCAGGATCTTGGGCAGCTCGCCGATGCCGAACCAGACGATGAAGACCGGGATCAGCCCGAACAGCGGCAGGGTGCGGAGCATCTGCATCAGCGGGTCGACGGCGCGCTCGCCCGGCCTGCTCAGCCCGGCGGTCACCGCGAGGACGATGGCGGCGGCGGCGCCGCAGGCGAAGCCCGTCGCGACCCGCTCCAGGGAGACCAGCAGATTCCCCTGGAGGGAGCCGTAGGCCGGCGACGGGGTGGTCACCAGGGACACCGCCGTGTGCCAGACCTGCGAGGGCGGTGGCAGCCGGGCGGCGGAGACCAGCCCGGCCGAGCTGACCGCCTGCCAGGCGGCCAGCAGCAGCAGCGGGCTGGCCAGCCGCCAGGCCGATCCATGCCAGGACGGCCAGGCCGGCTTCGGCCAAGACGGGCGGGACAGCGTTCGGGATTCGGGCACGCGACAGCCTCATATTCGAAAACGGGGTGGTGTCGTGATTCCGGCTCGGCGGGCGGGTCAGGGCCGCGGGCGTCTCATGCCTGTATCGTGCTTCGTAATCCCTATTAAGTCAATAGGTAAAATCTAAAATACGAGCGCGCGGGGCGGTCAGCCGGCGATGCCGGCCAGGGCCTGGCGGGCCGTGCCGGTCAGCGGATGGTCGGGCCGCAGGTCCCGCTCGCAGCGGCTCAGCGTGTCGCGCAGCAGCGTCACCTGGTCCGCGAGGTGACCCGCGGCACCGTAGGCCGCCGCCAGATCCAGGCAGCTCGCGAGGGTATCGGGATGGCTGGCGCCGAGCGCCTTGCCGTAATCCGCGCAGACCCGCTCGTGTAGCTGCAGCGCCGGGCCGACCTTGCCCGCCGCCTGGTAGGCCGCGGCCAGGTTGCGGCGGGCCGTGATGGTGCCGGGGTGGCTGACGCCGAGCGCGCGCTCGGCGTCAGCCACCACCTGCTTGTACTGGGCGATGGCCTCCTTCACCCGGCCCTCCGCCAGGCAGGCGCCGGCGAGGTCGTCGCGGGCGGCCATGGTGGCGGGGTGCCGTGCGCCGTGCAGGCGCTCGTATCCGGTGAGCACCCGCCGGTAGTGCCCGGCCGCGTCGGACGCGCGGCCCGCCGCCTGGCAGGCGGCGGCGAGCTCCTGGCGGGCAGTCAGCGTCGGCGGCTCGTCGGGCCCGTAGACCAGCTCGAATCCGGCGACGGCCTGCTCCAGCACGCCGACCGCGTCGCCGGGCTGGCCCGCCTCGGTCATCGCGCGCCCCAGGCTGAGCTGGGCGGCGCAGGTGCCGGGGTGGTCAGGTCCGTACAGCCGGCTGCGGCTCGCGGCGGTCCACTGCCACCAGGCCACCGACTGCTCCGGCTGCCCTGCGGTGAGCAGCGCCTGGGCCAGGCCGCCGCCGATGTCCAGGGCCTGCGGATTGTCCGGGCTCAGCTCCCGGCCGCCGCCGGCGGCGAGCTGGCTCCAGTGGCCGACGGACGGCCCGGCCAGGCCCGCCGCGTCCAGGCTCTGCCCGGAGCGCAGCAGCAGCGGATGCCAGCCGTCCGGGGTGGCAAGCTGGCCGCCGGCGGTGTGCTGGAGCGCCGTCGTGCAGGATCGCAGCGCCGCGGCGAGCCATGGCGGCTGGTCGTCAGCGGGCCAGGCCTCGGCGAGCGCATCGGCGACGGCCGCCGCCGCGGCGCCGCGGGCATGCGCTGGCGCCGACGCGCGGACCTGCTCCGCGACGGCCCGGCTGACCCGCACCAGCGGCGGGGCGGCCGGGCCGTCGATGGCCAGCAGCCCGGTGCGCTCCAGCGCCTGCACCGCCCGCCAGGCGCTGTCCGGGTCGGTGGCCGAGCTGCCGGCCTCGGCTAGGAACTTGCAGGTGGCCTCGGCGGTGAAGACCGGGGCGGGGACCGGCTGCCCGTCGAGCAGCGCGGCGAGCAGGAGCTGGAGCCTGGTGGCCCCGCCGCCGGCTAGCTGCGCGGCGCGGTCCGCGGATAGGGCCCAGGTGACCGCGGTGGGCGAGGTCGGCGTGCCCGAGCCCGAGGCCGCTTCCAGCCGGTCCCGGTAGTCGGTGAAGTAGCGGTAGTAGTCGCGGCAGGTCTGGGTGGTGGTCGCGACCAGGGCGGCGGCGTGCGCGAGCGCGCACGGGTCGCCGCCCAGCGCGGTGACCAGGTCAATGCCGCCGCTGCGCTGGTCGGGGTCGCTGGCCAGGCGGGTCATCAGATAGCTCAGCGCTTCCCTGGTGCTGTAAGGCCCGACGCTGATGACGTGCGTGCAGGCCTGGCCGGCGTCGCCGCGGGCGGCCTTCTCCGCTGGCGCGGTGATGATGACCATCCCCGCCGGGCCGCTGAGCCACAGGCCGGCCAGGTCCGCGGGATCGCGCAGGTCATCGAGCACGACCAGCCAGGGCCTGGTGGCCTGGGCGAGCCAGGCGGCCAGCCGGGCGGCGGCCTGCTCGGCCGGCCCGGAGGTGTCCAGGCCGGCCGCGGCCGCGGCGTCGGCATACCCGGCCAGTGCGGACGCCCGGCTGCTGGCGTCGACCCAGACCAGCAGGTCGAGCTGGCCGGAGCTCCAGAGCGACTCGGCGCAGTGCACCGCGAGCTGAGTCTTGCCGCAGGACCCGGCAAGCTGCCCGTTCTCGCCGCCCAGGCGCGCGGAAACGAGCGCGATGACGCCGCCGGGCAGCAGCGCCGCCTGGAGATCCGGCACCGTCTCGGGCCGGTCGGTGAACCCGTCGGCCAGGGCGGGCGGTGCGCCGGTGCGCACCGCCCCGTCCCTGCCAGGTGCGGTCGCGTGCGCGCTGAGCGGGGTGTTCATGGCGCTGCCTGTCCTGTCCGCACTCTCGGTCGTGTCCGCGCCTTCTTCGGCGCGCTTTCTGGTCTCGGCCGGGCCCGCTCGGCTAAGCCGCCCCGGACTCCGCCGCCTGAGTGGCCGGGCTGCCGGCCAGCGCGGTGCGCTCGCTGCCGCGCATGACCAGCAGGTAGACGCCGGCCGCCACGAACCAGCCGACCAGCCAGGAGACGTCGGCGCCGCCCAGCGACTTGACCAGCGGGCCGGTGTAGTCCGGCTGGGACACGAACGGCCATTCCGCGGCCAGTCCCACCACGTAGGCGAGCAGGCCCCGCCAGGCGAAGTTGCCGTAGGTGCTGCCGCGCAGGAAGAACGAGCCGACGTCGTAACTGCCGCGCCTGATGACGAAGTAGTCGGCCAGGTTGACCGCCGACCAGGGGATGAACAGGACGAGCAGCACGTCGAGGAAGTTGCTCAGGTTCGTGACGAACGACTTGTAGCCGAACAGCGCGACCACGGCGCCGGCCGCCATGACGCACAGGAACGGGATGAGTCGTATCGCCACCGAGGTGGACCTGATCCGCCGCCACATGCTGATCAGGGCCAGCACCTGGAACGAGCCGGTGTAGGCATTGAAGGTGCCCGCGTTGACCAGGCTCAGCGCCATGACGATCAGCGCCCAGGACCCCGAGACCTTGGCGACCGCGGGCACCGGGCCGAGCGCGGCCACCGTGCCGGGCAGCAGGGCGGCGAGGTAGGCGCCGACCGCGCACGAGCCGAAGGTGGCCAGCACGTTCCCGGAGTAGATCGCCCAGAACAGCCGCTTGCCGTTGGTCTGCGCCGGCAGATAGCGCGTGTAGTCGGACACGAACGGGCCGAAGGACAGCAGGTCGATGATCAGCAGCGCCACCCCGGCCAGGAACAGCCCGGCGGGCGGCCTGGCCATGCTGACCTCGGTCGCCGGCAGCGAGCCGAAATGCAGGCCCTGGATGAACATGATGATCAGCGAGATCCCGACCACCACGGCGGTGGCCTGCATGACGCGGTGGATCCAGCGGTAGCCGAAGATCCCGATCACGACCGCGGGGACCACCAGGATCGCGATCCACTCCGGGATCGACACCGAGGCGACCACGGCCTGCAGCGCCTGCGCCTGGATGACGAACTGCGCGGCGATGAACCCGATATTGAGCAGCAGCACGCACGGGAACAGGAAGGCGGAACCGAAGAAGCCGAATTGCGCCCTGCTCTGAATCGTCTGCGGCACGCCCAGCTTGGGTCCCTGAGTGGCGTGCAGCGCGATCAGCAGGGCGCCGAGAAGCGTCCCGATGCCGATGGCGATCAGTGCCCACCAGAACGTCAGCCCGATCGATACGGCCACCGCCCCGAGGACGACATTGAACACGTTGACGTTGCCGCCAAACCAGAAGGCGAACTGCTGCCACGGTTTACCGTGCCGCGCCGCCGCCGGGATCATGTCAATGTGGTGTGTCTCGACGTACCGGCGGAGCTGCTCATTAGCCGCCGTGGTTTCAGACATTGCCTGTCAGCCTTTCTAGGAGGAATGCCGGTCGGTGCGAAGCGGGACCCCGGCGGCCGGGTCGCTGATCAGCTCCGCGGCTCGCTCGGCGATCGCCAGCACCGTGGCGTTGAGGTGGGCGTTCGGGATCGCGGGCAGGACCGAGGCGTCGGCGACCCGCAGCCCGGCGACGCCGCGCACCCGCAGCCGGGGATCGGTCACCGAGCCCGCGTCGGTGCCCATCCGGCAGGTGCCGGCCGGGTGGTAGTAGCTGCCGACCGTGCGCCTGATGTAGGCGCGCAGGTCGGCGCCGGACCGCACGTCAGGTCCTGGCCACAGCTCGGCGTGCCCGGCCGCGGCCAGCCCGGTGCGGGCCGCGGCCTCGCGGATCAGCCGCAGCCCCTGCTCGATCCGGTCGGTATCGCGCTGCTCGCGCAGGAAGCCGGGGTCGATCAGGGGGGCGCTTACCGGGTCGGCGGAGGCGAGCCGCAGGCAGCCCCGGCTGTCGGGGATCATCACCCCGGACGCCAGCACGTAGCCGGCCCGCGGCGGCTGGCAGCCGGCCGGGGCTAGCGGCAGCAGGATCGGGAACAGGTGCAGGTCAGGAGCGTCGCCCGCGGTGTCGCTGCGCAGCGCGGCGTACATCTCGCCGTGGTTGTAGCGGCTGGCGGGCAGCTCGTCCGGCGCCGCGTAGGACAGCATGCCAAGCGGGTGGTCGTGCAGGTTCTCGCCAACTCCCGGTAAGTCCGCGACCGGCTCGATGCCCAGCGCGCGGAGCTGGTCGGCGGGACCGACGCCGGACAGCAGCAGGAGCTGCGGGGCGCCGATGGCACCGCCGCACACGATCACTTCACGGCCTGCCCAGGCCCGCGCGTCCTGCCCGTCGCGGGCGTAGCGCACGCCCGCGCAGCGGCCGTCGCGGATATCTAAGCGGGTAACCAGGCAGTCCGTCAGGACCGTCAGGTTCTGGCGGCTCATGGCGGGGCGCAGGTAGGCATCGGCCGCGCTGACCCGCTCGCCGCCGGAGATGGCCAGGTCGGGCCATGCCACGCCCTCTGGGTGCGCGCCGCTCAGGTCCTCGGTGGCCGGGTAGCCCGCCGCGACCAGCGCCTCGGCTAAGGCGCTGGCGACCGGGTGTCGCTCGCCAGCCGGGACTGGGGCGACCCGGACCGGGCCCTCGGTGCCACGTAACGCCGGATCGCGGCCATCGGCTCGCTCGCTGCGCCGGAAGTACGGCAGCAGGTCGGCGAACCCCCAGCCGGCCAGCCCGGTGGCGGCCCAGCCGTCATAGCAGGACCGGTGGCCGCGCACGTGTGCCATGGCGTTAATCGCGCTTGACCCGCCGAGTGCCTTGCCGTGCGGGTAGGGTGCGGGGTCCCCGTCGGCCTGGGCGGTGGTCGCCTGGCCCCAGTCGGCCGCCGAGCCGACGTTGCCGGGCCAGGCGCTCGGCACGGTCATCGCGGGCGTCCGCTCCGGGCCGCCGGCCTTCAAGCAGCAGCACCTGGGCGCCGGGGTCTTCCGACAGCCGCGCGGCCAGCACGCAGCCGGCGGTGCCCGCGCCGATCACGATGAAGTCGAATTCGGCCCTCGCGGATTCACGGGAAATCGGGCGATTATGGGCTAAGTTGCGGGGATGGCTGCCTGCGGCACCTTGGGTCAGATAATGGAAGATCAAGAATGCCCCGACCCGTCAGTGTGAGTGCCTGCTTCTGCTGTGTTGCCGGTTGAGCATAAAAGGCAGTCTCTTCATGCGCAACCGGGATAGGAACACATCTTCGCGGCTAACCGGAGTAAATCTAGTAATTGCTGGTCAACGCCCGGCTACTGACCGTAGCCGGGCCCGTCCCGCGGCGACCAGGCCGGGCCGCGGGGCCGCGTCTTGCCTCGAGGTATACCCTCCTAGGGTATCTGGGAGGGTCGCGGCAGGCGGCCGCCGGACGCAGTAGCCGCCGGAAACAGGGGAGGGTCATGTCGGCCATCGGGCACGCGCTCCAGATCGCCGGATCGATGACCTGGGAGATCACCTGGGCGCTGATCCTGGGGTTCGGGCTGTCGGCGATCGTGCAGGCCCTGGTGCCCAGGCAGGCCGTGGTGCGGCTGCTCGGCGGCGACCGGCCGCGGAACCTGGCGGTGGCCACCGGGCTGGGCGCGGCGTCCTCGTCCTGCTCCTACGCGGCGGTCGCACTGGCCCGCTCGCTGCTGCGCAAGGGGGCCAGCTTCACCGCCGCGATGGCCTTCGAGATCGCCTCCACCAATCTGGTCGTCGAGCTGGGCGTGATCCTGGCGCTGCTGCTCGGCTGGCAGTTCACCGCCGCCGAGTTCGTCGGCGGGCCGATCATGATCGTGATCATGGCGGTCGCGTTCCGCGTCGTGCTCCGCGACAAGCTGCTGCGCGACGCCAGGGCGCAGGCCGGCCGCGGCCTGGCAGGGTCGATGGAGGGGCACGCGGCGATGGACATGTCGGTGCGCGCGGAGGGCTCGCTGCCGCGGCGGCTGCTGTCCGGCGACGGCCTGACCGCGGTGGCGCACGTGTTCGTGATGGAGTGGGCGGCGATCCTCCGGGACCTGGTCATCGGCCTGCTGATCGCCGGGGCCATCGCCGCATGGGTGCCGGAGAGCTTCTGGCGGACCTTCTTCATCACCGGCCACCCGGTCGGCTCGGCGCTGTGGGGACCGCTGGTCGGGCCGCTGGTGGCGATTCTCAGCTTCGTCTGCTCAATCGGCAACGTGCCGCTGGCGGCGGTGCTGTGGAAGGACGGGCTCAGCTTCGGCGGAGTGACCGCGTTCATCTTCGCCGACCTGCTGATCCTGCCGATCCTGAACATCTACCGCAAGTACTACGGCGCGAAGATGGCCGCGCTCATCCTCGGCGTGTTCTACCTGGCCACGGTGCTCGCCGGGTACCTGGTCGAGGGGATCTTCGGCGGACTGGGGCTGGTCCCGTCGCGCGCCAGCGCGGTGATCCCGGACAGCGGCGTGACCTGGAACTACACCACCTGGCTGAACATCGCGTTCCTGCTGATCGCCGCCGTCTTGCTGATCCGGTTCGCGGCGACCGGCGGGATGGCCATGCTCAAGATGATGGGCGGCCCCGCGGAGGGGACCGCCCATCACCACCATGAGCACGCCGGGTCAGGCGACGGCCACTGCTGACCGGGAGCTGGCGGGCTCGAGCGCCCGCTCCAGCACCTCGCGCACGTCGCTGACCGCGTGCACGTCGAGGGCCTCTCGCACGTTGTCCGGCACCTCTTCCAGGTCGGGCTCGTTCCGCTGCGGGATGAGCACCGTGGTGATCCCGGCCCGGTGCGCGGCGAGCAGCTTCTGCTTCAGCCCGCCGATCGGCAGCACCCGCCCGGTCAGCGACACCTCGCCGGTCATCGCCACGTCCGAGCGGACCAGCCGGCCCGACAGCAGCGACGCCAGCGCGGTGGTCATGGTGACCCCGGCGCTCGGCCCGTCCTTGGGCACCGCGCCGGCCGGCACGTGCACGTGCACGCCCCGGTCCTTCAGGTCCGCGACGGGCAGTTCCAGCTCCGCGCCGTGCGAGCGCAGGTAGCTCAGCGCGATCTGCGCCGACTCCTTCATCACCTCGCCGAGCTGGCCGGTCAGCGTGACGCCCGTGCTGCCGGTCTCCGGGTCGGCCAGCGACGCCTCGATGAACAGCACGTCGCCGCCGGTCCCGGTCACCGCCAGGCCGGTGGCCACCCCCGGCACCGCGGTCCGCTCCGCGGACTCCGGTGTGTGCTTCGGGTGCCCGAGGTAGCCGTGCAGGTCATCGGGGCCGACCGTGACCGGCAGCTCCGCGCCGCCGGTGGCGAGCTTGGCCGCGATCTTGCGCAGCACCCTGGCGACGCTCCGCTCCAGCGAGCGCACGCCGGCCTCGCGGGTGTACTCGGCCGCCAGCCGCCGCAGCGCGCCGTCGGTCACCGTGACGCCGGGCAGCTCGCCGCTGGCCGGGTCGAGCCCGGCCCGCTCAAGCTGACGGGGCAGCAGGTGGTCGCGGGCGATGGTGACCTTCTCGTCCTCGGTGTAGCCGTCGAGGCTGATCAGCTCCATCCGGTCGAGCAGCGGCCCGGGGATCATCTCGATCATGTTGGCCGTCGCGATGAACAGCACGTCGGACAGGTCAAGCTCGACTTCCAGGTAGTGATCCCTGAAGGTGTGGTTCTGCGCCGGGTCAAGCACCTCAAGCAGGGCGGCGGTCGGGTCGCCCCGGTAGTCGGCGCCCAGCTTGTCCACCTCGTCGAGCAGGATCACCGGGTTCATCGAGCCCGCCTCGCGGACCGCGCGGACGATGCGGCCTGGCAGCGCGCCCACGTAGGTGCGCCGGTGGCCGCGGATCTCCGCCTCGTCCCTGACTCCGCCGAGCGCCACTCGGGCGAACTTACGGCCCATGGCGCGGGCCACCGACTCGCCGAGCGAGGTCTTGCCCACGCCTGGCGGCCCGGCCAGCGCCAGCACGGCGCCGCTGCGCCGGCCGCCGACCAGGGTCAGGCCCTTGTCCGACGCGCGCTTGCGCACCGCCAGGTACTCGATGATCCGGTCCTTGACGTCGTCAAGCCCGGCGTGGTCGGCGTCCAGCACCGCGCGGGCGGCGGTCGACGTCGTAGGCGTCGTCGGTGGTGGTGTTCCACGGCACCTCCAGCACCGTGTCCAGCCAGGTGCGGATCCAGCCCGCCTCCGGCGACTGGTCGGAGCCGCGCTCCAGCTTGGCGGCCTCCTTGAGGGCCGCCTCGCGCACCTTCTCCGGCAGGTCGGCGGCCTCGATCCTGGCCCGGTAGTCCTCCTCCTCGGAGGCGGGCTCGCCGTCCAGCCCGGCCAGCTCCTTGCGGATGGCGGCGAGCTGCTGGCGGAGCAGGAACTCGCGCTGCTGCCGTTCCATGCCCTCGCGGACATCGTTGCGGATGGTCTCGGTCACGTCCAGCTCGGCGAGCTGGTCGCGGGCCCAGGCGATCAGCAGCTCGAGCCGCTTCGCTGGGTCGATGGTCTCCAGCAGCTCAAGCCGCTGGGCGTCGGACAGGTAGCTGGCGTAGCCGGCGCTGTCGGCAAGCGCCGAGGGGTCGGTGAGGCGCTGCAGGGCGTCGACGACCTGCCAGGCGCCGCGCTTCTCCAGGATGGAGGCCGCCAGGCCGCGGTACTCGCGGGCCAGCTCGGCCGCGCGCTCGGTGGCCGGGGGCTCGTCGAGCACGGTGCCCTCCACCCAGAGCGCCGCGCCGGGGCCGACGGTGCCCGAGCCGATGCGCACCCGGGCGACGCCGCGGATCACCGCCGCGGGCTCGCCGCTGGGCAGGCGGCCGGTCTGCTCGACGCTGCCAAGCGTGCCGGTGGCCGCGTACTTGCCGCCGGGCCGGGGGACAAGCAGGACCCGGGGCCGGGCGTCTGACTGGCCGGGGGCGGACGCGGCGAGCCGCGCCGCCTCGATCGCCGCGCTCACCTCGGTGCCGGAGGTGTCCAGCGGCACGACCATGGTGGGCAGCACGATGGTGTCGTCCAGCGGCAGCACCGGCAGCGAGAGGGTTTCTGGCATCTCGCTCACTTCCTGTGAGGTGAAGTCTGTTACTTGATTACACCTCTACAAGGATTCGGTGCCCGTGTTTGTTTCCCGGCCAGCGTTCGCGGTGAGCGTACGCCCGTACAACCAGTTCAAAATGAAAATTAGCTTGCCAGTTCGACAGTTGATTACTTGATGGACCCGGCCGTCAGGCCGCCGACCACCCGGCGCTCGATCACCGCGAACAGGATGAGCACCGGGATCGTGGCCACCACCGAGGCGCCGAACAGGTGCTGCCAGTCCACCGTGTACTGGCCGATGAACTCATCGAGCCTGACGGTCAGCGGGGTGACGTTGTTGCTGGTCGTCAGGGTCAGCGCGGCGATGAACTCGTTCCAGGCCGCGATGAAGGTGAAGATCAGCGCGGTGACCACGCCGGGCATCGCCAGCGGCAGGGTGACCCGCAGCAGCGTGCTCAGCCGGCTGGAGCCGTCCACCATCGCCGCCTCCTCGATCTCCGCCGGGATCGAGGAGAAGTAGGCGTTCAGGATCCAGACCGCGAAGGCCAGGTTGAACCCGGCGTTCACCAGGATCAGCGACCACACCGTGTCGATCAGGTGGAAGCTGAGGAACTCCTTGTAGATGCCGACGATCAGCGCCGTGGGCTGCAGCATCTGGGTGCTCAGCACCAGCAGCAGGAACAGCCGCCGGCCACGGAAGCTGTGCCGGGCGGTGTAGTAGGCCGCGGGCATGGCCACCACCGCGACCAGCAGGGTGGCGCCGCCGGCCACCTCCAGGCTGACCCGCAGGCTGGTGGTGATCCCGTAGCCGGAGCCCCACATGTTGGTCAGGTTCGACCAGGCGAAGTGATGCGGCAGGTAGTTGCGCTCCAGCAGCTCACCCTGCGGCCGCAGGGCGGTGATGACCATCTCGATGTAGGGCAGCAGGAAGATCAGCGCGATCAGGTAGGCGGCGAGGGCGATCACCGCCGTCCGGACGCCGGGCAGCCGCCGCCACGGCCGCCGGGGCCGCCGGGCGCGGGCGCCGTCGTACCGCGAGTCAGCGTGCCGGCCGCCATCTCAGCCCGCCTCCCGCGTTGACCAGCCGCTGAACCGCAGGTAGCCGAGCACGATCACGATGACCAGGGCGAAGTTGACGATGGACATCGCGGCCGCCTGGCCGATGTAGCTCTCCTTGAGGTTATACATGAACACCGTGGTGGTGTTGGTCTCGTAGCCGGGGCCACCGCGGGTCATCTCCCAGATGATCGGGAACGAGTTGAACACGTTGATCAGGTTGATCAGCACCGCGACCACGAACGCCGGGCGCAGCAGCGGCAGCGTGATCGACCGGTAGCCGCGCAGCCGGGTCGCGCCGTCGATCCTGGCCGCCTCGTGCAGCTCGGCGGGGATGACCTGGAGCCCGGCCAGCAGCGTGTAGGTGGTGAACGGCAGCGAGACGAACACCGCCACCCCGATCATCCAGGCCATCGCGCTGTCCGGCCGGCCCAGCCAGGATGATTCGTTGGTGTTGAACCCGTGCAGGATGCCGATCTGGTGCAGGAACACGTTGATCGCGCCGTTCTCCGGCTGGAGCATCCAGCGGAAGATCAGCGCGGTCATCATCACCGAGGCCGCCCACGGCGCGATCAGCGCCCACCTGGTCACCCGGCGGCCTGGGTAGCGCTGGTTGAAGAGCTGCGCCAGGCCGAGCGACAGGGTCATCGTGATGCCGACCACGGCGACCACCCACAGCACCGTCCTGACCAGGATGCCCGGCAGGTTCGGGTTGGCGAACAGCGCGCTGAAGTTCCGCCCGCCCGCCGAGCCGATGGTGACCCCGATGGGCGTGATGTTCTGCATCGAGGTCTGCACCATGGCCACGATCGGCCACAGCACGACCACCGCGATCAGCCCGACGCACGGCCCCAGCCAGGCCACCGGCGCCAGCTTCCTGCGCAGCCGCCGGCCCGGTCGCGGCGGCTGCCCCGGCTGGCCGGCCGGGGCGCCGCCCGCGGCTCGCCCGCGGCCGGCGCCCCGGCCGCCAGTTCCGACATGCGGTCAGCCGCTGTTGCTGGTGGCGGTCTGCTGGATCGCGTTCAGGATCTTGGCCGGGTTGCCGGTGACGGCCTGGCCCAGCGTGGTCTGGATCTGATCCTGCACCGTGGTCCAGTTCGCGTCGCCCGGGTAGTTGATCGACTGCGGGATGTTCTTCAGGAACGCCGCGAACATCGGGTTCTGGCCCATGACCTGGGCGGCGCTGGTGGTGGCCGGCAGCAGGTCATACTCGTGGTCGAACTGGAGCTGGTAGGTGTTCGAGTAGGCGAAGTCGAGGAACTTCCTGATCGCGGCCTGGTGACCGCCGGTGTTGAACGCGACGATGTCGTCGTGCACGCCCAGGGTGGAGGTCAGCGGCCCGTTCTTGCCCGGCACGTCGGCGGTCGCGTAGTCGGCCGACTTCAGCACCCCGGCCGCCTGGATGATCGGGATCACCGCGGGCGAGCCGAGCATCATGCCGACCCGGCCCTGCGCGAAGTCCGCCCACACGTCCTTGCGGTCGGTGGTGCCGGGGCTTGGCTGGGTGTCGCCGGCCTTGGCCAGCGAGCTCATGTACTCCAGCGTCTGCACGTTCTGCGCGCTGTTGATGTCGTACTTGCCGGCGCTGTTGACGTAGCCGCCGCCGTTGCCCAGGAACCACAGCAGCGCCTCGGCCTGCGCTTCCTCGCTGCCCAGCGGCATGCCGTAGCCGATGAAGCCCTTGGCCTTGATCGCGGCCGCGTCCGACTTGAGCTGCGCCCAGGTCTGCGGCGGCGACGAGATGTGCGCGGCGGCGAAGATCTTCTTGTTGTAGTACAGCGCCCGGGTGCTGGTGGTGAACGGGATGCCGTAGTCCACGCCCTGGTACTGGCCGTCCTTGAGGAACGTGGGGATCAGGTTGGCCAGCACCGAGGGGGAGAGCACCTGCTTGTCGGAGTACAGCAGGTGGCTCTGCGCGAACTGCGGCGCCGCGTCGCCTTCGAGGATGTCGGGGAACTGCTTGTTCTGCACCAGGGTCTGGACCTTATTCGGGAAGTCGGTCCAGTCCACCGTCTGCACGTTGACCGTGATGCTCGGGTTGGCCTTGTGGAAGGCGGTGGCGATCGCGTCCCAGTACTTGCTGGTGCTGTTCGCCGGCCCGGTGCCGTAGTCGGCGCCGAAGAAGGTCAGCGTGGTGCCGCTGGCCGACTTGCCGCCGCCGCCCGACGAGCCGCAGCCGGCCAGGGCCGCCGCTGCCAGCAGCGCCGCCGTGCCGGCACAGACCGTTAAGGACAGTCGTCCCGTTCCCTGACGTCGCCGCATGTCGGCTCCTCGCTGCGAGTGGTCATTCCGTCCCGGTCTGGAGTCAACACCGACCGTTCGCCCGATACCAGGGCAGCGGGAAAATATTTATGTAAGTTTCCTGTCTAATCGATAAGTGGTGCGGAACGGGCCTTGCGCGCCACCCGTGTTCTCGCTAGCCCATCGGGTACCGGCGCAGGCCGACCGCGTACTCGCAGCCGGCCGCCAGGCCGGTGTAGCCCGACATGTTGCGCAGGAACTCGTCCGGGTCGAACTCGGTGCCCAGGCCGTCGATGTAGGCGCGGTGCTCGCGCAGCGAGGCGATGCCCGCCTCGATGGTGTCCGTCACGTCCACGAAGTGCGTGGGGTCGCCCGTGCCCGTGACGTAGGCGTCGGTGATCGTGTCGCAGCGCGGCCCCGCGTCAGGGAACACCCACTCGTTGGCGGCGTCCCGGCAGGCGTCGAGCACCGCGAGCCCGACCGCGCGGTGGTCGGAGTGGTTGACCGGGCCTTCCTCGCCCCAGGTCAGGCCGAAGCTCATGGTGATGACCACCTGCGGCCGCAGCCGCCGGAACGCGGCCGCCAGGTCGCGGCGCAGCGGCAGGCCGTACTCGATCACCCCGTCGGCGTGGTCGAGGAAATCCACCTGGGTCACCCCGACCAGGGCCGCGCCGCGCTCCTCCTCGGTCACCCGCAGCGGCCCGACCACGGCCGGGTCCATGCCCGCGATGCCCGCCTCGCCGCGGCTGGCCAGCAGGTATGACACCTGCTTGCCCTGCGCGGTCCAGCGCGCGACGGCGGAGGCGGTGCCGTATTCCAGGTCATCGGGGTGGGCGACGACGGCGACGGCGCGTTCCCAGTCCTCGGGCATCGGCTGCACAGGTCTACCTCCGGGGATCGGGTCGTCCGGGACGGGACGCGGCACGCCCCGTGTCCGCCGCCCGCCGCCGGCGCGGCGAGCGCGACCAAGCGTAGGCTGCGCCCGTGTCATCCGCCACCGCCACGCCGGGCCCACTGCCTGGGCCGGCTGACCTGCCCCGCGCCGTGGCGACGCGGTACGTCACGCCGCTGCGCGAGGGCGGCTCCCTCCCGGCGATCATGGAGGCCAGCGACCTCGGCACCTATGTGGTCAAGTTCCGCGGCGCCGGGCAGGGTCCCAAGGCGCTGGTGGCCGAGGTGATCTGCGGCCTGCTGGCCCGCGGCTGCGGCCTGGCCGCGCCGGAGCTGGCCGTCATCGACGTGTCCGCGGACCTGGCGCCCGGCGAGCCGGACCAGGAGATCCAGGACCTGCTGCGGGCCAGCGCCGGGCCGAACCTGGGCGTGGACTTCCTGCCGGGCGCCCTGGACTTCGACGCCGCGCGCGCCGAGGTGGACGGCGCGCTTGCCGGGCGGATCCTCTGGTTCGACGCGCTCACCGGCAACGTGGACCGGTCCTGGCGCAACCCGAACCTGCTCTGGTGGCACGGCACGCTCTACCTCATTGACCACGGTGCGGCGCTGACCTTCCAGCACCGGTGGGAAACAGCCGAGGCGGCGGTTACCCGGCCCTACGACGCGGCCGAGCACGCCCTGATCGGCTGCGCGCCGCAGGTGGAGCAGGCCGACGCCGAGCTGGCCGGGCGGATCACCGGCGAGCTGCTGCGCGCGGTGGTCGCGGCGGTGCCCGACGACTGGCTCGGCGCCGAGCCCGGGTTCGCGGGGACCGCCGGCCTTCGCGACGCCTACGTTTCTTATCTTTCCGGCCGGATCGGCGCGCGACGGGACTGGCTGCCCGCGCTGGCGGAAGCCGCGGCGGCGGGCGCGCCCGCGCGGCTCGCCGCGGACCGGGGCCGCCGCGCCCCCGGCTGGCTCACCGGGTCACCGCGCCGGCCGCCGGGCCGGCCGCCGGAAGGCACGGGCGGGGCATGACCGGGCCGATGCACGCCTTCGAGTACGCGGTGCTGCGCGTCATCCCCCGGGTGGACCGGGGCGAGTCGATGAACGCGGGCATCCTGCTGTACTGCCGCCCGCTGCGCTACCTGGACGCGCGGGTAGACCTGGACGCCGAGCGGCTGCTTGCCCTGGACCCGGCGGCCGACGTGGCCGGGGTCGCCCGTGCCCTGGCGGCGGCGGCCCAGGTCTGCGCGCCCGGCGCCGAACTCGACGCCGGCGCCGGGCCGGCCGGGGCTCAGGACATCGGGCGCCGGTTCCGCTGGCTGACCGCACCGCGCAGCACCGTCGTGCAGCCCGGCCCCGTGCATACCGGCCTGACGAGCGATCCGGCGGCGCAGATCGACCGCCTGCTTCAGGAGCTGGTGCTGCGACCTCGGTAAACTGGCTGCGATCAGCGGGCCCACGGGCCGCGGGCAGCGCGGCCGGCGACTCCCTGGCGGACAGCCCAGGGGCTTGGGCAGCACATCATGGGCAAGCGCCGGGCAGGAGAGCGGGCTAGTGCGGGCGACAGGTGATCGCGCGATGAAGGTCGCGCTGCTCGGCTGCGGCGTCGTGGGGTCCGCCGTCCACCGGCTGCTCCAGGAGCAGGCCGCCGACCTGGCGGTCCGCGCCGGGGCAACGCTGGAGATCGCCGGCGTCGCGGTCCGTGACCTGGCCGCGCCGCGTGCCGTGCCGGTCAGCGGCGGCCTGCTCACCACCGACGGCATGGCCCTGGTGACCCGCCCGGACATCGACATCGTCATCGAGCTGATCGGCGGCATCGAGCCGGCCAGGTCACTGCTGCTGGCCGCGCTGCGGGCCGGCAAGTCGGTGGTCACCGCGAACAAGGCGCTGCTGGCCACCGACAGCGCGGTGCTGCATGAGGCGGCCAGGGCGGGTAATGCCGACCTGTACTACGAGGCCGCCGTGGCCGGGGCGATCCCGCTGCTCCGCCCGCTGCGCGAGTCGCTGGCCGGCGACGAGGTGCGCCGGGTGCTCGGCATCGTCAACGGGACGACCAACTACATCCTCGACCGGATGGACACCGCGGGCGCCGACTTCGCCACCGCGCTGGCCGAGGCGCAGCGGCTCGGCTACGCCGAGGCCGACCCGACGGCCGACGTGGCCGGCTACGACGCCGCGGCCAAGGCCGCGATCCTGGCCAGCATCGCGTTCCATACCCAGGTCACGCGCCGGCGATGTGTACCGGGACGGGATCACCAGGGTCACCCCGGATGACATCGCCAGCGCCCGCGACGCTCGGCTGCGTGATCAAGCTGCTGGCCATCTGCGAGCGCTGTGACGGCGGGGTATCCGCCCGGGTCTATCCGGCGATGATCCCCCGGGTGCATCCGCTGGCCGCCGTCCGCGAGGCCTACAACGCCGTGTTCGTGGAGGCCGAGTCGGCCGGGCGGCTGATGTTCTACGGCGCGGGCGCCGGCGGCCAGCCGACCGCCAGCGCGGTGCTCGGCGACATCGTGACCGTGGTCCGCAACCGGCTGGCCGGGCTGCGCGGGCCGGACGCCTCGACCTACGCCGAGCTGCCGCTGGTGCCCATCGGCGACGTGCTGACCAGGTACTTCGTCCAGCTCGACGTGGCCGACCGGCCCGGCGTGCTGGCGCCCGTCGCCGACGCGTTCGCCCAGCAGGGCGTGTCCATCAAGGCGATGCGGCAGGAGGGCAGGGGCGAGGACGCCAACGCTGCTGATCGTCACGCACACCGCAAGGGAAGAGGCGCTGTCCAAGACGGTGGCCGCGCTCAGCGTGATGCCCGCGGTGCGGGCGGTGGACAGCGTGATGCGGGTCGAGGGCGAGGACGAGGAGTGACCGAGGGCACCCGCCGCGCCTGGCGCGGCCTCATCGACGAGTACGCGGACTGGCTGCCGGCCGCCGGCGCGCGACCGGGTGGTATCGCTCGGCGAGGGCGGCACGCCGCTGCTGGCCGCGCCCGTCCTGTCGGCCAGGACCGGCTGCCAGGTCTACCTCAAGATCGAGGGCGCCAACCCGACCGGGTCGTTCAAGGACCGGGGCATGACCGTCGCGGTGAGCCTGGCCGCCAGGCGCGGCGCCACCACGGTGATCTGCGCGTCCACCGGCAACACCAGCGCCAGCGCCGCCGCCTACGCCGCCAGGGCCGGGCTTGACTGCGCGGTGCTGGTGCCGCGCGGCAACATCGCGGTCGGCAAGCTGGCCCAGGCCCTCGCCTACGGAGCGCGGCTGCTCCAGGTGGACGGCAACTTCGACGACTGCCTTGAGCTGGTCCGCAAGCTCGCCGCCACTATCCCGTGGCGCTGGTCAACTCGGTCAACCCCGACCGGCTGCACGGGCAGAAGACCGCCGCGTTCGAGATCGTCGACGAGCTCGGCGACGCGCCGGACGTGCACTGCCTGCCGGTCGGCAACGCCGGCAACATCGCCGCGTACTGGATGGGATACCGGGAGTACCTCGCCGCCGGGCGGACCAGCCGCGCGCCGCGGATGCTCGGCTTCCAGGCCGCCGGCGCCGCGCCGATCGTGGCCGGCGCCCCGGTGCCCAGCCCGGCGACCGTGGCCACCGCGATCAGGATCGGCAACCCGGCCTCCTGGAAGCTGGCCGAGGCGGCCCGCGATGAGTCAGGCGGGCGCATCGACGCCGTGACCGACGAGCAGATCCTCGACGCCTACCGGCTGCTGGCCGCGGCCGAGGGCGTGTTCGGCGAGCCGGCGTCGGCCGCCGGCGTGGCCGGGCTGCTCCAGGCGCATGCCGCCGGGCAGGTCCCGGCCGGGTCCGTGGTGGTGTGCACGATCACCGGGCACGGCCTCAAGGACCCCGACACCGCCGTGGCCGGCCTGCCCGCCCCCGCCGTGATCGGCGTGGACGCCGCTGCCGCGGCCGCGGCGCTGAAGCTGACGTGACCGCGGCGTCGCCCGCCGCGGGCCAGGTCACCGTGCGAGTCCCGGCGACCTGCGCGAACCTCGGTCCCGGCTTCGACTCCTTCGGGCTCGCGCTGAGCCTGGCCGACATCGTCACCGCCCGGCTGACTCCCGGCGGTGTCAGCGTGCGGGTGACCGGCGAGGGCACGGACACCGCAAGCGCCGGCGAGCAGCACCTGGTCGTCCGCGCCATGCGCAGGGCCTTCGCCGCCACCGGCGTGCCGCAGCCCGGCATCGCCGCTGTCCTGCGTGAACGAGATCCCGCAGGGCTTCGGCCTCGGCTCATCGGCCGGCGCCATCGTGGCCGGCCTGCTGGCCGCCCGCGCGCTGGCCGGGGCGGCCGCCCCGGCGGGCCTGGCCGCCCCCTCCGACTTGACACCGCCCGGCCTGCTGACGCTGGCGACCCGGATGGAGGGCCACCCGGACAACGTGGCCGCGTGCCTGCACGGCGGGCTGACCATCGCCTGGACGCCGCCCGGCGGCGAGCCCAGCGTCGCGCGGCTGACCCCGGTGCCAGGCCTGGTGCCGGTGGTCTGCGTCCCCGAGACGGCGGTGCCGACCGTCGCCGCGCGGCTGGTGCTGCCGCCGCAGGTGCCGCATGCCGACGCGGCGGCCAACTCCGCCAGGGCCGCGCTGCTGGTCACCGCGCTGACCAGCGACCTGAGCCTGCTGATGGACGCCACTGAGGACTTCCTGCACCAGCGTTACCGCGCGCAGGCGATGCCCGGCACCGCCGCGCTGATCGCCGCGCTGCGCGCGGCCGGCATCCCGGCGGTGATCTCCGGGGCCGGCCCGTCGGTGCTCGCCCTCACCCGCGATGACGCAGGGCCTGGCCCGGAGGATGTGGCCGCGCTGGCCGGCGCGGCGGACGGGTCGTGGCGGGTGCTGCCGCTGCGCGCCGACACCAGCGGCGCGACGGTTACCGTTTCGCGGTAAAGATGGCGTGTCCGGCCTGCGGCCAGACCAGGTCGACGTCGGTGAAGCCGGCCGCGGGTCGGCTCGATCAGGTCGGCCATCACAGCTAGCCCTCTCCAACGAGTTCGTCGAGCATCCTGCGCATCGGTGCGGCATCGCCGTGCATGATGGCGACGGACGCCTCGACGTTTCGATCCACGTCGAGGTGCTGCCAGTTGAGCGTGTACCCACCGGCCTGCCCACCTGGGGCCATGTCCACGAGGTAGCCGGCGCGGTGAGCCGGACGGTGCGAGTGGTCTACGCCGACAACGTCCATTGCAAACCAGGTTGTGCACGCGCCCGTCGTGACCCGCGTGTGAGTCTTTCCCCGGGCCCGTTTCGACCATGACGCGTGCTCGCGACGCTTCGGCAAGGCCGACGACCTCCGGCGTGGCTGGTTCAAGCCTTGTATAATTCAAAGGTGAATGTTCCAGTCAAATCATTCAATGAGTCAACACTAAAGACATTCCCATCGACATTCGAGTCTCTTGACAGGCAGGGCATATTGACTCCTACTGTCACGCTCGACCGCCTGAAGGCTTCGCTGAGCGCAGACCAGCAGGTCATCGTTGATCAAATCATCAACCTCAAGCCACAGGACTACGGTGTTGCCACGCCGTACGTTGGCGACCTCGAACCCGTACCCGCAGACCTTGTGAAAGTAATCGGCCAGCAGTACACCGAGAACGGCGAGCAGAAGACCCTAAGCGATAAATACGCCCCTCGCCACATTTTTGAGGGGTATGTTCGCATGAACGACGCGTTCATGGCCGAGCATCCGAATCGCAATCTCCTCATTCAATCATGGAGGATTATTCAAAACTCTTCTGGAATGGGCCGATGCTGACCGGCGTGTCGCCATAAAGAACAACGGTTCTCCCGGGAGGATTGAGAGTTCCTACCAAAGAATTCTCGCCGCCCGGGAGAACCGTTGCGTTACTATCGTACTACAGGACTGATGCTCTCGCAGATGCAGGAGCTTGCCCGCCGTGTCCACGGCGCGCTGGAGAGTCCCTGGAATAAGGGTAACGGACGGCCGCGGTCATGCGGCTTTTACGCGGCGGTGGAGATCGCGTGCATGTATCTGCGGCAGAACTGCACGCAGGAATTCCTGGGCGACCTGATGCATATCTCGCAGCCGACCGTGTCGCGGGTCATAAGCGTCATAGTGCCGGCCGTCAGGTCGGTCCTGGCGGAATTCGTGCCGGATGCCGCGGATGCGATCGAGATGGCCAGCGGGCGCGTCTGCCTGGTAGATGGCACGATCACGCCCTGCTGGTCCTACGCCGCCCACAGCGAGCTGTGGAGCCGGAAGCACGGAACTACCGGTTTTAACGCGCAGCTGATATGCCTGCTCGACGGGGCGGCGATATACATTTCTGACCCGCTGCCGGGGAGCACTCACGACGCTGCAGCATTCGAGGGCACGCCGGCCGCCGAGATCGTCCGGAACTCTGGCGGCGGGATCGGCGATAAGGGCTACCAGGGCTGCGGAATGATAACTCCCCGGAAAAAGCCTCCAGGCGGGAAGCTCAGCAAGGGAGACAAGAAAGGTAACGCCCAGATCTCCGCCCTGCGCGCACCGGTCGAGAGAGTCTTTGCTCATTTCAAGTGCTGGCGCATCCTCCACACTGACTACCGCCGCCCCTATAACACTTACCGCGATGCGTATGACGCCGCACGAGGATTGTTCTTCTTCTCCATCACACGGGGTTCTGAATAATCTTGATGCTATCGCTCCCCAGCGTATCAAGTTGTTGTCTTCATCAATTGGCTCATCAACGGCTACGGCGGGGATATCGCCAAGACCATCTGCCACGCGTCACCTCCCAGCTATTCGCAGCACACCATCGCCAGCAAAGCGGCAATTGATTTTAAGAATATTGACGGATCACCATCTGACGATAGCCCGGAGGATTTTAAAGACACGGTAGAATATGCATGGCTGTGTCAGCACGGCGGCAAGTTTAGCTTTTACGAATCCTGGCCCGAAGGCAATGAGTTCGGCATGCGGGCCGAGCCGTGGCACTGGCAATACCGTTCATGACAGGCCGAACTTCGGCAAGGGAACCCGGCCCCGGATCCGATCGCGCAGGCGGCCTGAGCGCCGGACCGCCCCGGCTGTGGGCACAGCGCCTCAGAGCGCGGCTGCGCGTTTCGCGGTGAAGATGGCGTGGCCGGCCTGGAGCCAGACCAGATCGACGTCGGTGAAGCCGGCCGCGCTGAGCCAGGACAGGTTCTCGGCGGCCGACGACGGGTGGTCAACCGGGTCGGGGCCGGGCAGCCGGTAGTAGTTCCACTCCGTCTCGCGGAAGACCCGCAGCGCCTCGTCGCTGCCGAACTGCTCCTGTGACGCCACGGCCACGGACCTGTCCCAGTGGCTGGCCGCGATCTCGCGGGCCGCCGGACCGGTCGGCTCGATCAGGTCCGCCATCACGAACACGCCGCCCGGCACCAGCATGGCGTGCAGATCCCGGTAGAGCCGCTGCTTCCCTTCACCGTCCAGGTGGTGTACGGCCAGCGAGGTCATCACGCCGCCGTAGCCGCCGTCAGCCCGCCAGCCGGTGTCGGCGATGTCCGCGCGGATCTGGCTGACCCGGCCGCCGAACCTGGCCAGCCGCGCGGCGGCCAGTTCCAGCATCTCCGCCGAGCCGTCCAGCAGGGTCACCTCGCTGCCGGGGACCCGGCCCAGGTACTCCTCGGCGAGCCGGCCCTCACCGCAGCACAGGTCGAGGACCCGGCCGACCGGGACTCCGGCCAGCAGGTCGCACACCGTGGCGATCTGCTCGGCCCGCCGCGGCACGGCCGCGTCCCCGTACTTGGCGAAGATCTCGGTATCCGACAGTGTCCACGCCTGCTCGTCGGTGTCCATGATGGGGACGCTAGCCAGCGTCCCCGGCGGCGTCCACATCATTTCTCCGGGAACGGCCAGGTGCCGGCGGCCAGCGGTCAGTCCAGGTCGAAGGCGGCCCGGATGGCCGAGGCTAGCGCGGCCTCCTGCGCGGGCAGCAGGAATCCGAGCTGGCGGCCGAGCGCGTTATTCGGGACCGTCACGATGTTGTCGCAGCTCACCACGCAGGGATGGTCCAGGCCGTTGGCCGGGCCGACTGCCACCTCGGTGGAGAGCCCGCGCATGGTCGTGGTGATCGGGGCTACCGTCACCCGGGACAGGTGCGGGCGGACCAGTTCCCTGGTCAGCACCACGACCGGCCGCGCCTTGTCGAGCTGTGCGACGTGGATCGGGCGCACTAGTCGATGTCCAGCTCGCCGCGCGCGGCATAGTCGGCCAGGCTGTCCAGGTCGGCGTCTGGCTCCGTGCCGGCCAGGATGGCGGCGTCCCTGGCCGCGATCTGCCGCCTGATCTCCCTGGCCAGCGCCCGCTCCACGACCGACGCACGGCTGGGCGCGCGGCCCTCGGCCACCAGCCGGTCCAGGTAGGCGACCATATCGTCGGGCAGCCGGACAGCAATCTGGATCGTCATACGATCTGTATACCACAATGGGATTCAGAATAAACCCGTGTCGGGATTCGGGCGGTTACGGTGGCCCGGGGCAGGCCGACTCAGCCAGGGCGGGTGGACAGGGAGCAGTCGCCGCACAGGCCGCCGCCGGGCAGCCGGTAGTACAGGCAGCAGGACCGGCGGCGGAACCCGAGGCCGGCGCCGGTCACGCCGAGATCCCCGGTGCCGGCCAGCCGCCCGGTGGACAGCAGCTCGCCCGCGAGCGCGGCGGCCGGCCCGCGCAGCTCAGGCCGGGCGCCGGCCAGCATGCCGAGCGCGCCGGCCAGCGCCGAGGCGGCGTTACCCCAGAGCAGGCCGGGAGCGACCCGGCCGCGCAGGGTCCTGGTCAGGGGTTCTAGATGATGCTCGGCTACGTTCCGGTAGCTCAGCTCCGCGAGTCCGGCGATGTCGTCTGCGTGCCAGCCGCGCGGCTCGCTCACGCCGAGCCTGGCCGGCCGCGTCGCGGAGATCCGCAGGCCGGACAGGTCGGGCACGACGCCGCCGAGCAGGGCAGCGCCGACGACCGGCGACCATAGTCGGGCCGCGTACCCGAGCTGAGCGATCGACGCCGCGACCCGCGGCTCGGCCCCGTCCGGCACTCCGCCCGCCGTCGCCAGGAACACATCGGCTCCAGCCGCGTACACGTCCGCGGCCAGCGGCCAGCCCGCCACGCCGATCCCGCGCTCGAGTGCGAAGAAAGCACCGACCCCCGCCGCCGCAGCCAGCGCCGCGCGGGCCGCCGCACCCGATGTCGGCTCCTTGTCTACCTGCGAAGAATTCATCGGTCGCAAGAGACTACCCGGCACCGCACCACCCGGCATGACTATGGACGTACAATGGCCGTACAGGGAGGCGCGATGGTAACGGAAACCCGGCGGCGCAGCAGGCGGCTAGAGCTGCGGACAACGCCCGACGAGCGGGAGCTGATCGATGATGCGGCGGCGGCCACCGGGACGGGCGTCACCGACTTCGTGGTCGGCAGCGCCGTGCGGGAAGCGCGCCGCGTGCTGGCTGAGCGCGAGCGGTTCGTGCTGAGCCCGATGGCGCAAGAGTCCTGGGAAGCGATCAACTCCGGCCCGGCCCGTGACCTGCCGGGGCTGCGCGAGCTGATGAGCCGTCCGTCGCCGTTCTCCGGATGAGCGGCTCTTACCACCAGCCCGAGTTGCTCGCCGGCCATCACGACCTCGCCGGGTTTGCGTGCCGGTCGGCCGAGCAGACCGACTGGTTGCGGCGGTTCGCCCGTCAGTCCGCTGCCACCGGCACCACGAAGGTGTTCGTCGTCACCGACGAGACCGGCAGTGTCGTCGTCGCCTACTACGCCTGGTGCATGGCGCAGATCGCGATTGAGGCTGCACCTGGCCGCCTGCGCAGGGGAGCGGCGCGGTACCCGCAGCCTGTGGCCCTGCTGGCCCGGCTGGGGGTCGATACGCAGCATGAGCGCCGTGGCCTTGGCGCGGCGCTGCTGCAGGATGCGTTCGCCCGACTCGCCGGGCTGTCGGCGGATATCGGCTGCCGGGGGCTGCTCGTGCATGCCGAGTCGGAGGAAGCCAGGAAGTTCTACCTGCACCTGATCCCCGAGTTCGAGCAGAGCCCGACCGATGACCTGCACCTGGTGCTGCTGATGAAGGACATCCGCAAGACCTTGCAGCCCTGAGCCCAGGCGCGGTTACGGCCGGCGGTAGCCGGCGGCGGACTCGATGACGGCCGCGGTGGTGAGCAGTAGTTCCTCGCTGCCCGGCGGCCCGATGAGCTGGAGGCCGGCCGGGAGCGGCCCGGTGGCGGGGACCGGGAGCACCAGGGCGGGCAGTCCGGCCAGGTTGAACGGCGCGGTGCACCGGGTGTGCATGCCGGGCCGGTCCGCCTCGGGCGGCGGCGGGAAACCCGGCGTGGCGGCCATCACCAGCAGCCCGGCGGTGTCGTGCAGCCGGGCGAGCGCCTGACGCCAGCCGGCCTGGAACAGCCGGGCCTGGTCCGCCTGGTCGGCGGTGACGTCGTTCGCGGCGGTCATCCGCTCGCGCACCGCGGTGCCGAGCAGGGCGGCGGACTCCGGGTCGGTGAGCAGCCCGCCATTGCAGGCGATGATCTCCCTGTCCATGATCGCGTAGGTGGCGCCGAGCGCGTTCCGCCAGCCGCCGAGGTCCAGCTCGGTCACCGGGATCTCGCAGCGGTGCAGCGCCTCGTCGATCGCGGCGTCGATGGCCGGGTCGACGGCCAGCCCGACGGGGCGCAGCCGGCCGAGGCTGGCGGCCGGGCCGGGGGCGGGGGCGAAGCCGGGCTCCAGCAGCCGCATGCCGGTGACCAGGCCGGCCACGTCGGCGGCGAGCGGCCCGACGGTGTCCAGGCTGGGCGACAGCGGGAAGACGCCGGCCAGCCCGATCCGCCCGTGGGTGGTCTTCAGCCCGGCGATGCCACAGTAGGCGGCGGGTACCCGGATCGACCCGCCGGTGTCCGAGCCGTAGGCCAGGTCGGCCTCGCCCGCGGCCACCGCGACGGCCGAGCCGCTGGACGAGCCGCCCGGCAGCAGCGCCGAGTCCAGCGGGTTCACCGGGGTGCCGAAGTGCTCGTTGATCCCCGACGCGCCGTAGGCCAGCTCGTTGAGGTTGGTCTTGCCGACGATCACGGCGCCGGCCGCCCTGGCGCCGGCCAGGCAGGCGGCGTCGGCCGGGGCGGGCATGGCCCGGCGCGCGACCGGCAGGCAGCCGGCGGTGGTCGGCACGCCCTCGACGTCGATGAGGTCCTTGACCGCGAGCCGCGGCCCGGTACCGTCGCCGGCGGAACCGCCGTCCAGCCTGGTAATAAAGGTGGTCACGCCGTCCAACCTAGCGAAATTCGGTGGGCAGCCTGTCCGGCGCCTCCTTACCATCGGCCTCGTGATCTATCAGGACCCGCTGGCCTATCTGCTCGGCCTGGAGGGCATCGCGCTGCTGGATGCCTGGGCCGGAGACTACGACCGGGCATGCACCGACGCCCGGCTGTCCGAGATCCGGCGGCTGCTGGCCGACGAGAAGCTGCGCGGTCGCGGGATGCTCGTCGAGCGCGTCGGCACCGTTGCGGCCTACGAGCAGCAGGCAGCCGGCTATGACGAGGAAGCGGGCGGCGGCCTGTCCGCGATGGATGAGCGCTGCCGGACGATTCGGTGGATGTCATCGTCTGCGCGCTCGCCCTCGTGCACGTCCCCGCCTCCAGCCGGTCCTGGCCGAGTTTGCCCGGGTGCTGCGCCCCGGCGGGG
This sequence comes from uncultured Actinomycetota bacterium, assembly GCA_963725175.1. Classification (GTDB taxonomy): domain Bacteria; phylum Actinomycetota; class Actinomycetes; order Streptosporangiales; family Streptosporangiaceae; genus DASUBV01. Next base: position 4,371,218 of record CAVRXH010000006.1, read on the forward strand.
ACCTGGTCATCTCCGACATGCACCACGAGCAGGTCACCCGCGGCTCGGTGATCACGGCGCGCGGCCCGGCGGGCGAGCCGTGCATCGCGGCCACCTACCGGCATCAGCTCGGCGACTACCTGCGGGCGGCACTGAGCCTTGGCCTTCAGGTACGCGGATGCGAGGAGCCGGGAGGCAGGCAGCCAGGGGAGCTGCCGGACGAGCCGCTGCCCGAGCCGGCGAACGGGATCGGTGACTGGCAGGACTGGCCGTGGTCGCTGATGGACTACCTGCCGTCGGTGGCGCGGGCTTCCCGTGGCCGCCGCCCGGTACTGGTGATCTGGCACTTCCAGCTACCCGCTGCCTGAACCTGGCTGGCCCGCGCAGCCGCCTGGCCTGCCCGGGGGATTCGGTGGCTGAGCGGGGCGCGCCTGACTGAGGAAGCGCTCATGACCTGGGAGGCTAAGGGTTCGCAACCGGCTGCGGGGGAGCTGGCTTCATGAATCAGGGCGAGGCGGCGGCCGCTGGCCAGGGGGCCGGGCGCGCGGCCGGGGCGGCCGGGGCGGCCGGGATCGTCCTCCTGACGCTGGCCGTGGCTCAGTTCCTGATGACGCTCGACAGCTCGGTCATGAACGTGTCGATCGCCACCGTCGCCCAGGACGTCGGCACGAGCGTGACCGGCATCCAGACCGCCATTACCTTCTATACGCTGGTGATGGCCTCGCTCATGATCACCGGCGGCAAGCTCGGCCAGATTCTCGGCCGCAAGCGCGCCTTCTCATTCGGCTGCGTCATCTACGGGTGCGGGTCGCTGATCACCGCGCTCGCGGGGAATCTCACCGTGCTGATGCTGGGCTGGTCAGTCCTGGAAGGTGTCGGGGCCGCGCTGATCATGCCGGCGATCGTCGCGCTGGTGGCGTCGAACTTCGGCCGCGGCCAGCGCCCGCGCGCCTATGGGCTCGTTGCCTCGGCAGGCGCGATCGCGGTGGCCGCCGGGCCGCTGATCGGCGGCCTGTTCACCACCTATCTTTCGTGGCGGTGGGTGTTCGCGGGCGAAGTTCTCGTCGTGCTGATCATCCTCGGGCTGACCCGCCGCATGGGCGACACGCCCGCGCAGCCGGGCACCCGCCTGGACCTGACCGGCACTGTCCTGTCCGCCCTCGGCCTCGGGCTCATCGTGTACGGCGTCCTCCGCTCCGGGACGTGGGGGTTCATCCAGCCTAAGGCGGACGCCCCGCGGTGGCTGGGCCTGTCGCCGGTGATCTGGCTGATTATCGCCGGCGGCGTCGTGCTGCGGCTGTTCTTGTGGTGGGAGACCCGCCGGATCGCACGCGGCGGTGCCGCGCTGGTAAATCCGGCGATGCTGCGGAACCCGACCCTCCGGGCCGGGCTCACCTCATTCTTCTTCCAGTACCTCCTGCAGTCGGGCCTGTTCTTCGCCGTGCCGCTGTTCCTGTCGGTGGCGCTCGGGCTGTCGGCCGTCGCGACCGGCGTCCGGCTGCTGCCGCTTTCGGCCGCGCTGCTGCTCGCTGCTGTCGGCGTTCCCCGGCTGTTCCCGAACGCGTCACCGCGCCGCGTGGTGCAGGCCGGGTTCCTCGCCCTGTTCACCGGCATCGTGATCATGGTGGCCGCGCTAGACGCCGGGGCTGGGCCGAGGTGGTGACCTGGCCCATGCTGCTCGTCGGCCTGGGGGTCGGCGCGCTGGCCTCGCAGCTGGGGAGCGTCACCGTGTCCGCTGTGGCCGACGAGCAGGCCGGCGAAGCCGGCGGGGTCCAGAACACGGTGACCAACCTGGGCGCGTCTATCGGCACCGCGCTGGCCGGAGCGGTGCTCATCTCGGTGCTGACCACCTCGTTCCTGAGCGGCGTTCAGGACAACCCCGCCGTCCCCAAGGATCTTGCCGCCCAGGCGCAGGTGAAGCTGGCGGGCGGTATTCCGTTCCTGTCGGACAAGGACCTGAAGGTCCAGCTCGATAAGGCCGGCGTGGCCCCGGGGACTGCCGGTGCCATCGTCGAGGAGAACGCGGATGCCCGCATCGCAGGACTGCGGGTGTCGCTGGCCCTGCTCGCTGTCCTGGCCCTGATCGGGTTGTTCGCCAGCCGCCGGATCCCGGCCAGGCAGCCCAGCCACGCTGAGACCCGAGAAGCCACGCCGGACCCCCAGCGGCCGCTCTAGGCGCAGGTGCCTGACGCTAGCCGCGCGGGCGACTGTCGCGCCAGCGGGGCTCGTCCAGGTTGACCGCGCGGACGGCGCTGTCGTAGGCGGCCAGCGCCTCGCGGTCGTGCCCGCTGCCGCGCAGCGCGTGGGCCAGCTCGACCCAGGTTCTCGCGGCCTGCCGGCCCGCGCCCATGCTGTCCAGGATGGTGGCCGCCTCGGTGAACAGGCCCCGCGCCTGGTCGTGATCGCCGCGAGCGGTCAGCGCCACCGCCAGCGCGGTCATGGCCCGCGCGTACTCGAGCTGAGTGGTCGGGCCGAGCAGCCGCCTGGCCTCCTCGGCGGCCTGCACGGCCTGGCCGGGGTCGCCGAGGGCGAGGTGGGCGTAGCACAGCTCGGTCAGCGCGTAGGCCTTGTCCACCGGGTCGGCGTTCTCGGCGACCAGGTCGAGTGCCTCGGTGAGCGCGGCCAGCGCCTCGGCGGGCCGCGGCGGGTCGGCACGCAGCAGCAGGTAGCCGCGAGTGTTGAGCAGCTTGCCGACATAGCGGCTCTTGTCGCTGCCGCGGAATGCGCTCAGTGCCTCCTGGGACAGCTCAAGCGCCTGGTGGAAGCGGCCCCGCTCGTAGGCGACCAGGCTGGCGTTCCACAAGATCGCGCCGCGGGCGGTGGGCGAGCGGAGCTGGGAGGCGCGCTGGAGGCCGTCGTCGAGCAGCTTCTCGGCCTGGCGCAGGTCGCCAAGCTCGTACCAGACGGCGGCGACGGTGGCGATCAGGTGGATCGACAGCTCGGATTCCCGCGCCTGCACCGCGTCGAACTCGGCCAGCGCCGTCCTGCCCACGTCCGCGGCCCTGGCCAGCTCGCCGAGCTCATAGAGGCACCGGCACCAGCTCACGTAGGTCTGCAGGGACGCCTCGCTGGCCGGGTCGGCCTCGGCCAGCCGCGCGCACCGCTCGAAGGCGTCGGCGGCCTCGGTCAGCCGGCCGGCCCGGTGCAGTGCTTGCGCCTGGCCGAGCCGGGCGCGGCGCAGCACCCCGGGGTCATCAGGCGCGGCGGCCAGCACCTTGTCGAAGCGCTCAAGCGCGGCGGTGACCTGGCCGGCCTCCATGGCCAGATCGGCCTGGGCGAGCAGCAGGGCCAGCGGCTGGCCGGCATCGCCCTCGCCGGCCAGATCCCGCACGTCGCAGGCGAGGGCGTCGGCCAGGATCTGGATGGTCTGGGTGGTGGGCGTGCGCTTGCCGGCCTCCAGCAGCGACACGTAGCTGACGGACAGCTGGGTGCCCGCCAGGTCACGCTGAGTCATGCCCTTCGCCCGGCGCAGCTGGCGTAGCTGCTGGGCAAACCTAGATTGCTGCAATTGACAGCCTTTGCACGATCTAGTTACGCTTTTGACTCAATCATATCCGTCATGCCCGTCATTCCGGATCACTGAACTCTCGTCGATGTCCGACCTTAATCCAAGAGAAGAGCGCTTGCCATGACGTACCCCCGTCGTGCTCTGGCCGTTCTGCTGTTCGTCGCGGCCGTCGGCGTGACAAGTACCGGAGCCGCTGCGGTGCAGCATTCATGGGCTCACTCGCAAGTCGGCGGCGCGGTCGTCGCCGAGGGGCCGCCCACCTGCTGCGGCGGTGGCCCAGGCACGAACACAACGTAGCGCTGCCCGGCGAAAGTGCCCGGCGGCCTGCCGGGCTCTTTCGCATGTCCGCGACGTTGACAACACTAGGATCATCTAGTCGAATTATTGACTCATTGGGACGAACGGTAAACACTGGAAGCCGGTACCGGCCTACCGGGAGGTGGTCTGACAGTGCGGTCCGGCGTGGTGCTCGGCATCTGGCCCGGTGGGGATCCGGTCCTTCGCTGGCACGACTCTCGGCTGCGGCTCGCCGACCTGACCAGGCGCGAGTTCCAGGTCTTCCTGCTGCTCGGGCAGGGGCTGAGCAACCGGGACATCTCCGGCTGCCTGCACATCGGCGAGCGGACGGTCAAGTTGCACGTCAGCAGCATCCTGCGCAAGCTGCTGCTGGAATCGCGGCTGCAGGCGGGCCTGGCGGCGGCCGAGCACGTACTGGTCTCCAGCACCGGCCGGGATCCCGGCTAGCCGCGGCTAACCGGGCTATCGTCGGCGGCATGCCGGACCCGCTGGACATCACCGCCGCCATCGTGGTCCGCGCCCGCCCCGAGCGGGTCTGGCAGGTCGCGATGGACTGGGGCCGGCAGGGCGAGTGGATACCCGCGACCAGGGTCAGCGGCGGCACCGGGGCCGGCGCCCTGGTGGTCGCCTGGACCGGCATCGGCCGCGCGGGGTTCACGGACACGATGATCATCACGGAGTGGGACCCGCCGCGCCGGTGCACCGTCACCCACACCGGCAGGGTGGTGCGCGGTCGCGGCGTGTTCGAGGTGCTGCCGCGCGGCGATGGCACCGAGTTCCGCTGGACCGAGCTGGCCGAGCTGCCGGTGCCTGCCGCGCTGCGGCCGGCCGCGACGGCGGTGGGCAGGTGGACCGTGGCGCCCGCGATGCGGCTGGCGCTCGGCTACGCGCTGCGCCGGCTCGCCCGGCTGGTCGAGGACTGAGCCCGCCGTCGGCCTAGCGGGCCGGGACCGCTGGCACCGGGGCGGCAGACGCCGTGACCGTCGGCACCGGGATGGTGGCCAGGTCGCCGCCCTCGGCAAGCGCGGTCAGTACCACCAGGGCGTCGGTCCAGGCCAGCGGTGCCACCGAGACCGGCCTGCCCTCGACGTTGACCTGCTCCGCCAGCTCGCCCGCCCCGGTCCGGTGCGCCGCCAGCCAGCTCAGCCAGTGCGTCGCGGCGACGGGCTGGCCGGTGCCGGCGTCGAACAGCGCGAAGAACGCGGTCTCCGCGGTCCAGGCCTCGTCCAGGCTGCCGGTCCAGGCGTCGCCGGGCAGCAGGCCGCCGTTCTCCACCCGGAGCACGGCCTGCGCCTTGGCCGCCGCCTTCAGCACCGCCTCGTCCGGCCGGGCGAACGGCGGGCCGAGGAATGCGACCGCCGCGTCGGCGCCGGCCATCAGCGCCGGCGTGCGCTGGTAGCCCGAGCCGCCGAACTTGCTGGTGATGGCCGCCGCGAGCCGGGCCGCCGCGGCCGCCCAGCGGTGCTCGGCGCCGGCGTGGCCAAGCGTGGCGGCCAGGTCGGCGGAGGCGCGCAGGCCGGCCAGCAGCGGGGCGGCGGTGCCGAGCGTGACCTGGACCGAGTCCTCCCAGTAGTCCATCGCGGCCTCGGGCAGCCCGTCGCTGCCCAGCGACCCGGCGGCGGCGTCGGCCGCGCGGGTGACCATCGGCCACAGTGCGCGCAGGTCCGCGTGGACCTGCCAGGCGGGCAGGCCGCCAGGCCCAGACCCGGCCGCCTGCGCCCAGGCCCAGACCGCCCACGGTACCCAGCCGGTGCCGTCAAGCTCGGCTGGCCGGCCGTCGGTCACCGGGGTGCCGTCCAGGTGATACCTGGCCGCCCAGATCCCGCTGGCCGGCTGCACCCTGGCCAGGAACTTCAGTACCGCCAGTGCCTGAGTCAGGTGCCCGGTGCCGGCCAGCGCGGCCGACACCCAGCTAGAGTCGCGCGGCCAGTCATAGCGCCACTCGTCGTGCCAGGCCGCCGCGACCGCGCCGTCTGGGCGGATTGACAGCCGCAGGTCAAGCAGCGCCCGCCGGGTCATCGGCCGCTGCGCGGGAGTGCCGGGGACCAGGCCGGCCCGCAGCCAGGCCCGGCTCGCCGCCTCCGCGCGGGCCGCGCACCCGGCCAGCTCCCCGGTCAGCGGGGTCACGCCGCCGGCCGTCAGCACCCCGTCGGAGGTGAGCAGCACGCTGCTGCCCGGCGCGAACCGGCCGGTCACGCTCGCCGGGATCGCCAGCACCCGGCCCGGGTAGCACGGGTCGGCGGCGATGCCCTGCATCAGCAGGCCGGGGACCCGCGGCCCGGACCTGGCGGCGATGGTGGCGGTCACCCCGCCGGCGGCCAGCACCGCGGCCGTGGTCACGGCGATTACCCGGCTGGTCGCCAGCCGGGCCAGCCTGCCCCGCCGCGGATGGCCGGAACGGCCCGCCGGCGGGCGGCTCTGGCGGACGGGAAAGCCGCCGCCCGCCCGGCTTCCTGGCCTCAAGTTAAGGGTCACGACCTGCGCAAATCCGCTCAGGCAGCGCACCGCGCCGCAGTGGAAACCAAGGTCAGCGTCACGGTAACGCGCGCAGGTTATATGAACGATCAAGTATCGCTGACGATCGTGTTAACAAAGTTCCGGGCCGGCCGCCTGATTCCGGCTCAGCCGCCGGCGATCCCGGTCAGCGCCGCGACCGCCAGCTCGCCAAGCGAGCCCAGGTCGTAGCCGCCCTCCTGGATCACCGCCGCCGGGCCGAGCGCGCCGATCAGCTCGCCGGCCGCCCGGTAGCCGGCGGCGCTGACCCGCAGCGGGCTCTCCGGGTCGGCCAGCGCCGCGTCCAGGCCGAGGGAGACCACCACCGCGTCCGCGCCGTGCGCGCGCACCGCCGCGCACAGCTCCCCGACCGCCGCCAGCCAGCCCTCGTCGCCGGTGCCCGGCGCGAGCGGCAGGTTCAGGTTGGCACCGGTCCCGGCGCCGGATCCGCGCTCGTCCGCGAACCCGGCGTAGTGCGGGAACCAGCCCGCCCCCGGATCGACATGCACGCTCGCGTACAGCACGTCGGGCCGGCCGTAGAAGATCGCCTGGGTGCCGTTGCCGTGGTGCGCGTCGATGTCCACGACCGCGACCCGCGCGCCGGCCCGCGCCAGCGACTGCGCGGCCAGCGCCGCGTTGTTCAGGTAGCACGAGCCGCCGTAGGCGCAGCGGGTGACGTGATGGCCAGGCGGCCGGCACAGCGCGTAGGCAGCCGGGGCGCCCCCGGCCACCAGTTCGGCCGCCGTCAGCGCCGCGTCGGCGGCGGCCTTGATCGCCGTCCAGCTCCCCGGCCCGACCAGCGTCATGGTGTCGTAGCAGTACAGCCCGGCGCGGCCGTGCACCGCCGCCGGAACCCTGGCGGGCAGCCCGGCCAGCAGCCCCTCGGTGGGAAACACGTACGGGACCACCCGCCGCCGCCCATGCTGCGCCAGGTACCCGCCGGCCTCCCAGTCCGCCCAGATCGTGGCCAGGTGCCTGACCAGCGCCTCGTCGTGCACGCTGGCCAGCGCCGAGTCCGGGTGCGGCCGGGCCGCCTGGACCGCCGCGCCCGCGGCCTGGACCGCCGCCAGCAGCACCTGCGCACGGGCGGGCAGCTCCGTGCCGTCCTCCCAGACGCCCAGCCACACCTCGCCGGCCGGCTCGTGCGCGAGGCAGCCGGGGTCCCACACCACCGGCAGTCCGCCCAGCGGGCCGGCCGTCACGGCGCAGCGCCCGTTCGTGCGAAACGGGGTGCCCGGGGCCGGGCCGCCGCTGCCAGGACGGCCTGCGGCATGATCATCACATGAGCACCGCCGCCAGCCTCGGCATCAGGATCGGCACCCTGCCCAGCGGCCAGAACGGCTCCGTCACCGACGTGCCGGGCGTCGGCGTCGGGCACGCGACGGTGTGGCGGGACGAGCCGGCCCCGCCGGGCGGGCGCGGCATCGCCAGGACCGGCGTGACGGTGCTCGACCCAGGCGGCAACCTGTTCGCCAGCCCGGTGCCGGCCGGCGGCGCGGTGCTGAACGGCGCGGGGGAATGCACCGGGTTCCTGGCCGCCGCCGAGTGGGGGCTGGCCGAGACCCCCGTGTTCCTGACCTCGACCATGCAGCTCGGCCGGGTCTACGACGCGGCCTGCGAGCTGCTGATCGCCGAGGACCCGGCCATCGGCGCGGACGACGTGATCATCCCGATCGTGGCCGAGTGCGACGACAGCTTCCTGAACGACGCGCGGCGGATGCAGGTCAGCGCCGCTGACGTGGCCGCCGCGCTGGCCGCCGCGCGGGCCAGTATCGGCGGCTCTGCCCCGGCCCAGGGCGCGGTCGGCGCCGGCACCGGGATGAGCTGCCTGGGCTACAAGGGCGGCATCGGCTCGGCGTCCCGGCTGGTGCCGGGCGCGACGGTCGGCGTGCTGGTGATGACCAACTTCGGCCAGCGGGACCGGCTGACCATCGACGGGGTGCCCGCCGGGCGGCTGCTGCCAGAGCCGGGGCCGGCCGCGCCCGCGCCGCCGGCCGGGTCGTGCATCGTGGTGGTGGTCACCGACGGCGCGCTGGACTCGGCCGCCTGCGCGCGGCTGGCCAGGCGTGCCGGGCTCGGCCTGGCCAGGACCGGCTCGACCGGGCATCACGGCAGCGGCGAGATCTTCCTGGCGCTGGCCACCGGGCTGCGCGCGCCGCGGGGCGAGCGGCCCGCGGTCGCGCCGGTGCACGGTCCCGCGCTCGACCCGTTCTTCGCTGCCGTGGTGGAGGCCACCGAGGAGGCCGTGCTGAAGAGCCTGCTGGCCGCGCCGACCGTCACCGGCCGGGACGGCAACACCTCCTACGGGCTGCCCGCCGGCCAGGTGGCGGAGCTGCTCCGCGCCGCCGGGCGGATCTGAGGCCACTGCCGCTCAGCTCGCCGGTGCCGCCAGGGCGGCGGCCAGGTGGCAGGCGACCAGCGCGGTGCCCGACTCGGCCGCTGCCGGCAGGACCGGCAGCGGCGTACCGGTGCAGGCGCCGGCGACCCCGGCCGCCGCGGCGGCACCCGCGGCCAGCTCCGGACAGCGCGGGTGGAACCGGCAGCCCGCCGGGATCCGCGCCGGGTCGGGCGGCTCGCCGGCCAGCACCACCGGCTCGGTGCCCGACTCAGGCAGCACCGACATCAGCGCCCTGGTGTAGGGGTGGCGCGGGCTGGCGAAGACCTCCTCCGGCGTGCCGACCTCGACGATCCTGCCCAGGTACATGACCGCGAGCCGGTCGGCGATGTTCCAGGCCAGGCCGAGGTCGTGCGTCACGACCAGGGCCGCCAGGCCGAGCTCGTCGCGCAGCCGCAGCAGCAGGGCGAGGATCTCGCCGCGCACCGAGGCGTCCAGCGAGGCGACCGGCTCGTCGGCGACCAGCACCTTCGGGTCGAGCACCAGCGCGCCGGCGATGACCACCCGCTGCCGCTGCCCGCCGGACAGCTCGTGCGGGTAGCGCTGGAAGAACCGCTCGGGCGGGCGCAGCCCGCAGCGGGCCAGCGCGCTGGCCACCCGCTGCTCCTCGTTGTCCAGGTGATGAATGCGCACGCCCTCGGCGACCGCCTCGTAGACGGTGTGCCGCGGGTTCAGCGAGCCCGTCGGGTCCTGCAGGACGAGCTGCACCGCGCGCCGGTAGTCGCGCAGCGCCGAGATCCGGTAGGACAGCGGCCTGCCCTGGTAGCTGACCTGGCCCCGCGTCGGCCGCTCCAGGCCGAGCATGGTCCTGGCCAGCGTGGTCTTGCCGCAGCCCGACTCGCCGACCAGCGCGACGATCTCGCCGGAGGCGATGTCCAGGTTCACCCCGTCCACGGCCCGCGCGGCCCGCTTGCCGCGCCGGCCGGCGAAGGTCACCGCGACCTGCGCGGCCGACAGCACCGGCTGGTCGCTCGTCATGCCGTCACCTCCGGGTCGGCGGGCACCTCGGGCGTGGCGGGCGTGGCGGGCACAGCCTGTGCGTTCGGGCGGACCCGGACGCAGGCGGCGGACCGGCCCTCGCCGGCCGGCCACAGCGACATCGCCGTGCTGGCGCACTCCGGCTCCGCGACCGCGCACCTGGGGTGGAACGGGCAGCCGGGCGGCAGGTCGGCCGGATCCGGGCAGTCGCCGGGCAGGCCGCGCGGCGCGCGCCGCGACCTGGTGTCCCCGATCACCGGGAACGCCCAGGCCAGCGCCTCGGCGTAGGGGTGCCGGGCGTCGGCGAACACCTGGTGCGCCGGTCCTTCCTCGACTATCTGCCCGGCGTACATCACCGCTAGCCGCTGGCAGGTCGCCTGGAGCACCGACAGGTCATGGCTGATCATGATCATCCCGATGCCGCGCTCGGCGACCAGGCCGGTGATCAGGTTCAGCACCTGTGCCTGGATCATCACGTCCAGCGCGGTGGTCGGCTCGTCGGCCAGGATCAGGTGCGGCGAGCAGGCCAGCGCCATGGCGATCATCACCCGCTGTTTCTGCCCCCCGGACAGCTCGTGCGGGTAGCCGGACGCCCGCCAGGCGGGCAGCCCGACCTGCTCAAGCAGGGCGGCCACCCGCTTCGCCGCGGCCGCCGGGGTGACGCCAGGCTCGTGCAGCAGGATCGGCTCGGCGATCTGCTTGCCGATGCTGCGCACCGGGTTGAGCGAGTGCATCGCGCCCTGGAACACGATCGAGGCGCCGGCCCAGCGCACCGCGCGCAGCCGGCCCCACTTCATGGTCAGCACGTCGTCGCCCTCGAACAGCACCTGGCCGCTGACCTTCGCGGTGCCGGGCAGCAGCCGCAGCACGGCGGCGGCCAGCGTCGACTTGCCGCAGCCAGACTCGCCGGCGATGCCCAGCGTCTGCCCCTCGCCGACGGACAGGCTCACCCCGCGCACGGCGGGCACCTCGCCGCCGCTGGTGCGGTAGGTGACGGCCAGGTCGCGCAGTTCGAGGAGTGTCCCGGCCATCAGCGCTCCCGCAGCTTCGGGTCAAGCACGGACTCCAAGGCGTGCCCGACCAGGGTGAAGCCCATCACCACGACGATGATCGCGATGCCGGGCGCGAGCAGCCAGAGCTGGTTGCCGGTCGCGCCGCCGCCGGTGAAGAACGCCTCGTTCAGCATCTCGCCCCAGGACGGCCGCAGCGGGTCACCGAGGCCGAGGAAGGACAGCGTGGTCTCGGACAGGATCGTCCCGGCCACCGTGAGGATCGTGTTGGCCAGCAGCAGCGGCATCACGTTCGGCAGCACATGCTTGATCATCTGGTGCCAGTGCCCGGCGCCGAGCGCGCGGGCGCGCTCCAGGTAGGGCCGGGTCTCCACCGCCAGCGCCTGCGCCCGGATGATCCGGGCGGTGCCCGGCCACGAGGTCACCCCGATCACGAAGATGATCACGCCCAGGGACGGGCCGAGCGTCTTGGCCAGCACGATGGCCAGCGGCAGGAACGGCACCACCAGGAACCAGTCGGTGACCCGCATCAGCACGTTGTCGATGATCTTGCCGAAGTGGCCGGCCACGATGCCGAACAGCGCGCCGATGACCATGGACAGCAGCGTCGCGGTGAACCCGATCAGCAGCGAGATCCGCGATCCCCAGATCAGCAGGGTGAGCACGGAACGGCCGTCGGCGTCGGTGCCGAGCGGGTAGTGCCAGCCGGGCCCGGCGTTGACCGGGTAGTTCGAGTACGCCGCCGACAGCCCGCGCGAGCTGGCCAGCAGCGGCGCGGCCAGCGCCACGATGATCAGCACGACCAGGATGATCAGGCCGGCCATCCCGCCGGTGTCCTTGCGGTACTCGCGCCAGAACGACGCCAGCGCCCGGCGGCGGCGAGCCCGCGCGATCTGCCTGGCCGACGGGGCGGCGGGCGTGAGCACCGCGTCCGGCGCGCTCACGCGGACCTGACCCTGGGATCGAAGAAGGTCAGCATCAGGTCGGCGATCAGGTTCGCGGCGATCACGGCCACCGAGAACAGCAGGAACGTGCCCTCCAGGACTGGGTAGTCGGGTGCGTTCAATGCCTGATAGGAAAGCTGTCCGAGGCCGGGCCAGGAGAAAACCGTCTCGGTGGTGATCGCGCCGGAGATGACGAAGCCCAGGTTCAGCATGATCAGCGTGATCGACGGCAGCAGCGCGTTCGGCACCGCGTGCCGCCGCCGGACCATCGAGTCGCGCAGCCCCTTGGCCCGCGCGGTGACCAGGTAGTCGGCGCCCAGCTCGTCGATCAGCGAGGACCGCATCACCAGCGAGTACTCCGCCAGGTAGACCAGCGTCAGCACCGCGCAGGGCAGCGTCAGGTGCCAGAGCAGGTCACCCAGGCTGGCCAGCCCGGAGCCGCCGCCCGCCGGGTTGTGCATCCCGGCGTCGGGGAACAGCGCCAGCCGGGACGCGAACGCGATCAGGAAGACCATGCCGAGCCAGAAGTCCGGCATCGCGTAGAGCGTGTTGCAGACCGCGGTGGAGATCTTGTCGAAGCCGCTGCCCCGGTTCCAGCCGCCGCGGATGCCGATCCACACCCCGATGATCGTGGACAGCACCGTGGAGCTGCCGACCAGCAGCACCGTGGGCCAGAGCCGGGAGGCGATCAGCGTGGACACCGGCTCCTGGTTCACGAACGACCGGCCGAGCTGGAAGTGCGCCGTCTGTACCAGGTAGTTCCAGAACTGCTGGGGCAGCGGCAGGCCGAGCCCGAAGGTCTTGTTGATCGCCGCGAGCTGCGATGCGGTCAGCGCGTTGTTCCTGGTCAGGTTCTTGGCCGGGTCGGCCGGCAGCACCCGGAACAGGAAGAAGTTGCAGACCAGCACGAAGAACATGGTCAGCGCCGCGCTGCCGATCTTGACCGCCAGCGTCCTGGCCAGCCCGGTGGAGCCAGAGCCCCGCGCGGCACGCGGCGACGGCCCCGCGGCCGCGGCGGCGACCGCGGCCTGGGTGAGGTCGGCCACCTGTTACTCCCGGTCGTCGGCGGTCGCGACGCGGCGCCGCCTGGCCAGCAGCAGGACGGCGGCGGCCAGCACGACGATCACGGCCGCGATGCCGCCGATCAGGCCAGGGCTGACCCCGCCCGCCGAGCCGGCCTTGGCGGTCGCGCCGCTGTCCAGGCCAGTGATGTGCTGGCAGCCGATGTTGTGGTCGGTCAGCGACGGGCTGGTGCCGATCGGCCGGATGCACCGGTAGCTCCACCACGAGACCTCCTGGTAGAGCAGCAGGCCATGCGGGGTGTCGGGCTGCGGCGCGAACCCGGTGAACAGGTCGCTGCGGTAGGCCTGGGTGTCGTTGTAGTAGTAGAGCAGCGAGTACGGGTCGTTGACGTAGAGCTGCTTTTCCATCGCCTGGACCACCCGGTCCCTGGCAGTCCCGTCGAGCGTCTGCTGCTCGTCGTACAGCTGGTCGTAGGACTTGTTGCAGTAGAAGCTGTCCGACCAGCCTGGCGTGTAGTGGCCGTCGCTGCCGGTGGAGCGCTGCCCGCAGGTGAAGACCGAGAGCTGGAAGTTGGGGTTGGGCTCGACGCCCCAGCCCCAGATGAACATGTCGTAGTTGCCGTTGCCGATGACCTGGGTGAGCTGGTCGTCGGACATGAAGCTGGTGCTGACCTTGATGCCGATGGCATTCAGCCAGCTCTTGATGTACGGCGCGGCCTGGGTCTCGGTGGGGGACTGGCTGCGGATGAACAGCCGCAGGCTCAGCTCCTTGCCGTTCTTGTACCGGTAGCCGCCCGCCCCGGTCTTCCAGCCGTCCGCGGTGAGGATCGCCCGCGCCTTCGCCGGGTCGTAGCCGTACCTGATCGAAGCCGGCGGGTTGTAGTGGAACTGGTGGTAGATCGGCGGGATGACCGTGGTGCCCGGCGAGCCGTAGCCGAGCAGCACCCGGCTGACCAGCCTGGGCAGGTCGAGCGAGTAGCTGATCGCGTGCCGGACGTTGATGTCGAGCAGCGCCGGGTTGCCGTTGCCGATCGGGTGGCCGCTGACCGTGGCCGCGCCATTGTTGAAGGCCAGCTCGTCCCAGTTGCCAGACGGCGCGTCGTTCAGCGTGACGCCCTTGGTGCCCGCCAGCGACTTGTAGAGCTGGTTGGGCAGGTCCTCGGCGAAGTCGATGCTGCCGTTGCGCAGCGCGAACGCCTCCGCGCTCGGGTTGGCGTAGTACTGGAAGACCAGGTTGGAGATGCCCGGCTTGCCACCCCAGTAGTGCGGGTTGGCCTTCAGCGAGATCGACTGGTTCTCGCTGAACTTGGTCACGATGAACGGACCAGACCCCACCGGATCGCTGTTGGAGAAGGTGGTGACCTGCTTCTCCGAGACGTGCTTCCAGATGTGCTCGGGCAGGATCGGCACGATCAGCTCGGCCATGCCCGGCGTCGGCTTGCTGACCGTCATCTGGACCGTGTACTTGCCGGTCTGCTTCACGCTGGTGATGTTCTGGATGTAGCTGAGGCTGTCCGCCCGCTCGGCCGCGCCGTGGATGTCCCTGTTGAAGGTGTAGGCCACGTCGGCGGCGGTCAGCGGCACCCCGTCTGACCACTTCACGTCCTGGCGGATGTGATAGGTCCAGACCAGCCCGTTCCCCGAGTGCGACCACGAGGTCGCCAGCCGGGGCGAGGGCGAGTAGTTGAGCTGCCCGTAGTCCATCAGGTTGTCGTAGATCAGCCCGTACACCTCGAAGTCCTGCGAGGTGACGCCCACGAACGGGTTCAGCGTGTCCACCGCGTCGGTAGCGTCGCCGACCACGAAGGTGGACGGCGGGTACTTGGTCGCCGAGGGCGACGCGCTCGGCGATGGGGTACTGCTCGCCTGGGCGGCCGGCATGGCCAGCAGCAGGCTGGCGCACAGCGCCGCCGCGACCGCCGTCACGGCGGGCAGGCCTCGGGATCGGCCGGCTGACGGCCGGCGTCCGGACTGGGCAACGGGACTCCCGCGGGTCGGGCGGCCTTGGGGGCTCGCGGTTGAATGGTTAGTCAGTATGCCCGCGCACCAGGCGAAACGTGAAGGATTGCGCGGATTGTTGTCTCTAGTCCCATCTGTGGCCGCGCGGTAGGGTCCCCTGCATGTCTCCCGCGAAGCCCACGGCCGGCCCGCCGCTCCCGTCGCCGCCACCGCAGGCGCCGCGCCACCCCGTGACCCGGTCTCTGCACGGCGTCGTCGACGTGGACAACTACGCCTGGATGCGTGACCACGCCAGTCCGGAGCTGCGCGACTACCTCGTCGCGGAGCGCGCGTACTACGACGCGCACAGCGCCGCGCTGGCGGGCCTCGCCGGCGAGCTGTACCAGGAGGCGGCCGGACGGACCCCCGACCGGTCGGACGATTCGGTCGGATGGAACCTTCGAGGTTTTGTGTACCGCACCAGGACGATCCAGGGAAGAGAGAATCTTCAGTTTCTTAGGTCCAGGTACGGAGAAAATTCCGAGCAGCTCCTGCTTGACGAGAACATCATCGCGGCGCGGACCGGCTTCGCGGACGTCGGCGCCCGCGAGCCCAGCCCCGACGGCGAGCTGCTCGCCTGGTCCGCCGACACCACCGGGGCGGAGATCTACGAGCTGCGGATCCGGGACCTGCGCACCGGCGCTGACCTGCCCGACCGCATCGAGCGCAGCTATCCGGGCTGCGCCTGGAGCGCCGCGGGCCGGCACCTGTTCTACCTGGTGCCCGACGAGCTGAACCGGCCCTGGCAGGTCTGGCGGCACGCGGTCGGCGACGCGGCGGACGTGCTGGTCCATCAGGAGGACGACGCCCGGTTCGAGCTGACCCTGCACACCTCGCGCAGCGGCGGCCTGATCGTGATCACCGCCGCGTCCAGGGACACCACAGAGGTGGCGGTGATCCCGGCCGGCGACCCGCTGCGCCCGCCCGCCGTGCTGGCGGCCCGCCGCCGTGGCGTGGAGTACCGGGTGGACCACGCGGCCGGCCCTGACGGCGGCTGGCTGTACCTGGTCACCGACGACGGCGAGCCCGAGTTCACGCTGCGCCGCGCGCCCATAGCCCGGCCAGGCGACTGGGCGCCGCTGCCCTGCGCGGCGGTGGCCCCGGCCCGGTCCGACACCCGGCTGGTCTCCTGCGACGTGCTGGCCGGCCACCTGCTGCTCACCCTGCGCCGGGGCTCAAGCCCGCTGCTGGCGATCACCGATCACGACGGCGGGAGCGTCCGCGAGATCCTGCCCACCCACCTGGCGGGCTCCATCGCCGTCGCGCACGCCGAGGACTACGACGGCGGCACGGTGATCATCGTCGAGGAGTCCCTGACCGAGCCGCCCGCCTGGTCCGAGCTGGATCTGGCCACCGGGCGGCGGCGGCTGCTCAAGCGGCGCGAGGTGCCCGGCTACGACCCGGCGGCCTACGTGACGCAGCGCCGCTTCGCCCCGGCCGCCGACGGGGCCGCCATCCCCGTCACCCTCGCCTACCGGGCCGGCACCCCGCTCGACGGCACCGCGCCGTGCCTGCTCTACGGCTACGGCGCGTACGAGTCCTGCGAGGACCCCGCGTTCGACGTGAGCCTGCCCTCGCTGCTCGACCGCGGCGTCATCTACGCCATCGCGCATGTGCGCGGCGGCGGGGAGAACGGCAGGAACTGGTGGCAGCAGGGCCGGCTGCTCGCCAAGCCGGCCACCTTCGACGACTTCGTCGCGGTCGCCGACTGGCTGGCCGGCGACGCGCCAGGCTCGGTGCCGCTCGCCGACGGGGCCGCGATCGTGTCCCGCGGCCTGTCCGCCGGCGGCCTGCTCCAGGGCGCGGCCTACTCCCGCGCGCCCGGCCGCTGGCGGGCGGTCATCGCCGAGGTGCCGTTCGTCGACTGCGTGACCACCATGCTCGACCCCGGCATCCCGCTCACCGTCAACGAGTGGGACGAGTGGGGCGACCCGCGCGACCCCGGGCAGTTCGCCTGCCTGCGGTCCTATTCGCCCTACGACAACCCGCCCGTCGGCCCGCGCCCCGACCTGCTGGTCACCGGCGCCGTGCACGACCCCCGGGTGCTGGTGCACGAGCCCGCCAAGTGGGTGGCCAGGCTCCGCGAGACCGACACCGCCGGGTCCCGCGTGCTGTTCCGGGTCGAGCTAGGCGCCGGCGCGCACACCGGCCCCTCCGGCCGCTTCGGCCACCTGCGCTACGAGTCCGAAGTCCACGCCTTCGCCCTGAACGCCATGGGCCTGCCCGGCTAGGCCCAGCACCCGGCTCGCACCAGCCAGAGCCATACTTCCCGCCCCGGCCGCTCACCCGGATACGACAGTGAACGCGCTTCTGCTGTCGCTCTATCGACAGTGAAAGCGCGTTCACTGTCGTGTTCACGCGGCACGTACCCGGCTGCTACAAATGACGACGGCCCCCAAACCGGGAAGGCAGGGAGATGACTGACGTGCTGGTGCGCTATGAGGCCGATCGGGGGATCGCCAGGGTCACGCTGGACTCGCCGCGGAACAGGAACGCGCTGTCCGCCGCGCTGACTGGGCAGCTCGCCGGCGCACTCAGCGCGGCCGCGGACGACCCGGCGGTCCGCGCGGTGCAGCTCACCCATACCGGCGGCACCTTCTGCGCCGGCGCCGACCTGGCCGAGGCCCGGCAGGGCGGCATGGCCGAGGGCACCAGGCGGCTGACCGCGCTGCTGCGGCAGATCGTCGCGCTGCCCAAGCCGGTGGTGGCCAGCCTGGACGGGCACGTGCGGGCCGGCGGGATCGGCCTGGTCGGCGCCTGCGACATCGCGCTGGCCGGCCCGGCGACCACCTTCGCGTTCTCCGAGGTCAAGCTGGGCCTGGCGCCGGCGATGATCTCGCTCACCACGCTGCCCAGGCTGACCGCGCGGGCGGCCGGTCGCTACTACCTGACCGGGGAGACCTTCGGCGCGCCGCAGGCGGTCGCCATGGGCCTGATCACCGAGGCCGTCGAGGACATCGCGGCGGGCACCGCCATAGTGCTGGACGCCCTGCGCGCCGCCTCGCCGCAGGGCCTGGCCGAGACCAAGCCGCTACTCACCGCCGCCCTGCTGGCCCGCTTCGACGCTGACAGCGAGGCTCTCGCCGCCCAGTCGGCCCGCCTGTTCGCCTCCGCCGAGGCCGCCGAAGGCATGGCCGCCTTCGCCGAGAAACGCCCGCCGTCCTGGGCCGTCTAGCGGACCGTAGGATGGCCGGCATGACGGAAGCGGCATCGACGGGGTTTCCCGTCACCACCATGCAGCAGTTGTCCGGCATGACGGTCGAGAAGGACCTCGGGCTGGCGTTCGGGCTGGTCGTGCGGAGCATGGGCCTCGCCAGGCAGGTCGGGGCGGGCTTCAAGGCGCTGCGGCAGGGCGAGGTCACTCAGTACACGGCGCTGCTGGAGGACAGCCGGCGGCATGCTATCGACCGGATGGTCGACAACGCCCGGCTGCTCGGCGCGAACGCCGTGATAGCCATGCGGTTCGACTCCTCGGAGATGGGCCAGCAACTGACGGAGATCGTGGCCTACGGCACGGCGGTCATCGTCAAGCCGGAGAGCTAGCGTGCCTGGCCCACCGCGCGCCGTGGCCGGCGAGGCCGACCGCGAGCGCGCGATCGGCGTGCTCCGCGAGCACTTCGTGCAGGGCCGCCTGGACGCCGCCGAGCTGGACCGGCGGGTCGGCGGGGTGCTGGCCGCGGAGTTCACCGACGAGATCGCCGGCGCTGTGGCGGACCTGCCGTCGCTGGTCCCGGCCGGCCAGCCGCAGGGCAGGACCCGGCGCGGCCACGGCCACGCGACCCGGCCGCGGCCGGGCTGGCTGCCGACCGACGAGCGGTTCCGCGATCCCACCACGAAGGTGGTCACCCGGGTCTGGATCGACCCGGCCGACCAGTCACGGCATTATATTCCCGAGCCCGACTAGCCTGCGGGCCTGACGGGGCAGCGCCAGGATCTGGTCCGGGAGCCAGGCGGCGGACGCCGGCCCTGACCTGGACACGTAGACCCGGATCGCGCCGGAGGCGAAGTGGGTCGAGCCGCCCAGGTACTCGGCTGACCAGGTAGCGCTGGCCGGGTCGGTGAAAGTCTTGGTGAACCGTCCGGTCTTGCCGGTCTTCACCTTGTAGATCCAGTACCAGGTCTTGCTGCCCTTGGGCCGGAGCAGGATGAGCACGCGCTGCCAGGCGTAGTCCTTCCAGTGGTGCACGTACTCGCGGAGCTGGCCGCTGACGGTGATCTTCCCGCCCTTGGCCACATGGTGCGGCGACACCTTGAAGTCGGTGATCTTGGTCAGGTACTTCCACCGGTGCAGGCTGCTGGTGGACGCGGACAGGTAGGTGGAGCTGCCCGGGTAGTACGGCCGGTAGTAGGCGGACGCGACCATGACATCCGCCTGTGCGGTGAAGGTCTCGCCATACCCCTTGACGCTGCCGCATGTGGTGTCGTTGAGCGCCCGGTGGGTGGTATGCAGCGCCTTCCATGGCCCGCGGGGCGAGGTCGCGTACTGGATCTGCACCGGCAGCAGCGGTGGGAAATCCGAGGCAGCGACGCTCAGGCACGAACTGACGCTGAGGACTCCGATGGTGCTGAGACTCGCGGTGAACTTGGTGAGGCTGACCGGGTACTTGACGCTCACGGTCACGTTCTGGGTCGCCTGCGCAAGGATCTGATCGAGGTAATAGCTGTCGGGCAGGCCGCCGGCGTAGACGGTGAGCGTGCCGCTGCCGTCGGCCGGCCTGGTCAGGGTGTAGCTGCCGTCGGCGCCGGTCGTCGCGGTGGCCAGCGGCACGAAGCCGCTTTCGGCTGGCGGGCCTCCGTACACGTCGATGGTGGAGTCTGCCAGCGGCTTCCAGACTGACCCGGACTCGTAGGTAGCGGTCCCGCTGATCGTGACGGGCTTGCCGTAGTCCGTGTGTGTCGGGCTCAGCGTCGCCGTCAGGTCGACCGGGTCCTGGTTCGCCGTGATGCTGACGTCGTTCGAGGCTCCGCCAGCCGTCGTGCTGGTCCAGTCCGTCGTGGCGAAGTAAAGGTCGCCGCCGATCTCTGGCTGCGCGACAGTGTCCTGAAACGAGCCGTCGGAGCTGGTCGTCAGGTTCGCTGTCCAGGCCTCGGTCGCCATCATCTCGACTGGCCAGCTAGCCAGCGGCTGGGTGGAGCCGTCCGGCCAGGTGCCGGTGACCGTCCCGGAGAAGGTGACGCTCTGGTCGTCATAGCTGATGGCCATCGGGCTGCTGGCCGCGCCGATGGTGATGGTTCCTGAGTCCGCGCTGGCGGCGGCCGGGATCGCGGTGATGCCCGCGACGGTTGCGGTTTAGTCGCGGCGGGTGACGAGGAAGACCGGGATCACGCGCTCGGTCTTCTTCTGGTACTCCGCGTACGGCGGGAAGGCCTCGACGGCCCGCTCCCACCAGGTCTCGCGCTCGGCCCCGGACAGCTCCCTGACGGTCGCGTCGAACGGCGCGGGGCCGTCCTGGATGGTGACCGCGGCGGGGTCGGCCTTGAGGTTGTGGTACCAGACCGGGTGGGTCGGGGCACCGCCCTGCGAGGCGACCAGCAGGTACTCGCCGTCGTGCTCGACCCGCATCAGCGGCGTCTTGCGGATCTTGCCGCTCTTGTTTCCCCTGGTGGTCACGATGATGACCGGGAGCCCGCTGTCCCGCAGCGTGTTCCCGCGCTGTCCTCCGGAGGACTCGTACTCCTCGACCTGATCGCGGACCCACTGGCTGGGACTGGGGACGTACTCACCGTCGAGGCTCATGGCACCAGCTTATGACGGGTCGGGTCCGGACCAGGCTTGCGGTTGCCGGACCTGGCGGCCACAATGAGCGCAACGGCGATGAGGCTCGCCGCTAACCGCGATTTCCATCGCTGATGGCCTCTACTCGTGTCCTGATCGACCCTGGGCCCGAGAGAGGAGATCGCGGATGCCGCATGGCGGGCTCAATCTGCCCATCCCCCTCATCCAGGCACTCCAGGTCCTGACGATCGCGCTGGCCGCGCCCGGCGTGTCCGGGGTCATCGCCAAGGTAGAGGCGCGCTTGCAGGGCCGCGCCGGCCCGCCGGTGCTCCAGCCGTACTACGACATCGCCAAGCTGTTCCGCAAGGAAGCCCTTGCCCCCGCCGGGGCGAGCTGGGTGTTCCTCGCGGCCCCGCTCGGCGCGATGACGTGCTACCTGACGGTGCCGCTGCTGATCCCGGTGCTGACCACCTACGGGCTGCCGCTCGGCTACATGGGCGACATCCTGGGCGGCGGGTTCATCCTGTCGCTGGCCGGGTTCCTGGTGGCCACGGCGGCGCTGGCGACCGGCAGCCCGTACGCGCAGCTCGGCGCGAGCCGGGCCAAGACGTTCGGCGCGATCACCGAGCCGGTCGTCCTGTTCGTGGTCTTCACGGTCGCGCTGGTGACCGGCACAGACCTGCCCTACGCCCTGGCCGCCACGGTGCGGTCCTCGGCCGGGCAGATCGTCCGCCCCGCGCACCTGCTGGCGGCGGCGGCCCTCTTCATGGTCATCCTCTACGAGACCGGCCGCATCCCGGTGGAGACCCACAGCGGCACGAACGAGTTCGGGATGATCGAGGAAGCCCGGCCCTTCGAGCACTCGGGACCCTACTTCGCGCTGCTGAAGTGGGGCTCGGCGATGAAGCAGCTCATCCTCTACACGATCTTGATCAACGTGTTCGTGGCGCCCTGGGGGCTGGCCTCGTCCCAGCGGGCCGGGTCTGTCGCGCTGGCCATCCTGGCACTGGTCGCCAAGGCGGCGGTGCTCGGCTTGGTGGTGGCGGTGATCGACTGCACCTTCGCCAAGCTGCGGCTATTCAAGATCACCGAGTTCGTCTCCGCCGCGTTCCTGCTCGCGGTGCTCGGCGTGTTCACCCTCTACCTGGGAGGTGGCTGATGGCGGTCAGCACCATCGCCGCGCCGAGCGTCTTCGCCGGCAGCGCGAACGTCATCGCCGTCGGTGTCCTGCTGGCCGGCTTCGGCATGTTCCGGCAGGCCCTGCTGCGGGACCAGGTCCGGCTGTACGCGGCCCAGTCCGCGCTGCTTTCCGTGCTCGCGATCGTGGTCGCCGCCGACCGGCACCTGCCGGACCTCTACGCCCTCGCCTTCCTGTCCTTCGCGCTCAAGGCGGTGATCGTCCCGCTGGTCCTGCGCCGGCTGCTGCGCGGCCTGGGCGCGAGGGGAATCGGCTGGAGCGACATCGCGGGCAGCGGGTCGCTGAGCCCGGCCAGCACGGTGCTGCTGGCCATCGCCGTGGCCGCGTTCGGCGTGTTCAGCGTCGCCGCGCTCGGCCTGCACAGCCCGGTGCTGCCGACCACGGCGCTGTCCATCTCGGTGGCCGTGACGCTGGTGGCCTTCATCCTGATGATCACCCGCAGGGACGTGGCCTCGCAGGCCATCGGGTTCTGCTCGCTGGAGAACGGCGTCTCGCTGACCGCGCTGGTGGTGGCGGCCAGCCTGCCGCTGATCCTGGAGATCGCGTTCCTGTTCGACCTGCTGGTCGTCGTCGTGGTCTTCTGCCTGCTGATCCGGGTCCACCACAGCCGGGCGGAGTCGCTGTCCACCGCCGACCTGACCAGCCTCCGGGGTTGACGCCATGCTCGCCGTGATCATGACCCTGCTGATCGCCCCGGCCGCGACCGCGGTGGCCTGCCTGTGGCTGCCGCTGCCGGCCTGCCGCGCGCTGAGCGTGGCATCGGGCGTGGCCAGCCTGGGGCTGGTGGCGGCGCTGGCCGTCGCCGCGTCCCACCGGGACCTGGCCTACCTCGGCTTCCTGCGGATCGACGCGCTGTCCGCGGTCTTCCTGCTGGCCACCGGCTTCCTGTACGCGGTGATCTCGGTCTACTGCGTCGGCTACCTGGGCGACGCCGCGCAGGACCGGTACGCCCGCCGGCTCTGGGCCGGCCTCAGCCTGTTCGCCTGGGCGATGCTCGCCGCGCCGATGATGAGCAGCCTCGGCCTGCTCTGGGTGGCGGTCGAGGTGACCACGGTCATCTCCGCGCTGCTGGTGGCGATCGAGGGCAGCACCGGCGCGGCGGAGGCGGCCTGGAAGTACGTGCTGATCGCGTCGGCGGGCCTCGGCCTGGCGCTGCTCGCCACGATCTTCGCCTACTACGCAGGCGCGCAGGTGCTCGGCCAGTCCTACGACCTGGCCTTCGCGCCGCTGCTGCACGTGGCGGGCGCGCTGCCGCACGCCCCGGTGGAGCTGGCGTTCGTGCTGGCGGTCGTCGGGTTCGGCACCAAGATGGGCCTGTTCCCTGTGCATACCTGGCTGCCCGACGCGCACTCAGAGGCACCGACGCCGGTCTCGGCGCTGCTGTCCGGGTCGCTGCTCGCGGTGAGCTTCTACGCGATCCTGCGCTTCTACCAGGTGACGGCGGCCACCGTGGGCAGCACGTTCCCCCGTGACGTGCTGCTCGCCTTCGGGGTGGCCTCGCTGCTGCTCGCCGCGCTCTGCCTGTTCGGCCAGCGCGACATCAAGCGGCTGCTGGCCTACTCCAGCGTCGAGCACATGGGCATCCTGGCCATCGGCGTGAGCTTCGGCGCGCCGATCGCGCTGGCCGGGGTCCTGCTGCACGTGCTCGCGCACGCCGCGGCCAAGGGCAACGCGTTCATGGGCGCCGGGGTGCTGGTGCACAAGTTCGGCACCAAGCGGATCTCGTCGATCCGCGGCGGCCTGGACGCGCTGCCGTGGAGCGGCCCGCTGTTCCTGCTCGCGGTGCTGGCGCTCGGCGCGCTGCCGCCTTCCGGGATCTTCCGCAGCGAGTTCGAGATCGTCGAGGGCGGCCTGGCCTCGGCCCGCTACACCTCGGCGGCGGTGCTGGTCATCCTGGTCACGGCGGCGTTCTTCGGCCTGGCGGTGGCCGCGGTGCGGATGCTGGCGCGGCCGGCCCACCCGCCCAGGGGCGAGCCGAGCGCCTGGATGGTGGTGCCGGTCGTGGCCGGCGCTGTCGTGCTGATCGTGCTCGGCGTGCATCCGCCGCCCGAGCTGAACCACCTGCTCGCCCGCGCGGTGCGCGAACTGTCGGGAGGCGGCGCCTGATGCCGGCCGGCCACGCCGCGCTGGCGGCCAGCGTGCCCGTGCAGTGGGACGAGGTGATCTCCGAGGTCGCGGCCGGGCGCCGGCTCGCCGACCTGTTCGCGACCGAGCGCCAGGACGGGCTGCTGCTGACCGCGCACCTGGCCGGCGAGCACGACCTGATCACCCGCGAGGCGCTGGTGCCGCCGGGGGAGTCCGGCTATCCGGCGCTGACGCCCCGGCTGGCCGCCGCGTCCTGGTACGAGCGGGAGATCGCGGACCTGTTCGGCGTCCGGCCGGTCGGTCACCCGCGCCCCGAGCCGCTGCTGCTGGCCGGGCCGGCGACCGCGCACGTCGCCGGGCCCGGCATGTTCACCATCCCGCACGGCCCGGTCCGGTCCGGGGTGATGGAGTCCATCGAGTACCTGGTGGAGACGCCGGGCGAGGACATCCCGCAGCTGAACATGCGGGTGTTCTACAAGCACCGCGGCATCGAGAAGCGGTTCGAGGGCCAGGCGGCGGCCGATGGCGTGCTGCTCGCCGAGCGGACCGAGGGGATCGCGTCGGTCGCGCACGCCCTGGCCTACTGCCACGCGGTCGAGGAGATCGCCGGGGCGACGGTGCCGCGGGCCGCCGCCCGGATCCGGGTACTGCATGCCGAGCTGGAACGGCTGGCCTGCCACCTGGACGTGATCGTGCGGCTGGCCGACAGCGCCGGCCTGGCGGTGGCCACCGCCCGGTTCGGCTGGCACAAGGAGCGGGTGCTCCGGCTGGTGGGCCGCCTGTGCGGGAGCCGGTTCGGCCGCGGCGTAGTGATCCCCGGCGGGGTGACCCGCGAGCCGCTGCTGCGCCCGGCGGAGCTGATGACCGCGGCCGGGCGGATCGACCAGCGGCTCAGCGCCGACCTGCGGCTGCTGATGGGCACCTCGTCGTTCCTGGACCGGCTGCGGCGCACCGGGCCGCTGCTGCCGGCGCGGGCCGGCCAGCACGGCGCGCTCGGGCCGGTCGGCCGGGCGTCCGGCCGCCGCGAGGACGTCAGGGCGGCCAGGCCCTACGACGGCTACGCGGACCTGCCGGTCACGGTCGCGCACCGCCGGTACGGCGACGCGATGGCTCGGCTGGAGGTGCGGGTGGCGGAGATCGAGCAGTCGTTCGCGCTGGTCGCCGAGGTGGCCGGCGGACTGCGGGACACCGGCTCTGGCGGCGCCGGCTCTGGTGACGCGGGTCTTGGGCCGCTGGCGGCGCCGTGCCAGCCGGCCGAGGGCCGGGCGGTCGGCTGGGCCGAGGCGCCGCAGGGCGAGGTGCTCTACGACGTGGGGCTGTCGGACGGGGTCATCTCCCGGTGCCGGGTCCGCTCGGCGTCCTTCCACAACCTGGTGCTGATGCACGAGGTGTTCGCCGGGGACATCCTGACCGACTTCCCGTTCATCGAGGCCAGCTTCGGGCTGTCCGTGGCGGGGGTGAGCCGCTGATGTGGGCACTGCGCGGGCTGCGTGACGGCGTGCTGACCACCCGCTGGCCGGTCAGGCCAGACGACTACGCGGCCGGGACCAGGGGACCGGCGGTGCTGCTGGAGCCCGGCGGCGAGACGGCGCGCGAGGTGCCAGGCCTGGCGGCGCTGTGCCCGACCGGCGCGATCAGCGAGGACGGCGGCCTGCGCCTGGACCAGGGCAGGTGCATCCAGTGCGGTCGCTGCGTGGCGGCCAGACCGGAGCTGTTCGGTTGGGCATCGGGTCCCGGCAGCGCGGTCCTCGCCCGGTCCGCCCTGGTGCTGCCGCAGGAGTCCGACACCGAGCTGGTCGGCGTGCGGGCCGAGCTCGCAAGGCGGACCGCCGCGCTGCGCCGTTCGGTGCACCTGCGGCATGTGGACGCCGGGTCTGACGGTGCCGAGGAGTTCGAGATCGCGGCGCTGCTGAACCCGGTGTACGACATCCACCGGCTCGGCGTTTTCTTCACCGCCAGCCCCCGGCACGCGGACGTGCTGCTGGTCACCGGGGCCGGCTCGGCGGGCATGGCCGAGCCGCTGCGGCAGACCTACACCGCGATGCCGCATCCCAAGGTGGTCATCGCCGTCGGGACCGACGCGGTCAGCGGCGGCCTGACCGGCCGCGGCGGCGTCGGCGAGCTGGTGCCGGTAGACGTGTGGCTGCCGGGATCACCGCCAAGTCCGTTCAGCATCCTGCACGCGGTCCTGCTCGCGGTGGGACGACTGGCGGCGACACCGCTGGCGGCAGCACCGCTGGCAGCGGCAGGGACGGGTGATCCTCGATGACGACCTACGCGGCCCTCGCGGTCGCCGGGCTGGTCCTGCTGGCCGCCTGCGCCCTGGCCGACCTGGTGCTCGGCGCTCGGCGCCGGGCGCTGCTGCCGCTGCCCTACCTGCTCGGCGCGGCGGGCAGCGGCTGCCTGACCGCCGCGGGCGCGGGCGCCGTGGCCGGGCAGCCGGTGACGCTGCGGGCCGCGCTGCTCGGCGCCGGCACGGTCGGCCTGGCGGCCGACCGGCTGTCCGGGCTGTTCCTGGTGATCGCCTTCGGC
This sequence comes from uncultured Actinomycetota bacterium, assembly GCA_963725175.1. GTDB lineage: Bacteria > Actinomycetota > Actinomycetes > Streptosporangiales > Streptosporangiaceae > DASUBV01. The sequence goes on from CAVRXH010000006.1 coordinate 4,397,373, forward strand.
GCGGCGTTCGCCGTCTCGCTGGCCCTGGTGAGCTGGGCGGCGGGCCCGTCAGGCCCCGGCCGCCGCGGCCTGGCCGCCAGCTACGCTCTCGCGCTCGGCGCCGTCGCGGTGGTGCTCACCGCGCGGGACGCGTTCACGCTGATGTTCGGCTGGGAGAGCCTGACCCTGGCCTTCTTCCTGCTGGCCGGGTACGAGCGGAACCGGCCTGGCCGGGCGTCGGGGTCGCTGATCACGCTGGCGTTCGGCCGGGTCAGCGGGGCCGCGCTGCTCATCGGCCTGCTGCTGCTGGCCAGCCACGCGGGCACCCTGTCGCTGGCCGGGCTGGCCAGGGTCGCCCCCGGCGGCCCGCGGTCGGTGGCCGAGGTGCTGCTGCTGCTCGGGTTCGTGATCAAGGTCGGCCTGGTGCCGTTCCAGGTCTGGCTGCCGAGGGCCTACGAGGCGGCACCGGGCCCCGCCCGCGCCATCATGGCCGGCGTCGCGGTCAACGTCGGCTTCTACGGACTGTGGCGGACCCTGGCGCTGCTCGGCCCGCCGCCGGCCGCCGTCACCGGCGTGCTGCTGGTGCTGGCCAGCCTGACCGCGGTGCTGGGCATCGCGCACGCGGCGGTGCAGACCAGGCTGCAGCGGGTCATCGCCTACTCCAGCGTGGAGAACTCCGGGCTGATCCTCGCCGGGTTCGGTGTCGGGCTGGTCGGCGCGGCTACCAGGGACACCGGCCTGCTGACGGTCGGCCTGCTCGCCGCCACCCTCCAGCTCGTCGCGCACACGGCGGCCAAGTCGCTGCTGTTCGTGGCCAGCGCGCACCTCGCCGACGATGACCTGGACGGGCTGCGCGGCACCGCGCGGCGCGCGCCGTGGAGCGGCACCGGGCTGGCGATCGGCAGCCTCACCCTGGCCGGGCTGCCGCCGACGGCGGGCTTCGTCTCCGAGTGGTTCCTGCTGGAATCGCTGATGCAGCAGTTCCGGGTGCCCGGCCTCGGCGACCGGCTGGTGCTGGCCATCACCGGCGCGGCGGTCGCGCTGACCGCCGGGTTCGCCGGGGTGACCTTCGTCCGGCTGGTCGGGCTGGTGGTGCTGGGCCGGCCCTGGCCGGGCAGCAAGGCGCCGCTCACCGACTACGGGCTGGCCGGGCGGGCCGGCATCGTCCTGCTCAGCGCCGGCTGCCTGGCGATGGCGGCGGTCACGCCGCTGGAGGTCAGGGTGATCGCGGCCGGCCTGACCCCGGTGACAGGCCCGCACGCGGTTCTTGGCGCGCTGAAGTCGCCGTGGGTGCTCCAGCCGGTGTTCGCCGACTTCTCCATCCTGTCCCCGTCCTGGCTGTGGCTGGCCATGCCGGCGCTGTTCGTCATCGTCGCCGTCGTGGCCTTCGCCGCGTCCGGCGGCCGGCTGCTGCGGGTCAGGGAGGTCCAGCCCTGGCTGTCGGCGACCGCCGGGGTGCGGGGCAGGGACAGCTACACGGCCTTCGGCTTCGCGAACCCGACCAGGCGCGTGCTGGCCCCCGTCCTGCGCGCCGGGACCGAGGAGTACCTGTACCGGCCGCTGCTGCGCTCGTTCCTGGCGGCGGCCCGGCTCGCCCAGCGGCTCCAGTCCGGCCGCCTGGACGCCTACCTGGCCTACATGCTCATCGCCCTGGTCGCGGTCCTGGCGGTCGTCACCGCCCTACACTGATCCGGCACCGATGCGGCACCGATGCGGCACTGACGGGGCGCTGGCGCGGCCGGGGCAGGTGAGGGAGCGCGATGGCCGAGGTGATCACCAGCGCCGCCAACCCGCTGGTCAAGCGAGTACGGCTGCTCGCCGACCGGCGGCACCGGCGGCGCGAGGGCGCGTTCGTGGTCGCGGGCATCCAGCCGGTCTGGCAGGCGGTCGAGGCGGGCGCGCCTATCGAGACCCTGATCGTGGCGCCGGACCTGCTCAGGCCGCCGGCCGCGGTGCAGATGGTGGCCGCGCAGGAGGCCGGGGGCGTGCGGGTGGCGCGGGTCAGTGCCGAGCTGTTCGGCCGGATCACCCAGGGCGCCGCCAGCTCGTCCGGGCTGGCCGCGATCGTCGCGGTCACGCAGCGGGACCTGGCCGGGCTGCCGGTTACCCCCGACGCGGTCTTCGTCGCGCTGCATGAGGCGGGTAATCCCGGCAACCTGGGCACCATCATCCGCACCGCCAGCGCGGCCGGCGCCGCCGGCGTCGTACTGATCGGCCCGTCGACCGACCAGTACGACCCGGCCGCGGTGAAGGCCAGCATGGGCGCGGTCTTCGACGTGCCGGTCGCGCATGCGCCGACCGCGGGCGAGTTCACGGCCTGGGCCGCGAACGGCGGCGTCACCCTCTATCCCGCTACCGCCCGTGCCACCCGTTCATGCTGGGAAACGTCTTTCGCCCCGCCCCTGGCCCTGCTGCTGGGCAGCGAGGGCAGCGGGCTCCCCGAGGAGCTGCTGGACGCCGGGCCTGGCGTCGCGATCCCGATGACGGGCACCGCCGAGTCGCTGAACCTGGCCGTCGCGACCGGCGTGCTGCTGTACGAGACCCGCCGCCAGGCCGCCGCCGGCTGACTGGACCCTGCTAACTGGACCGGGCTGACTGGACCCTGCTAACTGGACCGGGCTGACTGGACCCTGCTAACTGGACCGGGCGCGCCGGAACGGACAGGATGAAACTGGCCGCTATCCCCCGCGGCGGCCGCAGGAGGCTGCATGACCGCGTTCTCGGCGGACACCGACCCGGCGCAGGTCGGCCTCGACCCCGCCAGGCTGGCCAGGATGGACCGGCACTTCCAGCGCTACGTGGACGACGGCAAGCTGCCGGGCTGGCTGATCACCGTGAGCAGGCACGGCAAGCTGGCCCACGTGTCGACCTGCGGGAACAGGGACGCCGAGGCCGGGCTGCCGGTGCAGGCCGACACGCTGTGGCGGATCTACTCGATGACCAAGCCGATCACCTCGGTCGCGGCGATGATGCTGTACGAGGAGGGCGCGTTCGAGCTGAACGACCCGATCTCGGCCTACCTGCCGGAGTTCGCCGAGACGCGGGTGTTCAGCGGCGGCTCGGACCTGCGCCCGGTGACGGTGCCGATGACCGAGCCGATCCGGATCTGGCACCTGCTGTCGCATACCTCGGGGCTGACCTACGGCTTCCTGCGGGCGCACCCGGTGGACGCGCTGCACCGGATGCGCGGCTTTGAGTGGTCCAGCCCGCCTGGCCTGGACCTGGCCGCCTGCTGTGCGCTCTGGGCGGGCCTGCCGCTGCTGTTCCAGCCAGGCACGGAGTGGAACTACTCGGTCGCCACCGACGTGGTCGGCCGGCTGGTCGAGGTGCTGTCCGGGCAGACGCTCGGGGAGTTCTTCACCAGCCGGATCTTCGGCCCGCTCGGCATGACCGACGCCGGCTTCTGGGCGGACGCCGACCGGGCACCGCGGCTGGCCGCGCTGTACTCGCCGGGGGCGGGCGGCGGGATCAACAGGCTGGACGTCCTGGGCGACGCCGCCTTCGAGCCGCCGGTGTTCCTCAGCGGCGGCGCGGGGGTCATCGCCAGCGCCGCCGACTACCACCGGTTTACCCAGATGCTGCTGAGCCGTCCTGACAGCCCGGCCGGGGAGCTGGACGGCACCCGGCTGCTCGGCCCGCGCACCGTCGCCTACATGACCCGCAATCACCTGCCGGGCGGAGCGGACCTGGTGTCGTTCGGCCGCCAGCTCTTCGCCGAGGCGCCGCTGCGCGGCACCGGGTTCGGCCTGGGCTTCGCCGTGGTCACCGACCCGGCGGCGGTCCGGACGCTGACCTCGGCGGGGGAGTTCTCCTGGGGCGGCGCGGCCAGCACGGCGTTCTTCGTCGACCCGGCGGAGCAGCTCACAGTCAGCTTCTACACCCAGCTGCTGCCCTCAAGCGCCTACCCGATCAGGTCGCAGCTCCGCCAGCTCGTCTACGCCGCGATCACGGACTAGGAGCGGGGCGCGCCGCGCCGGTGGCTGGCGGGCTGCCGGGGCGCGGGCCGCTCCGGCTCGTCGTCCGCCGTCGGGCCGGCCTGTCCGGCGGCGCGGCCTTCCGCCTTCTCGCGCCGCACCTCGCGCAGCCGCAGGACCACCACGCCGGCCATCGCGAGCACCACGACGGCGACGATCACGTAGCTGCCGATGGACAGGTCATGCGAGACGCTGCTCCACGCGCTGCCGACCGCGTACCCGATGCTGGACAGCAGGGCGGCCCAGATCACGGTGCCGATCAGGTTGAAGATGGCGAACGAGCCGACGGGCACCTCGACCAGGCCGGCCACGATGCCCACGAACGCGCGCAGCACCGGGATCATCCTGGCCACCGTCACCGCCCAGGCGCCGCGCCCGGCGAAGAACCGCTCGGCCCGGTCCAGGTCCCTGCGGGTGATCAGCACGTACCTGCCGATCCGCTCGACGGCCGGGCGGCCGCCGATCCGCCCGACGGCGTAGGAGGCGAACGAGCCGGCCATCTCGGCCGCCGAGCCGATGACGATGACCAGCGCCAGGTTCAGGTGCCCCTGATAGGCCAGGACGCCCGCGAAGCCGAAGGTGATCTCCGAGGAGATCGGGATGCTGCAGGACTGGACGAACCCGAACACGATGAGTGCCAGGTAGCCCGCGTGCGTCAGGAACGTCTCCACGTCATTGTTTTTACCGCACCGGCACGGATGCGGCGGTCATCTCGCCCGCTTGGCTCGCCCATTGGCTGGCCCCTGGCCGGGCATGGGGCCGCCCCGGTCCTCGGGGGAAGGACCGGGGCGGCGGGCTGGTGGCGGGGGGAGCCACCAGGGGAGCGCCGGCGGGGGTCACCGGCGCGGGCCTGATCAGACCATGTGCCTGGCGATGCTCGACACGAGCTGCGCGGCTTGGGCCTCCCACTTGGCGTAGGCGTAGGGGAAGCCGGACTCCTGAACCGACTGCGCGGTGCTCCACAGCGGCTGCGCGGCCCAGGTCGGGTCGGCCTTCTGGTGCTCGCGCAGCGCGTTCAGGAACGCGTCCGCGGCGTAGGCGGGGGTGGTGATCTGCGCCGCCGAGCCCCAGCCGCACGAGGGCCGCTGCTGGAACAGGCCGAGCGAGTCACGGTCGCCGAACTTGATGTTCTCCAGGGTCGACTCCTGCATGGCCGTGGCCACCGCGATGACCGCCGACCTGACGCCCATGTGCTTGTGCAGCGACTGCGCCACGATCGTCCTGGCGTTGGCCATCCGGGAGGTCGTGATGGGCATGAACGACTGCGGGCCGCTGGTCGCCGCTGGCAGCAGCCGGTCGGCGAGCGGGAGCTTGTGCTGCGCGGCCCTGGGGTAGGTTTGCCGCGCCAGCGTGTCCCGGATCTGCTTCCAGGTCATCGCGGTGTGGCTGGCGTGCCTGGCGACGTGCAGCCTGGTGGTCTGGCGACCGCCGGTCCTGGCCGCGCTGAGCTTGATTCCGCTGAATGTTCCCGTCTGCGAGCCCGCCTGGGGGGACTTGGCGTGGGAACCCGCCGAGGCGATGGCCACAGCCGCCGTGGGCGCCGCGGTCGCCGCCGCGGCGGTCGCGGTTCCGGTCCCGGTCAGCGCGAGCGCCGCGCCCAGGTAGGCGAGGGACCTGCCCCGGCCGGTGAAGAAGCCGGTGATGGCGGTGCGGGTCGTATCGGTGAGATCACTGCGGGTCACATCGATTCCTTCCGCTGTGCGTCCTCGCCGCCCGGCGGTACGAGCCGGGGTGAGCCGCCAATCGTTTGCAGGCGAGCTCTGGGGCATGCGTCAGCACGCATGCTTCGCGGGTTCAGGGCGGGCCGCCGGCGGACAGCGCCCGGTGCGCTACTGCCGTGGCCGCAAGCACGGAAACCAGTCGCCCTCCGTAGCGAAGGACTTAGGTCCCGGCGAGGATCGGGTGTATAACCCTCAGCTCAGCGCAGGTCTTCCCGTTGATGCCCGGTATGACCTATGTCACTGCAGGTAGCTGGATGGAATATATCTGGCAGAAATCAGTCGGTCGCTGTCCAGTTGTCCGGATCCGGGTGGTCCAGCGGTGCCGTGCCGGACGCGGCCGGGATCGCGGCGGGCCTGATGAACGAGCTGCCGTCCGGGCCGGCCTGGACCGCCTCGTGCAGGGCGCTGCCGCGCAGGAACCTGGTCCAGTTCAGGAACCACTCGGTCCAGCCGTTGTCCCAGGCGCCGGCCCGCGGGCTGCCCTTGATGGTGACCGGGTCGCCGGGCACGGCCATCTTGTAGTACGCCTGCGCGTCCGCCGGGGCCATGTTCACGCAGCCGTGGCTGACATTGGTGAAGCCCTGCTCGCCGACCGACCAGTAGGCATCGTGCAGGTAGTCCCCGGTCCAGGTGAACCGGACCGACCAGGGCACCTCCAGGCGGTAGCCGGGTCCCTTCATCAGGACCGGGTTGCCCTTGTCGATGGTGAGGTAAGTCCCGTTCGGGGTGTTATCTCCTGGCCGTCCGGTGCTGATCGGCCAGCGGCGGTAGAACCTGCCGCCCCGGTACAGGTCCATGTGATGGGTCGCGGTGCTGGCCACCACGATGAGCGAGCTGCCGATGCTGAACGACTGGGTGAGCGTGTGGTCCCCGTACACCCCTGGTGCCATCTCGACGCCGTTCAGGTGCCCGGTGAAGCTGACCTGAGTGTGGGCGGGCCAGTACTCGCGCGGCCGGAAGTCCACGGCCTGGTCGCCGTCCCAGTGCCAGGCTCCGACGACCGGCTTGGAGGTGGTGATCTCCAGGGCCCGCTCCACCGCGGCCTTGTCGGTCACCGGCGAGCTGAAGGTAAGGATGATCGGCATGCCCACGCCGTAGCTCTTGTGGTAGCCCTCGAAGATCTCGGTCTGCACCGTGCGGTCCGGCTTCAGCGTGCTGAAGGAGCTGGTCCCGGTCACCGTGCCGCCGCTGACCGTCGCGGTCGCGGTGACCGTGTAGCTGGTGTCCACGTCCAGCGTCCGGTCGCTGTGCCAGGACGTCCCGGTGGCGTTCATGGTGCCGGCCACCGGGTCGCCGCTGGTGTGCACGGCCACGCTGGTGAGCCGGCCGCTGGCGACGCTGACCCTGATCGGCTGGCCCGGCCGGACACCGGAGCTTCCGGAGGCGGGGGCGATGACCACGCGCGCGGCGGAGGCTCCGGGGGAGCCGCCTGTGTGTGATCCGCTCTTGCTGCCCGTGCCGCCGCCCGAGGAGCAGGCCGCGGCGAGCAAGCCAGCGACGGCGCAGGCGGTCAGGAGCCGGCCGCGGCCGGGCCGGGCGGGCGGGGCTGGTCGGGCGGGTCGGGCAGAGCGGGACATGGGACCGGCCTTTCTGCCTGGCGGCCGTCGGGCGGGCTGGCGCCATTCCAGGGTATGTCCGATTCGCGGCCGCGCATGCGCCGGATCCGGCGGCCGGCCGCCGCGAGCAGCGCGATACCCACGATGACCAGCGCGGTCCACGGCACGTAGTCGCCGAGCCGGTCGAACGGGGTGCGGGCGGACGCCGGCGGCAGCGCCAGCCGGACCAGCACGGCGCCGCGCCGCGAGCGGTCCAGCCAGCCGAGCAGCCGGCCGCGCGGGTCGAAGGCAGCCGAGTCCCCGGTCAGCGCCGCCTGCACCACGGGCCGGCCGGTCTCCGCCGCGCGCAGCGCGCCGAGCGAGGCGTGCTGGGCCAGCGCCCAGCTGCCCTGGAAGGTGGAGTCGGAGGTCTGGTAGACGATCAGCCTGGCGCCGTGGTTGGCGTCGTAGCGGGACATGTCGGGGAACGCCGACTCAAAGCAGATCAGCACCCCGATGGTGAGTGGCCGGTCGCCGCGCAGCGTGGCGTGCAGCACGTGCGCGCCGTTGCCGGTCACCATGTTCTTCGGCGCGGCCCGGCTGATGCTGGTGAGCCAGCCCAGCTCGGACCGCAGCGGTATGTACTCGCCGAACGGCACCAGCCGGCTCTTGACGTACTCCCCGGCGATCCCGTTCCTGCCGATCAGGACCGCGACCTTGGACTTGGCGCCCGCCGAGTTCAGCGCGTCCTGGTTGGCCAGGATCTGGGTGCCGACTGCGGCCGACAGCGCCCGGAGCTGGCCGAGCAGCGCGGGGCTGGTGGTCAGGTCGAAGCCGACGCTGCTCTCGCCCCAGACGATCAGGTCCGCGTGCCTGGCCGCCGGTCCCGCGGTGATCCGCTCGCTGGCCGCCAGCCGCCGGGCCGGGCTGCCGATCACGCCTGGCTGCACCAGCGCGACGCTGACTGCCCCGGCCGCCGGGCTCGGCGCGGTCGCCGCGAACGCGGCCGGGCCTGCCGCCACGGCCAGCAGCGCGCCAGCGGCGCCGACCAGCCGCGCCGCCAGGCCGTGCCCGCCGATGGCGATCACGATGCCGGTGTTCGCGGCGACCAGGGCGAAGGTCACCAGCCAGACGCCGCCCACGGCGGCCAGCGCCAGCACGGCGGGATGCTGCCACTGGCTCGCGCCGAAGACCGCCCACGGCCCGCCGATGGCCTGCCAGGACCGCAGGTACTCGGTGACCAGCCAGGCGCTCGGCACCAGCAGCAGCCCGGCGGCGGCGCGGGCCGGGCGGACCGGCGGCGCCAGCGTGGCGCGGGCGGCCAGCCCGACGCCCGACCACAGGAAGCCGAGCACGATCGCGACGATCAGCAGCCCGGGGCCGAGGTTGGGCGCCAGCCAGTACATCGCGGCCAGCAGGTACCCGGTGCCGAACCACCAGCCGCGCACCGCAGCCTCGCGCGGCCGGGGCGCCCTGGCCATCAGCAGCAGGCCGGGCACCAGGCCGAACCAGGCCAGGAACTCGAGGTTGGCATCGGGGAAGGCGAGCACGGGCAGGGCGCCGGCCAGCAGCGCCGCGTACCTGACGGGCTGCCGCAGACTGCGCCACCGAGCTGCCCTGGCCATCTGCCGCCTTACCTGTGCCGAGCCGCCGGCCGGGTGCTCCGGGGGCCGGCGGTTGCCGGGCTTCCTGCCTCTATTCTGCGGCGTCCGCCGACGGCGCTTCCTGCCGCGGTCCGGCCATCCGGACCCGGCGCCGCTCGGCGATCACGGCGGTGACGATCACCCAGGCCAGCGCCGCGGCCGTGCCGCCGGTCAGGATGCCTTCCGGCCAGCCGCCGAGCCGGTCGGCGAGCGTGGTGGCGCCGCGCAGCGGCACCCGCGCCTCGATGGACGCGCGCTGCCACAGCGGGGTCTTGCTGACCACCCGGCCGTCGGGGGCGATGATCGCGCTGACCCCGGTGGTGGAGGCCACCACCAGCGACCGGTCGTGCTCCACCGCGCGGACCCTGGCCATCGCGAGCTGCTGGAGCGTCTCGCCGGTCTGCCCGTCCAGCTCGAAGTCGGCGTCGTTGGTCTGCACCGTCAGCAGGTTCGCGCCCGCCTTGACCTCGGAGGAGACCAGCCCGTCGAAGCCGACCTCGTAGCAGATCACGTCGCCGAGGCGGATCTGGCCGACGTGGAACACCACGGCGCGGTGGCCCGGCGTGAAGTTGACCGGCTGGAGCGAGGGCAGCGAGGTGAACAGGCTCAGGAAACTGCGGAACGGGATGACCTCGCCGAACGGCACGAGCTGGCGCTTGACGTAGTCCGCGACCGGGCCGTGCCCGGCAGCCAGAGCTGGCCGGAGTTGCGCACCGGGTTCTGCAGCACGGCCCCGACCAGCACCGGGCGGTCGATCGAGGCGACGGCCCCGGCGATCTCGTTGAAGATGAAGGGATTGAGCCGCGGGTCCTGGTCGGTGGAGTTCTCCGGCCAGATCACCAGCTGCGGCGCCGGGACCTTGCCCGCCGCCACCCTGGCCGCGAGCTGGCGGGTGGCGTTCGCGTGGTTGGTCGTCACCGTGGTGGCCCGCAGCAGGTCGGGCAGGTTCCTGGCGTGCGGCACGTTGCCCTGCACGGCGGCGACCACGGCCGTCGGGGTGCCGGGCACCGGCTGGTTGACCGGCAGCGCCGGGCCTGCCAGGGCGATCCCGGCGACGACCACCAGGCAGGCCAGCGGCAGCACCCGGCGGCGCAGCAGTCCCGGCTGCGGCCCGGCGCCGAGGATTACCCAGGCCAGGCAGATGCCTGCCAGCGCCAGCAGGAAGGTCAGCAGCTACCGGGCCGCCGACCGAGACCCAGTTCAGGGTCGGCGCGCTGGCCTGGCTCATCGACAGCCGCCCCCACGGGAAGCCGCCCCACGGCCACCGGTCGCGCAGTGCCTCGGCCGCCACCCACCAGCCTGCGGCCGCCAGCGGCCAGGCGCGCAGCCGGAGCAGCAGCCGCAGCCCGATGGCCAGCACGGCGAACATCACCGCGTCCACCCCCGCCAGCGCCGCCCAGGCGTACCAGGCGACGTTCACCAGCCAGGACAGCAGCGGGACGAAGAACGTGACGCGAACACCAGGGCGATCAGGAAGGAGCCGCGCAGGCTGCGCTGCCATAGGCAGATCACCAGTACCGCGGGGCCGACCGCCGCGAGCGGCCAGATGCCGGCCGGCGGGAAGGCCGCGGCCAGCGCGAGCCCGCCGGCGGCGGACAGCGGCAGCGCCTGCCAGGCGCGCAGCCCCCGGCCCGGCGCGGCCGGCGCGGCGGCTTCGCCGGCCGACGCGGTCGCCCCGGCGGGCCCGGCCGGGGCGGCGCCCTCGCCGCGCTCGCTAGTGGGCAGCACGATTCCTCGGCAACGGACCTCCTGCGCCGCAGCGGATCTGCGAAAATCCCTGGCTCTGGTGAGCGTAGCCGTGCCTCGCGGCGGCCTGGGAATGAGCCGGCCCGACACCGCTGGCAGGGCTCATATTAGGTAGCCGAGTATGGCATGTCCGTGGGATTGCAGCTATCCACAGTGATATGGTCATCACCGTCCGTAGAAAGTAGGCGGAAAAAACCCTGCGAGGGCGGGCCGTTGATCAAGATTCGCTACGCGGAGCTGCCTGCCGGATTACATGTCCGGACGCAGTCGCATGGCCGGAGCACCGTCATCTACCTGGCGCCCGGCCTGACTCCTCCGGAGCGCCGGGCAGCCCTGATCCGGGCGCGCCGCAGTGCCAGCATGGGGTACGGCCCGGCCTTACCGGGCGGCGGCATCGCCTTCGCCATCGCCAGGGACCGGATCAGGTCCACCCTGCGCAACGGCGCCGTGGCCTTCCGCGCCCACCCCCTGCTGCTGCTCCCGCCGGTCATCATCGTGGTGGCCGCCACTCTCGTGTACATCATGACCGCCGCCGTCACGCTCAACATCCGCCCGCCGCAGGCCAGCGGCCCGGGCTCGCAGTTCGGTGTCGCCCCCGGCGGCGGCCCGAGCCGGAACGGCTCCGGCTCCCCGGCCGGCGGCCCGCCGGGGAGCAGCCAGCCCCGGCCTGGCACCTCCTCTTCCGCTCCGGGCGGCGGGCCGCCCGGGCGGCACGGGCACCATCCGTCGCCGTCGCCGCGGCCCTCGTCCTCCTCGCCCGCGCCCGGCTCGCCGTCGCCGTCGCCGTCCTCGCCCGGCTCCCCGTCGCCTTCGCCCGCCCCGTCGCCTTCGCCGTCCGCCTCGCCGTCGTGCCTGTACCTCGGGCCGCTCGGCATCTGCCTCAAGGGCTGACCACGCGCAAGACCGTTCAAGACCCCTCGCGAGCGGTACGGCAAGCTTGGTCCGGGCAAGCGCTCTGCCTGGCGTTTCCCGGAGGGAGTGACGGTGAGCCGCCGTGGCTGGTTGATGTTCGCTGCGATGAGCGTGATCTGGGGAATCCCCTACCTGCTCATCAAGGTCGCCGTGGGCGGCGTGCCGGTGCCCGTGCTGGTGCTGTGCCGGGTCGGCGTCGGCGCCCTGCTGCTGCTTCCCATCGCGATCCGCCGCCGCCAGCTCGGCGGGCTGGCGCCGCACTGGCGCTGGCTGGCCCTGTTCGCCGTGGTCGAGATCATCACCCCGTGGCTGCTGCTGTCCGAGGCCGAGACCCGGCTGTCCAGCTCCCTGAGCGGGCTGCTGGTCGCCTCGGTGCCGATCCTGGTCGCCGTGCTGGCCCGGCTGACCGGCGGCACCGACCGGCTGACCCCGCTGCGCTGGGCTGGCCTGCTCATCGGCCTGGCCGGGGTGGGGCTGCTGGTCGGCCCAGGCACCCCGGCCGGCGACGCGGGGTCAGTCGGCGAGGTGCTGCTGGTCGCGCTCTGCTACGCCATCGGGCCGCTGATCGCCAGCCGGAAGCTCGGCGACCTGCCCCCGCTGGGCATGACCGCCGTCTGCCTCGCGTTCGCCACCGTCGTCTACTCGCCGCTGGCCGCGCTCGACTGGCCGTCCGCGATGCCGTCCGCCAAGGTGCTCGGCGCGCTGGCCGGGCTGGCCGTGGTGTGCACCGCCATCGCGTTCGTGATCTTCTTCGCGCTGATCGCCGAGGTCGGCCCGGCCAGGGCCAGCGTCATCACCTACATCAACCCGGCCATCGCCGTGACCGGCGGCGTCTGGCTGCTCGGTGAGCCGCTGACCGCCGCCATGGCCGCCGCGTTCGCGCTGATCCTGGGCGGCTCCGTGCTGGCCACCAGGTCCGGCCGGCGTCCGGCTCCGAGCCCGGTACAACAAAGCTGCCCATCTCCGGCCGCCGGACTAGACTCGCGCCCGTGATTGACCTCAAGGCAGCCCGCCAGGATCCCGACCGCTACCGCGCCGCGCTCGACCGGCGCGGCGCCAGCGCCGACTTCGACGCGCTGCTGGCGGCGGACGCGAGCTGGCGCTCGCACACCGAGCGGTCCGAGGCGCTGCGCGCCGCGCAGAAGAGGTCGTCCAAGGGCGGGCCGCCGAGCGAGGCCAAGATCGAGGAGCTGCGCCAGCTCAAGGAGGAGCTCGCCGCCGCCGAGGCCGAGCAGTCCGCCGCCGCCAGGACCCGCGATGAGCTGCTTGGCCGGATCCCGAACCTGCCCGACCCCACCGCCGCCGACGGCATGGACGAGGACGACGCCCAGCTCGTCCGCGAGTGGGGGAGCAAGCCCGAGTTCGGCTTCGAGCCGCGCGACTGCCACCGAGCTGGGCTCGCCGCGCGGCTGGATCGACATGGCCAGGGGCGCCCGGCTGTCCGGGTCCCGGTTCGCCTACCGGATCGGCGATGTCGCGCTCGCCGAGATGGCGCTGTACCGGTTCGTCATCGACCGGTTCGCCGGGCTTGGCTTCCTGCCCGTGCTGCCGCCCGTGCTGGTCGGCGAGCGCGCCATGTACGGGACCGGGTTCCTGCCCACCGAGGAGTCCAACCTGTACCGGCTGGAGAAAGACGACCTCTACCTGACCGGGACCTCCGAGGTGGCGCTGGCCGGCATCCACGCCGAGGAGCGGCTGGAGGAGGACGAGCTGCCCGCCAAGTACGCCGCGTTCACCACGAACTTCCGGCGCGAGGCCGGCGCCGCCGGCAAGGACACCAAGGGCATGTTCCGGGTGCATCAGTTCGACAAGGTCGAGATGTACATCTACTGCCTGCCCGAGCAGTCAGGTCCGTTCCACGAGGAGCTGCTGTCGCACGAGGAGTCCATCGCCCGCGACCTCGGCGTGCCCTACCGGGTGATGAACATCGCCGTCGGCGACCTCGGCGCGCCCGCCGCCAAGAAGTATGACATCGAGGCCTGGTTCCCGGTCCAGCAGCGATACCGGGAGATCACCTCGTGCTCGAACACCACCGACTACCAGGCCCGGCGGCTGAACATCCGGTTCCGCCGCGAAGGCAAGCTGGAATTCGCGCACACGCTGAACGGCACCGGCGCCACCGCCCGGGTCCTGCTGTCCATCATGGAGAACTTCCAGGATGAACGGGGCACCGTGGCCGTGCCAGAAGCACTCCAGCGATTCGGCGCTCCGGCCACCCTGGGGACCCCGCCGGAAGGCTGATCCGCCCGAGGGCTGATCTAGCCCGTGCCTGACCGTCATCGTCTTCAGCACGCTCACAGGCTCCACGCTGCCCGCCCGCGATTGACCGGCCCGCGGGCGGCGCATATTCTGAACTCATCGTTTAGAAATTAAGGGAGTCTCAGTGACGGTCACGTCCACGGAGGAGCCGCAGGTCAGGCGACGGCAGGCCGGCCTCCAGGTCGTGATCTGGACCATGGCCGTCGCCTGCGGGCTGACCGTCGCGAACCTGTATTACCCGCAGCCGCTGCTCGCGCTGATCGCCAGCACGTTCGGCGTCGGCCAGGGCACCGCCGCCATCGTGGTGACCGCCACCCAGCTCGGCTACGCCGCCGGGCTGGCCTTCCTGGTCCCGCTCGGCGACCTGCTGGAGAACCGCAAGCTCGCCTGCCGGGTCCTGCTGCTGACCGCCGCCGCGCTCGCCGTCGCCGCGTTCTCGCCCGACTTGACCCTGTTCCTGGTCATGTCCGTGGCCATCGGCGTGACCTCCGTCGTGGTCCAGATCCTGGTCCCGTTCGCCGCCCACCTCGCGCCGCCCGCGCAGCGCGGCAAGTACGTCGGCCGGGTGATGAGCGGCCTGCTGCTCGGCATCCTGCTGGCCAGGTCCGTGTCCAGCGTCACCGCCGCCGCCTGGGGCTGGCGCAGCATCTACGTCATCTCCGCCGTCGCCATGCTCGCGCTGTCCGCCGTGCTGTGGCGGGTGCTGCCCAGGCGCCGGCCAGGCAACTCGGTTCGGTATGGCGCGCTGCTGCGCTCCGCGCTGCGCCTCGTCGCGGAGGAGCCCGTGCTGCGCCGCCGGGCCGCCTCGCAGGCCCTGATGTTCGGCGTGTTCAGCGCCTTCTGGACCTCCATCGCCTACGAGCTGATCGACGCGCATCACCTGTCCCAGCTCCAGATCGCCGGGTTCGCCCTCGTCGGCGCCGGCGGGGCCGCCGCCGCGCTGGTGGCCGGCGTGCTCGGTGACCGCGGCCTCGGCCGGGCCGGCCGCGGGGTCGCCATCGTCATCGCCGTGGCCGCGATGATCCTCGCCTGGCTCGGTTCCGGCAGCGTTATCCTGCTGGCGTGCGCCGCCGTGCTGCTCGACCTGGCCGTGCAGGCGCACCAGGTGCTCAGCCAGCGCGACGTCTACGCGCTTCGCGAGGACGCCCGCGCCCGGCTCAACACCGTGTTCATGACCTCGGCGTTCCTCGGCGGGTCCGCCGCCTCCGCGATCTCCGGCTGGCTGCACGCGACCTACGGCTGGAGCGGAGTGGCCCTCTTCGGCGCGGCGCTGCCCGTGCTGGCCGGGATCGGCTGGCTGTATGAGCGCGCCCGCCGGTAAGCGCGGCAGGCCCAGGAGCGAGACCGCTCGGCAGGCCATCCTCGCCGCCGCCGGCGACCTCATGCTCAGCGGCGGACTGCCCGCCGCCACCATGGACGCCATCGCCGCCAGGGCCGGCGTCAGCAAGGCCACCATCTACAAGTGGTGGCCGTCCAGGGGCGCCGTCGCCCTCGACGGCTTCCTCGACCGCGTCGCCGGCACCCTGTCCATCCCCGAGGGCTCCACCGCCGCCGAGGCGCTGACCTGGCAGATCGGTGCCCTCGTCGCCATCTTCCGCGACACCACCGCCGGCCCGCTGATGCGCGCCCTGGTCGCCGCCGCCCAGTCCGACCCCGACATCGCCCGCTCGCTGCGCGAGCGCTGGCTCGCCCCGCGGCGCGCCGCGACCCTGGACATCCTGCGCTCCGGCGTCGAGCGCGGCGAGATCCGCGCGGGCGTGGACCTGGAGGCCGTGACCGACGAGCTGTTCGCGCCCGTCTACCACCGCCTGTTCTTCGGCCACGCCCCGCTCGACGACGACCTGGCGCTCGCCCTCGTGACCCAGCTCATGACCGGCATCGCGACCCGCGATTAGGCGTGACTGGGTTGCCCTCCGTTTCCAAGATGACCGGGTAGCCGCAAACTTCCGGGCTGGCTTGCTCAGGCGACTCGCCGGTACGGGTGCATTTTGACCTCCTCGCCTATACGCCGCCACGGGTAAGGAAGCAGCATCTGCTGGAATAGGAGAGGGTCGATGTTGAAGTAGTCGTAAATGCCGCCGCTGCGAAAACGGATCCGCAGGATCTGGGCCGCCGGATCATACCCAGCCTCGAGTACGTTCGTGGACGTGACGGGGCGCATCTGCACGGGATCTCCTCGGGTGGTGGGGTCTGCACTGTTTCGGAGTGCCCTTAAGGGCAGACTAGTCGCGTTGAACCCCAACTCGCCGATCCTGAACTCGCTGCAGCCTTTGCGGGCGTCGATGCGAGCCACGTCTGCTGGGTTAGCTGGGTTCCATGAAGAAGCCATTCACTAGAAGGTGCGGCAAGCGTTAATGGCGCACGCGCATTTGCAGACCACCTCCACATCGGCTCTCCGATCAGATCCGCGCGTCCTTATGCGCGGCGGTAAGGCTCCTCGCAGGTGTCACGCAGGCACGCCGCCAGTCCTGTCTTGCCTTATGCCGCTGCGGTGCTCGGCGGACCGTGGCTATGCAAGGTCCTGATGCCGTCCGGGCTGGTGGCGGTCGTCGTGCCGTCCGCATTCAGGGTCAGCGACCAGCCCCATCGATGAATCGCGATCAGGTGATGGAACGGGCAGAGCATGACCAGATTCCACAGGGCGGTCGGGCCGCCTCTGGATCTCGGGATGAGGTGATGAGCTTGGCAGGCCTGGGGTCGCTGCCGGCAGCCGGGGAAGGCGCATCGCCGGTCCCGCCGGGCGACGGCCCTGCGCAGGTGCGGCGGGACGGTCGCGGTGGGGGCACCGGTGTCGAGCGGGAGGCTGACCGAGGCAGGGAACCCGGCGCGGGTGTCTCCAGCCTGGGCGTCGGCCTCGCCGCTGGCGGCTGCGTCGTCGTCGCCGGGCCAGCGGGCGGCGGGAAGATCGGCGGCCAGGATTCCGGTGCGCAGGAACGCGGCGAGCCCGGCGGGGCCGGAGAGCACGCCGGCGGCGTACCGGAGCAGCGTGTCCTGTACCCGGCGGATGCTGCGAGCGCTGAGCGGCGCGTCGCGCCGCCACCCCGTCTGGTCGCGGCGGACGCGAGTGAGCATCGCTTCGTAGTGGCCGGGGTCCAGGTAGTCGCGGGTCATCGCGGCGAGCACGGCCGGGTCCAGGTGCCCGGTCACGATCGGGACGATCTGTGCGTCGCACGCGTAACCCTCGGCGGCGGCCTGATCCCGGATCCAGCCGGGTTCGCCATCGCCGTCAGCCCGCCCGGCGAACCACCCAGGCGCACCGTCACCAGACAACCCGCACGCCCACCATGCCGACGCCGCATCACCGGCTGGCCCTGCCCGCCCGGTGTCACTGCCATCCGCAGGCCAGGGTTCCCGGGGGTCGCCGTCCTCCCTAGCCAGGCCAGCTAGCCACTGGCGCTCGGCCTCGGCTGCGCCGGGGATGCCGCGAAGCTGGTCCAGGGTCAGGTGAAGCTGGATCTGAGTGGGCTGGCCGGCCACGTCGGGGAGCATGCCACTGGCGGCGAGGCGGCGGCAGGCCTCTTCCAGGGCGTCGTGGTCGCGCTGCGGGCGGGTCCGGACGTCTTCCGGGCCGGCCTTCTTACTCAGCGAGTCCAGCACGGCGCCGAGCGCGGCGGCGCATTCCGGAGTGAGGTCGCCTGCCAGCTTGCCCGCACCACGGAAGTGCAGGTCGAGGTGGACGTGGCGGTCATTGAAGTCGCGCTCGGCGCGGTCCCGCTCCCGGTCCGGGCCTGCGCAGCGGTTGTACATCTCCTCCGCCAGCCCGGACAGGCCGGCCAGGTCCGCGCCGCCGTCGGCGGCCGAGAGCAGGATCTGGTCGGCGTCGTCGCGGCGGTCCGCCGGCAGCATGTCCGACCAGGTACAGACCTGCCGCGCCCACGACGGCGAGATCTCCCCGGCGGCCAGCGCCCGGCCGACGCGCGGGTGCGCGGACAGCCGCCGCATCCAGCCCACGGCGGCGGACGCCGCCGCTCCGGTCATCCGTGCCTGCCAGGCCAGCCAGGTCCTGGTCGTGCCCTGG
The DNA here is from genome assembly GCA_963725175.1 of uncultured Actinomycetota bacterium. GTDB lineage: Bacteria > Actinomycetota > Actinomycetes > Streptosporangiales > Streptosporangiaceae > DASUBV01. The sequence continues at coordinate 4,415,160 of CAVRXH010000006.1, forward strand.
CCGTCGGCCTCGCAGCCGGCCAGAGCGGTGAACGCCGACATCAGTGCCGCCCGCGCGGCCGTCCGGATCGACTCGGCCTGCTCCAGCCCGCGGAGGCAGTCCGCCACCTCGGCCACGGGCAGCGCGCCCGTGTCGGCCGCAGCGAGGAACGACAGCCCGGACAGGACCGCCGACAGCGCTTGTGCGGTCCCGGTGAACTGCTCGTCCTGCCGCCGCACGCGCCGCCTCCCTCCGCGAGCCCGCTGCCCTGGCGATTGTGCACCAGTGGTTAGCTTCTATGTTCGACTCTAGTCGAGGGCACTGACATTTCCGGTCTGTCGACCGTCGCCGGAAAATCTGCTGCAAGCGGGACGCAACTGACCGGCGGGGAGGGTCAGCAGGGTCAGGCGGCCCGAAGCCAGGGCTGCCACAGTGCCCACCCGCCGGCCGCCGCCGGGGCGTTGCCGGACCCGCCGCAGTCGAGAGTGCCGGAGGACTGGGCGCTGGCTGGGGCCTCGCCGCCGGTCACGGTCATCGAGACCGGCTTGCCGCACGCAGCGGAACTGGTCACCTCGATGGTCAGGAACCAGCCGGCCCGCCCCGACGCGGCGAGAGCGGGATGCGTGCAGACCGCGCCGTGCGAGGTCGCCGTGCAGGTCCAGCCGGACAGGCCGCCGTGGCCCCAGGCCGGGCTGTGTCCGTGGTGATGCTCGGTCGCCAGCCTCGCGCCGGCCGGCAGGGCGATCCAGGCGGCCAGTTTCCTGCTGCTCGCCGGGCCGCCGTTGGTGACGCCGAACGCGACGCCCGCGATGTTTCCGTGGCCGCCTGGCCCGTACACGCCGATCTCGGCGCTGACCTTGGCGGCCGGGGGCTTCGGGTGGGCGGTCTTGCGGGCCGGCGGCGGCGTGCTCGGGAGCGGGGCGGGCGGCGGCACGGCGGCATGGTGGTGCCAGGTCACATGGTGCCTGTGATGCGGTGTGGGGCTGGCCGAGCTCGTGGCGGGAGTCGAAGGATCGGCCGGAACGGAGGCGCCGGGCGGGCTTGGCACGCCCTCGGCTGCCTGCTGGCCGGCAGCCGGGACGCCGCCGGCCGAGCTGGCGAACAGCAGGTACCCGGCGACGCCGAAGATGGCGAGCAGCGCGCCGGCCCCGGCGGCCAGCACGCCCCGCTGCGCTGGCGTCCCGGCCAGCCAGACCTTCAGCCTGCCGGCGGCCGCGCCCAGGCCGCCCGCCCAGGCCGCCGCCGCACGGCCGGCCGGGCCAGCCGCGCCCCTGGCCCGCGCGGCCCTGGCGATGGCGACCAGGTACCCGGCCGTCGCGGTGCCGAGAACCATCGGCGCGACCACGGTGCGCAGCGCCGCGCCGGTGTCGGTCAGGCCGGCGGGCTCCCGGCCCGCGCCGCCAGCCTGGTGCTGGAGGTAGGCGTGCCGCAGCCCGGCGCGGGCGCTGGCGGTCAGCTCGGTCACCTCGGCGGCGGCCAGGCCGAGCACCGGGGCGATGGCGGGCGGCGCGGCCCGCTCGATGTCGGCGTGCCACAGCACCGCGCGCCACCGCTCGGGCAGCGACAGGTACGCGGCGGCGAGCGGCACGCCGAGGCCGCCGGCGGCCGGCGGGCCGTCGAGGAGCTGTCCTGGGTCGGGAAGCTGCTGGTCGTCGGCGGGCACGCTACCGCCGCCGGCGACCCGCCTGACGGCGGTCAGCAGGTAGGGCCGGAACGCGTCGGTCGGCCCGCCACCGCGCTTGATCGCGTCAAGGACCAAGGTGAACGCGGCGTCGACACTGCTAGCTGCCTGCTCAGGCTCGAGTCCGAGCCGGTCGGCCAGGCAGGCCGCCGCGGCCTCATGCCGGGCGCGGAGGACGGAGTAGCAGTCGGGCCTGCCTGACCTGATCTGGTTCAGGAGTTCCGCATCGCTGCCCGGCTGACCGCCGCCGGCTGACTCGTCCATGACCTGGTGCCCCGCGCTCCCCTAGTTGTTTCGCAAGGTAAATCATCTCTTGCCTGGCGATGCCAGGTGCGCTATTCGCGCGTTTCGGCTGAACCGTCCCGCTCCCGCCCTCGTGTCAGCATTGTGAGCACTGTCACCGTCGCCCGCCGGCGGCTCTGCTTGTCCACGGTCCTGATCGCGGTCCTGGCCGCCGGGCTGGCCTGGCGTGGCTGGGCCGAGCTGGGCCAGTTCGGGCTGGCCAGGTCCATCGACGCCGGGCGGTTCCAGCTAGCCGGGCCCGCCGTGCTCGGGTTCGTGCTCACCGTGTTCGTGATCGAGCAGGTCAGGCCCGCCGTCCGGCGGCCGGTGCTGGCCACGGGCCACGTGGTCGACCTGTGCTACCTGCTGACCTACGCCCTGGTCGTGGTCCCGCTGATCGTGCTGATCGGCTCGGGCTTCGCCACCGCGCTGGCCAGGGCGGCGCCCTGGCTGGTGATCCCCCGGCTGCCCGGCGTGCCGAGCTGGCTGTTCGTCGCCCTGGCCGTGCTCGGCATCGATGCCGCCGACTGGCTCGCGCACCTGGCCAACCACCGGGTCAGGTCGCTGTGGCGGCTGCACGCCGTGCATCACTCGCAGGAGGAGCTGAGCATCCTGACGACGTTCCGCGCCCATCCGCTGGTGCACGTGAGCTTCCTGATCTCCGCCATCCCCATCCTCGCCGTCAGCTCCAACGCCGCCACCCCGGCCATCGTGCTGACCGTCTACGCCTGCCTTGGCGCGCTGCCGCACGCCAACGTGCGATGGACCTACGGCCCGGCCGGCCGGGTGCTGATCAGCCCGGCGTACCACCGGATCCATCACGCGGCCACCGGGCGCATCGACATCAACCTCGGCACCGTGTTCGCCGTCTGGGACGCGCTGTCGGGGCGGGCGGTGTTCCCGGCGCGCGGAGCCGCGCCCTGCGTGACCGGGATCTCCGGACGGCCCGTGCCGGTCGAGCAGGCACCCGGCCGCGCCGGGCTCGCGGGCACCTTCGTCAGCCAGTGGGCCGAGCCCTTCACCGCCAGCCCGGCGGGCAGCCCGCCCGGCACCAGCCCGGGCAGCCCCAGCATCACAGTGGTCAGCCGAAACACAGTGGTCAGCCGAAACACAGTGGTCAGCAGAAACACAGCCGCCAGCAGAAAGGCACAGAACCGATGACCGTGACCGAGCAGCAGAAGAAGGCCGGCAGCGCGCCCGGCCGGGCCGCGATCTGGGCCCTGGCCGTGATCGATGGCGGGCTCCTGGTGACCTCCGGGCTGATCCACCTGCACCTGTGGGACATCGCCTACCGGAACGTGGCGACCCTCGGGCCACTGTTCCTGGTGCAGGCCATCGCCGCGCTGGTGCTGGCGGTAGCCGTCGTCGCGACCCGGCACATCCTGGTCGTCGCGGCTGGCCTGGCCCTGGTGGCCGGCACCATCGCCGGGTTCTTCCTGGCCCGCACCGTCGGCCTGTTCGGCTTCAAGCTCACCTTCACCTCGGGCCTGGCCACGACCGTCGTGGTCGTCGAGTTCGTCGCCCTCGTTACCCTGGCGCTAACCGCGGCACTGCTACTCCGGAGCCGCCAGGCGGCCGGCTAGGCCGCCAGGGCCGCCGCCGCGGATACCGGCGGGCCCGGCGGGTAGGGGGATCTCATGCTTGGACTACCCGATGGCATCCGCGCGTGCCTGTTCGACCTCGACGGCGTGCTGACCAAGACGGCGGCGGTGCACGCCGCCGCCTGGAAGCAGATGTTCGATGACTTCCTCCGCGACCGGTCCGGCGGGCGGGACTTCCGGCCGTTCGACGCCCATGACGACTATGACGAGTACGTGGACGGCAAGCCGCGCGCCGACGGCGTGCGGGACTTCCTGCGCTCGCGCGGCATCGAGCTGCCCGACGGCGGGCCTGACGATCCGCCGGGCGCGCAGACCGTGCACGGCCTGGGCAACCGCAAGAACGAGCTGCTGCTGAAGCGCATCCACGACGACGGCGTGCAGGTCTACGACGGGTCGGCCAGGTACGTGGCCGCCGTCGTCGCGGCCGGGCTGCACCGCGCGGTGGTGTCCTCCAGCGCCAACACCGCCGACGTGCTCAAGGTGACCGGGCTGGCGCCCAGCTTCGAGATCCGGGTGGACGGCAACACCATCGCGCAGCGGCACCTGAACGGCAAGCCCGCGCCCGACACCTACCTGGATGCCGCCCGGCAGCTCGGCGTGCGGCCCGCGCAGGCCGCCGTGTTCGAGGACGCGCTGTCCGGGGTGGAGGCCGGCCGGGCGGGCCGGTTCGGTTACGTCATCGGCGTGGACCGGGTCGGCCAGGCCGCCGCGCTGGCCGGGCACGGCGCCGACCGCGTTGTCTCCGACCTGGCCGAGCTGCTCGACGGAGACCGGCACGGCAAGCCGGAGGCCGGGGCGTGATCCCGCACGAGGACTTCGCCACCCACGACTGGTCGCTGCGCGAAACCGGCTTCAGCGTGGACCGGCTGGCCCCGACCGAGTCCGTGTTCGCGCTCGGCAACGGCCACATCGGCCTGCGCGGCACCCTCGACGAGGGCGAGCCGCACGGCCTGCCCGGCAGCTACCTGAACGGGTTCTACGAGACCAGGCCGCTTCCTTATGCCGAGGCCGGCTACGGCTATCCCGAGGACGGCCAGACCGTCGTCAACGTGACCAACGGCAAGATCATCCGCCTGCTGGTCGACGACGAGCCGTTCGACCTGCGCTACGGCCGGCTGCTGCACCACGAGCGGACCCTGGACTTCCGGTCGGGCCTGCTGCACCGGCAGGTGGAGTGGCGCTCGCCGGGTCACCGCGGCATCCGGGTGCGCAGCACCCGGATGGTCTCCCTGGTGCAGCGGGCCATCATGGGCATCGAGTACGAGGTCGAGGCGCTGACCGACAAGGTGCGCATCGTCGTGCAATCCGAGCTGGTCGCCAACGAGGAAATGCCCGCGCTCGCCAAGGATCCGAGGGTGGCCGCCGCCCTGGAGCGCCCGCTGGAGTCGTGCGAGCACCTGTCCAGCGGGTCGGCCGGCTACCTCGCGCACAAGACCAGGCGCAGCGGTCTCCAGCTCGCCGTCGCGATGGATCACCTGTGCGACGCGCCGCACCCGTGGGAGATGGAGCACGAGTCCTACGAGGACTCCGCAAGGGTCACCGTGATCGCCGAGCTGGCCCCCGGCCAGAAACTGCGCCTGGTCAAGGTGGTCGCCTACGGCTGGTCGGCGACCCGCTCCATGCCGGCGCTGCGGGACCAGGTCGCCGCCGCGCTGGCCGCCGCCAGGCACGCCGGGTGGGACGGCATGCTGGTCGAGCAGCGCGAGTTCCTCGATCGCTTCTGGGAGTCGGCCGATGTGCATGTCGACGGAGACCCGCAGATCCAGCAAGCCGTCCGTTTCGCCATCTTCCAGGTGCTCCAGGCCGGGGCGCGGGCCGAGGAACGGGCCATCCCCGCCAAGGGCCTGACCGGTCCCGGCTACGACGGCCACGCGTTCTGGGACACCGAGGCGTACGTCCTGCCGGTGCTCACCTACTCGCTGCCGTCGGCCGCCGCCGACGCGCTCAAGTGGCGGCACTCGATCCTGCCGCAGGCCAGGACCCGCGCCCAGCAGCTCGGCCTGGCCGGCGCGGCGTTCCCGTGGCGGACCATCTCAGGCGCAGAGTGCTCGGCGTACTGGCCGGCCGGCACCGCCGCGTTCCATGTCGGCGCGGACGTCGCCGACGCGGTCGCCCGGTTCCGGCTGGTCGCGGGCACCGATGACTGGAACCGCCGGTTCGGCAACGACCTGCTGGTGGAGACCGCGCGGCTGTGGGCCTCGCTCGGCTACTTCGACTCCAGCGGCGAGTTCAGGATCGATGGCGTGACCGGGCCTGACGAGTACAGCTCGGTCGCCGACAACAACGTCTACACCAACATGATGGCGAAACGGAACTTCCGTGCGGCGGTCGCGGCGCTGCGCGCCGCCGAGACCGACCGGTCGCTGCTGCCCGACGTGACCGACGAGGAGATCGACACGTGGGAACGGGCGGCGCGGCACATGCGGCTGCCCTACGACGAGCGGCTCGGGGTGCATCCGCAGGCCGACGGGTTCACCGATCACGAGGTGTGGGACTTCGAGAACACCGGCGCGGACCAGTACCCGCTGCTGCTGAACTTCCCGTACTTCGACCTGTACCGCAAGCAGGTGGTCAAGCAGGCCGACCTGGTGATGGCGCTGTACCGGGCGGGGCAGGAGTTCACCGACGAGCAGAAGCAGCGCGACTTCGAGTACTACGAGCGGCTGACCGTCCGCGACTCCTCGCTGTCCGCCAGCATCCAGGCCATCATGGCGGCCGAGACCGGCCACCTGGACCTCGCCTACGACTACTGGGGGGAGGCCGCGCTGATGGACCTGGACGACCTGGAGCACAACACCGCTGATGGCCTGCACATCGCCTCGCTGGCCGGGGCGTGGCTGGTCGCCGTGGCTGGGTTCGGCGGGCTGCGCGACACCGACGGGACGCTGGCGTTCCGGCCGCGACTACCCAGGGCACTGCGCGGGCTGACCTTCAACCTCCGGATCCGCGGCCAGCGGCTGACCGTGGCGATCAGCCATGACGAGGCGCGCTACACCTGCGCCGGGAGCGACGGCATCGACCTGCTGCACTACGGCGAGCCGGTGCGGACCGGACCCGACGGCACCCAGGTGCGCGCCATCCCGCCGGTACCGCCCCGGCCCCGGCTGCGCCAGCCGCCCGGCCGCGAGCCGTCCCAGCGCGGCCGCGAGCCCGGCTAGCCCTTCTGGCCGCGGACCACCACGACCGGGCAGGCGGCGCTGGTCACGCAGTGGATGCTGACAGACCCGACCAGCATGCCGGTGAACGCGCCGCGGCCCTTGCTGCCGACGACCAGCAGGTCGGCGTCCTGGGACTGCTCGATCAGCGCCTCTGCCGAGTGTCCGTAGGCCAGCCTGGTCTCGACGTTGGCCGGCGGCCCGGCCGGGAAGACCTGGGCGACCGCCTGCGCCAGGTGGTCGAACATCTCCTGCTCGACGCCCTGGGTCACCGTCGAGGGCGTCCGCCCCGACGGGCTGGGGCCGACCGCCGCCGGGTAGTGCCAGGCCCGGACCGCCCGGATCGTCGCGCCCGTCTCGTCCCCGTACCTGGCCGCCCAGCGCAGCGCCGCGATCGACTCCGCGGAGCCGTCTACGCCAACGACCAAGACCTCACTGTTTCCCATCGTGCCCCCCGTGATGTTCGTTACAGGTCGAGGTCAACGATAACCGGAGCGTGATCGCTGGGCCCCTTGCCCTTGCGGGCCTCCCTGTCCACCCAGGCGTCGGTGACCGCCGAGGCCAGCGCCGAGTTGGCATAGACCAGGTCAATTCGCATCCCCATGCCCTTGTGGAACGCGCCCGCGCGGTAGTCCCAGTAGGTGAACGGGTGCGGTCCCTTGGCGATCCTGGGCAGCACGTCGGTCAGCCCCGTGTCGCGCAGTGCGGCCAGCGCCGCCCGCTCGGGCGGCGTGACATGCGTCGCGTCGGCGAACGCCGCCATGTCCCAGACGTCGTCGTCCGCCGGGGCCACGTTGTAGTCGCCCATGATCGCGAACGGCCGCCCGCCGGCGGCGTCCCCCGCGCTCGCCTGTGCCAGCGCGGCCAGCCAGCGCAGCTTGTACTGATAGTGCGGGTCGTCGGAGGTCCGGCCGTTTGGCACGTAGACCGACCGGACCCGGACCGGGCCGCAGGTGGCGGCGATGGTCCGGGCCTCCGTCGTCTCAGGGCCGGGGAAGCCGGGGTCGCCGGGCAGGCCGCCGGCCACGTCGTCCAGGCCGACCCTGGACAGGATGGCCACGCCGTTCCACCGGCCCTCGCCGTGCTGGGCCACCGCGTAGCCAAGCGGCGCGACGGCGTCGGCCGGGAAGGCGCCGGCGGCCACCTTCGTCTCTTGCAGGCAGGCCACGTCGGGCGCGGCCTCCGCTAGCCACTGGGTCAGCCGGGGCAGCCGGGCCAGCACCGAGTTCACGTTCCAGGTCGCTATCCGCACCTCCCCATTCCACCAGGAGGCACCGACAGCCCGCCCGGCTGGCGCGCCGGCGGCCGACCGCATTACCCGCATTAACCAGTAATGGCCCTCAATAATGGACGCAGCATTTCAGGCGGTAAAGGGAGGGTGCATGAAGCTTCGCGCACGGCTGGCCGGCCGCAGGCTGGCCCGCACGGTTATCGTCGCGGTCACGGCCGGGGTGACCATCGCGGCGCTGCCCGCCGCGGCTTTCGCGAAAGGATCGGCCGGCCTACCTGGACGGCCCCGCGCACTGGTCGGACAGCACCGCGGCCACCGCGATCACGCCGGGAAACGCGGCTGGCCTGGTGCAGAAATGGCATGATTTCGCCGGTCATGATTACCTGTCCAGCCCGGCTGTCGCCGACGGCGCGGTCTTCATCGGTTCTGATTCCGGCTGGTTCTACAAGCTCAGCGAGGCGACAGGGGACGTGCTGGCGAAGGTATTCATCGGCACTCAGCCGAAGGAGACCTGCGGCTCCCAGGGGTTCGTGGATACCGCGACCGTCGCGGTCAGCCCGGTGACCCGCGCCGACACGGTGTACATCGGCGGGCCGGACGGCTACCTGTACGCGCTCAGCGCCGCGAACCTGGCGGTGCAGTGGAAGTCGGTCATCGACATCCCGTCCCGCACGGTCAGCGACTACTTCGAGTGGTCCTCGCCCACGATCGCGGGCGGCAACATCTACCTCGGCGTCTCCTCGCACTGCGACGTGCCGCTGATCAGGGGCGGCGTCATCGGCTACCGGCAGGCGACCGGCAAGAAGTTCGCCGAGTTCTACACGGTGCCCAAGGGCTCCATCGGCGGCTCGGTCTGGTCCAGCGTGGCCGTCGGCCCCGGCGGCGATGTGTACGCCACGACCGGGAACGGGCCGGCGTCCAAGCCGCTGCTCAGCTACTCAGAGTCGATCCTGCGGCTGGCCCCGAAGACGCTGAAGCTGCTCGGCCGGTTCCAGGTGCCCAAGGCGGACGTGAAGTTCGACTCCGACTTCGGCGCGTCCCCGACGATCTTCGGCGGGGATATCGGCGCCTGCGACAAGAACGGCCTGTTCTACGCCGTCCGGCGGACCACGATGAAGCTGGACTGGAAGGCGCGGATCGGCGCGCACTCCTCGGCGAGCACCTACGCGCAGTGCTCCGCCGCCGCGATCTACAACGGCAAGGACCTGTTCTTCGCCGGGCCCGCCGTCACGATCAAGGGCACCGCCTACCGGGGGTCGGTCCAGGAGCGCAACCCGGCGAGCGGCAAGCTGATCTGGGCGACCGGCCTGCCGGAAGGGGTCATCGGCAGCCCGTCGCTGGACGGCGGCGGCGTGATCGCCGCGGGCACCTTCGACAACGGCTCCGCGCCGAACGCGACCTACCTGGTGAACGCGCGCACCGGCGCGATCGTGTCCACGCTCGTCTCCGGCAGCCGGGACTTCCCGCAGACCGTGTTCGCCGGCGACTGGGTGTTCACCGCCAACGCCGACGGCGTCTACGCCTGGCGGCGCTCCTAACAGCAAGAAGGGCGGCCACCAGCAGGCGGCCGCCCTTCTCCAAACGATCAGGTCAGCGGCGGGCGTAGACCTTGAGGAAGGCGTTGGCGATCACGCCGTAGCCGAGGATGTTGGCGTGCTCGTTCGGGCCCTGCGGCTTGGGCGCGCACTCCCAGGTGTAGTAGCAGATCAGGCCCACGTCACGGGGCACCTTGCCGAACGCCGGCAGCGTGGTGGTGTCCTTCATGTCCGCGGTCTGGAACGCGCTGTACATGTTCGCGACCGGGACGCCGAACTTCGCGTACACGGCCTTCATGTCGTTAGAGAAGGACTCCGCCAGCGGGATGCTGGCAGTGGCCAGCTGCTGCGCGGCCTTGGTGCCCTTGAGCCAGCCGGCCAGCTCCGGGTCGTAGTAGGTCATGCCGATGATGCGCAGCGAAGAACCGCCCGCGGCACGCAGCGTCCCCACGATGGTGGCCAGGTTCTTCATGGTGACCGGGAAGACCTTCTCCAGGCACTTGATCAGCTTCGTCTCGTTGGTCAGTACCAGGCACTTGTTCAGGTCGTTAGCGCCGATGTCAACGGTGACGAGCTGGACGTGGCCGGCGTGCGCCTTCAGGAACGCGGCCGCCTGGGCGAGCTGCGAGCCGTCGGCGTACTTGCAGATGCCGCCCTTCATCATGGTGGTCGTCGTCTCGCCGGAGCAGCCGAGCTTCTTCAGGTGCAGGAACGGGTTGCCCATCCGCAGCGAGTCCATGAGCTGGTTGGGATAGCCGACGCCGGTCGGCTCGTCCTTGCCCTTGGCGTTGGGCTGGATGCCGACCGACAGAGAGTCGCCCAGAGACAGGTAGAACGACTCGGGCGGAGCAGCCGTGGCGTGGTGCGCGGTGGTGCGGGCATGGTGCGCGGCGAAGGCCGGTCCTGCTCCCGCGACGGCCGCTGCTGTGACAGCGGCAGCCGCGGTAACGATCGTTGCGATGCGATGCATCTATTTCTCCTGCCCAGATGCGAGATGGTGCTGTAAGTACCGGATAGTAACTTGCCTGGTCTGCTAGCGGCAGGGCTACGCGCCGGCGGATTCTTCTGTCTGGCAAGGGATTTCCCGGCTCAGGCCAGCCAGCCTGGCCGGACCAGCCCGGTCTCGTATGCCAGCACCGCGAGCTGAGTGCGGTCGCGGACGCCCAGCTTCGTCATCGCCCGGCTGACGTGGGTACGGGCGGTCGCCGGGCTCAGGTAGAGCCGGCCGGCGATCTCGTCGTTGCTCAGCCCGCCGGCCACCAGCGCCATCACCTCGCGTTCACGCTCGGTGAGCACGCTCAGCTCGGCGGCGGGCCGCCGGTCCTTGGCCCTGGCCGCGAACTCGGCGATCAGCCGCCTCGTCATGCCCGGCGAGATCAGCGCGTCACCCCTGGCCACGGCCCGGATCGCGGTCACCAGGTCGGCGGGCTCGGTGTCCTTCACCAGGAACCCGCTGGCGCCGAAGCGCAGCGCGTCGAACAGGTACTCATCCAGCTCGAAGGTGGTCAGGATGACGACCCGCACCCCGGCCAGCTCCGGTTCGGCGGTGACGGCCTTCGTCGCCGCGAGCCCGTCCAGGCCCGGCATCCTGATGTCCATCAGCACCACGTCGGGCCGCAGCGACCTGATCAGCGCGACCGCCTCGGCGCCGTCCGCCGCCTCGCCGACCACCTCGATGTCGTCCCTGGCGCCCAGCAGCGCGGCGAACCCGCCGCGCACCAGCGCCTGGTCGTCCGCGATCAGCACCCGGATCATGACTGGTTCCCTGGCTGGACCCCTGATTGGCCCGCTGACGGGTCGTTGATCGGCAGCCGGGCCGTCACGGCGAAGCCGCCGCCAGGACGGGAGCCAGCCTCCAGACGGCCGCCGAGCGCGGCAGCCCGTTCACGCATCCCCCCGATTCCCGTGCCGCCGGTGGCCGGCCCTCCTGGTCCGTCCGGCACGGTGGCCTCAGCCGGCTGGCCGTCGTCGGTGACCTCGATGTCCAGGCCGTCGCCGGCGTAGGCGAGGCGCACGGCGGCGCGGGACGCGCGGGCGTGCCTGGTGACGTTCGTCAGCGACTCCTGGATGATCCGGTAGGCGGCCAGGTCGGTCTCGGGCGGCAGCGCGCGCACCTGGCCGGTCTCCTCGATGCTGACCGGCAGCCCCGCCGCCCTGGTCAGCGCCGCCAGCCCCGGCAGCCTGCCGAGACCGGGGGCCGCCGACGGCGCGCGCGGCGGGTCATCGCCCGGCTGGCGCAGCGCCACCAGCACGCCGCGCAGCTCGTCAAGCGCCTCCCTGGACACCGTCTTGATCGCGGCCAGCGCGGCGCGGGCCTGCTCGGGCTGGGAGTCCATCAGGTCCAGGCCGACGTTCGCCTGCACGCTGATCAGGGAGATGTGGTGCCCGATCACGTCGTGCAGGTCACGGGCCATGCGCAGGCGTTCCTCGCTGGACTGCCTTCGCTCATCGAGTTCCCTCGCGGCGGCGGCGTCCGCCGCGTGCTCGCGGCGCATCCGCACCGCCTCGGCGGCGATCACCAGCACGAGCAGCCAGGCCGCGAGCAGCAGCGCGAAGTCCAGCGAGCCGGCCGGCTGGCCGTAGGCGAGCGGCGCCAGCCAGACCGCGCACAGGTAGCCGGCCACGATCACCGCCCAGGCGGCCAGGCGGTGGCCGCGCGTGGCGACGCTGAGGAACGCCGCGATCAGGCTCAGCTGCGGCAGCCAGGTGCCCGACGGGCTGAGCGTGGCGGCGAAGCACACCCACAGCACCGCGACCGGGTGCCGGCGGCGCAGGGTCAGGGCCGCGGGGCCGGCGATGAGCAGCAGCCAGTTCAGCGCGCCGCCGACGGCCAGGTGCGCGTGGCCGTGATGATGCAGCCGGGTACCCGCCACGGCGACGCCGACCTGGAGCACGGCGAACGCGGCCGGCAGCGCCAGGTCGCCGCGCCAGCGCAGCTCGCGCAGCGAGTGCAGTCCGGCCAGCAGGCGGGCTCCGGCCCGCCGGCCCGCGCCGCCCGCCCGTGCCGCCGCAGAACCGCGCGCATCGTCCATCGTGGCCAAGGTAACCGGCGGCGCGCCGCCGCGCATCGCGGCCGGGGCGGCCGTCCCGCTGCGCGCGGTGCCGTAGCCGGCCCGGTCGCGCTGCGCTCGCTGACGTAGCGCGACGGCCGTCGCCGGCCTGACGACGAACGGGCCGCCGGCCGGCAGCATCGTCAGCATGGAAAATCACGCAACGCGCCGGGCACCGGCGCCGGCCGGCGGGTGACCGCGATGGCCGTCATCGAACTGACCGGACTCACCAAGCGCTTCGGCGAGCTGACCGCCGTCGACCAGCTCAGCTTCTCCGTGGACGCGGGCAGCGTCGTCGGGTTCCTCGGCCCAACGGGGCGGGCAAGACCACCACCCTGCGGATGCTGCTCGGCCTGGTCACCCCCACCGCCGGCACCGCGCTGATCAACGGGCGCCGGTACGCCGAGCTGTCCAGTCCGCAGCGCACCGTCGGCACCGTGCTGGAGTCATCGGCCGCCCATCCAGGCCGCACCGCCCGCAGCCACCTGCGGATCGCCGCGCTGACCGCCGGCGTCGGCCAGCAGCGGGCCGACGAGGTGCTCGGCAGGACCGGCCTGGCCGACGCCGGCGGCAGGCGGGTCGGCAAGTTCTCGCTCGGCATGCGGCAGCGGCTCGGCCTGGCTACCGCGCTGCTCGGTGACCCCGAGATCCTGATCCTCGACGAGCCCGCCAACGGGCTTGACCCCGAGGGCGTGCACTGGCTGCGCCGCCTGCTGCGCGGCCTCGCCGACGAGGGCCGCACCGTGCTGGTCTCCAGCCACCTGCTCGCGGAGGTCGCGCAGACCGTGGACAGCGTGGTCATCCTGGACCGCGGCAGGCTGATCAGCCAGGCGCCGCTGGCCGAGCTGACCCGCGGCGGCGACCTGGAAAACGTCTTCCTCCGCCTGACGGCGGACGCCATGACCCGAGAGGTGACCCGATGATCGCGCTGGTCAAGGCCGAGCTGCTGAAGCTGTCCACCACTAGGGCCGGCTACGGCCTGCTGGCCACCGCCGCCGCGCTGTGCGCGCTGTTCGCTTCGCTGGAGGCGGGCCGGGCAGGGAACGGGCGCAGCGGCGTGCCGCCGCTCAGCACCGTGGCCGGGATCACCACCGTCACCACCGTCACCGGGTTCGCCATGCTGCTGGCCGCCGTGCTCGGCGTCATCGTGACCAGCGGCGAGTTCCGGCACGCCACCGCCACGCTCACCTATCTCGCCACCCCGGCGCGCGGCCGGGTGCTGACCGCGAAGGTCATCGTCGCCGCGCTGGCCGGCGCGGTGTTCGGGCTAGTCGCCGCCGTCATCGCCACCGGGACCGGGCTGGCCTTCGCCGCCGGGCGCGGCGACCACGTAGCGCTGGGCGCGGGCACGCTCGCGGGCCACGCGGCCGGCGCGGTGCTGGGCGCGGCGCTGCTCGGCGCGCTCGGCGCGGGCCTCGGCTCGCTGGCCAGGTCTCAGCTCGCGGCGGTCATCGGCGTCTTCGCCTGGGGGATCGTGGTCGAGTCGATCCTCGGCGGCGTGTTCACCTCGGCGCGGCCCTACCTGCCGTACACGGCCGCGACCACGCTGGGCGGCACCCGGCTGGGGAACGCCGCGTTCGGCCCGGCGCACGGGCTGGCCGGCGCGGGTCCGCTCCCGTTCGCGGTCACCGCGGCCCTGCTGGCCGCGCTCGCGATCGTGATCTCGCTAGCCGCCGCCCGCAGCACCGTCCGCCACGACATCACCTGACCGGCGGCCCCGCCCGGGCCAGCGGCGTCAGGCGATCAGGCTGATCGCGCACCTGATGCCGCTGGCCCGAGCGAGCCGGGCATCAGTGGTCAGCAGCACACAGCGATAGTGCTCGGCTGCCGCCACATAGGCGGCGTCGTAGGTGGTCAGGTTGCCGCGCAGCGTCCAGATCCGCCGGGCGAGCGGCCTTGTCGGGGTCACCATCGGTTCCATGGCCGCGACGGCGGTGGCTGCGTCAGTCGCGTGCTCGGCGGCGATCTTCCCGCCCAGGAGATTGCCCCGGATCACCGTTAGCACCTCGATAAGCCAGTGTTCAGGGACCACCCACTGTGAGTCGGCTCGCATGGCCTCCCGGCACCTGTCGCCCACCGATCCTTCGTCCAGCAGGGCAAACGCTGCCGCAGAGGCATCTAGGACGATCACTCGTCAGGGTTGACATCGAGGACGAGGCCGAGCTGTGTGTCCCGTTCGGCCCTGGCTGCCCGGAGCGGTCCGGTGATGTCGGCCGCCGCGAGCCGCGAGCCGTAGGCGGATCTGGAAAACCGGTCCAGCACTGCCAGGTTGTCCTGGCGGCGCGCCTCGTCGCTGATGACGTCGTGCAGATAGGCCTGGAGCGACTGGCCACGCGCTGTCGCGAGCTCGCTGAGCCGGTCGCGCAACTCCTCCGACACGTCACGGATCTGCAAGGCAACCATGCATGCAATTGTACATGCGCATCGCCTGATCTGGGCCGCGCCGTGTCACCGCCCTGGGTACTCGCGTATTAATCTGATAATCAGATATCATCTGCGCATGAGGACCATGACCGCGACAGAGGCATCCCGGAACTTTTCTGATCTCCTGGACGCCATCGAGCAGGGGGAGACGGTGACGATCACCCGGGGGCACCACGCGGTCGCCGAGATGCGGCCCGCGCGGCGGCGAAGCGGCGCCGACCTCAGGGCAGCCCTAGCGGGCATCCCGCCGCCAGATGACCATTTCGCGGACAGCATCGCCGAGGCGATGACGCTGGTCTCCAGCGAGGGGGACGATCCGTGGGCCGGCGCCTGATCCTGGACACTAACGTCCTCATCGCATACGAGCGCGGGACGATCGACCGAAGCCTGCTTGATGACGATGAACTGGCCATCGCCGCCATCACGGTCGCGGAATACAGGGTGGGCATCGAGCTAGCCGATACACCGGCCAGGGCAGCCGACCGGGCTCGTGCGCTGGTCGCGATCACCTCGTCGGTTGACGTGCTGGACTACACCGACGTGACGGCGGCCTGCCATGCCCGGCTCATCGCTCACATCCGAAGGTCAGGAACGCAGCGCGGCGCGCATGACCTGATCATTGCCGCGCATGCGATGCAGACGGACCACGCGGTCCTGTCGTTCGACGCCAAGGCGCGCTTTGCCAGCCTGCCCGGCGTCACCAGCTTCGACCCGGCGGCTAGCTGAGGCGCAGCTCGGCGGCGTAGTAGGGGTAGAGGCGGCAGCCGCGGCGGCGCTTGGCGTCCAGGGTGCCGTAGCCGTAGGCGAGCAGCTCGACGCCGCGCGCCGGGGCCAGCGCGACCGGCTGGTAGAACATGCACGAGAAGTAGCCGTAGGCGGCGTCGGGGTGGGTGTAGTCCGAGCCGATGAGCATGACCGTCCACTCCGCGCCGTCCTGGATGAACAGGCTGAAGCTCAGCAGCCGCTCGCCGCTGGACACGGTGAAGACGGTGATGTCGTCCGCCGCGACGTGCTCGCGGATGCCGTCGAAGATCGCCGCCTGGTCGGCGCGGCGGACGCTGCCGTCGTACTTCTCGATCAGCGCGCAGCGCAGGTCGAGCAGCTCGGGCTCGTCGGCGGCCAGCGAGCGCTGCCCGGTGACCAGGCCCCGGTCGTGCATCCGGTTGATCTCGCGCTTGGCCTCGTCGCGGTATTTCTTTGGCAGGGCGCGCAGGTAGCCGTCGAAGTCCTGCCAGCTCACCGGCATGTCGCAGCGCTCGCCGAGCGGCGCCGCGGTAAACCCGGCGGCGGCAAGCTCGGCCAGCAGCGGCTCGGCTTCCTTGGTCAGGTACAGCAGCGCCACCGAGGCGATGCCCTCGGCCCGCGCCCAGGCGACCAGCTCGGCGGTGAACTCGCCTAGCGCCTGCGGGTCGCCCGCCCCCGTCCCGACCGGGAACGCCATGTAGTTGGGATAGAACAGCGTCAGGCACGGGTGAACGTCGGCCGGGTCAAGCTCAGCCGGCCACGGGTGCCCGCCGTCGGCGAACAGGCCGAGGTGCGCGGTGGCCCCGGTGAGGATGTGGAACGAGTCGCGGCGCGGCACGGCGGCCGGGCGCGGCAGCACCGTTCCGCCCATCGCTACCCGGCAGCCGCCGAGGTCGTCGCGGAGCGCGAAGGTCTGGTACGGGCCGGGGAACCAGGACTGGCCGAACCGGATCCAGCGGACGCGGCCGGCCGCCGGGCCAGAGCCCGCGTAGCTGTCCCAGTCCGCCGGCAGCCCGTCGGTGACGGTGAACTTGCTCACCGGCGCCCGCCCGGCCTCACGCGTCCACCACGTAGGCGTTCAGGTCCTGGCCGGACAGCCCGTGCCGCAGCTTGAACTCGCCGTTGCGGCGGCCCGCCTCAAGCACCGGCAGCCCCAGCTCGTAGCCGAGTCGCATGAAAGAACCCCACACCAGGTAGTACGGGCTGAACGGCAGCTTGCGGTCCCGGTCGTAACCCAGCGCCCAGGCGTGCATCCGGGTCGCGTCGGTGAACACGATCGCGTAGGCCAGCAGGTCCGCGCCCAGGGTGACCTCGACGATCCGGGCGTGCGGGGTCTCGCCGAGGAACGCGGCGAGCTTGGCCTTGTCGTAGTAGCCGGGCGAGCCGACCCGGACCATGGTGACTTCCAGCAGGTCCAGCTTGTCGACATCCTCGTCGGGCTGCGCCATCCGGGTGACGATCTTCACCCCGGCCTCGGTGGCCCGGCGCCAGTGCCGCAGGTACTCGCGGCGGTCGGCGGCCTTGATCGAGTCAAGCACGCCCTGCTCGCTGCCGAACTTGGCTAGGTCCAGCCAGTACCTGGTGTCCAGGTGCACGCCCTCGATGCCGATGGCCTCCAGGGCCGCGGCGCTCGGCGAGCCGGCCGCCACGTTGATGAACCCGGTCCTGGGCAGCCCGCGCTCGCGGGCCTCGGCGCGCATCGCGTCCAGCAGGTCGGTGGCGATCTCCGGCGTCGCCTCCGGCGCCACCAGACGGGTGTCCGAGCAGTGCCAGACCTGGCTGAGCAGCGCGTGCTCGCCCTTGCCGAGCCCGAGCGCTCCTAGCGGGTCGCCCTGCACGAAGCACGGCGCGAACGCGGCCACGCTCCCGTCGCCGTCCAGCAGCTCGATGTAGGCGCAGCCCTGCACCGGCTGGATCGGGTAGCGCTCGTAGGCGCGCATGAACTCGATGCTGTAGTTCATGTTCGCGCCCGAGGCGGCGATCACCGCCTCGGTACCTGGACTCAGCTCGTCGACCGAGGCGACGGTGCGGCGCTGGTACCTAGAAGGTGGCGAAGTACTCACGGTGCTCCCATTCGGTGACCTGGTCGTCGGACTGCGTGCCGGCCTCGGCCCGCCACTTCTCGTACCGGTCAAGCTCGCTGCGCTTGAGCCGCAGCATGGTGGCGTGCAGCGGCTCGCCAAGCACCCGGCGGTAGTGCTCGCTGGCCGCGAACGGCCCGATCGCCTCCGCCAGCGACGCGGGCAGCGCGGGCGCGGTCACGTCGTGCGGGCTGGTGCTGCGCGGGCCGGGATCGAGCTGCCTGCCGATGCCGTCCAGGCCCGCGCTGAGCTGGCTGGCCAGGTACAGGTAGGGGTTGGCGGTCGGCTCGCCGATCCGGTTCTCGATGTGGCTGCCCGGGTCCCCGGCGGAGCCGAGCACCCGCAGGAACGCGCCGCGGTTCTCGGTGCACCAGGCGATCCGGTCCGGGGACAGGCTGAAGCCATCCTGCATCCGCCGGTAGCCGTTGACGGTGGGCACGCATAGCAGGCTGGCAGCCGCGGCGTGGTTGAGCAAGCCGCCGAGATAGTTCAGCCCGGCGGGGGAGAGCACGTCCCCGCCCGGCTCGGCGGCGAAGATGTTGCGGCGGCCCGCGCCCTGCGCCAGCGACTGGTGCAGATGCCAGCCGCTCGGGTCGAAGCCCGGCAGCCCCGGCAGCGCCATGAACGAGGCGTGGTAGCCCGACCTGGCGAGCACTTGCTTGACGAGGCCGCGGAACAGCAGCATCGCGTCGGCCGCTGCCAGGCCGTCCATCGGGTGAAAGGTGAACTCGAGCTGGCCGGGGCCCGACTCGTGCTCGATGGCGCGCGGCGGCAGGCCGACCGCGTTCAGCGCGTCGATCACCGGGCGCAGCGCCGGCAGCAGCGCGTCCAGCAGGTTGTCCGAGTTGAACTGGTAGCCGCCGTTGACCGCCTCGACCAGCGGCGGGCTGCCCTGCACGCCGAACCCGCCGATGCCGCCGACCCGGCCGCCGTCGGTGTACCTGGTCAGGTACCACTCGACCTCCAGGCCGACGACGAACTCCAGGTCCTGGCCGGCTAGCTCCGCGACCTGACGGCGCAGCACCGCGCGGCTGGACAGCGGGTGCGGCGTGCCGTCGCGCAGGTACTCATCGCCGATCACCCAGCCGACGCGCAGCCCGGTGTGCGGCAGCACCCGGAAGGTGAGCGGGTCTGGCACCACGATGAAGTCGCCGGCGCCGCCCAGTTCCTCGATGCCGATCTCGCCGCCCTCGGCGAAGATGTCCAGCGGTATAGCGTGCCCGGTGTCGAAGACGAACGGGCCAGGGCTGAAGTCCATGCCGTTGCGCAGTACCGTGCGGAAGGTGTTCGCGGCCACGGTCTTGGACCTAGTCAGCCCGTGCGGGTCGCCGAACACCACGCGCACGAAGTCGAGCTGGTCCAGGCCGGCTTCCAGCCGCTCCGCCGCGGCCCGCTGGGCGTCGCTCCACAGCCCGCCGACGAAGCCGGCCTTGCCGGTGCTGACCGCTAGGTATCTGTCGTCAGGCATGTTCTCGCTGGTCCTTTCTGAGGTACGCGGGCTGCCATGGCCGGGCCAGCTCGACCCGGCGCGCGGCGTGCAGCACGAGGGCGTCCTCGTGCCGGCGGCCGGCGAGCTGGAGGCCGGCGGGCAGGCCGGCGGGGGTGAACCCGGCCGGCACGGAGATGGCCGGCTGGCCGGTGAGGTTGAACGGGTAGGCGGCCCGGCACCAGGCCAGCCAGTCCAGCGGCGGGCCGCCGGGGTCGGGCCGCCACTGGTCGACGGCGAACGGCTGCGCCGACACCGTGGCCGTGGCCAGCAGGTCGAACCGCTCCATCAGGGCGCCGAGCCGCTGGGTGAGCGTCACCCGGGCGGCCAGCGCGGCGGCGAGGTCGGTCGCGCTCAGGCCGCGCCCGTGCGCCGTCACCTGGCACCTGGCCGGGTCGGACAGCTCGTCTTCCGCGGGCCGCTGCCCGGCCGCGTCGAACGCCGCCAGGATCGTCACCAGATGCGGGTACGGGTCGTCGAACGGCACGTCAAGCTCGGTGACCTCGCCGGCCGCCGCCGCCGCCGCGCGGGCCAGCTCGTCCGCCTCGGTGGCCGGCTCTGGCCAGCGCAGCCAGCAGACTCTGGCCGGGCGGCCAGGCTCGGGCGGGGCCGCCGGCGCGGGCGGCGCCGCCGACAGCGGATCGTCCGGGTGCGGCCCGGCGATCACCGAGGTGACCAGCTCCGCCGTCGCCACGTCCCTGGCCAGCGGTCCTGCGTGGGACAGGCCTTCGGGGCTGACCGGCACGTAAGGCACCAGGCCGAAGGTCGGCTTGAACCCCACCACGCCGCAGAAGGCGGCAGGGATCCTGATCGACCCCGCGCCGTCGGTGCCCAGCGCCGCCACCCCGATCCCGGCCGCCGTGGCCGCCGCCGCGCCGCCGCTCGACCCGCCCGCGCTGCGCCGGGTATCCCAGGGGTTGGCGGCCGGCGGCGCGACCCGGCTGACCGTGCCCGCGCTCCAGCCGTACTCCGAGGTCGCGGTCTTGCCGAGCAGCACCGCCCCGGCCGCGCGCAGCCGGGCCACCGCGGGAGCGTCGGCGTCAGGGACCCAGTCGGCGCTCCGCAGTGACCCCCTGGTGGTGCGCACCCCGGCGACCGGCGTCAGGTCCTTGACCGACACCGGCATGCCAAGCAGCGGCCGCGCCGCGAACGCCTGCTCGCCGTCCTGGGCGATCAGCCGTTCCGCCCTGGCGGCCTGGTCAAGCGCCAGCTCGGCCGTCACCGTGACGAAGGCGCGCAGGGCCGGCTGCTCGGCGTCGAGCAGGTCCAGCGTCGCCCTGGTGTACTCGACCGGGGAAAGCTGGCCGCTGGCATACCAGCGGCGCAGGTCCGCGGCGCTGGCATAGCGCAGCGCGTCATCCATGAACGGCCTCGTACCAGGTCTTGCCGAAGTCGGTCACCACCGGCTGGTAGGCGGACATGGCCTGGTAGAACTGCTGCAGCAGCATCCCGGTGGCGATCGCCTGGCGCAGGTCGGCCGGGGTGAACGGCGGCCCGTCGGTCCGCATCAGCCGCAGGTCATACAGGCCAGGCAACGGCCGGCCGTCGTACTCGATGCCGAGCGGGATGCGGATCGCGTACCTGACCCCGAACACGACGTGCCCGGTGTGATGCTGGTCGGACCACTCCGCGATGTCGGGCATCGTCGGCGCGAAGAACCAGTCCTCGCGGCCCGGCTCGCGCTCCACGATGGCCAGCGTGTGCGGCAGGTAGTGCCAGGTGTTGAAGCGCATCCGGGCGCTGTAGGCCGCCAGCGTGCGGGTCAGTCCCTGGCGGAAGTCGCCGAACCGGTCCGCGAATTCCCGGCGCGGCGCCACGCAGCAGTAGAAGTCGCCGGTTCCCAGGCTCAGCGGGTCGGTGCCCGGCTCGGCCCGCAGCGAGTCGAACCGCTGCGGCCCGCGGCTCATCGACACATCGGCGCCGAACGCCTCCGCGACCGCCGTCAGGAAGGCATGCAACGTGGCCTCGAACGCGGTGCCGAACCCGGCGGGCGCGGTAAATCCCGGCAGCCGCCCCGCCAGCGCCGCCCAGCGCGGTGCCAGCTCGCCGATCGGCGTGGCCGCGGTCAGCTCGGCCGACAGCAGGCCGCGCAGGTGCGTCACGACGGCGGCCGGCACGTCGCTGAGGCTGTCCGGGGCCGTCATCAGCCCTTCGCGCTTGTGCAGCGTCAGCCCGTTGATCACCCGGTAGGGGCGCAGCCCGCCGGAGACCGCCTTCTCCCTGAACTGCCGGCAGGCGATCGCCAGCTCGGTGAGCCCGGCCAGGCTGGCCGGCCGGTAGCTGGACTCGGCCGTGCCGCCGTACCCGCCGATCCGCTCAGCCAGGAACGCCGCCAGCGCCTCCGGGGTGAGCTGCATGCCGTTGAACTCCTCGGCCCGGACGGGCGGGCCCGACGACATCAGCACATCCAGGCAGCCGACGAAGCAGGCGTCTTCCGCCGCCCAGTCCGCCACCGGGGTATCGCGCAATTTCGTCAGAACGGATCGCTCGTGGCCGGCCGACACCGATTTGCCCGGCAGGTTGCTGAGCTTCCCCAGATTGCTGTAGACGCGCTCGCCCACGTACAGCAGGACCGGCGCCATGTGCGAGACCGCGAACTCGATGCGGGCTACCCGGGCGGCGGTCTCGCTGGCCGGCTCGGCGGCCAGGTCCCGGTGCAGCATGCGGATCTCCTGGCCGCTCGCCTGGCGCTTGCCGCGTGCCAGAGACCTGGCCGCGCGGCCGCCGTCCCAGTCAAGCCCGCCGAGCAGGTGCGCGTCCGGCGGGGCCGGCTCGTTGTCCAGCCGCACCGCGAGGCGCCCTGTCCTGGTCAGGAACAGCCGGTCCGGGGCGTCCAGCGCCGCGCCGGGACCGGCCAGCCCGGCGTCGCCGACCGCCCCGACGATTACCCGGTCGGCCGGGGTGAGCGCGCTGAGGCCATAGTCCTCGCCGAACCGGCCGTCCAGGGTCAGCGCGATGGTGACCAGTTCCCGCGCGGTGGCGGCTAAGCCGGCCCTGGCGGCGACGTCGGATACGACCTGATCGAAGCCTTCGGTTTTCAGCGACAGCATGACTCTCCCCGAGATACTGGATCGGCGTGGCGAAGCGCGGGAACCCGCGTGAGGAACGAGAGCCGGCCCACCTTCTGCCGGGCGAGCGCGACCGCCTGCGCGGCGGTCGGCGCGGCGCACCGTGCGGCGGCCGGGCGGGAGTACGAGCTCACCAGCCCGCTGAAGACCGTGCCGGGCGGGACCAGCACCGAGACGTCCGGGTCGTTGTCCGCCCCGGTGACCTCGACCAGCTCCCCGGCGGTCGGCGGGGTCGCGAACCAGATCGCGGCCGCGCGTGGCGGCCGGGGCGCCGTCAGCTTCTCGCGCACGTCCGGCAGCACCTTCTGGCCGACCGACTGGCGGAGCTGGGCGTCGATCAGGTCCACGCCGGTGACGGCCTGCACCAGTTCCCAGATCTCGTCGCCGCCCATCCGCACGTGCGTCTCGATCACCCGCGGGCCGGCGGCCGTCAGCACCATCTCGGTGTGCGTGGCGCCGAACTCGACGCCGATGGCGTCGAGCACCCCGCAAGCGAGCCGCTCGGCCTGCTCGCGGACGCCGGCCGCGAGCGGTGCGGGCACCACGTGCCCGACCTCCACCCGGCTCGCCGGGTCCGTGTACTTCGCCGTGACGCCGAGCACGACGTGCTCGGCCGCCTCGGAGATCGCCTCCACGCTGATCTCGGGACCGTCCAGGTAGCGCTCGGCCAGCACGCCAAGGCTGGCGTGCCAGCCGTGCTCCGCCGAGGTATCGGCCCGGCGGAACGCCCCGGCCAGCTCGTGCTCCTCCCGTACCACGCTGACCCCGAAGCTGGCGAGGCCGCCAACCGGCTTGACCACCAGCGGGTATCCGTTCTTCCGCGCGAACTCGCGCAGCCCGCCGAGGTCGGGGACAACCTCGGCGGGGGTGTCGTCCAGGCCGAGGTCCCTCAGCCTGGCGCGCATCTCGTCCTTGTGGAACGCCAGCCGCACCGTGCCCTGGCTGTGCGTGTGCACGCCCAGCGCCTCGCCCACGGCGGCGGCCCGGTCCTGGTCGTGCTCGCCGAGCGTGGCGATGTGCGTGACCGGGTGCACGGCGTGCACCGCGCGGGCCAGGCCGACGCACTCATCCAGCCCGGCGCCGGGGCTGAGCACCAGCAGCCGGGCATGCAGCTCCGGCTCGACCAGCCGGCCCAGGTGATCGAGGCGGCAGACCAGGGTGGTGGCGACGCCTTCCTCCAGCGCGCGGATCCGGCTGGGCAGGTCGCCGTTTCCGCTGCCGAAGACCATGACGTGCTTGCTCATGCGCTCACCTGCTGCCGTGGCTTGGACACCTGCTCGGGGCCGGCGTCGCGGACGGCAACCCAGGTGACCGCGGCGGCGACGACGAACAGCCCGGTCATCAGGGCGACCCCCGGCATGCCCCAGGGCAGCACGACGGCGGTCATCAGCACCGGGCCGATGATGAGCTGGCCGGTGTAGCCGAGGCTGAACAGGCTCAGGTACTGCGGGCGCTGTGCCGGGGGCGACAGCACGAAGGACAGTTCCCAGCCGGCCACCGCCTGCAGGTTCTCCCCGACGGTCAGCAGGATGACCGCGACCGCGAGCATGATGATCAGCTCCCAGTCCGGGCCCCGGCCGGCCAGGCCGAGGAAGATGCTGGCCGCGGCCAGCGCGGCTACCGCCCAGCGCAGCACCCGCAGCGCGCCGCGCGAGCCCTTGGCGTACTTCGCCGCGTGCACCTGGATCAGCACGGTGATCACCGTGTTCAGCACCAGCAGGATGGAGCTGACGGTGGGCGGCAGGCCACAGCGCCTGACCACCCACAGCGGGATCAGGATGAACAGCATGCTGTCGTGCAGCAGCAGCACCGTGTTCGCGGCGGCGACGGTGAGGAACCGGCCGTCGGTGTAGACGGTCCTGGGCCGCCGCTCGGCCGGCTGCGGCGGGGGCGGCGCTGCCATCCCCCGGCAGGCGGTCGCGGTGACCACCGAGACGCCGATGAAGGCCAGCCCGCCCGCCGCGAACAGCAGCCGGTAGGCCAGCCCGGAGTGCAGTAGCTGGACCCCGGCGGCCAGCACGAAGCCGACCGACAGGCCGACGTTGTTGACGGTCCGCAGCGAGGCCATCACCCTGGTGCGGTCGTCCTCCTCGCCGTCGAGCTGCCCGACCAGCACCTGCAGCATCGGCAGCCCGGCCCGGCTGGCGGCGATGAAGAACGAGGTGACGAACAGGTACCGCCAGTACCCGTTGGCCAGCATGTAGCCGGCCATGCCGACGCCGCGCAGCACCAGCAGCGTGATGTAGACCGGGGCGACGCCCACCTTCCTGGTCAGCCGGGCGACCGGCATCGGCACCAGCAGCCCGCACACGTTGGCGATGGACAGGGCCAGCCCGACCCTGGTCGCGGCGATCCCCACGTACCCGACGAAGTAGAGGGTCGCCACGGCCAGGTAGACCCCGGTGGCGGAGGCGTCAAGCAGCGCCCCGGCCGCCAGCACCCGCCCCCGGTGGCTGTGCGGCAGCACAGCCGTCAGACCACGCATGAGCCTGCCGCGTTCACCAGCGCCTTGAACAGCCGCCCGTCGGCCAGCGCCTCGGGATGCCACTGCACGCCGACCACGAACTCGTGGCCATCGAGCTGGATGCTCTCGATGGTGCCGTCCGCGCTCCACCCTGTCGCGGTAAGTCCCGCGCCGAGCTGGTCGATGGCCTGGTGGTGGTAGCACGCGGTGGTGGTGGCCGGGCCGAGCAGCGCGCCAGGAAGCTGCCCGGCGGCCAGCTCGACGGGCACGTGGCCGAACCGGCACCCGTCGGGCTGGTGCGCCCGGTCGGCGATGTCCTGGCGCAGCGTGCCGCCGCGGGCCACGTTGAGTACCTGCATGCCGCGGCAGACCGCGAGGACCGGCCGCCGCGCGCCCAGCGCGGCGCGCAGCAGCGCCAGTTCCCAGTGGTCGCGCTCGGGCTGCACGTCGCAGGTGGCGGGCTCGGGCGGCCTGCCGTACCTGGCGGGCTCCACGTCCGGGCCGCCGGTCAGCAGCAGCGCGTCCAGCCATCGCATCAGGTCGGCGGCCTCCGCCGCGCCGCCATCGGGCGGCAGCAGCACGGGCAGCGCGCCGGTGCCGGCGAGCGGCTCCAGGTAATCCCTGGGCACCAGCGACGCGCGGCGGTGCCAGCCGCGCCAGGACGCGTCCTCGGTGTAGGTGGTGACGCCGATGCGGGGGGCGCGCATCAGTCGGCGTCCAGCACCCAGGCGGAGTTGTGCTGCCGGAAGCCGATGTGCGGGTAGTAGGCCGCCGCGCCCGGCGCCGAGAGCAGCACGATCTTGGCGCGCGGGGCCGCTTCGCGGGTCTTGGCGATCAGGTCGCGGCCGATGCCCTTGCGCTGGAACTCGGCGTCCACCGCGATGTCGGACAGGTAGGTGGCATACGACCAGTCGGTTATCGAGCGGGCGATGCCGATCAGCCGGTCATCCATGCGAGCGACCACGACGAGGTTGGCGTTGCGCACCATGTCCGCGAAGCGGGCGGTGTCGGTCACCGGGCGGCGCTCCGCCAGTGTCGAGGCGTGATAGAGCGCGGCTACCTCGTCGACGTCCAGGTCGGTGCCCTGGACGATCTCACACTTCCACATCGAGCAGTTTCTCCATCCTGTCGCGTAGCAGGTCATGCCGCCCGAGGAAGCGCTCGGGGCTGAATTGCTCGGGCCGGGTGCTGACGCCCTGGTCGGCGAGGGTCTTGGCCAGGTGCCTGCCGTCCTGCGCTGACTGGGTGGCCGCCGCCTGCACCGTCCGGTAGGCCTGGTCCCTGTCCATCCCGCCTGCCACCAGGTCCAGCAGGATCTCGGCGCTGTAAATGAGGCCCGCGGTGGCGTCCAGGTTGGCCCGCATCCGCGCGGCGTTGACGCTCAGGCCCTCGATGATCCGCGCGGCCATGGTCACCTGGTAATGCGCCATGGTGAAGGCGTCGGGGAAGGCGACCCGCTCGACCGGCGAGTGAGCCAGGTCGCGCTCGTGCCACAGCGCCACGTTCTCGTAGGCCGCGTCGGCATAGGCGCGAATCAGCCTGGCCAGCCCGCAAATCCGCTCGGACGAGGTCGGGTTCCGCTTATGCGGCATCGCGCTCGAGCCCTGGTAGCCGCTGGTCCTGGGCTCCTCCACTTCGCGAACCTCGGTGCGCTGGAGCAGCCTGAGTTCAAGCCCAATCTGCTCGACCACCGCGGCGAGCACCGCCAGCGTGCCCATCAGCTCCGCGTGCCGGTCCCTGGCGACTACCTGGCTCGGCACCGGCTCGGCGGCCAGCCCGAGCCGGGCGCAGACGTACTCCTCCACGTAGGGGTCGATCCGCGAGTAGGTGCCCACCGGGCCGGACATGGTGCCGATCGCGACCACCGACCTGGCGGCTCGCAGCCTGGTCACGCACCGGTCCACCGCGAAGGCGTGCAGCGCCAGCTTGTGGCCGAACGTGGTTGGCTCGGCGTGGATGCCGTGCGTCCTGGCTACGCAGACGGTGTCCCAGTGCTCGGCGGCGCGGCGGGCCAGCACCGCGCGCAGCCGGGTCGCGGCCTCCAGCATCAGGTCCACCGAGGCGGCCAGCGTGTGCCCGAGCGCCGTGTCCACCAGGTCATAGCTGGTCATGCCGTAGTGCACCCAGCGGCCGTGGCCGTCGGCGATGGTCTGCGTGTAGGCGTCGAGGAAGGACAGGATCTCGTGGTCGCGGGTGCGCTCGATCTCCGCGACCCTGGCCGGCGTAGGCACCTGGCCCGCCCGGATCGCCGCCAGCGCGTCGGCGGGGATGGTGCCAAGCTCCGCCTGGGCCTCGCTGGCCAGGACCTCGACCCGCACCCAGGACGCGTACTTGGCCTCGGGGGTCCACAGGTCCCGCATCGCGGGCAGGGAGTACCGGTCGATCATGCGGGCCGCCGGCCCCACAGGGCCAGGCTGCGCAGGTTCCCCGGCACCGGCCCGGCCGCCAGGTCCGCCTCCAGCGCCGCCAGGCCCGCGTCGAACTCGGCGTCGCTGATCAGGTGCAGGCAGGAGTAGGCCTTGTCGCGGAACCGCCCGGCGTCGGTGAGCTGGTAGGTGCTCTCCACCACCTGCTCGTACAGGTCGGCGAAGCCGGCCAGCGCCAGGTCGCCGGCCAGCGCGGGGATCGGGTGGTAGCGGCCGGCCTCCGCTGCCACGATGGCCGGGAAGTAGCGGGCGATCGGCAGCCGGTTGCGGATCACCCACTCCGAGTCGGTCACCGTGACCAGGTAGCCGCCCGGCCGCAGGACCGCCAGCGCCCGCTCGAAGTAGCGCCGGGGCTCGCGCACGTAGTGGATCATGTCCACGGACATCACCACGTCGAAGCTGCCGTCGGGGAAATCAAGCTCCTGCGCGGTGCCCTGGCGCAGATCCAGCTTCTCGGGATGCTCGGCGGCCTGCCGGAGCATCTCCGCGGACGGCTCCACGCCGGTGCACTGGGCGTCGGCCAGCCGACGCACCGCGGCCAGGTGGTTCGCGGTGCCGCAGCCGACCTCCAGGACCGCCGAGTCCTGGCCGATGCCGGCCCGCTCGATGATGTGCTCGACCAACCCGGGATAGGGGCGGCGGTGCCTCGCGTACTCGGTGGCGAGGTTGTCGTAGTCCAGGGTCGTCACGCTTCCCGCTTTCCGTTGCCGTTGTCCCATACGTTCCTGGCCTGCCACAGGTACCAGGCGACATAGCCGGCGGTCGCCAGCCAGGCTTGCGGCGAGGCCAGCGAGCGCTCGTACTTCAGCCAGCCCGCGAGCGAGGTCGCCGCGCCGATATACAGCCGGGTCCTGGCGCGCCAGGGCGGCTCGGCGGCCGGCGGCAGCGCCGCCAGCATCACGGCCTCCAGTTCGGTGACCGCCGTCGGGAACCTGACGGGCAGCGCGAGCGCCGAGAGCGCGAGCCGGCCCTGGCCGCGCCTGACCTGGCCGGCTCGCGGGTCACCGCCGAACAGCGCGGCGGGGTCGCCGGACTGGACCGCGTGCAGGATCGCGGCCATCGGGAACACGCCATGCAGCAGGGTCGCCAGGTCGAAGACCGGGTCGCCATAGCCCACGTCGGGGCGGTCCCGGCCCTCCCAGACCGTCCGGGGGTCGATCAGCACCGGAGTGCCGTCGGGAAGCAGCAGCATGTTCGCGGCATAGATGTCGCCGTGCACCGCGCTGCCCTGGGCGGGCAGCAGCTCGGCGGCCACCTTGTCCAGCCAGGCCACCGCCTCGCCCCAGCCCGGCACCACCAGCCCGTCGCCCAGCTCGACCGGCACGTCGAGCACGTCCGCCACCGGCACGTCACCGAAGAAGGCGCGGAACGTGGCGGTGAAGGCCGGCAGCTCGCGCAGTGCGTGATAGCGCTCCCGGTAGAGGTAGTCGGCGACCGTGGGCGGCCGGTCCGCCGCGGTGAGCCGGTACCACGCGGCGAGCTGCTCCAGGTGCGGGGTTAGCGCAGTAACGGCCGAGCTGGCCAGCGTGCGGCGCGCCTCGTCGGCGAACAGCGCGGCGATCGGCATCGGCTGCCCGGCTTCCATCAGGCTGACCGCCTGCTCGCCCTCGGTCAGCAGGCCGTACACCCGCGGGAAGAGCCGGGGACGGCCATCCCCGGCTAGCAGCGCGTTGACCTTGGTGGCGAACGCGACCTCGCCCGCCAGCGCGGCCGCGTCGCCGATCTTGGCGACGATCTCCTCGCCGCCGAGCCGGAACTGCACCACGCCGCGGGAGTCGGAGCCTGGCTTGTGCGTGGTGGTGAACTCGGGGTCCTGGCAGGCGCCGGCCCACTGCCGCAGCCGCGCTTGCTCCGCCACCGCGACGACGGTGGCGCAGAAGTCAGGCTCGCTGGCCGGCAGCCGCAGCCCGTGCGTGGCGCCGCCGAGCAGGTAAGCACCCGGTTCTAAGGCGGCCGAGGTGATCTCCACGGCCGCGATGCCGAAGTGGCGCAATCGCTCCAGCACCGCGTCATCCTGCACCGCGCCGTCGGGCGGGGCGGACACGAAGACGATGGCCGGAGCGGTGGTATTTACTGCCTGATCGCGCTCGTTGAGCGCCGCGTAGAGGCTCGCCAGGTCACCGGTTGTAACGGTCAGCAGGCGGGCCTCTAGCCTCCCTAAACGCACTTCTTTCCATTCTCGTTGCGAATAAGGGCACCGCCTAAATCTGCCGGTACGCAGACCGTTTGCCCCCGGTTAACCGAGTTTTCATGCATACTACGTTACGCCGTAGCTTGTGGCCACTGTGATTTACTGCTCACGGCGTTCCTGATCTTGCCTCTGCTGCTAGCAGATTCCCTTGGCTGACCTGCGGCCGGTCACGCATCGTGGATGACGACGCCGGGCAGCCGGCGGCCGGACCGAGAGCGGGGACACCATGCACAGCGCCACCATGAACAGCGCCGTAGCCGAGCTGGCCAGCGGGTCGGTGGACGACCAGCTGACTACCCGCCTGCTGTACCAGCGGATCATCGTCCTCGGCGCCGAGGTCGACGACCAGATCGCCAACCGCCTCTGCGCGCAGCTCTTGCTGCTATCCGCCGAGGACAAGCGCGCCGACATCAGCCTGTACATCAACTCGCCTGGCGGCTCGGTCAGCGCCGGGCTGGCGATTTACGACACCATGCAGCTCATCCCCAACGATGTCAGCACGCTGGCGATGGGCCTGGCCGCCAGCATGGGCCAGTTCCTGCTCTGTGCGGGCGCGCCGGGCAAGCGCTACAGCCTGCCGCACGCCCAGGTGCTCATGCACCAGGGCTCGGCCGGGTTCGGCGGGACCGCCGCCGACGTCGAGATCTACGCCGAGCAGCTAGAGCGGACCTCGGCGACGATGATCAGGCTGACCTCCCGGCACACTGGGCAGCCCGAGGAGAAGGTGGCCGCGGACAGCTTGCGGGACCGCTGGTTCAGCGCGCCGGAGGCGCTGGCCTACGGGATGGTCGATCACATCGTGGAGAGCGTGGACGACATCCGGCCGGGCGCGGGGCTGAAGAAGGCAGGGCTGTAACCATGAGCCAGTACACGATCCCCACCGTGGTGGAGCGGACCCCGATCGGCGAGCGCGCCTACGACATCTACTCCCGGCTGCTGTCTGACCGGATCATCTTCATCGGCACCGAGATCGACGACGGCGTCGCCAACGTGGTGATGGCCCAGCTCCTGCACCTGGAGTCGGCCAGCCCCGACCTGGAGATCAGCCTCTATATCAACTCGCCGGGCGGTACCTTCAGCGCGCTGACCGCCATCTACGACACGATGCAGTTCGTCCGGCCCGAGGTCGCCACCATCTGCATGGGCCAGGCCTCCTCGGCCGCCGCGGTGCTGCTGGCCGCCGGGGCGGCGGGCCGCCGCTCGGTGCTGCGGCACGCCAAGGTGCTGCTGCACCAGCCCTCAAGTCAGGCTCGCGGCGCGCTGCCCGACCTCGCGGTGCAGGCCAAGGAACTGGTCAAGGTCCGGGCCGAGATCGACGAGATCCTGAGCCTGCACACCGGCCATCCGGTCGCCAAGATCCGCGCCGACTCCGACAGGAACAGGACCTTCAGCGCCCAGGAAGCCGTCGACTACGGCCTCGCTGACCATGTCATTACCGACCGGAAAGCGGTGCTGATGCCCCGCGCGTGACCGCGCGGGGCATCAGCGTGTTGCCTGGCCGGCTGTGCCGGCATATGTCCGCGCGTGACCGCGCGGACATATGCGTGCTGTCTGGCCGGCTGTGCCGGCATTGGCCCGCGCGTGACCGCGCGGACATATGCGTGCTGTCTGGCCGGCTGTGCCGGCATTGGCCCGCGCGTGACCGCGCGGACATATGCGTGCTGTCTGGCCGGCATTGGCCCGCGCGGGTCGGCGTGCTTGCCTGGTCGGCCGTGCCGGCATTGCCCCGCGGGTGACGGCGCGGGTCGGCGTGCTGACCTGGTCAGGCAGCCATCCGGAGGGTCAGGTCGCTGCCGGCGTGGCCCCGCGGTGCGCGGGGCGCGGCGATGTCGGACGGCGGGCGGCCGGTCGCGAAGCCCAGCCGGATGACCTGGGTGTGCTGGGCCCGATCGTCCAGCAGTTCGCGGCTGGCCTCGGCGAGCAGCTCGGCCAGGTCGATGCCCAGCGCCTCGCAGATCGCGGCCAGCACCTCGGAGGACGCCTCCTTCAGGCCGCGCTCCAGCTCCGACAGGTACGGCATCGAGATCCGCGCGTGCCTGGACACGTCGGCCAGCGTGCGGCCCTGATCCAGCCGGGTGCGCCGCAGCACGTCGCCCAGCGTGTCCCGCAGCAGCGTCCTGCGCACGCCAATCGCGGCCTGATCCCGCATCGCCACCGCCTTCCAGGCCGGTCCTGCCGTGGTACCCGCCTGCCGAGGTCACCGGAATGTGGCTAAAGTATCCAGCTCCCCCAGCGCCGGCCAGCGGTTTCGCAGCGGGCGTAAGGGGCGTGTCAGAGCTGGCCGAGCAGCTTGGCCTTCTCCCGGTCGAACTCCTCCTGGGTCAGCGCGCCGCTGTCTCTGAGCTGCGCCAGTCTCGCGATCTTGTCCAGCGGGTCCTCCGGGCCGTTGCTGGCCGCCGGCCCGTGCCAGGCCGGCGAGCCTGTGCCGGGCATCGCCGGGACGGCGGACGGGCCGGGGGTGAGCGGACCGGCCGTGCCGGCTAGTCCCGTTGCGGCCGACCCCGGAGAAGGCAGCCCGGTGGTGGGCAGCACCGTAGTGGGCAGCACCGGCGTCGGCTGGCGCCGCTTTCGGATGGTGCGGTACACCGAGTACACGGTGAGCGCCGCGAAGATGATGGCCCCGACCAGCCCGCTGGCCTTGGCGCCGGACCCGGCGTTCGGGTCGAGCAGGATCGTGCCCAGTCCCACGCCCCAGGCCACGCACACCGTCGTCGCGAAGATCCCGCTGATCCGCGCGAGGCCCCAGCCCACCAGGGCAAGCGCCGGGCCGAGGAAGAAGACCGACGTGATGTAAAGCCCTTCCTGCCCGTGGCACGTCGGCACCGGCCCGTAAGACACGTAGCCGGTACTGGAGCAGTTGCCGTTCTCGAGCAGGTAGTGCACGCCCCAGCCCATCAGCAGGGCGCCCAGCAGCAGCACCGCCACCCCGCCGACGCGCTTAGCGCCAGAACGGCCCTGAGATGACGCCATTTTCGTGACCCCCGTCTCGCCCCTTTTGAGACGAACCATACCGACCAATGACCGGCACGACAACAAAGTCAGGCGGTCTGAGCCGCGACCGCGAATGCGCAGGTCAGGGCGGTGTTCCGAGGAGCTCGACCGGCCGCTCGCGGGCGCCGGGGGCCAAGTCGGCGAGCGGCGGCGCGAAGGTGACCACAAGGCCGCCGTCATAGGGTTAAATGGCGCGACTGGGCCAGGACGGGGCGCTGGCGGCGGTCGGCCGGAAGGCCTGCCGCGAGAAACGTGGGGACGGCTGTCAACGCGGGGGTCCGATCGCCCGTCTGTTCTCATGTCTAGCTTTTCCATTTTGCGTACTTATGCTGGATGACGGGGAGGAAGTACGGGTGGACAAGCGGGTGGCCAGCTACCGGCTGGATGACGCCACGGTGGTGCGGTTCGAGTTCGACCCGCCCGAGGGGTATCGCTCGTCCGGCCCCGACCATGTCGCCGGCCGGATCAGGGACGCCGTCGGGCCGGCCGTGGAGGCCGCTCGCGAGGTGCTGGACAAGGTGACCGAGTCCCAGCCGGACTGGGTGGAGCTCAAGTTCGGGGTCAAGGTCAGCGGGACATCCAACTGGGTCGTGTCCCGGACCGCGGGCGAGGGCAACTTCGAGGTCACGCTGAGCTGGCATCCGAAGAATGGCGACGGCGCCCCGGCCGAGGATGACGCCTTAACAGATCCTGGACCGGTGAACCCCGGGCCGGCGGACTTCGACATGGACCTCGGGCTGGCGGATCCCGAGCTAGCGGGCCCCGAGTCATCCGGCTAGATAACCGCGTCCGATTGGGCGTCAGCGCGTGTCCTTGGCCTGGGCATTTCCGCGGCTGCTGGGCCAGCGCGGACGCGGCAGGCGGCAGGCTGCCCCGCTGCGGTGATCACTGGGCTGGCGCGGTTTGCCCTGTCCAGCGCTCCCTGGCCACCGGCGGCTGCTGAAAGGCCAACGGACTCAGTCACTTTGGCAGCCCGCAGGCCCTATTTATCGAATCTACCGTCGATCTTGAGGTCAGAATGTCAGACCCACCCGATACTGTTAGCCATAGCAGGAAACGGCCGCAGGACGGGAGGTGATCCAGGTGCCAGAAAACCAGGCGCAGCAGCCCGGCGGCGACGACCAGCCGGGCGGCGGCGGCCAGCCGGGCGGCGAGCCCGACTGGCTCGATGATGCCGAGCTAGCCGGGCTAGCCGGGCTGGCCGGGCTAGCCGGGCTGGTCCTGGTGCCCGGTGATGAGCCGGTTCCCGCAGAGCGAGTGCTGCTGCCGGAGCCTGCCGGTCCTGGTGACGGCGGTCCGGGTGGGGGGTTGTGCTGGTCGTTTGGCGTGGACCTGGACGCGATCCAGGCCGCGGCGGCCAAGGCCATGCCCGGCCCTGCAGGCGGGCAGGGCATGCTCGCGGGGCTGGCTGGCCCGGCTGCCGGCGGCCCGGGCGGCGAGGGCCTGGATCCCGCTGGTCCTGGCGGTGTGCTGCTTCCTGATGAGGGCGGCCTGGCGGTCGATGTGGTGGCGGAGTACCTGCCGGGCAGCGCGGGCCTGGCCGCCTGGCTGGACCAGCGTGACCCGGCTGAGGCCAGTGACTATGACCTGCCGGCCGTCGCGGCCGGGTGGCGGCGGGTCGCGGCGTGGGCGCAGGCACGGGAGTTCGCCGCCATCGCCCAGATCGCCGCCCGGTCCGCCGCCCGGAACGAGAAGGCCGGGCTGGAGGAAGACGGGCGCCCGGCTGCGGTCACTCCGGATGCTGCCGCGCAGGTATCGCTGGCCTTGTCGCTGTCGCCGGGCACCGCCGAGTGGTGGACCGGCCAGGCCGTCACTCTCACCTGGCGGCTGCCGGGCACTGGCGCGGCGCTGGCGGCGGGGGAGATCGACGCCTACCGCGCGCGGCTGATCACCGAGGCCACCAGCCTCCTGGATGAAGGTACCGCCCGCCGTGTTGAGAACGACGTCCTGCCCGAAGCGGGTGAACTGACCTACGCCCAGCTCCGCGCCCGCCTCCGCAAGGCCGTCATCATCGCTGACCCCGAGGGTGCCGAGGATCGCCGTAAGGCGGCGGAGCGGCGGGCGCGGGTGAGCCTGTATCCCGATGATGACGGGACTGCGACGCTGACGGGGACGAGTCTTCCGGCTCCGCATGCGGCGGCGGCGATGGCCCGGATCACCGCCCTGGCCCGGGCTTTGAAGGCCTCCGGGGCTGGCGGCGGCACGGACCTGCTGCGCGCCCATATCTTCCTGGGCCTGCTCCTGGGCACCCTCCCCCAGATACCCCCGCCCGCCGACGGCGGCCAGCCCGACGAACCAACCGACGACGACCCGCCACCAGACGACCCGCCTTACAGGGACGGGCCAGGTGGTTCGCGAGGCGAGGGCGGCCCCGGCGGTCGGCCGGGCGATAGCCATCCCGGCAGCCCGCCACCCGGCGACGGAGAGGGCCAGCCTGGCGACGTGTCCGGCGACCACGGCTGGCCCAGCGGCCCGCCGCCCCGCGACGGCCAGCACCGCGGACCACCGCACGGCACCCGGCCACCACGCAACAGCCGGGTCCCGCGTCGAGGCCCGCCACCCAGCGGGCCGCCGCCACACCGCGAGCGGTCACCCGGCAGCCCGGAATCCCGCCGCGACGAGCCCGTCGGCGCAGCGGCCGGAGACGCCGCGCCCGGCAGCACCCTGGCCGGTCCCGGCGCGCCCGGTACCACTCCGGCCGGTACCGGTACCACTCCGGCCGGTCCCGGCGCGCCCGCCGGCAGCCTGCCCGGTGCCGACGGCAGCGCGGCCAGCCCCTGGCCCGAGGTACCGCCGCTCACCGACGCTGACGCACCCAGCGCGCTCGGTTCGGCGGCCGGTGATGGCGCGGCGGCCGGCCCCGCGAGTGCGGGACGGCCGGGGGCCGGGATGCTGGACCTGACCCTGTCCTGGGCCACCTTCACCGGGTCCTCAGCGCCGGGGCTTCTCGGGCGGATCGGGCCGGTCACCGCCGCCCAGGCACGCGCCCTCGCCGCAGCAGCCGCCATGGCACCCGGTACCCGGTGGCGGGTCATCCTCACCGACGAGCAGGGGCACGCCGTCAAGACCGCCACGGTGACCCGGCGCCTGGCATCCGCCGCTCAGGCAGGGACAGCGAGCAGCCACCGGGCCGCCGGCCCGATGCTGCCGCTGGCTGGCC
Source organism: uncultured Actinomycetota bacterium (assembly GCA_963725175.1). Classification (GTDB taxonomy): domain Bacteria; phylum Actinomycetota; class Actinomycetes; order Streptosporangiales; family Streptosporangiaceae; genus DASUBV01. The sequence goes on from CAVRXH010000006.1 coordinate 4,450,709, forward strand.
CGGCCGCCAGCATCACCGGCCGGGTCTCGGTCACCTTCCCGGCCGCTGCCCTGGACCACATCAATGCCGCCGAGCTCGCCGGGACCAGCACCCGCGCCGCGATCCTCCGCGCCGCCGCACGTGCCGCCGCCAAGGCACGCCGGCAGGCCGCCGCCGACCAGCAGGCCGGCACCGGCTGCGCGCACACCACCGCTACGCCCGCCTACCGGCCGTCGGTGACGATCCGGGACCTGATTGAGGCCCGGGACCAGACCTGCCGGTTCCCGGGCTGCCGTCAGCCGGCCTGGCGCGGCGACCTGGACCACACCACGCCGTTCCACTGCGGAGGGCTGACATGCCCGTGCAACCTGGGGCCGCTCTGCCGGCGGCATCACCGGCTCAAGCAGGAGCAGCACTGGGCACTTACCCAGACCACACCCGGCACCTTCCGCTGGAAGACACCCGCTGGGCGCACCTACGCCACCACCCCACCTCGGCACGCCCTCTAAACCACTGAGCCCACTGGTCGTCAGGGACCGCAAGCGGTCAGGGAGCGCCGGGCTCAGTCATCCAGGCGGCCCAGCCAGTCGGAGATCGACCGCTGGTAGCCCGCCGGGATGGGCAGCGCGCCGATCTCGCCGGGCGCGAACAGGCCGGCCTGCTTGTGCTCGCCGCTGACCACAGGCGGCGCGTCCGTGGACACCAGGCAGCCGTAGGTGACGATGACCACATCCTTGCCCGGGCCGATGTGGTACTGCCAGCAGTCAAGCAGCGGGCCGGCCGTGACCTCCCAGCCGGCCTCCTCGCGGATCTCCCGCTGCACGCAGCGCGCCGGGTCCTCGCCGAGCTCCAGCTTGCCGCCGGGCAGTTCCCACTCGGCGCGCTCGTTCTCCAGCAGCAGCACCCTCCCGTGCTGGACCGCGACGCCCTTCACCGAGACGGGAAACACGGCCGAGGTCATGGCCCTGAGCATATGCACGGCAGCCGCTCAGCATCCGGCCAGGCGCGAACGGTACCGATAGGTGGCGGAGCGCAGTACCGGGCAGGGGAGGCTATGCCGCACGGCACGAACCCGCGGGGCGCAGTTCATCTGAGCACAGGCCCGCGGGGCAGGGAATGGACACGCCGGCAGGTGCTGCGCCGGGCCGGTGCGGCGGCGGTCGGCGCGGCCGGGCTGGGCGCGGTCGGCTACGCGGGGTGCGCCGCGTTCCTGCCCATGGCGCGGGCCGACGGCAACCTGGTTCAGCGGTTCTGGTCCCGGCCGGACCTGACCCCGCCCGTCGTCACCGTGACCAGTTCTGGCCGCCTGCCCGCCGCGACCGGCGCCCGGCACATCCTGGTCACGCCGGCGCAGGGCGGCCCGGGCCAGGGCGGCGCGATGATCACCGACGTCGCAGGGGAGCTGACCTGGTTCGCCCCGGCCAGCCAGGCCCGGCGGGTGATGAACCTGGCGGTGCAGCAGTACCGCGGCCGGCCGGTGCTGACCTGGTGGCAGGGCCGGGTGGTGGACGGGCACGGCGAGGGCGAGGGCGTCATCGCCGACTCGGCCTACCGCACCATCGCCACGGTCCGCGCGGTCGGTGCGCTCCTGGCTGACCTGCACGAGTTCGTCATCACGCCGGAGGGCACCGCGCTGATCACCGCCTACCGGCGGCGCGTCGCCGACCTGTCCGCCATCGGCGGGCCGGCCAGGGCCGTGGTGCTGTCGGGCGTGGCCCAGGAGATCGACATCGCCACCGGGCGGCTGGTGCTGGAGTGGGACAGCCTGGACCATGTCCCGGTGACCGACACCTACCTGCGTTACTCGCCAGGCCGCGAGGACCTTGACGCGGGCACCAGCGGGCAGCCGTTCGACTACTTCCACATCAACTCCATCGCGGTGGCACCCGACGGCGACCTCATCATCTCGGCCCGCAACACCAGCACGATCTACAAGCTGCGGCGGCGCGACAGCGCGCTGCGCTGGCGGCTGGGCGGCCGCCGGTCGCAGTTCACGATGGGGCCGGGCACCCGGTTCTGGTGGCAGCATGACGCGCGGCCGGACGGGACCGGGCTCACCCTGTTCGACGACGGGGCCTCGCCGGCTCGCGAGCCGCAGTCCCGCGGCCTGGCGATCGGCCTGGACACGATCGCGATGCGGGCCACGCTGACCCGGCAGTACCTGCATCCCAGCGGGCTGCTCGCTACCGCGATGGGCAGCACCAGGCGGCAGCCGGACGGCAGCGTGTTCGTCGGGTACGGCACTGAGCCCAGCTTCTCGCTGTTCTCGGCCGGCGGCGAGCTGCTGCTTGACGGCAGCCTGCCGCTGTACGACAACTCCTACCGGGCATTCCTGGCGGACTGGTCAGGCCAGCCAGCCGAGCCGCCTGCCGCGGCAGCCCGTTCAGGCCAGCAAGGCAGTACCACTGTCTACGCGAGCTGGAACGGAGCGACCGGGGTAGCATCGTGGACCGCGCTGGCCGGCCAGGATCCCGCCGCGCTCGCCGCTGCCGGGCAGGCCGCGCGGGACGGCTTCGAGACCGCGGTGACGGTCAGCCATGCCGGGCCGTACTTCGCCGCGGAGGCGCGGGATGACCGGGGCCGGGTACTCGGGCGGTCGCCGGCGGTGCTGGCCGGCTTAGGCCGAGCGAATGGACATCGACAGGCCAGTCCGATTTCCATTACTTTGTCAGCCAATGGTCAACGGCGGGGAAAGGCATTCCATGCGGAACGGGGTGGCACGGTCCTGGCCGGGCCGAATAGGCGCGAGCATCACAGCGGCCGGACTGGCCGCCGCCTGCCTGGCAGCGGGCGGGACGCTGCCGGCGTCCGCCGCAACCAACACGCACTGGCGGGTCGCCTACCGGGTCGCTGACTCCCGCAGCCAGATCTGGGGGATCGCCGTGCCCGGTGCGCGGTCGGCCTGGGCGACCGGCGCGCGGTTCTCCGGAGATGATTTCCGGTCCTCGTTCTACCTGCACTGGGCCGGGCACGGCTGGCACCAGGTGACCGTTCCGCACCCGGCGACGTTCGCCGCGGTCCGGATCGCGGCCTCATCGCCGGACAACGTCTGGATTCTCGGCGCGGCGAACGGCGGCGACTACAGCGCGCTGGTCTATAACGGCGCGCACTGGACCACGCTGGCGGCCCCGGCGGACGGGCCGACCGTGGTGCTGTCGAAGAACGACGTGTGGGTGGAATCGGGGGCCGGCTGCGCTCGGGCGTCGGGTTCCTGGCACTGCGACACGACGCTGTACCACTGGAACGGCACCACCTGGAAGGCCTATTCGCTGCCGGTCTACGGCCTGGACCTGGTCAGCGCCGGGCGGCGGGTGTGGCTCACGGCGGCGGCCAGCCTGCGAGCTGACGGGCCGCCGGACGAGACCGGGCGGGAGGCGCTGTACCGCTGGTCGGGCAGCGGGTGGGCCCGCGTCGCCGCGCCCGATGGCGAGATCACCGGCTACGTCAGCGCCGCCGCCGCGCCCGACGGCAGGCTGTGGCTGCTGGCCAAGGACGTGCACGCCGCGGCGCTGCACCTGGACTACTGGAACGGCCGGCACTGGACGCGGGAGAAGCGGTCGGCCTTCGGCTCGGCCCCGAATCAGGCAGCGATGGCCTACAGCGCGCGGGCCGGCCTGTGGGCGGACGCCAAGCACTGGACCGGCACCAGGTGGGTTGGCACGCTGCCGCCTGCCTCCTGGGAGAAGGTGTTCGGCGTCGGGGGCACGGTGGCCGTTCCCGGCAGGGCTGCCCTGTTCGGGATAGCCCAGGCCAGGCCCGGCGGGCACTTCGTGATCGCCGCCTACGGCAAGACGGGGTGAACGCTAGCTGTCCGAACGCTCGTCTACCACCCGGAGCTGCTTGCCGGTCCGGCGGTTCACCGCGAAGTCCCCGTAGTCGCGCCACTCGACGGTGACCGGGTGGATGTACCCGGCCGCCACGGACTCCGCGTACATCGGCCGGGTTTCGTTGATCTTGTCGATCACCGCGGCGCCCAGGGCGTCGGTCTCCGCGAAGCCCGGCCGGGCGGCCAGCCGCAGGATCAGGCCGTCACGGCCGAGCCACCGGGACGCGACGAGCTGCATGCCGATGATCGCGCCGGCCTCGTCGGCCGCGTTGACCAGGTCGCGAAGGTCCTCGGTGTAGACCGACACCGGCCCGATGCGCGCGCCCTCGTCATGCCGCCCCAGGATGCGGAACAGCCCCGCCGCCGCGTCCAGCCACTCGCCCCGGTCACCGGCCGGGTAGCGGAGCACCGGCTGGAGCCGGCGGCTGAGATCGGTCTTGACGATGCGCCCGCTGCGGCCGTTCTCCCTGATGGTCTCGCCGGTCTCGTCATCGACGATCTCCAGGATCGCGCCGCGCCGCGGTATCCGGTAGACGCGCTGGTCCTGGCCGGGCACGGGCAGCCCGAGCTGGCCGGCGTCGACACTGACGTAGGCCGCCGCGTGCACCTGGGCGCGGGGAAACGCCTGCCGCAGCAGCCTGCGCTGGTCGGCGAAGACGGGCTCGCCGGCGAAGAACACGATCTCGACGCAGGACAGCGACTGACCCTGCGCGACCAGCTCGCTCGCCACCGCGCACAGCGTCGTGGGGGTCCCGCCGATGACGTTGGCCGAGAACTCCGCTAGGAACCGGCAGGCCGTCGGCGGCGGGGTGGCACCGCCGATGGGCAGCCGGACGGTCTCGACAGGGACCTTCGTCAGGCTGTCTTGGAACATGAAGAAGCTGGCGTACAGCTCGCCGACATAGAAGAGGTTCGCCACCCGGTGCCCGTCGCGAAGGCCCATGCCGACCAGCCCGCTGCCCAGCTCGGCAGCCAGGTCGTCCCATTCGCCGCGGGTGAAGTAGGAGAATTTCGGGGCGTCTGTGGTCCCGCCGCTCTTGAAGACCACGGCCTCGGTCAGCGGGCCGGTGAGCAGCCGGTTACCGCTCAGGGTGTTCGCCGCGCAGTAGTCGGCGTGATCGATGATCGGCAGCTGGCCGACGTCCTTGATGGTGTCGGGCAGGCCGGCATACAGGTCGGCGTAGAACGGGGAGTTCTTCCGCGCGAACTGGACGATCTCGTTCAGCGCTTCCTGGTTCAGGGCTCCAGCGTCCATCAGCGGTGTCCTTCCCGGCGCGTCAGCTGAACGTGACGGGCAGGTGCGTGAAGCCACGCTGCACGAGCTGATTGCGGTAGGGCGTCGGGCCGGCGATCGTCACCGTCTTGAACCGCTGCGCGAAAGCCGTGAGCGCCGCCGTGCCTACGAGCCGGCCCAGCGGGGCGCCGAGGCAGTAGTGCGCACCCAGGCCGAACGTCAGCGGCTGGATGTTCTCGCGGAACGGATCGAACTGGTCAGGGTTCTCGTAGCGGCGCGGATCGCGGTTCGCGGCCGCCGTCAGCAGCAGAATGGCCGTGTCCTTCGCGATGGAGACGCCGAAGAAGTCGATGTCCTCATTCGCTACCCGGTTCAGGAGCTGCACCGCGGGGTCGAATCGGCTGGCTTCCTCCATGAACGCCGTGGTGAACCCCGGGTCCGACCGCATCCTCCCCAGGTGCTCCGGGTACCGGGCGATCAGGGCCACGAGGTTGGCCAGCATGTCAAAGGGGGCTGCGGTGCCGGCCACCACCATCACCATGAAGGTGGCGATCAGCTCGTCTTCCGTCAGCTCTCCGCCGGCGTCGCGAGCCCCGATGAGGGTGCTGACCAGATCCTGCTGTGGCTCGGCCCTGCGCCTGGCAATCAGGTCCGCGTAGTAGGCGGCCAGTCCCTCGACAGCGCTGTTGGCCGAGGCGAGCAGGGCGGGATCGCCGAACGGGTCTAACGCCTCGGTGATCGGCCGCATGAACGGCTGAATGCCGGGCCGGTCCTGTTCGGGGATGCCCAGCACCTCGCCCATCACGTCTACCGGGAGCCGGCAGGCGAATTCCGCCACCGCATCGACGGGCGCGCCGTCGGCGCCAAGCCGTTCCAGCCGGGCGACCGCCGCCTCTGCCAGTCGCTGCACCAGCGGCCGCATGCTGGCGGTCTGGCCGGGGCTGAACGCGCCGCTGGCGAACCCGCGCAGTCGCTCATGGATCGGGTCGTTGCTGAACAGCATGGTGGTGCAGATGGAGCGCCAGGCCGCCTGGTCACGCCAGCCCGGCCGGAGCCTGTCCCGCTTCGCGGCGTCGGTCGAGACGAACGCCGGTTCGCGCAGTGCCTTCGAGCACTCCTGGTAGCCGAGAATGAAAGCCACCGGGCCGAGATTCAGCACCGGCCCGTGCGCCCGCAGCGATTCGTAGATCGGGTACGGATCTGAGCGTCCCTCAAGGGTCCCTAACGCCTGCACTGCCTCGGCAGGATTGGTCAGCAACTGAGTCATGACTTCGCTCCTGATCTTCACGCCAGATTCCGCCGCCGGGCCGTGACTCGGACTATACGTAGGTCAGTTGGACTTGACAACTAACCCGGAAACGTCATTTACGTACGATTTCGGCGGGCTGGCGGGGGCGCTTGGCCGGCTGCTCAGTTCAGGCGCAGGCACCTGACTTAGTACGTGCGGCGCCGCCGGTGGCCGGCGGACGCGGCGGCCGCGCCCCTGCCGCTGGCTGAGTTCCGGCCGCCGGCTGAGCGTCGACCGTTCGCTGAGCCGGCCGCTCGCGGCTTCCTGCTGGCCGGCGCTGGCGCGGGCGGCGGCGCTACCCGGTCGGCGGGCGGGCCGGCGATGGACCGCAGCAGCGCTGAGGCCGGGGTGACCGTGGCCGCCAGGGGAACGACCCCGGCGCGCCGCATCAGCGTTTGCACGTCGGACGCCTGCGCTTGGGTCTGCAGGGTGACCACGATGCCCGCCGCGCCTGCCCGGGCCGTGCGGCCCGACCGGTGCAGGTAGGCCTTGTGCTCGGCGGGCGGGTCGGCGTGGATGACCAGGCCGATGGCATCCACGTGGATGCCGCGGGCCGCGATGTCGGTGGCGACCAGGACCCTGGCCGCGCCGGACGAGAACGAGGCCAGGTTGCGTTCCCTGGCCCCCTGCCCGAGGTTGCCGTGCAGCGGGACCGCCGCGATGCCCGCGGTGGTCAGCTGGCGGGCCAGCCGTTGCGCGCCGTTCTTGGTGCGGGTGAAGACCAGCGACCGGCCCTTGCCGCCGGCCAGCGCCGTCACCACGCCGACCCGGTCCGTCGGGTGGACGGTGAGCAGGTGATGGACCATGGCGGCCGGCGCCGCCATCGGGGAGTCCACCGAGTGAACGGCCGGATCGGTGAGGAACCTGCGCACCAGCACATCGACGGCGTTGTCGAGCGTGGCCGAGAACAGCATCCGCTGGCCGTCCGACGGAGTCGCCTCAAGCAGCCGCCGGACCACCGGGAGGAAGCCGAGGTCGGCCATGTGGTCGGCCTCGTCCAGCACGGTGATCTCGACATCGCCCAGGTGACAGTGCCGCTGCTCGATGAGGTCAGCCAGCCGCCCCGGGCAGGCGACGACGATGTCCGCGCCCTGCCGGAGCGCCGCCACCTGGGGACCCTGCCTGGTGCCGCCGAAGATCGTGGCCACGGTCAGGTTCATGGCCTTGGCCAGCGGCGCGAGCACGGCCTTCACCTGGCTGGCCAGCTCCCTGGTGGGCACCAGGACCAGGCCACGCGGACGGCCGGCGCTGGTGTAGCCGTCGGCCAGTCCCGCGACGAGCGGGATAGAGAAGCCGAGGGTCTTGCCGGACCCGGTCCGGCCGCGGCCCAGGATGTCCAGCCCGGCCAGCCCATCCGGCAGGGTGGCGGCCTGGATCGGGAACGGGACCGTGATCCCGGTTTTAGTCAGGGCGTTCACCAGCGGCTCGGGAACGCCCAGCTCGGCGAACGTCGCGTTCAGCGCGGCCAGCCGGGGCGTGCTCTCGGCTGGAGCGTGCGCCTGCTGCCGGACGTGCTGCGGCCGCGCGGCCGGGGCCGTGCTGGCCTGGGCGTGACCAGACTGGGCACGCCCAGCCTGAGGGCGACCGGACTGGCTACGTCCAGCGGCAGGTTGCCCGGGCTTGCCCCGGCCACGCCGACGCGGGGGCCGGCGGGCAGGGGAGATCTCGGCGGGCAGAGAGGTCATGTGTAATCGCTTCCGGACTAAGGTGGCCGTATTCCGAGGGCCGCCACCTGAGTCCGTGGAAACCAGCTCGCTCACTGAGCGACGTACGACCGGCGTAACCCCAGTGGCTACGCCTCACGATGTGCCGTGAGCACCCAGCCTATCCTGTCGCCGGGAGAGACTTTCCCGGATGCTCAGCTGTGCCGGGCTCGCCCTCCGGCCCGGACTCGTCATCGGGATGGCGATCCGCGCCCCCGGTCAGCCGGTCGGCGACGCGCTCAAGCCAGGACCCGGCCGCCAGCGAGGTCACGATCGAGAGCATCACCAGGCTGACGAAGAAAGTCTCGTTGATGATGCCTGCCGCGTAAGCGGTAGAGGCGAGCACGATTCCCGGCCCACCGCGCGCGTTCATCGCGATCGCCAGGGTGGCGGACATGAAGTTGCTCTCCCGCGACAGGCGCGCCCCCAGGTAAACGCTGGCTGCCTTCGCGACGCACGAGAAGGCGAGGAAGCCGAGGAAGAACAGCACGGCGAAGTGGTGGATCAGGTCGAGCTGCAGGCCGATGAGCGCGAAGTAGATGGGGATGAAGAAGCCGAACGAGAATCCCGCCAGAGCGTTGCGTTCCGGCACGATCTCGCCGTCCGTGGACATGGCGACCGTAATCCCCGCGACGAACGCGCCGTAGAGCGGCACTAGCCCGATCGCCAGCGCGCCTGCCGACAGCGCGAGCATCCACAGCAGTTGGACCGCGACCGGGCTGCGCCGCGCCAGCGGATTGCCCCGCATGCCGAGCAGCGCCTTGTAGACACGCCCGCCGACGGTCAGCGCGAGGCCGAGGAACAGCACCGCCACCACCGTGTGGTAGACGCCGTTCTGAGCGACGGTGTGGATATTCAGCGCCGTCGGGACGCCGAACGCCTTGCTGCCGCTGGCCTGCACCAGGCCGATCGCGACCGCGAGGATGACGTACAGCACGATGTCCTCGATGACCGCGACCGACAGCACCACGCGGGAGAAGCGCGTGCCCAGCAGCCCGACGTCGTGCATGATCCGCGTGATCACGGGGATGCTCGTGACCGCTACCGCCATCCCGAACACCAGGATCAGCGCCGTCTTGTTGGCGGCCGGGCCGATGAAGTTGCCGATGCCGAGCACCGCCACCAGGGCGAGCCCCGCCGCGAACGGCAGGATGAGGCCGCACGAGGCGATCAGCCCGACCGTGCGCATCGCGTTGCGCTGGATCAGCCGCCGCATTTCCGCGCCCGCCGCGAACATCAGCAGCAGCAGGCCTATCTGGTAGACCGCGCCAAGCGCCGCCGCCGACGAGCCAGTCGCCGGGAAGATCCAGTGCTGGATGCCAGGGAAGGCCGCGCCCAGGGCCGATGGGCCGAGCAGCAGGCCGCCGACGATCTCGCCGATGGCGGGTGGCTGCTTGAATCGCGCGAACAGGGCGCCCACGCCGTGTGCGGCCAGCAGGAGGACGGCAAGCGCGATCAGCAGCCGTGCAAGATCAACGTCTGTAAAGGACATATAGCACTACCTAGCAGTCGGTCCGGCGGGGACGCTTCCGCTATTAACATAGTAAATCAGGTTAAGATGTCAAGGGTCAATTTTAGAATACTTGATCACCTAGCTGACGTTACTTCTCCGTCTATTTTCGAACAGTTTCGCTGAGCAAATAGCTGGATCATGGCAACGCGCTGACTTCCGCAGGCAAATGCGCCTGATGATCCTCGGCGGCGGAACGACGGCTCAGGTGAGCCCTGGCCTCGGCCGTCCACCGGGTCGTCGCGGGGTCGCCACTCAGGTCCAGGAGCCAGCGGAAAAGCGCCAGGCCATCCCCGCGCCCGAGTCCGAACCGGGCGGCATAGGGCGCGAGGCATTCCGCGACTGTGCCAGGGCTATCGTGGCCAGCCCGGATCGCGTCCGCCGCGACGAGGGCGACCGCCTCGGGAGCCTCCTGGTCGTCTAGCAGGTCCGCGACGATTCGCGACGGCCGGGTGACCGGCAGTCCGCCGATCGTGGCCCGTTCTGCTGGGCGGATCGCTCGTTGATGAAGCCGGAGATCTGACCGGCGGGACTGCCGCCGGGCCGGGAGGGTGAAATCATGCCCGTCCGGGGGGAGCTTGCCCAGGCCGTACAGAACGGCGGCGGAGCGATGGGATGTTATCCCCTGCCCGAGCGTCCGCTTCCAGGCCGGCACGCCGGGGGCGAGCTGGAGCCAGGCCGCCCGAAGGGCCAGGTAATCAGGCACCGGCGATCCGGCGAGCCGGTAGACGCCGTGGGCGACCCGATCAAGGACGCCCGCCGCGGTCAGCAGTTGCAGGGTCGCGGGAGAGACACCGGTCCACTGGGCCTGGCGGCGGGTAATCAGCCCCCACTGCTCCTCGGCGATGGGAGCCAGGCGGCTGAACGTCGAACTGCTCACCATCGCCGCACCCTAGCCCAGAAATGAGCTATAACGCAGCACAGATGCCCGCATGGACGGCCGCTGGCAGTCGAGTTACAGCTCGGGTGAGTTGAGGTCGCGAAGGGCGCCAGCGCGCGATCGGCGCACCACGGTTGACTACGCTCAGCCGCCTAGCGAAGCTGGCGCAGGAACGGGTCCCGATGCTCAGCGCGTGCGACGCGGACCCTGACGTCCGCTGCGCACACGGAGCCAGGGCTGACGATGAGATTCAGTTTCAGCTCGGCGACGTCGGGCAGGTCGTCGGCCAGGCGAGAGACCCTGAGCAGGACGTCGGCCAGCACGGCGGTATCGACCCGAGGGCTACCGCCCTGGTGGCCGGGCAGCAGCGACGCGCCGCGCAGCCCGGTGATGAGATCATCGGCGTCAGCGGTGGTGAGCGGAGTCAGCCGGCCTGCGATGTCACCGGGAGCATCAGCGGTCGCTCCGCGGATCCCGGCCAGTACCAGCGGCCCGAACGCCGGGTCCTGCGCAGTTCCTGCCATGACCTCGATGCCTCCGCTGACAAATGGCTGCACCAGCGCCCGCGGCAGGCCTGTGCCGAAGCGTGCGGTGAGGTCGCGGTACGCCTCGCTGACTTCCTGCGGCGTTCGCAGGTCGAGCCAGGCCGCTCGGCCCTCGCTCTTGCGCAGCGGATCGCTCAACTCGGCTTTGAGCACCACCCGGCCACCGAGTCGGTCGGCCGCGTCCAGAGCCTGCTGCTCGCTGGTCACCGGGACGGTGGTGATCACCGGGATCTGATAACAGGTCATGAGCTCGCGAGCCTGGGCACCTGGCAGCCATCCCCCCGCACCATGGCAGGCCAGGAAGTCGGCGGTTAGGCCGCGGGCTCCGGCGACTCGCACGTCGCTGAAATCGGGGACGTGGCCGCGATGGCGGTCGCGCCAGGCCTGATAGCGGGCTGCGTGACCGAGTGCGCGGGCAGCATCCTCTGGATAGGCGTAGGCCGGCACTCCCGCGAGTGCCGGAGTGCTGGAGTTCGTCGGCGGAATCGCGTCGTCGGCAGCACTACGGACTTCGCCCTGGTCATCCGCTGTCTCAGAGGGCAGTAGCCGGACAGCCTCGGCCTGTCCGAGCAGAACGGCGGCCAGCGGCTTGCCGACAGTAGCGGCGACCACGGCGGGGATCAGGTCCGAGATCGCGGTCGGAACGGTCACGGCCAGCAGGGCATCGACGCCATCATCAGCGGCGACCTGCTCCAGGCAGGCCCGGAACACCTCTGCGGTTACCGTGGCCGTGGTGTCCACGGGCCCTGTTATCGTCGCGCCGCCCGGCAGTAAGGCGCGCAGTCGGCGCCGGGTGACCGAGCTGAGCTGGGCCATGGCCAGGCCGCTGTCGGCGCATGCGTCGGCGGCCAGCATTGCCGCCCCGCCGGCGTTCGACACCACCACCACCCGGTTACCCAACGGCCGCGGCTGGCTGGCGAGGAGCGCGGCGGTTCCGGTCAATTCGCCGAGGCTGCTGGTCGCGATGATGCCGGCCTGGCGGAACAGGGCCTCGTGGGTGGCCAGTGGCGTTGCGGCCGACGCACTGTAGGGCGCTGCCGCTTGCTGGCCGGCAGATGACCTGCCGCTGATGACGGTCAGCACCGGCATCCGCCGGCCCACCCGGCGCGCGGTCCGGGCGAACTTGCGCGGGCTGCCGAACGACTCCACGAACAGCACCGCCATCCGGGTCGCCGTGTCCTGCTCCCACCAGGTCAGCAGGTCGTTGCTTGATACGTCGTACTTGTCGCCCACCGACGCGAACGACGACACCCCGATGCCAAGTCGGGACAGGTGTTCGAGCAGCGCGATGCCCACACCGCCCGATTGCACGACGAGCCCGGCGATGCCAGGCGATGCCAGGCCCCGGGCGAAGCTCGCGTTCAGCCCAGTACCCGGCACCATGACGCCCAGGCAGTTCGGCCCCACCAGCCGCATGCCGTACCGGCGGCAGACGGCCAGCAGGTTCGCGCCGTCGGCGCCGAGCCCTGCGGTGACTACGACGAGGGCTCGCACGCCGCGGCGGCCGCACGCATCCGCCACCGTCGGCACCTCCGCGGCGGGCACGGCGATCACTGCCAGGTCGGGCGCCTCGGGCAGTTCGGCGACCGAGGCTACGCAACGGATGCCTTCCATGCTGTGGCCATGCGGGTTCACGGCGTAGACCTCGCCGGTGAATCCGCCACGTACCAGGTTGTGCAGGACAGAGCGGCCGACCGTGTGCGGCCGGCGGCTCGCGCCGATCACGACCACCGACTGCGGCTGGAGCACGAACCGCAGGCTGGCCATGTCGGCCCGGCTTTCCCGACGGGCCACCGAGTCCAGGTAACTCTCCACGTTCGGATCTGCGTCGTCGCCTGGCAGCGGGAAGGTCAGCTGTACCTCGCCGTCGGCTACGGTGCGCTGTACCGGCAGCCCGGCGCCGGTGAATACTCGCAGCATCGCGGCGTTGTCCCGCAGCGTCGTCGCGGTGAAGGCAGTCAGCCCGCGCCGCCGGGCCAGCGACACGAGGTGCTCCAGCAGCAGCGTGGCGATGCCGTGATGGTGCATATCGTCCGGGACCGCGAATGCGACCTCCGCAGTGCCTGGCGTCGCGACAGGCTCGTAGCTCGCGACGCCTATCAGCCGGCCGGCCAGCCAGGCGAGCAGCACAGCGTGATCAGCAGCGGGCGGTCGGCATACCCTGCGCGCCTCGCTGCCGGCCGAATGCGGGCTCAGGCTGAAGAACCGGAGGTACAGGTTGTCGGGTGACATGGCCGCGTGCATGGCGCGCACGGCCTCGGTGTCCTCGGGCTGCGCGGGCCGGATCTCGACCGTGGTCCCGTCTGTCAGCAGCGCGTAGACGCTGCGGTCCGAGTCTGCGGTCGGCGCCAGGGCGCATGCCGCCCGCGTTGTCGTCACGGGATCACACCTCTCCGTTGCTCCTTACCTATTCAGCCTGTCGCGGCACTCCGCCGGAGGGCAGGGGGCACGAGACCTGAATGAGGGGGACGAAAGGCCCGTGCGGCAGGCTTCAGCCGGAGATGTCTCGCGATTTCTGCCTCTGAATAGACCCTTATTGCATGTCAGCCGTGCAGCGTACGATCTGTCTCGTCATGCAATTCGAGCTCTACAGTCAGGCGAGGTGGCTTCCCGTCTCCGATACCGCGCCGCGCTCTCCGCGGCGGGTCGTCCCCTTGCCTCAGCTGCGCCTGGATGACCTGCTAGCAGAGTTGCAGGCCCGGCTGTCGGCCGTGGTCAGCACCAGGGATCGCGTGCATGCGTTGCTGGAGGCGGTCGTGGCCGTCGGCAACAACCTGGAGCTGGACCTGGTGCTGCGCCAGATCATCGATGCGGCCGTATCGCTGGTCGATGCGCGCTACGGCGCGCTCGGCGTGATCGGGGATGCCAGGCGACTTGCCGAGTTCGTTACGTTCGGCATGGACGAGGATCAGATCGCGGCGATCGATCACTGGCCCGAAGGCCGCGGGCTGCTTGGCGAGCTGATCATCAGCCCGCAGGCACTGCGGCTGCCTGATATGTCTGCGCATCCGCGGTCGTACGGGTTCCCGCCGGGGCATCCGCCGATGAAGACGTTCCTGGGCGTGCCGATCAGGATACGCGACGAGGTCTTCGGGAACCTGTACCTGACCGAGAAGCGGGACGGCGCGGAGTTCGACGAAGAAGACGAGACCGTTGTCACCGCCCTGGCGGCCGCGGCGGGCGTGGCGATCGAGAACGCCCGCCTCTATGACGCGGCCCAGCGCCAGCAGGCCTGGCTGCGCGCAACGGCGGATATCATCCGGAGGCTGCTATCGGGTGCCGAGCCCGGCGAGGTGCTGGCGCTGGTGACCGAGCATGCACGGGAGATCTGCGGGGCGGATCTGGTGGTGCTGGCGCTGCCGGCCGGCAACGGGCGGCAGCTGGTCATCGAGTACGCGGCCGGCGATGAGGCGAGCGAGTCCGTCGGAATCGTGCTGCCGGTGGGCGGGTCGGTATCGGGAATCGTCCTGGAGAGCGGAAAGCCGCTGGTGATCCCGGACTTCACTGCCGACGAGCGGGCAGCTGCGGCTGCACGTGAGCACCTTCGGCTGGGACCGGCCGTCGTTGTCCCGCTGGGCGCGCCGGGGAACGTCCGGGGCATCCTGACCGCTGGCCGGCGCCCAGGGGCGCTGCCACTGAACCCTCAGGCCATCGAGGTGCTGATCACCTTCGCCGCGCAGGCCGGCGTCGGCCTGGAGCTGGCCGAGCATCGCCGGGACGCAGAGCGGTTCGCGGTCCTGGACGACCGGGACCGGATCGCGCGTGACCTGCATGACCTGGTTATCCAGCGGCTTTATGCCACGGGCATGTCGCTGGAGAGCGTGACAGCGCGGCTAGGCGACACCGATCTCGGCCGGCGGGTGTCCAGCGCGGTCGACGCTCTCGATGACACCATCAAGGAGATTCGCTCGGCGATCTTCGCGTTGCACTTCCGGCCTGACGCCGACCAAGCGGGCCTGCGCGCCCAGATCCTAGCCGTGGCCGACGAGTCCGCCGAAAGCCTCGGATTCGCGCCGGGCCTCCGAATGGCCGGGCGGCTCGATGACAATGTCCCGGCCGAAACGGGAGAGCACCTCCTCAGCGCGCTGCGCGAGGCCCTGTCCAATGCGGGCCGGCACGCCGCCGCGTCAAAGGTCGACGTCACCGTCGAGGCCGGACCTGAGCTGGTCCTGACTGTCCGCGATAACGGCACAGGCATCAAGCAGACAGCCCGCCGCAGCGGCCTGGGCAACCTCACGGAGCGCGCCAGGCTGCTCGGCGGCAGCCTCGACGTCACCGCTCCCGATGGCGGCGGCGCCGAGCTCATCTGGCGGGTGCCATTGACCCGGCCGGCCGATAGCGGCGAGAGCTAACTACGCCTACCGACTGGCCAGCAGCCCTGCTGTCGACGCTGTGCAGGGTTCCCCGTCGGCGCTTACTCGTCCGCGGGTGACTGCTCGCCCTCGTTCATGACCTTGGCGGCGTAGACGGCCGCCTGGGTGCGGCGCTCCATGCCGAGCTTGGCGAACAGGCTGGACACGTAGTTCTTGATCGTCTTCTCGGCCAGGAACATCCGCTCACCGATCTGCCGGTTGGTCAGCCCCTCGCCGATCAGCTCGAGAACTCTCCGCTCCTGCTGGCTGAGTCCGGCCAGCGGGTCAGCCTTGGCCGCCTGGTCCCTCATCCGGGCCATGACCTTGCTGGCTGCCCCCGGATCGAGCAGCGAACCGCCCGCGGCGACCGTGCGGATAGCGCCCACTAGGTCGCCGCCGCGAATCTGCTTCATCACGTAACCTGCCGCCCCGGCCATGATCGCGTCGAACAGCGCGTTGTCGCCGCTGAACGAGGTGAGCATCAGACAGGCGACCTGCGGCATGGCTGAGCGGATGTCGCGGCACACGCTGACTCCGTCGCCGTCGGGCAGCCGGACATCGAGGACGGCCACGTCGGGGGCCAGAGCCGGAATACGGGCCAGCGCAGACGCGGCCGTACCTGCTTCGCCGACCACCGTGATGTCAGGCTCGTTCTCCAGAAGGTCGCGCACCCCTCGCCGGACTATCTCGTGGTCGTCCATCAGAAACACCCGGATCGGCTGACCTGCTCGCTCGTGCCTGGGGATCTGCTCACCCACCTGATTCACCTCTCGATGTCATTTCGCGGCTGCCTCGTCGAGTAGCCGGCACAT
The DNA here is from genome assembly GCA_963725175.1 of uncultured Actinomycetota bacterium. GTDB lineage: Bacteria > Actinomycetota > Actinomycetes > Streptosporangiales > Streptosporangiaceae > DASUBV01. The sequence continues at coordinate 4,466,838 of CAVRXH010000006.1, forward strand.
CAGCGCATCCGAGCGGCGTCGTCGCGGCCGATCGCCCCGAACCTAATCCTCCCATCGGACCGCAATGGTGCCGTCCGGAGCAGGGTCCTAGGTCCTGGCGGCAGCAGGCTGACGTCCTGTCCCAGCGGGTCTAGGAGCCCTGGTGCGCGATGAGCGTTCCGCTGCATGGTGAATGTGCACCGCTAACAGGCAGGCCCACATCCCGGAGGCTCACCATGAACCCGCACACGAACATCCTGCTGGCCATCGACGTCGCGACCCACGACAACCCTTTAGGTCACGTCAGCGCCGCTGTGGCAATGACTCACGAGCTGATCCGCAACGACGCCGAACAGGTCGTAGTCCTGCACGTTCGCGAGTTCTCGGTAGCCCGGTTGCATCGGATGATGACCGACGGCGGAGGTGCGGAAGGGCAGCGGGCTGTGCGGTCGATCGTGTCGAGGCTGCGCGCCTCCGGTATCCACGCCTGCGGCGAGGTTCGCGAGGCCGACATGGGCCACGTCGCCCAGACGATCATCGACGCGGCCCGCGAATTCGATGCCAGGGTCATCGTCCTAGGTTCGCGCGGCCATACTGACCTGCCGCGTAGCCCGATCGGCAGCGTTGCCGCGCACGTGCTGCACCACGCCGCCATCCCGGTACTCATCGTGCCCAGGTTTGAGCCAGCCGAGGCGCTATGACCACGGAGAAGATCGCGGTCTTCATCCTGGATGACCAGGAGGTCGTCCGCCGCGGAGTGCGTCATCTCTTGGAGGCCGAGCCCGATATCACTGTGGTCGGTGAGGCCGAGACAGGTGTCTCGGGACTGGTGCGCATCACGGCGCTGCGTCCTGATGTTGCCGTCCTGGACGTGCGACTTCCTGACTGTGAAGGGGTCATCCTGTGCCGGGACATCCGCTCCGCCGTGCCAGGCGTCGCCTGCCTGATGCTCACCTCATTCGACGATGACGAGACGCTGCTCAATGCCGTGATGGCCGGGGCAGCCGGTTACGTGATGAAGCAGATCCGCGGCACCGGCCTCGCAGAAGCGGTCCGCGCTGCGGCGGCCGGCCAGTCGCTGCTCGACCCCAGCGCGGTCAGGAAGGTGCTGGGGCGGATGCGGAGCCTGGGCCTCCAGCGCGACCCGCTGGCCGGGCTGATACCGCGGGAACGAAGGATCCTGGAGCTGATCGGCGAGGGACTGACCAACCGGCAGATCGGCGCGCGGATGCTTCTGGACGAGAAAACCGTGAGGAATTACACGACTGTCCTGTTCGCCAAGCTTGGCATGGAACGGCGTACCCAGGCCGGCTTCTTCACGTCAATGCCCAGTACTGACTTAGGTCCCTTCTCATCGGGACATTCAGTCCTGTCAGAGCAAAAGGCATTCAGGAGATGCTGTGAGAGCAGTTAAGGAATGCGTCAGCCTAAAAGGCGGGCGCCGTTCGAGGAGGACTTGTCAGATGCGCAGAAGGACTTTTGATGCTCTCGCGGCGACGGCCGGCCTGGTGCTGGCGGTGGTACTGCTCGTGGCAGGCTCCCTGCTGCTGTGGGGACACTCGTTTGTCGACAGCCAGGTGGCTAGCCAGTTGTCCGCCCAGAGGATCTACTTCCCGCCGAACGGCAGCCCGGCGATCAAGGCGCCCGAGTTCGCCGCGATGCACCAGTACGCCGGACAGGAAATGACCAACGGCGCGCAGGCCGAGGTGTACGCCGACCACTTCATCGCCAATCACCTCAAGGAGATCGGCAGCGGGCAGACCTACGCCCAGCTGTCGGCCAAGGCGCTGGCGCAGCCGAAGAACGTGGCGCTGGCCGCTCAGGTGGAGACCATGTTCCGCGGCACCGCACTGCGCAGCATGCTGCTGAACGCTTACGCGTTCTGGACGATGGGCCAGATCGCCCTGTGGGGCGCGATCGCCTCGCTGATCGGTGCCGGGCTCATGCTGATCCTCTCCCTGTTCGGCTTCGCCCATCTGCGCCGCACCATGTTTCAGGCCGAGATCTTCCCCAAGCTCGCCGCTACTCAGGCAGTGGCCAGCTGAGGACACCGAAGACTCCAGGGTTCAATCGCTGGCGGCGCTCACCCGAGCGCCGCCAGCTTGCGCGGCACCGGATGCGACGGTGCACGACCTCCCGACCCGGGCATGGACGGAGAAGATGATCTCCCAAATCCGCCCAGGAATGCCGAATGTCTCACTCAAGACGTAGGGTGAGACCGGTACGACGAGCATCTGACCTGGCAAGACGGCGCAGCCATTGGGTGGAGCTGAGGGGATTCGAACCCCTGACCCCCTCGATGCGAACGAGGTGCGCTACCGGACTGCGCTACAGCCCCAAGACCGACGCCAGCGTAGCAAATCCGCCGAGTGCTCGGTGCGGCAGAACCGATCGTCCGAAACCTTGAGCCGCCCGACCAGGGGAGCTAGTCGCCTACGGCGCGGACGGTGGCGTCGGCGTACTGGTCGTAGAGCTGGTCGCCGAGGCGGTCGGAGATGTCGATGATCTCGGCCGTGGGCTGCGGCGCCATGGCGGCCTCGGCACGGGCCTGGCGGCGGGATAGGGCGGCCTGGTCGGCGCGGTAGGTGGCGACCTCGGCGTCGGCGATGGCGGCCTCGCGGAGCAGCAGCAGGTACATGCCGAGCATGGCGGCGGGCGGCACGCAGACCCAGGGCGAGGTGAGCTTGAGCATGGTGCAGGTCGCGGCGGCGCCGGCGAGCAGCACGAGGATGGTCAGCAGCCGGCGGCGCGCCTGGAGAATCTTGGTGCGGCTGATCGGCGGCCGGGCGGGTCGCTGCCCAGGCTGAGCTGGTGACACAAGCTCATCATCCGGCACGTCGGCGGGTGCTGGCTCGCCATCGGGCGAGACGACCACGGGTGCGATGGGCGCGGTGTCCGGCTCGGCGGTGTCGTAATCGCTGACCTGCTGGTATTGGATCGCGGTATAGGAGACCTCGGTGTAGGACGACGACTCATAGGAGGACTCGCCAGTCTCGTCGGCCCCGTCGTCGCCTGGAACGCTGTCATCGGCGGGCATGCCGTCGTGACCCGCTGTGTCCATTCCGGTCAGCGTCAGCTGGTGCGACCGGCGCAGCCAGCGCGGGACCAGCAGGAATGCCCAGATGCCGACGATGGCCAGATAGAGGATCGCGCTGCTCACGACACCGCCCCCGGTGCCGTGCCGGGCGGAAAGCCACGCCGTCCAGCCGACCGCCACGAGGCCGGAACTGGTCGGAAAGTGGGCGTGGTCACATCACGCACGGTAGGGGCCAGCGCTAAGCCTGACGAGCACTGGCCACGGTGTGTCGCAAGATAGCGCAGTTAGCGGTCCGGCGGCGAGTTCTGTGGCGTTCTCCTATGACCTGCGCTGCGGTGTTTTGCTGGCCTGCTCGCCGGGTCTGGCTCCTATCTCAGTTCCGTCACGTTGCTGCGTGCGAGCGAAGCAAGATATATCTTGTTCTCGTGAGCAGCTCATCGTTGACCCCAGACGACCTCCGCGCGGCAGCGGAGGTGCACAGCGAACTGGGTCCCGGGTACCGGGACGCGGTGGTGGAGTCGTTCCTGGACAAGATCGGCAGGGAGATCGACGCGCGCGTCGACAACCGGCTGGACCGTGTGCAGGACACCAGGCCGCACAAGCACCCGCGCGACCTCTCGGTCCTGCTGGCCATCGTCTCGATCGGCATGGGCATCGCGATCACGGCGATCACGCTGTCGCTGGGGCACAGCGGGGCGCTGATCGAGATGGTCCTCGGGTGGGCCGCGATCGCCTTCATCAACTACAACTACGGCCGCAACCACCGCCCGGCGGACTACCGCCAGGGCGACCGCCGCCCAGGGGACCGCCGCTAAACGCGGTCCCTGTCCCAGTCGCCTGGGAACGGATCAGGTGGAGCTGGCACCCGACCGGGACGCGGCGACGGCGCTGCGCCACCGGGCGAGCAGCCCGCCCTGCACGTCCTCCACGGTGAGCGCGTAACAGATGTGGTCCCGCCAGGCCCCGTCGATGTGCAGAGCGCGGCGGCGCACCCCTTCCTCACGGAACCCGAGCTTCTCCACGACCCGCCTGCTGGCCTGGTTCTCTGGCCGGATGGTCGCCTCCACGCGGTGCAGGCCGACGGCGAAGAAGCAGTGGTCCATCGCCATGGCCAGCACGGTCGGGATGATGCCCTGCCCGGCGAACACCTCGTCGACCCAGTAGCCGACCTGCGCCGACCTAGATGACCCCCAGACGATCCCGCCGATGGTGAGCTGCCCGGCGAACCTGCCGTCGTAGGTCACTACCCACGGCAGCGTCTGTCCCTGCCGTGCCTCGCGGCGCATCGTCCTGGCCATCGCCACGTACGGGCCGAGCGTGGTCCGGTACAGCGGGGTCTCGGGATTGGTCGGCTCCCAGGGCCGCAGCCAGTTCGCGTTGCGGACCCGCGCGTCACGCCACGCGGTCGCGTCCTTGACCCGGATCGGGCGGAGGGCGACCACGCCGGGCAGGAGACCGGGTTCGGTCAGGGTGACCGGCCAGCCGCGCATGCGTCCCACAGCACCCATCATTCCGCCAGGATCGCTCGTGACGCTATGACCGCACCACATGAATCCGCGCGAATGCCGGCCGGGCGGCACCGGGCGGGCCGCCGCGCGGCCGCCGTGCTCACCCAGCCTCCGGCCGGGGATGGTCGCCGCCCCTGACCTGATCGACGGCGTGCGCGAGCAGTCCGGACAGGACTGTCATGCCATCCCGAACGCCTCCCGTAGAGCCGGGCAGGTTCACGATGAGGGTCGTTCCGGCGACCCCGGCGACGCCGCGGGACAGTGCCGCGGCCGGCACGCCGGCGGCGACGCCCACTGCCCTGATCGCCTCGGCGATGCCGGGCGCCTCGCGGTCCAGCACGTTCCTGGTCATCTCCGGGGTCGCGTCCGTCGGGGTCAGCCCGGTGCCGCCGGTCGTCACCACCACGTCATACCCCGAGGTCACGGCTTCGCGCAGGGTGCTCTCGACGGCGGCGCCATCCGGGATCACCACCGGCCCGGTCACCTCGCAGCCGGCCGTCCGGAGCAGGTCGGCCAGCACCGGCCCAGACTTGTCCGGGTACACGCCGGCCGACGCGCGGTTGGACACGGTGACCGCGAGGGCGCGGATCATGGCCGCCGCCACAATCCGGTCTTGCCCCCGGTCTTCTCCTCGACGCGCACGGCGGTGATGATGGCGGCCGGGTCGATCGCCTTGACCATGTCGATCAGCGCCAGCGCCCCGGTGGTGACGGCGGTCAGCGCCTCCATCTCGACGCCGGTCCGGTCGGCGGTCCTGGCCACCACGGTGATCGCCACGCCGTCGTCCTGCACCGTCAGGTCGACGGTCACCCCGTGCAGGCCGATCGGGTGGCACAGCGGGATCAGCTCGGGTGTCCGCTTGGCGCCCTGGATGCCGGCGATCCTGGCGACGGCCAGGGCGTCGCCCTTGGGCACGGTCCCCGCGCGCAGCGCGGCGATCGCCGCGGGCGAGAGCAGCACCTTGCCGGTCGCGGTCGCGGTCCGCGCGGTCACGTCCTTGCCGGACACATCCACCATCCGGGCCTGCCCGGCGGAGTCCAGGTGGGTCAGCTCAGGATCGCTCACGCTCGGCACCTTACGGCAGTTCCAGGATGTCGACCGGGTCCCCGGCGGCGAGCTGCGTCACCGGCTCGGGCACCTCGATCAGCACGTTGGCTCTGGCCAGCGCGGCGAGCTGGTGCGAGGCCTGCCCGGACACGGGGGTCACGGTGCCGGCCTGGCGGTCCAGGGCGCCGCGCAGGAACGACCGCTTGCCCGCCGGGGAACGGGCCGGGGCGGTCAGTACGGCCTTGGTCTTCGTCAGCCGTTCGGGAGAGTAATCCTGCAGCGCGGCGAGGGCCGGCGCCACGAATAGCCAGAACGAAACGTACGCGCTGACTGGGTTGCCAGGAAGCGTGAAGATCGGGGTGCCTGACCCGACGACGCCGAACCCCTGCGGCATGCCCGGCTGCATCGCGACCTGGCGGAACGTGACCGTGCCGAGGCGGGACAGGGCCGCCTTCACCACGTCGTGCTCGGCGCCCATGCTCACGCCGCCGCTGGTGATCAGCAGGTCGGCGCCGGTCATCGCGTCCTGCACGGCGGCCAGCACCGCGCCGGTGTCGTCGCGGACGACCGGGTAGCGAGTCGCCTCGCAGCCGGCCAGCCGGGCGGCGGCGGCCAGCATCACGCTGTTGGACTCCCAGATCTGGCCTCGCGCGACGGGCTGGCCAGGCTCGATGAGCTCATTGCCGGTGGAGATCACCGTGACCCGCGGCACCGGCCGGGCGGTGACGCTGCCCAGGCCGGCCGTGGCCAGCAGGCCGAGTTCCACCGGGCCCACCCGGCTGCCGCCGCGCAGCAGCAGGTCACCGGGCTTGGCGTCGCCGCCGCGACGGCGGATCGACGCGCCGGGGGAGACGGCCTCGCGGATGGCGACCCGCTCCGTGCCGCCATCGGTCGCCTCGACCTGGATCACGGCGTCGGCCCCGGCCGGCATCGGCGCGCCGGTCATGATCCTGATGGCCGAGCCAGGCTTTAGGGTCCGTTCCTCCGTCGCCCCGGCCGGGATCTCCCCGTCCACCGGCAGCGTGACGGGCGCCTGCGCGCTGGCGGTGGCCAGGTCGCTGGCCAGCACGGCGTAGCCGTCCATCGCCGAGTTGTCGAAGGCGGGCAGGTGCCAGCGGGCCGTCACATCGGCGGCCAGCACCGCGCCGTAGGCGCTGGACAGGTCCAGCTCGCGGGCGGGCAGCGGGGTGATCGCCGCCAGGATCTCGCTGCGGTAGGTGTCGGGCGAGTCCACGCCGGGCGCTCCTAGGCGCCGTGCCCGGACGGCAGGCCGTCCAGGTAGGACCGCAGCCAGGGGACGAACTCCGGCGCGATGTCGGGCCGCTCGCACGCCCACTGGATCTGGGTGCGCAGGTAGTCCAGCTTGTTGCCGGTGTCGTAGCGGCGGCCGCTGAACAGCACGCCGTGCACGCCGCCGCCGTCGCGGCCCTCGCTCCGGTCGGTCCTGGCCAGCGTCCGCAGCGCGTCGGTGAGCTGGATCTCGTTGCCCCGGCCCGGCGGGGTCTGCCGGAGCACGTCGAAGATCGCCGGGTCGCAGACGTAGCGGCCGATCACGATCCAGTTCGACGGTGCGTCCCCGACGGCGGGCTTCTCCACCATGTCGGTCACCGCGACCACGTCGGCCTCGTCGGTCGGCTTGAACGCCACGACACCGTAGGAGGACACCTGCTCAGGGGCCACCTCCATCAGCGCGACTACGCTGCCGCCACGCTGCTCGCGGACGCTGATCATCCGCTGCAGCAGCTTGTCGTCCGGGTGGATGAAGTCGTCGCCGAGCAGCACCGTGAACGGCTCGCTGCCGACATGCTCGGCCGCGCAGAGCACCGCGTGTCCCAGGCCGCGCGGCTCGCCCTGGCGGACGAAGTGCATCGCGGCCGGGCTGTTCGAAGCCTGGATCGCGGCCAGCCCGGCCTGGTCGCCCTTGGCCTCCAGGGCGCGCTCCAGCTCCGGGTTGCGGTCGAAGTAGTCCTCGATGGCTTCCTTGCCCCGGCCCGTCACCATCAGCACGTCGCTGGCCCCCGCCGCGACGGCCTCGTCCACTACGTAGTGGATCGTGGGAGTATCGATGACAGGCAGCATTTCCTTCGGCGTTGCCTTGGTGGCCGGCAGGAACCTGGTCCCCAGGCCCGCTACGGGAATGACCGCCTTGGTAACTCCAGGTGAGTAAGCCATGCTGAGAACCTTAGCTAGGGCGACGGGGAGGTGTAGGTGCCCGGCGCGGCCGATAAAAACGTGTCGCCCCTGAGCGGGGACGATCGGGAAGCGGGGAATGCCGGGCTGGCCGGCAGGAAGGCCGAACTCCGATCTAGGCTACTCGCCGGCCGGCGGACGCTGTCCGCCGCCGACCGCGCCAGCGCCGGACGGCGGCTCCGCGACGCCGTGCTGGACGCGCCACAGGCGCAGATGGCCGGGACCGTCGCGGCCTACGTCTCTGTGGGCGCGGAGCCCGACACCCGCGGCCTGATCTTCGCCCTGTGGAAGCGCGGCAGCTACGTCCTGCTGCCCCTGCTGCGCCCCGACAACGACCTGGACTGGGCCAGCTATGAGGGCCCCGACTCGCTCGTGCCCGGCCCGCGCGGGCTGCTTGAGCCTGGCCAGCCGCCGCGCGGGGTGCGGGCCATCGCCAGCGCCGACCTGGTCATCGTGCCCGCCCTCGCCGCCGACCGGGCCGGGAATCGGCTGGGGCGTGGCGGTGGTTCATACGACCGGGCGCTGCGCCGGGTAGGCGCGGCCGTTCCCACGGTGGCACTGCTCTACGACGGTGAACTGCTGGCCGACGTGCCCGCAGGCCCGATGGACCAGCCGGTCCGGGCCGTGGCGAGGCCGGAAGAAGGAATCACCAGCCTGGCGTAGCCGTTGCTACCATTTAGCAGTTGAACGCGGCGAGTGCTAAGCCGCAGAGGGAGGATCCTGTGCCGACGTACCAGTACGCCTGCACCGAATGCGGTGACCGGACCGAGGTCGTCCAGAAGTTCACCGACGACGCGCTCACGGTCTGCTCGGCGTGCGACGGCAAGCTGCGCAAGGTGTTCTCGCCGGTCGGCATCGTCTTCAAGGGCTCTGGCTTCTACCGGACCGACAGCCGCAGCGGCTCGAGCTCGGCCGAGCCCGCCAAGACCGGCGACAAGAGCCGCAACGGGTCGTCCGACTCGTCGGCCTCGTCGGGCAACGGGTCGTCGGGCGAGGGCTCGTCGGGCGAGGGCTCGTCCAGCAGCAAGAGCGAGAGCGGGTCGGGTTCCGGCAACTCTGGCGGATCGGGCAGCTCCGGCGGATCCGGTGGCTCGGGTAGCTCAGGTGGCGACAAGGCGGGGTCGTCCTCGTCCAAAACTTCGTCTGGTTCGTCCGCCGGGTCCAAGGTAGCGTGACCGTTGTGGCACCTTCCGCGAGCATTGGCGTCATTGGCGGTTCCGGCTTCTATGAGTTCCTCGACTCCGCAGACGAGGTCTCCATCGAGACGCCGTTCGGGCGGCCCAGTGACCCGCTGGTCGTGGGAGAGGTCGCCGGGCGGCGCGTCGCGTTCGTGCCCAGGCACGGCCGTGACCACCGGTTCCCGCCGCACAAGATCCCTTACCGGGCGAACCTCTGGGCATTGCGCTCCCTTGGCGTCCGCCAGGTCATCGCGCCCAGCGCCGTCGGGTCGCTGACCGCGTCGCTCCAGCCCGGCTCGTTAGTAATCCCCGACCAGGTCGTCGACCGGACCCGCAGCCGCCCCGGCACGTTCTATGACGAGGGCGGCGCGATCCACGTCCAGTTCGCCGACCCGTACTGCCCGGTCGGCCGGGCCGTGGCCATCGCCGCCGGGCGCGCCGCCGGGTGGGACCCCGCCCCGGACGGGACCCTGGTCATCATCGAAGGGCCGCGCTTCTCCAGCCGCGCCGAGTCCCTGTGGTTCGCCGCCCAGGGCTGGTCGATCATCGGCATGACCGGCCTCCCCGAGGCCGCGCTCGCCCGCGAGCTGGCGCTCTGCTACACGCCGCTCGCCCTGGTCACCGACCTGGACGCCGGCGTCGAAGAGGGCGAGGGGGTCACTCAGGATGAGGTATTCGCCATGTTCGCGGCCAATGTGGAGCGGCTCCGCGAGCTGGTCATGCAGGTCATCAAGGATCTACCGGAGGACCGGGACTGCCCGTGCCCGCACACCCTGGACGGACTCAAGCTGCCGCTCCAGCTCCCGTAGCCGCGCCGGCGGCCCGGCCGGGAGCCGGGCTGGCGGCGCGGTCGCCAGGTGGTGCGGGTTGTGGTGGCCGTGATCGTGGGTGGAGCGAGTTCCGGCTAGGCTAGTCGGGGCTGGATGATCCGGCCCGGCCAGCCCTGGTAGCTCAGCGGATAGAGCAACTGCCTCCTAAGCAGTAGGTCGCGCGTTCGAGTCGCGCCCAGGGCGCACACATCCCGCCGCAGGTCAGAGGCCATTTCCTCGGCTACGCGGATGATCTTCAAGAGGCTTGCTTCCGGCCGCGTGCCCGTTCCGTGCCCGATCGCTTCCCGGCCGCTCGCTTCGTGCCCTTGCGCAGCGCGTCCCTGGCACGCTGGCTGAGCGCGTCGGCGATCTGGCGCTGTCGTTCCTCGCTGTTGTGGAGGTAGGCCATCGCGGCGCGCTCGCTGTCGTGGCCCATGCGCGCCATCAGCTCGCGCAGCGTGGCACCCGCGTTGGCCGCCAGCGTGTTGCCGGTGTGCCGCAGGTCGTGGAAATGGATAGCGGGAAGCCCGGCCTTCTTGAGCGCGGGGAGCCAGACCCGGCGGCGGAAGTTGCTGTGATGCACCGGGTTTCCGGCCGGGCCGGTGAAGGCCAGGTCGTCATCACCGTTCCCGGTGAAGCATCTCAGGTGCCACTGCACAGCCGGGATGATGAGGTCCGGCATGGACACCACGCGCGCACCGGCCCGTGACTTGGGCGGGCCGAAGGCAAACCCGCCGCCGCGCAGGATGACGAGCTGGCGGGTCACCCGCACCGTGCGGGCTTCCAAGTCGATATCGCACCGCCTCAGGGCGCACAGTTCACTCCAGCGCAGGCTGGCGAACATGGCCAGGAGAACGAACGCGCGGTACCGCTTCGGTACAGCGTCGGCGAGCGCGTAGACCTGGGGAACGGTGAGGGTCGGCCGCTCGGCAGAGTCCTCACGCCCGGCGCCCTTGATCCGGCAAGGATTCCGCCGGATGGTCCCATCGTCTACCGCCGTGTTGAGGATGGCTCTTAGCAGGCGGTATGCCTTGGCCGTGGTGACGGCACTAACGCCGTTGCTCAGCAGCTTCGCGTGCCAGTTCCGGACCTGTCCGGGCTGGACGTCGCCGATGGCCGCCTGGCCCAGGTGCGGCGCGATGTGCTTGCGCAGGAGATAGCTGTAGAGCTGGACCGTCTTGGGCCGCAGCCCTGGACGCTCGGCGATCCAGCTCTCGGCGTAGCTGGCGAGACCGACCTTGCCGTCGTCAGGGTTGGTCCAGCCGCCCTGGCGGATCTCGGCTTCCTTGAGGGTCAGCCAGACATCGGCGTCCTTCTTGGTGGCGAAGGTCTTGTCTGCGGGCCGGTCGATCCCGTCAGGGCCGGGGTAGCGGGCCTGCCATCGGCCGGATGGGAGCTGGCGGACGCGGCCGTAGCGGCGCTTTTTGGTCATGCTGTCTTCCTCCTGGTGCTGGCGGGCTCGACGAGCCCGGCTTCGATGTACTCGCGGAGTGCTGATTCGGGGATGCGGACGTGTCGTCCGATGCGGGCGAAGCGGATGCGCCGCTGCTCGATGAGGCGGCGCGGGAACCGCTCGGTGGTGCCGAGTAGCTCGGCGGCCTGGGCGACGGTGAGCAGCCGGTCAGGAGCCGGGTTCTGGGCGGGGCCGGTCATGCTGCCTGCCCGGTTGCCGAAAGATCGGGGGGTTCCTGGCCGCTTGCTCGTGCTCTGGCGAGGACGAGGGCGGTGTGCCATTGCTGGCGGTCGGCGACGATGTGCAGGAGCCGTTGTGCGGGTGGCATGTGGTCGGGGTCGCCGGGCTTGACGGGTTCCCAGGCGTACCGGGCGGGGTCGGTTGCCGAAAGGCCGAGGGTGGTCATGAGCCACTCGCGGCGGTCGGTGCGGTGGTCGGCGAGGGTCTTGCCGGACCACTTGCGGGAGACCAGGACGCGGCGTCCGGCGTAGCCGAGGTACTCGGGCCGGTGGGCCTTGCCGGTGCAGCGTCCGGGCCGCATGCCCTCGCGGGGGTTCTTCGGCTGGACCCCGTAGCGGAGCCAGTTCGCGCAGGTGGGCGAGCACGGCTCGTAGCGGAGCGCGTCTGCGAGCCGCTGTGCGTGTTCGGCGGCGGGGCCTGTCGTGGTGTGGCAGTGGCCGAGGTGCTTGGTCAGGTACTTGGTGAGGTAGCCGATGCACCGCGCTGAGTCACGCGACCCGGCCAGCACGCCCTGGGCGTCGAACCGGGGTCCGAACCGGGCGACGTGCAGGGGTTCGTCGTCGGGGCCGATGGCATCTAGTGCCTCGTCCCAGGTCGGCAGGAACTCGCCTGTGCCGGTGTCGAGGTACCGGCCAGACGGCTCATGCCAGGCGGGCAGGCTGCCGTCGTCGTGACGCACAAGGTCAGTGGAGGGCCACCAGACCTGGTGGTAGGTGGCGGCGATGACCTGCCGCAGTTCGGTGCGGGTGATGGTGCCGCGGATCGCCACGTGCACGTGCGGCGCCAGCCGCTTCTGTGGCTCGATGGCGGCGAAGTACTGGAGGTCATACCCGGCGAGGCGCCGCAGGTTCTGGATCAGCCGGTCGAACAGCGCGGCGAAGTGGATCGCGTCCCGCGCGGCCCGCTGGTAGTCATACCGGCCCGGATCAGCGGGCAGTCCGTCGGCGTTCACCTTGCCGTAGGTGTCGCAGGTGAGGGTCACGAACATGGACGGCCGGAAGGTCTTGCCGCCGGGCGCGGTGTAGGTCTTGCCGACCGTCCGCGATGACACCGGACGCCGGGGCAGGTCCGGGGCATCCTGGCGCCGCCGGGTGGACCGGTGCCGCCGCGCCGTCCGCTTCGGCAGCACATGCCCGCGCATCCCGGACGCGGTGATCTCCTCGTCCAGCTCGGTGTTCAGCGCGTCCAGGTCGGCGGCGAGGTCGGGGATGTGGTCGGCGCGGGCCTGGTCGGCCATCTGCTGGACCTCGGCCCGGTTGGTGACCCAGGTCCGGTGGAGCAGGCCGGGCGGGTCGGGGGTGATGACCGGCTCTTGCTCCAGGTGCCAGCCTTCGCGGCACTGGGCGGCGCGGAGGGTCCTGGCCCGGTCGGCGCAGGACGGGCAGACGGCGGCGAGGGTGTGGCCGCAGGGGACCAGGATCTGCTCTACCCGGCCGGTGTCCGTGTCGGTGCGGCGGAGCTGCACGGGCCGGACACATCCGCCGTTCTCCACGGCCAGGTCGCGGACGACGTCACGGGCCAGCGGCATGGCCAGTCGCTGGACACGGGTCCCGCCAGGTGTCATGAAGCCTCCAGGTCGTCGGGGTCGTCGGGGTCGTCGGGGCCGGGGTGGTCGGTGGCGTGCCAGGTCGCGGAGTAGCCGCAGCCAGGGCAGGCCAGGGTCAGCAGCCGGGGGTTGTCGCTGGTGTCGAGCAGGGGGCCGCCGCAGTCGGGGCAGTCCTCGGGAGCCAGCCACCCGCTGATCACGCCGCCTCCCCAGGGGCCAGCGCGAGCGCGGGCAGCGCGTCAGTGACGGGGCTGTTCAGGGTGGTGACCATCGCGCGGATGTCGTCGTCGGACACGAACGCCGCCCGCACCCGCACCGGGTCCGGGCTGGTCTCCAGCCGGACATAGGCCACCCCCGCGCCTGTCGCGGGGTCAGCTGAGATCTGGTCGCATAGCGCGCCCCGGTCCCGTGCGCCGTCGCCGAGGACCAGGTCGGCCTGTGACGGTTCGTCCAGCCGCAGCGCGATCTTGTCGGGGAACAGGTTCCGGATGCCCAGGACTTCCTTGCGGGGGTCTTGGAGGGCCGCGACGACGCAGTAGCCCGCTGCCCGGCCCTGGGTGGTGAGGGCGGCGAGGGTGCGGTCCTTGAGCTTGCGGTCGGCCTGGTAGGCAGTCAGGAACGCGACCTCGTCCACCACGACCACCACGAACGGGTCATCAGTGGTGGCGGTGTGGTCGCGCTGTTTCCCGGCGAACCGGGCGGCGCGTTCCTGCATCGCCGCGACGTCGGCTTCCAGCAGGTCGGCGATGGATTCCGGTCCGGCCGCGTAGCGGCCGAACCGCCCGAACAGCTCCTTCCCGAAGGCCAGCTCCATCAGCTTGGGGTCGCAGGCGTGCACTTCCGCGAGCCCGGCGTGCATGGCCGGGGACATGGCCCGGATCAGTCCCCACAGCCACGACCCCTTGCCCGCGCCGGTCGCGCCTGCGATCAGCAGGTGAGTTCCGGCGAGGCGGACCGTGTGCACGGTGCCGTCCTCCCGGACGCCGACGGGCAGCGCGCGCAGGTCGGGGACAGCGGGGACGGGCATGGCCGGGACCGGGACGGCCAGGGCGTCACGGCGCACTAGCTCCAGGACGACCTGTCCGGGCGGGCCGGTGCGGACCCGGCACGACAGCACCCCCAGGCCGTGCGCGACCCCCTCCGCCTCCGCCGCGAAGTCCGCCGGGGACTGGCCCGACACCAGCCGCACGCTCACCCGGTCCGCGTGCCGTCCAGCCCGGACCTTCCCTAGCACCGGGACCACTGGCGTCCCGCGCAGGACCGGCGCCAGGCCGGTCACGGTCATCACGGCGTGCCACCGGGACCGGTACCGCCACCACCGCCACCGGTCGTGTGTCGGCTGAGTCACCAGCCGGGTGAACCACGGGGGCCACGCCACCCGCAGCACGGCCAGCACCACGGCGACGGTGGCCGCCAGGACCGCGATAGCGGGCCAGCCCCATGCCGCCCACAGCCACCCGGTGCCGATGACGGTTGCGGTGAGCAGCGGGTGGCGGATCAGGAACCATGCCGCCCGCAGGACCAGGCGGGCGAGCTGGACGAGCAGGATGACCGGGGCGGGGGTCCGGTACACCGGGGACCGCCACGCCACGGGGGCGAACGGGTCGCTCCTGGCGACCTGGGCGAGCTGCTCGCCCGTCACCTGCACACGACGGACACTGCGCATACGATCAGCACCTCTCAGGGTTTGCGAAGATCCGGGGAGAACCAGGGGCGGCAGGAATGCCAGTTCCTGCCGCCCCGCCCTGCTATGCCGCCGCGTCCTGCCCGGACCCGGACTCGCTGGCGGCCTGGTGCTCGGCGTGCAGCCGCTCGCATTCGGAGGCGAACACCGCCGCCTGCGCGGCCAGCTCCCGCGCGAACGCCACTCCCTGCTCGCCGGGCTGTGCCCAGGCTGTCAGGGTGAGGGTCACCGAGGCAGGACCGGCGGCTACGGTCAGGATCGGCAGCGCGTCGTCGTACACCGAGCAGTGCACCGACCCGTCCGTCCCGACATGCAGCCGGGCGCTGCCGAACGACCCGCCCGGACTACTCACGCCGCCGCCTCCTGCCCGCCGCCACGGCCGCCCCGGCCCGGAGCCGGAACCCGGACCCCGGCCGCCTTCACCGAGAACGCCAGTCGCCCCGCCTGGTTCACGTACGGCGTCACCGTCAGCCCCGCCAGCTCCACCGCCACGAACGGCAGCCCGCCCGCCGGGGCGGGCAGCACCGGCTGGTCCGCCGCCGCGACCTTGATCCGCACCGTCTTGTCCCGCGCGCCGGGGTCGGCGTCGATCACGTCGGCCTGCCACAGCGGCAGGCCACTCGACTTGTCCTTGGACTGGACGAACTGCCCGCGCGCCTTGCTCGCGTCGAAGTCCCGCACCGGCTCCCACTCCCCCGCCGTCGCATACGCGCCCCTGGGGAACACCGCCGCGAACTCGACGGGGATCGGCCCCTGCACTGACATGAAGTCCTCCTGTCGCCGCCTGCCCCACCTGAAAGAGCAGGATCACCGTCAGATTAGAGATAGCTACCTGACTTGTCAAGTAGCGCGGCGGATAGGACTGTCCGTGCCGTGCTGGCGGGCTAGGGGAAGGGGTAGGCGTCGTGCAGCTCGTGCCGCTCGCCGGGCAGCACCAGGTCCACGACCTGCAACGGCGCCCGCGCCGCGTCGTAGACTGCGACGGTCACGGCCAGCACGGGGGCGTCCGCGCTGACGCCGAGCAGCGCGGCTTCCTCCCCGGTGGGATGCCGGGCGGTGATCCGCTCGACCGCGTGGTCAAACCGGATCTTCTTGCGGGCGCGCAGGTGCGCGCGGACGGACTCGCCGAGCAGGTCGGGAGAGGCCAGGTCCGTTCCGGCGGCGAGGTCCAGGGGCAGCCACACCGACGCCAGCTCCACCGGCTCGCCCTGGTCGCCGGTCAGGAGCCGCTGGCGCAGGAACGCCTTGGCCCCGGCGGGCAGGCCCAGGAGCGCCAGGACCGGGGGCGGGGCGGCCTTGACCCCGGCCGCGACCAGCTCCCCGGCCAGCTCGGTCTCGGGCAGCTCCAGCACGTCGGTAGCGGGACGGGTCCGCTCGGCACCGGCCAGCGCGGGCCTGCCCCGCACGAACGAGCCCCGGCCCTGCTGGGTGTCGATCCACCCGTCCTGCCGCAGCGCGGACAGGGACTTGACGATCGTGGGCCGCGACACCGCGAACTCGGCGACGAGCTGATGCTCCGACGGCAGCAGCGACCCCGGCGGGTACTGGCCGTTCTCGATGCGCTGCCGGATCTCCGCGACCACCTGCGCCCACTTCGGCGGCGCGTAGTCGAATGCCATAAGACCGCCCTGCCTAGCCTGCTGACTTATCAGGCCAGGCTACCGGCCCCCGCAAGAGATGTCACGCGGCGTCATCAGCCAGCCCCGGCCAGTCGAGCCGGGCGCACACCACCCGGCCCCCGTCACCGCCCCGCACGTCCCAGTAATCCGCCAGGGCCGACACGATGTCCAGGCCGTGGCCGCGCGGGTCCCTCGTGGTGACCTCCCGCCACGGGCCGCCCTCGTCAGTGACCTCGATCCAGGCATAGTCACCGTCCCTGACCTCGACCGTGACCGTGAACTGGCCGCCTGGCCGGGCGGAGGCGCTGTGCGTGACGGAGTTCGCGGCCAGCTCCGAGCAGGCCAGCGTCACGTCGGGCAGCAGCGGGCAGCCCGGTCCCAGCACCCGGCTGGCCAGTGCCCGCGCGTACTGCACCTGGTCCAGGCGAGCCGGGAACACCAGGGTGCGTGCCCGGTGGCCCCGGCCCGGCCCGGCGTCCGGCCGGGGGTCAGGCACCGGTACAAGCTGGTCCGGGGTCTCGCCGAGTGCCTCGGCCAGCCGGGCGAGTGTCTGCCTGCGGCAGCGGGTCCGGGGCTGGCGCTCCAGCTTCGAGACCGTGGACATGTCCACCCCCGCCTCATAGGCCAGCCGCTCCTGCGACAGGCCACGCTCAAGACGGAGCTGCCGCAGCCGCCGCCCGTCCACGTCACTCTCCCAGTGCCGGCCCGCCTTCCCGTCTCCCGCGCCGGCACGGCGGTCAGCGCCCGGACGGCGGGAGAGTTACCTAGCGGCGCGAAGACTGGTCACGAGCTGTCTCCTTCACGGTGAGGGGCCGGGGGCGCGCAGGCCAGGCAGGGGACGCGGGCGCGCAGCAGCCCGGCCCGCTCGCTCTGGTCACCCGCGACGGCGGCCGAGCGGCGGAAGCCGCGGTACTTCCACCCGCGCCCCCCGCACGACCCGCACACCGCCACAGCCCTGCCAGGTGCCGGGGGCTGCTGTCCTGATGGCTTGCTCATGCAGCCGATGCTCACGGGGAGACACGTCGCGCCGCGAGACGCATCTACGACGCGGCGTCACATCACGTCTCATACTGTTTCGTTCCGCATCTCACCCCCGGTAACCTGACGGCGACAACGCCGTCACAGGAGGCCCCGTGCCGCAGCAGCCAGTCACGCTCAAGGTCCTGTTAGGCCAGCGGCACTGGCGCGACTACGGCACGTTCTGCGCCGAGTACAGCAAGGCCGCCGCCCGCTGCGACCCCGGCCGAGCCGGTTACCCGCCCAGCCGCGCCCAGCTCCACCGGTGGCTCACCGGGGCACTCGCCGGCCTGCCGCAGGCCGCGCACTGCCGCGTCCTGGAAGAGATGCTCCCCGGCTGGACCGCCGAGCAGCTCTTCTCACCCGCTACCCCGGACCTGCTCTACGGCGGCCCGCAGCCCAGTCCCCGCGTGGCCGGGCCGCCGGTGTTCGCCGCCCCGTCGGTCGGCATCCGGCCGTTCGTCGAGCAGGCGTTCGCCGCCGAGCACGTCACCATCGACTTCGCCGGGTTCTCCTCCGAGACCCTCCACGGCGTCATCCAGGAACCCCTGGACAAGATCCGCATCGGACGGCTACGCCCCGCCAGCCTGGCTATCCGGATCCTGCTGCCCGACACCACCCGGCCCATGGTCCTGCCCTGCCGCGCCGACAACCTCGCCGACGAGCCCGCCTTCCGCCACCGCGCATCGGTGATCACCGCCCGGCACGCCCGCGCCATCACCGACAGCGTGCGGGGAGCTGGCCGCCCTGGGCGTGCTGCCCGCCGCGTCGGCCGAGGTCCGCGCGCACCCGTGCACCCCCATGTTCAAGCTCTACGTGCTCAACGGCGAGGATGTGTTCTTCGGGTTCTACCCGATCACCCGCCAGGCCGTCGCACTGCCCGGCGGGAACACTGACATGTATGACCTGATGGGAAAGGACGCCGTGGTCTTCCACCACTCCGCCCACAGCGGCCAGCCCACCGACATCCCCTGGATCGGACAGGCCCGCGACTGGTTCACCACCATGTGGGACACCATCAGCTACCCCCACCCCACCGCCGCATGACCACCGACCCCGGCCAGCTCATCCGAGCCGCCCGCGCCCTGCTCCTGGACTTCGACGGCCCCGTCTGCGACCTCTACGCCGGATACCCCGCCGCGACCGCCGCCGGGCACATCCGGCAGGCCATCACCGCCAGCGGCATCCAGATCCCCGAGCACATCGCCGGGACCAGCGACCCGCTGGAGATCTTCACCTGGACCGCCACCATCAGCCCGCAACTCGCCGCACAGGCCGAGGCCGAGATGACCCGCCAGGAACTCGCGGCCATCACCACCGCCAGGCCGACACCGTATGTCCACGACCTGGTGACCAGCGCCCGCGAATCCGGCCGGACCGTGGCCATCGTCAGCAACAACTCCGAGCAGGCAGTCCGCGCCTACCTCACCCGCCACGGCCTGGACGACCGCATCGACACCATCGCCGCCCGCACCAGCCCTGACCCGGCGCTGCTCAAGCCCAGCCCGCATCTCATCCGCGCGGCCGTCGCCCAGATCGCCGCTGCTCCCGGCCAGTGCATCCTGATCGGCGACCAGCCCAGCGACATCCACGCCGCCAACCAAGCCGGAACACCCGCCATCGGCTACGCCAGCAGACCCGGCAGGCACACCGAACTCACCGACGCCGGAGCAGCAGCCATCGTCACCAGCCTCGCCGACCTCGTGTTGCCTCTCCGGGCTCAGCCGTTGCCGAATTGACCCGTACTAGATCAAGGCGGCCCGCGTTGCGGGCCGCTGACCCGGCGTCAGCAGCCCGCTTGGCCTTGGGAGGCCCGCACGCCGCACGCCGGGTCATTGCTGTCCGCAAGTGGCGCAGGGGTTCTAGGGGTGGGGAGAGTGGGCACGTCAGTCCCTGAATTCGCGTCCTTAGGCTTGGGGAGTCCGGAATTCATCGAGGACCAAGGCGGCGACCAGCCGGCCTTTTTAAGGGCTCTTTTAAGGGGAAGCCTCATGACCTTCCCCGTAAGGTCGCCCTGATTATAGAAGTCGTTAAGCCTGAGAGCGACTGTCAAGAGTTCGCTTTGCTGCGCTTTCGATCCCGCGAATCCTATGTCGCGGCGGGCCGCCAGAAAGAAATCTGCCATCAGGCGCTGCTGAACCACCCACGGAGCGTCATAGGTCATTCCGTGGAATAGGTTATGATAGGCTCTAAGCGCTTCGTCGGAACCATATATTACTATCCATCTTGAGAAGTCAAGTAGAGTCTTACGAACGGCGGCCTTGTCGGCAACTGCCTTACGGCTTTCCTCGCTCTGCTGCTGGCTGAAGATATTCCCTATATAATCCAACATCGGCTTATATGTTTCGTACTTCTGTTGAGAAATCCGGTTTTCTAGATCGCGGATTCGACCCGCTTCCAGTTCCCCCTGCTGGGCCGCTCGCGCCGAGCGCGTGGCGTACCAAGCGGCTAGGACTGACGCGACAGTACCCACAGAACCGACAGCGGTCCACGCAATGCCCAGGTCCATGCAGGCGACCCTAGCGGCAGCCGCTGACATCCGCAGGCCAATGGATGCCGTGTAGAGCACCTCGGCTCGGCGCTGACGATATTCGAAGCTGGCGTCCCATCCTTGTCGCTACCCAATGATCTTGATTGTGCGGTCCGGGCGAAACGGATTGCTGGCCCCAGGCATGCTAGACACCCAAACGCAGGTCAGAGCGTCGGCAAGGGTGCCAGGCCGATGGGCTGTAAAACCGTCGGCTTCTCCGAACGGGGGACACGGGCAGGCAGGGCGAAGACGCCGTGCCCGTGGCGTGCCCGATGGGGCAGTGATCTGCGGTCGATCACGGTCACTCACGGGCGCGCCACGTTGGCCCTGGCCAGCTATGGCCAGGGCAGGAGGGTGCAGCCGACGACCTCCTAAGCAGTAGGTCGCGCGTTCGAGTCGCGCCCAGGGCGCACCACGTAGCAGCTCAAGGCACACGGCGTGCTCCGTTCCCGCGTCACGGTGATGTCGGGCGGGCGGAGCGGGCGATGCTTTCTAGCTTGTCGTAGTGCTTTTTCCAGGCGGCGGCGTCGACTTCTGGCGGCATGTTGCTGACGCCATCGCGCAGGCCCGCGGCACCGTCGATGGTTTCCCTGATGATGTCCGCATGCCCGGCGTGCCTGGCGGTCTCCTGGATCGTGTGCACGAGCAGGGTGTGCAGCGTCGGGTGCCTGTTCTCTTCTGGCCACCACGGCACGGTGCCGCGCGCGTCCAGTGGCAGTTCCTGGATCGTGGCGTCGGAGTGCGCCCATACCCGCCGGTAGTAGCCGGTCACCAGCTCGCGTGACTCGGCTGCGGTGGCATACATGCCACCACCCAGCTCGGCGTCGCCGCCTTCGTCCCAGTCCAGGTCTCTCGCGCCGGGGAACGGTCGGCCCACCACCTCGCCGAAATATCCCCACTCGACCCCCGCACAGTGCTTGACCAGCCCGAGCAGGTTCGTGCCGGTGGGCGTCATCGGCCGCCGGATGTCGTAGTCAGAGAGCCCTTCGAGTTTCCAGAGCAGGACCCCGCGCGCGTTCTGCAGGTACCGGTGCAACGTCTGCTTCTCATCAGCCTCACTCACGGCCAAGAGTCTGCGCCAGGCACCGCACCTTGTCGATCGGATTCCGCGGAACCGGTAGCCAAGTTCCGGCGCAGGCGGCCCAGGCGGAACCTGGCCGCGATCAGCTGGGCGAGACGAGTACGCGGTGAAGCTTGAGAACTTGGCTATTCCTGCTGGTCAAGGAATTGCCGATCTTGGGCAAGAACATTTCGAGCTGGCCGTTGGTGAATGGCCGCCCTGGGATGGGGAGAAGCCAGCCCTGGCCGGCGACGGAGATGTCGAGATTGGCGTGGGCGTTAGCCGCCGTGGTGGTGATCGCTTGTAGCGTGGCCACGTCCGAACTGGGCAGGACGATCCAGAATCCGTACAGCCCCTGGAAGCGGAGCGCGTCGGTGATGACCGGGCCGACGCCGGCCGAGGTGATCGTTACCGGTGCGCCGACCTGGCGGTAGCACTGGCCGGCGCCCCCGGAAAGCGCGACGGAACCGGCCGGGCACTTGCCCGCGCTCGTAGCGGGCTGGCTGCGCACGGCTCCCAGGACGAACGGTGACCGCAGATGGGACAGCGGAGGCGTGGCGGCATGTGCGACAGGTGCTGGAGCGTCGTGGCTGCAACCGGCAACGGCGAGCATGAGACCTGCGGCTAGCACGCAGGCCAGGATGGCCGACAGGCGCGGCGGGGGGAGTAACGTCATCTCGCGGTTCCCTCCTGGGCAGCCATCTTGTCCGGTATACGGGCACGCATCCATTACCAGCACAATCCGCAAGGGCAGCCTAACCCTCACCGACGTGTCCCGCGTGTGGTGGGCCTGGCATGCAGAAGCGTCATCGCCGTACGGCGGCTTGCCCAGCCAGGTAGGCAGCGTGTGCCTCGGTGCTTCCTCGCTCATTGGCCCGGATCTGCTGGTCGATCTCGCTGGTGTGAGCGCCGTAGTAGGAGATCGCTGCTCGCTGGCTCATGTAGTTCAATGTAGTTCTCCGTGCTGCAGCCAGCCCGACCACCCTCGGGAGGAACTGTGCCTGTTCGCTTTCAGCTCGTCATCGACTGCGTCGACCCGGACCGGCTGGCTCGGTTCTGGGCTGCCGCGCTGGGCTATGAGCTCGCCCCGGCCCCGGACGGATTCGCTACCTGGAACGACTTCTACCGCGCGATTGGGGTGCCCGAGGAAGAGCTAGTTGACGGGGCGGACCGGATCAGCGACCCGGAGGGTCGCGGGCCGGCCATCTGGTTCCATGTCGTCCCGGAGGCCAAGGCGGTCAAGAACCGGCTGCACCTCGACATCCGCGCCAGCGGCGAGCGGACGGACCCTATCGAGAAGCGCATGGAGCTGGTCAACGCGGAGGCCAGCCGGCTGGCGGGCATGGGTGCCACCATCACTGGCGCGCTGTCCGAGGAAGGGCTCGACCACTACGCGGTCGGGATGAAGGATCCGGAAGGCAACGAGTTCGATATCAACTGACCGGCTCGGCGTGCAGGACGAAGAACAGGAAGCACAGGAAGCGCGGCTTCTCCGCGAGCTCAGGGAACAGCCCGTAAGCGGCCGGGTCGGGATCTGGCTCACTGATGACGGAGATCCGGAAGCCGGCCGCGGTGAAGGCGTCGGTCATCGCGTGCAGCGGTCGGCTCCAGAAGCTCATCTGGACCGTCTGACCGCCGAAGTTCCACTCTTCTGACCTGTTGTAGGTCGTGAAATAGTCGAAGTCGCACCCGGCCTCGCGCTGCAGGCCGAGGATGGCAAAGGGATGGTCGACGGCCACGATGAGCCGCCCGCCGGGAGTCAGCACGCGCCGCAGTTCCGCCAGCGGCGCCGTCCAGTCTTCGAGGTAGTGCAGGACGAGGCACGCTATGACGTCGTCGAACGCGCCGTCGGGGTACGGCAGCGGGCTGGCTATGTCGGCCAGCCGCAGGTCCGCGTCGTCACCGAGCCGCCGCCGGGCCAGTTCCAGCATCCCGGCGCTGGAGTCAAAGCCGGTCATGATGCCGCCCCGGTCGCGCAGCGCCGCGAGCACCGGGCCTGAGCCGCAGCCGGCGTCGAGGATCCGCCGCCCGGTCACGTCCCCGGCCAGGGCCAGGATCGCGGGCCGCGTGTAGTAGGTGTTGATGAGGCTGGTCTCGTTCTCGGCCGAATACGCCTCAGCGAAGCTGTCGTAGTCGTTAGGCGCGGCTGGATCCGCTGAGAGAGCAGAATTCTCCGGAACGGGGGGCATCGGCCCATCCTGGCATGTCCGGCCGGGGTTGTTTATTCAGTAGGTTCCGTCCAGGTAGAGGCGGAAGCCCTCGGCGAGCGGCCGGAAGCCGCACTTCTCGTAGAGCTGGTGGGCCGGCCCGCGATGCTTCGCGCTCAGGAGCTGGATCTTGTAGCAGTCGGCCGTTTCGGCGATCTCCACGAGGTGGCGGATCAGCGCCGTACCGACGCCCTGGCGGCGGGCCAGGGCGGTCACGATCACGTTCTCGATCACGGCCCACGACATGCCGTGGTGAGCCACGTTCGCGACGACAATCATCTCGGCGGTGCCGGCAACTCCGACGCTGGTGACGGCGACGCATAGGTGCCGGGCTGGGTCGGCGAGGATCGCCCTGAACCGGGGCTGGGCCGTCTGCGCGTCGGCTGGGGCCTTGACGGGATTTCCCTCGGCCGCCTCGGCGTAGAGCGTCAGCAGATCGCTCAGGTCGGCCTCGCTGGCAGCGCGGACTGTTATCGGCTCCACGACCTCAGCCTGTCATGCGCGGGACGCCTGCGCCGGCGGGCTGATCGTGAGCATCGTGCCTCGGGTGCTAGTTCCGGGGTGTCTACCAGGACGCCCGAATCCGGGAGACATCGCTGCGATGCTGGACGACGAGGACACGCGAACCGGAGCCTGCGCGCGGGGAGCCCATGACGACTGTCCCCACGTGACAGGTGTGGGCGGGGGATTAACCCCCGGCGGCTGCGGCTGGAGTTCGGCACCGGGGCTGTGCGTGTGTTCCTGCCATGCCCGGTGCCCGGTTGCTATTCCGGCCGTCCGGGTGGCAGGCGAGAGCCTGATCCAGATGGGCAAGGGCATCCACCAGCATGCCCGCCTGTTCCGGCAGCACCAGTAAGCGGGCGCCAGCCTGGATAATGCGCTGAGCCGTAACTCGCCGGCCCGGCCGCTCACTCGGGTACGACAGTGAACCCGCTTCTGCTGTCGTTGTAACGACAGTGAAAGCGAGTTCACTGTCACTGCGGTCGGCCGGATGGGCGTAGAGAAAGGTCACGGGCGGGTAGACCGGACCGGCCCGCGCCGCCGGGCTAGGCTGGCGCGGTGGGAGTTATCGGTACGGAACGGCTTATTTTGCGCGAGTGGCGGGAGTCTGACCTGACGCCCTGGGCGGCGATGAACGCCGACGCGGAGGTCCGCCGGTATCTGGGCGGCCCGCTGACGTTCACCCAGGCCGAAGCCTGGGCGCTGAACTATCAGGACGACCTGGACCGCTACGGCTTCGGGTTCTGGGCGGTGGAGGTCCGCGAGACCAGTGAGTTCATCGGTTTCACTGGGCTGGCCACCACGGACGAAGAGACTCCGGTGCGCGGCATGGAAATCGCCTGGCGGCTGGCGCGGCCGTCATGGGGTCAGGGTTACGCGACCGAGGCGGGGCGGGCCGCGCTGGACTACGGGTTCGGCGTCCTGCGGCTGCCGGAGGTCGTGGCGGTCACCACGGCGAGGAACCTGCGCTCGCAGGCGGTGATGCAGCGGCTCGGGATGACGACCGACCCGGCCGATACCTTCCTCGACCCGGACGTGGACCAGGGCGAGCTGCGCAGACATGTGGTGTACCGGAAACGGCGGGACGCTCATCACTGACCTGGCCCTGTCCCGGCTCCTGGCCGGACACGCTGCCCCTGGGGGGATCAGCGCATGCCAAAGGGGGAACAGCTACGGGAGCAGTCCTTGATCGGGGGACTTCATGACGCACCTGGCGCTGAAGGACGAGCTGCTGGACGCGCAGCTTCTGCGGACGGCGGGGAGTACCTGTTACGGCGGGGCTGATCTGGGCGAGTGCCTGGCGGCGGCCGGGCGGGTGCAGGGGAACAGCCTGGACACCTGGTATTCCGCGTGGATGCGGGCCGCGTCGGCCGTCCGAGACCTGGGGGAGTCCGAGCTGGCGGCCGGCCGGACGCAGACGGCGCGGGGCTGCTTCTTCCGCGCGTCCAGCTATTACCGCACCGCCGGCGTGGTGCTCATGGGCATCCCGCTGGACGAGCGGCTGGTGCGGACCAACGGCTTGCAGACGGAGATGTTCCGGAAAGGCGCGGGGCTGCTGTCCGTGCCGCCGGAGGTCATCCAGATCCCGTTCGAGTCCGGGTCGCTGCCGGGCTACTACTTCCGCGCGCCTGACGGTGCGCAGCCGGGGCCGACCGTGATCCTGCTCGGCGGCTATGACGGCACGGCCGAGGAAAATTACTTCCTCAACGGTGCCGCCGCCCTGGAGCGCGGCTACCACGTGCTGGCCTTCGACGGGCCGGGTCAGGGGTCGGCGCTCCTCCAGCAGGGCATGGTGCTGCGGCCCGACTATGAGACCGTGATCGGCGCGGTGATCGACTATCTGCTGGCCCGCCCGGAGACCGACTCGGAGCGCATCGCGGTCATCGGGCTCAGCCTGGGCGCGCACCTGGCGCCGCGTGCGGCGAGCGCCGAGCACCGGCTGGCCGCCTGCGTCGCGGACTGCGGTGCGTTCGACCTCTTCGAGTCGGCGATGGAGCGGATGCCGGGCTCGCTGGCGTCGGGGCTGCGGGCGGGCAAGCGCGGCTCGATGACGATCGCCTCGCGCATCCTGGAGTTCCTGGCGGAGAAGCCGACCGCGGGCTGGGCACTGCGCCGGGGCCAGCTCGTGCACGGCGTGGACTCGCCGCTGGGTTACCTGATGGCGATGCGCGACTACTCACTGGCCGGACGAGCGGCGGCAATTACCTGCCCTACGTTCATATGTAACGCCGAAGGCGACGACATCAGCGCCTCGGCGCCTCAGCTGGCGGCGGCGCTGACCTGTGCCAAGCACTTCGTGACGTTCACCGCGGCCGAGGGTGCGGGTGACCACTGTGAGGCGGGCGCCCGCACTCTGTACCACGCCAGGTCGTTCGGCTGGCTCGACACGATCCTGCGCAAGGACGGGCCGGAGAGCTGAGTGAGCGGTCAGCCCAGCCAGCGGAGCCAGGTGCCGTGGGAGTCGACGTAGGCCAGCGGATCCCGGGCGTCCCTGATGAGCAGGAACGGGGCCGAGCCGAGGCCGGCGGGCGGCAGGTCGCTGGGGAAGCCGGGCAGGCCAGACAGCACGCGCGGGGCCTCGTTGGATAGCCAGATCGCGTTCAGGCCGCGAACCACCTCGGCGAACTCCGCGCGCCGCTCGGCGGTGAGATAGGCGAGAACGGCGGAGTGGAAGACGACCAGGGTCGCATCGGACGGCGCGCTCGCGGCGGTCTGTGCCAGCTCGTCTACCAGGTCACCGCACTCCAGGCGCGGCGGGTCTCGGCGGGCGACCTCGATGGCGGCGGCCAGCAGCTCTGCCCGATCGCCTTCGCCGGGCCACACCAGGCAGCTCAGCCAGCGCACGTCGTCGTCGTCCGCGACGTTCAGCGGATTGAGGTCGATCCCGGCCCGCCACGTCACCTGGGGGTGCCGCTCGGGCGCCGGCACCGGCCCGCGCAGCTCGCAGGGGAAGACCGGGCTGCCGGGCTCGCCGTCGATGCGGTGGGTGCCGTAGGCATAGCCGTAGCGGTCGGGGAGCAGGCACAGTCCGGCGCTGGCGCCCACCTCAAGCAGGGCAAGTGGCTGGGGGAGCGTCGCGAGCGCGGGCAGCAGGGTGGCGCACCTGGCGGGCTCGTTGGTCTGGGTCCTGCGGGCCAGCATGACGGCGGTCAGGTCCTCCTGGCGATCC
Source organism: uncultured Actinomycetota bacterium (assembly GCA_963725175.1). Classification (GTDB taxonomy): domain Bacteria; phylum Actinomycetota; class Actinomycetes; order Streptosporangiales; family Streptosporangiaceae; genus DASUBV01. The sequence goes on from CAVRXH010000006.1 coordinate 4,493,612, forward strand.
AGGACGGCGGCGCGGAACTCGTCGTAGCCGGAGTGCAGCCCGCTCAGGTACCTGACTGCCGCGAGCAGCAGGTTCGGCTGGCGTTTCTCGTCCGGAAGCGCCCCCAGGAAGGCGAGCAGTTCGGGATCGTCCGCGACGCCCGCCGCTAACTCCTCGTACAGCGGGGACCGACCGGCGGCCTCGACGGCGGCGAACCGCCGGTATCTCTCGGCGGTCTCCTGGCCGAGCTCGTGACCGATCACTTGTTCCTCCGCTGTGCTGATGGCCGGACGATCGGGCCAGGGCTGCTTGACACTTCGCATTATGACGGGATGACAAAGGCACTCCGCCTGGTCGGCTACCGCCAGGAGCGCGAGCTTGCTGAATCAGAGTGCTTGAATCTGATTCAGCAAGGGAGGGGCCGGCTATGGATGTTGACCTAGAAGCTGTCGGGGCGAGAGTACGGGAAGCCCGGAATCGGGCCGGGCTGTCTCAGCGGGATGTGGAAGCGGAGGCTGGGATCTCGCAACCCATGCTGCACCGCATCGAGGTCGGGAAGCGGACCAGCGCAACGCTGTCCGACGTTGACCGCCTGGCCGCCGCGCTGGGCGTGGGCCTGGATGAACTGCTGTACGGGTCGGCCGTAGAGCAGCGGGTCCAGGTCGCGGCGCGGACGGGCGGTTGCGCGGTGGACGACCTGAAGGCGGCCTTCGGCCAGGGCATTGACCTGCTCAAGATTGACGACCGGCTCGACTCGGTCATGCCGCAGTTGCGCCAGTTGCCCGCCTCCCCGCAGTTGGCCGGGCACGCCAGCGGCAGCCCCGCGCGACGCGGACAGGTGGTTGCCCGGCGCGTTCGGGAGGCACTCGGCTTCGGGATCGCGCCTATAGGTGATCTCATCGCGGCCATTGAGCGGCTGACCGGGATTGACGTCGGCACGATGCCCCTTCCGCAGGGAGTGGCGGGGGTCTGCGCTGTCGACCCTGAACGAGCGACCTCCCTGGTGCTGGTTAACAGCACCGATGTGGCCGAGCGACAGCGCTTCACGCTGGCGCATGAGCTGGCGCACCTGGTCATGGGCGGTATCGCTCATGTGGATGCTGTCGGTGGCCATCGCACCGCGGAAGAGGTGCTGTGCGACGAGTTCGCCCGCAACCTTGTTCTCCCTGCTGATGGGGTCAGTGCGTGGCTGGCCAGCTCAGGCGCCGATGCCGGTTCGGCTGACATAGACGAGCGGCTAATGGCCTTGATGGCCCGCTATTTCGGAGCCAGTCCCGAGGTAACCCGCATCCAGCTAGACCGGATGGGTCTGCTGCCCGACCAGTTCCGTGACGCAGCCTTGCCGACCGGCCGCCAATGGGCCTACCGGTATGGCTGGGGCCCGCAATATGACAGCGAGCAAGCCGCTGCCAGGCAGCCGCGCGTGCCGCGCCGGATCCTCGACCGTGCCGTCGAGGCTTACCGCGTCGGCAAGCTCGGCATCACCGTACTCGCGCGAATCCAGAACCGATCTGTGCAGCAAGTAGAGGACGCCCTAGCGGGCGCCGGCCTGGAGGTAAGTCCCCAGATACGCCGTGCCGACGTCGCAGCGCTGGTTGCTCGTTCCTTGGCAGGTGGGAATCTGGCGAGCGGGCCTGACACGTGACGGCAGCCGACCAGGAGGACGCGGGCGAGCCAGATGCCGAGCCGCGGCCAAGCCGAGGCGTTGCCTTCGTCTCAGCCGTGACCGGCGAGCGCCGGGCAGCCTGAACGAGATCAATGACCTGATCAGCCGCCACCACGCGAGCCAGGATGAGGCGCTAGCCGCCTGGGAACGACGGTCGTCGCCGCCCGGAGTAAACGGCTGGCTCTTGGCCCGGCCCGGGGAGTAGAAAGGCCAGCATGCGGCGGTTTCGTGAAGTTGCTCCCGGCGTGCTGATGGCCACCTCGGAGCTGCTCGTCAGCACCACCACCGTGGTGACCAGCGACGACGGCGGGTGCCTGGTCATCGACCCGGCCGTCTCGGTCGCCGACCTGTCGGCGCTCGCGGCCGACCTGCACGGTGCGGGGCTCACGCCGCGCGCCGGGTTCGCCACGCACCCGCACTGGGATCACGTGCTGTGGAGCCGCGAGCTTGGTGACGTGCCCAGGTACGCGGCGCCGGCCGGGCTGGTGATCCTGGAGACCGAGCGGGACGGCATGCTGCCGCACCTGGACCGGCATGCGCCGGGGCACGACATGGAGCTGTTCGGCCAGGTCACCGCGCTGTCCGAGGATGCCGAGCGGATCCTGTGGGACGGGCCGGAGGCGCGCGTGATCATCCATGACGGGCACGCGCCCGGCCACGGCGGGGTGTTCCTGCCTGACTCCGGCGTGCTGGTCGCCGGGGACATGCTGTCCGACATCGAGATCCCGCTGCTGGACACCGTGGCCGATGACCCGCTCGGCGATTACCGCACCGGGCTGGAACGGCTCGGCGCGCTGGACGGAGTCCGCTGGGTGATCCCCGGCCACGGCGGCATCGGTGACGCCGCGGAGTACCGCCGCCGGATGCGGGCCGACCTCGCCTACCTGGACCGGCTGGAGCAGGGCGAGCCGTTCGAGGACCCCAGGATCACGCTGGACTGGCTCCGTGACAGCCATGCCGACCAGCTCGCGAAGGTCGGCGGGGCGCGGGGCCGCTAGCCGTCGCTGCCCGGCTCGGCGGCGACCAGGTCCAGCCGGGCCAGGGTGGTCTCCACCAGCAGGACCGAGGTGACCCGCCCGTCGGCCCGGCGGCGGAACACGACCCGCTCGCCGGCGAAGTTGGTCCCCGGACCGGCGACGAAGACGTCGGGATCGCCGGTCGGCAGCAGCGCCAGCGCGAAGCCGGGTATCTCCGGGGTGACGAACGAGAGCTGCCCGTCCCGCCATTCCAGCCGGAGCATCCAGCCGCCGAACGAAGGACGGGAGTACACCCCGAGCAGCGGCCGGTAGCCGTCAGGGGCCGGTGCCGGGACGCTGATCACGGGGGCCGGCGGCTTGATCAGCCGGCGAGCGGCGGTGCCGAGCTCTAGGGCCAGCTCGCCGCTGTCGCTTGTCCCGTTGATCAGCCCCACCGCGCCCACCCCGGAACCGGGGTCGAAGCAGATCATGCTGGTGAAGCCGGGCAGCCAGCCGGAATGCTGGATCCAGACCGCGTCGTCGCGGCGGTTGCCGCACCAGGAAATGCCCCAGGCCCTGGTCCACGACTCGTCGGCGAGGTAATGCGGCCGGTGCATCTCGCGCAGCGAGGCCGCCGCCAGCACCGGCGAGGAGGAGTTCTGAGCTGGGTCCTGGCCCGAGTAGGCGGCGAGCTGGAAGGCCAGCCAGCGGGCCAGGTCGGGCACGCAGGACCACAGGCCGCCCTCGGCCCAGACCGGCGGGGTGGCCGGTGCCAGGTCCAGCTCGTCGGTCAGTGTCCGGAAGTCGTAGCCGGCGGCCCGGCGGGACAGCAGCGACTCGGCGAGCGGCTCGAAACCGGTGGCGGTCATGCCAAGCGGGTCAAGCACCTGGTCGCGCAGGTACTGGTAGTAAGGCACGCCGCTCACCCTGGTCACGATCTCGCCCAGGAGCTGGTAGGCCAGGTCGGAGTACTTGTGCTGGGAGCTCGGCGGGATACGCAGGTGAATGCCGGCGGCACTGGCCAGGGTCTGGCCGGGCACGCCCTGGTAGGCCGCCGTCGTCCAGTCGGTCCCGTCCGGGTCCATGGCCAGACCGGACTGGTGGGACAGCATCCGCCGGATAGTCACGGCCTCGATCGGCGCGTAGGGGCTGTCCGCGCCGCGCAGCTCGGGCAGGTAGCTGACGGCCGGGTCGTCGAGGCCGAGCTGGCCCGCGTCGCGCAGCCGCATGATCGCCGTCCCGGTCATCGTCTTGGTGATCGACGCGATCCGGTACAGGGTCTGCGGCGTGGCCGGGCGGCGGGCCGCGACGTCGGCGAACCCGGCAGCGGCGGACCAGACCAGCTCGCCGCCGTGCACCACGCCCGCGGCGGCGCCGGGCAGCCGGCCGTCGCGGGTGAGCCTGATCAGTGTCGCCTCAAGCTCGGCGGCGTCGGTGGTGCTGAGCCCGGTCATCGAGTACCTCCTGGGGATTCTCGCGATGATCGCAGAGCGCCGGCCCGGAATGCCATCGCATTTACTCCGGCGCCGATGAGCGGTTACGCGGGCAGCGGATTCGCTATCCGCAAACCGGCGCATTTACCAAGGGCGGGCGCCGGGCCACCGTGGTAGAGCTGGAAATGACCGGCTCAGGCCGGATACCGCGTCCCGAGGAGGTACCGCGATGGAGGTCGCCGAGCAGGCCGAGACCGGGCAGCGGCGACGGGTCGGTGGCCTGCTGTGGCAGCGGAACTTCCGGCTGCTGTGGACCGGCGAGACGATCAGCGGCACCGGCAGCTCGATGGCCGTGATCGGGGTCCCGCTGCTGGCCGTGGCGGTGCTGCACGCCAGCACGCTGGCGGTCTCGGCGCTGACGGCGGCCGCCTACCTGCCCTGGTTACTGATCGGGCTGCCGGCCGGCGCCTGGGTGGACCGGATGGCGCCGCGCCCGCTGATGGTCGGCTGCGACGTCATCGCGGCCGTGGCGTTCGCGAGCCTGCCGGTGGCGGCCTGGCTGGGCGCGCTGACCATGGCGCAGGTCCTGCTGGTCGCGATGCTGGCGGGCGCGGCGAACGTGTTCTTCAGCACCGCCTACACGGTGTACCTGCCCGATCTGGTCGCCGCCGGTGACCTGATGGAGGGCAACGCCAAGCTCCAGGGCAGCGTGTCCGTGTCCTCGATCTGCGGGCGCAGCCTGGCGGGGCTGGCCGCGCAGGCGCTGGGCTACGCCACGGCGCTACTGTTCAATGCCGGCAGCTTCCTGGTCTCCGCCGCCTGCCTGCTGTCCATCCGGGCCGTCGGGCCGCCGCGAGAGCCTGCCCCGAGATCCACCATCCGCGCCGAGATCTCCGCGGGCGCCCGGCTGATCTGGCAGGACCCGCTGCTGCGGCTGACCGTGCTCTTCGCGACCCTGGTGAACGTCGCCTTCGCCGGCACCACGGCGCTGAACGTGCTGTTCCTGTACCGGGTCGTCGGGTTCAGCCCGGCGGCCGTCGGCCTGCTGATGACCGGGACCGGGGTCGGCGGGATCGTCGGGGCGCTGGCCGCCAGGAAGCTCGCGAAGCGGATCGGGACGGCCCGCGCGCTGCTGGCCAGCACGCTCGGCGCCGGGCTGTTCGGGCTGCTGATCCCGCTGACCGCGGCCGGGCCGCGCGCCGCCCTGTTCGTCGTCGGTACCGCGGTGGTCGGGGCGGGCATCACCGGCGGCAATATCGTCCTGGCCAGCTTCCGCCAGGCCTACGTCCCGCCGCAGCTGCTCGGCCGGGTCACCGCGACCCAGCGGTTCGTCGGCTACGGGGTGATTCCGCTCGGCTCGCTGGCGGCCGGCGCCCTCGGCACCGCGCTAGGCGTGCGCGACGCCCTGTGGATCTGCTACGCCTACTTCGCGGCCTGTGGGCTGCTGAATCTCCTGCCGACCATCCAGGCGAATCGTGACCTGCCGACGGCGCCGTTGAACTCGCAGTAAATTCATTTACCGGCAGAATTCTAGATCGAATTATGCCATCCGTGTCTTGTCATTGCGACAGCTATTTAAATGACGTGCCACGCCAGATAGTGCTAGTTAGGATAGCCATTCCGGGCGGCACGGGTCCTTGGGCCGCTATTTATCCGCGGGTACCCGGAGGAGTCGCCTTGGGCAGCAGCGGTCCGGCCGCCGTGATCACCGAGCAGGTCAGGGCGGGCCGGTCGGCGGACGCTGCCTGGCCGCGCTGGCCGCGTCGCCTGCGCCTGGTCGCCCCGCCGCTGGCCATGGTGGTGATCGGGCTATGGCAGATCAGCGGGGCATCGTACTGGCGAGACGAGGCGGCGACTTTATCCGCCACCGGCCGGCCGGCCGGCGCGCTGCTGCACATGCTGGCCCGCACCGACGTGGTGCACGGCGTTTACTACCTGCTCCTGCTGCCCTGGGCGCGGATCGCGGGGACCAGCGCGCTGGCCATGCGACTGCCCTCGGTGCTGGGCATGGCGGCGGCGGCCGCCGGGGTGGCCGCGATCGGCACCCGGCTGCGGTCGGAGCGGACCGGGCTGGCCGCCGGGCTGATCTTCGCGCTGCTGCCGGTCGCGAGCAGGTACGGCCAGGAGGCCCGTTCGTACGCCCTGGTCGTGGCCCTGGCGGCGGCGGCCAGCTACCTGCTGCTGCGCGGCGTCGGCGAGCCGGAGCTCGCCCGGTGGTGGGTGCTGTACGCGGCGGTCCTGGCCGTCATGGGCTGGATGAACCTGATGAGCCTGCTGATCGTCCCCGCGCACGCAGTGACCATCGCGGCTAGCCCGTCGCCGGCCGGCCTGGCGACGGGCGCGCGGCGGCTGGCTGTCGGCTGGGCGGTCGCCGTCGTGGCCGCCGGGGTCGCGGTGTGCCCGCTGGTGGTGCTGGCCTGGCCGCAGCGCGGCGGCACGCAGCGGTTCCTGGCGACGGTCTCGGCCGCCACCGTCGCGGATCTGCCTGGCCGGCTCACCGGATCCTGGCCGGTCCTGGCGGTAGCGCTGCCGCTAGTCGTCCTGGTGCTCCGGTGGTCGCGCACCGCCGCCGGCACCAGCGTCGCCGGCCGGCGGTGGCTGGCCCGCCCGGGCTGGGCCTGCCCTGGCTGTGCCTGCCCTGGCTGTGCGTGCCCTGGCTGTGCGTGCCGCCACTGATCCTGCTGACCGCCGGGGCGCTCTCGCCGCTTTACGACCCGCGCTATGTCCTGTTCTGCGTGCCTGCCGTCGCCATTCTGGCGGGCGCGGGACTGGATATTCTCGCCGCCTGGCTCGCGGTACGGCTGGGCGTCAGGGAGAAAGGCGTGCTGCTGGCCGGGATTGTGCTGATCGGCGGCATCGGGATTCCCTCGCAGCTTTCCTACCGGGCGCCGGGCGGGCACGTCGACAACATCCGGCTGGCGGCGAGGATCGTCGCGGCGCATGAGCGGCCCGGCGACGCGGTGCTGTATGACCCGCCGTGGTGGCGGCAGGTATCCGCGGCCTACCCCTACGGGTTCCGCGCGCTGCGGGATGTGTCCCTGCGGCTCACCCCGGCGCAGGCCGGTAACTTCACCGGGGTGCAGTACCCGCCGCCGCAGGTTCGGCAGCGGCTGGCGGGCGCCCGGCGGGTCTGGCTGGTGGAGTTCGAGACGTTCGAGCCGGACCCGGTGCTGGGTCCCGGCTGGCGGCGGATCGCCACCTGGCATCCCGGCACGCTGGTGCTCGTGCTGTACCAGCGGCAGCGCTGACCCTGCCGCTCGCCGGCGGGCCACATGAAGGGCGGCCCGGTCCGCCAGCCAGGGATCGGCTGGCGGACGGAGCCGCCTCGCGCGTTGGTCAGGCGCCGTGGAAGTCGTCCGCTAGGCGGGTGAAGTCCGGGCTGCCCAGGCCGGTGCCGGGGTTGAACCTGGCTCCCGCGGTACCGGTGAAATACAGGTTGTCGTTGCTCGTCCCAGTCCGGTCCACCGGGCTGAACGGCGAGTGCTTGTAGCTGGCGAACTTGTAGATCGCCGGGTTCCAGAACCCGGTGCGGTGCCCCAGGTAGGAGTCGATGACGGCGGCGGCCCCGGCGAACTGGGGTGCCACGAAGCTGGTGCCGCCCCAGCCGGTCTCCAGCTTGTCCTTGCCGGGGAAGCCGGTGAAGTACTCCTCGTAACCGGTGAACGGGTCGGCGTTGGCGGCCACGTCGGGGACGGCGCGGCCGGTGGCGGTCCCGGCGGTCACGGCCGGCTTGGCGGTGAAGCTCCACTTGGTCGGCAGAGTGAGGCCGTTGGTGGTCACCGGGTCGATCGGCGTCAGGTACTGGACGGCGTGGAAGTTCGAGACGCCGACAGCGCCGGACTGGTAGGCCGGTGTCGCCTCGGCCACGCTGTAGCCGCCGCCATCGCCGGCCACGTTGTCGAACGCGAAGGCCGCCTCGCTGGGGTAGGGCGTCTTGGTGCCGGGCTTGGAGAACAGCTTCCAGAACGGCCACAGCCAGTCCCAGCCCCAGGCCCTGCGGTACTTGATGTCGGCGTCCCTGGTGGCGCTCACCGGGATCTTTCCGGTCAGCGTCATGCCGCCGGCGTCGGTGATCCACGGGCTGGAGCCGGGCTCGTCCACCGACAGGTCGGTACTGCCCACGTCGGCGGAGGCATCATAGGCACCGGAGTCGCCGGAGGCGACGAACGAGGTCTGGCCCTGCGCGGCGAGCTCCAGGAAGATCTCGTCGAACGCCTGCGCGTAGGTGCTGGATTCCTCCTGCGCGGCCACGCTCGCGGTGACGGCGGTCTCGGACTCGCCCCAGCTGGAGGAGACGACGGAGGCCTTGTTCTGGCTGGCGGCCTCGGCGAACCCGTCGAGGAATCCGGCGTCGGTGTTCGGCGCCTCGTACACGATGATGTGCGCGTCGGGCGCCAGCGCGCCGGACTGCTCAACGTCCAGCGTGGTCTCACCCGAGCCGTTGGCGTTGCTCACCTTGCCGGACCCGCCGTCCACCTTGGTCAGGGCGATCCGGTTCTTGGCGGTCTTGATCTTCAGGTCCTTGGACCAGAAGTGCGTGGCGTCCGAGGCCCGCATGCTGGCCAGCGTGACGATGCCGATGTCGCGGTGCTGCCCCTTGGCGCCCTTCTTGGTCAGCGAGCTGAGCTGGTACCGGCTGGCGAACGACGAGGGCTTGAGGTTGCCCTTCTGCACCGTGGACCTGGGCGCGGTCACCCCGGCGGCCAGGGCCGGGCGGTGCACGGCGCTGCTGAACCCGGCCGGGTAGCTGGTCAGGCCGAGCACCGAGAGCACGAACGGGGCGAGCTGGGTCGGCAGGGTGGCCGGGCGCGCGGCGGCGCGGAAGGTCACCGCCGGGCGGCCGGGCTGCCCGGCGGCGGCGGGCACGGCACGCGCGTGGAACTCGTCCTGGGTGATGCCGAGCGCGCTGTTGTAGTCGGCGACCGTGCCGGTGGTGCGCAGGTCGAGGTGGTCGGCATCCACGGAGGTGGTGATGCTAAAGGTGTGCAGGTAGGTGGTCAGCTGGGTGATGTCGGCTGCTGGCAGGCCGTACTTGCTGGCGAACGCGCCGACCGACAGGTAGCCGCCGGACATGCCACCGCTGACCCGTGCCTCCAGCGCCGTGAGGTTCTGCGCCTGGAGCACGAAGGAGACCTGCTCGCTGGAACTCGCCGCGGCCGGGCGCAGCGCCTTGCTGCCGTGCATCACGGCGGCGCCGATGCCCTGGGGCACCACCACACGGCCGTGCGCCGCGGGCTTGGTCCCGGCCACCGCGGCCGTGCCGGGCAGCAGCAGCGCTCCCGCCGTTCCGATGGCCGCGATGGCCCCTGCCTGGCGCGATATCCGCGCCGTCCACACCTTCACGCTGGGTCCCTCCTGACCGGCGGGCCACGGGCGGCCACGCACGCGTCCTGGGCACCCTAGCGAATGCGGCTTAACCAGGTCCAACACGAAAAGAGCACTATTTCTGCTGCTTTGCGCGTTAATAAGGCGCGCGAAGTCGTCGGCTTCTGCTCTGAGCGAACCCGGGCGGTTCTCGGATAACCGGGCCCGCCGCGGGGTGACTGCCGGTCAGCCGAAACGGCTTGCCAGGGCGCGGAAGGTCCGCGGCGCGGTGCCGTGCAGCCACGCGGGGAACCGCATCCAGCCGGGCACGAAGACCACGTCGCGGTTCCGCGCGGCGGCGCTGAGGATGGCCCGCGCGACCCGCTCGGGCGGGATGGGCGAGGGGTTCTTCCTGTTGTAGGGCCGGCCGCGCCGGTCGAAGAACGGTGTGTCCACCACGCCGGGCACCACCACGGAGACGCCGACGCCGTGCTCGCCCAGCTCGTAGGACAGGCTCTCGGCGAAGCTGCCGAGCCCGGCCTTGGCGGCCGCGTAGACGGCCTCGTCCCTGGCGCCGGTGGCGCCGGCGATGGAGGACACGAAGACCAGGTGGCCGGTGCCGCGCTTGGTCATGTCCGGGACAAGTTCCCTGGCCAGGTGGATCGGCGCCAGCAGGTTCACCGCGATCAGCTCGGCCGCCTTAGCGGCGGTCAGCTCGCCGATCTCGCCCGCCCAGCCGACGCCGGCGTTGCTGATCAGCAGGTCGACCCGGCCGGCCTCGGCCAGCGCGGCGGCGGCCAGCTCGGCCGGCCCTTCCGGCTCGGCCAGGTCGCCGATCAGCGGGGTGGCGCCGGTCTGCCTGGCTACCGCGTTCAGCCGGGATGGGTCGCGGCCGGCCACCAGCGGGCAGGCTCCCGCGCCAGCCAGGGCGCGCGCCGTCGCCGCGCCGATGCCTGACGACCCTCCGGTGATGAGCGCGACAGCGCCGGCCAGCCGCATTGCGCCTCACTCTCGCGCATGCCCGCCGGTCCTGCAAGGACCGGCGGCTTAGCCGCGCGCCTGCGCCGCGACGGGCGCCGGCGCCCAGCAGCGGACGATGTCGCGCATCGACAGCAGCCCGGCTACCTCGGCGTTCTCGATCACGACCAGGTGCCGGAAGTTCCCCGCGACCATCGCCGCGGCGGCCTCCTCCAGGGTCCAGCTCGGCGCGGCGAGTACCAGGTGGTCGGTCCGGTGCGCGGCCACCAGCTCGGCGTCGGGGTCCAGGCCGGCCCCGACGGCATCGAGCACGTCGCGTTCGGTCAGGATGCCGATGCCCGCGTGCTCGGGGTCGGTGACGACGGCGGCGCCCACCCGCCTGGCCGACATCATCCGGGCCGCCTCCCGCAAGGTGTGCGCCGGGCCGATGGTCAGGACCACCTCGGTCATCCCGTCGGCTACCTTCATGCTGGCTCGCTCCCTCCGTCGCGCTGCCGCCCTGCGCTTGTGCATTTGTGACTGCGGTCTGTCCAGCATCCGTCTTCGCCGGGCGCAGGGCAAGGGCAAGGGCGCGATGGCAGGGGCAATGCGGCGGAAGGTAACCGGCGAGGCCGGACTTAGCGGGCGATCTCGTCCCGGCGCTGCCCGGCCAGCGCCATCAGCACCTGGTCGTGCAGCAGCCCGTTGGTGCACACTGCGCTGCCGCCGGCCGGGGTCGGCTCACCGGACAGGTCGGTGAAGATGCCGCCCGCCTCCTCGACAATGATCTGGAGCGCGGCCAGGTCCCAGAGCTTCACGTCGGTCTCCGCGGAGATGTCCACGGCGCCCTCGGCGACCAGCATGTGCGACCAGAAGTCGCCGTAGGCCCGGCTCCGCCAGGTCCGCTGCACCAGCGCGAGGAACTCCGGCAGCAGGCCGCTGTCCTGCCAGGTGGTCAGCCCGGAGTAGGACAGCGAGGCGTCGGCTAGCTCGCCGACTCCAGAGACCCGGAGTTGCGTCGCCTTGGTCAGGCTGCGGCCGGTCCAGGCCCGCCCGCCCCGCACCGCCCACCAGCGCCGGCCGAGCGCGGGCGCGGTCACCACGCCCACGGTGACCTCGCCCTCGGCCATCAGCCCGATGAGGGTGGCCCAGACGGGCACGCCCCGGACGAAGTTCTTGGTGCCGTCGATGGGGTCGATCACCCAGCACCGCTGGCTGGCGCCGCTCTGCCCGAACTCCTCGCCGAGCATCGCGTCCCTGGGCCTGGCCCGGCGCAGCAGGTTGCGCAGCGATTCCTCGGTGGCCAGGTCGGCGTCGCTGACCGGGGTCAGGTCCGGCTTGGCGTCCACGCGCAGGTCCAGTGAGCGGAACCGGCGCATCGTGATGTCGTCGGCCGCGTCGGCGAGGACATGGGCGAACCGCAGGTCATCCGACCATCGCCCCGCCAGGTCATCGCTTTGCTGCATAGGTCAGGGTGCCTTTGATGTGGCGCTGTCGTCTGGGTGCGCCACCGCGCCGGTCCCGGTCGCGACGGTGCATTCGTGATCGTGTCAGAGATTACGCGCCGATAGCTAGACCGGGTCCCCCGATCCGGACCCGAACCGCCCGGAAGGGCTAGGCGCGCTCCCGGCCCGGCTCGCCCGTCGGCCCCGAGTCGGTCGGCCCCGAGTCGGGAGGGTCGAGTCCTTCCCTGCTGCGCAGCAGGCGGCGCAGCGAGTCCAGCCGGGCCGCGCCGGCTTGGTCGTGCCTGGCCATCCAGTCCTCCAGGCCGCACCCGGTCCCCAGGTGATCGCAGCCTTGCTGGCACTGCTCGGCGGCTTCGGCCAGGTCGGGGAAGGCCTTGATCACGTTCTCCGGCGAGACGTGGGCGAGCCCGAAGCTGCGCAGGCCGGGGGTGTCGATGACCCAGCCGCCGCCGGGCAGCCGCAGCGCCAGCGCCGAGGAGGACGTGTGCCGGCCGCGCCCGGTCACCACGTTGACGCTGCCGATGGCCCGGCTGGCCTCCGGGATCAGGGCGTTGAACAGGGTGGACTTGCCAACTCCCGAGTGCCCGACGAGCACGCTGACCCGGCCGGCCAGCTCGTCATGCAGCCGGCCAAGCGTCTCGTCGTCCAGCGGCCTGCCGGTGACCTGATAGCGCAGGCCGAGCGGCCGGTAGGCGGCCAGGATCTCGCCGGGATCGGCGAGATCGGACTTGGTCAGCCAGAGCAGCGGCGTCAGGCCCGCGTCGTAGGCGGCGACCAGGAACCGGTCGATCAGTCGCGGCCGGGGCGGCGGGTCGGCCAGGGCGCAGACGATCACGAGCTGATCGGCGTTGGCGACGATGACTCGCTCGACCGGGTCGGTGTCGTCGGCGGACCGGCGCAGCACCGAGGTCCGCGGCGCGACCCGCACCACCCTGGCCAGGGTGCCCGGCTGCCCGGAGGTGTCGCCGGCCAGGCTGACCGTGTCGCCGGTGACGACATGCCCCCGGCCAAGCTCGCGGGCCTTCATCGCGGTGACCTCGCGGTCGCCGATCCAGCAGCGGTACCGGCCGCGGTCCACGGCGGCGACGAACGCCTGCGACTGCCTCGTCATGCGCGGGCCGCCGCCTGGTCCGCGGCCGTGAGCCCCGCCCGGCCGGACCCGGACATCGTCCTCGTCCAGCCCGGCGTGCCCGATGGGCCTGCTCAGGGTCCCGGCTCCGGTGCGCTCGCGGCCAGCGGCGCCGGCCCGGGGCCGTCCTGCTCCAGCATCCGCTGCCAGTACGCCTCGAAGCCGGGGAAGGTCTTGCCGACCGTGGCGGAGTCGCGGACCCGCAGGCCGGGCACCGCCAGGCCGAGCACGGCGGCGGCCATCACCAGCCGGTGATCGTCGTGGCTGTCGAAGGTCCCGGCGTGCAGCGGGCGCGGCCGGATCCGCAGGCCGTCGTCAAGCTCGGTGACGTCCCCGCCAAGCCCGCCGATCTCGCTGGCCAGCGCAGCGAGCCGGTCGCTCTCGTGGGTCCGCAGGTGGCTGATGCCGGTGAAGGTGGACGGCGAGTCGGCCAGCGCGGCCAGCGCGACCAGCACCGGGGTGAGCTCTGGCACGTCGCGCAGGTCGGCGGTGATGCCGCGGATCCGCCCTGAGCCGGTCAGCCGCATCCCGCCCGGCGCCGGCGCGCCCGCGCCGCCCATCGCGGCCATCGTGTCCAGGATCTGCCCGGCCGCCTGGAGCGGTCGTTCCGGCCATCCGGCGATGGTGACCTCGCCGCCGGTCACCAGGGCGGCCGCGAGGAAGGGCGCGGCGTTGGACAGGTCGGGCTCGACCTGCAAGGGGGGCGGCGTCAGCTCGCCGGGGTGCACCCGCCAGATATCGGAAACGGAATGACTTCCGGTCAGCGTCCCTGTCTCGACGTCGGCCCCGGCGGCGCGGAGCATCGCGACGGTCATCGCGATGTGCGGTGCCGACGGGATGCGCGGTCCCTCGTGCCGGATCTCCGCGCCCTTGTCATATCGCGCGGCGGCGAGCAGCAGGCCGGAGACGAACTGGGAGGACCCGGAGGCGTCGATGCTGACCGTGCCGCCCGGCACCCGGCCCTGGCCCCGCACCGTGAACGGGATCGCTGCCTGGCCGTCATCCTCGATCCGCACGCCGAGCTGGCGCAGCGCGCCGAGCACCGCGCCGACCGGCCGCTCCGTGGCCCGCGGGTCGCCCTGGAACCGCACGTCGCCGTGGGCCAGCGCGGCGACCGGCGGCATGAACCTGATCACGGTGCCCGCGTTGCCCACGGCTACGGTGGCCGGGCCGTCACGCCAGTCGGGCGTCACCACCCAGTCGCCGCGCTCGGCGGTGACCGTGGCACCGAGCGCGGCGATGGCCGCGGCCATCAGCCCGGTGTCCCGCGCGTGCAGCGGGCCGCTGATCCGGGTCGGCTCGCTGCCCAGCGCGGCCAGGATCAGCGCGCGGTTGGTAACGGACTTGGAACCGGGCAGCGCCAGCCAGGCCCGGACAGGCCGGCTGGCCGTCGGCGTGGCCCAGCCATCGGGAATGTCGCCGGGCTCTGGTGCGCTAGCCATGCTGTGAGCGTACTGGGCTGGCGACCGCGCTGGAGCGGGCCGCCTGGCTCAGGTTTGACGGGGGCACAACCGGGCTATGAAAGGGCAGATCTGAGCGTCCCCCGGTAGCGCGGCCCCTGGGCCGCGATGTCATCTGCGGCAAAGGTGAGGACATGTGTGGTCGGTATGCGTCTGCGCGCAAGCGCATTGAGCTCCTTGAGGAGTTCAGTGTGCAGCGCGACAAGGTGACGCGACCGCTCGACGCCGACTACAACGTCGCGCCCACCAAGCCGGTCTACGCGGTGCTCAGCCGGGCAGGCCGCCGCGAGGACGAGCCGGGCAAAAAGGATGATCCAGGCGCCCGTGATCCAGGTGCCGAGGCGGTGGCCCGCGAGCTGCGGGTGCTTCGCTGGGGGCTCGTTCCCTCGTGGGCGAAGGACCCGGCCATCGGCAGCCGGATGATCAACGCCAGGGCGGAGACGGTCGGCGAGAAGCCGGCCTTCCGCCGCGCCTTCGCCCGGCGCCGCTGCCTGCTGCCCGCCGACGGCTACTACGAGTGGCAGCCGGCTGCCGGCCCCGGCGGCAAGGCCATCAAGCAGCCGTACTTCATCCACCGGGCCGACGGCGGCCCGCTGGCCTTCGCCGGCCTGTATGAGCTGTGGCGCGATCGCTCGGTCCCCGACGGCGACCCGGCCGCCTGGCTGTGGACGGCGACCATCATCACCACGAGCGCGCCCGACGAGCTCGGCCAGATCCACGACCGGATGCCGATGGTGATCAGCCCGGAGAGCTGGGCGGACTGGCTGGACCCCGGCAACAGCGACATCGGGGACCTGCAGGCGCTGCTGGCCCCGGCGCAGGGCGGCGGGCTCGCCTCCTACCCGGTGTCCACGGCCGTCAACTCGGTCCGCAACAACGGCCCCGAGCTGATCGAGCCCGCGGAGGCCGGCCATGTGGCGTCCTTAGGGCGGGCGGACACCCCGGCGCTGCCGGGAATGCCGGGACCGGCGCCGGGCCGGCCGCGCCGCAGCGACCAGCGCGGAGCACGCCTGGCGTAGCCGTAGAGCTTTTCAAAGCCCGGCCGCCGTGACATGAGCGCATGTGACGCTGGCCAGTTCCCAGATTGGAGGCGGAGTCGGTTGGAAACCATGACCGCGCGCAAGCGCCTGGAGCAGACCCGTGACGAGCTAGACAAGTCGATCATGGTGCTGCAGGGCGACAGGCCGCTGGAGGAAAGGTCGGCCGAGTACCCGCGTGATCCCGCGGACGCGGGCTCGAACCTGTCGGAGACCGAGCGCGTGGAGGCCGTGCTCTCGGTCGCCAAGCAGCAGCTCGCCGAGGTGCTCGACGCGCTGCACCGGATCGACGCCGGGTCCTACGGGACCTGCGTCGACTGCGGCAAGCCGGTGCCCGATGGCCGGCTGGACGCCAAGCCGGAGGCGGCCAGGTGCGTCACCTGCCAGGGCAAGAAAGATAAGTTGCGGCGCTGAGGGCCAGGCCGCAGTGACGGAATGAAGCCGGGAGGGACGCTGTTGCAGCGATCGTGCCATTGGCTAGCTGCAGCTCACGCGACGACGCTACGACGAAGGTCGCTTACCGCCGGGTGACCCCCGGCGATGTATCCTCCCGGCGAGGCGGCTGGCAGGCCTATGTGCCCCAGCCTTCGATCCCCGAGGGGGTGGGTCAGGTAACGGAGACAGTGCAGGAGCGCAGTCAGCGCTTCGAGCATGACGTGCTGCCGTACCTGGATCAGCTATATGCGGCCGGGATGCGGATGACGCGCAACCCTAGCGACGCCGAGGACCTGGTACAGGAGACCTTCGCCAAGGCATATGCGTCATTTCACCAGTTCCAGGTTGGTACGAACCTGAAGGCGTGGCTGTTCCGGATCCTGACCAATACCTTCATCAACTCCTACCGCAAGCGCCAGCGGGAGCCGCAGCGCTCGGGCACCGAGGAGATCGAGGACTGGCAGCTGGCCAGGGCCGCGTCGCACACGTCAGCGGGGCTCAAGTCGGCCGAGGCCGAGGCGCTTGAGCGGCTGCCGGATTCAGATATCAAGCGGGCGCTCCAGGCGCTCCCTGAGGAGTTCCGGATCGCGGTCTACCTGGCGGACGTCGAGGGATTCGCCTACAAGGAGATCGCGGACATCATGGGAACCCCGATCGGGACCGTGATGTCGCGGCTGCACCGGGGGCGCAGGCAGCTGCGCGAGCTGCTGCAGGACTATGCCGCCGATCTGGGTCTCGTGGCTGCGCCGGCCGGCCGGCCCAGGCGTCATCGCCGGCTGAGCTGCCCGGGGAGGGACAGTCATGAGCTGCGGTAAGCCGCACGAGACTCCGTGTAGTGAGGTGCTGGCCCGTGTCTACTCCTACCTGGACGGCGAGCTAGACGACTCCGCCACTACCGGGCAGATCCGCCAGCACCTTGACGAATGCGGGCCGTGCCTGCGCGAGTTCGGCCTGGAAGAGGCCGTCAAGCGCCTGGTGCATAAGTGCTGCGGTCACGAGAAGGTGCCGGGCGAGCTGCGGACCAAGGTGCTCACCAGGATCGCCGTGGTGCAGGCCGAGCTGGAGAACGGGCAGGCCGTCGAGGTCACCTCGGTCACCGAGGTCACCCAGATCCGCGCCGAGTAGCGCAGCATCCGGGCGGCTACTTTATGTGCCCTTCTGACAGAGGCCTACGCGTATCTGGTTGATCGCGTTACTGTAAGTCCGGGACGGCCAGCGCCCTGCCGGCCGGTGTTAGCCAGGTGACTTCCGCGAGGTCATCACCACCGGGCGGGCCACAAACCGGCAGTAGCAGCGAGGGGCGGTGCTACGGGCGCGCTGGGCGGGGGCTGAGCGCAGTGGCGAGCATGAGGAGGGTCGGGGCGGGCTATGGACTCCCGGATTGCCTGGCTCTTCACCACGCTCGTGGTCTGCCTCGCGACGGCCGTGCTCACCATGGCGCCGCTGCCGTCCACTCATCCTGGCTACTGGATCGACCTGCTCATCCTTCAGTTACTCTTCCTCACCTGCGACATCAGCCCGGCGCCGATGGCCGCCCGGCAGTCCACCTGGTCGCCCAGCTCCGCGGCCACGCTCGCCGCGGTAGTCCTGCTCGGCCCGTTCGGCGCCGCCCTGGTCGGCGCGGTGTCGGTGTTCAGCCTGCGCCGCCGGCTCCGGGTCGCCGGGCGGCTGTTCAACGGCGCTATGTACGCGCTGGCCGGCTACCTGGCGGGCCGGGCCTTCGAACTGCTCCAGCATGGCTTCCCGGCGAGCCATCCGTGGGGCAGGCCGCACGCGGCCGATTTCCCCGCCCTGCTGCTGCCGTTCGCGGCGGCCACCCTGGTGCACGTGGTGGTCAACCACGGCCTGATGTGGGGGGTGCTGCGGGCCAACCGCACCAGGACCAGGACGATGGCCGGCGGCCAGCTCGCGATGGAGTCCAGCCTGCCGCTGCTGCTCGCCTCCGACATCGGCTTCGCCGCGCTCGGCCTGATCATCGCGGCGCTGTGGAGCGTGATGACCGGCTGGGTGGCGGCGGCGATCGTGCTGGTGCCGCTGTTCGTGGCGCGCTGGGCGATGGGCCAGTTCGCCGAGCAGCAGCGCGCCTACGCCGCCACGATGGCGGCGTTGTGCCAGGCGGTAGAGACCAAGGACTACTACACCCGCGGGCACAGCGAGCGGGTGTCCCGCGGCTCGGGCATGATCGCCCGTCAGGTCAACATGCGCCCTGACCGCGCCGACGCGCTGACCTTCGCCGGCATGCTGCACGACGTGGGCAAGCTCGGGGTGCCGACCAAGGTGCTGCAGAAGACCGGGCCGCTGACCGAGGAAGAGTTCGCGGCCATCCAGCTGCACCCGATGCGCGGCCTGGAGATCGTCAGGGAGATCGGTTTCCTGAACGAGGCGCTGGCCGGAATCATGCACCATCACGAGCGGATCGACGGCCGGGGCTACCCGATGGGCTTCGCCGGGGACGAGATACCGGAGTTCGCCCGGGTCATCGCCGTGGCCGACGCCTTCGACTCGATCACCTCCACCCGCTCCTATCGCAAGGCCAGGACCATCGAGCAGGGCATCGAGGAGCTGCGCAAGGGCGCGGGCACCCAGTTCGACCCGGTGATCGTGGACGCGTTCATCGCCGCGCTCGGCCGGGAGGGATGGAAGCTCGCCGAGCCGTCCGACGCGCCGCCGGACGGCCAGCTCATCGCGACTCAGGACCACGACGACCCGACGGCGCCGCTGCGGGTCATCGAGAGCGCATGAGCGGCCGGGCAGCGACGAGCCGCCAGCCAGCCGCGCGCTGGTCTTCCTGGCAGGCCATGGACTCCGGGCGGCTCCTGCTGTTCGCCGTCTCCGGGATGCTGGTGGTCGCCGCGCTGGCCAACCTCACCATCAGCCCGCTGCGCCCCGAGCCCGCCGTTGCCTTCGGCCTGTTCATCGCGTTCGGCGAGCTGCTGCGGCTGGCGCTGCCTGGCGGCCGGGAGGCCGCGCCGATCGCGATGGCCGGAGCGCTGGCCTACGCGCTGCTGCTCGGCGTCAAGGGCGTGACCCGGCCGACGCCGCACACGGCGCTCCAGGTCATCGCGGTGGCGGCGATCGGCATGGCGGTGGGCGCGCTGCCGCACCTGACGGCGGGCCGCCCGCTCGGACTGACCGGCATGTGCATCCGGCTGGTCACCGTGGCCTGCGTGGCCTTCATCTTCCGCCCGCTGGCCGGCCGGCACGTGATCTACGCGCAGCGGCACTGGTGGCTGGCGCTGGCCCTGATGGCCGCGATGGTGTTGCTCGGCTGGCTGATCGAGACGCTGATCAGCGCGCTGATCCGGGCCGACGACGTGGGCGCCAGGTTCTCGGTGGCGCTCTGGGACGAGATGCGGGTGCAGTGGCCGCTCGGCGCGGCCGTCGGCTCGTCCGCGGTGATCACGGTGTTCGCCGCGCAGGCGATGGGCATGGTGGAGCTGCTGGTCTTCCTCGGCCCGCTGCTGATCACCCAGATCGCGTTCCGCCGCTACGCCGGCATCCGCGCCACCTACCTCCAGACGGTCCGGTCGCTGGCCAGGGTCACCGAGGTCGGCGGCTACGTGGAGGGCGGCCACTCGCGCCGGGTGGCCCGGCTGGCCGTCGCGGTCGGCAGGGAGCTGGGCATGGCCGAGTCTGACCTGCTCGACCTGGAGTACGCCGCGCTGATGCACGACATCGGGCAGCTCTCGCTGCGCGACCCCATCCCCGGTGGCGCCACGGTGCTGGTGTCGGCCGCCGACCAGAACCGCATCGCCGAGCTGGGCGCGGAGGTCATCAGGCAGGCGGGCGTGCTGGACCGGGTCGCGGAGCTGGTCCGCTGCCAGAGCTGGCCGAGCCGCGGGCACGACCCGGCGCCGCCCATCGGCAGCATGATCATCCGGGCCGCGAACGCGTTCGACGACATGGTCGGCGGGTCCACCGACAGGGACAGGACCGCCGCCGCGCTGGAACGGCTGCGGATGGACACCGACACCGAGTACGACGCCGGGGTGGTCGAGGCGCTCACTGAGGTCGCCGGGCGGCGGCTGGCGAGCAGGCTCTGAACGCCGGCCGGTAAGCTGCCGGGCGTGCTCTCGTCGGTCCTGGTCGCCAATCGCGGCGAGATAGCGCTCCGGGTCATCTCCACGGCCCGCCGGATGGGCATCCGGGCTATCGCGGTCTACTCAGAAGCCGACGCCGGCCTGCCCTTCGTGGCGGCGGCCGACGACAGCGTCCTGCTCGGGCCCGCCCAGCCCGCCGCCAGCTACCTGAACGCCGACGCGGTGCTGGCCGCCGCCCGGCAGTCCGGCGCGCAGGCCATCCATCCCGGCTACGGCTTCCTCGCCGAGAACGCCGGCTTCGCGGCCCGCGTCATCGACGTCGGCCTGACCTGGGTCGGGCCGCCGCCCGCGGCGATCGAGGAGATGGGCGACAAGATCAACGCCCGGAACCTGATGGCCCGCTCGGGGGTGCCGGTCTCGGTCGGCAGCACGGCCCCGGTGCCGGACGCGGAGGCCGCCATCGCCGAGGCCGAGCGGATCGGCTACCCGGTCATGATCAAGGCGGCGGCCGGCGGCGGCGGCATCGGCATGACCGCGGCCGCCGACGCCGGCCAGCTCCGGGCCGGATTCGCCACCGCCCAGTCTCGCGCGGAGCGGTTCTTCGGCAGCCCGGCGATCCTGCTGGAGCGCTACCTGACCAGCGCTCGCCACGTCGAGATGCAGATCCTGGGCCTGGCCGACGGCCGGGTGCTCGCGCTCGGCGAGCGGGACTGCTCGGTGCAGCGGCGGCACCAGAAGGTGGCCGAGGAGACCCCCTCGCCTGGCGTCAGAGCCGAGCTGCGCGGGCGGATGGCCGCCGCCGCGGTGCGAGCCGGCGAGGCCGTCGGCTACCGGGGCGCGGGCACCGTGGAGTTCCTGGTCGACGAGGCGGCCCAGGAGTTCGTCTTCCTGGAGATGAACACCAGGCTCCAGGTCGAGCACCCGGTCACCGAGCTGGTCACCGGCCTGGACCTGGTGGAGCAGCAGTTCCGCGTCGCGGCGGGCGAGTCGCCCGGATTCGACCCGGCGGCGGTCACCTTCACCGGGCACGCGATCGAGCTGCGCGTCTACGCCGAGGACCCGGCCAGGTTCCTGCCCCGGCCCGGCACCATCGAGCGGTGGCGCGCGCCGGAAGGGCCGGGCGTCCGGGTGGACGCCGGTTACACCGGCGGCAACACGGTGACCCCGTTTTACGACCCGCTGCTGGCCAAGCTCTGCGCGCACGGCGCCGACCGGGCGCAGGCGCTGGAGCGGGCGGCGGCGGCGGTCTCGGACTTCGAGATCACCGGGCTGGTCACCAACCTGCCGTTCCACGCCGAGCTGCTCGCCTCGGCCGAGTTCACCAGCGGTGCCTACGACACCTCGGTCATCGAGAAGATGCGGGCCCGCTCATGATGTCCGTCCCCGACCCGAGGAGGCGCGCGTGACCGAGGTCCGTGCCGAGATGGTGGCCAACGTGTGGAAGGTCGTGGCGTCGGCGGGCGACACCGTGGCTGACGGCGACACGCTCGTCATCCTTGAGTCGATGAAGATGGAGATCCCGGTGCTGGCCGAGGCCAGCGGAACCCTGGTCAGGCTCGCCGTCGGCGAGGGCGACGTGGTGCAGGAAGGCGACCTGATCGCCGTCATCGAGTAGGCCGCCCTGATCGAGCAGGGCGCGCCCTGGCCGGCGCTCAGACCCCGCTGGTGGACCTGGGGTAGGCGACCTTCGGGTCGGTCACCACGTTGACCAGGTAAGGCACACCGGAGGCGAACGCCCGGCGCAGCGCGGGGCCGATTCCGGCGGCCTCGGTGACCAGCTCGCCGGCGCCGCCCAGTGCCGTCACCACCTGGTCGTAGCGGCAGCCCGGCTGCAGCTCCGCGGCCACGTCGTACCCGTACAGCGCCTGCATGGGGTGCTTCTCCAGGCCCCAGATGCCGTTGTTGCCGCAGATCATCACGACCGGGAGCTGGTGGCGGACCAGCGTGTCGGCGTCCATCAGCGAGAAGCCGGCCGCGCCGTCACCGAGCAGCAGCACGACCTGGCTGTCCGGCCGGGCGATCCTGGCCGCGATGGCATAGCCGAGGCCGGTGCCCAGGCAGCCGTACGGGCCTGGGTCCAGCCAGTTGCCAGGCCGCCGCGGCTCGATGTACTTGCCGGCGTAGCTGACGAAGTCGCCGCCGTCGCCGATGACGACCGCGTCGTCGCCCAGCAGCGCGGCCAGCTCGCCGTAGATGCGCATCGGGTGGATGGGGCTGGCGTCGCTGCGCAGCAGCGGCGCGTCGGCCGCGATGGCAGAGGCGGCGGCCTCGGCAAGAGCGGGCAGCCAGTTCTTATCCCCGCCCGCCCCGCCGCCCCCGCCCGCCCCGCCGCCCCCGCCCGCCCCGCCGCCCCGGCCCGCCCCTGCGGCGTCGGCCAGCCCGGCGAAGAACGCCGTCAGGTCGCCCGCTGCGGTAGCCGCCAGCTCGCAGTGGGTAGCGAGCTGGCTGGCGGCATCGGCGACGTGAACGACCTGAGCGCGCGCCGCCCCGTTCCGGCCGCCGAATTCGCCGTAGCCGAGCCGGAAGTCCAGCGGCGTGCCGACGACGATGACCAGGTCGGCCTGGCCGAAGGCCACCGATCGCGCCCTGGTGACCAGCAGTTCGTGCCCGGCCGGCAGGATGCCGCGACCCTGCCCGTTGGCGATCACCGGCAGCCGCAGCCGCTGCGCGGCGTCACGCGCGGCGTCCTGCGCGTCGCCCAGCCAGACATCGGAGCCGAGCACCAGTACCGGCCTGCTGGCCCCGGCGAGCAGCGCGGCGACCTTGTCGATGTCGGCGGCGGCGGGCGGCGGGGTGACCGGGCGGGTCGCCGCGGGCAGGGCCAGGTCGGCGGCGCCGAACAGCGCCTCCAGGCTGATGTCCAGGAACACCGGGCCGCCGTGCCTGGCGGCCGCCAGCGTGAACGCCTCGTCCACCGCGCCGGGGATGCCCGCGGTGGTGTGCTCGGTCCAGGCCCGCTTGGTGATGGGCGCGAGCAGCGCCGGGTGGTCGAACTCCTGCAGGCTGCCCGAGCCCCACCGGTAGTCGGGCGCCCGGCCGCCGATCACGACCACGGGGGAGCCGTTGAAGTGCGCCGTGGTGACGGCGCTCATGCCGTTGGTAACGCCGGGGCCGGCGGTCAGCACCGCCAGGCCGGGGGAGCGGGTCAGCCGGGCGGTGGCCTCGGCGGCGAACACGGCGGTCTGCTCGTGCCTGACGTCCACGATCCGCATCGGCGGCACCGCGCCGACGGCGCCGTCGTAGAGGGGGAAGACATGCCCGCCTGACAGGGTGAACATCGTGGCGACCCCGTGCGCGCGGGCTACCGCGACAGCGTGGTCGCCCCCGTGCCTGGCGGAATCGTGCCTGGCCGCGCCATTCCGAGCGCCATCCGCCGTGCCGCCCGCCGAGGCGACCATCTCGTCCTGGCTCATGGGCTGACGTTACCAGCTAGTAGCAACGGGGCCTGCCGCGATGACCACCCGCAATGCGATGATGGGCGAGTGCCCACGCTGACCGCCCTGGCTCGTCAGGCGAGGCTTGCCTCGCAGGACGTGGAGTGGCTGCACGCCCTGGTCTCTGACTGGCAGCTGCTGGCCGACCTGTCGTTCGCCGACCTGGTGCTGTGGGCGCAGCTCCCGGACGGGGACTGGATCGTGCTGGCCCAGATGCGGCCCACCACCGGGCCCACCGCGATCCCCGACGACATCGTCGGCAAGTGCCGGGCGCCGGGAGACCGGCAGTTCCTTGAGGCCGCCAAGCAGGAGCGGCGGATCTGCCGGGAGGGCGACCCGGAGTGGAGCCGGGGCGTCCCGGTCAGGCACGAGACCATCCCGGTGGTCAGCGAGGCGGGCGAGGTGCTCGCCGTCATCGAGCGGTGCACGAACCTCAGCTCGGCGCGGACGCCAAGCCGGCTGGATATCGCCTACCTGAAGGCGGCCGACGACCTGACCCAGATGGTCGCGGCGGGGCTGTTCCCGTGCCCGGGTGAGGAGCCGGTCCTGGTCCGCTCGCCCAGGGTGGGCGACGGGATGCTGCGGCTCAACCGGGCCGGCAAGGTCACCTACGCCAGCCCGAACGGGCTGTCCGCCTACCGCAGGCTCGGCCTCACCGCCGACCTGACCGGCAAGGAGCTGGGGCCGCTGACCGCCCGGCTGTGCGCCTCGAGCGAGCCGCGCGATGAGTCGCTGATGCAGACCGCCAGCGGCAAGGCGCACATGGAGATCGAGATCGAGGCCAACGGCTCCGTGGTGCAGCTCCGGACCATCCCGCTGGTGGTCAGCGGGTCCAGGTCGGGGGCGCTGGTCCTGCTGCGGGACGTGACCGAGCTGCGCGACAGGGAGCGCGAGCTGCTCACCAAGGACGCCACCATCAGGGAGATCCACCACCGGGTGAAGAACAACCTGCAGACCGTGGCCGCGCTGCTGCGGCTGCAGGCCCGCCGGTCGGCCGCCCCGGAGGCACGGGCGGCCCTGGAGGAGGCGGTGCGCCGGGTGGGGTCCATCGCGCTCGTGCACGAGACGCTGTCGCAGGCGGCCGACGAGGTGGTCGACTTCGACGACATCGCCGGGCGGGTCGCCATGATGGCCGGCGATGTCTCGGCGCCGGAGGCACGGGTCAGCCCGAGCCTGCGCGGCACGTTCGGGATGCTGCCTGCCGCCATCGCCACGCCGCTGGCGCTGGTGCTCACCGAGCTGCTGCAGAACGCCGTCCAGCACGGCCTGACCAGGCCGGCGCCCGATGTGCCCGACAGCACTCCGGCCACGGCGACGGGGATCCTGCTGGTGACCGCGGAGCGGAGCGACGAGCGGCTGGCCGTCTCGGTAGCCGACAACGGGGCAGGGCTGCCGCCGGACTTCGACCTGGACAAGATGACCAGCCTGGGCCTGCAGATCGTCAGGACGCTGGTCGTCGCGGAGCTGGGCGGGCATCTGGACATCGGCCCGCATGACGGCGGCGGGACGCTGGTCCGGGTCGAGCTGCCGCTGCGGCCATTAGCCGCGGCCAGGCCGCCAGCCGTGGCGGTGCTTGCCAGGAAACGCGAGAAATTGTCGTTATCGTGAACGCTCGCGGTCGGCCCTCACGCGGGCCGACCGCCTGCCTGCCTGTGCTTACCAAGCTGCCCTGGCGAGGCTCAGGCGTGCGCGCGAGCGCGGACCCGCGTGCCGCGGCGCTTCAGCGCCCGCCGCTCGTCCTCGCTCAGGCCACCCCAGACGCCCGCATCCTGGCCGCTCTCTAGCGCCCACTGCAGGCAGGACTCCATAACGGCGCAGCGCTGGCATACCTGCTTGGCCTCGTCGATCTGGAGTAGCGCAGGACCCGTGTTCCCGATCGGGAAGAAAAGCTCCGGGTCTTCGTCACGGCACGCGGCGTAGTGACGCCAGTCCATGAGTCCACTCCTCCTTGAGCGCGGCGTCGGAACCCGCCGCCTCAGTCTCGCTTGTGAATGATTTCACGAGCTATGTTATATGCCGGGAATGTACCGATTTTCCCGATTTTGTTACCTCGTCGAGATTCAGATATCCCGGATTCAGCACGCGCCCCGCGCCAGGCGCCGTGGCCGGAATTCCTGCCGCCAGCCACTTCGCACCGGGCGTCCTATCGCACCGTTCACCAGGAGCGTTACAACCCTCTCAAGGTCGACAGTCAACCGCAAGAGTCTTAGGCAAAGGTTCGGACGGATTTCGATGTCAGATGAGTCACATTGCAGGCCATGGCGGCCGTACCCGGCTTGCCCTCCGCTGAGCCCCTGCACCGCCGTTAGCTGCGGGTCTGCCCGTTCCTTTCGGTACCGGCGGCCGGTACCGCCTGGCACGGGGATGGATACCCGCGGTGCCGGGAAAGTATGCGCCTATGCGGCGAGATCCGCCTATTGCCTCCCGCGCCGCCCCGCGGTGCTGACGGCGGGCTGTCACATCACCACTCGGAGCGCGTCCGGAACTGACCGGAACCGCACTAGCTCCCGCTCGCCTACGTACTCGCCGTCGATCTGGAACGCGACCGGGCGGTCCGCCCGCAGGGTCAGCTCGTCCAGGTCGTGCTCGGCCAGGATGCCGCGCCCGGCCGGCGGCTCGGCGCGGGCCGCGAGCATCTGGCGCAGCGTCCGCAGGGTGGCGGCGGTGCCCAGGCTCCGCATCCCGAACAGGTCGAGCCCGGCGTCGAAGCTGGCCTGCGGGTTGGTGGCGACCGGCCGGCGGCCCAGGTAGGTCCACGGCGAGGTGTTCGACACCGTGCACCAGAAGAGCGGCCCCTGGGCAGCCGCCGCCGGGCGCTCCACGGTGACCGCGGGACTGCGCCTGTCGGTCATCCGGTAGAACTGCCGGGTCGCCATGCCCAGGTACAGGGCCGGGGACACGGCCCGCCCGTGCGCCCGGCGGCCCTCCACGGCCCGGACCACCTCGGCGTCGATGCCCAGGCCGGAATTGAAGGTGAAATACCGATCATCGGCGAGGCCCAGGCCGATGCTGCGGGACCGTCCGGCCGCCAGGGCGTCCAGTACCTCTCCGGTCGCGTCCACGGGGTCTGAGGGCAGCCCCAGCGCCCGCACGAACACATTGGCGCTGCCTCCGGGCAGCGCGGCGAGCATGGCCGGCCCGGACCCTGGCGCGCGCAGCAGCCCGTTCACCGCCTCGTTCACCGTGCCGTCTCCGCCCAGGGTGATCACCAGTCCGAAGCCGTCCGCTACGGCGGTCGCGGCCAGGCCGGTGGCGTGGCCCCGGTAACGTGTTTCCACGATCTCAAGCTTGACGGCTGACGCCAGGGCACGGGCGATGACATCCCGGCGCAGCCGGGTCGTGGAGGTGGCGTGTGGGTTCACGATCAAGAGCGCGCGCACGAGCCAAGGCTAGCGAGGCACCTGGGCAGCCGGCCGGGGGCGCGGTCTCGACGCAGGGCGGGGCGGCCGGCCAGTCCGCCGGGCAGCCGGGCCAGGCCGGGTCGCCGCGCCCGCTGACCATCTCGGCTGCCGTCGTGATCGAGGCGCTGGAAGCCGTGCTGGTGCTGGCCGCCGCCATCCTGGCGGGCATCGACACCGCGCGTGGCGAGTCCTACCAGTTCTCCAGCGGCGTGGCCATCACGATCATCGGCGTGGTGATGGCGGGGCTGCTCGGCCTGGTGGCCGCCGGGCTGCGGCGGCCCAGGCGGTGGACAAGGACGCCCGCGCTGCTGACCCAGCTCTTCACCGGCATCGTCGGCATCTACCTGCTCCAGGGCGCCAGGTACGCCTGGGGCATCCCGGCCATCGTGCTCGCGGTCGCCGGGTTCGTGGCGCTGTTCGCGCCGG
Organism: uncultured Actinomycetota bacterium; assembly: GCA_963725175.1. Classification (GTDB taxonomy): domain Bacteria; phylum Actinomycetota; class Actinomycetes; order Streptosporangiales; family Streptosporangiaceae; genus DASUBV01. Next base: position 4,520,735 of record CAVRXH010000006.1, read on the forward strand.
CCAGCACCAGGGCGCTGACCGTCGGCCTGGTGCAGCCCGCCGACCGGCATCGCAGGTAGCTAGTCGTCGGTGGTCAGGCCGTCGCGGAGCTGCGCCAGGGTCTTGGCCAGCAGCCGGGACACGTGCATCTGGGAGATGCCCAGCTCGGTGGCGATCTGTGACTGGGTCATGTTGCCGAAGAAGCGCAGCAGCAGGATGCGCTTCTCGCGCGGCGGCAGCCGCTCAAGCAGCGGCTTCAGCGACTCCCGGTACTCCACGCCCTCAAGCGCGTCGTCCACCATGCCGAGCGACTCGGCCACGGCGGGCGCGTCCTCGTCGCCGGAGTCCGGCGCGTCCAGGGACACCGTCGAGTAGGCGTTGGCCGACTCCAGGCCCTCCAGGACGTCTTCCTCGCTCATCTGGAGGTGCACGGCCAGCTCCGCGACCGTGGGCGCCCGGCCAAGTCGCTGCGCCAGGTCGCCGATGGCCTTGGTCAGCGCCAGCTTCAGCTCCTGAAGCCGCCTGGGCACCCGGACGGCCCAGCCCTTGTCGCGAAAATGGCGCTTGATCTCGCCCACAATGGTGGGCGTGGCGTAGGTGGAGAACTCCACGCCGCGTTCCAGGTCAAACCGGTCGATGGACTTGATCAGGCCGATCGTCGCGACCTGGGTCAGGTCATCGAGCCATTCGCCTCGGTTGCGGAACCGCCGCGCCAGGTACTCCACCAGCGGCAGGTGCAGCTCGACCAGCTCGCCACGGATGCGCAGCCGCTCGGCGTCGTCGGCGGGCAGCTCGGACAGCCGCTCGAACAGCTCCCTGGCGTGACCGCGTTCCCTCGGCCCGTGCTGGATGCGGGGCGACCCGGCCGTCCCGGCTTTCGCGCCAGAACTGTCGGCATCCAGGTCAGGCTCGAACTCCGCGGCGGCTTTGGTGAAGCCAAGTACCGCAGGCTCAGGGCCGTCCGGCTCGCCAGCCGCCGCGAGCCCCCCGGGCGCAGCCGACATGGCATCGAACTCCTCGGTCAAAGCGATCTCTGTCTCCCCCGTCACGCTGACCCCGACGCATGACGACTCTTCCGCATGACGATGGTGAGCTGGTCGCCGGGCCCGGTGAATGCCTCCACGCTGCCCGCCAGCGCGGTCAGCACGGTCCAGGCGAAGGTGTCGCTGGCCGGCGGCTGCGGGGTGAGGCTCGGCACCGAGACCGAGATGGTCATCACGTCAGGACCCAGCGCGAACCCGCACTCGAGGGCGCTGCCGGGGATCGCCTGGCCGAGCAGCATGGCGCAGGCCTCGTCCACGGCGATACGGAGATCCTCGATCTCGTCGAGGGTGAAGTCGAGCCGGGCGGCCAGGCCAGCGGTCGCCGTCCGCAGCACTGACAGGTAGGCCCCCTCGGCGGGCATCCGGACCGTCACCTGGTCCCGCATGCCGCCGTTTTCTGCCGCCGTGGCCGCCGCGGTCGTCGTCTTCTCCGTCACGTCTGCCCTCCCACACCCACCGGACGCGAGCCTGCCGTGGCGCAGGTGCCGGCTCTTGTCTTGCAACCTACAGTGACTACGCGACTGCATCCGACACGGCACGCGGTGGGGGGGCGGCAACGGGTAACCGCGTGTCATCGGCCGGCCGGGCCGCCGGCAGCCGCCTGGCGGTCCGGCCCGCGCGATGTCACCAGGACCAGGTCAGCCCTGCTTGGTCTCCCAGAAGATCTTGCTGATCTCCTCGATCTTGGCGAGCAGCTCGTCGGCCTTCGCCGTGTCCGTGCTGCCCTTGGTGCCGGTCGCCCCGGCCAGCTTCGTTGCCTCGTTGACGAGCTGGTGGAGCTGCGGGTACTTCGCGAAGTGCGGCGGCTTGAAGTAGTCGGTCCACAGCACCCACAGGTGGTGCTTGACCAGCTCCGAGCGCTGCTCCTTGATCAGGAGGGCGCGGGCGCGGAACTCCGGGTCGGTGTTCTGCTGGTACTTCTCGCAGATGGCCTTGACCGACTCAGCCTCAATCCGTGCCTGGGCGGGGTCGTAGACACCACAAGGAAGGTCACAGTGAGCATGCGCCACCAGACGCGGCTCCAGGAGACTTGCGAGCAGCCTCATTGATCTCCTTCTCTCATCGCTGATCATTGTTTCTGGAATCCGACAGTACAACGCGGGGACGGCCGACCACTCAGGAGGGATGCATGCGCTGGCCGCTGGGACGGATCGCCGTCGCGGAAAGGTCGATGGAGCCGGCCTTGCGGCCCGGTGACTGGCTGCTGACCTGGCGTGGCGTGCGTGCGGGCCGGCCGCTCCGGGTCAGGCCCGGCCAGGTCGTCATCGCCTGTCATCCGGGCCGGGAGGGATTCCTGCTGGTCAAGCGGGCGGCGCGGGAGGAGCCAGCGGGCTGGTGGCTGGAGTCGGACAACACCGAGGCCGGCGCGGTGGACAGCCGCGTCTTCGGCGCCGTCCCGGCCAGCCTGATCACCGCCCGGGTGCTGTTCCGCTACCACCGCCGGCGCTGAATAACTCCGGCAATGCTGATGGGTCGGCCCCCGAGATCTCTCCCGGGGCCGACCCATCAGCGGACCGAACTAGATCGAACTAAGAGCGCGCTCGCGCTACTCGCGCTCGGCGGGCTCCTCGCCGGACTGCGCCGCGACGAGGTTCAGCATCTCCTCGCGAGGCAGCTTGACCGCCTGGGCCCAGTAGTAGATCACCAGGCTGAAGATGGCCACCACGACCATGTCCCACCAGAACGGGATGCGGCCGGTGTTCAGCGGAGGGAGCACCGCCGCGCCGGGGAACTGGCCCTGCCAGGAGATGATCCCCATGCCGATCAGGTACACCGGCAGCCACTGCGCGGACTTCCAGTCCAGCGGCGGGCGGTGCTTGTCGAACGACATCGCGACGCCGATCAGCACGTAGCCGATGAGGATGCAGACGCCGAGCTTCCAGATCGTCTCCAGACCTGACCAGTAGATGAGCAGGTTGGCGATGATGAACGCGAGCGGCGAGATCACCTTGGCGGCCGGCATCCGGTACGGCCGGCTGGCCTCGGGGACCTGCCCGCGGAACGCGCCCAGGGACAGCGGTGCGCCCGCGTACATCAGCACGCTCGCGCCGGTGACCAGGGAAACCAGCGCGTGCCAGCTCGGGAACGGCAGCAGGAAGACCAGGCCGAAGGCGAACGCGAAGATCAGGCTGACCCACGGGATGCCGCGGCTGTCCGTCTTGGCGAAGATCTGCGGGTAGTACCGGTTCCTGGCCAGTCCGTACCCGACGCGGGACGTGGAGGTTACGTACATCATGCCGGTGCCGAACGGCGAGATGAACGCGTCGATCCGCAGGATCGTCGCCAGCCAGGCCAGGCCGGCCAGCCCCGCCAGTCCGGCGAACGGGCCGATGGCGATCGGGCTGGTGGACGGGATGCCCGCGAAGCCCTTGGCGCCGAGCAGAGCGGCCGGCGTGGCACCGATGAAGACGACCTGGAGCAGGACGTAGATCACGGTACCGATGAGCACGGCGTAGATGATCGCCCGCGGCAGGTTGCGCTGCGGGTCCTTGATCTCGCCAGCGAGCTGGTCCGCCTGCTCGAAGCCGAGGTAGGCGAACACGATGCCCGCGCTCGGGATGGCCGCGAACAGGGCCTTGATGCCGTAGGGCATGAAGCCGCCGCCCGCGCTGAAGTTCGCGCTGTGGAACTTCGTCGCCAGGATGATGATCGCGAGGACCGGGATGGCCACCTTCCACCAGGTGATCGCGCTGTTCACCTTGGTGAACATGCGCATCGCCAGGAAGTTGACCAGCGTGAAGATGATCAGCAGGACAATCGTGACCACGAAGCCGACGCCGGTCACGTTGCCGGTCTTCGCGTTGAACACCCCGTGCCAGTAGTACGAGCCGTACTGCATGACCGCGAAGCACTCGATGGGCGCAACCGTGACGGCCTGCAGCCAGGAGAAGAAGCCAAACGAGATGCCAGCCACGCTGCCGAAGGCAAAGTGCGGGAATCTCGCCGTGCCGCCTGCGATCGGGTACATACCGCCGAGCTCGGCATGGACGAGCGCCAGGATGATCACCGCGATACCGCCGAGGATCCACCCCAGCATCGCCGCCGAACCGGCGGCTACCGCGGCGCCGAACGCGCCAAACAACCAGCCTGAACCGATGATGGAGGTCTCGGATGCCCAGATGGCACCGATCAGGCCCATCTCTCGCTTGAGACCGACATCCGCGGGTCTGGTAGCGCTAGCCACAGACTCAGTTGACATGGTCGAACCTTCTTTCCGGTCCGCATACGTGGGCCATACGCCCGTGAGTAGGGCTCATGGTAATGATCAACGCGTGCCGTGAGAAGAAGTCACTTGGCGTCATTTCGGTAACGCGGATCACCGTATGGTCATTGCGGTCAGATGTCCACCAAGGTGGATGATCACATAAAACCGCAGGTCAAAGCCACAGAGATCAGGCGGAAGCGTCGCGAGCGTGATTCCGCGCGACGGCGGAGCCAGTTACCGTAAGATAACAACAGGAACCGAATTGCCCCAGTTCGTCAGTTCGTCAGCTCGCGGTGGCGGCGTGGCCGTTGCCTTCTTCTGCGCCTGCCTGGTGAGGCGACTGCGCGCGAATCGTGGTGACGTTTGCCCGGGTCGCGCCATGCTCGGTGCAATAGCGTCGCGACCGGTTCGGGCTGGCGTCGATGAAGACCCGCTGGCACGCCGCGATCGAGCAGGTGCCCAGGCGGCTCAGCCCGAACTGGGAGACGACCAGGGCGAGCCCGATGACGGCCCCGGCCGCGTACTTGTCGGAGACCGACCCCGATGAGCTGAGGTGCACGTGCCAGCCCTGGCCGTCGTGACTGACCAGCTCGGGCTGGATAGGGCAGCGGGTCAGCATCGCGTTGAGCTGGTCCGCCGCGACCCGGTCCCGGCCGGTCGCCGCGGCGGTAAAGACCTTGCCGAACTCGTCCCTGAGCACGCGAAGAGCGTCCAGGTCGACCGGCGTCATGGTACCGGTCAGGTGCGGGAGGTCGGTGACCACCCTCCTGAACTCTTCTGCGGTGCTGAGCGGGTCGGCGGCGTCGGGTGCCTGAACGGCGGTGTTCACGAGGCGAACCGCTAGCTCGGCATAGGACGTGAGGTTCACTCCGGTCCTTACCTGCGGGGAAATCTTGAGTCCGGTTCCCGCATCGAGTATCGCATAGCCAGCGCGAGCTGACCTGGCGATCTGACGAGCCGGGTCATCGACTTTACCTGCCGGGCACCCCGCTCGCCCGGCATTTGCCGAGCCGGCGAGCCGCCGTGTCGGGCCGCCGGCTCGCGGCGGCGTGCCGGCCGGGCGCGCTAGGGTCCAGATCATGTTCGCTGTCACTGCCGCACGCCAGGACGCCGCCGATCCGCTTGCCGGGCTGGAGCTCGGCGACCACGCCGAGCCCGCGCCGCCGGAAGGCTGGACGGTGGTCACGGTGCGGGCCGCCGCGCTGAACCATCACGATGTCTGGTCGCTGCGCGGGGTCGGGCTGCCCGCCGACCGGCTGCCGATGATCCTGGGCTGCGACGCGGCCGGCATCGACGCGGACGGCCGCGAGGTCATCGTGCACTCGGTCATCGGCGACCCGGACGCGGCCGGTGGCGACGAGACGCTTGACCCGCGCCGTTCGCTGCTGTCGGAGCGGTATGACGGCACCTTCGCCGAGCGGGTCGCGGTGCCCCGGCGCAACCTGGTCGCCAAGCCGGCCGCGCTGACCTTCGAGCAGGCGGCCTGCCTTCCCACCGCTTACCTGACCGCCTACCGGATGCTGTTCAGCCGGGCCGGCCTTCAGCCGGGGGCCACCGTGCTCGTGCAGGGCGCCGGCGGCGGGGTGGCCACCGCGCTGATCCTGCTCGGCCGGGCCGCGGGGTACCGGGTATGGGCGACCAGCCGCAGCGAGGCCAAGCGGGCGCGGGCCATCGATCTGGGCGCCGACCAGGCGTTCGAGACCGGGGCGCGGCTGCCCGAGCGGGTGGACGCGGTCATGGAGACCGTCGGCGAGGCGACCTGGGCCCATTCGCTGCGCGCGCTGCGGCCCGGCGGCACCATCGTGGTCTCCGGCGCGACTAGCGGTGCGGTCCCGCCCGCCGACCTGAACCGGGTGTTCTTCCTCCAGCTCTCGGTGGTCGGCTCGACCATGGGCAGCAGGGACCAGCTCGCCCGGCTCGCCACCTTCCTGGAGCAGACGGGCGTGCGCCCGGTCATCGACCGGACCCTGCCGCTGGCCTCGGCCCGCGACGGGTTCGCCGCGATGATCGACGGAGACGTGTTCGGGAAGGTCGTCTTTACGCTGTAGGTGGCTGGCCGCCGGACTGGCGGCCGTCGTCGGGCTCGCCGTCAGCACGGTCTTGGCTAGCACCGTGCTGACGGTCGTCCCGGCCACCGTCGTCCTGCGCGCGGTCCTTGCCGCCGGGCCCGTCAGTGAAGACCTCGTCGCGGATCCGGGCGAGCGTGTCGGCCAGGATGTCGCGCAGGTCCCCCATGGCGCCCTCGCCGACGTCACCGGCGTGCCCGGCGGCCGAGCGCAGTTCGCGGGCGAAGTCAGAGGCCAGCCGCTCCAGGCCGGCCGACATGCCGGCCCAGTCCTGCCAGCCACCGCCCTGCCAGCCACCGCCTGGTCGGCCTGGGCCCTCGCCTCGCATGCCCTTGCCGGAGAAGCCGGCTCGGTCGGTCCAGCGGCCCCAGTCCTGGCGGCCCCAATCCGGGCGGCCCCAGCCTGGGCGGCCCCAATCCTGCCGGTCCGAGTCCTGCCGGTCCGAGTCCTGCCGGTCCGAGTCCTGCCGGTCCGAGTCCTGCCGGTCCGAGTCCTGCCGGTCCGAGTCCTGCCGGTCCGAGTCCTGCCGGTCCGAGTCCTGCCGGTTCCTGCGCTGCGAGCGGAACGTGTCCCGCATCTCCTCGCGCGCCTGCCGGGCCTCGTCCCTGATGCGCCGGGCGTCATCGCTGCCCTTGCCCCGACCGTCCTGGCCCCCGCCAGGCGCCTGGCCATCGGCGTCGTCGTCCCGGCCGCCCGATGCGCCGCCGTCGCGATCGGCCACATCGGCGGGGGCCTGGCGCGGACCCCTGCGGATGTCCCTGGCCGCCCAGGTGATTTCCTCGCGCAGGCTCCGGACGGTGTCCCTGACGTCCTCGCTGACCTCGCGCGCGATGTCCCGCACCGACTCGGTGAGTTCCTCTTCCAGCTCGGCGAGGTCATCGAGGCGGGCCCGGATCTCCTCCCGGCCCTTCTCGGTGATCCGGTAGACCTTCCGGCCGTCGACCTCGTCATGGGTGACCAGGCCGTCGTCTTCCAGCCGGGCCAGCCGAGGGTAGATGGTGCCCGGCGAGGGCGAGTAGACCCCCATGAACCGGTCCTGGAGTAGCCGGATGACCTCGTAGCCGTGCCTGGGAGCTTCGTCGAGCAGCTTGAGCAGGTAAAGCCGGAGCCTGCCGTGCCGGAAAATAGGGCTCACCGCACATCACCTGTCTCGCCTCGCCGGGGCCGGCCGCCCTGAGCGGTGGCGGGCCCACATACACGTTATGTCGTGTCAGCCAAAAGTCAAGATGTATCGTGTTTGCACACGACAGGCTCAGCCTACTCGCCGACCTCCGGCCTGCCTCGTGGCGCTCTACTCGTCGCCGGGGCCGAACTCATCGTCGAGCCGGGCCAGCCAGCTGGCCAGCCGGTCGACCTGCGCCTCCGCCTCAGGGTGGTCGTCCACGAACTCGCGCAGCCGCGTCGCGAGCCAGGCGAATGACATGGACTCCGCGCCCCGGCGCTCCTCCAGCTCCTCAATGCCCCGGTCGGTGAAGTACACGGCTACCCATCCAGGCGCAGTGCGGCGGCCACCAGGCCGGAGTGCTCGGCGGCGTGCGCCTTGGCCGAGCCGGCCGCCGGGGCCGAGCTCGACGGCAGCGAGGCCAGGCTGAGCGCCCGGCCAAGGACCCGCGGCAGCCGCAGGCCCATGTACGGCCAGGCGCCCATGTTCTCCGGCTCCTCCTGCACCCACATGACCTCGGCATCGGCCGGGAACCGCGCCAGCTCGGCGGCGATCTCCTCGCCCGGCAGCGGGTACAGCCGCTCCACGCGGACCAGCGCGACATCCGTGCGGCCGGACGCCCTGCGGTGCTCGGCCAGGTCGTAGTAGATCTTGCCGGCGCACAGCAGGACCCGCCGCACGGCGGCGGGGTCGGCCGCCTGGCCGGTGAAGGCGCGGTCGGGCAGCACGGGGGCGAACGCGCCAGAGGTGAAGTCCACGCAGGCCGACGTCGCCGTCTTGAGCCGGAGCAGGGACTTGGGCGTGAACACGATCAGCGGCTTGACCCGCGCCGACAGGGCCTGCCAGCGCAGCAGGTGGAAGTAGCTGGCCGGGTTGCTCGGCATGGCCACGGTCATGTTGTCCTGCGCGCACAGCGAGAGGAACCGCTCGACCCGCGCGGAGGAGTGGTCAGGACCCTGACCCTCGTAGCCGTGCGGCAGCAGCAGCACCACCCCGGAGCGCTGGCCCCACTTCTGCTCGCCGGAGCTGATGAACTCGTCCACCACGGTCTGCGCGCCGTTGATGAAGTCGCCGAACTGCGCTTCCCAGCAGACCAGCGCGTCCGGCCTGGCCACCGAGTAGCCGTACTCGAAGCCGACTGCGGCGTACTCGGACAGCAGCGAGTCGTAGACGTGGAACTTGGCACTGGGGCCGTTGAACTGGCGCAGCGGCGTGTACTCCTCGCCGGTGTGCCGGTCCACGATCACGGCGTGCCGCTGGCCGAACGTGCCGCGCCTGGAGTCCTGGCCGATCAGCCGGACGGCGTGCCCGTCGATCAGCACCGAGCCGAAGGCCAGCAGCTCGCCGGTCGCCCAGTCGATGGTGTCCTGCTCCACCATCGCGGCCCGGCGCTGGAGCTGCGGCAGCAGCCGCGGGTGCGGCGTGAAGCCCTCGGGCATGTCGAGCTGTGTCCCGATGATCGCCTTGATGGTCTCGCTGGTGATGGCCGTGGGCACCGAGGCGTGATCGGCCGGGGACTCGCTGGTCTCTGGCCGGACCACCGAGCCTGGCTCGGCCGGGCGGCTGAGGGAGTCCTTGGTCTCGGTGAAGGCCCGCTCGAGCTCCTGCTGGTAGGCACGCAGCGCCTGCTCGGCCTCTTCCATGGTGATGTCGCCGCGGCCGATCAGCGACTCGGTGTAGAGCTTGCGGGTCGAGCGCTTGGCGTCGATCAGGTCGTACATCAGCGGCTGGGTGAAGGACGGGTTGTCCGTCTCGTTGTGGCCGCGCCTGCGGTAGCAGATCATGTCGATGACGACGTCCTTGGCGAACGCCTGCCGGTAGGCGAAGGCGAGCTGGCCCACCCGCACCACGGCCTCGGGGTCGTCGCCGTTGACGTGGAAGATGGGCGCCTGGATCATCCGGGCCACATCGGTGGAGTACACGCTGGACCTGGAGGACTCCGGCGCGGTGGTGAAGCCGACCTGGTTGTTCACCACGACGTGCACGGTGCCGCCGGTACGGTAGCCGCGGAGCTGGGACAGCTCAAGCGTCTCGGCCACCACGCCCTGGCCCGCGAACGCCGCGTCGCCGTGAATCAGCACCGGCAGCACGGTGTAGCCGTCGTCCTCGCCCATGTCCAGGACGTCCTGCTTGGCGCGGACGACGCCCTCCGTCACCGGGTCGACCGCCTCCAGGTGGCTGGGGTTGGCCACCAGCGAGGTCCTGATCTCGCCGCCGTCCCCGACCCGGTAGGTGCCCTCGGCGCCGAGGTGGTACTTCACGTCACCGGAACCGTGCGCGGTGGCCGGGTCCAGGTTGCCCTCGAACTCGTTGAAGATCTGCCCGTAGGACTTGCCCACGATGTTGGCCAGCACGTTCAGCCGGCCCCGGTGCGCCATCCCGATGACCGCCTCGTGCAGTTGCGTCCTGGCGGCCTCGGTGAGCACGGCGTCCATCAGCGGGATCAGCGACTCGGCGCCCTCAAGCGAGAACCGGCGCTGCCCGACGAACTTGGTCTGCAGGAACATCTCGAACGCCTCGGCCACGTTCAGCCGGGACAGGATGCGCAGCTGCTCGTCCTTGTCCGGCCGCCCGTGCGGTCGCTCGACGCGGTCCTGGATCCAGGCCCGCTCCTCGGGATTCTGGATGTGCATGTACTCCACGCCGACCGTTCGGCAGTAGGAGTCCCGGAGCACGCCGAGGATCTTGCGGAGCAGCATCCGCGGCTGGCCGCCGAAGCCCCCGGTGGGGAACTCGCGGTCCAGGTCCCACAGAGTCAGGCCGTGCTGGTTGATGTCCAGGTCCGGGTGCTTGCGCTGGCGGTACTCCAGCGGGTCGGTGTCGGCCATCAGGTGACCGCGGACCCGGTAGGCGTGGATCAGCTCCTGAACCCTGGCGCCCTTGGTGACGTCGTCCTCGTGGGCTGCCTGGATGTCGCGGACCCAGCGGACCGGCTCATACGGGATCTGCAGTGCCTGGAAGATCTCGTCGTAGAAGTCGTCCTCGCCGAGCAGCAGCTGGTGGATCACCCGGAGGAACTCGCCGGACTGGGCGCCCTGGATGATCCGGTGGTCATAGGTCGAGGTCAGGGTGACCGTCTTGCTGATCGCCATCCGGGAGGTGGTGTCCGCGGAGGCGCCCTGGTAGGCGGCCGGGTACTCCATCGCGCCGACGCCCACGATGCAGCCCTGGCCGGGCATCAGGCGCGGAACGGAATGCTCCGTGCCGATGGTGCCAGGGTTGGTCAGGCTGATCGTGGTGCCGGCGAAGTCGTCGGGGGTGAGCTTGCCGGACCTGGCCTTCCTGACCACGTCCTCGTAGGCCATCCAGAACTGCCGGAAGTCCATGTTCTGGGCGGCCTTGATGTTCGGCACCAGGAGCTGCCTGGACCCGTCCGGCTTGCGGATGTCGATGGCCAGGCCGAGGTTGATGTCGGACGGCTGGACCAGGACGGGCTTGCCGTCAGCCTCGGCGAAGGACTCGTTCATCGCCGGGGTGACTTCCAGCGCCCGCACGACGGCGTAGCCGATCAGGTGCGTGAAGGACACCTTGCCGCCGCGGCCGCGGCCGAGGTGGTTGTTGATGACGATGCGGTTGTCGATCAGCAGCTTGGCCGGCACCGCGCGGACGCTGGTCGCGGTCGGGATGGCCAGGCTGGCCGACATGTTGGCCGCGGTGCGCGCGGCGGCACCGCGCAGCTTGACCTGCGCGCCGCTGCCCGCCGGGGCGGGCGCGGGGCGGGCGGGTGCCGGCGCCGGCACCGGCGTGGTCGGCGCCGACTGGGTGCTCACCGGGGTGCTGGCGGCCGGCGCCGGCGGCGGGGCCGGCGGGCGCGGGCGGCGCGGCGGCCGCCGGTTCCGCTGCCGCCTGGCTGCCGTCCTGCGGCTGGTAGTCGGCGAAGAAGTTCCACCAGGCGCGGTCAACGGAGCTGGGATCGGCCTGGTAGCGCTGGTAAAGCTCATCCACGAGCCACTGGTTGGCGCCGAAATCGGTGCCAGGCCCGGCCGCGGCGGCTGCCCCGCCGCCCGCCGGATCCTTACCGTTGCTCTCCGGAGCGCTTGCCCGGTCAGATTGCTGCACGTTGAGATCCGCAGACGCACGCGGAGACCCAGAAGGCACGGCGAACATCGCCCTCTTCCGAAGCTGGATTCCTTGTCATTTGCCCCGGTAACCAAGGTTACCCGTACCTGCGGGTAGCCAGTTCGGTCAGGCACGGCATGCGCGGCGCCCGGACGGGACGGAGCAAGCTTACGCGGAGAGCCGGTCTCTGCCGTGTGGTTCGAGCCAGCTCACATACGGCCCTTTCGGCACGATCCGGGAGGGATTTATCCATTCCTGCGTCTGGTAGTAGTGCCGCTTGATCTGCACGAAGTCCGTCGTATCGCCGAAACCCGGCCGCTGGTACAGGTCACGGGCGTAGGACCACAGGTGCGGGTAGTCGATCAGCCGGTGCAGGTTGCATTTGAAGTGCAGGTAATAGACGGCGTCGAACCTGGCCAGGGTGGGGAACAGCGCGACGTCGGCCTCGCAGAGCTGCGCGCCGAGCAGGAACCGGCGGCGGCCCAGCCGCTCCTCCAGCGCGTCCAGGGTGGTGAACAGGGCGTCGAATGCCTCTTCGTAGGCGGCCTGGCTGGTGGCCATGCCCGCCTTGTAGACGCCGCTGTTCACGGTGTGCTGGATCAGCGTGCCGACGGCGTCGATCTCCTGGCGCAGCGCCGGCGGGTAAAGCTCGGGGGCGCCGGGCCGGTGGAAGTCGGCGAACTCGGTCTCCAGCATCAGCGTGATCTGCGGGTAGTCGTTGCTGACGATCCGCTGCGTGCGGGTGTCCCACAGCAGCGGCACGGTGCACCGGCCCTGGTAGCCGGGGTCGGTGGCCAGGTAGAGGTCCGCCAGCCAGGCCGCGCCCGTGACCGGGTCCCTGCCGCCCGCGGTGTCGGGGAACCGCCAGCCGCGCTCGCCGGGAATGGGATCGGTCAGCGTCAGCCCGATCACCCGCTCCAGGCCGAGCAGCCGGCGCACGATCAGCGCGCGGTGCGACCATGGGTCGGCCAGCGACGCGTACAGCTGGTACCGGCCTGGCTCCGCCGTGAATCCGCTGGATCCGCTCTTGGTGATGCGCCCGGTGAACGACGCGCGCTGGCGCAGGAAGCCGCCGGTGGTGGCGGTGCCTGGGGTCGGCGGTGAGGGCTCGGACATCCTCGCCCCCTTCCCGGAACGGCAATGGACGACGCATGATGTCCTACTAGATCTCGGCCGGCCCGCGCAAGGGGGTGCTGCGGCCCTTGTGCGGGCGCCGCCGGCGGCTGCGGCTGACAACGGGAAGGACCGGCGGTTGAGTTCTCTGGCCAGCGGGATCACGCAGCTCAGCGGGTGGGTTGCCTATCTTGTCGTGGCAGCGCTCGTGTTCGGCGAGACGGCGGTGTTCCTCGGCTTCGTGGTGCCGGGCGAGACCGCGGTGGTGCTCGGCGGCGTCCTGGCCAGCCGCGGTCACGTCTCGCTCTGGCTGCTCATCGTCATCGTGGTGGCGGCCGCCGTGACCGGCCCGCTGATCGGGTACGAGATCGGCCGCCGGATGGGCGACCGGGTCTTCGCCAGTCGGCTGCTGAGCCGGGTGCCTGGCGGTGTCGGGCGGGTCAGGACGCTGCTCGCCGAGCGCGGCGGGATCGGGGTGCTGGCCGGCCGGTTCATCGCGATCGTCAGGGCGCTGATGCCGGCCGCCGCCGGCGCGGCCGGGGTGCGCTACCGCACCTTCGTGGCGTTCAACGTGCTGGGCGGGGTGATCTGGGGCGTCGGCTACTGCCTGGTCGGGTACCTGGCCGGCTCGGCGTACACGGAGGTGGAGAAGCGGGTCGGCACCGGGCTGGCCATCGTGGTCGCCGTGCTGGCCGTGGCGGCCGTGACGGCCTGGGTGATCCGGCGGCACCGGGTCAGGCAGCCGCCGGCGGACGGCGCGCCCTAGACGCTCGCCCTGGCCGGCGCGAAGATGTCGTCGCGCCGGTTGGCCAGGCACGGCAGCACCGACCTGACCTCGGCCGTCACCGCCAGGTCCACGTCGCCGCTGGCCACGCCCTGCCGCGAGCCGAGGTCGAGCAGCACGGTGCCGAGCGGGTCCACCAGCAGGCTGCGCCCGACGCCGGTCGGTGCCTTGGTCGGCGCCTCCTCCGGGTCGGGTACCTGATCCACCCCGGCGACCCAGATGGTGTTCTCGATGGCCCGCGCCCGGACCAGGGTGACCCAGTGCTCTTCCTTGAACAGCCCGGAGGCCCAGCCCGAGGGGATCACCAGCAGGTCGGCGCCGCTGGTGGCCAGCGACCTGGCCAGCTCGGGGAACCGGACGTCGTAGCACGTCAGGAAGCCCACCCGCAGGCCGGCCACGGTGGCGATCACCGGCTCGCTGCCCGGCGCCATGCTGTCCGACTCGCGCTGGCCGAGCGCGTCGAACAGGTGGATCTTGCGGTAGGCGGCGGCCAGCCGCCCGTTGGCGTCGAAGGCCACCGTCGTATTGAAGACCCGGTCGCCGCCTGGGCCGGGCTCGAAGACGCCGGCGATGACCGCGACGCCGGTGCGCCGGGCCGCCGCCGCCAGCCCGGTGCAAAATGGCCCGTCGAGCGGCTCGGCGACCTGGCGCAGGTCGGCCGAGAACCGGGCCTGGGTGCCCTCAGGGCAGACGGCGAGCTGGGCACCCTGGGCCGCGGCAGCCGTCAGCGCCGCCTCCACCCTGTTGAGGTTGGCCGACGGCGCTGACGAGATAGGGAGCTGGCACAGGGCAACGCGCATGAGGGCAGGGTAACCCGCCAGCCCTGGCTTGTGATCAGGCGGCGAGGTGCGTCTTATCTGCCGGGCCGGTCAGGAAGTCCGTCATCCCGATGAGTGCCGCGGTCCGCGGCTGGGCCGCTGCCGGCTGGGCGCCAGAACGCCGGTCGGCGCCGTCCCCGTGGAATCCGACCAGGCGCCGCCCCGCTGCCTGGATCGACCCGGACGGCACGCCGCCCAGGCTGCATGCTGAGTCCTCGCGCCGGCTGGCCAGACTGACCAGCACCACCCCGGCGAGCGGCGCGCAGACCGCCACGAACGCGATGACGATCAGGATGATCATGTGACGTTCACCTTCCCCGTTTCCCGGTGGCCCATCCGATCGGTGTGGCACCTTCCGCCACCTGGTCGTATGTCCTACCATTCGATCTGATGTTGCCATCCATATCACTCATACCAATGAGTGGTCTGTTTGAAACGTCATCTGTGGGTACGATCCACCTATCCGAATGGTGAGAATCATGTGGATGACAGGGATCCCCGGAGGCTGGCCTGGCCGCGCCACGCCGGCCGGCCGGGTCCCGGGCGGGAGAAGCGGGCGTGGCGCAGGCGAAGTACCAGGAGATCGCCGACCGGCTGCGGGAGCAGATCACCAGCGGCGAGCTCGCGCCAGATGACCGGCTGCCCAGCGAGCCGGATCTGGTGCAGCGATTCAGCGCCTCGCGGAACACGGTCAGGCTTGCCCTGGCGCTGCTGATCAACCAGGGCCTGGTCGTCACCCGGCAGGGCCTGGGCACCTTCGTGCAGGCGCCCGCCAAGCCGTTCACCGCGCTGCTGTCCAGGGTGGCGAACCAGCCGCTCGGGCACTACGCCTCGACCGCGCTGCCCGTGGTCGGCTCCGACTCCCAGGAGCCGCAGACCGTCAGGTTTGTCGTGGAGACGGTGCTGGCCTCGGCCAGCGTCGCGGACAAGCTCAGCGTGCGGCAAGGCGACCCGGTGCTCATCCGGCGCAGCCTGCAGCACATCGACGACCTGCCGTGGCTGCTGATCAACTCCTACTTCCCGATGGACCTGGCCGCCGGCACTCCGCTGGCCAGCGCCGGGCGGATCCCGCAGGGCTCCATGAAGATGCTGACCGAGCTGGGGCACGAGCAGGCCGGGTTTGTCGATGAGATCGGCTCGCGGATGCCCGATGCTAGGGAGATGGACTTCTTCCGGGTATCCACCGGGGTCCCGGTCATCGTGGTGAACCGGACCTCCTACAGCACGGACCGGCCGATCCGGCTGACCCGCTACATCTACCGGGGTGACCGGGTGCGGCTGGCGCATGTCCAGGGCGCCATCCCGGCCAGGTACCGGGACAGCTAGCCGCCATGCTGGCGCTGTTGCTGGTGGCAGCGTCCGTGGGCCTGTCGAATTTCGCCGCCGCGGTCAGCATGGGCACCGGCGGCGTGGACCGGCGCACCCGGTGGCGGGTGGGCCTGGTGTTCGGCGCGTTCGAGTCGGGCATGCCCGTGCTCGGCCTGCTCATCGGCGCGCACGTGGCCGGACTGCTCGGCCACGCCGGACGGTGGATCGGCGGCGCGCTGCTGATCGCCGTCGGCGTCTACGGGCTGATCCCGCGGCGCGACGAGCGGGCAGCGGATGGCAAGAGCGCCGCGGCCATCCCGGCGAGCTGGGTCAGGCTGCTGGCCAGCGGCCTGGCGCTCAGCCTGGACAACCTCGTGGTCGGCTTCGCGCTCGGCACCTACCAGGTCAGCATCCTGGCCGGCGCGATCGTCATCGGCGCGGTCAGCGTGGCGATGTCGCTGGCCGGCCTGGAGCTGGGCGCCAGGATCGGCGGCTGGGCCGGGCGGCTGCGCCGGGGTCGTCCTGGCGGCTGGGCGACCCGGCTGGGCTGGGCCGACCGCGACGGCCGCGCGGGCGAGCAACTCGGCGGGGTGATCCTGGTCGTCGTCGGCACCGCGATCGCGGCCGGCGCCCTGGGCTGAGACCACGCCGAGGCGTGGCTAGGGAGCGGCGCGCGATCAGCCCGCGGCGTGCCCGGCCAGCCGTGCCAGTTCCGGAACGAAGTAGGCGGCGTTGACCGTGCCCACGCCCGAGACCAGGTCGTAGCCGGGCCGGGCGGCGAAGCCGCGGACCCTGGTCCCCGAGCCGTTCTTGCTGACAGTGATGGAGTTGTTCCCGGCCGTCACGTCCACGATGCCGGGGTCCCGCGCCGCCGACATCTGGTACAGCGCCGGGTTGATCAGGCCGAGCGAGTGCCCGGCCACCTGATCGGCCAGGGCCACGATGCCCGCGAAAAGCGGCGTCGACATGCTGGTACCGCAGATGGTCTGCCAGCGGTTCTGCCCGCTGCCCGGGTAGCTGGCGTAGATCGCGACCGGCGTCTCGCACGAACCGGCCATCGAGATGTCGGGGATGGCGCGGTGACCGCCCGCCACGCCCTTGACGCTGTCCTGGTAGGCGGGCCTGCCGAAGACCGACGACAGGCCGCCGCCGGTGTCCGGCCAGACGCTGACCGGGCGCAGCGGCAGCCCGCCGGGGCCGAGCACCAGCGCGGTCGCCCCGACGGCCGTGACCAGCGGGTCGGTCGCTGGCCATTCCACCACCCGGCGCGGATACAGGCTGCGCATGTGGTAGGTCTGGCCCGAGGCCCCGGAGTCCCCGCTGGCGGCCAGCATTGTCACCGCGTACTTCGGCTGGGCGGCCAGCTTGTAGGCGCCGCGCAGCGAGCGGATCGCGGCGGGCGAGGAGAACGTCTCCTCGGTGGCGCCGAGGCTCTGGCTGATGACCTGCCCGAGGTGATGCCGGATCACGTACTCCTCGGCCGACACGATCTGCGGGAACCCGGTCCTGCCCTCGTTCTCCGAGGTCGGCGTCTCCACCAGCAGGATGCTGGCGGCCGGGGCCATCGCGTGCGCCCACTCCACGTCCAGCGTCGTCTCGCCCGCCCAGCCGGTCCTGCCGGACGTCGGCCGGTAGGCGGGGACCGGGCCCGCGGGCTGGATGATTCCCAGCGACGGTGGCGGGCGCAGCCCGAACGCCACGTCGAACGCGGCCAGGTCGCGGGCGATGGTCGGCGAGCCGAAGGAGTCCACGATGACAATGGTCTGGTGCGCGCCGTCGATGCCCCGGCGGGTCAGCGGCCCCAGGTCGTAGGCGCGGGCCACCTGCGCGGGCGTCAGGCCGGCGGCCGGCTTGCCGACCGAGGCGGCGGACGGCGGGGCGCCCGGGCCTGCCGGATCGGCCTGGCCGCCGCCCGCCCCCGCCGACGAGCAGCCAAGGCCGAGCAGCACCGCGCAGGCAGCGGCCGCCGCGGCAGCGATCCGCCGAGGATGCATGTGGCTCTCTCCGATCCGGGCCGCGCGCCGGCTCCGCCCGTGCAGGTTACCCACTGCCGCCGGGACCAGGTCCGGCCGCCGCCGGGCCCGCCGCTACCTGATCAGCCGCAGCGCCGCCTTCGGGCAGGAGGCGACGGCGTGGCTGACCTGCCCGCCCAGCGCCGGCGGCACCTCGGCGACCAGCACCCGCAGCTCGTCATCGTCGTCCACCTCGAAGACCTCGGGCACCAGGCCCGCACACACCGCGTTGGCCTCGCAGGCGTCACGGTCCACTTCCACTCGCACGCTGCCTCCCGGCTGCCCGGTCCAAGCGGAGTAGAACATGCCCTCTCCGCGCGCCGCAAGGCATCGGCCCGCCACACTGGGGACATGCCCAGGAAGACTTCCGCCCCGCCCGCGCCGCCCCTGCTGCCCGTCTCGCCCGTGCTCCCTGAGGCCACCCGGCTGGCCGCCGAGGCGGCCAGGGGATTCATGCCGCCCGCCGAGGGACTCGCCCTGTTCGAGACGGCCGTCGCCTACGCGCCGGCCGGCCCGTCGCCGAGATCGGCACCTACTGCGGCAAGTCCACGATCTACCTGGCCGCCGCCGCCAGGCAGGCCGGGCAGCTCGTGGTGACCGTGGACCACCACCACGGCTCCGAGGAGAACCAGCCGGGCTGGGAGTACCACGACACGGACCTGGTGGACCCGGCTACCGGCAGGCTGGACACGCTGCCGCACTTTCGTGCCACGCTCGCGGCGGCCGGCCTGGAGGAGCAGGTCATCGCGATCGTAGGAGCCTCGGCCGCGGTGGCCGCGCTGTGGCGGGCACCGCTCGGGATGCTGTTTATCGACGGCGGGCACACCGACGCCGCGGCCGTCGCCGACTACGAGGGCTGGGCGCCGCGGGTCGCGCCGGGCGGCGCGCTGGCCATCCATGACGTCTTTCCAGACCCCGCCGAAGGCGGGCAGGCCCCGTTCCGCATCTATGCCAGGGCACTGCGCAGCGGCGCGTTCACCGAAGTCCGCGCCGAGGGGTCGCTACGAGTGCTTGAGCGGACCGGGGACGGAATCGGCTGACCCGCAGCCACAGGCCGCCGCGTCGTCAAGCAGCCCGGCCGGGGCGGCCGCGATGTCGGCGAACAGGCCGGCGGCGCCGGTCGCGCCGGACAGCGCGTCGGCGGCCAGGATCACCGCCGCCGCCGTCCAGCTGCTCTGCTCGGCAGGGAAGTGCGCCTGGTTGGCGAACTGCCAGCCGGTCCAGTAGGCGCCGCCCGGGTGCCGCAGGTGCTGGATCTGCTCCAGCAGGTCCAGGGCCCTGGCGTGATCGCCGGTGGCGTCAAGAGCCAGGGCCAGCTCGCAGGTCTCCGCGCCGGTCACCCACGGCTGGTCGCTCACGCAGCGGACGCCGAGGCCGGGCACGACGAAGGCGTCCCAGCCGTCCGCGATCCGCTTGGCGGCGGCCTCGCCCCGCACCGGGCCCGCCAGCACCGGGTAGTACCAGTCCATCGCGTACCGGCTCTTGTCGGCGAACGCGCCCTCGTGGCAGGCGACCGTGTGGCCAAGCCGGTCGGCCGCCAGCTCCCAGTCCGGCTGGCCGGCGTCCAGGTGGTCGGCCAGCGCGATCGCGCAGCGCAGCCCCTGGTACATGCTGGCCGAGCCGGCCAGCAGCGCGTAGCTGTCGGCGCTTCCGTCGCCGAGCCGCCGCCAGATGATCTCCCCGCCCGGTGCCTGCAGCCGCAGCGCGAAGTCCACGCCCGCCCGCACCAGCGGCCACATCCGCGCGACGAACGCCTCATCGCCGGTCACCAGGAACTCATGCCACACGCCGACGGCCGGGTAGACCGCGTGATTGCTCTCCGCGGCCAGGTCGGGCGTGCTGCCATCGGCGGTCTGCACCGGCCAGGAACCGTCCGCCCGCTGCGTGCCGGCCAGCCAGGCATAGGCGCGGCGCGCGGGGCCACGCAGCCCGCACACGCTGAGCGCCATCGCGCACTCGACATGGTTCCAGGCGTCCACATGGCCATCCGGCCAGCCGATCGCCCCGTCCGCCTGCTGCATCGCCGCGATGCACTCCGCCGTGGCGATCAGCTGATCCGCCGTCAGGATCCCGGCGACCTCGGGCACCCCGCGCCCGCCCGCCGCGCCCGCCGGGCGCTCAGACCCCCGCATGCGCCTCCCTCGCTCGCGCGCCGCCCCCCTGGCTGCCGCTCTCGTGCTGCCCGCTGGCCGGCTTGACCGCGTAGACCACCAGGCTCTTGCCGATCAGCGGGTTCAGTGCCCGGTCGGCCAGCCTGGTGATCTTCGGCTTGGCCATGATGTCCCAGACCAGCAGCCGGTGATAGGTCTTAGCCAGCGGGTGCTCGTCGTCGTGCACGCCGACCGCGCACTTCACCCACCAGTAAGGGGAGTGCAGCGCGTGCGCGTGATGGTGACCGCCGACCGCGAGCCCGGCCGCCGCCAGCTTCGTGGTCAGCTCGCGCCGGGTGAAGATGCGCACGTGCCCGCCCGGCACGTTGTGGTAGGCGTCGCTGAGCCGCCAGCAGATCCGCTCGGGCAGCCAGGCCGGCACCGTCACCGCGACCGTGCCGCCGGGCGCCAGCACCCGGACGATCTCCCGCAGCGCGGCCTGGTCAGCGGGGATGTGCTCCAGGATCTCGGCGGCGATCACCACGTCGAAGTGGCCGTCGGGAAACGGCATCGCGGTGGCGTCGCCCGCCACGCTGGAGCCCCGGCCGTCCGGCGGGACCTCCCCGGCCCCGGCCATCGCCGCGATCATCGCGCTGACCTGACGCAGCTCGCCGGTGTCGGTGTCGAGAGCGATTACCCGCGCGCCCCGGCGGAGCGCCTCGAACGCGTGCCGCCCGGCGCCGCAGCCCAGGTCGAGTACCCGGCTGCCCGGCCCGATCGGCAGCCGGCCGAAGTCTACGGTCAGCATGGGTCAGCCGGCCCGCGGGCCGCTACGGTGCTCACGCAGGTTCGCGCCTCCTCGTCCGCCGCTGGCCGCCCCGCTGGCGCGCCCGCGTGACCCTCTAGCACGAAAACATTACCAGGGAGTACGTTGCGTTCCCTGGAGCCCCAGCGGTGCCGGCAGGGCGCGCCGGCGTCATCGCCGGGTCGCTAAGCTGCCGCGAGGCGGGGCTGGCCGGCCGCTGGCCGGCCACGATGAGCGGAGGCTCTGCTGACATCACGCGCGCTGATCACCGGGATCACCGGCCAGGACGGCTCGTACCTCGCCGAGCACCTGGCGAGCCTGGGCTATGAGGTCTGGGGCCTGATCCGGGGCCAGTCGAACCCGCGAGTGCGCCAGCTCCGCCAGCTCATCGGGGACGTCAGGCTGGTCCGCGGCGACCTGCTCGACCAGGGCAGCCTGATCGCGGCGGTGGAGCGGGTGCAGCCCGACGAGGTCTACAACCTGGCCGCCATCTCGTACGTGCCGATGTCCTGGCAGCAGGCGGAGCTGACCGGCGAGGTGACCGGCCTCGGCGTGCTCCGGGTGCTTGAGGCGATCCGGGTGTGCAGCGGCATCAGCGCCTCGCGCAGCCCGGGGCGCGGCCAAATCCGCTTCTACCAGGCGTCGTCCTCGGAGATGTTCGGCCAGGTCAGGGAGTCACCGCAGAGTGAGGCCACGCCGTTTCACCCACGCAGTCCCTACGGGGTGGGCAAGGCCTACGGCCACTTCCTGACCCAGAACTACCGCGAGTCCTACGGGATGTTCGCCGCCTCGGGGATCTTGTTCAACCACGAGTCGCCGCGTCGCGGCGCCGAGTTCGTTACCCGCAAGGTCTCGCTCGGCGTGGCGCGGATCAAGCTCGGCCTCGAGCGCCAGCTCCGGCTCGGCAACCTCGGCGCCAGCCGGGACTGGGGCTTCGCCGGCGACTACGTGCGTGCCATGCAGCTCATGCTGGCGGCACCCGAGCCCACCGACTTCGTCATCGGCACCGGGGTGACGCACTCGGTGCAGGAGCTAGTCGAGCTGGCGTTCCGGGTGGCCGGCCTGGACTGGCGGGATCACGTCGTCACCGACGCGGCGTTCATCCGGCCGGCCGAGGTGGACCGGCTGTGCGCCGATCCGGCCAGGGCCAGGGAAGAGCTCGGCTGGGAGCCCAAGATCGGCTTCGAGGAGCTGATCGCCATGATGGTGGAGTCCGACCTGGAGCTGCTGTCCCGCTCCGACCAGCACGCCGAGGACTCCCTAGACCCCGAGCCCTGGTAGGCGACAATCTTGAGGTCATTACGATGGACAAAGTAGCTATGCGATAGTCTATGCTGGCAGCATGCGGCAGTATGAGGCAACCCATGACTGGATAAATTTCCAGGCCACGGACGTCAACAAGGTTCAGCCTCGCCACTGGATGCTCCTAGGTGAGGCGCGATCGAAGTGCGAGCACCTTGCGGGTGCGCCGCTCAAGCCGGACGTAGCCGACCATCTGTACGGCGTAACCCTGGTAAAGGGAGCGCTGGCGACGACGGCGATCGAAGGCAACACGCTTACGGAGGACCAGGCGCGCGGCATCCTAGATGGCTCCTATAAGGCGCCGCCCTCGCGGGAGTACCAGGAGCGTGAAGTCCGCAATGTCCTCGGCAGCCTGCAGAACCTGCATGACCGGATCGCGGCAGGAGAGCGCGTCGAGATCAGCTCGGGCCTGATCTGCGAGTTCAACCGCCAGATCCTGGAGGGGACCCAGTATCGCGAGGGTGTCATTCCTGGGAAGCTTCGGACAGAGTCCGTTGTGGTCGGCGGTTACCGGGCCGCGCCCGCCGAGGACTGCGAGTACCTGGTCGACAGGCTCGTGGAATGGCTCAACGGTCCCACCTTCATCCACGACGACCCGGAGATCCAGTTCGCTCTCATCCTGGCGAAGGCCGTCTACGCCCATCTGTATATTGCCTGGGTCCATCCGTTTGGCGACGGCAACGGCCGCACTGCCCGGCTGCTGGAGTTCGTCATCCTGGCGAGTTGCGGCCACGTCCCCATTCCAGCGGCGCACCTCTTGTCCAACCACTACAACCTGACTCGTGACCGCTACTACCGCGAGCTCGATCTGGCTAGCAAGCCTGGCCAGAGCACCCTGGGATTCCTGAGCTACGCGATCGAGGGCTTCATCGACGGCATCCGCGAGACCATCGACATGGTCCGCGCGCAGCAGTTGGAGGTGGCCTGGATTAACTACGTTCACGAACTCTTTGGATTGCTGCCCAATACCAAGGCAGCTGACCGACAGCGATCACTAGTGCTCGCGATGCCGATGGGCATGCCAGTGCCGCGATCGGACCTGGAAGGGCTGACGCCGAAGATCGCCAAGATGTACGCCGGAGCCGGCCCACGGGTCTTGTCTCGCGACCTGAACCAGCTCGCCAGCCTGGGCCTCATCCGCCGCTCCGGCCGCGGATACCGGGCCAGGTCCGAGGTCGTCGAGGCATTCCTGCCACCGGTGGCCGCTGTAGACGAGTAGCTAGCGGATGGCGCGGGCCGGCCTGGCCTCCCAGCCGGTCCACAGCGGGCGGTAGCCCTGCTGGCTCCAGAACGGCATCGATAGCGGGTTGACCTGCGCGTAGTGCAGCAGCACCAGACCCACGCCCGCCGCCTGCGCCTCCTGGTGGAACCGGGCCGCGAGCCGCGCGCCGATGCCACCGCCGCGCACGCCCTGGCTGACCCCGAGCAGCAGCAGGTAGGACACCGGGGACACCCCGGCCATCGGCGCGATCCAGCCGGCCGCGTCCGGCCGCTCGGCGCTGAGCATGCCGACGGCCTCGCCGTCCCGCTCGGCCAGCCAGATCCACGGCTCCGCCGCGGCCAGCCCCGCCTCGGTCTCGCGGCGCAGCGCCGCCGCCGTGTCCGGCCGCTCGGTGACGCTGCACACCAGCGAGTCGTACCTGACGACCTCCAGGCCGAGCCGCACCGCCGCGTCCAGGTCGGCGGGCCCGGCCCGGCGGATGGTGACCTGGTCGGCGCCGTCCGCCGCCTGCGCGGGCACCACCGGGCGCGAGCCCGGTACCCGCGCGGCGATGACCTCGGAGGGCAGCAGCCCGTGCCGCCGCAGCGCCGCGACCCCGCCGACGTCCCGGCTTGGCCACATGAGCATCGCGGCGGTGTCCTCGTCATCGGTTCCTGGCAGCGCGGCCAGGTGCTCCCGCCACTGGGCGAGCAGCAGATCAAGGCCGCCGCTGACGTCCGGGCCCGCCACCCTGGCCCGCAGCCGGTACTGCCGCGCCGCGCCCCAGGACAGATCCAGCGAGCCCGGCGTGCCTTCCCAGTGCTCGCAGGTGCCGACCGCGGTGACCGTTCCATCCGGCCCGGTCACCGCCAGCGGTTCCCCGCAGCCGTCCGGGCCTGGCTCGGGCACCGGCAGCAGCGGGTCGGTTGCCTGCCACCGCGCCGCGACCCGCGCGAGGACGCCGCCGGCGGTCGTCTCGGTGAGCGCGGTCATGGCCGTTTCTCGCGCTGCGGCGGCACGGTGCCGTCCCAGTCGGCGAGCGGCCGGCAGTGCCACTGCCAGCCCCGCTGGCTCGGGCGGCCGGGCAACTCGGTCCTGCCGTTGGCCCAGCGCAGTATCTGCCAGGGGTCATCGCCCGGCTGATGCCAGGGGAACAGCCGGGCCAGCACCAGCGCGGCAAGGCCGGCGTCCGGGGTGAACGGCAGGCCGAGCCCCCGCGCCGCGTCGTCGGCGTGGATCAGCACCTCGTCACAGCCCATCGCGGCAAACCCGCTGGCGTCGGCGGCCCCGGCCGGGTGGAAGCCCCTGACCTCCGGCGGGGCGGCGCTGACCCCGGCGGCCAGCGAGCGGGCGGCGGCCAGCACGGTGCCAAGGAGATGGTCGGGCGCCGCACCGGTGTCCGCCTTCAGATCCAGCGCGGAGATGTCCTGCGTGCCGCCCCACAGGTCGAAGGAGTACCAGGCCAGCCCGGCGGCAATGTGGGCGGTCACCGAGGCGGCGGTGAAGTCAAGGCCGGGGACCGGCGCGGTCCAGTCCAGGTCCAGCGCCGGGCGCAGCAGGCGCTCTGCGGCGGCGGCCGCCGCCAGCACCTCAGCGCCGCCGGGCTCGTGGATCGGCATCAGGCTCCTAGATCTTGGATCATGCGTCGTGCCGCGCGCCGGGACGAACTGCGTCATCCGGAGAGCCCGGCTAGTGGAGGACCGCGCCGGCGGCCATGCCGATCAGGTAGGTGATGCCGGCCGCCGCCCCGGCCAGCAGGAGCTGGCGGACCGCGCCGCGCAGGAAGGGCCGCGCGGTGATCCGGGACACCAGCCCGCCGCCCACGAAGGCCGCGATCGCGGCCAGGATCAGCGCGGCCGGCAGCAGGCCGAAGCCGGCCAGGTAAGGCAGCAGCGGGATGATCGCGCCGACGGCGAAGGTGATCAGCGAGGTGCCGCCCGCCAGCAGCGGCGAGGGCAGCGCCTGATGGTCCACGCCCAGCTCCTCGCGGACGTGCACCCGCAGCGCCTCCTCCGGGTGCGCGGAGACCTGCATGGCGACCTTGGCGGCCAGGTCCGCGTCCACGCCGCTGCGGATGAAGACGTTGGCCAGCTCGCGCTGCTCGCCGGCCGGGTTGCGCGCGAGCTCGTTCCGCTCCTTGGTGACCTCGGCGGCGACCAGCTCGTTCTGCGAGGCCACGGACACGTACTCGCCCGCGGCCATGGAGAACGCCCCGGCGGCCAGGCCGGCGAGGCCGGTCAGCAGGATGGCCTGCCGCGACCCGCCGCCGCCGCCGACCCCGGCGATCAGCGCGATGTTGGTCACCAGCCCGTCCATCGCGCCGAAAACGGCAGGCCGGAGCTTGCCGCCTGACACGTTGCGGTGCCGGTGCTCGTGGTGGTCGCTATGCGCGTCGCTCGTCGCGGTCATGCTCACAAACAAAGGTCCTGCCGTCGGCCCCGGGGGACATGCGCCGCCCGGGCGGGATTCGCTGCTGCCGAGATACCAGCTGCCCTGCTGGTAGCCGGCTAACCAGCCACAGGTCCCTCATTATTCCCGCCGGTGTCCTGCCGCGGCATGCGAAATACCGAGCGCCCGCGCCGGTCGGGCGCGGGCGCTCGGTAAGGAAGGGAGGGCGGGCAGCGGCGGGGAAGCGCGGCTAGCCGAGCGCCTGGGCCGGACGGACCGGCAGGCCGGCCGCCTGCCAGGCCTGGAACCCGCCATCCAGGTCGGTGGCCTCCGCCAGGCCGAGGCGGCGCAGCGACGTCGCGGCCAGCGAGGACGCATAACCCTGCGAGCACATCAGGATGACCCTGGTATCCGGCCTGGCCAGCGCGGGGATGCGCGCCTCGCTGCGCGGGTCGAGCCGCCATTCGAGTACGTTGCGGCCGATGATGATGGCGCCGGGCACCTCGCCCTCGATGATCCGCTGCTCCAGCGAGCGGATGTCGACCAGCACCGCACCGTCGGTCAGCGCCGCGAACGCGGCCTCCGGGCGCAGCCGGGCCAGCCCGCCGCGCGCCTCGGCCAGCAGCTCGTCGATGCCGGGCGCGCCGGTCGGCAGCGCGTCCGAGGTGAGCCGGGCGGCCGACGCGGTGGCAGCGGCCAGCGCGGTGTCCGCGCCGCCCCGGCCGCGGGCGCCCTCGGGACCGTCGATGGCGACCGTCTCCCTGGCGATCAGGCCGTAGTCGGTCGAGGTGTAGTAGGTCATCGCCGACAGCGGGGGTGAGTAGGCGTGAATGCTGGTGGCCGAGCCCTCGCCGCCATGGGCGACGTCGTGCACGTGCCCGGGGCCGAACGCCACCGCGTCGCCCGGGTGCAGCCGCCGGTGCGCCAGTCGCCGGCCCGACGGCACCCGGTACTGCTCGACCAGGCCGCCGCCGGCCACCGCGAACGAGCCGGACGAGCCACCGTGGTCGTGCCAGTCGGTGTCCTGGCCCCGCTCCCAGGCCAGCAGCCACACATCGACCGAGTTCGACCGGTGCAGTGGCAGGTACCAGCGCACATCCGGGTCGTGTACGACCAGGTCCGCCCACAGATCGCGGCGACCAGCCAGCGTGGTGGTGACCGCGCGGAGCTCGGCAGGAGAGAGCCTGCCGCTGGGCGGCGCGAGATCCCGCATCGTGTCGCCAATTGCCTGCTGGCGCTCCGGGCTGACCCCCCAGCCCGGCTTAAGCCCCGTGCCGGACTGCTCTGAACTGCTGGTTCCCCCTGAGCTGACAGTGGCGATCGACACGCTGCGTCCCTCTGACACACAGTCTCCTTCTTGGCGTAGCACTGGTGGGATATGCCACATTATGCACCCGAGGACTACCATTAAATCCCCTGGTCAATAGCGCTTTACCGACTCAGGGCAGTCGAGGGCAGGCTACGTCCCGCCGCCCCGCCACGGGCTGGAAGCCTACGGACTTGGTAGAAATAACCAATGTGGGGTAGCTAGGCTTGCACGCCTGCCGGGAAAGTCGGCGGCCCGCGAGCCCGGCCTGGACGCTGCGCGAGCCAAGTTCGGCCAGACCCGCGGGGCTGGGCAGGCAGCCTGCGGCTGACAGCCCAACCCGGACTCACAGTCACCGGAGAAACCGCGTGATCACCTTCGATCGTGTCACTAAGCGCTACCCGGACGGGACCGTCGCGGTTGACGCCCTGGACCTGGAAATCCCGCCCGGCAAGACGATGGTCCTGGTGGGGCCGAGCGGCTGCGGGAAGACCACCTCGCTGCGGATGATCAACCGGCTGATCGAGCCGAGCAGCGGCCGGATCCTGCTGGACGGCCAGGATGTGCTCCAGGCTAACCCGGCCACGCTGCGCCGGGGAATCGGCTACGTCATCCAGCAGACCGGCCTGTTCCCGCACCGCACCATCGAGGACAACATCGGCACCGTGCCGGTGCTCAACGGCTGGGGCAAGGCCAGGGCGCGGGCCAGGGCCAGGGAGCTGATGGACCTGGTCGGCCTGGACGCCGGGATGGCCAAGCGCTATCCGCACCAGCTCTCCGGCGGCCAGCAGCAGCGCGTCGGGGTCGCCAGGGCGCTGGCCGCCGACCCGCCCGTGCTGCTGATGGACGAGCCGTTCAGCGCCGTGGACCCGATTGTCAGAGCGGCCCTGCAGGATGAGCTGATCAGGCTCCAGGCGGAGCTGCGCAAGACCATCGTGATGGTCACCCACGACGTGGAGGAAGCCATCAAGGTCGGCGACATGGTGGCCGTGTTCCGGCCGGGCGGGCACCTGGCTCAGGTGGACACGCCCGAGCGGCTGCTCGGCGCGCCGGCCGATGAGTACGTCGAGGGCTTCGTAGGCTTCGACAGGGGAATCCGGCGGCTGTCGTTCTTCAGCGCGGCCGGGGTGCACCTGGACGTCGACGGGATGCTGGGGGAGGACACCACGGTCGGCGACGCGCGCACGGCGGCACAGCGTGGCGGCCTGACGTGGGTACTCGTCCTTGACCCGGAACGGCGGCCTCGCGGCTGGGCGTCGGCCGCCGCGCTGGGGTCAATGGGCGCCGGGGACCTGCTGGGCACTGCGGACCTGGCCGGGGTGGGTCACTCGTTCAGGCCGGAAAAGGACTCGCTGCGCTCGGCGCTGGACGCTACGGTCCTGTCCAGGACCGAGCGGGCCGTAGGGGTGGATAACGCCGGGCGGGCTCTCGGCGTGGTCACCTACGAGCGGCTCCGCGACGCCATCCGGATGGCCGAGCAGGTCGCGGACGACGGCGCGCCCGGGGCCGCGCGCACCGAGGGCGCCCGCACATGAACTGGTCGCAGTTCTGGCAGTACACCTTGTTCAACGCCTACCTCGGCATCGTGCCGGCGGTGGCCGGGCTGGTGATCTCCGTGCCGCTCGGCATCGCCTGCGTACGCTGGCGGCCGCTGTACGCGCCGGTGCTGTCGGCGACCAGCGTCATCTACGCGATCCCGTCGCTGGCCCTGTTCGTCGTGCTGATCGACTACACGGGGCTTGGCAACCTGACGCTCATCATCCCGCTGACGCTGTTCTCGCTGTGCGTGCTGGTCCCGAATGTGGTCGACGGGCTGCGCTCGGTGCCTGACCCGGTGCGCCAGGCCGCCACCGCGATGGGGTTCGGCGCGCTGCGGCGGCTGGTCCAGGTAGAGCTGCCGCTGGCCGTGCCGATCATCATCGCCGGGCTGCGGGTCGCGGTGGTGTCCAGCATCAGCCTGGCCAGCGTCGGCGCCCTGATCGGGGTCAACAACCTCGGCTACTTCTTCATCGACGGGCTGCAGCGTGACTTCACGCAGGAGATCTACGCGGCGATCATCGCGGTCATCGTGCTGGCGCTGCTGTGTGACCTGCTGCTGGTCGGGCTGCGCCGGGCGCTCACCCCGTGGAGCCGCAGCCGGAGGGACAAGGCCGTGATCGACGCGGAGGGCGCGCAGCTGCTGGCACAAGGGACGGGGGCAGGGCGATGAGCTTTATCCAGTTCGCCTGGGACTGGCTCAAGTCCCCGGCTCAGTGGCACGGCACCGACTCGATCCCGCTCCGGGTGCTACAGCACCTCGGCTACACCGGGCTGGCGCTGCTGGTCGCGGCGCTGATCGCGCTGCCGGTCGGGGTGGCCATCGGGCACTACGGCCGGGGCGGGTTCGTGGTGGTGAACCTCGCGAACGCCTGGCGGGCCATCCCGACCCTCGGCCTGCTGATCTACATGGTCATCCTGATCGGCTTCTCTATCCTGGCCTGGCTGGTGCCGCTCGTGGTGCTGGCCATCCCGCCGATCCTGGTGAACGCCTACGAGGGCGTCGCCGGGGTAGACGCCGACCTGAAGGACGCGGCTCGCGGCATGGGCATGACCGACTGGCAAATCTTGCGGAAAGTCGAGATCCCCGTCGCCCTGCCGCTGATCATGCTGGGGCTGCGCACGGGGGCTATCTTCGTGGTCGCCACGGCGACCATCGCGGCGGAGATCGGGCTTGGCGGCCTCGGCCGCTACATCATCGACGGGCTGGCCCAGAACAACTACGGCGAGGTGGCGGGCGGTGCCGTGCTGGTCGTTATCCTCGCGCTGCTCGTCCAGGTCGTGTTCGTCGGCCTGCGGCGCCTGATCGTGCCCGCCCCGCTGCGGATCCAGGCGGGCAGCCGCTAACCACCAGAGACGTTCGGCCATCCAACTGGCACATGAAGGGATAGAGAAATGCGTACTCATTCTCTGCCGGTAAAGCGGGGGGTGCTCGCAGGCGTCGCGGCCTGCGCGGCGATCTCCCTCGCTGCCTGCGGCAGTTCTTCCCCGTCTTCCTCTAGCGGCGGGAGCAGCGGCGGCAGCAACCCGCTGTCCTCGTCCGCGCCCAAGGGCACGGTGATCGTCGGGTCGGCCAACTTCCCCGAGGACGAGCTGCTCGGCTACATCTACTCGATGGCGCTGCAGGGCCAGGGCATCAAGGTCAAGGACAAGTTCAACATCGGGGCGCGCGAGGTCTACTACCCGCAGGTCAAGAAGGGCGCGATCACGGTCATCCCCGAGTACAACGGGGCGCTGCTGACCACTTCGGTGGACACCACGAGCACGGCCGCGACAACCGCCGAGGTTGACGCCGCGCTGACCGCCAAGCTGCCGTCCACGCTGGAGATCCTGAACCCGTCCTCGGCGCAGGACAAGGACTCGGTGACCGTCACCCAGGCGTTCGCCAAGAAGCACCACCTGACGTCGATCTCCCAGCTCAAGCCGATCGCCAAGACGATGATCATCGGCGGCCCGCCGGAGTTCAAGACCCGCACCGACGGCCTCGTCGGCCTGCGCAAGAACTACGGCCTGCACTTCAAGTCGTTCACCCCGCTCGATGAGTCCGGCCCGATCACCCTGGCCGCGCTCAAGGACGGCAAGGTGCAGGCGGCCGACGTGTTCACCACGACGCCGCAGATCATCACCGACAAGCTGGTCTCGCTCGACGACCCGAAGTTCAACTTCGCCGCCCAGAACGTGGTCCCGCTGGTCTACAAGCCGGGCGTCAACTCGAAGGTCGTCAACGTTCTCAACCAGATCTCGGCGAAGCTGACCACGGCGGGCCTGCTCGCCATGGACAAGGCCGTGATCATCGACCACGCCAACTACTCGACGGTCGCCGCCGGGTGGCTCAGCGCGGTCGGCCTCAAGTCCTGACCGCTCAGCCGATCAGCTAGCGGTAGCGGCCCCCGGCGGATATCCGCCGGGGGCCGCTACGCGTGGCGCCGGAGGCGCCCAAACCAGCACGGCAGAGTCCCGCGCGGTCGGGCGAGACTCTGCGCCGGAGGCGCCCAAACCAGCACGGCAGAGTCCCGCGCGGTCGGGCGAGACTCTGCGCCGGAGGCGCCCAAACCAGCACGGCAGAGTCCCGCGCGGTCGGGCGAGACTCTGCGCCGGAGGCGCCCAAACCAGCACGGTACGCTCACTGCGACGCTGAGAAGGTGAGGAGCTGGCCATGGCGGACGCACACCAGGCTCGTCGAGGGCAGGCCGGTCCCCGGCCGGTCCGCGCCCCGCGCGGCACCGACCTGAGCTGCAAGGGCTGGCCGCAGGAAGCGGCCATGCGGATGCTGATGAACAACCTGGACCCCGAGGTCGCCGAGCACCCGGACCAGCTCATCGTCTACGGCGGCTCGGGCCGCGCGGCGCGGAGCTGGGATGCCTTCGACGCGATCGTGGCGTCGCTGCGCGACCTGGAGGCCGACGAGACCCTGCTGGTCCAGTCCGGCAAGCCGGTCGGGATCTTCCGCACCCACGAGTGGGCGCCGCGGGTGCTGATCGCCAACTCCAACCTGGTCCCGCAGTGGGCGAACTGGGAGGAGTTCCGGCGGCTGGAGGCCGAGGGACTGACCATGTTCGGCCAGATGACGGCCGGGTCGTGGATCTACATCGGCACCCAGGGCATCCTGCAGGGCACCTACGAGACCTTCGCCGCCGTCGCCGCGAAGCGGTTCGGCGGCTCGCTGGCCGGGACCATCACGCTGACCGGCGGGCTCGGCGGGATGGGCGGCGCCCAGCCGCTTGCCGTCACCATGAACGGCGGCGTCGCGCTGTGCGTCGACTGCGACCCGTCCCGGATCAGCCGCCGGATCGAGTACGGCTACCTGGACGTCGCGGCCGACGACATCGACGACGCGGTGCGCAAGGCCACCGCCGCCGCCAGCGCCGGGCAGCCGCTGTCCATCGGGCTGCTCGGCAACACCGCCGAGGTCGTGCCCAGGCTGCTGGCCATGGGCGCGCCGATCAACATCGTCACCGACCAGACCTCCGCGCACGACCCGCTGACCTACCTGCCCAAGGGCGTCGCCTTCGAGGACATGTCCGCGCTGCGCGCCGAGGACCCGGCAGGGTTCACCCGGCGGGCCCGCGAGTCGATGGCCGAGCACGTCGCGGCGATGGTCGGCTTCCAGGACGCCGGCGCCGAGGTGTTCGACTACGGCAACTCGATCCGCGGCGAGGCCGAGGTGGCCGGCTACGAGCGCGCGTTCGCCTTCCCCGGCTTCGTGCCCGCCTACATCCGGCCGCTGTTCTGCGAGGGCAGGGGCCCGTTCCGCTGGGCGGCGCTGTCCGGCGACCCGGCCGACATCGCGGTGACCGACGAGGCTGTGCTCGACCTGTTCCCGCAAAACGAGGCGCTGGCCAGGTGGATCAAGATGGCCAGGGAAAAGGTGCACTTCCAGGGGCTGCCCGCGCGGATCTGCTGGCTCGGCTACGGCGAGCGGCACCTGGCCGGGATGCGGTTCAACGAGCTGGTCAAGCGCGGCGACGTCGCCGCGCCGATCGTGCTCGGCCGCGACCACCTGGACTGCGGCTCGGTGGCCTCGCCGTACCGGGAGACCGAGGGAATGGCCGACGGCAGCGACGCCATCGCCGACTGGCCGCTGCTGAACGCGCTGATCAACACCTCCTCCGGCGCGTCCTGGGTGAGCATCCACCACGGCGGCGGGGTCGGCATCGGCCGGTCCATCCACGCCGGGCAGGTGTGCGTCGCCGACGGCACCGACCTGGCCGGGGAGAAGCTGGAGCGAGTGCTGACCAACGACCCGGGAATGGGCGTGATCCGGCACGTGGACGCGGGCTATGACCAGGCCACCGAGGTAGCGCGGCAGCGCGGCGTCCGGATACCGATGGGTGAGCATGCGGGCTCGTGACCTGCCGCGTACTCCGGCCGCCTGGCCGATTGTGATGGCGCTGGCCGGGGTGCCGCGGTGAGCTTTACCCGGCTGTGGGAGTCGCTGCTGCCGGTGGGCCTGGACGCCGAGACCGGCGGCTACCGGCGGTACTCGTGGACCGCGTCGGACCTGGCCTGCCGGGACTGGTTCGCGGCGGCGGCCGCCGAGCGCGGCCTGCCTGCCGCCACCGACCGCAACGGCAACCTGTGGGCCTGGTGGATGCCGCCGGGCCAGGCCGCGCCGGTCGCCGGCCCGGAGCTGGCCGCGCCGCCGGGCACCATCGCCACCGGGAGCCACCTGGACTCGGTGCCCGACGGCGGGGCGTTCGACGGCCCGCTGGGCATCGTGTCCGCCTTCGCCGCGATCGACCTGCTCCGCGAGCGCGGCTACCAGCCGGCCCGGCCGGTCGCCGTCGCCGCGTTCACCGAGGAGGAAGGCGCCAGATTCGGGGTCGCTTGTCTCGGCAGCAGGCTGGCCTCAGGCGCGATCACCCCTGAGGCCGCCCGCGAACTGCGGGACGGCAGCGGGGCGACGCTGGCGCAGGCCATGACCGAGGCCGGCGCCGACCCCGGCGGCCTCGGCGCCGACTCCGGGCTGCTTGACGGCCTCGCCGCCTACGTGGAGCTGCACATCGAGCAGGGCAGCGCGCTGGCCGGACTCGGTGCCGCCGTCGGCATCGGCGAGGGCATCTGGCCGCATGGCCGGTGGCGGGTGGAGTTCACCGGCCGCGCCGACCACGCCGGCACCACCCGGCTGGCCGACCGGCACGACCCGATGCTGCCCTATGCGGCCGTCGTGCTGGCCGCCAGGGAAGCCGCCGCCGCGCACCACAGCCTGGCCACCGTCGGGAAGGTCGTCGCGGAGCCGGGCGGCGCCAACGCCATCTGCTCGGTGGTCCGTGCCTGGCTGGATGCCCGCGCCCCCGACGAGGCCACCCTGGAGAGCCTCGTCGCCCAGGTCAGCGCCGCCGCCGAGGTCGCCGCCGCCGAGCAACACGTCAGCGTCGAGGTGCGCCGCGAGTCGTTCACCCCGCTGGTCTCCTTCGATGCCGGGCTGAGCGAGCGGATCGGCAAGGTGCTGGGTGCCGAGACCGGCAGCGACGTGCCGGTGCTGCCAACCGGTGCCGGGCACGACGCCGGCGTGCTGGCGGCCCGGCTGCCGACCGCCATGCTGTTCGTGCGCAACCCGTCCGGCGTCTCGCACTCCCCGGCCGAGATCGCGGACCTGGCCGACTGCCAGGCCGGCGTGACCGCCCTGGCCGCCGTCCTCGCCGACCTGGCGGCCTCGTGACAGCGGCGCCGACCGAGGGGGTGTGATGGAGAGCGGGCAGGCGTGGCATGCCGAGCTGGCCTGGCTGCCGGGCGGCGTGCACCGCGATGTGCTGATCGAGGCCGACGGCGACCGCTTCACCGCCGTCACCCCCGGTACCCCGGCCGCGGGCCTGCCGCCGGGCACCACCCGGCTGGTCGGGCTCACCCTGCCCGGCCTCGCCAACGCGCACTCGCACGCCTTCCACCGCGCGCTGCGCGGCATCACCCAGGCCGGGCGCGGCACGTTCTGGACCTGGCGGGAGCGGATGTATGAGGTAGCCGCGCGACTGGATCCCGGCCAGCTACCTGGATCTGGCCACCGCCGTCTACGCGGAGATGGCGCTGGCCGGCGTTACCTGCGTCGGGGAGTTCCACTACCTGCACCACGACACCGGCGGGGCCAGGTACGCCGACCCGAACGAGATGAGCCGCGCGCTGATCGAGGCGGCCCGCCTGGCTGGCCTGCGGATCTGCCTGCTGGACACCTGCTACCTGTCCGGCGGGCTCAGCCAGGACGGCGGGTCACTGCCGCTGGACGGCGCGCAACTCCGGTTCGGCGACGGCGACGCGGCCGCCTGGGCGGCCAGGATCGACGCCCTCGGCGCCGATGAGCAGGGCGTGCTGGCACCGCATGCCCGGCTGGGCGCCGCCATCCACTCGGTACGCGCGGTGCCGCCCGGGCAGATGGGCGCCGTCGTCACCTGGGCCAGGCGGCACGGGGCGCCGCTGCACGCGCACCTGTCCGAGCAGCAGGCCGAGAACCGGGCCTGCCTCGCCGCCTACCAGCGCACCCCCACTGAGGTGCTGGACCAGGCCGGCGCCCTCGGCCCGCGTACCTCACTGGTGCACGCCACGCACCTGACCGCGACCGACATCTCGCTGCTCGGCGGGACCGGCAGCTACGCCTGTTTCTGCCCGACCACCGAGGCCGACCTGGCCGACGGGATCGGCCCGGCCAGCGCGCTCGCCGAGGCCGGCGGCAAGCTCACCCTGGGCAGCGACAGCCAGGCCGTCATCGACCTGTTCGAGGAGGCGCGCCGGGTCGAGCTCGGCGAGCGCCTGGCCACCCAGGAGCGCGGCCATTTCACCGCCGCCGCCCTGGCCACGGCGGCCACCGCCGACGGCCACGCCAGCCTCGGCTGGCCCGACGCCGGTCAGCTCGCCCCCGGCATGCTCGCCGACCTGGCCACCGTCTCCCTCACCACCCCCCGCACCGCTGGCGCCCTGCTGAGCCCCCTCGGCCTCGGCGCCGACGACGGCAGCGGCCCGACCGGCGCCCGCGCGGGTGCCCGCGTCGGCGGCACCGCCCTGGAGTCCGTGATCTTCGGAGCGTCCGCCGCCGACGTCACCACGGTGGTCTCGAGCGGCCGGGAGATCGTCCGCGACGGCCAGCACCTGCAGATCCCCGACGTCCCCGCCGCCCTCACCCGCGCCCTAGCCGCGCTCCGCCCCTGACCCCTCCGCGGCTAGCCCAGGGTCACCACCCCAGTCACATCCACCCCATCCGCCCATCCTGCCCCCCTTGTGACGAGCCTGGCCGCTCCGCCCGCGCGCGTTTACGACAGTGAAGGCGGGTTCACTGCCGCTGTATCGACAGTAGAAGTGGGTTCACTGTCGTTGGCCGGGCCGGGCCGGGCCGGGCCGGGCCGCGGGGTGGGCCGGGCCGCGGGGTGGGCCGGGCCGCGGGCGGGCCGGCCGGGTCCCGCGCCGCAGTGCGATGCGGGACCCGGCCGGGCGGGGGTTACGAGGCGGGGGTGACCGCCTTCCGGGTGGTCGCCGGCTCGGGGGAGTCGGCGAGGTAGTCAGCCGGGCTGGTCTCGTCCTTGCCGTCAGGCAGGTGCAGCGCCCGGAACACCACAGTCGCCACGACCGTCACCACCACGTTGATGACGAACGCGGTGATCGCGATGTAGACGGTGTCGCCCAGCCACGGCACGGCCGCCGTTGACGCGCCGAAGTGCGTGCCCGGCTCGCCGGCCACCGGCTGGTTGTAGGCGACGATCGTGCCGTAGACCATCGCGGCCGCCCAGCCGAGCAGCAGCGCCCAGCGGTGCAGCCACCTGGTGTACAGACCGCCCACGATGGCCGGGAAGGTCTGCAGGATCCAGACCCCGCCCAGCAGCTGGAGGTTGATCGAGAAGGTCTTGCTGAGCGCGAGCACGAAGACCAGCGCCCCCGCCTTGACGATCAGCGACACCCACTGCGCCACCCTGGTCTCGTGTGCCGGGCTGGCGCTGCGGTGGAAGAACTCCCGGTACACGTTCCTGGTGAACAGGTTGGCCGCGGCGATCGACATGATCGCGGCCGGCACCAGCGCGCCGATCACGATGGCCGAGTAGCCCACGCCGGCGAACCAGCTCGGGAACATGTGCTCGAACAGCAGCGGCACGGAGAGCTGGGCGTTCCCACCTGCGGCCTTCACCCCGGCGGTGACCGCAGGCGACGCCAGCGCCATGTAGCCGAGCAGCGCTACCAGGCCGAGGACCAGCGAGTAGGCCGGCAGGATGGCCATGTTCCGCCTGATCACGTTGCGCCGCTTGGTGGCGAGCACGCCCGTGATGGCGTGCGGGTACATGAACAGCGCGAGCGCGGAGCCGAGCGCCAGGGTGGCGTACGCCCACTCGCCGGCCGGCGGGGTGACCAGCGCGCCGAACGGCTTGCCGGTCTTGGGGTTGGTACTGGCCAGGTGCGTGGAGGCGTTGTTGAAGATGTGCGTCCAGCCGCCCAGCCGCATCGGGATGTAGATCACCGCGACGATGATCATGATGTAGACCAGCGCGTCCTTGATGAACGCCGTCAGCGCCGGAGCGCGCAGCCCGGACACGTAGGTGTAGGCGGCGAGAACCGCGAACGCGATGAACAGCGGCAGGTCCTTGAGGAAGGTGCTGGACGTGCTGCCCACTCCGAGGACCGTCAGCACCGCCTGGATGCCGACAAGCTGGAGCGCGATGTACGGCATCGTGGCCAGGATCCCGGTCGCGGCGATCGCCAGCGCCAGGCCGCGCGAGCCGTACCGGCCGCGGACGAAGTCCGCCGGCGTGACGTAGCCGTGCGCCCGGCAGACTGACCACAGCCGCGGCGCGAACACGAACACGATCGGGAACACGATGATCGTGTACGGCACGGCGAAGAAGCCGGCCGCGCCGACCGCGTACACCAGCGCGGGCACCGCGATGAAGGTGTAGGCGGTATACAGGTCGCCGCCGAGCAGGAACCAGCTCACGAAGGTGCCGAAGCTGCGGCCGCCAAGGCCCCACTCGTCCAGCGCCAGCATGTTCTCCGCCCGGCGCCACCTGGCCGCCGCGAAGCCGGCCGTGGCCACGACGAGGAACGCGACGATGAGGATGGTGAACGCGACGGCGTTAACGTGACCCATCTTGCCCCCCGGTGCTCGCGTCCCGGCCCGCCCGGCGGGCCAGCAGGTAGGCGATCGAGGTCACGATCGCCACCAGCGGGATCCACAGGAGCTGGTACCAGTAGAAGAACGGGAAGCCGCCGAGGGCGGGGGTGGCGCGCGCGTAGATCGGCACCCAGACGGTGCCGACCACGGCGATTATTAACAGGACGGCGACGGTGACCCAGACACCCGTGTGCCTGGTTGACCTGCCTGGTTGTTCCACTGCGTCCTCCGGAGGGGGTCGGATCGGACACGGTGTCGCAGACGTCGCTACCGGCGAAAGATGCGACACAAGTGATAACTAATATGTTGGCCACCTAAAAGTCCCGTGGCAAGATCAGTTGGCAAGATCGCGGGGGCGGGACTGACGCGGTGCGCGCGTGACGTGGCACGATGCCCCGGTGAGCCGCACACACGCGCTACTGATCACGAACATCGGCGAGCTGGTAACCAACGCGGCGCCCGGCGGCACAGGGCCTGGGGCAGGATTCGCCGCCCTGGCGGACGCCGCGCTGGTCATCGAGTCCGGCATGGTGGCCTGGACCGGGCCGGCCGCGCGCGCCCCGGCCGCGGACGACGTGGTGGACGCCGCCGGCCGCGCGGTGCTGCCCGGCTTCGTCGACTCGCACGCGCACCTGGTCTTCGCCGGGGAACGCGGCGCCGAGTTCGCCGCGCGGATGGCCGGCCAGCCCTATCAGGCCGGCGGCATCGCCAGCACGGTCGCGGCGACCAGGGCCGCCAGCGACGAGCAGCTCCGGGCGAACCTGGCCAGGCTGAGAGCCGAGCTGCTGGCCCAGGGCACCACCACGTTCGAGTGCAAGTCGGGTTACGGGCTGACCGTGGCCGACGAGGCACGCTGCCTGGCGCTGGCCGGCGAGGTGACCCGCGAGGTGACCTACCTGGGCGCGCACGTCGTCCCGCCCGAGTTCGCGGCCGACCCGGCCCGCTACGTCGAGCTGGTCTGCGGCCCGATGCTGGCCGCCTGCGCGCCGCATGCCAAGTGGGTGGACGTGTTCTGCGAGCGCGGTGCGTTCGGCGCCGACGAGGCCCGAGCGGTGCTGGCGGCCGGGGCGGCGGCCGGGCTGGCACCCCGGATTCACGCCAATCAGCTCGGGCCGGGACCCGGCGTGCAGGTCGCGGTCGCGGCGGGCGCGGCCTCGGCCGATCACTGCACCTACCTGAGCGACGCCGATGTCGACGCGCTGGCCGACTCTGGCACGGTCGCGACGCTGCTGCCCGGCGTCGAGTTTTCCACCCGGCAGCCCTATCCCGACGCGAGGCGGCTGCTCGCGGCGGGCGCGACGGTGGCTATCGCCACCGACTGCAACCCCGGCTCGTGTTTCACCTCCAGCATGGCGCTGTGCATCGCGCTGGCCGTCAGGGAGATGCGGATGACCACGCGGGAGGCGGTGTGGGCGGCCACCGCGGGCGGCGCGGCGGCGCTGCGCCGCGCCGATGTCGGCTACCTCGCGTCCGGCGCCGTCGGCGACCTGCTGCTGCTGAACGCGCCCTCGCACGCCTACCTGGCCTACCGTCCCGGCGTCCCGCAGGTGGCCGGCGTCTGGCGCGCCGGCCTGCGCGTCGCCTAGTCCCGCCCCGCACCCACCGCACCCGCGCCGCGAGGTTCCCGGGCGCCCGCGCCTCAGCCCGGGGGCAGGCTCGGGTAGGGCTAAGCCCACCCGTGCTTGGGGGGCTATGCCTATCGCGCCGACGGCCCGCTGGGCGGCAAGCTGGACCGCAGCCGTAACGCAGCGGGACGACGGGCGAGGAGTCAGCATGGAACCTAGCGGCCTGATGGTGTCCACGGGGATCGTCGGCTTTTCCCTGGGCGGAGCCTGGCTGCGGTCGGCTCGCGGCCCGGCCACCAGTCTTCGCGGCCAGCTCACCGAGATCGCCTGGTGCGCGGGCGTGCTCGCGGTGGTCATCGCCGCCGCCGGAAGCTTCTTTCCGCTGATCCCGTCTCTCTGGCCGCACTACTTCACCAGCATGGCGCTGCTGCCGGTCGGGCTGGCGCTAGTGCTGCGGCCCCGGCTGGCCTTCGCGCTGCTCCCGGCCGGGCTGATCTACCTGGGTGGCTTCGGCCTGGTCATGGCCAGGGACTATGGCTTCTGGACGTTCCTGCCCGGCCGCTACGCCTTCCTCCCGCTCGGGCACTACAACCTCCAGTACTACCTGGTCCTGCCGCTGGCCTACGCGCTGCTGCTGGCGGGCGGCTGGCTGGCCTGGCGGGCGGCGGACCTAGAGTCTCCGCTGGTCCGGCTGGCGGTGGGCCGGCTGGCCGTCCGGGGGCGGTCCGAGCCGCCGCGGGCGCTGTTGCTGCTGCCGGTCCTGGCGATGGCCGGCGAGCTGCTTGCCCCCAACGTGTGGCTCGGTAAGAGCGGCCTCGACCACGCCGTGACGGTGGTGCTGTGCGCCGCGGCGATCGGCGTGATCAGGCGCGACTCGGACCTGGCCGCGCGCGCCGCCACCGCCGGGATACTTGCCCTCGCCGTCGCGAGCCTGTGGGCGGCCGGCTCCTGGTGGAGTCTGCCACTGCCCAAGGCACCGAACCGCTACGTGCTTGACGGCCTCGTCGCGATCTCCAGCGGGCCGATGGCCACCGTGGCGATCGCGCAGGGACTGGTGCTGCTTGTCCTCGGCCTGTGGCTGACCCCGCAGGCGTTCCCGCAGGCCAGGCGGCTACTCGGGCTCGCCTCCAACGCCGACCTGCTGCGCCGGGTGCAGCGGCTGACCGAGACGCGCGCCGTGGCGGTGGACACCGCGGCGGCGGACCTGCGGCGGCTGGAACGGGACCTGCACGACGGTGCGCAGGCCAGGCTGGTCGCGCTCGGGATGAACCTGCGGGCCGTGGAGCGGCTCATCCCGGCCAGCCCGGACGCCGCCGTCGCCCTGGTCGCCGAGGCACGGGAGCTCTCGGCGCGGGCGCTGACCGAGCTGCGCGAGCTGGTCCGCGGCGTGCACCCGCCGGTGCTCGCCGACCGGGGACTCGGCGACGCCGTCAGGGCGCTGGCCCTGGACACCCCGATGAAGATCGACACCGAGATCGACCTGCCGTCCCGGCTGCCCGCGCCCATCGAGACGGCCTGCTATTTCGCCGTGGCCGAGGTGCTGACCAACGCCGTGAAGCACTCGGGGGCGCGGGACGCGCGGATCGTGGTCAGGCACGAGGACGGGCGGCTGCGGATCGTGGTGACCGACTTCGGCCTCGGCGGCGCCAATCCGGCGAACGGCTCCGGGCTGGCCGGCGTGGAGAAGCGGCTCGGCACGTTTGATGGCATCGTGGCGGTGAGCAGCCCGGTTGGCGGGCCCACCATGGTGGTCATGGAGGTACCGTGCGCGTCGTCGTCGCAGAAGATCTCTACCTGCTGAGAGAGGGCCTGGTCCGGCTGCTCGACGCGCACGGGTTCGAGATAGTCGCGGCGGTCGGCAGCGCCCCCGAGCTGCGCGACGCGCTGCTGGAAAGCAAGCCAGACGTGGCCATCGTGGACGTCCGGCTGCCGCCGACGTTCACCGACGACGGGCTGCGCGCCGCGCTGGAGGCGCGGGCCCTGGTCTCCGGCCTGCCCGTGCTGGTGCTCTCCCAGTACGTCGAGCAGCTTTACGCGCGCGAGCTGCTGGCCGACCAGGCCGGCGGGGTCGGGTACCTGCTCAAGGACCGGGTCTTCAACGACGACCAGTTCATCGACGCGGTCCGCACCGTGGCGGGCGGCGGCACGGTGATGGACTCCGAGGTGGTGACCAAGCTGCTCGGCCGCCGGGTACGCGACGAGCCGGTCGGCCGGCTATCGGCCAGGGAGCGCGAAGTCCTCGCGCTGATGGCCGAGGGCCGGTCCAACAGCGCCATCGCCCAGCGGCTGTTCGTCACCGAGAAGGCCGTCGGCAAGCACACCGCGAGCATCTTCGCCAAGCTCGGCCTCGCGCCGTCGGACGACGATAACCGGCGGGTACTTGCCGTGCTCGCCTACCTGAACTCCTGACGAACGCCACTCGCCTTCCGGTCGCCGGTCCTGCTCAGGCTCAGGAACGTCCCACGGGCGGGTAGCCGCCCCGGAACCTGACCAGCGGCGCGCCGGTCTCGGCCTGGTAGGGCACCGCGAGCACTTGCGCGATGACCAGCAGGTGATCGCCGGCCGGGACCCGCTGGGCCACCTCGCACTCCAGCGCGGCCAGGCCCCCGCCGGGGATCAGCGCGCCGGAGATCTCGCCCCGGCTGTGCGGCAGCCCGTCGAGCAGCAGCCGGGCGCCGGGCCTGCCCGGCGCCGCGAACCGGCCCGCCACCGCCCGCTGCCCGGCCGCCAGCAGGGTCACCGCGAACTTGTCCAGCCGGCCAAGCAGCTCGGCCGGGTAGCCGTCCTTGGCCAGCGAGACCGCGACCAGCGGCGGGTCGGCGGACAGCGGGCAGCAGGCGCTGACGGTGGTCCCGATGTCGTCGCGGCCATCCGCGACCGTGACCAGGGTGACGCCGGCGGCCCAGCCCTGACGGACACCGGCGAATCTGGCGGTGGTGTCGCCGGAAGCAATCCGTTCCGTCACTCGAAAGTCCAGCTCCCCGGCAGGGTCAGCGGACCGTAGGGGGACAGGCCCGCGCGGGCCGCGAGCCGCCAGG
Source organism: uncultured Actinomycetota bacterium (assembly GCA_963725175.1). Classification (GTDB taxonomy): domain Bacteria; phylum Actinomycetota; class Actinomycetes; order Streptosporangiales; family Streptosporangiaceae; genus DASUBV01. The sequence goes on from CAVRXH010000006.1 coordinate 4,562,597, forward strand.
CCGGCCCCCAGCTCTCGGCGAGCACGGCGGCGGCAGCGGCGTTCCTGCTGTCGCTGGAGGTCGGCGGGCGGAGCCGGTCGAGCGGGCCGACCCTCGGGTAGCCGCGCAGCGGCGCCTTCTCCGCGAGGCCGGCCCGGCGCCGGGCCAGCGCGGTCGCGTGGTCCAGGCCGCCGAGCTCGTCCACCAGGCCGTTGCCGAGCGCGTCGGCGCCGGTCCACACCCGGCCCCTGGCCAGCTCGTGCACCCGCTCGCGGGTCATCGAGCGGCCCTGGGCGACCTTGCCGGTGAAGTCGTCGTAGATGTGGTCGAGCCAGTCGTTCACCAGCGCCCATTCATCGTCGCTGAACGGCCGCTGGGTGGAGAACATGGCGGCGTGCGCGCCCTCGCTGACCAGGTCACTGCTGATCCCGATGCGGCCAAAGGCCTCGCCGAGCACCGGCTTGCCTGACAGCACGCCGATGGAGCCGGTGATCGTGCCGGGCTGCGCCACGATGACATCCGCGGCCATCGCGATGAAGTAGCCGCCGGAGGCCGCCACGTCGCTCATCGACACCACGACCGGCTTGCCCGCCGCACGGGCACGGACCACCTCGCGCCAGATCGTGTCCGAGGCGACGTACGAGCCACCCGGGCTGTTCACCCGCAGCACGATCGCCTTGGCCTGCTCGTCCGCCACGGCGGCGCGGATCGCCGCCGCGATGGTGTCGGAGCCCATCGCGCCGCCCGACAGCGGCCCGCGGCCGCTGCGGCCGCGCCTGATCGGCCCGGTCGCGTAGATCATCGCGACCACCGGCTCGTGCCGGGTCGCCGGCAGCGTCCTGGCCTTCTCCGCCAGCGCACGCGAGCGCTGGTAGCGGCCCAGGTACAGCAGGGTGGCGCCGGCGCCCGCCCGGCTGCGGACGCTGGAGTACACCTCGTCCCGGTAGCCGAGCACGTCGACCAGGCCCGCCTCCAGCGCCTGGGCGGCGCGGAACGGCCCGGCGTCGATCAGCTCGCCGACCCTGGCCCGGTCCAGCCCGCGGCGCTCCGCGATGGCGTCGGTGAGCTGCTCGGTGACCGAGGCGAGCAGCCGCGCGGTCTCCTCCCTGGCCGGCTCGGAGAAGCCGTGCTCGGTGAGCTGCTCGGCCGCGCTCTTGTACTCGTGCCGCTTGCCCACCTGGAAGTCGGCGCCGAGCTTGTCCAGGGCGCCGCGCAGGAACACCCGTTCCGTGGCGATCCCGGTCAGCCCCAGGTCACCAGAGGGCTGGAGGTAGATCGTGTCGAACGCGGTGGCCAGGTAGTAGGCGACGTTGCCAGCCGAGAACTCGCCGAAGGAGTCCGTCCAGGCCACCGTGGGCTTGCCGGAGGCGGCGAAGTCGCGGATCGCGTCCCGCAGTTCCTGGGCGATGCCCAGCCCGATGGGCCGGCCGCCGATCCTGGCGACCAGGGCCTTGACCCGGTCATCGATCCTGGCCCGGCGCAGGCCGTCCAGCACATCGGCCAGGACCAGGCGGTGCCGGGCCATCACCGCCGACACCGGGTCGGCGGGCCGGGTCTCCGACAGCCCGTCGGTGAGGTCTAGTTCCAGGATCAGCGGCGCGGCCCGCTGCTCGCGTAGCTTGACGAGGCGGGCGGCGAGTGTCGGCTCAGGCATGGGTTCAGGCTATCGTCGGCCTCGATGGCAAGTCGCGATGGAAACGGCTGGGTTACCTGCACGCTCGGGCACCAGCACTGGGGAAAGTTCGGCGCCGCCGGGCTGCTGGCCTATGCCGGCGGGCCTGACGAGGTGCGAGTCCTGCTCCAGCACCGGTGCTGGTGGAGCCACCACGGCGGCACCTGGGGCCTGCCGGGCGGCGCGGCGGACAGCCACGAGTCGCCCGTCGCGGCGGCCCTGCGGGAGGCGGCCGAGGAATGCGCCGTCCCGGTCGGCGCCCTGGTGGTACGCGGCGTCTACGCCGACATTCACGGCGGCTGGACCTATCACACGATCTTCGCCAGCGCCGCTGCCCCGTTCGACGCCTACCCGGCCAGTGACGAGACCGACGACGTGACCTGGGCGGCCGTTCCCGGCGTGGCCGACCTGGAGCTGCACCCCGGCTTCGCCGCGCGCTGGGCCGAGCTGGCTGGGGCGCTGGCGCCGCTGACCGTCATCGTGGACGCCGCCAACGTGGTCGGCTCCCGGCCCGATGGCTGGTGGCGGGACCGGGTCGGCGCGGCCAGGCGGCTGGTCACCGAGCTGGCGGCGCTCGCCGGGCAGGGCATGACCGACGTCCCGGCCGAGCTCGGCCTGCCCGGGCCGGCCCGCTGGTTCCCTGACATCGTCGTGGTGCTGGAAGGCCAGGCGCGCGGCGCCGCCCCGGCCGGGACCCCGCCGGCCGGAGCGGCCGGGGCCGCCGCGCTGGGCGGCGAAGGCCGGCTGCAGCGTGGTCAGCGCCGACGGGTCCGGCGACGACACGATCGCCCGGCTGGCCGGGGAGCTGCCGGGTCGCCGGATTGTCGTCACCGCCGACCGGGAGCTGAAGGCCAGGTGCGTGGCGGCCGGGGCGGTGCTGGCCGGGCCGCGCTGGCTGACCGGGCAGCTCGGCGGCCAGTCTGGTGGGCTGTCTGGCGGCCGGGCTGACGGACAGGCTGGCGGGCAGCGCGGCAGCAAGGGCGGCGGGGCGGGATGAGTTACCCGCTGGGTGCGGCGGTGACGACGGATCAGCTCACCGAGGATCCGCACCCGGTGCTGCGGGAGCTGCGTGCCGCCGAGCCCGTTTCCTGGCTGCCCGCGCTTGGCGGCTGGCTGGTGACCAGGCGGGACCTGGCCGAGCAGGTGCTGCGCGATGCGGCCGGCTTCACCGTGGACGATCCCCGGTTCACCACCGCCCAGGTCGTCGGCCCGAGCATGCTCTCGCTGGACGGGGCGGAGCACCGGAGGCACCGGGAGCCCTTCGCCCGGGCGCTGCGGCGCGGGGACATCAGCTCCGGGCTGGCCGAATTCACCACGAGCGAGGCGACCCGCCTGGTGGCGGCGCTGGCGTCGAACGGGCGGCGGCGGGCGGAGCTGCGGCGCGGGCTGGCCGGGCCGCTGGCTGTTGCCGTGATGGCGCAGGTGCTGGGGCTGGGCGACATCGACCCGGCGGTGCTGCTGTCCTGGTACGACGCCATCGTCGCCGGGGTGTCGGAGCTGTCCGCCGCGCCGGGGGAACCGGCCAGGCGGGTGCCGCCCGCCGCGGTGGCCGCGTTCGGCGAGCTGCGGGATTGCCTGGCCGGGGTCATCCGGGCACCCGCCGGGACTTCGCCGCTGGCCGCCGCTGCCACCACCGCCGGGCTCAGCGTGGACGAGATCGTCTCCAATGCCGCCGTCATGCTGTTCGGCGGCATTGAGACCACCGAGGGCATGATCTGCAACGCCGTCTGGCACCTGCTGTCCAGCCCCGCGCAGCTCGCGGCGCTGGCCGCCGACCGGTCGCTGGCCGGCGGGGCGATCGACGAGTCGCTGCGGCTGGAGCCGGCCGCCGCCGTGGTGGACCGCTACGCCACGGCCGACGCCGCGCTCGGCCCGGCGCGAGTCCGCGCCGGGGACCTGGTCACCGTGTCCCTGGCCGGGGCCAACCGCGACCCGGCGACGTTCCCCGACCCGGACCGGTTCGACCTGCGGCGGGCCAACGCCCGGCAGAACCTCGGCTTCGCGCTCGGCCCGCACTTCTGCGTCGGCGCGCAACTCGCCCGGATGGAGACCGAGGCCGCGCTCGGCGCGCTGCTCGACCAGTTGCCCGGCCTCGCGCTCGACCCCGCGCGGCCCGCCGCGCCGCGCGGCCTCGTCTTCCGCAAGCCCCCCGCCCTCCACGTCCTCTGGGGCTAGCCGGCTCCATAAGCGGCTGGCCGGTCAGGCGAGCTGGATGGATCGCTTGGACAGGCCCAGCCAGTAGCCGGTGATCGTGGTGACCGGGGCCGGGGACTCGGCGGCGCCGAGCGTCACGAACAGCGGCGCGTAGTGCTCGGTGGTCGGGTGCGCGTACCTGGCCGCGGGCGCGTCGCGCAGCGAAGCGAGCGTGTCCACGTCGCCCGCCTCCAGCGCGCCGGCCGCCCAGTGGTCGAACTCCGCCGACCAGGCCGGCGGCGGCGCGTTGAACCGGAAGTCGCGCAGGAACGGCAGCCCGTGGGTGAGGAACCCGCTGCCGATGATCAGCACGCCCTCGTCACGCAGCGGCCGCAGCGCGGCACCGAGGCGCAGCAGCCGTTCCGGCTCCAGAGCTGGCATCGAGACCTGCAGGACCGGGATGTCGGCGTCCGGGTACATCACCGTGAGCGGCACGTAGGCACCGTGGTCGAGGCCGCGCTCGGGCTGTTCGGCGACCTCCTCGCGGCCGGCCAGCAGCGCGTGCACCCGCGCGGCCAGGTCCGGCGCTCCCGGCGCCGGGTACCGCGCCCGGTAGTAGCGCTCGGGGAAGCCGTAGAAGTCGTAGACCAGCGGCGCGGCGTCGGCGGTCGCCGCGATCGTCAGTGGCGCCGCCTCCCAGTGCGCCGAGACCACCAGGATCGCCGTCGGCCGGGGCAGCGCCCTGGCCCACGCCGCTAGCTGGACCACCCACAGCGGGTCGTCGACCAGCGGCGGTGCGCCGTGCCCCAGGTAGAGCGCCGGCATCCGGCCAGGCAGCACCGCTCCGCCGGCCAGCGCGGTGACCAGCATCGCCGCGTCGTCAGGCACCGGCTCGTGGTCGGGCGCCTGCCCGAGAAGTTCCTCGTCCATGCCCGCTCCGCTCACCGCGACCCCGCGTAACCGTCCGCTAAATGGACCGTAACGCAGGCCGCCGCACCGCGCGGCGGGCGCCGTCCTGGTAAGCCGCCTGGCTAGAACTTGGAGAATCCGTGCAGGACGAAGAACAGAACGACCAGGGAGACCAGTATCCGGAAGCCCAGGAAGATCAGGCCTGTCCGCCCGCGAGGCCAGAAGCCGTAGCGGCGCCGGCCGGTCGACGTATAGCCGCCGAAGAACGGCTGCTGGTTGCTGCCCCCGTGGCCGCCATGATGGTGCGTGTTGTGCCCGCCGCCGAAGTGCCCGCCGCCGGAGTGGCCGCCACCACCAGAGTGGCCGCCGCCCCCGCCCCCGCCTCCGCCGCCTCCGGCATCTCCGTGCATGTTGCTCACCCTCGTCCCGTTGCCCGCTCGCCACGCGGCCCCGTATACCGCTGGCCTAGGTAGTCACATGATGACCCTGATTTGTCCCATGAGCTAGCAAAGTCGGGTAACAGCTCAGGCGAAGAGTGCTGTGCCTCGCCGGATCCGCCCGGTCGGCCAGCGTCAGGCAACGGCCGGCGGCCGAACCGTAGGAGAACCGCGATGGTGTCGGGTGGTCGTGTGTTAAATGCCTATAGAAGGCATCATTTTAGCTCTAATAAACCTGTCAAAACATCTCAAAATATGCAACTCAGAAATCGAGCATATTCGGCGGCTTGATGTCGCCTACCTGGTATGGTCGCGCGTCATGAGGCGATCGCCGATCCTGCCTGTGAGCGCGGCCGTCGCCGCTGTGGCACTCGGCGCATCGCCGAGCCTCGCCGCCGTGCCGCCGCCCGGCAGGCAGGACAACGGCAGCCACGTCTCCTTCCCGCTCCTGGCCTTAAGCCAGGCGACGCATGCGGCGGGGCCGAGCAGCCACTACTCGCATTACAGCCACTCGTCGCATTCATCGCACTCGTCGCACTCCTCGCATTACTCAAGCTCGCATAATTCGCACGCGTCGCACTCTTCGCATTCGTCGCACTTCTCTTCGAGCCCCTCGGCGCCGCCGCCGTCGCCGGTGCCAACCACGACAAGCGCCACGCCATCCGCGCCGGCTTCGGCGCACCATCACGCGCATCACCACCATGCGCATCGGGTGACCGCGAGTCCATCCCCGGCAAGCCCCAGCCCGTCACCGTCACCCACGCCGACGTCGTCGAGCCCGACAACCTTCCGCACCCGGCCTGCCAGCAACGACGGGCCCGGAGCCGGCGCGGATACCGCTGCCGTCGTCATCGTGGTAGCCGGCGGCGTCGCGTATTTCTACCTGCGCAGGAAGCGCGGGCGAGGTAGCGGGCGATGACAGCGTCAACTGAGCCCGTGCCAACTGAGCCCGTGCCAACTGGGACCGTGCCAACTGGGCCCGTGGAGATCCGGTTCGACCAGGCGACCACCGAACTCGACGCGTTGCAGCGTGCGACCTACGCGGCAGCCCGCGAAATGACAGTGGACGTCGCCACGGCCGGGCACGAATACGTCTGCACCTTGTTCCCGCGTGGCCAGGACGCGAATCCGGATGAGCTGAAGCACCGAATGCGCGCCGAGGTGAACGACCAGACCCTGCGATTGCGCATCGCCAGGGAGACAGAACCACTTCGCAACCTGATCTTCGCGCTCGCGTTCTCGCGCACCGGGCTCACCGAGGGCGAATCGCCAGACGATGACGGCTAAGCGCGTCGAGGCACCCGCTGAGCTGTCGCACCGAAGCTGGCAGCTCCTGCCGCTGCGATTCCACCGGATGGATGACAGCGTCCTGCTGACCAATCTCGTCGGCGAGCATGTCTTCCTGAGCGATCAGCAGTTCATGGCGATCGTTGACGGGACCTGCACGGATCAGTCGCTGCTGGCCCGGCTCCGGGCGCGTCACCTCATCCAGCTTCCCGGTGATCGCCTGCCCGCCGAACTACTTGCCGTCAAGCTGCGTACCAGGATGCGGCGGCTGCCGGACTCTACCGGGCTGCACATCTTCGTGATCACGCTTCGCTGCGAGCACACCTGCCGATACTGCCAGGTATCCCGCCAGCCCTCGGCGAGAAGCCAGTTCGACATGAGCCAGGAGACCGCCGCGCGGAGCCTGGCCCTGGCCTTCAGGTCACCTTCACCGCATCTCAAGATCGAGTTCCAGGGCGGCGAGCCGCTGCTGAACTTCGACCTCCTGCGCTGGATCGTGACGGAAGCGAAGACGATCAACCAGGACCGCGGGAAGCAGCTCGCGTTCGTCATCGCGACTAACCTGGCACTGCTTGACGATCAGGTCCTTGAGTTCTGCGCGGCTGAGGACGTCTATCTGTCCACTTCTGTCGACGGCCCAGCCGACCTGCACAACGGGAATCGCCCGCGACCGGGCCAGGACAGCTGGCAGCGGACCGTTGACGGGATCAGCAGGGTCCGGGAGCGGCTCGGCCCCGACCGGGTGAGCGCGCTGATGACGACGACAGAGGCAAGCCTTGACCGCCCCCGCGAGATCATCGATACCTACGCTGATCTCGGTCTTCGCCATGTCTTCCTGCGGCCGATTTCACCTTACGGATTTGCCCTGCACAGGCGCGGCGGTGCCGGATATGACGTCGCGCGGTGGCTGAAGTTCTATGAGGCGGGGCTTGACTACATCATCGACCTGAACCGTCGGGGCACTGAGATGGTGGAAGGCTACGCGGCCATCATCGCGAAGAAGATGCTGACCAATGACGACAGCGGATACGTGGACCTTCAGTCACCGGCGGGCATCGGCCTAGGCGCCCTGGTCTACAACTACGACGGCGATGTCTACGCCTCCGACGAGGGCCGGATGCTCGCGGAGATGCACGACCACACGTTCCGGCTTGGCAACGTCGCCACAAGCTCTTACGCGGACATCATGCTCTCTGAGCAGCTCCTGGAGCCGCTTGAGCAGTCGCTGAGCATGAGCGCGCCGATGTGCAGCAGTTGCGCCTTCGAGCCCTACTGCGGCGCGGACCCGGTATTCCACCATGCGACGATGAATGACTTCGCGGGCCACAAGGCGCTTTCGGCCTTCTGCCAGCGCAACATGGGAGTCTTCTCGGCGATCTTGCGTCGGGCGCGGGACGACGAGTTTGCCCGCGGTCTTTTCCGGCGGTGGTCCCAGCAGTGATGAAGCTATCGGGCCGGACGAGGGCGGCTGGCCTTCAGGAGGGCCTCCGGCACGATGTGTGGCGGGTCTGCGGACCGGCCGCCGGCCCTTCGCCGATGCCGCTGGCCTGCCTGCTCACGGACGGCCAGCAAGCTCAGCCCGGGCATCAGCTTTACCTGGCGAGAGACGACGGGGCGGCTGGTCCAGGCCCCACGGCATGGCTGCCGGAGGAACTGGCGCACGTTACCGTTGGCGACATCATCAGCGTGGCAAGCGACGCCAGCCGGGTCGCGGTGCTGTGGAAGAGCACGGCTGCGCACAACAGCCTGCTGCTCACCGAGCAGTGCGACAACTACTGCCTGATGTGCTCGCAGCCCCCGAAGACACGGGACGACTCGTGGTTGTTTGAGCGTGCGAAGCAGGTCGTTTCCCTGCTGCCGCCGGCGGCCACCGGTATCGGGCTGACCGGCGGAGAGCCCACCCTGAACGAGGATGCCTTCATCGCGCTGCTTGAACATTGCCGTGACGTGGCGCCATGGCTGAGCTTGCATGTGCTGACGAACGGCCGCAGGTTTGCCGACCTTCGCTTTGCGCAGCGATACGCGGCAGTGGGGCTGAGCGACATCATGGCAGGGATACCGCTCTACGGCCCCGAGCCGTCGCTGCACGACTACGTTGTTCAGGCGAGTGGTGCCTTTGCGGAGACCGTGCACGGAATTCTCAACCTTGCCACTCTGGGCCAAGCCATCGAGATCCGCATTGTGGTGCAGTTCCATACGGTCCCCATCCTGGTCGAGCTAGCGGAGTTCATCACCCGGAACCTGCCCTTCGTCAGCCAGGTAGCGCTGATGGGGCTGGAGATGACCGGGCTGGCGCGGCCTAACTCCGCGGAGGTCTGGATCGATCCGGCCGACTATCAGGACCAGCTTCGGGAAGCCGCCTCGGTACTGACGGACGCCCGGATTCAAACGAAGATCTATAACCATCAGCTTTGCGTGCTAGACGAGCGGCTGTGGCCACTGGCCGTTCGCTCGATCAGCGACTGGAAGAACGACTACCTAGACGAGTGCACGCGATGCGCGGTTCGCGATCTGTGCGGCGGTGTCTTCACCACCAGCGGTAACCGCCTGAGCGCCAGCCTGCACCCGCTGACCGCCGTGCCGGAGGAGGTCGGGTCGCTGCTGGCGGCGGGTTAGCGGTCGGCGGGCAGGAGGGTGAAGGCGTCGGCGTGTAGCGGCCTGACGGCGCGGAAGTGGCGCTCGTCCAGGGTGAGCAGCCTGGTCGTCTGATATCTGGCGGCGAGCACGACGAGGGAGGCATCGGCGATGCCAAGGCCCAGGTCGGAGTAGCGGCTCGCGACAGCGGCGGCCTGGCCGACGTCGGAGCGGTTGAAGGAAGCCAGCTCGAAAACACCATCGGCGACATCCTGCAAAAGCTCAAGCTCGGCCTTGACGCCGACCCGGGTGAGCAGCATGTAGTCGAGTTCGGCGAGCACGAAGGGCGATAGGACGACCGGCCCTGGGTCGGACTCGTAGGCGGCCAGGGCCTCACGGTGCCGGGTCGCATCGCGGCCGAAGGCGGCGAGTAGGCCGCTGGTATCCGCGATGATCACCGCTCGCCGAACCCCTCGGCGAGCAGGTCATCGACCTTCTCGGGCAGATCGGGATCGCCGAGGTCTAGCTGGCCGAGCAGCCGGGGCCTGGGGCGGGGCAGCAGCCCTTCCAGCCATCTTTCCAGCGCGCTGCGGATGATCTGCGCCTCGGACTCGCCGGAAACGGCTGAGGCCTGCGCGAGTCGTTCCTTGAGTCCATCAGGCAGGTAGACCGACGTCTTTACCATATACGTAGGGTACCCTACACTGCCCTACATTCGGTGAAGGCTGCTGAGCCGGGACGGCGCTGGCAGGGTGCGACGGCGCTGGCAGGATGTGGGGCATGCGGGTGGTGGTGGTGTCGGACACGCACGCGCCGCGGCGGTGGAAGTCGTGCCCGCCGGCGGTGGCGCTGCGGTTGCGCGATGCCGACCTGATCCTGCACGCGGGCGATGTCTGCACGGCGGCGGTACTGGATGAGCTGAGCGAGTACGCACCGGTCCGGGCGGTGCTGGGCAACAACGACGAGCCGGATGTCGCGGACTGGGGCGCGCCGCCGGAACTGGAACTCGACCTGGGCGGCGTGCCGGCCGCGATGATCCACGACAGCGGCGCCCGGCAGGGCCGGCTGGCCCGGATGCGGCAGCGGTTTCCCGGTGCGCGGCTGGTGGTGTTCGGCCATTCGCACATCCCGCTGAACGAGGCGGATGAGCACCTGCGGATCTTCAACCCGGGGTCGCCGACGGACCGGCGGCGGCAGCCGCACGGCACCATCGGCGTGCTGCGGATCGAGGACGGCCAACTGGTCTCGGCGCATCACATCGACGTGACCTAGTGCGGCGCGTGCAGCGGCGGTCGCCCGGCGGGCCGGGGCAGGGCCGGGCGGGACAGGGCCGGCATGACGGGACTTGAGCTGCTCGGGCTGCTCGCGGCCGGGATCGGGGCGGGCCTGGTCGGCACGATCGCGAGCCTGGCGTCGCTGGTGTCTTACCCGGCACTGCTGGCCCTCGGGCTGAGCCCGGTCTCGGCGAATGTGACGAACACGGTCGCGCTGATGTTCTCGGCGGTCGGGGCGGTATCCGCTTCGCGGCCGGAGCTGGCAGGCCAGGGCCGCCGGGTGCTGCGACTAGGCGCGGTGACGGCGGCAGGCGGCGCGGTGGGCGCGGCGCTGCTGCTGCTCACGCCGCCGCAGGGGTTCGAGTACGCGGCGCCGCTGCTGATCGCGGCGGGCTCGGTCATCATCATGCGGACACCGGCCCGGCCCGGCCCGCCCGGCGGAACCGCCGCTGCCCCGGCCCCGCCGGGTGGCCTGGCCGCGTCGGACGGTTCCACAGCGACGGCCGGGCTCGACGGGCTGAGCCCGGTCGGTGCCGTTCTGGCAGTGCCAGGCGGCTCGGGTGTGCGGGCTGGGCCGGACCTGCCAGCGGCCGGCGTGCCAGCGGCCAGCGGCATGACCGAGGCTGGGCTGGCCGCTGGCGGCGCGGCCGGGGTCGCGAGTGCCCCAGGGCGGGTCGGCCAGAACCGCTGGACGGACTGGGCCAGCTTGGTCGCGGCGGCGGTGTATATCGGGTACTTCGGGGCGGCGGGCGGGATCTTGCTGCTCGCGGTGCTGATCCGGATGCTGGCCCAGCCGCTGGCCAAGGTAAACGCGGTGAAGAACGCGGTGGCGGGACTGGCCAATGCGGTCGCTGGGCTGGGCTTCGCGATCTTCGGGCCGGTGCGCTGGACGGCGGTGGTGCCGCTGGCGGCGGGCTTCCTGATCGGCGGCTGGACCGGGCCGAAGCTGGTTCGCTGGCTGCCGGCCCGCGGGCTGCGGATCTTCGTCGGGTGCTGCGGCCTGGCGGCCGCGGTCAAGCTGGGCGCGAGCGCCTACTTGTAGCGGAGCGTGCGGATCTGCCGTAGAGCCTGGGCCCGGCGCTACTCGGCCTCGGCGGCTTGGTCGGGCTCGGGGACGAGCCAGAGGGCGGCGAGCGGGGGGAGGGTGAGCACGGCCGAGGCGGGCATCCCGTGCCAGGGCACGTCGATGGCGTCGATCGAGCCCAGGTTGCCGTCGCCGCTGCCGCCGTAGTCGCTGGCGTCAGTGTTGACGAGCTCGCGCCACCGGCCGGGCCTGGGCAGGCCGATCCGGTACCCGTGGTGCGGTTCGCCGGAGAAGTTGACGATGCAGGCCAGCAGCTCGCCACCGGGCTCGCCTGCGCCGCCGGGCTCGACGGTGCTGCCTGGCTCGCCGGACTGGCGGACGAACGACAGCACGTTGCCGGCCGTGTCGTTGGCGTCGATCCACTGAAAACCGTCCGGGCTGGCGTCCCGCCGCCACAGCGCCGGGCTGCCGGCGTAGACCCGGTTGAGGTCGGCGACCAGCCGCTGCACGCCCTTGTGCCGGTCGTAGTCGAGCAGATGCCAGGGCAGGCCGCGCTGCTCCGACCACTCCTCGCCCTGGCCGAACTCCGAGCCCATGAACAGGAGCTGCTTGCCCGGGTGCGCCCACATGTAGCCGAGCAGGGCGCGCAGCCCGGCGAACTGCTGCCACTCGTCGCCGGCCATCTTGCGCAGCAGCGACCCCTTACCGTGCACCACCTCGTCGTGCGACAGCGGCAGCACGTAGTTCTCGCTGTAGGCATAGACCATCGAGAAGGTGATCTGGTCGTGGTGATAACTGCGGTGCACCGGATCACGGGCCAGGTAGGCGAGCGTGTCGTGCATCCAGCCCATGTTCCACTTGAGGCCGAAGCCGAGGCCACCGAGGTGCACCGGCCTGGTCACGCCCGGCCAGGCGGTGGATTCCTCGGCGATCATCGTGATGCCGGGGACGAGCCCGTAGCAGGTGGCGTTGGCCTCGCGCAGGAACGCCACGGCGTCCAGGTTCTCCCGGCCGCCAAGCGAGTTGGGCGTCCACTGCCCGTCCTCGCGGGAGTAGTCCAGGTAGAGCATGGACGCGACGGCGTCCACGCGCAGCCCGTCGGCGTGGAACTCCGACAGCCAGTAGACCGCGTTGGCGACCAGGAAGTTGCGGACCTCGGGGCGGCCGTAGTTGAAAATCAGCGTGCCCCAGTCGGGGTGCTCACCCCGGCTGGGGTCGGGGTGCTCGTACAGCGGGGTGCCGTCGAACCTGGCCAGCGCCCACTCATCGCGGGGGAAGTGCGCGGGCACCCAGTCGAGGATCACGCCGACGCCGGCCCGGTGCAGCCGGTCCACGAGGTACCGGAACTCATCAGGGGTGCCGAACCGGGCGGACGGCGCGTAGTAAGAGGTGACCTGGTAGCCCCAGGAGCCGCCGTAGGGGTGCTCGGCCACCGGCAGGAACTCGACGTGGGTGAAGCCAAGCTCGGTGACGTAGGCGGTGAGCTGCTCGGCTAGCTCGGTGTAGGACAGGCCGGGCCGCCACGAGCCGAGGTGCACCTCGTACACGCTCATCGGGCTGGTCAGCACGTCGCGCTCGGCCCGCGCGGCGAGCCACTTCTCATCGCCCCACTGGTAGCCGGATTCGTAGATGACCGACGCGGTGGCGGGCGGCTGCTCGGCGCGGGCGGCCATCGGGTCGGCCTTGCTGCGCCACTGCCCGTCGGGGCCGCAGATGTCGTACTTGTAGGTGCTGCCGGGGCCGGCGTCGGGCACGAACAGCTCCCAGATCCCCGACCCGCCCAGCGATCGCATCGGGTGCGCGCGGCTGTCCCAGTGGTTGAAGTCGCCGGTCACCCGGACGCCGCGGGCGCTCGGCGCCCACACCGCGAACGAGGTGCCGGCCACGCCGCCGGCGTCGTCCCGCCTGACCCGCGCGCCGAGTACCTCCCAGAGCCGCTCGTGACGGCCCTCGGCGATCAGGTGCAGGTCCATCTCGCCGAGCGTGGGCAGGTGCCGGTACGGGTCATCGGTGATGATCTCGATGCCGTCGGCGTAGCTGACGGCCAGCCGGTAGTCGGGCACCCGGCCGCCGGGCAGGGTGACGGTGAAGACGCCCTGGTGCAGGTGCTCCATCGGCATTCGCTCGCCGCCGGGCAGCACGGCGGTGACGCTGGCGGCCAGCGGCCGCAGCGCCCTGATGGTGACGCCCTCGCGGCTAGGGTGCGCGCCGAGGACGGCGTGCGGGTCGTGGTGGGTGCCGGCGACGATCGCGTCGATGGCGTCGATCCAGTCCGCCTGATGGTCGGCTTGGGTGGGCATGCGGGTCAGGCCGCCTCGAGGTAGCCGAGCGGGATCGGTAGCCAGGCAGGCCGCAGCCGGGACTCGTACAGCACCTCGTAAACCGCCTTATCTAGGGTAAGGGCGCGCAGCAGCAGGTCCCCGCCGCCGACGTCCCCGCCGGCCGCCGCGTACCCGGCGCGGAACGCGGCCTGGCAGTCCGCCGACCACCGCGCGGCGGCCGGCGCAAGCGCGGCGGCGTCCGCGCGGTGCAGGAGCTGGTGCCGTGCCGCGTAGTCGAACGACCGGAGCATGCCGGCGACGTCGCGCAGAGCCGGCGCGAGTGCCCGGCGCTCGGTCAGCGGCACGGTGGGCTCGCCCTCGAAGTCCAGCGCCACCCAGCCGCCCGGGGTGCGCAGCACCTGACCGAGATGGTAGTCACCGTGAATCCGCTGGAGCCGGACCCGCGCGGCGGAGCCGGCCAGCTCGGCGAAGCAGTCGCGCAGCTTGCCGGCCTGCGGGGCCAGGTCGGGGACGGCCGCGATGGCCTGGTCAAGCTGGGTGGCCATCCGCCTGGTCAGCGCGGCGAGTTCCGAGTCGGTCGCCTGCTGGCTGCCGAACGCGGTGGCCAGGTCGGTGTGGATCTCGGCGGTGGCCTGGCCGAGCAGGCTGGCCTCCGCCGTGAAGTCCAGCCCGCCCGGCCCGCCTAGGCCATCAGCCCCGGCCGGCTCGCCGGCGAGCAGCCGGGTCAGCTCCTGCCCGGCCAGCGACCAGCCGTCGGCGGACTGGGCCAGGAACTGCGACAGCACCCCGAGCAGCACGGGCTCGCCGTCCAGGTCGGTCTCGATCCAGCCGTACGGCGCGGCCACCCTGGTGGAGCCGAGGCCGGCCAGCGCGGCGGCCACCTCCAGGTCAGGGTTGGCGCCGGGGAACAGCCGCCGGACCACCTTGAGGATGGCGGCCTCGCCGAAGACCACGCTGGTATTGCTCTGCTCGGCCGTCATTACCCGGCTGGGCGGCCAGCCGCCGCCGGGCCCGCCCGAGCCGGTCAGCCCGGCACCCAGGCCGCCCGCGGCCGTCCAGCCTGCCGACGGGCCGCCGGAGGCCAGCCCGCCTGAGTTGCTCGTGGCCGGGCCCATGCCGTCAAGCGAGGCGCCGGGCTCGGCGACGAACCGCAGCCCGCCGACCTCTTCCCCGGCGGCGATGCCGGCCAGCAGCACCGCGGCGAGCTGCGGGTCATGCAGCGCGTCATAGGCCGCCCGGCCGTCGATCTCGCCGATGGCGGCCGGGCCGAGGGACGCCGAGGCATGCTCGCGCAGGCCGATCAGGAGCTGGTACCGCGCCTGGGTGCCGCCCTGCTCCGCCGCCACGATCAGGTGCCGCAGTTCCGGCTCGCCGTCCAGCAGCAGCACGTCGCTGAGCACGGTCAGCTCGGTGACCCGGCTGCCGGGGCACCACCGCTGCGCTGGCAGCCAGCGTGCCAGCAGGCCCGCCAGGGCCGTTTGCTCGCCGATCACCTCGCTCCTCCCCGGTAAGGCCGGTGGGCTACTCTTCCCCGCGCAAGCCGTGTCGAATCCTCCCACGGCGACACATGACGGGGCGCGAGCGGCGATCGGCGCAGGCCACGCCGGGGTTTGCGGGAACCGGAGAAACGAGCGGGCTACTTGCCGACGATCAGCATGCCGGTCATGAAGTGATGGATCGTGCAGTAGAACGGGTACATGCCGGACTTCTTCGGCGCGGTGACGAACTTCGTCTGGCCGGGGCCGACCAGGCCGGTGGTGAACTGATTGTTGTCCTTGGCCGCGGGGCCGGCCGTGAGGGTATGAGCCACGCTGTCCTGGTTGGTGACCTCGATCCGCTCGCCGGGCGACACATCCGGGTTGTCCGGCATGAACATGAAGTTCTTGATGATCACCTTGACCACCTTGCCGCCCGGCTGGCCGCCAGCGGTGCTGGGCGCGCTGCCGCCCGCCGAGCTGGCCGTGCCCGCCGAGACCCCGAGCACCACCAGCGCCACCACCGCCAGCGCCCCGGCCGCGCCGGCCGCCCCGGCCGCGCCGCCCGGCAGGCCCCTCGAGCTGACCCGGCTCAGCACCGGCAGCGACGACCAGCCCCGGAGCGCGACAAACCCCAGTAGCCCGAACGCGGCGATCTCGACCACCCCCGCGACCAGCCCGGCGGTCGTTCGCAGCTCCTGGAAACCGAACAGGCCGACCCAGAGCGACAGCAGGTAGCCGCCGAGGGTGGCGATGGCGAAGCCCGCCCCGGCGGCCGACGCCAGCGGGCCTGGTGTCACCGCCACGATGACAGCCAGGCCGAAGGCCACGATGACCTGGGCCAGGAACATCCAGCCGATGGTCGGGATGTGCCGGTAGCCGGTCAGGTACAGGTCCAGGTGGATCGCGCCGGTGGCGGCCAGGGCCGCGGCGCCGGCCAGCCGGGCGGCCAGGGCGGTGCGGTCCGGGGCGGTGCGGCCCGAGGCACTGCGTGTGTCATCCATGCCCTAGTCACGCCCCCGCGCGCCGTGAGGTTCAGGCTTGGCCTGCGGGCATGCTCAGCCGCAGGCCAGAGCCGGTGCCCGGTCAGCGTAACCGACCGGGCACCGGAGAACCTGGCTGACGGTGAGCAATCCGTTACGTGTCGGCGGGAGGCTGCAGGACGAACCAGTAGAACCCGTGCCCTGGCAGGGTCAGCAGGTAGGTCAGCTCGCCGATCGGCGGGAACGCGACGCCGCCCATGCACTCCACGGGGACCGAGCCGCTGAACCTGCTCAGGTCGAGCTCGACCGGCTGCGGGAACTTGGACAGGTTGTTCACGCACAGGATCCGGTCGGTGCCGCCGGTGGCCTCGTCCTGGCTCTCCCGCACGAAGGCGAGCACGCTGGGGTTGGACGAGCCCAGCTCGTCGTAGTTGCCGACGGCGAACACCGGGTGCCGCTTGCGGATCTCGATCATTCGCCTGGTCCAGTGCAGCAGCGAGCCGGGGCTGCGCTCCTGCGCCTCCACGTTCAGCGCCTGGAACCCGTAGATCGGGTCCATCAGCACCGGCAGGTACAGCCGGGCGGGGTCGCACCGGGAGAACCCGGCGTTGCGGTCGGGGGTCCACTGCATCGGGGTGCGGACGCCGTCCCGGTCGCCGAGCCAGATGTTGTCGCCCATGCCGATCTCGTCGCCGTAGTACAGCACCGGGGAGCCGGGCAGCGACAGCAGCAGGGCGGTGAACAGCTCAAGCTGGTTGCGGTCGTTGTCCAGCAGCGGGGCCAGCCGGCGGCGGATCCCGATGTTGGCCTTCATCCGCGGGTCACGGGCGTACTCGGCGTACATGTAGTCACGCTCGTCGTCGGTGACCATCTCCAGCGTCAGCTCGTCATGGTTGCGCAGGAAGATGCCCCACTGGCAGCCCGACGGGATGGCCGGGGTCTGGGCCATGATCTCCGAGATCGGGTAGCGCTGCTCGCGGCGGACGGCCATGAAGATGCGCGGCATCAGCGGGAAGTGGAATGCCATGTGGCACTCGTCGCCGCCGACGCTGGCGTCGCCGAAGTACTCGACCACGTCGCCTGGCCACTGGTTGGCCTCGGCGAGCAGCACCCGGTCGGGGTAGAGCTGGTCCACCTCGGCGCGGATCCGCCTCAGGTACTCGTGGGTCTCCTTCAGGTTCTCGCAGTTGGTGCCCTCGCGCTCGTACAGGTAGGGCACGGCGTCCAGCCGGAACCCGTCGATGCCGAGGTCCAGCCAGAACCGCAGCACCTCGATGATCGCGTCCTGCACCTTCGGGTTCTCGAAGTTCAGGTCGGGCTGGTGGGCGAAGAACCTGTGCCAGTAGTACTGGCCGCGGACCTGGTCGAAGGTCCAGTTGGACTGCTCGGTGTCCACGAAGATGATCCGCGCGTCGGAGTACGGCTCGTCGGTGTCGGACCAGACGTAGAAGTCCCCGAATGGGCCCTCGGGGTCCTCGCGGGAGGCCTGGAACCACGGGTGCGCGTCGCTGGTGTGGTTGATGACCAGGTCCGCGATGACGCGGATGCCGCGCTCGTGCGCCGCCTCGACCAGCGCGACGAAGTCCCCGATCGTGCCGTAGTCGGGCAGGATCGCGGTGAAGTCGGAGATGTCGTAGCCGCCGTCGCGCAGCGGCGAGTTGTAGATCGGCAGCAGCCAGATGCAGTCGATGCCCAGCCACTGGAGGTAGTCAAGCCGGGAGATCAGCCCGCGCAGGTCGCCCGTGCCGTCGCCGGTGGCGTCCTGGAAGCCCCTGACCAGAACCTCGTAGAAGACAGCCCGCTTGTACCAGCGCGGATCTCGCGGCTTCTCAAAGGAGAAGGAATCGGGCACCGGCTCGGTGGGCACGGCGCCGGATCCGGTGTGGAATTCGGGTAGCGGGGACCCCGCCTTGGGGTCGTGCGCGGGCTGCTTCACGCAGGTCTCCAGCTTGCGTTAGGTGTGACTGTTACGTATATCCCGCCCGCTGAAGCTCGCGTGACGGGGCCCATCCTGCCCGGACCTGGTGTAACGGCTGGCTTGGCCGCTGACGGGGAGCCGGGCTGACTGGCATTACGCCGAGACGGTAAAGATGTGCGCGGGTGCCACGGCGGGATCGAGCCGCACGTAGTTCCCCTGGCCCCACCGATATCGCTCGCCGCTGAGCTCATCGGTGACGTCAAAGCCCGCCGCGAGGTCTAGGCGCAGGGCCGCTCCGTCGAGCCAGACCGTAGCCTCTCGGGGCCGGCTGGCGTCAAGGTTTACCACGACAATTACGGTATCCCCGGACGGGCTGGCCGGCGAGCCAGGCGGCAGGCTCTTGGAGAAGCACAGGACGTCCGGCTGGTCGCTGTAGTGGAAGTGGATGTTCCTGAGCTGATGCAGGGCCGGGTGCGCCCGCCTGATCATGTTCAGCCGCCCGAGGAACGGGCCGATGGTCAGCCCGAGCTGGCGTGCCCGCTCCCAGTCCCTGGGCCGGTAGGCGTACTTCTCCGAGTCCAGGTACTCCTCGCTGCCCGGCACCAGCGGCACGTTCTCGCCCAGCTCGAAGCCGGAGTAGACGCCCCAGGACGGGGCCATCATCGCCGCCAGCACGGCCCGCACCCGGAACGCGGAAAGCCCGGCGTGCTGGAGATAGGAGCTGAGGATGTCCGGGGTGTTGACGAAGAAGTTCGGCCGCATGTACGCGGCCGCCGGGCCGGCCAGCTCGTGCAGGTACTCGGTCAGCTCGGCGGCGCTATTGCGCCAGGTGAAATAGGTATAGGACTGGTGGAAGCCGATGGCGGCCAGGGCGGCCATCATGGCCGGCCTGGTAAAGGCCTCGGCCAGGAAGATCACGTCGGGGTCAGTGCGGGCGACCTCGGCGAGCAGCCGTTCCCAGAACGGCAGCGGCTTGGTGTGCGGGTTGTCCACCCGGAAGATCCGGACGCCGTGATCCATCCAGTGCCGGACGATCCGCAGCACCTCGGCGTAGATGCCGTCCGGGTCGTTGTCGAAATTGATCGGGTAAATGTCCTGGTATTTCTTGGGCGGGTTCTCCGCGTAGGCGATCGTGCCGTCGGCCTTGGTGGTGAACCACTCCGGGTGGGCGGCGACCCACGGGTGATCGGGGGCCGCCTGAAGCGCGAGGTCCATGGCCACCTCAAGCCCCAGCTCGCCGGCTCTGGCCACGAAGGCGTCGAAGTCGGCCAGGGTGCCAAGGGCGGGGTGGACCGCGTCGTGCCCGCCCTGCGCGGACCCGATGGCCCACGGCGACCCTGGGTCGTCAGGGCCGGCCGTCAGCGCGTTGTTCGCGCCCTTGCGGGCGACCTTCCCGATTGGGTGCACCGGCGGCAGGTAGACCACGTCGAAGCCCAGGTCGGCGATGGCCTCAAGCCGGCCGGCTGCGGTGGCCAGCGTGCCGGACTTCGGCGGCCGGCGGTGCGCCGGGTCGACCACCGCGCCCTCCGAGCGCGGGAAGAACTCATACCAGGCCCCGTAGAGCGCCCGCTGCCTGTGCACGGCCAGCCGCTCGTACCCGGACTTGGTCAGCAGGTCCCGTAGCGGGTACTCGCGCAGGATCTCGGCCACCCTGGGCGCGCTGGCGGCGGCCAGCCGGTCCAGCGGCGACAGGCTGCTGTCGGTCAGCGCGGCGGCCAGGTCGGTCAGCTCGGCCCTGGCGAGCTGGGCGGCCCTGGCCTGCTCCTGGCCCGCTGCCCTGGTCACCCTGATGCCGGCCGCCGCCCGCTTCAGCAGCAGCGCGCCCTCGGCGAAGACCAGGTCGGTGTCCTGGCCGATGGGCATCTTGATGCCGGCGTCGTGCTGCCACCGCGCGATCGGGTCCCCCCAGGCCTCGACCCGGAACTGCCACAGGCCCTCGCCGTCCGGCGCCACCTGCGCGCCGTACCGGTCCGTGCCAGGGGCGAGCTCCCGCATCAGCACCGGCGGCCGCTTGCGGCCCTGCGGGTCGCGCAGCACTACGGCGGCACCGAGCATCTCGTGTCCCTCGCGGAACACGGTGGCGGTGACCTCGAGGATCTCGCCGGGGACGGCCCTGGCCGGATACCGGCCGCCGTGCACGACGGGCTGCACGTCGATGATGGGGATTCTGCCGATCACCCCAGAAAGCTACCCGCCGAGCGGGGCGCAAATCGGCCGGGATGGGCCTATCTGGCCGCGAGTCGCCGGCCTGGCCGGCGATCCGGCCGGCCGGGCAGCCGATGGTGCCAGCCGGCGGTGCCAGCCGGCGGTGCCAGCCGGCGGTGCCCGACGAGGGCGGCGGCCGTGCGGGCCGGCCACACCGGGGTAATCGCGCTGATCGCCGGCCTAGTTTCACGTTAGGTACTCCTGGGCGTTAAGGTCACTGCACGTGAGAGCCATCCGCCGATTCACGATCAACCCGGTGCTGCCGGAGCAGCTTGCCCCGCTGCGCGGGCTGATGCTGAACCTGCGCTGGTCCTGGCATAACGACACCCGCGAGGTGTTCGCCGCCATCGACCAGGAGGCATGGGAGCGCGCCGACGGTGATCCCGTCGCGCTGCTCGCCCAGGTGCCGCAGGAGCGGCTGGCCCGGCTCGCCGCCGACCGCAAGTTCCTGCGCCGGCTCAGCGACGCCGCGGACGACCTGCGCGACTACCTGACCGGGCCGCGCTGGTATCAGCTCGGCGGCCCTGGCGGGCCAGGCGAGGGCGCCCCGGCGGCGGTGGCCTACTTCTCGCCCGAGTACGGCATCACCGCGGCGCTGCCGCAGTACTCAGGCGGCCTGGGCATCCTGGCCGGCGACCACCTCAAGGCGGCCAGCGACCTCGGCGTGCCGCTGATCGGCGTCGGCCTGCTGTACCGGCACGGCTACTTCACCCAGTCGCTCTCGGCGGAGGGCTGGCAGGTCGAGCGGTACCCGGCGGGCGATCCGAACGGCCTGCCGCTGACCCTGCTGCGCGACGACACCGGCGCGCCCGCCCGGGTCTGGGTGGCGCTCGCGGACGGCGCGGCGCTGGCCGCGCAGATCTGGATCGCCCAGGTGGGCCGGGTGCCGCTGCTGCTGCTCGACTCCTACGTGGAGGAGAACGAGCCGTCGCTGCGCGAGGTCACCGACCGGCTGTACGGCGGCGGCAGCGAGCACCGGCTGAGCCAGGAGATGCTGCTGGGCGTCGGCGGCGTCCGGGCCGTCCGCGCCTACTGCGCGGCCACCGGCCACCCCGAGCCCGACGTGTTCCACACCAACGAGGGCCATGCCGGCTTCCTCGGCCTGGAGCGGATCCGCGAGTACATCGAGCGCGGCCTGAGCTTCGACGAGGCGCTGGAGATGTGCCGGGCCGGCACCGTCTTCACCACCCACACGCCGGTGCCCGCCGGCATCGACCGGTTCCCCGCCGACCTGGTCAGGGCGCAGTTCAGCGACCAGGCGGCGTCCGCCGCGCTGCCGATCGACCGGGTGCTCGCGCTCGGCGCGGAGACCTTCCCCGGCGGCGACCCGGCGGTGTTCAACATGGCCGTCATGGGGATGCGGCTGGCCCAGCGGGTCAACGGCGTCAGCATGCTGCACGGCCAGGTCAGCCGGGAGATGTTCACCGGCCTGTGGCCGGGCTTCGACAGCGCGGACGTGCCGATCGGCTCGGTGACGAACGGCGTGCACGCGCCGACCTGGGTCGCGCCGGAGATCCTCAGCCTGACCCAGGGCGGAGCTGGAGCGGCGGGCGCGGACCTGGCCGACGACGCGGAGGCCTGGGCGCGGGCCGCGGCCGACCCCGCCCGGATCTGGGAGATCCGGCGGCTGCTGCGGGCCAGGCTGGTAACGCAGGCACGGCAGCGGCTGCGCACGTCCTGGCGGCAGCGCGGGGCCTCTGACGCCGAGCTGATCTGGATCGACAGCGTCCTCGACGAGAACATCCTCACCATCGGCTTCGCCCGCCGGGTGCCGTCCTACAAGCGGCTCACGCTGATGCTGCACGACCCCGAGCGGCTGACCAAGCTGCTGCTCGACCCCCAGCACCCGGTGCAGATCGTCATCGCCGGCAAGGCGCACCCGGCCGACGAGGGCGGCAAGCTGCTGATCCAGCAGATGGTCAGGTTCGCCGACGACCCGAGGGTCCGGCAGCGGATCGTGTTCCTGCCCGACTACGACATGGCGATGGCCCGCTCGCTAGTGCAGGGCTGCGACATCTGGCTGAACAACCCGCTGCGCCCGCTTGAGGCATGCGGGACCTCCGGCATGAAGGCCGCGCTGAACGGCGGGCTCAACCTGTCGGTGCTCGACGGCTGGTGGGACGAGTGGTTCGACGGCGCGGACGGCTGGGCGATCCCGTCGGCCGACGGCGTCACCGACCCGGCCCGCCGCGACGAGCTGGAGGCGGCGGCGCTCTACGACCTGCTGGACAAGTCGGTGGCGCCGCTGTTCTACGACGGCGCCACCGGGAACGGCGCCGGCGGCAACGGGCCAGCGGCGGGCGCCGTGCCCGGCGCCGCCCCCGGCCGGTGGCTGGAGATGGTCGCGCACACGCTGCGGGTGCTGGGGCCTAAGGCCCAGGCCACCCGGATGGTCCGCGAGTACGTCACCGGCCTGTACACCCCGGCGGCCCGGTCCTCGGCGGCGCTGGCGGTGCCGGCCCCGGCCGGCCAGGGCAGCGGCACGGATGGGCAGGACGCCGCGGAGTTCGGCGGTGCCCGCGAACTGGCCGCGTGGAAGCAGCGGACCGCGCAGGCGTGGCCAGGCGTCGCGGTGGAGCACGTGGAAGCCGACGACGGGGACCTGACTCCCGGCGGCCACCTGATCATCAGGGCAACCGTGGCGCTCGGCGGGCTGACCCCGGATGACGTGGCGGTCGAGGTGGTCTCCGGCCGGGCCGGCGATGACGACGAGCTGATCGACCCGGTCCGCGGCCCGCTCCGGCTGGACGGCCAGCCGGGCGCGGACGGCGTGGCCAGGTACATCGGCGAGGCCGAGCTAGGGGAGCCAGGCCCGTTTGGCTACACGGTCCGGGTGCTGCCGAGCCACCCGCTGCTGAGCAACAGCGCGGAGCTTGGCCTGGTCACGGTCCCGCCGGCGACCGCCGGCATGCTCAACGGCGACCTGCGCTAGCCACTCGCCTGCCCGCCTATCCGCCTGCCCACCGGACGGCGGGCAGGCGCGCACCCCTGGTATCGGCCAGGCCGCCATTCCGGTCGCGGCCCGGTTACGGCTGGATACAGGGCGTGAGACATAGCTGCGACATTGGGTGTCCAAGTTGGCACCGTCCGCGAGTAAACCACCTGAGTGCGCCGGGCGTCCTGCTAGCAAAGGCCATTCGGGTGGCTGACCAGAATTTCTGCTCGTGCCAGCCGGAAGACCAGCAAAACCGAGGGGGATGTGACATCCTGTGATAGAGCGTTCTCAGTGAGTAACGTTCACGGATGGTCACGTTCTGTTAGCTGATCAACACCCCGAGTGCGAGAGGATCGGCAGTCGTGAGAACTCAGATTAAGCCGGACAACCGTCTCCTGACCCCCGCCGAGGTTGCCGCCATGCTGCGCGTCGACCCCAAGACCGTCACGCGGTGGGCGCGGGGGGGCAAGCTGTCGTCGATCCGCACCCCTGGCGGTCACCGGCGCTACAGCGAGAGCGAGGTCCGCGGCTTCCTGAACGGCTGGCAGGGCGTCTCCCTGCCGCGTGCTTCAGGCGAGTGAGCGCGTCCCGAGCCTGCCCCGGCACTTGAGGCGGGGTCCGGGGCAGGCATCGGCACGGCAGGCCGGCGGTGGCCGGCCACAGTAAGGGGGGCGGGCTCAGGCGGCAGGATCGCCTGGGCCGTCGCCATTTCCGGGGCCCGCTGACGGCCCGTCGAGCGCGATGACGATCTGGGCCAGCAGATCGCGGGCCTGATCGCCGCTCAGCGCCCGGATCCGGTCCAGCAGGTCCCCGCCGTCGCGGGCCTTCCTGGCGGCCAGCAGTCGCGCCGCGTCGTCGCGGCCCGCGGCCCGCAGTTGCGCCGGGGTGAGGCCCGCCACGGCGGCCATCGCCGCGACCGTGCCGGCCGGCCCGCGCACCGGCGCGTAGACACCAGGGCTCACCACCTGGTAGCCGCTGGCGATCTGCCGCCACCGGCCCTCGCTGATCCCGGCCTGCCTGGCGGCCTGCCGCCCGGACATGCCCGCGCTGGCGAGGCCGCGGGCGAGCAGGACACCCCACGGCGGCTGTTCTGGGCGCCCTGCCGGCGCGCTCGCGGTGGTACTCATCGGTCTCACCTTCGCACGAAGTTCGCGGAAGGTCCATCGCGGAAATCTGCGACGAGAACGCTACTGATATCGCTTTATCGAGTAGTAATTCGGATTAAACAGGAGAAACGAGCTTCGCACGATATCGTTGACCCTTCGCATTCTGGGCAGTAGGTTTACCTCCTTAAAGCTCAGCCGCATATCGGTGGCCTGTCCTAGGGGGACGGTTATGGGAGTGGCGCTTGCCCTGGACGGTCCAGGTAAATCCAGGTCCCGCAAGCGGGGCCATCACGCGCGGACGGTTGAGGAGCAGGCGTGCGTCGACGCGTTCGCCGCGTTCCTGCGCTATGACGCGCCGAGCGCGGGGCGCTGCCTGAGCAGGCTGGAGACCTCGGTGCTCGCGGCCCGGCTGCTGCCGGCGGCCCGCGCCCTCGCTGACGCCGTGGGCATCGTGCTGGCGGAGGAGGTCAGCGGCGGCAGCGAGGTGGCGTTCGACTTCACCGTGTCGCCCGCCTGCCTGCTCGGCCAGTGCCGCGACGGCAGGCCCGGCGCCTGCCAGTCGGCACTCTGCGAGCACGACTGCCATGTCGGCCATCCCGGCGGATGACCGGGCCCCGTCGCGCTGACTAGGATCGAGCCTGCGCACGGAGGTGGTGCATGGGCGAGGTCGTCCGGGTAGAGGCCGAAGGGCCGGTAGCGATCATCAGGCTGGACCGGCCACCGATGAACGCGCTCAACACGGCGGTACAGGACGGGCTGGCCGCCGCCGCGGCCCAGGTCACGGCGGACCCGGCGGTCCGCGCGGTGGTCCTGTACGGCGGGGAGAAGGTCTTCGCGGCCGGCGCGGACATCAAGCAGATGGCCGAGGCCAGCTATACCCGGATGGCCACCGACACCCGGCTGCAGGACGCGCTGACGGCGATCGCCAGGATCGGCAAGCCGGTGATCGCCGCGATCACCGGCTACGCCCTCGGCGGCGGCCTGGAGCTGGCGCTGTGCGCCGACTTCCGGGTGCTGGGGGAGAAGGCCAGGGTCGGCCAGCCGGAAGTGCTGCTCGGGCTCATCCCCGGCGCCGGCGGGACCCAGCGGCTGCCCAGGCTGGTCGGGCCGTCCAGGGCCAAGGACATCATCTACACCGGCCGGTTCGTGGATGCCGCCGAGGCCCTGTCCATCGGCCTTGCCGATCGCGTGGTGCCCGATGACGAGGTGTACTCGGCCGCGATAGAGATGGCCGCGCGCTTCGCCGGCGGCCCGGCCATCGCGCTGCGCGCCGCCAAGCGGGCCATCGACGACGGCCTGGACGCCGATCTCGCCACGGGGCTGGAGATCGAGCGGCTGCACTTCACCGGCCTGTTCGCCACGAAGGACGCCAGGACGGGCATGCACAGCTTCATCGAGAACGGCCCGGGGAAGGCCAGCTTTGACGGTGAGTGAGCCGCCCGCCGAGGTGTCCCTGGACATGGTGATGGCCGCGCTGCGGGCCGACAGCGGCGACGTGACCACCTACGCCAGGGTGCTGACCCAGTCGCTGGGTGACGCGCTGCCCGCCGGCAACGTGACCGTGGACAGGGACCGGTCGGTGTCGGACCGCATGCGGGGCCGCCCTGGCGCGGTGACCAGGATCTCGGTCCGCCTCGGCGACCAGGTGCTGAACCTGAGCGTGCGCGACGGCGCCCCGGCGGCGGAGATCTGCCGCGAGGTGCGCGGCGTGGTGCTGTCCAGGCAGCCGGTCCAGCTCGGCGACTGGATCGCGGAGCTGTCCAGGGCGCTGCTGGCGCACGCCGAGCAGAACGCGGCGGCCGCGCAGGCGCTGCGCCGCCTGGTCACCGGCGGCACCTGAGGCCGGCGGCAGGTCTTTTAGCGGCGCGTCTTCGGCTCGCTAAGGAAACCGTGAGGGGGCGGTCAGGGTAATCTCGCATCAGGAGCCAGTTCGCGCTCCGGCAGGACCGCACCGCATCCCTAGGCTGGGTAGGTCATGACCGTGCAGGAGGATCACAGCCCCGGCACGCTGGGGCCATACCGCCTGCGCCAGCAGCTCGGCGAGGGTGGCATGGGCGTGGTCTACCTGGCCGCCGATCCCAGCGACCGGCTGGTCGCCGTCAAGGCGCTGCGCCGTGGCGTGCCCGAGGAGGCCACCGCCAGGCGGCGGCTGGCCCGCGAGTTCGACACCATGCGCCGGGTGCACAGCCCGTATGTGGCCGAGGTCATCGATGCCGACGTCGAGGCGAATCCGCCCTACATCGTGACCAGGTACGTGCCGGGCCGGACCGTCGATGAGGTGATCAGCTCGGGCGGCCCGCTGGCCGGGCAGGCGCTGCTCACCCTGGCCAGGGGCCTGGCGTGGGCGCTGACCGCCGTGCACGCGGCCGGCGTGGTGCACAGGGACCTCAAGCCCGCCAACGTGATGATGCTGGACGGCGAGCCGGTGGTGATCGACTTCGGCATCGCGCAGGCGCCGGACTCGACCAAGCTGACCATGACCGGCATGTTCATGGGCACGCCCGGCTACCTGGCACCCGAGGTGATCGAGGGCAGCCCCAGCGGGCCCGCGGCGGACGTGCACTCCTGGGGCGCCACGCTGGCATTCGCCGCCACCGGCCGGGCCCCGTTCGGCGGCGGGACCTTCGAGTCGATCTTCTACCGCATCGTGAACGGCCAGCCGGACCTGACCGGCATGCCGGCCGCGCTGCTGCCGCTGGTCCTGCACGCGCTGGCCCGCGACCCGTCGCGCCGCCCGTCGGCCGCCGAGCTGGCCGACCGGCTCACGGTGCTGGACGGCAGCACGCTTATCCCCGGCAGCGCGCCTGCGATGCTGCCCGGCGGTGCGCTGCCCGGTGGCACCGTCGGCGACGTGCCCGCCGCGGGACTGGCCGGGATGGCCGGAATGGCGGCCGCCGCCGGGTACCTGCCCGCGCCCGCCGCCAACGGCCTGGCCGGTGCCGGGCTGGCCGGGCAGACGGCCTGGCCGCCCGCACCCGGCGGTACCCGGCAGTTCGCGGGCGGGGCACCCGACAGCTACGCGGACCTGCTGCCGCCGGTCAGCTACGGGCGGCCGGCCCGGCCGGCGCCCCGCCGCACGGCGCGCCGCCGCACGGCAACGGCTATGACTACGGCGGCTATGCCGCCGCCGGCCAGCAGGCAGGCGGGCTGGCCAGCCCAGCAGACCGGCCGCACCCGCCAAGGACGCCGCTGGTGCTCGCCGTCGTGGCGGCGCTGATCGCCCTCGCCGTGCTGCTGCCTGTCGCCGGGACCATCATCGCGCTGCTGACCCTGACCGCGCTGCGGGCGGGCGACCTGACCAGCACCTGGCGCCGCCGTGGCGCCCGCGCGTCTGGCGCCGGCGGCGGAGGCCAGCGCGCGGGCGCCGCCTCAGCGAGTGCTGCCTCAGCGAGTACCGCGGCAGGGCTGGCCTACTATCCCGTCGCGCTGCTCAGGTCGGTGATCCACCTGGTGCTGATGCTGCCGCTGGCGCTGCTCGTGGCCGCCACGGCGGCGGCGCTGACCTTCCTGACGGTGCCCGGCCACCCGATCCCCAGGGCGGGCGCCTACGCGGCGGGCGCGCTGGTGGGCACGTATGCGCTGGGGCCAGGCTCGCGGCGCGGCCGCAGGCCGCTCAGGACCTTCTTCGGCGCGATCACCGGCAGCACGCCGAGCGCCGCCGTCGCCTTCATCGGGGTCGCCGCCCTCGCCGTGGGCCTGCTCGCCGCCGCTATCTCACTTCCGGCGTTCTTCTGGCCGGCCCCTCACCTGAGCTGGCACGCGCCGACGATCGATCACCACCTGGCCTACCACCAGATGATGACGCACGTCCGGCTCAGGGTGCTCCGGCTAGCCAGGCAGCTCGGGCTCTAGCCGGGCCGTCGGCCTGCGCGGCCGTCGGCTGGCTGGGTACGGCTGCCGCCTGGCTGGGCACGACCGCCGCCGGGCTCATCGCGGGGTCGGCAGCGGCCGGAGCCGGCCCGGCGGCCACCGGCCCGGTGGCCAGCCCGTCTCCGGGCAGGGCACCCGCCGCGCCGCTGGCCGGCGCCCCGGCCTGCTGGCCGAGCGTGGCGCTCGCGGGCAGCGTCCGCTCCGGCGTGTCGGACTGCGGCAGTGGTCTGACCAGCCCGAGCGCCACCACCTCGTTGGCCAGCCTGACCCGCCGGTTGGCCCCCTCGGGGATGCGGAACTTCTGGTAGAGGCGGAGCAGGTGCTGCTTGACGGCGGCCTCGGTGACGACCAGGTCGACGGCGATCTCGCGGGCCGTGGCCGGGGCCACGAACGCCTCGTCGGACAGCGCGGGCCGGCACAGCGCCGTGACCACGTCAAGCTCCCGCCTGGTCAGCTCGGGAGCGGCGGGACGCCGCAGCTCGGTGTCGGCAGTCAGCTCCTCGCAGCCGATCCCGCCTGCCCGGCACCTGGCCGACCCGAAGGAGACCACGTCGCCGTCGGCCAGCAGCCGCCGGGCGACCAGACGGCCGTTCACCCGGGTGCCGTTGCGCGATAAACCCATGTCGGTCACGTAGACGTACGGGCCGCGGCGGACGATCTCGGCGTGCAGCATGGACACGCTCGGGTCCGCGAGCTGCACGTCGACGAACCGGCCGCGGCCGACGGTTGTCACTTCCTGGAGCAGCGGGACGGTGGCGCCACTTTCCTCGACCCGGATGTAGGGGCACTCCATGACCGTCTCTCCCGCCTGTCCGAGCAGCTACTGATTTGTCACTTCTGCGCTACCTGGCCGGTAGCGTCCTACCCTGCCTGGCCTGAGTTGTAACCGCCGGATCCGGTGCCGCCGCAGGCGGGCCGCGCACGCGTTCCTGAGCAGGAACGGGACGGAAGTAAACTGCCCCAGCGGGGTAGTCCTGGAGGTTCATATGGCAGTAAGGCCGTCGTCGGCTCCCTGGGCCGCGGCGTCGGCGCGGGAGAGCCGGTGAGGCACGCGGCCGGCCCGGCCGCGCGCCAGCAGCGGGAGCGCCCTGGCGACCCCGCGCGGCAGGCCGCTCAGCGCCGGGGGGGATGGCTCGACCAGCTCCCGTACGCGGTCGTGTTCTGCGGGCTGGCCGCGGGCCTGCTCTGGCTGCGCGGCGGCGAGCGGGACGTGCGTGGCGGTACGTTGGTGATGGCCGGCGTGCTGCTGGTGGCCGCCGTGGCGAGGCTGGCCCTGCCGCAGCGGCGGGCGGGCATGCTCAGCACCCGGCGACGGCTCTCCGACGTGGCCGCGTTCGCCGTGCTCGGCGTCGGGCTGCTGATCGCGGGCCTGGTCTTCCCGGCCGCGACCTGACCAACGGTCCGCTAACGCCGGCCCCGGGTGACCGGCACGCAGGCTAAAGGACTAGACAGATACGGGCGACTCACCCCGAAAAGTAATCCGCCATCGCAATGGCGCAGGTGTGTGGAAGGAACGCAGCGGCATGTCCAAGATCAAGGTAGCCAACCCCGTCGTTGAGCTCGACGGCGATGAGATGACCAGGATTATCTGGCAGTTCATCAAGGACCAGCTCATCCTTCCCTACCTGGATATCGACCTGAAGTACTACGACCTGTCGATCCAGAACCGCGACGCCACCGATGACCAGGTCACGATCGACTCCGCGAACGCCATCAAGGAGCACGGGGTAGGCGTGAAATGCGCCACCATCACCCCGGACGAGGACCGCGTCGCCGAGTTCGGGCTGAAGAAGATGTGGCGGTCCCCGAACGGCACCATCAGGAACATCCTGGGCGGGGTGGTCTTCCGCGAGCCGATCGTGGTCTCCAGCATCCCGAGGTTCGTGCCGGGCTGGACGCAGCCGATCATCATCGGCCGTCACGCGCACGGCGACCAGTACCGGGCGACCGACTTTGTCGTGCCAGGCCCCGGCGAGCTGCGCATCTCCTTCACGCCCGCCGGCGGCGGCGAGCCGATCGACCTGGAGGTCGCGCAGTTCCCCGGCGGCGGCGTCGCGATGGGCATGTACAACTTCGACGACTCGATCGCCGACTTCGCCCGTGCCACCATGCGGTACGCGCTTGACCGCGGCTACCCGCTGTACCTGTCCACCAAGAACACGATCCTGAAGGCCTACGACGGCCGGTTCAAGGACATCTTCGCGGAGATCTTCGAGTCCGAGTTCAAGGCCGAGTTCGAGACGGCAGGGATCAGCTACGAGCACCGGCTCATCGATGACATGGTGGCCCAGGTGATCAAGGGCAACGGCGGCATCGTCTGGGCCACCAAGAACTATGACGGCGACGTCCAGTCCGACATCGTCGCCCAGGGCTTCGGCTCGCTCGGCCTGATGACCAGCGTGCTGATGACGCCGGACGGCCGGACCGTGGAGGCCGAGGCGGCCCACGGCACCGTCACCCGGCACTACCGCCAGCACCAGCAGGGCAAGCCCACCTCCACCAACCCGATCGCGTCGATCTTCGCGTGGACCAGGGGACTGGCGCACCGTGGCAAGCTGGACGGCACGCCCGAGGTGACCGCGTTCGCCGACACGCTAGAGCGAGTCTGCGTGGACACGGTGCTGAGCGGCAAGATGACCAAGGACCTGGCGCTCCTGGTCGGCGGTGACTCGCCGTTCCTGACGACCGAGCAGTTCCTGGCCGCGCTCGACGACGGCCTGCGGGCCGCCGCCGGCTCCTGACCAGCAGCGTCCTTCGTCCCTTTCTCGCAGAAGGAGAGCAACTTCACATGGCCCGCAGAGGCAAGGTAACGGTCGTCGGGGCTGGGTTCTACGGCTCGACTACCGCGCAGCGGCTGGCTGAGTACGACATCTTCGACGAGGTCGTGCTGACCGACATCGTCGAGGGCAAGCCGGAGGGCCTGGCCCTCGACATCAGCCAGTCCCGGCCCATCGAGGGCTTCGAGACCACCGTCACCGGCCAGACCACCAGTCCGGCCGGTGAGGGCTACGAGGCCATCGCCGGCTCCGACGTGGTGGTGATCACCGCCGGCCTGCCGCGCAAGCCGGGGATGAGCCGGATGGACCTCATCGGCGTGAACGGCAAGATCGTCAGGGCCGTCACCGAGCAGGTCATCAAGCACGCCCCGGACGCCGTGCTGATCGTGGTGTCCAACCCGCTGGACGAGATGACCGCGCTGGCGGCGAAGGTCTCCGGGTTCCCCTCGCACCGGGTGATGGGCCAGGCGGGCATGCTGGACACCGCCAGGTTCAGCTACTTCGTGGCCGAGAAGCTGGGCGTGCCGGTGGGCTCGGTGCGCACCCTGACCCTCGGCTCGCACGGCGACACCATGGTGCCGGTGCCGTCGGCCTGCACCGTGGACGGCGAGCCGCTGTCCGGTCGGCTGTCGCAGGACGAGATCGACTCCCTGGTGGAACGGACCCGCAACGGCGGGGCCGAGATCGTCGGGCTGCTCAAGACCGGCTCGGCCTATTACGCCCCGTCGGCCGCCGCGGCCCGGATGGCCCGCGCGGTCGCCGAGGACTCCGGGCTGGTCATGCCGGTCTGCGCCTGGATGGCGGGCGAGTACGGCATCTCGGATGTCTACCTGGGCGTCGAGGCTGAGGTCGGCGCGACGGGCGTGCGCCGGGTCGTGGAGCGCGACCTGTCCCCGACCGAGCTGGACGGCCTGCGGGCGGCGGCCGAGGCGGTCCGGGCCAAGCAGGCGGACGTCGCCAGCCTCTAGGCAGCACCACCTTTAACTGGCAACGGGAAGGCCCGGCCACCATCAGATGGCCGGGCCTTCCCGTTCTCCCAGGCGCAGGCAAAATGAGCGCCCGGACACGGGCACTTTCGCTGGCTCAAGGCGGCTGACCTGGTGCGGGCACGTAGAGTATCGGAAAGCTAACAGCTTGTATCTCTGCGTACCGCTGGTGAGAGGCCGATGCGCGTAGGAGCGAAGGGTCCCGGTGACGAGCCCGGCAAGGCCGGCGGGCGGCGCCGCGCTGGCGGCCGCGCGCGCCCCGGCGGCTCCCGCCGCGGGAAGCGGCCCCGCCGGTCCACTGCCTTCCGGGTCACCGCCTGGGTAAGCGGGGTGGTGGCGGCCGTCCTGGTCGCCGGGGCGCTGGTCGGCTACGTCCAGTACCGCGAGATCTGGGACGGCATCCACCACGACGTGGTGACCGGGCTGGGCAGCCGCCCGCCCAAGTACAACAACGCGCTGAACATCCTGGTGTTCGGCTCCGACAGCCGGGCCGGGCTGACCCCGCACGAGGAGGCCGTGCTGCACGTCGGCCGCAACGGCTGCGGCTGCTCGGACACCATCATGGTGGTGCACATCTCGCCGGGGCGGCACCGGGTGACCGTGCTGAACCTGCCGCGCGACACGATGGTCCCGATGTACGGGTGCCCGGCGGGCAATGGCCAGCCCGGCGAGGAAGAGAACACCGGCTCGGTCATCCAGATCAACCAGACCTTGTCCGCGGGCGGCCCGTCCTGCCTGTGGAAAACGGTGGAGCAGCTAACCGGGATACACCTGGACCATTTCATCCAGGTGGAGTTCACCGGCGTGGTCAAGGTGATCAACGACATCGGCGGGGTCAACGTCTGCGTGCCGCAGGACATCAGCGACCCGGATTCCGGCCTGAACATCACCGCCGGCCAGCACCACATCGACGGCCTGACCTTCCTGGAGTTCTGGCGGGCCAGGTACTCCATCGCCGGCGGCACCGACCTGAAGCGGATCGACAGGGACGACCTGCTGCTGGCCGAGATGCTGCGCGGCATCCTGCACAGCGGCCTGCTCAGCAGCCCGACCAAGCTGCTGCCCGTGGTCAGGGACGCCGCGAAGGCCATCTACGCGACCGACTCCGGGCTCACCCAGTCGGACATGCTCCAGATCGTGTCCAGCTTCCGGGGCCTGACCAGCAATGACGTTCAGTTCGTCGAGGCCCCGACCCAGCCGTACCCGCCGGCGCCCGCCCAGGTGGAGCTGGTACAGCCCAACGACAGCCAGCTCTTTTCCGCCATCGCGCATGACACCACGCTGCCGAAGAAGACTGGCGGCTCCGGCGGCGGGGTGCTGGACACCGTCGCCCCCGGCGACGTCCGGGTGCAGGTGCTCAACGGCAGCACCGTCCCCAACCTGGCCACCAGCACCGCCGCCGCGCTTGCCGAGCGCGGCTTCAAGGTGGTCGGGGCACCGGGCGACGCCGGCAGCGAGGGCTACACCAACTCCATCGTGTCCTACTCCTCGGCCGATGCTCTCCCGGCGGCCAGGACGCTCGCGGCCCAGCTCAACAGCGTGACGCTGCGCAAGGACCCGAGCGTGCCGGCCGGCACGGTGCAGCTCATCCTCGGCTCCACCTTCACGCCGCTGAGCACCAGCCCGTCCGCCTCGCCGTCGGCGTCGGCCTCCGTCTCCAGCCCGTCCGTGGGCAACCTGGCCAAGAGCTTCGGCGGCATCACCGGCAACGCCAACTGCCGCACCGACAATTCGGCTTTCCAGCCTTAGCAGCCAGCTCGCGGACAGCCGCCCCGTTCAGCGACGGCGGCCGCGACAGGCGGCGCAGGGCCAGTTCGGCAGTACATGGCGGTCACCGTCGGCCAGCACGCAGTCGTCGAAGATCGCCTCGGCGGAATGGTTGGACGGCGCGGTCGTCGGCTCGGTGCCAGGCGGGCAGGCGCCGAACATGATGAACGCGCCTGGCACCTGCTCCAGCACGTAGGAGAAGTCCTCGGCGCCGGTCAGCGGGTCCTGCGCCGCGACGAAGCGCTCGGTGCCGAACGCCTCGCCGACCACGCCCTCGGCGAAGCCGACCTCGGCCCCGTTGTTGACCGTGACCGGGTAGCCGGGCACGTACTGCGCGTCCACGGCGAGCCCGTGCGCGTCGGCGATGCCGCGGAGCAGCGCCACCGACGCGGCGGTGACCCGGTTCCTGGCTGCCGGCGAGAAGGACCGCACTGTCGCGGCGAAGGCCGCTTCGTCGGGAATGATGTTGTCCGCAGTGCCCGCGTGGAAGCTGCCCACGGTGATCACGATCGGGTCGAAGACGTCGAACTTCCTGGTCACCAGCGTCTGGAGCGCCGTCACCATCT
Source organism: uncultured Actinomycetota bacterium (assembly GCA_963725175.1). GTDB lineage: Bacteria > Actinomycetota > Actinomycetes > Streptosporangiales > Streptosporangiaceae > DASUBV01. The sequence continues at coordinate 4,596,756 of CAVRXH010000006.1, forward strand.
CGCACGCGGCCGGGATCGGATCGGCCGAGTCGCTCGGCCGGGAGGCGTGCCCGCCCCGTCCCCTGACGGTGACCTGGAGGGTGTCGGCCGCCGCCATCATCGTCCCGCCTCGGGTGCTGAACTGCCCTGCGGGCAGCAGGTTGGAGGAGACGTGCAGCGCGTAGGCCGCGACGGGGCGCTCCCCGGCGGCGTCCAGCACGCCCTCCTCGATCATCTCCCTGGCACCGTGGTAGCCCTCCTCGCCCGGCTGGAACATGAAGATCACGTTCCCGGCCAGGTCATCGCGGCGGGCCGCGAGCAGCCTGGCCGAGCCCGCCAGCATGGCGGTGTGCAGGTCGTGGCCGCAGGCGTGCATGACGCCGGGGACCCGCGAGGCGTAGGGCACGCCGGTGCGCTCGGTCACTGGCAGGGCGTCCATGTCGCCGCGCAGCAGCACCGTCGGCCCCGGCCTGGCGCCGCGCAGCACGGCGGTCACCGAGGTCAGCGACTTGCCGGGGGTCACCTCCAGCGGCAGGCCGTCCAGGGCGGCCAGCACCTTCTCCTGGGTCCTTGGCAGGTCGGTGCCGATCTCAGGTTCCTGGTGAATCGCGTGGCGCAGCTCGGTTACCTCCGCCGCGACGGCGGCGGCGTCGTCATGAAGTCCTGACACGGCACTCAGCCCCTCGTTCAGCACGAAACGGGACGTTCCACCTGGATGGTATCCCCAGGCCGGCGACCGCGCCCCCGCGTTACTCGCCCGGCGATCAGCGGGCTGCGTAGACTAGCCGGATAGTGCCGGGGGTGCCGCGCAGCCGCGGGCCGCTGACCGGCAGCCGCCGTGCCAGGCCGAGAACTTAAGGTCGGGGATCCAGACGTGAATGGCGTCGGCTGGGGCATTCTTCTGGTCCTGGCCGTAATTCTCATCGGAGGCTTCTTCGCGGCCGCGGAGATGGCGCTGGTCTCGCTCCGCGAAGGCCAGGTCCGGGCGCTGGCCAAGCAGGGCCGGCGCGGCCAGCGGGCCGCCCGGCTCGCCCAGGACCCCAACAGGTTCCTGTCCGCCGTGCAGATCGGCGTTACCCTGGCCACCCTGCTGTCCGGCGCCTTCGGCGCCGACCTGCTGGCCGGTCACCTGCACAGGCCGCTCAGCCAGATCATGCCGCCGGACATCGCCACGGCGGTCTCGCTGATCGTCGTCACGCTGATTATCTCGTTCTTCACGCTGGTCTTCGGCGAGCTGGCGCCCAAGCGGATCGCGCTGCAGCGGTCCGAGCGGGTCTCGCAGGCCGCCGCCCCGGTGCTGGACCGGATCGCGACCCTGGCCACGCCGGTGGTCTGGCTGCTGTCCAAGTGCACCAACCTGGTGGTCAGGATGTTCGGCGGCGACCCGACCGCCGGGCGCGGGGTGATGACCGACGAGGAACTGCGTGACCTGGTCGCCGGGCACCAGGCGCTGAGTGCCGACGAGCGGCACATCGTCGGCGAGGTGTTCGACGCGGGCAAGCGGCAGATCCGCGAGGTGCTGGTGCCCCGCACCGAGGTGGAGTTCCTGCCCGCCGTGATGCCGCTGGCGCAGGCTGCCGCGGTCGCCGCCGACGCCAGGTACTCCAGGTTCCCGGTCTACCAGGAGTCCTACGACGACGTGATCGGCTTCGTGCACGCCCGTGACCTGCTGGATGGTCGCGACCAGCCGGCCAGCCGCAAGGTCGGCGAGGTCTGCCGCCCGGTCAAGCTGCTGCCCACCAGCAAGACGGTGCTGTCGGCGCTGTCGGAGATGCGCAGGGACCGGGCGCACCTGGCGATCGTGGTGGACGAGTACGGCGGCACCGCGGGCATCGTCACGCTGGAAGACCTGGTCGAGGAGCTGATCGGCGACATCCAGGACGAGTACGACGCCGACGACGCCAGGCCCAGGCAGCTCCATGGCGGGCAGCTCGAGGTGGACGGGCTGCTGAACCTCGGCGACTTCGCCGAGCAGACCGGGATCGAGCTGCCGGAGGGGCCATACGAGACCGTGGCCGGCTACCTGCTGGCCGCGCTCGGCCACCTGCCCGGTTACGGCGAGTCGGCGGAGGTGGCGGGGCGGCGGCTGACCGTCACCCAGCTCGACGGCCGCCGGATCTCCCGGGTGCGGGTCGCCCCGGCGGATGAGGAAGGCCAGGCAGACACGGTGAAGGTGGCGGGGGAGCAGGGCGCCGCGCGCTAGCGCGGATCGCCGGTGCCAGCCCGCCGCGCCTGCCCGTGCCCGTGCGGCTGGTGGCCGCCCGCCGGTCACTCGCCCGCCGGCCGGTCAACCGCACGGCTCTCCGGGCAGAAGGGCTGGTTGCACCACCGCTGCGGCAGACTAGCATTCGCCTCGATCCAGGCGGCCGGGAATCCGCGCCGCGCTGGAGAGGGCGGAGGCGTTGTCATGCGCGCGACAGGCGGCCAGACAGTGACAGGCGGCGGGCCGAGAGCCAGGCTGGCGGCCGTGGCGGCGGGCCTGACGGCGCTCGCGGGGCTGGCCCTGGCGCCGGCCGCGCCGGCCCTGGCCCAGTCCGCCGCACCCGCGCGGCCCGCCAGCTCGGCCAGTACCAGCCCGGCCACTGACAGCGCGACCGCCGGCAACGTGCTGATCGTCATCAGCGAGGTGACCCAGAAGGTCACCTTCATCGGCCCGTCTTGGCGGGTGACCCGGTCGCTGGGCGACCCGAACGGCTCGCCGGACAGCATCGCCGTCTCGCCGGACGGCAAGTTCGCCCTGGTCGGCATAGCGGGATACCAAAACAACGAGCTGGTGATCTTCGGTGGCGCGGACTCGCCGGACCCGAAGATAACGGGGCGGATCGACCTGGGTGACTTCAGCTACCCGGAAGCGAGCGCCGCGGCCATCACCCCGAACGACGAGTACGCCTATGTCCCTGGCGCGGGGGAGATTGACAACGGCAGCTACACGGTGGGCGTGGTCAGCGGCGTCAACACCGATGACCCGCAGCTCAGCGACTCGCTGATGCTCAACCCCGCCACCAGCATCGACGCCAGCATTCCGTGCGGCATCGCCATCTCCCCGAACGGTAAGTACGCCTACGCGACCGATTACAGCTTCGGCACGCTCACCGTGATCACCGGCGCGCAGGACGGGCATCCCAAGCTGGCCAAGCCGGTGCAGGCGGGGGCGAGCGCGTGCCAGATCTGGGCCGCCCCGGACGGCAAGTACCTGTACAAGCGCAACCCGGACGGCAGCAAGATCACGGTGCTCGGCGACGCCGACAGCACCACCCCCAAGATCCTGGACACCGTCTCGGCGGGCAGCGAGCCGGCCAATATCGCGGTCACGCCCGATGGCAAGTACCTGTACGCGCCCAGCGGGGACTCCGACAAGGTGGCGATCCTGGGCGACGCGCAGAGCGCGCACCCGAAGGTCGTCGCGTCCGTGGTCGGCGGCGCTGACTCCGACGGGGTTGTGACCTCGGCCGATGGCCAGTACGCCTACGTCGCGGACGGCGCCTCTGGCAAGATCACCGTCATCGGCGACGCGCAGGGCGCGCACCCGGCGGTCAAGCCGGACATCAGCGTGCCAGGCTCCGCCGAGCTGATCGGCGTGGCCCCGATCACCGTCGGCATCTACTCCGACTTCACCCCGCAGAAGGGCAAGCACCCCTACGCCAGGGTCACCAAGGCGCTGACCGACCAGCACTGGCCGCTGATCGGCAACGTCGCGGCGCTAAGCGCCAAGGCAAAGTGCAAGTCGCCGTACACGGTCGGCACCGGCTCGGACAAGGCGGTCGCCTCCGTGCTCGGCAGCTACCAGAAAGATCAGTCCGTGAACGTGCCGTGGCTGTCGTTCTGGACGGTCGACGCGCCGCCGAAGGGCTCGAACCCGGAGAGCGTCGGCAGGGCAGCGGGCGAGGCGGCCGCCAGGAGCATCGAGAAGGTCGGCCGCGGGGGCGAGCCGACCGGGCGGCCGTACGTCATCCTCGACCCCGAGGGCCAGAAGTGCGGCAACGGCGCCAAGGGCGAGTCGGTCGGCAATATGTGGAACGGCCTGCCGACGGTGACCTGGCAGGCCCTGGTGACGGGCTGGGACGAGGGCGTCACGGCGGCTGACCCGGACCTCACGCCCGCCGTGTACCTGACCAAGTACCAGTACCAGAAGAAGGACGGGGTCGGCTATCCGCAGGTATTCCTGGCCGCCACCGATTCCTCCGGCAAGCACGTCCCCGGCGTCGCGCCGATGACTGGCGGGAACATCCTCGGGTACAACGCCTTCTACGCCGCCTGCGGGGCGGCCACCGCGGACATCGCCGAGGTCAAGACCTGGGGCGCGCCCTACAACACGCTCCAGTTCACCGGCTCGGAGATCTGCGCGCCCTGACCGGCCGCGCCGGGCCATCCTGACCGGCCGGGCCGGGCCATCCTGGCCGGTCAGCGAGCCTCACTAGACTGGCTGCTCCGGCGACGGCCGCCCAGCGCCGTCGCGTGCTCGCGGCGTCCGTGGGGGTAGATCGGCAATGGCCAGCCAGGCAGGCACCGGCACCGGCCCGGTGCTCGTGGTGGACTTCGGCGCCCAGTACGCGCAGCTCATCGCGCGCCGGGTGCGGGAGTGCCAGGTGTACTCCCAGATCGTGCCCTCCACCATGAGCGCCGCCGACATGCTGGCGCTGCGGCCGGCCGCGATCATCTTGTCCGGCGGCCCGGCCTCGGTCTACGCGCCCGGCGCGCCGCCGCTGCCCGAGGGCCTGCTGACCGCCGGGGTACCGGTCCTCGGCATCTGCTACGGCTTCCAGCTCATGGTGTCCGGACTCGGCGGTGAGGTGCGCCGCACCGGGGGCGGTGAGTACGGGGCGACGGGGCTGGACCTGGTGTCCGCCGCCGGGCCGGCGGGCGAGCCGGGCGGCGTCCTGCTCGGCGGCACCCCGGTCAGCCAGCGCGTGTGGATGTCGCACGGCGACACCTGCGCGGTGGCGCCGCCCGGCTTCACCGTGACGGCCAGCACCGCGGCCACGCCCGTCGCGGCCGCCGAGGATGCGAGCCGGCGCCTGTTCGGCACCCAGTTCCACCCCGAGGTCATGCACACGCAGCACGGCATGACCGTGCTGCGCCGGTTCCTGGCCGCCGCGGGCTGCCCCGCGAACTGGACCATGGACAGCATCATCGCGGAGCAGACCGAGCTGGTCCGCCGCCAGGTGGGCGACCGGGCGGGCGATCTGCGGGCTGTCCGGCGGCGTCGACTCCGCCGTCGCGGCGGCCCTGGTGCAGCGGGCGATCGGGCACCAGCTCACCTGCGTGTTCGTGGATCACGGGCTGCTGCGCGCGGGCGAGGCCGAGCAGGTCGAGAAGGATTTCGTCGCCGCGACCGGGGTGGACCTGAAGGTGGTCGAGGCGGCGCGGGTGTTCCTGGGCGCGCTGGCCGGCGTGACCGACCCGGAGCAGAAGCGGAAGATCATCGGCCGGGAGTTCATCCGGGCCTTCGAGCGCGCCGCGCGGGAGATCTCCGCCGAGCCAGGCGGCGCGCCCGGCGACGCCGGCGGCGAGGTCGGGTTCCTGGTCCAGGGCACGCTCTACCCCGACGTGGTGGAGTCCGGCGGCGGCACTGGGACCGCGAACATCAAGTCCCACCACAACGTCGGCGGCCTGCCAGATGACCTGGACTTCGGGCTGGTGGAGCCGCTGCGCGCGCTGTTCAAGGACGAGGTGCGGCTGCTCGGGGCCGAGCTGGGCCTGCCCCCGGAGATCGTCTGGCGGCAGCCGTTCCCCGGCCCCGGCCTGGCCATCAGGATCGTCGGCGAGGTGACCGCCGAGCGGCTGCGGATCGTCCGGGCCGCCGACGCCATCGCCAGGGCCGAGCTGTCCGCCGCCGGCCTGGACAGGGAAATCTGGCAGTGCCCGGTCGTGCTGCTGGCCGACGTCCGCTCCGTCGGCGTCCAGGGGGACGGCCGCAGCTACGGATACCCCGTGGTGCTCCGGCCGGTGACCAGCGAGGACGCCATGACGGCGGACTGGGCGCGGCTCCCCGACCAGGTGCTCGCCACGATCTCCACCCGGATCACGAACGAGGTGCCCGAGGTGAACCGGGTCGTCCTCGACGTGACCAGCAAGCCGCCGGGCACCATCGAGTGGGAGTGAGCCAGGCCGGCGCAGATGACCCGGCTCAGGTGACCCGGCCAGGCTCGGCAGACAGGTCCGCGTAGGACTTCTCGGCCGCGATCCGCCGGATCTTGTCCACCGCGTCCCAGACGTCGGTGAAGCTGGTAGTGATCGCCACCGGGCTGAGCCGCAGCCGGTCCGGGGTCCGGTAGTCCACGATGACCTTCTCCCGGATCAGCGCCTGGCTGATCCGGAACGCCTCCGGGTGACGCAGGCTGATGTGCCCGCCGCGCCGGTCGTCGGCACGCGGCGTGGCCAGCGCGAAGCCGTGCGGCGCCAGATGCTCGTCGGCCAGCGCGATCAGGTAGCCGGTCAGCGCGGTGCTCTTGGCCCTGAGCCGGTCGATGCCCGCCTCACCGAGCAGCCGGGTGCCTTCCTCAACCGCCACCGTGCCGATGATCTGCGGCGTGCCGGTCGCGAAGGCGTCGATCCCCGGCGCCGGGTCGTAGCCGGGACCCATCTCGAACTGCTCTCGCTGGCCGAACCAGCCCCAGATCGGCTGGCGCAGTCCGGTCCTGGAGGTCGGCTCGCACGTAGAGGAACGCCGGGCGCGCCCGGGCCGGCGTTCAGGTACTTGTAGGTGCAGCCGACCGCGAGGTCCGCGCCGCTGGCGTCCAGCTCGACTGGCACAGAGCCGACCGAGTGGCACAGGTCCCAGATCACCAGCGCGCCGGCCTGATGGATCAGCTCGGTCAGCCCGGCCATGTCCGCCAGCGCGCCGCTGCGGTAGGCGACCTGCGAGAGACTGACCAGCGCCACCCGGTCGTCCAGCGCGGCGGCCAGCGTGTCGCGGTCCACCCCGCTGTCGAGGTCGGTGGAGATCATCCGCAGCTCGCAGCCGCGCTGCGCCGCGATGCCCTCTAGCACGTAGCGGTCGGTGGGGAAGTTGTCGTCGTCGGTGACGATCACGTCCCGGCCCGGCCGGGCGTCCAGCGCTGCCCAGGCCAGCTTGTACAGGTTGACCGTGGCACTGTCGCAGACCAGGATCTGGCCGGCCGCCGCACCGAGCAGGTGCTCGCCCAGCATGTCGCCAGCCTGCCGGGGCAGCGTCACCCAGTGCTGCCAGGAGCGGACCATGCCGACGCCCCAGTCCTGGTCGACCACGTCCGCGATGCGCGCCTGGGTGCGCACCGGCAGCGGGCCGAGGGAGTTCCCGTCCAGGTAGATCAGGCCAGGGTCGTCGCGGACGAACCGGTCGCGGAACTGCGATAGTTCGTCCTCGGTGTCCAGTAGTTCCGCGTGTGAGCGATCTGTCGGAATGGGTGTCACGCTTACCACCCTAGCCCCAGGGCCTGTCCCGCTCCCTGAGATGCCCGCCCGGCGGCGCCCCCGCCGCATTCGCGACATCGCGGTAGAGGAGCTATTCCTTGGCTAGCCGCTCCGGTGGGCTTGTGCGGCGAGCATTGCGCTGGGTGCGCGGCCAGTGGCTTCAGGCCGGTGAGCCCTTCTTCCGGGCCAGCGGTTCGATGACGACTGTCCGGTAGGGAGCAGCCAGCCGAGTGAGGTCATCGGGGTCGGCGGTCTGCACCACGCCGCCGCCTGCCTCTACCGCCACCGCGACCGGGTGAGCATCGGCGAATAGTGCAGAACTCGCGCGCGCCTCGGCCAGAAGCGCTCCGATAAGGCGAGCCAGGGTGCGATCTGTGTCGCGAAGCAACAGCCCATCACCCGACTCGCGCGCTAGCAGAGCATCCAGCGCCTGGTTGCGTCCGGCACCACGGTACAGCTCCGCTAGGGTTCCCGTCGCTATAGCAACCTCGCGGCCCAGCCTGCGGGCCGCTTCCATGGCGCGCCGGACCCTGCGTTCTGCCGGATGCCGCGGGTCGAGCAGTGCACTGACCGCTTCGGCGTCGAGCACCAGCCGCATCAGCTCGCCCGCAGTTCGCCGTGTTCGTCGGCCACGCCGCCGAGCAGGCGCATGTAACGGGCAATCTCGGCCTCATCTTCCGCCGTGGTTAGCGTGCCTCGCTCGTCGGACAGGCGGTCAAGCAAGTCCGCCAGGGCTTGCGCTCGCTTGCGTCTGGTGAACTCCGCGCGTAGGGCGGAGTTCACTTCAGCGGACAGGGTGGTGCCGCCCTCGGCCTCCAGCGCGGCGACGAGATCCGCGTCAAGGGTGACCGAGACCTTCCGCTTAACCGGGGATGTCATACCACTATCCTACCACTGTCGCCCTTGCCCGATGTCGCTCATCCCGAACGCCGCGGTGCTTGCTGCGCCGCCTCAGCGACAGTGGACCTGGGCTTACTGACGCTGTTTCGACGGTAGAAGTGGGTCCGCTGTCGTTACGGCCGCGCCCGCCCACCCGCGCGGGTGGGGGAGCCAGCGCGGTGGGTGAGGGTGGGCGCTCAGGGCCGCGCGGGTAACTAGCGGCGGCGGGAGCGGCGGCGGCTGCGGAAGATGAGGGCGCCGATGGCGGCGGCTACCATGCCGGCGGCGATGGGGATGGCCCGCTTGAGTACCGGGAAGCCGGCGACGCTGAGCAGGTCGATGGCGTCGTCGTCGGGCTGCCAGGACGGCTCGGGGCTCGGCGAGGGGACCGGGCGCAGCGGGACCCGGCCGGGCTGGTCGGCCTGCTCGCGGCTGGCCGGCTTCGGCGTGCCGACGCCCGAGATGCCGTTCGGGCTGGCGGCGCCGTTGGCGATGACCTTGGACTCGCCGAGCGGGGCGTCGCTGAGCGACAGGCCGCGGTCGGCGAGGCGCTGGCGGATCTCCTCGACGTAGGCCGGGCCGATGTTGTCGATGGCCAGGAGCTGCTCCGCGGTCTTGGTGACCAGGTCCGCGATGGTGTGCACGCCCTCGCGGCGCAGGCCGTTGTAGGCCCGCACGGGCAGGTTCAGGTCCTCGATGGGCTGGGCCAGGTCCGCGCCAGGGGCCTTCTCGCTGGCCTGGACCTTCGCGCCGGACGGGGGCTCAGCGCCGCCCGCGCCGCCCCCGGCCGCCTCCTCGGCACCCCCAGCCGAGCCGGAGCCGGAGCCCGCGCCCGAGCCGGTGCCGGCGGCGATCATCTCCGCCAGGTTGCTGGCGAAGATGCCGATCAGCTTGCCGCCGACCTCGTTCAGCACGCCGCGCCCGAACTGGGCGGGCTTGCCGGTCACGTTCAGCGTCGTGAGCACGGTGACCTCGGTCGAGTCGCCGGCGGCCGTCAGCTCGGAGCGCACGGTGGCCGACGCGGTGCCGGCCCCGCGAGTGTCCTTGCCCGCCGCTTCCAGCACCACCAGCCCGGCCTCCCGGTTCCGCTCGGTGAAGGAGGCCTTGCCCGCGTAGGTCATGGAGATCGGGCCGACCTTCACCTTGATCTTGCCGGTGATGTCGTTGCCGTCGACCGAGTCGAGGGTGGCGCCCGGCATGCAGGGCGCCACCCGCTCGACATCCAGCAGCACATCCCACGCCCGGTCGACCGATACCGGGACGGTGAATGAGTGCTTGAGTTCCATTTGTCAGACTCCTGCCGCCGCTGCTAGGGCCCGGCCGGTCAGGACCCGCGCGAGGTGACGCCGGTAGTCTGGCGCCCCGTGCAGGTCGGCCGGTGGCTGCGTCCCGTCGGCCGCGGCGGCCGCGGCGTCCCGCAGCGCTGCCCTGCTGGCAGGCGCTCCGGCTGCGGCGGACTCGGCGGCCGATGCCCGGAGCGGAACCGACCCCATGTTGGTCAGCCCGATCCTGGCCTCGGCCACCTGGCCGTTGGAGCGCCTGGCCAGCGCGGCTACGCCGACGGTGGCCCACGACTGCGCGGTCCGGTGGAACTTCTCGTAACGATAGCCCCAGTCGCTGCCCAGCTTGGGTACCTGTACCCCGGTCAGGATTTCGCCGGGCTGCAGCGCGGTGGTCAGGTAGTCCACGAAGAACTCGCCGGCGGGTATCTGCCGCTCCCCGCCGGGGCCGCGGGCGATGAGCACGGCGTCCAGGGCGAGCACGACGGCGGGCAGGTCGCCGGCCGGGTCGGCGTGGGCCAGGGAGCCGCCGATGGTGCCGCGGTGCCTGATGGCCGGGTCGGCGACGGTGCCGGTGGCCTGCGCGAGCAGGCCGCAGTGCTCGGCGATCAGCGGGTCGTGCAGCACCTGGTAGTGGGTGGTCGCCGCGCCGATCCGCAGGTACTGCCCGGCATCGGTGATGCCGCGCAGCTCATCAAGGCCGCCGACGTCCACCAGCAGCTCCGGATAGGCGAGCCGGAGCCGCAGCAGCGGCAGCAGGGACTGGCCGCCGGCGATGACCTTGGCGTCCTCGCCGCCGCCGGCCAGCGCCCGCACGGCCTCGTCGAGCGTTCCTGGCCGGACGTAGTCGAAGCTGGCGGGGATCATGCGGCACCATTCCCTTCCGCGCCGCTGGCGCCGGCGGTTCCGCTCTCGGCCGCACCGTTCTGGGCGGCCTGGATCGCCCGCCAGACCCGTTCCGGCGAGCACGGCATCGTGACGTCCCTGACGCCCAGCGGCCGCAGGGCGTCCACGATGGCGTTGACCACGGCCGGGGTGGAGGCGATGGTGCCGGCCTCCCCGACGCCCTTGACGCCGAGCCGGTTGGCTGCCGGGCTCTCGGTCCGGCTGGTCACGTACGACGGCAGGTCAAGCGCGGAGGGCACCAGGTAGTCGGCCAGCGTGGTGGTCACCAGGTTGCCGTCGTCGTCGTAGATGCCCTCCTCGTACAGGGCCTGGGCGATGCCCTGAGCCAGTCCGCCGTGCACCTGGCCCTCCACGATCAGCGGGTTGACCACCTTCCCCACGTCATCCACGGCGACGTAGGAACGGATGGTGACGTGGCCGGTCTCGGTATCCACCTCGGTCGCGCACAGGTGGGTGCCGTGCGGGAAGGAGAAGTTGTCCGGGTCGTAGGTGGCGTCGGAGTCCAGCGAGGGCTCTACGCCGTCGGGCAGGTCGTGCGCGGCGAAGGTGGCCAGCGCTATCTCCTGGATGGTCTTGCTGGCGCCAGAGCCGCTGCGGGAGCGGAACACGCCGCCGGAGAACTCCAGGTCATCCGGCGGGGCCTCCAGCATGGCCGAGGCGATGATCCTGGCCTTGTCGATCACCTTGTCGCAGGCCGACACCAGCGCTAGCCCGCCGACGGCCAGGGACCGCGACCCGTAGGTATCCATGCCCTTCGGGGCGACCTGGGTGTCGCCGTGCAGCACCCGGATGTCCTCGAACGGCACGCCGAGCTGGTCGGCGACGATCTGGCTCCAGGCCGTCTCGTGGCCCTGGCCGTGCGCGCTCGAACCGGTGACCACCTCGACCTTGCCGGTGGGCAGCATCCGGATGGCGGCGTGCTCCCAGCCGCCGGCCCCGTAGGCGAGCGAGCCGAGCACACGGGACGGTGCCAGGCCGCACATCTCGGTGAAGGTGGAGATGCCGATGCCCAGCCGCACCGAGTCACCGCGTGCGTTGCGCTCGGCCTGCTCGCGGCGCAGCTCGTCGTAGCCGAACAGCTCCCTGGCTTTCGCCGTCGCGGCTTCGTAGTTGCCGGAGTCGTAGGTGAGACCCGCGATCGTAGTGAACGGGAATTCTTCGTGCCTGATCCAGTTGCGCTCCCGCAGTTCTAGCGGCTCCATGCCGAGCTCGGCGGCGAGGTCATCGACGATCCGCTCGATGGCGAAGGTGGCCTCGGGCCGGCCGGCGCCCCGGTAGGCGTCGGTGGGCATCTTGGTGGTGAACACCCCGGTGCAGCGGAAGGAGTAGGCGTCCATCTTGTAGATGGAGTTGAACATGAACGCGCCGAGCAGCGGCACGCCCGGCGTGACCAGCATCAGGTAGGCGCCCATGTCGGCGAGCAGGTCCACCGACAGGCCCCGGATCCGGCCGTCGGCGTCGGCCGCGATCTTGATTCGCTGCCACTGGTCCCTGCCGTGGTGCACGGTCATGTTGCCCTCGCTGCGCGACTCGGTCCACTTGACCGGCTTGCGCAGCTTGCGGGCGATCAGCAGGGCCAGCTCTTCCTCGGCGGTGACCTGGAGCTTGGAGCCGAAGCCGCCGCCGACGTCCGGGGCGATGACCCGGAGGTTCTGCTCGGGTATGCCAGTGATGGCGGCGAGCAGGAAGCGCAGCACGTGCGGGATCTGGGTGGCCGACCACAGGGTGAACTCATCGCCCACCGGGGAGCAGACCACCGCGCGCGGCTCCATCGCCGACGGGATCAGCCGCTGCTGGCGGTAATTGCGCTCCAGCACCACGGGCGCGTCGCGGAACGCCGCGTCCAGGTCGCCGTTGGCGAAGACCCACTCGAAGCTCTTGTTGCCGGCCTCGTGCACCTGGGGGGAGCCCTCGTCCAGGGCGGTGCGGATGTCCAGCACGGGCGGCAGCGGCTCGTAGTCCACGTCGACGGCGGCGGCCGCGTCGGCCGCGGCGTACCGGTCCCTGGCGGCGACCACGGCGACGGCCTCGCCGACGTACCTGACCTCCTCGGTGGCCATGGCCGGGTGGGCGGGCATCACGATGTCCGGGGTGACCGGCCACGCGCACGGCAGGCTGCCCTGCTCGTCGGCGAAGTCCGCGCCGCTGAACGCCGCGACCACGCCGGGCATCTTCAGCGCCGCGCTGACATCGACGCTGGTGATCCTGGCGTGCGCGAACGGGCTGCGCACATATGCCAGGTGCAGCATGCCGGGCAGCACGATGTTGTCGGTCCAGTTGGTCTGGCCGGTGATGAGCCTGGCGTCTTCCTTGCGCAGCCGGGCGCGGCCGAGCTCGGCGCCCCGCTCGGTGGTGGCGGTCATGACTGGGCTCCTTGCTCGGCCGTGGCCTGCGCCGCGCGGCGGACGGCGCGGACGATGTTCTCGTAGCCGGTGCACCGGCAGAGGTTGCCCTCAAGGCCCTCGCGGATCTCGGTGTCGGTGGGGTGCGGGTTGTCGTGCAGCAGGTCGGCGGCGGCCATGATCATGCCGGGCGTGCAGTAGCCGCACTGGAGTGCGTGCTCCTCGTGGAAGGCGCGCTGGAGCGGGTGCAGGCCGGCGCCGTTCCCGCCGGCGGCCATGCCCTCGATGGTGGTGATGTCGGCGCCGTCGGCCTGGACGGCCAGCACCGCGCAGCTCTTGACCGAGCTGCCGTTCATGAGCACCGTGCACGCGCCACAGTTAGAGGTGTCGCATCCAATGGGCGTACCGGTCTTCCCCGCGTACTCCCGCAGATAGTGAACGAGTAGCAGCCGGGGCTCCACCTGGTCGACGTAGCTGACTCCGTCGACGGTCACGTTGATTCGCGTCATGCGCTGACTCCCTGTCGAGGAAACGGCAGATGCGCCTGGTAGCTAACCTAGGCCGGTGAGCCGGGTCACACCAGTCCCGTCGCTCCCCGCCCGTCAGCCGAACCGGCCGTGCACGTAGTCGGCCGTGCGCGGGTCGGCCGGGGTCTCGAAGAGCTGGCGGGTCGGCCCCGCCTCCACGATGTGGCCCGGCGTGTTCTCCGCCGCCAGGAAGAACGCGCAGTTGGCCGAGACGCGCTGGGCCTGCTGCATGTTGTGCGTGACGATCACGATGGTGACCTGGTCGGACAGCTCGCCGATGGTCTCCTCGATCCGCCGGGTGGAGGTCGGGTCGAGCGCCGAGCACGGCTCGTCCATCAGCAGCACGTCCGGGGCGATGGCCAGTGACCTGGCGATGCACAGCCGCTGCTGCTGACCGCCGGACAGCGCGCCGCCGGGCGAGCGGAGCCGCTGGTAGACCTCGTTCCACAGCCCCGCGCGGCGCAGGCTGGTCTCCACCAGGTCATCGGTGTCCCGTGCCCTGATCCCGGCGAGCTTGAGTCCGCTGGCCACGTTGTCGTAGATCGACATGGCCGGGAACGGGTTGGGCTTCTGGAAAACCATCCCGATCCGGCGGCGGACCTGCGCGGGCCGGATGACCGGGTCGTAGATGTCCTGGCCGGCCAGCAGCACCTGCCCGGCGAGCTGGGCACCGGGGATCATCTCGTGCATCCGGTTCAGGATCCGCAGGAAGGTCGACTTTCCGCAGCCGGACGGGCCGATCAGCGCGGTGACGGTGCCGGGCTCCATCAGCAGGCTGACCCGGTCGAGCACCTTGTGCCCGCTGAACCAGGCGGAGATGTTCCGCGCGTCCAGGCCGACTAGCGGCGGGCGGGTGTCGAACGGCCTGGTGGTCGGCTCGGCCATCGGCAGCTCGGTCATGCGAGGCTCCGTCTTTAGATGCTGGGCCATGAGAAGGCTGGGTCAGTAGACGCTGGGTCAGTAGAGGTTGGGCAGCAGGGCAGCGAGGTTCTCGTACAGATTCCAGACGACGGCCAGCACGGCCGGCGCGAGCACCAGGTAGACCGGCCAGCCCGACCAGCGGGCGGCGGCCGCCGCGCCGCCGGTCGCGACCAGCGCCAGGGCGAGCCCCCAGACCATGGTCAGCACCAGCGCGCCTGGGTCGCCGGCCATCGCCTGCTCGGCCGGCCCGATGACCGGCAGCACCACCGGGCCGTTGTGCGGGGCGGACACCAGGTCGGCGTCCACCTCCAGGTAGTAGGCGGGCACGTCGGGGGAGCTGGCGGTGAGCAGGACCAGCCTGCTGAGCGTGGTGTCCCGCACCGGGTGCTGGCTGTCGCCGATGACGGCGACCTTGTAGACCGACCGGCCCTGCTGGGTGGTGGTGATGATCTGGTCGCCCGGCTGCAGCTCGTCGAGGTCCGCGAACGGGGCGCCGAAGGTGGCCCGCCGCCCGTAGATCACCGACAGGCCGAGCTGGCCAGGCAGCGGGGTGTCGCGCAGGTGGCCGGGGCCGAGCTCCAGCGTCTCCGGGGCGGTGCCCTCGACCACCACGGCGCTGCGCATCCCGATGGCCGGGATGCTGATCACCGCGACCGGCGCGCCCGGCCTGGCCGGGCCGAGCGGGCCGGTCTCCTGGCCCAGCTCGGTGGCGAGCGTGGAGTACAGGCGGCTCTGCGCGCCGGCCTCCTGGATGTGGGAGGCCCCGAACAGGTAGCCGATGAAGCCGAGCACCAGCAGGGCGAGCAGCAGCACGCTGACGGCGGCGACCTGCCAGCCGGGCAGCGGCGCGGCGGCGGGTGGCCGGGGCGGGGCGAGCGCGGGCGGCGCGGCGGTCACCGCTGGGCTCGCCGTCGCCGCCGGATCACCGCGTAGAGCGCCGGGGGCACCGCGATGACGACCAGGATCTCGGCCGCGGTGATCGCGCCCAGCATGGCCGAGTCGCTTCCGGTCCCCGACGCCAGGTTGACCACTGTCCCGGTCACCGGCCCCTCGCTTGGCCCGGCCGGCCCCGCCCCGGTGCCGGTGCCCGGGCCGGCGGTGGCCCCGGCGCTGGCCGAGGCGGTCGGCGCGGCGCCTGCCCCGCCGGCGTGCGCCTTGCCGTCCACCACGGTGCAGTCCAGCGGCTCGCCGACCTTGTCGCACGGGGAGGGCTGCGGCGCGTCTTCCAGGATGGTCAGCTTGCCGTGCTTGATCGTCGGGTTGTCGCAGCCGTTGGACAGGCTGGGCGTGGGCACGTGGCCGGGGATCTTGCTGACCTGGTCGAGCCCGCCCTCGACGAGGTTGAGCGGCAGCGGCGAGTAGCCCAGCTCGGCCGCGAACTGCTGGCCGGCGCACAGGAAGTAGTTGATGAAGGTGCTGAGGGTCTTGCCGTCGGAGCCGGTGAAGTTGGTCGGTACCCGGCTGCCGCTGCGCGGCACGATCAGGTAGCTGTAGCTGGACAGCGGGTAGGACCGCGGGTCCTTGAACGTGTAGACGTTGTCCAGGTTCTGCTGCAGGTAGTTGATGCTGGACGGATCGTAGTTGATCTGCGCCTCGGTCAGCGCGACGGCGACGTTGGAGGCGGTGGGCAGCACGTAGTAGCCGGCCGGGTTGAGCATCTTGACCACCGGGTAGTGCGAGTTCAGCGCGTAGGCGTACTCGTCGTAGCCGATGGCGCCCTCGCCGTAGCTGGCGGTGATGTAGGTGGCCACGTTGTTGGAGCCGTCCTGGGCCACCGCGCCGGGGAACTGCGGGTAGAACTCGGTCTGCCCGCAGGTGCCGGTGACCCGGCCGTGGGTGACCTTGGTGCAGAACGCGTTCCACTGCGCCGGGTACATGGTGGCCATCCACCGGGTGAAGAAGTAGCTGGCGCCCGAGCCGTCGGAGCGGATCACCGGGATGATCCGCTGGTTGGGCAGCTGCGCCCCGTAGTCCTTGGTGATCTCCGGGTTGTCCCAGTTGGTGATCTGGCCGGTGAAGATCTTCATCAGCGTCTCGCCGGACAGCCGCAGGTTGGTGACCAGGTGCCCGGCGACGGTCAGGTGGTACATGAACGCGGTGCCGCCCGCGGTGTCGGGAACGTAGGAGTACCCGACGTCCGGGTGCTCCGCGGCGGCACCGCCGAGCCGGTCCGTGCCGTTGCGGAACGGCGGGTCGGAGGCCGCGAAGTCGACCTGCTGAGCCATGTAGTCCTGGCGTCCGGCCGCGGAGCCGTCGGGGTTGAAGTTCACCACGACGCCGTCGGCCCGCAGGTTTTCCGCCCACTGGTCCAGGGCCACCGAGCTCCACGAGGAACCAGAGCCGCTGATAGCCACGTAACCGCCGTTGCTGGCGGCGACCGCGGTCGCGACCGGCAGCAGCGCGGACAGCGACCCGGCCAGCAGCACAAGCAGCCGGCCTGCCTGGCGCTTTCTCACGGCTTCTTCCTCTCTTGACGTCGCGGCAGGACCGTCTTCTTCGTTGCGCCGCAGCCAGGCGGCGGCGGTGGCGCCGCCGCGTCCGAGCGCGAGCGCGGAGGAGCCGGCCAGGGCCAGCAGGGCACCGGAGATCAGCAGCACCGGCAGCGCGTAGCGGCCGACGCCGGAGGTCGCCGGGTTGGCGGCGTAGCCGAGGCTGACCTCGTGCCGGGAGGCGCTCGGACTCGGCGTGGCCGAGGCGGAGGCGGTGGCGCTCGCCGATGGCGTGGGAGAGGCCTTCTTCTTGCCGCCGTTGCCGTCCTGGGCGGCGACCTTCGCGGCGGCGGCCAGGGTCTGTGACCGCATCGCCGCGGTCAGCGGCAGGTAGCCGGGCGGCAGCTCGCCCGGCCCGGTGCCGGGGACCTGGCCGGCTTCCGCCACGTAGTCGAGGAACTGGGCGATCTTCGCGGCCTTCTGCTTCGAGATGCCGCCGGTCGGCACCATCGCGTACACCACCATGGTCAGCGGGTAGGCGTCGGCCACGTCGGCCTTCTTGCCCTTCTCCGGCAGGTCCTGGGTGATGTGGTTGGACTCGGTGTACATCTCGCCCACCGCGGCCAGCATCGTCTTGGCGGTCGGCTTCACGTAGTCGCCCGCGTGGTTCTGGATCGCGGCGACCGGGCAGCTGATAGGCCGCCGCGTCGCCCTGGTCGAGGATCGCGAACAGCGCCCGGTCGCCCGGCACCTCGGGGTTGAGCTTGGGGTAGTTGCCGGTCTGGTCCTTCTGCCAGGCGGTCGCCGGGTACCAGTTGTCCGCCTGGTACTGGGCGACCTGGCCGAGCGGGAAGGTTGGGTCGTAGCGGTGCGCGATCAGCGGGTAGGGGTCCATCGAGGTCAGCGACTGGGTCGGCAGTGCCATGTTCAGGTAGTCGGTGTTGACGTGCTCGCCCCACGGGTCGAACGCGCCGTCCACGAAGCCCTTGGCCGCCTTGCTGGCCGCCATCCAGCGGGTCAGCTCCCAGGTCATGTCGCTCTCGCCGGACACCACGGTGGGCACCTGGTAGCCGTCGCCCACCTGGGTGACGTGCGGGTTCAGGTGCTTGAACTCGGGGTCGGCGAACAGGCTGACCGGGTCGCCGTCCACGGCGTTGTCACAGCCCACGCCGTGATGCGGGATCTTGCCGTGACCGCAGGCCTCGTCGTCGAAGTTGTAGGACTGGGTCAGCAGCTTGGCGACCAGCCGGGCGTTCAGCTTCAGGTGGGTCAGCGGCTTGCCGGTGACCGGGTTGTCGATCCAGTAGGCGACCGACTCGGCGGTGATCGCGACCGGCGCGTAGGTGTAGGGGTGCTTGGCCTTGCCGTAGCCGGGCCTGGTGGTCAGCGCGATGTCGTCCGCCCCGGACATGAAGTCAAGCCGGGCCAGCGGCTCGCTCTGCGCGGAGTCGTACTGGATGCTGATCGGGTCGGCGCCGGTGCACAGCCGCGATTGCCACGACGACATCGCCCTGGCCAGCATCGGCGAGCCGATCACGGAGAAGCTGGCGTTGGCGACCGGGCAGTCGGTCGGCGTGGGCGCGAAGTACAGCGGGATCACGATCTTGTCCCGCCATGAGCAGGAGCCGGTCTCGCTGCTGAACGCGATGGCGCCGATGTCGGACTGCCCGGTGTCCTGGCTGTGGTCGCGGCAGTGCGCCGGGGACTCGAAGACGTTGCCGCCCTGCGCGGGCACCACCACCAGCGAGCACGGCTTGCCGGTGTCGCAGCCGAGCTGCTGGTCCTCCTCCGCGGTGAGCAGCTGGATGTCGGTCTCGCCGGTGCCCTTCCGCGAGGTCGTCGCGTAGGTGGTGTTCATCGGCCCGTAGGCGCTGAACGAGCCGGCCACCCCGCCGTTGTTCGCGCCGAAGCACTCGCCCCACTTGGTGGGGTGGATGCCACGGCACTCGGCGACCATCACCGGGTAGTCCGTCGCGTCCGGGTCGTACAGCACATCGCTGCTCGGGGTGAACCCGGTCCACGAGACCTGGACGACCTGGTTGGTCAGCTCGGTGACCTGGCTGACCGTGACGGCGCTGCGCCGCGCGAACTGGTGGTGCGTCTTGGGGTCCCAGAGCCGCGGGCCGCGGACGGTGCGGCCGCCAGGCGGGGTGCTGGCGGTGGTGGCGCCGCCGCTGCCGGTGACCGGCTGGGTGGTCGACACCTGCGGCCGTGCGACGGCCGGGGCGGAATGGGCCGGAACGGGACTGGCGTGCAGCCCGGTGGCCAGCAGCGGCAGCGCCAGTCCGGCGGACAGCAGGACGGCGCCGCCCCTGGTGCTGGCCTGCGCCGCGGCGCGGCGGACCCGGCGGCGCTGGCGCCGGGACAGCTCGCCCGGCTTGCCGCCGCCGAGCAGCCGGGCGATCGTGAAGAGGATCAGCACGATCAGCATCAGCGCGAAGCCGGCGCCGAAGGCGCGGGCCACATAGTTCGGGAACTGGCCGTCGTCCAGGACGCTGGTGATGATGAAGGTGGGCAGCGTGGCCTGCCAGCCGTGCACCGGGTTGACGTTCAGCTCGTTGGTGAAGCCGGCGGTGAGCAGCACCGGGGCGGTCTCGCCGATGCCGCGCGCCATCGCCAGCACGACCGCGGTCGCCAGTCCTGACCTGGCCGTCGGCAGGATCACGTTCCACACCGTGCGCCAGTGGCTCGCGCCGAGCGCGAAGGACGCCTCGCGCAGCGTGCCGGGCACGACCCGGATCACCACCTCGGAAGCCCTGGTCACCGTCGGCAGCATGACCACCGCGATGGACAGCGCCGCGGCCAGGCCGCTTTCCGGCAGGCCGAGGGTGAGCACCGCGAACGCGTAGATGAACAGCCCGGCGACGATGGACGGCAGCGCGGTCATCGCGTTCACGATCGTGCGCACCGGCCGCTCCATCCGGCCGCCCACCTCGGCCAGGAACAGCGCCGCGGTGATGCCGAGCGGCACCGAGATCACGCTGGCGATGCCGAGCTGCTCCAGCGAGCCGACGGTGGCGTGCAGGATGCCGCCGACCTTCAGCGAGCTGGTCGGCGCCGCGAACGCCATCGTGGTGGTGAAGAAGGACCAGGTGGCTGATCGCCGGCAGGCCCTTCACGAAGCTGTAGCCGATCTGCTCGGCGACCACGGCGCTGGCGAACAGGCCGCCGCTGCCCACCACGACCGCCATCGCCTTGTCCCTGACCACCAGCCGGGGCCACTGCAGGCCCGCCGCCGCCGTGTAGAGCAGCAGGAACGAGACGTACCAGCAGACCCAGAAGCCGAGCGCCCCGGTGAACGGGAGCACCCGCTCGTAGAGCAGCCAGGTCAGGCCGAGCGCGCCGGCGGCGGCGCCGCCCAGCGTCAGCACGTCCTCGGGTGCCAGCCTGCGGATGCGCAGCGGCTGCTCGTTGTCTGGAGCAGCCGGGTCATGCGGTCATGGGTTCCTTCCGGCGGCGCGTCAGTCGGCCGTCGCGGCGCCCGACCGGGACCGGTTGATCACGATCGCGGCGAGCGAGTTGACGACAAGGGTGATGGCGAAGAGGGTCAGGCCCGCGGCCATCAGCGCGGACAGCATGTGCGCGGTCGCGACGCTCCAGACCAGCGCGATCAGCGCCGCGACGGAGTTGCCGCCGCTCTGCATGACGTGCCAGTTGAAGGTGTAGACCGGCGTGATGATCAGCAGCACGGCGATGGTCTCGCCCAGCGCGCGGCCCAGGCCGAGCATCGACGCGCCGACCACGCCGGCCCGGCCGAACGGCAGCACGACCGTCCTGACCATCCCCCACCGGGTCGAGCCGAGGGCGTAGGCGGCCTCGCGCTCGCCCTGCGGAGCCTGCGAGAAGACCTCGCGGGACAGCGAGGTGATGATGGGGATCGCCATCAGCGAGACCACCAGCCCCGCGATGATCGGCGACCCGACGAACGTGGACGGGCTGGCAGGGACGGTGATCCTGAGGACCGGGAGCCAGGACACGTGCCGGGAGATCCAGCCCATCGCCCCGACGGCGCGGGGCATCAGGAAGAACCGGCCCCAGATGCCGTAGATGATGCTCGGGATCGCGGCCATCAGGTCGATGACCGCGATCAGCGGCTTGCGCAGCCGCAGCGGCGCGTACTCGGAGATGAAGATCGCGGTGGCCAGGGCGACCGGGACGGCGATCAGCATCGCGATGACCGCGATCAGGATCCCGTCGGGCAGGATGCCGCCGATCCCGAAGTCGTTGCCGGAGAAGATCCAGCTCTGCTTGGTCAGGAAGCCGAAGCCCTCGGCGCCCAGCGCCCAGCTGCCCCGGACGATGAGGAAGACCAGGATCATCCCGGTGATCACGAACACCGAAAGCCCCGCGCCGCGCAGCACCGCGTGGAAGACCAGGTCGCCGCGCGATCCGCGGGAGACGATCGCGCGCGGCAGGTCGTCGCTCGCCTCCGCTGGCGGAGCCGAGATCAGCGTGCCGGCCATGACAAATGCCCCCTCCCATGCGGAAACGGCCGCGCTGCGCACCGTGGTGCTCGCTCAGCCGAATGCATACTCATTGACTTGGATTTATGCGGCGGTAACGGCGGATTGACGAGAGGCGAACAGGTGACGACGTGCGTGCTGCGCGGGCACGAGACCCGCGCAGCACGCGCGTTCTGGGGACTTATCCGGTCAGGAACCCAGCCCGCACAGCGGCGTGGTCAGGAACCCGTAGTCGGTGATGATCTTCTTCGCGGACTTGCTGCCGCAGAACCAGCCGTGCGGCGAGTGGGAGATGGTGGCCGAGGCGAAGATCGGCTCCAGCCGGGTCGGGATGTTGTCCTTGGTCTTGGCCCACCAGACCACGTCGTACAGCGGGCGCAGGAACAGGGCGTTGAACTTGGAGTTGATCTTCGTCTTGGTGCCCGTGCCGGTCGTCGGCGAGACCTTGCTGATCTTGCCGAGCGCGAGCTTGCCGTGCTCGTTGCGGCCGAACTCGTTCTGCGTCTTCTTCGGCTTCTTGCCGACCGCCGCGTCGTGGTAGCGCTGCGCGATGTACTTGCCGACCGAGTAGGGCACCAGCAGGTCCTTGGCGTACTTGCCGGAGAAGATCTTCGCGGTGCCCTCGTTCTGCTGCACGGTCACGGTGTCGCTCAGGTCCACGCAGCCGCCGGCCGAGGACAGCCCGAGCGCCTTCAGCCAGAACTTGGCGACGCCCGTGGTCGGCGGCGGCAGCAGCGCGACGATCGGGGCGTTCTTGCCGCCCAGGTCGGCCCAGTTGTTGGCCGGGGCGGAGCCCTTGGCGGGGACGGTGCAGCTGTAGATCTCGGCGAGCTGCGCGGGGGTCAGGCTGGCGGGGGCGTTGCTGCCCGGCTCGGTCGCGTAGGTCTCGGCGTCCTCGGCCAGCCGGACGTAGAGCACACCGTTCGGGCCCTTGACCGGGTCGGTCGCGGTCCGCGGGCTGGCCGCGCGGGCGAAGTCCAGGCAGCGGTACTTCCCGTCCTTCACCGGGGTCTCGAACGCGGTCAGCCCGGCACCGGTGCCGTCCGGTCGCGGGATCTTGCCGCAGCCCGACTTGGTCCTGACGGTGCTGGTCAGGTCGGTGGGGTCGTTGGGGGGAGTGGCGTCGAAGCTGTAGATCCAGGGGTGGGTCTTGTTGTGCGTCTTGTGCGCGGCGTTGTAGGCCACCGAGAGCTGGTCAAGCAGGGTGTCGTCGGTGTCCGCGCCGACGCCCACGATGTCGTAGCTCCGCGGCGTCACGGCCTTGCCGTGGCTATTCACCGGGTCGGCCAGCGCCGGCGCGGCGGCCAGCGCGGTCAGCGCTGCCGTCACGGCGCCCAGCGCCACCAGGCTCCTGAGCTTGTGCAAGTGTTCCTCCCGCTCGTCAGGCAGCCGGGGCGAGGCGCACGCGGCACCCGGCATCCCGGCCGGCCTTGGTAAGTACCCCCAATTCCTATGGAAATAGTAGATTTAAGCAAGAGGGCGGCAGGTAAATTCTTGGTAAAGTCAGTAGGTTAGCTAGGTATAGCTCAGCCGGACTGGATGACCAGGTAGGCCTCGGCCAGGCGGCCCTCGGGCAGGCCGCCGCGTGCGGCGGCCTGGCTGGTGAAGCCGCGTACCCGCTCGTTCGAGCTCGACGGGGTCGGAGATCTGGCTGGCGTGGCGGCGCAGCGCGGCGATCTTCCGGGCGAAGGTATCGGTGATGTCCACGTAGTGCGTCGGCTCGGGGCTGCCCGCCACCCAGGTCTCGCGCACCGTCCAGGGCTCGAGCCCCTCGTCGGCCAGCAGCTCGGGGAACGCGAACGGGTTGCGGGAGTCGGGGTACACCGCGTCGAGCGCGGCCGAGCCGACGGCCCGGTGGTCGGGGTGGCTGACGCCCGGCCTGGCGTAGACGCGCTCGGGCGACTGGCAGAGCACCCGGTCTGGCCTGACCCGCCTGATCACCGCGGCCAGGTCCCTGCGCAGCTCAAGCGTGGCCTCCACCCGGCCGTCGGGGTAGCCAAGGAAGTGCAGGTCACGCACGCCCACCTCGGCCGCCGCGGCGGTCTGCTCGACCTGCCGCAGCTTGGCCATGTCGGCGCGCGACACACTGCGGTCGCTGCCGCCGGCGTCGCCGTCGGTGGCGATGCAGTAGGTGACCGCGATGCCGGCGTCGGTCCAGCCCGCGATGGTGCCGGCCGACCCGAAGTCGACGTCGTCGGGGTGGGCGGCAATGACCAGGATCCGGCTGACCTCAGCGTCGTCAAGCACGTGCCGATCTTACGTGGCCGCCGCGCCGTCCCCGGCGGCGGCGGCCACGCGCCCGCGGCAGTCCCTTACTAGTCCAGCGAGGACATCACGTGCTTGATCCTGGTGTAGTCCTCGAACCCGTACATCGACAGGTCCTTGCCGTGGCCGGACTGCTTGAAGCCGCCGTGCGGCATCTCGGCGACCAGCGGGATGTGGGTGTTGATCCAGACGCAGCCGAAGTCAAGCCGTCGGGAAACCCGCATCGCCCGGCCGTGGTCGGAGGTCCACACCGAGGAGGCCAGGCCGTAGTCGGTGCCATTCGCCCAGCGCACGGCCTCGTCCTCGTCGCTGAACCGCTGCACGGTGATGACCGGGCCGAACACCTCGTTCTGGATGATCTCGTCGTCCTGGCGCAGCCCGTCGACCACGCTGGCCTCGTAGAAGTAGCCCCGGTCGCCGGAGCGGTGCCCGCCGGCCAGCACCCTGGCGTGGTCGGGCAGCCGGTCGATGAACCCGGACACCCGGTCTAGCTGATTCGCGTTGTTCAGCGGGCCGAAGTCGGCGTCCAGCACGTCAGGGCCGGCCACCGTCTGGCTCTTGGCCTGCTCGACCAGCGCCGCGACGAAGTCGTCGTGCACCCGGCCGCCGGCCAGCACCCTGGTGGCCGCCGTGCAGTCCTGGCCGGCGTTGAAGTAGCCGGCGATGGCGATGGCCTCCGCGACCTTGGCCGGGTCGGCGTCGTCGAAGATCACGACCGGCGCCTTGCCGCCCAGCTCGAGGTGCACCCGCTTGAGGCTGGCCGCGGCGGCGGCCGCGACCTCCTTGCCCGCCCGGACGCTGCCGGTGATCGACACCATCTGCGGTACCGGGTGCTCGACCAGCGCGCGGCCGGTGTCCCGGTCGCCGCAGATCACGTTGAACACCCCGGCGGGCAGGTGCTCGCTCATCAGCTCGGCCATCAGCAGCGTCGAGGCGGGCGTGGTGTCCGACGGCTTGAGCACCATCGTGTTGCCTGCCGCCAGGGCGGGCGCCCACTTCCAGACGGCCATCATCATCGGGTAGTTCCACGGCGTGACCGCGGCGCAGACCCCGATCGGCTCCCGGCGGATGAAGGAGGTAAAGCCGGACATGTACTCGCCGGCCGAGCGGCCCTCGAGCATCCGCGCGGCGCCGGCGAAGAACCTGATCTGGTCCACCATCGGCGGGATTTCCTCGGACAGGGTCAGCGCCATCGGCTTGCCGGTGTTCTGCGACTCGGCGGCGACCAGCTGGTCGGCGTGGGCCTCGATGGAGTCGGCGATGCGCAGCAGCGCCAGGCTGCGCTCGCCCGGGGTGGCGTCCCGCCAGCCCTCGAAGGCGTCGGAGGCCGCGGCGAAGGCCGCGTTGACCTCGTCCTTGCCCGATACCGGCGCGGTAGCGAACACCTCGCCGGTGCTGGGATTGATCAGGTCGGCCTTGGTGTCGTAGGACATGTCGGTCCACTGACCGCCGATGAAGTTACGCAGGTCGTCCATGGCTAAGCCTTCCGTTCAAGCCCAAGTCTTTGCGGTCGCGGGCGGTGTCACTTACCCGCGGGCGTGCGCTCTTCGCAAGCCCACGGAGATCCGTAGTCGGTCAGCAGGTCGAGGAACGGCTCGGCGGGCAGCGCCTCGGGCCCGAGCACGCCGGTCCCCGACCAGGCGCCGGTGTCGATCAGCTCCAGGGCCACGACCGGGTTGACGGCGGTCTGCCAGACCACTGCCTGCGAGCCGTACTCGGCCATCGACCAGTCGTTGTCCACCACGTGGTGCAGGTACACCTCGCGCGGCCCGCCGTCGGTGCCGGTGCCGGTCACCCAGGTCCCCGCGCAGGTCAGGCCGGTCATCTTGTCGCCCAGCGTGGCCGGGTCCGGCAGGCAGGCGGCCACCACGTCGCGCGGCGAGACGCTGGAGCCGCCGACGCTGACCGGGTCTGTGCGGTCCAGGCCCAGCTTGTGCAGGGTGCGCAGGACGCCGATGAACTCCTCGCCGAGGCCGTACTTGAAGGTGACCCGGCGGGCCGGCACCCAGCGCGGCATCAGCAGCACTTCCTCGTGCTCGACGTTGACGCACTCGACCGGGCCGATGCCGGCGGGGAAAGTAAAGGTCTCCGGCTCGCTGAACGGCTCGGTGGTGTACCAGCCGCGCCCGTCCTCCCAGACTACCGGCGGGTTCAGGCACTCCTCGATGGTGGTCCAGATGGAGAAGGTCGGCGCGAAGTCGTAGCCGGCCACCTCCAGGTTCGCGCCGTCCCGGACGCCCAGCTCGTCGATGCTGCTGAACAGCCTGTCGGCGGCATACCGGGCGAACACGTCGGACAGGCCCGGCTCGACGCCGATCCCGGCCAGCGCCAGCCTGCCCGCCTGCTCCCATTCCCCGGCCAGCTCGAACTGCTCGTCGCCGAGCTTGACGCCGGTCTTGGCGTAGGGCGCCTGCGGGTCGGGCCTGGACAGGGACATCGCCATGTCCAGGTAGTGCGTGCCCGCGCGCAGCGCGGCGCGGAATAGCGGCATGACGAACCGCGGATCCGTGGCGTTCATCAGCACATCGCAGCCGTGGGCGCGGAGCAGCTCGGCGGTGGCCTGCTCGTCCCGCGCGTCTAGCCGGACCGCGGTGTAGCCGTCCTTGGCCGCGGCCGCGCGCTGTGCCCGGCCCAGGTCGTAGTCGGCGACGACCAGCTCGGCGAACGGTCGGCGGGCGGCGATGCGGGCAAATGCCGTGCCCGACTCCGCCGGCTCCGACCAGGAGAATGCGCATAGCGGCGATCTTAGACCCGGGCCACCTCGGAACCAACGGGACCAGTCGCGATACCTACCCGTTACAACTGAAATCGTTGCCCAGTAGCACAATCAGTGCTAGAACCGTTGCACAGGGGTCAGCATTCCGTAGCCAGGAGGGTGGGGCATGGCGACGACTGCGCCGCAGCTGCAACCGATGGAAGAGTCCATCAGCAAGGGGCTCAAGGGCGGCGCCCTTGGCCTGATCTCCAGCACCGTGATGGCGACCGCGTCGGTCGCCCCCGCCTACAGCCTCGCCGCCACCCTTGGCTTCGTGGTGCTGGCGGTGGGCCTCAAGGCACCCGCCGTCGCCGTGCTGGCGTTCGTGCCGATGATCCTGACCTCGATCGGCTACAACGAGCTGAACAAGGCGGACCCGGACTGCGGCACCACGTTCACCTGGGCGACCAGGGCGTTCAGCCCGGGCATGGGCTGGGCGGGCGGCTGGGCCATCGTGGCCGCCGACGTCCTGGTCATGGCGAGCCTGGCGCAGGTGGCCGGGCAGTACATCTTCCTGCTGTTCAACGCGAACGGCATCGGCGGCAACCCGGCCAGCGGCTGGGTGCTGCTGCTCGGGGTCCTGTGGATCGTCGCGATGACGTATATCTGCTACCGCGGCATCGAGATCTCGGCCAACATGCAGAAGGCGCTGCTGGCCATCGAGGTCGTCATGCTGCTGGCGCTGTCGGTGACCGCGCTGGTGCGGGTCGGCGACGGAAATCACCCGGCGGTCTCGCTGCACCCCAGCGCCGGCTGGCTGGACCCGTTCGGGCTGCCGTTCGGCGCGTTCGCCAGCGGCCTGATCCTGATGGTCTTCATCTACTGGGGCTGGGACACCGCGCTGTCGGTGAACGAGGAGACCAAGGACCCGGCCAAGACGCCCGGCAGGGCCGCCATGCTGTCCACCCTGATCCTGCTCGTCACCTACGGCGTGGTGATCTTCGCGGCGCAGTCGTTCGCCGGCATCGGCGCCAAGGGCATCGGCCTGGCCAACCCGAATCATTCGGGCGACGTGCTGTCGATCCTCGGCGGGGCGGTCTTCGGCCACGGGGCGGTCGGCGAGACGATGTCGCACCTGCTGATCCTGATGGTGCTGTCCTCGGCGGCGGCCTCGACCCAGACCACCATCCTGCCGACCGCGCGGACCACGCTGTCCATGGCGACCTACAAGGCGCTGCCTGCCTCGTTCGCCAAGATGCACCGCCGCCACCTGACCCCCACCACCTCCACGGTGGTGATGGGCGGCATCTCCATCGTGCTGTACGCGGCGATGAACTACATGTCCAAGGGCAACGTCATCTCCGACGCGGTGACGAGCTGCGGCATCTTCATCGCGTCGTACTACGGGCTGACCGGATTCGCCTGCGCCTGGTACTACCGGCGGAACCTGACCAGCAGCATGCGGAACCTGTGGATGCAGGGCATCTTCCCGGTGCTGGGCGGGCTGATCCTGTACTTCCTCGGCGGCTGGAGCCTGTGGGAGGACTGGGACGTGGCGACGGGGAACAGCTACACGATGTTCACGATCCCCGGCCTGCACTGGCAGGTCGGCGGGGTCTTCGTGATCGTGTTCCTGACCTCGCTGATCGGGCTCATCGCGTTCATCGTGCTGCGGATCAGCCAGCCGGACTTCTTCCGCGGCCTGACCCTGACCCGGACCACGCCCACCCTGGTGCCTGACGAGTAACCGGCGCCGATCGCGCCACCGCGGTCCCCCCGGATCCCCCCGATTGCTAAGAGTCACCAATCTTAGATTGGGTATCACTCTCGGTAATCGGGGGACTTCCGGGGGGATTAAGCATGGCAACGACCGGTTCAGCAGGCGCGTCGCAGGAGCAAGAGGTAGACAAGGGACTTAAATCAGGTGCCCTTGGCCTTATCTCTACGACCATTATCGCGACCGCGTCCGTCGCGCCCGCCTACAGCATCGCCGCGACGCTGGTCTTCGTGGTCGGCGCGGTCGCGCTCCAGGCGCCGGCCGTGGCGGTCCTGGCCTTCGTGCCGATGCTGCTGACGTCGATCGGCTACAGCGAGCTGAACAAGGCCGACCCGGACTGCGGGACGACCTTCACCTGGGCGACCCGCGCGTTCGGCCCGCGGACCGGCTGGGCGGGCGGCTGGGCGATCATCGCCTCCGACGTCCTGGTCATGGCCAGCCTGGCTCAGGTGGCCGGGCAGTACGGCTTCCTGCTGTTCAACGCCAACGGCATCGGGTCCAACCCGACCAGCGGCTGGGTGCTGCTGGTCGGCGTGCTCTGGATCGTGGTGATGACCTACATCTGCTACCGGGGCATCGAGGTCTCGGCCAACTTCCAGAAGGTGCTGCTCGGCATCGAGCTGGTGATGCTGGTCGTGCTGTCGGTCACGGCCCTGGTCAAGGTCGGCATCGGGCACGCCCCGAAGGGCAGCCTGACGCCGAGCTTGTCCTGGTTCAACCCCTTCCACATCACAAGCTTCAGCGCCTTCGCCAGCGGCATCATCCTGATGGTCTTTATCTACTGGGGCTGGGACACCGCGGTCGCCGTCAACGAGGAGACAAAGGACAAGAACAAGACCCCGGGCCGCGCGGCGATCCTGTCGACGCTGATCCTGCTGGTCACCTATGCGCTGGTGATCTTGTCGATGGAGTCCTACGCCGGCATCAAGACCACGGGCAACGGCCTCGGCAACGTGGCCAACGCCGGCGACGTGCTGTCGGTCCAGGGCGGCCTGGTGTTCGGCACGTCAGGCTTCGGCTCGTTCCTCACCCACCTGCTGCTGCTGATGGTGCTGTCCTCGGCGGCGGCGTCGACCCAGACCACGATCCTGCCGACCGCCCGCACCACGCTGTCGATGGCCGTCTACAAGGCGATCCCGCCGTCGTTCGCGAAGATCCACCGCAAGCACCTGACGCCCAGCGTGTCCACGCTGGTGATGGGCGCGATCTCGATCCTCGTCTACGTCGCCTTCAACTACTCCTCCAACGGCATCGGCGTGATCGCCGACGCGGTGATCGCCATCGGCCTCTACATCGCCTTCTATTACGGGCTGACCGGGCTGACCTGCGCCTGGTACTACCGCAAGAACCTGACGAGCAGCGCGCGCAATCTGTGGATGCAGGGCATCCTGCCGGCCGTCGGCGGCCTGATCCTGTTCTTCCTCGGCGGCTGGAGCATCTGGCTGGACTATGACGTGGCCACCGACAACGACTACACCAAGTGGACGGTGCCGGGCATCCACTGGGAGATCGGCGGCGCGTTCGTCATCGCCGTAGGGGCCGCGCTCATCGGCCTGCTCGCGTTCCTCTACTGCCGGTTCGTCTACCCGGCTTTCTTCAAGAAGCAGACCCTCACCAGGGCAACGCCGACGCTCGCTCCGGACGAGTAGCCGGTCCGCGAGCCGCCGGGCCTGGAACCGGGCCCCGGCGGGTCGCCGCGGCCGCCCGCGGCTGTCGGCGGTAGCGCCTAGGCTGGGCGGGTGACCGCGATGGCCGTTGACTCAGACTCCCTGCTGGACGGGCTCAACCCGCAGCAGCGCGCCGCCGTCGTGCACGAGGGCGGGCCGCTGCTCATCGTGGCGGGCGCGGGCTCGGGCAAGACGCGGGTGCTGACCCACCGGATCGCCTACCTGCTCGCGGAGCGGGATGTCCCGCCCCGGCAGATCCTCGCCATCACCTTCACCAACAAGGCGGCGGGCGAGATGGCCGCCAGGGCGGCGGCGCTGACCGGCGCGCGGGCCCGCTCGATGTGGCTGATGACCTTCCACTCGGCCTGCGTGCGGATCCTGCGCAGGGACGCGGACCGGTTTGGCTACCCGTCCTCGTTCTCCATCTACGACCAGGCGGACTCCCAGCGGCTGATGGCCCTGGTCTGCCGCGAGCTGGAGCTGGACACCAAGCACCATCCGCCCAAGGCGATGCTCGCCCAGGTGTCCAACCTGAAGAACGAGCTGATCGACTTCGAGACCGCCGCCAGCCAGGCCAGCGGTTACCGGGAGAAGGCACTCGCCCAGGCCTACGCGGAGTACCAGCGCCGCCTGGTGGCCGCCGGGGCGATGGACTTCGATGACCTGATCATGGTCACCGTGAACCTGCTCCAGGCGTTCCCTGAGGTCGCCGCCGAGTACCGGACCCGGTTCCGGCACGTCATGGTGGATGAGTACCAGGACACCAACCACGCGCAGTACGTGCTGGTCCGCGAGCTGGCCGGGCAGCCGCTCGCCGCGCCGGTGACCACGCCGTCCGGCGAGGTCGTGCCGCCGGCCGAGCTGGTCGTGGTCGGCGACGCCGACCAGTCCATCTACGCCTTCCGCGGCGCCACGATCCGCAACATCGAGGAGTTCGAGCGGGACTTCGCCGGCGCCCGGGTGATCTTGCTGGAGCAGAACTACCGCTCCACGCAGAACATCCTGGCCGCGGCCAACGCGGTGGTCTCCCGCAACCCGGGCCGGGTGCCGAAGAACCTCTGGTCCGACGCCGGCGACGGGCCGATGATCACCGGATACGTCGCCGACAGCGAGTACGACGAGGCGGCGTTCGTCACCGAGGAGGTGGACCGGCTCAGCGACGAGGGCGAGGCGACCCCCGGTGAGGTGGCGGTCTTCTACCGGACTAACGCCCAGTCCAGGGTCTTCGAGGAAGTCTTCATCAGGGCGGGGCTGCCGTACAAGGTAGTCGGCGGGGTCCGGTTCTACGAGCGGCGGGAGATCCGCGACCTGCTCGGCTACCTGCGGCTGATCGCCAACCCCGGCGACGAGGTATCGCTGCGCCGGGTGCTCAACACCCCGCGCCGGGGGATCGGGGACCGGGCCGAGGAGTGCGTGGCCGCGCTGGCGGCGCGGGACCGGATCAGCTTCGCCGAGGCGCTGGCCCGCCCCGGCGAGGTGCCGGGCCTTGCCGCGAGGTCGGCGAAGGCCATCGAGGGATTCAATGAGCTGATCGCCGGGTTCCGGGTGATGGCGGAGAACGGCAGCCCGGTCGGTGACGTGGCCGAGGCGATCCTTGACCAGACCGGCTACGTGGCCGAGCTCCAGGCCTCCACCGACCTTCAGGACGAGAGCAGGATCGAGAACCTCACCGAGCTGGTGTCGGTGGCCCGCGAGTTCGACAGCCGGCAGCCAGCCGGCACGCTGGCCGATTTCCTTGAGCAGGTGTCGCTGGTCGCCGACGCGGACCAGATCCCCGAGGGCGACGAGCACGGCGGCATGGTCACGCTGATGACCCTGCACACGGCCAAGGGCCTGGAATTCCCCGTGGTGTTCCTGACCGGGCTTGAGGAGAATGTCTTCCCGCACGAGCGGTCCATGGGCGACGAGCGGGAACTGGCCGAGGAACGGCGGCTGGCCTACGTCGGGATCACCAGGGCCGAGCAGCGGCTCTACCTGACCAGGGCGGTGGCCAGGGCGTGGTTCGGCCGCCCGGCCTACCACGCGCAGTCCAGGTTCCTGTCCGAGGTGCCTGGCCACCTGATCGACTGGCGGCGGCTTGAGCAGGCCCGCACCCAGCCGGCCTCGGAGCGGCTGGCCAGGCGGCCCGGCGTGCAGGCAGTCGGCAACCGGCGGGTGCCCTCGCTGCAGCCGGGTGACCGGGTCACCCACGACTCCTACGGCCTGGGCACGGTGCTGTCGGTGGAGGGCCGGGGCGACGACCCCGAGGCCAAGATCGACTTCGGCGGCGACTACGGCATCAAGCACCTGGTGCTGCGCTACGCGCCGATCGACAAGCTCTAGCTGGCATCCGCGTTCGCGCGCTGGCGGCGGTCCCGCTCAGCGGGCGTCGGCGGGGTGCGGGTCGGCGGCCGCCACGCTCGCCGGCGGTCCCTGCGCCGCCGGCTCGGCCGTAGCCCGGCCGGTGCTGCCGGGCACGGCCAGCCGGACCGCCAGGCCGGCCGCCAGCACGATCAGGCCGAAGACCAGCCAGCCGCCGCGGGCCGGGAACAGCAGCGCCGTGATGATCCAGGGCGCGATCACGGCCTGGAGCGAGTTGCCCAGCTGGAACGTGGACAGGTAGGCGGTCCGGTTCTCCGGCTGGGACAGCTCGTAGGAGAGCGTCCAGCCGCTCGCCGACTGCCACAGCTCGCCGAGGGTGAGCGCGACGACCGCGGCTAGGGCCAGCGCGATGGCCAGCGTGGCCGAGCCCGCGGCGTGAGCCAGCGCGCAGGCGACGGCGAAGGCGGCCAGCGCCGCCCCGGACCAGCCGGCCGCCCGCACCGCCCCGGCCACGGAGCTGCAGGACCGCGCCAGCCTGGCCTGGAACAGCGCTGCCAGCGCCGTGTTGATCGCGACCATGATCCCGACCATCACCCGTGGCGCCCTGGTGTACCGGGCGAACCAGAGCGGCACCGCCACCACCAGCAGGGTGCTGTGCACGGCGAGCAGGCCGGACAGGGCGGTGGTGGTGAGGTACCGCCGGTCGGGGACGAACCGGAACGACCGCCTGGCCGTCCGGCCGGAGACCGCCACCTTCCCGACGCCGATCCTGGCCAGCAGCGCCGCGATCACGAAGTACGACGCGGCGTTCCCGGCCACCAGCAGCAGGAACGCCGCGCTTGAGCCCTGCCCGATGGCGGCCGTGGCGATCAGCGCGCCGAGCCCGAAGCCCACGTTGCGCAGCGCGCGCACCTTGGCCAGCGTGTCCACCCGGTCGGCCGCGGGCACCACCGCGCCGACGACGGACTGCCCGACCGGCGGCAGCGACGCCTCCGTCAGCCCGGCGAACGCTGAGACGAGCGCGAACATCGGGAACGTGCGGATCACGCAGTAGCCGGCGAAGGCCAGGCCGCGCAGCACCTGGAGCCAGATATACACCCGGCCGACCCGGTGCCGGTCGGCGAGCAGCCCGATGGGCACCGAGCCGAGCAGCCCGACCGCGCCTCCGATCGACAGGCCAAGGCCGACCTGGCCGGCCGACAGGCCCACGACGAGCGTGAAGTACAGCGCCGAGCCGGTGTAGTACATCCCGGAGCCGATGGCGTCGACCAGGGAGATGGCCGCGAGCTGCCGCCCGATGCGCTGCCGGGGAATCAGCTGCTCGTTCAGGATCCCGAACGGCTGGCGTGGGCGCGGCGCCGTAGCACTCCCGGGTGGCCTCGCACCGGTCACGGGACCGTGCGGATGTCGATCAGGCTCGCCGCGGCCGCCGCGCGGGCCTCCGCCTGCCAGGCGTCCGGCGCGGTGGCGAGCACGTAGCCGGCCCGGTCCCAGGACGAGGTGACGGGCCGCATCGTGTCGCCGGGGCGGACCCCGACCCGCACGGCCCGCACGCCCGGCGCCCGCTCCGCCTCGGCGGCGCCGTCTACCGCCTCGATCACGCCGGGCACCGCCAGCAGGAACCTGACGGCGGCGCCGCTCGCGGCGCTGGCCGGGAGCGGCGGGGCGCTGCCGAGCAGCACCTCCAGGTAGGCGCGGGTCATCGGGAAGCCGTAGGCGAGCGAGATCAGCGTGCCGATCTCGTCGCCTGGCATCCGCGCCGCGCACTCCACGAACACCGGGCCGTCGGCGTCCACGATCCACTCGCAGTGCAGCACGCCGCTGCCGAACCCGCACGCCCGGGCCAGCCGGGCGGTGCACTCGGTCAGCTCGGCGGTCAGCGCCGCGGGCGCGGGGCCGGCACCAGGTGCCCGAGCTCGACCGGGAAGTCGCCGGCCAGCACCTGCTTGGCCGTGACGTTGGCGAAGACCGGTGTCCCGGCGAGGACCAGCAGTTCCACGCTGTACTCGGCGCCGGCCAGGGCCTCCTCGATCAGCGTCGCCGAGCGGATGCCCCGGTCGGGCTCCAGGAGCACCTCGGTCGCCGATCGCGCCTGCTCCAGGGCGGCCGCCGCCTGCTGCGGCGTGCTGACGAACCGGACGCCCAGGCTGGCCTGCCTGGCGCTCGGCTTGATCACGCACCGGCCGCCGATGGCGGCCAGGAAGGCGGATGCCTCGTCGGCAGTGTCGGCCACCGCCCACCGCGGGTTGCGGATCCCGGCCGCGGCTGCCGCCGTGCGCTGCCTGGCCTTGTCCCGGAAGATCAGCCCCGCCTCGGCCCCGGCACCCGGCAGCCCGAGCCGGGCAGCCAGGTCGGCGGCGGCGGTCACGGCGTACTCGATGCCGGGCAGGACGCCGCGCGCGCTCTTCAGCGCGGGCTCGGCGGCCAGCAGCTCGGCCATGGCGCCGGGCCGCTGGTACTCCCAGAGCAGGACGCGGGAGACGGCGGGGAACTCGGTCGCCAGCCGCGGCACATCCCGCCGGGCCGCGATGTCGGGCTCGTCGATGACCAGGACGCTGCCCGGCGGTAACACCTCAGCGAGCGGCACCAGCAGGGTACGGCTGAACCCCACGAGGACGAGCTCCTCGCGCTGGAGCGTCATCGGCATGTCGCACCCTCCCTGTCCTGCTCCCGGAGAACATCGGCTGACCTGCGGTTTTGTACTCTCAGCCGACCGGTGCGGCAGTTCGCCAGGACCCGCGCGGATGGTGCCCGCATTTGGTCCCAGGCCGAATTTAACCATACGTCTTGGCAGCTATTGACCGAATTTATGAGTTTCCGTATCGTTGTTTCCGGAGCGGCTTGCGACGAGCCGGCTGCCCAGTCTGCCGTCGCCCTGAACGAAGGGTGGCGGCTCGTGGTACGTCCGGTGCGAGGGAGCCATAGTCGATATTGGCTATCGGTTCCGGGGGATTTGTGGTGCGGGGAATGATCACACAGTTTCAGGGCCTTTCTTCCATTCAGTCGGGCCCGCAGTTCCGGGATTTCATGTCCGCGCTTCCCGACGAGGCGTGCTTAGCCGGAGTCTTTGATTCCTGCCTGAGCCCGATTGTCTATAGCCGCCATCACTCGCTGAGCTATAAGGGCGAGTACCGGGTCCGGGCGGACCTGCGGCGCGAGCTGGAGGAGCTGCGCGAGCGGGACCCGCTGACCTGGGACGACACCGAAGCGGATTTACTGCTGTCGCTGCTCGCCCTGTACGCCGGGGAGACCGGCCTCGACGACCTGCGGGACCGGGTGGATACCGCCGCCGTGCGCGAGGTGCTGGCGGAGCGGTACGCGGCCTACGCGGCGGTGACCGGCGAGCCAGCCCCGCCCCCTGAGGGCCTGGTCAGCCTGGGGGAGCAGGCTACCGTGCTGCGCGCGGCCGCGCAGGAGACTCACCTGCTGTACTCGATCATCGACGGCAGCGCGTGGTTCAGGACCGAGGGCATGATGCCGCGCGAGGCGGTGGACACCCAGACGCTGACCCCGCCGGCCGAGTTGCTGCTGACCGGGGAATACGGGCTCGGTCCCGAGACGGGCAGCGCGGCGCGGCGGCTGCGGGCGGCCGCCAGGACGTGCCTGGCGGAGTCGGGGGACAGCGCGGACCTGGTGCGCGGACTGATGGCCGCGACGCTGGCCGACGGCCTGCTGGCCGGCGATCACGTCACGCTGACCTGTCCGCAGGGCGACCTGCTCGCGACGCCCGAGCTGATGACCGGAAGCGAGGCGTTCTTCACCGAGACGATGCTGGCACCCGGCCTTGACCTGGGCGCGGTCGCGGAGCGTCTCGGCCATGACTCCGACGCGCAGGTGCAGCGGACCATCAGGGCAAGGATGCTGAAGCTGAAGCGCGGCGCGATCCGCGGCATGTACGGGCCGGGCTGCATCCAGGGCCGGTTCGTGGAGAAGCACGGCGGTCACATGATCTTCTCCCGCGAGGACGCTCACTACCGGGGCCACCAGAGCATCGGCTGCTCGTGCGGGGGCCGGGCCTCCTTCGCCCTGTCCTACGCCGTTGCCGGGCAGGAACGGGCGATGACGCCGATGGTGGGGGACTACCGGGTGGTGCGGATGAGTCAGGACCCCGCGGATGAATTTACCGCGACGGAACTGGCCAGAGTGATCTGCTACGCCGAGTGGATCAAGGTCGTGGTCGAGGAGACCTACGCCGTCGGTCGCGTCGTCCGCGCCGATACCGCCGTCAGCACCGGCGCGGTCGCCTAGCGCGGATCGCGGACCAGACTCCGGACGCCTACGAGAACGGACGATCCAGATGCGCATGTGGATTGATCAGTCGCAGTGCCAGAACAGCGGACTCTGCGAAGAAGAAGCACCGGCGCTTTTCAAGGTGGGCGATGACTTCTTTGCCTATGTCCGCGAGGGCAGCAAGGTGCTGGATGACCCAGGCGGCGAGGAAAGCAAGGCACTGATTCCCGAAGGCCTGGAGGAGCTAGCCGAGGAATGCGCTCGGTCATGCCCGGCCCAGTGCATTCACATCATTGACTAGTCATTAGCTAGAGAATACGGAGCCCGCCGGGCGCCGGGATTACTGAACGCAGAGAAGGGAGAATTCATGAGCGTTCAGCTAGACACGTCCGCGGCATTGTCATCGCAGGATGCGCTTGACCGCATTCACTCGCTGGCGCGCAGCTGCTCAGAGCATCCCGCGCTCAAGAACCCGTTCTACGAGCTGTGGATGGCTCGTGAGCTGTCGGCGGACCAGGTCGAGGTGGTCGCGCAGAACTTCTACGAGCGGGTCCGCCGCACCCCCGACCGGATCGCGCTCGCGTTCCTGCACATGAACGACGTCAAGGCCAGGGCCGAGACGGTCGAGAACCTCAGCGACGAGATGGGCCACGGCGACCCGGCCAAGGTGCACGCGGTCATCCTGCGCCAGTTCCTGGAGACCCTGCTGTCCCGGCTGCGCGGCCGCCCCGTGGACCTGGACGAGATCGCCGACCCGGTGCTGCCCTCCACGGTGGCACTCATCGAGGGCGGCGAGAAGCTGTTCAGCAGCCCGTACCCGCAGGAGGTCTGCGGCGCGCTGCTCGGCCAGGAGTGGCACGCCTACCCGCAGCTCGTCTTCCTCTACGAGGGCGTGCGCTGCTATCGCCACCACTACGGCCTCGAAGAGTTCCACGAGAACTGCGAGTACTTCTACCTGCACATCGGCGCCACGGAGAAGGAGCACAAGGTCCACTCCCTGTCCACCGCCGCGCAGATGTGCCACACCGAGGCTGACCTGGCGCACCTGGAGCGGGGCTTCACCGGTTACCTTGACCTGCTGGCCGACAACTGGGCGGAGATCCACGCGACGATACAGGCCCGCTGAGATGCGGGATCTCGCGTCGGGTAACCCGGATCCCCGCCTGCTGCCGCCGCTGCGGCCAGCTCTCGACGCGATGGACGCGACCCGCGCAACCGTGAACAACGTGGACTCGGTGCTGCCAGAGCTGGCGCAGGCCGCCGGGGCGCGATTCGCCGCCGCGGGCATCCCGGTGCGCGACGTCGCCGTGTTCTCCGGTGCGCTCGATGCGATGGAACGCGTCCTGGTCGCGCACCTTACGCCGGGCGCCAGGGTGCTCGTCGAGGACCCCGGTTACCCCCCGGTGGCGTTCCTGCTGGCGGCGCTGGGGCTGCGGATCGTGCCGTTCGGCGTCGATGAGGCAGGCCTGCTGGCCGACGGGCTCGCCGGAGTGCTGCCGGACGTCGCGGCGATGATCGTCACGCCCCGCGCGCAGAACCCGACCGGCGCGGCGCTGACCGGCGGCCGCGCCGCCGCGCTGCGCGCCGTGCTTGACGGGTTCCCCGACCTGCTGGTCATCGAGGACGACCATGCCAGTGATATCGCGGGCGCGGACGCGGTCAGCCTGACCCACGGCGGCCGGTCCCGCTGGGCCGTCATCCGCTCGGCGTCCAAGTCGCTCGGCGCCGACCTGCGGCTGGCCGTCATGGCGGCCGACCAGGTGACCATGACCATGGTGCGCGGCCGGCAGCGGCGCGGTCCCGGCTGGGTCAGCGGGCTGCTCCAGCAGGTCGTGCTGCACCAGTGGACCGCGCCGGGGTCGCTTGAGCAGCTCAGGGTGGCCAGGGCCGCCTACGCCGAGCGCCGCCAGGCGCTGATCGGCGCGCTGGCCTGGCACGGCATCGGCGCCAGCGGCCGGACGGGCCTGAACGTCTGGATCCCGGTCGACGACGAGGGCTTCGTCGTCGCGAACCTGCGAGAGGCCGGCTACGCGGTCTCGGCCGGCCAGCGGTTCCGGCGCCAGTCGGGACCCGCCGTGCGCATCACCATCTCGACGCTTCCGCCGGCGCAGGCCCCGGCCGTCGCGGCCGCGGTGGCTGCCGCCGTGGCGGCCCAGCGGAGCAGCCAAGGAGCCAGGACATGACCAGCACCTCGGTCGGGGACCTGAGCCAGATCGTCGCCGACGCCTGGTGCGCGGCGCTGGGCCTGGACTCGCTGCCGCCGAATGCCAACATCTTCCTCATCGGCGGCGACTCGCTGACCGCCGTGATGATCGCGGCGAAGCTCGGCGGCAGGCTCGGCGCCGAGATCGGCCTGTCCGACCTCATCGAGGCACCCGCCTTCGACGAGTTCGTGGCCAGGGTGGCGCGGATCGTGGCGGCGGTGGACGGGCGGTCAGAGCGAACGGGCGAGCAGTGAACGGGCATCCGGCATGAGCGCGGCGGTCACCGCGGGCCGCCGGCTGATCCAGCACGACATCGACTGGAGCCCGGTGGCGGGCGCGGTGCTGTGGATGCCCGAGCAGTACCGAGAGCCCACCCTCGATGAGGCCACCGCCCTGCGCATCCTGCGGTGCACGCCACGCTCGTTCGCGGCGCTGCGGGACCTCGGCCTGGAGCCGGGCGGCGAGCCCGGCGACCCGCGCTACGACGCCAACGACATCAGGAACGCCGCGCTGTACTCCCGGTCGGGCCGGACCGAGGTGGAGACGGCGCTCGGCGCGATCCTGTCGTTCCTGCGCGGCTCGGCGGCCGAGCTGTTCGGCGAGCGGCGCTGGGCCTGGGAGATGACGCCGGCCGCGCCGCAGGCCGCCGGCGGCCCGCCTGGCTGCCTGATCAGCCCGCTGACCCCGGAGGCGTTCGGCGGGACTGCCGGCCCGTCCGCTGCCGGCGCGGGGCCGGCGGCCCCGGCCGGTGACCGGGTGCTGGTCCCTGAAGGGGAGACGCTACGCGGCTCGATGACCACCAGGGGCCGCCCGGCTAGCGTGGCCGACCCGGCGATCCGGGCGACCACCGCCGAGATCCTGGACAGCGGGGTCCGCTGGCACCACCTGTCGGCCGGGCTGAAGACCGACGCTCATGCCGCGTTCGCCCGCGGGGTCGGCAACTGCGACAC
The DNA here is from genome assembly GCA_963725175.1 of uncultured Actinomycetota bacterium. Lineage (GTDB taxonomy): Bacteria > Actinomycetota > Actinomycetes > Streptosporangiales > Streptosporangiaceae > DASUBV01. The sequence continues at coordinate 4,635,963 of CAVRXH010000006.1, forward strand.
GCTCTCGACGGTCCTCGCTGAGCGGCTGGCCGCCGCCGGGTACGCGCCGCGCACCTTCCGCGGCTGGATCATCGGGATCACCGAGGTGCCGCACTCCTGGGTGGAGGTCACCGACGGCGACGGCGAGGTCAAGGTCATCGATCCCTCGCTGCTGCTGCTCGCCAGGCACTCCAGCCTAGGCTCGCCGGACTTCGCGCCCAGGGCGCTCGGTGCCGCGCTGAGCCGGATCGCGCCGACCCGCTGCCCGCTGGCCGAGCCCATCGGCCATGGCCTGGACGGTGCGCCGCGTGACGTCAGGTTCACCTGCCGGCCGGCGGCGGCCGCCGCCGCCGCGCGGGACAGATGAGCGCCACTCCCGGTCCCGCCGCGCCGCGCTCGGAGCTCCCGGTTCACCTGGCGATCGAGCGGGCCGCGCTGCCCGCCGCCGGCCTCGCGCTGCGCTGCGGCACCGACAGCATCAGCCGCGGCGACCTGCTTAGCATCGTCCGCGCCTGGTCCGCCGTGCTGGCCGACCTCGGCTGCGGCCCGGAGGTGCCCGTCGCCGTCGCGATGCCGCGCGGCATCGACGCCATCGCGGCCATCCTGGCCGTGCTGCGGGCCGGCGGCGCCTATGTGCCGCTGTCGGGCGCCGACCCGGACGCCAGGCTCGCGGCGATCCTGGCGGACTGCGGCAGGCCGCTGGTCATCGCCGCCCCTGATCAGGCTGCCAGGCTCGCCCCGCTGGCCGGCCGGGTCATCACGCCCGGCGAGCTGCGCGAGCGAGCCGCCGGGACAGCCGGCCCGGTCGACACCGCGACGCCGCCGGCGACGGTGACGCCGGACAGCCTCGCGTTCATCATCTATACCTCGGGCACCACCGGGCAGCCCAAGGGCGTGGAGGGCACGCACCGCCAGCTCGCCAACTACGCGCGGTGGTGCCGCCTGGCGTTCCCGCACGAGCCGGGGGAGCGCACGGTGCTGCACGCGCCGCTGGCCTTCCTCGGCTCGCTGACCACCATCTTCACCCCGCTGCTGGCGGGCTGGCCGATCGAGATCGCGCCCGAGGGCGCGACCATCGACGATCTGCTTGACCTGGTCGGCAGGGTCCGCGTCGGGCTGCTCAAGCTGACCCCGACGCACCTGCGGATGATGCAGGCCAGGGGGGCGGACGGGCAGTGCGCCGCGCGGCACTTCATGATCGGCAGCGAGCCCCTGGTGATGACCGGCGAGCTGGCCCGCTGGATGGCCGGCCACCCGGCGGCGGAGAGCCATGTCAACCACTACGGCCTGACCGAGATGCACGGCTGCTTCTGCCACTGGTTCGGCACGGATGCCGAGCCCGGCCGTGCCGTGCCGATCGGGCTGCCCATCGACAACGTGCGGGTGCGCATCGCGGACGAGGCCGGCGCGCCGGTGCCGCCTGGCGAGGCGGGCGAGCTGCTGGTGGCCGGCGACTCCATCGGGCGCGGCTACCGGGGCAGGCCCGCGCTGACCGCGCAGCGCTGGATCGCCGACGCGGCCGGCCCGCCCGGCGCGCGGATCCTGCGCACCGGCGACCTGGCCAGGATCCGGCCGGACGGGATGACCGAGATCATCGGCCGGGCCGACCGGCAGGTCAAGGTGCGCGGTCACCGGGTCGAGCCGGCCGCCGTCGAGCACGCGCTGCGCGACCTGCCCGGCATCGCCGAGGCGCTGGTCCTGCCGCGCCGCGACGACGGCGTCACCACGCTGGCGGCCTACCTGATCCCGGCGGCCGGCGTCGCGCTGGACACCGCCGCCGTCCGGGCCGCGCTGGCGCGGCGGCTGCCCGCGCCTTCGGTTCCCGGCCGGATGGCGGTGCTGGCCGAGTTCCCGGTCAACGCCAACGGCAAGATCGACACCGCCGCGCTCCCGCATGCCGGGCCGGTCAGCCAGGCCCCGCCCGGTCCTGCCCCGGCCGATCAGTGGACCCGGTATGACCTGGTGGTCGCCGACGCGTTCGCCGACTCGCTTGGGGTGGCCGGACTGGGGCTGCACGACGACTTCTTCGACCTCGGCGGCGACTCGCTGGCCGCCGTGAACGTCGCGGTCGCGGTCGGCAGGACACTCGGCGGCGAGGTCCCCGTTCCGGCCCCTGACTGCGGTACGGTGCACGCCTACGCCGCCATGGTGGCGGCCGCCCTGGGCGATCAGACGGAGACCTGATGACGTCCCTGAGCCAGGTGCTCGCCGAGCGTTTCCAGCCCCGGCCGGTGCCACCGGAGGTACGGGCGCGGCGGGAACGGCTCTGCGCGTTCGCCCGCCGGCACGAGGCCCGGCTGTTCGACGTGACTCACCCGCGCGCCGCCGAGGTCCGCGCGCTGCTTGGCTGGGACGACGAGACGATGGCGGCCTTCATCGACTCGCCGCTGCTGTGCCACAGCTCGCCGCACGCCTCGATGAACTCGTTCCCGCCGATGATGGCCTTCCCGTGGATCTTCGCCAGGGCCATCGAGCAGGCGCAGGAGCAGCACGGCGTCGCCGCGGTGCACGTTCGCAACCAGTGCACGCACCACGACTTCAACGACACCTTCTCCAAGCCGCACGCCTGGTGGCACCGGGGGCCGGGCGGCGAGGTGATCAAGACCAAGGTGTTCACCCGGCTGCCGATCAAGTACCACCCGATGCTGTCCAAGCCCGCGCCGCGGCTGTCCGGCGAGCCGATGCGGGACACCGACGCCGCCGCCATCGAGCTTGCCGAGCTGGGCACCGGCTACGCCAGCTACTGCGTCATCTACCGGATGTACCTGGAGCGGCTGGCCAGCTTTCACGTGGACAAGCGGGTCATCGAGTTCCCGATCGACCTGCTCAACCGCTTCACCATCGGCGAGCTCGGGATGCTGCCCTGGTTCGCGCTGATGGACGGGGCGGACCTGGCGCTGCGGCTGGAGCTGGACAACGCCCCGATGGAGCGGCTGACGCGGGACGGCGCGCGGGAGCTCGACCGCTACCTGCGCGAGCAGCGCGACGCCGGCCAGGACTCGCCCTGGCTGGAGCGCGCGGTCATCGCGCCCAACATGATCAACTTCAGCCAGTTCTACCTGCTCGGCCTGTCGCTGATGCTCGGCGGCCGGGCGATGGCGGGCTACGTGCCCGAGATGAACGCCACCATCGCCAAGGTGACGGCCGGCATCGAGGGCTGGCAGTGCGAGCCGCCCGCGTTCGTGCCCGTCACCACCGTGCCCGTCGCGCGGCTCCTTGGCCTGGGTGAGGAGGCCGAGCGCAACGAGGCCGCGTACGGGATCTCCACCACGCTGTCGCTGGTCGCCTCGGCGCGCGGCGCCGCCGCCGGCCCGGGGCTCGACCCGCTGCTGGCCGGCGACTACCGCGACCTGTACCCCGACAGCGCCACCTGACCACCACCGGCCGCGGACAGAGGTCAACATGCCGAAACTGCTTCTCATCGGCCTGGGCTTGGGCGAGACCAAGCGGTACATCGTGACCGACCTGCTGGCGGGCGGCTATGAGCTGATCCTGCTCGCCGAGCAGGTACCGGACTGGGCGGTTCCCTGCCTGGCCCGCGCGGAGCGCGCCAGCCTCCGTGACACCGCCGCGGCGGCGGACACGGCCACGGCGCTTGGCCGGGACTGCGCGGTCGACGCCGTCTTCACCTGCGACGAGGCCTACGTCGAGCTGGCCGCGCTGGTCGCCGGGCGGCTGGGCCTGGCGGGCATGACGGCGGAGGCCGCCCGGCTGTGCCGGGACAAGCACGCGATGCGCCGCCGCCTGGCGCAGGCTGGCATCGGATCCGCCGCCAGCATTGTCGCTTCCAGCCGGGCGCAGGCCAGGCTGGCCGCCGAGCAGATCGGCTACCCGGTCGTGCTCAAGCCGCGCAACCTCGGCGGCAGCATCGGGGTGGTGCGCGCGGACAGCCCGGCCGACCTCGACGCGCTGTTCGTGGTGTCGGCCGAGGCGGTGATGCCGCGGGTCGCGCCGCTGTCCGGGCTGCTGGTCGAGGAGTACCTGGACGGCCCGGAGTACAGCGTCGAGTCGGTCATCGCCGATGGCACCACGATCACCTGCGGCATCACCGAGAAGGTGCTCGGCTTCGCCCCGTTCTTCGAGGAGACCGGGCACTTCGCCAGGCCCGTCGATCCGGGCGCGGAGCCGGACGCGCAGCTCATCGCGACCGTCGCCGCCGTGCACAAGGCGCTGGAGATCGGCGTGGGCGCCACGCACTGCGAGATCCGGATGACGCGGTCAGGACCGCGGGTCATCGAGATCGCCGGCCGGGTCGGCGGCGACCGGATCCCCGCCATCACCAGGCTGGCCACCGGCGTGGACCTGATCGGGGCCGCCGCCGCGGCGGCGGCCGGGGCGCCGGTCACCGTCCGGCCCTCGTGCCACCGGGTCGCCGGCATCCGGATGATCTACCCGGACGCCGATGGCGTGCTGGTCCGGCGCGCGGCCCGGCCCGATCACGGGGAGCTGCTGGCCGACCTGGGCTGGTACGCCGAAGTCGGGCAGCGGGTGGCGCTGCCGCCGCGCGGCTTCCTGTCCCGGCTCGCCTACCTGGTCGCGGTGGGCGCCACCCGGCAGGAGGTATGCCGCCGGCTCGACGCGGGCCGGGCGCTGCTGGACATCCGCATCGAGCAGCCGGGGGCCGCGCTGGCACCCGCCGGGGCGGCGTGATGAGCGGGCCGGACGGCGGCACGCCGTCCTGGCGGGACCTGGAGCAGGCGGGCTGGCAGCTCAGGGCCGTCGCCTACGACCGGTTCTTCGGGCCGATGAGCCTGCGGATCGCCGACACCGTGCTGGACGCGGCCGGCGCCGGTCCCGGCACCCGGCTGCTCGATGCCTGCTGCGGCCCCGGCTACCTGGCCGGCCGGGCGGTCGCCCGCGGCTGCGCGGTGACCGGCATCGACATCGCCGCCGCCATGGTGGACCTGGCCGCCGCCCGGCACCCGCAGGCCAGCTTCCGCGTCGGCGACGTGGAGGAACTGCCCTTCGGCGACGCCGGCTTCGACGCCGTGGTCTGCAACATCGGCATCCATCACGTCACCGATCCCGGCCGCTGCCTGGCCGGCTTCCGCCGTGTGCTGGCCGGAGCCGGGCGGCTGGCGATGACGGTCTGGGACGAGAGCCGGTCGCTGGTGAGCATGCCCAAGGACGCGGTACTCGCCGTCGTTCCGTCCAGCCAGCCGGGCCTGCCCGACCCGCCGCCCCGGCCCGACTACGCCAGCCCGGCGGCGGTCGGGGCGCTGCTGGAGCGGGCCGGGTTCGGCCTGGAGTCGATGACCCCGGTCACCTTCGAGCAGCGGTTCGCCAGCTCGCAGGCCCTGTGGGACGACTGGCTGCCCACCGCGATCAGGACCGCGCCGCTGCTGGAGGCACAGCCGCCCGAGGTGCGCCAGGCCGCCCGCCGGGCGTTCGACGACATGGTGGCCGGGCATATCAGGCCCGACGGCAGCGTGCATCTGCCCGCCAGCATGAACCTCATCGTGGCGGCAGCGGGCTAGCGTGCCGGGCAGCGGGCGGCCAGCGGAGGCAGCGGGCGGCCGGCGGCCGGGCCTAGCGCGCCGGCGGATCAGCTACCGTGGGCGCTGTGCGGCGGCGGGCGCAACGAGGCGGACGCGGCCAGCAGGAGCACGCAGGAGGCTTGTGTAATGAACAGCATCCGGGTGGTGATCGCCAAGCCCGGCCTGGACGGTCACGATCGCGGGGCCAAGGTGGTGGCGCGGGCCCTGCGGGACGCCGGAGTAGAGGTCATCTACACCGGCCTGCACCAGACCCCCGAGCAGATCGTCGCCGCGGCCCTCCAGGAGGACGCCGACGCCATCGGCCTTTCCGTGCTGTCCGGCGCGCACATGACGCAGTTCCGCCGGGTGCTGGAACTGCTGGAGCAGCGCCAGGCCACCGACATCGTGGTGTTCGGCGGCGGGATCATCCCCGGCGAGGACATCACCGAGCTGAAGCGGCTTGGCGTGGCCGAGATCTTCACGCCAGGCGCGCCCACCACCCAGATCGTGGACTGGGTCAGGTCCGCCCTGGCCCCCGAAGCGGCGCGGCACCGCGAGCCGACCGCCGGCTAGCCCGCGGCAGGTCGCTCCGCCGCCGGCCGCGCCACCCAGCTACGCCAGGTTGCCGTGGCGGGGCTAGGCTTCCGGCGGGACTAGGCTTCCTGCGGCCAGCCGGGCCGCCAGCGGCGCGGCGGCGCCCGGCGGCACCGCCGCCAGGATCGCGCGGCCGCTTATCCGGCGGCCCCGCATACCGACCGCGCGCCGTCAGCCGGCGCGAATCAGATACTGCCGAGCACGAAGGACGGCCCCAGAGTGGACTTGTTCGAGTACCAGGCGAAGGACCTCTTCGCTTCCTATGGCGTTCCGATTCAGCAGGGCAAGATCGCCTCGACCCCGGAACAGGCGCGCGAGATCGCGGCCGAGTTCATCGCGGCTGGCAAGCCAGGGGTCGTCATCAAGGCCCAGGTCAAGGTCGGCGGCCGCGGCAAGGCCGGCGGCGTGAAGCTGGCCGGCGACGCCGACGCCGCGCAGGCCAAGGCCGGGCAGATCCTCGGCATGGACATCAAGGGGCACACGGTGCACTCGGTGCTGGTCGCCGAGGACATCGACATCGCCGAGGAGTACTACCTGTCGTTCCTGCTCGACCGGTCGGAGCGCACCTTCCTGGCGATGTGCTCGGTGGAGGGCGGCGTGGAGATCGAGGAGGTCGCCAGGACCAGCCCCGACGCGCTGGCCAGGATCCCGGTCAGCCCGCTGGCCGGAGTCGATGCCGCCAAGGCCGCCGAGATCGTGGCCGCCGGCGGGCTGCCGGAAAAGGCGCGGGCCGGGGCGGCGGCGCTGGCCGAGCGGCTGTGGGCAGTCTTCACCGACGAGGACGCCACGCTGGTGGAGGTCAACCCGCTGGTGCTGACCGGCGACGGGCGGGTCATCGCCCTGGACGCCAAGGTAACCCTGGACGACAACGCCTCGTTCCGGCAGAGCTTCGACCAGTTCGCCGACCCCACCGCGGTGGACCCGCTTGAGGCCCGCGCCAAGGCCAAGCACCTGAACTACGTGAAGCTGGAGGGCGAGGTCGGCATCATCGGCAACGGCGCCGGCCTGGTGATGTCCACGCTCGACGTGGTCGCCTACGCCGGCGAGTCGTTCGGCGGCGTGCGTCCGGCCAACTTCCTTGACATCGGGGGCGGCGCGTCCGCCGAGGTGATGGCGAACGGCCTGGACATCGTGCTGTCCGACCCTTCGGTGCGCAGCGTGCTGGTCAACGTGTTCGGCGGCATCACCGCCTGCGACGAGGTGGCCAACGGGATCGTCTCCGCCATCGGGCTGCTGGCCGACGGCGGCGAGCCGGTGCGGCACCCGATCGTGGTGCGGCTCGACGGCAACAACGCGGCGGAGGGCCGGCGCATCCTCGACGAGGCCGGCATCGCCGTGGTGGAGCAGGTAGCGACGATGGACGATGCGGCGCGGCGCGCCGCCGAGCTGGCCGCAGCGGCCGCGACGGGAGCATGAGGTGGCGATCTTCCTGACCGGCGAGAGCCGGATCATCGTGCAGGGCATCACCGGATCCGAGGGCCGCAAGCACGGCGCGCGGATGATCGCCGCCGGCGCCAAGGTGGTCGGCGGCACCAACCCGCGCAAGGCGGGGCAGAGCATCGAGCTGGCCGGCGAGCAGGTGCCGGTGTTCGGCACCGTGGCCGAGGCGATGGCGGAGACCGGCGCGGATGTGTCCGTGGTCTTCGTGCCCCCGGCCGGCACCAAGGCCGCCGTGATCGAGGCCATCGACGCCGCGATGCCGCTCGTCGTGGTGATCACCGAGGGCGTGCCGGTGCACGACACGGCGGAGTTCTGGGCGCAGGCCTGCGCGGCCGGCAACACGACCCGCATCGTCGGCCCGAACTGCCCAGGCGTGGCCTCGCCAGGCAAGTCCAACGCCGGCATCATCCCCGCCGACATCACCACCCAGGGCCGGATCGGCCTGGTGTCCAAGTCCGGCACGCTGACCTACCAGATGATGTACGAGCTGCGCGACATCGGCTTCTCCACGGCCGTCGGCATCGGCGGTGACCCGATCATCGGCACGACGCACATCGACTGCCTGGCCGCGTTCGAGGCGGACCCCGAGACCGAGGCGATCGTGATGATCGGCGAGATCGGCGGCGACGCCGAGGAGCGGGCTGCCGCGTTCATCGAGAAGAACGTGACCAAGCCCGTGGTCGCCTACGTGGCGGGCTTCACCGCGCCCGAGGGCAAGACCATGGGTCACGCCGGCGCGATCATCTCGGGCTCGGCCGGCACGGCGCAGGCCAAGAAGGACGCGCTGGAGAAGGTCGGTGTCCGGGTCGGCCGCACGCCGAGCGAGACCGCCCAGCTCGTCCGCGAGGTTGTGCAGGGCGGCTGAGACGGCCCGGCGCGCCTGTTCGCCAGGCGCGCGGCTAGTTGCGAGGCTTAACAGGTGACCACCTCGCCAGCGCGCGCGGGAACCGCTGCGGCGGGATCCGCCACCGGTACCGCCAGCCCCGCCACGCCCGGCGCCACCCGGCCGCTCGTCGCCACCGGCGCGATCGCGGCCGGGGTCGCCGCGGCGGCGGGGATGGCCGTGCTGACCCTGCTCGTGCTCGTCGGCTGGATCGCGGCGCCGCACGAGGGGGTCGGCCTCACCGGCGTGCTGCGCACCGCGGCGGTGCTCTGGCTGATCGGTCATCACGTCGGGTTCGCGCTGCACGGCGCAGGCCGGATCGGCATGCTGCCGCTCGGCCTGGTGCTGCTGCCGGGCGCACTCGTCTGGCGGGCCGGGCGCTGGGTGGTCAGGGCCGGCGGAGTCGCCAGGCTCCGGCACGTCGGCTACGCCGCCCTCGCCCTCGCCGTCCCCTACGCCCTGATCGCCGGGGCGCTGGCGATGGCCAGCAGGTCCGCGCAGGCCGCGCCGTCCGTACCGCAGGCGGTGATCTGCGGGCTGCTGCTCGCCCTCGTGGCCGGCGGGCTCGGCGGCGCCCGCGCGCTCGCGCCGTGGGCCCAGCTCACCCGCCTGCTCCCGGACCGGCCGCGGTCGGTGATCATCGGCATGATCGGCGCGCTGGCGGTGCTGGCCGCCAGCGGGGCCGTCATGGCCGGCGTCTCGCTCGCCACCCACCTGCACGAGTACGCCGCGCTCAGCGGCAGCCTCCAGCCCGGTGCCATCGGCGCCGTGCTGCTGGTGGTGACCCAGCTCGCCTACGTGCCGAACGCCATCGTCTGGGCGATCTCGTTCGCACTCGGGCCCGGGTTCGCCTTCGGCACCGGCACCATGGTCGCCCCGACCGGCGCGGTGCTCGGCCAGCTGCCCGCCTTCCCGCTGCTGGCCGCGCTGCCGCAGGGGATGCAAGCGGGCACCCCGCCGTGGCTGACCGCCATCGTGCTCGCGCTGCCGTACGCCGCCGGCTGCGTGGCCGGGCTGCTGCTGGTCAGGGCCGCGCCCACGCCCGCCGTCGAGATGGCCCCGCTGTGGGGCCTGGCCTGCGGTGCCGCCGCGGGCGGCGTGCTCGGCGTGCTGGCGGCGTTCTCCGGCGGGCCGCTTGGCGACGGCCGCCTGGCGGCCGTCGGGCCGTCCGGCTGGCAGGTAGGGGTGGTCGCGGCGCTGGAGATCGGCATCGCCAGCGCGGTCACCGCCGGCATCGCGAACTGGATCCGGATGGGCGGCCGGTTCCGCAGGCCTGCCGGGTCCGCGGCGCTGGCCGGCGCCGCCCAGGCAGGCCCGCCGCGACCGCGGCGCAGCGCTGAGGACGCGGACAGCGGCCACACGATCTTCCTTGACCCCTGGGCGGGCGACGCGCCGGACGAGCCGCCCACCCCCCGCGGCCCCGCCGCCCTTCCCTAGCAGAGCGCCAGGTGTCAGCGGCCGGGTCTAGCCTCTGGGCATGGTGTTCTGGCAGCTGACCATCGATGCGAATGACCCTGCTGTGCTGGCGCGATTCTGGGCGCGGGCGCTGGGCTATCAGCCGGTGCCACCGACCGGGCCAGCGACGACCTGGCACGCGCACTACCACGCCCGGCTAGGGGAGGATGCAGCCTTCGACGACCGGCTGTTCGACCCGTCCGGGCTGGGTCCGCCGGTCTGGTTTCAGCAGGTGCCCGAGGCGAAGGCCGGCAAGAACCGGGTCCATCTCGACCTCTACCCCACGGGCCGCGATAACGCGCTGTCCATGGAGCGGCGGATCGCGATCGTCGAGGCAAAGGTTGCCGAACTGACCGGGCTGGGTGCCAGGGTGCAGCGCCGGGACCGGCACGACGACCCCGAGGACCCGGTCTACTACGCGGTCATGCGCGACCCCGAAGGCAACGAGTTCTGCGTCAGCTGAAACTCACCGCGGCTGCTCCGCCGCCTCATTGACACGCAAACTTTGCCTGGTGGCGCACTAGCGGATGTCGCTGTGCGACTCCATCGAATGGATGAGCTGGCGGGTGCAGGTCTGCTGCGCCGTGCTGCCGTGGGCGTCGTTGATGCACCGCTGGTAGGTGGTGAGCTGCGAGTAGTAGACCGCGCCGACGATGGACAGCGCCGCCAGCGCGACCGAGGCGAAGCCCAGGATCATGGCGGCCACGCTGCCGCGCGGGCGGGTCGTGCCGTCCTTGCGGGCCGCCCTGGCGGCGGTGATCCCGAGGATCGCGGCGGCCGCGCCTACGACCAGCGCGAAGGCGAGCAGATAGAGGGCGTGCCCGGCCTGCCCGACGCCGGATAGCGCCAGCATGGCGAGCACGCTGAAGATGGCCGCCGCGGCGGCGCGGTGTCGCAGCTCCCGGCGCGGCGGGCCGGTCGGCTTAGGCGGCTGGGGCACCGGAGCGGGCGCCGGCGGCGCGCTGAGCAGCGTGGGCGCCTGGCCTGGTCCCTGCTGTGGCTGCCAGGCCGGCGGCGGCACCGCGGGCTGGTCAGGAAAGAAGAGCCGGGGCAGACCGGAGGGCGAGCCGGCGGACGGCTCGGTCTCGACGGGCTGCGATGGCTGGTCGGCGGACAGTTCGGGATCCTTCCTGGCGCGGGCGCGCGCATGTCTTCCCGGCAGAACTATCTCACATCGCCCGGGCCCGCCAGCCAGCCGGCGGCCGATTGTGATTCATCTGCGCGTCACGCGCGCGACACTTGGTAAACGTCAGGTGGCCGGGATATGTCCCCGGTAGCCTGCCGGGTATTCACACCACATTACTAGTCGGCTGGTTTCAGGTTAACGAGAGTGAAACAAGGCCGCCATAAACCCTGCCCAGGGCTTCCCCGCCCGCCTCGAAAGTAGCCCCCTGCCAGGGGTTTTGCCCGGCGTAGGCGCTCCGTTCACGCAGACATCTCGCAGCCGCCGCACGATATTTCTTGTTGCGATTTCTGGCCTGGTGCATTCTTGGCCCGTCGGCACCTGGCCGGTCCGGGCGAACATTCTTCGCACGGCAGCTTAGCGCTTTTCGTTCGTGGGAGGAACGCGTGCGCATTCTGAAGAGTCTGGTCGCGGTAACCGCGGTAGCGGCTGCCACGTCCGCCCTGGCCATGGCCCCGGCCCTGGCCGACCCGGTGAACTCTCACCTGCACAAGGTCACGCCCAAGTCCTACGACATCGTGGGCGTCGGGTCCAACACCATCCAGTTCGTGCTTGACCAGCTCTCGGTCAACTACAACTCCGCGCATAAGACGCACAACGCGAGCCACCCCTACATCTACAGCTGGGACGCCACCCCGCCCGGCCAGCCGAACAACCTGACCAGCACGATCAGGCCGAAGTCGGGCTGCACGAAGATCCTCAGGCCGGACGGCTCCTCGGCCGGCATCCAGGCGCTGCCCGCCGCCACCAGGACCGGCAGCTACCGGTGCCTCAACTTCGCCCGCTCGTCGCGGCCGCGCGGCGCGTCCGACCCGACCAAGGGCCCGGGCGGCGTGGTGTTCGTGGCGCTGGCCAAGGACGCGGTGACTTACTCCACGGCGAAGACCAGCAACGCGCCGGCGAGCCTGACCGCCAAGCAGCTCGGCGAGATCTACAGCTGCACCGTCCCCGCGACCGGCGGCCACCCGGCGAACAACTGGGCCGACCTCGGCGGCAAGTCCGGCACGATCAACCCGGTCCTGCCGCAGGCCAGCTCGGGCACCCGCTCGTTCTTCCTCGCCTCGATCGGCGTGGCCAGTCCCGGCAACTGCGTGAACACCAGGCTGCCTGAGGAGAACGAGGGCGTCGCCAAGGTGTTCAAGACCGACAGCGCGAACATCGTGTTCCCGTTCTCCGTCGGCTCCTACATCCAGCAAGCCGACCACTCGGCGTCTTGCGGCAAGAAGCCGACCAGGTCGCAGAACGCCTTCGGCTGTGACCAGGTCGGCAAGCTGGTGCTTCGCGAGATCAGCCACACCGCCCCGACCAAGGGCAGCGGCGTCAAGACCGTCATCAACAGCCACTTCCCGCAGCTCTTCCAGCGGGTGCTGTACGACGTGGTGCCGTACGCCGCTGGCACCAAGGGCAACATCCCCTCCCGCCTCCAGCGGTTCTTCGCCCCGGCCGCCGGCCACGGCACGCACGGCTGGTTCTGCGCGAAGGCCCAGCAGTCCGTGATCAAGGACTACGGCTTCCTGCCGACCCCGATCTGCGGGCTGACCTCCTAGCGGCCGCGCCCCGGAGCACGGGGCGCGCCACCAGGGCGGGTGGTGCCGGTAACCCCGGTGCCGCCCGCCCGCTCACGTTCGCGCCCCCGCTACCCTGGGGTGTCCACGCAGGCAGCACGCCCGAGGGAGTCAAGCCGTCAGCCCCACGCGACTGGTCGTGCTGGTGTCAGGCACGGGCAGCAACCTTCAGGCCCTCCTGGACGCCGCGGCCGGCGAGGCGTTCGGCGCCAGCGTCGTGGCCGTCGGCGCGGACCGGGACGGGATCGCCGCGCTGCGCCGCGCGGCGGCCGCCGGGGTACCCGCCTTCACCAGGCGGGTCGCCGACTGCCCCGACCGGGCCGCCTGGGACGAGGCGCTCGCGGCGGACTGTGCCGCCTACGCGCCCGACCTGGTGGTGCTCGCCGGGTTCATGAAGCTCGTCGGCCCCGCCTTCCTGCGGAAGTTCGGCGGCCGGGTGCTGAATACCCACCCCGCCTTGCTACCGTCGTTTCCCGGCATGCACGCCGTGCGGGACGCGCTTGAGCACGGCGTGAAGCTGACGGGGTGCACCATCTTCCTGGTGGACGAGGGCACCGATACCGGGCCCGTCATCGCCCAGGCGGCCGTTCCCGTGCGCGACGACGACGACGAGGCGAGCCTGCACGAGCGGATCAAGGTCGCCGAGCGGGCGCTGCTGGTGGAGACCGTTGGCCAGATGGCCAGGCAGGGCTGGTCCGTGCGGGGCCGGAAGGTGAGGATCGGGCAGTGACGAAGGTCGCTATCAGGCGGGCGCTGATCAGCGTCTACGACAAGGCCGGGCTGGCGGAGCTGGCGGCGGCGCTGGACGCGGCCGGGGTGCAGCTCGTGTCGACCGGCAGCACCGCCGCGGCGATCACCGCCGCCGGGGTGCCGGTGACGCCGGTCGAGCAGCTCACCGGCTTTCCCGAGTGCCTGGACGGGCGGGTCAAGACCCTGCACCCGGCCGTGCACGCCGGGCTGCTCGCTGACCTGGCCTCCGGCAGCCACCGCGACCAGCTCGCCGAGCTGGGCATCGAGCCGTTCGAGCTGCTGGTCTCCAACCTCTACCCGTTCAGCCAGACGGTCGCCAGCGGGGCGGCGCCGGCCGAGTGCGTCGAGCAGATCGACATCGGCGGGCCCGCGATGGTCCGCGCCGCGGCCAAGAACCACGCCACCGTCGCCGTCCTCACCAGCCCGGACAGCTACCCCGACCTGATCGCGGCGCTGGGCGACGGCGGCTTCACGCTGGCCCAGCGCCGCCGGCTGGCCGCCCGCGCGTACGCGCACACGGCGGCCTACGACGCGGCCGTCGCGTCCTGGTTCGCCTCGGCTTATGCCCCCGACGAGCTGGCACGGGAGACCGGCTGGCCCGACCTGACCGCCGCCGTCTGGGTCCGCGCGGACGTGCTGCGCTACGGGGAGAACCCGCACCAGCGGGCCGCGCTCTATACCGGCGGCGAGCCGGGCATCGCCACCGCCGAGCAGCTGCACGGCAAGGCCATGTCCTACAACAACTACACCGACGCCGACGCGGCCAGGCGGGCCGCCGCCGACTTCGCCGAGCCGTGCGTGGCGGTCATGAAGCACGCCAACCCGTGCGGCATCGCCACCGGCGCGGACCTCGCGCAGGCGCACCGCGCGGCGAACGCCTGCGACCCTGTCTCGGCCTACGGCGGCGTCATCGCCGCGAACGGCACGGTCACTGCCGAGCTGGCCGCGCAGGTCGGGGAGATCTTCACCGAGGTGATCGTCGCCCCGGACTACGAGCCGGCCGCGCTGGACATCCTGACCCGCCGCAAGACCCTGCGGGTGCTGCGCTGCGCGCCGCCGGCCCGCGGCGCCCGGCCCGAGGCCAAGGTGATCAGCGGCGGGCTGCTGATGCAGGCCGCCGACCTGGTCGACCAGCCAGGCGACGAGCCGTCCGGCTGGCAGCTCGCGGCCGGCGAGCCGGCCGGTCCCGAGGTCCTCGCCGACCTGCGATTCGCCTGGAAGGCGTGCCGGTCGGTGAAGTCCAACGCCATCCTGCTGGCCGCCGGGCTGGCCAGCGTCGGCATCGGCATGGGCCAGGTTAACCGGGTCGACGCCGCGCGGCTGGCGGTCACCAGGGCCGGCGACAGGGCGGCCGGATCGGTGGCGGCCAGCGACGCCTACTTCCCGTTCCCCGACGGGTTCGAGGTGCTGGCGGAGGCCGGGGTTCGGGCGGTGGCCGAGCCCGGCGGGTCCATCCGGGACGAGCAGGTCATCGCCGCCGCGCGGGCCGCCGGGGTGACGCTGTACCTGACCGGAGTCAGGCACTTCTACCACTAGCGGGCGCTGCCGGCGGGCCAGCAGCGGGCCGGCCGGCCGCATCGGGCACAATGGCCCGCGATGACAGCGACGATTCTGGACGGCAAGGCGACCGCTGCGCAGATCCGCGCCGATCTGACCGGCCGGGTCGCCCGGCTGGCCGCTGCGGGCCGTCCGCCTGGCCTCGGCACCATCCTGGTTGGCGACGACCCCGGCTCCCGGTCCTACGTCAACGGCAAGCACCGGGACTGCGCGCAGGTCGGCATCCTCAGCATCCGCCGCGATCTGCCCGCCGACGCCAGCCAGCAGCAGGTGGAAGACGCGGTCCGCGAGCTGAACTCCGACCCGGCGTGCACCGGCTACATCGTCCAGCTCCCGCTGCCTGCCGGCCTGAACGCGCAGCGGGTGCTGGAGCTGATCGATCCCGGCAAGGACGCCGACGGGCTGCATCCGATGAACCTGGGCCGGCTGGTGCTCGGCGAGCCCGCGCCGCTGCCCTGCACGCCGCGCGGCATCGTGGCACTGCTGACCACGTACGGCGTGCCGCTGGCCGGGGCGGAGGTGACCGTGATCGGCCGCGGCATCACCGTGGGCCGGTCGCTTGGCCTGCTGCTGACCAGGCGGAGCGAGAACGCCACCGTGACGCTCTGCCACACCGGCACCCGCGACCTGGCCGTGCACACCCGCGCGGCGGACATCGTGGTCGTCGCGGCCGGCCGGCCGGGGCTGCTGACCCCGGCCATGGTCGCGCCCGGCGCGGCCATCCTGGACGTGGGGATCTCGCGGACCGAGGCGGGGCTGACCGGGGACGTCGATCCCGGCGTCGCGGAGGTGGCCGGCTACCTGGCCCCGATGCCCGGTGGCGTCGGGCCGATGACCAGGGCGATGCTGCTCACCAACGTGGTGGAAGCGGCCGAGCGGGCCGGCTGAGCCCCGCCGGACCAAGATTGCTACTAGCGAGTAACATGATAAGCAGGGTCAGGAAGCGCCCTAGGGAGGTCGGCCGCCGGTCATGAACATCGTCGTCTGTGTGAAGCAGGTACCCGACACCTGGTCGGAGCGCAAGCTGCGGGAAGCGGACAGCACGCTGGACCGCGAGGCCGCCGACGCCGTGATCAACGAGCTCGACGAGTACGCGATCGAGGAAGGGCTGCGCCTCACCGAGGCACACGGCGGCGAGGTCACCATCTTGTCGGTGGGCCCGCAGAAGGCGGCAGAGGCGATCCGCAAGGCCCTGTCGATGGGCGCCGACAAGGCGGTGCACGTCACCGACGAGGGGCTGCACGGCTCGGACGCGCTTGTCACCTCGGCGATCATCGCCAAGGCCCTCGGCCGGATCGGCTTCGACCTGGTCATCCTCGGCTCGGAGTCCACCGACGCGCGGATGGGCGTGCTGGCGGCCATGCTGGCCGAGCGGCTCGGCGTGCCGCAGCTTTCCTTCGCCAGCAAGGTCGAGACCGACGGCACCGCCATCACCATCAACCGCCAGGCCGACTACGGCTACGACACCGTCGAGGCGACCCTGCCCGCCGTGCTGAGCGTGGTGGAGAAGATCAACGAGCCTCGCTACCCGTCGTTCAAGGGCATCATGGCGGCCAAGAAGAAGCCGGTGGAGACGCTGAGCCTGGCCGACCTGGAGCTGGACGCCGGCAGCGCCGGCCTGGCCGCCAGCGCCACCGAGGTAATCAGCTTCGCGAGCCGGCCGCCGCGGCAGGCCGGCACCATCGTCACCGACGAGGGCGACGGCGGCACCCAGGCAGCCGAGTTCCTCGCCGCGCGCAAGTTCATCTGAGGTAGGGCCATCCGTGCGAACCGGCCGAATACTGCGAAGGGCTGACGTCCATGGCTGAGATCCTGGTTCTCGTCGAGCACACCGGCGAGACGGTCAAGAAGGTCACCAGCGAGCTGCTGACCCTGGCCCGCAAGTACGGCGAGCCCGCCGCCGTGTGGGCGGGCTCCGGCGCCGCCGCCGGGCAGGCCCGGCTGGCTGAGTTCGGCGCCGCCAAGGTGTACGTCGCCGACAGCGCCGACTTCGACGATTACCTCGTGGCGCCCAAGGCCGAGCTGCTGGCCGAGCTGGTCGCGCGGCAGTCCCCGGCCGCTGTCCTGGTGCCCGCCACCGCCGAGGGCCGCGAGGTGGCGGCCCGGCTGGCGGTCAAGACCGGCTCCGGCATCCTGACCGACGTCACCGCGCTGGGCGACGAGCTGGCCGGCGAGCAGTCCATCTTCGGCGGCGCGATCACCGTGCAGTCCAGGGTGCGGTCCGGCGTCCCGATCATCGCGGTGCGGCCCAACTCCGTCGCCCCCGAGCCCGCGTCCGGCGACGCGGTCGCCGAGCCAGTGGACTTCACCGTCAGCGACGCCGCCAAGAGCACCAGGATCACCGGCCGGGTGGAGCAGGAGCGCGGCGAGCGGCCCGAGCTGACCGAGGCGTCCATCGTCGTCTCCGGTGGCCGGGGCGTCGGCGCCGGCGAGAACTTCGCCCTGATCGAGAAGCTGGCCGACTCCCTCGGCGCGGCCGTCGGCGCGTCCCGCGCCGCCACCGACGCCGGCTGGTACCCGCACCAGTTCCAGGTCGGCCAGACCGGCAAGACGGTCTCCCCGCAGCTCTACCTGGCCTGCGGCATCTCCGGGGCGATCCAGCACCGGGCCGGCATGCAGACCGCCAAGACGATCATGGTCGTCAACAAGGACCCGGAGGCGCCCATCTTCGAGCTCGCGGACTACGGCGTGGTCGGCGACCTGTTTAAGGTAGTCCCGCAGCTCATCGAGGAAATCGAGAAGCGCAGGCAGGGCTGATCTAACTGCCGGTAGCCAGCGGGTCACGGCATAGCGGCGGAGGGGCGCGGCAGCGGCTAGGCTGGGTGCATCATGGCGAATTCCGGTGACATGGCGGGCCGCCCGGCCGCGGGCGGGACCGCCCGGGCGCAGGCGGATTCCGCCCGGCAGGTCTACCTGGACCACGCGGCCACCAGCGTGATGCTGCCCGAGGCGCTGGCCGCGATGACTGAGGAACTAGGCCAGGTCGGGAACCCCTCTTCCCTGCACAACGCGGGCCGCCGGGCGCGCCGGGTGGTGGAGGAGTCCCGCGAGCAGATCGCCGAGGTCTACGGGGCCAGGCCCAGCGAGGTCGTCTTCACCAGCGGCGGCACCGAGGCCGACAACCTCGCCGTTAAGGGATTTTTCTGGGCGCGACGGGCGGGTGACCCGGCGCGGCGGCGGCTGCTCGTGCCGCCGACCGAGCACCACGCCGTGCTGGACACCGTGCACTGGCTGCAAGACCACGAGGGCGCCGTCGCGGACTGGCTGCCCGTGAACCACGCCGGCGTCGTCAGCCCCGCCGAGCTGCGGGCCGCCATCGAGCGGGATCCCGCCAGCGTGGCCCTGGTCAGCATCATGTGGGCGAACAACGAGGTCGGCACCGTCCAGCCGATCGCCGAGCTGGCTCAGATCGCCGCCGAGTACGAGATCCCGTTCCACAGCGACAGCGTCCAGGCCGCCGGACAGCTTCCCGTGAGCCTTTCCGGCACCGGGGCCACCGCCCTCACCATCACCGCGCACAAGATCGGCGGGCCGGTCGGCGTCGGCGCGCTGCTGCTGGCCAGGGGCACCAGCCCGGTGCCCGTGCTGCATGGCGGCGGCCAGGAGCGCGACGTCCGTTCCGGCACCCTGGACGCCCCCGCCATCCGGGCCTTCGCCGTCGCCGTGAGCCTGGCGTTCGAGCGAAGAAACGATGAAGTCAAGCGGGTGACCGCGCTGCGCGACGACCTGATCGCGCAGGTCCTGGCCGCCGTGCCCGATGCGGTGCTGAACGGCGCGCCGCCAGGGCCGGCCAGGCTGCCAGGCAACGCGCACTTCTCGTTCCCCGGCTGCGAGGGCGACGCGCTGCTCATGCTGCTGGACGCGCGCGGCATCGCCTGCTCCACCGGCTCGGCGTGCACCGCCGGGGTGGCGCAGCCCAGCCATGTGCTGCTGGCCATGGGCGCGGACGAGGCGCGGGCGCGCGGGTCGCTGCGGTTCTCCCTCGGGCACTCCTCGGCGCAGGCCGACGTGGACGCGCTCGGCGCGGTCATCGGCGAGGTCGTCGAGCGAGCCAGGCGAGCCAGCGCGGCCCGCTGAGCCGCCGCAAGGGCGGCGGGCAGCCCCGGCTACGGCCCGGGTCGCCGCGCGCATACGCTGGAAGGAAGATGACTACCTTGCGAGTGCTGGCGGCGATGTCCGGCGGCGTCGACTCCGCCGTCGCCGCCGCCAGGGCCGCCGAGGCCGGCCACGACGTCACCGGCGTGCACCTGGCGCTGTCCGCCAACCCCAGCTCCTACCGGACCGGCGCGCGCGGCTGCTGCACCCTGGAGGACGCCCGCGACGCCCGCCGGGCCGCCGACGTCATCGGCATCCCGTTCTATGTCTGGGATCTCGCCCAGCAGTTCCACGACGACGTGGTCCGCGACTTCGTCGACGAGTACGCCAGGGGCAATACCCCCAACCCGTGCCTGCGCTGCAACGAGAAGATCAAGTTCGCCGCCGTGCTTGACCGGGCCGTCGCGCTCGGCTTCGACGCCGTCTGCACCGGGCACCACGCCCGGCTGGACCCCGCGCTGCCCGCGCCGGGGCCGCGCCGCCTGCTGCGCAGCCCCGACACCGGTAAGGACCAGTCCTACGTGCTGGCCGTGCTGACCAGCAAGCAGCTTGAGCGGGCCATGTTCCCGCTCGGGGACAGCACCAAGGAGCAGGTCAGGAAGGAAGCCGCCGACCGGGGCCTGGCCGTGGCCGACAAGCCGGACAGCCACGACGTGTGCTTCATCGCCGACGGCGACACCCGCAAGTTCCTGCACGGCCGGCTCGGCAGCGCGCCCGGCCAGGTCGTGGACGCCGACGGCGCCGTACTCGGCAGTCACGACGGCAGCTACGGGTTCACCGTCGGGCAGCGGCGGGGCCTGGGGCTTGCCGCGCCAGCCGCCGATGGCCGGCCGCGGTACGTGCTGGACATCGAGCCGGTTTCTGGCACCGTGACCGTGGGGCCGGCCGAGGGGCTTGACGTCCGCGAGATCGAGGCCAGCCAGCCCGTCTGGTCCGGGTGCGCCGCGCCTGGCGAGCCGGTCGACTGCCTGGTCCAGTTGCGCGCGCATGGCGAGCCGCAGCAGGCGAGCTGCACGGTGATTCCCGGCGAGGCTGGCGGCGACACGCTGCGGATCGCCCTGGCCCGGCCGGCCAGGGGAGTGGCCAGGGGCCAGGCCGCCGTCCTGTATGACCGCGACATGGTCCTCGGCAGCGCCACCATCACCGCGACCCGCTAGCGGGCGGCCAGAAGCAGGCGGGAGAGCGCCGCGCGTAGCGGACCTGCCAGGCGGTCCACGACGTCTGTCATCCTGGGCGGCGAGATCAGGCAGGTAGCCCGTCGGGCGGAGTTTATCCAGGGGAGTGCCCTCGCGGGAACTGCCTCGTGGACTAAGTCGGGACCGACTACCTTCTCTCGCGCTACGGGCGCACCATCTGGCGCGCCCGGCTACCTAGCTCTTTGGGTCGTAGTGCTCGTAGCGATACATCAGCGACGGACGACCGTAGCGCTTAGCCATGGCACCTCCCTCCGCAGGCGCTCCGCCTGCGCAATCCCCGGTGCAGGCGCCACCTCGCGAAGGGATCCGCAACTATCGGAGTCTCTAGCGATCGCTTACATCATTAGCCGGAAGACGCGAATAGCGCAACACGGATTCTTGATCGACAACGATTGGGCGGCAGTTAGGCCGAAATTAGCTAGTCTTTGGGGTGCGTGATGCTCAGGAGAATATGCAGCATCATTGTGACCAATTTGATTGGCCCGGCTCCTGAGTGGTGCCCCGTAGCGGGCCAGGACTCCCCGTCATGGAGCGCGCTGTGCTGGTCCTCGCGCCCCTGTCGCGCACGCCCGGCCCGTCGCAGCTGCCAGCGCGGGACCCGCTGCGGCATGCATGCCGCAGCCAGCGGGAGCGGCGCGGTCGCGGCGGGCAGAGCAGGAATCAGCCAGAAGATCGACGCGGAGTCGACCTTGATCCTGGCTATCGGCTTGTGAAAGAGGGCGCCGGATGGATAGCTCCTGTCGGGGTGGTAGCGAAGGAACTCAAAATCCTGGCTCATGTAGTATCCGTGCAGCTTAAGGTTGCCTGTCCAGACGTCAATTCTCAGCTCGGCAGCGCCGTATTCTTCCCTGCCGCGGGCGCCGACCCACTCTGTCAGCGCCGCGCCCGCGCCGGTGCTGGTGTATTCGCGGTTCAGGACGAGACGTGACATGTACACGGCGGGCTCGCTCAGCTCCTGCGCGGTCCATAGTTCGCGCTGCCCGGGCAGCCGCCAGGAAGTCGCCGTGGCGACCGGCGTTCCCCGGTCCACGACAAGCCATGTGCTGCCGGCCAGCAGGCCCCGGAGCACACGCTCGTCGCGCTCCGGCCGCGTTGGCCAGGGAGCTGCCCACTGGTTGGTGCCCTTTGTCCTGAGCCAGTCGGCTGCCTTGTCTATCAGTCCGATGATGAGCTCCAGGTCATCTGGAGTGGCAAGCCGAATCTGGAACATGGCGGGCGGCGACTTTCTGGTGATGTGGGTAGACAGAACAGCTCTTCGTTTGTCCTGTCACGTTCTGATGTGAGATTCGCACTAAAAGGAAATAGAGCCCATAAGGGCTAGTGCGGATTGTCTGATGTTGCGAATGTAGCCGCTACCTTAGGTGGCGGTCATACCACGACGGTGTGGCACTTATTCGTCATCGGGCACGTCACCGATGGACATGACGAACTGGTTCCGGTCCGTTGGGTACGTCGTTACCGTGACCCGGAAAGGTACTCGCTTTTCGTCGAAGCTGGTCTGGGTGACCTCGTACACGGCCGCCAGCCTGCTGTCCTCCGGCAGGCTGAAGAACTCCATCTCGGTTCGGTCGGCCTCGCGGACCGCGTACCGGTCCCTCCGGCCGGCCTGGACGATCCCGAGGGTCTTCGCGACGTAGGCGATGACTCCCTCGGGGATGTCCTCGGCTTGGAGCAGGCTTGTAGCGCCCTTCTCTACCAGGCGCATCGGATAGAACGAAGTCTGCAGAGACCACGGGAGCTGGTCGATGAATCGCTGCTGGTGGCGGCTGATCACCGTCGTGCCGGCCTCGACGGTCAGCTCGTGGGCGATGGGCTCCTTGGCTCGCTGCACTTCCACGCGAGGGTCGGAGACCCTGGCGGCCCGGCGCTGGGCCGCTACCTCTGACCGGAAGGCCGCCGAGCCGCCCCCTGCCTCGGCCAAGTTGATGGACATCGGAGTCACGAAGGGATCGAATTTCTGGACAGCGAACGTCCCCCGGCCGGGACGGGCGACAATCAGGCCTCTTCTAGCGAGTAGGGCGACCGCGTCGCGCACGGTGTTGCGAGACGCGCCGTAGATGTCGCGCAACTCCAACTCGGAGGGCAGCGGCTTGCCGTCGGCGCCCAGCTCGCCGGCCTCGATCTTCTGGCGGAGATCGTCGGCGATCTGCCGCCATCTCGGATCCGCCATCGAACCTCCAGGTCCATGCGGTCCACCAGGTTGGGCCTGATGGTCAGGGCTGAATCATACCCTTAATCTGGGCTGTTCCAATAGTTGGGATCTGAGACTTGCATTGCATCTCGCTCCCATGTCAGCATGGGGGTCGAGAAGCAAATGTTGGGACAGGTCCAACTATCGGGTCGAGCCTAACAGTACCTCCCCTTGGTTGAGGTGGACTAGGCGGAATCAGCCCGAAAAACTTGGCCATGTCGCGACGCAAAAAGGCGCAAATGCGTCGAAAGGAGACAGCGGAAACTCTGCACCCTGCCGGCAGGCCGGTCTTGAAAGGGGGATCTGCCATGGCAGTCATCTGGGTGATCTTGTTCGTCACCGCCGCCGCCTTCGCGGTCATCGTCATCGCGACAGTGCTGGTCGTCATCGGGGTTCATCAGGAGGAGCGGCGCTGGACGCTGGCGCACGGGGACCCGCCAACGGTCCTGGCGCTGCTGGCCCGGCGAATCCTGGGCGCGCACTTCTACCTCGTGTCCGGGCGCCCGATGCGCCGTCGGCCAACTGACCGGTCCGCTCGCTAGCCGTCGGCCGCTCGCCACTGCCCTCGTGCGGTAGCCCGCGGGTAATTGTCCGGCCCGGCCGACATCGCCGTCGTAGCCGAGGCCATCCCGGTCACCGTGTCCTGGCCGACATCGATCGCCTGGGTCCCAGCCGGGGCAGCCCAGCCGCGCGGCGCGGCGCCGTGTTGGCCTGGGGTTTCGGGCGGATGTCGGGGTGCGACATTAAGCTCGGGAGCGTGCAGGAGACCAGCGCTACCCAGGACACGGCCACGGATTCCTTCCCCTGGCCGCAGGCGGCGGCGACCGGGATCGGGTCGATGCCGGGGCACGACCCCGCCGAGGCTTGCGCGGTGGTGCTGGGCGAGCTGCCCGACTTCCCTTACCTGCCGGAGCTGCCGGGGCGCGGCGTCGGCGCGGACATGGTCGGCCGGACGGCGTCGCTGCTGGTCGACATGCCGGTCGAGACGACGCCACAGGGATGGAAGCTGACGGCCAGGCGGGGCCGCGACCAGCGGCGCGCGGACAGCTTCCTTGCCTACGACCTGGACGCGCTCCAGATGGCGGCCGAGGGCTACACGGGTCCGCTGAAGATCTCCGTCTGCGGGCCACTGACCCTGGCGGCCAGCATCGAGCTGAGCCGCAGCCAGAACGCCGCTCTCGCCGACCCAGGCGCGCTGGCGGACCTGACGGCCTCGCTGGCCGAGGGGGTTGCGGCACATGCCAGGGCCGTCCAGGGCCGCATCCCAGGGGCGCAGGTAATGGTCCAGGTGGATGAGCCGGCGCTCACGAGGGTGCTCGGCGGGGGAGTGCCGACGGCCAGCGGGCTCAGCCGGATCGCGCCGCTCGACCCGGTGATCGCCCGGCCGCTGCTGGCCTCCGTGCTGAGCGCGGTGCCGGGGCCTGCCATCGTGCACTGCTGCGCGGCGCAGCTCCCGTTCAGCTTCCTGCGCGAGGCCGGCGCGAGCGCGGTCAGCTTTGACCTGTCGCTGCTGGGCCGAGAGGACTCCGATTCGATCGCGGAACTGGCCGAGGCGGGGCTCGGGCTGTTCGTCGGCGCGGTGCCGGCAGTCACCGACAAGCGCTCGCGGCCGGTGCCGGCCCGGCAGTACGCGGCGGACGTGGTGACGCTGTGGCGGCGGACGACTCTTGACCCGCGGCTGCTGGCCCGGCAAGTGGTGATCACCCCGGCCTGCGGGCTAGCCGGGGCGGCGCCGGACGCGGCGCGGGCGGCGCTCGCGCTGTGCCGGGAGGCGGCGCACATCGCGCCGGAGATGATCGAGGAGGAGGCCAGGTGAGCGGACCAGCCGAGCCAGCCGGGTCAGCAGGACCAGCCGAGGCGAGTCCCGAGGTCAGGCACCGGCACGCGGAGCTGGCCGAGCAGCTCACCGAGCACATCTACCGGTACCACGTGCTCGACTCCCCGCTGGTCTCCGACGCGGAGTACGACCAGCTCATGCGGGAACTGCGGGAGCTGGAGGAACGGCACCCCGACCTGCGCACGCCTGACTCGCCGTCACAGCGGGTCGGCGGTCCTGTCTCGACAGACTTCACGGCGGTCGAGCACCTGCAGCGGCTGCTCAGCCTGGACAACGCGTTCTCGGCGGAAGAACTGGACAACTGGGCGGCGCGGGCGCAGCGGCTCGGCGGCGAGGGTCCCTACCTGTGCGAGCTGAAGATCGACGGGCTGGCGATCGCGCTGGTGTACCGGAACGGCCGGCTGGTCCGGGCGGCTACCAGAGGCGACGGGGTCACGGGCGAGGACGTGACGCCGAACATCAAGACGATTAAGGCTGTCCCGTCCCGGCTGGCGGGCACGGGCTGGCCGGACACGCTGGAGGTGCGCGGCGAGGTCTACCTGCCGGTAAAGGCGTTCGAGGAGCTGAACGAGCGGCTGACCAGCGAGGGCAAGGCGCCGTTCGCCAACCCGCGGAACTCGGCGGCGGGCTCGCTGCGGCAGAAGGACCCGCGGGTGACGGCCAGCAGGGCGCTCAGCATGCTGGTGCACGGGCTCTATGTGCCGGGCGGCGCGCCGGACAGCGGCATGCCGGCGCCGGGGGACGCCCAGGCGGAGCAGGCGGCGGAGGCGGCGGGCGCGGACGTGCCGGACACGCAGTCGGGCTGGTACCAGCGGCTGGCGGAGTGGGGGCTGCCGGTCAGCGACCGGTACCAGGTGGTCGATGAGCTGGATGCGGTGCGCGAGTACGTCGCGCGCTACGCCGGGCACCGGCATGACACGCCGTACGAGATCGACGGCGTGGTGGTCAAGGTGGACCGGCTTGACCTGCAGCGCCAGCTCGGCGCGACCAGCCGGGCGCCGCGCTGGGCGATCGCGTACAAGTACCCGCCGCAGGAGGTCACCACCCGGCTGCTTGACATCAGGGTGAACGTGGGCAGGACCGGGCGGGTAACCCCGTTCGCGGTGATGGAGCCGGTGAAGGTCAGCGGGTCCACGGTGGAGAACGCCACCTTGCACAATGCCGACGAGGTGGCCCGCAAGGGCGTGCTGATCGGCGACATGGTGGTGCTGCGGAAGGCGGGCGACGTCATCCCCGAGGTGGTCGGCCCGGTGGCGGACCTGCGGACCGGTGCCGAGCACGCCTTCGAGTTCCCCGATCACTGCCCGGTCTGCGGGACGCGGCTGGCCAGGGAAGAGGCCGAGGTCGACTGGCGCTGCCCGAACGCCCGGTCCTGCCCGGCGCAGCTCAGGGAGCGGCTGTTCCACCTGGCGGGCCGGGGCGCGCTGGACATCGAGGTGCTCGGCTACGAGGCGGCGGTGGCGCTGCTGGACTCGGGGCTGCTCGGTGACGAGGGCGACCTGTTCGGGCTGACGGAAGAGGCGCTGGCGAGCGCGCCGTTCTTCGTCAGCAAGCAGGGCGCCCTGACGGTGAACGCGGTCAAGCTGCTGCGCAACCTGGAGGAGGCGCGGCAGCGCCCGCTGTGGCGGATCCTTGTCGCGCTGTCCATCAGGCATGTCGGGCCGACGGCCGCCAGGGCGCTGGCCGCCGCCTTCGGCTCGGTGGACGCCATCGCGCAGGCCCCGGCGGAGGCGCTGACGGCGGTCGCGGATGTCGGGCCGACGATCGCGGGCTCGGTGCGGGACTGGTTCGCGGTGGACTGGCACGTGGCCATCGTGGAGAAGTGGCGGGCGGCGGGCGTCGCCCTGGCGCAGGAGGGCTGGATCCCGCCGGAGCCGGCGGCGGACGGCGGTCCGCTGGCCGGGGTGACGGTGGTGCTGACCGGCATGCTGGGCGAGCGCACCCGCGAGGAGGCCGCCGCCGAGATCGAGGCGCGGGGCGGGAAGGTGTCCGGGTCGGTTTCAAAAAGGACACGATTTGTGATCGCCGGCGAGAATGCTGGGTCAAAGCTGGACAAGGCGGCAGCGCTTGGCGTGCCGGTACTAGACGAGACAGGGCTCGGCGTGCTGCTCTCAGAGGGAGCGGACGCGGCGGCAGCCGTTGCCGTGGCACGGGACGACGGCTAGGGCAGCCGAGGGGCATGCGGATACGGGCGGACATGACCAGGCGAGGGACCGACGGCAGCGGTGCCGGGCACAGCCCGGCCGCCATGATGCGGGCGGCGGGGCGGGCCGGTCGCGGTCTGGCGGCGACGGATTATGCGGTAACAGATAGTATGCATTTGGCTTCGGGAAGTTCGCTGATAGCCGTACGCTTGTCAGCAGGCATGTGCATTCGCGGCGCAAACGGTTGCAGCGACGAGGTTCGCCTATGAAGGATCCGCACGACACGAGGGACATCGGCCCCCGGGTCGGCTCGCCACTGTGGACTCACCTGACGCTGGTGACCGCAGCGGGCACGGTTGCCTTCGTGCTGGCCATGTTCCACCTGCACGGCCTGATCGGGCACGATGGCCTGGTCCGGCACCCGATGTTCTGGCTGCTGGCCGGGCTGATCCTGGTTGGCGAGGTCTGGCCGATCGTGACCCCGGGCAGGTCCGGCAGGGAGTCCCCGGTCGCCTCGGTCACGTTCAGCTTCGCGGTGCTCATCTTCTGGGGGCTGCCGATCGCCCTGCTGCTGCGGGCGGTCTCCACGCTGGCGGTGGCGCTGGCCGAGCGCAAGGCCGCCAAGCGGACGGCGTTCAACACCGCCCAGGTGACGCTGAGCCTGACCGCCGCCGGGCTGGTCATGCTCGCCTTCGGGGTGCACGGATCGCCGCACATCCCGTGGAACCCCAACGGCCAGGACCTGTTCGTTGTGGTGCCGGCGGGCGTCGCCTACTTCCTGGTCAACTTCCTGATCGTCGGCATGGCGGTCACCCTGCACGCCAGGGCGCCGCTGTTCAAGACGCTCCGCGCGGCGCTGCCCTACCAGACCTTCGTGAACCTGGTGCTGCTGGCCACGGCCCCGCTGGTCGCCGTGGTGATGTACACCCAGTCGGCGCTGCTCGTGCTGCTGTTCGCCTTCCCGCTGGCCGCGATCTACGTGAACGCGGCGGTGTCGGTGCAGCGAGAGCACCAGGCGCACCACGACGAGCTGACCGGCCTGTCCAACCGCAAGCTGCTGATCAGGCGGACCAACGACGCGCTCGCCCAGGCTGCCAGGTCGCAGGCCACGGTCGGGTTCCTGCTCCTGGACCTGGACCGGTTCAAGGAGGTCAACGACACGCTCGGGCACCCGGTCGGTGACCGGCTGCTCGGCTACGTGGCGCAGCGGCTGACCCATAGCGTCCGGCCCGGTGACATGGTGGCCAGGCTCGGCGGCGACGAGTTCGCGGTGCTGCTGCCCTCGGTAAAGGAAGCCGGCGCCGCCCGCGAGGTGGCCGCCCGGCTGCGGGCGGCGGTGGCCGAGCCGATCCGGCTCGACGGCATGTCGTTCGACATCGAGGCCAGCGTCGGCATCGCCCTGTACCCGGACGACGCCAGCGGCTTCGAGGTGCTGATGCAGCACGCCGACGTGGCGATGTACCTGGCCAAGGAGCGCCGCAGCGGCGTCGAGCGGTACGTCGCGGACTCCGACCGCAACTCCCCGGCCAGGCTCGCGCTGCTCGGTGACCTGCGCCGCGGGCTGGACCGGGGCGAGCTGGAGCTGCACTACCAGCCCAAGGTCATGCTGCGGGACCGGCGCACCGCCGGGATGGAGGCGCTGGTCCGCTGGCAGCACCCGGTCCGCGGGCTGATGACGCCCGATGAGTTCATCCCGCTGATCGGCCAGTCCTATCTCATGCGCGAGCTCACGGCGTACGTGATCGACACGGCGCTGGCCCAGGCGGCCGGCTGGTGGCGGGACGGCATGGCCGTCCAGGTGTCGCTGAACCTGGCCGCCAGGGACCTGCTGGACAACGGGCTGGCCGCGACCGTCGGGCGCGGCCTGGAGCGGCACAGCCTGCCCGCCGCCGCGCTGCTGCTGGAGATCGACGAGCGCGTGCTGACCAGCGAGCCCGCGCACGCGATCGCGACCGCCGAGGCGCTGGCCGCGCTGGGCGTGGCGCTCAGCCTGGACGACTTCGGCACCGGCTACTCGTCCCTGGTCAGGCTCAAGCGGTTGCCGGTTAGCGAGGTGAAGATCGACTCGTCATTCATCGGCAGGCTGCTGCACTCGGCCGATGACCAGGTGATCGTCAAGTCGATCATCGACCTGGTCGGCGCGCTCGGCATCCAGTCGGTAGCGGAGGGGGTCGAGTCGGCCGAGCTGGCCGCCGTCCTGGACAAGATGGGCTGCACGGCGGCCCAGGGCTGGCACTTCAGCCGCCCGCTGAACGCGGCGGCGGCCACGGCCTGGCTGGCCGACCGGATGGGCGCGCCGAAGGCGCTGCCGTCGCGCCAGGCGGTCGGCCCCGCGGTCCCGGCGGCGCCAGCCGCCGCGGGCCAGCCCGCGGGCGGCGTGGTGACCCCGCCGGCCGGCTGGCCGACCTGACTGCCCGGCCCGCTGACGCCCGTCCTGCTGTCCCTGAGGGCTGCCCGGCCCTCCAGGCGGCCGGTTATCCAGTCAGCGCTTCCCGCTCTGGCATCTAGGATGGCCCCCATGCCCATTACCCGTGACGAGGTCGCCCACCTGGCCCGGCTCTCCCGGCTCGCCCTGTCGGAGCAGGAGCTGGAGAACTTCGCCGGCCAGCTGGACGTGATCATCACCGCCGTCGCCCGGGTCCAGGAGGTCGCGGCCGACGGGATACCGCCGATGACGCACGCTGTTCCGGTGGTCAACGTGTTCCGCGACGACGTGGTGGTACCGCCCATCGGGGCGCGGGCCGCGCTGAGCCAGGCCCCGGCGGCGGAGCAGGACCGGTTCCGGGTGCCCCGGATCCTGGTGGAGGACTGAGATGACCAGCGAGCTGACCCAGATGACGGCGGCCGCGCTTGCCGCCGCGGTGGCGGCGGGCGAGGTGTCGGCCGTCGAGGTCGCCACGGCCCACCTGGACCGGATCACGGCTGTTGACCCGCAGGTGCACGCCTTCCTGCATGTCGGCACGGAGCAGGCGCTGGCCGCGGCCGCCGCCGTGGACGCGAGCCGGGCCGCCGGCGAGCCGCTCGGCCCGCTGGCCGGCGTGCCGCTGGCGCTCAAGGACGTGTTCACCACGGCCGACATGCCGACCACCGCCGGATCGCGCATCCTCGAGGGCTGGCAGCCGCCGTATGACGCCACCATCACCAGGCGGCTCCGCGAGGCGGGCGTGGTCATCCTCGGCAAGACCAACATGGACGAGTTCGCGATGGGATCCTCCACCGAGAACTCGGCCTTCGGCCCGTCGCGCAACCCCTGGGACCTCAGCCGGGTCCCCGGCGGCTCGTCCGGCGGCTCGTCGGCGGCCGTCACGGCATACGAGGCACCGCTGGCGCTGGGCACCGACACCGGCGGGTCGATCAGGCAGCCAGGTGCCGTCTGCGGCATCGTCGGCGTCAAGCCGACCTACGGCGGCTCGTCGCGGTATGGCCTGATCGCCTTCGCCTCGTCGCTGGACACGCCGGGGCCGCTGGCCCGCACCGTGCTGGACGCGGCGCTGCTGCACGAGGTCATGTCGGGCCACGACCCGTGCGACTCCACCTCGATCAACGCCCCGGTGCCCCCGGTGGTGGCCGCCGCCAGGCAGGCCGACGTGAGCGGACTGCGGATCGGCGTGGTCACTGAGCTGGGCGGGGAGGGCTACCAGCCGGGCGTGCTGGCCAGGTTCGGCGAGGCCGTGGAGCTGCTGGAGTCGCTGGGCGCCAAGGTGGTCGAGGTGTCCTGCCCGCACTTTGGCTATGCGCTGCCGGTCTACTACCTGGTCGCGCCCAGCGAGTGCTCGTCCAACCTGGCCAGGTTCGACGCGATGCGCTACGGCCTGCGGATCGGCGACGACGGCACCGCCAGCGCGGAAGAGGTCATGTCGGTCACCAGGGCGGCCGGGTTCGGCGCCGAGGTCAAGCGGCGCATCATGCTGGGCACCTATGCGCTGTCCAGCGGCTACTACGACGCCTACTACGGCAAGGCCCAGCAGGTCCGGACGCTGATCTGCCGGGACTTCGACGCGGCGTTCGAGCAGGTGGACGTGCTGGTCTCGCCGACGACGCCGACCACGGCGTTCCCGATCGGGGAGCGGGTCGATGACCCGATGGCGATGTACCTGGCGGACCTGTGCACCATCCCGTCCGACCTGGCCGGCAACGCCGCGCTTTCCGTGCCCTGCGGCCTGGCGGCAGAGGACGGGCTGCCGGTCGGCCTTCAGGTGATGGCGCCGGCGCTGGGCGACGACCGGATGTACCGGGTCGCGGCGGCGGTCGAGGCGGCGCTTGAGCAGCGCTGGGGCGGCCCGCTGCTGAGCCAGGCGCCTGGGCTGGACCCGGCGAGCGGGCTGGGTCCGGCGAGCGGAGCGAATAAGGCCGGAGGAGCAGGGCGATGACGCACACCGCCGAGCTGGTGCCCTACGAGGCGGCGCTGGCCAGGTACGAGCCGGTGATCGGGCTGGAGACGCACGTCGAGCTCGGCACCGTCACCAAGATGTTCTGCGGCTGCCCGACGGTGTTCGGCGCGCCGCCGAACTCGGCCGTCTGCCCCGTCTGCCTGGGCCTGCCCGGCTCGATGCCGGTGGCCAGCCGGGCGGCGATCGAGTACACCATCAAGATCGGGCTGGCGCTGAACTGCTCGATCGCGACCTGGTGCCGGTTCGCCAGGAAGAATTATTTCTACCCGGACATGCCGAAGGACTACCAGATCTCCCAGTACGACGAGCCGCTGTGCACCGACGGCTGGCTGGAGGTCACCGTCGGTGACCAGCAGGTCCGGGTCGGCATCGAGCGGGTGCACCTCGAAGAGGACACCGGCAAGTCGCTGCACATGGGCGGCGCGACCGGTCGGATCCACGGCGCCGACTACTCGCTGGTCGACTACAACCGGGCCGGCATCCCGCTGGTCGAGGTGGTCACCAAGCCAGTTCCCGGCACCGGGGCGCTGGCCCCCGACGTTGCCCGCGCCTACGTGACCGAGCTGCGCGAGCTGCTGCGCTCGCTGGGCGTGTCCGACGTGCGGATGGAGGAAGGCTCGCTGCGCTGCGACGTGAACACCTCGCTCGCACCGCCGGGCGCGCCCTGGGGGACCAGGACCGAGACCAAGAACGTGAACTCGCTGCGCTCGGTCGAGCGGGCGGTCCGGTTCGAGATCCAGCGGCAGGCCGCGGTGCTGGACGCCGGCGGCCGGGTGGTTCTCCAGACCAGGCACTTCCACGAGGACTCCGGCTCCACCACGGCGGGCCGGAGCAAGGAGGAGGCGCAGGACTACCGGTACTTCCCCGAGCCTGACCTGGTGCCGGTGGCGCCGTCCCCGGAGTGGGTGGCGGAGTTGCGGGCCGCGCTGCCCGAGCTGCCCGCCGCCCGGCGGGTCCGGCAGCAGGCCGAGTGGGGCCTGTCCGAGCTGGACATGACGGCGCTGCGGAACGCGGGCGCCCTGGAGCTGGTCGAGGAGACGGTCGCGGCCGGCTCGTCGGCGGCCGACGCCCGCAAGTGGTGGCTCGGCGAGCTGGCCAGGAAGGCGAACGAGAACGGCACGGAACTGGCCGCGCTGCCCGTCACGCCGTCTCAGGTGGCGAGAGTCGCCGCGCTGATCGCCGAGGGCAAGCTCAACGACAAGCTGGCCCGGCAGGTGCTGGACCTGGTGCTGGCCGGCGAGGGCGAGCCCGACGAGATCGTGGCGGCCCGCGGCCTGGCGGTGGTCAGCGACGACGGCGCGCTCGCCGTCGCGGTGGACGAGGCGATCGCGGCCAACCCCGATGTCGCCGCCAAGATCCGCGAGGGCAAGACCGCGGCGGCCGGCGCGCTGGTCGGCGCCGTGATGAAGGCGACCAGGGGGCAGGCCGACGCGAGCCGCGCCCGCGAGCTCATCCTTGCCCGGCTGAGCTGAGCGGGCCGCCGATGCTGGTCTGGGTGCCGCTGGAGCAGCTGGCGGCGAGCCTGTCCGGGGTGCCCGGTGTCACGGTCGAGACCGTGGTGCCCGACGGCGGGCCGATGCCCGCGGGCGCGCAGGACGTGGAGTTCTATGTGCCGCCGTTCTTCCCCGACGTGCCGGCGATGGCCGCGATGGCGCGGATGCCGCGGCTGCGGGTGGTGCAGACCCTGACCGCCGGGTTCGACCAGGTGCGCCCGCACGTGCCGCCAGGCGCCGCCCTGTGCAACGCCAGGGGCGCGCACGACGCGAGCACTGCCGAATGGGTCATGACCGCGATCCTGGCGTCCCTGCGTGAGTTCCCGCACTTCGCGGCGGAGCAGGCGGCGGGTCGCTGGAGCTTCCAGTTCACCGGCTGCCTCGCCGGGCGGACGGTGCTGATCGTCGGCTACGGGTCCATCGGCGGGGCGGTGGACCGGCGGCTGGCCGGGTTCGACGTGGCCGAGGTGCTGAAGGTGGCCAGGCGCGCCAGGGACGGCGTACAGCCGATCACCAGCCTGCCTGACCTGCTGCCCCGCGCGGACGTGGTGGTCATCCTGGCGCCCGCCACGGCCGAGACGGCCGGGATGGTCGACGCGGGGTTCCTGGCCCGGATGAAGGACGGCGCGCTGCTCGTCAACGCCGCCCGCGGCTCCCTGGTGAACACCCCGGACCTGATCGCCGAGCTGCGCACCGGGCGGCTGCGTGCGGCGCTGGATGTGACCGCGCCCGAGCCGCTACCCTCGGATAGCCCGCTGTGGTCGCTGCCGAACGTGCTCATCACGCCGCATGTCGGCGCGTCCACGCCGGCCTCCGCCAGGGCGGCCGCCGCGCTGGTGCGCGCCCAGGTCGAGCGGGCCCGCGACGGGCAGCCGCTGGCCAACGTCATCACAGGTGATTACTGAGCCCTGGGGCCACTTCAGGCGCAGAAGTTGTCTCCCGCTGGACGCCCTTCCTCAATCGAAGCGTGACCTTGGGCACTTAGAGTTAAGACGCATTGCTGATTGCAAGATTACATCCGGTACCCAGGGCGGATTCACTGTCCGCCTGACGGTAGAGGGCCGGATAATTCCAGCGATGGTGCTCTGTGTTGGCTCAGTGCCGAGCCACGCCGGCTCAGTGCGGAGCCACGGGCAGAGACCCC
The DNA here is from genome assembly GCA_963725175.1 of uncultured Actinomycetota bacterium. Taxonomy (GTDB): domain Bacteria; phylum Actinomycetota; class Actinomycetes; order Streptosporangiales; family Streptosporangiaceae; genus DASUBV01. Next base: position 4,669,337 of record CAVRXH010000006.1, read on the forward strand.
GAGTGCCAGCGCGCGAGACCACGGCCCGGCGGGCTGCCGGGCTCGCGCCCGGCTCCGGACGCGGCCGACAGGGAGGGCTAAGTGCGCGGTCATGAATGTGGCAGCGCGCCATGAGCATGTCTTCCACGGCCTGGACGGCTGCTGGCACCGTCGCGGCGGCGGGCACGGTCGCGGTGCTGCTCGCCCTGCCGGGCCAGGCCGACCATGACAGGACGGCGCGCCGCTGGCTGGCGGTCGCCGCCGCGCTGTGGGGCGGCGCGTTCATCGCCCAGGACGTAGCGAGCGGCTCCGTGGTCTCCGGCGGCCCGCTGGTGCTCGCCGGGCTGCTGTCGGTGGCCGCGCTTCCCGCGCTGGCCCTGGGCTCCGGCGGGCTGGCCAGGGTGCGGCAGGCCGGTGGCCTGGCCGGGCTGGCCCAGCTCAGGTTCGCCCGCGACCGGGCCGACCAGATCGCGGACGGCTGCCTGCTCGCGGCCGCGCTGTTCCTCATCGGCTGGACCACCGTGCTGGCCGGGGCCTATGCCACCGCCGGCGTGGGTCCAGGGACGTTCACCATCCACCTGATCGGCGTGCTGGCCGACATCGTGATCCTGGCCGCCGTCGCCCAGCTCGTGGCCCGCGCTGGCTGGCGCGCGCTCGCGCCGTGCCTGGCCCTGGCGCTGGCGACCGCAGGCGACTGCCTGGCGGTGTTGCCCCGGCTGACCGGCCTGTACCCGGCCTGGACCGCGCAGCTCGCCTGGCTGGCGGGCATCTGCCTGCTCGCCGCCACCCCGCTCGCGCTGGCCAGGGCGGCCGGCCGGGCCACGCCAGGGCGGCGAGCGGCTGTCCGCCTACCTGGCCATCGCCGCCGCCGCGCTCGCGGTGCTGCTGACGCTGGCCAGGGCGCTGCGCGGGGACACCACCGAGCCCGTCGTCATCGTCGCCGTCACCGCGATGACGCTCGCCCTTGTCGCCCGGCTGGCCGGCGTGGTTCGGCAGGCTGCCGCGGCCTCCGCGCTGTCCCGCGAGGCGAGCAGGCAGTTCAGCGAGCTGGCCGACCGGACCAGCGACGCGGTCCTGGTCTGCCGGATCGATGGCGGCATCGAGTACGCCAGCCCGGCGGTCACCCACTTCGGCTACACCCCGGCCGAGCTGACCGCGATGTCGCTGGCGCGAGCTGGTGCACCCAGAGGACCGGGCCGTCGGCACCCGGATGGCGCTACGGGCCGGGGATGGCTACGAAGGGCTGGCCAAGTTCGCCTGCCGGGTCCGCGCGGCCGACGGCACCTGGCGGCACGTGCAGGCCACCATCTCCCGGTATACCGAGGCCGGCGCGCCGACCGGCTGCTGGTGACCGCGCGGGACATCAGCGACCAGGTCGCGCTGCGCCGCCAGGTCACGCACCTGACCTTCCACGACGGCGTGACCGGCCTGCCCAACCGCGCCTACCTGGAGGAGCGGGCCAAGGAACTGCTCGGCAGCGGGACGCGGCCCGCGCCCGCCGGGGAGGCGGGCCGCCAGGCCCGCGCGCCGGCCGCCGCCATCTTCCTGGACCTGGACGGCTTCACCGCGGTGAACGACTCGGTCGGGCACGGCGCTGGTGACCTGCTGCTGGCCCAGGCCGCCCGCCGGCTGCGCGCCGCGGTGCCCTCGCACGAGATGGTCGTGCGCTGGGGCGGCGACGAGTTCGCCGTGCTGATCGCCGATGCGATCAGCCCGCAGGAGATCGTCGATATCGCCGAACGGCTGGCGACCGGGGTAGCCGAGGAGCCCTTCCGGGTCGCCGAGCGGGATATTCCGCTCACCGCCAGCGTCGGCGTCGCCCTGTCGGCCCCGGACGCGGGCAGCCACCTGCTGCGCAATGCCGACGTGGCGATGTCCAGGGCCAAGGATGCCGGCGGCGGGCGGGTAGAGGTGTTCGCCGCGCACATGCACGCCGACGCGGTGCGGCGGCTTGAGCTGGCCATGGACCTGCGTCGCGCCGTCACCGGCGAGTCGCTCACCATCGAGTACCAGCCCGTGGTCGAGCTGGCCACCTCCCGGGTGACCGCGGTCGAGGCGCTGGTCAGGTGGGCGCCGCACGGCGAGCAGGTGCCGCCCGATGAGTTCCTTGGCGTCGCCGAGGACTCGGGCCTGATCGTGCCGGTCGGGGACTGGGTGCTGCGCGAGGCCTGCCAGCAGGCGGCCTCCTGGCGGGCCTCGGGCTGGGGGGTCGGCCTCTCGGTCAACTTCTCGCTCCGCCAGGTCAGCTCGGCCAGGTTCGCCGAGTCCGTCCTGGCGGCGCTGGACGACAGCGGCCTGCCGCCGGGCGCGCTCACCATCGAGGTGACCGAGCAGGTGCTGGTCGAGGGGGCAGGCCCGATGGTGGACAGCCTCACCGAGCTGCGGCAGCGCGGCATCAGGCTGGCCATCGACGACTTCGGCACCGGCTATGCCTCGCTGGCCTACCTGCGCGAGCTGCCCGTCGACATCATCAAGATCGACCCGTCCTTCGTGGCTGGCCTGGGCACTGATTCCACACTGGCGCTGCTCACCAGGACCATCGTGCAGGTCGGCCATGACCTCGGCATCGAGGTGGTGGCCGAGGGCATCGAGCGTCCCGAGCAGCTAGAGCTGCTCAGGGCCATGGGCTGCGGCCTGGGCCAGGGCTACCTGGTGGCCAGGCCGATGACCGCCAAGGGCGTGGAGGAACTGGCGGCGGCCAGCGAGGGCGCCGGGTCGGCGGGGGAGCGCCACGCGCGGCCGGGCGCGGACTCCGGCGAGCCGGGCACCGAGTCGGGCGGGAGGCCGGGCGCGGACTCCGGCCAGCCGGGCAAGGCCGTGCCTGAGCCGGTGTCGGGCCCGCCGATAGACTGACCGGGCAGCCGCCGACACCGGAGGAACGCCCTTGTCCCGTCCGATCGTCCTGGTCGCCGAGAAGCTCTCCCCCGCGGGCATCGCCCTGCTGGATTCCGATTTCGAGGTCCGGTACGCCGACGGCGCGGATCGCGCCGCACTGCTGCCCGCACTGGCCGGCGTGGACGCCGTCATCGTGCGCAGCGCCACCACGATCGACGTCGAGGCGATAGCCGCCGCGCCGCGGCTGCGCGTGGTCGCCAGGGCCGGGATCGGCCTGGACAACGTGGACGTCGAGGCCGCCAGCCGGGCCGGTGTCCTGGTGGTCAACGCCCCGACGTCCAACATCGTGAGCGCCGCCGAGCACGCCATAGCGCTGCTGCTCGCGCTGGCGCGGCACGTGCCGCAGGCGATGGCGTCGCTGCGGGCCGGCAAGTGGCAGCGGTCCGCCTTCACCGGCGTGGAGCTGGACGGCAAGGTGGCCGGAATCCTCGGCCTGGGCAAGATCGGCGTGCTGGTCGCGCAGCGGCTGACGGCCTTCGGCATGACGATCATCGCCCACGACCCCTACATCCCGCGGGAGCGGGCGGCCGAGCTTGGCGTCAGCCTGGTCAGCCTGGACGAGCTGCTGGCCGGCTCTGACTTCATCACCGTCCACCTGCCGCGCAACGCCGAGACCACTGGCCTGATCGGGGACGCCGAGCTGCACCGGGTCAGGCCGGGCCTGCGGATCGTGAACGCGGCACGCGGCGGGCTGATCGACGAGGCCGCGCTGGCGCGGGCGCTGCGCGACGGCCGGGTGGCCGGCGCGGCCCTGGACGTGTACGCCACCGAGCCGTGCACCGACAGCCCGCTGTTCGAGCTGGACAACGTGGTCGTCACCCCGCACCTGGGCGCCAGCACCGCCGAGGCGCAGGAGAAGGCGGGGACCGACGTGGCGAGGTCGGTGCGGCTCGCGCTGGCCGGCCAGCCGGTACCTGACGCGGTGAACGCCGCGGCGGTGGCCGCCGTCATGGCCGGCCGCGAGAACGGGGACGGTATCGCCGCGCCTGTCAGCGGTTAGCTGTTAGCGGGCTTCGGCGTCGGCGATGACTTCGGCTACCTCGGCGTGGCGTGCCGCTTCCTCGGCGGCGAAGCGCTCGGCGTCCAGTTTCTCGGCGATCTCCTCGTCGGTGCGCATCAGGGCGTCGAGGTCGGCCTTGGCCGCGTCCAGCACGCCCATGTCCGCGTAGGCCTGCCGCAGCCGGTCGCTCCACAGCCCGATGTCGCGCACGCACGGCACCAGCCGGCTGAACAGCAGGGACCGGAACGTCCTGGCGAACTCCGAGGCGTCGGTGACCTCGCTGATCTCCGCGCGCGAGATCCCGAAGTTCTCCCAGATCTCATCGCCGCGCAGCCGGTCGCGCATCAGGTAGCAGCCCTCGATCACGAACTCCTCGCGCTCGCGCCGCTCGGGCTCGGTGAGCTGGCCGTAGTAGTCGCGCAGCGCGAGCCGGCCGAAGGCCACGTGCCTGGCCTCGTCCTGCATGACGTAGGCCAGGATCTGCCGGGGCAGCGGCTTGGTGGTGAAGTCGCGCAGCACGCCGAACGCGGCCAGCGCGAGGCCCTCGATCAGCACCTGCATGCCCAGGTAGGGCATGTCCCACCGGGAGTCGGTCAGGGTGTCGTTCAGCAGCGCCTGGAGCTGGTCGTTGATCGGGTAGACCATGCCGACCTTCTCGTGCAGGAACCTGCTGTACAGCTCCGCGTGCCGCGCCTCGTCCATCACCTGGGTGGCCGCGTAGAACTTGGAGTCCAGGTCGGGCACCGACTCGACGATCCTGGCCGCGCAGATCATCGCGCCCTGCTCGCCGTGCAGGAACTGGGAGAACTGCCAGGCGGCGTTGTGCCGGCGCAGCTCGTTCTGCCCCTGGGCGCCGAGCTTTTCCCAGTACCTGGTGCCGTAGATGGAAATGGACTCGTCCGGTATCCCGAGGACGTCGTAGGGGTCGACCTCCAGGTCCCAGTCAATCCGGCGGGCGGCGTCCCACTGCTTGTCCTTGCCCTTCTGGTACAGCGCGAGCAGCCGTTCCCTGCCCCCGTCGTACTCCCAGGTGAACCGCGAGTCGCCGGCCATGGGCACCTGCCAGCCCGGCTCGTCTGGCGTCGTGGTGTAGATATCGCGCGTCGTCACGCCAGCCTCCTACGTACGGTGTACGTCCGCCGTTGTGCAGCAGCCAAGCACGTACGGTGTACGTATGTCAATGGGGTTGGCTCAGCTCGCCCTGGCGGCCGGCCGCAGCGCGGCGATGGCGTGCACGAGCAGGTCGAGGCCGAACTCGAAGTCGCCGTCCGGGTCCTTGCGGGCCAGCTCCGCGCTGAAGTTGGTGACCTGCGGAAACTCCACGGGATCGAGTACCAGCCGGTCGGTGAGCTGCGCGGTGTCGCCGGCCTGCGCGGCGCCGAGCGCCGGGGTCACGCCGACCTCGCGCAGCAGCGAGCCCATGATGAAGCCGACGAAGGCGCGGGTGATCCGCACCGCCTCGCTGCCGCCGAAGCCGGCCTGCCGCAGGGTGGCGAGCGCGTTCTCCATCGGCCGCAGCGCGGCGACCGAGGTGGTCGGCCGGCTGACCACCACCATCGTGCAGCGCGGGTACTTCCTGGCGATGGCCCGGAACGCGCGGGCCTGCGCGCGCACCTGGTCGGCCCAGTCTGCGCCCGGCTCGGTGGTGAACTCGATGCCATCCACTACCCGGTCGGCGACGGCGTCGAGCAGCGCGGCCTTGCTCGGCACGTGGTTGTAAAGCGACATCACGCCGCAGCCAAGCTCGGCGGCCACCCGGCGCATCGAGACGTCCTCTACGCCGTGGCGCTCGATCATCTCGACGGCGGCGGTGATGATCCGCTCCTGGCTTAGCTGCATATCGTCAACGTACACCGTACGCCCCGTAGGGTGGGGCCATGGATGACAAGGAGATCCTCGGCCACATCGACGAGCTGATCGCCACCGAGCACGAGCTGCGGACCAGGCTCGCGGCGGGGCAGCTCAGCACCGAGGAAGAGCACGCCAGGCTCACCTCGACCGAGGAAGCTCTCGACCAGTGCTGGGACCTGCTGCGGCAGCGGCGGGCCAGGCGGCAGTACGGCGAGGACCCGTCCGGCGCCGCGAGCCGTCCGGTCACCGAGGTGGAGGGCTACCTCCAGTAGCGGCCGGCCGCGCCGCGACCCGCAGTCGGTCCGGCCCGGCGCCGGATGTTCGCGGCGAGTAGAGCACTAGAAGCACTTACAGGTCGCATACCTCTAGCGATACACTGTTGGTCATGACGGCTGGCGAGCGCGAGCTCATCGACCGGGCGCGAGACTCCATCGCGGCCCGGATCACCGCGGCGCATCCCGACTGGCGCGTCGGGCACGATCTGTACGGGTGGCACGCCCGCCGCCTGGACGACGGGCACGTGCTGCGGGCCTCAGGGCCGGCCGGGCTGCGCGCGCTGATGGATGTCGCGCCGCCGCCCGCCGCCTTGCGGGCCGCCGACGACCTGCGCCGCGCCTATCCTGGCTGGCACATCTGGCGCGACCGGTTCGGCGACTGGCATGCCTGCCGCCGGGGCACCTTCAGGGAGCTGCGCGCGGCCGGCGCGCCCAGGTACGCCGTGCACGCGCCGGACCTCGTGCGCCTTCGCGCGGAGCTGCTGGAGCAGCAGGAGCCGGAGCCCGGCGAGGAAGCCGGCTGACGCCCCGGTCACTGGTACCCGGCGTCGGCACCCAGGCGGCCGGGCGAACGCCGGCTCAGTAGGCTTTCCGGCATGCGGATAGCCAGGTTTGCCTTCGGTAGCGAGGTCAGGTACGGAGTCGTCGACCCCGGCGGGTCGGGTACCACGGCGGACGGTGGACTCCAGATCGCCGAGCTGGCGGGCCACCCGTTCGGCGCGGCGGACGACATCCGGTTCACCGGCACCAGGCTGCCGCTGGCCGATGTCCGGCTGCTCGCCCCCGTGCTTCCTAGCAAGGTCCTGGCGATCGGCAAGAACTACGCCGCGCACGTCGCGGAGATGGGCGGCGCCCGCGCCCGAGGAACCGCTGATGTTCCTCAAGCCATCCACCGCGGTGATCGGCCCGGCCGACGCCATCATCCGTCCCGACCGGCTGTCGCAGCGGGTCGATTTCGAGGGCGAGCTAGCCGTCGTCATCGGCCGGCTCTGCCGCGACGTCCCCGCCGAGCGCGCGACCGACGTGATCTTCGGCTACACCTGCGCCAACGACGTCACGGCGCGGGACCTGCAGAAGTCGGACGGGCAGTGGACACGGGCCAAGGGGTTCGACACGTTCTGCCCGCTCGGCCCGTGGATCGAGACCGAGCTGGACCCCGCGGACCTGGAGCTCACCACCACGGTCAACGGCGAGGTTAAGCAGCATTCCCGCACCTCGAACCTGATGCATCCGGTGGCCGCGCTCGTCAGTCATGTCAGCGCCGTGATGACGTTGCTGCCCGGCGACATCCTGCTGACCGGCACTCCTGACGGGGTTGGTCCGCTCGTCGCGGGCGACACCGTGGCCGTGACCATTGAGAACATCGGGACGCTGAGCAACCGGGTCACCGACCCCGGCTAGCCGGCCCGCGCCGGCGGCACGGGCTTCGAGAACGCTTTGGCTCGCGGTTCCCGGTTCGGCTACACTGCTCAGGCGCGCTTGGATAGCGATAGCGCGTTCCCATGGGGTATGGGGTAATTGGCAGCCCGACGGGTTCTGGCCCCGTTAGTCTAGGTTCGAGTCCTGGTACCCCAGCAGGCATGGAAAAGAGCGGACACCCGTTAGCGGGCGCCCGCTCTTTTCACGTCTTGGGCCGGCCGTCAGGCCCGGCGGCGGGTGCGACCGCGCTCTAGGCCGGTGACCCGCAGGATCAGCAGGACCACGATGGCACCGATGATCGAGCCGATGATCCCGGCGGGGTGGAAGTGATGGACTTCGAGGCTGTGCCCCAGGATCAGGCGCTGGAGGAAGCCGCCAACGAACGACCCCACGATGCCCAGCAGGATGGTGCCGATCAGCCCGATGTTGTCGCGCCCCGGCACGAGCAGTCTCGCCACCAGGCCAACGATCAGGCCGACGACGATCAGGATCACAATGAATGCCAACATGGGCACATAGATACCAAGAATCGCGGTGATCATGCGAGCCTGCTGGTGAGGCCGCCGGGCCGGGCTCACCTGGGCGGCGCCGCTGACCAGCCCCGTGACCAGCGCCCTCCCGACCGGTTTGGCGCGGATGAGAGTCGTACGCTAACCTTGCTTCGCGACTGGGGGATGGCAGGTCCGCTTCCAGTCGTTATCTGTGAAAGCCTGGCCCCGTCGTCTAGTGGCCCAGGACGCCGCCCTCTCAAGGCGGTAGCGCCGGTTCAAATCCGGTCGGGGCTACCCAGGTAGCAGTAGGTCAGAGGCTCGGCCGCCGGTCACGGCAGCCGAGCCTTGATCATTTATCCGTGGTCTCGGCGGCGGGCGGCCTCTTGAGATAGGTGCTGCACGACGGCAGGTGAGGCGCTGCCGGCCAGGCCAGCCTCGCCACGCCTGGCGGCATCGAAGTAAAGATCAAACTTACGCTGAGCGTAACTTAGATGCTCTCATGGGAACGTTGACGACCGCGGTCCGTGGCTCCCGCCAGGGCGCGAGACGAGGGTCGATTGTCCCAGTTATGGCGGAGTTGGGCAATTATCGCGCATTGCTACCTTAGTAGCATTGCTTGTCGGACATCGGCGATGGTAGGGTGCCCGTGACACAGCGTCACTTTGCCGCTGCATATGTGGCGGGCCTCGCATGAGCCTGCGAGCATTCGGATACTCGGAAGCCCTCATCAGTTAGCCCATCCACCGTAACTGGGGAGGCGACATGAGTGGTTTTCATGCCGAGTCGGTGCGCGAGGGGTCGCCACCAGCGAACCTCTCGATCGCGCGGCTCGCGCAGGCAGGTCTTGTCATGATGGCGAACGACAACTCAGCGATGACGTTCCGTGAGAACGACTGCTACCCGTGGACGGCGGCCACCCACCAGGTGGACGCGCTCAGCCCGCGGGAACTGCAGGTCTTCGTCTTGCTGGGGGCAGGGTTCAGCAACCGCAGGATCAGCCAGACGCTGGGCGTGACCGAGTTCACGGTCAAGACCCACGTAGGAAGAGTGCTCAGCAAGCTGAAGCTGGAGTCCCGGCTGCAGATCGGGCTCGCGGCCCTGGTCCACCTCAGTGACCTGGGCTCACGGCTGAGCTAGCACGGCTGAGCTAGCACGGACGGGCGCCCGCGTCGCGGGTCCTGTCAGGAAGGCCGGTTCCCGGCCAGCCAGACAGGCGACGGACGCACGCGGAGCCCCGGGGGGTAGCCGTCACCGGCCCGCGGATATTCTTCGGCGCGTGCGAGGCGGTGATGGCGGGCTGCGGGTGGCGCTGCTGACCGGCTCGGGTCCCAAGTACGACTACCTGACGCGATGCCTGGCGGAGCGGTTCCGGATCGCGGCCATTGTCCGGGAGGCCGGCACCCCGCCGAGGCTGCGCTGCCGAACCGGCCGGGCTCGCGCCTACCAGCGAATCCGGCAGCGCTGGACGTTACGCGACCGGTACCGTCGGCGCTTCTTCGCCACGGCGGCCGGCCCGGCCGGCCCGGCCTGGGCCAGCCAAGCCAGCCCAGACGCCCCGCCCGGCCCGGATGCAGTTACCCCAGGCCCCGTCACGTTGACCGTCGCGACGATCAACCACCCCGGCGCCCTCGCGGCGGTGCGGGCGGCGGACTTCGACATCGCCGTGGTCTGCGGCACCTCGCTGATCCGGCCGCCGCTGCTGGCCGCGCTCGGCTGCGCGGTCAACCTGCACGCGGGGTTCCTGCCCTGGTACAAGGGCAACCACACGGTCTTCTTCGCCTACCGCGACCGGGCCTGGGACCGGCTGGGCAGCACCATTCACCTGCTGGACGACGCCCTGGACGGCGGCGCGGTCATCGCGACGGTCCGCCCGCGGCTGTCGCCGCGCGACAGCGACGAGCACCTGTACTGCCGGGCCGCGCAGGCGGGCATCGCCACGCTGGCGCAGGCGCTGGCGCGGATCGAGTCGGGTGCCGGGCCGGTATGGGCGACGCCGCAGCCGGGCCAGGGCCAGATGTTCCGGCACCGCGACCGGGGGCCGGCCAAGGACCTGGGGGTGGCGCTGGGCCGGCTGCGGGCGGCGGGGCGGCCGCCATCTGCCGGGGAGGTGGTGAGCTGGGCGGCCAGGGAGCCGGGCTCGGTGGACGTCAGGTCACTGCTAGCCGGTACGCCGCGCCCGCCGCGCGCTGAAGCTCGCTGAGCGCCTGGCGATTCTCGACCTCGAACAGCAGCGTGCAGGCGTGAAAGGTCGAGGTAATCTGCCCGGTGATGACGTCGCCGACCGCGTAGTGGCTGGTCGCGGTCACCACGCCGGGGAGTTTCGCCAGCTCGTCGGCGGGGGTCAGCTCGCGGACCTTCCCCGGCCGCGCGGGCAGCCCGAGCCAGCCGGCCAGGGTCGGGCGGCCGGCCCCGGGCGCGAGGTCCAGCGGGGCGCCCAGGTGCAGGGCCAGCGCCGCCCGCACCAGGTCGACGCCCCTGGCCAGTTCCACGGCGCCGGTGATGCCGCCGCCGGCCGGGCGGCTGGCGATCTCGCCCACCAGCATCCCGGCCGGGGTGTCGAACAGCTCCAGGTGCGTGACCCCGTCGTCCAGGCCCAGCGCCTCGATGACCTGGCTGTGCAGGTCGCGGGCCGGGGCGACCCTGGGGTCGGTCTCCGGCAGCACGTACGAGCCGGCGATCTCGGCGGACAGCTCAAGCAGTGGCCTGGTGTACTGCGACACGCAGGAGAACAGCACCCGGCCGCCGGCGACCACGGCATCGACGTGCAGCTCGGCGTCCATCTCGACCAGCCGCTCGACCAGGAACAGGCCAGGGTGCCCGGCCCGCCCGCCCGACCAGTCGTCCCACTCGGCCTGGCCGTGCACCCGGCGGACCTGCACCGAGCCGGCCCCGGTGACCGGCTTGACCATGTACGGCGGCGGCATCCCGAGGCCGGCCATCGCGGTGGCCGGCGGCGCGGCGAGCCGGAACGGCGTGACCGGGATGCCGCTGCGGCTCAGGCACTGCTTCATCAGGTACTTATTGGTGAACCGCAGCGCCTGCGCGACCGGCTGGCCGGGCAGCGCGAGGCTCTCCCTGAGCACCGCGACGGGCACGATGGCGGCCTCGGTGAGGGTCAGCACGCGCGAGGCGCGGTGCTCGATGGCCAGCCGCAGGCCGGCCTGGAGCACCTCGTCCACACTGGCCAGGTCCGTCACGGTGTGCAGGGGACTGATCCCGGTGTAGCGCGCCAGGTGCTTGCGCTTCACCACCGGCACGATCTCCTCGCCGAACTCGCGGAGCCTGGCCAGCCACTCCGCGTGCCCGGAGCCGAAGAACAGCGCGGTCATGGCACTAGCGCCGCTGCCGCAGGCCGCAACCTCACCTGTACCTCCTGCCTGACCGAGTCCGCGTCCGCGCACGCCCGGCGGACAGCCTGGTCGAACCGCTGGTCCGGGGTGCGTCGCCGGGCCAGGTAACGGTGCAGCTGGGCGGCGAGATAGCCGGCCAGCTCATGGTCCGGGTAGTGCGCGGCCCGCATCATCTGCACCGACCACAGCGCCAGGCCGAGCACGTTAGCGCGCAGGCCGGCCGCCACCTCGGCGCCGCCGGGGACGCCAGGCTCCGGCGACATGGCCTGGTACCCGGCCAGGTACCGCTCAAGCAGCCGGAGGTCGAGCGGCACCGCCGTCTCCGCGCCGGCCATGAGCCGCGCCAGCTGGGCCGGCGCCGGGGTGTCGCCGAGCCGCAGGCTGCCCGCGACGCCCACGTCGGAGCGGAACGCGGCGAAGCGCACCAACTCGAAGTCGGTGATCCCGCCGACCGCGCGCCAGCCGCGCACTCCGGGCAGGAAGAACGTGTTGGTCGGGCTGGGGTCGCCGTGCTGCAGCCAGCGGGAACCCTGGTCGCGCAGGCTGTCGTCGAAGTCCGCCGCCCACTGCCGCAGCCGGGCGAACCACCGGTCGAACAGCCGGGCGTAGCGCGGCCAGCGCGCCGCGTGCCGGCCGACGATCTCCGCTGCCCAGTCGAACCTGGCCGGGTTGGCCCGGCCGGTCAGGTCAAGTCGCGGGCCGGGACGGCCCTGCTCGACAAAGGTCTCTGTCAGCGCGGCGGCGGCGTCGCCGTGCCCGCCGAGCAGGGACCACTCGGTGGCGGGCGCCCGGCGCAGCAGGGCGGCAGGATCGGTGCCGCCGACCCGGCGGTCCCAGAGCGCCTGGAGCCCGCCGAGGCACTCGGGCACGCTCGGGCGCCCCTGGAAATCCGGCCACCGCGGCCAGGTCAGCGCCTCGCCGGGCAGTAGCCGGTGCAGCGAGTAAACGAGGTCTCCGGCCCGGACGTGTCCCGCGCCGGACACCGCGGGGATGACCTCGTCGACCAGCAGGCCGGCCTGGCGGGCGACCGCGCGCACCGCTGACTCCGCCAGCAGCTGCTCGGGCTCGTACTGCGGCGCGGTGGTGTCGTAGCAGCGCACGGCCGCCGCGACAGCGGCGCGGTCCGGCCCGCTGATCTCGATCAGCGAGACCGTGTTGGTCGAGCCGCTTGCGGTGCCCAGGTGCCGTACGTGGATGTCGCGGCCGAACCCGTAGTGACCGGTCAGCACCCCCGACAGGCCTGTGCCGGTCACGCCGGGCGCCCGGTGCGGGCGATGACCAGCCCCGCGCGTGCCTTGGGCATGAACCAGGTGCTCTTGCGCGGCATCCGCTGCCGCGCGGCGTTGATCGCGGTGAACTCCTCGATGGTGACCGCGCGCAGCAGCACCGCGGCGGTCGCCCGCCGTTCGTCCACCTCGCCGGTCAGGTAGCTGGCCTGGTCCTGGCCTCCGACATAGCAGACCTCGGGCGCGGCGGGATCGAGGCCGAGTCCGGCGCCGAGCACGTGCCGTTCCACCGCGCTGTGCGGCAGCGCCGCCGCGATGTCACTCCCGGCCCCGGCCCCGCTCCCGGCGGCCGGGAGGCCCAGCCGGTACCACTCGCCGTCGCCCAGGTACAGATAGCTGCCGTCGTCGCCCGGCCCGGCGGGCCCGGCCGCCCCGGCAGCCCCGTTGCCCGGCGCGCCGGTCCTGACCAGGTCTACCCCGGCGCCGGCCAGCAGCCGGGGAACGTCGCGGCTGGTGAGTCCCGGGACCCGCAGCAGCCGGTTATGCGGCTCGATCCGCAGGTCGGTGGCCGATGCCAGCACCGCCAGGCACCAGGGCGACCCCGAGAGCTGCGCGGCCAGGCTGCGGTGGTTGCCGTCCGCGACCAGGAAGACGTTGTCATCGAGGACCCGGCCGATCTGCCCGGCCGCGCCGTCGGCCCGCCACACGCTGTGCGTGATGCCCCGCTCATCGGTGTCGGTCACCAGCGGCTCCGGCGGCAGCGCGGCGAAGATGCCGGCCAGCAGCTCGTCGTAGCGGGACTGCTGCTGGCCGGGCAGCAGCAGGATCGGGCTGAGCAGGTGCCCCAGCGCCTCGATGTGCTGCCGCTGGTCCGCCACGCGATCGGCGAAAACGTCCTCGTTGCGGCTGATCCGGCCCAGGTCACCAGGCTCGGATGCGAACTCGCTGGTGCTGACTAGCCCGATCAGGGCACGCACCGCGTGCCCGTCGGACTCGCGCATCTCGTAGCCGAACAGGGCGTCGGTGACCGGGGTATACAGCCCGCGGTCCTTCATCGACTGAAGGTGCCTGACGGCGGCGGGCAGGCTGTCGGTGTAGCTCAGCCCGGCCCGCCTGGCTTCCGCGGTGTACTGCGGGAAGTCCAGTGCCACGACCGAGTCGGGCCGGCGCGCCAGCACCGCGGCGATCTCATCGGGAGCCGCCAGCTCGCCATAGCTCGGCCCGCCGACGGCGGGCGAGGCGGCCAGCCAGCCGGCCGGGATGGGGTGCAGGAACGCGGGGCGCCCGTGCTGGCAGTCAGACATTCAGTAGCATTTCTCCGGATGACTACACAAGCTATTGCCGGGACCGGCCTGGCCAGCAGGCTCAGCCAGATACGTCAGGTGCTTCCGCCGGGCCGGCCAGCTAACGGCTTAGGGCCGGCGCCCGCCCAGGCAGTGCCAACTAGGGCAGTGCCAACCACGGCAGCGCCAACTACGGCAGCGCCGACTAGGGCAGCGGCGGCGAGCGCAGACCTCACGGGGGAGCCTGGCCTGCTGCGCTGGTTCCGCGGCACGAAGCGCGTTCTTGACTGGTCATTCTTCGCCCGTCCCGGCGGCACCTTTGTCCGGCCGCGGGATTCCGGCCAGGGTGTGACGATTGTAGATCAGCGCACTCTCTATTACTTGCAGGCCGCCGGGGCACTGACGGCCGGCCCTGATGACCTCGTCCTGGTGTCCTCAAGCGCCCTGGCACAGCAGGAGGACCTGCTGCCCGCCTGGGAGCGCGACGGCGTGCTCAGCGCCAGGTCACTGGCGGCCACCTATGTGGTGGAGGACCTGGGGTCGCTGGATCCGTCCCTGGCCGGCGACACCGCGCTGGCCCTGAGCCACGCGCTGCGCCACGGCCGGCCGGTGCCCGTGACCCAGGCCGCCCGCTGGCTGGCGGGCCGCCGCGAGGAGCTGGCGGGCGAGGAGTTCCTGGCGCTGCTCGGCAGCCGGGTCTACACCAGCCCGCTGCGCGGCCTGGCCCACGGCGAGCTGGAACGGCACGGCATCAGCGTCGCGGTCCGGCACTCGATCACCGATTCCTTTGAACGGGCTGCGCTGTACCCAGCCGGCTCTCTTACCCCGGCCGCCCGGCGGATGCTCCCGGCGGGGTACCTGGCCTGGACCGCGGAGGAAGCTGTCGGCGCTGCCCGCGTGCTGCTGCGCCAGGCGGCGCGGGTCTATATCAAGGCCGATGGCATCGGCAGCTCGGCCGTCGCCGTGGCCGAAACCTCCCGCGACGCCACCCGCCACGTCGGCGAACTGTGGCGCGGCTGCCAGCTCAGCACCGCCATCGGGGCGGGGCAGGAGACGCGGCCGCCCGGCCGGTTCCCGGCGCCGATGGAGGTCGCGCCCGATGTGACCGGGGGCCGCCGCCCGCTGCGGCACTTCACCGTCCAGGTGCTGATCGCCGGGCCGGCCAGCGAGCCGCGGGTCGAGCTGCTGAACGCCAGCGCCAAGGAGCCCGCCATCGCGTTCGGCTCGGGTCCGCTCGACCGCGTTGGCCAGGACGCGCTGCGCCGGGCGGCCCCGCAGCTCGCCGAGATCGCGCTGGCCGCCGCGCCTGCCGGATGCGAACTGCTGAGCCTGGAGGGATTCCTGCTAGGCGACAGCGACGGCGAGCCCGAGCTGCGGCTGATCGAGGCGAACCTGCGGCTGGCCGGGATGAGCCAGCTCCTGCTCGCCGCCCGCGCCGCGGGCGGTGCCCTCGGGCCGAGCTGCTCGGGCGACTACCTGGTGGGCAACGTGGCGGTGCCGCCGGGGGAGACGAACGGCGAGGTCGTGGCGCGGCTGCGCGGGCTGGCGGACGCGGACGGCCGCCGGGTGGTGATGCTCGGCCGGGAGCGGCCGGACAGCGCCAAGATCGTGGTGCTGTCCGGCGAGCGGCCGCCGGGGCCGTGCCCGGAGCTGTTCGCCCGCCAGGACGGGTGACACCGCGGCCATGCGGCGCAGCTAGGTGATGCCGCGCACGTGATCGTAGGCGTGCAGGTAGAGCCGTTCGAGCCGGTCGTAGGCGGCGTCGGTCACCGGCGGCGGCGCCGTGCTGGCGTCCACCTCGGCGGCGCGGAACGCGATGTGCCCGATGCCGCGTTCCGCGCCGTGGCCGCAGTCCACCGCGTCGCCGGCCTCGTCGTACAGCATGACCTCGTCCAGGTCGCCGCCCGCGATGGCGGTGAGCTCGTCAAGGCCGCGGACGCCCCGCAGGGTCCCTGAGGACTCCGGCCACAGGTTCACCATGATCGAGGGGCTGACCCCGGCGCCGGCCGGCGGCCCGGCGGACAGCCCGCAGGCCTGGCGGGCCAGCCAGTCGACCGCGTCGAACCCGGTGGCGCGCAGCCAGAACGACTGCAGGTAAGCGCCGCCCATCCTGGCCGCGGCCTCCAGCAGGGTGGCCTGCACCGCGACCCCGCCGATGGTGGCGTCCGCGGTGTCGCGGGCGGGCTCCAGCCGGAACTCGGCGTGCATGGCGCCCACCGCCAGCCCGAAGGTTTTCGCGATGGTCGTCACCCGGTCGGCCAGTACCCGGCGGAGCTGGGCGGGCACCCGGCTGGTGCGCCACATGTGCTCGCGGCCGTTGGCGCGCGGCGGGAGCAGCTTGTCGGTGATGCCGTAGACATGCGCGACGCCGCCGTCGATGACCGCCTCGACGCTCAGCTCGTGCACCGGGAACCGCCCGGCCAGCGCGCGCTCGGCGGGCAGGCCGCAGGACCCGATGAGATCCTCAAGCAGCAGGAAGTAGCCGTCGCGGTAGACGTCGGCGTAGAGCGGGTCGGCGAGCGCGGTCTGCCGCGAGGCCTCGAACTTCCCCGGCCAGGCCTCGGCCAGGTCGCCCTCGCTGGCGATCTCGCAGCAGTGCATGCTCCCGGTGCCCAGGGCCGGCTTGAGGAACGCAGGCCCGCCGCCGAGCTCCTCGCGCAGCAGCCGCCGCGCGGCGGCCAGTGAGTGCGCGGGGAACGACCGCGGCATCGGCACCCCGGAGCCGCGCAGCGCGGTCCGCATGGCCTGCTTGGACCGGCTGACCAGGGCGGCCGCGGCGTCGTTGCCCGGCAGGCCGCTCTGCGCGGACAGGTCAGCGCAGAGCGGGACCTCATCCTCGCCGAGGCAGAACACCCCCGACGGGGTGCCGTGCCGGCTCACCCAGCCGGCGCAGGCGTCGCGCACGTCGGCCCGGCGGGCGAAGTCCGCGACAAGCACCTCGTCGAAGAAGCCGTCAAGCAGGCCGTCAGCCCGGTTCGCGATCGCGACAAGGCCGAGCTGCTGGCGGTCGGCGAACTGCCGCAGCAGCCGCAGGTTTCCCGCCTTGCTGCGGTTGACGTAGATCGGCACGATGAGGCTCGTCACCTGGCCTGCCTCCCTGCCGCGCCCGCCAGGTCCGCGCGGGCTGGCTCGATCTGGACCGACGCGGCGTACCAGCGGGTGACCTCATCGAGCGAGGCGAGCACCTGCGCGCGGGTGCCGCCGGAGACCGTCACCTTCGCCAGCGCGTCAACCGACGAGGCCGCCGGACCTGGCAGCGTGTCGCCGGCCCTATGGGTATAGGAGACCCGCTCCACCCCGGCCACCGGGCAGGCCGGCGGCGCGGTGCGCAGCACCCCCGGCCGCGGCGGGAACAGTGCCATCCCGGCCATCCGCGCGGGCCGGGCCGGCGGCAGCGCCGGGAGCGTGCCCCCGCCCAGGGCGCGCAGGTAGTGCTCGTGCACGTCCACCCCGAAGGCCAGCTTCAGCACGTCCCTGATCCGGCCGCCGCCCACCCGGCAGGCGATCTCGTTGAGCAGCAGCTCGCCGTCCGGCGTGCCGAAGATCTCGGCGTGGAAGACCGTCAGCGGCGGCGTGGGCAGCGCGGCGAGCACCGCCCTGGTCAGGTCCGCGAGCGCGGCGCACACCGGATCACCTGGCTCCAGGAGCGCGCTGACGATCGCGTCGCCCTGGCAGAAGTCCAGCGTGCAGGTCATCGCCGACGGCCAGCACAGCACAGCCTCGCCGCCGGCCACCAGGCCATCGACGTGGTAGAGCTGATTCTCTATGTACCTCTCGGCGATCAGCCCCGCGCTCTCGCTGGCCTCGCCCCGGAACGCCGGCTCGGCGGCCAGGTAGGCGCGCAGCCCGGCCTCGGAGTCCAGCCGGGTCACCCCCACGGACCCGGCGCCCAGCCGCGGCTTCACGATCAGCGGGAAGCCGGCCCGACGGGCGAAACCGAGCAGGTCGGTCGGGTTATCCACCGCCGCGTGCTCGGCCACCGGAATCCCGGCGGCTCGCAGGATGTCCTTCATCCGCGTCTTGTCGCGGTAGGCAAGCGCGCTGCCGGCATCCTGGCCCGCGATCCCCAGCAGCCCGCGCAGCCGGGCCGCCCGGATCAGGTCGAACTCCGACATGGCCACGATCTGGTCGAAGCGCTGCCGGTCGTGCAGGCGCGCGGCCTCGTACTCCACCAGCGGGCTGTCGTTGTAGTCCGGCAGCACGATGGCCTCGCGGTAGCCGCCGAGCTGGCGCCGCCGCTCCTGCTCGTCGCCGCTGAGCGCGGCGGCCGAGGTGATGATGCTGGTGCTCACGCCGTCGCCGAGCCACTGCGCGTACGGCGTGCCCGCCAGGCCGTAGCGGTTGAGCACCAGCGCTCTCATCGCCGGCCGCCCAGGGGCGCCTCGCTGGCGGGCCGCGGCGCGTCCGCGCCTGCCACGGCGACGCGCAGGGTCGCTCGTACCGTGTCCAGCCGAGCGGCAAGCTCGGCGCGGTCGGCGGCGGCGAGCAGCACCCAGCCCAGCCGGTCGTGTGAGGAGCGCAGCGGCGGGATCTCGCGGCCCTCGCGGAACTTCAGGTGGCTGCCGACCACGCCGGGCAGCGCCGGGACTTCCGCGGCTCCGCTGATCGCGGTCACCCGGCCCGGCGGTGGCTGCGGGAACCAGACGGCGGCGGCCGCCCGCCGCCGGATTGTCACGTCGGGCGGCAGGCCCACCGCGATGTCGACCATCGCGTCGAACAGGCTGACCCCGGTCGCCAGCCGGATCACCTCCATGAGCCGGTCGCCCGGCATCCGGACGGCGAACTCCACCAGGTACACGCCGTCTGGCTCCGCCTTGACCTCCGCGTGGATGATCCCGGCGGTCATGCCGACGGCGGCGGCGACCGCGCGGGTCAGTGCCTCGGCGTCGCGGGCCAGCCCGGCATCGCGCGCCGGGACCTGGTGCGCCAGTTCCACGCAGTACGGCGGCGCGGTCGTGGTCTTCTCCGTCACGTTCGCGAACACCACGTCCCCGCCGGCCACCACGGCCTCGCAGCTCAGCTCCGGACCTGGCAGGTAACGCTCGGCGAGGAAGGTGGCCGGCCTGCCAGGCTCGCTGGCCCACCGCCTGATGCCGGCGGCGTCGGCCGCGACCGCCACCCCGAGGCTGCCCTGGCCAGAAAGCGGCTTGAGCACGACCGGGTACCGCCCGGCCGCCCACCCGATCGCCTCCTCCGCCGTGCCGGCCGAGGTGAACTCCGGCTGCGCGATGCCGGCCCTGGCGAGCAGCTCGCGGCTCAGCAGCTTGTTCCGCGACACCAGCGCCGCGAGCAGCCCCGGTCCTGGTAAACCCAGCTCGGCGGCGATGAGGGCGGCGGGGATCACCTGCGGGTCACCGAACCCGATCACCCCGTCGGCGGGCCCGTCAGCCAGCGCCGCCCCGGCGGCCAGGAACCAGGACTCGCGGGTGTCGTCGCGGACGGGATACCAGGCGTCGCCCTGGCCAAGCAGGCCACTGGCTCGCTCGGCGTTGGCAGGCAGGTCGAGCACCGCGCAGGCCAGCCCCTTGCGGTGGGCGCTTTCCAGGTAGGGACGCCCCAGCGAGCCCATCCCGACCAGCAGGAGCCGCCGGGCCGGGGCGGGCGAGTCGCGATCCATGCTGGCACCATCCATGCTGGCGCGATCCATTCTGCGGGGCAATCCCGAGGTCTGCGTGGTACCGCTCCGGACACTCAGGGTTCGGTCTGTGTTCGCTTCCCGGACGCCTGGGCGCTCGTCAAACTAGACCAAAACAGACTACTCCGCACCAGCCGGCCGTCGCCGGCTCGCCTGGACACCGGCCGGGCAGCACGGGCAGATTGGACGCCATGACCCAGACGGCCCCCCGGCCGGCCACCCCCAGGGCCGCCCCGCGATCCCTGTGGCGGAGCCGGGATTTCCTGCTGCTGTGGGGCGGCCAGAGCATCAGCGAACTCGGCTCGGCGGTCACCAAGCTGGCGCTGCCCTTAACCGCCGTGGTGGTGCTGAAGGCATCGGTGTTCCAGGTCGGCCTGCTGTCCGCCGCCACCACGCTCGCGTTCCTGCTGGTCGCGCTGCCCGCCGGCGTCATCGTGTCGCGGGCCGCGAAGCGCCGCCTGATGCTCGGCTGCGACGTCGGCCGGACGCTCATCATCGGCTCGGTACCGCTGGCCGCTGCCTTCGGCTTGCTGACGCTCGCCCAGCTCTACATCGCCGCCCTGCTGGCCGGCCTGCTCAGCGTGTTCTTCGACATCGCCTACCAGAGCTACCTGCCGCTGCTGGTCGGGCGCGACCAGCTCGTGGACGGCAACGGCAAGCTCGGCACCAGCTATCAGGTCGCCCAGGTGGGCGGGCCTGGCCTTGGCGGCGCCCTGGTCGGGCTGCTGGGCGCCGCCGGGGCGCTGGCGGCCGACGCGATCTCGTTCGCCGTCTCCGCCTGGTCGCTGCTGATGATCCGCGCGAACGGGCAGGAGCAGCCAGGCTCGCGGCCGGACAAGCTCACGGGAAAGGCGGCGCTCGCGGAGATCAGGAGCGGGCTGCGGTACCTGTGGCGGCATCCCATCCTGCGCAATATCGTCGCCGGCTCTGGCCTTACCAACCTCTTCCTCAGCATGATCATCGCGCTCCAGGTGATCTTCCTGGTCCGGGCGCTGCGGGTCAGCCCGGCCGGCATCGGCCTGCTGCTGGCCCTCGCCACGGTCTGCGGGGTGGCCGCCGGCGCGGTCTCCGGCCGGCTGGCGCGGCGGATCGGCAGCGCGCGCGTCATCTGGGCGTCGATGCTCGGGTTCGGCGCGACCGGGCTGCTCATCCCGCTGGCGCAGCCCGGCTGGCGGGTCCTGCTGTTCGCCTGCGGCTGGGGCGGCCTGACCTTCGCCGTGGTGGTCTACAACGTCGCGCAGATCAGCTACCGGCAGGCGGCCTGCCCGCCGGAACTGCTCAGCCAGATGAACGCCACAGCGAGGTGGATCGTCACCGGCGTGCAGCCGCTCGGCGGCGTGCTCGGCGGCGCGCTCGGCACCGCCCTGGGGGTACGGGGCGCGCTGTGGATCGCGGTCGCCGGCGTCTGGGCCTCCGGCCTGCTGGTCTTCTTCTCCCCCCTCCGCCGCCTCCGCGACGTCCCCGCCGACTGACCCGCGGGCGGGGCTGGGTCGGTCGGCTAGCGCTCGCTGCGGTAGAGCTCGGTCGCCAGGGCGATCGCGGCATGCGTGGAGGGATGCGGGTCGTGCCGCCGCCAGATCATCTGCACGGTGATCGGCGGGGCGTCGCGCAGCGGCCGGAACACCACGCCCTCGCGCGGGTACTGGGTGGTGGTCCCCTCCGGGGTGATCCCGACCCCGCCGCCCGCCGCGATGATCGCCAGCCAGTCGTCGATCTCGCGGGTGTCCCTGACCGGCGGCTGCGCGCCGGGCGGCCACAGGTCCAGCGTGGTGGACCCGGTACGCCGGTCGATGAGCAGCGTGCGCTGCGGGATCTCGTCGAGGCGCAGGGAACGCCGCCTAGCCCACGGGTCGTCGGCGGCTAGCGCGCAGTACCGGCGCTCGTGCCCCACCACGGCGCTGGCGAACCGCGTGCCGTGCGCGGCGTTGCGCAGCACCGCGATGTCGCACAGGCCCTCGGCCAGGCCGCCGGTGGCCGAGTTGGTGCGGATCAGGTCCAGCTCGACGGACGGGTACCGGTCCGCCCAGCGGCGCTGGAACTCGCGGGTGTGCCGGCCCATGGCCGACCAGGCGTGGCCGATGCGCAGCCGGGTATGCCCGCTGGCCGCCTCGGCGACCAGGTCCGCTGCCGCGGCGAGCACCTGCCTGGCCTGCGCCAGGGCGTGCACGCCCGCGGTGGTCGGGCTGATGGTCCTGCTGGTGCGGTGCAGCAGCCGGACGCCGAGGACCTGCTCAAGGGCCTGGAGGTTACGGGACACCGCGGCCTGGGAGATGCCGAGCTCGATGGCGGCGTCGGTGAACGTGCCGCAGTCCGGCGTCACGTTGATGACGGGCAGTGCCGCGTGCAACCAGTTCGGCGCCGCGACCGCCGCGCTGGCGTTCCCGGCCCGCTCTCGGTGGCGCTGCTCGCCTCGCGCCGGCGCGCCGACCTTGGCTGCGCCGTCGCCGCCGCGGCGTCCTGCCTGTCGGCCGTGCTGTATGTCCCGGTGGGCATCTGGCAGCTCACCAGCCATCCGGTCACGCTGGCCGCGCTCGGCCGGGCGGCCACCGCGGGCATCCTGTGCTCAGCCGCCCCCATGGTCGCCGACACGCTCGCGCTGCGCCGTGTCCCCGCCGGGTTCTTCGGCGTCTTCATGAGCGTCAACCCGGTCTGCGCGGCGCTAACCGGCCTGATCGTGCTCGGCCAGGACCTGCGGCTGGCCGACTGGCTGGCCATCGCCGTCATCGTCGCCGCCAACGGCGTCAGCATCGGCGCCGGCACCGGCGAGATCGCTGGCCACCGCGAGCGCGGGGAGGGTGAGGGTGACGCGGAGGCCCCGAGGCTGGCAGGCGGCGGCGCTGGCGGTGCCGTGATGGGCGGCGGCGACCGCGCTCGCGATGGCCAGGCCCAGGCCAGAGCCGGGGCGCGGTGACGGGGCCGCCCGGTAGAAGCGCTCGAAGATGCGGGGGAGCTGGTGCGGCGCGACGCCGGGACCGTCGTCGCTGACCTCGACGCTGACGTCGGCGCCTTGCCGGGCGGCCGTGACGACGGCCGTTGTCCCCTCGGGGGTATGCGCGGACACATTGGCCAGCAGGTTGCCGATCGCCCGGCGCAGCAGTTCGGAATCTCCGCTGGTCATCAGGTCAGGGGCGATAGTGGTGTGCCAGGATCGCGCCGGGTCGGCGGTGCTGGCCCTGTCGGCGCGCTCGGTGACGAGGGCGGAGAAGTCCACCGGCTCGTCCGCGCGCTCGGGGTGCTGATCGAGCCTGGCCAGCCTGAGCATGCCGTCCACCAGGTCGCTCATCCGCTGCGCCTCAAGCGCGATGCGGCGCATCGCCTCGTCCACCTGCCCGCGCTCCGGGAGCGCGCCCTGCTGGTAGAGCTCGGCGTTGGCGCGCAGCGAGGCCAGCGGGGTGCGCAACTCGTGGCTGGCGTCGGCGAAGAACCGGCGGGTGGCCTGCTGGCTGGCCTCGCGCTCGTGAATGGCCGCGTCGATGCGCGCCAGCATGCCGTTCAGCGCGGTGCCCAGGCGGCCTACCTCTGTCCTGGTGTCGTGCGGGATCACCCGGCCGGCCAGGTCGCCGGCGGTGATGGCGTCGGCCCGGGCGGCCATGGTCTCGATCGGCCGCAGCCCGCGGCGCGCGATCAGCGCGACCCCGGCGCCGGCGATCAGCGCGGCGACGGCCGAGCCGATGATCAGGATGAGCTCGAGCTGATCGGTGGTCCGGTTCACGCCGGCCAGGCTGGTGGTGGCGATCACGGTGCCGCCGGCCACGTCGGCGGCCCGCAGCCGGAGCTGCGCCTGGCCGTTCTGGCTCATCACGGTCGTGGCGGACCCGCCTGCCGCCAGCCCGGTCAGGCTGGCGGGGATCCTGGGCCGCAGGTCGGGGTTGCCGACGACCAGGCCGCCAAGCCGCCGCGGGTCGTGGTCGGCGGCGAAGCCGACGTAGTACTGGTCCAGGATGGGCGCCACCAGGATCGCCCGGGGCCCGGCGATGTTGACCTGCCTCGGGGTCGGCCGGACGACCCGAATCTTGCGCTGCGTGGCCGGGACCTGCCCGAGGCCGGCTCTCCGCCGCAGCGCGGCGGCGAGCGGCGACGGCTGGTAGAGATTGGCCCGCAGCGGCCGGTACATGGCGAGCACGTTGCTGAGCTGCGAGTCGGTCCTGCCGACCAAGTAGCCGCGCAGCGCGGTCACCGCGGCGACGTCGAAGGCCGCCAGCGCGACGAGGGTCACGGCGAGGACCCCGGCCAGGACCCTGGTGCTGAGCTTTGGCAGCCGGGGCTTCGGCAGCAGGGGACGGCGGGGCGTCACGGCTGCTCGCCCGGCCGTGGCAGGCGTAGGCTGTAGCCCACGCCGCGCTGGGTATGGATGACGTCGGCGCCTCGGGAGGCCAGCTTGCGCCGCAGGTAGGCGACGTAGGTCGTCACGACGGTGCTGGATTCCGCCGAAGTCGTAGTCCCACACGTGGTCAAGGAGCTGCGTCCTGGTCAGCACCCGGCCGGGGTTGAGCATCAGGTAACGAAGCAGCCGGAACTCGGTGGGCGACAGCTCGATCGGCTGGCGGCCCCTGCGCACCTCGTAGCTGTCCTGGTCCAGCTCGATGTCGTCGAAGGTCAGCACGGGACCGCCGGGCGCGGTCGCGGGCCTGGTGCGCCGCAGCACGCTGCGGATCCGGGCGGCCAGCTCCTCCAGGCCGAATGGCTTGGTCAGGTAGTCGTCCCCGCCGATGGTCAGCCCGGTGACCTTGTCGGCCTGGGTGTCGCGCGCGGTCAGGAAGATCACCGGGACGCCCGAGCCGTCCTGCCGGAGCCTCCTGACCACCTCGAACCCGTCGGTGTCTGGCAGCATCACATCCATGACCAGCAGGTCGAACGGCTGATACCTGGCGAGCCGCAGCGCGCTGGTGCCGGTGTCCGCGGTGGTCACGGTGAAGCCGAGGAACCGGAGCGAGGCGGCGACCGCGTCGCGCAGGAAGGGCTCATCGTCGACCACGAGAAGCTCACCGTGGTCGGCGGGCAGGCCGGTCGCCGGCTGAGTCATGCTGGCCTCCTTAGCCGCCGCCTTGGCTGGCCATCATCCGACCATCGTGACACCAGCATGCGATGTGAGTTACCTGGGAGTTTCGTGTGAGCCAGCCCGGCGCCGGGGGAAGCCTGGGATGCTATGATGCGTTTTCGGCCAATTTACTGGCAAGCCGATACGCGAGGTCATGCGGTGGGCGAGTTACGGTTTCACTGGTGTTCTCCGCTGGACAGCGGGCAGAAGAAGGCCACTGATAAATATCAGACCGGCGAGCTCGATTTTGCTGGCATTGTCGATTTCGCGCAGGAAGCGGAGCAGCTCGGCGTCGATTCCTTATTAATGGGAATCAGCTATCACATGCCGGACCCGCTGCCCATGATCGGCGCGCTGGTCCGGGAGACCAAGCGCATCACCTTCATCCTCGCCTACCGGCCGGGCTTGCTGTCGCCCACCCTTTTCACGCAAGTGGTGAACACCGTCTCCTGGATGTCGGACGGGCGTATCTCGCTTAACCTGGTGGCGGGCATCTCGCCGGCCGAGCAGGCGTATTACGGGGATTTTCTGCCGCATGACGCGCGCTATGCGCGGTCCAATGAGTTCCTGGACATCCTGCACCGGTTCTGGCGCGGCGAGGCGCCGCTGACCTACCACGGCGAGCATTACCGCATCGAGGAAGCGCAGCTCGGCCTGCCCTACAAGGGCGGCGGCCGGCCGGTCATCTACATCAGCGGCGCGTCGGGCGTGGCGCAGGACACGGCGGTCAGCTACGGGGACTGCTGGCTGCGCTATGGCGACACCCCCGAGGGCATCGCCAAGGCGGCCGCGCCGGTGCTTGACCGCGGCTGCCGGGTCGGGATCCGGATGCACGTCCTGGCGCGGGAGACCCGCCAGGAGGCGCTCGCCGACCTCGGTGACATGATGCGCGACCCGGATGAGCAGCACCGCGAGTGGGTGGCCGGGTTCGTGGCGGCCTCGGACTCCCAGGCCGTCAAGACCTCCTTCCGGCTGGCCGAGCAGGCGTCGGAGGACTGGCTGTCGCCGGTGCTGTACTCCGGGGCGGTGGCCTACCGGGGCGGCCCGGCGCTGTGCGTGACCGGCAGTTACCAGGAGGTCGCCGACTACCTGTATGAGTACAAGGCGGCGGGAGTCAGCGAGTTCATCTTCTCCGGCTGGCCGACCCGCGACGAGATGCGGATCTTCTACACCCGGGTGCTGCCGCTGATCCGGGCCCGCGAGCGGTGACCTCGGCACCGCGGCGGCACCGGGCCGTCTTCGCGGCCGGCGTGCTGCTCGGCCTGGTCTCCGAGCAGATGGTGCTTTTCGCGGTCCCGCTGCTGATCTTCCAGAACACCGACAACGTCACCTACCTGGGCATCGCGTTCGCGCTGGAATGGCTGCCTGGCCTGGTGACCTACCCGTTCGCCGGGCTGCTGGCCGACCTGGACGGCGGCGCGCGGCTGTTCTCCCGCGTCACCTACGGGCGGGCCGGCATCCTGTGCTGCGCCGCGGCGATCTGCCTGGTGCAGCGGTCGTGGACCACGCCCGTGCTGATCACCGACGGGTTCCTGCTGTCCATGCTGGTCGCCCCGGTGCGGATGTCGGTGGAGAAGATGGTCCCGCAGATCGCCGGGGGCGAGCTGCTGGCGCCCACCCAGTCCCTGGTGCAGAACATGGAACTGCTGGCGATGGCGCTCGGCCCGGCGCTGGCGCTGCTCTGCGCCGACCTGATGGGCAAGGTCTGGCTGCTGATCTCGGCGGCGGCGGTGTTCGCGATCGCCGCGACCTGCTGGCTGCCGCTGCCCAGGGGGATGCGGTCGCCGAAAGTGACCAGCGTCGCCGACAGCCTCACTCAGCTCAAGCTCGGCTGGCTGCTGCTGCTCCGCAACCGGCCCGTGGTCATGCTGGGCTGCCTGAACTTCTGCATCAACCTGGCGTTCGCCACCGTGCTGTGCGCGAACGCGGCGATGGTCATCGGCGTCTTCAAGGCACCGCAGTCGTCCTTCGCCCTGCTCAACACCTGCGTCGGGGTGACCGGCCTGATCAACCTGCTGCTGATTCCCTGGCTGCTGCGCAAGTTCCGGGTGGAGGCGCTCGGCGGCTTCGGGTTCCTGCTCGCCTGCACCGGCCTGATGCTGCTGGGATTCGCCCCGTCATTCGGCGTCTACGGCCCGGCATTCGTGGGCGCGCTGGCCGGGATCGCGTATTTCAACGTGTTCAACCGCACGCAGCGGGTCCGGGCGATCGAGCGGGAGCACCTGGGAAAGGTGATGGGCCCGTTCTACCTGCTCAATCTCTCGTCCTATCCGGTGGCGGGCCTGCTGGTGGCCGTTTTCGGCGCCAGGTACGGTCCGCAGGCCCTCATTATCGTGCTCGGCGTGGTGCTGAGCGCGATCGGCGTGGTCCTGCTGCCGCTGACCGCGATCGGCTTCCGACGGCTGCTGGCCGCTCGCGAGGAAGCACAGCGCAATGCCCAGGTATCTGTCTAGGAAGCTGCCATGCATATCGTCATCGTCAACCGCTGGCCGCGATTCTCCGGCAGCACGCGCTGGGATAACGAGCTCACGCGCTACGAGGAGTTCATCGACCACGACCTGCACCAGGTGAGCTACGTGGTGGACCAGGCGGGGGAGGCCGGCGTGCTCGCCGACCCGGCGCAGATCGCCTGCCTGGTGAAGGTCGACGACGTCAACGTTTTCGAGCAGCTCCGCGGGGCGGTCGCGCAGGTGATCGAGAAAGTCGGCCCGGCGGACCAGCTCATCGCCCTGTCGGAGTTCACCCTGGAGATCGCCGCGCGGGTCCGCGAGGACCTGGGCATCCCCGGTCCCCGCCCGGCCGACGTCGCGGTGTACCGGGACAAGGTGCGGATGAAGGAGATCCTGGCGGCGGCCGGCTTCCGGGTGCCTGCCTTCGCGCCGTGCCGGGACGCGGCGCACGCGGCGGAGTTCGCCAGGGAGCGCGGCTACCCGGTGGTGCTCAAGCCGGTGGACGGCGCGGGCAGCATCGGCGTGCACCGGGCGGACGACGAGGCGGCGCTGACCGCGCTGCTGGCACAGGCGGACCTGGCCCGCTACGAGATCGAGGAGTTCGTCGAGGGCACGATCTACCACGTCGACGGGTACGCCGACGCGGCCTGTGGCGTGCCGTTCCAGGTGGCCGCCAGATACGTGAACGACTGCCTGGTCTTCGCCGAGGAAGGCGCCCCGCTTGGCTCGGTGGTGCTGCAGCGCTCGGCGCTGCGGGACCGGATCGAGGAGTACTGCCGCGCGGTCATCGCGGCGCTTGGCCTGCGGGCGCTGCCCTTCCACCTGGAGCTGTTCGTCACCCCCGGCGACGAGCTGGTCTTCCTGGAGATCGGCGGCCGGGTGGGCGGTTCCGAGGTGCCGCACCTGCTGAACCGGCTGTTCGGCGTCAACCTGTTCGAGATCTGGCTGCGCGAGGCGTCGGGCGACCCGGTCGGCGTGCCGCCCAAGTCCGGCGACCCCAGCGGCGGCTGGCTGGTCATCCCCAAGCCGCCAGGGCTGCCCGGCCGGGTGCTGCGGTCCACCCCGATGCGGGATCAGGTGGCCACGGTGTGGCGGGAGCTGGTGCCGGCGCCCGGCGAGGTGCTGGAGCCCGGCGGCAGCTACGACTCGCTGCACAGCGGCAGGTTCATCCTGCTCGGCGCGGAGCAGGACCGGGTGGAGGCCGACATCCGCACCATCATCGACACCTTCCAGTGCGAGGTGGCACCGCTGTGAGCGGGTTACCAGGCGACCCGGACGGGCGGTACGGCGCCCTGTACGAGCGGCTGTCCGGCTACCTGAGCGCCCGCGAGCTCGACGCGGTCGCGACCACGGGGGACCGGCTGGTCACGGCGGCGGGCGGCGTCGCGGGGCTGCCGGCTTACAAGGTGATGGTGGCCTACGGTGGCGGCAAGGACAGCACCTACGTGGTGGCCTTCGTCCGCGCCGTCCAGCTGCACCTGCGGCTGCGGCTCGGCAGCACGTTCGCGCTGCGGGTCGCCAACATGCGGCACGCGGGCGTTCCCGACGCGGTGATGGAGAATATCGACTGCGTGTATCGCGCACTTGACCTGCTGGACGATGAGCAGGCCGAGCTGCTGACCGTGGACCACACGCTGATCAGGCCGTTCCGCCGCGACCTGCCGCTGCCGGACCGGCTGCGCGAGATCAACCGGCTCGACGTGCTGATGAATGGCCACCGGGCGGCCGGCGATGGCCGGCCGACCTTCTGCAATAGCTGCAACCTGGCGGTCGCGGACTTCTACGGCCGGGCGGCCTGGTGGCACGGCGGCGTGCGCGCGGTGATGACCGGGGATTCCGGCCGCGAGCAGCGGCTGTACTCGGTCTGGATCATGCGGCTGGCCGCCGAGTGCGGCCTGGACATCGCCCAGGCCCGCCAGGATGGCTTCCACGGCCTGCTCAGCGCGCTGCGCGGCATCGGGCATGCCTACTTCACCGAGCTGTTCGGCGCGGACAGCGAGGCCGAGCTGGCGGAGCGCGAGGTGGCGGCCGGAGACCGCACCGTGACGCCGGAGTTCATCTCGATCTACGACCTGGTCAGCTACCGGGTGGACGATCACTGGGGCCTGATCACCGACTTCCTCGGCTTCCGGTTCGATGACCTGGCGCTCAGCTTCACCGAGTCGGACTGCGCCAACCCGCTGCTGATGGCGCACCTGCGCGGGCTGCGGGCGCAGTACGTGGCCGGCCGGTCCTACGCCGAGGGCATCACCGAGTACCTGCACCTGGCGCGGGAGCTGATGTACCGCAAGGAGATGCCGGAGACGCTGATCAGGCTGGTGCTGAGCCGGTATGACGGGCCGGAGAAGATGGCCGAGCGGCGGCAGGTGGCCGATGAGTTCGCCCGGCAGGCGTTCGGCCTGGAGCAGGACGCGCTGGTCGCCATGGTCTTCTCGCCGTTCACCAGCCAGGGCGCGCGGCTGGCCGAGTTCGTGGACCGCTGCCACCCTGGGCGGTCCGGCGAGGTGGCCGCGATGCACGCGGCGCTGAGCGGCGAGGAATCGGGCACGCCCGCGGCGGCCTGGCTGGAGTCGGTCTCCGGGCTATCCCTTGGCTACCTGCGCCGGCTCTACGCCAGCTCGCTCGCCGATTTCACGGGGACCGGCTCGGTGCTGGCCAGGGTACGGGCCGGGGACCCGCACAAGGCCGTGGTGGCCACGGTGGACCCGGCGAGCGGCGAGCCGGTCACCGAGCTGATCTCGGGCCGGTGACATGACGGGTGACCTCACTGGCCGCGCGGCGGCCGGGCAGCGGCCGGTCATGGTGCTGGTGGACGCGTTCTCCACCGGGGCCATGCTGGCCAGGCAGGCGGCCGCCAGGTACCGGCTGGTCCACCTGCGGTCCCGGCCCGACATGCCGAGCGCGTTCGCCGCGAGCCTGCCGCGTGACGTGGGCTTCGAGGCCGACCTGAGCTACCCGGCGCAGGCCGGCGAGGTACTCGGACTGCTCAGCCGGCTGCGCCCGGTGGCCGTCGTGCCGGCCAGCGAGTTCGGCATCGAGGTCGCGGATGAGCTTTCCGGGCGGCTTGGCCTGCGCGGGAACGACCCGGCGCTGTCGGCTGCCAGGCGCGATAAGTCGGCCATGATGGCCGCGCTGGCCGCCGCGTCGGTGCGCGCGCCGCGCCAGCATCGCGGCACCAGCGCCGCCGAGCTGGCGGCCTGGCGCCGGGCGGCGGGCCTGGGCAAGGTGGTGGTCAAGCCGCTGGACTCCGCGGGCTCCGAGGACGTCTACGCCTGCGAGACCGACGGCGAGATCACGGCGGCGGTCGCGGCGATCCTCGGCAAGACCAACCTGATGATGCGGCCCAATGACGCGGTGCTGGCCCAGGAGTACCTGGACGGCGACGAGTTCGTGGTCAACACCGTCAGCAGGGACGGCACGCACTGGTTCACCGACGCCTGGCTGAGCCGCAAGGCGGTGGCAGCCCAGGACGGGAACACGCAGAACGGGAACACGCAGGACGGGAGCTCGGCTGCGGGGACCAGGAAGATCTACGACTACGAGGACCTGCTGGCGGCGGACGATCCCCGGCTGGCGCCGGTGCTGCCCTACGTGGGCGAGGTGCTCGACGCGCTCGGCATCACCCACGGTCCCGCCCATACCGAGCTGATCGTCGGCCCGCGCGGCCCGTGCCTGCTGGAGACCGGCGCCAGGGTCTCCGGGCTGGCGAACCCGCCGGCCCTTGACCGGTGCACCGGGGCCAACCAGGTGAGCCTCGCCGTGGACTGCTACGCCGGCCAGCCCGGCGCGCTGGCGAGCGTGCCGCTGCGGTACCGGCGGCGCGAGCGGGCGCGCTGCGTGAACCTCATCGCGGCCCGCGAGGTGCCGATGCCGGCCGCGGCGCTGCGCGCGGCGCTGACCGGCCAGCCAGCCGTGCAGAGCATCAGGTTCCGCCGCCAGGAGGGCGAGCCGGTCAGCCCGACCGTGGACCTGAACACCTCGCCGGGCGTGGTGTTCCTGGTGCACCCCGAGCAGGCCGAGATCGACAAGGCTTACCTGGCGCTGCGCGACGCCGAGCGGGCGCTGCTGTGAGCTGTGCCGCTGTGAGGGCGGGCCGGGAACGAGCGCGAGGAGACTGGATGAAGATAGCGGTGTTCGGCACCGGCGGCACCGGCGGCTACTTCGGCGGCCGCCTGGCGGCGGCCGGGCATGACGTCGGCTTCGTGGCGCGCGGCGCGCACCTGGCCGCGCTGCGCCGGGACGGCCTTGTCGTGCGCAGCGTGGCCGGGGACTTCACGGTCGCGCCAGTCACGGTCAGCGACGACACCCGGGAGCTCGGCCCGGCGGAGGCGGTGCTGCTGTGCGTGAAGACCTGGCAGCTTCCCGATGCCCTGGCCGCGCTGCCGCCGCTGCTGGAGTCCGGCACCGCCGTGCTGACCCTGCAGAACGGGGTAGAGGCGCCCGAGCAGGTCGCCGCGGCCATCGGCAGGGCGGCGGTGCTGCCGGGCAACGCCAAGATCTTCGCGAACATCGCCGGGCCCGGCCAGGTCGAGCACGCCGGCGGGCTGGCCATGCTGGGCTTCGCGGAATGGGACAGCGCGCCCTCCGAGCGGGTGACCAGGCTGCGCGAGGCGCTGGCGGGGGCGTCGGTGGCGGTCTCCGAGCCCGCCGACATCTGGGCCGAGCTGTGGGCCAAGTTCCTGTTCGTGGTCCCGCTCGGCGGCCTCGGGGCGGTGACCGGCGCGCCGGCCGGGGTGCTGCGCTCCCGGCCAGGGACCCGGCGGCTGCTGGCCGACGCCATGACCGAGATCGCCGAGATCGCCGCCGCGCGCGGCATCAAGCTGCCTGGCGACATCGTGACCACGACGATGGAGTTCGTCGACGCCTCGCCGCCGGGCGGGCAGACGTCGCTGCAGCGCGACATCTGGGCGGGGCGGCCCTCGGAGCTGGAGGCGTGGACCGGCTCGGTGGTCAGGCTCGGCGCCAGCTCAGGCACGCCCGTCCCGGTCGCCAGCTTCCTGTATGAGGTGCTCACCGCGCGCGAGGCGTCCCGGTGACCGGCGAGGCCGCCGCCGCCGGAGCCGGGCAGCGTGAGCACGGGCAGCGTGAGCACGGGAAGGCCGGGGAGCAGCCGCCGGCGCCCCTTGAGCACCTGGCCTCGCCCCGGACTCAGGCCGCGCTGCGGGTGCAGAACTGCCTGATCGGCACGGCGCGGGAGGTGCTGGCCCAGGAGGGCGTCACGGAGATCAGGCTGCCGGTCATCGGCCCGGTGACCGACCCTGGCGCACGCGGGTCCAAGCAGGTGGACGTCGACTACTACGGCCGCCGGTACAAGCTGATGACCAGCGCGATCTTGTACAAGCAGGTGGTGCTCACCTCGTTCGGCGCCATCTACGCCATCGCGCCGAACGTACGGCTTGAGCCGCTGGAGACCGCCGTCACGCACCGGCACCTGGCCGAGTTCCACCAGATCGACGTGGAGGTGCCCGACGCCTCGCGGGCCGACGTCATGGCGCTGGCCAGGCGGCTGCTGGCGGCGATGGTGACGGCCTGCCTGGAACGCTGCGCGGCGGAGCTGGCCGAGCTGGGCCGCGACACCGTTGCCCTGGCCCTGGCGCTGGGGGAGTTCGACGAGATGCGGCACGCCGACGCGGTGGCGGCCCTGACCGAGTCTGGGCACGATCAGGACCCCGGCGCCGAGATCGACTGGCGCGGCGAGGAACTGCTGTCCGGGTGGGCGAAGCGGCCGTTCTTCGTGACGGACTACCCCAAGGGCAGCCGCGGCTTCTACGACAGGGAGAGCCGCACCCAGCCCGGCGTGCTGCGCAACTTCGACCTGCTCGCCCCCGAGGGCTACGGCGAGCTGGCCAGCGGCAGCGAGCGGGAGTCCGACTACGGCCGGATCGTCACCCGGATCCGGGAGACCGGCGAGAACCCGGCCAAGTACGGCTGGTACCTGGACGCCGTGCGGGCGGGCGTGCCGCGCAGCGCCGGGTTCGGCATCGGCCTGGAGCGGCTGACCAGGTATGTGGCCGGGCTCGACGCCGTGTGGCAGGCCGCCGCCTTCCCCAAGGTGCCGGGGGTCTTCGCGCCGTGACCGCGCTGTCCGCGCCCGGCTTCCCCGAGGCGGCCGTCCGCGATCGTGCCGAGCGCGGCGCGGCGGCCGCGTTCCCGCCGCACGCCGCCTACGGGACCACCCTCTTCGGATCCGGCTGCGCGGAGGCCGGTTCGGGCGGCGCGGCGG
Organism: uncultured Actinomycetota bacterium; assembly: GCA_963725175.1. Lineage (GTDB taxonomy): Bacteria > Actinomycetota > Actinomycetes > Streptosporangiales > Streptosporangiaceae > DASUBV01. Next base: position 4,702,452 of record CAVRXH010000006.1, read on the forward strand.
CCGGGCCGCCGGACGACGATCTCGACGCGCTCCGGCTGGTGCCGCCGGTGTTCATGGCCCGCCGGCTGGAGAAGCTGATCGAGCTGGGCCGCGAGCCGCTGCCCGCCGACGTGGACCTGCGGGTCAGGCTCGGCGGCTTCGACTCGGCCCTGCCGGTGTACGTGTCGGCGTTCGGCTCCACCCAGGTGGCGGGTGGCGACCTGGGGCTGGCCGTGGCCAGGCAGGCGGGCTCGCTGGGCATCCCGCTGGTCATCGGCGAGAACATCGTGCCGGTCAGCGGGTACGGGCGGCTGGAGGAGCAGGCCGGGCAGTCCATGCTGCTTGACCGGATCCTGGCCTACGCCCGCGCGGCCCCGCCCGGCCAGGGTGGCGTGATCGTGCAGCAGAGCACGGAGGACGCCGACGCCGAGGTGTGGAACCTGGTCTACAGCGACCCGCACGTGACCCCGCTGCTTGAATCGGGACGGCTGGGCTTCGAGCTGAAGGCGGGGCAGGGCGCGAAGCCGGGACTTGGCGGCATGACGCTGGTGGACGCGGCCACCGCCGACCGGCTGAGCGGCCAGTTCTCCGTCGGTCCCGGCTTCGGCCCGGACGCCGGGCAGCTGCTGCGCTGCGGCAGCCCCGGCACGTTCACCGCGGAGATCCTGCGCAACCAGGTGCTGCTGATGCGCAACAACTTCCCGCGCTGCCGGGTCTGGGTGAAGCTGCCGCCCGGCCGCGACATCGAGACCGCCGCCGCCACGGCCCGGCAGGCGGGCGCGGACGCGGTGACTATCGACGGCGCGGAGGGCGGCACCGGCTGGGCGCCCTCGGTGTTCCTGCGCGATGTCGGGCTGCCGCTGGCGCAGTGCCTGCTGCGCGCCTCGTGGCCGCGGGACGCGGCGGCCACGCTGCTGGCCAGCGGCCGGATGTGGGAGGGCGGCAGGGTGGTCAAGGCGCTCGCGCTCGGCGCGGGCGGGGCCGGGCTTGGCCGCGCGGCGCTGCTCGCCGCCGACCAGCGCCCGGCCGACGGCCTGGCGAACCTCGTCGGCTGCCTGGAGCTGGAACTGCGGATGCTGATCAGCGCGCTCGGCAAGTACGCGGTGGCCGAGGTCGGCCGCGAGGACGTCTGGCCGGCCGCCTGAGCCACGGCTTCGCGGCCCCGATCGGGTAACGGGCCCTGAGTAATCGACTTGTTCGTAATTGTCAATGACGTAACTAGCGTTACTTGTGTGACAATCGTGGTTTGAGTGCTAGATGAAAAAATAGAGCCTTATGGAAAATTCGCCAATCGGCTACCTGCGCATATACCGGGGATTAGGTCATAGACCGGCGCGAGCGCTGTCCCGAAGTAATCCACATGGTTGCTTCTTAGGACGATATGTGCGTACTCTCCTATTCAGATCCTGCGAGATAACGGGAGGTGAATGAGAGTGAAGAAGTACACGAAGCCCAGCACGAAGAAGGTCAGCTTCGGCGCGGTCCTCACACTGGTGGCGTAAGTCTCCCGTGCACCATGAAGTCGGTCACGCCCGCTGCTAGCGGGCGTGACCGACGCTGGGCAGTTCCCGGCGGGCAACTAGGAAGGGCGTGGCGTATCAGTGTGCGGTCTTGCGGGTTATGCGCGCCTAGGCGGCGGCCCCGCCGCGGGGATCGACCCATTGCTGCAGGCCATGGCCAGAGTGCTCGGCCGGCGCGGCCCGGACGGCACGGCCTTCCGCACGGACGGACCTGTCGGTCTCGCCTTCACCAGGCTGTCGATCGTGGACCCGGAGCACGGCGACCAGCCGTTCGTCAGCGAGGACGGCACCGTCTCGCTCATCGCCAACGGCGAGGTATACAACCACCGCGAGCTTGAGGCGGGCCTGCCGGCCGGGACCCGGCTGCGGACCGATTCCGACTGCGAGGTGCTGCTGCACCTTTACCAGCGTGACGGAATCCGCTTCCTGGACCAGGTGCGCGGCATTTACGCGGTCGTCATCTACGACAGCAAGCGCCGCAAGCTCCTTTTCGCCAGGGACCGCTTTGGCATCAAGCCGCTTTATTATCACCGCAACGCCGAGCGCGTAGTCTTCGCCTCGGAGATAAAGGCGCTATTCACCGATCCGGGCGTGCCGAGGCGGCTGAACTGGCAGCAGTGCCTGGCCGACCAGATGACCACCGCGAGCCCCGCGTTCGAGCTCAGCGACCCGGTGACCTACTTCGAGGAGATCGAGAGCGCCGCCGCGGCCCAGGTCACGGAGATCGACCTGGTCAGCGGCGATGTCCGGCGGCATGCCTACTGGAGCCTGCCGTCCTTCCGCGACGGCATCGGCGCGAGTCCTGGCGAGCTGGTGAGCGCCTACGGGGACGCGCTGCGCGCCGCCGTCGAGGAATCGTGCATGTCGGACGCGGAAATCGGGCTGTTCCTCAGCGGCGGCGTCGACTCCGCCGCCGTAGCCGCGTTCGCCAGGGTGCCGGGAAAGCTGCATGCATTTACCGCCCTTAACGGCGGAACACTGGCGAACCTCGATGGTGAGTATGCGCACCGGGTGGCCGCCGCTCTCGGCCTGGCTCATCACGAGGTGGTGTTCGGCCCCGACCGCTATCCAAGCGTGCCGGAATGGCGGGACCTGCTGTGGTACCTGGAATCCCCGCTTTGCGGGCCCGAGCAGTTCTACAAGTACGAGCTGCACCGGTTCGCCCGCGCCACCCGGCCCGACATGAAGGTCATGCTGCTCGGCCAGGCCAGCGACGAGTTCAACGGCGGGTACACCGAGGCGCTGGCCGAGGGCGGCGACTGGAACGACTTCATCGGCAGCCTGCACCAGATGGGCCTGCGCAGCGCGCTGAACGCCGCGCCCCGCATGGCCGCCTGGTGGGAGCACGGCTACCCGCTGCTGACCTACGACGCCATCGACGCCGGGGCCGCGAAGCTGATGGCCGACCCGTACGAGGCGTTCATCGCCTGGAAGTACCGGGACATCCAGCAGTACAACTGCTGGCACGAGGACAGGACCGCCGCGGCGAACGGCATCGAGGCGCGGGTCCCGTTCCTTGACCAGCGGGTCATCGAGGTGACGGCGGCCATCCCGGCGGCGCTGCGCGCGGAGCTGCTGTGGGATAAGCGGATCCTGCGCACGGCGCTGGACGGCGTGCTGCCTGCCGGGCTGCTCGACCGGCCCAAGGTGTCGTTCTACTACGGGTCAGGCGAGCGGCACGTTACCCGCGCCTTCGCCGCGATGCTCGCCCAGGACGGCGGGGCGCTGATCGAGCAGGCCCTGTCCGGGCCGCAGGCCAGGCAGTTCCTGCATCCAGACGGCATCAGGGCCACGGCGCGCGACCTGCTGGACGACCCGGCGGGCAAGCACGTGAGCTTCCTGCTCCGCGCGGTCAACCTGGGCCTGCTTGAGCAGCTCCTAGACGAGTCACGGCACGAGATGGCCGGTGAATCCGCGCCGCTGCCCGCCGAGCTGCGCGTGACCGACTGGGACGCGCAGCGGCGCGACATCGAGGACGAGATCCTGGGCCCGCGCCCGCTGCACGCGGCGCTGGTCCCCGCCCTGGGCGACGACGTGATGCTGGTGCAGGCCGTGCCGGCCGATGGCACCTACTACGTGGTGGTCGAGGGCAGCATCGAGTACGTCGTCGAGCGGGACGCTGACCCGCGCTGGCTGGCGTTGCTGCTGGAGATCGACGGCGAGCGCGACCTGGCCGCCGTCGCCGCCGCGGCCGGCACCACGATCGCGGACGTGGAGACCGAGCTGCGCGCCGCCATTGACGCGGGCGTGGTGTTCCTGGCCGATGGTGCCGCCGCCGACCCGCGGCAGGGCGACGCGGCCGCCGAGCTCGCCGCCACCGCGGCTGGCTCGTCATGACCCAGGCCGGCCTGACCTCGCCGCCCGATCCCAGCTTCGACCGGGCGAACTGGCCCCCGACGCCGCCCAGGATCGGCGCCGCCGTGCTGATGCTGGCGCTGGCGGTGGTGCTCTGGGTGACCGGCGGGATCTGGCGGCTGGCCGCCTGCCTGCTGGTGCTTGACGTCGCGGTGCAGGTGCTGCCCTGGAAGTACCCAAGGTCGGCGCGGAGCACGGCCAGCATCTGGGCCGAGGCGCTGCTGTACCTGGCCGCACCGGTGATCATGGTGGTCGCCGCGGTCGCCACCCGCCAGCACTGGCTGACCGCGCTTCCCGCGCCGCTGTGGTGGCCGGCCGCCGCGCTCGCCGCGACGGGGCTGGTCTGGCTCAGCGGGCTGCCGCTGCGCGCGCTGTTCTCCGGCGACCTCGCGTTCCTCGCCGCGCCGGTGAGCCGCCCGCACAAGGCGGCCGGGTGCGTGTCCACCCTGGCCGCGCCGGCCGGGGAGGAGTTCCTGTTTCGCGCTCCGCTGCTGGCGGTATCCGGGCTCGGCGCGCTGCCGGTCGGGCTGGCCGGGGCGGTGGCGTTCGTGGCCCGCCATCACCTGCCGCCTGGCCTGCACGAGCGGACCGCGCCGCGGGTGCTGCTCACCCAGGCCGCCGCGGCGGCGGTCCTGGGCCTGCTGACCTGGGCGTCGCGGTCGATCTACCCAGCGCTGCTGGCGCACTACCTGAACAACGTTCCCTCCTTCTTACTCGAAGCCGGCCGTCCCACCACGGGCCGGCGCAGGCTGGCCCCGGCCGTGGCCGAGGCCGACTGACCACGACGGGCGCGACGCAGGGGAGATGATCTATGGCTGGCGGATCCGTGGCGGACCCGGACGCGGTACCGCAGTGGCGGCTCGACGTGCGGGTGCGCACCATGCGCAAGAAGATGTTCGTCGCGGGGCCGCGCGAGGCGCGGGAGCTGGACGAGACCGCGGCCTTTATCTGGCGGCTGATGGACGGCACCATGTCGCTCCAGCAGATCGCCGAGTGCGTCGCGGCCGAGTACGACGTGGCCCCGGCTGAGGTCCTGGCCGACGTGCGCGAGCTGGCCACCGAGCTGCTCGGCTGCGAGGCCATCGAGCTGTCCCCGGCGGCCACCTGAGCGTCATGCGATCACCACAGGCAACCACGAGCGCCCCGGCGCGGTACCACAGCCGGTTCGGCGCGTGGTACGAGCGGGCGACCGTCCGCACCGGGCAGCGGCGTGTCCTGGCGGCCGAGACCGGGGACTGCGTCTTCTTTCCCCCCGAACTCCTGCCGATCGCCACCCATCCTCTAGTCGCCGGCCTCGGCCCGGCGGCGGCCAGGGACATCGGCGTGCGGCGGCTGCACGATTACCTCCAGTTCACCGTGGAACTGGAGGCCACCACCGTGGTGCCGGTCGCGTCGGCCATCGCCCGCGGCCGGTCCGGGCTTGAGCTGCCCGCGCAGATGTGCGCGGACGCGTTCAAGATCGCGACGGATGAGGCCTGGCACGCGCAGTTCTCCTACGACCTGATGGCGCAGCTCGCGGAGGCCACCTCCATCGAGCCGCGCGGCGCGGCCGATCCCGCGTTCATGGTCCGGCTGGCCCGGATCCGCGAGCAGGTGCCCGCGGACCTGCTGCCGGCCTGCGAGCTGCTGGTGGCGGTGGTCAGCGAGACGCTGATCTCCCGGATCCTGTCCGACCTGCCGCACGAGCGCCGGCTGCCGAGGGCGGTGCGCGAGGTGGTCGCCGACCATGCCTACGACGAGGGCAAGCACCACGCCTACTTCCGCAGCCTGCTCCAGTTCCTGTGGCCGGTGCTCGACGGCGACCAGCGACGCCGGCTCGGCCCGCTGCTGCCCGGCCTGATCGCCGCCTTCCTGGAACCCGACTACCAGGCCCAGGGCCAGGCGCTGCGCGCGGCCGGACTGAGCGCGGCGCAGGCCGAGCAGGTGCTCGCCGAGTGCTACCCGCGCCAGCAGGTCACGCAGACCGTGGCCAGCGCCGCCCGGTCGACGGTCGACTACTTCGCCGAGGCCGGCGCCCTGGACGACGGCGGGACCAGGGACAGCTTCGCCGAGGCCGGGCTGCTGGCCCATGCCTAGCGGCTCCGCCGGGGCAGGCGCCGTGACGGCCATCCAGCGGGTTCCGCCGGCCGGCGCCGCGATGGCCATGCGGGAGATGTACCGGGACCGCCTGGAGGTCGGGCACGGGCTGATCCCCGCGCCCGACCCCGCCCGGCACACCATGGGCAGCGCCATCGACGCCTACGTCGCGCAGCGGGTGCCCAGGGCCCCGCTGGACCGCGCGCTGGCCGGCGGCCTGCCCGTCGAGGTGCACGGCATCTACCCCGCGCACCTCGGCGACGTGCTGCCGGACGCGACCGAGCTGACCACCGACTGGAACATCCGGCCTGGCAAGATCTACAACTGGATCCGGCCGCAGTGCTTCCTGGTCCCGCGCGAGGACGGCGTGCCTGGCCGCCGGCTGATCGTCGCGGTGCCGCCGGGACGCGACTACGTGCTGCACTACGCCAGCCTGGTCCGGCACTACGCGCGGCGCCGCGGTGCGGCGCTCGGCCTGGTGGCGCGCTACCCGGCCGCCGAGCAGTCCATCGCCACCTGGACCGGGCTGCGTGACCTGGTCGGGCCAGGAGACCGGGTGCTGATCGGCTACGTGCAGCAGCTCGTGCCGCTGCTCAGCTCGGCGGGCGCCACGGTCATCGCGCGGCACGGAAACCCCTACTGCGAGATGGTCAGGCTGGCCTTCCCCGGCGGCACGACGGTCAGCGCGATCGGGGTCAGGTTCAGCTTCTGGGGCTGCATCTCGGCCCGGCTGGCGGCCGCGTGCCGGGAGCAGGGCGCGAGCGAGCTGATTTACGCCGGCAAGCTGGGCACGCTGACCGATCCGGCCGACATCTACTCCCGGCTGTTCGTTCCGTCCTGCTACGCGGTTCCGGGGCCGGTCCCCGGCCTGCTCCCGGCCGCCCAGGCGCCGCCGAACCCGCTGCTTGAGCGGTACCCGGGCATGGACACCGGGGTGCACATGTCGGTGGGCACCGTGTTAGAGGAAGACGTCACGCTCCGCGCGCGGGCCCGCGGCCTGCACACGACGTCGATGGACAACGAGATCTCCCAGATCGCGGCGGCCACCGGGGCCGGGCCGACGCCGCAGACCGCGTTCTCCGCGCTGCACTTCGCCACCGACTACCTGTCCGGGGAGCCGAGGCGGCTGCCGCGCGGCACCTTCAACCTCACCAACAACAGGCGAGACGACGCCCTGGTCCGCCGCCAGGCGATGCTCGCGCAGGTCGCCGCGTTACTGACCGGCTACTACGACCGGCGCCCGGTGTTCCGCGGCGCGCACGGATTCCAGGCGGTGGCAGCGATCAGGCTGGCGCGGCAGAACGGAGCGGACTCCAGATGACCGTGTTCCGCGACTTCCACGGGCAGCGGGTCTCCCGCCTCGGTCTCGGGTGCACCAACTTCGGCAAGCGGATCGACGCCGCCGGGGTCGATGCCGTGGTCCGCGCGGCCCTGGACGCCGGGGTGAACTTCATCGACACCGCGGACGTCTACGGCGACGGCGAAGGAGAGGCGCTGCTTGGCCGCGCCCTGCGCGGCCGCCGGGATGAGGCCATCATCGCCACCAAGTTCGGCCACGACTCCACGGCGCCGCGCGCGCCGGAGCAACGCGGCGGCCACCCGGCGAACGTGATCTCCTCAGCCGAGGCCAGCCTGCGGGCACTGGGCACCGACCGGATCGACCTGTACCAGATGCACGTCCCCGACCCGCAGGTGCCGGTCGCCGAGACGCTGGGCGCGCTCCACGAGCTGGTCACCCAGGGCAAGGTGCGCTGGACCGGCTGCAGCAACGTGACCCTGGCCCAGCTTGAGGACTGGCAGACCGCCGCGCGGCGCCAGGCAGGCGGGTTCCAGACCGTGCAGAACGAGTACAGCCTGCTGGCCAGGGACGCCGAGCAGGAGGTGCTGCCCTGGTGCCGCGAGCACGACCTGGCCTTTATCCCCTACTTCCCGCTGGCCAGCGGCGTGCTGACTGGTAAGTACCGGATGAACGCCAGGGTTCCGGAGGGCTCGCGGGTGGCCCTGATGAAGCCGGACAAGCTGTTCCGCTTCTTCACCCCGCGCGCCCTGGAGCTGGTCGAGCGGATCGTCGAGCTGGGCGAGCGACACGGCCGCTCGCCGCTGGAGTACGCCTACGGCTTCCTGCTCGCCGAGCCCGCGGTGCTCAGCATCATCTCCGGCGCGATGACGCCGGCTCAGGTCCAGGCGAACGCTAAGGCAGCGTCGGCGGCCGCCGAGCTGTCCGGCGAGGAGCTTGACTACCTGCGCAAGGTGTCGCAGTGACGGGCTGGTTCGTCGCCGTCGAGGGCATCGACGCGTCGGGAAAGTCGACCGTCGCGGCGCAACTCGCCGCGGAGTTGGCTGGCACTGAGCTGGCTGGCACTGAGCTGGCCGCCGGCGGGCGGCGCGCCGTGCTGGTGGACAGGCGTAGCGCCCCGGCGCTGGCCGGCGGCTATCCGGGCGAGCACCTCGCCGGGCTGGCCCGGCTGATCTGGGACTACCCGCGCGACGCTCGCACCTCGGAGCTGGGGTTCTGCCACTGGTCGCGGCTGCTGGCCGCCTGGTTCCACGCGGTGAGCGAGGTGGTAGTCGGACCAGCGCTGGCCGGGGGAGCGATCGTGATCGCCGACTCCTGGTGGCACAAGTTCGCCGCCAGGTTCGCGCTGACCGTCGGGCTGCGCCGGGCCCGCGCGCTGTTCGACGGCGCGGCCGTGCCCGACCAGGTGCTCTGGCTGGACGTGCCGCCGCAGGTCTGTGCCCAGCGCCGCACGGTGCTGCGCGGTACCGAGCGCGGCGAGTGGCAGGGTCTGCGCGACCGTGACGACGGCTATCTGCGCTACCAGCGTCAGGTCCGCGCGGGGTTCCGGTCGATGGCCGCCGCCGACGGCTGGCAGGTGCTGCCCGATGCCGCGGACGAGCGGCTGGCCGCCGCGCTGGAGCTGATCACCGACCGTGCCGGGGCGGCCGGAGCTGCCGGAGCCCCCGGTGTGGTCGCGGGAACGCCGGCCTAGGAGGGGAGGGACACCTGATGGCTGCTGCCAGCAGCGCCGGCCGCGAGGTCGACCGCCTGGTCACGGTGCCGGACGCCGCGGACTGGGCGAGCCCGCCTTCGGTGGCGGGCTGGGCGCAGGACCGGCTCGCCGAGCTTTCCGCCAGGCCGGGCCTGCTCACCGACCTGCTGACCGAGGCCCTGGCCGACCCCGGCCAGGGCGAGAGCTACCCGCACATGGACAAGGTCGTGCTGTGGCGCAGCGGCGACGGCGCGCTGCGGCTGCGGCTGCACGCGTTCAGCCCCGGCTACGCCGACCGGCCGCACAACCACCGGTGGAGCTTCGCCGCCGTGCTGCTCGCCGGAAGCTACCTGCACACCCTGTACGGCGGGCAGGACGAGGTGCTGGCCGCGGCACGCACCGGGCGCGAGCCCGCTCCGCAGTATGCCGGCCGGCAGCCCGCGGGTCCCGGCTACTTCCTGCACGACGCGGCGGTTCACTCGCTGCGGGTCGACGAGCCGACGGTGTCGCTGATCCTGCGCGGTCCGGCCGTGAAGGATCAGTACTTCACGATCGTGCCCGGCGCCGCCGGGGTCGCCGACCGGCTGGAGTGGAGCCAGGGCGCCGCTCGGGAGACCTCCGAGCAGGCGGACGCCAAGCGGATCACGGCCGCGGGGCTGGCGCGGGTCGCCGCCGCGCTTCAGGCAGCGGGAGCGAAGTGACGGGAGGACGCGAGATGCTGAACGAGGGAACGCGGACCGCTGAACTGCACCTGGCGCGCTGGGTGCTCGACCCGGACGCGAGCGACACGGACATCGTCGACGCCATGCGGCTGCCCGCGACGTTATCGCTGGAGACCCTGGCGATGGACGAGGTGGCCGCCGTGGCGGGATATCACCGGCACTGGAGCGCCAACGCCGGGCTTGACACCGCCGAGCTGTTCCTGCGCAACAGCACTTGCAAGCGCGCCCTGTACCTGTCCGCGCCGATCTTCCTGCCCGACACCATCCCGGTGGCCAGGTTCGTGGCGACGCACGTCAACTCCCGGATCCACCTCTACCGCGCGCCCGAGGTCACCGACACCATCCGGCTGGAGGCGGTCTCCTCCTTCGAGCCCAACGACTTCCGGTTCAGGTACGCGCTGTCCATCCAGTACGCCGCCGACTCCGTCGGCCTGGGCTGGCAGGTGATCAGGCCGGTCATCATCCTGGACCGGCGGATCATGACGGCCGTGCACGACGCGGGCGCCGCCGCGCGCCAGCGGCTGGAGCGGGTGCTGGCCGCGCTGGGCAGGATCGTCCTGTTCGGCTCGCACGACTACGTGCATGCCACCGTGCTGAACTGGTTCCCGCCGCTGCGCGGGCTGCCGCCCGAGTACGCCGAGATCACCTGCGAGCGGGTGCACCCGCCCGAGGTCGAGCAGTGGCACCAGGGCACCCAGGCGACGCTGCCCGCCGGGCTGGTGGACGGCCGGCCGACGCCGGAGGTCGCCACCCTGGAGCTGTACTCGCTGATGGTGCACGGCGAGACCATCGCGCGGCTGTGGGAGGAGGAGCCAGGGCTGCGGGCGCACGCCACCGGCCTGGTGCGCGAGTTCTGCGCCGCGCTGGACGCGCTGCTTGAGGACGGCGGGCGGCCCGGCGGGCTGATGGGCGCCGACGCGCTGACCCGGGAGGCGGCCGACTTCTTCACCACGCTGGCGTTCTGGTTCGTCGTGTCCGCGCTGCCGATCGGCTCGCAGCGGCTGGCGCAGGTGCTGGAGAACGCGCCGCCGGCCTGCCACCGGGCCTGCGAGCGGCTGGCCCAGGTGCACGAGGGCATGTTCGACTTCGTCCAGTTCGCCGACCCGGCCGCGTTCCCCTGGCAGGGCGGCTACGTCCCGGTGCACGAGGTCGAGGCGCAGTACGCAGACGCGCTGTGCTGGCCGGCGATCCGCGGTTACCTGGACTACTTACTGCGCCCGCGCCAGACCGGCGGGCCGGGCAGCTGGGCAGCGGCGCTCTGCGCGCCGCTGCCGGCCCGGGACTCAGGCGCGCTGCTCGGCGCGCTGGCGCGGCTGGCGGCCAGCACCAGCCAGCAGGAGTACCAGGCCGCCCTGGCCGCCCTGGCCGGCGACGGCCAGCTCGATCAGCTCCGTGCCATCGCGCTGGCCGGCGATCCGGCCGCGCCGGGGCCTGACCGGTTCGCCCGCGCCATTCTCGCCAGCTTCGTCGCGGTGACCGACGCCCTGCGCGGCCGCCGCCCGCGGGTGTCGGCATGACCGCCGGATCGGCGGCGGCCGAGGCGGTCGCGGCGCTGGTCGCGGAGGCCCGGCGGCCCGCCCGTGGCGTCGCCATCGAGATCGGCGGCCAGGGCATCAGGTTCTGGTCCGACGACGAGCGCGGCATCGAGGTGGCCAGGACCATCCTGGGTCCGTACTGCGACATCACCGCCCTGGGCGGCCCGCCGGACGGACGTCCGCAGCGTGCCGGCGGGCAGCACCCGCCGTTCCCGCCCAGGTGGACGGTGACCAGCGCCAGGGTGGACGCGCTGCCCGAGCGCATCCGGGCACTCGCCGACCTGCTGGCCCGCTCCGGGCTGACGCCGCTCACCGTCAAGCGCTGGCCAGGCGACTTCGACGCCGCGCGGTATGACCTGCCAGGCGGCTGGTCGGTGGTCATCCACGACCGGCCGTTCACCGGACTGACCATCTTCTGCCCGGACGAGTGCGAGCTGCACTACCTGCGCGCCGATACCGCCTGGGACGCCTCGCACACCGAGCACGTGCTCAAGTACCCGCTGCGCACCACGCTGCGCCAGGCCGGGCTTGCCCAGGTGCACGCGGCCGGGTGCGTGTTCGGCGGCCGCGGCCTGCTGATCATGGGGGAGAAGGCCAGCGGCAAGTCCACGCTGCTGGCTCACCTGATGACGACCGGCGCCGACCAGGTTTCCAACGACCTGTCGTTCGTCGCCGTGGCCGCGCCTGACGGGCCGCGGATGATCGCCTTCCCGCACATCACCCGGATGGGGCCGGGGACCGTGGGCGACAACGCCGCGCTCCGCACCGGGCTGGCGGCCGAGCTGCGTACCGGCGACTACCTGCGCTCGCCGGTCTTCAACGGGGGAAAGGAGGAGTTCTACTTCCCGGTCCTTGAGCGGATCTGGGGACGCAACCCCATCGCGCGGCAGGCGCCGCTGGACGCGATCCTGTTCCCCGCCCTGGACCTGGACTGCCGGGCCGCCTCGGCTCGGCCGGTCACGGCGGCCGAGCGGGATGAGCGAGTCCGGCGGGCGCTGGTGACCGACCCGCCGCTGCCTGACTGGCTGCCGTTCCTGCCGGCCAGCGGATTCCGGGCACTCGCGGAGGCGGCGGCCGACGCGCTGCTGGCCAGCGACCCGCCCGCCTACGAGGTGCACTACGGCAGCGGCGCGAGCGACCCGGGCCGGGCGATCGCCCAGTGTCTGGGCATCGAGCGCCTGGGCATCGAGCGCCTGGGCATCGAGCGCCTGGATATCAAGCGCCCGGACATCGCGGCTGGCACCGGCCAGCCGCTTGAGCCAACGACAACCGCTGCCGCCGGCGGCGGCAGCTAACCCCAGAACACGGACGGAGAGAAAGATGACAGAGACCACGGGTAACGGCCTGGCGGCAGACGGCGGAGCGCCGCGGTACGCGACGTTCCGGGTCAAGCGCGGCCTGGCCGACATGCTCAAGGGCGGCGTGATCATGGACGTGGTCACGCCCGACCAGGCCAAGATCGCCGAGGAGGCCGGCGCGACGGCGGTCATGGCGCTGGAGCGAGTGCCGGCCGACATCCGCCGCGATGGCGGCGTGGCCCGGATGAGCGACCCCGAGATGATCGAGGGCATCAAGAGCTGCGTCACGATCCCGGTCATGGCCAAGTGCCGGATCGGGCACTTCGCCGAGGCGCAGGTGCTCCAGGAGCTGCAGGTCGACTTCATCGACGAGAGCGAGGTGCTGACCCCGGCGGACGAGGCGCACCACGTCGACAAGTGGCTGTTCAACGTGCCGTTCGTCTGCGGCGCGACCAACCTGGGCGAGGCGCTGCGCCGGATCAGCGAGGGTGCCGCGATGATCCGCTCCAAGGGCGAGGCGGGCACCGGCAACATCGTGGAGGCGGTCAGGCACCTGCGCTCGATCCTCGGCGACATCCGCAAGATCGGCCAGGCGGACTCGGCCGAGCTGTACGACTGGGCCAAGCAGCTCCGCGCGCCGGTTGACCTGGTCCGCGAGATCGCCGAGGCCGGTCACCTGCCGGTGCCGCTGTTCTGCGCGGGCGGCATCGCCACCCCCGCCGACGCCAGCCTGGTGCTCCAGCTCGGCGCCGAGGCGGTCTTCGTCGGCTCGGGCATCTTCAAGAGCCAGAGCCCCGAGGTCCGCGCCCGTGCCATCGTTGAGGCGTCGACGCACTTCGCCAACGCCGGCAAGGTGGCGGAGGTCAGCCGGGGCCTGGGCGAGGCCATGCCGGGCCTGGAGATGGCCGCGGTTGAGACCAGGCTCGCGGACCGGGGATGGTGACACCTACCGGCTGGCCAGAACTGCCCGGCGGGCACGGCGGCGTGCGCGCGCGGATTGGCGTCCTGTCTGTGCAGGGCGCCTACGCCGCGCACGCCGCCGTGCTCGCGGCCATGGGCGCGGTGCCCGTGGCCGTGCTGGAGCCCGGTGACCTGGACGGGCTTGACGGCCTGGTGCTGCCGGGCGGCGAGTCCACCACCATGGCCCTGCTGCTGCGCTCGGGCGGGCTGTGGGACGCGCTGGCCGTCTTCCTGGCCACCGGCCTGCCGGTGCTGGGCACCTGCGCCGGGGCGATCCTGGTCGCCAGGGAGATCCTGGACGGCCGGGCGGGCCAGCAGTCGCTGGGCGGCGCGGACATCGCGGTGCGGCGCAACGGGTTCGGGCGCCAGGTGGAGAGCTTCGAGACCGACCTGGCCTGGCCGGACGGCCCGGCGCTGCCCGCGGTCTTCATCCGCGCGCCGGTCATCGAGCGGACTGGCCCAGGCGTGCAGGTGCTGGCCAGGCTCGGTGAGTCGCACGGGCACTCGCCGGTGCTGTGCCGCGACGGGCACATCGTGATCGCCACCTTCCATCCCGAGCTGACCGGGGACCAGCGGGTGCACGAGCTGGCGTTCGGCGCGGTGCTGCGTCAGGCCGGCCGGCCGGCGCTGGCGTCCCAGGCATCCCCCGGCGGCGACTAGCGGCATGGTGCATGGGGGCGAGAACTCGGCGGCCTGGCGGCGGCGGGCCAGGCGGGTGCTGCCAGGCGGGGCCCTGACCGCGGCCAAGTCACCGGGCCAGTGGCCCGGCGGCGGCTCGCTGCCCGCGTTCCTGCGCCGGGCCAGCGGCGGGCACGTCTGGGACGTGGACGGCAACGAGTGGGTCGACTTCCCGATGGCGCTCGGGCCGGTGCTGCTCGGCCATGCCGACCCGGCCGTCGCCGAGGCTATCGCCGCCCAGCTCCGCGACGGGATCAGCTTTACGCTGATGCACCCGCTTGAGGTAGAGGTAGCCGAGCGGATCACCGAGCTCTGCCCCGGCGTGCAGACCGTGTGGTTCACCAAGACCGGCTCGGAGGCCACCGCGGCGGCGATCCGGCTCGCCAGGGCGCGCACCGGCCGGGAGCGCATCCTGAGCTGCGGCTACCACGGCTGGCACGACTGGTACGCGGCCGGCCTGCCGCAGGTCCTGGGAGTTCCGGGCGCAGCGCGCCCGCTGGTGGCGTCGTTCCCGTTCAACGACCTCGGCGTGCTGGAACGGGAACTGTCCGCCGGGGACGTCGCCGCCGTCATCGTGGAGCCGACCGGCGCCGTGCTGCCCGAGCCGGGCTTTCTCGATGGCGTGGTCAGCCTGGCCAGGCGAGCCGGGGCGGTGTCGGTCTTCGACGAGATGATCAGCGGCTTCCGGATCGCGGCAGGCGGGGCACGGGAGAAGTACGCGGTGATCCCCGACCTGTCCTGCTACGGCAAGGCCCTGGGCAACGGCATGCCGATCGCGGCGGTGGCCGGCCGCCGCGAGCTGTTCCGCGACTTTGACCGCGCCTATATCTCCGGCACCTACGCCGGCGAGACGCTGTCACTGGCCGCAGCCAGGGTGGTGCTGGACACCATCGCCAGCGGCGAGGCGCTGGCCGTGATCGCGGCGGTCGGCCAGCGCCTGCAGGCCTTGCTGAGGGAGTGCGTC
The DNA here is from genome assembly GCA_963725175.1 of uncultured Actinomycetota bacterium. Lineage (GTDB taxonomy): Bacteria > Actinomycetota > Actinomycetes > Streptosporangiales > Streptosporangiaceae > DASUBV01. The sequence goes on from CAVRXH010000006.1 coordinate 4,717,529, forward strand.
ACCCGGCATCAGGTGAGCGGCCAGGTCAGCGTGGGCGGGGAGCCCGCCAGGCCGGTGGTCAGCTTCGGCCGGGACCGTTTGCTGGCCAAGAGCTGGGCGCAGCAGTGCCTGGCGGAGGAAGGCGTGCTGTTCAACGGGATCTTCAACATGTGCCTGCGGCACACCGACGAGGACATCAGGCTGGCCGTCGCGGGATTCGATCGCGCCTGCGCCGGCCTGGCAGACGGGGACGACCTGGCCGGCCGGCTCAGCGGGCCGCTCGTAGCCGCCGAATTCCGGCCTGCCTGACGGTGCCGGACTGCGGGAGGATAAGGGGATGGAAGACCGATTCGCCGGCTGCCTGGCGGAACTGGAGCACCGGGCGCTGCTGCCGCAGCCGTGCCTGTCCGCGTTCATCGTGGGCTCGGTTACCCGCGGCTGGGACAACGGCGCCAGCGACTACGACATCAACCTGATCTGCGAGCAGCCCTGGCGGGCGGAGGAGGGGATGGTGGGGCTGATCGGGCTTGACCCGCCAACTCTGCCCGTCGCGATCCTGCACGTGGACGGCCGCCGCTGGGAGGTGAAGTACTGGCTGGACACTCAGGTCAGCCAGCTGCTAGCCAAGGTCACCTGGGCGGCGTTCGAGGGCGCGCGGCTGGCCGGCCAGACGCTCACCGACAGCGAGGAAGTGTTCCTGGAGCGGCTGTTCACCTGTGTCCCGCTGGCCGGCGAGGACTGGGTGGCGAAGCGGCGGGCGGAGATAGCCGACTCGGCGTTCGGCGCCCTCGTGGTTACCCGAACGCTGGCCAGGGCCGACTCGTTCATCGAGGACGCCATCGGCCAGCTCGGTGCCCGTGACCTGGAAAGCGCGGTGATCTCGGTGAAGATGGCCTTCTCGCACCTGGTGGACGCGCTGCTGGAGAGCGTCGGCGAGTACGGGTTCTACACGCCCAAGTGGCGGGCGCGCCGGATGCGCGCGGCGACTCCCGGCGCGATCACGTTCGAGGACTACTGGGCCATCGAGACGATGCGCGGCTACGACCCAGCCGACCCCGGCGCCTGGGTGTCGAGTGTCATCAGGACATGCAAGGGGCTGTCGATGAAGATAGAGGTGCCGGGCTGACCGATCACCTGCGTCCCGGCCCGGAGGTGCCGCGGGCACTGCGAGAGGAAGGCGGGCGCTGATGACAAAGGTCGCCGTGATCGGCCTGGGCGGGATGGGCAGCCGGATGGCCGCCCGGCTGCTGGCCGCCGGGCACGAGGTGATCGTCTGGAACCGGTCACCGGGTCCGCTGGCGGCGCTGGCGAAGGCCGGCGCCCGGCAGGCCGCCTCGCCCGCTGACGCCGCGCGCCAGGCCGAGGTGCTGCTCACCATGGTCGCCGACCCCGATGCGCTGCGCGCCGTCACCGAGGGCGGCGAGGGCGTCGCCGCCGGGGCGCACAGCGGGCTCACGGTCGCGGAGATGTCCACCGTGGGTCCCGACGCCGTGCGGCGGCTCAGGTCGGTGCTGCCGGCGCAGGCCGGCCTGGTCGACGCTCCGGTGCTGGGCAGCCACGCCGAGGTCGACGGCGGCAAGCTCGTCGTGCTGGCCGGCGGGCCGAGCGCGACCGGGATCGGGTCGCGCAAGTGCTCGGCCTCTTCGGCACCGTCATCCCCGTGGGCGAGCTCGGCTGCGGCGCGGCGGCCAAGCTGGTCGCCAACGCGGCGGTGATCGACACCATCGGCGCGCTCGGCGAGGCCCTCGCGCTTGGCCAGGCTCTGGGCCTGTCTATCGAGGCCGTCTACCAGGTACTGGCCCCCACACCGCTCGGGGCGCAGGCCGAGCGGCGCAAGCCGGCCCTGGAATCCGGCGACTACCCGGCGCGCTTCCCGCTGGCGCTGGCCAGCAAGGACGCGGTGCTGATCGCCGAGGCCGCCGAGCGGGCCGGCATTGACCTGCCGATCACCGCCGCCGCCGGGTCCTGGCTGGCCGCCGCCGAGCAGGCTGGCGCGGGCGGTCTTGACTACGTGGCCGTGCTGGAGACGATCCGCCGCGGCCCGGCTGCCGCGCGCCGCGCCTAGAAGACTGAGTCCGGTTGGGCGTGAGTGCTGTCGCTGTCTCCCACGGCAGGGCCGTGGGCGCCGTGGACCATCTCTGTTACTAGTTAACCCCGGCGCCGTGATCGGCTGCCTGACAGTCGCCCGACACTTGCTGGGCGGCTCCGGTGAGCTGCACGGGATCCGGTGTGCGGGCGAGCCTGGCCTGGGCGTTCTCGCGGCTGCCGGGCTAGTCCGGGTCCGGCAGCGGGTCGCTCCGCCGCAGTGATATCGAACCTACTGTCGATCTATGGGCCAGAATGTCAGACCCTCTCGATACTGTTAGCCATAGCAGGAAATGGCCGCAGGGCGGGAGGTGACTCAGGTGTCAGACGATCAGCCGCAGCAGCCAGCGAACGAGGAACGGCCAGCGGAAGACTCGCCGCAGCCCGCAGGCGAGCAGCCACGGCAGGCAGGCGGCACGGTCACGCCCGGTGCCTGCGGTCCCGCCGAAGCGCCGTTGCCCGGCGATGCGCTGCCCGGCGGGCCCGACGGGCTCGATGACGATGACGAGGACGGGCTGAGCGGGCTGGTCTTGGTGCCGGGTAGCGGGCCGGTTCCGGCGGAGCGGGTGCTGCTGCCCGAGCCCGCTGGCGGTGCTGGCGGCGTGGGTGGGGGGTTGTGCTGGTCGTTTGGCGTGGACCTGGATGCGATCCTGGCTGCGGCGGCTAAGGGCACGCCCGGCCCCGGCAGCCAGGGCACGCTCGCCGGGCTGGCTGGGTCGGCCGGCAGCGACCCGGGCGGCGAGGACCCGGATCCCGCTAGTCCTGGCGGTGTGCTGCTTCCTGACGAGGGCGGGTCACCGGTGGATGTGGTGGTGGAGTACCTGCCGGGCAGTGCGGGCCTGGCGGCGTGGCTGGACCAGCGTGACCTATCTGAGGCTAGTGACTTTGACCTGCCGGCGGTGGCGGCGGGGTGGCGGCGGGTCGCGGCGTGGGCGCAGGCCCGGGAGTTCGCCGCGATCGCCCAGATCGCCGCGCGGTCGGCTGCCCGGAATGACAAGGCCGGGCTGGAGGAAGACGGCCGGCCCGCGGCGGTCACGCCGGATGCTGCGGCGCAGGTGGGCCTCGCCCTGGCTCTCTCGCCCGGCACTGCCGAGTGGTGGACGGGCCAGGCGGTGACCCTGACGTGGCGGCTGCCGGGTACCGGCGCGGCGCTGGCGGCGGGGGAGATTGATGCTTACCGGGCGCGGCTGATCACCGAGGCGACCTGCCTGCTGGAGGAGGACACTGCCCGCCGTGTCGAGGATGACGTCTTGCCCGGTGCGGGGGAGCTGACCTATGCCCAGCTCCGCGCCCGGCTGCGCAGGGCGGTGATCGTCGCGGACCCGCAGGGCGCCGAGGACCGCCGCAAGGCGGCGGAGCGGCGGGCGCGGGTCAGCCTGTACCCCGACGACGACGGCACCGCGACGCTGACCGGGACCAGTCTCCCGGCCCCGCACGCGGCGGCGGCCATGGCCCGGATCACCGCCCTCGCCCGCGCCCTCAAAGCCTCCGGAGCCGGCGGCGGCACCGACCTGCTCCGCGCCCACATCTACCTCGGACTCCTCCTCGGCACCCTCCCCCCGATACCCCCGCCAGCAGACACCGGACAGCCCGACGAACCAACCGACGACGATCCGCCAACCGACGACGATCCGCCAGACGGCGGCGGCCCTGGTGGCGCTTCAGGCGACGGTCATCCCGGCGGCCCGGCACCTGGCCACGGCCGGCCTGCCGACCCATCCGGCGACGGCCGCCGCCCCGCGCCGCCGCGCGACCGCCAGCCGCCACGACGACAGTCGCCTGTCGGGCCGCCGCCGCACCGCGACCAGTCACCCCGCAGCCCGGCACCCCGCCGGGACGAGGCCGTCGGCCAGACGGTCGGCGGCCCGCCACCCGATGCCCCGTCGGCCAGCCGCCCGCGCGGCGACGACAAGGCCCGGGCCCCGGACCCCGCGTCGCCTGGCATCCGCTCGCCCCGCGCCCACCCACCGAAGCCGGAACGGCGAGGCTGGGGGCCGCCTTCGGGGTCTCCCGATCCGGGCCCGCCGGCCTCTGCGCCAAGACCACCAGGCGCCGATCCGCCAGGTCCCCGGCCACCGGATCCCCGGCCAAGCGGTCCTCACCCACCGGTACCCGAACCGCCCGCGGCCGTGCCGCCGGGGACCAGCCCGGCACCCGCCACCTCACCCGGTGACTCTGCGCCGCCCGGCAGCACCCTGCCCGGCCCCGGCACGCCCAGCGCAACCTCGGCCGGTTCCGGCACGCCCGTCGGCAGCCTGCCCGGTGACGACGGCAGCGCGCCTGATCCCTGGCCCGAAGTGCCGCCGCTCACCGACGCCGACGCACCCGGCCCGGACGACGGATACGCCGACCCGCCACCCGAGCCCTGCGACGACGACCGGCTCCGCTACGGCGAGGACCCCCTCGACCTGCCCGACACCGGCCCAATACCCGTCTGGCCGCCGATCCCCGGCACCACCGGCACCCGCCCGCTCACCGTGACCAATGCCAGCAGTGGCGGCCGGACTGCGCGCGGTACCACCGGCACGGCCGAGGCCAGCACGGCCAACGGCGGAGGCGAGGCCCGCGTGCCCGGCAGAGCCGGCGGGAACGACGGCGCGGGCAGGACCGGCAGCACGGGCAGGACCGGCAGCAGGAGCAGGACCGGCAGCGTCGGTGGGAGGGACAGCGGCGGTGGGAAGGACAGCGCGGGCAGGACCGGCGCGCCCGGTTTCGCGGCCGGGGACGGAGCGACCCGCAGCCCCGCGAGCACCGCGCGGCCGGGGGCCGGGATGCTGGACCTGACCCTGTCCTGGGCCACTTTCACCGGGTCCTCAGCGCCGGGGACCCTGGGCCGGATCGGGCCGGTCACCGCTACCCAGGCCCGCGCCATCGCCGCCGCAGCCACCATGGCGCCCGGTACCCGGTGGCGGGTCATCCTCACCGACCACCACGGCCACGCCATCAAAACCGCCACCGTGACCCGGCGCCTGGCACCCGCCACCCCGGACGGGACAGCCAGCAGCCACCGAGCCAGCGGCCCGATGCTGTCGCTGGCCGGGTCGGCCGCCAGCCTCACCGGCCGCGTGTCGGTCACCCTCCCGGTCACCGCCCTGGACCAGCTCAGCGCCGCCGAGCTGCACCGGGACCAGCGCTCGCGCCGCGATCCTCCGCACCGCCGCGCGCGCCGCCGCCAAGATCCGCCGGCAGGCCACCGCCGACCAGGAAACAGACTCCGGCTGCGCGCACACCACGGCATCGGCGGCTTACCGCCCGCCGCCGACGATCCGTGACTTCATCGAGGCCAGGGACCAGACCTGCCGGTTCCCCGGCTGCCGCCAGCCAGCCTGGCGCGGCGACCTCGACCACACCACCCCGTTCCACTGCGGCGGACTGACCTGCCCCTGCAATCTCGGACCGCTCTGCCGGCGACACCACCGGCTCAAGCAGCAGCAGCACTGGACACTCACCCAGACCCAGCCCGGCACCTTCCACTGGCAAACCCCCGCCGGACGGATACACATCACCACCGCACCCCGGCACGCCCCCTAGAAGACTGAGCCCACTGGCTTCAGCGGCCGCAGGCGGTCAGAGAGTGCTTGGCCAGCTCGCTGCCCTGTCGCCCGGACAGCGAGCGCACCCACGCCCAATCGGACTCAGCCGGTCAGGCGGCTGCCGCTAGCTCGCGGCCGGGGCGGCGCCGGGGGTCGGCGCGCCGTCGGCCAGGTCGCGCACCTTCCTGACCCTGCTGGCCAGCAGGCTGATCGGCGCGCCGAAGTTGAGCAGGCACAGCAGCAGCAAGGCGATCCTGTTGCCGAGCGCGCTAGCGGTGGCCCCGGCAGCCAGCGCGCCGAACGGGATCACCCCCCAGGAGATGAACCGCACCGTGGCCATCACCCGCGGGTACAGCTCGGGCGGCGAGGCCACCTGCCGGTAGGTCCTGGTCAGCACGCTGGCGACTACCACGCCCGAGGCCAGCCCGGCGCTGCCGAAGGCGAACACCGCGTACCCCCAGGTGTCGCGGGCGGCCGGCATCGCCAGCGCGAGCACCGCCGAGACGGACTCGGCGATCACCACCGCCCTGGCCGTGCCCGCCCACTTCGCCAGCCGGGGCGTCAGCGCTGCGCCTGCCAGGCTGCCCGCACCCTCGCTGGCGAACAGGACGCCGACCAGCCACGGCGGCGCGCCCAGGGTGCGCACCAGGAATACCGGAAAGAGCGCCAGCAGCCCGCCGGACACAAAGTTCCCGATGGTCACGCACAGCGTGCACGGGCCGATCATCGGATGCCGTAAGACGTACCAGCAGCCGTCCTTGATCAGCGACAGCGTGGACACCCCGCGAGCCTCCGGGCGGGGCTGGCGGGGCCGCGGCAGGCTCACCAGCAAGGCCGCCGAGAACACATAGCTCGCCACGTCGGCCACCAGCGCGACCGGTGCGGTGAAGAGCTGCACCAGCACGCCGCCTATCGAGGGGCCGCCGAGCTGGGTTACGGCGGCGGACGCCGACATGAGGCTGTTGCGGGCGGTGAGCTGCTCACGGCTCACGATGAACGGCAGGAAGGTGGAGTTGCCGACATCGAACACCACGCTGCACATGCCGACGACCAGCGCCGCGAGCACGAGCTGGACGATGTTCAGCCCGCCGGCCCACACCGCGACCGGGATGCTGACCAGCGCCGCCGCGCGGATCAGGTCCATCGCCACCTGGGTGCCGCGCAGCGGCAGCCGCTGCACGATGACCCCGGCGGGCAGCCCGATCAGCAGCCAGGCGGTGTAGGTCGCGGCGGTCAGCCAGCTCACCTCGAAGCTGGAGGCGTGCAGCAGCTCGACCGCGGTCAGCGGGAGTGCCACCGCCGTGACGGCATCCCCGGCTGAGCTGATCGTTGAGGCGGTGAAGAACTGCCAGAACAGGGCCGCCGGCCGCTGGCCGCCTAGCGGGCTCGTTGTCTCTGCTACGCCTAGCTCGCCGTTACCCAAGGTGGCGGAATCTCCCGGAATTGGCCGTTGGCAGCGAACACGAACCTACCTGCCAGCCACGGACCCGCGCCAGCGAGCTGGACCACGCTGCTGACCAGGAACCGGAGCACGGCCGCGGGCCATCCAGTGCGTAGCGTGCTTTCATCGCAGGGCCGCGGGCCAGGCACCCGGATCGTGGGGGGCGGTGGTGGGCAGATGAGCGTCGGGACCCCGCGGCCCGCCACGCGTACAGGTGTCTCCACCGGGAAGGTCGGCGCCTCGGTCTTCCTCGACTACCTGCTGTCCAACCTGGGTTACTACACCCTGCTCCCGGTGCTGCCGCTGCTGCTGGCCCAGGCCAGGCAGTCCAGCCCGTGGCTCGTCGGCGCCGCCCTGTTCACGCTGGCATTCGCGGTCCGTGCGGCATGTATTCCGCTGAGTGCGCTGCTGCACCAGGTCGATGCCCGGCTGGCCATGGTCGCGGGGTTGCTGGTCGCGTCGGCCGGCTTCGCCGTATTCGCCGTGGTCGCCAGTCCTGCCGCGGAACTGGCCTGCCTGGCCATCGCGGGCACCGGCATCAGCGTCAACACCCTGATGGCACGCGCTTACATCACTATCGCCCTGCAGATGACGGGATCGAGGAACACGGCGTTCTCCGCCATCCAGGTAGGCGTCAATGTCGCCGCGGCGGTCGGCCCGATCGCGGCCAATGTGCTGTATGGCAGCCATCGTCAGGTGCTGTGCCTGATGGTCGTGGCGGTGCTGTACGCGGTCGCCGCCGTGGTGGTCGGGGCCGTCGTCCCTTCGGGATTCCGGCCATCCAGCACCGATTCGCGTCGACCCAGCGTCCGAAGCGCGCTCCGGGTGCTGCTGGCCGCCGGAAAGGCCAGGCGGCTGGTGATGGTCACTGTGACGGGCTGGTTCCTGTACGGCCAGCTGTTCTCGGCGCTGACACTGCACATCGGGGCCATCACGGCCAGCCCGCTGCTGCGTGCGTCATTCTTCACCGCCAATGCGGTGCTGGTGGTACTGGTGCAGATACCTGTGACAGCACTGTCGGCAGGTCGCCTGGAGGCGGGGGCTCAGCCGGTGGCGTTCCTGCTCATGGGCATTGCCATCTTCGGCGCCGCCTTCCTGTCCATGGCGGTGGCCGGCGCTCTGGTGGCTGGTACCTTCGCCGCCATCGCGATCTTCTCGGTTGCCGAGACGTTCTTCACGCCGTTTGTCGCCACGGCTTTCGCCGAGTTGCCCGGCGGCCGTCCGGTTCTGGAAGGCTTTGCCCTGCTCCAGGTCGCGATGGCCATCGGCGAACCGCTCGGTGCCTTCTCCGGCGGCTCGCTGTACTCACTCGCGGCCGGGGCTGGCCTTGGTGCCGCGTACTGGGTCGTCCTGGGCGCGCTCGCCCTGCTGGTGGTCGTCCTCGGTGCCCGGTCAGGGCGGCGCCAGGACCGCCAGCCAGCTCGCCATTAGCGCCCTGGCCTGGCGCTGGTCAACGGCCGGCCCGCAGGTCGGTGAGGAAGTCCGCGAAGGCACCGAGCGTGGCCTGGTAGGCGTGCGCGGGCGGGCTCCCGTAGCCCACCACGATGCCGCCAGGCGCTCCCTCCGGGTCGTGCCAGTACCGGTGCAGCGTGTGCAGCGCGAGGCCGTGCCGGGCGGCGAGCGCGGCGATCCGTTCCTCCTCGGTCCCCGGCCAGTTCGGTGGCCAGGACAGCACCGCGTGCAGCCCGGCGGCGATCCCCGAGACCGATGCCTCGGGAAACCGGTCCGCCGCGACCTCAAGGAACTGGTCCCTGCGCCGCCGGTAGCCGGTCCGCATCCGGCGCACGTGCCGGTCGAGCTCGCCCGTCGCGATCAGCCGCGCCAGGATGAGCTGGCCGAACACCGAACTGCCGCGGTCCAGCCGGTCCCTGACCGCCAGGACGCCGGACTCGATGGCGGGCGGGACGGTCAGCCAGCCGAGCCGGAGGCCGGGGGCCAGGGTCTTGCTGGCCGAGCCGACGTAGGCGACCCGCGCCGGATCGAGCTGCTGCACCGCCCCGACCGGATGCCGGTCGAACCGGAACTCCCCGTCGTAGTCATCCTCGATGACCAGCCCGCCGGTGCGCCGCGCCCAGTCCACCAGGGCACCACGGCGGGCGACCGGCATGGTGACCCCGAGCGGGTGCTGGTGCGCCGGGGTGGCCAGCACCGCGTCCACCCGCGCGGCGTCCAGCAGCCCGGTCCGCAGGCCGTGCTCGTCGCAGCGCAGCGCGACCACCTCAAGCCCGCACTCCCTGGCGGCCTCGCGGTAGCGGGGCGAGCAGGGGTCTTCCATGCCAAGCCGCCGCGCCCCGGCCGCGCGCAGCGCCAGGCACAGCACGGTCAGCGCCTGGCTGAAGCCGACGCAGATCAGCAGCGGCGCGTCGCTGGCCAGCACGCCGCGGGCACGGCCCAGGTATTCGGATAGAGCCTCGCGCAGCTCGGGTCGCCCCCAGGGATCGCCGTAGCCGAGCGCCTCGGCGGGGAACTCGCGGTAGACCTGCCGGGCGGCCCGCGCCCACGCGGCGCGGGGAAAGCTCGCGGGATCCGGCTGGCCTGGCCGCAGCTCCCAGCGCGGTCCTGGCCGCGCCGGCGGCGCGGGCCGACGCTCCGCCGCCGGCGGGACCCAGGCCACCCGGCTCGCGGCGCCCTGCCGGGCGATCAGGTACCCCTCGGCCGCGAGCTGACCGTAGGCGGCGCTGACCGTGCCGCGAGCCACGCCCAGGTCGGTGGCCAGGGCGCGGGAGGACGGCAGGACGCTGCCGGTGTGCAGGCGGCCCGTCCTGATGGCCTGCCGCAGGGCGCTCTCGATGCCGCGCCGCGGTCCCGCGCCCCGGTCGAGATCGATGAACAGGTCCGCGGAACCGGGCCAGGTCTCATCCATGAACCCAGCATAGAAACGGCAGGCCTGGCGGGAATGTCGGGAACACGCCGTGTCGGCCCTGAACCCCGCTGGCCCAGCGGTACCGCCGGCAACTGGACCAGGGCGCCGGGCCGGTCCCTGCCTACGGTGAGAGCCGTGACCGCACCCGTGCTTCTCGTCGTGGGCTTCGTGGTCGCCACGTCCTGGGGCCAGGACCAGATCCGCCGGCTGAGCGAGCAGGCCCGCCGCCGCGGCGTCAGCCTCGTCGGCGCCGACACCATCGGCCACCTCAGCCGCGCCAGGCCCAGCGAGTTCGGCCTGGTCGACAAGGTCGTCGCGCTGGACATCTATGACGCGGGCGCGTGCGGCGCGTGGGCCGCGGGGCGGCGCGGCATTGACGCGGTGCTGACCGTCAGTGAGCTGGCCGTGTACCCGGCCGCCGTCATCGCGCAGGAACTCGGCCTGCCGGGCAACTCACCGCGGGCGGTGCACCGCATCCGCAACAAGGACCTGTGCCGGGACCGGCTGCGCGCCGCGGGGTTCCGCCAGCCGCGTACCGCGCTGTGCCGCAGTGCGCGGGACGCCGCGCGGTTCATGGCGCGGACCGGGCCGGGGCCGTGGGTCGTGAAGCCGCGCGACGGCCTGGCCAGCATCGGCGTCTCGCTGCTCGACAGCCCGGCCGGCCTGCCCGCCGCGCTGGAGCGGCTCGGCGGGCTGCCGCCCGCGCTCGGCTCGCTGCCGCGAACGGGATCGTTCCTCATCGAGGACTACGTGGAGGGCGAGGAATTCTCTGCCGAGGGCGTCGTGAGATCCGGGATTCCGCAGGTTCTCGCGCTGACCCGCAAGCAGGTCGGCCCCGGCTTCGTGGAAACCGGTCACCGCGCCCCGGCCGGGCTCGACGCGGGCACCGCCGCTGAGGCGGCCGCCGCCGTCTCCAGCGCCCTGACCGAGGTCTGCATCACCAGGGGCATCTTCCACGTCGAGTTCTGGGTCACCGGCTCAGGGGTTGTCCTCGGTGAGCTGCATGACCGGCCGGGCGGCGACTATCTGCACGCGCTGGTCGAGCACCGCCGGCCCGGCCTGGAGCTGTATGGCACGGTGCTCGACGACCTGCTGGGCCTGCCGCCGGCGGCCATTCCCGCCCCGACTGGCGCGGCGGCGGCCAGCTTCCTGCTCATCCCGCCCGGGCGGCTCACCGCGGTACACGGATGGGACAAGCTGGCCGGCCACCCGGCGGTGCTGGCGGCCGATCTCCGGGCGGCGCCGGGAGATGTCATCGAGCCGGTGACGGACTCGTTCGGCAGGCACGGCGTCTTCGTGGTGGGCGCGGATACCGGGGATGAGGCGGACCGGCTGGTCCGCGACCTCGCTGGCGCGGTCACCTTTGAGGTGTCCTGACGGCCGTCATCTCAGGGCGTGAGCTGCTTCTTCAGGACCTTACCGAGATGGTTGCGCGGTAGTTCGGGGACGAACACCACCCGGCGGGGGCGCTTGTGCACCGACAGGCGGACTGCCACGAAGTCGATCAGGACTCGCTCGCCGACCGGGTCGGCCACCACGAAGGCGACGATCTCCTCGCCCAGGTCGGCGTGCGGCGCGCCGACCACCGCGGCTTCGCGGACGCCCGGGTGATCAAGCAGGACGGCCTCTACCTCGCCGGCCGCGACCTTGAAGCCGCCGGTCTTGATCAGGTCGGTGGAGATCCGCCCGGCGATCCGGTGCGTCCCGTCAGGACCGATCACGGCCAGGTCGCCGGTGCGGAACCAGCCGTCGTCGGTCGTCGACGCCACGGTGGCCTCCGGGGCGCCCAGGTATCCGCCGAATACCACCGGCCCGCGCACCTGCAACTCGCCCATGACCTGCCCGTCGTGCGGGAGCAGCGAGCCGTCCTCGGCGGCCAGCCGGGTCTGCGCGCAGGGCAGCGGCGTACCGACGGTGCCGGCCAGCCGCGGCCCGGCCGCGCGGGCGGCCACCGTGATCAGCGTTTCCGTCATCCCGTACCGCTCCGCCGGGGCATGGCCGGTCAGCGTGCGCAGTTCCTCGAACGTCCTGGCGGGCAGCGGCGCGCTGCCGGAGACGAGGAGCCGCGCGCCGGCCAGGGCGCGGGCCGAAGCCGGATCCGCGCAGACCCGCGACCAGACCGTGGGGACCCCGAAGTACAGCGAGCCGCGAGCCGCCGCGTAGGCCTGCGGGGCGGGCCGCCCGGTGTGCACTAGCGGCGAGCCGATCCGCAGCGGGCCGAGCAGGCCGAGCACCAGGCCGTGCACGTGGAACAGCGGAAGGCCATGCACCAGCGTGTCGGCGGGGGTCCAGGCCCAGGCCTGCGCCAGCGCGTCCAGGTCGGCGGCGATGGCCGCCCTGGTGACCGGGACGCCCTTGGGCGGCCCGGTGGTGCCGCTGGTGTAGATGATCAGGGCGATGGCGTCCGGGGGCGGCTCGGCGGGCAGGCCGGCCCCGGACGCGCTTGAGCTGGCCGCCGGATCCGGCACCGGCAGCACCGGCAGGCCGGTGTCCGGCCACGCATCCGGCCCGGCCGCGAGCAGCAGCGCGGCGCCGCTGTCGCGGACGATATGCCCGCGCTCGACCGGCCCGGAGTCGGCCGGCACCGGGACGACGGGGATACCCGCGAGCAGTCCGGCCACCAGCGCGACGACCGTGTGCGGCGCGGGGTCCGCGCGGACGGCCACGGCGGGCAGCCCGGCGATCCTGGCCGCCAGCGCGGTCGCCGCGCCGAGCAGCTCCTCGCGGTGCAGGACCGTGCCGCCGATCGTCACACTGGCCGCGCTGGCCGCCCCGGCCGACCCGGATGCCGCGCAGAGCGCGGCGAGCAGCCGGCCGCTCGGACCCGGACCGGCTGGACTGGCTGGTTCCGCCATGCCTGGCCTCGCCTCCCGCTCCTGGCCGCGCCCGCTGGCCGCCGCGGTGGCCAGTTCCACTATAGGACGCGGCCGCGGACTCCTATTTTCGATTTCATCAAAATAATGTATTGACAAAAACTGCTGTCCGGCTGACCGTTATTGAGTAGGGGACAGGGAGGATGGCATCCCGCTCGTACGGGGCGCTATCCAGGGAGCGATGGGGAGGGTGGTCCGGAAATGGGGAGCGGGACGGAAGATCAGGCGAAGGATTCCGGCGGAAATGTCGGTGTCCCGCTGCCGGGAGATAACCGCACGCGCGTGCCGAACACGACGGTCGCGCCGAGTAAATGGGTCGGGCAGTTAGAGACCCACTGGGAGAACGGCGACACCGGCGTCGGCACCGCTACCCTTATCGGCAGTCGTTACCTGGTGACCTGCGCGCACAACTTTTACGATACCGAGAATAGGACCCAGCCGGTCCGCGCCAGATGGCGGCCGGGACTGAACAGGAGCGCGGGCGGGGCACTCCAGGAACCATTCGGCAGTTACGGCGTCGAATGGTGGGACGTGCCAGACGACTACCGCACCAATGGCGGGCCGACCCCGCCGGCCTGGGGCATCGCCGCCGACGACATCACGCTCTACCTGGACGACTATGCCGTCGCCAGGCTCGACCGGTTCGTGCATGAAAACGTGGGCGAGTCGATGTTCCAGGTGTCGTGGCCAGGCGATGCCACCGTGAACGGCCTGGGCTGCCACATCAACGGCTACTCGGGGGACCTGGACGCCACCGGGTCCACGCAGTACACCAGGAACGGGAACGTCCGGCTGAGCGATACCACGGAGTACGTCTCCTATCAGATGTCGACCTACAACGGGGACAGCGGCGCGGGGGTCTACTACCAGCCGCCGGCCCGGCCGTTCTACACTATCGTCGCCATTCACGTGACCGGCGTGCCCGACACCGGTCATAACGACGGCCTGAATTTTGGCCCCTCGATGAAGGGCGCGGCCCTGGACTGGGTCCAGGCAAGACTCGGTTAGAAGCGCGGCGCCAGCCTCGCGCCGTTCGCTGGTTGCCCCCGGGCAGATCTGCCCGGGGCAACCAGCGCTGCGCGGATAAGGAAGCATTAATTTCATTAATATGATGGATGGACAAAGCCTTTTCGCCGATTAAGCGTTAGCAGGTGACGGTCAAGAGGATGGCATCCCGGCCGACTCGGGAAGCCATCGGGGAGCGACGAGGATAGGTGGTCCTGAAATGACCAGGAACTCATCGGGGAAAACCCAGTTTTCCGAAAGCGGCGTCGGCGTCCCGCTGCCCGGCGATAACCGGGTGCGGGTGGGCGACACCACGCAGCCGCCCAGCAAATGGGTCGGGCAGGTGGAATGCACCTGGCCGGACAACAGCACGAGCACCGGGTCGGCGACCCTGCTGGGCACCCGGTACCTGCTGAGCTGCGCGCACAACTTCTACGACACCACGAACAGGGTCTACTGCCGCAGCGCGCGGTTCCGTCCCGGCCTGAACCGCAGCGCCGGCGGCGTCCTGCAGGAGCCGTTCGGGAGCTACAACCTGGACCGGTGGGAGGTTCCCGAGGAGTACGTGCGCAACGGCGGCCCGCGGCCGCCGGCCGGCGGCATCCCTCGCCGGGACATCACCCTGTACCTGCACGACTATGCCGTGGCCAGGCTCGACCGGTTCGTGCGGGAGGACCTGGGCGAGTCGATGTTCCAGGTGGCCTGGCCCGGTGACCAGCACGTCAACGGGCTGGCCTGCCGGATCAACGGCTACTCGGGCGACCTGGACCCCACGGGCTGCACGCAGTACACCCGGCACGGCCAGGTCCAGCTCAGCAATACCCGCGAGTTCGTCAGCTACCAGATGTCGACCTATTCGGGGGACAGCGGCGCGCCGGTCTACCATCAGCCAGCGCAGCGGCCGTGGTGGAACATCATCGCGGTGCACGTGACCGGCGTCCCCGACACGGGCCAGAACGACGGGCTGAACTTCGGCCCGGCGCTGAGCGGCGCGGCGCTGGACTGGGTCACCCGGCGCATCTGAGCGACGCGGGTGCGGGGACCGGGTGGCCGGCTCCTCGCACCCGCGCCCGCCCTGAGCCGCAACTCGCCCTCCGCATTCTGCCAGCAGGGCTCTGACCTGCAAGAAAGCCGGGCGGACTCGGCGATTCGGGTCCGAGGATGGGGCGGGATGTCCTATTCTCTGCTGGTGATCAGCCAAGAAACGGCGCCGGCGCAGCCGGCCTTGCCGCCGCAGCCAGCCAAGTCGGTAACCGCCATCCTCCCGCCGGGCACCGGCGCGGGGAACTGGGTCGGAGCGCCCAGCGCTGTCCGCAGCGGTGACCAGATCTACCTGGCCTACCGGCTGCGCCGGCCCATCGGCGAGGGCCGCGGCTACGCCGTGGAGATCGCCAGGTCGCCGGATGGCGAGCACTTCACCCCGGTGTGCGTGATCACCAAGGAGCAGATGGACACCGAGTCGCTGGAGCGGCCCGCGCTGATCGCGCTGCCCGACGGACGCTGGCGGCTCTACCTGAGCTGCGCCACCCACGGCACCAAGCACTGGCGGGTCGAGCTGCTCGAAGCCGACGACCCGGCCTCCTTCGACCCGGCCACCCGCCGGACCGTGCTGCCCGGCGACGCGGGTACCGGGGTCAAGGACCCGGTGATCGTGTACCGGGACGAGCTGTGGCACCTGTGGGCGTCTACCCACCCGCTGGCCGACCCTGACGAGGCCGATCAGATGGTCACCGAGTATGCGACCAGCCCTGATGGCATCGACTGGACCTGGCACGGGGTGGCACTCGGCAGGCGTTCAGGCGCCTGGGACTCTCGCGGGGTGCGGGTCAGCTCCGTGATCTTTACCGACACCGGGGTGACGGCGTTCTATGACGGGCGGGCCAGCGCGGCCGAGAACTACGAGGAGCGGACGGGCGTGGCCGCGGGCTCCAAGCCGGGCGCGCTGACGGCGGTGGGCTCTGAGCCGGCCGCGGAGTCCGCCGAGGGCGGGCGCGGGCTGCGGTACGTGAGCTGGCTCGGCCTCGGCGACGGGCGGGAGCGGCTGTACTACGAGCTGACCCGCGCGGACGGTTCGCACGAGCTGCGCACCGAGCTCCGGTAGCGGGCTGGCCCGGCGGGCTGCGTTGGCCGGCTGCGTTAGCCAGGCTGCGTTAGCCGGGCTCAGAACGAGCGAGGCCGGCCGTTGCGCGCCTGGCGCTGGCCGCTCGGGCGCGCGCCGACCAGTCCGCCGGAGTCGCCGCGCGGCGCCAGCCAGTCGCTGAAGTCCGCGCCGAGCAGGGAGCTGAGCAGCGCGATGTCGTCCTCGAACCTGGGCAGCAGCGCCTGTCGCTCGTCCCAGGTGAGCGGTCGGCGCGGGGCGGCGTCCTGCTGGAGCACCCGCTCCAGGCGGTCGATCAGCCCGGTTCCGGCCTGGCCGGGCAGCGCCGCCGTCACGGTGTGCCCGGCGCGCAGCGTCCTGGCCACCGCCCGGTGCCGCCGCGTCGGCTCCGGGTGCGCGGTCACGTTCTCCCTGGGCAGCTCGGTGAGCACGCCCTGCGGCACGCCGAGGAACGCGCATACCCGGTCCAGCGTGCTGGCCGGCTCCTCGATCAGCGCCCGGTACCTGAACACCAGCACCTGGTCGCGCGGGAACACCTCAAACAGCCGCCGGAGCTGCTCGCCGTACCGGCCGAGCGAGGTGTAGCGCCAGAACTCGGCCCAGCCCGCCGCGATCCGGCGCTCCTCCTGGGCGCAGGCCTGCACAAAGTCACCGACTGGGTCCAGCCCGGCCGACCACAGGTGCGTCCAGTTCGAGTGCGCGCGCTCGACTGGGTCGCGCAGCACCACGATCAGCCGGGCATGCGGGATCTGCTCCCGGATTCGCTGGTGAGCGGCCGCGTTGTAGAGGTAGAACGGCGTCGACTCGCCGCGGAGCTGGCCCGCCGACGCGTCCTCGAACAGCGCCTCGTAGTCGGCGCGCCGCCAGATGTGCTCCCGGTAGGTCTTGACGTCACCGGGGCCGCCCTGGCTGGGCGGCGGGCCGTCGGTCAGGAAGAACTTGGGTTCCTTGACCGGCGACATGTAAAGCGCGGGATGGCGGGCGAGGGCGGCATGCAGTGCGGTGGTCCCGGCCTTGGGCACGCCCGCGATGAAGAAGTCTGGCATCGCCACGGCTTGGCGCTCCTTGGGGATCTGGAGGGCGGGGAGGGCTAGCTAGATCTTTCTCGATCTATTTAATAGGACAATGGTACTCGTGGACTCCATACCCAGGTCAGGGGCCAGTCAATGCCCTGGAAGCCAATTCTCGGCGGTCAGTCCACGCCGCGTTCGAGGGCATACCTGACTAGCTGCGCCTTGTTGTGAAGCTGGAGCTTGCTCAGGGTGTTCTGGACATGGTTTTGGACCGTCCGAGTGGACAGGGTCAGCCGCTGGGCGATCTGCGGATAAGTCAGCCCCTTGGCGACCAGGCGCAGGATCTCCGCCTCCCGGTCGGTCAGCGCGGGCACCGGGGGCAGCCGCGGCTGGCTGGGCGGCCGGGTGGCTGGCTGGCCGGGCGCGGACAGCCGCCGGTACTCGCCCAGCACCAGGCCGGCCAGCCCCGGCGTGAAGACCGCCCGCCCGGCCGCCGTCGCCGTGACGGCCTCGATCAGCTCGGTGAGCTGCGCCGACTTCAGCAGGTAGCCGCTCGCGCCGGCCGTCACCGCGTCCAGCACGTCGCCCCGCTCGCCGCTGGCCGACAGCACGAGCACCTTGACCCCCTGGTGGGCCGCCAGCAGCCGCCGGGTCACCTCCGACCCCGGCAGGTCCGGCAGGTGCAGGTCCAGCAGCACGACCTGCGGCCGGGTGGCCGCCGCCACCCGGAGCGCCTGCGCGCCGTCGCCGGCCGTGCCGACCACCGTGAACCCGGCCTCGGCCAGGTCCCTGGCCGCGCCGTTCCGCCAGATCGGGTGATCGTCTACGACCAGCACCCGGACCTGTTCGTCGCCGGGCCGGTCAGGTCCTGGGGACGGCAAGTTCCACCTCCGTGCCCTCGCCGGGGACGGACGTCACGCTCGCGGTGCCGCCCGCCGCCCTGACCCGGCCCACGATCGACTGAGACACGCCAAGCCGTCCCGCCGCCGCGGCCTGCGCCAGCCGTCCGGCCGCGAAACCCTGCCCGTCATCGCGGATGCTCACCCGCACGTTCTGGCCGGCGTCCTCCACCAGAATCCAGGCACGCGCGCCCGAGCCGGCATGCCGGCGCACGTTGTCGAGCGCGGCGGCGCTCGCGGCGCTCAGCGCATCTGCCGCCGGGGAACTCAGCGGCACAGGGACCGCCGGGCAGGACACCGTGACATCCGCGCCGCCGAACTGCTCGATCAGCGAGCGCAGGTCCCGCGCTCCGTCGGCCGCGAGGTCGGCCGGGTGGTCGGCCGGATCGGATGCGATGCCTGGCGCGGCCAGCGCCGTGCCGGTGACCAGGCGGCGCAGCGCGGCCTCCTGCTCCGCGGCCAGCGCGCCAAGTTCCGCCGCCTCCCCGCCGAGCGCCCGGCCCCGGCTGCTCACCAGCGCCAGCACCTGGAGCACCGAGTCGTGGATGCCGCGCGCGATCCGGTCCCGCTCCGCGATGGCCGCTTCCGTCCTGGCCACCCGGCCGACCGCCTGCTCTGCCTGCGCCCCGAGGAACACGATGTAGCCGCCGACGCCGCCCGCGATCAGCAGCAGCACGATGTTGCTGAACGGATTTTCCAGCGAGAGCTGCGGTCGCTCGGCGAGGTCGGCGGCGGCGACGGCTAGCGCCCCGGCCAGGCCGCCCCACGGGCCGCCGGCCACCGCGCAGGCCAGCACCGGGGCCGCCGCCCAGAACGACGGCAGCGTGGGCATGCCCGCCGCGATCCTGGCCGGACTGTCCACCCACCGGGTAGCCAGGACCAGCGCGATCGCCACCGCCACGTCGGCCACGATCAGCCAGCGCTTCCGGCCGCCCGGCCGCGCGTACGCGGCGATGGTGACCGCCGTCCAGCACGCCATCACGCCGAGGGCGGCGAGGCCCCCGGCGGGATGGGTGTACCGCGGGTCGTTCCTGATGATCAGGAGGGCCGCGTAGAGCAAGGTGATGACCCGGAATATCGCGGCAACCCGCCACATCCGCTCGGTCATAGCCGTGACATTACGCCCGGCTGCGTCGCCGCCGGCTGGGTCGTCGCCGGGTGCGTTGTCGTCGGCTGCGTGGTCGCCGGGTGCGTGGTCGCCGGCAGGGCGAACGTGACCACCGGGCCGTTGCGGAGCATGTCGATCGCCAGGCCGGCCGTCACCACCGCGAGCCCCGCGATCATCAGGCTGGACAGCCCGGCTGACCAGTGCACGTCCGTCATCGCCAGGTGCGCCAGCAGCACCAGCACCATGCCCCGGCCGATGATCGCGATCGCCGAGATCACCAGTTCCTCCCGGCGCACTCCAGGGTCGCCGGCCAGCACCCAGAGCAGGCCAAGGGCCGCGACCGCGCAGCCCGCCAGCGCGACCAGCAGCGCCGGCGTCGGCTGCCGCACCGCCGTCATGATGACCGCCGTGCCCGCGGCCCAGCAGCAGCCGCTGAACGCGCAGGTCCACCGCCGCCCGTGCCGGACCAGGAACGTCCGCTTGCCGAACAGCGCGTCGCCGCGCACGTCCCGGAAGTCCTTCAGCAGGATGCGCCCGATGAACCCCAGGTACAGTCCGCCCAGCAGCGCCAGGTCGGCCGGCCTGATGCCCGGCCGGACCGCGAGCAGGCCCAGCAGGAACGGCACCGCCACGTAGCAGGCCGGCAGCAGCAGCGAGGCCAGCGCCCCGCGCCGCGCCAGCCGGGCCGGCGGCAGCGAGTACGCCGCACTCAGCGCCATCCCGGCCGCCGTCACCACCGCCGGCCGCCAGCCCATCGTCACGCTGGTCGCCAGCGCGACGGCCCCCGCCGTCAGGCCAATCACCGTGAACTCATGCCGGGTTACCGCGCCTGTCACCAGCGGTCGCTTGCCCGGCAGGTTGACCCGGTCCACCGCCTCGTCGGCCAGGTCATTGCAGGCCACCGAGAACAGCAGGAACCCGATCACCACCACCAGCACCCTGGCCATCGCCGCGTCGGCGTTTGGGTGCCCGGCCTCGGCCAGGCCCGTCGCCGCGAACAGGGCAAGCAGCAGTACCACGGCCGGGCGGGCCAGCAGGACGATCATGCGAATCCTGGCGATCATTTGTTGCTCCCGAACTGGCTCATCCCCACGAAGAACACGACAGTCAGCGCGACCAGCGCGAGGCCGCCGATCGCGCCGCCGACGGCAAGGGCAATGGCGATGATGACGACCGCCGACTGGAACTTGCTGCGCGGAGGCTGATAGATATCACGTGTCATGCTGCTCAGCATGTGCGCGGATGCAGCCGTGCGCCTGAGCAGTCCTACTCAGCCGCGCCGGTGCCTCGCCGGCCCGGCCTCCCTAGCGGCGGGGCGGGCGGAGCCGGGCCACGTTCAGCGGCGGAGCCGGCAGCGGCTCGCCCCGATAACCCCCCACGGCCCCGAACTTGCTAGCGCGCCAGTCCGCCGTAGCCGCCGCGATCTCCTCCGGGGTCCGCGCGACGAAGTTCCACCACATCAGCAGCGGCTCGCCCAGCGGCTCCCCGCCCAGCAGGATCAGCCTGCTCTCGCCAGCCGCCGCTAGGTCCGCGTACTCCCGGCCCGTGCTCAGGTAAAGCAGCCGGCCCGGCTCCAGGTCCTGGCCCGCTACCGTGGCCGAGCCAGAGACCACGAAGACGACATGCTCGAAACCCGGTTCCAGCGGCAGCCGAGCTGCCGTGGGCTCCGTCACCGCTAGCTCCGCACCGACGATCGGCGAGAACGTCGTCGCGGGAGAACGCTCGCCCGCCAGTCCGCCCGCGAGGTCCCCCGCGAACACCGTGATCGCCAGCCCGCCCAGTTCCCTGCCCGGCAGGTCGCCATGATGCTCGAACCCCGGCTCCGTTTGTCGGCTGGCATCCGGCAACGCCACCCAGAGCTGGACACCGTGCAGGTCCGGGTCGTGCTCGCCCGGAGACTCCTCCGCGTGCGCGATGCCCCGTCCGGCCGTCATCAGGTTGAGCTGGCCGGGCCGGATCATCTGCTCGGAACCCAGGCTGTCCCTGTGCAGCACGTTCCCGGCGAACAGCCAGGTCACCGTCTGCAACCCGATATGCGGATGCGGCGGCACCTGCATCCCCGCCCGCCCGTCGACCGACATCGGCCCGTAGTGGTCAACGAAGCACCAGGCCCCCACGCTGCGCCGCAGTCGCAAGGGAAGCAGTCGCCGCACGCCCATGTCGCCCACCAGCGCCTCACGCGCCCGCGACACTTCCACCCCGCCGCCCCCAGTCAGCCCCCCACCAGCAGCGACATCACCCTCAACAACACTCACCCCCCGATCCTAAGCACCCCGCCCCTCATCCTCCGCCCGCATTGACTCAGCCATCGCCTTGACGAGTACGTCGTATTGATCGTCAGATAGCTCACCCCGATGGTATGCAGAATCGACATCGTCAAATGATCCCGGAAGATTTGGCTCAGGGTCCTGCTGTGCTGCTGCCGCTAGCTCAAGATAACTCTCAGGGGAAGGCGTCGCGCGACGAGGCCATGAGCGACTACGAAACCGCTCTGCCACCTCGTCAAGGCTCAGAGTGCCGTCTCGGAGCGCGACTAGAAGGTCGCTAACTTCAGTCATCTGCTCGCCTTTCCTTGAGTTCGTCCAGGTCGGCACCGACGAGAATAGGATCTCGCCCGTTTGTGCCGTTGTCAAAGTGAGCCCAGCCATCAAAGGTTGGCTTGAGTCCCTCGAATGTGGCTCGGTTCCTACTTCCCCACTCTGGGTCTGCCTGTGATGCAGTTATCTCAGGGGGCACGTATCTTCCGCCGTAACCGTTTCCTGACCTGTAATCGTTCTCTTCGTCTCTATGCCTTGAGTCGGCTCGTTCCACGCTCAGACCAACTGGGAGATCGACAAAGATTCCCCTGACCTGCTTGTATCCGGCAGCGCGCAATTCGTCAACTCGGCGTTCGGTTGACTCGCGGGATGACATGGTGATATCCCAGATTATATTCTTTCCATCATGCTGAGCGCGCGAAGCGAGTTGCTTGGCAATGTATGACGATTCCTCATGCACAAGGTCTGAGGCCTCCATGGGTGAAAGGCCTTCCACGCGCGGAATCATGTCGCGCTTGGCCAACTCAACTTTGATGCGGTCGGGGTTTATGGTTAGGTATTTGGATGTATCGATTCCAGCATGGCTTCCGAGAACCGTAGTCTTGCCTGCGCCGGCTGAGGCCGCCCGCGATTATTGCCTCGTGATTGTTGGGGGCATCGGCAGTCTCGTCGTACAAGCTGCTTACGATCTCGTGGTGGAGATGTCGGCGCTCGCGGGTCCAGCGTGTCTTATCTGGATCAACGGTAAAAAGCCGATCAGTTGCGAGCCCTGAGATATGAGCGTCTTCGAGCTGCGCTCTGACCTCAGCGACGTGATCGTGCCATTCGGCATCCGTGAAGTGTTCGCTGCGGTCAGCTGACCTGTCGCGACGATCAACGGCATCAGGCCTAGCGACGAATGAACCGGAATCGAAGTTGTGGTGCGTGTCGTGGGGGGAGGAGGGGTGGCCTGGGGGGAGGTTGTCTAAGCGCTGGCGGAGGGGGTCGGGGCGAGCGGCGCGGGGGGCGTCCGGGGTTGGGCGGGCGTCGAGGGCTGCTGCCTCGCCGGGGATGCGCGTTATGTCCTGTGCCCGATCGGCAGGGCGCACGCCGCTTCTCCTTCCGGCTGGCAGCGTCCGACATGTGACGCGCTGCTAGCGCTCGGCGATTCTGGGTCAGCAGCAACCGACCATAACGCACGTGACGGCTGACATAAAGACGCCAATCGTCACGTCTGCGTCATCTCTCTGAACTGGCGCGACATCAGTCATTGACGGAGGCGGGATTTGCCGTCACGAGCGGGACTGGCGGGCTTGCTTCGCTGAGTTGGTCACGCAGGGTGAGTAGCGGCAGGGTGTCGGAGTTGCCAATGTGGTGAATGGGGTTGATGCGGCGCTACGTCAATGCTGGCCAAAAGATCTTGGAGGATTTTGGGGCACATGTGCCCCAAAATCCTCCAAGATCTTTTGATCGCGCTCGGGCTGATCGCTCGGCGATCACGTAGCGCAGCGGCGTCCGCATGCGGTGGCGCATTGTCCGGGCGCGGCTCTGCCGCTGGCCCTCCAGACGACACCACAGCCCAGCTCGGCCCAGCTCGCGCCGGTCCAGGCATGCTGGGCAGCTCGCGCCGTCCAGCTCAGCGTGAGGCGGCGGCGTCTGGCCCAGTTACCGCTCGGCCGCAGCCGGCCCGACCCGCTCGCTCCGGCTCAGCCCCGGCTAGCCGACGAGGGTTTTTACGGCGCTGGTGAGGTCAGCGAGCGCCGTCTTGGCGTCGGCGAAGTACATGCTGGTCTTGGGGTCGGAGTACAGCTCGTTGTCGATGCCGGCGTAGCCGTGGCCCATGGAGCGCTTGATCACGATGATGGACTTGGCCTGGTCGACGTCGAGGATGGGCATGCCGGAGATCGCGGTGCCGGCCCGGCGCGCCGCCGGGTTGGTGACGTCGTTGGCGCCGATGACCAGCGCCACGTCGGTCCTGGCGAACTCAGGGTTGATCTCGTCCATCTCCTTGAGCTGCGGGTAGGGCACGTTCGCCTCGGCTAGCAGCACGTTCATGTGGCCGGGCATCCGGCCGGCGACGGGGTGGATGGCGTAGCTGACGTCCACGCCGCGCGACTCCAGCATGTCGGCGAGGGCCGCGACCTCGTGCTGGGCCTGAGCAGCCGCGAGGCCGTAGCCGGGCACGATGATGACCTTGGAGGCGTAGGCGAGCTGGATGGCGGCGTCGTCGGCGGCGACGGACTGGATGGAGCCGGAGGCCCCGGCGACGGCCGCGACGGCGGTGTCGCCGGTGCCGAAGCCGCCGACGATGATGTTGCGGATGGACCGGTTCATCGCGTCGGCCATCAGCTTGGTGAGGATGCCGCCGGACGCGCCGACGAGGGCGCCGGCGATGATCAGCGCCCAGTTGCCGATGACGAAGCCGGCCATCGCGACGGCGGTGCCGGTGAACGCGTTGAGCAGCGAGATGACGACCGGCATGTCGGCGCCGCCGATCGGCATGACCATCGAGACGCCGAACGCGAGCGCGGCGATGATGACGATCACCAGGCCGGGCAGGCTGGAGTTGGCGATCAGGTAGCCGCCGGTGCCGATCGCGATGACGCCGAGCAGCAGGTTGACGGCGCGGGCGCCGGGGAAGCTGACGGGCGCCGAGGTGATCACGCCCTGGAGCTTGCCGGCGGCGATGATCGACCCGGAGAAGGTCACGGAGCCGATGATCACGTCGAGCAGGGTGGTGACGGTGGTCGAGACGGGCACCCCGCCGCCGGACAGCCGCATGTAGTCGTGGATGGCGACCAGCGCCGCGGCCCCGCCGCCGACGGCGTTGAACACGCTGACGAGCTGCGGCATGGCCGTCATCTGGATGGTCCTGGCGGAGTACAGCCCGATGGCGGAGCCGACGAGCGCGCCGGCCAGCATCACGGCCCAGCCGGTGGCGGTGATGGCCCCGGAGTGGATGACGATGGCGAGCGTGACGGCGATCGCGGTGGCCATGCCGGCGGTGGAGACCTGGTTGCCCCGGCGCGCGGTGGCCGGGTTGTTCATCAGGTGCAGGCCGAGCACGAAGCAGGACGCGGACAGCACGTACAGGAGCTGGGTGACCCAGGAGAAGGCGCTCACGCGGCGCGTCCGTTGCGGCTGCCGTCCGCTGCCGCCTGGGCGGGCGCCTGGGCGGGCGCGGACGGCCGTCGCTTGAACATCTTGAGCATCCGCCCGGTCACCACGTACCCGCCGACGACGTTCATGGCGGCGAACGCCGCCGCGACGAACGCGATGATGTAGCCGACCGCGGTGTGCGAGGTCACCGCGATGAGCATGGCGCCGGCCAGCACGATCCCGTGGATCGAGTTCGCGGCCGACATCAGCGGCGTGTGCAAGGTGGCGGGCACCTTGCTGATCACCTCGAAGCCCACCCAGAGGCTGAGCACGAAGATCGTCAGGTCAGTGAGCAGCGCCGGAGTCATCGGCAGCACCTCCAGCGGACTCGGCCGGCGCGGATCCGGCGGACTGTGCGGGCTCGTCGGACTGTGCGGGCTCGTCGGACTGTGCGGGGCTGGCGGGCTCATCGGGCGGCGCGGGCGCCAGCGCGGGATGCACCACCTGGCCGTCGTGGGTGATCAGCACGCCTGCTTGCAGGTCGTCGTCGCGGTCGATGGCGAGCGTGCCGTCCTTGACCAGGTACTGGAGCAGCGAGCTGACGTTCCGCGCGTACATGGCGGACGCGGCGGTCGGCATCGAGGAGGGCAGGTTGCCCGCGCCGATGACGGTGACGCCGTTCTCGGTCACGATGGTCTCGCCGGGCACAGACCCGGCGACGTTCCCGCCGAGGTCGCTCGCGCCCATGTCCACGATGACCGAGCCGGCGGCCATCGCCTTGAGCGCGTCCTCGGTGATCAGCAGCGGCGGCCGCCGCCCGGGCACCTGCGCGGTGGTGATCACCACGTCGTGCGCGGCGATGTGCCCGGTGAGCTCGTCCTGCTGGGCCTGGCGCTCGTCCTCGGTCAGCGCCCTGGCGTACCCGCCGGAACCGGACGCGGGCCCGACGGAGGTCAGCTCGATGAACGTGCCGCCGAGCGACTCGACCTCGGTCCTGGTCTCCGGCCGCACGTCGTAGGCGCTGACCACCGCGCCGAGCCGCCGGGCGGTGCCGATGGCCTGGAGCCCGGCGACGCCGGTGCCGAGCACCAGCACCTTGGCGGGCCGCGCGGTGCCGGCCGCCGTGATCAGCAGCGGGAAGAACCGGCCGAACGTGGCGGCGCCGATGAGTGCCGCCTTGTACCCGGCGATGTTCGCCTGCGAGGTGAGCGCGTCCATCGGCTGAGCGCGCGGCAGGGTGCGCGGGATCATGTCCAGGCTGACGGCGGTGACCCCGGCGGCGGCCAGCCGCTCGGCGAGCGCCCGGTCGGTCAGCGGCGCGAGCAGCCCGAGCACGACCTGGCCCGCGCGCAGCGCGCCGGCGGTCGCCTCGTCGGGCTTGCCGACCATCAGCACGGCATCGGCGCCGGCCAGCGCCTCGGCCCGGCCGGTGATGGTGGCGCCGGCCTCGGCGAAGGCGTCGTCGGTGAGCCAGGCGCCGTCGCCGGCTCCGGACTCGAGCGCGACCTCGAACCCGGCGGCGTGCAGCTTGGTCACCGCCTCCGGCACCAGGGCGACGCGGCGCTCGCCGGGAGCCGTCTCCCTGATCACGGCTACCTTCATGGACAGACCTCGGTCATGAGTGGTCCTCGCACGGTGTCCAGGGGGCATGGCAGGCGGCCGGCCGCACCGGCCGCTGTCCGCTACCGCGATGGTACCGGTAGGTCTGCCCGAGCGCAGTGGCCGATTCGTGACCTCGCATCATGGTGGCGGGAGCGCGGCGGGCGGCGGCGCCGGGGACGGGAGGCACGGGGTTGCGCGGTGTGGAGGCAGGCGGGCCGCTCGCCGCGGCGGACGGGCTGGCAGCGGCGCTGCAGGAGGCCGGCGCCCGGCTGGCCGCGCCCGGCATCCCGGAACCGGACCGGTCGCGGCTGCGGCGGCAGTTCATCGCCATCTGCGACTCGGCGAAGACACCGGGGGCGAGCCCGGCCACGGTGCGGCGGCGGCTGGATGCGCTTATCGCGGCGCTTGAAATCGTGATAGCCGATAATTCGCGACATGAGAGCTAAAACATAAGTTCTTATCCGAAACGGATGGCCCGGCGCGACGACTCGCCAGGCCGGCCAGTGCATTCGACACGCGCGGATTTCCTGCGGGGTATTTGTGTGTCGGCGCTCGATCGCTTAATTTCAGGCACATCAGAGGTCGCGAGAGCCGGCTGCCCAAGTCCGCGCGACCTCCCGTTGGGGGAACCGCAGGAGTGAGAAATGAACAAGCGTGACCTGATCGACGCGATCTCCGGCCGGATGGGTGATAAGAAGACCGCGACCGAGGCTGTCAACGCGGTCGTGGACACTATCCAGGCTGCGGTCGCGAAGGGCGATAAAGTCGCCATCACCGGGTTCGGCGTATTCGAGAAGTCTGTCCGGCCCGCCCGCACCGCGCGTAACCCGGCCACCGGGGCGGCCATCAAGGTGCCCAAGACCTCGGTGCCCAAGTTCCGGGCCGGCGCCGACTTCAAGGCGATGGTCAACGGCGACAAGAAGGTGGCCGCTGGCCGCAGGTAGCAAGAAGGCCGGGGCGGCGTGCCGCCGCCGGCCTGCGCCAGCACGGCCCGGCCTGTTAGCGCAGGCCGGGCCGCTTGCGCAGCGCGGTCTCCAGCAGCCGGTCGATGAGCCTGGGGAACGGCAGGCCGCTGGCTTCCCACATCTTCTGGAAGTAGGAGGCGGGGGACAGGCCGGGGATCGTGTTGATCTCGTTGATCAGGATCCGGCCGTCACCGGTGTAGAAGAAGTCGACGCGCGCCAGGCCCTCGCAGGACACGGCGTCGAACGCGGCCGCGGCGAGCCTGCGGATCTCGGCGGTGTCCGCGTCCGGGATCGGGGCCGGGATCGCCATGCCGCTCTCGGGGTCGAGGTACTTGGCCTCGAAGTCCCAGAATTCCTCGCCGCCGTCGATCATGAGCTGGCCGGGCAGGCTGGTGTCCGGCGGCGCGCCGTCGATGCCCTGGAGCACGGAGACCTCGATCTCCGTGCCGTCCACGGCGGCCTCGATCAGCACCTTGGGGTCGTACTCCCTGGCCAGCTCGATGGACCGGTGCAGCTGCGCGAGGTCGTGGGCCTTGGAGGTGCCGATGCTGGACCCGCCCCTGGCCGGCTTGACGAACAGCGGCCAGCCCAGCTCGGCGATCTCGTCGAGTACCCGCTTGCGCTCGGGATGCTCGGACAGGCTCTCGGCGGCCTCATGCTGGTCGGCCGGCCAGTCCTGCTCGCGGACGACGACATACGGGCCGACCGGCAGCCCGCGGGCCGCGAAGATCAGCTTCATGTACTCCTTGTCCATGCTGACCGCGCTAGCCAGCACGCCGGCGCCGACGTAGGGCACTCCGGCGATCTCCAGCAGCCCCTGGATGGTGCCGTCCTCGCCGAACGGGCCGTGCAGCACCGGCAGCACGACGTCGACATCGCCGAGCAGGTGCGGGATGTGCCCGGCCGGGCTCGCGGTCAGCCCGCCCCGCCCGCTGGCCTGGACCACCGCCGTACCCGGGCCGGCGGCATGAGGGGCGCCGCCGGCCGCCTCAGCAGTATCCGGGGTACCCGCACCGGTGGCCCGCCCGGCGACGGCCGCCTCGACGGACGGCAACTCGCCGCCGGTCACGGCCAGCCGGGCCGGCTCGTCGGCGACCTGGACCCAGCCGCCGTCGGTGGTGATGCCGATGGGCACCACGTCGTACCTGCCGCGGTCGATCGACGCGAGCATGTTGCCGCCACCCATGCAGGACACGGCGTGCTCGGGACCCCGGCCGCCGAAGATGACCGCGACCCTGATCTTGCGCTGCTCGCTCACGTGCCCTCCCGTTGCTGAGATCCGCTGGCCTGGTTGCCGGCTCGTTCTCGCGGCGGGCGGCTCCGCTTGCTCAGGCTCCGCTTGCTCAGGCCCGGTTGCTCAGGCGCTGCTCGCTCAGACGCCATAGCGCTCTGGCTTGGCCGACCGGCTCGCCAGCATCAGCGCGGCCTGGCCGACCTCGAGGCCGTCGTGCAGCACCGCCGCGATGACCTCGGTAATCGGCATCTCCACGGAGTGCCGCCTGGCCAGCTCGAGAACAGACTGCGATGATTTCACGCCCTCGGCCGTCTGGGTGGTACTCGCGATGACCTCATCGAGGCGCATGCCCTTTCCGAGCCGCTCGCCGACAGTCCGGTTGCGCGCCATCGGCGAGCTGCACGAGGCGACGAGGTCGCCCAGGCCCGCCAGGCCGGCGAAGGTGTGCTGGTCGGCGCCGAGGGCCGCGCCGAGCCTGGTCATCTCCGCCAGGCCGCGAGTGATCAGCATCGCCCTGGTGTTGTCGCCGAGGCCCATCCCGGTGGCGATGCCGACGGCAAGCGCGATCACGTTCTTGACCGCGCCGCCTAGCTCGCAGCCGATCACGTCGGGGTTGGTGTAGGGCCGGAAGTACGGGGCCTGGCAGGCCTTCTGCAGCTGCTGTGCGGTGTCCTCGCTGGCGCAGGCCACCACGGTCGCGGCGTGCTGGCGGGCGGCGATCTCCGGGGCCAGGTTCGGCCCGGAGACCACGGCGATCCGGTCTGGCCCCGCCCCGGTCATGTGCGCGATCACCTCGGTCATCCGCTCGCAGGTGCCCAGCTCGATGCCCTTCATCAGGCTGACCAGCACCGCGCGCGAGGGCAGCAGGCCGTCCCACTGCGCCAGGTTGCCGCGCAGCGACTGGGCGGGCACGGCCAGCACTACCAGGTCGGCCTGGTGCAGCGCCCGCTCCGGGTCGGCCGTGGCGGTCAGGGCGGGCGGCAGCGCGATGCCCGGCAGGTAGTCGGCGTTGGCGTGGCTGCCGTTGATGGCGTCGGCGAGCTGGGGCCTGCGGCACCACAGCGTGACCGAAGTGCCCGCGTCGCAGAGCACCTGGGCGAAGGTGGTGCCCCAGGAGCCCGAGCCCATCACCACCGCTCTCACGGCGAGTCGGGACCCGGTGCCGTCGAGTTCGCGGACGGCTCGGCCTCGCCGTCGGCGTCCTGGAGCGCGCGCAGTTCCTGCCGGAACTTCCGGCGGGCGACCGCCGGGTGATACGGGGTGGCGGGCGGCTGCTCGCCGCGCAGCTCACCGAGGAGCGTGGCCACGTCGGCCATGATCTTCTCGGTGGCGGCCCTGAGCACCTGGTTGGTCAGTGGCTGGCCGGCGAACTCGGACAGGTCCACCGGCGGGCCGGCCAGCACCCCGACGGTCTTGCGGGGCAGCACCCTGGGCAGCAGGCTGCCGTAGGGCAGGATCCGCTGGGCGCCCCAGTGCGCGACCGGGATGACGGGCACGCCGCTGGCCAGTGCCAGCCTGGCCGCGCCGGTCTTCGCGACCATCGGCCACATGTCGGGGTCCCTGGTGACCGTCGATTCGGGGTAGAAGATCACGCAGGCGCCCTCGCGGCCGAGCCGCTCGGCGTCGCGCAGCACCAGGCCGGCGTCGACCTGGCCGCGGAACACCGGGAGCTGGCCGAGCCGGCGCATCAGCGGGCCGAGCAGCGGCACCTCGAACAGCGACGACTTGGCGAGGAACACCGGGTAGCGGCCCGCGCGGTGGGTGAACAGCGCGAGGGCGAGCACGTCCATGTAGGACAGGTGGTTGGCGGCCAGGATCATGCCGTCCGTGGCGGGGAAGTTCTCCCCGCCCCTGGCGTCCAGGTGCATCATCACGCGGATGGCCGGCGGGAAGAGGATCTTGGTGAAGGTTCGCCAGCCGGCCGAGTAGCTGCCGTCGGTCACCTTGGCCGGGCGCTCGCCAGTCGTTGGCCCAGTCGTCGGCTCAGTCATCGGCGCCGGCCGTCCTGGCTAGCGCCGCGGCGCCGCGGCGAGTGCCGCGCGGCTTGCCGCTGGGCTGCGGGGGTGTCATCTGCGCGCCTCCGGCTCGTCATGTGGTCAGTCTCTCCGGTCCCGCCGCGCGGTGTCGAGGCAAGATCAGGTTCATGCAAACCCCTCCCGGTCCGCCCGGCGGTGTCTCATCAGCTCGCCCATCCGGCCCGCCAGCTACCCCTGGCGACGCGGCATACCCGGGGCTGCCGTGGTCGCTGGTGATCCCCGTCAAGGTACTTGCCCAGGCCAAATCCCGCCTCACCGGGATCAGCGGGACCCGCCGTGCGGAACTGGCGCTGGCGATGGTCGCGGACACGGTGGCGGCCGCGCTGGCCGCGCCGCCGGTGGGCGGCGTGGTGGTGGTCACCGACGACGAGGCGGCGGGCGCGGAGCTGGCCCGGCTGGGTGCCGTCATCGTCCCCGACCGGCCGGGCGCCGGCCTGAACCCGGCGCTGATCCACGGCGCGGGCTACGCGGAGCGCCGCTGGCCAGACCGGGGCCGCGCGGCCATTGCCGGTGACCTGCCCGCACTCCGTCCAGCCGAGCTGGCACTGGCGCTGGGCCTGGCGCAGCGGGCCGGGGAGGCATTCGTGCCGGACGCGGCGGGTACCGGGACCACGCTGTACGCGGCGGTGCCGGGGACGCCGTTCCGGCCGGGCTTCGGGCCGGGCTCGCGGGACCGCCACCTGGCCGCCGGGGCGGCGGAGCTGGACCTGCCCGCCAGGTGCGGGCTGCGCCAGGATGTCGACACCCCCGGAGACCTGCGGCTCGCCACAGAGCTTGGCCTGGGGCCGCGCAGCATGGCGGCACTGCGCTGACCGCCGTGGCGCGGCTCGCGGCGCGACGGCCAGCGCGCCCAGGCAGCACCGCGCTGACCGGCGTGGCGGCTCGCGGCGCGGCGGCCAGCGCAGCCAGGCGGCACCGCGCTGCCCGCCGTGACGGCTCGCGGCGCGGGGGCCGGCGCAGCCGGGCGGCACCGCGCTGACCGCCGTGGCGGCCCGCCAGCCGGCAGGCTAGAAGTGGACGATGGGGCAGGTCAGGGTACGGGTGATGCCGGACACGCCCTGGATCTGCGCGACGACCAGCTTGCCGAGATCATCGACATTGTCGGCCTCGGCGCGCACGATCACGTCGTACGGGCCGGTCACGTCGTCGGCCTGCATGACACCGGTGATCTTGCTGATGTAGGTGGCTACGTCGGCGGCCTTCCCGACTTCGGTCTGGACGAGGATGTACGCCTGAACCATGTCGCCCTCCTCGGTCGGATTAGTACCGCCAACGCTACCGTAGTGAGGCGGCCAATGGCGCAGGCGTTAGCCGCCGTATTGGCCGTGTCTGTCAGCAGGCGCGCCGAGTCCCGGCCTGGCTGGGACTTCTACGGGGCGGGGGAGATCGCGTCACGGCACCGGGAGGCCGCCATCACCGTCGCGGAGCTAGGCGAGTTCGGCTTGATCGCGGCCATCGCGGAACTGCTGCCGCGCGAGCCCGCGCCGCTGCTGGGCGTCGGTGACGACGCCGCCGTGGTGGCCGCTCCGGACGGCCGGGTGGTGGCCACGACCGACCTGCTGGCCGAGGGCAGGCACTTCCGCCGAGACTGGTCGGGACCGGTCGATATCGGGGCAAAGGCCGCCGCGCAGAACCTGGCCGACGTGGCGGCGATGGGCGCGGAGCCCTCGGCGCTGCTCGTCGGCCTCGCTACACCGGGAGACCTGGCCGTCGACTGGGCGCTTGACCTGGTCCGGGGGATGATCGCCGAGTGCGGCCGGGCCGGCGCGGCCATCGCCGGCGGCGATATCACCAGCTCGGATTCGCTGCTGCTGGCCATCACCGCGCTCGGGAACCTGGCCGGCCGGGCGCCGGTGACCAGGAGCGGTGCCCGCCCCGGCGACGTGCTGGCGGTGGCTGGGCGGCTCGGCTGGTCCGCGGCGGGCCTGGCCCTGCTCGCGGCAGGCGCCGCAGGCGGCCAGGGCGGCACCGGCTTGGTCGGTGCCGGGCCAGACGGCGCCGGGCTGGAGGCTGCCGTCAGGGACGAGCTGGTCGCCGCGCACCGGCGGCCGCAGCCGCCCTATGCCGCCGGGCCGCGGGCGGCCCGGCTCGGCGCGACCTCGATGATCGACATCAGCGACGGGCTCGTGCAGGATCTCGGTCATGTCGCGGCGGCTAGCGGCGTGCGGGTCGACATCGACAGCGGGCGACTGCCCCGGACCGGCCCGCTGCGGACCGCCGCCGCCGCGCTCAGCGTGGACTGGCGGGACTGGGCACTGGCCGGCGGGGAGGATCACGCCATCGCGGCCACGTTCGGGCCAGAAATCCAGTTGCCGGACGAGTGGATTGTCATCGGGACAGTGCGCGCGGGAACGGGCGTTCTGGTGGACACCCGGCCCTGGGACCGGGGCGGCGGCTGGAATCATTTCGCCTGACAGACACGGAGGTATCACGCGAGTCCGCCCAGGTATTTCGTCACCGCTGGCTGATTGAGCCCGCACTTGATATAAACCCCGTGATGGCCCGTCATCGCAAGGAGTGCCCACCGAAGCGCAGAGCGCTGGCCCCAGGCGACAGGCCTGGCCGCCGCGTTCCGCTGAGCGCTGCGATCGACGCGGCCCGCGCAGCACTGGAATCCGTGCGCTCAGACGCGCCTTCGGATGACCCTGGACAGCCGCCTGCCGGACTCGCCGACCCTGCTGTGCCCGTGGTCCCGATGCTGCACGACCAGGAGACCATCGAGCTGCCGGCGGCGACGATGTACCCGGCCCCGGTCGGCGACGCCTACGACGCTGCCGGCGACGCCAACGACGCCGACGACACTGTCCCGCCCGGCGTCATCCCGCCCGGCGTCATCCCGTCGCACGGCCGGCCGCGCGCCCGCCGGCCAGGCAGGTACCAGCGGCCCGAGCGGGCGGCCCGGCCGCCCAGGGCACCGCGGGCCAGCCGGTCCCGCAGCAGGCCGCCAGCGGGCGGCCGCCCGCCAGGAGGCGCAGTCGGCCAGCCCAGGCCCCGGATGCGCGGCCTGCTAGTCACGCCCTGGTTCGCGGCGGGCGCCGGCTTCGTGATCGCGGCGGCGCTGGCGCTGAACTCCCCGCACACCGTGCTCACCTACAAGCCGAACACCATCCCGTGCGACAACTGCAAATCACCGGCACCATCGCGCGGCGCGCTGGCCAGCGCGCACCCTGGCGTGATCCTCAGGCCGGCCAAGCAGCAGCCCGCCCACGGCCACCGGGCCACCCGCGGCCAGGCCGCCACCGCGGGCCTGGCGGTCGGGTACCGGGTGGTCTGGCACAAGGACGGCGAGTTCGGCGCCATCATCACCGTCCCGGCGAGCGCGGCCACGCACGGCTGGAAACTGAGCTTCGACATCCCCGGCACCAGGATCACCGGAGTCTGGGGAGCGCAATGGGCGCCGGCCGCCGGCGAGCACGGCGGCCTGGCGAGCGTGCCCGCGCCGCATCCGGCGCAGCCCTGGGGGCCAGGCCACCACGGCGGCCCCGGCAGCCGCGGGCCCGGGCACCGGCAGCCTGGCCGCGGGCACGGCGGCCGGCCCGGCCGCGGCGGCGGGCATGGCGGCGGGCGCGGTCACGGCGGGGGCTGGGGCCAGAGCGGCTCGCCGCGGTCGGGCACTGCCAGCGCGCGGAGTTACCAGGCCGCGATCGCGGCGATGGCCGCGATGGGCATCAAGGCTCAGCCGGGCCTGCTCAGCCAGGCCCAGCTCGACGGCGACGCGGCCGGCTGGTCGCAGCAGGACGTCAGGTTCCTGGTGATCGCCGCGGGGAATCCGCGGACGCCGGACGCCTGCGTGCTGAACAACGCCGCCTGCCACTTCGGCTGACGGCCCGGACCTGAGCGCCCGGACCTGGCCGCCCGGACCTGAGCGCCCGGACCTGGCCGGCGGCGGGCCGGCCCGCCGGACATAGGCTGGCGGCATGGCCATCGCACCGCCGAGAGTCCTGGCAATCGCTGGTTCCGATTCCGGTGGGGGCGCCGGCATTCAGGCCGATCTCAAGACCATGCTGGCCATGGGCGTGCACGGGATGACCGCCGTGACCGCCGTGACCGCGCAGAACTCCATCGGCGTGCAGGGCTACTGGGAACTGCCCGCCGAGGCGGTCAGGGCGCAGCTCGGCTCGGTGCTCGGCGACATCGGCGTGGACGCGGTGAAGACCGGCATGCTGGCGTCGGCGACGATCGTGGACGCGGTCTGCGCGGAACTGGCCCTCGGCGCCGCGCCGCTGGTGGTCGACCCGGTAGCGGTGTCCAAGCACGGCGACAGCCTGCTGTCGGCTGGCACCCTGGAGGCGATCAGGGACCGGCTGCTCCCGCTGGCCACGGTGGTCACGCCGAACCTGCTGGAGGCGGAGCTGCTGACCGGCATGACGATCAAGGACGAGGACGCGATGCTGCGCGCCGCCGGGCTGATCGAGTCCATGGGGCCGCGGTGGGTCCTGGTCAAGGGCGGGCACCTGCCTGGCGACCCGGTGGACCTGCTAGTGCACGGCGTCACGGCCATCCGCTACCCCGGCGAGCGGATCGACAGCAGGCACACCCACGGCACGGGCTGCACGCTGGCCTCGGCCATCGCCTCGCGGATGGCGCTCGGGGACGACGCGCCGGCCGCCGTGGCGGCGGCGCGGGAGTACATCGCGGGCGCGATCGAGGGCGGCTTCCCGCTTGGCGGCGGTATCGGCCCGGTGGATCACGGCTGGCGGCTGCGCCGGGACGCGTAATCGGGTGCCTAGCGGGTGACCTTTCCTGCCTTGATGCAGGAGGTGCACACGTTCAGCCGGCGAGGGGTCTTGCCCACCATCGCGCGCACGCGCTGGATGTTCGGGTTAAAGCGGCGCGGGGTGCGGCGGTGCGAGAACGACACGTTGTTGCCGAAGTTCGGCCCCTTACCGCAGACGTCGCAGACGGCAGCCACGGGACGCTCCAAAGGGTGATAGTCAGATGGGTCATCGCCCCGGCATAACCAGGGCAGTCGGTGCAGGATATCCGACGACAGGCGCGGTGCGCGAGCCGGACGCCGGTCCTGGCCCGCCACCGCCAGGCCCGGCAGCGCCCGGCCAGGCGGCGGGCGCACCGCACTGACGGTGTCACGGCCTATCCTGCCGGTGTAGTCCGACGGGGAGGCGGCGCGGCGACGGCGGGAGGCACAGGAGCTAGATGGCCACGATTGCGGATCCGCTGCGCCTGGTCGTCGGCGACAAGGCGGCCAAGCGCCTGGACGAGGCGTTCGGCCTGCGCACAATGGGGGACCTGCTCAGCCATTACCCCCGCAGGTGCGACCCCAGGGGCGAGCTGACCAGCCTGGCCCAGCTGCGCGACGGCGAGCATGTCACCGTTCAGGCCGAGATCGCGGCGGTGTCAAGCCGCAAGATGCACAACCGGCCCGGCTCTATCTTCGAGGCGGTCGTCACCGACGGGCACGGCCGCCTGACCCTGACCTTCTTCGGCCGCGGGCGGCAGGACTGGCGGCTGAACGACCTCCAGCCCGGGGTCCGCGGGCTGTTCTCCGGCCATGTGTCGACTTTTCGCGGCAAGCGCCAGCTCGCGCACCCCGACTACGAGCTGCTGGGCGGTGGTCCCGCGCAGGCGCGGGCCGCCGAGTTCGCCAGCGAGCTGATCCCGGTCTACCCGGCCACCAGCAAGCTGTCGTCCTGGCGGATCGCGGACTCGGTGCGGATCGCGCTAGACGTGCTCGACGTGCCAGAGGACCCGCTGCCAGAAGGGCTGCGCCGCGAGCACGACCTGTGCGGCCTGGCCGACGCGCTGCGCGGCATCCACCGGCCCGCCGACCGCGCCGACGAGCGCCGGGCGAAGAAGCGGCTCAAGTGGGACGAGGCGTTCGTCCTGCAGGTGGTGCTGGCCCAGCGCCGGAGGGCAGCGGCGGCCTACTCGGCTCTGCCGCGGCCGGCGGTCGAGTCGGGGCTGCTCGCCGAGTTCGACGCCGCACTGCCGTTCGAGCTGCACGGTCGGCCAGCAGCTCGCCGGGGCCACCATCGCGGACGAGATGTCCCGCGACCACCCGATGAACCGGCTGCTGCAGGGCGAGGTCGGCTCCGGCAAGACGGTGATCGCCGTGCGCGCCATGCTCCAGGTGGTGGACGCGGTCGGCCAGGCCGTCCTGCTCGCGCCCACCGAGGTACTGGCCCAGCAGCATTACCGGTCGATCACCAGCCTGCTCGGGCCGCTCGCCGCCGGCGGCATGCTTGGCGGGTCCGAGCAGGCCACCAGGGTCGCGCTGCTGACCGGCTCGCTCGGCGCGGCCGGCCGCCGCAAGGCACTGCTTGAGGCGGCCTCAGGCGCGGCCGGCATCGTGATCGGCACGCACGCGCTGCTGGAGGAGAAGGTCCAGTTCGCCGACCTGGGCCTGGTGGTGGTCGATGAGCAGCACCGGTTTGGCGTCGAGCAGCGCGACTCGCTGCGCGACAAGGCCGGCGACGGGCGGCCGCACCTGCTGGTGATGACCGCCACGCCGATCCCGCGCACGGTCGCCATGACCGTCTTCGGCGACCTGGACATGTCCATCCTCACCGAGCTGCCGGCCGGGCGGCAGCCGATCGCCACCCACGTCGTCCCGGCCGCCGAGCGGCCGAACTACCTGGCCAGGACCTGGGAGCGGATCCGGGAGGAGGTCGCCAAGGGCCGCCAGGCCTACGTGGTCTGCCCGCGGATCGGCGACGGCGAGTCTAAGGACGGCGGGACAGCCAGGGCGCGCGGCACCGAGGACGGCGAGGGGGGCTTGTGGGGCGGCCCGCTGGACGACGAGGAAGAGGGCGAGGGCGTGCCGCAGCGCCCGCCGCTGGCGGTGCTCGACCTGGCCGCGCAGCTCGGCGCCGGGCCGCTCGCCGGACTGCGGCTTGGCATCCTGCACGGCCGGCTAGCGCCGGAGGAGAAGGACAAGGTCATGCTGGCGTTCGCCGATGGCAGGGTGGACGTCCTGGTCACGACCACCGTGGTAGAGGTCGGCGTGGACGTGCCCAACGCCACCGTCATGGTGATCATGGACGCCGAGCGGTTCGGCGTCTCCCAGCTGCACCAGCTCCGCGGCCGGGTCGGCCGTGGCCAGCACGAGGGCCTGTGCCTGCTGGTCACCGAGGCCACGGAGGATGCCCCCGCGCGGCGGCGGCTGGACGCTGTCGCGTCTACCTCCGACGGGTTCCGGCTGTCGCGCATCGACCTGAAGCAGCGGCGGGAGGGCGACGTGCTCGGCACCGCCCAGGCCGGCCGCCGGTCCAGTCTCAAGATGCTGAACGTGCTCGACGACGAGGACCTGATCGGCCAGGCCAGGGCCGCCGCCATCGACCTGGTGGACGCCGACCCCGCGCTGGCCGGGCACTCCGCGCTCGCCGCCGCCGTCGCGCAGGTGACGGAGAGCGAGCGCGCGGAGTACCTGGAGAAGGCCTGACGGGAGCGGGCAGGTGACCAGGATCATCGCCGGGCTGGCCGGCGGCCGGCGGCTGACGGTCCCGCCCGGCAGGTCCACCCGGCCGACCAGCGACCGGACCAGGGAAGGGCTGTTCGGCACCGTGACCGCGATTCGCGGCGGGCTGGACGGCGCCGCGGTGCTCGACCTGTACGCGGGGTCTGGCGCCGTCGGGCTCGAATCGCTGTCCCGCGGCGCCGCCGACGCCCTGCTGGTCGAGTCCGATGCCCGCGCGGCGCGGGTGATCAGGGCGAACATCGACGCCGTGGCGCTGCCGGGCGCCCGGCTGCTCGCCGACCGGGTGGACCGGGTGCTGGCCAGCGGCCCGGCGGGGCGCCGCCGCGCGACTTCGTGTTCGCCGATCCTCCCTACGCCACGAGCGATAGCGACATTGAACGAATGCTCGGCGAACTGTCGCGACAGGGCTGGCTGGCCGCCGTGGCACTCGTGGTGATCGAGCGCGCCACCAGGTCCGGTCCGCTGACCTGGCCGGCCGGCTACCGCGCCGACAGGTGCCGCTCCTACGGCGAGGCGACGCTCTGGTACGGTCTGCGCGCAGGCGCGGCTTCGGCCGGCACGGGGCCTGCGGAACCGCAGCAGACGGGAGCGTGATCGGCGTGCGGCGAGTGGTCTGCCCTGGCTCTTTCGATCCGGTGACCAACGGGCACCTCGACATCATCTCGCGGGCCGCAACGTTCTGCGATGAGGTGGTCGTGGCCGTGGCGCCGAACCGGGCCAAGACCGGCCTGTTCAGCGCCGACGAGCGGGTCGAGATGCTCCGCGAGGTCACCAAGTCATACGCCAACGTGCGGGTGGCCAGGTTCGACGGCCTGATCGTCGATTTCTGCCGGGACAACAACATCTCGGCCATCATCAAGGGCCTGCGGGCGGTTAGCGATTTTGAC
This sequence comes from uncultured Actinomycetota bacterium, assembly GCA_963725175.1. Lineage (GTDB taxonomy): Bacteria > Actinomycetota > Actinomycetes > Streptosporangiales > Streptosporangiaceae > DASUBV01. The sequence goes on from CAVRXH010000006.1 coordinate 4,756,200, forward strand.
TACGAGATGCAGATGGCCCAGATGAACTACAGCCAGGCCGGGGTCGAGACGCTGTTCATGACCACCAACCCGCTGTACGCGTTCCTGTCCTCCAGCCTGGTCAAGGAGTTCGCCAAGTACGGCGGCGACGTGAGCGGGCTGGTGCCGCCGCCGGTCGCCGAGCGGCTCAGCCAGGCGCTGCGGGCCGGGTAGCTGGACCGGGTGGCGGGCCGGGCGAGGAGCCTGACCTTGCGCCGCGCGCGGCGCAAGTTGGGCTTCACCCTGGCAGGCCGGTAGGCTAGGCGGCCAATGCCATGCCACAACCGCTTTCTGCCATGCCTCATCAGCGAAAAGCACACCGCAGGCGCCTAGATCCGGGCGCGCCGCTTGTCTTCGACATAGCGGCGCTCGGACCTGGGACCGCGCGCACCGAGCGGCGCACCAGGTCCGGCCCCGGCCGGAATGGGCGTCGAGATGGTGCATGTGCCCGAAGGCGGCGAACTTGAGCTGGATGTCCAGCTTGAGGGCGTCACCGAGGGCGTGCTGGTCACCGCCACGGTGACCGCTCCGCTTGCGGGCGAGTGCGCGCGGTGCCTGGAGCCGTTCACCTCGGCGACGAGTGTCCGGTTCCAGGAGCTGTTCGCGCTGACGGAGGACGTGGCGGGGCCGGACGGATATGTCCTGGACGCGGACGGCTTGCTGGACCTGGAGCCGGCGCTGCGGGACGCGCTCGTACTTGAGCTGCCGCTGTCGCCGCTGTGCGCGGAGGACTGCCAGGGGCTCTGCTCCGAGTGCGGCGTCCGGCTCGCTGACGCCGAGCCCGGTCACGGGCACGACCAGCGGGGCCCGCTGTGGGAGGCGCTGAAGAACGTTCGCGTGGGCGAGCCGGAGGCGAGCCCGGGCGAAGATAGGTCGGCACCGGACCAGGCGGCCGGACCGGAAACGAGCACGCGCCGGACGGAACCCGTGCCGGAACGAGTGAAGGAGCCCTAGGTGGCGGTACCCAAGCGGAAGATGTCGCGGAGCAACACCCGGTCGCGCCGGGCGCAGTGGAAGACCACGCTGCCGCAGCTCGTGGCCTGCCCGAACTGCCGCGAGCGCAAGCTGCCGCACACCGCGTGCCCGACCTGCGGCACGTACAACAGGCGCCAGGTCGTCACTCCTTCCTGAGGCGCCGCGCAGCGGGGGACGCGCGCGGCGCGGTCACGCGGGGAAGGAGATGTTCGTGGGCGGTTCGACGTCTGATGGCCAGGCGCCGGATGCGGATGTTGCCGAGCTGCTCGCTCAGCTAGAGGCGCCGCTCGGCGCGGAGCTGCTGGAGCGTGCCCTCATGCACCGCTCCTTCGCTTACGAGAACGGCGGGCTGCCGACCAACGAGCGGCTGGAGTTCCTGGGGGACTCCGTGCTCGGGCTGATCGTCACCGACACGCTGTTCCGGAAGTACCCGGACCTTCCGGAGGGCCAGCTCGCCAAGCTGCGGGCGGCCGTGGTCAACATGCGGGCGCTCGCCGACGTGGCACGCGGCCTGAAGCTCGGCGCCTACGTGCGGCTGGGCAAGGGCGAGGAAGGCACCGGTGGCCGGGACAAGTCCTCGATCCTGGCCGACACCCTGGAGGCCGTCATCGGCGCCGTCTACCTCGAGCAGGGGCTGCCGGAGGCGGACCGGCTGGTGCACCGGCTCTTCGACCCGGTGATCGCCAGGTCGGCCAGGCTCGGCGCCGGGCTGGACTGGAAGACCTCGCTGCAGGAACTCACCGCCGCCGAGGTGCTCGGCGTCCCCGAGTATCACGTCGAGGAGAGCGGCCCCGACCACCAGAAGTCGTTCCGCGCCAGCGTGCGGATCGGGACGCAGACCTACGGCGAGGGCGAGGGCCGGTCCAAGAAGGAAGCCGAGCAGCAGGCCGCCGAGGCGGCCTGGCGGGCCATCACCGCCGGCCTGGCCCCCGCGGAGGCGGGCGATGCGGGCGCCGACGACGATAACGGGGGATCGTCAGGAGCGCGGCTGCCAGGGAACGGCTAGCGCGTGCCAGAGCTTCCCGAGGTCGAGACCGTCCGGCGCGGTCTGCACGAGCACGTCGCCGGCCGCACCGTGGACCAGGTCCAGGTGCTGCACCCCAGGGCCGTCAGGCGGCACGAGGCGGGCCCGGCCGATTTCGCGGCGCTGCTGCGCGGGCGGGAGTTCGGCGCGCCGCGCCGTCGCGGCAAGTACCTGTGGCTGCCGGTCGGCGACGACGCCATGCTGGCCCACCTCGGCATGAGCGGCCAGCTCCTGGTCGGCGAGCCGGACCGGGACCTGTCCCCGCATGTGCGGGTCCGGTTCACCTTCGCCGACGGCGGGCCAGACCTGCGGTTCACCGACCAGCGGACATTCGGCCACGTGCTGGTGAGCCTGGGCGGGGCGGAGCTGCCCTCGGTTATCGGGCATATCGCCCCCGACCCGCTGGAGGCGGCGTTCGACCCCGACCAGTTCGCGGCGCGGCTGCGCGCCCGCCGCAGCGGGGTCAAGCGGGCGCTGCTTGACCAGAGCCTGATCAGCGGGGTCGGCAACATCTACGCGGACGAGTCGCTGTGGCGGGCGAAGCTGCACTGGGCCAGGGCCGCCGACCGGCTGCGGCCCGGCGAGGTTTCCGCGCTGCTGGCGGCGGTCCGCGAGGTGTTCGACGAGGCGCTCGGAGTGGGCGGCACGTCCTTTGACAGCCTGTACGTGAACGTGAACGGGGAGAGCGGGTACTTCGAGCGCGAGCTGGCCGTTTACGGGCGGGAGGGCGAGCCCTGCCCGCGCTGCGGCGCGCTTATCCGGCGTGACCCGTTCATGAACCGATCCGCATATACCTGTCCGGTCTGTCAGCCAAGGCCCCGCAATGGCCGGATGTGAGCTGGCGGGGGAGGGCGCGATGGAGCAGGAGGCGGCCGGGCCAGGGCCAGTCCGGCTCACCGCCTGGGCCCGCGGCCGGGTCCAGGGCGTCGGCTTCCGGTGGTGGGTGCGCAGTCACGCGCTCGCGCTCGGCCTGGCCGGGTGGGCGGAAAACCTGACCGACGGCCGGGTCAAGGTGGTGGCGGAGGGTCCGCGGGAGGCCTGCGCGGAGCTGCTTGAGCTGCTGGGCGGGTCCGACACGCCCGGCCGGGTGGACCAGCTGACGCACCGCTGGGACGATCCCGCCGGCGGGCTCGCCGGGTTCTTCGAGCGCTGACTCCGCTGCTGCTTCAGCCAGTCGCTCACCGCCGGTGACCTGCGGGATCTGTCAACTTGACCGAATACCCTTGACGGTGGGACCATGGAAGTGTTACCTGCGCGCAGTCGCGAAAATCGGCATTTCTCGCAGTCGCTTGCGCGCCCACTCTGGTCGCTCAGTGTGGAGGACCTTACACAATGGCGAAGGCTCTACTTGGCCACGTCGGCGGGCCGGATTACCGCATGGTCTCGGAGATGCGCCGCCTTCAGCAGCGAGTACGCGACCTGGAGGCCGAGCTTGCCCGGCTTCAGGACGAGAACGATGTACTCACCGCTGAAGTGCGGCATGACCTGCTGATCCCGGTTCGCGAGCCCGCACTCACCTAGCCGGTGAGCTGGGGCCGCCCGCCCCCCTGACGGGGGCGGCACCGGTCGTGAACAGGAGAGGGACGCCCCTAACGGCGTCCCTCTCCCGCGCTTCCCTGAAGCGCGGCTAATGCGGCAGATAACGGCCGATGAACGTCAGTGCGGCCGGCAAATGGCGTGCCCAGAATGCGTCGTCGTGGCAACCCGCCTCGATGCCACCGGCCGCCGGATGCCCGGTCAGCCGTTCTAGGCGCGCGCGCACTAGCCGGGCCATCGGCTCGAACGGGTCGTCGGTGCCGCAGGCGACATAGGCCGGTATGTCCCGCAGCCGGGCCAGCCCGGTGAAGATGTCGTTACGGGCGAAGTCGCCGGGTCCGTCGAAGGCCCGCGCGTCTGCCTGGTGCGCGTCGGGATAGGACGCGAAGATCGCCGGGGAGATGGCCGCGACCGCCACGGCGGCCGGGTGTCCCCGGCTGAGCCGCTCGGCCAGCAGCAGCGCGCCGTAGCCGCCCATCGAGTCGCCGACGATCCCGATCCGGTCGGTGCGCAGGCCGAGCGCGGCCGCCCTGGGCAGCACCTCGTGGATGATCATGCCCTGCGGGTCGTCGCCGTCTGCCCTCTTGTGCCAGTAGGTCGCGCCGCCGTCCACGGTCAGCATGGCGAACGACCGGGCCAGCGGCCCGGTCAGCGCGGCCATCCCCCGGCTGGCACCCCCGGCCGTGCCCGCCGCGTCGCCGCCGAGGCCGTGCAGGTCGAGCACCACCGGCAGCCCGGCCGGCGAGGAGATCCCGGCCGGGATGACTGTGACCATGCTCACGTTCTGGCGCCGGTACCGGGAGTAGAACCGGGTGAGGTGGCGGACCGGTGCGGGCCGGCCGGCGGCCCGGGCGGACCGCCGCAGGCGCCCGTCAGCTTGGCCAGCCGGTACTTGCCCGGCAAAGTGCCGGCCTCGACCAGCTCATAGCCGCCCGCCGCGAGTATCCCGGCCACCGCGGCCCCGGCTCCGGTTACCAGGGCAGTCCGGCGGGAAATGCGATGTCGCGCCATGAATCGTCCTTTTCCGGCCAGCGCCGGCACTGGTGCGGCGACGCAATACGCTGCCCAGACCGTAGCGCGCGGTAGGGTGCGGGTGGGCCAGGCAGGAGTGGCTCCAGGCAGGGAGTGGCTGGGGAGGAGTCTGCGGGTGTACCTGAAGACCCTCACCCTGCGCGGCTTCAAGTCATTCGCGTCGGCGACCACGATGCGATTCGAGCCGGGCATCACCTGCGTCGTCGGCCCGAACGGGTCAGGCAAGTCCAATGTCGTGGACGCGTTCTCCTGGGTGATGGGCGAGCAGGGCGTCAAGCCACTGCGCGGCGGCAAGATGGAGGACGTCGTCTTCGCCGGCACCTCGGGGCGTCCCGCCCTGGGCCGCGCCGAGGTCACCCTGACCATCGACAACAGCGACGGCGCCCTGGCGATCGACTACGCCGAGGTGACCATCAGCCGCCTGCTGTTCCGGTCCGGCGGCAGCGAGTACTCCATCAACGGCGATCACTGCCGGCTGCTCGACGTGCAGGAGCTGCTGTCCGACACTGGCCTGGGCCGGGAGATGCACGTCATCGTCGGCCAGGGCCAGCTCGACGAGGTGCTGAACGCGGGGCCCGAGGCCCGGCGGGCGCTGATCGAGGAGGCCGCCGGGGTGCTCAAGCACCGGCGGCGCAAGGAGAAGGCGCTCCGCAAGCTCGACGCCATGCAGGCCAACCTGACCCGGCTGGTCGACCTGACCGGCGAGCTTGGCCGGCGGCTGAAGCCGCTGGGCAGGCAGGCCCAGATCGCTCGCCGGGCCGCGGTCATCCAGGCCGACCTGCGCGACGCGCGGCTGCGGCTGCTGGCCGACGACTACGTGACGCTCGCCGCTGACCTGGCCCGCGACGAGGCCGACGAGGCGGCCAAGGCGCAGGCCAGGGCGACCCTGGAAGCGGCGCTTGGCCAGGCCCGCGACCGCGAGGCCGACCTGGAGGCGGCACAGCAGCAGCACGCGCCCCGGCTGGCCGCCGCGCAGGAGACGTTCTTCGCGCTGTACGCGGCTGTCCGAGCGGCTGCGCGGCGCCGCGACCCTGGCCGCCGAGCGGCACCGGCACCTGTCAGCCCCCGAGCCGCAGCGTGCCGGCCAGGGACGCGGACGAGCTGGACGCCGAGGCGGCGGAGCTGCGGGCGCAGGAAGAGGAGCTGGGCGACCGGCTGGCGCAGGCCCGCGAGCAGCTCACCGCCGACGTGGCGGAGCGGGCCGCCGCCGAGGACGCGGTAGCCGAGATCGAGCGGCGGGTCGCCGCCGACGCCAGGGCCGCCGCCGAGCGCGCGGAGCGGCTGGCCAGGCTGCGCGGCCAGGTCGAGACCGCCACCAGCAAGGCGGCCGCGGCCCAGGGCGAGGCCGGCCGGCTGGCCGAGGCGCTGGCGCAGGCCAGGGCCAGGGCGGAGCAGGCCACCGCCGAGCACGAGCAGATGCAGGAGCTGGTCTCCGGCCGCGACGAGGGCCGGCAGGACCTGACGGCCGACCGCGAGGGCGCCGCTGCCAGGCTCAAGGAGGCCTCGGCCGCCGTGGCCAGGCTGCGCAAGGCCGAGCACGCCGCCAGCGGCGAGCGGGCCGCGCTGCGGGCCAGGGCCGACGCGCTGGCCGAGGCGGTCACCAGGGGGGCCGACGCCTCCGGCGTGCTGCTGGCCGAGCCCCGCGCGTTCAGCGGCGTGCTCGGGCCGCTGGCCGCGCTGCTGACGGTCAGCGACGGGGCCCAGGAGGCGATCGACGCGGCGCTCGGCGCCGCGGCCGGCGCCGTGGCGGTGGCCAGCCTGGACGACGCCGCCGAGATCCTGGTGGCGCTGCGAGCCCAGGACGCGGGCCGGGCGGGCCTGGTCATCGCCTCGGGGCAGCCTGCCGAGGCTAGAACTGGCGCGGCTGGCACTGGGCCGGCCGCGGCAAGCCCGGTCCCCGGCGTGCCGCTGGCCAGGGACCTGGTGCAGGCTCCGGCCGAGCTGTCGGCCGCGGTGGACGAGCTGCTCGCCGGGGTGGTCGTCGCCGACGACCTGGCGGCCGGCCTGCGGCTGATCGAGGGCAGGCCCGACCTGCGAGTGGTGACCAGGGACGGCGACGTGCTCGGCCGGCACTGGGCGCGAGGCGGATCGGCCGGCGGCCAGAGCCTGCTCGCGCTGCGCGCCGCCGCCCGCCAGGCGACCGGGCGGCTCGACAGCGTCGACGCGGCCGGCGCGCAGGCCGAGGCCCAGCTTGCGGCGGCCGTCGAGGACGAGGAGCAGGCTCCGGCAGGAGCTGGCCCAGGCGCAGGCGGCGCTTCAGGAGGTAGACGCGGCGGCCGCGCAGCTATCCGGAAAGCTCGGCGCGCTGGCCGGGGCCGCCAGGGTGGCCAGGGACGAGGCCGGGCGGCTGGCCCAGGCGATCACGGTCGCCGAGCGGACCGAGCAGGAGAGCCTGGCCAGCGCGGAGCAGTTGCAGGCCCGGCTGGCCGAGCAGGAAGCGCTGGACGCGGTCGGCGAGGCCGACCGCGAGGACGACCGAGGCGGCGGGGACGACGGCGACGCCGACGGGCGCAGGGAACGGCTCGCGGAGTCCGCGACGCAGGCCCGGGCCGCGGAGATGGAAGCCAGGCTGGAGGTGCGCACCGTCGAGGAACGGCTGCGGGCCATCTCCGGCCGCGCCGACGTCGCTGGCCGCCGCCGCGGTGGCCGAGCGGCAGGCCGCGGTGCGGGCACGCGCCAGGCTGGAGCTGCGGGCCGCTGCCGCCGCCGTGGCCCGTGCCGTCACCGACGGCGCCCGGTTCGCCATGGCCAGGATCGAGTCCTCGGTCACCGCCGCCGACACCGAGCGCCAGCACGCCGAGCGGGCCAGCGGCCAGACCGGGACGCCGAGCTCAAGGAACTGCGGGCCAGCATCCGCGAGCTCACCGAGGACCTGGACAAGGTCGTCAACAGCGCGCACGGGGCGCAGCTGGAGCACGCCACCAGGCGGATGCAGCTAGAGCAGATCGCCGCCAGGGTCGCCGAGGAATTCGCCATCGAGACCGAGGAACTGATCGCCGAGTACGGCCCCGAGGCGCCGGTGCCGCCCACCGAGGAAGGCCAGCCGCCCCGCCGCCTACGACCGGGCGGCGCAGGAGAAGCGGGCGCAGGCGGCGCAGCGGCAGCTCGACCAGCTCGGCAAGGTGAACCCGCTGGCGCTGGAGGAGTTCGCGGCGCTGGAGGAGCGGCACGCCTTCCTCGTCGCCCAGCTCGAAGACCTGCGCAAGACGCGGCGTGACCTGCTGACTGTGATCAAGGAAGTGGACGAGCGGGTGCTGCAGGTGTTCGGCGCGGCTTACGCCGACACCGCGCGGGAGTTCGAGCGGATCTTCTCCACCCTGTTCCCCGGCGGCGAGGGCCGGCTGGTGCTCACCGAGCCCGACGACATGCTGGCCACCGGCATCGACTTCGAGGCCAGGCCGCCGGGCAAGAAGGTCAAGCGGCTGTCGCTGCTGTCCGGCGGGGAGCGGTCGCTGACCGCCATCGCCTTCCTGGTCGCCATCTTCATGGCGCGGCCTTCGCCGTTCTACGTGCTGGACGAGGTCGAGGCGGCGCTGGACGACACCAACCTGGGCCGGCTGCTGGAGATCTTCACCGAGCTGCAGAGCAACTCCCAGCTGATCATCGTGACGCACCAGAAGCGGACGATGGAGATCGCTGACTCGCTCTACGGGATCAGCATGCGCGGGGACGGCGTCTCGCATGTGGTGAGCCAGCGGCTGCGGGAGCGCGAGAGCGCCTGAGCGACCCGCGCGGCAGCGCCTGAGCGACCCGCGCGACAGCGCCTGAGCAACACAGCGCCGCCTTCTGCCAGACTGGGGTTCGTCATGGAAGAACTGCTGATCATCATCGCCATCGTCGTCGTGGCCGTCGTGGGCGGCGGCGCCGCCCTGGTCACTCCCCGGCTCAGGTCGCGCCGCCGCGCGGCCAGCCTGCCAGAGGCCGGCCCCGGGCGGGCCGCCGATCAGGCCCCCGGCCAGGGAGCCGCAGGTGAGAGCGCTGCCGGGACGGCAACGGCCGCTCCGGCCGGTGCTGCGCCTGCCGGTGCTGCGCCCGCCGGCACTGCGCCCGCCGGCACCGCGCCCGCCGAGGTGGAGCGGCCGCTGCCGTCGGCGGGCCGGCTGGTCCGGCTGCGCGGCCGGCTGGCCCGGTCCCAGTCGGCCTTCGGCTCGGTGCTGCTCGGCCTGCTGTCCGGCTGCCACCCTGGACGACCAGGCCTGGGAGCAGATCGAGGACACGCTGATCACCGCGGACATGGGCGTGGGCCCGGCCCGGCAGCTCATCGATCAGCTCCGCACCGAGGTCAAGGTCACCGGCACCCGCGATGTCGCGCAGGTCAGGACGATGCTGCGGGACGACCTGATCGCCCAGATCGGCCCGGAAATGGACCGCACGCTGCACACCAAGCCGCACGGCGACCGGCCTGCGGTGGTCCTGGTGGTCGGCGTGAACGGCACCGGCAAGACGACCGCCTGCGGCCGGCTGGCCCGGGCCCTGATCGGCGACGGCCAGACGGTGCTGCTCGGCGCGGCCGATACGTTCCGCGCCGCCGCCGCCGACCAGCTGCAGACCTGGGGCGAGCGGGTCGGCGCTCAGGTGGTCCGCTCCGACCGGGAGGGCGCCGACCCGGCCAGCGTGGCCTTCACGGCCGTGAACGAGGGCATCGAGCGCGGCATCGACACCGTGATCGTGGACACCGCGGGCCGCCTGCACACCAAGGCCGGCCTGATGGACGAGCTCGGCAAGATCAAGCGGGTGATCGAGAAGCACGGCACCGTGGACGAGGTCCTGCTGGTCCTCGACGCCACCACCGGCCAGAACGGGCTGCGCCAGGCCCGGGTGTTCGCCGAGGTGACCGACGTGACCGGCATCATCCTGACGAAGCTGGACGGCACCGCCAAGGGCGGCATCGTGATCGCCGTGCAGCGCGAGCTCGGTGTCCCGGTGAAGCTGGTCGGGCTTGGCGAGGGTCCCGACGACCTGGCCCCGTTCGACGCCGAGGTGTTCGTGGACGCCATCCTGGGCGACTAGCCACCCCGCGGTGCGTGTCCTGGCGAGGTGCGGCTGGCCGCTGTCCCGGAAGGCCGGGCTTCATGTTGCATTCTGCAATCGGATGACAGTGACCTTATTCGGTCCTATCCTCTGCCATAGGTGCTCACGCACCATTCTGCGAGGCGACCGGGGAGAGCTATGGACCCATGGTGCCCGCGGAGGCTGACGCCCGAGGCGGCCCACTCGGTCTCGTTCCGCCCGGCGCGCTTCGGCCACCGCGGCTTCGACGAGGAGCCCGTCCGCGAGTTCTGCGAGCGGGTCGAAGCCGAGCTGGTCATGCTGATCAACGAGCGGCAGGAGCTGCTTGATGAGGTCAGCCGCCTGCGCAGGCGGGCTCAGGTAGCACAGGACGGCGGATCCGCGGCCGGGCTTGATCAGGCGCACCGGCAGGCCGTCAGCATCCTGTCGCAGGCGCAGCGAACCGCCGACCACTACATCGCCGAGGCGCAGGAGTACGGCCGGCACCTCACCGAGAGCGCCCGCCGCCTGCGCGACGAGATCCTTGCCGAGGCCGGGCCGCCCGGCGGCCGGCCGGGCATCGGGGTCGGCCTCGACAGCGCACAAGGTGCGGTCAGTCAGGCCTGACCTGCACACACGTGCGCGGTGTGCGATATCAGCAGGACATTATCCGAGGTCACGGGCATATCGGGATCATCTATGCGTTGCGTCATTGCAATCTGCAAAAGGCTGACTTAGCCACTAGGCCGGCTTTATCTTGGAACGGACCTAGCAGCTTGTGTCCGGACACTTACTACCGGCCGCTCTAGCCCTGGGAAGAGATACGCGTTATGGCGCTCCGCCCCGACTCGTCCGCCGTCAGCACGGTGTCTCAGCCAGGGACCCCCGACCAGGCAGACGATCCGGGCGGAGGCGGCGGGCGCAGGCTGGCCTGGTGGCGGCTGCGGTCCTGGAAGACCGACCTGGACCTGTTAACCAGGCTCCGCGACGGGCTGCGCGCGCTGCCCGACAACACCGACGATGACCACGACCAGGCCGGCGGCGAGCTGCGCTTCCCGGCGCACGCGCCCGGATCTGCCCCGCCCCGGTCCGTGGCCCCGGTGCCGCCCGCGCCTGGCGCGCCTCCCGCCGCACCGCCCGGTCATCCCGGCGCCAGCTACCCGGCCGCGGCGCCGGTCGCCGCGGCCGAGGCGCCCGCACCGCCCCGGCGGGACGTGGTCCTCCCCGATGTCCCTTCGTTTCCCGGCGGCCGCCCCGCCGTCCCGGCAGCACCCGGTGCCGGCCCAGGCCGGGAGATGGCCGTCCGGCCAGCGGCGCCTCCCGCACCAGCCCAGAACGCGCCGGGGAAGGCGGATCCGGCGCGCGACCCCGCGGTCGCCGCCGCCACCGGTGACCCGGCGGTCGCCTTGGGTGCCATCCAGGAGTCGTTCGCGCGGATGGCGGCGGCGGGCGACGACGCGGGCGCTTACTTCTACGGCTGGCTGTTCTCGCACCGGCCCAGGCTGCGGCTGCTGTTCCCGCCGGCCATGGACGAGCAGCGGGACCGGCTGCTCCTGGCGCTGACCCGGATCGTCGACAGCATGAGCACGCCCGAGGAGCTGGCGACCTACCTGTCCCAGCTCGGCCGCGACCACCGCAAGTACTCGGTGGAGCCCGAGATGTACGAGGCGGTGGGCGGCGCGCTGATCGCCACCCTGCGCGCGTTCGGGGCAGGCGCCTTCACGCCGGTGGCCGAGGATGCCTGGATCCAGGCCTACAGCGCCGCGTCCGCGATCATGATCAGGGCCGCCGAGGAGGCCAGCGCGACCACGCCGGCCTACTGGTCGGCGGAGCTGGTGGACCGCGAGCAGCGCGCGCCGGGCATCGCCGTGCTCACCATCGCGCCCGACCAGGAAATGCGGTTCGCTCCTGGCCAGCACATCACCGTGCAGACGCCGCGCTGGCCGCATGTCTGGCGGCCGTACTCCATCGCCTGCACCGAGCGCGACGACGGCCTCATCAAGCTGCACGTCAAGGCGATCGCCGGCGGCTGGGTCAGCAACGCGCTGGTGCACCACACCGAGCCAGGCGACGAGCTGGTCCTGGGGCCGCCGCTGGGCACCATGACCCTCCAGCACGCCGGGGACCGGGACGTGCTGTGCGTGGCCGGAGGCACCGGACTGTCCCCGTTAAAGGCCATCACCGAGCAGGTGATCAAGGAGTCCGGGACCGGGCGGCGGCGGAAGATCTACCTGTTCTACGGCGCGCGCCGCCGCGAGGAGCTGTACGACCTGCGCGATTTATGGCGGCTGGCCGATGCCTACGACGGGCTGATCATGACGCCGGTCACCTCGGATGACCCGGCCTTTGACGGCATGCAGGGGAACGTGGGCCGGGTCGCCGCCCGGTACATGCCGCACGGCGAGTGCGAGGCTTACCTGTCAGGGCCGCAGGCCATGGTGCGCGACTCGCTCCGGGCGCTGTCCAAGGCCGGCATCCCCCGCGAGCGCATCCACTTCGACGATTCCCTGCTGGCCGGGCGCAAGCGGGTCGGGAGCGGGACCTGACGATCCGCCGGGCGAGCTGCGGCGTGCCGCCGGGCTAGGTCCTTCCGTCGGCGGGCAGGGCCGGCAGTGGCGGATGGCGGTAGAAGTTCGGCTCCTGGTCGAAGTCGGCGTAGTACCGGTGGAAGACCGGGGTCGCGGACGACGCCGTCGGCGGCACGATCCAGGTCCAGTCCGCGGGGCAGGAACGGCCGTGCCGTTCCTCCCGCTCCAGGTGCTCAAGGAACCGCGCCGACTCGGTGTGATGGTCGGTCATGGTGACCCCGGCGGCGGCGTACGAGTGCAGCACCGCCAGGTTCAGCTCGGTGATGGCCTTGTCCTTCCATAGCGACCGGTTGCTGCCGGTGTCCAGGCCCATCCGGGCCGCGATGGCCGGGAGCTGGTCATAGCGCTGCGCGTCGCCCAGGTCGCGGGAACCGACCTCGGTCACCATGTACCAGCCGTTGAACGGCGCTGCCGGGTACCTGATGCCGCCGGCCTCCAGGTACATGTCGCTGATCACCGGCATCGCGTACCAGCGCAGCGCCAGCTCGGCGAACCAGTCATGCTCCGGGTGGCGCAGCGGCACCTCAAGCACCGCGTCGGCGGGCAGCTCGTGCCAGGTCGGCGCGGCGCCTGCCTCCTGGATGAGCAGCGGCAGCAGATCGAACCTGCCGTGCGGCTGCCGCCCTGGCCAGCCGTGCTCCTGTGCCATCGCGGTGACCTGGGTGCTGGCCGGATCGCCGGTCACCGTGCCGTCGCCCGGCTGGTAGCCGGCGTACCTGACGATCTGGGAGTTCAGGATCCGCGGCCCAGGCCGGTCCGGCGCGTCGGGCGCGAACACCGTGATCACCGGCCGGATCCGGCCGTAGTTGGTCGCCTCGCGCAGGTGCGTGACCGCCTCGGCGGCGATGTCGGCGGCGGAGCTGACCTCCCGCCGGTCCCGGATCCGCAGGCTCTTCCAGTACAGCCGCCCGATGCACCGAGAGCTGTTCCGCCAGGCCACCCGGGCGGCGAAGGCCAGCTCCGCGCTGGTGTGCCGGTAGGTGCCGGTCGCCGCGATCTCCCGGCGGACCGTCCGGATCCGGTCGCTGGCCGGCCCGGCGGACGAGGTCTCGTCGTGAAACAGCGTCAGAAACCGCTCGGCCCTGGCCAGCAACTCGGCGCGGGCCGCGACCGGCGCCACGTCCGGCTCCGGCACCGGGGCCAGGGGCACCAGGCGGGGCGGCTCGGATTCCGCCGGGCAGACGGCGTCCGCGGTGGCGGTGGCGGCGCTCGCGTCCCGCCAGCGGCCTCGGCCGGGCAGACGCCAGAGTGAATCTAAGACCGATCGCTCCTGGCTGTGGCCCACGCAGACCTCCGCTCGCGTCGGTACCACCGACGCTTACGTTACGTGCCGTACTTGCTGTATGCAATTGCGCATTTGCAGGGTGCCGTTAGCATCTGGCATATCGCATCGTGGGCGCGATCCGCAGCCGCTTGCGCAGCGTGCCCGGCCTAGCTGGTGATACCGGATAGCCTGGGGGGCCAGCGAACGGCCATGAGCGAGGACGGCGGCCAGATACGTGTTCGAGACACTCTCCGATCGGCTCACCCAGGTCTTTTCTTCCCTGCGCGGCCGGGGGCGGCTGTCGCCAGCGGACATCGACGCGACCTGCCGTGAGATCAGGATCGCGCTCCTGGAAGCGGACGTCGCGCTGCCGGTGGTGCGGCAGTTCATCGCCAATGTCAGGGAGCGGGCCTCAGGTGCCGAGGTTTCCGAGGCGCTGAACCCCGCCCAGCAGGTCATCAAGATCGTCAACGAGGAACTGATCACCATCCTCGGCGGTGAGACCAGGCGACTCCGTTTCGCGAAGGTCTCCCCTACCGTCATCATGCTGGCCGGCCTCCAGGGCGCCGGTAAGACGTCGCTGGCCGCCAAGCTGGCGCTGTGGCTCAAGTCGCAGGGCAACACGCCGATGATGGTCGCCGCCGACCTCCAGCGGCCCAACGCCGTGCAGCAGCTTCAGGTGCTCGGCGAGCGGGCCGGCATCCCGGTGTTCGCGCCCTTCCCCGGCAACGGGCAGGGCGACCCGGTTGAGGCGGCCCGCCAGTCCATCGAGCAGGCCAGGCGGCTCCAGCACAACATCGTCATCATCGACACCGCCGGCCGCCTCGGCATCGACGAAGAGATGATGACGCAGGCCATCAACATCAGGGACGCCGTCGACCCGGACGAGATCCTGTTCGTCGTCGACGCGATGATCGGCCAGGACGCGGTGCAGACCGCGCAGGCGTTCCTCGACGGCGTCGGCTACGACGGGGTGGTGCTCACCAAGCTCGACGGTGACGCCAGGGGCGGCGCGGCGCTGTCCATCGCCCAGCTCACCGGCAGGCCGGTCATGTTCGCCTCCTCCGGCGAGAAGCTGGAGGACTTCGACCTCTTCCACCCCGACCGGATGGCCTCGCGCATCCTGGATCTCGGCGATGTGCTCACCCTCATCGAGCAGGCCGAGCGGACCTTCGACGCCGAGCAGGCCGCCTCGATGGCGGGCAAGCTGGCCTCCGGGGACGGGTTCACCCTGGAGGATTTTGTCGAGCAGCTCGCGATGGTCCGCAAGCTCGGGCCCATCGGCAACCTGCTCGGCATGCTGCCAGGCGCGGCGCAGAACCGGGAGGCACTGAGCCAGGTCAGCGACAAGGACCTGGACCGCGCGGCGGCCATCGTCAACTCGATGACCAAGGAAGAGCGGCGCAACCCGAAGATCATCAACGGCTCCCGCCGGGCCAGGATCGCGAACGGCTCCGGCGTCACGGTCGGCGAGGTCAACCAGCTCATCGTGCGGTTCCTCGAAGGCCAGAAGATGATGAAGCAGATGATGGGCGGCATTCCCGGCATGGGCGGCATGCGCCGCGGCGGCCAGCGCTCGAAGGCCAAGGGCAAGAAGAAGGGCGGCGGCAGGGGCGGCCGCCCCGCCGCCGCGCCCGGCGGCCGCCCGGCGGCCGGCCTGCCAGCGGCCCTGCCGCCAGGTCAGGCGAGCGTGCCAGGCGGCCAGGCGGGCGGGCCTGGGCAGCTCCCTGCCGGGTTCGGCCGCGGACCTGGCGGGCTGCCCGGCGGGCTCGGCAAGGACGGCGGGTTCTCCCTGCCGCCAGGGATGCCGGCCCCCGGCCAGAACCTCCCGCCCGGCCTCCGCGGCCCGCAGCAGGGCCGCGGCAAGGGCAAAAAGGGCCGATAACCCCCGTCTAGCCCAGCGTCACCGCCCAAGCCCAGGCCCAATCCCAGGCTCGGTCTGCTCGGTCTGCTCGGTCTGCTCGGCTCGCTGCGCGGCCGGGCCGCACCCATCCAGTGACAGTGAACCCACTCTTACTGCTGTAACAGCGACAGTAGAAGTGGGTTTACTGTCGCGGACGCGGACGCAGACACGCGGACGCGGACGCTGGGGCTGGGGCTGGGAGCACAGAGGGTTGCTCGGCGGGCGCAGGGCCATCGGCGCTGGGGGAGCGATTGCGGGCGTGATTACACTCTGGCGGGGCGGGTCTGGCAGAATGTCAGATCGGCCGAGCGAGGCCCTCTCTCCCTCGCCGCGCCGACCCATCTGGGCGGCACGTCCGGTCCCCACCCGCATACGTCCGCTGCCCGCCATCGAAATCGCTGGGAGAAGACCACAGCCGTGGCTGTCAAGATCAAGCTGAAGCGCCTGGGCAAGATCCGGGCGCCGTATTACAGGATCGTCGTCGCTGATTCCCGCACCAAGCGGGACGGCCGTGCGATCGAGGAGATCGGCAAGTACCACCCGAAGGCCGAGCCGTCGTTCATCGAGGTGAACTCCGAGCGCGCCCAGCACTGGCTGTCGGTGGGCGCTCAGCCGACCGACCCGGTCCGCAAGATCCTGGAGATCACCGGAGACTGGCAGAAGTTCAAGGGCCTGCCCGGCACCGAGGGGACGCTGCGCGTCGCCGAGCCGAAGGCCGACCGCAAGGTCGCCTTCGCCGCCGCACTGGCCGAGACCCTGGTGGAAGGCGGCTCCGCCGCCAAGGCCAAGAGCCGGGCCAAGGCGGGCGACTCGGGGACCAAGACCGCGAAGGCGGGCAAGGCCGAGAAGCCAGAGTCAGCCAAGGCCGAGCCTGCCAAGGCCGAGACGGCTAAGGCCGAGACGGCCAAGGCCGACAAGCCCGCGAAGGCCGAGCCTGCCAAGAAGGCTGACGCCAAGGCAGAGCCGGCCAAGGCAGAGCCCGCCAAGGCGGAACCCGCCAAGGCGGAGGCTGCCAAGGACGAGCCCGCCAAGGACGAGCCCGCCAAGGCTGAGGCCGCCAAGGCTGAGGCCGACAAGCCGGCCAAGGCCGAGAAGGCCACCAAGGCCAAGGCCGAGAAGGAGCCGGCGACGCCGGCCGCTGACTCGTCGTCCAGCGAGGGCTGACCGTGCTCGAAGAGGCTCTTGAGCACCTGGTCAAGGGCATTGTCGAGTTCCCGGACGACGTCCGGGTGGACAGCCGCGGGCTGCGCAGGGGCCGGGTGCTTGAGGTTCGCGTGCACCCCGATGACCTGGGCAAGGTCATCGGGCGCGGCGGCCGGACGGCCAAGGCCCTGCGCACCGTTATCGGCTCGCTGGCCGGCAGCTCCTACGTCCGCGTCGACCTGCTGGACACCGACGAGATCCGCTAGCCGCCATGCAGCTGGTCGTCGGCCGGGTGGGCAGGCCGCACGGGATTCGCGGCGATGTCGTCGTGGAGGTGCGGACCGACGATCCGCAGCTCAGGTTCGCGGCGGGCCGGGTCCTGGCGACCGAGCCCGCCGCGGCCGGGCCGCTGACCGTGGTCGCCTCGCGGTGGCACTCCGGCCGGATGCTGGTCACCTTCGCGGGGTTCAGCGACCGGGACGAGGCCGCCGAGCTGACCGGCGTGCTGCTGGTCATCGACTCCAGCGACGCTGAGCCTGGCGACCCGGAGGAGTTCGGTGATTACCAGCTCATCGGCCTGACCGCGGAGACGACCGGCGGCGAGCCGGTCGGCAAGGTCACCGACGTGCTGCACCACGGCCAGGATCTGCTGGTGATCACGGGGACCGGGTCCCGGCAGGGTGCCGAGATCCTGGTGCCGTTCGTGCTGCCGCTGGTGCCCGAGGTCGATGTGCCAGCCGGACGCCTGGTCATCGACCCGCCCCCCGGCCTGCTCGACCCCGAACAGGCCAGCTAGGGGCGCGCGGTGCGAATCGACATCATCACCATCTTCGGCGAGTACTTCACCGCGCTCAGCGCCTCGCTCATCGGCAAGGCCGTGCAGCGCGGCGACATCACCCTGGCCGTGCATGACCTGCGGTCCTGGGCCACGGACGTGCACCACACGGTGGACGATGCCCCGTTCGGCGGCGGTCCCGGCATGGTCATGAAGCCCGAGCCGTGGGGCGCGGCGCTTGACGCGGTGGTCCCGGCGGGCCAGCGGCCCCGGCTGATCGTGCCCACCCCGGCCGGTGCCCCGTTCAGTCAGGCGATGGCCGCCAGGTACGCGGCGGAGCCCTGGCTGGTCTTCGCCTGCGGCCGGTACGAGGGCATCGACGCCCGGGTCACCGACGAGGCCAGGGACCGGATGGACGTCGATGAGGTCAGCATCGGCGACTACGTGCTGCCCGGCGGCGAGGCCGCGGTGCTGGTGATCGCCGAGACCGTGTGCCGCCTGCTGCCCGGGGTGCTGGGAAACGCGCAGTCGGCCGCCGACGACTCCTTCGGCGGCGGCACCGGGCCGATGGCCGGGCTGGTCGAGGGCCCGTCCTATACCCGGCCCAGGGTCTGGCGGGACCGGGAGGTGCCGCCCGTGCTGGTATCGGGCGATCATGGCGCCATCGCCCGCTGGCGCCGCGACTGTGCCCTTCGGCGTACCGCCGAGAACCGTCCTGACCTCATTGAACGGCTGACGAGAGGCCAGCCGGGCGGATCGGCCGACGCTGCCGGAGCCGGGTCGGATAGCCTGGATGCACGTGATCGCGAAGTGCTAGCTGAGGCTGGCTTTCCGGTTAGCGGCAAAGGTATGGCACACTGAAAGCCGTCGCCTCGTCGCAGGAGCTTTCCGCCGAGGCGCTGCCGGGTGCCTCCGCCTGGCGACAACGAGACCGAACCAAGCGCGTTCGCTGGCGTGCGCGTGATGACTACTGAGGGACCGCACCGATGCACACCGCGATTGCCGAGCTTGAGCAGGCGCAGATCCGCGCCGACATCCCGGACTTCCGGCCGGGCGACACCCTCCGTGTGCACGTCAAGGTCACTGAGGGAACCCGCTCCCGGATCCAGGTGTTCCAGGGCATTGTCATCCGGCGCCAGGGTGGTGGCGCGCGCGAGACCTTCACGGTCCGCAAGATCAGTTACGGCGTGGGCGTGGAGCGCACCTTCCCGGTGCATACCCCGGCCATCGAGAAGATCGAGGTCGTGAGCCGCGGGCGGGTCCGTCGCGCGAAGCTCTACTACCTGCGCTCGCTGCGCGGCAAGGCCGCGCGGATCCGCGAGCGGCGTGAGGTCACGTCCCGCTAGCGCTGTCGCGCGTAACGATCGCCGCCGCCCGGACCGGGCTCGCCGGCTGCCCCCGCACAGAACGCGAAGGTGACGCTGGATGTTTCGCCCCACCGGTGACGACGATGCGCCGGCAGGCCGGCCGTGACCAGCGACGAGGACACGGCGACAAGCGAAGACCCTGGCAGCGGGCAACCCGCACCCGGTAGCGGTGCGGTCAGGGGCCAGCCGGAAACGGCCTCCGGGCCCGCGGTCCCGGCGGCCGGGGACGCCGAGCAGGAGAGCGCACGCGGCCGCTCGTTCTGGCGAGAACTGCCCGTGCTCATCGTGGTGGCACTGGTCATCGCGCTCATCATCAAGACCTTCGTCGTGCAGGCGTTCTTCATCCCGTCCGGGTCGATGCAGAACACGCTGGCGATCGGCGACAAGGTCCTGGTCAACAAGCTCGCTTACCATTTCCGGCCGATCCACCCCGGCGACATCGTGGTGTTCGACGGCGCGGGCTCCTGGAACGCGCCGGTCGCCACGACGCCCAGCCGTAGTCCGCTGGCGCGGCTGTATGACGAGACGCTGCTGCCGCTCGGCAGGTCGATCGCCGGGCTATTCGGCACCGCGCCGGGGCAGACGGACTACATCAAGCGGGTCATCGGCGTTCCCGGTGACCATGTCGCCTGCTGCAACGCCCAGGGCCTGGTCACCATCAACGGCGTGCCGCTGCACGAGAAGTCCTACCTGTATCCGGGAAACACGCCGGGTGACGCGCCGATCGGGGAGGCCGGGCGGTTCAGCCTGACCGTCCCGCCGGGCCGCCTGTGGGTGCTCGGCGACCACCGGGCCATCTCCGATGACTCGCGCGGGCACGTCGATGACCCCGGCAACGGCACCATCCCGGAGAACAAGGTCATCGGCCGGGCCTTCCTCATCGTCTGGCCGCCGAGCCACTGGCGGGTGCTGCGGATCCCGGCGACCTTTGACCAGGCGGGCATCACCGGCAAGGCGGCCGCGCTGGGCGCGACGGCCCCTGTCCTGCCGCTCGGAGCGGGCCTGGCCGGCGCCGTTCCGGTGGCCCTGCTAGGCCGGCGATTCCGGCTGCGCAGGCGCGTGCGGCGCCGGCGCGCCCGCTGATCTGGCTCGCGGGCGTCGTTCGCGGAGCCGTGCGGCGCTAGGCTCATTCCGACATGGACGACGACCAGAGCACGCGGGATCGCGTGGCCGGGCAAACCGGCCTGGGCGGCCCGGCAGGGGACAGTTCCCCATCAGGCGGAGCATCTGCGGCAGCTGAGGGCCAGGCAATTCCCGGCGCGGTGCCCGGCCAGGCGGCCTCCGGTGCGGCCGTGCCCCGGCAGGCAGGGTCGGGCGATGCCCAGGCCAGCCAGGCGGCATCCGGCGGTGGCCAGGCCGGGGCCGATACCAAGCCCGCCGAGCCCGGCCAGGCCCAGGATGACCGGGCCCGGGATGACGAGGCTCAGGACGAGGCGCGGGACCAGGGCAGGGGCGGCAAGGGCCGCTCGTTCTGGCGCGAGCTGCCGGTCCTTGTCGTGGTGGCCCTGGCCATCGCGCTGGTCATCAAGACCTTCGTCGTGCAGGCCTTCTTCATCCCGTCGTCCTCCATGGAAGACACGCTGCTGCCGGGCGACAAGGTCCTGGTCAACAAGCTCGTGTTCCACCTGCGGCCGATCCAGTCCGGGGACATCATCGTGTTCGACGGCGCCGGCTCCTGGGACAAGGTGCCCACGGCCAACCCGGCCAGCTCCGACCCGTTCGTCCGGGCCTACGACGCGACACTGCGGCCGCTGTTCCGGTCCATCGGCGGGCTGTTCGGCACCGCGCCGGGGCAGACCGACTACATCAAGCGGGTCATCGGCGTCCCCGGTGACCATGTGGTCTGCTGCAACGCCAAGGGCCAGATGACGGTCAACGGCGTGCCGCTGCACGAGAAGTCCTACCTGTACCCGGGGGCGGAGCCGTCGCAGATCCGGTTCAGTGTCACCGTCCCGCCTGGCCGGCTGTGGGTGATGGGGGACAACCGGCTGGTCTCTGACGACTCCCGGCTGCACACCAGCGACCCCGGCGCCGGCACCATCCCGGAGAACATGGTGATCGGCCGGGCGTTCGTCATCGTCTGGCCGCCGAGCCGGTGGCGGATCCTGCCGATCCCCTCGACGTTCAATCAGCCGGGCGTGACCAAGGCCGCGGCCGCCGGTGCCCTGACGGTGCCGGCCGGCGGGGCGGCCCCGTTCCTGCCGCTCGCGGGTGGCTTCGCCGTGGCGCTGCCGGTCACCTGGCTGGAGCGCCGCGTGCGGTTGCGCCGCCGCGCGGCGCGGCGCGGGTGACACCATGCAGGCCATCCTCGGACGGCCCGCGGGCTACACCCCCAGGCGCGACTGCGGGCTGACCGGCTACGAGCGCATCCTTGCCAGGGCCGGGCTCGCGCCGGTGGCCGGGATCGACGAGGCGGGGCGCGGTGCCTGCGCCGGCCCGCTAGTGGTCGCCGCCGCGGTGCTGAGGCCAGCCAGGGCCGGCAGCGTGCAGGGCGTCCCCGGCCTCGCCGATTCCAAGCTGCTCACCGTCCAGGCCAGGGAAGAGGCCTACCAGCAGATCATGGACGCGGCGGCTGACTGGAGCGTGGTGATCATCCCGCCGGGGGAGATCGACCGGATCGGGCTGCACGTGTGCAACGTCAGCGGCATGCGCCGGGCGCTGGCCGGACTGGCCAGCGCGCCCGGCTACGTCCTGACGGACGGGTTCGCGGTGCACGGCATGGCCGTGCCTGCCCTGGCCATGTGGAAGGGCGATCAGGTCGCCGCCTGCGTGGCGGCCGCCTCAGTGATCGCCAAGGTCACCAGGGACCGGATCATGACCGAGCTGCATGCCGATTACCCCGAGTACGGATTTTCCCGGCATAAGGGGTATTCCACGCGCAGCCACATGAAGGCGCTTGCCGAGCACGGCCCTTGTCCCGAGCACCGGCGCTCGTTCGTGAACGTCGGGAACCTGATCGCCGGAGCGCCCGCCGCCGTGGCCGAGCCGATCACCCAGGCCCCGGCCAGCGAGGGCGCGGAGGAGAGCATGGCCGCCGGCCCGGGAAGCGGGCCGGAAGACGGGCACAATGGGCCTATGGTTGACCTCGCCGGGGAGTACGCCTGGCCGGCGGGCCTCGCGCCCGAAGCGCGCGGCGCCTGATCGGAGGGGAGAAGATGAGCGCGGAGGATCTCGAGAAGTACGAGACCGAGATGGAACTCCAGCTCTACCGCGAGTACCGCGACGTGGTGGGGCTGTTCAGCCACGTCGTGGAGACCGAGCGCCGCTTCTACTTGACGAACCAGGTCGAGCTGAACGTCCGCACGGCCGAGAACGGCGAGGTGTTCTTCGAGGTCACCATGCAGGACGCCTGGGTATGGGACATGTACCGCCCTGCCCGGTTCGTGAAGAATGTGCGAGTGGTGACGTTCAAGGACGTCAACGTCGAGGAACTCGCCAAGAGCGACCTGCAGATCCCCGAGGACAGCAAGTAGGTTCTCGCTCACCCGGCGGGCGGCGGGCCGGCGGATTCAACCCGGCGGCCGTACCAGGCGGCCCTGTATCAAGAGGCCCTGTATCAAGAGGCACCGTCATTCCTGAGCGGTTGCCCACAGCCTGAGCCCTCAGCACCAGCACCCCCGCAGCCACCTGACTCGGCCTCCCCGTCGCGCGCCGTCTGCGGCACCTTCGGATCCGGAGGTGATGGCGGTGCATCCCAAGGACGCGCTGGGTCAGCAGGGGGAGCAACTCGCGGCCGAGCACCTGGAACGGTCCGGGTTGCAGATCCTGGACCGGAACTGGCGGTGCGCCGACGGCGAGATCGACATCGTCGCGGCGGATGGCCGGGTCCTGGTGATCTGCGAGGTCAAGACCAGGTCGGGGACCAGGTTCGGCTCCCCGCTTGAGGCGGTCAGCCCGCGCAAGCATGCCCGGCTGCGGCGGCTGGCGGTGCGCTGGGTGCTGGCGCACTCGCTGCTGTACGACGAGATCAGGATCGACATCGTGGGCGTGCTCGTGGTCGGTCCCGGCACCTTCTCCGTCGAGCACATCCCGGCGGTGGGCTAGATGGCGCTGGCCCGGACGCATGCCATGGCCCTGGTCGGCGTGCGGGGTCACCCCGTCGAGATCGAGGCGGACATCGAGAACGGCCTCGTCGCGCTGCTGCTGGTGGGCCTGCCCGACACCGCCTTGCGCGAGGCCCGCGACCGGATCAGGTCCGCCATCGTGAACAGCGGCGAGACCTGGCCGCAGCGCCGGATCACGGTCGGCCTGTCGCCCGGCCAGCCTGCCCAAGCGCGGCAGCAGCTTCGACCTGAGCATCGCCGCCGCCATCATGGCGGCGGCCGGGTCGGTTCCGGCCGCCCGGCTCGCCGGGATGGTCTTCCTCGGCGAGCTGGGCCTGGACGGCCGGGTCCGCCCGGTGCCCGGCGTGCTGCCTGCCGTGGCGGCCGCGGCGGCAGGCGGGTTCGAGGTCATCGCCGTCCCGCCGGAGAACGCCGCCGAGGCCGCCCTGGTCCCTGGCCTGCGGGTCCTGTCCACGCCGACCCTGGCCGCGCTGCTGGCCTGGCTGCGTGACGATGACCCGGCCGCCGGCCCCGCGGCCGGCCCTGCTGCCGGGCCGCCCGCCCGGCTAGTCGAGCCGGGGACCGGGACGGGGGAGCTGGGTACGGGGGCGGCCGTCGCGGGGAGACCTGGCGGGCGGGACCTCGCGGACGTGGTGGGACAGCCGATGGCCAGGCGGGCGGCCGAGATCTGCGCGGCGGGCGGCCACCACATGCTGCTGCTGGGCCCGCCGGGGGTCGGCAAGACCATGCTCGCCGAGCGGCTGCCCACGATCCTGCCGCCGCTGGAGCTGGCGGCGGCGCTGGAGGTCAGCTCCATTCACTCGGTGGCCGGCACGCTGCCGCCCGGCCAGCCGCTGCTCACCGAGCCGCCGTTCTGCGCCCCGCACCACACCGCCAGCAAGGCGGCCATCGTCGGCGGCGGCAGCGGCGTCATCCGGCCGGGTGCCGCGAGCCTGGCTCACCTCGGGTGTCTCTTCCTGGACGAGGCACCCGAGTTCGGGCGGGACGTGCTGGACGCGCTGCGGCAGCCGCTGGAGTCGGGCGAGGTGCTGATCGCCAGGTCCGGGCTGACGGCCGCGTTCCCGGCGCGGTTCACCCTGGTCCTGGCGGCCAACCCGTGCCCGTGCGCGCGCAGCACGGCCACCGGCTCCGCGTGCACCTGCACGCCCGCGGTCCGGCGGCGGTACCTGGCCCGGCTGTCCGGGCCGCTGCTTGACCGGGTGGACGTCAAGGTCGAGCTGCTGCCGGTCGGCCGCGCCGAGCTGCTCAGCGACCGGCAGCTCGCCGAGTCGAGCGCGGTGGTCGCGGCCAGGGTGGCCACCGCCCGGCAGCGGTCGGCGCGGCGGCTGGCCGGCACCGGGTGGCGGCTGAACGCGCAGGTTCCCGGTGTCGAGCTGCGGCGCAGGTTCCGGCCGGCGCCTGGCGCGCTGGTTCCGCTGGAGCGGGCGATGGACCTGGGCGAGATCAGCGCCAGGGGCGTGGACCGCATCGTGCGGATGGCCTGGACGCTGGCCGACCTGGCCGGGCTCGGCCGGCCAGGTCAGGCGGAGATCGGCTATGCGCTCGGCCTGTGGCTGGGGGTCGGGCAGTGACCGGCCCGGACGAGACGCGCCGGGCGCTGATCTCGCTCAGCTTCCTGGCCGACCCCGGCGATCAGGCGCTCGGCGGCCTGCTGCGGCTGGCGTCCGCCGCCGAGATCCTGGCCGCCGTCACGGCGGACGGCGGCCAGGCTGAGAGCGGCGCGGGCGGCGGTAGCGGGGGCGGCGGTAGCGGGGGCGGCGATGGCGCGGGCGGCTTTAGCGCGGACCCCAGCGAACCGGACGCCAGCGGCGCGGAAGCCGGCGGCGCGGATTCCAGCGTTCCGGGCCGCAGCAGTCCGGCTGCGGTCGCCGCGGCCTGCCGCGACATCCCTGGTGCTGGCCGGGCGATCGTCCGGTGGCGAACCAGGCTGCCGCTGCTGCCCCCGGCCGCCCGGCTGGCCTTCTGGGCGCACGCGGGACTGCGGCTGATCTGCGCGGGCGACCCGGAATGGCCCACCCAGCTCGATGATCTCGGCGACGCCCGGCCCATCGTGCTCTGGGTGCGCGGCAGCGCGGACCTGCGCTACGCCTGCCTGGACTCCGTCTCGGTGGTCGGCTCCCGCGCCGCGACGGGATACGGCACGCATGTGGCGACCGAGATGGCGGCGGCGTTCGCGGAGAACGGGCTGAGCGTGGTCTCCGGCGGCGCTTACGGGATCGACGCCGCCGGCCATCGCGGTGCGATGGCCGGCGACGGGCTGACCATCGCCGTGCTGGCCAGCGGGCTGAGCTATGGCTACCCGCGTGGCCATCAGTCCCTGTTCGAGGCCATCGCGGCGCAGGGTGCGCTGGTCAGCGAGTGCCCGCCGGACCGGGCGCCGACCCGGCCTGGGTTCTTGGTCCGCAACCGGGTCATCGCCGCGCTCAGCCGGGGCACGGTCGTGGTGGAGGCCGCGCTGCGCAGCGGGGCGCTGAGCACCGCCCGGCACGCCAGGGAGCTGCGGCGGCCGGTGACGGCGGTGCCGGGCCCGGTCACCTCCGCCGAGTCCGCTGGCTGTCACGAGCTGATCCGGGAATGGGGAGCGCTCTGCGTGACCTGCGCCAGGGACGTCATCGAGCACGTCTCGCCGGTCGGCACCGGGATGGCGGCGGGGCCTAGGCGGGGACCCGCCGTGCCCCGTGACCAGCTCGACCCGGTCACCACCGCCGTGCTGGAAGCGGTCCCGGCGCGGGGCGGGCGCGGCCCGGCGAGCATCGCGGTGCTGGCGGGCGTGGACCTGGACACGGCCCTGCGCTGCCTGGGCCTGCTCGCCGCGGCCGGCTTCGTGCGGCGCTGCGAGCAGGGCTGGCGCGCCACCAGGGTCGGCTGAGCCCATGCGTACACCACGGGCTCTGGGAAGCCGGCGCTGGCATGCGGGCGCTGCCGCAGCACGAGAGGCAGGACTAAGTGAACGTAATCTACGACACCGGGATGCTCGTGGCGCTGCTGCGGGGTAAGCCTGCGGCGCAGGTGCTCCACCACGGCCTGCGCGCGGCTCCGCACCGGCCGGTCATCATCGGCCCGGTCCTCGCCCAGGCCTGGCGGCCCGACCCGAAGACCGTGCACGCCTTCAGCCAGTACCTGAGAGACTGCACCCTGCCGCAGACCAGGGGCGGTGCGTCACCCGCTCAGGGAACGGCCAGCCTCCAGGCTGGTTGCGTCGCGTGCGCCAGGACCTTCACGCTCGATTCCTACAAGCGCGCAGGCGCCATGCTCGCTGCGGCCAAGCTTCCTGCCAGGAAGCGGCCGGATGTTATCGATGCCCTGGTCGTCATCGCGGCCGCGATGCACGGCCCCGCCCAGATTCTCACCAGTGACCCGGACGACATGACGGCATACGCCGCCACCCTCGACAGCGCCGACATCCTCATCGAGCAGATCTGAACGACGGCGCGGCCGGGCCGGGTGCCTGGCGCGAGTCGGAGAGCACGAACCGGGTCCTCGCCCTGGCGGACCCGGTCGAGAGGCGTCTCGGATAACCCCCAAGCATTTGCTTGCAGGTTGAGAGTAGGGCTGGCATACTCCCAAGCATGTCTTTGGAGAACGAGAGCAGCAGGCAGCAGCTTCGGGCGCTTTCGCACCCGGTCCGGCTGCGGATCCTGTCGCTCGCCAGCGGCGCGGCGATGTCCACCGCCGAGCTGGCCAGGGAACTGGGCATGAACCACGCTGCGGTCAGCTTCCACGTCCGGCAGCTCGTCTCGGCTGGGTTCCTGACCCTGGCCGAGACCCGGTCGGTGCGCGGCGGCCAGGAGCGTCGCTACCGGCACCAGCCCGCTGGCCGGGGGCAGTGGCAAGACGAGGACGCCCGGCTGACTGTCCGGGCGGTGTCCGAGGAGGTTCTGCGCCGGCTGGCCGACGTGCCGTCGGTGCACTGGCGCCTCTTCGCCGACGCCGAGCTCTGGGTCGCCCCGGCGACCTGGGCCGAGGTGACCAGCCGGATGGCAGCGGCTGCCAGGGATCTCCAGGCGGCCGCGCTGACCCCGCATACGCCCGGCGCCCTGCACGTCAGCGCCACGACCATGCTCTTCGCCGCCGACGACAAGAAGACCGAGGACGGGGACACCGAGGCCAGCGGCACGGACGCCGCAGACCTGGGCAACGCCACGGCCGCCATGCGGGACAGCGACACTGGCGGCGCCCCGCGCCGCGACGAGGAAGGGCAATCGCGATGACGACAAGCACGGTGCTGGACTTCACCACCGGAGCGCCGGTGCGCGGTGACCTGGACACGGCATGGATCCACGGGTCGAAACGCCGGAAGGACTGTGCCGACCCGGCCTTCCAGGTGCAGTGTTACGACGAGCACACCTACGTGCTCCGGCAGAGCAAGGCGATCAGCGCCGAGGCGCCGTTCCTCTACCTGCTGTTCGGCAACGATCGCGCGCTGCTGCTCGACACCGGGGACTTCAAGGACGCCTCGGACCGGCGGCTGCGCGAGCTGATCGACGGCCTGGTCGCCGGCTGGCTGGCGGAGCACCCGCGAGACGCCTATGAGCTCGTCATCGTGCATTCGCACGGGCACAACGATCACGTCGGCGGCGATGGCCAGTTCGCCGACCGGCCGCTGACCACCGTGGTCGGGCGGGAGCTGGCCCAGGTGCAGGAGTTCTTCGGGTTCACCGACTGGCCCGGTCAGGTGGTCAGCTTCGACCTCGGCGGCCGGCTGCTGGAGATCACCGGCAGCCCCGGTCACCATCGTGCGGCGATCACCCTGTACGACCCGTGGAGCGGATTCCTGCTGACCGGCGACACGGTGCTGCCCGGCCGCCTGTACGCGTTCGATTTCCCCGAGTTCGTCGCGAGCCTGGACCGGATGGTGGAGTTCGCCGCCAGTCGCCAGGTCACGCACGTCATGGGCTGCCACATCGAGATGACCCGTACGCCGGGCCGGGACTACCGGCTCGGCTGCACCTACCAGCCGGACGAGCCGCCGTTGCAGATGACGGTGCGGCAGCTGACCGCCGTCAGGGACGCCGCCAGAAAGGTCGCGGGCAAGCCAGGAGCGCACACCTTCGACGACTTCCTGATCATGAACGGTCCTTACCGCGGTTACCTGCCCCGACTGGTGATCCGCGTCCTGTGGACCAAGATCTGGCCGTGGGCGAGGTGACCTGGGTCCGCGGGCCGGCATGGCGCGGCGCCGGCGGGGCGGCATCACCGTACTGTCGGGAATGTGGAGACCTCGGGCGTCGTGGCTGAGGGCGCGGACGCGCTGCCGCCGGAGCTGAGCCGGGCGCTGGCGGCGTTCGAGCGGCACCTGTCGGCCGAGCGCGGCATGTCCCCGCACACGGTGCGGGCCTACCTGGGCGACGTCGGCTCCCTGCTCCGCCATGCCGCGCAGGACGGCTGCGCGGAACCTGGCGACCTGGACATCCAGGTGCTGCGTGGCTGGCTCGGCGCCCAGCACCGGAGCGGGCAGGCCCGGTCATCGATCGCCAGGCGGGCGGCGGCGGCCCGCGCCTTCACCGGGTTCGCGCACCGGCGTGGCTGGCTGGACGGCGACCCCGGGCGGCTGCTCGGCACCCTCAAGGCCAGCCGGACGCTGCCGCACGTCCTGGCCCAGGACCAGATGGCGGCCGTGCTGAACCAGCCCGCGACCAGCCCGGCCGGAGCGAGCCAGGAGGAGCGGGTGCGGGCGGCGGTCGGGTCGCGGGACACCGCGATCATGGAGCTGCTCTACGCCACGGCGATCCGGGTCAGCGAGCTGTGCGGGCTGGACCTGGGCGACCTGGACGAGGGCCGTCGCACGGTGCGGGTGCTCGGCAAGCGGGCCAGGGAGCGGGTCGTGCCGGTCGGCATCCCGGCGGTCCGGGCGGTGAACGCCTGGCTGGCCGGCGGCCGGGGCGTGCTGGCCAGCCAGCACAGCGGCACCGCCTTCTTCCTGGGGGCACGGGGCGGCCGGATTGACCCGAGAACGGCGCGGCGGGTGGTCCACCAGCGGATCGCGGCGGGCGGCGCGGTCCCGGACACCGGGCCGCACGGGCTGCGGCACAGCGCGGCGACGCACCTGCTCGAAGGCGGCGCTGACCTGCGCAGCGTTCAGGAGATGCTGGGCCACGCCTCGCTGGCCACCACGCAGATCTACACCCACGTCAGCGTGGAGCGGCTGCTGGCCGCCTACCGCCAGGCCCACCCCAGGGCCTGAGCCTCCGGCTTGGGCTGGCTTGTGCACCTGGCCTGAGCCCTCGGCCTCTGGTCAGCGCCCCGTCCCCGGCGGCGCTGCATGTAGACTAATCACACGGTCACCGCTGGACGCGCCAGCGTTTCACGGGGTGGCCGAATTCGCGCGTCCGCTAGCCGCGCCGGGTGCCCGCCAGGGCTCGGCGTGGGGCGCTCCTCACCGGTCTGCGGGATCTCGGTCCCGCCGCGAGGGCGTACGGACGCCAGGCAGCAACCGGACGGCGCCCGCATTCGCATGCCAGGCGTCACGACAGGAAAGGGGACACCGGAATGGCACCGGTCGTCACCATGCGGCAGCTCCTGGAGAGCGGCGTTCACTTCGGCCACCAGACCAGGCGCTGGAACCCGAAGATGAAGCGCTTCATCCTCACCGAGCGCAACGGCATCTACATCATTGACCTTCAGCAGTCCCTCGACTTCATCGACCGCGCCTACGAGTTCATCAAGGAGACGGTCGCGCACGGCGGCTCCGTCCTGTACGTGGGGACGAAGAAGCAGGCCCAGGAGGCCATCGCCGAGCAGGCCAGGCGGGTCGGGATGCCGTTCGTGAACCAGCGCTGGCTGGGCGGGATGCTGACCAACTTCAGCACGGTCTACAAGCGCCTCCAGCGGCTCAAGGAGCTGGAGGAGATCGACTTCGACGACGTGTCGGGCTCGAACCTCACCAAGAAGGAACTGCTGCACCTGCGCCGGGAGCGGGAGAAGCTGGAGCGCTCGCTCGGCGGTATCCGCGACATGGCCAGGGTGCCGAGCGCCATCTGGGTGGTAGACACCAAGAAGGAGCACATCGCCGTCAGCGAGGCCCGCAAGCTGGGCATCCCGGTGATCGCGATTCTCGACACGAACTGTGACCCGGACGAGGTCTCGTACCCGATCCCCGGAAACGACGACGCGATCCGCAGTGTCGCGCTGCTGACCAGGGTGGTCGCCGACGCGGTGGCCGACGGGCTGATCGCCAGGGCCGGCGCGGCCTCGGGCGAGGAGAAGCCGGCCGCGACGGGTGCCGACGGTGCCATCGGGGCAGCGGAGCCGCTCGCCGAGTGGGAGCGCGAGCTGCTGCTTGAGGGCAAGACCGAGACTCAGGCCGACGCCGCCGCGAACGGTTCGGCCGCGCAGGCACCCGCCGCCGAGGCACCTGCCTCCGGGACCCCCGCCACTGAGGCCCCTGCCGCTGAGGCGCTGGCCACTGAGGCGCCGGCTGCAGAGGCCGCCGCTGAGGCCCCGGCTGAGGCCCCGGCCGCCGAGAGCGCCCCGGTCGCCGAGAGCGCCCCGGCCGAGAGCGACACCGCGACGGCGGGCTCCGAGTCGGCCTGACGCCCACCTGAGCCCGGCAGCACCGTCCGAGCCGCCGCTGGCGGCCAGGACGGGCGCCGGGGCTCACCGCACGGACACGGCGACAACGAGAGATGGAGACATGGCGAACTACACCGCCGCCGACGTGAAGCGGCTCCGCGAGCAGACCGGCGCGGGGATGATGGACTGCAAGAACGCCCTGGTCGACGCCGAAGGCGACTACGAGGCCGCAGTCGAGGCGCTGCGTATCAAGGGTGCCAAGGACGTGAACAAGCGGGCGCAGCGCACCGCAGGGAACGGCCTGGTCACCGCCATCCTGAACGGGACGAGCGCCGGGGTGCTTGTCGAGCTGAACTGCGAGACCGACTTCGTGGCCAAGACCGACCGGTTCCAGGAGGTCGCCGCCGACATCGCCAACGCGGCGCTGGCCGCGGGCGCCGACGACCGGCTGGCCGTGCTCGGCCTGGAGGTCCGTCCCGGCCAGACGGCCCAGGAGCTGATCGACGAGGCCGGCGCCACCTTGAAGGAGAAGCTGGAGCTGGGCCGGTACGTCCGCCTGGACGGCGGCTACGTGACCAGCTACCTGCACAAGTCGGCCCCCGGCCTGCCGCCGACCCTGGGCGTCCTTGTCCAGCTCGACGAGGCTGGCGCGGAGGTCGCTCAGGACGTGGCCCACCAGGTCGCGGCCATGCGCCCGCAGTACGTGACCCGCGACGAGGTCCCGCAGGACGTGCTGGCCAACGAGCGCCGGATCGCCGAGCAGGTCACCCGCGAGGAGGGCAAGCCCGAGCAGGCGATCCCGAAGATCGTCGAGGGCCGCGTCAACGCCTTCGTCAAGGACATCGTGCTGATCGAGCAGCCGTCGGTGCGTGACCCGAAGAAGTCGGTCAGGCAGCTGCTGACCGAGAAGGGCGCCACGGTCACCAGGTTCGCGAGGTTCCAGATCGGCCAGGCGGGTTGAGGCTAGCCGAGGACGGCGCGGCCGCCGTGAGCGGACGGTTCCCTGACCCCGGTACCGAGGGGCTTCAGGGACCCGCCGCTCGCGACGTTCACCCGAGCTGGAGCCGGGTGGTGCTCAAGCTTTCCGGCGAGGCCTTCGCCGGCAAGGAGCCACTGGGCATCGACCCGGATGTCGTGATCAAGGTCGCCAGCGAGATCTCGGCGGCGGCCAGGGAAGGCATCGAGATCGCGGCCGTGGTCGGCGGCGGCAACATGTTCCGCGGCGCGGCCCTGTCGGAAAGCGGGATCGACCGGTCCCGTGCCGACTACATGGGCATGCTCGGCACGGTCATCAACTGCCTGGCGCTCCAGGACGTGCTGGAGAAGATGGGCGTGGAAACCCGGGTCCAGACGGCCATCACCATGGGCCAGGTCGCGGAGCCCTACATTCCGCGGCGGGCCATCAGGCACCTGGAGAAGGGCCGTGTGGTGATCTTCGGCGCGGGCCTCGGCGCGCCGTTCTTCTCGACGGACACCTGCGCCGCGCAGCGCGCCCTGGAGATCGGCGCGCAGGCGGTGCTCAAGGGCACCCAGGTTGACGGCGTGTACGACGCGGACCCGCGGCAGATGCCAGAAGCGGTCCGGTTCCACCGCCTGGACTACGCCGAGGTGCTGCGCCGGGAGCTCAGGTTCATGGACGCCACCGCGGTCAGCCTGTGCATGGACAACGACCTGCCGATCGTGGTCTTCGACCTGATGGGCGAGGGAAACGTGGTCCGGGCAGTGCGCGGGGAGCGGATCGGCACTCTTGTCAGCCGGTAAGGACAACCCAGGCCCCCATGGTCTCCTCGCCCCGGGGAGGCGCACCATGGAAGGATGCGGGCGTGGCCGGGCCACGGCTGCGCCGGACCCTAACGATGCACGGGAGTCGCTGTGATTGACGACACGCTCCTCGAGGCCGAGGAGAAGATGGAAAAGGCCGTTACGGTCGCCAAGGAGGAATTCAGCGGCATCCGCACCGGCCGGGCGCATCCGGCGATGTTCAACAAGATCACTGCCGAGTATTACGGCACCCCGACGCCGGTCAACCAGCTCGCCTCCTTCCACATGCCAGAGCCGCGGATGATCGTGATCCAGCCCTTTGACAAGTCCTCGATGGGCGCGATCGAGAAGGCGATCAGGAGCAGCGACCTGGGCGTGAACCCGTCCAACGACGGCGTGATCATCCGGGTGGTCTTCCCTGAGCTGTCTGAGGAGCGCCGCAAGGAGTTCATCAAGGTGGCGCGGCACAAGGCCGAGGACAGCCGGGTGTCGATCCGCAACATCCGCCGGCACGCC
Source organism: uncultured Actinomycetota bacterium (assembly GCA_963725175.1). Taxonomy (GTDB): domain Bacteria; phylum Actinomycetota; class Actinomycetes; order Streptosporangiales; family Streptosporangiaceae; genus DASUBV01. The sequence continues at coordinate 4,788,667 of CAVRXH010000006.1, forward strand.
AAGGACTCGATCGACAAGCTGGTCAAGAACGGCGATGCCGGCGAGGATGACGGCCACCGCGCCGAGCGCGACCTCGACGAGCTGACGCACGGCCACGTGACGCAGATTGACGAGCTGCTCCGGCACAAGGAAGCCGAGCTTCTCGAGGTATAGGTTGCGCCTGGGATCTGATAAATCGGGCTCCGCCGGCCGGGGCACCGCCGGGCAGGGCGGGGCAGCGCCGGACGGATCAGAGCCGGTCGCGGAGCGCAAGCCGGGACGTACCGGGCGCAACCTGCCGGTCGCCATCGCGGTCAGCGTGCTGCTCGGCGGCATCGCGCTGCTGACGCTGTTCACGGTCAAGGCGACGTTCCTGCTCTATGTCGGGGCGTTCGTGGCGATGGCGCTCTGGGAGCTGAGCCGGGCGCTCGGCAGCCGCGGCATCGCGCTGCCGCTCATCCCCATCTCGGTCGGCGGCGCCCTGGTCCTCACGCTTGGCTACTGGCTCGGCGATCAGGCGGCGCTGGCCGCGCTGGCGCTGACCTTCGTCGCGCTGCTGGCCTGGCGGCTGCCCGGCGGTGCCAGCGGCTACCTGCGGGACGTGACGGCGAGCGCGTTCACCCTGGCGTACCTGCCGCTGCTGGCGCTGTTCGTGGCGCTGATGCTGGCCCGCGCCGACGGCGACCGCCGGGTGCTGCTGTTCATCATCATGACGGTGTGCAGCGACGTCGGCGGCTACTTCGCGGGCATCGGTTTCGGCAAGCACCCGATGGCGGCGACGATCAGCCCGAAGAAGACCTGGGAAGGGCTGGCGGGGTCGCTGATCGCGTGCCTGGCCGGCGGGGCGATCGGGCTGCCGCTGCTGCTGCACGGCCAGGTCTGGCAGGGCCTGCTGCTCGGTGCCGCCGCCGTGGCCGCCGCCACGCTCGGTGACCTGGCCGAGTCGATGATCAAGCGGGACCTCCAGATCAAGGACATGGGCACGATCCTGCCCGGCCACGGCGGCATCCTGGACCGGATCGACTCGCTGCTGGTCATGGCGCCGGTGATCTGGCTGCTGCTAGCCGCCTTCGTGCCGCACGCGCACCACTAGCCGAGCGGGCCAGCGCGGGCGCTAGCGGAGCGGATCAGCCGGTTGCTAGCCGCAGACCCAGCTTCGGCGCTGGGCTGCCATGTGGGTAATCAGGCTGGACGAGCCGCGCTCGGCGGCGAGTAGCCGCTCCCGCTCGCTGATCGGTACCACCCACAGCCAGTGCACCGGCGCGTCGGCCACGGTGAATCCGCCGAGCGAGGGCACGTCGGGGCCGATCAGCCGGCCGGGGTCATCGAGCAGCAGCACCGCCGCGTTGCCGCCGCCGAGCGGGAACGTGCTCGGCTCGTGGTACCAGGGCACGCTGTGCCCCGAGCCCAGCCAGGTGACCTCTCGCCACGGGTACTGCGCCAGCCACAAGAAGATGCGCGCGGCGTCGGCGCTTGGCGTGGTCGTCGCCAGCGCCAGCTCGACCCTGGCCTGCCCGGCTGCCGCCTCCCCGGTCTGCTCGATCACCGGCATCCGCTGGCAGCTCATCCCGGCCGTGGACAGCACCGTGAACGGGCGCTGCGGGGTGGGCGGCCGTTCCGAGACCCCGACCAGCGGCTGCTTACCGCCGCTGACGTCCCAGTACTTGCCGCCCGGCCCGAGCCGGGACAGCAGATGGCCGAACACGGCCTGCCGGAACGAGCCCCAGCTCTCCTGGTCGCCGCGCCAGCGCCAGAACCGCTGCGCCGCCTCGATCCGCGGCCCGAGTCCCTCCATGGCCAGGTCCAGCGACCAGCCGAACGGAGTCTGCCCGATGATCTCCCTGGCGTAGCCAGGCATCCCCGTGGACATGTCCGACCATCCGGCGAGCAGCGCGAGCGGCTCGTCGTTCTCGAAGATGGCGACGCCGTCGCCCTCCTCCAGCCAGACGGCGCGCAGCGTGGCGGGATCCAGCAGCGGCAGGCCTTCTGGGTGCCTGGTGTGCGGGGCGGGCATCTGCGGCGCCTGGCCGGAGCCCAGCTCGGCCGGGTCGATGGTCATCGGCGCCTGCGTGTGGTTAGCGACCCAGGTGGCCGCGATGGCGCCGGTCGCGTCGTGCAGGTAAGCGGCCGTGGTCCGGCCGTCGTACTCCACCAGCACCCGGCGGCTGCCGTACGGGCTCTCGCTGTCCAGCAGCACGGCAGGCTGGCCAGGCCTGGCGGATATCCTGGCCTGACTCGCACCTTTGCGCAGCGTCGGCATAGTACGGAAATCTACCGACTTCCGGCTGGTCAGTGCAGACATGCGCGCAGATCATTGTTCAGTTGTGCCCGACAGGAGAACGGAGCGGCCGTGGGGAGCGTCTCCGGACCGGCAGCGGCCCGCCCAGCTCCGGTCTTCCTGGACTTCGGCGACGGCCCCGACGGCGGGGCTCCGCCGCGACGGCGCGGCGCCCGGCCCAAGCCGCCCAGGCACCTGGCCGACCTGGACAGCGCGGCCCGCCGCGAGGCGGTCGCGGGCCTGGGGCAGCCAGCCTTCCGCGCGGACCAGCTCTCCCGGCACTACTTCGCCCGGCTCACCGATGACCCTGAGCAGATGACCGACCTGCCGGCCGGCGTCCGCGCGGAGCTGGCCGCCGAGCTGCTGCCCCGGCTGCTGACCGCGGACCGGGAGCTGACTTGCGACCAGGGCACCACCCGCAAGACGCTCTGGCGGGCCTTTGACGGCGCGTTCGTCGAGTCGGTGCTGATGCGCTACCCGGACCGGGTCACCATGTGCGTGTCCTCACAGGCCGGCTGCGGGATGGCGTGCCCGTTCTGCGCGACGGGCCAGGCCGGGCTGACCCGCAACCTGTCCGCCGCCGAGATCGTCACCCAGGTCATGGCCGGGGCCGCCGACCTGGCCGCCGGGCGGGTCCCCGGCGGGCCTGGCCGGGTCTCCAACGTGGTCTTCATGGGCATGGGCGAGCCGCTGGCCAACTACGCGAACGTGCTGGCCGCGGTGCACCGGATCACCGATCCGGCGCCCGCCGGGCTCGGCATCTCCCAGCGGTCGGTCACCGTTTCCACGGTCGGCCTGGTGCCGGCCATCAGGCGGCTGGCCGCCGAGCGGCTGTCGGTCCGGCTGGCGGTGTCGCTGCACGCGCCCGACGACGAGCTGCGCGATGAGCTGGTCCCGGTGAACCAGCGCTGGAAGGTCGCCGAGTTGATGGACGCCGCCTGGGAGTACGCGGCCGCGACCGGCCGCCGGGTGTCCATCGAGTACGCCATGATCAGGGACGTCAACGATCAGGCCTGGCGGGCCGAGGCGCTGGCCGACCTGCTGGCCGGGCGGCTCGCGCACGTGAACCTGATCCCGCTCAATCCCACGCCGGGGTCGCGGTGGACGGCCTCTGATCCCGGCGTCGCCCGCGAGTTCACCGAGCGGATCGCGGCCCGCGGCATCCCGGTGACCGTGCGGGACACCCGGGGCCGGCAGATCGACGGCGCCTGCGGCCAGCTCGCCGCGGCCAGCGCCGCGGGCCCGGCCGCCGCGAGCCCGGATACCGCCGCGAGTCCAGCCGGCCCGGCAGGCCCGTGACCGGGCACAGTCGGTCCCGGTAGCGTATTCGGCCATGTCGTCGTGGAGACAGGAGCTGGCCAGGCGGCGCCGTGCTGCCCGGGGCGGCCTGATCCGCGGCGTGTGGCGGTGGGCGGAGCAGGCCGGCTCGATCACCGCGGACTCGGCGGAGGGCCGGCGGTTCGCGGCGTTCGGGCCTGGGTCGCTGATCGCCTTCCCGGCCGGCTCCGTCTACGGCGAGCAATGGATCGAGATCGGTGACGCGACGATGCTCGGCGCGCAGGTGACCATCTGCGCCGGCCTGGCACCCGGCCACGACCTCGGCCCAGAACCGGTGCTCCGGGTCGGCGACCGGTGCGTGATCGGCCGCGGCAGTCACATCGTGGCGCACCACTCGATCGAGATCGGCGACGACGTCTTCACCGGCCCGTATGTCTACATCACCGACCAGAACCACGGCTACGCCGACCCCGACCTGCCGATCGGCTCGCAGTGGCCGGTGAACAGCGCGGTCAGCATCGGCTCAGGCACCTGGCTGGGGACCGGCGCGATCGTGCTGCCGGGCGCCATCATCGGCCAGAACGTGGTGGTCGCGGCCGGCGCCGTGGTCCGCGGCAAGGTGCCCGACCGGTGCGTGGTCGCGGGTGTCCCCGCCCGGGTGGTCCGTGAGCACCTGCCCGGCACCGGCTGGGTCAGGACACCGCACTAGCCCGGCCGGAGCCACCGGTGCCCGGGGCCGGCTGACGGCGCGGGGCGGGCTCACGGCGCACGGTTGGCTCACGGCGCACGGTTGGCTCACGGCGCACGGTTGGCTCACGGCGCGGGGTCGGCTCACGGCGTGCGGCGGGCTCGCCGCGCAGGGCGGCGCCGACCAGGTCCACGGCGCGGGCGGTGGCGACCAGGCGGCGGCCCTCGGCCTGGTAGGCCGCGAGCACGGCGGTGATGCCGCCCGGCGGCAGCGCCCCGGCCAGCTCGGTCCTGGCGCAGCGATAACCCTCCCTGGCGCCGGTCACGCAGGCGTCCAGGTGATGCCGGGCCAGGGCGGCCAGCGCCACCGGGTGCCGGATCAGCACGCCATGCAGCCGGTAGTCGGGCGGCACCACGTCGAGCAGCCAGGCGATCGCGGTCCGCTCGAACTCGGGACTGTCCGGCGGATGAACCCCCGCAGGCCAGCCCTGAGGGAGATAAACTGCCATCACCAGAGCATAGCTCTGGTCGAACACATCTTCTATACGGGGTTACTGGCTGCTCCTCAGGCGGAATGGAAGTGGCATGGGCGGCACGGGGACGACCGGGCGGAGCATCGCCAGGCGATGGGCGACGACAGCGGCGGCCGGGCTGGCGGCGATAGCGCTGCTCGGCACCGGGCTGGCGGGGACGGCGCAGGCCGCCTACCCCGGCCAGGACGGCAAGATCGCGTTCGTGCGGGACGGCAACATCTACACGATCTCCCCGGACGGGACGGACCTGGCCCGGCTGACCACGGGCGGCCACCATGCGGGGCCGCGCTGGTCGCCGAACGGCAAGCGGCTCGCCTACCTGTACCGGGGCAATCTGTGGGTGATGAACGCGGGCGGCAGTCACAAGACCAGGCTTACGGACGCGGCTCCCGCCTACACCGACGCCCGCCCGTCCTGGTCGCCCAACGGGCGCTACCTGGCCTTTGTGCGGACCCGAGAGCGGCATTCCTACGGCTACCTGGTCAGGTACGACACCCACACCAGGCACATCGTGACGTTCTCCACCCCGTACAACTCGGAGCAGCCGACCACGCGGCAGATCCCGGTCGCGGCACTGCCCGACCCCATTGCCTGGACCTGGACCCCGGACGGGTCGACCAACGGCTCGTTCATCTTGTTCGAGGGCGCGCAGGTGGGGAACTTCTGCCATGCGGGCTGGTACTGCCTGGACGCCTACGGCCGGCCGCACCAGTACATGTACCGCAACGGCTTCCTCAGCGCCGAGGACCAGACGGAGAGCCCGGTGCGGCTGACCGACCCGGACTGGTTCCCCGAGGACCCGCAGTTCGACATCCAGGCCATGACCACCCAGGAGAACTGCACCAACGGCTGCTCGCACGTCGGCATCAACCTGCAGATCTCCGACCCGAGCACGCCCATCGTGCCCGGCGCCTACCAGGCGGTGTTCTCGCCCATCGGCCGGCAGATCGCCTACGTGCTGAACGAGCGCGGGACCCCGGAGATCTTCATCGGGTACAACGACGTGGATCCGCGCGGCGCGAGCCTTACGGCCGGCACCCAGCCGGACTGGCAGCCGCTGACCTAACTCCGGCTGACCTAACTCCGGCTGACCTAACTCCGGCTGTCGGCCGGGGGAGAGCCTGCCCGGCCGGCAGCGAGCGGGCCGGGGACGCGCAGGAACCGGCCGGCCGCCGGCCGCGGCGTGCCTCACGGGCACGCCGCGCCGCGGCAGCTTGGCTCATCTGGTCGCGCCGGCGCTCGGCGACGGCGGCGGTGAGGATGACCGGGTGCATAACTACCTCCCTGGCAGTACCGGGCGCCTGGGCAGCGTCCGGCAATACTCAGGTTCGCCGTAAGACCCCCCGCCGGGCATCGGGCAGATGCCTTATCTCTGATGACCGGCGGGGAATCGGCCTAAGTACCGCGCTGACCTGCGACGCTGACCCTGGAGAGCGGCGGTCGCGCCGCACCGCCAGTTCCGCGTGAAAGGGCGAATACACTGGTAGGCGGTACCCCGCCTGGGGACCGTCCCCCGCAATCCCGGAGCTTGCAAGCATGCCTGCCGTCACCGCCCAGCTGGCCACTCGCGACGATCTGCGCAACGTGGCGATCGTCGCGCACGTTGACCACGGCAAGACCACGCTGGTAGACGCGATGCTCTGGCAGTCCGGCGCGTTCCGGGCCGGGGCTCAGGTCGCCGACCGGGTGCTCGACTCCGGTGACCTGGAGCGCGAGAAGGGCATCACCATCCTGGCCAAGAACACCGCGGTCCGGCACGGCGGGATGACGATCAACATCATCGACACGCCCGGCCACGCGGACTTCGGCGGCGAGGTGGAGCGCGGCCTGTCCATGGTGGACGGCGTGGTGCTGCTGGTTGACGCCAGCGAGGGGCCGCTGCCGCAGACCCGGTTCGTGCTGCGCAAGACGCTGGAAGCCGGCCTGCCGGTCATCCTGGTGATCAACAAGGTGGACCGGGCCGACGCCCGGATCGCCGAGGTGGTAGACGCCTGCTACGAGCTGTTCATGGACCTGGACGCGAACGAGGAGCAGATCGAGTTCCCGATCGTGTACGCCAGCGCGCGGGCCGGGCGGGCGTCGCTGGCCCGGCCGGAAGACGGCGAGCTGCCGGACTGCGAGAACCTTGAGCCGCTGTTCGACACCATCAGGGCCGCGGTGCCGCCGCCCACCTACGACCCGGCCGCGCCGCTGCGGGCGCACGTCACGAACCTGGACGCGTCCTCCTACCTGGGCCGGATCGCGCTGTGCCGGATGTTCAGCGGCCAGATCAACAAGGGCCAGCAGGTCGCCTGGTGCCGCCGCGACGGCAGCATCCAGCGCGTCAAGATCACCGAGCTGTTCCGCACCGAGGCACTGGAGCGGGTGCCCGCGCAGCAGGCGGGCCCCGGCGACATCATCGCCGTGGCGGGCATCGCCGACATCATGATCGGCGAGACGCTGGCCGACCCCGAGGACCCGCGCCCGCTGCCGCTGATCACCGTGGACGAGCCCGCCATCTCGATGACCATCGGGGTGAACACCTCGCCGCTGGTCGGCCAGGTCAAGGGCTCGAAGGTGACCGCGCGGATGGTCAAGGACCGGCTCGACCGGGAGCTGGTCGGCAACGTCTCGCTCGCGGTGCTGCCCACCGAGCGGCCGGACACCTGGGAGGTGCAGGGCCGCGGCGAGCTGGCCCTGGCCATCCTGGTCGAGACCATGCGCCGCGAGGGTTATGAGCTGACCGTGGGGCGGCCCAACGTGGTCACCCGCGAGATCGACGGCCGGGTGCACGAGCCGGTCGAGCGGCTGACGGTGGACTGCCCGGAGGAGTACCTGGGCACGGTCACCTCGCTGCTCGCGGTCCGCAAGGGCCGGATGGAGAACATGACCAACCACGGCACCGGCTGGGTCCGGCTGGACTTCACGGTGCCTGCCCGCGGCCTGATCGGTTTCCGCACCCAGTTCCTGACCGAGACCAGGGGTACCGGGATCGCGCATCACGTGTTCGAGGGCTACGAGCCCTGGTCCGGCCAGATGCGGATGCGGCCGACCGGCTCGCTGGTCGCCGACCGGACCGGCGTGGCGACCCCGTTCGCGATGTTCGCGCTTCAGGAGCGCGGCACGATGTTCGTGGAGCCGGGCAGCGCGGTCTATGAGGGCATGATCGTCGGCGAGAACTCGCGCTCGGACGACATGGACGTGAACATCGCCAAGGAGAAGAAGCTCACCAACATGCGCCAGTCCACCGGCGAGGAGCTGGAGCGGCTTATCCCGCCCCGGATGCTCAGCCTGGAGCAGGCGCTGGAGTTCTGCGCGGACGACGAGTGCGCCGAGGTTACGCCGGCGATGGTGCGGCTGCGCAAGGTGGTCCTGGACGCCAAGGAGCGCGGCCGGGCCCGCGCCAGGCGCTCCCGCGAGAACTAGCGTGCTGCGCTAAGTAATACATTCGCGGGCACTGCGGCCGGCGGGTCATGATGGGATCATGATCGCGGCGGCCAGGCACCAGTGAGCAGGGTCGCCGACCTTCTCGCGCCATCCCGCCTCGGCCACAGCTTCCGCTGGCTGCTGGCATCCTCGTGGGTGACCAACCTGGGCGAGGGCATCACGCTGGCGGCCGGCCCGCTGCTGGTGGCCTCGCAGACGCGCAGCCCGCTCGCGGTGGCGATGGCCGCGCTCTTGCAGCGGCTGCCCTGGCTGCTTTTCGGCATGTACGCCGGCGTGGTGGCCGACCGGCTCGACCGGCGCGCGATCGTCATCGTCACCGGCCTGGCGCGAGCGGTGATCCTGCTGCTCCTGACGGCGTCGATCCTGACCCATCACGTCAGCATCACCGTGGTGCTTGTCGCCCTGTTCCTGTTCGGGGTAAACGAGACCTTCGGCGACACCACGTCCGCGACGCTGCTGCCGATGCTCGTCGACAAGCAGGACCTCGGGATCGCGAACTCCCGCTCGATGGCCGGCGTGGTCGTGTGGAACCAGCTCGCCGGCCCGCCGGTCGGTGCCGCCCTGTTCGCTGCCGGGATGGCGCTGCCGTTCGCCAGCGAGACGGTGTGCGTGCTGGCCGGCCTGCTGGCGCTCAGCCGGGTGCGGCTGCCGGCGCACGGCACGCGGGGGCAGCGCTCCCGGCTCCGCGACGACATCCGCGAGGGGTGGCAGTGGCTATGGGGGCACGCCGCGATGCGGACGCTGGCCATCACGATCTTCACGTTCAATGTCACCTTCGGCGCCGCCTGGTCGGTGCTGGTGCTCTACGCGCGCGAGCGACTGGGCATGGGCGCGCTCGGCTTCGGGCTGATCACGACGGCGATGGCAGCGGGCGGGCTGCTGGGCACCGTGTCCTACGGATGGCTGGAACGGCACGTCAGGCTGGGCGTCATCATGCGCGGGGGCCTGATCATCGAGACGCTGACGCACCTGGCGCTCGCGGTGACCCGGCAGGCCTGGCTCGCGCTGATCGTGTTCGTCATCTTCGGGGCGCACGCGTTCATCTGGGGCACCACGTCGTCTAGCGTGCGGCAGCGGGCCGTGCCCGAGCAGTTCCAGGGGCGGGTCGCCAGCGTCTACCTGACCGGGGTGGTCGGCGGGATCGTGATCGGCTCAGGGCTGGGCGGCCTGGTCGCCTCGGCCTGGGGGGTGACCGCGCCGTTCTGGTTCGCGTTCGCCGGGTCGGCCGTCATCCTCGCCGTGATCTGGCGCTCGCTGCTGCACATCGCGCACGGCGATGAGCAGGCCCACGCCGCGGCCCCGATCGCCAGTGCCGCATCCTGACGGCCAGGGAGGCTACCTGACCTGGAGGTAGATGGCGCTGCCCAGGCCGAACACGACGCAGTAGATGGCGAACGGCGTCAGCGTCCTGGTCTGGAAATAGCGCACCAGGAACCGGACCGACACGTACGCGCCGAGACCGGACAGCAGGCTGCCGACCAGGATCTGCCCGCCGATCCCGTTGCCTTCCGGGCCGAACAGGTCAGGCACCTTGAGCACCCCGGCGGCCAGGATGACGGGCGTTGCCAGCAGGAACGCGAAGCGCGCCGCGTCCTCCCTGGACAGACCGCTGAACAGGCCCGCGACCATCGAGACGCCGTCGCGGCTGATGCCGGCCAGCAGCGCGAGGATCTGCACCGAGCCGATGACCAGGGCACGCAGGTAGCCCATCCGGGACAGCCGGGTGTCGGACTGCACCGCGAGGGACAGTTCATCCTGGCGCTGCGCCCGATGGCCAGAGGCGTGCGCGGCCGTGGTCCGCACCCGGTGGCCCTGCGCCTGCTCGCGCTGGCGCTCCAGGTCCTCGTCGGCCTGCCGGGAGGCCCTGGTCCTGAACCGCTCGGCCGCGAACAGGATGAGGCCGTTGATGATCAGGAAGATCGCGGCCCGGACCGGCTTGGCGAACAGTTCCTGCACCTTGTGCTGGGCCAGCGCGCCGACCAGCCCGACCGGGATGGTGGCGATGATGATCATCCAGGCGAGCTTCTGGTCCACGGTCTCGATCCGCCGGTCCCTGATCGAGCTGAAGAAGCCGCCGATGATCCGCAGCCAGTCCCGCCAGAAGTAGATCAGGATGCCCAGCGCCGTCGCGACGTGCAGGCCGACGATGAACGCCAGGTACGCGGACTTGGAGCTGGCGATGTTCAGGTCCCGCGCCCAGCTCCCGCCGACCAGGGCGGGGATCAGCACGCTGTGCCCGAGGCTGGAGACGGGGAACAGCTCGGTGATCCCCTGGAGCAGCCCGACGAAGGCGGCCTCGGGATAGGTGATGTGCGACATGAGAGTCCTTCGTCTGGCTCCGGGACGGCGGGAGTCGTCAGCAACCCTAGCGACGCCGGCCGGGCCCTGGTGACACCCGGGCCACGAAGGCGAGTCCCGCGACAACCGGAAAAGGCTAGTGCGGGACCCGGCTAACGCCATCGGCGGGGCATGCGCAATGACTTCTCTGGCAGTAAACGACAGCGGTCCATTTAAGCATTAAAATCCACTCGTTCGGCTGGTAATGGCCTTGATAGGCTCGGCGAAGGTGATAGCGGCATTAGCTCTATCCTGAGCGGAAACGGGCCTATCTTGAGAATTCTCTGGTCACCGGGGCGCGCCGTCGTGGTCGCGGCCTCGGGGGTGCTGGTCATGGCCGGCGGCATGCTGCCGGCGCAGGCGTCGTCCGCGGCCGGGCACTGGCGGCTGACCGGCACGATCGGCGCGACGAGCAGCTGGCCGGTCTCCTTCACGAACCTCGTCGCCACCGGCAAGCACGATGCCTGGCTGGCGGGGACGGCCAACAACTCAGGTCCCGGTGGCCTCAAGCCGCTGGTCGAGCACTGGAACGGCAGCTCGTGGCGGAAGATGTCGATCACCGCCCCGGCCTCGTTCACGGCCATTACGGGACTCGGCGCGGCCTCCAGCAAGGACGCCTGGGCCTTCACCAGGAACTCGAAGGTGGCACTGCACTGGAACGGCGTCACCTGGAAGGACATGACGATCCCGTCCTGGCTGATCCGCATGGGCGGCGACGGCACCATCGGGGCTACCAGCGTAAACGTCTTCAGCCCTAGCGACGTGCTGGTCTTCAGCGAGGGCTCCGCGCACTACGCGGGCCGCTACAACGGGCAC